>NZ_CP192074.1:0-4907017 GCF_050942345.1 Nocardia pseudovaccinii
ATGGACGACGAGCAGAACGTGTTGGCCACCGTGTGGCCGGAGGTGGTCGCCGAACTCACCACCGGCTCGGCCGATGGTGCCATCCCGCCGGTGTCCCGGGCACAGCAGGCCTGGCTGAAACTGGTCAAGCCGCTGACCGTGGCGCAGGGATTCGCCTTGCTCTCGGTGCCATCGTCGTTGGCCCAGGAGGCCATCGAACGCGATCTGCGGGAACCCATTCTGCGCTCGCTGGGCCGTCGTCTCGGTCCGCAGGTCGAGGGCCTCGGCGTCCGGATCGCGGCTCCGGCGACGCAGCCGACCGAACGCCCCGGCAATAATCCGCGTCACGCGCGCATGACGAGTCGGCCCGAGCGGAGCCGCGACAGCGGTCGCGGTCCGGCGGGCTATCCCGCCCCCGACTATCCCGGACGCACCGAATACGCCCCGCCGCGTTATGCACAGCACAACGATTACCCGGCCGCGCCCGAATTCGCGGCCGGACCGGAGTACTCGGCGGCACCCGACTATGAGGCCGCGCCCGAATACGCGGGCCAACCCGAGTACCTGCCGGTGCCCGGATACGAAGTGGCGGGGGAGTACCCGACCGACGAATACCCGAGCCGTGGCGAATACCCGAGCCAGACCAATGGCGAACGGCATGAACCGCCCGCGCCTCGCCGCGAATCCGGACTCCCGCCGCGACGTGATTCGGTGCCGCCCGGCCAGGAGTCTCTGTTCAATCCGGAGCCGACACCGGAACCGGTGCGGGCGCAGAGCCGCGCGCCGATGCGGGAGGCGGCATCGGCACGAGAATCCCGGCCGGGCACCGATCCGGCCATCGCGGCCGCGCACGAATCCGTCCGCGAGCCGATCTCGGACAACTCGCACGACGACGAACCCGTCGTCAATGTCCGCAATTCGTGGCCGACCTACTTCACCAAGTCGCAGGAGAATCCGGCGCCGTCGAATTCCTCGGCGAGCCTGAATGCCAAGTACACCTTCGAGACGTTCGTCATCGGCGCGTCCAATCGGTTCGCGCACGCCGCGGCGGTCGCGATCGCGGAGGCGCCCGCGCGCGCTTACAACCCGCTGTTCGTCTGGGGCGCCTCGGGTCTCGGCAAGACCCATCTGCTGCACGCGGCCGGACACTATGCCCAGCGGCTGTTCCCCGGCATGCGGGTGAAGTACGTATCGACCGAGGAATTCACCAACGACTTCATCAACAGTCTGCGGGACGACCGCAAGGTCGCATTCAAGCGCCGCTACCGCGAGACCGACATTCTGCTGGTCGACGACATCCAGTTCATCGAGGGCAAGGAAGGTATCCAGGAGGAGTTCTTCCATACGTTCAACACCTTGCACAACGCCAATAAGCAGATCGTGGTGTCCTCCGACCGGCCGCCCAAGCAGCTGGCCACGCTGGAGGAGCGGCTGCGGACCCGGTTCGAATGGGGCCTGATCACCGATGTGCAGCCGCCCGAGTTGGAGACGCGCATCGCGATTCTGCGCAAGAAGGCGCGGATGGACCGGCTCGACGTGCCGCACGACGTGCTGGAACTGATCGCCAGTCGGGTCGAGCGCAATATCCGCGAGCTGGAGGGTGCGCTGATCCGGGTGACGGCCTTCGCCTCACTGAACGGCCAGCCGTTGGATCTGCCGTTGGCTGAGGTCGTACTGCGCGATCTCATGCCGGATACCGCGACGCTGGAGATCAACGCGGCCACAATCATGGCCGTCACCGCCGAATACTTCAACACCACGCTCGAGGAGCTGACCGGGCCGGGTAAGGCCCGGCCGCTGGCCCAGGCCCGGCAGATCGCCATGTATCTATGCCGGGAACTAACGGATCTATCGCTACCCAAGATCGGCCAGGCCTTCGGTCGCGACCACACCACGGTCATGTACGCGGAGAAGAAAGTGCGCAAGGAGATGACCGAGCGGCGCCGCGTGTACGACCAAGTACAAGAACTAACAGCCCGGATTAAACAGCGTTCGCGCTGACCGGCACTAACACCTCGGCACCGCCCCTGACCTGGGGCGGTGCTTTTTTATGCCCTGTGGACTCCTCGAGGAATTCTTGTGGAGTCCTCGAGGAAACTCTGAGTTGTGCACCGGTTCGTCCACAGGCTGTGCGGATGATCGTGGATCCATTGCTAACAGGGGTGGAATCAACAGAGTCCACAGCCGCATCCACACACAGGCCCTGACCAGCGATGGGCCCGGTCAGCGGCTTGGGGAATCCTCGAGGAGTCCGTGTGGAGTCCTCGAGGATTCCTCGAGCTGTCCACGATTCGGTGCACACGTGTGAACAACCTGGTGAATCAGGTGGAACAACTCGAGGAGCGCTCGAGGATGAATGGGGGACAAACCCGCAACGTCCACAACCCCCATCCGTTCATCCTCGAGTCACCCAGCGGTCATCCCCACCGCGCCACGCCCCCGGACCTGCGGATTCGTCCGCAGTCCACAGATTCCACAGTGCCTACTACTACTTCAGTTCTTCTTCTTGAAGATCTCTCTTCAAAACAGGATGTGTGGAAAGTCGATCAGTGAGCATCGGCACCCGAGCCACTCGCCGAGACAAGCAAGGAGAAGAGGGGGCGACACATCCGCGCGATTCACCCGCACCTGTTCTCCTTGCTCGATATTTCGCAGCACGGATCGTGTTCGCTACACAGAACAACCGGAGGGTCGGACTAGGTTCAGCTGGCCCGGACGAGTACGGTTCAATGTCGGTCGCCTATGCCAGACTGCAAGGCGGCAGGTACAGCACCCCCTTTCGAGAATCAACGCTGACGAAGCCGACAGAGATCACGGAACCGGGAGAGGACAGAACGGGCGATGGAGCTGGCGAGTATGAAATTTCGGGTCGCCCGAGAGGATTTCGCCGAGTCCGTTGCATGGGTGGCACGAAGCCTCCCGTCGCGGCCTCCGGTCCCGGTACTCGGCGGCGTACTGCTCGTGGCGGGCGAGAACGGGCTGACCGTCTCCGGCTTCGACTACGAGGTCTCCGCGCAGATGCGCGTCGCGGCCGAGGTCGCCGGACCCGGCGAGGTGCTCGTCTCCGGCCGACTGCTCGCGGATATCACCAAGGCGCTGTCCAATAAGCCGGTCGATGTCGCCATCGACGGCACCCGTGTGCTGATCACCTGTGGCAGTGCGAAGTTCTCGCTGCCGACCATGCCGGTCGAGGACTATCCCCAGCTGCCCGAGGTGCCGCAGCAGACCGGCGAGCTGAGCGTCGATGTCTTCGCCGAGGCGGTCGGCCAGGTGGCGGTCGCCGCCGGACGCGACGACACGCTGCCGATGCTCACCGGCATCCGGGTCGAGATCGAGGGACCGCAGGTCGTGCTCGCGGCCACCGACCGATTCCGGTTGGCGGTCCGGCACATCGAATGGCAGCCCACCCGCACCGATATCGAGACTTCGGTGCTGATTCCGGCCCGGACACTGTCGGAGGCCGCGAAGACGCTGGGTCCCTCCGATGCTCCCGTACAGCTTTCGCTCGGCACCGGCAGTGGCGCGGACGGCCTGCTCGGCATCGTGAATGGGGGCCGCCGGACCACTACTCGGCTGCTCGATGCGGAATTCCCCAAGTTCCGCCAATTGCTCCCCAAGGAGCACACCTCGATCGCCACCCTCCCGGTCGCCACGTTGACCGACGCGATCAAGCGTGTCGCGCTGGTCGCCGAGCGCGGTGCGCAGGTTCGGCTGGAATTCACCGACGAGGGGCTGCTGCTCTCGGCGGGCGGCGATGACGCGGGTCGCGCCGAGGAGTGGCTGGAGGCCGAATTCCGCGGTGAGTCACTGACAATCGCGTTCAATCCGGGCTACCTCATCGACGGCCTCTCCGCGCTGCACGCCGATCGGGTCACCTTCGGCTTCACCACGCCGAGCCGTCCCGCGGTGCTGCTGCCCGCGAGCGACGAGGAACCCAAGGTGACGGAGTCCGGTGCGTTCGTCGCACTGGAAAGCCCGTACATCTACCTGTTGATGCCGGTTCGGTTGCCGGGCTGAGCATCGGCGGCGATGCGATTTATCCACAGTTCGTCCACAGACAGTGGATGGACCACAAGATGTTGTGGTTTGCGCCCGATTCGTCGCCGACAGCGGCAGAAAACGGCGATGACGACGGCCGGAGCGGAGTAGACGGGTGTTCATCCGGACGCTGTCACTGCGCGACTTCCGCTCCTGGGAGCACGCCGAGCTCGAATTATCCCCAGGCCGAACGGTTTTTCTGGGGGCCAACGGCAACGGCAAAACGAACCTGCTCGAGGCGGTCGGCTACCTCGCCACCCTGGGCTCACATCGGGTCGCCGCCGACGCACCGCTGATCCGTATCGGCACCGAACGCGCCAGGATCGGCGCGACGGTCGTGAACGCGGGCCGCGAACTGCGCATCGACCTCGAATTGAACCAGGGCGCCGCGAATCGTGCGCAGATCAACCGATCTCCGGTGCGTAGGCCGCGAGAAATCCTCGGCATTCTGCAGACGGTGCTCTTCGCACCGGAGGATCTCGCCCTGGTCCGCGGCGATCCGGGTGAACGGAGGCGCTTCCTCGACGAGTTGTGCACAGCCAGGTTGCCGCGGCTGGCCGCCGTGCGCGCCGACTACGACCGGGTGCTGCGACAGCGCTCGGCCCTATTGAAATCCGCTGGGCGCCAAGCCCGCTCGAAGGCGGAGCTCAGCACCCTGGATGTATGGGACGGGCATTTGGCGACCCACGCCTCGGTGCTGCTCGCACAGCGACTGCGCCTGGTGCACGATATGTACCCCTATCTCGCACAGGCGTACTCGTCGATCGCGCCCGAATCACGCCCCGCCGCAATCGGCTACCGCAGCGCGAGCCTGCCGCCGGAATTCCTGGACCCGGCGCGCGCACCGCAGCCCGATGACGTCGCGGCGCTGGAGGCGAATATGCTGCGCGAACTGGCAGCGGCGCGGCCGAAGGAATTGGAGCGCGGGGTCTGTCTGGTCGGCCCGCACCGCGACGATCTGGATCTGATGCTCGGCACCGCCCCCGCGAAAGGCTTTGCCAGCCATGGTGAGTCGTGGTCGTTCGCGCTGGCGCTGCGGCTTGCGGCCTTCGAACTGCTGCGCGCCACCGGTGCCGAACCGGTACTGCTGCTCGATGACGTATTCGCCGAACTCGATCGCCGCCGACGCACGGCGCTCGCCGAGGTTGCGGCCGGTGCCGAACAGGTGCTGATCACCGCCGCGGTCCCCGAGGACGTGCCCGTGGAACTTTCCGCGGTTCCGCTCCGGGTTGAAACGAACGGCGGTGCGGACGGCCGCATCTCCCGAATCGCCGACCGGGAATCCGACGCCGCCACCGGTTGATCGGGCACCGTCGGATCCCCGTCGCGTCGGTAAGATCAGCGCCGATTGCAATGCGACGCGTCGGCAACCAGCGCGCGAACGGCGGCGGGGAGAGAGGCGGACCTCGTGAGCGAGCGTCAGCGAGTGAACCATCAATACAGCGCGCAGTCGCGCGCGGCGGAGCCGAGCGTCAGCGAGGCGCAGTCGTGAGCGATCCGACTGCGTCGAATGCATCCGCATCCGAGCCGGAGCCGGAGTTGCGCGGTATTGATCTGGCGCGACGTGCGCTGGAGGAGGCGCGGGCGGCCGCGAAGGCGAGCGGTAAATCGGTGGGGCAGGGCCGGGCGTCGCCGCGTCGGCTGCGCACCGGAGCCCGCCGCCGCACCGGCTGGTCCGGCGCGCGGCCTGATGACCGTGACCCGCAACTGCTTTCGAGCCTGGCCGGCGCCATCGCGAAGAATCGGGGCTGGTCGGCCAAGGTCGCCGAGGGCATGGTCTTCGGCCGCTGGGCCGGTGTGGTCGGTGAGGACATCGCCTCCCATGCGACCCCGATGACATTGAAGGACGGCGTGCTGAGCATCGCCGCCGAATCCACGGCGTGGGCCACCCAGCTGCGTATGCTGCAGGGCCAGATCCTGGCGAAGATCAATGCGGCGGTGGGACAGGGCGTGGTCACATCCTTGAGGATCACCGGTCCAGCGGCGCCGAGCTGGCGCAAGGGCGAGCGGCATATCAAAGGCCGAGGTCCACGGGACACCTACGGATAAGCGACAGTCCAGCGCATAGCTCAGTTTCACGTGGAACGCCGCGGCCGTCATGTGCGGGTCCGCAACGTAGGCTGAACTATGCGGCGGCTACCCACGCACGAGGCCGCGATCACGGCTCCGCCACACAGGCAACTCTCAGGCCGAATCTGATGGACTCAAAGAGGTTGAAGGCGGAACCGACCCGTGCTCGGTCGATTTCTCGCATCCACGGAGCCGTCAGGGGTGTCGTAGGTGCATTGTGGCTTGGGTCTACCAGTAGGATGGTGGGGTAACTAGCGGCGAACCTTTCGGCGCGTTCCGTACAGCCCGCGCGTGGACCCGTATTTCACGACCAGAATCAGACTGGGACCCACGCGTGCCGGCCGACCGCTGCGCCAAGGATCAGCAAGTAAGGAGAGCTACCGACCAGTGGCTGCCATGGACTCCAACGCAGACGGCTCGAACAAGCCCAAGTCAGGCAATTACGGTGCCGAATCCATCACCGTCCTCGAAGGTCTCGAAGCCGTTCGCAAGCGGCCCGGTATGTACATCGGCTCCACGGGTGAGCGCGGTCTGCATCACCTGATCTGGGAGGTCGTCGACAACTCGGTCGATGAGGCGATGGCCGGGTACGCGACGCAGGTGGATGTGAAACTGCTGGCGGACGGTGGCGTCGAGGTGATCGACGACGGCCGCGGTATCCCGGTGGCCATGCACGCCCAGGGTGTGCCCACCATCGAGGTCGTCATGACCCAGCTACACGCAGGCGGCAAGTTCGACTCCGATTCCTATGCGGTGTCGGGCGGTCTGCACGGTGTCGGCATCTCCGTGGTAAACGCGCTCTCCACCCGCCTCGAGGCGGATGTGGACGTGGACGGGTACCACTGGACGCAGGAATACAAGGATTCCAAGCCCGGCAAGCTGATGCAGGGCGATCCGACCAAGCGCACCGGCACCACGATTCGCTTCTGGGCCGACCCGAACATCTTCGAGACCACCATCTACAACTTCGAGACGGTCGCGCGCCGTCTGCAGGAGATGGCGTTCCTGAACAAGGGCCTCACCATCACCCTGACCGACGAGCGGGTGGCCGAGACCGACGTCATCGACGAGGTGGTGAGCGATACCGCCGAGGCGCCGAAGCATGCCGATCCGGATGCGCCCGCCGCGCCGGTCGAGCACAAGGTCAAGACGCGGACCTACCACTACCCGGGTGGTCTGGAGGATTTCGTCCGGCATATCAACCGGACCAAGCAGGCCATCCACAACTCCGTCGTCGCGTTCACCGGCAAGGGCACCGGGCACGAGCTCGAGGTCGCGATGCAGTGGAACTCCGGCTACTCGGAGTCGGTGCACACCTTCGCCAACACCATCAACACCCATGAGGGCGGAACCCACGAAGAGGGCTTCCGCGCGGCCCTCACCACGGTGGTCAACAAGTACGCCAAGGACAAGAAGCTGCTCAAGGAGAAGGACGGCAACCTCACCGGTGACGATATCCGCGAGGGTCTGGCCGCCATCGTGAGCGTGAAGGTCTCCGAACCGCAGTTCGAGGGCCAGACCAAGACCAAACTCGGCAATACCGAGGTCAAGTCGTTCGTGCAGCGCACCTGCAACGAGCACCTCTCGCACTGGTTCGAGGCCAATCCGGCCGATGCGAAGACCATTGTGAACAAGGCGGTTTCCTCCGCACAGGCCCGCGTCGCCGCGCGTAAGGCGCGCGAACTGGTGCGTCGTAAGAGCGCCACCGACCTCGGCGGCCTGCCCGGCAAGCTGGCCGACTGCCGTTCCAAGGATCCGAGCAAGTCCGAGATCTACATCGTGGAGGGCGACTCCGCCGGTGGCTCGGCCAAATCCGGCCGCGACTCGATGTACCAGGCGATCCTGCCGTTGCGCGGCAAGATCATCAATGTCGAGAAGGCCCGCATCGACCGCGTCCTCAAGAACAACGAGGTCCAGTCGATCATCACCGCCTTCGGCACCGGCATCCACGACGAATTCGATATCGCCAAGCTGCGGTATCACAAGATCGTGCTGATGGCCGACGCCGACGTGGACGGCCAGCACATCTCGACCCTGCTGCTGACGCTGCTGTTCCGCTTCATGCGGCCGCTGGTCGAGCACGGGCACGTGTATCTCGCGCAGCCGCCGCTCTACAAGCTCAAGTGGCAGCGGTCCGATCCGGAGTTCGCCTACTCCGATCGCGAGCGCGACGGCCTGCTCGAGGCGGGTCTCGCCGCGGGCAAGAAGATCAACAAGGACGACGGTGTCCAGCGCTACAAGGGTCTCGGCGAAATGAACGCCAAGGAGCTCTGGGAGACCACCATGGATCCCTCGGTGCGGGTGCTGCGTCAGGTCACCCTCGACGATGCCGCCGCGGCCGACGAGCTGTTCTCCATCCTGATGGGTGAGGACGTCGAGGCACGTCGCAGCTTTATCACCCGCAATGCCAAGGACGTTCGCTTCCTCGACGTGTAACCGGCGTGACGCGCAATTCCACGTCCGGTGCCAAAGGAGACTTTTAGATGACTGAAACCACGCTGCCACCCAACGGCGGAGCGGGTGACCGGATCGAGCCGGTCGATATCCAGAACGAAATGCAGAGCAGCTACATCGATTACGCGATGAGCGTGATCGTGGGCCGCGCGCTGCCCGACGTCCGCGACGGCCTCAAGCCGGTGCATCGCCGCGTGCTCTACGCGATGTACGACAACGGCTACCGGCCCGACCGCGGCTATGTGAAGTCCGCCCGCCCGGTCGCCGAGACCATGGGTAACTACCACCCGCACGGTGACGCGTCGATCTACGACACCCTGGTCCGCATGGCCCAGCCGTGGTCGCTGCGCTATCCGCTGGTCGACGGTCAGGGAAACTTCGGCTCCCGCGGCAATGACGGCGCGGCCGCCATGCGGTACACCGAATGCCGCCTGACTCCGCTGGCCATGGAGCTGCTGCGCGAAATCGACCACGAGACGGTCGATTTCACGCCGAACTACGACGGTCGCTCACAGGAGCCGACCGTTCTCCCCAGCCGCGTGCCCAACCTGTTGATGAACGGCAGCAACGGCATCGCGGTCGGTATGGCGACCAATATCCCGCCGCACAACCTCAACGAGTTGGCCGAGGCGATCTACTGGGCGCTGGAGAACTACGACGCCGACGAAGAGGCGACGCTGGCGGCCTGTATGGAGCGGGTCAAGGGTCCGGACTTCCCGACCTACGGCCTCATCGTCGGTAATCAGGGCATTCAGGATGCCTACACCACCGGTCGTGGCTCGATCCGGATGCGCGGTGTGGTCGAGATCGAAGAGGACAACCGCGGCCGCACCACGATCGTCATCACCGAGCTGCCGTACCAGGTCAACACCGACAACTTCATCAACTCCATCGCGGAGCAGGTGAAGGACGGCAAGATCGCGGGCATCTCCGATATCCACGACGAGTCCTCGGACCGCGCGGGTATGCGGATCGTGGTCACCATCAAGCGCGACGCCGTTGCCAAGGTGGTGCTGAACAATCTCTACAAGCACACCCAGCTGCAGACCAGCTTCGGTGCCAACATGCTCTCGATCGTCGACGGCGTACCACGCACGCTGCGCCTGGATCAGATGATCCGGCTCTACGTCGAGCATCAGTTGGAAGTCATCGTCCGGCGTACCAGGTACTTGCTGCGCAAGGCCGAAGAGCGCGCCCACATCCTGCGCGGTCTGGTCAAGGCGCTGGACGCGCTGGACGAGGTCATCGCGCTGATCCGGCGTTCGGCCAACACCGACACCGCGCGCACCGGCCTGATGCAGTTGCTGGATATCGACGAGATCCAGGCCACGGCCATCCTCGATATGCAGTTGCGCAGGCTGTCCGCCCTGGAGCGGCAGAAGATCATCGACGAGTTGGCCAAGATCGAGGCCGAAATCGCCGACCTCAAGGACATTCTCGATAAGCCGGAGCGCCAGCGCGCGATCGTGCGGGACGAACTGGCCGAGATCGTCGAGAAGTACGGCGACGAGCGGCGCACCAAGATCGTGGCCAATGACGGCGATATGGCCGATGAGGATCTCATCGCCCGCGAGGATGTGGTCGTCACGGTCACCGAGACCGGTTACGCCAAGCGCACCAAGACCGACCTGTACCGCAGCCAGAAGCGCGGCGGCAAGGGCGTGCAGGGCGCGGGCCTCAAGCAGGACGACATCGTCAAGCACTTCTTCATCAGCTCCACGCACGACTGGCTGCTGTTCTTCACCAATAAGGGCCGGGTGTACCGGGCCAAGGCATACGAACTGCCCGAGGCCAGCCGGACCGCGCGCGGTCAGCACGTCGCGAATCTGCTGGCCTTCCAGCCGGATGAGAAGATCGCCCAGATCATCCAGATCAAGGGCTACGAGGATGCGCCCTATCTGGTGCTCGCCACCAAGAACGGCCTGGTCAAGAAGTCGAAGCTGTCCGATTTCGACTCCAACCGCAGCGGCGGCATCGTCGCGGTGAACCTGCGCGACGACGACGAATTGGTCGGCGCCGTGCTGTGCTCGGCCGATGACGATCTGCTGCTGGTTTCGGCGCGCGGCCAGTCGATCCGCTTCTCCGCCACCGATGAGGCACTGCGTCCGATGGGCCGCGCCACTTCCGGTGTGCAGGGCATGCGGTTCAATGCCGACGATGAACTGTTGTCGCTCAATGTGGTTCGCGCCGACACCTATCTGCTCGTCGCGACTTCCGGCGGTTATGCCAAGCGGACCGCGATCGAGGAGTACACCCCGCAGGGTCGCGGCGGTAAAGGTGTATTGACTATCCAATATGACACCAAGCGTGGCACCCTGGTCGGTGCGCTCATCGTCGACGACGAGGATGAGTTGTATGCGATCACGTCCGGCGGTGGTGTTATCCGGACGGCGGCGAAGCAGGTTCGTAAGGCTGGACGACAGACCAAGGGCGTGCGATTGATGAACCTCGCCGATGGCGATACGTTGCTTGCTATCGCGCGCAATGCCGACGAACCCGATCCTGATTCGCTCGTCGGCGGAGACGGCGACACCGGTTCCTCTGAGCAGTAACCCCACAGCGGCGGCAACGAACGGATCTAAGGATTCCCATTGACCACGAATCAGCCGAACGACGAGCGGCACCAGACGAACGGTGTAACCGAACGGATCGCACCGTCACCGATTCCGCCGCGGCCGATCCCACGGCCGGTCGCATCGGCCGAGAACGGCCAGCCGAGTGGCCCGCAGGGAGGGGCCCAGCCGCACGAAATGCACAGCAAGCAAGGCGAAGTCGCGTTCAAAGCGCCGGAGCCGAGCTCGGGTGCGGACGGGCACGAGGCATTCGACCAGCGGGCGGCTCGGCCGGGTAACCCAGGCGAGCCGGTCGCGCCGGAAGCAGGCGACCGCCCGGCATCGAACGGCGGCGGCCAGTCGCCCTTCCAGGAGGGCTGGTCGCAACTGCCGCAGCGGGAGCCACAGTCGAACCTGTATCGCCCCGGACAGTCGCCGGTGACCGGTCGCCCGAATTCCACCGGCGGTGGGCTCGGCGGTGGCGGGCTCAGCGGCGGCGGCAGTGGTGCTGGCGGTGGCGGTGGTCTCGGCGGTGGCGGTGGTCTCGGTGGCGGCAATGCCCGCACCACCGCGGATCTCGCGGCCAAGGCGGCGCGCAAGGAAGCGGCGATGGTGAAGTCCGTCGGCATCGACGGGCCGACCCGCAGCATCGCCCGCCCGGAATTGATCAAGGACATGCCGGACCTGTCCGACATCCGGCACCCGCTGCCCGTCGAAACCCCGGGCCCGCAGTCCGTACCGGTCTCGCCGGCGGTTCCGGTCGCCGTCGCGGCGGCCGTCGCCTCCGGTGAGCCATTGCGGGCCACGGTGCAGATCCGCCGGATCGACCCGTGGTCGACCCTGAAGATCTCGCTGGTGATCAGCGTGGCCATGTTCTTCGTGTGGATGCTCGCGGTCGGTCTGCTCTACATCGTGCTCGAGGGCATGGGTGTGTGGGAGCGGCTCAACAGCACCTTCACCGATATGGTCTCCTCCGACAGCGGCTCGGTCGGGTTGGTCGATGCCGGTTCGGTATTCGGCTACGCGGGCGTCATCGGGCTGATCAATGTGGTGCTTTTCACCGCATTGGCGACCGTCGGCGTCTTCATCTACAACCAGTGCTGTGACCTCGTCGGCGGCATCCAGGTGACCCTGGCCGACCCCGACTAGAACGGTGTCCGCGCGGCCGGTCACTGTCCTCGCGCAGGGCGGTGACCGGCCGTTTTGGTCTTCGGTGGGCGGGTAAGGTAATCTCGTGCCTCGGTTCGGTTAGCAGCTCCGGCGGGTGATCCGAACAGGAAATAGGGGCCTATAGCTCAGGCGGTTAGAGCGCTTCGCTGATAACGAAGAGGTCGGAGGTTCAAGTCCTCCTAGGCCCACTCCCGAACATCACAGTAGGGTGGGAATCATGAAAATTCTTCTCACGGTCGGTGTCGTGGTCGCGGTTCTCATCGGAATCACCAAGCTGCGCAAGCGTGACGATGCGGACCTGTGGCACGAAGTCACCACCCGCTGAACTGTCCTCGGACAGTAGGGATTCGGGGCCTTAGCTCAATTGGCAGAGCACTGCCTTTGCAAGGCAGGGGTTAGGGGTTCGATTCCCCTAGGCTCCACCAGGAACCGTTCAGGTCGCGACCTAGATCTATGGTCTAGGTCGGGCCAGGTCCACACCGGTCCACATATCGAATTCGAGGGGATTCGACGCGCGACCGAAAGGTGCGCGTGCCCGCCCCTCGCATCTGTACCCGCGTCGACGGGCTCACCTATTACTCGCTCCGCATTCGGCGTAACGGCCGTCGTCGCGATCTCGCAGAGTCTCGACGACCAAGCCGCCGCGATCTGCTGGGCCGGACTGCTCGACAGTGTCGGCCCTGTCGAGGCCGAGCATGTCCTCGCCATCCAACGCGCTACGGCTGACGAGCCGCTTGTCACGCTCGCCGGTTGGCTACGGCGCTATGTGGACCGGCTGCCCCCGGACCGTTACGTCCTATCCGCCGACCCGTCGTGCCACCTTCCGCATCCCCGACCCGGAAACGACAACGGGGCCGGTAACCCTTCTGCGGTACCGGCCCCGTCGGGATGTGTCCATGCAACGGCCCCTTGGTAGACCCTGCCGTACGGTCTACGAGATCGTTTACGGGTGACTGGAGCCGCTTTCGAGCAGTTCGCGCAGGAAACAGAGGGGGCAAACGGGATCGAAAGGAGCTGTCACCACGGTTCGGGTGGCCGGTATGGATTCCGCCGCAAGCTCGTCCGGGGACGCTGCCGCTGTCGCCGACGGCAGACCGATCGTCAGCGAAATCGCCGCGGCGGCAAATGCACTCAGCATGGCACGGTTCAAGAGATCCTCCACTCGGATGAAATGAGACTCCACAGTGTTCTCACTGATGGCACTCATACTGTCCGTCACGTGCCGGCTTCGCATCGGTAGATCGGGGGGGCCCTAGGTTATGGATGTGCCCAGTGCGTAGGTAGATAGCGCTCTGCCTGGATGCCGCATCAGCCCCCGGGTTGGGGTTGCGCGGTGGATCGCGCTAAGGGTGCGGGCAGGAGTCGGCTAGACCGTTGAAAACTGTGGCTCGCCCAGGTTGTCGGGTTCCGTCCGGGGGCAGCCGGGTCCGCTTTGACGGGAATCTTGGAGTCTTTGGTATCGATCCCGGCGGTGGTCGAGAGGTGGACGGGGAGGGTGGTCAGGCCTCGGATGAGGAGGCTTTTGCGCCACGTCAGGTCGGTGCCCGGTACGTCGAGTGACATTGCTGGGATGCGGGCCAGTAGCCGGGTGAGCGCGATGGTTGCTTCCATGCGGGCCAGGGCGGCGCCGATGCAGTAGTGGATGCCGTGTCCGAATGCGATATTCCGGATGTCGCTGCGGTTGGGGTCGAATCGGCTCGGATCGGTGAATCGGTTCGGATCGCGGTTGGCTGCGGCGATGGAGATGATGATGAATTCGTCCGCGCCGATGTCTTTGTTTCCCAAGGTGATCGGGGCGGTGGTGTAGCGGGCCGTGCCGAAGTGGACCGGGCCCTGGAAGCGGAGGGTTTCCTCGATGAAGGCGGGGATCTTGCTCGGGTCGGCGCGCAGGCGGTCGGCCGCTCGGGGGTCGATCAGCAGCTCGAGCAGCGCGTTGCCGATCAGGTTGACGGAGGTCTCGTGGCCGGCGGTCAGCAGCAGGAACAGCATGGAGATGAGTTCTTGCTGGTCGAGTCGGTCATCGTCGTCTTTCGCGACGATGAGTTCCGATAGCAGGTCGTCGAGGGGGTGTTCGCGACGCTCGGCGATCAGGTCCGTCAGGTAGGTGAAAAAGCTCAGGCCAGCGCTGGTGCGCTTGTCGATGTCGGCCGAGTCGTCGACGAGGTTGGCCGTCCAGGCTCGGAATTCGTCCTTGTCCGCGTCCGGCACACCGAGCAATTCGCAGATCACCGAGATCGGCACCGGAAAGGCATAGCTGTCGATCAGGTCGGCGGATTCGCGGGCGGCCAGGTCATCCAGCAAGGTGTCGGCGATCTGCTCGATTCGCGGTCCGAGATCTCGGATGGCGCGGCTCGCGAACGCCTTCGCGACGAGGCTGCGCAGACGGGTGTGCTGCGGCGGGTCGGCGAAAAGCATGTTGTCGTTGATGGCGCCGTCGTACTGGCCGTCGGCGCCGTGTTCGGCCATGACCGCTTGTCCCCGCGGCGATCCGATCTTCTTGCTGATGGTCGGCTCGGCGAAGGCCTGTTTCGCCACATCGTGATCGACGATCATCCAGCCGAGCACCCCGTCCAAGCGGACGCGATGGATCGGGCCGCGCCTACGCAAAGCCTCGTAGACCTCATGCGGATGTTGGTAGAACTCATCGGTCAGCTCGAGGATCTCATCCGCGGGTTTCACTTATTCATACATCCTTTCCTGGTTCGAACGGTTTCGGCCTCGGCGTCCCATGGACATAACGAAATCGCTTGCTCATCAACAGCTTTGAGTGACGCGAAATGCGGTGGTCGCTGCGTCCAAGGGGCCGGGCGTCGCGCCCGAGTGGGCGGACGGCCGACGCGTGAAGCTCTGCGCGTAATCGACTAGGCCTGCATCGTGCAAGGTCGTGCGGTTCGAGCGATGTGCCATCTTTGCACAGGTTCGCCATGGGGGTTCGGATATGCGGACCGAGTCCCGGTTTGACTCACAGGGCGACCGAGGCCTGCTTCAACTGGGTGAGCATCGTTTCATCGGGCCAGAAGCGGGCTTCGAAGCGAATGGGGGACATGCCGGGAATCGGTGTGAGGCCGGTTATTTCGAGAGCCGCGGTGAGCGGGACGGTGCAGATCGGAACGGCGTTGTCGTCGGCGTCGGTGCCGGCGAACATGATGTAGTCGGCGGCGGGGAGCAGGTAGTCGACGCCTTGGCCCCAGACGGTGTAGGTGTAGGGGTGGGTGTCGGTGCCCGCCGGCTTCAAGTCGCCGACGATGGCCATCTTCAGGTCGTAGCGGGTGAATTCGAGGTCGCGTTCGAGCGCCTGGTTGAGCCAGTGGGCTTGGACGGCATACTCCCACATGGCAAGGCGGTATCCGGCGCGGACGGCAGCCTGGTGTTGTTCGTGTCGGCCCGCGCGATCGAAGGGAACGACGGTGTCGTCCTCGTCGAGGGTGTAGCCCTGCGGCGAGAGGCGTTGGCGTGCATCCACATACTGTTGCTCGACTTGGCGGTAGATGCGGGCGAGCAGGTGTGGGATATCGGGGACCACGACCAGTGTGTCGATGTCGGGCATGAAGACGACGGGCCGGCGACCGGCGTAGCGCTGACTGAAGCTCGCCAACCAACCCGGGGCGAGCGGCCAGGAGGTGAGGTAGGCACTGCCGTCGCGATCGGTGCGGGTGAGGATCGCGTTGCCGCGCGGATCATGCGGCTGCGCAATGGCTTCCAGATTTTCGCGGGCCGCCGTGAAGACCTCGTCGGCCGAAACAGGCCAGAGCGCCATGGTCGAGTAGTTGATGACTGTTCGCGTGTTCGGCAGGTCTATCGCGACCAATTCGTCGACGAACGGGAAGGCCGGTCGGCTGACGAACCGGGTGTCGATCTCGGCGGCCTCGGGCCAGCGGTGCAGCAGGTTGTCGAGTGCGGCCTGTTTGTAGGTCGTCGGACGCAGAATCGGCCGCAATAGCGGTCGAATTTCGGCCCAGGTGCTGTGTTGTGCAAGTGCCGCAAGGTGATCCGGCGTTGGATCCTCGAAACTCCCCACCGGACAACCGTATCCGTCGCCTCGACGACGCGCACGTGGGTCAGCTCGTCGTGGGCGGGCCGTGGCGGTCCAGGTGCAGGTAGGTGAAGCAGGTAGTGATCAGGCACACCACGGTGGCGGTGATGAGCATGGCCCAGCCCGCGACGATCAGGCTCAGCAATCCGCCGAGCAGCGCGCCCGCGCAGAAGGCGGCATAGAGCAGGAAGTAGCCGAGCCAGTCGGCGTAATCGCCGCCACTGATATGGCGTTCGATACCCTGGCCCATTTTGACGAGGGTGCCGGTGACGTAGCTGAGGGGTATCGAGACCTCGCCGTTCTTGACGAACGAGGTGTTGAGCGCGCCGACGCCGAAGGCGACGAACAGGATCGGGATGAGGTCGATATTGGTGGCGTTCGTCGCCCAGTAGATGATGCCGTCCAGCAGGGATGCCGCAGCGAGGCTGAGCGTGGTGAGCAGGGTCGGCCCGTGCGGATGACCGGACCAGTAGTGCGTGCGACACCAGGAGGCAACCACGACGCCGGCGAGGAACGAGAGCATGAGCAGGGCCGCCGCGACGGCGATATCGGGTTCGTCGTGGAAGTAGCCGAGCACGGCGCGTTCGGTATTGCCGGTCATGAACGTGACGAAGTAGCCCTCGGTATGCATGAAGGCCGCGGCTCCGATGAGACCGGCCAGTGCGGCGAGCACCCAGGACAGTCGTGCCTCGGCGTCGTACAGCGCCCTCCGGCGCTCGAGATCTGGTTTCGTCACTGGTCAGGCTCCTCACGAGGGGGATGACGAGTCAGTGATACCTGGCGATCCTGAGATTCCGCTGTCGCATCGCCGCGTGCCGGATAAGGATTGCGGGCTAGTCGCCAGCTTCCTGGGTGCGAGCCGGGCGACGATTCTCGGTTAGCGTGCACGAGTGGACTCTGTGTTCGATTATCTGCTGACCGAGGCGCTCGATCCGACACCGCTCGAGTCGATCACCGATGCGTGGACGCGGCATCGGGCGGCCGCCGAGCGGTTCGGCACCACGATCGATATAGCGATCGCCGGTGGATTCGGCGCGGACCGACTGGGTTTCGCATTCCTGTCCGGATATCAGCAGGCGCTGCGTGCGTTGCTGCCCGGACTTCCGGCCGATGAGCTGGTCGCGGTCTCCGCGACCGAGGCGGGTGGCGCGCATCCGTCCGCGATCGCGACCGAGGTGACCGAGACCGATAACGGCTGGCGGGTGAACGGCACCAAGACCTTCACCACATTGGGGATACTCGCGCGGCGGATGTTGGTGATCGCCAGCGCGGGCACGGCGGCCGACGGTCGCAACCGGCTGCGCGCGGTACTCGTCGACGCGGCACAGCCCGGCGTCGATGTGACGAATCTGCCCGCGGTACATTTCGCACCCGAAATCCCACACGCCTCGGTGACATTCGCCGATGCCGCGGCCGAGCCGCTGCCCGGCGACGGGTACTCGGATTACCTCAAACCGTTCCGCACCATCGAGGACGTCCATGTGCTCGCGGCCACCCTCGGCTGGCTGGTGCGGGTCGGGCGCGAGTCCGGTTGGCCGCGGGCGACGTTGCAGCGGTTACTCGCCGCGGTCGCCTTCGTGCGTGGTCTCGATATGGATCGGCCGACCTCACCGGGTGGGCATATCGCACTGGGCGGCGCGTACGCGTACTTCGAACAGGTACTTACGGAACTGGAGCCGCTGTGGGCACAGGCCGATCCGGTCGTGCGCGAGCGGTGGGAGCGGGATCAACGGTTGCTGGCGACTGCCGGAAAGGTACGGGCGCAACGGCTGACGGCCGCCTGGCTATCGGTCGGCATGGCGGAGAATCCGGCGGTGCCGACAGATAGCTGAGTGGGGCTGACCTGGCCCCGGAAATGGGGAGCGGGCCTCGGCGAAGGGGGGGAGTTAGCCGAGGCCCGCGTAAGGTCGGCCCGGGGGGGAGGGGCCGACGTGAATGATCCTACGCGATGTTCCGGGATTGTGTGTGCGTGGGGATCACCACTTTCCAAGATTTTTCGGGACGGCTCACCTGCGCTGGGTGCGGACGCCGCCCAGGTAGCCGGACCGGTCGGTTGTCGGCCTGTTTGCCGATTCGGTGACTGTTGTCAAAAATGTTGTCGCGCAGTGATTTACGGCCGGGGCGTGAGCTCACTGAGCGGTCTGTACAAATGTGAAAACCATGCCGACCGGTTGCTGTGCGTCCGGAATCACTCCTGGGGTTCATCGACCGGACGGCAGATTCGGTCGGATTTGTCGCGTGTCGTTGGGGCACGGGCATGTCGTGCCCGCGGGACCCGAGTACCCGGCCGTTCCTGAATCGGGTAGTGCGCTACGCGCGATCGGAGGGGGATCTGGCGGCAGGATCGAAATCGGTCGCATCCCGATCCGGCACCCCCGAGCACCGCCCGGAAAGGGATGCGACCGTTTTGTGTTCGATGGCGATTCGCGAGCATCGATCGCTGGTAAAGCCCAGGTCGACGAAAAATCACCGGAAATTGTCGGTGCACAGGGCAATACTGACTCGGGTAATGGTCACCTCGCCCGCAGCGAGCGAACCTCAGGAGAAACATGCCCGACGCAATCGTCGCCGAGGGGCTGGTCAAACGATACGGCCAGTTGGTCGCTCTCGACGGACTCGACCTGGCGGTGCCCGAGGGTACCGTCACCGCATTGCTCGGACCCAACGGTGCGGGCAAGACCACCACGGTCCGGGTGCTCACCACCCTGCTCATTCCGGATGCCGGCCGCGCGACCGTCGCGGGTATCGACGTGCTCCGCAATCCACAGGCTCTGCGCTCACGCATCGGCGCGTCCGGGCAATACGCCGCCGTCGACGAATATCTCACCGGTTTCGAGAACCTGGAGATGGTCGGCCGGCTCTATCACATGGGCGTACAGCGCAGTAAGGAGCGCGCGCGGGAATTGCTGGAGCGCTTCCGGCTGAGCGATGCCGCCGATCGACCGGTCAAGGGCTATTCGGGCGGCATGCGCCGACGGCTCGACCTGGCCGGCGCGCTGGTGGCGAATCCGCCGGTGCTCTTCCTCGACGAGCCGACCACCGGGCTCGATCCACGTGCGCGCCTCGACCTCTGGGATGTCATCGAGGAACTGGTGGCCGGTGGCACCACCCTCTTGCTCACCACGCAGTACATGGAGGAGGCCGACCGGCTGGCCGACGCCATCGCGGTGATCGACCACGGCAAGGTGATCGCCCGCGGCACCGCGGATGAACTCAAGACCCTGGTCGGCGGCGACCGCATAGAACTCACCGTCGACCACGCCGACAATCTCGCGACCGCCCAGGAGGCGCTGAAGGGCTTGGCGGACGGGGAGATCCATCTCGAACCCGGACTGCGCCGGATCACCGTTCCGGTCAGTGACGGATCGCAGGCACTCGTCGATGCCATCGGCAGGCTGAGCACCCACAATGTGCAGATTCACGATGTCGGTCTGCGTCGTCCCTCGCTGGACGATGTCTTCCTCACGCTCACCGGTCACGAGGCCGAGGAGTTGATCGACGGCAATGGTGACAAGCCCGCGGATCGGCTCGAAGCAACGGAGGGAAGCAAGCGATGACCGCGGCGACCGTGGACACCAGAACCCGCATGCCGCTCGGCGAACGTCTCACCATCGTCTGCACCGACAGCTTGACCATCGCGAAGCGCAATGTCATCAAGATCAAGCGCGTACCCGACGTGCTGATCTTCTCGACGCTGTCGCCGATCATGTTCGTGCTGCTGTTCGCCTATATCTTCGGCTCGGCGATCGAGGTGCCCGGCATGTCGGGCGGTTACCGGGAGTTCCTGATCGCGGGAATCTTCGCGCAGTCGGTGGTGTTCGGCGCGACGTTCACCGGATTGGGCCTGGCCGAGGATATGCAGAAGGGCATTATCGATCGGTTCCGCTCGCTGCCGATGGCGCCGTCGGCCGTGCTGGTCGGGCGCACCATCAGCGATGTGGTGATCAACGTGGTCAGCCTGGTGGTGATGTCGCTGACCGGTTATGTCGTCGGCTGGCGGATTCGCGGATCACTGCTCGACGCGGTACTGGCCTATGTGCTGTTGCTGCTTTTCGCGTACGCGATCTCCTGGATCATGGCCGTGGTCGGCCTGCTGGTCCGCGCGCCCGAGGTGTTCAACAACGCCAGCTTCATGGTGATCTTCCCGCTGACATTCCTGGCCAATACCTTTGTGCCGCTCGAGAATCTGCCGATGGCGCTGCGGGTATTCGCCGAATGGAATCCGGTCTCGGCGGTCACCCAGGCGACCCGCGACCTGTTCGGCAACACCAGTCCGATGGCGCCGAAATCGGACGCCTGGTCCATGCAGCATCCAGTGGCGACCACGCTGGCTTGGGTGGCGATCATCCTGCTGGTGTTCATCCCGCTCGCGCTGCGGCAGTACAAGCGCACCGTCAGCCGCTGAGCGGGATCGCCAGCGGGGAGTCAGCGACCGTTGTCCGCGCCGGCGCCCGCCAAGGGGTTCGGCGCGGAACCGTTGCGGGAGTAGCCGATTCGCGGCGGCGCCGGCGCCGGTTCCGGCGGTTGTGGACGCTTGCTACGGACCAACCAGGCCACGCCACCGGCCAGCGCGACGACGACCGCGGCGATCAGACGGTTACGAGAACGTGCGGAGGTGAGTAGGCGCCCCAGGGTCATTCGACAACTGTGGCACATACCTGAGCATCGCGCAGTAGTCCCAGATCACAGCCGCACCCGGCCCGGTGCGGCGAAGATTGCGAGGATCGTGGCACGATGGGCGGCGTGACCTCACCGAATCAGACCGCCGTGGCCACGTTGCACACCAACCACGGCGATATCAAGATCTCGCTCTTCGGTAACCACGCCCCGAAGACGGTGCGGAACTTCGTCGGCTTGGTCGACGGATCGGCACCGTACAAGACGGAGAACGCCAGCGGCGGCGCCTCCGGTCCGTTCTACGACGGCGTGAGCTTCCACCGGGTGATCGACGGGTTCATGATTCAAGGTGGTGACCCGACCGGCACCGGACGCGGTGGACCCGGCTACGAATTCGGCGACGAATTCCACCCGGAACTGCGCTTCGACCGCGGCTACCTGCTGGCGATGGCCAATGCCGGACCGGGCACCAATGGTTCGCAGTTCTTCATCACCGTCGGTTCGCAGCCGCATCTGAACCGCAAGCACACCATCTTCGGGGAGGTCGTCGACCCCGATTCGCGCAAGGTCGTCGATGCCATCGCGACCACGCCGACCGATCGCAACGACCGTCCCAAGGAAGCCATCACCATCTCCAAGATCACTATCGAATAATCCGATGAACGCTCAACCGCCCGCACCGACCTGCGTCCGCCACCCAAATCGTCCTACGGGCCTGGCCTGCACTCGGTGCGGGCGGCCGGCCTGTCCGGAGTGTCTGCGACCCGCGGCGGTCGGACAGCACTGTGTCGACTGTGTCCGTCAGGGGCAGCGTGAGGTCCGGCCGGTGCGAACCGTCGCCGGTGCGCAGACCGCGCGGACCCCGATTCCGTATGTCACCTATGCGCTCATCGCGCTGAACACGATCGTCTTCGCGGTCACCGCGGGTCAATCGAAGAGTCTGGTGGAGAACACCGGGCATTCCGCGCTGTACGTCGACTGGGTGCTCTATCCGCCCGCGGTCGCGCACGGTCAGTACGTGCGGCTGATCGGCTCCGGCTTCCTGCATTACGGTCCGATCCACCTGCTGCTCAATATGTTCGCGCTGTATGTGGTCGGCCGCAGTATCGAGCCGGTACTAGGGCGGGTGCGCTATCTGGTGGTCTACCTGGTGTCGCTGCTCGGCGGTGCGGCCGCCGTGATGGTTTTCGCCAGGGACAGCCTCACCGCGGGTGCATCATGTGCTGTCTACGGACTGTTCGGCGCGATCACCGTGATCCTGATCCGGGTGCGGCAGAATCCGAATCAGATGTTGATCCTCATCGGTATCAATGTCTTCATCAGCTTCTCGCTGCCCGGTATCTCATTGGCCGGACACCTCGGCGGACTCGCCGCGGGCACCCTTGCCGCGCTCGGCATTCTGTTCCTGCCCGAGTGGTTGCGCGCGAAATCCCAAGAGAACGCACGGCTGATCGGCTGGGCAGCGGTTGCCGCCGTCGCCGTGGCGGCACTCGCCGTCATCGTTGCCGCGGCGATATCACTGCGGTAGATGCTTCACGTGAAACGTTGCCGCCGCGTGCATTCGGCGCGCTGCTACTGCGCCAGTCCGTGTGCGACAAGGGTTTCGAAGACCTCGTCCGGACTGGTGCCGAGGTCCCAGCGACCGAAGATCAGCAGCCGTTCGTCGCCGTGGTGCTCGACGTCGATTTCGAGCATGGGATTCTTGCGGCCGAGGCGGCGATAGCCGACGACACGGGCCCGCATTATCTGATCGCGGGTGTATTCGGTCGGCCCGGTAAGAGTACGAACCACCAGTCGCGGCTGTGGATCGGTGGTGATGCTCAGGCGCGGGCGCTGTCGGAATCCGAGTCCGGCCAAGGCCAGCAGGCCGATCGCCGCCAATCCGATCAGCAGCCGGCTCGGCCCGTCCTTGGCGAGGATGGCGGCACCGGCCAGCACCACACCACCGATGGTGACCGCGATGAGAGCGGCCATCGGCGTGGTCCAGGTGGTGCGTGGTTCGGGAAGCGGATCAGTCGAATCGGATTCGGGATCCACGTGTCACTTTCCCCAATCGTTCCTCGAGTTGTCCACACGGTTATCCACAGGTGTGCATGAATGACACGTCTGTAATCCTTGCCGTAGCGACTGCTTGCAGGTCGCTCGAAAAGGCCAGCTACTGAGCCAGGTCACCGCCAGCGCATGGTCATGATCAGGCCGATGACCATCAGACCGAAGCCGATCAGGAAGTTCCACGCCCCGAGATCCGCCATCCAGGAGATCTTGTCGTTGGCCAAGTAGTAGACGAGCAACCAGACCAGCCCGGCCAGCATGAAGCCGAGCATGATCACGACGTACCAGACCGGGGACGGCCCAGCCTTCACCTTCACCGGCGTGCGGCTGGCGGGATTGATCGTGTAGTCGGTCTTCTTGCGGACCTTCGACTTGGGCATGTCGTCCTCGTGTTCGGCGTTCAGGTCGGGTACCGGCGGGCGGGATTCGGTTGAATTATGGCCGAGCTCGCGCACCACAGAACCCGATCCGGCGGGGGCCGAGACGGTCCGGGTGAGGGCTCAGGTCCCCGCCGGTCTGCCTCTAGGCTATCCCAACTGGTAATGCGGGCGACGGTCCGCCGGGTCGCCACGTAATCTCGTCAGCATGCGTGTACTGGTCGTCGACAACTACGACAGCTTCGTGTTCAACCTGGTGCAGTACCTCGGCCAGTTGGGTGCCGAGGCCGTGGTCTGGCGCAATGACGACCCGAAGTTGGCCGATCTGGACGCGGTCGTCACCGAATACGACGGCATTCTGATCAGCCCCGGACCTGGCACTCCGGACCGGGCGGGCGCGAGCATCGATCTGGTGCATGCGTGCAGCCGGCACGGAATTCCGCTGCTCGGGGTGTGCCTGGGCCATCAGGCCATCGGAGAGGCGTTCGGCGGCACCGTGACTCGCGCGCCGGAGTTGCTGCACGGCAAGACCAGCTCGGTATTCCATCTCGGCGCGGGCGTGCTGGCCGGTCTGCCAGACCCGTTCACCGCGACCAGATACCACTCGCTCACCGTCCTGGAGAACACCCTGCCCCCGGATATCGAGGTGATCGGGCGCACCGAGTCCGGGATCGTGATGGCCATGCGGCATCGGACGCTGCCGATTCACGGCGTGCAGTTCCATCCCGAATCGGTGCTGACCCAAGGCGGGCACCGGATGTTGGCGAACTGGCTGGAGATATGTGGCGAACGTCCGTCCGAGGGGCTGGTGGAGATGCTGGAGGCGGAGGTCGCGGCACTGGTGACCCAGTGACGCGTCGGCCCTATGTCCTGCTGTCCGTCGCGGTCAGTGTCGACGGATACATCGACGATGCGAGTCCGGAGCGACTGAAGCTGTCCAATGCCGCGGATTTCGATCGGGTGGATCAGGTGCGCGCGGAGTCCGACGCGATCCTGATCGGCGCGCAGACGCTGCGGCGCGACAATCCGCGGTTGCTGGTCGACAGTGCCGACCGGCGGGCCGCGCGTATCGCGGCCGGAAAACCGGAGTACCCGTTGAAGATCGCCGTGAGCGCACGCGGTGATCTGGATCCCGAGCTGCGGTTCTGGCACCACGGCGGAGACAAACTCGTCTACACCACACACGCCGGTGCGGCGAAGCTCGGTGATCGGTTGGCGGGTCTGGCGGAGGTGGTCCCGCTCGGTGCCGATATCGACCTCGCAGCATTGCTCGACGATCTCGGCCGCCGCGGCATCGCCCAGCTCATGGTCGAGGGCGGCACCCGCATCCATACGCAGTTCCTCGCGGCGGACCTGGCCGACGAATTGCAGATGGCGGTCGCGCCGATCGTCGTCGGACATGCCGCGGCGCCGCGCTTTCTCGGCCCCGCGAGCTACCCGGCCCGCCGAATGCACCTGGCCGATGTCAGTCGGATCGGTGATATCGCATTACTGCGCTACCTGCCGCGCGAGTCCGAGGAACAAACCGATATCCGATTCATGCGCCGGGCAATCGATCGGGCGCGGCTGTGCCCGCCCAGCCCGACCGCATTCTCCGTCGGTGCGGTCATCGTGGCCGACGGCGTCGAGATCTCGACCGGCTACTCGCGCGAGACCGATGAGAAGGTCCATGCCGAGGAGTCCGCGCTCGACAAGCTCGACGCGGACGATCCTCGGCTGGCGCGAGCGACAATCTACAGCACCCTGGAACCGTGTTCCCAGCGCGCCACCGCGACCCGGCTGCCGTGCACCGACCGGATCCTGCGGGCCGGGATTCCGCGCGTCGTCATCGCCTGGCGGGAACCGACGACCTTCGTGACCAACTGCGTCGGGGTGGAGCAATTGCGGCAGCGCGGCGTCGAGGTGGTCGAATTGACGGAGCTGGCCGAGGCGGCGATGTCGATGAATCGCCACCTGGATCTCTCCTGATCGGCGTCAGGCACTGCCGTAGTCCGCGGTGGCGATGGGCTGCTTCCCGTTCCACGGTTGGGTTTGGATGAGCAGGCCCTGCTCGCGCCGAGTTGTCCGCCTTTGCGCGTATTCAGGCCCCTGACCTGGGTGCCGCCATCACGGCGGACCCAGGACGTAGGTGGTGATCGATACTGTTCCGTTCTTCCCGATCGCCGATCCTGCTGCGGGCTGCTGGCTGACGACCCGGCCGACGCTGTTGGTATCGAAGGTGCCCTGGGTGGTCTGGCTGATCTGTGCCGACGTGCCGGTCCAACCCGCCTGCCGCAGCTTGTCCACCGCCTGCGCCGTGGTCAGGCCGACCAGGCTCGGCATGACGATGTCACCGCTGGAGACCTGCACGGTGACCGGCGACCCTTTGTCCGCGCTCGCGCCGCCCGCCGGGTTGGTCGAGAGCACCTCGCCCTTGGGCTTCGAGGACGGCACCTCCTGGATATTGATCTTGAAACCGGCGCTGTCCACCAGATTCGGCTGCGCGACACTGATGTCCTGACCGACCACATTCGGCACCCGGATCTGCTCCGGTCCGGAGCCGAGAATCACGACGATGGCCCGGTCGACATCGACACGCGAGCCCGCCGAGGGGTCGGTGCCGATCACCTTGTCCGTCTCCTGCGCACTCGACGGCTTGCGCTGCACGTTCGGGTCCATCCGCAAGCCACTGGCGTTCAGCTGCTGCTCCGCCTGCTCCTGGGTCATGCCGTCGAGTCGTGGAATCTGCACCTGCGCCGGTCCGGAGGAGACCTGCACGGTGATCGTGCTGCCCTTGTCGACCCGGGAGCCGCCGAGCGGCTGGGTGGAGATGACATTGCCCGTGGCGACCTTGTTATCCGGCTTCTGCTGGATGGCCACCGTGAAGCCGAGCTTCTGCAGCGAGTCCTGGGCCTGTTGCGCGGATTTGTTCGAAAGGTCGGGTATGGCGACCTGATCCGGGCGCGCGCCCGGTCCGATCAATACCCAGAACAGGGCGAACGCGACGATGACCGCCGCGGCGGCGCCGAGCGCGATATAGAGATTGCGGCGCGGACTCGCCGGTTCGGCGGGCTCCTGCTCGGCGGTGTCGTCATTGCGTTCGACGGTGCGGAAGCTGCGCGGCGCCGGCTCGTTCGAGCCGAGGATGGTGGTGCGGTCCTCGTCGGTCATCACCATCGGCGCGCTCGGCTTCTGGCCGCCGAGCACCCGGATCAGATCGGCACGCATCTCGGCGGCCGACTGGTACCGGTTGGCCGGATTCTTGCTCATCGCCTTGAGCACGACGGAATCCAGCTCGCGCGGCACTCCGTTGTGGACATGCGATGGCAGCCGCGGATCCTCCCGGACGTGCTGGTAGGCAACGGCGATCGGCGAGTCACCGGTGAAAGGCGGCTCGCCGGTGAGGATTTCGAACAGCACACAGCCGACGGAATAGACATCCGAGCGGGCGTCGACGGTCTCACCGCGCGCCTGCTCGGGCGAAAGATATTGCGCGGTACCGATAACGGCCGCGGTCTGGGTCATCGGGTTGGAGCTGTCGGCGATCGCGCGCGCGATGCCGAAGTCCATCACCTTCACCGCACCGGCCCGGTTGATCATGATGTTGGCCGGCTTCATATCGCGGTGCACGATTCCGGCCTTATGGCTGAAATCCAGTGCGGCGCAGACGTCGGCGACGACCTCCATGGCCCGGCGCGGCGGTATCGGACCCTTACCGCGCACGATGTCACGCAGCGTGTCACCGTCCACGTACTCCATCACGATGTACGGCAGCGGGCCGCCGTCCACCTCCGCCTCGCCGGTGTCGTAGACCGCGACGATGGCCGGATGGTTCAGTGCGGCGGCGTTCTGCGCCTCGCGCTTGAAGCGCAGGTAGAACGTAGGGTCGCGGGCCAGGTCGGCACGCAGCACCTTGATCGCGACGTCCCGGCTGAGCCGTAGATCGCGCGCCTTGTGGACTTCGGACATGCCGCCGAACCCGATGATCTCACCCAGCTCGTAGCGGGATGAGAGATTCTTCGGGGTCGTCATGGTTGTCCTTGCGGAGTAGCAGCGCCTGGAGTGGCCGAGGGTCCTCGGGCACCGGGACTATCCGGAAATGGTAAATCGAGCGTAGGGAACCACGAGCCTCTTGTGGTGGTGGACGGACTCGTCGTCTTCGACGACTTCGTCGTACTCGGCGCTGTGGTACTCGGCGTTGTGGTCGGCGGCTGTGTTGTCGTCGTCGGTTCCGTGGTCGGCGGCGGTGGCGGGGCCGGTCTGGTCGTGGTGACGACGGTCGTCGGCGCCTCGGTTGTGGTCGGCGGCAGCGTGGTGACCGGCGGCGGCGCGACCTTCGTGGTGGTGGTGACCGGACGCACGGTATCCGGATTGGTATCGCCGCCGAAGAGCAGCCACAAGACGAGTCCGACGAGCAGCACCGCGCCGACGGCCACGGCCGCGCCGACCTTCTGGCCGGTGGTGAACTTCGAGGTCTCCGGACCGGGCCCGGGGTTGGCGCGGGTGGCGCCGGAACTCATCACGGTCCTGGGCGCACCTGCGGGGGTCTGTCTGGTCGAAGCAGCGCCGCCGACACCCATCGGCGTGGCCGGGGTGTTGTACCGGACCGTCGGGCCATCGTGGTCATGCGACGGCAGAATCACGGTCGGGCCGGGCGGCAGCACCCGGGTCGCACCGGTTGCCGCCGGTCCTGCGGTGGTGACCGGTGGTGGTGGGCGGCGTCCGGCGCGCACGGCGGCGACGGCATCGGCGAATTCGCCGCCGCTGGCGTAGCGCAGGGCTGGATCCTTGCCCATGGTGATCTCGATCAGCTCGCGCACATTCGGCGGCAGATCGGACGGCATCGGCGGTGGTGCCTCGCGCACATGTTTCATCGCGACGGTGATCGCACCGTCGCCGCTGAACGGCCGCTGCCCGGCCAATGCCTCGTAGCCGACCACACCGAGTGCGTACACGTCACTGGCCGCGGTCGCGTCCTCGCCGACCGCCTGCTCCGGCGCGATGTACTGGGCGGTGCCCATCACCATGCCGGTCTTGGTGACCGGGGAGGCGTCGACGGCCTTGGCGATGCCGAAGTCGGTGATCTTCACCTGACCGGTCGGCGTGACGAGGATATTGCCCGGCTTGACGTCACGGTGCACGACGCCGGCGGCGTGCGCGACCTCGAGTGCGCGACCGGTCTGCTCCAGCATGTCCAGACCCTGGGCCACCGAAAGCCGCCCGAGCCGGTTCAGCACCGTATTGAGCGGTTCGCCCTGCACCAATTCCATGACCAGATAGGCGGTTTCCCCGCCGCTGGGATCCATGGTCTCGCCGTAGTCGTAGATTCCCGCGATACCCGGGTGATTCAGCTGGGCCGTGGTCTTGGCCTCACTGCGGAACCGGTGCCGGAAGGTCGGGTCGGCCGAGAACTCCGACTTGAGCACCTTCACCGCGACCCGGCGGTCCAGTCGGGTGTCGAGCGCCTCCCAGACCTGCCCCATACCGCCCGTGGCGATCAGGCGTTGCAGGCGATATCGGTCGGCGATCATCGCACCGTTGTTCAGCATCCCGGCCCCCGTACATCCACTCGCACGTTCATAATCTCTCAGCGCCCTCGCAAACCGGCGTCCAGCACCGCGCGGGCAATCGGCGCGGCCACCGAGCCACCAGTGGCGGCCAACGCCCGGTCGCCGCCGTTCTCCACGATCACCGCGATGGCGATCTTGGGGTTCTGCGCGGGCGCGAAGGCGATGTACCAGGCGTGTGGTGGCGTATTGCGCGGATTGCTTCCGTGTTCGGCGGTTCCGGTCTTAGAGGCGATTTGATACCGGGTCTGGCCGTGTCCGACGGTGTTGTCCTCCGACGCGATCATCAGGTTGGTCAGCGTCGACGCTACCTGGGCGCTGACAGCTTGGCCGACCGAGACCGGTTTATTTTTCGAGAGCTCGCTCAGATCGGGTCCCTGTAGTTGGTCGACCAGGTACGGCTCCATGCGGACGCCGCCGTTGGCGACGGTCGCGGCGATGACCGCGTTGTCCAGTGGGGTGAGCGCGACATCGCGCTGGCCGATGCTGCTCTGGGCCAGCGCGGCATTGTCCGGAATCGTGCCGACGGTGCTCTCCGCCACCGGAATCGGGATGCCGCGGTGCGCACCGATGCCGAATGCGGCCGCCTCGTCCTTGAGGTTGGACGAGCCGACCTTGAGACCGAGTTCGACGAATGCGGTATTGCAGGATCTGCGGAACGCCTCGGTGAGCGTTGCGGTGGGGCCGCTGCCGCAAGTGGTGCCGTTGTAGTTTTCCAGCGTCGTGTTCGTCCCCGGCAACGTGATGTTCGGCGCGGCGGTGAACTGGTCGTCCGGGGTTGCGGTGCCGTTGGCCAACGCGGCGGCGGTGACGACCACCTTGAAGGTGGAGCCCGGCGGATAGGTCTGCGACACAGCACGATTCAACATGGGTTGGCGCTGGTCCGCACTCAGCTCTTCCCAAGACTTGGTGCCCTGGGCGCCATCGTGCCCGGACAGCAGGTTCGGGTCGTAGCTGGGGGTGGACACCATGGTGAGAATCTTGCCCGTACTCGGCTCGATCGCCACCACGGAACCGGTGTAGCCCTTGGCGGTCAGCTGTTCGTATGCGACCTGCTGCATCATCGGATCCAGCGTGGTGAGCACATTGCCGCCGCGCGGATCACGACCCGAGATCATATCGATCAGGCGGCGTCCGAACAGTGAATTGTCCGAACCGTTGAGCACCGTATCCTCGGCGCGCTCCAGCCCCGTGCTGCCGTACTGCATCGAGTAGAAGCCGGTGGCCGGTGCGTACGCCTCCGGATCGGTGGGGTAGGTGCGCAGGTACTTGTAGCGATCGTCGGTGGCGACCGAACTGGCCAGCACGGTGCCGCCCGCGGAGATCTGTCCGCGCTGGCGGGCGTATTCGTCGAGCAGCACGCGTGAGTTGCGCGGATCGGTGCGGTAATCGTCGGCCTTGATCACCTGGACATAGGTGGCGTTGAGCAGCAGAGCGACGATCATGAGCATCACCGCGACCGCGACCCGTCGTAGCGGCGTGTTCATTCCTGCGGCCTCGCTTCCGGTTTGCGCAGAAGCTCGGTGGTCGCATCCGCGATCGGGGCCACCGGATCCTTCTTGCGCACCGGCGCCGGGGCACGTGCCGCGTCGGAGACCTTGATCAGCAATGCCAGTAGCGCGTAGTTGGCCAGCAGCGACGAACCGCCGTAGGACATGAACGGGGTGGTGAGACCGGTCAGCGGAATCAGTTTGGTGACACCGCCGACCACCACGAACAGCTGGATCGCGATGGTGAACGACAACCCGGCGGCCAGCAGCTTGCCGAAGCTGTCGCGCACGGCGAGCGCGGTCCGCAGACCGCGCACCACGAACACCAGGAACAGCAGCAGCACCGCGGCCAGCCCGAACAGGCCGAGTTCCTCGCCGATGGTGGTGATGATGAAGTCGGTTTTGGCGAAGGGCACCTGCGAGGGCCGTCCGCTGCCGAGGCCGGTGCCCGCCAATCCGCCGGTGGCCAGGCCGAACAGCGACTGCGAGATCTGGTAGCCGGTGTTGTTGTAATCCGCGAACGGGTGCAGCCAGGTCTGCGTGCGCACCCGGACATGGCTGAAGGCCTGGTAGGCGAAGAAGAATCCGATGGTCAGCAGCGCGCCGCCGATGACGAGCCAGCCGACCCGCTCGGTCGCGATGTAGAGCATCACCAGCACCGTGCTGAAGATCAACAACGAAGTGCCGAGGTCCTTTTCGAAGACCAGCACGCCGATGCAGACGATCCAGACCACCAGAATCGGGCCGAGGTCGCGGGCGCGCGGGAACTCCATGCCGAGGAAATGCCGACCGGCTGCGGTGAACAGATCGCGCTTGGCGACCAGCACCGAGGCGAAGAAGATGATCAGCAGAATCTTCGCGAATTCACCCGGCTGCACACTCAATCCGGGCAGCCTGATCCAGATCTTGGAGCCGTTGGTCTCCGAATACGCCCCGGGCAGCAGTGCCGGAATCGCCAGCGCGACTAGGCCTGTCAGGCCTAGGGTGTAGCTGTATTTGGCCAGCGTGCGGTAATCGCTCAGCACGACCAGGAGCGCGATGAAGATGATCATCCCCAGACCCGTCCACAGGATCTGTTGATTGGCGTCGGGGGACGGGATCGGCCACGAGTTGTAAGCGGCGGTCTGCGCGTCGGCGAGATCGAGCCGATGGATCAGCACCAGGCCGAGTCCGTTGAGTAGCGCGGCGATCGGTAAGAGCAGTGGATCGGCGAACGGTGCGAAGCGGCGCACCGCGAGATGCGCGACCGCGAACAGGGCCAGATAGGCGAGACCGTACTTGGCGATATCCCAGGTGACCGATTGTTCCTGACTCGCCTCGACCAGAAACAGCGAAACGGTGACGATGCCCGTCGCGCCGGCGAGCAATACGAGTTCGGCATTGCGCTTCGTCGACGGTGGCGGCGCTGGCGCGAATCCGCCGGGTGGACTGGGAAAGGCCCCAGCGGACGGCGGTGCCGGAGCGGACATCAGTCCGTCACCCGGCAAGGCTCCCCCGCCGTCTGGGGGTTCGGCGACGTCGTCGCCGTCGGGGTCTTGGCGTCGGGGCTCTTGGTCTCACTCGGCTGCGGTTCGGGCGCGGGCGGCCGGTTCTCGGTGGTCGGCGCGACCGTCGTCGGCGCGGGGACCCCGGGCTGCGTCGGCGGCTCGCTCGGCGGCACGACGCCGGGCTGCGGCACCGATTCCTTGGTCGGGCAGACGGGCAGCAGCTCGTTGCGCGCCAGCATCTGCATCTGCTTGCGCGCCTCGTCCAGCGAACCCGGCGGCAGCCCCTTGTCCACCTGGTCGTGTCCGGTCTGCTTGAGATCGGAAACCTTGAGCGCCTTGCACTTCGGCGGCAGCGTTTCGTCCGGCTGCTTCAGGGTGAGGGCGCCGGTCGGGTCGACACAGCCGATCGTTTCGACCTCGTGGATCGAATAACCCAGCACCGAACCCGGCAGCCCGCGCATGATGACGACCTTGTCGTTATCCGCGCCGACGTAGTAGTTGCTGCGAATCATGTTGTAGCCGACCAGCAATCCGACCGCGGCGGCCAGCACCAGGGCGACCGCGAGCAGGATCCAGCGCAACTTGTGCGATTTGCTCTGCGGCGGCGTCTCCGGTGTGGCGGCGGCCCGGCGCGGTTCGGCCCGCGGCGGACGCATCGCGGCGGCTCGACCGGCGGCGGTATTCGGCGGCGGGCTGTCCTCGTCCTGACCCGAGGCCGCGCCCGCGACGATCGGGTGGCTCTGCCCGTAGTCCAGATCGATGACATCGGCGACGACCACGGTGACGTTGTCCGGGCCGCCGCTGCGCAAGGCGAGTTCGATGAGACGATCGGCACATTCGTCGGTGCTGCCCTCGCGCATGGTGTTGGCGATGGTCTCATCGCTGACCACATCGGAGAGTCCGTCGGAGCACAGCAGATAGCGATCGCCGGCCCTGGCCTCGCGCATGATCAGCGTCGGCTCGATCTCGTTGCCGGTGAGGGCGCGCATGATCAGCGACCGCTGCGGATGGGTATGCGCCTGCTCGGGCGTGATCCGGCCCTCGTCGACCAGCGACTGGACGAAGGTGTCGTCGCGGGTGATCTGCGCCAGCTCGCCGCCGCGCAGCAGATAGGCGCGCGAGTCACCGATGTGGACCAGGCCGAGTTTCTTGCCCGCGAACAGGATTGCGGTGAGCGTGGTGCCCATGCCGTCCAGTTCGGGCTCTTCCTCGACGTGATCGGCAATGGCGCCATTGCCCTCGTGGACGGCGGTATTGAGCTTGCCGAGCAGATCGTCGCCGGGCTCGTCGTCGTCGAGATGGGCCAGCGCGGCGATCATCAACTGCGATGCCACCTCGCCTGCGGCGTGGCCGCCCATACCGTCGGCTAGTGCGAGCAGCCGTGCGCCCGCGTAGACGGAGTCCTCGTTGTTGCCTCGGACAAGACCGCGGTCGCTGCGCGCTGCGTAGCGGAGAACAAGTGTCACGATCGCAGCTCGATCACTGTTTTGCCGACACGGACGGGGGTTCCGAGTGGAACTCGGACTGCGGTGGTGACTTTCGCACGGTCGAGGTAGGTGCCGTTCGTCGAGCCGAGGTCTTCGACGTACCAGTCGTCACCGCGCGGTGAGAGCCGCGCATGTCTGGTGGAGGCGTAATCATCGGTGAGTACCAGCGTTGAGTCGTCCGCACGTCCGATCAGCACCGGTTGGGTGCCGAGCGAGATGCGAGTGCCGGCGAGTGAACCTTGAGTCACCACAAGAAATTTGGCGCCCTTCTGGCCTCGGCTGAAAGACGGCAGCACCGCGGAACCGCGTGCGGCCCTGGGCTGGATCCGGATGCCGGATGCCGCGTAGATGTCGCTGCGCAGGGTGCGCAATACCGCCCACACGAATAACCACAACAGCAGCAGGAACCCCGCACGGGTCAATTGCAGGATCAGTCCCTGCACGGCGCTCCACCTCCTGTTCGACCGTGTACGTCGGTGCCGTAGGTGCGAGTTCGCCCCCACCGGCCTGCTGGTTTCGCGAGCCCCGGTCCTGGCGACGCGCGTGTGTTGGCAGCATCATAGGGCCGTGGGTCGAGTTCGATCACGATACGGCCGCAGAATCCCTGTACGCCATGTCGTGACCTGCATCGCGAGCTTACGGGATCAGACGATACGGATCAGGATCTCGGAGTGCCCGGCGCGGATAACGTCGCCATCGGCCAGCTGCCAGTCCTGAACCGGGGAGCCGTTGACGAGCGTGCCGTTGGTCGAACCCAGATCCGAGAGCATCGCGGTCTGCCCGTCCCAGCGAACTTCGATGTGCCTGCGGGAAACTCCGGTATCCGGCAGCCGGAAGTGCGCGTCCTGACCGCGGCCGATGATGTTGCTGCCCTCGCGGAGCTGGTAGGTGCGGCCGCTGCCGTCATCGAGCTGCAACGTCGCGGAGTAGCCCGAACCGGCTTGTGCGCCACCGCCATACGCGGGCGCGGGGGCCTGGTAGCCGCCGCCCTGGGCGCCGTAGCTGGGCTGTTGCGAGTAGGCCTGGCCGTAGCCGCCCTGCTCCTCGGGCGCGGCGTAGCCCTGCTCGCCGTAACCCGGTTCCGCGTAGCCTTGTTCGCCGTAGCCGGACTGCGCGTAGCCCTGCTGGCCGTAGCCCGGCTGCTGACCGTAACCGCCCTGGTCGGCGTAGCCCTGCTCGCCATAGCCGGACTGTCCGTAGCCCTGCTGGCCATAGCCCTGTTCGCCGTAGCCCTGCTGCCCGTAACCGGGCTCCTGGTAGCCCTGCTGGCCGTAGTCCTGGTCGGCGTAGCCACCCTGCTGCTGGCCGTAGCCGCCGCGCTCGCCGTAGCCCTGCTGCCCGTAACCGGGCTCCTGGTAGGCCTGCTGGCCGTAGCCCTGGCCACCCTGCTGGTAGTCGTAGCCGTTCTGATAGTCGCCGTAACCCTGCTGCGAGTCCGGCGCCTGGTAGTCGGAGCCACCGCCGTATGGCGCGCCGCCCCGGCCGTAGTCGTCGCGGTACGCACCGTTCGGCGGCCCGGGCCGCCCCGCAGGCGGCGGTGCGTACCCGCGGTTGCGTGGATCGGACTCCGCGGGCTCACGGCTTGGGTCGTAGCCTGAGTTCTGCGTCATGGGGCCAGCTCCTGGTTGCGGGTGTGCAGGTCGTTGTGGCGTGGGTTCGGGGCTGCGAGCCGCGGTGGCTCTGCGGCCGATGTCGGGATCGACCCGACCGCTCGCCCTGAACTGTCCGGTGTGCAGCGTAGGTGATGCCTCGAATGCCACGTGTACTTCGCCGTAGGTCTGCCAGCCTTGCTCGCGGATGTAGTCCTGAAGGTGTTTGGCGAACGCGCGGGTGGTGAGGTCGTGGTCGGCGTCGAGTTGTTGGTGATCAGAGGTGTTGATGGTGATCACATAACTGTTGGGCGCCAACAGATGTCCGCCACCCAGATCCTGGATATTGTCGGCGGCTTCTTGCTTGAGTGCCGATTCCACCTCCTGGGGAACGACACTGCCCCCGAAGGCTCTGGCGAACACGTCACCGACGGCGCCTTGCAGGCGACGCTCGAATCGAGAAACGATGCCCATCTCGGCCTCCCTTCGGTGCGTGTCTGTTTATTCATAACAACGACACGCGGATATGGCGTGTCGCGTATCGACCACGTTCATTGCATGATATCCACGATCGTCCACACCTGTAACTCCCGGAAGCCAGCCTGGGTTCCCGCGCCTGTCCGGACCGCACTCGAGTGCCGTCAACAGGCGATTTCGTGTCTCGCCGACCTGCGTGATACTGTCTCCCAGTCGCTCGGGCGAGTGGCGGAATGGCAGACGCGCTGGCTTCAGGTGCCAGTGTCCTTCGGGACGTGGGGGTTCAAGTCCCCCTTCGCCCACAGATACGCGGAAAGCCGCAGATCAGAGAATTTTCTCGGGTCTGCGGCTTTTTGTCGTCTGCTGGGTTTTTCCCTTGTGTGTCAGCGGGTTTGGTGAGTGGGGCCGGGTGTGGTGGTCAGGCGGCCGATCCGTACCTCCGTGTCGGCGTGTCGGTCGAAACCGAGTGGGTATGCGATCGGTGTGGCCGTGTGGTCCCACTCGATCGAGCGGCGCTAGGAGGTTGTCGTGACCAGTGACATGCAACAGGCCAAGCGCCCGGTCAGCGCGATGCTGGCCGGTCCGTACGGACATCCGTTCCATCCGATCCTCGTAACGGTGCCGATCGGGGCATGGGTGGCGAGCGTGGTATTCGACATCGCTTCGCATATCGCGGGCGACCCGCAGTCCCTCGCCCGTGGCTCGGCATGGCTCATCGCGGTCGGTGTGCTCGGCGCGCTCGTCGCGGCCGTGGTCGGTCTGCTGGATCTGCTCGCGATCCCGACCGGCACCTCGGCGTTTCGCACGGGCCTTGTGCACATGAGCCTGAATCTGACCGTGACGGCCGCCTTCGCCATCGACTTCTGGTGGCGGCAGTCCGGTGACGGACCGGATGGCGCCGTGCCGCTGGGCCAGTTGGTGTTGTCGATCATCGCCCTCGGGGTGCTGGGCGTCTCGGGTTATCTCGGCGGCAAGCTCGCCTACCACTACGGCGTCCGGGTGGCCGACGAGACCACTCAGGTCTCCGGGTACCGGCATTGAGTTCCCGTATCAGGGTTCGTGTCGTCGGTGCTTGCGATGGCTGGTGTCGCACAACGGGTAGTTCGACGAACGGCGGCACAGACACAGCGCGACGACGACTCGGTCGGAGTGAATGGTCCGTCCGTCCGGAGTGACGACTTCGACCGGCCCTTCGATGAGGGCAGGGCCATCGGTCGTGAGCCGGATCCGCCGGGGTTCACGGTCGGGGTTTGTCGGCACGGATCACCACCAGATCTTCTCGGTGCTGGCCGGGCTCGATCAGGCCGGTCGAGGTCAGCCACGGGGTCAGTTCGCGCATGACGGGACCGAACGGCACCGACGAGCGCGCCACGACGGCGGCCTCGAGTCCGCCGTCGCGGAGTTGGGCAACGGTCGTATCGGGATGGCACAGGCACGAATGCACGGTCAGCGCGACGCCGCCGGATTCGAGTAGGCGCGGCATCATCGCGCACAGGCGATCCAAAAAGGCCCTGCCCTTTTCTCCCGCGTTCCAGGCCCTGGCTTCGCCGCGATCGGGAGCGCTACGAGGAGCGGGAACGTAGGGCGGGTTGGCGAGGACGAGATCGAAGCGATCGGTTCCGAGTATCGCCTCGAAATCCCCGTGTAGGGCTCGGACGGTCAGGCCGCGCAGTCGGCAGTTCAACCATGCGGTGGCCACGGCGCGACGGGAAACGTCGACCGCGGTGATGGTGTGGGCACCATGGTGGGCGGCGGCAACGGCGAGCGCCCCGGTGCCGGTGCCGATATCCAGTACGCGACCGCCGTGCGGGATACGCGCCTGCGACAGTGCGCGTATGAGCAGCCGCGTGTCGTGCTGGACTCGATAGACGCCGGGAGCGCGGACCAACATCATATTCTCCGGATTATCCGTTCGGAGCGTCCTAAACATCGGCGCCGGGCAGCAGGGAGCTGCGTCCGGCACGCCAGGCGTCGAAGATATGGTCGGCGAAGCGGTCCTCCAACATATTTGTGACTTGAATGCCGAGGACCATGGACTTCGTCAGCGCGGGCTCGTGCGCGATCAGGTCACCGATCACATCTGCGCGCATCAATTGTTCGTGTACCGCATCGGCTTCCACGTGTTCCTGGTAGAACCGCACGCAGGCCGGGTCCGCTTCGAGTCGTCGCAGGGCGTCGACCAGGCGTGACGACGCCGGTGACGAGCTGATTTCGACAGTCGCGAAATGTCCGACCAGCGCACCGCGCAGCGACCGATGTAAGCCGAACAGCGACATCATGTTCACCAGGGAAAGCATCGGTTCCGGGACAGCATCCAGGTAATGCAGATATTCGGCATCGAGGCCCGCGCCCGCCATGAGCTCGGCGAAAAGTCGCGCGTGGATGCGTTCACCGCGACCGCCGCCGAATTCGTCGAATTCCACCGCGACCAAAGCAGCTTTGGCCTGTCCGCGCAGGCGCGGGATCACCCAGGCGTAGGGGTCGGCCTCTTTATGGTGATAGATCGACCGGTGCACGAAATACTCCCGCATTTGCCACCATTGGCCCTCGTCTCGGAGGAATCGGGACGGACCGGTGGATTCGATCGGCGTCACCAGAAGTGCGTCGAGCTCCGATTCGAGATCATCGCCTCCGGATACCTCCGTACGCATAGCGTCCAGGAATGCGGTCTCCATGGCGGCTCGCAAGGCCAGCAACCCTGGATCCCATTCCCATTCCGGGTCCACCGCCGCGAATCCGTGATAGTGCAGCTCATAGCAGGTGTGCAGCGCAAGCTGCAGATCCTCGCTGTACGGGTCGAGCGATCGGGTCGTCGGCACCGGTTTGCCAGGTATTCCGCGCAGCAGCCCTACCACCGCCTCGGACAGGGTGCCGCGTGGGCGTGGCAGGGGCCGAGGCCGGATCTCCCTGGTGACCGTCATACTTCCTCATACTCCCCGTGACCTCATCCGATATCCAGCAATGTCCGAGGTGACGACCGTGCTGGGCGAACCGCCATGCCGTTACCCGCAGTAATAGCCGATCGCGCGTAGGCAAATGCCAAAGGTTTGCCGTGATCGTGAACCGGCGATGACTCGTAGCCCCTGTGAACGCGGTAGAAAATCAAATGACAGCTTGTCCGGGCGGTCTTTAGTATCGGTCGGGTGCACCGAATGTTCCTGATCGTCCCGCCGCCGACCTCCTGAGCGAGGTGCGGGACCGCGCGTCCTATCCGGCAGGTGAATTCGGTTGTGCACCTCGCTTCCGCGACCCCAATCCATTTCTGTCGCAGGAGCGCGAATGTCCACTGCTATATCCACGGCCGGCCGATTCGGGTTGATCTGCCTTGTCGGCGCCGGACTGTCGGCGGGGACCGGCGGTCTACTCGGCATGATGCTGCTTCGTGCGACCGGTCTTTCGCCGGTATCCGTCGCCGCCTGCCGACTCGCCGTCGGCGGGCTGTTGCTGATCGCTCTGCTGACCGTGACGCGGCGGCCGTTGCCGCGGGACACCTCGGCCTGGCGCAGGATCGGTGTGGTCGCGGTCCTTGTCGCGATCATTCAGGCGAGCTACTTCGGTGCGGTCGCGGCCTCGTCGGTGAGCCTGGCGACGCTGGTCACCCTCGGAATGTCACCGGTGGTCGTCTCGCTGCTGGAACATCTGACCGGCAGGCGGTTGCTGGATCGTCGGCGCGTGGCGACGATCGGAATCGCGGTGTTCGGGGTGATCCTGTTGGTCGGCGCGCCCGCCGATGACGCGGCATCCGGCGGGATATTCGCCGGTGCCGCAATGGCATTGGTATCCGCCTGCGCCTTCGCGACCCTCACCCTGATCAGCGCCCGTCCGGTGCCCGGCCTCGACGTGATCACCACAACAGGTTTCGCCGTCACCGGCGGTGCCGTGCTGCTGACGCCGCTCGCGGCGATATCCGGACTCACCTTCCACCCGACGTCACACAGCGTTGTCCTGGTAATCGTGTTCGGGCTGATATCCACCGCCGTGGCATACACGCTGTACCTGCGCGGTCTCTCCGAAGTCGGTGCCGGCACAGCCGCGGTGCTGGCCCTCCTCGAACCGCTGACCAGCACGATCTTGGCCGCCGCAATCCTCGGTGAGCGGCTGACCCCAACCGGTCTGGTCGGCGCGGCATTACTGACCGCCGCCCTCGTCCACACCAGCCTTCAGCCGGTGCGATCATCCGACAGGTGACCGCGCAGTGCGATCCTGGCCGCTTCGTCGACGACGGCGGAGACCGATTCCGCCGCAGCACCATGTGCGGCAACCGAATTCAGGACGGCATCGACGGCTCCGACCAATGCGCCGGTGAGTGCCGCCGCTTGCACGGTGTCGATGTCATCCGGATATGCCGTTCGCAGGGCACCGGCGAGTTGTTGTTGCAGAGCGGCATTGCGTAGCAGCGCGCCCGCGCGCAGGGCCGGGACCTCGGCGATCAAGCGGGCTCGTACCCGGGTGAGTTCATGGTCGAGCGGGAAGCTCCACGCCGCCGCGCCGCTGAGCTGCCCGAGGACCCGCAGGAGCAGGTCGGCGGGGCGATCGTGCGGCGCACGGTTGTCGAACGCCTCCCGCAGCAGTCCGTCGTAGAGATCGTCGTCGGCGAAGATCACCTCATGCCTGTGGTCGCCTTCGATATCCCGATGGACGTGTGGCAGGTCCGAATTCCCAAGCACGACAATGCCCGCACCGGTGAAGTGTTCGGCCGGTTCGGCGACGTCCGTCCTGAACATGCCCCGTCATTCGCCTACCGAGCACCGAACCTCGACTCCGTAGAACAGTCGTAGTCAGTGATCGCGCGCCGGGGCCCTGAGCTCGACGGCGCCGTTGGCGAGGACGATGGTGAGTTGGTGCCAGCGGCGGTGGCGATGGCGGAACATCAGGTGGACGAAAATGCGGGTCGGGGCGCCGCGCAGACCGGACTCGATTTCGATTTCGTCGGTGTAGCGGCAGCTGGATTCGGTGATCGGCTCGAAGGTGAGGCGGTGGTTCCAGGTGCGGACGGGGCCGCCCCATTCGTTGGTGTAGATCTCGCGGGCATCGAGCCGCACCAGACGCAGGTGATGGCGCCAGGAGGGGATGATGCCGAACCACCAGAGGCGGGCGGAACCCTCGGCGCCCGGTTCGACGTGGTCCGGGATTTGCAGTTGTGGCACCGAAAGGATCGGTGCCACAACGTAGGCGAACAACTCCGGCGTCCGTGCCAGTGCGCATGCCACCTCTGCGCCGATCGGCAGCTCGGTAGTTAGGGTTACCTTACTCATAGGTGAATAATGGTCCTCGGCGGCGCTGCTCGCAATAGCTTTCACACAGTTGCGGCATCGGCGATCTCGTCGCTGGTGGCGAGCCAGACACCCGGATGGTCAGCCACATAATCCAAGGCCTGCTCCAGATATTTGATGCGGAAGGCCTGGCCGATGACGAAGGGGTGCAGCGCAAGAGCCATGACACGGCCGGACTCCTCATGGAGCCGGTCCAACTGGTCCTTGACGATCTGCACGAAATCCGCACCGCGCAAACCGGTTCCGAGGAACAGGCCGATGTCGTTGAGTTCGACCGAGTACGGAACGCTCAGCACCCCGGGCACATTGAGTCGATACGGCTGATCGTCATTGGTCCAGTCGAGGACATAGTCGAGGCCGAGTTCGGCGAGCAGTTCCGGGGTGTGGAAGGTCTCGGTGAGTGCGGGCCCCATCCAGCCGCGCGGGCGGCGGCCGGTCGCGCGCTCGATGGTTTCGACGATATCGGTGAGGTAGGCGCGCTCGTCGTCGATCGACATATCGGCCTGGAAGATCGAGTTGTTCTTGCCGTGCGCCAACCAGGTCCAGTTCCGCTCCAGCCCGGCAGCGATGATCTGCGGATTGTGGTGTGCGACATCGGAGTTGAGCAGGGCGCTGGCGCGGATACCGTACTTGTCCAGTGCCTGTATCACCCGCCAGACGCCGACCCGGGGACCGTAGTCGCGCCAGCCGTAGTTCAGCGGATCCGGGGTCAGGGCGGCGGTGCCCGGGAAAATGCTGGTCGAGGGTCGGTCCACCTGGTAGTGCTCGATATTCAGCCCGACATAGAACGCGACGCGGGCATCGTTGGGCCACCGAATCGGTGCGCGGTCGACGATCGGGCTGTAGTCGAAGAGTGCGTTGTCCATGCCGCCTATGCTCGAACCATCACATACGTGTGAAGGTCAAACCAGAGGTGGAATCCAATGCGAATCGGAGAACTGTCGGAGCACACCGGCACCTCGCGGCGGCTGCTGCGCTACTACGAGGAACAGGGTCTCATCGTCGCCGACCGGTGCGCCAATGGCTATCGCAGTTACGACGACCGCTTCGTCGACCGGGTCCTGCAGATCCGCGGCCTGCTCGACGCGGGCTTGCCGACCCGCATCATCAAGCAGATCCTGCCCTGCCTGGACAAGCCGCGCACCATCTACTTCCCGGACGCGACCCCGGAAATGCTGGCCACCCTGGAACGCGAACGCGACCGCATGTCCGACCGCATCCGCTGCCTGTCCCGCAACCGCGATGCCATCGCCGAATACCTCGAGACAGTCCGCGAGAACGCCGCCTCCTGACCTCGGTTCCGTCAGAACCTGTTGACTCCTAATGAGAACCTGTTCTAATTTTTGGCATGCGTAGATTTGACGGCCGCCGCGTATTGGTCACCGGAGCAGGATCGGGTATCGGGCAGGGGATCGCCCTGCGGCTGCTCGATGAGGGGGCGACGTTGGTCGCCGCCGATATCGATGCGGCCGGTCTGGAGAACACCGCGGCCAAGGCGGGTGACGCGGCCGAGCGGGTGCGCACCGTGCAGGTGAATATCGCCGATATCGAGTCGGTGCGCGCCGCGACGGGCGAGGCGGTCGAGTTCCTCGGCGGCCTGGATGTGCTGGTGAACGCGGCGGGGATTCTGCGGCCCGCGCGCACCGAGGAAATGCCGCTCGAGGTGTGGAACCAGGTGATCGGGGTCAACCTCACCGGAACCTTCCTGATGACCCAGAGTGCGCTGCCCGCGCTGTTGGAGTCCGGCCACGGCGTCGTGGTGAACCTCTCCTCGACCGCGGCCTTCAGCGCCGCGCCCTATCTGGCGTCGTACGCGGCGTCGAAGGGCGGCGTCAATGCCTTCACGCACGCGATCGCGCTGGAATACGCCAAGCAGGGGCTGCGCGCGGTCAACATCGTGCCCGCAGGCATCACCAGTGGGATCACCACCAAGTCCATCCTCGATCAGCCGGAGGGCTTCGATCCGAAGCTGTTCGCGCGCATGACCGGCTGGCTCAACGGCGGTGCGCTCGGCAGTCCGGAGGATATCGCCGGCGTGGTCGCCATGGTCGCCTCCGATGACGGTCGCTATATGACCGGCACGGAGATCCGCATCGACGGCGGCGCACTGATGTAGTCAGGCGAGCCGGGCGACGAGCAGGTGATGCGGAATCGGCGGATCGGCGAGTTTCTTATGGTCGACAGTGCAGCCCGCGCCTTCCAGCGCGGCGATCACCTCGGCCACCGGCCGCAGCGTGAAACCGTATGCGGTGAACGGCATTTTCGCCATCGCGTCCGGATCGCCGATACCCACGACGAGGCTGCCACCGGGACGCACGACGCGCACGAGTTCGGCAAACGCGGCGGCCAGATCCGGCACGAAGTAGACGGTGTTGACGGTGATGGCGGCATCGAGTGCGTCATCGGCCAGCGGCAGATCGGTCATCGAGCCCGGCGCGAGTTGCATTCGGCCCGTACCGATTTCCGCGGCGAACTTCGACTTCGCCCTGGTCAACATGTCCGGCGAGATCTCGAAACCGTGCACCGTCCCGTTCGTGCCGACCCGCTCGAGCAGCATCGAAAGTCCTGCGCCACCGCCGAATCCGATATCGGCGACCGTCGCACCCGCGGCGATATCGGCCGCATCGACCGCGCCCGCGATGGCGCGCTTATTACCGCGATTGAGCATGAAGGCGAAGCCCTTGCCGAGCGTTCCGTGCGGATTGCCGAGTTGACCGGCAATCGTGGACAGCACGCGGGTCCGGATTCCGTTCATAGCGCTCATAGTATCGACCGACATTCCGAATCGGACACGGCAAGACATGCCAGATGGACCACTGATTTCGTATGAACATGGGTAACTCGTCGGGTACGTCCAGAACTCGACTCACACGTGACCGCCGGTCCGCGACGGCACCGGCGTGGCTCTCGGCGATCGGCAAAAGGCGCGGGGAGGCGGGGGAGCGAGCTGACCTGATGCGATCACCGCTGGTACTCCTTGCCGCCGCCGTCTTGGCGCTCGCGCCGATCGGTACTGCCGAGGCGGCGGGATCGTGGGGTCCGCTGGCGCCGCCGAATCCGTACCTCGGGCCGCTCGGCACCGCGACCATGCACGGTGATGCCGGATCGTCGGATGCGACGCCGCTGGCCGGGCCTGGCACCGGCGGGATTTCGGTGGCCGGGTATCCATTGGCTTCGGCATGTCCGACGCTGCTGCAAGGGTCGGACAATCTGGTCGTCGCGCTGTGCACACCCGTGATCGGCCAGACTCCGACCATCCATCTGCTCGATGCGTCCTTCGCCGGTCCGGTGGGCACGCCGCTGGCTTCGCTCGAGATCGCCAAGGGCAGCCTGCTCGGCGGTGTGTATGCCTATCTCGACAATGCCGACCGCCTGGTCATCGTGGACGGTAACCGCACTCTGCTCCGCGTCGGCCACTCGCGTGACGCGGCGGGCCAATGGCGGCTGTCGATCGATTCGTCCACCGATCTCGGCTCGGTAATTCCGGTGGGCGACAACGTGACCGGGCTGGTGCCCGACTGGTCCGGCAATGTCTGGTTCGCCACCGGCAAGAGTCTCGTCGGTCTGGTGACGCCCACGGGTGCGGCGGCCACCGTTGCGCTGCCCGCGGGTGAGTCGGTGGCCAACAGCATTTCGTCGGCACCGAGCGGTCGGGTCGCGGTCGCCACCACGCACGCGCTGTACGAGTTGCGCGCCGACGCCACCGGGCGACCGGAGGTGCTGTGGCGCGCGGCCTACGATCGCGGATCGGCGCGCAAGCCCGGCCAACTCAGCTGGGGTACCGGCTCCACCCCGACCTACTTCGGGCCCACCTCCGGCGCGGAATATCTGACCATCGTCGACAATGCCGACGGACAGGTCAACGCACTTGTTTTCCGTTCCGGCACCGGACAATTGGTGTGCTCGCAACCGGTGCTCACCCGTGGCGGTGCGGGCAGCGAGAACTCGCCGATCGGCATCGGCCGGTCGCTGTTCGTCGCCAGCACCTACGGCTACCCGTACCCCACGGTCCCCGAGGGCGCGGGCCAGGCCGTTCCGGCCTCCGCGCCGTTCGTCGGTGGGATGACCAGGGTCGATGTCGACGACACCGGCTGCCATACGGTGTGGGAGAACACCGTTCGCAGCGCGGCCGTTCCGCATCTGTCCACCGCCGACGGCGCGATCTACACCGTGACGCGCGTCGGACTCGACATCACCACCCCGCTCGACGGCTATGCGTTCACCGTCGTGAATCCCGATACCGGCGCGGTGATTTCGCATAGGCCGCTGGCCGGAACCATCGTCGACGACCCGCTGCAGACCTCGCCGCTGATCACGCACGACCGCAAGATCCTGCAGGGCACGATCACTGGAATCCTGCGCGTCAGCTGAAGTCGGGGGCATTCGGTCCGGTGGCCAAACCCCGTTCGACCACCGTGAGGGCCCGGTGAATCGCGCTATCCCTGGCCGCGTCGTCGAGGTCGTCGAGTACGCCGTCGATGATCAGCGAGGCCATACCGTGCACCGTTGACCAGGCGGCGTATTCGGCGTCCGGTCGGTCCGCCGGGGCGAGGAAGCCGACGTCGACGAGTTCGTCCAGGAGTCCGGCCAGCAGATCGAAGGCGGGCGAAGGCATCTGATCGCCGCAGAACGCGGTGCGGAACAGGCCTGGTTCGCGCAGCGCGAAGGTGATGTAGCCCCGGCCCACCGCGCCCAGTCGGGTGATCGCGTCCGCGGGCGGCGCCAAGCTCGCCATCGTCTCGGCCATTGCGCCGAACAGGGTGTGCTGAGCCTGTTCCTGTGCCGCGTTCAGCAACTCCTCGTGATTGGTGAAGTGCCGATAGGCCGCGGTCGGCGTGACGCCGACATGCCGGGCGGCCGCGCGCACGGTCACCGCCTCCGGCCCGCCGGTTTCGGCGAGTTCGGCGGCGGCGCGCACCAGGGCATTGCGCAGGTCGCCGTGGTGATACGGGCCGTCGCGGGTGGCGCGCTTCGCTGCTGTTTCCGAATCTGTCATCGCATCGATGTTGACACCCGCACACATGGCGTGGCAAGTTAACACCCATAAAGTTTACGCATGACAACATGCCCGATCGGAGACCCGATATGTTCGAAACACTCGGCAGATTCGTTGTCCACCGCGCCCGCTGGATCCTGGTCGTCGGCGTGCTCGCCCTCATTGCGGGTGGTGTGGTCGGCGCGACGGCCTTCAGCAAGATGCAGCCCGGCGGCCAGCAGGATCCCAATGCCCAATCCAGTGCCGCGTTGAACCGATCGGCCGACAAATTCGGCGCCGACACCGACTACGTCTTCCTGATCGAGGCGAAACAGGGAACGGTCGACGACACCGCGGTCGCCACCATCGGCCGCGATCTGGCTCGGCGGCTCGCGGCCGACCAGCGCCTGACCAATGTCGTCTCGTACTGGGATACCGGATCACCGGCCATGCGCTCAGCGGACGGCACCGAGGCCGTCGTCCTGGCGGGCAACGTCGACAAAGACGCCACCGAAAAGGAGAAGTCCGCCGCCTCGATCGTCGAGACCTACCGCGCCGACGGTCCGGTCGCGCAGATCAAGGTCGGCGGCGGCACCGCGATCTTCCACTCGATCACCAAGCAGATCGGCAAGGATCTCGGCCTCGCGGAAGCCGTTGCGGTGCCGCTGATTCTGGCGCTGCTGGTGCTGGCCTTCGGCAATGTGGTCGCCGCGCTGCTCACCCTGGTGGTCGGCGGGATCGCCATTCTCGGCACCTTCACCGAACTCTCGATCCTCGGTTCCGTCACCGATGTGTCGATCTACGCGGTGAATCTGACCACCGGACTCGGACTCGGGCTCGCGGTGGATTACGGCCTGCTGATGGTCAGCCGCTTCCGTGAACGCCGCGCGGCCGGAGCCGAACCCGACGATGCGGTGATCGCTGCCGTATCGACGGCCGGACGCACCATCGCCTTCAGTGCGGCCACCGTCGTGGCGGCCCTGTCCGCGCTGGTGATCTTCCCGCAGTACTTCCTGCGGTCCTTCGCCTACGGCGGCATCGGCGTGGTCGCCATCTCCGCCATTGCCGCGGTGGTCGTATTGCCCGCGCTGCTCGCGGTGCTCGGCGTGCGGACCGATGCCTGGCGGGTGCCCGGTGTCCGTGGAATCCGTGGTGACGCAACGCCGTTCTGGGCTGGAGTGGCCGGATTCGCGATGCGTCGGCCGCTACTGGCGGGTGTGCCGGTGGTGGCGGTGCTGCTGCTCGCCGCCGCGCCGCTGTTGCACGTCCAGTTCGGTACGCCCGACGATCGGGTGCTGCCGACCAGTACCGAGGTGCGCCAGGTCGGTGACGCGATGCGGGACGACTTCGGCGGCGGCGATGTCAACGCGCTGTCGGTGATCACCGAAACGGGTGTTGCCGCAGCGCCGCTCGCGGATTACGCGCGCACCCTGTCCAGGGTCGAGCATGTTACCCAGGTCGATTCGAGTGCGGGCACGTTCGTCCACGGCGAGCTGACGGCGAGCACACCCGCCGATGCCAGGTTCGCCCGCCCGGACGCGCAGCGCCTGACCGTACTCACCGATCTGGACCGCAATTCGTCCGCCGCCCGCGATCTGGTCGATCGCGTGCGTGATGTGCCCGGTCCGGCCGGTGCCAATGCGCTGGTCGGCGGACAGGTGGCCGAACTGCGCGACAGCCTCGCCTCGATCGGCGCGAAACTGCCGATCGCCATCGGGTGGATCGTCGTGACGACCTTCGTGCTGCTGTTCCTGTTCACCGGCAGCATCGTGCAGCCGCTGCGCGCACTGCTGTCGAATGTGCTGAGTCTGGCCGCCACGCTCGGGCTGATGGTGTTCGTCTTCCAGCAGGGGCACCTGTCCGGACTGATCGGATTCACCCCTGCGCCGCTGGATGTTTCGATGTTGCTGCTGCTGTTCTGCATCACCTTCGGACTGTCGATGGACTACGAGGTCTTCGTGATCAGCCGGATCAAGGAACTGCACGATCGCGGTGCGTCCACGAAGGAAGCGGTTGTCGAGGGACTGGCCCGCACCGGACGCTTGGTGACCACCGCGGCGGCGCTGATTTCGATCAGCTTCCTGGCCTTCACCAGCAGTGACGTCCGGTTCATCCAGTTCTTCGGACTCGGCGCCGGGTTGGCGATCCTGATCGACGCGACACTGGTGCGCGGCGTGCTGGTGCCGGTCGCGATGCGACTGCTCGGCCGGGCGGCTTGGTACGCGCCGAAGCCGTTGCGTTTGGCGTACGGGCGGCTCGGTCTGGCCGAAGCCTGAGACGTACGTCACGCGGCCCCGCATGCGTAGTGCGGGGCCGCGTTTCGGCTGTCGCACTGTCGTTTTCGCCCGATCCGGCCAGGTCGAGCGAGGAAGGTGGCAGAGATCACAGAGTCGGTTATGGTTGCGGCCGTGGTGCTGACCGTGGTCCGATTCGGTACCCCATCGACTGCGTTTGCGCACCTGGTTAATCATGATCTTGACCGGATGTAAGTCCACCCCGGTGGGTTACGGCTAGGTGTAGATCACGTTTATAACGCAGTAAACCAACCTGAAGTTTCTTTTACCTCATCCAACTCTCAGCAACACCAATTATGAGACGGTGAATGCGCAGGTCCGAATGGCATTTTGTAACCATTGAGGACTCTATGTTAACAATGCAGCTAATCGCTCGAAGAATGTTTGTCGACCACCTGTGGTTTCTGGATCGTGATCTGGGATCGCGCGCCGAAGGTCGGTTCCGAGGTCTGGTTTCGGCCGCCGAATGACCGCCGAAAGTTTGCTGGACTACGGAAAAACGATGTGCCCACATGGGTTTGCTGGGGTGCTGCTTTATACGCCTGACCTCGGCGGGGAGGGTTGCGTCGGGATAACGATTGTGTAGAGTTGACGGTAACGCTGGCCGCAGCTGAGCTGGACTCGCTGCGGCCAGCGGAACTCAATTGGGGGACTTCGAATCTCGGTCGTTACGTAGCGTTGCTACCGATTGCCCGGACCCATTCTACTCACCGTGTGCTCGGCGTTGTCTGCCACCGTTTCGCGGAATCCTCTTCAGCGCCACCGAATCCCAGTGTCGCGGCGGCTCGTGCGTCCTGTTCGAGTGCGGCCCGGCGACCCACTACGAAGACGTAGCCGAGAAACAGTGCCTCCGCGATGAATCCGATGCCGACCTTCACCGGCACGGGCAGCGAACTCGGTGTCACGAAACCTTCCAGCAGCCCGCAGACCAGCAGCACCGCGACCAGACCGAGCGCGACCGTCGCGGTGGCCCGGCCCTGGCGCGCGACCGCCTCCAGCCGACTCGACCTTCCCGGATCGATCAGCGTCCAGCCCAGCTTCAGGCCGACCCCGCCCGCCACGAAGATCGCGGTCAGCTCGAGCGTGCCGTGCGGGAGGATGAATCCGAAGAACGAATCGAGCCGACCGGCATCGGCCATCAGCCCGCCGGTCACCGCCGTATTGAGCGCGTTTCCGAACAGCAGGTACACCGCGGGCAGGATCAGCACCCCGGTGAACAACACCATCGCCGTCACCCATGCGTTATTGGTCCACACCTGCGCGGCGAACGCGTCGTGCGGATGTTCGGAGTAGTAGGTCTCGAATTCGCCGCCGGGTGCGGTGAGCCAGTCGTTGTGATCGGAGATGCCGAACAGATCGCGCGCCGAACCGGAACCGGCGATCCAGACGGCCAGACCGGTGGAGATGATGATGAAGACCGCCGCCACCGCGACCCACCACGGCCACGCCCGATACAGCGTCGCGGGGAAGCGGTGCGTGAAGAACCGGCCGACCTGGCTCCATGCGTCGCCCTTGGTGCCCAGCACCCGGCCGCGCGCCTTGGTCAGCAGTGCGCTGAGTCCGGCGATGAGTTCCGGATCCGGACTGTGCGATTGCAGCCGCGCCAGCTGCTGCGAGGTGCGCCGGTACAACGCGACGAGTTCGTCGGCCTCCGCGCCGCTGAGCTTGCGCCGCCCGGCCAGATAGGCCAGCCGATCCCATGCCCCCCGCTGTGCGTAGCTGTACGCATCTACGTCCATTGGTTGCCTCCCATACCGCCGGTCGGAAGAATGCTATCGACATGGCTGAATTCACCACCGGCGAAGCGGTCGCACTCGAGCTGCCGATCGCCCGGATCCCGACCAGGGCCACCGCGTTCCTCTTGGACGTGCTGGTGCAATTCATGCTGGGCAGCATGCTGATGCTCGGCCTGAGCGTGGCGCTGCTCTACTTCGGCGCCGACTCCGCGTGGTACAGCGCGGCGGCGATCACCACGATCGTCGGGACGCTGGTCGGCTATCCGGTGGTCTGCGAAACCCTCATGCGCGGCCGGACCGTCGGCAAGCTCGCGCTCGGGCTGCGGGTGGTGCGCGGTGACGGCGGGCCGATCGATTTCCGCCACGCCCTGACCCGCGGTCTGGCGGGTGTGATCGTCGACTTCTGGATGTTGGGCGCATTCGGTGCGGTCGGAGTGATCACTTCGATGTGTTCGCCGAATGCGCGCCGGGTCGGCGATGTGCTCGCGGGCACCGTTGTCGTGCACAGCCAGCGCCGCGTGCCCTTCCCGCTCCTGGCCGTCGCACCGCCGTGGCTGGTCGCCTGGTCCGGACAGTTGGACCTGTCCGGCATCACCGAGGATCTCGCACTCGCGGTACGCCAGTACTTGTCCCGCATCAACACCCTGAGCCCCGCCGCACAGGCGAACCTCGGCCACACCCTGCTCCTCGCCGTCTGTGACCGCCTGCAGATCCCGGTACCTGCCGGGTATCCGCCCGTACAGATCCTCGGCGCGGTGATCGCCGAGCGCCAACGCCGCACGCTCGCGCCGATCATCACGCCGATGGTGATGGCAGGTCCGCGCCCGATGCCGATCGCCCGCGCGAGCTGAGTCTCCACCTGCAACACGGTCATTCGGCGGTGACCCGAGCTGGGCTGCACGACCGCCGCGCTGGGGGAACGTTGACTCGCTGGCGGTTGAGGAGCGTGTTCGTGGCTTCTATGGTCGGCGCTGCACCCTGGCTTGTAGTCGGGCTGGTTCTGATTGCCCGTCTGTGGGCAGGGTTCGTGGGATCGTTCGCTCGCCGAGGAATTGCTCGCCCCGGAGCGGGAGCTCGCAATCCGGATAATGCAGTGTTCCCGGATCGACATCGATGCCGAGGCGACTTCGTGTCCGCGGCCGAGCGATCGTGGAGTCACATGGTGCCGGACTGCTTCAGCTCCAGGTATTCGTCGGCAAGGGCTTCGGGGAGGCGCTCCGGGGAGGCCGCGACTACATCAATGCCCATGCGGCGCAGGGATTCCTGGACCAGGGCGCGTTCGGCGATCAGGGATTCGGCGGCGGCAGCGGGGTAGAGGTCGGCGAGGGTGTCGCGTTTGGTGGCGGCCGCGGCGACGTCGGGATCGGTGACCGAGACGATCAGGACGCGGTGGCGTTGGGCCAGAGTCGGCAGGACCGGTAGCAGATTCTCTTCGACGGCCGCCCCGTCCAGACTGGTGAACCAGACGACCAGACTGCGGCGGCGGGCGCGTTGGATGGCAGCGCGGACCAGGCCCGCGCTGTCGGTGTCGACCAGTGCGGGGGTGACGCCCGCCATGGCGTGCATGAGTTTCAGTTGCAGGCGGCGACCGCCCACACCACGGACCTCGGTGCGGACCCGCCGGTCGTAGGCGAGCAGATCCACCGAATCGCCTGCGGCCGCGGCCAATCCGCCGAGCAGGAGGGCGGCCTCGATACTCGCGTCCAGCCGGGTACCGGTGCCGACGCGGCCCGCGCTGATGCGGCCGGTGTCGAGCACCATCAGCATGTGCCGGTTGCGTTCCGGACGCCAGGTGCGCACCAGCACATCGGTGGCGCGGGCGGTCGCGCGCCAATCGATGGCCCGCACATCGTCACCGGCGACATACTCACGGAAGGAATCGAATTCGGTGCCCTGACCGCGCATATTCGCGACATTGCGGCCCTCGAGATGTTGCAGCCGTTTGACTTTCGAGCGCAGCAGCCGTTCGCTGCGGAATTCCGGCAGCGCCCGGACCCGCGCGGGCACAGTGTGGCGACTCTGCCATCCGGCCATACCGAGCAGGCCGAACAATCGCACCGTCACCGGACCGGCGACTCGATCGCCGCGGTAAGTCGGTGTCAAAGCGGTTTGTACTCGCATGCGGGTGTTGGGCGGCAGATCCAGTCGGTGCGTGCGGGTTTCAGCGCGAGCGCTGCCGGGCCAGTCGTCCCACAGCCGTCCGCGCACGGTCCTGGTTCCGTTGTTCACCACGCCGAGTTCCACCTCGGCGCTGCGCCCGAGCCGGATCACGGTCAACGACTCCCTGGTCAGCGTGAGGTCGCGTGCTCGCGCCACCGTGCCGAGGTCGAAAAGTACAAGGGCGGCGAGCACACTCGTCATGAGGACGACACCGAGCCACGACGGCATGACGAAGCAGACGAACAGCGCGAGCACCGCCGCCGTCAGGGCGAGCCGACCGGTAACGACCACGCGCTACACCGGAACCGGAACCGAAAGCAGCAGTGACGACATGACGCCCTCGGTCGTCACACCGTCCAACTCCGCCTCGGGCCGCAGATGCAGCCGATGCCGAAGTACCGCGACCGCAACCGATTTCACATCGTCCGGCGTCACGAACCCGCGCCCGTTCAGCCATGCGAACGCGCGCGAGGCCGCCATCAGCGCGGTCGCGCCGCGGGTGGACGCACCGTGCTGGACCGCCGGGGAATTGCGGGTTGCCCGGCAGATATCCACCGTGTAGGCGAGCACTTCCGGACTGATGGTGACCCGGGTGATCGCCGCCCGCGCCGCGGCGATATGCGCCGGTCCCGCGACCGGACGCAGACCGGCGGCGGTCAGATCGCGCGGATCGAAGCCGCCCGCGTGCCGCTGCAGAATGCGGAATTCGTCGTCGCGCCCGGGCAATTGGATATCGACTTTGAACAGGAACCGGTCCAGTTGCGCCTCCGGCAGCGGATAGGTGCCCTCCTGTTCGATCGGATTCTGGGTGGCGACCACGACGAACGGGTCCGGCAGCGGCTGCGGCTTCCCGTCCACCGAGACCTGACGCTCCTCCATCGATTCCAGCAGCGCCGATTGGGTTTTCGGTGGCGTGCGGTTGATCTCGTCGGCGAGTAGCAGATTGGTGAAGACCGGACCGTGCCGGAAGGTGAATTCGGTGGTGTGCGGATCGTAGATCTGCGAACCGGTCACATCGCCCGGCATCAGGTCCGGGGTGAACTGGACCCTGGCATGTTCCAGATCCAGGGCCGTAGCGAGCGCACGGACCAGCAGCGTCTTCGCCACGCCGGGAACGCCTTCCAGCAAGACATGGCCGCGGCAGAGCAGGGCGAGCACCAGGTACATGATCGCGGTGTCGTTGCCGATCACCGCCTTGCCGATCTCGGCACGCAGTGCGGCGAATGCGGCGCCCGCCTCCTCGGCGGTCGGGGTGTGGTTGGTGTCCGTGCTGGTCATCCGACCTCCGCCTCTATCCATTCGAGTTGTGTGGCAACGAGTTGCAGGGTGCTCGCATCGGGCACCGGTCCGTACAGCGCGGCACCGACCATGGCCGGATCGGCTCTGGTACGCGCGGCGACGGTCGCGACAAGCCGGTCCGGCGTGACATCGGTGCCGACGCCGAGCATCGGGCGGATGCGGCGCAGGGTGGCGGCGCGCAGCCGGGCCGCGACATGTTCGTGGTCCTTCGACCGGCGATAGAGCGCCGCCTGGCCGCCGAGCAGCTCGTTCGCGGCCACTTCCACGGGGCGCGGTTCGCCGACCAGCGCACCGCGGCGACGCGCCCGCCACCACACCAGCACCGCCGCGGCGATGAGGAATTGCAGGCCGCCGAAGGCGACCGGTGCGGGCAGCCTGCCGAAGATGGAGTCCTGGCCCGCGCCGAAGCCGGAGTCGTCGCGGTTGTCATCCGGATGGTGTTCGGGGGGTTTGGGCGGCGGAATATCCGGCGATGTCGGCTTGTGCGGCGCGGGCGCGGCACACGAATTCAACACCGCGTACAGCAGCACGACCAGCGCGATGGCGGCCAGCAGCGCGGCCCAGAATTTCGGATTGCGCAGCAGGTCCGGCAGCGGCGGAAGTTGTCGGCGGGTCTTGGTCTTCTCGGTGATCGTCGCTTCGACCGGTTCCGGTGCGGGCGGTGGAGCGCTGCGCGAGTAGCGGTCGGCATATTCGAGGCGTCGGTACTCGTCCTCGGTGGCGCGGCGGCCGCCGTACACGACCTCGTCGAAACTGTGTGCGGCCGGGTGTAATTCGCTCGCATCCTCGAGCGGCAGCGCGGTGGTCGCGTCGTCGGCGGTTTCCCGCGCGGTCCGCGAGCGGCGGACCTCCAGCATGCCGCGCTGTTCCAGGCCGCGTAGTACCGCGCGGAAGCGCTCGCGCAGCGCGGTGTCGAAATCCCGGTGCAGTGCGGCGTTTTCGGCGGCGTCGCGGTGGGCGGCGGCGGGGCCGAGTCGTGGTGGTGGCGGTGCTGTGGGTTCTGTCATCGTTTATCCGTCCCGGGGACGCGGATGTCGAGCCCCTCGCGGCGGCATCGGCGATCCACATACGAGACCACCCGCGTCGCCGACTCGACCACCTCACCGAAGGCGATGATCAACAGCGCGGAAGTCGACAGCAGGACGATGACCTGCCAGCGATGAGTGCCGGTGAAATCCGAGAGGTACCACGGAATGCCGAGCAGCGGCACGGCAACAAGGACGACCAAGGCACGGCAGGCGAACCACAATCCGGTTATCGACGACTGCGCCCCCTGGACGAGCAGTTTCGAGCGTGCGACCGCTCCGGCGTGCGTGGTCCGTTCGACGAAGATCACCGGCACCACGACGAACCGTCCGGCCCGCAGATAGCCGAGCCAGATCAACGCGAACGGATACGTGATGATCAGCAGGCTGCCGACGATCAGCACGCCGATGCCGACCAGCGAGAACAGCACGTGGAAGGCCAACAGCGGACCTGTGACCGCACCCACCCGGCTCAGCGCCGTGCGCCAGCCGATCGGCGATCCGGCGACCGTCGCGAGTCCGAGGGCGACCGTCATCCCGCGCAGCAGGAACCGCAGCAACCAGGCGGCGGCCGCCGTCGACAGGATCGCCGCCCACGCGGTGCCCGCGTCGGAGCCGTCGGTCAGATAGGAGATCCCGCCGGTAATCGCGACGACCAGCAGTTCGGCGATGACGAGTCCGATCGCGGTCGTGCCCGCCAGCACGACGACATTCGCCTGGATCAGCGCGAACGGCTCGTCGAGCAGTTCGCGAAAGCTCAGTGGGCGGATCGGCACCGTCGTTCCAGGGGAGGTTGGCACCGGATCGTTCCCCGCCCCGACGGCACCGGCCGGCTCGGCGGCTGGTAACACGCGGCCGAGTCTAGTCGTCGGCGACCCGCCAGGCGGGGCGCAACATCCGGATGGTGCGTCTGCTCAGCGCTCGAGCAGTCGTTCCACGACTTTCCGGTATCGCGTCGGGTCGACCGGCGGGAGGCCGATCAGCGCGCGCAGATAGACGCCGTCGCCGACCAAACGGATGATGTCGGCCCGCACCGGATCGTCGATGTCCTTGTCCAGGCCCTGCGACCAGCTGTCCATCATCTCCGATAGCGCCTGCTGTACCTCGTCTGTGTCGGGGCCGGAGTTGGCGTCGATGGTGCGCATGGCGGCGACCGTCGAACGGTAGAGCGCCAATTCGAGTGCGTCGGTGGCGCTGTTCGGATTCGGGGTCTGCAGATACCACTCGGCGACGGATGAGCCCTTGGCGACGGCCGCGCCGAGTTGTTCTTCGGCGCGTTCGCTCAGTCGGCGCACCAGGCCCGCGAGCAGGGCGTCCTTGCTTTTGAAGTGGTAGAGCAGGCCGCCTTTGGAGACCCCGGCGGTCGCGGCGACATTCTCCAGGGTCACCTGGGACATGCCCTTTTCCAGCAGCAGGGTCTCGAGTGCGTCCAGGATCCGGTCGCGGGTGTTCGCTGTCACGCCGATCACTATACCGGCTGGACGGTAAGGTCAATTTACTGTACCGTCTGGACGGTAATAAGAATCAGCGATGGAAGTCGAGAAGGCGATGACCACACAGATCGAGAAGGACACCGGGTCGGTGCCGCGTGCCACGGCGCGTGATTGGGCCGGACTGGTGGTACTGGCCTTGGCCCTGCTGCTGCTCGCCGTCGACGCGACCGTGCTCGACCTCGCGGTGCCCGCGATCAGCGCGGAACTGGCGCCGACCACGCCGCAGCTGCTGTGGATCATCGACGTGTACTCGTTCGTGCTGGCCGGACTGCTCGTCGTGATGGGCAATCTGGGTGACCGGATCGGGCGGCGTAGGTTGCTGCTGATCGGCGCCGTCGGATTCGGTCTCGCTTCGGTGCTCGCCGCCTGGTCGGTCGATCCGGAGATGCTCATCGCCGCACGTGTGCTGCAGGGTGTCGCCGGTGCGACCCTGATGCCCGCGACGCTGGGTCTGATCCGGTCGATGTTCCTGGATCCGCGACAGCGCACCGTCGCCATCTCGGTCTGGGCCGCGATGGCCGGTGGCGGTGCGGCGGCCGGTCCGCTGCTCGGTGGCTGGCTGCTCGAGCATTACTGGTGGGGTTCGGTATTCCTGGTGAATCTGCCGGTCATGCTGGTGCTGCTCGCGGTTGGCCCGGTGCTGATTCTGGAATCCCGCGACCCGAAGCCCGGTCGCTTCGATCTGGCGAGCGCGGTGCTGTCCATGCTGGCCATGGTGCCGGTGGTATATGCGGTCAAGGAGTCCGCGGCGCACGGTATGAGCCTGCGCCTCTTGGTGTTCGCGGCGATCGGCGTGATCGCGGGTGTGCTGTTCGTGCGCAGGCAGCGGGGTCTCGCGCATCCGATGCTCGACCTGAAGCTGTTCGCATTGCCCAGGTTCCGCACCGCGGTGCTCACCAATCTGCTCGCGGTATTCGCACTGGCCGGCGTGCTGTTCTCCGGTTCGCAGTATCTGCAGTTGGTGCTAGGGCATTCGCCGATGCAGGCCGGACTGCTCCTGCTGCCCGGTCTCGCGGCCAGCGTATTCGCTTCGCTGGCGGCGGCGTGGTTGGTGCGGGTGCTGCGTCCCGGACAGGTGCTCGGTGGTGCGCTGGTGCTCGCCGCGGTCGGTGCGGCGCTGTTCCTGTGGCTGAGCCCGGATGCGGCGGCCAGTAAGGTGCCGTTCACTCTCGGGTTCCTGTTCATCGGGGCGGGCGTCGGTGTGGCACTGACGGTTTCGTCGGATCTGGTGGTGAGTTCGGCTCCGGCCGAGCGGGCCGGTGCGGCCGCGGCGGTTTCGGAGACCGCCTACGAGAGCGGTATCGCACTCGGGGTCGCGGTCCTCGGCAGCGTGACCATGGCGGTGTTCCGGAGTGGGCTCGACCTGTCCCAGGTACCGAGCGCACAGGTCGGTGCGGCGTCGGAATCCCTCGGCGGCGCTACCGAATTCGCTCGGCAGCTGCCGGAATCGGTGGCGGAGGGATTTCTGAGTTCGGTGCACGAAGCATTCGTCTCGGGCGTACACGCCGCGGCTATCGGCACGGCGGTGGTGCTACTGATCGCCGCGGTGGTGGCCTTCCGCTTGCGGACTGGTCGCACGTAACCGTTGTGACCTCGGTAGGTATGGCTTTCGGGACTTCGCCACCGGCGGGTGCTGATCGGTGGCGATCGTCCTACTGTGGCCTGCCGAGTTGGGTCGGTATGACGCGCCCGCGGAGGGTGACGGATTCGCCGACCTGCCAGTGCGTTGCTTCGGACGGATCGGCGGCGGCGATGGTGGATGCCGAGGTGAGCAGGCGGTTGGGGTCGGCTTTGGCGAGTTCGCAGAGTCGGGCGGCCTCGTTGACCGCATCGCCGATGACGGTGAATTCGTAGCGTTGGTGCGCGCCGACATTGCCCGCGACGACGCGGCCCGCGGCAACGCCGATGGCGGCGGTGAAGTCGGACGCTTTGGCGGTCAAGCGGTTTCGGATTGCTCTGGCACACGACAGGGCCGCGCCTGCCGCGTCGTCGAGCGGTGCCGGCGTGCCGAAGACGGCGAGTGCCGCGTCGCCCTCGAACTTGTTGAGCAGGCCGCCGCACCCTTCGACCTCGTCGACCACGATCTCGAAGAAACTGTTCAGGATGGCGACGATTTCGGTGGCGGGACGGGTGGCGGTCATGGTTGTCGAGCCGATGATGTCGATGAACAGCACGGCGGCCTCGCGCTCCACCCCGCCGAGATTCGGCTCGCGCTCGAGCGCCGCCTCCGCCACCTCGTGGCCGACATGTCTGCCGAACAGGTCTCTGATCTGTTCGCGCTCACGCAGTCCCGCCACCATGCGATTGAATCCGCTTTGCAGTTCACCCAATTCGGTGCCGTCGTATACCGTGACCGCGACATCGAGATCGCCGTCCTCCACCCGACGCAGCGCGCGCCGCACACCTCGGATGGGTGCGACCGTCGCCGAAAGCGTCTGCGCCATCAGCAATAGACCGAAGCAGAGCCCGGCCCCGCCGAGCGCCAGCACGCACACCGCCAACCGCGCCGTGCTCACGGTGTCCATGGTCAGTGCCATGATGGCGAGCACCATGGAGCCTGCGACCGGCACCGCGGAGCCGAGCGTCCAGGCTAGAATCGACCGGCCGAAGACACCGATACCGCGCCGCCGTCGTGAGGCCGCCGCCTCCAGTACCCGGGCGGTCGAGGGTCGCAGCGCGAACTCGATGATCAGATAACTATTGGCGGACACCACGATTGCGCTGATCCCGATGCCGAAGACGATTTTCGGAATCAGCGCCGGATCCGACAGTCCGTACAGCGTGGTCAGCAGCGCCATCCCGCCCAGCCAGAGCACCGCCTGGCACCCTACGAGCAGCATCGGCACCCGCGTGGCCGCGATCTGTTCCGCCTCGTTCGGCACCTGATCCGGATCGATGGCCCAGCGCAACGCACGCAGTCCGCGCGTCGTGCCCCACCACATCCCGATCAGCAGCGCCAGCACCCCGTACAGCGGTGTCGCAACGAAATTGAGCAGCACCAGCCGCCTGGTGAACACCGTCGGCCCGGGCAATACGAAGCCGATCAAGGCGATCGAGACGGTGATCCCGGTGACATTCGCGATCAACAACGGCACGGTCAACAGCAACTGCACCCGAATCCGCCGCTTCCCCGCCGACTCCGCCGCCGACCCGAGCAGCCGCGACCCCCACGGGGCAGCCCCCGCATCCGGCACGGTCCGCAAGTCACTGTCGGGCATGCGTTGCAGACTAATGCGCCGCAGCGATGTCAATGGCAGTCAGCGCTGCCGGTGACTGGTCAGTTGGCGGGCGGCAGTTCCCTCGAGCTGCGGTGGCCGGGGAGTTCGTTGCGGGGGCGGGTCGAGAGTTCGTCGTGGCGGTTGGGCTGGGGGAGGCCGTAGCCCTGGGAGGTGGGCTGGGGGAGGGCGGAGTAGTGGGGGTGCTGGGTGTAGTCCGCGTCGACGACGGTGGCTGCGACGCGGTGGGCGTGCCATGAGTCGGGGGTAGCGGGCAACTGGTAGCCGGGGTGCGGGGGCTGGGTCATGGCCGGGGCATGCGAATCCTGGGAGTCGACGGTCACCTTGCGGGTGCGGCGCAGGGTGAAGGTGATCTCCTCGACCTCTTCGAATGCCTGGCGTGCGGTGCGCAGCGGGTGGGTGGCCGTGTCGATCGCATTGGCGACGAACGCGGGTACCAGCGGTCGGATGAAGCGGGCCGCGGTATCGGAGAACGGCACGGTGCCGATCAGCGGAAGTTCCAGGCCGCCGCCCTTGGGTGCGGCGGGGGCGGCCGAGGCGGTATGCGGCACCACCGCGCCTGCGCCGCCGGTCGGTGCGAGCGCACCCGCACTCACGGTGGCCGGAAGATTGGGGGTAACCTCATGAGACACGGAGCTGTCCTCTCGGTCGCCAGCCGTTCCGGCTGGAAGTTCGCCTCGCCCCGGGTCCGTGATGCCGATTTCCAACCCGCCGATGGCGGCGATGATCCGGGTGCGTTGACGCTCCCGATCGATGGCGGTATCGGCCTCGACGGCCAGTCGGGCGGCGGTCAATTGTTGTTCGGTGCGCAGGTTTTCGGCCTCGGTCCGCACCTCGGCGCGTTTCACCGCGATCGCGGCGTCGGCGCTGCGCTCGGCGCGGTCCTGCACGGTGTGGAAGGCCAGTCGCCGATCGAGTGAGGTCTCCCCACGCCACCACCGCAGGATCAGCGGCAGCAGCGCGAGCAGGACGAAGGTGAGGATGCTCAGCACCCGCAGCAGGAATGCGCCCGCGGTACCGGTGGTGTAGTCGTTCATGGCCAGCCAGCGCGCGCCGAGGCCGCGATCGGCATCGGCGAAGGCGGCGGAACCGCCGGTGTCGAGTGCCTTCTGGTCCTTGGTGATCCGCTGATCCAGTCCGGCCACCCGATCCTGCGCCGCGGCCAACTGCTTGCGCGCGTCGTCGAGCATCGCGTTGGCGGTCTGCGATTCGGGGCCGCGACCGGGCACACCGGTGATCCTGGTCTGCGGGCATTCCGGCGTCGGGTTGTATTCGCAGCGCGCGATCACCAGCGCGTGGTCGATATCGGCCTGCGCCTTGGTAATCGCCTGGTCCAGTGCGGCGCGATCGCCCTTGGCGCGGTTCAGTTCGATCCGCGCGGTGACCACGGCAGGTGCGGAATCGACCGCACGCTGTGCCTTTTCATCCAGCAGCCGATCGATGGTGCCGCCGAACAGCACCGTCGAAGCGAGTTCCGCGACCAATACCCCGGCCAGGACCGCGACCGCGATCCGTCCGGCGAGGCCGCGGCGATCCGGACCACCGGCCGGTCGTGCGGTCGCCAGGGCACGAGCCACCGCACCCGCCAGCAGTGCGACGACGAGTGCGACGAACACGATCGCGAACAGCGGCATGGCATCGGCCGTGGCAAGTGCGACCGTGCCGACGATCCCGGCCACCGCCGCGAACAGCAGTACCACCGCGCCGCTCACGGCATAATCCGCCCGCTCATGCGGATAGTCGAGTTCGGTCCCACCCCGCTCGCGCCCGACACCTCCACCGAGCCAGGTGAACAAGCCGGTGACTGTCATGGGATCCCACATCCTCTACATCCCAAGTCAAAGTGGCGGCCCGCTAGCGACTGCTTGCAGGTCGCTCGAAACCCGCCGAAGCCGTCACTGATTCGTTGTCACAGCGTGACAGGCGCGACCGCGACACACCGAGCACGCGGCCTGGGATGTGTTCAGGCTCACAGAATTCGGTTCGACCGCCGGACCTGTGCGCCCGCTCACCCTTAATCTGGCAGGAATGACCGCACCGGAACGAGCCGACGAACGGGGTGTTGCGAGTGTTTTTCCGAGGCTCGGCAAGGGTTTTGGTGTGTGTGGCAGCGGCTCTGCTGATGGCCGCCCCCGATAGCCGTGCGCAAACACTCGATGACGATCCGGCCTTGGATCGCATCGTCGCTCTGGTGACCGAACGCCTGGATACCGCCGACGCCGTCGCCGCGGCCAAATGGGCGACCGCCGCGCAGAACGGCGGCAGGCCCTCGATCGACGATCCGGAACGCGAAGCGCAGGTATACAACGCGATGGTGCGCCTCGGCGCCGACCGCGGACTTCCGGAAAGCTGGATCTACCAGGTGTTCTTCGGACAGATCGAGGCCAACAAGATCGTCCAGCGCGGCTTGGTCACCCGCTGGCGCTTCGATCCGGCCGCGGTGCCGAGCACGCCGCCCGACCTGGCGTCGGTGCGCCCGGTGATCGACCGGGTGAATGTGGAAATCGTCGACCAACTCGCACTGCGCCGCGCCGAGCTAACCGGTCCGAACTGTGTCTTGCGCCTGGCACCTCCCGTTTTCGGGATGCTCGCCTCCGGCCGCGACGCGCTGCATCAGGCGGCGCTGGTCCGTGCCGCCGCCGCGTTGTGCGGTCCCTAGCTGGGTGTGCGGTAAGCCGCAAGTCGTCGGCACCTGGTGTCGCCCGATGTAAATGTGTTGTAAACCACTCGAATTCGATTGCTGGAAATGTGCTGAATCCCACATCGAGCAAAAGAGTCCGGACGGTCGGATCGGGTTGTGTGCTTGTCACACCCCTGTCGGAAATCTCTCATCCAGCCCGCTGGCGAGTTAGCCACCGCGGATCGGGTTTGCCCCGGCCGAAGCAGGGGAAATCCACTTCGATGCAGGTGAGCGCCGGTTCTCGGGGTGCGGGGTGCGGCGTGGTGCGGGTCCTGGGCGCCCGTTCTCGCTGGTTGGCACCCGGTGCCAAGGGGATCGATCGCACCGCGTTCGCTGCTTTACACTGGACGACGCGCACACGTGGAGGACCAATTGAAGAAGCCCAGCTAGACCCGGTTATTAGCACGACCTAAGTTGGTTGGGCCCAGGACCTGACTTATCGTTTGCTCTTAATGCCGAACACAACAATGTTCGGCAATAGCGCCCGCTCGGGCTCGGAAATCCGGTGCCCAAGCGTAGCGGGCGCGCACCCGTGCGGAGGTAAGGAACACGTAAGCGTTCCGTTACCGACGAGCACCCCTACGTCATCGCAGCGGGTGGACAACTGGAGACGTGACTGCACGAAGAAGACCATCAGCGCGGCTGGTTTCGCAACGTACAGGCGCAGTCTTGACGGAGGCAATCGACGAAAGGCCCCTTTCCCATAGGCCGATTCATCGAGGCCGACTTTCTTGAAGGCAGAGGCATGACGCAACTTCCTGGCCACAGGTCCCCCGGACCCATCGGGCTCTATGACCCGGCGAACGAGCACGACGCCTGCGGTGTCGCATTCGTCGTCGACATGTACGGCCGCCGCAGCCGCGACATCGTCGACAAGGCTATTACGGCTCTGTTGAACCTGGAGCACCGCGGTGCCGCAGGTGCCGAACCCAATAGTGGTGATGGCGCCGGCATCCTGATCCAGATTCCGGACCGGTTCTTCCGTGCCGTGGTCGATTTCGAGTTGCCGCCGGAGGGCTCCTACGCCACCGGTATCGCCTTCCTGCCGCAGGCCCGCCGCGAGGCGACCAAGGCCGCCTACGGCCTGGAGCGCATCGTCGAATCCGAGGGCCTCGCCGTGCTCGGCTGGCGCGAGGTGCCCACCGACGAGTCCACCCTGGGTGCACTGGCCCGCGACGCCATGCCGACCTTCCGCCAGATCTTCATCGGCTCGCCGAGGGGTTCGGCCGAGCAGCTGTCCGGCATTGATCTGGAGCGCCGGGCCTACGTGGTGCGCAAGCGCGTCGAGCACGAACTGGGCAAGGCCGGTGCGGGCGAGGGTGCGGTCGGCAAGGAGTCGGTGTACTTCCCGAGCCTGTCCGGTCAGACCTTCGTCTACAAGGGCATGTTCACCACTCCGCAGCTGCGCGCGTTCTACCTGGACCTGCAGGACGACCGGATGGAGTCCGCCCTCGGCATCGTGCACTCCCGGTTCTCCACCAACACCTTCCCGTCGTGGCCGCTGGCGCATCCGTTCCGCCGGGTCGCGCACAACGGTGAGATCAACACCGTCACCGGTAACGAGAACTGGATGCGGGCTCGCGAGGCACTGCTGCGTTCGGATGTCTTCGGCATCGATGAAGCGGGCAACAACCGCCTGCAGAAGATCTTCCCCGTCTGTACCCCGGGGGCGAGCGATACCGCGCGCTTCGACGAGGTGCTGGAACTGCTGCACCTCGGCGGCCGCAGCTTGCCCCACGCGGTGCTGATGATGATTCCCGAGGCCTGGGAACGTAACGAGAACATGGACCCGCAGCGGCGGGCGTTCTACCGCTACCACTCGATGCTGATGGAGCCGTGGGACGGCCCGGCATCGGTGTGCTTCTCCGACGGCACCGTGGTCGGCGCCGTGCTCGACCGCAACGGCCTGCGCCCCAGCCGCATCTGGGTCACCGATGACGGTCTGGTCGTCATGGCCTCCGAGGTCGGTGTCCTCGATATCGATCCGGCCAAGGTGGTCCAGAAGGTCCGGCTGCAGCCGGGCCGCATGTTCCTGGTCGACACCTCGCAGGGCCGCATCGTCGGCGACGAGGAGCTCAAGAGCCAGCTGGCCGCCGAACACCCGTACCAGGAATGGCTCGACGCCGGTGTGACCAAGCTGGCCGATCTGCCCGACCGCCCGCACGTGCACATGTCGCACGATCGCGTGCTGATCCGCCAGCAGATCTTCGGATACACCAATGAAGAGCTGAACCTGCTGATCTCGCCGATGGCCAAGACCGGCGGTGAGGCGCTCGGCTCGATGGGCACCGACACCCCGATCGCGGTGCTGTCCTCGCGCCCCCGGCTGCTCTTCGACTACTTCTCCCAGCTGTTCGCGCAGGTGACCAACCCGCCGCTGGACGCGATCCGCGAAGAAGTGGTGACCAGCCTGCGCCGGGCCCTCGGCCCAGAGGCCGATCTGCTGCATCCCGGCCCGGAGTCCTGCCACCAGATCACCATCCCGCAGCCGATTCTGGACAACGACGAGCTGGCCAAGCTCATCCACATCAACGACGACGGCTCGCATCCGGAGCTGCGCTCGGTGGTCGTGCACGGTCTGTACCCGGTGAAGAAGGGTGGCAAGGGCCTGCGAAAGGCGCTCGAGGCCATCAACACCCAGGTCTCGGCCGCCATCGAGGGCGGTGCGCGGATCATCGTGCTGTCCGATCGCGAGTCCAATGAGAAGCTGGCGCCGATTCCGTCGCTGCTGCTGACCTCGTCGGTGCACCACCACCTGGTGCGTGAACGCACTCGCACCATGGTCGGCGTGGTCGTCGAGGCCGGTGACGCCCGCGAGGTGCACCACATGGCCATGCTGGTCGGCTTCGGCGCGGCCGCGATCAACCCGTACATGGCCTTCGAGACCATCGAGGATCTGCTCGAGCGCGGTGGGCTCCAGATGCCGGGCAGCACCGGCGATCTGGCCGCCGATTACAGCAAGGCCGTCGCGAACTACAACAAGGCCGCGAGCAAGGGCGTACTGAAGGTGATGTCCAAGATGGGCATCTCCACCATCGCCTCCTACACCGGCGCGCAGCTGTTCCAGGTGATCGGCCTGTCGCAGGAACTGGTGGACGAGTACTTCACCGGCCTGCGTTCGCATCTGGACGGCATCGGCCTCGACGAGATCGCCGCCGATGTGGCAGCCCGGCACACCGTGGCGTTCCTGGAGAACCGCAACGAGCGCGCGCACCGCGAGCTCGAGGTCGGCGGTGAATACCAGTGGCGGCGCGAGGGTGAGTACCACCTGTTCAACCCGGACACCGTATTCAAGCTGCAGCACGCCACCCGCAGCGGTCAGTACTCGATCTTCAAGGAGTACACCAAGCTGGTCGACGATCAGTCCGAGCGGCTGGCCTCGCTGCGCGGCCTGTTCAAGTTCAGGACCGGTGAGCGCAAGCCGATTTCGATCGACGAGGTCGAACCGGCCAGCGCCATCGTCAAGCGGTTCTCCACCGGCGCGATGAGCTACGGCTCCATCTCCTCCGAGGCGCACGAGACCCTCGCGATCGCGATGAACCGCCTCGGCGGTCGCTCGAATTCCGGTGAGGGCGGCGAACATCCGGCTCGCTTCGAGGTCGAGGAGAACGGTGACTGGCGGCGTTCGGCGATCAAGCAGGTCGCCTCGGGCCGGTTCGGTGTCACCGCGCACTACCTGACCAACTGCACCGATATCCAGATCAAGATGGCGCAGGGCGCCAAGCCCGGTGAGGGCGGTCAGCTGCCCGCGCACAAGGTGTACCCGTGGGTCGCCGAGGTGCGGCACTCGACGCCGGGCGTCGGCCTGATCTCGCCGCCGCCGCATCACGACATCTACTCGATCGAGGATCTGGCGCAGCTGATCCACGACCTGAAGAACGCGAACCCGCAGGCGCGGATTCACGTGAAACTTGTTGCGGAGCCAGGTGTCGGCACGGTCGCGGCCGGTGTGTCGAAGGCGCACGCGGACGTCGTGCTGATCTCCGGCCACGACGGTGGTACCGGCGCCTCGCCGCTGACCTCGCTGAAGCATGCGGGCGGTCCCTGGGAGCTCGGCCTGGCCGAGACCCAGCAGACGTTGCTGCTCAACGGACTTCGCGACCGCATCGTCGTGCAGGTCGACGGCCAGATGAAGACCGGCCGCGACGTGATGATCGCCGCACTCCTCGGCGCCGAGGAATTCGGTTTCGCCACTGCGCCTCTGGTGGTTTCGGGCTGCATCATGATGCGGGTCTGCCACCTCGACACCTGCCCGGTCGGTGTCGCGACGCAGAACCCGGTGCTGCGCGAACGCTTCACCGGCAAGCCGGAATTCGTCGAGAACTTCATGCTGTTCATCGCCGAAGAGGTACGGGAACTGCTGGCGGAGTTGGGCTTCCGCACCCTGGACGAGGCCATCGGCCGGGTCGATATGCTCGACACCTCCCAGGCCAAGGCGCACTGGAAGGCCAGCAAGCTGGACCTGTCGCCGATCCTCGACGATGTCGAGACGGCATTCATGCGCCAGGACCGGTACCGCACCAAGACCCAGGACCACGGCCTGGACCGGGCGTTGGACGTGCAGCTGATCGCGCAGAGCGCCGATGCGCTCGAGCGCGGCCAGGCGGTGAAGTTCGAAACCAAGATCACGAACGTGAACCGCACCGTCGGCACCATGCTCGGCCACGAGGTGACCAAGCTCTACGGTGGCGCGGGCCTGCCCGACGACACCATCGACATCACCTTCACCGGTTCCGCGGGCAACAGCTTCGGCGCGTTCGTGCCCGCGGGCATCACGCTGCGGGTGCAGGGCGACGCGAACGACTATGTGGGCAAGGGTCTTTCCGGCGGCCACCTGATCGTGCGCCCGTCGCTGAACGCACCGGCCGAATTCGTCGCAGAGCAGAACATCATCGCGGGCAATGTGATCCTGTTCGGCGCCACCAGCGGCCAGGCCTTCATCAACGGTGTGGTCGGCGAGCGGTTCGCCGTGCGCAACTCCGGCGCCACCGCGGTGGTCGAGGGCGTCGGTGACCACGGCTGTGAGTACATGACCGGTGGCCGGGTGGTCATCCTCGGTGAGACCGGCCGCAACTTCGGCGCCGGTATGTCCGGTGGTGTCGCCTTCGTCTACGACCCGAACGGCACCTTCGAGGCAAAGCTCAACCCCGAGCAGGCCGACGCGGTCGAGCAGCTCGCCGGTGACGACTTCACCTGGCTGCGCGACATCGTCACCCAGCACCGCGATCAGACGGGTTCGGCTGTCGCCGAACGCATTCTGAGCGACTGGTCCCAGCAGGTGAACCACTTCGTGAAGGTTATGCCGCGCGAATACAAGAAGGTTTTGCTCGCGATTTCCGAGGCCGAGAAGAACGGTATGGACGTCGACGAGGCGATTATGGAGGCGGCACGTGGCTGACCCGCAAGGATTTCTGAAGCACACCAAACGGGAACTGCCGACGCGTCGTCCGGTTCCGCTGCGCCTGATGGACTGGAAAGAGGTCTACGAGCAGGGTTTCTCGCACCAGACCCTGCAGACCCAGGCCAGCCGGTGTATGGACTGCGGTATTCCGTTCTGTCACAACGGCTGTCCGCTGGGCAACCTCATCCCGGAGTGGAACGACCTGGTTCACAAGGGCCAGTGGCGTGAGGGCATCGACCGGCTGCACGCGACCAACAACTTCCCGGAGTTCACCGGGCGGCTGTGCCCGGCGCCGTGCGAGGCGTCCTGTGTCCTCGGCATCAACCAGGATCCGGTGACGATCAAGCAGGTCGAGGTCGAGCTCATCGAGAACGCCTTCGACGAGGGCTGGGTGACCCCGGTCTACCCGACCCGCCTCACCGGCAAGAGGGTCGCCGTGGTCGGTTCCGGCCCGGCCGGTCTGGCCGCCGCACAGCAGCTGACCAGGGCCGGTCACACCGTGACCGTCTTCGAGCGCGCCGACCGCGTCGGTGGCCTGCTGCGCTACGGCATTCCGGAATTCAAGATGGAGAAGCGCTTCATCGACCGTCGGCTCGCGCAGATGGAGGCCGAGGGCACCATCTTCAAGACCGGGGTGAACGTCGGTGTCGACATCACCGCCGCGCAGCTGCGCGAGCGGTTCGACGCGATCGTGCTGGCCGGTGGCGCCACCCTGGCGCGTGACCTGCCGATCCCGGGCCGGGATCTGGACGGCATCCACCAGGCGATGGAATTCCTGCCGTGGGCCAACCGGGTGCAGCACGGCGACGATGTCACCGACGAGAACGGCCTGCCGCCGATCCACGCCAAGGACAAGAAGGTCGTCATCATCGGTGGCGGCGACACCGGCGCGGACTGCCTGGGCACCTCGCACCGTCAGGGCGCGGCCAGCATCCACCAGTTCGAGATCATGCCGCGGCCGCCGGAGGAGCGCGCCTCCTCCACCCCGTGGCCGACCTACCCGCTCATGTACCGGGTCTCTTCGGCGCACGAGGAGGGCGGCGAACGGGTGTTCTCGGTGAACACCGAGCGTTTCGTCGGCGCGGACGGCAAGGTCACCGCGCTGGAGGCGCACGAGGTCAAGATGGTCAACGGTCGCTTCGAGAAGGTCGAAGGCACCGACTTCACCCTCGAGGCCGATCTGGTGCTGCTCGCCATGGGCTTCACCGGACCCGAGAAGCCGGGCCTGCTCGAAGGTCTCGGCGTCGGCTACGACCAGCGCGGCAATGTCCAGCGCGATAAGAACTGGTCGACCAATGTCCCCGGCGTATTCGTCGCCGGTGATATGGGCCGTGGCCAGTCGCTGATCGTCTGGGCCATCGCCGAGGGCCGCGCCGCCGCGTCTGCGGTCGACAAGTTCCTCGAGGGCGAGACCGCGCTGCCCGCGCCGATCCCGCCGACGGCAGTCGCGCAACGATAAACCTCTCTTACCGGAGCGGAAAGGGCGCCTGTGGATCTCGAATCCACAGGCGCCCTTATCGTTTGCCTTGCGAACGTATTCGATCTTGGCGCGACACGCGGAAGGTCGCTGAGCGGAACCGTTTTCGGCGGGCGCGCTGACGGGAATCGGACACGGTAACGAGTTCGAATGGCGCAGGTCGAGGCGTTGCCTTATTGTGATCTGCGGCGTGGTGCGTGATCTTGGGATGTGGGTTGCGACGTGTGTGTCATACCGGTGGGTGACCCGATATGCACTGGACCGACATCCGCCGAGGTCAGCACGGTTGGCAAAAGACTGTCGGAGCTAGCTCTCGCAAGGGGCGATGTTTTGAACTGGAGCGGTATGCGGTTGAAGAAGGTGGCCGCCGCACTCGGTGCGTGCGCGGCTGTTGCATCCGGCGTAGTCCTCGGTAGCGGTTCGGTAACGGCCGATCCGGGCTGCCCGAGCCTCTATGTGGTTGCGATTCCCGGTACTTGGGAGACCGGAAAGGACAAGACGCCGCAGCCCGGCATGCTGTCCGGCGTAACCAATGGTCTCGGCCGGTCGGTGGACATCGATTATGTGACCTATGCCGCGACCGCATTCCCGTGGGAAGGCGATGTCTACGGCGCGTCCAAGAAGGAAGCGACCGATCGCGCCCGCGGCCTGGCCACTGAAATGGCGCAGCGTTGTGGCGGCACGAAGATCGCGCTCCTCGGCTACAGCCAGGGTGCGGATGCGGCGGGCGACCTCGCCGCCGAAATCGGCACCGGGCTCAGCCCGATTCCGGCGGACCGGATCGCGGGTGTCGGCCTGATCTCCGATCCGCGCCGCTCGCCCACCGACATCCAGGTCGGACCGGTCGCGCCGGGCGCGGGCGCCGGCGGTGCTCGGGTCGGCGGCTTCGGCTGGCTCAGCGATCGCACCCGCACCATCTGCGCGCTCGACGATCTCTACTGCGCAACCGCCACCGACGATTTCGTGACCCGGTTCGCCGGCTTCCTCGCGCAGACCTCGGAGGCGAATCCGGCCAACCTCTGGCGCTACCAGCTCGAGGCGGGCGCCATCATGAACGACCTGATGAACCTCGGCGGCATCCCGACGCTGCAGTCGCAGCTCACCGAGTCCGCCAACCAGCAGCGGGCGAAGGATCTGGAGCGGTTCTACAACTCGCACGCGCATACGCTCTACGGCAGCTACCCGGTGGGCGGCGGTCAGACCGCCATCTCCTGGATGCACAACTGGATCGCGGGCATGGCCTGATTCCATAGCCACATAGCGAAGGCCACCTCTCCTCCGGATGGAGAGGTGGCCTTTCGCTTTCTACTACCGTGATCAGCCCGCGGAGCCGGTCGGCGGCTGGAAGGGCTGCGGTCCCGGGCCGGGGAGGCCGTTATCGGGTCCCGGGAACCATGGACCCTGGTTGTCGCCACCATCACCGAGGTGGTGGTGATGGTGGTGGTGACGGTCGATATCGGTGCCCTGCAACGGAATCGGACCCGATACGGACTGGGCGGATGCATCGGGCTCGGCCGCGGAGGCGGTGACGGCGAGTGCGCCGAGCGGCACGGCGATCAATGCGGCGGCGACGGCGACTCGGGCGACGCTGCGCCTTGTCTTGGAGAGCAAAACGGTTCCTTTCTCTCGGATGGTGAGTCGCTGGTATGGCGGCTCACCGGTCCCATCGAAGGCTCCGTCACTGGGATTGAGGTGCGATCATTCTGGCAGTCGACTGTGAATGACCGAGTCTGGGAACAACCATCAAGGTTGCTGTGAAATATTGCGCGGCAACAGATCCCACACGTGGCCGTTCTCATTGATGGTCGCCGCGGTCCGGCGGCCGCTGCGGGAGAACAGGATCCGGGTGATCGAGCAATAGTCGATCGGGAAGGTCAGCGGCCGGGCCAGGCCGAGCACCTCCTGCAGGAATACGTTGATCACCCCGCCGTGCGCGAAGACGAGCACCGTATCGGCCGGATCGGTGTGCGCGGCGATCGAGGTGATGGCATCGCGCACCCGGGTGATGAAGGCTGTCGCGTCGATCTGTTCGGGCAGATGCCCGGACTTGATCCGGTCGTAGACGGCCGCGAATTCGACCTTGGCATCCTCGATCGGAATGTAGGAGGGCAGGTCGCGATCGTATTCGGCCAGATCGTCGATTACATCCACCGGGAGCCCGAGTTTCGCCGCGGTCGGCTCGGCAGTCTCCCGCGCCCGTAGTTGCGGACTGCTCACGATCCGGCTGATCCGATGCTGACTCAGTGCCGCAGGCACCCGTTCGGCCTGCTCTAGGCCGACCGGCGCCAATCCGGGATCGGCCGGTCCGCCGGAGGTCTGCACCCGCAACGGCTGAGCATGACGAACGAATATCAACTGCACCCCGCCCACTCTGCCGTATCCGGACTCCGCACCGATATCAGGGTGAACCAGTGCCGCGCCGAAGATCGCTGCCCTGCGTTCGGCGTCCATCCTGTTGCGGGTGGCCGATTGAATCGGGTTGTTGTGACCAGCGAGCCCTTCCCACAGTGGCTGCGACCGCCGCCGGGTGGATTTACCGCCGAGGACTTGGACCGATTGCCAGAGCTGCCACCGCATTCGCAGTTGATCGACGGAAGTCTCGTCGTCGCGGCCCGACAGACCGTGTTCCATATGTTGGCCGTTTCACTGCTGGAGATGTCTTTGCGCGGACTGGCACCCGCACATCTGAGGGTTCGACGGCAAATGACAGTGACGCTGGGGCGTGACCAGCGACCTGAACCTGACATCATCGCGGTACATGCCGACCGCGATGGTGGTCCGGAGCTGACGACCTACCAGGCTGATGATGTCGTGCTCGCTGTCGAGGTCGTGTCGGTGGAATCTCGCACTCGTGATCGTGAGCGCAAGCCCCAGCTGTATGCCCGCGCAGGCATCACCCACTTCTGGCGGGTCGAGAATGTCGACGGGCGTCCGGTGGTCTATGTCTACGAACTCGATCCCGCCACAAAGGCATACGCGCTCACGGGGATCCATCACGAGCGGCTGCATTCGAGTGTTCCGTTCGACATCGACATCGACATCGATCTGACCGAAGTCGATCGGATGTAGATTCGCCGCGATTATTTCAGGGGTTCGCGGTGCACTCCGGGGGCAGCTCGAAAAAGCTGACGAATTGTTCGACGGCAGCGGGCGGCCCACTGATCTTGGTTTCGCCGGAGGCCAGGCTTTCGGCCAGCGGTCGGCCTTGGACGGTGACGGCGATGAAGACAGGGACCGTGGTGTGGATGGCGACGGTTGCGGAACCGGTCGCGCCACGGCTGATGCCCAGGGTTTCGTCGGCGATGACCGCGTGGAATTCGTCTGTGCCGGAATCGGATCCGGTGAAGTACAAGTCGTAGTCGGCGTGCACGCCTGCGGCACGGGCGGGTTGGAAGAAGGTGCGCAGGGTGACTATCAGCGAATCGGTGGACATGTCCGAGCAGCTGTAACTGTTGGGGGTGCGGGCCCCCCAGCGGTTGAGCGCGACGATCACGTCGTCGAGTTCGCGTCCCCAATCGGTGAGGTCGTAGACGGCGGCGGCGACCGGCGGCGGCAGCTTGCGCTTGTGCACGACACCGATCTGGACGAGTTCCTCGAGCCGTTGCGAGAGCACATTGGGACTGATGCCGGGCAGTCCGGCGCGCAGATCGGTGAAGCGCTTCGGGCCCAGGAGTAGTTCGCGCACCACGAGCAGGGTCCAGCGCTCGCCGACCAGGTCGAGCGCGCGGGCGGCACCGCAGGCGTCGTGGTAGCTGCGCTTGGCGCGCTGCTCCGGGGCAACAGTCATGAGCTACAGCATATCAGTCGATTCTTCAACTGAATTAATTAGTTGTCTTTTAGGACTAACCATTGCTAGCGTGCCACAGTAACGATCTTCGGGTGGAAGGCGTCTGTGGTGACGGAAGCAAAAGAACGACATAGACAGGCGGGGGACGCCCCGGCCGGTTCGGACAGCAAGCGCTGGCTCGCCCTCTATGTGTTGTGCGGCGGCATGCTGATGATCGTGCTCGATGCGACGATCGTGAATGTCGCGCTCGCGGATATCCAGACCGACCTGGGCTTCACCGCATCGGGTCTGGCCTGGGTGGTGAACGGATATCTGATCTCCTTCGGCGGCCTGCTCATGCTGGCAGGCCGACTCGGTGACCTGATCGGTCGCCGCACCATGTTCCTGTCCGGTCTGGTGGTCTTCACCCTGGCCTCGGCGCTGTGCGGTGCGGCTGTCAACGAGGTGACCCTCATCGCGGCCCGCTTCCTGCAGGGCATCGGCGGCGCCATGACCTCGGCGGTCATCCTCGGCATGATCTTCGCGATGTTCCCGGATCCGCGCGAGCAGGCCAAGGCGATCGGTCGCTACGCCTTCGTCGCGTCGGCGGGTGGCGCGATCGGCCTGCTGCTCGGCGGTTTCCTGACGTCCCTGGACTGGCGGCTGATCTTCCTGGTCAACCTGCCGATCGGCATCGCGGTCGGCCTCGGCGCGCTCAAGATCCTGGACAAGGACACGGGCGCCGGACTGAAGGACGGCGCGGATGTGCCCGGCGCCGTGCTGATCACGGCGGCGCTGATGCTCGGCGTCTACACGATCGTCAAGCCGGCGGCGGAATACGGCTGGACCGATCCGGTCACGCTCGGGCTCGGCGCGGCCGCGCTGGTGCTGCTCGGCGGATTCATCGCGCGGGAGGCGACGGCGGCCACTCCGCTGATGCCGCTGAAGATCTTCCGCTCGCGGAATCTGTCCGGCGCCAATGTGATCCAGGTGCTGACCGTGGCGGGCATGTTCGGCATGTTCTTCATGGGTTCGCTGTACCTGAAGCAGGTGCTCGGCTATTCGCCGATCCAGCTCGGCACGGCCTTCTTCCCGGTCGCGGCGATCATGGGTCTGCTGTCGGTGCGCTACTCCGAACATCTGGTGATGCGCTTCGGCGCCCGCAAGGTGCTGATTCCCGGTCTGCTGCTGATCCTCGTGGCGCTGCTCTGGCTGACCCGGGCGCCGGTGGACGGCAGCTACTGGATCGACATCTTCGGCCCGATGGTGTTGTTCGGTACCGGTGCTGGTCTGGCTTTCCCGTCGTTGATGAATCTGGCGATGTCGGGGGTCGAGCCGCAGGAGGCCGGGCTGGCCTCGGGTCTGGCCAACACCACCATGCAGGTCGGTGGCGCGCTCGGTCTGGCGGTGCTGGCCACACTGTCGGCGAGCAGGACCGAACATCTGCTGAAGGACGGTGTTGCGGCAAATGTGGCGCTCACCAACGGATTCCACCTGGCGTTCTGGATCGGCGCCGCACTGGTGGTCGCCGCGCTGGTCGCGGCGGTAGTGGTGCTGAAGTCGGTACAGGCACAGCCGCACGGCGAACTCGATGACGAGCTGTTGCTCGAGGCCGAGGTGGCCTCCGAACGCACCGCCATCTAGTCCGAAATACCGAAACGGCCCGGTTCGCGATGCGAGCCGGGCCGTTTTCGTGGATTTACTGCTGCTTCTTGCGCTGGGTCAGCAGGTAGATGCCGCCGACGATCAGGGCGACGACGACCAGGCAGCAGATGCCGCCGATGATCAGCCCACTGCTGCTCTTCTTCTTTTTCTTGGCCGCGAACTCCACTGCCGATGCCAGAGTGTCGGAGTTGGACAGGGTGTCCGCGCTCGCCCACACCTGCGGGTCCAGCAGAGCTGTGTTGGTCAGCAGGTCAAGATACATATGCATCCCCAGTGTCGAAGGTAACGGCCTCCTCCCGGGGCCGAATCATCAAGGCTACCGGGCGATTACCGTTTGGGAAACTTTCCCCGGTTGCAATATTTCATAGTGAGGCCTTCACCGCGGCTTCACCAATGGGAAGGGCAGCGTCTCGCGAATGCTGCGGCCGGTGATCAACATGACGATGCGGTCCACGCCCATGCCCAATCCGCCGGTCGGTGGCATCGCGTGTTCGAGCGCCTGCAGGAAGTCCTCGTCCAGCTCCATCGCTTCCGGATCGCCGTTTGCCGCGAGCATCGACTGTTCGGTGAGTCTGCGGCGCTGTTCGATCGGATCGGTGAGTTCGCTGTAGGCCGTACCCAATTCGACGCCCCAGGCGACCAGATCCCAGCGTTCGGTCACGCCGGGGATGCTGCGGTGTGCACGGGTCAGCGGGGAGACCGAGGTGGGGAAGTCGATGTAGAAAGTCGGCTGCTCCGTATGGGATTCGACCAGATGCTCGTACATTTCCTGTACGATCTGCCCGGCATCCCAGCCGTGCTGATACGGCACCTCCGCCGTATCGCAGAGTTCGCGCAGCTCGTCGAGTGTGGTCTGCGGGTTGATCTTGGTGCCGAGTGCCTCCGATACCGCGCCGTGCACGGTCTTCACCGTCCACTCCCCGGAGATGTCAACCTCTTCGAAGGAGCCGTCCGGTTTGGGGCGCAGTGCGACCATCGAACCATTGGCGGCCAGTGCGGCGTTCTGGATGAGCTGGCGGGCCAGCTGCATCATCCGCTCGTAATCGGCATGTGCCTCATAGGCTTCCAGACTGGTGAACTCCGGATTGTGGCTGAAGTCCACGCCCTCGTTGCGGAAGTTGCGCCCGATTTCGAAGACCTTCTCCATACCGCCGACGCACAGCCGCTTGAGATACAGCTCGGGCGCGATCCGCAGATACAGATCCAGATCGTAGGCATTGATATGGGTGAGGAACGGGGTCGCATTGGCCCCGCCGTGCACCTTCTGCAGTATCGGGGTCTCCACCTCGAGATATCCCCAGGCGTTCAACGAATCCCGCAGCGAGCGCACCACCGCGGTCCGCTTGCTCAGCACCTCGCGGACTTCGGGATTGATCGCCATATCGACGTAGCGCTGACGCACCCTGGCCTCGGGATCGGCCAGGCCCTTCCACTTGTCCGGCAGCGGATGCAGGCATTTGCCGATCATCCGCCAGTCCGCGGCCAGCAGTGAGAGTTCACCGCGTCGACTGTGCCCGACCTGGCCGCTGACCTCGATGAGGTCGCCGAGGTCGAAGAATTCGCCGAATTCGGCGCTGCGATCGGCACCGACCCGATCGCGGTCGATAACCAGCTGGATATCGTCGGTCCAGTCCCGGACCACCGCGAAGATCACACCGCCGTAATCGCGGATGCGCAGCAGCCGGCCGCAGACCCGCACCGTGGTGCCGCGCGGTGAACGACGTGCTGCCGCAACGGTATGCGTCGGGGGATAGGCGACCGGATAGGCGTCGACGCCGGCGGACGCGAGCCGGTCGAGTTTGTCCATGCGCACCCGCACCTGCTCCGGGCGGCGCGGAAGCTGTTCCACACCGACGTTGTCCGGCAGATCCGGCGGACTGCCGTCGGCATGCAGGCCGGTGATACCCGTGGGTACCGCACTGTGCAGACCGGTGTGGGTGATGGTCTCGGGTTCCTTGCCGAAGCGCGGTAGGAAGCCTTCGGCGAGCGCACTGGCGATGGCCACCCGAGGTAGTTGCCTGCGCTCCTCGAATAGGAAGAACCGGGGCACCCAGTGCGGCTGATACTTCACATTCGACCGGTACAGAGCCTCCAACTGCCACCAGCGCGAAAAGAACAGCAGCACACCGCGCCACAGCCGCAGCACGGGTCCGGCGCCGATGCGTCCGCCCTCTTCGAAGACGGAGCGGAATACCGCGAAGTTCAGCGAAACCTTGGTGATGCCATGCTGTTCGGAGGTCAGCGCGAGCTGGGAGATCATCAGCTCCATGACACCGTTGGGGCCGTGTGGATCTCGACGCATCAGTTCGAGTGACGCACCGGTGCGTCCCCACGGCACCAGCGATAGCATGCCGAGCACCTGCTCCTGTGAATTCACCGCCTCGACCAGCAGGCAGTCGCCGTCCAGCCGATCGCCGAGGCGGCCGAGCGCCATGGAGAAGCCGCGCTCGGTTTCGGTATCGCGCCAGGCATCGGCACGGGCGATCACCTGCCGGAACTCCTCGGCCGGGATATCGCGGTGGCGGCGGATCCGCACGGTGATCCCGTGCTTGCGCAACCGGTTCGCCGCCTGGCGGACCTGCTTCATCTCCGGGCCCGCGAGTGAGAAGGTCCTGGTGTCGAGAATGGCCTCGTCACCGAGGCGCAGCGCCGAAAGTCCGGCTCGCCGGTACGCCGTCGCACCGAGTTCGCTCGCGCCCATGACCGCCGGCGCCCAACCGAATTCGTCGGCCAGCTGCAGCCACGCATCGATCGCCTGCGGCCAGGCCTCACGAATGCCGATCGGATCGCCACTGGCGAGGCAGACGCCCAATTCGACGCGATAGGTCAGCGCCGCCTTGCCGCTCGGTGCGAAGACCACCGCCTTATCGCGCCGAGTCGCGAAGTAGCCGAGCGAATCCTCGACATCGGAGCGTTCCAGCAGACCGCGGATCGCGGATTCGTCGGTGCCGGTCATCGCATTGCCGGCGCGTTGCGACCGCAGCAGGATGACCACCGCGGCCAGCAGCGCGATGGCGCCGAAGAGGCCGAGCAGGAAGTTGACGAACGGGCGCGGATGGCCGTCGAAATGTTCGTTGTCGACCAAGACCGCGGCGGTCACCCGATAGACCGACCACAGCGGCCGCTGCACGCCGCGGGGCAGCGAACCGGGGAGCAGTTCCACCAGACCCCAGCCGAGCAGACAGCCGACCGCGAGACCGCCGGCCAGTACGCCCAACGCCTTCCAGCCCGCCCCCGGGCGCACCTTGGTGTAGAACTCCCGCCAGGACGCGAGCAGCACGCCGATCGCGGCGAGCTGCACCACCGCGGCCACCAGCGCGTGCATATTGCTCTCGTCGGCGAATTCGAGCACATTCGCCAGCGCGTAGAGCGCGATATAGCCGAGCAGCAACCACCAGGCGATTCGCTTGCGGCTCGCCGTCGCCCCCGCGAGCAGACCGACCACCAGCGCCCACACCAGGCTGGTATCCGGTGCGTCGAAGTAGTACAGGTCGATGTAGCGACGCGGTACATGCGTCAGATATCGCAGTCCGGGCGAGAGGCTCCACAGGAAGCAGAGCACGGCGAACACGCCAAGGAGCAGACCCGCGATATGCGGGACCTCGCGCAACCGTCCGTGTCCGCGATGCGGAACCGGTGGTGCCGATCTCTCCGAGGGTGCTTCGGTGTCGATGTGTTGCCCGGCGTGCGTGGTTGTCACAGGACCAGTGTGTACGGTGCCGCGGTAGTGGTGCTCGAAGACCACCCGGGCATGTCGGTTATCGGAGCGTCATCCATGTGTGTAGGTCGCTTGCGTGGGGGTTGGATTTCCGGTTCGACGGCCACGGAGTAAGGATGTATCCCATGTCCGATGCAGTCGATGTGCCGATCGATGACGACGTCATTCGACTCGGTCAGTTCCTCAAGCTGGCCAATCTGATCGATTCCGGATCGGAGGCCAAGACCGTGATCGCCGCGGGTCTGGTGCGGGTGAACGAGGAGGTGGAACTGCGTCGCGGACGGCAACTGCATGTCGGCGACATTGTGGCCATCGCCGGTCACCGGGCCAGGGTGGCGGCGGTCTAGCCGCTCAGTCTTCGGCACGGACCACGATGCCGTCGTGGTCGCTGTAGAGCATGTGGCCTGGCACAAAGGTGACGCCGCCGAATTCCACCGGGATATCGCGGTCGCCCGAGCCGGTCTGGGTGCTTTTGCGCGGGTTGGTGCCCAGCGCCTTGATGCCGATATCGAGCGTGCGCAGGATGGCCGAGTCGCGCACCGCGCCGTTGACGATGACGCCGGACCAGCCGTTGGCCACACCGCGTCCGGCGATGATGTCGCCGACCAATGCGGTGTGCACGCTGGCGTCGCCGTCGACGACGAGCACGCCACCGTTGCCCGGCTCGCCCAGCGTTTGCTTGACCAGCAGGTTGTCCTGGAAGCAGCGGATTGTGGTGATGCGCCCGGAAAACTCCGCGCGCCCGCCGAACTGGATGAACTGCGTATCGCAGCTACGGATTTCGGGGCCGATCTCGTCGGCGAGGTCCGCGGTAGCAATGGTGTTCTGCGATTCCGTCACGGGTGCCAGCTTAGAGTTCGGGCGGCGGTCGACTCCGAACGGACCACCCGGTCTGCCCGGCTCATGGCATACGGAACCTGCCAGCTGCCCCTTCGAGCGAGTCGCTATCGATGCCCGTAATGCATCTCGTATTTCATCCGCTCGGTTTCGCGCATCTTGTTGTGGTTGATCCACCCCTGATCGATGCCGTGCTGGCTCAGCCGGAACCGACGCCAGACGTAACTGAGCGAGACCGTGAAGACGATCAGCGGCACGATCATCATCACGATCATGCCGATCTTCAACCCCATCGGGCCGGGGAACAGCAACCACAGCGCGAAGAACGGGATGAACGGTACGAGGAAGCGGACGAGGTAGCGTTCCATGGCCCCGTGTCCGACGAGGTCGTGGATGACCCACTCGTGCAGCTCCTCGGGGAGCTCGCGGCCGAGATCGTAAGCGATCCGTTGGCCTAACGTGGGACGCTTCATATGTTCAGGCTATGCCCGTGAGATGCGTCACGGCCAGGTTCGGCGAATATTCGGCAGCCGAATTCAAGCGCGACCGTGGCGGCGTTCATACGCCAGCCGCTCGGTCTGCGCGCGCTTCCTGGACGTGGCGTCGGCCAGTGCCGGATCCAAGCCGTGCTTGACCAGACGCGCCCTGCGATACACGTACATCAGCGCCGCGGTGAAATAGATGAGCGGTAGATACAGCAGGGCCATCATCGCCAGGCCCATCCATTTCGGTCCGGGTACCAGCAGGAACAGGCTCAGCACCGGAATCATCGGAATGAGGAAGCGCATCAGGTAGCGCCGTGCCGCACCGGGGCCGGTGAGATCCTCGAGCACCCACGCCGACATCGACTCCGGCAGCGTGCGCCCGCAGATGTAGGCGATGCGCTGCGGAAATGTCGGTGTCGTTCGGTCAGCCATAGTGCACAGCATCCTCCGGCCGGACCGGACCGGACAAGTTCTGGCTAGCCCTGCCTGCTGGCGTGGAATTCGGCGATCTGGGTGGTCAGGTTGTGCGTGGAGTGTTTGACCGCGAGCTTCACGAACGGCTCGATGGTCTTGCCGAGCACCTTGCCCGCGATTCCACCCGGCACCCGATAGTCGACGATCGCGTCGACCGTGCAGTTATCGGTGCCCTTGGCGTGGAACAAGAAGGTGGATTCGATTTCGAAACCCTTGATCGACTTCACCGCGATCGCGTAGTTCTCTTCCCACCGCACGACCTGCAGGCGCGAATGCAGCGCGGCAGGACCGAGTTTGATGGTGCCGTCGAAGGTCGCGCCGACGCCCTCGACCTGATCGGTGATCGGCGTGAAGTCTTGGACCTCGGTGATGAAACGCGACAGATTCCGGTAGTCGTTGACGTACGCGAAGGCTGTTTCGGCCGATGCCGCACAGTCTTCGACGATCTTCACCTCGGTCATGGCACAACTGTAACGGGTTGCTAACAGCCCGGCCGCAGGTGCTTGCATTTGCAAGCGTCAAGCGGTGACCGCCAGGGTCGCGGCCAATCCGAAGGCCACGGCCATCACTGCCACCTCGATGATCGCGCGCCGCAGTGAGGATTCGGCGGGCATTCGATGTCCCGTCGCCTGCGGTACCCAGGTCCGTCGCCACCACCAGCCGAGCGCCAGCAACGCAACCAGCACAAGGGTTTTCGCGAGCAGAATGCGGCCGTAGCCGGTCGTCACGAACGGGGCGATCCCGCCGACCCGCACCAACCCGTTGACCAGGCCGGTGACCGTGACGATGCCGACCAGCGGCAGCGCCACCGCCGAATACCGGGGCAGCGTCACCGCCCACTCACCGCGGGTGCGTACCACCAGCGCCAGCGCGACCAGCAGGCCGAACCAGGACGCCGCCGCCAGCGCGTGCACCGCCGCGAGCACCGAGCCGAACGGCTGCTGCGACATATGTCCGGTGATCGGCCGCAGCGCGAGGGCCACCGCCGCGAAGACCAGCACCAGATCGGCCGACGCGGTCTCCGGCCGCCGGAATGCCATCGCCGAATAGCAGGCGACCGCACCGCTGCCGATCAGCACCGCGATACCGACCTGACCGCCGCTGATCTCGACCAGGAAATTGCCGAACTGCCCAGCGCTGAGCTTGCCGACGGGCACGCCGACCACGGCGGCCGCCTCGAAGACGAGCACCGCGAATTCGGTGACACACCAGATCCCGGCCAATACCGCGAGTGCTCGCCACGGCAGCCGGAGCCGATCGTGCAGTCGGGGCAATGCGGCCAGTCCGAGCACCGTGGCGCCGGTGCAGTCCGCCAGCACCCTGATGACGCTCTCGGTCTGCGCGGGGGCCGGGACGGCCAGGATCAGCGCGAGCGCCACCCCGAGCAGCCCGGCCGGGACGACCAGCAGCAGCGCTTGCGCGTTCCCGCCGCCGGTCGTCCGCTGCACCTTGTTCACCCGTGTGCTCTTCTCACCGCTGCGATTTGCGGCTCCTGCCGCCGAACAGGGCGAATGCGAGACCACCGCCGAACAGGACGACCGCGCCGATGATGAAGACCCACAGCGGAATTCCGCCGGAATCGTCGCTGCCACCGGAGTTGTGCTGACTGTCGGCCTTCGGGCCGGGCGTACCATTGCCCGCCTTGGTGAGGGTGAAGGTCCGCTCACCCTTGACCGGATGACCGTCGGCGGAGGTGACTCGGTACCCGATCTTGTAGACGCCGGTCGGGCCGAGTTCGCCGACCGCGACGCTCACGGTCGGGCCGTCCACCTTCGGATCGCCCTTGGACCACAGATTTCCGTCCGGACCCACCACGGTCAGTGCCGGAAAGCTTTCCTGCAGCGGCTCGTTGAAGGTGATGCTCACCCGCTCCGGCCCGGTTTCGATACTCGCGCCGTCGGCGGGCACGCTGCTGACCGGCGTCGAATGGGCCGCCGCCGTTCCGGCCGCGAGCGCGCCCATGCTCAGCAAGAGCAGGGCCGCGACCAGCCCGGCGACCGTGCGACGCATGGCAGTGCCGGTCATGCCCGGCGTCCGCGGATCACATTGCCCAGACCGAGCGCGACGCCGAGCAGGCCGAGCGCGAGACCGATGCCGCCGAGCCAGCGCGCGGTGTTGTCGGTGTCCTCGGCCTTCTCCGAGGCGGCGGCCGAACTGCCGACGTGGTGGTCGTCATGGCCGTCGCCGGAGGCCGCCGCGAGGGTGAGCATCGGTGCCGGATGCTCCGGTTCGGAACCGTCGGCGCCCATGGGCTGATCCCACTTGACGACTTTGCCGTCGCTGTAGGTCTGGGTGGCCGGGAAGCTGACCTCGTCCTTGGTCGGCAGCGGGCCGACCGAGAGGACGAAGCGCTGGAACTGGCCGGGCCGAACACCGGGTGTGCCGGGATCGGCGGTCCAGGTGACCGAGGTGGCCTCGGCCTTGTCATTGCGGTCGACTTTGGAGCTCCAACCCGGAATGGGTTCGGTGCGGGCGCTCTTGAGGTTGGGCAGGGCGACGGTGAGCGACGTGGTGTTCGCGGTCTCCGACTCGGTCGGGACCTTGAAGGTGATCACCGAGTAATCGCCCTGCGTCGCACCGGGTGCGTCGGCGGTGACGTGTGCGGAGGCGGTGCCGCCCGCGAGGAGAACGAAACCGGCGGCGGCGACCGCCGTGCAGGCGCGCGTGATCTGCGTACGCATGAGTGAAGTGCTTTCTGTCCGAAGGGGTTTGGGGTGTGGCGGGTCAGGCCGACACCGGCGGCGCGCGCGGACCGATCGCGCCGTTCGGATGAAAGCGGTAGTGCCGGAGAATCGGATCGGACCAGCGGACCGGGCGGCTGACCGCGAGCGGTGATCCGGCCGCGGAAACGGCGCGAATGACGCTGGACGCCAACGCATAGAGCCGCTCGGCCAGCATGATCAGCGCGACGCAGCCGAGCGTCGCGATCAAGTGCGCCGACAACATCCAGCCCGTGGGCAGGTATGGGTCGAGTTGCGGTCCGGCGGTGTGGCTATGGGTGTGTTCGATCAGCCCGGATAGCACCGCATGTCCGGCGAGCTGTCCGAGCGCGAGCGGACCGAGCACGGCCCAATGCCCGATGGCGCCCCGGTGCAGCCGTCCCGCGGCCCAACCCGTCAACGCCGAAACAAGCAGCAGCAGTGCGGATTCGGCCGAATCCGGAAATCCGCCACCCGCCGCACCGTGTGCGGCGATGGCGAGCGCACCGACCATGCCGCCCACCAGACAGCCACGCGGGCTGCCGGAGGGCTGGCCGGGAGACATCGGATGGATCAGCTGACGCCGAGGCGCGCCAAGACGTCCGCCTCGATACCGGACAGCTCGCCCGAGATCGACGCGTGTACGGCGCGACGACGCGGTGCGGGCATCTGCTCCGCGGTCCGAATCGCGGCGGTCAGATTACCGAGTCGATCCTGGGTGGCGGTAACGAATTTCTGGGTTTCGCCCTTGCCCGCCTTGTCGCCGGACTGCGTGCCGATCTTGTCAAGGGCGGCTTCGGTATTGGTGATCCGGGCCTGCAGCCGACCGCCGTGGCCGCTGAAATCACCGAGCTGTTCGACGCCGATGCCCAGCTGATGCGCACGGCGGGTATCGATCCGGCCGCGGATGAAGGTCGCGGCGCGATAGGCCAGCGGTGCGAGTACGGGCACGAGCACCCGGGCGACACCGAGGTACTTGCGGACCTGGCTCGCGGTGAACGGATCCCGCTCGGCCTTGGCGGCAACCTTCAGTGCCGCCTTCTCCTCGGCCTGCAGGGTGGCGATCTGCGCCTTGGCGACCTTGGCCTGGGTGCGGGCCTCGGCGCGGCGGGCCTTGCGGTCGTTCCTGGCGCCGAGTTTCGCCTCCATGGCGGCCTTGTGCTTGAGGGCCTTCGCCTCGGCCCTGCGGCTCGGCCGCCGCTTGCGCTTCGTGAACAACCCCATCGAGGCCCTCCGTCATGCTGGTTCGCCATGGCAGTACGACGTCGGGGAACGTTCGTCCGCCCATGTCACACGTGTCGTCAGTACCCTAGCTTGTGTCATATTGCCGCGCCTACGGCCCGGCGTGTTCGCAACCCCCCGGGTGTCTCGCGGGCTGACCCTTTCGAGCGACCTGCAAGCAGTCGCCAGCGGCGCCGTCGAGACTCGCGACTACGTCGCATGCGCTTCGACGACTCGGCCGCGAGACGGGCCGCGAACTCCTTGCTCGTAAGACTCGCTCCGAGTGGGTCGAGTTGGCAGCGAATCATTCGTTGCTCGAGTACCGATCCACCGGTGCCGTGTAGTGGGTCGCGTCATGCGGTTCACAGAGTTGTCAGGGGTCTGGACCATACTGCGTATGTGTATTCGGGCAGCGGTGACCGGGACGGTCGCAATCACCAAGGCGTAGCCGACGAGCGGCAGGCCGAGGTGAGTGCTGCGTCGATGCCCGCCGAGCCGACCGCATTCGTCGATGCCAGAGCATTGATCGGGTGTCGGCACCGATTGCATTTGAATGCCGCGCATCCGAACCTGCTGACCGGGGTGATCGAGGATGCCGGGGTCCGTCAGCGCCGGGAGGCCGCGACCGCGCATCGCACCCGGGTGCGTGATGCGCTGATCGCCGCGGATCCGGACAACTGGGTGGTGATCGATCCGACATTGCGCGCGGGGGAGCGGGCCGCGGCCACCATGCGCGCGTGTGCCGAAGGCGCGCAACACATCTGGGGCGGACTGCTGCCGCAGGAACCGGATACCGGCCGCCGCGGCGGTTCGGAGATCCTGCTGCGTGACCGCGATCGTGGCGGCTATATCCCGGTCATCGTGGTCAACCACAAGGTCACCGACCCGCGCCAGCCCGAACCGGCCGATTTCCACCCGACCACTTCGGATCCGTATCACTGGGATCCGCAACCCGATCCGCATCGCAAACTGCGCCAGCAGCCCCGCGATCAACAGCGGCTCGCGCATCTGTACCGCATGCTGCAGCGGCACGGTCTGGCCAGTCCGGCGCTGGTCGGCGGCGTGATCGGCTACCACTTCGACCGCATCCTGGTGCACGATCTCGGCCCGCTGCTCGCCGACTACGACCGGCGCTATGCCGATCGAATCGCGGTGGTGCGCGGGGATTTGCCGACGGTTCCGTCGAAGGTGCCCGAATGCCGCCAGTGCCCGTGGTGGACGCGCAAGGCGCCCGCCGACGAGGCGCAGGTCGCGGGGCAGAGTTGCGAGGGCTGGCTGACCGAGCACCGGGACGTGAGCCTGGTCGCGCCCGGTTCCCGCGCGGAGGTGTTGCGCGGACACGGCGTCGAGACCATCGACGATCTGGCCGCCTGGGTCGGCGACGATCCGGAGGACTGGCAGCACGGCCCGTTCGACGAGGCCGTGGTGACCGCCCGCGCCTGGCTCGCGGGCGCGCCGCTGGTGCGCCGGGTCGAGCGGGTCTGGGTGCGCCGGGCCGATGTCGAGGTGGACGTCGATCTGGAGAGCTTCCAGGAGTACGGCGCATACCTGTGGGGCACGCTGCTCGACGGTGTGTACCGCCCGTTCGTCACCTGGGATCCGCTGCCCACCGAAGATGAGGGCCGCTCCTTCGGCGAATTCTGGACCTGGCTGATGACGGTGCGGGCCGAGGCCGTCGCGGCCGGGAAAACCTTTGCCGCCTACTGCTATTCGCGCACGGCCGAGGACAAGTGGCTCTACGAATCGGCGCGCCGTTTCGCGGGTAAGCCCGGAGTGCCGACGGTCGATCAGGTGCGCGCCTTCGTCGACGGACCGCAGTGGGTGGATATGTTCCAGGCCGTCTCCGATCAATTCATCTGCCCGAACGGCAAAGGGCTCAAGAAGATCGCGCCGGTGGCCGGGTTCTCCTGGCGCGATCCCGAGGCCGGGGGCGAGGCGTCGATGAGCTGGTATCGGCTGGCCGTCGGCTACGAGGGCGAACCCGAGCTGAGTCAACGCACCCGGCTGCTCGAGTACAACGAGGACGATGTGCGGGCCACCATGGTGTTGCGCGAATGGATGCATCCCCGGCCCACACGGGCGGATGATCCCCACCGCGCCGACATCGAGGTGCCCGGCTTGGCCGACTTCGGGCAGATGTCGGCGGATGTCGGATAGGCGCGGCGGTACCATCGCGACGTGACAGAGCACGTCGAACAACTCGAGTTCCAGGCAGAAACCCATCAGCTGCTCGAGCTGATGATCCACTCGGTCTACTCCAACAAGGACACGTTCCTGCGGGAGCTGATCTCGAACGCCTCCGACGCGCTGGACAAGCTGCGGCTGGAGTCCTTCCGCGATAAGGATCTGCACGTCGACACCGCCGATCTGCATATCGAGCTGGAGGTCGACAAGGACAACCGGATCCTGACCGTCAGGGATAACGGCATCGGCATGTCCCGCGCCGAGGTGGTCGATCTGATCGGCACGCTGGCCAAATCCGGCACCGCGGAACTGCGCAAGAAACTGAACGAGGCGAAATCCGAGGCGGCCGCTGAGGAGCTGATCGGCCAGTTCGGCATCGGCTTCTATTCGACTTTCATGGTCGCCGACAAGGTCACCCTGACCACACGCAAGGCGGGCGAGACCGAGGGCACCCGCTGGGAGTCGGCCGCGGGCAGCTCGACCTACACCATCGAAACCCTCGACGAGGCTCCCCAGGGCACCGCCGTATCGCTGCACCTCAAGACCCCGGACGAGGACGACCACCTCTTCGACTACACGCTGGAGTGGAAGCTCCGCGAGATCGTCAAAAAGTACTCGGACTTCATCGCCTGGCCGATCCGCATGCAGGTCGAGCGGACCGTCACCGAGGGCGAGGGCGAGGAGAAGACCGAGAAGACGATTCTCGAGGAGCAGACCCTCAACTCCATGAAGGCGCTGTGGACCCGCCCGAAGAGCGAGGTCAGCGACGAGGAGTACAAGGAGTTCTACAAGCACGTCAGCCACGGCTGGGACGATCCGCTGGAGATCATCCCGATGAAGGCCGAGGGCACCTTCGAGTACCAAGCACTGCTGTTCGTTCCATCGCATGCGCCGTTCGACCTGTTCACCCGCGAGCACAAGCGCGGTGTCCAGCTCTACGTCAAGCGGGTGTTCATCATGGACAACTGCGAAGAGCTCATGCCGGAATACCTGCGCTTCGTCAAGGGTGTGGTGGACGCGCAGGACCTGTCGCTCAACGTCTCCCGCGAGATCCTGCAGCAGGACCGGCAGATTCAGATGATCCGCAAGCGCTTGGTGAAGAAGGTGCTCTCGACGGTCAAGGAACTGCAGGGCGCGGAGGATCAGGAGAAATACCAGACGTTCTGGAAGGAATTCGGGCGCGTCCTCAAGGAGGGCCTGCTCTCGGACTTCGACAACCGCGAGACGCTGTTGCAGGTCTCCTCGTTCGCCTCGACCAACTCCGAGGACGAGCTGACCTCCCTCGCCGCTTATGTCGAGCGGATGCAGGACGGCCAGGACGCCATCTACTACATGACCGGCGAGACCCGGCAGCAGGTCGAAAGCTCTCCGCATATGGAGGCCTTCAAGGCCAAGGGCCGCGAGGTGCTGATCCTGACCGATCCGGTCGACGAGATGTGGGTCGGTTCGGTCACCGAATTCGACGGCAAGCCGTTGCAGTCCATCGCCAAGGGCGAGGTCGATCTGGAGACCGAGGAGGAGAAGAAGGCCACCGAATCGCTGCGCGAACAGCAGGACAAGGACTTCGCCGAACTGCTCGCCTGGCTCGGCAAGAACCTGGACAACGTCAAGGAGGTGCGCCTGACCAACCGGCTCACCACCTCGCCGGCCTGCCTCGTCGGTGATGTCTTCGACTTCACCCCGATGCTGGAGCGCATGTACCGCGCCTCCGGTCAGCTGGTGCCCGAGTCCAAGCGGATCCTCGAGCTCAACCCGACCCATCCGCTGGTCACCGGTCTGCGCGACGCCTACGACACCCGGCGGGACGACGCCGACGCGGGCAAGGTTCCCGAGCTCACCGAGACCGCCGAATTGCTCTACGGCACAGCGGTTCTCGCCGAGGGCGGTGAACTGAAGGATCCGGCCCGCTTCGCCCAGATCCTCACCGAGCGCCTGACCCGCACGCTCTGACGAAACCCGTCGCACAACCAGTGGCCGTCGCGCACATCGTGCGAGACGGCCACTGCGCATGTGATGGCCGAGCGTGATCAGGCCAACACCGCGAAACGCGGCGCGCTGAGGAGAATGGATAACGTGCCGAATGCGAACGGGCCGGTCATCCGGGCCGCACGTGCCGATGACTACGACGCCATCGCCATCGTCATCGATGACTGGTGGGGGCGCTCGGTGTTACCGCACCTGCCCAGGTTGTTCCTCGATCATTTCTACCGAACCAGCCTGGTCGCCGAGGTGCCCGGCGCCGGATGGCGGGAGCCGACCGAATGGCTGGCCGGATTCCTGATCGGCTTCCTCTCGCCGTCGGAATCCGATGAGGCCTACATCCACTTCGTCGGCGTCGATCCGCAGTCCCGCAAGAGCGGCCTCGCGCGTGAGCTCTACGAGCGGTTCTTCGCGATCGCCAGGGCGAATGACCGGCACATCGTGAAGGCGATCACCGCGCCCGGCAATGACGCGTCGATCGGCTTCCACCGGCATCTTGGCTTCACCGTCGCCGGACCGGTGCGTGATTACAACGGACCGGGCCATCACCTGATCACCTTCGAACGCAAGATCTGATCCGCTTGGCGCACAACGAGATCGGCCGGAGTTGGTAGGTTCCGGGGGTGCTGCCCGGTTAGCCTTGGACGGTCGAAAGGATCGTCAGCTGATGTCTGGTAACCCGCTTGCCGCCGCCGAACCGTGGGATCTCGTCGCCGACGGATATGCCGAATTCGGACCCGCGATCATGGCGCCCTTCTCCGCTCGCGCACTAGAACTGGCCGGCCTTTCCGCCGAATCACATGTGGTCGATGTCGCGGCCGGGCCGGGCACGCTGAGTCTGCCCGCCGCCGAACGAGTGGCACAGGTATCGGCCATCGACTTCTCCGAGCCGATGATCCAGCGTCTCACCGAGGACGCCCGCACAACTGGGCTGACCAATATCGAAACGCGGGTGGGGGATGGACAGGCGCTACCGTTCGACGACGACAGCTTCGACGCCGGTTTCTCGATGTTCGGGCTGATGTTCTTCCCGGACCGGGCCAAGGGCTTCGCGGAATTGTTCCGGGTACTGCGTCCCGGTGCCACCGCCGTGGTGTCGAGTTGGGCGCCGGTGGCCGAATCGACGCTCATGCGAATGATGTTCGGCGCCTTCGCCGCCGCCGATCCGACCATCTCCGAACCCCAGCCCAACTTCCTCAACCTGGAGAATCCGGAGGTCTTCGCGACCGAGATGCGCACCGCGGGATTCGCCGGGGTGAGCATCCAACGCCACACCAGCACGATCGGTTTCGCCGACTCCGACGAGATGTGGGAGACCATGGTGCGCAGCAGCGCCCCACTGCTGCTGATGCGCCGCACCGTCGGGGAGCAGGTGTGGGCCGAACGCGTCGCCCTGATGCGCGCCTACCTCGCCGTCAACTACCGCCCGAACAAACCCCTGTCCACCACCGCATTCCTCGGCATCGGCCACAAACCGGCCCCTTGACAGCAGAAACGCCCCGCCATCCAGTGGATGACGGGGCGTAGTTGCCTCGCAGGCTCTTCAGCGGGGGGCCATGCGCAGGGCGCCGTCCATGCGGATGGTCTCGCCGTTGAGGTAGTCGTGCTCGACGATGTACTGCGACAGCTGTGCGTACTCGTCCGGGCGGCCCAGGCGCGACGGGAACGGCACACCGGCCTCGAGGCCCTTGCGGTACTCCTCGGTGACACCGGAGAGCATCGGGGTGTCGATGATGCCGGGGGCGATGGTGTTCACGCGGATGCCGAACTGGGCCAGGTCACGCGCGGCCGGGACGGTCATGCCGTGCACGCCACCCTTGGAGGCCGAGTACGCGATCTGGCCGATCTGGCCCTCGAAGGCGGCGACCGAGGCGGTGTTGATGATCACGCCGCGCTGGCCGTATTCGTCGACGGTGTCGGTCTTGGCGATCGCGTCGGCGGCCAGGCGCATCACATTGAAGGTGCCGAGCAGGTTGACGGTGATGACGGTGCGGAACAGCTCGAGATCGTGCGGGCCGTTCTTGGACAGGATGCGTCCGGCCCAGCCGACACCGGCGCAGTTCACCACGATGCGCAGCGGCGCACCGGAATCGACGACCTGCGCGACGGCGGCGGCAACCTCGTCGTTGCTGGTGACGTCGGCGGGGATGAGGGTGACGCCGTCGGGCACGTTGTCCCCGGCGCGCTCGATGGATTGGGGTACGTCGAGTCCGAAGACGGTTGCGCCCAGATCGGCGAAACGCTTGGCAGTGGCGGCGCCGAGGCCGGATGCGCCTCCGGTGATGATGGCGGCGGAACCCGAAATCTCCACGATGGTCCTCTCGTTCGTGACAGCCAGTTGGCCCTTCGTCAATTGCACCCTAACCGGTGCTGTACGAGAGGCCGATCACGGCTCCCTCGCACCCGATGCCCGCTCCACATAGCACTGTCGGATAAACGGGAAATTATTTGCGAACATATATGTTCGCGGCTGGTATCGTCGCAGCTATGCAGCATCGCGAAGCGATTCGACGAGGGGTGGTGGCCGGGTGACGAGTTGGCACCTGTTTTCCGCCGCGTCCGTCGCCGGTCGCCGGATTCTGATCACCGGCGCGGCGCGCGGCATCGGCGCCGCGCTGGCGCGGCAGTTGCACGCGAAAGGGGCGAAGGTAGCGCTGCTCGGGCTGGAGGCGGACCTGCTCGCGGAGGTGGCGCACGAATGCGGGGACGCGCCGTGGCGCTATTGCGATATCGCCGACCACCGGCAGGTGGAGCGGGTGGTGAGCACGCTGGTCACCGAACTCGGCGGGCTGGATGTGGTGGTGGCCAATGCCGGGATTGCCAAACAGTTGCCGCTGTTGGGCGGGGATCCGATGGTCATGGAGGAGACGCTTGCGGTCAATGTGCTCGGCGTCTACTACACGCTGCGTGCCGCTGGACCGCACATCTGTCATCCGGACGGGTACGCACTGGTCATCTCGTCGCTGGCGGCCGCGGTGAATCTGCCGTTGGTCGGGGCGTACAGCGCGTCGAAGGCCGGGGTGGAGGCGCTCGGTAATACGTTGCGGCACGAGGTCAGGCACACCGGCGCGAAGGTCGGGGTCGCGTATTTCGCCGAACTGGATACCGATATGACCGCGCGCGGCTTCGGCACCGCCGCGGCGCGGGCTATTCTCGGCCGGTCCACGGTGTCGGGAGTCGCACCGCTCGGTCCCGCCATCGATGTGGTCGAGCGTGCCATCGCCAGGCGCAAACGTCAGGTGGTATCGCCGTGGTGGGTGGCGGTGACGCTGCCGTTCCGGCCGATCGCCCAGCGGGTCATCGATATCGCGCTGCGGCGCGGGGTGGCGCGGGCGTTGGAGATCGCGCGCACCGAAGAGGCACCGTTCACCACCGATCAGCCGGCCAGACCCCGCAAAATGGAGCGACCGGCGTAAGCCGGATACGCGCCCGCCCGACCCTCGGAGCCACTGAATGACCGAATCCGCAAGCAGCGCACGCCAACTCCCGCGGGGGCGACACGGCCTGCCGAGGGAGGAGGTGATCGCATCGCAGCGTGAGCGGATCCTGAGCGCGATGGCCGAGGCCATGGTCGAGAACGGATACGTCGGGACTTCGGTCGCGGTCATCCTGAAGCGGGCCGGAGTTTCGCGGGAGACCTTCTACGAGCAATTCCGTTCCAAAGAGGATTGTTTCGAGGCCGCCTACGAGCGGGCCGTCGAACTGCTGATCGCGAATATCGCGAATGCGATCAGCGGCGATGCGCGGGATGCCGCCGACCCGGCCGATCCCGATCGGATGGGCCGCATCCTCGAGGCCTACTTCGACGGGCTCATCGCCGAACCCGCATACGCCCGCCTCTACCTCGTCGAGGTCTACGCGGTGGGCTCGAAGGCGGTCGCCCGCCGCGCCCAATTGCAGGAATCATTCGTCGCCATGATCGCCGACGTCCTCGACGCACGCACCGACCAACAGCGCTTCGCCTGCCAAACCCTCGCCGCCGCCGTCAGCGCCATGGTCACCGCCCGGGTAGCCATCGACGACCTCCCCGGCCTCCGAGCCCTCCGCGAACCCCTACTGGACCTGGTTCGCCGCAGCGGTGATCTGTACGGCGAGGCGATGCTGCGTCAGTCCGAAGTACGGGCCTGAGCGCGGTCAGCGCATCTCTTCGGCGGGCTCGGCTATCGCGACGGGTTCCGAATTGCCTCGGGCCGACCGCGATCGCAACAGCAGGGCAATGCCTGCGATGGCCGGGGCGAGGGTGGCGAGTGCGCCGCCGGTGAGTATGCCGAGGCCGGGGAGGGCGGCGGAGAGCAGGCTCGCGGTGCCGAAATAGAGGAACAGCAGGCCGGAGCAGATGCCGATGACATGTTCCGGGAGATGTTTGCCGACCAGGATGCCCGCGGCGATGGCGAGGGCATCGGCGGCGACCATGCCGATGGTGGAACCGATCCAGACGCCGATCCAGCTGTTGTCGGTGGCCAGGGCCGCGGTGGCGAACATGGTCCGGTCGCCGAGTTCGGCGAGCAGGAAGGCCGAGAGGACCACGAAGAAAGGCGCGGTCGTCGAACGCGGCGGCTCGGGTTCGGCCTCGGCATCATCGCTGCCGAAATGTTCGCGCAACGTCCACAGGCCGACGGCCAGGAAGGTAAGTGCGGCGACCAGCGCGATGGCCCTGGTGGGCATCGCGGCACCGACGAAATAACCGACACCGACCGAGATCAGATGCACCGCGGCACTCGCGGTCGCAATGCCGCCGAGCACCACCCACCAGCGGTAGCGCAGCGCGAACGTCAACGCCATCAGCTGGGACTTGTCACCCAACTCGGCGAGAAAGACGATTCCGACGCTGAGCAATATCGTCGCGATCATGTGGTCTGCACTCCCGGGCTCCGGCCTGTCGGCCGGGAGATCGGGTTACGCCTCCGGCCGACAACGAAATGGTTGTCTCGGCCGAAGGTCTCGCCCACCGTATCTACGCCGGTTCACGCGGCCGGGTCCGCGCCCTCGTGGGGCGGCGGACCAGTATGTCGACAGCGCGATTGCGGGCTACTCCCCTTCGCTGTCATCGACTGTACCCCCGCAGCCATACTCACGCCAAGCCGTTGTAATCGAAATCGCAATGCGCACAATAAGTTTGGTGATCCAACTGTCGAGTTTCGGGTTCCCTGACTGATCCGGCAGCACATGCTTATCCAGAAGTGAGCTAGCCCTTGGCAATCAGCGCACACCGTTCGCGACCTACGGGTTTGCCCGGCACCGGACAGACCTACCCCGAAGATGCCGTCCGATTACAGCGACTCGCTCGGCGCAGCCGGATCACCTCGCACAAGGTGCGAGGTGGGCACGGCCAGGCGAAGAGTGGTTCAGGCGGCCAAGAGCATGGCCAGGACCGCGGTATCGGGATCGCTGATCGGATCCAGTCCGACCCGACTCACCAAAGAGGTGACGGTGCCGTCGGATTCGGCCTCCGCCCATGCTGCCCGATGCTCCAACCCCAGATGCGGTACGCCGGGCAGGAGCACGCAACCCGATGCCACGCCGACGCATTCCGGCAGCGACGGCCGGGTCTCCGAGGGTGGATGCAACATCAACAGCGCCGGCGGCACATGATCGGCGAACCGGCCGGGTTCCAGCGCCTGGTCACCGAGCACCGGTCCCTCGGCGAGGACCAGCCCGACGGTGCCAGGCTCCGGATCATCCGGTAGCTCCTCGCGCACACCGAAGACAGTCGAGGTGGTCAGCAGGCCCGGATACGACGCGACCCGCACGGCGAGCACGAGGACCTGCGCCCATTCCTTGGTGGTGTCGGGCCAACGTCCGGAGATGACGAACCCCCGCAGTGATCCGCGGGCCTGGAACGGCGTGATGCCGATGGGTCCGTTCGTATGCATGATGCCTCCCGTGATCGAACCGGGGGCGGCTTTGCCCGTCCTCGAACTGTGGATTCTCGAGGATGCGCCAAAACTCAGTTGGCACACAAGTACCAAAGAGTGCTAATCGGACACGGTGAACGCAACGAGCCCGCGAACCGGTCGGTTCGCGGGCTCGCGGGCGGGAAAAGCTCAGCCGAAGATGAGGCCCTTGGCTTGGCCGACGGCGCGCGCGAAACGCTCCTGCACGTCCTCCCAGTTGACGACGTTCCAGAACGCGGTCACGTAGTCCGCCTTGACGTTCTTGTACTGCAGGTAGAAGGCGTGCTCCCACATGTCGACCTGCAGCAGCGGGATGATGCCCAGCGGCACGTTGGCCTGCTGGTCGTAGAGCTGGAAGGTCAGCAGCTTCTGGCCGAGGGTGTCATAGCCGAGCACCGCCCAGCCGGAGCCCTGCAGGCCGTTGGCAGCGGCGGTGAACTGCGCGCGGAACTTGTCGAACGAACCGAACTGGTCGTCGATCGCTGCGGCCAGCTCGCCGGTCGGCTTGTCACCACCGTTGGGGGAGAGGTTCTTCCACCAGATCGAGTGGTTGACGTGGCCGCCCAGGTGGAATGCCAGGTTCTTTTCGTTCAGGAAGATCGCGCCGTGGTCGCCCGCCTCGCGTGCGGCCTCGAGCTTTTCCAGCGCGGTGTTGACGCCGGCGACATAGGCAGCATGGTGCTTGGAATGATGAATCTCGTTGATCTGCCCGGAGATATGGGGCTCCAGGGCGCTGTAGTCGTAATCCAGATCTGGCAACGTGTACTCAGCCACGATGTCCCTTCCTAATGTCGGGCCGGGTGCGCCCGCCGTCTCGAACGCACTCAACCATCATTCGTACACCCGCTCGCTTGCAACCGCGCTCCTTGCCCCCACATTCCGCCGGGGCAACCTGCGCAGCGCGCTGGACAACTGACGGTACGACTGATTTCGTGAATACATGGGTAACTCGCCGGGTACTTCCAAAACTCGGCTGGGCACCCCACGCAGGACCTGAGACCAGGCCGTGCGGCACTCGACTCGTATGGCCTGAATACGCGGAGAGGCGGATGAGCAACCATGTCCTGGTACGACGAACTAGTCGGACGGATCCGTCTTCCCGAGCCGGCGATGGTGACGCCGGAGCAAGCGCTGCCCGGTCGTCCCGACCCGATACCGGTCCCGGACACCCACTATGTGACCGGTCGGCCGATCCATCCGCCGTTTCCGGAAGGCTTGCAGGTCGCGGTGGTGGCCATGGGTTGTTTCTGGGGTGCGGAACAGGAGTTCTGGCAACTCGACGGTGTTTTCACGACCGCGGTCGGGTACGTCGGGGGCTATACCCGGAACCCGACCTATGAAGAGGTGTGCAGTGGGCGCACCGGCCATGCCGAGGCGGTGCTGATCGTCTTCGATCCGGACGTCATCGACTACACCGGTGTGCTGCGCCAGTTCTGGGAGAATCATGATCCGACCCAGGGCATGCGGCAGGGCAACGATCGCGGCACCCAGTACCGCTCGGCGCTCTTCACCGTCGACGCGGCGCAGGCGCGGCTCGCGCACAGCACCGCGCAGACCTTCGGTGCGCGGCTTGCCGCCGCGGGCTACGGCGAGATCACCACGGAGATCACCGAACTGCCCGGACAGGGCGGCACGGATCCGCTGCGGGCGCTGCCCGAGTTCTTCTACGCCGAGAGCTACCACCAGCAGTATCTGGCCAAGAATCCCGGCGGCTACTGCCCCGTGCACGCCACCGGCGTCAGCTGTCCGGCCGGACTGGGTGCCTGAAACAGAACCGCACACCCGATGGCCGGGTGTGCGGTTCGAGGTGCACTGACTACAGCTGCGGCACGATTCCGGCGCGCAGGGTCCGCGGATCGCCCGCGTCATGCGCTTTCCACCAGCGCACCCCGCCCGCGATGAATTCCTTCAGCGGGATTTCGGCGCCATCGGCATCGTGAATCGTCATGTCGTCGAACCAGACCCGCACGTCGAGTTCGCGCGGGTCGATGCCCTCCTCCTGGGAGAACTCGATGACGTGCGTGGTGGTGTGGGAGTCGATCCGGGTGTCGAAGCTGAGCAGTTCACTCCAGTGCACCCAGCCACTTTCGTCCACGTCGATGAATTCCCAGCCGTGCAGCCGACCGCCGCCGAAGCTCCGGATGGCCGCGTCCAGTTTGTCCAGCTGTAGCGGCAGCACCCTGGCCGCCACGTCGTCCCATTCCTGAATGCGCAGTGAGGCCGCGACTCGACCGACACCGGTGAATGTCAACTTCACGCGATAATCCTCGGGCGCGGGGCCCTCGGCCGGAAGCGTCAGAACTTCCAGGTCGAGGCTCAGTTGTGCGTTCGCTGTATCGACCTCCACGCCTAGGCATGTGGCCTCGGAGAGTGCTGTGTTGAGTGCTGTTGTTTCCATTCCGTCGAGTAGCCCCCTGCTCACGTTCATGCATCCAGGCTACCGACAGCACCTGCGGGAACCCGGTATTTCAGTTATTCGCTGGTGTTCTGGTTTTTTGGGGAACCGATCTGCGACCGGCGGCGTCCAAGTAGATATCGGGACCTGCACAGCCTCAGATCCCGACGCAGCGGCGAATGACCGCTCCGGGATGGCAAGGAGGGGAGTCTCGGATCGGTCGTTCGTACCGCGACCTGCTGCAGCAATCTCTTGGGATCGCCCGTTCGATCCGGGATCCAGCGCATCGGCCCTTGTAGATCGACGTTCGCTCGACAGTTGAGGCCTGTGATCGGTGTGCTGTGTGATAGCTGCACCTGTGGATCAAGTTGTGGATTATGTGGATAACTTTGATCGAGATATGCACAAGCGGCCCCGGAGCGGGGCATCGGACATGATCCAGAAGCACAGAACATACCCGAGGTAACGTGCCGATGTCGAGGCCGTGAAGTGCCTGTTGGTCACCGGCATAGCGGGGCCGGAACTCCCCCGTGGTGCGCCACCCATGGCAGGATCGAAGCGTGACGAGCCCCGAAGTGTCGTCGGTGCCGGTGGAAGCCGTACCGGACGAATTCGACAAGACCGAGCGTGTCGCGGCGGACGCCCCGGCGGCGATTCTGCTCGACGTGCGCGAGGACGACGAATGGCAGCTCGGACATGCGCCGGGGGCGATCCACATTCCGATGGCCGACGTGCCCGCCCGCGTCGACGAGCTGGACTACGACGCCCAGCTGTATGTGATCTGCCGCCAGGGCGGCCGCTCCATCGAGGTGGTCAAGTACCTGGCGCACATCGGATACGACGCGGTCGATGTCAGCGGTGGCATGGTGGCATGGCAGCGAGTGGGTCGACCATTGGTTGCGGACGGCGATCACCAGGCGAAGATCTACTGAGGCTAGAGAGAGGGGCACGCGGCATGAACGTCAGGCCCGGAGGCGGCAGCCCGCGTAACCACGGAGGGCCCGGGCATGCCGCAAGGGAGACACCGTGAGTACGGTGGTACAACCTTGTGCGCGTTGCGGCGCGCGCTGGGCCGTGCAGACGACGCCGATGCACTGGTGCCCGCGCTGCCGTGGCGTGCTGTTGTCACCGGCGCCCATCGACGCCCCCGCCGAGCGGCGAAACTACCGCTGGGTGGCCCGCCGCCCAGATCAGCGCACCCGCAAGCTGAGCTCCGGTCGGCTGCGGCCGTCAGTGGAAACGCCGCGCTACCAGCAGATTCCGCGCTGGGGCCTACTGGATCCGCCGGTCGAGTCCGCGCCTGCGCCCCAACGGCCGCTGGACCGGCTGACCAATAGGGCCGGTGCGCTACTCATCGCGACCGCGGCGGTTTTCGCGATCGCCGCCTGCGCCGAACTCGGGCGCTATCTGATCCTGCTGCGCAACCGCACCCGGCTGATTCCGTCGTGGTTGCTGTACATCTCCGATGCCATGGTGTGGCTTTCGGCATTGGTCGGCCTCGCGCTCGGGTTGATCACCGCGATCGCGATGCTCGGCTGGTTGATCGAAACGCGTCGGGCCGCCTTCGCCGCGGTCGGCCGCCGGGACCCGCGCTTGGCCCGGACGCTCGCACTCGGCTGTCTGATACCGGTGGTGAATCTGTTGTGGCCCGGTGTATATCTCACCGAGACGGTCGCCGTGCGTCCGAATCCGCGCACGCTGCGGGCCGTGCGCATCTGGTGGGTGGGCTGGGTGCTCGGCGCGGGCTGCACGGTGGCGGCACTGCTGTGGCGGACCGCGGATACCCTGCAGGCCAAAGCGGACGGTGTGCTGTTCACCGCGTTCACCGATCTGGTCGCGGCCGGGGTCGCGGTGCTGACCCTCTGGGTGCAGCGGTCGATGACCGGCCGGGATCTGTTCGGCCGCACCAGGATTGCGCGCCGGTGGGTGATCGCCGTCGATCCGGCGGTGCCCGTCATCGAACCGGTGCAGCCCGGTGGCGCCGCGGCGAAACAGCCCGTCGCGCTCGAAACAAGTACACCGCACCGTGAGCACGAGGAGGTTTTGGCCAAGTGAGCCAGGGCAGTCGCGCACCGTTCGTCGTCGCGCACCGGGGATCATCGGCTGCGCTGCCGGAACATACGCTCGCCGCGTATGAGCTAGCGCTGCAAGAGGGCGCCGATGGCGTGGAGTGCGATGTCCGGCTGACCAGGGACGGACATCTGGTCTGTGTGCACGACCGCACCGTCGACCGGACCTCGTCGGGCACCGGACTGGTCAGCGAAATGACCCTGGACGAACTCGAGGGACTCGACTTCGGGGCCGACGGCGCACCCGCGTCGGTACTCACCCTCAGCCAACTGATCGAGTTGGTATTGGATTGGCGCAGTAGGCCGACCAAGCTGTTCATCGAGACCAAGCATCCGGTGCGCTACGGCGCGCTGGTGGAGAACAAGCTGCTCGCCGAACTCCAGCGCTTCGGCATCGCCACGCCCGCCTCCGCCGACCACTCCCGCGCGGTCGTCATGTCCTTCGCCGCCACCGCGGTGTGGCGGATCCGTCGTTCCGCACCGCTGCTGCCGACTGTGCTGCTCGGTGAATCATCGCGCTACCTGGGCGGCAGCGCCGCGACCACGGTCGGCGCGACCGCCGTCGGTCCCTCGGTGAAAACCCTGCGCGAGCATCCGGACCTCGTCGACAAAGCCGCCGCCGCGGGCCGTGCCACCTACTGCTGGACGGTGGACGATCCCGACGATGTGCGCCTGTGCGCCGACCTGGGGGTCAGCTGGGTGGCCACCAACCACCCGGCCCGTACGAAGGCCCTGCTGGCCGCGGCCTGATCTACCCGCCCGAACAGCTGCAAATCAGACCGAGCGGCGCGCGGCACATCCCGCGTTCGACCCTGTAGTTTGACCTGCCGTGGGTAAAAGTAAGCGGAATAGTCCGAAGCCCGGAGGGAACCGGGCCCAGCGTCTCGCCGAGCGGCGGGCGGCTCTGGAACTGCAGGCAGCGCAGTCCGGTGCGCGTCCGTTCGAAGGGCTGGCCGCGGAGTGCGATCTGGTCGCGCTGCGCGAATTCGTGCCGTCGGCGACCGCGACGTTGCCGCTGTCGTCCGATATCGCCGCGGAGCGTTCCGTCGTGCTGGCCACGGTATTGCCGGGCGCGGTCGCCGGATTGGTGCGGGCGGGCGAGCCGCCGACCGGATACGTCGCCACGCAGGTGCAATTCCAGGGTGTGGATCCGGCTGCCGATATCGCGGCGGCGATCCTGTGGACACAGTCCGCCGAACCCGGTGAATCGCTGACCGCGGCCGAGAGTGCCGAGGGCGGACCGCGATTGGCCGATGTGATCGATGCGGACGCACAGCTGGAACTGACCGTGCACCAGGACTTCGACTGGTGGGTACCCGAGGGCGTGCAGCCCGATCCGCAGGTCGCCGCGACCATCGAACAGGCCAAGCAGGCGATAATGCCGTCCGCGCGACTGGATCTCGGCCCCGATGCGATCGGCGCGGGCTGGTGGGTCGATGCCGGTGATAAGGCGCATCTGCGCTGGGTGCGCCCGGAGAACGAGGACGATCTGATGCTGGCGCTCGCGCGGCTGCATGCTTCGGGCGGACTGCATCTCGGCGACGGCTCCCGTTTCGCGGGCTCGTTCCGCACGCACGGCCTGCTGGTGCCGGTGTTCGACCTGGATCCGGAACTGCATGCCAGCGAGTGGACCAAACCGGCGATCGAATTCGGGGAACGCCTGGCGGCGGCGCTGGCCGACGACACAGCGCTCTCGGCGGACGAGCGCCGTTCCCGGGATGGGCTGCGGTCGCGTCAGGTCACCCTGCGGTGATTTCAAAAAAATCACGGAGAATTTTGTGAAACACCCTCCTTTCTAATCAACCCTCGGTTAGGTTCTCTGCATCACCGAAAGCTGGTGGTGGTGAGCGAAGTCTCACCGAAAGATGAGGAAAGTAGGACCATCATGGAAGCCATTCTGGCGCTGCTCAAGACGCTGCTCAGCTCCTTGAGCGCTGCATAAAGTCGAAAGGCCCGGCTCGTCGCGACGAGCCGGGCCTGATTCCGCTACAGGAATCGTGAATCAGATGCTGCCGCCCGCAGTGGACGGAGCGCCGGAAGCATCGCTCGGACCACTCATTTCACGAGCGACGAAATCCTCCAGGTCGAACAGGTTCGACCCGGCGCGATCGGCGATGGTGAGCAGGGTCGTCATATTCGCGACCTCCTCCACCTGCTCCTTCAGGAACCACTGCATGAACTGTTCACCCAGGTAATCGCCCTCTTCGCGGGCGGTGCTCGCCAATTGGATGATCTGCTCGGTGACGTTCTTTTCCTGCGCGAGGGCCAGCGCGATCGGTTCACGTGCATTCTCGAAATGCGATTTCGCGGCATCGATGCCGGAAAGCTCGACGCTGATATCCCGATCCAGGAAGTACTGCACGATCATCATCGCGTGATTGCGCTCTTCGACCGCCTGCGCATAGAAACGCTTGGCCAGCTGCGGCAGATCCGCATTGTCGAACCATACCGCGATCGCGATGTATTGATGCTCGGCATTGAATTCGTGCCGGATCTGATCGTGGAGCAGGCCGTGAAATTTGCTGCGTGGGGACTCCGGATGGCTGGACATAGTTGTGACATTAGCGCTGGTCATGCCGCGTGTCATCCAAGTGCAACCTTATTGAGGCTAGTATTGCCTAATTAATTCTTGGCCGCACCGGCCATTCTCGGGGCGGAAATATCTGCGCGCGGCGTGGTACGCAGTTCGCGCGCGATGAAGTCCTCGACATCGAACAGATCGCCCGCGGCACGGTCGATGACGGTCAGCAGGGTGGTCATCCCGGCGACATCCTCCACTTGCTCCTTGAGGAACCACTGGATGAATTGCTCGCCGAGGTAGTCGCCGGAGGTCCGCGCGGTCCTGGCCAATTCGGTGATCTGCGCATTGCGGGCGCGCTCGGATTCCAGCAGGAAAACGACGGCGCCGCGCGGTGATTCGAACGTGGATCGCACGTCGTCGAGGCCGCCTACCTGCACTTGTAGATTACGGTCCAGCAGGTACTGCACCATGCGCAGGGCGTGCGAGCGGTGCTCGGCGGATTTGCCGTAGCTGTGTCTCGCCAACTGCGGCAGGCGATTCGAATCGAAGTAGACCGCCGCCGCCAGATACTGCTGTGAGGCGGTGAAGCCACGACGGATCTGGTCGCGCAGCAGGTCCGGGAACGGCTCGTCGGCATCGGTATCGGGCATAGGCCCGACGCTACCTCGTCAGCAGATCGTCCGGGATCGGTTGGTCCTTCGCGAGGTCGTCGAAGAATTGACCCGCACGTTGCTTATCCCACAGCAATACATTTCCGCTATCGGTATCGGTGAAGCCGCCGATCGGTACGGTGGTCGCCACGGTATCGCCGCGCATCGCCCAGCCGAGCTGGCCGAGATTCCAGATGTGATCGCCCTTATCGACCTTCAACGATTTCGCGGTGTCGCTGGCCAGCGGCCACAGCGTGAACGGATTGGCCAGCGTGCCCGCGCTGGTCGCCTTCTTCAGCAGGGCGGCCATGAAAAGACGCTGGTTGTTCATCCGGTCGATATCCGCGAGGGCGGTCGCCCGGCTGCGAACGAAACCCAATGCCTGCGGACCGTCCAGGGTTTGGCAGCCTGCAGCCAGATTGATGCCTGCGAGCGGATCGTCGATGGCCTTGGGCACACAGACATCGATGCCGCCGAGGGTATCGACGATGCCGGCGAAGCCGCCGAATCCGATCTGCGCGTAGTGATCGATGTGCACGCCGGTCGCGGTTTCGACGGTCTGCACCAGCAGCGGCGCGCCGCCGAAGGCGAAGGCGGCGTTGAGTTTGTCCTTACCGTGGCCCGGAATGCTCACATATGAGTCGCGTGGCAGGCTGACCAGCGTGGTCGCACCCGATTTCGGAATGTGCACCAGCATGATCGTGTCGGTGCGCTCGGGTCCGACCTCACCGCCGGTGGCGAGTTCCTGTTCCTGATCGGCCGTGAGTCCGGCCCGGCCGTCGGAGCCGACGAGCAGCCAGTTCGTTCCCGGAGTATCGCCGACGCGGTCGGAGTAGTTGGCGAGCGCATCGATCCGGCTGAGCGAACCGTCGAGCTTGATGACGGCGCCGACCATCGCGAGGACCAGAACCACCAACAGCACGAGGAACCAGCGGAAAAGGTGCCGTTTGCGGCGACGGCGCGGTGGGCGGGGTTCGCGGTCGCGGCGCGACGGTGGCAGTGATGGCGGCGGCGGGGGGCCCTCGCGGCGCGGGCGCAGGTGCTGCGGGTCCTGGTAGGGAACCGGCTGCTGGGGTGGCGCATAGCCGGGGACGCCGCGAGGCTGGGGTTCGTGATACGGCTGCGGCTGCTGCGCCGGCGCATGGGGTGGCCGGGAATTGCGCGGCGGCATTCGTGTTTCGGGCGGTACCTGCGAATATGCCAATGGCGGTGCGTAATTCGACCCGTCGCGGCGGATGACCTTGGTGGGGTCGATGTGCCTCGGGTCCGGACCGGGTCCTCGACGACCGGGCGGATGGGGGTCGCGCCGCTGCGGCGGCATGGATGGCGCACCGGGATTTCCGAAGGGTTGCGGCTCCCGGCGCGTCCGGTCGTAGCGCTGGGGGTCGTAGCCGTTCATCACACAGACTCTACTGTTCGAGGGCCGTCGGGGGGCTTGACGAGCGGCCGGAAGGTGGTGCGCTCCAGTGAGCGCTCGTCGATAAATTCGTTGCGGGGACCGGCGGGTGTTACGGCAACCAGGAAACGTGACCGCGTAGCAATGTATAGCCGATATAGGCGACCGCATCGATCGTCGCGTGCGCAAGCACCAGCGGCCACAGCCGGTTGGTGCGCTGCCAGAATCGGCCGAAGATCACACCCATGACCAGATTGCCGAGCCCGCCGCCCAAGCCCTGATACAGGTGATAGCTCCCGCGCAGCAGTGCCGAAGCGAGCAGTGACCGGTTCTCCGACCAGCCGAGCCTGCGCAGCCGGGTGATGAGATAGGCCACAACCAGGATTTCCTCGGCCGCCGCATTCGCACAGGCGGATACGATGAGTGCGGGCAACCGCCACCAGTGGTCACCGAGCGAACTCGGCACGATCGTCACGCTGAACCCCAGTGCATGCGCGGCCAAGTAGAGCCCGAGCCCGGGCAGTCCGATGACCGCCGCGAGGATCAGCCCCGGCAGCACATCGGAACGCCAACGGACCCTGGCCAATCCGATCATCCGCGGCCCTATTCCACTGCGCCACAACAGATACAGACCCAGCGCACCCCACCCGGCCAGCCGCAACGCACTGAGCAGTTGGAAGAGCAGGTCGATGGTCGATTGCGCCGCCCTTGTCGGATTCAGCGCGACGGTCTGCCCGCCCACCCCGCCCGGCGACAGCGCGCTCTCGAGCAACGACAGCGCCGCGTTCAACCCACTCAGCCCGAACGTCACCACCAGCACGACCAGGATCTCGAGCCGAATCCCCAGCCGCTCCCGATCGGTCAGCTCGGGCTCGTCCCCGGCACCGGTCTCAGCACGCATGCGTCCGAATCTATTGCCCGCGCCGCTCCGACGGGCGCTGGGCGCGTCAGATGCGGCGGAGGCCGTTCAGGAAGGGGCAGCCTGCGAGGGTGCGGACGGCGCGGCCGAGGGATTCGATGTCGTCGGCGGGGGCGTTGAACGGGAGGCGGAAGTCGTGGTCGCCGTCGTGGCCTTCGATGCGCAGGGTCACGCCGTAGCGGTCGATGGCCAGTGGGTGCACCGCACCGGTCTGCAGGCGCGGCGGGAGGTGGCGGGCGAGTTGGGCGATGATGTCGGCGTGGTCGGCATCCATATGCTGCAGCCAGGCGGATTCCAGTGCGCAGAACGGATCCGGTTGCGCCAGTCGGAGTTCGTCGACGCAGACGGATTCGGCACCGGTCGAGTCGGCCACCACCGCGGAGTTGATCACCACGCGCAACAGGGTCGCGCCGTGGCCGACATCGAGCAGGTCGGGATGCGGATGATCCTTGGCGACCTCGGTGGCCAGCGCACGCAGCGCCTGCGTCGGCACCGCCCGCACCCACCCGCGCAGCCACACCAGCGCCCGCACCGGCTCCCGCAGCGGCAGCGGCGCATGATCGGTCAGCTCCAGCACCGCCGGTGCACCGCTCTCACCCGAATTCCCGGCCAATACCGCGGCCATGGACGCGGTCGGCACCGCGATCACCGCATCCCCGCACTGCCGCACGTGATGTACCGAAATCGGCGTCGGATCAATACCCGGCATCGCCAGCACCGCCTGCTCCGCATGGGCGCACGCACTCCGAACCCGCTCAGCGGTCGACGGTGCAACAGTCGGCTTCAGCATGCAGACCTCCATACGAGTCACGCGGTGCAATTAGGTTACCCTAAGCTAAGTCACGCCCTCGCTTTCCGCAACCGTTCCCGCACCCGAATCCGACAATCCCCCGCCCGTGAGCCCCGACTTGCGGCAGCACCGGCGGCGCCCGGCCCAACCCTTGCCGCCATCCTTCGCGAGCAGGCAGGCTGCGCGTGTCGAACGCGTAGCGGGCGGGGGTGGCACGGAGGTCAGTGCGGGCCATCGGGCGACCCGCCGTGAGCGGGTGGATGCGTATCGAGTGGCCGTCCGCCGTGAGCGGGTGGATGCGTATCGAGTGGCTGACCGCCATGAGCGGGCGGGGATCGGGCAGGTGGCACCGCGAGCCCAGGCGAGTGGGGCGGTGAGTGCGCGTGGTTACGGTGGACGTATGGCGGATGGAGTGCAGGCAGCGCATGGGGTGGCGGGGCAGCCGGTGTTGCTTTCGTTGGCGGCGCCGTCGGCGGCGCGGCGGAGTTTGGATGAGGGGCTGGTGCGGGCGGTGGGGACCGGGGCGGCCGGCGTTCGGGTTCTCGACGCGGACGTGAGCGATGCGGAGGTCGCCGGTTTCCTGGTCGAGGTCGCGCACTCGGATGGCGGGTTCATTGCCCGCACGTCCGATGGGCAGCGGGCGCTGGCTATTGTCGCGGGAACGGTTGCGGCGTTGTGCGGTGAGGATATTCGGGCGGCGTTGGCTCGGCCCGATATCGCCTTTCTGACCTCGCTGAAGCCGCCTGCGGTCGAGGCCGCGCGCAGCGTGTTGCTGGCGATCGAATCCGATGCGCCCGACGATCTAGCTGGAACTCTGAGCATCCTCCGCGCACGCAAGTAATGTCGTAACCGTGCCGCGAATCGCGTACTTCGGGCCGTCCGGAACCTTTACCGAGATGGCCCTCGCCAAGCTCGAGTCCTCGCAAGCCTTCGACGGACCGGTCGAGCGGATTGCCGCGCCCAGCCAAGGTTCGGCGCTAGACCTGATCCGGTCCGGTGATGTCGAGGGTGCCGTCGTGCCGATCGAGAGTTCGGTCGAGGGCTCCATTTCGTCGACCCTGGATTCACTGGCCATCGGTCTGCGGCTGCAGATCATCGCCGAAACCGAGCTCGAGGTGAGCTTTGCGATCCTGGCCAGGCCGGGGACGGAGCTGGCGGATGTTCGCGCCCTGGCCGCCTATCCGGTCGCCGCCGCCCAGGTGCGGCTGTGGATATCGCGCACGCTGCCGAATGTCGAGATGTACACCTCGGCCTCGAATGCGGCTGCCGCCGAGGATGTCGCGGCCGGTCGTGCCGACGCCGCAGTCTCCACCGCGCTGGCCGGAGAACGCCTCGGCCTGACGGCCCTGGCGTCGGGTGTCGCCGACCACGAGCAGGCGATCACCCGCTTCGTGCTGGTGACCCGTCCTCGAGTCGCGCCGCCCGCAACCGGTGCGGACCGCACCTCGATCGTGCTCGAGCTGCCCAACAAACCGGGGTCGCTCATGCGCGCGTTCGCCGAATTCGCCACCCGCGGCATCGATCTCACCAGAATCGAATCTCGCCCCACGCGAACAGGTATGGGCACCTATCGCTTCTACCTCGACTGCGTCGGGCATATCGACGACACCGCGGTCGCCGAGGCACTCAAGGCATTGCACCGCACCGCGCGGATCCGTTTCCTCGGTTCCTGGCCCGCGACCTCGGCGACCGGAACCCCACCGCCCTCGGATGAACCGGCCGCCGAGTGGCTGACCCAATTGCGTAAGGGGGTGGCCGACCTATGACCGGCAGACTGATCCTCGTTCGCCACGGCGAGACCGAAGGCAACGTAGCCAAAATCCTGGACACCCGCATCCCCGGCCTACCGCTCACCGAACGTGGTGCGGCCCAAGCGAAAACATTCGGCTCGAGTCTGTTGAGGCCGCCGAAGGCGCTGTTCTGCTCGGCCGCGCTGCGCGCCCGCCAGACCGCCGGGTACATCGAGGCGGCAACCGGCGTGCCGGTCGAGGTGCTCGATGACATCCACGAAGTTCAGGTCGGCGAAATGGAAGGCCTGAACACCGAGGAGGCCCACGCGTACTTCCAGCGGATCTACCGCGCCTGGCACGAAGGCGATCTCGCCGAACGCGTCCCCGGCGGTGAATCCGGATACGACGTCCTGGCCCGCTTCCTACCGGTCGTCGAGGACCTGCGCACCAAATACCTGACCGATGGCAGCGACGGCGACATCCTGGTGGTCAGCCACGGTGCCGCCATGCGCTTGGTCTCCCGGAACCTCAGTGGTGTGGCGCCGCCGTTCACCACCAACAACCACCTCGACAACACCGAAACCATCGAACTCGTCCCCCGCCCCGTTGGCGGCTGGGAATGCATCCGCTGGGGCCGCTTCACGCCACCCTTCGCCTACGAAGTGGCCCCGACCGCCGACGACCCTATGGGCTGAATCCCTTTGGGGCACAATGCCCCGCTCAGCCCTCAGGCCAACGTCGGACTTCTCGGAAACTCTTCCCGCTCCGGCAAGGAATGGATCAGATCCTCCACGGCGGCGCGCAGGCGGGCGGGCGTACCGCCGGCCAGTGACGACCACTTGGTGCCGTCGTCGGCGACGCTCGCCGTCGAGATGAATCGCCCGTTGCGGGTGTTGAATACGGCGATGTGCTTGTCGACGATGTCGCGGGTGCCATCTCCGTACAGCACGGCGCTGATCTGCGCATGCGAATGGATTTCGACCACGGCCGAGGCGAGGGTTTGCGCGTCCTGCGCCGGATTGCCGACCTTTGCCAGTCGTTCGGCGGTGGCAGTGGCATCGCCGAGGTCCTCGAAGATCGTGGCAAGCTCCTCGGTCGGTGCGTTCATGCCGTAGAGCTCGAGTGGCGGGGCCGTGCCGAGCGCCGCTAGCACGGTGCCGGCCAGGTCGATTCCCACTTCATCGATCACATACGAGTCCTGCCCGCGAAGGGCGACGACGGAAAGGTCGTCGCTCTTCGCCAGACAGAAACGACTCACGTACCCGTCGACGATCAGCCGCATGGTGACAATCCAGTGCGGCCGGTTCAGCACCCGCAGCCGGTCCTCCAAGTCGGGCTGAACCATGTTGTCGACCAGCAGATCCCGTTGTTCGAGCGACTCGGCCGCGCTGGCCATTGCCGCTTGATGTGCGGGCACACTGTCGAATCGGCCGTATGCGTTCAGCACAACCGGAAGGTCATCGAGATCCAGTTTCTCGCGGAGAAACTGGATCTCGTCGGGCGACAGCACAACCGCCTCGAGGGCGGACGGCCCACCGCTGGTACCGAGGACGGTCACCCAACCGTCCCGGTGTTGGCGCCGATCACCCCGTCGGCGGCGAAGCGGCCGTCGGTGAAGTGATCGGACCGCAGGTCGACCTTGCTGTCGTGCTCGGACTCGTTGTCCTCGTCGCCATGAGCCTGGTTCCCCAGCAGTGGGTTACCCGCGCCGCTGTTGCTCGACCGGGCTGGTGCGGCTTCGACAGATGCGACCGTCTCGGGTGCCGCTGTCGCGGTGTTGCCGCCGATCACGCTGCCCGTACCCCAGCCTTCCGGCAGTTTGAGCTGGGTGCCGCCCGCACCGGCCGAGACTCCGGAGAACGAGACCGCACGGGTCGCGGCCGCACCGCCCGCCGCGGCCATCGCGCCACCCATCGCCATCGGGGCCATGGTGGTCATCGGTGTGCTCGCTGCGGCGGTGACCGCATTGGTCGCCACACTGCCGACCGTCGAAACACCGGTGCTGACCACCGAACCGACTGCCTGCGCGGCCTGCGTGGCGGCACCGGCCACACCCGGGTTGGATACGAACGCCTGCACGGCGGCGACCGCTGTCGAGATCGGGTCGGTGGGCGCTCCGAACGCGGCATCGGCGTTTCCGCTCGGCTCGGCCTGACCCGCGCCCGCAGCGATGGGCGGCGGCATCATGAAGTCGGCGGGTGTGGCCAACATCGCCGAGGTCGCCGCCTCATAGGTCTCCATTACCAGCGCCGCGCGCAGATCCATGGCGTTCCTGGCGATCTCGGCGGCCTCATAGGCGCCGGTGACGGCTCCAGCCGGGTTCGTCGAAGCGACCAACGCGGCATTGACTGCCGCGATTTCGGGCGGGCTCGGCATCGCGAGCGCGGCAACGCCGTAAGCGATGACGTTCGCCGCCGCCTTACCGCCCATCGCCGCGGCCTGCACGCCCTGCTGCTCGGACCAGCCGAGGAACCCGGTCAGCTTGCCGAGCGCGGCGATACCGTTGATGCCCTGCATGCCGACGCCGAGCTCGGCCATGACGCGGGCAACGGTGGTCGTCGCGTCGACCCAGGCGGCGGTGAGTGCGCCCCACGCGGTAGCGGCGGCCGAAATCGGGATCGCGTGTGCGCCCGCGTGAAGGGTGGCCGAGTTGACTTCGGATGGCCGGGTGATCCACAGGACCCCGGTGACTCCTGCAACCATGCTTTAACTCCCCTGAATGTCTGAATGGTGGTTGAGGATAGGCGTGCGGACTAGACCTGAATAGCGTTGACTCCGGCGGCGCGCACGACGTCGCCGGCGATGTGCTGAGCCAGCTGCATGCGCAGTGTCTGGGCAGCATGGTGCAGTTCGAGAATGCCCTGGGCGACGGAGTGATCGTGGGTCACCGCGCCCTGGTTGAAGTGGCTGGCGGATACGACCGACACCTCTTCGGCGCCGGACGGAATCACGTGTGTCGCGGGTGCGGTGATCATGGACGCCGCGGAAAGCCGCTCGGCGACCAGATCGAGTTCGGCCGCGGCGGCGAGAATGGCCTCGGGCGAGATCAGTACATGTCCAACCATGACTCGACTCCTTCTAGTGGCTGTGGGGCGGAACCACGAGAATTCCCCCTTCGAGTGATAGGACGCGACAGCAACGCGATCGGTTCCATCGAATCCCCAAGTTTCTTCCGGTCATCCGTGCTGGTTTCGCGCTCGTACAGCCGAGCCCGAAGATGCAGCTTGGATAAGACTAGCCCCATCCCAGCTCATGCAACCGGTCTTCGTCAATGCCGAAATAGTGTGCAATCTCATGGATCACAGTGATCGCGACCTCCTCGACGACCTCGCGCTCATCGCCGCAGACGTCGAGAATCGCCTCGCGATAGATGGTTACGGTGTCGGGCAGTGAGCCGCCGTAGTGACTGTCGCGTTCGGTCAACGCGATTCCGTGATACAGCCCGAGCAGATGTGGATCCTCCGGATTGCGCGGTTCGATCAGCACGACCACATTGTCGATGGCGCTGGCCAATTCCGGCGGAATGAGATCGAGCGCATCGCCGACCAGCTCCTCGAACCGGTCCGCGGACATGGTCACCGCCATCAGCGCGGTTGCGGCTGTGGTGGGAGCGGTGCGGCGCCGGGCAGCGGGGCGGGGGTGGAGCGTCCGGAATTCGGCGGCGGCACCGGGGCCTGGCCGTTGATCAGGATCTCGCCCTTCGCCGATCCGGTGATCGGTGCGAAACCCTCACGGTCGGTGCCCTTTCCGATCATGCAGTCCAATTTGCGGCTGCCCGCCAGCCAGCTGCGCGCGTCGAGGTAGTCGAAGAACAGCGTCAGCGTCTTATTGCGCACCGCGTCGGGTGAGCCGAGGTAGTCGTTGGCCGCCCTGGCGCACTCGTCCTCCATGAACTTGTCCTGGTCGTCCTTGGCGGGCGGGCCGCCGGAAAAGTGCTGGCCGAGGTCGACGGTGGACACGATCTCGACGGCATGCGCCTGCGCGCAGTCCACCGGATCGGTGGGCAGGTTCTGATTGATACCCAGGCAGGTCCCGGGCTCGAAGACCTTCGACTGATCGTGCTCGGTAGCGGCGCCGGTGGTCGGCAGCGGAGTGCCGGTGCTACCGGAGAATTGGAGTCCGCAACGCAGTATTCGATCGCCGTGCTTCCACCCGTCCGGGCTCGGGTACATCAGGCCGACGACATAGCGGCCGCGTGGATCGAACTTGCCGTTCAAGTACTGGTCGACGGCCGGGGTGCAGTGCTCTTCCTTGAGTTCGGTCAGTCGCAGCGAATCCGGAAAGCGTGAGCCGGGACCGAATTCCACGCCGGGATATTTGGCCATATCGACATCGGCCGCGACCTCGAACAGATGCTTGTTGGAGCAGGCGACCTTCACCAGATCACCGCGGTCCTGTTTGCTCCAGCTGAGGCAATCGCCCCTGGCCGCGGTGCCGAACTCCTTGTCCAAGGCGGTCTGGCCGGGTGAACCCGGATTGTGTGCCTCCAGACCCTTGTCGTTGTCGTAGCCGGTGATGAACAGACCGACCAGCGAGATGATGACGGCGCCGGCCGCCGCGGCGAGCAATACCCAACGCAGCTTCGGCGCGGACAGATGCAGCTTGCCGTCGGCGACGGCGTCGCGGTCGATGATCACCGACTGCGGGAACGATTCCGCGCGCGACGACTCGCCCGAGGGCGGCTCGGATTCGTGCGGCTCCATGGTCACATCATCAGCAGACATCGCGACCCATCATGTCAGCGTCTGATCGCTGGTGCCACGACCTGGACGAATCGATTCGAAGCGCCCCGGTCGTACCTATGCGCGGTGCGTCATCCGCGGAACGCGGACAGGAACAAACCGGGCAACCGCGCAGGATTGGCGGTCGCGTAGAACTCGGTCAGCTTGCGTCCCGTCGCGGCCGCGGTCGCATTGTCGACGAACCACGGCGGTTTCGGCGACAGCGCCAGTTCGCCGCGCAGCAGCGACCGCGGCGACGGCCGGAACGGTCCGCTCACCACCGTGCGCTCCACATCGTCGAGCAGGAAGGCGTTGTGCACCACGCCGATTCCGCTCTGCACGTCGTCCAGGGTGTGGCCGGGATATGCGCCCCAGGACGCGCGCGGGGCCAGGAAGGCCAGTGCGGTCCAGGCGTTCACCGCGATGGCGCCGTAGCGCAGCCGCTCGACGGCCCGGTCGAAGGCGATGCCGAGCCGTTTGATGGTGCTCGGGTGCGCGATCACGTTGACACCGAGCGTCCCGATCACCTCGTCGTTCGCGAAATCGACCGCGCGCTGCAGGAATTCACCGCCGGTATGCGGCAGTTCGACCACGCCGAGCACCGGCGAGAAGTATTCGGTGCGCAGCAGCGGCGTTTCGGTCGTCGGCAGATCTTCTACGAGCACGCGTTCGCGATCCGGCCCGAGCCGCTCGGCGTCCGGATAGGAATCCAGTGCGGCGGCGACCCGATCGTCGCTGCCCGGGTAGTAGGCCCGCCGCTGTGGCGCGCGCTCGATCGCGTCCCGAAGCTCGGCGAGGAACCGGTCCTTCTGCGGCCACTCCGCACTCACCACCACCGCCTGGGTGGCGACGCAGTTGTAACCGCCGTTGTGCAGTCGCTGGGTCGCGACGTGCTCGGCCTGGAAGCGCAGGTCGGCATCCTCCCATTCGCCGGGCACCACGATGGTCGGCGAGACGCCGCCGAGTTCGCTGGTGATCGGCTTGTCCAGCAGCGGCCGGCCCGCGGCCTTGCCGTCCGGCCCCCAGACGATCGCGTCGTGGGTTCGCATACTGCCGGTCATGTGCACATGCGCGACGTCGCCGTGGTGCACCAGGTGCCCGCCCGCCTCCGCCCCTCCGGTCAGTATCCGCAGTACGCCGAGCTCGATCAGCGGCGCGAAGACCATCTCGTACACCGTGAACAACGGGTCGGTGATCGGATTCAGCTTGAGTGCCACCACCCGGTTGTGGGCGTAGAGCTCGTACAGCACGTCCAGTGGGGGAATGGAGGTGATATTGCCCGCGCCGAGGACCGCTCCGACGCCGCCGGTCGCGGTGGGATCGAGCTGGGCGAGTCCGGCGCGTCGGCGGGCGGTATCGGCGTCGACGCCGGGACGCAGCCACACTTCGCCGTGAAAGCCGCTGAGCAGCAACCGGTCGTAGAAGTCGAGCGGCAGGATCGGCACCGCGACCCGCTGGCCAGGTGCCTCGGCCAACGTGACCCCGTCGAGCGGACTGCGCCCTTCCTCCAACGCCGAGAGCGTGGCCGACAGCGCGGCGGTGGCCTGCAGCAGCGTCATCGGACCCGACATCCACTCCTCACCGACCAGTGGCGAGTCCGGATCCAGGCCCTTGATGGTGCGCGCGGCCCGCACCCATTCGTGGGAGAAGCGCCCGGTACGGGCGTGGATATCGTCGAGAAGTTCGCGGCGGCGCCGCAGCGGGGTGTGTGCCCACGTTTTCTCACCCGCGACCAGATCGGCCACTGCGTTATCAATAGCGGTTTCGTCGAAAGTTGTGCCCACAAGCCAACTATGCGCGCGTTCATCGCGGCACGGTCCGCATCCTGGGATATCGGCGTGAAACAGCAATATCGCGACCATTAGGCTGGTCACCCATGATCGACCTCCGATTCCTGCGGGACAACCCCGACGCGGTCCGTGCCTCGCAGCGCGCCCGCGGCGAAGACCCCGCCCTCGTCGACGCCCTGCTCGAGGCGGACGTGGCGCGCCGTGCGGCGGTGGCCAACGCCGATAACCTGCGCGCCGAGCACAAGGCGATGGGCAAGCTGATCGGCAAGGCGAAGCCGGAGGAACGGTCCGTCCTGCTGGAACAGGCGCAGGAGATGTCGGCGAAGGTCAAGGAGGCCGAGGCCGCGCAGCACGCCGCCGACGCCGATATGGACACCGCGCACCGTGCCATCTCGAACGTGGTCCAGGAAGGCGCCCCCGCGGGCGGCGAGGACGATTACATCGTGCTCGAGACCATCGGCACGCCAACGGAATTCGACTTCGAGCCCAAGGACCATGTGGAGCTCGGCGAATCGCTCGGTCTGTTCGATATGGAACGCGGCGCGAAGGTTTCGGGCGCGCGCTTCTACTTCATGACCGGTTACGGTGCGCTGCTGCAGCTGGGTCTGTTGCAACTCGCCGCGCAGAAGGCGGTGGCCAACGGATTCACCATGATGATTCCGCCGGTGCTGGTGCGCCCGGAGATCATGGCCGGTACCGGATTCCTCGGCCAGCACAGCGCCGAGGTCTACCACCTCGAGGAGGACGAGCTGTACCTGGTCGGCACCTCGGAGGTGCCGCTGGCGGGCTACCACTCGGACGAGATCCTGGACCTGAGCGCCGGCCCGAAGCGCTATGCGGGCTGGTCGTCGTGTTTCCGGCGCGAGGCGGGCAGCTACGGCAAGGACACCCGCGGCATCATCCGGGTGCACCAATTCGACAAGATCGAAATGTTCGTGTTCACCACGCCCGAGGAGGCCGCCGCCGAGCACAAACGTCTGCTCGCCTGGGAGCAGGACATGCTCGCGGCCGTCGAGGTGCCTTATCGAATTATCGATGTCGCTGCGGGTGATCTGGGCAGTTCGGCCGCGCGCAAATTCGACTGCGAGGCTTGGGTGCCCACCCAGCAGACCTACCGCGAGCTCACCTCGACCTCGAACTGCACCACCTTCCAGGCTCGCCGCCTCGCCGTGCGCTATCGCGACGAGAACGGAAAGCCGCAGATCGCAGCCACTTTGAACGGGACGTTGGCGACCACCCGCTGGATTGTGGCGATCCTGGAGAACAATCAGCAGGCCGACGGTTCTGTCCGGGTGCCCGCCGCGCTGGTACCGTTCGTCGGTACCGAGGTGCTGACACCACCGCGATAAACATCTCGAATTAGCCCGTCCCACATTGCCTACAGGTAAATAGCTAGGGGTTCGCCATGCCGGATTCACAGGATGTGGCAACTGTCGGTAATTTCTATGTCTAGGCTATTCCCCGTGCGAGGAATCGGGTCTCGCGGCGATACCCGAACCCGGGTGCGGGCCGCGTCTGCGTTGGCGACGGCAATGGTCATGTCCCGGACCACCGGCGCCTTCTACGTCATGGGGGGCGCGCTCGGCCTGCTGATCACGGGAATCGCCCCGGGCAGCGAAGGCAATCGAGCACTGGTGGGTACCGCCGCCGCGGTGGCGCTGCTGCTCGGACTCAGCCTGCTCGGCTGGGGTCCGCGGTTGCCGCATGGGATTCACCACGGTTATGTCGCGATTGCGACGGTATTGGTGACAATCGCGGTGTACGCGTTCCCGAATACCGTCGGCGCGATCAGTCTCGCCTCCTTCTATGTATTCGTGGCCTGTGATGCCGCATTGTTCTTCGCTTGGCCGCAGGCATTCGCGCACATAGCGTTCGCTATGGCCATGTGCCTGTGGGTGATGCCGACGCGGCCGGTCCATCCCACATTGCCGTGGTGGTCCGGGTTGATTCCGGCCGGTGTGACGTTCGGAGTCGGCGTGGTGGTCGGCATCCTGACCCGAATGGCGTCCGAGGCCGATATCGATGTGCTCACCGGACTGCTCAACCGGCGCGGTTTCGACCGGGCGCTGAACGGCGCGATCGAAACCGCCACCCGCACCGGTCAAGGGTTGGCGCTGGTGCTGGTCGACCTCGACCGCTTCCAGAAGATCAACGACCACCTCGGCCATCGCGCGGGCGATGCGGTGCTGCAGCGGGTCGCCGATACCTGGTCGAAATTGCTCGCGCCCGATCAGCGACTGGCTCGCTACGGTGGTGACGCCTTCGCGTTGCTGTTGCCGAATACCACCGAGCAGGCCGCGATTCTGCTGACCGAGCAGTTGCGGGCATCGGTGACCACCGGATGTTCGGCCGGTGTCACCTCCTGGCAGCCGGGTGAGTCGGGTTCACTGCTGGTGAGTCGGGCCGATGTCGGTCTGTACCGGGCCAAGCAGGCGGGGCGCAACCGGACGGTGCTGGAGTCGTCGCGGCAGTTGCCGCTGGCGGTCGAGTTGCGCGAGGCGATCGACCGTGGCGCGCTCGATGTGCACTATCAGCCGATTGTCAGCCTGACCGAGGGCGGCGGTAAGGCGGTCGGTGTCGAGGCGCTGCTGCGCTGGTCGTCGAGTGCGCAGCCGGATGTCACCACCGAGGGACTGATCCGGGTTGCCGAGGAATACGACCTCATCTCCGATCTGGACGAGCTGGTGTTGCGTCGGGCCTGCGCGGACGCGGCTCGCCTGCAGGAGACCTTCGCGCAACTGGATCTGACGCTGAACGTCAATGTCAGCGGCCTGGAGCTGGCCGAGACCGGTTATGCGGACCGCGTCGCCAATATCCTGGCGAGCACCGGCTGGCCCGCCGACCAATTGGTGCTCGAGGTGACCGAGAGCGAGCTGGCGGCCGAATCCCAAACGGCCATCGGCAACCTGCACATCCTGCGCGAGCGTGGCGTCCGCATCGCGATCGACGACTTCGGCACCGGCTACTCCTCGCTGAGCCGCCTGGCCACCCTGCCAAGCGACATCCTCAAGGTCGACCAGTCCTTCGTCGCCGCGATCCGCTCGGACTCGCCCGCGCCGCCACTGCTCGGCGTGATCGCCGCACTGAGCAGTGCGCTGGACCTGCAGGTGATCGCGGAGGGCGTGGAGACCGAATACCAGGCCGCGGTGCTGACCGAACTCGGTTTCGCGCTGGCCCAGGGCTATCACTACAGCGATTCGCATCCGGTCTCGGAACTGATCACCGATCTGAACGAGCATCAGGGGCGGGTCGGCCCCGGGCTCAATGATCGGGAACTCGGCGATGGGGACCTGCATACCGCCAACGGGTGGTTGCCGCTCGGCTGAGTGCGTCCGGAAAATCGCTTGACGTGCTCGGGGGCGGGTCGTCAGGCTGACGGTATGCGTTTGCTTATCTACGGCTATTGATTCGATAGGTCGCGGACCGGCGGGATCGATGTGCGCGCGCTTACGGTGCGGGCGGTGCTCTTCAAGGGCATCGGTGATCTCATTCCGCTATATGCGCTGTACGCGGTGCTGTTCGCGGATCATGGTTTGAGTACCGGGCAGATCTCTTCGCTGCTGGCGATGTGGTCGGTGACCGCCTTCCTGCTCGAGGTGCCATCGGGTGCCTGGGCCGATACGGTGTCGCGGCGTGGGCTGCTCGTAACGAGCGGTGTGCTGCTGACCGCCGGTTTCGCGTGCTGGACTGTGCTGCCGACATATCTGGGTTTCGCGGTCGGCTTCGTGCTGTGGGGTACCTCGGGCGCGCTGGTGTCGGGGACGTTCGAGGCATTGCTCTATGACGAACTCGTCGCCCGGAACGAGCAGCGGGCGTATCCGCGCATCATCGGTTATGCCAGGGCGGCATCGGAAGCCGCGATCGTGATCGCGATCCTCGCCGCAACGCCGTTGTATATCTGGGGCGGCTATCCGTTGCTCGGCTGGTGCAGTGTCGCGTTCGCGGCGGTGCACACTCTGGTCGGGCTGTCGTTGCCGAGCGCGCCGAAAGCTGTGTCTGCCGCGGCGGTCGAGGATCTGGATGATTCGGCTGGCTCGTCCGAGATCGTGGTTGCCCCAACTCGCGAGGTCGGGGTGCAGGAGTCGAGCGCGTCCCGGGTGGTCGCCGCGGCTGGGCAGTTGGATCGTGACAGTGCACAGGGTCCGGCGCGGAGTGGGAGCGTGGCGGCGGACGGAACCCTTCGGCGACGACCCGCGCTGACAGCCGATTCCGGATCACCAGGTGTTCATATCGCTGCGTCGATCTCGACGGAATCACGGCCGTTCGCGACGTATCTGAATATGCTGCGAACCGGTGTGGGGGAGGCGATTCGGGTGCGTGCCGTGCGTAATGGCGTGGCATTGGGGGCGCTGCTGTTCGGGGTCACGGCCTTCGATGAGTACTTCGCCTTGCTCGCCCAGGAGGTCGGGGTGGAGACGGCGGTGGTGCCGGTGCTGGTCGGTATCACGGTTGTCGGTTCGCTGGTTGGTTCGGTGATGGCGGGGCGCACCGAGGGCATGTCGGCGCGCGCCATGGCGATCGCGGTGGCGCTGGGTGGTGTGCTGTTCGTCGGCGGCGCAGTGGTCGCCGGTCTCGCCGTCCGCTGGCCGGGCGCGGTGTATGTGCTTGCGGGCGTGGGTTTTACGGCGATCGGCGTGTCCTACGGCATCGTCTACAACGCCAGTGTCGTGGCGGGGGCTCGATTGCAGGATGCGATCGAAGGCCCGGCACGTGCGACGGTCACTTCTGTGTCCGGACTCGCCTCGGAGGTTGTCGCGCTGGCGGTATTCGGTTTCGCCGCGGTCGCGACGCTGTGGCTGTCGATGTCGATGTCGACAACGGTCGCGCTGCTCGGTGCATCCATGCTCGTGATAGCCCTGCTGATTCCTTCCTCGCTACCGCGTCGGAAGTCCGATTCGTAGGTATCTTCGCGTAACACCGCTGCCGATGGCGGCACCATCATCCGTCCGTCAGCTGAGCGTTGATTCGATGAGATGGGTCGCGGTCAGCAGAAACTGATCGGTGGAGCGGTCGATCAGCGTGTCGCGGGATATCACGAGGGTGTCCGCCAGCCAGCTGTTGGTGGTCTCCCATAGCCCGCCGAGCAGATGGGTGGCGGCGAATTCGGCTTGGTCACCGGCACTTTCGACGATGTCGGCACCGATCTCCTCGGCGCAGACCGCCATCATGATGCCCGCGAACGAGCGCATCACCTCGGCCCGGCGCCTGAGCAGCGCCGGATTCAGTTGCGCTTCGACGGTGGCGATGCGGGCCTTGCGTGGATCGTCGGCGATCAGGTCGACGGCCGCGGCGATGGCTGCTCGGGTCTTTGCGCGGATGTCGGCATCGGTCCCCATGAATGCGGTGACCACGGCCTGGCCGATCTCGTCGACGATGCGCTCGAACAACTCGCTGAACACGGTGTCGAGGTCGGTGAAGCTCTCGTAGTAATAGCGCTCGGAGAGTTTGGCCTGGGTGCACAGCCCGGAGACGGTGAGCTTGGCGAATCCCGAGGTCCCGATGATTTCCTGCGCGGCGTCCAGCAGTGCGGCGCGGCGGCGGGCGCGGCGCTGTTCGATCGGTATGCCGCCGTAGGACCGCGAGGTAGTAGCCATTGCGCTCCATTCTGGCATGGATCCTTGCCAGATATTCGAATTTGTGAGACGGTCTTGTCAGAATGTGCTCGGCCCGGGCGCGAACCTCTCTTGCGATGGGTGAAATGCAATGACGCATGACAACCAGCTCCTGCCTACTCCGCCGCTGTTCACGGAGTTCCCGTTCCGGTACGCGGTGCCGGTGCTGGCGCCCGGCGATCTGCGCTGCACCGCGGCGCAGCGGGATTCGTTCCGCCGGTTCACACAGGTCGGGGATCCGCTCGCGGACGATGTGGTCGCGATGTTCAAGCGGCTGCCGGTGGGCGAGGGTCGGCGGATGTTCGAGATGGCCGTGGAGCGCGGTATCGATGCGGTGCCGAATGCGCCCGCCGAGTTGACGGCATTCTTCGGTCGGGTCGAGACGGACCCGTACTGGCTGGACCGTACCAAGATCGACCGCGGTGCCCGGGTCGTGGAACGCACCAGCGTCTGGGGTGGCATCGCGATGGGCATGTTCGCGCTGATGGGCGGCTATCTGGCCTCCCGCGCGGACAAGACCCTCGTCGGCACCGGCGACCTCGACGCCATGGCACCGCGCCGCCTGGCCGAAACCACTCAGTGGTGGCTCGACGTCACGACTCCCGGTGGGCTGCAACGCAATCAGGTCGGCTACAAGAGTGTGCTGCGGGTGCGGCTGATGCACGCGCTGGTTCGGGCGGGTATGAATCGACGTTCCGATTGGGATTACGAAGCCTGGGACCATCCGGTGAACCAGGTGCTCACCGTCGGCACGCTCGGGCTGTTCTCGATGGCGAATCTGGTCGGCGCACAGGCGCTCGGCCTGCGTTTCTCGGCGCAGGAGAAGGATGCCGTATTCCAGCTCTGGCGCTACGTCGGCTTCCTGCTCGGCATAGACGCCGAAATCCTGCCGACGAATGAAACCGATACCTGGCGCGCATTCTGGATCCTCGCCGATACCGAATTCATCCCGGACGAGGACTCCCGCCGCTTGGCCCAGGCCCTGGTCCCGGCCGCGGGTGGTCTGTTCATCGGCACCGACACCGCAGCTCAGCGCGTTATCCGCCGGGTGATCACCAGTTACATGGTCGCCTACAGCCGAATCGTCCTCGGCCCGACCAACTCCGATTTCCTCGGCCTCGAGAACAGCAAATTCTTCCAGAGCGCCGTCATGGCCACCGCCGTAGTCAACGGTGCATTGGAAGTGCCTCGCCAACTCATCCCCGGCGCCACCCGCTTCCAAGAGCGACTCGGTGCCCGCATCCGCGCCCGCCTGGTCTGCGGCTCCATCGCCCGCAACGGTGGCGACCGCACCTACGCCCGTCACGACACGTACGCCGCCCGCACCACCCTGCGCGCCGGGTAACCGATGGCCTATGGGCCGAGTGGTCGGCTTGCGGCTCGCTCTGACCGATGCCACCGCGAGCTCTCGCGATGGCGTTCGGCGGATGGCTGCGGACAGTGCGTCGCCACGAGCCGCCCTGAAAGTGGTGGCGCTGCCAGCCCGCTCGAAGCACTACGCACGCAGCGATGCAGCCGAATGACGGTGTCGCATATCGTGTGATCGCCTCGCATAGGTTGCGCGGTAGTTGTCAACCTGCCTGGGACAGGCGTGTGTTGATTCCTGTTGGGTTTGGTGGTGGGTGTGGTCGGCGCTGGAACCGTCCAGGGTGGGCGGTCCCGGTCCAGGGTTGTTTGCCGCTGCCGGTGGACTTCGGTGGCGGTGTTGTGGTGGACCGTGGCTGGGGTGTGGCGGGCCAGGCGGCTGTGGCGGTGCTCGGTGGCGTAGCGATGCAGGAAGCCGCAGGGCCGGTGGGCCGCGGCCCGGGCTGTTGCCGCGATGGGCGTGCACGAACGTCGTTTGCTGGTCGGTCGGTGCGTTCCGGATCGTGCAGGCTCGCGGGCGTGATCCGCGTCCGAGCGCTTTTATTGCTGCTCGGCTGGTTGGGGGCGGGGCCGTCGGTGCTCGACTCGGCTGATGGTGCAGGCGCTGGACGCATCGGACGAACATCCCCTGGCCGACTTGCATCGAGGGGGACCGGCCATTCCGGGGCGAATTCGGGGCTGCGATCTCCAGCGAAGGAGTGTCTGATCCTCCTGGTGTGCGGTGCGCTGTGGCGCGGCCCGGGGTGTGCGGGCGGTGGCGGTACGGTGCGGGGATGGTGGCGCGGGCGAAGGTGGGGTTGGCCTTCGGGTTCTGCATCGGGGTCGGGGTGGCGGTGCAGGGCCGGATCAATGGGGCATTGGGGGTGCGGTTGCAGGATGGAATCGCGGCTGCCTGTATCAGCTTCGGCCTCGGTCTGGTGGTGTTGCTGATCGCGTTCGCGGTCAGTCGGCGGTTGCGGGACGGGCTGGTGCGGGTGCGGCGGGCGGTGGCCGGTGGTGAGTTGCGGCCGGTGCAGTTGTTCGGTGGGCTCTGTGGTGCGTTCTTCGTTGCGTGCCAAGGACTTACCGTTGCGGCGATCGGCGTCACGGCCTTCACCGTCGCCACGGTCGGCGGTCAACTGCTGAGCAGTCTGGCGGTGGACCGGCTCGGGTTGGCGCCGAACGGACGCACCCCGGTCACGGTTTCGCGCCTCGGCGGCGCGGCGCTGGCCATGGTCGCGGTGGTCCTCGCCGCGGCGGGAGGGTCCGGTGCGCCGGTCGGTTCCGCGGCGGTGCCCGAATGGTTGCGCACCGGGCCCACCGCTGCGCTGATCCTCTTGCCCGCGCTCGCCGGAATCGGACTGGCTTGGCAGCAGGCGGTCAACGGTCGCGTCGGCGCGGTCGGCGGCCCGTTCTCCGCCACCCTGGTGAACTTCGGCGTCGGCACGGCAGCCTTGTTCGCCATCGAGGCCTGCATCTTGTTCGGCACCGGCTGGCCGACCGAATTCCCCAGTGAGCCATGGCTCTATCTAGGCGGACTCATCGGTGTCGCCTTCATCGCCCTTGCCGCCGTCACCGTGCGCTGGATCGGTGTTCTGCTGCTCGGCCTGACCTCGGTAGCAGGCCAACTCCTGGCCTCGATCGCCCTGGACCTCCTCACCCCGACCGGCGCTCGACTGTCACCAACCGCCGTAATCGGCTGCGCCCTGACCTTCGTCGCTGTCGTCGTCGCCACTCGTTCGCGAACCTGACCCCGGCATCCGCGCTCCGAGTTCCGGCAGGCAGTCCCTGCCTGCAGTTCCGGTGATCGAGGTGTCGATGTCTAGGCAAAACGCTTGCGAGGCCGATCCCAGTGGCTCGCCCTGCAATTTCGACAGGCTCAGTTGCCGACGCGTAATGCCAAAGCTCGCGGGACAGGCTCAGTCGACGCACCGATGTGGGCGCATGACCGAGCGCGCGAGCCGGTCTCAGCATCCGCGCTCCGGCACCAAGGGGGTTGTCTCATGTTGTGGGTCATCGATGCGCCGAAAGGTCGGCCGTCGTCAGGGCTCGCGGGTCGTCCCGAGTGTCTCGCGCTACTCGTTCCAGGCCCGGGGCAGCAATGCGTCGGTACGCGAGCCATGGCCATGTGCTCGAGAGGACGATCCCGGCATCGTGAGGCCGTCTTGTCTTCGGCTGGTCTCCCGGCACCGGGTCGGTTCGGTTGTCGCACCTGTGGGTTCGCGGCGGGGCCCAGCTCGAGGGCATGCGCCCGAACAGGGGTCACCCAGGCGACGGCAACCGCAATGGCTGACATCGCCGGGAGATATCTCGCGGCGCTCGGATTCGTTCGGTTAGCTACTGCCGAACCAGCCTGGGGGGAAGAACCAACCCGGAGGGAAGAGCCACTGGTTGCCCCAGCCGCACCCCTGGTTGCCCCAGCCGTTCCATGGGTTCCCGTGGAACTTCCACGGGTTGCCGTGGCCGTGCCAGGGCTTGCCGGTGTCGAAGCCGTCGAAGTCGAAGTCGAAGTCGCAATCAGTCTGTACTACACCGGGTCCAGGTGTCGGCATTGCCATGGCGGGAGCCGCCGCTGCCGTCATCGGAACCGTCATCGCCGCTCCAATTAGTGCGACCTTTGCGATTAGTCGGCACGTGCCGTTGCCGCGCGCCTTGTTGGTGATCATGGTGCCTGCTTCCGGTGAGCCGTCGCGCGGACCTGACTCACCGACCGTTGAGATCGTTGCTATTCCCCGACGCTTCTGATTCTAGGAGCGCACAGTAGTCGCCACCACCACGTGAGCGGCTGGATTGCCTCGAATTTCAGCACCGACTGGCAGTCGGCAGAAGGCCCTGAGGCTCAGGATTCAGACGAGCTTGCGCGAGCGCAGCTCATGCCCCTTGGAGGTTTTGCACCGGCCCGATTCCAGGTCCCACTGCCACCCGTGCAAATTGCAGGTGAGGTTATTTCCTTCGACCACGCCGAATTTGGACAGATCCGCCTTCAGGTGTGGGCAGCGGCGCTGGACTTCCCAGCCGGCCAATTCCGTCGAGGCGGAATCGTCGTGTGCCTCGGCGAACCAGCCGTCCGCGTAGGCGATCCGCTCATCGGTGAGGCATTTGAAGAAGGTGTACAGGAATTCGTTGTAGCCGCCGATGCGCCAGGCCTGGAATCGGGTGGACAGGAAAATGGTGTTCACCCAGTCCGGTTCCTCCTCGCGCAGCACGGTGCGCACCAGTTCCGGCGGGATCCGGAAGCCGTACCGGTACTTGCCTTCGCCCTCGACCGGCCCGCGCACCACACGCTTGGGGAAGTCCAGCACCACGGTTTCGTCACCGATGACCAGCCCGACCGGATAGCCGATCCCGTCGCAGATCAGATCGCTCTGCTTCATGATCGGCTCGAACAGTGCCTGCAGCGGTTCCAGCAGCCGCTCGTCACCCGTTGCCCACGCAGCCTTTTCGGCCGCCAGCACGGGCGCGAAACGCTGTGCCATCAGCTCGATGTATTCGGCCTTGTTGTCATAGATCAGGCCCGGCTCGAACGGATGGGTCAGCGCGAGTTCCGCACCGCGCACGTCGGCGACCGAACCCGGAATCATCAGGATTCCGCCCTCGTTGCCGTGGATCTTCATCTGTTCCAGGAACACCATCTGGTCCGGGAAGATATTGCCCTCGTCGCCGCGATCGTCATTGAGGTAGCGCAACTCGTCGTCGAGGAATACCGGCGGCCCCGCCGACGGCACCACCCAGGTGGCGCCGACCTGCTCGATATAGCTGCGCGCCCGGTCCATTCCGCGCTGACGCTTCTGCTTACCGAAATTCGACTTGGTCCGCGAGGGAATGTCGTAGACCATCGGATACCAGATCGCGCCGGAGTACTGCAGCAGGTGGATATCGATATGCCCGAATGCGTCGTGCAGCACATCCATATCCACCGGACGGGCATCGTTCATGTTGAAACAGGTGGTCTCGCCGTCGGAGACGACCAGCCCGGAGTCGCCGATCGGCCCGTCGGCTGGTGCGCGCAGCGCGATGATCATGATGTCGATCTCGCCGCCCGGTCCGGCCACCCGGTGTTTCACCGAATCCTCGGTCTCCAAGAACTTGTGGAAGCCGAGCTTCTCCAGTTCCCGCTTCAGATCCGGCACCGGGTAGTCCGGCAGCAGCACGGTCGCGTCCTTGTTGACGTGCTTCGCCAGGTGCGCCGCGTCGAAGTGGTCGCGGTGCAGATGCGAGACGTACAGGAAATCGCAATTGCCCAGCTCGTCCCAGTCCAGCTGGGTGTTGTCCGGAAACGGGAACCACGAACCGAAGTACGCGGGATTGACCCAGGGATCGCAAAGGATCGACCCGGCCGCGGTGCCGATATGGAATCCGGCGTGTCCGACGCTGGTGATCTGCACGAGCTGTTCCTCCTGACCGTTACCAGCCATCAAGGGTAGTGGTTAAGCAGAAACGTCGCCGATGCAGTAGCCCTCGTTGCCCGCGGTCAAGGTGAAGGTTCGGGTCTGCGTCACACCCGAGGAGTTCGTGACCGGAACCTCGACGGTGACGTAGCCCGTGCGCAGCCGCTCCGAACCGATTTCCTGATCGGCGAATTTCGTGATTCCGGTGAGCTTGCCCGGGTTGTTGGCCAGTGGCGGAGCTGTCGGACTGCCGGTTCCGCTGGGGTCCCAGTTCGCCGGGTTCGCCTTGCAGACCAGCGGGTATGTGCCCTCTTTATCCGAGGGATCCAGCGGGGTTCCGACGAAGCGTGCCAGGTAGCGGCGAACGGTATGCCTGGCATCGGCCTCGTTGGGTCCGGCCTCGGCACCATCCTGTGCCACCCACGGGCAGACGATCTGGGACGAATCCTTTGTGGCCGCCATCACTTCGCTTCGATCGAAGGTGACGGTCGTTCCTGCGTTCTGCCAAGTGACGGTGTTCTGTGCGGTGGTCGCGGGCTGTGCGAGGGCCTTGAAGATCGCCTTCTGCTCGGTGGCCATATCGGCCACATTGCCCGGAGCCAGCATCCAGCACTTGGACCGCAATTCGGCGGGTGTCGAACCAGCCAAGACGGCCCCGAAGCGCGCCGCGACATCCGTCGCGCCGGGCAGGCCGGGGACCGCGCCGACCGGCACCGCGAACGCCTGCGCCACGACCATAGGAGTTGTGGTCGGAATCGCGGCGGCTTGCGTGGTGGCGGTCGGCGCCGACGTTTGCTCCGGCTCGTCACCGGGAATGCCGGATACGGAATCACAGCCGGTGAGCAGTACGGCACCGGTCAGCGCCAGACCACCCACGATGGCCACCAGCCCTCTCCGGTCGCGTTCGCGCGGGTCCTTCCAGTCGCGTTCACGCGGTATCGGGCGGGCGCGTTCCACTTCGAGGGTCCTCTTTCATAGACGTTGAGCGACGGGTCAGACGCGCGCGGTCGCGGCGGCTCTGCCGGATGGGACAGTCAGCGACTACGCTAGCGGAATTGTGGAACCCGTCTACCGGACGATAATCGGGCTTGCCCGTACCGTCTTCTTTGTCGAAGGTTTGAAGTTCAGCGTCAAGGGCGCTGAACATATTCCGGCGCGCGGTGGTGCCGTCCTCGCGGTGAACCACACCGGCTACATGGACTTCACCTACGCGGGTCTGCCGGTACGCACCCCCAAGCGGTACATCCGCTTCATGGCCAAGAAGGAGGTGTTCGACAACAACATCTCCGGTCCGATCATGCGGGCGCTCAAGCACATTCCGGTCGATCGGTCCGCGGGGGCCGACTCGTACCAGGCGGCACTCGAATACCTCCGCAAGGGCGAGTTGGTCGGCGTCTATCCGGAGGCGACCATCAGTCGCAGCTTCGAGATCAAGGCCTTCAAATCCGGCGCCGCGCGCATGGCGATCGAGTCGGACGTGCCGATCATCCCGATCGTCATCTGGGGCGCCCAGCGCGTGTGGACCAAGGGCTTCCCGAAGCGTCTGGGTCGCACCAATACTCCGATCTCCATTGCCGTCGGGGCACCGATCCAGCCCCATGAGCCCGCCGCCGAACTCACCGCCCAACTCCGCAGCACGATGCAGGCCATGCTGCTGGACCTACAGAAGGACTACGCGCACGAACCCGGTGCGTACTGGGTACCGGCACGTTTGGGCGGCAGTGCGCCTACCCTCGAAGAAGCTGATGCCATGGATGCCGCCGAGGCCCAGGAGAAGGCGGCGCGCCGGGCAGCCGAGGATTCGTTGTAGGGGAAACTATGTCGCGGGAACCGGTCTATGACATTCTCACCGGTTTGGTTCGCACGATGTTCGCGGTGCAGGGTCTGCGCATCGACATCATCGGCCAGGACCGGATCCCGCGTACCGGCGGCGCCGTACTCACCGTGAATCACACCGCCTACCTGGACTTCATGGAGGTCGGGCTGGTCGGGCGCAAATCGCGGCGCAATGTCCGCTTCATGATGAAGGCCGAGCTCGAGCACGGCATCGTCGGCTTTCTCATGAAGCACTGCAAGGCAATCGGCGTCGATCGCGCGGCCGGGGCGGCGTCGTTCCGGCGCGCTCTCGAGGCGTTGCGCGAGGGCGAACTGGTCGTGGTCTATCCGGAAGCGACCATCAGCCGCAGTTTCGAACTGAAGGAATTCAAATCCGGTGCGGCCCGCATGGCGATCGACGCGGACGTGCCGGTCATTCCGATCGTCATCTGGGGCGCGCACCGGATCTGGACCAAGGGTTTCCCGAAAAAACTCGGCCGCCATCGTTTCCCGATCAATATCCGCATCGGCGATCCGATCTCGCCTGCCGAATCGACCGACGACCTGACCGCTGAAATACGTACGCGGATGGGCGAATTGCTCGAACAGGCGCAAACGGGCTATCCGATGCCCGAGGGTGCGCCCTGGGTTCCGGCCCGGCTCGGCGGCCGTGCGCCCACTCTCGCCGAGGCCGCGGTGCTCGAGCGGGAAGAGATGGCCCGACGTCGCGCTGCGGCACAGCGAAAACTCGCTGAGTTCGTCAGGCAGACCGGCACGGGGTCGGTGCGGGCACCTGCCCCTGGAAGAACTTGGCCGGTGGCACACCCATCAGCGCTTTGAAGTCCGCCGACATGTGGGATTGGTCGTAGTAGCCGTGGACGGCTGCGACGTCGGCCAACGAAACCTCCGTGTCGCTCGCATCGACGAGGATCTGGCGGACGCGGCCGATCCTGGCGAAATGCTTTGGCGAGATACCGATTCCGTTGGTGAACAGGTTGCGTAGTTGACGTTCGCTGACGGCGAGGCCGGTGGCGAGGTCGTGGACCGATGGCGTTGCGGATATAGCGGCTACCGCATCGCGGAGAAGTTCGCGGTGCGTGCGTTGAGTCGGGTCGTCGGAGATGCGTTGCGGGAGAACCGCTTCCAGAAATGGCAGGACCTCTTCCGTTGGCAGCGCGGCGAGTTCGTTCGCCAATTCGGCGGCGACGCCGGGGACGTCGGCGAGGCGGACGACACGATCGGCGAGCTCGTCGGCCGGGATGCCGAGTAGTTGGCGGGTGGCGCCGGGGGCTAGGCGCAGGCGGGCGCAGCCAGCGGGTTTATCCGCTTTGGAGTACGAGGCGCGGGTCTGCGGACCGAGGACCAATGCGTCGGGGCGGTCGGCCGCACGCAGCACGATCGTCGTCCCGGCATGCGGCACATGTGTGAACGGCAGGGACGCGTCGGTGGCGGTGGGGAACCGTCCCAGCTCGGTGATCCACGGACGCAGCGATTCCGGCGCGGGCACCGTGGCTTCGATCAGGTCCAGCTGCATGGTCACCCGACCCACTGTAAGCAGCTCACAGCCGGATACAGCGCTCGAAGACGTGCCGAAATTTCCTATCGAACCCGATGGCCTCGGCGGCAGGCTCTCCACATGATCGTCATCACCGGTGCCACGGGCACTATCGGCAGTGAAATCGTCCGTCAGCTGGCCGCCCGCGGGGTGCGGGTCCGCGCGGTGACGCGGAATCCGGAGCGGGTGCCCGCCGGGGTCGAGGTGGTTCGGGGCGATTACCACGACCCCGACTCGATGGCCGCCGCGATGACCGGCGCGGATGCGGCCTTCCTCGTCGGTGTCCTCGGCCCCGACGACGCCGAAACCGATCGCCAGCTGGTCCGCACGGCTCGCGACGCGGGCGTCCGCCGGATCGCCAAACTTTCCGCCATCGGCACCGGCGATCCGGAACTCGGCCGCGTCGGCACCTGGCATATGCCTGGCGAGCAAGCGGCCCGCGAAAGCGGTCTCGAATGGACGATCCTGCGTCCGACCAGCTTCGCCTCCAACACGTTCAGCTGGGCCGATCCCATCCGATCCGGCCATCCCGTGCCGAATCTCACCGGTACCGGCCGCCAGGGCGTCGTCGATCCACGTGACGTCGCCGCAGTCGCCGCCGAGGCTTTGCTGACGCCCGGCCACTCCGGACGCATCTACACCCTCACCGGTCCCGCGCTGCTCACCTGCGCCGACCAGGTCGCCACACTGGCGACAATCCTCGGTCAGCCGCTCGATGTGGTCGACGTGCCGGAAGACGTTGCGCGCGAACACATGATCTCGTCAGGCATGTCCCCGGAATTCGCCGACGGAGCACTGGCCGGCCAGGCCTATGTCCGCGCGGGCGGCAACGCGACGCTCACCGACGACGTCCATCAAGTTCTGGGCCGCGCACCCCGCAGCTACGCAGAATGGGCTGCCGACCACGCCTCCTTCTTTACAGCTCGCGCCGAGCACCGCGTCCCCTGATGCGCCACGTCGAATGTCCGATTTTCATTTGGACGCAATGACGGACTACAGTTTTGGACGCACGCCGTTGCGGCCCTCCCGGACCTCGACGAAGCGCATGCGGATGTAGCGCAGCTGGTAGCGCATCACCTTGCCAAGGTGAGGGTCGCGGGTTCGAATCCCGTCATCCGCTCCACGAAAACACCAGGTCAGTAGCGTGAGCTACCCTGGTGTAGACGTGTATGTCACCACCTGTGTCACCACGTCACCACTTGCGGTCACAACTGGCTTCTCAGGGCACCCACCGGCTCTGGAGGCTTCATGCTCACACCCCGCCCGCGACCCCGTAGCAACAGCTCGATCGCCTGGCAGGTTCCGTTCCATTACTACGACGAGACCGGGCGTCGACGCTCGACCTCGGAGACCTTCGACGATTTCGAGGCCGCGGCGCGCTGGTGTGAGCTGGCCGAGGTGGTCGGTGTCGCCGAGGCGCGCCGGATCCGCGAGATCCAGCTCGGCACTGCGGTCGGCTCCATGACGCTGGTGGGGTGGTTGCGTAAGTACACCGCGCGCCTGACCGGTATCGAGGAACGCACCCGCGCCGGCTACCTCCGCTATATCGACGTCGATATCGAACCGTTCATGGGGTCCTCGCTGCCGATCACGGCGTTCAATCAGGATCTGGACGCGGCGTGGATCGTGCACCTGGAGCAGGACAAGGGCAACGGCGCGAAAACCATTCACAACAAACACGGATTCCTCTCCGCCGGGCTGAACGCCGCTGTGGCCGAACGCCCGTCACCGTTGATCCCCTACAACCCGTGCCTGGGTATCCGGCTGCCGCGCCATGACGCGCCGGAGCTCGACATCTTCGACAACGACGAGTGGGAGCTCTTCGAGCAGTTGATGCCGCCGCGGTGGCGTCCGCACGCCGAGTTCAACCTGGTCTCGATGGCGCGGCCCAGCGAGGTCACCGCCATCCAGATCCGCGACATCGACAAGCGGACCGGCGATGTGCGCATCAACAAGGCGTGGAAGTACCTCCGCGGTGAGATGAAGCTGGGAAAGCCGAAGTCCTCGCGCGGCATTCGCACCGTCACGGTTCCGCTGGAAACCCTCGAGCGCTTCGACCTCGACCGGCCGGGGGAGGAGTTGCTGGTCCACACCAGCAACGACACCCCGATCAGCGCGGGCTACTTCTACGCCAAAGCGTGGGTGCCCGCCATACGCCGCCTGCGCGCCCTCGCCGACGGCAACCTCGAACCGTTCGGCCCCAACGCCCAATGGAAGGGCGCGGAGCCGGAGTATCTGCTGGAGCGTTTCGCCGATGCCGTCGCCTCGATGCGCTGCAAGCGGCTGACCCCGTACACGCTGCGCCACACCGGCATCTCCTGGAAGCTCCAGGACGGCGTGCCCCTGTTCGTCGTGTCCCGCGACGCCGGGCACAAGTCGGTCAACACCACCGATGCCCGCTACGGCCACAACGACCGCCGCGCCAGCGCCGCAGCCGCCCAAGTCATCGCCAACCGGCTGCCCCGTGCCCGCGCCGCGATGCTGCACATCGTTGCCTGAACCAGCTACTCCACCTGCCCACCAGGATTCATTTCATGACCGCAGTGTGGGAATGAAATGAAGTGGAATGAAACGGAATTCCATGATGCTGAAAGCCGTCAACCCACGCACCATCACCACCGACACCCCGCCGCGATGCCAGTTCCCCGTGGACAACGGGGGCACATGCGACACAGCCGTCCCGACCAGCGGCAGACCGGGCGCACCGCGCAAATACTGCGACAACCCCGACCACACCGCCCAGAAAGCACTGCGCCACAAGCGCAAAGCCGACGACAAGACCGTCAAACGCATGGAGCAGCGCCCGTTGCGGCCGGTCACCGACGGCATGAACGCCCTCGCCGACCTTGTCGACCGCATCGAACTGACACGCGCGGAACTGGCAGCCATGCTCGTCGACGCCGGTGAATTGATCGCCGAGGTCACCGACCCTGCGGTTATCGACGGTGAGATCGCCGAGATTCGACGGGACGCGACTGTCCGCATCGCCGCCGCCGAACAGGCTCGCGCCGATGCGGAGAAAGCGGCCACGATCATGGCGCGCCGGCTCGAACGTGCGGTCGAGCTCGAGGAGCTGGCCCTAGCCGCCGCTGACGAAGCCGCCGAGGAAGCACAGCAGGCCAAAGACCTTGCAGCACAAGCTGCTACCGACGCACAAGAGCGCATCGCCGAAGTTGAAGCTGATCGCGACCGGGTGTACGAGGAGGCCGAAGCGGTCTTGAAGGAAATGCGCGGACACCTCGACGCAGCCCGCGCGGCGCAGGCTCGCGCAGAGGGCGAACGAGATACCGAAGTCGTCTACGCGGCGACTGCGGCTGAGGAGAACGCGACGCTGCGACATCGGCTCGAGTACCAGGCTGCTGAACACCGACTTCAGCTCGAGCAGCGTGATGTGGAGTACTCCCGGGCGATCACGGCCGCCCACGCAATGGCCGACCGCGCCGCGCGCGAACATCGCGAACAAGTCAGCGAGATCCTACGGACATACCGCGGGCAGATCGGTTCGATGCCCACCGATCGCCAGGCCGAACAAGGCCCGGCCGATGCCGATCTGGTTGGCCCACAACAGCAGCCGTCTGACAAGGACTGAAGATGGACCGGGCCGCCGCTGCGTCTTCCCGGCCGTGAACTACGACGCCACGGCATGGTTGCATGCGCGCGGTTTCCTCCGTGGGCCATCCATCCTTGCAAGGTTCTGACCGCCGATAACAACGGAATCGGTTGTCGAACAGGTAATTGTGCTACCGGAAGCCGTGCGGTGCTGTCCTGGCTCAGTCGACCTGATGCCGGTTCACTGAATCTGATGCGATGGACGCTGAATCTGATGCCGACTCAGTACATCTGATGCCGGTATGCCGTATCTGCACATTTTCGTCACCTTTGTGCGCAGCTCCCATGGCACCCTCATATCGAAACATCGGCAACACACAGAACGAGGCGCGATGACGGCACTCCGGATACATCTCGCGCCTACGGCCTGCGTGCTCGTCGGCCTCGCCTGGATCGGGAGCAACCCGAACGGCGGCGGAAGCTCCTTATTCCTCGGACTCATTGCGCTGCTCGCCATGCTGGCAATCGCGTGGGTGATTCTGGTGATCGTCAGCCTCTGGCGCCCGGCGGGTTCGCGGCTCTGGGTGATTGCTGCTCCGCTCCTGGTAGCGGCGGTGATCGGACCGCAATTCGTCGTCAGTCCGCTGGAGGCGCGATGGCACTTTGCTCAGCCGTCGTTCGATCGCGCGCTCGCGGAACTCCGGGCCGACTCCGACAGCGGAGACGACTACCGATCGGCTGCCCGAGACGAACGGACCATCGGCAGCTATCAGGTCACCAAGACCTGGAAGACCGGCACCAACACCTACTTCGCCGTCGAGGGAGCGGGTTTCGCCGGGGGTTCGGGCGGATTCGTCCACCGCCCGCGTGGCGCTGCTGTCGAAGACGGATGCTGTGGGCGTGCCTGACGGCAGAGATACTCCGGTTACTCGAACGGTAGACAGTCTTCAGGCTGGCGGACCACCCGCCCAAACGCAGGCAAGGACGATCGGACCCCAGGGCGTTTCCAACGGATGTGTGGTTGTTCGCTCCAGCACGTCGCCGACACGCTGGGCGACGACAGCGAGCGCCACGTCCGAGGTAGGCGAGTCCAGCCGGTATGTGGTGATTCGAGCGACGTTCAGGCTGGCATCGAAATAGCCGAGTCTGGCATGGAGATAGCCCGACTCGAGGGATTGAACGAGCTGCTCGATCTGGCCAGGTTCGGGTTCGGCTCGCTCGTACAGGATCAGCATTCGCTCGATGCTCGGTGCCGCGGCAGAATCGCGTTGTGCGGTCTTCTTCTTGAACCAACCCACGCCTTGGCTCCATCCTGGTCGCTCTCCGGACGAGAGTATCCGTTTCCGATTGGCGCCGGTGGCTTATCGAATCGAAATGACGGCATCCTGATCACCGAACTGCTCGGTCGGCACCTGGGCAGCACGATCCGCCGACGTGCTCACACGCCGGGGCTTCCAGCAGCGCCACCGCCTCCGCCCCGCCGAGGTTGTGCGCCAGACCGATTCGAGCAGATGCGCGGTCGAAATGCGGGCGTTCGGAAAACGATCGATTCTCAACATCCGCAGGCATTTTCAGCGGTGATATTCCGCGATTCAGCGCCGGGCGGGGGGTGGTTTCGATCAGAATCGAGCGATGCTCGGGTGGGTGAGCGCCGTTGGCGCCCAAGCAGGTACGAAGACGACCGCGTTGCGCGCGCTGGCGAACAAGGCGCTGGGAATCCTGAAGCTGGCCCCAGCCCCAAAGTAGGGGGTCCCGTAGAACTCGCCGAATTTTGGGCGGATATGGGCGCGACTCGGACTGCCACCTGTCAGCCCAGGGCATCAGCACTGGCCGGCCAGTCGCAGGAACCCCTGGTAGGGCACTATTCTGATGCATTTCGAGTGCCCGGCGGATACCTGTTGGGGAAGACGTTAATGGCACCTCCTCAGCAACCTCGATGAGCCGAAATAGGCCTCCTGATCAGCAAATCCGGTGTTTTTTCGGCGGATGCTACGGCGACCCCTAGACGTAACCGAGCCCGATACCGCAGGACAGAAGTGAGGCGGGGCCCGCCGACGCCTCGGCGATGGCGGCGTCGTCGTCGAGTTGCCCTTGGACGGGGTGAGCCGTTCATGCACGGGCAGTTTCGAGAGCTGGGCCAAGCGGTGATCAGAGCACCTGCGAGCTGGCGCCGAGTGAGTAGGTGCACGGCCCGGTCGAGACCGCGCTGCACCCCGGCGATCGCCTCGTCTGCGGTCGGCGAGGATTATTCGAGAGGGCCATCGTTGATTATGCACCGATCCCATCCGCGTTGGAGTCTGCAGGACTTAAGGCCGTTGCCGGCCTCATCCAAGAGCCAGACATCGACCCAGCCGGCTCCACCCGGCACGTCTGCCGTGAGCGGGATCTCCCGATAAACGGGCCCCGTGCACGCGAGGCTCGTACTGTGGGGAGGGCCCAAGGGCGTCCCGTCGCTACCGCTTGGGGTAGCCCATCCCCGGCGGCAACCGGTGCTCAGTCCTCTGAGGTTCCCGGCGATGAGGACCGACCGGTTGGAGAATTCGATCGTGCCGCGGTAGTAGGTCGCATAGAAGGTGAGGTCGAACGTGGCCCGATCGTCGGCAGCCGCGTTGGGCGCGCCAGCCAGAGTCAAACCCGCGACAGCTGCGAGCGTAGCTACGACCGCAGCCGCTCTCTTTGATGTCCGTAGAACACGTGGATGCAAGGCAAACCCTTTCAAAACCGTTGTTGAGAAACATTTTTAACCCTGCAGCATAAATCGACATGTGGCACCTAGCCGGAGCTTCAGGATTCATTGGAGGGTATTCACGCTGGTCAGGACAACGTGGGATCGCAGATAAACTCGGTTTGTGCCAGAGCAGGCAGAAAGTCTTCTCGCCGGTCTCGAAGTAATTGGTGTTGTACGAGCCTCGATCGACACCACCCGGAAAAGTAGCCCTCCGGGCTGCGGTCGGAGGGGCACTCGGCGCTCTTGCCGTTGCCGAGGACCGCCGAAACCTGGTAGTACCCTTCGGGGTTCCCGCAGGACACCGTCTTGCTCAGGTTCGTGCCTCCACCGATAGCCTGGTGCTTTCCACCGAAGCAGTCGCCGACCTTGGCAGTACCGGGATCGTAGGGGCTGTTGAAATGGTCGACGACGCTACTGCACGCGGACGCGGCGGTGAGAGTGTGCCCCGCGGCCGCGATCACCACAACCGATCTCCTGGAGCGGGAGTTTCGCTCGGACACCGTCATTCTCCTTTGCTCAACGTAACACTGATACAAATACCAACCGTTCGATCGAGCAAAGAGTTGGGCTGCAAGCCGATAATTATCGGACAGCAGAAGCCCGCCGATATCGAACCGCAGGATTGGCCACCCATTGTGGCGGCGGCCTCGTAGTCACCTAGCAGCGGTGTTGAGAATCAATTTTCGACACGCTCGGCTGTGGGCGGTGTGGCAGGACGTCTCGAGCGATGGTCGGGTGGTAAGCCCGGTTCTTTGAGGTCGCGACCTGTTTCCCGCGCCGGAGTCGGCGCCGCCCGCCTTCTGAAGACGCTGAGGGACCAAGCCCCGATGAGTGCCGTCAGCAGAGAATACAGATGCTGGTAGACGACTTCTCGGAGCACTTCGCCACTCGGCACGAAGGACCCTGTGAGGAGGGGTAGCCAGAACACCTACAGGAGTCGGGCCGCGAGGAGGCCAGAGAAGATCATCAGCGACACGGCCATCTGTCGATACTCTCGAATGGATTCTGTTGAGGGCTCTGCTCCTAGCCGGAGCCCTCGATCGATGTCGGCGATGTTCGCCCTGACTATCGAAGAGTCTGTGGCGATGTCTTGCCGGACTGTGTCGTGGGTGTCTGCGGTACCAGCCTCGAGATCGGCGATCCGACCCTCCTGCTGATCACGCTCGAACTCGGTCCTGAGCAGCTTCTTCTCGAAGTGTGCGAGCTCTTGCTTCCAGTTGTTGAGGTCGTTCCGCACGCCGCCCAGTTCGTCGGTGGCAGCGTCGAGCTGGGCACGCAAGTCCGTCACTTCGGTCTCCAGAGTCCGCGCCCGCTCAATCTGCGCCTGACGGTCGGCCCGCAGCTCGCGGATCTTGTCACGCACCCGCGCCAGCTCGTTTTCCTTGTCCTGCAGCTGGTCCCGCAGTACGGCGATGGTCTGCTCTTGTTCATGGAGCTGTTCGTGGCCGGGTGCGCGCCGGCCAGACTTCACCGCTTCCTCGACTGCCTGTTTCCTGACCGTCTCGCGGTGGGTCCACGCGGCCTGATACAGCGTGTTCAGCTCCCGGTCGACCGGTGCGCGGTCCTTGCCGGTGCGTTGCACATACAGCTCGACGAAGGCATCGACGCGCTGAATACACGGTGGTGTCATCAGGTCCCGGGGCGACATCTGCGCCGAGATCAGCCTGTTGTCGGCTTCCCATTCGCCAGTGGCCTCGTTCAGCTTGCTCGCCGACTGGCAGCTGGCCGTCGAAACCTTCGGTCTGGTGCTCGGCACGCTGAGCGGCACACGGCGGATCACCCGCCGGAAATAACCAGAGAATCTCCCTGGTGGCTCCCGCCCACCAGCGGCGCCAGGGAGATCTCGGTCAGCGCACGACTGAAGCAGCCAGCAGACCACCGTCGAAAAGGCCCGCCTGGCGCGTGCGTAGAGGCACTGTCATCCGGGCAACGGGCGGAATCGTCAACTGACCTACTGGCCACCGATCGCAGCGCCACGAGAGTAAGCGTTGAGAACCGATCGTTTTCTGAACACAAGCACGGAATCGCTGACCCGATCCGGGCGTCATTGCCGCAGGCCGCGTCGTTTCGTGGCATCGAGCACCGCGCGCGCGTCACGGCGGCGCGCCGGACTGCTATGGAACACCGCGACCATTCCAGCGCATAGGGGGTGACCGTAAGAAACGTGTCACCAGGTACATGAGCGCTACGCGCGTAGTGCGGCTCCGCTGATGATGCGGTGGATGGTGGAGCGGCCGACGCTGTATTCCTGGGCGAGGTCGGCAAGGCTCGCGTCGCGTGGGGGTCGTGGTAGCGGCGGTGAATCGTCTTCCATGCGGCGAGAGGCAGTTTCGGCTGCTTGCCCTTGAGGCGGCCTTTCGCGCGGGCCTTGGCCATGCCCTCGCGGGTGCGCAGGTGGTTCAGGTTGGCCTCGAATTCGGCGACCATGGCGAGGGTTTGCAGGCACGGTTTGCCGAACGGGTCGGCCCAGTCGTAGATCTGGCTGCCGAGCCCGAACAGGACATCGCGCTGGCGCAGACTGGTCAGGATCTCGCCGGCCTCGGCCATATTGCGCGCGAACCGGTCGAATTTCGTTGTGGTCAGCACAACTTGCCGGTCCGTGACCGCTGCGGCGGCGGAGGTGACCGCGGTGAGCGCGTTGTCCAGGCCGGTGCGGTTGCAGCGGGTGGTGCCGGAGAATCCCTTGTCGATGAAGATCCGCTCGCGTGGTACGGCGAGGGCGAGCAGCTGGTCGGTTTGGATCTCGACGTCTTGTTATGCCGAACATCGTTGGATTTTCGGCGAGTCACCCCGACTGGTGTCACGCCGCGGACCCGGAGTCGAAAGTTCCTTGCTTGGGGTAAGGGACTCCGGCATGTCGGAGAGCCCGCGGCAGTAGTGTTGGAGGCTCTTCGGGGAAGCGCGGGATCGAACTTGCTGCAGGCGCGTCATCGGAAGCTGGTTGGAGGGGCGATGGTTGGTCGGGTGCTGGTGTTCCTGGTCGGAGGCGGGCTGGCGGTGTTCGCGCTGGTGCATGCCGTGGATCCGTTTCATCAGACGCGGGAGTATCGGCATCAGGTGGCGTGTGAGAAGCGCGTAGGGAGCTGCTTCGACGAAGAGGTCGTCACCGTAACCGAGAGGCGTACGTACACAACGACTTCCACCCAGCACAACAGCGATGGGACCACCAGCACGAGCACGACGAATCACCTCGAGATCAGTTGGGTGCGCGACGGGGAGAAGCACTCGCACGACGTGAACGGCGAGCTTTTCGGGAAGGCCCGGGAAGGTGGGCAGGCGACGCTGCGGGTGTGGGAGGGGCAGGTCGTCGGAATCGTCATCGACGGGCAGTCTGATTCGTACAACCCGCGTCAGACCGGGCGGCTGGGGTGGTGGCTGTGGCTGGCGTTCGTGGGGGTTGGGGTGGCGCTGGCAGGGGGGTTCGAGACGGTGGGGGTGTTCATGGGGGCTTTCCGGCTGGCCGCGTGGTCTTTCGCCGGAGCCGTGCCGCTCGGAGTGTTCGTGCCGACCCTGCTTGCCAACGGGGCGGAGCCGAATTTCGAGTTCTTCGTTCTGGCGGGGGTCACCGTCCTGTTCACCGGGGCCGGGATTGCGATGCTGGTCACCTCGCTTCGCGACTGATTTCGCCGGTAGGGGTTCCCGGCAGCGGACTCGTAGCGGCCCCTACTCCGGGGTCCGGACTGGTGAGGTCCCCAGAGCTTCAGGTGGGTCGCTAGGTGGCGTGTTCTGGGGTCGTTAAATGGGTCGATCAAAACGACCCACCCCAAACCCCTCTCGACCGGGTTTCGGGAGCGTTCATGTACCTGGTGACACGTTCCTTACGGTCACCCCATCTGGGCGCCGACGTGATCGCGCGGGCACCGGATAGCCACCGAATCGTGCTGCAGGCCAAGCGGTACCGCAACGGCCGCAGCGTGGGCAGCCAAGATGTTCAGCGCTTCGGCGGAACCGCGCACACCATCCACGGCGCCGACGTCGCGGCCGTGGTGACCACCGCGCACACCTTCACCTCGCAAGCACGCGCGTACGCGGCCAAGGCCGGGATCCTGCTCATACCAGCAAAAGCACTCGCAGCGTGGGAATCACAGACCGGGCCGACCCCCTGGAACTGAGCCCGAGAATCCGGCGGACCGTCAGCGACGATCCGCACCCCTTGCGAGCAGGGCGGCGCGCTCGTCAGGGGTGAGCCAGCGCAAGGCTAGCGCCTGCCAAGGGTGAGAGCGGCAATCGATCCATTCGCTGGCTTGGGTCTGGCGAAGAAGCGCCTCCCGGAGGACCGGTCAGCGTCGGACATCGACGCCTCATCGACTTCGGCGTCGAATGCACGCATCTTGTCCGCGCGAATGGTGATAGCCCAAGGGATTTGCCGATCGAATCCTGTGAGTTCTGGCCATCCCGCGGCGCGGGCGGCCTCGGCATTGGCCGCGTTGGTGGCCTCGTGCGTACCCATGGCCCCATGGTGCGCCAGGGCGCTGACACGGCCGGGTGTCGAGCTGGATCACTTTCACCAACATCATCCGGCATTGGGGCAATCGTCCTCTAGATATGTTGTAGCCCAATATGATTGGCGATCCTGGATTGAGGACTGCAACATTCTGCACCCCTGCTCTCTACCTTCTTCCTCGAACCGCGTGATCGACAGTGAGCGCACCGACGGGAAGGACATCGACATGGTCGACATCAACGAGTTCCAGCGAGCTACCTACGCCTGGCAGTGGGCGTGGATCCTGGCCACCTCGCGGACGGGGAACCCTCATGAGGTTCCGGCGGATTGGATCGCCCGATACCTGAGTGGTGAGCGCGCACTGGATCCGAATCGGCCGCTGGCCTTTCTGACTGCGCTCGCAGCTTTGAACGTGAAGGAGGAACCAGAGCAGTGCCGGACCTTGCACGCGGCCGCAGTCGAGGCGGCTTTCGAGGATGCTGAGCTCGCCGGGGTTCTTGCCGAACCCGTGGGTCTTCCTCCGGTGGACCAGAAAGAGGCCCGAGCGAAGGCGATCGCACATGCGCATGAGGAGGTGTTCGAGGATCTTCGCAGTGATGTAGGCACCTTCCCAGCGGGAGCGCTGGTCAGTTTCTGGTTTCCGTCGTGAATCCGCCTCGCGGCACCCGGGCGCTGGGCTTGGCGCAGCGTCCCGGGCCTGTGGCGGCGCCACCGGCGGTGTCGAGAATTGATCTTTTTTCGACACTCAACGTGTTGACTCGACATCAAGTCGCGTCGATGACCACAACAAACGCCACCGTGCTCAATTCTTCCAGCGCGTGTACCAGCGGCGGCGTCTCGACCAGTTCTCGATCTCGGCGCGCAGTGCGGTCATGTCGTTGGCCTTGATTGTCGATGGGTGCGGCTCGATACCAAAGACCTTGAGGACCCAGTCGTCCACGTCCCACAGCGGGGGTACTCCGATCCCGAAGAGGCGTGAAGGCCTTGGTATCTGAGGAATGTCGCCACGACCGCCAAGAAGGGCGTAGAGGGTCCGCCGAACGAGAATCCAGTCCCGAAGCCTCTCGACAGGGTGGTCGATGACCAAACTCAACGCCCCAGCCAGCAAGCCCAGTGCGAAGAACAACGCCATCGATCCGTCGAGCAGCCACGAGATGAGGAGCACCCAGCCGATTACGAAGACAATGTTCCCCGCGGTGACGTAGACGGCAAATCTGAAGTCGGAGCCCCGTAGGCGGATCGCATACGTTGCAGCGACCCAGTGGACTTCCTGCGCCAGCTTCACTTTCAGGATCTTCGGGCAGTCATCGCCTGCCGCCTCGACGAGTTTGGCGAGACGCTCTGCCTTATGCATGTGAAGGCGGCGGGTCGAGGGGATGGTCTTCCACAGGGTGAACAGAGCTACCGCGGCAGCGGGCGCTGCGACCAAAACTTGCGCCGTAAACACTTGCCAATGGTACGGACACGGCAAGACCGTCCGTGTCGTGAAACGTTCGTTTTATCGACACCGGGCCGCCGGGACCGGAAGTCCTGGTCGGCCTCGCGCCGCGAGTGTCTGAAAAACGTGTCGAAAACCCTTGGTGTCCAACAAGTGCCAGACCTTTCTCGTACAGTCCGGGCATGACCGATACCTTCGACCGGCCGCCACGCTCGTCCTCGACGGTGATGCACTCGATCCGATCGGCGGGGTCGGCAACGGACGAGTGTCCACCAAGGGGCAGAACTGTGACTCGCGGCGGAAATTGGCGGTGTTCTCGCGCCGTTGAGTGGCGGTCTGGTGAACACGGTCGGGTGGTGCCGATGACGAGGGTGCTGTGGGAGGTTTCTATGACGTCGGCGGCTTGGGCGTGAACACCCGCCTGGCCTCGGAGGGTGAGGCACACGGGTCGGCTGTACACGGCGAACTTGTCATCGCCACTGGCCGGTCCGACGTGTTCGCCGTGGATCGCCGAGATTCCGTGTCTATTTGCGGTATTCGCGGAACGTGGCGCGCAGGTCGTCGACGATGAGGTCGGGTTCTTCCATGGCGGCGAAGTGGCCGCCGCGGTCGAATTCGGTCCAGCGCACGATGTTGTGGTTACGTTCGGCGATGCGGCGGACCGGGATACCGAGGTCGTGCGGCATCACCGCCACGGCGACCGGCACGTCGGTCTCGGGTTCCGACGCTCCCCACGTGGCGGCGCCTTCGTAGTAGTAGCGCGCCGACGATCCCGCGGTACCGTTGAGCCAGTAGATCATGACGTTGGTCAGCATTGCGTCACGGTCGACGGCGTCTTCGGGTGCGTTGGTGGAGTCGGTCCAGTCCTTGAAGCGTTCGATGATCCAGGCCAATTGGCCCACCGGTGAATCGGCGAGGGCATAGGACAGGGTCTGGGGGCGGCTTGCCTGCAGCATCGCGTAGGCGCCGAGTTCGTATTGGGCGCGCCGGACCAGCTCGAGGGCACGCCGTTCGGCAGGGTTGTCGAGGTCGGCGGTCTCCGGGGTGACCGTGGCGGAGGCGATCATCGTCAGATGCACGGCGACCAGGTGTTCGGCGTCGATGACCGCCAGCTGTCGGGAGATCGCGGCGCCGGTGTCTTCACCGTGCGCGGCGTAGCGGTCGTAGCCGAGTCGGCGCATCAGTTCCGCCCATGCCTGCGCGGCCCGTGCGGTCGACCAGCCGACGGCAGGCCCGGAGAAGCCGTAGCCGGGGATGGTGGGCACGACGACGTGGAAGGCGTCCTCTGCTTTGCCGCCGTGGGCCACCGGGTCCGTCAACGGCCCGATCACATCGAGGAATTCCACGATCGATCCGGGCCATCCGTGCGTGAGCACCAACGGCAATGCGTCGGGTTCTGCCGATCGGACGTGGATGAAATGCACGTCGTGGCCGTCGATTTCGGTGCGGAACTGCGGGAAGGAGTTGAGTCGGGCCTCCTGGGCCCGCCAATCGTAAATGTTGCGCCAGTAGTCGACCAGCTCTCTGGTGTAGTCGAGCGGGATGCCCTGTCGCCACCCCGCACCGGGATCCGCGTCGGTCCAGCGGGTGGCGTCCAATCGCCGATTCAAGTCGTCGAGCTGCTCTTGGGGGACAACGATCCGGAAGGCGGTGATCTCTGTGCTCATGAGAATCACACTAAGACCCAGCTAGGACAGCTTCTGCCCTAGGTTTGAGGAAGAGTGTGTCGTGTGTTGGAGACCTCAGCCCGGCTGCTCGAACTCCTGTCGCTGCTGCAGGTCACCAATCCGGCAGAGACCGATCGCGACAATCTGCCCATACCTGATGTATCGCAGTTCATCTGCGCGACCACACACCGGATCAACTGGCAACGGACAGATGCGTTGTTGCTGGTGGGCACGGCCTGGAGGCAGGTGCAGGGCAACACCTGGCGGTCTCCTCCAGACCGTGCTGTTCCCTGCTGCGCTGTCTGCTTTCAGCGCGGCGGGGTGCTCATCAGGTGTTGTGCTGGGGTGGAATTCGTCGGCGAGGCCGTCGGCGTGGTCGTCGCTGTTCGGGGTAGTCGGCTCCGTCGATCGTTTCTGGTGCGGGCGTGCGGGCCGGGCGGGGGAGCCGTTTCGTTGGTTTGCTGGTTTGGTCGATTGCGGCGGTGATGTCGGAGGCGGTGAGGAACCACGTCCGGCCTGCCTTATGTCCCGGTAGGTTGCCTGTTCTGAGCTGTGTGAGGTACCAGCGTCGGGATTTGCCGAGAGCCCGCGCGCCTACGTCGACTGGGTATGTGGGCTCGTGTGGGGGTGATACCTCGTGACCGGCTTCGGTGGACGGTTCATTTGGACGACTATCCATCTGCGACAACCTGATTGGATGCAGGGTGAGACCGTCGCAGGTGTGAGGTCGAAGGCGGCCCGTCGGTGTCGGCGAGCGATAGGGGAGGCGCTGCAGCCGATTCTGAGGGATAGGCATCTGGCCAGACGCGGGATAGTGACCTTTGCGTCCGGAAAACGCTTGTTTGCATTGAGTTGTGACCTCGCTACAGGCCGATCCGCGAGTCTTCCCCTATGACAATGAAAGCGTGTTGGACGCGGATTCGCCAGTCCGAGTGCGGCGGTCGGTTCAGATATGTGCGGTATTGCCTCTCACGCGTCACGTATTTGGCTACGCGACAGGGCATTCCGGCTCTTCGAACGTCGGCGGGGAAGATCGGTCGCTGTGATCTACATCGCGCGGCACTGGCGAGATTCGGACCGAGGTGAGCTGAGCGGCACTTTGGCGGTGTCGCGCAATTCGTATCGTTCGTTGTCCCGGTTCAGCTCGATTAGGGGATAGTGCTGCCACCTGCTCGACAACCTCGATGTCGCTCAGGTCATTTTGCATGAGTAGGTCGTGGAGGTCGGTCCACGATGCCTCTTCGGGCGTAGGCGGTTCGTCGCGGGATTTGATTCGTTCCGCCGCCGCGTTGCATCCGCTGGGCGTGATTCCGTGGTTCGTCCTCGTCGGATCGAGGCCTGCTGACCGCGGCCGCGTTATTTGTCGTCGCTCCAGCTGTGCCAGAACGATGTGTTGCCGCTGGCGATGAGGGCTTTCAGAGCGCTGGGGCGTAGGTCTGTGGTGTCGATCTGGTCTATTGGGAGCCAGTCGAATTCGAGGTGGTCTTGTTGGCTGGACGGTGTGGCGTCGAGTTCTGCGTCGAAGATGAGGTTGATTTCGTGGTGTGCGTTGCCACGATCGGTGTACCTGTGCTCGATTACACCGGCGAAGGCGGTGATCCTGCCTGCGGTTCCGAGTTCTTCGGCGAGTTCGCGGATGAGTGCGGATTCGACGGGTTCGACGTGTCCGCCGGGGAGGAAGGTCCGTGTTTTGCCGCGTTCGCGTGCGACGAGTAGCCGACCGTGATCGCGGATGATCGCGCGGGCAATGGTTTCGGTGGCGGCGCTCATCGGTGGCTCTTCGTGTCGCAGGTCGTTGGTCGATGTGGCCGCGCTCGTGCATCAAGTTCTGTAGTAGTGCCTGTTCGTCGGCAAATGCGCTGGGGCCATTGCGATATGTCTCCGTTCGGTGCTTGCGCTGGCCTCCACGTCGTTGAACTAGCGCACGTCACGGCGGAACTGGCCATGTGTACGCGGATGCCCGGTCGACACCGGCTCGACGAGCGTATTCCTCGATGGGTTCTTGGGTCATCGGCAGATGGTCTCCGCGTTCGAGCACCTGCCGGTTCGTCCGTGATGGCGTGTGACGACTGAGTCGTACGGAACCAGCGCAAATTCAATGCGGGTGGTGGGAGTTCGGCGATCCTGTGCTGCGTTTCGGGTGGTGGAGCACGGCCTGGGGGCAGGTGCAGGGCAACACCTGGCGGTCCCCTCCAGGCCGTGCCGTTTCCCTGCGGCGCTGCCGGTTTCGGCGCTGCAGGGTGCTCATCAGGTGTGTTGTTGCGGCGGGATTCGTCGTCGAGGTCGTCGCCGGTGGATAGGGTGGCGCGGCTGGTCTGTCGCGTTTTCTGGTGACGGTCTATGGGGTGGTCGGCGGATTGGCGTGATTGGTTTGCTGGTTTGCTCGATGGCGGCGGTGATGTCGGAGGCGGTGAGGAACCATGTCCGGCCTGCTTTGTGGCCGGGCAGGTTGCCCGCTCTGAGTTGTGCGAGGTACCACCGTCGTGATTTGCCGAGAGCCTGTGCGCCTACCTCGACTGGGTAGGTGGGTTCGTGTGGCGGGGATCCCTCGGCGCTGGTGTTGGCCGACTGTTCGCGTGAGTGACTATCCATCTGCGGCAACCTGATTCGCCACACGATGGGTGCATGGAACGGGTGCCGTGGGGCGCGCGCGGATATCGGCGAGCGGTGCGGGCACCGTTGCGTTCGAGGTGACGGGATGGAAGCTGGGGTGGACGCGGATCGGTGATCCGTGCGTCTGGAAACCGCTTGTATGCATGGAGTTATCGCTTCGGTTGTGCCCTGTCTGCGATTCTCCCTATGACCATGAAACCTGATCGGCTGCGACTTCGCTAGTCCGGAGGCTGTGAGCTGGTCATTTGTGTCGCCGTACTGCGATCACGGGCTTTGCGCCAAATGTTTTGGACGCGGGGGCTTTTCGATGCGGCGATCTCGCTTGGGCGCGCGCAGTAGGTGGTCGATGCAGCTTCGTTACAGACCGAGATCGTGGTCAGGCTGCGGATAGTGAGGTTCGACAGGGCTGTCGAAGTAGTCGCAGGAGTCGTCCTCGGGGGCGTTGTGTTGTTGGCGTAGTCGTTGTTCGGCGGCGGTTTGGGTGGCGGTGAGTTGGGTGCGTCGGTGTTGTTCGGATTGCAGTTGGTCGAGTTCTTGCTGATATTCGGCCGTCAGTGTGTCGGCGTAGGCAGGCTCGGATGGTGTGGTGGATGTCGGCTCGGTGATGGGTTGGGCCAGGATGTGTTCCCAGTCCTCGGCGGGGCCAGCGAGTAGGAGCGCGTCTCGTTGGGCGTTGCGTGCGGTGGTGTGCGCGGAGTTTCGGGCGTGGGTGCGGTGCTGTTGTTCGGTTTGGAGGGTTGTGATCTGGGTGTGGAGTGCGCGGCGTTGACCACGTCGATAGGCGGGTGTGGAGCTGAGTGTGGTTCGGGCGTGGTCGAGTTCGGTGGTGATGGCTTGCAGTGATTGTTCGGCCGCACGGAGTTCGTTGATGCTGGTCTGCGCGTCGCGGATGGCCTGTTTAGCTGCCTGCTGATGGCGTGCGGCCGCCTCGGCCTCGCGTTCGGCGTCGAGGGCTGGGATGTACGGGTGGTAGATGAAGGCTTCGGTTTCGGCGAGGGCAATGTGTAGGTGGAGTTCGTCGATGTGTTGTTCGAGTTCGGCATCATTGAGCATCCCGAGCGCGTCGAGTGTGAGTTCGGTGTCGGGTGTGTGGTCGACGGCTGCCCCAACGTGAGGTTGGAGCGGATCGGTACTGGCCTGTTCGGTGGTGTGTTCGTCGAGAACTGGGGGCTCGTCGGCGGTCCGGGATGGTCTATCGCTGATGTTGGGTGTGGGGGTTTGGAGTTCCAGGCGTGACCAGAGTGCCGCGGCGGGCATTTCATCGGGGAGCGGTCGTAGGGCTGCGGCGTCGCTGAGGAGTGTTTCGATGTCTATTCCGGCGCGGTCGGCGTGGTCGATTTTGTCGGCGAGGACCGGCCAGTATGGATCGCTGGTGATGCGTTCGTCGAGTTGTTTGGCCAGTGGTGACCACCGGTTGACGGGTAGATGGATGTCGCCGATGGCGTCGATGACGCGGGCATCGAGCAGCTGCTGGTGTTCGCGTTCGAGCACGGGATAGCGTGGTGGTCCGGTCGGGCGCAGGTCGCGGTCGTCGATGTGTAGGGATGCCCGCCAGACTGCGAGCTCGGCGAGCAGTTGGCGGTCGCTACCGATGATTGGGCGCGCCCAATGCGGTGCGGTTGTCGTAGACCAGGTAGCGGTGTCGGTTCGGATCTGGTCGGCGAGGTCGGTCACGATCCGCGCTCGGGCGGACAGATGACCGGCGTCGATGTCGTCGAGTGCGTGGGGTAGTCCGCGTGTCCACGGCAGCGGCCCGACACCACACGAATGTGTGCCGGTTGGATCCAGTCGCCAATCCAGAACTGCGGCAGCATCATCGGCGGTATCGAGTTCCCGACTCGCGGCCGCGGTGTGTAGCGCGGCGATCGGATCGCGACCGGTCAGTGCGATTGTCGCCAGGTGCTGGCGCAGTATCGGGTAGGCGGGGGTGTCGGTGAGCCCGGTGTGCAATGCTTCCGCAGCGATGTCGAGCTGAGTGAGTTCGTCTGGGCCGAGGGCATGTTCGGCGGCGAGGCCGATCGCGTCGATATAGATATCGACCGCGCGGCCGATCCGTCGGTACGGATCGAGTGCGTCCCGTAGTTCGGTATGCGCGGACTTCTGTGGGCTGTCGCGGCCGAGGATGCGCAGCAGTACTTCCACCGCGGTGCGCGGAAATACTGCTGGTTCGGTGAAGATAGATCCTTCGCTGGCGTCCAATGTTGTTGGTAGGTAGCAGTGGTTTGCGTGCGCGCCGCGGGTCATCGCGACGTAGAACTGTGCGCGGGTTTGGTATCCGGTGAGCGCGACGTGACACGTATCGGCGGTCACGCCTTGCGCGGAATCGATCGTCATCGCGTACCCGAGGCGCACATGTGCGGTCACATATTGCGGCGGAAGTGTCACCGTATTGCCGAGTTCGCGACGCGAACGCAGGCGCGTGACGGTCAGACTGCCGTCGTCGTGAACGCGGGAAACGATCCACCGGTATCCGTTGCGAACCCAATCACCGTCGGCAAGATGCAGTCGTGGATCGTTGCGGCGGGTGGCGATCGTGTCACCAACCGATGCGCACAGGCCGTCGGCGAGTGCGCATTCCGGCCCGACTGATGTACCGGTGCAGGCGATTCGATCGTCGCGGGCGCGTTGGTTGAGTTCACGGACGATGTCGTGGGTGGGGGCGAGCATGATGGTGTCGCGGCCGCTCGAGTGGTCGGAACTCCATCCGATGTAGGCGTCGTCGTGTGTGGTGGCGGGGCTGCCGGAGTGGATGCGACGGTGGTCGAGATAGAAGCCGAGTGCGGCGGGATCGCCTTCGCGCAGAAGCAGACTGGCGGATGCTTCGGCGGGGGAGGTGAAGCGGACGACGTGGTCGAGGGTGAGGTTGTGGGTGTTGGCGGCGTCGTTCATGTCGGTGTGGGCGCCGCCGGCTTCGATCGAGGGCAACTGCTTCGGGTCACCCAGGCAGCGGATCGTCGCGTCCCGAGACGCGAGGAACTGCAGCAGGCGTAGGCGTTTGAGGTTCCCGACTTTGACGTGTTCGTCGATGATCACCAACGTGTTCTGGTCGATCTGCAATACCCATTGCGGCAGCGACGGCGGTAACCGGTTCGCGTCGCTGTCCCGGGGTGCGGGGGTGTGGCGTGTGAGGACGTCGAGGAGTTTGTCGATGGTCTCGACGCGTGCGCCGATGGACTCGCCCAGCACGGATGCGGCTGCGGCGGTGGGAGCGAGTCCGACGACCGTGCCACCGTTGGCGTGCCATGCGTCGGTGAGTACACACATGGCTGTTGTCTTCCCGGAACCGGCCGGTGCGTCGACTGTGCGTACGCGCAGATCTGAGGTGGCGAAGCCCTCCACGACCGCGATCTGACCGGCGTTGAGCGGTCTGTCCGGGTTCGTGCTGTTGTAGGCGCGAACCGCTTGCGTGACGATAGGTTTCGGCAATGGGCGGCCACCGGGCTGCACCGCCAGGTCGATCAACTGCTGTTCGGCGCTCAGTACTTGTGCTGAGGTGTAGATCTGGGAGCCTGCGGTGGTGTACACGCTGGAGCCGTCGCGACGGGCGAACATCATCGGCACCGCGCGCAGTCGCGGTTGATCGGCGATGTCGGGATCACCACGAGCGATGGCCGATGTCGGTGACAATGCCTGCGCCACTACCGCTTCAGCGACGCGTTCGCAGTCCTCGAGGTGTATCTGGCCGCGGAGTTGGCGTTCGGTTTCGCTGCGGATGTGGCGGCGTTGCCAGGTCGATCGCTGCGCTGAGATCGTCTCGAGGACGTAGTCGGCGGTGCGTGCGATCCATGCCGCATCCGCCACAGGGCGCGCGTGGTGCGGTGGGTGCAGCACGGTGGAGACCATGCGTGCCAACGCTTCCCGACTGCCCAGCAGGGTGAGGGCCTGGGCTCGCCAGTCGGCGCGTTGTTCCGAGAGTGTGCGTAGTTGTTGCTTGTCGGGGCGTGTTTCCAGCGTCGCGCGGTCCATCAATCCGAACAGCTCCGCGGGTATGGGTTCGCGTCCCCACTTGCGTTGGAATGCTGTGGTGAGTTGCCCGAGCCGCTGGGTGATCGCCGCGTCGCGCTGGGACCAGAACTGGCTCAACCGTTCAGGGACGCCGACGATTTCACGGATCGGACGTTTCGACGGATCCATACCGGGACGTTCGGCGAACTCGACACCGACCATTTCTTCGAGATGCATCTCCAACCGGGTGTTGTAGATCTCGGAGACGGTGACGATTGCCTGGTACACCATCGCACCGTCCAGGGTCCGCCACCGCCCGTCGGTGGTGCGGACACGGTTGGCGATCAGCACATGTGTGTGCAGGTCAGGGTCACCGGCTCGGCTTTCCCGATGCGCGAACCGGGCCGCGACCAGGCCCTCGACATCCACTTGGCGGACACCGTTGCGGCCCAGCCGCGTGAACGTTGCGTTGTGCTCCAACCAGTGCACCGCGTCATCTACGGCGGCATGGTGGGCGGCTTCGACCTTCTCCGCGACCTCTCGCGGCGCGATCGCCCACAACACCGAGACGCTCTTGACCGGACTGAACGTGACGTCGAAACCGGCGACGGCCGTCGTCTGTGGTCGTGAGTTGCGTGCGATCCAGCCCGACAATTCACGTGCATCCATGGGTGCGCGTCCGTAGTGTTCGGTGAACATTTTCGTCGCGATTGTGCTGCGAATCTGTGCGCGTTCGTCGTCGGAAATAGCGTCACTAGGGTCCGAACCGTGCGCGATATTGTGTGCTTCGTAGGCTTGCGCGCATCGTTTCCGGAATTCATTGACATCGGAATAGACGCGGAAAGGATGCCCCAACCGTGACGCATTGTCGGCTGCCCGCTCGGCGTCTTTGAGCTTGGCGCCTTTGTTCATCTCCTCGTTGAACACGCGGTCTTCGATCTGGTCGGCGTTCGGGTGACGACCCAGCCCGAACAGCGCGTTCATCTGTTCCTCGGTCACCTCCTCGCCGGGCTGAATCCCCAACGCGGCCAAGCCTGCACCGTGCCAGCGCCCCGGTGACTCACCACGCGTCGAGTAGTAGTCGGCCAGGCTGGACCGGCCGCGAGCCGAGGCATCATTCGCGGCGACATTGCGGAGGTAGTAGAGGTAGCCGTTTCCAGCGACAACCTTATGAAGTGTCGCGGTCATACATCCAGGAAGCACGATGTCTGCTATAAAAGCTAGGGTTGAAGTTCGCCTATTTAGTGGCAAATCCACCAAAAGCCCTGGTCGTTATCTAATCGTTATCCTCGATGCAAAAGGTCTGCCTGTTGTAATTGCGTGTGGAGGGGGAATTTGAGGGTGTGTGGATATTTGTCTATTGTCAGTTCTCATGTGATGTGGCGAGTTCTCATGTGATGTGGCGGTGGGGTGGCGGATTCTCAGCTGATGTGGCGAGGATGGTCTGATGCTGGGACGGAGAGTTGAGACAAGCTGCGCCGCTGACGAATTCGAGGCCGTGTTCGTGACGGGGGCCGGTGTCGAGCGCAGGGTGTGGTGGCGGTCGCTGCCGGAGGTGGTCGGGGAGATCGCCGCGCCGGTGCGGTCGTTCCCTTCGTATCGGGGTCAACGCAACTTTCCTGGCTGGTATTGGTCGGCGACGTTGGGGCGGCGGATCGGGTTCGAGTCGTGGGTGGAGCGGGATCATCTGGTGGCGTTGGACTTCGATCCCGCGGTGGTCGATCTGGTGTCTCAACCGTTTCGGTTGATGTGGGTGGGTGGGGACGGTGGTTCGCGACGGCACACGCCGGATTTCCTGGTGCGTCTCGAGGACGGGCGGGTGCTGGTGCTGGACTCGCGTCCGCTCGAGTTGATTGCCGAGCGTGATCGTGAGGCGTTCGCGGCGACGGCGCGGGCGTGTGAGTTGGTGGGGTGGGAGTACGCGGTGTGGGATCGTGTGGATCCGGTGGTCGCGGCGAATCATCGTTGGCTGGCGGGGTATCGGCATCCGCGTTGTTTTGATGAGCAGGTGGCGGCGCGGCTGCTGGCGGTGTTCGAGGGGCCGGGGCTGTTGATGGATGGCGCGGAGTCGGCGGGTGATCCGTTGGGAACGCTGCCGGTGCTCTATCACTTGTTGTGGCGTCGGTGGCTGGTGGCGGATCTGGCGGTGGTGTTGTCGCATCGCACGCTGGTGCGGGTCGCGCCGAAGGTGGCGGATCTGTCGGAAGTGGCGAGTCTGTCGGATGGGTTGTTGTCGGCGGGTGGTCGGTGATGGAGCGACCGAGTGTGCTGTCGGTGGGGGATCAGGTGGTGTTCGGCGGGATGGGCCACACCGTTGTCGCCATCTCCGGCACCCGGATCCGGTTGTTGTCGGATGCTGGGGAGGCGAGTGTGGTCGCCTTGCCGTATTTGTTGGCGGCGGCGGATTTCGAGCTGGTCGGGTCGGGTCCGGCACCGAAGGTCGAACCGTTCAACCTGCTCGACACTTTGCCGGAGGCGGTGCTGGCCGAGGCCAGGGAATGGGAACGCCACGTCATCGAAGTCGAGACGGGCCTACCGCCGGGTGCTGGGGTGGCGGCGACCGCGCGGGCCGAGTACGACCCGGTGACGCAGACGCTGACCGCGCGGGAGCAGGCGAAGGCGGCGGAGTTGACTGCGGCGGGCCGCAAGACCAGTGCCCGCACGGTTCAGCGGATGCGGCGGCGCTACCGCGAGCAGGGTTTGTGGGGTGTGGTCGATTCGCGCTACGTCCGGACGTTGACACCGACGGGGAAGGTGGATGCGCGGGTGGTGGCGGCGGCGACCGCGGTCGTCGCGGCGCAGACCGGGACGTCGACGGGCACGAAAACCCGTGCTATCCGTCAGATCCGGCAATTGCTCGATGATGAGCACGGTGAAGGTGTTGTGGCGATGCCGTCGCAGGCGACGTGTTATCGGCTGCTGGATGTGTTGTCCAAGGGGCGCCACACTTTCGGGTCGGCGGTGACGCGTCGGCAGAGCGCGAACAAACCCGACCGCGTCTACACCGCGACGCTGGCGGCGCGGCCGGGTGAGCAGGTGCAGTTGGATGCGACACCGCTGGATGTGATGGCGGTGATGGACGACGGTGTGATCGGGCGCGCGGAGCTGGTTTTGGCGATCGATATCGCCACCCGCACCATCTGCGCGGGGGTGCTGCGCCCGGTCGGGGCGAAAGCCGTTGACGCGGCACTGATCCTGGCGCGGGTGATGGTTCCCGAACCGATGCGCCCGGGATGGGATCAGGCGTTGGCGATGTCGGCGTCGCGGATCCCGCATCGGCGGATGGTGTCGCTGGATGCGCGGTTGGCGTTGGCGGCGGCCAAACCGGTGATCGTGCCGGACACCGTGGTGGTCGATCACGGGAAGGTGTTTCTGTCGGAGGTGTTCCTGCGGGCGGCGGACACCCTGGGCATCTCGGTTCAGCCTGCCCACCAGTTGACGGCCACGGACAAACCTCTGGCTTCATACTGCGCTCCTTGTGGTTGATGCGGTGGTTGTTGTGGTGGCGGGGGTTGGTTTGCGGGGTGGGCGTCCGGGTCGTGGTCGGGCGAGGTCGGGGCTGGGGAGTTGGTAGAGGTATTCGCCTTTGTCGTTGGCGCGTTTGCCGGTGAGCAGCCCGCTGTTGCGCCAGGTCTTGACGGTGTTGGGGCTGATGGCCAGGTGGCGGGCGATCTCGTTGAGGGTGAGCAGTCCCTGGTCGCGCAGTCGTTGGGTGTGGCTGCGTAGCTGGTAGGCGTGGCGGATGTGGCGGATGATGCCGAGGTGGAGGGGTCCTCCGGTGCCGCTGGTGAGTCCTTGGTTGGTCAGGATGGCGGCGATCTCGGAGTCGGTGTGTTCGTCGAGCAGTGTGTCGACGGCGGTGACGACTTCGGTGGGGGTTTGGCGGATCTGCCAGGAGGCCAACGGGATTGGCAGGGTCAGTGTGTGGTCCTGGCCGCCGCGGAGTCTGATGTGGACGGTGATGGTGGTGTCGTTGCGGGCGAGCGTGGCGTCGGCGATCAGCAGGCGGACAACGCGTTTGCGTTCGCGCATCGGGGTGTTGGGGTTGTTCCAGAGGGCGGGGAAGTCGGCGGCCAGGGCTGTGATCGCGTCGCGTTGGGCTTGGTCGAGGGGCCCGTTGTGGCTGTGGTGGGCGCGTTCGTAGGTTTCGGTGGCGTCGTTGAGTTCGCGCAGGGCAGCGTTCCAGGCCGCTTCGAGTTGGTCGGCGACCAGGCGGTTGGCGGGGTCGACCGCAAGGTAGCGGCGGCGGGCGAGGTCGGCATGGTATTGGGCGCGTTGGACGGTGGTGGCGCGGATGCGGTCGGCTTCCTCGGCGCGGGCGGCCAGTTCGTCGGAGACCGCGAGGGCGGTCTGCAGGGCCAGTGGGGTGAGGGTGTCCAGCAGCAGTGTGCCGACGGCGGCGTCGATCGAGGCGCCGGGGACGCGCTGGCAGATCGCCTTGCCCCGCGCGATGCCCTCGGACTGGCAGACGTATTCGGGCGTGAGTTGGTCTTTGCGCTGGTGGTAGCGGACGGTCATCCGGCCACCGCACTTGCCGCAGATCACGAGTCCTTGCAGCAGGGCGGGGCCCTCGCGGGGTGGGCTGGCGCGGCGGTCGGTGCCGTGGGCGGTGGCGTTGGCGGCCAGTCTGGCTTGGTTGGCCTCGAACCGTTCCCAGCCGATGTAGCCGACGTGGGCGTCGGTGATCAGCACGGTCCATTCCTCGCGTGGGAGCACGCGGGTGCTCTGCCCGCCGCCGGGCTTGCGCGCGTGGGCGTGGCGGCCGTAAAAGAACGCGCCGGCGTAACGGGGGTTGTGCAGCACCTGCAGCACCCGGGAGTGCTCGAGCTCGCCCCAGGACAGCTCGCCCTTGCGCGGCCCGGTGGCCAGGCGGCGGGGGAACAACAGTTCGTCGGCGGCGAATGCCTTGACCACGGCCAGGGCGGACCCGGTCGCGTCGAAGGTGTCGAACACCCGCGCCACCGCGCCTTGGACGCTGGCGTCGGGATCGAGGGTGACTGTGCCGGTGCCGTCGCGGACCAGGCCGACCGGCAGCGGCATGACCAGCTCACCGCGTCGGGCCTTGGATAGTTGACCGCCCCGCAGCCGCGCTTTGAGAAAGTGCAGTTCGGCCTCGGACATCGTGCCTTTCAAGCCGAGCAGCAGCCGGTCGTTGAAGTCGGCGGGGTCGTAGAGGCCGTCCTCGTCGCAGATCAGGGTGCCGGTCAGGGCGCAGATCTCCAGCAACCGGTGCCAGTCGGTGTTGTTGCGGGCCAGCCGGGACACCTCCAGGCCCAGCACGATCCCCGCTCTGCCCATACCGACCTCGGCGACGAGGCGCTGGAAGCCTTCCCGGTCGGCAGCCGAGGCCCCGGACTGGCCCTGGTCGGTGTCGATGACAATGATCTGCGACTCGGCCCAGCCCAGGGCCACTGCCCGGCCGCGCAACGCGTATTGCCGGGTGGCGGACTCGGTGTTGGTCAGCACTTGCTTGAGGCTGGACTGGCGAACATAGAGGTAGGCGTCACGCCGCAGGTGCTCGTGGCCGACCTTGCCTGCCGCGTTCGCGGCGAGGGTGTGCATCAACTGCTCCTTGATCGTGTGGTGCGCGCAGGCAAGCCAGCGCCATGCCGGCCATCACCCGAACCAACTCATCGGTCCGGCCTGATGGCACGATCGCTTGCCTGACAGGGATATCTCGCGAATTATGTTGCGGGGCAACGAGGATCTGCTGTTGCGTGGTGAGCCAGGCGGCCATGCCGCGCCCGGCCAGCACACCCCAACCCAGCCGGTGCCCACCGGGCCGACCGGACAACACGGCCCGCCGCAGCCGCTCGTATCGTTCCGCGGCGCCCTCGCCCCGCGCGGGTTCAGGGGCCGCTTTTGGGTCCCTCCTCGAATTCGGTGCGGCGGCGCTCGAGCGCCCGCTCGACCGACCGCGGGTGCACCCGGATTCCGAACCGCTGCTCGATCCGCTCGGCCAGTTCGCCAGGCCGTCTGGCAGGGTCGGTGGCCAGCAGCTCCTCCAAGTGGTCGATGACCTCGGCGGTGAGCTTGCGCGGCCCTTTCGGGCCGGGCTTGCCGGGCACCAAGGCGGCCGGGCCGCCCTCGGCCAGCGCGGCAGCGGCCTGGTAGAAGGTCTGGCGGGACAACCCGAACGCCGCCGCCGCGCGGGCGACCGGCACGCCATCGACCTCGACGCGGCGCACCATCTCGTACTTGACCTGCACCATGTCCCGCGCGTCGAAGAACTCCGAGGACGCGAACCGCTCGTCGGACACTACCTCCGGGCGCGGGTTCAGCGTCCGCGACTCCCGCAACGCCCGCGCCTTCTGATCCTCACGCCGCTTGGCCACGCCAACCTCCACCCTTCCATGTGTCAATAGGATTCTGTCAACACGATCAAGGAAGCTAGCCGAGAAGCACTACGAAAGTCCAGTCATATCAAGGAATTACTGCCTGCCATCTCAGAATGTATCGGACGCTATCCAACCTCTCGGCATAATCTTCCTGACACTCGCGGCGTAGTCTGATTGACAGGCCGATCACGCCGAGTGCAGCTGGGAGATCATGACGGCGAGGGCGAGTAGATCGCCGACCCGGAACGCGCAGCGGCCCGCCGCCATGATCACGAACGGGTCCGGCTCGGCCGCGTCGGTCCAGGCAGTGGGCAGGGACTTCAACTCGCCGCGCTCGTCGTGGAAGCACACCCGGTCCTCGCCCCAGTTGTTGCGCAGCGCAACGAACTCGAACTCCCGCCCGCACCACGGATGGAAGGGATGGGTTACACGCACAACACGTCGCGTATCAGGGGCATCGGGTGCATTCGACGACTCGGTCCAAGGCGATCGTGGAGCGGACGTTCTCCTCGATCAACACGTTGTTCTGTCAGCATGTCAGTGGCTACACCGGCCGCGATGTCACCCGGCGCGGTGCTGATGTCGGCGAACGCGCGGTCTGGTCGCTGCCGGATTTGCAGGAACTGTTCGACGAGTGGGTTCTGGCCGGGTGGCAGACGCGCCCGCATGAGGGGCTGCGTCATCCGTTCACTCCTGATAAGGCGATTTCACCGAATGACCTCTATGCGGCGATGGTCGCGGCGGCGGGGTATGTTCCGGTGACCCTGACCGGTCAGGACTACATCGAACTGCTGCCCGCGGACTGGCGGGCGATCGGTGACGGCGGGATCCAGATCGACTACCGCACCTACAACAGTCCCGAACTGCGGCCCTGGGCGCGGCAGAGTTCGGGTGTCGCCAGCCGGGGCGGGCGCTGGGAGGTCCACTACGACCCCTATGACGTTTCCCGGATCTGGGTGCGCAACCACCGCGGCAAAGGTTGGTTCACCGTTCCCTGGACCCATCAGGGTGTCGTCGGGCAACCGTTCGCTGATTTCACGTGGCGCGCGGCCCGCAAGATCGCTGCCGATCGGGGCGTGGACGACGCCAACGAGATGGCGGTGGCGGTGATTCTGGCAGCGCTGCTGCGCCGCGCCGAAGCCGGCCCGCACGCGACGCGCGCTCTGGCGCGCACCGTGTCCACCCGGGCGATGACCAACCATCTGCCTGCCGAACTGACCGCGTCGATCGGTGACTGGCCCGCCGACCCACCGCCACCACCACTGGCGGTGCCCGCGGCCACCGACACCACCGGCGGCTCCGTCGAGGAATCGGTGGAGGTCGCCGCCGATGAGGTGGTGCCGTTCGGCATGTTCGACCCGTTCGATGATCGCGAGGTCCGCTGGTGAGTGAATCGATGCTCTACTCGCGTCATCCCTTGGCCACCAAACAGGGCTGGTCGGCGTTCATCGCTCAGGCCAACCCTGAACCGCCGCAGCTGCTTTCCGATGCCGACTGGCGCAAGCTGGACGGGCTCGAGCGTGAAGTCTACGACGACGCCCGCCAGGACTATCACTCCTCGCTGCTGTTGGTCGCCACCCCCGATATCCGCAAGATCATCCACACCGGTTCGAAGTTGATCATCAACAACCGCGGCAAGCAGTTGGGCCGTCGCGGGCTGATCGTTTCCGGTTCCAGCGGCACCGGCAAGTCGACCTCGATCACCCAGTTGGGCAAGAAGTTCCAGGTCGAGTTCGAGCGCCGCAATCCTGGCATCCCCGACCGGATTCCGGTTGTCTATATCGTCGTCCCGCCCGATGCCAACCCCAAAGCGTTGGCCGCGGAGATGGCGGTGTTCCTGGGGTTGCCGGTCGGGCGCCACGACAGCCCCCAAGCGTTGGCCCACACCGTCGCGGCGGTGATGCGCCGCGCGGGCACAGGGCTGGTCCTCGTCGATGAGATCCATCGTCTCGACCTGACCACCCGCAAGGGCAAAGACGCCTCCGATCAGCTGAAGTATTTCTTCGACACGATCTCGGCGACGTTCGTCTATGCCGGGCTCGACCTCGCCGAGACCAGTTTGTTCACCGGGGTCCGCGGTCGCCAGATCGCCGGCCGGTTCATCCCGGTCTCGACCGAACCGTTCGCCCACCACACCGCCGAGGCCAAACGTGACTGGATCAAACTTGTTGCCACGATGGAACATTCACTGCGTCTGCACCATCACACGGCGGGAACATTGATCGAACTGGCGCCCTACCTGCACGCCCGCACTAGCGGCATGATCGGCAGTCTCGATCAACTCATCTACGAGGCGGCCAACGACGCGATCAGCGACGGCAGCGAGAAGATCACCAGGACCCACCTCGACGCGGTCATCCTCGACATCGCCGCCAACGACCAATACGAGCCGCCGCGCCGACCCAAGCGGTGAGCTCGGGTGGAGCTCTGGCAAAACGATGCGGCGCCGCTGCCGTTCCGAGTCCGCCCGGTCCAGGGCGAGACCACCCTGTCCTATGTGTTGCGTCTCGCCGCCGCGAACGAACTCGACCGCCCGACAACACTTTTGCGGCCACTGGGCGAACCACTCAGCACCGCGCTCTCGCAAACGATGATCGCCAACCGCGACGTCACCCTCAACGAACCCGCCCAACGACGTCTGGAAGCTTTCAGCGGTATCGACCTCGAGGACCTGCGACAACGGCTACCCACCCTCGAACAGAGTTGCGGTGAACCAGATCGCCGGTCGCCGGCGTTCCAGGTGTTTGCCGATAGCAACGGCATCCGCCGCGCCTGCGAACGATGCATCGCCCGGCTACCAGGCACACCCGACATCCGGGTCTATCTGCATCGAGCTCCCGGGTTCTGCCGCCGTCATCGACGTTGGGTCGCCACCCATAAATACGACCCCGACCAACTCGACCTCACCGAAACCCCGGAAATCGTCACCGCGATCAAGCGCCGCCAACGGCTGATCGCGTCCGCTGAAGATGCCCGATGGGCACGCGGTGAAATCTGGTGGGCCGAGCAAATTCCGGTCGGATGGCTCACCATAACCATGCGGTTCACCAACCTGTTGGACTCGCTACACGAGCAATGGCAGCGCCGCCGCGCGGCATTGGCCGTCGATGGGGCACACGTCCCGGACTCGGTGATCGTGCTACCGGAAACGATCACCATCGCCGAGGTGACCTGCAACCTGAAGTGGCGACGCTATATCGCCCTGGCCGAACACGACTACCAGATCCGACCGTTCTATCGGCTCCTGAGCCGGCGCCTGCGACAGCCTCTCGGCTTCGCCGAGAGGATCAGCCAGCCGGACTCACCAGCAAGGCAATGGGTCGATGAGCAGCGTCGAAAGCACGAAGAAACCCGTCACAACCACTGGCAAACCACCCGAACCACCACCGGCCGGGAAATCCCGTTCCCCGAAATCCGCCACTTCAAATGAGAAGCAATGACCAACCACGACGACACCGCAAATGGCGAACCGCAGGTCAACAAACACAGTCCCGACAGACCAAGCGAGAACCGACATCTATTTAGGGATTGGTTGCTGTGTGTGTGGGGATAGTTTGCGGTGAGGGGGTGCGGAGTTCGGACATAGATTGCGGGATCTGAGGGCGTAGACCGGAGTGGTGGGTGAGACTGCCTACTCGTGTCGAGTCTGAACGTGGTGCCCGGCGGCGCGTCGAGGCCGCCGAGTGGGTGGTGCTCGATCGTCGATGTCGGTCTTGCGTGGGCGAACAGCGGTGACCGTGGTCAGATGTGTGGTCGGTGCTGTTGGAGGGTTGTCTGCCGGTGCGCGGGTTCCCCTTGTGCAAGGGGCGGTGCAATCATGTGGTGTGCTGGTGGACGGCGACGACTGATGGGCATGTGGGCTATGGGTCGTGGCTGGAACGAGATCGGTTGGTGCGGCTGGACTTCGAGCTGAGTGTGGTAGGGATCGCGGCTCGGCCGTTCTGGTTGTTCTGGACCACGGCCGAGGGCAAGCTGCGGTCGCATATATCCCACCTGATGTGCTCGACGAGGTGGTGCACTGCTCGGGCGGTCACCGACCTCGGGGATAGCGGTGCCGGATCAGATCTGTTGCGGTGCGGGTTATCCGGTCGAACGGCTCGAGGCTGCCATCGGCGCGGCAGAGCACATGTGCTCCCTGTAGTAGCGTGATCAGGGTCGTCGCCAGGTCGGCGGCGGTATCGTGGTCTACACCTGCGGCGGTCAACCGTTGCGCGAGAGTCGTTGTCCACGAGTCGAAGACGTCCGACGCTACATCGCGCAGCGTTCCGCTGTCCGGATCGATGGTGACAGCGGCAACCGCGCAGCCCGCACCCTCGGCCGAAGCATCGACCACCGGCCGTACGGAGGCGAGGAAAGTCTCGACCACTGTCAGCGGGTCGTCGGTGGGCAACTGCGCCAGATGTCCGCACACGTCGCGGCCATTTCGTGTCGCGGCCTCAGCGACGAGCTCGGCCTTACCGCCGGGGAAATGATGGTAGATCGCGCCACGCGCCGCGCCGCTGGCATCGAGAACCTCGGTGAACGACATTCCCGCGACACCCTTTGTGCGCAGTACATCGATGGCGGCGCCGATCATCCGGTCCCGCGTATCTGCTGCCATGAGTTCCTCCGGAAGAAACGTTGACTAGTACGTCCATCCTACTGCACGCTAGCAATCGCTAGTACGTACGTACTAGCGATTAGTTCGAGGAGGCCGCTATGCCCATCACCGTCACCGCGCCGACCGGAGCTCTCACCGAGTCCGGCGAGTGCGAAATTCTGCCCCGGCTCACCGCGGCCCTGCTCGAGGTCAGTGGTGGCACCGGAAATGACTTCTTCACCGGAATCATCGGTGGGACAGTGCATCTGCTGCCACCCCACGCCATCTACGCGGGTGGGGTGAACCGGCGGATTGTCATGGTCGAGCTGAAGCTGCCCAATATCGGTCTCCCTGATCCGCAGAGCCGGGCCGCGTTCATCATGGCTGCCACCGACATCGTCGAGGCGCTCACGATTCCCTCGCACAATCGTGCCGACACCTGGGTGAACATCCTCAATGCCCCCGATGGCGGCTGGGGAATCGGCGGTCGCGCATACACCGGCGACACCCTGATCGCCGCGGTCGCAGCCGCCGGGACGGCATAAGGCTGCCGACGGCACCGCGATACGGGATCTGCGGCACGGTGCCTGTGTAGCCGCGAGCGTAGCCATACCCGCCAGTCGCGACGAGCCGCAGCAGGAGAAGGCGAGTGACCACCGAGGAGAGGGGCTCGGCATCGTGCAACCGCTTTGCGGGACCGCGATACCCATACCGAATCCGCAAGGTAGGTCTGAACACTCGCGCCGTCGACGGTGTTCGGGGAACTCTTCGGGTCGCAGGTCGGCTCGGAGCGATCCGCAAGGTCCACACGGACCGGACAATATTTGGTCTGTTCAGGGAGATTGGTTGCGGTGAGGGGTGCGGAGTTGAGATATACGTTGCGGTTCCCGGGGCATAGGACGCTGTGGCGGGCAGATCGCGTGCGCGTGCCGAACCTGAGCGGCGTCCGCGGACCAAAGCAACTTCACTTCACATCGGATGTCGACGGGCGCACACAATTCCAGCGTCGTCGAGCCGACCCCGTCAGGCGCCCTTTGTCCACGCCCAGGCTGTGAGCCGCCATTGCGTCTCCACCTTGCCGAGCGCGACGGTGAAGGTCGAGCCGGTTTGGGTTACCTGCTTGCCCTGTAGATCGACCGTCATGGTGGCGGGAACAACGACGTAGGCGTGGTCGCCGGTGACGGTGACGTGTCGTGGTTCGCCGAGAGCAATGTGGTAGCCCGACGCTCCTGTGTGCTCGCCCTCGGTGCACACGTCCTGCCACCAGTCCTCGCTGGCTGTCGGCCCCTGCCACACATGCGGTGACATTCCGTCGAGTATCTGCATCGGGTCGGCACACAGAGCCGCCATCGCCGTCGAGTCCCCGTTGTTGAAGGCATCGACGTATTCGAGCACCACAGTCATGGGCGGGTCGAGGGCGATGTCCATGCTGGGGACGGTAACCCGAGTTCCCCGCGCCGGGACGAACGCTGCCGTCGTGTCGTCGTTGGTCTTCTCGACCCGGAAGGCCAGCGATGGGGCGACAACCGGTTCCAGGCTGCCGTCGCCGTCGCGTGGTCGAAAGTCCCAGATCCACTGTGGAACAGCGGCCCTTGCTGAGTGCTGGCAGAAACGCACTGCGGCTGTGCTCTTGGGGCTTCTGTTCGTCGCCGCGTTGGTGGTCTACCTGATCCTCGTCCTGGCTGAGGACGCCGATCATGTGTCGAACAGTTGGATGTGGACGAAGCGGCTCGACGGGTCGCGCTCGTCCACGATGATGATCCGGTTGACCGACTGTCCGTCGGGGCGATGGTAGACGTCCTCGGCTTGCAGGAGCGAGGGCGAAGTCTCCAGAGGCGGACCGGCAATGGTGGTCTCGGCCACGCGGAAAACTTTGGTCAGCGGCGCGGAGAATTTCGATGTGGCCAGCAGCAGGGTTAGGCCCTGCGGATCGGTGGATATGGCTAGCTGGTAGAGCGTGTCGCGGCCGTGCTCGGATCGGGCGCCGAGCACGGAGGCGTTGTCCGGAATGACGATCCCGCCGAATTCGGAAGCCTCCCTGGCGGTGTTGGTGTCGTTTGCGGTCTGGGTCGGCTGCGACCGGTGGTCGCCGTCATGTCTTTCGCTGCTGCAGCCGGTCATGCCGACCGTCATGGCTATGAGGCCGGCGACGACACCGGCCAGCTTTATCTGCCGGATTCCAGGTGTTGGGTACCTCATCGGGTGGGATCACTCCTCTCGCCGTCGCGGCCGCCGGGCGCCCCTGGCAGGTTCACCGGTCCGTTCGACGGTACTGTCCCCTCGTATCGCCGGACCCCGCTGGATCCTGCGATGTCGTACTCCCGCGCCAAGCCCGCCGTGTGCAGCGCTCCCATGCGCTTGTCCGAGACGGTGATACCGGCGATCTCGGTGCTCTTGTCACCGTCCCAGTTGTAGCGGTCGTGCACGTGCAGTTGGTACTCGGCGATGATGCGTGGCTCGGCACTCTCGGCCGGTTTGTGCACTGTCACTACACCGGTGGCTGACAGATGGATGCCGCCCATCGCGAGACCGCTCGATATGCGGTCCTGGAGCGGAAGTGATGGAGCCGGATGCTCTGGTGACTGGTGTGTATCCGGCGCCTGGGATGTTCGGCTCTTCGCACCGGCGACCGTTCTGATCGGTCGTGGCGTATCCGGTTGTGGTGAGTGCATTTCCGCTGCGCATTTTCCTGTTCGCGGAGTGCGATGATCTGTTGTGAGGAGATTGCGGATGGGGTGGTGGCTGCTCATTGCGGCTACGGCCGTGATGGCGAGCGGTTGCGGTTCCGAACCCTCGGCGTCGGATACGACGACCTACAGCGCAGATCCGGCCCCTGCAGGTGGTTTCGGGATCGTCGGCGGCTGGGACGTCGGCCGTGCGCGATTCGGATGCTGTTGCACCGCAATGTCGGACAGCGGATCTGGCGGCCGTTCTCGGACCGGAAACCGCCGCTGCTGGGACTGTCGAGTTCCCGATCGTGTTCACCAACAACGGGTCCGGTCCGTGTGCACTCGAAGGTCTCGCGGGTGTCTTCTATGTCACCGGGTCACGGTAGCCCGGACATTGTTTTAGGTGCATGCTAGTCGGATTATGTTCTGCGCCTATAGGTTTGGTCATTGCGGTTTTCGGTCGTGTGCCCGCGCCAGGTCCGGTAGCAGAGTGCGGTGGTTGCGCCGGCGGTAGCGAGGGCGGAGGTGGTGTCGTTGCTCAGGACCACGAGCACGATGACAGCTATCAGGATCAGTGCCAGCGCTGCCAGGTCGAAGGCGGCGCTGCGATTGGGGCGGGGCGTGGATGGGGGGATCGGCATCAACGAGTCCTTCCGGTTTGTGCTCTCACCCCGATCTAGTAGTGATGTGAGTTGTGAGATCCCCCGGAGAATGGCGTTTCCACAGAATTTTTCGAGTTTCGGGGGGATCAGCCCACAGGCCCCTACAACTGTGGTGTCGGTGCGCGACCGCGTGCCGAGACGAACACCTGTCGGCGGCCGTTGCAGGGGATGGCGCGTGCGCGGAGGAGGAAACGCATGGGGACATCAGATGTGGAGGCCGTACCCCCGGATAGAAATGATCCGGACAGCTATCTCGTAGGCCAGCGAGGTTCCTATGCCAAGGACCGCGCCGAGTGGGCTCGCGAGGTTGTGAAACATGCTGGTAAGCATGGGAAAACACCGTCGGAGACGACGGTGTCGCCATGCTCGTTATGTCAAGTCTGCACGGCTAGTCCGCCGCCGGCTCCTGTTGAGCAGGCTCTGGAGGTGCTGGATCAAGCGGCTGCCGAACGTGAGTTGTTCGAATTGTTGCGCTCTGAGGAAGTCCAGGGCCCCGTGTGGGATTGGGTGGCCACCGCATTGATCGAGTACGCCACCCAGGTTCTGCACCCGTGGATCTGTACCGGCGAGATCTATCGGAGGCTCGCCGAGAAGAGGATCGGTCTCAAAGCCGACGCCGACGAACGCAGAGTATTGGTTGTAGATCGGGACCGCCGAATCGAGATCATCGATCGGACGGTGGTCGACGCGCTGACGAAATTCCAAGGTCACATGCGTGCGGAAAAGGGCTGGGATCCATGTCGGGGCGCGATGCTGCGGACGTTCTTTCTCACGGCTTGCCTTTTCGAGTTCCGACGCGTCCTCGAGGAAGACCTCCGATGGAGGCGCACCAATCAGCCTGTCTCCCATGGGGTTAATGGCATCGAGGAGTTGGTGGATACCCGCAGTTGCTCGGGATCCCGCTCAGGCGCCGATCCGATGTCGGTGGTGACCGAGCGAATGGCGATCTTGGAGTTCCTTGCGACGCTGTCACCGACCGACAGGATCATCGTGTTGAAAGTCGCGCATGGCTACACCCAGCGTGAAATCGCAGATCTGTTCCCGAATGCGAATCTGACCACCAAGGTCATCGAACACCGACTACGGAAGATTCGCGAGCACGCTCGACTCAACCTGAGGACCCACGAATGAAAGAACACGACCTCACCACTGCCGCGGGACTTGCTGCCCATACTCAGGACCTCATCGAGCGGTCATCACTCGGGGAAGAAGGGCCTCGCCGACTGCGGAACCGAGCATCTCGTAACCAAGTCAACCGAATTCGCGCGCAACTTGATCTGGGCCATGACACCGTCGAGCACGCCGTACCGGAGCGGTATGACAAGCCGACATCGTCCGCTGGCCGCAACGACCGCCCTGCCTCACGGTTACTGGAATCATTGGTTACACAAATCGCTTCCGAACTCGCGGCCGTCGATGAGGTCACCATGCCGACGACGATCGAGCGCGTGCTCGCGGATTTGATCGCGCATTTCGATGTCGACTTCGGTTACCTGCGGCGCATCGACCGCGAGCGCAAAGCGACCATTTTGGTGGCCGAGTGGCCGCGCAGGTCGGCACCGGATCCGGACCCACTCAACGTCGTGTACTTCGACCAGGCGTATTCCCCCTTCCACGCGGTGGAGAAGCTGACCGAGCCGATGCTCACCAGCGCAGAGTCCTACTTCGATCAGTACGTCACCTCTGCGGTGGTGCCGCTTGTGATGCATGGTGATTCGATCGGGCTGCTGGGTTTCGTCAAGCACGGTGACTGGGCGTGGAGCCGCCAGGAGTTGGCTGTCCTGACGGTGATCGCCTCACTGTTGGCTCAGTCGCAGGCACGAGTCGATACCGAGGCCAGGCTGCGGCATCTTTCGACCCACGACGAACTGACCGAATTGCCCAACCATCACTCCCTATTCGGTTACCTGGGCCAACGGCTTCGCGCTGGCCGGCCGGGACCGGTCGCGGCGCTGTGTGTCGGGCTGAACGGATTGAAGCTTGTCAACAGCTACCTCGGGCGCACCGCCGGCGACGATATCCTCCGCGATGTCGCCTCGCGTCTCCGGGAGCAACTGGAACTCAACGACATGATCGTCCGGTTCGGGGGCGATGAGTTCGTGGTCGTTCCGAACAGGCCGATGGACAACTACTCCGCCGAACTCCTGGCTTCCCGGATCAAACACGGACTGAGCGGTGGTGTCACGATCGACGGAGAAACTGTCAGCTACGGTGTCGACATCGGTGTTGCGGTAGGCATCCCCGGCGATGCACCAGCCGACGTTTTGCGTCGGGCGGATCTGGCGCTGCGAGCGGCGAAGACACAAGACAGCAACGGTGTTGCCGTGTTCACCGACACGCTCTACGAACAATTCGAGCTCGCAGACCACATCACACTCAACCTACGCAGTGCGGTCTCGGACAACTCTCTGGTGCTGCACTATCAACCTGAGGTCGACCTGCGCAACGGTCGTGTACTCGCAGTGGAGGCACTGGTCAGGTGGCAGCATCCCACCAGAGGCCTATTGCTGCCGGACATCTTCGTCGGGGTAGCCGAGACCACCAAGCTCGCCGACGAACTCGGCAACTGGGTTATCCGCAATGCATGCGCACAATTCGCCGACTGGCGCCGCCGCGGGTTCGCTTCGGATGTAGTACTGCGGGTCAACGCATCCCCGAAGCAGCTGACCAGCCCCAACTTCGTCGAGCGTGTTGAGCAAGCCCTGCGCGAGCACGGGCTCAACGGAAACTCGGTGTGTTTGGAGATCACCGAAAACGTATCTGTTGAGGACCTGAGCCGAGCCCACATGACCCTGCACGCCCTTAAGCGCCTGAACGTGCAGATCGCCATCGATGACTTCGGTACCGGCTATAACACTCTGTCGCACCTCAAGGCACTTCCCGTCGACACTGTCAAGATCGACCGCAGCTTCGTCAAGCGCCTCAACAACAGCCCGGAGGACCGCGCCATAGTCGAATCCATCATTGGACTGGCCCACGAATTCGGACTCGAAATCATCGGAGAAGGAGTCGAAACCGCCGAAGCCGCACGGACCTTGCTCGATCTGGGCTGTCATCGCGCCCAGGGATTCCTGATCACGCGACCACTGCCCGCCGAGGAGATCGAAGCACACCTGAACACGATGCAAATCCCGTTCAGCCTCGAACACCGCAGAAGCGGTAGATCCGAATGACGGACTGACGATGCACACCAAGCACCGGTCCCGTCGCGGCCGCGCCAAGCCGTGGAGTTGCCCGGCTCCCTGGCTATCTATTTACGCGAAAGCCGAAGTAGCCGTGCCCGGCGCCAACCATGAGGTCATGTGCTAGTTCTTCGCGCACTTGCATGATGAGTGGTTCGATGGCTTTCGGGGCGCCGGCTCCCGCATTTTCCGGGCGACTGTGTCGAATCGGGTCGGCTGGAACCGATGTCATTCCCGGCCGACGAACCTGTTCTCCTGGAACTGATCAAGCTGGTAGGGCTGGTGCGACGAGAGGTGCTGGTGTGTGCCGTACCAGGAGGTGGGGCCGCCGGGACCTGTTGGCATTCATTACTCCTCTGGTTGGCCACCATGTTTGCGGGTCTGAAGGTCGATCTGAACAGTGCACCCGAACCGACTAGCCGACCAACCTTACGGCTGTGGTTGCGGATGAAGGTGAGGCGAATGCTGGCACCGAGCTCGACCATGTCCTGGTTGCGCCGGAATCCGGCTGCATGGGCGGGGCCGTTCCACGTGGCCGCCCAGCGGATCCAGTACGACTCGACGAAAGCGTCGGCACCACGTAGGCAGGTCCCGCAGCCGTGACGGTGCGTTCGGTCGAAATTGCCCGATTGCCAGGAGTCGTCGGTGGGTTCTGTAGAAAAGGCTTGGGGGTGTGGTGAACACGGACGACGAGCCCGACAACGGCCAGTTCGTGTGGGGGTGGGCGGAATCTGTTGCGCTGGCGTCGATGCAGATCACGATGATGCAGGCCGATCTGGCGGCAACCCAGGACGAGGACCAGATCGCGGCGAAACGAGCGGTTCGTGACGAGGCGGTAGCACGGTTGTGTACGGAGTTGATATCTGCCGAAAGCTCCACCGCCCAGAGACAATTCGTATCGGTGTTGGCCGGTCTTCCCTTACAGCTGTCGACGGCGTCAACGTATGGGTGCGCTACCCAGGTACCTGCAGTCTTCTCGCATGCGATGCCCCGCTGGTTGAGTTCGCCCATGACGAACGGGATCTCCGGCAGTGGGTCTGTGGTTGTTGACGACCGGCGCGGCGGCTACGGGGAGGCGCACTCAATGACTTGGAACTTATAGAGCGGTATGACTTGATGTAGATTCGCAGTGTCCGGCTTGGGGAGGTTATGTGGCGCAATCGAATTCCTGGGATGGAACGTTCGATGTCGCTCCAGCCGAGGTCACCGATGCTGGTCGTTACGTGCAACTGACAGCTGAGGAGCTGGTGAACGGGCTCCGCTCTATCGACGCTGATGTCAGCAAGTTGCTGGAGAGCTGGACCGGAAACTCTGCTACCTCCTATCGCTCCGGATGGGAGGAGACCCGCAAGGGCGCGGAAAACGTCCTGGAGGCGTTGGCGACGTTGGCTGAACTTCTCGGCGTGGTCGCTGAGACCCACATCACGCTCGACACACAGCGCGCCGCCGGCACGAGTTCGTTGGATTTGCCGTAAGGCGTTGGGGGAGGATGAAATTCATGGCTGATTCGTTCCGGGTGGATCTGACCGAGCTCGACGACATCGCCACGCAGCTCAAGGGGTTCGTCGGGTTCCTCACCGAAAGTGTCAGCGGCATCCAGCAACGCACAGGCGCATTGCAGTCCAGCTGGACCGGCCCATCCGCTACTGCCGCCAACGAGGCGTTCACCAAGTGGGTGACCGGCGCCCGTGAGGTCGCCGAGGGCATCGAGACCATGCGCACCGCAGCCATTGCCGCGCGGGACCGCTACCAGGCCGCGATCACCACGAACCTGCAGATGCTCGGCCGTAGTTCGGGCAGTCGGTCGTGACGGTCCTCGACGTCTCGGCGCAGACCTATTACGACGCCGCCGACATCTGCGCCAAAGCCTCCTCGGGATACTTCGAGGCGTTCAAGGTCGCAATGAGGTCTTTCGGCGACACCACCAACATGGCCGGCAGTGTCGGCGACGGTAAGAAGTGGGCCGAGTCCTATGACCAGCAATGCAAAGACATCTACACGATGTCGATCGACATGGTTTTGGCGCTCGACGGCTACGCCCAGGTACTCAAACAGGCCGGCTACAACCATGCGCTTGCCGACCACGACCCGAACAGCGGGCAACCCGAGCCCACTGCTCCCAACCTGAACCCCTCGTTCACCCTCTCTCCGCAAGAGCTCGTCTCGCTGCTGGTGCCTCCTTCTGCGGGCGGACCCGGCCGCGGACTCGTCGACGACGGCCTCGACCTGGCCGTGAAAGTCGGCATTCCTATTCCTGATGGCGACACGACCAAGCTGTCACACTCTGGCGATGTCTGGAACAACCTCGCCACCAACGGCACCGTTACCGCCACTCCGGGTGAAATCGAACGCGCGGCGGCCCTGTTCGAACAAGTCACCTCCCCCGACGCGAACTTCATCGATGAAGACCTCCGCGAACTGAAAACTGCCGCAGGTGATCTCGCGGGCGCCTATGGCGAACTCGCCCAAGCCTGCCGGGACCAGAAAAAAGCTCACGACGACATGCGCGACGAGCTCGTGCAGCTGGTCAAAGACCTCGCCGTAGAACTCGCCACGGAAGTCGCCGTCGACCTCGTCTTCGCGGCAGTCGCTTCCTGCGTCAGCTTCGGCGTCGGCGCGGCGGCGGTGGCCGCCAAAACCGCCGTGAAAGTAGCCAAGATCATCGATAAGTTCGCCGATCTGATCAAGAGGGCTGTTCAAGCGGCGAAACTCCGGGCTGCGGTCAAGATCGAGCGGGCTACCACCAAAACCAAAGAATCCATCCAGCGCATCAAAGAACTCTCAACCAAATTGGTCGAGAAGCTCAAGAGGGGCTTTACCAAGTCGGATACAACCAAACCCTCCGGCACCCATGACCCGAACGCTACTCCTGGGGGCAGAAGAACGCCGATAGACCCCAATGATAAGGATCCGGCAAACGTTCGCGCCCTCACGCGCGAGAACGAATCTGCCGACACTCTGGCCAAGGGTGGCTACAAGGTCGAACAGAATCCTTCGGTACCTGGTAACAAGAATCCAGACTACAAGATCGAGGGCCAGATATTCGATAACTATGCACCAACAACGGGCAACGCCAGGAATATTGCATCGACGATCGAGGGGAAGGTAACCTCCGGGCAGGCCGATAGGATCGTTCTGAATTTGTCCGATAGCAGCGTCGACCTGACGACGCTTAAGTCTCAGCTGCGTGACTGGCCAATTCAAGGCCTTAAAGAAGTAATAATCGTCGACAGGGGTGGTAACATTGTCCCCTTCTTCCCGTGATGATAGGAGGTTTTGAGTGTCACTGTGCTACATCTTCAAGATGGCAATTCCGGCCTCTGTTGATGACTTCGCCCATGCGGTGATTGAGGTCGCTAGGAGCAAGGAAGTTATCGATACGGAGCCCCCTGCGGAGTTTCTGATTCGCCAAGGTATTTTAACTCGGTACGGAACTTGGATTCGCGTTGCCGTGTCGGTGCCCTCCCGCTGGGGAGACCCGGTCGAGGAGGACTTCGGTTTCACTCCGACCGTGTTGGTGCGATTCGAGTATGGAAAGGATATGCCAACCTCGACTCAAGGCGACGACATGGTTCGAGTTGTTTCGGGCTTGCTCGAGCGCATAGACGGTGATGCCCTTCTGTACCTGGAGGACTCTGAAAGTGTGTGGCTACTGCGGCGAAATGGCGATTTGAGCTTGAAGCCGGACGAGCTGGTTTGGGATCCGACGCGCTTGGCCATGATCACCTTGCCGTATCGACGCGAGGATTTTCACTTTTGTTGACATGAATCCACCCGCACCTTTGATTGCATAGCACTGCAATAGAACAGCGAATCAAATTCCCGCGTGACTCGGCCGACAATTCCTCAGGGGGATAGCACAGGAACGGGCGTACCCACCGTGGCTGAAGCGCTTGACAAGGGAGACGTCATCATTCCGGCATCAGCAGAGGTCGTCGCTGACCAAGCCGCATATTCGCGCCGCGCTGGACACCTCTGACAACAACTCTCGGGATATCGGGCAGATCGGACAAATAATCTTTCGCCACAGGGGAATAAAAGGCCAGGGAGCCGGCGCCCTGCCGCCGCGATCTCGAAGCAGCGATCGCTGTAGACCAGGGCGATTTCGGTGAGAGCAAGGTGGGAATAGCGACGTTGCAGCGCAGGAAGGTTCGGTTCGGCGGCAGCGCGGGCGTCGACAGAGAATTATGTGAGCCGATCGATCACGAGCGGACAATCCGTTCTACGCTCGACTGGAACCAAGCGCGGACACCGGCGCGTCAAGCGTTCGAGCGGTTCGTTGAAAGTGCCCGCAAGGAACTCGACCTTCCGCGCGTACCCGTGAGGATCTTCGCTGATCCACCACCGGTTCGGGGTGTTGGGCCGAACTCACCCACTCAATGACTGAATTGTGCTGAGCGCTCGGTGCGTGGAGCACACCAACCCTCGCCAACCGAATCAACGAGCTCGAGCAAGACCTGGGCGGCATTCCTCAACCGCGCCAGCTCACATCGCTTGCCCTCGACACTCACGCCCCTCGGCCAAGCCGTACTCGATGCGCTCGAGGAGCGACGCAGCCGATCGTTTCCTTCGCCATCCATGGGGCGGTTGCTCGTGAATTCGACGGCATCCGGCTAACCAAGAAGGAAATTTCCGCACGGCCTCGGTCTGCGAAGTCCCGCCGCATTTCGTCGATCGTCGAATCATTCACATCAGCGGCCTCTATTCTGATAGATGGTCGTAGTCCGGTTGTGTCGGGTAGGTTCAAACTACGACCAACTTGATTTCAAGAACGCGAACAGCGATTGAAAGTCGCGTATCGAATCCTCGCAGAATTGCCGATCATTCTTGATGATTCTATACATCAGTTCCCGATTGTCGAGCCCCGTCGTCTTTGACAATTCGGTAACTCGGGTTGGTTTGATGACCCAGTTGCGTCCAGGTTTGTCCACACTCCATGCTACGTCACCGTTATAGGATGCGATCGTAGACATGATCCGCTCCCAGGTGTCGTCGGGTTCGTTTCCGTAGCGCCACATCGCATATGGCGGGGTTCTTCGCAAGTTCGATTCGTCGAAGCCTGGATCGATTCCTGCCCACTCGATTTCGCCCAGACATGCCAAGGCGTCGAGAGCATGGTGAAATGCGTTTTCGATATCGGATCTGGTCAACTGCGCGTTCGGCTTCCAGGTACAAGAATTTGATAATCGTCGCTGTCGCTCTGCGGGGCAAAGCGTTACAGCTCTGCGCGAGTTCGCGACCACTCGCGCTCGAATTGACCCCGAGAGATTTCTTCGGCTTCGAATTCAGGTTGTTGTGCTATTTCTTCGATTGGAGCGATCGGTACCTCCGCTACTCCAGCGGTCGCGGTTTCATCGGTTTCGTCGGCCCATTCCACGTGTCCGTCGCGGTAAACCTGAACTCTTCGTGTTTCCCAATTGTCGTCGCCGACTTCGTGGAAGTATTCGACGGGCTCGTCCTCGAAATCATGGTGCCAGGCGACCTTCACGTATCGCATGTTTGAGTTCCTTCCGGACCGAATGATTCGTCCTGCAAGGGTCTAAGCGGAGGCTCCGCCGGTCGCCGGCGTACCAGCCACCTCGATAATCTTCGGGATACGCCCTTCGGAAGAAGGGATATTAGTCCACGCGGAGGCGATCAGAGAATTCCAAATTGGGCCTTTCTGCCCAGGTGGGTGAAGGCTAGATTGTCGCCGTGTCGGACGTGGCTGCGGTACACACCGGTCGGCTCGCCTAGGGACCTGTCCAAGTGTCGTAGACGTTTCCGTCTTTGATCGCGAACTCATGGTGGCCCCAGAATGTGCATTGCCCTCGGTATTCGACGTGATCGAGATTTACGGGTCGACCCGCGCCAAGTCGTGCATAACAGCCACTCCACCTATGGCTATCTCACCTAGCCGCCGCGTAGGGAACCGCGGCGGCCCGCTCGGCGTTCGGCTCAGTACCGCTTGTCCCTCGTCACGCCTTACCCTCATCGACCGGGTTGCCGTTCTGGTCGCGCCATTGGCCGGTTTTCGGGTCCAGGGTCCAGCCCTCCCATTCGGTACCGTCCAAGTCGTCGGAGAACCGGCCGCCGAACCCTGGTGAGGTCCCTTCGGTGGCAGGTCCGGCCGCGGCACGGTCTTTCTGGAATTGGTCGAGACTGGCCTGGGCGCGTGCGATTTCCTCCGGTGTCAGCATTCTCATCCCAAGGTTTTCGGCCTCTTCGGGGGTGTAAACGATTTTGCCGCCAATTTTCTTAGGCATGTGATGCTCTCCTAGATTTCCGCCATGGTGATGACGACGCGCCCGTTCGCATCGGGCTGCGTTTTGCCGAGTACCTGAAACTGGGTATTCGGCGAGAATAGGACTTCGTCCGGAGTTCCGTACCGACTGTAATCGCGGCCCGTTTTGCTCACGATATTAAATTCGACCTTGGAATTTTCGACGATAAAGTCGTTCGCGCCTTTGGGGTTAGTGCTCGTAGACATGAAACCGGGATCTGACGGTGCCCGTTGGCCGGGCACGTATTGGTCAAGAAGGTCTTGGCGCATATTGGTGTGACGCACCACGGGCCCCTCGTGGGCGGGGAGCTTGTTCATTGCCTGCGTGAGGGCGTCGGCCTGGCGCTGCTGTTCGGGAGTGGCGTCACCGCGGCGGAGTGCGGCCGTCAGCGAATTGCCGCGCGAGTCACTAACGCCTTGCCGCAGGAGCGCCTCATCCTCGGCGGTCAGCGAGGCCCGCGGCGGTGCCTTGAAATTGTCCGCTTTCAGCCCTTTGAGCCGGTTCACATCGTCGGCATGTTTGCCGAGGGTTTCCTCGGCCCGCACGCCTTTTGCGATGTTGTGTTCGGATTTGAACGCGTCGATCACGATGCGGATAGGGCGGCCCATCTTGGCGGCAATCGACACAACCCGAGCCGAGGCCACCGCCGCGCCGATACCGAAAGTCACCACTGATGACGCAGCCGCAATTGCCACCGAAATCGCCAGCTCTTTGAGCAGTTCCTCACCGAGCTGTTTCAGCAGTTCGATCATCTTGGTGCGCATCTCGACCAGGCCGTCATGGTGGTCACGCGTCGAGCCGGACAGTTCGCGGAATACACGGGTAGCGGTTTCGGCCGCTGCTTTCAGCGCCCGGATGTCTTCATCGATGAACGAGACTTCGGGGCTGGTGATGGCCTCGAACTGGGTGGCGGCCTGCTCCAGGCCCGCGGCCATGGCCGCCACTGGTGCGGCATCGGCGACAGCAGCCCAGGTGTCGGCGGCGCGTTGGAGTAGATCGGCGTTGCCATCGGGCACCGTTATGCCGATGGCCTCGACCAGCTTGACCCCGCCATCGATCAACCCGTTACCGGGACCACCCGCCGAGGGCAGCGGGATACGGCACGGGTAGCCCACAAAAGCCTTGGCCGGTGTTTGCGGCGCGGCGCCGGTGGAACCCGCGGCAGTCCATTCGGCCACCGCGTGGTTGTACCCCAGGTTGATCAGGATTTGGCCGTAGTTGAACGTCGCGTACGCGAGATCGCTGACCATTTTCAACGCTTCGGCCGCGCGCGCGTCGTAGGACTCGGCCCACTTCTTCGCCTCGGAATACGACCCGGTCATATTGCCGCATTCGTTCAACTTCGACCAGAACGCGTCAACGCCGAAAAACCACTCACCGGCCAACGTTTTGTGCCGGTCACCCGCTTCGTAGTAGACGCTGGAATCGACATCGAGAACGGTTGCGGTCACGCCCGCCCCAGGGTGCGCAGGTTGGCCGTAACAGCGTCGCCGTAGGCGGTGTGCGCAGTCCGGGCCGCGGCCTGCATGGCCTCGATTCCCTCCCGAACCTCCTGCGCCGCAGTAGCCCATTCCCGATGCGCCTCGGCTTGCTTGTCGGCGGCCTTGCCGTTCCAGCTCTGTTGCATCACGGCCATGCGCTCATCGATCTCGCGCAGGGATTCGCGCAGGAATTCGTTCAGTCCGCCGATGCGGGCGTTCACGTTGTCCAGGTGGTCTAGATCGACCTGATACCTCATGTGCCACAGTCCTGTTCGGTCACGGCGGAAACAGCTACGGGAGATCCAGGCAGGATTGCTGCAGTCCGGCGGCGTTGGTGGTGTCGGTGGCCGTGTATTCGACACCCACGACACCGAGCAGTTCAGCCATGGTGTTCAGGGCCTCTAGCACCTGTAAGGCGCCGTCGCGGGTCTCCTCCCAGCCCGCCGCATAGGCGGTGGCCGCTGTGCCTTTCCAGCTCGTCATCAGCCCTTGCACGTCGGCGTCAGCTGATCGCACACCGTTGACGAGAGTTTGCGCGGTCCGCTGCACATACTGTCCGGCATCGGAAACATGGTCGGGCACAATCCCAAACGGTGACCCGGTGGCCGATGAATCTTCAGCCATGCACACCCTCTCAGTCGTCGGTCGGTATTGGTCCCAGTAGGTTAGACGCGGACCATGCACGTTCGGTTCCATCGGGGACCTCTCGATCCGAAGCATGCGTCGGTGGCCGCTGATGGAACAAGCTAGTCGCCGGATAGGTCACGGAACACTCTGCGCCGCAACATCGCCCACGCCGAGTCGAGCAATCCGCGTTGACAACGGAGTGATCTCGCACGCCGAATCCACGACCGCTGCCATGCCGGGGTAAAGGCATTGCAAGGCAATGTCTTTCAAATCGAGCGCTTCCTTTCAGTTGTGTCATGATCATGAAGGTGACGGGGCTCGATGGGTTGGCATTCTGTGGGTGACATCGGAAGATGAGGAGGGGCAGTGCTTTTCGTCCGGGAGTCGGTGCTTGGTATGGCAAGCACGATTGAACAGGCGGTAGATGCCACCCAGGGGCACGCGACACGCATCGCGGGTGCTGGTTTCGAGGCAACTCATGCCGGGCAGGACTATCTGGAGCAGGGAAACAAGCTCGCGGCGGGCGTCGAGGGGATCGTCACGATGCTGCAGTCATGGTCCGAGTCTTCCGGCGCTACGGTGGCTGCTTTGCGGCAGGCGGTGACCACGACAGTGGCCACCGATCAGGGGCATGGTGCCCAGATTGCCGCAGCCGAAGTCGAATTGGGATCGGCATGACCAATCCTCAACAGTATGAGCGGCAGTATCAAGCCGGCCTGGACAAAGCGCAGCAGGACCTTGCACGTTTCCTCGAGGAAGACGGCAACAGCGTCTTCGATAAGGCGATCTGGAACGACAAACCGAAACTCACTGGCCCAGGTGTCAACGAAGATACGACACACTAGACGACTAAGTCCGAAGCCTGGTCAGTGGTCGTAGGCGATCAGTGAGCGGGTGACCGGTGCGGCGATCGTGTGGTTGTGCCAGATCGCGGCGGCCATCGCCAGCACGCGTTGGGCGACGCGGATCGCGACGCCCTGGCAGGAGCGTCCGCCGTGGTCTTCCAGGTCGAGTTGCCCTTTGAGGGTGTCGTTGACCGACTCGATCAACTGCCGCACCTTCTTCAGCAGCGGTTCACCGTAACGGGCCTTCTCATCCTTGCGGGATGGCCGCAGCATGGTGATCCCGTACTCGCCCAGCAGTGTCTCGAAATCACGGCCCGCGAAACCCTTGTCGCAGATCAACAGAATCCCGTCGTGCTCACCCGCCACGACCGCGTCGACCTCGAGCATCGCCGAAAGCACCTCGCGTTCACCGATTTTCGGGTCTGCTAAGGCCCACATGATCGGCATCCCCGCCGGGGTACACACCAGATACAGTTTCAAACCCCAGTAGAACCGTGAATGCGACGCGCAGTAGCCGTAACCGGCCCACCCGGCCAGCTCCGAGCGCGCCACTGTGGGTCGGGACATCCCGCACGGTATCGGGGTCGAGTCCACGATCCAGCAGTCATCGAGCCAGAAATCACTCGACCGCGCCAGCATCCGAACGACCCGCTTGACCAAGCCCAGAGCCGCCCGAAGCCGCTTGTTGTAGCCGGACTGCTGCGGCAGATACGGAAACATGCCGGTCAAATGCTTGCGGGCATACCGCAGCCAGTGCGCCTCGGAGGTAAACCCCAGCAGCGACTGCGCCACCGCCAGGCACACCAGTTCCGAATCGGTCAACACCGGAGGCCGCCCAGTCCACCGCGGTCCGGTCAACTCATCATCGATCTTCACGTACAGTGCGGTCAGGAGGGCGTCCAGATCGTTCGTCACACAATGATCTTCGACGCCCTCCGCCATGTCCGGGCATCACGGGGACTTCGGACTTACTCGTCTAGGGGGACGACACGATGGCGCTACTGATCTACTACAACCGAATCAGGAACGATCCGAACGAGGTGGAATACCAGTTCGGGGAGACGAGGGACAATCTCGACCGCATCCTGACGATCGACACGACGAACAACACCGCCCGCACGGACCAACCGGAGGACGTGATTTTCCGCTCCGCAGCGGGACAGATCATGCTTCGGGCCAAACGCGAGAAAGCGTGGCCGGAGAACGGGGTAATCGCCTCTTAACCGACGGCGGCGAGCGCCGCGACACATCGGTCCCCGAACCGGTCGATAGTTCATCTTCGGGGTGCAGCACCGGGTGAAGGTGAGCACGCCTTCCCTACCCCCTGCTCCCACACCCCGGCCGCGGGCCACCATCACTCTGATATTCCAAGTGCTGGAGGCGATCCGACAGCGCGACCGGAAGAGGCCAAACATCGGCCGGAGCTGCGGATTGGAGTAGACGCGTGCCGAGTACGTCGTTCCACGGAAGTATCGAAACCGGTAATCCGGAAATTGTTGAGCGGGTATTACGATCGTGGCTCTCGACCGACGATCTATGTATGCGGCCTCGCCGAGGATGGGAAACGCATTACGAAACAGACGAATTCGAACTGCTCTGCTATGAGGCATCGCCACAGACTCCGCCTAATTACTTCCTCCTCGAAGGCCATATCGATGGAGCCATCGAGGCCGCCGTTTCCCGGCTACATGAGCTTGCCGAACAGTGCCGAAACGCGAAACTCGAATTCAGCATCGACTATGAGGAAGTCGATACGGCCGGCAACCCGTTGAGCGAGGAACACACCATCAGCTGATCCAGTGGCACGAGATAGATCCAGATACTCAACCAGGCCTTTGCAGCTGAACCCCACCTCCGCGCCAGCACTAACACGCCTCCCAAGCCCCAGTCACCTGGAAAGACACTGAGCAGATTCCACACAACTCTCAAATTGATCAAGCTTTTTCAGTCGCACCGAGTTCGGCATTTTCCGCAATCGTAGGTACTCGTCATGTGCGCGGTCCTCGCGGTAACAATGCGTGAGCGTGACGAGCCGGTTGATTTCGGCGGCCATGACCATGACATCGATCAGGTTGGCGATGATCGGATTTCCGGTCTTCATGTAGTACCGGCTGTCTGATCCAGCGATATGTATAAGGGGATCCGTGACGGGATGGCGTGCGCTGACCGATGATGAGATAGTCGAATTGGCTACCGGCTTGCGGTCGTTGGACTGGTCGTGGCAGTTGCAGGATGTGCCCGGGTTAGCGGCTAGGTTCGACTGGCAGATGTTGGTGGCACGGAAGGATTGGGTCATGCTCGACTGCGGTTTCGGGCTGAGCAGCGGTGCGGTAACAGGCCTCGACGGGGTAGCCGAGTCCATCAAGTTGAAGGTGACAGACTCCGCGAGCGAGGACGCGAGCGGCCGAGCAATGGTGCGTGACGCGTTCGCCAGGATGACCGATGCCATAACCGGCGCCCTCGGCGAACCGACCGCCCGCATACCCGGGGAAACCGCAGAAATCCGTTGGGCTTTCCCGGAAACAACATTGCGGCTGAAGAATCTGAGTCTCGCACATACCGTCCAATTGATGTATCAGACGAACGCCTCGCTGGCGGCTTTCGATAGATCCATCGAATTCGAACAGCAGGGCCTGATATGACGGGTTGGACGGAATTCGGCGAGCGACTGGCCGAGCAGTTAGCGGTACTGCCCGCGGGCGCGATTGTGAAGATCGTCGAGGCGGGACCTCTTCCAGGCCACCAGCGGTTCGCGCAGTTCGCGCAGACCGACAGCGAGCTACTGGCCGAATTGGTGGGCGATGAGTTCCTCGAACCCACCGCACGGCCGGATGAAACGGGACACCGCCTGATCATCGAGACAGGCTGGCAGGAACCCGATTCCGACCACGGTCCCTACTGGTGGGTCGAGCTGCCATGGCCGGTCAATACAGCCATATACCGCCAGCTGGCGGCAATGGTGGTGACCGGACTCCGTGACGCATTCCGAATCACCGACCCGGGGTCCTTGACCTACACCGCATGGAACAAGAACGAGGACGAACGCGACCTTCACCTGCCACTGCTCGGGCTGGCACGTCAGGTTTGATCGGTTGTCATCCGAGCTGTCGGGACAAGGAAGGCATAACAGTGGCGCTGTACGCAGAAATCGAGAAGATTGATGTGAACGAGGAACGAGTTCGCTACCGGTACACGGATATACACGGCAGCCAGTACACGTTGGTCCTGAACGAGGCCACTGAGGTAATCGCGTCGGAGAACGGCGCCGACGATATGCTCTATCGGGCCGTTGCGAGAAAGATCGCAACGGTGTGGCTGGACAGCGGCACCATACCCGACCGCCTCGTAGTGCAGTCGTGAAGGCAATTTCGGGAGGCCTTGAATGAAGCTGGTGCGGCGGTTTCGCCTGGTCACAACTGGTCGGCTCGATCAAGGCCAACTCGAGGAACTCCGAGCGGTCATCGGGCTTGCCCCCTCGGGTGTTGCCGAGGATGCCGTGGGCAGCGAATTGGGGTGCCGGGTCCGAAACCACCCGCGATACCCGTCCATTCGCGCCACCACTATCACGCTGCTGCGCACCGGCGCCGATGAATGGTCCATCACTATTGATGCCCTCCCGTTTTCCGACATCTCGACATCGATCGGGCTCGTCGAAGTCGGTTGCCGCGCAGCAGGACTGACTGTCACCGGTCGGCACGTATCAGCGGACGCAACGGTAAGCGACGCAGCGCCCAGCCCGGCCTTACTGGAGCGCGCACGCAAACTTCTGGAAGAATCGAGAACACGAATGTGGGGTACGACCTTCACATTCGGCACACCGCCCCCCGAAGCGCCACGAGCGCGTATCACTTCCGAAGACGACCTGACACTCGACTACGCGGCGGCCATCGAAGAGCTGCTGACACGCCCCGCAGTCCGACCTGCGTCGAAACCCCTCTTCGTCGCCGACCACATACCCGTCGCGCGGCCCACGCCACGGCCCGTCGGATGGCAGGCATTGTCCGACAACGAGATCGCCGATCTCGCCGAGAAACTACGCACGCTGGTCTGGTCATGGCGAATGGACGATCTACTGCGCTTGGTGATCGTATTCGGTTGGCAAGACCCCACGATCCACTCGCCGGACCGGGTTCAGTTCGCCGCCGGTCTCGGCCCGGACACCGTCGACATCATCGGCTTCGATAGCGACGCGGTACGCATCGAAGTCACCGTCACCACCCAGGCGGCTGATACACCGGAGGGCCGCGACAGCACATTGGCGGCTTATGCCCGGATGGCGGCGGTATTGACCGGATCCATCGGCGAACCAACCGATCTCCTCGACAACAGAGTTTCCGAAATCCGCTGGGCCGGTCCGGAAACGACGCTGCGGTTGATCGACTTCCACCACACGGTCCGGTTACAGCTGGTAACCAACGACTGGCTCAGTGCCCTCGACCAGGAGGATTGACAACGTCCTGTCCTCGCGACGGGAACGGTGGCCGGCTGCGTGCTCTTGCTGACTCGGGAAGGGCGGCAACCGTCTGTGCGGCAATCTGATTCGTGTGGCAGTAGCCGTATCCGAGAGTGACGATAGGGTCAGGTCATGACGGGATGGCGAGCGCTGGACGACGCCGAGATTGTCGAGTTGGCGCTTCGGTTGCGGTCGATGCAGTGGTCCTGGCGTTTGGTCGACGTGCCGGACCTGGCCGCGGAATTCGGCTGGCATGTCGAGCGGATCGGTCCACATGCGGTACGCCTTGACGTCGGCTTCGGTCTGGCGAGCGGCCGTGTCGACGGCTGGGACGGACAAGCCCACCACATCGAGCAGTCGGTGACCGACAGCGACTCCGATGAGGCCGACAACGTGTGGGATGCCTTCGTGCGTATGACGCGTGTCCTCACGGGTTCCCTCGGTGTACCGACCGCGCGGATACCGGGTGAATATCCTCAGGTGCGGTGGGCAGGGCCGCAGCAAACGCTCACACTGAGAGCGTTTCCGAGTGTGGTGGATCTGGAGTTGGTGCCCAACGAGCAGTTGGCTCTCGACGATGAGGGAGACGCGCTGGCTGAGGCGGAACGGTCATGACGGGCTGGGGCGAGTTCACCGAGAGGTTGGCCGATCAGTTTGCGTCGCTGCCTGCTGGTGCGGTCGTGTCGATCAGGGAGCGTGTACCGAACTCGGACCGGCGCCGGTATGCGCAGTTCTTTCAGACCGATACCGAGCTGTGCGCCGAACTACCCGGCCCCGACATGCTGGACCCTGAGGTGCGGGCTGATGCTACGGGGCTTAGCCTCATCGCCGACCTGGGCTGGCAGCCGCCTGCCGGGCGCGACGACTACAACTGGTCATACAACCTGGCGTGGCCTGCGCTACGGGCCGACTATCGCAGGCTGGCGACGATGATCGCCTCTGGTTTGCGGGATGCGTTCGGGATCGCTACCCCAGCACAGTTGACGTATAAGGCGTGGAACGAGAACAAGGGAAACGCCGACCTCGCCCTGCCGCTGCTGGGGCTGACACCAACTCAGGATGAGCCTGCCTCGCCGATAGAGGAACTCCCGGTCAGGCCGAAACGCCGGTTGCTGCTGATCCTTTCGGGCGAACTCGACCACGCTCGACTGGAGCGGTTGCGTGACACGCTCGGCCTGAGCCGCCGCGGCCGTCTCGATGACCCTGAGGCCACGCGGTTCGGTTCACGTGAGCTCGGCGCGGGCGGGAACGCCTCAGAGCTGGCCGAGCTGTGGCGCGACGGCGAAAACCAGTGGTCCATCAGCGTCGAGGTTATGCCCGATGCCCTGGTAGAGAGCACCGACGTGGACCAATGGCAGGAAACGTTCGATACCGCCGCCCGGTCTGTCGGTCTCGACGTTGTCGAAGTCCGTGAATTTTCATGATCTTTGCGGGACTGCCGGTACCTGCTGATGGCTCTACTGTCACACGGCCAGGGATGTCCCGCGGGCCCTCGCAGGTGGCCGATGCCGACTGGATCGATTGTGGTCATCTTGACGATGCGCCGGACAGCCATCGTCGAGCGCGCCCGAATACGGAATTCTTGCGTCCGCGTGTTCGAGCGATCGTGTTGCACCAGTGGGGCAACGGCTCTCGCGCGGTAAGCCACGTTTGGGGTATCCCGACGATCGGTCCGGTGCGGTTGCCGGTGTAGGCGGCGACGATCCCGCCGACGATGGCGCTGGTGGTGTCGATGTCTCCGTCTGCGGCAATGCATGTGGTGATTGCGGCAGGGTAGTCGTGTAGATATGTGGCCGCGACCCACATCGTGAACGGCACCGTGTTCTGCGCGGTGACCAAAGATCCGTTGCCGAGTTCGTTGGCGGCTTCGGCGGCGGGGGCTCCGAGCAGGGTGCGGGCGCGGTGGATCAGCCGGGTCGTGTCACTGTGGTCGAGGCGGTCCAAGACGCCGGTAATGAATTCGGTCGGTGTGGGCCGTGTTCCGGTGAGGCGGGCATGTGCGGCGTGGGCTGCGGCGAGTGCGACCGCGACGGCACCGGTGACTCCTTCGGGATGCAGATGCGTCACCTGCGCCGACCGGACCGCTTCGGCGACAACGGTTTCCGGATCGCTGGCATAAAAGGCACCCAACGGGGCAACCCGCATGGCCGCACCGTTGCCACAGGAACCCTCGTCACCGAACGCGGCTGCGGCCGCCTCGCGCCAATGCACGCCATCACGGACTCGGCGCAACGTGCCGACCGCGTTGAAGCCGTAGTCACGGGCGGGGTCGAAGCGTCGCGCGAAAGCGGTAGCAAGCCGATCCTGGTCGATCCCGCCACGACTGCACAGCTCGGTGACCACAGAGCAAGCCATCTCGGTGTCATCGGTCCACCCCCACGGCCCGGCAGGAAGATTACCGGCCCGAAGATCTGCGATGGATCGGCGCATGATCGGGAACTGCTGGCCTAAAGCATCCGCCACCGACAGTCCATCCAAAGAATCAAGCATCAACTCGACATGCATCGCGTCCGATGATAACCAAGGCGAAGACGATCTACGCCGATGGCGAATGTGTGATCGAGGCAACTATCCGGAAGTTCTGGGCAGTTCGTATCGAAGGCGGTCGCGAGGTCGACCGCATGTATCAGATGTACACGCGACACGACGGCGCCGAAACCTCGAAGCCGCTTGGCGCTCAGTTCAGTTCAGCTCACCGAAGTGTCGAGCGGATAGCGGGTTTCGAGGCGCGAACGGTCTCGGTAGAAGAAGTTCAGGACGAGATCGTCGGCGATCTGGACCAATTCGTCGCGTCCCTCGACCGCAGATACCCATTCGGGCGGCAGGGCGGACAATCCGTGGACCGCACCGATAAGGTTGCCGGCCACCGCTCCGGTGGAATCGGAGTCGCCGGAATGGTTCACCGACAGCAGCAGCGCGCCACGCACGTCGCCGGTCCGGAACGCGTACAGCGCGCAGTAGACGGCGATAGCCAGACACTCCTCCGCGACCCAGCCCTGCCCGACCTGCTCGACCCGCTCCGGCGTCGGTGGGCCGAGATGAGCGAACGCCAGCGCACCGGCCAGGGCGGACACCGTCTCGGAGCTGTCGGCCGGGATCGAGGTGAGCCGGATGATGATGTCGCGCACGGCGATCGGCAGTTCGACTCCACTCAGCACGCTGTCGATCAGGGCCGCGAACGCGCCCGCGGCAAGATAGCCGGTCGGATGGCCGTGGGTGAGCTGGGCGCATCGCATCGCGGCGTCGAACGCCTTGTGCGGACCGAGAGCGGCGAGACCGAATGGCGCTGAGCGCATCACGGTCCCGCATCCCTTCGAATTCGGATTCACCGGCCCCCGCTCACCGGGCAGATGCGGCGCCCGATATTCCTTCGCTTGCAGCCGCAACCCGCTCGTGCACGCATGGCCCGGCGAGCGCATCGCATAAAGGAACTGCCGCCCGGCCAACCAGCCGTCGGGTTCGGGTGCGGGCTTGGCTTGTTCCTGGGTGCTCAGCCAGCGCAGATACGCGCGCCGCAGCACTGGAGCCGGATCCGCGCCGGGCGGACAACGCAGCAAGCCTTCGGCGGTGAACAACGTCATCTGCGTGTCATCGGTAATCTGCTGCGGCGCATCAGGTAACAGGCCAGGCAGGAAACCGGTGACTCCGGACACCCCATGGCGCTCCCTGATCTGCGCCAACTGCAAAAACTCGATCGGCCACCCCAGCGCATCACCAACCGCCCCACCCAACATCGCCCCACGCACCCGATCGAACAACGTCTCGTCTTCCCGCACGGCCACCGATCCTTGCACCGATCTGAACCTGTCGGTCGAGCAGAGTAGATCTGCTGGCCGATGGGCCGAAACCCTGAAGAGTTACTCGAAGTAGTTCTCGTCAACTCGACGATGGTGTATGCCCGTTTGAGGCCCGGATGCCGCGGCGCTTACCTTTTGGTTGGTGTTTGCGCGGTCGAAATCCAGCGCTGGCGCTTCTATGGCTATCTCATCGTCGGCCAGCTCCAACTTGCCGAGCGTTTCGGTTGTTTGTTGATCACCGGCCCCGACAGCGTGAAAGTATCGCGGCAGGTGTCGGTCAGGACGGCACCGACGTAGTTCGTATGCTCAGTGAACCCTGGTAGGGCGTACGGAATCTAGATCCCACATCCGAGCTGAGTTCGTTGAGCTGCTGTGAGCGACGAACCGTAATGTCGACGCCGCGCTTGTGGAGGCGAGACCACGGCTACCCGGGAAGCTGGTTGTAGAGCCTGACGAGCTCTTCGGCGGTGGCACGGGCGTTGTCGCAGCCGCCGCCGTCGACGCGGACCTCGATGATGTTGATATTTCGTTCGGGCGTGTGGAGGTCTCGGTCCTTGACCGGGACCGGCGGTTGCGGATCAGTTGAGACCGAAATCTCGCAGGTGTCGGCGTACTGGGTGTAGCGGGGGCCGGGCTTCTCGTTCGCTGAGAATCCGCCGATCGTCGTTGCCTTCTGTTTGTCGTCTAGTGGCGTCACATGTGTGTCGACGGAATATAGGTACCGCAGGCGCTGAGTGGTCGAGCTGTCGTTTCTCGTCAGGCGGAAGGCACATCCCCATGGATCCGGGCCCGCCATGACGGCCAAGTTGGGGTGGTCCTGGCCGACCATGCCGAGAACCGCACACGGATCGAGCTTGGCGAGTTTCGAGTTCATGTGGGCGCGTTGGGATTCGGCTCGTAGCGGTCGTTCTGATAGGTGTGGGATGGCCGCTGTCGCGATCTCCAGCGTTGTCGGGCACATATCGACCTTCGGCCCGCGGCCCATGAAACTGCCCTTGGTGAACACACGGAATGCGATGTCCTGGTGGTCATCGAAGGATATGTAAGCATTACAGAATTCACCCGAGTCACTGGTCCGCACCGTGGTTCCCCCGACATCGTGAGGCGTGCCCCAGCCGGGCTGTCGCATGCCCCCCATTTCGACACTGATCTTGTCGATATCCAGCGGTCCGGCAGGAGGACTGAATGAGACAGTGCATCGACTGAAGTCGCTATCGGCGCCGAAGTACTTCGGTGTCCCGATCCGATTGATCGCTCCTTGATCGAGATAGCCGCACGGATCCAACCCGCGGATAGTATCGCGGTAGGCGATCGTTGCCTTCGTTGCCGCATTTAGAAAGTCTGGGTACTGCTTTCGCACGGAGGTGGCTGACGCGGCAGTCGACTGCGACTCCGATGACGAGCACGACGACATGGTGATTGTGACCCCACAGGACAGAACGGCCGCGACCACGGCGAGTACCTTCCTCACCCGCCGGATACTACTGACCGTTGCAGCACTGGTTGTCGGGTGAACTCAAATCATTCAGACCTGCCCAGCTGTCACAGACGCTAGCGGTGCCGATCAACTTCCGACCGGTCGGAGCACTGGGGACGGTTGGAGTCGCGGGTACGCACGGGCGGGTGCACGCGTTGATCGCGTTCCTGCTTCGTGCGTATCCGCGCGTCAGGGCATTGCCGACGTCGAGTTACGAGGCCAATCCGCTTCTCAGAGTGGATTCACGGCGTAGCGTTCTGATGTAGGTCCCCGATTTACCCCTTGGTTCGGGGGTCTGTCATGTCCGCTCACCTACGTCACTCCGCCCGTGTGAACGCCACGTCGAGGCGGCAAGGGCGTACGCGAATTCGGCGAGAACTCATCGGCGGCATGGGCTGATACCCTCGCTGAAGACACTCGATTGGGGGCAGCGATGGCGACAACGCAGATCGACTACGGCCGAGCCCAGATCGCGGCATTCAACGAGGCCGCCCGTGCCGGAGTCATCCAGTTCGACGAGCGGGCCGTCCGCGAGGCGGTGCAGCTATACGACCAAATGATCGACAGGCTGAAGAGTATCCGCAAGAAGCTGGGCAGCATGAACGATCTACAGGGCTTCGGTGGTTTCCCATCTGGTCTGCAACTTCGTGACGGCTTTTCGAAGAAGGCGGCCGAAGGCGTCGAAGTAGTAAACCAACTGATAGATGGAGCCATGCGACTGCAAGAAGCGTACTTGCGCGCTGGAAGGCTGATTTCGGAAGCCGATTTAGCTAACGCAAACAGGATAAAGATCTTTGAAGAATCGTCGGCCACAAACAACGGACTTCAATGAAACATATCCGCACCGCTCTGGCCTTGGCCTCTATCGCCATCCTGTCGGCAGGCTGCACTGGCCGCGACAGTGACAGAACGGTAGATGCAACCTCGTCGACGAAGCCTAGCAACGTTGTTTCCGTGAAATCTGCACCTACTCAGCCAAGAAATAGTCGCAGCCCAGTGGTATTCGATCCATGCACCGAAATCGACGATGCAACCGTAACAACGGCAGGATTCGATCCAAGGACTCGTGAGCGAGCTGACCAGATTCACGATAATTACGCGTTCATCGGTTGCACCTTCGATCGAAAACAGGACGTCCGCGGCCAGACCCTTTCAGTGGGGTCGTTGACGGTCACTTCGGGCAATATTCCCGTTGACGAATTCCGCACACGTGAAGGATCTTCCGCATCCGAAATAAAGGTAAATAGCCGCGATGCGATCACTTATCGAAGACCAGCGGAAGAAGCTTGCTACGTCGTGATGAATGGCCCCGATGCAAGCATTAACGTGAGGGTGGACAGCTCGGCGGCGCTGACAGACTGGCGAGCTTGTGATCACGCCCAGGAGATCGCCGAGGTAATCGAATCAGCGCTTCCGCGCAACAAATAGGCTGCTAGTTGCCCATATCGCGGGTGAGGCGGATTATTAGTTCGGCAAGGGTTCCGATCTGTTCATCCGTGATCGTCAGAGTTTCCGCCCCGTTCGCAACTTCGATCGATCCATTCCATTTGCCAACCTCTGTAGCAATACCGAGCGCACCACTCGGCTTCAAGCGGCCATCTTTGATCCAGACCTCAGCGGAATGCCCGGCGAGGGGCTCGTAGCCATGCTGCTCCCGATATTCGCGTTCGACTGACACCCCATCGTCACGTAGGGGAGTAATCCACGCACCACCACTCCATGTAGTTTTAGAAGAGAAGATGCAATAGCTACCCTTCTCCATCAATTTGTCCGCAGCAGGGCCATCCGTGGATCGGAACCCCTCGATATGAAGCTCAGTGTTGAAGAACTCCACCAGCGGATCGCAAAACTCCTTTAATGTGTGCCGAGGTGCATCCGGTGCGTCATTTCTATTATCACCGCTATCGCAACCCGCGATCAGCATCGTTGCCGCGACCGCTAGGCAGACCGCCATTATCCGATTCATGTTTTGCTCCCTCCGTCTCCGGAGCACTCGCCACAGGCTGAATGATGACGTTCATCTGACGCCTTCTCGCCCTTGAAGAACCAGGGTCGACATATTTTGTAGTTCGTCCTTTAAGGCGCCGCCTTTATAGGTCTTCAAGATGTTCATCAATTCGCTATGAAGCTCGATTCCACTACCAGCGGCACCGACGCTGTGCTGGTAATCTTTCAACCTGCCGTCGGCCTCGAATAAGCTGCTATATCGAGGATCGTGTGGCAAGATTCCATCTTGCGCCTGTATCACCTGGGCCACCTGATAGAACTGACGTGCAGGGAAGAACTCATGAGAATTATCGACGTGTGAGCTGCCTGTATCGGGTGGGGTGTACGACATGCCGATGAGGTTCATTTTCGCGTAGCTGTTGCTCATGTCGATGACGGGGCCAAAGAGGTCTTTCACCACCGGTATCATCTTCACGCCGCTGGTCACTGCCCCCTTGAACCCGTCGTAGGCGGCGCCCTTGTCGGCGAAATTGTGTATCGCATCCCCGACGCCAGTTACGCTCCGTGCGTTGAGTTCGGTATCTATCCCCTTGTCCACAAGCCCCAAGAGGATTCCAGAACTGGTCGCCAAGCCATTCTCAGACGTGTTCGGGTCCGCCAAAACCGATTGGGTCCACAATGTTTGCAGCTGTCCTGCGGTATCGAGGGCTCTGGCATTGAACTGGATCGCGGCGTCCTTGTCCGAATCGATCACCGCAAAAATCTTCTGAGCGCCCGCACGATAGACGTCATCTGCACCGTCCGGAGCCTTGAATCCGGGGGTGTTGAGGTACTTTTCGCCGTCTACACCTGCCAAGTTCGCGATGTAAGGACTCAGCGCGGAGGAGATCCCTTGCACCGCATGGGGATTGATGTCGCCGAGCGAATGCGACTTCCCTCCATCGACGTGCAGCAGATCCGAAGGTCCCTTCGCGACGTACTCCGCGAGACCGGAGGCAGCCTCACCCGCACGCCTGGAGGTGCCGACATCTGCGGACGTTGCATCAGTTTCGATCCAGGACAGCATCTTGCCGACAGCTGTGCCGTCGTCGTTCCAGTGATGCCGCATCAGTGGATCGAGGATCTTGTTCGTGGTGTTGCCTGGTTCGAGCCCGTCACCGTGTAGGACGTCGTGCACAGCCCCCTTGTCCTGGCCAGCGACCTCGACCATGCGCTGAACGAGTCCATCAGCCGAGCCATCACGGTGGTCGGTCGATATCAGCGTGTGGGAGTCGACCTGGGGAGCTATCTCTGCGGCGCGCTGGAGCAGGGATTTGTTGATCTCACTGCCGGGCATGGAACCCATGTCGGCCTGGCCGATCATCTCGGTCACCTTCGACAAACCGAGGCCGCCGATATTGGGCGCGGGCTTGCCCTGGGACACGTCGTAGTGGTTGGTGAGCACGTCGTGCATGGATTTCGGTATCTGACCGAGGCCGCCCTTGCCGCCATTCGGAAGTTGCTTATCGTCGGCGGCGACGGGGCCCGCGCTAACCGACGGGTTGGAGATGATCTGGAACGAGTTCGCCAACGCCTTTTGCGCATCCGGTGGCAGCTTGCTCATGATCTGCTGAATTTCGGTCGTGCTCTTGCCATCGAGAGATCGGCTGATCTGGTTCAGATACTCCATTTGGGATGCGGGGATGGTGGTGGTGTCGCCCCGCTGGAGAGCCGCGATCTGCTCGGGGGTGAGGTGCCCGGCTTCGGTAATGCGTTGCACCGCTTCGGGACTCAGCTTCGACGGGTCGTCGGCGAGTTGCTTGCCGTCACCGCTGGCTTGGACTGCGCCGAGTGCGGCGGCGGAGATGAAGGATGCACGTAGGTCGGCACGGGCGGTGTCGAGGTCGTTGCGGACGGTGATGTCGGCTTGCATGGTGGCGCGGACGGCGTCGTTGAGTTCGGCTTGCAGGTCCAGCAGTTTCTGGGATTCCTCGGCCGAGGGGTTGGCGTCCGGGTGGGTGAGGGAGAGGGTTCTGCCGATGAGGTAGCGGCGGTTCTGGGCTTCGGTGAGGGCTCCGCGGGCGCGGCGGAGTGGGGCGTTGATTTCGTCGTAGCCTTGTTTGGCGCGTTGACCGAGGGCGTCGAGCTTGTCGGCGAGGGTTTGCATTGTTTTCTGGTCGGCGAGCGCGCGGGCCTGGGCGGCATCAGCGCAGCGGCCTTCCCAGTGGGTTCCGTTGACTTTGGTGACGGCGTCGACGTATTGGGTGAACAGTTCCTCGAAGTCGGCGCCAAGGGCGATCCAGGCGTCGCCGAGTTCGGTGAGCATTTCCGGTTTGGCGGTGTTGATGAAGGTCCGCGGGTCCATGGTTTTGCCGCCTTACGGGTTCCAGTCGCCGGTGGCTTGGCGGTAGATGTCCATGATCTGGTCGGCATGGTTGTCGTCGGTGTTCTTGTATTCGCGGGCGACGTTGGCCATGACATCGCCGGTTTCGCCGAGCCGTTCTTTCACGGTGGGCAGCAACGTGTGCATGAGCAGGTCGGTGGTGATCTGTTCACCCACGGTGACCGACACCAGGACCGGGCTCGTGTGGGGGCCGATGGGTCGCTTCGGCCGTACTTTCGCGGCCTCGTCGGCGAGGTTGTGCAGTCGGGTTGCGAGCTGCTCGAGGATTTCCAGATCGGCTTTCAACGTTCCCATATGCTCCCCCGGGTGGTGGCGACTGGAACCAACTCACGACCAGGCCACACTAACACCCGCGCCAGCACCTGTTGATGCCGAGAACGTCGAGCCCAGTACGGATTTCGGCTGATGCCTCGGGCGTGATGTGTGGCGGTGCATGTTAGGCTGGCTCGCCTCAGACATAGGCTTCGGGGGCTCATCCAGGGGGAACCACAATGAGCGATAGCGACAAGCCCGCGCAAGCGATTCCCGGCATTCAGGATCTGCTGGATCAGCGCGATACCCAGGCTGCTGTGCAGAAGGCCGCGGACGCTCAGACCAGGACCGGGCGCGCGGACACCGAGCTGGGTGATCTCGGTGCGGGTACCGACCCGGATTTCGTGCGCACCGAAGAGCACTTCGAAGGGATGACCCTCGAGGCCATGTACGCCGCAGTCCATGGCGGTGCCGACGGCGGCGGCATGGACGCAGCGGGTTTGAAAACCCTGCGGCAGACCTTGTTCGATTGCTATTCGGAGTTGGCGAACGCCTCGACGTTCAACCTGATGGGGATGAATCGGATCTTCGGCAACGGGCTGTGGCAGGGTGCCAGCGGTTCGGCCGCGCAGACAGCGTCGGAGCAGTATTCGAAGGTCGCCAATCAGGTCGCGCGAGTATTCGAGTCTGTGAGTGGCCGACTGGACTCGCTGGCGTGGGCGGCCGAAGCCGTGCGGCTGGCGGTGCCCGCGCCCCCGACAACGGTGACGGCCGGTGCGGATCCTGACAACACCCAGCAGTCCGTGCTGCCGGGGCTGGTCAACCCCAGCTACTCCGACCAGCTCGACGACACGAGAGAAGAAGCACGCCAGGCCGCTATCCGCGCTCTGAACAGCGTGTACAAGGGCAACTTCCCGCCAGCCGGTGCGGGCGTGCCGACCTATCTCGTCGTGCCCGAAGTCGGCGGCGCCCAAGGGCCGGGTGTGGGCAATGGTTCCAACACCGATGGCTCCGGTGCCAACGCGCCGAGCACGACCGGTACCGGGGCAGAGGACTCTGGTTCCCAGCAGCAGAATCAGACAACGCCAAGTGCCGCGGCGCCGTCCAGCTCCACCCCGACCACGACAGCGCCAGCGAGCACCAGCACCACAGGCACTGCGAGTAGCCCGAGTACAGCCACCACCCCCACCGGCCTCGGAAATGGCCCGACGTCGACGGGCACGGGACCGGGATCGGGCATTCCCACCGATGCCGGGCACGGCACGAACCGCAACACCGCCGGCGGGCCCGGGAGCGTTTCCCGCCCGGGCGGGCCCGGTAGCTCGGTTCCGGGGGTACCCGGTGTGGCAGCACCCGCGGCGGGAGCAACGCGAGCCGGGGCCACCGCGTCTGCCCGTTCCGGTATCGGCTCGGCCGGGGCACCCGGTGCCGCAGGGCGGCGCAAAGACGGTGAAGACGACGCCGAGCACCACTCGCCGGACTACTTGCGTGGTGTCGCGTCGGATTGGACCGAGGGTCTCGACACGCCGGTCGAGGTGATCGGGGATGACTTCGTTGCCGATAGCGATCCGCTGTTCACCGCCGAGCCGACGTGGACACCGCCTGCACGTGCGTATGACTTCAGCCCGCCATCCGCGGCGTCCGACGTGGCGCCGACCGGAATCGAACCTGCCGAGGTCCGAACAGAGCCCGCGCTTTCGACGCGAAACACTCCCGGTGGATCGCAAGCGGAGGTCGCCCCCGGCACCACGGCGGCACCGCCGCAGACCGGGCCCACACCGGAGGCCGATGACAACGCTATCGCGGCGGATCCAGGAGATACGGCGAGTGGGGCGAAATCCGCCGGATTCTCCGGCGCGGGGCCGTCGCTGGATGATCTTCTCTCCGAATACGGTTGGGACGTGGACACCACCTCGGACACCCCGATAGCAGGCGCGGACACCGCCGCGGGTGATCAGGCAACCGGGAAGTCCGAGACGTCGGGCTCAGGCGCCAACCAGTGAGAACACAGACGGTCTGGACCTTCACTCCGGACGAATTCGCCTGGGTGTGGGCTGAAACCGGACTCGACGAGTACCCGGACCCGATCAGGATCATCGAATCGGCCACCGCCCACGACGAATACACCCAACTTCTCGCCCAGATCAGCGCCCGCTATCCACGCCACGGCGACCCGGACCTCACCGGACCGCTGCGCGTCCTGGCCAACCCCGACATCCGGATCGTGTGCAAAGGCCGATCTCACAACTCGCACAAGCGAATCCGATCACTCGGCGCAGCTGTCGCCGACCTTGGCGTCATCTTGTTCCAAAAGCCAGGCGCAACAACGGATTTCGGTGGCGACATCAAACTGGTTGTCACCCACCGTCAGAATCTCGGCAAACACATCGCCGCCACCATGCCCCCCGCCCACGCCGGTGCCGCCGGGGCGATGGCTGGTTACACGCCACGCGTCCGGGGACAGCAGCCACCCAGTTCCTGGAAGAACACCTCCACCGGCGACCGGCCGGTCGAAGAACGTATCCGCACCCTGCTCCGGCTACCACGAAACGCCGAGGGACACCTACGCATCGAACGGTTTCTCAATGAACCGCGACCGCACCCGCCGTCGTATCTGAGTTGGATCGATGTCCACCAGGACCATCCTGCGGCGGGCCGCTACCTGATCACCGTCGACGACAACGACACCTTCGTCGTCCCGGCATCGGCGGAGGTTATCGCCGATGAGCTGTCTCGGCGCGCCGAGCTTGATCACCTGTGACGACGGTTCAGTTCGGTGGATCTGGCACGTCGGTCGGATCTTCTTCTGTCGTAGCAAATGAGAAGTCCGGCAATCGGCGGGTTCCAGCGGAGATCTCGAAACACAGATCGCTGTAGGCGACGGAAAGCTCGGCGAGACGACGCTGGGCATAGCGCAACTGCAGCCTCGGGATGCCCGGCTCCGATGCGACGCGGGCATCGACCGAGAACTCGGCGAGGCGATCGATCACCATGCCAACGGTCTCAGTGTGCAGGTACGCGGCGTCATAGGCTGGATGATTGGCCGATGTAACCCACTCATCGATCCTGCTCACCAGGCGAGCGCGTTCGCCGTCGATCGCACAGACATCGGCACTACCTTCCGAACGGGCTTCGTGCAGGCTGGCCAGCTCGTAGGCGGCATGCAGGACTGGATGCTCGATAGCTACAGAGCCCGCGCATGCTTGCAAGATCATGTCTTTGGAAGGCAGCGGCGTCCTCATGACCGCCTCGCCCAGTAGGTTGGCAGACCGAGATGATTGCAGGGACGATAACCTGTAAGTTGTTGGGGCTGAGCAGATTTGAGCCGGGATTTCTCGTCGTGGGTCATACGTCGCTCCGTTCTCGGCACGTCTTAGGCAGTTCGCGCTCGAATGTTGTTGGTCTAGACGTCATTTCTGGGCAGTCGCTGTGGCGGTGAGGCGGTGGTGCTCACGGCGTATGTCGGCGAGGAGTTGATCGAGCTCGCTGATCGCGCGCGGACTCGGCACCTCGGTCGTAGGTTGATGCGTCGGTTCGCTATCAGCAGTCGATCCAGGGGTATGGCGATGGCGGAGACCACTCGACATCGAGGGTCCGCAACGCCCGGCCGAGAACAAGACATCGTGGTGGGCAGGGGTGGTACATGCTCATTGCACCGAACGCATCGTCGGTCGCGAGTCCGCCTGGGCCGGTGAGGCAGTCGGCGAAGTTCGGCGGGCGGTCCGCTCCGGTGCTGCCGCGGTGTTCATGACGCTGCCCGCGCGGGTTCGACGCTGTCGTCGACAATGCGCCATCCGATCCACCGGCACGGGTGCGTGTCCCAGGTGAGATGCCATCCGATCCGGTGGTCGGCCGCAGGGACCGACCCGCACAGCACGGCCGGGCAGACGACCCGGTCCAACCGGCCCTCGGTGTCGAACTCTGCTTGCCCGCAATCGGCGTGGAGCTTCACCTCTCCGCAGGTCGCGATGTGCACCAGCGCGGTGTGGTGAGATACGCGGGTTTCGCAGTCGGCGGCTGGACGTGGGTGAGGGCGGAGCCAACGGTGCCAGTTCATGCACGCCCCCTTTCGTGTATCCAGTCGAGGACCCCGTGGTGAGCGTGTGGGTTATCGAACATGTGGGGTTCTCCTTGTTGGTCAGGTAGTTGGTCATTGGGTGGGAAAGGTGTTGGGGGACAGTCGTTGTCATCATGGGGTCGTGAGTTGGGGTAGGCGGCGGACCCCGCGCGCGAGGTCATCTGCCAAGTCCTGGTAAGCGCCGCCGAGCTCGTCGAGTTGTGCGCGGGCGTCGTCGAACAACCCGTCCGGGGCGGCGGCGAGCGCGATATAGGTTTGCACCGTCAGCTGGGCGATCTGGTCGATGACTTGACCCATCGTGTGGGTGTGGGTCTTCGCGGTCGGGAACGGAACCGGCGTCGCCTGCAGCACCCACTCATCGATGTCGCGCATCAACCTGGCGCGATGCCAGTCGATCTCCTCGACCGCGCACCATGGTGTGTGTTCCCGGGTCTGATGCAGGACAGCAAGCTCCCCGGCAGCGTCCAGCATCGGGTAATCGCTGATGATCGGGAACCCTCTGCACGCGGCCAGCAGCATGTCCTTGTCGGGAAGGCCGGTCACCAGCAATCCCCCAAAACTGGCAAGCGTCGGCACCGGTTCAGGACTTCGTTGGTCAGGTCGGTGTAGCCATCGGCCAACTCGGCTAGGCGATACCACGCCGTGTGCACCCGCAGGTCACTCGGATCGAGGGTCATCAATAGGTCGTAGGCGCGGACCTGGGCTTGGGTCATCCGGTCGATCACCGCCCCGATAGTCTCGGTGTGCAGGGGTGCGTTCGGATGCGGTACCGGAACACGCTCTGCCACCCAGAGGTTTATCTCCAGTGCGAGTTCGCGTCTACGGCAACCGATCTCGGCCGCTTGGTCTTGGTGAGCGAGCAGCTGTTCGTGTAGTCGTCCGAACTCCCGGGCACGCGGCGAGAGGGGATGATCCCCGACTGGGCGTCCCCGCATCGACAACAACAACTCGTCATCGCTCGGAAACGACAGGGCTTCGGCGATCACGGGTGGTCTTGCCGCAGGTCGGGTAAGCGTGGCAGCCATGGCGTCAGCACCGCCGCGCCGACGACAGCGCCCGGTCGTTGAGTACGTGCTGTGCGGCTTGGAGCACAAACGTCCGCGGCGGCACGGACCGCGCGCCTTCTCGTGGGGGTGATGCCCAATGCCAACCTGTGGGGGAGTCCGACATCGGCAGCCACACCCGACTGCCGATGGCCAGCATCCGTACGCCGTCCTGCCTGAGCACGGCCAGAGACCGTGCGCCCAGCCCTCGACCCCGGTTCGGCCCGACCACGAACACCCATTCACGTCCGGCTCTTGCGTGGGTGATGATCGGCACCGTCGCGGTATCGCCGAGCCACTGGCGCGCAGCTCGACCCAACTCCGGAGGCATCACTACCGCACCGAGGCTGGCTGTCGTAACGAACGATGCCCGGTTGAACGTGAGTTCGACCGGAAAGCCAAGGGCGCTGTACCGATACGCCACCTCGCGCGGCCCGTGGCACCTCTCGAACATCACCGGCCGCCTTTTGTGTGGCGGCCATCCCCGTGCCCGCGCCCGGCAAGGGGTATCCGTGACGGGATCGGCTCCCATGCTTGCTCCGCAGCATCACGGCGTCCGTGTGCCGCACTTGCGCTGAAATCAGCGATCCACGAACCCCGATGCAACGCCTGACCATGCTTCATCGCGGCGACCTCTGGAATGGGTGCGAATGATGGGGCTGCGCCGCCTGACGAGCTGACCAGCTGCACGGCATTGTTGCCATGCCCGCCAACTCCAATGCGGTCAATCCCAGAGTTGCCGCGTGCATCTGAAGTGCGATCAGCTCTTCCGCTGCTTGAAGCGCTGCTGCCGCCCGCTCGGTAGTGAGCGTTCGCCCGGCGAGAAAGCTCACCACCCAGTCGCCATTGCCCACGTTGCGCGCCTGATGCTCGGTCTTGTCGCTGCTCATTAAATGGCCGACTACGTGTACTGCCATCGTTCCCCGATCCCTCCGAACCGTGTCGAAGTGAGCTTTGAACTGTGTTGTGTAGTACACAGTACGATACGTCACTGAATTTCAGTATTCAATACAAATGCGGAGGTTCAAGTGGCCTTCAGTCCTGTACCGTGGGGCGACCTCACCGGAAGGGAAGGAAACGCGATGGCCCGCACGTCATCCGTGGTTGCTGGCTGGGAGCTGATGATCCGCATCAAGCAACAGATTGCTGATCGCGGCATCAAAGCCAGCGCGATCCAACGCGCCCTAGACATCGGCGCCACCTACTGGTCTCAGCTTGTCAACTTCAAGGGTTTACTGACCGAAGAGAAGCTGAAGATTCTCATGCAGCTTCTCGAGTTCGAGCCCGACGAACAGCAGGAACTGCTCAATCTCCGAGCGGTTGCGAAGACGCGCGGCTGGTGGAACGAGTACTCGGCGCTCTTCGACGACGAATTACTGCGCTTCTATGGCATGGAAGACGGAGCTCAGAGCATTCGCAGCTTCGAGAACGGTGTCGTTCCCGGCCTGTTGCAAACGGAGGACTACATCCGTGTCCTCATGAAATCCAGCGTGGTTACTGGTCGTCCGACCGAGGTCGAACAACGTGTACACGCTCGCATTGGACGACAGCGGCGCCTTCAGGATCCCGATCGAGTCCAGCTGAACGTAGTGATGGGCGAGGCTGCACTGGCCTATGTGGTTGGCGACCCACGCGAGGTACACGCGCCCCAGTTGCGGCATCTTCAACACCTGATCGAGGCCTTGCCGGACACCCTGGATCTGCGAATCATCCCGTTCGCGACTGGAGGGGGCATCGCCAGCCTTAACGCAGCCACGTTCCACATCTTGGAGTTCGAGAGCTCCCGGCTACCGAAAGCGGGGTGGCTCGAAACCGCCATCTACGGCGAAGTCGCCACGGACCCCCGACGAGTCGACGCATTGGACTACCTTCACAACCAATTGCTGGCTATGGCCCTCAGCCGCGAGGAATCGCTACAACTTATCGACCGAACTGCACGCCAGATAGGGTAAGTAGGTGAGCACAGATTTCTTCAAATCCACATTCAGCGGCGGCGACAAGACATGTGTCGAGGTGGCCTTCCGAAGCGAACATGTGCTCATACGTGACAGCAAGTACCCAGACAGCAGCTCGCCGATCATCACCGTCCCGGTAGAGCAGTGGCCCGCCGTCCTCGACCTGGCAGTCAGCTTGTCGACAGGGACAGTCGCCGGCAACGTGGCCATCACAGCTCACGATGACGGTACTGCTGTGGTCAGTGATCACGGAGTCGCTCTGACCTACACCGCGGAAGAGTGGGAAGCCTTCACTAAGGGCATTACGGCGGGCGAGTTTGACCTACCTGGCAAATCGAGCTAGCGCAGGTCACGTAGGTCTACATAATGATTCGCCACGGCATGGCCAGTTTGGCCATGGATTCCGCTTTCTCCACCTGCGGGTGGGAAGCTTCGCGAGTTGGGTTCTAGGCCAAAAGGATTTGGACTGCACAGCGCATGAAGGGGTGATCTTCCGTTCGAATGCGGTGTGCGCGTGTCTCCCGGCCTGGTCAGGCGGCCACCAACTGACATCAGTCTGCGGGTGTATCGCAACATAGACCTTGGGATGACGATGCCCGGTCGCTGTGTGCCTGCGACCGTCCTATTAGCGGTTGAACCGCTCATGAATCGTGTTACAGTGCAGTCTGTTTCGCCGCACCGGGGAGAATATGGCCGACATCAACAGCACTCCTGTCGAGGTCGTGCAGGCTGTCGACGCAGCTGGCCTGGGGCAGCTGATTGCCGCATTCCCGGAATCTTCCGACGCGACCGGCCCCGGGGTGACCGCATCCCTGATGCGGGCGTCGCACAAAGCGAGCAACGATGACCGCAACGGGGTGTTCGTCTACCAGAACGGCGTGATCTGGCAGCGTCGCCGCAAGAATAAGCACAGCATCGACGGCTGGGAAACCGAACGGCTGGATCAGTTCCGCTGGGCCGACATCGCGGATTTCACCCAATCATCACAGCGTACGGTCACGACCAGCGGATTCACCACAACCAACCACAGGTTCTGGTTCACCCTCCGCGACGGCCGGAGGTTCGACATCTCGCGGGACGGACAGCACAGCAGCAAAGCGGCCTGCTTCAGCGGTCTGGAACGCTTCGCCGCGACGGTCGACCCGCTGGTCACAGCGGCGCAGATCCCGCTCGCCGAGCAGGCGTTGCAACGCGGCGAGAAAGTCGGCTGCGGCATACTGTCCGTAGACGTCAACGGCGTGTACTGGGGACGCAATTTCCTGGCCTGGCCGGATCTCGAAGAAATGACATTCTCCAACGGTTCCGTGTAATCCGGAAACGAGGCAAGCGGGGGAAGTGGATCGCCGTGTCGACCTCCAGGGTCGCGAATCTCAGTCTCTTGCTTGCCATTACCCGCGCGCTCGGTGCTCGGCATGGTGCACGCTTACCCTGACGTCGACCCTGCACAGGCGATCACACCGCCGAACGCGTGACATGCGGTAGAGCCCCATCCTCGCGGTCATCAGCAAGCCCGACGTCGCCAGTTTCTATGGGCTCTTCTGGCTTCAACGAGGCCGCGAACATTCAGACTGGAGCGGTTGGATTCTCTAGATCGCGAATGACGACCGCGCTGTCGCCCAATTCCCGGTGGTCCGACGTGCCGCATCGAGAGATTTACCGACAGATGCCGAAGGTGAAGCGGCCCAACCGAAGGCGGAGGCCATGAGTGTCGTGTGCGTTTCTAACTGGAGGAATTTCGTGACCGCTGATCCCGGTTGCGCACCACCCGCATCCGGTAGGGTCTCGAGGCGAAGAATCGGGTGAGGGATCAGGGGTGAGATGAAGGCGTCGGAGACAACGTTCGCTGCACTGGTTCAGGGGGAGAAGCAGTTTCAGATCCCGTTGTATCAGCGCACCTATTCGTGGACGGACAAGCAGCTGGCGCAGCTGTGGAACGATATTTGCGAGCAGGCCGACTTGCTGGCAGATGGGGATCTGGGGACCACGCACTTCTGCGGTTCGGTGGTATTGGCGCCGTCGCCGTTGAATGATGCGAGCTTCGCGCGGTGGCTGGTGGTGGACGGCCAGCAGCGGTTGACGACATTGAGTTTGGCGCTGGCGGCGATTCGGGATCACCTGGCGGTGGCGGATCCGCGCCAGCGGGAGCGGATCGACGAGCAGTATCTGATCAATAAGTTCCAGGAAGGGGACGAGTTCTTCCGTCTGCTGCCGACGCAAGCTGACCGCGTCGCCTACGGCGAGCATGTCCGCAACACGCATGGCGGCAGCGGTGGGGATCGCGTCGGTGCGGCCTACCGGTACTTCCGTCAGGCTCTTGTCGCTGCGGAGGATCCTACGGACCCGCGTGACGTCTCGCGTATCGAGAAGGCGATTACCACGCGGCTGACATTGGTTCAGGTTGTCGCCGACAGGGATGACAACGTTCACCGAATCTTCGAGTCGCTCAACAACACTGGCTTGAAGCTCTCGCAGGCAGACTTGGTCCGCAACTATCTGTTCATGCGGCTCCCCAAGAGGGGCGAGTACGTCTATCAGACCTACTGGTTGCCGCTGCAGCGAAGTCTGAGCAATGAGCAGCTGGAACAGCTTATGTGGCTGCAGCTGGTGCTCGATGGCGGTGTGCGGGTTCGCCGCCAAGACATGTACTCGGCGCAACAGAAGCGATTGAGCACCAACGGTGAGACCGAAGCGGATATCGAGGCGTATGTTCGCGAGTTGCACCGCCGGGCACAGCAATTCCGACGCATTGTCGAGCCTGACCACGAACCCGACCTCGAGGTGCGCCGCTACCTGCGCCGGATCGACCAGTGGCAGGCGGCGACGACTCATCCGTTGCTGATGATGCTGCTGGACAAGCGTGAAACTGGCGCGATCACCTCGGTAGAGCTCGTTCGAGCCTTGTCCTACATCGAATCGTTCCTGATCCGCCGCATGATCTGCCAGCGGCCGACGCAGGGATTGAACCGGATTTTCCAGGAGCTGCCGGGCCAGCTTCCCGAAGGAATGTCGGTCGTCGACGGTTTGCGCCACGCCTTGTCCGGGCCTCGTCGGTACTGGTCGACCGACGCTGAACTGCGGGAGGCCATCGCCACGAAACCATTCTTTTGGCAAGGAAAGTGGGATCAGCGGCGATTGGTCCTGCAGCGGCTCGAGGAAAGCTATGAGCATCCCGAACCGGTCGACTTCACGAACGCCAAACTCACCATCGAACATGTGCTGCCGCAACAACCCGGATCGGAATGGCTCGAGGTGCTGGCCGCCGATGGTGAATCGCCTGAGGAGTTGCACGAGCGGCTGGTGCACACCTTGGGCAACCTGACGCTGACGGCCGAGAATTCGCGGTTGTCCAATCATCCGTTCCAACGCAAACAGGATCTGCTCGCGGGCAGCCACTTGGAGATGAACCGGCGCATCGCATCGACCCAGCGCTGGGGTGCGGCCGAGATCGCCTCACGTGCTGACGAACTCGCGGATCAGGCGATCAAACTGTGGCCCGCGCCGATCGCCAATGTCGACCGTGTCGAGAAGAGTCGGGACTGGAGCCTGCTCCGTCGCGCGCTGGCCGCTTTGCCGGTCGGGACCTGGACTACCTATGGCGATTTGGCAGCATTGGTCGGATCGAGCCCGATCGCAGTCGGCCAACAGATGACGCGACCTCACCTCAACGCGCATCGTGTACTGGACCATGGTGGCCGGGTAGCTGAAGGATTCCGTTGGCCGGAAGGGGACGACCGCGGTGACGTACTCGATGTCCTTCGTGCGGAGGGCATTACCGTGAGCGACAGTGGGATTGCCTCGCCCAGCCAGCGTGTGTCTGCCCGCGACCTCGCCGACCTGCTCGGCATGATCGACTTCGATGTCGCCGGGGCTGAAAGCGAAACTGCTTCGAGCGTCGGCGCTCGTCGCGATCGGTTCTTCTCCCAACTTGAGGAGAACAACTCGCAACCGGTCGCAGATACCGTTCGTGAACTACTGCGATTCTGGGAATCAAGTGGTGGTCACCTCGATTTCGGCACTGGTGTCAAATCCACCAGTTGTTTCCTTATGCTCGAGCGTGACTCCGCCGACCTGATCTGGCCGCTGGTCGTCTATCCGGGTAACGGTGGTTCCGGGAAGCTGGAAGTTGTGTTTCAGCACCTCGCTGCGCGTGATCCATTCACCGAAACCCGGCTACGTAACAGATTCCGTGTTCGCCTCAACAAATTGTCCGGCGTGGATATCCCGGTAGGCAAATTGGACCTGCGCCCAGGCTTTGCCCTTACCGCGATCACGGAGGCAGCTGATACCAAGCTTCTTCTCGACGCGCTTCTCTGGTTTCGGGATGTCGCACTGGAGCGTTCGCCTGAGATGGGCGGCGGACCGGTCGCACATCCGGGGCCGTGGGGCGGGATACCGGAATTCATGTCGGAAGCGGTGCTGGAACTATTGACGACACTGGCGCAGCGCGGAGTCGGCAAGCCCGAGTTCGGTGTCGAGCTGGGAACGCATCACTGGCCGGTTGGAGCAGTCTGGCTGGATCGCAAAGTGGTGCTGGTCGAAGGCGAGGACGCCGATCGAGCTGAGGGGCTCCAGGCTGATGGGTACCAGGTGTTCGGAGTCGAGGATGCGGAACCGAATCTGCTGGCGGCCTTAATCGGGGACTGATGTCCCGGAACCGGATGGCGAACAATCCGACGCGACGTTCCTTTTCATCGGTTGCACGGCAGGCGGTTTCGGAATCGGGGAACGGGCACCGATCAATCCCTGCACGACGAGCACACGCTGTGCACACCGGCGCGCGGACCGCCGGTGATCTCTTCCCGTGCTCGCAGACGCCCACACTTGCAGCGTTCCGCGTGTTCCCCCGTGCCCGGCACGCCTGCGATCGTACGCCGGAGTAGTTGACGGCGGACGCTGTCGGCCAGGGCGGGATGGTCGGTTCGCAGAATCGCGCTGGTGGACCGACCGAGGATCGGCCCGGCCGCCGACCACACTACCGAGTCGACCACCACACACGATTCTCGCAACGGACGGAGGGGATGCAGCATGGTGTGGTGGTGGCGCAGTGGCGTTTCGACCCGGGCTGTGCTGCTCGGATCGTCGGGCCTGTACCAGACCGCTATTTTCACGTCTTCCGCTGTGGCAAGAAGCGTTTCGACGATGCGATGGGTGAACGGTCCGTCGGTGGTGGCGGTGAAGATGTCGATGCTGCTGGTTGCTCGAGAAAGGTCGTCGAGTAGCCGGGCCAAATCGGATTCCGGTTCGGTTGCCCCCGAGCCAGAAGCGACCTGTCGCCAGCTTCGCGCCTCAGCATAATCATCCATATGCGTGAGGAACTCGCGCACGGGAGTGCGTGGCGGACAGTTCTGACGCAGGAAGCTCATATCTGCCAGCAGGATCGCTTGTTCGCGGGCACGACTCATCGCCACATTGAGCAGGCGCGCGCCCTCGCTGCCCACATGCGTTTCGGTGAACCAGCGGTGCGGTGTGAGTGAGCTGCCTGTGCTGTCGACTGCGTCGTAGACCACCACATCGGTTTCCCCGCCCTGGAATCGGTGCACCGTCGAGGCGAGAAGGCGAGGATCGTCGGCAGGGGCCAGAGCCTGCAACAAACTGGCCTGGGACGCGAAGGGGCTGATAAGACCAAGGCTTGCCGGTTCGGTGGCGCCACTGCCGGCTTGGGTGATCGCGTTCGCCGCGAGTTGTGCGTGCATTAGGTTGTAGCGGGACGAGCTGCCGCCTCGGCGAGCAACCGGAGCGACGAGCCCGGTGGTGTCGACGACAACGAGCTGCGATTGGTCGGCGGGTATCGTGCGTGCGGTTCGGCGGTGCACGCTGGGGGCGGTGCGAAGCCGCGCTTCCGGATAGAACGCCTCACCGATCGCGTTGCCGATCTGGCGCCGCATCCGATGCTGTTGATTGAGCGCCACGAGATTCGCGGGCGGTCGTCCGGCCTGTACGGCCTCGGCGATGCCTGATTTCTCGAATACGCTGAGGCCGAGCCATTCCCGAGCCTCGGGCGTCGTGGCCTGCACGATCGGTGGGAGCTGGCGGAAGTCGCCGGCGATCACCGTGTGTCCGTTGCCGGCTCCGGAGACGAGCATGGCCATCGCCGCGGTCACCATGCTGGCTTCGTCGATCACGACGGTGTCGAAGTGTTTGCGGTGCAGGTCACGCAGCAGTGCCTGATGCGTGGTGCAAGCGATCAGTCTGGCGTCGCGGATCACCTGGTCTCGCAAATCTTGAACCAGATTCTCCAGTCCGCGTCGGAACTCTGTCAGATCGGCGATTTTGCGTGCCAAGGCCTGCATCTCAACGGATTTCCCGTCCAAGGCGTGGGCACGCTCGCGCAACTCCGACAGCGATGTACGCACCTCGACCAAGCGACGCGCGGGTTCCGCTCCGGCAGCTGCGGAAATCTCGTCGAGCACGACGGGTGTGCGCAGACCGAGCAGTGCCGGCTCGTCGGTGACGCCGATCCGCGCCAACTCGCCGACGGCAAATCCGGGACGTCGTGACAGCAGTGCCTTCAACGCGACGTCTACGGCGGCATTGGTGGGTGCGGTCAACAGCACCGACTTTCCCGCGTCGAGCAGTTCACCGAGCAAGGCTGCCAGTGTCGTCGTCTTGCCTGTGCCGGGCGGCCCCCACAGCCAGGTGACTCGTGGTTGCAGCCCGTGCGCCACCGCACGTTGCTGACGTTCGTTCAGCCCCGCGACGGGATGTGGTGCGATCGGCGCCACCGTTTCGAGCAAGCCGCCAGGCCCGACTGCGCTCAGTGCGGCAGCGGTATGAAAGCCTGGCACGCCATTGCCCGCCAGTTCATTCAGGGCCGCCACCTGCCGGGAAACCAGCCACGACAGGTCGCATCGCAGCCGGGCGCGCTCTCGAAAGATGGTGTCGGCAGGCAGTTTCAGAGTGATTTCCGACCCGTATTGGGTCAGCACCTCGGCCTCGACCGCTTCGGTGCGGGGTTTCACCCCCTCTTCCGGGACGAGGGTGGCAATGAGTCCTTCGCGGACATTGTCGCCGCTCTGGATCTCGTAGCGCACGATCATCCGTGTCGGCGTTTCCTCGATGAGTTCGCCTGCCACCAGCGGGATTTCCTGTTGGGACCGATGGCTGGTCACCTCGCGGAGTTCATGGAGCAGAGCTGTCCGCGCCGTGGCCGCTACTGTGGGCCACTGCGGATCGACGGGGTATCGGGTGGGCTCGGATTCGTCGGACGGACGAATCACACTGTCGCGTAGGGCCTCGAGCTCGCGGGAACTGTCGATGCTCAGCGGCCGGTGTTGCTTTGCCCGCAGTCGTTGTGCCTCGCGTCGTTCCGGTCGTGGAGGCTCTGGTGCACCGATTGCCCCGGGAGCTAACCATTTCTTGGTCGAAGAATCGAAGTTTGCCAATCTGTATTCATTACAGAAAAGGAATAATTCGCTACTATCGATATGAAATCCTCGCTTTGCGAGCTCCGCGAGGAATTGATCCGTCGTCAAAGGGCCACTCGCGATAACCGATTGGATCGCTTGCTGTTTGCGAGCGGTTCGGGATATTGCCACGTGAACTCCAGAAAGCTAACTTCTCTTCGAGGATGCCGCGAAGGGTCCTTGCTGCGGGCATGTTCGGTTCGCTGACCCCGGTGAGGATGACGCGGAAGAACTCCATGCCTTTGGACCGAGGCATCGTGAGCACCTGAACGTATCTGGCCTGATCTGTCTCCGGCGCAAGTCGACTAAGGAGAATAGATTTGCCCGACGTCGAAGTGCTCAGCAGGGCGGCCATCGTGTCGTGCAGCAAATCCACGTCAAGGGGTTGCCGCTATGCGCCGTGGTCCTCGACGGACGGCCTCACTGCTGGTGAAGAGGGCGGGAAGCAAGCCGAGTTGGGCCTTGACGTTGTTTGCCGCTTCGCGGACCGGGCCGCGTTGGGTGGATACCTTGCCGTCCTTCGAGATGATGTTGTTCTGCCAGATCGTTGCGCTGCGCCTCCAGTCGATCTCGATGGCGAGGCGTTTGTACTGTTCGAGTCGCCAGCCGAGATCGGGGCTCTTGCGGATTTCGTAGGCGACGCGACCGATGACGACGAGCCCCGTCGCCGTCATGTTGACGTACTTTTGCCGGAAGTCCGTTACCTGGTTGGCCGGTCCGCCGCTGGTTGGCAGTTCGCAGATCTCACGCCACGGATCCATGTGCTCGGACATGGTTTCGATGAGAGTGATTGCATCCGTGACAAATTCGTCGCGGGCGGCCTTGGTTCCGAGGAGTTGCGCGCTCTGCCTGGCGACTGAATCCTCCGCGAGGGCGTAGTCGGAGAGGAGCAACTCCTTGACGAACTGTCGAACCTGGTTGAGCAGAAACACCGCCTGTGACGCCTTGGGCAGGGTCTTCGATGTCGCGTCGACCCGACCGCGGAACAATCGGGTCCCCTCGACGAGGTCGGCAAGAACACCGTTGACGGGCTCTCGCGTGTTGTATACCGCGAGCAGACTCGCCGGAATTTGCTTGGTCTGGGCGGCATCGGCGAAATCCTGATGGATTCGCTTGAGCTCGTCTTCGACGACGATGAGCACTGCGAGGCAGTCATCCTCGAATCCGGCCCCCAGGTCCACCAGCCCGGGAATCGCCGATCGACCTGAACCGTGGCCTTTGATTGCGGTGATGCGGTGCTGGCCGTCGGTGACATAGAAGCGGACATTGTCACCGATAACCATGAAGCCCAGGCGGTTCTTGAAGTTGCCGCGGGGGACATGAAGTGCGGGCAGCTGCCGTGCGTTCAGGGTGACCGGCGGGAGGATGTAGTCGGTAGGGTTCTCCCGCACGTAGTGGTTGATGTTCTTCACGTGATCGGTCATCAGCGGCCGATTCGTCGTGTTGGCGGGATCGCCTCCCCTGTCGACGGATTCGGAGACGACCTGGTGGGCGAGGAAAGAGTAGGGGAACGAAGTCGAGATCATCGTTCGATGCCCCTGTCGGAAAACAGTGCAGGGGAAGACCCGGGCACCCGCCGCTGCCGCATCGGCCGAGGCGGCCAAGAGGGCCTTATCGAGGCCGTCGTGTTCCATGAGTCCCATGTGATTATCGGTCATGATGAATTTCCTTGTCTTGCAGACATTTACAAATAGTTGACGTCCATGTTGGATCGCTATCGCAGCGAAACCGTTACGCCGCCGGAGAACATCGAATCGTGCAGAACGATGTGGTCAGGCTCGGCGTCGGCGGGCAGGTCGAAAGCGACCTGGGCGGTGATGCTGTTGCCGGGGTTGATGTCCGCGTACAGGCTGGTGTCGGCCTGCAGGTTGATCGCGGCGGTGCTGTCGTTCCCGAACTTGCGGTTCTGGGTGTCGAATACGTACTGGTCGCTGGGGGAGAAGCCGTACGGGACCTTCGAGGTATTGCGCACAGTGATGGACACGATGGTGTACGAACCCTGTGCTGTCTTCTGCAGGTACGGGTTGGTGCCGAGCGTTTTCATACCGGACTGGACATCGGTGACCACGAATTCGAACTTGCCGTCCCGCACCGGGGTGTTGAGGCCCGGTGCCGGTGGAACTGAAGTTGTCGCAGCGGGTTTCGCCTCACTGGTGTTGCCGGCGTTCGTCGGTGCGACCGCTGCCGGTGTGGGCTGTGCCTTCTTGGAGCCGGTGCCAGTGAGGGCGCCCGCTCCGCACAGCAGGATGATGCCGCCGACGATGAGCAGCAGGATCACGTCCGGGCTCAGTCTCGTTTTCGGCGGTGGTATCGGGCGTGGAGGAATGCCTTGGTAGTACGGGTAGTGCTGCGGGTTTTGATAGTTCATGCGTTTCCTCATCGTGCCGTCGGTCAGGCGATGAATGCAGTGGATTACCGGTCGGTCCGAGTGCCGGAGTTCCGTTCGCTGTCAGGCGGATTCGTAAACCCATGCGCAGCCGTCCACGGTGATAATGTCGCCGGCCTTCAACCGCACATCGGAGGGACCGTCGTAGGACTCGATGTCGGTCAGTTCCGAAGACTTCGCGCCCTTGTAGGGCAACCATTCGATGAAGCAAAAGCCGTAGTCGCCAGGCCTTGGTCCCTGCGTGTGGTACAGGCCTGGCTGCACATCCTCGCCGACGACCTGCATCCCTTCGTGGAGAGAGTTACGGGGAGCCGCGTGCGCGCTTCCGGTGGCGACAATTCCGGCGAGTCCGGCGCCGAGCAGTACTGCGATCAATTTGCGAATCATTGTCTTGTCCTCGAGATGAGCCAGACCGATACGGTCCAGGTCTGTCGGTTGTTGCGATGCCTCTTCGGGCAGGGGGCGATGCCATCGCGGACCATCCAGGTGTGGGTGGCGCGACTCCGATCGCACCGCCCACTACCGGTCACTACCAGCAGTATTGGTAGGCGCCCGTGCCGTGACATTCCTGCTGGTAGTCCCACTGGTCGGGGACATCGGAATTCGGAATGGCTGCGCCTGCAGCGCCGCCGACGGCCATACCACCGAGAACACCGACGAGCAGGCCGACTGGCAAGGTGATCGGGATAAGCAGACCCATGGTGGCGATGCCGATCACGATGCCCAGCAAGGCCCCGCCGAGACCGCCGATCGCCGCGCCGATACCCATGCCCGCCTCGATGCTGCGCTGGTGCGGTGACGTCTTTCGCCAGTAGCCGATGGGGTTCGCGGCAACATCGGCTACGAGTTTCGTTCCGTTGGCATCGACCTGGGGCGTGAGGGTGACCTCGTGGTCGCCCAATGGCAACTGCAGCGGGAGGCTGCTCACAACGGTGCCATCAGCGGCAATCACGTTGATCGTGTTCTCGGCGATATCGAAGGTGCCCCCGGTGAGTACAGCGGTGAGGGTCTTGCCGTCACGCCCACGGTCCATGTTGTAGGCGACACCGTGATCGGTGCCTTGTGTATTGCTGGGTAGCGCCTCCGCCGAGACGTCCGGCTGGGCGAGGGGCTGGGCATTGGAAGTCCCGCAGCTGATCCCGATGGCGGCGATGGTCAGTGCTGCGGTTGCGGCGAACTTCTTGATTCTCATTGTCTTGTTCCTCAGATTGTGATTCGTGGGTTCAGTGGGAGTTGGTGTCAGGCTCGGGCCAACGTGTGATGCGAGCCGGTATCGGCAATTCGTGCGACTGCGCATCCGCGATTAGTCGCAGCGCGAGCAATCGCGGTGCGGCCGTGCGGAGCTCGCGACCGGTGAGATACCAGCCGCCGGTGATGAGTGCGTCTGCGGCGGCCGGGGCGTGCACGGTGAAGCCGGTTACGGAGAAGCGCCCGTACGGATGTTGGTTGAAATTGGCTGCGATGATGTCGCCGTGTGCGATGTCGGCGACACACATCTCGTCCGCAATGTCATTGGGCCCGTCCTCGGCTGGCGCAAGCGCTAACAACTCCGGCAAGGGTTTTCGCGCGCGCCCGGTGGTGCCGAGGTGTTGACCGCCCACGAGCAGCCGGTCGGTCGCACAGGACCGAACGACCCGACCACGAACGATGAACAGGCCGTAAAAGGGAGACCGGATCGTCGCGGCCACGTGGTCGTCCGGTTCGAGCTCGTTGAGTGTGTCGGTTAGCGCTCGAAGGTTCCTGGTCCGGATCGTGGACAAGGATGCCAAGGTGGCCTCACGCAAAGGCGCTACCGGCTGGCTCATCGCTGCGCCTTTCCGAGCCGAGTGAGCCGTGTACCAGTGGCCTGCGCGAGCTCGGCTAGATCGTTCGCGCCCGCCAGCTTCGCCAACCGAACAGCGATGTCGGCGGCCGCCGCTGCGTCGGCGCCGGCATCATGGTGGTTTTTCAGCTCGACCCCGAGCGCCGCGGCGACTGTCTCGAGCTTGTACTTTGGCAGTGGCAGTTGCTGTTCGGCCCATATTCGAGTGCATCCGTATTGCCAGGTCGGCAGCGGGAGGAGGCTGTGCTCGCACGCCTGGCCGACCGCGTTCATGTCGAAGCGCGCATTGTGCGCCACCACTGGCAGGTCACCGATCGTCGCCAGGACCTCGGGCCACCGCTGCGCGAAGGTGGGCTGACCGGCCACCATCGCCGGCGTGATCTTGTGGATGCTTACGTTGACGGGTGCGAAGGTGTCGACTGGTGCGGGCGGTCGGCACAGCCACGAGTAGGTGGCGCCCCGCTTGCCGTTTCGGACGATCGAGATACCGATCGAGCAGATGCTGCCGTATTTGGGGTTGGCGGTTTCGACGTCGAATGCTGCGAACGACATGTTGCTGGTCATCGAACTTCTTTCAGGGGGAGTGGGCGCGCCGCATGCCCGCCGAGGGAGATGAGGTATGCACGTGACAGTCGCAGCGCCTCGAAGGCTGCCCAGGTATCGGACAGCTCGGCGATACCGCAGGCGAGAACCAGTGCGGGAGTGACAAGTTCGGTTGTCGCTTCGACGGTGCCCGATGTGGAGGCGGGATGATGAGCCGTCGGCCAGTCCGGCTGTACCAGTGAGTTCTTCACCGTGGCTTGGTATTCGACGAACTTCTTGTCGGCGGTGGCGATCTCGGTGCGCACCGATTGCACGGTGGCGTCGAGATCCACCAGCGCCGAACTGGTAATCCCCTGGGGGAGAACGATAGTGCTGCGACATTGAACTGCCGGGCGGTCGTGCACCAGACTCCGAATGTCCGTGATCCGACTGTTGTCGAGAACCCAGGCGCCGGATAGCCGGGACAGGCTGCGGTTCGGTCCGGTTTCGACGTGCCAGATGATCAATTGACCGTCCGCTTGATCGAGAATTACCAGAAGCGATGAAAGATCCACTGATCCAGTAATTTTCGGCAGCATTACGTTGTACTCCGATCTGATTCGGGAAGACAGCACGGCATCCGCTGCCGTGTGATGGGCGTGCGAGATCACGCCGAGGCGGGTGAGCTTTGGCTGGAAGGCGCGTCAGCGGAGCTACACGCTGTCGCGGATGATGATTACTTGCGTCGGACGATTCCTGGCTATTACCCGTTCTCCGCACGTGACAAGTGTCGGCAGATTCGATGTCGGTGGCTGGGGTTGCGCACAGCTAATGAGGTGAGCTGTCGTAGCGCTGGTTTATGAAGCCATCGACAATTACGGCGCATCCAATACAACAGGAGCAATTGGCGACGGCGGCTAAAATAACTGGTCGCGGCTGCGATTCGTTACTTTGTCAAATGAGCGCGGCCAATGGCATCGGTGCATAGATAGTGCATATCGATGCCGGTGCTTGTGCTTATGGCAATTTCAATGCCGGGTCAAGTGGATATGCACTCAGGCGTCCGCCCGGTAGTTGCGAAGTGTAATGGGTCCTGTTGTGCCCGTGACGCATTGGATTTCCCATCGCGATCACCGTGAAGGGTGACCCGGACGATCCGAGTAGATCAGAATGCCACAGCAGGGATGTGATTGCAACTGCGCTGCGATTGCGGATGTCTTATTGCGAGAAGGACTCTCGTGTCATCGCAGGCGGCTGCCAAGGGCTCGGGCCGGCTCGCATGTCCTTGATTTGCCAGCGCTTCGCCCCCGTGTCATGCTGTTTGGCTCGGATGGTCCGGGCTGCCATGCTTTCGGTGATCCAGTCCGAGGTTTTCATGCACTGTGCCGTGACCCTGTCATCCATGCCGACGTGGGCGTATGCGCGCAGATCGACGGCTGCATCCTGTGCAGCTCGTCGTAGGCAGGTGCTCGCTGTTGGTCCGATCACTTCGATCCGCGGCATAGGGTTTTCGAAGCAGCGCACCCCACATGCGGACCGGCGGTTCTCGTGTCCCACGGCCCCTACCGCCTGTCGTTCACGACAGGCGGGCTGCTGCGTGCGGAAGCAGTGGCGCTTGCCGAGATCGCCTGGTCGGCAAGCAATGCCAAAGCATCACGACGCAAGGCATTCGCCGACAACGGTTTTCAGCAACGAACATCGTCATCGACATCCCTCAACGCCGCCCCGAATGCAAGCTGAGCGCGTCCACTTTTTCGGAGAACCCCAGTCGGCGTCCCCCTGGACATTCGACCTGTTCCGCGATGGCACGTTCGATCGGAACTCGATAGGCCCATCGACTAGTGTCGTACGGCTCGGCAGAACTGGGTTCCTGTGCTGCCTACGATCATGCTGTGGCGCGTCTCCCCGACGCGGCCGCGACCAGTCGATTGGAAGGGTGTTCGTGACTAACGGCGCTTACCGCTTGTCATTCACGACGGGTGGGTTGCTGCGCGCTGAAGCAGTTGCGATGGCGGGACTGCTGGTCGCGACGCCTGATGCGGCGACTGCGCGCGCTCAGGCGGTCGAGTGGAACCTCGTTCAACAACGCACCGCCGCATCGACCCTACGGGTGACGCGTGAAGTCGTACAGCGGCTCAGCGAACTCCCTCCGGCGGGCGTGGAACTGGTTGCACACGGATCGGTCGACGATTCACGGCAGTTGATGTGGCTAGCGGCATGCCTGCGTTACCGCTTTCTGCGTGACTTCGGTCGGGAGGTAGTCCGTGACCGACTCGTGTCGGGGCGCGGCATCGTTGGCCTTGCCGATTTCGACACCTTCTGGAACCTGCAGTCGTCCTGGGTGGACGCGCTTCGAGATGTGGCCGACTCAACGCGAAGCAAGTTGCGTCAGAATACATTCCGAATGCTGCGTGAGGCTGGACTGCTCGATAACGAAAATCGGGTCCTTCCGATATGCCCTGCGCCGGGGGTGTCGGCAGTAGTCGCAGCTGTAGGTGACGAACTTCTGCTGAGCTTTCCGATCCACGATGCACAGGTGGCCGCTTTCGCCGGCCGGGACGGAGCACGGTGACCACTCGACTGTCGGATGAACTGCCGCTCACGGCGCGATTCGAACTCGCACACCGGGTGGTGCGGACGCAGAGCTTCCTGGAGATGAAGGGGCAGATCGGCGAGGTTCCCTACTTTGTACTGGCGTATCGGCCGTCCGACGAGCCGAATGTTGCTGGCGAACACCGTCGGCTTGTCAAGCTTCTACGCAAGGAAGGCATCGAGGTCTGTGACATCGACTTGTGGCGCTTGACAACTGAACTGTGGACCGAGACCGGTCAATGGGCGCAGATCCTCGAACACGAGTCCGTACTGCCGAAGGACATGTTCGGCGAAGCTGTCGGCAATGTGATCTCGCCGCGGGAGCACCTGTCGCCCCGCATTGCCCGGATTGTCGAGGAACAGCGACCCCGGCCGCAGGTCGTCATGCTGTCGAACGTCGGCCGACTGTATCCCCTGGTCCGGGCACACACGGTCCTCAACACCCTGCAACCTCTGCTGGCGGACCTGCCTGTGGTTCTCATGTTCCCGGGAACCTACCGCCAGTCACCCACGCAGGGGTCATCGCTGGTCCTGTTCGATCGGCTCACCGATGACGACTACTACCGCGCATTTGATCTACTGGAATTGGAGCACTCCTGATGCACATCGAGCAGATCCTCGCGAAGGACATCGATCGGCCGCTCGACGGTGTCGTCAAGGCGTCGAGTTCCGCTCAGCTCGAGACCGAAGTGCGCGAGTACGTTGTCACCGACGAAGTGGCGAAGCACCTCACCGACCTGCTGGAGGCGTACACGCACCCGGGCGAACCGGAGTCCAACGGCGTGTGGATTGCTGGTTTCTTCGGCTCGGGTAAGTCGCATCTGCTCAAGATGCTGGCTTATCTGCTCGGTGATGTGGGCGGCGCCGGTATCGCCCGGACGAAGGTTGTCGACACCTTCCTCGACAAGGTGCCCGCGTACGAGGCGATCCTGCGGGGCGCACTGGAACGGTCCGCAGCGATCCCGGCCCGGTCACTGCTGTTCAATATCGATGAGAAGGTCGACAAGAACGAGAAGAACCAGCCCGACGCGCTGCTGAAGGTGTTCGTGCAGGTGTTCTACGAGGCTGCTGGTTACTTCGGTAAGACTCCGTACATCGCTCGTTTCGAGCGGGACCTCGCCGGGCTGGGTGTGTTCGATCGGTTCAAGGAGGCATTCGCGGGCACCTACGGAAAGCCGTGGGAGCAGGGCCGCGAGCTCGCGGTTCTCGTCGAGCCCGCAGTGGAGAAGGCGTACGCGGAAGCTACCGGCGCGTTGCTAGAGCGCCCGCTGACGGCCTACCGGGAGAACTACAGCGTGTCGATCGAGTCCTTCGCGGAAGAGGTCGCGGAGTGGCTCGACAAGCAGCCCGAATCGCAGGCCAGGGTGGGCTTCTACGTGGACGAGATCGGTCAGTTCATCGGCCAGGACACGAAGCTGATGCTGAGCTTGCAGACGATTGCCGAGTCTCTCTACGTCAAGTGCCGAGGCCGCGCGTGGGTGATGGTGACCTCGCAGGAGGTCATGGATTCGATCATCGGGGACCGTACCAAGGAGCAGCAGCAGGACTTTTCGAAGATTCAGGCGCGCTTCGCGATTCAGCTGAAACTGGATTCGAAGAACGTGCGTGAGGTGGTCTCGAAGCGCCTGCTCGAAAAGACTCCGGACGGGGCCACCCGTCTCGGTGCGGTCTACACGGCCAACGAGGACCGTTTCCGTTCGCTGTTCGCCTTCCAGGACCAGCGGACCTACAGGAATTACTCGACCGTCGAGGACTTCGTCGGCATCTACCCGTTCGTCGACTACCAGTTCGAGCTCTTCCACGACGCGATGCGGGGACTATCGGACTTCAACGCGTTCACCGGCCGGCACGCATCGGTGGGTGAGCGATCGCTGCTCGGCGTGACAAGGGACATCGGATCCGTGATGAAAGCTGCCGACGTCGGTGCTCTCGCCACATTCGACATGTTCTACGACGGCATCGAGAAGTCGGTGAACGCATCGGTCAAACAGAACGTTGCGACCGCGGCTCGGAATCTGGACGGGCCGGACAGGGACCTGGCACTGCGCGTAATCAAGGCACTGCTGATGACCAAGTACATCGAGCAGTTCGAGGGCACCCCACAGTCCCTGGCGGTGCTGCTCACGCCGGCGATCGAGACGAATGTCGCGGCACTCCACGAGGACATCGAGCGGGCTCTGCGGTTGCTCGAGTCCAATACCTATGTCCAGCGCACCGGCTCGACCTACGCCTACCTCACCAACGAGGAACAGGACGTCGAGAAGGCGATCAAGAACCACGAGCGCAACGACCCTGCGATCAAAAAACTGCTCAACGAAGAGATCGTGAATGCTTCGGGCGTCGGCGCGAAGGTACGGTACGAGGCCACGGGCGTCGATCTGGGCCTGGAACGGATGCTCGACGGGGAGCGGCAGGGACGCTCGGAGGAGCTGAGCGTGCGCTTCGTCACTCCATACAGCGGGCACCCGCTCGAGGACGTCAAACACCACTCGATCGGCCATGCCGGGGCGGTGTTCGTGGTGCTGGACCTGAGCCAGCGCACCCGCGATGACATCGACCTGTACGTGCGGACCCGTGACTACGTGCGGCTGCAAACGAAATCGACGCTGCCAGAGTCTCGTAGGCGGATCCTGGACTCCCATGAGCGTGCCAACGTGGAACGCCAGCGGGAGGTGCTCGGTGAAATCCGGCAAGCCGTCGCGGTTGCGGATCTGGTGCACAACGGAAGCGTTCTTGACATCGGCGGCGGGCCCCCCAAGGACCGTGTACACGCGGCGCTGCAGGTGGCCATCGAGTCCCGGTACACGCGGATCAACGAGGCACGGGGAATTTCCACTCTCAAGGAGACCGATCTCGGCCGAATCCTTCGGGACGAGGCCACACTCGATCTCGACGTCGTCTCGACGCTCGACACCCTCGCCGGGGCGATCGTGGTGTCTGTTCGCAACGCGAAGGTGCGCCAGACCGCATCTACGGTCGGTTCCCTCGTGGACGACTTTGCACGCCCGTCGTTTGGTTGGTCTATGACGACGGTCCTGGCCGCGATTGCGCACGGGTCGAAGACCGGTTTGGTCCGATTGAAACTCGACAGTCGGCTCCTGGTGCGCACCGAGATCGCCGAGGAGCTGCGCAGCACCAAGAAGCACCGCCTGATCGCGGTGGAGGAAGTGCTTGCACAGGATCCGGCTAAGGTGCGCAAACTCCAGGCATTCCTAGGGGAATACTGCGACACCTCCGAGAGGCCCGCCACGCCCGAGGAATTGGTGAGCCGCGTGCGAGCAGCGCTCAGCGAGGATGTGGCCGAACTCGACGACTGGGCGAAGCTTGCGTATCCGTTCGGCGCAGCCGTCACTGACGCTTCGGCTGCTATCCGGTCCGCGGTGAGTCGCGACGAGGACTGGTACCTCGACGGTTTTCTCGCCGACTCCGGCGCGCTGCTCGACCTCAAAGAGAATGTGCTGGACCCGATCCGCGGCTTCCTGCGCGGACAGCAGCGCGGCATCGTTGACGATGCTCGCATATTCCTGGAACGGCGCAGCGCCGAGATCGATGACGTCGATAGCAGCGATGTCGAAGCCCTTCGGTCTGCACTCGACAGTCCGACGTTCTACCGGGGTGTCCCACAGATCAAGCAGCTGCATCTGCGTCTGGTCGAGCGCCTCGATGCCGCGGTCACCGCCGATCGGGCCGCGTTACGCAGCCTCGTCGAGGATCGCCTGGAGTCACTGCTGCGGGAGCAAGCGTTCCTCGACTCCACAGGCAAGGCGCAGGAACAGGCCCGAGGTGCGCTGCGGTCCGTTCTGGACGGCCTTGGGGGGCACACGACCCGAGGGCAGGTGGCACTGGCTCGGAGGTCGTTCGATACCGCCTACCAGTCAGCGATCGAGGTGCTGATCAACTCTCCTGCAGCTGAGCTGGGGATTACAGCCGACGGTGAAGAGGGAGGCGGGAACGTCCCCGCGACTGACGGCGGCGGTGGGACGACCAGGTCGAAGAGCGCTGCAAAGTCGACGGTGCGGCTGACTGCGATCGCAGTTGAGGGAGTTCCGGCGATGCTCACCAGCCCCGACCAGGTCGACCTATATGTGCAGCGGCTGCGTGCCAGGTTGCTGGCGGCACTCGACGACGGTAAGACCATCGTCCTGTGAGCCGCGCACCGAAGACACTTGATACCGCTCGAGAAGGCACACGATGAAGAACACCGCCGTATTGAAGACCTTCGCCGTCTCCTCGCGAACCACGCTGATCGAGCAGATGCGCGGTCGCGTCAAGCAGCTGCTAGATGACCCGAAGGCCGCAGCCGAGTACCCGCACGACGTGCGGGCATTGCGAGCTGCCGTGGACGAGCACGGTCTCGCCTGGGTGGTGGAGACTGCTGCCTACACCTGGTTCAACCGCCTGACCGCAGCCCGCTACATGGACGCGAACGGATTCTCCGGGCCGTTCGGGGTCGTGTCCCCGGCCGCCGCGTCCGCGTCGGCGCTGCCGGAGATCCTCACCCGCGCACAAACGGGGGAGTTCCCGGACGAGGTGCCGCCGCATGTCCAGGCGACGGTGGTGGATCTTCTGACCGGGAAGCGGACGTCCACCGACCCGGACGCTGAAGCGTACGTCCTGTTGCTGAGTGCGATGTTCGGGTCGTGGCACAAGCCGATGCCGGAAGTGTTCCCGGCTGCGGTGGATTGGATCCGGCTGCTCACACCACTGGACATGCTGGCGCCGACATCGGTGCGTGCACGCGCCGTCGAGGTGATGGATATTGCGGCTTGCGAGAACGTGGAGGTGGTGGGCTGGCTGTACCAGTTCTACAACTCCGAATTCAAGGACCAGATCAATGACTCCAATGTCGCAATCGACGCCGCTGAACTGCCGGCGGTGACACAGTTGTTCACGCCGGAGTACATCGTGCGGTACCTGGTGCAGAACTCCCTTGGTCGCTTATGGCTGCGCTCCCGACCGACCAGTGGACTGCGCGAGCACATGGAGTACTACATCGAACCTGTTGAGGGGCAGGAGGATACCGGAGTCACCGTGTCATCCCCGGAGGCGATCCGGGTGCTGGATCCGGCCTGCGGGTCAGGCCACATGCTTACCTACGCGTTCGATCTGCTGTTCCGCATTTACGAAGAAGAGGGCTACACCCCCAACTCCATCCCGCAGCTGATCCTGACCCACAACCTGCGGGGCCTCGAAATTGACGAACGCGCCGCGCAGCTTGCGTCATTTGCGCTGGCGATGAAGGCACGAGCAAGAGATCGCCGGTTCTTCGCCCGCCGCAATGATGACGGTCGGCCGGTACAGCCGGATATCGTTCGGGTCACGCCGCTCGAATTCGATGAGTTGGAGGCGGAACTCATCACCGGCGCAGTCGCGCCGAAGAAGCGGGAGCCGTTGGCTCGACTGGTTCATTCGTTCAAGGACGCGGACATCCTCGGCTCGCTGATTCGCGTCGATTCAGATGCGCTCGACTCCCTCATCGACGCTATCGAGGGCTACGAAGAGCCTGACGCTGAGCAGGGGATTGCCAGCGAGCTTGAGTTTGTACTGATGGAGAAGGCTCGTGCACTTGGACGTCAGGCGCGGGTACTAGCGTCCAACCAGTACCACGTGGTTGTAGCCAACCCGCCGTACTTGGGCTACAACCACATGGGCGCAGAACTGGCCTCGTTCGCGCAGAAGCACTTCCCCGACACCAAGCCGGACCTGTACGCGATGTTCATCGAACGCAACGCCGAGCTCGCGTTGCCGTCAGGGTCAGTCGCGATGGTGACGATGCACTCATGGATGTTCCTGACGTCGTACAAGGAATTCCGAGCAACTCTCCCGGCATGGGGTCACCTCTCCTCGATGGCGCACCTCGGAACCCGCGGGTTCAATTCGATTAGCGGCGAGGTAGTGCAGACGACCGCCTTTGTCCTCGATATCGAGGCAAGGCCCAGCCATGTCGGCCGGTTTTGGCGCCTTGTGGAGGGGCGAAGTGAACGTGAGAAGGGTGCGTTAATGAAGGACGTAGCTTCCTTGGCTCCGCATAGTCTGGCGTTCACCGCATCCATGGATGACTTTGCATCGATTCCCGAGTCGCCGATCGTGTACTGGCTGTCGGAGGGAATGAAGGCTGCATTCTCCAAGGGGATGCGATTGGCGGATATCTCCTCACCACGGCAGGGACTTGCGACCGCTGACAATAACCGCTTCCTCCGGCAATGGTTTGAGGTGTCGAGCGACCGTACGGGCTACGGCATGTCTAGCCGGGACGAAGCTCGCGAGTCAGGTCGGAAGTGGTTCCCGTATAACAAAGGCGGGTCATTCCGCAAATGGTGGGGAAATCAGGACTACGTCATCAATTGGGAGAATGATGGAAAGGAATTATGGGACTTCCGTCCGCGCTCCGTCATTCGCAACCCCGATCACTTCTTTGCGCCCTCGGTCTCGTGGCCAAAGGTCTCTGCTAGTGGTGCGGCCTTCCGTCAGTTCCCCAGTGGATTCATATTTGATGTAGCAGGTACTTCGCTGTTCTTCCCCGATGATCGGATGCGAAATTCAGTGACGGCCTATGCGAACTCGTCAGTGTTTCAAGTGTTGTTCTCGAGCATTTCGCCGACCATTAACTATGAAGTCGGTCAAATCTCCAATATGCCTGCTCTTGAAGCAGATTCGCTCGTGGTTGACGAATTTGTCGATGAGCTTGTACATCTATTTCGTGCAGACTGGAATGCCTACGAAACATCATGGGGATTCGAGATCAACCCCCTCGTTGTCAAAGGCATCGGCACCCTCGACGGCCGTGCCATAGCGCGCTGGGAAGATGCGCTCGCAGCCACGAACCGTGCCCAGGAGTTGGAGGAGGCAAACAACCGCTACTTCGCGAAACTGTACGAGCTCGAAGACGAGGTGGAGTGCGACGTTCCGCTCAATCGGATCTCGCTGACCCAGAACCCGTACTTCCGGTATGCCCCCGCCAAGGGCGCAGCACGGGCCGACGACGAGTATCGGGCCCTGTTCGACCTGGACCTGGCGCGGGAACTCGTCTCGTACGCGGTGGGTTGCATGATGGGGCGCTACAGCGTCGGCGAGCCGGGACTGATCCTCGCCACCGCCGGTGCGACCATAGCCGACTTCGATGAGAAGGTGCAGAACACACGGTTCCGGCCAGACTCCGACGGGATCATCCCCATAACCGCCGAGCCCTACTTCGAGGACGACATCGTCGCTCGGATGCGCGAGTTCCTCGCCGTCGCGTTCGGCAAGGAGAACGTCGAAGCGAACGTTGCATGGCTGGAGTACGCACTCGGCTCAGGGAAGCGGAAGTCGCTGCGCGACTACTTCCTCAAGGACTTTTACAACGACCATGTCAAGATGTACTCTAAGCGGCCCATCTACTGGCAGGTGTCGTCGAACATCAAGACCGAGAAGGGTTTCAACGCGCTCTTCTACCTGCACCGCTACACGCCCGCTACTCTCGGCCTGATCCGTGAGAGCTACGCCAACCAGATGACGGACAAGCAGCAGGCCCGCCTCGAAACCATCGAGCACGCCCTGCCTACCGCCAGCAAGGCAGAGGCGACGAAGCTCAGCAAGGAACGGGACTTGCTCACCACCCAGCGCCGCGAGATCCGGGAATGGATCACCACCAAGCTGTTTCCGCTGTCGACTGCGGAAGTGAAGCTCGACCTCGACGACGGCGTGAAAAAGAACTACCCGAAGCTGCAGGACGTGCTGCGGAAGGTCAACGGACTGTGAGCGCCGCATCCGCGGCGCGCATCGCCGAACTGCTCGTCGATCGCTTCACCAACACTCCGGTGCTCACCTGGCGGGACGTCGATGGCGACTACGCACCACACGTCGACACGATCGCCGAGGTCATCGCCGAACACGGTCTCGACCTGACTGTGCACCGCGTCGAAGGCAACGAACTCGGCGTCAAACACAGCGTCTACACCGCACTCGACGCCAGAACATCCGAAACCGTGCGCCACCTCGTATACCGCACTGGCCAACCGCCGGAACTGCGCGAGAATTGGCTGCTCGACCTCGAAGTCGGCTACGGCATCTTCACTGCCGACACCACCGCGATCCTCGTCTACGACCTCGGACTCGCCGACAGAGGTGTGACGGACGTCGTCGCTGCTCACCTGAGCGTCTTCGACGACACACACCGCATCGACCGCATCCGCGCGCAACTCACAGAACTACCACCGGATCTGCCGGTCGACAAGTTATCCGACGTACTGCGCGCCTTCATGAGTGCCGCCGTCCTCGACCTCGACGGCCATCGGTTGCACCACATTGTCGAGGATCTGCTCGCCGAGCACGTCGCCGATCGGTCCGAGGGATACGAAACACTGCAGAAGCACGGGCTCACCGACTACCTGTGGACGGGGTGTGCGAGGATCTACGGCTACGCTGCCACCGAGCCCTCCGTCGCCGGCCTCGCCACCTGGCTGTTCGACCAGGCCTGGCGTGACTGGCCCGATGCACGCAACCCGGCCCGCATCGACTTCGAACGCCTTCGCGACGATCGCCAGCTGCGCCGCATCTTCACCGACCTCGCCCAACGCGCTCAAGCCGATCTCAACATCGGCGAACGCCTCCGCTCCGACCCGCCGCCAGTCGAGGACCTCGCCGCTCGCGACGTGTTTCCGGTCGTCGACGAGGCTGTCATCTATTCCCTTGCCGCCGCCATCCTCGACCGTGGACTGCCACCCGACCGGATCGCCGAACTGGTTCGAACTCGTTCTACCACAACCTGGTACGACGAGCACCGACACGCCTACCTGGCGCTTGCCGCGGCGTCCGACTGCCTGAGCCGGATCGAAACATTCGCGCCCGTCATCGCGGACCCCGCCGACGGCATCCGCAGCTACGCCGACACCTGGTCGAGCGTCGACGGTGCGTATCGGCGGTTCCGCCACCACCGCAACCGTGCCGAGACCGACCTGCCCGCTGGTCTCGCCGACCGGGTCGAACATCGGTACGTCCACGACTACCAGCGCCCCCTCGCGCAGGCCTGGCAACAGCAGGTGGACACCCTCGGGGACTGGGATGTCCCCGGTATCGAACGGCTCCGCGGATTTGCCCGCTACGACCTGCCCGCCAAGGCGAAGACACTCGTCGTCGTCTCTGACGCGCTGCGCTACGAGGTTGGCGCCGAACTCGCCGCCCGCATGAATGGCGACGACTGGTTCAGCGCCACCATTGAACCGCGTCTCGCTCCGCTTCCGTCGTACACCCAACTCGGCATGGCCGTGATGCTGCCGCACACCGGGCTCGAGTTGGGTGACGACGGCACGGTGCGCGCCGACGGGGCCCAGACCTCCGGACTGCCCGCCCGTAAAGCGCTGTGGGCAAGCGTGAACGCCGCGGCAGTCGAGTACGCGGCCGTGATGTCGATGAGCGCCGCCGACCGGGCCGTGCTGTGGTCCGCTCACGACGCCGTCATCGTGTACCACGACGTCATCGACGCGGCCGGGCACAAGACGCCATACCAGACACCCGAGGCATGCGACCGGGCCATCGACGAGATCGCGCGGGTGATCAAACGTTTCGGCAGCGGGAAGACCCGGGCCAGCCGCGTCCTCGTCACCGCCGACCACGGCTTTCTCTACCAGGACTCGGACCTCGAACCCGGCGACTACCTCAGCGAAGCTGCGCATGGCGAGCAAATCGTCGACCGGACGCGCCGCTATGTTCTCGGCCGCGGCCTGCGGGAACACCCATCGTTCACGACATGGTCGGCCGCGCAACTCGGCTTGGACGGCGACCTGCAGGTGCAGGTGCCGCGGTCATTGCACCGACTCCGGATGCAGGGCGCGGGCTACCAGTACGTGCACGGCGGTGCCACTCTGCAGGAGATCGTCGTGCCGCTGGTGACGCTGACCCAGTCTCGCAGCAAGGAAACCAGCAAGGTCACCGTCGATGTCAACGTCAGCAGCCCCACCATCACCTCCAGCACCGTGCTCGTCACCCTGCTGCAGCGGGAAGTGGTCACGGGCAAGCGTCGAGCGCGGTCTCTGATCGTTGGCGTGTATGCCGAGGACGGGACGGCGCTATCGGGCGAGCGGACCGTGGTTGTGGACAGCACCGCCGAGGACCTGCGGGATCGGAGCCTCACTGTCGAACTCGTCCTGAACGAGGCCGCCGAGAGTTTCAATGGAAAGCCGGTGTACATCCGTGCCGACGAGCTCACCAACGGCACCCGTACCGAGTACCGCCACACCACCGCGTCCCTGCAGCGTGGGTTCGGCAGCTTCTTCGACCCGCTATGATTGCAGATTCAGTACTCGTTTCGTAGGGTAGGAGCCTACGAAACGCGTAGCAAAGGGGGAGCTTTGGAGCAGACGCGCGGGACACCACTGCCAGCCGAGCTGGCGCGGTTCACCCTGCGGACCGTCCGCCCACAGGACGCCGCCCACGTGTACGCCCACCCCCGTCCCGAACTGTCGCGACTCGCCGACAGGGGCATCCTGCACCGAGTGGCCCACGGCTATTACATTGTCGTACCGCAGGCTCAGGTGGGACGCCCGTGGCTGCCCGGTCTCGAAGCTGCTGCTGCGGGGATTGCATCGGCGATCTATGGGCCCGACCGTGCAGTCGTAATGGGCATCAGCGCCGCCCGCCTGCTCGGTGCGATTCCACGGGCGCTGGCCACCGCAGTGGTCGCCGTTCCCGGCCAGCACAGGCCGATCGCACTATCCGACCGCCCCGCCACCGTTCGGTTCGTGCAACGAGACACTGAGGCACTCGACGCGGAACGCGTGGAGACATCGCTGGGCCCTGTCTTGGCCACGACACCCGAACAAACAGTGCTCGACCTGGCCCGACGGCCACTTCTCGGCAATGCGGAGACTGACGTCCCCGCCGCGATCGCTGCTCTCTACCGTCGCAGTGACCTAGAACGGCTCGAGCAGCTTGCGGAGCCGCAGCGCCTCGTCGCCGCGTTGCGCCGAGCCGAGATCTGGGCGGGAGCGCAGTCGTGAATCTCGACGAACGAGACACCGTCGCCGCACGGTTCGGGGTACCACCAGAACAGGTGGAACGTGACCACCTCATCTCCCACCTTCTCGCGGCGCTTTCCGACCGCTTCGCGGATCGACTCCACTTCGTCGGTGGCACCGCGCTCGCACGCACACACCTTGCGAACGGGCGCCTCAGCGAGGACATCGACCTTGTCGCCATCGGCAACCGCACCGAGCTGGCCACCGAAATCGACGCTGCGCTCCCCCGAGCCGTTGCGCGCAGCCACGGTCGGTTGGCATGGGAGCCCAGGCTCGCTGCTGTTCGTGACACCGAGCCGGCGAACCTCCGCACCGGCGGCGGGTTGTCCGTCAAAATTCAGTTGCTGTCCTCTCGGAATAGAACGGTGTGGCCCACGGAGCTTCGCCCACTCGAACAGCGCTACAGCGGCGCTCCACCGGCCCGCTTGTCGGTGCCCACGCTGCCCGCCTTCGCCGCCGCGAAGACCGCGACGTGGCACGATCGGCGCGCGTCGCGTGACCTGTGGGACCTGTGGGCGCTCGCCGGAATTGGGGCCATCGATACGGAGACGTCCCACTTGTTTAAGCGACATGGGCCAACCAACAGGCCGCCCGGTCGTCACCTGTTCGACCGGCCCCCGAGCGAGGACGTTTGGGTTTCGCAGCTGGCTGGTCAAACTCGCCTGTCCGTGACAGCGACAACGGCACTTACCACTGTCCGGGACGCGTGGGCACGCGCAACCGACCACGACATCAAGCAGGAAGACGAAGAACTGTGACCGACCCCGCAGACGACACACCAGCGGCGCAGCCCGGACTCACTGCCCTGGACAATAAGGCCAACGCGGCGTTCCCCGGCTTGGTCGTCCGCAAGGATCTGGTGGGCCGTGTCCGCGGCAACGCCATCGTCCCCGGCTACGTTCTCGAATTCCTCCTCGCCCAGTACTGCGCCACCGACGACGAGGCGACGATCGACGCCGGCATCGAGAGCGTGCGCAACATTCTTGCCCAGCACTACGTGCACCGCGGCGAAGCGGAACTCGTGAAGTCGACAGTCCGAGACCGTGGCAGACACAGGGTGATCGACAAGGTTGCGGTCGTCCTCGACGACCGCAAGGACATCCACACCGCGTCCTTCTCCAACCTGGGCTTGAAGGCGGTGCCCATCGACGACCGGACCGTCAAGCAGCATCCCAAGCTCCTCACCGGCGGTGTGTGGTGCATGGTCGACATCGAATACTCACCCGGCGATTCGCATGATGACCGCTGGATCATCGCGGGACTCAAGCCGATTCAGCTCGGCCAATTCGACTTCGACCGTTACCTCGCCGCCCGCGTGCGATTCACCACCGAGGAATGGATCGACCTGCTCGTGCAGAGCATCGGGTTCGACCCGGAGCGGCTGTCGCCGCGCGGCAAGCTGCTGCAGCTGATCCGGCTGATCCCCTTCGTCGAGCGCAACTACAACCTCGTCGAACTCGGTCCCAAGGGCACTGGCAAATCGCACGTTTACTCGGAATTCTCCCCGCACGGAATGCTCATTTCCGGCGGCGAGGTCACCGTTCCGAAGCTGTTCGTCAACAACGCCAACGGGCGCGTCGGTCTGGTGGGGTTCTGGGACGTCGTGGCCTTCGACGAGTTCGCTGGGCAGAAGCGCGTTGACAAGGCACTCGTCGACATCATGAAGAACTACATGGCGAACAAGACGTTCTCCCGCGGTGTCGACACCATTCCCGCGGAGGCGTCGATGGTGTTCGTCGGCAACACCTCTCGGCCGGCGCCGACGATGCTTGCGCACTCCGACCTGTTCGAGGTGCTGCCGGAGTCCTATTATGACGCCGCATACCTCGATCGACTCCATTGCTACCTCCCCGGCTGGGAGGTCGAGATCATCCGGCGGGAACTGTTCACCGACGGGTATGGATTCGTCGTCGACTACCTCGCCGAGGCGTTACGCCACCTGCGGACCCAGGACTTCTCCGACGCCTACACGCCTGATTTCGTGCTGTCCGAGGACATCTCGACACGCGACCGCGACGGCGTCCGCAAGACGTTCTCAGGCCTGATGAAGCTGATCCATCCCCACCGTGGTGCGACGACTGCCGAGGTAGAGGAGTTGCTCCGGTTCGCGATCGAAGGACGAAAGCGCGTAAAGGATCAGATCCTGCGTATCGACCGGACCATGGACGCCGTCCGCTTCGGGTACAAGGACGCTGCGGGCACCTGGAAGGCCGTGCCCACCCAGGAGGAACTCGATTTCCCGCATCTGTACCACCGCACGACAGGGGACAGTGCGGCACCGGACCTGAATGCAGCCGAATCGCCGGGCGGAGCGCAGCCCGTGTCCGGCACCCCACCGCCAGTGGACACGCTGCGTACTGGCGCACTTGATATTCCGGATAATGCATTGGGTTATTCGTTCGAGACGCTGCTTATTCCGCATCTCGAGGGAGCCACATCGATCGAGATCGTCGATCCGTACATTCGCGCACCCCACCAGCTGCGCAACTTATATGAATTGCTCGTCGAGATCGTCGCCGCCAAGCCTGCGGAGGAGACAGTCGCGGTGCACCTACGTACGGCCGAAGAAATCGACCGAGCGGAAGTGCGAAAGACACAGTTCCTGGGCCTGTCCGACATCAAGGACGCCGTCGAGGAGGTCGGCGTAGAGTTCACATGCGCCTTCGAAAAGGGCCTGCACGATCGTCAAATCACCACCGATACCGGATGGCGTATCCAGCTCGGGCGCGGTCTTGATATATTCCAGCCGTTCACGAAGAAGAACAATTTCGACATCCGGTTGAAACGGCAGGACCGACGCCGGATGAGGGCATGCACAATCACGTACCTGAGGTCATAGTGACCCGGAACTGACGGTTGTGAGGTTTGGTGGTGTCCGTGTAGGCCTTGAGGGGTGTGATGATCTCAGGTGGACATACGCAGGCTTTCGCCGGGACACTTCGTGGTCTCGGAGGGGCGATCCGGGATTGGAAGGCCCACTACGCTTTCGGTGGCGTTGCGCGGGTGTTTCGAAATGCCACCTTGCTCTCCTTCGACGACTTTCGTGTGAGCACCAAACCCGCGATTCATCGTGAGAGGTGTGGTCGGGTTGGGTGTTCTCGGTGCAGTCCCTGTCAACGGCGCGTCCTGTCGTAAGCGGCGTTCAATTGTTGTTGCAAGGTGTGGCCGGTCGCCCCCGCCCTGTCGGGATGCATGCATGTGGTCAAGGCCTTGAAGACAGACTTGCGCAGGGTTGGTCCGACAGCGTCGAACAGCATTTCTGCCCAACCGTTCGCAGTGGTCGACTGGTGCGCCGCTGTCTTCAGCTGCTCCTTGAGATCATCGCGTTCGTCGATGAGTTGCTGGATCTGCTCATGTAACCGACGGGCGGCATCGTCCATGGCTCGGAATTGTTTTTCCCAGTACTCGGCAGAACTGCGATCGCCACCATCGGGCGGGTCTTGGGTTAGGGTGTCGGGCTTGGTGACCGCTGCACCGTGCTGCTCGAATCGCGTGCATAGGTCCGCCATGACTTGAGAGCTGGCGGTGACCAGCCAGTGCTTGTTACCTGGGTCCCAGTGGCGGCCATGGGGTACCGCCTCTCTCATCGCGTCGAGGAGCTTTCGATCGGAGTGAGTGAATGCAACAATCCACTTGCCGTTGGCGTCCTCGACTGTGACACTCGCTCTCATCTGGGCCCCACCCACTCTGTACAGGCTCCGAACTGACTCGAACTTCGAGAATGCACGAAATATCCTTGTGTGCAGTCTCTTTCATGGCGGCGGGCCGGGATGAGATGCGCGGACAACCGGGCCAGATCCGCTCTGATCTACGAATTATGCTACTAGGCAGACGTTTTCGACCGAAGCCGGTAGCGTGGCCGCTTAGCGGGAGGTGGAGCCGCAGCCGGAGCGGCGCGAAGCAAGCGCGGATGCGGAAGCGAAGGGGGTTCAATGGTCGATCCACGGGCGATAGCGGTCGTGATCCGCCGGAAGGAGGACTGGGTCCCAGAGGACAAGACCCTGGACATCACCGAATGCGAACCCAGATTGGAGCGGGTCCGGCTGCGGTTCGGCAGGTCCAAGGACTATCTGTTCAGGTGGGAGCGAGTGACGATCCTCGACCGGCCTGCCCCGGTGTCGATGGGGTCGCACGTGCGGTTGTTCGTAGATGGATCTGCAGTGGAGGCGACCGAGGCATACCTGTTCACAGGCCCGCCGGAGGCCGGATCATGGTGGCATGTGCTGAACAGCAAGGGCGGATGGAACGCCTACAGCGCGGATCGCATAGAGGTGCTGCCGAACGCCGCCACTATGCCTCGTTCCCACGACGTCCTGACCTACTGGCAAACGGTGGCAGAACGGCTGACCGATGATTCCGGCGCCCTACTCCGAAACCACAAGAGCCTGAGCTTCATTCACCCCGAATGCGCGTTGACCCGCATCCTCGAGCAGGCGCCGATCGAGCCCAGGCCGGACGATGAGATGCCGTTGCCGGTGTATCCGTTCCGTACCAACATCAGCCAGAGTGCGGCGGTGCTCAATGCTCTGCGGTATCCGATCTCGGTGATCGACGGCCCGCCCGGAACCGGGAAGACGCAGACGATCCTCAACATCATCGCCTCGGTGATCTGTCGTCCTGGCGCGACGGTGGGGGTGGTGTCGTTCAGCAACTCCGCCGTCGACAACGTTTTCGAGAAGCTGACCAAGGAAGGCTTCGGGATGGTGGCTGCCAATCTGGGGCGCACCACTAAGCGGCAGGAGTTCTTCGCCAGCCAGAAGCCACGCAACGCGGCGGTCGATGCGATGCTGCGTGCCGGTCCCGCACCTGGCGCTGATGCCGCGGACCAACTCGGCAAGGTGAACCGACGCCTCGCCGCGTTGCAAGAACAGGATCGTCTGCGCGCCCAACTGCGGCACCGACTGCACGCATACCAGCTCGAACAACGGCACTTCCAGTCGTTCTTCGACCGCCATGAGGTACCGAACGTCGACGATCTGCCGCTGCTGCGCCGCTATAGTGCGGGCAAGCTGCTCGATTTCATCGCCGACACGGATCCGCGATGGATCCGCGACAGCGGGTGGGGGCGGTTGGTGGACACGATGAACCGGTACTTCAGGTACCGGGCGCTGCGTAAGGTCGACGCCGACGACACCGAGGTCGTGCTGCGAATTCAGCGCGTGTACTACGAGAAGAAGATCGCTGAACTCGAGCAGCAGGCCGAGCAACTGACCAAAACACTGGAGAGCAAGAAGTTCGACACGCTGCTGGCCGACCAGGCGCGGCTGTCCCGGCAGCTGCTCGGTGACGCGCTACGCGCCCGGTATAGTTCGTCGTCGCGGACGGTCTACACACCGCACTATCGGCGGAATTTCGGGCAGTTCACCCACGACTACCCACTGATCCTGAGTACCTGCCATTCGCTCCAGAACAGCCTCGGCCCCTCGGCCCTACTGGACTACCTGATCATCGACGAAGCATCACAGGTCGATCTGGTGACGGTGAGCCCGGCCCTGGCATGTGCGCGCAACGTTATCGTGGTCGGCGATCTGGAACAGCTTCCGCCGGTCACCAAGTGCCTCACCGATCCCCCTCCAGCACCCGATCCGGCCTTCGACTACCGGCGCAGCATCCTGTCCTCGATCATCGAACGGTACCGCGATCAATTGCCCCGGGAAATGCTGCGTGAACACTATCGGTGCGATCCGGACATCATCGAGTTCTGTAACCGGAAGTTCTACAGGGGCCAGCTGATTCCCTACACGCGCAGCACGCCGGGGTTCGCGCCGATGGCAGTGGTGCGGACCGCCCCGGGCAACCACATGCGCCATATCTATGGTGATGACGACCCGAAGTCGAACGGGCGGAGCAACCAGCGCGAGATAGACGTGATCCGACATGAGGTCCTGCCTTGGATATCCACCGATATCCCCCCGCACGAAGTCGGGATAACCACTCCCTATCGCCGTCAGGCGGACAAGGTGACCGACGCCCTGATCGAGTCCGTCGAATCCGACACCGTGCACAAATTCCAAGGGAGGGAAAAGGATGCGGTCGTCATGACCACGGTGCTGGACGATACCCCAAGCAGCCGGGCAGCCTTGAAGTTCGCCGACGACCCAAACTTGATCAATGTGGCAGTATCCCGGGCGATGCGCTTGTTCGTCCTGGTCACACACCCTACGGAGCTGCCGGCCAGTCGGCACCTGCGCGATCTGATCGGCTATATCCGGTACCGGGACCCGGACAACGCGGTCGTAGACAGCGATGTGGTGTCAATCTTCGACCTGCTGTACATCGATTACACGGAGCGGCGGCGAAAACACACCTATATCAGGTGGGGGCGTACCGAGTGGGATTCGGAGGACATCGCTCTCACCATGCTGGAAGGCGTGCTCGCCGAACCCGACTACGGCCACCTGGCGATACACCGGCAGGTCCTTCTGCGGAATGTGTTCCCGCGCAACCTGGACCGGCTCGACGATCAGCACCGCAGGTTCGCAGAGCGCCGATCGTCTTTCGACTTCGTCATCTACAACCGGATCACCAACGCGAACCTGGGCGCTATAGAAGTAGACGGATTCAGCACCCATGAAGCAAACCCGGAGCAGCGCGCCCGCGACGCGCTGAAGAAGGAGATCTGCCGTCGCTACAACTTCGAGCTGCTGCGCCTGCCGACCACCGGGAGCGGCGAACAGGCCGAGGTCCGCAGGTTCCTAGGGCGGCTTCCCAGAACGACTTGAGGATCGGTCTTTGAGGTCACCGCTGCGCGCTGCCCTTTCTACGGCCGAAATCCAGTCTGAGCTGGGCGGTTCTCGGTCAGCGTCACGCCTCACCACCGGCTGAAGCGCCGGACCAGTGTTCGAGCCTCGTCCGACTCGCAAACCGTTATCTACCAGCTGAAATGCGTTCGCGACCCCCTGCGGTGGGCTTTCGGCGGACCCGGTCGTTCCGCATGGCGGTCAACCTCGCATGGTCGCGGGGGAACCTTTCCGGTCGCCGCGGACGCCATCCCGCGATCCGCGGATTCGGCTCAATTCGCGGGAGCCACGCGGAGTTTGGGATCGGCGCCGGGTGAGTGCAGCGGGGTGAGCACGGTATCCGGGTACACGACTTTCGTGCTCGTCCAGCGGAAGTCCAGTTCGTCATCGGTGGGGAACCACCAGGTCGCAACCCGCAAGGGGTTCCCGCCACGAAGGAACAGGTAGTAGGCCGTCGTCGGCTTGTCGTCGTTGTATGGAGCGGGCAAGTTCTGCCAGCACATTCCGGGGGTATTGGCGAGTTCGTTCAGCTTTTCGGCTTTCATGCCCGGCGTAACGACCACCATGGTGTCCCACTCGTCCTGGAGACCGGCGGCTCGGGTGATTTCCACCATCTTGACCGGCACATCTCCGGAAGCTGCCTGCCTTGCGGCGGTCAGAAGAGTGAAACCGCCACTTGGCGATGATCCGCCCGATCGCACGTCGAACGAAGCACGACAGTCGCTGCTCGTCGTCTCCCGGTTATCAGTGGACCGGTCCGGCCCACATCCGGCGGTCAGTAGCACCGGTATCAAACCGGCGGCGATGGCCAGGGCTGCGATTCTCATCAGATGATCACTTGCTCCCGGGTAGCGGAATACCGACGCCAGCGGGCGATCCGGTCATCGCCTCGGTCACCCGATTGCTCCAGGTGATCTGCGGGGCGGGCAGTTGACTGCCATCGACATTCGAAGTCTGGATGACTACTGCTTTGCCATCTTTGATCTGCTGTCCGACCAGCGCGGCCAATTCCTCGGGAGTGGCTTTGGGGTTGGCTGCCCCGATCGCGCGCCCGATTTCGTTGTTGTAGAGGTCCATTGCTTCACGTTGCGGCGTATTGCCGCCGGTCTTTTCGTGGGCCGTGGCGTAGGTTTGCGCCCAGTCCTCACCGAATTGTTGCGACATGAGAGCGTTCCAGTACATGTGCCGATAGGCATCGCCTTGGCCATCGGCCACCGAGTCCGGATACTCCGCCAAGGCAGCGTTCCTGGCCAGGTCGGGCAGGGTGAGGGCTTTTGCGACCGCGTCGACGCCCTGGTTCTGCAGCAGGTTCTCCATGGCCGAGATCTCTTCGGAGGTCATCAGCGAAGGGGTCACGTTTATGCCGTGATCCTTGAGGATGTCGGCTGGCCACCCGACCGGCCAGAGCCTCGGCAGCCCTGTGGAGACATCGGTTTGATAGTCCTCGAGGATTTTCGCGAGTTCCGGATCGTCCGGCTTGACAACCAGACCCTGCTTCACCCGGTCGGACAGCTTCTCGATTTCCTTGATGTAGATCTCCGCGCCTTCCTGATCCGCTCTTTGCACGAGCGTGAAGGCTGCCGAGATGAAGTTGTCCAGACGCCGGGTGACGATTTCCTTCGCAACTACCGCGACATCACCGAACGGGACGTAGTCGCGGTAGGTGTCGGCGTTCGATGTACGAGACTTGACGTGGCCGTCCTCGGTGACGAACAGATCCCATCTCGACTCCTCGGCTTCGGCCTTGCGGGTTCGGATCGTCGAAATATTGGTCTCCAAGGTCGAGACCAGGGAGCTGAGCTTCGACGCCATCTGTTCGATGACGTCCGAGGTCTGAATCGTGTCAGTGCGATCTTCCTGGCCGCGTCGTCGTGCCGCGTCACCGGCCGAACTGTCGAAGTAGTCGCCGGACTGCTCTATCGCATTTCCCGCTGCGGTGGCCTCGGTCTCGATGAACTTGTAGGTCTCGTTCATCATGTCGACGACCTGACCGAGATAGCGTAGGTCCCACCCGAGCACCTTGGATATGGTCAGCGAATTGTCATCCGCCATCGTCAGCCCCCCAGCCGCTTGAGTTGGGCAGCCCAGTCGGCATCTGTCTGCTCATAGACACCCGCGGCAGTCTCCACGCTGCCGCAAAAGCTGCTCAGGCGGCGATTGTGGTAGGCCAGCACCGTATCCAGCGCCTTCAGCGATTCCTCGACCTTGACCGCCAGGTTCGAACCCGCCATCCGCTCCCGAGCCAGATCACGGCTCACCTTCGCGATCGGCGTCTTCGTCGTGATCCTGCCCGCATTCATCCGCACGGACGTGGCGAGTGCGCGCATCTTCGCGGGGTCGACGTTCACCTGGACTCCTCGAACAGTTGCACGGCTGCAGCTTCGGCATTGCCCAGTGCGACACGGTGACGGTCGATAATCAGGTTGGCCAGGTGCTGAGGGCCGTTATCCATCGCATAGTCGGCGATATAGAGATCGGTGATCCGACCACCGGCATCCGTCTCGATGCTCACACTGCCGTCTCTGGAACGCGCGGAGCCACGCACCGCCGCGAGCCGCTCATTGATCCGCTCGATCTCGAGCATCCGCTCATCGCTATTCATCGCTGTTCCCCCGTCGAGTGGCGCTCCCCGAGAGCCTACCTAGATCGGGCTCCGGCTACTGCCCAGGGGCTTCACAGTGCCTCACGTGGTCGTAGCAAGGACCGTACGGCACTCCGTATTTACTCCTGATTTTCAGCCGAATCCACCCGAAACCGGTTCGGCACAGCATGATTCAAGAGAAGATAGCCATGAGCTATTCATGCTGGTAGAAGTAGGTAAGCGAAGATGATCGCAGAGTGCCGAATCCCGTTGTGCCAGAAGCAGAAGTTCTACCATTGAGTGGGGGTGGGATTCAGGTCTTCGTGGGGATGTGAGAGGGGGTGGGGTTCGTTGGTCATGAGTGCGAGCGCCAGTGCGCATTCTTCGATTCCGGCGCGGGTGTAGGTGGTGGTTGCTCCCTTGGTGTGGGTGTCGGCGTGGCCTGCGTAGGCTACGGCGTGGCCGAAGTTGCCCCGGAGCGCCTTAGGCGCAGAGTTTTCGGTGTGTGCAGCGACCAAGCCGTTCACCACGCCGATTGCGGTGTCCAAGCCAGTCCCGTGATCCGGTGCGGGAGACATCCCGTCAGCCGGTGTGAGTGGTGACGGTGTCACCACCCCGAAAGATCGTGGCGGCAAAAGGCATGGTGACTGTGTCACCAGAACAGTGGTAGCTTGGTGACTCGTAACGTACTGAAAAGTTCTGAAAGGTCTGTTGCGGCCCAACATTTGGGTTAGCTCAGCCTATTGACCAGCCGAATCGTGCAGCGCCGGAACAGGTTCGAATCCCGTCATCCGCTCTCACTATGAGTGAGAACTCGGAAGCGTACTTCACACATACTTTAGCTCGATCTGTTTGCGCCGTAAAGGCTTTCTGTCGGACGTGATCGCCGCCTCCGTTTTGGCTTGCGGTTTCCTGGTGTGGCAGCGCGATTGGGTCTGTCTGGAGTCTCGTTATCCGTGCTGATGCAAAACTGCTGTTCAGGCACGGGCTTGAGCTGTTTCGGACGGTAGGCTGGGTACGGTGGCAGAGGAATCGCCGGGCCAGCGGCTGCCCTTCGCGTTGGAGATGTATGAGTTCGGTGTACGTATGCAGCGTGCCCGCATACGTCGGATGCGACCGGAGGCCGCCGAGGTGGAGGTGGATGAGGCCGTTCAGGACTGGCTGCTTTCTCGTCCTGGCGCGCCACTCGGTGATGCGGCTGGTCATGCGTCGTCTCGGTTCGCGTGAAACCAACTCGAGGCTGCGCTGCGTCGCGCGGCGTCGGATCTTCGTCGGCATGGTTATGCCTGGGCGCTCGTGAACGCAGCTTCAATCGTGACCGTGACTTGCTCGTGTCGCTGAATGAATTGACTTCGGCCGCTGAGGGATCTCACCGTTGCCATTCAGCTAATTCCATTGCCCGGCTTGGGTGTCTATGACTCATGTAGTTGTTGTCGGCGGCGTTGTGACCGTATTCCAGTTGTGGGGTTTGCGCGGGTCGGGGAATCCGAGGGTGACGTAGCCGGGTGCGCGTTTGTGCAGTGATGATGCGAGCACTGGGGTACGGATGTCGTGGTAGTCGTGGACGGTGGCGGTGGATTTGTTGGGATGTGGTCGGGTGATGCGCCCGACGTATTGGACGAGGCGTCCTTTGAATGAGATAGGGGATGCGAGGAAGAGGGTGTCGAGGGCAGGGCAGTCGAAGCCTTCGCCGATGAACGAGCCGGTGCCGATGAGTAGCAGCGGTGATCCATCGGCTTGGCGGGTGCGGATCGTTTCCGTAACTGCTTGGCGGTCGCGGGCTTTCATGCCGCCGCGGAGAACGATGATGTCGTGGCAGCCTGCGTCGGTGAGGCGGTCGGTGATCGCTTCGAGGTGGTTGACCCAGGTGGTGAGTACCAGTATTTGTGCGCCGGCGTGGTGCGCGGTCTGGATGTCGGTGGTGATCTGCTGTAGGCGGGCTTCGTCGGCGACCAGCGCCCGATAGATTTCGGCCATTCCGCCCGGTTGGGATGGATCGGCGTCGCCGTTGTAGGCGAATTGTGTCGGGTGAATCTCGAGCACGGGGTGGGGTGCAGGCGTTTCACCGTTGGTCGGTAGTTGTCCTGCCGCGGGGCTGTCGACGGTGTGGGTGCGTGAGCCGAGTTGGTGGTAGATCAGGTCGTCGAGTTGGTCGCGCCGGTAGGGGGTGGCCGTGAGTCCGAGCCAGTATCGGGCGGGTATTTGGTTGAGGACTTCGGTGAAGGCGGATGCGGCGATGTGGTGGCATTCGTCGACGATGACGAATCCGTAGTCGTTGGTGAGTTCGGCTGCGTTGGTGCGGCGTGCCAGGGTGGGGAGCAGGGCGATGTCGATGACGCCGGTGGTCTTGGATCGGCCGCCGCCGATTTGTCCACACTTGAATCCGAGGTGGTCAGCGATCCGGGTCCGCCATTGGTCGGCCAGGGCTTTGCGGTCGACGAGGATCAGTGTGGTCGTGGCCCGGGAAGCGATTGCGGCGCAGGCGATGACGGTTTTGCCGGTACCGGGCGGTGCGACAACGACACACGTGTCGTCGACCTCGATGTCGCTTACTGCGGCTTGCTGTTCGGGCCGCAATTCCGCCGAGCAATGGAACGACTGTGGGACGCCTTCGATTCGGTTGTCTTCGATGCGCAGTGTGCTGTCGGCGGATTCGACCAGTGTGGTGAGTAAGGGCAATAGTCCGCGGGGGAGTACGAGGTCGCCGTCGAGGGTTTCGTCGTAGCTGCGCAGGAATCGTGGTGTGTCCCAGGTGCTTCGGCGGGCGCGCTGGCGGGTGTAGAACTCGGGGTTCGGGATGGACGCGGCGTGCTTGACTGCCGAAATCATGGCGGGGCCCAGATCAGCAGCGGTCAGTTGGAGTCTGGCTGCGAATGTTGCGCCTACCACGGCTGCTGGGCGTGGCATGATCCGCGAAGAGGTCGGCAGCTGCAGGCGCCGAACATCGTGTCCGACTTTTGGTTCGGGCAGCGTGTCGGCAAGTGCGGCAACTTGTTTCGGTGACAGTCGCGGGATGCTCGACAGGTAGGCCCACTGGTCCTCGAAAGGTTCGAGAGTGGCTGGATCCAGGAACAAGGTGGTGCCGTGCTGGCGTCGGGTTCCATTTAATGGTGCGGCGATGAGATTGCCCATGCCACGGCCGGTATGCGTGTCCTGGGACGGAAACAGTCGGTCATAGCTGGACAGATTCATGCTGCCGCGCAGTTGGATCGCCTCGGCGAGCAGGCTGGTGGCGATCCGTCGAGCTAGGGTAGCGGCGGTGGCCTGTGCGAAAAAGATCCACACATGCGCACCTCGGCCGGATTGCGACACCTCGAGCGCTGCGGGGATGTCCTTGGTGCGGGCCGCTTTGAGGTATGCCAAGGCGTCGAGCATCGCGGTGTCTTTGTCGAAGTCCGCGGCAACCCACCAGCAGGTGTCGTCGTCGCCCAGCGGATACAAGCCGATATGGTGCGCCCCGCGCAGATGGGCGGCGACGACCTCGTCGGTGAGCGGCAGGTACGACGCTTCCGATCGTGACATGCCGGTGCGCCAACGTCCCCGGATCGCGGGCATCCAGCCTGATCGACCGTCTTGGCGGTTCTCCCAGCGAATCGCGTAAATATCGGGGCGGCAACGGAATAAGTCGAGGTAGAACTGAACTTTGGCTTCCGGAGCAGAACGCATGTCGACCGGGGTCGTCACTGCGGTCTGGTCCGGATCGGCTGCGCGCGCCTGGTTTTCGGTGAGGTCGAGCAACCGCCGCAGGCGGGCGTTGTCGGCACGGAGGGACTCGAGCTCGCCGGGGAAGCGTTCCACGGCCATCCAGTGTGCCGTGCTGTCACTTCTACCGCTTGATCCACTTATCGGTGTGTCCCGCTGACGCGACTCCGGCCTATCCGGATGCTGGTTTGCGGGCCTGGCTGCGCGTCTACGCGACGAAACTCCGGTGTGCCTGGGCCGCACTGCGCCACGACGAGGATCAGTGGTGAAGATCGTATGCATGATCGTTGTGCACACCCGCGAGTCGCTGCTGCATATCGCGGAGCGCTCGATAACCGCCGAGAAGCTCGTCGCCGGGCTCGAGAAGCCGGCTGAATGATCTGGTCGACAGGTTGCTGGCAAACGTTGTGGCGGCTTTCCTCAACTCCATGCGGAGAGCACGTCAGCGGCGTTCCATACCAGGTCGATGGTGTCGGCGAGGGTGCGCTCGATATCGGCTGAGGACACTGCGACCAATGCTGTTTCGTGCGGGACGAAGCCTGGAATACTGGCGACCCCGCGAGTGAGTTCGGCTAGATCGTGGTGGTCGAATGGGGTGGCGAGCCATTTGATCGATCCGGCGAAGATCACTCGATTGGCGACGGGGGAGCGGTCGGTGCCGATGAGGTCTATTTCTGGGTTGAAGGCGCGGTTCCACCAGCCGCCGACCGCGGTGATGTCTTTCCAGGGCAGTGCTCCCGCGAGCGCGGTCAGTTCGAGGGCGTCTCGCACGAGGGGTTCGACGGCTTTGCCGCGCCAGGTGCTCCAGCGTCGAGCGAACAACTCGTAGGCCGCGTCGACTCGCCCTCGCCGAACCAGGTCCTGAACCGAGCGCAGGGTTGCGAGGTAGAGCCGCAGGTTGCTGTCAGCGACTCGGTAGAGTGCCGGTTTCCCGGGTTTGATCGACAGTGGCTCGTCTACCGAGAGCACCTGCTTTTCTACCGAGAGTCGATGAAGTAGAGGCGATAACGTCCCGGAAGGCAATGCGCCACTGCGGCTGCCCGCCGAAGCCGCGATGGTGGCGTGGGTGCGTTCCCCGCTTCCGATCGCTTCGAGTACGCGTCGCGCTTGGTCGGGTGCGGGGAACTCGGCGAGGAGAGTGGCCTCGGGTACTCCGAACAGCGGTGCAGCAGGATCGTCGCATTCGCGTCGCACGAACTCGAGCGGCGACAGCCCATGCGGCCAGCTACGCAAGATGCCTGGCAGCCCGCCGGTGATCAAATGTGCGTCGATGCTCTCAGCGGCGTCGAGGCCGAGTGCGTGGCCGACTTCGGCTGGGTTGAGCGGATCGAGGACGAGGTTGTCTGCTCGCCCGTAGAACGGGCGGTCGTAGGCGGTGAGGCGTTCCATCATATGGATGTCACTACCCAGGAGTAGCAGCAAAACCGGGCGTTGCTGCAGCAACCGGTCCCATGCCGTTTGCAACGCGCCATCGAAAACCGTGTCTTGTTCTGCCAGCCAAGGTAATTCGTCGATTACGACAGTTGTCGGTGTATCACCGAGCGTGGTGGCCAGCAGCCGGAAGGCGTCGGGCCAGCCGCCGATTGTCTCGGGGAGGGTCTCGGGATTCTCTGCGATCCCCGATCTTTTCAATTCCGCGAGAAACGTCGCCAGCGATTCGGATACCGGCATACCTTTCGTGGCGGTGAAGTACAGATACGGCACTTGCTCCGCGTCGCAGAACTCCTGAACCAGTCGCGATTTTCCGACCTGCCGCCGCCCTCTGATCGCAACGGCCACACCTCGGCGGGATTCCGCGACACGCTGCAAGCGAGTCCTCAGAAGTCCTAGCTCGGTATTTCGGCCGACGAAACCTGATGCTGCCACCGGAGCCCCTAAGGTAATCCAAATCTATGTAGACACGATCTATGTAGATACAATCTACATTATCAGCTGTGTTCGGCGGCTGTCGCCAACAAGGCTCGGTGAGACTGTTCGCCCCGGCGATGCCTCAACTGAATCCAGCCTCGATCCACTGCGTAGGTGGAAGGCGGTACACGATCCGGTGTCGCCAAAGAGGCACCTTATCTCTACATGCGCATGACATTCGCATGTAGCCTGTAGATATGGTCGTTGCGATTCAAATCAAGGACGTGCCCGAGGAAGTGCGGGACGCTATCGCCGCACGCGCCGCAGCCCGCGGTCAGTCCACTCAGGTGTACCTACGTGCCCTGCTGGAACGAGAGTTGCGTGCCGAGCGGAACAAGCATCTGCTCGAGAGCTTGACAGGGCACCGCAGCCTCGGTATGGGCGCTGAGGATGTCGTCGAGGAGATTCGTGGCGGCCGCGAGGACGACGAGTGATCGTCGTCGACGCGAACGTCATGGTTATGGCCTTGTCGAGCCCTGCGACTCAGGGCAACACCGCGCGAGCGGCGATGCTCGCAGACGACGACTGGATCGCTCCCGCGCACATGCCATTGGAGGTGCTGCGCACCCTCCGCAAAGCCGTGCTCGGCAATCGCTTGACCGCCAACGACGCCGACGCCGCGTTCCGGGCGCTCGCCGCTATGCAGATCGTCTACGTAGGAACCGATGTCTCTCTGTTGCATACGGTCTGGGCGATGCGCCACAACGTCTCGGTATACGACGCGGCCTACCTGGCGGTCGCCGTCCTACACGACGCTCCGCTCATAACCTTCGATGCCCGGCTCGCCAAAGCCGCCGAACAGACCAAACCAGACATCCGCGTGACGTTGCTCTGATTCGGGGTGCGTACCAATGGCGCGAAGCCCCTCGGTGTCGCGACCTGCGCGAGCGCACTTGTCCCCACCGACGAGCGCATATCTTGACCGGCTTCGATTTCGATGTCGAGTAACACGATTCATCTCGCTGTCCACCCCTTGGCGACGAGTTCGATCGGCGGCCGGTAGTCGCGGGCACTCGAGATGACGCGGCGCAGGCTCCGGTTGAGATGTCGGCGGTCGGTATCGCCGAGACCGCCGGAGCTGTCGATAATGTGCCGGCAGGTGAAGGCCAGGTCATTCATGCAGCCGAGCACTTGCCGGTCCGCTGTCGTAGCGAGGACGAGTTCGTGTTTTCCGGTGTCGGCGAATGTTTCGAGGGGTAGTTGCTCGTCGTGGAGTTCCCGTTCGATGAGACGGGTCGCAAGTGCGCCCGTGGCGCGCAGTTCGGCGGTGGTGACATCCGCCTCGAAGACTGTGAACAAGGTCGCGGAGTGGGTCAGCAGCAGGCATTTGCGGCGGTTGAACCACAGCAGGTTGGCGTACCAGTCATCGGGATCGGCCTCGGGCGGCGGCTTGGTGAGCCGCTGGGCGCCGATGACAGCCAAGAGTTTCTTCGTACACCGTAGGATCATTTCGCGATGGTCGGGCCTTTCACGGTCGTAGCGTCTCGCGGTGGCGGGAAGCGTTCATCGCACAAATTCTCCCATCGCACCGCATCACCGACACCCGATCAAGCCAACCTCCCGAACCGCAGTTGCGACCGCACCCCGGCGAGGTCGCGCTCTGCCCATGGCGAGTCGCCGTCCGTGTCGCCTCAATGCTGTTTACCCGTCTGCGGCACCGAAGTCGATCGCGCACCGCCTATCAGCCCCGACTCGCCTCGATGTCGACAGTGACCAGACGTCTGATGAAGGCCGGCTTGCTGGTGTGCCGTTCACGCAATGCTCTCGCCTGCCGCGCGAAGACATCGGTGCGGCCGTCCCGTTCGGCGAGATCGCGCAGGTCGGTGAGCAGCTCGATCGCCGCGTCGTACTGGCCGGACTTCTTGGTCGCGACCATTACTTCAATTCGTTGCCAGGCACCGTCCTGGTCGCGGGCGAGTTCGTTCAACCGCCGTTCGCGTTGACGTGCCCGCCGGGCCTCGAACCGAGCGTGCTGTTCGGCCCGGACAGCTGCCTCACGGTGTTCCCGCTCGCTCCGGTGTCGGGCCGTACCGTCGAGCAGGTCAGCGACGGTACGCCGTGGCGCCTGGTCGGGTGCGGCCGTCGTGGACTCGCGGAATCGGCGCAGAAGTTCCATATGGACACTCGCGGCGTCGTCGTCGGCGACACGCAGCAACAGCCGATCTTTCTCTGCCACATCGAGATCGGCGATCCATGCGGCGAGCGCACGCGGATCATCAGCCACCGCGTCGAGGTCGGGGCTCGCCGACGCCGCGACGTGCAGCAGATCGCGGTCCAGCCGCAGGAAGTCGGCCATCGCCCGCTGAGCGGCGGTGAGTGTACGCAGTCCCGGCGGCACCGGCGGCTCGAGTTGGTCATCATGATCGCGGTCGAAGGCCCACTCATCGCGTTCCCACATGCCGTACCCGGCCAACCAAGCCAAATACAGTGGTCGCAGATCTCCGGCGGCAAGATCGGCGCGTACTCCGACGATGGCCGACAACGAAGTCTGCGCGTCCTCCACCCAGTCGCCGGACTCGTCCTCACTCGAGAAGCCGAGAATGGTGTTCCTGCCGGATGTTTCGGCGGTGACACAGTCGCCGAGACAGTACTGTTCTGCCACCTCGGGATCGAGCAGTGTGCGTGGCAGTCGGAACATCAGTTGGCGAGTCCCCCAATTCGCCAGATATAGGTGCGCGTCGTAGTAGCGCTCGACCATCCGACGTATATCACCCCGGAAACTGCCCCAGTGGTATTCGTTGACGAAGCTCGTCGCGGTGATATGCGCCCGGGTGGACAAGGCTCGTACCTCCGCCTGCTGACGGTCGTCCAGCGGACGGTCGAGGGCGACGAACTCGTAGTACTGGTACTCACTCACGACGGCACCTCGAACGGCTCTGCGGTGAAAGCGGAGTCATCACCGAGATGGAAGAACAGGTGTCCGCGCAGCGTGGCAGATTCGGTCAGGACAACCCAGCCGCGACCGTTGACGGGCTCCCCCTCGTCATCACCTTCCCAACTGAACTCCACGCACTCACGACCGTCACGGATCCCGATGCGGTAATCCATCCACCCGCGCACGGCGATGAATCCGAACGCACCTGTCCCACCAGAGTGGAACTCCATGAATCCAGGCTCGACAAGATCGATGGCTTCGCGATCCCACAAGTCCATCGCCATGATGCGCCAACGTCCCGCCACAGTCATCGACATTCCCGTCCATATGTGTCCAATATCCGGCGAGGATAGTCATGGTCATGCCATTGCTGGTCGGTGACCGGTCCGAGCCGAACACTATGTGGCACATCAGGTTCAATGATGCAATGACCAAGCCAGTCCCGTCCGTGATCCGGTGCGGGCGATATCCCGTCACCGGTGAGGGAGGGTGACTATGTCACCAGACAGGTGGTAGCTTGGTGTCCCGCAACGTAATGAAGAGTTCTGAAAGGTCTGTTGAGGCCCGACATTTGGGTTAGCTCAGGCGATTGACCAGGGCTTTTGTGAAGCGTCCCAGTGGGTTCGAATCCCGTCATCCGCTCCATCAAAACGCCAGGTCAGTAGCGTGAGCTACCCTGGTGTAGGCGCGTACGTCACCACGTCACCACGTGCGGTCACGACAGCTGGACAGCAACGATGCCCTTGCCCGAGGCTGACCAGTTTGGTTGGGAAAACTTCGTCTTCGCCGGCCAGGACATCGGCCCACCTTCGACGCTCTACGAAACGGCAACTGGGAACGGCGTTCCGTCGATAGCCGGGACCTGGCCGCGATGGCCGGCCGAACGCGTCCCGGAGCGTGCCGTCCTGCCTCAGCTGGTGCCGTCCTGCACCGGATAGTCGATGACTACCACACCGCCGGTGGCGTAGTTGACGACATCGGCGGACAGCCGCTGACCTTGCGACGACGACCGCGCCGCGGCCATGGCGGCGGCGTCAGCGAAGTCGGCTTCGAAGACCGCGAAATACGGCGCTTCTCCCTTGGTCGCCGCCACGTCGAAGCTGTAGCGCCACGCAAGCAGGCCGGGCCATTTCATGACCAGTGGAAGGTGGTTGGTCACGTAGTAGTCGCGGAAGTGGTCAGGGTCGGCGGGCTTGGGATACAGGACTAGCAACTTGTGCATGACTGCCTCCCGGTGTGTGTGAGCGCGGTGTCCAGTACCGCGGTCAGTTGAATCGTCATATGTGCAGGTTAGGGCTTGATGTGCGGTCGGGGGAAAGACCGGGACGGGATAGACTCAGAACGGATCGTTATCAATTGGCAGGGAGGCATGTGGCGCCGGATACGGTGAGCCTGCGGTACTTTCTGGTGCTGGCGCAGGAGTTGAACTTCACCCGCGCGGCCGCACGGATCGGTATCGCGCAGCCCGCACTCAGTGCCCGGATACGCCGATTGGAGGCGGAACTCGGTACGAGCCTGCTGGTTCGTAACACGCGTAGCGTCGTATTGACCACGGCCGGTGCGGCTTTGGCGGAGTCCGCGCCGCCCGCGCTGGCGGCGCTGGACCGGGCATGGGACACCGCCCGGAATGCGGGGGCCGGTGAACTGGGCACGCTGCGCATCGGATACAGCCTCAGCGCGGGGGCCGAGACGGCACCGGCCCTGGTGGACAGGCTCATTCGCAGCAGCCCGGGACTCGAGGTCAGCGCGGTCCCCATGGCGACACCGGAGATCTCCCCCGCGGTCGCCGACGGCCGCATCGATGCGGGGATCACCCGCGGTGAACAGCCGGGTCGTGGCGTGCGCCGGTTCCTGCTGCGGCGCTTGCGCGTCGGGGTCCAACTGGCACAGCATCATCCGCTGGCCGAACACCCGGAGATCGAGATCGCCGATGCGGCCGCGTATCCGCTGCGACTGCCCGACCGTACGGCCAACCCCGTGATCCACGATCAGCTGTCCGCACTGTTCCGCGACACCCGGCCGAGCCCCCGATTCCACACGCCCCCAGTCTCTTTCGACATGTCTCAGCGCGACCTACGCGACGGGCTCACCCTCGCCCCGGCCGGTGAAGCCGCGGTCACAACACAACCGGCCGGTCTCACGTGGCGACCGCTGCAGGGCGCACCCACCTTGACGATCCACCTGGTCCTCCCGCGCGTGCAGTCACCACTGCACCGCCGCATCCGCACCGTCGCCAAAACCCTGGCACACGAGCTGCACTGGCTGCCGAACTGACGCGCAGCAGATTACGCGAGACGGACCTCGGCTGCCCGGCGTCATCGATGGTGAAGTCGGCCAGGTCCGGATACGCCCCGTCTGTCGTCCGGCACCGCGAGTGGGTGAGTTGGTGGTGGCTGCACCAGTAGAAGTACAGGCGCAGTTCGGATTTGGTGTGGATGCGTGAGACCGCGGAGAAGCGAGCGAGGTAAGCCGGCGCGGGCAGCCGGAGCACGAGGTCGTCACCGGCAAAGGTGACATCCAGAGCAGGGGAGGTAGCCATCCTCCACGATGCCGCGGTCCCGGCGAACCGCCCGAACGGACGCGCGGGTCGCGGCAAGGTCAGCCCCGATATCACGATCGGGCTTGTTCCGCTCTGCTGAACCGTCACCAAAAGAACACCAAAAAGGCACCACCAACGGCGGATTCCTCAGCTGGCGGTGCCCAATCCCAGCTCCAGCACGGCCGATGAGTTCGGTGCCTGCTCCGGCGAGACGAAGTAATGCCGCTCCGTGATGCCCTCACAAGAATGCTCCAACGGCTCGCAACCGCTTCAACATGCGGGTCGTGAACTCTGGAACGGCTTCGTGATCTGCGAATTCGGTTGTGCCGCAATCCTCGAGGTGCCGGTGTTCGGATCGGCGACGATCGTGCGGACGCGCACCACTGATCTCGCGCGGACCATCGCGCCCGAACCCAGCCGAGTGTCCAGACCCCGACAGCCCCGCCGTGGTGGCAGCATTAGAGCTGGTAGGGCTGGAATTGGGCCGCTGATCCGACTCTTCGCCGTCGAAGGGCGGGGCCGACGCTATGCACGCCGAACCGCTGTGGGATCTGGATCCGACCGAAGGAGCGTCAGGAAGATGAGAACGATGCGGTCGGTCGTCGCCGACACGCTAGGTGAACCGTCCGAGGTTCTGCACCTGCAGACCCGCCCGGTTCCGGAGCCCGGTCCCGGCCAGGTCCGGATCCGGGTGGCCGCCGCACCTGTCCATGCCAGCGATCTACATACCATCCGCGGCAGATATGGATTCACCCCGGAGTTCCCCACCGTACCCGGAATCGAATCCGTCGGCGTGATCGACGAACTCGGCAGCGGCACAGACGATCTGACCGTCGGGCAACGCGTCGTCACGGTCGGAGTCAGGGCCACGTGGCAGGAGTATGTCGTTGCCGATGCCGAGCGGGTCTTGCCTGTTCCCGATGGCATGAGCAATTCCACGGCTGCCCAGATTCTCAGCAATCCGCTCACCGCCGTGATCTTGACCGGTGATGAGCTCGATGTTCGACCGGGTGAATGGCTCTTGCAGACGGCGGCCGGTTCAACCGTTGGCCAGTCGGTCATCCAACTCGGGGCCCACGCCGGCTTCAAGACCCTCAACGTGGTCCGCCGTCGATCCGCTGTCGAGGACATCCTCGCGTTGGGGGGCACCGCGGTGATCTGCACGGAGGATGAGGACCTGCGCGAACGGGTGGCTGACATAACAGGCCACGACGGCGTGTCCAAGGCGATCGATTGTGTCAGCGGTCAGGTGGGTGCGGACGTGTCGCGTGCACTCGAACCGCACGGTGAGCTGGTCGTCTACGGTGCGCTGTCTACACACCGCCAAACCGATCCCGACAAACTCACCATCCCCATCTTCGCGCGCTCACTGATCTACGAAACCAAGACCGTTCGGGGGTTCTGGCTGTTCCGCTGGTTCATCGAGACCCCGAAGGATCGGATGGCCGCAGCGATCGACCGGACACTTCAGCTCGCCGACAGCGGCGCGCTGCGCGTGCCAGAGGGCCAGCCGATTCTCGTCGAAAAGTTCAGCGAGGCAGTCTATTTGGCCGAAGCTCCCGCACACGGAGGCAAACCGCTGCTGGTTTTCGAACCGTAGAAGGCGCCAGATATGCATGGCCCCTGGGCGCACTCCACCATGTGCCACTCACGCCGGACGAACGCATGCGACTGGTCGGCCTCAAATTGTGGTGACGAAGCCACCATCGATCCTCAGATCGGATCCGGTGATGTTGGCGGACCGGTCGCTTGCCAGGAACAGCACCAGGTCGGCAACCTGCTCCGGAGTGGTGAACCGGCCCATGGCGGCAGCACCCGCGGTCGCGGACCTGACCTCTTCGGGGGTCTGACCGCTGGCGTCGGCGATCGTGTCGGCCACTCCACCTTCGTCGAGCCACAGCCCGGTCGTCACGGGTCCGGGGCTGATGGAGTTGACGCGAATGTTATTCGGCCCCAATTCCTTTGACAAAGCCTTGCCGAAATTGGTGACGGCGGCCTTGGTGGCGCAGTAATCGTAGATCCCGGGATCCGGGTAGTACGCGTTGACGGATCCGATGATGACGATCGATCCACCGCCACGGCGGTGCATCTGTGGCAGAGCGGCCCGGGTCGGCCGCACTGTCCCCATCACATTGAGATCCCAGGATGCCTGCCACTGGTCGTCGGTAACGCGCGCGATTCCACCCGGTTGCACGGTGACCGCGCCGACGTTGTTCACCAGTACATCGATGCCACCGCGGTCTGCCGCAGCCGCGATCAGGTCATCCGCACCGCCGGGTTGCGACAAATCGGCGGATACAAAGGTCACTTTCCCGACCTCCTCCAGCGTCCCGAGACCAGGCCCTCGGCTGCGTGATCCGGCCACGACGTGGGCGCCGGCGTCCACCAGCGCCTGGGTGATCGCGAGCCCGATACCTTTGCTGGCGCCGGTAACCACGGCGGTCTTGCCCGACAGATGTAGATCCATGCTGCTGCTCCCGTCGCCAGCTCGGTTTGTGACCCCGAACACGCTACGCCCGGCTCAGCGCTGTGCCGTTGAAGATGGTGTGCCGAGCATCCTCACAACGCCGCCCATCACGAGCATTATGAGAACAGTTCCGAGTGTTCGGCAATGTACCGCCCAACCGTGGATGGCTGTCCCGTGATCTTCTCGACGTCGTCGGTGGCTCGGTCGTAGCGTCCGGCGCGGTGCAGCAGCGCCATGGTGGCCAGGTGCTGCTCGACGTGCGCGGGCAGACCCCGGGCTCGAGGACCTCGGCGAATGGCTGTCCCGCTTCCGGGCCGCCCTGCTGGCCCTATCCCAGCAGCAACGCCAGCAATCCTTCCTCCCGCTTCTGGACGCCTACCGCACCCCCGAAGAGCTCACCCGAGGCTCCGTCCTCCCCGCCGACGTCTTCCGCGCCGCCGTGCAGCAGGCCAAGCTCGGCCCCCACATTTCCCCCGCCCTCATCCACAAGTACATCGACGACCTGCACCTGCTGAAGCTCTTCTGACCCGAGCAGAGCAGGTTCTCGGTTCCGGCCTGGAATTCGATCGGGCGGGGCTGCAGGGCTGGTCCTCTCGTAGCCGATCCAGTCCTTTTCTCGCCCACATGATCGATGGCGGAATGGTTTCGCTCCGACGCGGGTTAGTTTCCATGGAAACCAAATTGCCGGTCGGCGATCAGGCCGGCACCGATCTTGGAGGAGGGCACCTCGTGAACACCATCGACTTGACTCCCACCGTCGACATCCGCCGCGCCGAGGACCGGTTCAAGTCCGACTTCGGCTGGCTGGATTCCAAGCACTCGTTCTCCTTCGGCCACCATTTCGACCAGGCCAACACTCATCATGGGCTGCTGCTGGTCAACAACGACGACATCGTCGATCCCGGTACGGGGTTCGACACACATCCACACCGTGACATGGAGATCGTCACGTGGGTACTGGAGGGGTCGCTGGTCCACCAGGACTCCACCGGCCACAACGGCGTGATCTACCCCGGCCTGGCCCAGCGCATGAGCGCCGGCACCGGCATCCTGCACTCGGAGAAGAACGACTCTTGGCGGCTCAGCGGCGACGTCCACCAGGACCCGGTGCACTTCGTGCAGATGTGGGTGGCGCCCGACGAGGCTGGTATCACCCCCGGTTACGAGCAGTTGGAGATCGAGGCGGAACTGCTGTCCGGTGGTCTGCTGCCGGTTGCTTCGGGTATGCGCAAACATGATGGCCACGCCGCGATCCGGATCCGGAACTCGCACGCGGCCCTGTACGCCGCGCGGCTCGCCCCAGGACAGTCGGTGCACCTGCCCGACGCGCCGTTCCTGCACCTGTTCGTGGCCCGCGGCGCGGTGACACTGGAGGGTACCGGCCCGCTGCGTACCGGCGACGCGGTGCGCTTGACCGCCACCGGCGGCCAGCAGGTCACCGCGAGCGAGCCCGCCGAGATCCTGGTCTGGGAAATGCACGCCACCGTCCAGTTCTGACCTTCGGTACCCATCCACCGTCAGGGGCAAGGATGTGACTTTCTCGGGTTCAACATCCGCCGCCACCACGGCCGGGCCCCGCTGATCAAGCCCAGGGAAGACGACCGCTGCCGCCGAGCGGGCTGGTTGCGCACGCTGGATCGGCACACGCAGCCACTGCTGCCCCTACGATCCCCGCAGTGTTCTGCAACGCGGCGGCCACCACCGGCGTGCGGTTCTTCAGCAGCGGAATCCATTTGTCGCCCTTGCGACTGACCCCGCCACCGGCGATGAACAGGTCGGGCGAGATCGCGTTTTCGATGGCGACCAGCACCTTCGTCACCTCCGGGGCCCACCGCTTGTAGCTCCAGCCGTGCCTTTCCTTGACCGACGCGGCACCCCGACGCTCGGCCTCCATTCCGCCGACCTCGATGTGACCGAATTCAGTGTTGGGCAACAACACACCGTTATGGATCACCGCCGAACCGATGCCGGTGCCGAACGTCAGCAGCACAATGACGCCGTCGTTGTCCTTGCCGGCACCGAACTCGACTTCGGCCAATCCCGCCGCGTCGGCGTCGTTGAGCAGGGTCACCGGCTGTCCGCCGAGTTCGGCGCTGATCACCTCCTGGGCGTTCACTCCGATCCAAGACTTGTCGAGGTGCGCGGCGGTACGGGCTACGCCGCCGCTGACCACACCCGGATAGGTGACGCCAAGCGGCGCATCCCACTGAAAGTGCTTCACCACCTCGCGGATCGTGTCGGCGAGAGTCTCCGGAGTAGCCGGCCGCGGGGTCGGGAGTTTGAAGCGGTCGCCGATCAGCTGCCCGGTGCCGAGATCGACGACGCCGCCCTTCACACCGGTACCGCCCACGTCGATGCCGAAGCCCCAGCGATGCGGCCTAGCCTGGCTCGGCTTTTCGGTGACCGAAGCGGTGGTATCGCCCATGGACGCTCCAGTACGTGGCGGCGGCCCGAGGTCAGCTCCCTCCACAGATTCCGGGCTGGTCGTTACCGTGGGTTTCATCGAGTCCCCTGGTCACGAATCGGATATCGAGGCCGAGATTTCGGCGGGCTGCCCGTATTCCATCGAAAAAGGGCGCAAAGGATTCAAGAATCTATTCTCCCCCCGGGCCGGTATTCCTGCTACCTGCAAAAGCGGCCGGTCCAATTGCAGTTCGACAGCGAGAACATCAAGTTCTATCGAGGCCATCGGGGTCGACATCAACTCCGAACTGCCATCAGATGTGTCGGACACCAGCGGCCGATCGGCACGATGCCCGGTTCGATCATTTCCAGCCTCGAAAAGAAGCGGGCGACCCCGACATAAGGTACGTGCACCCTTTTGTATGCTGCTGTGCTGCGTCGGCGTGCACGGTGGCCTCGGGGTCGAGATCGGCGGTGAGGTGCGTAAAGCTGACGTATGACTGGCTGCGGCGGAGGCGGTGGGCACGCTGACGGCACGCGTTGCTGCAATATCGTGGTGGGCGACCGGATCTGGCGCGCCGCCCGAGCGGTTGGTCGCATTGATCGCACCGATGACGAGCTCCGCGGCCGAGCGGCTGCCCCAGCAGTGCGCTCAGGTCAACGTCGTGCAGGTAGGCCGCCAAGTCCGCTCGGTACTGCGCGAGGTTGTGGACGGGGCTCGGGGTTCTCAGGATCGATAGCGCCTGCGCCCGCCGCCGACGGACGCTCGCAGCGGAGACCCCCAGCGTCGCGGCTACCTCCTGCGTCGTCAGGTACTCGATGTCCATCAAGACGAATACCGCACGAGCCGGGGCGGGAATGGTGTCGAGCGCATCGCGCAGCGCCGCGGCCAGCTGACGCGAGCCACCTGACTGGTTCCACGACGCTGCACCGGGTCCGGATGCGCACCGCGCTTGTTCACGGCTACTCCTGGTGAGGGTTGCTCCCTCCAGAATGACCGCCACTACCGCCGTCGGTGCCCGCGCGGACCTCGGATGCCCCGCAAAGACTTCGGTTTGAGCTTCGGTGCAGACCGAAACCTCGTGTGAAAGAAGCGAACACAGCGGGGATGTCTTCGCGTCTGGCCCTGAACAATGCCACGAGCGTCAGGGATGTGACGGCCAGGATCACGGACAGCAGCGGCCAAATCCCCAGCGGTACAAGAGAGCTCCTGGCTCAGGCCGTACAAACAGAACTTCCGCTTCCAAAGCCTGGCAATTATGGCGACCGCCAAGGGAATTCAACCATTCGGCCTGTGACGATGGGTACTCGGGGCAACCCCGGCGGCGGGTTGCGACCTGCCGTAGCGGCGCGTTGACCTGCGATTCTCCGAGAGGGTGGCGTGATGGGTTCGAACGGTGGTGGAGCGCCGGGTGCGGCGCGGCTGCACCTGGTAGACGGCATCTCGCTGCTGCGGCCTGACGAACAGGTGTTCGCCGCGATGTTGTCGGGATTCGCCAACAGTTTGGCCGGATCCGGCGCTGACGCGGTCCAGCGTGGTCGTGAAGTCGAGTCGGTCGGTGAAATTCAACGCACATGGGCGATCTCACCGATCTACACTTGCCCCGCGCGGCGCCGCCAGGGCCGCGCGGAATCGATGTGGGGAGGCATCCGGCATGCCGAAAGCCGTCGGGATCATTGTCGTCGGTGGTTGCATGTTCGTGTTGATCGGGTTACTGGTGCTGCCGATCCTGCTGTGGCAGCGGCATACGCTGGACAAGCGCGAAAGTGACGTCGGGCGCCTCGCCACCGAGGCGGGGCTCGGCAGTGAGCGTCGTCGATACTTAGCATCGCTCGGGCAGATCGTCACGGGTCTGTGGGGGGCCGCGCTGCCTGCCGCCGCAACGGCCGCGGGCGTGGTGCTGTTCTTCTTCTCCGGCCCTATGGCCGAGGACCTCGGCGGCGCACGATGGGCGATAGGACTGCCCGTCTGTCTGCTGACCGGCAGCGCTGCCTTGTACATGCTCGAGCGGGCGCTTTCTGCCACAAGTTTCCGGATCCACCTGTTCGACGGTGGGCTGGTGCATTTCGATACGACCACGGACGCGCACACGATCCGCTGGGACGAAGCCGATATCTACGGCGAGATCGGACGATACGTCAAATCTAATGGCTCCCAACTCGATTCGTCGCTCCGACTGGACCCGACAATCACTGTGCGACACCGCGACGGCACGAAACTGAAGATCACCGAGAATCAATTCGACGGCGTCGCCGAGTTGGTCTCCACGATCCAGCGGACTGTGACCCGGGTGCGACTCCCGGCCATGCTGCAGGATATCGCCGAAGGTCGCCGCCTCGAATTCGGACCGTTCGTCGTCGACCGGTCCGGGATATCCGTCAAGGGCACCATGGTGCCCTGGCCCGAGGTATCGCGCTTCACCTACGTGTCCGTCATGAGTTTCGGCTGTGTGGGCCTCAGCTACGCGGGGAACGAAGTATCAGAAACTGAGTTCGACGAGGATATCCCCAACCTCGTCCTCCTGGTCACCCTCGTGGAAACCTTGCGCAGGGACAGGACGGAAGAGTCGGCCCGACAGTCGTGAAGCGCCTGGTCGCCGCTCACTGAATGCGTCCAGGTCTCATCTACTGAATGTCACCTCGGTCCGCAGGCTCATCGACACTCTCGGGGAGTACAAGTCTGACTTGTCTTTGATCATGTTGTGCGGGGATAGCTGCCGTCCGAAGCGAGGTGGCGCTGGAAGTACTACATCCGCAAATCTGTTGAGCCAGGTGGTTTCTCCTACAGAATCGACACTCGGCAACTGGTGCCGAACCGAACGGCCGCCCGGAGCGAGGACAGTTTTCGCTGGCCACGGCTGTGATGTTGGTCCGGCGTCTGTGCGATAACCCGCTAGTGCCGGATTCGGCAGTTATTTCCTCGCCCCCGGATTCGGTCATGGCGAAACCGTTTAGCGTGACTTTCTTGAAAGTGGGCTCCGACATACGAAAACCGTTGCTGTGCAGGCTATTCCGGTGACAACGTCCCGATCCGAGAACGCACGACCGGCGATCGGTGGGTGGGCCACCGATCGCGGGTCGTAGGTATGGATTTGTCATCGCGAGAGCGAGTTGCGCAGGTCGGTGATGGTGGCGCGGCGCTGGTAGGTGATCCAGGCGAAGATCGCGGCGAGCACCAGCGGGAAAATGCCCATCAAGGGCTTGTCGGCGACGAAAGCCTGCGTCCCGGCGGCGAGCACGGTGAGAACCGACAGCCCCGCGGCAGCCAGGGCACTGAGCCGTGGCACCATCAGGCCGACACCGCCCGCGACCTCCGCGACTCCGATGAAGACGAGCAGCGCGAGGGGGATGGTCAGATTCTCTGGGGCGTTGTCGGTCAGGGCGTTCGGCATAACGAGCTTCGGCCCGCCGGAGGCGATGATGAAGAACAGGCCGAGCAGGATCTGCAGGGTCCACAGAGCGCGGTTGCCGATCTTGCCGGGACGGTCGGGTGTGATGTCGTCGGAGAGGTTGGCGGTGGTCATTTTTGGTCCTTCTAGTCGGTCGCGCCGGGTTGGTAGCGCGTTCAACAGATAGGACGGAGCACCGTCGGAGGAGTCATCGCTGTCCGCGAAGATTTTCGGAACCGCTGCTGAACCAGCGGGTTTGGTTGTACTGGCCCGGGGGTGCATTATCTGCGGTACTGGCTTAGCGCCGGATTCCGTAGAGCTGTACTACCCCTATTCGGAACTGGGCTCGACCTCGAGTTCTTCGTGTGCCCGCCGCCGAACTCGGCCGACCTTGCGGCCACTTTCGATGAACGGGCGCAGAGCCGCCTCCAGTTTGTCGTAGTTCTCAGGCGTCAGGTCGATTTCGTACGCGATCGAGTGAGAAGCGGTGCGTCGACACCTCGAGGGGACGACGGGTCATCCGCGTTTGTCCGACCGTGTTGCGTGGCTCAGTGCGTTGTGCTCGTCGGCGCGGTCTGCTTGCGGACACCTTCAGCTCTGGGCGATTCCGCGCGGGAGATGGCTCGCTGCAGCAGGTCCCGGAGTATGTCCTGTTCCTGCCGGGTCAGGCCCGTCACGAAAGGCTCCTCGTTCAGGAGCTCGAGCAGATCGGCCCGGCGTTGGGCGCCTTCGGGGGTCAGGGTCAGCTGCTTGGCCCGGCGGTCGGTGGGATGGGGGCGTCGTTCGATCAGCCGCATGGCCTCGAGCTTGTCGATCACGACGGTGGCGTTCGACGGTTCGCAGGCCATCAGCCCTGCCAGCTCACGCATGGTCATCGGGCCGGTCAGCTCGCACAACGCCGAGGCATGCGCGGGGGTGAGTCCGAGTTTGGCTACGCGTTCGCGCATGCGGGCGTTGTTCTGCATGTCCAGCTCGTGCACGAGCTTGCCCAGCTCCCACTGCGCTGCGGCCTGCACGTCCAGCATCGTCATGACTCCAGACTAGCAAACTACTTCAACCCATGATATATATGACTTGAACATTTCAGGCCATAACAACATGGGTCGGGCCTCATGACGAGGATTCAACGCCTGAACCCGGCCGGGCCAAGGCGCGCCGCCCTGGCCGAAATATCCCTTTCACCTGCTAGTTCGAGAATTGGAGTGTCATGAACCTCAACCTCACTGCCAAGACAGCGATCGTGACCGGTGCCAGCCGCGGCATCGGCCTGGCCACCGTGCGGACCCTCATCGACGAAGGCGTCCGGGTCGTGGGCGCCGCCCGCACCGTCACCCCCGAGCTGAAGGACACCGGCGCGTTTGCGGTGTCGGCCGATCTGAGCACCGCCGAGGGGGTCTCCGCCCTCGTCGACAGTGCTCTGGCTGAGCTGGGTGGTATCGACCTGCTGGTGAACAACGTGGGAGGCGGCGACGCGGCCACCCTCGGTTTCCTCGACGGCGGCGACACCCAGTGGACCAGTATGTTCGAGATCAATGTGCTCGCCACCGTCCGTGCCACGCGCGCGGCCCTGCCCAGCCTGATCGAGCGCCGCGGTGCAATCGTCAACATCTCCTCCGCCGTCGCCCGGATGCCCCTGGGCGTCCCGGCCAGCTACGCCGCGGTCAAGGCGGCGGTCACCGCGCTCGGCAAGTCCCTCGCCGAGGAATTCGGTCCCCAGGGCGTGCGCGTGAACACCATCTCCCCCGGCCTGGTCCGCACCACCGTGTATGAGAACCCCAACGGCCCGGTCGCCCAACTGGCTGCCGCATCCGGCATCAGCCTCGTCGAATTCGTCCAGCAACTCGCGAAGGCCCAGAACATCACGACCGGCCGCATGAGCGAAGCCGAGGAAGTCGCCGCCCTGGTCGCGTTCCTGCTGTCCGACGTCGCAGGCAACATCACCGGCGCCGACTACGTCATCGACGGCGGCACCATCAAGACGGTCTGAACCAGCTATCGAGCCCCGCCGCAGCGGCGGGCCGAATCCAGCACTTCAACCCACAAACATGGAGGCCAGACTCATGGCTCACATCGTCGTCGCGTCCGCTGAGCGCACTATTGACGCTCCCGCGGACGAGGTCTACCAGTACCTGGCAGACATGCAACTTCACTCTCGGTTCCTGCCGCCCCCCTTCTACGACTTCCAAGTCGAGCAGGGCGGCGTGGGCACGGGCTCCGTCGTCCGATTCAAGATCAACTTCGCTGGGGGCGTCCGGGAACTCCGGATGCAGGTCACCGAGCCGGAGCCGGGCAGAACCCTGGTCCAGACCGACACCAACGGCTCCGGCCTCGTCACGACGTTTACCGTGACCCCGCAAGGCGAGCAGGCGCTGGTGAACATCACCTCCCGTTTCGATGGCGAGACCGGCGTCGCCGGCTTCGTCGAGCGGATCATCGCACCGCGCAGGGTGCACCGCATCTACGCCAAGGAACTCGCCCGCCTCGACGCCCACGCCCGCGAGCAGCGCGTCGGTTAGCAGGGGCACGTCGGCTGGAACCGGGCCCTCGGCGCTGCCAGGCATCGATTTCGAACGCACGCGTGACGGCAGTAGCGGATGTGTTGAAGGCGATTGCCCAGCTGAAACCGCGGGCCCAGTATCCGGCAATGAGGGCCTTGGTGTGCTCGTCGATCCCCGTGGTGGGAACCGCCGCCGAGCTGACTCGGCTCGTGCGCGATGCCTCCGGCCTGTCCAGCCACGCCAGGCGATTGTTCCACCGCCGGGCGTGTCCGAAAGATCCACGAGCGCAATACCCTTCGCCGACTGGCCCCGACACCGACAAGGTCGCCCGGCGGCTGCCAGGCAGTCCCCCACGGCTGCGCGGAGACGGCACGCCGCTCCGTCGCTGGACCGGCAGTCAACCGGGCGACTACTCCACGGCCTCCGCGCACGACGCGGTGGTTTCATCAACTGACGGAATGGCCAGCGAACACGGATACTCCCCGATCCGGGGCGATTGCGGTGGAGTGTGGATACGATCTCGGCTCCACCGATGACTTTCTGGCGAATCTGTCGTCGATACCTCTGGGTATACCGACAGACAGGAGTCCAGGCATGGTGAGACCGTTTCGATTGGGCATGACCTCGGTGCGGGCGAACGGTGTGGATCTCGGCATCGAGAGCTTCGGCCGCGCGGACGATCCGCTGGTCTTGCTGGTCGGCGGCACAACGATGTTGTCCTGGCCCGACGCGCTGTGCGAGCGGCTCGCGTCCGGCGGGCGGCACGTGGTCCGCTACGACCTGCGTGACTCCGGCGCGTCGACAACCCTCGACCCGGAAAATCCCTCCTACGACCTGCGGGACCTTGTCGCCGACGCGGCCGCACTGGTCGAGGTTCTCGGAGCCGGGACCGCCCATCTCGGTGGCGTCGGCGTCGGTGGGATGGTCGCTCAGGTCGCCGCGCTGGACCACCCGGACGTGTTCTCCGCACTGACCCTCGTCGGCACCCGGCCGGTGGCGCCGGGCCCGGTCGACGAGGACCTGCCGGACCACGACCTCGCGGTCATGGGCAAACTGTTTTCCCGCGCACGGCCGGACTGGACCGACCGCGACGCTGTCGCGGCGTTCGCCGCCTCGGGGGCCGAGCCGATGGGTAACGATCTGGAGGACGCGCGGGCGACGGCGGCCCGAATCTGGGACCGGACACCGTCGAGCGATCCCGCGGTGCACCAGGCGAACCAGCTCGGGATGGTGTTCTCCCGGATCGACTGCGCCCCGCGCTGGCGGGGCCGGCTCGGTGAGCTCGACGTGCCGACGCTCGTGGTGCACGGTCGCGCCGACCCGTTCTTCCCGGTCGGCAACGGCGAGGTCCTCGCCGCCGAAATCCCTGGTGCGCGACTGCTCGTCCTCGACGACATGGGTACCGCTCTGCGCCACGCCGAGGTCGACCGGGTCGCTGCCGCCATGCTCGCGCTGTAGCCACCCGGTTGGGAGGCATCCCGAGTCGGCGGAATGCACCATAAGTAGCCGCATGATCGGAGAGTCGCCAAGCTCGATCGTCGCCGCCACTCGTTTGCTGGGGCGGCCACATAACTCCGCACTATGTCGCCGCCAGTGGCGAGTTTTCAACTGGCCGCTGACACGGGCAGCGGCACCGACCGTTGCTGCCCGCGACGATGGTGGCGGGAATACGATCGGCTCTGAGTTGCGGGGCGACGGGGGAGCCCGTTGCGGAATCGAAGGGCTATAGGGATGACCGATTCCCAGCGCGGACCTGACGGTCAGTCGCCTATGCCGGGCGGCATCGATCCCGCTGTGCGGCAACCGGATCCGTCGGCTGGCGGCTGGGTCATGCCTGACGGGCCACCTGGCCAGGGATATGGGCCGACGCTGTCGTATCCGCCACCATCGACCGGCAGCGGACGAACGGTTCTCATCATCGCTGGTGTTCTCGGGCTTGTGGTGGTGCTGGGGCTCGGTGTGGCGATCGGCGTCGTCGTCGGTCGTGGCGGCATCAGTAGCAGTGAGTCCGCCGTGGCCTCGGCTACCGCCCGGCGGGAAGCCGGGACCTATTCGATGAATGCGATCACCAATGCCTGCGATCTTGTCGATCCCACGCCGTTGACCAAGTGGTCACCCACGCCGAAAGGTGTTCCCGAGCATAGGGAAACGCGGCCGACCGCCTACGGAAGCGGCGGCCTGAAGTGCGATGCCGGGTATACCAGCGCGACCGCCGGCGAGTTCCCCATGAACACGGCGGGCATGAGCGTCGAGGCCGAGTTCACCAATGGTGCGGCGCCGCCCTTCTACGACCATTGGAAGCACGCCGATGTCGCCACACCCGAAGCGGAGTCGGCTTCCGGTGAGGTCACCGGAATTGGTAATCAGGGCTACTGGTATTCCGAAGTCAGAGGAAATCTCGTCGCGAACATCGCCTACGTCGTCTGTGTGCAGGACGGCAATGTCTCGGTGCGGGTGAAGATCTCCCTCACGCGTGAGCAGGGTTCTCCCGCGGTGTTACGGGACGAACTCGATTCGATCGCCAGGTCCCAGGTCCGCAGGACGCTGGACGGTCTGCGGGAGAAGTAGAGTCCGGCGGCTCGAGCGGACCGGTGGGAACGGTGCGCACGACGGACGGTGGCTGGAATACGATCGGGTTGGAGTCGAGGTCGACGGGGCGCCCGTTGCGGAACCGGAGGGGCTATGGGGAGGACCGATTCCCAGTGCGGACCTGACGATCGGTCGACGTCGGATGGCGCCGATCCTGCTGTGCGACAACCTGATCCGCCAGTTGGCGGCTGGGGCGTCCCGGACTCGGGCAGGTACATGCCTGCGCCCGGGGCCGCCCCCGGTCAGCCCATTACCGGATACGGCCCACCACCACCGTCGTACCCGCCGCGTACTGGCAGAACGGGTCTGATCGTTGTCGGTGTTCTCGGGCTGGCGGTGGTGCTTGGTCTCGGTGTGGTGATCGGTGTCGTCGTCGGCGACACAGACAGCGGGTCCGCCGCCGCCCCAGCCCCGTCCAGCACCTCGGCCTCGTCCAGTGCGGCTGCGGCCACGATGACATCCCGTCGGGAACCGGCGCCGGGGATCTATTCGATGAGTCGGATCACCAACGCGTGTGATCTTGTCGACCCCGCGCCGTTGCACAGGTGGTCGTCCACCCCGAGGGAAGCCCCTGTGCACCAGGAATTCCCGCCGAATAACTCCGACGGCGGCAACCTGTACTGCGCCATCCGCTACACCAGCCCCTCGACCGTCCCCGACGACGCCACCGTCGATGAAGCCGGTATCGGCCTCCAGGCCCAGATCACCGGCGCCGACGCCGCCCCCGCCTACGACCGTTGGAAACAGACCGACACCGCCGCCACTGGATCGGGGCGGGCCTCGGGCGAGGTCACCGGAATCGGCGGTCCAGGCTACTGGCATACCGCGACCACGGACACCGGCAACGGAATGACCTACGTCGTGGGCGTGCAGGACAGCAATGTCTCGGTGCGAGTGGAAGTCGCTGTCCTGCGGGCGAAGGGTGAAGCCCCGGTGAACCGGGACGAGCTCGCCGCGATCGCCGAAAACCAAGCCCGCAGGGCGCTGGACGGATTGAAGAAGTCGTAGCACGTTCGCCGACACCGTCACCCGCGTCGTGGGCTCGAATCCCGCCACCGATCCACCCCCTTTCTGCTGACCTAGCTCCCTCGAAATGAGGGTGCTGCAACTCGGGTTGCGTCACCGATCCGGCAGAAAACGATCGCGACAATCTGCCCATACCTGACGTATCGCGGCTCATCGGCGAGACCGCACACCAGATCAACTGGCAACCGGCAGATGCTGTGTCGCTGGTGGGCACGGCCTGGAGGCAGGTGCAGGGCAACACCTGGAGGTCTCCTCCAGACCGTGCGTTTCCCTGCTGCGCTCTCGGTTTTCAGCGCGGCAGGGTGCTCATCAGGTGTTGTGCTGGGGTGGAATTCGTCGGCGAGGTCGGCGACGTGTTCGGGGTTGTCGGCTTCGTTGGTCGTTTCTGGTGAGGGTGCGCCGGCCGGGCGATCGTGAGCTGTCGAGCGATTCTGGGGTTTTGGTAGTGATCACCGGAAATCCAACCTCCAAGCGCTGTTCGATAGGTGGTCGGTCGAACCCGAATCATCGAGGCAGCACCGTCCGTCGAACGTGACACGCCTAGCTCCGTCGAGGCGTCGAGCACTGCGTTTCTCGTGATGAGAAGTTACTGACACATCGCACAATCGCTACTGCCCGCACAGTAGGTTCGTGCGAAACGAGAAGGGGATTGGGCTATGAAAGACCCGCATGGTCAGCTGGAGTTGCCGAAGCCCGACCTGCGGGGCGCAACCGCGGTCACCGCGGCCTTCATCGCGCTGATCCTCGGTGTGCTGACCGGAATCGCCGGAATCCTGTGGATCCTCTATGTAATGGTCGGCATCGAAGATCGCGCCCGCGAATCGCCAGTCGAGATCGGCCAGTACAGGAACCAGATCATCATGGGGATCGTCGCCGTGGCCATCGGCCTGCTCTGGTACGTCGGCGGATTCCTGCTGCTGGCGGAAAGGACTGCGGGCCGAGTTCTGTTGATCCTTGCGTCCGGGGTGGGGCTGATCGCGAGTATCGCGCAACTGTTCAACAGCGGTTTCGCCTACTTGTTCATCCCGATCATGGTGAGCCTGCTGATTCTCGTCCTGTGCGTGGTCCCGGCAACAGGCCGCGGGATCGCGGCGGACGAATCCGAGCCGAATCCGCTCGCACATGGCCAGGACCAGTACTGAATTCGCCGACCCGAGGGCGAGATCGGCGAAGCGCGAAGCCAGCTGACCGCCAGCCATTCGTGGCCGTGAAGGGAATCAACGACGATCGGCCCGTGAAGGCCGGTCGGCCTGATCCGGCTGCAAGGCCAGCCGCTACGCGAGCTTCATTGGATTTTCGGCGATTACTACGGGGACCCGAAGGGGATGGCGTGTTGAGCGCCTGGTCGTGGACCGGGGTCAGGCGGGGACGCCGGTGTACAGGTCGTAGGTGCCGTCGGCCTGCAGCTCGCAGACGTAGTGGGTGCCTCCGGTGCTGGGTGACTGGCCGTCGGCCTCGCAGGCGGCCAGGGTGGCGTAGTTGCCGATGTAGGTGCCGCCAGGGTTGGCCGCGGCGATGCCGGTGACGAGGGCGGCGGTGGCGCCGACCGCGAGGAGGCAGGTGGCGAGGGTGGTGGCGATCTTGTTCATGGCTGTCCTTTCGGTCGTTGTGTCGAGCATCAGATACGGAGCAGTCTGTTTGTGCAGATTCGGAGTCGCTAGGGTAGTGATCTACTCGATCGTGGTGGCGGCGCGATGACGGTGCGCGATGACGGAGCCCACCGGGAAGGCTGGGGTCGATCTCGACTGATCGAGCTGTGATGTTGCAGGTTCGAGCCGTCGACCTCGTTGAACTCGATGATGTAGAGGGTGTCGACGCAGCTGCCAGAGGTTGTCGGCGTAGGGCGGAGATCGTTGATGCGGTCAAGAACGCCCACCGAGAGATAGGCGCACAGGCGCTGTGACACGAACGAAAACGGCCACGCCGTGATGGCGCCGCCAAGTTGGCGATTTACGCCCAACACGTAACTACGCAGCGCGCTCGACCGCAGATAACATTCCCGTCCCAGGTCACTATCGGTGGTCGGAGTCAGTCGGGTACGGCATCGTATCGGTTGGACGAATTCGCTTCTGCCGCAGCGGATCCTGCTACGCTTGGTTTCAGCGGGACGTTGCTGATCGTGGACGGGGGAACACATGGAACAGAGCGACGAGTGGGACACTCTGGTCCAACTCATTGCCGAGAACAGTTACGGTGCGCACATTGAGCCCGACAGCATCAGCATCAAGGTCTTGGACGCTGAAGAAGACTGGGCCGCACCGGATGTCGTGATCAGACGGGTAGTCGCCACGAATCGCGGGGATTGGATCCACATCGATAGGCCATTCGCCAGGGCCGACCAGGTCGATCTCGTGGCCGCACTCACCAAGATCGGCAGCACGGGCACTATCGGCGGGCTCGTCGTGGTGGGTGAGCAGGTCATGGTGCGACACGCGCTCCGGCTCACCGAGGCCCTCGAGTTCGATGACGACGACGGCCCCAGGTATGACCAATCATTGAGTGACATCGTCGACGCCGCCAGGCTACTGGGGCGGCAACTCGCCGGGCACGACGACGACTAGCTCGGTGGGTTCGGCTTCGAGGCTCGCCTGTCCAGTGCCGAGCTCGGGCACGTATTCGTAGATCGTGGAGCGCGCCGAGAACGCGTGCGATCGACGACACCGTGGCATCGGGGCGGGTAAGCATGGCGCGAGCGTGCGTGGTCTGCTCCGGGGACATAGCTGGTGGGCGACCGAGGCGCTGCCGGCAGGCGCGAGCAGCGGCCAAGCCCTCGTTGGTGCCGTCGACGATGAGTTCGCGGATGAACTCGGCGAGCGCGGCGTAGACGTGGAAGACCCGGCACTCGCCCGGTGTGGTGGTGTCGAGTGCTTCGTGTCGGGACCGGAATCCGGTGCCGCGCTTGCGGAGTCCGGCGACGATCGAGATCAGATCCTGCAGCGAGCGGCCGAGCCGATCCATCGACGGCACCACTGGGGTGTCGCCCGGGGCGCAGGTAGTCGAGGCAGCGCCACAGTTCCGCACGGTCGACATTCTTGCCAGATTTCTTGTATGTCGCGACAACGAAGGCATACCGCTCTTCGCGGCCGAGCTGGACCGGCCCGGGCGTTGATCGTCGAATTCATCAGCGAGCATCAGGGTCGGCGGGAGCCCGGTGGCCTGCGATGGGTGTCGAGTCGGTCTGCGCCGTGCTCACCAAGCTCGGTGTCGAGATCGCCCCATCGACTTGTTGCATCGGCTCGGCCGGTTCGACTGACGACGAGGGGTAGAGGAGGGCGAGGCAGTCGTGGCTCGGCGGCATGCGATGTGTCACGTGTGACCGCATCCATGCGCCATATCATTGGCGACTTCCCGCCGGGCGAGGTGACGTTCGCCCGGATCGAAGTAGTGCCTTTCAGCCCGAGGAGTTCGGTACTACCTTCGGGACGGGTAGTCGCCGACCTGCCCAGCTTTCCGGCTCGGCTCCGTCCTCTATCGCGCGGTGAACCGGCCGATGCCTGCCGGAGGCGATCGAATTGCGGGGGTCGGCGTGTGCCTGCGGTACTCGGAAATGGAAGTGGTAATGGTGAGACACCGGGCCGATATCCTGTGCATATTGTGGGGAGGCTGACCATGGACGATGCTCTGCAAATACCGCATCTGAGAGCCACCGCAGACTTGGAACTCCGCCCGTGGTCGTTGTCTGCGGCAGACTTCGAGCTTGTTACGGAAGCCTCTGCCGACGACCTGATTCCTATAACCACGGTGCCGGCGACCTTCTCGCGCGAGGCCGCAACGCGGTTTGTCGAACGCCAGCGGCAACGAGCGACCGATCGAACCGGATACCCGATGGTGATCGTCCGGCGACCGGACAACACACCACTGGGAAGTATCGACCTGTGCTTGAGGGACATCGACGAAGGCCGCGCATCGCTCGGCTACTGGGTGGTCCGCTCTGCCCGCGGCCATGGCGTCGCCGCGCATGCTCTGGCGGCAATGGCTACCTGGGCACTGGAAGAGCTGCATATCCCACGGCTCCAGCTCTATGTGGAACCTTGGAACCGCGCTTCGATCCGCACTGCGGAGAGAGCCGGTTTCGAATGCGAAGGGCTCCTCAGATCGTGGCAGAAGGTCGGCAATCGACGCCGCGACATGTTCATGTACGCGCGCCTGGCAACGGGAACCCTCGCCGAGGCGGATCAGGTTTGCACCGGTTAGACCTCAATGACCGGTTGCCGGCGGTCGCGGGTGATCGTGAACCGATATCACTGCTGGCACAGTGTTCGATAGGCCCAGGCGGGTACTCGCCTCGTGGTCGACCTCCACGGTCTAATTGGTCAAAATTAGTCGGGACTATGCTTGATCTGCGTTTGTACGCACAGCCAGTGGATAAATCCGCTCGAAAACATCTGATGAATCGCTCACCCTCTCTATGAGAGGACCGTCCGATGGGTTTTGCAGAGATGCGCCGATTCCGGCGTGATCCGTTGGGTTTCCTCGAGAATCTGCGGCGGACCAGCCCGGTAGAGGTGTTCGGGCTGCCGTGGGGCGGGTGGTGTGTCGGCGATACGGATCTGGCGCTGACGGTGTTGAGTGACCGCGCTTTCAATGCGGGGAAGTCCGGGTTCTTCGGTTCTATGCTGCCTTCGCGGTCTGCTCAGGTCGATTTCGGCCGCGCGGTGCGCGCGTTTCTGCGGACGCATACGCCCGAGTATCGCGAGTCCTTGGCGGCGGCGGTGATCGAAATGCCCTCCGTCACCCGCTGGCCCGCAGCGGGGGTCGAGCTGGTGTATCGGTGCACCGCGGACGTGTTGCTGCACCCCGATGGTTCTCCCGAGTTGCGGCAGTTACTGGAGCGAAATGCGCGCGTGGGCGCGCTTCGCCCGGCCCGAATGGCGCAGCGGGCGCGGGCGCAGCTGTTGCGCGCCAAGCTGTCCACCGCGCTGAACGAGCAGATCCGGGACCGGCGCAGCGCCACCGGGCGCACTGCGGAAGCCGAACCACGGGATCTGCTCGATGCCGTGATCGGTGCCTGTCCCGACGGCGTTGCCGATACAACGGTGGCGCAGCTGTATGTGCTGATGTTCCGGTCCATTGTGGGACCGCTGGGCTACTCGCTCGCGTGGTCGGTGCTGCTGGGCAGTCTCCACTCTCCCGGCTCACGATGGCCTTGGCCTGTCGACTGGGTGGTACGTGAGGCCCTGCGGCACCGGCCGGTCTCCTGGATGGTCAGCCGTCCCGTCCCCTATCCCGCCGAGTTCGGGGGGATCGCCTTCCAGACCGGCGACCTGCTGTCGGTCAGCCCCTATCTGCTCCATCACGACAACGAACACTGGACCAGGCCAGGGGCATTCCAACCCGACCGCTGGATTCGACCGAGCGAACACGGCCCATTTGTGCCCTTCAGCTCCGGCCCCTTCACCTGCGCCGGCGCCGCGGTCGCCCACGACCTGGTCACCGATGCGGCCACCACCGTCATCGAGAACACCTCTCTGCGCGTCATCGGCGGCGGTGATACCCGCCCGATCGTGACCAATGCCGCGATCCCCAGGCCGTTCACCCTGCGGCGGTACCCCACAAGTCCTGTCCGCGCCCGACCGAGCCCCAGGAAGGAGGTGACATCATGATCAAGGCATTGCGGTTCATCATCACCAACAAGCCGACCCGTACCTGGGACCCCGCTCAATACGGATGATTCTGCTACCGGCTGGATGGCTCGACCAACGCCAACCAGCTGTCGGTCATCGGTGGCGCCCCAGATGACATCGCGTTTCCACCGGGTCTTTGGAGTGGATGAAACGTCCCGAGATCCCAACCTGTTCGGCGGGGATTCGGGGATACCATCGTGGCAGGGGCCATCCGGTCGCGGCGCAATGATTTCGGTGGCGGCGCTCATCGGTGGCTCTTCGTGTCGCAGGTCGTTTTATCAGAACCGGAACCGCACGATGCGGGTGGACCGTTTCATGCCCGGCAGCAGGTTCAAGAGGCGGTACATGCGGCGTATGTTCGCGGGCGCCTTGGCCATGAGCAGCGGTGAGTCGTTCATCGGCGCCTCGTCGACGTATTCGAGTCGCGGGTGCCGAACCCGTCGCTCGCTCCCGTTTGCTCGGCGCCGGGAGTTGACCGCTGGCGGTCTATCGCCTCGTGCGACACCGGCGCGTTCAGTCTTCAGCGGCGCGAATGCCATGTTCACGATCGCGTGTCGCGACCACGTCGCCGGGTACGATTCGAGACGACACCTCCGCGGAGAAGACGAGCGAGAACTTGCCCGGCGCGGACTGGTGGAAGTCGAGCGCTTCCAGGATTCCCTGGTAGGTCGTTCCATCCTTCTTGTGTAACTCGACCTGTTGGCCGATCGTGAAGTCTCCCACCGCCCGGCCGACGACGAATGGGTTCGGTCTGAAACTGACCGGGAAGATGTCTTCAACATAGAATTCGCTCACTGTTTATTCTCGTTTCGTCCCAGCGCGATAGCGTTGTCGGAGCGCATCATCGGCGGCGTATGCCTCGTCTTCCAGCTCCTGATCACTTTTGTTCGGGGGTGAAGTTGTATCTGATCACTGCCGCGCACGGTGTGTCGGTGGCTTGGTGCCTGGCAGACCCCGAGATCGGCGAACGCGGGGTCGCGATCGAGTTGATCGGGCACGCCTGTGACCATGCGATGCTGCCAGCTAAATGCGATCTGATCGGCGATAAAGGCTTCGCGGGCAAGGAGTTTCAGCATCTGTCAGCTCTGGAAGGGATTGACTTTTCCCGCCCCGAACCGCAAGGGCGAACGCCGTCCGCGAGCGCCCTCGGTGTCCATCGAACAGGGCCGGTTCAAGGTGGCCTGGTTGGCCGAGATCCGATCGGCCAACCAGGCCGCACAGCTTTGCCCTCGAACCGGGCAGGTTCTTCAGTCGCGGCACCTACCCGCGGGCTACCCGGTGCCGAGGCAGAGGTGCCATTCGGCGGCTGCCTTGTGCGCGAGGTGTGCCAGCTGTTGCCAGGCGGGTGAGGTGATCCCGACCGAGTCGTTGACCAGGCGAATCAGTGCGGGGTCCAGCTCCGGGGTGGTCCGGCCTGCCCTGGTGCGCCGGTCTGCCAGCCACCGCTGGGTGCGGTCGGCCAGGTCCGGCAGGCGCGGGTCGTCGGTCGGCCAGTCGAACGCTGCGTCGTAGTCGAGGTATATGGCCTGGAATTTGGGATCGTCGATGGAGTCGAGCTTGTCGGTGATCCAGTCCGAGGCCTGCTCGGGGGCCACCGATTGCAGCAGGATCCAGATGTCGCGTTCCATCTGGACCGCACGCTCGCTGACGCCGAGTTGCCGTAGGCGGTGCAGATATTCGGCGACGTCGGTGGACACGAACAGGCCGTCACCGCGGCCGAGTTCGGCGATCTGCTCACGGGTGCGGCGGATCTCTTGGGCGCGTTCGGCGAGCTGGTGGTCGATCTCGCTGATCGCCGCAGTGAACTCACCGGTGCTCGCGGCGAGCAGTTGTTTGACTCGCGCCAGGGGGACGCCTGCCCGTGCCAGTGTCTTGATCTTGACCAGTTGCACGGCGTCTTCGGCGCGGTAGCGGCGGTAGCCGGAGGAGTCTCGCTCGGGCTCGGGTAGCAGGCCGCGGTCGTGGTAGACGCGCACGGCTTTGGTCGTCACGCCCGCATACCGCGCGAGCTGTCCGATGGTGATCATGCGCGTTTCCTTTCACCAATGCACCGGTCGTCTGCGGCTGGTTTCACGCTCGGGCGAACAGTCGTCCGGCGAGATCGATCCCGGTGACGACGCCGTCCTGGTCGCGGGTGAAGAACCCGCGCTGTCCGACCAGGCCTCCGTCGGTGACGATGTAGTCGCCGGTGTCGCCGGGCAGCAGGCCGAGGGTAGCCGGTGGCAGGTCGGGCGGCAGTTCGGTATCGGTGGCGGCGCGGAACTCCGGTTTGATGGCGCAGGCGATCGTCAGTCCTGTCCCGTCGCTGTCGAGGGTGAGCCGCATCATCTCGTTCTCGTAGTGCCCGACGATCTCTGCTGCCCGCGCCTGGTCGTAGGGCAGCGGTTCCGGGTCGCGTTCGACCACCCCGAGGTAGTGTTCCAGCGCCCAGGTGACCACGGCTCGGTTGAATGCGAGTCCGGCGTCGGGGCCGGCGTTGGACACCACGGTGACAGCGAAATCGTGCTCGGGCACCAGGAGCAGGTCGGCGAACTGGCCGTTGCCCGATCCACCGTGCCCGATGGTCGCGACACCGTCGATGTCGCGCAGGAACCAGCAGATCCCGAACGCATCTCCCAAGGTGGTCCCGCGCAGTTCCACGGTCTGGTTGCGCATCCGATGCAGCTCTTCGGTGGGCAGCAGGCGCTCACCGGACTCGGTGCGGCCGTCGCCGAGATGGAATCTCGCCCACCGCAGCAGATCACTCACCGAGGTCGCCACACCGCCGCCGGGATTGTTGGAGCGGTTGTCCTTCCACTGCCGGGCCACCGCGAACTTGCCGTCGGCGTCGGCGTTGTGGCCGACCGCGAACCGCCGAGTCATCACATCGTTGACCGCGTAGCAGCTGTGTGCCAGCCCGATCGGCTCGAACAACAGCGAGAAGACGGCTTGCTCGAAGGTAAGCCCGGTGACGTTCTCGACGATGCGTCCGGCCAGGTTGAACCCCGCCTGACTGTAGGACGCCCGACCTCCCGGCTCCGCGATAAGCGGCGTGGCCGCGAGTTCGGCCGCGTGCCGCGCCAGAGCATCGTTGCCTTCGCCCGGATCGACGCCGAGCTTCCATTCCAGCCCGGCCGTGTGGTTGAGCAGCTGCAACACGGTGATTTCATCCGCAGTGGCGAATTCCGGAACATAGCGGCGTACAGGCGCATCCAACTCCACCCGGCCGTGGGCGACCAGCCGCATCAACGCGGTCGCGGTGAACGTCTTACTCACCGACCCCACCACGAACATCGTGTCCGCATCGACCGGCAGCGGGTTGACGATGCTCGTCACCCCATGGCAGGCGAACTCTTCCCGCCCGTCGGCCAACACCCCCACGGCGACACCCGGCACACCCAGCTGCTCTGCCGCACCGGAAACGAATTCGATCAGTTCCTGCTGTGTTTTCTCGTTCATGCCACCATGCTCGAGCCTTGCCCCGGGGGCAAGGTCAAGTCCTTGACCCGGACGCCTCGGGTCGCGTCCCCACCCAGTCCGGGCCCCGATCCCACGGCGCACCGACCCGATCAGCGCAATCAACCATTGAGCAGCGATGACTGCAAACTCGAGTGTCGACGAACGCATCAAATCGTCGACTTCGGGTGCCGCCAAGACAGATTCCTTCATAGGTGCCCCTTGGCGTAATGCTTGAACCGGACCGGGCGTCGCCCTGCGGTCATCCTGTGATTGACCTCTCGGATTTGCGGCGGGGCATCGCGGGCATCAATCGTGGCACCGGTGGTAGCGGTGCGGACGCCGGTGAGGCTTGGAACGCTTGGATCATGAGGGCGGCGAAGCGGCGGGAGGCCGCGGTTCGTGCTGCCGGTGTGTCGGCGTGGATGCCGTTATTGGCCATGATCATGAGGATGAGGTCGTCGAGGCCGATATCGGGGCGCAGGCGGCCGGTGTCCTTGGCGCGGCGGATCAGTTCGGCGGCGCCGGTGAGCGAGGAGGTGCGGATCGCGGTGAAGTCCATCGCATGCGGGTAGGCGGACATGAAGGCCGCGGCGAAGCCGCGGTCGCGGGCTTGCAGCTCGCAGAGCTTCTCGACGACGAGGCAGAAGCCGTGCCAGGGATCGGGGTCGGCGAGCCCTTCGTCCACGAGGGTCCGGCAGGCGAGCATCTGATCGGTGAATGCCTCGGCGACCAGCATCTCCTTGGTCGGAAAATGGCGATAGAGGGTGGCGGGGCCGACCTCGGCGCGCCGGGCGATCTCCCGCATCGGCACGTCCAGGCCGTTGGCGACGAACACCGCGCGCGCCTCGTCGAGGATGCGTTCGCGGTTGTCCCGGGCGTCGGAACGCAGGGTGTGAGGCAAACGAGTGGTCACTGCTCTCACTTTAGCTAAACGGACGGGGGTGTCCGTTACGTTCGGTTGGTCTGTACCGATCGAACAGAACACGGAGAAACCAATGCATGCAGTGATGGTTCCAGCGTTCGGAGGTCCCGAGGTCCTCGCGATGGTCGAGCTCCCCGACCCGAATCCGGCCGCCGGACAGGTATCGATCACGACCGAGGCGATCGGTGTCGGCGGTATCGACGCCCTGATCCGAAGTGGCGCGCTGGCTGCCTACGGAGCCACGCCCGGTCACATCCCCGGCCAAGAGGTCGCAGGCACCGTGACCGAGGTCGGCGAGGGTGTCGACACAGGGTGGATCGGTCAGCGCGTGTGGGCGTTCACCGGTGAGGGCGGCGGCTACGCCGAGCGCGCCGTCGCCTCGGCCGAGACGCTCGTCCCCCTCTCGGAGACCATGTCGGCTGTCGATGCGGTGACACTCGGCACCTCGGCAATGGTGGCCCATTTCGCTTTGCGCCATGCGCATTTCGCACGCGGCGAGTCGGTGCTGGTGCGTGGCGCAGCCGGTGGCATCGGAGTCATGGCTGTCCAGCTCGCTGCTCGTGGCGGCGCCGGTGCGGTCGCGGTCACGACCTCATCGGCCGAGCGCGGCGATCGTCTGCGCAAGCTCGGCGCGACCCACGTGCTCGACCGCGCCGGCCGGGGTGCAGAGAACGCTCCCGCGGGCTACGACGTCATCATCGACATCGCCGCAGGCGCGGATCTACCGTCGTTCCTCACCAGGCTCGAGCCGAACGGTCGCATGGTGGCCGTTGGAGTAATGGCAGGCATGCCACCGGCGGACTTCGGCGCGGAGATGGTCGCGGCCTTCAAGAAGTCGCTGTCATTCGCGACCTTCAGCGCCGACACCGTGCCCGCACCCGACCGACGCGCCGTGACCGCCGAACTGTTCGCCACCGCGGCTCGCGGCGAACTGGAAGCGGTTGTGCACGAGACGCTTTCCCTGGAACAAGCGGTGCTGGCGCACCAGAAAATGGAAACCGGAGAGGTATTCGGCAGAATCGCGCTCACACCATCGGCGAAATAGGCGACACCGCCTCTCACCGCAAATACCAACGCACGCATGTGCCGTTGAGCGCGCGAAACAGTAGCGTCCAGGGCGAACGAAGGAGATCGAACATGGCTGGTGGGCGCAACGGATTCCTGCTGCTCGGTGGTGCGGCGTCGGTCGGGGCGGGTGCGTTGCACCTGTTCGCCGCGGGACTGCATACCGAGCACGCCACCCTCGCCCGGCTGATGGTCGTGCTCGCGGCAGCACAATGCGCGGCCGGGCTGCTGGCGTCGCTGAGCACGCGAAAGGCCGTGCCGGTCACGGTGATCGGGGTGAACCTCGTCGCGGTGGTGATCTGGGGGTATACGCGGTTCGCGGGGCTGCCGTGGCCCGACGGCCTCGGCACGGCGGAGGCGCCGCAGTTCCTCGACAGCACCTGCGCGGCGCTGGGGGCGCTCGCGATTGCCGGTGCGACCGTCGCCCTGGCGCGCCCAGACGCGTCATTGCCCACGGCATCGACCGCGACCGCCGCGGGTCTGGCCGGTGCCCTCGCCGTCGCGGCGATGCTCGGCGGCGCCGGACATGTGCACAGCCACGACGCGGGCGACCACACCCATGCCGCCGGCGGCGACCACACGGACCATGGGACCGGCACCGCATGGCCGCGGCCGTGGGATCCGGCGACCCCGGTCGATGTGTCCGGTGTGCCCGGCGTGACCGCCGCGCAGGAGCAGCGCGCGACCGCCCTGATTCGCAGCACCCTCGACCAGCTGCCCGCGTTCGCCGACGTCAGTTCCATCGGCGCACTGGGCTTTCGCTCCATCGGCGACTCGGCCACCGGTTACGAGCATTACATCAACACCGGCTACATCCGCGACGACCGATTCCTCGACGCCACCCACCCAGAGTCCCTGGTTTACCGGGTCGACGGCGCCGATCGGACCCTGGTCTCGGCGATGTATATCGCCAAGGGCAAGAAGATCGACGACACCGAACTGGTGGACTACGGCGGGCCCCTGATGCAGTGGCACGTCCACGACAACCTCTGCTGGAAGAGCGGCGCCGACGGTCCCCAGGTCGCCGGTGTCACCGACGCCCAGGGCACCTGCCCGCCCAACTCGATCAACCCCGGCGCGGGCAATCCGATGGTCCACGTCTGGATCACCGCCAACCAGTGCGGACCGTTCGCGGCCCTGGAAGGCCACGGCGCGGGGCAGGCAGCCACCACTGTGGACGGCCGCCGCACCGACACCTGCTCCCACGATCACACCGGCGGGCACCGCTGAGTGGCCCCTCGCCCTGACGTGAACTCGCATGCAGCCCGTTCCTCCCGAAAAGGCCAGCGCTGCTGCGGAACTCACTAGATCAACGAGTGACAAGCTGTCGGCGTCGCCTGCAGCGGGAGCGCCACGGAACTCGCCAGAGGTTGGACTGCGACGCGACACCAGGTACCGGCACTCCCCACGCTGACGCCGAACGCGCCCTCGTGCCGATTACCGCGTGTCAACTGGCTACCCGAAATGGGTTGGCTGGCATCGTTTCCCGATGCGCATTCTGTCGATCTGTGATCGGCGATGTCGGATTCGGCTGAAACTCGGCACGGCGCGCAACAACAGCCCGAGCATCCAGCCCGGCCATCACCAACACTCTGTCGCGGCGCTGCCCGAACACGGCGTACCCAGCCAAAGCGATTATCGAACACATGTTCGAGAATGAGGTAGTCTGTTTCGGGTGAACACACATTCGACTGCAGTGGCACCGGATGCTCCGCCACGGAGATGGTCGGAACTGGCCGATGTCGACTTGCTGCGCACCCTCGTCGAAACCGAACGCCGCCGACGTCGACTGGGTGCGGCTATGGTCGCGGCCGTCGCCGAGGCCGAGCGCCGTGGTCTCGCCGCCGACACAGGCTACCTGGATACAGCGGAGCTATTGAGTGATCTGCTGCGGATCAGTGCCTCCGAGGCGCGTCGGCGAATCGAATACGCCGCCCCGCAAGCCCGCTCGCGTTCCAGAAAGGCGTGGTGGGCACTGACGGCGGCAGGTTGAGGCCGAGCCTGGGTGCGGGACGGTGGATCTAACGGTGTTTCCGGCCCGATTCACTGAACCCGGTTCAGCTGGGACCGGGGCAGTCGGCCGCCCCAGCCGATGAGGTAGCGGTTTCTGTTCGAGCTCGAGGCGCGGCTCGAACTGCCGCTGGACGACCAAAGGTCAACGCGGCGAGTCATCTCAGCCACGTGCGCGCACTGATATGCCGATTCCTGGGTACGGGACATCGGTTTCGCGGCCTCGTCGCGGAGCAGTCCTGACCGAGTGGGTGCGGTCTGGTGATCTTCGGCAAGCCGAGGGTCAGGGCTGTTTCGTCCGAGGGTGTAGGCGAGGCTGAAGCGCTCCAGGGCGTAGGCGCTGACGTAGAGGGAGATCGCGTCCAATGCCCATGCGGCGGTGCGGGGTTGGTACAGGTTAGGGCTCGAGCACGATTTTGCCGTGGGTGTGTCGGCGTTCGAGTTCGGTGTAGGCCTGGCGGACCTGTGTCAACGGGTAGACGTTCGCGATCGGGACTTCGAGGTGGCCCTCGGCGATCAGGGCGGCCAATTCGGCGAGTACCTCGGCGCCGGGCCTGGCGGTGGTTCCGGGTTCGGTCTTGACTCCGTACTTCGCGGCCGCTGCGAAATCGGCGATGGTGTCGATCCGCTCGACCGCGACGCCAAGAGCAAGGGCCAGTTCGACGTACCCGCCGCCGTGGGTGTCGATAAAGGCATCGATGCCGCCCGGTGCGGCGGCCTTGATCCGGTTGATGACGCCGTCACCGTATACGACCGGGACCACGCCGTGGCTTTGCAGCCACTCGTGGTTGTGCTGGCTCGCCAGGCCGATGACCGTGGCTCCGGCACGGCGCGCGAGCTGAACGGCGAGCGAGCCGACTCCTCCGGCTGCTGCGGAGACGACAACGGTCTCCCCCTTGTCGAGTTGCACGGAATGTACTGCCCCCCATGCAGTCACCCCGGCGACGTGCAGGCCCCCCGCCACCTCCCAAGGGACGTCGTTCGGTTTGGGTGTGAGGTTGTCGACGTCGACCAGGACCAACTCGGCCTGAGCGGCCCGCTTCTCGGAGAACCCGACCACCTCGTCGCCGACCGAGAATCGGTCGACTTCGACGCCGACTTCCGCGACAACCCCGGCGAGATCGCTGCCCTGCCCGGACGGAAAGGTCGAGGGAAAGATGTCAGCCATCGCGCCGGTTCGGATGGCTGCCTCACCGGGGTTGATGCCTGCCGCTTTGACCTGCACGAGGACCTGCTCGGCCGCGGGCACGGGGCGGTCGACATCGTCGACCCGCAAGACCTCGATTCCGCCGAACTCGTCGTATCTGACTGCCTTTGTCATTGTCTTGCTTCTCCTCCGATGCACGACGCGCGGCTGACTTCGAGAACGGGAATGGTGGCCACCGGTGGGCCTGTCACCAGGGCACCGCTCCGGCGTCGTCGAAGAATCCGCCGGTCGGGCCGTCGTCGGGCAGGGTCGCGAGGCGAATCGCGATGGCCGCACCCTGTTGCGGTGTACGGATGCCGCGAAAGCCGTTGAGGTCGGTGGCGGTGAAACCGGGACAGCCGGAGTTGATCAGGATGTTGGTGTCACCCAGTTCCTTGACGTATTGGACCGTGACGGCGTTGAGAAACGTCTTCGATGCCATGTATGCGGTGATGGCAAAAGAACCGATCTCGGTACTGGGCAGACCGGGCGTGGTTTGCAGGGTGAGAGAACCGACGCTACTGGACATGTTGACGATGCGCGGAGATGCGGAATCGCGCAGCATCGGCAACATCGCGTTGGTCACCCGAATGACACCGATCACATTGGTTTCCACGACGGTCCGCAGGGTCGCGGGATCTACCGTGGTGGGTGTCTGTGGATGATCGCCGACGATTGCCGCGTTATTGACCAGGACGTCCAGACCTCCGGCGTGGTCGGCGATAAAACTGGCCGCCGCGGTCACACTCGTATCGTCGGTCACGTCCAGCGGCACACCGAACGCATCGACTCCGGCCGCGCGCAGCTTCTCCACCGCGGTGTCGCGGCGTTGCCGATCACGCGCGCCCACACCGATTCGCCAGCCGAGCGCGCCCAGGCCAGCGGCAATCTCGTATCCGATTCCCTTGTTCGCGCCGGTCACCAGCGCAATCGTCTGTTCACTCACACCGCAGATCCTGCGGCGATTCCGGGTGCAGCGTCCAAGACCCATCGGGTGGGCCGCGATACCGCACGGGTATTGGTCGTGGTCATCGCCGGATACCATGACCTGGTGGAGACGCGGGAGTTGCGATATTTCGTCGCCGTCGCCGAGGAGTTGCACTTCGGGCGGGCGGCACAGCGGCTCTCCATGGCGCAACCACCGCTGTCGCGGGCGATCCAGCAGCTCGAACGGCGGCTCGGAGTCGTTCTGCTGCACCGCGCCGCTCGCGCAATCACTTTGACCAAGGCCGGGTCGGTGCTACTGCGGGAGGCCCGGCTCGCCCTCGAAGCGGTCGAAGCCGCCGAGCGCCGCACCCGCCGCGCCGCTGCCGACCGGCCCGGTGTGGTGCTGGCCACCAAGGCAGGAGCGTCCAGAGAACTGTTGTCGAAGCTGCTGGACGCCTACGCCGCCGAACCGGGCGCTGTCGCAGTCGAGGTGATGCTCTGCGGGCCCGGCGAACCGGAAGGCCTGCTACGCAACGGGCGTGCCGACGTTGCTCTGCTCCACCGGCCCTACGACACGACGGCCGGATTCGACACCGAGGACCTGCACACCGAACAGCAGGTCGTGGTCCTGCCCGCGGGTCATCCCCTCGCCAACCGGGCGCATCTGCCGTTGGCCGAGGTCAACACCCTGACGAACCTGCCCCTGCCGCGCTGGCCTGGACGGGATGGCAGCTATCCGGAGGGCCCCGGCCCGCAGGTGCGCGACCATACCCAACTATTCCAACTGATCGCGCTCGGACTGGCCTGCGCGGTCGTGCCCGAGTCGCTGCGAACCCAGCTACGCGACGATCATGCCGTCGTGCCCGTGCCAGACGCACCGGCCGTCACGACCGTCATCGCTTGGCCACCACACAGCAGATCCAAAGCCGTTGCCGACCTCGTCCACACCGCGACACGCCTCTGACCGACACCACTGTTCGCCGGCCGTACCGAGCATCACCAATCTTTCGGGATACATCCGGATTTGGGACACATCCGGAAATCAGCGTAAGTCGTTCGGGAACGCGAAGCGTTCGCCCGACAGCGCAATAACCTGTTCCACTTCTGTTCTGCTATCGGTGGTCCCACGACTGGCAATGCGGTGGTCCCGCAACGGGGTTCTGACGCAGATAGCGTGATCACCTCGGGGGCGCTGGATTTCCGTGTTCAAGGTCGAGATGATTGTGGCCGTGTTCGGGGGTGACGGCGTCGAGAAAGTGCAGGCGTCTCCCGCGGGAATCGCCCAGCAGGACGCCGCTGTGCTTGACCAGCAGTCGTAGCCCGTTGCTCAAACGATCTCGGTGTCGTGCTCGCTGCCGCCGCCCGGCGTGATCGAGCTGCAGAGTGTCTACCGAGGTTATCTACAAACCGCATCGCGATGCTGCGCGCCGAGCGTGGCATCTCGCGGCGAGAGCTGTCCGAGGCGCTCGGGGTGCACTACCAGACGGTCGGGTACCTGCAGGGCGGTGTGCGTAGCCCGAGCTTGCATCTGGCGTTGCGGATCGCGGCCTACTTCGAGGTGCCGGTGGAGGTCATTTTCTCCACCGCGCCCTTTCCGCATTTGGGCTCCGGGGCCGAATCCGCTCGAGCGTCAGCGGGTTCGGGTAGGCCGAAGCGGGCCGCGATGCCATCGAGGAGCAGGGCCAGGGCGGATTCGAAGAGATCGTCGAATTCGAGTGCGGGCCAGGCTGATTCGGGGCCGGGCGCTGCTGTGGCGGCGCGTGGCGACGTAGTGCTGATGCCGGGCCCGTTCCGCTGGCCAGTGAAGTCGGCCAGCTCGTTTAGGATCGGATAGCTGTCCGGCGTCACCAATTCCGTTATCGCGCGCCAGGTTTCCTCCGAAGGTTCCAGCACGGTGCGCTCGGTTCGCCGCTCCTCCGACAGGGGCAGCATCGCCAGTCCCTGGACCAAGCCGGACACCGAGAGGTAGATCGACAGCACGGCCTCGCGTGGCACGCCGGGCTGATTCAGCGCGGCGAAAGTGCGTTCCAGGATGTCGAGCAGGGCCGGGCCGACCGGCGGGCGGGTACGCGCCAGCGTGGGCAGCATCCATGGATGCCTGTGGTACAGCTGCCATTCCTGGCGCGCCTCGTACCTGATCCGGTCCCGCCAGTGCGTTAATTCCGCGGGCGGGGTGGGTATTTCGGCGAGCACCAGGTCGACCATCGCGGTGAGCAGCGCGGTCCGATCGGAGAAGTGGCGATAGAGCCCGGTGGTGGCAATGCCCATCTCGGTGGCGAGGCGCCGGACGGAGAGCCCGTCCATCCCCGCCCGGTCGGCCAGCTCCACCGCCCCCCGGACAATGCCCACTGTGGTGAGCTCGGTCGCGGGGCGACGTCGCGGGGCGGCGGGGAGTTCGGCCCGGCGAGCCCGGTACGCCCTGGCCTGACAGGAGCGGGAACAGTACCGCCGCCTACGGCCCTTGGCTGCTTGGACGATCGCGCCGCCACAATTCGCGCAGAGCATGTTCTGATCCCTTTTTCATCACACGCCGGAAGTGTGACGAAATAATAGCAATTCCTGATTTTCCACCTACTTTGGCCAGTACACACAGTGTTCCGAATTCAGGAGGTACGCCATGACCGACGGCCAGTGGGTGCGCCGAGCAGAGCTGTCCGAAGTCGCCGCGGTAGCGACCGCTTTCGCCGAAGCCAGCCGGGATGAGGCGGTCTCCGCCTGGGTGACGGACGGGCACCCGGAGATCATGACGGCCTTCGAAAAGGACTATGCGCCCATTCTGATCGAGGAGACCATCGGCCGGGACGAAGTGTGGATCGCGGGCACCGGTAGCGACATTCGCGCGGTTTCGCTGTGGCAGCAGGTGGATTCGATCGAGCGGTACCAGGAGGAGGCGGCGCAGGCCAGGACCAGGGCCGAGGGCAGCGACCTGCGACCGCTGCACCGGATGGCGGCGGTCACCGCCCTGCTCGCCGAACACCATCCGCGGGAGTTCCCGCACCGCTACCTCTACGCCATTGCCACCGTGCCGCAGTGGCGCGGGCACGGCGCGGGCGGGGCCATCATCGGCAACAGGCTGAAAGAGGCGGCAGCGCAGGGTCTTCCGGTCTATCTGGAAGCCAGTACGGTTCGCTCGTCGCAGCTCTACGAACGCCTCGGGTTCGCCCGCACGGGTGCGGCGCTCCCGCTCCCCGACGGCGGCCCCACCCTGTGGCCGATGTGGTTTCGCGGCTGAGCCCCGCACCGAAATCAGCGCGATGAAAGGCATTGCGCACCACCGCCCATCGGCGATCCCGAGAGATGTGTCGAACCTGCCCGAGGCGCCGTCGCAATGATGGAGGGGCCGGTGCTGGCGCGAATTGACTTGGGGGACTAGTTGCTGTACTGGCGTCGGGCATGAGTGGCATGGTCATCGAGGTTCGGATGCCGGGTCGTCTTGTTCTTGGCGGAGGTCGACTCGATGTGGTGTGCCCACAGCGTCGAAGACGTCGAAACCCTGACCTCCCGTGAAGCTGCCGCCTTTGCAAGGGATCCAGTCGTGGCGGCAAATCGGCTAGCCTGTGATCGCGTGTCGACAAGGACATTCGGGCAGCCCGTCGTCGGCTCGCTCTCGCCTGCCGGGGGGGAAGGGTTCTGACGCAGATAGCATGATCACCTCGTGGGGCGCTGGATTTCTGTAATCGATCCGGACGCGTTGTGGCTGAGTAGTATTCGCTTCCGGAGCAGGTCCAGGTTCGATCTTCCAAAGCACTGCCTAGCGTCGGTGGGTGGCCATATCCAGCAGGAGGGTGGCGTACCTGCGGTAGCGTTTGACGGCGAAATCGTCGACACCGAGCACGGCGATCGCACCGACCGGCGGGTCGGGTAGTGCGCGGACCAGCCGCAGCAGCGTATCCCGGCTGCCGGGCAACCCCAACTGGGCTGGCAGGCGAGCCCCGGCAGGTCCCGCCAGTGCCACCGCGATCCTGGTGAGCATCGCGGTCAGCTGATCGGTGCGCTGTGACCGTTTCACCGTGAGCCCGTCGACATGTTCAGCGAAAGTCTTTGCCCGACAGTCGGTATTCACGCAGAAGAACCGTCGCACGATCAGCTACAGGACTATCTTGCGCCCGCCGACAGCGGCGTCGGCGAGCCGGCGGCGATAACGGGAATGCACACGGCCCGATGAGGTTCCGCATCCGGCGCACCGGGCCATCGAGGTGGCGACAGCAGCATCCACGACCACGGTATCTGCCTCGGCTCGGACATCCTGGATCAGCAGATCGTTCAAGTGCGGCAACAAGATTCGAACAAGATCAACGCACGCCTGCCACCGTCACCCTATCGTGACGGATCTTGCGGTGACACGCCGACCAGAGCGGTCGCTGAGTAGGCCCGGGGCGCGGTGGTCGGATTGCTCCGACTCCGTCTCTAAAAAATAACCCCGGAGTTCGTTGGGGTCTTTGGTCGCGGTTTCCTTGCTGGCCTTGGGGTTTTCCGTGCTCTGGTGGTTTTTGGCCGTTCTGACTCAACTTCAGGTATTCCGAGCAGCTCTCGCGTTTGATGATGCTCCAGCGGTGGAACTGAAGGCCAGGAGGCGCGGTGGGGTTGTCGGTCGTGCGGGATCTGCGCGAGGTGCGTGCGGCGGCGGGCCCGGAGGATATCGAACGGTTCGAGACCGACGTGTTCGCGGGGTTTGTCCTGGCTCGTTGCGCAGCTGGGTTGTCGGACAACACAATTCGCTCGGACGTCAGTCACTTGGAGCAGGTGCGGACCTGGTTCAGCAAACCGTTGTGGGACATGCTGCCCGCGGACGCGGACGTGTATTTCGGCACGGTGCTGCGTCCGGTGCCGATCCCCACGAGACTTGCTCGGGCGCAGGCGATCAGAACGTATTTCGAGTTCCTGGAACTGCGGCACAAGATCGAGATCCATAACCTGACCGGCCGTGTCGTCGAGTGTCCGATCGACGAGATCAACCGGCCCAGGGGGCGGCTGCATGCCAAGCTGCGAATCCCGCCGGCCGCCGAGCAGATCGCGCGGTTGTTCGCCGGGTGGCGTGGGGAGCTGGCGACCTGCCGTAAGTTCGGGCCCGTTGCCCGCAACTACGCCGCGGCGAGATTGATGAGCGAGGTGGGGTTGCGGGTGAACGAGGCGCGCCATCTGGATCTGACCGATATCAAGTGGGATCTGGGCAGGTTCGGCAAACTCCATGTCCGCCATGGCAAAGGCGCCCGGGGTTCCGGGCCCCGCGAACGCATGGTGCCGCTGATCAACGGCGCTGGCCGGACCCTGCGCTGGTTCGTCGAGGACGTGTGGTGCCAGCTCGGCGACGATCCCGCGCGGTTGGGTGCGCCGCTGTTCTGTTCGGAGCGCCGTAACGCCGATGGCACCGCGGCCCGGGTGAGCAGCGAGACGTTGCGGGCCGGACTGGCGGAGGCCGCGGTCCGGCATCTGCCGGAATGGCCGCAGAGTCTGACTCCGCATGTTCTGCGCCATTTCTGCGCAAGCGAATTGTATTCGGGTGGAATGGATTTGATCGCTATCCAGGAAACATTAGGCCACTCCTGGGTTGCCACGACGATGAATTACATCCATGTTCATCGCACGCATGTCGAGGACGCGTGGCTTGCCGGGCAGGACCGCGCCGCCCAACGGTTGAAGGGACTGGGGATATGAAGTGGAACTTGCGGTTGGCCGCGGCCAACCGCGGCATCTGGAAAGCCAGCGAGCTGCAACGCCAGCTCGCCCAGCACGGCCTGGCGATCAGTGCCGGGAAGATGTCCGGGCTGTGGTCGGGCAACCCGGCCAGCATCAAGCTCGAAGACCTGGACATCATCTGCGCCGTGCTGGGCTGCGGAGTCGAGGAACTCCTCATCGCCGAGCCCGACAAGATCGATCGGCCGGTCGCCGACGTCGAGCCGACGGTCTCGACCGGAACCGGTGGGATGGTGGTAACGCCCAAACGCCGTGACGGCCGGTCACTTCCACCCGAGTGACCAGGCGCAGACCGGAGTGGCTCGAGCAGACGCGGGTTGCCCGGCGGGCATCGAACAACCAGGCGGACAGCTGCCCCGAATGCCTGGCCTGGGGGATGTTGTATGGCGGCTACTGCCGCGCCTGCTACGACTTCCGGCGGCGCCACCCCAGCGCCCTCTGCGCTGTGTGTGCTCGGGTCGTGCCGCTGAAGAACGGCTATTGCCGGCTGTGCTGGCTGCAGGCCGCCGCGCTGGCCGCGGATCCGCTGATCGTCACCGAGGACGATCTCGCACGGGTGACCTGCCACCAGTTGTGGTTCGCGGGGATGACCAAGATGCGTGGCCCGCGCTCCGGGGTGCGGTTGCGCGCCCGCCTCCGGACGACTGTCGCCGCCCTGCCGTCATCAGAGCCGGAGACGGACACCGGCGGACAACTGCAGTTGCATCTGCCAGGGGCCGGCAGGGCTTTCGACTGGGCCCAGCATGCCGAGCTCACCAGCCCCGCGCTGGTCCGTGCGCGTCGGGTCGCCCGAGTGCTGGGTGAGGGCCGTGGCTGGAACACCAAGCTGGTCGCTGAGCTGGACCGGGCGCTGGTCATCCTGCTGTCCGGACACGGCGACCGCGAACAGTTCCGCTACTCGGAGTTGATCGGCGTGCTGCACCGCTACGGCGTCAGCATCGACCGGGTCGCCGAGGTACTCGGCGAGATCGGCTTGCTGGTCGATGACCGTGTCCCGGCCTTCGACAGCTGGCTGGAGGACAAACTCGCCACCCTGGCGCCGGGTATCGCCGCGGACGTCCGCAGCTGGGCGCAGGTGTTACGGCATGGCGGGCCCCGCCGCCAGCCCCGCAATATCCACACCGTCCGGGTCTATGTGCGCGCCGCCCATCCCGTGTTGGTCGAATGGTCCACCCGCTACGACCATCTGCGCGAAGTCACCCCTGGCGACGTCAGAGCGGTCGTCGGCGCCTTGCGGGGCCACCGTCGCCGCCAAGCCCTCGGCGCGCTGCGCTCGCTGACGCGGCACTGCAAGAAAAACGGCACCATCTTCGCTGACCCCGCAGCACGAGTCCGCCTCGGAAGCCGTGGCGATCCGATCATTATTCCCTTGCGCGGCAACCAAATCGACGACGCGACCAAGGCTGCGATCACCCCCGCGGCCCGGATCGCGCTCGCCCTGGCCGCAGTCCACGCCGCGCGCCCCGAAGCCATCCGCACCCTGCGCCTGGACGATGTCAACCTCGGCAACCGGCGGCTGACCATCAACTCTGTGACCCGCCCGCTCGACGACCTCACGCACCGGCTCCTGCTCGACTGGCTCGAAGACCGGCGGAAACGCTGGCCGAACACCGCCAACCCGCACCTGATCATTAACAAACAGACCGCTTCGAATACCCGAGCCATCAGCGTCAACGCGCTGACCGCGCCGTTCCGCCGGCAAGCCGCCACCCTAGAAGCCTTGCGTGTCGACCGTCAACTCGACGAAGCGCTCACCCACGGTCCCGACCCCCTGCACCTGGCCGTCGTATTCGGACTCGAAGAGAGCACAGCAATCCGATACTGCGCCGCCGCGCGGCAACTCCTGCAAACCCCCGCCGAGGAACACGAGCCGCCGGGTTAAGCACGAACCCAAGGACAGACTCGCCCCAAATCCCTTGAATACCCTTGGGTTCCCGCCGAAGAACCCTCAGTTTGCGTGAACTCCGGGCAAAGCCCGAACCTCTCGCCGAACCCGCCGTGCGCCTCTCGACGCAACGGGCTCTCCACGGTTTCTGCCGTCAGGCTGGTTGAAGGGCCGTCCATCTGTTCGGGATCTTGTTGCCCCGCCAGCGATAACGGCTCACCGTCACGCTGTTGAGATCGAACAACTCGGTCCCGTCCACCGCAGTGATCGGCTGCCACCGCCCTGTGACGGTAACGAACCGGCGGCGGATGTCCTTCCAACCCCAATGGTGCCGGGTTTGCAGCATCACGAGTTGGACCAACCGCGCAGAATCTGGTTGAGCCGCATAATCACATATCCCAGACTCTGCTGCGATAGCCGATGGGTCAGGGCACGAACTTTCGCCTTCAGTGACCGGATGGGCCGGTCACCGACGAAGGTGTAGACGAACCATTTGTCTGAGCCACGCTTGCGACGCCACTGGATGTGGAATCCCAAGAAATCGACCCCGTCCGACAGGTGCCGCACCACCGTCTTCTCCGGCGAAAGCCGAAGTCCCAGTGGCGAAAGCACCTCCTCGACCTGTTCACGCATCGCCTCGGTATCGTCCTTGGTCCCATGAACCAGCACGACGAAGTCGTCCGCGTAGCGGACGATCCGCCACGTCGGCGCTCCTTTTCGGCGACGGTATGCCCGCTTGGCCTCGCTGGCCATCGTCGCGCCCGGCTTCCATGGCGCCATCACATGCTCATCTAGCACGCTCAGCGCGATGTTGGCCAGCAGCGGCGAGAGGATGCCGCCCTGCGGAGTGCCGGTCATCGTGTCCTGGTGTTCGCCGAGCTCGGTGAGGAGCCCCGCCTTCAGGAACGCCTTGACCAGCGCCAGGACCCGTTTGTCTTTGACCCGCAACCGAACCCGGTCCATCAGGGCCGTGTGCTCGATCCGGTCGAAACACGCCTCGATATCCGCATCCAGCACCCACCGATAGCCGCGGGTGCCGTAGTAGTGGATCTCGGCGATCGCGTCCTGCGCCCGCCGGTTGGGCCGGAACCCATAGGAGACCGGCTCGAAGTCGGCCTCGAAGATCGGTTCCAGCACCAGCTTCAGCGCGGCCTGAACGACCCGGTCGGTCACCGTCGGAATCCCGAGACGGCGCACCTTCCCCGACCCACCCGGCTTGGGAATCTTGCGCTCCCGCACCGGCAACGGCCGAAAGGACCCATCTTTCAACGAAGTCCGCAGATCGTCCAGGAACCCCGGAACCCCGATGTGCTCGTCGACGTCGGTGACGGTCATGCCGTCGACGCCGGGAGTGCGGGCTCCGTGGTTGCCCGCGACCCGGTCGAACGCCACGATCAGCGTTGCCGGGTCGTGCACGAAGTTGAACAAGTCGTCGAACCGGCGGCCAGGATCGGCCGCCGCCCAACGGTGAAGCTTGGCCTGCATCTCCGATACCCGCCGGCGCGGCCCCGTAGGGTCCACCGGCATGGCGTCACCGTTCGGTGGCGCGTCTTTCGGCATTACAGTCTCCGCCTTTCTCGAAAACCGCTGCCGCCCTTCGCCATGTGACCGGCTTTCCCGGCCTCGGACTACTACGGCGGCTCCGCCCCACCCGGTCCGTTCGACGGTCGGTGCGTCTATCCCCAACTGGCGCAACCGGATTGTTGCGCCACCAGGGAGTCTGACCGAGTGGTTCCCGTGTTCACTGTGTTTCGCTCGACGAAGTAGGAGCCCAACTGTGTCCCTGCGGCATCGCCACGGGTACGCCGTAGACATTCCCCGTGGCCTCCAGACCAGCTTTCGTAAACCGGCCATGAAGTTCCCCGCCGCAACCGTAAACAGCAGGGACACACCGCATCCTGCCCATATCCGCCAGATTTGAGCAGGCGGCGCATAAAGGGACGTAACAACGCTGGTTCCTCGCGTACTCCTCTTCATCCCGCTCGCCGGACACACACCATCTGGCAGTACTGGCCCGTCCCGGCTTCGTCAGGGCTGCTCCCACCCTCCCCGGCACCACCCGGATCAGGCTGCCCTCAGCTCCACCGACCTGCTACGACAGGCCAGCGATGGGGGTCTCTCACCTCCATTCGAAACACAGCGCCTCACGGCGCAAACGCTATCTGCGTCAGAACCCACAACGGTGGCAAACGACACGGGCGGGGCCGGTTTGTGGAGGTATGGCATGGAAGTATTTGTGCCGCAAGGACTATCACTCACTGGTGGCGGTATTCGCGCCGCGCACCTGTCAAGGGAATAGGGAACAGTTGTTGTTGATCGGCGGATCTATCGTGGGCGTCCTCGTCGTGCTGGTGTTGCTTGGTATCGCAGCCGCGGCTCTGGATCCACGTGGCCGTGCGGAGCGGCGCGACCGGGTCGGTTCCGATATGCACGAGCATGTTCGGCGGCAGTCTCAGTGGCCGAGAACTGATCATCTGCACCGTCGATGACCGCCTATGCTGTCCGGCTTCGGTTGTGCAGCTGCCAGATTCGACCGTCTGCAACGATGCCCGCGCGTGCCTTGTACTCGGTGGACGCGCGGATCGGCGCAGCGTCACGCTGCGGTCCGGGCATGCATCGCCCGCGCGGCATCAAACCCAACCCGAGTTTCGTCGCGCCCCGCTTGCCCGCAACGAGTTCCAGTTCATCCTCGACCAGCAACGTGCCCGCGGCGGCTCGGCATCCGGCCCGCACCGGCTTGGGGTTCGCGATGGTCGAGGTAGCAGCACATGCGACAGTTCGTGTCGGCGACCAAGGGGCCCGTGAACACAATGCAGGCGATCCACCGCTAGGGCCACGCGACCGGTAGGTCGCGGATTCGATGAATCAGTACAGCCCTCCCGACTTCCGTCTCGGACGTTCAAGCACATTCCCCCGGCACTACGAGCAGGCAGGGCCACACGTCGGCCAAACTTGTTGTAGTGCTTCATTGCTGGTCACGTCGTGGAACGATTTCATGAGTGAAGATCAGCGAGCTACTCGGTTCCTATAGCGCTAACGTTGCCGTGGCGTGCCGTGAACAGGATGCTTCCCCGCCTCGTGCGCAGGGGCAATAGGTGCTCGCGGCGCAGTCTCGATCCGTCAATCGCACAAAGGATTCCATGCCCATCGAACCAGACGAACGCCTTGGCATACGCGGGCAATCCAAGGCTGTGGTACGCGCCCTGATCACCAGCGTTGTCAGTGTGTTCGCACTGATAGTCGTCGTCGTGCTCATCTCAAAGGCGCTCGGCCTGGGTGAGGAAGAGTCGGAATCGACTGCGGCGACTACAACGAGCAGCTCAGCGCCTACCGCTCAGCAAACCACACCGGCCGCTGCGCCGGTTTCCCTGTCGGATCCGCGATGCGCACCGGCGTCGGAAAATGTCGTCGCGCAGGTGCAAGCGGGCCTGACCATGGATGGCTACCGGTTCACCAACGCCACGGTGATCATTGACGGTCGTCTCACGTTCTTCGGCGCGACGACAGTCGACGCATCTGGACAGATGCAAGAGCGTTCGGACGTGTGGATCCTGCGCGACCACGTCGTGTTCGCCTCCACCGGTGGCGCACGGAGCAACTCGCAATTCCCGAAAGCCTCGTCGTCACCGCTGAGTATTTCGCCGGGAGACGAGCGGGTGCGAGCTGTGGATGCCTGTGTAGTGGATGCGACACGCGGAAGCTGATGCACCTCTGGGCGCGACGAATCGGGAGAGCTCGCGGCGATCACGGCCCGGCCACAAGCTGAAGCCCCGCGGATCAGAATCTCCCGACTCACCCCGGCCGCACGGGCGGTGCCGATCGCCTGAGCCACCATCCGCCCTGCACCCTTGTCGGCGAATGTGCTTGCCTCGCTACCGAAATCGGCGCACCCGGGCGCGCTCGCGGCGATGAAGGACATCTACATGGCCGGGTGTATCGGCAAGGTGCAACTGGCGGTGAAGGCGTTCGAGATCGACTACGGCGCAAAGTATCCGAAGGCGTTCGCCAAGACCACCGGCGACCTGGTCGTGCTGCTCGAGTTCTTCGAATATCCGGCCGAGCACTGGATCCACTCGAGGACCACAAATCCGATCGTTATCTTGAGTCCGCAGCAGATTCGGTTCTGCGAGCTGGTGTTTCGTGTTGTGGACGGTGTCGGCGACGTGCCCGCGGGTGGTGTCGGTGGCGGGTTCAGCAGGGGCCGATTGTTATTGGATCGCGACGTGTTTGGGGTGGGGTGTCGCGGAGTTGGCCGAGGGCGTGAGCGAGTTGGCGGCGCAGCCGCTGGTTCTCGTCGGCGAGTTCGCGGTTGCGGCGCAGGGCGATATCGAGGCGCTGACGCAGTGAGTCGTCGCTGGCGCGTTGCCGGGCCGGGGTCGCGGTGGTGTGTCGGGGTTGGTTGTGGGCGCGCAGTCGCCTGATCTCGTCTTTGAGGTCGGTCTGGGAGTAGAGCCAGGAGCGGGAGACTCCAGCGGCGTCGGCGACGGATTCGAACGTGATTCGTGCGCCGGCGCGGTCAAGTTCATGCAGGGCGGCGATGGCTTTGGCGCGGGTGAATTCGTGGCGTCGTTTGGCGGCGGTGGTGAGGTGAATACTGTTGTCAGAGCGCATGTTCGGTCGTTTCCGGGGTTTCGAGAGAGCTGATGATGGTGTCGAGGTTGCCCAGCACTTGGCGGTTCATCTCGGCCAGGCGCTGATGGCCGCGGGCTTCGGCGGCGGTGATCAGCTCGAGAGCTTGTTGGCGCTGGGCGTGGTGCTGGGGCAGGAATTCGCTGGTAGTGAGGAACATCGGGCAGGTCAGGCAGGCGTTGGCGTGCGGGCAGGAACGTTGTAGCGGCAGCCCGCAGTAGCCGTTGGGCAGGGCCTGGGTCGCTTGGGCGAGGCGTTGTTTGGCCCAGGCGGCATCTGCGAGCGGCCCATCCGGGGCGTAGGTGACTGCGCGGCCGGTGATGTCGACCTTGCGGGCTGCTTCCCAGTGCCGGCGCACGGTGTCGTCGTGCAATCGGGCGTAGTGGGAGGTCATCAGGGGCGAATCGTGGTCGAGGATGCGGCGCACGACTTCTTGGGGGACGTCGCGGTTGATCAATCGAGTGCCGAGAGTGTGACGCCACTGATGCGGCGTGAGATGCACCCGATGGCCGTGCTCGTCACGGATGTCGCAGTCGCCCAGCCAACGTAGTAGCGCCATCCGGTAGGTCGACGAGCTGATCGGATGGCCTCCGTCGATGTTCTTGCTGGGCCTGGGGAACAGGATCGTCGTGCCGGCAGGCCAGCGATCGAGGATGCGCTTGCGCTGCTGCCCGATCGCGTCGACGAGGTCGGTGTCGATGGGCACCAGGGCGTCGCGGTGCATCTTGTGGTTGAAGTAACGCAGGTAGGGGGCGCCGTCGGTGTCGGTGGTGACGCAGTCGTCCTGCAGCCGCAGTGCGTCGGTGACCCGCAGGCCGCAGCGCATAAGGATGATGGTGATCAGCCGGTAGGCGGGGTTGTCGAAGCGTTCGAGGTTGGCGAGCTGTTCGAGCTGGGTCATGACCTGCTCGGCCAGGGCTCGCGGCAGCTTGTCGGGGCGGCGGGGATGATCAGCGGGGAAGAACAACGCTGTTGCAGGAAGCCCTGAGTGCCAACGATGTTGACGGACAGCGGTGAAGAAACCGTTCAGCAGGCCGATGTGGGTACTGCGGTGTTGAGGATGCGGTTCGCGGTGCAGATCGGCCAGGTAGCGTTCGAGCAGCTGACGGTCGAGCTGGCCGATGTCGTCGACGTCGACGGTGGTCAGGAAGCGTGAGAACCGGCTGATCGCGACCACCACCCGTGCGCCGCCAGCCTCCAATCCGAGCCCGCTCGAAAGTCGCAGTCTGGCCCAGCGTTTGGCCAGCTCCCGCAGCCAGGGCTGAGCGATCCGATCGAATCGCAGGGTGCGGCGGCCCTCGAAGCCGAGCCGATGCATCCGCCAGATATCGCGCGGGTATTCCGCTTCCCAACCGCCGGTTTCGGCCAGATCGGCGACGGCTCGGCGCGCATAGAGCAGCAGCGCCCGCCCGAGGCTGTCGTTGACGGTCCCATCGGCGATCGCCAGCCAGGTGTCCTCGTCGTGGTCGAGCAACGACGTCGCCGACGAGGCGGCCAGCAGCCGGACCACGCGGGTGACGACGCTCGGTTGCAGCTTGCCGACGCGCCGGTCGCGGCGCTGCTGCAGCGTGTACTGGATTTCCAGCCGCAGCTGCGGTGGCAGCCCGCCGAGCCGGATCGACTCGTCGCCCGGAATAACCGAGCCGGGCTCGAATCTCGCCGCGAAGGTATCGATGTCGGGGCGTCCGTTGGTCCGCCAGGTTGCGGTATGGGAATGGCAGAACGGCCCGCATGCTTCCGGCCAGAGCTCGCAGTGCCGGATGCGGCAGGTCGACCCGGGCGGTGGCTGTTTGATCGTCGGCGGATCGGCCATCCAAGCGTCCCGGTCGGGCCGCCGGGCCCGTTCCCACCGCTGAGCATGCAACTGGCACAAGCCCTTCCGGGCGGAGCCGTAACCGCAGCCGATGACCGCGCACCGCTGGTTCGGCCGTTGCCGCTGCAACCGTGGGTCGGCGCCCGCGATGAAATCCGCCAGATTCGGGCGTCCCTGCTTGTCCCATCGCACTCGATGATTCAGACACAGCCCGTGCCCGCGAGCATGACGGTCGCAGCCGTTCACCCGGCATGGGCCACCGCCGAACACCGCATCTTCTGGATCGAAAATCAATGTCTCACTGCGGAACTCGGCACGGACAGTCGCCATCAGCTTGCCGAGCAGGCTCTGCGGCTGGTCTGCGGACGGCGCGGTCACCAGGCGACCTGCCGGTCGTCGAACCAGCCGGCCTTCTGCATCACCGCCCGGGCATCTTCGACAGTGAGATGCCCATAGGTGGTGGCAGTGACGGTCGTGTCGGAGTGGCCCAGTATCTTCGCGACAACCTCCAGACTGATGCCGTCACGCAGCATCCTGGTGGCGGCAGTGTGACGGATCCAGTGCGGGTCGAAATCGACACCGGTGCGGCGACGCAACCTGCGCACCAGGTCGTAGACCGCCGCATAGGTCCACGGCCGTCCCAGCGGACGGCCCCAGAGATTGACGAACACGTAATCGCTGTCGAGATCGCCATATTCGGCATGCAGATAGTCGGCATACAACCGCACCAACTCCGCTCTGACCGGAACTGTCCTCTCGATGATCGACTTCGCGCGGGCACCGTTGTCGTTGTCGCGTCGGGTGACCGTGATCTCCCGCTCAGCAGCGGCAATATCGTTGTGCCGCAACCCCAGAGCCTCACCGATCCGCATCCCGGTGTCATAGAGCACCACCAGCAGCAACCGATCCCGCAAATGCTCGCACCCATCCAGCAGCGCCTGCACCTGCTGCGGCGACAACACCTGCGGCAGCTTCTTCGGAGCCTTCAACGACACCGCCCGCCGCCGCTGCGGCATCGACTTGCTGACGTGATGCAGAAACGGCTTCCACCCGCCCCGCGAGCCGCCGACCTGCCACGACGACAACAACTCTGCCACATCGACACCGTCACGGGCAGCATGAACATAAAACGACCCCAGCGCCGACAACTTCCGGTTCACCGTCGACTCACTGCAGGCTGGCGCCACCGACGGCAACGCCACCACCTGGCCATCACGAGCCTGCACCGGGGTCCGCAGCCAGGCGACGAACGCCCCGACATCCTCCAAACACACTGACCGCCAATCCAGTTCACGACTGGCAAGGAACTCGAACCAATCCTTCAGGTCGTGGGCATACGCCTTGATCGTGTTCGGTGACCGTTCAATCCCGGTCAGATACGCCAGATACCGCTCCACCGGCTGCACCGGCCGGTCATCATCACCGAGAACCGTCCACGATTCCCGCGACGTAACCGGCGAAACCACCCGCACCACAAGCACTCCGCAACCTCCACACGCTCTGCCTCCTGGACCGCTGCAGATAACCACGTCCACAAGCCAGAACCCGCACGTCCGAAACCCCCTGCCGGACATCGAAGACACTCAACGGAGCACTCAAGATAACGATCGAGTCGACCTTCGCTTCCGTGCGGCTGCGGACCAAGGTCACCAAGGGCCCGGGTGCACGCGCGGCCGGAATCGCCATGGCCTACAAGCTGATCGAGGCAGCGCAGGCCCGCTGGCGAAAGATCAACGCACCCGAACTCGTCGCACTCCTCCGCGCTGACGCTGTTCCACAAGGGCAAGCTGCTCGAACGCCCCCGCGACATCACCCCCACGCCGTCAACCAGCCCCGCAGACCGCACCCGAACGGGAGTCGCCTGTAATAGCCGACCTACAGACTTCCGATATCTCTCGGCGACCGGCCGCCACCGTGTGGCCCGTGACCGATTACGAAGGGCGCCCGCTGCTCTTCCTCGATGTCGACGGACCGCTGCTCATTCGGCGCACATACGCGACCCGAACCACGCAGCCCGCTTCGAACGCGGTCACCTCGTCGAACGCCCCCAGACTCACGCAGCCTGAACCACCTCAACCCCCGCCTGAAAGATCGACTCTGTCTGGAACACACCCTCGCCGAGGACGCCACCGACCGCGGATGGCCCCGAGAAGCTGAGCGGCACAACGCAATTGCCGCCCGCCTCGAAACGCTTCTGACCGAACTCGAATCCGAAGCTGACAGCAGCCAGTTGGAGCATCTCCCCGCACGCGACAACGACTGCGATGAATAGCGGGGCAGTTCTTGTCCGGCAACTACACGCCCACAACCCGTCAGGTCCTCCAAACCGGCCTGCCACCGATCATCCGCGAGGCTGTGCGCGACGGCCACGGCGAATTTGGTTGTATTACAGACAAATTCGACAGGCAGGTGTGTCAACGCCGAGGGAAGGTTCGCTCGGCATTGACGGCGTGGTGCCAGCCTTTCACCGGCGGCGACACGCCGACACCCACGATCTCAGGCTGGAGTCTAGGCTCCCGGCATGAGCACGGCCCAAACCGAGAAAAGCCGACCGGGGAACCGACGATGCCGGTCACGGCTTCGCAGGTATCTTCTGCTCGTCTGCACCATCGTGGCCTGCCTTGGGATACTCGTCTCGGCGAGCAAGCCGGCCAGCGCCGATCTGATGTCGTTGTCGCCGTTGCTGATCCTCGGGGGGACATTCGTGGTGGTTGTGGTGTTGTGCGTGGTCATCGTCTACCCGATCCTGGCAGTCCGATCCCGGCGGCTTCGGGTACCTGAGCTCGGCCCCCTGGCTGCTCCCGCACTGATAGTCGCGCTCACGGCCATTCTATGGAGCGCAGACCTGCCAATGGCTGTGCGCTGGCACTTCTCGGCGCACGCCTTCGACGATGCGGCACAGCAGGTGAGTGCCGGGATCGATCCACGGACGTTCGAAGGTGACCGCCTCGGCCTTTATCGCATTCGCGGTGTGGAACGCCTCAGCGACGGCATCTACTTCAGGACTGGCCCTATGGCGGCCTATTGCTCGATGGGAAGTGGCTTTGCCAATCTTTCTGGCCACCGGCCCGCGACAGGCGCATCCCATCACCTCAGCGGCGACTGGTATTGGTTCTGTTTCAACAGCGCGAGCGTTGTAGTGCCCGACCACCCCATCGGCGGAGTGTACTAGCCGGTGACGAAACCGCTAGCCTGAAGCGAGGAAGGCCAACAGGCCTGAGACGGTCGGCAGTTGCGCACGAAGGTGATTCGATACGCTACCTGCCTCCCCAGACCAACACGCCAATCTGACCCGAGCAGGTCCGCATCACCACCTGGTTCCAGATGTCGAGATAAAGCCACAGTGCGCCGGGTATCGCGGCGCCGCACAGTCCTGCGCTCTGCCCGGCGAACGCCTCCTTCAGGTCCGGGCCGAAGCTCTCGGGGTCGCTCTCGAGTATCTGCATCGGGTCGGCACACAGAGCCGCCATCGCCTTCGAGTCCCCGTTGTTGAAGGCATCGACGTATTCGAGCACCACAGTCACGGGCGGGTCGAGGGCGATGTCCATGCTGGGGACGGTAACCCGAGTTCCCCGCGCCGGGACGAACGCTGCCGTCGTGTCGTCGTTCGTCTTCTCGACCCCGGCACCGAGGCTGCGTGCTCATGCGGAGTCTGGGTCTGGTGCGCGGCAAGTGTCGCTCGCACGTCCAGCGCTACTCGCCCGCTGTGCGGACAGTGGAGCATCGGTGGTGGACTGCCGATTCGCCGACCGGATCGAGCTGCGGGACGCCGAGGCTCGCCACAGCAGACAGTAGTTTTGAGTCCAAGCTGATCAAGATCGTTTTCCGGCAGCCACAGCATCGCCGATCTGACCAAGTACGAAAGCTTCGGCGAACTCGCGCACGACGACCGGCGAGGGGTCTACAACCTGGCGCTGAGTCTGCTGCTCTACCTGTGCAGCGATCACCGCGACGCACGCGTTGCTGATGTGCCGAAGGCGAAGGGCGGGTGAGATCCCCGCGAGATCGTGCCAGCGGCTCAGGTCCGCGGCCATATTGCGGTGGAACAGCGGTGCGCTGGAGAACCTGGTCGGTCGGGCATACGGCGAGAACCGATGGCTCGATAAGCGAAAGTGATCGTAAGCGGGCCGAATCGGCGTTGTTCCCGGCGCCCGCTTCTCGCAGGATGGGGCAGCACATAAGTCGGGGCCAATCTCGGACAATCGGGAGAACAATTGTCACGCACCAGGTTCGTCGTAAGCGCTCTCGCTTTTCTGGCGACGGCCGGCACCGCGCTGGCCGGAAACGCCTTCACGAGTACCCAAGCATCCGCCGATGAGCTCACCGACCAGGGCGCCTCGGTCGCCGACCTCAACCCTGGCCCCGCGGTTCCCGCGGTCGCCGACCTCAACCGCGACGGCTACCCGGACGTCGTATTCAGTGACTTCCTTCTCGGGAACGGCGTGTCGGTTTTCTTGGGTAAGCCCGGCGGGGGCTTCCAGCCCACGGTCCGCTACACCACCGGTGGTCAGGCGGACTACGTCGCCATTGCGGACTTCAACCATGACGGCAAGCTTGACATGGCCGTCACCAACTTCACCTCGCACGACGTCTCCATCTTGATGGGCAATGGCGACGGCACCTTCGCCAATGCCGTCAACTACCCGACCGACCTCGCACCTGGGGCGGTGGCCGTCGGCGACTTCAACCACGACGGCAACCCCGACCTTGCCACCTCCAACCAGGCCCCATCGATGTCGGTGCTCCTAGGCAACAGCGACGGCACCTTCGCCAAGGCCGTCAACTACTCCAGCAACCTGGGCGTCGGCTCTGGGTCCGCCGACGCCGCAGACTTCGATGGGGACGGCAACCTCGACCTGCTACGCGGCAACTACGTCAACAGCACCATCCAGATCTACCGCGGCCGCGGTGACGGCACCTTCGCCGCCCCGACCACGTCCAGCGAGGGCGCCCTGACCGCCTGGTACGGCATCGCGCGCGACATCAACGGCGACGGCAAGCCCGACATCCTCTTCTCCAACCTCGCTGCCGGCACCGTGTCCACGCTCTTCAACAAGGGGGACGCGACCTTCGGGCCGCCCAAGGCATACTCGACTGGCGGCCTGCTCCCGCAATGCTTCGACCTCGCCGACATCAACGGCGACGGCAAGCTCGACATGCTGGTCGCCAACGGTGGCACCTCCAGTATCAGCGTCCTGCTGGGGACCGGTGACGGCACTTTCGGCGTCCCCCACACATACCCCTCCGGCGGGCTCGTCCCCCTGTCCACCCCGATTCTCGCTGACTTCAACGGCGACGGAAAGATCGACACGGTCATCGGTAACACCGGCTCAGGGAACATCACCCTGCGCTATGGCAAGGGCGACGGTACCTTTGGGCCCCCCATCAACTACGCGGCCTGATCGACTTCGACAGGCCCCGCGGGCGCCGTCTGCCTTTGCGACTTCCAGCGCGATCCAGAACTCGAGACGCGTGTCCTCTAGACGAGTAAGTCCGAAGGCCGGTCAGTGATCGTAAGCGATCAGCGACCGGGTGATTGGTGCGCCGATCAGGGTGTTGTGCCAGATCGCGGTGGCCATCGCCAGGATGCGCTGGGCAACGCGGATCGCCACGCCCTGGTAGGAACGTCCGCCGTGGTCTTCCAGGTCGAGCTGGCCTTTGAGAGTGTCGTTGACCGACTCGATCAACTGGCGGACCTTCTTCAGTAACGGCTCACCGTATCGGGTTTTCTCGTCCTTGCGGGACGGGCGAAGCATGGTGATCCCGTACTCGCCCACCAGCGTTTCGAACTCACGGCCCGCGAAGCCCTTATCGCAGATCAACAGGATGCCCTCGTGCTCAGCGGCTACAGCTGAATCGACTTCGAGCATGGCCGAAAGCACCTCGCGTTCACCGATTTTCGGGTCTGCTAGGGCCCACAGGATCGGCATTCCGGCCGGGGTACACACCAGATACAGTTTCAGCCCCCAGTAGAAGCGGGAGTGGGAAGCGCAGTAGCCGTAGCCGGCCCACCCGGCCAGCTCCGACCGCTTCACCGTGGGTCGGGACATGCCACACGGCACCGGAGTCGAGTCCACGATCCAGCAGTCGTCGAGCCAGAAATCGCTGGCGCGAGCCAGCATTCGGATCACCCGCTTGACCAGTCCCAACGCGTTGCGCAGCCGCTTGTTGTACCCGGACTGCTGCGGCAGGTACGGGAACATCCCGGTCAGATGCTTGCGGGCGTACCGCAGCCAGTGCGATTCGGAGGTGAATCCGAGCAGCGACTGGGCCACCGCCAGGCACACCAGTTCCGAGTCGGTCAGCACCGGTGGCCGCCCCGTCCAGCGTGGACCCGCCAATTCATCGTCGATTTTCACGTACAGTGCGGTCAGGAGGGCGTCAAGGTCGTTCGTCACACAATGGTCTTCGGCGCCCTCCGTCCATGTCCAGGCAACGCCGGGACTTCGGACTTACTCGTCTAGTTGCTAGGTTTCGTCCGGCGTGTGCGCGGGACCAGCGTCGAGAGGGTTCGCGGCCATCCTGGTGGCGAGGCCGGACTGCATTGCGCGTGCGGCGGAGCTATCGGTCTTCCGGTCGGCTTGAGCCTGAAAGCAGGCAAGGAACTCGTCGCCGAGCCCGAGCCGGGGGTACTGCTGGAGTACCTCGGCACGGAAGGCGGGGCTGAAATCGTCGATGTTCTTCCCCACGATGTCCAACGCCGCCGCCCGCCACAGCAAGTGAGCTTCAGGATCATCGGCCACGTCCACGTCAGGCCACATATGCCTGACGATGACTTCGCCGAGGCGTTCGCGCCGCTCGCTCGGCCAACCGGCACCGGCGGCGAACACCTGGGCGACATGGCCGCCGGCCTCCTCGAAGGAGAGGGTGTGGTTGTCGAACTCCGGCACCAGGCTGATGTCGTGGAACATCGCGGCCGCGAACAGCAGTTCGGCGTCGTACCGGATGCCCTGCTGCCTGCCGTAGGCAGCCGCCCAGACGTAGACGCGGCGCGAGTGGTTCAGCAAGGCGGCGGAATGGTAAGCGGAGGCCACCTCCAACGCAGCCGATGAGGCAGCCGTGTCAGGAATCACGAGCTCGCCCAAAACGACCATACTTCGACAGTACGGCGTGGAACGGCCCGTACCAGCACAACGACTACCGGAAGGACCTTCATGCGAGCCGTCACAGTCCGGGACCGCGAAGCTGGCATCCGCGGATTGACCCTGACCGATCTGCCCCACCCCCAAGCCGCTGAGAACGACGTCATCGTGCAAGTCCTCGCCGCCGGCTTCACCCGCGGCGAGCTGGATTGGCCGAGGACATGGACCGACCGCGCCGGCCGCGACCGTACCCCGAGCGTCCCCGGCCACGAACTGTCAGGTGTAGTCGTCGAGCTCGGCTACGGCACCACTGGTCTCACGGTGGGGCAGCACGTCTTCGGACTGACCGACTGGGCTCGCGACGGTTCGCTCGCGGAGTACACCGCTGTGGAGGCCCGCAACCTGGCCCCGCTCCCCGCCGATGTCGACCACGTCGCCGCGGCGGCTCTACCGATCTCCGGTCTGACAGCTTGGCAGGCCCTGTTCGACCATGCTCACCTGAAAACTGGCCAGACGGTCCTCATCCACGGAGTCGGTGGTGCCGTCGGCTCCGTCGCCGCACAACTGGCCCACGAGGCAGGAGCCCACATCATCGGCACCGGCCGAGCCTCCGACCAGGACGTGGCACGCGATCTCGGCGTCCATCAGTTCGTCGACCTGGACGGCGAACGCTTGGAGGACGTCGGCGAGGTCGACGTGGTACTCGACGTGATCGGCGGCGACATCCGCGACCGTTCCACCGCGCTACTACGCCCCGGCGGCACCCTCGTCACCATCTCCGGTCCACCCACCATCCACCCCCACGACGGCCGGGCCATCTTCTTCGTCGTCGAACCCAACCGTGAGCAACTGGCCCAACAGGCCACCCGCCTCCACGATCACCGGCTCATCCCTCTCGTCAACGCCGTGCGCCCCCTGGCCGACGCCCCCGCGGCCTTCAGCCCCGACGGACGCACCCGCGGCAGAACGATCATCGAGGTGACCACGGACTGACGCTCGCCGGTCGGACGTGATCCGCGCGCACGGTCCGTCCTAGCCGAACTCCGGCCCAACACCGACGACCTTCTCGCAGTACCGACGCCACCAAGATCGAAGACTTCGAACTCGCGCGCCGTCTCTTCCTCGAGGCTCCCCATGGCCTGCGTTCTGCCCTGCTGCTCCACATGTATGACGGCATCACTCTGGCAGTGGCCGCCACGGCCCGTCATGAAGGCGCTTCTTGAACAAAGGCTTTCGAGTAGGGGCGCAGCAGGATTCGTCGGAGCATGCACTCTGCTGGCAGGTGTGTACGCCACCTTCTTCGTGCTCCCGTGCTCCGGTTCTTCCCGCTCGGCTCGCCTGCTGGGGTGCCCATAAAAGTTGGGGCGCAACGATCTTCATTCAGGACGCGAAGTGTTCGGTAGTACCGAGGGGAAGGACATTCGATGAAAAGGATCATCGGCATCATCGTGGCGGCTGCGGCGGTGACCCTGGCGACGGCATGTCAGGATGGAGTGACGACGCAGACGTCCGGGACGTCGTCGATGTCGAACTCCACTACCGCTGCCGTGCCGGGATCCGCGACCGCTGCCGTGCCGGGATCCGCTCAGCCTCCCGTCACGCAGCAGTCACCAGGTGCCACGCAGCCTGCTGGTGACAATGCTCCTGCCACTGCCGGAAGCGGCAGATGCGTCGATCTGAAGTCGGCGGTGGTCACAGCCGCGCTCGGCACACTCGGTCCTGGTGTCGGCGGCGACGGGTTCTACGCGGACAGCGGGACAGATGCCGCCATCGGCGCCTGTCCCGCCATACTTTGGGTGCTCGCCGGGACTCCGCACGGCACCGCTAGCTCACCCTGGCACGTGATGCTGTTCAACCACGCGGGTTATCTGGGCACCGCGACCAAGAAGTCGACTTCTTATACGCAGGTGGTGGGCTCGTCCGATCGCAGCGTCCGGGTCCAATACCGTTGGCTGGCGGGTAAAGACGCCAGCTGCTGTCCCTCGGGTGGGCCGGTCATTGTCACACTCACCCTGGGCGCGGACGATCGCACGGTGACCCCGGACCGTGACTTTCCGACGGAGGTGATCGATCCGAGTTCAGCGAGCGTGCCGCCGGTGTGCCCGGTTACCAAGGCCGTATTGCTCGAAGCGTTGCGAGGCACCGATATCGAGTCGCGGTTGGCGACGCCGATCGAACTCGAGGATCGAATCGACTGTGCGGGTGAGTGGGCGATGGCCCATACGGGAACCCACAACAATACTGTCAACCGAGCCCAAGTCTTGTTCCACTACGTAGCGGCCGACGGAGGCTGGAAGCCTGTGGACCTCGGCAGTGCGCTGCACTGCACCGAGATCGGCGTGCCTGCCGATGTCGCGGACAAGATCTGCCACTGAGCGTCGTGAGGTCAGTCGGCAATCTGGCGAGTCGCCCGATTGGGCAGGATCCCGGCCTGGACGAGTTCGTCGTAGATCCGCTGCTGCTCATCGTCGAGATTCGAGTACAGCATGTCGTATGCCAGATCTTCCTCGGCGAGCACCGCGACCGGATCCCAGTCGTCACCGAGCGCCGCGACGACGGCGCTGCGCCGTCGTGTCTCGTCCAGCGTGAGGTCGTAAGCAAAATTGTGGTCGGCCATGTAGGCATCTCCAACCGGGTTCTTTCCGAAAACGATTTGATGACGATGCCCAACCACGCCTTCTCGAGCAATGATCTGCATCACATTCCACGTCGGACTTCGTCACATTCGATGCCCGTGCGCGGACTGGACCGCGAAGTAAATGCGTCCACATAATCGCCAGGAAACCGCCGAAATCGGGTACGCGACGCTATCGCGCCACGCCACCAAGAGAGCGGAACTCGCCAATGGCCGTCGCTGGGTGCTGCCGCCTGCCACTCCGATGCTATTTACCCCGACGCGAACACCCCGCCAGATCTAACCCGAACTGGGCCGTACGACACAGCGGCCGATGACGCACGCACGATATTCGGCAAAGTAGTGCATGTCGAGTTATGGATCGTCGGATGACCTTGCAGGACAGGTGATCCAACTTCACCAGCCCAGGCAGATCTTCTGGGTAGGCGTGCCGTGACGCAGCCGGACAGCGACTGTCCCGAACGCGGTGCCGAGATCACCAGAGGCTGGTTTGTCTCGGTGCTGCGAATCCGTTGCGCAGCGCGATCGGTGCGCCGGGCGCGTACTCGATCCAGCAGGACTGACTATGTGTATGAGACGAGTCCGAGCAGCGCGAACTGCTCGGACTCGACGAAAAGACTTGTGCCCTAGGGGATCAGGGCAGTACCTGGGGGATGACGCCCGGGTTGATCGAGCCGATGATCCCGCCGATCACGGCGCCGATAAGGGTGGGCACGGGATCGATGAAGGAACCGGTGGCGGAGCCGATCGCAGCGCCCGCAGCCGCGCCGTTCAGCACTGGATCGGGGTACTGGGCGTCCGGGTTGGTGGTGACATCCTCCAGCGGGAGCCCGGCGATCGGGGCAATAACCGATGCCGCCGGAGCCGCAGCAGCAGCCTGACCCGCGTCGGCGGACGACGCGCCCGCGAATACGACGGCCGCAGCCAACGGCAGTGCACTCACTACAAGGACGCGACTCGTCTTGATCAGGGCAGAACGGAACATTGTTTTCCTAACCTTTTGGGGCCCTCGGAACAACCGAGTTCCACTACTTCATCAGGGGAGACTGCCTCTTGCTGCTCCGATGAATAGACAGCATCGAGCAGCCACTATTGCGCACCGCGCCCGAAGATGCTGCGCTACATGCGAACTCGCACAGTACCGGCATAACAAAGTAATGACCAGAGATCTGACCGGAAAGCCTGGTTCCGTCGGATCAGGGCAGCGCCGGAGTGCTCGGGCGAAATAGCTCCGATGCATGAATGGGCATTCGCACATCCGGCATTATCGGATGTTCGAGAGAGGTAGAAGCTCGGCCGAGCGCGAAACGCTCATGTGTCCCTGTTGTCGTCCATTCGCGAATATCTTCGGTGCACGCACGTGGCGACACGTCACGCGGATTCGCGAATAACTGCCGTAATCGCACACGGACTAGAGTCGCCCGGCCGAGCAGGCTCGCAAACCGTTTGTGGCCGGAATACGGTGCACGGATGAGTTTTTCCGGCTGGCGGCGTACGCCGTGTGGACCGTGGACGGACGCGTACTGCCCGGGGCCAAGGGGCCGGGTTCCGGCGGCTGGCGAAATCTGATTCTCGGTTGACAGGTATGTCACCGTTGACCTTCGTGAACGACAACGTCGCCGCGATCCGAAATCTAGCGGGTTTGGCCACGCCGATGGCGCTACGTGTTGCGGTAACCCTGGGACTGCCGGACCGGCTGCGAGGTGACGGGGCCGCTGTCGAGCAGATCGCGACCGAACTCGACGTGTCATCGGTGGCGCTCGAGCTTCTGTTGGGACATCTTGCGGCCCTTGAGATTATCGAGCGTGCGTCCACCGGCTACCGGACCACCGACTACGGGGCAGCGCTGTGCAGGGACGCCGACAACGGCTTGGTCAATCTTCTGCACCTGGACATGGCTGGTGGCCGTGCCGACTTGGCGTTCGTCGAGCTGCTGCACAGCGTCACTACCGGCGAGGCGGGCTATGCACGCCGCTATGGGCAGGATTTTTGGGCCGACCTCGCCGGATATCCGAACTTGCGAGCCTCGTTCGACCAGCAGATGACCGATCGGTTCCGTGAACAGATCCCGCGGATCGTCGCCGGTTACGGCTGGGGTCGCTTTTCCACCATCGTCGACGTCGGTGGCGGTCACGGAACTTTGCTCGCCGCGATTCTGGCCGCTCACCCTGGTATGTGCGGCCACCTGGTCGATCTCGAACCCACCGCGGCCGAGGCAGGCAGTACCTTCAGCGCGCACCACGTCGGGGACCGAGCTCGAGTGAGCGCGGGTAGTTTCTTCGACCCGCTGCCGCAAAGGGCGCAGGCCTATTTGTTGTGCGACATCCTGCACGACTGGGACGACGAACACGCGCACCGGATCCTCGGCCGGTGCGTTGAGGCCGTCCACCCGACCGGCCGGATCCTGGTCATCGAACCGGTTGGCGGCCGACGGGCGAACACCGAGTTCGATCTGGCGATGCTCGTGATCTTCGGCGGCCGCGAACGTCGGGTCGATGAGTTCCGCGCCCTTGCCTCGGCTCACGGACTGGCCCTCGAAACCGTGATCGACCTGACCGAGCAGCGGTGTCTTCTGGAGTTCCGCCTCACCGCCACCACTTGACTACTGATCCAACACCCCGCTCCAATTCGGGCTGCCCGGCTCGTCGACAGCATCTGAGGGGCCGTCGCCCACGGCTAGGGAGAGTAGGACGAGAGTGCGAACCTGTATCCATGCTCCTTCCGGCCGACAGTCATGTTCACAGCGAATGGTCTTGGGACACAGGCGGTCCCGCGTCGGACGCTGCGGGACGAATGGAGCGAACCTGCGCACGCGCCGTCGCGATCGGTCTGCCCGCCGTGATCTTCACCGAACATCTCGACCTCGACGACGCATGGCGCACCGGCGTCGAGGACCTCATGCCACACCAACGACACCTGCTGGACGAAGACGGCTATCTGCGTCCTCCGGCCCTGGACATGGCGGGCTACCTCGACTGCATCGAGCGCTGCCGACACCTGTTCCGCGAACTGCGCATTCTCACCGGCGTGGAGTTCGGACAGCCTCACCTGTTCGACAAACAAGCGACGAATTTCGACCTGACCGTCCTCGACCGTGTGAACGGTTCCCTGCACACGCTCCCGATCGGCGAGGACCGCAGCGAACCCAACACCCTGTTTCGGCTGTGGCCCCCGGACGAGGTGATACGCGCCTACCTCGACGAGATCCCGCGCATGGTCGCAGGATCCGATGCGTTCGCGGTGTTCAGTCACATCGACTACGCGGTGCGCGCCTGGCCGACTGCGGAGGTCGGCCCGTTCGACCCGCGCCGATTCGAGGATGGGTTTCGAGTGGCGATGCGGGCCATCGCCGACAGTGGGAGAGCGTTGGAGATGAACACCCGCAGACTTCGGCCATGGATCCCGCAATGGTGGTGTGAAGAAGGCGGGCGCGCAGTCACATTCGGCAGCGACGCCCACCTCCCAGAAGCGCTCGCCGACAATTTCCCCGAGGCGATGGCTATGGTCGAGCACTTCGGATTCCGGCCAGGCCGCCGACCTGAGCACTTCTGGACACGATAGAGATTCTCCGGCTGGTCGAGCGGGAGCCGCCGACCATATCTGGGATCCGCAATCCGAACCAGGGGAGCGCCTTGACGTGCCGTGGTAAGTAGTTGCGTAGCAGCGCATATCGTCGACGAATAGCCGCATGGTGTCGGTGCCTGGGGTCATACTCGGCAGTTGTGGCCGGTGATACATGCTGTCGGCCAGGGGAAGACAGGGAGGGTGTCGTATGGCTATTGCAGGTGTGCCCGGCGGGCCGCGGCTGGGCGGCGGACCTGAAAGAGGTCATCGACCGGATCGGCTTCGACCCGCTCGGCGAGGTCGCCGCCCGGCTGAACCCGGAAAAGGTGTGGGTGCTCGTCATCGATGGACTGCGTGCAGGACGGCACATCTCCGTGCACCCGACCCGCGCCAGTGCCGATAAAGCCGTCACTCTTCTCCAGGAAAAAGACCTCGCCACCGGTGCCAGCAGCATGGACATCACGATCGACCTTGTACTCCGCAGTCCCTCCGGCCTAGAGGCGACGGCGGCCTGAACCATCACGTCCGGGACCAGTCCCGAAGATCACGCCATCCGCGCTCCCGGTCGCGGGGGCAACTATTCGCAGCGATACGGTCAGGGTGTGTCGGTGCAGAGCGCTGGCGGCTCGTTCGGGAATTACCACCTCGAACGCTTGGTGGGTCGTGGCGGTATGGGTGAGGTGTGGTTGGCGCGCGACCGCACCGGTCGCGCTGTCGCGTTGAAGGTGTTGTCTGCGGCGTATTCCGCTGATCCGGGCTATCGGCGTCGTTTCGAGCGCGAGGCGCGGCTGGGCGCCCAGGTGCGCAATCCCCACATCGTGCCGATTCACGCTTTCGGTGAGGTCGATGGGCATCTGTTTTTGGAGATGGACTACATCGCGGGCATCGATCTGGCCACGCGGCTGCGGTCGGGTGCGCTGGTGCCTGCTCGGGCAGTCGAGGTCATCGCCCAGGCGGCGCAGGGGCTGGATGCCGCTCATGCGGCGGGGCTTGTTCATCGGGATGTGAAGCCGGGCAATATCCTCGAGGACACCAGCGGTTTCGTATATCTGATCGACTTCGGTATCGCCCGCGCCGCGGACGGCAGCGCCCTCACGGCCACCGGCCTGGTGGTGGGCACATTGGGATATATGGCGCCGGAGCGGTTCACCGGCACGGCCGATGTCCGCTCGGATGTCTATTCGCTGGCCTGCGTGCTGTATGAAACCCTCACCGGGAAGCTGCCGTATGGCGACGGTGATCCGGCACAGCAGATGCATGCGCATTTGATGTCCGAACCACCGCGTGCGTCGCGGGCTGCCGGAGGTGTCCCGCCGCAGCTGGACGCTGTCATCGCCCGCGGGATGGCCAAGAAACCGGTGGAACGCTATGCCAGCGCGGGGGAGTTCGCCGCCGCCGCAAATGCGGCTTTGGGCGGGCCCGCGTCGGCGCAACCGGCCTTTGCGAGATCGGGCAGTCACCCGCCTACCCGCGTTATGACCGCCGTCGCCCCGCCCCCGACCTTGGCCGAGCCCCTGTCGGCGGCGCCATCGCCCGAGCCCCGGACATTCTCACCAGCGCCTCGGCGAAAGCTGTTGGTGCGCAGATGGTTACCGATCGCCGCCGGTCTAGCACTGGTCGCCGCGGCGGCACTGTGGCTGCTGAGCAGCGACCTCGGGTCCGACTCCGCTCCAGGCACGACGACGCCCGCCGCGGCCTCGACCAATTCGCCGCCGCCCTCGACCGGTGGACCGGTTCCGGCCGGTGCGGTGCGTGACGGGAACTTTGCTTTCACCGTGACCGAGGTGGCGTCCAACGTGAATCGCACCGGTTCGGTAGCCCCGGGTGGTTCCTACACCATCGTGACGCTGACGGTCACCAACGTCTCCCAACATGGCCAAGTCTTCCGTGTCGCCGATCAGCGCCTCAGCACCGCCGCTGGCCGCTCCCTCGCCCCCGACGCGTCCGCGACCACCGAGCTCAACCCGTCCGGCCCTGGCGGCGGCCAGATCGATCCCGGCGGTACCCGCACGATCCGGCTGGCCTTCGACCTCCCCGGCAAGGACAAGAACGGCAAGAAGAACGACAAGAAGAACGACACCCCGAGCCAGCTGGTCCTGCACGGCGCCCCGTCGTCCTCTGGCGTAACCGTGCCGGTCGGCTAGCCGCAAGCCGACCGGCACCTCGGAGTCGGATCTCTCGCCGACGTCGTGTTTCGGATAACTCGCACGGCCCGAGCACCCCGCGAAGGTATGGATAACGATCCGCTGGCGCGTGTGCATTCCGCTATACATTCCGTGGATACGGAAATATGCTGCCGATTGTGTCGAATCTGCGGATCAGTGAGGTTGCTGCGTTGATGGGTGTCAGCGATGACACCGTGCGGCGGTATATCGATCAGGGACGGCTCAACGCGATTCAGCTGGACAACGGGCGCAAGGGTGTGAGCGGCCGCGAGCTGGCGGAATTTCTGCGGGCCAACGCGGAGGCCCCGGAGCCGGGTGCCACGGTGGCGGTCTCGGCGCGGAATCGGATGCGCGGGATCGTGACACGCATCGTGAAAGACACGGTGATGGCACAGGTCGAGATGCAGGCCGGGCCGTTCAGATTGGTGTCGCTGCTGAGTCGCGATTCGGTCGACGAACTCGGCCTGGAGGTCGGCAGCGTCGCGGTCGCGTCGGTCAAGTCCACCCATGTTGTTGTAGAAATCCCGGAAAGTTGACGAGGATGATTCGTTCGCTGAGTGCGGTTGCTCTGACCGGAGCTGTCGCGTTGACGTTGGCCGGTTGTGGATCGGACAAGTCGTCCGATCCGGCCCCCACCGACAAGATCTCCGGAACGGTGACGGTATTCGCGGCCGCATCGTTGACCGAGACGTTCACCGAGTTGGGCAAGCAGTTCGAGGCCGCACACCCCGGCGTCAAGGTTGTCTACAGCTTCGGTGCGAGTTCGGCGCTGGCCGAGCAGATCAAGCAGGGCGCCCCGGTCGATGTGTTCGCCTCGGCGGCGCCGAAGAATATGCAGCAGGTCGTCGACGCGGGCGATATCAAGGCCACCCCGGTGACGTTCGTGCGCAACCGCCTCGAAATCGCGGTCCCCAAGGGCAATCCCGGCCACATCACCGGTCTCGCCGACTTCGGCAAGACCGAACCCAAGATCGCGCTGTGTGCCGAGCAGGTGCCCTGTGGTGCCGCCGCGAAGAGCGTGTTCGAGGTCGCCGGTGTGAACCCGCAGCCCGACACCCGTGAGGCCGACGTGAAAGCGGTACTGACCAAGGTCACCCTCGGTGAGGTGGATGCGGCGCTCGTCTACCGCACCGATGTGAAGGCCGCCGGTGACAAGGTGGAGGGCATCGACTTCCCCGAGGCGGACAAGGCGATCAATGACTATCCGGTAGCGCCGCTTGCCAAGGCCCCCAACTCCGTGGCCGCGGCGGCGTTCGTCGATTTCGTCCGGTCCGACCAAGCGCGCACGGTGTTCACCAAGGCGGGATTCGACAACCCGTGATCCGAACGTCGGCGCGACGGCGGGTAGCGCGCGGGCGGCGACCGCTCGTTCTCGTGCTGCCCGCCGTGTGCGGTTTGGCGTTCTTGTTGTTGCCGCTGGCCGGGCTGCTGCTGCGCGCGCCTTGGCGCGGTCTGCCCGACCGGTTGTTCAGCGCCGAAGTCGGCCAGGCGCTGCGTCTTTCGCTGGTGTGCGCGAGCTCGGCGACTGTCGTCTGCCTGGTTTTCGGGATTCCCTTGGCGTGGCTGCTCGCTCGCGGTGAAATCCCCGGACTCGGGTTCGTGCGGGCGCTGGTGACGGTCCCGCTCGTGCTGCCGCCGGTGGTCGGCGGTGTCGCGCTGCTGCTGGTATTGGGCAGGCGCGGGATCATCGGCCGTCACTTGTATGAATGGTTCGGTGTCTCATTGCCTTTCACCACCGCCGGGGTTGTCGTCGCCGAGGCGTTCGTGGCGATGCCGTTTCTGGTGATTTCCGTCGAGGGTGCTTTGCGGGGAGCCGACCCACGCTACGAAGAAGCCGCCGCCACCCTGGGTGCGTCGCCTTGGCTGACTTTCCGGCGGGTCACCTTGCCCTCGGTGATGCCGGGTGTGATCGCGGGTGCGGTGCTGTGCTGGGCCCGCGCCCTCGGTGAGTTCGGCGCCACGATCACCTTCGCGGGCAACTTCCCGGGTAAGACGACGACCATGCCGTTGGCGGTCTACCTCGCATTGGAAACCGATCCCGAGGACGCGATCGTGCTCAGCTTGGTGCTGCTCACCGTGTCGGTGGTCGTACTGGCCGCGTTGCGGGACCGGTGGACGCGAGGAGCGCTATGACCCTCGACGCCGAAATACGCATCACCCGAGACAAATTCGAACTCGACATCGCCGTCACCGTGGCGCCGGGAGAAGTCGTCGCACTGCTGGGCCCCAACGGTGCGGGCAAAACCACCGCGCTGCGGGCGCTGGCCGGACTCACCCCACTCACCGCTGGCAGCATTCGTCTCGACGAAAACACTTGGGACGCACCGCCGAAGCTGTTCATCCCGGCCGAGCGGCGCGCGATCGGCGTGGTATTCCAGGACTACCTGCTGTTCGCGCACATGTCCGCCCAGGACAATGTCGCCTTCGGACTGCGCGCCCGCGGGCACCATCGCCGGGCCGCTCGCGACCGCGCGAAGCATTGGCTCGAGCGAGTCGGCCTGGCCGAGCACCTGCACGCCAAACCGCGTGCGCTGTCGGGCGGTCAAGCTCAACGTGTCGCGCTGGCCCGCGCGCTGGCCACCGATCCGCGGCTGCTGCTGCTGGATGAACCGTTGGCGGCACTCGATGCCAGCACCCGTTTGCAGGTTCGCTCCGATCTTGCCCATCATCTCGCCGACTACACCGGACACGCCGTGCTGGTCACCCATGACCCGCTCGATGCCATGGTGCTGGCCGACCGCCTCGTCATCGTCGAAAACGGCAGCATCATCCAGGAAGGTCCGCCCACCGAGGTCGCCCGCAGACCACGCTCGGACTATGTCGCAAACCTGGTGGGCCTCAACCTTTATCGCGGCACAGCCCACGGCAACGCGATCGATCTCCACGACGGCGGCACACTGACTGTCGCCGAACCCGCGCAGGGCGCTGTACATGTCGCGTTCCCGCCGAGCGCGGTGAGCCTGCACCTCGAACAACCGACGGGCAGCCCGCGAAATACCTGGCCGGTCACCGTGGTCGGGCTCGAACAGCACGCCAACACCACCCGGGTTCGCCTCGATGGCAGCCCAGCTGTGCTGGCCGACGTCACCGCCGCGACCGTCGCCGATTTGCGTCTTCAGATCGGAGCGCCCATGTGGGCCGCGGTCAAGGCCACCGAAACCCACACCTACCCGGCGTGATCCAGGTCAGTAGAGATCTTTGGACAGTACCGGCCAGGATTGCTTCAGGTCGTCCTGCCAATAGCCCCAGGTGTGGGTGCCGGTGGGGGGCAGGTCGAAGGTCGCCGGAATCCCCAACTGGTTCAACCGATTCTGGAGGTTGTGCGAGCAGGCGCTCATCGCCGCCTCGATGATGCCGCCGACGACGACGTGGTTGGCCACGCTGATCGGGTTGTACTTGTCGTCGCCCATGATGAACGGGTCGCCGGGAGCGTCGTGCGCGCCGGGCAGACCGCCGCCCGCCGCAACCCAGAGGTTCGTTCCGCGCAGCTTGTCCGCGTGCAGGACCGGATCGTTCGCTTGCCACAGCGGATTGTCGGCGGGGCCCCACATATTGTCCGGGTTACCGCCGCCCCACGTTTCGACCGTGGTCTGCACGAACTTCTGGCCGACCGGATCGCTGGTCTGCGCACAGCCACTGTAGGCGCCGACATTCTGGAACAGGCCGGGCTTGGTGATCGCCAGCATCAGCACCGATGTCCCCGCCATCGAGTAGCCCGCGATCGAGTTCTTGCCATTGGTGCCGAGCGCCGCATCGATGATCGGCGGCAGCTCCTCGGTGTAGAAGGTCTGCCATTTGTTCACCCCGAGTACCGGATCGGCCGCGCGCCAGTCCGCGAAGTAGCTCCACCGGCCGCCGATCAGCTCGACGACATTGATGTTCTTGTCGCCGAGGAATTGCTTGGCGTCGGTCTTCTGGTCCCATGAGGCGTTACCGTCGACGCCACCGCCGCCGCCGTTGACCAGATACAGCGTCGGGCGCGGGACCGAGTTGTCCGCGGGCAGATCCACCAGGACCGGGAATGTCCGATCCATGGCCGTCGAGTGGACCTCGAGCTGCAGCTTGCGGTCGCCGAGGGTCTCTACTTTCTCGATGTAGGAACCATCCGGTGCCTTGGCCGAGCTGTTGATCGGTGCGGCCGAGGCCGCAGGCGCCACCAAGCTCACTCCCGTGCCGACGACCGTCACAGCGGCGGCCGCCGCAGCGAGAACTCTGAATCGCATACCGCGTCTCTCCTGAAAATCGCATCCGCGCAACGTTCAAGCCCGTTTAGGCAGTCCACCGAATGGGCAATCGTTACTACCGTAGATCGAATCGGAAGCCGGATGCGGCCGGAAGCCCCCAGTCCTGGGGGTTGCTGGGCGGTGTGGTCGAGAGTTGCGTCACCTTCGCCAGAAGAAGTGATGCACCACACCGCTCGGGCTCGGGATCTGCTCCAGATGGAAACGGTCGATGAGTTCGTCGGGGCTGGTCCACAGCCTTTCGCCGCGACCGATTTCGACTGGTGCGACGACGATGTGCATGTTGTCGATGAGATCGGCGTCGAGGAATTCCCGGACTGTGGCGACACCGCCGCCGATTCGCACATCCTTGCCCTCGGCGGCGTCGAATGCCCGCGCCAGTGCGTCTTTCGGAGACGCGTCGAGGAAGTGGAATGTGGTTTCCCCCAAGGTGATCGAGGGGCGCACATGATGGGTGAGGACGAAAACCGGTGTGTGGAACGGGGGTTCGTCGCCCCACCAGCCTTGCCAGTCGTAGTTCTCCCATGGACCCCGCTGTGGACCGAATTTGTTGCGCCCCATGATCTCGGCGCCGATGTTGTTGGTGAAGTCTCGGGTGCAGTAGTCGTCGAGGCCGTAGGTGCCGCCTGGGTCGGTTCGGTTGGGCCAGTGGGCGGTGGCGCCTGCCCAGAACATGAGCGCGCTCGGATCGGCGTGGCCGAATGGGCGCTCGCGGGTTTGGCCCTCGCCGGCGCCGTAGCCATCGCTGGAGACGGTGAAGTTCTGAACTCGAACCAGCTGTGTCATCGGGATCCCTTCTGATTGCAATTTGCAATCGGTTGGAAATTTACCCGAACTGATCCCGTTGTGCAACCAGTTGCGGGTCGACTCGCGACGATTCAGAGGCCGAACTCCGTACCGACCGCCGTCTATCGCCCGAGCAGCTGCCGGGCGCGATCGCCGCATTCCGGTTGGGTCGAACTAGTTACCGCTGGTCACGCGCGGACGTCATCGGCCATATCGGCCCACTGTGCAAGTGCTTGGTACAGCCAGTAGAGAGCAGCTCCGGCGGTGGTGGTCCCGGTGATTTCGGCGGTGAGTTTCCAGTAGCGATGGATGTGCGGGTCGTTGTCGGGTGCGTTGTCGAGGAGCCGGTGTCGCAGACCTGGAGTGTCGCGGTCGCGCCGGGCGGTGGCGTGCGCGTGGATGAACCGGTCGAGTTCTGGGCCCGGATGTGGTCGTGTGCCGAGCGAGTCCACGGCCGCGCATGCTTCGGCGACACCGGTGACCAGTGCGAGTTTGTCGTGGATTCGGGTCGGGTTCGTCCGCCAGAGCTGCCGTGACATCGCGGCGGCGCTTGCGGGATCGGTGATGTGGGTGGTGAGTTCGGCGAAAGCGACGATGTGCTCAGGGGTTGGATCGGCGGGTAGCTGCGGGACGTTCATCGCGATGAATCCGTCGAACAGTGCCGGTGGGATCGGGGCGAGCAGTGTCCGCCAGAACGTCACCAGATTGTCGTGTGCGCGGTCTCGATCTTGTACGGACGCAAGCAGTTCCAACCGCCGGGCGCGTTCGGCGGGTGGCGCATCCTCGACCGCGCGCAGCGATGCACGCCGCCAGGACAGCACGCCGAGTTCGGTGTCGAGTGCGGCGCGTTCCGCGGCGATCGCATCGGCGATCGACTGGCTGCCGGTGAGAACCTCGATGATTGCGGGCAGGCTCAGGCCGAGCGTTCGGAGCCGACGCACCAGCAACACCTGATCCACCGTGGTCGCCGGATCGAACAACCGGTGCCCGCCCCCGCTGCGCCGCGACTCCAGCACCCCGTTGTCGCAGTAGAAGCGGAGCGTGCGGACCGGTACCCCGGTGACTCGCGACAGCTCCCCGATACTCACGAGGCCGTCGCGGTGTGTGTTCTCGGTCACATTCGCTGGAACCTCCACCTCGGTGGAGTTCCTACCCTACTGGAACACCCACCGGGACAAGGAGATACGCGGATGGCCGAGGACACCATGATGAGCACCGACCAGATCTGGCGGGCAGTCGCCACCGAGCGAGCCGGTCTGGTCGAGCTATTGGAGCCGCTGTCGGAAGCCGACTGGGACCATCCTTCACTGTGCGATGGCTGGCGGGTGCGCGACGTCGTCGCGCACGTCGTGCTGTCGGCCCGGGCCTCCATCGGTTGGATCCTGATCAATGTGATCCGCGCCCGCGGCAGCCTGGATCGGGCGATCCGCGATACCGCCATTCGTCACGCGGACCACATCACGACCCAGCAGCTGCTCGGCGAGTTGCGCGACAGCATCGACGCACGGGTCACGGCGGTCGGCACCACACCGGCCGATCGCCTGATGGACCTACTGGTGCACGGCCAAGACATCGCGGTCCCACTCGGCATCACCCGCGATATGCCGGTCGCCGCCGCACGAGCGGCCATCCACCGAATCTGGACAATGGGCGCCCATTCCACGCCCGCAAGAAATTCACCGGCTACCGCCTCGTCGCAACCGACACAGACTGGGCCGCGGGCGACGGATCCACCATCACCGGCCCGGTCGCCGCCCTGCTCCTGATCGTGACCAATCGCCAGCACGCACGGGACCAGCTCACCGGTGCAGGCGCAGCGCTGTTTCCGCAACGTGACCGACGGTAGAACGCGAAATTTCTTGCTGGGAATTGACTGGCAATGTCGCGAGAGGTTGCCGAGAGTATCGCGCAGCTGATTGTGGACGCCATTGGGTCGCAGTAGTTTTCGATTGCTGATCGTTGCTCTACGAAAGGTCGAACCGATGATTCTGCTTTCCCTTTTGGGCATGACCGGAAGTGCCGCTGCCGCATGGGCCACCGGAAGTGCCGCGATGGGTCTGGCAAATAGCGGCATTCTGCAGTGAGCGATGGGATCGGGCGGGACGGCCGTGCACGCCGTCCCGCCCGATCCCTATTGAGCGGTGGAGCGGAAGCCGCGCAAGCGCAGACTGTTGCTGACCACGAAGACCGAGGAGAACGCCATCGCGGCGCCCGCGAGCATCGGGTTCAGCAGTCCGGCCATGGCCAGCGGAATCGCCGCGACGTTGTAGGCGAAAGCCCAGAACAGATTGCCCTTGATGGTGCCGAGGGTCCTGCGGGACAGCCGGATCGCATCGGCGGCCGCGCGCAGGTCACCACGGACCAGGGTCAGGTCGCTGGCCTCGATGGCGACATCGGTTCCGGTGCCCATCGCCAGGCCGAGGTCGGCCTGGGCCAAGGCCGCGGCATCGTTGACGCCGTCGCCGACCATCGCCACCACCTTGCCCTCGGCCTGCAGCCGCTTGACGGTGTCGACCTTGTCGGCGGGCAGCACCTCCGCGATCACCTCATCGATACCGACCTGCGCCGCAATGGCTTTCGCTGCGGCGGTATTGTCGCCAGTCAGCATGATCGGGGTGAGACCGAGCGCCCTCAGCTGCGAGATCGCTTCGGCGGAAGTGGGTTTCACCGCATCCGCGACCACGAGCACGCCACGTGCCCGACCGTCCCAACCCACCGCGACGGCGGTCCTGCCATCGGTTTCGGCAGTGTGCATGGCCTGCTCGAGGTCGGCGTCCAGGTGTTGCGACCAGTCCGCGAGCAGCCTTGCGCGCCCGACGATCACCGCATGGCCGCCCACCACACCCTGCACGCCGAGGCCTTCGATATTCGCGAAATCCTCGACCTGCCGCAGCGCACCGACCTTATCCCGGGCGCCCTTGGCGATCGCCTGGGCGATCGGGTGCTCCGACGAATCCTCCAGCGCCCCGGCCAGCGCCAGCACCTCGGCGGTGTCCTCACCTTCGGCGGCAATGACATCCAGCAGGGTCATCTTGCCGGTGGTGACGGTGCCGGTCTTGTCGAGCACCACGGTATCCACCCGACGGGTCGACTCCAGCACCTCCGGACCCTTGATCAGAATGCCGAGCTGCGCACCGCGACCGGTGCCGACCAGCAGTGCCGTCGGGGTGGCCAGCCCGAGGGCGCAGGGGCAGGCGATGATCAGGACCGCGACCGCGGCAGTAAAGGCCGCGGCGACCGAACCGCCGGTGCCCGACCAGAATCCGAGCGTCGCGACCGACAGTGCGATCACGATCGGCACGAAGATCCCGGAGATCCGGTCCGCCAACCGCTGCGCCTGCGCCTTACCGGTTTGCGCGTCCTCGACCAGTTTCGCCATCTGAGCCAGCTGGGTGTCGGCGCCGATGCGATTGGCGCGCACCACGATCCGGCCGCCGACATTGACCGTCGCGCCGACCACCGCATCCTCGGGACCGACCTCCACCGGCACTGATTCGCCGGTGAGCATCGAGGCGTCGACCGCCGAGGAACCCTCGACGACCATGCCGTCGGTGGCGATCTTCTCACCGGGCCGCACCACGAAGGTGTCACCAACGCTCAACTGCTCGACCGGAATTCGCTGCTCGACGCCACCGCGCAGCACCGAAACTTCCTTCGCGCCCAGCTCGAGCAGCGCCCGCAGCGCCGCCCCGGCCCGCCGCTTGGAGCGCGCCTCGAAGTAGCGCCCGGCCAGGATGAAGGTGGTGACGCCCGCCGCGGCCTCCAGGTAGATGCTGCCGGTGCCGTCCATCCGCGCAATAGTCAACTCGAACGGATGCTTCATGCCGGGCATCCCGGCCGTGCCCCAGAACAGCGCATACAGCGACCAGCCGAACGCAGCGAGCGTGCCCATCGACACCAGGGTGTCCATGGTGGCGGTGCCGTGCCGCAGGTTGGCCCACGCGGCGCGGTGGAAGGGCAGTGCGCCCCACACCACGACCGGCGCGGCCAGCGTCAGCGAAAGCCACTGCCAGTTGTCGAACTGGAGTGCGGGCACCATCGCCAGCGCGATGACCGGAACCGTCAGCACCAGCGAAACCAGCAGCCGGGTTCGCAGCGCCGCCGTCGGATCCTCTTCCGCGGCCGTTTCCGCGGGCTCCTCGATCGGCAGCGCGGCGGTATAACCGGCCTGTTCGACGGTGGCGATCAACTGCTCCGGTGAGATATCACCGCTGAAGTCGACCCGCGCCTTCTCCGTCGCATAGTTGACCGTCGCGGTGACGCCGTCGAGCCTGTTCAGCTTCTTCTCGATGCGATTGGCGCAGGACGCGCAGGTCATGCCACCGATCACCAATTCGACCTGTCCGGCGGATGGTTGTGTCGCGGTGGTCATCGTGTGCTCCGTTCTGTGCGACTCAGGGTAGTGATCAGTGGCCGTGTCCGGCAGGTTCGGCTGCCGGGATGGGCGCGGAACCGGCAACCGAGAGGGTGAATTCGGCGGTGCGAACCACGCCTTGGTGCTGGAAATCCAGGAAGAGCCGGTAGTCGCCCGTGCTCGGCGCATCGACGTAGAAGGTAATGCCTGGTCCGGCCGGGGTCACACCGTCGCCGGGGCTGCCCTCCGGATGGACGTGCAGGTAGGCGAGGTCGGCGGCGCGCAATGCCACGAGGTGACCATAGGCCCCCAGGTAGGGCTGCAGATCGGTGACCGGTTTGCCGTTGCGGCTGACCGAGAGCACGACCTTCGAGGCCTGGCCCGGCGTGACCGTGCCGTTCAGCGCGACCGTGTACTCGCCGACCTGCGCGGTAGTCGACGGCGCGGGCAGTGCCTGCGCGTCGTAGTTGCCCGCGACCCGAAGATCGGCGCCGAGTGTCAGATTCTTACCGCCATCGGGTGTGAAGTCGGCGAAGACCCGGTAGTCACCGGCGCGGGTGAGATCCAGCGGGACGCTCCAGGCTCCGGCCTGGTCGAGTACCGGATGCACGTGCTGGAAGGCAGCCATATCGCGGCGGACCACGATGAGGTGCAGATCCTTGTCGTGGCTGCGCACATAGCTGGTGACGGGTGCGCCGTCGCGGTTCAGGATGCGAAACCGCAGCGGAAGATCCGCCGCCGCGGTGGTCTGCGGGGTGTCCAAGCGCAGGGTGTAGCCGTTTTCGCTGGCCATGAGTCCGGCGGGCAGCTCCTCGGACTCGCTCATGGCCTCGTGCGCCTTCGCGTCGTGCGCGGACTCGGCGGGTTCCGGCCCGAGCGTGGCACCGACGGCCAGTGCGATCCCGAAGACCGCCGCGAGACCGAGGGTGAAGCCGGTGAACTTGCTTGCTGCGTTCATCAGGGGGCTCCGTTCGGATCGTTCGGCGGACCGTCCCGTCGAACTCGGATCTACCATACCCCCCTAGGGTACGTTGTCAACATGGTACGGGGTGCGGGTATGCAGCCGAGAGCCCGGCTCGGTACTGGACCGGGCCGGGCTCTCGGCTGCGATGCTCAGGCTTCGGGGCGGTAAGTGACCAGCGCCACCGCGGGCGCCGAAACCACCTGTACCTCGGCCGACTCGGCAATCTTGATGTGCAGGAATCCGCCCTCGATCGACACCTCGACGTCATCGATCGTCCGAACCGGCTGTCCATCCCGGTCGAGCAGTGAATATCCGTCGATCAGGGCGACTTTGGTGGCCTTACGCCATTTCGCGTTCATCGTGTTGCCTTTCGTGGGTTCGACGGGAGGGAAGTCCAGCTCCGGCTGGGCGACATGATTGAAGTAGTTCGACAGGACATTCAGCGCGATATGACCGACCACCTCGCTCATCTCGGCATCGCTCACGCCACGGTCGCGGGCCGAGTCGATGACGTGATCGTCGACCCGGCCGCGCGATCGCAGCACCTCGCGCGCGACCTGCAGTACCGCATCCGCGTGCGGATCATCGGCATGCGCCGCACGGGTGGCCGCGATGGCCTCCTCGGTGAAACCCATCCGCCCCGCTCGCATGCTGTGCGCGGCGACGCAGTAGTCGCAACCGTTTTCGCTCGCGACCAGCAGGGCCAGCTGTTCGCGGATGCGGGCCGAGAGCTTGCCGCGGGTGAGCGCGTCGCGCATGTTCAGGTATCCGCGCAGTGTCGCGGGGCTGTTCGCCATGGCGGCGTAGAGATTCGGAACCCGGCCCAGTTGGCGCTGCACCTCGGTGAGCAGGTCGGCCTGCTCGGCGTCGGCGATTTCGGTCGATACAAGCGGTAGCCGAGACATCGTGACTCCAAACTCGAACGTGATGGTACTGATCGGTACCGAATCGAACGGTACTGATCGGTGCCGAATGTGTCAAATCAGATGGTACTGATCGGTTCCGTCCTGGTATGGTGATGCCATGGCAACACAGGCCAAGCAGCGACTACTCACCACGGCCGAGGAACTTTTCTATGCCGAGGGCATCAGGGCGGTCGGCGTCGATCGCCTGCTGCAGGAGTCCGGCGTCGGCCGCGCCTCCTTCTATCGCCACTTCGCGAGCAAGGACGACCTGGTCGTCGCCGTACTCGAGGATCGGGATCGGCGCTGGCTGGCGTGGTTACGGGAATCCGTCGAAGCGAAGGCGAGCGACCCGGCGGACCGCCCGCTCGCGGTCTTCGACGCACTCTCGGAACGCTTCGCCCGCAACGACTTCCGCGGCTGCGCTTTCATCAACACCATGGTCGAGGTGGCCGACCCGGACTCGGCCGCCCATCGGGCCGCCGATCGGCACAAGCGACGCGTCGTCGACTATCTCGGCGAAACCCTCACCGCCGCAGGCCGGTCCGATGCCGAGGAGTTGGCCGCCGAATTCGCGCTGCTCGTCGACGGTGCGATAGTTACGGCCGTACGCGAGAACTCCCCGGCAGCGGCGAACCGTGCCGGGGCGATCGCACGCCGCCTGCTGGCGACGGACTGAGCCCGTCAGGCGGAATGGAGATGTCGGGCGGTGGGTGAGGTTTCGGTGGTCGCCGGGTCCGGATAGGTGCCGAGCAGACGGTCGGCGGTGCCGGAGGTCGTCACGGTGAACCAGTAGTGCTCGTTCTTGTAGTGGTGATGGCGATGGTTGCGCCAAACCGCCCGGTAGAGCGAGCCTTTCGGCTTGTAGTCGGTGTGGATCAGGTAGTGGGTCCACTCGTAGCCGAGGCCGAGTGCGGTGATCATCAGCAGGAAGGTCAGGCCGAGGCCGAGCCGGGGGAAGGCCAGGGTCGCGATCGCGATCAGGACGACAACCAGTACCGAAAGCGTCTTGGTCGGGATGAAGATCAGCGGGATATTGCGGGGATCCACATGGTGCTCACGGTGTTTGCGGGCCAGTTCGCTATCGATCGGGATCGGGCCGAGTTGCTTCGGCCGCCAATGCAATACCGTGACGTGCACGATCCATTCGAAGACCGGGAAGATCGCGAGCATGACGGCGGGTACCAGCGCATCGGTCGATTGCCAGTCGCCCACGATGATCCGGGCGACCAGCGCCGCCACCAGGGTGGTGCCGATCAGCCACGGCGAGGGGTGCCGGATGAATTCGCGGAAGGCGGCGGCGAGGGTGAGGCCGCGGCGCAGGGGTCGCTCGTCCTGACGCACACGCTCGTGCGTCGTTGTCGAGTCCTTGCTGGATGATTGTGGTTTCGTCATGGTATTTCCTCGATGGAGCCAGTCGGTGCTGTCCAGTCGGTGGCGACCGAGCGATATTCCGAACCGCCGCGGTGATCCGGGATGTCGACTCCGGATCGCTTATCGCCGTCAGCGTTCGATGTTTTCGGTGCCCTCCAATACTTCGATCAGGGCCGTAGTCGCCGGTTCGAGCAGCGCCCGAGCGGTGCTCGAGGCCTGTTCCGGCGCACCGGCCTCGATGGCGGCGGCCAGGTTTCGATAGGCCTCGACATTGCCCACCTCGGCGGACATGATCGGGGCCAGCGCGGCGAGCGCGGGTTCATAGGCGGCGCGCAGCATGTTGAACATCAGCCGGAAGACGATGGAGTCGGCGGCGTCGACGACGTGATCCCAGAACTCCATCGCATGCCGCTGCTGTGCGATCGGATCCTGTTCGGCGGCAAGCGCTTCGACCGTACGATCCAGGGCGGCGCGCACGGTGGCCGACTCGGTTCTGCCGAGCCGGATCGCCGCGAGTTCGGCCACCTTCGGTCCGTTGTGCAGCCGCGCTTCCAGAATGCTGCGCGCGACCTTCGGTTCCAGCTCACCGGCCTGAACCAGCAGTCGCGGCAGCACCTCCAGCCCGGCTCCGCGCCGGTAGTCCAGCACGGTGGTCGCATCTCCCTGCCGGACCGCCACCAGTCCCGCAGCCGCCAACCGCTGCAGCGCCTCCCGCACCGCGGGCCGCGAAACTCCCAACGCCTCCGCCAACTGCCGCTCACTGGGCAGCGTCGCGCCGGGCGCCAACTCCCCACTGAGCACATCCGCCGCGATCTGCTCGAATACATCGCCCGATACCGACCGCTTGACCACAGGTTGCAACGCCATACCGCCACTCTGCGCCTAAAAGGTCAGGAGGTCAAGTGGTCAGACCAGTTTGCGCAATCGCTCGGTCAGCACCCTGGGGGTGGTCGTGCCGATGCGCGGCTCAGCTCGACGTGTCGGTGCGGTCCGTGATGGCGCAACACCGGTCAGGTTTTGGAGCGAGGGCCGATGTCGGTCGGCCGCTGGTGTCGCCGTGGGCGATTCGGGATCAGCTGGGGTCGGAGCCGCGAATGGCGGCGAGCCAGATCGCGGTGGCGGCGGCTACCGAGGTGGCGGCGAGAAAGGCGATGAAGCCACCCGCGGCGACGTAGATCCACATGAGGGCTACGAAAGGCGCGGCGACGGTGGATTGGGCGTCGAGCAGGAGGCGGCGGCGGATCCGCGCGGAATCGGTGGCGAGAATTGCAGCGTCGGGATCGCGACGGGAGGGATTGTCGATCAGGCGGCCCGGCGGTTCGGAGGTCCGTGCCTTTCCGGATGGATAGAGGTGCTGTGTGGCGGTGTCGACGGAGCTGTCGGTCACATCGGCTTCGGTCTCCGTCATACCGAGCAGCGCTGGCTCGAAAAACACTGGCAACCAGCGAGTTCGATAGTTTTCGGTGATCTCGAGCCAGCTTCGGCTGACGAGCCGATGCTGCTGTCGCACCCGTTTGATCTCTACGGTTCGCAGACCGTGGCCGCCTTCGATTTCCCTGCTGCGGCCGGAATCCGCACTCTCGTCCATCCCGAACTGTGAGCCGCCATCGCTGCGAGCCGTACTCCTGCGATCCCCGCGCGGTGGGCCGATATCCGTCAAACCGTTCGTCAGGTAGCCCAATGCCCTGGCGAGCTGAAAACCCGTATAGCCCAGAATTCCGAGCGCGACCGTCGCCAATGCCGCCACCTGGTCCAAATCGCCGAACGGCGCCCAGGCCAGGCAGACAACCAGGGCGCCGATCGTCACGCAGACCGGATAGGCCAGGGGGTGGCCCGGTCCGAATTTCACTTCAGGAAGCCGACTTTGGTGTAGTCGGGGGAGGCGAGGCCGAAGGCGCCGTAGTTGGCGAGGTTGTCGCGCACCGCGTAGGTGCCCGACGCTTGGTGCAATGGCACCGAATAGCCTTCGGCGAAAATCATCTGATCGCATTTGTTCGCCAACTCGACGGCCTTCGCCGGATCGAGTTCGGCAATGGTCTGTTCGATCAGCGCATTCAATTCCGGGGATCCGATGCGGGCCTTATTGCTTCCCTGACTGTTGGGGTTGTTCGGGTCATATGCGTAGACCTGTGGCAGCACACCCAGCGGTAGAACGCTACCGCCCCAGCTGAATTGGGCGATGTCGAAGTTCCCCGGGTCGATCACGTCCTTGAACAACCCTTGGCCGGGTACGGTTTGGATGGTCAGCTTCACCCCGACCTTCGCCAGGTTCTGCTGCACGATCTGCGCGGTCTGCACCCAGGCCTCCTGCTGGTACATCACGTCGCGCAGTTCCAGCTTTCGGCCGTCCTTTTCGCGGACATCGCCGTTGAGCTTCCACCCGAGCGCGTCGAGCATCCGCGCCGCCTCGGCGGGGTCGTAGGCGATGGGAGCCGAATTGTCCTGGTAGCCCTTCTGCCCCTTCATATAGATGTGGTTGTTCAGCGGCGTCGGATTTTCGACGACACCGTTCTGGGCGGCGGTCACCAAGGCTTGCCGATCGATTGCCTTCGAAATGGCAATGCGCAGTTGCGGGTCCTCGAGCAGGGCGCCCTTGCCGCCGTTGAAGGTCAGGTGCGACCAACTGGGCTCGGGCGTGCGCCGCACCACCACGTTCTTGGAGTTCCTCGCCCCGGTCACGTTCTCGATGCCGGACATATAGGCATAGTCGATCTCGTTGTTCTGGATCCCGGGCAACACCGCGGAATCGTCGAGCACGCTGAGCGTGATCGTATCCAGCTTCGGGGTATCGCCCCACCATTTCGGATTGCGGCCCAACGTGATCCGGTTCTGCGCGCGATCTATGCCGGTGAGCATGAACGGACCCGAGCTGACCGGGAGAGTGTCGTGGTCGGCATTGCTGAACGCATCCGGGGTGGCGGTGACCGACTTCGGATACAGCGGACTGAATTGACCCTGCCATTCGGCATACGGCTTATCGAAGGTGACGATCGCCTGCCGGTCGTCCTCGCCTCTTTCGACCTTCTCGACCCGGTCGAAGCCACTGGGGGAGGAGATGAGGAAGCCGGGGTCCTTCGTGCTCAGCGCGGCCGCCTCCGATCGCAGATCCTCCCAGGTGATCGGGGTGCCATCGGACCATACGGCCTTCGGGTTGATCGTGTAGGTGACCTGCTGTGGGCTGGTATTCGTCAGCTTGATGTCGGTGAAGTAATTGTGATCGACGGTTAGTTCTCCCGCGGCATTGCTCACCCAGGGCGACGGCATGGTCGGATTGATCACCGAGGCCGTGGTGTCGGTGGTGCCGTCGATATGCAGATAGTTGAAGTTCTCCGGGAAGTTGGTGATGGCAAGGCGCAGATTCCCGCCGTCGCGCAGCTCGCTGCGATCCTTGGGGTTGATGTCGTTGGTACTACCGATATCGATCGTGCCCAGGGCGATGCTGTTGTCGGAGCAACCGGTCGCGATCAGGCCGAGCGCGACAACCGGAACTGCTACTGCGGTTGCGAATCTCATTTCTCGAACCCGACCTTGGTGTAATCGGCCGACGCGAGGCCGAAGGCGCCGTAGTTGGCCAGCCCCTCACGCACCGCCACGGTGCCCGGGGACTGCACGATGGGCATCGAGAAGCCCTCGTCGAAGATCATCTTGTCGCATTCGTTCGCCAGCTCGATGGCCTTTTCGGGATCGAGTTCGGCGATCGTCCGCTCGATCAGCGCATTCAGTTCGGGCGAGCCGATCTTGCCCTTATTGCTCAACGTATTCGCCGGGTCGAAGGCGTAGATCTGCGGCAGCGCACCGAGCGGGAGGATGCCACCGCTCCAGGTGAACTGGACGATGTCGAAGTTGCCCGGGTCGACTACATCGGTGAAGAGCCCATTGCCCGGGTAGGTCTGGATGAGCAGCTTGACGCCGATCTTGGCCAGATTCTGCTGCGCGATCTGTGCTATCTGCACCCAGCTCTCCTGCTGGTACATCACATCGCGGATTTCCAGCTTGCGGCCGTCCTTTTCGCGGACGTCGCCGTTGAGCTTCCACCCGAGATCATCGAGTTCTTTGGCGGCCTGCTCGGGGTTGTACGCCACCGATGCCGCATTATCCTGATAGCCCTTCTGGCCAACCATGAAGAGGTGGTTGTTGAGCGGCTTGGGATCGACCACGACGCCCTGCTGGGCCGAGGTCGCGATGGCCTGCCGATCGATACCCTTCGAAATGGCAACGCGCAGTTTGGGATCCGCGAGTATCGAGCCGGGCGCGCCATTGAAGGTGAAGTGCGAGAAGCGCAGCGCGGGCGCGCGACGCACCTTGATGCCGGGTGCGTTCGAGGCCGTCTTGACTTCATCGATGCCCGAAACCGACGCCGAATCCAGTTCGTTGTTCTGCAGTGCGTTCAGCCGGGCGGAGTAATCGAGCACGCTGTAGGTGACCGTATCCAGCTTCAGTGTATCACCCCACCACTTCGGATTGCGGCTCAATACGATGCGCTGCTGCGCCTTATCTATCGACGAGATCATGAACGGACCCGCCGAAACCGGCAGCCCATTGCGGTCGACGTCGTTGAAGGCCTGCGGGGTCGCGGTCGACGCCTTGGGATACAGGATGTCGAAATTGCCCTGCCATTCCGCATAGTGCTGGGCCATGGTGACGATTGCCTGCCGGTCGTCGGCACCGCGTTCGACCGTTCCGATCTGAGCGTAGCCCTGGGTTGCCTTCACCTGGAAGGCTGGATTGCGTCCGCTGAGCGCCTCGGCCTGGGATTTCAGGTCTTCCCAGGTGATGGGCGTCCCGTCGGTCCAGACCGCCTTGGGGTTGATCGTGTAGACGATGGTCTGCGGATTGGTATTGGTGAGTTTGATCTCGGTGAAATAGTTGGTATCGGTGGTGATATTGCCCGCCGCATCGGATTTGATCGAGCCCGGCAGCGTCCACCCGACCAGCTCGGAAACCTCACCGTCGGAGTCGACGTGCGATGCATTGAAGGTCGCCGGGAAGTTCGTCAGCGCCAGCCGCAGATTTCCACCGTCGCGCAGGTCGCCGGCGTCCTTCGGGTTGATGTCGTTGGCGGTGCCGATCGAGCTGGAACCCGCCGTCACGGCCTCGCCCGACCCGCAGCCGGACAGAATCAGCGCGATGGCGACGGCGGGTGCCGCGATCCGAATTGCCACCCGGCGCTGCCGGGCGATGCGTGCTGTTGTCATTTCACGAATCCGATCTTGGTGTAGTCGTAGGACGCGAGGCCGGGGGAACCGATATTGGCGAGATTCGCGCGGACGCCGTAGCTGCCGTCGCTCTGCATCAGTGGCAGCGAATGACCCTCCTCGAACACCTTGCGATCCACCTCATTGGCCAGCTCGAGCGCCTTCGCGGGATCCAGTTCGGAGAGGGTGCGATCGATCAGGGCATTGAGCTCCGGCGAGCCGACGCGGGCGTAATTGCCTTGCAAATCGTTCGGGTCGTAGTAGTACGCCTGTCGAATACTGCTGAACGCGAACGCATCACCCACCCAGATGAACTGGGCGGCGTCGAAATCGCCGGGCTGGATGACATCGGTGAAATACCCCGCGCCGGGCCTCGTGTCGATGGTCAGCCCCACGCCGATTTTCGCGAGGTTCTGCTGGATGATCTGGGCGATCTGCACCCAGGTCGGATCGTTGTACATGACATCGCGGATGACGAGCTTGCGCCCGTCCTTCTCCCGGACATCGCCGTTGAGCTTCCACCCCGCCTCGTCGAGTTCGCGCGCCGCGGCGGTCGGATCGAAGCCGAGGCTATTGTCCTGATAGCCCGCCTGACCTTGCAGGAATATGTGATTGTTCAGTGGCTTCGGATTCTCGACCAGCCCGTTCTGAATCGCGGTGACGATCGCCTGCCGATCGATGGCCTTGGAAATGGCAACGCGCACCTTGGCATCGGACAGGATGGATCCAGGCGCGCCGTTGAAGGTGATGTGGCGCCAGCGATTACCCGGGGCGCGACGCACCACCAGGCCGCCGGTATTGCGCACCGTCTGAACGTCGTCGACCGTGGTCAGCTGCACCAGGTCGAGTTCGTTGTTCTGCAGCGCCGTCGTCCAGGCCGTGTGATCGAGCACGCTGTAGGTGATGGTGTCGAGCTTGGGCCTTGCCCCCCACCATTTCGGATTGTGGCCCAGCACGATTCGGCCCTGCGACCGGTCGGTGGAGACGACCTGGAATGGTCCGGCACTCGGCCCCATCGCATCGGCGAGGCTGTTGTTGAACGAATCCGGGTCGGCGGTAACGGATTTCGGGAACAGTGAGGCATTGCCCGCGAACTGGCCGCGCCATTCGGCGTAGGGGTGGCTGAAGGTCAGAACGGCCTGGCGGTCGTCGACGCCGCGCTCCACCTTGTCCACGAATTCGAAGCCGTTGGTGATGGCGATCAGGAATCGCTTGTCCTTACCGCTGAGCGCGTTGGCCTCGGATCTGATGTCTTCCCAGGTGATCGGATTGCCGTCGGACCAGACCGCCTGCGGATTGATCGTGTAGGTGACCTGCTGCGGGTCGGTGTTGGTCAGCGCGATATCGGTGAAATAGTCCTTGTCGACCGACAACTGGCCTGCGGCATCGGTATTGAACGAGCGCGGCATAAGCGGCCGTTCGATATTGGCAATCTCTTCGTCGTTGCCGTCGTTGGACAGGGTGTTCCAGTTGGCCGGGTACGTTGTGGTCGCCAGGCGCAGATTCCCGCCGTCGCGGATTTCGTCGACGCTCGTGGGGTTGATGTCGTTGGTGGTGCCGAGCGTATCCGACAGTCCCGCCGTCGAATCGCCGCCCGAACCACAGCCCGCCGCGATCAAACCCAGTGCGACAACCGGTGCCGCCCATTTGGTTCGGGTTCTCGATCGCATCGCGCTCTCCCTCTATCGGCTGACGACCGGCACCGGGACCGCATCGATCAACGCCCGGGTGTATTCGTTGCTGGGACGGTCGAAGATCTGTTCGGCGGGCCCGGCCTCGACGATCTTCCCGCGATACATCACCGCGATATCGTGGGCCAGATTGCGGACCACCGAAAGATCGTGCGAGACGAACAGATAGGACAGACCGTGTTCGGTCTGCAGGTTGCGCAGCAGATTCAGCACACCCGCCTGAATCGACACATCCAGTGACGACACCGGTTCGTCCAGCACGAGAATCTCCGGATCCAGGGCCAGCGCACGGGCAATGCTGATGCGTTGCTTCTGGCCACCGGAGAAATCGGCGGGATAGCGGTCGGCGTGTTCGGATCGCAGACCGACCTGTTCGAGCAATTGCGGTACCCGCTTGGCGATTTCGGTGCGGGGCCGGCCATCGATGCGCATCGGTTCGGCGAGCACGTCGAAGATCGGCAGCCGCGGATCCAGTGCGGCCGTCGGATCTTGGAAGACGATCTGCATCTTCCGGCGGATCTCCCGCTTGCGCGCCTTGGTCAGGGTCGCGATGTCGCTGCCCATGATCTCGATGGTGCCCTCTTGCGGCTTCACCAGGTCGAGAATCTGGGTGAGTGTGGTGGATTTTCCGGATCCGGACTCGCCGACCAGCGCCAATGTGCGCCCGGCGCGCACCTCGAAGCTGATGCCGTCGACGGCGCGGACCTCGCCCTTACGGCGCTTGAACACCACGCCCGAGGTGATCGGATAGGTCTTCACCAGATCCGAAACCCGCAGCACCACACGCTCATCGGTATCGGCTTCGGCGGATGGCTCCGAAATCTCCTGGCGGTACGCCTCGAACAGATCGGCGGAGGTGACTTCCGCGGTGCGAATGCAGGCGGCCGAATGGCCGGGGCCGGTCTTCTCCAACGGCGGCTCGGCCGCACGGCAGTCATCGATCGAGATGGGGCAGCGGGGTGCGAACGAGCAGCCTGGCGGCAGCGCGTGCATAGCGGGTGGTGCGCCGACGATCGGGATCAGCGGGCTGCGGGGCGGACCGTCCATGCGCGGTATCGAGCCGAGCAGGCCGACGGTATACGGCATCCGTGGCGCGGCGAAAAGCTCTGCCGCCGGAGCGGTTTCGACAATCTTCCCCGCGTACATCACCGCGACCCGATCGGCGAGTGTGGCGGCGATGCCCATATCGTGGGTGATCATGATGACACCGGCGCCGGTGATATCGCGCGCCTTGCGCAGCAGATTCAAGATCTGCTTCTGCACCGTCACATCGAGTGCGGTGGTCGGCTCATCGCAGATGATCAGCGCGGGGTCGTTGGCGATGGCCATGGCGATGACCACACGCTGACGCATACCGCCGGAGAACTCGTGCGGAAATGCCTTGGCGCGCAAAGCCGGTTCCGGAATGCCGACCAGGTCCAGCAGTTCGACGGCCCGTGCCGAGGCCTCTCGACCGGTCATATCCGTATGTGCGAGCAGGGCTTCGGCGACCTGATCGCCGACCCGATACACCGGTGTCAGTGCCGAGAGCGGGTCCTGGAACACCATGCTGATGGAACGTCCACGCAGCTTGGACAATTGGCGATCGCCGAGCCCGAGCAGTTCGCGGCCGCGCAGCCGGATGGAACCGTTGATCCGCGCCTGCTCCGGCAGCAATCCGATCACCGCGAGCGAGGAGACAGACTTGCCGGATCCGGATTCGCCGACGATCGCGAGCACTTCGCCATCGGAGACGGTGTAGTTCACCCCGCGCACCGCGTCGATGCGGCCCTCTTCGCTGGGGAAGGAGACCCGCAGGTCGGAGACCTCCAACAGCGGTGCGGTGGAGTTCTTTTCGGTGGAGACCTTGTCCGCTGGGTCCGTCATGCCGCTACCTTCTCTTCCGACCCAGCCTTCTTGCGCGAGCGAGCCCGTTTGGCACTGGGATCGAATGCGTCCCGCAAGCCGTCACCGACCAGATTCGCCGAGAGCACGATGACGATCAGCAGTCCACCGGCGAACATGAACAGCCAAGGGAAGGTGAGCGCCGATGCGGTGCCCGAGGCGATGAGCGTGCCGAGTGAGACATCCGGCGACTGCACACCGAATCCGAGGAAGCTCAACCCGGTTTCGGCCATGATCGACGCGCCAACCGACAGCGTGGTGTCGATGATCAGGATCGAGGCAATATTCGGCAGGATATGACTCAGGATCACCGTCCTGGTCGGCGCGCCCATATACCGTGCGGCCTTGACGAATTCGCGTTCACGCAGACTCATGGTCAGGCCGCGCACGATGCGTGCGCTGATCATCCAGCCGAAGACACTGAGCAGCAGAATCAACAGCAGGATGGACCCGCTGCCCTTCGTCTTCGGCGCGAACAGCGCGACGATGATGAAACTCGGCACCACGAGCAGCAGGTCGACCAGCCACATGATGGCCTTATCGGTGAAACCGCCGATGAGTCCGGCGATCGAACCGGTCAGCGCCGCGATGGTGGTGCTGATGAGGGCGACGCAGAAGCCGATGATCAGCGATTTCTGCATACCGCGCAGGGTTTGGGCGAGTACGTCGTGGCCGATGGCGTCGGTGCCGAAGGGATGCTCGGCAGAGGGCGGTTTGCGCAGTGCCGTGCCGTCGAGTTCCTGATAGTCCCAGGTCCAGAAGTAGGGCAGCACATAGGCGACCAACACCAAGATCAGCAGCACGATCACGCCCGCGACGGCGGCCTTGTTGCGCAGGAAACGCCGCAGCACGAGCCTGCGGCGACCCGAGGCGGCCGCGACCTCCGGCGCGCTCTGGACAATGATTTCGGCTTCTGTCATCCCACACGCACCCTGGGGTCGAGAATCGCGTACACGATATCGGAGAGCAGACCCGACACCAGCACGACAAGACCCGCGAATGCCGTCACCGTGACGACAACGTAGAGGTCCTGGGCATTGATCGAATTGACCAGCCATTCCCCGACGCCGTGCCAGCCGAAGATCTTCTCGGTGAAGGTCGCGCCGGTGATCAAACCGCCGAGGCTGTAGGCGAACAGCGTCGCCATCGGGATCAACGCGGTCCGCAGGCCGTGCTTGTAGAGCGCCTTGTTGCGGGTCAGCCCCTTGGCGCGCGCGGTGCGGATGAAATCGCTCTGCAGCACGTCGAGCATGGCATTGCGCTGGTAGCGGCTGTAACCGGCCATCGCGCCGAGAGCCAGACCGGCCGTCGGCAGCACCAGATGCTGGAGGCGGTCGAGCAATTGCGGGAAGAAACCGTTGATCTTGTTCGCCGAGGTCTCGCCGGTATAGAGGAAGATCTGCGATCCGGTGAGCGTATTCACTTCCAGCGCACCGTATTTCAGCAAGGTGGCGAGCAAGAACACCGGCGTGCTGAGCACCAGTAGGGAGACGACCGTGGTGAAGTAGTCGCTGAATTTGTATTGCCGGATCGCTCCGGCCGCACCGATCAAAACCCCGAGCACCGTACCGACGACCGAACCGATGATCAGCAGCCGCAGACTCACCAGCACCCGGCGCGGCAGTTCCTCGCTGACCGGCTGTCCGGCCAGCGTCTGGCCGAAATCACCCTGCGGGATGCCCTTCAGCCAGCTGATATAGCGCTGTGGAATCGGCTCGTTGAGATGCAGCTGTTCGGCCTTGGCATCGATCACCGCCTGCGGCGGACGTGGATTGCGCTGTTCGAGACTGTCCAGCGGCGTGAACGTCAGCGACGCCAGACTGAACGTCAGGAACGAGGCCAGCAGCAACAGCACGACATAATTGAACGCGCGTCGTAGCAGGAAGCCGGTCATCAGTCCTCTGGTCCTACGGCTGGTCGGGCCAGCATCGAGTATTTGTCCCTGATCATAAGGACGTGCGTGCAAGCGTGCGTGACACGCGTGAGATCGGCATGTCCTCTATTCTGTGGAGACCGGTATGTCCAGGCTTTTCCGGTGCTCAAAGGGGACTCCATGAGCTATCCGCAATATGAGCCTTATCCATCGGTCCCGGCACCCGCACCGGGTGGCGGCACCGCGATCACGGCCGGGGTGCTGGCAAGTATCGGCAGTGTGGGGCAATTGCTCGGCGGCGGTTTCAATATCGTGCTCGGGCTCACCGACCTGGATCTCTCGGAGTACGACTCGACCGGCCTGCTCGCGCAGAGCTGGATCAAGACCTACCTGCTGGTGGCCGGTTCGATCGCCGTGGTTACGGCGTTCCTGCTCGGTGTCGGCGCGATCATGATGTTCACCAGGCGCCAGCTCGGTCGGGTGCTCGTCGTTGCCGGATGCGCGGTGGTGGTGATCGCCGGGATCACGGAGTTCGCGGTAACCCGGCACTACACCACCTCGGGCGGGAGCGCGGCCGAGATCGGCGGCGGCATCGGTGGTCTGATCGGGTTGATCTTCCCGATCGCGACCGCGGTGCTCGCCCTCGTGCCCCCGACAACGCGCTGGCTCAACCACACCCCGGTGTCCGCGCCGCCCGTGGCTATGTATCCGTATGGACCTGGTGCTCCAACCGCTGGGTATCCGTCCGGACCTGCTGTACCACCGGCCGGGTATCCGTCCGGACTTGCCGTGCCACCGGCTGGGTATCCGTCCGGACCTGCCGTGCCACCGGCTGGGTATCCGTCCGGACCCGCTGTACCACCGGCCGGGTACCCGTCCGGTTCGACGCCTTATCCGCCATCGCCTTATCCGCAATACGGTCCGTCAGGTGATGTTCCCCCGTATCCGCAAGCAGGTACCGATCAGGCGGGCGCGCAGCAGCAATGGGGAGCGAATCCGCAGGCAGCACCGGATTCTCCGCCATCAGATCTGGCGAAACGGCAGTCCGACCCGACGATGAAGGCCGAGGACTCCCCGTGGCGGCGACCGCCGTCGCAGTGATAGCCGCGACCCCGCCGAGATGGTCGTCCGGCAGGATGGAATAGGTGACGCGCCTGCACCTGCCCAAGCCGAAGATGGTTGCCACCGATGTGGACGGCACCCTCATCGATCACGACGAGCGGGTCACCGCGCGAACCAAGGCGGCGGTGGCTGCCCTGATCACCGATGGCGTGCCGTTCGTACTCGCCACCGGACGGCCGCCGCGCTGGATCGATCCGGTGGTCGACGGGCTGGGGTATGCGCCGCTGTGCGTCTGCGGCAATGGTGCGGTGATCTACGACAGCGCCGCCGACCGCGTGCTCGCCAGCCGGACCCTGGACGTGGACACCCTGGCCTGGATCGCCGACCTGGCCGAACGCGCACTGCCCGGCTGCGGTCTGGCCGCCGAACGTGTCGGCGCCAGTGCGCACGACGCGGTGACGCCACAATTCGTGAGTTCGCCGGAATACGAACATGCCTGGCTGAATCCGGATGACACCGAGGTATCGCGCGCCGAGGTCATCGATGCGCCTGCGATCAAAATGCTGGTCCGACTACGCGGCACCCTCAGCGCCGATATGCGCGCGGTCCTCGCACCGCTGATCGGCGACCGCGCCGATATCACCTATTCGACCGACCACGGCCTGATCGAAATTTCCGCGCCCGGCGTGACCAAGGCGTCCGGCCTGACCATCGTCGCCCAGCGCCTCGGTGTCGAACATTCGGCGATCATCGCATTCGGCGATATGCCCAACGATGTTCCGATGCTGTCCATGGTCGGCCACGGCGTCGCGATGGCCAATGCGCATCCGGAGGCGATCGCCGCCGCGGACGAGATCACGGGGGCGAACTCCGAAGACGGTGTGGCGCAAGTGCTCGAGCGCTGGTGGGTGTGAACGCCCCGGTCAGCTGGCCGGGACCGGATCGGGGCCCGGCGCGACGACCTGGCCGACCGGGTTGCGGTTGACCTGCTGCTGGTAGGTGTCGTTGTAGGTCTTCCAGACGGTGGTGATGATGCCGGTCAGCTGGTTGAGAATCAGTGAGCCGTACTGGAAGTCGGTTCGCAGCCCGTCCGGAACCGAGTAGCCGTTGCTCATCGGCAGCCCGAGCAGCCCGCCATCTCCGCCGAGGGCGAGGAAACGATCCAGGATCGCGCCCATGACCTCGAACACCTGACCGTTCGGGCCGGTATAGACGTACCCGTTGACGAACTTCGCGTACTGCTGCCCCTGCGCGGCGGGCAGCGGCTCCGACACCGGCTTGCCGAGCGGACCGTCCGGACCGCCCTTATCGGCCCAGTGCCTGGCGATCGCATTCTGATTCACCATGCCGAGCAGCTTGGCCGTGAGTGCGGCCAGCGTGGCGATATCGCTCTGCGGGGTGGTCTGCATCTGCGGTTGCTGGGTTGTCGGCGCCTGTGCCTGCTGTTGCGGCTTGGTGGAGGTGCGGGACGGCGCCGATATGCCCGCTGCGATATCCCGAATGCGGTCCATATCGGCGTAGGCGGAGTCACCGGGGCAGCTGGTATTGCCGACATCGCGATGCGCGAACACCACCGGCAGCCGAACCGCCTCACCCTGCGCATACGAGGTGAATTCGGTGCCCTCGGAATACATCGTGGTGTAGCCCTTGGGATCCAGGCCCGCGATCTTGGACCGCCAGCCGATGAACCGGCCGATCGCATTGATCGCCTCTTCCGACGGTTCCTCGGATTCGTAGTTGCCCATCAGTGCGACGCCCGAGGTGTTCTCGTTGAACCCACCCGCGTGCGCGCCCTGCACCGGGCGATCCAGTCCGCCGAAGCGGCCCTCGAAGATCTGGCCGTACTTGTCGACCAGTGCGTTATAGCCGATATCGCACCAGCCCAACGTCTTTGCGTGATACGTGTAGATCGCGCGGACGATGCCCGCCGATTCGGCTGGGGTGTAGTCGTTGCGGCCCGCGGTGTGGTGCACGGTGAGGCCACCGAGCTGGTCGTCGTAGGTGGGTTCCTCGCAGCGGATGGATTCGTCCGCGCCCCACTGGGATCGGGTGATGATATTGGGTCCGCCACCGGGAAGTGCCGTGGCGACATTTTTGAGTGCGCTATCGATTGCGCCGCGGCCCGGATCGATCAGTACCGCCGTCAGTGCGGCGGCGGTCTGGGCCGGATCATCGGAACGTCCGGCGGCCGGGGTGGGCAGCATCGGCACGGCGCCCTCCGCGTCACCCGCGACGGGAGGACGCGGTACGGCCGCCACGGCAGGCTTGCGGGTTACCAGGATCTGCACGGAATTGGTATTGCCGACGTAGATCGGTTCGGTGCCGGTGGTGCCGCCCGTCGCCCGATCGTTGCGACGGGTGTCCACGGCCTCGGCGTCGTACCAGGGACCCCAACCGCCATCGGACTGACGGGCCCGGACCAACGCCTTGGTATTCGCCAGGTCGTGCGCGGTCAGTGCGACAACGCTGAACGGGGTATCGCGGCTGAGCTCCTTGACCTGCGCACCCACCTGGCTGAGGAGTTCCGGCGGGACGGCGCCGGGTGACAGTGCCGGTGTATCGGGGGTGACGTCGGGCTCGAGCTGGGCGGGATCGGCGATGAAGGCTGCTGCTGGGGAACGGCCTTGGGCGGGTTGACCGGGGGTTGTGCCCTGAGCTGGGGCGGGGGTCTGACCTGGGAAGGTCTGGACGGGCGCTGATTGACCTGGCGTGGTTTGGCCGGGGAGCGACTGGGCGGGGCTGTTCTGGCCCGGAACTGTTTGGCCGGGGAGCGACTGGGCGGGTGTGCTCTGGCCCGGAATCGTTTGGCCGGGGAGCGATTGGGCGGGTGTGCTCTGGCCCGGAATCGTTTGGCCGGGGAGCGATTGGGCGGGTGTGCTCTGGCCCGGAACTGTTTGGCCAGGTAGCGATTGGCCCGGAACCGTTTGGCCGGGAACCGATTGGCTCGGTGTGCTGTGTTCGGGGTCGAGCTTGGGTAGGGGAATTTCTGTCGGCAGCTCGATACCGGGCGGCAGCGGCAAACCCTGGGGAACCGGAATGGATTCCGGAATCGGCAGCATGCGTAGATCTGAAAGGTGCAGATCAGGCAGGTCGAGACCGGTGAGTTCGCGCAGCGGAAGGGTGATGTCCGGCGCCGTGGTGAGAACCACCTCGGCCAATTGCGCGGGGATTGCGGCGAGCTCGCTATCGGTTGTCGCGCGGTAATCGGTCGAATCGCTCAGCGTGAACGTCGCGAGCGGAGCCGCTACCGCAAGTGTGGTGACAACCGGGAGCACGTAGGAACGTTTCGGTTTGCGGTACGGCACGAGCATCTCCAATCAGGTCGAACCGGAGCGATCATCTGCATGAATGTCAGGGTTGCTTCCTGATGCATCAACGACCACACTAGTTCACAACTGTCACATGTCTAAACCTCTGGTTGAGGATTATGTGATTGCTCGAATGTAGCTCTCGATTTGCGGCCGGATGGAACGACATGCCGACAGGTATCGAACCGATCAGGTCCTGGAAAACCGTGGGAGTGAACGGATGCGAAGTAAACAGCACCGGAATGACGCGACGCGGGGGGAGCGAAAAATGCGGGTGAAAACGAGTGCGCCACGCAGGCGAATTGGCGGGCGACGGATACCGGGAACTCCGATTTCCATCCGTCCGGTGCTGGTCACCGGTGGTGCGGCCGTGCTGGCGGGCACAGTACTCGCGTTCTGGGTCTGGCCGACCGACGCCCCTGTCCGGCCGTTGGCGGGACCGGGCCATGGGCGAGGTATGAGTCAGGTCGGCGCGTTCGACAGTGCCCTGGACGGCTGGACCGCCGAACGCATCCTCGATCACTACTACCCGGGCGCGACGCTCGGCAAAATCTCGGCGACCACCGTCGGGGTGCGGCTGTTCGCCCAGGACGATTCGACGCTGGACGTCTATGCCGACGCCGGATTGCGAGTCGCGGGCCAAATGCTGCCGCGCGGCCAGGTCGCGCATCTCACCGCGCTGCCCGACGGCGGCGCGAATGTGGTTGTCACGATGGGCTGTGACGGTGCGGTGCTGTGGCAGCGGGCGATCGCCGACCCGTGGATCTATCCGCTCAACCCGCGGCCCAACCGTCCCGCCGCCGAACACCTGACACTGTGCGGTGGTTCGGCATATCGCGGCTCACTCGGCGTTGCCATGGAAAACGGTGAGGCGCGCACGGTGAACCGCGTCGACGTCGAGGACTATCTGCTCGGCGTCGTCCCGGCGGAGGTACAGGCCAACTGGGTCGACAAGGGAGCGACGGAAGCCCTTCGCGCACAAGCGATCGCGGCACGTTCGTACGCGCTGGCGGAGCACCGCCACCCATACGCGCAGACTTGCGATACCACCGACTGTCAGGAGTATCCCGGCACTGCCAAGGAGGATCCGCGCGCGACCGCCGCCATCGCATCGACCGCGGGGACGGTGCTTTTGCGGGACGGCCGAATCCTGCGTTCGGAGTACTCCTCCGCACCCGACGGTGGGGAACCGGCCGATATCTACGCCTTCGATGTCGGACCGACACCCGCCGAACTCGGCACCCCGGTGGTCGGCGCGGGTAATCCTGTGGACCCCCGCAAGCAGACCCTCGTCGCCGAATCCCCGATCGATGCCGAATACCGCCGGATCGGCGGCGCGAACAGCGCGGTCGGCCGGCCGCTCGGCCCGGAAATGGCGCTACCCCAAAACGGCGGTACCTACCGGCTTTTCACCAACGGCGTCATCATCGCGACACCGACGCTCGGCGCCCAGGTCGTCGACTTCACGACGCTGATGCAGCTGGCCCCGGATACGCACGAGGGCAAACCGGGCGGCACCGTTCCGCCGGGCAGTAACGAGCATGCCGTGCCGCCTGGCGCGAATGACACACCCGAGGGCGCAGTGCCCGGTACCGCGAATGGCGTGCCCGAAAGCGCACCGCTCGGACGTGCAGTACGGCCCGGCGGGAATAGCTCACCTGAAAGCGCAGTGCCCGGAGGCGCGAACGCCGTGCCTGGCAGTGCCACCGCGCCCGGGCGCGTGCTGCCTGACAGCAATGTAGTACCCGGGAGCGCGTTGTCGGGTGGTGCGAATGGCATGCCCGAGAGCGCAGGTCTCGGCGACGCGCTCGCGCCCGGAAATGCCGTGTTGCCGGGACATTACGCAGTACCAGGCGCTGCCTTTGCGCCCGAGGTAGCGGTCCCACCCGGAACCACCGTCGCCCCAACCACGGCGTTGACCCCAACACCGCCACCCCCACGCGCTCCTGCAATCCCCTCGACCGCGCCGACAAGTAAGGAATCGGAACCAGCCGAGGAGCTCTAGTCGCATCACGCGACCGATTGCCGCGGTCCACGGGTAGCCGTGGCTTCCGCGCGATTGACTCGGTGCGGGGTGGCCGCGACTTTTCCTGGTTGCCTCAGCCGGTGCCGCTATTTGCGAATTCGCCTGCACGACAGGAGTTGTGACGGGCGTAGTCGGGCAGTCGTCGAATCAGGACGACGCGGTATCGCCCAGCGATTCGGTCAGGGTTCGCAGCAGATCGGCGAGGTGACCGCGGTCCTGCTGATCGAGTGCGGCGAGGAGGCGCTGCTCGTTCGCCATGTGCAAGGGCAGTAGGTCGTCGATCAGAGTGCGGCCGGTGGCGGTGAGTTGGACGCGGATTGCTCTGCGATCCTCTGGGCAGGGTGCGCGCTCGACCAGGCCCTTGGCTGCGAGGCGGTCGATGCGGTTGGTGATGGCGCCCGAGGTGAGCATGGCGACCTGGTTGAGCGCGCCCGCGGTGAGTCCGTCGGCGCCACCGGAGCGACGCAGGGTCGCGAGCATGTCGAACTCCCAGAACTCCATTCCGTGTCCGGCGAAGAACTTCTTCAGGTCCTGTTCCAACAGGCGGGAAAGCCGCTGGATGCGCCCGATCACTGCCATCGGTGACACGTCGACGTCCGGCCGTTCCCGGTTCCAGTGCGCGGTGAACAGATCGATCGCGTCGGCCACGGCATTCCTCTCGATAGTGATTATCTCAACATTCATCTACTTGACGGTGATGTATCTCGTCGAGTAGATATTTCAACGTTGAGATTATCAATGAGGAGCGACCAACATGACAACAACCACCACCGCGCGTGACTCGTACGCCGGCACCCTGGCGCTCGCCGCACTCGCCCCGATCGCATGGGGCTCCACCTATGCCGTGACCACCGAATTCCTGCCGCCGGACCGTCCGCTCTTCACCGGGCTGATGCGCGCCCTGCCCGCTGGGCTCGCGCTGCTCGCCGTCACCCGCGTGCTGCCGCGCGGGGTCTGGCTCGGGCGCGCCGCTGCCCTCGGTGTCCTCAATATCGGCGCGTTCTTCCCGCTGTTGTTCCTCGCCGCGTACCGGCTGCCCGGCGGTGTGGCCGGTGTTCTGGGCGCGGTCGCGCCGATGTTCGCACTTGCCTTCGCGACCGTCGTCCTCGCCGAAAAACCGAACGGGCGCAAGGTGATCGCGGGTCTGATCGGTGTCTTCGGGGTCGCACTCGTGGTGCTGCGCGCCAATGCGCAGCTCGATACGGTCGGTGTCATCGCCGGACTCGCCGGTGCGGCGTCCATGGCGCTGGGAACTGTGCTCACCCAGCGCTGGGGTCGGCCCGAGGGTGTCGGACCGCTCGCGATCACCGGTTGGCAGCTCACCGCCGGCGGCCTGTTCATCGCACCGCTCGCCTCTCTGATCGAGGGTGCGCCGCCCGCACTCGACGGCCGGGCCGTCGGCGGCTACCTGTACCTCGGCGTCATCGGCACCGCATTGGCGTACTTCCTCTGGTTCCGCGGCATCGCCAAGGTGCCCGCGACCTCGGTCGCCTTCCTCGGACTGCTCAGCCCGGTATCGGCGGCTGTGATCGGGTGGATCGCGCTCGGCCAAGCGCTGAGCCCGCTGCAAGTGGTCGGACTCGGTATCGCGCTCGGCGGCACGTTGCTCGGTCAGGTGGCCGCAAAGCCGCGGATCGAACCTGCCGTGGTCACACCTCGAGTGTCGGTGGACGTACATTAAGGGTTGACCTTGACGTTACGTCAACTTGCAAGCTGGTTGTACCGACGAGAAAGAAGGGAGAACAGGTCATGCGAACGGGCACCGAATGGTCCATCCAGGATCTGGCCAAGGCGGCCGGTACCACCAGCCGAACGTTGCGCCACTACGGGCAGCTCGGGCTGCTGCCGCCGAGCCGGATCGGCGCCAACGGGTACCGCTACTACGACCAGGACTCTCTGGTTCGGCTGCAACGCATCCTGCTGCTGCGCGAACTCGGCCTCGGCCTTCCGGTCATCGCCGAAGTTCTCGCAGGCGAACAGGACACCGCCGCCGCGCTGCGCGCGCACCTGGAACTGCTTCGGCAGGAACAGGATCGGATCCGGCGCCAGATCGAGTCGGTGACCACCACGCTGCACAAGACGGAACGAGGTGAACAACTCATGGCAGCAGAGGTTTTCGACGGTTTCGACCACACTCGGTACAAGGATGAGGTGATCGAACGCTGGGGCAAGGCCGCCTACGAAAGCGGCGACCGCTGGTGGCGCTCGCTCACCGAGGCGGATAAACAGGCGCACTTCCAGACCCACCTGGATATCGCCGCCGACTACGGCCGGGCGCACGCCGCCGGACTCGCCCCGGACAGCGACGAGGTCCAAGCCGTCGTCGCGCGGCACTACGACTGGATCGGGGTCGGTTCGCAGCGCCGCCCGTCGTACGAGTACTTCACCGGACTCGGCGAAATGTACGTCGCCGACCCGCGTTTCGCGGCCAACTACGACGTACACGGCGAGGGCACAACCGAATTCGTGCGCGACGCGATGAACGCGTACGCCGAGGCCAACCTGCGATAACAACAGCGTAGGGCGTCCGCATCCAGCGGACGCCCTACCCCGGGTTCGCCGGGGCCCTCGTGGCGGGGCAATTCGACAGCACGCCGGAGACCGGTCTGCGGCCGTAGGATCGGATCGTCCACAACCAGGTGGGGAGGAGTGCCGACGATGCTTTACCGGAGTGGGGATCGGCCGCCGAGTGGGGCGGTCGCGATGATCGGCGCGGCGCTTGCGGTGCTGTACGGATTGCGGAGCCTGGTGGGGGGCACCTGGCTGGTCGTCGATTTCATCGGCAATCGAAGCCGGTTCGACAATTCGCTCGTCATCTTCACCACGCTCGGGGCGGCGCTGATGGCCGCTGTCATGATCTCCGGCGGTGTCCAGCTCTGGCGTCGAGCCGAGACCGGGCGCTACACCCTGATCGTCGCGTCCGGTCTGTCGATCGCGATCGGCATTGTCGGACTTGCCGTTTCGCTCACCGGTTACGAATTCGGCCTCGGCATCTTCTGGTGGTCCACCGACGATCACCCACTGTGGGCGTCGTCCTTCTTCTTCGGCCTGGTCGGCCAGATCACCGCCCTGATCCAGGAAGACCTGCTGCGCACCGCTCTAGACCTCATCCAACCCCTCCTCATTTTCGTCCTGTGTGCCAACAAAAGCGCCGCTCGCTGGACCGCCGCCCGCCCCACTCGCCCGTCCCACCCCGCGCTGACCTACTGACCGCGCTCGCGTCGAACGAAACCCCCCCTCGGTATCAGTGAGCTCGGCCCACAGGTTGTTTCCGCCGCACCGGCGCATTCGGATGCGTCGGTACTAGCCTTTGAGCGCCTGCATCAGCTGATCTTCGGTGATGGGAGGTACCGGGAGGGGGTGGGCGGCGGTGGCTCGGAGGCCGTCCAAGACGAGGGCGAGGTGGCGGCGCCAGGCTTGGGGGGCGATTTTGGCGGTGGCTTCGATGATGCGGGTGTGGGACCAAGTGATGAAGGCTATGTCTTCCAGGACCCAGTCGGGGCGTAAGGCACCGGATTCCTGTGCGCGGCTGACGATTTGACGCATCAGCCCGTGGCCGTATTCCTGGGCGCGCGCGATCGCGGGGCTGGGGGCGCCGCGCAGGGCGAGGTCGCTGAGTAGGCGGTCGGCGGCTTGGAGTTCACAAACCTTCTCGACCAGGTAGACGAAAGCGGCCCAGGGGTCCTGGATTTCGATCGCCTCCCGGGCGATGCGGCCGCCCGCTTCGATGCGGTCCTCGACGGCGGCGGCGATGAGGTCGTCGCGGGTGGGGAAGCGGTTGTAGAGCGTGCCGATGGCCACGCCGGCGCGGGCGGCGATTTCCTTGAGCGGTGCATCCAGGCCGCGTTCTTCGAAGACCTCCCGGGCGGCGTTGACGAGCGCGTCCCGGTTGCGTTGGGCGTCGCTGCGTAACGGCTTGTCCACGGGCATTCGCCGATCCTACAAATCCGGTACTCGATTTATCTTGAGCATAGGTTCAACTTAATGCTACGGTCGAAGCTAACTTGAACCCCTGCTCAACTTAGCGAGGAAGTATGACCAAGACGATCGCGATATTCGGCTTCGGGCCCGGGCTCGGCATGGGGACCGGACGGCGGTTCGGCCGGGAAGGATTCCGAGTGGCGGTCATCGGGCGGAATCCGGACAAGGCCCGTGGACATGTCGCGGAACTGGCCGCCGAGGGCATCGAGGCCGCTGCCTTCCCGGCCGATCTCACCGATGAAAAGCAGCTGTACAGCGCGGTCGACAAGATCACGGCCGAGTTCGGGCAGATCGATGTCGCGATGCACGGCGCGGCGGGTGATGCGGTGAATCGCATCCCGACCACCCTCGATGTCGACGCCGCCAACCTGCGCATCCCGCTGGAATTGAAGGTCTACTCACCGATCTGGATGACCCGCGCGCTCGCGCCCGCGATGATCGAGCGCGGCGAAGGGGCACTGCTGTTTTCGTCCGGATACGCCGACAGGTATCCGGTCCCGTATCTGTCCAATTTCGGCGTCGCACTCGGCGCGCAGCGCACCTACATTCGTCAGCTCGCGATCGAACTGCAAGGCACCGGCGTCTATGTCGGTCTGCTCAATATCGGCGCGCTGATCGGCAACAGCAAGGCCGAGCGCCTGGTCGACGAGCAGCCGGAACTGTTCCCGGCCGGACTCGAGATCGTCCGCATGACCAATGCCGAACTGGGCGACCACTATTGGCGCATGTACACCGACCGCGACACCGTCGAGTCGGATATCGGCTTTCCGGAGTAGTGCTACGGTGGCGCCCGCCGGATCGGCTGTTCGAAGGCTCAACCAGAGCGATCTTCATAATCTGGACCCAAAACTATGACGATCGCTCTAGTTAGGATTCGCATGCAACTCACCGAAATCTCCCGATCCGAAGACGCGGTCGCGACGCTGACACTGAACTGGCCTGCCAAGAAGAACGCGCTGTCCATCGCGATGCGCGACGAGGTCAGCGACGCATTGGACGCGCTGGCCGCCGACGAGTCGGTCAAGGTCGTCGTCATCACCGGCGCGGGCGGCGTCTTCTCCGCGGGCTTCGATCTGCGCGAATTCGGCTCCCCGGATCCCGCTGTCCAGCAGGCGCTTTGGCCCTCCAGTGACCGGTTCCACCACACCGTCCTGCGCTTCCCGCTACCGACCGTCGCCGCGGTCGACGGCCCGGCCCTCGCGGGCGGATTCGATCTGGCGACCCTCTGCGATATCCGCATCGCGTCGGAGACAGCGGTTTTCGCACATCCGGAACAGGCCTTCTCCGATGTGCTCTACCGCCCGTTGGCCGAGCTGGTCGGCGGTGCGTCCGCGCGTTATCTCACCCTGTCGGGCCGACGCATCGATGCCGCCGAGGCACTGCGCATCGGCTTGGTCGCGGAGGTCGTACCCGCGGCGGAGCTGATGGATGCCGTGGGCCGCCTCGCCCGAGATATCGCACGTGGTCCGCGTGAGGCGCTGATACGCACCAAGGCGAAGGCGGTGCAGCGTATGGGCATAGACGTGGGGATGGCGACGCTGGCGATGTGAACGGGCACTACACCGCGCACATGGACTGCATGACGCCCTTCAGAATCGGTGCACCGTATGTAGTCGGCGCGAAGACCACCGTATGCACGATGGACAACGGCGTGAGTATAGCGTCGCTCACCCCGGTCCAACCCGTCGCCAAATTTGCGACGGTGAGCAGCAGACTCGTCACATCCAATGTCAGTGTGGCCAGGTCGAAGGCGTTCTCCACCTGCACATCCGCCAAAGCGACGGTGTCGAGCGCCTTACCCTCGTACAGATCGAAACCGAGGTTGGACAGGAAGGTCACCGGACCGTAGTCGAGCGCATCGACGATCGGCCCCAGTTCCTCGGTCCGGCGCATCAGTGCCAGCTTCGCGACCCGGTTGTCGCGCAGAAAGCCTTGCAGGGACTCGGCCCCGGCATTCAGCCCGGCTCGATCCAGCGGCAGATCGGCCTGCTCCAGGAAGGCCCTGGTGCGTTCGACCAGCGTTCGGGTGGTCAATTCGGCTACGGGAGTGCAGGTTCCGTCCGCGCGCACCACGGTGTCGGCGAGATCGGCCAGCGCCCGAGGTAATTCGACGTGCTCGGTGTAGACGGATTCGTCCAGCACCAGCTTCGGGTACGCGTTCGGCGCTGCGCAATTCGCGGCGAGGAAGTCCTGCACGGTGCGCGCCAGCGACTTCACGCCGGTGAACACCGCACCGACGATCGGTTTCAGAAAAAATCCGACCGTGGGCACCAGACTGGCCGCGAACTGCGCAGGAATCTTCACGATCCGAGTCGCGAGGATGAAGACCTCGATCACATCGTTCACGGTCAGCCGGGATACCGGCATGGTGGTGTCGAGCCGCCCGGTCCGCACCGCGTCGAGGCCGTTGACCAAATACGTGACGATCGGGTCGTCGAGGAATTCGGTGCGCTCGTTCACCGTCGACGGCGCGACCGGCAGCCCGTCCCGATGCACCCGCACCGCGGCGATGGTGCCGCGGAAATCGGCGACCTGACGGTCGAAGGCGGCGACCTGCTCGCCCGGCACCGCCGTGCGCAGCGCGGTCGCGGCGGCGGTGACGATGTCGTCGAAGGTCGGTGCACCCCCGACGCACACCGTGTCCGCAACCGGTGTAGCTGCCAGCGAGTCGAACTCCGCCGCGTTCGCGGGTGACGGGACGACTACCGCCGCCCCCAGCACCGCGAACAGCGCGAGGAACGGGATATGGAATTTCCGCATCATCAGGTCTTCCGGGTCGGGCCGCTGGCGACTGTCGAACTGGACACGTGATCAGTTCGCGTCCGCATGTAATAGCGGCTCTATTGCGGCGGCGTATTCGTTTCGGCAAACACCAGGAGAAATTCCGATGGCATCCGTCGCCGAGTGCGCGCAGGTCGCGACTCCACCCGGCCCGCGCGCGGACTTCCGATACGCTGGGCACCCGTGACCGTCGCATCGTCCCCGGGTAACTCCGCAAACTCCGTCTCTCAGTTCGATCTGATCGTCGTCGGCTCCGGATTCTTCGGGCTGACCGTCGCCGAGCGCGCCGCCAATCTGCTCGGTAAACGGGTGCTGGTGATCGATCGTCGCTACCACCTCGGCGGCAACGCCTACTCTGAGCCGGAGCCGCAGACCGGGATCGAGGTGCACAAGTACGGGGCGCACCTGTTCCACACCTCGAACAAGCGGGTGTGGGACTACGTGACCCAGTTCACCGAATTCACCGGCTACCAGCATCGGGTCTTCGCGATGCACAAGGGGCAGGCCTACCAGTTCCCGATGGGCCTCGGTCTGATCTCCCAGTTCTTCGGCCGCTACTTCACGCCCGAAGAGGCGCGCAAGCTGATCGCCGACCAGGCCTCGGAGGTCGAGACCAAGGACGCGCAGAACCTCGAGGAGAAGGCGATCTCGCTGATCGGCCGTCCGCTCTACGAGGCGTTCGTGCGTGACTACACCGCCAAGCAGTGGCAGACCGATCCGAAGGAACTGCCCGCGGGCAATATCACCCGCCTGCCGGTGCGCTACACCTTCGACAACCGCTACTTCAACGACACCTACGAGGGTCTGCCCAAAGAGGGCTACACGAAGTGGCTGGAGAATATGGCCGCCGCCGAGCTCATCGAGGTCCGGCTGAACACCGATTGGTTCGACGTGCGCGAGCAGATCCGCGCCGAGAACCCGGACGCCCCGGTCGTCTACACCGGACCGGTGGACCGCTACTTCGACTACAGCGAGGGCGAACTCGGCTGGCGCACCATCGATTTCGAGACCGAAGTGCTCGAAACCGGTGACTTCCAGGGCACCTCGGTGATGAACTACAACGATTCGGATGTGCCCTACACCCGCATTATCGAACCGCGGCACTTCCATCCGGAGCGCGAAAGCTACCCGAACGACAAGACCGTGATCATGCGTGAATTCTCCCGTTTCGCGCAGACCGGTGACGAGCCGTACTACCCGATCAACACACCGGAGGACCGCGCCAAGCTCACCGCGTACCGGACGCTGGCGAAGAAGGAAACCGCAGCGGCGAAGGTGCTTTTCGGTGGTCGCCTCGGCACCTACCAATACCTGGATATGCATATGGCGATCGGCAGCGCGCTCAGCATGTTCGACAATGTCCTGCGGCCGCACCTGGAGTCGGGCGAACCTCTTGCGGACCAGGAGGCGTAGATGAGCGACACTGGCGAAGCCCCGCTCATCGAAGCCGACCGGGTGCGGGTGTCCCGCACTGACGCTGAAAGCGACGAATGACCTCCCAATCGATCCTGGAAGATATGACCACCGAAACCCGCGCGAAGTCGCTGCTGCAGCGCATCATCCTGCCTCGGCCGGGTGAACCGCTGGACGTGCGCACCCTCTACCTGGAGGAGTCGCCGACCAATGCCCGGCGCGCGCACGCCACCACCCGTACCTCGCTGTCGGTGGGCGCGGAGTCGGAGGTGTCGTTCTGCACCTACTTCAATGCGCTGCCCGCGAGCTACTGGCGGCGCTGGAGCATCCTGAACTCGGTCGTGCTGCGGCTGGAACTCGCCGGGCACGGCCGCGTGGACGTCTACCGTTCGAAGGCGGACGGCTCGCGAATCCACGTGCAGGGCAAGGAATTCGCGGTTGCGCCCGGCACCGAATCGGTGCACGTGGAATTCGAGACCGATCTCGGCCCGTTCGAGGACGGCGGCTGGATCTGGTTCGACATCACCACCGATACGGCAGTCACGCTGCTCGCGGGCGGTTGGTACGCGCCGGTCGAGGCGCCCGGTGCGGGCACCATCGCGGTCGGCATGCCGACCTTCAACCGGCCGACCGATCTGGTGAAAACCCTTGGCGCGCTGGGCTCGGACCCGCTGGTGCTGGAGAAGATCGCCGCGGTCATCGTCGCCGATCAGGGCAACCGCAAGGTGGTCGACGAGCCCGGCTTCGCCGAGGCCGCCGCGGTGCTCGGCGACCGGCTCGCCATTCGCAATCAGCCCAACCTGGGCGGTTCCGGCGGCTACAGCCGGGTCATGTACGAGGCGCTGAAAACCACCGACGCCGAATACATCGTCTACATGGACGACGATATCGAGATCGAACCCGATTCGATCCTGCGCGCGCTGGCCTTCGCCCGCTTCGCCAAATCACCCATGCTGGTCGGCGGGCAGATGCTCAATCTGCAGGAGCGCTCACACCTGCACAGCATGGGCGAGGTCGTGGATCGCGGCATCTTCATGTGGACCTCCGCGCCGAATGTCGAATACGACCACGACTTCTCGAAGTACCCGCTCAAGGACCGCGACAACTCCAAGCTGCTGCACCGGCGCATCGACGTCGACTTCAACGGCTGGTGGACCTGCGTGATCCCGCGCCAGGTCGCCGAGGAGATCGGTCAGCCGCTGCCGCTGTTCCTGAAGTGGGACGACGTCGAATACGGGCTGCGCGCCCGCGATCACGGCTACTCCACCGTCACCCTGCCCGGCGCCGCCGTCTGGCATATGGCCTGGAGCGACAAGGACGACGCGATCGACTGGCAGGCGTACTTCCACCTGCGCAACCGCCTGGTGGTCGCCTCGCTGCACATGCCGGGCAACGGGCGTGGCATGGTCGTCAACACCGTCAAAGCGACCCTGAAACACCTGCTCTGCCTGGAGTATTCGACGGTCGCCATCCAGAATCTGGCGATCAAGGACTTCCTCGCCGGACCGGAGCGACTGTTCCAACTGCTGCCGAGCGCCCTCGGCGTAGTGCACGAAATGCGCAAGCAGTACCCGGATGCGGTCATCCTGCCGTCGTCCACCGAACTGCCGCTGGCCAGCCACATCGGCGTCGGCGCGGTCGGTGAACCGGCGAATCCGATCGCCAAGGTGGTCCGCCTGGCCAAGGGCGTCATGCACAACTTCCGCCCGGCACATGCCGAGCATCACGAGCGTCCGCAGCTGAATGTGCCTACGCTGGACGCCCGTTGGTTCCTGCTGTCGCAGATCGACGGCGTCACCGTCACCACCGCGGACGGCCGCGGCGTGGTCTACCGTAAGCGCGATCCGCGTCAGGCCCTTGGCCTGTTCAAGGAGGCCATGCGGCTGCGCAAGGAGTTGGCGGCCCGCTTCCCGGAGATGCAGCAGCGCTACCGCGCCGCTCACCCGACGCTGACCAGCACGGCGGCTTGGGAAAACGTCTTCGGTATCGATACGAAGGATGAGCAGTAGTGAGTCTGGAAGCCACCGCCGCGGACGACAACACCGCGGTGCACTCGAGTGCGAACGGTCACAGCGGCCCGGTATCGGCGGTGCCGTCGGCGCCCCAGCCGCCCGAGGTCAAGATCATCAACGCGGTCCAGGCGACCATCGGCACCAAGCCCGAGGTGATCAAGGCCGCGCGCGGCATGTCGCATTTCGGTGAGCACGCGCTCGGCTGGATCGGCATCGCGGCGGCGGGCTGGCTCGTCGACAAACCGCGGCGCAGGCAGTGGGCCGGGGTCGCGGTCGGCGCGGTCGGCGCGCACGCGGCATCGATCGTCATCAAGCGCATCGTCCGGCGTCCGCGCCCCAATGATCCATCGGTGCAGGTCAACGTCTCGACGCCGAGCAAGCTGAGCTTCCCGTCCTCACACGCGACCTCGACCACGGCAGCGGCGGTGTTGCTCGGCAGACTCACCGGGCTACCCTTGCCTGCGGTGCTCGTCCCACCGATGTTGCTCTCCCGGGTTGTGCTCGGGGTGCACTATCCCTCCGACGTGCTCGCCGGTTCCGCGCTCGGCGCCGCGTCCGCCGCTGTTGTGCTTGCCGCCGAAAAGAGACTCGATAGTGACCGCACAAGAAAAGACGTTCGTTGACATGAGTGAAGAGCCGACCAGCACGGACCTAGCCGAAGCAGTAGTCAAGGGTCCGCCCAAGACACTGGGCGGCGGGCTGTTCAAGGCGGTCCGTCCGCGTCAGTGGGTCAAGAACGTGCTGGTGCTCGCCGCGCCGCTGGCCGCGGGTCCGGATACCGCGACCGAACTGAGCGTGCTCGGCCATGTCGGCATCGCCTTCGTGGTCTTCTGCATGGCGGCCTCGGGCATCTACCTGGTCAACGATGCGCTCGACGTGGAGGCGGACCGGGCGCACCCGACCAAGCGGTACCGCCCGATCGCCGCGGGCGTGGTCCCGGTGAATCTGGCCTACCTGCTTTCGGTGGTGCTGCTGGTCGGCTCGATCGCCGGATCGTTCCTGGCGTCCTGGCATCTGGCCGTGGTGATGGCCGTCTACATCGGCATCCAGCTGGCCTATTGCTTCGGCCTCAAGCACCAGGCGGTGCTGGACATCTGCATTGTGTCCTCCGGCTTCCTGCTGCGCGCGGTCGCCGGTGGCGCGGCCGCGAATATCGACCTGTCGCAATGGTTCCTGCTGATCATGGCGTTCGGCTCGCTGTTCATGGCCGCGGGTAAGCGCTATGCCGAACTGCAGATCGCGCTGAGCACGGGCGCCAAGATCCGCAAGTCGCTGGAGTACTACACACCGACATATCTGCGCTTCATCTGGACTCTCGCCGCGACCGCGGTGGTGGTGTTCTACGGTCTGTGGGCGTTCCAACAGGACAGCCTCAAGCACACCAACTGGTTCGCAATCTCGATGATTCCGTTTACCATCGCAATCCTGCGTTACGCGGTCGACGTCGATGGCGGCGAGGCCGGTGAACCCGAAGAGATCGCGCTGGGGGATCGCATCCTCCAGTTCCTCGCAATCGCCTGGATCGGAGCGGTAGGTGTCGCTGTCTATCTCACCTGACGAACTGCTGGTAGAGGGAGTGGAGCGAACAGAACAAGTGACGAAGGAGCCGGCCGAAGGGCCGGCTCGTTCGGCCTTGCGGTTCGCCAGGCTATCCCGAGCCACCTTCGTCGGTGGGATCGCGCTCACCGTCGCACTATTCTCGGTCGGCGCCTGGCAGCGACGCTGGATCGCCGACGACGGCCTCATCGTGCTGCGCACGGTGCGGAATCTGTTGGCGGGCAACGGGCCGGTCTTCAACGAGGGCGAGCGCGTCGAGACCAACACGAGTACCGCATGGACCTATCTGGTGTGGTTCTTCAGCTGGCTCACCAGGGCCAGGCTGGAGTACGTCGTACTCGGCGTCGCGCTCACGGTATCGATGCTGGCGATCGTCTTCGCCATGCTCGGTGCCGCGCGGCTGTGGGGCGGCACCGAATCGGCGCTGCTGCTGCCCGCGGGCGTATTCGTCTACATCGCCCTGCCACCCGCCCGTGACTACGCAACCTCCGGTCTGGAGAGCGGTCTGGTCATCTGCTGGCTCGGCCTGCTGTGGTGGCAACTGGTGCGCTGGAGTCAGACCGAGCGGGTGAAGCTGCCCGCGCTGTTCGGGCTGGTTTTCCTCGCCGGACTCGCACCGCTGATCCGTCCGGAGATGACGCTGGTCGGCGCGCTGTCGCTGCTGATGATCTTCCTGGCCCCGATGCCGCAGTCCCGGCTGCACCCGATCGTGTTGCGCGGCTTGATCGTCGCCGCCGCCGGGCTGGTGCCGCTGTGCTACCAGGTCTGGCGGATGGGCTACTACGGCCTGCCCTATCCGAATACCGCCGTCGCCAAGGATGCGGGCGGCGCCAAGTGGGGGCAGGGCTTCAAATACCTCTGGGATCTGGTCGGTCCGTACTACCTGTGGGTGCCGCTGCTGGTGCTGCTGGTCCTCGGTGTGGTCGCGGGCCGCTCGGCGCGTGCCGACAAGGCGACCGACGAGCGCGGCTGGACGGTGCGCCGAGTCCGCGAATGGCTGCACTCGCCGAGTGCGGTGGTCGCGCTCATGCTCGGCAGCGGATTCGTCCTCACGATCTACGCCCTGCGCGTCGGCGGTGACTTCATGCACGGCCGGATGCTGCTGCCGCAGCTGTTCTGCCTGCTGCTGCCGGTCGCCGTGGTGCCGATCCGGCTGCAGCTTGCCTCCTTCAACCGCCAAGGCGGTCTGCGCGCGGTCGCTGCGAGGGACTGGTCCTTCGCGGTGATCACACTCGCGCTGCTCGGCACCGCGGGCTGGGCGCTGTTCGCGGCCAACACCACGGCCATCAAGACCGGCACCAAGATCAGTGCCTCCGGCATCGTCGACGAGCGCGTCTACTACGTCCTCAATACCGGCCACGACCATCCGATCCTGGCCGAGGACTACCTGGACTACCCGCGCGTGCGGGCCATGGTGAACAACATCGCCGAGACTCCCGACGGCGGTCTGCTGCTGAACTCGCCGTCGTTCATGTTCTGGTACGTCGCGCCCCCGCCGCAGCCGATTCCCGACGGCGGCGCCGGGCATACCGTCTACTTCCTCAATCTGGGCATGACCAGCATGAACGTCCCGCTGGACGTGCGCGTCATCGACCAGATGGGTCTGGCCTATCCGCTGGCCGCGCACACCGACCGGCTCACCGACGGCCGGATCGGCCACGACAAGAGCCTGTATCCGGACTGGGTCGTGGTGGATACCGGCATGGTCGACCGGCATCCGTGGATGCCCTGGTACATGGACGAGAAGTGGGTCACCCAGGCGCGTACCGCCATGAGCTGCCCGGACACCGTGGCACTGAATATCTCCTACCGTGATCCGCTCACCTGGGGTCGCTTCAAGCACAACCTGATCCACGCACTGCACTTCGCGAAATACCGGATCGATCGCGTGCCGAAGTACGAGATCGAGCGGTGCGGACTGGTGGATCCGTATCCTCAACCGCAAAGGTAGGACGCAACTCCTGTCACACGGGGCCCATGGATCTCCGTGGGTCCCAGTTCTTTCACTGACCAGGGCAAATAAACGTGGCGCATATCGCTTTATCTCTTTTTGATAACGCCACCGCATCGATGTCGCGATATGGTACGTGGGAACGCCCGTTGGGGCTTCCGATTCGACATGGGCCCATCCAGTGGTCAACGCAGAGACGCGGTCGAAGTACGACCGCATAACGAAAGGCCGAAAACCAGATGCGAGGCGTGATCGGGCAAAAGACGCGGAATGGACGTCTGAAAACCCGTAGAGCCGGTTCGTGGCTCAAGCGGTCGGTGCTGATGTCGCTGGCTATCTTGCTGCCGCTCGGGGTGTCAGTAGCAGGTCCGGCGGGTTCCGCGTCGGCCGCGTTCAACCCGGACGGTTTCGATTTCTGGGTCGACTCCAGCATGGGTCCGATCAAGTCGCGGATCTTCCGCGCGGCGGACGGCAATACCGGGCGCGTGGTCTACGCGCTGGACGGTATGCGGGCCCGCGGTGACCTGAACGGCTGGGAAATCGAGACCGAGGTCGCCCGTGAGCTGACCAAGTGGAATATCAATGTCGTCATGCCGGTCGGCGGTCCGTCCAGCTTCTACGCGGACTGGAACGCGCCGGGTAACTTTCTCGGCCTGAGCACCGGTTCGTCGGGTTCGGCCAACGGTTCGTCCTCTGGGTCCGCGATGACCGGCTCCTCGGGTTGGAACGAGACCCTCGGCAAGTCGAACACCTACAAGTGGGAGACCTTCCTGACCAGCGATCTGCGCAATGCCCTGCGTGATCGCCTTGGCTTCAGCCCGACCCGCAACGGTGTCTTCGGTCTGTCCATGGGCGGCAGCGCCGCGCTGACGCTCTCGGCCTACCATCCGGACCAGTTCGTCTATGCCGGTTCGTATTCCGGCTACCTGAACATCTCCGCGCCGGGTATGCGCGAGGCGCTGCGCGTCGCGATGATCAGCGCGGGTGGCTACAACATCGACGCGATGGCGCCGCCGTGGGGCCCGCAGTGGCTGCGCATGGATCCGTTCGTCTTCGCGCCGCAGCTGATCCGGAACAACACCAGGCTCTGGGTGGCCGCGGGCAGCGCACTGCCCGGTCCGTCCGACGCGAGCTCGCCGATCGACGTCATTCAGGGCACGCCGCTGGAGGCGCTCGCACTGGTCAACACCCGGGCCTTCCAGGTCAGGATGGCGACGCTGGGTGCGCAGAATGTCACCTACAGCTTCCCGTCCGTGGGCATCCACAACTGGCACAACTGGGAGTCCGAGGTCTACCGCATGATCCCGGATCTCTCCGCCAACATCGGGTAAAGCTGTATTGGATGGCCGCGCTCCGCGCGGCGTGTTCGCGGCCCCCTGGTGTCTCGCGTCCGAGCCGTCGAGACTCGCGACTTCGTCGCATGCGCTTCGACGACTCGGACGCGAGACGGGCCGCGAACGTCGCTCGTAAGACTCGCTCCGAGCTGGGCTGGTAGTGCGGTGATCTGACCGCCTGGTGTGTTCGCACACCAGGCGGTTTTTGTTTGCTCGCATCCGTCCGAAACCCCCATTGACAACGAATCAGCTGCTGGATGCCTTCGATAGTTGTGGGTTGGATCACTTTTCAGCAACATAGAAGCATTCGCTGGAGATTGATGTGCGACCAGTATGTATGCAGGTGGTATGTCTGTTTTGGACAGGGTTGGCTGTCTTTGTGCCCGATGAGGCGTCAGTCGAAATTGCTAAAAATTTGCCGACTGGCCGTCTGGACGAAAGGTCGAGTCGAATGCGAAGTGTGCGCTGGCAACGTGGGCCCGGGAGTTCGGCCAGTTCGTCGGCCGGGGCGGCCGGTGGTTCCTGGGCGAAGAAATGGGTGCTCGGTGTGGCGACGGCGATGCTGTTGCCGCTCGGGATCTCCCTAGCGGGCAGTGGCGCCATCGCATCGGCGGGCCTCAACCCGGCGGCCTTCGACTTCTGGGTCGATTCCCCGGTGATGGGTCCGATCAAGAGCCGGGTGCTGCGCGCTGCGGACGGCAATACCAACCGCGTCGCCTACGTGCTCGACGGCCAGCGGGCACCGGAAACGCTCAATGGCTGGGAGATCGAGACCAACGTCCCCGAGATCCTCGCGAGCTGGAATATCAATGTGGTCATGCCGGTCGGCGGCATGTCGAGCTTCTACGCGGACTGGAATGCGCCGAGTAACTTCTTCGGCGTCACGCCCGGTTCGATGGGTTCGGCCACCGGATCCGGTGCGACGGAAGCCTTTTTGGCAGGACCCGGGAAGAGCTATCGCTACGACTGGGAAACGTTCCTGACTCAGCAGCTGCGATCGGCGCTGCGGGATCGCTTGGGCTTCAACCCGAATCGCAATGGTGTGTTCGGGCTTTCGATGGGTGGCAGTGCGGCGCTGACGCTTGCCGCCTATCATCCGGACCAGTTCAGCTTCGCCGGAGCGTTCTCGGGCTACCTCAATATTTCGGCGCCGGGTATGCGGGAGGCGATTCGGACGGCGATGGTCGACGCGGGCGGCTACAACGTGGACTCGATGGCGCCGCCGTGGGGTCCGCAGTGGCTGCGGATGGATCCGTTCGTCTTCGCGCCGCGCTTGATCCAGAACGGCACCCGGGTGTGGGTCGCCGCCGGTAGTGCGCTGCCGATGCCCGAGGATCTGAATATTCCATTCCCGGTTGCCGCGGATCGTCTCCTCAGGGGCTCGCCGCTCGAGGCGCTCGCCTTGGCGAATACCAGGGCATTTCAGGTCCGCATGATGTCGTTGGGGGCGCAGAACGTGGTGTATTCGTTCCCGCCCGCCGGTCTGCATGCGTGGACCAACTGGCAGGACGAGGCCTATCGGATGATTCCGGACATGTCCGCCAATATCGGCTGAGTTATCGGCCGCCGCGATCGCTCCCGCGGGTATGTGTCGCGGTGCACAAGCCGCCCGGTGCACGGACCGGGCGGCTTTGTTTTGGTCCGAATCGAGCATTTGCCCGCTGGTTGGCTGGATGATCGCTGGCTAGAGAGTTTCGGTCCCGCATGCCCGGCGAAGGTTCGTGTAAGAGTTCGCTCGGTGATTCCCCGGACTCCGACATCGCGGCGGCTTCTGGTTCGAGCACGTGCCTGTAGAAGAGTAATAACGCCGAGACCTCCTGTGCGGGACTATCGGTGTCGAGTGTTGATCCTCATGCTCGACAGCGGCGAGCGGTAGTGCTCGCACGGGCGAAAGGTCGAATCGCTGCGGCATCGCAGGGTGCGCTGAATAGTTGCCGGTGGCTGGCTGCGGAGCTCGGCGGTTGGGGTGGCATTCGTATTGGCAGATCTCCTCGGTGCTGCCGCAGTGGAATATCAACGTTGTCATTCCGATCGGCGGGCAATCCAATTCCGCTATGCAGGTTCGTATTCGGGCTACCTGAATATTTCGGCGCACGGCATGCGCGAGGCGCTGCGGCAGGTCCGGCTGGATTTCCGCGGCCCGACGAACGCGGTCTTCCGCTGCCCGGCGGTCGGCGTGCACGCCCGGCACTACTGGGCTGATCGAGTGCTCGAGCTGCGGCCGGATCCGAGCCGGTAGCCGGGGTCAGGATTCGGACTCCCTAGTGACCCCCTAATCTTTGTCCGAAATTCCCGTTCCGACACGACATCTCCGCACGAACGCGATAGGGTCTCCGCACGATCACAGCTTGTGAACGGGCGGAATTCGGCCACTCGAATACCCCGGTCTTGCTAAGGCTTCGCACGTCGAATAACCTCCAGCGAGCGCAAGTGTGACCAGATCGTTGTAGCGCCGTCTCTTGTGCCGGAATGTCGGGTACCGGTTGGCATGTGACGCGCGTCTCGTTGGCAGCACGGGTGCTGCCCGGCCCGCAAGGGCTACGGGCAACACCACAACAGCAGAAAGAGAGCAGGATTCATGCGTTTCGGCAGGGCGGCCGCGCCGAAGAGAACCAAGTCGGGACGGCGAGGTACCCCTCGTGGTTGGCGGAATCGAATTCTGGCTGTCGGTGCGGCGGCGTTGGCGCTACCGATCGCCGCAGGCGTGACGGGCCCGACCGTTGCCTTGGCCGCGCCGGTGCACGGCCCCGCGCTGCGGACGCCGTCGGGCGGCTTAGAGGACCTGATGGTCCCGTCGCAGATGGGTCCGATCAAGGTCCAGGTGCAGTGGGCGGCGCGCGGCGGTAACGCGGCGCTGTATCTGCTCGACGGCCTGCGGGCACGTGACGACCGCAATGCGTGGTCGTTCGAGACGAACGCCCTCCAGCAGTTCGGCAACGACAACATCTCGCTGATCATGCCGGTCGGTGGCCAGTCGAGCTTCTATGCCGACTGGTACAGCCCGAGCAACACCAACGGCCAGAAGACCACCTACAAGTGGGAGACCTTCCTGACCAAGGAACTCCCGGCCTTCCTCGAGGGCTACGGTGTGTCGCGCACGAACAACGCGGTTGTCGGCCTCTCGATGGGTGGCTCGGCCGCGCTGGCGCTGGCCGCCTACCACCGCGACCAGTTCAAGTACGCCGCGTCCTACTCCGGTTACCTGAACATCTCCGCGCCGGGCATGCGTGAGGCGATCCGCATCGCCATGCTGGACGCGGGCCGCTACAACGTCGACTCGATGGCCGCGCCGTGGAGCTCGCAGTGGCTGCGGATGGACCCGTTCGTGTTCGCCCCGCAGCTGAAGGGTCTGCCGATGTACATCTCGGCGGCCAGCGGTCTGCCGGGTCAGTACGACAACCCGAACTCGGCCGTCGGCTACTTCAACACCGCCAACGGTATGGCGCTGGAGGCGCTGTCGCTGGTGAACACCCGCGCGTTCCAGGCTCGCCTGGCCTCGCTCGGCATTCCGGCCACGTTCGACTTCCCGGCCGCGGGTACCCACTCGTGGAAGTACTGGGAGGGTGAGCTGTGGAACTCCCACAACGGCATCCTCGACGCCACCGGCGGTTGGTGAGTTAAGGATCTAGACGCCGAACGGCGCCGTCAGCTTCCGAACGGAAGCGGCGGCGCCGTTTCGCATTCGCCAGGCGGATAAGCCCGTCCGCGTGTCTTACCCGCAACCGTGCCGCAACCGGGGTAGGAAACACTTGTGGCAGGACTTGCATTCGGCAGATGTGGGTGGCGCGGGCGACGTAGCGGACGTGTGACCCGTGGCCGGGTCGCGATGCTCGCCACCGCCATCGCGATCCCACTCGCCTCAGGGCTTTCCCCGAGCACCGCACCCGCAAACGCTCAGCCCGCCGCCGCACCCGCTGTGGGCGCGACGGTGCAGCGGGTGGTGTGGCTGACCGACCGGCGGGTGACGCTGTGGATCAATTCGCCATCGATGGCCACCCCCATCCAGGTGCAGCTGCTGCTGGCCCGGGATTGGAACACACATCCGGACGCCAGGTTCCCGGCTCTGTTCATGCTCGACGGTCTGCGCGCCACCGATGAGGAGAGTGGCTGGACCCACGACGCCGGTGCGGTGGATTTCTTCGCCGATAAGAACGTCACGGTCGTGCTGCCGGTCGGTGGTCAGTCCAGTTTCTACTCCGACTGGCTGCAGCCCGACAACGGTCACAACTACAAATGGGAAACCTTCCTGACCAAGGAACTTCCGCCGCTGCTGGAGAGTCAGTGGCGGACCACGGATGTGCGTGGCATGGAAGGCATTTCGATGGGCGGCACGGCCGCGATGTTCCTGGCCGGGCGCAATCCGAACTTCGCGAAATACGCCGCGTCGTACTCCGGTGTGCTCACTACGACCACCCTCGGGATGCCGCAGGCGATCCAGTACGCCATGCACGATGCGGGTGGCTTCGATTCGGCCGCCATGTGGGGTCCGCCGGGCGGTCCGGAGTGGGAGAGCCACGACCCGTATGCGCTGGCGGACAAGCTCAAGGGCGTCAGCCTGTATATCTCCAGCGGTAACGGCTCGATCGGACCGTTCGACCAGGCCAGCGGTATTCCCGGGGTCAGCACCAATTACGCGGGCATGGGGTTGGAGATCCTATCCCGGCTGACTTCGCAGAACTTCGTGACCAAACTCGGCAAGCTGTCCATCCCGGCCCAGGTGAATTACCGTCCCTCCGGCACACATTCGTGGCCGTACTGGGATTTCGAAATGCGTCAGTCCTGGCCGCAGGCCGCTGCCGCGCTCGGGGTCGACCCGAACAAACCGGCCTGCCAGACCGGCGGCGCGATCGCCGCCCTGGCGAGCGGCAACGGCTGGCTCGGCGAATGCGTTACCGGTGAGTACCAGGTGGCGGGCGGCACCGCACAGGACTTCAAGGGCGGCCGGGTCTTCTATTCGCAGGCCGACGGCGCGCACGCGGTCGCGGGCATGATCGGCGGCGGCTACCAGGCCGCGCTCGGCCCGGGCGGTGCGCTCGGCCTGCCCGCTGATGACGAACGCGGGCTGCCGGACGGCCGCGGACGCATGCAGGCATTCCAGAACGGCCTGCTCTACTGGACCCCGCGGACCGGCGCCCAGGTGGTGCGCGGCGCGATTCTCGACGAATGGGGTCGGCAGGGCTTCGAGCGCGGCCCGGCCGGATATCCCACCGGACCGGAGACCAAGGCCCCCGATAAGGACGGTGTGGTCCAGTCCTTCGAAAACGGTCCCTTCTACTACAGCGCGAAGACCGGTGTGCATCATGTGCAGGGAATGATCTTGGGTAAGTACGCCGAATTGGGTTATGAGAACAGCCAACTCGGCTTCCCCACCGCCGACGAGGCCCCGAGCAAGGATTTCGGTCGCTACTCCAAGTTCGAGGGCGGAAATATCTACTGGAGCCCGCTGTCGGGTGCGTGGCCGGTGCGTTCGGGTCCGATCATGGATATGTGGTCGGTGGTCGGCTACGAGAACGGCAGGCTCGGGTACCCGACAAGTGACGAGTTCGCCGTTCCGGGGGGTAGCCAGCAGAATTTCCAGACCGGATTCATTACGGTGCGCGACGGCAAACCCGAAGTCCACGGCATTTAATTCCAACCGGTCTGTTTGCCGACCGCCTGCACCTATGCTCGGCTTTCCTCTAGCCTGGGTGGCGACCCGTCCCCTTAGCGAACAGATCGAGGACACGAATTCATGCATCGGACCCGCGGAAAGGTTATCGGCGTAGTCGTGGGGATCGCCGCTACCGGCTTGCTCGCCGCCTGTGGCAATAACGATTCGACTGTGTCGAGCACGCCGACGCTGTCCCACACCACGGCGGCGGCAACGACCTCCGCCTCGACCCCGGCCCCGACCAGCGGTGCCACCGGTCAGCCGTCGCAGGCCCCCGAGACGCCCGCGGATACGGCGACGCCGGAGCGCCCCCAGCCCGTGCCGACCAATGCCGCACCTGGTGACACGTCGAAGCTCACCGATAAGGACAAGAAGTTCCTCGACGCGCTCAAGGCCGCGGGCATCACCCCCTCCAGTCCGGATATCGCGCTGAGCATCGGCACCTACGTCTGCCAGGGCGTCGCGGCGAATGCCTCCGATCAGGATCTGATGACCTTCGCCACCGCGATGGCCGGATCGGATCCGTCCTTCGATCCGGCGAAGATGCCGGTGGAGCAGGCCGGAAAGATCTACATCGATACGGCTAAGTCGACGTACTGCCAGTGAGTGTGCGCAGTTCGGCCTCCCGCCGGTCCCGAAAACCGGCGGGGTGCCTGCTCTTCATCGGTCTGGTGGTGCTCGTCGTCGTCATCGCGCTGCTGCTGTGGTTCGTGCTCGCCGGACCGCTGCGCAAGCCGAAGCCCGGTCCGAAGCCGCCGCCGACACCGCCGACCTCCCAGCCGGCCTGGTGTCCCGACGTGCAGATGATTTCGATACCCGGTACCTGGGAATCGAACAGCAACGACGATCCGCACAATCCGACGGCCAATCCGATCTCGTTGATGCTCAACGTCTCCGGGCCGGTATCGCAGCAGTTCCCGGAGGGACGGCTCGATGTCTACACCGTTCCGTACGTCGCGCAGTTCTCCAATCCGATCGCGATTCCGCCGGACGGCCAGCAGTCGTACAACAACAGCCGTTCCGAGGGTTGGCAGCGCGCGCAGGACGCGATGGCGAATCGGTATCGCGACTGTCCACTGACCACCTATGTGGTTGCCGGGTTCTCCCAGGGTGCGGTGATCGCGGGCGATATCGCCAACCAGATCGGCGCGGGCAAGGGACCGGTACCCGCGGACAAGGTGCTCGGCGTCATGCTGATCGCTGACGGCCGCCGCACCGGTGACAACGGACCGGGCCAGGCCATCCAGGTCGGCACCGCGCCCGCCGGAGTCGGCGCCGAGGTTTCGCTCAACGGGTTGAAGGTGCCCGGGATCACGATGACCGGCGCGCGTTCGGGTGGTTTCGGCTCGCTCGCCGATCGCACCTACACCATCTGCGCGCCCGGCGACATGATCTGCGATTCGCCGCGCGATGCGTTGAGTCCCCTGAACATCGTCGGCAGCGTGCTGACCCTGGTCCGCGCGGTCGGTAACCCGGTGCACAGCCTCTACAACGGCTACGTGGTGGACGGCGATGGGACCACTGCGACACAGTGGACGGTGAACTGGGCCAACGGTTTGATAGAAGGAGCACCACACCCGGTGCATTCGTGAGATCGCACAGCGGACGCGGTCACAACCTGTGTTCGAGCGGGCGGACCGCGACAACCGTACTGGAGTTGCGTCGCACGCTGTAAAGTGCGCCTGATGATCGCGACGCCGGCCCTCGAGCCCCCAGAAGCGTGGGCACGATGCGCCCCGGCGTCGCGCCCACATTTCCTTACAGCCAGGAGCATGAGTTCATGACAGAAGCCGCACCGGCCACCACGGCGAGCCGTGAAGCGGATGCTGAGTTGACCGCGCTGGGTACTCCGCTGCGGCCCTTCCGCTTCGCGGCCGCGGGCGAGGGAAATAAGCAAGAGGGCGGGGCCAGGAAGTTCGTCCAGACCGCGCAGACGGCCGAGGAGTACGGCTTCGACACCTTCGTCGTGCCGGACCACCTGGGTGACCAGATCGGCCCGATCGCCGCACTCGGCGCGCTGACCCAGGCCACCGAGCGGATCCGGCTGGGAACCTCGGTGCTGGCCAACGGTTTCCGGCATCCGGTGGTGCTGGCCAAGGACCTCGCCACCATCGATGTGCTGTCCAAGGGCCGCCTCGAGGTCGGCATCGGCGCAGGCTGGAAGCAGGACGAATTCGTCGCCGCGGGTCTGCCGTACGAATCGCCGGGCGTGCGCCTCGCGAAGCTGGACGAGACCCTGACCATCCTCGATGTGCTGCTGCGTGGCCAGGAATGCACCTTCGCGGGCAAGTACTACCAGGTGAACGGCATCAAGGGCACGCCACGGCCGCGGCAGGGGCCGCGCCCGCCCATCTGCACCGGCGGTGGCGGTCCGAAGATGCTGAGCCTGGCCGCCAAGCACGCCGACATCGTCTCGGTCGTTCCGGTCACCACCAAGAACGGCAAGGGCCTGCTGTCCGGCATCACCTTGGAGAAGACCATCGAGAAGGTGAACCTGATCAAGGAAGTCGCGGGTCCGCGTTTCGCCGATATCGAGCTGAACTGGGCCATTACCGCGATCGTCATCACCGACGACCGGGAGAAGACCGCCGAGATGGCGCTGTCCGCGATCGAGCGCGGACTGCACCCCGACCTCGAGGTCGACGTAAAACTGTCGGTCGAGGAAATCCTCGCCTCGCCGTATGTGGCGATCGGCACATTCGAGGAGATCGCCGAACAGATCCGTCAGGTGCGGCAACTCACATCGATGTCCTATGTCGGTGTGTTCCCAACCCAGATGGACGCGTTCGCGCCGATTATTCCGCTGCTGCGGGGGGAGTGACCCGGTCTTCTCTGTAACATGACTCTGGTTTGAGAACATCTAGCCGATAGCGGTCTACCGCGCAGACCGCAATAAAATCTGCAGGCTGGCTCTCGCATGTAGAGCACCCGCGGGCGATAGCGAGTCGGGGCCTCACAGGTAACAGCGGCGTTGTCGCCGTCTTGCTGCGTGTGCCTCGGAGGAGATGAAGGAATGGAAGAGACTTTCGACGATTACCTGGATGAGACCGGGAACATTCGTATTCCCGATGATCACACCCTGGTAGACCACGTCGAGAAGCACACCCGCAACGACGCGAATACCCTCGCGTACCGCTACATCGATTATTCGCGCGAGCGTGACGGTGAGGCGCAGGAGCTGACGTGGCGTGAGTTCGGTATTCGGCTGCGCGCGGTGGCCGCTCGACTGCAGCAGGTGACCAACCCGGGTGACCGGGTCGCGATCCTGGCCCCGCAGGGCCTGGATTACGTGATCTCCTTCTTCGCCGCGATCTACGCGGGCACCATTTCGGTGCCGCTGTTCGACCCGGACGAGCCGGGCCACACCGACCGCCTGCACGCGGTGCTCGGCGACTGTGAACCCTCGGCCATTCTGACCGCGAGCTCCTCCGCGGCCGGTGTGCGCCAGTTCTTCCGCTCGCTGCCCGCCGCCCAGCGTCCGCGCATCATCGCGGTCGACGCGATTCCGGACGCCGTCGGCGAGAGCTGGGTGCGTCCCGATGTCGCCGTCGATGACATCGCCTACCTGCAGTACACCTCGGGCTCCACGCGCGTCCCGGCCGGTGTCGAGATCACCCACCGGGCGGTCGGCACCAACCTGCTGCAGATGGTCGATGCGATCAACCTGGACTGGAACTCGCGCGGCGTCACCTGGCTGCCGCTGTTCCACGATATGGGACTGCTGACGGTGATCCTGCCCGCGGTGGGCGGCAAGTACATCACCATCATGTCGCCGAGTGCGTTCGTGCGCCGCCCGTACCGCTGGATCAAGGAATTGGCCGCCCACAACGACGGTGCCGGAACCTTCGCCGCCGCACCGAACTTCGCCTTCGAGCACGCCGCCGCGCGTGGCCTGCCGAAGAACGGCGAATCGCTGGACCTGTCGAATGTGATCGGCCTGATCAACGGCAGTGAGCCGGTGACCACCTCGTCGATGAAGAAGTTCAACGACGCGTTCGCCCCGTACGGCCTGCCCAAGACCGCGATCAAGCCCTGCTACGGCATGGCCGAGGCGACGCTGTTCGTCTCCGCGACCAAGGCCGAGGACGAGGCCAAGGTCGTCTACGTCGACCGCAACCAGCTCAACGCCGGTCGCATGGTCAAGGTCGAGCAGGGCGCCGAGAACGCCATCGCGCAGGTTTCCTGCGGTTATGTCGCGCTGTCGCAGTGGGCCGCCATCGTCGATCCGGAGACCGTCGATTCCGACGGCGGCGGGCATGAGCTGGCCGACGGTCAGGTCGGTGAGATCTGGCTGCACGGCAACAATATGGGCATCGGTTACTGGGGTCGTCCGGACGAGACCGCGGCGACCTTCCACAACAAGGTCGCGCATCGGCTCACCGAGGGCAGCCACACCGAGGGCACCACGGCCGACGCCAACTGGATGCGCACCGGCGACTACGGCGTGTACTTCGAGGGCGAGCTGTACATCACGGGGCGGGTGAAGGACCTCGTGATCGTCGACGGCCGTAACCACTACCCGCAGGACCTCGAGTTCTCCGCGCAGGAGGCCTCGAAGGCGCTGCGGCCCGGTTTCGTCGCCGCGTTCTCGGTGCCCGCGAACCAGCTGCCCGTCGAGGTATTCGAACAGGGCAGCCATTCCGGCCTGAGCTTCGATGCCGACGATGCCTCCGAGCAGCTCGTCATCGTGGGCGAGCGCGGACCCGGCGCAGGCAAGGCCGACCCGCTGCCCATCGCCGACGCGGTCCGCGCGGCGGTATCCCAGCGGCACGGTGTGACCGTGCGCGACGTGCTCTTGGTTCCCGCGGGTTCGATTCCACGGACCTCCAGCGGCAAGATCGCTCGACGCGCCTGCAAGACTGCTTATCTGGAGGGAACGCTGCGGGGTGGTTACACCCAGCAGGCCTTCCCCGATGCACCGGAAGAGTAATTGCCCGAGGGTGGTAGCCGTAGCGATTGCTTGCAGGTCGCTCGAAAAGATCGGTCCCGATTATCGACGCTCGGCGTGGCTTCCCACGGCAGGCGTCGATCCGCCCGGTACGCAGACAGGTAGCTTGAGGAACTGATGGCTGACAACGAGGGCACGCCCGACCAGACGACCGAGATCGTGCTCGCCGATGCGGACGCGATCGATCCCACTGGCGCCGGGAACGTTTCGCAATCCGCCCCGCGGACCGATATTTCCGTCGCGGAGCTGCGGGAGTGGCTGCGACGCTGGGTCGCCGACGCGACCGGTCAACCGATCGAGCAGATCACGGTGGATCGGCCGATGGAGGAGTTCGGGCTGGCCTCACGCGATGCCATCGCACTCGGCGGTGATATCGAAGAGCTGACCGGTGTGGTGCTGACGGCGACGATCGTCTATCAGCATCCGACCATCGCGTCGCTGGCCGAGGTCGTCGTCAACGGTGAGCCGGAGTTGCCGCAGGAATCCGCCGACGATTCGTTCTACACCGCCGGTTACCGGCCGGGCGAGGCGCACGATATCGCGATCGTCGGCCTGTCCACCCGGCTGCCTGGCGCGGGCGATACCCCCGAGTCGACCTGGGAATTCCTGATCAACAGCGGTGACGCGATCCGGGAGCGTCCCGAGGGTCGGTGGGACGAGTTCACCGACGACCCGGCGGTGGCTGCGAAGGTCGCCGAGAGCAATACCCTGGGCGGCTACCTCGACCAAGACGTAGTCAAGGGCTTCGATGCGGAGTTCTTCGCTATGTCGCCGATCGAGGTCGAGCGGGTCGATCCGCAGCAGCGCTTGATGATGGAGCTGGTCTGGGAAGCATTGGAGCACGCCAGGATTCCCGCAAGCGAACTCAAGGGCGAGCCGGTCGGCGTTTTCGTCGGCACTTCTACCAATGACTTCCAGCTGGTGTCTGCACTCGGATTGGGCCAGTCCGATCCGACTGCGCCTGCCTCGGCCGATGCATATGCGCTGACCGGTGGATCCTCCGCCATCGTCGCCAACCGGATCTCCTACTTCTACGACTTCCGTGGGCCTTCGGTCGCTGTCGACACAGCCTGCTCGTCCACGCTGGTCGCGGTGCACCAAGCGGTGCGCGCACTGCGCGATGGTGATGCCGATCTGGCCCTGGCCGGCGGCGTGAACATGTTGCTCGCACCCGCGATCACGCTTGGATTCGATTCGATCGGCGCGGTCGCGAAGAACGGTCGTATCAAGGCGTTTTCCTCCGACGCCGACGGCATGGTCCGTTCCGAGGGCGCCGGTCTCGTTGTGCTCAAGCGCTTGGCCGACGCCGAACGTGATGGCGATCAGATTCTCGCGGTGATCAAGGGCTCGGCGGTCAATTCGGATGGCCGGTCCAACGGCATCGTGGCACCGAACCCAGATGCCCAGGCCGATGTGCTGCGCCGTGCCTACCGCGACGCAGGCATTGCGCCGTCCACGGTGGACTACATCGAGGCGCACGGCACCGGCACGCTGCTCGGTGACCCGATCGAGGCCGACGCACTCGGCCGGGTGGTCGGCCGTGGCCGCGACGACGACAAGCCGGCGCTGCTCGGCTCGGCGAAGACGAACTTCGGGCACCTGGAGTCCGGTGCGGGCGCTGCCAGCCTGGCCAAGGTGGTCATGGCGCTGCAGAACAACATACTGCCGCCGAACGTCAACTATGCCGGGCCGAACCCGTACATCCCGTTCGAGCAGGCCCACCTGAAGGTCGTCGACGAGGCGACGGAATTCCCGCGCTACAGCGGCACCGCGACCATCGGTGTTTCCGGCTTCGGTTTCGGTGGCACCAACGCCCACGTGGTCATCCAGGAATACAAGCCGACTCCGACTGCGGCCGATCGGAGCCAGGTCACGGGCTCAGAAGACGAGACCGCGGAACTTGTCGCCGAGGCGGCAGACCAGAGCGAAACGATAGACGCGGACATCGAGACCACAGGTGCGGTCGCGGAGGCCGATCAGATAGTCGCGGAGAGTGCCGAGCAGGTTGCGGAAGACGCAGCGGCCGTTGCGGAATGGTCGACCGAGCGGGCCGAACCGCTGCCGGTGATCCTTGCGGTATCGGCCTACCTGCCTTCGCGCCGCCGCCGCGCCGCCACGGAGCTGGCCGACTGGCTGGAGACCGAAGAAGGCCGTAACACTCCGCTCGAGGATGTGGCGCGTTCGCTGGCCAAGCGCAGCCACTGGCGTTCGCGTGGCGTGGTTATCGCCAAGACCCATGAAGAGGCCGTTGCTGGTCTGCGTGCGATCGCTGCGGGGAAGCCCGGGCCCGGTGTGTTCACCGCGGACGCGCCCGCTGTGCAGGGCCCCGTCTGGGTGCTGTCCGGATTCGGCGCGCAGCACCGCAAGATGGGTAAGCAGCTCTACCTGGAGAATTCGATCTTCCGCAAGGCCGTCGACGAGGTCGACGAGCTGGTGCAGGACGAGGCCGGGTATTCGGTGCGCGAGATGATCCTGGACGACGCTCAGGATTACAACGTCGGCACCTCGCAGGTCGGCATCTTCACCATTCAGATCGGTCTGGCCGCACTGCTGCGCGCGCACGGCGCGCAACCCGATGCGGTGGTCGGTCATTCGATGGGTGAGGTGGCCGGGGCCTATATCTCCGGTGGTCTCGTGCTCGAGGACGCGGTGCGCGTGATCTGTGCCCGCTCGCGCCTGATGGGCGAGGGCGAGGCGATGATCAGCGATGACGATGTGCGCAATATGGCGCTGGTCGAGCTGAGTGCCGCCGACGTCGAGGCGATGCTGGTCGACTATCCGGATGTCGAATGCGCGGTGTACGCGGCGCCGACGAATACCGTGATCGGTGGTCCGCAGGATCAGGTCGCGGCGATTGTGGCCAAGGTCGAGGAGGCGGGCAAATTCGCCCGCGTGCTGGCGACTCGCGGCGCCGGGCACACTTCGCAGATGGATCCGCTGCTCGGCGAGCTGGCGGCGGAACTGGCCGGTATCGAGCCGACCAAGTTGACGGCGGGCCTGTACTCGACCGTCGACAAGGAAGAGTTCTACCGGCCCGGCAGCGATCCGGTGCACGACGAGGCCTACTGGGTCAAGAACATGCGCCACTCGGTGTACTTCACCAATGCGGTGAAGCTCGCGGTGGACACCGGCCACACCACCTTCCTGGAATTGGCGCCGAATTCCGTTGCGCTGATGCAGGTTCTGGGCACGACCTTCGCGGCGGGGGTGCACGATGCGCAGCTCATCCCGACGCTCAAGCGCAAGGAAGACGAGTCGGCGGGCGTAATCTCCGCGCTCGCACAGCTTTACGTGCACGGGCATCGCGTCGATCTGCCGTCGCTGCTGCCCGCGGGCGGCTACGCCGATATTCCGCGCACCGCGTTCCTGCGCAAGCAGTACTGGCCGAAGGCGAAGATGGCCGGTGGCAGCGGCAATGCCCGCGTGCCCGGTGCGCATGTCGCGCTGCCGGACGGCAGGCACGTGTGGGAGGTGCAGGCCTCGGCCGTCACCGATCTCGTCGTGTTGGTGAAAACCGCTGCGGCACAGGTACTCAGCGAGGTCTCGTTGGGCGCGTCGGTCCCGCACGCGGTGCTGCCGACCACCGGAACGTTGACCACCACGTTGATCCCGCACCTCGGTGGCGCGTCGGTGCAGGTGCATGCGCGCGCGGGGGCGAGCTTCCAGCTGCTGTTCGAGGCGGTCGTCGTCTCGGGTGCGCCGCTGCCCGAACCCGTTGTCGCCGCTGCGGTTCCGGGAACCGAGGTCGCGACCACCGGCGAGGCCGATCTGGAGGTCGTCGAAACCTTCGGTGAGCGTTGGGATCCGGCGGGCACCCAGACGCTGGAGGAGCGGCTGGCGCTGATCGTCGCCGAGTCCATGGGTTACGCGGTCGAGGATCTGCCGATGGAGATCCCGCTGATGGAGCTCGGCCTCGACTCGCTGATGGCCATGCGCATCAAGAACCGGGTCGAATACGAATTCGATATTCCGCAGCTGCAGATCCAGGCCGTGCGCGATGCGAACCTGAACGAGGTCGGCAAGGTGCTGCGCTATGCCATCGAGCACCGCGACGAGGTGCAGGCGATCGCCGATAAGCAGGCGGCCGGTGAGGAGATCGCGGTCGACGGCGGATTCATCGCCGCGGCGCGCGCTGCGGTCGCGGCCGGTGCGGACCCGGCGGCCGTTGTGGCGAATGCCGCTGCCGGTGAAGAGGTTTCGCTGGATGCCGAGAACACCTCGGTGGAGGCGGAGGCCGAGAAGATCGTCGTCGAGGCGGAGACGGCCGCCGGTATCACCGGTGCTGTCGCTGGTACCGCCGCGCCTGCCCCGGCCACTTCCGCGCAGGCCGTTGCGGCTGAGGCCGACGAAACCGCGATCGAACGCGCTCTGGATACCGAGGACACCACCGCGGTGGGCGGTGCCGAGGCCGTGGCTGCCGCTGCGATCTTCGGTGGTCAGCCCGCCGGTGGCGATGAGGACGATGTGCCGCCGCGTGATGCCGCCGAGCGGTTGACCTTCGCCACCTGGGCGATCGTCACCGGTAAGTCGGCGGGTGGCATTTTCAACACCCTGCCGATCCTGGAGGAAGAGGTCGCCGAGAAGTTGGCGGCCCGACTCACCGAGCGGATCAAGGCGGAGGTCACCGTCGACGACGTGCTCGACTGCGAGACCATCGAGCAACTCTCCGATATCGTGCGCAATCTGCAGGACAGCGGCGCGGATGTGGACGGGTTCGTTCGCACGCTGCGCCCGCGCGCCGAGGGCTCGGATGCGGTGCCGGTCTTCGTCTTCCACCCTGCGGGTGGCAACACCCTGGTGTACGAACCGCTGCTGAAGCGCCTGCCCGCCGACACCCCGATGTACGGCATCGAACGTGCCGACGGCGATATCGAGGACCGTGCCGAGCAGTACGTGCCGCAGCTGCGCCGCATCCAGGGTGACGGCCCGTACGTGCTCTACGGCTGGTCGCTGGGCGCGGTGCTCGCCTTGGCGGTCGCACATCTCCTTCGTGCCGAGGGCGCGGACGTTCGCATGGTCGGCCTGATCGACCTGGCCATCCCGACCGAGCCGGAGGACAACAGCCCGGAGGAACGGATTCGCCGTATCCAGCGCTACCAGGCATTCGCCAAGAAGACCTATGGGGTCGAGGGCGAACTGCCGCAGGAGCAGTTGGAAGAACTGGCGCTGGCCGATGACGAAGATCAGTTCAAGATGATCAGTGATCTCGTCAAGATCAGTGGAACCAAGATTCCGGGCGGTGTGCTCGAACATCAGCGCACCTCATGGATCGAGAATCGCGCATTGCAGAAGCTGCGCCCCACCCGCTACGAGGGTGACGTCGTGCTCTATCTCGCCGATCGCTACCACGACGGCGCGATCGAGCTGGAGCCGCGTTTCGCGGATCGGCGACCCAATGGCGGTTGGGATGAATACATTCCGAACCTCGAGGTTATACATATCCCGGGTGACCACCTCCAGATCGTTGACGAGCCGCGGATCGGAAAGATCGGAGCCGACCTCACCGCGAAGCTTGCCGTTTTTGCCCCGTAGGGGTGCACCTGATGAGAGGGTCTAAGTGAGCACTACTGCCGAGAAACTTGCCGACCTGCGCAAAAGACTTGAATTGGCGCAGGAACCGGCGGGCGAAGCGGGGGTGGCGAAGCGGGCTGCAAAGGGAATTCCGAGCGCTCGCGACCGGATCAATATGCTGCTCGATCCGGGTACCTTCGTGGAAATCGGTGCGCTGGTGCGCAAGCCGGGTGATCCATCGGCACTGTACGGCGACGGTGTGGTCACCGGGCACGGCCTGGTCGAGGGCAGGCCGGTGGCGGTTTTCTCGCACGACCAGACCGTCTACGGCGGTTCGGTCGGGGAGATGTTCGGCCGCAAGGTCGCCGCTGTCCTGGAGTTCGCGACCAAGGTCGGCTGCCCGGTGGTCGGCATCAACGACTCCGGCGGCGCCCGGGTGCAGGAGGCGGTGACCTCACTGGCCTGGTACGCCGAGCTGGGTAACCGCGCCGAGCCACTATCGGGCATGGTGCCGCAGGTTTCGATGATTCTGGGCAAGTGCGCGGGTGGGGCGGTGTACGCCCCGATCAATACCGACGTGGTGGTGGCCACCCACGAGGCCTACATGTTCGTCACCGGGCCCGGCGTGATCCGGGAGGTCACCGGCGAGGACGTCAGCCTCGAGGAACTCGGCGGCGCCAATAGCCAAGCGCAGTACGGCAATATCCATCACGTCGCCGATGATGAGCAGTCCGCGTTCGAATGGGTGCGCGCGTATCTGGGCTTCCTGCCGACGAGCTGCCAGGAACAGCCGCCGATCGTGAATCCGGGGCTGGAGCCGGAGATCACCGAATCGGATCTGGAGCTGAATTCGATTGTCCCGGACTCGGATAACTCCGGGTACGACATGCACGACATCCTGTTGCGCATATTCGACGACGGTGATTTCCACGAGATCGGCGCCTCGGCGGGGCGCAATATCATCACCGGATTCGCGCGGGTGGACGGCCGCAGCGTCGGTGTGGTCGCGAATCAGCCGATGGTGTCCGCCGGTGCGCTCGATGCCAGGGCCTCGGACAAGGCCGCGCACTTCGTGCGGATGTGCGACGCGTTCGAGATTCCGCTCGTATTCGTTGTCGACACACCGGGATTCCTACCCGGTGTGGAACAGGAGAAGATCGGCGTCATCAAGCGCGGCGGCCGCTTCCTGTTCTCCTACGTCGAGGCCACCGTGCCGAAGGTGACCGTGGTTATCCGCAAGTCCTATGGCGGCGGATACGCGGTGATGGGTTCGAAACAGCTCGGTGCGGATGTGAATCTGGCCTGGCCGACCGCGCGGATCGCGGTCATGGGCGCGGAGAGCGCGGTCAGCCTGATCGGCCGCAGGCAGATCGATGCGGCGCCGGAGGATCAGCGCGCCGCGGTGCGTCAGCAGATGATCGATTTCTACAACGCGACCGTGGCGACCCCGTGGGTCGCCGCGGAGCGCGGCTATATCGACGCCGTCATCGAACCGTCGACCACCCGCCTGGAACTGCGTCGCGCCCTCCACCTGCTGCGCGATAAGGCCCTCGTCCGTAACCCACGCAAGCACCACCTCCTGCCGCTCTGACGGGATCGGGCCGCATCCCCCGGCGGGGATACGGCCCGATGCTCTTCGTGGCAGCGGAAATCAGGCGATGGTCGCCGACTCGATGATGACGTCGTCCTGCGGCACATCCTGGTGCATACCCGACGAACCGGTGGATACCGCGGCGATCTTGTCGACCACCTCGGAGCCCTCGGCGACCTTGCCGAAGACCGCGTAGCCCCAGCCCTGCGGGTTCGGCGCGGTGTGGTTCAGGAAGCCGTTGTCGGAGATGTTGATGAAGAACTGCGCGGTGGCCGAATGCGGGTCGTTGGTACGGGCCATCGCAACGGTGTACTTGTCGTTCTTCAGGCCGTTGTTCGCTTCGTTCTGAATCGGGGCCTGCGTGCCCTTCTGCTGCATCTCGGGGGTGAAGCCACCGCCCTGGATCATGAAACCCGGAATGACGCGGTGGAAGATGGTGCCGTTGTAGTGGCCGGCGTTCACGTAATTCACGAAGTTCGCGACGGTGTTCGGGGCCTTCGCGTCGTCGAGCTCCAGCACGATCGGTCCGTAGTTGGTTTCGAGATTCACCTTTGTCATAAAGCCCACCTTTCCATCCCTATGGCAACCGGTCAGCAGTTCGGGTCGACTTTGCTGACCATGAAGGTCGCCAGCGTTGTAGCCGCACCCGTGTGCGCACTTTCGCAGCCTCCAGTTCGCTGTGGCCGCACATATCGGCGTTGCCGACCACGCGGCTCAGCTCAGGTTTTCGAGCGAAGCGAGATCGAGCATGCGCCGTTCGCGGCCCGGCTTGCGTCCGAGTGGCCGAAGCGCATGCGACGCAGTCGCGAGTCTCGGCCGCGCCGCTTGCGACTGCTTGCAGGTCGCTCGAAAGGGTCGGACGCAAGCCACGAGGGGCCGCGAACACGCCGTGCCGCAGGCGCGGCAAATCCAACACAGCTAGCATTGCCAACCGTGCCCGACGCCGCTACCGCTGTCTTGACAAAACCGCCCGCCGCGCCCGAAGTCGCACCGAGCGATTTCCGAACCGCGCGCCTCGTCGCGCTGGTCGCCGGCGTGCTCGGCGCGTTGTTCGCGCTGGCAGCTCCGTTCTTACCGGTCAGTCAGACCACCGCGACGCTGAACTGGCCGCAGGACGGCGCCCTCAACAGCGTGCAGGCGCCGCTCATGTCGCAGGTGCCGATCGATCTCGACGCGCGCATTCCGTGTTCGGCAATCGATCAGCTGCCGAGTTACGGCGGGATGCTGCTGGCTACCGCGCCGCCACAGGGCGACCGGGCTTCGCTCGAGGCGATGTTCGTGCGGGTCTCGGACACCACGGTGGATGTGGTCGACCGCAATGCCGTGGTCGCCTCGGCCGAGCGTGCGCAGCTGGGCGCGTGCACGTCGATCACCATCAGCTCAGACATCAATCGGACCAGGGCGTCGTTCGACGGTGTGACCACGACGATCGAGCGGCCGGTCGAGGGCGCGGCGCCCGGGACGACGCAGAAGGTCGAGGTTCCGGTCGAGGGGCAGCTGAACGGTGATCTGCGGCCGCAGGTGGTCGGCGTGTTCACCGATCTGAAGGGCGCGGTGCCCACCGGCCTTTCGTTCCATATGACGGTGGACACCCGGTTCTCCTCCAGCCCGACCCCGGTCAAGTTGATCGCGATGATCGCGGCGGTGCTGTGCACGCTGATCGCGCTCGGCGCACTGGCTCGGCTCGACGGCAGTGACGGGCGCGGGCACCGCCGGATCCTGCCCGCCAACTGGCTGAAGCCGAACTGGGCGGACGGCGCGGTCGTCGGGACGCTGCTGCTGTGGCATTTCGTCGGCGCCAACACCTCCGACGACGGCTACATCCTGAGCATGGTGCGGGTGGCGCCGCACGCGGGCTATATGGCCAACTACTTCCGCTGGTACGGCGTGCCGGAGGCGCCGTTCGGCTGGTACTACTACGTCATCCAGGCCTTCTCGGAGATCTCCACCGCGAGCCCGTGGGTCCGGCTGCCCGCGCTGTTCTGCGCGATTCTCTGTTGGATGGTGATCAGCCGCGAGGTGGTGCCCCGGCTGGGGCGCGGTGTGCGCAACAGCAAGGTGGCGCTGTGGACCGGTGGGCTGGTCTTTCTGGCGTTCTGGCTGCCGTTCGACAACGGTCTGCGCTCGGAGCCGATCGTCGCGCTCGGCGCGCTGCTGACCTGGGTTTCGATCGAGCGGGCCATTGCGACGGGTCGACTGCTTCCGGCCGCGGTGGCGATTCTGGTGGCCGCGTTCACCCTGGCCGCGGCGCCGACCGGTCTGATGTGTGTGGCGGCGCTGCTCGCCGGTATCCGGCCGCTGGTGCGGATCGTGGTGCGACGGCATCGGCAATTCGCGGCGCAGGGTGTGGGTAAGTGGGGTTCGACGCTGCCGCTGCTGGCCCCGATCGCGGCGGCGGGTCTGCTGGTGCTGATCGTCGTCTACACCGACCAGACCTTCGCGGGTATCCAGGAGGCCAACCGGGTGCGGCAGGTAACCGGCCCGAACCTGGCCTGGTACGAGGACTACCTGCGCTACTACTACCTGTTCGTGGAGACCGTCGACGGATCACTGTCGCGCCGCTTCGCCTTCCTGATCATGCTGCTGTGCCTGTTCACCACCATGCTGGTGCTGTTGCGGCGCAGGCAGGTTCCCGGCATCGCGAGCGGTCCGACCTGGCGGCTGATGGGCGTGGTCTTCGGAACCATCTTCTTCATGATGTTCAATCCGACGAAGTGGACCCACCACTTCGGCGCGTACGCGGGCATCGCCGGATCACTGGCCGCGGTCACCGCGGTGGCGGTTTCGGCGAGTGCGCTGCGGGCCAGGAAGAATCGGGCGATCTTCCTCGCCGGATTGCTGTTCGTGCTTGCGGTCGCCTTCTCGGGTATCAACGGCTACTGGTACGTGTCCAGCTTCGGTGTGCCGTGGTTCGACAAGCGGATCTCGCTGCACGGCTACCAGTCGAACACGCTGATGCTGGTGCTGTTCGGGCTGGCGCTGGCACTGGTCGGCTGGTCGGCGCTGCGCGAGGATTACACCAAGCCGCAGCCGTCGGCGAAGTCGGTGCGCGGCAAGCGGATTCGCAGGTTCGCCGCCATCCCGCTGACCGTCGTCGCCGCGCTGATGGTGCTGCTCGAGGTGTGCTCGCTGCTCAAGGGCGCGGTGTCGCAGTACCCGGCGTATTCGCTGGCGCGCTCGAATTTCGATGCGGTGCAGGGCAATTCGTGCGGCCTCGCCAATGACGTGCTGGTGGAACCGGATGTGAACAAGGGCAACGGCATGCTCACGCCGATCGTCGATCCGGCGAATCCGCCGAAGAACGGTGATCCGCTGGCCGGCCCCGATCCGGTCGGCTTCGATCCGAACGGTGTGCCCGAGAAGCTCAGCGCCGACACCATCGAGGTGAAGCCGGGCACCGGCAATACCTCCACCCAGTCGGTCGGCCCGGTCGGCGCGGACGGTCAGAATGCGGGCACCGACGGTGGTTTCGGCGCGACCGGTGTCAACGGCAGCCGGGCCACCCTGCCCTTCGGCCTCGATCCGGCCACCACGCCGGTAATGGGCAGCTACCAGCCGGGCGTGCAGCAGCCCGCGCATCTGGTCTCCAGCTGGTACCAGCTGGCGCCGCGCTCGGATGATCGTCCGCTGGTGGTCATTTCGGCCGCGGGTCGCATCCTGTCCATCGACGACACCGGCGACACCCGGTACGGCCAGTCGCTGACCGTCGACTACGGCAAGCACCTGCCCGACGGCAGTGTGCAGATGCTCGGCACCTACCTGCCGCGCGATATCGGTCCGTTCCCGTCGTGGCGCAACCTGCGCATCCCGCTCGACGAGATCGCGCCCGATGCCGACGCGGTGCGCATTGTCGCCAACGACCCGATCCTGATCGGCGACCAGTGGCTGGCGTTCACTCCGCCGCGGATGCCGAAGTTGGCCACGCTCAACAGCTTCATCGGCTCCGAGCAGCCGGTGCTGCTGGACTGGGCGGTCGGGCTGCAGTTCCCGTGCCAGCGGCCGCTGGACCACAAGAACGGCGTGGCCGAGGTGCCCGGGTACCGGATCCTGCCGGACCGGCCACTGGCCATCAGCTCGACGAATACCTGGCAGGCCGAGGAATTCGGCGGGCTGCTCGGCTTCAGCCAGATGCTGGCGAAGTCGAGCACCGTTCCGACGTATCTGAAGAACGACTGGGCGCGGGACTGGGGTTCGCTGGAGCGGTACGACCAGTACTACCCGAATGCGGTTCCGGCCAAGTTGGATACGGGTACGGCCAGCCGTTCGGGGCTTTGGTCGCCCGGCCAACTGCGTGTGTTCTAGGTCGTGAATGAAGGCAGGCCCGTCGAATTCGGCGGGCCTGTTCTCGTTTCGGGGACCGAGATGTACTCAGCGCCCACTCGTCCCCGGTTCCGAGGGGCCCACAGCCTCCGGGCGCTCAGGCCAACAGCGTCCGCAACGACGAAAGGCCGCGGCGTCGGCTGTGCTGTCCGACGCGACGGCCTGGTGGATGGTGTTCGGTAATCCGGCGGGGTCAGACCTTCGTCATACGAAGGCCCAGTTCACGACGGAGTAGCTCCTGCGGGGTCTGGCGGGATAACACGCGCAGCAGCGCCGGTCGAAGCTCCCGTTGTTCATCTTCGGTGAGCAGTCCGACGAGGTCGCGCAGATCCATATCATCGAAGGCCGCGGTCATGAATAAAAGGTTAAGGCCAGCTTCACGTGTGGGAAGGCTTTCGCGGCCAACATTTACGACATGGTCACGCTGGTTCACCGTCGTAACGTGCGCGGGCCGCGAGCACTTCGTCCATGCGCTCCTCGGCCCACGTCTTTATGGCGCGCATCACAGGCCGCAGGCTGTGACCGAGTGCGGTGAGTTCGTAGTCGACGCGGACCGGCACCTCGGCGGTGATCCGGCGCTCCAGTAAGCCGTCGCGCTCCAAGGTCCGCAGGGTTTGGGTGAGCATTTTGGGGCTGACGCCGGAGATGACGCGGTTGATCTCGGCGTAGCGCAGCGGGCCGTCGGCGAGGGCGTTGAGTATCAGGCTGACCCACTTGTCGCTGATGCGGTCGAGGAGTTGGCGCGTGGGGCATTCGGCCACGTAGGCGTCGTATCGCTGTTTTGCCTGGTTGCGGCGTTGTGCCGCGGTTGTTGTCGCCATCTGATTCCCCTGCTGCCTGTTACGCACTTCTGGGTAACTACTACCTGATAGATAGTAGCTTGCTCTAGGTTTGTCGACGTAACCCGACAAGCGATAAGGAGCGCCATGCGCGCAGTCGTAGTCCGTCGACCCGGTCCGGAGGCCGTCGCGGAGATCATCGAAGTGCCGACGCCCGAGCCAGGGCCCGGTGCCGTTCGGGTGAAAGTGGCGGCGGCGACGGTCAATCCGGTGGATCTCATGGTCCGCAATGGCGTCGGCGGTACCCCTTTTGCCGCGCCGCGCGATCAGTGGGGGATCGGATGGGATATCGCCGGTGTCGTCGATGCTGCCGGTGCCGGTGTCGATTTCACGGTGGGTCAGCAAGTGATCGGCATCAGCGACCGTCTCGACGTCTCGTTGGCAGCGCAAGCCGATTATGTCGTCCTCGAAGCCCGAAACGTGGCCCCCGCACCGACTTCCGTGCCCGCAACCGCCGCGGCCACCATCCCGCTGAACGGCCTCACCGCTCTCCAGGCCTTAGCCGCCCTCGACCTCACACCTGCCGATTCCCTCCTCGTCACCGGAGCCGCAGGCGCGGTAGGCGGCTTCGCGGTCGAACTGGCTGCCGCCCGAGGTATTCGAGTAATCGCCTCGGCTTCGCCTGCCGACGAACCCACCGTCCGCGCCCTCGGCGCCACCGACTTCATCCCCCGCGGAGCGAACCTTCCGGATGTAGCCCGAGCACTCGTACCCGGCGGCGTGGACGCTGCCCTCGACGCCGCGGCCCTCGGTCCCGAAACCCTCGCCGCCGTCCGCGCCCGCGGCCGCTTCGTCTCCATCAGCGTCCCCGCCACCCCGATCCCCTTGCGCGGCACTGAAGTAACCACCGTCCTGGTCCATGCCGACCGCTCCCAACTCGACGAACTCGTCGCATTGGTCGACAAAGGCCACCTAACCCTCCGCGTAGCCGAAACCTACCCGTTGGACGCGGTAGCCGCCGCCCACCGGCGAATCGCGGCAGGTGGTCTCCGCGGCCGCCTCGTCCTCGTTCCTTGAACCCTTGCTGGGTTGGACACAATCGTCCTCGCGGTTGGCGCGGGCGGCATGTTCTCCGGAATCGCCGCGGTCGCCGACCATTTCGGCATTCGAGTGGTCGGGGCGGAACCCGACGGCAGCCGGGCGCTCAATGCCGCATTGGCTGCCGGCGCGGTGCTCGACGTGGACGTGGATTCCATCGCGGCCGATTCGCTCGGCGCGCCAAGGGTTTCCGCTGCCGCGCTGGCCTGGGCCGAGGCCACAGACGTGCGCTCGGTGGTCGTCGACGACGAAGCGATCGTACGGGCGCGACGGCAGCTGTGGGAGCGGCATCGACTGGTCGTCGAACACGGCTCGGCGACCGGCTTGGCGGCGCTGGCTACCCGGGCATACCAGCCACGCGACAGTGAACGAATCGGTGTCGTGCTGTGTGGAGCGAATACCGACCCCAGCGACCTCGTCGACTGAGCGATCCGTCGCGGGCCCACGCCCGCGGTCCGAGCGCCCGCCTCCATGTCTCGCCGATGCGTTCTCATCCCCCAGCCCATCGAATTGTGTTCAGGCCGAAATGAAGTTGACTCACGCGCTGGTGCGAAATACCAATCAGTGCCGCGATGTCGCGCACGGGCAGCCGCTTCGCGGTCAGTTCCTTGGCCAGCGCCGCCGACTTCGCCGTGATCTGTTCTTGGATGTCATCGGCCTCGGCGCGCAGTGCGCGCAGTTCCTCGGACCGCGCCAGCGCCTCGGCGGTCAGCCCGACATCATCGAGGACCACGCGGACCTCGACAGTCGACGGCGCGACATCCATGGTCACGGCGATGTAGTCCCTGGCCTCGCGCTCCGCTTCGGACAGTCGTCGCGCCTGGGTGAGCGCGTCCTCGCCGAGTTCGGGAATGGCCAGTGCCCACCACCGACCCTCTCGGGATACACGAACTGTGTACGCCATCAGACACCTCCTTGACAGTCGCACGACATGATCGCCTTGCGAATCACGCGGACCACGCCGGGACGGGGTGGGAATGCCCACCGGACTCTAGCGCGCCCGGATCGGGTCGGCCTTCTTCCAGCCGTTGACCGATTTCACGGTGGTGGCGATGGTTGCGGGGATGGCGGTGGGGTCGTAGGGGGTGAACTGTTCGAGGGAGCCCCAGTCTCGGGTCCAGTTGTGGGTGAGGTAGGTGGGGATGGTTTGGGATTTCAGGAGTAGACCGGTCCAGCCGAGGGGGCCGCCGCCGATATCGTCCTGCCAGGCATTGGAGGCGTCGGAGCCGACGCGGTCGGGCAGGATGCGCCAATTGGGGACCTCGGCGACGCCGTCGTGGTGGTCGAACGGGCGCTGGCAGGGGAAGGCCAGGCCGACGTGCCAGTCCAGCAGGACCGGAGCGGTTTCGCCGACAGCGGAATTCAGCGTGGCCAGATGCGGCAGCCGGGGCGGGGTGACGGCCAGCCACTGCTTCTGGGTGATGTCGTTGTCGACCGCGACCAATCGCACCGCGTTCACTCCGGCGGGCAACTTGTCCAGTGGCACACGGAGATTGCGCCAGGACGGTGCGGGCCCGATATCGAGCGGATCCACCGACCCGAGCGTTTGTACCTCGCCGTCCGCTCCGCGCACGCCGTACTCCAGGTGCAGTTCCTGCCCGTAGGTGAGCACACCGTCGGCATCGATCGAGCGGATCCGGCCCGCCGCGGTTATGGCGAGCACCTGGTAGGCGGGGTCATCGCGCATGCTGTCGGTCAGATCGAGGCGGTACCACTGCGAGGTGAGCTTGGCCTGCTGCTGATCGGCCCCGTCCTGGTAGCTGCCCATGATCGGGGTCCGCGCCGGATCCAGGCCGAACGGCAATGCCACCGTGCTGCCATTGATTCCGGCCTGCTGGGTGGTGCCGCCGCCGGTGCCCGCACCGGTCGTTTTGGTGGTCTTGTTCTTCGAATCCTTGTTCACCGAATTCGCACCGCCGGTGACGGTTTCCTCGGCATCGGCGGTGAGGTCGGAGGCGACCCCGTTGGACGTGAATCCCTTCGATTCGGCGGACAATCCGTCGGCGGGGGAGCCGGTGTAGGGGAGCAGCAGCGAATTCGCGGTATCGGTCTCCACCAGCACCTCGTTGGCGAGCGCGCAGGTATTGCCGCTCAGCGATTCGAGATTCGACTTGGCGATCGAGTACGCCGGGTACTGCGTGACCGCCGCCTTGGCCAGCGATGCCACCTCGAAGAGCACGAGCAGCGCGGCCGCGATCGTCAACGGCGCGGAAGCGTAACGCTCGAAACGGCGTGGCGCATCGGTCTTCTCGCGGTACGGCTCGCGATAGTGCAGCCATACCGCGACGATCAGCGCCACCCCGCTGAGCCCGAGGAACAGCGTGGACAGGCCCTTACCCGCGACCAGCGGCGCCTTGTCCCACCACGGCACACCGTAACTGGATACGTACCACCAGCCATTGGATCCGGTGAAGGTGATCGCCAGCAGGAACAGCACGGCCGCCGCGAACAGCGCGCGGTTGCGCGGCGAGCGAATCCCATTGGTGCCCACCGCTACCGCTGCCAGCGCCGCAAGCGATCCGGCCAGCCCGGCGTACACGCCGAAGTGGTGGGTCCATTTGGTCGGCGTGAACATCATCAGCAGCAGCGAGGCGAAGACGATGCCGAGAATCCGCACCGACGGCCCACGCGACGTTCCCGGAATCCGCCCCTTTCGCAGCACCTGCAGCACACAGACCAGCAGGCACAGCAGCATGATCAGCACACCGAAGCGCCGCGCCAGCGATCCGTCCGGCGAGAGCATCAGCAGCGAATCCCACCGCGTCCGCTCGTCGAACCAGGCCACATTCGGCCCGACAAGGGTGCGCACCCGGGTCGCTTCCATTACCGTCGCCAGCGTCTGATCGGCGAAAACGACGACCAGCACGAGCGTTCCGGCGGCCAGGCCCGGTGCCAGCAACGCGGCATATCGGAAGAAGGTGGCCAGGCGTGAGGTGCTCCGATCCGTGCGCACATCGACGCGGGTTTGTCGCCCTGACCGTTCGGCACTCGGATTTCCCTGGTCCCCACCAGGATTCGCGGCATAGGCGGGCTCTCTTCCGACAGTGTCGGGTTCGTCGGCCGATCCTGCGGCAGCTGCCGCAGGTCTCTGCTTCGCGCTGGGCGCGGAATCCAGCAATGTGCCAGCCGCATCGCGCGCCCGCCGAATAATGATCTGCAGGACCGGCCGCGAACCCGCGATCAGCGCCGCCACACAGATCAGTCCTGTCGGACCGGCCGCCAGCGAGAACGCGGCGATCAGCACACCGACCGCGGCGGGCAGCAGCCGTCCGGTCGCGATCGCCCGCTCGATCGAGCACCAGGTCAGCAGTGTACCCGCGGCGATCAGCGGTTCGGGCCGCAGACCGTTGTCGTAGGGCAGCCAGAACGCGAGGAAGACCAGACCGGCGGTCCACAGCGCCACCTTGTGCCTGCGCACTCGAGCGCCCAAGCGCGGCAGCACCTCTCGGCTGATCACCATCCAGCACACGAAGCCGGCGGCCAGCGTCGGCAGCCGCATCCACGGGCTGGCATCGGAGACCTTGGTCATCCAGGCCAGCACCTCGTAGGACCAGCCGAACGGCGCTTCGGGCACCGCGAACCAACGGTAGTAGTTGGCCATGTATCCCGAATGCTCCGAGACGCGGGCCATATTCAGGATGTAGCCGTCGTCGGAGGTATTCGCGCCGATGAAATGCCACAGCACCAGGAGCCCGAGCACCGCCACATCGGCCAGGGTGAACCGCCACCAGTGCGCGGGCAGGAACCGGCGCGCCCGTCGGCCATCGGCATTGTCGAGCAGGTGCAATGCGATCAGCGCGATGATCGTGCAGATCGCCGCGGCGATCATGGCGCCGAGCTTCAGCGCGGACGGCGTCGAGGAGAAGCGGGAATCGATATCGGCGTGCAGCTTCGCGCCATCGAGCTTCGCGGCATCCAGATCGGTGAAGACACCGACCACCTGCGGGCGGATATCGCGGGTGATGGTGTTGCGGAAGGGCGTACCGTCCTGGCGCTTCGCACCGACGAATTCGACCGAGGTCGCGGCCGCCGTTGTGGTAATGGTGACGGACTCGCACCCGGCGATCTCCGCGACCGGCGCGGACAGCAGCGGCACATCACGCTGCAGCACCGCGAGCGTGCCATCGGTGACCGAGACGATCAGTCCCTTGGCGCTGGCCTGGCCCGAGGCGTGCGGAATGGTCGACAGCACCGTGCCCGACCCGGCCGCGGCCACCACCGAACACGGCAGCGTCGCATCCAACCGCAGCGGCACATACGAAACCAGGGGCGCCTCGACACTGGTACGGCCCGCCTGGGGCCAGTCGAGCGCGGCCTGATCCTGTTTCACCGGAAGCAACGGCGTCAACAGTGCCAGTACGAATCCGAGCAACCCGGAGACGAGGGCGATCAGGCGGTTTCGGGTGAACGCTGCAGAAGTTCGGTCCGGTCGCACGAGGCACCATGCTAGCTACCCGCATTGGTGACGCTCGCCACCGAGATCACCGCCGCCGCCTATCGCAGCGGCCGGACGTCCCAGAGCCACACGTCGTCGACCTGTCGCGGCGCGACGCCGAGCAGTTGCGTCACGGTCGTGCGCAGCACCTCGGAGTTCTTGGTGGCGGGCAGGACCACCACGTCGGCCTCCCAGAAGCGCAGGTCGTCGAGTGCTTGTGCGCGGGTGTCGGCGTCGATGGGCGGTACCACCCCGGTGTCCAGGGCACCGACGAGCAGGGCGGTGGTCGGTCGGAAATCGGGTCCGTAGATGCCCTTCTTGTTCGCGCCGGTCGGGCCGACGAAATAGCCCCCGGCGAGCGGGAAGTCGAAGTCGGCGTCGGCTTGCCAGCGCAATGCCTGCGCGTCGGGGGGACGCGGTGGCGGCACCATGACAACCGAGCCGCCGCTCACGTACTTCTTTACTGTCCCGTCGGCGAAGAACTCCGGAGTCGGTGCGCGCTCGATCACCGGAAGGACGGTTGGGATGAGCGGAGCCAAGGCCAAGCCGAGCGCAGGGAACCAGGCCAGCGGCCGCCAGTCGACCGGCGACTGCTTCCACCAGGTGACCGCCTGCTGGGTTGCCAACGCCAGCACCGCACCGATGGCCGGAATCGCGGCCATGGTCAGCCGAGTCTCCAGCACCGTATTGAGCAGCGGGACCAATTCGGCCCAGCGCCAGGGCAATTCGATCCCGGTCGACACCTTGCCGAACATGGCCGTCGCACCGAGTGACAGCACCCCGAAGACAACCATCACCGCGGTCGCCGCCCGGACCACCCGGTCGCGCCACAGCAACGCCACCGCCACGAGCAGCAACAGCAGCAGTGGCCAGCCGAAATAGGCGTTCTGCTCGGTGTCGTTCATGGACACGTACTGGCCGGGCGCGAACATCCCGCCGAGCGATTCGGCGGGGAACTGCACGATGGCCTTCAGATCGTTGCCCATCGGCCCGTGGTCGATCGAGCGATAACTCTGCGGCCCGAAGAATTGCCACCACAGCGGAATTTCGGTGAGCATCAAGGTGATCCCCGCGGCCAATGCGATGGTCGGGGCGAGCGCACGCACTACTTGCCAGCCCGTGCGCGGTGTGTGCAGGTAGTACACGAGGCCGAACAGTCCGAAGGCGAGTGCGAAGATCAGCAGCGGTTCCTCGCCGAGTGCGATCTGCAGCGCCACCAGGAAGCCGAGCGCGACGGCATCACGAACTCGCCTGCATGGCTCGGTCGTCTCCGCACCCGGCACACGTCGTGCGATGCGGATCAACAGCAGCGCGATGACCGGAAGCAGCGCGAGCAGCACGAAATTCGGGTGCGCATTGGCATGGGAGATCATCGCGGGCGCGAAACCGCAGAAAAGTCCGCCGATCGCGGCGGCCAGCCGGGACTCCACCAATTCCCGGGAGAACAGCCAGTACCAGGCGAAGGCGGTGGAGGCGAGGCCGAGCGTGAGGACGAGCACGAAGGTGACGGTCGGTCCGAACAGCAGCGTGACCGGAGTCAACGGCACCCCGACCCCGAACATGGCCGTATTGGCCATCATGTTCACCCCGGCCGGGAAGTTCTGCAGATCGGTGCCCAGCGGATTCTCCAGATGCGCCACCGAATGTGCGGTGACCGCGAAGAACCACTCCCACATGGTCTGGTCCTGACCGCTTTTGATCAGGTACCCGCTATGTGTGTTGCGCCACTGTCCGGACAGCACCGTGACGGCCAATGCGAGATAGCTCACCGAGGCGACCAGATCACTGCGATCGACCCGGATCCGTCTCCGCTTCCCGGTGCGCTGCTCGGGTCTGGCCCCGCCAGCCGGTGTCGATCCCTTGGTGACGACGCCTACTGCTGGTGGTGCTTCGACCTGCAAAACAAACTTCTCCCCGTTATTGGTCAGATCAGCGATCCACCGTAACCGAATACCCTGTGAACCGCCTCCCCGGCGCCTTCAGGACGGACTCGGGTGCCGCGACGCCGCTGTTGGTGGCCGCCGGTCAGTGCCCGGCTGGGTCAGCAGTTCCCCACGAGTTACCCATGTCCTCGCGAAATCATGCGTCGAGCGAGCACTCCGGCCGCGCTGATGACCCGGGTGTACGGCGTCAGCGATTGACGACGACCAAGGTGAAAGGCCCGATATTGGTGGTGGTGAAGTGCGGGTCCGCGAAGAGTTCCTTGGGGAAGCTCACGGTGTAGCGCTTCACATTGGGGTCGTTGGGGTAGACGTCCTTGGCCAGGCGCAGAGTGTAGGTGTCCCCGCTACTGCGGAAGAGGAACGCATCCGGTGCGCGCCACGGGGTCTTGCCGAGTGCGTCGACCAGGGCGGCGGAGGAGTTCAGCTTGCTCCACGACTCGATGGTGGCGGCGCGGCCCGCGAAATCGGCCAGCGGGTTGGCATAGTGCGAGGTGAGCGCCTGGAAGCCGGAGTACGGGTAGAAGGAAAGGAAGCTGGTGTCGGCGGTGAGCACCACCGAATCCGAGCGTGGACGGCCGGTCTGCGCGATCAGTGCCGCATCGATTTCGCGGTAGTACGACGCCGCACCCGGTGCGCGCTTGTCGGCGCGTTCGCCGTTGCCGTCGGTATCTGTGTATGCCGTGGTGATCTCCGGCTTCAGCACCTGCGGAATGTCCTGGGTGAACGCGAGCGCACCGACGATGGCGACCACGACGACGGCGAATTTGAACCGCCCCGGCTCATCGAGTGCCTGATATGCCGCCCGCGCGCCTTCGACGAACCCGAATGCACCGGCCGCCGCAAGCAGCACTTCGAGCACGGGCGTCAAGCGGAACGAGAGCAGGGTGGTACCCGCCGCGGTCGCCGTCATCGACAGCAGACACCACAGATAGATGGCAACCACGCCGATCCCGAGCGCCTGCGCCCGCCGCGACGACGCCGCCCGCAACACCAACCACGCCGTCCCGAGCAGGAAGAACGCCCCCGAAAGCGAGAACTCCGCCATCGGCAACGGCAACTGTGCCCCGCCCTCGGGCAGATAGTGGAACGCCGTCCCCGAACTCGGCATCGTCCCACCGAGCATCTTCAATACGAACGGCAGCCACACGACCAGCGCCACCAAACCTGCGATCGCCGCGATGACAACCAGCCGAACCAGCGGCGGCACCGCGGCCCGCCACACCGAACCCGACCCACCGTCGCCGGTACCGCGTCGCGCTCGGTCCGCGGCCCGCTGTGCCCGCACCGCAAGCCCCGCCGAGACAAGTCCCATCAGCCCGACCGCAAAGGCCGCCACCGCGAAATACAGCGTGTAGAACGACGCGGCCATCCCGAGGAACAGCCCTGCGCCGATGACCGCGCCCCAGCCTCCGGCCGTTCCGACCCCGCCTGCCGCACCACCAGCTGCGGCGACACTGTCTGATGCAGTCGCCCCACCCGACGCCGAAGCCTCGCCTACAGCCGCATTATTTGCGTCACCAGATACAGCGGAGCTACTCGATGTGGCGGTGCTGCCTGATGCCGCCGAATTGCCACCTACTGCCGCATTACTGCTCGCTGCGCCTGCGTCACCAGATACGGCGGCGCTACTCGCTGCAGCCGTGCCATCCGACGCCGAAGCCCCACCAACAACCGCCGCGGTACCGAACTCGTCGCCCGACAGCTCGTGCGGCCGATACAACGCACCCCACGCCAGAATCAACGCGGGCGGCAGCAGCAGCACGATGACCGCGCTGTAAGCCTCCGGCGAGGCATAAGCGATTGTCACCGCGGTCGTCGCCGCGCTGACTCCGATCGCCCAGTCGGCGCGAATCAGCTTGGACCACAATACGAGTGCGATCACCGCGATCACCGCGAGCGAACCGATGGCGTACGGCTTGAACGCCTCCCAGCCGTCCATTCCGAGCACATTCGCCACTCGACCGCCGATCCAGAACCATCCGGCCGGATAGAACGGCGGCAGGTCGGCGTAGGTCATATCGTGCAGCGTCGCGCTATCGGTCAGCCGCGTCAGATATTCGGTGCGGAATTCCTGGTCCACCGAGACGCCGAAGAGGTACAGCTTGGTCGCCGCCAGCGGCATCCCCAATGTCACCGTGACGAACGTCGAAATCCCGACCCAGGACAGCACTTTCGCCACCCACGGCCACCGCCGCGCCCGCACCAGCCAGATCGCCGCCCCCAGCAGCACCGCCGCGCCGACCTGTCCGACCGTGGTCAACGACCTGGTCACATTGGACGAGTTGAACGCGGGCCACTGCACCATCGAAAACGCCACCAGCCCAACGGCGGCAACGATCGCGGCCACCACGGCGGCCAGCAGCGCCTCGCCGACCCCGGAGCCGATGTGCCGGATCAGCAGCGACCCACGGCCGCGCTCCGGTGCGGAGTGCTCGGCGCGTTCTGCCGTGACTGTGCTCAACGGAGTGCTCCTTCGACAATGCGACGGCTCGAGGTCGGCTCCGAACTTGCCACGCCGCCCGGCCGATCGCACCGGCAGGGTACCGAATGCCGCATCGACCGGTCCCGGCGAACCGCGACGATGGCATCCACCGAAATGGCACAGTGGCGTGCGCTGATGCCGGACTTGCTGTCACGTCGGCACCGAACTCGCCGGGCAGCCACGGAACCGCGTGTTGCTGATATAGACGAGCCGCACCTGTCCCGCGCAAACGAATGCGCGGCCGACAGGGTGCGGCTCGGGGAAATCAGATGGGCAGCTTGCGGAAGATCGGGCGCGGGATGTGCCGCAGGATCATCATCACGAAGCGGAAGGTGCCGGGCGCCCAGACGAGCTCCTTGCCCCGCTGAGACGCCGAAACCGCCAGTGCCGCAATATCTTCCTTGTTGACGGTGAGCGGAGCCTCTTTGACGTGCGCCGAGAACCTGGTCCGCACCATGCCCGGCCGGATCACCAGCACACGCGGTCCGTACGGCCGCAGCGCCTCGCCGAGTCCCAGGTAGAAGCCGTCGAGTCCAGCCTTGGTCGAGCCGTAGACGAAGTTCGAGCGACGCACCCGCTCACCGGCCACCGAGGACATGGCGATGATCCGCCCGAAGCCCTGCTTCTTCATCTTCTCGCCGACCAGTACACCGACGGAAACCGCGGCGGTGTAATTGATTCCGGCGACCTGCACGGCCTTGCGCTGGTTCTGCCACAGCTCTTCGGGATCGCCGTCCAGGGCGAACGCGACGATGGCGACATCCACGTCGCCGCCGTCCCAGGCCGCGTCGATAACTCTGGGATGGCTCTCGGTGTCGAGCGCGTCGAAGTCGATGACGTCGACCTGGGTCGCACCGGCCGACTTCAGCTCGGAGACGGCGTCCTCGCGCAGCGGATCACCGGGCAGCGCGGCCAGAACGATGCGCGCCGGACTCTTGCGCAGGTACTCGGCGCAGATCGCCAACCCGATCTCCGAGGTACCGCCGAGCAGCAGGATGGTCTGCGGGTTGCCTACGGCATTAATCACTGGAGCTCCAGCCTTCTCGCCATATCGGACATGAAAACGCCTGTGGGATCGACACTTCGGCGGATCTTGATCCACTCGTCGATCCGCGGGTACATCTGGTGGAAGGTCTCCGCGGTGGTGCGCGAATCCTTCGCGGTGTACAGCCGCCCGCCGAACTCCATGACGCGGCGGTCCAGCTCGCTCACCAACTCGTTCAGACCCGGCTTGATCGGGAAGTCGACGCAGATGTTCCAGCCCGGCATCGGGAAGCTCAGCGGTGCGGGATTACCCGGTCCGAACAGCTTGAAAACGTTCAGTGCCGAGTAGTGCCCGGAGCCCTGGATATCGATGATGATCCGCTTGAACTCCTCGACCGCCTCGGTCGGCACCACGAACTGGTACTGCAGGAAGCCGTTGGAACCATAGCCGCGGTTCCACTCCGCGATCATGTCGAGCGGGTGGTAGAACTGCGTCAGATTCTGCACCTTGCCGGTGTAATTGCCGCCCATGGCGTAGTACGCCTCACCGATGGCCTGGAGCGTGAGCTTGTTCATGGTCCAGTTCGGGAAGATATCGGGCACCGTCATCAGCTGCGGCGCGTCGAACTTCAGCGGCTTCTTGCGCAGGCGCTTGGGTAGTTCGTCGACCTTGGCGAGGCGGCCGCGGGTGATGGTGGCCCGGCCGAGCTTCGGCAGCGGGCTGATCACGTCGAACCACGCGCTCGAGTAGGTGTAGTTCGCCTCGCTGCCGTCGCTGTGCGCGGCGATGGTCTCGTCGAGCGTCGTGGTCTTCACGCCGTCGTTGAGGAAGTACGCCGTCTCGGTGGGCGCCATCTCGATGGTCGCGCGCAGGATGATGCCGGTGAGTCCGTTGCCGCCGACGGTCGCCCAGAACAGCTTGGCATTGCGCTTGGGCGTGATGTGCTGCACCTGCCCATCTGCGGTGAGCAGATCGATCGAGCGCACGTGGTTGCCGAAGCTGCCCTCGCTGTGATGGTTCTTACCGTGGATATCGGAGGCGATGGCGCCGCCGATCGTCACCTGACGGGTGCCGGGCAGCACCGGAACCCACAGCCCGAACGGCAGCGCGGCCTTCATGAGCTGGTCCAGGCTGACGCCGCCGTCCACATCGACGATCCGGGTATCCCGGTCGATCCGGTGGATATTGTTCAGCGCCGTCATATCGACGACGAGGCCGCCCGCGTTCTGCGCGTGATCGCCATAGGAGCGGCCGAGCCCGCGCGCGATGATGCCGCGACGCAGGTGGGCCGGCTTGGAGTCGTTGTCCTCGGCGACCATGGCGACGGCCTTGGCGATCAGTTCGGGATCGCTCGTCGAGAGCACTTCGGAAGATGTTGGTGCGGTGCGACCCCACCCGGTCAATGCCTTGGTCCGCGTCGGCAGCGCGTAGGTGCCGTCGGCGACATTGCCGGAGTTACCGGTTGTGGTGGCGGTCGGAGCTTTCGTGGACATCGGCATAGAGGCTACATGCATGAGCCGATATGCGGTCGGCGTCGCCGTACTCCCCAGTATGTGAGGTCCGACAGTGGTTGCGTCGCGCAGGACAAGTGTCCAATCGGTGCTCGGTCCGCGTGCCGCGGGTCACCGGCGTTACGCTCGTCGGCGTGCAAGCAGAACCCCAGCTGCCGCTCCCGGCCGAACTGCCGTTGGTCGACGAGCCGGCCGGCGTGACCGACGGGCCCGAAGGCGGTAGCCTGCGTGACCACGAAGGGACCCGGGAGCGCCGAATCGAACCCAGCACCGATGTCGACCTCAAAACCCAGATCATCCGCTTCACCCTCACCGGTGGCCTCTCGGCCATCGTCGACTACGGGATCTACAGCTTCCTGCTGAACTTGATCGGCCTTCCGGTCAGCGTCGCCAAATCGATCAGCTTCATCGCGGGCACCACGACCGCCTACCTGATCAATCGCCGCTGGACCTTCCAGGCGCCCCCGAGCCGCGCCCGTTTCATCGCGGTGGTGATCCTCTATGCCGTCACCTTCGCCGTCCAGGTCGGCATCAACCAGGTGCTCTATGCCACCCTGCCGGGCGATTGGTGGCGCCAGCCGCTGGCCTTCGTCATCGCCCAGGGCACCGCGACGGTCATCAATTTCGTCGTGCAGCGCCTGGTCATCTTCAAACTCGGTGTCTGATTTGCAGCGCCTGCGGCGCTGCGTGTTCGCGGCCCCCTGGTGTCTCGCGTCCGAGCCGTCGAGACTCGCGCCTACGGCGCATGCGCTTCGACGACTCGGACGCGAGACGGGCCGCGAACGTCGCTCGTAAGACTCGCTCCGTCTGGGTCAAGCAGGCGGTCAGCGTGGAATAAGGGCGCTGACCTGTGCCTTCGCCCCGAAGTAATCGCCGCCCTTGGCGCGGACGTTGTCGGTGCCCCACTCCCGCTGCTCACGCGCCGCGGGGACCAGATGCGGGATGTGTTTGCGGCAGTGGATGTAGGCCTCTTCCACATCGACCACCACCCAGTGCTGTGCGGCTCGCCCCTTGACGTTCTCGGGTAGTTCCGGGACGTTGTGGCGCAGCGCGGTGTCGTCCACGATCCGTGCCGAACCGTTGATGTGCAATCCGATCAGATCCTGGACGAAATCGATTAGCAGGATGCCTACGTGAGGGTTCTCCAGGATGTTGCCGAGGCTGGCGTGCACACCGTTGCCGCGGTATTCCGGGTAGGCAAGAGTGCGTTCGTCGATCACGTGCAGAAAGCCGGGCAGGCCCGCACGGAAGCTTGCGTCGCATTCGCCGTGTTTGTCCGCGGTGGCGATGAAGGCCATATCCATCCTGGCGATGAATTCGATCATCGCGGGGTTCAGCTGATCGAGTACTTGATCTTGGTAGAAACGTTCGGCGCGGTCCTGCGTACCGTACCTGTCCTGTAGTTCGTGCTCACCGTCACTGCCACAACGTGTACCGGGCATCGCGCCCCCTCTGGTAGCTGGAATCCGGCGCACCGCAACGGGTTCGACGCTGAGCCCGCGACTAAACCGAAATCCTGTCCATTTTAGTCTGGCAACACAGCAAAATCCATGTTGAGAATGCACTGAATCTTTAGTTAGCGGACGGGTTTCCAGAAAATAGCTACAATCCGACCGGCCGGAACTTTTACTGTCCGGCCGGTCGAATCGAGCGCAACTCAGGCGGGGGTCAAAGTCACCGGAACGCCATTGAAGACCGCATTTCCGGAGGGCACATCCACCACCGAATCATCGGTCAGCACATTGGCGTTCACTCCGGCATGCGCCCGGGCCACCGTCTGCGTGCTGTCGGTGTGTCCCCAGCCGTGCGGCAAGCTGACCACCCCGGGCATGATCGCCTCGGTCGGCTCCAGCGGTACCGTCAGCGTCCCCGCGGCGGACTTCACCACGGCGGTATCGCCGAGTCCCAACCGCGCCACATCCGCCGGATTGATATGCAGCGTGCAGGTATTCGACCCGCTGACCAGCGTCGGGATATTGTGCATCCAACTGTTGTTGGATCGCAGCTGGCGCCGCCCGATCAGCACCACATCCGGCGCGGCATCGGCGAGCCGGGCCCGCATCCGCGCGACGTCGTCGAGCAGCGGCTGCGGCGCCAACTCCACCTGCTTGGACGCCGTCCGCAGCACGCCGGGCAGGCGCGGCTGCAGAGGTCCGAGATCGACACCGTGCGGATTGTCCAGCAGCACCTGCAGATTCAGCGCGCTGTATTGATCTCGGCGCTCCCGGGGCCCTTCGTGATCACGCAGGCTACCGCCTCCGGGCCCGTCGCTCGCGCCGGCATTCCACTCGCCATACGGCCCGAGCCGCAGCATCAGGTCGATGCGCTGCTCGGTGCTGTTGGACCCGATGAGTTCGGGCCGTCGCTCCGGTATGCCCGCCTTGTGCAGCATGCCCGCGATGATCAGTTCATCGACGCCGTTCAGCGCCTCCGGTCCGGCGGGCTGCCCGGTGAGTGCGGCCCCGAGCCTGGCCAGGATCTCCGACTCCGAAGGGCGATCGCCGAGCGGGACCAGCGGCCGCGAGTACCGCGCGTAATTGCGAACCGCGAACTGCAGCAACGCGAAGTCGTAATGCGGCGACTGCGTCGAGCGCGGCGGCGGCAGGATTACATCCGCGTGCCGGGTGGTCTCGTTCAGGTACCGGTCCACACTGACCATGAAGTCCAGTTGCGCGAACGCAGTATCCAATCGGACTCCGCTCGGCGCGGACAGCACCGGATTACCCGCGACGGTCACCAGCGCGCGCACCTGCCCCGCGCCCGGTGTCATGATCTCGTCGGCCAGGGTCGCCACCGGCAGTTCTCCCATTGCCTCGGGCAGCCCGCGCACCCGGCTGGCCCAGCGCCCGATGCGGAACGGCTTGGTGCGCGGGATGCCGCCCGCTGCCGCTTTGGCGAACATGGCGCCGCCGGGTGAGTCGAGGTTGCCGGTCAGCACGTTGATCACCTCGACCAACCACTGTGTCAGCGTGCCGAATTCGGCTGTGCAGGTGCCGATTCGCGCATATACCGCCGCGGTCGGCGCGGCCGCCAACTCCTGCGCGATACGGATAATCGTCTCGGTGGGAATTCCGGTCCGTTCCGAAACCACCTCGGGCGTGAAATCCGCGGCGGCCGAGCGCACTTCGTCCAGCCCCGCGACATCCACGCGGATATCGGTCAGACCTTGTTCGAACAATGTGTGCACGATCCCGAACAACAGATAAGCATCGCTACCCGGCCTGATGAACAGATGCTCATCGGCCAGCTTCGCGGTCCGCGTTTCCCGCGGATCGACCACGACGAATTTCCCGCCGCGCTTGCGCAATGCCTTCAACCTGCCCGGGAAATCCGGTGCGGTGCACAGCGATCCGTTCGACTCCAGCGGATTCGCGCCCAGCATCAGCAGATAATCGGTGCGATCCAGATCCGGCACCGGCACGGTGAGCGGATCACCGAACATCAGCCCGCTCGCCACCTGCTTGGGCATTTGATCGGCGGTACTCGCCGAAAACAGATTCTTGGTGCCGAGCGCCCGGATCAGCACCGGCACATACAGCGCCCCGGCCACGGTATGCGCGTTCGGATTGCCGAGATACAGTGCCGCCGACTGATTTCCGTGCTCGGCCACGATCGCCGGGAAGCGTGCGGCGATGAGCTCGAATGCCTCGGTCCAGGATGCGGTGCGCCAGGTATCGGTGGCCCGGTCTCGGATCATCGGTTCGGTCAGCCGGTCCGGATCTTCGTCGAGATGTCCGAAGCTGGCCCCCTTGGGGCAGATGAACCCCTTGCTGAACGGATCCTGTCGATCCCCGCGAACCGAGGTCACATGGTCATTCGAGTCGAGTGTGATCTCGAGTCCGCAGACCGCCTCGCACAGCGGGCAGGTCCGCAAAAGCGTCCGGGAGTCATCAGTGAGCTGGGCCATAGCCCCCATCATCGCGCGCGATGGATCTAAGTGAAACAAGAACGGTCGATATGCGTGCGTGAACCGTTCCGGCATGTTCCGCGAATCAGTCGAACGGCACCAACGTAACGACTGATTTCGCGAGAACATGGGTAACTCGTCGGGTACGTCCAGGACTGATCATGCGCTCGACGCAGGACCTGTACGCAGGCCGAGCGACACCCCACTTGTATGGCCCAAGTATGCGGGGAGGCGGACGAGCTCAGCAGGCGACGGTGCTGACGGTCGTGCGACGCGAGAGCGCCGAGCGAACCGCCGCGCCGATCGCGACTACCGGTGGGATCCAGCGGGCCTCGCCGGGAGCCACGCCCCAGCAAGCCTCGCCGGTGGTGAGCTGGGTGGGGGGCAGCGGGATGCCGTCGCCGTCGGTGTAGACGGTGGCGCCCGCCTCGCGCAGTGCCTCCAGCGCCATCGCGGCCTTGCGCAGGCCGGTGACCAAGTGGATCTCGCGACGCTCGGCGCCAGGAATCTCGATAACCGGACCGGTCAGGTTGTTCGCGCGCAGGAACTGGCGAACCTCACCGGCCAGCTCACCGCCGATCTCGATACCCGACAGATCCTCATCCGTGATCAGGCAGATTCCGTTGGTCGTTTCAGCGATCGTCCACCCGCGCTGGATGTAGTCCTGCGCCGCGGCAGTCATCTCTGCCGCCGATGCGGAAGTCGGAAACGTGGTGCGCACTGTCTTTCTCCATTCCCCGATAGATCTGGGTCCTGCATACGTGGGAGGTATCGGGGCGGGGTGGGGTGGGCGTTACGGGTTGTACAAAAGATCTTGGTGACTGTCGGGTTCGTCTCACCCGGTAGTGATCGGCTATCACCGAGATACCTCTTTTAATGGGCCGTGCCGCCGTCCCATGCGGCCGTACCTGTCGGTGTGAATCCACTCCTATTGGCCCGGCGTCGGATTGAGGGAAGGATCGCCATATGGGTGAGCATCGCGTAGCGATTCGGTGGGGGGTGGTGGTCGGATGACGGGCGGGCGAGATGAATCCAATCGTGACGGGGCGGCGGATTCGGCAGAGTTCGAAACCGAATCACGCTGGATCACTTGGAAAGAGACCGCGTCCAAGCGCTTCTCGCGCACCGCGGAGCCCGAACCCGCCGAACCGTTCGAAAGTCCGCGGGCCTGGACCGCCGATGCGGCCCGCGGCCTGCTCGACGTGCAATTCCACCGCCCCGCGACCAGGACATTGCTGCCGCTGGCCTACATGCTCGGCCTGGCCTTCGCGATCGGCATCCCGATCGCACTGGCGGTGCTGATGTGGCAGGTCTCCGCGGTGCTCGGCGTGCTGGCCGCCTTGATCGCGATACCGCTCGGCCTGACCATCGCGGCCGTTGTACGCCTGCTGCTCGAATTCCTGGAGAACGCGTCCAAGCTGGCCACCAAGGTCGAGCACATCGCCGATCTCGCCGACGATCTGTTCCAGGCGCTTTCCGATGTCGCCGAGCCGGTGAACCAGCTCTCCGAAGACGTTCGCGCCGTGCAGTTCTGGCGCTTCGGCAAGCGTGGCGCACGCAAGTAGAACCGGGCTGAATTGCCGGATCATCGGCTGCGGGAACCTGTTCGTCGCTGTTGCGCCGTTGGCCTGCGTGCGACACCGATCGTGACCTGTGTCGGATTTACTGTGAAACAATGCTGTTCGGATATCGCGAGGGGGAAGCATGGCTTTACCGCAGGGCACCACCGGATCGACCATGCCGCGCAGGCAGCTCGGCCGACATCTGCGTGATCTGCGCAATCGGGCCAGGATGACCACCCGGATGGCGGCCCAGCAGCTCGAATGGTCCGAGGCCAAGATCTGGCGGATCGAAACCGGGCAGACCTCATTGCGCAGCCTGGACGTCGAGGCCATGTGCAAGATCTACGGTGCGCCAACCGATCTCGTCGAACCGCTGACCGCACTGGCCAAGGAGACCAAGGCCAGGGGTTGGTGGACCGGCTACAGCGATGTGATCGCCGAGGGTTTCGAGGTGTACATCGGTCTCGAGGAGGCCGCGCGAGCCCTGGCCACCTATGAGAACGAGCTGATCCCCGGACTGCTGCAGACCGAGGCATACGCCCGCGCGCTGCTGAAGTCCGCGCGTCCGGAGGCGTCGGAGACCGAAATCGAACGTCGGGTGCAGCTGCGCATGGCCAGGCAGGCATTGCTCACCCGCAAGGACTCGCCGCTGCATCTGGATGTGGTGATCAGCGAATCGGTGCTGTGGCGGCGGGTCGGTGGTGCCGAGGTGACCGTCGAACAGCTCGCACATCTGCGGCGCATGTGCGACCTGCCGAATGTGCGAATCCAGTTGGTGCCCTCGGATTCCGGCTATCACGACGGCATGGATTCCGGCCCGTTCGTCCTACTCGAATTCGCCGATACCGCGCAGGTGGAGCTGCGGGAGCCGCCTGTGGTCTACGTCGAGGCGTTTACCGGCCCGGTGTACCTGGACAAAGATCACGAAATCGAGCGTTACCGAACGGCTTTCGCGAACATCAAGTCGGTCGCCGCGGATGCGCGCACCGGTATCGAGGAAGCGCGCGACAGTATCTGATTGCCGCGCCTGCGGCACGGCGTGTTCGCGGCCCCCTGGTGCCTCGTGGCTGACCCTTTCGAGCGACCTGCAAGCAGTCGCTAGCGGCCCCTTTCGAGCGACCTGCAAGCAGTCCGCTGGCGGCGTCATCGAGACTCGCGACTTCGTCGCATGCGCTTCGACGACTCGGACGCGAGACGGGCCGCGAACGGCCGCTCGTAAGACTCGCTCCTCGGTGGCTGGGAAGACGTGGATCTAGCTATCTAGCACTTCTGTCGATTACCCCAGGTCCGCTCGAGCACGTCGCGATGGGTCGGCAGCGCCGACTCGTAGACCTCGCGACCCTTCTCGGTCAGGCAGACGAAGATCGCGCGCCGATCCTCGGCGCACATGCTGCGCGAAACCAGTCCGTCGCGCTCCAGCCGCGCCACCGCGCGTGAGAGGGCGCTCTGGCTCAGGTAGATGTCGTTGGCCAGATCGCTCATTCGATAGTCGCCGGAGGCGGCGTCGACCAGCCGATCCAGCGTCTCGAATTCGCTGAGGCCGATATCGTGCTTGCCCTGCAACTCCTTCTCGAGCGCACAGCTCACGGCGGCGTGCCGGTCGAGCAGCTCACGCCACTCGGCGACCAACCCGGTGGGCGCCACATCGCGCCCCGCTAATTGTGTTGTCGACGGCTTCGACATGACCGCATTCTAGTGCCCGTTGTCGGTCGATGCAAGCGCATTAAATGCAGGAGAATTTAATGTGTGTGCATGTATTTTCTAATGACTTCTGCAGCAACCGTTACCGATGGCCGTGCGTGGGGCTGCGCTTTCATCGGCAGTCGCGTGATTGCTCACGCGACGTTCACCTCGAGGGTGTTCCCGTGGCGGTACCCGCTGCCAACGCAGGTTGGTCTTACATGGGTTTCCAGCGAGCTCGTTTCTCGTCGCCCCGCAACTCGGGGAGGACGCGCCATGGTGGATCCGGGTCGCGAGTGCGGCCAGATTCTGGGCGGCGTTCAGATCGCGATCGGCGCGATGACCGCACCCATCACAGCGAAACAGTCGATCACTCAGGCGCAGTTTGGCTTTCACCACGCCACACGCACTACAGGTCTTCGACCTGGGATACCAGCGATCGGCGACGGTCAGTGTGCCGCCGCGCCAGCCCGACTTGTAGTCGAGTTGGCGGCGCAGCTCACCCCATCCGGCATCGCCGATCCGGCGAGCCAGCCGATGGTTGCGTAGCATTCCGGCCACGTTGAGGTCCTCGACCACAACCACGCCGAACCGGTCACTCAGCGCGGTGGTGAGCTGGTGCAGGCCGTCAGCACGGCAGTTCGCCACTTTCGCGTACAGCTTGGTGATCTTGGTGTTGGACTGCTGCCAGCGTTTCGACGGCTGGGTTCCGGTGCGCCTGTCCGGACATCGGCGACGAGCGGCTTGGCGCTGCCGTCGCCGCAGCACGCGTTGGGCGTGTTCGAGATGTCGTGGGTTGGCGACCATGCCACGGGCATCAGAGACACCGAGGACCGGTTGTGATAGCACGGCCAGGTGCGTGATACCGAGGTCGACACCGACGACTGCGTCGGGCCGGGTCGGGCTGCGGTGGGTGCGCTCGACTTCGACGGAGAACGACACGAACCAGCGGCCCCGTGTGAACGATACGGTCGCCGATCGGATCCGGCCAGTACCGCGCTCGATATGGCGAGCCAGTTTGCGGGTGGACTCGTGGGTACGCGCCACGCCGATACGCGGCAGCCGTACATGTCGGCGATCGGTATCGGCCAAGCCGAACGCGCCAGTGGTGAAGCGGCACGACATCGCCGAGCGCTTGGATTTGAACCGCGGGAAACGCATCCGCGCCCCGCTGCCGTCCCCTGACCGAGACTTTGCCCAATTCGACAGCCCAGCAGCCAGATTCGCCAGACCGGACGAGTAGGCCTCTTTCGAGTTCTCCCGCCACCACGGTGCGACGACGTCTTTGGTCTGATTCCACCGCTTGCGTAGACCGTACGCCGACCAGCCCACCGGCGGCGTCAGTTCATCCTCGGCCAGACTGTAGGAGCGCTCTGCGGCGCGCTGGTCGAGATTTGCCTTCACCAACCCCAAACCCCAGTTGAACGCCTTGCGTTGCGCTCCGCAGTGCGACCGCAGCATCGCCTCTTGGTCAGGGGTCGGATCCAGCGCGAACCACCGGTACCCCTGCAACACCGTCACATCCCTCGTCATGCCTCCACCATCGCAGACATCACCGACACTGCTCACCAGAACGCGCCCATACACCGCATCTCTCCTCATCGGAGGCGGCGACGTTCGTCCCTTTCCAAGTGCTTCAGCTCACGAGAAGGGCGGAGCGGCAGTGTCTTTCGGGGATCGGATATACGTCAGCGGGCGACCGTCCAGACCGACCTTCGGCCATTCGATGCCCAGCCGCGGATCGAAGGCATCCATATCCCTGTCGAATTCGGGCGTGTACTCGATCGAACAGAGATAGGTGACGGTGGAGTGATCCGCCAGCGACAGGATCGCATGGCCGAGCCCCTCGGACAGGAACATCGAGCGCCGATCGACATCGTCGAGCACCACGCTGTCCCAGCGTCCGTAGGTGGGCGACCCGGGTCGCAGATCGACGACGACATCGAGGAACGCGCCGCGCACGCAGGTCACATACTTGGCCTGACCCGGCGGATCCTCGGTGTAGTGGATGCCGCGCAGCACACCGGCCGCCGAGACCGAGCAGTTGACCTGGCGCAGATCGAACGGCCGACCGGTCATTTTCTCGAATTCCGAGGCCTTGAACGATTCGCAGAACATGCCGCGCTCGTCGCCGAATTGGCGCGGGGTGATCACCCATGCCCCCGGCACGGCGAGTTCACGGAACTCCATCGTTCACCAATCCCGTCCGCGCTCGAGCAGATCGAGCAGATACGTTCCATAGCCGGAGCGAACCAGCGGTTCGGCCAGCGCGCACAGCTGTTCGTCGTCGATGAAGCCCTGCCGCCACGCGACCTCTTCCGGCACGGCGATTTTCAGGCCCTGGCGCTGTTCGATGGTGCGCACGTAGTTGGCGGCGTCGAGCAGCGAGTCGAAGGTGCCGGTATCCAACCAGGCGGTGCCGCGGGCGAGGACGTCGACGCGCAGCCGATCCTGTTCGAGATAGGCGCGATTGATATCGGTGATCTCGTATTCGCCGCGCGCCGAGGGCCGCAGCCCGCGCGCGATCTCCACGACATCGTTGTCATAGAAATACAGCCCGGGGATGGCGTAGTTGGACCGCGGCACCTTGGGCTTCTCCTCGATCGATACCGCCCGGCCCTCGGTGAATTCGACGACGCCGTAGGCGGTCGGATCCGAGACCCAGTAGGCGAAGACCGCGCCGCCGTCGATCGCGGCGAAGCGCTCGAGGCTGGTGCCAAGGCCTGGTCCGTGGAAGATATTGTCGCCGAGGACCAATGCGGCGCTCTCGCCGCCGATGTGGTCGGCGCCGAGGACGAACGCCTTGGCGAGTCCGTCCGGTTCCGGTTGCACCACATAGGTGATCGAGATGCCGAACTGTGAGCCGTCGCCGAGTAGGCGGGCGAACGCGTCGGCGTCCTCCGGGGTGGTGATCACCAGGATGTCCCTGATGCCCGCCAGCATGAGCGTGGACAGCGGGTAGTAGACCATCGGTTTGTCGTAGACCGGGACCAGCTGTTTGCTCACCCCGCGCGTGATCGGGTGCAACCGGGATCCGGTGCCACCGGCCAAGATGATTCCGCGCATGGTCATCGAGTCTGCCAGGCGCATCCAGCTCGGCTTCGGCGAGGTTCCGACTCGCCTACGAATTGATCACGAACGTTTGGTGATCCGGCGCGGCGGGCGATATATGTAGCGTAGATCACGCTACGGTGTTGTGAAACATCAGCGTGTGAGATGTCAGCGTCGACTCTCGCCTGAGAACCGTTCGGTCGGGTTCGGCGCGCCAGTGTGAGGTAGGTGCGCGATGGTAGCGATCAGCGGGAGTGAATTCGACGCAGGTGATCCGGGTCTGTTGATGAACCCGGACGGTCCGAGCGCATCGGCCCGATTGCTGCTGGCGACCTGCCTCGGTGCGGTGCGGCCGGTGCTGCGCATGTTTCCGGTCAGCCGCACGACCATCCCGATCGGTGCTCTCGCGATCGACGGTCTGGCGCGACTGCGGCCGCAGCCACGCGGAGTCGATCGAGAACAGGTGACGCTGAACGGTTTTCGGATGGAGATCCTGCGTCCCTCGGGCGGCTCGCGCGCCCTGCGGCACGGCGCGGTGCTGTATATGCACGGTGGCGGCTTCGCCGTCTGCGGTCTCGGCACTCATCGCCCGATCGCGGCCAGCCTGGCCCGGCGCACCGGACTGCCGGTCGTCAATGTCGACTATCGCCAGCTGCCCGGGAACAGTGTCTCCGCCGCGATCGAGGACTGCGTGACCGCCTACCGCTGGCTGCTGCGGCACGGCGCGGACCCGGCCAGGATCATGTTCGCGGGCGATTCGGCGGGCGGCTTCCTCGCCTTCGCCACCGCATTGCGCGCGATCGAATCCGGGCTGCCGTCGCCGGGTGGGCTGATCGGGCTGAGCCCGCTGCTCGATCTGGACTACGCCGCCAAGCGCGACTATATGAATGTCGCGCGCGATCCCTATCTGCCGCTGTCCGCGCTGGAGGCGGTGGTGCGGATCGGCGCCGAGGTGGACGGGGTGCTGGATCCGCTGGCGTCGCCGGTCAACGGCGCCTTGGCGAGTCTGCCGCCGGTGCTGCTGATCACCGCCGAAGACGAGATGCTGCGCTACGACTGCGAGCTCATGGCCCGCAGGCTGACCGCGGCCGGTGTCCCGAACGCGCTGGAGATCTGGCGCGGTCAGGTGCATGCCTTCATGGCGATAGCCCCGAATCTGCCCGAGAGCAGGATGGCATTGGCCCGGGTCTCCCGGTTCGTGCGCGCCCGCCTCGAGCAGCCCCAACAGGCTCGGACGGCTTGACCTGGATCGGCCGGACGAGTCGCGAACCCCGCATCCGGACCTCGCCTTTCGGCGGCGGTCCGGGGCGGGGTTCTTTAGTTGGAACTTGTGTCAAGAATTCCATTCCGTTATTCGGAGAATCGAATTTCGGCGAATACCCGGCATGGCCATTCGGTTCAACTTGATTTACTTTTTGTTCACCTGGGCGTCGGCAGAAATTACTTCGATGCTCGGCAGATCACAGCCCGCGTTATGTGTGAACTCCGCCCTGCCATTCGGCTGGGCGGAGTTCAGCAGCAGAAACCCCGCCAGATCGATGACCGGGCGGGGTTTCCTGGGCTCTTTTCAGTTGTGCAGAGCCGTTGTGACTTACTTCGCCGGCGCGGGCGCGTTGAACGGCGCGCTGGTGGTGGCGAAGTACTGGATCGCCGCACCGATCGCGACCGGAGCCGTGATGAAGATCTGACCGAGCAGGGTGCCCAGCGCACCGACGGCGAGGATGCCGGCGACACAGCCGACGGCCGCGGCCGGGATGAACGCGCCGAACAGACCGACGATGGTGGCCGAGGCGACCGTGGCACCGGCGATACCGCCGAGGACGCAGCCGAGGGCGCCGCCGCCGAGGCCGCCGACCAGGGTGCCGATGGTGGCGCCCATGGCGATGGTGTCCTTCATGCGGTTGAAGGCGGCCAGCTCACGGTCGTACTGGCTCTTGAACGGGGCCTGGTCCTCGTAGGGCAGCGCGACCGGCTTGTAGGTGGCCTTCGCCATGTCGAGCTGCGGGGTGAGGGTGGCGGTGTGGTCGGCGATGTCCGCGGCGATCGGGAACTCGAAGTCGTCGACGCGGAAGGTCAGCGGGGTGCCCGCGACGGTGGTGCCGTTGGCGGCCTTGATCTTGAGGGCGTTGTCCTCGACGACCAGCGAGCCGGAGTCGATCGAGATGATCGACTGGGTGTCGGTGGCGTTCGCGGTGAAGTTGATCGGGGCGTCGGCGGATTCCGCCGGTGCCGCGTTGACAGTGCCCGCGGTGACGCCCATGGCGGCGATCAGCAGAGCCGAAGTCGCGGCGAATTTCCTCATCAGCATTTTGTTTTGGACCTCGATGTGAAGCGTTCGGAGGGGACTAGACGATCGAAATCTAGACCAGCTAACGAGTGGTGAACCCGTTGTGACCGTTAATTCAAATTTTGTTCACCATCGCGACTCGAGGCTTGGTGGGTTCTTTGAAATGTGCACGTTGACCATGCCTTTTCACAAAGAACTGAACCACGTGTCCTTCTTTACACTCGACCAGAGTGACTAACGTCACAGATTGAAACCCTGTTCGCGCGGGTGAATCCGATCGGACGGATCCGGCGGCAGCGGGTCGAGCTGACCTTTTCGAGTGACCTGCAAGCAGTCACCAGTGGCCGACGTAAGGTCATGGGGTGCGACTGCTCGTAACCGGCGGGGCCGGGTTCATCGGTGCGAATTTCGTCCAACAGACCGTGGCAGAGCGTCCCGACGCCACCGTAACCGTCCTTGACGCTTTGACCTACGCGGGAAACCGGACCTCGCTCGAGCCGGTGGCCGACCGCGTCGACTTCGTGCACGGTGACATCGCCGATCTGGATCTGGTCGACGAACTCGTCAGCGGTGTCGACGCCGTTGTCCACTTCGCCGCCGAATCGCACAACGACAACTCCCTCGCCGAACCCTGGCCGTTCGTGCAGACCAATATCGTCGGTACCTACTCGCTGCTGCAGGCGGTACGCCGCCACGACGTGCGCTACCACCATGTCTCCACCGACGAGGTCTACGGCGATCTCACACCGGACGGACCCGCATTCGACGAGGACACCCCCTACAACCCGTCCAGCCCCTACTCGGCCACCAAGGCCTCGAGCGATCTGCTGGTGCGCGCCTGGACCCGGTCGTTCGGTGTCCGCGCGACGATCTCCAACTGCAGTAACAACTACGGGCCGTATCAGCACGTGGAGAAGTTCATCCCGCGTCAGATCACCAACCTCATCGACGGCGTGCGGCCGCGGCTCTACGGTGCCGGCCATCAGGTGCGTGACTGGATCCACGTCGACGACCACAACCGCGCGGTGTGGGACATCCTGGAGCGCGGGCGAATCGGGCAGACCTATCTGATCGGCGCGGACGGTGAACTCGACAACAAGTCCGTGGTGCGGATGATCCTGCAGGCCTTCGACCGCGATCCGGGCGATTTCGATCACGTCACCGACCGGGCGGGTCACGATCAGCGCTACGCCATCGATGCGACGCTGCTGCGCACCGAACTCGGTTGGACGCCACGCTATTCCGACTTCGCCGCCGGGCTCGCCGCGACCATCCGGTGGTACCGGGACAACGAATCCTGGTGGCGCCCAGCCAAAGCCACGACCGAGCGCGCCTACGCCGAGGCGGGCGAAACGACCATCAACGCCTGAGTCAGCCCCAGACGATCGAGTAGTACTTCCACAGCGCGGCGATCAGCGCTACCAGTGTGGCCGCGATGACGGCGACGGCCGGACCCCTGGTCGGGGTCTGGCCGCGAACGTCGGTGAGCCGCAACGGCATCCAGCGCAGCAGCAGCACCAGTGCGACGATCGCCAGCGGCACGAAGTACCGGCCCTGGACACCATCGATGATGTAGTAGCCGACCGGTGTGAACGACATGTACAGCGTTATGTAGATCATCGCGACGCTCGCGAGCAGCGTCAGCGCGACGATCAGTGTGCGCCGGAAGGTGGCCGTCGCGGTATTCATCCGATCCGCGATGCCGATGCTGACCGCGAAGGCGAGCAGGCAGGCCAATATCGACAATGCGGGGACATCGATGTAGGCGAAGCCGAGTTCACCGAAGAACTGGATGAACCACCGCTGATCGCGCAGGGCGATGCTCTCGCCGAAGGTATTCACGAAATTCACCGGGTCGGTGAGGATCCCGTGCAGCTGATCGCTCGGCCGCACCGAGTTCCACTGGTGCTGTGGGCGCATCAGGCCCATACCGTCGGTAGTCGGTCCCGCAATCTTCATCCAGACCGCGAATGCCAGCGCGCCCAGTCCCGCGAAACCCCATGGGATGAAACGCTTCCAACCGGCCGCACCGCCGAGGGCGAACCGGTTCGTCGGCACCAGCACCACGAGCATGGCGAGCAGCACGTAGGTCGGCTTGCTGACCGGCAGCAGCAGGGTCGCGCCCAGTAGCGCGGCCGTCTCGGTGCGACCGAGACCGTCACCCAGGAACAGCGCCTTGACCAGCAATGCCGAAACCAGGATGGCCAGTGCGTTGGTCATGGTGTCGGCGGTGACGGTGCCCGCCTGGAAGACCGCGATCGGCAGCACGGCGACGGTGAACGCCAGCCACTGCACCCGGTGCGCGCGCAGTGCCCACAGACCGAATCCGACCAGCGCGAGGTAGGTGGCCAGGCCCGCGAGCCGGGTCAGCAGCATCATCGCGCCGACATTCAGTCCGAACAGCTCGGCGACCCGAATGCCGATGGCCGCAGGGATATACGGCACCGGCGAGTAGGCGGCGGTATTGGTGAACCAGACCGGCTCCTCGGCCTTGGAAACCGCGGCGCCTTCCATCCGGGCGTAACTGCCGGGATCGGCCACCATCTGATCCGGCTCTTCCGGATTGGTGCTGTAGTCGTGCAGCGCGTAGCCCATCAGCTGGGTGATGCTGATCGGCACATCGCCGCCATAGGAGATGCCGCGATCGTCGTGGATCCGCTGCGGCAGGAAGCCGCCGTGCGCGACCTGGTAGGCGCGACCGAACTGGGTGATTTCGTCGTGGCCCCAGAACGGCGGGGTGATCCAGGCGAACAGTGCGCCGAAGACCGTGACGACGATGGTGAAGGCGACCGTCGCGGTGCCGAAGCGGGCCACGATGCGGCGTCCGAAATCACGTGCTGGATTCGGTCTGCTCGAATCAGGTTCGGCGGCAGCGGATTCGGCTGTCGCTACATCGTTGTCCGTGGTCTCGGGTTCCGGATTCGCAGCGGTCGCGGTTCGATCCGCCGAGGTCGTCAACGCTCGGCTCCACCGGTGTTTACCTCACCACCATGCGCGTCGTCCGCGCCGACGGCCGAGTAGCGCAGGTAGACCAGCCGGGCGGCCTCGTGCCGGGAGCGCCGGATGCCGTCCAGGATCAGCCCCGCCGTCCAGGCCAGGCTGCCGAGCAGCAGCAAGGTGAATCCCAGGAACAGCGTCGGGAATCGGGGCACCTCATGGGTGTTGTAGAACTCGACCACGATCGGAATGGTCAGAATGATCGAGACCAGCCAGCTCAGCGTGCCGAACAGTCCGTAGAACGCGACCGGTCGCTCATGTCTGGCCAGGCCGATGATCAGCGCCAGGATCTTGAATCCGTCGTGGTAGGTGCGCAGCTTGCTCTCACTGCCCGCGGGCCGATCGCGGAAGCCGACCGGAACCGCGGTCTGCGGCACCCGCAGATGCAGGGAATGCACGGTCAGCTCGGTCTCGATCTCGAATTCGCGCGAGACGGCCGGGAAGCTCTTCACGAATCGGCGCGAGAACACCCGGAAGCCGCTGAGCATATCGTCGACGTTCTCGCCGAACACCTTTCCGACCACGCCGTTGAGCACCTTGTTGCCGGTCTCGTGGCCGGAGCGGTAGGCCGACGCGCCCTCGTCCTGTTTGCGGACGCCGAGCACATGGTCGTACGGACCATCGAGCAGTGTCTTGATCATCAGCGGCGCGGCCGACGCCTCGTAGGTGTCGTCGCCGTCGATCATCAGATAGATATCGGCCTCGATATCGGCGAAGGCGCGGCGCACCACATTGCCCTTGCCCTTGGTGTGTTCGTGGCGCACGATCGCACCGGCGGCGCGGGCCCGCTCGGCGGTCGCGTCGGTGCTGCGGTTGTCGTAGACGTAGACGACGATTCCCGGCACGGCGGCCTGCAGGTCGGCGACGACCTTGGCGACCGAAGCCTCCTCGTTGTGGCATGGCACCACTGCGGCAATTCGGAGCTCGGTGGAGTCCACCCGGTCAATCCTCGATGTCGGCGGTGAATGGGGAACACCGGGAGGGTACAGGGCGGTACCTATTGGTGCTCACTCGGTTCACCGAGCCTACTGGGGTACCGTCGCCGGGTGTCTTACCCAGAGCAGCCCGTGTCATTCTCCGAACGGTCCGGCTCACCGCAATCGACGCCCGTTGACGAGCCACTGACCGCGAAGGTGATCGCCGCACTGCGGCGCGGCGGCGCTTTCCTGGTGGTCGGCGCGATCGGTTTCCTCGTGGACGCGGGCACCTACAACCTGCTGGTGTTCTGGGGCGGCGAGGGCGTGCTCTACCACGCGCCGCTGCCCGCCAAGATCATCGCGATCGCGGTGGCCACGGTGGTGACCTACTTCGGCAACAAGTGGTGGACCTTCGGCCACAAGAAATCCGATAATCCCGGGCGCGAGTACCTCTTGTATGCCATATTCAATGTTGTCGCTATCGGCCTGCAACTAGGTTGTCTGGGGTTCTCCCGCTATGTGCTCGACCTGTCTTCACCGCTGTCGGACAACATCTCCGGCACGCTCATCGGCCAGATCGTCGCGGTGGTATTCCGCTACTGGGCCTACGACAAATTCGTATTCGTCGGTTCTTCGGACAGTTCGGCTAATGACAAGCAACCATAAATAGCAGGACCGCCCCGGTTCCTGGACAGGCAGTCGCCGAGCCTGATTGATATCCTCGCACCCGCCGCGAAGGCATCCAGGGGCGTGTCTGTCCCGTCGGCACCAAAACGATTTCGAGGACTTCATGGATCAGTCGGCTACCCAGGCCGTTACCGAGACAAATGACCAACCTTCGACCGCGCCCGCCTCGCTGCGCGTCGACCACCAGGCGCCCGATCGGCTGGTGCTGCAGCGCGGCATCTTCACCGGTCCGTCGGCGAAGGTGAGTGACGAGCTGTACGCCGTCGTCAAGGGTCGCGCACATCGGGAACGCCTGGAGCTGAGACTGGAGAAGGGCGCGTCCGCGCATACCAACACCTACTTCGGGCGTTTCGCGGCCAGCTACTGGCAGCGCTGGACCACGGTCACCGAGGTGTGGGCGAGCATGGTGCTCGATGTGACCGAGAAGGCCCGCGTCCGGGTGGTCGCCTCCGATATCGCCGGGCACCGCCGGATCATCGAGACCGCCGAGATCACCACCAGCGGCCCGCTGACCTTGACCGCACCGCTGGACCAGTACGTCGACGGTGGCGCGCTGTGGCTCGAATTCGATGCCATCGGCGGCGAACTCGGCATTTCCGCGCAGACCTGGTCCGCCACCGCACCCGACCACATGCGCCCGGTCGCCATCGCGATCTGCACCTTCAACCGGGCCGCGGACTGCGCCGAGACGGTGGCCGCGCTGGCCTCCGACGCCCCGATTCTGGAGGCCATCGACGCGGTCTATGTGGTGGATCAAGGCACCGATCTGGTGGAGACCCAGGCGCGCTTCCAGGAGACGCTGCCGATCTTCGGTGACAAGCTGCGCTATATCCGGCAGCCGAATCTCGGTGGTGCGGGCGGTTTTACCCGTGGCCTCTACGAGGTGTCCGCGGTCAACGAGCACGCCGACGTCATCCTGATGGACGACGACATCCTCTGCGAACCGGAAACGGTGTTGCGGCTCAACGCCTTCGCCAACATGACCGTGGAACCGACCCTGGTCGGTGCGCAGATGTTGTTCCTGCTCAACCCGGATTACCTGAATGTCGGCGCCGAGGAAGTGCATCTGCACGAACTCAAGCACGGCCAGAAGGTGCCGAAGGCATTGCGCAACACCAGCATGCTGAAGAAGAACCAGGAGCGCCGCGTCGACGCCGGCTACAACGCCTGGTGGACCTGCCTCATCCCGGCCGAGGTGGTCGCCGAGATCGGGCTGCCGGTGCCGATCTTCTTCCAGTGGGACGATGTCGAATACGGCATCCGGGCCCGCGAGCACGGGTTCGTCACGGTGACGCTGCCGAACGCCGCGGTATGGCACGCGGACTTCTACTGGAAGGACTACGACGACTGGGCGCGCTACTTCAGCACGCGCAACTCGTTGATCGTCGGTTCACTGCACACCGATCTCGACGGCAAAGCCATTACCCGCCAGCTGTTCCGGAGTCTGGCCGAACATCTGGTCGCCATGCAGTACGGCCTGGTGCACACCACCCTGCAGGGCATCGAGGACTTCCTGCAGGGGCCGAAGGTCCTGCGCGACGGTGGAATCGCCGCGCTGGCCGCCGCTCGAACCAGTCGCGGCGACTACGCCGAGACCATCAAGCATCCCGCTGCGACTCCGCCGGTGCGCTCGGCCGATATCAATTTGCGTCGGGCCGGTGGCGAACCGAGTCGGGTCACCGCGGTGCTGATCAAGCGGGCCATCGCCCAGTGGACCGGGCGCACCCAGCACGGGCTGGTCGGCGTCACCCGCGAGGACGCGCACTGGTGGCACGTTTCGCTGTTCGACCACGTCGTGGTCACCGACGCCTCGCAGTCCGGTGTCCGGGTCCGGCAGCGCGACAAGGCGCGCGCTCGCGCCCTGCTCATCCGCACCATCCGCGTCCTGCGTCGACTGCGCCGCGAACTGCCCAGCCTCACCCGGCAGTACCGCGCGGCGATGCCTGAGCTGACCAGCCGGGAGAACTGGGAGCGCCTCTACGGCATCGAGCCGAACTGAGCCGATGCCGCCGCGCACGAAATGATCGCGCGGCGCGCCGAACGGTGCGCGTGCCGATCGTGCTCAGCGGAGTGCGGATTCGAATGCGGTGTACGCGCGCTCGTCGAAGAGGACGAAGCGAACTTCGGTCACGTTCGTTGTCGCTTCGCGCACCGTCTCGATGGCGATCCGCGCGCCGTCGTCGATCGGCCAGCGGTAGATGCCGGTGGAGATGGCCGGGAACGCGACGGTGCGTGCGCCCAATTCGTCTGCCACCCGCAGTGATTCGCGGTAGCACGAGGCGAGTTGGGCGGAGCGGTCCTCGCTTGCCGACCAGACCGGGCCGACGGTGTGGATGACCCAGTCCGCGGGCAGCCGACCGGCAGTGGTGGCGACGGCCTGGCCTGTGGGCAGCCCCTTGCCGTACTGCGATGCGCGCAACTTCCGGCAGCCATCGAGAATTTCGGGCCCGCCCGCTCGATGGATGGCGCCGTCGACACCACCGCCGCCGAGCAGCGAAGAATTGGCCGCATTGACGATCGCGTCGACCACCTGCTCGGTGATATCACCGCGGACCAGCGTGATCTCGGCCGGATTCGGTTGTCCAGTCACGTCATCGACGGTAGCGGGTAGGCGCGGGGTTGCTCGGAGCCACGCGCCACCCTCGGCCGGTCAGAGGAACAGGTCGGTGGTCAGTTCGGCGTCGCCGGGGACGACGCGGTACTTGTCCAGGTCGGTGATGCCGTGTGCGGCGAGTACTTCGTCATCGAGGAAGAAGTTGCCGCTGGTCTCCTTCGATGGTGAGGTGAGGACCAGGTAGGCGGCGTCGGCGTAGATGTCGGGGGTGCGGGAGGTGGCGATCATTTCCTCGCCGCCGAGCAGATTCTTGACCGCGGCCGTGGCGATGGTGGTGCGCGGCCACAGTGAGTTGACGGCGATGCCGTCGCCCTTGAGTTCCTCGGCCAAACCCAGTGTGGTGAGCGACATTCCGTACTTGGCGATGGTGTAGCCGAGCGCCATGCCCGCCCACTTCGGGTCCAGGTTGAGTGGCGGGGACAGGGTCAGGATGTGCGGGTTGCGGTCCGCCGCGGCCGATTCGCGCAGCGCGGGAATGCTGAGTTTGGAGAGCAGGAAGCTGCCGCGGCAGTTGATGTCCTGCATCAGGTCGTACTTCTTCATGGAGATGGCGTCGGTGGGGGACAGGTCGATCGCCGAGGCGTTGTTGACGACGATGTCGATGCCGCCGAACCGCTCTACGGTCTGGCGCACGGCCTCGGCGACCGACTCATCGATGCGCACATCGCCGACGAACGGCAGTACGGTTCCGCCCGCCGCCTCGAGTTCCGCGGCCGCGGTATGGATGGTGCCGGGCAGCTTCGGATGCGGCTGGTCGGTCTTCGCGATCAGGGTGATATTCGCGCCGTCGGCGGCGGCTCGCTTGGCGATCTCCAGACCTATGCCACGGCTGCCGCCCGACATGATCATCGTCGCGCCCGCGAGCGGCTTCGATCCCGGTTCCGTCATGACCTGCTCCTGTCGTCCGGGCCGCGGGTGGGTGCGCCCTCGGCCGTGCCGACCCGTTCGAGCGACCGGCGAGCAGTCGCCGACGGGTGTTGTGCACGTCAAGGGTAACCCAGGCCCCTATGCAACCAGTTGCATAGGGTGTTCGAAGAAAGGGCGCCGGAGGTCCCGACGCCCTTTCGCCGTTGTCAGATGCTGGATGCGCCTGCGATCAAGACGATGTTCAACAGGATCATCAATGCCACGATGCCCCAGCTGAGGTAGATGAAGATGGCGCCGGGCGTCTTCTGCGGAACCGGGCCGATCGCACCGCCGAGGAAGATGACCGCGGGCGGCTTGTAGTAGAACCGTGCGCCCTGACCTTCCTGAATCGCGGCCGTCGCATTCGCCGGGCCCATATCGAACAGCCAGGGCGTGGTCACCTTCACGTGGTACTGCCCCGGGCCGACCGGAATATGGTTCTGACCCCACCGCGTATTCGGCACCCGCTGACCGTTGATCAGGATCTTCGGCTTGGTGATCGCCAACAGGAAGGCGAACCACTCATAGGAGGCCTCGACGGTGATGCCCGGCGGGGCCGGTGCCTGCTGCGGAACCGGCTGTCCGTAGGGCGCCTGGCCGTACGGCTGCTGCCCATAGGGCTGAGCAGGCTGGCCGTACGGCTGTGGCGGCACGGGCTGGCCGTACTGCGGCTGCGGAATATGCGGCTGACTGCCGTACGGCGGTTGCGGCACCTGCGGTTGGCTGATCGGTGGCTGCCCCGCGGGCGGCGCGTATTGCGGTGGCGCACCGTAGGGATTCGGCGCGCCCTGCGGCGCCGGCTGACCATATGTGGGCTGTCCGGGCCATTGCCCGGGCTGGCCCTGTGGCGGATACCCGCCGGGGTAACTCATCGGAACCCTCCCGTTTAGCGATTTGTGCGTGCCGACCCTACCGTGATTCCGCGGAATCAGCGTTTCGAGCTTCTCTCCTGGTAGAACTGCCGCTGCTGCTTGCGGATATCGCGCCACACCTTGGCGCGTTCGGCCTGCAGCCGCTTATCCGATCGCGCTGCCATCCAGGCGTTTTCCCGTTCGAGTTTGCGGTAGCTGTCGAAGCGCCGCTGGGTGAGCGCGCCGCTGTCGATGGCTTCCCGTACGGCACAGCCGGGTTCGCCGTTGTGCGCGCAGTCGTCGAATCGGCAGTGCGCCGCGATGGATTCGATATCGCTGAAGGTTTTCTCGATGCCTTCCGCGGCATCCCATAGTCCGATGCCGCGCAGTCCGGGCGTATCGATCAGCGTGCCGCCGCCGGGCAGCGGCCGCAGCTCCCGATGCACGGTGGTGTGCCTGCCCTTCTTGTCCACCGCGCGAACGGTGTTGGTGGCAAAGACTTCCTGGCCGAGCAGGGCATTGGCGAGCGTCGATTTCCCGACGCCGGACGGACCGATCAGCGCGACGGTGCCGTCGAGCATCGCGGTGAGCACATCGAGTCCGGATCCGGTATTCGCACTGACCGCGAGAGCGACCGCACCGGGCGCGACGGCCTGCACTTCGTCGAGCGGAATATCCAGCGCCGCATCCGCTTTGGTGAGCACTACGATCGGTTGTGCGCGGCTCTCCCAGGCCAGTGCGAGCATGCGCTCGATCCGCCCGAGGTCGATGTCGCCGTCGGCCGCACTGCAGATCAGCACGGTATCGACATTCGCGGCGAGCACCTGGCCCTGTGCGCGCCGGTCCGCGGCCGAGCGCATGATCGCGCCGCGGCGCGGCAGTAGCTGTCGCACATTCAGTTCGGCATCGATGCTCACCCAGTCGCCGGTGCACAGGCCGCTGATCTCGGAATCCGAACCCCGCCTGAGCGGGTCAGGCCGGGAGGAGGCGGCTTGCGTAACCACGGACGGCCCCCGCTCAGGCCACATCAAACGCTGGCAACGGGCGCGCGTGAGTCCGGTCGGTGTCGCGACATCGCATTCGCTGCGATCCATGCGGATCACCCGCGCGGGGACGCACCCATCGTGGATGAGCGAGTTGTATTCATTGGCAACGGCTTCGGTCCAGCCGTAAGGGACGAGGAGGTCGTGGTCGACCATGATGGAAGGAATCCTTCGTCGGGCGCCGAGCCCGAACCGGACTCAGCGAGAGGTATCTGAGGCGGAAATTCGTGCGACAGCGTGCGTTTGCGCAGCTGATCCGGGCACGACAATCCGAACGGTCCGTGTCACGATCTCCACCTCCTCACTCTCGTCTCGACGTTGCTCGCCAACTTTGGCATGGCGCGCAGACCCGCGCAATCTATTTTTCGTCGGTGGGCTTCTGGTCCGGGGTCGGCTTGCCGAACTGCTCGTTGCGGCCCAGGCTGCGCAGGTGGAACCATTCGCGCAGACCGGCCGGATCGCGGCGGGTGACGAGGAAGAACCAGGAGAACCGGATCCATTCCTGGGGTAGCAGTTTGCGCATACCGGGCTGGGACATCAGGTAGCCGCGGTTGCGGTAGGTGAAGTAGCGTTTGACCGGGTCGTCCGGATACTGGGTGTGCATGCGGCCGCCGAGGATCGGCTTGAATTCGGCGGCGCCGTTGGGATGCAGGTAGGCCGTCTGTAGACAGGTGCCGAAGGGCAGACCCGAGCGAACCAGCCTGCGGTGCACCTCGACCTCGTCGCCGCGCACGAATAGCCGCAGGTCCGGAACACCGATCAGATCGACCGCCTTGGCGGAGATCAGCGCGCCGTTGAAGAGCGAGGCGATGCCGGGCAGGAAGTCTTCATCGCCTAGCTCGGAACGTAGCCGCCGCCAGACCACACCGCGGCGCAGCGGGAAGGCGAGCCGGTCCGGTTCGTCGATATCGCAGACCACCGGAGATACCTCGACCAGACCGTGTCGGCCCGCGCAATCCAGCAGCGTGGCAAGGACTTCCGAGCCGTCGGGGCGGCCGTCGTCGTCGGCCAGCCACACCCAGTCCGCGCCGAGGGTCAGCGCGTGCAGCATGCCTAGCGCGAAACCGCCCGCACCGCCGAGATTGTGCGCCGAACCGAGGTAGGTGGCCTCGACCGGCTGCTGGGCGACCAGCTCCGCGACCTCGGGTTCATTGGCGTTGTCGACCACGATCAGGTGGTCCACCGGACGGGTCTGGGAGACAAGCACTTTCAGCGATTCGGCGAGTAATTCGCGGCGCTTGTGGGTGACGACTACGGCGACGATTTTGGCGTCGGGTCCGGTGCCCGCCGGGGTGCGCGCGGCTTCGATCTGTGCGGGGGAGGGGTCGTCGTCCAAGTCGTCTGTGAGTTGCGCCGCTTGGTTGTCCGCAGGCTGAGGCGTGGATTGCGGTGCTGCGTCGTCTCCGGGCAGCGGGGTCGCGTCTGCAGGCTGCACCGCCGAGTCGTCCGAGGCCTGTGCTGCGGGTTGCGGTGTTGCGTTGTGCGGTACGGCGCCCTTCACCGGGGCGCTCGAGGTCGGTGCATCGGAATCCGGCACGGAGTCGATCGGGCCCTCGCGGCCCGCGTCGATCGGGGCGTTCTGCCCGGTCGGCTCACTCATGCCTGATTCCGCTCCAATTCTCGCTCGGTTCCCATTTTCCGTTCCGCTTCCATTTCGCGCAGCACGGTGGCGACGTGATTACCCGCGTCCGGGCCCTCGTAGGCACGCACCACTTCTTCGATACCGCCGCGCAAACGGATCTGCCCGTGGTCGATCCACATGGCGGTATCACAGAGCTGGGCGAGAAATTCGTTGGAATGGCTGGCGAACACCAGGATGCCCGAGCGGGCCACCAGTGATTGCAACCGGATCCGAGCCTTCTTCATGAATTCGGCGTCCACCGCGCCGATACCCTCGTCGAGCAGCAGGATCTCCGGATCGATGGAGGTCACCACGCCCATCGCCAAACGCACCCGCATACCGGTGGAATAGGTGCGCAGCGGCATCGACAGATATTCGCCGAGTTCGGTGAATTCGGCGATCTCATCGATCTTCGACAGCATCTGCTTGCGCGTCTGCCCGAGGAAAAGCCCACGGATGATGATGTTCTCGAAGCCGGAGATCTCCGGATCCATACCGACGCCGAGGTCGAATACCGGCGCCACCCGGCCGCGGATGCGAGCACTGCCGCGCGAGGGTTCGTAGATTCCCGAAAGCAACCGCAGCAGTGTCGATTTGCCCGCGCCGTTATGTCCGACCAGGCCGACCCGGTCGCCCTCTTTCAGCGAAAGGGTGATGTCGCGCAGCGCCTCGACCACCACGACATCGGACTGATTGCGGCCGATCGCACCGCCCGCCTTGCCGAGGAATGCCTTTTTCAGCGACCGCGATTTGGCGTCGAAGATCGGGAACTCGACCCACGCCTGGCGGGTTTCGATACTCACATGGTCGGTCATCGGGCCCGATCTCCTATACCCAGTACGGCACGCGCGAACGGTACTGCTTCATGGCGAAGATCGCCACGATCCAGCCGACTACGGTAATGGTGCCGACGATCACCCAGTGATACAGATGCTGATCATCACCGAGCAGCGGCGCGCGGACGATCTCCAGGTAATGGAAGGTCGGCACGATTTCGGCCAGCTTCGCGCGCTCGCTCACCTGACCACCCTGTTCTTCCAGGCTTTTCGTATTCCACATGACCGGCGTCAGCACGAACAGCATCAGCGTGAGGCTGCCGAGGATCGGCGCGATATCGCGGTAGCGGGTGCTGAAGATGCCGAACACGATCGAGACCCACATCGAGTTGAGGAACAACAGCCCGAGCGCGGGGATCGCGAAAATGGCGGTCCAGTGCAGCTTTTCCCAGACGCCGAATGCGAACAGCACCACCAGATAAATCAGCATGTTGTGCGCGAAGAACAGCAACTGCCGCCAGACCAGGCGATAGACGTGCACGCTCAGCGCCGACGGCAGCTGTTTGATCAGCCCCTCATTGGCGATGAAGACTTCCGAACCCTCGAGGATGCTGGCCTGGATCACATTCCAGATGATGATGCCGACGGCCACATAGGGCAGATACGACTTGATCGACTGGCCGAGCAGCGCCGAGTACAGAATGCCGATCGCGGCGGCCTGCACCCCGGTCGCGATGGTGATCCAGAACGGGCCGAGCACCGAGCGTCGATAGCGCTGTTTGATGTCCTGCCAGCCGAGCGACAGCCAGAGCTCGCGCTGCGCGAAGCCGCCGCGGAAATCCTTGAACGCGCGCCCGAAGGTCTGCGAGTCCGAGACGATCGCGCTCGCCGCGACGGCCTCCTCCGGCGCGGGCGTTTCCGCGTCGGAGCTCACCGGATGCTCCGGCGCGGTGTTCTCTTCAGTAGGCACGGAGGTCTCATCGGAACTCTCGTCGGTACGCGCTTGGCTGGTATCTGAACGCACTGAACCCTCTTCAGGACGATCCGAGCTCTCATCGGGACGCGCCGTATTCGCATCGGAGACCGAGTCGGGGCGGGCGGCAGCGGACGGCACGGTGCTCGACACTACCCTCGCGATTTCCCGCGGCGTGAGCGGCGGGGCCCGGAGGTGGTAGCGAAGCGTAACCACGTAGGGCCCCGCGATCGCCGCAAATCAGGCACCGCCGACCGGCTGGCACTCGACTCGGATCGACTCAGAGATATTGTCCGGAGCCGCCGATCGGCGAGTTCGACTGGCCCCCGCGCGGGTCGGTCGCGTGGATGCCGGGCGGCAGCGCACCCTGCCGCATCTGTTCCAGCTGCGCGCGCGCCGCCATCTGCTGGGCGAACAGCGCCGTCTGGATGCCGTGGAAAAGGCCTTCCAACCAGCCGACGAGCTGGGCCTGAGCAATGCGAAGTTCGGCATCCGATGGCACCGCGTCATCGGTGAACGGCAGCGTGAGCCGCTCCAGTTCCTCGCGCAATTCCGGTGCCAGACCCTGTTCGAGTTCACGCACCGAGGATTTGTGGATCTCACGCAGCCGGGTCCGGCTGGCATCGTCCAGCGGAGCCGCGCGGACCTCCTCGAGCAATTGTTTGATCATGGTCCCGATGCGCATGACCTTCGCGGGCTGCTCGACCATATCGGCGAGCGATTCCTCGACGTCATCCTTATTGTCCGCATTGTCGGATTTCTCATTACCGTCGGTAACGACCTGCGCGGTGAAGGGCGTGTCCGAGCCGGACTCGACCGGAATAGCCAGTGGCCTGCCGTCGGGTCCGATCACGACAATGGATTCGGGTGCTCCATCCGATTGCGTCATGGTCCCCATCATGTCGCGTCCGCCGCGAACGCGCTAAGTCGGTCGCCCTTCGATCGGGTCACCGGGTCGGTGCCGCGGCGCAGAGGCGGCGTCTATTCTGTTCGGGTCGTGTGGTTCGGATTTGCTGAAAGTCGGTTGCCATGCTGAGTCCCAGTTCACTGCACCCCCGCCTGCCGGTGAGGGGGAACGCGGTTACCCAGCCTCGCCCGCTGCCCTTAGAGTGGCCAACATGACTTACGACGTCGCGAGGGTTCGGGGCCTGATACCGTCCCTCGGCGACGGCTGGATCCACCTCGACCCGCAGGGCGGAATGCTGGTCCCGGATTCGGTATCTCGTGCCGTATCAACAGGTTTCCGGACCTCTTCGTTTTCCCATATCGGCCGCAATGGCGCCGCCGTTCGCAGTGCCGCGATTCTGGACGCGGCGCGCGAGGCCGTCGCGGATCTCGTCGGCGCTGATCCGGCGGGCGTCGTGCTCGGACCGGACCGTGCGGTTTTGCTGGCCTGGCTGGCGGAGTCGCTGAGTTCGCGGCTCGGCCTCGGCACCGGGATAGTGCTGTCGCGATTGGATGACGAGGCGAACGTCGCGCCGTGGTTGCGGATCGCGAATCGCTACGGCGCGCATGTGCGCTGGGCCGAGGTCGAGATCGAGACCTGTGAGATGCCGTCGTGGCAGTTCGAGGAATTGATCGGCCCGACCGCCCGGCTGGTCGCGCTGACCGCGGCATCGCCGATCGTCGGTTCGGCGCCCGGGGTGCGAATCGCGGCGGATCGGGTGCACGAGGTAGGTGGTCTGCTCGTCGCCGATTGCATCGGCGCCGCGCCCTATGCCCTCATCGATATCGACGAACTGAATGCCGATGTGGTCGCTTTGAGCGCGCCCGCGTGGGGTGGTCCGCAGATCGGCGCGCTGGTTTTCCGCGATCCGGCCTTCCTGGACCGTATTCCGTCGATGTCGTTGAACCCCTACGCAAAAGGCGCCGAACGCCTCGAGGTCGGCGGCCACCAATACGCCCTGCTCGCTGGCTTGACCACCTCCATCGACTTTCTCGCGGGCCTGGACGAGCGCGCCCGCGGCACCCGCCGCGAGCGCCTGGAAATCTCCATCACCTCGCTGCAGGACTACCACGATCAACTCTTCGAGCACCTGATGGACGTGCTCGACAAAATCTCCAATCTGACCGTCATCGGCCGCGCCTCCACCCGCATCCCCACCGTCAGCTTCACCATGGCGGGCATGCAAGCCGAAAAGGTAGCCGCCAAACTCGCCGACGCCCGCATCGGCACCTTGAGCGGCGTCCACGGCGGCAGCCGGTTGCTGGACGCCCTCGGCGTCAACGACGAAGGTGGCGCCGTAACCGTCGGGTTGGCCCCGTACACAACGAAATTCGAGATCGATCAACTCGGCCGCGCCCTCGCCGCCCTGGAGTGAGTCCGGGCGCTGCCGGTAGTCAGTATCGCTTCGGCTGCCCCCATTGATTGCTCGGTCGCTCCGGCATCGCGTCGCCGCCCTCGCGTGGCGCGACCGCGTCGGCCGACGCGATGAAGTCCAGATAGATCCACTGCCCGTTGGTCTCGACCGGCACCTCGATACTGGCCACCCAACGCCCGTCCACGAGCCGATGCCACGCCCGCTGCCTGGCCGCCATCCGACCGGACAAGACCAGGCCGTACTTCTTCACCCGCGCCGATACCTCGCGGGTCGGCGATCCATCGGGCGGAAGCACACGATCGATGTCGACGTAGATCGGCAGGAGCGGGGAGTACGGCCGCCAGACGTCTCGATGTCGATTATCGAACATACATTCGAGTATGACATCGATGATATGTCACGCAACTGCCCGGGGCGCATTGATCCGGAAGCGGTCAGCTGGACGCCACACCGCGAGGATAGGTCGGCTCACTCGCCTGTTGGGCGGTCGTCATAACGTTCAGCGTTGCCGAGTTCTCGGCGGCGATTGCGCCTTCGACTCGTTCGACAAGGGTCCGAAAGGCCTTGGCGTCGCCCAAGTGCTCGTACGGTCCTGTTCGGGTACGGAAGTAGACCTTCTCGTGGCCGAGTAGTTGTTCGGTCGACCGGTAATTCTTCCATTGCTCTCGATACTTGAAGACGCTCTCGAGCGAAACCGACGCCGCTACAACGAGACTGACCACCGTGACCACGACAGGTGCCCACGCGAACGGGAGGTTGACAAGCGCGGGTACAGTCACGCCGCCGCCCACTGCGAGGACCCGGATCTGCAAATGCCTGGCCTTCATCGTGACGGCTTTCTTGTCATACCAACCTTGGTACTGCTCCAAGCGATCCGTGATGTAGTCCTCCGGCGCTATCAAAGGCGGACTCGGCTCATCGGAGCGGGACTGGCCGGAGCCGAGACCTTCGGTGAGAGGCACGCCGCCAATTATCGACGAGCCGTCATGACCGCACCCGGCGATCAGGAAAAGCCGACCACCGGTTCGCAGCAGCCGTGCACCGGACTAAACCGTTGCGCTCGACTCGGTTTCTGGCGGTACGGTCGCGAAGAGCATTGCGGTTCCCAGCACCGGGAGGGCGTCCGAGAGTGTTGAGCGGCTCCGCCGATTCTATGAGTTTGCTTGCAAGACAGGGGATCTCGCGTCTGACACGACTCCGATCGAAGCTGGAGAGTGGGACTCGAGCCGAGCCCGTCGGCGCTATAGTCCCCCGCACATCTGTACGGAGAGGACACCCGATGGCTCTTTCACTGCCCGTGACATACCTGGTGGGAAGCGCCAACGCGCCGACACGACAGATCGCGATGGAGAAATTCGGCACGATGTGGGAGTATCTGCCGTCATTTCCGGAGGGTGACACGGCTTTTCCCGGTTGGATCATGCCGAGGCTGCGCAGTACCTTCGCGCTTCCTGGAATGCGGAAGGTGAAGGACGGAAACATCGAGTTGGCGTATCCGGGTATGCCCGGTTACGAGTACACCGGCGAGCGGGAGCTCGAGATTCCGCCGGTGCTGCTCGGGTATTTCGACCAAGCCGAGGCGGCCAAGCCGATTCTGGAGCGCATGATCGAGGAACGCGGCAGCAGCAAGAGCTATCAGGCGTGCATTGTCGATCCGTACGATCACGCGTACTTCGCGCTGGGTGAGGCCGGACTCGAGCAGCATTACGAGTCGTTTCGGAAACCGGCGCTGGAAGAGATCTTCGCTATTCACCGGCTTTTCGATGGCGATGTGGTGTTCCAGCTCGAGAGTCCCGGGCGCATGTTGACGATCGAAGTGATCGAGTCGGCGCAAGAGCGGGCCGCGAAAGCCGTTGAGCTGGCTTCGGATCTCGCCGCATTCGTGCGCCGGATGCCGGAGGGCGCCCGTGTCACGATCCATCTGTGCCGTGGCGACTGGGAGCACAGCACGTGGCTGAAGCAGATCAACGGGTTCGAGCCGGTTGTGCTCTTGGTCAACGCCATCGTGGCGGCATGGCCCGAGGGCAGGACGCTGCAGGGCATTCACATTCCGCTGGCAGCGGCGGACGTGCTGCCGTTCGCCGATGTGGACAACCCCGACATCTATCAGCCGTTGGAACAGCTGACCGCCGACGCGACTATCTACGCAGGCATCGTGCACGAGCAGGCGAGTCCGGACCATATCCGTTCGGCCTTGACGCAAGCGCGGAAGTATTACCCGCGTCCCTTCGGCGGGTTGAGCACATCGTGCGGTATGGCTCGGATGACCGAAGCGGAGATGGACCACGCACTGCGATTGCTGAGCGAATTGATGGTCACGACGACCGGTTGATCAGCACGGACCCGCGACGGGCGCATCGTCGACCAGACCTCGATTCAGGCGTGGGACGAAAAGCCGAATAGCGCCTGTCAGTGCGACTCTGCGCAGTCGCGCGACCACACGTGCCGCGAAGCAAGCAGGAGTCGGATACCGAAACTGGCTCTGCTCTATAGCTTTTGGCGGAGACGGAGGGATTTGAACCCCCGGTCGCTCTCGCGACGCTCGCTTTCAAGGCGAGTGCATTCGGCCGCTCTGCCACGTCTCCAGGCCAACGAGATTACCCGTTGCCGTGCGCTGTCTGCCGAGGGGTCAGTCGGAGTTGCCTATCTCGTGGTCGACGCGGGCGAAGACCTCGCCGACTATCTCGAGTTGTTCGGGACCGAGTAGGTCGATGAAGTTGCGGCGGACCGCCTCGACGTGACCGGGTGCGGCGGCCTCCAGCCGACGCATACCTTCCTCGGTGAGTTCGGCGAGTACCCCGCGGCCGTCCTCGAGACAGGTATTGCGGCGCACCATCCGCTGGGTCTCCAGGCGGCGGATCTGATGGGTGAGCCGACTGCGCGAGGACAACACGCCGTCGGCCAGCTCGCTCATGCGCAACGAACGGTCCGGGGCCTCGGAGAGCAGGACGAGGATCCGGTATTCGGCGAGGGTGAGATCTGAGTCGCGTTGCAGTTGACGGTTCAGTGCCGTCGCCAAGCGCTGATTACCGTCCATATAGGCCCGCCAGGCACGCTGCTGCGACGACGAGAGCCATTTCGGCTCGACAGGCGCGTGACTGCTCGGTTCTGGAATCACGAGTCCCATTCTATGCGCGCCTGAACTGCACAAACGCCCAACCTAGCGGTCCCGTGAAAGACCTGGACACACGATTAATCAAATCGTGAACTATGGCCCGACGGCCGAGCGGGTCAGCGCATTGTCGCGATCAATGACCGGTCGAGCTCGGCCGGATTCGCGCATCCGGACAGGCCCATGACGGAGTCGAAGTCCGCGAGCAGGACGCGCAGCGCGTGCCGCACACCCGCTCGGCCCGCGATGCCGAGACCGTATGCCCATGGGCGGCCGTAGAGCACCGCCTTCGCACCGAGCGCCAGCGCTGTGAGCATGTCCGAACCGGTGCGGATGCCGGAGTCGAACAGGATGTCCGCGCGGTCGCCGATGGTGGCGACCACGGCGGGGAGGGCATCGAGTGCGGCGATGGCGCCGTCGACCTGGCGGCCGCCGTGGTTGCTGACGACCACCGCGTCGGCACCCGCGTCGACGACTTGACGGGCGTCGTCCGGATGCAGGACGCCCTTGACCGCGATCGGCAGATCGGTCCACCCGCGGAGGTGGGCGAGGTCGGCGGGGCGCAGGGCGTGGTTGCCGAACAGGCCGCGCCAGGTGAGGATCGCGGCTCGCATCGCGTCCGCGCTCTCTTCGGGCGGCGCCGAGAGTTTCGCGCGGAAGACCGGATCCGATAGATAGTTGGCAATGCCCTTGCCGTGCAGGAACGGCAGATATGCGAGCTCGAGATCGCGGGGCCGCCAGCCGAGGCTCGGGGTGTCGACGGTGACGACAATGGCCGACGCACCCGCCCGTTCCGCGCGCTCGACGAAGGATCTGGCCAGCTCGTTATCGGCGGGCCAGTACAGCTGATACCACCAGCTACCGGCCGCCGCGCCGACGTCCTCGATGGTGGACGAGGCCGCCGTCGAGAGCACGGTGCCGACGCCGAGTTCCTTCGTGACCTCCGCGACGATCACCTCACCACCCTCGTGCAGCAGCTCCAGCACCCCGACCGGCGCGGTCAGCACCGGCGCGGCCAGTCGCGTCCCGAGCACCTCCACCGACAAATCGCGCGCACCCGGCCCCGAGGTGCCGCGCAGCATCCGCGGCACGATCCGGTGGCGGTCGAACGCGGACCGATTCGCCGCCGCCGTCCGCTCGCCCGACGCACTCCCCGCGACATACGCGAAGGCCTCCTTGCTCAGCACCTCGCGCGCCCGGTCCTCCAAACCCGCAGCCGTCAACGGCAATTCGGGCACCGCGCCACCGAGTCCACCCAGGTAGATCTCGTTCTGGAAGTCGACAAAGCTGCTCACGGCGGGAACGCTAGTCCCCCGCCCTCATCCCCGCAGGCAGCTCGGCATATTGCTGCCGCCGACGCCAACCATCCCAGCGGGACCGACGTCCGGCACTCGGGTGAGCCGCACACTCAGGCGCTGCCGGACTTCTGCTGCGTGCCTGATCTCGGGCGGCGGTTCTGCGGTGTTGTTGTGGCACCGCGAGTCATCAGGGCGGAACCTGGGCACTACCTGCCCGCGCGTGCGGCGCTTGTGGGAGCCGCATACCCGATACACGGGATGTGTGCTCGCGAGGATGGGTGGATGGGGGCAGGATGAAGCGATGCGCGCTATCGAATTGAACGGGTTCGGGGGACCCGAGGTGATGGAGTGGGGCGAGGCGGCGGATCCGGTGCCGGGGCATGGGGAGGTGCTGATCGACGTTGCCGCGGCGGGGGTCAATCGCGCGGATCTACTGCAGCGACGGGGGTTCTATCCGCCGCCGCCCGGGGCCAGTGAGGTCATGGGGTTGGAATGTTCGGGGGTCATCGCCGAAGTCGGTGACGGGGTGCGGGATTGGCATGTCGGCGATCGGGTTTGTGCGCTGCTGTCCGGCGGCGGGTATGCGGAAAAGGTCGTGGTTGCCGCGACGCAGGTGCTGCCGGTGCCCGACGGGCTCGATCTGGGTGCGGCCGCCGCGCTGCCCGAGGCGGCTGCGACGGTGTGGTCGAACCTCGCGATGACCGCCGGGCTGGACGCGGGGCAGTTGGTGCTGATCCATGGCGGCGGCAGCGGAATCGGTACGCACGCTATCCAAGTCGCGGTGAGCCAGGGCGCCCGCGTAGCGGTCACTGCGGGCTCGGCGCAGAAGCTGAAGCTGTGCCGTGAATTGGGCGCGAGCGTCCTGATCAATTACCGCGAGGACGATTTCGTCGCCGCGATCCGCGCCGAGAACGGTGCGGGCGGCCCCGGCGCCGACATCATCCTCGACATCATGGGCGCCGCCTACCTGTCCCGAAACGTCGAGGCGCTGGCACCGCACGGCCGCCTCGTGGTGATCGGCATGCAGGGCGGCGTCACCGCCGAGCTGAATCTCGGTGCGCTGCTGTCCAAATGGGGCACCATCCACGCCAACAACGTCCGCAACCGCCCCACCACCGGCCCCGGCGGCAAGGCGGCCATCATCGCCGAACTTCGCCGCCACATTTGGCCCCTCATCGCAGACGGCACCATCGCCCCGGTCATCCACGCCGAACTCCCGATCACCGAAGCCGCCGAGGCCCACCGCCTCCTGGACTCCTCCGAAACCTTCGGCAAGGTGGTCCTGAACGTCCGGGAGGCCTGAACGATGGCCCGAAAGCAGCCGCAGCTCCGCTGAGCGACAGCCCCGCCCCGCACTGCTTCGAGGATGGCGGGGCTTGTGCGTGCAGGGGTGTCCACACCCAGTGAGCCTGCGGAAGTGCTCATGAATTGGGCTGTGTGAGGCCAGAATTGATGGATGACTGAGCTCGCGTTGACGGCGGATCGGCGGGACGAACTGGCGGCGTTGCTCGGTGATGAGGAGCGGCTTCGCAGCGAGTACCCGAAGGTGGCGGAGTACTCGGATACCGCGCCCATGCTGTCGGGAACCGGGGATGATCGGGCCGACGCCGCGTTCGATTTGCGGTTCGTGCACTACCTGACCGGTGGCCGGTCGGTCAGCGCGAATCCGTACTGGGAGATCGTCGCGCCGTCGGTGTACGAGTACGAAGGCCGACGTGTGGTGAACGGCGGTCGGGCGAAGGGCAGCGTGCGGCTGGGGTTCGCCCAGACAATCTTGCAGGCCGCCTACGCATACGCCATCCCGTCTCCGGAGACGGTTGAGTGGGTGGCTCAGTTCTGCGATGACCGCAAGGTGGTCGAACTGGGTGCCGGGCGCGGGTATTGGGCGGCCCAGCTGACCCAGGCGGGAGTTGGCGTCGACGCATACGACTCGGAACCGCCGGACAAGACGGAGAATGTGTCGTTTCTCGGTGCAGCCGGTCAGTCGGACGTGTGGCATGGAGTCGGGGATCTCGATGCGTTCGCTGCGCGTCCCAACGGCGGCACGGACGATGTGCTGTTCCTCTGCTGGCCGCCTGGCTGGGGCGAGACGATGGCGTCCGACGCGCTTGCCGCATTCGAGGCCGCAGGTGGCGAACGGCTGGTCTACATCGGAGAGCCGAAAGGCGGAAAGACCGGTGACGACGCGTTCTTCGATGGGCTCGCCGCGCGCTGGGAACTGAAATCCGAAGATGCGCAGTTCGTTTCGTGGTGGAACCTGGCCGACCGCGCACAAGGTTGGGTTCGTCGCTGATGTCCGCCCGCAGCTGCATGATCTCCGGAATTCCTGCGCCACGCTGTTATTCGCGATGGGCGTGGACGCGGTGACAGTTAGGCACGCGCTGCCAGGGTTTCCGTCAACATGTTCGATCGTCCGGGCGGCGATGTTCGTGTTATCGGGGCGGCTTCTTTGCTTCGGCCGGGGGACAAGCTGGACGTCCACATCGCTGTCGAGGTGAGTGACTGGACTGCCGGTCTGAGTGAGATGTGGGTGACATGGACACCACCCCCGATTCGCCGTCGACGTGTCCAGACGTCCCATGGGTTTCGCTTGAACCTGCGTCTGGAATGCGGCGCGGACGTACACGAAGAGATCGAGAAGCTTCAGCGCAAGAAGAAGAAAAAGCAAGGCTGAGCGAATGCGACCTACGCAAATGATCAGCGCACAGCTCGACCACCAACAACGGACAGCCGGTGCCGGATGACCGTCCGGGGGCGAAGCCCTCCGGCCAGACAGGGGGTCCGGGGGCGAAGCCCTCCGGGGTCGGGGTGTGGGGGTTCCACCCCCACAAAACATGACGAAACGAGCAATGGCTCACGCTCTCCGTGAGCATGAGCCATCCGCGAGTGAAGTGCGCCCGAAGGGATTCGAACCCCTAACCTTCTGTTAAGGGTTCGGGGTTTTTCTGTGTTCACCCCTGATCATCTGCAATCCTACGTGACTGCCTTACCTGCGGTTATGTCGAAATGTACTGCATGCTTGATCACCCAGAATCACAGGCAGTCACCCGGAAAGTTTGGGGTAATTTTGGGATGGGTTGAGTCTGCATCGCTCCTGTGACGCAATCCAAACGGTTTTCCGTTCCCACTGAGCGTCCTAGCCACCGCACCCGACGCGAGTCGCGCCGCGGTTGCTACTCACCAATCACAGCCACCGTTTGGACATCGGGGGATATGCGGTGTCCCAACGCCTGAGCGCCAAGCCGACCCCGTTCATAAGACGGCAGTTGCCGAAAGGGCGCGAGTACAGCATGGAGAACCAGGAAGATGCGGACGAATACGGGTTCAATGGGCTGTGCGCGGCGGCAAAACGTCTGAAGCTGCCGGTACCCGAACCGTGACCGCGGAGTCTCGGTGGGCAGGGCCGCGAACCTCTGTTTTCCTCTTGCCCGACGACGGCATCAAGCGCTGGGTCTATCCGCGAATGATGATCTCGATGGCGCCGGTCTCGACCCCGTAGGTGGCCGCCAGCCCGGCCTTGGCCTGCACGATCGTCAGACCCATTGCCGGTGCTGGTGCTGTGCTCGGCTGAGCCGGAGCGGCCGGGTCGGGCATCTCCACGAAATCCACGCTGTCGAGGCTGATTCCCCGTTCTTCGAGCGAGGTATAGCGGACGGGGTTCCGCCAACCTCCCCAGGCGTTCGGAGCCTCGATGAGCGCGTACTCGCTGACCCGGATCATCCACCGTTCGGGTAGCGGCTCGTACACCGCTGGGATGATGCGCGAGATGCGTCCGAGGAGGAACCCGCTTCCGTGAGACTGGTTTGCGTCGAACTGCTCGCCCGGGTTGTGACGGTTCTGGGTGACCAGGAGCCACTCACATCGCCTGGCGCGCACGATATCCAGCCTCCATGCCTCCGATCCTCCTTCGCGGATGATCCGCTGGGGGCTCTTGGCGGTGAAAACGACGATGGTGTCCTCTTGGGCCATGCCGTCACTGTAATGTAGTTGTAGAAACATTGATAGTAACTATCTGGAAAGTATCCGCTACAGTGGGTCTGAACGCCTACCAAGTCGGTCTCTCACAGCCGCCCGCGTGCAGCTCGTCCGGCAGGCGTTGCCGCGGCCCACGCGGGGACCGCAACGCCGGGATAGCTATCACCAGGGTTGGAGCGCCTGCGAATCGTGGGCTACCCATTCGACGAGTACCACCCCGATGCAGCCGCCGCCACACCCCGGCTTCTGTCCACGCCGTGAACCGGCGTGCACCGTCCGCGGCGTCACCCCGAACGGACGGCGGCAGCATCCGCCAGGCACAACCGCTGGCCAGCACGTATGAACACCGCCCGCTGATCCACGGGGGCCACACCACCGCCCTGCGGACGCGGATTGGACTCCGGCAGCAGCGGCTCGATCAGCTCCCACAGCTCGTTCGATACCAACTGCCGCGACAACGCATCCACCACGACCGAACATCATGCAACACAGCAAGTTTCAGAGCAGACACATCGAACTACATACATGTGAGACACGGTCTATATGGACCGAATCACGGGGTTCCGTCAACCCGCAGCTGCAGCGGCGGGCAACGAATGAGTCCTGTTGATAGGCGTTGATGTAAACCCGTTGCTTCAGGGGGCAATTAGTACTATTTTGGCCGAGGCGAGGGATCGACATCTGTACTGTGACAGACAGAATGTGACACCTTAGCCTCGATCCGTGGACGTAATCAGTGGTGGGCCGTCCCCGGAATAGGGAAAGTGCCTTCCGAGCTGCGATGATTGGTGTTCTCACGCATCAATCGTTGCAAGATCGGAAAGACACTTTCAGTGCGATTGTTTCACACGTTCGCCGAGGGCTCGGCAGTGTTCGATGACGACAATCTCGTCTCGGTGGCTGGGCTGGTCCCGGTGATGACGTTGGCCGAGCAAACGGGCCTGACCAGCATGTTGGCTGACAAGGTCGCCATAGCTTCGCCGCGGATCACTTCCGGGTCGGCCAACCCGGCCCCGAAACTGGCCACGCTGATCGCCGGGATGTGCGCGGGTGCGGACAGTATCGATGACATCGACCTGCTGCGCAGCGGCGGGATGGGGCACCTGTTCGGTGGTGTGTATGCGCCCTCGACGGTGGGAACTCTGTTGCGCGAGTTCAGCTTTGGTCATGCCAAGCAGTTGGAGTCGGTGATGCGCGAGCACCTGTCCGCGCTGGCCGCCCGTACCGATCTGCTGCCCGGCGCGCAGACACGGTGTTTCGTCGATATCGATTCGCTGCTGCGCCCGGTCTATGGCAAGCAGAAGCAGGGCGCGTCCTACGGGCATGCGAAGATCGCCGGGAAACAGGTTCTCCGCAAAGGGCTTTCACCCCTGGCGGCCACGCTCAGCACCGACCTCGCGGCACCGGTTGTTGCCGGGATGCGGTTACGCGCCGGGAAAACCGGCTCCGGCAAAGGAGCTGGGTCGATGGTCACAGAAGCGATCGGCGTCGCCCGCGCCGCCGGGGCCACCGGCACCATCGTGGTGCGCGGGGATTCGGCCTATGGCAACCGCAGGGTCGTGCGCGCAGCGCTGCGGGCTGGGGCACTGTTCTCGCTGGTGCTGACCAAGAACGCGGCCGTGAAGAAAGCGATCGCCTCGATTCCCGATGACGCGTGGACCCCGGTGCGCTATCCCGGTGCGGTCCGCGACCCCGACACAGGCGAGTGGATCTCCGACGCCGAGGTCGCCGAAACCTCCTACACCGCTTTTGCTTCCACCAAGGACCGCGTCACCGCCCGGCTGATCGTGCGGCGGGTGAAAGACGCCCGCTACCCCGACGCGCTGTTCCCTGTGTGGCGTCACCACCCCTTCCTGACCAACTCGCAAGAGCCGGTTGCCGATGCCGACATCACCCACCGCAAACACGCCGTCATCGAGACCGTTTTCGCCGACCTCATCGACGGTCCCCTGGCCCATATGCCGTCCGGGAAATTCGGTGCCAACTCCGCCTGGGTGATCTGCGCTGGGATCGCCCATAACCTGCTGCGCGCTGCCGGAACCCTCGCCGGCGGCAACCACCGCCGCGCCCGCGCAGCTACCTTGCGCCGCAAAATCGTCAACATCCCCGCCCGACTGGCCCGCCCGCAACGTCGGCCGATTCTGCATCTGCCCACCCACTGGCCCTGGGTCGAGCCATGGCTCATGTTGTGGCACAACACGATCGGCTACACACCGCCACAACCCGTCACTACCTGACCACCCGGCCAGAACCGGCCCGAACCGAGATCCACGTGGAAATGCTGGGCAGACCAGCGGCTACCTCATACCCGAAACCCGCTGGTCTGCGCGCCTCCGGCGCGCAGACCAGCCCGAAACCCGAGTCCATGGATCGAGGCTTAGAGAGAATACTCTGGAAATGTAGTATGTTAACGCGGTGTTCAAGTGAGGGGATCCACCCGTGATCGCGCGGATGCAGATGACGAACTATAAGGGCTTCGAGAAGTTCTCGCTTAAATTTGCGAGTGATGCGTCAATCTTGGTAGGCCCGAACAATGCGGGTAAGAGTACCGCCATCGGCGCATTGCGTTTGTGTGCCCAGTTGCTTTCTCATGCCAAGCTGCGAAATACCGATGCTGTCGTGCAAGACAAATTACGAGGAAGAAGTGTTCGCGCTTATCGTATTTCAATCGCTTCGAGCGGTTTTACCGATGAGAATGTCGCACACGAATTCCGTGACGTAGAATCTCGGGTTGAGTTGCACTTCAAGAACAAGGCAGCTCTCTATGCCGTATGGCCCTTGGGCGAGGATTTCTTTCCGTATTTTTATCTCGAGCAGATTCCTGGTGCCCAACCGCCGTCGATTAGTGTAATAAAGAATTTTTACCCGACGATCGGTGTTGTTCAGACCCTAACTCCAGTCGAGCATCGCGAGGTTGTACTCTCGCCAAAGTACGTCCGCGATAATCTAGGAACGCGTCTGGCAAGTAAACACTTCCGCAACCAGCTGTACCAGATGGAGCTAGCGGATTCTTTGGAGTATAGAGAGTTCTGTTCCTATCTAATCGAGAACAGTCCTGAGATTACGAGGGTCGAACTTGTAAAATCACATATGGGCGAGCCCGAGTTAGATCTTTACTTCAACGAGGCACAGTCTAAGGTAGAGAAAGAGTTATACTGGGCTGGGGACGGTATGCAGATATGGCTTCAGCTGCTATTTCATATATGGCGACATCGCGGGGTATCCTCGCTAATTTTAGATGAGCCGGATGTATTCCTTCATCCTGATCTCCAGCGTCGGTTGGTTAAGATTTTGGAGGGGTGCGATTCACAGGTCATAATGGCGACGCACGCGCCCGAAATTTTGGCTGAATCAAATCGCGACTCGGTCGTCATTATCGATAGGAACAGAAAATCCTCGAAGCGAATCGGCAGCGATTCTGAGCTGTCTGGGCTAAATGACTCGCTTGGCTCTGGGTTCAATCTGAGGCTTGCAAAAGTGCTACGGTCGCGCGTGGCGCTATTCGTTGAGGGTCACGATATGAAAATTCTGTCAAACATCGCGAAGACACTTGGTGCACGAAAATTTCATCGAGAGTCCGGGTTGACTATTGTTTCCATGGGCGGGTCCTCTAAGCGTCGTTTGGCTGAATCATTTGGTTGGCTGAACACCACAGTTCTGGATTCTTCCGTGGATGTATCGGTAATACTAGATCGAGACTATTTGAGCGATTCGTCGGTCAAAGCTATCGCTGACGAATTCAAAAGGCAAGGAGTTTCGGCACATATCTGGAGCCGGAATGAGATCGAGAGCTATCTAGTCTCCCCGTCCGCAATCTCAAGGTTGACCGGCCTGGCGATCGGCGAGGTCGAAATCCTCGTTGAGGAATCAGTCCAGACATTAAAAGGGGGAGTATTCGCGGAAATTTTGGCACGAGAGCAGGCTGCTGACCATCCGAAAGGCATCCACCTTGCGACAACATACTCTCGCGTCCAGGCGGAGTTCGATAAATATTGGACAGACGGGACGTGGCGGCGCGGCATCGTTCCGGGCAAAGACTTGATTAGTGCCATCAATATCAAACTGCAGGCTGGCGGGTATAAAGCAGTCAGCGCGCGCGCCTTGTCCGTAAGTTTGCGGAAGAGTGAGATACCGGACGAGATGGCGCAAGTAATACTCGGTATTGAGGCCCGTTTGAGCTAACGTTATGCATGTTCGTCGACTTGGTTTGGCACACGGGCGCGAAGCTTGCTGCTTGCCGTTCTGCAGTCGCACGGCAGACTGAGACGAAGTTGGCCGTACGTTGCGATCATCTAATTCCCGAGCGGCGGGTCACCGCTGTCGCGTCTGTTTATCACCGAAGCGACCTAGGCACGGACGCAGTGAGTAGCACGATCACGATTCCCGGGACAAGCAGTCCGAGGATGAAGCTTGGTACCATGACGATGAGATCGGGGCCTTGCAGCGATTGCGCGGATGCCAGCGAGATGAATCCTGTGAAGTAAGCCGCACAAGGCGTAGACCACAATGGCGTACGTGGCGAATGGCAGGTACCTCGGTTTCTGGAGTTGGGCTCCTACACCGACTTTCCGGTATGTCCTCCATCCTGCCAATAGCCCAGCTGATACTACGAGGGCAACGCCTGTATGTTGTGGCCGTGCTATCCATGTCCACGTCCCTGATACGCCGCCTTGAAGTAGTCGAGGGTCGTTGCGATCAGCAGCGGTATCACCCCGAGGACAATCACGAGGACACTCAGGCCTGACTTGCACCGTTTAGTGTGCCAATGCCGTTCAGGTGTAGGGGATTTCGAGGTTTTCGAGGATGGTGATGGCGTCGGTTGTGAGGGGATCGGCGGCGGTGTGGGGTTGTCCGGCGATGGTGAGAGTGATCTCTTGGAGTGGCCGTAGGGTGCGGATGAGTTTCTGGATCGATGTGCCGGCGTGGTCTTGGAGGTAGCGGGCGATGGCGAGGGCGGTGAACACGATGGTCAGGTGGGCCTCGATCGCGTCGCGGGTGTGGTGGAACATCGGTCGTGCCCGCAGGTCTGTTTTCGACATGCGGAATGATTGTTCGACGTGCCATAGATCGTGATATTTGCCGATCACCTCGGTCGCGGTCATGACCGTGACGGGCAGGTTGGTGACGTAGCCCTTGAGCCCGACCAAGGATCGGGCGCGCTCGAGACTGGCCTGGTCGAGGGTGCGGGCGTCGCCGCGGAGGGTGACGAAGCGGGTTGTTTTGGCGGGTGTAGTGCCGTCGATGACGGCGCGGGCGCGGGTTTCCTGGGCGTTGAGGGTCCGGTTGTCGCGGACGGCTCGTTTGGTCGAGTACTGCCAGACCGCCCGCCATGCCTTCGGTGCGCTTCTGGTTCCCAGACCGGTTCCGCGCGTGTGGACTTCGAGTTCACGGTGCTCTTGGCGTGTCGTGGGGTGAGGGTGTCGATGATCTGTCCATCGGTGAAGAGGTCACCGTGCCAATGGAAATGCGAGGCCAGGTCACCGGGGGCCTTGGTGACGCGCGAACCGACGATGAACGAGCACCCGGCCGCGTCGAGGTCGTTGAGGTTGGTCGCGGACAGCATGCCGGCGTCGGCGGCGATCACCATCGGTGTGTCCTGGAGGCCGTGGCGAGCCCGGAACCGTTCGATGATCGGGACGATGGTGGTGGTTTCTCGGTGTTTCCTTCGAAACAACCTATTTCCAAGGGGAATCCGGCGCGGTCGACGAGTAGGCCGACCACGATCTGCGGGTCGGCCTTGATGGTGGCATCTCGAAGCAGGCGGAGTAGTTCGAACACAACAAGGTATTCATTCAGTCCCCTTGCTACGCATGGGATTCTCCAGGACACCCTCTGTGGGGCGGCTGCGGTTACCGTCATGATCAGCACAACTGATGTCGGTACCTGCCTGGTCGGGGGCATGTATGGCGCGCGCCCAGGATCGCGGATTCGACCGCTGAGCCCCCTGGACAGCGCAGGGATAATTGAAAGATGCTGCGTGTCTACCTCGATCAGGCGAAGTGGATCGACCTGTCCAAATGTCGAGTGGGGCATCACCAGGGCACGAAGTTTCAGGACGTGTACGACCTCGCCTCCGAGGCGGTGTCGCGAGGGTATGCGTCGTTCGTGCTGTCCTGCGCGCACTACTACGAAACACAGAGTCGTGAGAAATCCACGAGTCGCCTCGATCTGGCGTGGACGATGGCCCTGCTTTCGAAGTTCCATTGCATCGCGCCCGTCCAAGTGGTCGTCCCCGCGGAGATCGAGCATTTCTTGACCGGCGAGGCCGTCACCGCGCAGGTGAACTTGTTCGGCGTCGGGATGAATCACGCCTTCAACACGAATGTCGACCTGGGCCACCTCGACCCTTCGATACTCGGTGCCTTCCCGCCCGGATGGCGCGCTGCGGTGGCCGAGGCCCGCGAGTGGGTCGCGGAGTTGTTCGTCCTCGGGTCGCCGCCTACGCCGACCCACTCCGATCGGTTGATGCTAGAAACTGCCCGCACGATCCGGGATGGCGCGCAGAAGTTCGTCGACGCGCAGACCACGCTCAGTGATCACCTCAGAACACAGAATCTGCGCCATCGCCTCAACGACTACGCGATCACCAGCGAAATAGCCGACTTCATCGACCCGCTCATGGAGCGCTGTCAGCGCCACGGAATCTCCATGGACGAGGTGTTCCGCGATAAGGAAACTATCCGAGAGCTGCTGCAAAGAATCCCAAGTCGTTGGGTATCCAGCGAGTTGCGACGGGTGCGGCTCCGCAACCCGCAGCAGCCGTGGACGAAGAACGACCTCAACGACATCCTGGCGTTGTCGATAGCCGTTCCCTACTGCGACGTCGTGGTGACGGAACGGCAATGGTCCAGGCATATCAATCACCTCGGACTTGCTGAGCAGTACGGCACCACCGTGCTGCACGACCTCACCGAACTCACCGAGGTGCTTGTTACGGCTTCCACCACGGCGTCCTGACCGCGGTCTTCTAGCTTGGGCGCGCTCTGGCCGCGAGCGCTCCGTCCGGTGAGGCGCCCAGGCGGTCGACGATCTTCGGCGAACGACTCCGTCAGACCGAGATAGCGTCATTTTGGTGACCTCGTACTCGTCGATGGCCCAGCTCGGCCTCCAGCTGCGCCATCGACCGCGCCACCGGCCGTGGGCTGCGTCGCAACCAAGACCTCGAGGGGCGGCGGCTCTCGTCCCAGACGTGCGCCAGCCGGTCTTCACTGTCCTGATCCCAGTAGGGCAGGCTCCTGTTCTCGTGCGCCTTGCGGGCCACCGATTCCCAGTCGTAGCCGGATCGCGGTAGAACTTCTCCCGGAGCCGCTTCCACGCCGCGCTGACGCTCGGACTGTGCCTGCCCGGCCAGATACCTGGCCCGAGACTAGACTGCCGAGATCGTCCTACCAGCCGCTTTCGCCACCTCAGCGTCGGACAGGCCTGCGGATAGCCCGCCCGCGATGATGCGTTAGTCCTGATCGGTCCACTCGTCGCAGTGGCGTGGAAGTTCATTCGATGTCATGGCGCGGCCCCCTGAAAACCGTTCGTACGGCTGGTATCCCGAGAAACATCGTCGCACCCGACACCGACATCAGGGATGAGTACGGCCCTGGTGCTTCGGTATCCGGGATCTATCTGCACCAGGCGGTAGCCCCGCAAAACCGCGTGTTCGGGCGGTGAGGAATTGGTCATGCTTTACCAAGTACAGGAATCTACCAGCGAGAGGGCGCCCGGTTTGTCAAGGAAGAAGTACGGACGGAAGAACCCGAATAGGCCGCCAAAGCCCCCACGTCCCCCCAAGAAGCAGCGGCAACCACTGCCGGAGTTGCAGGTTGAACCGAGACGAAGAAGTGGTGACACGCTTGTGACCAACTGGATCACTCACCAGGATTCGATCTTGCCCGTGCCTCTGAAGTTCAAGCCGCCGCTGATCGAACGAGCTACCGATCCGTCGACTTTCGAATACAACTGGCAGCATCTCACCTACGCCTTCGACCTGCCCGATCCGACAGAGTTTCCGGCGTTTACGCAGCCAGTCGAACAGGCGGATCGACGGAACCTGATGCGATTCGTCCAAGTCTGCGAGAAGACCTCGACCTATAGCGTCGTCAGCCACAAAGGCGGCCTCACTCTGTCCATGGAGGGCGGCGATACGAACCTGATCTTCGACCGCGTCGAGGATGAGGTGGCCGTCGGGTTCTCGGTGAGGTTCCGGCAGTTGCACAGCTCAAGCGCCGGCGATCCCGACTTCTCGAATGTGGCGAACATTCTCGCGAAGTACGCAAAGCAGGAGACCGGGGTGGATGCCGAGAAGCGTATGGGGATCATCGCGGAGTGGCGAAGAGCTCGCGGCCAGCTGATGAACCGACCACTCCTGAATATCGTGTGCCGGATGGTCCTTGAGAAGAACGGCTGCCGACCAGACCAGATTGAGAAGCAGGAGATGTACGGGGATGTGAACCCGACCGACATCATCAACCTGTTCAACTACGGCGAACTGATTCACTTCGGCAAACGAAGCGAAGACTACGACGAGCTCGCCGACGATCCTGACCAGGAAGGCATCCAGCACCACAACTTCATGGTTTCGATGCTCGGGCTGATCCACCTGTACTTCGGGTTCTCTCGCGTAATCCTCGCCGCGCTCGGGACAGGTACGTCTTCCTCGTGAACTGCCAGCGGGAGGGCCGACTGAAACAGCATCGCTCCTGCAGCGATAGGTAGCAGTGCGCCGGGCAGAGGAGAGGAAGTTATGGATCGCTGGGATGAGACCTGGCAGTGGCTGCTTGGATGGACCAACAGGCAGGGCCGTCGGAGCGCCTCGCGGCCCACGAGGGGTACGAGGACATCGACCGTTCTCACCCGCTGGGCGGTCCGGACCCTGCGGGCCGCCGTGACCGATCGGCCGCCCTGTCATGCCTTCCTAACAGACGAGGTGGGGGAATTACGTGACCGATGTCGATACCGACCGCTGACTGTTTCGGGGTAGGCGCGGATACTTTGGACCGCGCGGTAAGACTTTGTCGACAATCGTTCAGGGTGCTCGTTGCGGCGTCTACATGCCGCTTTCCCCCTCTAGGTTTCCGAGAAGGCGTTCAGCGAGCTGGGCGAGAGTTTCACCGTCTTGGGTGATCCACCGAGAAGTGCCCTGGTTGGAGACAGGACGTTCTTCCCAGCCTGCGAGTTCCCACATGCGCGAGACCAAGCCGCTGGGGGAATAGCGCTGTCGGTCGTACTCCCAGATGAGTGCCTTGTTGGTGTTGCTGGTCCATGCGGCCCGGGATCGGACGGGGTTCGCTGCGAGCCATGCCTCCAGTGCTTCCTGCTCGGCCGGGACGTGGAGGCTGAGGCGGAGCGGTGCGCCCTCCGGGAGCGCCCGCTGGTTAACGATCACGTGGACTGAGTTGGGCCGGCGGGGCCTACGCGGCTGCTCGTTCTTGCGGAGGTATTGAGATACGTCTTGCGTCTCGCCACCTGCGGACAGTACGTCCAGAATGTCTGTCACCAACGCTGCGCACTCCGAGTCATCAATACACACTCGTTTGAGGTCAGAGCGGGTTCCATGCCGAGTGTCCAGAACGCCAAGCAGCACAGGTACTGTGCGCGTCAGCAGTTCGGGGATGCGCCTGTACGCCTTGGCGAACCAGGCGGCATCCTCTTCCGATGGATCAGGCTCGCCGATTCCAGCGTCCTCTTCCAGCAGCAGCCGAAACACGAGATGAGTTAGCAGGAAACTGCCGTCATCAATGATGGCTGCTCCGCGCTTCTCGTACTGTTCGCGCACTGGCCGGAGAGCCTTGCGGGTCTCGCGGAGAACCCGGACTGCGTTCCAGATCTCGAAGACTCCAGGCATCGTGCGAAACAGAGGGTCGTAGATTCCGCCAGTACCGCGCTCCCACAGCACGTCGGTGGAGTCTGCCGCGACCAATCGGGCGGTGAAGCGACTTCCGGAATGTGCGCACGCCAGCGCTGTCGCTGCCTCAACGACAGAACACCCCTCGTCCCCTTGAGGTTCCAAGTCGCCTCGTCGAACGCTGTACACGAGGTCAAGTTCTGCCCGAAACTCCTCGATTAGCACGGCCTGGATAGGGTCGAGCGCAATGCGGTCGCGGTCCTCGATGTGGTTCTGCCGGTTGGTGGCTTGGGTGGTGCGCTTTGCAAAGTCGGTATCGCCGCCAGTGACGATGATTCGGACCCCGACCTCGGCTGACGTAGAATCTCCGTCCTCCTTAGCCGCGTCAATGATTGCGCGCACGGTTTGCGCTCCGTTCACAACGCTCGCGCCGTGCGCGGTCAGCCGGAGCGGAAGACGTTCCGGCTGCTTCTTGGACCCCTTCTCGACCAGCACAGAGTCGCACAGGATCGTGATGCCGTTGTTGAAATACCAGAAGTTGGAGGGCTCCTCTGTGAGCGTCTCCACCAGTTCGCTGTTGATGGGTGTCACGCCAAGCGGGTTACGGATGTTGTAGTCGAAGAGCCGGTTGCCATACTGCGTCCATTCCAGGATCTGCTCGCTCTGCAAAACGCCCTGGTACGCCTGCTGGTCCGAAGGGGAGCAGGCAAACCAGGGGGACAGCGTCACTTCGAGGGTGATCGGCTCGGGCCTCTGGTCGTCGCGGGCTCGGGCGTATATCTCCGGTGAGTGGATTGCACGATGGAAGACGTGGGTTCCGTCGTGGTTGAAGTCCCTCTCGCCGTTCGCGATGGCCTGGCGGACTCCCGGCGCGAGCTCTTTTGTCCCCATGAGGATGATTACCTGGGTCACCTTGGTGACATCCGAAATCAGAAGCTCTTTGGCCTGAACGGCCAACACCCGGCCACGTGGGTTGAATTGCCGCGATTCCCCGGAGTCGATCAACGTGAGCCCGGAAAATAGCTTCAGAACCGCAGTTTCGTCAGCCTTTGCTGTTCCCGTCTCGCTCCACTTGGATTGGACGAGGTAGATGTGGGCACGGTCCTCATCTACGGCTATCGCGTCTATTCCCTGGTCGCCTCCGCCGTCAATCACGCAGGCCGCCGACTGAGCGGGCGTCCAGTCCGTCACCATGCGCACGGCGTGTGCAGCAAGGGCGCGGGACCGCCGGGCGATGACAAGATCCTCCGGCCTACGGTTGCCGAAATCGCTCATGTCGATGAGATCGCCGTACGTCGAATCTAAGAAGTTTGCCACCTGGCGAACCTGTGTGGGGACGTCGGGGCGGCGAGGAGGGATGCTCATGGTTCTCCGGGGCAGGTGTCAACAACACTGTGGAACACTGTGGCGGTTTAGCGTGATGACTAACTATGGCGGGGGTCGAAGGAGTCCACGACAGCCTGGAAACTCATGCTCGCGCTGTTCAATTCGGCGACTATGGCGGCAGCGATATCACGTGGAGGTGCCAGATCATCGCTGACTTCTGCGACGTCGGCCCAGAGTTCCAGATTGACGTCAGGGCGGGCGAGGAGCTCAGTCACGTTGTAAGGCTTGAATCGCACGGAGGGGGTTCGGGTTGTACGGCCGGGGTCCCCGGGACGGTAAGCGGCGAGGAAATCGGCGAGGTCGTCCTCGGTGAGAGGATTGACAGTGTCCGCGCGGTGATTTCCGGTGCGGGCGTCGTATACCCACAAGGTGCGAGTGGCAGGCTCGCCGGTGGGCCGAGGCGTTGATGTGTTGAAGAAGAGGATGTTCGCCTTGGAGTTGGTACCCCGGAAAATACCGGTCGGCAGGCGTAGCAGGGTGTGTACATCGCACAGGTTGAGCAGGTTCCGGCGGATAGTGGCGGCTGCCCCCCTGCTGAACAGCACGCTGTCAGGGACGAAGACGGCGGCGCGGGCTTCTCTCGGCAGGGTGATGGCGATGTGTTGGAGAAAGTTGGTGGGAAGGTCTGCCTTTGGGGCCCAGAAGTCATCGCGGTGGGTAGTGTCGACGGCGGCATCGGTGCTCTTGAATGGCGGGTTGCATATTGCAACGGTCGCGACGACGTCAGGGTCTTGGCGATGGATCGCCCGCCCTTTCCGGGAGAGGGAGTCGGTACGCAGCATCGGAGGCATTCCGGCAAAAAGCCGCTTGGTGTTCAGAAGCACGTTGATGGTGGCGAGCCGACACATCTGGGGATCGATGTCAGCGCCGGCGATTGCCGCGTCGTCGACCCTTGTGCCATAGCTCGCCATCTCTCGGTGGGCGGCGATCAAGGTACTGCCGATACCGCCAGCCGGGTCGATGACGCGATCGTCTGGGGTGAGCGCAAGGGCTTTCGCGACAGCGGCGAGGAGTGGCAGTGGGGTCAGGAACTGTCCGGTCTCCCGTTTCTTTAGCATGTCGTCGTAGCAGTCCGAGAGGAGTTGCGCGAAGGCGCGGCCGAGCTCGATATCTGGGATCTGGGACCAGCGGTAGGGAGCGATTTCCTCCGTGATGAGCTGTCTCAGCTCGCTCATCCGGTCAATGTTCCAGGGTTGGGCGTCGTGGAAAAGAACGCTCGCGAGGGTGCGGCGCTGGTTGTCTGGTTCGGGGGTTCCCAGTGTCTGCATTGTGCCGGCAAAGTAGGCGTGGAGCGCTTCGCCGCTGTGTTCGACGAGGCGCGGCCAGGTGTCGGCGGACGGAGCCACAGGACGGACGGCGAATTTGCCTGGGCGATTGGTCCGCTCATGATCGATCTTGAGGAAGAGCAGGTAAGCGATGTGCTCCGCGAACTCGATCTTAGTGAGCGCGCGGGTACTGGTCTTTTCGTTGTAGAAAGCCCACCAACGGCGGACGATCTGCCCGGCGGTCCAGCTCTGTTCCGGCAGTGCACGCTGCGAAGACATCCCCGCGCCGCCGACCACATTCCCCACGCCTGTGTTGCCCCGCCCCGTAGTCATTCTCCCGTGGTTCCTTCCACTGTCGCATTCGCCCGGTCGATGCGCTGGTCGCCTTTCCATCACCCAGACCGGCGCAGGTGACGGGAGCACGGGACTATCCCGCCAGCGTCTCGTCTGGTTGGTCGTCTTCGGTAGTGCCGGTAGTGACCACGCCTGTGCCAGTACCAGATGCGTAGTTCTTCTTCAGGGCGCGGGCGACGGAGGTGAACTCGGCCAGGGCGGCCTCCAGCTCGTCCACGATCTCTTGAGCGATCACGTCGGGGGACGCAAGAGCCATGTTGGTGGAGTCCGATTCTGAACGGAGAACGGTCAGGTCGAGGTTAGCCTTGTCACGGGTGATCAGTTCTTCGTAATCGTAAGCCCGAAAGCGCTCAGTGGGTTTGCGAGCGGAACGGTCTGTGCCACCGGAGTGGTAGGCAGCGACGAAGTCGTCGAGGTGCTCGCGGCCGAGCTGCCGCTGCCTGAGGGTGAAGCGCTGGTCGGTGCGAAGGTCATAAACCCACAGCTGCCGAGTACCGGGGCGGCCGCCGGTACGTTGACCGGTCTTGTCGAAGAACAGGACGTTGGCCTTGACGCCGTTGGCGTAGAAGATGCCGCTAGGCAGTCGGAGCAGAGTGTGCATGTCACACATATTGAGCAGGTTGCGGCGGATGGTCTCGCCAGCACCGCCTTCGAACAGGACGTTGTCCGGCAGGACGACCGCGGCTCGGCCGTTCGTTGCCAGCAGGTTGTAGATGTGCTGGACGAAGTTCAGCTGTTTGTTGGTCGTCTGGATCCAGAAGTCAGTGCGCGCGGTGTATGCCTCGCCGGTAACCGAGCCGACACCGAAGGGCGGGTTGGCGAAGACGACGTCGTAGTGCCGAACGGGAGCTTTGGCGAGCGAGTCCTGCACAGTGATCAGCGGCTTGGCCTCTGAGGTGCCGATGTTATGCAGAAGCATGTTCATCAGCGCCAGCCGAGCGGTTTCGCGGACCAACTCGTAACCGGTGATCGCGCCAGTCTGCAGTTTGCGGCCCTCGTCGCCGTAGAGCTGCTCTTCGTAATGGGTGACAAGATGCGCATGCGCGGCGATGAGGAAGCCACCCGTGCCACAGGCAGGATCAGTCATGGTTTCACCGACCTGAGGCTTGACACAGTCGACCATAGCGTCGATGAGGGGACGTGGGGTGAAGTACTGCCCAGCGCCGGTCTTGCGGTCCTCGGCGCCACGCTGGAGAAGGCCTTCATAGGCATCGCCTTTGAGGTCCTGGTCCTCAGTGGTCCAGCGGTATGGGTCGATCAGGTCCTTGATCAACCGTTCAAGGATGGCAGGCTCGTGGATTTTGTTGCTTGATTTAGCGAAGACCTCACCGAGCATGGTGCCGCTACGCTGCCCGAGATCCTTCAGGATGAACTCATAGTGGTCGAGCAGCGCGTCGCCCGAGCGAGTCGTCAGACTGGTCCAGTCCCGGCCCGGGGGAACGAGGGGCTCCTCAGTGATGTTCTTTCGGAACTTGGCGGGGCGCTTGGCCCGCTCGTCCGCCATCTTCAGGAAGAGGAGATACGTGAGCTGCTCGACGTAGTCGAGGGTGGAGACGCCGGAATGGCGAAGCAGCTCGCAGTACGACCAGAGGCGGTTGACGAGAGTGCTGGTGGACTCCGCTTGTTTGCGAGCGGGCCTGAGTAGAGCCTCGTTGGCGAGCGGGGCGGCAACGGGCTTGTCGATGCTGCTCATTATGCTCACAGGGGCAGTTCTTCCTGATCGGGGATGTTGGTCGGGTTGCAGGCATCCGGAGCGCGCCGTTGCTTCTTGCCAGCTCCTGTTGCCCGTGTGGCTTTGATACGGGCGAGTAGTGCTGAGGCCACCTCGTCGGCGGGGTCCTGGGGGACCAGGGTGCCGGTGAACGCGGCCTGAAGAAGGGCGGCGCGTAGGTTTACGGCCTGTTCGAGCGTGGCTCGGACTGCTTGCTGTAATTCCGCAGCCTCCTGGACATGGCTCTCGATAACCTTGACGAGGCGGTCCTGCTCCGAACGTGGAGGCACCGGAACCGGAAGGAGCCTAATCTTTCGCAGACTGATCGACGCCAGATTTACCGTCTGCTTACCATTTCGATCGCACCACTTCTTTCCGAAGCTGTTTGCGTGCCAGGCAAGGAACAGGGGAGAGATTGCATCGCCTAAGACACGTGCCCGGAACACGTGGTTCTGATGGATGCAGTTGTCTATTTGACCTTCCCAGACCCACCCACGACCGAGCTTGTCACGATCACCGCCCTCGTTGAGGAGCACGTCGCCTTGCTGGAGTTTGAGAGCTTCTGCCTTGGTCGGCGGTACCCGGATTGTCTCGACTCTGTCGAGGACCAGCCGTCCTCGTTGGACATTGGCTACGCGCAGGTACGGAACCTCCACATATTCGGGGTCATGCTGCCGCTTGCTGTCTTTGGTGATGCCGCCCACAACCGCGGCAATCTCACCCAGCCGCTTCCAGGACCACCCTGCGGGGAGGTTGGGCAGGTCGCCGTCGTCAGTGTCGGCAGGTGAGATGCCCGCCGGAAATCGTTCTACCTCGTCGAGGGCGCCGCCGGTTCCCAGCAAGAAGACTTGCTCGATGAACTGGTTGGACTTGAGTAGTGCGGTACGGGTCGATGCTTCACCGGCCTCTACATGGGCCAACTGTTCATCCAGTTCATAGACGATTCGGTGCTGTTCGGCGAGGGGTGGTACTGGGATCTGAAGGCCCTCAAGGTAGGGGCGTGAAACTCGGCGCTGGCCTACTGCGCCGGACATATGGGGCTCCGCAGCTATTCGTACGCTCCGCTGGAGTAGATAATGCACAAGATAATCCGGAAGAATTCCTCCACGGCTGCGCAGTACATGAAATTCGGTACTGCCGAGCGCGCGACCGCCTACCAGCCCCGTCGCCTTCACGATCTTTCCGTTCTCCATGCATGGAGTGATCTTCGCAAAAAGGACGTCATTCTCCTGGAACCGAGTCAACGACTTCTTTTTGAATTCGCCGTAGCGAATCGTCTCGGAAGGATCCATCCGTCGAGATTCTGCCTCGACTGCTGCCATCGGAACCCGCGAGATTAGGTCGTCATCGTCCGGCTCCTCGTCAAATCCGCGCGGATTGACATGGCACAGCTCGCCGATCGTCGCCAGTGTCCACCCCTGCGGCAGCTTCGCGCCCCTCGCGTCGTCGGGACTCTTGCCACCCCCGCAGAATGTCCTGCTCCCGGCCTCTCCTATTTCCTCCGCTTTCGCGGCAATGGCCGTCACGCGCTCAGCTCCCTATCGAGTTCGTCGATGATGTGTTCCGCCTGGCGCTCGCCGAATTCAGCCAGGAAGCCATCCGTGCCGTTACGAATGGTGAATGGGGCGTAATCGAGGTCAGCGGTGTCGAAGCGTACACGTTCGATTGTGGCGTTTGCGATGTGGTCGAGCCACCAGCGCTGACGGTTGGTGAAGTGGATGCCAGCCTGCTCCTGACGGGTGAGCCAGGCGGCGTACCGCTCGCGGATGTGCTCCTCATGCGGCACCGGCGGCGCGGCGCCGTGCTCTGCTCCACCGGCCAGCTCGTAGCGGAGGAGAGAAATCAGGTCGGCATTGGTTCTGCGAGTGCTGGCGCCCCGATGGACTGCCTCCCCTACCTGCTCGTACGCGGTCCAGAGCCGCTCGGGGGTCCAAGCTCTCGGCGGGCGGGCAATGGCGCGCGCCATATCTTGCAGCCGGCGTAGGGCCGCAGCCGGGGGGACGTCGGAGTCCGGACTGAAGGCGATGGTCAGTGCGGCGACCTCGTCGCTGTTATCGACGAGGTACTTCCGCCAGCTGGTGACCGTCTCTCGGGCTGTGGATTCGTCCTCCTTGACAGCGCCCGCGCTCACCAGTTCGTCGCGGCTGGTCTCGTCATAAAGGATGTCCTTGGCGCGGCGCATCTCCAGCAGCCGGGCGCGCAGTTGCGGCGAGGCAGCAAGGGGCTGGACCGCGTGCTCGATGAGGTCACGCACCGCCTGCTCGGGGTCACGACCGGTCAGCTCTGCAGCTTCGCGCACCTTCAGTTGGTCGTCGGCAGAGACGGCCCGCACCATCCTGCGGACGATTTCTTTAAGCGGCCGGCCGCCGGCGAGCTGCTCGATCTCACCGTGCTCCTCAGATGTCATCTGGAGGTCAAGCTTGGCGAGTCGGGAGGCGAGAGTCGAGACCTCTTCCTCCTCAATCGTGTTGGCGGCGGTCTTGCGCAGTAGCTTCTCCAGGCTGGCCTGCTTCTCGGTGTGACGTTCCAGCGGAGCTGCGTCGACCTTGCTCTTCTTGGTGACACCAACCGCGTCGACGATCGCGAAACGAGTTTTGGGACCGGAGCCCGGAGTGACCTTTTCGAAGTCGGTGAGGGAGAGGGTGCGGGCCCCCCGGCCTTTCATCTGCTCGAAGTAGGCCCAGCTCTTCACGTCCCGGAGGAAGAGCAGGCACTCCAGGGGCTTGACGTCTGTGCCGGTGGCGATCATGTCGACGGTGACGGCGATCCGTAGCTGCGGCAGGTTGCGAAACTGCGCGAGGCGTTCGTCCGCTCTCTTTGCTGCATGAGTGATTTTGGTGCAGAACTCGTTGCCTTTGCCGAAGACATCGCGGACAACCTCCACGATCTCCTCGGCGTGGTTGTCGTTCTTCGCGAAGATCAGGGTCTTTGGGACGTACATTTCGTCCCAAAGTAGAGCGTCGGTCGCTCGGTCGTGCTTGGCCCGCTCGGGAAAGATCTCGGTGAAGAGCCGTTCCCGGAACGTACGGATGACCGTACGCAACTGGTCCTTGGTGATGACCCCGACCCCGACCTGGTTTGCCCCGTACTCGACGTCTTCGTCCAGGTCCTCGTAGCGCTGACGGCGGGTGCGGCGGTCACGCACCGGGATGATGCCTTGGGCGATGACGCCGCCCTCGGCAGTTATCCGAGTGCTGATCTCATAGACCGAGAAGTCGACGTTGACGCCGTCAGCGACGGCCTCCTGATAGGTGTACTCGCTGACCAGGTTGCCATTGAAATAGCCAAAGGTTTGGGCGACGGGCGTAGCGGTGAGTCCGACGATGGGAGCGTCGAAGTACTCTAGGACGGAGCGCCACTTGCCGTAGATGGAGCGATGGCACTCGTCCACGATGATCAGATCGAAGGACTCCGGCGGGATGTCCGGGTTGTAGCCGACTTCGACCGGACCAGGAACCTCGTACGGTTGCTCCCTCTCGCTGTCCTCGGCGAAGCCCGCCGGACGTTCGCCAGTGAGTTCCATGTACAGGCGCTGGACGGTGGAAACGACCACTTTGGAGGACGGCTTCATGCCCTCGGCGCCGAGCCGCTGTACGTGGAAGAGGTCGGCGAACTTTCGTCCGCCGTCTGGTGTGAGGTAGTTCTCGAACTCGGCGACCGCTTGGTCGCCGAGGTTATTGCGGTCGACGAGAAAGAGGACGCGCTCTGCGCGGGCATGCTTCAGCATCCGGTAGGAGAAGGTCACCGCGGTGTATGTCTTGCCGGCGCCAGTGGCCATCTGCACCAGGGAGCGGGACTGCCCCATACCTTGCTGACCCTGGCCGAGAGCTACCGAGTTTTCTACGCCGTGGACGGCGGAGATCTGAGCCGGACGTAGAGGACGTTCGTCTAGCTCGGGCAGGCGGAGCCGTAGACGGGCGCGGTAGCTGGGAGCTTGGGGGTCCTCTTCGGCCTGGCGCATCCAGCGGGCGAGGGTACGCGGCTGGTGGAATGAGAAGATTCGGCGGGTGCGTGAATCGGGATCGAGGATGTTCCGAAAGCGAGTCTCTCCGCCGTCGCTGACGTAGCGGAACGGCAGTGGCGTCTGCCAGGCGGCGAGGCGCTGCTGGGCGTCGGTGGGATGGTCGGCGTAACGGCCGGCCTGGACTTCGGCAGCCGAGAGGTCCGAGCCCTCGCGTTTGGCCTCGATAACACCGACCAGCTTGCGTTCCACATACAGTGCGTAGTCGGCGCGTCCACGTGCAGTAGTGGTCTCGCGGACGGCAACGCCGCTGCCCCGATGGTCGCCCTGTGCCCACAGGTTCTGCTCGGCAACATCCTGCACCTGCCAACCCGCCGCGACCAACATCAGGTCGAGGCGAGAACGAACCTGCGCCTCGGTGAGAGGATCACGCGCTGCTTGCTCCGCGTTGTCCAGGAGACGGGCACGCTCGGCGACAGCAGCAGAAATAGCGGCGCGGTCGGTGGCCTCAGCCCGGCGCTGTCGCGCATAGTCCGTTTCCTGGGCCTCCTCGACGTACTTCAGCTGCTCCTGGAGCATGGCGATCGAGCGGGCCATCTCATCGCGCTCAGCCCGTGCAGCAGCTAGCTCCTGCTCGGCCGCGGCTCTGGCCGCATGTTCTGCTTCAGCGTGGGAAGCCTGGTTCTCGTAGGTGAGCCGGGTCTCTTTTAGGGCCTGGCGGGCTTGGGTGACCTCCTCGCGCAGGCGACGGTTATGCGCAGCGGGGGTGCAGTCCGGATCCGGCGGCACGAAGGCGATCTGTTCGCGTGAGCTGGTCAGCAGCCGGTGGTACCAGACGCCGAGACGGAAACAACAGTTCAGTACGCGGAAGGCATCGTCAGCGTTGTCGTAGTCCTTGTGATTGGCGTTGTTGCCGAGAGTGCGTACCTCGTGAAAAGTCGCGCCTACATTGCCGTGAAGGTAGCCCTCCTTGTCGAGCGCCTTGAGGCGCTCGAACTGGGTGGTACCCGTGTTCCGAATGCGAGCCCTACGGATCAGATCAGCGGCGAGTGCCTCGCCGAACTGCCTGGACTTGATGAGGGAGGTGTTTGGGTCGGTGAAGACGTAGCTCTCGGCAGCGGCACCGTAAGCCACTAGCAGCGGCACATGGGGCAGCAGGAAGCCGAAGTTCCGCGACTGACGGGCTAGACGCACCAGGTTTGGATTCTGGCCGCTGGTCGTCCCGACCGCGTTCATGCTGCCCCCTCTGCCTACGGGCCCGCTCCGCTCAGACCCCGGAATGACAATCTTTCCCGGTTGGTCTACGAGCCTACCGGGGCACCTTCGATTCACCAGCCTCCTACGTTGGACTCAGCTGGACCGCCCTCCAACGGCCTCTGCGGCAAGCATCAGCAGCTGCACGCAATCTGGGGTGGTCACCCGCTGCTTCGCCGTTCTATGTTTGCCGCCGCAGACTCGACCTGTCGCTCAATGCTGGTCTGCGGGTGCCGTTCTGGTCTCTCCTATTTGGCACGTGGCAGGTGGTGGCCGCCCGTTCGAGTCGATGTTGTTCGCCTGACTGGACGTGGCCGCGATGAACCTCGTCCTCGTTGTTGTTCGGTGAATTCCTCAGTCCGGGACTATGATTCGTGAACACACCCGTCGGACGAGTGGGAAGGGAAATCTTGTCGGGCCTCGCTGCGCCCCCTGCGTTGGTCGACCGCACCGACGAGCTGTCCCAACTCCTAGATCATGTACAGCTCGCGATCCAAGCCAACGAGAGTGCTGTGGTCGTGCTGCGTGGTGAGGCCGGTGTCGGTAAAACCAGTTTGCTGGCGACCTTTGCCCACCGCGCGGTGCAGCAGCATGCGGAGGCTGGTCTGTTGTCCGGTTATGGGCAGGCGATGCTGAATTCCCTTGCCTCGGACTCTTTTCAAGCTGTCCGCGAGTGTCTGCGGTCTTTGACCTCATCGGCGGAGCGTTCCGGGTCGCGGACTCGGCTCGACCGGGTCGCGTCGTCGTTTCGCCAGCATGCCCCGGATTGGATCGAGTCGGTTCCGGTAGTCGGGCAACTCCTGGCAGCGGGTGTGCGCACCGGGCAAGCCTTTGTCGCGTCCGGCCACGAGCGGACCGAAATCGACAGCAGACTCGACCAACTCCTACGCCTGATCGAAGACCTGCTCACCGACAGCCCGGTGCTGATGGTCCTGGATGATCTGCATTGGGCCGACACCGCCACCATCGACTTGCTGACCACGATTGCGCTGCGGGTCAAAGGTCCGTTGATTCTGGTCTTGGCCTACCGCCCTGATCAGCTGCACTCGGCTGAACAGACACATCCGTTGCAGCGGGCAGTGCTTCGGCTGTGCCGGTACCGTCCGGAGACCGGGGTGATTGATCTGCCCAGGTTGTCGAGCTCGGATACAGAACTGCTTGTGCGACAGGCCGCGAGCGGGACCTCCGTTGCCCGTGATGTGGTGTCCAGGATTGTCCGTCTGAGTGCGGGCAACCCATTGTTCGCCGAGTCGTTGGTGCGTCTGGGTGATCGGGCGGGCAGATCAGCACCGCGGCAGATCACTGCGGTCCTGGAAGAGCGACTGTCGTATCTGACCGGTGCTGATCAGCAACTGCTCGAGATCGCTGCGTTGATCGGCTACAGCTTCGAGGTCGACTACCTCGCGCGACTAGCCCGCATGGATATCGACGACGTGTACGAGCGTCTGCATGTGCTTTTCACCGAACACGGACTGGTGCGGCCCGCGGACCCGCGCGCGGACTTCGACCGTTATCTCATCCACCATCCGCTGTTCGCCCAAATCCTGCGCGAGCGGGGGGCTTCCAACGCACCTCGCTGGCGACGACACCACGCCCGCCTGCTGGAGATCTTGGAGGCCGAGCCGGACTGGGACGACGAATTACAGGTCCGGGCCGCTGCGGTAGCTGTTGCTGCAGGCAACCGCGCGAAAGCGGGTGCGCTGGCGTCGGCTGCGGCGCGCCGCCAGTTCACGTTGGGTGCGGTGTCTAAGGCGCGTGACCTCGCGCGGATCGCTGTCGAGCAGACCCCTTCATTCGATGCCTATGCCTTGCTTGCCGAATGTCTGTCGGCCGAGGGCGATCACGTCGGTGGCACCCAAGCCTGCGCAGCGGCACTGGCCTGCGTCGGGACCGAAACGGTGGCCCCAGCGCTGCAGGCACGCGTGCGGCTGCTGTGGGCCCGCAATCTGCGCATGACCTGCCGCTGGGATCAGACCAGCCAGGTGCTCGACGGCCTGATCGCTGCCCATGCCGAACCGAGCGACATCCGCGGCGAGGCGTTGATCCTGAAGGCTGAAGTCGAATTGTGCGGTCCGATACAAGACACATTGCGGTGTATCGAGCTGTGCGTTGCGGTCACGGCGATGGGTGCCGACGCGAAAGTGCAGTCGCGAGCATATGGGCATCGCGGACTCGCGCACCTGGCCGCCTACGAGCCCGTGGATGCTGAGCGCTGGCTAATGCTCGCGATCGAAGTGGCTCGAACAACCATGCACCCATACGCCGAATACGAAGCGCTGCACTGGTTGAGCAAGAAAACCATGGCCTGCCTGGAACTCGACCGCTCCTGGCAGCTGCTCGAAGCGCTGGCCCAGATGTCGCAAACCTCCGGGGTCGCCAGCGAGAATCCGCCACATCTGCGTGATTCCAGCCGGGTCCTCGGCTTACAACACCGGCTCACCGAATCCGCCGAAGCATTCGCCCGATACCTTGATGTCAGCTTGGCTTCGGCGCTCGATCGGGTCGCGACCACGCTGGCCTGCCAGATCCACGAACTCGAACAATTGTATGGGCCAGCGGCCGGGGATCGGCTGCTCGCCGAACTCCGCGGTGCCTGCCGCGAGGATCTCCTCGCACCGGATCGATGCACCCGACTCGCCGACCTCCTGCTCGAGCTGGGACGTCGGCGCCCGGACTGGGATCCTGTCAATTTCGCTGTCACTGAACTCGGTGTCTCCCAGGATGACGCACAGTCGGCCGATGCCATCTTCCGGTTCGACGTGACCAGCTTGTCTCAGCTACGCGCCGCGATCCGAAGCAACGTGGCCGGGTCATGAAACCGGCGGCACAGGAGGAATTCGCGCTCGCTCCCGGCCTGATCCAGCTCAACCACGCCTCTTATGGCCTCACCTCACGGCGGGTGATGACCGAAGCCGAACGCATCCGCGCGCACATCGAGTCCGACCCGACCCGTCATCTCGGCGCCGAGCTCACCGAACGGCTCAGGGCCCAGACGAGTCTCGTTGCAACGACGTTCGCGCTCGAGCCGGACCGAACAACGTTGTGCACCAATGCCACATCCGGTGCGGCCGCGATCATCGAGTCGCTTCCACTGGCGGACGGCGACACGGTCGTCGTGCTCGACACCGAGTACTCCTCTATCCAGCGGGGTTGGGAGCTCGCGTGCGCCAAGACCGGTGTACGCCTGGTCATCGTCCCGGTGTCGCTGCCATTCCACGGTCCGCAGCAATTACTGGACGAGCTGACGGCTCGAGTACCGGGCTCGGTGACCTATCTGCAGATGAGCCTGATCTCCTCGTCGGCGGCCATCGGGCTACCCGTCGCCGACATCGCACAGTGGGTCAAACACCGCGGCGGTCAACTGATTATCGACGCCGCGCACGGTCCCGGCCACATTCCCATGGCCCCGACGCAATGGGGCGTCACAGCGATGTTCGGCACCCTCCACAAATGGCTACCCACACTGCGACCAGTCGGATTCCTCTGGCTCGCAACCGAACTCACCGACCAGGTCCGGCCAGCCGAAGTATCGCTGACATGGGACTGTCCCGACCTGATCGAACGATTCTCGTGGCCGGGAACCTTTGACCCCGTCCCACGCCTATGCCTGGACACCGCTATAGCGCAGTGGAACCAATGGCACGACGGCGACCAATTCTCGTACTGCGAAACCGTCGCTGACATCGCATCCGATGCCATCACAGGCCTCGGCGGACGACCGACCGCGACCACCGAATACCTGCCACCACGGATGCGATCGTTCATCCTCGACGGTGTGAGCGTGGCCGAGGTCAAAGCAGCCCTGCACCCAGCCGACGTGCGAACATGGGTCGGTCCCGGCCCAGCCGGTGAATGCTTGCTGCGGATATCCACCCACGTCTACAACGACCAGCGCGACATCGAAACCCTTACCGCCCGGATACAGGAGGTACTTCCCCGATGATCGTGCCTCCCATCCCCGACAGGCTCGAGAAGGCGATCATCTTTCTCCGCGGCGAGCCAGACGGACGATCCTGGCTGGACGGGCTGCCCGCACGCATCGCCAACTATGCCCAGCAATGGGATCTGACCCTTGACAGCATCGCTGACAGCGGAGCCATGTCCTGCTGCGTCTACTGCACAGCTGCTGCTGACGGCACGCCAGCGGTGCTGAAGATTCCCGTCGATCCAGAATCCGGATACACCGAGATGGCGCTCCTGCAACGCTGGGCCGCAGCAAACGCCGCACCAGCAGTCCTGCAGCGCGCCACCACATCCGGAGTTTTCCTGATGACCCGCATCATCCCCGGCGCTATCGCCTGGCCCGACAATGATGGGACCGACTCAACCCAATTCGGTGAACTACTCACCCAACTGAATCAATCCCACCTGCCCGAACCACCCGAGCTCAAAGACCTCGCCGACATCGCACACATGCGTATGGACTGGGCCCGTGAACGATTCGCCGACCCCCAATACGCCGAAGCGATGAACCGATTCGGCGCCACAACCCATCTCGCACACGCCGAGAACGTCCTAGACGCACTGCTACACACAAACTCGACCCGGCACGTGCTCCACGCAGACCTGCAAGCCAAGAACGTCCTTCAAGGCCCCGCCACCTTGTACGCCATTGACCCCCTCGGAGCCGTCGGTGACATCAACGCCGAAGCAGGCCTGTGGATCGCGATCCAGAACGGCCCTACCTCCATCTCAGAGCGACTCGATCACCTGAACAGTCACCCGCTACTGGACGACGTCCGTTTGCGCGCATGGACATTCGTTTTCGCTGTCGCCGAATATCGTCCCTATCAACCCGCGCCTGCCGAACGAATCGAGATCTTCATCGAGAACGCTGACCCCGTGCGGATCATCAACCAAGTCCGGACCGTTTGAGCTGAGGTAGGGTGCTGAGGGTTCAAAGCTGGACAGTTCCACCGTTGAATTGGGGGGCGTATGGCTACGTTCAAGGCTGATCTGGAGCAGTTGGGGAAGCTCGGAGCCACGCTGCACGACCTGGCTCGTGAGGCCGAGGGCGTCAAGCCGAAGCGGACTGCTGAGGTCAGCTCGCCTGAGCAGTTGCAATCTGTGGGTGCCGGATTGCTGCTCGAGAGCGAACAACTGCTCGGGGTTCTCATCCCAACGCTCAAGGAGCGATTGAGCGAGACCGGTGACGTGATGGCCAATGTTGCCCAGCAGTTCAAGGACGCCGACGAGAACAACGCGGCCAACATTATGGATCTCTATCGGAAATCCACCGGCGACTGGACGGCGTAGGGGCGAGGATGACTCCGAAAAGCTGGATCGAGAACACTGATCCATCAAAGCTGATCGCGCTCGGCGACTCGTGGATCACTTTCGGCATCGACCTTGAGCACCTGTTCGACAGATACGTCGAGGCCGTCACGAAGGTGAACGGTGCTTACTGGGATGGCCGGTGTGCTCACGCGGCGCAGGACCGTGCGCGAGCCGACCAGAAGACCATGCAGACCCTTGCTGACAAGATCAATGCTGTCGCGCAGCGCGCCAAACAGGGTTACGACGAGATCGATGCCCCACTGCGTCGTGCGCGGGGTGCGCTGATCGAAGCGGCTCATCGTGGTTATGCCATTGCCGACACCCTCGCGTTGAGCATTCCGCCCGGAACGGCGGTCGGCGACGAGGACAAGCAGGCACTTCTTGTCCTGCAGGACGAGTTGAACGACGCTGTCCGTTCCACCGTGCAAGCCGACAGTAAGGTCCGCGACGACCTGAACAACGCCCGCGCCGAGCTACGCACGGCCTTCGTTGCCACGGCTGCGCTGGGCGTCGAGCAGGGTAAGGCGGACGGGGCGAACCTGACGGACAGTCCGATGCGCTTGGGGCCGGACGGCGTGCAGCGCTTGATCGAGGCTGGTCAGTTGGCGCCGGAGCAGGTTGCGGCGTTGCAGCGGGGTGACACAGCGACGATCCCGGCGTCACAGATGGAGTACTTGACTCAGATCAGTCGGTCTCTGGATAGCAAGAGCCCGCAGGAGATCGAACAGATCATGGCCAAGCTGCCACCCGATGGGCAACGGGCACTGGCGAATTCATTCCAGATCGTGTCGAACGAGAAGATCAATGCCGGTGTCACCAATGATCCAGCGATACCGAAGCACGGCGGCGCGGATCAACTGCCCAAGCAGATCCAGTCATCTTTGACACGAAAAGACTTGGTGGTAAACCAGTTTCACAATACGGCCGGTGGAACAACCCGCAGTATCGAGTTGAACGGCGTGGCGGACAATCAGGCCGTCGCCAATATGGTCAGAGTCAGCGATCCTCAACTCAGGAACGGGTCCGCGATCGATAGCGAACTGCTCGATGTCGGTCGACAGTATCTTGGCGCGCAGGTCAATCATGAACAGTTGCAGCACAGCGCGCTGACGTCGTTCACTGTCGACGGCAAGGGTGCAAGTGATACCTCCGCGATTACCGAGGGAATCTTCAACGCGGTGGGGCAGGACAAGGTGGCTGTCGAGTCGGTTGTCGCCGGCCCGAACGGCAAGGACTTCGTTTCCGATGCCCTCAGCCACCAATGGCCCGACGATGGGAAAGCGGTGTCCTCGCTGTTCACCTTCAGGGACAACGACGCCACCGTCGAGGACCCGGGGAACCCGGCCGATGTGCAGTCCGCGGTGCGTACCGGCCGGATCATGCAGTCCGTGGCTGAGGCAACCAGCACCGACGAGGCGTGGAAGTTGTTGTCGAATGTTCCCAATACCGACGGCCAGTCGGCGGGGCAGCTGAATCCTGATCTGCTGCAATCGATATCGAAGAGCATGTCACCGTATGTGCCGGATCTGGCTGGGGCTGACCAGCCCGACAAGCCCGGCTTCGATCTGCTGCGCTCGGACCACACGTCCTGGGCTGATCCCAACGGCAACAACAGTTTCAGCGGATCGGCCAACATTTTCGCTCTGATGAACACCGATGATAAAGCGGGAGAGCTGTTCAATGGGGCTGCGGTGGCTGAAGTGCTGCGGCAGGAAACCAAGTTCGGGGCAGACCCGACAAACCCCGATGCCGGTGGCTGGTTGTCGACCGCCGGTAGGCTGCATGGGCTCATCGACAAGGGCAACATGATCGAGGTTCAGGATCAATACGACGATCAGCATGCGCAAGAGGAAGCGAGCTATAAGCGGAAAGCGGCATGGTTCGATGCTGGTAAGGCGGCGTTCAGTTTTGGGTCCGGTTTCGGTGGTACTACCGAGAAATTCGCATACGCCCTCGTCAACGGCAGCGGGGACACGCTGAAGGACGCATTCACCGGAGGTCGCCCGGGTCCCGCCGCGCTTGCTGGCCTGTCTGGCGCCGATTTCTATCGGGATGACTACGCCATTCTCAAGGCGCGTCAGGACATCGGGCTTCCCTTGCCGCAGATCCCTGCCCAGCAGTCGTGGATGTTGGACGGAAACGGGCAATTGCTCAACTACGAGCAGATGCGAGACAAGCTCGGAAATGACCCGCAACGCAAGGACGCGTTCGAATGGTTGGTCACCCAACTGGGAGGAGGCGACGGCCATCAGATCCGCAATGGGTACTCCGACGTGGTTCGAAAAGATGGGTGACCCTCGCAGATCCGGCGTCGCGGCGATCGCGGTGCTGGTGCTATCGGCAAGCTGCTCAACCACTGACGACGCCAAGCAGACGCCCGCAACGCCCACACGCACGAACCTGGAGTTGATCAACTCCGACGTGTGGTCCGCCGACCCGGGAGTCGACCTGTTCAGCAGAGGCGCCGAGTTGGTGCGCGCCACCGTCGAGTCAGGAGATCTCACGCTGTTCGGTGGAATCGACGTAGCTTTCCCGGGATATGCCGCCGCCTTTGAAACGCCTCACGATCCCGGCAATTACGATATCGAAACGACCTTCTACTCTGAACACGGGACTTTGCCCCAACAGCGGAGAACGGAATATCTGCACATTACGAACTACGCCGCTGACAGCCATAGAGTTTCAGCTGTTGTGTGCCGATTCTACACCCGGCCAGAGGCAATCCCGGGAGAGGAAAGCAGTGCTCACACTTTCTGTCAGGGAGTCGCTCTTGAAAACAGCGGGACCGACGCCGGGGCACCTGGTCGGCGCGATGAATCTACGGAAAACGACTCCGCTGGCGGGGGCAGGGTGCCTGCGTGGAATGTGTTGGGAACCTGGAAGATCAAAAGAATAAAATTCCTGGGCGGAGACGAGACTCCGGACAGTTGCTTCACTTGGTGGAGCGAAAAGTTTCCCTATCTGATTCGGGTAGGGAACAGGCGGTTTTACGAAGTCGCGCCCGGTGCCACGATGCCGCCGGAGCCGCTGGCGACACAATATCCGGAATGGATCGGGCCGTCCTCGTGAGAAGTCGGAGTGAACTATTTGGTGGGCAAGCCTGACTCGACAATCGCTGCGATCTCCTGAGCATGGTCGCACGCATTCCAGTGTGTGAGCGCTAGAGTGCTGCTGACCGCCATATTAATCGTTGCATCCGGTCCGGTCATAACGACGTTGCATGCTTCTGCTTCGGGTGTCCGATAGGTGATAGCGTCGCGGCCGTTGACTTTGATTTCTGTGGCAGCGTTGCCTTCACGCTTCAGGAACTCGTCGAGAGTCACGTTGGTCGAAGATATCGTCAATGAACCCACTCCGCCTGTCTTGCCATATACATCTTCCTGGCGTTCGAAGGTGCAACCAATGAACGCGTAACCATCATGAATCTGGTCGATGCGTTCGCGGGTTTTCGGGGCGAATCCGGCCTTCGTGATGGTGTCGTCGCCGATCTCGAAACACGGGTCGTACTTCACTGGGCTTCGGGAATTGCGGGGTTGCTCGGGGGCCGGTTTGACGGATACGGCAATGCTCGGCCTCGCGGACGTTGACGTGGCAGTTTCAGTCGGCTCGTCGGTGTTGTTGCGACCCGAACAACCGGCGGCCACGAGGGCCGCCAACATCAACGTCACAGCGATTTTCGTGTGTTTCATTGCGTACCGCCGCCCATGCCTGACGCGTCCTCCAGAATCTTGGTCCTATCCGCGTTGACCTGATCGGCCTCGGTGATGAGTCGACCGGCGCGCAGGTATGCCTCCTGCAGCCGCATCGCTCCGTCAATCAATTGGTTGATCACCTGCATCCCCTCTGCGGCTTTGTTCGAGAAGCCGTCCTGCAGTTCCTTTCCGGAAGGAAATCCGCCGAAGCCCTTGCTGTCCGTGGCAGCACGGAGCTTCTCGCGGATCTTTCTCAGTCCAATGATCATCTGGCCGTAGAGTTGAACCGCCTCCCGGACGGACTGCTCGTCGAAGTGAAGGGTTCCGGACCGTGCCGCTTCGTTGAACGCGCTGATCTCGGCTTGACCGAAGTCGAGATTCGTCTTGGTCACCGATGCCCCCAATCTGCTGACTTCCGAAGAAGCTTACACAAGTCGATATCAGGTTCGGCCTGCTGACGTTCGGCCGAAAGTCGCTGTCGGGTCAGCAGATAGGTGGTCGGATTCGGGCAGCTCGGCCGAGCTTCAACGGCGAAGATCTGCTGGCTGTGGTCGTGTAGTCTCCGCATAGAACGATGGGTGATGCCTAGGGGGACCACGATGGGCGATCAGGATAAGCCGAGCACGTCGTCAATTCCCGGTCTGCAGGACTTGTTGGACCAGCGTGATGTACAGGTGGCCGCGCAGCGGTCGGCCGATTCGCAGTCGCGGGCGCGTCGTGATGATGCGGAGCTGAGCGGTCTGGGTGCGGGTGCCGACCCGGATTATGTTCAGTCCGAAGAGCATTTCGAGGGTATGACGCTGGAAGCGATGTACGTCGCAGTCCACGGTGATGGCACAGGTAAAGGCGGTTTGGACGCGGCGGGCCTGCAAACATTGCGCAGGACGTGGTTCGAGGCATTCTCCGAACTCGCGAACCTGTCCACGTTCAACCTGATGGGGCTGAACCGGGTGTTCGGCAACGGGGGCTGGCAAGGCGCGAGCGGGTCAGCTGCCCAGAGCGCGTCGCAGCAGTATTCGGCGGTTGCCAACCAGGTGGGGCGGGTGTTCGAGACGATGAGCCAGCGCTTGGATTCCCTTGCGTGGGCTGCGGAAGCGGTGCGTATCGCCGTCCCGGCTCCGCCGTCGTCAGTAGTAGGTGGACTCGATCCGGACAATCCTGCGCAGTCGGTGCTGCCCGGCCTGATCAACCCTGAGTACTCCGATCAGGTCGATCGCACGCGGGAAGAGGCACGGCAAGCGGCCATCCGGGCGCTGAACAGTGTGTATAAGGAGACCTTTCCTCCGGCGGGATCTGGGGTGCCCACATATGCGACGGTTCCGCAGATCGGGGCGAATGTGGACCCCGGCGTCATCGGCGCGAACAATGGAACCGGTCCCGGACACACGGGAACCGGCTCCGGCACGTCTGAAGATCCATCCGGCGCTGATAGTGCTACGGCACCGCAAAACGCCACGTCTGATCCGTCGTCACCGAGCGCGACCCAGTCATCCGGTACGAGTCCGGCAGGGGTGCGCATGCCGGAGTCGACGGGCACCGTTCCCAGCACGACAACGACGCCTGCGGGTGTCGGTAACGGCCTCGGCTCGCCCGGAGCGTCTGGGCTGACCGGACTCAGGAGGGGCGCAAACGGGTTTGGCGGTCCCGGCGCAAGTCCTCGGATAGGTGGCCCGGGTTCGTCGGTTCCAGGAACACCTGGTGCTGCTGCTCCTGGGGCGGTCGGCTCTGCCGCGGGCGCGGCGGCAGCAACTCGGACTGGGACGGGCACTTCCGGGCCAATGGCGCCTGGTGCCGGTGCTCGACGTAAAGACGGTGAAGGCGACGGTGAGCACCGCGCTCCCGACTATCTGCGGGGAGTCGCCTCGGACTGGACCGAGGGGTTGGACACACCGGTCGAAGTGATCGGTGATGCCGGTTTCCCCGAGTCAGATCCGTTTGCCATCGTCGAAGCGATTCCGCCAACACCAGTCCGCACTCCGCAACCAACACCACCGACTTTCGTTGAGGCTGCGCCCGTCGAGCCGCGGACCGCGGTCGCCGCCGCTCCTGCGCCGGCCGCAAATACGCTGCCAGCGTCGGAACCCTCTGCATCCCCGGACACCGAAGCAGAGCCCGCCGAGTCGGCTGGGTTCTCCGGGACGGGTCCTTCCCTCGATGACCTCTTCGCCGAATACGGGTGGAGCACAGACGATGCCGGTGCGGCGACGGAGGGGTCAGCCGCTGAGCCCGAGAAGCGAAGGTCGGGCGCCGAGTAGTGAAGACCCAGACGGTGTGGAGCTTCACTCCGGACGAATTCGCGTGGATCTGGACCGAAACCGGGCTCGACGTCTATCCGGACCCGATCAGCATCCTCGAATCAGCCACGACCGCAGAGGAATACACGCGGCTGATCCAGGAGATCAGCGTCCGCTACCCACGTGGAGCCGATCCTGATCTGACCGGGCCCCTTCGGGTTCTCGCACATCCTGATCTGCGGATCGTCTGCAAAGGTCGATCCCTCAACTCCCCCAAGCGAGTTCGCTCGCTCGGCGTGGCGACGGCAGACCTCGGCGTCATCCTGTTCCAAAAATCCGGTCCAACTCCAGATTTCGGCGGCGACATCAAACTCGTTGTCACCCAACGCCACCACCTCGCCAAGCACATCGCCGCGACCATGCCGCCGTCCCCGTCTGGTGCTGTCGAAACGATGATCGGCTACACGCCACGAGTGCGTGGCGAACAGCCGCCGACCTCATGGAAACCAGCGCCCAACGGCGAACGTGCCGTCGAAGAACGCATCCGCGCTCTGCTGCGGCTTCCTCGCACCGCCGAGGGCCACTTCCGGATCCAACGCCACACCCACGGTCAACGGCCGCAGCCACAGGACTACCTGAGCTGGATCGATATCCGCAGTGACCACCCGGCCGCTGGTCGCTACCTCATCGACGTCGACGACAACGACACCACCGTCACACCCGCTTCTCCCACAGTCATCGTTCGTGAGCTGCATCGTCACGCCGCGAACGGATCCTGATGCTGTCCGTCTACTTGGCCGAATCTCCTTCCGTCACAGGGAATGAGAAGTCCGGCAGTCGGCGCGTTCCGGCCGCGATCTCGAAGCACAGATCGCTGTAGCCCGCGGCGAGTTCGGTGAGGCGATGCTGGGTGTAGCGAGAAACTAGTGTCGACGTGCTTTGCATGGAGGCGGAGCGGGCGTCTACGGAGAACTGAGCGAGCCGGTCGATCACCATGCCGACCGTCTCGGTGTGTTGGTGTGCGGCATCAAACGCTGGGGGTTGATCGGCGGTCACCCAGCTATCGATGCGGGATACCAGTCGGTCGCGCTCGTGGTCGATCGCGCCGATGTCGGCCTTCTGGTCCAGGCGGGCCTCGTGCAAGCTGGCCAGTTCGTAGGCGGCTTGCAGGATCGGATGCTGGATGGCCACTGTTCCAGCGCAGGCTTGCAAGATCATGTCCTTGGACGGCATTGGTGTCCTCATGGCTGCCTCACCGTGTGGGCCCGCCGACCGGAATCTGCGGTCACCGAAACCTGTGCTCGCGGCACCCGCCGCTGTTGTTGTCGACGGTCCTGCGGAATCGCGGTTGCATGGGCGCAGGCATTATTCAGCGTGGGCCAGTGCGTGATCCGCGTCCGTGTGCGCGCGAAGGTTGTTGTGGAGGTGATCATTTCGTCTCCTCGATGTGGGCTTGAAGGTTCTGGAGTTTCCGGAGTTGGTCGGCGAGGTGGTGATCCAGTTCGCTGAATTCCTCTGATCGCAGAGGCGGGGTTGCGGATCGCTGCCGAGGTTCGACGACGCTGGACTGGCGGCACGGTCCGGGGATCGAGGTGTATTTCGTGCCAAGGGTGTCCAGCGCCCGCCCGAGAACCAGGCACTGAGGTGGGCAGCTGTGGTGGATGCTGATGGCGCGTATCGCGTCGTTGTCGGTGAGCACACCCGGGTCCGTGAGGCAGTTGTGCAGGTGCGCACCGTCAGGATCGAGAGCCGTTGGCGTGTTCATGAGATTGCCCGTGCCGCAGCGATGGTGTCGTTGATGATCAGCGCTCCGATCCACCGGCATGGTTGGGCGTCCCATGTGTAGTGTTCGCCGATCCGGTTGTCGAACACCGGGACTGAGCCGCAGAACACGGCAGGGCACGCCACGCTGACCAATCGGTTGTCGTCGTCGAACTTCGCGCTCCCGCAATCGGCATACAGCCGCACATGGTTGCCGACCGCCGTGGCATACCTGGGTGCGGGCGGGGGGTAGCGAGAGGTCGCGCGGCCTGAGATAGCCAGCGTGTGTGGTGGATGCGGTTGGATCCAACGTCGCCAGTTCACACACGCACCCCCTCACGCATCCACTTCACAAAGCCCTCGTAGGTGTCGTGGCGGGCGATCACTCGATTCACAGTCGGGTCCGAGGGACGGCAGAAAATGCACGACCGATCGTCGTCCTTCTCTGGCCGCTCACCGGGATGCGTTGGGTTATCGAACATGGGGCAGTGCACTCCTACCTTTCACGGGACGAACAGCGCTGGTCGGTGAAAATGTTGTGGGGACAGTGGCATTGACTACGGCGTGGGGTGCTGAGGTAGTCGGCGGAGACCGCACGCGAGTTCGTCGACGAGGTTTTGATACGCGCCGGCGGCCTCAGCGAGCCGCAGTGAGGCGTCGTAGAACAGTTCCTCCGGGGCGGCGGCGAGCGCGATATAGGTGTGCACGCTCAGCTGTGCGAGCTGGTCGATGACCTGCCCCATGGTGTGGGTTGATAAGCGCGCGGCGGGGAACGGGACCGGGATGGTCGTCACCACCCATTGGTCGATGCCAAGCATTACGCGGGTGCGTTGCCGGTCGACATCCTTGAGTGCGCTCAGCGGCGTGTGTTCGCGGGTGGAATGCAGTATCGCGAGTTCTCCTGCCGCGTCCAGCATCGGATGGTCGGTCATGTTGGGGAACCCTCGGCAGGCGGCCAGCACGGCATCTTTGTCGGGAAGTCCGGGGAAGGTCACCGGCGATCCCCCAAGGTTGGAAGTCGCCGTGCCCGCCGCGCGATGTCGGTGGTCAGATCGGTGTAGCCATCGACCAGTTCCGCCAGCCGGTACCAGGCCGCGTGCACGGCCGGGGCGGCAGGATCGATCGTCATCAGCAGGTGGTAGGCGTATACCTGGGCCTGGGCCAACCGGGCTATCACCGCTCCCAGCGTCTCGGTGTGCATCCTCGCCCCCGGATGCGGGATCGGCAGCCGGTCGGCGACCCAAACATCCACCGCGAGCACGAGTCCACCTGCGCAGCAACGACACTCACTGCCGAACGTGGCCAGCCGTCGCTGATACAGCAGCCCGAACTCGTGCGCCAGTTTCGCCAGCGGATGGATTCCTACGTGATGTCCCCGGATCGCCGACAACAACGCCTCACATGAGGGGAACAGTATTGCCGCATCGGGTTCGGAACTGCCCGAGACCGTCGCGCTCCCAGCCGGACCTGGAATGGGGTGCATAGCTCACCGCCACACCACAGAAGACCGTGCCGGGCCGAGGAGCCGACGGGCAGCGGTTATCACGCTGGTCCGCGACGGCAATGAATGTGCCGTCGAGGGCTGCGATACCCAGTACCAGCCGGTGGACTGGTCGGTCATCGGAAGCCACACCCGTTCGCCGGACTCCCGGATTCGCACCCCACGCTCCTGCAACTGGGCCAGCGTGCGCACCCCGAGTCTGCCGCCCCACGCCGGGCCGACGAGGAAGACCCACTCGCGATTTGGTCGTGAGTAGCTGATGATCGGTACCGACACGCACCGGATCTCCTTGAGAAGCGCCTCGCGAACCTGCTTGCCGAGACCGGCGGGCATCGCCACCGCCCCCAACGCCGGAGTCGCGATCACCGAAACACGGTCGAACGAGCACGACACCGCGAACCCCAACCCGCGATACACGTGGGCTACCTCGCCCACGCTGTGGCAGCTCTCGAACATCACCGCCCCCTCCGATGACGACCCTGCGGTTCATCGACCACCGAAAGCTGCACCGACCGCGACTGGATCGGCTTCCACGCGTGCTCCGTGGCATCACGCCGCCCACGTGCCGCACCCTTACTGAACGCCGCGATACCTGACACACGCAGCAACGCCCTCCCATGCATCATCGGGAAATCCCCCTCCCGAAACGGGTACGCGATTGACCTGATCGCGATTGCTCAGGTAGCGGCCAGGTGCACTCCGTTGCTGCCATGCCCACAAGCTCGAGTGCAGTCAGGCCGAGTGGTTGGGCGCACTGTTGAATCGCCGAAAGTTCCTCGGCCGCGAGCAGAGCTGCAACAGCTTGGCGCTCGGTGAGTATCCGCTCCGGCAGGTAGCTGACTACCCATGCGCCAACGCGCACACTGCGGGCGCGGTGTGCGGTGCGGTCGCTGCATAGCACCTTCGAATCGTGGAGAACGGTCATAGCTGATCCCTGTTCCCGGTCGTTGTTTGCGGTCGAACCGCCGTTCATCGACGATAAGCAAATATATAAGCACATACAAGAGCTTATGAATTCCGGAATGGGTAGTCTTCAAGCTGTGGTGAATACTGGGTCGCACGACTTTGGATCTCAGGAGGACCCAGGAGTGACCGTCAGCCGCTCGGACCCGTCAGCGCTACGCTTCTTGATCGGGCATGAGCTGCGATCTGCGCGATTGCGTGCCGGGGTCAGCCAGGCAGATGCTGCTAAGGAGCTTGGCTGCACTCAGCCGAAGATCAACAACATGGAGACCGGTAAGTACCAGCAACAGCCGGACGAGTCCGCGAAGCTGATGCGCCTCTACGGAGCGGATATTGATCAGATCGATCGCATCGCGTCTCTTGCTGGCCGAGCAGACCAAGCCACATGGTGGGCACCCTTCAGTGAGGTTCTGCCGAACTGGTTCAAGGCATTCGTCGGTCTCGAAGGCTTGGCGACGAGCCAATTCACCTACCAAGCGATGACCCTGACCGGTCAGCTTCAGACCGAGGGTTACGCGACTGCGCTGCTCAGCGGTGGTCGTCAGATCGCGCCATTGGATCTACCGCAGGCGATTCGGGCGCGCATGGCGCGGCAGCGTTTAGCCAACGAGACCAACCCAATGCGTCTTCAGGCTGTCATCGAGGAGCACACGCTCGACAGGCTGGTGGGTGGCCCGGCGGTCATGGTCGAGCAACTTCAGCATCTGCTCGAGCTGATGGAACGCGAGAACGTCGAACTTCGCGTCATGCCAACCAGCACGGCCGTTCATGTTGGTCTCGACGGCGATTTCACGCTCCTGAACTTCGACGAAGCGCTCAGCCTTGGGTACATCGAGTATCAGACAGGCGCCCTTTACGTGCAGGATCAGGACCAGGTCGCGATGTATAAAATGATTGCAGATCGACTCCGATCTCTGGCTTTGCCGATTGAGGAGTCCGCCCAGGTAGTCCGCGGGCGCATGGATCGCCTCAAGCGAGCGTAGGAGTATGGAATGACTTCCCAGGACCGCCTGGTGTGGCGGACCTCGAGCTACAGCGGAACGAACGGTGGCCAATGCGTCGAAGTCGCTTTCGGTGGCAGATCGGTGTTCATCCGCGACAGCAAGTACAGGCGGAATCCCGCCAATGATCTCGCAGCTGAGCCGATCGTCGAGATACCTGCGAAGCACTGGGATACGTTCCTCAACGCGGCCATACGGCACGATGTCAAGATTCCGGTCGGTCTTCCTGTCATTACCCGACACGAATCACGCGAAGTAAGCCTTGCCGCTGCGAATGGCACCACGCTCACCTTCACGGCTGCCGAGTGGATCGCTTTCACAGCAGGAGTCGGGGACGGCGAATTCGCAACCGCCGCCTGATCACCTCTATCTGTAGGTAGGGTCTCAAAACTCGTGGCGGAGGGGTCAGCCTTCTCGCCCGAACCCCGTGCCAGGGCACGGAAACGACTCGCCCGGCTACGCGGGAACGGGTGCGCGGTGCTGTGGCTGTCGCCAAGAGAAAGCCGACCCGTTGACCCGCGCGACCGTACGTACATCGTCACCGAACCGGCCACCGCCCACGAAATCGGACCAGCCGTCTGACCACTGGCCCGGGGCGTGCACCACGCACGGTGCGCGCCTAGCCGAAACCATGTAATCGGCACCACGGAATCGGCAATTTCTGGTGTGTTGGGTTGGCGCACTGTAGATTTCGGTGGCAAGCACGGGCGGGGAGGACTCGTCCCGAACCTCATGGGGGTTTGGTTATGTCCGGCAATTTCGACGTCCGTGGTTCCGATCTCGAGGATGAACTGATCATGGCGGAATATCGCGGTACCTCCGAACGTGTCAACGACGACGGGGACCTGGCGGAGGCGGGCATGATCTCCGAGGTAGACCTACGACTGTGCGGCTACCGCAAGCAGGATTTGGAGTCGCTTTTCGGTCCTCGCACCGAGATCACAGCGAGTGGTCGCCAAGTATGGAACCTCGACCACGTTCGTGCGATCGAAGCCCAACAGCGGGCACCGTTTCGCGGACGCATCATGCGGGAGCTGCGATACTGTCGAGATATCGAGACCGCCCTTGGGGCACTTGAGCACATGTTCGACAAACTGGGCCAGCCCGCGATCGAACGGTAGAGACATCGAGTCAGGTTAGTGTCGGAATCGGGTGTGGGCGAAGGGGTACCACAGATGCAGCCTGTGGTTCTGAGCACCATTGATTGGCAGTCCTTCACGGTCGACGTCGAGTTGAGCAGTTCGATCGTCGCCGGAGCCGAGCCGGATCCGGGAGTCCCCGGCTGGTCGGGTTCGGCCCAGTACATGGTGGTACCGAGGACTACGACGGACAGGACCACCCAGAATCTGTCGGCGCTCCTGTGCGGGACGCCGCGATCGCCTCGGGCCGTGCGCTACCAGAAGGCCAGAGTGCTTGCGCCTCGGGCAATCTCCCAGCGCTTGCGTCTTTCAGGGTGGCCGTACACCAGCCGCCATTCAGTAACAAGTCCGCGCGACTCAAGTGCTTCGAGCGCATCGGGAGCTGAAGCTAGCACGAAATTGCCCCCGCCCCTGCGCCCCGAACTCCCACCCGGCGAACACCTCGCGCTCGCACCGGCCAACACTGAGGAGCCGAAAGTCGAGCCCGATGCGCGGAAGTGAGGTCGCCCGATGCGGCTACTACGGTGCGGGCATGTACCAGGGCCCTGCGGAGCACAACGACCTGCTTGCTGGGCGCACACCACTGCGGCCTGCCTGCTCCGTGTGATCGGTGCTGGTCTTGCTCGATATGACGCGACTCTGGTCATGAGACAAAGACTTCAATGCAGTAGTTGTCTGCTAGCAAACCGCCTTATCCAGTTTCAGCGGCAGTCGTCCAGGACGAGAGATTGTTGCTATCAACTGTGTGATTGCTGACACTGCTCAAGATACTGGCCCGGCTCGGGTTCGCGTGCGCCGCCGATGGTTCCGCGTCGTCGCGGGTGCGGCGAATGTTTCAAGGTGGGGTGATCGCCGCGCGATGCGACACCACGGTCTTGGCGTGTCTGCCCGGCGTGTCGAAGATTGTCTTCAGATGTCGGTGGGCTCGGGTCCGGAGTAGGGCTGGCCGATGGCGGTGACGAGCTGGACGTGCTGGTTTTGGGTCAGGTCGGCGATGCTGATGCGGTAGGACGCCAGATCGCGGCTGTCGGGGTCACGTCGGTGCAGCAGGTCGTTGACGTGGCGGCCGTAGGCGACCTGGGTGCTGGAATTCCAGAAGCGCTGGAAGTCCCGGATGGGGCGAAGGTGGCGCATCAGGGCGCGGGCTTGTTCGGAGTCGCGGTAGGTGCCCAACACTGCTCTGACGACGGCGACGGTGCGGCTGGCTTCGTAGCGCCAGTCGGTCAGGATTTCGCGGGCGTGCGGGCTGAACACCCATGCCCGCACATTCCCGTTCTCACCGATACCCGCGAGCCATGATCGGAATCCGTCGGTCGAGGCCAGGATGTTCCACAAGGGGTCGACATAGGCTGCGAAAAGATCCCGTCGCTCGAGCGCACCCAGGTAAGTCATGAGGCCGACGTCGTCGTGCACACACCGGCGAAGGCTATCGGTGGTGGGCAGGTGCTCGGCGGGGGTGAGTAGCTCACGCAGGTTTCGTGTGCGCGGGGGATCGAGTTCGTAACCGGCGATGATCTTTTCGAGGGTTTCAGGTTTCGGTGTGGTGCGGTCGGCTTCGATGTCGGCCAGGTAGCTGGTGCTGATCCCGTGACGTTGCTTGGCAACCTTGCGTGAGAGCCCCAACTCGGTGCGGATGTGGAAGCAGGTGCTGCCCAGGGTCGGGATGTGCGGTAGTGGCCCGCGTCGTGTGTGGTCGTGTGCACGATGTGCTGGATTCTGGCTCATGTGCAGAGCCCCCCGTCCTTCTAGAGTCTTCCGGAAGAGATCTAGCAAAGGTTACGATGATTGGTTGCCCCCAAGATGATCTCTTGTTCCTACCAGACGGTCTCTAACACGACAAGGTTTTTCGTCGTGAGATCGCAATGAGGTAGCTCACCACAAGCCATCCATGGTCGTGCTCCGGCCGCGAATCAGTGTGCCGCGCAGACGATCCAGCAAAAAAATTCATTGACGATTCCAGCGACAATTCACCGGCAAACCCGCTGGACAAGCCCAGAATAGCAATTTGACGATCTGATCCTCACCTAAAAATAGGTGAGCGTAAACCCTGGCATTCCAAGCGGTTTCACGGTTTGGATAGAGAAGTAAGTTCAAACCGATTGAAAGGAAACCAACGTGGATCCCCTCCAGATGTTGAACGACGGGCTGATCGTGTTGTCCAACGGTCTGACCGTGGCAGCACAGGTGCTGTCGCTCATCTTCGCCTTCCTGTGACGTGAACACCTGAGAAGCGGCCTCCCAGAAGCACTTTCGCCTCTGGGAGGGCCGCCGAAGACACGCGCCCGCCCCCGCTTATTCACCATTCTTTCTCATTTATCGCCCTGACCGATGAAGGGTTTATTCGGCATGTCCAAATTACGGAAATCCCCCCGCTCACATGTGCCGCAGCGCGGTGTAATCGGCGATGTGCACCGAAACCGCGTGCACACCAGTCTGTCTCGTGGCGGCAGGACGGTTGTCGCTGGTGCGGTGCCTATCGTGATGCTGCTGTCGGCAGCGACCGCGAGCGCGATGAGTACGCCTGCGGCGATCACTGATCAGCCCGGTGTCACCAGCCCCGCACAGCCCGGCACAGCCACCCCAGCTCCGCCGCCGGAACCCGTACCGCCCCCGCCGGTGTACTACTCCCAACCCCCGGAGATCCGCAACGGATCCGGGCTACGCCCAGCACCAGCGGTGGATCAGCCTGTGGAGCCGATCGCGATCGAGGATCTGCATTTGCCCGAACCGGTGGAACCGGTAGCACCGATCGAGGCGCCGGAGAACACGATTCGAGTCGGGCAATGGGAAGCACCGCGCCCTGACTGGCTACCCCCGGAGTGCGCGGACGCCATCAACGACACGGCGGCAGGCGCTGAGGCACAGGTCGCGACTGCCCTGGATTCGGTCGGCATCCCCGCCGGACGCTCCGATCGGGTCAGCGGTGCCACTTTGGGTGGTGCCGCCCTCGGTGGTGCTGGTGGCGCGGTCGTTGCCGGAGCACCGGCCGCAGCCCTCGGCGCAGTCGTCGGCGGCCTCGTCGGCGGCACCATCGGCGGAATCGCCGGTGCCGCACTGGGCACGGTGGTGGCGGTGCCGGTCATCGGAACGATCACCTCCGGTGTGGCCGGTACCGCGGTGGGCGCGGCGGTGGGCGCGGCAGTCGGTGCGATCGTGGCCGGTGTTCCCGCCGCCGTGGTCGGCGCGGTGGCCGCTGGCACAGTGGGTGCGGGGTTCGGGGCCGGTGTGGGAGTAGGCCAACCATGACCGGGATCCGTGTCCTCACCGCGGTTGTGCTGGCGGCTTGCACGAGTGCGTTGTGCGCACCCGGGCCGGGATCGGCGCAACCGCCCCCGCCTGGACCGGGGTGCCCTCTGTTGTGGGTGCTCGGGGTTCAGGGCACCGGGCAGTCCTCACCCGGGGCGGACCCGCTGGCCGATACCGGCATGCTCGGCGCGCTGCTCGGTCCTGTGGTGGCCGCTGTCCCGGATCTGGTGGCGCGCAGCTACATCGCCTATCCCGCCGGGTTCGGGGGCGCGGTCGGCACCGGCGGCGGCACCGACGCCTACGCGGACTCGGTCCGCGAGGGCGTCGCCGCGCTCGAAGCCGCCGCCGACCAGATCGCCGCCGCGTGCCCGGACACCGCATTGGCCGCGGTCGGGTATTCCCAAGGCGCGCAGGTGGTGTCGGAATTCGCGCGGGCTGTCGGCGCGGGCGAGGGACCGGTCCCGGCCGAGCGGGTCGCGGGCATCGCTCTCTACTCCGATCCCGACCGCGCCCCGGGATCGGCGGTCTTCCCCGGCCGCCCCGGCCAACTCACCCCGGACCCCGCCCCGGGCACGTCCGGGGTGGCGGTGTCGGGGGTGGCGATCACCACCGCGCCCACCTCCGGGCACGGGATCGCCGCCGACGGTGTCAGCTACGGCGCGTTGACCGGCCGGGTGGCCGATATCTGTGTCGATGGCGACTTGAGTTGCGCGGCACCCGATCACGCCGCCCTGTTGCGGATGGCCGCCCAGATCGCCGCCCAGGCCGACCTGCGTGATCCCCTAGCAGCGCTCGGCTCGATCCAGGCACTGCTGTCGGGTGTGCTCGGTGACGCCTGGACCACCGTGGTCAACCGCGACTTCCGGATCGGTCCCGGCGTCGTCGATTACGTGCCCGAGGCCAGTCTCGCCGAGCGGCTCACCGCCGCCGCCGACCCCCGCACTCCACCACCATCTCCGGAGGAGGCGGGGGCCGCGACGGCCCGGTGGGCGCAGATCACCGGGCTAGTGGCGGGGGATCCGGTCGGGCAGTTGCCGAAACTGGCCGGGCAGCTCTCGGGCGCGTGGGGGCAGTTGGTCGCCGACAACGTCGATCTGATGAATCCGGCTGTGTGGCTTCGATACTCCGACGTGATCGGCCGCCACACCGGTTACGCCGCCGCCGGACAACTCGCCAGCGGAGTCGCGTGGATGACCGCACTCGCCCACGACCTCGCCGGGAGGCAGCCATGACCAGCGACTTCTACGACACCCCGACCCTCGCCCCTGACGGCCGCCCCGGGGACCTGGTGCGGACGCGGCCGGTGTTCGTTCCACAACTGACCAAGGCGGCGGGGGCGTGGCAGATCGTCTATGTGTCCACCAATTCCCGTGCCGAACGCATCCCCGCGTCGGGGATCGTGCTGATTCCGGAGGCGGTCGCGGAGCCCGGTGCCACTGCGATCCTGGTGTACTGCCCGGAGTTTCGCGGACTAGGCGGGGTGTGCGCGCCGTCGCAGCTGCTAGCGATCGGCGCTGAACCCGACACCGCCGGGATCGAAGCGGCACTGGGGCGGGGGTGGGTGGTGGCGGTGCCCGACGGTGAAGGACTCGGCGTCACCGGCCACGGACCGCATACCTTCCTCGCCGCCCGCGCCGGGGGCCGGATCGTGCTCGATCTCGCGCGTGCGGTCTATCGCGGTGCGGACCTCGGTGCTCCGGTCGCACCGGTACTGGCCTGGGGATACGCCGACGGCGGGCGCGCGGTCACTGCCGCTGGGGAACTGCACCCCTGGTACGCACCCGAGGTGGATCTGCGCGGCATCGCCGCCGGAGCCGTCGCCTCCGACCTCGCGGCACTGGCCCCCGCGTTCAGCGAGGGCGCGGGCGCGGCGGTGGGGCTGGCCGGGCTGATCGGACTGTCGCGAGCCTACGAGCACATCCCGCTGCGGCACGTGCTGACCGAGGACGCGATAGCCGCCGTAGGCGAAGCACAACACCTCACCAGAACCGAACTGCTGCAACAGTTCCCGCAACCCCTGGCGCACTGGTGCCGACGCACCGACCCGTGGAACGATCAGTGGTGGCGACGTGTGCTGGCGTTGGAAACCCTCGCCCACACCAAGCCCGTGGTGCCGCTGCATCTGTATCACGGCAGTGCCGATGCGATCGTCCCGGTGCAGGCCGGGCGTCGCACCCTCATCGCCTACCGGCAACGCGGAGCCGAGGTCTCCTGGCGCGAGTACGACGCCGGCCACCTCGACACCGCGAGCACCGCCAGCAGCGATGTCCTCGCCAGACTCGGCGAGGACATCACTCGCCGGCCGCCGGACACGGGCCGTGTTCCGCCGGACTCCGAGCACGCGGCCCGCCCCTAGAGACCCGGGGAACCCTGCCCGCACCCCGAACCCCCCTCCCGGGGTGCGGGCAGGCCCGGCGAATCAACCATTGCGAGAACAACTCCCAATAGGGGGAGGTCAATGATGTTCGGCAAGAAGCCCAAGCCCAGTGAGCCCGACCCGTGGGCCTGGCTCGAGCAGCCACGAATGGCACCGGCCCTGCACCTGGTGTCCGACCCCGATCTCGACCCCGACCCCGATCTTGATTCCGAGGCCGGGGTCGGGGTCGAGGCGAGTCCGGAACCATCGGCACGAGAGGGTGGTCGCTGGCTGGTGGCGTTGCCACAGACTCCTGACGCGGCAGACACAGCGGTAGCACGGCCACTGTGGAACAGGGGCGGGTATCGGGTGCCGCGGCGTGTGTGGGCCGCGTTGGCGGCCACTGTGGCCGTGATGATCGGTGTGGTGGCCGTATGGGCCGACGACGCACGCAATAACGGTGATCCGGTGCGCGTCACGGCGGTAGCGCCGAGCGCGACAGCAGCAGCGACCGAGGGGGCGTGCACCGGGTTGTCGGGCACCCTGGTCACCGACCGCCCCGCAGACACCACCGCGACCGTCGCGGGAGTGATCGCGGCGTTCGAAGCGGCCTACTACATCGATCGCAGCGCCGAGGCCGCGATGCCGCTGCTGGCACCGGAATCCGGGATCAACTCCGAGAAGCTCGCCGCCGGGATCGCCTCGATCCCGATAGGCAGCACCCATTGCGTGGCGATCACCCCGATCTCGGCCACGACCGCGAACGTGCACGTGGTGCAGCTGGGTCCAGACCGGCAACGGGTGGACTACCTCCAGGTCATCAACACCCGCCCCGGTGACGGTGGTGGACTGCTGATCAGCAACGTCCAGGGGCAGGGATGACCACAACGCCAGCACAAACCCCCACCCGCCGAATCCGCCCGCTACGTCGGAACTTTGAGTGCCGTCGGACACTCTCTGTCGTGGCGGGCACGAGCGTGTCCTCGTGAGCCCGACACCGGCGGGCGCGGGCTCGCAGGCGCCGCTGCTGATCGCGGTCGCGGGGCTGGGGCCGCGTGCCGGCACCACGACCACGGCGGTGGCTCTGGCCCGAGCCTGGCCCGGTCGCGAGGCCGCGCTGGTTGTGGAGGCCGACACCGCAGGCGGGCAGCTGGCCGAATTGGTCGGGACTGACCCGTATCTGGGGTTGGCGAGCCTGGCTCGCACCATCGACCCGAACGCACCCGTGCAGGCCGACCGACTGCTCGAGCACGTGCAGTTCCTGCCCAACGGCGTGCCAGTACTGGCCGCACCACCCGGCCCGGACGCGACTCGCGCGGGGTTGACCGCCTCGCTGCTGGCCGGTACGCACGCAAGCTGGCGAGCCCTCGGGGCGACAGTGTTCGCCGATTGCGGTGCGTTCGAACCGGATTCGACCCTCGCGCCGGTCCTGGCCGCCGCCGACGCCTGCCTGGTCGTGGTCCGCCCCGAGCGCACAGATCCCGAACGCGCCGCCCTGCGCATCCTGCGACTCACCGAGTACTGCCGCAGCCGTGGTGTGCTGCTCATCGGGGCCAGCCCGCACAACGACTTCGCCACGGCCCTTGCCCTGCCGGTGTTGGGAGTCCTGCCCAGCGCGCGGGACTCGGCCGTAGCGCTGGTGCACGGGACTCGGCAGCCGCGTCGCGGTCCTCGTTTGCTCCCGGCCGCCCGCACCATCGCGGCGGCCGTGCGTGAACAGCTACGTCCGACACGACCGGCCAGCAACGCCCAGCAACGGTGCATTCGCCCGCCGACCCGCCAGCCCGCCGCCGTCGCTCGCCGCGGCTCGGCCCCGTCGCCCACGGTGTACCGGCTCGACCCCGCCACCACACCCGCGCCCGTAGGCCCGCGACCGTCGCCGGACACGGCTGCGGCCCGCACCCAGCCCCCCTCCGCTCCCGTCCGCGTACCGGCACCGGGTCACACCGCACCCAGCGACACCGAGGCCCAGACCCACCCGCACGAGGACGACCGACCCGCCGACCCCGGTGCCCCGCAACACCATCCCGAGCCCCCGAGCCCGCCGCCGACGATCCCCAGCACAGCGCAGCGCAGGGGCGAGCCTGTGCTGGCGATCAGGATCTTCGGGCCGACCCGGATCCTCTGGCGCGCACCCGGGGGCGGTGAGGATGTGGAGATCACCGCCCGCTTGCAGCCACGCAGCCGGGAGGTCCTCGCCGTGCTCGCCCTGCACCCCGAGGGACTGAGCCGGTCCAAGCTGACCAATGTCCTCTGGGGTGAGCATCCCCCCGACCGGCTCAGCGGCGCGCTCACCAACACCTTGAGCCGTCTGCGCACCGCCATCGCCACCGCCACCGACGGCCAGGTCACCGGACTGCTCACCGACGACCGGCTGCACTACCGGCTCTCCGAGATCGGGATCACCGTCGACTATTGGGAACTCACCGCGGCCGTGGCCGAACGCCGCCGCGCCAGCGGTGACACCGACCAGGCCGCCGCGTGCCGCCGCATCGCTGCTCTGGCGACCACCGCCCTGGCCACCGACCTCACCGACGCCTGGGTCGAACCGCTGCGCGAAGCCGCGCGCCGCGACGGTCTCAACGCACTGAGCTGGCTGGCACGCAACACCGAACTCGATCCCCGCGCCACCCTGGGCCTACTCGAAACAGCCATCGAGAAAGACCCCTACAACGAAATCCTCTGGCACGACATCCTGCGCCTACACGCCCGCCTCGGCGAACACGACGCCCTCGCCCGCACCTACTCACTGCTCACCCATAAACTCGCCGAGATCGGCGAATCCCCGAGCCACGAAACACACCAACTCCTCGAACACCTCCGCCACACCACAAAATAGAATCCATCAACACCGATCACCATCGGACGGAGGTGAGAGAAACGGTGGCCGCACACCCGAAATACTCGGAATCACAAATCTTCTCGTCGTGCAACACTAATTCTGGACAGAATTGTTTATATAATGACAATGTCGCTGTTCCGTCCTTGAATAATCGTCCGATCCGGGATGGATATGCATTTGATTCTCGGTATTCGAGACTTATTCGGGCGACGTCGTGGATAAATTCTGGAACGGGTCACTGCTCCGCGATCTTGGCGTGGTCAATTGGTGGGTCATTCCGTGGGGTCTTCGGTGGGGCATTCCGTGGGGCGGTCAAAACGCCCCACCCGGACGCGGCGAAACCCCTGCTCATACGGTATATCTCCGGCTGGATGTCATCCAGGATTGTCTATATACAAAGCTATATAGACATGCTTCACCGGCGGTCGCCCCGGCCTCCTCGCGTCCATGCCGGGCTTGTTCATACCCTTGCGGATATCTATGTGTCCCCCTTTGTCCTGTTCATCTCTGTCATTCTTTTTCTTTATCTTTTTATTTCGTCGTCGGTGTCGTCGTCTCGATTGAGCTTGGCTGTGCGCATTTCATTCCTGCCTTGCATTGTCGAATAGACAGGCTCGCGGAAGAAATTCCGGAAATTATTGTGTTTTCGGGTTGCGGTCGCGCTGCGAGCCGAGCTAGCGTCGAGACGTGCCCCGGAATTCGCCGGGGAATTCACGAAAATCCCATTGGTGACCTCGCCACACGTATGCCACGATCCGCGTGATGTGTACGTGAAATTGGGTTCGACTTTCAGGAGATGAAATGACATCACCCGCTGCCCCGGTACCCGCTTCCGGTGCCCGGTTGGGTAATGGTGAATTGCGGCGCATGGTCGCCGGTGTCCTGGCCGATAATCCGGGGCGCGAGCATTCCCCCCGCGAGATCGCGAAAACCCTGGCGCGTTCCTCCGGTGCTGTCGGCAACGCACTCGAGGCACTGACCACCGCCGGTCACGCCGACCGCACCGGAAGCGCACCGCGCCGCTACCGCGCCAACTCCCACACCGCCGCCGCCGCTACCGCCCCCGCCACACCTGCCCCGGCGGCCCCTACCACGCCCGCTACCCCGGCCCCGGCGGCCCCCGCCCCCGCCGTGCCCGCCCCGCGTAAGCGGCCCCGTGCTGGCAAACCGACGAGCGGGCCGGTGGCGCGTCCGAACGGGATGCTCTACCACCCGCGCAAGCTCGCGGGTAGCGCTGATGTGGATGTGTTGCGGACCATGCGCGCCGGTGAGGTCCCGGTGCTGCTGTACGGGCCGCCCGGAACGGGCAAGACGTCGTTGATCGAGGCTGCGTTCGGTGACCTGCTGACCATGCAGGGCGATGGCGACACCACGGTCGCTGATTTCGTGGGCGAGTACACCCAAGCCCCGGACGGCACCTTCGTGTTCGTGCACGGCCCACTGGTGAGGGCGATGCGTGAGGGCAGGGTGCTGTTCGTCGACGACGCGACCCTCATCGCCCCGAGCGTGCTGTCGTGTGTGTATCCGGCGATGGACGGACGCCGCGAGATCGTGATCAAAGCCAACGGTGGCGAGGTCATCACAGCCGAGCCCGGGTTCTACATCTGCGCGGGCCACAACCCCGGAGTGCACGGGGCGACCCTGTCCGATGCCCTGGCGAGCCGTTTCGCGTTCCAGGTGCAGGTCTCGAGCGATTACGACCTCGCCACCAGCCTCGGGGTGAATCCGTTAGCGGTGCGGGTGGCCCGCAATCTGTCCACCCGCCAAGCCAAAGCGGAGATCGGGTGGGCACCGCAACTGCGGGAACTGCTGGCGTTCCAGAAGATCGCCACCGCCACCAGCGCACTCACCGCCGCCGCCAACCTCATCGGCACCGCGCCCGAGGAAGACCGCGCCATCGTCGCCGAGGTCGTCAAAACCGTTTTCGGTGCCACCCTCGAGCCCTTGTCCCTGGGCACCCGCCTCTAAAAACCCACACCCCCGCACCACTACTCGGAGATAGGACACCCCCCGCCATGACCACCGCCCCGCACGTGATCACCACCCCCACCGCCCCGACCGCCGCACCACCCGCCCGCACCGGGTGGGAAACCCTGTCCGATGCGATGACCACCGAAACCCCGGCAATCGCCGACCGCGCCGACCTCACCGTGGTCATCGCCCCCGGCGCAGCCGACGGGGGGCTCGCGATGTTCGTTCCGGCCCTGGCCACCATCGCTATCGAGGGCGCGAACCTGGGCATCGACCCTGCCACCGCCCGCCCGTGGCGCAATGCCGACCGCAACCGCTACGCCCCCACCTGGGGTGCGCTCACCCACGAATGCGCTCACGCCACCCACAGCCGCTGGACCCCACCCCCGACCGCGCACCCGGAAATCGTAGGGGCGGCACTGCTGTTGGAGGAGTCCCGCATCGAGGCCGCCCAACTACGCCGCCGACCCACCGACCGGCACTGGCTGCGCGCGAGCACCCGAGAGCTGGTCTTCGCCGACACCGGCGGCGAACTGGCCACCGCCCAGCTTGCGCCCACCCGCTACGCCGCCGCCCACACCGCCGCGCTCATGCTGGCCCGCATCGACGCGGGCGTACTCGACACCACCGAATGCGCACCCGCCACCACCGCCATCGAGACCGTGCTCGGCCGCGACACCCTGCGGCAATTGCGGACCCTGTGGCGCATCGCGCACCGCCTGTCGGACACCAACACCACCGGCATGATCGAACTCGGGCGACGCTGGGCCGCACTGGTCGGCCCCGAACCCCACACCACCCCGCAACCAGGCTCCCCACTGGGCGAAGCTGTCACCGGCGCACTCGGGAACGTCGCGAAAAACGTTGCCGCGCATCCACTCCCACCCGACCCGGCAGACGTCGCCGACCGGGCCGCGCGACAGGAGGCCCGCCACACCGACCGCGCCGACACGACAGCGGCGAATGTATTCGGCAAACGTCCCCGCACTGGCCGGAGTACCGGGCGCACCACCCGTGTGCCTCGCGACAATGAACGAGCCGCCGCGCGGGTGCTGGCGCGGGCGCTGAATACCGCGAGCCAGCGCGAGCGTGCGGTCACCAAGACCACCTCGGCGCTGCCGCCGGGCCGGTTGTGGATGCGTGGGGTGCTGGCGCGTGATGCCCAACGCGCAGCCGGGGCGGTTCCGACCGCGCAACCGTTCACTCGCACCACCCGCAAATCCGTTCCGGTGCCACCCTTGCGGATCGGGATCGCGTGTGACGTGTCGGGGTCGATGGACGACTACACCGCTGAGGTGGCCTCCGCTGCTTGGATCATCGCCACCAGCGCGAAACTCGCAGTGATGCCAGCGGAAACGGCCACACTCACCTTCGGTGAGAAGGTGCTGCCGGTCACCTACCCCGGCACCGCGCCGCAGAAGGTGACCGACTTCGCCGCCACCGCCCTCTACGAGGCCATCGATACCGCCATCGATGCCCTCGACGGTGCCCTCGGACTATCCCGACCGGAGAACACCCGCCTGCTGGTCATCATCTCCGACGGCCGCTTCCGTGCCGAGCCCCGCGCCGCCGCACAGAAGCGACTGGACCGGTTGCGCGCCAACGGCTGCGCGGTGCTGTGGCTGACCCCGAACGTGACACGGGCCAAACCGCTGACCGGCGCGACCGTGCACATACTCACCAACCCCGCCGACACCGCCGCCGCTATCGCCCGCGCCGCCGTGGCAGCGGTACGCACCGCATAACCCCGCCACCGTGGCGCGGGGCAGTGAACCCCGCGCCACGCTAGCGGCCCGCCCGTTCAGGTACCCGCTGAATCTCGCTTCCCCGCAAGCATTTTCGACAACCCATGCAATCCCGGAAGGAACCCCCGCGATGACAGACGATGACACGGCAACCGCCCCCGCAACCATCCTCACAGCCCCCGGTGCCGACTGACAGACTGCCCGATCCGGGTGGGTGATGAGGTCACACCCGCCGATCAGCCCGACCTACGCGCCACGGTCACCGATGTGCACCTCCGCAACGGCATCCTCGTGTGCTGGGTGCGAACACCGGAAGGCGCGCGTGGTCGGGCTCATCCGTGGCATCTGCTGCCCGCCGACGGCGGCAGCGAGGGATGGCACCAGCAGATGCGCGAGCTACTCACGGCCCAGCGCGCCCACGCATCCGACCTCCACGAGTCGCGGCGTGACCAGCTCGCCGACCAGGCCGAGGCACTCGCTCAGCGGCTCGCCGCCCTGGCCACCACCCTGCGCCACGGGCAGCTGCCCGACCCCGGCGACGACCCAGCCGAATTCGACGCCCGCGAACTCGACGCCGACCTCGCCGAACTACACGACCTGCACACCGACCTCACCACCGCCGACCTGATACCCGACGACGACTGACCAAAATGCGGAAGAGTCGAATTCCTCTCGCAATATTCGAATTCCGGCGACAGACGAGAGGAATTCGGTCGTGGATCATTGTTTTCACGTTCCGCTTGACATCGGCACGGGTATCGAGCGTCCATAGTGATGGGAACGACGCCGAACCCCCGGGGGATTTTCCCCGATACGGCGTGGTTTCCGCCCCGGCCGGGACATGACCGAAACATCCACCGAAATCCCGTAATTCATGGAGGGACCCGTCATGTCCGCACGAATGAAAAACAAAAACACCACCCGCCCGGCACCGGGCACCACCGACCCGACCACCACCACCACCACCGCTGCGGGCGGCGATCCGGTCGCGGGTGTGCCCGTGCTGCGCACCGACACCGAGAAAGCGTTGTGGGTGGCGTTGGGCAATAATCCCGGATTCACCGCCGACGAGTTGGCGGGTGCGGCCGGGATCGCCGGTTCCACCGCGCGACGCATCCTGTTGGGCTGGGAAACCGCCGGGACCGCCCGCTCCCACCGCGACCCGGACTCCCCACGAGCGGCCAAAACCTGGACCACCGTCGGAAAGGCCACCGCCGCCGAACCCGCCGAACCCGCCGGGACGAAACCGGTTGCCGTTGAGCCGACCGCCCCCGCCGCCGTTGAGGAAGCAGAACCCGTTGCCGTTGAGGCGAGCGAACCCGTGATCGGTTCGGTGTCTTCGCAATCCGGCGCGACGGCGCAGCCCGACAGCGGCACCGCGCCCGAACCCGCCGACCCCGGGCCGGACACGGGACAGCCGGACACGGGACAGCCGGACACGGGACAGCCGGAACCGGCCGTAGCCGCCCCCACGGGCGACGAACCCGCCGACCCTGCCCCCGACACCCAAGCCCCCGTTCCCGATGCGGCAGCGGCGCAACCCGAGTCACCGGAGCGGCTGGCTCCGGGTGCGCTGCGGGGACAGGTGGAGGACTTCCTGCGCGATCACCCGGACACCGAATTCAGCCCCCACCAGATCGGGAAAGCGATCACCCGATCGAGCGGGGCCGTGCACAACGCATTGGTCAAGCTCACCGAAACCGATGTCGCCACACAAACATCGGCCGCGCCGAAGAAATTCCGCTTCGCCGCAACGTAACCGAGCGACACGCGTGGCATCGGGGCAACTGAAACGACCGATGCCACGTGTTTCGCCCCACATTCGCACCCTTATCGAATCGCATCGACCGATCCACCGATGACAGGAGACTCTCAATGACGAATTCCAGCCACCCGCCCGACGGACAGGCGCGCGCCGAGTTGACCAAATACGCCGACAGTAAGAGCACTGCCGAACTCGGATACACCCTCGAATTCTTGGATCAGCTCGAAGAATTCAACCGTGTGTTCCTCCAAGAGCCGGGCGGGCTGGGGACCAACGAACGTCTGACTCGTGAGGTTATCGTCGACACGCTCTGCCAGCGGCACCCGGAAATCGCTGCGGCATACCAGATATGGAAACAAGACACGGCGAGCACGGAAAAGACCGGCGACATCGTGGCCGCCGCGATCCGAAGCCTGGGGCCGCGCTACACCTACCAAGAGAACGGCGAGGTGGTGTGCGGCACCCTCGCCGAATACGCGGTTGCGTGGCAACACGCGCAAGCGATCACCGGGCCGCACGCGACACTGTCGCCGGAGCTGACAACCCAGGACGGTCACAACGTCGCGGTCGAGATCGATGAGCTCGACGGCTACGACAACGGCATCACCAGCGGAGTCGTGTACCGGTTCACCGCTGGCGATGACGTGATCGCCCACCATGTCCCGGACACCCCGCCCGCACCCGCCGATGCCGTCGGGTCTGTCGGTGCCGCAGACGTGGGAAACAACGAGCCCGACGAGCGGGTGCTGATCGCTCACTTGGACGAGTCGTTCACCTACTTCGACACCGGAGAACGAGTACAGGCCACCCGCAATGTTCGTCTGCGGATCGTGCCGCCCACCGCGTGTGAGCATGACAACGGCACCATCTGCACGGAATGCGCGCCGTCATGGCAGCTCGACCACGACTTCGACGACCCGTTCCCGTTCCCGCGCACCCGACGGGTAACCATCCGCGAACTGCTCGACACCGGACAACTCAAGCCGGGCCAGACCCTGACAATGCCCGATTCCAGCCTCTCGGCTGTGATCACCGCCGACGGACTGATGCTGCCCGACGGCCGTGTCTTCGACAACCCGTCGGCCGCCGCCAACGCGATCATGAATTCATCGCCAACGCCTCCTCGAATGCCCCTGGCAGAGTTGATAACACCCGATGAACCGCCAATCGGCACACCGCCGAGTCCGTCCCCGGTCGGCTCGCCCGAGGCACCGTCGGTGAGCTGGCATGTCGAGCGGCTCAGCCACGACCCCGGCTGCCCCGACCGCGACCGAGTCGTCGTCGTGGCCATCGACGCCGACAACGCCGAACAAGCCGAGCGGCGAACCCTCGAGTGGGCTCGACACCCCAACAGCCCGCTCAGCGAGCACATCGACGACATCACGGCCAAGGCCATCGATCGCATAGGCCCGCACCGTTGGACGGTAGCCCTGGCCCTCAAAACGGATCGACGATGAATTCCACAACATTCGCCCTCGCCACCGCCTGACCGCTGCCTTGTGCGGCCCCGGGACCAAGGGCTCGGCCCCGGGGTGCCGGGCACCGGTCATCTCGTCCGATCTCGTTTGTCATTTCATGGAAAGGCTTTACCGGTCATGATCATCACTTCCACCCCGGCCGTCGTCGCGGCGGCGTTGCATCAGGTGTTCGCGTCGTCGCGCCACGGCGTCGACAGTCTCGAGATGTGGCTGGCGGTCACCGCCGAGGCCACCCGCCAACTCACCACCCCCACCGAACCCGCCGAACCCGATGCACCAGCACAGTGGGTTCCGGTGTTCACCGTGTACCGCAACCAGCGCACCGACGCCGACTACCACCCCGGGATCGCCGCCGTACGGATCACCACGGGGCCGCTGACCGGTATCACCTACACTGACCCCGGCAGCGCTGCCCGCGCGGTCACCACCACCTACCCCGCCCCCGACGACCCGGTCGCGCTGGTGCCGACGTGGCGGCTGCGCGTCAACCATGCCCCAGACCCGCACACACGCCCCCGCCACGACCCGATGAACCACTAACCCGCCCGCACCCCTGAAACGGCCGGTGGGGCCGAGCAGAAGATCTGCTCGGCCCCACCGGCCGCTTTATTTGTGCAAGGGCTGGTGTGTCGGTCTATGTCGCGTGATCGATGGCGTGTTCGAGCCAGTCCAGCAGCGCGGCGGTGGCGGTGGCGTAGCCGTTGACGTGGACTCCGGTGGCGGCGAATCGGGCGGCGTCGCTGCCCTGGCGGGCCAGATCGCCCAGCGCGGTGCTGGTAGCGGGACTGGTGGTGGCGGTGTAGGTCTGGGCGAGCGAGCCGAACTGGGTTCCGGTGAACGCGGAAGCCGTGGCCGCGAGGATGTCGGTGACGACGGTGACGACGGTGACGACTCCCGACAGCGTGAGCAGCGCCGCGAGAGGGTCACCCGCGGCGAGTTTCTGAAGGGCGCTCCAGGCGATCTCCTGTGCTTGCCCGATGTCGGTGGCGATCCGTCCGATGTCCAGACCCGCGAGGAGCCCGACGATCTGAGCGGCGACCCCGACCCAGCCCGAGGCGTCCAACGGCGCGGCCAACATCAACGCCCGAGCCACCAGATGCAGATCGATACCGGCGACCATGCTAACCAGGGGGTTGAACTGGTTGTTCAGGTCTCCTGCGACCCGGTGCAGGCCGGGGATGTCGCCGGTGGCGACGAGCGCGGGTAGCTGGGCGAGGTCATTGATGATGGCGGGCAGGTTCGCGGCGAACCCGGCCAGCCCACCCAGCACGGTGACCACCTGCTCGATGACCTGCGAGGGATTCAGTCCTGCGGTTGAGGCCGGGATCGTGGCCGGTGCTGTCCCGCTCGTGCCCGTGCTCGTGCTGGGCATCGCGGCCGACGTCGAGTCCGGGACTGGGGTGGAGGTGACGGCGCGGCCTACCGCGGTGAGGGCCGGTGATGCCTGGGGTGAGGTCGAGCAGTAGAGGTCACCCTCGGCGCAGAGAGTGCGGACACGGTCGGTGAGGTCACCGAAGTTGTGGGGGCGGGGACCGGCGATGCCCTGGCCGGACACGGGATCCCCGAGCTGGGTGGTGGTGGGGTCGCGGCGCGGGTCGGAGACGAGTCCGACCGCCACGACTCGGGAGGCGGGTATTGGGCCTCGGTTGTTGCCGATCGCGGTGGCGAGGTCACCGACGATATCGGCGCCTTGGGAGTAGCCGGCGAGCACCACCCGCGTACCCGAGCACAATCGGGCGAGGGTGGCCGTGAGTGCTTGTCCGCCTTGGATTTGCGAGGTGGCGTAGGGGGCCGCGTCGGCGGTGTAGGCGAGAGTGCGCACGTCGATGGCGCTGCCGTAGCGCGCGGCCAGGCCCTCGGCGAGCGGGGCGAGCATCCCCACCGGCCGCGCCGGGTCGGCGGCCGGGGTGGTCTCGGACGTGCCCGGTACCAGCAGCGCGGTCCAGCGCGGGCAGTTCGCGGCGGCGGGGGCCGGTGTCGGGTCTGCGGCGGCGACACCGGCCCCGACGACGGTCGCGGTGGCGACGGCGGCGCACAGCAGCGCACGAGCGAAATGGTGGGTGCGGGCGGTCCGAGAGTGGGTGTGGTGGCGGGTGCGCATGGTGATGCGATCTCCTGTCCGGGGTTGGAGTCGGTGTCCTGGTGCCGGGATTCGTGGTCTCCGAGACGTTTTCGAAAGGTCGGGGTAGTGTTCGGTATTCGTCGAACAGCGAGCCCCGGCGTCGGGCTACGGTGAGGCGCGCGAATCGCTCTGTGCCGCAGGGGGAATGGCGGCGGGGCGAGTAGCGGCGTAGTAGTCGTCACCGGGATAGCGGTAGTCACTGACTTGGACCGGCTGTCCCACATCCGGCGCGTGCACCATCCGCCCGGCTCCCAGGAACAGGCCGACGTGGTGGACGTTGTTGTCGGTGGTGCCGTAGAACACGAGATCACCAGGGGCGAGCTGGTTTTCGGGGATGCGCGCGCCGGTGTGGATTTGGTCGTAGGTGGTGCGAGGCAAGGTGATTCCGGAGGTCCGGTAGGCGGCTTGGGTGAGCCCGGAGCAGTCCCAGCCGCCGTTGATGGCGGGGCCGTTGCCGCCCCACACGTAGGGCTGGCCGAGCTGGCCGCACGCGAACGAGATCGCTTGTGCGGCAGCGGGGCTGGAGGCTTGGACGGTTCGGCAGTCGCCGCTGCCCGGTGGTGGGTCGAGCCGGTAACGGCTGGCTTGGGCCAGGACCTGGTCCACATACCAGTCGGCGTGGTTGTAGGCGAAGATCGCCGCACGCAGATCAGCGGGTGCGCCGGAGTCGCACAGGTAGTGGGCGGCGGCGTGGATGGCGTCACTCGGGTTGTAGCGCGAGGGCGGACTCGCCCCACCCGCAGGCAAGGGGTGCCTGGTCACCACGGCATCGAAGGTCGGGTCCAGGAACTGCATCAGCCCCCCGGCCCCGGCGGAGTTCTCCCCGGTCTGCACGCCTGGTAGCGGTGAGCGGCCGTGGTCGGTTTCGATCTTGCCGATCGCGGCGAGCACCGACCAGTCCAGGCCAGGGCAATCACCGGCGGCGTTCTGGTAGAGCACCAGCAGCTCCGGTGGGATGTCTTCTCGCGCTTGGGGGCTCGGTGTGCTGCCCGCCCCCGCGGACGAGCCGGGGGCGGGCAGGGGCTGGTCGTAGACGATGACGGTGGTGACCACGGCGGCGATCACGACGACACAGAACACGACCGCGGCAGATCCCGCGCCGAGGACCTTGACCAGCATCGCCTTCTCACCGGCCCTCGAGGGTCGGCGGATGTGGTGGTGGCGGCGCGAGCATGACCTGCCCGCCGAGGGTGGCCGCGCTGGGCTCGGCGTCGATATCGGTGCCCGGCCCGGTGCGGCGCGGCCACACCGCGGCCAGCTCGTGCAGGCGCAGACGGCTGGTCTCGGTTGTGTCGAGGGGCAGCCACACCCGGTCGGCGGGGCTCGGATCGGTTATGGAGGCCAGCAGTTCGGCGGCGGCGGTGGCGACCGGCACCGCGTCGGGGTCGGGCAGCCGTGCCCACGTCTGGGCCACGGCGTGGCGCGCGCTGGATTCGCGCAGAAGAGTGGGCATCCAGAGCAGGACGGGGGTGATGACGCCGGTGGTGCGGGCCAGCTCGCTGTAGCCGTGCAGCTTCGCGGCGACGCGGGGCAGGGCGGTGGTGGCGAGGTCGTATTCGAGAAAGAAGTCCAACACCAGCCCGGTGTGGGTGTAGCGGCCGAAGGCGTCGGGGCGAGCGAGGTCGCCCCACAGCCGCTGGCAGCGGGTCTGTGACCACCACGCCACCACCCGACCGTCTCCGTCGTGGTGGTGGGTGGTGAGGGTGGTGAACCATTGGTTGACGCCGAGGGTGTGGGTCAGGTGCAGGCTGTGGGCGATGGCGAGGGTTTGTTGGTGGTTGTAGCCGAGTTCGCGGACGCTGGTTGCGGCTTCGGCGGCGAGGACGGTGGCTCCGGCGGGTGCGAGTGTCCAGTGAGAGGGGGCGCTGCCTCGGGTGCGCAGGGGCCGGAACCGGTCCAGGACCCGGTAGTCGTGGAGTATCGCCAGGCGGCGGCGGGCGATCTTGGGGGTCGGGAAGGCCAGCTCGGCGAGCTGGCCGGTGGTCAGGACGCGATGCTCGTGCAGCATCCGCAGAATCCAGCGGTCACGGCCGGTCAACGGAACCACCACCTTCTCCGATCCCGAGGGCCGGGATCGGGCGGGGCGGGGCGCGCGCAAATCGGCTTGCCGATCAGGGTGGGCGATCATCGGCGTGGTTGAGCCTTTCTCGGGGACGAGGACGCGGGGAACGGCGTCCTCGTCCCCGGGGGCGGGGCGGATGGGGTGTGGCCCGTTAGGGCAGCCGGGGGTCGCGTCCGGCGGGTGCCGCGCCGTTCGGGACGGCGGGTTTGCCGCCGGATGCGGGGTTGTCGGGTGTGGTGAGGCGGGCGCGGGCGGCGGCGGCGATCTCACGGGCACGCCCCGGAGTCGGCGCTGGCAACGGCCGGGTGGTGAGGGTGAACGGTCGCGCGTTCTGTCCGTCGACCAGCAGCCGTGCGGCGGCGTGGAAGGCGTCGAGATGGGTCAGGTCGTGCTCGGACAGCCACGGGTCGGTGTGGCGGGCCAGATCACGGGCGTCGTCGGGGGACACGGCGAAGATGATTTTGTTGCGGGCGTTGGCGGAGATGCCGTCGCGCAGCTCGCGGGAGAGCTGTCCGAGGTTCTGGTGGGCCAGTAGCAGTGACAGGCGTAGTCCGCGGGCTTCGGCGAGCATGTCCTCGACCGGGGTGGACAGGTTCAAGAAGTTCTGCGCCTCGTCAAGGACGAGCGCGGCGTCGGGGCGGTCTGCGGCGGGAATGCGGGCGCGGGCAGTCACCGCCTGCCAGGTGCGGGCGACGAGCAGGGAGCCGACCAGGCGGCTGGTCTCCTCCCCGAGTGAGCCTTTCGGTAAGCGGGCGAGGCAGATTCCGCCGTGGTCGAGAATGTCGGCGAATTCGACGGTGGAGGGTCCGCCCGCGATGGCCGAGCGCACGAACGGTCGCAGTAGGAACGCCCGCAGTTTGTTGAGTAGTGGCCCGATGAGTTGGGCTCGGCCGGTGTCGGTGAGTTGTTCGTAGCTGTCCCAGAATCCGCGCAGGACCGGGTCGGCGGTGGTGCGGGTGACCCGGTTGCGGAAGGCGGGTTCGGTGAGCAGGCGAGGCAGATCGGCCAGGGTGGCGGTACCAGGTTGGGCGCACAAGGTGAGCAGGCTCGCGCGCATGATGTCATCGGTGCGCGGCCCCCACCATTGGCTGAAGATGCGGTGGAACACGGTGACGAGGTTGTCCACCGCCAAATCCAGGCCCGCGCGCCCGATCCGGCCGATGTCGAGGGGGTTCACACACGGTGGCGGTGCCGGCGAGTCGGCGTCGAACAGCACGACCCGATCCCCGAGGCGGGACGGCAGCCGTGACAGGACGTCGGTGACGAGGTCGCCTTTCGGGTCGACGACGATCGTCCCGCGTCCGGCGTCGGCGTCATCGAGGATCATCCGCGCGAGCAGTGTGGACTTGCCGACGCCGGTGGGGCCGAGGATGTGTAGGTGGTGGCGGGCGTCGGAAACCTTGACCCCGACCGGGCGGCGACCACCGGTATCGGCGACACCGAGTGGTTTCGTATGTGGTCCGGCGGTGGGGATCTGGGGTGCCGGGGACAGGGCGCGGGCTCCGGCGCGTTGCAGCCCGGGTAGCCCGTCGTCGGTGGGCAGGTGCGCGATCGTGGCGAGTTCGGGTACCGATAACACGTCCCCGCGCCCGAGCCGCCGCTCGCCCAGCAGCCGGGCGAGTCGGATGCGGTGGCGTCGTCGGTAGTAGTTGTGGTCGGTGCAGGCCCCGAACACCGTGGCGAGGGCGTCGGCGCGTCCTCGTGCCACCGACCGCGCCTGGGAGACCGCAGCCCGGTCGGGATGGTCGGGGACCGGGATCGAGACCGCGTAGCGCACGACGGTCTCCCAGTGCGGGCCGCGCGCTTTCACCGCAGCCGCTCGGGCGGCGGCGGTGTACTCCATCGCGGTTTGCCGGTCGCCCGCCGCCCCGCTTGCGGCGCCCGTCGTGCCGCTCGGGCGTGCGGGCCGGGTGAGAGGTCCCGGGGCCAGCAGGTTCAACACATCGCGCAACAGCGCGACCACGAACCCGGTGCTTGCCCCGGCGGCTCCGGCGGCCCCGGCTTTGCGGGTGGCGCGGGCGACGCGGCGGCCGGTGACCGGGCGGGCGAGGATCTGCACGCACGCGGCCTGGCCGGGGGCGAGGTCGTCGGCGGCGGTGATCAGGTCCCGCACCAGATCGCCGCTGTAGTCGGTGCGCAACGGCAACCCTTCACGGCGGCCCAACCGCAACTCACCTCCCGCCATGATCCGCCGGGTGTCATTGGCGGGGTCGGGCAGCGGGGGTCGGGTGGTCTTGCTGGTGTCGGTGTGCGCGCCGGGCCACGCGGAGGCGACCGCGCGTTCGATCAACCCGGGCGGAATGGCACCGGGGACCCAGAGCCGGATCGCGGCCCCGTCTTCGGGAGTCACGGTGTACTCGAACCCCAGATGCGGCTGCCCCAACAGCAGCCGCGCCCACGGCGGGCGCAGTTGCCCGATCAGATGCGACCAGAACGCGAGCGCGCCTTTCGCGTCGACCTCGGGTGGGGTGAGCACGGTGACCTGTCGAGCACGCGCACTCAGCCGGCGTCGCCGCAGCCTCGCCACCGCCCGCACCGCGGCGAGCACCCCGGCCACCCCCAGAACCACTGCGATCGCAGCAGGCGAGAACACGCCGTGCACGATGGTGTCGGCGAGATCACGCAGAACCGCACCAGGTGTGAGAATGAACCGGCCCAGCCACCCCCGCTCAGGGCTCGCAATGATGGTGTTCACGCGGCCACCGCCCCGGACTCGCCAGCGGTCGCACCCGCGCCCCAGAACGGGGCTGAGCCATACTGGAGTACCGCACGAGAACCCCGGGATTCGGTTGTCGCCGAGCAGTTTTCGGGCTTGCGGAGGATGACGACGTCCTCATGCGCGATCAGGTGCATCGGCAGCCCGGCCGCACGGTTCTTGACGATGAAATCACGCTGGAAGAAACTGCTGCGAGCGACGAGATCCCCGTCAGCGAGCCGCCCCAGTAGCGCGACGCAGCGCTCGACCGGGACCAGCCCGGCCAGGGTGCCGCAGGTGATCAGGTGCGCGGGCAAATTCACCAACTCCGCGTGCTGCCGCCACGGCCGCGCGGTGATCACCACATGCCCGCCCGGGGCGAGGTATTCGGCGGCACCGGTCAGGATGCGGGTGAACCCCGACAGCAGACGGCCGAGCCCGACATTGGCGAGATTGCCGCGATCGAGGACCGCGCCGTAGCGGTGGTTGGATTTGTGCACACCTTCGCCCGCGCGGACACGGACGTGGCCGTGGACGGAGTCGCCATACGGCGGAGAGGTGATCACCAGATCCACCCGCCCCCGCAACTCGGGCGGTAGCAGGGTGCCCAGTTTGCGGGCGTCACCGGTGTAGACAGCGGCATCGAGATCGATACCCGCCTCACGGGCGAGCCCGATGTTGGTGCGCGCCAACTCCGCCCACCGTGTCTCGTATTCGACACCGACCGCGTGGCGGCCGAGGTGGAGGGCTTCGACGAGTGTGGTGCCGATCCCGCACATCGGGTCCAGCACGAGGTCACCGGGACGGGTGTAGGTCGCGACGGCGTGTTGGACGATCGCGGGGAACATCTTCGCCGGGTGGGCCACGCTGTCGGGGTGATAGCGGCCCCGCCGCTGCACCGTGGGCGCGTTCTGGGCCGTCGCCCACACCGACACCGGCACCACGGCGGGACCGGTCCCGGTCGCGGTGCCGGAGTCGACTGTGCCGGGGTTTGTGGTGTCGGGGGTGGTGGAGTCGAGAGTCATCGGGGTCCTTCGCGAGATCGGTCGGTCGGTGGCGCCTCGGCGTGGCTGCGACGCCGGTGGTGGGGGCACGGGGATGGCGGGAGGTGTCATTGCGGGAGGGGCTCCTCGCAGCGGGGCAGTAGGAACGCGAATACGTCGGTGTGCGCGACGGCGTGCGCGACCCCCCGATCGGCGCCCGAGTCAGGTGCGTCGGCGGGCGGTGTGGCGGTGATGGTGGTGCCGGTGACGGGGACGGCGATGATGTGCTGGAGGTAGAGCAGATCGGCGGCTTGGGCGGCGGCCACGACCGCACCGGCCGGGTCGATGAGCACCCCGGAGCGGCTGTGGCGGCAGCGACCGAGCACGACCAGCAGCGCGCCCATCGCCATCCGCGCCACCGCCAGCGTGGCGATCTGTTCGGCGGCGGCCACCGGGTCGAGGTGATCGGCCAGCAGGCTGACCACCACGAGATCCACCGCCTCATCGGTGCCGGTGCCGGTGGCGGGGTTTGGGTCGCTGTTGGGGTGGCGGCCCAGGGTCTGCACCGTTTCCAGCGCCGCCGCCGTGTCCGGCTCTGCCACGCGCAGCGGGCCGCGAGTGATGGGGGCGGGCCAGCCGATCAACAACACCCGGTCGCCGGGAGCGGAGAACTCGCGCACCGCGCGAGACAGGATCGGGGTGGGCCATCGGTCGGTGGGACCGAGGGGGTCGCTTCCGGTGGCCCACAGGGTCGAGGGGACCACCAACGTGGCTGAGGTGGCCGTGTGGCCGGTGGCGGACCGGGATGGATGCTGGCGGGATTTCGCGGTCATGCGGGAGCGCTCCTGACGGTGGGAAGAAAAACTGTCTCTACTAATTCACTTCCGCCGAAAACGCCATTTTTGGACACACGCGAACAAAACTTTTCGAACGAATTTTGTGTGGGACCGAAATCGGTCCGCACGATCGCCTCTCGGAAAGCGCGGAGCGTTCCGGGCATTCGATCTAATACAAAATTTTTTTCCGCAGATTCTGAATGATTGCCACAGCCGGTTTCGAGTCACACCCAAAACACACCCAAAACACACCCGCCGATACACCAACCCTGGTAGCAGGGCTGCATCCGGGCATGTGACCGGCCGGATCCGGTGGTGTGCCGGTTGGTAACGCATCCGGGTGGGGGTGTCGCGGATGTGTTTTGGGTGTATCGCGGGTGTGTTTTGGGGGTGGTTTGGGTGTGTTTTGGGTGTGGGTCTCCGGTGTCCTTGTGAGGTCGAAAGTTTTTCGTTTTTCCACCGAGCAGGGAGTTGATGGTGACGAATTCGAAGTACGGGAATTCTTCAGGGCGCAGCGGGTCGAAGCGGTCGCCTTTGGCGGTGGTGTGGACGGCGTTCGACCGGATCGCCGGGCAGCCGTTGCCCGCCGACCCGCGACCGGTACCGAGCCCGCCGGGAAGTCCGGTCGAGTCGTGGGACGGGTTACGCGAGTTGCTGTGGGATCGGGCGCTGCCGATCGAGCAGGTCGACGCGATCTGGGTGTGGCTGATCGAGCGGGCTCGCGAACAAGGTGGCGACGCGACGCTGGTGTGCGCCGCTCTGGCGGTGCCGATGCTTTCGGCAATGGCGAGGCTGTTCGCCGCGCGGGGCACCAGGTACCGCAACGACATCGAGTCCGAGGTGTTGACGGGGTTCCTCACGCACCTGGGCTGTGTCGAGCTGGATCGGCCGGTGCTGTGGCACCGGCTGCGGTGGGCGGTCTACCGCGCCGCGATCAGGGCGGCCCAGCAGCGGGACACCGAAACCGAGCCGGTCGCCGACCTCGCCCTCGCCCTGGACCTGCTCGGTGACCGTGCGCGGGTGATCCTGGCCCAGCCCGGCCACCCCGAGACGGTGCTCGCCGAGGCCGTCGCCGCCGGGGTGATCACCGCGGCGGCGGCGGAGTTGATCGTGGTGTCGCGGTGGGAGCGCCGCTCGCTGACCTCACTCGCCGCCGAACGCGGGCACTCCCACTGGAAGCTGCACAAACAACGCCGACGCGCCGAAGCCCGACTCCTCGCCTGGCTGGGCGAGCGCGCCCTGGACGCGGGATACACCAGCGCCATCGAAGCCTACGCACTCAACGCACCGCCACGCGAAGACCGCGCCGCTGCCGCCGACCTCGCCGGGCGGTCGGCACAACGAGTCCGCGGGCGGGCCTCGCGCAGGCGGCGGACTCCGGAATCCGGCAGTGGCGAGGCCGGGCACTCGCCCGCTCCCGTGGATCCGACCATCGGTGACCAGGAGGTGCGGTCATGCGCGTGACCCGACTCCCCGATACCGTCGCAGCACTCGTGGGCCGGGGGCGGCGCGGGAGTGTCCGGCGATGGTGGACGATCCCCGTGGCGGCCTGCGCGGTGGCGGTCATCCTGGTGCTGGCGGCCGGTTCGGCGGCGGCCACACCACCGCAGTCTTCGGTGCTGGCGATCGCGTCGTCGCTGAATCAGGTGCTCGACAACCTGCGCAACTGGCTGATCGGGATCCTCGCCGCCCTGGCGACGGTGTGCCTGACGGTCGCGGGGGCGCGTTATGTGATCGGGGCGGGTGATCCGGCCGAGATGGAGAAGGCCAAAAGCGCCTTCCGCGCGGCGTGCCTCGGGTACGCGCTGGCGATGCTGGCACCGCTGATCGTCGAAGTCCTCAAATCGATCGTGGGGGCCTGACTGTGAGCGCCCCGATTCCCGCCCGGCCCACCCTCGCTTCGCTGCGGCGGGCACAACGCATCCTCCGGGCCGCTGCGGCCACCGTGGCGGTGGCGCTCGCCGCGGTGCTGATCACCCTGACCGGTGTGATGAGTGCCGCCGCGCAACCACCACCGACGCCGCCCGTGCCGGTGCCCTCGGCTCCGGCGACACCCGCACCCACCACCACGACACCGGCCCCGACCACGGCGCCTCCGTCGCGCTGGATCACGCCTCCACCCACCACCAGCCCGACCTCGCCCACCCCGGGCGTCCCCGACTCCACGGTCCCCACCCCGGGCTCGACGGGGTCGGGGCCGGGGGCCGGCGAGTGCGGGGTGAGCAACATCTCCGGGTGTGTGGCGAAGGCGATCGACGGGTTCTTCCAGCGTCTGGTCGACTCCGCGCTCAACCCGCTGCTCGAATTGGTATCGCACACCCTGCTCACCACCCCCGAACCGGCCGATCTGCCGCAGGTCGGCGCGTTGTGGACCCAATCGTCGCAGCTGGTGCTCGCGCTGTACGGGCTGCTGGTGATGGCCGCCGGGGTGCTGCTGATGGTGCGCGAAACCCTGCAGACGCGATGGTCGTGGCGGGAGCTGGTGCCACGGCTGGTCCTCGGGTTCATCGCCGCAGCGATGAGCATGGTGATCGCCACCTTGGCGATCGGGTTCGCCAACGCGCTGGCCCAATCCCTCGCCGGTGACGGTGTCGACTCCGACTCCGCCGCCGCCGCGTTGACCCAGCTGGCCTCGACCGGCGGCACGGCGCCGGGGACCTTCACGATCCTGCTGCTGGTCGTGCTGGTGGTGATGCTGGTCGTGCTGCTGGTCTCCTACGTGGTGCGCGTCGCGGTCACCGTCATCTTGGTGGTCGCGGCCCCGCTGGCGTTGATGTGTCACGCGCTGCCCGGCCTCGAGATGGTGGCGCGGTGGTGGTGGCGGTCGTTCGCGGCGTGCCTGGCGATCCAGGTGGTGCAGTCGCTGACTCTGGTGACGGTGCTGCGGGTGTTCCTGTCCCCGGGTGGATGGAACTTCTTCGGCCCGAACGCGAACGGGATCGTCGATCTGATCGTGGCGCTGGCGTTGATGGGTGTGTTGATCAAGACCCCGTTCTGGCTGCTGTCGGTGCTGCGGATCGGCCAAGGCCGCACCCTCGTCGGCTCGCTCGTGCGCAGCTACGTCGTCTACAAAACCTTCGGCCTACTCAAAGGCGGCAACACCAGGCGCGCTGCGGCCACGCCCTCCCAGCCGCGACCTCGCGGGCGACGTACCGCCGCATCCGGGCCGCCGGACCCCTACGCGCGGGTGCGCGCTACCCGCGACGGGCAGCTGATGCTGCCCTTGGAAGGCGTGCACCGAGTCCGGCGGCAACCGACCCCCGCACCCGCACAGCCGACCGCCGCGTCCAAGACCACATCAGGTCGCTCCCCGCGCGGGAGACAACTCGCCTTCGACTTCACCTCACCCGACCCCTACCGAGGGATCCGTCCCGGACGCGACGGCCAATACCCACTGCCCATCCCGGCGACCCGGGTCCGGCCCAACCCACCAGCCGAACCACCACGACCACCAGCGCGGGCCAAGACACCACGAGCCCGCCGACCCCAACAACTCGCGTTCGACTTCGAGACACCCGCACCAGCGGACCCCTACGACCGCCTCCGGCCGTTGCGCAGCGGCCAGTACCCGTTGCCGATCCCGGTGACCCGCATCCGGCCTACACCACCACCGCCCACACCACCCCAACCACCACCAGCGCCGACGCGGTCGGCCGGGCGGCAACTGCATCTGCCGTTGCCCGATCTGCCGGTGCGTCGCCGCGCGCCGCGTGCTCCCCGAGGAGGAAAGCTTCTATGACGACGATCGTGCGTATCCCCGCCGATGTCGAGCGCAGTGACCGGTTGATCGGGCCGTTCACCGCCCGCCAGCTCGCCATCCTCGCCACCACCGCACTGGGGCTGTACTCGGTGTGGATCGCGACCCGGGCCGTGATCGCGCCGCTGGTGTTCCTGGCCGCCGCCGCCCCGATCGCGGCCGTGGTCACCGTCGCGATCCTGACCCGCCGTGACGGGCTCCCGGCCGACCTGCTGCTGTGGGCCGCGATCCGACATCGATGGCGTTCGCGTCACCTGGTGACCGCACCCGACGGCAGTGCGATCGCGACCGCACCGCGCTGGATCACCGACCGGGCCACGCGAGCCCGGCCACGCCCGCCGATTCCGGCGGCATTGTCGGCGCAGCAGTTGCGGTTACCGGAATCGGTCACCAGCAGCAGTGCCGGTGGCGTCGGGGTGATCGACCTGGGGCCAGATGGGCTGGCTGTCGTTGCGGTCGCGGGCACCCTCAACCTCGCGTTGCGTACCCCGGCCGAACAGGACAGCCTCGTCGGGCAACTCGCGGGCTGGCTGCACACTCTGCGCCAACCCGTCCAGATCCTGCTGCGCTCGGCCCGCCTGGACCTCACCGCACACCTCACCAGCTTGCACACCGCCACCGCCGATATGTCCCCGGACCTGGCCGCCGCCGCCCACGACCACGCCAACCACCTCGCCGAACTGGCCGCCGGGGAGAACCTCACCCGCCGCCAGGTGCTGCTGGTATGGCGCGAACCCCTCGACAACCCCGCCGCCGCGACCTCGCCGGGCATGAGACTGCTCGGACGCGGGCGGGCTCGGCGTGGCCTGTCGGCCGCCGCGCGTCGTGGCGCGGAGTCGCGGCTGTTACGGCGCATGAACGAGGCCGCCGACACCCTCAGCCCGTTGGGGATCAGTGTCACCGCCTTCGATGACGTGCAGGCCACCGCTGTCCTGACCAGCTGCGCCAACCCCGAGGGCCTGGTATCGGCCGCCGCCGACGTCGCACCCCGCGACGCCATCATCACCGCCGCCGCATTCACCGACGCCGATCCCGACTCCTTCCCCGACGACCCGTTCGCGCCCGAAGAAGGGGCGGGGTTCGCACCGGAGTCGCTGACGATCGGTACCCGGCATCTCGAGATCGGTGGCGACTGGGCGGCGACCCTCGCGGTCACCGGATATCCACGGGAAGTGACAGCGGGCTGGCTCGCACCTTTGTTGTCGCATCCCGGGCGGGTCGAGGTCGCCGTGCACATCGACCCCGTCGACCCGGTCACCGCCGCCACCCGGCTGCGCCGCCAGCTGGCCAGGTTGGAGTCGTCCCGGATGCACGACACGAGTCGGGGCCGCCTGCCCGACCCGCACGTCGACGTCGCGGTCGAAGACGCCGCCGAACTGTCGGCGCGGGTGGCGCGGGCGGAGGCGCGGCTGTTCCGGGTGGGTGTGTACCTCACAGTGCACGCCGACACCGAGGCCGAGCTGGCCGATGAGGTCGCCGCGGTGCGGGCTTTGGCCGCGAGCCTGCTCGTGGACACCTGCACCCTTGCCTACCGCGCCGCTCAAGCCTGGGCCACCACCCTGCCCCTGGGCCTCGATGTGATCCGGGTGCGGCGCAGCTTCGACACCACCGCGCTCGCGGCGGCGTTCCCGTTCGACTCCCCACAACTGCCGGTGGCCGATCCGGTCCGGGCCGCCCGCCCCGAGGGTGTGCTCTATGGCCGTGACGCCGCGTCGGGGCTGTTGTTCGTGGACCGGTTCGCCCCCGAGGCCCACAACCACAACATGGTGGTGCTCGGCCGTAGCGGAGCGGGGAAGTCGTATCTGGTCAAGACCGAGATCCTGCGCTCGCTCTATCGCGGTATCGAGCAAGTGATCATCGACCCCGAAGACGAATACCGGCGCCTCGCCGAAGCAGTGGGCGGCACTCACATCCGCCTCGGGGCACCCGGGCAGCGGCTCAACCCGTTCGATCTGGAAATCCACACCCGCCCCGACGGTCGCCGCAGCGCCCCCGCCGATGCCCTGACACGACGGAAACTGTTCCTGCACACCCTCATCCAGGTTCTGCTCGGCGACCAGAGCGCCGCGCAGCGGGCGGCACTCGACATCGCCCTGACCGCCACCTACACCGCGGCCGGTATCACCGACGACTCCGCCACCTGGACTCGGCCCGCACCGACCCTGAGCGGATTACGTGAACAACTCACCCGCCTCGCCACACCCGCCGCCGAGGAGCTGGCCGCCGGATTGCATCCCTTCGTCGGCGGTGGAGCGTATGCCGAGTTGTTGGACGGGCCGACCACGACCGATCCCGAGGGTGGGCTGGTGGTGTTCTCGCTACGGGAACTGCCCGAGGAGCTGAAGACGATCGGCACCCTGCTGGTGCTGGACGCGACCTGGCGGCGAGTGTCCAACCCGGCCGACCGGCGGCCCCGGATGGTCACGGTGGACGAGGCGTGGCTGCTCATGCGCCAGCCCGCCGGAGCGCAGTTCCTGTTCCGGGCCGCGAAGAGTTTCCGCAAACACTGGGCCGGACTCACCGTCGCCACCCAGGACTGCGCCGACGTGTTGTCCACCGAGTTGGGCCGGGCGATCGTGTCCAACGCCGCCACCCAGATCCTGCTGCGTCAAGCCCCCCAAGCTATCGACGAGGTCGCCGCCGCGTTCCACCTCTCCGACGGCGAACAACACTTTCTGCTGTCGGCCGCTCGCGGTAGCGGTCTGCTCGCTGTCGGGGGCACCGACCGCGCCGTCTTCGGATCGCTGGCTTCACTCACCGAAAACGCTGTGATCACCACCGATCCCAGCGAACTCGCCACCACCGGCGATGACGGCGACACCAATATCGACCTCGACACGCTGGCACCGCTGCCTCCACTCACCGAACCCGGCGACACCGGGACCGCTACCGCAGACCTCGATGACGACATCGATGCCGACAGCGGACAAGAGGTATTCCTCGACGGGCGGACGGCATGAGCTCGGATTTGCCACACCCGCGTCGAGCACAGCCCCAGACCACCCCACCGCGACGGCTGCACTCGGTACCCGACCTGGCCCCCGTATTCGTGGAATGGCTGCAAGGACTGCCACCCGGCTGGGTCAGCGACCTTCCCCTCTCGCACGTCGCGCAACTACTCGCCTTCGGCAACGGTGTCGAACACGCGCAGGCCACCTTCGCGGTTGCGCTGCTGCTGACCGATCTCACCCACGCACACACCAGTGTGTTCGAGCAACGCACGGCCGCGTGACCACACCTCCCCCGACAGGCAGCCCCGTCCCGGTGCGCCGTCACACGACCATCTCCTTCCGGATGCCGACGCGCGGCGCTGTCGCCGATCGCGGGGACCAGATTCCATGCACCCCGGTGGTGGGTTACACGCACACCCGACGCCGGGACCGGATCAGGTATCGCGCCGCCGGGAATGCGCGTCTGCCGCCATTTTGCGGCGTGGCCGGATTCCCATGTGCCCGACCGGGAATCGGCGGCGCGACGGCCCGATACGAGTCGTGCCGAACATCCCGCAGGCACGCCGCACGTGCGGGCAATCCCGGGGGTTCGCTTGACGACGGCGGGTGTAGGGAGCGTTCATGGACCCGCATTCGGACACGGCGGAAACGGCATCGACACACGGGAAAGGGATGAAATGACCTATACGGCAGAAGAACTCGACCTCTCGAAGCGTTCGTGGAAGTCGCTGTTGTCGCGTCGGAGTGCGACCGCGCCGGGGGCATGGGCTGCTTGGCCCCGCGACGCCGCAGTTCCCAAGGCGGACATCGAGATTCGTATCGCAGAAGGGTCACGAGGGCGAGATGCTGGCTGACCTGCAAGCGCAGGGGCAATAGGAGGTTACTGAATGGCAACTGGGCCAGGGCAATTCCGCCAATCGGCGGGAAGAAGGAGCCTAACGCAACCCTATTTCGATGGGAACGGTAATGCTGCCGCTAGCGGCGGGGATGTGTACCGGACTGCGCATGCAGGCCCCACGTCGACCGCCGCCGACCTGCAGGATCCGACCCGGTCCGGCGGTGTGAGTTCGCCCGACTCTGGCAGCGGCAAACGATGGCTCACTCGTGAAGAAGCAGGTGAATACATGGGTGTTCACCCCCGCACCCTTGCGAACTGGGCCGCCAAGGGGCAAGGCCCCCGCTACTCGAAGCCATCCGGCAACTCGTGCATGTATCGGCTCACAGACCTGGACGCCTACCTCGAGGCCCGCATGGTGCATACCGACGAGCAGCCCGAAGCAGCGTAAGCAAACCCCGAAGGAAGGAAAACCGCAGTGCCAAGACCAGCCACCGAACTCGGCAGCTACGGCGACATAGGCACCAAAGAGCAGAAAGACGGGAGTTGGAGGGCTTGGGCCACGTTCCGAGACTACGACGGCAAGGGCCGCCTCGTAGATGCATCCGGAACAACGGAGAACAAAGCCAAGACGGGGCTACGGAAGAAGCTCACGGCCCGTCAGAAGCAGTACAAGGGCCGCACCCGCGGCAAGGTCACCCGGGATACCCGCCTCACTGTCCTAATGGACATGTGGCTTGACGAGGTGGAACGAGACGAAGGCGTAGGCCAGCAGTCGTACGACCGATATAAGGCTGAGATAGATGCGAGCGATGACAAGCGCGCTCAAAAGAATGCGGTCAAGCTGCGTCCCGCCATCGGCAATCTTCGTGTGTGGGAAGCGGATACAGGCCGACTCGATGAACACATCCAGTCGATCGTTGCTGCCGGACTGAAGTCGAAGGCGCGACTGCACAAGGTCATTCTGACCGGGATCATGGGGGTCGCCGTCCGATACGGCGCCCTCCAGGAGAACCCCGTACGTGACACCTCCCGCATGCGCAGACGCACGACCAAGCCCCAGATCATCGAACGGGAACGCTTGGACGGCTTGCGTTCTCAGCTTCAGGAGTGGCTGGCAGGGAACAAGATTCCGGGAACTGCCGCGTATACGCACGGCCCGAAGCGTGATCGGGTCGTGGTCGACGTAGCCGACTTGATCCTCGGGTCCGGCGTGCGCCCGGGAGAAGCGTTGGCGGCTTCCTGGGACCAGTTCGATCTCGAGGCGGAACCGGCGACATTCACCGTGTCGGCGACCGTCGTCAGGCTCACCAGGAAGGGGCTGTTCCGGCAGGAATGGGCGAAGTCCGATGCTGGGTACCGCGTCGTTGCCCTTCCCGAGTTCACGACCCGCATGTTGAAGCGGTTGCGAGCCGACCCGCTGCACGGGCGGATGTGTCAGGTGAAGGCGCTGCGCGAAGTGGGTGGCAGTGTGGTGGAGGTTGAGGACAAGGTTCCGCTCGTTTTTCCCGGCCGGGGTGGAGTGCTCCGCGATCCGCACAACTTCAATCGGACATGGCGGGACGCACGAGGCACTCTGTACAAGGATGTAACTCAGTACACATTCCGGAAGACGGTCGCAACGCTGATCGCTGAGGCGTCGGATTCGAAGACAGCCGCGAAGCAGTTGGGGCATTCTCGTGAGGGTGTCACGGAGCGGCATTACATTGTCTCGCCGGAGCAGGCACCGGACTCCTCGGCCGTGCTGGAGCTGGGACTAGGCACGGCCAGGTGACGGATATTTTTGGTGCCGAATTCTTGGTGTTTCTTTGGTGGTGGTCCGATATTACGGACTGATCCAACCTCAAAAAGGTCATGACCTGGTAAATATGGTGCGCCCGAAGGGATTCGAACCCCTAACCTTCTGATCCGTAGTCAGATGCTCTATCCGTTGAGCTACGGGCGCATGCCTGTGTTCAGTTGTATAGCCCCGGCGAACCGGGGTGTGGCGGAGGCGAGAGGATTTGAACCTCCGGTCCCCGTGAAGGGACAACTCATTAGCAGTGAGTCCCATTCGGCCGCTCTGGCACGCCTCCTGGAGCCTTCTCTTCGAGGGCACCGGTCCTTTCGAACCGCCGAACAGGAAGGTTACAGTAGCCGACGTCCAGATCGCAAAACGCCAGGTAATCACCGAAGATTGCTGTCGAACCAGTCGAAAATCCGGGTCTGGGAATCGATGAGATCGAAGTCTTCCTCACCGCCGGGTCGGTCGGCTCGGTGGTGCAGCCCCGGATAGGTCACCACGAGGCTGGCGACCGCGGCGCGGGCGGTGGCGTCCCGCAGTTGGTCCACCTGGGTGGGTGGGGTGTCCGGGTCGTCGGCGCCGAAGAGTCCGAGCCAAGGCGCCTGCAGATCGGGGGCCGCGCGGATGAGGGCATCGGCCTCGTCGGTGAGCGGTTCGATGATGCCGGATGCGGCGACACTGACCGCGGCGCCGACGGGGCGATTGGTCGCCACCAGGAAGGCCGCGGTGCCCGCGTGGTCGAAGCCGAGCACGCCGATGCAGTCCGGGAAGACGCCGCGGCGGGTGAGCCAGTCGAAGCAGGCGTCGAAATCGTCGAAGAGCTCGTCGCCGAAAACCTCCTGCGCGGGCTCGCCGTCTATGCGATGGAACAGATTGGGCGCTACCACCGTCCAGCCCTCGGTCGCCAGGGCTTTCATGAGTTCCAGCAATGTCCCGGTGAACTCCCGGGCCTCGTGCAGCACCACGATGCCGCCGCGCGCATTGCCCTCCGGCTCGGCCACCGTGATGGGCACCTGGGCGCTGGCGGTCCGAAGCCGATCGTCGGTCGATGGTTGTGGGTCCGAACCGGAAATGATGTCGTCGCGACTACGTAGCGGCGCAATATCGTCGTAAATGCCCGACATGAAACAAGGGTAGGTGGATCTGCTGATCTTCGCGAGAAATTGCACGTGAGCGGCCCTGGCGCCCAGATTTTCCTGGACCCGGCATATGGTTGAACGGTGACAGCGCACATCCGGCCGGACCTCGATTCGATCCCGGCGTACGTCCCCGGCCGCAACCATCCGGGCGCGGTCAAGCTCGCCAGCAACGAGACGACCTTCGGTCCGCTCCCCTCCGCCGCGAAGGCCATCGCCGAGGCCGCGGAATTGGCGAACCGCTATCCGGATAATCAGGTCACCGAGCTGCGCGCGGCCATTGCGGACTTCCTCGGCGTCTCCTCGGCGAACGTCGCGGTCGGCTGCGGCAGCGTCGCGCTGTGTCAGGAGCTGGTGCAGATCACCTGTGACGCACCGACCGACGAGGTGCTGTTCGCCTGGCGCTCCTTCGAGGCGTATCCGATCGTCACCCAGGTCGGCAATGCGACCGCCGTGCAGGTGCCGCTCACGCGAGAGCATGTGCACGATCTGGATGCGATGGCCGCCGCGGTGACCGAGCGCACCAAGCTGATCTTCGTCTGCAATCCGAACAACCCGACCGGCACCGCGGTCGGCGAGGCCGAGTTGGTCCGCTTCCTGGACGCGATCCCCGAGCACGTGCTGATCGTGCTCGACGAGGCCTATTTCGAATACATGCGGCTCACCCCCGAGCAGCGTCCGAACGGTGTCGAGTTGGGCCGCAATCGGCCCAATGTCGTTGTGCTGCGGACCTTCTCCAAGGCGTACGGTCTGGCGGGGCTGCGCGCGGGTTATGCGGTCGGCGATCCGGCGGTGATCACCGCGCTGCTGAAGGTGCACATCCCGTTCAGCGTGAACCGGATCGCGCAGGCGGCCGCGATCGCCTCGCTGGAGGCGCGGCACGAGCTACTCGACCGCACCGACAATCTCGTCGTCGAACGCGATCGGGTGCGCGACGCACTGCTGGCCGCGGGCTACCAGGTGCCGCCGAGCGAGTCGAACTTCCTCTGGCTGCCGCTGGGCGAGCGCAGCGCGGAATACGGTGAGGTGAGCGCGGAGGCGGGGGTGCTGCTGCGGCCGTACGGCACCGACGGTGTGCGGGTGACCACCGGTGATCCGCACGAGAACGAGCAGTTCCTGCGGTTCGCGACCGATCCGGATGTGTTGGCGCGCTTCGGAATCGGCTAAACGCCCAACGCCCGGGAGATCGTGGGCCAGGACAGGCCCAACTCGTCGGCCCAGTACGGCCACGAATGCGTGCCGGTCGCCCGGAAGTTCGCGGTGACCGGAATCCCGAGCGCGGTGAGCCGATCGGCCAGCCTGCGGGTGCACATATTGGTCGCGGCCTCCAGCGGACCGCCGAATCCGATGGTGCTGACCAGATCCGGGTTGTTCGGGGTGTCGTATTTACCGGGCAGTCCGCTGCCGACCGACAGGTAGATCGCCTTGCCGCGCAACGCTTCCGCGTGCAGCAGCACGTCGTGGTCGAGCCAGGCGGAATCGTGCTGATCGCCGAACATATTGTCCGGTCCGCCACGGTAGGTCGCGACCACCGCACGGGCCTGCGCCTGTCCGAGATCGGTGCCCATGGAGAAGCATCCGCTGTGCGCGGCCACCGCCGTGTACAGCTTCGGCTGCCGGAAGGCCAGCATCATCGCGGCCTCGGCGCCCATGGAGACGCCCATGACGGCATTGCGTCCGTTGCCGTTGAACTTCGCATCGATCAGCGGCGGCAGTTCCTTCGTCAGGAAGGTCTCCCACATATTGGTGCCGAGCACCGGATCGGGGCGCTGCCAGTCGGTGTAGAAGCTGGCCGGTCCGCCGACCGTCAGCACCACGTTCACGTCTTTGTCTTCGAAGAATTTGTCCGCGTGCCCGAGTTCGGTCCAGTTGTTGCTCTCCGCCTCGGCACTGCGCCCATCGAGCATGTAGACGGTCGGCCGCGGATGGTTCTGCTCGCGCGGCAGCAGCACCTGCACCTCGACCGCGCGACTCATCGCGGGTGAATTCACCCACACCCGCAGCCACCGGTCGTTGATGGGCACGATCCGATCGATCGAAGCCTGCTCGACACCGGGGACGGTCGGCTCCGCCGGGGAGGGACCATCCGCTGAGCCGGTATTCGGGCGGGGCTGGTCGCCGGGCGCTGCTAGCACCGGGGGTGGACCGAACACCGCCGCACCGGCAATCAGTGCGACGCCAACTATGGCGCTGGAGACCCAACGCCGCACCTCGCGCCGAGACAGCATGGCGCCCATCCTGCCAGAAATGCGAAAGTAGGCGCGCCAGCGATAAACATGCCGGTTGGTATGTGATATGAGGCACTCGGACTGGCTACTTCGGGGCAAGGTCACCCTGCCAGCGGCGTTCCACTCCGGCGAAGCGCCATATCGCCGCCGCGACCACCCAGGTCGCCACGAACAGACCCGCCACGATGTAGCCGAGATCACCCAGATCCAGATTCCCGATCCACGCGACGATTCCGGATTCGACTTCGAGCCGTTCGGCGAAGATCGACACGATCTCCTGCCCGCCGATCAGCAGTGCGACCGCCACCGACAGTCCGGTGATCACCAGGTTGTAGTAGATCTTGCGGACCGGTTCGGCGAAGGCCCAGTCGTAGGCGTAGCTCATGAATGAGCCGTCGAGCGAATCGAACAGCGCCATACCCGCCGAAAACAGCACGGGCAGTACGAGAATCGAATACCAAGGCAGCCCCGTCGCGGCCGCGCCGCCCGCGATCACCAGCAGCCCGACCTCGGTCACGGTGTCGAAGCCGAGTCCGAACAGCAGCCCGACCGGAAACATCTGCCACGGCTTCTCGACCAGCCGCACCACCGGCGCGAGCACCCGGTTCAACAAGCCCCGGCTGTCCAATTCGCGCTCGAGTTGCGCCTCGTCGAAGTCGCCCTTCCGCATCCGTCGGAAGACGCGCCAAATGCCGAGTAGCGAGGCCAGATTCAGCAGACCGATGACGATCAGGAAGGTGCCCGAGACGCCGGTGCCCCACAGCCCGGTCCACCGCTGCAGCCCCGAATCCTGGTCCTCCAGATTCGCCGCCAGTGCCCGCACCCCGAACGCCAGCAGCGCGACCAGGATGAACACCACGCTGGAATGGCCGAGCGCGAACCAGAAGCCGACCGTCTGCACCCTGTGCTTGCCGTTCTCCGCCACCAACTTTCGGGTGGTGTTATCGATCGCGGCAATGTGGTCGGCGTCGAAGGCGTGCCGCATGCCGAGGGTGTATGCGGTGACGCCGAGACCGACTCCGAACACCGCGCCCTGCACCACGTGATGTCCCGGCGCCACGAATAACAGCAGAGTCCCCCAGCCGATGACATGCAGCGCCAGCACGGTCACCGCCATACCGACAACGCTGCGCACGAGCCAATCCTCACTGCTGGATGAACCGTTCGTATAACGGTACTGCGTGCGCAACATACAGGTCGGTCGGGTTCGGGCCGATCGGCAAACAGTTGCCAGTGTCCGGCAGATTCCGAACAGGCATTACGTCGAATTCAGGCACACGGCCAGCACACCGGTCTTAGGCTGCTGTGCGGGCGTTTTCAGGCGTCGATTGGGACGAGCATGATCGTGGACAGCAAACGGCAGCAGCCAGGTCATGATGTTGTGCGCGCGATCGGCAACCCGACAGCCTGCGCGGCTCCGCTTCCGAAACCGCCTGCCGCATCTCGGTTCCCCGCAACGCGGAGGCTACCGCGCGGACCTCCGGCGTAGCCCGGTGTCAGCTGCGCTCCGCGCGCGAAATTCTCTGCTCGATCAATGCCTGTCTGTTTAGCCGCAGTACCTGATGCCCGACCGGAGAAAACCGTGAATCAAGCGTTACCCGTCATATCGCTCGAAAGCTCCGCTGACACAAAACCTTTCGGCCTCGATCTGAAAAGGCGAATGCGGGAGTGCGATGAGTTCTTCCGATTGCCCGAACTCGCGCATCTATCCACGAACCGCCGCCGCACCGCTGTGGAGCAACTCCAACAAACCGGCAGCTACGTGCAGACCGCCGAGGAGATCCTGATCGGCGCCAAGCTCGCGTGGCGCAACCACGCTCGCTGCGTGGGGCGAAAACACTGGCGATCACTGAAATTGCTCGACGCGCGGCGGGTGCGCTCGGCCCGCGATCTGGCCGAGGTGTGCTGGCAGCACCTGCATATGGCGACCAACGGCGGCGCCATCCAATCAATGATCACCGTCGGACCACCGCGCCAGGCCGACGGCCGCGAATTCCGCATCGTCAGTCCACAACTCATCCGCTACGCCGGTTATCGCAACGGTGACGGCACCGTCACCGGCGATCCGGCCAATATCGCGATCACCGAATTCGCCACGAAGCTCGGCTGGCGCGGCGCGGGCACGCCCTTCGACATCCTGCCGGTGCTCATCAGCACTCCGGACGAGCCGATCCGCTGGTTCGACATCCCGCCCGAACTGGCCCGCGAGGTCGAACTCGAACATCCCGAATTCGACTGGTTCGCGGGACTGGGTCTGAAATGGCATGCGCTGCCCGCGGTTTCGAATATGAATCTGGAGATCGGCGGCATCACCTACCCGTTCGCACCGTTCAACGGCTGGTATATGGGAGCCGAAATCGGCGCACGCAATCTCAGTGACACCACCCGGTACAACATGTTGCCGCTCATTGCCGAAATGATGTGCCTGGATACCAGATACGAGCGTTCACTGTGGCGCGACCAAGCCCTGGTCGAATTGAATCGTGCTGTGCTGTACAGCTTTCGGAAGGCCGGGGTGTATATCGTCGACCATCACACGGTCGCCAAGCAGTTCTGCGACCACGTCGATCGGGAGCAGGCCGCGGGCCGCAAATGCCCGACCGACTGGAGCTGGGTCAATCCGCCGATTTCGTCGGGCGCGACCCCGACCTTCCACCGCTACTACGACGAACCCGAGCCGGATCTGCGCCCGAATTTCGTGCGGCGGGACTTCGGCGGGGAAGGTGAAATCTGATCTTCGTTCGGCAGCGGCAGTGCGGTCGATGGGCAAGAATGGGGCCATGGCACGGCGTTCCATGGGCTCGAAATGGGAAGAATTCGGCGCGCATCTCGAAGGTGCGCCGGGACGGCTGCCGGTGGAGGTGCGGCGGTCGATTCGGGCGCGGTCCTCAGGTGAAGAAGGTGCGGCCGGGGTCCCCGATGATCTCGCCGATTTCGCCGAGCTGGTCGCCGAACGTTCGTATCGGCTCACCGAGAAGAACATCACGACGCTGGCCGAGGCGGGACGCAGCGACGACGAGATCTTCGAGGCGGCCGTGGTCGCGGCCTACGGCGCCGCCGACCGACGGCTGCGCGCCGCCCGCCGCTCCTGGGAGGGGTGCTGAAAATGTGGCTCGACGCAGTCGAATCCGGTCAAGAACTTCCGGCCCGAATCATGTTCGCGACCATGCACCGGTTGGGTCGCACCGAGGTTCCCGCGGTCATGAAGGTCATCTGCTACCGGCACCGCTATTTCGGCACCCCGCTGTCCGACCTCATCCAGGACGCCATGCGCGGTGAATCCTTCTGGACCGTCGCCGAACGCGAAATCTTCGCAACCAGGACCTCCCAGTCCAATGAATGCCCTTTCTGCGACTCCGCCCACCGAGGTATCGCGGGCGCTTATATAGCCTCGGACCTGGTCGATGAAGCCCTGGCCGACGGCGACAACTCGCCCCTGCGCCCCGAAGCTCGTGCCATGCTCGAATTCGTCGGCAAAATGGTCCGCGATCCCGACGGCCTCACCCCGGGCGACGCCGACAAAGTCCGTGCGGCTGGCGTCACCGCCGAGGCGTTCGACGAAGCCGTCTGGGTGGCAACCCTTTTCAACGTCATCAACCGTGTGATGAATACCGTGGGCGCCGAGGCGCTCGAAGCCGACGAAGCCCAAATCGGCGCACGCTTCATCAAAGCCTTCGGTTACCGAACCCCGCCTCCCGTCCGCTACCTTTCCCGGGGCGCTTGAAATCTGCTGCTCGCGCGGGTGTTTCGGCAAGCGGCGGAGTCGGCCTTCTAGTGCCTGTCCAGATAGGTTGCCGCGCCATCAGATCCGGCTCGCTCGCCGAGCGCAGTCGAAACGCTGCACGACACGCCCCGCGGCACCGCCATACCACTGTGCTCGACGGATTTCGACTACCTCAGGAGCTAGCTGGACGCGGCACTAGCTGAGCGTTACGGCGTGCTCGAGGTGGGTGGCTGCCGCGAGTTTCGAGGTGCCGAATGAAACAACTCGGCCCATATCGAGTCACGACTTCCGCGCCGCAGGCCGCCGCTGCGGCGATCGCGGAATTCGGTAGTTGCGGCACGATCCGTCGGTTCGCATCGACGGTCGGTCGGGCCGCAGCCCGGGATCGTGACGAAAGTCTGACGGCGTGGCCGGGTTGCGGCGAATTTCGCGGGCTTGGCTGCAGAATCGGGGGCATGACCTCGGTAAACGATGGAATGGGTTGCGGGCGGGTTGGGCACAAGGACTCGGGGTGGTGGTGAAATGCGGGTATTGCTGACCGGGGCGGCGGGCTTTATCGGGACGCGTGTGCATCGGGAGTTGGTGGGTGCGGGGCATGAGGTGGTGGCGATTGATGTGATGCTGCCCGCGGCGCACGGAGTCGGTGCGGTTGTTCCGGAGGACGTCCGGTTGGTCGACGTGCGGGATGCGGACGCGCTGGATTCGGTGTTGCGGGGGATCGATGTGGTTTGTCATCAGGCCGCAGTGGTGGGTGCGGGTGTGAGTGCGCAGGATGCGCCCGCTTATGCGAGTCATAACGACTTGGGGACCGCGGTTTTGCTGGCGGCGATGGATCGGGCCGGGTGTCGCCGGTTGGTGCTGGCTTCATCGATGGTGGTTTATGGGGAGGGGCGATATCGCGGGGCTCGGACCGTTGAGGTCGGGGTGCGCAGGCGCGGGGATCTCGAGCGCGGGATGTTCGAGCATCGGGATCCGGATTCGGATGAGATTGTGAGTTGGGAGGCGGTGCCGGAGAATGCTCCGTTGCGGCCGCGGAGTCTTTATGCGGCGGCGAAAGTGGCGCAGGAGCATTACGCGTCCGCGTGGGCGGCGGTAACCGAATCCGGGGTCACCGCATTGCGCTACCACAATGTCTATGGCCCCGATATGCCGAGGGACACACCATATTCCGGAGTCGCCGCGATCTTCCGATCCGCACTGGAGGCAGGTGAGCCGCCGCAGGTTTTCGAAGACGGCGAGCAGGCGCGGGATTTCGTGCACGTCAGTGATATCGCTGCGGCGAATCTCGCGGCGGTCGAATACGCGCATACCGGTTTCGTGCCGCTCAATATCGCCTCGGGACGTCCGATCACCATCGGCGCGGTAGCCACCACGTTGGCCGCGGCGCGCGGTGGTCCCGAACCGGTGATCACCGGACGCTATCGCCCCGGCGATGTGCGGCATATCGTCGCGAGCCCCGAACAGGCGCAACGCGTTCTTGGATTCACCGCACGGGTGGATCCGCACGCCGGTCTTGCCGAATTCGCCTTCGCACCGCTGCGGGCGGTTGCCGGGGCGGGTGCGCCGGTCGCGTAGTTCAGTTTCCGTTGAGCGGTAGCCGAACTTCGAAGCGGCAGCCCTGCTCTCGATTCTCGGCGCTGATGTCGCCGTGGTGGGCTTCGACCAGACCGGCGGCGATCGCGAGGCCCATACCACTGCCGGAGGACACGCCGTCGGAGGCGACGGGGGAGCGAGCGGCCGTGCCGCGATAGGCGACCTCGAATATTCGTGGCAGATCGGCCTCGGATATTCCGGGGCCGGTGTCGTCGACGCGCGCCCAAGCCTCGCCGTTGGAGGTACCCGCGGATATCGCTACCTCGCCGCCTGGTGGGGTGTGCGCGATCGCATTGGAGACCAGGTTGGTGAGCACGCGGCCGAGGGCTCGATCGCTCGCCGCGACAACGATTTCGGAGTCCGGCTGTTCCGCGCGCAGCAGGACTTCGGCGCGTTCGGCATTCGGTCGGTTGGCGGCCAATACCTCATCGATCAACTCGCGCAGATCGACCGGCTCCAATTCCAAACGCAACGCACCCGCATTGATCTTCGACATTTCGAACAGGTCATCGACCATGACCGACAGCCGATCGGTTTCGCGCACAATCTGTTCCGCGTAGCGCGCCACATCGTCGGTGCCGGTGACCACGCCGTCGGAAAGTCCCTCGGCCATCGCACGGATACCGGCCAGCGGGGTCCGCAGGTCGTGGCTCACCCAGGCGACGAGTTCGCGGCGCGAGCGCTCCGCCATCCGCTCTTGCTCGCGGATCTGCTTCTCCCAGACCGTCTTTCGGGCCTGTTCTCGCCCGAGCAGCAGGGCGGCGGGCACGGTGACCGCCGCGACGACCGCGAGCACGACCGCCGTGCGCTCGAGTTCATCGGTGAACATCAACCCGCTGACCCCGATAATGCCCGCGAGCGTGGACAGCGTCGGGATCAGCACAAGCACGGCCATGCTCGCGGTCATGGATCGATTGCTGGTGGCGCGCAGGATCGCCGCGCCGATGGCGACGATCGGAAGCGAACAGGCCAGCACGTAGCCGATCAATTGCAGTGTGTTCTCAGGCACTGGATTCTCCATTCCGGCCCCAGATGTAGCCGCGGCCCCATACCGTCTCGATCCGGTGCCGGTCACCGAGTTTCGCCCGCAGCCGCTTGATATGCACGGTGACCGTGGACAGGTCGCCGAAATCCCAGCCCCACACCTTGGCCAGCAGTTCCTCCCGGCTGAACACCTGGTGCGGGTGGCGTAGCAGGAAGACGAGCAGATCGTATTCGCGCGCGGTCAGGTCGACCGGCCTGCCGTCCACCAGCGCCGATTGCGAATCCGGCCGCACCTCGACCGCGCCGTCGCGCAGTACCTCCGTGCTCGGCTGCCGCGTCGCCTGCGAACGCCGCAGCACCGAGGCGACCCGCAATGCGAGTTCGCGGGCGCTGAACGGTTTGGTGACGTAGTCGTCGGCACCCGCCTCCAGGCCGAGCACGCGATCGTCCTCGTCGCCGAGTGCGGTGAGCAGGATGATCGGGGTGTCCGGTCGTGGTCCGGAACGCACCGCGCGGCAGATCTCGATGCCGTCGGGGGCGGGCATCATCACGTCGAGGACGGCCAGTTCGACGGGGTCGCCGGTGGGTTCGGTGAGTTGTGCCATGGTCGAGGCGCCGTCCGAGGTCTCCACTACGGTCAGTCCGTCGCGTTCGAGATAGCGCCGCACCACATCACGGACCAGTGGGTCGTCGTCGGCGATCAGAATGCTCATGGATTACCAATTCGTCAGGATCGTGTGGGCGAGTACGAGCGTGCCGAGCGCTTGCAGGAATAGCCAGACTCGGGCGGTGTACCGCGGCAGAAACGCGGTCGCGGCGAGCAGCCAGACGTCGAACGGCAGCCAGATGCGCTCGGTCTCCGCCTTGCTCAGGCCACTGAGGTCTGCCACCAATATCGCGCACAATCCCGCAGCTACCAAGAGCCCGGTCGCATCGAATGGTCTGCGCAGCGCGCGCGGTAAACCGGCGGCGGTGGCCAGGCCGACCGCACAGGCGGTGGCGGCGAGATTCGCCCAGACCCAGTACGCGTACGGACGTTCGGAGGCGATGCCCTGGTAGTACCGCTCGACCACCAGGTGATAGCCGTCCAGCCACCAGAAACCGGCCAGCGTGCAGGCAACCACGACGATCAGCGCACCGAATACGGCAGGTAGCAGCGGTCGGCCGGTTCGGCTCGCGACCAGGACCGCGACGGCGGGTAGTGCCATGACCACGAGGCCGTAGCTGAGGTAGATGCCGAGCCCGAAAAGCACACCGGAGGCGACCGCGACCCACGGCCGCCGGATCGCGATCGCCAGCAGGGCCACCGCCCATGCCGTGACGCCCGCGAACATGGCGTCCGCCGAAACCGCGATCCATATCGCGGCGGGCGCTATTGTCAAGAAAGGCAATGCCTTTCGGGCTCGTTCCTCGGCGCCGAGCGCACGCAGCGTGACCGCGACCGCGACGATGGCGCTGGATCCGATCAGCACACACGCCAGTCCCGCCCAACCGCTGCCGCGCAGGCCGATGCGATCGAGCAGGACGAAGAACAGCAGCGCGCCGGGTGGATGCCCGGACACATGGGTCGTCCAGGAGTCCGGTTGGAAATCCAGGATGCGGCCGGAGAATCCGCGCAGCATGGCCGGGATATCGCGGACGCCGGGGACCTCGTACAGATATTCGTGGCCGTCGGCGAGTCGCCGGGTGAATCCGCGCTGCCAGCCGTCGATCATGGCCAAGGCGAAGGCCCAGGCCAGAGCAGTCACCCAAGACGTGGCGAGCAGCCTTCGCCAGGGCAGCGAATCAGCCATCCCAGGACCGAAACGGATGACCAGTACCGCGATCGCGATGGCCGGTACCGAACCCCAGCCGACATGCGGCAACCAGTTGCCGAAGATAGGGGCCGAACCCGCGTAGAGCTTGCTCCGCCAATGTTCGCTGGCAATTCGCGGTACCAGAAATGCTGTCAGGGTGAGCGCGGCGGCGATGCCCGCCCCCAGATACTCGCCACGTATCCGGCCGCGCGGCCGTGTCGCAGCCTCCGTCACGTCATGCACGACCCTCACCATAGGGCCGAAGCGCCGGGAAAACCGGTGCTCGAGCGGTTCTGAATGCGGACGTCACTGTTTCGTCACCAGTTTTGCGGCCTTGATCCGGCCGGGCTGGCCTAGCGTCGAGAAGGTGACCGAGACCCTCCACAACCCGGGCGGCGTGACCGTTGTCATCCCGTGCCGAGACGAAGCTGAGGCGTTGCCAGGTGTGCTCGCGGCCATCCCGGCCGGGTTCCATGCGCTGGTCGTGGACAATGGTTCGACCGATACGACGGCCGAGGTGGCCCGCCGGTGCGGCGCCACTGTCGTATCCGAGACGAGCCCTGGCTACGGGGCTGCCGTGCAAGCCGGGATCGCCTCGGCCAGAACGGATTTGGTCGCCGTTCTCGACGGCGACGGATCGATGGATCCGAGGGAGTTGCCGCCGCTGGTCGAACTGGTGCGTGCCGGTGCCGATTTGGCGGTCGGACGGCGTAAGCCGGTGCGCCGGGGTGTGTGGCCGTGGCATGCGCGGCTCGGCAATCGAGTCATCGCCGGGCGGTTGCGTCGCCGATACGGGCTCCCCGTGCACGATATCGGTGCCATGCGGGTGGCCCGCCGGGCCGCTCTGCTTTCCCTCGGACCGCTGCACACCCGCTCCGGATATCCGCTGCAACTGCTGATCGGCGCGGCGGGGGCGGGGTGGCGTGTGGTCGAGCGCGATATCGCGTATCGGCCACGGGCGGGTGGAGTTTCGAAGGTATCCGGATCGTGGCTCGGCACTGTGCGCGCCACTCGCGACTTCCTGGCGGTGCTGCGATGAATTACTTTCGACCCTCGCCCGTGGCCGCGACACTGCTCGTGCTGGCCAAGGCCCCGATTGCCGGTCTCGCTAAAACACGTCTGACACCGCCGCTTTCGCCTCCCGATGCGGCCCGAGTCGCTGCGGCATCGCTGCTGGACACCTTGGAGTCGATGTCGCGGAGTCCGGTCGCGCACCATGTCGTCGCGTTCGCCGGCGAGCTCGCGGATGCGGAGTGTGCGGATGAAGTGGCAAGGGCACTGACCGATTTCGAGGTCATCCCGCAGCGTGGTACGTCTTTCGGCGAACGCTTGGCCAACGCGCACGCCGATGCCGCGCGATACGGGCTGCCGGTCTTGCAGATCGGCATGGACACACCACAGATCGGCCCGGAGGTGCTGAGTTGGGCCGCGCGCGAGCTGGTATTGCGCGGTGACGCACTGCTCGGTCTCGCCGACGACGGCGGCTGGTGGGCACTCGGGCTGCCGACACCTCAGGCGGCGCGCACGCTCGTCGACGTTCCCATGTCGACCGATCGAACCGGCGAGCTCACCTTGGAAGCCATGCGGAGCTGTGGACTTCGCATGCGCTCGCTGCCGCGCTACAACGATGTCGACACCTTCGCCGACGCACTGGAGGTGGCGCGCGAATCCGACGGGCGGTTCGCGCGCTTGATCCACCAGTTGCACCACACCCTGCTGGCACCCCGATGAGCGATATCTTCGATCTCGCGCTGGCCGGGGAGGACTGCTGGGTACGCGATACGGACGGACGACGCCATCCCCTGCGCACCCGGCGCTGGCTGGGCTTCGACGCCGCCGACCGTCCGGCCGATGCCGCGCTGACCTGCTGTTGCGATGGACCGACGCTCGATCTGGGATGCGGTCCGGGACGGTTGGTCACGGCCCTGCTGCAGCGCGGAGTGATCGCGTTGGGTGTCGATATCTCGCCGATGGCCGTGGCCACCACCAGATTTCGTGGAGCGCCCGCATTGCGGCGCGACCTGTTCGGACCGCTGCCCGGCTCCGGCCGTTGGTCGTACGCGATCCTGGCGGACGGCAATATCGGGATCGGTGGCGATCCGGTCCGCTTGCTGACCCGCGCGGGCGAACTCCTCGCTCGCAATGGCATCGCCGTGGTCGAATTCGCCCGTCCCGGTGCGGGTGTGGTGTCGAATCCGATTCGGCTGGAGACGAGAGACCGAGTGGGGGAATGGTTTCCGTGGGCGCGCGTGGGGATCGATCGCGCGGAAGAGCTGGCCGCGGCGGCCGGGTTCCGCATGGTGACGGCGATGGAGGTGTCCGGTCGGCATATCGCCTGGTTGCGATCGGGCAGGCCCGCTTCGCGTAGTCGGTGGGCGTTGTGATGAAGCGCGGCAGCTGGATGGAATCACCAGGGCGATTTCGTATGAATTTCCCGGCTACCGCGCGCCCACGGGTGACAACCGCACGCGGACCCGCGGTCGCGAGTCGCGTGGGGATCGCTCTGGGCAGCGCGATATTGCTGTGCTTCGGCACCGGTTTGCTCAGCCACTGGATTCAGCATCCACCGAGCTGGTTCTGGTGGCCCGCCCATCCAGTCTGGCTGTATCGGGTAACCCAGGGCGCGCATGTGATCTCGGGTGTCGCCGCGATCCCACTGCTGCTGGTGAAGCTCTGGGCGGTGTACCCCAGACTGTTCCACCGCCCGATCATCGGTTCGGCTCTACGAATCCTCGAACGCGGCTCCATCGCGATCCTGGTCGGCGCAACGATCTTCCAGCTGTCGACCGGGCTCCTCAATATCGCCCAGTACTACCCGTGGAAGTTCTTCTTCCCCACCGCGCACTACGCCATGGCCTATGTCGCCGTCGGCGCACTCGCCGTGCATTTGTCCGTCAAACTTCCCGTCATCCGGGACGCGCTGCAACATCGGCTGGTCGAATCCCCGACCGAACCGCCCGCCGACACCGGTACCCGGCCGCACATCTCGCGACGTGCGGTGCTGACGGGTGCCGGTGTCGCTGCCGTCGCAGCGGGGTTGGCTGTTGCCGGGCAGACGATTCCGTTCCTGCGCTGGGCTGCCGTGCTCGCGCCGCGCAGTGGGCACGGGCCACAGGGCGTTCCGGTCAACCGATCGGCCACGGCAGCCGGGGTTGGTGACCGGGCCCGTGATCCCGAGTACCGGTTGACGGTCACCATCGGCGATCGGCAGCGCCAATTCGCCAGGGACGAACTGCTTTCCCTGCCGCAGACTCAGGCCCGCTTGCCGATTGCCTGCGTCGAGGGCTGGAGCGCGGGAGCCGACTGGTCCGGGGTGCGCCTGCTGGATTTGCTGGCGGCGGTCGGCGACTATGCCGGTGGCGATATCCGCTTCCGCTCGCTCGAGCAAACCGGCATCTACGGGAGTTCGATTCTCCCGCAACGTCATGCGGTCGACGACAGCACCTTGGTAGCCCTGACCATCAATGGCGAAACCCTCGACCTGGACCACGGCTACCCATGCCGTCTCATCGCACCCAACCGACCCGGCGTCCTGCAAACGAAATGGCTGTCCGAAATCGAGGTGCTGCCATGATCACGGCCCGCATACTGCTCCTGCTCCTCGGCAGTTGGCTCGGCTGGTACGGCATCAGCGCGTTATTCGACCTACCCCCAACAGATCTCGACTCGATCGCGATCTGGTTCGCGGGCGGGATCCTGCTGCACGATGCGGTCTTCGCCCCGATCTGCGCCGCACTCGGGCTCACCGCTCGCCACCTGCTGCCACGCACCTGGTGGGCCGTCACCGCCTGCGGTGCCATCTGCTCGGTCGCGCTGGTACTGATCGCCCTCCCGGTCCTCGACCGTGGCGACGGCATGCCGAGCAATCCCACCGTCCTGGACCGCGACTATCCCGTCGGACTGGCAGTCGCCTTGATCCTCGTGTGGTCGCTGGTCTTGCTCGCCCACGCGGTGGCCCGCCGGTCCCGCCGTGGACCTCGGGATGCTATTTCCATGCGGGAAGCGTCGGCAGCACGCCACTGAGATCTTTGCCTTCGGAACGGCCAAGGAGCCAGGCGAGCAGCGCAGATGCGGGCCCGCTGACGGTGTGGTCCGCAGACCCGCTCCCGATGGTCGCGGTGAAACCCGTATCCGTGGCTCGCACCTCGAACGCGGTCGCCGGATCACCCTCAGCGGCAAACCCCTTCGTCAAATCAGCAGTAGCCCGCGGAAGCAGCCGAGCAACGAAATCCTCCGGCCAGTCACCAGGTTGGTAACCGGCTGCCAAATCGACATGATGGATCTCCACCTCTTGCAGCCGCATCCAAATGACCTCGGTCGCCGGAATATCCCGCCCCTGCCTGGTCCGGACGGTCGCCGTCCACGCCTCCTCGGGAGCGGTCTGCGCAAGCGCCAGCCAGCGATTCGCCGACGTTTCGTTATCGGCCAACTGCTCGGCGAGTGGCCGCGGCGCGCCCGCCTCGATATCGGCATCCCGGATGAACATGCTGGCGTACTGCGGTGTTTCGATTCCGGTCCGCGCCCAGAGCAGCAGATTGACCAGGCTGTCGGCATTGCGTGCGAGGTGCGCGAGCAGATGTCCCCGCGTCCACCCGGGCAGCAGCGAGGGCACGGTCACGTCATCGTCGAGCCCGCGGATGGTGTCGAGCAGACGGTTCGTCGCCGCGGCGACGGTTTCGAGCTGAACGGTGGTCTCCGGCGCGTCGCTGGTCACCGAACCGACCTTAGCGATCCGAACGCGGAAGCGTCGCACAAATCGCGTCCGCCTCGATCTCGACCAGCAGCGCGGGCGTGATCAGCGCCTTGATCTCGTACATCGACGCGGCCGGGCGAATATCGCCGAATACCTCGGAATGTGCCTTCGCGACCTCGGGCCAGCGAGCGATATCGGTGACGAAGATCCGCGTCCGAACGACATCGGCCAGGCTCGCGCCCGCCTCGGTGAGCGCGGTGCCGATGCGGCGCAGTGCTTCTCGAGTCTGTTCGCCGATATCGTCGCCGCCGACCGCATTGCCACCGGGCAGCGATGCCGTGGTGCCGCTGACGGCGACGGTATCGCCGACGCGCACCGCTCGGGAGTAGCCGACGATATCCTCGAACTCCGAGCCCGACGCGATATTCATCCGATAACCCATGGCGACAGCATGACATCAACTGGACATTCGGACGTAGGGCTTTTGTCGGCTGTCTGCGATAGGCAGACACGATGAAAGCGCACTCTCGTATCACCGCGGTCGCCGTCCTCTGTGTGGGCGTGCTGGCCGCGGGCTGCTCGTCCTCGGATACCAAGGCCGACTTCACCGTGGCCAAGGACCAGCCGCTGGTGATCTCCCTGGACGACCTGCTGGCCGCCACCGGCGGCACCGCCGCCGTGACGATCGCCGATCCGGAACACGGCACGCTGACCCGTCGCCTCGACGGCGCACTGGTATACCAGCCGAAGGCGGGCTACACCGGCACCGACGAGCTGAAGGTCACCACCACCGACGCGGTTCGCCTGTACACCACCGACATTGCGCCGCTCGGCGAATTCGGCGGCACCACCGTGCAGGCCAGCGGTTACGGCTCCGCATGGACCCCGGTGCCCGGCGCAGCGGGCGAGTTCTACGGACTCACCGATCGCGGCCCCAACGTCGACGGTCCCGGCAAGAACGAGAAACTCACCCCGACACCGGGTTTCGTGCCGAAGATCGGTCGATTCGAGCTGGTCGGCAATCGCGCGGTCCTGCAATCCACGATCGATCTGCACACCGCCAACGGCACCCCGTTCAACGGCCAGGTCGACGTCGCCGCGAGCACCGGCGAAACCATCAAGGATCTCGCCGGAAATGTCCTGCCGTCTACCGACCATGGCCTCGACCCCGAGGGGCTGGTCGCCCTGCCCGACGGAACCTTCTGGGTCTCCGACGAATACGGCCCGTTCCTGGTGCATTTCGACGCCAAGGGTGCTGAGCTGGAGCGATTCGCCCCGGGATCGGGTCTGCCCAAGGAACTTTCGTTGCGCACCCCGAACCAGGGCATGGAGGGCCTGACCATCACCCCTGACGGCGGCACCCTCGTCGGCGTCGTGCAGAGCGGCTTGAATACTCCCGGCCTCGGCGATTCGGCCAAAGACGTGCCGATGACCCGCATCGTCACCGTCGACCTGAAAACCAAGGCGGTCAAGGAATTCGTCCTCCCGCTGCAGGATCCGAAGACCACCAAGGTCGCCGACTCCGAGATCACCGCGCTGAGCGCCACCACTTTCCTGGTCGACGAACGCGACGGCAACCTGCCTCCGAAGGCCGATAAGAAGCTGTGGACCATTGATATCTCCGGCGCCACGGACGTCGGCCCGGACTCGAAGGTCCCGGGCGCACAATATGATCCGGAACGTGGCGGCCTTCAGATCGAGGGCAAGCCGCTGGAAACCCTGGTCGGCTCCGTTTCGACGAATGACGCGACGGCGGCGCTGAAGACAGTGGGCGTCACCCCCGCTGCCAAGACCGCGAACCTGGACTTCGCCGCCCTTGTCACGAGCCTGAACGCCGACGGCAAGTTCTTCGGTCACGACAAGATCGAGGGCGTCGCGACGCTCGACGGCGGCAAGACCCTCTACATCGCCAACGACAGCGATTTCGGCCTCGCCGCCAGCAAGGGCGACCAGCCACCCTTCGGCCTGAAACCCAAGACCCTGCCCAACGGCCTGCAGGACACCGGCGAAATCCTCGAGGTGGACACGACCGAATTGCCCGCGAAACTCGACACTCACACGGTCGAGATCAAGGTCGGCTAACTCGAATCACTCTCGACCCACTCGCGGCCTTCCAGAATCACCGCGGCCGCCAATGTGATCAGCCACAGCGACATCGATCCGACCTGGATCCGCTGGGCGATACCGAGCGCGTAATTGCCGGTCAGGTTGTCGGCGACCAACATCCACACGGTCGCCGCCGACCCGATCACCAGCACCACCACGCCCGCCTCGCGCAGGATCCGCCAGCGGTGGTATCGAAAGGCGGCCACGCTGAACGCGAAGGTCGCGACGGCGATAGCGGTGACCGCGACGGTGCTGGTCAGCGCGTGCGGCTGATGCAATTGCGGGAACAGTTCGCTGCCACCGCCGCCGCATTCGGTGTTGTCCTGCGGGGTGCAGTCGCGCAGCGGCAGCAGCACGTCGCCGATGGTCGCGGCGCCGAAGCAGAACAGCGCGACCCAGCCGATGGTGGTGAATCTGCGGCGCGGAAATAACAGCAGTCCGGCGATCGCGGCGGGCATCAGCAATGCGCCGACGATCTTGTCGGCGGTCGCGAACAACTCGCGATGCGGTTTGCCGACGGCATCGAGTTCGCTGAGGAACGAGTTGACCGGATCGACGTCGATCTTCAGCACGAACTCGAGCAACCACGACGAATAGCAGAGTCCGGCGATCGCGATCGCGGCCGCGATGAGCCCGCAGGCCACCCGGACGTGTCGTTCGGCGAGCCTCCGGCTATCAGTCACTGGACCATTCTCCGCCTCCTCGTTGGTCCGGTGATCAACAGTAGATGCGTGTGTCCGCACCGACAGGTCTGCCACACACCTCATTACCAACTCGAACACAGGGTTCTGTCAGGTCCGTCGGCGATGGTTGGTACAACTGAGGAGGTCCCCATGATCGGAATCACAACGGCCATCGCCGGAATGCTGGTGCTGACGGTAATGGCGGTGTCGGGCTACCTGGCCGCGCACGCGCCGCGCTCGCTGGTCCGGGTGCGGGAACGCCGCTAGCGACTGCTTGCAGGTCGCTCGAAAGGGTCAGCTAGCGTCTCGCGGCCAATACCGTCTGGATCCGGTCCGCCGCCACAATGGCGTCCTCGTGTTCCCAGACACGGATCACCAGCCACCCCTCGGCTGCCAGCGCCGCATCGGTGGCCCGGTCACGGGCCACATTTCCGCTCAATTTGTCCGCCCACCACTGCGCGTTGTTCTTCGGATCGGTCGCGTGCTGCGGACACCGATGCCAGAAACATCCGTCCACATACACCGCCACGCGCAGCCGGGGAAACACCAGATCCGCCCGCCGGCGCTGCCCGCGCAACGGCGCCCGATCGACGTAATAGCGCAGTCCGCGCCGATGCAATTCGCGGCGCAGCGCGAGTTCGGGCCGGGTTCCGGTCCGCCGCTGACGGGCCATCCGCGCGCTGGTCGCGGCGTCGGTGAGCGGATGCCGAGCCGGGTTCATGACGTCTCGAACCTCATGCCGCCCAGCCGCCCATCCGATCGAGATGACTTTCCACATCGGCCAGAAATCCGGGCGGGAACCGTAGATTGCCCATTCCGGTGCGCCGCAGGAACCCGGCGGTCGCACGGGCCGAGAGCAGTCGTGAATCGGTGAGGAAATGCTGCAGGTCCTCGTACGGCTGGTGCACCGGCCAGGTCGAAACCGGCACCCGATAGGCGTTTCCGGCGCGACCCCACGCGGCGACCGGCCACGGCCGTCCCGGCGGCAACGGCTCGTCGCCGGGAATCGGGTCCAGCGGCTCGGCCAGCCGCGCGCCGACCCAGGACGCCATCCGCACGCTCACCGCATTCCCGATCAGCTTCCATCGGTGTCCGTGCCGAATTCCGGGCACCGTGGTCGCCGGTTCGGTCCAGTCGGCGTCGAAGCCCTGCAGCCGCTCGCCGTCGACGATGCCCGGCGTGACGAGCTCGCCCGAGGGCAACCGCACCGCGGGCGGACTCGCGATGCCCAGTGCCGAACCGCCCTTGAGCGTCGGGATCGCATTCACCGCCCAGCCGAGCCCGCGCACACCCTCGGTCCAGTAGAAGCCGCACGGATCCTGTTCGGGGTCACCGAGATCGAGCGGTCCCGCATCGTCGCCGAACAACACCCGGCGCGGATCCTCGGTACGCGAGGCCAGCATCAGCACCCGCTGACGGCGCTGTGGCAGCCCGAACGCGCGCGCGTCCACCAACCGGTATGCCCAGGTGTAGCCGAGCTCCTCCAGCGCGCTCGTGATGTGCCGCATGGCGGCCCCGCGACCCAGCTGCAGCATGAACGGCACATTCTCGATCAACAGCCAGCGCGGTCCACGCTGACGGCGTACCAGCCGGAACACCTCGTCCACCAGACCGGAGCGCTTACCCGTGATGCCAGCGGTGCGTCCGGCCTGCGACAGGTCCTGGCAGGGAAATCCGGCGGCGACCAGCTCGGTCCCGGCGGGCAGGGCACGCAGCCGAGTGATGTCCCCCTGCAACGGAATACCGGGAAAGCGCGCGGCGAGTACCGCCTGCGCACCGGGATCGATTTCGCACAGCAGCTCGGTGTGCCAGCCGTGGCGCCCGAGGCCGAGCTCCAGCCCGCCGATACCGGCGAACAGCCCGACCATCCGCCCGCCCGTCACAGTCATCCCTTCTCGCGGTTGCTCGCGGATCGCTCGGAACCACCAGCGCTGCGTATCCGCTCAGCAGGTTACTCGAGCATCGAATGCGACGACCAGCGGCCGCCACGGTAATGTGTCGAGCACCCGATCCGACCGGATACCCCGAGCAATGCTCACGGTCGAATCACGGTTTGCTCGGTCGTTCGATGACCTTCCACGCGCAGTTCCCGGTTTATCCCAAGAGTGACGCCAGGAAAGTGAGCGAAATGCAGATTCCGTCCACCAAGAACGGAAACTATCCCAACGTTGTCGTGACCAGTCTGGCGGCGACCACTTCGATCGCCGGTGATGTCGACTCCACCTGGAAGGGCCTGCTCAACGGCGAGAGCGGCATCGATGTCCTCGAGGACAGCTTTATCGAGCAGTTCGAGCTACCCGTGCGCATCGGCGGACATCTGAAGGTCAAGCCGGCGGATTGCCTCACCAGGCAGGAGCGGCAGCAGCTGTCGTATGTGGAGCAGATGGCCGTGGTGCTGGCCCGTGAGGTGTGGCGCAATGCGGGCAGTCCGGAGGTGGACAGGAACCGCCTCGGCGTCGCCATCGGCACCGGCCTCGGCGGCGGCGAATTCATCACCGAGGCGCGCGACCGGCTGCAGAACGGCGGCTATCGCAAGGTGTCGCCGCTGACCGTGCAGCGCATCATGCCCAACGGCGCGGCCGCCTGCGTCGGCCTGGAACTCGGTGCGAAAGCGGGTGTGGTGACGCCGGTCTCGGCCTGCTCGTCGGGTTCGGAGGCGATCGCCAATGCCTGGCAGATGATCGTGATGGGCGATGCCGACATGGTGGTCGCCGGCGGGGTCGAGGGTTCCATCCAGGCCGTGCCGATCGCGGCATTCACCATGATGCGCGCCATGAGCACCCGCAACGAGGACCCGAGGGCCGCCTCGCGACCGTTCGACAAGGATCGCGACGGATTCGTCTTCGGTGAGGCGGGCGCGATGATGGTCATCGAAACCGAGGAGCACGCCAAGGCGCGCGGCGCGACGATTCACGCACGGCTGATGGGTGCCGGGATCACTTCCGACGCATTCCATTTGGTCGCCCCCGATCTCGAGGGCAAGGGCGCCGCGCGGGCGATGACCAGGGCCATGCAGAAGGCCGGTATCAGCAAAAGCGATGTCGGCCATGTCAATGCGCACGCGACCGCGACCCCGATCGGCGATACCGCCGAGGCGCAGGCCATCAATGCCGCCGTGGGCGACCATGTTTCGGTCTACGCGCCGAAATCCGCACTCGGCCATTCGATCGGCGCGGTCGGCGCCCTCGAATCGGTGCTGACGGTGCTCTCGGTGCGCGACGGAATCGTTCCGCCGACGCTGAATCTGGATAATCAGGATCCGGAAATCGAGCTCGATGTGGTCAAGGGCGAGGCCCGACCCGGACGAATCGACTACGCCGTGAACAACTCGTTCGGTTTCGGCGGGCACAACGTCGCGATCGCTTTCGGGCGGTACTGAGCCGAGTCGGGAAGGCGTACCTGCTAGCCTTCCCGACGCTTCGTAATCGACCTGTGTTCGGTGTAATCGCACGGCCCGAGTGCCTGCGTTGGCAAAAGGATAAGGCGATGATCGACGAGACCTTCGACGACTATTTGGACGATCAGGGCAATATCAAAATCCGGGACGACAAGACCCTGATCGACTTCGTCGACAAGCACAGCGCGGAGAACGGCGACGGGCTCGCCTACCGCTACATCGACTACTCGCGCGAGCGCGACGGCGAGTACATCGAATTGACCTGGCACGAATTCGGCGTGCGGCTGCGGGCCGTCGCGGCCAGGCTGCAGCAGGTGACTCGGCAGGGTGATCGGGTGGCGGTGCTGGCCCCGCAGGGGCTGGATTACGTCGTCTCGATCTTCGCGGCGGTTTACGCGGGCAATATCGCGGTGCCGCTGTTCGATCCGGAGGAGCAGGGTCACACCGATCGCCTGCATGCGGTGCTCAATGACTGCAAACCATCGGCGATTCTGACAGTCGGTTCGGCCGCGGCGGGGGTGCGGAACTTCTTCCGGCACCTCCCGGCGGCCCAGCGTCCGCGGATTATCGCGGTGGACGCGATTCCGGACAGCGTCGGCTCGACCTGGATGCGACCGGAAATCAATATCGACAGCGTCGCCTATCTGCAGTACACCTCGGGCTCCACGAGAACCCCGGCCGGTGTCGAGATCACCCACCGCGGGGTCGGCACCAATTTGCTGCAGATGATCGATGCCATTGGGGTACAAGAGAATTCGCGCGGCGTCACCTGGTTGCCGCTGTTCCACGATATGGGTCTGCTTTCGGTGATCCTGCCGACCATCGGCGGCGGATTCATCACGATCATGTCGCCGAGCGCTTTCGTGCGGCGGCCGTATCGCTGGATCAAGGAATTGGCCGCCGCCTCCGACGGCGCCGGAACTTTCGCGGCCGCACCGAATTTCGCATACGAACATGCGGCGGCTCGCGGTAAGCCGAAAGCCGATGAGGAACTGGATCTTTCGAATGTGATCGGGCTGATCAACGGCAGCGAGCCGGTTTCGGTGTCGTCGATGCAGAAATTCAACGAGGCGTTCGCGCCGTACGGTCTGCCGAAGACCGCGCTGAAGCCGTGCTACGGCATGGCCGAGGCGACCTTGTTCGTTTCCGCGACCAAAGCCCAGGACGAGGCGAAAGTCGTCTACGTCGATCGCCATGAGCTCAATGCGGGCCGGATGGTGGAAGTGCCCAAGGGCACGGAGAATTCGATCGCGCAGGTGTCCTGCGGTTATGTGGCGCTATCGCAGTGGGCGGCGATCGTCGATCCGGAAACCGGCATCGAGCGCGCTGACGGCGAAGTCGGCGAAATCTGGCTGCACGGCGACAATATGGGCATCGGGTACTGGGGTCGGCCGGATGAGACCGTCGCGACATTCCACAACATCTTGGCGCAGCGACTACCGGAGGGCAGTCACGCACAGGGCACCGATCCGGACGCGAAGTGGATGCGCACCGGCGACTTCGGTGTCTACCTGGAAGGCGAGCTGTATATCACCGGCCGGGTGAAGGATCTGGTGATCGTCGACGGTCGCAACCACTACCCGCAGGATCTGGAATTCTCGGCGCAGGAATCGAACACCGCACTGCGGCCCGGATTCGTCGCGGCATTCTCGGTGCCCGCGAATCAATTGCCCGCGTCGGTATTCGAACAGGGCAGCCATTCCGGACTCGCCTTCGACGCCGATGACACTTCGGAACAGCTGGTCATCGTGGCCGAGCGCGGTACCGGCGCGGCGAAGCTGGATCCGCAGCCGATCGCCGATATCGTGCGCGGCTCGATCGCACAGCGCCACGGCGTCACGGTGCGCGACCTGCTGCTGGTTCCGGCGGGCTCGATTCCGCGCACGTCCAGCGGCAAGATCGCCCGGCGCGCCTGCCGCGTCGCGTATTTGGAGGGCACGTTGCGCGGCGGCCATCAGCAGCAGGACTTCCCGGACGCGCCGGTGGAATCGGCGCACATGAACGTCTGAGCTCGGGTTATCCGGCGGTAGAATTGAAGTAGCGGCCATCGGCGCCCGGGAATCCGGGCGCCGATGTCGTGTGCGGTGCGTTCGGGGGTGTTGCGGGGGTTCTTGACCTCGAGGTTACTCGAGGTTGTTGGCTGTTGACGTGGCGGAAAATCGGTTGGCCGATCTCGGGACTGATGCCACGCTGAAATGTCGGACCCCGATGGGAACATCACCGGGGATCCGTTCGCGACACAGCCAATCCAAGACGATCACGAGGGGGAGCTTTGTCCGTCACGCTCGATGCGCCGTTGGCCGACACGGAGGTCGACAGACCGGAGCGGCCCGCCGCCGCGGTGCCGGGCCGCCTGCAATCGCTTCGCCGGTTCTGGCCGTATCTGCGGCCACATCGGTTCACACTGCTCGGGGCCACCACGCTCGCGGTGCTCGCCACCCTGACGGCGATCATGATTCCACTGGTCATCGCGCGGATCATCGACGGCCCGATCCAGCGCCGCGATTTCGGCGGCGTCGTGTTTCCGGTGCTGCTGGTGCTGTCGCTCGGTCTGCTGGAGGCGTGCGGCGTATGGGGTCGGCGGTGGCTGATCGCGAAGCCCGCGGCCCAGTTCGAGATCGATATGCGCGCCAAGATCTTCCGCAAACTGCAGACGCTCTCGATCGGACGGCACGATGCCTGGGAGTCCGGCCAGTTGCTCTCCCGCGCGGTCGACGATATGGGCACCATGAAGCGGTTCGTCGCATTCGCCGGGCCGTTCCTGATCATCCACTTCATCGTGATCCCGATCGGTCTGGTGGTGCTGTTCGCGCTGAGCTGGCAGATCGGGCTGACCTTCGCGGTCCTCGCGATCCCGCTGTCCTACGTCTGCCTGCGATTCGAGCGGCGCTACGGCGTGGCGTCGCGGCGCTCGCAGGATCAGGCCGGTGACCTGGCCACCACCGCCGAGGAGTCCGCGCAGGGCATCCGGGTGCTGAAGGCATTCGGTCGCGGTGCGTTCTTCGGCGGGCGGTTCACCGCGCAGTCACGGGAACTGCAGCAGACCGAACTGCTCAAGGTGCGGTTGGATGCCACGCTCTGGTCGACGATGGTGTGCCTGCCGCAGCTGGCCATCGCCTTCGCCCTCGGCTACGGCGGTTACGCTGTCGCACACGAGATGATGACACTCGGCACCCTGGTCGCGAGCATCACGCTGGCGACCTTTCTGCAGTGGCCGATCATCTGGACCGGCTTCCTGCTCGCCGAGTGGAACGATGCGCGCACGGCGGCGGACCGGTTCTGGGAGATCATCGACACCCCCGTCGAAATCACGGATCCCGCGGATCCGGTGGCACTGCCGGAGCGGATCGTCGGCGAACTAACCATGCACGGTGTGCGTTTCGCCTTTCCGGACGCGAAGGGTGAAGTGCTGCAGGATATTTCGCTGAAGGTGCGCCCGGGTGAGACGGTGGCGCTGGTCGGCGCGACCGGTAGCGGCAAGACGGCGCTGCTCAACCTGATTCCGCGGCTCTACGACGTGACCGACGGCGCCATCACCATCGACGGCATCGATATCGCGTCGATGCGGGTGTCCGATCTGCGTTCGCTGGTATCGGTGGCATTCGAGGAGCCGGTGCTGTTCTCGGCGAGTGTGCGGGAGAACGTCGCGCTCGGCGATCCGGAGGCCACCGACGACGATGTGCGGCGCGCGCTGGACGTCGCCCAGGCCACCGATTTCGTGAACGACCTGCCGTGGGGGCTGGACACCCGAATCGGTGAGCAGGGGTTGAGCCTGTCCGGTGGTCAGCGCCAGCGGCTGGCCCTGGCCCGCGCGGTGCTCGCGCGAGCAAGCACCGGGGAGCGGGCTCGGATCATGGTGCTCGACGACCCGCTGTCCGCACTCGATGTGGAGACCGAGGAGCGCGTACAGGAGCGGCTGCGCACAGTACTGGCCGGTGCCACCACATTGCTTGTGGCGCACCGACCTTCGACCGCGGCACTGGCCGACCGGGTAGCGCTGCTCGCCGACGGCCGGATCGTCGCCGAGGGCGCCCACGATCAACTACTCAAAACCAGCAGTCGCTACCGCGAGTTGATGGGAGGTGAATCATGACCACCACCGAAACCACCGTCCCCGCCGACGATTCGGCCGACCGCGACGAGGTCGCCGACTGGCGCGGCATCGCCAACGAGGACAAGACGGTCACCGAGACCGGAAATCTGGTGCTGGCCGGTCGATCTCGGCGCCTGCTGCTGAGCCTGGTCCGGCCGTACCGCAAACTCGCGGTCTTCGCCCTGCTGCTGATCGTGCTCGACAATGCCGCGATGGTGTCGGCGCCGTTATTCGTCGCGCACGGGCTCGACGTCGGCATCGCCGAGGGCGTAGCTGGGAACTGGGCGCCGTTGGCGCGCACCGTCGCGGGTTACCTCTGCGCGGTCGGCGTCGGCGTCTGCACCACCTTCGTCTTCCTGCGGATCTCCGGAAGACTCAGCCAGAGTGTGCTTTTCGATCTGCGGGTCCGGCTGTTCGCCCATATGCAGCGGCTCAGCGTGGCCTTCCACGAGCAGTACACCTCCGGCAAGGTCGTCGCACGACTGACCGGTGACATCGAAACTCTTCAGCAGTTGCTGGAGAGCGCATTGAATCAGGCACTGAGCGCGATCCTTTCGGTGCTGACCATCGCGGCGCTGCTGATCTACCTCGATCAGACACTCGCCGCGATCGTGCTGCTCGGGTTCGTGCCGTTGGCGCTGGTCACCCGCTGGGCGCAGCGCAGGCAGCGAGCGGGCTACCGGCGCACCCGCGGCGCCATCGCGAAAGTGGTCGTGCAGTTCGTGGAGTCGATGGGCGGCATGCGCGCGGTGCAGGCCTTCCGTCGCGAGACCCGCAACGAATCGGTGCTGGCAACCGAGGACGCCGAATACTTCCAGGCCACCACCGCCGCGATGCGCGGCATGGGCGACTATGCCGGTCTCACCCGCCTGCTCGGCAATCTGACCACGGTGATCGTCATCGTGGTCGGCGCCTGGCAGGTGATCGAGGGCAACCTCGCGGTCGGCGTCCTCGCGGCATACTTGTTGTACCTCAACGAGTTCTACGGTCCCCTCGACGAACTCGCCCAGGTATTCAATGCATACCAGTCCGCGGCGGCCGCGCTGGAGAAGATCTCCGGTGTGCTCGAGGAGGAACCCTCGGTTCGGGAGCCAAAGGAGCCGATTGCCTTGGCGAAGGCGACCGGTGCCGTGCGGATGGACCGAGTGTGGTTCGGCTACGGATCTCCAGCCCCGGCGTCCTCCGAATCGTCGGATGCGATACTCGCTCACTCGGATTCGGGCACGGTGGTGGAGGGCTCCGATGCGGTGTTGTCGAGCGGGGGTGGGTCCGCGGTGGATGGCACCCCGCAGGCCGATCTCGAACTGTCGGAATCCACTGGTCGCTCGCTCGCGAAGATCGGATCGGAGAGCCCCAGGGGTGTGCAGTCGAGCGCGGTCGGGACGACGCTGAGGGGCGTGGCGGCTGCCGAGATCGTTTCGGACAGCCCTGGTGCGGCGCTGCCGAGCGGGGCTGGCTCGACGTTCGGTGGTGCGGCAGCTGCCGAGGCCGAAGGTGTTGTGCCGCAATCCGAGGAGCGCGGGCGAGCGCGTCCGGTATTGCCGGAGTTCTCGCTGGAGATTCCGGCCGGGCAGGTGATCGCGCTGGTCGGTGCGACCGGTGCGGGCAAGTCCACGTTGGCCAAGTTGTTGACGCGGTTCTATGACCCGTCGGGCGGCACCGTGACCTTGGACGGTATCGACCTGCGGCGCTTGTCCGATGCGGATCTGCGGCGCAATGTCGTGATGGTCACGCAGGAGTCGTATCTGTTCTCCGGATCGGTGGCCGACAATATTCGGCTCGGTCGGCCCGAGGCCAGTGCTGCGGAGGTGTTCGCGGCGGCGCGCGCGGTCGGGCTGTACGAGTTCGTCACCGCGTTGCCCGAGGGCTTCGACACCGATGTGCGCAAACGCGGTGGGCGATTGTCGGCGGGGCAGCGGCAGTTGGTCGCGTTCGCCAGGGTGTTCCTCGCGGATCCGGCGGTGATCGTGCTGGACGAGGCGACCTCGAGTCTGGACATTCCGAGCGAGCGGCAGATCCAGCGAGCGCTGGAGACGGTGCTGCGCGATCGCACCGCCGTGATCATTGCGCACCGGCTGTCCACGGTCGCCATCGCCGACCGCGTGCTGGTGCTGGAATCGGGTCGGATCGTCGAGGACGGCACGCCGAGCGAGCTCATCGGGGGCACCGGCCGGTTCGCCAGCCTGCACGCGGCATGGCGAGAGTCGCTGGTGTGATGCGGGCACGGCGCGTGCGTCGCTTACGGTAGATACGTGACGAACCCAGACCTCGGCCCCGACAGCCAACCGGCGACATCGCGGTGGCCGGCGATTCTCACGTGGCGCGCGCACAACGCGTCACGGATGGAGTCCGTCCGCGTGACGCTCAATGGCAACCGCATCCGCGCCGCCGGTCGCATGATCGGCGGCGAATGCGCCGACCATCCCGCGTTCAGTGCGTCCTATGACCTGGTCACCGACGAGAACGGCGTCACGAAGCGGCTGTCCCTGCGCAGCACCACCGCTGCCGGGGAACGCCAGGCCTCGATCGCCAGGGACGAGGAGAACTACTGGCTCGTCGACGCCGGCGGCGGCCACGTCCGCTCCACCTTCGCGGGCGCCCTCGACGTCGATGTCGTACTCAGCCCGTTCTTCAACACCCTCCCCATCCGCCGCTTCGGCCTGCAGAACGGCGTCGACAACATCCAGGTCCCGGTCGTCTACGTCCGCCTCCCCGACCTCCTGGTCCAAGAAGCCAGCCTCACCTACAGCAGCGGCGCCACCGGCATCAGCGTCCTTTCCCCCGTCTCCAGCGCCACCGTCACCGTCGACGCCGACGGCTTCCTCCTCGACTACCCGGGTCTCGCCGAGCGCATTTGACCCGCTGCTGTGCGATCAGTCCAGCTTGGTGATCACCCCGCCGCGCTGGCCCGCCTCGCGCAGCGCTTCGAGCCAGTTGTGGTCGCCGGGGCGGATGTCGGTGATCTCCCAGCGCTGGGCGGTTGCATAGCGTTCGCGGCCGTCGTGCCCGGCTTCGACGAGGTCGACCAGGGTGCCTTCGTCGCGGAGGCTGTCGCGGGCGGCGCCGAGCACGGTTAGCGTCTCCTCCAGCACATCCAGCAGGGCGGTGGCGTTCGGTTCGCAGATGGCGCGGACCAGGTCGGGGGCGGTGGCGGCGACTCGGGTGCCGTCGCGGAACGAACCCGCGGCCAGTCCGAGCGCCAGCTCGCCGCCCGCCGCACCGGCCACCGCAAGCGCCTCGGCCAGGACATGCGGCAGATGGGAGATCCGGGCCACCGCCCGGTCGTGCTCGTCCGCGATCACCGGGGTGACCACGGCACCGCAGGCGAGCGCCAAGCGCACTACGCGAAGCCACGGTTCCGGATGGGTGCCCTCATCCACGCCGACCGCCCACACCGCGGCACGGAACAGGCCGGGATCGGTAGCCGCCCAACCGGATTCGGAGGTACCGGCCATCGGATGCCCGCCGACGTAGCGAGCCGCGAGCCCGTGCCGTCGCACCGCCTCGGCCACCGGCGCCTTGACGCTCACCACATCGGTGAGCGAGCAGCGCGGCGCGAAGGTGGCCACCTCGGCGAGGATGTGGTCGACCGCGGGCATCGGCACCGAGACGACGATCAGCGCATCGGTATCCGCGGCCCGGGTCAGCACCCCGAGCAGATCACCGGTGACATCGAATCCGTCCGCCCGCGCGGCCTGCGCACCCGCCTCTGACCTGTTGTAACCCCAAGCGTCATAGCCCGCGCCGACCGCGGCGCGCAGCAGCGAACCGCCGATCAAGCCTGTCCCGAGGACACACACCGGTGCTTTCTGGTCAGGAGTCATCGGAACAGATTCGCATACGACTTCAACATTTCGGCTCGAGCCGACTACCGTTGCGGCATGGCAGCACAGCGCTCGGGCACGAACAAGGCTGCGTCGGATGAATACGACGACGTGGAAGGGTTCGCAGTGGCGGTTGTCCGCGAAGAAGGACAATGGCGGTGTAGTCCGCTGAGTCAGGCCGCGCTCACCGATTTGTCCGCGGCGGAAACAGAACTCAAAGCATTGCGCAGTTCCGGTGCGGTGTTCGGATTGCTGGATATCGATGACGAGTTCTTCATCGTGCTCCGGCCCGCGCCGAGCGGTACCCGGATGCTGGTCTCGGATGCGACGGCCGCGATCGACTACGACATCGCCGCCGATGTCCTCGAGGCCCTCAATATCGAAATTCCGGACATCGATCCGGACGAACTCGACGATATCGAGCCGTGGGAGGAGGGCGACCTCGGCGTCCTCGCCGACCTCGGCCTGCCCGAACCCGTGCTCAGCGTGATCCTCGCCGAGACCGATCTCTATCCGGATGAGCAGCTCGGCATGATCGCCCAGCGGCTCGGTTTCGCCAACGAACTCACGGCCGTGCTGGACAAGCTGCCGCGCTGACGTGAGCCTGCTCACCGACGACACCGACATGGTCCGCGCGGCGATCGCCGCCGCAGCCGATGCGGGTGATCGCGACGTACCGGTCGGTGCCGTCGTCTTCGGTGCCGACGGCCGGGAGCTCGCGCGCGCGGCCAACGCCAGGGAGGCCCTCGGCGACCCGACCGCGCACGCCGAGATCCTCGCCCTGCGCCGCGCCGCCGCCGTCGTCGGCGACGGTTGGCGCCTGGAGGGGTGCACACTCGCGGTAACCCTGGAACCGTGCACCATGTGCGCGGGCGCGCTGGTGCTCGCCCGCGTCGGCCGCCTGGTCTTCGGCGCTTGGGAACCGAAAACCGGTGCCGTCGGCTCCCTTTGGGACGTAGTCCGGGACCGCCGTCTCAATCACCGCCCGCAAGTCCGCGGCGGCATCCTCGAAGCCGAATGCGCGGCCCTCCTCGACGCCTTCTTCCGCACTCAACGCTGACCCCTCCCACCCCCGCTACAGCCGATTTAGCGATCCGCCCCCCGTCCGGTATGGTTGTCGGCGGTGGCGTGTCCGAGCGGCCTAAGGAGCACGCCTCGAAAGCGTGTGAGGGGTAACCCCCCTCCGAGGGTTCAAATCCCTCCGCCACCGCTGAGGGCCCCGACCTGGTTTCCACAGGTCGGGGCTTTTTCGCGTAGGCGGGTCAGATCTGGCCCGCCTGTCGTCGTTTCCTTCGATTATCGGTGTCCGGCGAATTTCGCCAGTCGCGACGCTATCTCTTCGATGGTGTCGAGTTCACCTGTGGCGACGGCGATCACGAAAGGGTACGTCTCGAGAAGGGGCGCGTTCTCGAGCGTCACGCGCTGGCCGTTGAGACCGAGGAACACGACGATCGATGTCCATGCGGTCCGCTTGTTGCCGTCCACGAAGGCACGGTTACGTGTCAGGGATTCGAGCAACGCAGCGGCTTTGTCGAACACCGTCGGGTAGGCGTCTTCGCCGAATACTGTTGTGCGATAACGGAATACAGCAGCCTGGAGTAGACCGGGGTCGCGGACGGCGGCGGCCCCTTCGGTGGCGGCGGTGGCGATCTCGAGAACATCCTCGAGATCGATGTATCGGATCTCGGTCACTTGAGCCTGTCCAGAAGTTCGCGATGCTCAGCGATCGCGAATCCGATCTCGGTCCGCACCATGTCCCGATGCTGCCAGCGCGCGACGTATTCGGCCACAGCCTTGTTGATGAGCGCGTTCATGGATACGCCTTCACGCTCTGCCTGGTCGCGGACGGCCGTCTCGTTGTCCTCGGTGAGTCGTAGGTTCATCGCCATATGACAATGGTACTACCGTGGTACCACTGCCGATCGAGTGTTTCGATCACACGGGAACGGACTGGTCGCACATGCTGCCGCTGTAGAACGCTTCGGTCAGCCCTGCCGACGGGTCGAGACAGGATCCCATGTCCGGGTTTCGCCACGCTGCGGTGCGCCAGACCGTTGCGTGTACTCGACTCGGTGGACAAGGTGTGAGTTGCGGCTGTAATCGCTACTGCCGCAGCCTGATTCAGCGCCCGGCGCACGAGTTCTCGCGTGGACCCAGCGCACCTTTCCGGCCGGGTCCGGGGGACCGATCGTCTCTAGTTCGCGTTCGGGAAAGCCTGGCGCACACCGATGGTGATCGCCTCGGCATCGGCCGACCTGCGGCGTTGGACGCGCTTCAGCGCCTCCACGACGCTCGCGGTCCGATTGTCACTGTGCGCATCGATGAACGTGACCACTTCTGGACGTCGGACGGCAATGTGGATCCTCATACCACCCATACCTCGATGGTAATGCGCGTGGCTCCAGAAGATGCTCACTGATCGCGCAACAGATTTCGGTCCGGGTTACCGCTCCGAATCCTGCCGCCGCAGGACAACGGTCTGCCGGTCCAGGTCGACCCCGACTCGAGGCGGCGCACCTTGCGCTTGCTCGTCGCGCAGCATCGACACCGAGTCCCGGTGGTCCAGTTCCATCCGCTTCGTCCCGTAGAACATGGCGGTGAACTCGTCGGTGAAGGTGCCGGATACGGGGTTGCGGCGCTTGCGGCGTTTTCGCGTCAGGGCTTCGTAGAGGGCGACGGCCATCAGCAGTAGGACCCAGCCAGGGATGGACCAGCCCAGGAAATCCGCCATGTGGCAGCAACGTATCCGCCGGCTGTGGAGTTCCTGGGTAAGTCGGCGGCGGGCGGGTATACGGCGGTTAGGTAAGCGCGGGGAGGGTGCGCAGCGATGATGCGGTGCAGTACGAGCCGCGCGGGATTGATTCGCGAGAGTTAGATGAGAGAGCCCTATTTTCGATTCGGCAGTCTGCTGGTGCTGATCTGGCTGGTGATCGGCGTCGTTGCCGCCGGGCAGCGGCACTATTTCGACAGCGGTCCGGTCAATTGCGCCGGCTTCGGCACGATCGCGGTGACGGTGATCGCCGGTCCGCTCAACTATATGGGCGTGAACCCGAAGATCTCCGACTGCAATGTGCCCCAACCAAGCCAGTAATGCGTGAGGGCTGAGTTCCGAGGGTTCGGCCACCCTCAGGGCTCAGGGCGCGCTCTGCCGGGCGGCGACATGCCGTGCGGTCGGGCGCGCCCGCCCACGCCCGGCAAGATGCGACAATTCGCTGAAACCCGTACGCGCGGTTTGCGGGAGAGATATGGGCGAGATGAAACTTGGCAGCGTGCTGATCGTGCTCTGGTTGGTCGTCGGCGTTGTCGCCTCGGGGCAGCGGCACTACTTCGACAGCGGTCCGATCAACTGTGCGGGCTTCGGCACGATCGCCCTGACCGTCCTCGCGGGCCCGCTCAACTACATGGGCGTGAACCCGAAGATCGCCGATTGCAATGTCCCGCAACCGAGTCCCTAGATCGGCACCGGCTCCAGATTCCGTTGTGGCTCAGGAGCTTTCGTCGAATCACTGCCGGAAGCACCCGCCGAGGCGATGATGACGAGGCCGATACCGGCGCACTGAACGAGCGCGAGATCTTCGCCGAGCAAAGCAGTCCCGCCGCGGCCGCGACCGCTGGTTCCAGACTCATCAGTACACCGACGGTGGCGGCCGAAATCCGTCGCAGCGCTTCGAGTTCGATGGCGTGCGGCACCAGCGACGAGAGCACCGCGACAACGGCGAGCGCCGCGAGCACCAGGGGATCGAACAGCGCCGGGCTCGCGTTGGCGAAGGCGACGGGTAGCACCAGTAGACCGCCGAACGCCATCGCGAGCGCCAAACCGTCGTGTCCTGAGGTATGCCTCCCGACCACCTCGCTGCACGTGATGTAGGCGCCCCACCCCGCACCCGCGGCAATCGCGAACAGCACGCCGGTCCACGACACCGAACCGCCGGTTTTCATCATCATCAGCAGCACGCCCAGCCCGGCCACCAGCGTCCACATCAGATCGCGCGGGCGACGCGAGGCGATGACCGCGACGGTGAGCGGTCCGAGGAAATCCAGGGTGACCGCCATTGATCTCGAACAGATACTTGGCCAAGCCCGCACCCAGCTGGATACTGACCATAGCGGCGAGGATGAGGATGGGCGTGGGCACCGCGCGAGCCGCACGTGGCTGAACCTTCACGGCCCAAAAGCTAGGTGTCCTAAGTAAATGACAATGGACTGGTCGGCTTCTCGAAAACGGTGCTTACCTTGCCGATCGATGCCCGATCTGTGGTGATCGGCACAAGCGCTCATCCGGCCGGAGAGTGATCGTCTCGCGTGCGGGTATCCGAGTTGGTACGCGAGTGCGAAAGGAAGCGATGACCATGCGCGAGCGTGTGACCCATCCGAGACCAGCGCCTTCCGCTGGTGCGCGACTGTTTGCGATGCTTCTGATGATCTGGCTGGCCGTCGGCGTTGTCGCCGCAGTTCAGCGCCACAACTTCGACAGCGCCCCGATCAACTGTGCTGGTTTCGGCACCATTGCCGTGACGGCGCTGGCCGGTCCGCTCAACTACATGGGGGTGAACCCGAGGGTCGAGGAGTGTAACCTCCCGCAGCCCAGTCAGTAATGCCGGGTCTCCCAACGGAATTCGAGTTGTCATCGGCGAATTCCAGTGGGAGCGTTCCCAATTCGAAACTCAGCCCCCCCAGACCGGCTGTCGTACCTCGTCGGGCGCCGGTCGCTCAGCTCGGTGGTGAACGCACTCGGCCCCGCACCCGAATCCGGGTGCGGGGCCGAGCCGGGAGTTCCGATCAGCTCACGCCGACGGGCACCCTCACGGTTTCCGCGGACCGCTGCTGCAGCTCACGCAGCTTCGCGCCTTCCACGTCGATATTCGGCAGGATCCGATCCAGCCACTTCGGAATCCACCAGGACCATTTGCCCATCAGCACCAGCAGCGATGGGATCACGACCATCCGGACGATGAACGCGTCGATCAACACGCCCGCCGCCAATGCGAAGCCCATCGACTTTGCTGTGATGTCGGTTTCCAGCAGGAAGGACCCGAACACCGAGATCATGATGATCGCGGCCGCGGTGACGACTCGGGCACCGTGGTGATAACCGGCGATCATCGCTTCCTTCGGCGACTTGCCGTCGACGAATTCCTCGCGCATCCGAGTCACCAGGAACACCTGGTAGTCCATGGCCAGGCCGAACACCAGACCGATCAGCATGATAGGCAGGAAGCTGACCAGCGGATGCGGATCCTCGATCAGCCCGAGCTTGCCCTGCTGGAAGATCAGCACGGTCGCACCGAAGGTGGCCGCCATGGAGAGCAGGAAGCCGAGCGCCGCGGTCAGCGGCACCAGGATCGAGCGGAATACCAGGATCAGCAGCAGGAATGCGGCACCGGCCACGATCGCCAGATACGGCACGATCTTGCTCAGCAGCACATGGTCGACATCGGCGAAGATCGCCGTGGTGCCGGTGATGCCGTATTCGATGCCGTACTCGGACTGCATCTGCGCTTCGGCATCGCGGGCGTCACTGACCAGATCCTTGGTGGCCTGGTTGTTCGGACCCGACTTCGGCACGCCGTCGAGCAGTGCGCCCGCCTTGTCCTCACCGCTCCACTTGGGCTCGGTCACGTAATCCATGCCCGGGTACGACGCGAGCTTGGACCGCAGCGCGTTCACCGCGGCCTCGCGCCGGTCGGCGGGCACATTGGTGAGGTCCACCGCGACATTCAGCACGCCGTTGCTGCCCTCACCGAAGCCCTCGGTGCGCAGTTCGTAGGCCTTGCGGATGGTGGAGGTCTTCGGCTGGCTGTCATCGCCCGGCAGGCCGAGGTTCAGACCGGCGGCGGGGGCCGCGAGCAGGCCGAGCACGACCACGCTGAGCAGCAGCGTCACCGCGGGCGCCCGGCCGATCAAACGGCCGACGCGCATGCCGTTGGTGATCGACTTGTCGTCCTCCGGATCGTGCTGGGCCACGATCGGCAGCTTCGGCTTGAACAGGAACCGGCCGAACGCGCCGAGCAGCGCGGGCATCAGCGTGATGGCGGTGAGCACCGCGAACGCCGCGGCGATCGCACCACCCAGACCCATGAACGTCATGAACTGGACGCCGACGATGCTGAGTCCGCCGAGCGCGATGATGACGGTCAGACCGGCGAACACCACCGCCGAACCCGCCGTGCCGAGTGCGGTACCGGCCGCCTCCTCCGGCGAATCCTGCACCGCCAGTTCATGTTTGTACCGCGACACGATGAACAGCGCGTAGTCGATCGACAGCGCGATGCCGATCATGGACGCGAGGAAGGTGGTGAAGCTGGGCACCTCGATGACCGAGGTACCGAGGAAGATCAGCGAGGTGGCCGCGCCGAGGCCGACGATCGCGGTGATGATCGGCACGAAGGCGGCGACAATGGCGCCGAAGGCGATGATCATGACGACCAGCGCGATGCCCATACCGATCTGCTCGGATTTACCGCTCGGTCCCTCGTTCTTCTGTGCGATCGAGCCGCTCATCTCCACCTGCAGCCCGGCATTGCGGGCATCGCTGGCGACGTTGTAGGCGGCTTCGCGCTGCTCGTCGGTGACGTCGGTGAACTTCTTGATGGTGAACGGGACGCTGAAGAACGCGACCGAGTCGGGCGCCGTCTTGCTGAGCACGTTCAGCGGTGCGCCACTGCACTTGGACGGATCCGGGTCGGTGATGCAGCCCGACTTCTCGGCGGCCTCGACCGGATCCATTACCGGCTTGCTGTGATCAACGATGTCGAGCGTGCCGAGCTTGGCGATGAAGGCCTCGAGCGCCGCCCGGTTCGCCGGATCGGTCAGCTTCTGCCCATCGGGCGCGGCAATGACGTAGGTGCCGGTGACGGCGTCGAATTTGAAGGCGTCGGAGGCGCCGGGAAAGTGCTTGTCGAGAATGTCGTTGGCACGGGCGGACGGCAGCGCCGGCATGCTGAAGTCATTGGTCATCGGCTCCTTGAGTTGCGCGCCGAGGCCGCCGAGCAGCAGGAACAGGACAATCCAGACCGGAAGCACTATCCATTTCCTGCGGAAAGCGAACTTCCCCCATCTATACAGATAAACGGACACGAAAGGGTTCTCCTAGCTGACCTTTTCGAGCGACCTGCAAGCAGTCACTACGGATGGCTGGTTACGTGCTGATTCGTGGCGCGTAGACAAGCACTCGCGGGGATTGCCCTGCCGGCCCCCGCCTCCAATTGACGCTTTCTGCCTACCGTGCGGTAGGTAGACTACCCAGGAGCTAAGCGGAGGTACAACCTCAATTCTGGTGGCAACGTTAGCTCAGCGCATAAGTGGTGAGAGGATCATCCCATGATTGTTCGTGACGCGGGCGACGCTGTTGTCGCAGGTGGCGGCACAAAAATGGCCATTCGCGATGCTGCGGTAAAGCTGTTCGGGGCCAAGGGTTTCGAACAGACGAGCCTGCGCGAGGTCGCGGATGCGGTAGGAATCACAAAGGCTTCGCTCTACTATCACTACGCCTCGAAGTTAGATCTGTTACTGGCGATCGTCGATCCGATCGTGGATCACATGCGCTCGGTGATCGAGGATATCGATGCCGTCCCGCACGACGAGGAGGGCGTGCGCGCCGTGTTGCGCGCCTATCTGCGCGGCATGATCCGCCATCGCGACGCGGGTGCGCTGTGCGTCCGCGACACCGTCGCGATCATCAATGTCATGGCCGACCGGTATCCGGACATGCTGGATTCGACTCGGGTGCTGCGCGAATGGCTCGCCGGACCCGGCGCCGACGATGTCGCCAAGCTGCGCGCAAGTGCGGCACTGGAAGTGCTCGGGGTCGCGCTGCTGTCCACCGAACTCGTGCCGGGGGTGGAGGATTCGGTGGTGGAACGCACACTTCTGGATGCGGCCACCTGTGTACTGACCGGCTGCCACACCGCGTAGATTCGTTCGAACACCGAAGAAGCCAGGGAGTAGCCGCCGTGCACATCACCGCGAGGGTCGATTACGCGGTGCGGACCCTATTGGAGATCGCCCGCGCACCGCAGATCCACCGTGCGTCGGGTCGGGTCGCCGTGCAGGTCGCCCCGGTGGTGAAGGCCGAGGCGATTTCGACCGCGCAGCATATCCCGCCCAAGGTGCTCGAGACCGTCCTCGCCGAATTGCGCAGAGCTGATCTGGTGACCAGTAGGCGCGGCCCGGACGGCGGCTATTGGCTGGCCCGCCCGGCCGCGCAGATCTCCATCGCCGATGTGATCCGCGCGATCGAGGGCCCGCTGGCCTCGGTGCGCGGCGAACGTCCGGAGGATGTGCGGTATCCGGGTGCGGCCGAACCGTTGCAGCGGGTGTGGATCGCGCTGCGGGTGAATATTCGCGCGGTGCTGGAGAATGTCTCCATCGATGACATCGCGCAGGACCGGCTGCCGGGATTCGTCGGCACACTGACCGAGGATCCCGGTGCCTGGGCGCGGCGATAATTCGAATCGGAGCACACCGGCCGAAAGCCTCGCGCGCGAACATCACTGCTGGTCAGGAATGTTCGCGACGGACCGCACGGATTGCCGGTAGCCTCCTTTTCATCATGCTGATCAGACTGCTTCGCACTCATCTGGCCCCCTACCGGGCCCAATTGGCGGGCGTCGTCGGCCTACAACTCATCTCGGTCATCGCGATGCTGTACCTGCCGACCCTGAACGCCGACCTGATCGATAAAGGTGTCACCAAGGGCGATATCGGCTACATCTGGACCACCGGTCTGTGGATGCTCGCCGTCACCGGCGTGCAGATCATCGCCTCGGCCTGCTCGGTCTACCTCGGCGCGCAGGCCGCGATGGGCGCGGGCCGGGATCTGCGCGGCGCGGTGCTGCACCGGGTCGGCACCTTCTCCGCGCGCGAGGTCGGCATGTTCGGCGCGCCCTCGCTTATCACCCGCAATACCAACGATATTCAGCAGGTTCAGCTGCTGATCGTGATGTCGGCCACCATCCTGGTGATGGCGCCGATCATGTGCATCGGCGGCATCTTCATGGCGCTGCGCGAAGACCTCGGGCTGTCCTGGCTGCTGCTCATCGCGGTGCCCGCACTTGCCATTTCGATGGGTGTCATCGTGGCGAAGATGGTGCCCGGCTTCCGCGATATGCAGCACCGGATCGATGAGGTCAACCGGGTGCTGCGCGAGCAGATCACGGGTATCCGGGTGGTGCGCGCGTTCGTGCGCGAACGGCAGGAGACCTGGCGCTTCGGCGTGGCCAACACCGAACTCACCGAATCCTCGCTGCGGGTCGGGCGGCTGATGGCGCTGATGTTCCCGCTGGTGATGCTGATCAGCAATATCACTGCGGTCGGGGTGATCTGGTTCGGCGGACATCTGATCAACGAAGACAAAATGCAGATCGGCTCGCTCACCGCGATGCTGTCCTACATCATGCAGATTCTGATGGCCGTCATGATGGCCTCGTTCCTGGCCATGATGGCGCCGCGCGCGGCCGTCTCGGCCGACCGGATCGGTGAGGTGCTCGAGACCGAAACCTCGGTGCTGCCGCCGCGGCTGCCACAGCCGTTCAAGGGCGATCCGGCGCAGGTAGATCTGCAATTCGCCGAATTCGCCTTTCCCGGTGCGGAGAAACCGGTGCTGTCCGCGATCCGGTTCCAGGTCGAGCCGGGTACGACCACGGCGATCGTCGGTTCCACCGGCGCGGGCAAAACGACACTGCTCAATCTGATTCCCCGGCTCATCGATGTGACCGATGGCGCGGTCTACGTCGGCGGCACCGATGTGCGTCATATCGACCTCGAAGTGCTGCGTGAACAGATCGGTCTGGTGCCGCAGAAGGCATATCTTTTCTCCGGCACCATCGCGAGCAATCTGCGCTACGGCAAACCGGACGCCACCGACGAGGAACTGTGGCGATGTCTGGAGATCGCCCAGGCCGCCGACTTCGTGCGCGATATGCCGCAGGGTCTGGAAACACCTGTCGCGCAGGGCGGTACGACCGTTTCGGGTGGACAGCGTCAGCGGTTGGCCATCGCGCGGGCACTGGTCAAGAAGCCGCGAGTCTACCTGTTCGACGATTCGTTCTCCGCACTGGATGTCGCCACCGATGCCCGACTGCGCGAGGCTTTGCGGCCGGAGACCAGGGATGCCTCGGTAATCATTGTGGCGCAACGGGTTACCACCATCCGCGATGCCGATCAGATCGTGGTGCTCGAGGACGGAGTGATGGCCGGGATCGGCACTCATGAGCAGCTGATGCGCGATTGCGCGGAGTACCAGGAGATCGTCGCCTCGCAGCTCGGCGCCGAGGAGGCCGTCGTGCTCGCCAAGCGCAACGTATCGCCGCCCGATGCGAGCGGTGACGGGTATCGGACCCGGCGGGAGGAGATCCGATGAGACCCGGAGCGGTGAATCCCGGTGCGCCGGATGCGAAAGCGAAATCGTTCGGTCCGTCGCTGCAGCGGTTGTTGCGCAGGCTGGCGCCCGAGCGCTTGTACGTCGGCGTGATCGTCGGGCTCGCGATCATCTCGGTGGTGCTGAATACGCTCGGCCCCTACATCCTCGGCAAGGCCACCAACGTGGTATTCGACGGTGTCGTCGGCCGCCAATTGCCCAGTGGCATCACCAAAGAAGAGGCGATCCAGCGCCTACGGGCCGCGGGCGACAACACCTTCGCCGACATGCTCGGCGCGATGAATGTCACCCCGGGTGTCGGTGTGGACTTCGGTGCGGTCGGCCGGGTGCTGATGCTGGTGCTGCTGCTCTACACCGGCGCCGCGGTCTTCAGCTGGCTGCAGTCCTTTCTGCTCAATATCGTCATCAACCGCACCGTGAAGCGGCTGCGCAGCGATGTCGAGGACAAGATCCATCGACTTCCATTGCGCTACTTCGATTCCACACCGCGCGGTGACCTGCTCAGCCGCGTCACCAATGACGTCGACAATGTGTCGCAGACCCTGCAGCAGACCATGAGCCAGCTGATCCTTTCGCTGTTCTCGGTGGTCGGCATCCTGATCATGATGTTCTGGATTTCGCCGCTGCTCGCGTTGATCGCCCTGCTCACCGTGCCCGCCGCGATCGTGGTCACCACGCAGATCGCCAAACGCTCCAAACCGCACTTCGTGAACCAGTGGAAGTACACCGGCATGGTGAACGCCCAGGTCGAGGAGGCCTTCACCGGGCACGAGGTGGTCACCGCATTCGGTCGCAACCGCGAGGTCGGTCAGGAATTCGACAAGCGCAACAATGATCTCTACGAGTCGAGTTTCAAGGCGCAGTTCATCTCCGGGCTGATCATGCCCGCGATCATGTTCCTCGGAAATGTGAACTTCGTGCTGGTGGCGCTGGTCGGCGGGCTGCGAGTGGCGACCGGCAATCTGTCGCTGGGTGAGGTGCAGGCCTTCATCCAGTACTCCCGGCAGTTCAGCCAGCCGCTGACCCAGATCGGTGCGATGGCCAACCTGCTGCAATCCGGTGTCGCTTCGGCCGAGCGGATCTTCGAGATCCTCGATGCCGAGGAGCAGTCGGCGGATCCGGTCATGGAGAACACCCGCCCGGTCGATCGCGGCCGGGTCGAGTTCGAGGCGGTGTCGTTCCGCTACGAACCGGAGACGCCGGTCATCGAGCGGCTGTCGCTGGTCGCCGAACCAGGACATGTGGTCGCCATCGTCGGTCCGACCGGCGCGGGCAAGACCACCCTGGTGAATCTGCTGCTGCGGTTCTACGAGCTCGACGCGGGCACCATCACCATCGACGGCGTCGATATCACCGAGATCACCCGCGATCACCTGCGCTCCAGGATCGGCATGGTGCTACAGGACACCTGGCTGTTCAAGGGCACCATCCGGGAGAACATCGCCTACGGCAATCCGAATGCGAGCGAGGCGGATATTCTCGAGGCCGCCCGCGCCGCCTATGTCGACCGCTTCGTACACGCGCTGCCGCACGGTTACGACACGGTCATCGATGAGGAGGGTTCGGGCGTCAGCGCTGGCGAGAAGCAGCTGATCACCATTGCCCGCGCCTTCCTGGCCAAGCCGTCCATCCTGGTCCTGGACGAGGCGACGAGTTCGGTCGACACCCGCACCGAGGCGCTGGTCCAGCACGCGACCGCCGCCCTGCGCCGGGACCGCACCAGCTTCGTCATCGCCCACCGCCTGTCCACCATCCGTGACGCCGACCTGATCGTCGTCATGGAGGCGGGCCGCATTGTCGAACACGGCAACCACGAGCGCCTCCTCGAAGAACGCGGCGCCTATTACCGCCTCTACAACGCCCAGTTCGCCGCGGCTGCCGCCGAGGCCTGACCCGCGACGTCGCACAGCTCTTGGCTGTGCGACAGCATGATGCGGGGTACTGCGGCGTGCCTGAGAGGATGTACAGCGTGGCTGATCCTGGAGCTTTCTCATTCACCGTCGGTACCCGCATCCCGGGGCGACACGGTCGAACGGGCGTGATCAGCACACCGCACGGTGATATCGCGACGCCCGCATTCATTCCGGTCGGCACCAAGGCGACGGTGAAGGCGGTGCTGCCCGAGACCATGCGGGAACTCGGCGCGCAGGCGCTGCTGGCGAATGCCTACCACCTGTACCTGCAGCCGGGCCCGGACATCGTGGACGAGGCGGGTGGGCTGAGCAAATTCATGAACTGGCCCGGCCCGACCTTCACCGACAGCGGCGGCTTCCAGGTGATGTCGCTGGGTGTCGGCTTCAAGAAGGTGCTGGCCATGGAGGCGGTCGACGTCCGAAGCGATGACGTGATCGCCAAAGGCAAAGAGCGTTTGGCCACCGTCGACGATGACGGCGTCACCTTCCGCTCGCACCTCGACGGCTCGAAACACCGGTTCACCCCGGAGGTTTCGATGGGCATCCAGCATCAACTCGGCGCGGATATCATGTTCGCCTTCGACGAGCTGACCACCCTGCTGAATACCCGTGCCTACCAGGAGAAGTCGCTGCAGCGCACGCACGAATGGGCGCAGCGCTGCATCGACGAGCACGAACGCCTGACCGCCGCGCGCACCCATCGTCCGTATCAGGCGCTGTTCGCGGTGATCCAGGGCGCGCAGTACGAAGATCTCCGGCGCAAGGCCTGTCGGGAACTGGAATCACTGCGCGGCAGTGCCGGAACGGGTTTCGATGGATACGGCATCGGCGGCGCGCTGGAGAAACACAATCTCGGCGCCATCGTCGGCTGGTGTTGCGATGAACTGCCCGAGGACAAGCCGCGGCACATGCTCGGCATCAGCGAACCGGAGGACATCTTCGTCGCGGTGGAGAACGGAGCGGACACCTTCGACTGTGTGAACCCGTCCCGGGTCGCACGCAATGCGGCGATCTATGTCGCCGAGGGCAGATTCAATATCAATACCGCCAGATTCCGCCGCGACTTCACCCCGATCGACGAGACCTGCGACTGCTACACCTGCGCGAACTACACCCGCGCTTATATCCATCACCTGTTCAAGGCCAAGGAGATGCTGGCCTCGACGCTGTGCACGATTCACAACGAGCGCTACACGATTCGGCTCGTCGACCGGATTCGCGAGAGCATCGAGGGCGGCTGCTTCGACGAGTTCAAGGCCGAAACGCTAGGTCGCTGGAAAGGTCGCAGCCCTGTCTGATTGCCGCACCTTCGGCGCGGCGTGTTCGCGGCCCCCTGGTGTCTCGCGTCCGAGCCGTCGAGACTCGCGACTACGTCGCATGCGCTTCGACGACTCGGACGCGAGACGGGCCGCGAACGTCGCTCGTAAGACTCGCTCCGCCGTGGTTGCGTGCCGAGCGGGCCTGCGGCGTTACACCTTTCAGCTCAGGAGCGCGGGAGTTTCGCGCGGTGCGTAGCTCGGCTCGTGCTTCTTCAGGAAGGCGATCACGCGGTAGGTGATCGGCAGCACGATGACCTCGGCCAGCGTCTTCCAGACGAAGCCGACGATCACGTAGTTCACGAACTGTCCCCAGCTGTCGATGCCGATGGCGGTGGCCGCGATCGAGCAGAAGATCAGCGTGTCACCGAATTCGCCGACGACCGTGGAGCCGATCAGCCGCGCCCACAGGTGCTTCTCCTTGGTCTTCTCCTTGATAAATACCAGCGAGGCCGAATTCAGCATCTCGCCGACGAAGTACCCGGCCAGGCCCGCGGCGACCAGCTGCGGGGTGGTGCCGATGACGGATCGGAAGGCTTCCTGATTGTCGTAGAAGGTGGCGGCGGGCAGCTCGATGGCGATCTTGAAGCAGATGACCGCGAGCAGCAGGATGGCGAAGCCGTAGTAGATGGCCCGGCGGGCGGCCTTGAAGCCGTACACCTCGCTCAGGACGTCGCCGATGATGTAGGCCAGGGGGAACAGGAACCACGCACCGTCGGTGGAGATCGGCAGGATCTCGATGGGGCCCAGCTTCACCGAATGATCGGTGAAGAATTGGACGCCCTTGGTCGCGCAGATATTCGAGATGATCAGCGTCGCGGTGAACAGGGCGACGACGGGGGTGTAGTAGCCCCGCGCGGCGACGGCGAATGCCGCGTGGGCCGCCGCGGGGCCCCCAGATTCTGGGTGTTCTTCGACTGTTTTGGACTCACTCACGCGCTTCATCCAACCAGGTTGTGGAATAGGCTGTACCAATGACGAATCCCGGCGATTCCGACGAATGGTGGAAACAGTACGGCGGCGAAGGCGTGTCACCGGAGGCTGGCTCCCAGGGGTCGGTACCGCAGTACCCCTCGGCACCGCAGTACCCTTCCGCGCCGCAGTACCCGCAGCAGCCGGCTCCGACGCCGCCACCTCAGCCGCAGTCGCAGTACCCGAGCTACCCGCAGCAGCCGGTCGCCGGCCCGCAGCAGCCGTACCCGCAGACCCCGGCCTATCCGGGCGCGTATCAGCCGTACGGCTATCCGCAGCAGGCCCAGGGCACTAATGGACTCGCCATCGGTTCGCTGGTCGCCTCGGTGGTCGGGCTGTGCACCTGCATCGGTTCGATCGTCGGGATCGTGCTCGGTGTCATCGCGCTCAACCAGATCAAGGAGCGCGGACAGGAGGGCCGCGGCCTGGCGCTGGCCGGTATCTGGGTGGGTGCGGGCGGCATCGTGCTCGCCATCGTCTACGTGATTCTCAACGTCGCGCTCTCGACGACATAAGACTCGAAAACATCAGGGGCGCTCCCGAAATCGGGAGCGCCCCTGAGCTGTATCCGGGGTCTGCGATCAGGCCTTGACGACCTGGGTACCGCCGGCGAACTTGTCGTGCCAGCCCTGCTTGTTCGGGTCCTGTGAGGTGGTGATGATCATGTAGATGACCAGGCCGAGCTCGGCCAGACCACCGATGCACGGAATGATGCCCAGGGCGACATAGAGGTTGCGCTTCAGCGAGACCTCCGGGGTGATCTTCGCCGCGCCGCCGGGGGCGACGACCTTGAGGCCCAGGATCTTCTTGCCGAGGGTGGTGCCCTGCGAGGTCTCCATGCCGACGAAGTACGCGAGCCCTGCGATCGCGCCGACCAGACCGGTCACGATCTGCCCGCCGAGTCCGGAGCCGAGGATGAGCGTGATGATGACGGAGATCGGGATGCCGACGATCAGGTGATCGATGACGCGGGCGCCGATGCGGGCGCCGATATCACCGGGCTGTCCGCCGTATCCGTATCCCGGCTGCTCGCCATAGGGCTGCTGGGGGTAGGGCTGCTGCTGGCCGTAGGGATCCTGCGGCTGCTGACCGTATTGCGGCTGCTGTCCGTACTGCGGCGGCTGCTGACCGTACTGGGGCTGCTGGCCGTACTGGGGCTGCTGTCCGTACTGCGGCGGCTGCTGGCCGTACTGGGGCTGCTGTCCACCCTGCGGGTACTGCTGGCCGCCTGGGTATTGTTGCCCGCCTTGCGGATATTGGTTGGGGTCGTACCCACCGCTTGTCATATGTGTGTCCTCGTCAGTGATCAGTAGATCGGTCGATTGCGTACGTTACGGACATCGCGCGGGTTGCAACAACCCATTCTCATCGAGTATCCACGGTTCCTGGGTCAGAGCGGCCGGGTCGAACCCGTCGAGTAGTTCGGCGGGCGAAACCGGGGGATAGCCCAGGGAACTGGCCAGTGCGGCCGCGACCTGATCGGGTGTATTGCCGAGGGCGAGCTGATCGGCGAGTGTCACCGCGCCGTCGCGTTTGGCCAGTCGCTTGCCCGCGGCATTCAGCACCAGCGGAACATGTGCGTAGTGCGGAACCGGAAGGTCGAGCAGCGTCGCGAGGTAGGCCTGGCGTGGGGTCGACGGCAGCAGATCGTCACCGCGGACCACCTGATCGATGCCCTGTTCCGCATCGTCGACGACAACGGCCAGGTTGTATGCCGGAATTCCGTCGCCGCGGCGCAGTACGACATCGTCGACGGGGCCGCGGTAGCGCCCGTGCAATTCATCGGTGATCTCGAATTCGGTTGCGTTCGCACGCAACCGCAGCGCGGCTGGGCGTCCGTCGGTGCGATGTGCGGCCCGCTCGGCTTCGGTCAGATCACGGCAGGTGCCCGGATAGTGGCCGAGCGGTCCGTGCGGTGCGGTCGCGGCCTGCTGGATTTCCCTTCGGGTGCAATAGCACTCGTAGGTGAGCCCGGCCGCCGTGAGCCGGTCGATGGCCGCTCGATAGTGCGGCAGCCGGTCGCTCTGCCGGACCACGGGGCCGTCCCAATCCAGTCCGATCGCGGCGAGATCCGCCAGTTGGCGCTGTTCGGCGCCCGGCCGGACGCGATCCAGATCGTCGATCCGGAGCATGAAGCGGCGTCCGGTCGATCGTGCGAACAACCAGGCCAGCACCGCGGTGCGCAGATTTCCGATGTGCAGATCGCCGGACGGGCTCGGGGCGTATCTGCCTGCTGGATTTCTGACTACTGGCACGTTTGCCATGCTAGGGGCTCCGGTGCGGGTCACCGGATCAGCAGACGCGGCTTGAGTCGGTCTTCGGTAATCGAGGTTCCGCTGTCGAGGGCGGCCAGCAGGTTCTCGGCGTGCGCGATGAGACCCTGGCGGTCGATTCCATATGGCACAGCAGTGTTTCGGTCGGCCGCATAGGCGCGCAGCCGGGTCACCGCACGGGTGAGCAGGGTGCGCGCGCCCTTCGGATTCGCGCGCTGGATGTGGGTCAGACCGACCGCATATTGCGCCAGACCCTGCCACAGCATCCTTTCGGCGAACGGCCCGTTCTTCCACGCGGCCTCCAATACCTCGTGTGCGTTGAATGCCAGGCCGTCATCCAGCAGTTGCTGGGCGTAGGAAAGGGTTTGCTGGGGCGGCAGATTCAGGTCGTCCGGAATTCGCGGCACGCCGACGCTGCCGACCGGCAGCGGCCGCCCGAACCGGTCGCGTGGGCGGGGATTACGTGCGCGACCTGCCTCGTCGCGCGGGCGTTCGACCATGCTGCCCATCATCCACGGCTGGAGTCGAAGGCGTCCACCCGAGTTGGTTCGATCATGATTAATTGACGGATCACGGAGCAATCACATCCCAAAAAGTTTGCTGCCCAGCAAACATATGAATGAATGTCATCTTCCGGCAATGTTCCCGCAACTCATCATCTTCGCAAGATTGGCAAATGCGAGCATTGAATGGGCAAGAGATCGGCAAATTCTCAAGGAACCTGCTACTCTTTAGCGCGCGGGGGCGACCCCGCGAGGTGAATTCACCTCGAAGTGCAAGTGCGATCACGACGCACCGTGAAAGTCGCGCGCTTTGGCAAGGCGCACCGCGGGATTCGGCGTTCCGCGCCGGATGCCGGTGCTAGTTAGAACGATGTCAGAAGAATAATCTCGTTCTCGACGCAGCAAAGGAGCTAGTGGCGTGGAAGTTGACTTGACGGGCGCTGTGTGGCGTAAGAGCACATACAGCGGCCCCGACGGGAACTGCGTGGAAGTCGCATTTCTCGTCGACGGCAACGTGGCGGTCCGCGACACCAAAGACAACGGCCACGGTCCGTTGTTGGCGTTTACGCCCGGCGAGTGGAACGCGTTCCTAAACGGAATGTCAAAGGGGGAGTTCGGACGCGCCTGAACAACAGCTACGTCCGAACCAACAGCACGGGCCCCGGGTCGGCACGGACTCGGGGCCTTCGCAGGTGCTCAGCGGTCCTTTCTCAGTGGTGCTGGCCGTCGGTCTCCTCCTGAGCTGTGCGTAGCACGGCGAGCTGCTTGCGCTCTTCCTCGTGCTCGGCCGCCATATGCGCGCGGGACTCCTGCCACGGATCGGGTCGGAAGAATCCGCCGGTGCCCGGCTTGCCCGCCGAACCCAGCTTGTTCATCTTCTTCGGCACCGTCGCGCCCTGATAGGTCAACGGAATCGGGTGACCGTGCTCGTCGACCGGACCGAGCGGCTGGTGGATCTCGATGTACTCGCCGTGCGGCAGCCGCCTGATAATGCCGGTCTCGATGCCGTGCTCCAGCACCGCGCGGTCGCTGCGCTGCAGGCCCAGGCAGATGCGGTAAGCGGCGAAGTAGGCCACCGCGGGCAGGGTCAGAATGCCGATCCGGCCGACCCAGGTGGTCGCGTTCAGTGAGACGTCGAACTTGAAAGCGATGATGTCGTTCACGCAGGACAGCGTCAGTACCACGTAGAAGGTGATCGCCATCGCGCCGATCGCGGTGCGGACCGGCACGTCACGCGGGCGCTGTAGCAGGTTGTGGCGCGCCGTGTCCTTGGTCAGGCGCCGTTCGATCCACGGATAGGCGATCAGCACTGTGAAGACCAAGCCCATGATCATCGCACCCCAGAACGGTGCGGGCACGGTATAGCGGCCCGGATACAGCTCCCAGGGCGGAATCAGGCGCATCATGCCGTCGGTCCACATCATGTAGAAGTCCGGCTGGGTGCCCGCCGATACCTTGGCCGGGCTGTAGGGCCCGAAGGCCCAGATCGGGTTGATCTGCAGCAGCCCGCCCATGAGTGCGACGACACCGAGGGTGAACGCGAAGAACGCGCCCTGATCCAGCGAGAACACCGGCACGATGCGCGTGCCGATCACATTGCGCTCGGTGCGGCCGGGACCCGGGAACTGGGTGTGCTTCTGATACCAGACCAGCGCGATATGCGCGGCGATCAGCGCGAGCATGATGCCGGGGAACAGCAGCACGTGCGCGATGAACAGGCGCGGAAGGATGATCTCGCCCGGATAGTCGCCGCCGAACATCAACCAGTGCATCCAGGTGCCGATGAGCGGAATGCCGAGCGTGATGGACGAGAACGCCGCCCGCAGGCCGGTGCCCGAGAGCAGGTCGTCGGGCAGCGAGTAGCCGAAGTACCCCTCGAACATGGCCAGGATCAGCAGCAGCGAGCCGAGTACCCAGTTCGCTTCGCGCGGCTTGCGGAACGCGCCGGTGAAGAAGATCCGGAACAGGTGCACGATGATCGAGGCCGCGAAAAGCAGTGCGGCCCAATGGTGGACCTGGCGCACGAACAAACCGCCGCGGACCTCGAAGGAGAGGTTCAGCGCCGTCTCGTAGGCGCGGGTCATGGATACCCCGCGCAGCGGCTGGTAGGCGCCGTTGTAGGTGACCTCGGCCATCGATGGGTCGAAGTACAGCGTCAGATAGGTACCGGACAGCACCAGGATGATGAAGCTGTAGAGCGCGATCTCGCCGAGTAAGAACGACCAGTGGGTCGGGAAAACCTTGTTGATCGACCGTTTGATGAATCTCGCGGCCTGATATCGCTCGTCGAAGGAGTTGGCTTGTTCGCCTGCCTTACGACCTATGTCAATAGCCATGGCCGACACCCCGCTCTGGTGAGTGGTGGTATGTGTTCTACTACAGACGGTAGCAGGGGATCGGCCGGGAATCGATAGGTTTCCCTGAACCGCAATGTGGAACAAGATCATTCAGTTTCCCGGTGCCTGCCGATACCTGCCGCTGACCGGTGTCATATCGTCGAGTCGTGAGTACGGTGGCCGCCCAGGACGCGACGATGTACTGGCTGTCGGGCCGTACCCGAAATGACCTCTTCATGCTGTATTGCTTCGACGATTCCGGGCGTTCCGGTGCGCAACTGCGTGAGTTCGTCGCGCACCGCAGTGCGGAGATTGCCGACCTGTCGGTGCGGCTGCGCGAGCTGCCCGGAGATCTGGACTATCCGGCATGGGTTCGGTGTGAATTCCGTGCCGAGCAATTTGTGGAACATATCCTTCCGGAACCGGATTGGCCGAGTGTGTGTGAGGTGCTCGGCAAACTGCTCGGTACCGGCGTGGACGCCGCGGTGCGACCGTGGCGGTTACATGTGTTTCGCGGGGTCGTCGGTGCGCCGGGGGGTGCTGGACCGGCAATGTTAGCTGTATTGCAGATTTCGCACGCGTTGGCGGACGGGCGACGGGGTGCGGAGATCGCCCGGGGGTTGTTTTCCGAGGTTGGTGCGGGTCATCGGGCTGAGGTAGCCGCGCGGGACGGGCAGTTCGTGGCGGCCGAGCGGGTCGCCGCCGCCGGGCCGGTCGTCGGTGCGGCCCCGGTTGTCGATGCTGCCCCGGTTGCTGTGGTGTCGGAATCAGTTGCTCGGGTCGAGCGGTTCGTTTCGGCTGAGCAAGCCGCCGGAGCTGCGCCGATTGCCGAAGCCGCGCCTGTTGCCGATGGCGCCTTTTGTGCCGCGCCGGTTGCTGTATTGCGAGATTCGGTTGCTCGGGCGCTGGGTCGGCATGCTGCCGACTTCGGTCGACGCCTCGGTGCGGCAGTGGCCGAAGCGGCGCCGGTGGATCCCATGTATGTGCATTCGGTGCCCGCCCTGCTTCGGATGCCGATTCAGTTCGCGCGCACAGCGATTCGTGGCTATCAGGCCTTTCGGGCGCAGCAGGAATTGGCCGAATTGACCACTGCGGGAAGGCTTCCGGGGCCGGGGCCCGCGTTCTCACCGAGTCTGCTCAACCGGAGCGATTCGACAGATGGGCACGCCCATCAGGCGCGGATGATCGTCTGCGATGCCGAACGGCTGCGCATCCCGGGCTGCACCGTGACCGTGGTCGCGCTGACCGCCGTGTCGATCGCACTCGATCGCTATCTGACCGCGCGAGGTGAGCGAGCGGACCGCCTGGGCGCGCAAGTGCCGATGGCCTTGTCCGACAATCGGATAGCGGCTCGCAATAACTATCGAAGTCTCGGTGTCGACCTGTTCATCGACGAACCGGACCTACTGGCTCGCGCGAACAAGATCGCCGCAGCCCTCGCCGATCGCCGAACCCGCGCCCAGCATCCACTGCTCACCGCACAGGATCGCGTCACCGCCGTCACGCCCGCCCCACTACTGCGCCGCGACATCGAGCGCTACCCGCTCGACACCGTCCCCGACTCCATCGCCGGACATACCGTGGTGTCCAGCGTCCACCGCGGCCCCGCCGACCTGACCTTCTGCGGCGCACCCGTCCGATTCACCGGTGGCTTCCCCGCAATCGGCTCGGTCATGCACCTGACCCACGGTGTACACGGCCTCGGCGACACCGTCACCGTCTCGATCCACGCCGACACCGCCGCGCTACCGGACATCGATAATTACGTCGACCTGCTGCGCGATGCGCTGAACGAGGTATTCGACTGTGCCATAGGAGGATTGGGAGAGCCCGAAACCTCGACCGGGTGATTCACCGCAGCCCGAGGCAAGTACTTCTACTCATGTCCGAGCGACATCGACATGTTGGAATGCATTGAACGCCTACCTTTTCGGGCGGAGATAGCTACGGCGGCAATCGAGCGGGGCGCAACCATGACCACATCACCAACCGACTCCACGTCGGCGGGCCAGTGGATCGCACGCCTCATCGCGATCGTGCTCCTGATCCCACTGCGCCTGGTGTGGGAGGGCGTCAAGCTGCTCGGCCGCATCACCGCCGCTGCCCTGACCTACATCTGGAGCCACCTACTCGACCCGATCTGCCACCTCGCCTGGCACTGGTTGCTCCGCCCCGCTCGGGCTTTCGTCAAGGACTTCCTCTGGGGTTGGCTCCTGCACTACGTCCTCTGGGGTCTGGTCCTCACCCCACTGGCCACCTTCGCCCTCGACTACTTCCTGCGCCCCCTCCGCCGCGCAGTCGAGGTCTTCCTCTGGCGCCGAATCTTGCGCCCAGCCTCGAACTGGCTCACGAAAAACATCCTGCTCCCGATCGCCGCCATCACCCTGCGGGTCCTGTACCTGGGGTGCAAATACCTGGTCGCCTGGCCTGCCTACCAACTCTGGCACTGGATCCTGTACCCCCTGTGGCGGCTACTCCGCACCGCCCTGATCTACGGCTGGCTCGGCGCAACCGCCATCGTCGGCCTTCTCGTAGTAACCCCCTGCCGCGCCATCTACCGCATAATCCTGCACCCCATCCTCATGACCCTGGCCACCGCCTGGCGCATCACCGTCGTCCGCCCCACCCGCTGGACCTACCTGAATGTCGTTCAGCCGATGAACAAATGGGCCACCCAGATCATGACCACGGTGTTCGGCAGCTGATCCTGTCGGCGCTGGGCCTTGGCTGCCTGGACACCCCCGGCCGAATGTCCGAGCCGCTGTTCGAGCGGGCCCGGCTATCGCAAGGATCCCGAGAGTAAGCCCATCAGTCGGTGCGCCGGTTCGAATGCCAGTTCAAGGATCGAGTCAGTTTCTACTGCTCGTTCGGTGCGAGCACGTCCGGGAAGCCGAACATCGCGTTCAGCGCTGGATTGTGGAGTGCGATCACACGGGAGACGCCGGTGGTAGTTGGGGCCAGCACCACAATGCCGTTTGCCCGGAACACACTGTCGGCCTCTCGGTAGTAGATGACGGCGGCGGGCTGGCCGTTGGCTGTTGTAGCGAGCATCCGCCAGTCGCCGGGTGTGCCGAGCACGTACGCGTCGAGCATGTGCATGCACCTCACCCGGCCTGCGTACCATTCGCGGAATGGCGTCGCCTCCAGCGTGGCGTCCGTGCGCAGCACTTGTTCCAGCAGACCGGCATCGGAACGCTCGAAGGCTGCGATGTAGCCGTCGAGCAGTGCACGCGCCCGCTGGTCGGTCGGTTCGAGCAGTTTCTCGGGCTCCGGATCCAGTTCGTCCAGCCGGGCGCGGGCGCGCTGCAGACCACTCTTCACCGCCGCCGTAGTGGTGCCGAGGATCTCCGCGGTTTCGGCCGCGGAGAATGCCAGCACCTCGCGCAGGATGAGGATCGCGCGCTGGCGGGCGGGCAGGTGCTGCAGGCTCGCGATGAGTGCCAGCCGTAGCGACTCGCGCGCGACCACCGCCGCGGCCGGATCGTCGTTGGCCGGGGCGATCCACCCGTCCGGCAGCGGTTCCAACCACGAGACCTCGCCCGTCGCAACGTGACTCGGCGGTCGATCGGGTCCGTCGTAAGCCCCTGTCAGTCCCGAGGGCAGCACCCGGATCCGACGCGGTTGCAACGCCGTCAGGCAGACATTGGTGGCGATCTTGTAGAGCCAGGACCGAATCGACGCGCGGCCCTCGAAGCCGGCGTAGGAACGCCATGCTCGAAGATATGTTTCCTGTACCAGGTCCTCCGCGTCCTGGGACGAGCCGACCATGCGGTAGCAGTGCGCCAGCAGCTCTCGGCGGAACCGCTCGGTTTCAGCGGCGAACCGGTCCTGGTTCGCCGCCTCCGGCACGCGCGCCGTCATGTCGCGAGTGTAGGCCGCGGCCGGTCGGCCGGGTGCGCGATGGAATCCACAGGCTGCTCCTTGTCCGGACCGGTCCCGCCGGTCGGGACGGTCGCTGATTACGACCGGGATGCTGTTGCGAAGGAATCGAAACGCAGCTCAGGGGTGGTCACGGCAGTAGGGCCAATTTGCCGGTGGTGGCGCGGGATTCGAGTTCCGCGAGAGCCTTCGCGCCGTCGGCCAAGTCGTAGGCGGTGGGGCGAGCGGGCGTGAGTACGCCGTCGGCGATGAGCGCGGACATCTCGCCCATGAGCTCGCCGAAGATCTGTGGCGCGGCCTGGCTCAGCACGCCGATGTTGAGGCCGATGATGTGAACCTGGTGCTTGTACACCAACTCCCAGTTGGTGATCGCGGCTTCACCGCCTGCCACGCCGTAGACGACGATGCGGCCGGTGACCCGCTTGGCCGCGGCCAAGCTGGCGTCGAAGGTGGTGCCGCCCGCGGACTCGAGCACCAGATCGGCGCCGATGCCTCCGGTCAGCCGCAATACCTCGGCGGCGAGGTCCTCGGTGCGGGAGTCCAGGACGTGGTCGGCGCCGAGTGCCCGCACAGTCTCGTGCTTGCCCGGCGAGGCAGTGGCGATGACCGTCGCACCGTAGTACTTGGCCATGGTCACCGCGGCCTGGCCGGTCGCGCCCGCCGCGGCGTGGATCAGCACGGTCTCCCCGGCGGTGATGCGGCCCAGCGGCCTGAGCGCGGCCAGCGCGGTGGGCCAGTTCACGACCAGGCCAAGCGCCTGCTCGGCCGTCCAGCCGTCCGGCACCGGCACCGCCGCAGCCGCGGGCAGGACCATGTACTCGGCGAAAGCCCCGTAGCCGACGCCGATAACCCGGGCCCCTGGTTGCGGGCGGGTCGTTGCCGCACCCACCGCCACGACCTCGCCCGCCGCCTCGAAACCCGCCAGATACGGTGGTTGCGGACCGTCGAGGAACGTGCCGTAGGCCCTCGAGATGTCCGCGAAGTTGACACCGGCGGCAGCGACCCGGATCAGGACCTCGCCCGGACCGGGCACCGGTACCGGTGCGTCGATGATTGAACGCATATCCTGCGGCCCCTTCAGCGAGGTCTGCTGCAGGGCGCGCATAGTGGCGGGAATACTCACAGCCATCAGCTCTCTTTCTCGGCGTGTGTCGCGGTCGGCCGCTTCGGCGGTCTGCACCGTCGACCATGTAGACCACGGTCGCCACAGAAAGGAATCGGCAGCCGCGCATCGTCCGAACATCGACGAACCGGTGATCCCGCGCGAACGCCATGCGGCAGAGCGACCTCGGCAGCAGTCGACGAGAGCGAGGTGTGCTGCCGCCAACCGCGTCGACACCCGGGTCGGGTGGCGCCTGAAATAGCGGTCGACAAGTGGTCCGAAAACAGCAGCAGGTCAGGACCCCTTTGCCATGTCGCAAATCGACAGGCCAAGGGGGCCTGGTGCCGCAGCCGATATGTCTGCCGGTCCATTTCCGGCGGTATCGCGACCTGTTCGAGAAGGTAGAACCTCTGTCAATCGGTCGTAGGTTCGCCTGTGGCGGCCTCAGCTGGGCCGAGAGCTCGTGGGGGTGCGGTGAGGGCTTGCGTCGCACCGAGAACTGCGCCGATACCCGCGCCGATGGCGGCGAGCGGTGCCGCCATGAGGGCCGCGCCGTATGCGGCGCCGATGGGCCCCGCGGCGAGACCGATCGGTGCGAAAGGCACACCGATCAGCAGACCGAGTGCACCGCCGACACCTGCGCCGATCAGTGCGAACGGGCTCGCCACCGTTGCGCCCGCGGCAGCACCGAGCGCCGCGGAGCCGACGGTCTGACCCGCGACGCGATCGGAGCGAGTGCGCTCCATACCCACCGAGTCGAAGAACGTTGCGAGATCGGCCTCGGTCACCGCCGCGGCGTCGTTGAGTTGGATGGCGGGCTCCCTCGGCAGCCAATCCGGTGCCTCGACCTGTACGTTTCCGAAACGCAACATGCCCGGCGGCGGCGCGATCGGCGGCACCGGTGCGACCGGGACCGGGCCGTGTAGCGACTCGATCGGCGATAGATACTCGTTTTTCGGTACCGGTCGCGCCCACTGCAGCGAACTGCGCGTGTCGTCCGGGATTCGTGTTCCCCGGTACGGGCGCACATTCGGCACTTGGGCGTCGGGCCAGTCCGGGGACTGCTTCGTCTGCTCTGCCAGCACGGTGGGGGTCGCCTCGGCCGAATCCGTGTCGTCGGCCACGAAGGCAACGTGGCCGCCGTGCTCGGTCTGGCTCACCGGAACGTGCCGGTCGAGCTCGGCGTTCGCGGTTCCGTTGCTCCCCACCATGGTGAGAACAACGGGAACCGCTCCCGCCACGACCATCGACCCCATCTTCTGTTGACGCGGACTGACTTTTCTGTGCTTGCCTGTGCCCATCTATTACCTTTCACAGTGCAGAGAACTTGTTGATTCGCATTCGGATCACGGGGGCGTCTTGGATGGTCGAGAATGCGGTGACAGGTTCGAATCAGGGCCACCATCAGGACTTTCCGGGCATTTCAGCAGGCTGGATCGTGGTGTCCATGTCCGCCATCCATGCCGCGACAATGAACATGACTCGGTCGCACCCTCCGAGCAGTCGGAGCTGAATCCCGAGAGAGTGGCTACGAAATTCGCGTTGAACAGGCGACGCTGAGCGTTCGCGAGCGTAGCGAGGACAATACGAAAAACGCCCCTGACCAGCCAACTTTGGCTTGTCAGGGGCGTTCGCCGTGGCGGAGGATAGGGGATTTGAACCCCTGAGGGCGTTAACCCAACCCGCGTTCCAGGCGAGCGCCATAGGCCACTAGGCGAATCCTCCGTGCAGCAGCATACCGGGTGCCCCCGGCCGGTCACCAAATTGGGGCTGGTCGGGGCGGGGAACTCCCAGTTCGGCCCCGTTTCGACCCCTTGCGGTCCACCCCGGTGGTGATCATTGCCGGATCCGCCCGCTACACTTGCATACGGATCCCGCGCGGCGCGCATCCTGTGAACTCCCCCAGGGCCGGAAGGCAGCAAGGGTCAACGGGCTCTGCCGGGTGCGCGGGGTCCCCTATATTCACTCCAATTCGGAGCAACCGCCGGGTAACGTGAACACGGTCCGCCGGACGTCGAACGCGCTCGGCTGGATCAACGGGTCCGACCGCGGTAATCGGCTCGGACGTCAATCGCCCCTTCGCTGCTTCGAAAGGCTGCTCAGGATGCCCCGGCAAACGCAGATCGGTTTGATGAGCCCCCCGGAGCTCGTGTCCGAACACGAGACCCAGACCGCGAATTACGCGACGCTCAAGACCGAGAAGCTCACGCTGGATCTGACCAGGGGTAAACCTTCGCCGGAACAACTCGACCTCTCCGCGGAACTGCTCACGCTGCCCGGTCCCGGCGATTTCAAGGACGGCACCGGCACCGACTGCCGCAACTACGGTGGGCTGCACGGTCTCCCGGAATTGCGCGCGATCTTCGGTGAGCTGCTCGGCATTCCGGTCGAGAACCTGATCGCGGGCAATAACGCCAGCCTCGAGCTGATGCACGATGTGATCAGCTACGCGTTGCTGTACGGCACACCGGATTCCGAGCGCCGCTGGGTGGCCGAGTCCACGCTGAAGTTCCTCTGCCCGAGCCCCGGCTACGACCGGCACTTCGCGATCACCGAGGCGCTCGGCTTCGAGATGATTCCGATTCCGATCGGTCACGACGGACCGGATGTGCACGCCATCGCCGGACTGGTGGCCGATGATCCGCAGATCAAGGGTCTGTGGGCGGTGCCGAACTACTCCAACCCGACCGGCGTCGTCTTCTCCGAAGAGGTTGTCCAGGAGTTGGTTTCGATGCCAACCGCGGCGCCGGACTTCCGCCTGTTCTGGGACAACGCCTACGCGGTGCATCCGCTGACCGATACCGCCGCACCCGTCCTCGACGTGCTCGGTATGGCGGCCGCGGCCGGAAACCCGAACCGCGCCATTGTTTTCGCCTCCACCTCGAAGATCACCTTCGCCGGTGCGGGGGTGAGCTTCCTCGGTGCGTCCACGCCGAACCTGAACTGGTACCTCGAGCACGCGGCGAAGAAGAGCATCGGCCCGGACAAGATCAACCAACTGCGTCACCTGCGGTTCTTCAAGGACGCCGACGGCGTGCGCGCGCATATGCAGAAGCATCGCGCCATCCTCGAACCGAAATTCGCACTGGTACTGAAGATTCTGGAGGATCGGCTCGGCGCGTCCAAGGTGGCGTCCTGGACCGAACCGAAGGGCGGCTACTTCATCAGCCTCGATGTCCTGGAGGGCACCGCGGCCAGGGTGATCGCGCTGGCCAAGGATGCGGGCATCGCGCTCACCGCGGCCGGTTCGGCCTTCCCGTACCGGAATGACCCGGAGGACAAGAACATCCGCATCGCCCCCAGCTTCCCGCAGCTGCCGGAACTGGAGAAGGCGATGGACGGTCTGGCCACCTGCGTACTGCTCGCGGCCACCGAGAAATTGCTCGGCAAATAGCTGGACACACAACGGGCGCATACCGAATCGGTATGCGCCCGTTGTGTTTTCGCTCGAATGTCAGTGCGGCTTATGCGCCAGTACGGCGAACATGGTCACCGATAGGTGGACGTCACCGGTTTCGGCCCCCCGTTCCAGATCCGCGATGAGCTGTTCGCGCTGTGCCTCGGTGATGGAACCGCGCGCGACCGCCATGGCGGAGATGCGGTTGACCAGCGCGCCCGCGCCGACCGTCCGGTCCTGTACCAGTGCGTGCGAGCCGACCTCATCGATAACCAGACCGGCCTTGGTCAGCAAGCCGGGTAGCCTGCGGCCGGAGAAAGGGTTGGTGGTCGCGGCGATCAGGGTGTCGACCACCTCGCGAACCACGTGACGGTCGCCCGGATGCACGATTGCCGTACCCCAGTCGCTGTCCATCACAACCACACGGCCCCCGGGCTTGAGCACCCGAGCGATCTCGTTGGCGGCACGACTCGGCGCGGTCAGGTGTTGGAACACCCGCTCGCAGAGCGCGGCGTCGAAGGTTTTCGCGCCGAACGGCAGCCCGTAGGCGTCGCCGGAATGGAACTTGGCCGTCGAACCGGCCTGTTCGGCGCGGCGTTCGGCGGAGGTCAGCAGCTGCGGATCGGGTTCGACACCGATCGCGGTGCCGGTCGGGCCGACCGCATCCGCGAAGGCGATGACCTCCGTGCCGGTGCCTGATCCGACATCGACCGCACTCTCGCCGGGCTGTAGCGCCAATGCTTCATGTGCCCACGTGCGCAGTCGGCGGATGCCCGGCAGTGCCGCCTGCAGATCCCGCACGTCGACCAACTGATCCTGGCCCGCGCTATCGAAGCGATCCGGGCGTAACCCCTGCATATTCATGGGCCCGATTCCGTCTCTAGGTATTGCCGTCGTCTGAGGCATGGCGCTGAGCCTACTTCGGCACCGACCGCATCGCACGGCAGGACTGTGAGGTGGGTCACGATTCGGGCATGCCATCGATCCGGGTGGGCCGGACCACGCAACGGTTCCGAGTGAGATGATCGGAGAAGTCCGGTACCAGCGAAAGGAAGTCCCGTGCCCAAAGCGAAGTCCGCGACTGTCAAGCTGTGTCTCGCCCAGGAGCCGGAGGCGGACAAACTCCTTTCCGAGGATTCCTTCGCGTTGCTGACGGGCATGCTGCTCGATCAGCAGTTCCCGCTCGAACACGCCTTCCGCGGGCCGAAGAAGATCGCCGACCGCATGGACGGCTTCGATATCCAGCGGATCGCCGACGCCGATACCGAGGCGTTCGAAGAACTGTGCGCGACCCCGCCCGCCATTCATCGCTACGGCCGGTCCATGGCCCGCCGCACCCAGGAACTCGCGCGCTATGTGGTCGAGCATTACGACGGCAAGACCGAACGCATCTGGACCCAGGGTGATCCGGACGGCAAAGAGGTGCTGCGCCGTTTGAAGGACCTGCCGGGCTACGGCGATCAGAAGGCCAGGATCTTCCTCGCGCTGCTCGGCAAGCAGCTCGGTGTGCAGCCGAAGGGCTGGGAGCCAGCGGCAGGCGCCTACTCCGAAGCGGGCTCCCGGCGCTCGGCCGCCGATATCGTCGACAGCGAATCCCTTGTGGAAGTAAGGGCTTTCAAGAAGCAGATGAAGGCCGCGGCCAAGAAGTCCTGAAGTCGCTCGAGGTTTGCCTATTCGAATCTGCCTGCATTTTTCCCTCGTGCCCGATTGAGTTCTCGTCGATGCTTTTCCCTCGGTAGCAACACCTAGATGAGGGAACGCAGTACATGAAGATGAGGAAACTCGCCGTCGTCGCGGCGCTGGTGACCATGGCGACCGGTGTGGCCGCGGGCACCTCGGGCGCCGCCCCGGCCGTGACCGAAAGCGACGACAGCGCAATAAATTTCACCGCGGAAGCGGTAAACGATTCATCGATTATCAAGACCGACGCGGGTTCGCTGGCGGTCGAGGGTGATGTCTTCGAGATCAAGGCGGCCGATGGCACCGTGCTCGCGGGCACCCCGCTGCGGTTCCGGATCGACGACTTCGAATTCCCGATCGCCGCACAGATTTCCGATCGCACCGCGACATTGACCCCGCAAATCGATCGCGAACAGGCGGTCTACAAGCCGGTCGCGCTGCCCTATGAGGACCAGGCCCCCTGGAAGACCCCGTACGACCGTGAGGTCGCGGCGTGGACCCGCTTCACGAGCACCGTCTCGGCGGCGGCCACCATCGGCACGCTGGCCGGCGGTCTCATCGGTGGTGCGGCGGGCTGCGTGCTCGGCGGTATCGCCGGTGCCACTGTCGCCTCGGCGACCATCGTCGGCCTGTTCGGTCCGTTCATTCCGGCCGCCGCCGTCGGCTGCCTCGGCGGCATCATCGCCGTTGGTGCCCTCGGCACCCTGGCCGGTCAGATCCTGGTGACCGCGCCGGTCGCGATCGGTGCGGCGATCCAGTACTTCACCACCATCAACCAGCCGTTCGTCCCGGCGAAATAGGCCGCACGGCAGCCGTGGCCCCACCGTCGCCACGGAAACAGGCCCCGCCCAGTACCTCTCGCTGGGCGGGGCCTTCTTGTGGCCGGGAAGACCGGGCCGACCCGGCTAGCATGCTCTGGCTGTTCAGAGACACTGGAAGCGGAAGGGGATAGTGATGAGCTTCGAAACCAAGCGTGTTCTGCGGATCGCCCTACTCTTCGCGACGGCCGGTGTCACGCTGCTGATCGGTGCGGGTACTGCCGTTGCCGATGACTGGCCCTCGAACGGCGACGGCGGACTCGAGGTCCATGAGACCAAGGACTTCGCGGTCCAATCCGATCCCGACTACTGGAATCCATTCTCCGACCGGAACCGGTTGACCTCACCGTTCGGTACGAGCACCCGGATCGTCTGCACCAGTTTCCATGGCGTACAGCAGGATTGCTGGCAGGCGGACCTGGACGGCAACCCGCACAAGCTCGATATCGCCCCGCTCGACCTGCCGTACGCCGGCTCTAGCGGGACCGGCCACTTCGGGCCCAAGCATTACGTCCACCCGGGCTGATCCCGCCACGGACACAGGCCTCGCTCAGTACTGAGCGAGGCCTTTTGTGTCGATCGGCAAGATCATGACCAGGTCTTTTATGCGCGCGCATTACTTGCGTTGACATTTAATGCGCATGCATCTAAATTACCGAACGTGACTATGACAGCTACCGCATCCGAGACCCGGACCGCCGCATCTACCGAGCACACCCCGGGCCGTTGGGGCCCGACGTTGTGGGCCGTGCTGTTCGTCGCCGGTCTGGCGATGTTCCTCGACGCACTCGACGTCTCGATGGTCGGCGTCGCCCTCCCGTCCATCGGATCCGAACTCGGGCTCAACACCGAGAGCCTGCAGTGGATCGTCAACGGCTACATCCTCGGCTACGGCGGCCTGCTGCTGCTCGGTGGCCGCGCTGCCGACCTGCTCGGCCGTCGACAGGTATTCCTCACGGCCCTGGTGGTTTTCGGACTCGCCTCACTCGCGGGCGGTCTGGTCGACGACGGTGCGCTGCTGATCGCCAGCCGCATCATCAAGGGCGTCGCCGCCGCATTCACCGCACCCGCCGCACTTTCGATCATCACCACCACCTTCAAGGAAGGTCACGATCGCAACCGCGCACTGTCGATCTTCACGGTCTTCGGCGCCACCGGTTACGCCTCCGGCCTGATCGTCTCGGGTCTGCTCACCGGCATCGACTGGCGACTGACCTTCTACGTCCCGGTGCTGGTCGTCGCGGCCGTGGTGGTTACCGCCTACTTCGTGGTGCCGCGCAATATCGAGAAGGAACAGGGTCGCGTCGACTTCGCCGGTGCCGCACTGCTGACCGGCGGCATGCTGGCCGCCGTCTACACCATCGTCACCGCACCCGAAAAGGGTCTCACCGCAACGGTTGTCGCGACCGCGGTAATCGCCGTCGCCCTGCTCAGCGCGTTCTTCGTGGTGGAGAACAAGGTGGCCCACCCGCTGGTGCGGCTGAGCATCTTCAAGGTGAAGTCGATTGTGCGCGCGAATCTGGCCGCACTGGCCATCTTCGGCTCCTACATCAGCTTCCAGACGATCGTGTCGCTGTACCTGCAGAACACCCTGGGTTGGGAGCCGCTGAAGATGGCGCTGGCCCTGGCTCCGACGGGCATTATCGTGGCGATCCTGTCGCCGGTCGCGGGCAAGCTGATCGACCGCTACGGCACCACGCCGATGATCATCGCCTCGATGACCTCGTTCGTGATCGGGTACGTCTGGTTCATCTCCTTCGGCGGTAGCGCCGACCCGACCTACGTCGTGGACTACCTGCCCGCGTTCCTGCTGCTCGGTCTCGGCTTCGCGCTCGGCTTCTCCTCGGTCATGGTGCAGGCCACCGAGGGCATCGCAGACCACGAGCAGGGGCTGGCATCGGGACTGGTGCAGACCTCCGGCCAGATCGGTGGCGCGGTCGTGCTCGCCGTGGTCACCGGGCTGATCAGCGGTGGCGCCGCCACCAGCATCGCGCAGTACCGGCCGGGTCTGTACCTCGTCACCGTGGTCGCGCTGGTCGGGCTGGTCGCCTCGGCCACCGCACTGCTGGCCCGTCGTCAGTTGGTCGTGGAAGCGGCGTAACCGAACAGCCCGGGATCGGGCGAGCCAGTCACCCCATGGGGGTCGCCGAAGCGGCGACCCCCATTCGGCTTTTTCGGACAAATCGTGCTCTGGGCCACATTTGCTCGGAACCCGGTGCGCGCCAAGGATTTCGGAACGAACCACGCATCCGCGGAGTTCCCGCTCCGCCGATAGGGCTTGGTGCGCGGCGATTTCGGTGTTAACTTTGATCCCATGTCTTCGAGCCGTCCGACCGCACTGCGGGTCACCTACGTGACCGCCGCACTGGGTCTGCGACTGCCGTTGACTCGCGAACTGTGTTGTTCCTGCTGCAGCTGAGCCGCTTTTTCGGCTCGTGCGCTGCCCCGCCGCCGCACGTGTAGGCACGTCCCGTGGTACGGGACTTCAGCAAGGAATCTTCATATGTCCCTCACCCTTGATCGATCCGGCTCCAGGGTCGTAACCGGTCGTGTCCGTGTCCAGCGTCCCGTCATCGCGCCGGAACTCCGCATCGCCGACAATCCGGCCGCAGCCGTGATGCGCGCCGCGACCGGCGGTCCGGTCTCCCGTGACAATGCCGCGCGCACAACGGGTTTGAGCATCGCGACGGTCAACCGCCAAGTCTCGGCGCTATTGGCCGCCCGACTGCTGCGCGAGCGACCCGACCTGACCGCATCGGGTGCGGTCGGCCGTCCGCGGGTGCCGTTCGAAATCGACCACGAGGCCTATCTGACCCTCGGCATCCACATCGGCGCCGCGGTCACCAAGATCGTCGCGGCCGATCTGCGCGGGCGCATCCTCGGCGGGCTGGCGATCGCGACGCCGCAGACCGGTCAGGACTTCGCGACCACGACGGTCGCGCGCAGCGCCAAGGCCTTCCTGCAGCGCTGGCATCGGCGCAAACCACTCTGGGCCGGTGTGGCGATCGGTGGACGGGTCGATGCGGCGACCGGTGTCGTCGATCACCCCAAGCTGGCTTGGCAAGGGGCGCAGGTCGGTTCGGTGCTCGGCGAGGTGCTCGAGCTGCCGGTCTCGGTTGCCCCGCACGTCGAGGCGATGGCCGCGTCGGAACTGCTGTTGCCGACCGGCGAGCCGCGGGGAACCACCGGCCCCGGCAGCAGCCTGTACTTCTATGTTCGCGAAACCGCCGGTATCGCAGTGACTTTGGACGGCCGGGTGCATACCCCCAGTAGCGGCCCCGGTTCGATCGCGCACTTCCCGACCGGCTCCGATGTCGAATGCGCCTGCGGACGGCGCGGCTGCCTCGAGGTGACCGTCGGTGATCGGTCGCTGCACGCCAGAGCCGTTGGGCGCGGGATCATTCCGGCGCACAAGGGCACCGGCGGCACCACCATCGCCGACCTGTACCGCGCCGCCGAGGCGGGCGCGGCGGATGCACAGGAGCTGCTCGCCGAGCGCGCCACCATCCTCGGACACACCGTCGCGATGGTCCGCGACATGCTCAACCCGGACCGCGTGATCCTCGGCGGCCAGGCGTTCACCGGCTACCGCCCCGCGGTCGCCCACGTTGCCCGCGCCTTCACCCAGTCCTCCCAACTTCCACCGACCGACATCCGCATCAGCGGATTCGGCGGCAAGGTGCAGGAATTCGCGGCGGTGGTCACCTCACTCAGCGCCATCTACGCCGACCCCCTCGCCGCCATCCACCGCACAGCACTGAACGACTGATCGACGGCAACGATCGGCCGGCCACTGGGACGACCCCGGTGGCCGGTCGAATTGCATTGTGCCGCCGCGGTATTCCACCTGGCCCTGATCAATCGCCTTGCGTACTTGCGCCCGCCGCGACGAGCACGACCGTCCGGCGATCTGCACATCGGGAAGTCCGCGAACCGCAGTGTCGGCCCGGTTGTTCGCTCGCTCGACCGGATGCTTCGTACGTGCGGCTATCCACCGGGCGGCTCGGCATGGGCCGATGGACACCGGCTTATGCGAAGAGTCCTTCGAGGGCGGTGATGAAGTACGGGAAGTGGCCTGCGAAGCGTTGCAGGTTGCGGTCGCGTTCGAAGGTGCCGAACCAGTAGAGGCCGGGCTGGGAGTCGGCGGCGAGGTTCAGGTCGCGGAAGGCGCGGATCCAGTTGTCGGCGCGGCCGCCGATCACCATGAACGGCAGTGCGCGGGAGAAGACCAATTCCTGGTCGGCGGGTGGGATCTGGTCGCGGGTGGTCGCGTCGAGGCCGCGCTGCAGTGCGCGGATCTGGCCGACGAGTTCGCGGCCCTGGGCCGTGCGTACCGGTAGGAATCGCGGGAGCAATACCGTCGCGACGCCCGCGAGCAGGATTGCGACGCCGACCAGTGCACTGCCCGAGGTGAGCGCCAAGGCGATGGTCGCGGCGATACCGGCGACGATCAGTGCCCCACCCAACAGGATCGGCAATCCGATGCGGGCCCGATCGATGAAAGCGCCGCGTTCGACCGCATCGGCGAGCATTGCGCTGCGCACCGTTTGGGACTGCAGGCGTCCCGGCGCACGCAACTCGCCGACGGTCACCGAATCGGTGCCGTCCGGCAGCAGTGCGCGGTAAACCGCCTTCTCGTAATCGCGTAGCTGGTCATCGGGTGCGTTCACCCGGTCGATGCGCCAGTCGCTATCGCTGACGGGCGTGATCCAGATGTACCGGCGCACGGCGAGGTCGATCACCGTCGCGGCGATATCGCTCGGATCGGCATGTTCGTCGAGCAAGACGCCCGCCTCGCCGGGCAGGATACCGTCCGGCGAGGTGAACTGGACCTGCGTACCGTCGCGCAGCAGCGGATCGATCGTCTCCGAACCGGCTGTGGCGGCGGCGTTTTCCCGCCTGGTCTTGAGCACATAGCCCGCCATCGCGGCCAGTGCGAGCAGCAGCACACCGAATGCGACGAGCACCGGAGTCGTGAAGGAGAAGGCGCCTGCCTCGCTGTTGTCGCGAATATCGGCGTTGGCGGGCACCGTGCCGGGCGGCAGCTGCAGGGTCAGGTCGATATTGTCGCCCTTGCGTAGGTCGGTCTGGCGCCAGTAGAGCACCCCGTCCGCCTCGATCTGCAGATCGGAGCACTGCCGCAGATTGCCGGGCGGGCCCAATTTGCAGTCCACCACGCCCATTTCGTAGCTCGGGCTGATCAAGGATGCGTCGATCGATGCGACATCGGCATTGATGGTGCCCAGCCAGCGGAAGACCTGGGTGCCGGGTGCGTCGCTGACCGTGTTGTGGATCGCGTAGGTGAACGTCGATTCGCCCGGCTTGGCATCGATGGTGAACAGGTCGTTCGCGACCGTCGCGGTGCCGGGGCCTTTGGTATCGACACCGGTGACTTTGAAGACGCGTTCGACATCGTTGCCGACCTTGAGGCGCAGCGGCAGAGTCATTTTGAAGCCGCTGTCGGCGGGGACGGTCACCTTCTCGGTGACCTCGAGCACACCCTCGCGGCTCAGTTTCAGATCCGCGACAATATCGACGCCATCGGTTGCGGGCTCCGTGTGGGCAACCGGTGCGGCGGCCAGCATTCCCGCAGCGGCGAGAAGCAGCGCGCTCACGGCGCCCCCCCGAAAAGTCAGCATGGCTGCCTACTCTAGACAAGTTGCTAAGCTGCGTCAGCAGCCCGGCGCGAGCGACGGGCCCGCAGGCGGTAGCGCTCGGATAGGTACAGTCGGCCGTCGGCCGCCCGTTGAGGGTGGTGGTGGGTGACGGGCGGGCCCACGAAGGGACCCGGGAGCGCCGCAAATTCAATACCGTAGGCGATCATGAGATGAGGGGGTACGGGGGCGTGACCCAACCACCGTACGGCTACGGGCCGGTTCCGCCTGGTGGACAACCGGTTCCGCCGCGTCCCGGTTCGCCATATGGGCAGCCCGGATATCGTCCCGCGCCGGGGCAGCCCGTTTATGGGCAGCCCGGATATGGCCAGCAGCCGGGCTATCCACCCGGTTACGGCCAACCCGGTTACGGTCCGCCGCCGGGTTATGGCCAGCAGCCCGGTTATCCGGCGCCCGGATACGGACAGCGTGCGCCGATGCCGCCGCCGACGCCCTACGGCCCACCCGGACGTCCACCACAGAAGCGCAAGGGCGGCGGCGGATGGATCGCGCTGCTGCTGATCATCGTCTTCGTGGTCGCGGGTGGCCTGGTGCGTGGCGCGTTTTCGCATGGCAGGCTCAGCAGCACCGCGTCCGGCCCCGGTCCGAGCATGACCTATACGCCGGATTCGAACGGCGGCGTATCGGAGACCGGAACCAACCCCCTGCTGACCGATCCGAACACCACCTTGATCCCGGCGAAGTGCTCGTACGCACCGTGGAGCACGCAGGTGGACACCGCGCGCAAGTTCTTCGAAACCGCCGCGAGCTGCCTCGAGTCGGCGTGGAAACCCGTACTGGCACAGAAGAATCTGCCGTTCCAGTCGCCGACACTGAATGTCAGCGCGAGCACGGACGGCATCACCACGCCGTGCACCGGTTCCACGAGTAATTTCGCCGCGTTCTACTGCCCGGCGAACAAGACGATCTACATGCCGCTCAGTCAGCTGCAGACCGATCTGTTCAAGGACAACTGGATCGTCTACCTCTCGGTCTTCGCCCACGAATACGGCCACCACGTGCAGGCGATGGCCGGAATCCTGCGCAAGGCCAACAGCGATCGCGTCGACGCGGGCGTGCGCAGTGAGAGGGGTTTGGAGCTGTCGCGCCGAATCGAGTTGCAGGCCAACTGCTTCGACGGCATGTACCTCGGCTCCTCGGCCAATGGCGGTTCGCTGACCACGGGGCAGATCACCCTCGCCCGCCGCGACGCCCACGGCCGCGGTGACCAGCGCGGCGATATGCGCGATCACGGTACCGCGGACAACGGTGGCACGTGGTTCGAGATCGGCGTGGACAAAGACCGTGCGGCACAGTGCAATACGTTCACCGCATCGGCCAGTTCGGTGTCGTGACCAGATGACGCGGCCACCCTACGGCTACGGTTCGCCGCCCGGATATCAACCCGAACCCGGATATCAGCAACCGCCGGGATATGGTCCGCCACAGGGTTATCCACCCGGTTACCGTCCGCCTTACGCGGCGCCGTACGGTCCGCCGATGCCGTATCAGCGGCCGGGTTATCCGCCGCGTCCGTACCCGCCGCGACGCCGGAGTTCGGGTGCTGGGCTCAGTGCGCTGCTCGGTGTACTGACGGCCATCGTCTTGGTCGTCGGACTGTTTGCCGCCTCGGCGATTTCGGCCGACAACGAGAAGAAGCGCAACCGCCCGTCGGCCTACCCGCCGCCGACGCCGAGCTACACCTACACGCCGCCGACTTCGTCGACCTCCTCGCCGAGCCAGGCATCGAGCGCCGCGGCGGCGACCACCAGTCGCGCCGCCGCGCCGACGACGACGAAACCCGCTGGGCCGCAACCGGTCGCGAAGCTCGGAGATAATCCGCTGTTCGGTGACACCGACACTGGGCTGATCAATGTCGAGTGCGGTTACCCGTCCTGGGCTGCGACGGCTGCCGCGGCCCAACGGTTCTTCGAGGCCGCCGCGGCTTGTCTGGACAAAAAGTGGCGGCCCGCCCTGCAGCGGTCGAATCTGCCCTTCTCCAGCCCGAATGTTCGGGCGCCCGCCCGAGCGGAGGACGAGCCATCGCCGTGTACCTCATCCGGTGGCAGCTATGCGGCGTTCTACTGTTCGGCGAACCATACGATCTACATGCCGCTCGATCACATCCAGGTCGAGCAGTACGGCAATGATGCGGTGATCTACCTGGCGGTTTTCGCGCACGAGTACGGCCATCACGTGCAGGCGATCTCCGGGATGACACAGCAGATGAATACCGAACGCAGCGCGGCGGGCACCCGCAGCGCTCGAGGGCTGGAGTTGTCACGCCGCTTGGAGTTGCAAGCGCAGTGTTTCTCCGGAATGTACGTCGGCACATCGGTCTACGATGGCGCCTTTACCGATGCGCAGGGAGCTCGCGCCACGCAGGACACGTATGGGCGCGGCGACAAGAAGGGTGACGCGCGCGATCACGGCACCGGGCAGAACGCTGGGGACTGGTTCGCACAGGGCTACAAGACCGACCGGACACCCCAGTGCAATACCTGGCTGGCATCCTCGGACGACGTCGCGTAACCGTGTCGGTGGCCGCAACAGCCACGTCGTGACTTCGCGCTCGGCCGAGGTGTCCTGGCGCCTTTGGTGTTTCGTATCAGTGATCGCCACCCGGCGTCTGCCCGAAGTGCCCCTCGCCCAAGCGCCGCGGCGCATGTCCGTGCACGCCTTCGGCATACGCGGTCTCCGCATGCAGTGCGAAGTCGATGCCCGCGGACTCGTCTTCCTTGCTGACCCGGAATCCGAGGAAGCGGTCGATGGCCTTGCCGAGCACGAAGGAGACGGCGAACGCATACGCCGCGACCACCAGTACGCCGACCAACTGCTTGCCGAACTGCGCGAGTCCGCCGCCGTAGAACAGACCCTCGACCCCACCGGTCATCACCTGGTTGGCCAACAGTCCGATCAGCAGCGTGCCGACGATGCCGCCGACGAAGTGCACGCCGACCACATCGAGCGAATCGTCGTAGCCCGCCTTGAATTTCCAGCCGACCGCGAACGAACACACCACACCGGCAGCCAAACCGACGATGAGCGATCCGAGCGTATTCACCGAACCACACGAAGGTGTGATCGCGACCAGACCGGCCACCACACCCGAGGCCGCACCGAAGGTGGTCGGCCGCCCGTCGCGGATCTGCTCGACGGCGAGCCAGCCGAGCATGCCCAGACAGCCCGCGACCAGGGTGTTCAGAAATACCGCTGCCGCAATACCATTCGCCGACAGCGCCGACCCGGCATTGAAACCGAACCAGCCGAACCAGAGCAGACCCGCCCCGAGCAGTACGAACGGCAGGTTGTGCGGACGCATCGCATCGGTCTTGAAGCCGATGCGCGGGCCGAGCACGAGGGCCAGCGCCAGCGCCGAGGCACCGGAGGCGATCTCTACGACCATGCCGCCCGAGTAGTCGAGCGCGCCGAAGGAGGCCAGCCACCCGTCCGGCCCCCACACCCAGTGCGCGATCGGCACATAGACCGCCAGCGCCCACAGCGGCACGAACACCATCCAGCCCGCGAATTTCGCGCGGTCCGCGATCGCACCGCTGACCAGTGCCGCGGTCAGGATCGCGAAGGTCAGCTGGAAGGTGGCGAACAGCAGTTCCGGAACGGTGCCGTGAACGGAATTCGGATCGATGCCCGCCATCCCGAAGTGGCCGAGATCACCGATCAGACCGCCGCCCGCGTCCTCGCCGAAGGCCAGGCTGTAACCGGCCAGCAGCCACACCACGGTCACCAGCGGGATCGCGATGAAGTTCATCATCAGCATGTTGAGTACGCCGGTCGAGCGCACCATCCCGCCGTAGAAAATCGCCAGCGCGGGCGTCATCAGCAGCACCAGGGCCGTGCTGACGAGCAGCCAGGCGGTGGCCGCGGGATCGATGGTTGAGGACACGGGGTAACTCCTTCCACGCGTGCATGCGTTGCGAAGAAGTTACCGAATGCTCACATCGTCGCTGGGTGTCGGCCCAGACAGTTCAGCGCCGCGCCTTCTTGGCCAAGGCGCGCAGACCGCGTCGCCCGGGCACCGGAAGGTCCTCGCTCTCGGCCATCCATTCGGCGGTGGTGAGCCACCGGCGCTGGATGCGCGCGTCGGCGGTGTCGTGGAAGAGCCGACGGCCGCGATCGTCGCGCAGGTCGTGGGCGAGAGTGGACCAGCGCGGCGCGCGGTCATTTTCGGCCAGATAGTCGCGCAGGTAGGTCGCGACGATCGTGCCGATCGTATTGACCGGTCGCAGCGAGACCCGATTGCCGTACTTACCGGAGTAGAAACGTCTTGCGGCGCAAAGCGATCCGGCATTGGCGTTGGAGGCGATCCAGCCGGCGCGCTGGGCGCGCTCGATCAACCAGAGGTGTTTCACCGCGGTCGGGGCGATATCGCCGATCCGGTCCCGGATCAGTGTCATCACCGGTTCGGACTGCAGTACGTCACGTCGGGTGGGGCCGGCGCCGTGTGCGAGCCAATGGTCCTCGGCCAGCCGGGCAAGTATCCGGCCGAAGTCATCGATGCTGCGCTGGGCCCGGCGACCGAGGCGTTCGATCCGTTCGGCCTCCCGGCGCATCTCGTTCTGCGCCGTGAGGGTGCGGATCGCCGCCATGGTCGGCACCTGGCCGCGTTCCAGTAGTTCGAGGATGGCGGCGGCGGTCGACGGATCGGCGGCCGCGGCCACCGGTAGCGAATCGCGCTTGATCGCGAAGTCCTGCGGGCTGATCGCCCGGCTGAGCAGGTCGACGGCGGCATGGTCGTCGGCGAAATCGGTGCTCGAAAGCCAGGCGGCGGCGATGTCGTCACACGACGGCACGGTGGAAATTTCCTCCGGTGGAAGTGGTGTGAGTTCGGCGAAAAGCGCCGGAATTGTGGATTTCAGGTTGTGCCCCGGTCGGGATGAGGGACCGGCCGGGGCCACCAACCTGATGAAGGTTTGGCTACCGAAGTTGCCGCTAACCACGGTAGCCAGGCGATTGCGTATATGTCATGCCCGTTGATTGATTCGTTATCTCCGCAAAGAGCTCCAGAACCGGGGCGTGAGTTCAACTAATCGCCGCGAAGTGCACTGGACGGGCGCCAAAGTTCGCTGTTCGTCCGTTCTCGATCTTCGATTGCTCCGACTTTGCCGCCTTCGGCGCTGATCAGTGGGGGCTAACAAAGATCCGAGCATCCTGTGATCTACATCACATTTCTGTCGCGAAACGCCCGGCATCGCGCCGCGCCCGGCCTGTCGGTCGAGGGGAATGTGCTTTGTCGGTGGGCGCCGGTAACCTCTGGCCGTGGCTCTGTACCGGAAGTACCGACCGGCAACGTTCGCTGAAGTGGTGGGTCAGGAGCACGTCACCGACCCGCTGAGTACCGCGCTCGACACCGGTCGCATCAGTCATGCCTATCTGTTCTCCGGTCCCCGGGGCTGTGGCAAGACCTCCTCGGCGCGCATCCTCGCGCGCTCGTTGAACTGTGTGCAGGGCCCGACCTCGACACCGTGCGGCGTCTGCCCGTCCTGTGTGGCGCTCGGGCCGGGTGGTCCGGGGAATCTCGATGTGATCGAACTGGACGCCGCGAGTCACGGCGGTGTCGACGACACCCGCGAACTGCGTGATCGGGCCTTCTACGCGCCCGCGGAGTCGCGGTATCGGGTATTCATCGTCGACGAGGCGCATATGGTCACCACGGCCGGGTTCAATGCGCTGCTCAAGATCGTCGAGGAGCCGCCCGCCCATCTGATCTTCATCTTCGCCACCACCGAGCCGGACAAGGTGCTGCCCACTATCCGGTCCCGCACGCATCACTACCCGTTCCGGCTGCTGCCGCCCGCCACCATGCGTGGACTGCTCGGCAAGATCTGCGAGCAGGAGCAGGTGTCGGTCGAGGAGGCGGTGTACCCGTTGGTGATTCGCGCCGGTGGTGGGTCGCCGCGCGACAGCTTGAGTGTGCTCGACCAGTTGCTCGCGGGCGCCGGTCCCGAGGGCGTCACCTATTCGCGGGCGGTTTCGCTGCTCGGCGTCACCGATGTCGCGCTGATCGACGATGCGATCGACGCGCTCGCCGCCGGCGACGGCGCCGCCCTCTTCGGCACCATCGATCGCGTCATGGAGGCGGGTCACGATCCGCGCCGCTTCGCCGTCGACCTGCTGGAACGTCTGCGCGACCTGATCCTGCTGCAGGCTGTCCCCGATGCCGCCGACCGCGGCCTGGTCTCCGGCCCCGGCGACGTCCTGGATCGCATGCGCGAACAGGCCGAACGCACCGGCCCGGCCACCCTGGCCCGGCACGCCGAACTCCTGCACGAGGGCCTCGGCGAAATGCGCGGCGCCACTGCCCCGCGCCTGCTGCTCGAAATCGTCTGCGCCCGCATGCTCCTCCCATCGGTCTCCGACGCCGAATCCGCGACCCTGCAACGCCTGGAGCGCCTCGAACGCGGCATAGCCACCGGAGCAACGGCGCCGCCCACCGCCGCGGCCCCGTCCGCTCCGGCGCGGCCCGACGCCCCAGCCCAATCGGCACCGCCGCGTTCGTCCAACGAACCTGCCCGCCGCCGAGGCGCGGAACTCCTCGCCGCCGCCCGCCGCGAAAAAGACGCCACCCGCACGGGCGCCAGCCCAGCGAGTTCTCCCGCGCAGGCTGGTGCTTCCGCGCAGGCTGGTGGCCCGGGGCAGAGCCTGCCTGCAGAGCGCGCAGCTGCTGTGGAACAGCACTCGACCGCCAGGCATGGTGCCGATCCAGAGGGTCCGGCAGGTGGGCCGAATCCTGCGATCGGACCGAGCGCTGCGGCAGCACAGACCCCATTGGCGGCAGCGGCTTCGGCCGCCCGCCAGGATTCTGCAGAGCAGGGTGCAGCCGCAGGGCAAGCCGATGCGGGAGCCGGATTCGCTTTCGTGCCGGATGATTCGACGGCCGAGCGCGGCGAGACGCGGGCGGGTGCCGATCGCACGGCTGTCGACCGAGGTTCGAGCACTGAACAGGTCGGTGCGGCAGAGCTGGCCGGAGTCGATGCCTCGGCCGGGACGAGCGGGGCACCTGTCGATGCGGCGTCCGCGGGACAAGCACGCTCTGGTGCTTCGTCGGGTGCTGGCGTTGACCCGACCGATGCCGCACGTAATGAGGCCTTCGCGTCTTCTGGTGTCGAATCTGCGGATCGAGCCACCGCACCCGGTCGAGGTGCGGCCGACCCGGCGGACGACGCGGGTTCGCAGGCTGCCGCCGGATTGCTGGAATCCGAAGGGACGCAGGCGGTCTCTGAGAAAACTGCACCGCGACAGCGCGACTACGCCGGGGCCGCAGCGGTTGGCGAAGGTTCAGCGCCGTCCAATTCGGAAGTTGCGCAGTCGATTTCGGCTCGGCAATCCGACCAGGCTGCCGCGGATCAGGCGGCGTCCAAGGCCGGTGCGGCGCAAGCGAGCGAGCAGACCGGTGGCGCAGGCGCGAGTGCCGCAGCGCACCATGACGCTGCGGTGAAACGGTCGGAGCGAGATGTAGCGGATCGGACCGCGACTGGTGCGGCGCAAGTGAGTGAGTCGACGCCCGGGGCGGGCGCGGGGCCTGCGGGCGCCGCTCGCGCTCTCGCGCGACCGGGTGGTGCGGCCCCGCAGGGCGGCGCGCAAGCTGCTGATCACCAGGGGAGCGCGCAAGGTGCCGCGCAGGAGAGCAGTGCGCAGGCTTTCGCGGACCAAGTCGGTGCGGAGGCCGGTGGGCAGGGGGATGGGGATTTGTTGCGGGCGGTGGAGGGGGCATGGGGGGAGATTCGGGCGAAGGTTCGGGAGTTCGGGCCTACCGTGCAGGCGTTGTTGTCGGGGGCGTCGGTGGCGCGGATCGAGGGGGAGGTGATCGTATTCGTGCATCAGCATGCGCCGTTGGCGCAGCGGTTGTCGGATCCGCGGAATGTGGAGGCGGTGCGGTCGGCGGTGCGGGCCGTGCTTGGCGGCGATCATCCGATTCGCTGGGAAGCGGGTGGGGCCGCGCCTCGGCCCGCGGCTGCCGCGCCGAAGGCGAGCCGGGGGCGCGGTCAGGCCGGGCAGCAGGCCGCTGGTGCGCCGGGACGTGAATCCGGCAACCCGGCCGGACGCGCTTCGGATGCACCCGCCCCGCCGCGGTTCTCGCGGCCGAGCCAGGCCAGGGCGGCGGCCGCCGATCCGGCGGCGGGCCCTGGTCAGCGGCCCGCACCGAGTGGTGACGCACGGTCGTTCCGCGGCGACGACGATATTCCGCCGCCCGACTTCCCGGATCTACCGGATGACCCGGGCCCGATGGATTACGCGCCGATCGATGGCGTCCCGCCGCCCTCCACTCCGGAGGAGGAACAGGAGATGCTGGCCGAATCGCAGACCCCGGTGGCGCCAGGGGATCGACGCGACCCGGATGAGGTGGCCCTGGAGTTGCTCAAAAGTGAGCTGGGTGCCACACGGCTGGATGGTTGACAACCCTCGTTCACGAGACGTTAAGTTAACCGGAGTTCGCACACCACGGTAGTATGAACGGGTGGCCGCGAGCCGCGGTGTGGCGAAGTTCTATGGTATGCGGAGGCATGCGGGTATCAAGAACTCGTCATCGCCGCTGCTTGTCGACTTTTGTACAGCGTCAGGACGGTCGGTCTCCGGACCGATCGGCGAGGTCACTCGCATGGACGGACGAATGTTCGGCCGCCGCACCCTTAAGGAAGGAACACTCCGATATGACCACAGAGGCCTACATTTACGAGGCCATCCGCACCCCGCGCGGACGCGGCAAGAAGAACGGTTCGCTGCACTCGGTCAAGCCGATCGACCTGACTGTTGGTCTGATCCAGGAGCTGCGCGGCCGTTTCCCGAACCTCGACGAGGACCGGATCTCCGACCTGATCCTCGGCGTCGTCGCGCCGGTGGGTGACCAGGGCGCCGATATCGCCCGCACCGCCGTGACCGTGGCCGGCCTGCCCGACACCGTCGGCGGCTTCCAGCTCAACCGCTTCTGCGCCTCCGGCCTCGAGGCCGTCAACCTGGCCGCGCAGAAGGTCCGCTCGGGCTTCGACGACCTGGTCCTCGCCGGTGGCGTCGAGTCCATGTCCCGCGTGCCGATGGGCTCCGACGGTGGCGCCTGGGCGCTGGACCCGGCCACCAACTACGACACCTACTTCGTGCCGCAGGGTGTCTCCGCCGACCTGATCGCCACCATCGAGGGCTTCTCCCGCGATGACGTGGACGCTTACGCCGTGCGCTCGCAGGAGCTCGCCGCCAAGGCCACCACCGGCGGCTACTTCGCCAAGTCGATCGTTCCGGTCAAGGACCAGAACGGCCTCGTCGTCCTCGACAACGATGAGCACATGCGTCCGGGCACCACCGCCGAGGATCTGGCCAAGCTGAACCCGTCCTTCGCCGTGGTCGGCGAGATGGGTGGCTTCGACGCCGTGGCGCTACAGAAGTACCACTTCGTCGAGAAGATCAACCACGTCCACCACGGTGGCAACAGCTCGGGCATCGTCGACGGCGCCGCGCTGGTGCTGATCGGTTCGGAAGAGGCGGGCAAGGCCTCCGGCCTGACCCCGCGTGCGCGCGTCGTCGCGACCGCGACCAGCGGCGCCGACTCCACCATCATGCTGACCGGTCCGACCCCGGCAGCCAAGAAGGTGCTGGCCAAGGCGGGTCTGACCCTCGACGACATCGACCTGGTCGAGATCAACGAGGCCTTCGCCTCGGTGGTGCTGAAGTTCCAGAAGGATCTGCAGATCCCGGACGAGAAGCTGAACGTCAACGGCGGCGCCATCGCGATGGGCCACCCGCTCGGCGCCACCGGCGCCATGATCACCGGCACCATGGTCGACGAGCTGGAGCGCCGCAACGGCCGCTACGCGCTGGTCACCCTCTGCATCGGTGGCGGCATGGGCGTCGCCACGATCATCGAGCGCGTCTAACCCCAACCGACAGCTGAGAATTCACGGCGGCGTTCGCGCAGGCCCGGAGGCGGTAGCTTGCGTAACCACGTAGGGACCGCGAGCGCCGCCAATTAGACACAGGAGACACAGAGCTGTGAGCGAGACCAACATGATCGGTTGGGAGCAGGATTCGGACGGCATCGTCGTTTTGACGATGGACGACCCGAACCAGGGCGCCAACACGATGAACGAGCTGTACAAGACGTCGATGACCGCGACCGTCGACCGGCTCGAGGCCGAGAAGGACAGCATCACCGGCGTGGTGATCACCTCCGCGAAGAAGACCTTCTTCGCGGGCGGCGACCTGAAGAACATGATGAAGGTCGGCCCGGAAGACGGCCAGGCCCTCATGGAGGAGCTCGGCACCATCAAGTCGGCGCTGCGTCGGCTGGAGACCCTGGGCAAGCCGGTCGTCTCGGCGATCAACGGCGCCGCGCTCGGCGGTGGCCTGGAGATCACCCTGGCGACCCACTACCGGATCGCCGCGGATGTGCCGGGCGTGCAGCTCGGTCTGCCCGAGGCGACCCTGGGCCTGCTGCCCGCCGGTGGCGGTGTGATCCGCACCGTGCGCATGTTCGGCCTGCAGGGCGCGCTGATGCAGTTCCTGCTGCAGGGCAACAAGTACCGCCCCGGCAAGGCCAAGGAGATCGGCCTGATCAACGAGGTCGTCGGCTCGGTCGAGGAACTGGTGCCCGCGGCCAAAGCGTGGATCAAGGCCAACCCCGAGGGTGGCGTGCAGCCCTGGGACAAGAAGGGCTTCAAGATCCCGGGCGGCACCCCCTCCAGCCCGGCCTTCGCCGCCAACCTCCCGGCCTTCCCGGCCAACCTGCGCAAGCAGCTCAAGGGCACCAACATGCCCGCACCGCGCGCCATCATGTCGGCCGCGGTCGAGGGTTCGCAGGTCGATATCGACAACGCGTCGCTGATCGAATCGCGCTACTTCGTCTCGCTGCTGACCGGCCCGGTCGCGAAGAACATGATCCAGGCGTTCTTCTTCGACCTGCAGTCGATCAACAATGGCGGTTCGCGGCCCAAGGATGTCCCGAAGAAGGAGATCCGCAAGGTCGGCGTGCTCGGCGCGGGCATGATGGGCGCGGGTATCGCCTACGTCTCGGCCAAGGCGGGCTACGAGGTCGTGCTGAAGGACGTCACCATCGAGGCGGCCGAGCGCGGCAAGAACTACTCCGAGAAGATCGAGGCCAAGGCCCTTTCCCGGGGCAAGACCACCGAGGAGAAGTCCAAGGCGCTGCTGGACCGGATCAAGCCGTCCGCGGATGCGGCCGACTTCGCCGGTGTCGACTTCGTCATCGAGGCGGTCTTCGAGAACACCGAGCTCAAGCACAAGGTGTTCCAGGAGATCGAGGACATCGTCACCCCGGACGCGCTGCTGGGCTCGAACACCTCCACCCTGCCGATCACCGGTCTGGCGACCGGTGTGAAGCGCCAGGAGGACTTCATCGGCATCCACTTCTTCTCGCCGGTCGACAAGATGCCGCTGGTGGAGATCATCAAGGGTGAGAAGACCTCCGACGAGGCGCTGGCCCGGGTGTTCGACTACACCCTCGCGATCAAGAAGACCCCGATCGTCGTCAACGACAGCCGCGGCTTCTTCACCTCGCGCGTGATCGGCACCTTCGTCAACGAGGCGATCGCCATGCTCAACGAGGGCATCGAGCCCGCGACCATCGAGCAGGCCGGTCTGCAGGCGGGCTACCCGGCCGCGCCGCTGCAGCTGTCGGACGAGCTGAACCTGACGCTGATGCAGAAGATCGCCAAGGAGAGCCTGGAGGCCGCCGAGAAGGGTGACAACACCCTGGGTGTGAAGCGGCACCCGGCGCAGGATGTCATCGACTACCTGGTCGAGCAGGGTCGCCCGGGTCGCCTGGGCAAGGCCGGTTTCTACGAGTACGACGAGGACGGCAAGCGTCTCGGCCTGTGGCCGGGTCTGCGCGAGCACTTCAAGACCACCGCCGGTTTCGGTGTGCCGCTGCAGGATCTGATCGACCGCATGCTGTTCATCGAGGCGATCGAGACCCAGAAGTGCTTCGACGAGGGTGTGCTCATCACCACCGCCGACGCCAACATCGGCTCGATCTTCGGCATCGGCTTCCCGGCCTGGACCGGTGGTGTGCACCAGTACATCGTCGGCTACCCGGGCGGCCAGGCGGCCTTCGTCGAGCGCGCCGACTACCTCGCCAAGACCTACGGCGAGCGCTTCGAGGTACCGGCTTCGCTGCGCAAGTAGTCACGCGGTAATTCGCAACGGGCCGTAGCGACTGCTTGCAGGTCGCTCGAAAAGGTCAGCCCGCCACCGCATTTCGCGGTGGCGGGCTTTCGTCTTTTCCGGGCCGGAGACTTGGCTGGGCAATCAGACCGTGCAGGAGTAGCGGGTCCGTGCCTGCCGTCGGGCTAGCGCACGCTGATCCTGGTCAGCGCCAACACCTTTTCGGATGCCGTTAACCTGCGCGACCGGCCTCGTGGATACGGTGGTTGATTGTGGTCAGAAGTAAAGGGTCCCTGCTTGTAGCGACCGTCGCGCTCGCATGTGCTGTTGCCCCGGTTGCCGACGCAGCGCCGCAGCCGGTCGCGTCCGATGTCGCACCGGTGCGCATACTCGGCCAGCAGATCATTCCGTTCGACATGGACTTTCGGGGCACCACGGTCGGCGGCCTGTCCGGTGTCGATTTTCAGCCGAGCACCGGCGAATATGTGTTGATCAGCGACGACAGGTCCGAGCGGGATCCGGCGCGTTTCTACACCGCGCGATTCGGCGTGGACGACAGCGGCGTCGGTCCGGTGATGTTCACCGGTACCCGCCCGCTGCGTACGCCGGAAGGCTCGCTGTACGCGCCGAAGTCCTTGGATCCGGAGGAGATTCGGGTCGATCCGTGGACCGGTGACTACTTCTGGACGCAGGAGGGTGAGCGCACCGATGCCGTGCTCGCCGACCCCTCGGTCCGAATCGCCCACTTGGATGGCACTTTCGCCGCCGAACTCCCGATTCCGGAGAACGAGCGTACGCCCGACCACCGGCCCGCGCCAGAATCTCGCGCTCGAGGGTGCGACCTTCGCGGCGGGTGGCGCCCTGTTCGTGACCGCCGTGGAGGGCCCGCTGCTGCAGGACGGACCTGTCGCAACGGCGAAAACCGGTGCTACTTCACGGATTACGGTGCAGGCGCGGTTCGGTCCGCTGCTCGCTCAGTACGCCTACCCGATGGAGCCGGTCTTCGACGAGTCGAGTCCGGAGCCGGGCCAAGGCATGAACGGCATTGCCTCGATTTTGGCCGCCGATCCGCTCGATCCCGCGAAATTCCTTGTCCTGGAGCGCTCTTACATGCTCGGCGTCGGCAATAAGATCCGCATCTACGAGGCCGATACCAGTGGCGCGACCAACGTCCTCGACGCGCCGCTCGGCACCGCCCGGCCGGTCGCCAAGCGCTTGCTGGTCGACCTCGCCGATCTCGGGCTCGATCCCATCGACAATATCGAGGGCATGACCTGGGGGCCGCGCCTGCCGTCGGGCGAACGCACCCTGATCCTGGTCAGCGACAACAACTTTTCGGATAGGCAGGTCACCCAGATCGTGGCACTGGCCGTCCGGTAGCAGGTCGGCCAGCTGGCGCGTAGTTCAGCTGGGCCGCAGATCCTCCGTCGCCTGGTAGTACGCGTCCGCGGCGCGGGTGAAGTAGTCGAACAGCACTTCACGCTGTTCGGCGGAATACCCGCCGAGGATTTCGCCGATGGCGCGGCGGGCCGGCGCCAGGATTTCGTCGAGATCGGCTGGCTTGTCGATCAATTCGACGATGACCTTGCGGCGGTCGCCGGGTACCGGTACGCGGCGGACATAGCCCGCGTCTTCCAGGCGATCGATGAGGCGGGTGGTCGGGCCGGTGGTCAGTCCGCTGCGCGCGCCGAGTTCGCCGGGCGTCATGGCGCCGTTGAGTTCCAGGATGTTCAGGGCGTAGAGGTCCGTCGCGCCCAGGTCGACGGCGCGCGCACCGGCCTGTCCGTGCAGCATGACCGCGCTCAGATAGCGGCGGTAGACCTCGCTCGCGTCCGGGCGCATGGCAGGTGTTGACACGGATACCTCCATCTTTCTAATCTCTTCTTCAACGAAGAGACTTCTTCAATGAAGAAAGCTCTTACAAGAAGAAATCTAACATGGAGGGCAAAATGAATGCGGCATCGCGTAGCGATTCGATGAGGGGCGGCGGTCAGGCGACGGGTGGGCGCAGCAATGACACCCAGGCGATCGAAGCCGTACTCGCGGAATTGGTCGATGCATGGGGCCGCGGCGATGCCGACGCCTACGGCACCGTCTTCACCGAAGACGCCACCTACACAAGCTTTCTCGGCACCCTCTACCGCGGTCGCGCCGATATCGTCGCCTCGCATCGCGCCCTGTTCGGCAGCGTACTGAAGGGCACCCGGCTCGCCGACGACATCGTCGACATCCGCTTCTACGGCCCGGATACCGCCGTGGTCAACAGTCACGGCGACACCTACAAGGGCAAGCCCAAGCAGCTCACCAAGACCCAGACCTACACGATGGTCCGCCGCGACGGCCGCTGGCTGATCGCCGCCTTCCAGAACACCAAACGCAACAAGCTGATGGAACGCATCACCTACCTGTCCACCCCCGCCGCCCGCCCCGCCGCCGAGCGCTGAACCCCCACTGCCCCAAAGGATCCGCCATGAACGCCCCCGCACCCCGCAATCGTCGCCGCATCGTCTCCCGCGTCCTGGCCGCCTCCGCCATCACCCTCGGTGTCGCCGCGGGCGGCGGCTACCTCTAGCTGGACCAGACCTCGGACGTGCACAACCTCGGCACGACCGCCTGCACCACCGTCACCACGCCCGCGCCGCAGTCGGCCCGGGCAATCTGCGATCTGCTCGACCAACTCACCGACGCCTGGGGGCGCGGCGATGCCGACGCCTACGGCGCCCTGTTCACCGAGGACGCCACCTACACCAGCTTCGTCGGCACCTACTACCAGGGGCGCGCCGATATCGTCGAGGGTCACCGCGCCTTGTTCAAGGGCTTCAAGAAGGGCACCGAACTCACCGATTCGATTCTCGGCATCCGTTTCTACGGCCCGGATACCGCCGTCGTCACCAGTCGCGGCGATACCTACCAGGGCGATCCGAAACAGCCGGACGATCTGTCGAAAACGCAGACCTACACCATGGTTCGCCAAGACGGTCGCTGGTTGATCGCCGCGTTCCAGAACACGCAGCGCAAGAACGTCATGGAGCGGATCTCGTTTCTCTACGATCCGGCGACCAGGCCCGCGGCGGAGCGCTGAGGGGGCGTAACCACGCTGTTTCGAAAGCCACCCACTCGGGTTGATACCGCGCTACGTTGGAGTATGCGTGACATATCGGGCATCGCGAGATCGTTTCGCGATGTCCGATGTCCGTGTGTTTCTCGGTCGCCGGTGACGCCGATTCGATGTGAATTCGAGGTGGTCACGTGAATCCACAGATGCGTTCGGGCAAGGCAAACGCCGAATCGACTTCGGCCGAATCCGACACACAGCGGCATGCGCCCATCGATATCGTCGACGAGCTGGAGGCGATGGGCCTGTCGGGTGCGGTCGAGATCGGCCGGGGCGGGTTCGGAGTGGTGTACCGCTGCGTCCAGTACGCATTGGACCGGGTGGTCGCGGTCAAGGTGCTCTCCTCGGAGATCGATGCCGAGAGCCGGGAACGCTTCCTGCGCGAGGAGCAGGCGATGGGCCGGCTGTCCGGCCATCCGAATATCGTCGACATCCTGCAGGTCGATGTCACCCCGACCGGCCAGCCGTTCATCGTGATGCCCTTCTGCACCCGGGGCTCGCTCGAACAGCTCATTCGGGAGCAGGGTCCGCTCACCTGGGCGGATTCCCTGCGGGCCGGGGTGAAGCTGGCGGGTGCGATCGAGAGCGCGCATCGGGCCCAGGTCCTGCATCGGGACGTCAAACCCGCGAACGTCCTGCTCAGCGCCTACGGCGAACCACAACTGACCGATTTCGGAATCGCCAGAATCCCGGGAGGTTTCCGCACCTCCAGCAGGCTGATCACGGGCTCACCCGCCTTCACCGCGCCCGAGGTGCTCAAGGGCGACGAGCCCACCGTGCTCTCCGATGTATACGGACTCGGCTCTACGCTGTTCGCCCTGCTGACCGGCCATGCCGCCTTCGAACGGCAATCGGGGGAGAAGGTGGTCGCGCAATTCCTGCGGATCACCACCCAGCCGGTGCCGGATCTGCATGGCCACGACATCCCCGACGATGTCGCCGATGCCATCCAGCATGCGATGGACACCGATCCGGATAACCGGCCCGCGTCGGCCTTCGAGTTCGGTGAGCTGCTGCGCACGGTGCAGCGCGAGCACGATCAGATGCCGGATGAGATGGCGCTGCTGGATACCTCGGAGGTGGCGCCGGATGAGACGGAACATCCGAACGCGGCCGAGGTGACGGTAACGCGACCGGCGGTGACCGCACGCCGCAGCTGGCCGTTGACATTGCGTCCCGCGGTCTCCCAGCATCCAGCCAACTCGACCTCGGTCGCGCCGACACTGCCCCCGACAGCGACGACGAAATTCCGCCCGCCGACTCCGGCCCGCGAGCCGGTGCCGCGCCCGCGCCTGCTGGACACGCTGCGCGCTGGTGGCCGCCGCCGACTCGCGGTCATCCACGCACCGGCCGGATTCGGCAAGAGCACGGTCGCCGCGCAGTGGCGCAATGAGCTGACCGATGGCGGGGTCCCGGTGGCCTGGCTCGGTGTCGACCGGGACGACGATAACGAGATCTGGTTCCTGGCCCACCTCATCCAGGCGATCCGCCGGGTTCGTCCGGATATCGGCGAGGGTTTGGACCAGGTGCTCGAGGAACGGCCCGCCGACGCGGTCGCCTATGTCATCTCCACGCTGATCGATGAGATCCATGCCAGCGGGACCACCGTCGTGGTGATCGTGGACGACTGGCACCGGGTCGGCGATGCGGGCGCGCGGCGGGCGATGGACGCGTTGCTGGACAACGGATGTCACCACTTGCGCTTCGTGGTGACCAGTCGGGACCAGTCGGGTCTGCCGACCAGTCGGATGCGGGTGCACGACGAATTGGTCGAGATCGGCTCCTCGGCGTTGCGCCTGACCACCGAGGAGACCAAGGAAATCCTGGTGCAGCGCAATGGATTCGCGCTCACCGATGACCAGGTCGAGGAGATCCACACGACCACCGACGGCTGGCCCGCCGCGGTCCAGCTGGTGAGTTTGTCGTTGCGCGGCAATGTCGATCCGGATCGATTGATCGCGAATCTGGCCGAGGGCAGTCACGGCATCCGCGAGTATCTCGCCGAAAACGTCCTGGACACCCTCGAACCCAAGATGCTCGACTTCCTGACCTCGATCTCGATCACCGAGCGGGTCAGCGGTTCGCTGGCCTCGGCGCTGTCGGAGGACCCGGACGGCGAATCGATGCTCGAGCAGGCCGAACAGCGCGAGTTGTTCGTCCGGCGCATCGCCCACGATCCCGAGTGGTTCCGGATGCAGCCGCTGTTCGCCGAACATCTGCGGGCGCGGTTGGAGCGCGCCGATCCGAGCAAGCTACGGGCATTGCACCGCAAGGCATCTCGCTGGTACGCCGAACACAACTTGCTGCGCAAGTCGGTCGATCACGCGCTGGCGGCGACGGATCTGAAAATGGCGCTGGACCTGCTCGAGAGCGGCGGCATGGACCTCATCGATAAGTCCCGCCTCGCGACGTTGCTCGGGACGGTATCGAAACTGCCGGTGCAGCAGGTTGCTTCTCGATCCAAACTGCTGATGGCCGTGGCCAGGGCGAATGTGAATCTGCAGCAGCCTGCCGCGGCGCGCGCGGCCTTGGGCCGCTTGTCCAATGTGCTGGCGCGGGGGTCGTCCGCCGATGCCGATGTGAACCGGCAGCGCTGTCAGGCGGCGGTGCTCGCGGCCTCGGATCAGATCGCGCGCGACCACACCGAAGGCGTGCTCGACCGGGTGGCCGAATGCCTGGAGAAGCCGGATGAACTGCCCGCCTGGACCGTATCGACCGCCGCTAATCTGACCTCCTTCGTGCGCTTGTGCGAATTCGACTTCGACGGTGCGCAGGAAATCCAGGAATGGGCGGTGCCGTATCACGCTCGATCCAAGGATCCGCTCGGCGAAGTTTTCGGACTGTGCGGCAAGGGCGCTGCGGCCTATGAACAGCTCGATATCGCCACTGCCACTAGCTGTTTCCAGCAGGCGTGGGAGACCGCACGGCAGCGGTCGGGACCGCGCTCCGATGCGGTGCGGGTGGCCGCGGCGCTGCTCGGCGAAATGAGTTACCGCCGGGGCGATCTGGATACCGCCGATCGGCTGTTCGACGACAGTCATCAGCTGGTCACCCGGGTCGGACCAGTCGACTTCCTGATCTCCACCTTCGTGGTCGGCGCCAGGGTCAAGGCCGCGCTCGGCGATCTGTACACCGCAACGGCGCGGCTGGACGAGGGCGATCGAATCGCGGCCGATAACAGACTGATCCGGCTCGCCGCGCATATCCGCGCCGAGCGGCTGCGCCTTGGACTGCTGACCGATACCGCGGCCCGGCGGGTCGCCGACGCCGCGACCGGATACGAATCGGATATATCCGGAACCATCCACCAGGCCCATCGGATGACGGGCGCGGCGGCGCTGGCCGCCGAGGCGGAGGAGATCGCCGCGATCCGCGCGCTGCTGTCCGAACGTCAGCTGCGCGCCGACGATCGCGCGGTGCGCCGGGCCCGCGCGCTGCACGCTCGCATGGTCGAACAGCACCGTCCCCGTGCGGAATTGGATACCGTACTGCTGCTCGCCGAATGTCTCGCCGCCTCCGGCTGGGTCGGCGAGGCCACCGGACTGCTGCTGCCCGCAGCGGCCACCTGCGCCGAACACGGTTGGACCATGCCGCTTTTGGATGCGGGCCCCGGTGTGCTCGGCATTCTGCGCGTGCTGCGCACCGAAGCGCGCGCGACACCGGGACAATCCGGCGAAACGACGCTGCCCGCCCTGTTCCTGGATGAACTCCTGGGCTAGGGCGGGCAGTTTCGGTCGTTGATTACGGCTGCCACCACGGACGCAGCGGCAGACCCGATTCGCCGTTCGGGCCGAGCTTGACGCCGAGCACCTGGTGCAGCTGAACCACATTGCGCTGGAAGCCGAGTCGGCAACCGGCCATGTACAGGCCCCACACCTTCGCGGTGCCCTCGCCGACCTCTTCGACGCAGGCATCCCAGTTGGCGACCAGATTCTTACACCACTCGTGCAGGGTGAGCGCGTAGTGCTCGCGCAGGTTCTCCTCGTGGATCACCTCGAGGCCGATGTTCTGGATCTCGGAGATGATCCGGCCGGAGCCGATCAGCTCGCCGTCCGGGAAGACGTAGCGGTCGATGAAGTCACCGGCCTTGGTGGTCCGGGTGTTGTCCGGCCTGGTGATGCAGTGGTTCAGGAACAGGCCGCCCTCGCGCAGCTTGCTCTTGATGTAGTCGAAGTAGAACGGGTAGTTGTGCACCCCGATGTGCTCGGTCAGGCCGATCGAGGAGACTGCGTCGAAGTCGACCTCCGGAATATCGCGGTAGTCGGAATGCCGCACTTCGGCGAGGTCGGACAGACCCTCTTCGGCGATCTTCTGCTGCGCCCATTCCGCCTGCTCCGCGGATAGGGTCGCGCCGATGACCTTGACGCCGCGCTTCGCCGCGTAGCGCACCATGCCGCCCCAGCCGCAGCCGATATCCAGCAGCCGGTCGCCTTCCTTCAGCCGCAGCTTGTCGAAGACCAGGCGGTACTTGTTCTCCTGGGCCTGCTCCAGCGTCCAGTTCTCGTCCCCGTAGGTCGCGCAGGTGTAGGTCATCGAGGGGCCGAGGACGTATTCGTAGAAGGTGTTGGAGACGTCGTAGTGGTGGTGGATGGCCTCGGCGTCGCGAGTCTTGGAGTGCCGCAGGCCCTCCAGCGCGATCCGGCGCCAGCGCGGCAGCGTCTCCTGCGGTGGCGGTGCGATCGGCTTGAGCCGCTCCCAGCCGAGCGAGCGGGCGATGGTGACCAGCGCGAGCGCCGACGGACGACGGAACTTCAGCCCGTCCATCGCCCGGAGAATGTCGTACGGGTCGCCGGGGTGCACGCCGGTGGCCGTCATATCGCCGGCGATGTAGGCGCGGGCCATGCCGAGATCACCCGGCGCGGTGGCCAGGTAGTTGATCCCACGCGGCGACTTGATCTCCAGGGTGTATTCCGAATCCTCCGGCCCGGTCGCGCTGCCGTCGTAGGCGGTCAGCCGAATCGGAACATCGCCGTCGATCAGCGTCTCGAAGATCTCGGCAATGCTGAGTTTTGTCCCGAGGTCCGCGAAGACATCGGAACGGTCCTTGAATGTAGTCATTTGCGTTGCACCGCCTTCGAATACAAATCCAGCAGTCGCTGGTCCGGGTCGTAGCGCTTCTTCAATTCGGTGTAGGTCTCGTCGCCGTACAGGGCCGCGAATTCATCCTTGCCGTAATACGAATCCGAGTACAGGGATTTGTGCCCGTCGAACTCCGTGACGGTCTGCTCGATCGCGCGGTTGGCCTTGCCCTCTTGCTGACCCGCGACGGTCGGCACCGCGGACCAGAATCCGACATTGACGTAGGTACGGTTCGGCTGCAGCGGATACAGCGGCCATGGACGCCCCGTTGCCGATGCGTCGTTTTCGCGCAGTCGCAGCGGGCACAGCCAGATCGGTTCGATCGGAATTTCGCGCAGGAACCATTCGACGAAATCCGCGGTCCGCTCGACCGGAACCTCGATGTCCTGCACCACACGCTCGCGCGGCGGATTGCCCTGGCGGGCCTCCAATTTGTCGCCGATATCGTACTTGTGATCGAGTGCGATGAGCTTCCAATAGAAGCTGCTGCGCCGGTAGCGCTTCGGCCAGAACCGGCGGATCTTCGGGTTCTGGGTGCCGAAGGCGCGGGAACACCAGAACCAGTCGGTGTCCCAGCGCCAGAGATAGTCGTGAATGCTCAGCCGGTCGCGTTTGGGCCGGTCGGAGTCGTGCTGGATGGACCGGTAGTAGATGTCCATGCCGGTGTAGTCGCTGACCGGGCCGGGCTCGTCGGTCTGTCGGCCGAGTGTCAGATAGCTCTCGTCGGCGGTGAAGACCACGCCGTCGAGGTAGTCGACGCGTTCGCCGTCGTAGGTCTTGTCGGTGACGATGCGGGCGAGGGTGGACTCCAGCTCGCGCAGGTTGTGGAAGCGGACGTGGCGCAGCGCCACATAGGGCTGGACGGTCTCCAACTCGATCTTCAGGCGGACCGAATAGCCGAGGGTGCCGTAGGAGTTCGGAAAGCCGCGGAACAGGTCAGCGTGCTCGCCATCCGGTGTCGCGGTGATGATCTCGCCCGCCCCGGTCAGCACGTCCATCTCCAGCACCGACTCGTGCGGCAGACCGCTGCGGAACGAGCTGGATTCGATGCCGAGGCCGGTGACCGCGCCACCGAGGGTGATCGTCTTGAGCTGCGGCACCACCAGCGGGGCCAGGCCGTAGGGCAGTGTGGCGGCGACCAGATCCTCGTAGGTGGTCATCCCGGCGACGTCGGCGGTCTTGGCTTCCGCGTCCACCGCGATGACCCTGGCGAGGCCGGAAACGTCCAGGCCGGGCGCGGTGCTCTTGGCCCTGGCCCGGAACAGATTCGAGGTCTTCTTAGCCAGTCGCACGTTGGCGTTCGTTGGAATCGCGCGATAACTGGCCAACAGTCGGTCCACACCCGCTCGATGCGCGGCGAACCCTGATTCGTGTGCGGCCGATGCGGGCCCGGCCTTCCCCAACAGACTCACTGCCACTCCTCGACGCTAGTACGCACCGGTAACACAAGCCACTGCGAGGTCACCGACGAGGGATAAATGTCACGCATCTGTTGCATCGGGAATACCCGGGACTCGCCGTGTCAGTCCGGCGGTGGTCCGGGCGGTTTCGAACACCCGCTTCGCACGACATATTGCATGGATCCCCTCCGGCGCAATCTGATCGGGAAGCCTAACAGTGCGGACCGGTCGGCGCGCGGTGATCAACAGGACCGACCTGGTCGCTGCGCAGCGGCGGGGACAGGGCAGGATAGAGGCAAATCACTGCCCGGACAAGGAGCTCATCGTGGGACAGGTCAGCGCCAGCAGTTCGATCGCCGTCGCGGCGGATCCGCAGCGCGCACTCGAGGCCATCGCGGATTACGAGAAGGTGCGTCCGCGCATCCTCTCCGCGCACTACCGCGACTACAAGGTGGTCGAGGGTGGTCAGGGCGCGGGCACCGTCGCCGAATGGACCCTGCAGGCCACCGAGAAGCGGTCCCGTAACATCCACGCGGTCGTGTCGGTCTCGGATTCCATCGTGACCGAACGTGATTCGAATTCGACGCTGGTCAACACCTGGACGGTGACGCCGGACGGCACGGGTTCGCAGGTCACGCTGCGCACGTCGTGGAAGGGTGCGGGCGGTATCGCGGGAATCTTCGAAGGCATCTTCGCGCCGTTGGGGCTGAAGAAGATTCAGGCCGAGGTGCTCGCGAACCTGCAGCGCGAACTCTCCTGAGATAGCAGGGAAGGCCCGACACGCGTCGGGCCTTCTTCTTATCCGGCCGCGATATCGAAGAGATTGCCCTCCGGATCGGCCAGCGTCGCCCATTGCGTGCCGTACTCGTCGAAATCACCGATGTGCTTGGCACCGAGGCCGATCGCGCGATCGATCTGATCGCGCCAGTCCGCGGCCTTCAGGTCCAGGTGGATCACATTCTTGCCGGGCGTCTTGTCCGGCACCTGGATGAACATCAGCACCGGCGCCACACCTTCGGCCATCCCGACCGTCGCGAACTCCGGGCTCGCGTTCTCGTCCAGCGGACGGTTCAACAGCTCGGACCAGAAACCGGCGAGCGTCGCGGCGTCGGCACAGTCGAAGGTGATATGCCCGATCGTGAGTGTCATTGCGGTTCTCCCTCTTTCAGAGCCGACCGATCGGCCAGCAGACTTCGGTGCGGTAGGCGTTGGGGTCATCGATTTCGCCCGGACCGAGGACGTACAGCTCGCGGACGGGTTCGGCGAGCGAAGTGTCGTGTTCGGCGACATGGCTGCCGAGGGCGCCGTAGGTGCGGTCGAAATCGTCGAACGGGCCGGAGTGCACGGCGATCGCGAACCGGCGCGCGGGCAGTTCGATGACCGAGAGTTCGCTCGGTAGCGCAATCCGCGGGTCGGCCGGAATCGGGATGAAAGCGGCGACCTCGCCCGCGTCGTCCTCGAAGAATTCCATCGAATAGGTCGCGCCGTCGACACCGGCCTGCGCGATATTCGTCGCGGCCAACGTCTCGTGCAGCAGCGGATATGCCGCGGCGCACCAGTCGCCGATCGCATCTCGGCTCACCGAATCGACGTATGCGAGCGCCGGAAATGCCGCGATCGACCGGTATTCGACGGCGATCGGCGCGGCCGGTGTGAGCAGTGAGCGCAGCGAAGCAACCACCGACTGCGTGCGCCGCAACTCCGCTTCCATGCGTTCGAGATGCGCCCGCAAGGCGGCATCCCGGGACTCGGTATCCGGCGCCGCCAGCACCGCTTTGATCTCCGGCAGCGGCATATCCAGCTCCCGCAGCCGACGGATCAGATGCGCCTGCGCGACCTGATCGACCGAATACCGCCGATACCCCGACCCCGCATCGATCGCGACCGGTTCCAGCAACTCGACCTCGTGGTAGTACCGCAGCGTCTTCACACTGAAATACGTCAACCTCGCGAACTCTCCGATCGACACTGTCGCTGCCATATCTCACAGCGAACACCCTCCAGCTACAGGAGAGTCAAGGACCCGCGAATTTCGTGCCGGGCGCGGATCGCACCCATGCGGGATTGTGCGGTCGATCTCGGTCGCGGCGCTGTCGCGATCGACGAGTCGTGGCGCGCAATTTCGACTGACCGCCCGCCGGAAGTCCTGCTAGCGTCGGCTGAGATGGACAATTTCAGTGCTGCGTTGTTGTCATTCGCGCGGGGCCATCTCGGTGTGGCGATCGAGCAATATTCGGCGTTTCAACAGCAGGTACCTAACGGGCAGATAAGGATCGATCACGAGGCGGGCACGGCATGGGCCGGGGAGCGGGCGTTGCACCGTTCCGGCCAGCTGGGGACCTTCGCCGAGGATCTGACGTTCATGTGGGCGTGGGCGAAGTCGGCTCTTGCGGGACTGCCGGGCGTGGCGCATTCGACGCGGTTGCGTGATATCGGTGTGCGGCACGGGATTCCGGAGTTCACCGAAGAGTTGTTGGATCTGGGCGAATTCTGGGACCCGAAGCTCGCTGCTGATCATTTGTCCTTGATCGCCCTCGGCGTGCTGCGATCCCGCGGGGCGATGATGTTCAACCACGGGGGCCGTGCGTACACCTACCTCGTCACCGACGATGAGACCCTGACCTACGCCGAGCCGGATCCGGCACGCGTATGCGAATATCTGCGGATGGCGGCGCTGCTGCTGCCCGGCGACGGAACGCGAGACGTTGTCACGGGGTATGCCAGGGCACATGAGCTGGTCGCTCGCCCGATCCCGGAGGGCATAGAACTCACACTGCCCGACTACTACCGGTTGGTCGCACGTGTCGATGCGAGCGACAACATCATCGATGCGAGCATGATCGGCCCGGACGACCAGCCGTATCGTCCAGACCAGACACCCGCACCGCGGCCTCCTTCGTCCGCGCCTCCGTTCATCCCAGACGCTCTGCTGGTCGAGCTGGCACCCGCGGTGGCGATCACGATGGGGCTGAAGGGTGGACTACTCGACTTCGCCGAGGAACTGACCGAGCTGGAGCATCCGCAGGCGACCTGGGATCCGGTCGGTGGCCGCTTCGGCTTTGCCGAATTGCCGAAATTGTCGGTGGCGGCCGTCGAAATCGGTTGGTACGACCGGGGTTCCCGAACGTGGGTATGGGCCGACAACGACTGGGCGGGGAGCGTCGCGGTCCGCGGACTGGCACGCGAGCACGGTGCGGACCAGCTCGCCGCGGACCGCGTCGACCTCACGGCAACCATGCCGCACGACGACAACACCTGTGATCTGCTGTCGGCCGCCGCTGTTCAGCTCGGCGGCGCCGTGGGCTGGGCATTTGTTCCCGGCGACGGTGGCTACCACGCCGTCGCGCTGATCGACGAGCGCGTTGTCCCGCCTGCTACGGATCCGGAGATGGCCTGCGCCGTCTTCGATGCCGCGGCGAATATGGTGCACCCACTGACCAATTCGGGGAACCGATACCGTGTCATGCGCGAGTTGGTTGTCGGCTACTTCCGGCACTATGGCATCCCCACGTTGTATTTCGATGAGCCGCACCGATTGACGGGCCATTTCGGGCTGTACGAGGTGCGCGTCGATTTCGGCGTCGACGGCGCGGTCGGGCGAGTTGGCTACGGTTTGATCGGCAGCGCGCCGACCGTTCGCTGACGTGGTCGCGCGGCTTCTTGAAGAACACGTGGGGCCGGGCCGGATTCCGGGGCCGAAGCGACGTGCTGCAGCGACTTCATCGGGCCCCAGTACGCTGGCCGCGTGAGCTACGACCACGTCTTGTTGCCGTCCGGTGTCGCGATGACGATCGCGCAGGTCGACGTGTATCTGGCTACCCAGCAGGGGCGACCCGAGACGGAACCGGTCGTGGCGATGGCGGCGGAGCTGAACAGGCGCAATGCCGAACTACCCGACCAGGACGGATTCCTGAGCACGGTTCCGGTCGGCGGCGCGGCGACCGGTGCGGTGCTGCACGTGCCGTGCCCGTACGACGCGATCGGATTCGTCCGGCAGTTGCTGTTCGAGATCGCGACACCGCTGAACTACGCCGTCTACGATCCGCAGCTGGCCTGGCTGATGGATCCGGCCGGACATGTGCCCGCGCTGGTCACCCACGGTGGGGCGGGCGAGTTCCCCTATTTGACGAAAGCCCTTGCCGACCAGTGGATTTCCGAGCTGGCCCCGCCGAATCCGTACCTGGTCGTCGAACGTGACGAGCAGGTCTACATTCAGACCTACCGCGACAAGTCCGGGACATTCACCCTCGAATATCGAGATGGCGCCCCGGAGAAGCACTTCGGCATCACTGTCACCGACCCGCAGACCGTCGCAGACCTGATCTGGGACTGGGCGACCGACGCCCGCACCCGGCTGCAGGCCCTGCCCTGGAGTCGAATCACCGTCTGACGCTACTGATTCTGTACTGCCAGGCGACCGGCCAGGGCAATGAACGAGGCCCCGAATACCCGGCGCATCCAGGTGACCACGGCGGGCCGGGAAATCACCTGGTTGCGCACGGCGGCCGCGCAGGCGCCGTAGACCGCGAAGACCACGAAGGTGGCGAGCATGAAGAGCCCGCTCAGTTCGAGCATGCGCGCCAACGCATTCGAGGCACCGATCGGCACGAACTGGGGCAGGAAGGCGAAGAAGAAGATCGTCAGCTTCGGGTTGAGGATATTGAGCAGTACCGCCGATGTGATCACCTGTCGGGCCGACGGCGTTCCGGCCTCTTCCTCGGGCACGGCAAGTGCCCCCTTGTCCCGGAACGTATTCCACGCCATGTACAGCAGGTAGGCGACACCGAGATACTTCAGCGTCTGGAAGGCGACGGCACTCGCATTGAGCAGTGCGGCCAATCCGGTGACGGCCGCGACCATGTGCGGAATGATGCCGAGCGTGCAGCCGAAGGCCGCGATCACGCTGGCCTTCGTTCCCCGGGAAAGTCCGGCCGCCAGTGTGAACAACACGCCGGTGCCGGGTGTGGCGACGATGACGAGCGTGGTCAGCAAGAACTCGATGCTCATCCCCGACACAGTAACCCGTGCCCGGCCGAACGCAAGCTACAGTGCCCGCCTACCTGATAGCGCGCGGCCGAGAGTGAGTTCGTCGGCGAATTCGAGATCGCCGCCCATCGGCAGACCGGATGCCAGACGCGTCACCGACAAGCCCGGAAAATCGCGCAGCATCCGCACCAGGTAGGTTGCCGTCGCCTCGCCCTCGGTATTCGGGTCGGTCGCGATGATCACCTCGCTGACATCGACGCCGTCCTCCTGATTGCCGATGCGCGCCAACAGCTCTCGAATGCGCAGCTGATCCGGCCCGATGCCGCTGAGCGGATCGAGCGCGCCGCCGAGCACGTGATAGCGCCCGCGGAATTCGCGAGTGCGCTCGATGGCCTGCACATCCTTCGGCTCCTCGACCACGCAGATCATGGTGCGGTCGCGGCGCGGATCCGAACAGATGCGGCACATTTCGTTATCCGAGACCGTGCCGCAGACAATGCAGAACTGCACGCCGTCGCGCACCTTCTGCAAAGCGGCCTGCAGCCGGTCGATGTCGGGCGGCTCGACCTGGAGCAGATGAAATGCGATGCGCTGCGCGCTTTTCGGACCGACGCCGGGCAACTTGCCCAATTCGTCGATCAGATCCTGGACGGGGCCCTCGTACAAAGACGTCCCCGGATCAGAAGTCGGGCAGACCCGGCAGCGACCCGCCACCGGCCAGCGGGCCGAGCCGCTCGGCAGCGAGCTGCTGCGCATTGGACATGGCGTCGTTGACCGCGCCGATCACCAGATCCTGCAGCCCCTCGACATCGTCGGGGTCGACGATCTTCGGATCGATGCTCAGCGCGACGACCTCACCGGTCGCCTTGATGGTGACCTGGACCAGGCCGCCACCGGCCTGTCCCTGCACCTCGGTCGCCGCGATCTCGGCCTGGGCCTGCATCACCGCCTGCTGCATCTGCTGCGCCTGGGCGAGTAATTGCTGCATATCGAACTGACCACCGGGCTGCACGGCTTGTTCCTCTCTGCGGAAAGTATCGTCGCCCAGCCTAGTGGGCGCGGCAACAGCGGTGCCCGCAGCCCCGAGCCGCCAGATAACAGTTCGATTTTCAATCAGATGTCTGCGAGGCCACCGTCTTACGATCGATACCGGGTCGGGGACCCGGGTGTGGTGAGTTCTGGAGACAGCAATGCGCGCAAACCGAGTTATTTTCATGGGCACCGCGGTGCTCACACTGGGATTTCCCAGTCTGTTCCTGGGTGCAGGCCTCGCCGCCGCCGACTCCGGCATCGTCGACCCCGAGGTTGCCGACACCGAGGTCGTCGACACGGCGGTGGACTATGGCGGCGGGTGCGTCCTCTATCCCGACAATCCGGCCGCCACCATCGACTCGCTGCGGTCGCGCTGCTCGGCCGAACAGCAGGACGCGATCTTCCGCAACGCACCGCGCGGCGAGGTGCCGAGGGGAGTTACGAACGGCTGGGTGACCAGGCCGCCCATCATGGAGGTGGTGGCCCCGGCCTTGTGGATCGGTAAGACGTTCTACACCGGCCCCGACGGTGGCTTTCTGGTGAACCGGGTCACCCAGGCGGGCCTCGAGGCCTGGCAGGCCGATGTCTACACCGCACCCGCGATCACCGATGGCGGGCCGACTTGGGCGTTGAACTATGCCCCGTCACCGACCCCGCAGGTCTACGACGAGATCCGCGAGATCACGCCCAATGTCTGGTTCGGCTACTCCTGGTGGCGCGGCTACTTCCAGACCACCTTGCTGCTCACCTTCGCGTTGACCTACTAGCTCGGGCGGTGCGCGTGACATCCGGTGCCGCGCAGGCGCAGCCTCCGGCAATGTCACCGCAGTCGACGACGAATGCGTGCCGTGCGTGGGCGAGATCGATGCAGTCCGCATCGGTGCATTCGGCGGTGCGGCCGAGGTGGACGATCAGGGTTCCGTGACAGTGGTCGATGGCGGATTCGCAGGACGGACACGTCGGCGCGCGCATATGGCCTCCAGACGAGATCGGTTCGTGAATCGGTCATAGCACCCGCCCCGGACAGGTGGTGGGAGATCGGTCGCGTGTCGCGCGACGGCATCGGGACGGCGGCTGTCCGGAAACCGACTGTTCATGCTGCGTCTCCGCGGTGTGAGCGAGCGCAGCGAGCGAACCGTGCCACAGCGCGCATCGCGGCCGCCGGAGCCGAGCGCCAGCGAGGCGCAGGCGTGAGCGACGGGCCCGGAGGCGGCAGCTTGCGTAACCACGGAGGGCCCCGGGAACACCGCAATTCGAACACAGCTGGCTCGGTTGTGATGAACTTGCTGCATGGGCATCAAGGTGTCGCTCGAACACCGGACCACCTACACCTTCGACCGGTCGGTGGAGGTCCACCCCCATGTAGTGCGATTGCGGCCCGCGCCGCATTCGCGGACCGAGATCGAGGCGTACTCGATGCGGGTCCTCCCGGGCGATCACTTCTGCAACTGGCAGCAGGACGCGTTCGGGAATTTCCTTGCCAGGCTGGTCTTTCCGAATCCGGCGCGGGAGTTGTCCATCACCGTCGGGTTGATCGCCGATCTCGAGGTGATCAACCCGTTCGACTTCTTCATCGAGGATTACGCCGAGCACTTTCCGTTCGCCTACAGCCCGGAGCTGGTCGCGGATCTGGATCCGTATCTGCGTCCGGTCGATGAATCCGAGCCGGGTTCGGGACCCGGTGCGCTGGTTCGCGAATGGGCGCGCGCGTATACGCCGACCGATCGGCCGCGCACCATCGATTTCCTGGTCGCGGTCAATCAGGCGCTGCGCGATGACGTCGGGTACACGATTCGGATGGAGCCCGGTGTGCAATCGCCGGACCACACCCTGCGCAGCGCGATCGGGTCGTGCCGCGATTCGGCGTGGTCGCTGGTGTCGATCCTGCGGGAATTCGGGCTGGCGGCGCGGTTCGTCTCCGGATATCTGGTGCAGTTGGCGCAGGACGTGCCCGCACTCGACGGGCCGTCGGGACCGCCCGCCGATTTCACCGATCTGCATGCCTGGACCGAGGTGTTCCTGCCCGGCGCGGGGTGGGTCGGCCTCGATCCGACCTCCGGACTATTCGCGGGCGAGGGGCATATACCGCTGGCCGCGACACCGCATCCGACCTCGTCGGCGCCGATCACCGGCGCGACCGGCCGGACCGAGACGACCATGGATTTCGCCAATACCGTGCGGCGGGTCCATGAGGATCCGCGAACCACATTGCCCTACACCGCATCCCAGTGGGAGCGGATCACGGCCGCGGGTGCGGCGGTCGACGAGCGCACGGCCGATGTCGGGCTGACCATCGGTGGCGAGCCGACGTTCGTATCGATCGATGATCAGACCAGCCCGGAATGGACGACCGAGGCGGACGGGCCGCGCAAACGCGAACGTGCCGTCGATCTCGCCGATCGGTTGCGTCGCATCTATGCGCCGACCGGGTTGACGCAGTATCGGCAAGGTAAGTGGTATCCGGGAGAACCGTTGCCGCGCTGGGAGATTGCGGTCGCGTGGCGCGCCGATGGTGAACCGGTCTGGACGCGTCAGGATCTGCTTGCCGATCCGTGGACACCACCGCGGATGGTTGCCTTGGTGCCGGAGGGGGAGTCCGTCAGGGTGGAGCCGATGGCCGAGCACTCGGGGGATACGGCACGGCGGCAGTCGACTTCGGCTGACGGCGCGGTGTCGAGCGATGGCTCAGCGGTGGGGTTCGGGCCAGGTGATGGCGTCGGGAAACTTGCTGTGCTGGAGCATGGTTCGATCAGTGGCCTCGGGAGTTCGTCAGGGCCGCAGCCTCATTCGAATGTTCCAGGCGGTGGATGCCCTCCCGCGTCGACCGGGAATGAGTCGGCTCCCGGCACCGGATCAACTACTCGTACGTCGTGGCCGGCGCCCGCCGGTCCCGAATCCGCCTGCGCGCTGGTCGCGCATGTCGCCGCAAGTCTCGGACTGCCGGACACCCAGGTGCGTCCGGCCTACGAGGACCCGCTGGCCCGGCTGGCGGGCAGTGTCCGTGCGCCCGAAGGTGATCCGGTAGATCCGGCCGATGATCTGGAACAGGATTCGGCGCAAGCGCGCAAGGAACTGTTGGCGCGGCTCGACACGGGCGTGACCGCGCCCGCCGCCTATCTGCTTTCGCTGTATCGCCGCGCGGACGGCGCCGGGTGGGCGAGTGCCGACTGGCGGATGCGGCGCGGTAAGTCACCCGACCAGCCGGAGGGGCGAATCGTATTGTCGGAGGGCGATTCTCCGGCCGGTCTGCGCTTGCCGCTGGATGCCGTCTCATGGCAGCCGCCGCGTCCACGCCCGGACAGTGATCCGCTGTTCATGGGACCGCTACAGTTCCCGCGGACCGAACCACCCGCCGTGGTGGAGGACCCGGATTGGGAGCCGACCACCGCACTAGTCGGCGAGGTCCGCAATGGCAGACTGCACGTCTTCCTGCCACCACTGGAAGAACTGGACGACTTCCTCGAGCTGATCCAGCGCGTCGAGGCGGCCGCGGCGGCGGTGGGTCAGCCGGTGGTGCTCGAGGGCTACGCCCCGCCCGTCGATATCAGGCTGCGCACCCTCTCGGTCACACCGGATCCCGGCGTGATCGAGGTGAATGTGCAGCCGACCGCCTCCTTCGGCGAACAGGCCGAACTGCTTTCGACGCTCTACGAGCAGGCCGGACTGGTCCGGCTCGGCACCGAATCCTTCGACGTCGACGGGACGCACAGCGGAACCGGCGGCGGCAATCACATCACACTCGGCGGCGTGACACCCGCGCGCTCACCGCTGCTGCGCCGTCCGGATCTGCTTGTCTCGATGCTGACATACTGGCAGCGGCATCCGGCGCTGTCGTATCTGTTCGCCGGTCGCTTCGTCGGTCCGACCTCACAGGCGCCTCGGGTGGACGAGGGCCGCGAGGACGCGCTGTACGAATTGGAGATCGCCTTCGCCGAAATCGCTCGGCTGAGCAGGGATTCGGATGCGCCGTGGCATATCGATCGGGCGCTGCGTCATCTGCTCACCGACCTCACCGGCAACACCCACCGCGCCGAATTCTGCATAGATAAGCTCTACAGTCCGGAAACGGCAAGGGGCCGACTGGGATTGGTGGAGCTGCGCGGCTTCGAGATGCCGCCGCATTTCCAGATGGCCATGGTGCAGTCGCTGCTGGTGCGCGGCCTGGTCGCCCGGTTCTGGGCGGAACCATTGCAGGCCAAACTGATTCGGCATGGCGCTAATCTGCACGGCCGCTATCTGCTGCCGCATTTCCTGATGACCGATATCGCGGAGGTGGCCGCCGACCTGCGTGCGCACGGCATCGAATTCGACACCAGCTGGCTCGACCCTTTCACCGAATTCCGCTTCCCGCGCATCGGGACCGTGGTGCTCGGCGATGTCGAACTCGAACTGCGCGGCGCGATCGAGCCGTGGAATACCCTCGGCGAACAGACCGCGGCGAGTGGCACCGCCCGCTATGTCGACTCCTCGGTGGAGCGGTTGCAGGTCCGGGTGGTCGGTGCGGACCGCGACCGCCTCATGGTGACCTGCAATGGGATGCCGGTGCCGCTGCTCGCCACCGACAAGGCCGATGTGCAAGTGGCCGGAGTGCGCTATCGCGCATGGCAGCCGCCCAATTCGCTGCACCCGACCATCACCGTCGACGCGCCGCTCGTATTCGATCTGATCGACGCCGAGACCGGGTTGTCCCGCGGCGGCTGCACCTATCACGTCGCGCACCCCGGCGGCATGGCCTTTGACGAGCCACCGGTCAACGCGGTGGCCGCGCAATCGCGCCGCAACCGGCGGTTCGAGGCGGCGGGCCACACCACTTCCCGGGTCGATCCAGGGGTGCTACGTGCGAAGATGGCAGCACAGTCCATCGACATCGGCGCGCCGGGCATCCTCGATCTGCGCCGGGCGCGCACGGTGTGGGGACTGGTCAGCGATCGGTAGGCGAGGGGCGGAGGTCGGCGCGGTGACTATGCGCGACGAAGCGCGCGGCTCGGGTGCTCGGGAATCCGAGACGACGCTGTCGAATGCCGGACGGCTGAGTGTCCGCGAGCAGGTCGTGGAACAGTTCGCCAGATATCGCGCCGAGGGCGCGGATACCGCGGGCTACGACGAATGCGGTCGGCCGACGGGCGGGTATTACGACGAGCTGGTCGATCCCGCGGGTGGTGTGCGGCGCATGTGGTCGGAGCTGTCCGCCGATTTCGTGGAATTGGGCACGACCGGGCTCGGGCGGCTGGACAGCCGGGTGCGCAGGCTCATCGATGACGACGGCATCTACTACACCGAGGTGGGCGCGGCGGGCGAACCGCCCATGCCGACCGCCTGGCGGCTGGATCCGATTCCGCTGCTGGTCTCCGCCGACGACTGGATCCGGCTGGAGGCCGGGCTGGTGCAGCGCTCGCGGGTGCTCGACGAGGTGCTCACCGATATCTACGGCGCGCGCCGCACCATCACCACCGGTCTGCTGCCGCCGGAGGTGGTGTTCGGCAATCGTGGATATGTGCGGGCCGCGCACGGCATCACGATTCCCGGGCGGCACCAGTTGTTCCTGCACGCCTGCGATCTCAGCCGGTGGAGCGACGGACAGTTCCGCGTGATCGCCGACTGGGCGCAGGCGCCGTCGGGTGCCGGATACGCGCTGGCGGATCGACGGGTGGTTTCGACGGCGATTCCCGAGGCCTTCGAACATTCCAATCCGCGTCCGCTCACGCCGTTCGCGCGGGCCATGCGGTTGATGCTGATCGAATCCGCGCCGATGGCCGATGACAATGATCCGGTCGTCGTGGTGCTCAGTCCCGGTGTGCATTCCGAAACCGCTTTCGATCAGGCCTATCTCGCCTCGACGCTGGGTTTTCCGCTGGTGGAGAGTGCGGATCTGGTGGTGCGCGATGGTGCGCTGTGGATGCGCTCGCTCGGCAGGCTGAAGCGGGTCGATGTGGTGTTGCGCCGGGTAGACGCCGAATTCTCCGATCCGCTCGATCTGCGGCCGGATTCGCGGCTCGGGGTGGTCGGGCTGGTCGAGGTGCTGCGACGTGGTGCGGTGACCGTGGTGAATACGATCGGCAGCGGATTGCTGGAGAATCCGGCGCTGGCCGGATTCCTGCCGCGGATCTCGCGGGCGCTGCTCGGAGAGGAGTTGGCGCTCGAGAGCGCGCCGACGTACTGGGGTGGCAATGACAGCGAACGGTCGCATCTGATCGCGAATCTGGATCGGCTGATCATCTGCTCGGCGGTCGACGGTGCGACGCTGTTCGGTCCGGAACTGTCCGATGCGGAACGCACGGAACTCGCCGCTCGGATCGAGGACCGCGGCTGGCAGTGGGTCGGACAGGAACCCGCGCAGTTCTCGGTCGCGCCCGCGGTGCAGGGTTACGGCGGACTCGCCTCGGCGCCGGTCGGTATGCGGTTGTTCTCGCTCGCCCGACGCGGCGGCTATACCGCAATGGAGGGCGGCCTCGGCCAACTGCGCCAACGCCTGCAACCCGAGCGGGTGGTCATAAAGGTTGCCGCCAAAGACATTTGGGTCCGCGCGGCCCCGACCGCCGTCGCCGCCATCAGCACCGAACCCGCCCATGAGGAACGCGAACGCCGCGCCCCGGCTATCGAACCGGTCAGCTCCCCCCGTGTACTCAACGACCTGTTCTGGATGGGTCGCTACGGCGAACGCGCGGAAGCCGTTGTACGCCAACTGATCGCAACGCACAACTGCTACCAGGACTACCGCTACCGCCCCTGGCTGGAAGGCGCCGACGCCCTACCCGTACTCATGGCCGCGCTGGCCCACACCACCGGCACGCCGGCTCCGCTCAGCGTGCTGCCCGGTGGTGTGCATGGTGCCGGGGCAGTCGAGAATGTGTCTGCGGAGCCGAGTGCGACTGGTGCGGAGCCGCGCCAGTCAGCTGCACGGTCACAAACGCAATCGCAGGCGGCAGGACCCGGTCCTCGTGCAGCAGGGGCGTCGGGTCCGGCCGGGGCGGAACCGCCTGCGTCGCCCTCGGCTGGCCACGGGCCCGAGGCGACGGGAGCGCCGTCTGGTTCCGGCGAGCCCGGGTTGGATGCGAATTCCGGTGCGCAGCTGCCAGGGTCCGGTCCGGCCGCATCGGAAGCCCCCGGATCGCAAACGCAGTCGGCCGCGCGGGGACCGGACATCAGGGCAGCGGCTTCAGGCTCCGATGAGCCGGGATCGTCGCAGTCGGGTGGGCGAGGGGCGAGTGCCGCGGGAGCGGCGTCGGGCTCGGCTGACCCCTCGAAGCCGATTGCGGCGATTACTGCGCGGTCGGTGGTGCCCGAGGAGGGGCGGGAGGGGCATGACTATTTGGTGGCGTTGACTGTTGATCGGGATATGCCGGGGTCGATGGCGTTTGCGATCAATCGGTACGGGTCGGCGGCGCGGGCGGTGCGCGATCAGTTGTCGGTGGATACCTGGATGATTCTGGGTGCGGTGGATCGGGCGCTGGAGGAGTATCGATTCACCGGTGACGATCAGGAATCGGCATTGTCGGCGGTGCATTCGCTGTCGTTGGCGGCGCTGCTTTCGCTGGCCGGTATCGGTGCCGAATCGCTGGTGCGCGATACCGGTTGGTACGTCATGGATATCGGCAAGCGCATCGAACGGGGGCTGTCGTTGACCGCATTGCTGGGGGCCGCGCTGACGACGGTCTATCCGCCGGAAGCCGAGCGGGTGGTCACCGAGACGGTGCTGAAGGCGACCGAGTCGTCGGTGAGTTACCGGCGGCGGCACCGGGATTCGGTGCGGGTATCGGCGGTGGCCGGACTGCTGCTTTTCGATGCCGGGAATCCGCGCTCGCTGGCTTATCAGCTCGATCAGCTCGATGCCGACTTCCAGGCGCTGCCGGGCGCGTCGGGATCCTCACGCCCGCAACGACTGCTGGCCGATGCCCAGCGCATGCTGCGACGGGTGGATCCGGCCGATCTGGATGTCACCGATGCCGAGGGCCGACGTACCGAACTGGCCGAGTTGCTGGAGGGCGTGCATTTGCGGTTGCGCAAGATCTCCGAATCCTTCGAGACCACGAAACTGGCGCTGCCGGTCGGCATCCAGCCGCTGTGGGGTAGTACGAGGGTCGTTGGATGATCGCGCGCAACGCCGCCGCCCGGCACTACCGGGTCGAGCATCGCACCATCTACAAATACTCCGACGAAGTCACCAGTTCTTATGGGCGCGCCTATCTGACGCCGCGGGAGTTTCCCGGACAGCGTCTGCTCTCGCATGAGATCCATATCGATCCGACGCCATCGGACCGCTCGATCGGCACCGACGTGTACGGCAACACCACCTCGTATTTCCATGTGACGGCGGAACATACGAAGCTCATGGTCACTGGGGAATCCGTGGTCGAGGTCGACATACCCGATGCAACCGCGGTGAGCGCCACCGGTAAGCCTTGGGAGCAGGCCCGCCCGTCCACCGCCAATGGCCCATTGGCGGTGGAATTCACCCTCGACCTGCATCCGCCCGAGATCACCCCCGAGGTCACCGCATACGCCGCCGAATCCTTGACACCCGGCAGGCCGCTACTGGAAGCCGTAACCGAACTCAACACCCGCATCTATGACGACTTCACCTACAAATCCGGCGAGACGACGGTCTCCACCAAGGTCGCCGACGTCTTCGCCGCACGCGCGGGCGTCTGCCAGGACTTCGCCAGAATCGGCGCGGCCTGCCTGCGCGCACACGGACTGGCCTCGCGCTATGTGTCCGGTTATCTGGCGACCGATCCGCCCCCGGGTAAGGAACGCATGGTCGGCGCGGACGCGACGCACGCCTGGTCCGCGATATGGGTCCCCGGCGATACCGCACACGACCGGACCGGTCACTGGATCGGCTTCGACCCCACCAACGACCAATTCGCCGACGAACGGTACGTAACCGTCGCATGGGGTCGCGATTACGCCGATGTGCCGCCGCTGCGTGGCATCATCTACACCGACGCCAAGGAGAGCTCGATCACCGTATCCGTCGACGTGGCGCCGGTAGAGGTGTAGCGATATGCGCGATTTCACCTGTCCGAACTGCGGACAACAGCTGGCCTTCGAGAATTCGGTGTGCCTGTCCTGTTCCAGCCCATTGGGTTTCAGTCTGGCCGATCGCGCGCTGGTGGTGATCGGCGATCCGCCGGGCGACGCGGCGGTGGATCGGTCGAAGGGCGTTGTCGATCGCGACCGGTTCCGGCTCTGCGACAACTTGCATGTGGCGGAATGCAATTGGTTGGTGCCCGTGCCCGGTACCGAGGTCTCGGTCAGTGCGATCGTGCCGGCTCCATCGGGTACGTCGGAGGAACCCTGGCAGATCACCGCGTCGCCCACGGACGGCAATGAGGGACCGCGACTGTGCGAATCCTGCCGCCTGACCCGTACCCGCCCCAACGATCTCGACGCCGCGGGCCTGCAGGCCTTCGCCGAGGCCGAGGCCGCCAAGCGCCGACTGATCATGGAACTGGTCGAACTCGGTCTGCCGATCATCGGCCGCGACCGGAACCCGCAAACCGGCCTGGCCTTCGACCTGCTCTCCAGCGCCATCGACCGCGTCGTCACCGGCCACAAGAACGGTGTGATCACCGTGGATCTGGCCGAGGCTCACGACCCGCATCGCGAACAATTGCGCATCGAGATGGATGAGCCGTACCGCACTCTGCTCGGCCATTTCCGCCACGAAATCGGCCACTACTACTTCTCGGTGCTGGTCGCCGATGACGATGCCGCGCAACGCTTCCGGAATCTGTTCGGTGATCCGGACGCCGACTACCAAGCGGCACTGGACAGCCACTACTCCGAGGGCGCACCCGCGGGTTGGGAAACCGGCTACGTCTCTACTTACGCCACCATGCACGCCGCCGAGGACTGGGCCGAAACCTTCGCGCACTACTTGCACATCCGCGACACCCTCGACACCGCCGCCGCGTTCGGCATCGCCCCCGCCGGCGCGACCCTGGACCGTCCGCAAGTGGGCCGCGCCGGCTTCGACCGCATTATCGACCTCTGGCTGCCCCTGGCCTGGTCGCTCAATATGGTCAACCGCTCAATGGGCCACGACGATCTCTATCCCTTCGTCCTGCCCGATCCGGTGCTCGAAAAAATGCGCCTGGTACACGACCTCTGCACCACGCCGGAGCCCCGCTGACCTAGCCGACCCCGTTGGTCGCGATCACGTGCTCCGCCATGCCTTCCGGTCCCCACTGATTCTGCGCCAGCGCCTCGTATACGCAGATCAGCAGCAAAATCCGGGCTCGCTGTCCGGCCGTCAATTCGGTATCCAGATACGAATCCTGGACACGCAGGCCGGCGCCGGATACCCGGCGCGGGCTCGGCTCCGACAGCAACCAGAACAACTCCGGACCGATCAAGGTCGATCGCCCGCCGGTTTCGGTGAACCACCGGGATGCGTATTCGATCATCAGATCGGTGAATGTTTCTCCGCTGCTGATCGATTCCGCGAACTGGTTCAACGCGCCCGAGCGATCTATGCCGCTCTGGATCACCGACGCCAGCCGGCCCGCGACCTCCCGGAATTGTTCTACGCCCTGGTCTTGCCAAACGGTAAAAGCCATCGCTTACTCCATCGACGTGTCCGATTGTGGCTGAAGCAGTTTCGAGTCAGAAGGGGTTGATCGTTGTCTTGCCGCCCGCGCCGTTGGTCGCGAATGTCGGAGTGATCCGCGGCGCGGCTGCTGTCCGAGGCAGTGCGCTGGCCAGCAGCTTTTTCGGAGCGACGGGCAGCGGGTCGGTATTCTCCAGGATCGCGGCGCCCCGCGGGGACACGACACGCTCTTGCTGGGATGCCGAATCCCCATCGTCCTGCGCCGCACCGTCCCGATCGTCCTCCGCCGCGAGATCCCAATCCTGCTCTGCCGCGAGATCCCAATCCTGCTCTGCCGCTTCGCCGTGGACTTCTGGCGTTACCGGTGCGAGGTCCGCCGACATCGCCGGTGTGCGGTCCTCCCGCTCTGCGGGGGGCTGCTGCGCTGCCGGGGCCTGCTCCGCGGCGCGTGTGCGCTCGCGTCCGCGCCCGAACAGCATCAGGGTGAGATGCACCGCGAAAAGCATGGTCAACGGCATACCGGCGTACAGCGACAAAGACACGGGGCTACCCCCGATTTCGCGCGCGTACTCGATATTTCCGGCCACCGACACCAGGGTCCAGAAGACGAACAGCGCGGTGGCGTACCACCAAGCCGAACTGCGCCGCTTGAAGGTGGCGGTGGCAATGATCGAACCGATGACCAGTCCGTCGATGGCGATCGGCACGTTCGCGGCGAGCGCCGGAGCCACCAGGTTTCGCACCGACAGGTCGTGCAATGCGGCAAAAGACATTTCGAATGAGGTGAGTGCGACGACGCCCGTGACGATTGCCGAAGCATGTAGCGGGCGCGGCCGCCATGCCCGTAGCCGGGTGACCAAGGACGGCCGACGATCCGTCGATGCCGACTGTTCCTCGAGCAGTTCCGATTCCGTAGATGTGATCGTCGCCATAGCGGGAGCGTATCGTGCATCACTCCGTATTCCGCCGAGGCACCCGGCGAAAAGCGCGGCGCGTTGCCCCGACGCTCAGGCGCGCAGGCGTTCTCGGCGGAGTTGGTCCACCTCCGGAAGATGCAGTGGGGAGAGTTCATCCACGCCGAGGACGCGCGCGAGCAGGAGGTCGGCGAGTTCCGGATTGCGGGCGAGGGCGGGGCCGTGCATATAGGTGCCGATGGTCGAGCCCTGGACCACGCCCTCGAGTCCGTCGCCGACACCGTTGCCCACACCGCGGGTGACGTGCGCGAGCCCGGTGGCGTCACCGCCGAGTTTGGTTCCACCACGGTGGTTTTCGAAGCCGGTGAGGGCGGCGGTGAGGCCGGGGAGCAGCGGGGTGGTCGTCACCTCGCCGATGGCGCGCTTGGCCTGCGGGGAGGTGGTGACGTCGATGAGGCCGACGCCGTCGACGCGCTCGCCGGTGGACGTCTCGTACCAGTGGCCGAGCACCTGGATGGCGGCGCAGATGGCGAGTACCGGAGCACCTTTCGCGGCGGCCCGCTGCAGGCCGGGATAGCGCTGCAGATGGCGGGTGGCCAGGCGCTGCGCCGAATCCTCCGCTCCGCCAAGGGTATAGATGTCGAGCGACTCGGGAACCGGGTCGGACAGGGTGATTTCGACGATTTCGGCGTCGTGGCCGCGCATGCGCAGTCGCTGCCGCAGCACCAGCGCATTGCCGCCGTCGCCGTAGGTGCCCATCACATCGGGCAGCACCAAGCCGATTCGTACGGTCGATTCGGGCCCGCCCGTCACCCGGCCACCACCCTCATCGAATCGCTACGCGATGCTTCCATCAGTTCTGGCCCTCCAGATCGCGGTTGAGATCGCGGAACGCGGTGTAGTTGGCCAGCACCTCGACCCGTCCCGCCGGGCAGGATGCGATGGCATGCAACGGATCCGGCACCGTGGTGTGCCGGACTCCGGCATAGGTCAGGCGCACCGCGAGATCGGTGGCGCGCTCACCGGCGGCCACCACTTGAATGCCCTCGAAGTGCTCGAATCGCACATCCCACAGCCAGGACAGATCCTCGCCGTCGGGCACCTGCCCATTCACGGCGATCACCAGACCGGCCGAATCGGGCTCGATCATCGACAGCGCCTCCTGCCAGCCCGCCGGATTCTTCGCCAGCAGCAGCCGGGCGGCGTGCTCGCCGACCTGCACCGTCCGATAGCGACCGGCGATCTCGCGCACCGTACCCGCCGCGGTCGCCGCCGCCGCCGGATCCGCGCCGAGGGCGACCGCCGCGGCGACCGCCTGCGCGGCATTGCCTTTATTGGCCCGTCCGGGCAGCGCCAATTTCAGCGGCAGCCGGACACCGTCGGGTCCGACCAGCTCATCGCCGTCCAGCCACCAATTCGGTTCGGGCCGTTCGAAATCCGTGCCGGTGCTGCGCCAATGCGCACCCTCCCAGACGATCGGCTCACCGCTGCGCGGACAACTCGTCGCATCCATCGACCAACCGCTGCCCGCCGCGACCCACACCACATTCGGGTGGTTGTAGGCAATGGAGGTCACCAGCACGTCGTCGCAGTTGGCGATCACCACGGTCTGCGGATGCCGCGCCAGTCCGGCGCGCAGCTTGCGCTCGATCATATTGATCTCGCCGACCCGATCCAGCTGATCGCGGCTGAGATTCAGCAGGACCACCACGGACGGATTCAGCGAATCGGTGACGTGCGGCAGATGCAGTTCATCCACCTCGATCGCGGCCAGCGGCGTCCCGCGGTGCGCACTCAGCGCGGCCACGATGCCCGCGTCCATATTCGCGCCGTCGGCCTGCGTGGCGACCTTGCCGAGGGTACTCAGTGCGGCGGTGGTCATCCTGGTGGTGGTCGACTTGCCATTGGTGCCGGTCACCAGCACGGTGCGCCGCCCGCGGCCCAGCTGATCCATGATCGTCTTATCGATCTGCAGGGCGATCAGCCCGCCGATCATCGACCCCTTGCCGCGGCCCGCCTTCTGCGAGGCCCACGACGCTGCCGCCGCCGCCCGCAGCGCGAGTCGCCCGCGCACCGTTATGTCTGCCACGCCGCGAGTCTATGTGTTCTGCCCGGCGGCGCATTCGCTGCGGCCCACCCGCTCGGCCGCAGTGACCGTACTCACTCCCGGTACAGCTTGGCGTTGTAATTCTCCGGCGAGTAGTAGCGCTCCAATTCCTCCACCGACTCCGTCACATTGGTCTGGACCTCTTTGACGAGCTGAGCGGGAGTGGGCAGATTGTCGACCGGGCCACTGCTCCGGTTCCCACAGGTGACTGCGGATGAACGCCTTGGCGCAGTGGAAGAAGATCTGCTCGACAGCGACCTCGATCGCCAGGATCGGCCGATGGCCCTTGACCACCATGTCGTCGAAATACGGTGCGTCGCGAACCAGCCGCGCCCGGCCGTTGATGCGCAGCGTTTCGCTGCGGCCCGGAATTATGAACAGCAGCCCGACGTGCGGATTGCTGAGGATATTCAGGTAGCCGTCGGCCCTGCGATTCCCCGGCCGTTCCGGAATGGCGATGGTGGTGTCGTCGAGCACCTTCACGAAACCGGCCGGATCGCCCTTCGGTGAGGTGTCGCAATTGCCGTCGGCATCGCTGGTACTCAGGGCGATGAACGGGGTGGCCGCGATCCAGTCGCGGTCGCGGGGATGCAGTGCGATGCGCTCCTTCGTCGCGGCTCGCGGCATGACCTCCCCGAGCAACTGCCGCAGCTCGGCCGGGTCGGTGATCACTCCCCCGCCTCCCCGGAACTTTTGCCGGTCGTTGTGCACGTGTAGACCCCCGTTCCGGGCCGCCGGATACGTGCTGAACAAGTCTTGGGCGTACCCGGCGAGTTACCCATGTGCTTACGAAATCAGTGATCACGTTGACTCTACGGTGATCCGCGCATTGAGTCACGGGTCAGAGACGCACGTCGAACAGGTTCGGCTGGCCCGCGGCGTACCGGTCGGCATCGATCTGGCGCAGCGGCTCCAATTCGTTGGCTCGGTAGAGCGTGAACTTGCGGCAGCGTTCGGCATTCGAACCCGAAACGTCGAGAATGGCATTGACCGCGTCGCGCGCGGATTCGTTGGCGCCCTCCATGGTTGCCAGATCGACATTGGTGCGCACGTAATCGCCTGCCAGGAACAGGTTCTCGAGCGCGCCGTGGGCCTGCGGCCGGCACTCCCACGACCCGGCGGTATTGATCAGCAGCGGATCCGCATTGGCATTGCGCCGCTGGGATTCCTGCCAGCTGATGCCCGGATCGAGGAACCAGGAATGCAGATCGGCATCGCGCAACAGGTCGTCGCGGTCGTTCAGATGCGCCCGCAGCTGCGCCCACACTTCGCGCGCGATCTCCTCGTGCGTGCACTCCTTGGCGGGCTTGCCGTAGAGCATGCCGGGGGAGTTCCAATCGGAGATGTCGACCGAAAGGCAGTCCCGTACCGTGCCGTCGCCGAATTCGGTGAGTTTGCGCGTCCACAGCTGATTCTGGGTGATCGAGGTGAGCGACCACGGGGCATCGATATAGGCGGTGTGGCCGTGGGAAATATCCATCGGCCTGCGCAGATAGAACTGGATTCCGTTCATCCAGTCGACGAAGAGGCGATCCATCGCGGCCAGTTCCGGGCGCACCTCGAGCACGTCGGGCGACCAGAGCGCGCGGGCCCGTTCGGCGGACAACGCGACCACGAAATAGTCGGCGTCGATGCTGCGCTGTGCGCCGTCTTCATCGACGATGCGGGCCGAGGCGATCCGCCGATCGCGCACCTCGAGTCCGCGTACCTCGGCTCCGAGCGCGAATTGCACGCCGAGGTCGCGCAGTCGCTGCACCCATGGATCGATCCACACCGAATTGGTCGGCCCGTTGAGCACCCGGTCCAACGCGCCGTCGTTGCCGATTTCGAAGGGGTTGCCCAGGAACTGTTCGCCCATGGTGCCGATGGTGCGGACGCTGGCGACATCCTCCTTCGCGGCGACCATGATGCTGGTCAGCGTGCGCGAGAGCAGGGCGCGGAATTCGTGGGAGCGCTGGTGGCCGCCGACGAAATCGCGCCACGAGGTGTGCTCCCACTGTCCTAACCGCCGGGCGTCGCAGCTGGAGTTGAATACCAGCAGGCGATCGGCGAAGTAGGCGCCTTCCTCGGCGGGCATTTTCAGGGCGGTCGCGATCGCCGCGCCCATCGTTTCGCGGAACGCGTCCGGAGTGAAATTCGTGCGAGCCTTGGGGCCGAGGGGAAGCCGGAAATCATCGCCGCCGCGGCGGGCGAAACGTGCCTCCGGCACGCCGATCAGATTGTCCCAAACGCCATTCGGATTGCCCGCGAACGGAATTCGCCGCATGGTGTCCGGAATGTGTTGATAGAAGCCGGGAAAGAAGCGGAACCCGTGCTCACCGGGCAGATCCGGCCGTCCGCCAGACCCGCTGCCCGGCACCGGAATACTGCGCGCCTTGCCCCCGAGCGCACGTCTCTCGAATACAGTGACCTGGAATCCACGCTCGGCCAATTCATGTGCCGCGGTCAATCCCGCGACCCCGCCGCCGAGCACCGCGACCCGCCCGCCGCCGGGACTACCCGCGGCAGGCGCGGGTCTCAGCCCACCGGCCGCCAGCGCCCCCGCCGTTGCTGCCCCCATCGCAACCGTGCCGCGAAGCATCGTTCTTCGCGAAACGGTCCACTGTTGATGTGCCATGCGCTTCTTTGCTGCCCTAAGCCTTTGGACCGATCTCTACCGCCGCCAAACACTGTAAAGCGGCAGCTTGTGGGTGAGCCGACCCACCCCTACCGCCGGACCCGGTCGGCCTCGCATTCGACCAGGTCACGAATACAGCGGGGCAGACACTACCGGGCGGTGTGACCGGGTCGAGTTGGTTTCTGGAACCGGGGTTGTACGCAAACTTCGCAGGTCAGGGCATCGTTATGGCGGTGTTGGCGAAAGGGGGCAGGTAAATCGCGTGCGGCTGGGCTGGGCTGACTATCGCAGGCTGTGTTGGCGAGACGGAAATGGACCTGCACGATAGCTCTGGGCCGTTCGAACCGGGGTTGCTTGCCGAGGGTCGGCTCTGGCGCTGGGGCGCGGTCGGGATCGGTTGCGCCGCTGTGGCGATCGCTTGGCGGTCGGCTCAGGCGTCCACCAGTCGGGGTTGCTTGCCGAGGGTCGGCTCCGGCGCCGGGGTAGCGGGCGAAACCGGTTCCGCCGCTGTGGTATTCGCATCGCGCCGTCCCGCCTTCGTCGCCGCGAACGCGCCCGCGATCACGATGGCTCCGCCGAGCAGTGACAGCGGCGTCGGGTCCTCGCCGAAGGCGGCCCAGGCGGCGAGGATGCCGACCACAGGGACGAGCAGGGACATGGGGGCGACCGTGCTCGCCGGATACCGGCTCATCAGGTAGGTCCACAGGCCTGAGCCCGCGATGGTGCCGAGCGCGACGATGTAGGCGAGGCCGAGCAGCGCGTGCCAGCCGCCGGGGGACGTGACATCGGTCAGCGCATGCAGGCCGGTCGTCGGCCCTTCGATGAACGCGGACAGCGCGAACATCGGGATCGGTGGCACAACCGTCATCCACAGCGTCAGATGCAGTGGGTTGACCTCGCCGGAGGCCGTGGCCAAACGCGAGCCGATGTTGCCGAAGGCCCACCCGAGACCGCCCGCCAGCGTCAGCAGCACTGGCAACAGCGCCGCATGCTGTGCGCGATCGAGCCCGATCACCACGATGCCCGCAACGGCGACGCCGATGCCGAGCAACTGTGTCACCCGCAACCGCTCCCGCAGGAACAGCGCACCCAGCACAACCGTGAACGGCGCAGAAGATTGCAGCACCAGTGAGGACAACCCCGTCGGCATGCCCGCGCGCATGGCGGTGAACAGGAACGCGAATTGCAGAATCCCGAACCCGATCCCATACAGCAGCAACCACTGCAGCGGCACCTTCGGTCGTGGCACGAACGCCAGCACCGGCACCGCGATCACCACGAACCGCAGTGCGGCGAAGAAGAACGGCGGAAAGTGGTCCAGCCCCACCCGAATAGCAATGAAGTTCAGCCCCCAGAACAGGACAACGGTAAGCCCGAGCAAGCGGTCACGATTGGTCACATTCCTTATCGTCGGTAATGAAATCGATAAGAACAATCGAATAAATATGCACTATCGATGTAGCATCACTTAATGGTTTCCGGCAGTCATCCCTCTCTGACTCCCGACTCCGCGCGATCGGTCGGCAACACCGGCGAGCTCGGCGCTGTCGCGGCGTCGGTGTCAGCACTTGCGACCGAGATCGCAGCCTCGCCCCTGGCTGCAATATCGGAACAAGCTGCGGCCGCGCGATCGGGCTGCGCAGGAATGCCAGGGATCGCAGTCTCACTACCGGGCGCAGGAGCGGCGTATGCCGCGCCGACGCCGACGCCGACGCCGACGCCGACGCCGACGCCGACGCCGACGCCGACGCCGACGACGGCTACGGCTCAGGTCGCAGCGGCGTGTTCGTTGGCAGTGTTGGCGCATGCCGTGGGTGCGCTTTCGGGTGGTGCGGGGATGCCAGGGTTCGCAGGTTCGCTATCGGGCGCAGGAGCGGCGTATGCCGCGGGGTCGCCGACGGCTACGGCTCAGGTCGCGGCGTCGCGTTCGTTGGCAGTGTTGGCGCATGCTGCGGCTGCTCGATCGGGTGGTGCGGGGATGCCAGGGATCGCAGGTTCGCTGTCGGCTATAGGAGCGGCGCATGTCGCAGGCGGCTGAAAACGTACGGGTCGGGCCGCCGATGGCGGTCGAGCGATTGCGGGTGCTGCGGGAATTCGCGGATCGTGGGACGATCGCCGCTGTGGCCGAGGCGCTTTCGATGACGCCTTCGGCGGTATCGCAGCAGCTCAAGGTGCTCGCCAAGGAGGCTGGCGTCGCGTTGCTCGAGCCCGATGGGCGGCGGGTTCGGCTGACCGATGCGGGGCAGGCGCTTGTCGTGCGCGCTGACGAGGTGCTTGCCGCGATGGACCGTGCGGTGGCCGAGATGGCGCACTATCGCGGGTCCGCGCGTGGGCGGGTTCGAGTCGCGCTGTTCCCGTCCGGTGCGGCGCTGCTACTGCCGCGCGTGCTGCCCGCGTTGGCCGACAGCGGTGTCGAGGTCGTCGCCCGCGACGAGGACCTGCCGCCGAGTGAAGTGCCGCGGCTGCTCGCCGACTACGACATCGTCCTCACCCACCGCGACGAGCGCTCGCCCGGTATAGCGGGCCCTCGCGTCAGCACCACGGTCATCATGCGCGAACCCACCGATGTCGTTGTCGCACCGACCCATCCGCTCGCGACCCGCTCCGAGGTGACCCCGGCCGAACTCGCCGAGGAGACCTGGCTCAGCGTCCGCGGCGGCTTCCCGGTCGACGACGTGCTGCGCTCAATCGCGACCATGACCGGCGTCCAACCCCGTATTGCCCAGCGCCTCAACGACTTCCGCGTCATCGAAACCCTCGTGGCCGCGAACTACGGCGTCGCCCTCATGCCCCGCTGGGCCGTCGTGCACCCGAACCTCGCCGTACTACGCCTGTCCGGCGTGCGTGCCGCCCGCCTGTACGAACTCGCCACCCGCCCCCACGCCGCCACCCGCCCCGCCATAGCCACCGTCATGCAGGCCTTCCACACCGCCGCCGCCGAAATCGCCGCCGAATAGCCCACCCCGGGCAGCCTGCTGTCGCACACCCGATCACCACCTCGCAGAGGCTGCACCGTATGCGCCGTGCTCACTACCTGTGCGCCAGCCGGACTTCGGGGAGGTCCGCTGATCACGGGGCTGGCGACTGTCGTGCCCCCGCGGTGGAATCCGTTGGCGCATAGCGTGTGGTGCTGTCGCACGGGCGTGCATCCTGTGCGCCGTGGACGGGGTGGCAGGTTTCAGACTCGCAGAGGCCGCACCCCTATGTGCCGTGCTCACTACCTGTGCGCCAGCCGGACTTCGGGGAGGTCCGCTGATCACGGGGCTGGCGACTGTCGTGCCCGCGCGGTGGAATCCGTTGGCGCATAGCGTGTGGTGCTGTCGCATAGGCTGCAACTTGTGCGAGGGTTCCAGCCGCTGTGCGGCAGCTGAATTCCGGGGTACGGCAGCAGATTTCGGACCCGGATGCGGCCCCGACAAGTGCTCGGGGCCGCAAGGGTTTCGAAAGCTAGTGGTGCCGGGGCGGACCGGGCCGGTACTGCTGGGTGCCGATGTAGCCGAAATCGTCGGCGACCATGGCGGCCAGTTCCAGGAGGGCACGCCGGGTCGGCTTGCTCACCAGTTCCAGATCGATCTCCGCGCCCTCGGCGAGGTGGTCGTCGAAGGGCACCACCTGGACCGCGCGGGTGCGGTCGAGGAACAGTTTGCGTAGCTGGTCCAGGTCGACGGTGGAGGCGCCGCGGCGAGATGCGTTGACCACCACCACCGTTCGCTCGACCAACTTGCCGTAGCCGTGGTGGTCCAGCCAGTCCAGGGTGGCCGAGGCGCTGCGGGCGCCGTCGATGGCGGGTGAGGTCACGAGCACCAGCGAGCTGGCCATATCGAGCACACCGGCCATGGCCGAATGCATCAGACCGGTGCCGCAGTCGGTGAGGATGATGTTGTAGAACGACTGCAGGATGCCGATGGCCTGGCGGTAATCGGCCTCGCTGAAGGCCTCGGAAACCGCCGGATCCTGTTCGCTGGCAAGCACTTCCAGTCGGCTCGGTGCCTGGGACGTATGCGCCCGGACATCGGAGTACCTGGTGATGTGGTGATCCTCGAGCAGATTGCGCACGGTGGAGCGGGTCTGCCGCGGCACCCGATGCGCCAGCGTGCCGAGGTCGGGATTGGCATCGATCGCGATGACCCGGTCGCCGCGCACCGAGGAGAACGTCGATCCGAGCCCGACCGTGGTCGTGGTCTTGCCCACGCCACCTTTGAGCGAGAGGATCGCGATGCGATAGTCCCCGCGCACCGGCTGATTCACCCGATCGATGAGATCGCGGTAGACGACATCGGCCGCAGACTCGCCCGGATTGATCATGCCGCCGGAGGCCTTGTGCACCGCGCGCCGCCAACCACCGCGCGGCGCTTTGCGCGCCCGCTTGAGCAGATTCAGGTCATTGACCGAATGTCCCGGCTGACCCGGCTGCGGCACATGCTGCGGCTGGAACGGCTGCTGCGTATTCGGCGGGCCGCCTTGCCATCCCGGCGGCGGTCCCTGTTCGGTATACGGCACCATCCCGGTGCCCGGCCCTTGCTCGCCATACGGCATCAGACCGGTGCCCGGCCCCTGTTCGGCATACGGCAGCGGTTGCTGACCCATGGGCGGCTGCCCCATCGGGGGCTGTTGCCCCATGGGCGGTTGCTGATACATCGGTGGCTGCTGCACCGGCGGTGGCGGCGCCCAGCTGTAAATGGGCGGCTCGGCCTGGCTTTCCACCGGGACCCGCCGGACCAGTCCATCGGGCCCGATCTCCTGGCGATATTCGCCATAGGACGGCTCGGGCTGCACCGGATGGTTACCGCTCTGGCCGGGACCCGGCTGATACGGCTGCGCGAATTGACCTGTGCTGTACGGCGTTCCGGGCGGCGCGAACCCATCGGACGGTCCGTACTGCTGCTGCGGAACTCCGGCCTGCGGGTAGCTGTTCTGATCCGTTGGGCCGCCTGGATATCCGGTGAACTGTCCCGGCTCCGACTGTTCGGACTCATCGGGCTGTTCGGTGACCTCGGCGGTCTCGTGCTCGTCGGTCGCTGGCTCCGCGTCGACGGGTACGGATTCGGATGTTTCGTCCGGCGCCGAGGAGTCGGTGGTGACCTCGGCCGTGTCCACCGAATGACTCTGCAGCCAGGGCGGAGAAGTCGGGTTGTGGTCGTTAGTTGTCACAGTTCCCCCATCTGCTCGGGAATTCGAGCAGAGAGCTCGGCGCTTGAAGTGCGAATCAACGCTAGCACGGGGTACTCGGCCCCGCGCCGTGGTATACACGGCCGCCGCGCCGCGTGAAGCACGGCGACCAGCCGTAACTCGAAAACGCTGTCCAACAGCAAGATCGAGAGCCGGGCGCCCGGGTCGGCAACAAAAATGTCACCGCTGGGCGCCCGATTCCCACCGTACTCTCCGGCCTGAGCCGAAGTACCCGGATCGACTCGAGCGGCTCAGTGCGCCCGGTTCACCGCCGACACCACTGCCCGCAGCGACGCGGTGGTAATCGAGGTGGCGATGCCGACACCCCACACCACCTTGTCGCCGATCGCGCACTCCACATACGCCGCGGCCTGCGCGTCGTCACCCGCGGACATCGCGTGCTCGGAGTAATCCAGCACTCGCACATCGAATCCGACCGTCGCGATCGCGTCGACGAATGCGGCGAGCGGTCCATTGCCCGCGCCGGTGACTTCCTGCTCGACGCCGTCGACCTTGACCACCGCGGTGATCGAGTCCACGCCGCCGTCGGTCTCCGATGCGGTGACCTTCTGGCGCATCCGCTCCAGCGGCCGGATCGGGCTCAGGTATTCGTCGGCGAAGACATCCCACATCTCCTTGGGTGAAACCTCGCCGCCCTCACCGTCGGTGATCTTCTGGATCGCCTGGGAGAACTCGATCTGCAGCCGGCGCGGCAGCACCAGCCCGTGATCGGTCTTCATGATGTAGGCGACGCCGCCCTTGCCGGACTGCGAGTTGACCCGGATGACGGCCTCGTAGGTGCGGCCCACATCCTTCGGGTCGATCGGCAGGTACGGCACCTCCCAGACGATGTCGTCGACATCGGATTCGGCAGCGTCGGCCGCGGCCTTCATCGCGTCCAGGCCCTTGTTGATCGCGTCCTGATGCGAACCGGAGAACGCGGTGTAGACCAGGTCGCCGCCGTAGGGGTGGCGTTCGTGCACCGGCAGCTGGTTGCAGTATTCGACGGTCCGGCGGATCTCGTCGATATCGGAGAAGTTGATCTGCGAATCCACCCCGCGGGAGAACAGATTCATCCCCAGCGTCACCAGGCAGACATTGCCGGTGCGCTCACCGTTGCCGAACAGGCAGCCCTCGATGCGATCCGCACCGGCCTGGTAGCCCAGTTCGGCGGCGGCCACCGCGGTGCCCCGGTCGTTGTGCGGATGCAGCGACAGCACGATCGAATCGCGGCGGGCCAGGTTGCGGCTCATCCACTCGATCGAATCGGCGTACACATTGGGGGTCGCCATCTCGACGGTCGCGGGCAGGTTGATGATCATCGGCTTGTCGGGGGTGGGCGCGATGATCTCGGTGACGGCGTCGCACACGTCCTTGGCGTAGGACAGTTCGGTGCCGGTGTAGGACTCCGGGCTGTACTCGTAGCGCCAGTTGGTGTCCGGGTAGCGCTTCTCGACCTCCAGGCACAGCGTCGCGGCATCGGTCGCGATCTTCTTCACCGCCGCCTGGTCCGCGCGGAACACCACACGCCGCTGCAGGACCGAGGTCGAGTTGTAGAAGTGGACGATCACATTGGCCGCACCGGCGCACGCCTCGAAGGTGCGCTCGATCAGTTCGGCGCGACACTGGGTCAGCACCTGGATGGTGACGTCGTCGGGAATCGCCCCGTCCTCGATGATCTCGCGGACGAAGTCGAAATCGGTCTGGCTGGCCGACGGGAAGCCGACCTCGATCTCCTTGTAACCCATCCGCACCAGCAGGTCGAACATGCGGCGCTTGCGGGCCGGGCTCATCGGGTCGATCAGGGCCTGGTTGCCGTCGCGCAGGTCGACGGCGCACCAGCCGGGGGCGCGGTCGATGATCTTGTCCGGCCAGGTGCGGTCGGGCAGTGTGATCGGCTCGACCTCCTCCGCGAAGGGCCGGTAGCGGAAGGTCGGCATGGAGGAGTTCTTCTGCCGGTTCCAGGCGGGCTGGTCGGCAGGGGCGGGCTTGCTCGGTGCCGTAATGGTGCGCGAGCCGGATACAAAGGCGTCAGCGGGGGACATGCGATTTTCTCCAGGGTGTGGTGGATCCCAGTTATCGGGTCGACCGGCGCGGCAGAACCCCGCGACGGGAGGCCAGTCCGATCAGACCCCGTCGCGGCGGCCGAGAAGAAGTGCCCGCTGCATGATGTCGGCGAGTTTACCGTGCCCCGGCGCACTGCCGAAAGCCCGGTCCCCATCGTCCGGTCATCCGACGTAACGATTAGCGTTCCGACCGGCTGGAGGTACTTCACATGACTTGGCTGGAACAACTGGCGGTCTTCGGCGCGGGCATCGCGGCGGGCGGCATCAACACGATTGTGGGCTCGGGCACCCTGATCACCTTCCCGGCGCTGCTCGCCTTCGGGATTCCGCCGGTCACGGCGAACGTGTCGAACACCATCGGTCTGGTCCCCGGTGGCGTCAGCGGGGCGTACGGCTATCGGCGCGAACTCGAGGGCCAGCGGGCCAGGTTGGTCCGGCTGGGCAGCGCGTCCCTGCTCGGCGGCACCACCGGCGCGATCCTGCTGCTCATTCTGCCCGCCGCGGCCTTCAAGGCGATCGTGCCGGTGCTGATCATCGCGGCCCTGATCCTGGTCGTGGTCCAGCCGCGGTTGGCGCGCTGGGTGAAGGAGCGCCGCGCGGCCGATGCGGGTCCGGCGCCGGAACACGGTGGCCTGGTCCTGTACGTCGCGATATTTCTGTGCGGCATCTACGGCGGCTATTTCGGCGCGGCCCAGGGTGTGTTGTTGATCGGGTTGCTCGGGGTGTTCGTGCACGAGGACATCCAGCGGCTCAACGGGGTCAAGAATGTGCTCGGTCTGCTGGTGAACGCGGTCTCCGCGGTGGTGTTCACCCTGATCGCCGATGTCGACTGGCGGGTCGCCGCGCTGATCGCGGTCGGTTCGATCATCGGCGGTCAGCTCGGCGCGAAGATGGGCAGGCGGATGCCGCCCACCGCATTGCGCGCGGTGATCGTCGTGGTGGGCAGCATTGCCGTCGTCCGACTGCTGATGACGTAGACGAAGGATGTACGTGGCACTCGAGATGCGAAACCCCTAGTGCGGTCGCACTTGTCGCGCAGCGGGATTGGTCCCAAAGGAGGACGACGGCGGTCGGGTCCGCAACGCAGGATGATCGTTATGCGCGGGTGGAAGATCGTCGGGTTGGCACTGGCGGCCGTATTGGTGCCGTCATTGGTTTCGTGCTCTCGGCACAGTGCCGCGGTTACGCAGGTCGCCGAACTGGTCGCGCAGGCCGATGCGGCGCCGACTCCGAAACTCGATTGGGCGCAGTGCCCAGAAACGGAGTTGAGCAAGTATCAGTGCGCGACGGCCGCGGTCCCGATCGACTACGCGCAGCCCAATGGTGCGACGCTGTCGCTGGCCGTCGTCAAACAGCCGGCCGCCGATAAGGACCGTCGCATCGGCACCCTGTTCAGCGCGGTCGGCGGACCCGGCGGTTCGGGCTTCAAATGGGCGAGTCACGGTGAGTTGTCAGCCGGTGAGGTCGCCCGCCGATTCGATGTGATCACCTTCGATCAGCGCGGCATCGGCCGCAGCGGTCAGGTGCGCTGTTTCGCGAATTCCGAAGAGCAGCACCGGTTCTGGTCCGGCATATTGCTCCCGCCTGCGAATGCCGAACAGGAGGCCGCCGCCGCGCGCAATGCCCGCGAACTGGCCGCCGGTTGCGCCGCGCACAGCCCGGAGCTGCTGGCGCACCTCACCACCGTCGATGCCGCGCGTGATCTGGATCTGCTGCGCCGCGCGGTCGGCGAGGCGACCATGACTTACACGGGCGGTTCCTACGCGAGCTATCTGGGCGAGGTCTACGGCGCGTTGTTCGGCGACCGGGTCCGCGCGCTGCAACTCGGCTCGATGATCGACCCGGACGCCTACACCAACGATTCGCGCGCCCAGATCGCCGACTCCGCGGCGGGCACCGAGGAGGTGCTCGCGGAGTTCCTGCGGCTGTGTGCCGAAGCGGGACAACCGCGCTGCGTGTTCGCGGGGCCGACCAAAACCGATGCCGCCGCATTGCGCGTCCGCAACGACGCCGTTCTGGACCGCCTGCGCCAGGGCCCCATCGTGGTCGGCCAGGGTGAGCGCACCCGTGCGGTAACGCTCACCGAGGTGCTGCCCGCACACGCCACCATGCTTTACGACATCAAGGAGGGCTGGCCCGCGCTGGCCGAACTGCTCACCGAACTGGAGCGCGGCCCGGCGGGCAATCCCGATGTCGTACAACAGATTCTGGACGTGGGTGGGTTCACCGAGGATTTCCTCGACTCCTTCACCGCGATCACATGCGCGGACAACAGCTTTGGCCGCGAATCCGAGCAATGGCCCGCCATGGCAGCCGAACTCGCCAGTTTCGCACCGCATTACGGTGCCATGTGGTTGTACCTGCGACAGGCTTGCGGTGCCTGGCCCGCATCGGCCGGGGGGTATCCGCAGCGCATCACCGGTCCGTGGATTCTGCGTTCGGATAAGCCCGCTCTGCTGTTCAACAACCGCTTCGATCCGGTCACCCCGTTGACGGCCGCCCGCCGGGCGCAGCAGGAGTTGGTCAATGCCAGGCTGGTGATCGTCGAGGGTGGTTACGGGCACCTGGTGGTGAGCGACTGCGCGGGCAGGCTCCAGGAGCACTACCTCGTGGACCTGCAACTCCCCGCGCCCGGCGCTACCTGCAAGCCGGACGAGGCCCCGTTCGCCGACTGAAACGCCAGTACCGGAAACCGCTCGACCAAGATCGCCCGCATTCCTGCCACCACCACTGTTCAGGACTCCCGAATCCCGGTAGTCTGCGCTCGGCCATGCGTGATGAGGGAGGTGGCCGGGGTGCACAGACGTGCCTTTTTCAAGGCAGCCGGTGCGGCCGCGATGCTGGGTGTCGCGGGAACCGTACTTGGCAGGGCGACAGCCGATGCCGCAGATCCGATGTGGGACAACCTTTTCCGCATGTGGGTACCGGAAATCTTTGCGCCACTTCCCGATCCGCCCGAGCATTCGCCCGCGATCGTCATCGGCTCCGGCTTCGGCGCTTCGGTCACCGCACTGCGCTTGGCCGAGGCCGGCATCGCCAATACCGTGCTGGAGCGCGGTTCGCGCTGGCCGAACGATCCGTGGCGCGAGATCTTCACCGGTGACGATCTGCCCGACGGCCGCGGCTTCTGGCATCGCACCAACTTCACCGGCGTCACCAAGGTGCCGACGCATTTCGCCAACTTCGGCGGGGTGCTCGATTGCACCCAGTACCCGGGCATCGATGTGTGGCGGGCGGCGGCGGTCGGCGGCGGCTCGGTCATCTTCTCCGGTGCGATGGTCGCGCCCGAGCGCCGCTTCTTCGACCACGTCTTCGGCGGCACCGTCGATTACGGCGAAATGGAGCGCGTCTATTACCCGCGCGTGCGGGAGATGTTGCGGCTCAGCCCTATTCCGGCGGACCTGTACGCCGCTTCACCATTCGCGCATTCCCGGGCCTGGGACGAGCAGGTGCGCAGGGCGGGCTATGAGCCGGTCGCCAATGACTCGATCTTCAACTGGGATGTGCTGCGCGGCGAAATCGCCGGTACCACAAGGCCTTCCGCGACGGTAGCGCGCAGTAATCTCGGCAACTCCAACGGCGCGAAGTTCGACCTGAACCAGAACTACCTGCGCTACGCCGAGGACACCGGAAAGTCCGCAATCTATCCGGGGCACCGCGTCGACGCCATCGCGCAGGAATCCGGCGGCCGCTATTCGGTGACCGTGACAAAACTTTCGCCGACCGGCGACGTGATCGGCGCCCGCACCATCACCTGTGACCGCCTGTTCCTCGGCGCGGGTTCGGTCGGTACCTCGGAGCTGCTGGTGCGGGCCCAGGCCACCGGCGCACTGCCGAACCTCAACGAGCACATCGGCGACGGCTGGGGCACCAACGGCGATGTGGTGCTGGCTCGCGGCGCCAGCCAGCTGGCCGGTTTCGGTCAGGGCGTGCCGAGCGCGAGCCGGATCCTCGACGAATCCGCGGTGCCGCTCACGCTCGAAAATTGGTACATCCCCGGCATTCCGTTCGAGACCGGCGCGCTCGCCTCATTGGGCATGGTGCTCGATCCGGCTCGCGCGCGCTTCGGCTACGACCGTGCCCGCAATACGGTCGGACTGTCCTGGTCGACCGGGAACCGCGACGATATCGTGGCCGCCGCCCGCGCGGTCGATCATCGGATCGCCGAACGCTCCAATGCCCTCGTCGAATACGGCGCACTCGGTTACGACGCGAACGCGCTGTTCACCGCGCACCCACTGGGTGGTGCGGTGCTCGGGCGGGCCACCGACGGCAACGGTCGCGTGCACGGTCATCCGGGCCTGTACGTGATGGACGGTGCGGCCATCCCGGGCAGCACCGGCACGGTCAACCCCTCGCTCACCATTACCGCACTGGCCGAACGCAATATCGAGGCGATCATCCGCGCTGGGAAGTAGCCCGGCGCGGCGCGTATTACTGTCGGCGGGACCGTTCGGCGTCGAAGGGATCCTCACGTGGCAACACCGACCAGGCCGACCACGCCCGGCCTCGACGACGGACCGAAGCTGGATTTTCCACACAAGCCGCCCGCGCTGTGGTCGGACCTGGTGATGCTGGCGCTGGCGATCGTCTCGGTCGTGCTGGTCACCTGGGTCAGCTTCTTCGAGGTCTCCGCGCACACCTACCGCGTGATCGTGGTGCTCGACTACTCGGTCTGCGCGATATTCGCCGCCGAATTCCTCTGGCGCTGGCGCCGCGCGGGCTGGCCGTGGACGTTCCCATTCGTCTATTGGTACGAAGTGCTCGGCATGATCCCGGTGACCAGCCCGTTCTTCCGCGGGTTCCGGTTACTGCGGATCGTGGTGATCGCGGTCCGGCTCGGCCGGGTCGCCGATCGGGCCCTCGGCGATCGCGTCACCGCCGCGGTGGTGAACCGGTTCGTGACGACCATCGTCGATGTCATCAAGCGCCCCATGACCATCGCCATTATGGACGAGGTCGCGCAGGTGCTGCGCACGGGCCACTACACCCGCAATATCGCGGCGGCGCTGGAGGAGAACCGCGCCGAAATGGACGAGATGATCCTCGAACTCATCAAGAACGATCCGCAGGCCGGTCGGGTCCGCTACATCCCGTTCCACGACGAGATCATCCGGCTCGTCGCCGACACCACATTCCGGATCGTCTTCCAGGTGCTGGCGGATCCACGCACGGACGAGCTGGTCTCGGACATGATCCGCGAGAACGTGGATCAGATCCGAGACGCCGTGCACGCCGGGGTGCGCGTCGCGCCGTCCAATTACGGCCCGACGCCGCACGGACAGACCGTGCGTTACCACCTCAGCCGTGTGCCGCGTGCCTGATCTCGTCGCGCGGCGCCGCGTAACGCATTGTCTCCCAGACGATCAGCAGCACCAGCACACCGCACAGCAGCCCCAGTGACGCCAGCGCGGGCAGCGCGCAGGCCGCCGGAGTCAGCGCGAGCAGCAGTCCGGCGGCCACCAGGCGCGGCACCGTGACGTTCCCGGTCGCGTACTGCTTGAACCCGACCAATGCGATCAGATACAGCACCACACCGCCGTACAGCGCGAACAGCGGTATCCCGGACAGCGCGTCCTTCAGGCTGTGCGCCGATTCGTCGCCGACGTAGTAGAGCACCTTCTTCAGTCCGAGCGAGAGACCGATGATTCCGGCGATCATCGGGAAATGCCAGAAGGTGTAGGAGTTTCGGGCGATCTTGATCTGCCGCTCGCCCTCGGCGTGCTGCAACTCGTGCTCCACCGACAGCGCCGCCACATCGAAGTACGCCCACCACAGCAGACCCGAAACCGCGAGGCCGAGCAGGGATCCGACCGCGATCGGCCACGAAATGGGCAGTCCGGCAACCCCGATGCCGATCGAGACGATCGATTCACCCAGCGCCACAATGACGATCAGCCCGTAGCGTTCGGAGAAATGGCTCGCCGAGTTCAGCCGCCAGTCCTCGCCCGCCAGCAGGGTCCACCCCATATCGCCGACGATCGCCGCGATCCACAGCACGATCTGCGTTGTCCCATGTGTCATGGCGGCGATGACGAGCAGGGTGGTTCCAATGGTGATGGAACCGAGACTCCAGCGCAGCACCTGGTTGCGCAGTTGCGAATCCTCGGCGCTGGCCAGCACGAACATGGCCAGATGCACCAGGCGCACAATCAGATACGCGATCGCGAAGACCAGCGGGCCGAACCAGCCGCCGGGCGCATCGTCGAAGGCCTCCGGAATAGTGAGCGCCGCCAGAAATCCGCCACCCATTGCGACGAACATGGCGACCCGCGCGATGCCCTCGTCCGCCCGCACCACATTGCCCAGCCAGGAGTAGGCGATCCACAGCCACCACATGACCGCGAGTACCAGCACCGCCCGCAGCATGTTCTTGGCGCTGGTGTCGTGTGCGACCAGGCCGGTGACCATAGTGAACGCGAAGACGAGCACCAGGTCGAAGAACAACTCGAGCTGAGTTACCGACGCATCCTCGGCCGTTGGCAGCAGGCGTGCCCGTTTGGAACCGATCATGGTTCACATCGTCGCATCCGAATGCGACAGGTGCGTTCCTATACGGCCTGATAGTTCTCGTTCTCGGTGAAGCCCTCAGCGAACTCGATGAAGTTCTGCACGACCGCCTCGTTCGAGCGACGCATGGTCCGGCTCACCAGCATGCCCGGAACGGGGATCGGGATGTAGAGCTCGACGTGGTACCAGACGTCGGTGCCCTGCTCGCCCTCGGTGACCTCGAACCAGCCGCCGCCCTTCACCCCTCGGGTGCTGTCGGCGACCTCCCAGGACGAGCGGGTCTCGGTCCATTCGTACTCCAGGACCTGCAGATCCGAGCCGCCCATCAGCTCCGCTTTGACGAATACCCGGCGCGGTCGCAGGTTGTCGTCGCGGCTCGCGACCCGGGCGTCGCTGTAGGAGGTCGACCACTCCGGGAGCATCTCGACCGCGGCCAGTGCATCCATTACCTGCTCGGGATCGGCGTCGACGACGAAACGGATATCGGTCTTTGTACGCATTCCATACCTCCGCCCCCGCCCAACTACATCGGCAAATTGTGCCCAGCGACACATTCGCAAGTCAACTGAGCGGGCAGTGCCCGAAGCCACATCGGCCGCATATCTCGGGGGGATCACGGTCGATTATGTACGGCGAGAACAAGTTACGGTTCAGTATTTTCGAACGAATCGCGATATCGCCGGTCCAGTGGACTTGCCGTAGGAGCTGACGGGGCGTAAGTCGATCGTGCGCAAGGTATTCGCATCTTCGGCCGCGCAGGAGGTAACGGGCCCGCGGCGAGCGGGCCCGTGGGGTGCGGCGGCTCAGTGCGGCGTTGGTTCGATGATCGCGTCCGGGCCTGGGTAGACGAGCGATTCGTGCCCGTCATCGAATCGCACCACATACGGCGGTGCGCCCTGAGGCCCGCGGACTTCGACGATTTCGCCGTGGCGATCGCTCTGTCCCACAACGTGGCCGTGTACGAGGAGCCGGTCTCCGACATTCGCCATCATCGCCCCATTATCGAATGACGGTGACGCGCGTCACAAGGGTTCCCCGTACTACGCGGCGTTTCACTCGTTGCCGACGAGTCGATCGACCGCGGCCTCGATCAGCTCCTGGCTCTGCGCCTCGGTGAAGATTCCCGGTAGCGTCAGCCGGTCCACGATCAGCCAATTCAGCGCCAGATACAGCAGAATCACCGAGTTTTCGTCGCCGGGCAGTTCGGCTTCGAGGTGGTTGCGCACATTGAAATCGAGATCCGCGCGCACCGCCTCGGTCATGACCGCCCGCAACTCCGGTCGCCGCGTCGCCTCCAGGCGCAGCTCGAGCATGGCCAGGTAGCCGGTGCGGAAGGCCTCGATGCGACTGACCGTCTCGCGCATCAGCTCGGTGATATGCGCTCGCGTCTTCGGGCCCGTCGCGAGGTCGGCCATGGTCGCCGCGCTCGGCGTCAACCGTTCGTAGAACCGCCCGCCCACCTGGGTCAACAGGTCGTCACGATTGGCGAAGTAGTTCGACGCCGTACCCGCGGGCACCCCGGCCTCCTTGTCCACCGCTCGAAAGGTGAGCCCGCGCGCCCCCTCCTTCGCCAACACCTCGATCGCCGCATCGAGCAGCGCTTGCCGCCGCTCCGGATTCGTCCGCACTTGACACCACTCCATCTGTAGTACTACCTTCAAACCACTTCAGTTAGAGTACAACGGATCGGGCGGTATTGATATGCGAAAACTCGTCTACTACGTGGCCGTCTCGCTCGACGGCTATATCGCCGGTCCGGCAGGGGAGTTCGACTTCTATCCGCTGGACGCCGAGATGGCGACCTGGATCACGGGGCAGTATCCGGACTTCGTGCCGAGTCAGGTGCGGGCACACGTCGGGATGGCGGTGGACGAACCGAGTAAGCGGTTCGACACCGTGCTGATGGGCCGCGCGAGCTATGAGCCCGCGCTGTCCGAGGGGGGCACCAGTCCGTACGCGCATATGCGGCAGTACGTCATTTCGAGCACCCTCGGCCCGATCGATGATCCGCAGGTCGAGGTGGTCGCGGGCGATCCGGTCCGGCTGGTGCGACGGTTGAAAGCCGAAGCGGGCGGCGATATCTGGCTGTGCGGCGGCGGCAAGCTGGCCGGGGCGCTGCTCGACGAACTCGACGAGATGATCGTCAAGAGCTATCCGGTCGTCGCGGGCGGCGGCATATCCGCCTTCTCGGGTGCGTTCAACCCGACCCTGTTCAGGCCGACCGAGCGCCGCGAGTTCGGCAACGGCGCCCAGGTCAGCTGGTTCTCCCGGGCCTGACGATCCAGCACGCACCACGAAAGAGGTATTCATATGCGAAAACTCGTCTACTACGTCGGCATGTCCCTCGACGGCTATATCGCGGGGCCCGGCGACGACATCAGCTTCTATCCGGTGGACGACATGTGGGACTGGATCAAAGCGGAGTATCCGGAGACCCTGCCGACCCATGTGCGCCCGCATATCGGGCTGGCGGTGGATGCGCCGAATCAGAAGTTCGACACCTTGGTCATGGGTCGAGGCACCTATGCTCCGGCCCAGGCGATCGGCGTGACCAGCCCATATGCGCACATGCGCCAGTACATCGTGTCGGGTTCCCTCGGCCGGATCGATGACCCGGATGTCGAACTGGTCGATGGCGATCCGGTCGGCCTGGTGCGTCGCCTGAAACAGGAGGACGGCCTGGATATCTGGCTGGCGGGTGGCGGCAAGCTCGCCGCACAGCTACTCGGCGAGATCGATGCGCTCGTCATCAAGAGTTATCCAGTGGTGGCCGGAACCGGAACCCAGGCCTTCGCGGGCGAATTCGACCCCACCTTGTTCACACCCATCGAACGCACCGAATTCGGCAGCGGTGCGCAGGTCACCTGGCTCACCAGAGCCTGATGCCCCGGGCCGTGGCGGCAGTGTGCCGCCACGGCGCCGGGCACCCTCATGCGACCTTGTCATAGACCAGAACGATCGCGCCGGAATCCGTGGTGGACAGATCGGTGAGCGACCAGTTGGTTGCGGGCACGCCGTCCTCGAACAGTCGTGCGCCACCGCCGACGAGTTCGGGGCACAGCGTGATGATCAGCCGATCCAGTTCACCCGCCGCCAGCAGGTTGTTGATCACGCTGCCGGAGGCCAGTACCACGATGTCGCCGCCGGATTCGGCGCGCAGCCGCTCGACCGTCGCGGCCGGATCGGCCTCGGCGATGCGGGAGTTCGGCCAGGGCGTCTCGGTCAGGGAGTGTGAGAAGACCACCTTGTCCACCGCATCGAGCCAGGCAGCGAAGGCCCTGTCGCGGGGCTCGGCGTTCTCGTCGGCGGCGACGGTCGGCCAGTAGCCGCCGAAGCCCTCATAGTTCTTGCGGCCGAGCAGGGCCGTGGTCGCGGTGGTGGTCAGCTTGACCATCTGATCGCGGGAGGCGTCGCTCACGGCGTGCGGCACGATCCAGCTCATGTCGTAGTCGCCACCGCTGCCGTTGGTCCGGCCGTCGAGCGACAGCGAGATATTGGCGATGACGCGTCGGGTGCTGGTCTCGGTCATGATCAGTTCCTTTGTTTCGGTGGCGCCCCGTGCGCCGCTGCAATGAATACTTCCGGCGCGGCCACCCCCGAACATCTGCCAGCTGGCCGATATTCGCGCGGGCAGGTGGCAGATACCCGGTGGTCGGCCGCGGGCGGTCGTGGCAGACTCCGAGGCGCGATGATCGACTCCGACCAGCAGTTTCCGCCCGAGCTGTCGTCGTTTGTCGGCCGCGCCGAGGAACTGGCCACGCTCACCTCGGCGGTCGCGCCCGGACGGGTGCTCTCCCTGGTCGGCCCGGGTGGCTGCGGTAAGACCCGGTTGGCCCTGCGCTCCTGCGCTGCGCTCGCCGATTCCTGGCCCGACGGCATTCGCTGGATCGGCTTGGAGGACGAACGCGACGCCGACGGCGTCACCCGAGCCATCGCATCGGCCCTCGGCGTACCGCTGGCCGCCGACCCTGTGCACACGCTGACTCGGGAACTGACCGCGCGCAGCATCCTGCTGGTGGTCGACAACTGTGAGCACCTGCGCGAACCGGTAGCGGGGATCGTGTCGGCCATCCTGGCGCGCTGCCCGAGCGTCGGTGTGCTCGCCACCAGCCGGGTGCCGCTCGACCTACTCGGTGAAAAGGTGCATCGCCTGTCGGCACTCAACCTGGCCGATGCACTGGATCTCTTCTCGGACCGCGCAGGAACCGCGAAACTCGGCCCGGACGCGCTGGCGGCGGCGCGCCGGGTCTGCGACCGGCTGGATCGGCTGCCGCTGGCCCTCGAACTCGCCGCAGGCTGGGCGGGCACTCTTTCGTTGGCGCAGTTGGCGGATTCGCTGCGGGATCCGTTCGCATTCCTCGATGACGACACCGGACGCGCCCCCTTCCGGCAGGCGACGCTGACCGCATCGATGCGCTGGAGCCACGACCTGCTGGACCGGGATGAGCGCGAATTATTCCGGCGCCTCGGTGTTTTCGAGCCCGGATTCGCCGCGCAGGCGATTTCCGGTTTGGCCGAACGGCTGGACGTTCCGGTCCAGCGTTATCTGCGGGCATTGCGTGGTTTGATCGCCAAATCTCTGGTGTCGGCGGATACGACGGGACTGGTCGCCCGCTACCGAATGCTCGGTGTGGTGCGCGATTACGCGCTGCTGCGGCTCGACGAGGCGCAGGAGACCGTGGCGCTGCGCGATCTGCATCTGGAGCTGATGCTTGCGCTGGTGGAAAGTGCTGCGCCGCTATTGGATTCGGATAAGGACGAGTGGCGCGCGCTGCTCACCGTCGAATATCCGAATGTCCGTGCCGCCATCGAATGGGGTTTGGATCGGGCCGAGCCCAATGCCACAGCGGGCCGTAGATTAGCGGCCGCGGTGGCGTGGCTGTGGCATCTGGGCACGCATGCCGCCGACGGCGTTCGGCTACTGGAACATGCGGCGGCGCAAGGGAATGGCACCCGCGACGAGGCCCAGGCGCGCGTGCTGCTGGCCCAGGCGCTCGTTGCCGACACCGCGCTACCCGGGCCGATTGGTTATGAAAAGGCATGCGCCGCAGCGAAACTAGCCGAACAGCTCGGCCTGGCGGATGTCGGCCTGCTGGCCCGCACACTCATCGCCATCGGCACCATCGGATTCGATCTGGAGCGCACGCGCACCGAAGCATGGGCGGTGCGCGCAGACGCGCAACGGGCCGGCGACGGCTTCGTCACCGATGCCACCCAGGCACTGATCGGCCTGGTTCACCTACTGCGCGACGAACACCGCGACGCGATCGAACAGCTCGAGCCCGCCGTAACGGGACTGCTCCGGCGTGGCGACCGCGCCATCGCCTCGTCCGCACTCGGCTGGCTCGCACTGGCGACCGCGCAATCCGGAGCACTGGCCCACGCCATCGAACTCGCCGAACAGGCCGTGACCACCGCGGCACCCCTGGGCGACTTCCATCGCATTGCATTGGCCCGCACCGCGCTCGCCGAAATCCTGCTGTGGGCAGGCAGGTCCGGGTCGGCGGGCGCGGCGCTCGCGCCGATCGATCGGCTCGTCGAGGGGGCGGAGACACCGCCATTCGTCCCCGGTTGGGAGCGGGCGCACGCCTTACTCGAACTCGATGCCGGACGGCCCGCCGAGGCCGCTGCCTGGTGCCGTCACGAAGGTCGTTGGCAGGAGCGGCCTTCCGACGATCAACTGACCCCGTGGACGCGGCTGGTACTCGCTCGTGCGTTGCGGGAATCGGGAGCGGCAGCGGATTCGGCCGATCTGCTGGACCGGTTGTCGGCCACACCGCTCACCACGGCCCTGCCGTCCGTGCATGCCGCTGTGCTGGAGCAGCGGGCATTACTGGCTCCGGATACCGAGCAGGAAATGCGAATGCACCACGAGGCCTTGCGAATTCGAGACGAACACGGCCTGGTGCTCGCCTGCGCCGATAGCCTGACGGCTCTCGCGGCTGTGGCGCTGCGACGTGCGTCGTTCGAGACGGCGGGCTTGCTGTTCGGCGCGGCCGAACGGGCTCGTGCCGACGCCGGATCTGTTGTCCGCGTTGATATCCCCGACGAAACGCGGCTGCTGGAATACCTCGAGCGCGGCCGCATCATGTCGTTGCGGGCGGCGATCGACTACATCTCCCGGGCCCGTGGCAGACGCAACCGCCCCGATTCCGGCTGGGAAAGCCTCACGCCAACAGAGCGTTCCGTGGTCGAACTCGCCGTCTCCGGCCTGACCAATCCGGAGATCGCCGCGCGTTTGTTCATCGGCCGCGGCACCGTGAAAACGCATCTGGCCCACGTATACGCCAAGCTCGGGATCGCCAATCGCACCGAACTCGCCCGGCTCGCGCCCAGTGATTAGCCGCGCAGAAATGACAGGCGCACTTGGCGGTCCGGGTTGTCGACATTGAGGTCGACCATCGCGATTGATTGCCAGGTGCCCAGGGTCAGTGCGCCGCCGATGACGGGCACGGTGGCGAAGGGTGGGATCAGCGCGGGCATGACGTGGGAGCGGCCGTGTCCGCGGGAGCCATGGGCATGCCGCCAGCGATCGTCGGCGGGCAGCAGGTCGCGCAATGCGGCGAGCAGATCGTCATCGCTGCGCGCGCCGAGTTCCATGATCGCGATCCCGGCCGTGGCATGCGGCACGAAGATGTGCAGCAGCCCGTCCTCGCCCGCCTCGCGCGCGAACGACGCGCACTGTGCAGTGATGTCGTACACGACCTCGGATCGTCCCGTGGTCACCTCGATCACCGTGCTTTTCATGGGCTCAAGCTGCTTTGCGGAGACTTGCGAGGGCTCGGATGGCGTCGGTGAGCGAGATCGGGTGGTCATGCTCGATCGCGGCGAGGCCGGTCTCGAGCAGTTGGCGCATCAACATGGACTGCGTGATGCCGCGATCGGTGGCCGCGTCCTTGATGCGCTGGTCCAACTCGCTCGGCATCTTCAATGATCGCGACACCATCACCCCGTCGGGGCCGGGTTTCGGCGGCAGCTCGACCTCTTCGTCGGTGTACTCCAGACGCGTAGCGACGGCGTCCATCTCCTCGGGGGTTCCGGGCCATTCGAGTGTGCTCATCGCGTCTTCTCCCGCTTATCGGCGTAGCGCACCTCGATCACCCCCATGGCGCTCGATCCCGGCCATTGCGAGAACGGCGAAGGCGCTGTACCACCATTCGTACCCCACTCCTCGATACTACGCTGTAGGTACCACCCGCGTGGTACCTACAGCTGTTCGCGGCCTCCCGAATGGCATGGGTTGCCGGAGGCAGGCTGCGCTTTCGGCCGAGTTCGATTCGCGAACGGCCCCTTCGATACTCGCGGGCTGAGGAGGTAGGAACAGATCCGCTGGGCCTCGGCCGGTACGCTGGGGTGCTGTTAGCAGCTGATTGTCGATCTTGGAGGACCCTGTCGTGGCTCTCGTTGTTCAGAAGTACGGAGGATCCTCGGTAGCGACCGCCGAGCGTATCCGGCGCGTCGCTGAACGGATCGTCGAGACGAAGAAGCAGGGCCACGACGTGGTGGTTGTCTGCTCGGCCATGGGCGATACCACCGACGAGTTACTCGATCTGGCGCAGCAGGTGGCGCCTGCACCGCCGGCTCGGGAAATGGACATGCTGCTCACCTCGGGTGAGCGCATCTCCAATGCGCTGGTCGCCATGGCCATTCATTCGCTCGGCGCCGAGGCTCGCTCGTTCACCGGCTCGCAGGCGGGTGTGATCACCACCGGATCGCACGGTAACGCCAAGATCATCGACGTCACCCCGGGCCGGGTGCGCGCCGCGCTGGACGAAGGTCTTGTCGTGCTGGTCGCCGGTTTCCAGGGCGTCAGCCAGGACAGCCGTGACGTCACCACGCTCGGCCGCGGCGGCTCCGACACCACGGCGGTCGCGCTGGCCGCTGCGCTGGAGGCCGACGTCTGCGAGATCTACACCGACGTGGACGGCGTCTTCACCGCCGACCCGCGGATCGTGCCCGACGCGCAGCAGCTCGAGCAGGTCTCCTATGAGGAGATGCTCGAGCTCGCCGCCTGCGGCGCGAAAGTACTCATGCTGCGCTGCGTGGAATACGCGCGCCGCTACAACGTTCCGGTGCATGTGCGCTCGTCCTACACCGACAAGCCCGGCACCTACGTCTATGGATCGATGGAGGACATCCCCTTGGAGCAAGCAATCCTCACGGGCGTCGCGCACGACCGCAGCGAGGCCAAGGTGACCGTGGTCGGCCTGCCGGACGAACCTGGCTACGCCGCCAAGGTATTCCGCGCGATCGCCGACGCGGAGATCAATATCGATATGGTCCTGCAGAACATTTCCAAGGTCGAGACGGGTAAGACCGATATCACCTTCACCCTGCCCAAGACCGAGGGCGCGCGTGCGGTGGAGATGCTGACCAAGCGTCAGGACGAGATCGGTTTCTCGCAGGTGCTCTACGACGACCACATCGGCAAGGTCTCCCTCGTCGGCGCGGGTATGAAGAGCCATCCGGGCGTCACCGCGACCTTCTGCGAGGCGCTGGCGAACGCGGGCGTGAATATCGACCTCATCTCCACCTCCGAGATCCGGATCTCGGTGCTGGTCAAGGACACCGAACTGGACGAGGCCGTGCAGGTGCTGCACAAGGCCTTCGATCTGGGCGGCGACGAGGTCGCCGTCGTCCACGCGGGAACAGGACGATAAGCATGGGTGTACGGGTAGGAGTCGTCGGCGCGACCGGACAGGTCGGCGCCGTCATGCGAAAACTGCTGGAGGAGCGCAACTTCCCGGCCGACGAGGTGCGTTTCTTCGCCTCGGCCCGCTCGGCGGGTAAGACCCTGCCGTGGCGCGGCGGCGAAATCGTGGTCGAGGACACCGAGACCGCTGATCCCACCGGCCTGGATATCGCGCTGTTCTCCGCGGGCGCCACCATGTCGCGCGTGCAGGCCCCGCGTTTCGCGGCGGCCGGTGTCACCGTGATCGACAACTCGTCGGCTTGGCGTAAGGATCCCGAGGTCCCGCTGGTCGTGAGCGAGGTGAATCCGGAGCAGACCCGCAATCTGGTCAAGGGCATCATCGCCAACCCGAACTGCACCACCATGGCCGCGATGCCGGTGCTCAAGCCGCTGCACGATGTGGCGGGTCTGCGGCGCCTGGTCATCTCGAGCTACCAGGCGGTCTCCGGCAGCGGCCTGGCCGGTGTCGAGGAGCTGGTCTCCCAGGTGCGCGCCGTGGTCGACGATGCCGAAAAGCTGGTGCACGACGGCAGTTCGGTGCAGTTCCCGGCCCCGAACAAGTACGTCGCGCCGATTGCCTTCGATGTGATCCCGCTCGCCGGTTCGCTGGTCGACGACGGCTCCTTCGAAACCGACGAAGACCAGAAGCTGCGCAACGAGAGTCGCAAGATCCTCGGCCTGCCCGACCTGCTGGTCAGCGGCACCTGCGTGCGTGTCCCGGTCTTCACCGGACACTCGCTGTCGGTGAATGCCGAATTCGCCGAACCGATCTCGGTCGAGCGCGCCAAGGAAATCCTCGCCAAGGCGCCCGGCGTCGAGCTCACCGACGTGCCGACCCCCCTGGCCGCGGCGGGCAAGGACGACTCCCTCGTCGGCCGCATCCGCCAGGATCCTGGCGTCCCCGAAGGCCGCGGTTTGGCGCTGTTCATCTCCGGCGACAACCTCCGAAAAGGTGCCGCCCTCAACACCATTCAAATCGCCGAAGTCCTGTTGGCCCAGCGCTGACATTGACCGAACGGGCCGTTCCGATCGTGAGATCCGAACGGCCCGTTTGCTTTTCGGTCATCTGAAATCGAATGTCACCGACGAGCTGAGCAGTGCCGTCAGTGACAGCCCGAAGGTGCGCCGGAAGGTCTCGCTCAGGTGTGACGGGGAGGCGAATCCGGCATCGGCGGCACAGCGGGTGAGGTCGTGTCCGGCGGCGAGGCTCGCGAAAACCATTCGGAGCCGCGCCCATTGGCGGTAGCGGCGGAATGTGGTGCCGGTGTGTGCGGCGAAGGTTCGTAGGAAGTGGGTTTCCGACATTCCGGCGGCATCGGCCGCGTGCTCGGCGCGGATGTGCGCGGTCGGGTCGTCACGAATGTCGCGGACAATGGCATCTATTCGGGGGTCCATGGCCGATTCCCGAACCGATATCAGGCGCTCCAGCTCGGCGACTCCGGTTCGGGCGGCGGCGATGAGGACGGCTTCCGCGCTCGGATCGACAGCCGCGGACTCGACATTGCTACCCGAAACGGTGGTGACCCCAGCGATCATCGCGATGCCGGGTTCGGCGAACAGCAATGCGATCCGGCCCTCCGAGACGATCCGGGCTGGTACCCGAGCCGGTATGAACACGCTGCGGGTGATGATCGCCTCATCCGCGGCCGTCTCCACCGCGAACGGTCCGTCCAAGCTCAGGCCGAGATACCCGATCGACGTGGCATGCATCCCGACGCCCAGTTCCGGGCCCAGATATCCGACATGCGCGGGCCGCATCCACAGCACCGGCGCACCGCAGGTTTGTGAAAGCGCGGTCCCAGTCATGTTCGTCAGGCTAATCGGTGCCCGGCGCAATCAGCCGATGCGAGCCGCAACGACAGGAGATGAACGGATATGGCAACCCATGGAGTTACCGCGAAGCCGAGCTGGCAGACCAGGGCTATCACCGCGCTGTTGGCCTCGCGCGGCCAGAAGCGGATGCTCGGCAGCGCGGAAGGGATTCATGCGGCGCTGGAAAAGCGCGACCGTCGCGTCAAAGAGGTCCGGCCCCCGGCGTTCCTGCGCAAGGCGGCGACCGTCACCCGGGATGATCTCGACGGTTGGCCCGTATTCCGGGTCACGCCGACCGCCGGACCCACCGACGTCAGCGTGGTTTTCCTGCACGGCGGCGGGTTTTTCGCCGAGATCGTGCGCCCGCACTGGAGTTTCGTCCGCGAACTCGGCGCTGCCATTCCGGCGGAGGTCGTTGTCCCCATCTATCCGCTGATCCCACATTGCAGCGCCGCGGACATGGTCGCCACCACCGCCGCGATACTCGCCCGCACGATCGAACAGCGCGGCTCCGGCAAGACCGTGGTGATGGGCAATTCGGCGGGCGGCCTGCTGGCACTGGCGGCAACACATGTCCTGCGCGATCAGGGTGGGCCGCAACCATCTCGGGTCGTGCTGATCTCCGCATGGCTCGACGCCACCCTTTCCGACCCGGCAGTGGCCGAGCTCGAACAGGTCGATCCGTTGCATCAGCGGCCCGGAATGGCCGAGGTGGCGCGCATCTACGCCGACGGCCTCGACCTGCGCGATCCGCGCGTCAGCCCCCTGTTCGGCCCCGTCGAAGGACTGCCGCCCCTGACCATCTTTTCCGGCACCCACGAAATGGTCCTGCCCGACGCCCGAACCCTCACCCGCCGCGCCGAAGCCGCCGGGGTACCGGTCGATTACCACGAGGGCCCGGGGCTGCCGCACAACTACGCGCTCATGCCCAGCCCCGAAGGTCGTGCGGCTCGCAAGATCATCATCGACGCCTGCCGCGCGCCACGTCACGATCTGTCGGCCGTCGACTGGGACAGCGCGAGTCGATAACGGTCCTGCTCACCGCGCCTTGCCCGCCCGGTTCGGTCAGTGGGGCCGTAGTCCGTCGAAGACGATCGCGAAGGTGCGGCGGCGTTGCTCCGCGGTGGTGTTGGTGGCGTTGGCGGCCAAGAAGGTGCCTTTGACGACGCGCATGAGGTCGTCGATATCGATATCGCGTCGTACGTCCCCGGATTGTTGTGCGCGGGTGAGTAATTGGGCGATGGCGACCCTCAGATCGTGGGCGGGTTTGCGACTTTCGGGGGCGTCGGCGCCCACGGCTTCGGCCAGGTCGCGTTTGACGGTGCCCTCGGCGACCATGCGGTCGAGGAAGTCGAAGAAGACTTTGCCGGGGTCGGGGGCGGTGGCGAGTTCGCGGGCATAGGTGATCATTCGCTCGACGCGGTCGACGATCGCGGCTTCGAAAAGCGCTTCTTTGGTGGGGAAGTGGCGGTAGACGGTGCCCGCGCCGACGCCAGCGCGGCGGGCGATTTCGTCGAGCGGGACCGCAATGCCCTCGGCGGCGAAGGCCTCCTGTGCGGCGGCGAGTACGCGGTCGCGATTGCGGCGCGCGTCGGCGCGTAGCGGGCGCGGTTCCTCGCGATCGGTCATGAGGGCTGAGTTTACTGGAGGCATTGACAAGCGGGGCGACCGTTCCGGATGATAAGCGGGGTCAACGTTCCGCTTATTTGAGACAGGTGTTTTCATGGTGGAGACTTCGGTGGAAAGCCCTCGTGAACTGGTTGAACGGCTGTTCCGGGAGCTGCCTGCGCGCGATGCCGACGCATTCGTCGAGCTGCTCGCCCCGGAGGCGGTGTTCGAGATCCCCTTCGTGATTCCCGGAATGCCGAACCGGCTGGTCGGGCGCGAGGAGATACGCGCGCATCTCGCGCAGCGCTGGTCCGGAATTTCGCGAATCGAGGTGCACGGGATCTATCCACAGGTGTACGAAACAGCCGATCCCGAGGTGGTTTTCGTGGAGAACGAGGTGGATATGACGGTGCCCGGCGCCGAGCGGGCGCGAGTTCGCACCTCCGTCAATGTCGTACGGGTCCGCGACGGCAAGATCACGCTGTTCCGCGACTACATGGATACGGCGCGTTTCGCCCGGCTTGTGGAGAACTGACCCGGCAGGCCCGGGCGGGCCGAAATTCCGTCGCTCCGCCCGGGTGCCCACTGCTAGCCTGCGCCGATGGCGAATCCTTATCCACAGGTGTACTTCGGCGACCGGCTCATCGACGCGGAACAGGCGTCGGTCGCGGTCGCATCGTCGGCAGTGCTGTATGGGCTCAGCGTGTACACAGTGTTTCCAGTGCTTGTGGATGGATCGGCACGCACCGCATTTCGGCTCGACGACCATTTCCGCCGACTCGAGGAATCCTGCAAGATCATCGGCATCGACCGGTTCGCCGCCGAATGGGACTTCGCCCGATTCCGCACGGCGATCATCGACCTGGTCGCGGCCAATGCGCCGACCGAGGACGTATTCGTTCGCGCGACAGTGCATGTCGTCGAATCGATTCCAGGCACCCGGGTCCGCGGCTGCGCCATCCAGGTCAGCATTTTCGTCTACGACGCGGTGCCGATCGTGCCCCAGGACGGTATGCGGCTGAAATCCAGTCCATGGCGGCGCATTCCGGACAATGCGATTCCCTCGCGGGCGAAAGTCAATGGCGCGTACGTCAATTCGGTACTCGCCAAACAGGATGCGATCGACAGCGGCAACGACGACTGCATCTTCCTCGACGGCAACGGCCACGTGTGCGAACTCAGCGCCGCCAATATCTTCCTCGTCCGCAACGGCACCCTGATCACCCCGGACGTGTCCTGCGACATTCTCGACGGCATCAACCGCCGCACCATCCTCACCCTCGCCGCCGAAGACGGCATCCCGATCGTCGAACGCACCATCGATCTCACCGAGCTCTATATAGCCGACGAAGTCTTCGTCACCGGCACCTCATCCGGCACCTCCCCGGTCGCCGAAGTCGACGGCCGCCTGATCGCCGACGGCCGCCCCGGCCCCCTCACCCAAACCCTCCGCAAACGCCACACCGCCGCCCTCCGCACCGACACCCACCACAACTGGCTCACCCCCCTCTGACGCTCCCGCAGAAGCCGTCACTACCTCGCACAACGTCTACCGTGTGCGAGGTGGTCGCCTGCTGTGCGACGCACTCAATTCCATTGCGCCGAGTGGGATTCCCTCCGCGCAGGGCGGCTCGGTGTGTGATCCCGGCCGTGGCTAGTTGACGCAGCGTTACCGTGTGCGAGGTCGGCGCGATGCGAGGTGCTCGATCCTCAGCGGCAGCGCGGGATTACCTGGCGGGATCGTAGGCATCACAAGCGGTCGAGGGCGGCGATGGTGCCGAGGAACAGTTCCACGTTGTCGTGCACGAATTTGTCGCGGGGGTAGGGCAGCGCCTGCTGGATCCAGGCCGTGACAGTGTCGCCGAACGCGCCGACCAGAAAGCGTGCGGTGAGGTCGATGGCGGGATCCTCTGGAGCGCGGTCGGGAACCAGCTGCGCCAGGATTCCGCGGAACGCGAGCGACACATCCTCCGAGCGCGTCAGCCGCCGCTCGGCCACGGCCGGATGCCCATATGCCTTGGTGGACAGGATCTTTCCCTTGGCGGGCGCGGCCAGGAAGAATTCGACCATGGCGTGGACCACCGCGTCGACCTGTGCCCGACGGTCCGGTGCCGCGCTCGCTGCCGCCGCACCGACGGCGCTCGAGAACTGGCGAAAAGCCAGCTCGAATGCGGCCCCGATCAGATCGTCGAGATCGGTGAAACTCTCGTACACGAACCGGGTGGACAGTCCGGCGGCTTTGGCGACCGTGCGGATCGTCAGTCCGGCCGCACCCTCGGTCGCCATTACCTCGAAGGCGGCCTCCAGGAGCTGGTCACGACGGGTCGCGCGTCGCTGATCAGCCGATATCCCGCCATAGGTGCGCGCCGTGGATGCCATCCGCCAATCTTGACACATTTGTTTCCTGAATCTAGCTTGATTCGAGAGACAACTGGTTCCTGATTGAGGGGTGAGCATGACCGGACTCGCCGAAGCGTCCGATCTGAACGCATCGCACGCCGACCTACCCGGCCTGAGCAGGGACTCGCTGACCGCCCGCCTCGCCGCGGACTGGCGATTGATCATGCTCGCCCCGAGCGCATTGTTGCTGCAGGTAGCGCATCCGGTGATCGGCTCGGGCGTGGCCGAACACTCGATCTTCAAGACCGATCCGATCGGCCGATTCGACCGCTCGTACTGGCCGACCCTCGCCCTGGCCTTCTACGGCGACGACTCCGCCGCCTACGGCCGCGACATCCGCGCCATGCACAAGGGCATCGGCGGTGTCGATCACGCGGGTCGGCGCTATCACGCCTGGGAACCCGAGGCCTATTTCTTCGTCCTGGCCACCGCACATTGGGCCGCCGAAATCGTCGCGACTCGTTTCGGATCCGGACTCACCGAGTCGCAGCGCGCCGACCTGTACGACGGCTGGCGGCACACCGCATTACTCGCGGGACTCCCGGAACGCGCTGTGCCCGAGAATCTTTCCGCCTTCGAGGCATGGTTCGACCGGGTCGTGCGCGAGCGGCTCGAATATCACCCGAGCGTCGACGATGTGCTGGAGACGATGTCTCGACCGCCGGTGCACGCGCCGATTCCGGTTTGGCTGTGGAAGCTCGTCATGTGGCGAATCGTCGGACCGCTGGCGGTCTGGGTGAATACCGGTGTGCTGCCGCCGATCCTGCGTGAGCGGCTCGGCCTCGCATGGACCGCGCGCGACGAGCGGTGGCTGCGCCGCTACGCCGTCGTGATCCGCGGCGTAGATCGAGTGTTGCCAGGACCGGTTCCCACCATCACCCGCGTCGTCGCGCTGTGGCGGAAAGAGCAGATCATGAACAATATTCGACGTGCGGCGGAGGCGGCGTGAGCAATAGCGCGGATTGCGGCATTGTGCGCCAGCCGAATCCTCTGAACAGCCCTATGCCCGACGGTCCGCTGCCGCCACATGTGGACGGCTGCTTCGGCTGTGGACCACGGAATCCGGCGGCCGTCGGCATCGCACTGAACCTCGAAAACGACCGCATCATCGGCCATTTCACCCTTGATGAACGCCACCAGGGCGCTCCGGGCGTCGCACATGGCGGTGTCATCGCGGCCGTACTCGACGAGGCGTCCGGTACGGTGCCGACCACCATGTGCGTTCCAGCGGTCACCGCCAAGCTCGAGGTGAATTATGTGCGCCCCGCACCGCTGCACCGGCCGATGATCGTGACCGCGATCCTCGATCGGCGCGAAGGCGAGCGCAAACTGCATATCCACGCCCGCCTCGAACACGGCGGTGAACTCATCGCCGAGGGTAATGCCCTGTTCATCGCGGTCTCGCCGGATCACTTCTTCGCGCAGGGTGCTGAGGAAGGCGATATCCCTTTCTTCGGCGTGTGATTCAGCGGATGCCCGGCGTGCGCGGATCCGGACCGAGGCAGACCAGGATGGCGCACCCGGGTGCGGTATCGGCGAACGGTGGCGCCAATGGATAGTTCAGGCAGCTGAAGACATTGCAGCCCGGATATGCCGCAGGTCCGATGCCGAAGACCGCGATCAGCAGATTCGTATCCACGAACCGCCTCGGATCCAGACGCAGCGGCGGCTCCACATACGGACCCGGATCGGGCACCGGACGGACTTCGAAGGCACCGAACAGCCGACGGAAGAATTCGTACGGCAGCTCCTCGGTGTTCTGCACAATTCCCGAAATGCCCTCGTTGCTGACATTTCCGAAGACTCCGGTCCACACCACCGTCAAATCCAGGCTCGGCATGATGAAGACGTTCTGCATGCCGAGCCCCGACATCGAGTAGATGTCGGCGGGCAGGTAGGCGGCGGTCTCGGCGCATCCCGGTCCGACCCAGAACAGATAGCCGTAGCAATCGTTCGCCGCTGACGGTTGGCGTGCCTTGTGCAGATACGTCTGGGAAACGATTTGCTGCCTGCCCCAGCTGCCGTTATTGCTCACCAGCAGTCCGAGCTTGGCGAAATCGTTCGGCGGGATCATCAGATGCGCGTATCCGTAGGTGTGCCCGGCGCGGTCGCGCGCCCAGTAGTAATCGCCGCGTTCGATGCCGAGCGGATCGAAAAGCTCACGCTGCGCGAACTGCTGCAATGGCTCACCCATGGCCAATTCGATGACGTAGGCGAGCAGATCGACATTGCGCTGGCTGTAGCTGAATGTCGTGCCCGGCGGATTGTCCAACGGCACGCCGAGCGCCTGCACGGCACTATTCGGATCGATCGGAATCACCCCGGTGACGCCCTCGGTGAGCACGCCCACCTTCATGCCGGAGGTTTCGGTCAGCAGATTCTCCACGGTGATCGACCGATGCTGCTTATCACCGAGTCCGGGCGGCAGATAGCGATCGATCGGCGCTTCGATATCGAGTTTCCCCTGATCCCAGGCTATTCCGGCGAGCAACGACACAATGCTCTTCGTCGCACTCCAGATATTCCAGGCGACATTCCCGGTCTGGTCGTTCGTCGGCCCCGCACCGATCAGGCAATTGTGCCGGAACACCTGCACATTCAACCGATTACGGCCGCTCGCGAATTCCAATGCCTCCGCGAGCCGCCCCGAATCCAGTCCAACCTGTTCCGGTGCCGCCCGTTCCGGCTCGCGCCCGGAAGACACCCCACATGACAGCTGCTCGGTGTGCGTGGCCTGCGCACCTCCGGCGAAAACGCTTCCCGCAACCAGCGATACCGCCGCGATTCCGGCCAGGAATCCGTAGATGCGCCCCATGTGCAAAGGCTATCGCGACCGACCTCGCCAGACCGGGCAACAGGCTGAATGCGTCTCAGTCAATTGCCAACTCGGCGCGCCGCTCGACGTCGTAACGCATCTTCCGCGCACCGCTCATACAAATCGATCCGCATTTCGGACGGCATCCGCGGCGTGTCCGTGCCGCGAACCACCTTGTGCCAATGGCGAGGACCGCGATTCCGTTGGGTACCGAACCGAGCGGAAGCGCCCGCCGATGTCAGCGGTGTGTGCGTACTGCGAATGAGTCAACGCCCACGGTTGGGATCGTGTGGTCTGGTCAGTATCGGACCGTGTGGTTGCGACAGCTAGGCGGGAGTGGTGTGCGTACCGCGAACCTGTCAGGGCACTCGGTTGGGATCGTGTGTCTGGTCAGCACTGACCCGGGTGGAAGCCGCAGCCAGACATCAGCGGTGTGTGCGTACTGCGAATGAGTCAGCGTCCACGGCTGGGATCGTGTGTCTGGTCAGTATCGACCCGAGTGGAAGCCACTGCTGGACGAGACGGTGTACCGCGAACCTGTCAGCGCCTACGGAGGGACCGTGCGTCCGGTCAGCACTGACCCGGGTGGAAGCCGCAGCCAGACATCAGCGGTGTGTGCGTACCGCGAACCAGCTAGCGCCCACGCCGAGGACCGCGAGACCGGTCAGCACCGAAACGAGCGGAAGCGACAGCCCGACAATCACGCAACCCGCCGCGCCGATGAGCGGCACCCAGCGTGGCGGACGATCCTCGGTCAACGTCGCCGCCGAGACATTGGCGATCAAGTAATACACCAGCACCGTGAACGACGAAAACCCGATGGCCGCACGCAAATCGAAGGTCCCCGCGATGACGGCCACCACCGCCCCGACCGCCAACTCCGCCCGATGCGGCACACCGAATCGCGCATGCACGGCGGCCAGCGAACCCGGCAGATATCTGTCGCGTGCCATCGCAAGCACCGTGCGCGAAACCCCGAGTATCAGCGCGAACAGCGATCCGGCTGCCGCGAGCACCGCACCGACTCGGACCACCGGGGCCAGCCCGGACACCCCGGCCGTCGAGACCACCCGGGCCAGTGGATCGATCGCATGCGCGAGGCCCGCGGACCCGAGTACCTCCAACGCGGCCACTGCCACCAGCGCATAGACCGTCAGCGCGATCCCGAGCGCGATCATGATGGCCCGTGGAATCGTGCGTTGCGGGTCGCGCACCTCCTCGCCGAGGGTGGCGATGCGGGCATATCCCGCGAAGGCGAAGAACAGCAATCCCGCGGCCTGCAGGACTCCGCGCGGTCCGATTCGGTCCGGCAGAGTCGTTGCGGCGGAATGGCTGCCGACCAATCCGACCGCGACAACCAGCACCAGCACGGCCAGTACCGCCGCCACGATGATCCGGGTGGCCAGCGCCGATTTCTGCACGCCGGTGTAGTTGATCGCGGTGATCGCGACAACTGCCGCGACCGCGACGACCCGCGAATGTTCCGGCCACGCATATCCGCCCACTGTCAGTGCCATCGCCGCACACGATGCGGTCTTACCCGCGACGAATCCCCACCCGGCCAGATATCCCCAGAACGCACCCAGACGCTCGCGTCCATACACATACGTCCCGCCCGATACCGGATACCGCGCCGCCAGCCGCGCCGAGGACGTCGCATTGCAGTAAGCGAGCAGTGCGGCCACAGCCAATGCGAGCAGCAGCCAACTGCCCGCCGCGCCCGCCGCGGGAGTAAGTGCGGCGAAGATACCGGCGCCGACCATGGACCCGAGCCCGATGACCACCGAGTCGGTGAGCCCGAGCCTGCGTCGCAGCGCGTCGCTGTGCGTTGCCATGGCTGCATCATCGACCACATCGCGGTCGACCACGAGCCGAGCCGCTCCGGAATTACAAAACGCCGCCAGGTTGGTAAACCTGGCGGCGCTGAGTCGCCGGACGCCACGCCAACGTCACGACTCGAGTGCCGACGTCCCACAAGCGCCTCTCGGCGAGTGGTCGCTCGTAGCGACGAATGGGGTGAGGCCCGGGGCTGTCCGGACGCCGACAGAGGTGATCAACGGTCCGCCGTCCGGATCTATTCCACGAAATGCGATGTGATGCGCACAACGAAAATCACCTGGTCGGATCCACCACGATGCGCGTCCTCCCGATAATTCCCAGCTGCCTGGGCAGCGCGCGGACCTGCCTGCGCGTTATGGACGCATACGGCTGCCACTGCCACGAACAGACCTATCGGTATCCGTTGAGCAACTCGAGCTGTGTCGTCATTCACGTCACCAGCGGGAGCTAGCGCCCGGCCTTTGCCAGCATGGCAGAAGTCGGCGTCCTCCCACCCGAGACCGGATATGCACCGGCAGAACTGCGGGCGGCACGCCACCGCGCCCCGCGGCCGTGGTCAGATGCGGCACGGCCGCTCGACGGGCAGGTCCCTGGACCTGTCGGCTACCCGCGGGCGGTGGTTCGGGCCGGTACGGAGTCGCATACGCAATCTAGAATCAACGAGCTCACGAGGTGAAGAGGGGGATCGGCGTGTCCGATGATCTGGTGCTGACCGAAATGCTGGCAGCGTTGGAGCGCAGTCCAGAGGTGCTCGCGCTGCGGGTGCGGGTCATCGAGTTGCTGATCGATCGTGGCCGCCATGCCGAGGCGCTGGCCCAGTGTGCGACCGCGCTGAGTAAGGAACCCGGACATGCTCGGGTGCTGGAGTTGTTGCAGCAGTGCACGATTGCGCTCGCAAGTGGTGCGGCGACCCCCGCTGCGCCGACCCGGCCGACGCCGAGCGAGTCGACGACGCCGAGCCCGCCGTCGCCGAGCGAGTCCCTGCTGAATCAGCCGTCGCTGAGCGAGTCCCCGCTGAGCCCGCCGTCGCCGAGCGAGTCCCCGCTGAATCAGCCGTCGCCGAGCGAGCCCCCGCTGAATCAGCCATCGCTGAGCGAGTCGACGCTTAGCCCGCCGTCGCCGAGCGAGCCCCCGCTGAATCAGCCGACGCTTAGCGAGTCGACGCTGAGTCAGCCGACGTCGAGCGAGCCGACGCCGAGTAACACCATGCCGAACGAGTCGGCACCGGATGAGGCGAAAGACGATCCGTCGCAATATGATTGGGCGGCCGCCGAAGAGCAGGTCGGCGATATCATCGCCCCCGCATTCATTGATGAGGGCTCGCGGGAATTCGTCACAGACTCCGATGTCGGCGTATTCGAGAAGCCCACGGTCAAGCTGGCCGATGTCGGCGGCATGCAGGATGTGAAGCGTCAGCTCGAACTCACCCTGCTCGGTCCGATCCGAAATCCCGGATTCGCCAAGGCTTTCGGCACTTCCGCGCGCGGCGGACTGCTGCTCTACGGCCCGCCCGGCTGCGGTAAGACCTTCATCGCCGCGGCGGTCGCCGGTGAACTCGGTGCGAACTTCTACCCGATCGAAATCGCCGACATCCTCGATATCTACCACGGTTCCGGTGAGCGCAATCTGCACGAGGTCTTCGAAATGGCCCGCCGCAATGCGCCCTGTGTGTTGTTCCTCGACGAGGTCGACGCACTCGGGCACAAGCGCAGTCAGATGTCGGGTTCGGCCTGGATGCGCAATGTGGTGAATCAGCTGCTCAACGAGATGGATTCGGCCACCCGCAGCAACGACGGCGTCTACATCCTCGGCGCCACCAACCACCCCTGGGACCTCGATGTCGCCCTGCGCCGCCCCGGCCGGTTCGACCGCATGATCCTGGTCGGCCTGCCGGATTCGGACGCGCGCCGCGCGATCCTGCACTACCACCTGAAGGATCGTCCGGTCGCGGGCATCGATCTCCCGGCGATCGTGCGGCGCACCGATGGCTTCTCCGGTGCCGATCTGGCCCACATCTGTACCTCGGCAACACAATTGGCGATGGCCGACTCGATCAGCACCGGCACCGTGCGTCCCGTCGGCATGGCCGATATCGAGGTCGCACTGAGCCAGATCAAGCCGAGCGCGGGCCCCTGGTTCGAATCCGCCCGCAACGTAATCGAATTCGCCAATAACGACGGGACCTACGACGAACTCGCGAAGTACATGCGAGCCAAGAAGTTCCGCTCCTGAAACAGGCCCGGCCGAGCCACCCGGGCCACACCAACCCGCACCCCATCCGGGGGACAGCGCATCGTCGGCGTCCTGGAACCGCGCGTCGTCTGCGTCCCAGGGGTGCGCGTCACCGGCGTCCCTGGAGCTGCGGGTCGTCTGCGCCCTGAGGTTTGTGGATCTCCCGCTTTTGAGGTGTATGGGTCACGGCGTCCCAGAGCTGCGCGTCGTCTGTGTCCCAGGGGTGCGCGTTGTCTGCGCCCGGGTGTGCGGATCTCCCATCTTGGCGGTGTGTGGGTCATGGCGTCCCCTGAGCTGCGCGTCGTCTGCGGGGTGCGTGGTGTGTGCGCCCTGGAGGTGTGCGGCATCTTCGTGCCCGGAGGTGCGCGTCCCCGGGAACTTGCGCGTCACGGGCGTCCTTGGGAGCTGCGCGTCGTCTGCGCTGTCGGTCTGCGTCTTGGGTGTGTGCGTCACCGGCGTCCCTGAAGCTGTGGGTCGTCCGCGCCCCGGGGTGTCGACACCTGTGCGCTGAAGGTGTGCGGCATCTCTGTCTTGGAGGCGTGCGGCGTCGGTGCCCGGAGGTGCGCGGCATCGGCGTCCCGCTTGCGTCTCGAAGCCCCCAGTCGCCCGGGGTCTTCCATGACCGCCGCCACATCCGCTGGCTGGGCCCGCACGACAAGCTTCTTTTCTGGAACTATCCAAATTCTTGACTAACTCCAGAAAATGCGTAACCATCGGATGCATGCACACCAACCTCACCGAACCGCGCGAACGCTTGCGCGCGGCGGGCCTGCGGGTTACCGCCCCACGGGTCGCGGTGTTGGCTGCGGTGGCGGCCCGACCGCATTCGGATGCCGATCGGGTGGCCGCCACCGTCCGCGAAACTCTGGGCTCGGTATCCACGCAGGCCGTCTATGACGTGCTCCGGGCCTGCGTGAAGGCCGGAATCCTGCGGCGCATCGAACCCGCCGGTTCGCCCGCGCTGTACGAGACGAGAGTCGCGGACAACCATCACCATCTGGTGTGCCGAAGCTGCGACACGGTCGTCGATGTCGACTGTGTCGTGGGCGCGGCCCCCTGCCTGGAACCCGAGGACGCGCACGGGTTCGTGATCGACGAGGCCGAGGTCGTCTTCTGGGGTCTGTGCCCGACCTGCCGTACACAACTCAGCGAAGGAGGCTGCCGATGACCAAGCCGACCACCACCAACACCGGAACGCCGGTATCGAGCGATAACGAATCGCTCACTGCGGGCACCCAGGGTCCGATCCTGTTGCACGACCACTACCTCATCGAAAAGCTCGCCCAGTTCAATCGGGAGCGGGTGCCGGAGCGGATCGTGCACGCCAAGGGCGCGGGCGCATACGGCGAACTGGTGGTGACCAATGACGTGAGCCGCTACACCGAGGCCAAGCTGTTCCAGCCGGGTGCGCGGACCGAATCGCTGGCGCGGTTCTCCACCGTCGCGGGCGAACAGGGCAGCCCCGACACCTGGCGCGACCCACGGGGTTTCGCGGTGAAGTTCTACACCGAGGACGGCAACTACGATCTCGTCGGCAACAACACCCCGGTCTTCTTCATCAAGGATCCGATAAAGTTCCCGGACTTCATTCGTTCGCAGAAGCGCCTGCCCGGCAGCGGCCTGCGCGATCACAATATGCAGTGGGACTTCTGGACCCTGCGTCCGGAGACCGCCCACCAGGTCACCTGGCTGATGGGCGACCGCGGCATCCCGAAGACCTACCGTCATATGAACGGCTACGGCTCGCACACCTACCAGTGGATCAATGCCGCCGGTGCGCGCTTCTGGGTGAAATACCACTTCAAGACCGATCAGGGCGTCGACTACCTGCCCCAGGCCGAGGCCGATCGCTTGGCCGGTGCGGACGCCGACTACCACCGCCGCGATCTGTACCAGGCGATCGAGCGCGGCGAGTTCCCGAGCTGGACCCTGTACGTGCAGGTCATGCCGGTCGCCGAAGCCGAGGGCTACCGCTTCAACCCGTTCGACCTGACCAAGGTGTGGTCGCATCGGGACTACCCGCTGATCGAGGTCGGCAAGTGGACGCTGAACCGCAATCCCGGCAACTACTTCGTCGATATCGAGCAGGCCGCCTTCGAACCCTCGAATGTCGTTCCCGGCATAGGCTTTTCGCCCGACAAGATGTTGCTCGGCCGGGTGTTCGCCTACGCGGACGCGCACCGCTACCGCATCGGCACCAACTACGCGCAGCTGCCGCCGAACCGCGCACGCGCCGCGGAGGTGAACTCCTACTCCAAGGAGGGCGCTATGCGCTACGACTACAACGACGCGAATGTGCCTGTCTACGCGCCGAATTCGTTCGGTGGCCCGCATGCGGATCCGGAGCGGGCGCCCGATGGCGGCGTTTGGGAGTTCGACCCGGCCGTCGTACGTGCCGGTTATCTCGAACACGCCGAGGACGGCGACTTCACCCAGGCGGGCACCCTGGTCCGTGAGGTTTTCGACGACGAGCAGCGAGATCGTCTAGTGGACAATATCGTCGGCCATGTGCTCGGCGGTGTGCGCGAGCCGGTGCTGTCCCGGGTCTTCGAATACTGGAAGAACGTGGACGCCGAGCTCGGCAAGCGCGTCGAGGAAGGTGTCCGCGCCGGACTGGACGGCTGATAACTCGGCTCCGAAAACAGCTCCGCCCCTGACCATTTCGGTCGGAGGCGGAGCTTTTCGTTATGGGGAATCCACGGGCCCCAGGGCTCGGAACTACAACAGGCCCCACCAATAGAGCAGTGTGGCCAGCACCCAGACAACCACGGTTTCCATCGCCGCTCCCATTCTTCTTGGCGCCCTCATGCTCCATCATCCGCCGATTCGCGCCACCGCGCCGCAAACTTATCGGGATCTTCCACAAGTAATGCGACTACCTGCGGTTTTGTTCCTGCAAGGTCTTCTTAAGTGCCCAACAAGCCCGCGACGGCATTGTTTGTGTCAACACCGCAACACAAGCCACAACCGGGGGTGGGGAACCGGGCTCGACCTGTTCACGAGGGGTAACAGGTCGCGTCACGGGGGTAGTGCCAGCCGGGCCGGTCCACGAGGGGTGACCGGCCCGCTGGCGCTCTATCGGGGGCAACCACTTCGGATGGCTCTTCCCGGAGCTGACCGGCGAATCCGTCGCCGCTGCCGAAGGTAACCATTCGGTGCGTGCCGACGATCCCATCCAAGGATGTATGTGGCCGGGCCGGTTCACGAGGGGTGACCGGCCCGGCCGGGCCTCGAGCGGTCAGCCGACCGTCTGGACCGAGTAATCGGGCAGTTCGTAGCTCTCGGTCTTGGTGAGCATCTTCATCATGAGCGGCTTCATGATCTTGGTGGTCATCAGTCTGCTGACGAACAGACCCGCGCGAATGCCGAACCGCGATTGGGGCGTCATCGACCGCAGACCACCCGGCGGCAGCTCCTGCGCGGTGGCGACGAACGGCCGCAGCACCTCTTCGTAGCGGGCCAGCGCCTCTTCGGGATCGGTTGCGTGCGCGGCGATTTCACCGGCGAGGACGTACGCGCCGACCAGTGCCATCGCGGTGCCCTGCCCGGTGAGCGGCGAACCGCAGTAACCCGCGTCACCGAGCAGCACCACGCGGCCCTTGGACCAATTCGGGACGTCGATGCGGGCCAACTCGTCGAAGTAGAAGTCGTCGGCGGTGGCCATGGCATCGCGCACGGTGCTCGCGATCGTGCCGCCGTCGGCCAGCCGCTCGCGGATGAGCTGCTGCTGTGCCGCGACATCGCGACGCAGCGCCGGATTCGCGGAGTCGCGAATGACGACCAGTGCCTTGCAGGTGGCCGGATCGGCATCCGGGCGCAGTCCCACACCGGTCGCGCCGACCAGGGAGTTCATCGCGATCCAGTGCTGTTCCGCATAGCCGGGCGTCGGCAGCGTGAAGAAGGACATGTAGCCGCCGAGATAGGTGGAGAAATCCTCCTCAGGGCCGAAGACCAGGCGCCGGGTCGAGGAATGCAGCCCGTCCGCGCCGATCACGATGTCGAACCGCTCGGTGCTGCCGGAGGCGAAGGTGACATCGGCGCCCGCGTCGTCCTGGCTGATCTCGGTAACCCATTCGCCGTAGCGGTAATCGACACCGCCCGCCTCGTCGAGCAGATCGAGCAGCACCTGGTTCAGGTCGCCGCGGGTGATCTCGATCTCGGCGACCGAGCCCTTGCCCTCGAAAACCTCCGCTGCCATGCGCAGCAGTTCCTTGCCTTCGCTGTCCACGAAAACCATGCCGCGCTCGTCCAGTTGGAATTTGCGAATACCCGGCATGAGCCCCATCCGCTCCGCCACCTCGACGCTCGGACCGCGCAGATCCACGGCCTGCCCGCCGGGGCGGGGCGCGGCCGCCCGCTCGACCACGGTGGCCCGGATCCCGGCCCGGAGCAGTTGCAGGGCAACGGCATTGCCGCCGATGCCGCCGCCGCAGACGAGGACCCGCGGGCGGTTGGTGGCGGGGTTGGTGTTGCTCATGATCTGTTCCTCACTGGCTCGAATGTCTTGCACATATGTCTAACAGACGTGTTGCACGTTTGTCTAGTACAAATGTGTAAGACGTTTGAGTCAGCGGCTAATTCTGGTGCTGCAAGTAGGCCTTCCAACTGCCGTAGGAGGTGATATCAGTGGCGGTACCTGCGGCATCGTAAGTGCAGGCGAAGCCGATGACCGTATGGCCGTCGGATAGTTCGATACTGGTCAGCGCCATCGGCGCGGGCAGCGCGGCGAGGAAGCGGCCGAGTCCCGCCGCCGATACCCGGAACAGCTCGCCGAGGATCGGCGCACCGAGTCCCGGGCCGTGGCGCACCAGTCCAGGTTTCGCGGGTGTGGTGTCGAGTGCGGTCAGGCGATAGGCGTCGGTGGTGCGGATCTCGCCGGTGAAACGCGCGCCGATCTCCTCCAACTGCCAGTGCAGCGGCTGTCCGCGCAGGTGCGCGCCGAAGACGGCCAGCTCGACACCGTCTTCGATGAGTGCCGGGGCGTTGTCCTTGCCGATTATGCGGGCGGCGATGTCGACGGCGACCTGATCGGCGAAGGCGGGCGTCACGACCATCACGCCGAAGGGTGCGCCGGTCGCGGTGGGTAGGCCGGGGACGGCGACGGCCGCCATATCGAGGAGATTGCAGAAGTTCGTGAAGGTGCCCATCCGTCGGTTGATGCCGAACGGATCCGCTTGTACCGCAGCGATACTCGGATGCTCCGTGGTCGTCGGCAACAGCAGCCCGGCGAACCCCCGCAAAGTCACCGCCGCCGCAGCCTTGGCTCGCGCCAAGGTATCCAGATCAGCCGCGAATCCGGGGCCGGTCGTTGCTCGCGCGGCATTGATGATGGCTGTCACGGTGGGATCGGCGCTCGCCGGCGCGGTATCGAGGAATGTGCCGACGGCCGCATAGCGTTCCGCGACGATCGCGCCGTCGTAGAGCAGAAGCGCGGCATCGAGCATCCCGGAGATATCGACCTCCTCGGTCGTTATCCCGGCGCTTGTCACCGCGGATACGGTGCGGGCGAACGCATTTCGGTACGAGTCGCTGAGCGCGACGAGATCCTCGGCGCGCGGGATCGCCAGCCGGATGGTCTGCGGTGCGGCGAGCGGAACATCGGCGGGCCAGGACCGGCTGCGCGGATCCCGAGGCTCCGGCCCGGCCATGACCGCGGCCGACGCGACCGCGCTGTCCAGGTCGGTGGCGAAGACCGTCACGGCGTCGTAGTCCACACATGCCGGAACCACCCCGTGTGCCGGGATGATCCCCAAAGAGGCCTTGATACCGACGATTCCGTGCAGTGCAGCCGGAACGCGTCCGGAACCCGCTGTGTCCGTACCTATTCCGATATCCGCAATACCGAGAGCTACGGCGACCGCCGATCCGGAACTGGACCCGCCGGAGATCAACTCCGGATCGTGCGCATGGCGAACCGCGCCGTATGGGCTGCGCGTACCGACGAGCCCGGTTGCGAACTGATCCAGATTGGTCTTGCCGAGAACCAATGCGCCCGCCGCGACAAGGCGCTCGATCGCCGCCGCGGTGACCTCGGCGGTGTAGGCGAATTCGGGGCAGGCCGCGGTGGTCGGCAGTCCAGCGACATCGATATTGTCCTTCACCGCAACCAACACCCCTGCCAGCGGCAAGGATTCACCCGCGGCGAGCCGCTGTTCGATGTCCGTGGCCTCGGCGGCGACATCGGCCTCGGCACGCAGCGTGATCCACACCTCCGGCCGATCGACCTCCGCGATGCGCCGATACGCGGCCGCGACCCGCGCGGTCGGCGTGCCATGGACTTCGATATTGCCTAGGACGCCTGCGGTCATTCGGCGGCTCCGATCACTGCTAGTGGGGTTCCCGGTTCCACTTTCGCGCCTGGGGTGGCCAGTACCTTCAGTACCGTGCCGGTGCCCGGGCTGTGCACCGGCAATTCGAGTTTCATCGCCTCGAGGACGGCAACAGGATCGCCCGCGCCGAGACGCTGGCCCACCTCGATTTCCACCCGCCAGACATTGCCGATCATCGGTGCGGTGACCACCGTTGCGTCCGGCGGCAATCCGGCCAGTGGGTCGGTAGCGGGTTCCGGCACACTCTCGACGATCGTGCTCTGCTCGAATTCCCCAGCGGCGCGCCAGGCCTGTTTCTCCGCATCGAAGGCGATGGCCTGCTTGGTTTCGAATTCCGCTATGGCCTCAGCATTTTCGGCGAGCATCCGCAAATGGTCGGCGAATGCGAAGGTGCCATCGCTGACCTCGGCGTCGAAACGCCCGGCCGCGGCGGCCGAGCGCTGTTCGAGCAGCTGCTCGGGAGTCACCGGCTCCCAGACGATGCGGTCGAAGAATCGGAACAGCCACGGAGTGCCCGTTTCGAACGGTGCGGATTGCCGGTAGCTGGACCATATCGGCACCGTCCGGCCGATCAGCTGATAGCCGCCCGGTGATGCCATACCGTATACGCAGAGGTACTTGCCGCCGATGCCGACGGCATCCGCCGGTGTCCAGGTGCGCGCCGGGTTGTATTTGGTGGTGACCAGCCGGTGTCGCGGATCGAGCGGAACCGCGAGCGGCGCACCGAGATAGACGTCACCCAGGCCGAGCACCAGGTACTCGGCATCGAAGACCGCGGCACGCACATCCTCGACGCTGTCGAGTCCATTGATGCGGCGGATGAATTCGGTATTCGAAGGCAACCAGGGCGCGGTATCGCGGACCCCGCTGCGATATCGATCGATGGCCTCGGCAATCGAGGGATCGTCGAACGACAGTGGCAATCGAATCGTGCGACTGGGCACAACGAGGTCATGGGTTGCGGGCAGTTCGGATTCGAGGTCGGTCAGCGTGCCGAGCAGTCGATACTGCGGCAGCACTTCGGGATCGAAGTGGATGTGCAGCGAACGGACACCTGGCGTCACATCGATGATGCCGGGCAGGCCGGTGCCCGCCAGCGCCTCGGCGAGTGCGTGCACCCGCATGCGCAGGCCTAGATCCAGCACCATCTCGCCGTATTCGACCAGAATATTGTCATCGCCGCCGCGCAGATAGGCGACTTGCGGGCGATCCGCACCCGCCGCAACGGCGCCGAGGATGCCATGATCGTCCAGTCCGGCCGACGCGCGGGAACCGGTGAGCAGGCTCAGCGCCGCAGTTGGGGCTTCGGCCTTGGCACGGGCGGTGTTCGAACGGCGCAGCGCGGTGGCCAGGTCGTCGTCGACGGGCACGAAGCGGACGGTATCGCCGGGACGCAACTGGCCGAGCTTCCAGCGATGCGCCGAGATCACAGTGAGCGGGCACGCGAAGCCGCCGAGGCTCGGACCGTCCGGGCCGAGCAGGATCGGGGTATCGCCGGAGACATTCAATGTTCCGACGCTGTACGGGTTGTCGTGCAGATTCGACGGATGCAATCCCGCATCGCCACCGTCGGTGCGCGACCAGGTCGGCTTCGGCCCCTCCAGCCGAATGCCGGTGCGATTCGCGTGGCTGCCGACTTTCCAAGGGTGCGAATAGAATTGGTCCATATCGGCATCGGTGAAATAGGCGGGTGTGGTCTGTGGCCCGATACCGACGGCCAATTGCCAGACGTGCGTGAATTCGGGCCGCTCATCGAGCGGAACCACTTGTGGCTCAGTGAGTTCGGGCTGATTCCTGACGATTCCCAGCACATCGCCCGTGACGAGGGCTTTGCCCGTGCTGCCGCCGAAGCCGCCGAGGGTGAAGGTGGCGGCGCTGCCGTGAAAGAGCGGCGCATCGATGCCGCCGCGTACCGCGAGGTAGGTGCGCAATCCGGCGTCCGACGGTACGCCGATATCGAGTACCGACCCCGCCGGGACGGTAACCGGCTGCCACATCGGCACCGCCTGTCCGTCCACCGTGACCGGCGTCGACGCACCCGTCACGCAGACCACGGTCGTATCGGCGAAACGCACCTGTGGACCCTGGAGCGTGCATTCCAGTGCGGGCACACCTGCGGGGTTGCCGACGGCGATATTGGCCAGGGTGAACGACAGGTCGTCCATCGGACCCGATGGCGGAATTCCGACCTGCCACAGGCCGATTCGTCCCGGATGATCCTGGATCGTGGTCATCGTGCCACCACGCAGCACATCGATGCGATGGCTCGCGGGCCGGATATCGGCGAGTGTCGTCGTGACGTGGTCCGCGTCGAGCACCACGGAATCAGCACTCGCCGCCCGCAACTGGGGCAGATTCGTTTGGACCCCGTAGATCCTGGTCGCGGCCAGCGCATCGCTCAATCCCGCGAAGGCCGCGTCGCGAGTGGTCCCCGACGCAATCACCTTGGCCAGCAGCGGGTCGTAGTAGGGACTGACCTCGGTGCCGGTCGCGACCCAGGTATCGACCCGAACCGCCGCATCCACCGGAAAGGTCGCGGCCGTGATCAACCCGGCACTCGGCCGGTACTCGTGCCCTGGATCCTCGGCATAGACACGCGCCTCTACGGACCATCCGATGATCGGCGGCCCGGTCTCGGGCAGTTCGTCGACCATCGAGCTGTCCCCGCCCGCCAGCCGCAGCATCCACTCGACCAGATCGACTCCGGTCACCGCTTCGGTCACCGGATGCTCGACCTGCAGCCGGGTGTTCATCTCCAGGAACGAGGCCGCACCGCGCTCGACGTCGTAAACGAATTCCACTGTGCCCGCCGATCGGTACCCCACCGACCTGGCCAACTCCCGCGACGCCGCGAGCAACTGCTCCGACAGCTCCGGCGCGAGTCCGGGTGCGGGCGCTTCCTCGATGACCTTCTGATTGCGCCGCTGCAGCGAACAATCCCTGGTGCCGAGGCTCACCACGCGCCCGCAACCGTCACCGAAAAGCTGCACCTCGATATGCCTTGCCCGCGCGACGAACCGCTCCAGGAAAACACCGGTCGAGGAGAAATTCGTCGCGGCCAGACGCTGCACGCGCACATACGCCGACCGCAGCTCGTCGGCATTGCCGCAGGCCTGCATGCCGATGCCACCGCCGCCACCGACCGCCTTGAGCATTACCGGATAGCCGATGCGTTCGGCCTCGGCCACCGCGTGTTCTGCCGATTCGAGCAGTCCACTCCCCGGAATCAGCGGCACCCCAACGGTTTCGGCCGTCTGTCGCGCCGTGTGCTTATCGCCGAAGATGCGCAATTGCTCCGGCGTCGGCCCGACGAATGCGATCCCGGCCTCGGTCACCGCCGTCGCGAAATCCGCATTCTCCGAAAGGAATCCGTATCCGGGATGAATCGCGCCCGCACCCGTCGACAGCGCCGCCTCGACGACCAGGTCGGCACGCAAGTAGGACTCCGCTGCCGGACTGGTCCCCAGATGCACTGCGACATCGGCGATTTCGACATGGGCAGCACCGACATCGGCGTCGGAGTACACGGCGACGGTCTTCAGACCGAGCGCACGCGCCGTCCGCATGATCCGGCAGGCGATTTCGCCGCGATTGGCGACCAGAAGCGTATCGAATTCCAGTGTCACCGGAAACTCCCTATTCAGTTGCCAAGGACATCGCGGCTATCGCCCGCGTGACCCGATCGAGAACGACATCGAGCGATTCCCCGATGTGCGTGTGCAGCAGTCGATATGCCAGCGGAAGATCTTGTGCCAGAACGGCATCCAGAATTCCGAGATGCTCGGCGATGGTGGTCTCGATCCGGTTGTTGACCATGAAGTCGTACATCCGCACATGCCGGATCCGCGAATTCACCGCCTTCAGCGAGCGCACCAGCTCGGCATTGCCCGCCGCCGTCAACAGCGTGACGTGGAACTCCTCGTCGCGCACCACGAAACCGGGCTCCTGCTCGGGCGGATCCGCACGCAGGGCCAGCCAGGCCTCGCGCTCGGCCGCCAGCAACGCATGATCGTGCACGACCGCCGGATTATCGATGGCGCGCTGAATTCCACCGAGCTCCAAGGTGATTCGCAGCTCGTACAGGTCCCGGATCAACGGAATGCTCGGCCGCACCGGAGTGAAGCCGTATTCCTCCCGCTGCAAAAGGCCGTCCGAGCACAGCATGGTCAGCGCCTCCCGGACCGGGGTCCGCGAGATACCGAACCGGGTCGACAGCTTGGGCTCGGTCAGGCGCTCGCCGAATCGGATATCCCCGTTCATCAACTCGGCGCGCAAAGTCGTATAAACAACATCCCGCAGCGGTCGTCCCGCCGCATCCGCCAGTGTGGCCACCCGTGTCGACATGCGTGTATACGCTATGGACCTCGCGTTTCATCGAGATGACCGCACGTTAGCAAGCGGTAAGAGTCTGCTCACCGCCCATATCGGACGACCGGGGACATATCGGAACCATCGCGCGTTCCTTCGGCGTGCCGCCTTCCGGAATTTCGCACCGGCGGTGCACAGTGAGGGGGAGCAGACAGCAACACTTGGCAACGTCGCCGCACCACCGCAGGACACATTGTCCCCGCAGGCTGATGACAGCCGGGCACTTCCGTGCCGGTCGGTGCCGATCGGTCGCGACGCCGGGTGCACCTACGAGGAGTCTCGGGAGGTATGGATGGATGCGTTCGTGATCGTTGGCTTGCTCGCCCTGGTCTGCGGGCTACTAGCGGTCATCGCCTGCGCGGTGTGGTGGCCGACGCCGGATCGCCGGGCCAACCAGCGAAAACGGTTCCGCCCCCGACCTGTGCGGGCCGGGGGCGGAACCGTTCGTCTCAACCACGAGTCGGGGTGACAGGATTTGAACCTGCGACCTCTTCGTCCCGAACGAAGCGCGCTACCAAGCTGCGCCACACCCCGTGAAGCGAACCTGGAGTAGCTTACAACAGCTCACGTCCAGACGTTAAACCCGCAGGTCAATCACCCTCCATGGGGGCGAATGCTGGTGAAGATGCGCATCGCGGTGGCCGCGTCGACAGCATTGGGGACGCCGGTGTCGGCCGCGATCACCATGACGAAATTGCCGCTATCGGTGGGGGTGGCGAAGGTATAGACCGAGTATTCGGTTGCGCAGCCCGGATTGACCTTGGTCGCGGTGCCCTTGGTCTCCACGAACATGCCCTGCTGGGAGCCGTCGAGCGAGCGGAGCGGCTGTGCGGCGCCCGGGGTACCGCCCGGTGAGTTGGTGTAGGCGATCTTGGCGGTCCTGGTGCCGAGTTCGGTTGCCGCGGTTGCCGAATCGGTGTCCTTGGAGCCGGTCAGGAAGGCCACGGTGCGGGTCGAGCCGGGGCAGTAGCTCTTCCCGTCGGTGGCCAGCCCCTTGCCGGTGACAGCGTTCGGCGGATCGCCGAAGCCGCCGACCTTGCCGTCGGGGGCGACCGTCCAGTCGGCGGGTACGTCATAGGCGGCCCCGAGGTCCGAGGCCACCACGACCTGGTAACCGGGTACGACGGGGGTCTCGTTATTGGCGGGGGCGTGCTTGGTGGTCGTCGGCTGGGTCGGCGTATGTGAGGTATGTGAACCCGTGGGGGTCAGTGCGCTCACCATCGACGGAACCGGATTCTGCGCCGCGGTGTCGTCCGAGCCGTGGTTGGCCGTGACTATCGCCGCCGTCGCCCCGCCCGCGACCACGAGCGTCGCGATCGCGGCGGCGATCCATGCGGTGCGGCGCCCGCGACTCGGTCGGTTCGCGCTCGACGCGGCGGCCAGGTCCGAGGCGAATCGGTCACCGAAGGACGCATTGGGGCCACCGCCCGGGCCATGGGGAGCTTGCATACCGCCGTGCGGTCCGGATGGCGTTGCGCCGGGCTGGAATTGCGTCGCCGAGCCCGGCTGCCATGCCGCGGCGGGTTGCGGCGCCCACTGCAGGGTCGGATCGAATTGACCAGGGGCGCTTGCCGTTTGCTGCTCGGGCTGCCACGGCATGGGCAGGGCCGGTGCGACGCCGCCGCTCCACGGTGTGGCCGTCGGTTCGGGGCCGAACGGTGAGAGTGCGGCCGGATCGAGCTCGACCGGCGCACCGAATGCGCCGTGCCCCGTGTCGGCCCCCGACTGCGTCCCGGATCCGGGCTGTCCCAGCGCAGGGCCGAATTGCTCTGTCCCATAAGGCTGTTGCTGATACGGCGTACCGGTTTCGCGCCGGTCGTCGAAATCACTCACACTGTCCCCTGCCTGATGTCAGTCTCGGCAAAGGACCTTACATCGTGTCTGGAAACCCCTCATCGATGGTTCCCGACACCATCCTGCTCGGATGTCCGCAGTGCGCACCACCTGGTGTGCACTGCGGTTCCCGCTTCATCCGGGTTGGTTTCACCCACACCGCGATGCAGGCCAGAGCCCTCCCGTCCACGGGCATTGATCACCGGGGCTCGCGCTTCGGGCTCCCGGACCGGGGCAGTGCTGCTCTACGCCCCCGGATGAGACAGGCCACCGACAGAGTTCTCGGACGCGCTCTCAGCGGAACTCAGCGGGCGACGGCTTCCGAGGGTGAAACGCCCTGTCCGCTATCGGCATTGGGACGTTTCGGCGGTGCGGCGACCAGGGTCAGCAGCGTCGCCTCGGGACGGCAGCAGAAGCGGTACGGCGCCCACGGCGAGGTGCCCAGACCCGCGGAGACGTGCAGTTGGGTGTGCGCGCCCCACTTGGACGAACCCTTCACCCGCGAGCGATCGATACCGCAGTTCGTGACCAGCGCACCGTATCCGGGCAGGCACAGTTGGCCGCCGTGCGTATGTCCGGCCATCACCAGGTCGTAGCCGTCCTCGGCAAAGCGGTCCAGGACCCGGGGTTCGGGTGAGTGGGTCAGGCCGATGCTCAGCACGGCGAGCGGGTTGGGCGCACCGGCGACGGTGTCGTACCGATCACGCTGCAAATGCGGATCGTCGACGCCCGCGCTCGCGATTCGAATGCCCGCGACCTCGACATCACGGCGGACATGGGTCAGATCGAGCCAGCCGCGCTCGGTGAACGCCGCCCGCAGATCCTTCCACGGCAGCGGCGCGCCATACACCCGCCGGTGATCCTTCTTGAAGTATTTCGCCGGATTCTTCGGGACCGGCGCGAAATAGTCATTGCTGCCGAAAACGAAAAGGCCCGGGCGGGAAAGCAATCCGCCGAGGGCCTGAACCACCGCGGGCACCGACTTCTGGTGCGAAAGATTGTCGCCGGTATTGACGACCAGATCCGGCTCCAGCCGATCCAGCTCCCGCAGCCACTGCTGCTTGAGCTTCTGACCAGGCATCATGTGCAGATCGCTGATGTGCAGCACCCGTAGTGACGACGAGCCCGGCTGTAGCACGGGCATCGTGGCCTCGCGCAGTACGAAGGCATTTCGTTCGATCAGCGAGGCGTAGCCGATACCGGCCACCGCGGCCCCGGCGGCTCCCAACGCGGTTCGTCGGATGGCGGAGGTCGAGATTACGGGCATTTGCCCAGCATAGGTGACCCCGGTGCGGAACGCCGAGTGTGTTTCCGCACAAGCGGTCGGCTGGCCGTTTCGAGCGACCCGCAAGCAGTCGGTGCGGGGAGTGTGGTGAATCCGAGTCGAACGCCAAATGTAGTGGGCCGGGAACAGGGAAACGGCTACCGTGTGGCACATGTCGGAACTCAAATCGCAGCTGCGTGCGGATATGACCGCCGCGATGAAAGCCAAGGACACGCTGCGCCTCGCGACCCTCAGGATGCTGCTCGCCGCCATCCAGACCGCGGAGGTCGCGGGCTCGCAGGCGCGTGAGCTCTCCGACGCCGAGGTCATCGCCGTATTGCAGAAAGAGGCGAAGAAACGCAGCGAGTCGGCCGAGGTATACGCCCAGGCCGGGCGTGGCGAACTGGCCGCCAACGAACACGCCGAGGCGCGCATCATCGATGAATATCTGCCGACGCAGCTGACCGACGCCGAGGTCGCCGATGTCGCCGACACCGCGATCGCGCAGGTCGCCCAGGAGCTCGGCGAGCGCCCGGGCATGCGGCAGATGGGCCAGGTCATGAAGGCCGCCACCGCGATCGCCGCCGGTAAGGCCGACGGCTCGCGCATCTCGGCCGCCGTGAAGTCGCGTCTGTAGCCGTACAGAAGAAAGCCGCCGATCCGGAATCCAGGTCGGCGGCTTTCGTATTCATGAAGCGTTATCGAGGGGCTGGGAATCCCGGAATACTCGGTAATCCCGGAATGCCTGGAATACCCGGAATCGGAAGACCGGGCGCGGGTGCCGGTCCGGGTGCCGGCGCGGGCGCCCGGTCCGTCCCGTCGCTGATATAGATCGTGATCACCGACCCGGGAATCGCCGACCCATTCGGCGCTGTCCCCATCACCGTGCCCTTCGGCGGCGCACCGGTGCTGTTCACCGGCGAGACCTGGAAGCCCGCGGCGACCAGTGCGGCAGTCGCCTGACCTTGGGTCATGCCCGCGACATCGGGGACTTGGGCCTGGTTGGACCCGCGCACATATTTGTCGTCCAGCGGTGGCAGCGCGGGCGGCGGGAAGTTCCCGATCACCGGCTTGACCGCGTTGAACCAGGTGCGAGCGGGTTCATTACCACCGAAGAGATTGCCATCGCCGCAGCTGCGCAGCGGGAACGAGCAGATCTCACCGGGTGTCGGGCTGTCGCCGTAGACGTAGGCCGCGGCCGCAAGCGAATTGGTGAAGCCGAGGAACGCCGAGGAGCGGTGGCTCTCGGTGGTTCCCGTCTTGGCCGACAGCGGCGCGTTCCAGCCGGTCGCCCGCGCCGCGCCGGCCGCGGTGCCGCTGATGTCGTCCTGACTCATGGCATTGGCCAGCGTGTTCGCCAGTCCGGGATCGACGACCTGTTCACAGGCCTGCTGGGTGAGCGGCACCGTCTTGCCGGAGCGGTCGATCACCTCCTTGATCGGCGACGGCGGGCACCACCGGCCGCCGGACCCCAAGGTGGCGGCCACATTCGACAGCTCCAGCGGGTTGATCGCGACCGGGCCCAGGGTGAACGAGCCGAGGTTCTGTTCCTTGATCATGTCCGCCAGGCTCTGGTTGCCGTGGCCCGAGCTGCCCGCCTCGGTGTAGGAGCGCATGCCGAGGCGCACCGCCATATCGACGGTCGGGGTGACCCCGACGGCCTGAATCAGCTTGACGAACGCGGTATTCGGCGAGGTGGCCAGCGCCTCGGTCACCGACATCGGCGACTTGTAGTTACCCGCGTTCTGCACGCAATAGGTGGCAGGCGGGCAGCCGCGCGCACCACCGTTACCCATGCCCTTCGCCTCGAACCGGCCCGGCACATCGAGCTGGGCGTTGATGCCGAGGCCCTTTTCCATGGCCGCGGCCGTGGTGAAGAGCTTGAAAATCGAGCCCGCGCCGTCACCCACCATCGAATACGGCTGCGGCTGCACCGTCTCGTTGGCATCGCGGTTCAGGCCGTAGGTGCGACTGCTGGCCATGGCCAGCAGCGGATGCGAATCCTGTCCCGGCCCGACCACCGACATCACCTGGGCGATGTCGTCGAGGTTCGGGTTCGCGGCCTCGGTGACCGAGCGTTTCACCGAATCCTGCAGAGCCGGATCGAGCGTGGTCTTGATCGTGTAGCCACCGGTATTGATCTGTTCGCGGCTGATACCGGCATTGGCCAGGTACTGCAGCGCGTAGTCGCAGAAGAAGCCGCGATCGTTGGCGGCGATGCAGCCACGCGGCAGGCCCTTGGGCTCGGGAAGCACGCCGAGCGGTTCGGACTTGGCCTTGCGGAATTCGTCGGCGCGGCTGGGGATGTTCTGGATCAGCGTGTCCAACACGGTGTTGCGCCGCTGCAGCACACCCTCGGCATTGGTGTAGGGATTCAGCTTCGAGCTGGACTGCACCATGCCCGCGAGCATCGCCGACTGCGGCACATTCAGGTTCGCGGCGTCGACGCCGAAGTACGTCTGCGCCGCGTCCTGGATGCCGTAGGAGGAGTTACCGAACGGGACGAGATTCAGGTATCGGGTGAGGATCTCGTCCTTGGTCAGCTCTCGGTCCAGCGTGAGCGCCATCCGGATCTCGCGCAGTTTGCGTGCGGGCGTGGTCTCGATGGCGGCCCGCCGCTCGGCGTCGGTCTTGGCGACGACGAGTAGCTGGAAGTTCTTCACATACTGCTGATCGAGGGTGGACGCACCCTGTTGCACCTCGCCGCTGCTCGTATTGGTGACGAACGCGCGCATGGTCCCGGTCCAGTCCACACCCGCGTGCTCGGCGAAGCGCCGATCCTCGATGGAGACGATCGCCAACTTCATATCGTTGGAGATCTTGTCGCTGGGGACCTCGAAGCGGCGCTGCTCGTACAACCAGGCGATGGGCGTTCCGTTCGCATCGACCATGGTCGAGACGGCGGGGACAGTGCCCTCCACCAGCTCTGCGGACACATTGTCGACGGCGTCGGCGGCGCGGTTGGAGACGAACCCGAAACCACCTGCGAGAGGGAACAACAACCCGGCGACGAGCACGGCGGCCAGCGCGCAGCTGCCGGCCAGCCTCGCGAGCGTATGTGTGATCGGCACGGACCCAGACTACGGGGTGCCGATCCGGCGCTCTCGGGTGTGTTTGCGAGTAGCTCGGATCCTGGAGTTCGCATGCCGGATTGGGCGTGTCGCGGGATGGATTCCGGCGTGTCGCGGAGGGACGGGCCGCAGGTCGAGTCGACCGCCCGGTTCTGGATCACGGTTGCAGGGACGGACGTACCAAAAAGTCTCGGGACGGTCTTGCGCAGAAGCCATACCTTTACCTAGATTGAGAACCCAGTGTGATAGAGCTAACACTCAAAGTGGAATGTGGTGCAGTTCGCAGCGGGGTTTGGGTTGCTGCGACACTGACACGTGATTCTGGAGCGCCGTTGACCCGGTGTTCGGACTGCAAAGGGGCACACCAAATGCACATGACAACCCCCATCGCTCGATTGGACGTAGAGCAGGCCGAAGCAAGGATCGCCTGGGTAGCCCAGGCCCGATGCAAGGAAGTAGACCCTGATCAACTGTTCGTCCGCGGCGCGGCGCAGCGCAAGGCGGCGACGATCTGCAGGCACTGCCCGGTGCTGATGCAGTGTGGGGCCGACGCACTCGACAACCGAGTCGAGTTCGGCGTGTGGGGTGGAATGACCGAACGGCAGCGTCGTGCGCTGCTCAAGCAGCACCCGGAGGTGACGTCCTGGGCGGACTTTTTCCAAGCCCAGCGTCAACATCAAATCGCAATCTAATCCTGGAACTGAAGCCGAGCCCGCGATTGCGGGCTCGGCTTCGTTAATGGGTCTATATCAAACCGACATCAGAATGACACGGTCGCTCAATCGATTTCGCCGCCGACAACGCCTCAGGCGGTCACCTCGACCGGATGCGCATCGGTGAGTTGCGCCGCGACGGCACGCAGTGCCTCCAGATCGGAGACCTCGAAGGGCAGGGCGGTCACCGAGGCGATCGGCACCCGCGGATGCGCGCCGGTGAACCGGTGCAGCAGATGCTGCTCGCGCTTGGCGGTAGCGACCCGCTGGGCGTGGATGCGCAGCACCGCGGCGGTCAGCGGATCGGTTTCGGTGAGCTGATCGGCGGCGGTCAGCGCATGATCGGCGGACAGTGAACTGAGCATCGGGTGGGTCCGGTTCAAGATCAGTCCGGCCAGCGGCATGCGTTCGGTCGAGAGGCGGTCGACGAAGAAGGACGCCTCGCGCAGCGCATCCGGTTCGGCGGCCGCGACCACCAGGAAGTGCGTGCCCGGCTTGGACAGCATCGCGTAGGTGCGATCCGCGCGATCCTGGAAACCACCGAACAGCGACTCCAGCGACTGGAGGAAATTCGACGCGTCCTTGAGCATCTGCCCACCGACAATGGTCGAAACACCGCGCACGGCCAGGCTCATCGCACCGGTCACCAATCGGGTGACACCGCGACCGGGAGCCATGATGACCCGGATCATCCTGCCGTTCAAGAAGTTTCCGAGCCGCTGCGGCGCATCGAGGAAATCGAGCGCGTTGCGGGACGGGGGAGTGTCGACCACGATCAGGTCCCACTCCTTGCGCCCGGCCAACTGACCGAGCTTCTCCATTGCCATGTACTCCTGCGTACCGCCGAACGAGGAGGCGACCGTCTGATAGAAGGGGTTGGCGAAAATCTGCTCCGCCTTCTCCGGACTGGTGTGCTCGAGCACCATATCGTCGAAGGTGCGCCGCATATTGAGCATCATCGCGTGCAATTCGCCCTTGGCCTCCGGACCGAGCGCCACCCGCTGCGGGGTGTTGTCCAGATCGGCGACACCGAGTGACTGGGCCAGCCGACGTGCCGGGTCGATGGTGAGTACCACGACCTTGCGACCCTGCTCGGCCGCGCGCAATCCGATCGCCGCCGCGGTGGTCGTCTTGCCGACGCCGCCGGAGCCGCAGCAGACCACCACCCGGGCGGTGGGATCGGCGATAATGCTCGAAACATCTAGTGGCGTGGCCACATTCGGACTGCTCATCGGACCCCCTGCTTGCTCAGATGTTCGGCAAGTTCATAGATGCCACCGAGATCCATGCCGTCGGCGAGCGCGGGCAGATACATCCGCGATACATCCACCTGCGCGAGTTCGGCGGCGCTTTCGTCCTGTGCCCGCAAAGTGGCCGAATGCTCGACGGTTTCGGTGATCAGGCCCTGGAAGTCCTGGTCCGACAGGGAAATTCCGGTCTCGGTGAGTCCGGCGCGAATGGCATCGCGGTCTATATCGCCCTGTGCGGCTCTATTGCGCACGTCGGCCGGGAGTTGGCCCTTGGTCGCCCGGTTCACGATGACGGTGCCGATCCGCAGGTCGTTGGCGGTGAGTTCGGCGACGGCGTCGGCGGTTTCCTGCACCGGCAGCGCCTCGAGCAGGGTGACCAGGTGGATCATCGTCTGATCGGAGTGCAGCAACTTCGAGACGCCCTCGGCCTGCGAGGCGATCGGCCCGCCCTTGGCCACCTCGACCATGGCCTGGGTGACATCGAGGAAGCTGGCGATCCGTCCGGTCGGCGGTGCGTCGACGACGATTTCGTCGAATACGGGCTTGCCCTGCTTATCCACCCGGACCGCGCATTCCTTGATCTTGCCGGTCAGGATGACATCGCGCAGACCGGGTGCGATCGTGGTGACGAATTCGATGGCGCCGACCCGGCGCATCGCCCGCCCGGCGAAGCCCAAGTTGTAGAACATGTCGAGGTACTCGAGGAAGGCGTGCTCGATATCGAGAGCGAGCGCGACTACTTCCCCGCCGCCGTCAGCGGTGGCGATCCTGGTTTCGGTGGGCGGCAGCGGCGGCAGATCGAACAACTGGGCAATGGACTGCCTGCTCTCCACCTCGACCAACAGCACCCGCCGTCCGCCCGCGGCCAGGGCGAGTGCCAGTGCGGCGGCGACCGTCGACTTACCGGTTCCCCCTTTGCCGGAGACATAGTGCAAGCGGGCCTTATCCGCGCGCTCCGGCCAACCCGTTTCCGGCCCTGGCTCCGCCGAAATAGGCACTGCTGTTGGTACTCCCACGATCGCGAGCCTATAACCCGTTCTGACATCGCGTCCCAGCGATATGGTCAGCGCCTCATTTTCCGGAGCAGTCGTCCCAGACAGCGGGACTTCGAGGCCGTAGGGGAGATGGCCCGCTCTATCGACACCGCATGGAGCGAGTCTTGTGGGCGAGGAGTTCGTGGCCCGTCTTGCGTTCACGCCGAAGGCGCCGCATTCAACGCCGCAGCATGTCGGGCCGATCAGAGACGGTTCAGGCGCTGGTCACCCCGTACGGGGCGAGTCTTACGAGCGACCGTTCGCGGCCCGTCTCGCGGCCGAGTGGTCGAAGCGCATGCGCCGCAGGCGCGAGCATCGACCACTCGGCCGCGAGACAGAGGGGGGCCGCGAACACGCAGCGCCGAAGGCGCTGCCAAAGTTACAGCCATGAGTGATTCGAAGGTGTGGGAGTACGCCACCGTTCCGTTGCTGACACATGCGACCAAGCAGATCCTGGACCAGTGGGGCGCCGACGGTTGGGAGCTGGTGACCGTGCTGCCCGGCCCGACCGGTGAACAGCACGTCGCCTACCTCAAGCGCCCCAAGTAACCGAAGGGACCTGCTCTTATGACCCAGTGGGAGAAGAATCTCGCCCAACTCGGCCTGACCCTGCCGCCGGTCGTGGCGCCGGTCGCCGCCTACATTCCGGCGATCCGCACCGGATCGCTGGTCTACACCTCCGGTCAGCTGCCGTTCGTGGACGGCCAGCTGTCGGCGACCGGCAAGGTCGGCGCGGAGGTCTCGCTCGAACAGGCCAAGGAGGCGGCCAAGTTCTGCGCGCTGAACGCGATTGCCGCGGTGCACGATCTGGTCGGGCTCGATGCGGTGGTGCGCATTGTGAAGGTCGTCGGATTCGTCGCCTCCGCACCGGGATTCACCGATCAGCCGCAGGTCGTCAATGGCGCCTCGGAATTGCTCGGCGCGGTCTTCGGTGATGCGGGCGTGCACGCGCGCTCCGCGGTCGGCGTCGCCGAACTGCCCCGCAACACCCCCGTCGAAGTCGAACTGATCGCCGAAGTGCGCTAGACAGGATCGATGACGCTCACCCATCCCGCATACGGTCGGCTGCGGCAGGTCACGCCGACCGCGGCCGTCGTGCTCGCGGACAATCCCGGCCAGATGACGCTGGAGGGGACCAACACCTGGCTGCTGCGCGCGCCGGGACAATCGGAATACGTCCTCGTCGATCCGGGACCGAAGGATAAGGCGCACAGCGAGACACTCGCCCGCCTCACCGACGGCAATATCGCGCTCACCCTGATCACGCACCGGCATTACGATCACACCGGCGGTATCGACCGGCTGGTCGAGCTGGCTGGTACGCCGGTGCGGGCCAGGACCGCCGAATTCCTGCGCGGTTCGGATGCGCCGCTGGTCGACGGCGAGGTGATCGAGGCCGCCGGACTGCGGATCACCGTCCTCGATACCCCCGGCCACACCAAGGATTCGGTGAGTTTCGTACTCGACGACGCGGTGTTGACCGGTGACACCATCCTCGGCTTCGGCACCACCGTGCTCGATTCCACCGACGGCGCCCTCGCCGATTACCTGGCATCGCTGGACAAGCTGGTCGAGGCGGGTGCGGGACGCGCGCTGCTACCCGCACACGGTCCGGATCATCCCGACCTGGAACCGATCGCGCGGTACTACATCGCGCATCGGCAGGAGCGGCTCGATCAGGTGCGCGCGGCCCTGCGCGCGCTCGGACCGAACGCGGGTGCGATGTCGGTTGTGCGCAAGGTCTATGCCGACGTCGACAAGCGGCTCTGGCCGGCGGCGCGCAGTTCGGTGCAAGCGCAGTTGGAATACCTGCGCGCCGAGCAGAACTAGGAACACCGAAGCACGCTGAGTTCATTTGGTAGCTGAACTCAGCGTGCTTTTGCGTTCAGATGCCGCGGCCGTCACCTGCCGCGACGCGTCTTCGTAGCGGCCGGGTGTCCGGTCGCCGGTCGGATTCGAGCGTCAGCGCGCGCGGCGGGCCAGGCGCTCGGAGTCGGAGATCAGCACGCTCTTGCCCTCCAGCCGTAGCCAGCCGCGGTGCGCGAAGTCGGCAAGAGCCTTGTTCACGGTCTCGCGGGAGGCGCCGACCAACTGCGCGATCTCTTCCTGGGTGAGGTCGTGGGTGACCCGCAGCGCACCGGCCTCCTGGGTGCCGAACCGCTGCGCGAGCTGCAGCAACGCCTTGGCGACCCGGCCGGGGACGTCGGTGAAGATCAGGTCGGCCAGGTTGTTGTTGGTGCGGCGCAAACGACGGGCGAGAACGCGCAGCAGTTGCTCGGCGATCTCGGGCCGCTGGTCGATCCAGGACTTGAGTGCGTCACGGTCCATGGTGACCGCACGGACCTCGGTCACGGTGGTAGCGGTCGAGGTGCGGGGACCCGGGTCGAAGATCGACAGCTCACCGAACATGTCCGACGGACCCATGATGGTCAGCAGGTTTTCTCTGCCGTCGGGGGAACGTCGTCCGATCTTCACTTTTCCGGAGGTGATGATGTACAACCGGTCGCCGGGCTCGCCCTCGTTGAAGATGACATGGCCGCGCGGAAAATCCACGGGCTGCAGTTGTTTGGCGAGAGCCGCCACCGCGGTGGGCTCTACGCCTTGGAAGATGCCTGCTCTGGCGAGGGCCTCGTCCACGAATGTGCTCCTTATGGGAAATGGCTCTGTCCTGGACCGAAGCGATTCGGCCAACAGCGCAGTCTACGCGGCATTACAGCAGCGTAGTGACAGACACCACGTAACGAGTCGATTGCGCGGCGTGCCAGGTACCGGTTGGTAGGGGATTCAGCTGGCGCGTGCGACGTCCAGCTCTTCGCCACGGGACCGACGCCTGCGCATCCGTGCCACCGCGGCGGGCAGTCCGAGCTTCGTCAGCTCCTTCACTTCGGCGTTACTTGCCTTGTCCAGGTACTGCTGAACCTCTTCGTCGGGTTCGAGAAGTTTGCGGAGCCGATTCTCGACCCGCTCCATGCCCAGTGCAAACAGCATCAGCACCACTGGGAAGAGCACCACAGCGAGTCCTTGCATGACGAGCAGTAAACACGGTCTAGGTCTCAGATGGAACACGGCAAGAGATCTAGGAGGGCACCGTTGTGGAGTGGTTCCGTATGGTGGACGCGTGCGTGTCTCCCCCTCCACTGCTGCCGTGAGCGGGCCTTCGCCTGCCGTCGAGGCGACCGATGCGCAACCCGCCGCGGTCCCCGCGCCGAAGCGCAAATCCCGAGCGCGACAAGCGGAAACCCAGCTCGGCCTGACCCGAAGGGCCCGCCGGATGAACCGCACTCTCGCGGTGGCTTTTCCGGACGCGCACTGTGAGCTGGATTTCACTACACCGCTCGAATTGGCGGTTGCGACAATACTTTCCGCGCAGTGCACCGATGAGCGGGTGAATCTGACCACACCCGCGCTCTTCGCGAAGTATCGGGATGCCCGTGCATATGCCGAGGCAAACCGCGCCGAGCTGGAGGAATACATCCGGCCGACCGGCTTCTTCCGCAACAAGACCAGTTCGCTGATCGGGCTCGGGCAGGCGCTGGTCGAGCGCTTCGATGGTGAATTGCCTCACACCCTCGACGAACTGGTGCAGTTGCCGGGCATCGGCCGCAAGACTGCCAACGTCATCCTCGGCAACGCCTTCGGGGTGCCCGGCATTACGGTCGACACCCATTTCGGTCGGCTGGTGCGCCGCTGGGCATGGACCACCGAGGACGATCCGGTGAAGGTCGAACACGCCATCGGCGCGATCATCGAACGCAAGGAATGGACAATGCTGTCCCATCGCGTGATTTTCCACGGGCGCCGGGTCTGTCATTCCCGCAAGCCCGCATGCGGTGTCTGCATTCTGGCCAAGGACTGCCCGTCGTTCGGGGTCGGGCCGACCGATCCGGAAACCGCGGCCAAGCTGGTGAAGGGTCCGGAGGCGGAGCATCTGCTCGAGCTGGTGGGCCGGTGACACGAATACCTGTCGCGGCGCGCTTGGCGCTGGCAGGGTTGATCACCGTGGTGGCCTTGGCGGTCGCGCTGTGGCCCCGCGCTGACGACGACACCGCGACGAGCGGCGACCACTCGGCGAATTCCCTTGCGAGCGCGTCGGTCGAGGGGCGCACCGCCGCCGGGCTCGCGAATTGCCCGACGCCCGCGGCGGATGCGGTGGGACGCGGGCCGCTTGCCGGACTCGCCCTGACCTGTCTGTCCGACGGCAAACCGGTCGACCTGGCGGCCGCACTCGCGGGCAAACCGGCACTGCTGAACCTGTGGGCGTACTGGTGTGGACCGTGCGCCAAAGAGTTGCCAGATGTGCAGGAGTACGCGCGACGGGCCGGAAACGCGATTACCGTGCTGACCGTGCACAGCGATCCGGATGAGGCGAGGGCGCTCGCGCTGCTGACCGACCTGAGGGTGACGTTGCCCGGCGTCCTCGACCAACGCACCAAGGTGCGATCCGCGGTCGGTGCACCCGCGGTGCTGCCGGTATCGGTGCTGTTGCGTGCCGATGGTTCGGTCGCCGAGGTGGTGGTGCGGGCATTCAACGGCGTCGACGATATCGCCGATACGGTCGCGAATAATCTGGGAGTTGCGGCATGACCGAGATCTCCATGCCGGACAGCATCCCGAAATGGCTGCGCCGAGCGGCGGACCCGAATACCGATTCCACCGACACGCTGTCCTTGGCGCGGGCGGTCCGGCGGGCCATGACGATCAGCACAACACCGCGGCAGGCGGCAGTGCTCGTGCTGTTCAGTGGTTCGCCCGAAGCCGATCCCGAGGCGCCGGGCGGGCTGCCCGCCGATGCGGATGTGCTGCTCACCCAGCGCGCTTCCACCATGCGCCAGCACCGCGGTCAGGTCGCCTTTCCCGGCGGCGCGGTTGATCCGGGCGACTCCGGTCCGATCGATACCGCCCTGCGCGAGGCCTGTGAGGAGACCGGGCTGGCGCGTGCGGGCGTCGAACCTTTTGCGGTATTGCCGAAGCTTTTCGTGCCCCCGTCCCGATTCGACGTGACCCCAGTGGTGGCCTACTGGCACACCCCTAGGGCGGTCCACGTGGTCAACCACACCGAGACCGAACGCGTCGTGCGGGTGCCGCTCGCCGACCTGCTGGACCCGGCGAATCGCTTCATGGTGCGCGGCAGCCTCGGCTATCAGAGTCCGGCATTCCAGGTGGACGGAATGCTGGTGTGGGGACTGACCGGCGGCATTCTGGCGGGCATCTGCAAGAGTGCCGGGTGGGAACGGGACTGGGACCACAGCGATGTTCGCGATCTAGAGTCCGCGCTGGCGGCCGTAGGGATGACGTTATGAGTTCATCGGCTTGGCTCGATATCGCGGTGCTGCTGCTCGCGCTGCTGGCCGCCTCCTCCGGTTGGCGGCAGGGCGCGGTGGCCTCCGCGCTCGCCTTTCTGGGAGTCGTACTCGGCGCGGTCGCGGGCATTCTCATCGCGCCGCACATTCTGATCCATGTCAACGAGGGCAGACCGCGGGTGCTCACCGGCGTGCTGTTGATCGTGCTGCTGGTCATCGTCGGTGAGGTCGCGGGCATGGTGCTCGGCCGCGCCGCGCGCGGCGGTATGCGACATCCGTTCACCCGCAGTGTGGACAGCGCCGTCGGCGCGGTGCTGCAGGCGGTCGCGGTGCTGGTCACCGCATGGCTGCTGGCCTTGCCGCTGGCCACCTCGTCCCAGCCCGCAATCGCCGCGGCCATCAACGGTTCGAAGGTGCTCGCCGACGTCAACGATGTCTCCCCGAGTTGGCTGCGGCGGCTGCCGAACGAATTCTCCAAGCTGCTCAACACTTCCGGGCTGCCGGATGTCATCGGACCGTTCGGTCGCGCGCCGATCGCGGCGGTCGAACCGCCGGACCCCAGCGTGCTCGCCAGCCCGGTCGCGGCATCGCTGCAGCAGAGTGTGCTGCGCATCCGCGGCGTGGCGCCGAGCTGCCAGCGGGCGCTGGAGGGTTCGGGCTTCGTGATCGCGCCCGAACGCGTGATGACCAATGCGCACGTGGTCGCGGGTACGACGAGCGTCAGCGTGGATACCGCGCGCGGCCCGCTCGAGGCGACGGTGGTGCTGTTCGATCCGTCCAAGGATGTCGCGGTGCTCGCGGTGCCCGGCCTCACCGCGCCGATCGTCCCGCAGGCGCCCTCGGCCGCGCACTCCGGCGACAGTGCCATCGTGCTCGGCTACCCGGGCGGCGGACCGTACACGGCCAGCGCGGCTCGGGTGCGCGAGACGCTGGATCTGACCGGGCCGACCATCTACCGCAACGGCACGGTCGAGCGTGAGGTCTACACCGTCCGCGGCTTGGTGCGGGCCGGTAATTCCGGTGGGCCGCTGGTGGATACCGAGGGACAGGTGCTCGGTGTGGTCTTCGGTGCCGCTGTCACCGACGATGACACCGGTTATGTGCTGACGCTGAACGAGGTGCGTGCGCAATTGGAGGCCGCGCCCGGGTCGAATTCGCCGATCCAGACCGGAGCCTGCGTACTGAGCTGAGACCGGGTGGGGCGACCGGCTATGCGAGCCGGTCGCCCCGATCGGACCCAATTCGGCCACAGTGCCGAGGTTCCGGCGGTCTCCAAGGCGTGATCGCGGGCCGCCAACGCTCGAACATCGGTCCCGTTGCATGCGGCGCCGACAATGACCTGATCGGCAAGGGCTGCGCGGCCCATGGTTGCGATCAGACGGTCCGGCGTGAAATCGGTGTCGACGCTGAGCATCGCTCGGACGCATCGCAGTGGCGCGACATGTCCGGACCACCCTGCTCGACGAATTGTCCAGGCTGGAACCTGCTCAGCCGAGCAGCTTGGCCAACTCCATCGTGACGGCTTCCGGGTTCTCTTGGTGCGCAAAGTGACCCGCGCCGGGAATCACGACCTGTCGCCGCTGCGGTGACAACCGGCGGCCGCGCTGGAAGGTCGCGGGCAGGATGTAGCCGTCGAGTTCACCGCGCATGGCCAGCACCGGAATGCGGATCGGCACCCGCATGGTGGCCATGAACCGCCGACCATCCGGACGCCACTGACTGCGGAAGGCCCAGCGCTGATACTCCAGCGCACAGTGCGCCGCGCCCGGAATCTGGATGGCCGAACGCATCCGATCGGCCGTCTCGATGAATTCGGCGGTGCCCGACCAGGTTCGGCTCACCCGCTGGCGCAGCAGCCGCTCGACCTCGAAGCCGTTGCCGGTGGTCAGCAGATGTTCGCCGTAGCGCGGCAGTTGATAGCGCAGGAAATTCGGCAGCCAGGTGCGCCGCTGACGGCGGTCCCGCAGTACCGCGCTCTTGAGCGCGGCCGGATGCGGGGAACTCACCAGTGCGATCGAGCGCACCAGTCGTGGATGCAGCACCGCGGTCGTCCAGCACACCAGGCCGCCGTCGGCATGTCCGACCAGCGTGGCCTCGGAATAGCCCATGGCGCGGATGAGGCCGGCGATATCACCGGCCAGCGTCCAACCGTCATAGCCGCGCGGCGGTTTATCGCTGTCGCCGTAGCCGCGCAGATCCACCGCGACCGCGCGGTAGCCGAGTTCCGCGAGTCCGGTCAGCTGATGCCGCCAGGACCACCAGAGGTCGGCGAATCCGTGCAGCAGCACGACCAGCGGTGCGTCCGGGCGGTCCGGCTCGGCCTCGACGACATGGAAGCGAATGCCGTTTGCGTGCACGTCCCGATGCGTCCACGGACCGTCGTAACGGACGCTGGACGGATCGGGAAACGAGTTCGACGACACGCCGACCGAGCCTAGTAGGGGTCCGGCCAACCGCCTAGTCGACGCTGCCGTGCCGCTCCGGCCGCTACCCGAGCGACTTCGGCTGCGTCGGCTCCGCGAGCGCGAGGGGCTCCTCGTGCGAGCCGAATCCGCTCGGCAGCACCGTGCGCGCCTGCTTGAGCGAATCGATCGTCTTCTCCGGCGCCCGCAGCTTCTTGACCCGCAGATAGCCGAGCAGGGCGAGCACCGCCGTCGCGACGATCATCAGCAGGAACACGATCAGGAACGCCGCCCAGCGCGCCAGCCAGACATCGAGCAGCTCGCCGAGGAAGAAGAAAAAGAAGAAGGTGCTGAACAGCAGCACGGTCAACGCGAGGATGAAGTAGACGCTGCCCTGCAGCCCCTTCTTGATCTCCCCGGTCACCTCGGCCTTGGCCAGCTCGACCTCGGCCCGCACCAGCGTCGACATCTGCTCGGTGGCATCGCGGACCAGGGCGCCGAAGCTCGCTGACCCGGCCGGGTTGGCGTCCGAGAGGGGAATCGCGGTCACAGTGCGGTCGCGACGCGACTCATCCCCGTTACCACCGTTTGCGAAACTCACTTGGTCGACCCTTCTCCCTGTCCCGGCACTGCTTCCGCCTCAGTCTCTCGTTCTATCGCACGCGCGTCCCGCCGCGCCTGGTGGACACGCCCACGCCGCAACAGTAGCGCCGAACCCGCGAGCGACGCCGTCATTGACGTCACCAGCACCGCGGCCTTCGCCAATTCGACGGCCGAGCCGTCACCGACGTCGGCCAGCGCGAGTTCTGCCACCAGAAGGCTAACGGTGAAGCCGATCGCGCCGAGCACCGAGAGGGCGAACATGTCCCGGTAGCCGAGGCTGACCGGACGCTTCGCAAGGCCTAATCGAATTGCCACCCAGCTGATTCCGAAGATACCGACAGTCTTGCCGAGCAGCAGTCCGAGAATTATGGCCAGCGGCAGCCTGTCACTGAACAGGTGCTGGAAAACCTTGCCGTCCAACGGAACTCCGGAGGCGAACAAGGCGAACAGCGGCACGCAGAGTCCGGCCGAGATCGGCTGGATCATATGCTCGAGCCGCGTTGCCGGGGCTTCGGTCTCGCCCGGATCCTTGCGCACCCTGGTGAGCAGGCCGAGCGCGACACCGGCCAGTGTCGGATGGATGCCCGCCTGGTGTAGCGCGTACCAGGAGACCAGCGCCAGTGGCACATACAGCAGCGGTGTGGATATCCGCCTGTGCTGGGCCAGCGCCCACATCGCGAAGCTGGCTGCCGCGCCCAGGAGCCACAGCGCCGACAGTGTCGTGGTGAACAGCGCCGCGATCAGGATGATGGCGAGCAGATCGTCGACCACCGCGAGGCTCAGCAGGAAGACGCGCGCGCTTGCCGGAATCCGGGATCCGGTCATGGCCAGCACAGCCAGCGCGAACGCGATATCGGTCGCCACCGGAATCGCCCAGCCTCGGTCCATCCCGTCGACGCCGAATCCGACCGCGAATGCGATCAGCGCCGGGGTGACCACGCCGCCGACCGCCGCGATGATCGGCAGTAGGGCCCGTTTCGGATCGGCGAGCTCGCCGACCACCAGCTCGCGTTTGAGCTCCAGTCCGGCGACGAAGAAGAAGATGGCCAGCAGACCGTCCTTGGTCCAGTCCGCAACGGTGAGATCCAGATGCAACGCCTTGATCGGCAGGACGTACTCGGTGACGGTGAAGTAGCTGTGGCCGCACGGCGAGTTCACCCACAGCAACGCGGCAGCAGCCGCGATCAGAAGTATCGCGCCACCAACGGTTTCGGTGCGTAGATACCGGGTCAGCTCCGAGCGCACTTGGGTGATCACGGGAAACCTTCCGCCAGGGTGGACTCCGACCGCGGACGCGCAATCCCACCGATCCGGCTTTCAGGTACGCGACCGCATGCCGACCAGGCTTCCCGGCACACCTGACGCAATTCTAACGGGTACGGCCGGTGACGCATTCCGTCACCGGCCGTACGCGATGTGCCGACTCAGGCGCGGCTGGCCCGGATCGCCTCGAAGACATTCGGATCGACCAGCGTCGAGGTGTCGCCCAATTCGCGGCCCTCCGCGACATCGCGCAGCAGTCGCCGCATGATCTTGCCGCTGCGGGTCTTGGGCAGCTCGGGTACCACGTGGATCTCGCGTGGCCGGGCGATCGGGCTGATCTCCCGCGACACCTCCGCCTTCAGTTCGCCGATCAGCGCGTCGCCGGTGTCCTTGGCCTCGGCCGTCAGGATCACGAAGGCGACAATGCCCTGTCCGGTGGTCGCATCGCTGGCGCCCACCACCGCGGCCTCGGCGACGCCGGAGTGACCGACCAGCGCGGATTCGACCTCGGCGGTGGAGATTCGGTGACCCGACACATTCATCACATCATCGACCCGGCCGAGTACCCACAGATCGCCGTCGGCATCGAGTTTGGCGCCGTCACCGGCGAAGTACCAGCCCTGTTCCGCGTAGCGCTCCCAATAGGTGGACCGGTAGCGGTCCATATCGCCCCAGATGCCGCGCAGCATCGACGGCCACGGCTGATCGAGCACCAGATAGCCGTTGGCCTCGGTCTCACCGAGCTCGACCGCCTTGCCTTCTTCGTCGACGACCTTCGCCGAGATTCCGGGCAGCGGTGTCATCGCGGCACCGGGCTTGGCGGCGGTGACGCCCGGCAGCGGGGAGATCATGATCGACCCCGTCTCGGTCTGCCACCAGGTGTCCACGATGGGCGCGGTGTCCGCGCCGATCACCTCGCGGTACCAGCGCCAGGCCTCCGGATTGATGGGTTCGCCGACGCTGCCGAGCACCCGGATGCTGGACAGGTCATGTGCGGCCGGAATCTCCCTACCCCACTTCATGAATGTGCGAACCAGCGTCGGTGCCGTGTAATAGATTGTGACGCTGTACTTTTCGACGATGTTCCAGTGCCGGTGCTCATCCGGGAAGTTCGGCGTGCCCTCGTAGACGACCTGGGTGGTCCGGTTCGACAGCGGTCCGTAGACGATGTAGGTGTGCCCGGTGACCCAGCCGATATCGGCGGTGCACCAGTAGATGTCCTGTCCGGCCTTGTGGTCGAAGACATTGTGGTGGGTGTAGGACGCCTGGGTGAGATATCCGCCGCTGGTGTGCAGGATGCCCTTGGGCTTACCGGTGGTGCCGGAGGTGTAGAGGATGAACAGCGGGTGCTCGGCATCGAAGGCCTGCGCCTGATGTTCGGGGGCCGCCTGCGCGACGGTCTCGTGCCACCACAGGTCGCGGCCCTCGGTCCACGGCACCTCGATATCCGTGCGCCGCACCACCAGTACATGCTCGACAGTGTGCGGCACATCGCCATTGGCGTAGAGCGCCTCGTCGACGGCCTCCTTCAGCGGTGCGGCCTTACCGCGCCGCCACTGACCGTCGGTGGTGATGATCAACCGGGCGCTCGCGTCGTCGACGCGCTGGCGCAGCGCGGTGGGGGAGAAGCCCGCGAATACCACCGAATGCGTCAGCCCGAGCCGGGCGCAGGCCAGCATCGACACGATCGCCTCGGGAACCATCGGCATATAGATGGCGACTCGATCGCCCGCCTCGAGCCCGAGCTCGGTCAGATAGTTTGCGGCGCGGGAAACTTCGGCGAGGAGTTCGGCGTAGGTGATGTCGCGGGAGTCGCCCGGTTCGCCCTCCCAGTGGATGGCGACCTGATCGCCGTGCCCGTCGAGCACGTGGCGGTCCACGCAGTTGTAGGCGACATTGAGCTTGCCGTCGACGAACCACTTCGCGACGGGCGCGTCACTCCAGTCCAGCACCTGTGTCCACGGCTGCTCCCAGTGCAGCCGGTCGGCCTGCTCGGCCCAGAACGCGTCGCGATCCGCCGTGGACCGCTGGTACAACGACGCGTCGGCATTCGCCGCCGCGGCGAATGCCGCGGTCGGCGCGTACGAGTCCCGGTGGTCGGTGGTTTCGGTCATCTCGTCTCTTCCTCACGTAGCCCCGTGGTGCTGGCAGTCGCAGTCGATTTCGACAGTAACCAACTGTGATCCAGCCCGCGCCTGCTGTGTCCAATGGGTTTCCATCGCGTCACCGCGGCGGGTATCCTGCGCGATCCGCTGACAAACCGAGCCTTCGGTAGCTATCGTCATAGACCAACCAGCTCCGGATACCGGAAGCCCCAACGGAGGCATACTTCCGGCGGATGGCTGTCTTCTTCTTAATGTTTAGCGCGTTTCGACGATGTTGCCGGATTGGTAACAAGTGGAACGAACCTCTGTCAATCGGGTGACAAGGCTGCTTCGAATAGCTAACGTCCCAGGCATTCCAAGGCGGATCGAGTCGAGGCGCGCTGGGCAGATGCTCATGCGTCGTCGCGGATCCCCTTCGCCTGTCTCGAAATCGGGAGAACGCGTTGAGATTCAACAGAGCTACAGCGTTGACCGCGGCAGTCCTGCTGGCCACAAGCCTGGGACTGTCCGCATGCTCGTCGAGCGATAGTGCCGACGCCGACATCGTCACCACGAACGGTGGTGAACCGCAGAATCCGTTGGTGCCGACCAATACCAACGAGAATATGGGCGGCCGCGTCGTCGACCGGCTGTTCGCGGGTCTGAAGTACTACGACGGCAAGGGTGTCGCGCACGACGAGATGGCCGAGTCCATCAAGACGAACGACCGTAAGACCTACACGATCACCATCAAGCCGGACTGGAAGTTCACCGACGGCAGCACGGTGACCGCGAAGTCCTTCGTCGACGCCTGGAACTACGGCGCCCTCGGCACCAACGGTCAGCTGCAGAGTTACGCGTTCACCCCGATCGTCGGATTCGACGAGGTGTCGGCGGAAAAGCCCACGGCACAAACGATGTCGGGGCTGAAGGTGGTCGACGGCCGAACCTTCACCGTCGAGCTGAAGTCGCCGTCCATCGACTTCGAGACCGAACTCGGCTACGCGCCGTTCTATCCGCTGCCCGATGCCGCGTTCAAGGATATGAAGGCCTTCGGTGAGAACCCGATCGGCAACGGCCCGTACAAGTTCCAGACCTGGGAGCACAACGTCAAGATCGACATGGTGCCCAACCCGGACTACAAGGGCGGCCGTGCGCCCAAGAACAAGGGTCTGCGCTTCGTCATGTACCAGTCGTTCGATACCGCCTACTCGGATCTGCAGGCAGGCAATCTCGATACCCTCGACACCATTCCGGACAGCGCGCTGACTTCGTACAAGAAGGACCTCGGCGATCGCGCGATCCTGGAGCCGTCGGCGCAGAATCAGCACATCGGCGTCCAGTCCAATGTCCCGCATTTCGGCGGTGAGGAAGGGCTGCTGCGGCGCCGGGCCATCTCGATGGCGATCAACCGGCAGCAGATCTGCGACACCATCTTCAACGGCACCAAGATTCCGGCGCGCGACTTCACCTCGAGCACCCTGCCCGGGTTCAACGGCAATCTGCCCGGCTCGGAGGTATTGAAGTACAACCCCGAAGAGGCCAAGAAGATTTGGGCGCAGGCCGATGCCATTTCGCCGTGGTCGGGGCGCTACGAAATCGCCTACAACTCCGACGGCGGCCACCAGGCGTGGATCGAGGCCGTGGCCAACAGCATCAAGAACACCCTCGGTATCGATGCCGTCGGTGCGCCGTATCCGACGTTCAAGAACATCCGAGATCTGGTGAACCAGAAGACGATCGGCAAGTCGTTCCGCTACGGCTGGCAGGGCGACTACCCGACCATGCTGCAATTCCTCACCTCGCAGTACTACAGCTACTCCGAGACCAATAACGTCGACTACAAGAGCCCCGAATTCGACCACCTGCTCGACGCCGCACTGGCCGCGCCGACACTCGAGGAGTCGTACAAGATCGTGGCGCAGGCGCAGGCGTTGCTGATCAAGGATATGGCCGATATCCCCGTGCTCGATTATCTTGCCGCGGCGGGACGTTCGGACAAGGTGAAGAAGGCCGACCTGGCCTGGAATGGCCTGTTCGACTTCGAAAACATCGAGAAGTAGCCGCTCGGCGCGGTCGTGCCGCACATTCCGACGGCACGACCGCGCCGCTCACCCAGGAGACGAAATGGCCTGGTATGTCGTGCGGCGTCTGCTCCAAATGATCCCCGTCTTCCTCGGGGCGACGCTGCTCATCTATGCACTGGTCTTCTTAGTTCCGGGCGATCCGATTCACGCGCTGGCCGGCGACAAGCCGATGACGCCTGCCGTGGAGGCCCAACTGCGTGCGCGTTATCACCTGGATCGTCCGTTCATCGTGCAGTATCTGCTGTATCTGAAGGGCATTTTCACCCTCGACTTCGGGACGGCCTTCTCCGGTCGGCCGGTGCGCGACGAACTCGCCCGCGCCTTCCCGATCACCATCAAATTGGCCTTCATGGCGGTGCTCATCGAGGGTGTCTTCGGTGTCGTCTTCGGTTTGATCGCGGGACTGCGCAAAGGCAAACTGTTCGATTCCACGCTGCTGGTGGTCAGCCTGATCATCATCGCGGTGCCGATCTTCGTGATCGGGTTCCTGGCCCAGTTCGTCCTGGGTGTGAAGTGGGGTATCGCGCCGGTGACCGTCACGGGTAAGGCCAGCGTCGGTGAATTGCTCGTGCCCGCATTCGTTCTCGGGTCACTGTCGTTCGCCTATGTGCTCCGGCTGACCCGAAATTCGGTGGCGGAGAACATGTCCGCCGATTACGTGCGCACCGCGACCGCGAAGGGGCTCAGTCGCCCACGCGTGGTCACCGTGCACATTCTGCGTAACTCGATGATTCCGGTGATCACCTTTCTCGGCGCCGATCTCGGTGCGTTGATCGGCGGCGCGGTCGTCACCGAGGGCATCTTCAACATCCCGGGCGTGGGTGGGACGCTGTACCAGGCGATTACCCGCGGTGAGCCGCCGACGGTGGTCTCCTTCGTGACCGTGCTCATCGTGATCTTCCTGATCTCGAATCTGATCATCGATCTGCTCTATGCCGCGCTCGACCCGAGGATCCGATATGCCTGAGCTCGAGAAGAAAGCTCCGGACCGGCAGCAGCATTTCGTCGCGCCGCCCGATGAAGTCGAGGTGCTCGCCACCGATCAGGTCGTCGATACCGGTTCGCCGACCAGCATCTGGCACGACGCCTGGCGGCAGTTGCGCCGCAATCCGATCTTCATCGTGGCCGCGGTGCTGATCGTGTTCATCGCCATCGTGGTGCTGTGGCCCGGCCTGTTCTCCGATCAGGATCCGCGCTACTGCAACGGCGATTTCAGCATGGATCCGCGCGGGCCCGGACATCCGTTCGGTTTCGATAAGCAGGGTTGCGATGTCTACACCCGAACCGTTTACGGCGCGCGAGCTTCCGTAATGGCGGGTTTGGGTGCCACCACGGTATTCCTGCTGGTCGGCGGCATGCTCGGGGCCCTCGCGGGCTTCTACGGCGGGTTGCTCGATTCGGTGGTATCGCGCATCGCGGAGATCTTCTACGCGATTCCGCTGATGCTGGCCGCGATCGTCATCATGCAGTTGCTCGATTCGCGCACGATCTGGACCGTCATCCTCATCCTGGCCGCATTCACCTGGCCACAGGCCGCACGCATCGCGCGCAGTGCGGTGATCGAGGCGAAGAACAGCGAATATGTCACGGCGGCGAAGGCATTGGGAGTCTCCCGAATACGCACGCTGCTGCGCCATGTGCTGCCGAATGCGGCCGGGCCGCTGATCGTGGTCACCACGATCTGGCTCGGTGCGTTCATCGTCACCGAGGCGACGCTGTCCTACCTCGGTGTCGGCCTGCCGCGCACGATCGTGTCGTGGGGCTCGGATATCAATACCAACCAGCACGAGTTGCGCGGCGGATCGCCGATTTTGTTCTATCCCGCTACGGCTCTGGCGCTCACGGTGCTGAGCTTCATCCTGCTCGGCGACGCGCTGCGGGACGCGCTCGATCCGAAGGCGAGGAAGAGGTGACCGCGGCGATGTCGGATAAACCATTGCTCGAAATCGAGGATCTCAACGTCTGCTTCTCCTCCGAGGGCAAGAAGATTCCGGCGGTGCGCGACGTCAGTCTGACGGTGTATCCGGGCCAGACCGTCGCCATCGTCGGCGAATCCGGATCCGGGAAATCCACGACCGCACACAGCATTATCGACCTGCTGCCCGGCACCGGGCAGGTCACCTCCGGCTCGATCAGGTTCGACGGCAAGGATCTGGCGAAGGCGTCGAAACGGGAGGTCGTCGCGGTCCGCGGTAGCGGTATCGGGTTGGTGCCGCAGGATCCGATGTCGAATCTGAATCCGGTGTGGAAGATCGGGTTCCAGATTCGAGAGACCTTGGAGGCCAATGGCATTGCCAAAGGCAAGGCGGCCAAGCAGCGCGCCATCGAACTGCTCGAGGAAGCCGGGATGTCGGATGCGACGCGCCGGGTGAACCAGTATCCGCACGAATTCTCCGGCGGTATGCGCCAGCGCGCGCTCATCGCCATCGGATTGGCCTGCCGACCCAAACTGCTGATCGCCGACGAGCCGACCTCCGCCCTCGACGTGACGGTGCAGCGGCAGATCCTCGACCATCTCGACGGACTCACCAGCGAACTCGGCACCGCGGTCCTGCTCATCACCCACGACCTCGGCCTGGCCGCCGAACGCGCCGAGCACCTGGTGGTGATGTATCGGGGCAAGGTGGTGGAATCCGGTCCGGCACTGCAGATTCTGCGCGAACCACAGCACCTCTACACCAAGAAGCTGGTGAATTCCGCGCCCTCGCTCGCCTCGCAGCGGCTGTCCTCGGTGCGTGAGCGCATAGCCGTGCGTAAGCAGGCCGTACAGGTCGCGGAAGAGGTCGCGGCGGCCGATGCCGAAATCGCGGCGGTCTCCGATGACGTGGTGGTCGCACAGAAGCTGACCAAGGCGTTCAAGATTCGGGGTAGTACGCCGTGGAAGTCGACGGATTTCGTCGCCGTAGACGATGTGTCGTTCCGGCTGAAGCGCGGCACGACCACAGCCATCGTCGGCGAGTCCGGTTCGGGCAAATCGACGGTGGCACAGATGGTTCTGGGTCTGCTCGAACCGACATCGGGTTCGGTGACCTTCGACGGTCGCGAAGTGGCGAAGCTGGATCGCAAGGGCGCGTTCGCATTTCGCCGCCGAGTGCAGCCGATCTTCCAGGACCCTTACGGTTCGCTGGATCCGATGTACTCGATCTACCGCACCATCGAGGAACCGCTGCGCACGCACAAAATCGGCACCGCCAAGGAACGTGAGGCAACGGTGCGCGATCTGCTGGACAAGGTGTCGCTGCCGTCCTCGGTAATGCGCCGCTACCCCAATGAACTCTCCGGTGGCCAGCGCCAGCGCGTCGCGGTGGCGCGTGCGCTCGCGCTCTCCCCGGAGGTCGTGGTGTGCGACGAGGCGGTTTCCGCGCTCGACGTCCTCGTCCAGGCCCAGATCCTCAAGCTGCTCAACGACTTACAAGCCGAGCTGGGTCTGTCCTATCTGTTCATCACCCATGACCTTGCCGTCGTCCGCCAGATCGCCGACGACGTCCTGGTCATGCAAACCGGCAGGATCGTGGAAGCGGCCACCACCGACGAGGTCTTCCAGAACCCCACGGAGGAGTACACCCGCCGCCTGCTCGACGCCATTCCCGGGCGGGACCTGCTGGCGGGCTGACCAAGGGGCGATAGATACCTCGCGGACCGGACCCCGACGGAGCGAGTCTTACGAGCGAGGAGTTCGCGGCCCGTCTCGCGTCCGCGCCGAAGGCGCGGTCATCGAACACAGCCGAGTCGTCGAAGCACATACGACGCAGTCGTATGTCTCGACGGCGCCGCTGGCGACTGCTTGCAGGTCGCTCGAAAGGGTCGGATGCGAGACACCGGGGGGCCGCGAACACGCAGCGCCGCAGGCGCTGCAGAATGTCTCAGTGACCGATCCGCTACAGCCCCTCGTCGATCTGCCAGGAGTGCGCGAAGCCGCCGACCAGGCGCGTGACGCGCTCGCCGCGGTGCACCGGCACAAGGCGAACCGGCGGGGCTGGCCGACCACGGCCGCCGAGGCGGCCGTGCGTGCCGCGCGCTCATCCGCCGCCATCGAAGGCGGCAGTACCGAGCTGCCCGCCGACGGCCGGGTCGGGGATCCGATCCTGGCCGGCTCACTGCGGGTCGGGCAGGCGCTCGACGGTGACGCGCTGCGGAATCTGGTCGGCACCTGGCAGCGCGCACCGCTGCAGGCGCTGGCCCGGCTGCATCTGCTGGCCGCGGCCGATCTGGTGACCGACGAGGCACTGCTCGGGCGGCCGCGCGCTGACGGCGGGGTGGCCGAACGGCTCGACCTGTTGGTGCAGACCGTGCTCGGATCCAAGGCACCGGCACCGGTCATCGCGGCGGTCGTGCACGGTGAGCTACTGAACTTGCGGCCGTTCGGTACGGCCGACGGCATCGTGGCGCGGGCGGCCTCTCGACTGGTGGCCGCGTCCAGTGGGCTGGACCCGCACAGCCTCGGCGTACCGGAGGTGTTCTGGTTGCGGCGGCGTCAGCAGTATCTGGATGCGGTGGCCGGATTCGGCTCGGGTGCCCCGGATGCGGTGGGCGGCTGGGTCATCCTGTGCTGCGGCGCCTTCGAAGACGGTGCGCGCGAAGCGACATCGATCGCCGATGCGGCATCCGGATAGGGGGCTGCACACATCAAAGCGGGCGGCGTTGTCGTTGACGACCTCACCGCCCGCTAGCACGGATACCCGGTTACCAAGCGTGCTAGGTGGGTTGTGTTCTGCGGCCTCGGCGATTATCCGAACTCCGGCCGGTTCATCCCCGCAACCTGTGCGAGGCCTTCGCCGTCGAAACCCGGATCTCGCAGGCCCACAACGCTTCTGCCCTTGTCGCGGCGCGCTCCGCGTGGGTGCCTGGTGCCCGTGCTGGGAAGGGTAGGTCGGGGAGCTGAACCTTCTCTTCCGGTTCCGCTCAGGCCTTCCGCCCTTCCGTAGTTACCTTTCTACACCTGTGACTGCCCTCACATCAAGGCTTGGAAAAACATTAAATAACCGGCGCGTCTACCGGCGTTTCGTGGTTAAATGCCTGGTCGCAGCGGCCTCTGTGATATGTCTGCAAGCCTCCGTCGCGCCCCTCGGCAGCCAGCCTCGCGGCCCGCACCGGACGGCAATGGCTCAGCGGCGCCTGCGTAACAGCCGGTAGCTGATCGCCCCGGCCAGCACCGCGCTCAGCCCGACCGCCGCCGTCGCGGCAAGGGTGGTCGAGGACGGACTCTGGAAACGCGCCCACAGCGAGACCGGGTTGGAGAACGTGAGAATCGGCCAGCCCTTGGCCACCGCTTCGCGTCGCAGATTGCGATCCGGGTTCACCGCCGTCGGGTGCCCCACCGCGCTCAGCATCGGTAGATCGGTCACCGAATCGGAGTAGGCATAACACCGCGACAGGTCGTAACCCTCAGCGGCGGCGAGCTTTTCGATCGCGGTCACTTTACCCGCACCATAGCAATAGAATTCGACCTCGCCGGTGTAGCGGCCGTCTTCGACCACCATCCTGGTCGCCGCGGTATGCGAGGCGCCGAGCACCTCGGCGATCGGACCGACGATCTCCTCGCCCGAGGCCGAGACGATCACCACATCGTGTCCCCGGATCTTGTGGTCGGCAATGAGATCCGCGGCCTCGGCATAGATCAGCGGGTCGACGAGTTCGTGAAGTGTTTCGGCCACAATGGATTTCACCTGCTCCACATCCCAGCCCGCGACCATATTCGTCAGATTGGCGCGCATGCGCTCCATCTGATCGTGGTCGGCGCCCGAGAGCATGAACAGGAAGTGAGCGTAACTGCTCTCCAGCACCGCGCGCCGGTTCAGCAGGCCCTGTGCGTAGAAGGGCTTACTGAACACGTAGGTGCTCGATTTCGCGATCACCGTCTTGTCGAGATCGAAGAAGGCGGCCACGCGCTCGCCACCGGCGCTCGGTCGCTTCGCCGGCGTCGCGTCCCGTGCCGTCTGGTCCTCGAGCTCTGTCTGGTCGCCATCGGCCGTCACCCGTTCAGAATATGCATGCCGTCGCGAGGCTGTCGGACGGGTCGGGCGTCTGGTTTGTTCGGCGGGTTTGCCCCGGAGACGCCGGGCCGGTGGTGGCCACAAAGTTCTCCGTCGACAGACTTGCGTTGTGGCCCGGGCTTGGGTGTAGTATTGCTGGCACCTGGACATAGTCCAGGCGCGTTCAGCCCGACCCCCCGGGGCTGAACCCGACGGCCCCAGCCTCCTCCCCCCCCGGCTGGGGCCGTCCTCTATTTCGGGGTAGGTTCCCCCGGTTTCGGGCCTCCGGATTTATCCACACCCCCCGAGTTATCCACATTCGGCATATTGCATCTTCTGCTCGGCTACGTCTTCGAGCACGCTGACCTGCATGAATCTCGAAGCCGCCCCGGCACTCACGCCGCCGCCCGCGCTCGTGCTCATCCAGGACACCCGACTGCGCGATGAGGTGCGCCGGGTCGCGGCGGCCGCGGAGCGCGAGCTCGACGAGCGCGCGCTCTCGGTCGGTCGGCACACCTGGGTGGCGGCGCCTCTGGTGATCCTCGACACAGTGGCGGCCGAGAACTGTGCGCGGGCCGGTTATCTCCGGCGGATCGGCATCGTGCTGGTGACAGACGGGGAACCCGGATTGACCGATTGGCAGGCCGCCGCGGCTGTCGGTGCCGAACGCGTCATCGCGCTCCCCGGTGCCGCGGTCGGACTTATCGAGAAGTTTGCTGAGCATGGCGAATACCGCGTCGGCGACGGTGTTGTCGTCGCGATCGCGGGTGCCAGCGGCGGTGCGGGCGCCTCCACGTTGGCCGCGGCGACCGGACTGCGATCCGCCGCCGAGCGCTTCCGGCACGACACCGTGCTCGTCGATGGCGCACCCCTCGGCGGCGGTCTCGACCTGCTGCTCGGCATCGAAACCGGGACCGGACTGCGCTGGCCGGATCTGGTGATCGAGGACGGCCGGGTGTCGGCCGCCGCACTGCACAGCGCACTGCCGGCAGCCGTCCCAGGACTGGCGGTGCTGTCCTGCGGCCGCGGCGGTGCCGGACGCTTGCCCGCCGAAATCGGCGCTGCCGCCGTCCGTGCCGTCATCGAAGCGGGCCGTGCCGCAGGCGATTTGGTGATATGCGACATCTCGGGCGAACGCGGCCCACACGCCGACCAGATACTCGATGCGGCCGACCTCGTCGTCCTGGTCGTCCCCGCTCGCCTGCGCGCCGTAGCCGCCGCCGAATCGGTCGCCGCCCATATCGGTAGGCGAAATCCCAACCAGGGCTTGGTAGTCCGCGGCCCGGCCCCCGGCGGACTCCGCGGCCACGAGGTCGCCGAGGTCCTCGACCTCCCCCTCCTCGCCGCCGTCCGAGCTCAGCCCGGCCTCGCCGCCCGCCTCGAACGCGGTGGGCTTACTTTGCGCCGCGGGCCTCTCCGCGACGCTGCGGACGCAGTGCTCCGGGTGCTCAGCGCTCCGGCTGAGAAGGGGCTGCGATGAGTGCGTTGGTGACGTCGGAGTTGTTGGATCGGGTGCGGGAACGGTTGTCGGGAGCGTCGGGGGATCCGGATCCTGCGCAGGTGGCGGCTGCTATCCGGACCGAGGCGGGTGGCGTGCTCGGTGACACCGATCTGCTGCGGGCATTGCGGCTGTTGCAGACCGAGATGACCGGAGCGGGGCTGCTGGAGCCGCTGCTGCACGATCCCAGGGTCGCCGACGTGCTGGTGACCGCGCCGGATGCGGTGTGGATCGACCGGGGCCGTGGGCTGGAACGCACCTCGGTCGTCTTCCCGGACGAGGCGGCGGTGCGCCGCTTGGCACAGCGGTTGGCGCTGTCGGCCGGGCGGCGGCTCGACGACGCGCAACCCTGGGTGGACGGCCGCTTATCCGGAAGGGAAGCGGCACTGGGGGATTCGTTCGGAGTCCGGCTGCACGCGGTGTTGGCGCCGGTGGCACACGGCGGCACCTGCCTGTCGCTACGCGTGCTGCGTCCGGCGACACAGGGACTGGATGCGCTCGCGGCGGCGGGCGCGGTACCCGCCGACGCGAAACTTCTACTGGAGCAGATCATTCGGGCCAGGCTCGCCTTCCTGGTGGTCGGCGGAACCGGCGCGGGCAAGACAACGCTCCTGTCCGGCCTACTGGCCGAGGTCGCCGCCGACGAACGCATCATCTGCGTCGAAGACGCCGCGGAACTGGCGCCCCCGCATCCCCACGTAGTGCGCCTGGTCGCACGCACCGCGAACGTCGAGGGCGTCGGCGCGGTAACCGTCCGCGATCTTGTGCGGCAGGCCTTGCGAATGCGACCCGACCGAATCGTCGTCGGTGAAGTCCGCGGCGCAGAGGTAGTCGACCTCCTGACGGCCCTGAACACCGGCCATGACGGCGGCGCGGGCACGGTCCACGCGAACTCACCCCGCGAGGTCCCCGCCCGCCTGGAAGCCCTTGCCGCGCTGGGCGGTATGGACCGAGCCGCCCTACACAGCCAACTCGCCGCAGCCGTCCAGGTCGTACTGCACGTCCACCGCCGAGCCGACGGCTCCCGCGGCCTCCGCGAAATCGGCATCGTAGACCGCGACTCCCAAGGCCGGGTCACCATAGCCGCCGCCTGGCACGCCAACCAAGCGTCCACCCCCGCCGCCCCCACCCTCACCCGTCTCCTAGACGAACGGCTCGACCAATGAATGCGGGAATGGAGCGCACGGCGCTCGCAACCCGGACGGCTTCGCTGTCGCGCGTGCCTGTGGTCCCGTCGTCGGATGCGGTGCCGGTGCTGCGCGCGGACGCGACTCCGGCAGCGTTGCGGTCCAGCCTGATCGCGGCAGCGGTGCACTCGGGAATTGCTGGTCGGATGGCGCCGTCGCGGTGTCTGGTCGGCGAACGGTTCGGTCGATGATCGCGGGATTGGTGTGTCTGGCGATCGTGGTTTTGCTGGCGCCGCCGCCGAGTTCGCGGCGTCGGTTCGTCAGGCTGTTCACGGCGTCGGCCGGTGCCCGAAAGTTTCGGCGGGGCAGTGGGTTTCGGGTGGCCTTCGCTGTTGTCGTCGCGGGGGCGTCGGCCGTTGGTGTCGGTCCGTTGGTTGCGGCGGTGCTGGTTGGGGGAATGGTCGGTATTCGGGTGCGGCGGGCGAGTCGGGAGCGGCGGCGCAGTGCGGAGTGCGCCTATCTGTTGGACGCGCTCGAGGCGGTGATCGGAGAGCTGCGGGTAGGTGCGCATCCGAGTGCGGCGGCGGAGGTGGCCGCGCAGGAGTCGCGCGGGGAGGCCGCACGCGTCTTCGCGGTGAGCGCGGCGCGCAGCAGACTCGGTGGTTCCGGTGCGGACGGATTGCGCGAATCCGATTCGATCGTCGACGCGGAACTCGCCAGGATCGCCGACGCGTGGCAGGTCGCCGAGCGCCACGGTCTAGCTCTCGCGGAACTGCTCTCGGCTGCTCGCGCGGACCTATTGGGGCGCCTTCGTTTTCGCACGCGCACCACGGCCGCGCTCGCCGGTGCTCGCGCCACAGCGGTGGTCCTGGCGGGCCTACCGCTCCTCGGTATCGGCCTGGGCCAACTGATGGGTGCCGCTCCACTGCACGTGCTGCTGAGCCCGGGTGCCGGAACCGTACTGCTGCCACTCGGCGCGGCGCTGGCGTGCATCGGCTTGCTGTGGACCGACGCGATCACGCGAAAGGTCTTCGTATGAAACAAATCTGCTGGTCACTCACGGATTCGAAGGGGTTGGGATGATTGGGATCACCAGTGCGCCAGTGCTTTTGCTCGCAATGGCATTGGTCGTGCTGCCTGGACGAGTTGCGATGAATCGACGATTGCGGGCGTTAGGAGAGTCGGTTCCACAGCCGGTCGCCCTGGTATCTCCGCGCAGCATCAACAGCGATCCGCTGGCCATAGCCTCGGTATTCGACCTGCTGGCCGCCTGCCTACGAGCGGGATTGCCGATGGCATCTGCGGCCCGCGCGGTGGCACCGAGCGCGCCGCCAGCCCTCGGCGCGGCATTGCGCAAGGCGGCCGACCTGCTGGCACTGGGCGCGGACGCGGCAACCGCCTGGGATCAGGTGGCCCGCGACGGCGCAGACCAACCAGGCGCCGAGGAGGTCGATTCGCTGGCACGCATGGCTCGGCGCTCCGCCCGTTCCGGTGCCTCACTCGCCACCGCCATCGGCGAACTGGCCGAACAGCGCCGCAGCGGAGTCGAAGATGCGGCCGCCGCCCGCGCCGAACGCGCTGGTGTCCTCATCGGCGGCCCCCTGGGCCTCTGCTTCCTCCCAGCCTTCGTCTGCCTCGGCATCGTCCCCGTAGTAATCGGCCTCGCGAGCCGCGTCCTCGGAGGCGGACTGCTATGAGAACTACACGGCAGAGAAGTACTGCATCACCAGCGGCAGGTTCGCGAACGACCGAGTTGCGAACGACCCAGCGAGGCGGTACCGCTTCCGACGGTTCTGCTGCCCCGGACAGCGCAGCACGGGGCACTACCGAGTTGGGGATGCCCATTCGGAGCAGGACCTACCTGGGCGCGATCGCGCCGGAGACCGCCGCGCGGGGCGTTGTCGATCACGGCAAAGGTGCCGTTGCTGAGCTGCTGGGTGCTGCGCTCGGGAGCGTTGAGCTGTGTGGTGCGGTGCCGGAGCGTGCGCGGCAGGGAAGAGCGTATGGACGCGGAGTGCGCGCGCGGGGCGTTGTCGATCACGGCAAAGGTGCCGTTGCTGAGCTGCTGGGTGCTGCGCTCGGGAGCGTTGAGCTGTGTGCTGCGGTGCCGGAGCGTGCGCGGCGGGGAAGAGCGGATGGGCGCGGAGTGCGTGCGCGGGACATTGTCGACCCGGTGCAGGGCACGCACGGTTCTGTCGAACGCGGCGGTGTTGAAGGTGGCGTCGCGGAGCTACCGAGTGCGTTGCTCGGGACGGTTGAGCAGTGTGGTGCGGTGCCGGGGCGTGCGCGGCCGGGAAGAGCGTGTCGGCGCGGAGTGGCCGCGCGGGCGGGAATGAGAGGGGAAGACGGTGCGAACGGGGATGATGCGGGATCGGGTGATGCTTCGGCTGAGGGCCGTTGGCACGGAGGTGCGGGCTGGAGTGCTGCGGGTGCTGGTCGCGGACGACGGGATGAGTACGGCGGAGTATGCGATCGGGACTATTGCGGCTGCGGCGTTCGGGGCCGTGCTGTATGGGGTGGTGACCGGGGACAGCATTGTGAACGCGCTGACGAAGATCATCGACAAGGCGTTGAATACCGCGGTCTAGCGCAGGGTAGTTGTCGATTAAACTACTGTGGTGCAACGCATCTCGGTGACGATCGGGGTGCGGTGACGGTTGAGGCGGCGATCGCGCTGGCTGCCATCGTGTTTGCGGTGGTGCTGTGCGTCGGTGCCTTGCTCGCGGCGTCGACGCAGGTGCGCTGTGTCGACGCCGCTCGCGAAGCGGCCAGGCTGGCTGCCCGCGGTGATCAAGCGAATGCGGTGTCGGCGGCGCGGCGGGTAGCTCCGCCGACCGCCGACATCTCGCTGCGCAGTGAGGGCGACCGGGTAGTCGCGGCGGTCTCCGCCCACGCACCCCTGCTGCCCTTACTGGTCATACGCGCCGAGGCCGTCGCTACCCGCGAGCCAGGAGCCGAGCCGTGACCAACAACGGCCGACCAATGGACCGCGACGTGCTACCGGGCACAACACAGATGAAGGACAGCGACGTGCCGCGCCCCCGAACCGCGGCAGTAAGGATGCCCAGTGACCGAGCAGTAGAAGCAGTTCCGCCGAACAACCCGCTCTGCCAACGAGGCGCCCACAATCGCAGCGGCATCGTCGACCGGTGCACAGCACGTCGCTGCTGCGCCGCCGCTGCCGGTTGGTCCAGTGCGTTTACATCAGACGGAACGCACGGGTTTTACATCGCAGTGCGGCAAGCCCGGGACGTACGAGTCGACCGCGGGTGCGGAGCACCCTCGCTCGGAGGTGGCCGAGGTGCCAGTGGACATAGCGTCCTGATGCGGCAGGCCAGGGCTGGTGATCGAATCGACCGTCGGCGCAGCGACTGTGCATTCGGAGGTGTGGGGCAGCGTCGTCACTCGTGGGGATTCCGGGCGGACAACCGAACTGACCACGGGTGCGATGCGATTGCTTCCAGGGGTGCGGACGGCCTCGATGGAGTGGAGCAGGCGCGCAAAGCGAACGCGGTCGGTGAGGTGCGGCGGGACGACGGCGTTGCGACGATGTTCGCCTGCTTCGCGCTGGCTGCTTTGATCGGCGCGACGCTATTGATCGCTCAGGTTGGGTCGGTTGTAGTAGCGCGGCATCGGGCGCAGGCTGCGGCGGATTTGGCGGCATTGGCGGCAGCGGGGGAACTCGCGCGAGGGGCCGATGTCGGATGTGCGGAAGCGGCGGAGATTGCGCGACGGATGGGAGTGCGGATTCAGCAGTGTGAAGTCGTGCAGTGGGATGTGATCGTCACTGCTGAAGGGAATGTACCAATGGGTCTGTTAGGAAAGCGGACTGTTCGCGCGGTTGCTCGTGCCGGACCTGTAGAAGTCGGAGTGTGACCGGTACGTACTTACACTCGCCAGTGGTACTTCACGATGCCGGAATTCGGTAATTGCGATGCTCGAATAAATACGCCATTGCCTCAATTTACTTAGTAACCGCGGAACGCAATCGAATGAATCTGCACGTCGGACGGTAATGGCCGTGGCAATACCTCAGTTAACATGAATCTAATCCTCTTTATTCGGCGGTCCGACACGCCCGGCGCCGCAGGCGCGAGGCACGCCGCCGCGTGCCTATAACCCCTGGTGACCACCCGGAAACGTGGACAGGTGATCACGTTCGGGGGTCGGCGCTGTCACGAATCGAGTGCGGTGCCTTCGCCGTGCTGTTCAGTTGCCCGTATCGGCGGCCAGTTCACCCAGAACCGCGGCCAGCAGGCGGGCCGCACCGGCCTTGTCCAGCGGATGGTTGCCATTGCCGCACTTGGGCGACTGTACGCAGGACGGGCATCCGACTGCGCAGGTGCACGTCTCGATCACCGCGAGCGTGGCCGACAACCAGCGATATAGCTGCGCGAACCCGCGTTCGGCGAAGCCCGCACCACCGGGCTGCCCGTCATAGACGAATACTGTCGGCAGTCCGGTATCCGGATGCTCGGCGGTCGAAACGCCGCCGATATCCCACCGGTCACACGTCGCGACCAGCGGTAATAGACCGATCGCCGCATGTTCGGCGGCGTGCAGCGCACCCGGTACCCGTGGCGTATCCAGGCCTGCCGCGGCCAGCAGCTCGGGTGTCACCGTGTACAGCACCGCGCGCGTCGGCAGCGTCTGCTCCGGCATATCCAGCTCGACCAGATCCAATACCTCGCCGGTGCGTAGCGTGCGCAGATACCCGATTACCTGGCTGGTGACGCTGACCTGCGCCAATGCGGTCGTCACCCGGCCGTGGTTGCGCTCTTCGGTCACCGCGTCGACGGCGATGGAGGTGACCTGTCTTGCGCTCGTGGTCCAGCCGGGATCGGTGCTGCGCACGAAGGCCACACCGCCCTCTAGATCCAGCTCATCGACCAGGTAGGTATCGCCTTGATGCAGATGAACGGCCCCTTCGTGCAGCGTCGCTCGCGCTCTTCCGGCATCGGCCGTGCCGAGCAATCTGCCGGTCTCGCCGTCCACGATGGCAATGGGTGTGCCGATGCCGCCGCGCACGTCGACAGCATCGTGCGGCTGCGCCTCGGCCGTCGCGAACCAGCGCGCGCTACCGTCGCGCACCGCGCCGTTGCGGCGTCGAATCAACCCCTGACCTGCGAGATCGGCGAGCACCCCGCCCGCCCCGAGCTCGTCGACCTCGTCATCGGTGAGCGGGAGTTCCAACGCCGCGCACAGCAATTGCGGACCCAATACATAGGGGTTGTGCGGATCGGTGATGGTGGCCTCGATCGGCTTGTCCAGCAGCGCCTCGGGGTGGTGGACAAGGAAGGTGTCCAGCGGATCGTCCCTGGCCACCAGCAGCACCAGCGACCCCTGCGTGCGCCGCCCCGCGCGCCCGGCCTGCTGCCAGAACGAGGCGACCGTGCCCGGAAAACCCGAGATCACGACCGCATCCAGCCCCGCTATATCGACGCCGAGCTCCAGCGCATTCGTCGTGGCCGCCCCCAGCAGCGACCCGTCCGACAGCGCGGCCTCCAGTTCGCGCCGATCCTCCGCGAGATAACCCGCCCGGTAGGCGGCGACTCGTTTGCTGAGCTCTGGATCGACGTCGGCGAGCAGCCTGCGCGCCTCGATCGCGGTCAGCTCGGCGGCCCGCCGCGACCTGACGAATGCGAGCGTGCGCGCGCCTTCGACCACCAGATCGGCCATGATCCTGGCCGCCTCCGATGTAGCGGATCGCCGAACCGGCGCACCGTTTTCGCCGGTCAGGGTGGTCAACAGCGGCGGCTCCCACAGTGCGATGGTGCGCGAGCCCTGCGGCGATCCGTCCTCGGTGACCGCGGCGCAGGGCGCGCCGATCAGCCGGGATGCCGCAGCCGCGGGCTCGGCCGTGGTGGCCGAGCACAGTATGAAGACGGGATCCGCGCCGTAATGTGCCGCGATCCGCCGCAGCCTGCGCAACACCAGCGCCACATGCGAGCCGAATACGCCCCGGTAGGCGTGGCATTCGTCGACCACCACATAGCGCAGCCTGCGCAACACCCTGGCCCAGCGCTGATGTGAGCGCAACATGCCGACGTGCAGCATGTCCGGATTCGTGAGGATCAAGCGGGCATTGGCCCGCACCCACTGCCTGACCTCGGCCGGTGTGTCCCCGTCGTAGGTGGCCGGATGGACATCCCGCAACGGCCCCTCGTGCGTCAATTCCGCTATTGCCCGCAGCTGATCAGCACCCAATGCCTTGGTCGGCGCCAGATAAAGGGCAGTGGCGAGTGGATCCTCGCGCAGTGCGGTGAGTACCGGTAGTTGGTAGCCGAGCGATTTCCCGGATGCTGTGCCGGTGCTGACGACAACGTGCCGGCCGCTCGCGGCGAGGGCGGCGGTCCTGGTCTGATGAGTCCACGGCGCCTCGACTCCGGTGGCTCGCAGCGCGGCGACGACGTCGGGCGCGGCCCAATCCGGCCAGGTAGTCGTGGCTGCGGGCCGTGCGGCGAGCTCGACGACATGGGTGAGACGGGGGTCGTCGTCGGGCGCCCCGTCGAGGACACGATTCAGCAACGATGCCCCGTAACTTCGGCCGTTGCTGGCGCGTGGCCGAGTCGCCGGGTCGGTCGGATTCACGACTCGGGCTCCGCGACACGCGCAGAAAGTGTGAAACGTGTGCGCTTGGGAAGCCCTACCTGCCATTTCGATACCAAATAGCGACCTGGGTCACAGGCTGTTTGCCAGATACTGGCTCGGTTATCCGTAAGCAAACGAACCACAAGTCTGGATTCCGGCATTGTGTCCCTCACCTGCGCATTCGCAAGATCAACTTTTTTGCAAATTGTCGGTAACTCGACTGTTGAATTGCTCGAAGACATGGTTCACTAGTTCCTGGTCGCAAGCTTCTGTGTTCGAGGGACGGATCCAAAGTCCAAACCGTCAGCAGGATCGATGTTGCGAACGGTGTGCTTGGTGCTTTCCTGCAGGGGGAACCAACAGTACAGCGGTCGGAACGGACCCGGTGGATGAACCTACTTGTCCGCCGTTCCGGTAAGAAAAGAGAAGGAACAGAATGGCACAGGGAACTGTGAAGTGGTTCAACGCGGAGAAGGGGTTCGGCTTCATCGCGCCGGAGGACGGCTCCGCTGACGTCTTCGTCCACTACTCCGAGATCCAGGGGTCGGGTTTCCGCACCCTCGAGGAGAACCAGAAGGTCGAGTTCGAGGTTGGCCAGGGCACCAAGGGCCCGCAGGCCACCGGAGTTCGCGCGCTCAGCTGAGCGTCGAAACAATCCGCTCGTCCCTCACCACCGGCAACGGAGGTGAGGGACGAGCTATATCTGGGGTAAGACAAAAACCGACGCGTACCTGCGGTGCGGTCGTATCGCCATAGGCACTGCATACTGATCACCAGCGACGCAGGTACGCTCTGTGGTTCGAGTCGCAAGCGCTCGGCCACACGTCGCGTCAAGGTATAAACGTGTCTGGTGGCAACGTCCTCCCCGTCGCCGCCGCTTGCCCCAGCCGCGCACAGCGCGAAAAAGCGCCGCGCGGGTCGATAAGGAAAGGTGTATTCGCCGGTGGCAACACGAGACCGCGGTGCAGCCGACCAGGGCCGTCCCCTGCGTCGTCTCGTGATCGTCGAGTCCCCGACCAAGGCCCGCAAAATAGCGCCCTATCTGGGTCGCAATTACACGGTCGAGGCCTCGGTCGGTCATATCCGGGACCTGCCGCGCGGTGCGGCGGACGTGCCCGCCAAGTACAAGGGCCAGTCCTGGGCGCGCCTCGGCGTCGACGTCGACAATGACTTCGAACCCATCTATGTGGTGAGTCCGGATAAGAAGGCCAAGGTTTCCGAGCTCAAGAGTCTGCTGGCCGATGCCGACGAGCTCTACCTCGCCACCGACCCCGACCGTGAGGGTGAGGCGATCGCCTGGCACCTGCTGGAGACGTTGAAACCCAAGGTGCCGGTGCGACGCATGGTGTTCCACGAGATCACCGAGCCCGCCATTCTGGCCGCCGCGGCCGATACCCGCGATCTGGACAACGATCTGGTCGATGCGCAGGAAACCAGGCGCATCCTGGACCGGTTGTACGGCTACGAGGTCAGTCCGGTGCTGTGGAAGAAGGTCATGCCGCGGCTGTCGGCGGGCCGGGTGCAGTCGGTCGCGACCAGGGTGATCGTGCAGCGCGAGCGCGAGCGGATGGCATTCCGCTCGGCCGAGTACTGGGATATCGCGGCGAAGCTGGATGCGGGCGGCGACAACGGCGACGCCACCAATCCGCGGACCTTCGGGGCGCGACTGGTCAGCGTCGACGGGACCAGGGTCGCCACCGGCCGGGACTTCGGACCGGACGGGCAGCTCAAGGGCAATGGCGTGGTCGTCCTCGACGAGCCATATGCCCGCCGTCTCGCTGAGGCGCTCGAGGGCGCCGATCTGGTGGTCTCCTCAGCGGAGGCCAAGCCGTATACGCGCAAGCCCTACGCGCCGTTCATGACCTCGACGCTGCAGCAGGAGGCGGGCCGCAAGCTGCGGTTCAATGCCGAGCGGACCATGCGGGTCGCGCAGCGGCTGTACGAGAACGGCTACATCACGTACATGCGTACCGACTCGACCACGCTGTCGGAGTCGGCGATCGCCGCGGCCAGGTCGCAGGCGACCCAGCTATACGGCGCCGAGTATGTGCACCCGACGCCGCGGCAGTACACCCGCAAGGTGAAGAACGCGCAGGAGGCGCACGAGGCGATTCGCCCGGCAGGCGATACCTTCGCGACCCCGGGTCAATTGCATGCGCGGTTGGATAATGACGAGTTCCGGCTCTATGAGCTGATCTGGCAGCGCACGGTCGCCTCGCAGATGGCCGATGCCAGGGGCACCACGCTGACACTGCGGATCACCGGTGTCGCGGGTACCGGCGAGGAATGCGTGTTCTCGGCCTCCGGTCGGACCATCACCTTCCCGGGCTTCCTCAAGGCCTATGTCGAGAGTGTCGACGAGGAGGCGGGCGGTCAGTCCGACGACGCCGAATCCCGGCTGCCCGCACTCGACGAGGGCGAGCGCGTCACGGCGGTGGAGCTGAATCCCGATGGGCACAGCACGAATCCGCCCGCGCGGTATACCGAGGCCTCGTTGATCAAGACGCTCGAAGAGCTCGGCATCGGTCGACCTTCGACGTATTCGTCGATTATCAAGACCATTCTCGACCGCGGATATGTGTACAAGCGTGGCAGTGCGCTGGTTCCGTCGTGGGTTGCCTTCGCGGTGGTCGGTTTGCTGGAGGCCTACTTCGGTCGGCTGGTCGACTTCGACTTCACCGCCGCGATGGAGGACGATCTCGATGCCATTGCCGGCGGGCGTGAGCAGCGCGGAAATTGGTTGTCCAGCTTCTATTTCGGCGGCGACCACGGTGTCGAGGGTTCGGTCGCGCGCTCCGGCGGTCTGAAGCGGATGGTCGGTGAGCGGCTCGATGATATCGATGCCCGCGAGGTCAATTCGATCAAGCTGTTCGTCGATGGCGAAGGTCGCGACGTCGTGGTTCGGGTCGGTCGGTTCGGACCGTATCTGGAGCGGATGGTTGCCGATCCCGATGACCCGGAAGGGGATTCGATTTCGCAGCGGGCGAATCTGCCCGATGATCTGCCGCCGGACGAGCTGACTCCCGAGGTCGCCGAGAAGCTTTTCTCGACGCCGCAGGAGGGACGTTCGCTGGGGACCGATCCGGCGACCGGACACGAAATCGTCGCCAAGGAAGGACGTTTCGGCCCGTACGTCACCGAGATCCTGCCGGAGCCCGCGGCCGAGGACGGACCCGCGCCCGCGAAGAAGACCGCGAAAAAGGCTGCGGCGCCTAAGCCACGGACCGGATCGCTGTTCAAAGATATGGATCTGGCGACGATTACACTCGACGATGCGCTGAAGTTGTTGTCGCTGCCGCGCGTTGTCGGCGCCGATCCGGCGTCCGGTGAGGAGATCACCGCGCAGAACGGGCGCTACGGCCCATATCTGAAGAAGGGCACCGATTCTCGTTCGTTGCTCAACGAAGACCAGATCTTCACCGTGACGCTGGACGAGGCACTCAAGATCTACGCCGAGCCCAAGCGGCGCGGACGCCAGGCCGCCAGTGCTGCGGCGCTGCGCGAGCTCGGGAACGATTCGGCCACCGGTAAGCCGATGGTGATCAAGGACGGGCGCTTCGGTCCGTACGTCACCGACGGTGAGACCAATGCCAGCCTGCGCAAGGGCGACGAAGTCGATTCGATCACCGATGAGCGGGCCTCGGAATTGCTCGCCGATCGGCGCGCGCGTGGTCCGGTGAAGAAGACGGCCAAGAAGGCGGCGGCGAAGAAGACTCCGGCCAAGAAGGCGACGGCGGCAAAGAAGACCGCCGCCAAGAAAACCACCGCAAAGAAGACGGCCGCGAAGAAGTCCTGACGGTTTTCGTCGGTGCCTTGCCGTAGCCTCGCCCGGTATCGAAGCTCGATCGGGAAGGGGGCCGCCATGGCCATCGATCAGGAACGCGAAGATCTCATCCTCGCACTCGACAGTCAGCGCGAGCTGTTTCGAATCACCCTGCGTGGTCTCGACGAGCAGCAGGCACGTCAGCGCAGCACCGTCAGCGAGTTGACACTCGGTGGACTGCTGCACCATGTCGTCAACTGCGAGCGGCACTGGACAAAGGTCGTGGTCGAGCGCGATGAGACGGCGAAGCAGGAACTGGCCGAATTCGAGGGTGAATATGTGATGGCGCCCGACGATACGGTTGCGGGACTGCTGGCCGCCTGGGACGAGGTGGCGGAGGCGACCGCGAAGCTGATTCGCACCGAGCCGGATCTGAGCACATCCATTCCGACCCCGACGACACCGTGGACGCCCGACCGCGTGTGGTGGACCGTGCGGTTCACGCTGCTGCACGTGTTGCGCGAGATCGCCCACCACAGTGGGCACGCCGACATCATTCGGGAGGCGCTCGACGGTGCCAATACCACCTACCAGCGAGCCTGATGCGGATCCGTTCAGCCGTCCGGCCGGGGCTGTCGGCGGGGGCGGCTAGGGTGTAGCGCGTGGCGGGTGTCTTCGATCGGCTGGTTGGGCAGGATGCGGTCGAGTCCGAATTGCGGGCGGCCGCGGTCGCCGCGCGCGGGGGGACCGGCAATGGCGCGATGACGCATTCGTGGCTGTTCACCGGACCGCCCGGATCGGGGAGATCCGTTGCGGCGCTGTGCTTTGCGGCTGCGCTGCAGTGCACGGACGAGGGGGAGCCCGGATGTGGTCGGTGTCATGCGTGCACGACCACGATGGCCGGAACACACGGTGATGTGCGGCGGGTGATTCCGGAAGGGCTGAGCATCAGCACCAAGGAGATGCGCGAGATCGTGCAGATCGCCTCGCGGCGGCCGAGTACCGGTCGATGGCAGGTGGTGCTGATCGAAGACGCCGACCGGTTGACCGAGGCGGCGGGCAATGTGCTGTTGAAGGTGGTCGAGGAGCCACCGGATCGGACGGTATTCCTGCTGTGCGCGCCATCGGTGGATCCGGAGGACATCTCCGTGACGCTGCGGTCGCGCTGTCGGCATGTACATCTGGTGACGCCCTCGGTGCCCGCCATCGCACAGGTGCTGCGCGAGCGCGACAAACTCGATGAGAAGACCGCCACCTGGGCGGCGTCGGTCAGCGGCGGTCATGTCGGGCGAGCTCGGCGGTTGGCCACCGATGACGAAGCGCGTGCTCGTCGGCAGCGGGCGCTGGCGTTGGTAGGTGCGGTTTCGCGGCCCGGTGCCGCCTACGCGGCAGCGGATGAATTGGTGAAGTCCGCCGACGACGAGGCCAAGCAGATGAGTGCGGCCCGCGACGAACGTGAGCGCGAAGAATTGGCGACCGCACTCGGTGCGGGCGGCACCGGCAAAGGCGCCGCGGGTGCGACCCGAGGTTCGGCCGGTGTCCTCAAGGACCTGGAGCGCAGGCAGAAATCCCGCGCCACCCGCACCGGACGCGATGCCCTGGACCGCGCGCTGATCGACGTCGCGGGCGTCTACCGTGACGCGCTGGCCGTCCGCTTCGGCGCCGCCCGCAACGGTTCCGGCGTCACCCTCACCCACCCCGATATGTCCGACCAGATCCACGACCTCGCCGACTGTGTCCGCCCCGAGGGGCTGCTCCGCTCCATCGAAGCCGTCCTCGCCTGCCGCGAGGCCCTCGACCTCAACGTCAAACCCCGCTTCGCCCTCGCCGCCATGGTCGCCACGCTCATCTCCGCCCAATCCGCGTGACCGCTACCGTTTTCGCACCGAGACGACAGATTCGCCATGCCGCCTCAGCTCAGTCGGTAGAGCGCTTCACTGGTAAGTACAACGCATCACCGGGAGTCGCCGGGCTGGCCTAGGCCGTTCTCAGCCGGTCAAGGTCAGCCCGTTCAGCACGCCACTCTGTTCCGGGTCCTGGTTGCAGTCGATCGCGCAGCACATGACCGCGGTGCGAAACGACCACGAGAGCCCAGTCGGTCGTTCGGCCGACGTGGACCGGTGGGGATATTCTGGCAGGTGCCCGCTGGGTGAGTTCATGAGTTGCCGATGGTCGAGATTGATCCGTTCAAGACGCAGCGTGATGTCGGTTTTGATGTCGTCACGGAGTTGCGGGCTGCCGGGTTCGAGAACCCCGAGGAGATCGGGCGGGGCGGTTTCGGGGCGGTGTATCGGTGTACCCAGCTTTCCGTGGATCGCGCCGTCGCGGTAAAGGTGCTCACGGGCGAACTCGACGAGAATCGGGAGCGCTTCTTCCGCGAGCAACGTGTGATGGGGCGGTTGACCGGGCACCCGAATATCGTCGACATGCTGGAGGCTGGCGAGACCGGAAGCGGTCGCCGGTATCTGGTGATGCCATACCATGCTCGCGGCTCCCTCGACACGCGCATTCGCCGCGACGGTCCGTTATCGCTCGGCGACGTGCTACACCTCGGGGTGAAGATCGCCGGTGCGCTGGAAACGGCGCATCGGATAGAAGTTCTGCACCGCGATATCAAGCCGGGCAACATCCTGCTCACCGACTACGGTGAGCCCGCGTTGGCGGACTTCGGGATCGCCCACGTCGCCGGTGGATTCGAGACGGCGACCGGCACGGTCACCGGTTCACCGGCGTTCACCGCGCCGGAGGTGCTCGGCGGGGACGCACCGAGCCGGGCCTCGGATGTGTACGGGCTGGGGGCGACGTTGTTCTGTGCGCTGACCGGGCATGCGGCCTTCGAGCGCCGCAGCGGTGAGCAGGTGGTTGCGCAATTTCTGCGGATCACCCAGCAACCGATCCCGGATCTGCGCGAGCGGGGAATTCCGGACGATGTGTGCGCGGTGCTCGAGGCGGCGATGTCGCGCGAACCGCGGGACCGCCCCACCGCCGCGGTGCTGGGCGAGCAACTGCGTCAGGTGGCGCGCAATCATGGTTTCGCGGTCGATGAGATGGCACTGCAGGCCGAACCAGGAGCCGAGCATGCGGCGGTTGTTATGTCGGTGCCCGCGGCATGGGATCGTACTGGGAACCTGCCACTCGAGCTGACCAGCTTTGTCGATCGGCGGATCCAGGTAGCCGAGGTCAAGAACCTGCTGGCGGGGTCACGTCTGGTGACTCTGACCGGGATCGGCGGGGTCGGCAAGTCACGGCTGGCACTACAGGTCGCCCGCAAGGTGCGGCGGAGTTTCGCCGACGGCGTGTGGCTGGTCGGCCTGGGTGATCTGCGGGATGCGGCATTGTTGGTCGATGTCGTGGCCGCCGCCCTCGGCCTGCGAAACCAGGCTGCCCGGCCGGTACTCGAGGTGCTGATGGGATTCTTGTCATCGCGCAATCTGCTGCTGGTGCTGGACAATTGCGAGCACATGATCGAGGCGGTCGCGGAGCTGACCGAGTCGCTGCTGCGGGCCTGCCCGGAGGTGCGGATTCTGGCGACCAGTCGGGAGGCTCTCGGCGTCGGCGGGGAATCGATATTCGCCGTGCCCCCGCTGGGGATTCCCGATCCGACCGACAAGCCGACGCTGCGAGCGGCAGCCCGCTACGACGCGGTGACCTTGTTCGGCGAACGAGCTGCCGCGGCCGTGCCGGGCTTCGAGGTAGCCGACGACACCAGGCTGACCGTGGCCCGGATCTGTGCCCGGCTGGATGGGTTACCGCTGGCGATCGAGCTGGCCGCGGCCCGATTGCGGACGATGTCGCCCGCCCAGATCCTGTCCCGGCTGGACGACCGGTACGCCCTGCTGACTCGGGGGAGTCGCAGTGCCCCGGTGCGGCAGCAGACCCTGCGGTGGTGCATCGGCTGGAGCTATGACCTGTGCACGCCGGTCGAGCAGCGATTGTGGGACCAGCTGTCGGTGTTCGCTGGCAGTTTCGAGCTCGATGCCGCCGAGCAGGTATGCGGCACCGAGCTGACCGAGGCGGAATTGCTCGACGCGTTGTCCGCACTGGTCGACAAGTCGATCCTGATACGCGAGGAAACCGATGGCACGGTCCGCTTTCGGATGCTCGAGACCGTTCAGGAATACGGCAGGGAGCAAGCTGAGGACAGCGGAGCATACTCGGAATACGTTCGGCGGCACCGGGATTGGTGTGAGCGGTTGGCACTCGCGGCAGAGGCGGAGTGGATTGGGCCGCACCAGCTGACGTGGGTTGCCCGGTTGGATCGGGAGCTGCCGAATCTGCGGAAAGCGCTGGAATTCAGCCTGTCCGAATCGGATGACGGCGGGTTGCGGATAGCCACCGCTTTGTATCTGTTCTGGATGTTGCGTGGGCGGCAGGGCGAGGGACGCCGCTGGTGTGAACGCGCGCTCGCCCATTCGACCGGCGTGCAGACCCCTATCCGCGCCAAAGCGCTGCACGCCCTCTACACGTTGGTCGTCACGCAGGGGGACATTCCGGCCGCCGCCGACAAACTGGCACAGCTCGAGAGCCTGGCCGAGCAGACGGCCGACCCGCTGGTCAGAGCCCTGCTCGCTAATATCGAGGGCGCCAATTGTCTTGCGGGCGGTGATGCCGATCTGGCTCGCGCGGCTACCCTCCTGACCGATGCCATCGACTACTACGAGGCATCCGGTGACCTCAGGTTGCAGCTGGACGCTCGGACTCCGCTCGGATGGGCTTATGCGCTGCGAGGAGATATAGCGCGGGCCATCGCTTGTCACGAAAGATCACTCGCGATCACCGAATCCGCTGGTGAGACGATGTTTCGGTCGTGGGAGTCGTGGGCGTTGGGATTTGCCGTGTGGCGAAACGGTGAGCCCGACCGCGCCGAACACCTTTTGCGGGAGGGTATTCGAGCGGGCCGACTGGTGTCCGATCCGCTCGTTGTGACGGCCTGTTTGGAGACACTGGCCTGGATCGCGACCGAAAGGGACCATGCCCGGCGCGCCGCTGTGCTGCTGGGCGCCGCCGATACGCTGAGCCGCATCGTCGGCAGTGTCACCTTCATGTTTCCCAGTTCGCGTGTCTACCACGAGGAATGCGCGCGCAGCAGTCGCGAGATGCTCGGCGCGCGAGCATTCGAGGCGGCCCGTCAAGAAGGCGCCGCGATGAGTTTCGCTGCCGCAGTGGGCTTCGCACTCGGCGGGCGTGCCGAAGCGACCGCGCGGCCCTCTCGTTCGGGAGGAAACCTGACCAAGCGTGAGCGCCAAGTCGCCGATCTCGTTGCGCACGGTCTGACCAACAAGGCGATCGCCGCCCGGCTGGTGATTTCACAGCGCACCGCCGATGGACATGTGGAACATATCCTGACCAAGCTGGGATTCACCTCGCGCGCACAGATTGCGGCCTGGGCCGCCGAGCAGCCTGAATCCTGACCCCTCTTCTTTTGCGGCGGGCCGCATCGGCGACGTGGTGCGCGTCGCGAGCCTCGGTGTTGGAGGACTGGCCGGACGCCCGGTCCGGTCTGCGTTCGCGCTGCGATGACCTCCCGTTTTCGCGATCCGACCGCCGAGACGATAGACTCGCGTGGCCGAAAGGCACGCCGCCTTAGCTCAGTCGGTAGAGCGCTTCACTCGTAATGAAAAGGTCGGGGGTTCGATTCCCCCAGGCGGCTCCAGGTCAGAGGGTATTTTAACGGTGTTTACGAATAGTGTTCGGTGCCGCCAGTGTGCCAACGCTCGGGAGAAGTCCCCGCAGAACAGCCACTAGTTGGCTTCAGATCATCGGTTGTGGGTCGCTGGAGAGACAGTGAGATTGGCTGCTCATGGGGCACCAGGCTGCAACTTCCCATGCTGGTGGCGGCAGCGATCGTTGAGCTGTTTCGCGCGGCGCCTGGAGGATATTGCGAGCGTATTCGCCCTGGTCACAACAGTTTTCGGTCAGCGGCGGGACCTGTTCAGGCATCGCGAGTGTGTGGTGTAGGTGGTGCTGCTGTGTCGGCGCCGCCGGCGTGTCAAGCGCTGGAGGGGATGGACCGGCATGGCGATCTCGGGACCCTGCAGGCGTGCCAAAACCTGCGACCTTTTCATAGCGAAAGAGAGCTTTAACGTCCCGCTGGCATCATCCCGTCCAGCGAATACGGCCGTATTGTCCTTACCGAAGCTTTCAAGATTCCGCGCGTCGCAGGCACATCGAGGGGTCGGAGTGTCGTTCTGCTTCGTCTGGGACGGCATTTGCCATCCCGTGTGTCGATGCCGGAGCGTGTTGGCGTCGGGCTATTCGAAGAGCGCGGCTCCGGCTGCTTTCAAGTCTTCGGGGTGCGCGTCACTGTAGATGGATAGTGAGATCGCGGGGTCGTGGCCGTGCCAGGCGGCGACGATGTGTGGGGGAATGCCGCGTGCGAGCATGAGTGATACCGAGGTGTTGCGAAGGTGCTTCAAGGGGATGCGCTGGAGTCCGGCGCGGGTGCGGAGCCGTTGAAACTCGTCGCTGTACCACTCGGGTCTGACGGGTGCTCCGTCTTCGTGGGCGGCGATGAGCCGGTCGTCGGTCCAGGGGATGTCCAGCGCCTGGCATTCGGCTTGCTGCAGTGTCTTGAGGGCCGTCAAAGCTTCGGTGACGTCGGGTGGTGTGGGAAGGTCGCGGCGGCCGCGTCGGGATTTGGGTAGGTTCTCTTCGGTTTCCGAGCCGATTGCGACTCGGCCTCTGCGGACGCGGAGTGAGGTCTTGTCGAATCGGGTCCAGCGTGCAGCGAGTACTTCGCTGCGTCGCATCCCGTAGCAGGACAGTAGCCAGCAGGCGTAGAGCCGTTCGGTCCTAACGGATTCGCGGAATGCTTCGATCTCGGCGACTGTCCAGGATTTGCCTTCGATGGCGTCGTCGTCGTGTTCGGCGATGTCGTCGGGTGGTCGTTCGACGAGCGCGATCACGTTGCGCGGTAGAGCGCCTTGGTCGACGTAGGACTGCACGACCATGCTGAATGCGGTCAGGGTGGTCCGGACGGTGACCGGTTTGACTCCTTGTTCGTTCGAGGGCGTTTGCGCGGCGGTGTAGACCGCGCGACGGATTCGTGTGATGCGGCCGGTGCGGATGAGTGCTGACAGGCTGGTGTGTGCGTCGCCTTCGGGGAATTGGGCCTGGATCAGGCGGGCGGGGACGCCGTCGGGATGTTGGGCGATGTAGTCGGCGATGCGGGTTGTGAGGGAGTCGGGGTCGTAGCGGCGTTGGTCGACGCGGGCGGTGGTGAGCATCCATTCGACGAGTTTGTCGCCGTCGGGTTTGGTGAGTTCGGCGAGCTTGCGGCCGCCGAAGAACCGGCGGACTGGTTTGAGGTGGCTTTTGTAGTTGTTGAGGGTGACTCGGCGGATGGTGCGGCGGGAGGCGATCCATTCGTCGCATGCTTGGTTCACGGTGAGGTCGGTGAGGCGTATGTAGCGGCCGTCGGCGACTTCGGTTGCGATGCGGCGGTATTCGCGTCGTGCTTCGGTGATGGTGCGGTATGTGAAGCGTTGCCGGTCGCGGGTGCCGTCGGGTTTGGTGCCGACGTCGATCTGGAATGTGTATGTGACGGTGCCGTTTTTGGCGGTGCGGGTGTCGATTGGTTCGGCACGTCGGCGTTTCTTGGCTGACGCGGCTTCGGTCATGTCGCTGTTTCTCCTTGTCTACGTGGCTGATTCGCTTTCTCGGGTGGTGTGGGCGGCGAACTGTTATGGGTTGTCGGTCGATCGCATCTGAAGTGAAGCTCTCGGTTCCGTTGTTGTTCGCGTGCGGCGCGATCAGAGATGGCGTGGCGAGGGGCGATGGCGCGGGAGTACTCGAAGTCTGGCGAGTTCGAGTTGCCGTCGAGTGCAGTCGTTTTGTTCGATGTGCGGCGCCGTAGCGCGAGGTTCCTCGGGCAGTGCCTTCGCTGTGCCGCGAGAACCGTTGTTCCTGACCGTCACCCAGTGCGACGCCATCAGGGCAAGTTGTCGGAGCCGTTGTGGTTGGGCTGCCTTGATGGCTCGATCTGTGGTCACGGTGTCGGCATGAGTCGGCGGACCGCGGTGGCGGATCGGGGAGGTGTTGGTTGCTACCGCAGGGAGAAGGGGCATGCACGGTGGATGAGGGCTGGTTGTGCATGCGGCGGGCGAGGATGGCGTCCTACGGGCGTCGCTGGCGCCCGGCTCGGTGGTCAATGGGAGCAATCGGCGTACCCATGTGGACGGGATTCGCACTCGGATGCCGACTCGAATAGTCGGCCCTGCACCTGATGTCACCGCCCCGTAGACACTAGACCCGCCGACACTGAAGAGTCGGGCTGCGTCGGGGGCCGAGGCGGTTGGCTCGTTGAGCAGATGCTCGGGTGTGCCTTCAGCACCTGCACTGTCGCGCCATTGGTCAGTTGGCACGATCTGTTTTCTTCGCTGAGTTGGGCTGCAGCGAAGACCATGATTCCGGTATCAAGTTAGGCCTCGATTCACAGGCCGATCCGTGAATCATCCCCAATTAACAATAGAAGAGATTGCCTTCACCAATCCACGGCTCTGCGCGGCGATCGTGGACCGGCTCACTTTCGGGGGCAACATCATCGACACCGACTGCGAACGCTCGCCCACTCAAGGGGTCGGCTCGTCCACCCAGACGAGGAGTAGGGCGTCGCTTCGGCAACAATCAGGTGGTGGACAAGGGCACGCTTCCGAATGGGTGGACCATCGATGAGGTGCGGCGACGAGCGCAGGACAGCACCGTGGAGTTGTTGGATCCCAACACCTTGGTATTCCTGGCGCCACTCGAACCTAGCCAAGGAGTGTCCTTGGAAGTCGATCTGATCATCGGCTTCACCGGTCTGTGTCTCGCGCGGTCCGTCGACGACGGCGAGTGGTACATGGGTCATCGGGGCGAACCAGGGGAGCCGATCTTCTGCTGGTCCAGCTACGGCGCGGATCTCGGAACCGCGATTGACGGCCTGTAGTACAACTCCCAAGCACCACCGGACCGCGTCAGCCTAGTTGGCAGGCAGAAGCCCCTCACTTGCGCCAGAACGATGTCAATACGTCAGACCAACTGGCAACGGACATCAGCGAGACCGAACTGCATGTAGTGGTGGTGTACTCCGCGTACCGTCGGCTCGCTCCGTTCGCCAATCCTGTGACGCCGGTTGTTCGCGAATTTCGACGGCACTGGTATTCAGTGGTGATGACGAATGATGTGCTCTGTCAGTGAATTTGGACCATTGCCATCGAAGTTGGCCCATCGGGGAGTCTCTGCCGCTACGGTTGGCCCGTTCTGATCGAGTTCCGTTGATGGGAGCGGGATTTGGTTTCGGCTCCGGTGGATTCCTGGTTCGTCGATGGTGCACAGGCCGCGACCTGGCCGGAACATCCTGCATCGACCACGCCGCCAGATCGGTCACTGGCTGGTCCACGAGATCTTCCACGCCTGGACAGCGCGATCTCGATACGTTGATCCGATAGGGTCCGCACATGATTGAACTGTCCGGGCTGTTCAGCCCTGACTATCCGCCTTTCGAGGCGCCTCCCGACGACGACTTGGTCCGGTCGGTCGAGGCCGCACTGGGTCTGCGGCTCCCACCCGCCTACATCGCCCTGGCCCGGACGCACAATGGTGGCTATTTGGAACGTTCGGTTCATCCCGCCGACAACTCGACAACCTGGGCGGCAGACCACGTTGCAGTGGCTTCACTGGCGGCTATCGGCCGCGCGGCCGACTTCAGTTTGTGTGGGGAAACCGGAAGTCGATTCTGGCTTCAGGAGTGGGGATATCCCGATATCGGGATCTACTTCGCGGATTGCCCGTCGGCCGGTCACGACATGATCGCCCTCGACTACCGCGGCGGCGGAGAGCCGAGCGTGGTTCATGTCGATTCCGAAGTCGGATATCGAATTACCGTGCTCGCACCTGACTTCGCGACGTTTGTCAACGGCCTCGTCCGCGAAGCGGAGTTCAACGGCCAGCGATCGGCTACTTGACCACCGCTGACTTGGCCCAACTTCAGTGGCGAAACCCAAATTCGCTCTCCCACTCCAATTGGCCCACCCCAGGCCCAACTGCGCTGGCACAGGAAGGAATTTCGACAGCAGTGTTGCTGTGGGTCAGGGGCAGGCGTAGAGCAGGGTGCGCGGGCCAGGCTGGTAGCCGATGGCTTGGTACAGGCGCGCTGGCACTGGGTATGCCTGATCACCGCGGGGCAGGATCACCGCGTGGGTTGCCCCGAGGGACCGGAATACGTGCAGCAGGGCGATATTGACTGCTTTGGCCAGGCCCTTGCCGCGGAACGCGGGGGCGCAGGAGACCGGTTCGACCAAACCCACCTCGTTGAGATCGTCGTACCAGCCCAATGCCGAAGCGACCCACCCGCCGTCGGGCGCGACGACGACAAGGTCTGTCTGTGCCCTGTAGGGGTAGGTGGCCATGACATTTCGGTAGCTGTCAGCGGTGACGCGGGAACCGAAGTCCGACCAGCCCGCGCGGTGGGCGGTGGCGCGCCGCTCGGCGTCGTCCTCGGCGACGGGGGTGATGACGAACCCGTCCTGCAGCGGCGGCGGTGCTGGCAGTTCGGTCAGGTCACGGGTGTGCCGTCGGAAGAACGGTCCGTTGTCCTGCACTGTGTAACCACGTTCGGATAATGCCGCGCGCTCGTGACGGTCGGTCTCCATCACCAGGCAAGACCGTGCGGGGCCCGGGGCCACCGTTTCGAACCAGTCCAACAGTTGCGGCAACAGGTTGGTCGCGGCCGGGTCGACGAGTAGTTCCAAATGACCGGGCAGTTCCACCCACGCCCAGGCCAGCGCCACGCTGTCTTCCTCCCAGAGCGCCACGCGAAACGCTGACTCCGCGCCGGGGATCGAGTGCCAGCCCCACGCGATGTCTCCGATGTGGAACCGACGCTCGGGTGACCAGGCACGCTGCGCCAACGATTGCAGGCGAACGAGATACTCAGGCTCTTCGCAATCGCGTCGCGTGGCCATGATGTCCCTTCCCTGGTGCTGGTTGGTTCATCCTCGAACCAATTTCGATACACGGCAACCCATTTCAGCCGCGGCTGGAGGAAGTGAATGGGGAGGTTCGTAGTGGATATGTTCCCGGGTGAAGGCGGGCCAACCGGTGGAATCATCGGTGGAGGCGCCGGTGGAAGGAAGGGGATAGTAGTAGCAGTGGGAGCCGAGAGGACTCCATGAGAGTCCGAGATATTTATGCGGATGCGGTTGCAGGGGAAAGCATAAAGAGCAGATGAAGTAGGTACCAACACTGGAATGAACCCGCCTCGAGCCAGGAGGGTATTGGCTCGAGAGGTCATTGATGCGTGGGATGGGATGTTAGGTTGTTGATGGGCGAGATGGGAAGTGGTATGGCGGATTCTGAGATTGTAGAAATTCGGTTCTCGGCTGGCAGTGCAGAGAAGATCACCGTGCAGTTCGAGCCGCTGGGAACTTGGTTCGATCTGGCCGACGATGATTACATTATCCTTCGAACGCCACGAAATAAGATCGACGCGCTCCAAGTGGAGGTCTTGCCTTCTGGTATCAAGGTCTGGGTCGCTTACCCTGAAGATCGCGTTTGGTCCGACGAACACATCATTCTGGATCGACATATGGTGGAGATCGGCAGGCTATAAGGCCGCCATTTCGTGGTCATCCGGTGGTGAATATCACGCATTACCGGCCCGTAGTCGCGTCGGGTTCGTTGTGGAAGGTTTGTCAGTTCGATGAAATAAGTTTGCTGTCATCTCTCGTTGGGAAAACCGAGAGCCTTTTCAGATCTCAGCGCTTCCTGCGGAGGCGGATCATGGAAAATTCCGCCGTCACGACGTGTACTCACGCTGGTTCACGGGAGGAGCGGAAATAGCAAGCCATCGTTGGTAGTCCGGAAAATCTGATGCCGAACTACGGGGTCTTGTCAGCAAAGCAGAGGCGCAAGCACTACGGGACTTCGTGTGCTCGTCCGTGACCGTGCCGCTTGGCGACTCCGCGTAGCGCGTCGTCGAGGTTGGCGTGTCGTCGAGGTTGGCGTGTCGGAAGTTCGTGCTGCTCAGGGGCGACACAGTTCGGCCCCGAACGACACACGCAACTCGGCGTTGTCAAGCGGTCGCGACCGTCAACCGCATTCCCTTCTCTCGTTCGATCAAGAAGACGCAGGCGAAGTTCCGGTTTTCGGCCCATGTCACTCGACGCCTCTGTTGACTCAGACCCGTGACCGGCGTCGGCCGGAGCGCAAACCTCCAGCGGGCCAACCACAACGCGCCGCAGGAACCTTACGAGCCAGCCCCGACCCGGCGTTTACAGGGCGCTACGGTCGGTGATCATCCAGCACGTCCAAGCCGGTGACGTTCATGTCCGCCGGAAGCCAGCTTCGGCTCGGGTTGACGGCGCCAGGTCTCTGGGAACTACCGATTGCGTCTCAGAGGCTGTGGCCGAATTCTGCAAGTGAGTGACATATATCATAGTTTGGGCATGTGAAGCCCGAACGGTCGGAACTGTGGTCGTCGCGTCTGCGCTACGGGTAACGACGCACGATTCGAGTTCGGAATCGTCTGAAAATTGTTGTAGTGCAAGCCTTCTGGGTCTGGATCGCCTTTTGCTGGTCCGCTGCTGGGGCACGTGTCATGGTGGCGGTCGAGTGGGGTAAGGCTCCTACCTCGGCCGACGCTGATGATAGAGAGCCGGGCTAAGTGGGGGACGATTGAGAGCCGCAGTTTTGTCGATCCGGCATTGTGGTTGCTGTGCAAGCGGTTTCGTTGCGGTATTCCCGAAACCGGCTCCTGGGTGGGGCTGCCGGATCGCTACAGTTGAGTCACGCTACCTGCAGGCTGTGGCCGCCCCCGGCTCTATGTGACCTACCACGCGCGGGTCGGCTCGACCGTAAGGCCGAATATTGTTGGCTGGCAACGTATCGCACCGTAGTTTCGATCCATAACAGGATGGTTGCCGTGATTGCTGTGGTCACGAAAACCGCATGGCTGCAATGGTTTAACTTGCTGCCGCTACTGGTATTCGAATCGAGCAAAATTGGCCTAGCACATCCAAATAGTATGTCAACTGGGCTGTTTCACGGTCTGGTCTATCAATCGGTGATCGGCGTAAAAATACCTGGATTGTCGAATTCGCTTGGTTGACAGGTCAATCTCATCTGGCACGATGCTCAGGACGGGCTCGCCTGAAACATGCTGCGCCGTAGACGAATTGAATGATCGGTCCAGCCGAAGAGGTCAAGTGGCTCGCGGGCAGGCCTAGCTGTGACGTAATTAACACCACCTCCTGTCCAGGTCGCAGTTTCTTCTGTCGAGGGGCATTTGCCCTGTTGTTACGCTTCGCCTGTTTTGTGAAGGCTGTGTGAAGCCTGTGTGTGGGCTCGGTGTTTGGTGTGGAGTGGTGATGAGGGTTCCCCGTCGGGGCGGCGCTTTGGTGCGCTGGTTATCCGTCTTTTGGCTTTTCCGCAGTGCGGTGGCGTGGTCAATTGTTTTGGTGATGTTGTTGATCGCGACGGTGACGCAGATTGTTGTGTCACCGGCAGCGTTCGCGGCGCCAAAGGGCAAGGATCCGCGGACTATGCCGCTGATGCTTTCCGCCGCCAAGACTAAGGCTGACGCGAAGAGCAAGCCTGCCCCGGCCCCGGAAGCGGACTTCACGCCGCTGCTCGCACGTGGAGGTTCCGGTGGGAAGAGCAGTTTCGATCCGAAGACGTCGAAAGAAACTGGCCGGACCGCGGATTCGATCGAGTTCACCAACGTCAATGGCACCAAGACTTTGGTGTTGTCACAGGTTCCGCTCGGTGTTGCCAACGGCAAGGGTGGCTGGGACCCGGTCGATACCCGGTTGGTGGAGAAGAAGGATTCCAAGCGGGTCGCCGCGGCGCGTACCGAGGTCGGGATCGAACTCGCGGAGTTCGCCAACGACCCGGCGCTATTCCGGGTGAACCAGAACGGCACCCCGGTCACGTTGGAGCTCAAGGGTGCGGACAAGGCTGGCCGTAAGGTCACTGGATCGACCGCGACGTATGCGAACGCGCTGCTGAATACCGATGTGACCTATGAAGTCTCGGCGGATGCGATCAAGGAATCGATCGTCCTGAAGAAGGCGTCCGCGGTGGGTGAGGGCCGGTGGGTTTTCAAGCTCAACACCGGCGATCTCACCCCGAAGGTCGACGGTCGCACGGTCAAGATCTCCGACAAGTCGGGCAAGGTCGTGGCGGCGCTGCCGCCGATCGAAGTGTGGGACTCTTCAGGAAACGCGAAGGACAAGAAGGGCTCGGCCCGCACCGGTGGCACATACACCCTGACCCGCGATGGTGATGCATGGCAGCTCACGGTCACGGTGGACAAGAAGTGGTTGAAGGATTCCGCCCGGAAGTTCCCGATCGTGGTGGACCCGACCTACACATTCGGTTTCGGCCTGCAGTCCGAGGCGATCGCCTACCGGCAAGGCGCCGCACCTTGCACGGCGGAGGACGACTGCGGTATCCGTACCGGCAACGCTCGCACAGCGCAAGGCCAGAACGCCTTCTGGCGTACCGCGATCCGCTACAACCTGCAGCCACTCGCGGGCAAGACCATCACCGGCGCGCGCATGGACCTGAAGCTGCTCGCACCGTTGGCGGAGATGAAACCCGCTTCGCAACTGACCCTGTATCAAGCGACCTCACCGTTGGGTTATGGCGCGCTCGGTCAGGAGTTGGCATCGGCCAGCATCGGTGAAAACGGTTCGCTGAGCACGTCAGCGTTGACGAACGTGGTCGGTGACCGCGCCAAAGCCACCGACAAGAACCTGTGGTTCATGTTGGGTGGTACCGAAACCGACACCTACTCCTACAAGCAGCTGCTGGCGGCGTTGATCGTCGACTACAGCGACGGTGGAACGCCGCCTGCGGGTCCGTCGGTGAATCTCGTTGGTCCCGTGGAGGATGCGATCATCGCGACCGACACTCCGACACTGGAGGTCAGCGCGGCCGCGGCTGGGACTATGTACTGCTTCAAGGTCTCCACCGGTTTCGACGGCCGCTCCGGCAGCGTGGTCGACTCCGGCTGCCTGAACACCCCGAAATGGACCGTTCCCCAATATGTTCTGCGCGACGGCGGCCGCTACTCCTGGACCGTGGCGACCGTGCCCTCCGGTGGGGCGACGCCGACGCCATCGAACTGGGTCGGACACTTCACCGTTGATAAGCGCATGGGTCGACCTGGACCGGCACCGAGCGACAAGGTTGGGCCGGTCACAGTCAATCTGTTCAACGGCAACCTTTATACCGAGGCTGCGGGACCGGTTTTCGAGGCGCTTGGTGGTTCCGCAGGTGTTACCTTCACGTACAACTCGCGGCAGACCGGAGACTCCCACGGTGTGCGGGCATCGTATTTCAACGACGCCGATCACAATGGCGCCGCAGACCCGAGTCCGGTGATGGTCCGCAGCGAAGCACAAGTGAATCTGGACTGGGGCAACATCTGGAGCAATGTATCGGAAAACCTTCCGTGGAAGGAAGATCCGATGCCCGCTGCGCTGGACAAGCAGTGGTTCGTCGTCCGGTGGGAGGGCTATTTCCAAGCGCCGGTGACCGGTGACTTCAGCTTCGCTGGTTCGCATGCCGACGGTGCGAAGATTTGGGTCGACAACAACGTCGTCTACGACAACCCGAACGCTGCGACTGTCAGCACGGATTTCTCGACAGCGACGGCGAAGAAGACCACCGATGTGTCGTTGACTGCCGGCCAGCGCGTGCCGATCAAGATCGAGCTGTATCACCGCTCGACTGACAAACCGCGGATGGTGTTGTGGGCCAAGAGCACCACCGGCACCAGTCAGCGCACCCACAACCTGAACCCTCGGATCGCGACGACGGACTGGCTGTACTCCCAAGAGCCTGCCCCGCTTCCGGGCGGATGGAACCTCGGCTTGATGAGCAGTGACTACGGCTACGCTGAGATGCTCGACGGGTCGGTCGTGCTCACCGACATCGCGGGCGGCAAACACACCTGGGTCAAGTCCTCGGCCAGCGGCTATATGCCGCCGAAGGATGAGGACGGTGTCCTCGCTGTCGATGCCGGTGGCCGAATCTCGGTCACCAGGGACGGCGTGGTGTCGGTGTTCAACGTCGACGGCACGCTGGCGGCTGTGTCGAAGGTGGACGACAGCAAGAAACCAGCGTCACTGCAGTACCTCTACAGCGGCACCCCAGCCCGGCTGACCCAAATCAAAGATCCGGTATCGGGCCGGGCGCACACGCTGTACTACAACACCGACGACAGCAACAGCTGCTACGGCGGTGCCTCGTTCCCTACGGGCGCATACCCGGCGCCGATGCAGAAGCTGTGCCGCATCAAGTACTGGGACGGCACAGAAACACGCCTCTGGTACATGGTGGGTGCCCTCGCTCGAATCGAGAACCCCGGCTCCGAAATACGCGACTACAGCTACTTCAATCTGGAGGCCGCGAAGCTCGATTACGACCAGGCCGGTGGCGATACCGAGAAGAAACTCAAGGCGATCGATAGTGTCGGTGCGCTGAACGAGGCCCGCGACAGTGTGGCGGTCGATTGGCGTGCAACGCAGGCGTCGTTCTCTGGCAACACCGAACGCACGCTGATCGAGTACGACGGGTTCCTCGATAACCCCCAGCAGCCCCCACACTCACGAGCGATCCGGGTCACCGCACCGTCAGCCGACGGCCGCACCCTCGCACCTCGGGTGGCGCGCACGTATCGCTACGACATTCCCGGCAAGAAGGCATACGTCGACGTTGCCGGGATCCAGCAGACGGGTGTGCGCACCGTGAGCTGGGACGATGCCGGCCGCTGGCTGACATCGACCGACACGAACGGTGACACGGTCCGCGCTGAATGGAACGCGAAAGACAAAATGACGGGCGCGGTCGACACAACCGGTCGCCGGTCGACAGTCCTCTACGACCACGCGAATCGGCCTACAGACGGGTACGGCCCGGCTCCGGCGGCATGCTTCAACGGACAGCTGCCGAAGCCGGAGTGCGCACCGACCACCCCGCACACCCACAAGGCATACGACGAAAATCTGGTCGGCTTGGAGGCCGCCCTCTACGACAACCCATTCCTGGCCGGTGTCCCGAAAGAGTGGACGACGGGCGTCGGCTCCACTGACGGCAGCTTGAGCCGTAATTGGGGTTCGACGCCACCAGTAGCGAACACCGCGGGTTGGTCTGGCCGGTTCATGGGCGACATCAAGTTCCCCACGACCGGCGAGTACAAACTCGGGCTCACTGTTGTCGACGGCGTCCGGTTGTGGATCGATGACGTCCTCACCGTCGACAGCTGGATCGACAAGACCGCCACAGCCGTCAACGGCACCTACACCAACACCGCAGCTGGTAGTTGGCATCGCATCCGCGTCGACTACTACAACCGTAGCGGCACATCTGGCGCGCTCGACTTCACCTGGACACCTCCGGGTGCCGGCGCCGCGGTGACCGTACCGGGACAGAACCTCGCGCCCCGCTACGGGCTCGAGACGACGCGGGCCACCGACAGCAGCTCCGGCGGCAGCATCGAACGCGCACCGTCGACCATGATTGCTACCGGCTATTCGGACCCGGCCAACGGCATCGACCCGGTGTTCGGGTTGGCGGTGTCCAAGACTGGCGACCCGGGCGGGGTCAACCTGACCAGCCGTTCGTTGTTCGAGCAGCCCGGCCAGGGTTTTCTGCGTCGACTGGGCGCGACATTACCGGCGGGTGACATCGCCAACCCCGACAAACGCGCCAGCTCCACCTATTACGGGGACACCGAAACTCGGGCGAACCCGTGTGATTCGAACTCTGCAGCCGTCAACCAAGGGGGGCGGGTCAAAACCGTTCGCACGTCCAAAAACTCGGGCGGCTCGGCAAACGCGCTCGAGACGGTGTACGACGCAACGGGCCGTATCGTCGCCACCCGAACCAACAATGAGCCGTGGTCATGTCTGACCTACGACGCTCGGGGTCGAACCCTCAAGAAGTCGTTCCCCGCGATGGGTAACCAACCGGCGCGCACTGTCAACTACGACTACGCCGTCGGTGGTGACCCGCTGAAGAAAAAGGTTAGCGACGACAGCGGATCGACCACCACCGTGATCGACCTGCTCGGCCGGGTCACGTCCTATACGGACGCCAACGGGGTAACCACCACGACTGGATACGACGCCGCTGGGCGAAAGACCAGCGAGACCTCCACCGCCAAAGGGGTCAGCTCCACTCTGAACTACCAGTGGAACGACGCATTTCGCCTGACCCGCCTGGACCTGGATGGAGTTACGGTCGCTACCCCCGGTTACAACGCGGGGATCCTGGTGGCAGTGGCGTACGGGAACGGGTCGAACCTCGCGATCGGCCATAACGATGCCGGCGCGCTTGCAAACCTGTCTTGGACGGTCTCCGGGTCCACGCTGGTCGATACGGTCACCCGTTCTCGGGATCTGCGCATCACCGACGAAACCATCACCGACTCTGCCAATGGTGGCAGTAGCTACAACAACAGCTACACCTACGACGGTGTCGGTCGACTGGTCGCGGCCACGGTGCCGTCCCACCAGCTGACCTACGCGTTCGCCGGTGACAACGGGTGCGGTCCGAACCAGAAGGCGGGATTGAACACGAACCGTACGGCCTTCGCTGACAGCTTCAACGGCGCAGCTCCCGCGATCACCAACTATTGCTATGACGACGCCGACCGGTTGTTGTCTACTAACGGAGCGACAAACCTGTCGTTCACCTACGACAACTACGGCAACGCGATCACGGTCGGAACCGACACACTCGGCTACGACTCCACCAACCGGCACGTGTCCACCACGACCGCGGCCGGACGCTCGGTGACTTACACGCGCGACGTCACCGACCGCATCTCGGGCCGCTCGGTGCAGGACACCACAAACCCCGAGCAGGTGACTCGCTATGGCTTCATCGGCGACTCCGGCGGCCCCGACTTCGTTCTTGACGGATCCGGAAATCTGCGTCAGCGAATGCTGAAACTGCCCGGCGGAGCCCTACTCACCAAGAATTACACCCAGACCAACACCACCAACTGGTCCTACGCCAACATCCATGGCGACATCTTGTTCACTGCTGATAGCACCGGCGCTCGGACCGGCGCGCTCCACCTGTACGACCCGTTCGGTCAGAACATCGACCCGGTAAGCGGCGCTATTGGTGACATCCCCATCCCGGCCACCGCCGAGGGTGGCATGGACTTCGGATACCTCGGCCAGCACACGGTTCCGATCGAACACGTCGCCAGCCAGCAAGCCCTTGAAATGGGAGCCCGGACCTATCTGCCGATCCTGGGCAGGTTCCTGCAGGTCGACCCAGTTCCCGGCGGATCGGCTAACAGCTACGACTACGTCAACGGCGACCCGATCAACTCCTTGGATCTCACCGGAACGATTTCCATCTCTCCCGGAGACCTGGCAGTCGGGATCGGTGTCGGTGCCGCCATCGGCGTGGGCGCAGTGGTCGGCGGCCCCGTAGTCGCCGCCATGGCACTCGGTGCAGGAGCTGCAGCGATCATCGTCAACGAAGCCACCAAAGACGACGACAACAACAAAAGCAAGACCGTCCCGGCAGACGCCAAATCGTCAACGCCTACCCAAGCCGCCGCACCAGGCCAAACGCCGAAGCCCCCTCAGGAGCGGGGCCCACGAGCCGATGTTCCCAAAATGGAAGGAGGCAAAAGCATGGCTGACGTCGGCCGCCCGATCTGGGGCAATGGGAAGCCATCGGTGGAAAGTCTTGCCGGAAAATCTGATGCAGAGCTGCGGGGCCTTGCCAGCAAAGCAGACGCGCAAGCGCTACGGGACTTCTACAACCAAAGTGCTGAAAGCGGCTACGGAGCGGAAACGGCTGGTGAGCGGGTAAAAATGCTGGATAAAATACTCGAAGCATACAAAAATGAGAGGTGATGAGATGAGCTCAACACCACAAACAGTCGACCTCAAGTTCGGGTCGGTCCCAGGGGCAACCATCATGGTTCAATTCGAGCCCCTTGGGACTCTGTTCGAAGTCTCTGACGGTGACTACGTCGTTCTGCGCGCACCACTACATGCGGTCGGATCGATCGAAGTTCTAGGTTTTCCGTCGGGCATAAGTGTGTGGGTGCTTCACGGCGAGGAGTACATAATCTTCGATCGAAACGGCGCCGAGCTGGATCGGCTGTGACCAGGATGCTGTCTGGAAGTCCTGTTGCATAGGCTGAAATAAGTCGTGGTTCGGTTAGTTCTTCGGCGGTAGATGTTCCGTCGGCGACACCTGGCTAGTGAATTAGCCACCCGATTGTCATTTGTATTTGTCGTACCGGCTTGCGACATGTCAGACAGCTGAAAGGCGTCATATCAATGAACAGATTGAATGTATTCCGTGCAGGAATCGTTGCCGGATTTGTGGTCGGTGCACTTGGATTGTCGGCGGCGATTGCGACCGCAGAGCCGATTCCGTTGACTCCGTACACCGACGTGGACCAGCCGGCCGATCACGGCTCGGATGGGTCCGGGCATGCGGGTCCGGCGAGCAGTGGTTCTTCGTTTTCGGGGCCGGGGTTTTCGGGTTCGTCGGCCAGTGGGTCGTCGGGCTCGTTCAATACCGGGTCGCAGGATGGCGGGGATGGCAGTGGATCCGTTGAAGGGGCTGTGGCGGGTTTCCTTGGCCGGATCATCCGTGGCGTGGTGACCGGCTCCTGAAGCCCCGGGGTAGAAGTGCCAGGAGGAGTTGGCCGGTGGCTGTGGAGAAAGGCGATCGGCCAGGGGCACGTCGAGTGATCCGTCATGTGAGATCGCGTGCCCGATGGGGATGTGACGTGCTGGTTCTTCTGCAGGTGGTCAATGCGCGAACGGTGCGTATAGAGAAAGAAAGCAGTGCGTGGTGCGAGTAGCCGACAACAACGAGGCCGGACGCGGGGATCCCGAGGCAACCGAGGTCATCCGAGTACCAGAGAACACTTTCGATGACGAGCAGATGTTCGAGGACAACGAGCCCGAAAGCCATGATCCCGAGGCGACCGAGGTCATCGCGCTCCCATCGAATGCCTTCGATGAGCACGGCGTACCAGAGGCCGGAACGGGCGTGGACGGCACGACCTCAGGTGATGTCGAGGTAGACCCTGTTGACGATTCGGGGCCGCGTCTTGTTCGGCGTTGGCGGCAGTTCGTCGAGTATGTGAAGACCGACGATGCTCGTCGGCATCTGCCCTACGCCGCGGCGGTGGCTGCTTTGATCACTGTGGGGATCGGGATTTGGGTAGCGACCGGGGTGCGCGGGGAGGACTCCGATGCGGTCAGTGATGCCGCTGATGCGTCGGAGTTGTCGGGGACGCAGAGCTTCGATGACATCACCGCGCTGCTGCCCGGCGGTTACAGCACCACTGAGGTCACGCCGACGGCGTCGGGTTCGGTGTCCGAGACGCCGAGTGATGTGCCCCCGCCGGGCGAGGAGTTGAGTGTCGCGGCCGGTGCCAGCGAAGAGCCGGTCGCTTCGGACGCTGTCACGATTACCGAGACTGCCCCGGTCGGGGCCGTCAGTGCGGATTCGGTCGCGACCGAGACCACCACCGAAACGCAAACCGAGACGCCTGCCCCGTCGACGATCACCGAGACCTCGGCGGCATCGCAGTGGCCCAACGTCTCGCTCAATGGCAGCGTGTCTGTGCAGGCCCCATCACCGCAGCCGAGGACAGATACCCCGCAAACGGTGGTTGTCCAGCCGTCCACGGTCACCGTAACCGTCACCGTCCCGGCGCAGAGCACGTCCCGGTCCGCGGCGCCATCGGTGACCAGAACGACCACGCCGAAGTCGACCTCTTGCCGCCCACCGGCGACAACCACCACGAAACCGAAAACGACAACAACGACCGCTCGGCCATCAGTGACACAGACGCAGCGTCCGCAGCCATCGACGACGACGTCGAAGAAGCCTGCCAACACGAGCTCCTCACCACGTCCGTGCGGGTAGACGACCGGCCCCGGTCGCGCGCACGCCGCGGGCGTGACGATGGGAATCAGGCACAGACCGACGGCAGATTCACGCTGAACCCGGGTCAACGACGCGTCCCGGGAGGTCGCTACGGGCTGCTGGTATCAGTGATCACTGCTGTGGCCGTCGCTGGATGCGGCAAAGGGACAGAACGTGAAACCATCGGTGCGGTACCAGGCGTCGGCGACCCGGTCCCGGCGATCCAGCTCGTCGCGGGTAGCCGCCATAGCGACCCGCTCAAGGATTGGGCGCAGCGCCGCGCCGACAAGTCCGGGATCCCGGCGCGAGCACTGCAAGCCTACGGCTACGCCACGGTGGTCCTGGCGAAAACGCAACCCGCCTGCCACCTCGGGTGGACGACCCTGGCCGGCATCGCCCGCGTGGAAAGCGACCACGGCCGCCACCGGGGTGCGCAGATAGCGATCGACGGCCAAGTGAAACCACCGATCCGCGGCGTCGCACTCGATGGCACCAACGGCAACGCCCGCATCATCGATCCCGACGCCACAGCTCGTGCCGGGCGCACCGTATACGCGAAGGCCTCCGGGCCGTTCCAGTTCATCCCCGATACCTGGAAACGCTGGGGCGTGCGCGCCGACACCGACTACACAACATTGACGGGCATCCTCGAGAAAACCACACCCAACGTCTCCAACGACGTAAGGGGTAGCCCGGACAACATCGATGACGCGGCACTGGCCGCAGGACGCTACCTGTGCGCATCCGGCGGCGACTTGGCCACTGCCCGCGGCTGGAGGAAAGCCATATTCGCCTACAACCACTCCGACTCCTACGTGAGCCAAATACGAGCCACGGCGACAGCCTATGCAAAATAGGCCCCTAATCCGATCGAAAGGTCACTGAGGCCTGTATTCGAGCGCTGCGTGGCTTCCGGTCGCCGAACCGCATAATGCGGATAACTTTATGCTGTCGCACTGAATTGCGAATTCGCCCGTACGTTGTCTCGCATCGGGTATCCGCTTTCTGCTGCTACTGCAGTCGTGGTCAACGTGGTGGTTCGGTGTCACAGGACCTCAATCACCTTCCTTCTCGACAGTGGGCGAGAGGGTGATTCGACGTGCTTGTAAATGGGTGGATGATATCGCTGCACGCCTTCTCTGAGGAACAGAGTAATTTTGATGAGTTTCCCTTTTCGAGTTGTCATCCCAAATGGAAGCGTGTTAAAAATTAATGGCCGCAGAGTTTATCTACTCGGCCGCGACCTCAGTGGGGACCATATGGGTTGCGATGCACTTTTCTGATGAGGAGAAATTTTATGCACAAGGTTCGTTGGATCGGTGCTGCCGTTGTCGCGGCATCGGGTCTGATGCTGGGAGTAGCGGGGACGGCCTCGGCTGCCGAGACGGCTCCGGCCGCCACCGCCGTCGGCTCCGGCTCGTCGAGCAATCGGGTCGGGCTACTCGAGTTGCTGGCTACCGGTAGCAGCGACTCTGGTTCGTCGGCCAGCGGTGGAATCACCCTGGGTGCCGGCAACGTAGCCGCCACCCCTCTGTCCACCGGCAGTGCCAGCACTGGTAGCTCGGCCTTGTGTCTCACCAACCCGACCACTACCGGCTGCCCGAAGTAATTCTTGCTCGGTCAGAGCCGGGACCAGCGTCGCCGCGTGCGGTCGCTGCAGGTCGCGGTGGTCAGTGGTGTCCTGGCCTCAATCCGGGTGACTGGGTTGCCGACTTGTCGGGGTTTGGCAGGACAGTATGTAGCGAACGGCCGGCGAGTGGATGAAGGTGCTGCAGGTGGAGACGGGCGGTGTCGTGTGGCCGGTTTTGTTCCGACTGCATAGGGCGAGTGTTTAGCTGATCTGGTGTTGGGGTGCAATATCTAGAGATTGGTGGTCGTTTGCGCGACGGTCGTTGTTGGGTGTGCTGTGTGGGTCTATTCGTATGGGATTCATTGGTGTAGGTGAGATGGGTTCTCGGTGACCGGGTGTGAGACCGCGCGCGATTGACCCGGCACGGTCGTTTGGGTGAGGTAGGGCTCGGCCGCAGGGTATGGCCGAGCAGGTTGATATGTTGTGCGGCAGTGAAGATGCCGACGTGAAACGCCCGGTGGTGAACGGGTGCGGTGTTCGCGGTCCTTGCGCAGCTTCGGATTCAGGCTCGACGGAGGCCGAACATCATTTTTCAGGTAGTCGCGTTGTTTTCAACGATGGTGATCGTGTCGCCGTCGAATGATTTCTAGAACGCGGGTTGTTCGCTCTGCACTGCCGATGCACTGCTGAATATAAGCATCGGCCTGTTCTGACGGACAGCCGCCAGCTTGCCTGAGGCAGAGGAGAACTCGTACCTATCCCCGGCCGAGTACGCTCCCCGCTGCAGCCACACTCACCTACGGTTTTCGTCAACTCCGGCTCTCGGCCGCGGATCGAGCTGGCGGATCGGTGAGCGACAATGCCCGCGTGGGAGGCGAGATGGCCTGGCGACCTCAAGACCCCAACCAGTGCGCCCATTGCGGTCCGGGCATGTTGATCCAGGGTGGTGCGCTGTTGCTGGGTGTCCGTCTATCGACGGTTGTATGGTGACCCGGCCGGATAGCGTTGGCAGTCAAAGGTTCTCCGGAGCGGAGGGGGCGCGATGACGCGGGTGTTCCTGAGTCATTCGAGTCGGGATAGTGTGCAGGCGATCGCTCTGGCGCGTTGGCTGGGCGAGCAGCGGCCAGGGTTGGCTGAGGACATCTTCCTGGACCTCGATGAACGGGCCGGGATCCCGCAGGGCGTGCGTTGGCGGGATGCTCTGCGTCGTGCCATTACTCGTTGCGAAGCCGTGATCTGCTTGACCTCTCGGGATTGGCATAGCTCGACTGAGTGTGTCGCCGAGTATCTGACCGCGGTGAACCTGGGCAAGCGGGTTTTCTGCGCACGGCTGGAACCGACCACTGATCCGGACAAGACGCGCGAGTGGCAACGCTGTGATCTTTTCGGGGACGGACCGGCCACCGAAATCCGAGTCGATGGTCATCCCGAGCCGGTCCGGTTCGGTGCTGAGGGTCTGCGTCGGCTGTTGGCGGGGTTGGGCGAGGCTGGGATTGGTGCCGAGAATTTTTCGTGGCCGCCACCGGATGAGCCGGGCCGGTCACCGTATCGGGGTTGGCAGCCGCTGGATCCGGTAGATGCCGCAGTGTATTTCGGTCGAGACGCGCAAATCATGCAGGGCATGGACCGGTTGAGGGGAATGCGGTCAGACGGGGCGGAGTCGGTGTTCGCCGTGGTGGGTCCGTCGGGAGCGGGGAAGTCGTCGTTCCTACGTGCGGGGCTGTTGCCGCGTTTGCTACGTGAGGATCGACAGTTTCTCGTGCTGGACCTGGTGCGGCCAGAACAGCACGCGCTCACCGGTGTCCACGGCTTGGGCGCGGCGATCCGCGCTACCCGGGCTCGGTTGGGGCTGACCGCGCCCGCTCTCGGGGATATCAAGTCCGCGCTACCCGATGACATCGAGCGAATCCGTGGTTGGCTGATCGAAATGCAGCATGCTGCGCGGGACAGACTGCTCGCACCCGCCGGTGTCGCACCGACGTTGCTGTTGCCGATCGATCAGGCCGAGGAACTGTTCGTGGCAACCGCCGGTGTCGAGGGCGAACAATTCCTGACCCTGCTGGGCCGATTGCTCGCCGCGCCGGAAGACGATGACGCACAACGGCTGTCGATGATCGTGGCGCTCACCATCCGCACCGATCGCTACGAACAGTTGCAGAACACCCCTCAACTCGATGGTGTGCACACCTATGTGTTCAACGAGTTGAAACCGTTGCCCCGCACCCAGTTCAAGGAAGTGATCACTGGCCCCGCCGCACGAGCCGACAAACAAGCGGCACTGACGATCGAACCTCCGTTGGTGGACAGGCTGTTGGCGGATGGCGATCACGGCGCAGACACCCTGCCCTTGCTGGCATTGACCTTGTCCCGGCTCTACGACAATTTCGCGTCCAGCGGGACCCTCACCCTCGAGCAATACACAGCGCTGGGTGGGTTCGACCGTGTGGTGCAGACCGAGATCGATGCACTTCTGTCCGTCGACCCGGCTACCAGGCAGTCGCAGTTGGAGTTGCTGCGGTCGGCATTCGTTCCCGCGATGGCGACGATCAATCCTGACAACGACCAGCCGATGCGTCGCATCGCGCGCTGGGACGAACTTCCCGACGAAAGCCGCACGCTCATCGACGCTTTCGTGAACAAACGTCTGCTCGTCAAAGACCACCGCGACGGTCACATTGTCGTCGAGGTTGCGCTGGAAAGCCTGCTGCGGCAATGGAACGAACTGGCCGGGTGGCTGCGCGAGCAGGCAGACGACCTGAAAGCCGCCGACCGCCTTGAACATGCAGCGCACGCGTGGGACCACAACGAGCGCGACGACGCGTGGCTGTGGGAAGGCACCCGGCTCACTGAGGCGGAAACGCTCTCCGGGAAACCCGAGTTCCGGCGCCGACTCGCACCTACCCGAGATTTCCTGCTCGCCTCTCGCGGTCGGGAAGACGACCGCGTCGCCGCGCTGCGTCGTCGAGCGCGGACACTGGCCGCGTTGCTGGTCGTCGCCGTTGTCGTCGCGGTACTGGCTGGGGTCGGGTTCTGGCGGGCCAACATCGCCAGCGACCGGGCCGACGCTCGTGCCCGTGACGCAACTGCACTGCGCCTCATCGCGGAAAGTGCTGCGATGCTCGGTGGCGCACGACCCGACGGCGATATCCGTGCATTCCAGCAATTACTCGCTGCACATGCGCTCACATCACAACCACAGGCCGACACAGCGGTACTCGATGCGCTCTACGCACGGCACCACCTCCGTACCATCGCCGAGGCAAACTCCGACGTGTCCGCTGTGGCGTTCAGCTCCGACGGCAAACGAGTCGTCTCCGGTGGCAACGAAGGCACGATCCAGTTGTGGGACGCGGCCACCAGGCACCGGGTCGTCCCACCATCCGGGGTCGGCGCCGTGAAAAGTCTGGCGTTCAGCCCGGACGGCCAGCGAGTCGTCTCTGGCAATAGCGACGGCACGATCCGGCTGTGGGATACGGCGACCGGGAAGCAGATCGGCGCGCCCTGGATAGGTCACACCAGTGAGGTATGGGCCCTGGCGTTCAGGCCGGATGGCAGGCAGGTTGTCTCCGGTAGCAAAGACAGCTCCCTTCGGCTGTGGGATGCGGCGGCCGGGACGCAGATCGGTGCGCCGTGGACGGGCCACGCCGGTTGGGTACGAGCTGTGGCGTTCAGCCCGGACGGGAGACGGGTCGTGTCCGGCAGCAACGATTCAACGATCCGATTATGGGATGTGGCCACCGGACAACAGGTCGGTCCATCGATGACCGAATCCGTCGGAGTGGTGCTGACCGTGAACTTCAGCCCGGACGGGACACGGGTCGTCTCCGGCAGCGCCGACCGCTCCATCCGGCTATGGAATGCGACAACCGGAATGCCGATCGGTGACCCGTGGGTAGGCCACACCGACGAAGTGCGCAGTGTGGCGTTCAGCCCCGACGGGAAGCGGGTCGTTTCCGGCAGTTACGACGGCTCGGTCCGGCTGTGGGATACGGGCACCGGGCAACCGATCGGCGCACCGTGGACGGGCCTCATCTGTGTGTTCAGCGTGGCTTTCAGCCCAGATGGCAAGAAGATCGTTTCCGGCGGTGGAGACCGCGCAATTCGGTTGTGGGATGCGGAGACCGGGCAACCGATCGGGACGCCGTGGGTCACCAGTTCGGTGTACAGCGTGGCCTTCAGCCCGGACGGGCAACAGATCGTCTCCACCGGAGGAGCCGGCATGGTGAGGTTGTGGGATGCGGCGACCGGTAAGCCGATCGGCGCACCTTGGCGTGACCAATATGGCGATGGGTCGGGTGTGGCGTTCAGTCCCGACGGACGATGGGTCGCTTCCACCGCAGACGATTCCACCGTTAAGATTTGGCCAATCCTGTCCGCGTCAACCAAGGCGCTGTGTTCCAAGCTGACTTCCAACATGAGCCGAAAACATTGGCGGGATTGGATATCACCAGACATCGACTACATCGAACTGTGCCCAGGTCTCCCCATTAGTCCCGACCGGTGACGAGGGCGGAAAACTCACGGTGAAGAACACGAGACCGGGCGGGCCGGAAGCATCAACCGGTCAACACCGAACGCACTCAGACGTTATCCAGGGACCGCCGCGCATACGAGCAATGATCGAAACCTGTGGATGACCGGGAGGGAGTACCTTCCCGGATGATCTGAAAGACAACGGGTTCGATCGCCTGGCGCGCCAACGCCGGGCGGGAAGGTACGTCCCATGCTCAAGGTAATCGACGGTGGCGCCGAGTCCAATCAGGACGGCGCGTCGGTGAATGTGTCGGGTTCGCCGATCGATGAGATCGTGCGCGAGGGTGCACGGCGGATGCTCGCTGCAGCGTTGCAAGCCGAGGTCGCTGCTTATATCGACCAGTTCGCCGGCCACGTGGACGAGAACGGCCACCGGCTGGTGGTGCGTAACGGCTACCATGCCGAACGGCGGGTGCTCACTTGCCGCCGGTGCGGTCGGTGTGAAGGCGCCGCGGGTCGACGACCGCCGCGTCGATGCTGAAACCAGTGAGCGCCAACGGTTCTCCTCGGCGATCCTGCCCGCCTGGTGTCGCCGCTCCCCGCAGGTCAGCGAGGTGCTGCCGCTGCTGTATCTGCACGGGCTGTCCACCGGTGACTTCGGTCCCGCGCTCGAGCAGTTCCTCGGTTCCGGGGCCGGATTGTCGGCGGCCTCGATCACCCGGCTGACCGCGTCGTGGCAGGACGAGGCGAAAGCGTTCGCCGCCCGCGACCTCTCAGGCACCGATTACGTGTATCTGTGGGTCGATGGCATCGACACCAAAGTCCGGTTGGAGCAGGAGAAGCTCTGTTTGCTGGTGATGCTCGGCGTCCGCGCCGACGGCCGCAAGGAGTTGGTCGCGATCAGCGATGGCTATCGCGAATCCACCGAATCCTGGGCCGATCTATTGCGGGACTGCCGTCGTCGCGGCATGACCGCTCCGGTGCTGGCGGTCGGTGATGGCGCGCTCGGGTTCTGGCGGGCGTTGCGGGATGTGTTCCCGACCACCCGCGAGCAACGCTGCTGGTTCCACAAATCCGCGAATGTGCTCGCCTCGTTGCCGAAATCGGCGCATCCAGGCGCGGTAGCGGCGATGAAGGAGATCTACAACGCCGAGGACATCGATCGCGCCCAGATCGCGATCAAGGCATTCGACATCGATTACGGCGCAAAGTATCCCAAAGCCGTGGCGAAGATCGTCGATGACGCCGACGTGCTGCTCGAGTTCTACCGCTATCCGGCCGAGCACTGGATCCACCTGCGCACCACGAACCCGATCGTTATCTTGAGTCCGCAGCAGATTCGGTTCTGCGAGCTGGTGTTTCGTGTTGTGGACGGTGTCGGCGACGTGCCCGCGGGTGGTGTCGGTGGCGGGTTCAGCAGGGGCCGATTGTTATTGGATCGCGACGTGTTTGGGGTGGGGTGTCGCGGAGTTGGCCGAGGGCGTGAGCGAGTTGGCGGCGCAGCCGCTGGTTCTCGTCGGCGAGTTCGCGGTTGCGGCGCAGGGCGATATCGAGGCGCTGACGCAGTGAGTCGTCGCTGGCGCGTTGCCGGGCCGGGGTCGCGGTGGTGTGTCGGGGTTGGTTGTGGGCGCGCAGTCGCCTGATCTCGTCTTTGAGGTCGGTCTGGGAGTAGAGCCAGGAGCGGGAGACTCCAGCGGCGTCGGCGACGGATTCGAACGTGATTCGTGCGCCGGCGCGGTCAAGTTCATGCAGGGCGGCGATGGCTTTGGCGCGGGTGAATTCGTGGCGTCGTTTGGCGGCGGTGGTGAGGTGAATACTGTTGTCAGAGCGCATGTTCGGTCGTTTCCGGGGTTTCGAGAGAGCTGATGATGGTGTCGAGGTTGCCCAGCACTTGGCGGTTCATCTCGGCCAGGCGCTGATGGCCGCGGGCTTCGGCGGCGGTGATCAGCTCGAGAGCTTGTTGGCGCTGGGCGTGGTGCTGGGGCAGGAATTCGCTGGTAGTGAGGAACATCGGGCAGGTCAGGCAGGCGTTGGCGTGCGGGCAGGAACGTTGTAGCGGCAGCCCGCAGTAGCCGTTGGGCAGGGCCTGGGTCGCTTGGGCGAGGCGTTGTTTGGCCCAGGCGGCATCTGCGAGCGGCCCATCCGGGGCGTAGGTGACTGCGCGGCCGGTGATGTCGACCTTGCGGGCTGCTTCCCAGTGCCGGCGCACGGTGTCGTCGTGCAATCGGGCGTAGTGGGAGGTCATCAGGGGCGAATCGTGGTCGAGGATGCGGCGCACGACTTCTTGGGGGACGTCGCGGTTGATCAATCGAGTGCCGAGAGTGTGACGCCACTGATGCGGCGTGAGATGCACCCGATGGCCGTGCTCGTCACGGATGTCGCAGTCGCCCAGCCAACGTAGTAGCGCCATCCGGTAGGTCGACGAGCTGATCGGATGGCCTCCGTCGATGTTCTTGCTGGGCCTGGGGAACAGGATCGTCGTGCCGGCAGGCCAGCGATCGAGGATGCGCTTGCGCTGCTGCCCGATCGCGTCGACGAGGTCGGTGTCGATGGGCACCAGGGCGTCGCGGTGCATCTTGTGGTTGAAGTAACGCAGGTAGGGGGCGCCGTCGGTGTCGGTGGTGACGCAGTCGTCCTGCAGCCGCAGTGCGTCGGTGACCCGCAGGCCGCAGCGCATAAGGATGATGGTGATCAGCCGGTAGGCGGGGTTGTCGAAGCGTTCGAGGTTGGCGAGCTGTTCGAGCTGGGTCATGACCTGCTCGGCCAGGGCTCGCGGCAGCTTGTCGGGGCGGCGGGGATGATCAGCGGGGAAGAACAACGCTGTTGCAGGAAGCCCTGAGTGCCAACGATGTTGACGGACAGCGGTGAAGAAACCGTTCAGCAGGCCGATGTGGGTACTGCGGTGTTGAGGATGCGGTTCGCGGTGCAGATCGGCCAGGTAGCGTTCGAGCAGCTGACGGTCGAGCTGGCCGATGTCGTCGACGTCGACGGTGGTCAGGAAGCGTGAGAACCGGCTGATCGCGACCACCACCCGTGCGCCGCCAGCCTCCAATCCGAGCCCGCTCGAAAGTCGCAGTCTGGCCCAGCGTTTGGCCAGCTCCCGCAGCCAGGGCTGAGCGATCCGATCGAATCGCAGGGTGCGGCGGCCCTCGAAGCCGAGCCGATGCATCCGCCAGATATCGCGCGGGTATTCCGCTTCCCAACCGCCGGTTTCGGCCAGATCGGCGACGGCTCGGCGCGCATAGAGCAGCAGCGCCCGCCCGAGGCTGTCGTTGACGGTCCCATCGGCGATCGCCAGCCAGGTGTCCTCGTCGTGGTCGAGCAACGACGTCGCCGACGAGGCGGCCAGCAGCCGGACCACGCGGGTGACGACGCTCGGTTGCAGCTTGCCGACGCGCCGGTCGCGGCGCTGCTGCAGCGTGTACTGGATTTCCAGCCGCAGCTGCGGTGGCAGCCCGCCGAGCCGGATCGACTCGTCGCCCGGAATAACCGAGCCGGGCTCGAATCTCGCCGCGAAGGTATCGATGTCGGGGCGTCCGTTGGTCCGCCAGGTTGCGGTATGGGAATGGCAGAACGGCCCGCATGCTTCCGGCCAGAGCTCGCAGTGCCGGATGCGGCAGGTCGACCCGGGCGGTGGCTGTTTGATCGTCGGCGGATCGGCCATCCAAGCGTCCCGGTCGGGCCGCCGGGCCCGTTCCCACCGCTGAGCATGCAACTGGCACAAGCCCTTCCGGGCGGAGCCGTAACCGCAGCCGATGACCGCGCACCGCTGGTTCGGCCGTTGCCGCTGCAACCGTGGGTCGGCGCCCGCGATGAAATCCGCCAGATTCGGGCGTCCCTGCTTGTCCCATCGCACTCGATGATTCAGACACAGCCCGTGCCCGCGAGCATGACGGTCGCAGCCGTTCACCCGGCATGGGCCACCGCCGAACACCGCATCTTCTGGATCGAAAATCAATGTCTCACTGCGGAACTCGGCACGGACAGTCGCCATCAGCTTGCCGAGCAGGCTCTGCGGCTGGTCTGCGGACGGCGCGGTCACCAGGCGACCTGCCGGTCGTCGAACCAGCCGGCCTTCTGCATCACCGCCCGGGCATCTTCGACAGTGAGATGCCCATAGGTGGTGGCAGTGACGGTCGTGTCGGAGTGGCCCAGTATCTTCGCGACAACCTCCAGACTGATGCCGTCACGCAGCATCCTGGTGGCGGCAGTGTGACGGATCCAGTGCGGGTCGAAATCGACACCGGTGCGGCGACGCAACCTGCGCACCAGGTCGTAGACCGCCGCATAGGTCCACGGCCGTCCCAGCGGACGGCCCCAGAGATTGACGAACACGTAATCGCTGTCGAGATCGCCATATTCGGCATGCAGATAGTCGGCATACAACCGCACCAACTCCGCTCTGACCGGAACTGTCCTCTCGATGATCGACTTCGCGCGGGCACCGTTGTCGTTGTCGCGTCGGGTGACCGTGATCTCCCGCTCAGCAGCGGCAATATCGTTGTGCCGCAACCCCAGAGCCTCACCGATCCGCATCCCGGTGTCATAGAGCACCACCAGCAGCAACCGATCCCGCAAATGCTCGCACCCATCCAGCAGCGCCTGCACCTGCTGCGGCGACAACACCTGCGGCAGCTTCTTCGGAGCCTTCAACGACACCGCCCGCCGCCGCTGCGGCATCGACTTGCTGACGTGATGCAGAAACGGCTTCCACCCGCCCCGCGAGCCGCCGACCTGCCACGACGACAACAACTCTGCCACATCGACACCGTCACGGGCAGCATGAACATAAAACGACCCCAGCGCCGACAACTTCCGGTTCACCGTCGACTCACTGCAGGCTGGCGCCACCGACGGCAACGCCACCACCTGGCCATCACGAGCCTGCACCGGGGTCCGCAGCCAGGCGACGAACGCCCCGACATCCTCCAAACACACTGACCGCCAATCCAGTTCACGACTGGCAAGGAACTCGAACCAATCCTTCAGGTCGTGGGCATACGCCTTGATCGTGTTCGGTGACCGTTCAATCCCGGTCAGATACGCCAGATACCGCTCCACCGGCTGCACCGGCCGGTCATCATCACCGAGAACCGTCCACGATTCCCGCGACGTAACCGGCGAAACCACCCGCACCACAAGCACTCCGCAACCTCCACACGCTCTGCCTCCTGGACCGCTGCAGATAACCACGTCCACAAGCCAGAACCCGCACGTCCGAAACCCCCTGCCGGACATCGAAGACACTCAACGGAGCACTCAAGATAACGATCGAGTCGACCTTCGCGTCGGTGCGGCTGCGGACCAAGGTCACCAAGGGCCCGGGTGCACGCGCAGCGGGAATCGCCATGGCCTACAAGCTGATCGAGGCAGCGCAGGCCCGCTGGCGCAAGGTCAACGCCCCCGAGCTGGTCGCGCTCGTCCGCAACGGCGCCCTGTTCCACAAGGGCAAGCTGCTCGAACGCCCCCGCGACATCACCCCGCCGCCGTCAACCGACCCGGCCGACACCACCCGAACAGAGGTCGCCTGAACCTAACCGAAACACAGGTTTTGACAATTTCTCCCGCGCATAGTCGCGAACTTCAACTCGATTCTGGATGGTTGGCGTTCGAGCCCACCCATTCGACATTCTCCCGTCCCAACAGGTTCTCGACACGTTCTGCGAGCACCGCTCGACGATCTACGTCCCGATACGGCCCAGCCTCGGCGAGGTAGAGAAACCTCTCATGCTTGAGCGCCTCGGCAGTGGAGCGATAACCCAACCAATTCGTTTGCCACTGAAACAGCTGCTGCGCACCTTCGGCCACCACCACAACCGCGGCAAGCACCGCAGTCACAACAGCCGGTGCGGACAATGCGACCACAGGCACTACGGCACCGACCACGATCTGACCGAGCTTGACCTGCTTGTAGGCACGTTGGGCTGCAGCGCTTTTCGCGCCGTACCAGTTCAACTGGCCGACCAACCGCTCCCACACCGGATCGGCCCGCTCCTCATCCATGAGCGGCAGTCTATGGGGAGCAGTCAACAATGGGCGCTCATCGCAGAGTCACTCCGTAAGTCCCTGGGCCCTGGCTCAGCGCGGCCCGACGATCTTGTGATGTGGCGCCGGAAGCAGTGTGACGTTCGTTTTCGGTCCTTGGCGAACCGGCGCGGCCGCTGCTCGCGCGGATGGGTGCGGCCGCGATCGTGCCGTCAGGGCAGGGCGGTGGCGCATACGATTCGGGAAGACATGGACGATTCCGATTTCGTCCGTTTCGTCGAGGGCGTGCGCTGCATTTACGGACCCAAGACTGTGGTGGAGCCAAACCCCCAGAGTCTGGATGGTTGGTTGATCAGGTGGAGTCATGACCGGGCCGTGGAACCTTTCGGCGAAGCGTGGGTGGAGAGTGTCCGGGACTTTGTCCTACAGGCTGCAGTGATCGCCGACGAGCAGTCATGGCTACGGGAGGTTGCTGATCGCCTGAACGAGTTCGAGCACATGCTGAACGACTTCGTTGGGGTCGATCTGAGCACAGTGAACCTCGCAGGTATCCCTCTCGATGGCCTGCGCTGGTCTGGCTCAAGCACGCGCTGGCCAGTTCGCTGGCAGGAGCGGGTTGAGCGAGACTCGATTCCTGTCGAGGACACCGACGATCTGTTCGAGATCCAGTACGGCACCCATGTGAACCAGGACGTGCTGGTGTAGCGCCCCTGGTGTCGAGTGACCACTCGCCGGGAACATGGACGCCGCCCGCAGCCTGCTCCTCGGCCTCGAACCCGGCATGGGCGTAGCCGTTCACCCAGCCGATCGAGTATCCGACTTCGTAGCCGTGGGCGAACTCGTCGTTCTCGGACAGTTCGCCCACGGCCCTCACGCAGCTAGTCGTGGTCGTCGAATTCGATGTCGTCATCCATATACCGACAGATACCGGCTTTCAGAGCAACCGAGACCGGATGTTCCACTCCAAGTGTGGAATCCGCGCGGAAAGTTCCACCACACTGGGCTGATCGGCGGGCCGCGTGTCTGGCCTGGTGAGGCAAGGAAATCGACTAGATTGGGACGGTTGGTCGCCGATGAGGGGCGGCCCGTTTCGAAGCTGGAGGTGGGTTAGGGATGGATCCGCTGACTATGGTCGCGGTGGCGGTGGCTCTGGGGGCGTCTGAAGGGGGGCGTGAGACCGCCAAGAAGGTGGTAGTCGATTCGTACGCGGCGTTGAAGCAATTCATAAGCAACCGCTACGGGGCTGTCACCGCGGAAGTCGAAGGGGTCGAATCCGAGCCGGAGGAGGAGCTGCGGCGCCAACTGCTGGCCAAGAAACTCGGCCAGGCCGGTGCCGGTCAGGACAACGAGCTGCAGGCCCTGGCACAGGAGCTGCTGCGACAAATCGCCGAGCACGCACCGGAAGCCACAGCAACTGTGGGTGTCAGCCTGGTTCGTGTAGCCGCTGGTGGGGACGTCGAGGTCGTCGACGTCGATGTTGAAGGCGGCAGCGGCGTGACGGCTGAGGACGTGAGCGCCGACGGGTTCGTGTCGATCCGTGGGGTGAAGGTCCGGGCCGTCCAGGAGCCGCCCCACCCTCCCCAGGCGCGGCGGTAAACGGCGAAACTGCCGCTGCGCAAAACAATTTCACCTCGACCCAGAACGACGTGACCGCTGGCCGCGACGTCATCACCAACATCGGCGCAGCTTCATCGGACGGCAACGCTGGCCGAGTCCGCGCGGTCACGGCATCGGTTGAGAAGAATCCTCTCGGTGAGAACCTCTGGACCGTAAAGGTCAACAACGGCACCAAAGGGCCGATCACCGATCTCGACGTGGACGTCTACATTGTCGATGACCTCGGGAACCGTACTGGAGCCCAGTGCGTGCCCGCGAAGGACCGAGTATCACTTTCCCATGTGTTTGAGAAGCTGCTGGGTCAAGCGCTCGAGGGCGGGCTAGGGGCCATCGGGAACCGGGCACAGATGTACTCCGGTTTGGGCGGAATCTCACCTGGAGGGGCGGCAGGGCTGGGCGCCTATGGGGGCACGATGGCGAGCTATCTGGCCTCCAGTCCGCAGGCGTCTGCGGTTTTGGGGCAGCTCCAGGCAACCATGGCTGACTCGTTTCCCCGGGTGCTGACCGCAGAAACGCCTAGCGAGGTTGTGTACCTCGCCGAGGGCCAAGGCCAGGTGCGGGCCGACATCGCGTTCGACGACGAGGATGGAACCCGGTGGGTTCGTCCTTTCGGTCAGACCGTGAGAAAGGCCGGATAGCATCCTCGACGCTGCTGATCAGCCGTACAGCGACGAGAGGACCCCGACCGGGTAACTTCCGCCGAGGTCCTCTTCGTTGCGGGATGCGTTGACTGCCAGGCTTCTACAGCATCAACGCTAGCGCGATTCGGAACTGTTGAGGTAGCGCCGCTGGACTCGGGTGATGATGGATTCGGGGGCGCAACCCTTGTGGGTGCTTCAGAAGAATTCGAAGAATTCCTCCGGCGTCATGTCCGGGAATCCTTCGGCGCGAACTTCTTCGGCCGTGATGGTGTCGATGCGCTCGCGCCCGACGCCGACGACTTCAACGTCGACGATCCGCACCAGCGGCTCATCGCGGCGGCCGACCCATGACCTTGCAGCACAGCGAGGTCCGAGTTCATGTTTCTGGCCTGCGCACTTGCTAAACGACTTCATCAGGCCGGAGGCACCTGGAACCGCCACGAGCCTGGCGATCACAATCGGTGACTACTTACCTGTCCGTCCACTCGGAAGGGCTGGTGCGTGTGCGGCGCCAGTGGAGTGTGCGGGAACGGTTTGTTCCGATGCTCGCCGAGTCGCGAGTGGATCTCTTTGTCGACCGTGTCCTCGCGGTCTGGGACGCCCTCCCAGAACCGATGGCTGGGGTTAGGTTGGCCCAGCTGGCGGCGAGCGTTTTCGGCAACGCTCACGCGCTGGACTACCGGGAAGACCTGGGCCGTGCCGTTGCTCGGTTGCTAGCCCACGTACATGGGCTCCCGAAACCGACTAGACCCGACCGGCACTGGCGTGCCGCATGGGCAGCCGCCGGTGTTCGTTGCGACGGGGTGTCCTCCAGAGTGCTTACCCTTAACCTTCCGCTGACCGGCGAGGCACCGGCGACGCGTTGGTGCGGACCAACCGGGGAGCCAGTGTGGTTGACTCTTCGCTCGATCACCGGAAACTGGTCGGTCTCACCGAGCACTCCCGTGTTCGTCTGCGAGAACGTCTCTGTGGTGGAAGCAGCCGCTCACGAATATGGCCCGAATTGCCCACCAACCGTCTGCACTGACGGCAACTCCTCACTCGCTGCTATCGACCTTGTCGTCGGACTCGCCACCGCAGGCTGCGCGCTGTCCGTCCGGGCCGACATCGATGACGCGGGACTGGTGATCGTCGAAAACCTCATGGCCGCAGCCCCCGATGCGACTCTGTGGCACTACGGCGTCCCGACTTACCGCCGATACCTCGGAATTGGCGGCTTGGAAGCATCTGCCGGAGACCCTAGACGAGTAAGTCCGAAGTCCCGGCGTTGCCTGGACATGGACGGAGGGCGCCGAAGACCATTGTGTGACGAACGACCTTGACGCCCTCCTGACCGCACTGTACGTGAAAATCGACGATGAATTGGCGGGTCCACGCTGGACGGGGCGGCCACCGGTGCTGACCGACTCGGAACTGGTGTGCCTGGCGGTGGCCCAGTCGCTGCTCGGATTCACCTCCGAATCGCACTGGCTGCGCTACGCCCGCAAGCATCTGACCGGGATGTTCCCGTACCTGCCGCAGCAGTCCGGGTACAACAAGCGGCTGCGCAACGCGTTGGGACTGGTCAAGCGGGTGATCCGAATGCTGGCTCGCGCCAGCGATTTCTGGCTCGACGACTGCTGGATCGTGGACTCGACTCCGGTGCCGTGTGGCATGTCCCGACCCACGGTGAAGCGGTCGGAGCTGGCCGGGTGGGCCGGCTACGGCTACTGCGCTTCCCACTCCCGCTTCTACTGGGGGCTGAAACTGTATCTGGTGTGTACCCCGGCCGGAATGCCGATCCTGTGGGCCCTAGCAGACCCGAAAATCGGTGAACGCGAGGTGCTTTCGGCCATGCTCGAAGTCGATTCAGCTGTAGCCGCTGAGCACGAGGGCATCCTGTTGATCTGCGATAAGGGCTTCGCGGGCCGTGAGTTCGAAACGCTGGTGGGCGAGTACGGGATCACCATGCTTCGCCCGTCCCGCAAGGACGAGAAAACCCGATACGGTGAGCCGTTACTGAAGAAGGTCCGCCAGTTGATCGAGTCGGTCAACGACACTCTCAAAGGCCAGCTCGACCTGGAAGACCACGGCGGACGTTCCTACCAGGGCGTGGCGATCCGCGTTGCCCAGCGCATCCTGGCGATGGCCACCGCGATCTGGCACAACACCCTGATCGGCGCACCAATCACCCGGTCGCTGATCGCTTACGATCACTGACCGGCCTTCGGACTTACTCGTCTAGAGCGCAGCTCGAGAACCTCCGTGAGCTATACCGCCAACACAGAGTCGTGCTGCATGAAGAAGCGCTCTTGGACCAGCTGATCGAAGATCTCAGACCCGAGGACCAGAGTCGCAGACAGTGCGAGTGAGGCTGCACAGGTTATCGCGGACAGTCTGTCACGCCTGCATGCCGACATGCTCGCGCTGGCGGCGGACCAAGCGGACCCCTCGCCTGCTGGGACTTCGATCCATCCTATTCAGGGAAGGGACGATGCAATGGAACGAAATGGAATCCGAACCGTCGGATTACTCAGGTCACGGCCGCCCGTCGACCTGAGTCCGCTGCAGGGTACTGAGACCACGAGAAGGAGTAGTAGGCAGGTAGACCGACCGATCAGGCATCACCACAAGATCATCGCTTCGACATGGCGATGATCGAAGAGCGCTGTCGGGTGCCCGAGCCAGGCCGACGCAGTCGGCCAAATGTGCGCGCAGTCTCAAATCTGCTTCGCATACGCCTTCGTTTACCGATTTGTCAAACAAGTGTTGTGCAGGTTCTGCGTGTATGCTTGTTTGACATTGACCATCGCATGAGATATGAGGCCTGCTTGGAACGTGATCTGCTTGCTCTTCTGCTGCCATTGTTGCGACGCGCGGGTGTTGACGTCGCTGCCGGTACTGAGAAGGACCTACTGCTGAAAGTTCCAGAGTCGGGCACCGTTCACCTCGATTTGAAAGTAACGCGGCGGCGGCTTTCTCGCAAAAGCTTGACCGCGCGGATGGCCGTTCTGGGGCGGCGCACACTGTACGTGGCACCCTCAGCGACGCCCGACGTTGTGATTGCCGCGGCTGCCGGGGAGTTCGATCTAGTCACCGAGCAGCCTGAACAAGTGATCATCGGCGGGCGAGTGCTGCTGAAGCCCGTCGACCCCGGGCATAGCGCCGGACATCGCAGAAGCGGGTGGGGACAGCAGGCGATCCTGCGTGTCCTAGCGCTGTCGTCTCGCCCCCTGCAGCAGTCCGAACTTGCCGCGACGGTCGGTATCAGCCAGCAGGCAGTCTCCCTTGGCCTGCACAGGATTCCCGCCGAGGTCCTTCGGAACGTGCAGGGATGGATCGCACTCGACGGTGCGCTCGACGCTTGGCTGGACGGCTATGCCGGTCCGGGCGGGACAGTCAGTTACTGGTACGGCTTGGACGACCCAGCGTCTCAGGCGACAACAGCGCTGCAGCTATTGGACGAACTAGAACTGCAAGCTGTCGTCTCCGGCGATCTCGCCGCCGACAAGTATGCGCCCTGGCAGCTCCCCGCCACCGTGCGTCTGTACTTGCCCGAGATCGTCGATTTCACACCTGTCGGTTTCTCGCCGACCACCCCGGACGATGCGACCATGACGGTGGCTGTGCCCGAAGACCCGACCGTGATCCACATCGCCGCCGCACTGGGCGCGCGCTACGCCGACCGTCATCTACTTGCCGATGCCGCCATCACGCTATGGGATCTGCTCAACACCAGCACTACACCGACCACGGAGGAAGCGGCGACTCGTCTGCATGCCGCGATCGAGACCGGAGCATTTGGTGTCTGATCATCGACGCGCGCACCTCCGTATGGTCTCCACAAGCAACGCAGCCGACCGCGGCTTTCTCGCGCTGGCCGACCTCGCAGCCGCAGCTGCGCAGCTTCCCGAGGACTCCTACCGGGTTATCGGCGGACATATGGTCCAACTACTGCAGCACATCTACCCACTTGAGGGCTGGCAGTTGCGCGGTACCGCCGATGCGGATGCCGGGATGGAAAAACAGGCACTCATCGCTACGGTAGAACACCTACACCAGAACATGCTCTGCCTTGGCTACGAACTCGAATCAAGCAACCGCTACACCAAGACCACCTCGAAGGGACGGCTGGACGTCGACATCCTCGTCCCCGCATATGACAATGCTCGACAGACCAGCGAAGTCGCCGGTCGCGCATTCGACGCAGTTCCCGGTCTCCATTTCGCCGCCGTGGCCGACGCGGTCATCGCCCACGCCACCGCAACCTTGGCCGCTGGCGACACCATCGAGTTCACCGTCCCGGTACCCGACATCGAAGCCGCGGTCGTTCTCAAAGCCCTCGCCTGGCGGAGTCGATACACCGACAAAGACGTTACTGACCTCGCCACACTCTTCGAAATCGTCCACCAGCACCATGAGCACATCCGCAACTGGAAGATGGCCGACACAAACCTGTTTGGCGCACGAAAAGATGCCGCAACGGCCCTCCATCTGCTCATCGACAACATCGACCGCGGCAAGTGGTCCAGAGCATTCACCGGATCCGCGACCCCAAGCCGGTTCTCCGCCCTCGTACGCCGCTACGTCAGTGGATAAGCGTGACCGACAGCCGAACAGCAAGTGCTCGGTGCATCAACATCTGCCTTCGTTCATCGACAGCGCGGTGGCCTCGACCGCCAGCACCTCAACCGGAGCCTGCGCCGGTTCATCTCTGGCGCCGCGCCTCTGGTGATGCCCCCGTCGGGGTGCCGGTCCTATGTGGTGGGGACTCCGACAACCCACGCTGCTTGTGTCCTGCGCTGCTCCGATGCCGCAGCTTTCTTGGCAACCAGCGCAGGTCAGGAAGTGATTTCCAGCGTGCCGCCAGTGTGCCAAGACAGGCAGGTACCGGCCGGACCCGGCAATATCAGCGGGACCCGAAAGTGCCTCTGACCTGGACGAGAAGGCACCAGTTGGACGCTAGACCTCGCTGCCGGACTCACTCGTAATGAAAAGGTCGGGGGTTCGATTCCCCCAGGCGGCTCCATTTTCCCAGGTAGATACCGGGTTTGGGTGGCTGTGAACTGCTGCCCTTCTGGCTGCAACTCCCAACTGAGTCCCAACAAATTCGCTCGACGTGGCCGTTGATCAGCCCGGATTGCTGACCGCATGGTTCAAGGCATCCGTTGTCGCGTGGCGTACTCGACCCGGGCCGTGTACCGCCACTGCGTAATCGACGTGTCCGAGAGCATCCACTGTTACTCGGGCCCAGCGTCATCCAGAATCGTCGCCACAGTCCACGGAGGCTGTGTGCGGTCACATCCTCAGGGATGCTGAGGGTGCTAGGCCCATCGCCTTGTGCCGATCGAGCAGCCGTTCCAGGAGCCGGGCAGGCTACACCGCTGGTGCAATGCCGACGGGCAGTTGGGCGGAGATGCCATTCGAGCATGTCGTTGTTGAGGCGGATCGACTTCGGGCGCATACTCGCCGCCTACGGTGGCGTCTTGGTCGCAGGCTCGCTGGCCTGGGCCATGGCATCGGACAGTTTCCGGCCCGACCGCTGGGACCTCACTGGCGCCCTCATCTGCCTGCTCGGTGTCACCATCATCATGTATCCACCACGCCGCGCCTGACCCACCACCAACACCTGCGTTCGGTCGAAGTCGGAAGCGTCCACAAACCTGCGAATTGCTCCGGCTCGGTGCGGAAAACGGTTGCGTCCAGCAGGCCCCACACCAGACGGTCGCAGCATTGACATCGACCGTCGACCGCTGTCGGCGTGAAATATGGGACGTTACAAAATTCGGTGCCCGAAACAAAATGGGAAATAATCGGCTTCGACCTTGTATCAGGTCTATCGGATCGGTATTTCGAATTCCACCAGCATTTCTTCGTCCGGAATTGGCCGAGTGTCCGTCGAGCGGTTTCGCCGCGGATTCGGCGAGATCGAACGAAGTCACCTCTCCGCTCGCCGGGGTGGATTTGTGCTGGTCAGGTGGGTGTGGATCAGCGCGGAACTCGGACACTGCGAGAGGCTGGTGTGGCCGATTATCGCCGCGACAGTTGGGCGCGGTCGTATACTCCAGTTATGGCGGATGACCAGTCCTCCACGGAATTCTCCGAATCGCCGGTTCTTGTAGTGCAGACCCGAGAACGCGTCTATCGACTACGCGCCGGGGGCGCATACAACATCGGCCGCGATCCGACCGCCGACATCGTTGTCACCGATCCGCGTGTTTCGACCTTGCACGCCGTGCTGGAGCAGGGATCGCACGGTTGGGAAATCGAGGACGCGCACAGCCTCAACGGCACCTTTTTCGACGGTCACCGCGTCGAACGGATGGTGATCGACCACGACGAGACCTTCCAGCTCGGTCACGCCAAAGACGGTGCGCAGTTGTCATGCTCGCTGGAAACATCACCCGGCTCCGAACCCGAGACCGATGCTGATTTCGGTGGGGACACGATGGTCGTCCCGGATCCCGGCTATGACCTCGACGATGACGCCACGATCACCAAGTTCGAGCCGGGCCTGCCCCGGCGAGTGTCGCGGTCGTCGCCTCCGGCCGCCCATCCCAGCGCGGTAGTACGGATCATCTCGGAAACGCTTCGGATCGGGCGCGCCGCCGACAACGACATCGTCGTGGCCGACCTCATGGTCTCTCGCCACCATGCCGAACTGCAGGTGATCGCCGAAGGCAGGTATCGAGTCGTCGACCTCGACAGCCACAACGGCACCTACGTCAACGGCCACCGGATCGACGCCGCGGACCTGTCCGAATCCGACCTGATCGGCATGGGCCACACCACCTACCGACTCGTCGGCAACGAACTGCGCGAGTCCGTCGACACCGGTGACATCTCGGTCTCGGTGCAGAACCTCATCGTGCGGACACCGGAGGGCAAAGTGCTCCTCGACGAGGTGAGCTTTCCCATCCCACGGCGCTCACTTGTCGGGGTCATCGGACCCAGCGGAGCGGGCAAGTCGACGCTGTTGGGCGCGGTCACCGGGCTGCGGCCCGCGACCGAGGGGACCGTTCGCTACGACGGACGCGACCTCTACACCGATTACGAAGAGCTGAGACACCGGATCGGCTTGGTTCCGCAGGAGGACATCCTGCACAACCAGCTCCCGACGCGACGTGCCCTGCTGTACGCGGCCGAGCTGCGTTTCCCCGGTGACACCCGCAGCGAGGAGCGCGAACAGCGAGTCGACGAAGTGCTCGACGAACTCGGCCTGTCGCGGCACGCCGACACCCGCATCGATCGGCTCTCCGGCGGGCAGCGCAAACGCGTGAGCGTCGCGCTGGAACTGCTGACCAGACCGTCCCTGTTGTTCCTCGACGAACCGACCTCCGGCCTGGACCCGGGCCTGGACAAGACGGTCATGGAAATGCTGTCCGAACTGGCCCACGACGGACGGACGGTCATCGTCGTCACCCACAGTGTCGCGAACCTCGATTCCTGCGACCGCCTCCTGGTCCTGGTACCCGGGGGCAAGCTGGCCTATTACGGACCGCCCGCAGAGGGGTTGCAGGAATTCGGGCAGCGCACCTGGGCAGAGGTGTTCCAAGCCTTCGACCGCGAGGAGGACCGCGACTGGGCCGGTGAGTTCCGAGACTCTCCGCGCTTCCAGCACTACGTAGCGGTCGGACTGACCGACGAAGTCGGCCCGGTGGAATCGCAGCGCCCACCGGCACCGCCGCCCGCGCCGCAGTCCAAGCTGAGCCAGCTCAGCACGCTGTGCAGACGCTACCTGGCGGTGATCGCCTCGGACCGCAGCTATTTGGCGTTGCTCGGCGTGATGCCGCTGCTGCTGGGCGGTTTGATCGCCGCGATCCCGTCGGGCGAGGGGTTCACCGGGGCACCGGGAACCAACACCGACGCCCCGACCAAGCTCATGATCTTGATATTCGGTGCATGCTTCGTCGGCACCGGCAACTCGATTCGCGAGATCGTCAAGGAACAGACGATCTACCGCAGAGAACGCGCGGCAGGCCTGTCGGCAGGGGTCTACCTGATGTCGAAGCTCTTGGTGCTGGGCGTGATCACCGTCCTTCAGTCGGCGGTGTTGTTCTTGATCGGCACCATCGGTGAGAGACTCCCGCCCAAAGGGATATTCACTTCGGTCGAGGTGGAGCTGATCTTGGTGATGGCGATGCTCGGCATCGCGTCGCTGGCGATGGGGTTGCTGGTGTCGGTCTCGGTGAACACATCGGAGAAGACACTGCCGCTGCTGATCGTGCTGTCGATGGCGCAACTCGTGCTCACCGGCGGTCTGGTGCGACTGCCGGGCACGCCCGTTCTGCAACAGCTGTCCTACCTGTCGCCATCCCGCTGGGGCTACGGAGCAGGAGCGGCCAGTCTCGACCTGGACACCCTCTCACCGCACGATGGTGGACCCGACCCGCTCTGGAAACACACCCTCGGCACGTGGCTGCTCGACATGGGAGTCGTCGCTGCTCTAGCGGCCGTCTTCCTCACACTGGCCTGGTATCGCCTGTACCAGCTGCGGCCACGGCGGCGCGGTGCCCGCCCCGCGCGGATTTGACTGGCTCCTCCCGTGAATGCGGTCACGCTCCCGTATGCGGATGCGCTAGCCGCCCCGGTGTCGGCCTTCTCGTCCACGCTCCGAGCGTTCGCGCCGCTGATGTATCGACCGCTCCCGATCCGCATCGGCCTGCGTTCGTGAACGGTCCGGTCAGGACTTGGTCGGCGTGTTCGAGGCGCATCGCGGTGATGCGGATCCCGGCTGGGGTGGTCATGCGGTCAGGGCGATGCCGAGTTCGGTGATGAGGCTGCGGACCTGGTGCTCGATCTGTTCACGGATCGGCCGGACGGTGTCGATGTCTTTGCCTGCGGGATCGTCCAGCTTCCAGTCGCGGTAGGTGACGCCGGGGAAGTAGGGGCACGCGTCGCCGCAGCCCATAGTGATCACCACATCAGAGCTTTCGACGGTGCTCGGGGCGAGGATTTTCGGTGTTTGGTCGGCGATGTCGATACCGACTTCGGCCATGGCGGCGACAGCGACCGGGTTGACCGCGCTGGCTGGGGTACTTCCGGCTGAGCGGACTTCGATGGCGTCGCCTGCCAGGTGGGCGAGGAATCCGGCCGCCATTTGGGAGCGTCCGGCATTGTGGACACAGACGAACAAGACGCTGGGTTTGGAAGTCATCGCGTCGGTAGCCCTTTCAGCGTACGGGGATGTCGAGTTCGGCGAGCAGGCGACGGCCGAAGTTTCGGTCATGACGAGCTCTGCTGTGATGCGAGGTTATTGGTGCTGCGCGTGGAAGCATCCTGCGGTGTGGTGATGTCGGCGGCGACGTCCGATGCATCGGGATAGAGCCAGACGATCAAGGCGAGTCCCAGTGCGGCGCCGAGTATTTGGGCCCCGATGTAGCCGGGCGCGGAGGCCGGGGCGATTCCGGCGAAGGTGTCGGAGAAGATACGCCCGACGGTGACGGCGGGATTGGCGAAGCTGGTGGAACTGGTGAACCAATACGCCGCACCGATGAACGCACCTACCGTCGCTGCGGACAACGCGGCGCGGCCGGTGCGGGCAAGCGCGATAATCACCGCGATCAGCCCGGCAGTAGCCACGACTTCCCCGACCAGGTGCCCGCTGGTGATCCGGTCGTGGGTGGATATCTGTACGACGGCGAGATCGAACATGGTGTTGGCCAGCATCGAACCCGCAATGGCTCCAACTGTCTGCGCCAGGACATATCCGGCGAGTTCGCGGCACCCGAGTCCGGTGCCGTTGTGTCGGCCGAGTAGCCAATCCGCCACCGACACAACCGGATTGAAGTGCGCTCCCGAGATCGGCCCGAACACCAGAATCAGCACACCGAGGCCGAACACTGTGGCGGTCGAGTTCTCCAGCAACTGCAAGCCGCTGTTGCCGGGCGATAGTTGCTGGGCCGCGATGCCGGAGCCGACCACCACACACACCAGCAGCGCCGTACCGACGAATTCGGCCACCAACCGCCGCGCCAACCGGATACTCACCGTGCCACCGCGGGCACGCCGCCATCCAGCAGGTGGGAAAGTTGTTGCAATGCAGCGGGCTCGACGCGGTAGTACACCCACGAACCGCGGCGTTCAGACGACAGCAACCCAGCCTCCCGCAACACCTTCAGATGGTGCGAGACGGTGGGCTGGCTGATATCGAACCCGTCCGACAACTCACACACGCACACTTCTTGCCCGCCGTGGCTGGCCACCACCGACAGCAGCCGCAGCCGCACCGGGTCCGCCAGCGCCTTGAACACTCCCGCCAACGCGACAGCCGAGTCGGCGGTCAAGGGCTGACGGACCATGGGCGTGACCGCACACGACGCGGCCACGCCAACCAGCGGCAATTCCGATATAGACACTCATCGATATTGACGAGCGTCGAATCCGAGGGCAAGCGAACGTTCGATGAACTCGCTCACCGTGCGGGGTTCGATCAGCAGCAGCCGGCTCCGGACGCTTGCGCCTCCTGTTTGGCCGAGCTGCCGCAGCACGACCCCTCGGCAGCGGCTTCCTCCGGCGTTCCGCAGCACACCTGTACCGCCTCGGCGTCGCTCAATTGCGGTGCAACACCGAATGTTTCGCTATCGGCCAGCACGGTGTAGACCTCCCAGCGCTCAGTGTCCGGCGCAGTGACCCACACCTTGTCCTGGGCGGCGAAACAACACGTAGTCGCGATCTGCTCTTCGGTGAACAACCCCGCGCCCGACAATCGGGCGATCTCGGTGTGCACCTGGTCGGAGGACTCGACCTCGACTCCGAGGTGGTTGACGCTGCCGCCGTGGCCGGGGTTCTCGATCAACACCAGTTTCAACGGCGGCTCGGCGATGGCGAAATTCGCGTAGCCCGGCTTGCGCTTGGCCGGTTCGGTGGCGAACAGGGTCGAATAGAACTGCACCGCCCGATCGATGTCGTCGACGTTGAGGGCGAGTTGGACGCGGGACATGGCCGATACCTCCAGGAGTTCGATATATGTCGAAGAGCTGACGAAGTCGAGTCTGCCACCTTTTCGACATATGTCAATAAAGTCGGTAGCTTTGAATGTATGCCCAAGGCTTTGCCCGTGATCGACATGTCCGCACCGGTCTGCTGCGCACCCGTCGCCGCCGCCCCGGTCGACGAAAACACCGCCCTGGAAGTCGCCTTGCGACTCAAGGCAATCGCCGATCCGGCCCGCATCCGGCTGATGTCGCTACTGCTCACCAGCCCTCTCGGCGAACAGAACAGCCGCGACCTCGCGACGGTGGTCGGGTTGTCGGAGTCGACCGTCAGTCATCACCTCGCCCAACTCCGTACTGCCGGATTGGTCGAATCCGAGCGCCGGGGCATGAATACCTTCCATCGCGTCCGCCGCGACGCCCTCTCCGCGCTCTGCGTTGTCCTCGATCCCAACTGCTGCACCTGACCGCAGGCGTCGTAACAGGTGGTGTGGCCAGAGTGGTGCGACAGCTGGTGGCCATGAGGGTCATCCGTTCCACCTCGGTCTCGGATGGTTCCTCGCCGGGAGCGACGAACCGCCGCAGCATGTCGCGTGTGTGTTCCGTGCTGGGATGTAGCATCCAAATGGCTGAAGCCACAGTGACTTTCGGGTTCAAAGTGAGTCGGATGTAACCGGCCGCACCAGGGCAGCCGGGCTCGGCGTGGCCGACGCGGGTCGCTGAGACCGGGTCGACCGGGAAGATCCACGATCACGGTCGGTCGATCGCGGCGGGTGTTCGCGATCAATTTCGGGATCCATCACCACGATCCGCGGTCTGTGTCCCGCAGTCGGCCGCATCTCCTGGCTCGGGCGCCGTTCTCGCATGTCCTGCGCGACGGCTCGAGCGTGGCATGCACGTGGGTAGTGGCAATCATGTTGCGCTGCACCGCACTCGACGTCGACGCCTCGGAATCGAGCGCCGCCGCCAGGAGCTGCAGTGCCTCGCTCCGATGCTCTTCGAACCGCTGATCGATCTCACTCATCACTGTCCGGCACCTTCCGTCTGGAGCCGACTTTCATTCCGCCCATGTACTCTATTCGTACGCGTACTAAAAAGAGAGGGGTTAGCGATGACCACAACTGGCCTCGCCGAGGCGAGCGAGCAGTCCACACGACCATCGGATGCCGATTTCGCGGCCGGACCAAGCGTGGCGGAGCTGCTGCGCCCTTACCTGGGGAGTTTCGCCGCCGTTGTCATCCTTCAAGTAATCGGTGCTGTCGCGGGTCTGGCGCCGCTGCTGGCGGTTATCGAATTGGGTCGAATTCTGTTGTCGCCCAACCCGGTCGATCACGGTCATGTCTGGTTCGTGGTGATCGCGGGTGCGGTCGGATTGTTCGTCCGACTGCTGTGCACGACGGCATCCTCCGGGATCGGGCATCTTCTCGACGGCCGGGTGCAACTGTCGTTTCGCAGGCAACTGGCCGCGCGGCTGGGGCGCGTACCGGTCGGCTGGTTCTCCCGGCGCCGGACCGGGGAGCTGGCTAAGGTCGTCGGGGAAGACGTGGGTGCCGTGCACCCGTTCATCGCCCACACCCCCGGCGAACTCGTCTCCGCATTCGTAGTACCGCTGGTGTCGCTGATCTACTTGTTCACCATCGACTGGCGGCTGACGTTGATCACGCTGATACCGGTGGTGCTGGCAGTCGCGCTGGTGCCCCTGATGATGACCCCGATCCGACTGCGCGAGCAGGAGGAGTTCGATGCGGCCATGGGGCGGATTTCGAGTTCGGTCGTCGAGTTCGTGCAGGGGATCGCGGTGGTCAAGGCGTTCGGCGGAGCCGGGCGCGCCCACCGTAGATTCCGCACGGCCGCAGACGATTTCGTCGCCACCTTCTACCGGTGGGTGCGCGGTGTCTCCGCGGTCGCCGCAGGGATGCAGCTGGTGCTGTCACCGCCGTTCGTGCTGCTGGTCGTGCTGATCGGTGGTGCGGTACTGATCATCAGCGGCGGCATGGCCCCGGCTGACCTGCTGCCGTTCCTGCTACTCGGCCTCGGCCTGACCGCTCCGGTGGCGGCCCTCGGCCACGGCTTCGACGATCTGCAGTCCGCCCGGCGCGCGGTCGGACGGATCCGGGAAGTGCTTGCGGTGCAGTCACTTCCCGAGCCCACGCAGCCGATCGCGGCACAAGGCCACCGGGTGGAACTGCGTGATGTCCGCTTCGGCTACGACGCCGATCGCGAGGTGCTGCGCGGGATCGATCTGGTACTCGAGCCCGGCACCCGCACCGCGATTATCGGGCCGTCGGGCAGCGGCAAGTCCACGCTGGTCCAGCTGTTGCCGCGGTTCTTCGACCCGACCCACGGTTCGGTCCTGCTCGGCGGCGTCGACCTGCGCGAGCTCGGCAGCGGTGCGCTGTATCGGATGGTTTCCTTTGTCTTCCAGGATGTTCGGCTGCTGCGGGCGTCAATCGCGGACAATATCGCGCTGGCGGTGCCCCATGCCGACCTCGACGAGGTGGTTCGCGCCGCCCGGCTGGCGAATATTCACGATCGAATCCTCGAGTTGCCGCGCGGATACGAGTCGGTCATCGGCGATGAGGTCGAACTGTCCGGTGGTGAGGCACAACGAATCTCACTGGCCCGCGCACTGCTCACCGACACACCCGTGCTGGTACTCGACGAGGCGACCGCCTTCGCCGACCCGCAAACCGAACAGGCCGTGCGTCAGGCACTTTCGGCGCTTGCGGGTGATCGCACGATTCTCGTCATCGCTCATCGCCTGGAAACGATTGCCGACGCCGACACCGTTGTGGTGCTGGAGAACGGGGTCATCGTCGAGCGCGGCAGGCCCGCCGAGTTGCTGGCGCGGAACGGAAGGTTCGCTGCGTTCTGGCGATCACATCGGTCGGTGACTATCGACAAGATCGAAATCCACTGTGGCGCACAAGGAGACGAGCCCCGATGATTCGAATGCTGCTGCGCGTACTGGGACCCGAGTACGCCGGGCCGGTGCGTCGCACCTTGGCCCTCATGACAACAACCGCGGTAGTCGAGGGTTTGTCCTACGCACTGCTGGTTCCGGTGCTGCGGGCACTGTTCGGGAGCGAACCGGCCAACGCCCGGCCCTGGCTGATCGCTTTCGGCGCCGTCGTCGTGGTCTACGCGGGGCTGCGCTACCGCAGCGACCTGTCCGGTTTCCGCGTCGGGACAACGCTGTTGCGCGGCATGTATCACCGGCTCGGTGACCATCTGGCCCGATTGCCGATCGGCTGGTACAGCGCATTCCGGGTGGGCGAGGTGTCGGTCCTGGCCAGTCGCGGTGTCCTGCAGGCGATGAGCGTGATCGCGCATCTGCTGGCACCGTTCATCTCCGCCGCGGTTACTCCCTTGACGATCGTGGTCGTGATGTTCGCCTTCAATTGGCAACTGGGACTGGCCGCATTGCTGGCCGCTCCGATCGTTGCGGCGATCCGAATCTGGTCCGGACGCTCGATGGCCGCCGACGATGCGCAGCGCCACGAAAGCGACCACGAGGCCAGCGGGCGCGTGATCGAATATCTGCAGGCCCAGCCGGTGCTGCGGGCCGGGGGCCGCACCACCGAACGCTTCCGGTTGCTCGACAACTCGCTGCACGAAGTTCAGCGCATATCCCGCCGCACCACTTTGTCGGCGCTACCGGGCGTAGTGGGCCTGACCCTCACGGTGCAGGTGATGTTCACCGCGCTGTTGGCTCTGGGCGCCTACCTCGCACTCGGCGGAAATATCGGCACGGCAGAGCTTTTGGCGATCCTGGTGCTGGCCGCCCGCTGCGCCGATCCGCTGCTGTCACTGTCGGAAATCGGTGGCAAACTACGCGGTGCGCAATCCGTGCTGGCGAGACTGGACACGGTCTTGCGCACCGAACCGCTGCCGCAAGCTCCCGAACCGATTCAACCCATGAGCCACGACCTGGAGTTCGAATCCGTCACCTTCGGCCACGGCGATCGCACGGTATTCGACGACGTGTCGCTGTCGGTGCCACACGGCGAGCGGCTCGCCGTTGTCGGCCCCTCGGGTGCGGGTAAGAGCACCCTGCTGCAACTGCTCGCGCGGTTCTACGACGTGGACACCGGCGCGGTACGGATCGGCGGGGTGGACGTGCGCGCGATGGCGACCGAGGTGTTGATGGCGCAGATCGCCATCGTCTTCCAAGACGTTTATCTCTTCGACGGCACCATCGAGGACAACGTGCGCCTCGGCCGTCCCGACGCCGAGGATGCCGAGGTCCGGGCGGCGGCGACGGCGGCACGATTGGACGAGGTGATCGAGCGACTACCCGACGGCTGGGCGACCGATGTCGGTGAAGGCGGCGCACTGCTGTCCGGTGGTGAGCGCCAACGTGTTTCGATCGCGCGAGCACTGCTGAAGAACGCGCCCATCGTGCTACTGGACGAGGTGACCTCGGCACTGGACCCGGTCAACGAGGCCGCTGTCCACGACGGTATCGAGCGCCTGATGGCGGGCCGCACGGTGGTGCTGGTCGCGCATCGACTGCGGACCGTTCAACGCGCCGATCGCATCGTCTTCCTCGACGGCGGCCGAATCGTCGAACAAGGCACCCACGACGAGCTCCTGCACCACGGTGGCCGCTACGCCGAGTTCTGGAATATCTCCCTGACGCCGGTCGCGGGTGAGTGAGCCGGGAAGTTGATCGACACTCGCTGCGGGACCCTTCCGCCAGAGCATGCTGTGCCAGAGCTACTCGCCCCAGACAGGTGCTGTCTGGCGTCCAGTTCCCGGAGGGTGACACCGCGTGGGTAGACAGCATGGATCTTCTGTTTCGCGCATCGCAATAGCACCCGGACCAGACTCGGGTGGCGGTGTTGTTCCGCGGCGGGCTACTGGTGTGCGGGGCCTCGCTTCGTCCGGGCTGCCGAGTTATCGGGCACGTCGGGGCGGATCGGCAGCAATCCGTCGACGAGCGCGGCCAAGCCTTGTCGATGTGAATCACGGGTGGTGAGTTCGGCCCAGCGATCGGCGACTGCCGCGAGGTGTGGGTGGGTGTCGGTCGTCAGATCGGCGATGGCTCGGTCGCGATAGATCGGGGTGCCGGTCCGGGCCAGATGGCGTCTGCTGTTCACCCGGATGATCAGGTTGCCGACAATGTAGTACCAGATCGTGCGGTAAACGTCGACGGCTTGTTCGGGTGTGCAGCCGTGATCGACGGCGGCGCCGATCATCATTTCGACGAACCAAAGGGCGGCGGGGGCGAAAAGGTCGTCGGCGGTCAATACTTCGACGATCCAAGCACGCTCGGCGAGCAATTCGTAGAGCAGGAGAGCTGTCGCGGTGAGCCGTTCACGGGGATCGTCCGGAAGGTCCGGGCGCGGTATGTGCTTGGCGTGCGCCTCCAGCACGAGCAGCAGCAGCTCATCTTTGTCGCGCACGTGGTAGTACAGCGTCATCGGCGCGCTATCCAGTTCACTCGCCAGGCGCCGCATCGACAGTTTGTCCGGCCCTTCTGTCTCCAGGATGCGATCGGCAGCGGCGATGATCGCCTCCACGGACAAGCGCGGTGGTCGGCCGACCCTCTTCGCAGGGTGTGCTTCTGCGGGCATCTGTCCATCCTCCACGATGAGTCGCAGCCGGGAGCGCGGCATCCGAACGACAGACAGCCACTTGCGGCGTGCATGGGATACCTGGCCTTGGAAGCGCCACCCAGTTCACCGACGCCGCACGGGTGTTGTGGCTGGAGGAGAGGGCAACAGCGGGCAAAGACCATCGCCAACAAAATGGTGCCGCGCAGCACCGCGTCGCGGTGGAAGCGTTGCCAGGAGTTGAAGCCGAACAGGCCGATGGGTCGGTCATCGCGCCTGGTGACGGGGCGGCGGACCCGCATCGACGGAATCGCTGATTTTGGGGTCGACCCTTCCAGACGATCCCTCTGAACGGCTCACTCCCAGGTTGTGCGAGAAAGACAGAGACGCGTGGCCCGACCCGGAACGTGATCACGCCGTTCGTGTTGCTCCGAACTTGGAATGCTCGGGCTGCTCGGAGGGCCGACCCCCGGATCCCTTCCCCGCGGTCGTTGTAGGGGGTCGGCGATTGCGGCGGCAGTGTCGTCTAGAACGTGAATTGTGTTCCGTAGCCGGTTGTCTGGGCGGTTCCGTTGATGCCGTCGACGCGCGCGGTGACGAACGGCATGGCTGATGCGGGCGACAGGCATCCGTTGACGTTCAGTGGCGTATTGGTGTGACTGAATGTGTAGGGGAACGCTGCGTCCTGATCCAGGCTGGCCGCACCGATAACCGCCGCCGTGACCCGCCCGGGTACGACGGTTACCGAGATCGCTCCGGCGAGACCGGCATTGACGCCGAAACTCGGTTGAATCGCAACAGTGACGCTGGTCGAGTCGCCGAGGGTCAACGCGAGCGAGGGTGCGATACCCGCGCTGACGCCGACGCTCGGCGCAATCCCGATGGTGACGCCTTCGGAGATATCCACGGCGCAACCGATCAAGTATCCGATCGCAATTTCCCCATCGCGGACGGTTGAACCGCCGCTGACAGACACCGAGTAATCCCCGGACACTTTGGCCGCGTGCACGAACGGGATTCCTTGTGTTACATCGTCTCCGGCCAGGGCGAAATTGTTCACATCCACCGCCGCGACGAGGTGCATGCCACCGGCACCGGCTTCGCCAGGTGCCGCCTCGGCGGGTGCGTTGGCAATGCAAGTCGCTGCACCGATCATCGCCGTGAGCGATGCAATAAACTTGAGATATTTCCTGGTCATGCCACTCCAGTCGAATAATTACCGACACAGACTGTTCCGTAGAAATAGATCGCTCGCGACACCGGGACTCGAAGTGTCTACCCGCGCAGGAGGTTCGATACGGGACCAGCACTCGAACCTTCGGGCAGACCCTACCGCATCTACGGGACAACTGATCTCATGAGCCCTGTTACTCATCCGGCCTGTCGACAAGCCGGACATCGACGGAGCGCGACTCGAGAATCCCGGTGCCTGACGGGATCGTCGTGACCCTAGCCAGTTGTGCTGGGCCCAAGGGGTTTTGATCAACCCGGGCGGCACGGTCAAGAACGCTCGTGCTCGGCCTCGTCCACGATCCAGGCGGCGATCTGGGTGCGGGAATTGAATCCGAGTTTGCTCAGGATGTGTTCGACGTGGTGCTGTGCGGTGCGTTGGGAGAGCACCAGTTTTGCGGCGATCTGTTTGTTGGTGAGTCCCTGGGCGACAAGGTGCGCGACTTCCAGCTCGCGCTTGGTCAGCGTCGTTGCTGAATCGTGTGGTGCGGTGGTCGGTGGTTCCCGCAGGGCGTAGGACACCGCGGCGCTCAACCCCATGGCTTGTCCGCGGCGGAACGCGGCATCGAATCCTCGGTCACCGAGTGCGCGGCGCACCTTGCGCTCGCATTCGTCGTGAAAGTGGGATAGCTCGTTGAAGAAAGTCGTGACGCCTGAGGCGGAGCGCAACAGGTATTCCGCGGCACCCATCAGCATGGCCGCGCGTTCACCATTGTCGGCGGTCCAGGCCAGCGCCTCGATGGCAAGTGCCGCGACGAGGGGGCTGGGTATGTGCCGGCTGATTCGCAGCGATTCCAGCAGCACTTCTTCTGCCTGCGAATGCTCGCCCTGCTGCCATGCGGCAATGCCGCTCCCCCACAGCGTGGTCGACCGAAACAGCGATTCGCCGCACGCTTCGGTGATGGAAAGTATCTGCTCGCGATATTCGATCGATCGCTTTGCATCTCCCAGGAGTCCGTACGCCCAGCCGAGCATCGACAATGTGGAGATATACCGATGCCCTCGCGTATTCGATTCGAACACCGCGAGCGTGGGCTCGAGCACGGATACCGCCCGAGCGTGTTCACGTCGATACAGTGCCAGGGCTCCCTCGGCGGCCGCGGCCAGCGCCTTGGTGGTGGGCGCGGGGTCCTGTTCGGCGAGCGTGCGCGCCTGCTCCACAAAGTCGGCGGCGCGCTCCAGGTTTCCCTGAACCGCCGCCATGATCGTGCTCGCGAGCAGTGCTTTGACGCGATCGGGTATCGAGTGCGCGGCGGGGTGGGACAGGATGCGGTCGAGCCAGCGTCGGCCTTCGCCGTACTGGCCCCGGAAGCTCCAGAACAGGTATAGGGCGGCGGCGGTGCGCAACCCGGCTTCGGCGGCTTCCGCACTGTCTTCGGCAAGGCAGAACTCGAGCGCGTCCCGGAAATTCGGTTGTTCACGGTCGAGCCGCGCGAGCCGGCCGAGCTGCCGGTCGCCGATCCACCCCGCCTCCGAATCCAGGGCCAATCGCTCGTACCAGTCGCGGTGGCGTCGACGCAGATCCCGGTATTCGCTGCTCTCCTGCAGCTTCTCCCGACCGTAGTCGCGCATGGTCTCGAACATCCGGAAGCGCACGACGCCATCGGGTTCCTCCCGGATCACGATCGACTTGTCCACCAGGGAGGACAGCGCATCGAGCAGACCGTCCGGCGCCAAGTCGACACCGCATACCTCCTCGGCGGCATCGAGTTCGAAGCCGCCGGCGAATACCGATAACCGGGCCCATATCCGCTGCTCGACCGGCGTGCACAGCTGGTAGCTCCAGTCGATGCACCACCGCAGCGTCTGCTGTCGCGTCGGCGCGGTGCGGCTACCGCGGGTGAGCAGCGTGTACCGGTCGGTGAGCCGCTGCAGGATCTGTTCGGGCGACATGGCGCGCATCCGAGCGGCCGCGAGTTCGATCGCCAGCGGCAATCCGTCCAGCCGGGAACAGATCCGCGCCACGGTGGTCTTGTTGTCCTCGGAGAGTTCGAAGCCCGGCACCACCGCGGCGGCGCGGTCGGCGAACAATGTCACGGCGTCGTATTTGGGCAGGCCGCGAAATGCGGGTTCGTGGTCGGGATCCGGGACCGTCAGCGGCAAGACCCGCACGGTCGCTTCCCCGGCGATGTCCAGCGGCTCGCGGCTGGTGGCGAGAATCCGCAGATTCGGACAGGCCAGCAACAGCGTCTCGACCAGATCCGCCGAGGCCGCCACCACTTGTTCGCAGTTGTCGAGAACCAGCAGCATTTCCCGCGAGCTGAGGAACTGGACCAGCACGTCGAGCAACGGCTGGTCGGACTGGTCGAGCAGGCCAAGGGTGGCCGCCACGATTTCGACCAGCATCGACGGTTCGCGCACGTCGGCCAGTTCGACAACCCAGACCCCATCGGCGAAATCGCGTCGAGCGTTCGCCGCCGCTCGCAGCGCAAGCCGGGTCTTGCCGACGCCACCGATCCCGGCCAACGTCACCAGTCGGTGGGTGGACAACAGATTTTTCACCTCCGCCGTCTCGGTGCGGCGGTCGACGAAACTGGTCAGCTCCAGCGGCAGCTCGCCGGTGCGGCCGCCCGCCAGCGGTGGCGGCGGGGCCCATGCCCGGATCTGCGACGCGTCCTCGAGCCCGGACGCGCGCGAATCGGCCGTGACGGGTGCGATCGCGTCGCGGCGGGTCCGGAGTGGGTCATCCGTTGTCATCAGCGGCGGGAAATCCACTCGGCATGTGCGCGAGCACCGGGCGCCATGCGCTCACCTTTCGACAATGTCAGCGTATCGCCAACAAAGGTGAACGGATCGCGAGTTGCTCTTCTACATCAGGCGGTAGGGAGCGCGGTGGGACTCATCTGCCAGGCCTGTGCCAAGGCGTCCCGCAAATGATGCTTCAACCCGCGCACCTTGACGCTATCGGTGTGTCGTGGGTCCAGTGCCTCATCCACCATGTGCAGGAACCGACGCCGGGTCACGCCGAAGGTCACAAGCAGTTCGCCTGCCGTGGCGCCGCCGAACGGCGCCCAGCGGATCGCGAAGCTGATCAGGGCTTTCGCGGCCGCGTCGAGGGCCTTCGTGCTTTCCATGAGCTCACACTCGCGCAGCGAGGTCCGCACCCACCACGCGTCGTAGCGATGTTCGACAGGGGGACGATGCGTCGGGCGCATATCGGTCGCAGCACACACGCGCTGTGCCGCGGGACGAACGGTGCCATCCGGATCCGGCGTCGCACGGCAGACGGTGAACACCGGGAATCGATCGATCCGAGGACGCGGCTCGAATCGCACCCGGATCGGCAGATTCGCGGACGGTGCGACGTCACCCTCGATCGTCGCGTACACCCACGGCCCCTCGTCGAGTTCCACAATGGCGATGGTCAACGGCACCACCTGGGCGTGCGGACGGCTCACACTTCGGTGTACGAGCCGCCACGACACGATCGAACCGAGGCCCGACGACGGCGACCACTCGAGATCCCAGGACCGGCACGACGAACATTCGGCGGTCAGCGGCGCGAACAATTTGTCACAGCGTCCACAGCGCCGGATCATCATTGCGGTATCGGTCCCGGTGGGTCTGCCACCGTACTCGTCTGTCTGCTCGGACATGGGAAACCTCGGTGTGGTGATAGCCATGGATGCTGTCCCCACCAAGCGTCGCCTTCTCGGCACCCGAACACCACGGTAGAACTACCACGGGTATACCCATTTCTGCCGACCGGTCCGTATCGCGACCCGGTCGAGGGGCTAGCGCAGGCGATGCGTGCGCGCGGTCCAGGCGGCTATTTGTGCCCGAGACGAGTAGCCGAGTTTGCAGAGGATGTTCTCCAGGTGCCGGTCGATGGTGCGCGTCGACAGCACGAGCCGTTCGGCGATCTGCCGGTTGCTGAGGCCCTGTGTGACGAGTTCGGCCACCTGCCGCTCGCGGGCCGTGAGCATGGTGTCTTCGTGCTCGTCCGATTCTTGGGCGGCCTGGCTGGGATCGAGTGCGTATTGGATCGCGTGGGCGTGATCCAGTGCCGCACCGTGTCCTCTTTCCGCGTCGTGCTCCGCCTGCCGCAGTGACTTGGCGAGGGTGTGCTCGCAGGCCGAGTGCTGTGCGCCGAGATGTGGTCCGAACGCCGCGATCGAGGTGCCGATGCGCCGCCATACCGATCCGACCGCGCCCATCAGTCGCGCCGCGTGCCGGTATTCGCCGCGGGCAGCGGCGATCCAGGCCAGCAATTCCATCATCAGCGCCGCGCCGACATGGTCGTTGAATTCGCGCTGGATCTCCAGGGCGGCACGCGTCGACTCGACCGCACTGTCGTATTCGCCGCGGACGTACTGGTCGTAGCCGAGGGCCATCAGTGAATAGGATTTGGTCAACCGTTCGCCCTGCTGATCGGCCAGTTCGATGCCGCGGCGGGCCGTCGCTCCCGCCCTGTGGTCACCGGCGTGTGCCATGGTCATGGAGAGTTGGAACAGGGTCATGCGGACCACCTCGTCATCGTCCGTGTAATCCTCGGCGGCCCGCTCGAACGCTGCGATGGCCGGTGCGAGATGTCCGGGGAACAACTGGGCTGTGCCGCGCAGACAGGTCACCCAGCCCAGCGCGTGGCGATCGCCCACCGCCGCCGCGCGCTCAGCGCATTCGTCGAGCGCCACAGTGGCCGCATCGATGTCGCCCAGCAGCAACCGCGCCCAGCCCGCCACCCACAGTGCGGAGATTCGCTCCGGGCCGGAGTAGTCGGCAGTGTACAACGCCTTATCGATCCATCGCCGTCCTTCACCGAGGAACCCGTCGGTGCACCAGTGATAGCGCAGGGCGGTGACCAGCGCCAGTGCTTCGCGGACGGCGGCCGGTGTGCTCGTCGCCCAGTCCAGCGCGGCTTGCAGATTGTCGCGTTCGGCGCGCAACTCGGCCAGACCGGCCGCTTGGCCGGGGCCGTTCCAGGCTGCGGCGATCTGCTCGGCGAGTGCGAGGTAGTGGTCGCAATGCCGTTTGCGCATGGCGCTGGTCTCATCCCGCTCGGTCAGCCGATGCGAGCCGTATTCGCGGATCGTTTCCAGCATCCGATACCGCGGTGGGCCGACGGTCGGTACGGGCGCCAGGATCGACTGTGCGACCAGATGGTCGATCAGGTCCAGAATGCGTTCGCGCGGCAGGTCGGGACCAGCGCAGACGCCCTCGGCCGCGGCGAGGGTGAAGCCACCGGAGAACACCGACAGTCGCGCCCACAGCAACTGTTCGGTCGGCAGGCACAGTTCGTAGCTCCAGTCGATCAGGGCCCGAAGCGTCCGCTGCCGAGGCACAGCGGCCCGGACCGAACCGGCCAACAGCAAGAATCGGTCCTCGAGCCGGTCCAGGACGGCGGGCAGCGATAGCGACCGCAGCCGAGACGCGGCGAGCTCGATAGCGAGCGGAATCCCGTCCAGACGCTCGCAGACCCGCACCACCACATCCGCATCACGTTCGGTCAGGGTCAGGTCCGGGCGCACCGCCCGAGCCCGCTCCACCAGCATCGTCGGCGCATCGTAGGCGGTCAGCCCCCCGAGCGTCACCGGATCGTAAGGGGTCGGCATCGACAGCGTCGGAACCGTGTAAACGTGCTCGCCCGCGACGTCGAGCAGCTCGCGACTGGTGGTCAGAATCCGCAGCCCGGCACAGGATCGCAGCAGCACGTTGCAGAGCGCGCTGCACGCATCCACCAGGTGTTCGCAGTTGTCCAGCACTATCAATGCCTGACGATCCGCCAGGTACTCGACGAGCTGCTGCTCGATGGTCCGGTTCGATACGTCCACCAACGCGAGGCTGGTCAGCACCGTCTGTGCCACCAGATCGGCATCGACGACGGCGGACAGGTCGACCAGCCATACCCCGTCCGGGAACGACCGGCCGGAAGCGGCCGCTACCTCGCTGGCGAGCCGAGTCTTTCCGACACCACCCACACCGGTGAGCGTGACCAACCGAGCCGTCGCGAGCAGCTCGCGGACCTCGCGGATCTCCCGTTGCCGTCCGACGAAACTTGTCACCGCGAATGGCAGGTTACCGACCACGCGAGTGGGCTTACTTCGCCCCATGAGACCTAATCTAACCGTGCCGGGAGCCCTGTAAGGGCCCGGTTTGCGAAGGTCGTTCCCGAACCGGTTGGTGCCGGAGCGCTACCCATCGGTGCGTCCTAATGCGGTCTCAACATGCGCGAACTGCGGATTTGGGTGGAGAAGTGGGTGTTTCTACCCATGTCAGTGTGTGCCGGATCTGTGAGGCTCGATCTATCAGTTGTGAGCAGGAGGTCGACCTTGACATCTCACCGAGCGTGCCCCGTCGATGAGGGTAGCCAAAGACGCGAGCTACATCCACGACAACCGGGGGTCGGCCATGGATGACGTATGCCGAACCGAATTCGACGGACTGCGCGTGACGTGGCGTTTGATCCAGAATCGCCTGATCTCGATCGTCGCCGTGCACGACACATCCGATGCTTCGCCGGTGCTCTCGTTCGGCCCGGCCGCTTATCCGGATCTCGTGCAAGCACGAGAACTCCATCCGGGTCTGACGAAGCTGTGGGACGCGGTGCGCCGCGACTTCTGGACCACCCTTATTCCGCCATGCCCGAATAAGGGCAGACAATGGCAATGGTCGTGACCGCGGCAGTTGCGCGGCCCGAAGCATCCTTACCGACTGTCGAACCAGCCAACCAAGCAAGTATCGGAACTCGAATCGCCCATCCGCTGCTGCGCGGCACAGTCGGGTTCGGGTTGGCAACCCTGGCGCTGATAGGTGGTCACGGCCGGTTCGCGCGCGCACTCTGGCTCAGTCGGCTCATTGATCTACCGGCTGCCGCACTCGTGCCTCCGAAAGGCACCAAACGCTGGACCGTTCAGCTGGGTAACTTCCGCGCCGAATGGTTGTGGAACGACGATCTGCCCGCCCCGTGGCAGCGACAAGATTCGGCGCTGCTGTACTTCCACGGTGGTGGGTTTATCGGCGGCGGTTTGAACACCCATCGGCGCCTCGTCGCCAAAATCGGACGCGCGAGCCGGATGCCCGCATTCAATGTCGACTACCGGCACCTGCCCGGCGCGCATTTCACCGAGACCCTCGACGACGCCGTCGAGTCCTATGTCTACCTGCTCGAGCACGGCTTCCAACCCGAGCGCATCATCGTCTCCGGTGACTCGGCAGGCGGTGGGCTGGCCTTCCGGCTGATGCTGGCAATCCGGGAACGCGGCTTGCCGATGCCCGGCGGTATCTCCGCGATCGCACCGTGGGCCGACTTCGATTCGACGACCCGAAACGCCCACCCCAACCGGCACCTCGATTCCTATATCCCTACTCGGATCCTGGAAACAATCGTGCGGCGCGGCGTCGCCCTCGACGGCGAACTCGATCCGACATGGTCGCCGGTCAACCACGACTTCACCGGTCTACCTCCGGTCCTGATCCAGGTCGGCTCCACCGAATGCCTGCTGCCCGACGCGGAAATGCTGGCCCGCCGCTGCGTCGAAGCGGACGTCCCGGTACAGCTGCAGGTCTGGGACCGCGCGCCGCACGTCCACCACGTCGCCTCGGATTTCCTTTCCGACGCCCGAGCCGCGATCGACGACCTGGGTCTGTTCCACCGCCAGATTGTGGCTTGACCCGCCCCGCTCAGACACAGTTCGGCAATCACCCCATTCGTCTGGATCCAGCAATTACGGTGCTGTCATGACGAACCCGGAAGAGGTCGAGCAGACGAATTCTCGTCGATCGCGCGCACGTGTGTGGCTCGCACCGGCGGTTGTGGTGTCGCTGCTCATGGCCCTGCTGGCCACGATGTATCTCGCGTATGTGGTCGATCCGTCGAAGCATCTGCACAGCTTTCCGATCGCATTGGTCGATCAGGACAGCGGGGATCTGATCGGCGGGAAGCCGACCAATGTGGGCAAGCAGATCAGTGATGCGCTGGTGCGGCAGACGCCGAGCGACAAAGTCGATCTGCGGGTGCTCGGCATCAACGAGGCGCAGCAAGAGTTGAACTCGGGCAATGTGTACGGGGCGATCGTCATTCCGAGCGACTTCACCAAGCGGCTCGGAATTTTCGCCGCCGCCAGCGTGGTGCCCGGCGATGTCAGTCGGCCGATCATCACGGTGTACACCAATCCGCGGTCCGGTGCGTTCTCATCCCAGGTCGTGCAGACGGTGGCCGGAAGCGCACTCGCGCAAGCGAATCAGACCGTCGGCAAGCAGCTCACCGAGACCGTGCAGACCCAGCTGCAATCGTCCGGATCGGCGCCGGAACTGGTCGGCCTGAGTCGGCTGATGCTGGCGCAGCCGATCGATGTGGTCGTCACCCCGTTCCATCCCCTGCCGTCGGGTACGGGCGGCGGTTTGACGGCCTTCTTCTACACGATGATGGTGCTGCTGGCCGGATTCACCGGCGCCATGGTGATCAATGGGATGGTCGATTCGTCGCTCGGTTTCGCACCGACCGAATTCGGTCCCTGGTATGTGCACTATCCGCCGACGCCGATTTCCCGGTTGGGGACATTGCTGTTGAAGTGGGGCGTGATCACCGGTACCGCGCCGGTCGTGGCCGGGATATTCATGGCGGTCGGGCATTGGCTCGGCATGCCGATCGATCGGCCGCTGCTGTTGTTCCTCTACAGCACCTTCGCGATCATCGCGGTCGGCGTCACCGCGTTGTCGATCGTGTCAGCGCTCGGCACCGCCGGTCTGCTGGTCAACCTCATCCTGTTCATCGTGCTCGGCCTGCCGTCCTCCGGCGGCACCATTCCGATCGAGGCGATCCCGAAATCCGTTGCCTGGCTTGCCGATTTCGAACCGATGCACCAGGTGTACCTCGGCATCAGGGCCATCCTGTATTTCAACGCCGACGGCTCCGCCGGACTGACCCGGGCGATCTGGATGACGCTGCTCGGCCTGGTCATCGGACTCGTCGTGGGCGGCGTCGTCACTCGCTACTACGACCGGAAAGAACTGCACCGCGCTCCGGCAAAGAGCTGACACTGGTCAGTACCAGTGGTGTGCCTGCCAGAATGCCCAGGCGCCGTCGGGGCTGCCGTAGCGCTCGTTCATGTAGTCGTAGGTCCAGCGGATTTGGGTCAGCGGGTTGAAGCGCCAGTCGGCGCCGTGGGTTTGCATCTTTTCGGCGGGCAGTGCTTGGCCGAGGCCGTAGGCGCCGCTTTTCGGGTTGATGGCGAAGACATCCCAACCGCTTTCGTGGGTGATGACGGCGTCGAAGGCTGGGAACTGGTGCAGTGGTACCACTGTCAGGGCGAGAGCTCTGGTGCCCAAGCGGACCAGTGAGAGCGCGAGTCCGGCAGGGGTTGTTCCACTGTCTGGCGGGCTGGCGGCGGGAGTGACGGCGATAGTGTCGTCGGTCTCGTCGGCGGGCGCAGTATCGTCGCTCTCCTCGGCGGAGGTGGCGAGGCTGTCGTCCAGGCCGTTGGCTGAAGTGTCGACGCTCGCGCCCGGACTGTCTGCAGAGGCACCGTTGTCGGGGGCGTTGACGGGCGTGGTCGTGTTGCCGTTCAGCCGGTCGGGGGGCGTGCCGACGTGCTCGCTCAGCCCGTCTGCCGGCGTGGCGGGGCTGCCATCCTGGTTGTCGGCGGATGGGGTGAGGCTGTCGTTCGGACTGTCGGGGGGCGTGCCGACGTGCTCGCTCAGCCTGTCTGCCGGCGTGGCGGGGCTGCCATCCTGGTCGTCGGCGGATGGGGTGACGCTGTCGTTCGGACTGTCGGCGGAAGTGCTGACGCCCCCGCCCAGACCGTCGGCGGACGGGGCGGCACTGTTGTCGGGGGCATCGGCGGGCGTGGCGGCACTGTTGCTCAGTCCGTCGGCGGATGTCGTGCCGCTCTCGGCCAGACTGTCAGCGGACGTTGCACCCTCGTCGTTCGGCGCATTGGCGAACGTGACGACGCTGCCGCCCAAACCCTCGGCAACGGCTGGACCGGCACAAACCATGAGTGCTCCGACCGCGATGGCGGCCGCGACAACGCGCAGCATCGATTCGCTCCTTAGATGTATTTGCCTTCCATATCGATGGGTGTCATGAGCTCGCCTGAATCAGTTCGTCCGAATGGTCAAACCCGGATTGTCTTGCAGCACACTGCTGATCGGCTGGCCGAGCAGCAGTGGGACGTGGCCGCATCCGAGATCGAAGGAGGAGTTCACCGTGACGATGGCGCTGCTGAGGCCGAGTGCCTTGGTGCCTGCGAAGATCGGTCCACCGCTGTCGCCGCGCTGTCCGCAGAGGGCGGCATAGAACATATTCTCGATCTTGACCGGTTGGTCGCCGTGACCGCGTAACAGGCCCTTTTGCCCGGCCGCCAGCACCGTCCCGCACGAATATCCGGATGTGAAGCCGGTTTTGCACACGGCCGCTCCGACAACCGGCTCGGTCGTTCCGTCGATGCGCAGCACATCCGAACCGGCGCCTCGCGACTGTCCCGCATTACCGCCGTTCACATTCAGGTCGGGCGCCTGCGCCGGTGAATCCATTTTCTGGGTGGATACCAGGTTGTTCCGGAAGCGCGGCGCGTAGGTCTCGTTGATCCGCACGATCGCGTAGTCCTCGGGGGCGAACCGGGAGACCGTGAAGTCACCGATCTCCTTGCCGAGCTGTCCTTCTTTGAATTCGTAGACGCGTTGGGGCTCAGTGGTTTTCGCGGATGGTTCGACAACGTTGTTCGGGTCGCAGTGTCCGGCGGTGATATTCACGGCATTGCCGTCGGCGTCGGTGGCATTGAAGCCGAACGAGCACCTGTGTGCTTTTCCGTCGACCTTGATGCCGAACGGCTGGCCACCGATGATGTCGCCGTCGGCTTCGATTCCCGCGATCGCCTGGATGCCGATGGCGGTGTCGTCGGTCCGGGCTTCCGGCAGTACGGCCGTCACCGACTGGATCGGCCCGATATCGGTCGGCAACCGCACGTCATCGGCCAGGCGAACGGCGAAACTGTTGGTCACCACGTCGATGCCGTAGGCGACAATCGAGTCGACGACGGTGCTCGGCTGACCGGATAACCAACGTTCGAACGCGACGCGGCGGGCATCGAGGGTGCGCTCACTGTCGGCAACGGTTTCCACGCTGAATCCGGCCTTTTCTGCGATGGATTTGGCGTCCGCCGTGCGCTCACCTTCGGCGAGGGAGACGATCGGACGGTCGTCACTCATCCGGATCCCGGCGAATACGGCCGGGTATGCGGCGCGGGCCTGCTGTGCGAATTCGGCCAGCCGCCGGGCGGTTTCGGCGCGTACGAGATATTCGCGCGCATCCATTCCGAGGTCACTCGCCACGGCGGCGATCAGTCCGGGCGGTAGCGGGGCGGTATCGGGCTTTGGTGCGGCTGCTGCCGGATGCGCGATCGAACCCGCCATTGCCAATGCGGCACAGCAGCCGAGCGCTGCCCGCCGCGTACGAATACCCGACCTCATCGAGCCGCCTCCTGACCAAGCGCCGAAGTATTCGATGACGCTATGTCACATGCGTCACAAATCGGACTATTTGGTTCATAGCGTGTCGGTTTCCGCGCCGGTCGAGCCCGATGTCTACGCCGGACAACTTGCCGACACGCCGAGACCGTTGAACTGTCGACTATGCGGCGCTTGGGATGATCGCACCGGTCCATCGCCACCCCGCCGAAAATAGGAGGACGCTCGTGCTGCTGCTGGGTCTTGGAAGCATTCTCGGACCGGCCATTGGCGCACTGCTCGGTATTATTTTCTCCATCCTCTAGCCTTGACAACCGAACGCGGGGCGGACGCCGAAAGGGCTCCGTCCCGGGTTCGGTTTCAATGCGCTAGGACAAGCCGAGTCCGTGCTCGAGGACCGGCCACGACCGCTTCAATTCGTCTTCCCAATAACCCCACGAGTGCGTGCCCTCGTCGAAGTTGTACGTCGCCGGAATGCCGAGCGATATCAGTTTCGCCTGTAGATTCTTCATGCAGTAATTCGCCGCTGCTTCGATCGCACCGCCGAGCAGAACCTGATTTGTCAGTCCGTCGAGGCCGGGCTCGGCATGCGCGCCGTTCAGCGTGTCATATTTTCCGGGCAGGCCATTACCTGACGAAAGATAGAGATCGATGCCGCGCAATTTATCGGCGTGCAGGTATGGATCGTTTTCCGTCCATTCGGGCGAACCGACCGGGCCCCACATGTGGTCGGCGTTCCCGCCACCCCAGGCGATCACGAGCTTCAGGAACCTGGAACCGATCGGATCGCTTGTCTGCGCGCAGCCGCTGTATGCGGCAGCCGCTCGGTAGAGGTCGGGTCTGGCGATCGGCAATGCCAATACCGTGGCGGTGGAAGCGGAAATTCCCGCGATCGCGTTGACTCCGTTGGTGCCGAGTGCGGCATTGATCAGCGGTGGCAATTCATCGGTAAGGTAGGTCTTCCATTTATTGCGGCCCAGTACCGGGTCGTCCTCGAGCCAGTCGGTGTAGTAACTGAACCTGCCGCCGATCGGCTGGACCAGGTTGACATCTTTGTCCGACATGAACTGCCGCGCATCGCTCTGTGCCTGCCACGATGCATCGTCCTCACCGCCGCCCGCACCGTTCAATAGATATAGCGTCGGCCGGGGAACCGAGTCGTCCGCGGGCCGCTGGATCTCGACCGGAAATTCAGCGCCCATCGCCGCGGAATAGACCTGAAGTCGGATATTTCGGTCGTCGATGTACTCGACGCCGGTTATGTGCGAACCGTCGTCCGACGCCGTATCCGTAGAAATCTGCGTGGATGTGGTGGCCTCGGCAAAGGCCGACGGCGCACCCAGCGTCGCACCGACGAGCATCCCCACCAACGCGATGCCGACTACCGATCTATGTATTCCTCCGATTACACCCCTGTCCATACCCAAGCTTTTAGCACCAAGATTCCGGCCGGTGCCGCACCGACACGTCGCCGGTAGGTCGGCACCGGACCGAAACCAGGTACGGCTGCCGTGCACCAGCGTTAATATGTCAAGCGCGCCACATCATCCGGATGGGCTGGTTGTGTGCGTGGCATTCGGATAGCACCACCTACGTGTCGGTGCCGCAGCAAGAGTCGGCGACGCGGACAGCGTGACCCGCTCTTCCACGAGTGGTCGGGGACCGGTGGCTGGAGAAATGCCATGACCCAAACAATGAGTTTCGACTTCAGAGCACTGAGATCCGCGATCGGCGGGCCGGTATTCGCTCCTGACGACGCGGGTTACGACCATGCCCGGGCCATCTGGAACGGGGCCATCGACCGGCGGCCCGCAGTGATCGCCCAGTGCCTTTCCACCGAGGACGTGGCCGCGGCCTTGGCTTTCGCCAGGGAAAACGACCTCGAGGTAGCGGTGCGCGGCGGTGCCCACGCCTACAGTGGCACGGCGGTCTGCGACGGCGGCCTGATGATCAATCTCGGTGTGATGAATCGCGTCGTGGTGGATCCGATAGCCGGGAGAGCCGTGGTCGGCGGCGGCGCGACGATGGCGGATATGGATGCCGCGACCCAGGCGTACGGACTGGCCGTGCCCGGCGGCGTGATCAGCGATACCGGCGTGGGTGGCCTCACCCTGGGTGGTGGCATCGGTTGGCTGACCCGCGTGGCCGGACTGTCGATCGACAATCTCGTCTCGGCGCAGGTCGTCCTTGCCGATAGCCGGATCGTGCGGGCGTCCGGCAGTGAGAATCCGGACCTGTTCTGGGCGTTGCGCGGTGGTGGCGGAAACTTCGGAATCGTCACCGAATTCGAATATCGCACGCATCGGATCGGGCCCGAAGTGCACGTCGGATTCTTCTTCTGGCCGCTGACGGATGGGGATGCCGCGCTACATCTGATTCGTGCGTTCATACCGACGATGCCGCCAAGGTCGGGAGTGCTGGTCGGCGTCGCTTTATCCGCGCCGCCGGAACCTTTCGTGCCGGAGCAGTACCACTTCGTGCCGGGCCATGCCCTTATCGTCGCCGGTTACGGCACTGCCGAAGAACATGCCGAGATGGTGGCGCCGATCCGCAGTGCGCTCGCCCCGCTCTTCGAATTCATTGCGCCGATTCCCTTTACCGGATTGCAGTCGATGCTCGATGTGGCGGCGCCGTGGGGTATCCACGGATATGAGAAGGCGCTCGATCTCGACGACTTCTCCGACGACGTGATCGCGATTCTGACCGCGCAGGCGGGGCAGAAGACATCGCCGCTCTCGTTCATGCCGATCTTCGTACTCGATGGCGCCTTTACTGCCGTCGGCGAGGACGACACCGCATTCGGCGGCGCGCGCTCGGCCCACTACGTATGCAATATCGAAGCCGCCGCACCCGACGCCGAGATATTGGCCGCCGACAGGGCGTGGGTGCGCTCGACCTGGGAAGCGCTGTGCCCCTTCGCTTCCAACCAGGGCGGGTATGTCAACTTCATGGCGGAGGCGGGCGAGGACCGGGTCCGCGCATCCTATGGACTCGCCAAATACGCGAAGCTGGCCGATATCAAGACCGAGTACGACCCCGAGAATGTTTTCCACCGCAACGCCAATATCAAGCCGGGCTGATCGCGATGAAGGTCGCGGCCGATTCAGCTCGGATCGAGGTCGATGGGCAGTCGATCGCCTACCGGATGGTGGGTGCCGGTCCGCCGCTGGTGTTGCTCCACGGCGGATGGGAGGACAGCCGATCGTGGCGGCTGCAGCTGGAGTCGCTCGCCGACGAGTACACGGTCATTGCCTGGGATGCACCTGGATGCGGCAGGTCCGACGATCCGCCGGAAGGTGTGCGCCTCGGTTATTACGCCGACACATTGGCGGGATTGATTCGGGAACTCGGGATCGGACATCCACATGTGCTCGGGCTGTCGTTCGGTGGCGGCCTGGCCATCGAGCTGTATCGCCGCCACCCCGATGTGCCGCGCTCGTTGATTCTCGTCGGCGCGTACGCCGGGTGGGCGGGATCGCTGCCCGCGGATGTGGTGGACGAGCGGGTGCGGCGGATACGGGAGCAGACCCAGCGGCCACCGGCCGAGTGGGCCGAGTCCTACCTCCCGACATTCTTCGCCACGCCGATCCCGCGGGAGTGGATCGACGAGATGCTGGCGATCATGTCCGATTCCCGGCCGAGCGGCATGGTCGCGATACTGTCGGCATTCGCGGAGGCCGACCTGCGTGACGTGCTACCCACCATCGCCGTCCCCACGCTGATCCTCAACGGCGAGCTCGACGAGCGAGCGCCGCTGCGCATCGCCGAGGGATTGCACGCGAGCATCCCCGGCTCGCAGTTGGTCGTGATTCCCGGTGTCGGCCACTGCTGCAACCTCGAGGCGCCGAAGGCGTTCGACGCCGTGGTCCGCCATTTCCTGCGCCAACATCCGATCAATAAGTAGTTCCTATCCCGGCAACGACGGTGACGAGCGGTATTCCAGGAACTTTCCGCTGGGGCCGGGCGCCGTCGACCAGCCCCAGCAGAGGTTGGGGTCAGCCCGCGGCGGCCGTGCGTGGGTCGGCGCGCTGGACCACGTCCGCGAGCAGGGTGTTGAAGCGGTCCGCGGCCTCGATATTGCCGAGGTGGCCGGTGGGCCAGACCTGGTAGTCGGCGAGGTGACCTGCCTTGGCGAGAGCCTCGACGATCGGGCGGGACATGCGCTCGGGCAGCAGGTGGTCTTCGGCGCCCGCGATGACCGTGGTCGGCACTGTCAGGTGCTTCGCGGCATCGCCCAGGTCCAAGTCGGCGAGGGCCGCGGCATGCAGGCCGCGGGTGAGCGGGCGACACGAGCGGACGATGCCGAGTGCGAAGTCCACCTCGTCACGGGTGGCGGGCTTGGACATGACGCGGGCCTTGAATACCGCGCTGACCGGCCACCCGCCCGGCAGCGGAATCGGCGCGGCGAGTGCGGTTTCCGCGATGACGAGCGGGACACGGATGCTGGCGCCGAGTACCGTCACCGGTCGCTCGGCCACCATGAGCGGCTTGTTGAACAGCGGCAGCAGGTCGGTTTCGTACCGGATATCGCTGGCCGCGGTATTGGCCATGACGACCGCGGCGGCGCGCCGACCGACCTGTTCCGGATAGCGAGATGCCCACGCCTGCAGGGTGATTCCACCCATGCTGTGGCCGACGAGGACGGCGCGCTTGCCGACCGGGAGAGCGGCCTCGAGCACTGCTTCGAGGTCGTCGGCCAGTGTCTGCGCGCCCGGGCCGGTGCTGCCGAGGGTGCTCTCGCCGTGGCCGCGCTGATCGTAGGCGAGCACGCGGTAGCGGTCGGCGAAGGCATTGATCTGCGGATTCCAGTACTCGATGCAGCAGCTCCAGCCGTGGATCAAGACGATGACGTCGCCGTCGGCGGGACCGTAGGCATGGACCCTGAGCTTGGCCCCGTCCACGGTGGTGACCGGGATGATCTCGGGTGTGGCGGCGGGCTTGTTGAGCGACGTGGTCCGGTATGTCCGCGACCGTAGTCCAGCACGGTAGGCGGCGGTCAACGGTTCGTCTCCGCGCACTTCCGCCAGCGTCCTCATCGACTTGACCAGCATTCGAGCACTCCTTTGTGTCTGCCGCCACAGTACAGTGCAAGCTGAGTGCTTGCTACTGCTAGCGCCCCGGTGGCGGAAATCCTGGTTCTATCGGATGGATACCCGAAATTAGGTCGGCCAATAGTCCTACTGGAAGAAACATTGAGCACGAGCTCTTCTTCCTTGATATCGCCTGTGCCCGAGGCAGCCGTTACCCCCGCCGCCCACCCTGTCTTGCCCCCAATCCCCCTGTCCCACCCCGCAATCGCGCACCCGTTCTCGGGATCGGCCCGGTTCTGGGGCGCGGATCCCGACACCGGGTGCGGTCGGCGGTCAGCTGGGAGTCAGGAAATCGGCGATATCCTCGGGCATCACCAGGCAGACCTGGTCGTCCGGATGGAAATCACCGGGGATGTCGCGGCGGTTGGGGGCGCGCACGAAAACGACAACGGACGAACCGTCTCCGGGGTCTATTTCGACCGCGACCGAGCCGGAGGAATCGCTGTCCGGAGGTGCGTACCAGTGGCCCACATGCCCGAATTCGAGCTTGCGAGCCGCGCTGACCCCGAATCCGTCGAGCCGGGTAACACCAGCGGCTTCCACGTCGCGAAATTCTACTCTAGCTGCGGAAATGCCGGACCGAATCGATCATGTCGGTAGCTGCTGCGATGATTTCGCGCATGGCTTCCGATGCGGTCCGATTGGCGGCGCCGATTCCGGTGCTGCGCATATTCGATATTGCCAAGGCGTACGAGTTCTACCGCGACTATCTGGGATTCACTGTGGACTGGGAACACCGGTTCGGTGCGAACTTTCCGTTGTATGCGCAGGTGTCGCGGTCGTCGGCGAAGGTGCATTTGAGTGAGCATCACGGTGACGGCACTCCCGGAACGGTGGTGTGGATAGCGGTGGACGACATCAAGGCACTGCATGCCGAGCTGGCGGGCAAGGACTATCGGTACGCGAAGCCGGGATGTCCGGAGGATGGGCCCGGCGGGCCAGGGTTCGAATTGGCCGATCCGTTCGGCAATACGTTGCGGTTCGCGCAACCCGAATAAGGCGGCCCTGAGCTGTGGCGGTGTCAGGTGGGCCGAGGCTACCGTTGATTCTTGTGAAGACAACGCATGTGGTGCCGGAACCGGTCGACAGCCCGGAGTCGGTGGTGAGCCCGGAGTCGGTGGTGAGCCCGGAGTCGGCCGCGCAACCGGAGCAGGCCAGGCGCACCGGCTTGCGCGCTATGGGCTGGCCGCTGGTCGCCGCGGGCGTCGGCATCGGGGCGGCGCTGCTGCTGCACTTCCGCGATCCACATGGCGAAGGCTCCTATGGCATTTGCCCGGTCTATGCGTTGACGGGGTTCTACTGCCCCGGCTGCGGCGGCATGCGGGGCATGCACAATCTGACCGACGGCCGAATTCTCGATGCGATACACAGCAATCTGCTCGTGCTGCCGCTGGTGCTGGCCTTCGTGCTGTGGATCGGTGACTGGTCGATCCGTGCCTGGCGCGGTGAGCGGATGCGACTACCTCGACTCGGCCGCACCACAATGTGGGTGTTCTTCGCGCTGCTCATCGGCTATACGGTGTTGCGAAATACGCCGTGGGGGACCTGGCTCACGCCGGTCTAGCCGTTTTCAGGCAGGCTTCGTATATGAGTGATTCGCTGAAGGAACGTGTGCGGGCGAAACTATTGCGCCAGCTCGCCGAGGACGGCACACCCGACTCGGAACAGGACGATCCGCGCCTGATCTCGGTCGAGTCCGATCTCGATGCGCTGAACAGCGTCGCCGACGACGATCCGTTGGTCGAAGAACTGGCCGCGCGCTACCTGGTCTTCTGACGGCGCCTCAGCGCGATGTCGTATCGACCTGCCCGCCGGAGGGCGGCAGTTGCGGCAGCGGCTCACCGAGCAGCCACGCGTCCCAGAGCGGCCGCAGCGGCACCAGACTGTAGTGGCTGGCCAGATCGGTGAATTCCTCCGTAGTGACCGAGCCGTGGCGGTACCGGATCGTCCACTCGCGCAGCAGATCCCAGAAGGCGAGTTCGCCGAGTTCCAGGCGCAGCGTATGCAGGGTGAGCGCGCCGCGTTTGTACACGCGGTCGTCGAACATACGTCGCGGGCCGGGGTCGCCGATGATGATGTCCTGCGGTTCACGGGACAGGTTGTGCCGGGCGGCGCGGGCCAATTGGTCCGCGGTGGGCCCGCCCGCGGCTTCGGACCAGATCCATTCGGCGTAACAGGCGAAGCCTTCGTGTAGCCAGATGTCACGCCACTGCCAGATGGTGAGGCTGTTGCCGAACCACTGGTGCGCGAGTTCGTGTGCGACAAGGCGTTCCGCGCCGCGGCGGCCGTCGCAGTGGTTGGCGCCGAAGACGGAGATGCCCTGGGCCTCGATGGGGATTTCCAGTTCGTCGTCGGTGACCACGACCGTGTAGGCCTCGAATGGGTACGGGCCGAACTTCTCGGAAAAGACTTCCATCATCTGCTGTTGGCGCTCGAAGTCGTGGTCGAAGCTGGCGCGCAGCCGGGCCGGGATGATGGCCTGTATCGGCACCGAACCGCGCGGGGTGTCGATGCGGTGCTTGCGGTACTGGCCGATCTGGATGGTCGCCAAGTAGCTCGACATCGGCTCGGACTGTTCGTAGACCCAGGTGGTCTGACTGGCCTTGGTCTGCTTGCGCATCAAGGTGCCGTTGGCGAGTGCGTAGTACGGGGTGTCGGTGGTGATCGAAATCCGGTAGCTGGCTTTGGAACTCGGGTGGTCGTCGCAGGGAAACCAGGACGCGGCGCCGTTGGGCTGGCTTGCCACCAGCGCGCCCTCGGTCAGTTCCTCCCAGCCGACCTCGCCCCACGGCCCGCGCACCGGCTTCGGCAGCCCGGCGTATTGGATGACCAGCTCGAGCACCCCACCCGCCGGGATGCGGTGCTGCGGTGTGATGACGAGCTTGCCGTGCTGGTGGGAGTATTTCGCGGCCTTGGTGCCGTTGACGAGCACCTTGGACACGGTGAGCGACTGGGACAGGTCGAGCGCGAAACGGTCACGGACTGCGTCGGTGACCGCGATGATCCGAGCTCGGCCTGCCATGCGATTACTGGCGACCTTATAGGTGATCTCGAGTTCGTACCGTGATACCCGGTAGCCCCAATTTCCGTTCTGCGGTAGGTATTCGTCGACGGGCTCTTCGTAGTACTTGCCCGCCATCAGGAGGTCGCTCCCGCCTCGCTGAGGCTCGGCGCCGCACTCGACCACGGCGCGATCGGATTGCCCCACCAGCGGGTGGACGGCGGCACGGTGTCACCGCGCATGACCAGCGAGGCGGGGCCGACGGTCGCGCCCGCGCCGATGCCTGCGGCGGGCAGGGCGACGCAGTGCGGCCCGAGGGTGGCGCCCGCGTCGAGGGTCACGGTGTCCATGGCCATGATTCGATCGTGGAAGAGGTGGGTCTGCACCACACAGCCGCGTTCCACGGTCGCGCCGTCACCGAGTGTCACCAGGTCCGCCTCCGGTAGCCAATAGGACTCGCACCATACCCCGCGTCCGATCTTCGCGCCGAGTCCACGAAGCCACAGATTCAGTACGGGGGTACCGGTCGCGGCGCGCGCGAACCACGGCGCGGCGACGGTTTCGACGAAGGTGTCGGCGACCTCGTTACGCCACACGAACGAACTCCACAGCGGATGCTCCTCGGCGCGGATTCGCCCGACCAGTAACCACTTCGCGGTGACCGCACTGGCCCCCGCGATCGCACCGGCGGCCATCAGGACGAAACCGCAGAGCAGTCCGGCGATCAGGTATCCGGCCGATTCCGCGATCCAGGCCAGCGTGAACAGCACGCCCAGGCCGATGGCGAAGCTCACGAGCACCGGGACGAGCCGGCAGGTCTCGACTATGCCGCGGAACACCTTCAGCCGCAGCGGCGGATCGAAGGTGCGTTCGGTATCGCCGCTTTCGGAGGCGCGCCGCAGTCGCACCGGTGGGCTGCCGAGCCAGGACGAACCCGCCTTGGCCTTGGACGGTGCGGCCGAAAGTACGGCGACCAGCCCGTTTTTCGGCACCCGTCGGCCGGGTGCGGTCATACCGGAGTTGCCGAGGAAGGCGCGCTTGCCGACCTTCGCGTCGCCGATGTGCAGCCAGCCGCCGCCGAGTTCGTAACTGGCGATCATGGTGTCGTCGGCGAGGAACGCGCCGTCGGCGACGGTGGTGAATTTCGGCAGCAGCAGCACCGTGGACGCCTCGACGCTCTTACCGACCTTCGCGCCGAGCAGGCGCAGCCACAGCGGGGTCAGCAAGCTTGCGTAGAGCGGGAACAGGAAGGTGCGCGCCGAATCCAGCAGCCGCTCGGTGGCCCAGGCCTGCCAGCCGACCCGGCTGCGCACGGGATGATGACCCTCGGTGAGTCCGATGCTGAGCAGCCGGACCGCGATGACCGTGGCCACCGCGTACACGGCCAGGCTCAGCAGTGTTGCGACAGGCAGGATCGCGAAACCCTTGCCGAGCGCACCCGCGAGTGTGCGGGCATCGCGGATGAACCAGGCGATGAATGCGCCGCCGGTGGCCAGACCGAGAATGGGCATGGCCGCCAATGCCATCGAGGTCACGCCGAAAATCGCGACCCAGTGCGCGGCCCGCGCCGGAGTATGCGACGGCCAACGATGCTGGGCCTTACCGACTTTCGTGGCGGGCGAGCCTGCCCACTCCTGTTCAGCCTTCACCCTGCCCGATACCGAAGATCCGGCCGCGATCTCGGCATTCTTACCGATTTTGCTGCCGGGCAACAGGATCGAGCGCGCGCCGATCACCGCGCCCGCACCGATGGTGATCGGTCCGATGTGCACCACATCGCCGTCGATCCAATAGCCGGACAGGTCGACCTCGGGCTCCACACTGCAGCCGTCGCCGAGTTCGAGCATGCCGGTGACCGGCGGCAGGGTGTGCAGATCGACGCCCGTGCCGATCTTCGCGCCGAGCGCCCGTGCGAACGGCACCATCCACGGTGCGCCGGAGAGACTCTCGGCGCCGCTGGCCTCCGAGAGTCGTACCGCCGCCCACAGTCGCAGGTGCTCCGATCCGCCGCGCGCATAACTGCCGGGCCGCACCCCGCGCAGCAGAATCCGAGCGCCGGTCGCGCAGATCACCATGCGACCGGGTGGGGAGATGAACAGCAGGAACGCGGCCAGCGTCCACCACCAGGACAGATGCGGCAACCACGGCAGCGAGCCGGACCAGCCCGCGATATTGCCGACAATGGCCAACCAGGTGAGCCACTGCAGTCCGGTGAGGGTCGTCAGCGGGATGGTGGCCAGCACCTGGGTCCACTGGGCGCGCGGCGGCGTCGGGCGCACGATGCGTTCCTCGACGGCGGCGCTCGGCGCGGTCTCGTCGAGCAGTTCGGCCAATGCGCCGAGGCGAGGATGGTCGTAGAGATCGGCGACGGTGATCCGCGGATAACGTTCGCGCAGCGCGGTGACCAGTTGCGCCGCCGATAGCGAGCCACCGCCGAGATCGAAGAAGTCGGTATCCGGACCGGTGACCTCGGCGCCGAGAATCGAATCCCACAGTCCGGCAATCCATTGCTCGGTTTCGGTGAGATCGCCGGTCGCGGTGTCGGGTTCGGCGGTGTTCGGCAGCGGCCACGGCAGAGCGTCGCGATCGACCTTGCCCGAGGTGCGGGTGGGCAGGTCGGGGACGATGGCGAGCCGGGGGACCAACGGGGCCGGAAGTTGTTCGGCGAGCTGGGCTCTGGCGGCCCTGAGGTCGAAATCGGGAGCGGTGCCGGTCAGGTAGCCGACCAGGATCTTATTGCCCGCCTTGGTGGTTCGGATCGCGGCCGCGGCACCGGTGACGCCGGGTAGGTGCTGCAGGGCGTTGTCGAGTTCGCCGAGTTCGATGCGGCGGCCGCCGAGTTTGATCTGATCGTCGGCGCGGCCGAGGAAGACCAGACCCGCGCTGTCCTTGCGAACCAGATCGCCGCTGCGGTAGGCGCGCTCCCAGCCGAGTGACGGTAGCGGAGCGTACTTTTCGGCGTCCTTGACCGGATCGAGGTAGCGGGCCAGGCCGACGCCGCCGATCACGAGTTCACCGGATTCGCCCTCGTCCACCGGATTTCCGGCGGCATCGACGACGGCAAGATCCCAGCCGTCCAGCGGTAGTCCGATGCGGACCGGGAAGCCGCCGTCGAGCAGCGCCGCACAGGCGACCACCGTTGCTTCGGTGGGGCCGTAGGTATTCCAGACCTCGCGTTCCGAATCTGTATCCGATGTGCGGCGTTCGCGGGGCCCTGCGTGGCTACGCTCCGCTGCCTCCTCCGGGCCCGTCGCTCGCGCCGCGGGTTTTCCGGCAAGGCGTTCGGCGAGTTCGGGCGGCACCGCCTCACCGCCGAAGATCAGCAGCCGGACCGGGTCGAGCGCCTCGGCGGGCCAGGTCGCGGCGAGGGTGGGAACCGTCGAGACGATGCTGATTTCGCGGCGGACCAGCCAGGGACCGAGATCCGCGCCGGTACGGACCAGGGTGCGCGGCGCGGGCACCAGGCATGCGCCGTTGCGCCAGGCCAGCCACATTTCCTCGCAGGAGGCGTCGAAGGCGACCGAGAGTCCGGCGAGAACCCGGTCGTCCGGTCCGATCGGGGCATCCGGCAGGAACAGGCGCGCTTCCGCGTCGACGAAGGCGGCGGCATTGCGGTGGGTGACCGCGACGCCCTTCGGGGTTCCGGTGGATCCGGAGGTGAAGATGATCCACGCGTCGTCGCCGGGGGTGGGGCGAACCGTCGAGGCGTCAGCGGACTCGGGCCGTTCGACGGCCGTCGGCTCGATGCCTGCCGCGGTCACGATCGCGGTGACGCGGGCCTCACCGAAGACGAGCCGGGCGCGCTCGTCCGGATCGTCGGCGTCCACCGGGACGTACGCCGCACCGGCAAAAAGGATCGCCAGAATAGTGACGTAAAGCTCATGCGTGCCCGACGGCATGCGCACGCCGACGCGGTCGCCGGGATGCACACCCGCGGCGGTCAAGCGCACGACTCCGGCGTCGATTTCGGCCAGCAATTCGGTGTAGCTGAGCACCACGCGACCGTCATCGATCGCGGGCGCCTCCGGGTGGGCTTGCGCGGTGCTGTTGAGGATGTCGACAAGGGTCCTGGCCTGCGGCGCGAGTGCGGCGCGTAGCAAGGGTTCGGGCGTGCGGAGCCCGTCGGTCGGGTCTGTGCCCGCCGCGGTGTCGACCTGCGGCCGCAGCATCACGTCCTGCCCACCTCTCATAGACCTGCCTAGCGCTTCCTCGTTGTTGTTTCACAGCAGGGTTACCAGTGGGCAAACGCCACGGTGACCAACTGTCTACGGTACCTGCGGTATCGGTCAGAGTTCTTCGCCCAGCGCCTTCAATGCAAGGCGGTGCAGGGTCTGCCGCTCGTCTTCGTCGAGGCGGTACAGCACCCGCTTGGCGGCCTCTTCGATGAGTTCATCGGTCTTGCGGCGCTCGGCGCGTCCGGCCTGGGTGATGGACAGCCGGTATTTGCGCCGGTCCGTTGAATCGCGGGTGCGGGTGACGAATCCGGACTCCTCCAGGCCGTCGATCAGCCGGACCACCTCGCTGCGGTCGATGCCGAGCGCGGTGGAGACCTGCTGCTGGGACAGGTCGTCGAATTCCTCCAGGCAGACCAGCACCCAGTGTTCACGCAATGACGTGCCCATCTCGGCGTGTACGGCCTTGTGCAGCTTGCCGAGCGCGTACGTCGGGAAGCGGAGCAGGCCGCGGGGATGAATGTGGTCAGCGGGCATTCGGTAATTGTATCTATTGTTGAGGAGCTAGATTGTTGATAATCTCCGCAATCTAGGTTGTCTACAAATAGCGGAGGATCCATGTCGGATACCCGAACGGCAGTCGCCGCCACCGCGCCCGCACTCGAACCCATTCCCGCGCAGGTCTGGCGGGTGGCCGGTGTGGTGGTCTTCGGCGCCGTCATGAGCATGTTGGACACGTCGCTGGTGAATATCGGGCTGAACTCCATCGCGACGGATCTCGGTGCGGCGCTGGACAGTGCCCAGTGGATCGCGAGCGGGTATCTGCTCGCACTCGCCGTCACGCTGCCGCTGTGCGGTTGGCTCGGACGGCAATTCGGAATGGACCGGGTCTGGTTGACCGCGCTCGCCGGATTCACGGTGACCTCCGGACTCTGTGCGCTGGCACCGAATATCCGCTGGCTCATCGGTTTTCGGATCGCGCAGGGTCTGGCCGCGGGGCTATTGGTGCCCGCAGGGCAGACGCTGCTCGGGCAGGTCGCGGGTCCGCAGCGGTTGGGGCGGGTGATGAGTGTCGTCGGCATCGCGGTGGTCGCAGCGCCCGCGGTCGGGCCGACCATCGGCGGCGTCATGCTGGCGAATCTGGACTGGGAGTGGTTGTTCCTGATCAATATCCCGTTCGGGCTGGTGGCATTCGTCCTGGGGCGCCGGTTGTTACCGCGGGCGCAGGCGTCGGGCAACGGCGGTCGATTCGATGCCACCGGATTCGCATTGATCGCGGTCGGGCTGTCGGCGCTGGTCTATGGGCTGGGCGAATTCGGCAGTCGCGGTGGCGTTTCCGCGCCGACGGTGTGGGTGTCGGTGGTGGTCGGGGTGCTGGCGCTCGGCCTGTTCGTGGTGCGGTCGGTGCGCGGTGGTGGCGGGAGCCTGCTCGATGTCGGACTGTTCCGGCATCCGGTATTCGCGACGGCGAATGTGGCGAACTTCTTCGCCGGTGCGTCGCTGTTCGGGGCAATGCTATTGCTGCCGTTGTACTTTCAAGTGCTGCACCGCGACGGTCTCATCGCGACGGGCTTGTTGCTCATGTCCTTCGGGATCGGTGGCATCATCGCGTTGCCCATCGGCGGCCGGTTGACCGATCGGTACGGCGGGGGCGTGGTCGCGGTGGTCGGCAGTGTAGTGACGGCCGCGGTCACCGTGCCGTTCGCGCTCGGCGATGCTTCGATGAATCCCGTTGTCGTGCAGGCACTTCTATTGATCCGCGGCGTGGCGACCGGATTGACCGGGGTGCCGATCATCGCTGCGGCCTACGCCGCGGCACGGCCCGAGCAGCTGCCGGATGCGGCATCGTTCGTGAATATTCTGCAGCGGGTCGGTGGGTCGATCGGAGCGGCATTGCTCGCGGTGGTGCTGTATCGCGCGGCCGCTGCGGGATTGTCGGTGGATGACGGGTTCCGGCAAGCGTTCTGGTGGCTCACGGCAGCGTCGGTCATCTCGTTGATAGCGTCACTATTGCTGTGGCGCAAGGAGATTCAGCCGAACCGGTAACGCCGTGCGCCTGGTCGGTGGCGACCGGCCAGGCGCATGACGGATCACGCGGCGGAAGCGGCCGTGCCGATGCCGAGTGCGGCGAGAACGGCCGCGCTGATCTGTTCGAGCCGATCGCGAACCTGTGGGCGGCGCAACATCGCAACCGCTCGTGACGCCAGCACGGCGAGCAGGATCATCTCGACGGCGGCAATGGAGCATTCGATGGCCCCGAGCGCGAGAGTGTTCGAGAACGTGACATCGGTGAGGAATTGCGGCAGTACCGCCAGGTAGAACAGCCCGACCTTCGGGTTGAACATGCACGAAACCAGGCCTGCGGCGAATGCCGATCGGATCGAGGCGGGGGCCCCCGCGGCCGACTGCCCGGACGCCGCGGCGGTGCCCGCTCTGCGCTGCTTGCGGTGATCGATCAGCGCGCGAATGCCCAAGTACACCAAGTAGATTCCGCCGATCACCTTGAGCATCCGGTAGGCGGTCGCGGACTGTTCCAGCAGGGCGGCGACGCCCGCCGCGACCACCACCGCCCACACGATCCCGCCCAATGCCGAGCCGATCGCCGCGGCAATGCCAGGGCGCGCGTCCACGATCGAGAATCGCAGCACCAGGAACGAATCCGGGCCGGGCGTGATCGACAGCAGAATGCACAGGCCGACAAAGCTGAGCAGCAGGGAAAGCGTCACCTCTCGATCAGACCGCACATCACCCTGGATTGCAAGGTTATTTATTAGACTGCATGTATATGCAGAAAGGAGCCGGTTGACAGGGCGGTGCGGCATCTGCCAATCTCGGTTCAGGTCATGAGTACCAGCGTCAAGCCCCGGCTAGCTGGTCGGCAACCCTCCTCCGCGGTGGGGTGCTCCGGGTGACGACCAGGCCGCAGCCCGACCGGGTGCGGCAAGCGCGGACTCGGATGATCACCTGATTTCGGGTCCTACAGCCGATGGGATTTGTGATGACCGCTGTAGTTGAGCAGAGCTGTGCTTCCCTCGCCCGGGTTTCCGGCGACGACCTCCAGGTGCCGCTCGTGCAGGGCGGAACGACCACCTGCACAAACTTCGACTACGCCGCTAGCGCACCGGCATTGGCGCAGGTCACCGACCGCGTGCAGCAGCTGCTGCCGTTCTACGCGAGCGTGCACCGCGGCGCCGGTTACGCCTCGCGGATCTCCACCGAGTGCTATGAGGCCGCGCGCGGTTCGGTCACCCGCTTCCTCGACGCCGCCGACGACCAGGTCGTGGTGTTCACCCGCAACACCACCGATTCGCTGAATCTGCTCGCCGCCTGTGTGCCCGGCGACACCGTGGTGCTGGATATCGAACATCATGCGAACTTCCTGCCCTGGACCCGGCGCGGTCGCCGCGTCGTCAAGGCCGCGGCGACCGTCGAGGAGACGATCCGTCAGCTGATCGCCGAATTGTGCAGTAAGCCGGCGGCATTGCTCGCGGTCACCGGCGCGTCGAATGTGACCGGTGAGGTGCTGCCGCTCGAGCGCCTGGCCACCATCGCGCACCAGTGCGGTGCGCGGATACTGGTCGATGCCGCGCAACTGGCACCGCATCGTCGAATCAGCCTGCGCGCCACCGGAATCGACTACCTCGCCTTTTCCGGTCACAAGCTCTACGCACCGTTCGGCGCGGGAGTGCTTGTCGGACGCCGGGATTGGCTGGATGCCGCCGAACCGTATCTGGCGGGCGGCGGGGCGGTCCGCGAGGTCACCACTACCGGCGCGGAATGGGCATCGGCACCGCAGCGTCACGAGGCCGGTTCGCCGAATGTCCTCGGCGCGGCCGCACTCGCCGCCGCATGTGACGCGCTGTGCGCGATCGATCCGAAAACCCTTGCCACGCATGAGCGACGGCTCGCCGATCGCCTGCGCGCCGGGCTGTCCGCGATTCCGGGTGTCAGCCTGCTGCGCATCTGGGACGACAGCCCCGACACCGTCGGCATCGTCGCCTTCACCCTGGACGGATTCGTCCCCGGACACGTCGCGGCCTATCTCTCCGCCGAACACGGCATCGGTATTCGCGACGGCCGCTTCTGCGCGCACCCGCTGCTCGAGCGGCTCGGCCTGGACGGTGCGCTGCGTGCCAGCATCGGCCTCGGTACCAGCTCCGGCGATGTGGATCGGCTGGTCGATGCCATCGCCACCCTGGTCGACGAGGGGGCGTCGTGGAAATACGCCAGTACTGACGGACTTTGGAATCCGACACCCGAGACCCGTCCCTTTGCCCGCCCCGATGCCAACGACGGTGCCGCGCCCTGCTCGATCGGCTGATCGGAGCCGCCCGCGCAGTCGTAGCCGCCGCGCGGCATCGGCCGACGCGGTCCGAGGACCGGATGAATCCACGAGCATCGGAAGAACATGCGCGGGACCTCGCAAGCGGATTCGGCCAGGCTGGCGTGATCCCTCGGGCACGCAGGCTTCGCTCTGAAGAATTCACCGAACAATTTGCGCCACCACGGAACCGCCACTCCAGCCCTTGCGTCTAGAAGGGTGATGGCACTCGTCCGGCCGGGGCGGGGGGAACGGAAAGGCGGCTGAATGAATTCGGCAGAGCGGGACGCGCTCCAGTCCTGGACGGACGGGATGCGCGGCCGAGTCGACCAGATGTCCGATGTCTATGAGCGGCAGCTAGAGCAGTTCGGCGCGGCGAAATCCGAGCTGGCCAACCTGACAGTGCAGGGCTGGTCCCAGGATCAGCTGGTTCGGGTGACGGCGAATTCGGCGGGCATTCCGCTGGATGTGTGGGTGGCGCCGGAGGCGTTCAAGCGCTCGAATCCGGAGCGGCTCGGTGCGGCGATGACCGAGGCGGCGCAGGCCGCGGCCCGGGCCGCCAAGGAGCAGCTCGACGCGCGCCTGGCGCCGGTGCTGGCGGCGGTATCGGAGGTCGGGCTGCCCGAGGATCCGTTCGGCGAACTGCCGACGATCGCCCGGCCCGACGGGAATATCCTGCCGCCGCCTCCGCCGGAGCCCGAAACGGAACCGCAGATCGAGTTCCCCCGGCGGCTGGACGCGGATCCGGACGACGAGGGCCCGCACTGGAAGGGCTGGTAGGTCATGGGCAACAGCAACTTCCGGCTCGATCCCGAGCAGTTCCGTTCGATCGCGACCGAAATCGGTTCGCTGGGCACCGAATTCGCCACCGAGGTAGCGGAATTCACCAGCGCGCTGAGCGAGGACGGCGATGGCATCGGCGATGACGAATTCGGACAGGCCTTCCTGCGGAACTTCCTGGGCCCTGTCGAGGATGCGACCGAGATGCTCGACGGCGTGGTCAGCCTGCTCGGATCGCTCCAAAAACGTTTCACCGCCGTCGCGGATGCCGTGACTACGACCGATGGGGACTTCGAGTCGGCCGTCGAGAAGATCACCGGTCTTCTCGACGAGAACGGCAAGGGATAACCGCATGGGATTGCAGATACCAGCGGCGCTGGAGCCGGTGGCGGCGGTCGTCGTCTATCGCTGGCCGAAGGCGGATGAGACCAAGCTGTTCAGTTTGGGCAACAAGGCCGAGGCGATGGCGAATACGCTGGAGAAGTACTCCGGCAAGATCGATACCAAATTCCAAGAGGCACTCGGCCATATCGAGGGCGAGACCCACGACGCGATCGAACGCTATCGGCAGAAGACGATGCAGGCGGTCGAGACGCTCACCGATCTGCTCCGCGATATCGCCCTGGCACTGCGGATCTACGCATCGCTGATTCTGGCCATCAAGCTGTACATCATCTCGATGCTGATCTACACCGCCATTCAGTTGGCCGCGGCCGCCGCGGCGGCGGTGCCGACCCTCGGTGCGAGTACGGCCGAGGCGGCGGCGATGCAGGTCGCGATTCGCACCGCCATCACACAGGCGCTGCGCAAGCTGATCCAGCAGATCCTCACCCAGACGGTGATCAAGGCGGCCACCGGCGCATTGACAAGTACCGCAATGGAATTCCTGCGACAGACCATCGGGATCGAGATGGGTACGCGCGACGGTTACGACGTCGATCGGCTGGTCGAATCGGGCGAGCGCGGGGCACTGGATGGGGCGATCCAGGGGGCGCTGAACAAACTCGGGTTCAATTCCACCGATACGAAGAAGTTGGCGGAGCAGCTCACCACCACGGTGTTCGGGCCGGCGCGCAATTACAAGGCGCTGCACGATGGTTCGCAACAGACCGACACGTCGGACACGACAACCACGCAGCACGCGCCCTATGTGAGCACGTCGCCCGGGGGTACGACTTTCACCGCCGGTACATCGGGCGACGATTCATCGACTCCGCAGCACGCGCCGTATGTGAGTTCGTCGCCCGGGGGCACGACTTTTACCGCCGGTACGTCGACCGATGATTCTTCGCCGCAGCACTCGCCGTATGTGGCACCGTCCACGACGCCGACGCCTACTTCGATCCACGACACGACCGTGCCGACGTCGACGCACGGTCCGTATACCACGAGCACCTCGCCCGTGAGTCCACCTGAGCCGACCACTGATCCACCACCGAAGGAACCCGGCCAAGACGAGCTGACCCCGACCTCGACCTCACCCTCATCACTGGATATGGGTGCGGGTGACACCTTCCACATCGACGTGCGCACCGGCTCATCGCTCGATCTATAGCGTTGCCGCGCAGGTGAATCCGCCCGGTCGCGTTCAGTCTTCGAGCGAGGTCGGGCGGTAGTAGCGGCCGCGGTAGTAGAGCAGGGGAGCGGCGCTGGGCTGTTCGTCGGTGTTGTCGTGGACCCGGGTGACCAGGCCGACGACGAGGGTGTGGTCACCGATGGGGATCAACTGCTGGATGGTGGCGCGGATCCAGATGGGCGTGCCGTGCAGCACGGGCTCACCGGTGTCCAGCGTGGTCCACAGGGATCGGTCGCTGAAGCGTTGATCGGCGGTGCGGGCGAAGCGCTTGGCCAGATCGTGCTGGTGTTCGCCGAGGAAATGGACCACCACGGAGTCGGCCGCCTGCAGTGCCGTCAGGCTCGACGAGGTGTGGGCGATATTGAACGAGACCAGCGGCGGCTCCAGCGACAGCGATGCGAAGGAGGTCGCGGTGAAGCCGACCGGGCCGTTCGTGGAGCCCAGGGTGACGACGGTGACGCCCGCCGGATAGTGCCGCATGGAGGCGCGATACAGCTCGGCGGTGATACCGCTCAGATCATCGGGAATCTGGATGTCCGTGGCGGGGGGTTGAGCTTCAGTCACATGACGAAACTACGCCCGGTGCTCATGTGGCGCTCAGTCCACGTCGATCGGAAGCCCGGCGGTGATGCGCACCAGTTCGCGAAACGAGGTCCGGAACACGGTGTTCGGATGGCCGCCCGCGGCCCAGACCTCCCGGTGCGTGGACAGCACGTTGTCCACCCAGGTCGGCAGGTTGGTGGGATGGCCGACCGGTGCGATGCCGCCGATGGGCTGACCGGTCACCTCCTGCACCATCGCGGCGGGGGCGCGGGTGAGCTTGCCTTCCAGCCGTTCGCCGGTGCGCCCGAGGTCGACCTGGTGTGCGCCGGAAACAAGCAGCAGCACCGGATCATCATCCAGGAGGAACACCAGCGATTTCGTGATGGCGCCCACATCGACGCCGAGTGCCCGCGCGGCATCGGCGGCGGTGGGCGTGGGGGCGGGCTGAGTGACGATGACACCATGGTGGCCGCGCGCGATCAGGGTATCCGCGACCCGGCATGCGACTGGTGGAAGCGACCTGCGCATGGAACCAGAGTAGAGCGATTGCGGGCAGTATGCCGGTCGAGTTTTCGGTCAGTGGTCGGGATGTACGACGGAGAACCAGTGCGGCGCACCGACTTTGCACAGCATTTGCGGGCAGCACGGACTGGTCGGCTGGCTCGGCCGCATCTGCTTTACGCTATACGAATGACTGATTGGCAGGCTTTCACCGTTGAAACCAAGGACCATATCGCGCAGGTCACGCTGACCGGCCCCGGCAAGGGCAATGCCATGGGTCCGGACTTCTGGCGGGAGCTGCCGGAGATTTTCCGTGAGCTGGACGCCGATCCCGAGGTTCGTGCGATTGTGCTCACCGGTTCCGGAAAACATTTCTCCTACGGACTCGACCTGCCTGCGATGGCCGGTACGTTCGGTCCGCTGATGGCGGATAAGGCGCTGGCCGCGCCGCGCACCGACTTCCTCTACGAGGTGCGCCGGATGCAGGCTTCGGTGACCGCGGTGGCCGATTGCCGCAAGCCGGTCATCGCCGCGATTTCCGGCTGGTGCATCGGCGGCGGGCTGGATCTGATCGCCGCCGCCGATATCCGCTACGCGAGCGCGGACGCGAAGTTCAGCCTGCGTGAGGCGAAGGTCGCGATCGTCGCCGATATCGGGTCGCTGCACCGGCTGCCCGGCATCATCGGCGAGGGACATCTGCGCGAACTCGCCTACACCGGTAAGGACATCGACGCGGCGCGTGCCGAGAAGATCGGCCTGGTCAACGATGTATTCGCCGATCAGGAGGCGGTACTGGACGCGGCGCACGCCATCGCGCGCGAGATCGCCGCGAATCCGCCGCTGGTAGTGCAGGGTGCGAAGGATGTGCTCGAGCAGCGCACCAAGGATCAGGTGGCCGCCGGGTTGCGCTATGTCTCCGCGTGGAACGCAGCATTCCTGCCCTCCGAGGATCTGACCGAGGCGATCCAGTCGGTGTTCGAAAAGCGAGCGCCGGAGTTCAAGGGCCGGTAAAGGCCGCATATTCGCTTGCCCTAGCCGTTGGCTCGCACACATACTTGTATCACGCAACTAATTGATTGACGCAAGTAAAGGTGAGTCGAGTGGATGAGGACGGGCTGTCGGTCGAGGCGATCGCGATGCAGCTCACCCGGCTACAGCGCATGCGCGATCGGACCGCGGCGCAGCTGCGCAGCCGGGACGGCGTGGATCCCGCGGCCTTCGCGATTCTGTTCCGGCTGCTCTGTGACGGGCCGATGCGCTCGGGCGCACTCGCCGATGCGGTGCATTCGGATGCGTCGACGGTCAGTCGGCACATCGCCCATCTGGTCGAACGGAAGCTGGTCGAGCGGCAGGCCGATCGCAATGACGGCCGCGCCACCGTACTGGTCGTCACCGAGCACGGTCGGGAGGTCGCCGAGCGGATCCGCAGGCGTCGACACGAAAACCTGACCCGGGTGATGGCGGCTTGGACGCCGCAGGACCGGGCCACCTTCGCCGGGCTGCTGCGGAAGTTCGTCGACGACTACGAGCAGGCCAAGCCCGCCATGATCGCGGCCATGCGCGAAGACCACAACCTTTACGACCTTCGGACGGAGAACGATTCGTGACCGCACCGGCCACCGTGGCGGAGCCCACGGGTTTCACCCACAGGCAGATCCTGACCATCATGAGCGGTCTGCTGCTCGGCATGCTGCTCGCGGCGCTGGACCAGACGATCGTCTCCACCGCGATTCGCACCATCGCCGACGATCTCGACGGCTATTCGATGCAGGCATGGGCGACCACCGCCTATCTGATCACCGCGACGCTCGCGACGCCGCTGTACGGCAAGTTGTCCGATATGTTCGGCCGCAAGCCCTTCTTCATGGCGGCGATCTCGATCTTCGTGGTCGGTTCGCTGCTGTGCACGATGGCGCAGTCGATGTACGAGCTCGCGGCATTCCGCGCATTCCAGGGACTCGGTGCGGGCGGCCTGATGTCGCTGGCGCTGACCATCCTCGGCGATATCGTCAGCCCGCGTGAACGCGCCAAGTACCAGGGCTACTTCCTCGCGGTATTCGGCACCTCGAGCGTGATCGGCCCGGTGCTCGGTGGTGTGCTGGCCGGACAGGACAGCATCCTCGGGATCAGCGGCTGGCGCTGGGTCTTCCTCGTCAACGTGCCGATCGGTCTGGTCGCGCTCGGCGTCGTCTCCAGAGTGCTCAAGCTGCCGAAGCGGCCGCATTCCACCGACCGGGTCGACTGGTGGGGTGTGCTCGTGCTGGCGATCGGACTGGTGCCGCTGCTCATCGTTGCCGAGCAGGGCCGCGAATGGGGTTGGGGCAGTGGACGATCCATCCTCTGCTACGTGATCGGTGTGCTCGGCGTCATCGGGTTCGTGCTGGTCGAGAAGGCAATGAAGGATAAGGCGCTGATTCCGCTGCGGATGTTCGCCAATAAGACCTTCGCGCTCGGCGTGGTGATCTCGGTCGTGGTCGGCTCGGCGATGTTCGGCGGTATTTCGCTGCTGCCGCAGTACCTGCAGGTGGTGCGGGGATCCAGTCCGACGCTGGCGGGTCTGCAGATGCTGCCGATGGTGCTCGGGATGATGACCGGCTCGGTCGTATCCGGCCAGCTGATCTCGCGCACCGGTCGTTATCGGATCTTCCCGCTCATCGGCGCGACCGTGTTGACGCTTGGCCTGTTTCTACTGCACTTCGTGAACGCCGACAGCCCGCTGTGGGTCGCGATGATCTTCATGGCCGCCACCGGTTTCGGACTCGGCAATCTCATGCAGCCGCTCACCATAGCGGTGCAGAATGCGTTGCCGCCCAAGGATATGGGCGTCTCCACCGCTGCGGCCACGTTCTTCCGGCAGATCGGCGGCACGATGGGTGTCGCGGTATTCCTTTCGATCCTCTTCGCGCAGTTGACGCCGAATATCTCCACCGAGATGAGGTCCGCGGCCACCGATCCGGCCTTCCAGCACGCGGTGGTCGAGGCTGCGCAGAGCAGCAATCCCGCCGACGCCGCGCTCGCGAAAGGTCTTCTCGCGCAGGACACTTCGGCCGCCGGTGGGGTACTGAAGGACAGCTCGATCGTGCAGCAGCTCAGCCCGGAACTGGCGCGGCCGTTCAAGGTCGGTTTCGCGGAATCGATGTCGACGGTGTTCCTGTCGGTGACCGGCATGGCACTGCTCGGGCTGATCCTGGTGCTGTTCTGGAAGGAAGTGCCGCTGCGTACGGTCGGCGGTATCGAGGCGGCCAAGGGTGATGTGTCGGCGAACGGTGCCGGGCCGGATGTGCTCGAGCGCACCGGGTTGTTGACCGCCGGGGGCGAGGCAATCAGCCCGCCCGAGGATGCGGTGAGTGCTACCGACGGTGCCGGGCCGAGATCCGGCGGTGTCGGTTCCGCCTGAATCCGTCCACAGTGAATCGCGCCCGGCCCCGGCAGTCTCCGGGGCCGGGCGCGATCCGTTTCACGGTTCCTGGCAGCGGTGTTCGCAGGACTCATCGAATCGATTTGTGGTTAGAGTCGAATTCGTGACATCTCTCGACGCGACGGCATTGCGTAAAGCATTGCTGGACGAGACCGATCTACTCGCCGACCTGTATCGGTCCGCCGACCCGAAGACGCCGATACCGACCTGCCCGGATTGGACCCTGGCCAACCTGATCGCTCACGTTGGCGGTGGAAACCGTTGGGCCGCAGCGATGATCGCCGACCGGGCCACCGAATTCCTGGAATTCCAGCAGGTTCCCGATGTCCGTCGGCCACGCGAGATGGATGAGGCCGACCGATGGCTGCGAGCGGGTGCCCGAGCGGTGATCGACAATATCGACACAGTGGGTTCCGACGTCCCGGTGTGGACGCCGTTCGGCCCCCCGCGCCCGGCCGAGTGGTGGGTGCGCCGACGCCTGCACGAGGCGACCGCGCACCGCGCCGACGCCCTGCTCGCCCTCGACCGCGAGGTGAACATCGCCCCCGAACTCGGCGCTGACGGGCTGTCGGAGTTCCTCGAGATCGTCGAGAGGGGGCCGCGCTTCGAGACACCGCTCGAGGTAGGCGCCAGCTTGCGCCTACGCGCCGTCGATACCGACGACAGCTGGACAATTGTGCGATCCGGCGACACGATCGCCATCGGCGACAGCCCGGCACCGGCATTGCTGACGGTTCACGGTACCGCCGTGGCTCTGTTCCTCCTGTTGCTACGCCGGATCCCGGTCGACAGCCCACGGTTGCAGATCTCCGGGGATTTGTCCGTGCTCACGACCTGGCTGGAACGCATCGAATTCTGAACCTTCGGCATTGTCGGTTTCCGTTCGCACCTACCCTGAGCAGCCGAATGCTCTTACGGCACTGAGCTTTCCATACGCGCGTCGATGGCGGCATCCTGGTTCTCGCGGCGGCGTACCGGACCCGCTCCGGACACAGGGTGGAGTAGGTGGAATTGCCCCAGGGGGCGGTTGTCCGAGCCCTAGGGTTGGCTGTGCTGGACATTTGCTGTCCCTACCGTAGGTGAGGTAATCAATCAACCTCGCTTCAGGAGCAGTGGAATGCGAATCAAGTCCATCATCGCGGCCGGTCTTCTCTCCGCCGCCGCCGTCGCCGGGGTGTCGACGGCAGCAACCGCGTCGGCAGCCACCGGCTACTACTACGGCACCTATACCACCTACAAGGCGTGTGCCACGGACGGCGCTTCGCCCAGAACCGGCGGCAACTACTGGAAGTGCGTCCAGACCTACAACGGCTGGGAACTGTACATCTACTACTGATCGAACGAGATCGAGAAGCGGGACGTCCGAACGCACCGGATTTCCCGCTTTTCGTTGTGCTGCAGTGGCCGCCGTTCTCCTGCAGCCGCTTGAGCGTGGCTTCCACCTCGGCCTCGGGGCGACCGCCCCACTACGAGCCCTTGACGTACTTGCCGGGCCTCGGATCCTACGGTCTCAGCCATGGCGGCGTGGGCCGGTTCAGTGGCGGGTGCGGAGGTATTCTTCGTGTTCGCGGTCTTCGTGGTGGTAGCGCTGGGTGAGGGTGGTGAGGCGGTGGATTTCGGTGGACATGGCGTGGGGGGCTATGGGTTTGGCGATGATGGGGTCGCCGGGTTTCACGTAGTAGCGGCCGTCGGGGTAGTCCATCCACCAGAAACCGCGGGCCGGGGTAGGGCGTGCGTCGAGGGCTGGGCCGGGGCAGATGGTTATTTCGCCGAAGGCGGAACGGGGGCGCTGGAAGATGCGGTCGAGCTGGTCGATTGGGCCGAGGTCGTGGGCGCGGCGGATGTGGCGGTCGCGCTCGGCGGTGATTTCCGCGCGGCGGATCTCCAACGGCGGGTGGGTGCCGGGTCCGCACGCGGGTAACGCGGCCACTGCGTAGCGGGCGACTTGCTCTGCGGTGCAATAGGTTACGAGAACATCGCCGCCGGTGTCCGGATTCGGGCCGGGGAATTGGTGTAGGGCGGCACCGGCATGAGCATGGATCGCGCCGTGGAACCGGTAGGTGTGCGATAGATCGGCACCCCCGAATCCCTTCGACTCGACACGGACATCCGGCTCTAGTAACACCTCGATGGCGCGTTCGAGCTCGGGCGAGTACTTGGCGAGCAGGGAACTGACGGCGGCCTCCCGGTGGCGCTTCAGCTCATCGAAGTCGGCGATATCGGTGCGATAGTGCAGTGGATAGGGCAGGCGGTCGCGACCATATGCGGCCCAAAGGATTTCGAACTCCAGTCCGGTGAGCCTGTGCCTACCCACCCCATCGCCACTGCCGACCGCCGTCCCGCTGTCCATGCCCACTCCGCCGCCTTCACCGATTGTCATTCCGCGCGCTTACCCACTCCGTCGTTCTCGCCGCCCGGCCTCGCTCAGGTGCCGCCATGCGCCGATTCACCTGCCGCGTGTGCTGTCTTGCTCGGGCCGCTGGTGCCCATCGATTTGCGCGGAGCGCACGCTATTGGCCCGCGAATTCGCGTGTAGCGTGCGAATTGACCTGCGGGGGTGCGGTATTGGGTACGGCGTTGGGAGGATCCGGTGGGCACGGGGTTAGTAGCGGGTCGCATCGTCGGGGCCTGCGCCGATTACCGGGGGGATGGTTTTGGGCGGGGAGTCCAGGCCGGTTAGTTCTTGGCCGTGTTCGGCGGTGATGAGGTAGTCGGGGATGCCCTTTTTGCGGTCTTCGTCGTTGGACTTGCTCTGGCCGGGGGCGCCCATGCCGGACATGCCGGAGCGGCCTGTTGTCGCGGTGCTCTGGCGGGTGGTTGCGGCGGCTGTGGTCGTCGCGGTCGCTGGTGTGCCGTTGATGCTGCGGCCGGGGCTGCCCTGGGTGGTGCCTGGGGTGCCGGTTGGGCGGCCGGTGGTGGTTCCGATGCCAGGCGTGTTGAGGCCCGGGGTGGGCGTGCTCGGGGTCGCGGTCGTTGGATAGGCGGATTGCGTTGTCGCAGTCGTACTTTGGGGCGTGGTGCTGGCGGCGGTGGTGGCGTCCGGTGTTGTCGTCGACGGGGTTGTGGATTCGTCGGCGCTCGTCGGCTGGACCGAATCCTGGCCCTGGTTGCCCGAGCCCTCCGTGCCGTCGCTACCGGAACCCGAGGAACCGTCATCGGAACCTGAAAGTCCCTGTGAGCCACCGGGATCACGGCCCGGGGTGGCCGGGCCGGGGCCATCGGTGATCGTCGGCGCGGTGGGCATGTAGGGGACACCGACATCTGTCTGGCCCGCGACCTGGCCGTAAACTGTGCGCAGGATTCTGCGCCCCTCTTGCTCGGCCTCGGTGCTGGTGTATTCGCCGGTCTTCATGACGCCGTCTTTGGGTAGCGTCTTTCCCGCGATATCCGGACGTTCGGTCAGCCCCGGCATCAATGCCTGGGTCTGCTCCAGGCCGGTCTTCATTTCCGAGAGCTTGAGACTGGTCAGTGTGGCTGCCTGCGCCAGCGGGACAGACTTGTCGTAGTAGTTGTTCACTGCGGTCGTGGCTGCCTGCGCGGCGGCACCGGTCCATCCGGTGTAACCGTTCTGGCCGGTGATCGTGCGACCGAATTCGCGCTTGAAGACCTCGAAGGTGCCGGTCAGGTCCGCGCCGATATTCGCCCACATGGTGACCGCGTCATCGACGAGTTTCGGCTTCATCGCCGAGACGGCGGTCTGCATTTGTTCGAGGGTGAGATGGTCGTAGCTGTCCGGAGTCGTGATGTGCGGCGGTTGTGTCTCGCCGTCGAAACCGTTGTAGCCCGATTCTGTTTTGTAGATCCAGTCGCGGTCCCGGTTCCACTGCTCTTGGGCCTCGATCACCCGGCGTTGGTAGTCCTCGTAGGTCATTCCGGAGTCACCTGCGCAAATTGGGAGGCGCGGTCTTGGTCTTGGGCGACGAAGTTCGCGATTGCCTGTGCGACAACCTGTTTCACGGTTTCGACGGACTCGATGTGCTGTTCGATCACCGTGTCCAGGGACCGGTCGGTTCCCGTAGCGGTCTCGGAGAACTTCTTCTCCAAGATCTGGCCCGAATTGAATGTGCCAAACCCAGTAATTTGGCTGATCGCCTCAATCTTGGTGTAGACGTTGCGAAGGCGGTCGAGGTGGTCGTCGCAGACCTTGTCCAACCCCTTCCCTACTTCTGGATCAAGTGAGAGCTCACCGGCGTTTGCCTTGTCGAGCAATCGCGTCCATTCACTCGGATCAACGCCATTGATCATTTCCCCCTCCTCAACCTTTAGGCAGGTATTCGACCAAAGCGTCACTCAGTCGGCGCACCTCGGCACATGGTTCGCTCGCGCCTTGCACGAGATACCGGTTCACGACTAGGAAGTCGACCATCCCGTGTGGTACTTCTGCGCTGATATAGCACTTCAGCTGGTGCTTGTCGCCTACAACCCGGTATTGCAGCGCTCGGTGCGAGCCGACGGTTGTAGGTGTGAAACCCTCGCGGTCGCTTCGCTGTTGGACTTCTTCCAGCGTGTGGGTGGACGAGAAAATCGTGAAGTCGTATGTCTTTGCTCCGGCCTGCCAAGCACAGACCTTCCAGCCCGTCGGGTCGACTCCGGCGACGGTGTTGTCTTTGCTGGCGGTGTTCAGTCCAAGTGCGGATATCGCGGAGTCGGGTAGGTCACAGGGATTCCAGATCGCTGCTTCGGAATCTTTTGATGTAGTGGCGGCCGCCGTCGTACCTGCCGACGCTTTCGTGCTGCTCGGCGACGGGGCGCTATCCCCTGCGTTGTCATTGCATCCGACAAGCACTAGCGCCGCGCCGAGGATCAGGGCCGCAGTGCGCGGCACCTTCGCTGTACCGACCATCCGCGAACCCCTTCGCTGCCACCCGTCCTGCGGGGCCACACGCAATCCCCCATTGCCCCGCAACCCTACCGTCTGGCGCAGGAGACCGGCAATGAGACGAGGCATGATCGGATACCGAAAGCCTCCCGCACTCACATCGTGCGGGAGGCTTCGTATCGATCACTCAGGACTGGCTGAACTTTCCATCGGAGACGGCCGCAGTGAAGGCATCCCACTGATCGGGGGTGAAGACCAGTGCTGGACCGTCCGGGCTTTTCGAGTCCCGCACACCGACGAGGGAGTCGACCAGGAAGGCGACCTCGACGCAATCCTTGCCGCCCGAGCTGCGGATGCTCTTGAACCACCGGGCTTCAGACAGGTCGACGTCGTACTTGTTGGTCACCGGCGTACTCCCTTGCGATTTGCCGAAGCAGGCTCCTGCTTGCGGTCTCGTCCAGCGCTCGCCGCCAGATGGCGTCATGGGCAACATGGTAGCGCTGGACATGATGTGGTGACTCCAAATACAAATCCCCCGTGAAGTTTTCGAGGTAGACAACCGATGGCTCGATCGGCTCTCCCTTCTTGTCGACATCGAAGTCGACGATCGTAAACAGCCCGATGGGATCACCCAAGGGGGTAACCTCCGAGTGCGGAAGGATACGCAGCGAGACGTTCGGCAATGTTGAAACGTCCGCAAGATGCCGCAATTGGGCGCTCATCGTCCTGGCATCGCCGACGACCCGACGCAGAGCACACTCCAAAAGAACTACCTTCAGTTCGACTGGCCGCCGTTTGCGAGTGATTGCGCGCTGTCGCCGAAGCTTCAGTTGCACGCGGCGATTGATTTCGTCCTCGGTGTCGTTCGGGTACACGTCACGAGCGAGGACACGCGCGTAGCCGGGAGTCTGCAGCAAGCCCAACACGACATCCGGCGCATACGACGTCAGCCGCCTCGCCGCTGCCTCCAGCCCCACGTAGACGTTGAAGTCCTGCGGAATCAACTTCCCATACTCATGCCACCAACACTTCCCAGACGCCTGCTGCGCCAACCCCAGCAGCCCTGCCGTAACCACCTCTTCCGCGTCATACACCGCACACAGCTCTCGAATATCGAGCAGCCGTATCCGATTCGCCTGCCCGGTCTCCAACCGCTGCAAGGTCGTCGTGCCGCGTTCGATCAGCTGCGCCGCCTCGGGCATGCTTATCCCGGCCTGTAAGCGCAGGTCACGCAGATGGCGGCCGAGTTGTCGTCGTGGCACCGTACTTCCGGAATCCGTCATGGCCCCCTACTTCAGTTTTTCGGAAACGAGTGTGATGTGGCCGCGGATGTACCGATCCGCGGACACGGAACTTGTCCTCGCCTTTTGGCGCGATTCGAATGCAGACCTCATATAGACGCTGACTCCTCCGCCTGTCGCGTGCTGTGCTGTTGCCGCGCCCGGTCGGAGAGCCGTAGGAAACTCGAGAAACCTATTGGATCACAACGGATTGCCGCTTATCCGCAGTTTCGGCCGGGCGCTTCGAATTCACCGAGACGAATCGAGGCAACCGATGGACCACCGAGACCGGCCGCGCATCTCGAGGTTCGACCGCGCGCACCCGAACGTGCCGAGGCGAGTCGCGGATGCCGAGGACCATAGTGCGGTCGCCGACGCGATCCGGCCGCGTGCGCACCGAGGATGTACTTGCTGATCGAACCGCTGCCGACCAAGGGGGAGGTGCTGCGTGCCTGCCGCGGCGTCGAGCACGCCGCGCACCCGCTGCTACACGCCGCCTATGAACTCACGTGCCTGCACGAGAGTCGACTCGCAGCCAGCGGTCGCAGCGATGATATCGATTGTGGGAGAGGGAAATTGGTGCACCAGATCAATCATTGGGTCCGTGCGCAGTTGCCGCCCGCGCATGGCAGCACCTCGGTGCACACCGAAACGCTGGGCGCGGTGATCGACCGGCTCGCTCAATTCACCGCCATCGCCTACGCCGCCCTGGCGAGCGCAACGGACTACGACCTCGGCGACGCCTGGGAGGCGCTGGTCGAATTGGCCATTGGTTACGAGGATCTGGTGCACGACCTCGCCGAGGGCCGTCGCCGACTCCCCGGCGGCCCGTGAACCGCCGCACCACAGGGTCGTCGCGCCACATGGCACTTCAAGATCACCATGTACTGGTGGACGCAAACATCGACAGCCGCCTTCCAGGGACACATTCTCGGCGACGCTGTGGCCGAGAAGCCTTGGGCGCGTGGGTGGGTGGGGAAGGTGGTATTGCCCAAGGGGGTGGTTGTTCGAGCCCTAGGGTTGGCTGTTCGGGGCGTTTGCTGTCCTTAATGTAAGCGAGGTAATCAATCAACCTCGCTTTCAGGAGCAGTGAAATGCGAATCAAGTCCTTCATCGCGGCCGGTCTTCTCGCCATCGCCGCCGTCGCCGGGGTGTCGACGGCAGCAACCGCGTCCGCGGCCACGAGCTACTACTACGGCACCTACGCCACCTCCGCGGCGTGTGCGGCGGACGGCGCCTCGCCAACCACCGGCGGCTACTACTACGAGTGCGTCGAAACCTACAGCGGCTGGGATCTCTACATCTACTACTGACCTGATCCGCCGATAACCGAAATCGGCGGCACCGCACCATAATCAAAAGCGGGAAGTTCGAACAGGACTTCCCGCTTTTCGTTGTGCTCAGGGGACCACTGACCGGATCTTCGGGCGCGCGGATTCATTTCTACCGAATCCGTCCGCCGATTGCTCATGGGCTCGGGTCTCCTGGACTTCCATCCAGACGGTACTTGCTGTGGCACCTGGCCATCCGCTGGAGCCACGATGCGATGATCGAGGCACTGCTCAACCGAACCGCATGACCGCGCAGGCGGCAATCGATCTCGTGGCGCAGGTGCCGCTGTCCTGGAGACTGCTGAGCAGACTGATCACCCGCGCTATCATGGCGTCTTACCGAACGTTTCGGAAATGTCGGCAAAGTTATTGCCGAGCAATGCTTTTCAGCTGATCGAGGGATGGAAGCTCGCTGAGTGAGGCATGGCCTCCGATGACGCCGGACAAATGGTCCTCCGGCATGTTCTGGCAGCGGTCTAGAGCCTGCAGTGACGACAATCGTTCCTTATAGGCTCGGCTCAGCCACAACTGCCAGAGCCCTGCGGCTGCTACACCCGCTGCTCCAGCTGCACTGCGGGGGAGGTAGTCGGCGGCTTCACCGGTCGTTGATGCCCACAGGTAGCCGAGCACTGTCGCGTTCTTCGTTACGGGGAAGAATCGGACCGGCGACTGCGTGTCGGTTGGATACCGTGACAGCGGTGAACTGACCAGCGGTCCCCATCCTTGTGAACGATCGACAGGAGTTCCATCGGGGAACTCGCCATCCTGGATCCACGGGTTCGGGGCCGGCGGGCCACCCGGGTTTATTCGCTGGTAGAGGGTCGCAAGATTCGGTGCCTCGTATGGGGGAACGTCGCTGGGGATGTGGCCGCCGACCGGATCTTCGGGTGCGCCGATCCAACGGCCCACCGCGTCCGTCGGGCGCAAACCTTGCCGATAGGCCTCATCGAGTCGGGCCTCCCAGACGTCCATCCAACCGTCAGGACGGCTGAGGAGACGGAGGACCGCTGCCGAGTCGTGCTCCTTCGATGCCCACACGACACCCATGAATTCGCCGTGCACAACGACCGGCCAAGCCAGCAGCGGTTTACGCGTCCACCGTTCGTACGCTTCCCGCCTCGGAGAGATTTTCCATGGATCGTACGGATACTCCGGTGTGCCGGGCGGCGGTTCGGGGCTCCAATCGTACTCGTAGTCCGATGCATCAAACGGGGTCGGGCCGGTCTGGTTTGTCGGCATGCCTGGATGGTGCCGCTCGTCGGGGTTGTGTGATTGCATCCAAAACGGTGGTTCGGTCATCGTCGGCACTCCGTCGCTGGTGGGTCTGTTAGAAGTATGCCGCTGTCGCGTCATCGAAGGACTCGTCGGGAGACCTCCGCTCTGTTATGCAGTTCGAATAACATTCATGTTCCAGTGGGTGGAATTATTGGATATTCGGTTTCGTCCGTATCGGCGTCTTCGGAAATTGACGTGACATTGGTTGCATCGGAGGTACCCCAAGCTGTAGGCGGAGCCTGCACCACCTCAGCGTGCACCGTATATGTGGGCTGGTGACCGTTTTTGGTGAGGATCCAGCCGGTCTGAACCACATTTGTGATCCGGTATTCGAGATTTCGGGGCAGTATCAGTTCGCGTTGATCGGGGTAGTGGCTGTTGCGCCCCATCCACAGGCCGGGGGTCCCAGCGGGGACGTTCATCTCGACTCGAATGCGGTAGTTGTGCCCGTCGACCTGAGTCAGGTTGGTGCCCAGGGACGTTGACATGTGGGAGCGTTCGGCCTGCACAGTACCTATCAATGCCCGTGGATCGCCGTTGCCCAGGAGATGTCCCTCGGCTGTCTCCAAGAACGAGATGTCATGGAGTCCGCGTATCACCTGAACCGATTCCGGAAGCGGCGTCGTGATTGCCGCATCGATTTCCGCGATCAGCTGATTGAACCGTTCGACCGTCGGTGGACCTTCGAAATAGTGATGCAGAAAACCCCAGTTCTGCTCGTTCTCCTTGAGCTTGTCCAGCCGAGTTTGGGTGTCCGGTTGTGCGCGCAGGTAGTCAACCCACTGACGCTGATAGGGGTTCAGGTCTGGGCGGCGCGCCAATGCTTCCAGGTCGGATTTCGTCGGCATCCGGCCGTGGTTCGCGTGAGTGAGTGCGGCGACAGCGTGACTTTCGCGGCGCAGGAAATCGAAATGCCTGCCCACCGCCTCGGCAGGATTGTGTCCTCGCAGGAACCCATTCGGGAACGACTGCACGGTGTACTTGTAGACGGCGTTGCGCAGCTCGGATGGCAGGCTGTGTAGCGCGCGGGCCAGACGGTTGTCGCCGTATCGCTGGCCGGCGTCGTCCGTGCCGAAACGCCTGACACCGTCACGGTGAACCTGGCCTTCGTCGGGCATCGGTCGATGTCCATCAGCGGCTGGCGCGGGATGCTGCGTATTCGGGCGAGTTGTCGGGTGGGACGCCTCGGCAGGGCTGTCTGGCCGGGCACGTGGCGCCGATTGTGTCGGAGGTTCGGATTCGGGTGCACGCGTGAGATGTTCGTTAGCGGAGCGGTAGGGCGCGGGGTTCGGGCGGCTGGATTCATCGGGTCTGGCCGCGGGTTGGGTCTCAGTGGCTCTTGCTGGGGTGGATGTATCGGGTTCGGGTGATCGGGGCGTGGTGTGCTCGCCCGCGTGGGGCCACCAGTCGGGCAGCCTGGCGGCGTTCAGGTGGTAGTTCGGGTCTTGATGGGCCCATCGCGGTGCCGTATCGGGTTCGGTTGGGCGGTGCGGTGTTTCGGGGTGGTCGGTGCGGGTCGGTTGGTGTTCGGGTGCGCTCGCAGGACGGTCCTGGGCGTGTGACGGTTGGTTCGGTCTGTCGGAGGTCTCCGGGTTGTGCTCGCGGGTACCGGGGTGTTCCGGTGCATGTTCGCCGGCTCTGGCGTGTTCTGGTGTGTGTTCGTGGTTTGCCGGATGTTCTTGTGGGCGTGGTTGTTCCGGGTGGGCAACGGACGCACTTCTCGCTGGTGAGAGATCTGCAGGCAACCCGGACTCGGTCGAGTGCTCACCCGGGGTGCGCTGGATTTCCATTCCGTCCACGCCGCTGCTTCGGGAGTGGCTGTCGGGAGCACGTTCTACGGCCTCGGAAGGGGCCGGAAGGAGGTACCTTTGGTGATCCGCCATGTATTTGGCGAGTTCTGGTTGGTGCTCGTCGAGCAGTCTCCAGGGTGTGCTCGACGGGTCTGTGTCCAGCAGTCCTAGTTTGTCGAATCGGTGGGCGAATTCGGCGCGGAGACCGGGGAGTTCGTGTTGCCGGGCGGGGTCGCGGTCGGCCAGCCCGATCTCCGTGGCAAGGGTTCGCAGTTCTTCGAAGCGGTCTTTCAGATGCGGCGTCAGGGATTTGGGGCGATCGGGATTGGGCTGATGATCGCTGTCATGCGCCGGGCTGTGCTGTTGCTCATCCACGCGGGAGGGGACATGGTGATCGTCGGACTTCCCCTCAGGACGCGGGGCGTACCCGTCAGGGTCAGAGTCCTCGATACGGCGGGACCCTTCCGAATGCACAGGTTCAGAGGGACGTTCGGACGTCGGCTCGGGATGTGGTTCGTAGGGAGCGAGCTTTTCGCGCGCACTCGGCTCGTGGCCAGGTGGCGACTCGGACCGGTGCGGTTCGACCGGCGCTGCTGAATCCGAGAGGTCGAGCGAGAAGGCCACATTGCTGTCCGGAACGGATTCCTGCGGGAAAGGCTGATCTGGTTCCAGGTCACGCGGAGTTGAAGCACTGTCCGAATCGCTGCTGTCGGGCGACCGTGGTGAATCGGTGATCTCTTCCCATGTGATGTGCAGGGTTCCGTCGGAGTCCATCTCACGATCCAGCACGCGGAACTGTCTGCCGTCTGGAATGAGGACCTCTGCTTCACCGCGCTTGCCGGGAGGCCGCAGGAACGAAATGTCTTTCCCGGTAGCCGAAACGATTGTCAGCTTGACGTTCGGGTTCCACTTGAACTGGGTCTTCGACGTCGACACGAACCCTGGATCCTCGACGACCGCGCCGGGCCGGTTGTCGTACCAGAACTTCTCTATGGCCTCCGGTGCGAGCATGATCGATCTCTTCACCGGTCCGACATGGTCCGGGAGCTTGTCCAGACCACTGCGAATCAACTCGATGGTCTCCGGGGAGACCGTGTGAAGTTCCTCGCCGAACCGTAAATGGCGGTTGATCTCGTTGTATGCGTCGCCGGCGTAGTCCTCGATGGCCTCGCGTTCAGCTTGTGGTAGCCGATCACAGGCATCTTTAGCGGCCTGTTCCTCCGGCGTCGAACTCGGGTCAGGCTGCGACTCGGGCGCCTCCTGGTGTGTCGGACCGGCGGGTCGCTCCTCGCGAGGAGACTCCGGCGATTGGTCGTTCAGGCCTGGATTCCGCCTCCGCCCGGCCAGTTCGGATCGGTCCCCTTCCGCGCCAGTATTCGTGCGGCGACCTTCATCACCAGTGGGTCGGTCGTTGCGTCCACCGCTCTGACGGCCGAGCCGTTCTTCTCGATCACCAGTTCCCGGTTCAGTTCTGTCTCGTTGCTCCCGAACCGGTAGGTCACCTCGGTCTCGGTTTCCGCGGTCTTCCGGTAGACCACGTACAGCGCCATCTTTGTCTCCCCAATCTTGGTAGTTCTCGCCGGTGCGCCCGGGGATGTCGTCTTCCCAGTTTGCCTTCGTATTGGCGTGAGCATGGGCTTCGTGGTAGCTGGCATCCGGGTACTCCCGAAGGTATCCGGCCTCTGCCAGTTCATGTTCCAGCAGCCTGATGTCGGCTGGTAGCGGCTCGCCGCGAGAAAGCCGCATCCAAGCCTCGGCGATATCGGGATCGGCATCGAAGCGGCGGTTCTCGTAACCTACGACGTTTCCGTCGTCGTCGAACACGCTCAGCTTGTGGTCGTCTTCGAACAGATGCTGCTTCACCTGTCCGAGCTCATGCTCGCTGAAACCGATCGAACCATCGCCGCGCGTCACCGCCGACAGGTTCTCGGCCATGTCGTGCACATCGGCACCCGACGCACGGATGGTTTCGTACGCATCGCGTGCCCACTTATCTTGGGCGGCATAATCAAGCGGGTTCCGCGGACGAATTGTCCCGCCGCTCTGAGACTGCTCCGGCGCCACGTTCTCACCACTACCGTCGAGGGACGGATGATCGGTACCGTGCTCACCTTCACCAGGCGCTGCACCCCGAGATGGACTATCGACCGGTTCGGGGACCGATGTGTCGCGGCGCTCGCCGCCCTCGGTTAAGAGGCGATTACCCCGTTCTGGGGCCACGCTTTCTCGCGTTTCGCCCGGAGCGTGATCTGTCCCGCCGCGGACCGGAGAATCACGTCCTCCGGTTGGTCCGTGCGGGCGGTGTTGTTCGTCGTGTCGATCGTCAGGACGCGGTCGAGATTGTCCCTCGTCTCCCCGAACTGGTATTCCACCTCGTTCGGGTCGTTCCTGATTCGGTTGTAGTAGATCAGTAGCGCCATCGTGTCGTCCCCATAGTGTGTCGTAGCGTTCGCCGCTGCGCGGTGCCGCAACCGGTGGCTCGTGCGGTGCGCGTGACGGGGTGTTGGTGTGGGTGGGGTTTCGGTCGGCACGGGGTGCGGCCGCATCGGGGCGTGCTGGTGCTGTGCGGGCTGGATCGGGTGGCGTGGCACGAGGGATGTCGGGGGTGAGGTTTGTGCGGTCGGTGCGCGGCCGGGCGGTGTCGGCCCTGGCGGGTTCCGGTCGTGGACTGGCATTGGGATGGCCTGGGGCAGTGGAGGTGCCAGTGCGCGATGGTGCGTGGGCGGTGTCGGTGGTCGGGGTGTAGTTGGGGATGCTGGAGCGGTGGCCCTCGGCGGCGTTGGAGCCCGCTCCGGCGTGGGTGCCGAGGCTGCCGCTCGTGGCGGGCATGCCGGTGGATGAACCCGTTGTGGTGGCGGTGTCGGCGGAACTTACCTGTGTGGAGGCCGCAGTGCTGTCCGGTTGGTTGGACTGGTGCGTTGTGGTGGAAGTTGTTTGATCCGCGCCTCTGGGTGAAGCGGAGACGGTCGGCTCGGCGCCGGACGGATGTGGTTGGCCCGCCGCACTGCTCGTACTGTCGGTGTGCGAGGGCGTGGATGTGTGGCCAAGCGGTTGCGTCGTGGACGAATCATGTTGTGAGCCAGTGGTATTCGCGTTGACATCGTGCTGTGCTGAGCCAGTTGGCGAACTCTGGTGCGGGCTCGGGCGGGTGGTGTCGTGTTGTGTGGTCGCGCTGTCGTTGGCGACGGTTCCGGTGTCGTGGGGTGTAGTTGTCGGCGGTCTGTCGACCGGTGGTAGGTCGAGGCTGGCGCCGGTCGGGCTGCCGTTGTCATGGTGAGCTGAGGACGGCTCGTGTGCGGTCGGCGAGGGCTGATGTGCGCCTTGGGTGTTGGCGCTGGAATCGTGTTGGACGGGGGCGCTGTCGTGAGCGGTCTGCGTCGGAGTGCTGTCGTGGGGGGTTTGTGTTGTGGCGCTGTCGTGAGTGGATGAGACCGGGTGCTCGGAGTGCGTGGGCGTACTGCCGACTTCCTGCCCACTGGTTGACGGATTATGTTGCGGAGCACCGACTTCCGAGCTCTGGGTGGCGGTCGGGCTGTTGTCGTCGTGTGTGGGAGCGGGTGCCTCGGTTGTGTGTGAGTTGGGCTGAGTACTACCGCCGTTGTCCGAACTGGGGGAGGACGTATTCCCGGTGTCGTGCGAACCGGGCGTGTTGCCGGTGCCGTGTGAACCGGGCGTGTTGCCGGTGTCGTGCGAGCTGGGCGTGGTCGTGTTGCTGGTGTCGTGCGAACCGGGTGCGGTCGTATTCCCCGTGTCCTGTGAGGTGTGTTGTGTCCCTGTCGCACTGGTAGGTGAAGGTTCCGCAGCACCTGAATGTTGTTGTCCAGCTGAGGAAGTTCCGCCGGGGTTCTCGCTGCTGGACGGGCTCGTCGGTGCGCGATTACCGGTGTCGTGATCGGTATTTCCGGAATGGCCTGAGGCGGAGTCGTTTCCGGAGGTGCGCGCCTCGTGGATCGCGCCGCCGACGTGTTGACCGGCAGTGGCGCCGGCGGCGCCGGCCAATGACGAGGTGGCGACTGTGGTCGGGTCGAGTTCGAACTTGCCGCCGACCGGTACCGTGGCCGCAGTGCCTGCTACTACGCCAACCGCGCCCGCAGCAGCGTCGGTCGCGGTCTGCGTCGCGAATTTGCCCACTTTGGATTCGACAGCGTCGACCGCGTGACTACCGACGCCACCGGAGCCGAGCGCCCCGCCGAGCGCGCCGCCAATGGCGCCTGTGAGCGTCTCGCGGCCAAGGTTTTTCGCCTCATCCAGGGTGAGACCGCCGCGCTTACCCTGGGCCATCTGCAACACCGACGCGCCCAGATCGACGCCGGCGCTTTGCATGACGCCCCAGAAGGCGGCCTTGGCGGTGGCCCTGCTCATCAGCTTCTGAATCAGCTCTTTGATCACCATGCGGATCGTGAGCCGGGTGGCGACCTGGAAGGCGGCTTCTTCCGCGGCGGCGGCCGGGGCGCCGATGCCGGTGGCGGCGGTAGCTATCGCCTGAATCATCTGGATCGCGAAGACTACGAGCGCTCCGATGATCACGTATTTGGTGTGCTCGATATCGGCTGCGCCATCGTCGATTTGGTCCGACAGTTCCTTGGCGCTTTCGATCAGTTGCGGCAGCATGCCTTCCTGGCCGTCGACCTGATTCCAGTAACTGTCGAACGCGTCGTGGGTCTGGCCGGCTTCCAATGCGTTCAGCGCGGCCTGAGCTACGTGGTCGGAGTCGGTTCGGATTTCTCCGAGAGCGGTGGCCAGCTCGCCCCAGGCGTGGCCGATCCGGCGCATGGCGGTTTCGTCACCCTCGGGCCAATCTCCAGCGCCCACAACGTATTTGGCGACCCATTGCAGTTCGTCGGGGATCTCGATCCCCATATCAGAGCTCGGACCGCTGTTGCGTCAGCGCGCCGGCCCGCTGCTGGTCCTGCTGCTGCAACTGGTCGGCGATGGTCTTTACGTTGTCGCCCAGGCCCGACAGCACATCCGACAGATTTCCGACCTGCTCCAAGGTCTTCTTCGCCGGTTCGGCGTAGCCCTTGGCGAACTCCGTGCCCGGCGTGTCCGAACCCCAGCACGGCCCCTCGGCGTCGATGACCCGCCGCAGATTCTGTGCGGCGGTCTTGACGCGCTCGGCCACATCTCTGAATTTCGGCTGGGTGGCGCGCAGGGCGTCCGGGTCTGCCTTCAGGCTGCTCATCAGCGGTCCCGCAGATAGGAGCGGCTGCGGTAGTAGTCGTCTTCGTCGTCGCTGTCCGGTGGAGGTGCCGCGGGCTGTGACGTGGATTCGGGCCGGGATGGTTGCAACAGGTCGTTGATGCTGGGTGCCCCGGGTACCAGATCGGGAAGGTCCGGTATGTCGCCGGCGAGTGCTTGAATGGGGGCGAACGCCTGTTGGGACTGTGTGGCGGCTGCGGCGGCCGCTGCCTGAGCCGCCTCGGTTATGGAGTGGCCCAGTTTTTCCGGCGTGGAGCGTTTGAAGGCCTCCGGGGTCAGATGTACTTCGAGCGGGATGCCGGAGATATTGGCGACCACCCGGACTAGGTTGTCGCTGGACCAGGCCTCGCCGGTGGTGGCGGCCAGGCGGGACTGCACGTCGGCGAGCTCGCGGCGCTGCCGCTCGAAGATTTCCATCAGCGAATCGACCTGGTCGCGCAGCGCGTCGTTGCGCGCACGCAGTGCGTTCTGCTCGCTGCCGGCCATACGCCCACCCACTTCCCGGAAATCGATCTGTCAATAGTTCCGACGCGGCGCAGTGGCTGTCGGTTCCATCGATCGGATGATTTCTACATTGGGCACCTGTGAAGGGCAAACGGTGCGGCAGCGTCGGACCCGTTACGGAGTCTCATACTGGGGACCAGGGCGTAGAGCGAGAAACGCGGTGGCAGTATGGGTTGCGGCCGCCGACGCAGGGCCGTCACTGTCGACACCATTGCCGAGCCGCTCGACCCGGCGCGGTTCGACGTGGACGCTGCCCTCGACCAGTTCTCAGTCGCGGGGTTGCGCACATTCGCCGTCGACTACGACCGAACCGGGCAGTGACCTCGACAACCCGTGTTCGACATTGCCTTTGACGCCGCTGGGCGGATACCGTCGGCGATAACGCTGGAAGGGGAGGCAACAGCTCAGTCAATCCCGAACTGCCGCAACGGGCGTCCACCAAAAGCCTTTCGTTCGATGAGTGGCTGAGCAGCAGGCGATTCGATGACACTCAGTTATAACGACTTATAGAAGAGGTGCATGACAATGAGTGGTACCGAGAAGACCCCGCCGGGTTGGGATCCCGAGGTGTTCGCACGAATCCGTGCCGAATCCGAAGCCGAACAGGCTGCGCTGTCACCCGAGGACCGAGAGAGATTTGCCAAATTGCGCTGGGACTATCTCGACAGCCTCGACAACTCCGGCAACTACGCACCGGACAGCCTTCGTGACAAGATGCGTGATGTTCCCGGATTCGACGACAACATGAATCCATTCCCCGTCACCAGGGAACCGGGGGAGAACTCGTAGCCCGACGACGTAGTCACGAGCGCCCCGGGCAGCACCCCGTAACCGTGGCGCTCAGTCGTTGACGTTTGTCTCCATCCGCTTCGGGGCACCTGGATATCGTGCCGCGATGACGAGGAAAGCGGGAAGTCCGGACGCACCGGACTTTCCGCTTTCGGTCAGGAGCGAATTATCCACCGCCCCAACAAGACTCAGTGGCCGCCGTGCTCCTGCAGCCGCTTGATCGATGCCTCCACCTCGGCCTCGGCCTCGGCGCGACCGACCCACTCCGAGCCCTTGACGAACTTGCCCGGTTCCAGATCCTTGTAGCGCTCGAAGAAGTGCTTGATCGCGGCCAGTTCGAACTCCGGCACATCGGCCAGGTCCTGGATGTGGTCCCAGCGCTTGTCGCCCGCGGGCACGCACAGGACTTTGTCGTCGCCGCCCTTCTCGTCGACCATCTTGTACATCGCGACCGGGCGCACCTCGATCAGGCAGCCCGGAAACACCGGCTCCGGCAGCAGGACCAGGGCGTCCAGCGGGTCGCCGTCCTCGCCGAGGGTGTTCTCGATGTAGCCGTAGTCGGCCGGGTAGACCATGGACGTGTAGAGGAAGCGGTCGAGCCGGACCCGACCGGTCTCGTGATCGACCTCGTACTTGTTCCGAGAACCCTTGGGGATCTCGATGGTGACGTCGAACTCCACGCCATCTCCTTACTGATGCTTCTGAGGGACTGTCGCGTCGCGGTCGTCGGAACGCCGACTCGACAGGTGTTCGGGGGGAACGGTGCCGGAACGAGGATAGTGTGGTCCGCGGGCACTTGGGTGCGGTAGGTGGGTGGACCGGCGACGGTGTGACGGTGCAGCGATACGAGACGGAGAGACGGCGGGCACGTGGTGGGTGGCAGCAATAGGAATATCGGTGGCTTGGCCGCCAAGCGACGCCGCAATATCTGGATCGGCGTCGCGTTCATGCTGGCCTTGCTACTCGGTGCGGGGGCAGGCGTGGTGATCGCGGTCAAACCGTGGACCGAGGAATTCCGGCACGGCGGGCTCACCATCGCCGCGCCGCCCGACCCGGTCAAACCGTTGCCGCAGGTCGCGCCGGCGCCCTCGAATGCGCCCGCGCCGACTCCGTCCGGTGTCGCCGCCGCACTCGCGCAGGTGGTTGCCAATCCGGACCTCGGTGCATTCGCCGGTGAGGTCACCGATGCCGACTCCGCGACCGTGCTGTGGAGCGCCGAATCCGACAAGCCGATGATTCCGTCGTCCACCGCCAAGGTCCTCACCACCGCGGCCGCCCTGCTCACCCTGCCCGCGGATCATCGGGTGACCACCCGCGTCGTCACCGGATCCGCACCCAATGAACTCGTGCTCGTCGGCGGCGGCGATCCGACGCTGACCGCGCAGCCCGACGGCAATGGGTATTACCCGAACGGGCCGCGGCTGTCGGATCTGGTGTCACAGATCAAGGCCTCCGGCCATCCCGTCGACACCATCGTGGTCGACACCTCCGCGTATTCCGGCCCGCCCATGGCGCCCGGCTGGGATCCGGTCGATATCGGCGAGGGTTCGATCGCACCGATGGATCCGGTCATGCTCGACGGCGGCCGCCTCGACCCGCTGGTGGAGTACTCGCCGCGCACCCCGACTCCGGCCCTGGCCACCGGACAGCGATTGGCAATCGAACTCGGACTCGATCCCGCCAAGGTGCGGATCGGCAATGCCGCCGCCGGTGCGACCGAGGTGGCGAGCGTGCAATCCGCGCCGCTGCGGGACCGGTTGCGCGACACCATGGTCCATTCCGACAATGTGCTCGCCGAGGCCATCGGCCGCGAGATCGCGGTCGCGTCCGGTAACGAGGCGTCGTTCACCGGAGCCGTCACCGCTCTCGAAACCGCGCTCGGCAAGGGCGGATTCGATCTCAACGGACTTTCGATGCGCGATAGCAGCGGCCTGTCGACCGAGGACCGGGTGCCTGCCCGGCTGCTCGGCAAGATCATCTCGACCGCGGCGAAGCCGAGCGGGGCCAATGCCGTGCAACCGAGCAACACCAAGGCCAGGCCGGAAAACGATCGGATCGCGACCACCCTGGCGCCGCTGCTCGACGATCTGCCCATCGCGGGTGCGACGGGGTCGCTGAGCATCCGTTATGTCACGCAGAACCGGGGCGGCGCGGGCTGGGTGCGGGCCAAGACCGGAACTCTGTCGGTGGCGAGCACGTTGGTCGGGTATGTGCTGGACAGCGATGGGCGGGTATTGACCTTCGCATTGATGTCGAACGATCGGCCACCGGAGCTGAGCCGGCCCGCATTGGACGCCATCGCCGGCACGCTGCGTAACTGTGGATGCTCGTGACGGGTGGTTGACCATGTTCGAAGGCACTGACAAATCGGGCGCCGCGCCCGCCGTGAATTCGGGTGCGGACGCTCCGGCCGAGCGCAGACGCTCCGGATTTTCCGGTGCCGTCGATTGGCGCCTTGCCGCGCGCACCGGCGCCGCGCTGGTGCCGTCCGGCCCGCGGACCTCGCGATACTCGGCCGAACAGGTAGTGAGCGAGCTGGCCGAGGCATCGGTGCGGGCGGAGGGGCCGGTTCGTGAGGTGAGCGGTCTGCTCGACGATCAGCCGGTGCCCTCGGCCCTGATCGTCGACCGGCCTGGCTGGATCAATGCGGCCGCCGATTCCATGGCCCAGCTGACCGGCACCGGGAAGGTATCGGACAAGGGCCTGCTCGCAGGCAAACCCGCCGGTGTGCAAGCGGGCGCGATGCTTGCCTTCCTGTCCACCGCGATCCTCGGCCAGTACGACCCGTTCACCGGACCCGATGGGACGCTGCTGCTCGTCGCGCCGAACATCATGGCCGTCGAGCGCGCACTCGGTGTCTCGCCGACCGACTTCCGCTTCTGGGTCTGCCTGCACGAGGTGACCCACCGGGTGCAGTTCTCCTCCGCGCCGTGGCTGGCCGATTACATGCGCGCCAATGTCGACATCCTCGGTGAAGTCGGCGACGAACCGCTCGCCGAAATGCTCGGTCGCCTCGTCGAAGAGGTGCGCGACCGTCGTCGCGGCACCGGCACCGAGGACCCGAATTCCCGCGGCGTCGTCGGCCTGCTCCGTGCGACCCAGGCCCCGCCGCAGCGCGAAGCCCTGGACCGCCTGCTGATGCTCGGGACCCTCCTGGAAGGCCACGCCGACCACGTCATGGATGCTGTCGGCCCCGCCGTCATCCCGACCGTCGAACAAATCCGCGCCGCCTTCGACAAGCGCCGCAAACGCCCCACCAACCCGGTCCAACGCCTGCTGCGTGCCCTGCTCGGCGTGGACGCCAAGGTCGCTCAATACGTCCGCGGCAAGAAATTCGTCGACGCGGTGGTGGCGCAAGTCGGCATGGCCCAGTTCAACACCGTCTGGACCAACCCCGAAACCCTTCCGCTCGCAACGGAGATCGAGGCCCCTGAGCGCTGGGTGGCGCGTGTCCTCGGGTAGTTCTCTATTGCTTTGCGCCCGAACGTGTTTCGGTTCGTGCCAGCGGGTGCATCACACGGCTGCGCCGGGGCCTGGCAGCGGGTCGATGTCGTTCGCGTGCATCGGCTCGCCGCAGTGGGCACAGCGCAGGTCGACGCTGCTGATCTCGCCGCAGGCGTGGTGGCGGTAGAGCACCGGCGGACCGGCTTCGCCCGCGAGCCATTTGTCTCCCCAGCCGGTCATCACCATGAGCAGGTCGACCAGCTCGGTGCCCTTCTCCGTCAGTACGTACTCGTAACGCGGTCGCTGGTCGTAGGGGCGGCGGTCGAGCACGCCCTGGTCGACGAGGTGGTTCAGCCGCTCGGTCAGGACCTTGCGTGAGATACCGAGGTCGGCTTGGAGCTGTTCGAACCGGCTGAGTCCGACCCATACGTCGCGCAGGATCAGCGGCGACCAGGGCTCCCCGATGACGTCGAGCGTGCGCGCGATCGAGCACGCCATTTTGCTGAAGTCCGTGCGCTGCATAAAACCAGTTTAGCCATCTGAGTTCCCTTAGGGAACTTTGACTGTTATGGTCATAGCGTCTCTTAAGGGAACTCAGAGAGGATTGCGGAGATGAGCAAGGTCATCAGCGCGCACGCGGTTTCGGTCGACGGTTACATCACGGGCCGCGATCCTGGCGCCGGGCGCGGCCTCGGCGACGCGACGATGCTCTTCGACTGGTATTTCAACGGCGACACACCGAGCCGGGTGTTCGACGGGTTCGGGCTGAGCGAGCCAAGCGCCCGGGTATTCGACGCACTCGCCGCACGGGTGGGCGCGGTCGTGGCCGGCCGCAACACCTACGAAGATTCCGACCATTTCGGCGGCGGCAGTCCACACCCGAAGGCCGGGCTCTTCGTCCTCAGCCATCGGGCGGCACCGGAGCTGACCGACCGGCAGACCCTTATCGCGACCGGCATCGAAGACGCGATCGCGGCGGCCCGTGTGGCGGCGGGTGGCAAGGACGTCGGCCTGATGGGTGGCGGTGTCGTGACCGAGGCATTGCGGGCGGGACTCGTCGACGAGGTGATCCTGCATCAGGTTCCGGTCCTGCTCGGCGACGGACGCCCCTTCTTCCAGTCGCTGCCCGAGCACGTGCGTTTGCGCCTCGTCGAGGCCGTCCCGGCGCCCGGCATCACCCACCTGCACTACGAGGTAGTGCGATGACCTCCGACGACCAGCCCATCCGGAACCCACGCCAGGAGATGACCACGATGCTCGACCCGTACGTACGCCGCGTCCTCGACGGCACCTCTATCGCCCACCTCGCCACCGTCCTGCCGGACGGTGCCCCACATTCCATCCCGGTCTGGGTCGGCACGCACGGCGACCACATCGTGTTCCTCACCGGCCCGGACAGCCGCAAGGCCCGCAATCTGCGTCGCGACCCGCGGGTCGCGCTCTCCCTGACACCGGCCGACAACCCGTTCCAGCCGGTCATCCTGCGCGGCCGTGTCATCGAGTGGCTCGAAGGCGATGCGGCCTGGACGATCATCGACCGGTTGGCCGACAAGTACATCGGTCAGCCGTATTCACGAGACAAAGAGCGCGTGGTCGCAATCATCGAACCCGAGCGGCAGACGGTAGGCGTCTCATGAGCGGTGGCGAAGGCCCCATCGTGGAGCTTGCCGAGCGAATCGAGGGCACTGGTCATCGGTAGTCTCCGGATATGAGCCGGACGGCGGGAGCGATGCCAGGGAATTCGCGACGGCTGCCCGAGACCGAGGCGGTGCTCGAGGTGCGGCGGGCGGTGCGGGGATGGCTGGCCGATTATGCGACGGGTGATGTGGCGGTCGCGTTGTCCGGTGGTGCGGATTCGCTGGCATTGACGGCGGCTGCGGTAGCGGAGGCAGGGCAGGTCGACGCGCTGGTCGTGGATCATCAGTTGCAGGCGGGGTCGGACAGGGTGGCGGCTGAGGCGGCGGCCGCGGCGTTGGCGCTGGGGTGTCGGTCGGCACATGTGCTGGCGGTCGAGGTCGGTGCGGACGGGGGAATGGAGGCGGCGGCGCGGGCGGCTCGGTATGCGGCGCTCGACGGGGCGCGGGGTGGGTTGCCGGTGCTGCTCGGGCACACGCTCGATGATCAGGCCGAGACCGTGTTGCTGGGGTTGGGGCGGGGATCGGGTGGGCGGTCGATTCAGGGGATGGCGGCGTTCGTTGATCCGTGGGGACGGCCGCTGTTGGGGGTGCGGCGGGCGGTGACCAGGCAGTTGTGTGTCGATATCGGACTGACGCCGTTCGAGGATCCGCACAATTCGGCGGCGGAGTTCACCAGGGTCCGGTTGCGGAACGAGGTTCTGCCGCTGCTGGAGGAGGTGCTCGGCGGTGGGGTCGCGGGGGCGCTGGCGCGGACGGCCGAGCAGTTGCGCGATGACGGTGCGGTATTGGACGCGCTGGCCGACGAGTTGTTACGAACCGCGAGCGCCGGTCCGGCGAGTGATGGCCCGACCCTCTCGATAGAGACCCTCGCCACTGCCCCCGCGGCCTTGCGCCGGCGCGCTATCCGTGCCTGGTTGCTGGCCGGTGGCGCTAAAGCCCTGACCAACAAGCATTTACAGGCGGTTGACGAATTGATTACCGCATGGCGCGGACAGGGTGGCGTCGCGGTGGGCGGCGGGCAGCCGGGGCGCAGGTTGGTCGCGGCGCGCGAACATGGCAGGCTGACTTTGCGTCTGCAAGGGAGCCGATGACACATAATGGGTCGGCCGGGGAGACACCAGGGAAGGGAAACCAACTGACGTGTACGAGGGCGATATCGCGTCGGTGCTGATCACCGAGGAACAGATCGCGGCCAAGACCCAGGAGTTGGCCGAGCTGATTGCCAAGCGTTATCCGGCCGATGCCCCCGAGGGGGATCTGCTGCTGGTCGGCGTGCTCAAGGGCGCCATCTTCTTCATGACCGATCTCGCCAAGGCGCTGCCGATTCCCACCCAGATGGAATTCATGGCCGTCTCCTCCTACGGCTCGTCCACCTCGTCCTCCGGTGTCGTGCGCATCATGAAGGACCTGGACAAGGACATCGCGGGCCGCAACGTGCTGATCGTCGAGGACATCATCGACTCCGGTCTCACGCTGTCCTGGCTCAAGCGCAATCTGTCCACCCGCAATCCGGCCTCGCTCGAGGTCGTCACCCTGCTACGCAAGCCGGACGCGCTACGCACCCACGTGGAAGTCGCGCACGTCGGCTTCGATATTCCGAACGAATTCGTCGTCGGCTACGGCCTCGACTATGCCGAGCGCTACCGCGACCTGCCGTATATCGGCACACTCGACCCGAAGGTCTACGGCGGCGCGTAATCAGGGCAGCATGGCGAATATTGTTGCGGGCGAACCGGACCCACCGCTGTACAGCGCACCGCCGACCAATACCCAGGCGCCGGTGACGGGTAGTTCGGCGAGATTCGCCAGACATTCCAAGCTGATCCGATGTTCGCGATACAGCAGCTTCGACACCTCATAGGTGTCGTCGGTCCCCAGATCGGGTCCGAACGTATCGATGCCGAGCGCGCCACGCCGCCCCAGCCGTCCGGTCCGCAATAACCATTTCACCGTCTCGACCGCGAATCCCGGTTGGTGATCGGCACTTTCGCCGGTTCCGATGAATTCCGGCGTTCCCCATTTCTCGTCCCACCCGGTCCAGGCCACCACCGCCGAGCCATCGGGTATCCGCCCGTGCCGACCCTCCCACTCCCGCAGATCAGCGATGTCGATCGCGTAATCCCGATCGTTCGCACATTGGTCCCGCACGTCGATTTTCACTGCGGGCAAGAACAGATCGTCGAGATCCAATTCGTCGGCGGCCAGTCCGTCGGCATGGAAGTGGATCGGTGCGCCCCAATGGGTTCCGGTGTGCTCGCCCTGCTGGATATAGCGCAGGTAATAGCCGTCGTTCGCGACCGTCGCGACAATATCGGTCCGGAATTCGGGATCACCGGGAAACAGCGGCGCCGTCGCCGGATCGTGGACATGAGAAAGGCTGACCAGCCGTCTGAACGGCCGCGGGTCGGTCATCGCTTCCGCTGCGGAATCGCACGTGCCAAGGCCAGCAGATCGGCCTCGAGCATCCGGAACAACCGATAGGTGAGCACGAATGCCAGGATGCCACCCACGCTGAGCACCCGCACCGGAACGATCACCAAATCCAGATCGGCGGCCTCGACGAAGGTCGCGCTGGCCACGCCGAGCAGCGGCACCGATGCGGCGACGCCCAGATAGAAGTTTCCGCGCTTGGCGAGTTTGCGCAGCTGCTCCTCGTCCTCGGCGCCGATGCCGCCGCGCACAAGCAGCTGTGGATAAATCGAACGCACCGCGTAAACCATGATCGGGAAGAACGGATACGCCAGTGCGATCGCGGCGCACACCACCTGTGCGGCGAAGAAGTGCAAAAAGGTCGCGCGCGGTAGCTCGACCCCGAAGAATACCGGCGCCAAAGGCCACACCAGCCCGGCGAGCAGCCAGAACCCGAACGGCACCCAGACCGCCCAGTCACCCATCTGCAGGGTGTCGCGCCGGGCGGCGGCCAGCGTGCGCGGCGAGTATTCGTGACCGCGGGCCAGCCGGAATCCGATGGTCAGCGGGCGGCGGGTGAGGAAAAGCAGCAGCAATCCGGCCATCGGAAAGGCGATGAGATTTGTGATCAGGCCGCCCGCGGCGAACCGTTCCTGGTCGGCCGCGGTCATCCGATCGATGATCAGTGAGTTGTTCAGGTTGATGTTGTAGACGCTGGCAAGGAGATTCGGCACGCCGACGCACAGCGTGAGGATCGGTATGAGCCAGCCACGCGACCGGTACGCAAAACTGGTCGGTGCCGGATCGACCAGTTCCCTGGCGCGCTCGTCCAGGCACAGATCCAGTTGCGCGGCGAGTTCTGCGCCATTGCGCCAGCGGCGCTGCGGATCGGTCCGCAGACATTCCAGCAGCACCCGCCGCAGCGCGCTCGGGGTGTCCGCGGGCAGCTGCTCCAGCGTCTGCGCGGTGACGCCGCGCTCGCGCCGGGCGACCATGGTCGCGATGGTTGCGGCGCGGGCGTCCGGATCGGCGGGTATCGGCGGATCGTCGAACGGCATCGCGCCGGTGAGCATTTCCCACAGCAGCACGCCGAGGGAGTAGATATCGCTGCTGCGGCCGGACGGCGGTGCGGCCGGATCGAGGAGTTCGGCGAGTTGTTCGGGGGAGCGGTACGGCAGCGAATCCGGTTCGGCGGCCAGCGGATTCGCCGCCGTGCGGGGTGCCGCCGTGCGCGCGGCGAAATCGGTGAACTTGGGGATACCCTCGGCGGTGAACAGCACATTCGCCGGTTTGATATCGCGATGCAGTACGCCGTGCTGCTCGGCGTAGTTGAGCGCGTCGGCCAGTCGTCTGCCGATCCAGGCCACCGTCTCCGGCCAGCTGAGTGCGGCGATTTCGGCGCGCACACTCGAATCCGACGGCCGGATCTCGCCCCTGGCCTCCATGGCGGCATCGATGGCGCGCAGCAGCAGGGCACCGCCCTCGGATTCCGGGCCGCGCCGCCGCTCGGCGAGCACTCCGGCTGCCGTACCGCCGGGCAGGTACTGCATGTAGACCAGCCGGGTCGATGCGGGGGCCTCCGGTGTCGCGGCAGTGACCAGGCGCTGATCGAAAACGCGCACCAGATGCGGATGATCCAGTTGCGCCATGCTGTGCCCGCCCGCCGCGCGGCCCGCCGAAAGCCGCACGGCGACGAGACGTTGCATGGAACGCTGCCTGGCGAGGAAGACCCGGCCGAGGGTGCCGGTGCCCAGATCGGTGAGCAGATCGAAGTCATCGATCCGATGACCCGGTGTCAGACCGGCGACCAGCGCGGCGGCTCGCTCGGTATCGGCCGTAGCGGCGTCGTCGTCGGCGTAAACGGCCAGCCGCGCGCGCACATCCTGCGCCAGCTCCGGATATTCGGCGAGGAAATCCGCCAGTTCCAGCGAGCCGTATCGGCGTCGGGCCAGGAACTCCTCACAGAGCAGATCGACCAATTCCGCACTGTGCTCGACCTCGGGAAATTCCTTGCGGTACTCGGCGATGCGTTTGCCGAGGCCTTCCCGATCCCAGCGGTGGCGCAGATCGATGCGAACCAGATCGGTGAGTACCGCCAGCCGCGCCTGGGTGCCGTCGGGGACGTACTCCACGATCGGAGGTGGTTCGGTCCGCTCGCCACGCAGGCAGTGCTGCCAATCTTCGGTGAATCTGGATATGGGGTCGGTCTCGCCTCGATCCGCGAAATCGGCAGCTGTCACGATCGCGGCTCCGGCACGGCCGGCCTGTCGCGCTCCCGGTCCGCCGAAACATGATCGCGGTCAAGGGAATCCGCTGGCGCGACGACCCGCTCCAGTGCGCGCAGATCGGCCTCCAGTGCCCGGAAGAGCAGGTAGGAGCCGATGAACGCGATGATGCCGCCCACACAGAGCACGCGCACCGCGGCGATCACCATCGGAATATCGCCGGGCGGCAGGAAGGTCACGCCCGCCACCGCGAGCAACGGCACCGAGGCCGCGACCGCCAGATATCCGTTGGCGCGGCGATCCAGGCCGCGCAGCCACACCGCGTCCTCGGTACTGATCTCCCCGTGCCGCAGGAAGATCGGATAGATGCAGCGGACCATGAAGAAGCACACCAGGAAGAACGGGTACGCCATCGCGATCGCGCCGCACACCACGATCGAGGTGAGGAAGTGCACCACCGCGCGGGCGGGCACGTCCCCGGCCGCCAATTGCAGCGCGATCGGGAAGGTGAACCCGGCGAGCACCCACAGCGAGAAGACCACCCACACCGCGCGGTCGCCGAACAGCAGGGAATCCGCTCTGGCCAGGCGCAGCGTCTCGGCGTCGTAGCGGCGGTGGCGGCGCAGCCCGTGCGGCACCGTGAGCATTCTCCGGGACATATAGAGGATCAGCGCCGCCCCGAGCGGGAAGAAGATTCCGTTCACCACGGTGGTGATGATCATGAAGGTGCGCCCGGCGTCCTCGGGGAGCCGGTCCACGATCAGATGCTGGTTGTGCTGGATGTTGTATGCCGAGGCGAGGATATTCGGAATGCCGATGGCCAGCGACACGATCACCAGCCGCCACGCGCGCAACTTCAGCCGCCAACTGCCGGGCGGCGGGTCGACCAGATCCCGGGCCCTCGGGTCCATGCACAGGTCGAACTGCTTGGCCAGCACACCGCCATTGGCCCAGCGCCGTGTCCGGTCCGATTCCAGACAGGTCAGCAGCACCCGCTGCAGCGCCGCTGGGCAATTCGCCGGAACGCGTTGCAGCGCCGTGTCGTCCACCCCGACGGTGCGGCGTTCCAGCATGCCCTCGAGCGCCGTATCGTCGCCGTGGTCAGCCGCGGTGGAATCGTCGAACGGTTTCGCGCCGGTGAGCAATTCCCACAGCACCACGCCCAGGGAGTAGATATCGGAACGGGTATCCAGATCCTCGGCCGTGCGCTCGCGGCCGGGGTGGCAGGCCTCCAACTGTTCGGGCGACATATACGCCAGTGAGCCGCCGAAATAGGCCACCGGACTGGTGCCCGCCACATTGCGGCTGAAGCTGATATTGAAATCGGCCAGCTTCGGCACCGCCTCCGCGGTGAGCAGGATATTGGCCGGTTTCACATCGCGGTGCAGTACGCCGTGCGCGGAGGCGTATTCCAGCGCCTCGGCCAATCTGCGGCCCAGCCAGGCCACGGTTTCCGGCCAGCTCAGTCCGGCGATCTCGGCGCGCACGCTGGAATCGGTCGGGCGGATTTCGCCCTTCTCCTCCATGGCCGCGTCGACCGCGTCCAGCAGTAGTTGTCCGCTGCGTTCGGCGGGTGGGGTCGCGCGTGCCCAGCGCAGCACGCCGAGCAGGGTGCCGCCGGGCAGGAACTGCATGTACAGCAGCCGGAGTCGGCGCATGGCCGGATCGCGGGCGTCATCGGTGCCGAGCAGCCGCTGATCGAAGACGCGCACGATGTAGTCGTGGTCGAGCTGGGCCAGGGTCTGCGGTTCGGTGCCGTGGTCGGCGGAGATCTTCACCGCGACCAAGCGCTGCAATGATCGCTGCCTGGCCAGGAATACCCGGGCGAATGCGCCGCTGCCGAGTCCGGTGAGCAGGTCGAAGTCGTCGATGGATTGGCCGATCTCGATCCGGTCGAGGGCGTTGAATTTCCCCGGACCGGTTCCGATCGTGGTCGGAATGGCGGTCGCCGTCTCGGTCGGACCGACGGTCGTGCGCGTCACGTCAGTATTACGAACGGACTGCTGGGTTTGGTTCAGTCCGACGGTTTGATCGGCTTGCACGGTCCGGCTCAGTTCGGCCGCCGCGCGGGTATTGGCGAACTCGGTCAGCACCGAATCCTCCAGCGCCGCCCGGCGGGTGCTCTGGTCGATGTCGTCGACATTGAGCAGCGCGCGCAATTCCGCCGCTTGTTCCGGATATTCCCGCAGATAATCCTTCGGATCGACACGTTCACCGCTGTGTCTGCGGATGACGAACTCTTCGTACACCAAACCGGCCGGAATGCCGCCCGGTTCGAGTTCCGGAAACTCGGCGCAGTAGTCGAAAAGCCGTTTACGCGGCGTCGGCGTCTCGGGGACCCGGATCCAGCGATGTCGCAGGTCGACGCGGATCAATTCGATCAGGGCGGCCCGGCGCAAGGATTCGGCATCGGGCAGAAAGTCGGCGATCTCCGGTGGCCGGCGCGCCGATTCCCATGCGGTCGAGAAGGCCTCGACCACATCGTTCTCGGTATGCGACGGCGACTCGCCCCAGTCTCTGGCCGGCTCGGTGTCGAGATCGGTTCGGTGCGTATTTTCGGGATCAGCACTCATTTTCGGACCTACTTGCTGAGCGGATGTCGAGTATCCGCAGTGGCCGTTCGGTGGATGTGTCGCTGAATTTCCGCCACACCCGACGACATCGTCCCCCGAGCAGTAATCGAAATGATAACTTGCGCCACAACAGTGGATCACCCGATTTCGACAACGATGCGACGGGGAAGAACCAGCACATGAACAACACTGCGGCGCGAGCGACGGGCGCGGAGGCGGTAGCGGAGCGTGACCACGGAAAAACCCGGGAACAGCGCCGTAAATCGAATACCGTGACGGCCGCGGCGGGTGGCGTCGCGGCGGCGGATCCGACAGCGACGGATTCGACCGCTCCGGAGGCTGTTGAAGCCCCGGAGGTGCAGGCCGCCCGTGGGGTCGCGGTGGGCGGGACCGACGCCGTACATGCTTCGATGGATTCCAGCATGCCACGCGAAACCGGCCTGTCACGAGGTCCGGCGGCGGCAATCGCGGCGAGTGTGCGTGACGGCTCGCTGACGCCGACCGAAACCGTCGATACCGCGCTGGATCTGATCGCCGCCGAGAACCGAAAGACGAATGCGTTCACGGTCGTTCGCTCGGCTAAAGCACGGGCCGAGGCACTCGCGCTGGAACAGCGTTCCGATCTGGATCTGCTGCCGCTGGCGGGTGTGCCCATCGCGATAAAACACAACATCGCGGTCGAGGGTGAATCGGTTCTCGCCGGTTCCACCGCGACCGATACCCGCCCGGCGACCGCCGACCACCCGGTGGTGTGCAGGCTGCGGGCCGCGGGCGCGGTGGTGGTCGGGCTGACCGCGGTCCCCGAACTCGGCCTGTGGGGTACGACCGAGAGCGAGGGCCGCATCGGTCGGAACCCGTGGAATTCCGCCCGCAGCTCCGGTGGCTCGTCCGGTGGTTCGGCCGCGGCCGTGGCGGCCGGGTTGGTGCCGGTGGCGCACGGCAACGACGGGCTTGGTTCGGTGCGCATTCCCGCGGCCTGCTGCGGGGTGTTCGGGCTCAAGCCGGGGCGGCACACCGTACCGGCCGAGGTAGGCGTCGATTCCTGGTCCGGGATGGTCGAAAACGGTGTGCTCGCAACGACAGTCGGCGATGCCGCACTCATGCTGTCGGTGCTGGCCGCGCGTCCGGACCTAGCCGAGTTGGAACCGCCGGGCCGACTACGCATCGGGCTGGCCGTGGCGCCACCGTCCCGGATGTTCCGGGTCGATCGGCACTGGACCGCGGCGGCCCGCACCGCTGCTTCGGCCGCCGCCGCGGCCGGGCACCTGGTGGAATCGGTGACACTGCCCTACGGCGAATCGCTCGTTTCGGTCGGCCTGCGCTGGTTGGCATACGGCGCGCGGGAGGCCGCGAATCTCGTCCGCCCCGAACGTCTGCAGCGGCGCACCCGCCGCCACATCGCACTCGGTCGGCTCGTCCAGCGGCTGCGGCTGGTACGCCCGGCGCAGGTGGACCGGGTCGAGGCGCAACTGCTGGATTTCTTCGAGCGCTACCACGTGGTGATCACCCCGACGCTCGCCGCCCCGCCACCCCGGGCCAGGGCCTGGCACACTCTCGGTTGGCTCGCGAATGTTGTTATCAGCGCTCGGTATTCACCGTTCACACCGCTGTGGAATCTGGTCGGCTGGCCCGCTGCCTCGATCCCGATGGGAATGCACCCGAGATCCAAAACACCGGTCGCCGCCCAACTCACGGCACCGCCCGGTAGTGAATCGATCCTGCTGCGCCTCGCGGCTCAACTCGAGTCGATCCACCCCTGGAAGCGAACGGTGAACGACTAAATCCGATTGCCGCGCCTGCGGCGCGGCGTGTTCGCGGCCCCGGGTGTCTCGCGTCCGGCCCTTTCGAGCGACCTGCAAGCAGTCGCTGACGGCGCCGTCGAGACATACGACTGCGTCGTATGCGCTTCGACGACTCGGCTGTGTTCGATGGCCGCGCCTTCGGCGCGGACGCGAGACGGGCCGCGAACGGGTTGCTCGTAAGACTCGCTCCGTCGGGCTGGGAGGAGCTTGACCGGGACGAGCGATCAGCCTGCGATAGCGGGCTGATGCTGCACCGCGAAACCACCGTCCACCGCGCGTGCGGCGAATTCGAGGATGGTGGGCCGGTTGTCGTCGGCGCGCCAGGCCACCGCAAGTTCGCACGGGGCGAGTCCGGCGAGCGGGCGAGCGGTCAGACCCGGCCAGCGGTACATCGGCACATTGTTCTCGGCCAGCAGGCAGACGCCGAGGCCGAGGCTCACGGCCTCCAGCTTGTCCTCGGGGGTCGCCGCTTCGGCGCCGATCTTGGGCTGACGGCCGTTGCGGGCATCGTTGCCGAGCCAGAAGTCGCGCACCGCACCGGCCTCGGTGGGCAGTGCGATGAACGGTTCGTCCAGCAGGTCGGCGAAGTCGATGGTGTCGTTCTCGGCCAGCGGATGGTTCTCCGGCAGCAGCACCCAGCGCGGCTCGGTGCGCAGCACCTGCCAGCGGTATCGGTTCGGATCGGGTAGTGGAAGCCAGACCAGAGCGAGGTCGGCCTGTCGACCGGCCAGACCACTGGACGGGTCGGTCCAGGAGGCGGCGTGCAGCGCCAGGCGGTGCCCGCTCGCGCTCTCCAGATCGTTGAGCAGCCCGCGGCCGAGCGCGGATTGGATGCCGACGCGCAGCACCTCACCCGCCTCCTGCAGGGAGACGTTGGTGACCTCCCACAGCTCGAGGATCTTGCGGGCGCCTTCGAGTAGCTCCTTGCCCGCGACGGTCAGCGCGACGCTGCGCTGGTTGCGGTCGAACAGGACCACGTCGAGCTGGCGTTCCAGCTGACGAATCTGACGCGAGAGGGTGGGTTGAGCGATGTGCAGCCGCTGAGCGGCGTTGGTGAAGTGCAGTTCCTCAGCGACGGCGACGAAATACCGCAGGTCGCGCAAATGCGGGTCCATAGCCCCTTGCTATCAGAATCGGTCCTGAATTTCCAGCCTATTGAGGCCGGAAAGTCTGGATATGGCAGCCGAAACAGTCGGCAGGTTTGTTAGACACAGCATATGGCTTGTCATGGTCATTTGCATCATCGACTCCGCGAATCTCCAGCACTCGGGACCCGCGCTGCCGCGCGCAAGTTAATTGGGCATATGACCAGCAACGATGCGGCGACGATGGGGTCTGTGGACCGCGCCGGGGAGGTGCTGAAGTGTGGCCGGTCACTGTCGGGAAACCGGCCCGCAACGAGGGTGATGCCGTTAGGGGTAGCTGAAGTGATGTTGGTCACAATTTTGTTTGCTGTCTCGTTCGAACGGTCCGGAGACGGCAGTCGCGGGGGTGTTCGGACGCGCGAAGGCGCCGTGGTCGATGACCCGGCCACGGCGCCTTCGTCGATCGCTCAGAGGCTGCGTGCCCGATCCTCGTAGGCCTTGCGCTTGGCCACGTCCACGTCGTCGAGGAAGGCATTGCTCGAACCCAGCGCCCTGGCCAGTCCATCGGCCACCGGCTCGGGCAGCAGATTCACCAGCTGCGACAGGAATCCGGCCACCGCGGTGACCCGGACCTTGGACTTCGGCTCGGCGATCAGCGCGGCGATCGCATCGGCGATCTCCTCCGGTTCGGCCGGGCGCAGCAGCTTCGGGCCGCTCACGCCGGAGCCGAGTTCGGTATTCGTCAGCGTCGGCAGCACCGAGGAGAACGCGACACCCGAACCCCGGTACTCCTCGCGCAGGGTGTCGGTGAAGCCGAGCACCGCATGCTTGCTGGCGTTGTATGTCGCCAGGCCCGGGATATGCGTTTCGCCGGCGAGCGAGGCGATATTGATGATGTGTCCGCGCTTGCGCGGCAGCATGCGGGCCAGGCCCAGCTTGGAGCCGAGGATCACGCCGTAGACATTGATATCCAGAATCCGGCGGGTGATCTGGTCCGGCTCATCGGCGAATCTGCCGGTCGGCATGATGCCCGCATTGTTGATCAGCACGTCGATCGGGCCGACGGTGCGCTCGACCTCGTCGAGGAAGCTCTCGAACGAGCTGGGATCGGTGACGTCGAGCCGCCCGTACAGCTCGAAATCGCGGGCGGTGCCGGACTCCTTGACCGTGGTCTCGTCGATATCGCCGATCGCGATCTTGGCGCCGAGCGCCTGCAGTGCGGTCGCCGTGGCCAGTCCGATGCCGCGCGCGCCACCGGTGATGACGACGACCTTGCCGCGAACCTTCGCCCCGTCTGTGTTGGATTTGCGGAGCTCCCGGTGCCCTCCGTGCGCGCGCACCCCTTGCGGGGCGCCGCTCTGACGGCCCCCACCTTGTGCCTCCGGGCCCTTCGCTCGCTCCGCGGTCACTTGTTGTCTCCCTTGAGTTTCAGAATTGCGGCAATGTCGATGCGACGCAGTCCGCGAGCTCCCGCGGCACGCATCGCGCCGAGCCCGAACAGCACCTTCGGCATCTGGTACGGGAACCAGAGCAGTTCCTTCTGCTGGGTCGGCAGGATCGGCGTGGTGATCGCCTTCTGCCTGCAGTATTTGCGAACTCCGTTCGGACCGCCCCAGCGTGCGCCGACACCGGATTGCCCCCAACCGCCCATCGGCAGCGCGAAGCTGAACAGGTTGACGAAGACGTCGTTGATATTCACCGCTCCGGCTTCGAGGGCACGGGCCACACGCTCGCCGCGATCCTTATCGCCGGTCCAGACCGAGGCCGAGAGGCCGTAGATCGAATCATTGGCCAGCCGAACGGCTTCCGCCTCGTCGGCGACCTTGATCACCGGCAGGGTCGGGCCGAAGGTCTCCTCGGTAATGCAGGACATGGTGTGGTCGACATCGACGAGCACGGTCGGTTCGAACAGAGTGCCGACACCGGTGCGCTTGCCACCGGTGGTCACCTTGGCGCCCGCCGCGACGGCCTCGTCGACATGCCGCTGCACGATCTGGACCTGGTTCTCGTTGGCCAGCGCGCCCACGTCGTATTTGGACTCGCGACCGTCCAGGCCCTGGCGCAGATTCTCGACCGCATCGGTGAGCTTGGCGACGAATTCGTCGTAGACCGGAGCCTCGACATACACCCGCTCCACCGAAATGCAGACCTGGCCCGAGTTGAACATGCCGCCGAAGGCGATGCCGTGCGCGGCCCGATCCAGATCGGCGTCGGCCAGCACAATCGCCGGATCCTTACCGCCCAATTCCAGGCTGTAGGGAATCAACCGCTCGACACAGGCGGCGGCGATCTTGCGCCCGGTCGCGGTCGAACCCGTGAACTGGATGTAGTCGGCATTCTCGACCACCGCGGCACCGGTCGCACCAGCGCCGGTGACCACGGCGAAAACCGGCGGCGCACCGATTTCGGCCCAGCCCCTTGCCAATTCGATCGCCGAAAGCGGAGTCACCTCCGACGGCTTGAGGATCACCGCGGCACCGGCGGCCAGCGCCGGGATCACATCGATGACCGGCATGGCCAGCGGGAAGTTCCACGGCGTGATCACGCCGACCACGGGATACGGCTTGTACACGGTGGTCAGCTTCTTGACCCGGGCCAGCGGGCTGTGCGGCGAGGGATGGTCGTCGGCGAGGAATTTCCCGGCCCGGCGCGCGTAGTAGCCGATGAGATCGGTCGAGAAGGCCGGGTCGATCAGCGCGTCCACGCGGGGCTTGCCCGCCTCGGCCTGCAGCACATCGGCCAGATGCTCGGTGTTGTCGATGATCCAGTCCTGCAGCTTCAGCAGCCATTCCTTGCGCCCGTCGGGGCCGATGGCCTCCCATTCCGGCTGGTACAGGCGCAATTCGCGGATCTTTGCCGCGACCGCGTCAGCGCTCTCGTTCGGCACGGACCCGACCACCGCCCCGGTGCCCGGATTGCGTACCTCGATCGGTGCCGGAGCGGTGTCCGATTCGCGGCGCTCCCGGGGCGCTCCGTGGTCACGCTCCGCTACTGCCTCCGCGCCCGTCGCTCGCGCCGCGTCTTGTTTCGCCGTTGTCTTACGCGCAGTTTTCTTCTCGGCCGCGCCGGGCACCGTATCGGTCACGCTGTTCTCCCACTGACGTTGTGCTGATCGCTGTGAATCAGTTCACTGACCTATGATCGTGGCACAAGGTTCTCGGACTTTCTTGGCCCGATTTGTCAACGAATGAGGCTGTTTTTGTTCTCTAGGTACAACCCGGAGGTTTCATGACCACCGGCCGCCCGGCGGCGATCAGCCCGAATAGCGCGGTGGTTCGCGACTGGCTGGCCGAATACGTCTACGAGACCATGCGCACCCGGGCGCTCGAACAGGTCGTCGATCGCCTCGACAACGCGATCATCGCGCATATCCCGGAACTCGCCGATCGCGATATGCGCCGCGACCTGGCTGCGAGCACCCGCGCACACGCGCGGGTGGTGCTGGCCAATCTCACCAGCGACACCATCGAATTCGCCTTGCCGGAGGAGGCACACGCCTTCGCCCGAACCCTCGCCCGACGCGGTTACGACCTGCGGCTGCTGCTGCGGACCTATCACGTCGGGCAGGAGGCGGTACTCGACTACATGACCGACGCCGTCGACGAACGGCAGCCCCCGCCCGAGATCGAGCGGGCGGTAATGCTGCGACTGTTCGAGCGTTCCACCAGATGGGTCAGCATTTCGGTGGAGACGCTCACCGATACCTACATGGAGGAACGCGAGCGGGTCATGCGCGCCGCGCTCAACCGGCGCACCGAAATCGTGCGTGCCCTGCTCGCCGGTGACGAACTCGATATCGACCAGGCCTCGGTCCGGCTCGGCTATCGACTTGCCAAGCAGCACTTGGCATTTGTGCTGTGGACCGATGAGACCACCGGTGAGCAGGACAGCGAGGCGAGCGGGCTGCTGGATCGGGTCGCGACGCGATTGGGCACAGCGCTCGGCAGTGGCCACGTGCTCACCGTGGCCTCCGGCGCGAGCGGCATGTGGGCCTGGGCTGGTTTGGACGACGACGCGCATGCCGCCGAATTGGCGGTGCCAGGGGAGATCGAGCGAATCGTGCACGGTCAGGTCGAGCCGCCGGTGCGGGCCGCGTTCGGGGTGCCCGCGCCGCAGACCGCCGGGTTCCGGCAGAGCCATCACGAGGCCGTCGCGGCCAGGCACGTCGCCGAGCGCGGTCCAGCGGATCGAGCGCGGGTCACCGCATATCGCGAGGTGGAGATCGCCTATCTGGCGGGCGCCGACGACGCGGCCATGCGCGGTCTGATCGGGCGCGAATTACGCGCACTGGCGGGCCGTGATGTCAATGCCACACGACTGCGCGAAACACTGCACGCATATCTGAAAAGCCATCGCAGCCCGGAGGCCACGGCGAAATTACTCGATGTGCACAAGAACACGGTCCGCTATCGGATCCAGCGGATCGAGGAACTGCTCGGCCATCCGATCGAAGCGCGCAGCCTGCCGCTGGAGATCGCACTGGCCTGCGTCGCCACCTACGGCGCAGACGCCCTACCTTGAAACGCTACGAACTACTCCGCCTCCGCGACCTGGCGTAGTGGCGGTTCGGTGACCGGTGCGACGCGCACATCCGGTAAATCCGCGAGCAATTGCGTGGTCGCCGCCGCGATGGCGTTCACCGCCTTGTCGACGGCTGCCTTGGTTGTGGTGCTCAGGCCGGACACGCCACCGACCGTACGCACATACTGCAGTGCGGCAGCATAGATTTCCTGCTCGGTAGGCGCAGGATCCAGGCCACGAAGGAGGGTGATGTTGCTACTCATGGGAGCACACTACTGCCCATGGTCGGGGTAAGGCAGGCCAAGAAACAGATCCGACAAAGCCGAGCGATTACACAGGTCCATCCAAGATCGATGGTGAACAATCGGGGGTATGCCTGCCCGCGGTGTACCCACCTTGACAACATTCCCCTACGACGAGCTCGACAAGCGGGAAGAGGACCACTGGTCCGGCGCGGCGGTATCGGATGACGAATTGCGTGCGCTTGCACTCGGCGGCTTCTATTCGGTGCGCTGGGATGCCTTCCACGACGCGCTGCTGCTCGGTCCCGAGCGCGACCATCCGCTCGGTGACCGGCGTGAACTCGCCATCGATACGCTCACCGGCGCATGGGGCATCACCGACGGCACCGAGGCGCAGGCCTCGATGGAGCAGTTGCTCGAGGGTATGCACGCGCCGCTGTACGCGATGGTGCATCCGCTGGTGATGGCGTCGATCAATGCCAGTGAACGCGACCGGTTCGGTGAGCGGGCCGATCGGCACCGCGCCTTCCTGCGGCAGGTGGGCTCGTTCCGGGGGATGGACAATCCGGAGGCGCTGGTCCGCGATTACGACATCTGGTCGCAGGCGATCAAAATCGGTTTCACCGATCATCTGGCCCGTCCGCTGCCGAGCGATATCCATGCCTGGGATCTGGCCCGGGTGGTCGCGGTGGCCCGAATGGCCTTCACCGCGGGTTATCTCGACGCCGAGGTGGCCTGGGATTATTTGATGCGGGCGCTGCCGCTGGCTCAGCGCAAATACCAGAATTGGCGCCAATTCGGCGATGCCTACCTGACCGGCTGGACCTACTGGCAGGCCTGTGAGGATCTGGCCGAACTCAAGAACGGCGGCGTGGATCGGCGCATGGAACTGCTGCGCCTGTGGTTGCGTCCGACCAGCCCGTGGCGGCGGATCACGCTGCAATCAGTGCCCGTCGGGGAGTGAGCGCAGAATCCCGCGGCCGTAGCGCTGGAACTGTCCGTCATCGACCATGCCGAGAGAATGCCGCTCCACCAGCAATTCCCATTCGGAATAGAGCTGCGCGACGCCCGGATCGGCCGGTCCGGCCGCGCCGTCGGCCGAATCGCGCCGGACGGCGAAATTCACCGCGCAGGTGACGCGCTCGGTATCGGCTCGATCGTTGCCGGTGAAATGCAACGTGACGTTTCCGTCGTGCACATCGATGCCGGTCTCGCCGCGCACCGGGCCGATCTCACCGGGTGTCGTGACGGCGCCGTCGGTGGTGCGAGCCCACATGACGACCGGAATGGGTAGCTCGTGGGCGTACCTGTCGCCGGGGCCGATGGAGATGAACAGCAGCCGTCCGGTGGTCGCGGCCAGCAGTCCGGGGCCGGTGCCTGCGGGCGGATGTGCGACGACGATGGCGGTCTCCAGCACGTATTCGTCGATGGTGACGTAGCGGTGCAGGGCGGCTATCGCCGCCTTGGCTTCGCGTTTGGGGGCCATCCGCCGCACGGCTCGATCGACATCGGCTCTGGTCGGCCCGCTCTTACCCCACTGCGGGGCGGGCGGCTGCAGATCGGGTGCGGCCACATCGATGCGCTGGCTGGCCAAAATCTGACCGTTGATGCGCTCGACGATCTCGGCGGCCGCGGGGAAATCGTGTTCGGCTATCAATACCGGTAGCGGGGTGCGGTCGGCGGGCACGCCGGTGAGCACGGGCGTGGGATAACGCAGATAGATCTCGATGACGACGGCATCGTCGGCGCGGCGGTTCAGCCGGACCTTGAGCAGATCGGTGACCGGCACATCGAGGACGCGCTCGCCATCGCTGCCCGGGCGTAGAACGATCAGTCGTCCACGGCCGTGCCGCAGTATCGCTGTGGGTGTCCGTAGCTCAACTATGTCCATACCCCCTGCGCTCTTATGTGTCGTCGCTCACGATAGGCCGAACATGACATGATTGTGACCACTTGGCGTAACCCGACCGGAGACTTCGGGAACCACGGACGTTCCCCGACCGTTTACCTGTCGAACTACACCAGCTGCCGAACTGCGCGATGTATCGACTAGACCGTACGCGGTAACGTGGCATGTCCGCATCCGAACTACCGGACGGGACGCGCCCGACGCCACGCTAGGCATGCACCGGAGACACCCGGAAAGGACTGGCCGCCCGGCCTAAGCTCTATGAACCGCAAGACTGTGTTTCGCACCCTGGCCATAGTCTCGGGCATCTTGCTCGTGATCTATGCGTTCAGCTATTTCGGCAATGACACGCGCGGCTGGAAGAGCGTCGATACCTCGGTGGCGTTGAGTCAGCTGAACGACAAGAGCAACGTCAAGAACGTCCAGATCGACGATCGTGAGCAGCAGCTGCGCATCGAGCTGAACAACGGGAACGACGCGACTTCCGGCTCCAAGAAGATCATTGCCAAGTATCCGGGCGGCAGTGAGACCTCCAACCAGGTCTTCGACACCGTGCAGAAGTCCGGCGCACCGTTCAACACCGTGGTCAAGCAGGACAGCTGGTTCACCCAGATCCTGCTGTTCGTGCTGCCGATGGTGATCTTGCTGGGCCTGTTCATCTTTGTGATGTCGCGCATGCAGGGCGGTGGTCGCGGCGGCATGATGGGCTTCGGCAAGTCCAAGGCCAAACAGCTGTCCAAGGACATGCCCAAGACCACCTTCGCGGATGTGGCCGGCGCCGACGAGGCCGTCGAAGAGCTGTACGAAATCAAGGACTTCCTGCAGAACCCGGTCCGCTACCAGGCACTGGGCGCGAAGATCCCGAAGGGCGTGCTGCTCTACGGCCCGCCCGGTACCGGTAAGACCCTGCTGGCGCGCGCCGTCGCGGGCGAGGCCGGGGTGCCGTTCTTCACCATCTCCGGTTCGGACTTCGTCGAAATGTTCGTCGGTGTCGGCGCCTCCCGCGTGCGCGACCTGTTCGAACAGGCCAAGCAGAACAGCCCGTGCATCATCTTCGTCGACGAGATCGACGCGGTCGGCCGCCAGCGTGGCGCCGGCCTCGGCGGCGGCCACGACGAGCGCGAGCAGACCCTGAACCAGTTGCTCGTCGAGATGGACGGCTTCGGCGATCGCACCGGCATCATCCTGATCGCCGCGACCAACCGCCCCGACATCCTCGATCCGGCGCTGCTGCGGCCGGGCCGCTTCGACCGGCAGATCCCGGTCAGCAATCCGGATCTGGCCGGACGGCGCGCCATCCTGCGGGTGCATTCGCAGGGCAAGCCGATCTCGCCCGAGGCCGATCTCGACGGTCTGGCCAAGCGCACCGTCGGCATGTCCGGCGCGGATCTGGCCAATGTCGTCAACGAGGCCGCGCTGCTCACCGCACGCGAGAACGGCGCGGTGATCAGCGGGGAGCAGCTCGAGGAATCGGTGGACCGCGTCATCGGTGGTCCGCGCCGCAAGAGCCGCATCATCAGCGAGCACGAGAAGAAGATCACCGCCTACCACGAGGGTGGTCACACCCTGGCCGCCTGGGCGATGCCGGATATCGAGCCGGTCTACAAGGTCACCATTCTGGCCCGCGGCCGCACCGGCGGCCACGCCATGACGGTGCCCGAGGACGACAAGGGCCTGATGACTCGCTCGGAGATGATCGCCCGCCTGGTCATGGCGATGGGCGGCCGCGCGGCCGAGGAACTGGTGTTCCACGAGCCGACCACCGGCGCGTCCTCGGATATCGACCAGGCCACCAAGATCGCGCGCGCGATGGTCACCGAATACGGCATGAGCGCGCGGCTGGGCGCGGTGCGCTACGGCCAGGAGCAGGGCGACCCGTTCCTCGGACGTTCGATGGGCATGGGTTCGGATTACTCGCACGAGGTTGCCGGTGCCATCGACGAGGAGGTGCGCAATCTCATCGAGGCCGCGCACACCGAGGCGTGGGCCATCCTCAACGAGTACCGCGATGTGCTCGATGTGCTCGCCACGGCACTGCTGGAGCGGGAGACCTTGCACCGCAAGGATCTCGAGGAGATCCTCGCCGCGGTGGAGAAGCGTCCGCGCATCACCGCGTTCAACGATTTCGGCGAGCGCGTGCCGTCGGACAAGCCCCCGGTGAAGACCCCGGGTGAACTGGCCGCCGAACGCGGCGAGCCGTGGCCCCCGCAGGCGCCGGGCCTGCCGAAGCTGCCGCAGCGCGAACCCGCCGCGGCCAATGGCTATCCGGACGGCGGTTATCAGGAACCGCGCTATGGCGGCGGTCACCCCCAGCAGCCCGCGCCCGGTTACCCGTTGCCGCAGGCGCCCTCCCCGGCTTATCCGCGACAGGGCGCGACGCACGGCTCGCGGCCGGATTACGGTGCTCCGGCCGGTTGGTCCGCTCCGGGCTGGCCGCCGCGCGACGAGCCGCAGCAGCAGTCGGGTCAGCCCGGTTACGGCGGCTGGCAGGGTGAGCCGCAGCCGCGCCACGGCTACCCGCAGCCGCAGCAGCCATGGGGTCAGCCGGGCCGCGGCAACGACGGCTATGACGAGCCCGCCAACGGCACCGGGAATAACGAGGGCGAGAACCACGATTGGGATGGACCGAACGGTCGGCACTGACACGTGCCGATTAGGCTCGACCATCTGGGTGCGGGGAGATTGCTCGCGCCCGAGATTTTGGAGGTGTCCTCGATTGTCGGCCAACAATCACGTCGGTGGGCCCGGGCATGTGAGCGGTGGTGCCGTTGCGAATGCCAAAGCTTTCGACGAATTCGACGAACCGGTCAAGTACAACGGTGTCGGCCCGGCCGAACCGGATCTGATCGCACTGGAGACCGGCAGCCCGTTCGACCAGCCCCGCGCCGAGGCCGCGATCCGGGAATTGCTGATCGCGGTCGGTGAGAATCCGGACCGGCCCGGCCTGATCGATACGCCCGCACGGGTGGCCCGCGCATACCGGGAGATGTTCGCCGGGCTCTTCACCGAGCCGGATGCGGTGCTGAACACCACCTTCGACGAGGGCCACCAGGAACTGGTGCTGGTTCGCGATATCCCGCTGTATTCGACCTGTGAGCACCATCTGGTGTCGTTCCACGGCGTCGCGCACGTCGGCTACATTCCGGGCCCGCACGGCCGGGTGACCGGACTGTCCAAACTGGCCAGGCTGGTCGATCTGTACGCCAAGCGTCCGCAGGTGCAGGAGCGGCTGACCAGCCAGATCGCAGATGCCGTCATGCGCAAGCTGGATCCGCGCGGCGCCATCGTCGTGATCGAGGCCGAGCACCTGTGCATGGCCATGCGCGGTATCCGCAAGCCCGGCGCCAGCACCACCACCTCCGCTGTGCGCGGTCTGCTGCAGTCCAACGCCGCCTCGCGGGCCGAGGCCCTCGATCTGATCCTGCGGAAGTGAGGCACCGCGCGGTGTCGACCCACGCCCCCGATTCCCTCCGGAGCAGTGTCGCGCCGCGCGATAGTCGCTCCTGCGTGGTGATGGGCGTCGTGAACGTCACCAGCGATTCGTTCTCCGACGGCGGCCGTTATCTCGATCCGAGCCTTGCCATCGCACACGGCATAGAGCTGTACGAGGCGGGCGCCGACATCATCGATATCGGCGGCGAGTCGACCCGGCCCGGTGCGGTGCGGATCGACCCGGAAACCGAGGCCGCGCGGGTGGTTCCGGTCATTCGCGGCTTGGTAGCTGCCGGTGTGCCGACCAGTGTGGACACCATGCGGGCCGGTGTCGCCGAGGCGGCGATCGCGGCCGGAGTTTCGGTCGTCAACGATGTCTCCGGTGGCCGCGCCGATCCCGATATGGTGAAAGTCGTTGCGGCAGCTGAGGTTCCGTGGATCCTCATGCACTGGCGGGCGGGCGCGGACTATCGGCACACCGGTCCGGCCGACCACTACGACGATGTGGTCGCCGAGGTGCTCGCCGAATTGACCGCACAGGTGGATCTGGCCGTTGCGGCCGGCGTGGATCGGTCCCGGCTGGTACTCGATCCCGGCCTCGGCTTCGCCAAGAATGCCGAACACAATTGGGCGCTGCTCGGCGCACTGCCCGAATTGGTCGGCCACGGGCTGCCGATTCTCATCGGCGCCTCCCGTAAACGATTCCTCGGCGCCCTGCTCGCCGATGCCGATGGGCCGCGCCCGCCCGACGGCCGGGAGACCGCCACCGCGACGGTGTCGGCGCTGGCCGCCCTGCACGGCGCCTGGGGTGTCCGCGTCCACGATGTGCGCGCCTCGCTGGATGCTATTGCCGTGACCGACGCCTGGCTGCGTGCCGCCCGAAACAGCACCAGAGGAGCCGATCTATGACCGCAGCATCGCGCAGCGCTTCGATGAGGGGTGGTGGCCGGGAGATGGGTGGGCCCGAGCAGCTGGACCGGATCGAGCTGCGCGGCCTGCGCGCCTATGGCTATCACGGCTGCTTCGACTACGAACGCCGCGACGGCCAGGAGTTCCTGGTCGATCTGACGGTATGGACCGATTTCGCCGCCGCCGCGGCCACCGACGACCTCGCGAACACCATCGACTACGGTGTCCTCGCCGAGCGCGCCGTGCAGATCATCCAGGGCCCGCCGCGCAATCTCATCGAAAAGGTGGTCGCCGAGATCGCCGACGATGTGATGACCGATCCCCGCATCCAGTCGGTCGAGGTCGTCGTGCACAAACCGTCCGCGCCGATTCCGCATACCTTCGCCGATGTCCGCGTGGTCACCTCGCGGCAGCGGGGAGTGGTGGCATGAGTAGCGCCGTCTTGTCGATCGGCTCGAATCTGGGCGATCGGCTCGCACATCTGCGCAGTGTTGTCGAGGGGCTGGGGGATCGGGTGGTCGCGGTTTCGCCGGTGTACTCGACTGCGCCATGGGGCGGGGTCGATCAGGACGACTATCTCAATGCCGTTGTGCTGGTTGATGATCCGGAGTTCGGTGCGCACGATTGGCTGCGCATCGGACAACAGCTGGAGCAGGCCGCCGGGCGGGTGCGCGAGGTGCGTTGGGGCGCACGTACTCTCGATGTCGACGTGGTGTGGTGTGCCGAGGGCGGCGTGGTGTGCCGCAGCGGCGATCCGGAATTGACCCTGCCGCATCCACAGGCGCACAACCGGGCCTTTGTGCTCATCCCCTGGCTGGATGTGCAGCCGGACGCGGAACTCGATGTCGATGGAACCGCCCGGCCGGTGCGCGACCGGCTCGCCGAACTCGACGCGGCCGAGCGCGCCGGAGTCCGGCCGACCGAATTCGTGCTGTCGGCCGCCGCGGAGGGATCGGCGTCGTGAAACTGAAGCCGACCCGGATTCTCGATCTCATCGCCAATGTCGTCATCGCGGCGCTCATCGCCTGGGTGCTCACGCGGATGGCCTATGGCAGTTTCCCGCCGATCTCGATTTACGCGGGCGCATCGCTTTATCCGGTCGCCGCGATCGAAGTCGCGCTCGGCTTCGTAATTCGCGGACGGGTCAGTGAACATCAGATCGGCGACGGCAGCCACCAGTTGCATCCGATCACCGCGGCCCGCGCGGTCGCGCTCGCGAAGGCGTCCGCGCAGGTCGGCTCGCTTGCCGCCGGTGTCTGGCTCGGGTTCCTTTTCTGGGTCTTTCCGCAGCGCGGCACCTTGAATGCGGCGGGTGCGGATAGTCCCGGCGCCATTGTCGGGATGCTGGCGGGGGTGGCTTTGGTTGCTGCGGCGCTATGGCTGGAGTATTGCTGTCGGGCTCCCGAGGACCCTTCAGACGATCCGGCAACTACATAGCAAATAATCTCGCCGGAATCACCGCACGGGAATCTGGGCGCGGCTGGCTGATCAAGCTACCCTGGCGTGCATGGTTTCACCCTCCCGTAGCAGCACCTCTCGTCGACGGCGGGACGACGCGGGAAAATTGTTCATCGGCGTATTGATTCTGCTCGGTCTGGTTGCCAGCGTTTTCCTGGTTTTCAGTGACCGTCTGCAGTTTGTTCGGATCGGCTTGGTGGCGGCGCTGTGGGCGGCCGTCGTCGGCGCTTTGGCCGCGACGCGGTACCGCAAGGAAGCCACGATCGATAAGGCCAAGGTCCGTGACCTGCAGACGGTGTACGAGCTCCAGTTGGAACGCGAGGTGACCGCCCGACGCGAATACGAGCTCGGCGTCGAAGCGCGGGTGCGCGCGGAAGTGGGTGCCGATGCGGCCGAAATGGCCGCGCTGCGCGCCGAACTGACCGTGCTTCGCGAGAGTCTGCAGCGGCTCTTCGACGGTGATCTGCCGATGGATCGACCCGCATTGCGCGCCGATGCGACCCGGATTCAAGAGTTGCCGAGCGCATTCGGAAATTCGGCCAACAATAGCTCGGCGAATGCCGACACCTGGCTGGACATGGCGTTCCAGCAATCGCCCAGCACCTTTACCCCGGTCTTCGAATCGGATCATCCGGAGCCCCCGCGGTTCGCCAGCCCCTTCGACGACCCGGTGACCGCGGAGACCGCGATCGTCTCCGCCGACGATTTCGATGATGCGGATATCGCCGACGCCGAGGTCGACAACGACCCAGTCACCACCACCGGCGGCTGGGCCGACGCGTTCACCGAGGATCCGGAAAAGACCGGTGTCCCCCCGCGGCTGCAGCCGTTGGAGTACACCGTGCCGCCGCGCCTTTCGGAGCCGGAGCCCACCGCGTCCGAAGCCGAGCCACCGGAGCCGTCCACCCCGACGCCACATCCGGAGCACCCGACGACCACCGTCCCGCCGCTGGGCACCGCCACCTCCCGCCGCCGTCGCCGCGTCGATCCGAACGCCGACTCCGGCAATTCCTCGCGCCGACTTTCGGTGGCCGAGATCATGGCGAACCTGCAGTCCGAAGAAAAGGGACGCACTGGGCGCTGATCCACGTCGAACGGTGACGGATCCGCATCCTGCCCTTGAATGGAGCGAGTCTTACGAGCGGCCCGTTCGCGGCCAAGGGGCCGAAGCGCATGCGCCGTGGGCTCGGGACTCGTCTGCCCCGTGCGTGTGCCGGGAGTGCCGAACGATCCGTCATCCGCGACCACGGCGGAGCGAGTCTTACGAGCGACCGTTCGCGGCCCGTCTCGCATCCGAGTCGTCGAAGCGCATGCGACGAAGTCGCGAGTCTCGACGACTCGGACGCGAGACACCCGGGGGCCGCGAACACGCCGCGCGAAGGCGCGGCAAATCAGACACAGCACTGCGTTGTAAATCACGCGGTGCCCCGTGGCATCGGCAAGCCACGGGCCGATATTCTCGGTGCGGAACGTCTGGTACCCGGCTGTCCGGGACTGGAACGACATCGAGAGGACAACGTTGACCTCGAGAAGCGTCAACCCTGACAACGCTGCTTCGGGCGACCCCGCGCCTGCACGCTTGACGGTGGGAATCGTCTCGGCGGGACGCGTCGGCTCCGCACTCGGCGCGGCGCTCGAGCGTGCCGGACACGTGGTGTTCGGCGTGGCCGCCATTTCCGATGCCTCGGTGCATCGGGCCCGCACCCGACTACCCGATTCCGAGATCCTGCCGGTCGAGGAGGTGGCCGCACGCAGCGAACTGCTGCTGCTTGCCGTACCCGACGCCGAACTACCCGGGCTGGTGCGCGGGCTCGCATCCGCGGGGGTGGTCCGGGCAGGCACCATCGTCGCGCACACCTCCGGCGCCAATGGCGTCGGCGTGCTTGCTCCGCTGGCCGAGCGTGGCGTACTGCCGCTGGCCATCCATCCGGCCATGACCTTCACCGGACACGACGAGGACGTCGCCCGGCTCGGCAATGCCTGCTTCGGCATTACCGCCGCCGACGAAATCGGCTTCGCCATCGCGCAATCGCTGGTGATCGAAATGGGCGGCGAGCCGGTCCGAGTGCAGGAAGAAAATCGCCAGCTCTATCACGCCGCGCTCGCACACGGCAGTAATCACCTGGTGACGGTCATCCTGGACGCGGTCGACGCACTGCGCGCCGCGCTGGCGGGCCCCGGCCTGCTCGGCCAGCAGATCGTCGACGATCAACCCAACGGTCTGGCCGAACGCCTGCTCGCCCCCTTGGCCTCCGCCGCGCTCGACAATGCCCTGCGCCGCGGTCAGTCCGCGCTGACCGGCCCGGTGGCGCGTGGCGATGCGGATGCCGTTGCCGCCCATCTGACCGCTCTGGAAGCGGTCGATATACGGCTGGCCGCGGGCTATCGCGCCATATCGCTGCGCACGGCCGAACGCGCCAAGACCAATCCGGCTCTGATCGAGCTGCTGGAAGGAGGCCGATGATGGATCCGAAATTGCGCGGCGCTTACCGCCGCGGCGAGCTGACCGTGCACCACGATCCCGAGGTGATCGCCGCGGTCTCCAAGGCCCTGCGCGGGGTCGGCCGTACCGTCGGCCTGGTGCCGACCATGGGCGCACTGCACGAGGGACACCTCGAGATCGTGCGCCGGGCCAAGCGGACCAATCAGGTGGTCATCGTCTCGATTTTCGTGAATCCCCTGCAGTTCGGTGCGAACGAGGATCTGGACAAATATCCGCGGACCCTCGACGCCGACGTCGAGTTGCTGCGCGACGAGGGTGTGGAGCTGGTATTCGCGCCGAGCGCGTCGGATATGTATCCGGACGGGCCGCGCACCACCGTGCATCCGGGCCCGATAGGCGCCGAGCTCGAAGGAGCCAGCCGCCCGACGCATTTCGCGGGCATGCTGACGGTGGTCGCGAAGCTGCTGAATATCGCGCGCCCGACCGAGGCTTTCTTCGGCGAGAAGGACTATCAGCAGCTCACGCTGATCCGGCAGATGGTGCGTGATCTGAATATGGACGTCAAGATCGTGCCGCTGCCGACGGTTCGCGAACCCGACGGTCTCGCACTGTCCTCCCGCAATCGGTATCTCGATGCGGCACAGCGCGAATCGGCGCTGGCTCTGTCGGCGGCGCTGGCCGCGGGTCGGCATGCGGGCGCGCTCGGCGCCGATGCCGTGCTGGCGGCCGCCCGCGCAGTGCTCGATGCGACCCCCGGTGTCGATGCCGACTATCTCGAATTGCGGTCGTCCACGCTCGGCCCCGCCCCCGCGAACGGCAATGCGCGACTGCTCATCGCCGCCAAGGTCGGCTCGACCCGCCTGATCGACAACACGGCCATCGCGCTCGGCGCCTCCGTCGATGGCGGCAGTGTTGTTTCGAGCGACCTGCAAGCAGTCGCTAGCGGCCCCACACTTCCCGATTCGCGCACCGCCGCGACCGACTCCCAGCCTGCCCAGGCCAATATTTAGGAAGGGCGACAGCGATGTTGCGCACCATGATGAAGTCGAAGATCCACCGTGCCACGGTGACCCACGCCGATCTGCACTATGTCGGTTCGGTGACCGTCGACCAGGATCTGCTCGACGCCGCCGATCTGCTCGAGGGTGAGCAGGTCTGCATTGTCGATATCGATAACGGCGCCCGGCTGGAGACCTATGTGATCGCCGGTGAGCGCGGCTCCGGTGTTATCGGGATCAATGGCGCCGCCGCCCATCTCGTGCATCCCGGCGATCTGGTCATCCTGATCGCCTACGGCATGATGGACGAGGCGGAGCTGAAGGAATATGCCCCGAAGGTCGTCTTCGTCGACGAGCACAATCGCGCGACCGATCTCGGTTCCGATCCGGCGCATGCCCCGGCGGGTTCCGGTCTGGTCACCCCGCGCTCACTGACCACCGTCTGATGCTGCTGGCCATCGATGTCCGAAATACGAGCATCGAGCTCGGATTGTTCTCGGGCAGTGGTAATCACGCGAAGTTGGCGCGGCACTGGCGGATGCATACCAATCCGCTGCTGACCGCGGATGAATTCGCCATGCAAGTGCGCGGATTGGTCGGCGATCAGGTCGAGGAGATCGTCGGAGTTTCGGCGTTGTCCACCGTGCCGCCGGTACTGCGCGAGATCAGATCGATGCTCAATCGCTATTGGGATCATGTGCCGCATGTGGTGGTGGAACCCGGTGTGCGAACCGGTATTCCGCTGCTCGTCGACAATCCCAAGGAAATCGGCGCGGACCGCATCGTGAACACCCTTGCCGCACATCATCGTTTCGGCACGGCCGCGATTGTCGTGGATTTCGGCACCGCCACCACCGTTGATCTGGTGTCGGCCAAGGGCGAGTTTCTCGGCGGTGTGCTCGCACCGGGAGTGGAGATCTCCAGCGAGGCGCTCATCGAGCGTGCCGCATTGCGCCGGGTGGAGTTGGCGCGCCCGCGTTCGGTGGTCGGCAAGAACACCGTCGAGGCCATCCAATCCGGCGCGATATTCGGCTTCGCCGGTTTGGTGGACGGCCTGATCGATCGGATTCGCGATGAATTCGACGCATTCGCCGGTGACGATGTCGCGGTGGTCGCGACCGGCGCCACCGCACCGTTGATCGTGCCGGAATCGGAGACCATCGACCACCACGAGCCGCATCTCACATTGACCGGATTGCGCCTGGTCTACGAGCGCAATCAGCGCCGTAGGGGCAGTTGATATGCCCACCCGGAGTGCTCACGCATGACCAGGCGCTTTGCCGCCGGTTTTCGCGCTGCTACACTCGCATCCGTGTATTCCCGCGTGAGCACCCAGGAGTGTTGTCGAGGCTGACCTGCCTCGACCGTTCGAGGCTGACCAAGTCCCTCGACCGTTGACATACTCCTGGAGATTCGCTGATGCGTTCTTCTGTTCTTTCCCTCGATTCCGCACGTAGTGCCCTTTCGGCCACCCCGCCGTTGGATCGTGCCGTCTCCTCCGCATTACCCACCCGCCTGCGTCCCGCCGATTTGCTCCGGCTGACCGACGAGGGCGCCGAAGACGTACTCGCGGGACGTTACGACCATCTGTTGCCCGCCAATGGAATTTGGCCCGCCGATGAGCGCTGGGCCACTCGGCTGCTTTCCGACGACGAGGTCGATGTCTGGCTGATCAGCTGGACTCCCGGCAAGTCCACCGAATTGCACGACCACGCCGGTTCGCTCGGCGCACTGACCGTGCTCAGCGGCGCGCTCTCGGAATTCCGCTGGAACGGAACGGAACTGCGCAGGCGCACGCTGACCGCGGGAGACCAGGCCTCGTTCCCGATCGGCTGGGTGCACGATGTGATGCGCGCGCCAGCTGCAATGGAATCTGCCGGGCCGCTCGATCCGACGCTCAGCGTGCACGCTTATTCACCGCCGCTCACCGCCATGTCCTATTACGAGGTGACCGGCCACGGCACCCTGCGGCGCTCCCGAACCGTCCTCACCGACCAGCCCGAAGGTGATATGTGATGACCCGTTTGTCCATCGATCAGATGCTCGAGAACGCGCGGGCCCGCCTGAATCGGATCTATGCCTTCGAAACGCCGCAGGCGCTCGATCGGGGCGCGATTCTGGTCGATATCCGGCCGCAGGCGCAGCGCGCACGTGAGGGCGCACTGCCGGGCGCGCTGGTGATCGAACGGAATGTCTTGGAATGGCGTTTGGATCCGTCGAGTTCGGCCCGGCTGGCACTGGCCACCGATCACGATGTGGAATGGATCGTCGTCTGCTCGGAGGGCTTTACCTCCAGTCTCGCCGCGGCCGCGCTGCAGGAACTCGGCCTGCATCGGGCCACCGATGTGATCGGTGGCTATCAGGCAATGAAGGCGGCCGGTCTGCTCAGTGTCGGGGTCCGGGCACCGCACTTCGCCCGCGAGGTCGAGGCGCTGGCAACACTGTAAATTCGGGCCGAAACCACTTCCATCTCGAAACATACGGGCGCGCAATGGCTTTCGGATGATTGCCGGAGTGCGCCCGCTATTCGGCGTCCCGGAGAAGGTCGCGAAACAGGACATGACGGACCGTTCCGGGCCCCGCTGATTCGTTAGCGGTCGGTCGTGCCCGGGCGGCCCGCAAATCGATTTCCGGTGCCCGCTAGTGTTGTTGAACGTGAGCAACCCGAACACGCCTTCATCCGGTCGCTCCGCGGGTTCGGTTCCTGCGGGGCAAGCCAACCGTCCCGCGCCCGCTGCGGACGATGTTCCGGAGCAGATGCGGATTCGGCGCGAGAAGCGCGAGCGGTTGATCGCCGATGGCGGTGATGCCTATCCGGTGGTGGTGCCGCGCACACATACTCTCGGCGAAATTCGGGCCGCCTATCCGGAGCTCGAGCCGGACACCCAGACCGGTCTGCAGGCCGGTGTCGTCGGGCGCGTCATTTTCCTGCGTAATACCGGCAAGCTGTGTTTCGCGACGCTGCAGGAGGGTGACGGCACCAAACTGCAGGCGATGATCAGCCTCAACGGTGTCGGAGCCGACGCACTGGCGGCCTGGAAGGCCGATGTAGACCTCGGAGACTTCGTATTCGTGCACGGCGAGGTGATCTCCTCACGAACCGGTGAATTGAGCGTTATGGCCGATTCCTGGGCCATGTCGGCCAAGGCCCTGCGGCCGCTGCCGGTGGCGCACAAGGAGATGAACGAGGAGTCGCGGGTTCGGCAGCGCTATGTCGATCTGATCGTGCGCCCCGAGGCCAGGGAAATGGCCAGGACCAGGGTCGCGGTGGTGCGCGCGATGCGCAACGCGCTCGAGCGCCGCGGCTTCCTCGAGGTGGAGACGCCGATGCTGCAGACGCTGCACGGCGGTGCGGCGGCGCGACCGTTCGTCACCCATTCCAATGCCCTCGATATCGATCTCTACCTGCGAATTGCGCCCGAACTGTTCCTCAAGCGCTGTGTGGTCGGTGGCCTGGAACAGGTCTTCGAGATCAACAGGAACTTCCGGAACGAGGGGTCGGACTCCACGCACTCCCCAGAGTTCGCAATGTTGGAAACCTATGAGGCGTACGGCACCTACGATGACTCCGCACGGATGATTCGGGAATTGGTGCAGGAAGTTGCCGAGGAGGTCTTCGGCACGCAGGTGGTAACCCTTGCAGATGGCACCGAATACGATCTCCGCGGTGAGTGGGCGACGGTCGAGATGTACCCCTCACTGTCGGACGCACTGGGTGTATCGGTGACTCCGGAAACTTCGATCGAGGAATTACTTGCACTCGCAGATCGGGTCGGACTCGAAATTCCCGAGGACAAGGGCTATGGCCACGGCAAACTTGTCGAAGAACTGTGGGAGCACCAGTACGGTGACAAGCTCTACGCCCCGACTTTCGTGCGTGACTTCCCGGTCGAGACATCACCGCTGACCAGACAGCATCGCAGCAAGCCCGGAGTTACCGAGAAGTGGGACCTCTATGTGCGCGGCTTCGAGTTGGCAACTGGCTATTCGGAGTTGGTCGATCCGGTGATCCAGCGCGAGCGGTTCGTGGATCAAGCGCGGCTTGCCGCACAAGGTGATGACGAGGCGATGGCACTCGACGAGGACTTCCTCGCCGCGATGGAGCACGGCATGCCTCCGACAACGGGTACGGGTATGGGAATCGATCGCTTGTTGATGGCACTCACGGGATTGGGAATCCGGGAAACGATACTGTTCCCAATTGTGCGTCCAGTCACTCGCTGACGATCGGATTGCATAGTTCGGCCCTCGTCTTGGAATTTTTCGAATTCGGGGTATTCTTGCCTCGGGTAATCGGCCTAGTATGCGGGTCGCACGATTTCGAGAGGACGTTCATCTCATGGCAAAGAAGGTCACCGTTAGCCTGATCGACGATGTCGATGGTGAGTCCATCGCGGACGAGACCATTGAGTTTGCGATCGACGGTGTGTCGTACGAGATCGACCTGTCGTCGGCAAATGCGGCGAAGCTGCGCGACGGCTTGGAAGAGTGGGTTTCGAGTGCTCGGCGGGTCAGTGGTCGGCGGCGGGTCAAGGCTGCGGTCGCTGCTCCCGGAGCTGCAAAGAGCCGGGTCTCGATCGATCGTGAACAAAGCGCTGCAATTCGCGAGTGGGCGCGCCGGAATGGACACAAGGTGTCCGCGCGGGGTCGTATCTCGGCCGACATCACCGATGCGTACAACAAGGCCGCGAAGGGCTGAGTTCTTATTTAATTGGGCTGCCGCCCGGGCGAATCGTGCGACGCCCGGGCGGCGTCTCGTTTGTGATAGGCCTTCGATATGAGGAAGGTTCGGAGTCGACTCGATCTTGCTCGCGGTACCAGGACGCGGCACCATGGAACTGTGCGAAGAGCGTCACTGGCGGTATGGAGAGATGAGGTATCGGCGCAGTGACTGGTTTCGTCGGATCGCTATTGCGATTCACTGATGACTCGGGTCGGCAGCAGGAGTTCATGCTCACCCCGGACCAGCAGCGCGTCACCATCGGACGTTCCCCGCAGGCCGATCTGGCGCTGCGCTGGGACGCGGAGGTCTCGCGGCTGCATGCTGCCGTCGAGTATCTCGGCGCGCACTGGACGATCGTCGATGACGGCCTGTCCCGCAACGGCACCTTCGTCAACGGCGAGCGACTCGTCGGGCGGCGTCGGTTGATGGCGGGCGATCGGATCCGGGTCGGTACCTCGCTGGTCTCGTTCCACGATTTCGGCGGCGTTGTCGACGATGCGACGCGGACCTCGACCGGCACTATTCCCACGCTGCGCTCACTGACCGATACCCAGCGCGCGGTGCTGGTCGCGCTGTGCCGTCCATATAAGAACGGCGCGGGTTTCGCGACCCCGGCTTCGAATCAACAGATCGCCGAGGAATTGTTCCTCAGCGTCGATGCGATCAAGACACATCTGCGGGCACTGTTCGCCAAGTTCGGTGTGGAAAATCTGCCGCAGAATCAGAAAAGAGTCCGACTGGCCGGTTTGGCCATGCAAAGTGGGTTGATCTCCGACCGGGACTTGTGACGCGGGCGGGCGTGGACTCTCGCTTAGGTAGCCGAGCGCTTGAACCATGGATGGTCGCGACGGTTGCCGGTGTACTTGATTCATCGCCGGACCGAGCAAATCGGATCAGGTCCGGGTTCCGAGGCAGGAGAAATTCATGTTCGCGCTACGACTCGCCGCGCTGGTGGCGGCCACCCTCGCAACCGGCTTGATCGCGGGCGTTTTCTACGCTTATGCGATATCGGTGATGCCTGCGCTGAACCGCACCGACGATCGCGTGCTGATCGATGTGATGCAGAAGATCAATGTGGTCATCATCAACCCGTGGTTCATGCTCGGATTCCTCGGCACCGTCGGCTTCACCCTGCTCGCGGCGGCGCTGCACCTGGGCAAGGAACACCGCACCACCTTGATCTGGCTCGGTGTGGCCCTGGCACTCAATGTGATCGCCTTCGCGGTCACCTCCGGATTGAATGTCCCACTCAACGACCAACTCGCGGCGGCAGGCGACCCGGCCCAGATCGGTGACCTGGCAAAGGTGCGCGCCGATTTCGAATCCGCTTGGGTCCGTTGGAATATCCTCCGCGCCATCCTGCACACACTGGCCTTCCTGGTGCTGACCGGGGCGCTGTTCGTGGCCGGTATTCAGCACGGCCGCACGCAAGCCGCGGGTACGGTTGGCACACAGCAGATTTCGCAGTCTCGGCCGATGCCGAGTGTCGGTCCGCAGTCCGCCGGTCAGCCGTACCGGGCGCCGATCATGGCTCAGCAGTACGGATTCGGACAGGGACAGCCCGGCTTGCAGCCGATGGGTGCGCATTCTCTGGCGTAGGAATCCACCGCCAGTTCTCTGCCGCAGTCGGCGGGTCGATCAGTGATCGGCTCGCCGACGGCGGTTTTCGGGGTTGCCCGTGGTCAGGACGATGCTTGTCGGACCAGATCCAGCGTGTCATCCGCGATTCGCCGTGCGCGCCCCTCGGATACGATCCCTTCGATATAGGTGAAGTTCCAAAACAACGCGCCGTGGCTGGAATTCACCGTACCGACGTAGTATCCGCTCATCGAGATCCCGGCAATGAACTGGGCACCGGATAACCGCCACGGGCCGATCCGGTGCGCGAAATCGTAGCGGCCGATATTCGACAGACAGATATTGCCGGGTCCGCGCTGCTCGGCCATTCGCATGGTCTTGGCGCTGTGCGCCAACGACTTCGGTGTAACGACGCCGAGCATCGAGACCAGAGCGAAGCATCGGTCCGCCGAGGACCGCTCCCGCAGGTCCTTGTTCAAACGTGCCGCAGTGGACCAGAAGTCGACGGCGGGACCATATTCGAGCACGGTGGGCAGGGTGCACACATAGGCCCCCGCCTCCTGCGTCCCGACCGGTGGCGCCAACTCGCCGCGGAAGTCGACCGGTGAGCCGATACTCAGCTTGTCGGCGCGCCCCGGCGTCAGCTGCGCCCCGATGGCGGAGGTCAGTGCGGCACCGAGGGCTCCGTGCACGGAGACGTCGTGTGCCCGGCAGGCCGCGCTCAGCCGCGCGAGTTCGTCGCCGCCGAGTTCGCGCCGGATCAGGCGGGTGCGCCGTGCCGAGGGGGCCACGCCGGCTTGGGGCTCGAGTCGCCTCGGCCGAGCGGCGGCACGGTTCAGCTCCTCCGCGAGCGCGACCCGCACGGAGCGGGCCGCGCCGAGCACACCGCGAAACTTCCTCGGCAGCCGCTGTTCCGGCGGATCGAAGGTATCGAGTTCGGTGACCGCGCCCGGCGCGGTCGCGGCGAAGGTCACCAGATCCTGGAGCAGGGTGAGCGCCGAGGTACCGTCCGCGATGACGTGGGATACCACGAAGACCAGGTCGTGCGCGGCGCTGCCATCGTCGAGCCGCACCGCGACATGCAGGATCCTGGCCAGCGGTCCGCGCGTCCAATCGGTCGATTCGGCGAGTTCGACACCGTCGACCTCATGCTCCCAGGTGCGGTCGTCGCCGGTGATGGCGCGCACCGTGATCGCCGCATCGGTCGGCACGAATCTCGGGTTCGCGCCCTCGGCGTCCGCCGCGATGGCGACTCGCAGCAACGGATGCCGCCGAGCCAGCGCTTCGGCGGCCGTGCGCAATGTCGCCGTATCCAGCTCACCGTGCACCCGCACGCGCGATATCACGTTCAACGGCGAGACCTGATCGAGAATCCAATACCAGCGTTCGATCGGGCTGAGTGGTCGTGCCAGCGAAATCGGCATCAATTCACCTGTTCCGGCGCAGGCATCGGTTCCACAGTGAAGCGCATCGGCTCCATATTGACCCGCTGCAGCACCGTGGTAGGAACGTACTTCAGCAAGAGGTTCCGCGCCGCGCACGCCACCGGATCGGCCAGTTGTTCGGTCATGCTGAGGCGTCGGGAACCTGCCACGAGAGCCCTGGTGCGCGGAATCCGCGCCTTCTCGTAATCCCGCAGTCCGGCGGCCACATCGCCGCCGGAAGCCAGGCGCACCGCCAGACTCCTGGCCAGTACGTAGCCGTCCTCGATAGCTGACCCGGCGCCCTGACTCAGGCTGGTCAGCATCGGATGCGCGGCATCGCCGACCAGGGTGACCGGTCCGGTGCCCCAATGCGTGGAGAACGGCCGGTCCTGGGCGGGCACCGCGACAATCGCCGCTTCGTCGGTTTCCCTGATCGCCTGGCGCACCTCGGGCGCCCAACCCGCGAAGGCCGCAAGTATGTCGTCCTTACCGCCGCGCCAGTCGCGCGCCTGTGTGGCAGGCATATTCTTGGTACCCCACCAGTAGGCGCGGCCGCCACCGATATCGATGAGACCGAAACGCTGACCGGGACCCCAATAGTGGCCCGCATAGCCCTCGGTTATCCGAGCGTGGCGGAACGGGATGATCGCGAGCCAGCACAGATATCCGTACTCCGTCGGTGGTCGCTCGCCTTGCAATCGGGCACGCACGACGGATCGGATACCGTCGGCGCCGATCAGCAGATCGCCGACGGTGCTGCGGCCGTCAGCGAAGCGCACCTCGACACCGCCGTCCGCGCGCACCGCATATCCGGTGGCGCGCGCGTCGTAGTGGATCGGGGTATCGCCCGCAGCGGCATGCATGGCGTCGATCAGCTCGTTGCGGTGAATGGTGATGATCGGGGTGCCGAGTTCGGCAGTGATCGCCGCGATCGGTATCTCTCGCATCAGTTCGCCTGCCGCCGTGCGCAATTCGAACTTGCGCATGGTCTGCGCTATCGATCCGAACTCGATGCCGAGTGCGTCGAGCACGGCGGTCGCGTTCGATGCCAGCCCGAGGCCGGTTCCGGTCTTGCGCTGTTGCGGTGCCGCCTCGAAGATTTCGACACCGATGCCCGCACGGCGCAGCGCGGCGGCGGTGGTCAGACCGCCGATGCCCGCGCCGAGCACGATGGCTTTCGTCCTGCCCATTCGTATTACCGCCCCACCGTGCTGGTCACTGATTCCGTCGCGTCGAGCGCGCCCGCCAGTGTGGTGGCCAGCGCCGCGACGTGCGGATCGATCATCATGTTCAGGTGATCGCCGGGGATCGACACGATGTCGAGCGATCCCACGACGTAATCCCCCCAGCCATTGGAATCGCTGTTGTACATGGTGCCCGCGATCTGATGGGCCATATCGACCCCCGGCGGCAGACCTTCTTCGGCCCGCAGCAGGGTCACATCGCGATCCAGTGGTTTCAGCCGATAGTTACGTGCCGCAGTCGAATTCGCCTCGAAGATGTTGTACAGCCGACGGATCGAGCGGGCGGAACTGTCCGCGGGCAGAATTCCGGCTTCGATCGCCTCCGCCAGCATGCGCGCGAACAATTCGTCGGTGTCCTCGATCTCGTCTTCGAAATCGAAGGCGGCCGCGCCCGCGCCGCGCGCATACCAGAGCAATTCTTGGAAGAACCAGCGCATCAGGGATTTCTCCGCGATGGGTGCGCGTTCGCCGGGCCGCAGGGCAATGGTGTCGAGCAGCGTGAGACTGGCCACTTCGGATTTCGGCAGCTGACGCGAAATTTCCAGCGCCACATAGCCGCCGAACGACCAACCGGCGAGATGGCACGGCCCGCCGGGATGTACTCGCCGGATCGCCTCGATATAGGAGGCGGCCAACTGCTCCATGGACCGGATCGGCTCACTGCCGATATCGGCGCCCGCGGCCTGCAGGGCGTATACCGGACGATCATCCGGCAGGTGTTTGGTCAGCGGGAGATAGCACAGCACATTTCCGCCGATCGGATGCACCAGGAACAGCGGAGCCACCTCCGGATTCCCGGTTTGCAAGGTGACCAGCGGATCGAAGGCGCGGCGACCGTCATTGCGGACGATCGCCGCGAGTGCGGCCGCGGTGGGGGCGTTGACGAAGGTGTCCAGCGGAATTTCGGTATCCCAGCGGCGACTCATACTCAGCACCACGCGCATGGCCCCGACCGAGGTACCACCCGCGTCGAAGAAGTTCTGGTCGGCGCCGATAGTAGGCAACCCCGCGAATTCGGCCATGATCTCGGCGACGGCGGCCTCGATCTCATCGCGTGGCGGTGTGTAGTCGGCCGCGTCCGCGACGAAATCCAGGCGCATTTCGCGCAGGGCGCGGTCGTCGCGTTTACCGCTCGGCGTCTTCGGCAGCTCGTCCAGCCAGGCGAACTGGGCGGGCACCATGTGCGTGGGGAGAACTGTGCGCAGCCGGGCGATCAAGGCGGGGACATCGGTATTCAGTTCGTCGCCGACCAGGAAGGCGGTCAGCACACCGTCGATGCCGCCGAATTCGCGCGCCACCACGGCCGATTCGCGGATGCCTGGAAATTCCCCGGTCAGGGCGCCGATCTGCAATTCCACCTCGGCCGGTTCCACCCGGAAGCCGCGAATCTTCACCTGGCTGTCCGCGCGGCCTTGGCACACCACCGCGCCGGTTGCCAATCGGAAGCCGAGATCGCCTGTTCGGTAGACGATTTCGCCATTCGGTCCGGCAGGCACGAAGCGTTGTGCGGTGAGGCCGCCCCGTCCCTCGTAGCCCGTCGCGACCGCGAGCCCGCCGAGGTAGATCTCGCCGATCATGCCCGTCGGTACCGGACGCAACCTATCGTCGAGCAGGTGCACCGAGGCGCCGTCGATGGGGTAGCCGATGGGCGGCAATGCGGGCAGTTCGTAAGGCGCTCGGGTGAGCGGCTGACTCAGCGCGACATGGGTTTCCGTTGGGCCGTACTGGTTTTCCAGTAGCACGTCCGGAAGTGCGGCGAGCAGTGTCCGGATCTCCGGCGTCAGTCGCAGCTGCTCACCGGAGGAGGCCAGCACGCGCAAACCCGTCGGGTAACGATCGGTGGCGATGGCGGTTTCGGCGAATGCCTGTAGCGCGACGAACGGCAGGAACAGCCGCTGTACATTCTCGGTGATCACGGTGTCGAGCAATGCGGTCATATCCGAGCGATGGGTGGCTTCGGCGAGCCGCAGCAGCCCGCCCGCGGCCAGCGTCGCGAAGATCTCCTGGAAGGAGACGTCGAAGCTGAGCGGTGCGTACTGGATGGTGCTCAGTGCGCGGGTCCCCGATGCGGTGTGGTTCTGCCAATCGACCAGATTGGCCAGCGCCCGGTGCGGCATCACCACGCCCTTGGGTTCGCCGGTCGATCCTGAGGTGAACAGCACGTAGGCGGGCGCTTCGGGGGCGATGACGGGCAATGGCCCCACGGGGTCGCCCGTTGCGCCGGTGAGTGTTCCGGCATCCAGCAGCAGGTTCCGGTCGGTGACCAGTTCGGCGTATTCGGCGTCGGCGATGATCCGGGCCGGCTTCGACCGGTCGATCATCAGCCGCAGGCGGTGCTCCGGATAATTCACATCCAGCGGCACACATACCGCGCCCGCCTTCGCGATCGCGACGACGGTGGCGATGAGCTCTGGTCGCCGGTTCATCAGCACGCCGATTCGCGCGTGCGGCGGTAGTCGCAGTGCGACCAGCTTTCCCGCGATAATGTCGACGCGCTCGGCGAATTCGTCGTAGGTCCAGGTCAGGCTATTCGACCGGACCGCGAGCGAATCCGGCTGGCGTGCCGCGCGATCGGTGATCTGCTGTGCCACATCGGCGGCGCGGATCCGGGCGCTGCCCGTATCGATCGGACCTGCCGGGTCGTCGATAATGCAGGTGAGCATCCGGATGCAGGTTTGTGCCAGGGTGTCGCACTGCTCTCGGGTGAGCGAGGTATCGCCGTCGACACGGATCAGCATCCGTCCATCGCGCGGATCGGTGGCCACCGTCAGCAGCGCAGGGAAGTTCGTTTCCTCGCGTACGTCGAATCCGCGGAACTCGATGCCCGCCACTGCGGTGACCGTGCTGAAGACGTGGTAGTTCACGAAGTTGAACGCCGTCTCGAATACCGAACTGCCGTGTGACCGGCCGGATCCGCTCGCGGCGATATCGGCAAGGATCGCGCGCAGCGGATAGCGTCGGTGCGGATATTGGTCGCGCTCGCGCTGTGCGACCTGCTCGACGGCAGCGAGCCAGGTGACGGCGGTGTTGTCGAGACGTATCGGGAGTGTGTTGAGGAACAGTCCCGCAACGGATTCCGCGTCGGCCCGGCCCGGCCTGCCGTGGCCGATCACACCGGTGGTCACGTCGACGTGGCCCGTCAGTGCGCGCAGGGCGAGGCAATGCGCGGCGAGGAATAATGCTTTCGTCGTGACCTGATGTTCGGTCGCGAACCGGGTTGCCGCGGCTTGGAGGCCGCGCGGTAGGACATGGGTCACCCGCGGCTTCTCGATCGGATCGATTACGGGCAGATGGGCCAGTGCGGATGGCAGCGCCGTCGGATTCGAACCGGCGAGGAACTCCTGCCAGTACTGCGCATGCCCGGCGTCGGTCTCGGCCAGCTGTTCGGCCTTGGCGTATTCGGCGAGCACGGTGGAAGACAGCGCTCGCTGGTCCAGTGCCGGAATCTGGAAACCGATGTGGCTCAGGTAATCCTGGAGCAACGATCGCATGAGATTCGCCACACTCCAGCCGTCCAGGATGGCGTGATGAAAGCTCAGAACGAGGTCGATGGTGTCGGCGTGGATATAGGCGCGCAGCCGGAACAGCGCGGCGGCACCGATGTCATAGGCGAAATGCCTACGCTCCTGGATGTATTGGTCGATCTCGCGCGCATCGGCGTCGGTGGCCACCGACAGCACCTGCTCGACCCGATGGTGCACGATCTGCAGCGGTATCGAATACGAGGTCAGATCGAACGATGACCGCAAGGCGGGTTGGCGGGTGACGAGCCGGTCGACGGCGGCTCGGAATTCCGTCTCCCGCCACGGCATTGCCACCCGGTATCGGAATACGTCCTTGTACAGGGTGGAATCCGCCCGCTCGGCTGCGTGGAAGAGCATGCCGAGCTGGAGCGAGGTGACCGGGAACGCGTCCGCGGCGAAGTCGACCGCGGCCCGGTCGACCAGCGGCAGCAATTCGAACCGCGCCGCGACATGGTTCGGAGTCGACTGCGGATGGTCGGCGACATGTGCGGCCAGTTCCGCGATGGTCGGCTTGGTGAACAGCACATCCACATCGAGATAGAGCCCGCGCTGTTCGGCGGCGGTGCGCAGGGCCAGCGCCAGGATGGAGTCACCGCCGTGGGTGAAGAAGTTGTCGTGGATGCCGATCCGGGCGCCGAGCACCTGAGCGCACAGTTCCACCAGTGCCCGTTCGGTTGCGCTGCGCGGTTGCGCACCCACGGTGGTAACCGCGTGCGCGCCGGAGGCGGCCAGCGCACGGCGGTCCAGTTTGCCGTTGGCGGTCAGCGGGATCTCGTCCAGTTGAATGATCCGGCTCGGCACCATATATGCGGGGAGGTGGCGGGCCAGATGTGCGGCAACCGTCTCGTCGCTCGCGCTGCCCGCCGACTCAGTGACGAAATAGCCGATCAGATAGCTACCGTGGGATTGCGATGGTTGGTCGATCACGGCCGCGGCTCGTACGCCGGGGCAGGCCAGCAGTTGGTTCTCGACTTCGCCGAGCGTCACCCGGTTGCCGCGGATCTTCACTTGATCGTCGCGGCGGCCCAGATACTCGATGGTGCCATCGGCCAGCCAGCGGGCGATATCGCCGGTCCGGTAGCGACGACCGCCCGGTACCGACGGATCGTCGACAAAGGCGGCGGCGGTGAGATCGGGGCGGTCGAGGTAGCCGCGCGCCACGCCGACTCCGGCGATGTTCAACTCACCCTGCATACCGAGCGGAACGCGTCTCCCGTTGTCATCGAGGATGAGCAGTGTGATGTTCTCGATCGGGCGGCCGATCGGGACGACCTCGAGTTCCGTTGCACCGGTGGGGCAGTCGAAGTAGGAAACGTCGACGGTGGCTTCGGTAGGCCCGTAGAGGTTTACCAATTGCGGTGTTTCGGGCAGCGCCGCGAAGACCTTGCCGAACCGTGACACCAACTCGGCGGGGAGCGCCTCACCGCTGCAGAAGACGCGTTCGAGCGTCGAAACCCGCCGCAGTGCTGCGGGATCACGGCTCAGTTCGGACAGGAACGGTCCGAGCATCGACGGTACGAAATGCATGACCGTGACGCCGTGTGCTTCGATGGCATCGACGATCCGACGCGGATCGCGCTCACCATCCGGTTCGAGCAGTGCGACGCGCGCCCCGGCCGTTGTCCACCACATGAGTTCCCATACCGACACATCGAAGGTCGCCGGTGTCTTCTGCAGGATCACATCGGTCGAGTCGAGTGGGTACCGATTCTGCATCCACGTCAGCCGGTTCACGACCGACCGATGCTCGACCATCACGCCCTTGGGCCTACCGGTCGAGCCCGAGGTGAAGATCACGTATGCCAAATCCGATGGCGCGGTGCGTGATTCGCCCGGATCGTCGTCGTATTCGGGGTAGACGGTGAGCCGGGTGAGCTCCGGGCCGGTCGCGGCGACGTCGAGGTCCGGCGTGGTGATGGCGTATCGGGCCCGGCTCTCCTGGACGACGGTGGCGATTCGGTCGGCCGGATAGTTCGGATCGATCGGAACATAGGCGCAGCCCGCCCGCAGCACACCGTAGATCGCGATGAGCAGATCGGGAGAACGCCGCAGCACCACCGGGATTCGCTCATCGCGCTGGACGCCGCGGCGGACCAGGTCCGCGGCGAGTCGATCAGCCTGTGCGAGCAGTTCGCCGTAGCTGAGCACGGTGTCCTCGAAGACCACCGCGATCGCGTCCGGATCGCGTGCCGCCTGTTCGGCGAAGATCCGATCCAACGTGGTGTCCGGAAAGTCGACGGTCGGACCATTTTCGAGGGCGGCGAGCGCGGCCCGATCGACGTCGGGCAGCCAGTCGAGTTCGCGGATGGGGACATCCTGTCGTGCCAATGCCGCGCGCAGCAATCCGGTGACCTGCCGAATTGCCGCGATGATCGGGAAGTCGGTGTCGAAAACATCCTGGGATTCGAAGATATGCAGGTCCAGGCGGCCATCGCGTTCGTGCTCGACGGCAACGATATTCACCGATTCGGCCACCGTGCCCGCGGAGAAGATCCGGGAGCGCTCCATCAATCGCTCGATGTGGTCGGACGACGGCATCCGGCTGTAGGAGTAGGTGACGTCGAACAGGGTCGGCATGACCGCGTGACGTTCGGTGAGGGCACGAACGATGTCGCCGTAGGCGAAGCCCTGGCGCTTCTTGAGCTGTCGGACCTCGCCTGCGATGCGCGTGGCCACCTGTAGCAGGGTCGGGTCGCCGTCCAAGCGCACCCGCAGCGGCACCATATTGGTGAAGTCGCCCGCGGTCATCATGTCCTCGGGCGTATTCCGGTTGAGCATCGGCACGCCGAGCACGATCTCATCGGTGCGGTGCACGGTCGACAGATATGCGGCGATGGCGGCCGAGGTCACGGAGAAGATCGAGATCCCGGTGCGGCGAATCGCTTCGACCAGTTCCGGATCTACCCGGAAGGTCTGCGACCCGCGCCGGACGGTGTCCAACGAGGCCGTGCGCGAGAACAGCGCGGGTACGACGCCGTCGAGATAGCCGGTGAACCACTCGCGGTCCGCGGACCAGCGCTCGGACCCGCGGTACTCCTCCTCCCGTTCGGCAAACGACAGATACGACGGCATCTGGTAGTCGGGTAGGTGGTCGATGGGAGTCTTGCTCTCGTAGTCGGTAATGATCTGTCCGAGTAGGAGATTCATCGTCCACGCATCGCCGACGGCGTGGTGCATGCGACCGTAGAGGTAGAACGACTCCGGGGTATCGATGAGAATCGCCAGCCGGAACATCGCGGAATCCGCGGTGATGGTGCGTCGATTGGCCGCGAGCATCCAGTCCAGGCAGGCCTGTTCCGGATCGGGCGCGCCGGAGAAATCGTGCACCTCGAGCTCGGGCAATTCATTGCTGATACGTTGCCGAAGTTCACCTTCGGTGAACTCGATGCGCAGGCGCGGCGCGTCGTTGCGGAGGAAGGTCAGTTCCGCACATCGGCGCATCCGTTCCGTTTCGACCGCTGTGTCGATGTGGCTGTAGCCCGACGCCTGCACGATCGGCAGGTCTGGGTGGCGCGATGCGACCGCCATCAGGTCACGCTGATACGCGGTCAGCGGCCGATACTTCTCGGTGGACTCGGATGAATTGGAACGAATGACCATCGAACGTCTCCTACATTTGTCTCGGCGCACAACTGCCGAGCCAAATGTTCGTTAGGCAGCACGAAATCCGGTGTGACCGAAGATAATTCAAGTGGCGAAGTCCGAACCCCCGCGCTTCGTTGCGCACATTCGCCCGCCCGCTTGCAGCGCACGACCAGATGTGCCTACCTTGACTTGTCCTACCCGTGGGTAGCAAGTGTCGACCTATCCAGATGTCGCCGATCGTGACAACTTTCACCCTCGGCGACCGATTGTTTGACGAATATGAGGTACTTATGCAAGCGACCAATTCGGTTGGACCGCGCGGCGTGGTTCTCGTCACCGGTGCGTCGTCAGGATTGGGGCGGGTGGCCGCGATCCATCTCGCGGCCAAGGGATTCCAGGTGTTTGCTGGGGTGCGATCGGATGTCGTCGGCAAGGAGTTGGCGAACGAGTCCGAGCGGCTCGTTCCGATCCATCTCGATGTCACATCGGAAAGTGCCATCGCGGCAGCCGGGGAAAGGATCGCGCAGACCTGTGGCGCGGACGGTCTGCTCGGTCTGGTGAACAACGCGGGCGTCTGTTATTCGGCGCCGCTGGAATGCCTCAGCAGCGAGGACCTGCGGTATCAGCTCGAGGTGAACGTCATCGGTGCGGTCGCCGTGACCCGGACCTTCCTGCCGCTGCTGCGCGTCGGCACCGCCACGGCCGGTCCGGTCGGCCGGATCGTCAATGTCGGTTCGGGTGTCGGCCGGGTGGCCTCGCCGTTTCTCGGCGCCTATGCCGCATCGCAATTCGCGAAGGAGGGGTTGTCCGATTCGCTGCGGCGCGAACTCGCGGCCCAGTCGGTCAGCGTCTCGGTGATCGAGCCGGGCGCGATCCTGACCCCGATCTGGGGCAAGGTTTCCGATACCGCGGAGCGCGTGCTCGAACAGGCCCCGCCCGATATCGCCGCGCTCTACCGCGCACGCTTCACGGCCTTCGTCGCGATGAACGAGGGACTGGCGAAGTCCAGCAGGACCAAGCCTGAGCAGTTCGCCAAGGCGGTGGAACATGCTCTGACAGCACGCAATCCGAAGACCAGGTACCGGGTCGGCCTGGACTCGCTGGCCTCCACCCTCGCCGCCCGACTGCTGCCGGATCGCATCCTGGACTTGGTGCTGGCCAAGTCGACCGGGAGCAATTCCGCCGTGGTGCAGACTGTTTCGGCGATGAGCACGCGATGAAGGTGATCGAGCTGCCCGCAGGGCCGATCGAATATGTCGAATCGGGCGAGGGTGCGCCGGTGGTGTTCCTGCACGGTGCGATGAAGGATGCCGCGGTGTGGGATCGGGTGGTCGCGCAGCTGCCGACGGGTTTTCGCTACATCCGGCCGACATGGCCGCTGGGCAGTCATCGCCTGCCGATGCGCCAGGATGCCGATCTGACCGTGCGCGGACTCGCCGCGCTGGTCGACGACTTCTGCGCGAGCTTGGATTTGGATCGCGTGACGCTCGTGCAAAACCATTGGGGCGCGGCTCAAGTCATGCTGGCAGAGGGCTATGGCAAACGGCTGCGAGCGATCGTCGCCTGTGCCTGTGAAGCGTTCGACAACTATCCGCCCGGGGCGGCGGGCCGGGCCTTCTCCAGGGCCGCCCGGGTGCCGGGCGCGTTCGCCGCGATGGGCTGGGTGACGCGACGTGCGGCGGTGCGCCGGATGCTGGCGGGCAATGACGCGACTTCCCTGCGCCCGATTCCGGCGGAGCTGTCCGAGCGCTGGCAGCTGCCCTTCGCGACCGAGGCCGAGGTGCGCAGAGACGTTCGAAAGATCCTGTCCGACGACTATTCCCGCGATCAACTGGAGCGATGGGCGGCGGCCGTCGCCGGATTCGACGGCCCCGCCCTCGTGGTCTGGGCTGTCGGGGACAAGCTCATGCCGCGTGACCACGGCGCCCGGCTCGCGGCCGCCTTCGGCGATGGTGAACTCGTCGAGATCGCCGACAGCGCCACCTGTATTCCGCTGGACCAACCCCGGCGGCTCGCCATCGAGATCGCCCGGTTCTTGGCTGCGCACTGAACTTCGCTCGGCGATTCCTTCCGTGAGTTGTCTCAACTGCCTCGGGTGCGACGATAAGTTGCGCTACGTTCTGGAACACGTTCCAGATTTTGGAGGTCTCCATGCGGCGTGTTTCCGGGTCCGCAATCGTCGTTGCCGTGCTGGCCGTGCTGTGGGTCGGTGCGGGTGGTAGTGCGCAGGCCGAATATCCGGTCGACTACAACTTCTTCGCCGGAATCCCGAATGAGCTGGTGAATCATGGTGGCTCGCTGCCGGGTTCGAATGATTGGGGGTGTCAGCCCAGTGCGGCGCATCCGAATCCGGTGGTGCTCGCACACGGTACGGGTGGTGGGGCGCAGACGAATTGGGGGCTGTACGCGCCGCTGCTCGCGAACGAAGGTTACTGCGTCTTCTCGTTGACCTACGGCGCCTACGATCTGCCGTGGCCGATCTCCGCGGTCGGCGGGATGCTGCCGATCGAGCAGAGCGCGGTGCAGTTCGCGGCGTTCGTGGATCGGGTGCTCGCGGCGACCGGGGCGAGCAAGGTGGACGTGGTCGGGCATTCGCAAGGCACGGTGCTGCCGAACTACTACGCCAAGCGGCTCGGCGGTGCGGACAAGATCGATAAATATGTATCGATCGCACCGGCCTGGCGCGGTACCAATGCGGGCGGCGGAGCGGATGTGGCCGCATTCGCCGACCGGCTCGGCGCCGGGCCGTACTTCCAGGCTGCGGCGGGTTCGCTGTGCCAGGCCTGCACCGAGTTGTTACGCGATTCAACCTTCCTGCGGGATCTCAACAGCGACGGCGTATACGTTCCCGGCATCACCTACACCAACATCATGGGCAGCCTGGACGAGATCGTCGTCCCGTACGACTCGGGCTTCGTGCCAGGGCCGAACGCGACGAATATCGTGGTCCAGGACGGTTGCGCGATCGACTTCTCCGAACATCTGGCGATCGCGGGCAGTCCGCGCACCGCCCGCTTCGTGCTCAACGCCCTCGATCCGGCGCATGCGCGCGAGGTGCCGTGCGAGTTCGTCCCGCCGTTCACCGGGTGACACCCACGGCTGGGAAGCGGCGAGCGGCGATTTCGCTGAGGGCAAAACCTGAGCGGAAACGTATCCCGCAACTAGCACGTTATGAGTGAATGACCGTGTTGTCGCCGGTCCCCAATAGGGTGGACTGGAGGCGGCGTAATCCCCTGCCAACTAGAGTGGAGGCCGGGGCCGCAACCCCCGGGCTTCATGGCAGGCTGACGCCACGGAAGCGTCGGATGCCAGAATTTCGGAGCAGGAGAGTGAGGGAGCGATGTTCGAGAGGTTCACCGACCGCGCGAGGCGCGTCGTTGTCCTGGCCCAAGAAGAGGCCCGGATGCTCAACCACAACTACATCGGCACCGAGCACATCCTGCTTGGGTTGATCCACGAGGGCGAGGGCGTAGCGGCGAAGTCGCTGGAATCCCTTGGTATTTCGCTGGAGGGTGTGCGCAGCCAGGTGGAGGAGATCATCGGCCAGGGCCAGCAGGCTCCGTCCGGTCACATCCCGTTCACCCCGCGTGCCAAGAAGGTGCTGGAACTGAGCCTGCGCGAGGCGCTGCAGCTCGGCCACAACTACATCGGCACCGAGCACATTCTGCTCGGCCTGATCCGTGAAGGTGAGGGTGTCGCGGCGCAGGTGCTGGTGAAGCTGGGTGCGGATCTCAACCGGGTGCGCCAGCAGGTCATCCAGCTGCTGTCCGGATACCAGGGCAAGGAGCCGGTGGAATCCGGTTCGCGCGGCGAGGCCGGTACCCCGTCCACCTCGCTGGTGCTCGACCAGTTCGGCCGCAACCTGACCCAGGCCGCCCTCGAGGGCAAGCTCGACCCGGTCATCGGCCGCTCGAAGGAAATCGAGCGCGTCATGCAGGTGCTGAGCCGCCGCACCAAGAACAACCCCGTCCTCATCGGTGAGCCCGGTGTCGGTAAGACCGCCGTGGTCGAGGGTCTGGCCCAGGCCATCGTCAATGGCGAGGTCCCGGAGACGCTGAAGGACAAGCAGCTCTACACCCTCGACCTGGGTTCCCTGGTCGCGGGCAGCCGCTACCGCGGTGACTTCGAAGAGCGCCTGAAGAAGGTGCTCAAGGAGATCAACACCCGCGGCGACATCATCCTGTTCATCGACGAGCTGCACACGCTCGTCGGCGCGGGTGCCGCCGAGGGCGCGATCGACGCCGCCTCGATCCTCAAGCCGAAGCTGGCCCGCGGTGAGCTGCAGACCATCGGTGCGACCACCCTCGACGAGTACCGCAAGTACATCGAGAAGGACGCCGCACTCGAGCGCCGGTTCCAGCCGGTCCAGGTCGGCGAGCCGACGGTCGAGCACACCATCAACATCCTCAAGGGTCTGCGCGACCGCTACGAGGCGCACCACCGGGTCTCCATCACCGACGGCGCGCTGGTGGCCGCGGCCACCCTGGCCGACCGCTACATCAACGACCGGTTCCTGCCGGACAAGGCGATCGACCTGATCGACGAGGCCGGTGCGCGGATGCGCATCCGTCGCATGACCGCCCCGCCGGACCTGCGCGAATTCGACGACAAGATCGCCGATGCGCGCCGGGAGAAGGAAAGCGCCATCGACGCGCAGGACTTCGAGAAGGCGGCGCGGCTGCGCGATAAGGAAAAGCAGCTGGTCGCCAAGCGCGCCGAGCGCGAAAAGCAGTGGCGCTCCGGTGATCTGGATGTCGTGGCCGAGGTCGACGACGAGCAGATCGCAGAGGTGCTGGCCAACTGGACCGGTATCCCGGTGTTCAAGCTCACCGAGGAGGAGACCACCCGTCTGCTCCGGATGGAGGACGAGCTGCACAAGCGGATCATCGGCCAGGAGGACGCGGTCAAGGCCGTGTCGAAGGCGATCCGCCGCACCCGCGCCGGTCTGAAGGATCCGAAGCGTCCCTCGGGCTCGTTCATCTTCGCCGGTCCGTCCGGTGTCGGTAAGACCGAGCTGTCCAAGGCGCTGGCGAACTTCCTGTTCGGCGACGACGACGCGCTCATCCAGATCGATATGGGCGAGTTCCACGACCGCTTCACCGCATCGCGGCTCTTCGGTGCCCCACCCGGGTACGTGGGCTACGAAGAGGGCGGCCAGCTCACCGAGAAGGTGCGCCGCAAGCCGTTCTCCGTGGTTCTGTTCGACGAGATCGAAAAGGCACATCAGGAGATCTACAACACCCTGTTGCAGGTCCTCGAGGACGGTCGTCTCACCGACGGCCAGGGACGTACGGTCGACTTCAAGAACACCGTGCTGATCTTCACCTCGAACCTGGGTACCTCGGACATCTCCAAGGCGGTCGGCCTGGGCTTCACCCAGTCCAACGCCGAGGGTTCGAACTACGAGCGGATGAAGCTCAAGGTCAACGACGAGCTGAAGAAGCACTTCCGGCCCGAGTTCCTCAACCGCATCGACGACGTGATCGTCTTCCACCAGCTCACCACGGATCAGATCGTGATGATGGTGGATCTGATGATCGGCCGCGTCGCCACGCAGCTGAAGAACAAGGACATGGAGATCGAGCTGTCCCCGCAGGGCAAGGCACTGCTTGCCAAGCGCGGCTTCGATCCGGTGCTCGGCGCCCGTCCGCTGCGCCGGACCATCCAGCGCGAGATCGAGGACCAGCTGTCGGAGAAGATCCTCTTCGGCGAGATCGGTCCGGGACAGACCATCGTGGTCGACGTCGAGGGCTGGGACGGCGAGGGCTCCGGCGAGAACGCCAAGTTCACCTTCACCGGCAAGGCGAAGCTGACCAAGGCGGCAGCCACCGAGGAGAAGCCGGAGGTCGTGCTCACGGGTGCGGGCGAAGGCACCACCACGGCCGAGGCCGCCGGCGAGTAAATCGCAACGGCTAGAAGATGCCGCCCACCGGATTTCCGGTGGGCGGCATTTTTCTGGAATTCGCACGTCCGAGCGGCGGCGTACCGTGGGGAGCGGTCATTCGGACAACTATCACGGGGGTGCTAGGTGACAAATTCAGATCTGACATCGATCGCGGTTCTGCTGGATCGGTCGGGTTCCATGCAGGCGATCAAAACCGACACCGAGGGCGGCTTCGATGCCTACATCGAAGAACAGCGCAAGGTACCGAAGACGACGCTGGTGACGCTCGCGCAGTTCGATACCGAATACGAACTGGTCTATGCGAATCGGCCGATCGCCGAGGTGCCGCCGCTGAGCCTGCAGCCGCGCGGTGGAACCGCACTGTACGACGCAGTGGGGCGGCTGGTGACCGATATCGGCCGGGAACTCTCGGCTCGACCCGAGCACGAGCGGCCGGGCACGGTGATCGTCGTTGTGCTCACCGATGGGCACGAGAATTCCAGCCGGGAATGGACGCATGCCGCGGTGCGGGCGCTGATTACGCAGCAACAGGAGGTGTACTCCTGGGATTTCGTATTCCTCGGCGCGAATATGGATGCGGTAGCGGTGGGGTCCGAATTGGGATTCGATCCGCGGCGCTCGCTGACCTACGGTGCGACACCGGCCGGAGCGGCCGGGGCATTCGCGTCGGCCGCGGCATATTCGGCGCGGCGCAGTATGGCCGCGCCGGGGCAGGCGGTGGATGGATTCACCGATGCCGAACGCCAGGCGGCCAATCCGGACGCGCAGTAGTTTCGCAGGCAATGACGGGCGCGCATATCAGCACAGCGCCCCGCGCATAACAGCCCCGCGCATATCAGCCCCGCGCATATCAGCACAGCGCATATCAGCACAGCGCCGCAGTCGCGAGAATTGCGACCGCGGCGCTGTGGCGGGTTAGGGGCTTCCGGTTAGTCGGACGAGTTCGTGCACAGGGCGAGCGCCGGGGCGAAGGCTTGCGCCAGTTCGCCGGGGACGATCAGTTCATCGATGCCGTACTTCTCCCTGCGGTATTCGAGCACCTCGGCGACCGTGGCCGGATCGCCGTCGAGCACACCCGCCGATCCGGCCGCGCGCAGTCCGTCCGCGGTGAGTCCGAGCCGCTTGCTCAACCAGAACGGCAGTTCGTCACCGATACCGACCAGTTGATGGGTGAAGCGCACATCGCGATCGGTATTGTCGCGCACGATCCGGACCATCTCGGCAAGATCGGCCTCGGTCGCATCCGGCCCCGCGGCAAGTAGCACTCGATCGGCTGAACCTGCTGCGACAGTGAGCATTCGAGGTCCATTCGCGGCGACGACGATCGGCGGCGCCGGATCGAGGTGTTCGCGAACGGCAGCCACGGTGGCGATGAGTTGCTCGCGGCGCTGGGCAGGCGAACCCCAAGGCATGCCGAGTCGTTCGGCCTCGGCGTTCGCATCGGGACGCCCCGACCCGATGCCGAGTTCGAATCGTCCGTCCGAAAGCAGTTGCAGTGCGGCGGTTTCGCGCACGGTGGCGGCCGGATTGCGCAGCGGAGCGGCCAAGACGTTCGGGCGGAGTCGGATGGTGGTGGTCACCGCGGCGGCGGCCGCGAGTGCGGGGAAGGGGGACGGGGTGTTCAGGGTGTCCGGAAGGAGGATCGTCTGATAGCCCTGCTGTTCGGCGCTTTGTACCGCGCGGGCCCATTCGGAGCCCGAACGCGGTGTGATGATGATGCCGAAGGCGATGGTCATGACTTCCCTCCGCGTTCGCGCAGCACCGCCAGTCGACTCCGATATTGATCCTCGGTGATCTCGCCGCGCGCGAATGCGGTTCGCAGCGTACCGATTCCACTCTGGTGACCCCGGAACCGCCGCCGCGCGAATACGAAGAAGACGATGACGGTGGCCCAGAACAGCAATGGGAAGATCCAGAAGAACGGCCAGGGATGCCATCCGCCGTCATAGTGATCGGCCAAGAAGGTCATGGCCTCGGGTTGCGCGAAAATGTTCATGACCCAACCCTGCGCCCGACACCGCCACCCGGACATCGGCCTGCCGACGATATTCGCCCTACGCCTGTGCGCGTACGCGGCGCTCGCATAACCACTGGGCTCCTCGCACAGGCTGGCTGTGCGAGGAGCCGGGAAGTCAGGCGAGGGCGGCGTCGAGGGTGATGCTGTCCACCCCGGCGAGGGCCTTGCTGACCGGGCAGCCCGCCTTGGCGGCGGCCGCCGCGGCGGCGAAGCCGTCGGCGTCCAGGCCGGATACCCGGCCGCGGACGGTCAGTTTGATGGCGCTGATGCGGAAGCCGCCGTCCGGATCCGGGCCGAGGGTCACATCGGCGGTGACGTCCAGGCTCTCGGGCGTGCCACCGGCATTGCCGATCTGGGCCGAGAGGGCCATGGCGAAGCAGGAGGAGTGCGCCGCCGCGATCAGTTCCTCGGGGCTGGTGGTGCCGTCGGCGTCGTCGGCGGCGCGCTTGGGGAAGGAGACGTCGTACTTGCCGACACCGGAACTGGCCAGCTCGACCTGGCCGGAGCCGTCCTGGAGGCCACCGGTCCAAGCGGTGCGCGCGGTACGTGTGGGCATCACGGTCCTTTCGAAGATGTGTGAATCACAATTCGCAGTCGAACCTACCCCCGCCGCCCCGGCGACGCGTGCGGAGGCAGCAGTCCGAATCGAGTGCACCAGGAGGTGATGGTCAGGCGGGCTCGGTCGTGCGCTGATCGAGCTGTTCGAGTACCAGCGGCCAGGCCTCGGAATTCCGGTCGCGGGCCGCCTTATCGGCAAATCCCGCGTGCGCCAAGCGAAGTCGAGTACCGAAGTAGATCTGGCCCCCACACTGGTTCGATCATGGTTCGGACTGGACCGCCGGAGCTGCTCACTCCGGATTGGTGACGCGCGCCAGCACGATGCCGCCGAGAATCAGCGACAGCGCCAGCAGCCGTCCCGCGCTCATCGGGTCCTTGTTGATCACGACACCGAGGCTGATCGCGCCCACCGCGCCGATTCCGGTGAAGACCGCATAGGCCGTGCCGACCGGCAGGGTCTGCATGGCCCGCGACAGCAGATACACCGCGACCGCGCCGAGTACGAAGCAGATGACGGTCGGGACGAGGCGCGTGAAGTTCTCGGTCGGCTTGATGCTCTGCGACCAGATGATCTCCACCAGTCCGGCGATGCCGAGAATGATCCAATTCATCGGTACTCCGATCGTTTCGAGCGACCTGTGCGCAGTCGCTAGCGGCTGGCCAGGTAGCGCGCGGATTCCATCGCGGCCGAATAGGACTCGTCATGCTTGCCGCGCAGATGCGCGAGTGCTGGGTCCTGCCTCGAATTGGCGAGTTCCGCATTGACGAAGACGGTGTCGGTGACGGCGAAATGGCCCGCGAAGAAATCGCGCAGATAGCGCTCTTGATAGTCGAAGGCGGCCTTGGGGGCGCCGGGTGCATAGGACCCGCCGCGTGCGGAGACGACAACGAATCGCCTGTCACCCGAGGACATTCGCGGAAACGTCACCTGATCGAGCCAGGCCTCGAGCGCTGCCGGGATCGAGTAGTTGTACATCGGGGTGCCGATCAGAATCACATCGGCGGCCAGTACCTCGGTCAGCAGCGGCTCCACAATCGCCCAGGCGGCGGCCTGTCGCGGTGTGCGGACCAGTTCGGCGAGGCGGTTCAGATCAGTGCTGGGTTGGGCGAGGACGGCATCGCAGAGTTCGGTCCATGCCTCGTCGATGAAGGGCGCCGGGTCAGCCGCCAGGTCGCGATAGATATAGCCGCCCTCCGGATTCTCGGTGCGCCACGCCTCGGCGAATGTCGCGCTCAGTTCCCGGCTGAGGGAACGACGCCGTGCGCTGGCATCGAGGTGCAACAACGTGCTCACGATCTCTCCCGTGCATTTAACTGGACACTATGTCCGGTTGAACCGTACCGATAACCGGACGATCTGTCCACTTGCTTGGAAAGTCGAGTACAGTCGGGCCGGTGAACAGCGATATAGACCTGCTCGGCGGGCATTCGGAACCCACGGTGCCTACCGAGCGCGCGGACGCGGCCCGCAACCGGGCCAAGGTGCTCGCCGCGGCCGCCGAACTGTTCGCAACGCGAGATCCGCGCACCGTCACGATGGACGACATCGCCAAGGCGGCGGGGGTCGGACGCGGCACGCTGTATCGCCGCTATCCGGATACGAATTCGATCGCCGTCGCACTGCTCGACGAACACGAACGCGCACTGCAGGAGCAGTTGTTGCGCGGCGAACCACCGCTCGGCCCCGGCGCACCACCCGCCGAACGGCTCGCCGCCTTCTATGCCGCCATGGTCGAATTATTGGACGGGCACGCGGATTTGGTGCTCGGCGCGGAGACCGGCGGCGCGCGGTTCGCGACCGGTGCGTACGGCTTCTGGTTCCTGCACGTCCGGTCGCTGTTGGTGGCCGCAGGCGTCGGGGAACCGGACGCCATGGTCGATTCGCTGCTCGCGCCGTTGGCCGCCGAGGTCTACCGGCATCAGCGGGCGCGGGGTCTCACTTCCGCGCAGATCGCGGCGGCGCTGGCCGAACTGGCCCGCTCCGTGCTGTCCGAGCCCTGAATGCGCCGAACCGCTGACGAACTGTTGTCCGCCAACGGTTTTCGGTGCCTGTGGGATCAGACCATATCGCGCCGCCGCACCAGCCACGTCGTGCCCGCCGCGAAGAGTCCCACGTACACCACCAGCGCGATGAGCGACTGAGTCCGCGACAGGATGTCGAGCACCCCCGGCGTCGACGGCCCTTCGACGGTCCGCATCGCACCCGCCATCGAACCTGCCGCGGTGCCGGGCAGATGATCGGTGAGCACCTTGATCGGGCTGAAGATCGCCGCGACACCGCGCAGCAGGTTCTCCACCACCAGTACCCACACCAGCCCGAGTCCGACGGCAAGTGCGGGACCGCGTGCGATCGCCCCGATCAGTGCGCCCGCCAGCGTCCACATCCCGAGAATCGCTGTGCCGGTGATGATTCCGTACACCGCCTGGCCGAGGTCTGGCAGTGCGAGCGACTGTGATCGGGTTATCGCGATAACCGAGGCGACCCCGATATCCGCGACGAACGCGGCACACACCAGTCCGATAACCGTGACCGCCAAGCTGATCAGCGCACCGCCGATCGCATCGGTCCGCGACGGACCCTGGGTGAGCACGGTTTTCCAAGTGCCCCAGCCATATCCGCTACCGATGGTCAATGCGCCCAGAATGAGCATCAGCGCACCACCGAACATCGCCATGCCCTGGGTGAACACCTCCGGCACCGCGGCGGGCAACATCTGGTGCAGCAGCACGTCTTTGGGCACGCCGTTCGACATCGTCTTCATATCGCCGGAGGAGTAGGCGAGGTAGTTGAACAGGTAGGCGAAGGTGAGATTCAGCAGAATCCAGGTGCCGAGAATGATCCAGAATGCGGGCCACTTACGCAGCCGCAGCATTTCCGCTCTCGTGCTCGCCATCAGGTCTTTCACGGTCCCGTTCATTTCGCAGGCTCCAATTGGGTCATTTCGAAGAACACTTCTTCCAGGGACTTTTCATCGGTCCGCAGCTCCAGCAGATCCGCGCCGGATTCGACGACCGCTCGCGCGACCACCGGCGCGCTGTCCGCACCGGCCTCGATCCGAATACCGCCCGCGGTCAACATGGCCGAGCGCTCGCCGACCGCTCGGCGCACTGCGGGAAAAGCCACCTCGAGCGGTTCGGCCCGTAGCAAAAGCGAAGAGGCGCCGCGCAATTCGGCGACCGTGGATTCGGTGAGCAGTTGCCCGCCGGAGATCACCCCGACGCGATCGCAGATCTCCTGCACCTCGCTGAGCATGTGGCTGGACAGCAGCACGGTATGACCATCACCGGCGAGAGTTGTGATGAGCTCGCGCATTTCGGCCATGCCCTGCGGGTCGAGACCATTGGTCGGCTCGTCCAGGATCAGCAGATCGGGACGGCCGAGCAGGGCCGCGCCGACGCCGAGGCGCTGCTTCATGCCGAGGGAGTAGGTGCGGAATTTGTCGTCGGCGCGATTGGCGAGCCCGACGCGGTCGAGTGCGTCCTCGACGTCGGCACGCGCTAGGCCGCCGTATTTCGCGAGTACCCGCAGGTTGTCGCGGCCGGTGAGGTAGGGGTAGAAGCCCGGGCCCTCGATGAGGACGCCGATGCGGCGGACCACGGCCGGATCGCCCGGGGTATGTCCGAGCACGGTGGCGGAGCCCTCGGTCGGACGGATCAATCCGACCAGCATTCGCAGCGTGGTGGTCTTGCCCGCGCCGTTCGGACCGAGGAAGCCGTAGATCTCGCCGGGTGCGACATGCATATGCACGCGGTCGACGGCGGCGTGGGTGCCATAGCGTTTGGTCAGCCCTGCGGTGACCACGACGGAATCTGTCATGCACCGAGAATCCGCCCCCGACCAGGGGTGACGCATCCGTCGCGCGGCGGTGCTCGGCGTACGTACCGCGGCCTACGAGGCGCCGTGGCAGCGGGCGCGACGACCGATTTCGCAGGCGCGCAGGTGAACGCCCACTCTTGGCGGTCACCTCGACCGACGGCCCGCGACGCGACCGTTGCGGCGCCGATGCCCGGCAAATACTCGGGGAGGCGGGGAGCATACGTAGCGCGGCGGACGTCGTGGCCGGTCCGGGCTAATAGGCTGCAAGTGTGACAGCGCCAGGGGAATCGAAACGTGGCCCAGTCGTTCAGGACTGGGTGCTCGCGCTGGTCGTCGCGGCGATCCAGGTCGCCGGAGGACGCAATGCCAACCTGCGCCAGACCGGAGTGCACTCGCTCGACGCGTTCGGCTATGTGCTGTTGCTCATCGGACCGGTGGCGTTATTGCTACGCCGTGCCTACCCGCTGCCCGCGCTGCTCGTGACGATCGCGTCCTGCGCGGTGTACCTGCTGCGCGGTTATGGCTACGGCCCGATCTTCGTCTCGCTGGTGATCGCATTCATCACTGCCGCGATCGTCGGATCGCGCTGGTGGACATATCCGCTCGCGCCGATCGGCTATCTTGCGCTGGTCTGGCCGCTGCCCGCGCTGGTCGGGCATCCGGCCGACCCGTGGCTGGCCTTCGGCATGATCGCCTGGCTGGGTGTGCTGGTCGCGATCGCGGAGGGGATCCGCCAGCGGCAAGCGGTCCTGGTGGCACGCAGGCAGCGGGCCGAGGCGGCACGCCGTGATGAGGAGGCGCAGCGCGAACGGCGGGCCAGCGAGGAACGGCTCGCGATCGCGCGCGAACTGCACGATGTACTGGCGCATAGTCTTTCGCTGATCAATGTGCAGTCCTCGGTGGCGCTGGAGCTCTTCGACAGGAAACCGGAACAGGCCGAATCGGCGCTCGCGGCAATCAAAGCGGCGAGTAAGGATGCGTTGGCCGAGGTGCATACGCTGTTGCACTCGATCCGCAGTGGCAGCGCGGCCGAAGTGCGCGACTCGGAGGTCGAGCCGGAATCCGCGCCCGCACGCCCCGATTCCGAGCGGGCCCGAGATAATTCGGATGCCCGCAGCGTCGAAGCTCCGCCGCCGCCCGCCCCGCGGAGCCCGGCCCCGAGCATCGAGGACCTGGACGCACTGCTGCAGCGCACCCGCGCCGCCGGTCTCACGGTCGACACCCGCATTATCGGCACCGCACACAAACTGCCCAGCGTCGTCGATGTGGCGGCGGCCCGCATCATCCAGGAATCGCTGACCAATGTGGTCCGCCACGCGCCTGGCGCACCGGCCGCGGTAACCATCCGCTATGCCGCCGATTCGGTCGAGATCACCATCGACAACGCTCGCGCCACCGGCACACAATCGAAGTCCGGAGCGAGCGGCGGCAATGGCATTCTCGGCATGCGCGAGCGCGCACACGCCCTGGGCGGCCAGCTCATCGCGGGTCCGCGGCCGAGTGGCGGATTCCGCGTGGTGGCCCGGCTACCGACCCAGGTGGGGGCTCAGGAGGAGGCGCGATGAACGGCGGCAATTCGAGGGACACGGGCGGGCCTGTCCGGGTATTGGTTGCCGACGACCAAGCCCTGGTGCGCGGCGGTTTCGCCGCCCTGCTCGACGCGCAGGAGGACATCGAGGTGGTGGGTGAGGCCGACAACGGCGAACAGGCCGTCCGCATGACCCGCAGCCTGACCCCCGACGTGGTCCTGATGGATATCAGAATGCCGGTCCTGGACGGCCTTGCCGCCACCAGGATGATCGCCGAGGATCCGAAACTCGCCGAGGTGAAGGTGGTCGTGCTGACCACCTTCGAACTCGATGAATACGTCTTCGAAGCAATGCGCGCGGGTGCGACGGGATTCCTGGTCAAACACACCGAACCCGCCGATCTCGTCCGCGCCATCCGGGTCGTCGCCGCGGGTGACGCCCTGCTCTCACCCGGCGTCACCCGCCGCCTCATCGCCGAATTCTCCGCCCATGCCAAACAACCCCCACCCGCCGCCTTCACCGAACTCACCGACCGCGAGCGCGAGGTCATGACCCTGGTAGCCGAGGGCCTCACCAATGCCGAAATCGGCGAACGCCTCTTCATGAGCCCTGCCACCGCCCGCACCCACGTCAGCCGCATCCTCATGAAATTGGACGCCAGAGACCGCACCCAACTCGTGGTCATGGCCTACGAATCCGGCCTGGTCCGGCCCCGGTGGCAGTGAGTCTGCGCATACCTGGTGACTACTTCGCATACCAAATAGCCGGTGCGAGATAGGCACTGGGTATGCGAGGCCATCTAGGTGCGCCGGAAGTGGGGGCGCGCGGTCGGGTGGTACATGGCGGGGATGGCGACCAGGACGGCCAGGATGTGCCCGGTGCGGAAGGTTCCGGTGATCACCGCGGATGCGGTGAGGTCGGCGAACAGGTCGCCGATTTGCTTGGCGGACAACGTGGCTGCCAGTGGTTCGATGATCAGCGAGGCCAGGCCGATTACGCCGATGCCGAAGGTGAGCACCAGTCTGGCCCAGCGGGCACCGCGCGCCATCTGGATGGCAACGCCGAGAACCACCAGGTAGATGCCGCCGCGAATGGCCAGACCCGTTGCGAGCGAGCCGATATCGGCGTTCGGGCGGTCCAATTGCACGGCCGTGTAGGTGATGGCCTCGCCGACGCCGCAGAGCAGCGCGACGACGAGGCCGGTGAACGCCACGGAAACCGAGCGCGGTGGGTCGGTTCGTGGCTGTACGGAAAAGGCAGTGCCGGTCATGCGACCGACACTGCCTTTTGCGGTCCGAACTCCGGATCAGCCCGCGGTAGCGGCTGTTTCTCGTACCGGAGTGCTATCGCGCGTGGCGAATTCGGTGAGCGCCGCGAAACCGAGGCCGAGGCAGGCCCACAGGGTGGCCGTCTCGCCGAGCGATGTGGCACGGAACTGCCACAGCAGTACGGCCGGGAAGTCGTCCTTCACCTCGTTCACACCGGGCAACAGGACGTACCCGAGTACGACGACGAGGACGAACGCCGCGACCCCGGCGATCAGCCGGACCGTACCGAGTTGCGCGGCAAGCAGTTTGTAGACGTACAGCCCGATACCGACGGCAGCGAGTCCGAGTAGCACCGCCGCCAACCACAGCAGGGTGCGCTGGTTGATGGTGTCCGGTTCACCCACGGCGGGCGGATTGGCCGGGTACTTGAAGAACGGCACCGCCACGATCGCGGTCCAACCGGCCGATGCCAATCCCAGCGCGAGCTTCGGCCCCGACAAGGTGGTGTACCGGCGTGCGAAATGCGCGACCGAAGCGAAGATCGCCCCGAGCGCGAGCCCGGCGAGTCCGAGCGCGAGGAACTGCCCGAACTTCTGTCCGGACCGACTGACCAGCGGTTCTTCCTCGTCACCGTGCGTATGCCCGGCCGGTTCCTGGGCGTGCTCGGCGGCCTTGGCGGTATTGGCCTCTTCGATGGAGATGGCGGCGTCGATCTTGGGTTCGCCGACGAAGTAGCCCACTGTCGCGGCCAGCAGACCGGCGATGAGACCGGCCAGCAGGCCACGGAGCAGCAGGGTCTTGAGCGATCCGATCAATGGCACGGCACACCGAGCAGGTGACGTCCGTCGTGCATGAGCTCATGCAGGTACATCCCGCTGCGCGAGATGACGCCCTGGTCGAAGCCGACCAGGTACAGCGTGAGCAATGCGAGAAGAACGACGCCCACTGCGATGAGCAGCGTGCCGAGTGAATCAGTTGCCCGAATCGGTGAATGCGCGATAGCCATTCGAGTCCTCCTAGGGATGCGCGTCCCGTGAGTTGTTCGGTGCGAAGGTGCCGGTGTCTGGCTTTCCGGCACCAAGGACTCGGTGCAAGAACACAGTGGCGCGACCGCTCCGGAATTTCACCGAATTACCGCGTCACCCTCGCGTTTGTCATTTCGAACTGTGACATCTGTCCACACCCGCCGTCAACACGGCGGGTAACTTGCCCAGGCCGGAATGGGCGAGTCGCGCGCCGCGTCTGCCCAGCGGTTTCAGGAAGCGGACTTGGCCGCGACGTCCAGTACGACCTCGAATTCCAGTAGCGAGGCACCCGTCGAAACCGGCTTCTGCCGCTCGCCTGCATGGGCCTCGCGCGCGGGACCGTCGCGCCACGCAGCGAACGACTCCTCCGAATCCCACTGGGTGACAACGAAATACCGGTTCTCCCCGGCTACCGGCCGCAGCAACTGGAAGCCGAGGAAGCCCGGCGAGCCCTCGACCGCGTGCGCGCGATGGGCGAATCGCTTCTCCAACTCGGGGCCCGCGCCCTCCGGAACCTCGATCGCATTGATCTTCACAACAGCCATGCGCTCGACAATACGTTCGCCGATGAACTCGGCTACCACGGAGCGAGTCTTGCCCGTCTCGCGTCCGCGCGAAGGCGCGGCCATCGACACAGCCGAGCGGCCGAAGCGCATGCGACGAAGTCGCGAGTCTCGGCTGCGCCGCTAGCGACTGCTTGCAGGTCGCTCGAAAGGGTCGGATGCGAGACACCAGGGGGCCGCGCTGCAAAATGTCACAGTGTTGTATGACGAAGGTGGAGCAGGGGTGCCGATCCTGCTGTTGCACGGACTGATGGGCAGTGCCCGCACCTGGCGCGATCACCTCGACTGGCTGCGCAAGTTCGGCCATGTCTACACCTTCGACGCCGCCGGTCACGGTCGTCCCGCGCCCGTGGAACTGACCACCGAGGCCTTCATCGATGACCTCGCCGCGGCCACCGCCGAAATTTCCGAACCCATGGTGGTCATCGGCCATTCGATGGGCGGTCTGCACGGCTGGGTTTTCGCCGCGGGATATCCGGAGCGGGTGCGCGCGCTGGTGGTCGAGGATATCGCCCCCGACTTCCGCGGCCGCACCGCAGCGAACTGGGCGGCCATGATCGAGTCCTGGCCGCAGCCGTTTCCGGATGCCGATGCGGTGCTGGACTACTTCGGCCCGGTCGCCGGGCGCTACTTCCTCGACTCCTTCGAGCACGGCCCCGACGGCTACCGCCTGCACGGTTCGGTCGCCACCTTCCGCGATATCTCCGAGGAGTGGGGGACCCGCGACTTCTGGGCGCAATGGCGCGCGGTCGAAGCGCCCGTTCTCTTGATCGAGGGCGAATTCACCATCACCCCCGAGGGCCAGATGCGACAGATGGCCGACGTCCACCCGGACGCCGCCTACGTCCGCATCCCGGACGCGGGCCATCTGGTGCACGACGACCAACCCGAGCGCTACCGCACCGAGGTCGAAGCCTTCCTCCGGAAAGTTTTGAACCTTCCCGCATGAGGCTGTTCAGCCCGGCCTCGAAACCCCGATTGTCCAGCCCTCACCGGCCAGCGCGAACAACCCGTCCGAGGTTTGCTCGATCAAGCCGTCGACCAGCAGGGAGTCCAAAGCTCGGTCGCGCTGGCCGGGGTCGCGAGTCCAGGCCATATCCAACCGGATTCGCTCGACCGGACCGGTCGCGTCGCGCAACACGTCGAGCAGCCGACCGCGCGCCTGACGATCGGTGCCCTCGTACTTCTGGGTCTTGCGCACCACATCCGAGACCGGTCTGCCCGCCGAAACCCAGGCGCATTGCGGCAGCGGGCAACGCGAGCAGTCGGGCGTGCGCGCGGTGCACACCGTCGCGCCCAGTTCCATCAGCGCGGCGGAAAATATTGCGGCATGGTCGATTCGGTGCGGCAGCAGCGCCTCGGTCTCGGGCAGATCGCGCGACGACGGATTACCGGCCTCCGCGCGCCCGTGCACCGCACGCGCCACCACCCGGCGAACATTGGTGTCCACCACCGGAACCCGCTGTCCGTAGGCGAAACAGGCCACCGCGCGCGCGGTATACGCGCCGATACCCGGCAAACCGAGCAGCACATCCACATCGGTCGGCACTTCGTCACCGTGTTCCTCGGCGAGCACCTTCGCGCATTCGTGCAGCCGCAGCGCCCGGCGCGGATATCCGAGCTTGCCCCAGGCACGCAGCACCTCGGCCTGCGACGAGGCCGCCATGGCGGAGGGGACCGGCCAGCGCGCGACCCACTCCCGCCAGATCGGTTCGACCCGTACCACCGGCGTCTGCTGCAGCATGATCTCGCTCATCAGGATCTGCCAGGCAGTGACGTCCTTGCGCCGCCACGGCAGATCCCGCGCGGTCTCCCGATACCAGTCCAGCAACGATTCCGCATCCACCCGGTTGGCACCCGTCGTGATCTTGGGTTTTCCGCCTGCACGCTGTTGCGCTGCGCCGCCTTCCGACACTGCCCTCACCGTTCCTATTGTCCTGCGGCCGGTCGATATTTGCCGAGCCGTAACGAACCGGACTCGCTGGTAACCATTGCGATGTGCACAATGGTCGGTATGCCGGATTCCAACCCGATCAGTGCCTGGAAATCCCTTCGCGAGGGCAATGCACGCTTCGTGAACGGCAACCTGCTGCATCCTAGTCAGGGCGCGGCCGACCGGGCCAAGCTCGTCAGCGGCCAGCACCCGCACGCGATCCTCTTCGGCTGCGGTGACTCCCGCGTGGCGGCCGAGCTGATTTTCGACCAGGGCCTCGGCGATATGTTCGTCGTGCGCACCGCGGGCCATGTCGTGGACAGCTCGGTGCTCGGCTCGATCGAGTACGGCGTGCAGGTCTTGAATGTGCCGCTGATCGTGGTGCTCGGCCATGACAGCTGCGGTGCGGTGAAGGCCACCATCGACGCGCTGGACGGCGGCGAGGTGCCCGGCGGATTCATCCGCAGTGTGGTCGAGCGAGTCACGCCGTCGATTCTGATCGGGCGCCGGGAAGGGCTGTCCACCGTCGACGAGATGGAGGCCAGGCATGTGGTGGAGACCAGCCGGCTGCTCATGCAGCGCTCGATGATCATTTCGCAGCGCGTTGCCACGGGTGAATGCGCGATCGCCTGCGTCACATACAAACTGGCCGAGGGCGAAGTCAAGTTGCAGCGGGTCGTCGGCAATATCGGTGAGCTGGTCTGATCCGGCCGATCCGAGACATCCAGCGGTGGGAGCGGAATTTACCTGCCGCGCGCGGGTTTTCCGATCCGACACGCCGGGGTCCTGAGTCGCTGTACCGGATCGTGCCCTTACCGTTGACTCCGTGCTGGAACCGAATGGACCGCTGCCTCCGGAGATCTACTGGCGACGCCGCGCGCTCGCCGTAGGTGTTCTGGTCGTGGCGCTCGCACTGGTGATCTGGTTGGTCTTGACGGTCACGCGCGGCGGCGATTCGCCCGGTGCGGCAAAGGCGGCCGCGACCAGTTCCGCGTCGGCGACGAATAAGCCCGCGGGCGCATCCTCCTCGACGCCGTCGCCGACCACCGGCGAATCCAGCGCGAAGCCCACCGGCACTACCGCTGCGGCCGCGAGCGCCAGCCAGGTCGCCGCGGGTATCTGTCCGGATCAGTCGCTCGCGGTGAAGGTGACCGTCGAGCAGCCGACCTACAAGACCGGTGAGAATCCGGTATTCGGCATCGTGATCACCAATATCTCGTCCACGGCCTGTTCGCGCGATGTCGGCTCCGGACTGCAGCAGGTCTCGGTGACCAGCCTCGACGGCCAGCGCCGCCTATGGTCGAGCACCGACTGCTACCCGGACGGCGCCCCCGACGTCCGCACCTTGAACCGCGGCGAGCAGGCGGCCTTCATGGTCACCTGGTCGGGCTCGACCTCCCAACCCAACTGTGCGGGCGACCGCGTCCAGGTTCCGCCCGGCGCGTACGCCGTTGTCGCCCAACTGGGCTCACTCCGCAGCGCCGCCGAACCCTTCAACATCGCCTGACCCTCGGTCGCTCTTACATATCCAGTGGTCATCGCGCACAGGCTATGGCTTGCGCGTGATAGCCACTGGCTGTGCGTGATCACTCAGGTTGTCCGAGAGTCATTGTCGGCTCAGAAGTCGGGGGCGGTCTCGGTGGTTGCGGCGCGCTGTTTGCGCAGACCGGCTAGGCGGATGGCCGACTTGACGTCGGTCACCTCGTGGATCTTCATGCCGCTCTTGGTACGTGCCAAGCCGGGCGGCACCAGGGCGGTGGTGAAGCCGAGGCGTTCGGCCTCGGCGAGTCTGCGCTCCAATCCCGTGACCCGGCGCACCTCGCCCGCCAGCCCGACCTCGCCGAGGATGACCCAGCCGACCGGCAGCGCCTGATCGCGTTCGGCGCTCGCAATGGCAAGTGCCACAGCGAGATCCGCGGCTGGCTCCAGCAGGCGCATGCCGCCGACGGTCGCGGCGTACACGTCGTGCTTGCCGAGGAACACCCGCCCGCGGCTCTGCAGTACGGCGAGCACCATCGCGACCCGGTTGTAGTCCAGCCCGCTCACCGCCCGCCGCGGATTCGGGATCTCGGTGTGCACGGTCAGGCCCTGCACCTCGGCGACCAGCGGCCGTTTACCGTCCATCGCGACCGTGACCGCCGTACCCGATACCGAATCGGTGCGGTGGTGCAGAAACAGCCCGGACGGATCGGTGACGCAGGAGATCCCGTCGTCGTGCAATTCGAAACAGCCGACCTCGTCGGAGCTGCCGAATCGGTTCTTGATGCCGCGCACCATGCGCAGTGTGGAGTTCTTGTCGCCCTCGAACTGCAGCACCACATCCACCAGATGTTCGAGCGTGCGCGGGCCCGCGACATTGCCGTCCTTTGTGACATGTCCGACCAGCAGCACCGCGATCCCGCTCGCCTTGGCCAGTGACGTGAGCGCCGCCGCCACCGCGCGTACCTGGGTGACGCCGCCGATGGTGCCGTCCACCTCCGGCACGAGCATGGTCTGCACCGAGTCGACCACCAGCAGTGTCGGGCGCACCTGTTCGACATGGCCGAGCACGATCGACAGATCCGATTCCGCTGCGAGATAGACCCTTTCGTGCACCGCATTGGTCCGGTCGGCGCGCAGCCGAACCTGTCCGGCCGATTCCTCGGCGGTGACATACAGCGACTTCTCCTCACGCTGAGTGGCCCAACGGTGGGCGACCTCCAACAGCAACGTCGATTTGCCGACTCCGGGCTCACCGGAGAGCAGTACGACCGATCCGGGCACGATGCCCCCGCCCAGCACCCGGTCGAGTTCCTCGACACCGGTCGGCCTGGCCTTGGTGACCTTCGAATCGATATGCGAGATGGGCGCGGCGGCGGTGCTCGGCAGCATGGCCTTGCGCCCGATCGGCGATGCCGCGGTCGCCGCCGATCCGGCTACCTCGTCGACGGTGCCCCATGCGCCGCAGTCCGGGCATTTGCCCACCCACTTGGCGACCTCGTACCGGCATTCGGAGCATCGGAAGATCGACTTGGTCTTGGCCACAGGCGCACCTTACGTACCACCCCCGACAAGCGGGCTCGACAGATACGAAAACGGCTGCCGCGCGAATGCGCGACAGCCGTACGTTGCCCGGGGGCGGTCAGCGGATCAGTGTCCGCCCTTGTGCTCGCCCTCGGTCGCGGCGGTCTGGCCTTCGTGCCGTTCGGTGACCGCACCGGCGTCGACCGGGACCTGCACGGTCACGGTGCCGTTCTGCTTGAAGTTGAACGTCACCGGGTAGGTGAGGCCGGGGATGATGTCCTTGGACAGACCGGTGATCTCGATCAGACCCGGCTTCTTCTCCGGATCGACGGTGGTCTTGTCGCTTGCCCCGTGCGAGTCGGGCGTGGCGCTGGTGGTCGGCGCGGCAGTGCTGCTCGGCGTCGCACCGTGCTCGTCGGACTTGGCGGCGGTTGCGCTGGTGGGGGAGGTCGCCGCGACGACGGTCTGCTGCGGGGCGATCTTGAAGGCCGAGGCGCCTGCGGGCGGGGTGATCTTCACCGTGCCGAGGTCGGTGGTGATGCTGGTCAGCTCGTCGGTGACGGTCTCGCCGTTGTTGACGACCGACAGCGCGATGATCGCCTTGCCGCCCTTGGTGTTGGTGTAGTCGGTGCCCGTGGCCGGGAAGACGATGTGCACATTGCGCAGCGAGATCCGGTCGATGTCGGCGTGGTTGCCGTTGACCGCGGCGACCTGGGTCGCGGTCTGCGAGATCTGGCCTGCGCTACAGCCGGACAGCACGAGCGCTGCTCCGGCGGCGAGCACGGCAACCGAAACCATGCGACGACGCGCCCCTGTCGAGGCGGTCACAGCTTTCAGGGCAGTCACGGGTTGTCCCTCCATGTCGACCGGGCTCACTCCGCTAGGGAGAGTAATAACTAGGCAGCGTAGTAGTAGCCTCCGCGGCGCGGGCGCGCGGGCTGTGTCTAATTGCCGCGCCTGCGCCGCCGCGAACGGTCGCTCGTAAGACTCGCTCCGTGGTGGTTCCCAGAGATGGATGGTTCGGACACCCCGTTGCTCGGCATCCGTTGGGTAACGGTTTTGCGTGGCGGCGGCGCGGTGGCGGACACGCTGCTGGGTTCGCGGACCGTCCGGTGTGCTGTCCGCGCCGGTCGATAACCTGTTCTGGCACAACGCAATGCACACCGCACCGGTTCTGTCAACCCCCGCGGTTGGCTCGTTGTGGCCCTGACCTGCACAGTTGATCGCGCCGTTACCGAGTCGCATGTTAAACTGTGAACATCGAAAGGGGCACGGGACACATGATTTTTAAGGTCGGAGACACCGTCGTTTACCCCCACCACGGAGCGGCGCTGATCGAAGCAATCGAGACTCGCACCATCAAGGGTGAGCAAAAAGAGTATCTGGTCCTCAAGGTCGCCCAAGGTGACCTGACTGTTCGCGTTCCCGCAGAAAACGCCGAATATGTCGGCGTGCGCGACGTTGTCGGCCAGGAGGGTCTCGACCGAGTCTTCCAGGTGCTGCGTGCGCCGCACACCGAAGAACCGACTAACTGGTCTCGCCGCTACAAGGCCAACCTGGAGAAGCTCGCCTCCGGCGATGTGAACAAGGTTGCCGAGGTCGTTCGCGATCTATGGCGTCGGGAGCAGGACCGCGGCCTGTCTGCGGGTGAGAAGCGGATGCTGGCCAAGGCCCGTCAGATCCTCGTCGGTGAGCTCGCGCTCGCCGAGGGGACCGATGACGGCAAGGCCGAGACGCTCCTCGATGAGGTTCTCGCCGCGGCTTCCTGACCGTGAACGTTTCTAACAGCGACGGATCCGTCGTTGCGTTGGTGCCTGCCGCCGGCCGTGGCGTTCGTCTGGGTGAATCGACACCCAAGGCGTTCGTCACGGTCGGCGGCACACCTATGGTCCGGCTGGCCGTCGACGGCCTGATCGCCTCCGGGGCGGTCGACCGGATCATCGTGATGGTCCCCACCGAACTCGTCGAGAGCGCCGTTGCCCTGCTGCCGCCCTCGGAGTCGGTGTGCGTGGTCATCGGCGGCGCCGAGCGCACCGATTCGGTGCGCTGCGGTATCGCCGCCGCCCCCGATGCCGCCCACTTCCTGGTGCACGACGCCGCCCGCGCACTGACCCCGCCCGAGCTGATCGCCCGGGTCGTCGCGGAACTGCGCGCCGGTGCCGAAGCCGTCGTGCCCGCATTGCCGGTGGTGGACACCATCAAATCCGTCGACGCGCGCGGCGAGGTCACCGGTACGCCCGACCGCGCCGGTCTGCGCGCCATTCAGACTCCGCAGGGTTTCGCCGCCGACTTGCTGCGCGCGGCCTATGCCGATGAGCGCCTGCAGGCCACCGACGACGCGGGGCTGGTCGAACTGCTCGGCACCCGGGTGCGCACCATTCCGGGCGACCCCATGGCTTTCAAGATCACCACCCGGCTCGATCTGCTGCTGGCGAATGCCGTGCTCGACGGTGCCCGGACGGTGGGTCTGTCATGAGTATGCGCGTCGGCATCGGCAGCGATGTCCATCCCATCGAAGCGGGCAGGCCGTGCTGGATGGCGGGTCTGCTTTTCGAGGGCGACGACGGCTGCGCCGGACATTCCGACGGCGATGTCGCCGCGCACGCACTGTGCGATGCGCTGCTTTCCGCCGCCGGACTCGGCGATGTCGGCGCGGTCTTCGGTACCGGACGGCCGGAATGGGCAGGCGTTTCCGGTGCGGCCATGCTCAAAGAAGTGCGAAGGCTCCTTGACGAGGCGGACTTCGAAATCGTCAACGCGGCGGTCCAGGTGATCGGCAATCGGCCGAAGATCGGACCGCGTCGCGCCGAGGCCCAAGAGGTGCTCGGCGAGCTGCTCGGCGCCCCGGTCTCGGTGTCGGGCACCACAACCGACGGCCTCGGGTTGACCGGTCGCGGCGAGGGCATTGCGGCAGTGGCTACCGCCCTGCTACAAGAGTGTCGCTGATCCAGCCTCCGCCGACCTGAGCCGCTCCGTGAACGGCCTTATCTACCAGCTAGGATCGACTTCCGTGACTCTGCGCCTTTTTGACACCGACACGCGGACCATGCGCGATTTCGCGCCACTGGTCCCCGGCCGTGCCTCGGTGTACCTCTGTGGCGCCACCGTGCAGGGGGAACCACATATCGGCCATGTGCGCAGCGGAGTCGCGTTCGACGTACTACGGCGCTGGCTGCTCGCCCACGACTACGACGTGTGGTTCATCCGCAATGTCACCGATATCGAGGACAAGATCCTGACCAAGGCCGCCGAAGCGGGCCGGCCCTGGTGGGAGTGGGCGTCCACCTATGAGCGCGCCTTCGACAACGCCTACCAGACCCTCGGCGTACTGCCGCCTTCGGTGGAGCCACGCGCGACCGGCCACATCACCCAGATGATCGATCTGATGCAGCGGTTGATCGAGCGCGGGCACGCCTATGCCTCGGAGGGCAACGTCTACTTCGACGTGGTCAGCTATCCGGAGTACGGCAGCCTGTCCGGGCACAAACTCGATGACGTGCACCAGGGCGAGAGCGCCGGTGCGGGCAAGCGCGATCCGCGCGACTTCACGCTGTGGAAGGCCGCCAAACCCGGTGAGCCCACCTGGCCGTCGCCGTGGGGTCCCGGTCGGCCCGGCTGGCATCTCGAATGCTCCGCGATGGCCGAGTTCTATCTCGGCCCCGAATTCGATATCCATTGCGGCGGAATGGATCTGGTCTTCCCGCACCATGAGAACGAGATCGCCCAGTCGAAGGCGGCCGGTGCCGGTTTCGCGCAGTACTGGCTGCACAACGGCTGGGTGACCATGGGCGGCGAGAAGATGTCCAAATCGCTCGGCAATGTGCTCTCGGTGCCGAATGTCCTGAAAAAGGTTCGGGCCGTTGAACTTCGGTTCTACCTGGGCAGCGCGCACTACCGCTCGATGCTGGAGTACTCGGACAAGGCGCTCTACGACGCCGCGGCCTCGTACCAGCGCATCGAGGCGTTCGTGCACCGGGTGGCCGAACGGGCCGGGGAGATCGCGGTCGGTAAGTGGACCGATGCGTTCGCCGAGGCACTCGACGACGATCTGGCGATTCCGCGGGCCCTGGCCGAGGTGCACCGCGTTGTGCACGAGGGCAATAAGGCGCTGGAATCGGGTGCGATCGACGAGGCGGTCGAATTGGCCGGGCAGGTCCGGGCCATGCTGAATATCCTCGGCGTCTGCCCGTTCGACCCGCAGTGGTACAGCCCACAGGACAGTTCCGTCGCGCTCGATGCCCTGGACGTCTTGGTGCGCGCCGAACTCGACCGCCGCCAGCAGGCGCGCGCCGCGAAGGACTGGGCCAGCGCCGATGCGGCGCGGGACCGGTTGCAGGCCGCCGGAATCGAAGTGACCGATACCGCACAGGGTCCGGAATGGTCGCTGGGTGCGGCACAGCATTCGCCGGGCGCGGTACAGCGTGGAAAGGCGAACTGATGGCAGGTAATTCGCAGCGTCGAGGCGCGATTCGTAAGGGCGGCAGCAAGAAGGGCGCGGTCGTCGGCTCGGGTGGACAGCGTCGGCGCGGTCTGGAACCGCGCGGTGCGACCCCGCCCGCCGAGGCGCGCACCAAACATCCCGCCGCCAAGCGCGCGGCCGCCAAGGCGAAGGCCGCGGCTCAAGGTAGGCCGGGTCCGCGCGGTGGTGCTCGCCCGGCTGGACGCAAGAGCGATGACGGTCCGGAGATGGTGCTCGGCCGCAATCCGGTCGTCGAATGTCTGCGTGCGGGTGTGCCCGCGACCGCGCTGTACGTCGCGGTGGGCACCGAGAACGACGACCGGCTCACCGAAAGTGTGAAGATTGCCGCAGATGCGGGCATTTCGATCCTGGAGGTGCCACGCACCGATCTGGATCGGTTGAGCGCCAATGGACTGCATCAGGGTGTTGCGCTGCAGGTGCCGCCGTATCGGTACGCCCATCCGGATGATCTGGTTGCGCGGGTCCAGGATTCGGCCGAACCCGCGCTGCTGGTCGCGCTGGACAATATTTCCGATCCGCGCAATCTGGGTGCCGTGATCCGTTCGGTGGCCGCTTTCGGCGGCCAGGGCGTGCTGATTCCGCAGCGGCGCAGCGCCAGCGTAACCGCGGTGGCCTGGCGCACCAGTGCCGGTGCCGCGGCCCGGCTTCCGGTCGCCCGCGCGACGAATCTCACTCGCACACTGAAGGATTGGGCATCGCAGGGGTTTCAGATCGTCGGACTCGACGCGGGCGGTGACACCATCCTCGATGATTTCGACGGCAGCATTCCCACCGTGGTCGTGGTCGGCTCGGAAGGTAAGGGCCTGTCCCGGCTGGTTCGCGAGACCTGTGATTCGATCCTCGGCATTCCGATGGCGGGTCCGGTGGAATCGTTGAACGCTTCCGTGGCGGCGGGGGTCGTACTCTCCGAGATCGCGCGTCAGCGCCGGGCCTGAGCACCGGAAGTCGGCTGGTGCACCGCCGAATCGGCGACGCGTTCGAACCGCAACGGGCGGACCGCAAATCACCGATCGCGGTCGATCGGGCAAATCGGCCGCCGGGGTTGAACCGCAAATCGACTCCGGCCCCGTAGAATTCGACTCGTGGTCATCCCGAACCAGGCTCCCCAGGAGACGATCGAGCATCCGCACGCAACGGCGGTGCTGGCGCTCGGTGCGGCGAGTCTGTTCTGCTGCGGTGTGCTGGGACCGGTGGCCTGGGCGCTCGGCAGACGCGCGCTCGACCAGATCGAGGAGTCCCACGGCGGTTACGGCGGCCGCGCCCAGGTGCTGGTCGGCTACATCCTCGGCGTTGTCGGCACGATCCTCATGGTCTGCATGGCGATCGTTTTCCTGCTCATCCTGGTCGGCGGCCGCGCGTAACCCGAGCGGGTCAATCCAGGCTGGGCCGTTGCTTGTCGCCCGTGCTGTCCCAGGCCGGCCATTCCTCGCTGATACTGCCGGTCCAATTGGGCTGGCGGCGATCCCGGAATGCAGCCATCGCCTCACCGCCGTCGATGCTCTTGCCGACGTGCTCGTTCAGATCGGTCTCCAGCTGGCCGACCATGGCCGGGCTCATACCGAGGCTCTCCCATAGCAGCCGCTTCGACAGTGCCACCGGCAGCGGCGCCGCGCCGTTCGTGATGTCATGGGCGATGGCGAGTGCCGTCGGCAGCACCTCGCCCGCGGGCAGGCAGCCATTGGCCAGGCCCATGGCCTTGGCCTCGTCGCCGTCGAAGGTGCGACCGGTCAGCATGATGTCGGCGGCATTGGCCATGCCGACCAGCCGCGGCAGCGTCCAGTGCGCGTAGCCGTCGGCGAGTACCCCGCGACGCACCTGATTCAGTCCGTAGACGGCGTCCTGTGCCATGTACCGCAGATCGCATTGCAGGGCCAGCGCGAGTCCGATGCCGACCGCATGCCCGTTCACCGCTGCGATCACCGGTTTGCGCACCCGCCACGGCGCCGGTTCGATGGTCGCGCTGACCTCGCCGACCCGGTTGGACAGATCCGCACCCGCGCAGAACGCGGGTGCTGTACCGGTAATGACGACGGCGCGAATCGCATCCTCGACGTCGCAACGCTGCAGTGCCGCACTCAATTCGGCGGCCATGGCCGGGGTGACGGCATTCTGCTGTGCGGGTCTGTTGAGGGTGAGGACGGCGATGCCCGCGGAGACATCGACGAGCAGTTCCGAACTCATGCCTGGCATGTTAGTCGACCTATGGGGCTGCGTGCCGAGCCTGGCAAAGGCCGTTCAAGCACTGGTCACCCCGCACGGAGCGAGTCTTACGAGCGACGTTCGCGGCCCGTCTCGCGTCCGAGCCGTCGAAGCGCATGCGACGTAGTCGCGAGTCTCGACGGCTCGGACGCGAGACAGAAGGGGGCCGCGAACACGCCGCGCCGCAGGCGCGGCAAATCAACGCAGCCGCAACACATGGCGGCCGATGGCGTACTTGTGCACCTCGGTGGGGCCGTCGTAGAGACGGAAGGCGCGCATGTCGCGGAAGATCATTTCGACGACCGTCTCATCGCTGATGCCGATGCCGCCGAGCACCTGTACGCAGCGGTCGGCGACCTTGAACAACTCCTCGGACACGTATGCCTTCGCGATCGAGCTCTCATGCCTGGCCTTCTCGCCCTGGTCCATCAGCCAGCAAGCATGCCAGATGGTGAGGCGGCACTGGTGCAGTGCGATCTCGTTATCGGCCAGCATGAACGAAACGCCCTCGTGGTCGCCGATCGGTTTGCCGAAGGCGGTGCGGGTCCTGGCGTATTCGACAGCGATGGACTGTGCGCGTTCGGCCGCGCCGAGCCAGCGCATGCAGTGGGTGAGCCGGGCCGGAGCCAGTCGCAGCTGGGCGTAACGCAGTGCCTGACCGGTTTCGCCGAGCAGCGCGTCCTTGGGCAGCACCAGATTCTCGAAGCGCACCACGCCGTGACCGCCGACGTAATTGCGGTCCATGGTGTTCATGGTGCGTTCGATCACGATGCCGGGCTGGTCGCCTTCGGTCAGGAACAGTGTCGGGCCGTCGGGCACATGCGGGTTCGGTGCGACGCGCGCCATGATGATCCAGGTCTTCGCGCCGTCCGCGCCGGTGATGAGCCATTTGCGGCCGTTGATGGTGAAGTTCTCGCCGTCGAAGACGGCCTCGGTGGCCAACTGATTCGGGTCCGAACCCGCGCCGTCCGGTTCGGTCATCGCGAAGACGGTGCGCCGGTGTCCGGCGACGGCGGGTGCGAGGTGGCGCTCGACCTGATCCGGGTTGGCGATCTTGGAGAGCAGGAACATATTGCCCTCGTCGGGCGCGGCGCAGTTCATGGCGACCGGGCCGAGGGTGGACCAGCCCGCCGCCTCGTAGATCACGGCCTGCTCGATATGGGTGAGGCCGCGCCCGCCGAGGGCTTCCGGCGCCTGCACGGTCAGGAGTTTTTCCGCGCGTGCCAGCTCGACGAGTTCCTGACGCAATTCGTCGGTGGGGCCGTGCGAGGTGAGTCGCGGATCGCGCTCGAAGGGGACGATCTTGTCGATGACGAACTGGCGGACCCGGTCGCGTTCTGCGGCGAGTTCGGCGGGAATCGTGAAGTCGATCATTGGTCACCATTCGTTAGATGGGGCGCGTGGGTCGAGCATACGAAACCGGGGGCGTTCGACTGAAGGCGACTGCCATCAAACGGTTGCTACGGCCGACTAGAGCCTTGCTGACCTGCGCTGATGGCTGTTGTCAGCGCGGGCCGATCAGGTGTCAGCGCGCTGTCAGCGCGGCGGGAGATCGTTCGGTCATTCGAGGAGCCACTCGACGAACAACCCGATGAGGAGAACCGCCATGATGACCGTCGCAGCCGTCGCCCAACTGCTGATCGCTCTCGCTTTCGTCAGCATTCCGCTGGTGCGCCACCGCTACGGAGCCGCCGCCCAGGCCGCCGCCGATGCCGAGCTGGCCCGTCAGGGTGTGCGCCCCGGGGTCCTCGGGGAGAACGGTATGCGGTTCGACGCGGGTGGCCACGAGACCTGGGCCCCGGTCGGGATCGCACTGGTGATGACCGCGATGGCCGTGCTGAATCTGGCGGGCAACGACTGGGGCCGGACACTGTCCTGGATCTTCCAGGTGCTGGTGCTGCTCGGCAATGTCGCGATCCTGTACAGCAACCTGACGGCCGCCAAGAGCGTCCAGGCCGCCTTCGCCCGCAAGGGTGACCCGGAACTGGCCCGCATCGGCGTCCAGCGCTTCCTCGACGTCGCCGAAGCCGCCTTTCCCCGCTGGGTGACCCCGTACCTGCAGAACCTGCGCCACGTCATCGTCTTCGGCGGTTCGATCGTGGTCCTGATCGCTCTGTTCACGGTCTGATCCACCGCCCACCGGCCAGGTGCTCGCCAAGCGCGGGCACCTGGCCCGCGCGCTGTGCCGGTAGCCGTGCGCGGCACGCATGATCCCGTGCGCGGTGAGCGATAAGTGGGCGGCACCGGCACGGGTTGGTGAGCGGGGTCAGCGGGCGCGGGCGGCCTGACGGCGCCGGGGGCCGAGAAGGCGACAGACCAGGTAGATCAGGAAGGAGATGGTGGTGACGAAGGTGGAGACCGGAACGCCGGGCGCGAGCGACAACAGGATGCCGCCCACCGCCGCGGTTTCCGCGAACACCACCGCGAGCACGGTGGCGCGCACCGGATTCGCGGTCAGTTGCGCCGCAGCGGCCGCGGGCGTGATGAGCAGGGCGAGCACTAGCAGCGCGCCGACGATCTGCACACCGAAGGCCGCGGTAATGCCGAGCATGACCGCGAACACCACCGAAAGCGCCCGCACCGGAACCCCGCGGGCGAGTGCGACTTCGGGATCCGAGCTCGCGAAAAGCAGCGGCCGGTACACCACCGCGAGTACGGCGAGCACCAAAACGGTGCAGGTCAGCAGCAGTGCCAGCCCGTTGTAGCCGACGCTGACCACCTGACCGGTCAGCAGTGAGAATTTCGATCCGGCGCGTTCGGGACCGAGCCACAGGAACAGCACCGAGAGCCCGAGTCCGAACGACAGCACCACCGCGATCACCGAATCGCGTTCTCTGGCTTTGGTGCCGAGCAAACTGAACAGCACTGCCGCCACCACCGAGCCGACGATCGCGCCCAGCCCGACCCCGACTCCGGCGAGCAGCGCGGCGGCCGCACCGGTCAGCGAGAGCTCGCTGGTGCCGTGTACCGCGAACGACATCTGCCTGCTGATGATCAGCGGCCCGATCACACCGGCCAGCAGTCCGAGCAGCGCGGCCGCGAGTACCGCCTGCTGGACGAAGGAATACGAGAGCAGGTCCGCGGTGGTGGTGAAGTCGAACATCTTCGAGACGACATCGGACAGCTTGTCGTTCACGAACGGACCCCGGCCGATTCGGGCAGCTCATCGGCAAGCGTCGCGCAGTGCTGGGCACCGGCCGCACCGAGCGCGTCCATGGTGTCGCCGGTGCCGACGACGACCAGCCGCCCGCGCACCCGCAGCACATCGACCTCGGTCTGGTACAGCTCCGAGAGCACCGCCGAGGTCATCACCTCGTCCGGCGTACCGATCCGGAACTTCCCGTCGACCAGATACAGCACCCGATCCACCAGCGGCAGAATGGGATTGATCTCGTGCGTCACGAAAAGCACTGCGGTGTCATGGGTCCGCCTGCGTCGATCGATCAGTTCCGAAACCAACCGCTGATTCGCCAGATCGAGGCTCAGCAGCGGTTCATCACAGAGCAGCACCTTGGGATCGCCGACCAACGCCTGTGCGACCCGCAGCCGCTGCTGTTCGCCGCCGGACATGGATTCCAATGGCGCATAAGCGAATTTCTCCGCGCCCACATCGGCGATGGCCGCGCGGACCTTATGCTTGCGCTCGGCGCGACGCCGCAGTCCGAGGCCCCAGCGGTGCCCGTCGACGCCGAGTCCGACCAGATCGACCCCGCGCAGTTGCACACCGGCATCTATCGTCTTCTGTTGCGGCACATAGCCGATATCAGGATTGCCCGCCCGTGCGGGCCCACCTGCGATATCGGCGGTGCCGGAGCTGAGCGCGAGCTGACCGAGCAGCACCTTCAGCAGTGAGGTCTTACCGGATCCGTTCGGCCCGAGGACCGCGACGAATTCACCAGGTGCGATCTCGAGATCCAGTCCTTGCCAAAGCTTGCGTTCGCCGAACGACAGGCTGGCGGAATCGAGTTCGACGGCGGCTGAGCGGGTATCGGACCGCCGCTCCACCTTGTCGGTGTCTTCGGTGGTCAGCGTGGCTCCCCTAGTCATGCGATTGCGATCAGGCCAGCGCCAGGGCCAGGGCCTGGGCGTTCTTGGTCTGCCACTGAATGTAATCCACACCGCCGGGCAGCGTTTCGGTCACCTCGACGATGGGTAGGCCATTCGACTGCGCGAGCGCCCGCAAATCCTTGGTGATCTTGTCCTCGGTCTGGATGTTGTAGATCAGCGCGCGAACCTTCTTACCGGTCAGCAGATCCTGGGTGGCGGCGACAGCGGCGGGAGCCGGATCGGTTTCCTGCTCGATCGCCTCCTGGAATTCGTGCGGGGTCAGATCCTGGGTTCCGGCGGTGACCAAGAGGTAGTGCGCCAGCGGTTCGGTCTGCAGCACCGGGGTCTTCGGGTGCTCGCCCGCGATCTTGGTGGCGGCGGCGGTGATCGCGCTCAGCTGGCTCTTGAATGCGGCGGCGCGGTCGGCGTAGGCGGTGGCGTGGACGGAGTCGATTTCGCCGAGGGCACTCGCGATCCGGTCGGCGACCGTGCTCACCGTGCCGATGTCGTAGAAGACGTGCTCGTTCTCGTCGCTCTTGTCGGTGCGGGATTCGAATGCGTCGACGGTGCGCTTGTCCTTGCCCTGGATCGCCTTCTCGATGAACTCGTCGTAGCCGCCGCCATTGAAGACGACCAGATCGGCATCGCTGATCTTGGCCGACTCCACGGCCGAGGTTTCGTGCGAATGCGGATCGGCGGCGGGATCGGTGATCAGCGCGGTCACCGAGGCATCTGGGCCCGCGATGGTTGCCGCGATATTGCCCCAGACATTGGTGGACGCGACGACGCTCGGCTTATCCGAATCCTTCGAACTACCGCAGGCGGTGAGCGCCAGAGCGGTGGCTACCCCCACGGCGATACCGGCGAATCTGATGGCAATCCGTGTGCTCACGCGCGGGGTACTCCTGGCAGTGCGGCAGATCTGAGCGTGCTCTAGATCATAATGGAAATCGTTACCATTTGAACTGTAGCAGGAGGCCCCGGTTCGGCACGAGTCGATGTTTGCCGCGTCACTCGACCCGGATACGGGCCGGGCCCGCGAACCGATCGGTTCGCGGGCCCGGAACTGTGTGGCGGTCGGCTCAGACGAGCGCTTCCACCGGCTTGCCCAGCAGCTGTGCACAGCGCAGCAGGCCGAGATGGCTGTATGCCTGTGGATGGTTGCCGAGTGAGCGTTCGGCGACCGGGTCGTACTCCTCGCTGAGCAGACCAGTCGGTCCGGCGACATCGACCAGCTGCGCGAACAGCGCCTCGGCATCCGAGCGCTTACCGATCAGCAGATACGCCTCGACCAACCAGGCCGCACACAGGTGGAAGCCGCCTTCGCCGCCGGGCAGGCCGTCGTCGTGGTGGTACCGGTACACCGTCGAGCCACTGCGCAGCTCCGCCTCGGTGGCGACCACTGTCGCCGCGAAACGCGGATCCGACGGGTCGATCAGTCCGCTGAGGCCGATGTGCAGGGTGGCCGCGTCCAGATCGGTGCCGTCGTAGGCGGCGGTGTAGGACTGGACGTCGTCGTTCCAGCCCTTGGACTTCACCTCGTCGGCGATGGTGTCGCGCAACGTGATCCAGAGCGGATCGATCTGACGCTGGAACCGCTGCGCGAGAGTGATCGCCCGGTCCACGGTCAGCCAGCCCATCACCTTCGAGTACACGTGGTGGCGCGGGTTGCCGCGGATCTCCCAGATGCCGTGGTCGGGTTCCTGCCAGCGCCGCTGCACCGCGGAGACCATGGCGTGCACCAGTTCCCAGTCGGCGTCCGGCAGCGACTTGTCCGGGTCGGTCAGCCCCTTCGCCTCGCGACCGTGTGCCAGCGATGCGATGAGATCGACGATCGGACCGAAAACATCCAGCTGCACTTGCATATTCGCGGCGTTGCCGACGCGGACCGGACGCGAACCCGCATAGCCGGGCAGCTGATCGATCGATGCCTCGGGCGGCAGGGTTTCGCCGTAGAGCGTGTACAGCGGGTGCAGGCGTTCCGGACCGGGCAGCGTCTCCAGGACCCGGTGCACCCAGCCGAGGAACTCCTCGGCCTCGGTCAGCGAGCCGAGCGAAACCAGCGCCTGTGCGGTCAGCGAGGCATCGCGGAGCCAGCAGTAGCGGTAGTCCCAGTTGCGTACGCCGCCAATGTCTTCCGGCAGGGAGGTAGTGGCGGCGGCCAGGATCGAACCCGACGGCGCGTGCACCAGCCCGCGCAGCGTGAGTGCCGAACGCTTCATCAGATCCGGTTTCAGCGGCGGCAGTTGCAATTTGGCCGCCCACTTGGACCAGTAGTCCTCGGCATCCCTGCGCCGCTCCGGTTCGCTGACCATGGCGGGCGCGAGATCCTGCGTGCCGCAGCGCATTTCCAGCACGATCGGGCCGCGGGACGGATCGACGACGGCGCGCGCGGAGCTGTGCATACCGTCGGAATGGATCTGCCAGTGCACACCGGGGGAGCGCAGCACCATCGGATCGTTGGTGCCGACTACGCGCAGTCCGTTCGATTCGATTTCGATGCTGACCGGTACCTGACCGAATTCCGGTCGGGGCGCGAAGGTTACGACGGCCTTAGCGTCGCCGGTGATCACCCGGGTCAGGTCGGTGCGGGTGGGGGCCACATCGTGCGGCAGGTAGTCCACCACTTGCAGTTTGGCCCAGCGGGTTTCGACGGTCATGGTGCCGTCGATGTAGCGCTGCGACAGCGGCAGACCGGGACGTTCCGGCTCGATGGTGAAGTGTCCGGCCTGCGGTCCGCCGAGCAGATGGGCGAAGACCGCGGCCGAATCGGGCTCGGGGTGGCAGAACCAGGTGACGGTCGCGTCGGGTGTGAGCAGCGCCACCGAGCGCGGACTGGCCAGCATGCTCAGCCGCTCGATGCGCGGCGCGCTCGCCCCCGCCAACCAGGTGCGCCGTTCCTCGAGCAGGAAGGCCAGCGCCCAGGACACCGCCTCGGTGGTGTCGACCCGATATTTGGCCAGGCTCTCGCCGTCGCCGACCTTGATGCCGACATCCGGGCCGGACAGCATGCGGAAGGCCTTCTCGTCGGTGACGTCGTCGCCGAAGAACACCGCGGCCGAAGCACCCTCCTGATGCCGGACGGTATCGAGCGCGACGCCCTTATCCGTCTGGATCACCGCGAGCTCGATAACCGATTTACCCTCGGTCACCTGCACGCCGACCCAGCAGGCCGCACCCTGGCGCACCGCTTTGAGCGCGCGCAGCCCGATTTCCGGACTCGCATTGCGCACATGCAGCGCGACGCTGGCCGGTTTGATCTCGACGCTGGCGCCGGGATTTTCCGCGGCGATCTGCGTCAGACTGGTCTGGACTTCGACCAGCAGTTGTTTGGCGTCATTGTCGATGGCATGCACGAAACCCACATCGAATTCCGAACCATGACTACCGATAAGTTGCACCTCGACCGGAAGTCGCGACAATGCCGCGAGATCTCGCAGGGCACGGCCGGAGATCACGGCGGCGGTCGTTCCGGTGAGACCGGCAAGCGCTCGTAGCGCGCTTACCGATTCCCGATGTGGAAAAGCTTTCGCCGGGTCGGACACGATGGGTGCGATCGTCCCGTCGTAGTCCGATGCGACCAAAAGCCGTGGCACGCGCGCGACCGTCGACAGTGCACGGCGAAGTTCCAGTGGCAGATCCTGTGCGCTCACGCATCCAACCTAGTGATCGGAGGAGTTTTTTCAGGGGCACGCGTGACAATACTGTGTTGAATTTGCCGCACCGAAGCGCGCCGCGTGGCGTGCGCATGATTGCGCACGCGTCTAGCCGCCCCGTATTGGATCTGCCCAGCTGACGCGTTTTTACACAACCACCAGCGTGTGCAGGTTCACGTCGGCCGATTCGATTGATGCTGCGCGACAGGCCCGGTCGATTTGCCGGGCATGAGCTGACCGGTGCTAGCTGGCGGCTGGCCTTTTCGAGCGACCAGCAAGCGGTCGCTAGCGGCCGCCGTTGTCGCCGAGCAGTAGATCCACGGTGAGTTCCAGTCGCTCGGTCACATCGGTGGCCGAGGCGCGTCTGGTCAGCCAGGCGACCAGATTCGACAGCCAGACATCGCTGATGACCCGCGCGATCGCCAACTGGCGTTCGGTGGGCTCGCCGTCGTTCATCGCCCTGGCGAATACCCGGTCCATCACCTTGCCGACCCGGTCGACCTCCGCGGCGGCCGAGGCGTCGGCGAACATGAACGCACGCGTCATCGCCTCGGTGAGCAAGGGGTCGCGCTGCATCATCCGGGTGATCTGGGTCAGCAGCAGATGCATGCGCTCGTTCGGCGTCTGGCCGGCAAGTGGTTTGCGTTTGCCCTCGATCTGCTCGAATTCCCGCGACAGCGCGGAAACGAGCAGATGCACCTTGGACGGGAAATACCGGTACAGCGTGCCGACCGCCACGTCGGCGCGTTCGGCCACCGCGCGCATCTGCACCGCGTCGTAACCACCCTTGGAGGCCAGTGCGAGCGTCGCGTCCAGAATTCGCTTACGCCGTTCCCGCTGCGCGGCCGAGCTGAGCTCGTCCTCGCTCAGCGTCGTGACCGTCGCGGTGGCCGATGCTTGCCCGGCCGCATTCGAATCGGCTGGCTGCGATCGGGAGGGACTGGCCATTGATGAGAGTCCTTTCCTGCATTCCGGCAACGGGCATCGGTCGTCTCTTGACTTCCGCCCAGCTAGGATATTAGAACATGTTCTAGGTGTGGGAGTCACGCCGGAAAGGCGGTACGGACTGTGACCATCGCCACCACTGACGAGCATAAAGCCGTTCAGGAGTCGATGCGCGGATGGGCCGGATCGGTACGTCCTATTGCAACAATGCGGGACGAGCCGACGGACTTCTGGCGCGCATATTGGCCCGGGTTGGCGGACTTCGGAATTTTCCGGGTCGCCATTGCCGAAGCGGCAGGCGGCCTCGGTGGATCGGTCGCCGACCTGGCGGTATTGGTCGAGCAGGCGGCGCACGATCTGGTCGGTGGGCCGGTGCTGTCCACCGCATTGGCGAACCTGGTCACCGCGGGCGCGCTCGCCGAGGATATGCCGTGCGGTGTTGCGCTCGACTTCGTTGTCGGGGACGTGGTGAGGGTACCGGTCGCATCCGATGAGTTGTTGCTCACGGGTGTCTGGGAATCGGTGCTCGGCGCTGCGCCGGGTACTTCGGTGCTGTTGCCGGTGCAGACGCCGGATGGGTTGCGCTGGTGCGTGATCGGGCCCGATGCCGACGGCTTACGTGTCGAGGCGCTGGCACCCGCTGACCCGAGTACGCCACTGGCGCGTGTGCACTGCGCCGAGGTGCGAGTGCCCGCGGACCGGGTGTTCGAGTCGCCGCATGCGGTGGAAGATCTTCTCGCGGTACTGGTTTCGGCCGAGCTCGCCGGTGTGGCGGGCTGGTGCCTGGAGACCGCCGTCGAATACGCCAAGGTGCGTGAGCAATTCGGGCGCAAGATCGGCTCTTTCCAAGCGCTCAAACACATTTGCGCGTGGATGCTCTGCCGGGCCGAGCTGATCCGTTCCGTCGCGGCCGATGCCGCGGCCGCGGTCGACGAGGGCGGTGCGGAACTGCCCATCGCGGCCGCCATCGCCGCCACGATCTCGCTGGACGCCGCGGTCGAGACCGCCAAGGACTGCATTCAGGTGCTCGGTGGCATAGGTTTCACCTGGGAGCACGACGCGCACTTCTACCTGCGCCGGGCCACCGCACTGCGGCAGCTGCTCGGTGGATCGGCGCGCTGGCGGGCCAGGGTCACGGAGCTGACCCGGGCGGGGCAGCGTCGGACTACGGGTGCGGATCGGGTCTTCGCCTCTGCGGCGCGAGCGACGGCCCCGGAGGAGGCAGCGGAGCGTAACCACGGAGGGGCCCGGGAGCGCCGCGAATCGAACACAGCGGCGCGAGCGACGGCCCCGGAGGAGGCAGCGGAGCGTAACCACGGAGGGGCCCGGGAGCGCCGCGAATCGAACACAGCCGGCGTCGAGGTCGACGACAGCAATGCGAACGAGCTGGCCGCCGAGGTGGCCGCGATCGCCGCGCTGCCTGCCGATCAGCGGCGCAATGCACTGGTCGACGCCGGGCTCGCCATGCCGCACTGGCCCGCACCGTACGGGCGTGGCGCGAATCCCATGACGGGACTGGTGATTTCGGAGGAACTGCGGCGCGCGGGCCTGGAGTCGCCGGATCTGGCGATCGGCGGCTGGGCCATTCCGACCCTGCTGCAGCACGGCACCCAGGAGCAGATCGACCGCTTCGCGTGGCCGACGCTGCGCGGCGAGGTGGTCTGGTGTCAGCTGTTCAGTGAGCCGGAGGCCGGTTCGGATCTGGCCGCGCTGCGCACCACCGCCAAGAAGGTCGACGGCGGCTGGGTGCTGCGCGGACAGAAGGTGTGGACGTCGCTGGGTGATCGGGCGAACTGGGCGATCTGCCTGGCCCGGACCGATCCGGACGCACCGAAGCACCGCGGCATCAGCTACTTCCTCGTCGATATGCGCAGTGCCGGACTCGAGGTGCGTCCGCTGGTGCAGATCACCGGGGAGGCGCGGTTCAGCGAGGTCTTCCTCGATGACGTCTTCGTGCCCGACGACGGTCTGGTCGGCGCGCTGAACAACGGCTGGAAGATCGCCCGCTCGACCCTGTCGACCGAACGAGTCGCCATGGGCGGCAACGGGATCGGGCCGGTGCTGGAGGAGCTCATCGCCAAACTGCCCGCCACCGGGCCCGGCGCGGAGCTATTGAACGATCGGCTCGGCGGCTTTGTCGCCGATGCGATCGCTGGATTATTGCTGGAACAGCGTGCCGCGGTTCGGATGCTGGCGGGCGGTGATCCGGGAGCGCAGAGCAGTGTGCGCAAGCTCGTCGGTGTCCGGCACCGCCAGGCAGTGGCCGAATTCGCGGTGGAAACGGCAGGTCCAACCGGTGCGCAGGACTCAGAGGTGGTAAAAGAGTTCCTGCTCACGCGGTGTTTGTCGATCGCTGGTGGAACCGAGCAGATTCTGTTGACCGTGGCTGGTGAGCGAATCCTCGGACTGCCTCGCGATGCGGACAGCTAGTCGACCAACCAACTGGGAGTAAAGCGTGGACTTCACCCGGGACGAGGGCCAGGATGCCGTGGCCGAGGTCGTCGTGAGTTTGCTGGAGCGTGAACCGGCACGCGATATCGAGCTGTGGCCGAGTCTGATCGAGACCGGACTACTCTCGCTCGCGCTGCCGGAGCAGTTCGGTGGTGACGGTATGGGCTTGGCGGAGGTCTCGGTCCTGTTGACCGAACTGGCCGCCGAGGCGGTGGCGGTGCCCGCCATGCCGACCCTGGGCCTCGGCCTGCTGCCGTTACTGGCCGCATTGCCGGACAGCGTCGCCGAGCGGGTCTATCCCGAGGTCGCCAAGGGTGCGGTGCTCACCGCCGCGCTCAGCGAGCGTGCGAATCCGTTCGTGGTCAAGCCGGAGACCACCGCGGTCTCCGATGGCGACACCGTGCGCATCACCGGTCACAAGGTGGCGGTGCCGTATGCGGAGCAGGCGCGCTGGCTCTTGATTCCGACGAATTCCGGTATCGCACTGGTTGATTCGGATTCGGCCGGACTCACCCTGACACCGTCACCGGCTTCCGGCGGGATTCCGGAATGTTCGGTGCGCCTGGACCAGGTCGAGATTCCGGCCGAGCAACTGCTGCCCGGCGGCATCGGTGAACTGCACCGGTTGGCCGTCGCCTCGATCGGCGCGACCGCGGACGGACTGCTCAAAGGTGCGCTCGTGCTCACCGCCGAGCACCTGCGGACCCGGCGGCAGTTCAATCGGCCGCTCGCCGAATTCCAGGCCGTCGCACAGCAGATCGCCGATGTGTACGTCGTCTCGCGGACCCTGCACGCCGCCGCCGTTTCGGCGAACTGGGCACTGGCACAGTCTGATTCGACGCCCCAGCATCAGGAGCGCATCGATGACGACCTCGATGTGCTCGCCTACACGGTGACCTCGGAACTGCCCGCGGCCATGCAGAAATGCCATCACCTGCACGGTGGCCTCGGGGTCGATGTGACCCACCCGATGCACCGCTACTTCTCGCAGGCCAAGGACATCGCCCGCTGGCTCGGCGGCGAATCGTTCCGACTCGATCGATTGGGGGCCAGATGTTCATCGATCTGACCGCGGAGCAGCGCAAGCTGCGCGATGAATTGCGTGCGTACTTCGCCGATCTCGTCACTCCCGAGGAGGAGGCCGAGATGGCGATCAACCGCCACGGTGACGCCTACCGCGCGGTGGTGCGCCGGATGGGTGCGGACGGTTGGCTCGGTGTCGGGTGGCCGAAGGAGTTCGGCGGCCAGGGTTTCGGGCCGATGGAGCAGCAGATCTTCTTCAATGAGGCGGTGCGCGCGGATGTTCCGCTGCCGCTGGTCACCTTGTTGACGGTCGGGCCGACGCTGCAGAGCTTCGGCACCGACGCGCAGAAGGCGAAGTTCCTGCCCGGAATCCTCTCCGGCGATATCCATTTCGCGATCGGCTACTCCGAACCGGAGGCGGGCACCGACCTCGCCGCGCTGCGCACGAGTGCGGTGCGCGACGAATCCGGCGATTGGATCGTCAACGGGCAGAAGATCTTCACCACCGGTGCGCATGAGGCCGACTATGTCTGGCTGGCCTGTCGCACCGGCTCGGTCGAATCGCGGCACCGGGGCATCACCATCCTGATCGTGGACACCACCGATCCCGGCTACTCCTGGACGCCGATCATCACCTGCGATGGTGCGCACCACACCAACGCCACGTATTTCGACAATGTCCGGGTGCCCGCCGACATGCTGGTGGGCGAGGAGAACAAGGGGTGGCGACTGATCACCACCCAGCTCAACCACGAGCGGGTGAGCCTCGGCCCGTCCGGCAAGATCGAACAGCTCTACGACCGGGCGCGCGAATGGGCCCAGTCGCGCGGTGTGCTCGCCGAGGCGGATGTGCGCCGTTCGCTCGGTCGCGTGCACGCCATGGCTCGGCTCAACGAACTGTTGAACTGGCAGGTCGCGGCGACCGTCGACGGTGACCAGGCCACCGTGATCGCCGATGCCTCGGCAACCAAGGTGTATTCCACCGAATCGCTGCAGGAGGCGGGCCGGTTGGCCGAGGAGATCGTCGGGCATTACGGCGATCCGGCCGATCCGGACACCGCCGAACTGCTGACCTGGCTGGACCGCAGAACCAAACAGAATCTGGTGGTGACCTTCGGCGGCGGCGTCAACGAGGTGATGCGCGAACTGGTCGCCTCCTCCGGGCTGAAACTGCCTCGGGTACCTCGATGAATCCGCGCCGATGCGCGATACGGACGACGACAAGGAGCCGCGCGTGCCGGAAACCATGACTCCGGAAGCGATTACCGAAGCCGCCGAGAAGATCATCGCGGCGGGTGATTGCGCGCCACGCCTCGGGCGTGACCCGGTGAACCAGCCGATGATCAACAACTGGGTGGAGGCGCTCGGGGATCGGAATCCGATCTACGTCGACGAGGAGGCCGCGCGTGCCGCCGGACATCCCGGCACCGTGGCCCCACCGGCCATGGCACAGGTGTGGACCATGTTCGGGCTCAACGGTTCTCGTCCGGCCGATGATCCGATGGCGCAGGTCACCGACCTGCTCGACAGCGCGGGCTATACCTCCGTGGTCGCGACCGACTGTCAGCAGACCTATCACCGGTATGTGAATGTCGGCGAGCAGATCTCGGTGACCAGCAGGCTTTCCGAGATTCGCGGGCCGAAGAAGACCGCGCTCGGCGATGGCTGGTTCGTCACCTTCCAGACCAGTTGGCACGTCGGTGACGAGGTCATTGCCGAAATGCTGTTCCGGCTGCTCAAATTCGCGCCCGGCACCGGTGCCGCGCCGAAGGCGCCCGCGGGCGAACGGGTCAAACCGCTGGTCTCCTGGGATACCGAATTCTTCTGGGAGGGCACCAAGGTCGGGGAGCTGCGGATCCAGCGGCTGCCGGACGGCACGCTGCGGCATCCGCCGATCCCGGCGCTGTGGCAGGACAAGTCGGAGCAGACCGACTATGTCGTCGCCGCCGGGCGCGGTGAAGTGTTCAGCTACGTCGTGCATCACGCGCCGAAAGTGCCCGGGCGGCAACTGCCTTTCGTGGTCGCGCTGGTCGAATTGGAGGAGGGTGTGCGGATGCTCGGTGAGCTGCGCGGCGTCGATCCGGCCGATGTGAAGATCGGCCTGCCGGTGCAGGTGGAGTTCGAGAAGCTCGACGACGAGGCCGTGCTGCCGGTCTGGCGGGTGATCGCATGACCTACGTCGAACCGGCCACCATCGAGGTCGGCACCGCGCTGCCCGAGTTGGTCATTACCGCCGATCCGACCTTCGTGATCAGTACAGCCTTGGCCACCAGGGACTTTCAGGATGTGCACCACGACAGGGACAAGGCCGTCGCCCGTGGTTCCAAGGACATCTTCGTCAATATCCTCACCGATACCGGGCTGGTGCAGCGCTTCGTCACCGACTGGGCCGGACCGCGCGCCATCGTCAAATCGGTCGCGCTGCGTCTAGGGGTACCGCTGTATGCCGGTGACACGCTGACACTTTCCGGCACCGTCTCCGCGATCCACGGCGACGACATCCATATCGATGTCATCGGCCGCGACAGCCTCGGTGACCACATCACGGCGAAAGCCGTTATCGCACTGCGGAGGCCATGATGACCGCTGACAGCACCACCGGGATTTCCGGCCGCGCCGCCATTGTCGGCATCGGCGCCACCGACTTCTCCAAGGACTCCGGCCGCAGCGAATTGCGTTTGGCCGCCGAGGCGGTCACCGCGGCGCTCGCCGACGCGGGCCTCACTCCCGCCGATGTGGACGGCCTGACCACCTTCACCATGGATACCAATACCCAGGCGGCCGTGGCACGCGCCGTCGGTATCCCACAGCTGAAGTTCTTCAGCCACATCGGATATGGCGGCGGTGCCGCCTGCGCGACCATTCAGCAGGCCGCCATGGCGGTCGCCACCGGCGTCGCCGATGTGGTTGTCGCCTATCGCGCCTTCAACGAGCGTTCGGTATCGCGCTTCGGCCAGTTCTCCACCGCGCTGGCCACCGCCCCGACCTCCTCGGGCATTGATGCGGGCTGGTCGTATCCACAGGGGCTGGGGACACCGGCCGCGCAGGTGGCCATGGTCGCCCGCAGGTATATGCACGTCTACGGCGCGACGAGCGCGGACTTCGGCCGCGTCGCCGTCGCCGACCGCAAACACGCCGCGGTGAACCCGGCCGCCTTCTTCTACGGCAAGCCGATCACCCTGGACGATCACCAGAATTCGCGCTGGATCGCCGAACCGCTGCATCTGCTGGACTGCTGCCAGGAGTCCGACGGTGGTGTCGCGATCGTGGTCACCAGCGTCGAGCGGGCCCGGGACCTGCCGCAGCGTCCGGCCGTAATCGCCGCTGCCGCACAGGGTTCCGGTGCCGACCAATATGTCATGACCAGCTACTACCGTGACGCCCTCACGGGCCTGCCGGAGATGGGTCTGGTCGGCGATCAGCTCTGGGAGCAGAGTGGTTTGGGTCCGGAGGATATGCAAGCAGCCATCCTCTACGACCACTTCACTCCGTTCGTCCTCATGCAGCTGGAGGAACTCGGCTTCTGCGGACGCGGTGAGGCAAAGGATTTCATTGCCGACGGCGCGATCGAAGTCGGTGGCCGCCTACCGCTGAACACCCACGGCGGACAGCTGGGCGAGGCCTATATCCACGGCATGAACGGGATTGCCGAGGCGGTGCGGCAGATCCGCGGCACCTCCGTCAACCCGGTGGCGAACCTGGAGCACATCTTGGTCACCGCGGGCACGGGCGTCCCGACCTCGGGGTTGGTACTCAGCGCGAACTGAGCGGATCTCGGCATTCGCCGAGATCCGTCCGTCGTATGATCGGGTCGAAGAGTGGATGCCGAATTCCGAGACCTGATCAGTTGGCGTCGTAGGGGAGCAGAGTGAATTGGTCAGCACCCCAGAGCGGGCGGAGTTGGCGAAAGTGCCGCTGGTCCAGGGTCACAACCGCGGTGGTGCGGTAACGGTCTGCTAGTACGACATTCGACGCGTCGGCGATTCCGATGTAATCCTTCGGCCCGTTGAATTGACGTGTGATTGCCACCGCGACGGCGTGGTCCTCGGCGGTCCACTCGGCCAGCTCATAAGCGCCTGTCACGACATCCTGGCCGAAGGCGCGGGCAGCATCGGCTCCAAGCCGCGACGACAGCATGTAGTCGGCTTCGGCGACGATGAATGGCGATACAACCAGCAGGTCGACGGCCTCGCCAAGGATGTGTGCGATGGCTGGATGCTCCGGATACGCCTCGTCGAATGAGGCCAGAATGGCACTTGTGTCAATGATAAGTGCGGTCACTCGCCGAAGCCTCGGGCCAGCTCCTCGTCGATCTCTTCAGCGTTGAGTGGCCGGTCGCTGCGGTAGCCGCCGATCGTTGGGCGAGGTTTTTTCGCGCTCTCGTCGATCAGTCGGTCGATTTGCTGTGCAAGCGTCAATCCGTGGGCGGCCGCTAGCCGGTGCAGCCGGTCGCGGGTTGCCTTCGGCACCTTGATGGTTGTAGCGGTCATACCGATTAGTATACCGAGCGACACGCGCAAGCAGGGGAGGAGCCTGATGGCCGAGCGTCATCTTGTCGACGTGCATATTCTGCTCGTCTGCGACGGTGAGCTGTTGCTCAGCAGGCGGCGCAGTCCGGACGAGTTCGACGGTCTGTGGCATCTGCCTGCGGGGAAGCTGGAGTCCGGCGAGTCCGCGACCGCTGCTGCCGCGCGTGAGGCGGGAGAGGAGATCGGGGTCGTCATAGACCCCGCGGAGCTGCGCCTGATTCATACCGCACACGTGACCAGCTCCGGGCGGGAAGCCCGGCTCGGGCTGTTCTTCCATGCGCTGCGCTGGGCGGGTGAGCCGGTGAATCGCGAGCCGGACAAGAGCTATGGGCTGCGCTGGTTTTCGCTCGAAGCGTTGCCCGAAGAGTCGCTGATTCGCTATTCCGCAACCGGAATCCGTGGTTTCACGAGTGGCACGCCCTATAGCGAGTTGGGCTGGACGAGGTAGCTCCGGGATCGACGGGGTGTCAGTTGGCGGGATAGCCCGGGTTCGCAACGGGCACGCCCTTATAGCGACTCGGCGTAGTAGCCCTGGGGACTACGGGGTGAGTTGGCGGGACAGCACAGCTGCGAGCTGGTCGACGCTGTCTCGGGTGCCTGCCGGAACATAGGCCCGCGCGCCGGCGAATCTATCGAACACCGCGCCTTCGAGTACCGCGATGAAGTCGGCGGCGGCCGCATCGGGATCGGGAAAACCCAGGGCGTGGAATAGTTCTCGCGCCCGCTCGGTCGAGAAAAGGCTGTGTGTCAGCCGCCGGTGCAATTGCGGGTCGCCGAGCAGATCGATGATCAGCGCATGCCGGACGATCAGGTGATTGCGACGGTCGACGAGTAAGCGGTCGAGCCAGGTGGCTATGGCCTTCGCGATGTCATCGGGCTCGAGGGATGGTGACGGGGTGAGCTCGGCGGCGGCGAAGTCGTCGCGGGAGCGGGTGGTGATCCGGTCCGCGATCGCCTCGATGAGCGCGCGTTTGGTGCGGAAGTAATAGGAGGCCGAGCCGCCGGGCAGCTCGAGAGCGGTATCGAGGGCGCGGTGGGTGAGCGCTCGAATGCCCTGGCTGGCAATCACATCGATGGCGGCGTCGACGAGTGCCGCGCGTCGGTCGGTTGTGGACATCATCACCTTCTCTGGCGGCCGCATCTGCCGATCCTCTACAACTGTAGAGGATCAGGAGGATGTCATGGCAGACAACGTCACGCTGGATACCGATCAGCTCCGGGCGCGCGCACGCCTGCTCGGACTGCTCGACCGGCACGGCAGGCCGATGAAGCGGCACCGCGGCGTCTACCTGCACGGCAGACCCGGTCGCGGCAAAACCATGCTGATGGACGACTTCTTCGCGGGCATAGCGTCGAACCGTAAGCGCCGCTTCCACTTCCACAACTTTTTCGCCCAATTGCACACCGCGGCACACGAATCGGGCTCCATCGACAAGGCCATCGACAACCTGCTCGATCATGCCGAACTGGTCTGCTTCGACGAATTCCACGTGCACGATATCGGCGATGCCATGCTGATCGCCCGCATGCTGGACGCCCTATTCGCGCGCCGCATCGTCCTGGTGGTGACCTCGAATTACCCGCCGGAGCAGCTGCTGCCCAACCCGCTGTTCCACGACCGCTTCCTGCCGGCCATCGCGCGCATCCGCGCGCATCTGGATATCGTCTCGGTCGACGGCCCACTCGACTACCGCACCCGCGCCGCGCACAGCGGCACTGGCTTCGCGTCCGGTTGTTACCGCATCGACGATGCGAGAGATGCCGACTCCGCAGAGGTTGTTGTTTCGGGTGCCCGCGAGATCCGGGCCGACGCCGTCGACGGCTCCGCCATCACTTTCGACTTCACCGCCCTGTGCGGCACCGCCACCGCCGCCTCGGACTACGTCGAACTCGCACAGCGCTTTCACCGATGGACCTTGCGCAACGTCCCACCCTTGCGCGAGGTCCCGTCCGACTGGGCGATGCGCTTCACCAATCTGGTCGACGTGCTCTACGACGCCGATCTCGAACTCACCCTCGAGGCGCGCACCGCACTATCCGACCTGGTGGCAGACGTTCCCACCGTCCCCGATCTGGCACGGACCGCAAGCCGCCTGAGCGAACTCCGTCAGCCCGAATCCATCGGGCTCCGCTAGCTGCGCACCCACTCGAGTGCACTGCCGGTTACGGATAAAAAAGGAGCCGATCCTAAGTATTCGATTCACTCCCGAGCGGACCACTCGGCATGTAACTATGTGCCTGTTCAGAGCTGTACTCAGATGTGGTGGTAGCAAGTGGCCAGGGCGGGAGCGCCGATATCGCGCGTGATCGTGCTGATCACGCTACTGGCGTGTGCCGCGATAGCGCTGCGCGGCCATATTCCCGGGGCCCATGATTCCGGCGATCACCGCACGGTGCCATCGGCGATTTCGGTGGTATTGATGCCGGTACTGCTCACGGTATCGGTCGTGATCCTGATCGCCGGGGTGATCGCCAGCCAGCACCGACTGCCGCTGGCCATGCCGGAGGTGGATCGTGATTCCGAGCGCAGACATGGACTGCTCGGCCGCACCGGCCTACTGGTGCTGGCCGCGCTGGCGGTCGTTTCCTTGATCGTCGCGGCGGCGTCGGCGGTCTTCTTCGTCGGATTCGGCCGCGAGGGTGAGCCGACGCCGTCATCGGGGCCGCGCGGTACCACCACCCGCACCCCGCAGGAAGCGGTCACCGCCCCCGCGACCCCCGACGGCGCGCCCACCCAGCACCTCACCGGGACGGCACTACTGGTGGCCATTGTCGCTGCCGCCGTGCTGGTCGGCGGGGCATTGATCGGGCTGATCGTGGTCGCGGTGGCGGGGCAGCGCAAGCCGCGTGTGGTGCCGGTTCCGGTACCGCCGGCCGCGCCGACGGTCGCGGGTTCGCTGGCCAGGGCGGCCGAGATGGGTCTGGCCGCCATGAATGTGCCCGGCCAGGATCCGCGCGAGGCCATCATCGCCTGTTACGTCGCGATGGAACGTGGGCTGTCTTTCGATCGCGCGGCCGCGCCACTTGCATCGGATACCCCGATGGAGGTGCTGGCCCGCGCCTTCGAGCGCGGTGCACTGCACGACGCGTCGGCCAGGGAATTGGTCGCGCTCTTCGAAGAGGCCAGGTTCAGTCCGCATTCGATGCTGGAGTGGCAGCGGATGCGGGCCGAACAACTGCTGCGCATCGTGCTGGCCGATCTGCAAGGGGAGATGGTATGAACCGCGCGATCGTGATCGGTGCGCTGATCCTCATCGTGCTGATCGAGCTCATCACCCTCGGCAAGGCCCGTGGTGCGTTGCTCATCGCCGCCGGAGTTCCGGTGGCGCTGGCCATGATTCAGCTCATCTGGTCGTTGACCGGCCGTTCGGCCATCAAAACCGATACCGGATCCGACGATATCGACAACGGTCCCGCCGAGATGCTGCGGCACTGGCATGCCAGAGCGGAGATGCTCGCCGATCGCGCGGACGGCACCAGAGCCGACTGGGATCGGCATCTGCGTCCGCTGCTGGCCAAGGAGTTCGAGTTGTCCACCGGCCTGCGGGTCGCCAAGAACCGCAAGGCGACCGAGGCCGCCGGAATTTTGCAGTTCGGCCCGGAACTGTGGCGCTGGGTCGATCCGGCCAACTCGGCACTGCGGGATCAGACGACTCCCGCACCGGGGCGGGCGGCGCTGGACGAAATCCTGCGCTGCTTGCAAAAGATGTAATCGACCCGGCATGAGCGAACGAAGTGAGCGAATCATGACACAGCGCGCAACGCGCATGCCGGAGCCGAGCGCCAGCGAGGCGCAGGCATGAGCGGTCAGGCCCGGAGGAGGCAGCTTGCGTAACCATGTAGGGCCCCGCTCCTGCCAAATTGAATACCGTCGTAGGAGAATGGGTTTGAGGCAAGTGCGAGTAGACATATGACGATGCCGATGGACACGACCATCCAGCGCAGCGAGGCGGTGCTCCGGGAACTGTCCCGGGTGATCGTCGGCAAGCGGGATGAGTTGCAGCTGATCATGATCGCCGTACTTGCCGGCGGTCACATCCTGATCGAGGATCTGCCCGGCCTCGGCAAGACGCTCATCGCCAGGTCCTTCGCCGCCGCGCTCGGCCTGGACTTCACCCGCGTGCAATTCACGCCCGACCTGCTGCCCGCCGATCTGCTCGGCTCCACCATCTACGACATGTCCACGGGCCGGTTCAATTTCCGGCGCGGACCGGTCTTCACCAATGTGCTGCTGGCCGACGAGATCAACCGCACCCCACCGAAGACCCAGGCCGCGCTGCTGGAGGCGATGGCCGAGGGCCAGGTCAGCATCGACGGCGAAACCTTCCCGCTGCCACAGCCTTTCATCGTGCTCGCCACGGATAATCCGATCGAATACGAGGGCACCTATCCGCTGCCGGAGGCGCAGCTGGACCGGTTCGCCATGCAGCTGCGGCTGGGCTATCTGTCCGAGAACGACGAACGCCAGATGATCCGCCGCCGCTTGGAGCGCGGTTCGGCGACACCGCAGGTGGTGCAGGTGGTCGATGCGAACGGCCTGTTGGAGATGCGCCAGTCCGTCGAATTCGTCACGGTGCATCCGGACGTGGTCAGCTACGTGGTCGCGCTGGCCGGTGCGACGCGTGCGCATCCGCAGGTCGAGGTGGGTGCGAGTCCGCGCGCCGAACTCGATCTGGTGCAGATGTCGCGGGCCCGTGCGCTGCTGCTCGGGCGCGACTATGTGATTCCGGAAGACGTCAAGGCGCTGGCCGTTCCGGCCATGGCGCACCGGATCACCTTGCGGCCCGAGATGTGGGTGCGCCGGATCCGCGGCGAGGACGTGATCACCGAATTGCTGCGCCGTCTGCCGGTTCCGCGCGCGTCGGTGACATGATCCGGCGGGAAAGGGCATGACCCAGCCGGATTCCACCGCCCCCGTCATCCAAGGGATCGCGGCGGCCAATGCCATGGCGGCGCGACCACCGACCAGGGACGAGCCGATGGCGGGCGGGGCGCGGCATCGGGATATGAGTGCCGCCGTCGAGGCCGAATTGCGCTGGCGTCCAGCGCCGTTGGTGTTCATGCTGGCGGTGAGCGCGGCGGTGGCGCTGCTACTCGCGGTGGTGCTCGGTCGCTGGCAACTGGTCGTCTTCGCGGCTCCACTGCTCGGTGTGCTGGCGACCGCGCCGTGGCAGCAGTCCAGGACCCGGATCCAGGTGGACGGCGGCGGCACGCTGCGGTGCTTCGAGACGGAGGAGATCGTCACGACGATCGGCGCCTTCGTAGAATCGGGTCACGCGTTGCTTCGGTTGAAGCCGGAGAAGTTCGCGGGACTCGGGATCGACATCGAGGAGGCGATCGATTCCGGGACGGCGCCCGCCGGGCTGCGGTTGGCTCTGACGGCGGACCGCTGGGGTCGCTATCCGCTGTCGGTGCGGGTCACCGCGCTGAGCCCGGCGGGGCTGTCCGTGGCCTCCGCGGTGCTGCCCGCGGGACAACTGTTCGTCTACCCGATCACCGACCCGCAGCGAATGAAGTTGCCGCGCACCGAACTTCCCGAACGGCTCGGCACTCACCTGACCCGCAAGCACGGTCCGGGCGTGGAGTACGCCGATATCCGTGCCTACGCGCCCGGCGATCAGCTCCGCATCGTGAACTGGCCGGTGAGTGCGCGGCGCGGGCGACTATATGTCACCGAGCGGCTGACCAACCGGTCCGCGGATGTGGTTGTGCTGGTTGACACTTCGCAGCAGGCGCCGGGCCCGGCCACCGATTCGCTCGAGCTGTCGGTGCGCGGTGCGGCGCAGGTGGTGCAGTCGACGCTGCAGGCCGGTGACCGGACCGCGGTGGTCTGCCTCGGCCAGTCCCCGCGCTGGCTGCGCCCGGATATCGGGCGGCGGCAGTTCTATCGGATCGTGGATACCGTGCTCGATGTCGGCGATGAGCACATCCCGACCACCGGCACCTTGGCGCCGCATGCGGCCGTGCCGCTCGGTGCGATCATCGTCGCTTTCACCACCCTGCTGGACACTCAGTTCGCGCTCGCGCTGATCGATCTGCGCAAGCGCGGACATGTGGTGGTGGTGGTCGATGTCCTGCGCGGCACACCTTTCCACGAGCATCTCGATCCGACCCTGGCGCGGATGTGGAATCTGGAGCGCGCCTCGATGTATCGGGATATGGGAACCGTCGGCGTCGATATCGTGGCCTGGACCGAAGACGCCCGACTGGATCAGGTCATGCGATTGATCCCGGACCATCGCCGAACCGTAAGGGTGCGCCGATGATTCGATTCCTCGCCGTTCTGTCCGGGGTGCTACTGGTGACCTCGGTGACCTTGATGACGCCATGGGCCGGGATTCCGGCGGCGGCGCTGGTGGTGGCGGGCTGGTGGTTCCGGCTCCCCGCGGTCGGCGCGGTGCTCCTCGCGATCGGGGTGCTCGCCGTGGCTGATACGGGTGTACTGGCCGCTGCCGCAGCAGGTTTGGTGGCTACGGCTTATCTGCTGAATACCGCGACGGTGTCCGCGCCGGTTGGCGTTGTCCCGACCACGGTCCCATCCGTCACCGGCGCGGTGGCATTTTCTGCGGTAGCTGTCGGCGCGGCGCTGCTCCCGTTGCGCTTGGCCTGGGTCCCGATCGCCGCCCCGATCCTGGTGATCCTGCTGTACGCCTTGGTCATTCAGGGCGTCGCAATCAAACGAGCACGCAACGATGAGACCGCGACCGCGCGCAGTTGAGGTCATGCTGGAATCCCGCAGCCTAGGCTTACCCCGCACCGAGGCTTCCCTGTGCCTCGAGAATGCATTCGTGGAGGGGCTTTCGCCTTGGCCGCAACTCGTCGCAATCAAACGGGCACGCGACGACGGGGCCGCGCGCGTGCCCAGTTGAGGTCATAGTCGCATCCTGCGACCTAGGCACCGAGGCTCCTAAGCCTCGAGGATGTGGTTGGGGTTGAAGTGGCCGACGCAATGCTGCCCGCCCAGGCCTCCCTTTGTCCCGAAAATGTACTGGTGGAGGGGTGCTCTCGGGCGTTTGCCTCCACCAGTACATCGTGATCAGACGTCCAGTGCTCAGGTGAAGCGGAGGCTGACGTCGGCGAGGACGGGGGCGTCGGCGCGGTCGGCGACGGTGGCGCTGATGATGAGTTCGGCGTCCGTGCGCCAGATTCGGGTGCGGATGGTTTCGCCGGGGTAGAGGACGCCCGCGAAGCGGGCGCGGAAGCCGGTGACGCGGCTGGCGTCCGAATCGAGCACGGTGTCGGTGGCGGTTTTGCAGACGATGCCGTAGGTGCACAGGCCGTGCAGGATCGGGGCGGGGAAGCCTGCGGCGCGGGCGAATTCGGGATCCGAGTGCAGGGGGTTGCGGTCGCCGCACATGCGGTAGAGCAGGGCCTGCTGGGGGAGGGTCGGGGTGGTGACGTCGAAATCCGGGGCGCGGTCGGGGAGTTCGGCCTTGGTGCTCGGGCCGCGTTCGCCGCCGAAGCCGCCCTCACCCTTGGCGAAGATGGATGAGCGTGCGGTCCACAGCGGTGCGCCGTCGGAACCGGTGATCGTATGCTCCTGCACCACGACGGCGGCGGAGCCTTTATCCCAGAGTTCGGTGATGCGCCTGGTGATGGTCGCCTTGCCCGCGGCCGGAATCGGGCGGTGCACTTCGATTTCCTGGTGGCCGTGCACGACCTTCGCCAGATCGATGTCGATGCCGGGGAACTGCACCTTCGGTGGCTCGGTGTCGTGGAAGGTAGGTGCCACGGTCGCGAAGGTCGGCAGTACCTGCGGATCGCGGTCGTCGACGTAGCGTAGTTCGGCCGGATCCGACCAGCGTGTGCCAGCCCCGAGGCCCAGGTGGTAGAGCTGCACTTCGGATGGCGTCCAAGTGAACTCCCCGCTCGGCAGTTCCGCGCCGAGCGCGATTTTCGGGTCGATGGGCATCGAGTTCTCCCTTGTGAATGCTTGTGGACAGATCACCTGCGGCATGCGGGCGACCCGTCGTGGGCGTATCCCAGCGATCCGAGGCCCTTGTGGCAATTGCCTCGGATCGATCGTGCGGTGGCCGGGCCGCGACGGGCAAGGTGGCGTCCGCTCCGTGGGACGCCACGCCTATGCCTCGGCGGTGGCCTTGGCCGACTGCTGCTTCTTGCGCTCGGCGATATCCAATACCGCCAGGTAGCCGAAAGTGATCGCGGGGCCGATGGTCGCGCCGGGGCCCGCGTACGTATGACCCATGACGGGGGTCGCGCTATTGCCGGAGGCGTACAGACCCTCGATCACGGTGCCGTCCTCGCGCAGGACCCGCCCGGCGGTGTCGGCGACCAGGCCGCCCTTGGTGCCGAGGTCGCCCGGCACGATCTTGGCCGCGTAGAACGGACCCTGCACGAGCCCGGCAAGGCACGGGTTCGGCTTCACCGTCGGATCGCCGTAGTACCGGTCGTAGTGGCTGTTGCCGCGGCCGAAATCCTCGTCCTTACCAGTCTCGGCGAACTTGTTGAACCGCTCGACGGTCGACGTCAGATTCTCGGTGGGCACGCCGATCCTGCTGGCCAACTCCGCGAGGCTATCGGCCTTGACAATCAGGTCGTTTTCCATCCAGCGGGACGGAAACCGCTGACCAGGCTGCAGTCCGGCGAAGATGTAGCGGTTCCGGTAGCGCTGGTCGAACACCAACCATGCGGGGATGTTCTCGCCCGGACCCTCACCCTGCCCGTATTCGCCGCCGTACATGGTGTGCACAGCCTCGACGTAAGGAGCGGACTCATTTCCGAATCGCTTACCGTCGGCGTTGACCATGATGGTGCCGGGCAGATTCCGCTCGGCCAGCGCGAACCACGGCTTTCCGCCCTTGAAGATGGTCGGCCCCCACCAGGAATCCTCCATGAAGTCGACCGCGCCGCCGGCTTCCATCCCGGCATTGATGCCGTCGCCGGTATTGGCGGCCGCGCCCGTGGTCCACTCGGTGGTGATGGGCTGGCGCTGGTACTTGGTGCGCATTTCGGCGTTGTGCTCGAAACCGCCGCTGGCGAGCACCACACCGTATTTGGCGGTGAACCGCACGGTCTCGCCGTTGTGCTCGGCCTCGACGCCGGTGACCACGCCGTTCTCCACGACAAGTTCGGTCAGTGGAGTGTTCAGCAGCAGCGGCACATTCGCGTCGATGAGGCCCTTGCGCATGGCGGCGATAATCGCCTGTCCCATGCCGAGGATGTGCTTGCCGGTCCACTTGGCGAAGTAGGTGCGGGCGCCGACCCGCATGGCCCGCATGATGCCCTTGGGATGGCGACGGATCAGGTTGAGCCGGACGAAGTCGGCCTGCATGACGACGACATTGAGCGGGGCCTTGGCATACGGGGGCTCGAGGTTGAACCGCTCTTCACCGAGGATCTTGGCATTGAACGGCGCGGGCTCGCACGAGCGCCCCTGGCCGAGGCCGCCCGGGGCCTCCGGGTAGTAGTCGGAGTAGCCGGGCACCCACTTCATCTTCAGCGGGGTGTGGTCGAGGACGAAGTCGAAGGCCTCCGCGCCACGGTCGATGTAGGTGTCGATCCGGTCCTTGGGCACCACGTCGCCGATGATGCTGTGCAGGTAGGTGCGGGCGTCCTCGCGATCGTCGGGACGACCGGAGGCCTTCAGTGCCTTGTTGCCGGGGATCCACACGCCACCCCCGGAGCGTGCGGTCGAACCGCCGTAATGCGCGGCTTTTTCAATGATCACCGCACTCAGCCCATGGTGGGCCGCCGCGAGGGCGGCAGTCATTCCGGCAGCACCGCTGCCGACCACCACCACATCGTAGCTGCGCGGATCGTTAACCGGATCAGTCATGTAGAACACGTTATAGAATGGGACCGCATTTGGTCTATGTTGAGTGGCAGAAGACGCACTCGACGTTCCATTCGTCGAGAAAACTTGTTTCAGTTTCTGACCGGAGTGATGTACATGGGCGGTGTTGTTTCGAGCGACCTGCGAGCAGTCGCCAGCGGCGAATGGGACCTGACCGCCGACGTTGTCGTCGTCGGCTACGGCGCGGCGGGGGCCGCGGCCGCGCTGGAAGCGACCGAGTCGGGTGCGCAGGTGCTGGTGCTGGAGCGTTTCGCCGGTGGCGGGGCGTCGGCATTGTCCGGCGGCATCATCTACGCGGGCGGCGGCACCTCCGTGCAGCACGAGGCCGGGGTGCGCGATACGCCCGAGCAGATGCTGGCCTATCTCGAGCGTGAGGTCGGCACGGCGGTCACGCCCGAGACGCTGCGGCGGTTCGTGGACGAGAGTCCGGCGCTGATCGAATGGCTGAAGGGACACGGTGTGCCGTTCGAGGCGTCGCTGTGTCCGTACAAGACGTCGTATCCGAACGACAGCTACTACCTCTACTACTCCGGCAGTGAGGTCTCCGGTTACGGCCGCGAGGTCGCGACGCCCGCGCAGCGCGGTCACCGGGTCAAGGGCAAGGGCACGTCCGGCAAGAAGCTCACCGGTCCGCTGGCCGCCTCGGCGTCGCGACGCGGGGTTCGGGTCGAAACCCTCACGCAGGCAACGCGATTGATCACCGATGACAACGGCACCGTGATCGGCGTCGAATGCGAGTCACTGCGCGACGCCCCTGGGCGGGTCCGGGATCGCTACACCCGCATAGCGAAAATCGCCGCCAAGCCGGGCATCTACTATCCGCCGCTGCGCAAGGCGATGGAGCGCCAGCTCGCGAAGCTCGATCGCAGGTACCGCACGAGAATTCGGATTCAGGCCCGTCGCGGTGTGGTGCTCAGCGCGGGCGGATTCATCGCGAATCGGGAGATGCTGCGGGAGTACGGGCCGCAATACCGCGGCGGACTCGCGCTGGGCACCACCGGTGATGACGGCAGCGGCATCCGGATGGCCGAGCAGGTCGGTGCGGCGACGGACCGGATGGGCAATGTCTCGGCGTGGCGATTCATCTTGCCGCCCAGTGCATTTACCGGTTCCGTGCTGGTCGATGCGGAAGGTCGCCGGGTCATCGATGAGACCCGCTACGGTGCCGCGGTCGGCCACGCACTGATCACCGAACACGGCGGTAAGGGCTGGCTGCTCGCCGACGACGGACTCATGCGCACCGCGATCTCACAGATTCGGACGCAGTCGGCCTGGTTCCAGCGCGGGCAGTTCGAGGCCATGCGGCGCAATGCCGTGCGCGGCGAAACTCTGGACGCCGTCGCGGCGAAGGCCGGTATCAATGCCGACGGATTGCGTGCCACCGTCGCCGAGCACAATGCCGCGATCGCGAACGGTGCGCCCGATCCGGTCGGCAAGCCCGCCGAGTTCACCAAAACGGTGGGGGCCGGGCCGTTCTGGTTGTTGGATGTGGGTATCAAACCGAGCGTCGTCAATCCGTGCCCGATGCTCACCCTCGGCGGAGTCGTCGTCGATGAGGACACCGGGGCGGTGAAATCCACTGCCGGAACCGATATTCCCGGCCTGTACGCGGCCGGCCGGACGGCGGTCGGTATCTGCTCGGACTCCTATGTCAGTGGATTGTCCCTGGCCGACTGCATTTTCTCCGGTCGGCGTGCGGGCAGATTCGTGGCAGGCGCCGAAGTGCTTTCGCGGGCAGCGGTGCCCGAAGCGACAACAGTGGAAGGAAACTAGCGTGCTGTCCGACGCGGTACGAATCGAATTGGCCGATGAACTCGAGGCCGCCGAACGCGATCGGGTCGGCATCGACCCGCTCATCGCCAGGCATCCGGATATCGATGTCGTCGACGCCTACGAGATCCAGCTGATCAATATCCGGCGCAAACTCGACAACGGCGCGAAGGTGGTCGGGCACAAGGTCGGACTTTCGTCGCTGGCCATGCAGCAGATGATGGGTGTGGACGAACCCGATTACGGTCATCTGCTCGCGGATATGGAGGTCTTCGAGGATGTTCCGGTCGAGACCTCGCGCTATCTGATTCCGCGAGTCGAGGTCGAGGTCGGATTCGTGCTCGGCGCGGATCTGCCCGGCGAAGAATGCACCGAGGCCGATGTGCTCGCAGCGACGGTCGCCTGCGCGCCGTCCATCGAGCTGATCGATTCGCGGATCAAAGATTGGCAGATCGGGCTGGCCGACACCATTTCCGATAACGCGTCCTCGGCCGGTTTCGTGCTGGGTGCGGCGCGGGTCGCGCCGAAAGACCTGGATATCAAGGCCATCGACGCCGTGCTCACCCGTAATGGTGAGGTGGTCGCGGAGGGGCGCAGCGATGCGGTGCTCGGCGATCCGGTGATCGCGGTGGCCTGGTTGGCGCGCAAGGTCGCCAGTTTCGGGGTGCGGTTGAAGGCGGGCGACATTGTGCTGCCCGGCTCCTGCACTCGCGCCATCGATGCCCGCGCGGGCGATTCGTTCCACGCCGAGTTCGCCGGACTCGGTTCTGTCCGTTTGCAATTCAAATAGGAGGCTTGCCGTGTCCGAAACGGGGACCGTCACCGCCGCGATCGTCGGATCCGGCAATATCAGCACCGATCTGCTGTACAAACTGCTGCGCTCCACCACGGTGGAACCGAAGTGGATGATCGGAATCGACCCGGAGAGCGAGGGTTTGAAGCGCGCCCGCGGGCTCGGGCTGGAAACCTCGCACGAGGGCGTGGACTGGTTGCTCGCGCAGTCGGAACTGCCGGATCTGGTATTCGAGGCGACCTCGGCATATGTACATCGAGCGGCCGCTCCGAAATACGCCGAGGCCGGAATTCGCGCGGTCGATCTCACGCCCGCCGCGGTCGGGCCCGCCGTGGTGCCGCCGGTGAATCTGGTCGGCGCGAATCTCGATGCGCCGAACGTCAATATGATCACCTGCGGTGGTCAGGCCACCATTCCGATCGTCGCGGCGGTATCGCGGGTGGTGCCGGTGGTCTACGCCGAAATCGTCGCCTCGGTGTCGTCGGTGTCCGCCGGACCGGGCACCCGCGCCAATATCGATGAGTTCACCAAGACCACCTCGCGTGGTGTGGAGACTATCGGCGGTGCACAGCGCGGCAAGGCCATCATCATTCTGAACCCGGCCGAACCGCCGATGATCATGCGCGACACCATTTTCTGCGCGATTCCCGAGGACGCCGATACCGATGCGATCGCGGATTCCATCCATCGGATGGTCGCCGATATCCAGAAGTACGTGCCCGGCTACCGGCTGCTGAACGAGCCGCAATTCGACCCGCCGTCGGTGGTTTCCGGTGGGATGGCGAAGGTTTCGGTGTTCGTGGAGGTCGAGGGCGCCGGCGATTTCCTGCCGCCCTACGCGGGCAACCTCGACATCATGACCGCGGCCGCCACCCAGGTGGGCGAGGTCATGGCGAAGCAGATTCTGTCGGCCCGGGTGTAAAGGAGCTCAACCATGGCATATTCCGCAGAACTCGACATCCGCGTCACCGACACGTCGCTGCGTGACGGTTCGCACCACAAGCGCCACCAGTTCACCGCCGACGACGTGCGCAATATCGTGACCGCGCTGGACGGCTCCGGTGTGCCGGTCATCGAGGTGACGCACGGCGACGGCCTCGGCGGCTCGTCGTTCAACTACGGCTTCTCGCGCACTCCCGAGCAGGAGCTGGTCAAGATCGCCGCGGAGACGGCGAAGCGGGCCAAGATCGCGGTGCTCATGCTGCCCGGCGTCGGCGTCAAAGAGGACATCAAGGTCTCCCAGGACAACGGCGCATCGATCTGCCGCATCGCCACGCACTGCACCGAGGCGGACGTATCGATCCAGCACTTCGGTCTCGCGCGGGAACTGGGGCTGGAAACCGTCGGCTTCCTGATGATGTCGCACACCCAGCCGCCGGAGGCGCTCGCCAAGCAGGCACGCATCATGGCCGATGCCGGATGCCAGTGCGTCTACGTGGTGGACTCCGCGGGTGCGCTTGTGCTCGAACAGGTTTCGGACCGGGTCGCGGCGCTGGTCGCCGAACTCGGCGATGACGCCCAGGTCGGCTTCCACGGGCACGAGAACCTGGATCTGGCGGTTGCCAACTCGATCTATGCGGTTCGCGCCGGTGCGAAGCAAATCGACGGCAGCGCGCGGCGATTCGGCGCGGGTGCGGGCAATACGCCCGTCGAGGCGTTCGTCGGTGTCTGCGACAAGCTCGGTATCAAGACCGGTATCGATTTCTTCGCGATCGCCGATGCGGCCGAAGATGTGGTGCGGCCGGTCATGCCGCAGGAATGCCTGCTGGATCGCCAGTCTCTGATGATGGGTTATGCGGGCGTGTATTCCAGCTTCCTGAAGCATGCCGAGCGTCAGGCCGAGCGCTATGGGGTTTCGGCTGCCGAAATGTTGGTGCGTGCGGGTAAGCGCAAGTTGGTCGGTGGCCAGGAGGACCAGTTGATCGATATCGCGCTCGAACTTCAGCGTGAGGCGTCTGTCTCTGCCTGATCCCTCTGCGAAAGGCCGCGACCGGTTCGGTCGCGGCCTTTTCGCGGTTACGGCGAGCGACAGGTGAACATTCGAATTCGGGGGTCGCGGACGGGCGGGGGCATCGGCGATCATGAATTGTGATCTGTCCGCATTGCAATGCGAACCTGTTGCGCAAGGAGCGCGGCGGTCGGCGCTGTTCGACGTGTAAGCGGGAATTCGCGCTCGAACCGAAGGAAAGTCCGCTCGGGCTGCACGATATCCGGATGCGCAAGCTCGCCGAGCGGCTCGGTGACGGGCGCGGACTGCGGTACACGCTGGTGCAGCTCTGGTATGCGGCCGGACGCAAGAAGGTTCCGGATGTGGCGCGCGTGTTCAAGCGGGTGCGTATCGGAGTCGGGGTGGCCATCGTCGTGGTCGCCTTTTTCCTGATGGTGAGCGGCGCGGCGCCGCCGGGTGTGGTGTTCCCGCTCGGCGCGCTGGTATTTGCGCTGGCCATCGTCGGAATCGGCGTGGCGCGGCCGTGGTTCCTGAGCCGGGCCACAGTGCGAATGCCGGTGTCGTACGACATCTTCCGCCGGGATGTCGTCGGTCGGTGGACGCCGATTTACGGTGGCCCGCCGCCCGGCTCGGTCGACGAGGGGTTGGTGCGGCCACCGGCCGTGGACCGGCCTCGATTCGCGGTGTTGTGCCCGGATCGCAGCGTGCTCGCCTGCCTTGCCGCAAACAATGTGTCGCAGACCTGGGCGATGGCGTTGACGGACCGCATCGATCAGCTGCCGCCGGATGTGCCGGTGATCGTGCTGCACGATGCGAGCCTGCCCGGCATCGCGCTTGCCGGGAAGGCTCGCGTCGCGCTCGGGAACCGGGCCGTGGTGGTCGGCCTGTCACCGCGTGCGGTACTGGCCAATGCGTCGGCGCTGCGGCTGCGGGAGCCGCAGCCGCAGGACACCGCATTTCTGCATGGTGAGCCGCTGTCGGCGGCGGAGATCGAATGGCTCGCCGAGGGGTGGTGGTCGCCGATCGCCGCTATTCCGCCCGCGAAGCTGCTCATGGTGCTGGAACAGGCGGTCGAGCGGATCGAGGATGCGGCCGATCCGGATCGCCGGGCCGCCCGCGAGGTAGGTTTCCTCACGTGGCCGACCCGGTGAAGCAGCACGTGCTCGATCGGCTGCTCCGCATCGCGGCCGACCGCGCCGCCGCCCCGAGCGTCATCCGATTCACCGAGCGTCAGCTCTATTACGAGCTCTGCCGCGTATTTACGCCGACGCATCGAGCGCCACGCCGGTTCGCCTTCACAGTCCCCGCACCTCTGAGCTACGCCACCTTCCGCACCGCTCTCGACCGTCAAGAGTTCCCGGGCCTACTGACACCGACGCCACCCCGAACCACCCGCGCCGGACTCCACACCCCCGAACCCGACCTCTTCGACTACGGCCTGCCCCGTCTACTCGTCTGCGAGTCCGACGCGATAGCACAAATGCTGCGCGCCAACGGATTACCCATGGAATCCGCCTGCCCGGTCCTCAGCGCGTCCGAACTCCCCCTCGACCCCGGCATCGCCGAAATGCTCGCCCGAGTCGACGGCACCATCTACCTCCTGCACGACGCAAGCCCCAACGGCCTCACCTTCCCGGCCCGGCTGGCAGACCTGACCGAGATTCCGGAAGGCGTACGAGTAGTCCCGCTGGGCCTGCGCCCCCGTCAAGCAGGCACCTTGCACCTGACCCACCTTCGCGGCGCGATGTCGAGTGCCGTTGCCGCGCAGATCGATCCGCGGGAGCGCGAAGCGTTGCACCGCTCGGAGTCGAGTGCTCAGATCGCGTCCGTGGATTCGCTGGATCGTGCAGAGTTGCACGATCCTGAGTCGAGTGCTGAAACGGCGCAGGTCCGATCGAGCGAGCGCCAAGTTCTGCGCCCCGACTCGGCCTCGAGTGCGTGGGCGACGCACGTGGATTCGTGTGCGCGCGACGTCCAGCGCGCTCAGGCAGCGCAGTTGGACGCATGGGAACGCGCATGGCTACGCCGCGGCCGGTTCGTCGAGGTCGAAGCGGTGCGCCCGGCATCGCTTCTGCGCACCGTGCACCGCCTCGTCCGCGAGGTTCGCCCACCCCGCACCGGCCTGCCCGAACTGCGCCGCGCCCGAACGACGGGCTTTCTGACTTGGCCCGCCGCATGAAAGGGAAGTGCTGTGCCGGAGCATCGGCAGATTACGTATACCGATGAGTTGCTTGCTGACGGGTCCGTGCATCGGCGGTATGCCGATGGGCGTCAGGAGTGGCGGACGCGTGGTGCGCAGGGGGTGGTCTCCTGGCGCGATGATCGGGGTAACTCGGGGACCGATGAGGGGCTCGGGCCGAAGATCGTGAAGCGTACGCACCGCAACGGATCCGTGGTTTATGGCAGGGAGGCGGGGTTCGGGCGGACGCTCTGGGGTGACGGCGCGTTGACCGTCAATCGGTCCTCGTTCGGTGGTCGGCTCGGCGGCATCCTGGCCGCGGTGGCGGGCGGTGCGCTGCTCGGCGCGCTGGTCATGCCGCCGAGTGCGATGAGTGCCGAGGAAGAGGAGGAGTTGCGCCGCCAGGCGGCCGCGCAGTCGTCCGGTTCCAGCGACGGGGGCGGCGATTACGGCGGTTGGGATGACGACGGCGGGGACGACGGCGGCGATTTCGGCTGAGGGAAAAGATGTCTCGTTGGTGTGCATTCCTGACGCCGGACGATCCGGCCGAGCAGGTGCGGGCGGTCGGCGGCGATCCGGTGTCGGTGACCGGTCGTTATGCGCTGGGGTTACTCGATGGTCCGGGCATTGCGTCATATCCCTGCACTGTTGGTGAGCTGACGGCCGTAGGTGAGGTCACGCTGTTCAACGCGGCACAGCTGCGCGCCCGACTCGGCACGGACGCACCGCCGGACTGCGCCGACGCTGAACTGCTGTTGCACTGCTACGCCCGTCTAGGACTCGACGGAATCGCCGCCGCCGATGGCATGTTCGCACTCGCCATCGCCGACGGCGACGACCTGGTGTTGATCCGCGATCACGTCGGCACCCGCACGCTATTCCACGCACGCGCGGGCAAAGGCTGGGCCGCATCCACATCGCTACGCGCATTGCACCGATGGCCCAGCCTGCGGACCGGTCTGCATCTGCCCGCGGTTCGCTCCTTCCTCACCTTCGCCTACCTGCCGGGAACCGAGACGCTGCTGCGTGGCATCCACGAGGTCCTGCCGGGACGCTGTGTCCGGCTGCACGGCGACGGCTCGATGACCGAGGAAACCTACTGGGAGCCAGTGGAAGTCGAGGACAACCGATCGGCCGCCGACCACGCACTCGAACTCCGCGAACTACTCGAGGACGCGGTCGCCCGACGACTGCCCGCGGGCGAGCCGGTCGGGGTGCTGCTCTCCGGCGGCATCGACAGCAGTCTCGTCACCGCTCTCGCCGCCAAACTGCACGATCAGCGTGTGCGCTCGTATTCCATCAGCTTCGGCGGGACCACGCCGAACGAACTCGCGTACTCCGGACTCGTTGCCACACATTGCAATACCGAACATCGAGTGCTCACCGTGCCAGGTGAAACGGTCGCGTCGCGATTGGCGGAGACTGTGTCGCTACTCGACTGCCCGGTCGGCGACCCACTTACCGTACCCAACCTGATGCTTGCGGAAGCCGTTGCCGCGGATGGCATTCGGGTCGTGCTCAACGGCGAGGGCGGCGATCCGGTCTTCGGCGGTCCGAAGAACCTGCCGATGCTGATCTTCGAACTATCTCGCGACGACCCGTCTCCGGACGCGAGAGCGCTGGCCTATCTGGACAGCTACCGCAAGTGCTACAGCGACCTGCCGGTGCTACTCAGCCCCGACGTCCTGACCGCACTGGCAGAGGCGCCGCCACTGACCGACCTGCTCTCGCCCTACCTGCGCCAGGGCCGGATGACCAGCCTGCTGAACCAACTGCTGCACACCAACCTGCGCACCAAAGGCGCGCATCACATCCTCACCAAGGTCGAACGACTCACCGCCGCGAGCGGTTCGGAGGGTCGTGCACCGTTGTTCGACCGCGCGGTCATCGACCACGCCTTCCGCGTCCCTGGCCGGTTCAAGCTGGCCGGTACCAGCGAAAAGTGGATTCTCAAACAGGCTGTGCGCGATCTACTTCCGGCGACCATCGTGGACCGCCCGAAGAGCGGTATGCGAGTTCCGGTGCAGCAGTGGCTCTCCGGGCCGCTGCGCGATCTCGGACACGACCTGCTGCTCGGCTCGTCCGCACGCGCGCGCGGCCTGTTCCGTGCGGACACCATCCGCTCGTGGCTGCGCGGTGATGGCGCACTGCTGCCGAGGCAAGGCGGCAAATTGTGGCTGGTGCTGTCGTTGGAACTGTGGTTGCGGTCCTTCGAAGTCGGGCCGTGAGCGAGCGTCATGCAGGCGCAGCCGTGCGCGAGCATCAGCGAGGCGCAGCCGTGAGTCGCATTCGTAGGTTGAGGTAGGAGCCGCATGTCCGATCCCCGAATCAAACACCACGCGGACGATGAGAACGAGATCCACGACCTTGCCGAATTCGTCGACGCGGGACGCAATGTCGTCACGCCCGTCGCGCAATTCCCCGCGGAGGTCGCCGCGGTCGTCGTACAGGCCTTCGCCCAGATCGTCCGGAATGCGAAGGCGAGCCGCGCCGCGACCGTCCCCGACGCGGATGGCATCATCCGCTCGCAGACCTTCGAAGAGGGCGACGTCTACATGATCGAGTCGCCCTTCGACGGCTTCTTCGCCGACCGCTACATCATGGATTTCTACAATGCCGCGGAACGCGGCATCTGCTCGCGCATGCATCTGCACACCGGCCTGCGTTTCGTCCGCATGATGACCGGTCCGGACACCCACATCCGGGTGAGCAGCCTCTCGCCGTTCCGCGTAACCGACGTCGAAGGAGTTACGCCCTTCGCGCCCGACCAATTCGAGGACGATCTACCCGATACCCCGCCCGGTCTGCACCGCACCAGATACAACCTGATCGTCCCGCCCTGCTCCTTCGTCGATATGCAGATCCCCCGCGGCGTGAGCCATCAGTTCAATGCCATCGGTCCCCACGCCGTCATCGACTCGGTCCATCCGGAAGAGTCCATCGAGGTCTTCCGCGAACAGATGTCCGGCTTCAAGATGATGGCCCAAACCGTCTTCCTCGCAGAGGAATTGCCGGATGCCGCCACCTGCACGTCGCTCACCTAGCGGACTCCGCGACCAATTCCGGCAGGAGTGGCCGATTTAATTCGGTTGCGATCGTGCGGTGCCGTGCTTATGTTTGGGTACACCGATGTTGAAGGGAAGGACCCGGCAATGACCACCAAGGCGAAATTCGATGAGCGTGCGCGCTTGTTCGATGCTGCCTTGGAAAGTGCTCTGTCCCAGGGTCTTTCGTTCGATGAGCCGGGTGGTCCATGACATAGATCTCTTGTGTCACAGGGCTGCACCAGGCAAATGCCGGGGAGCGGCCCTTCTGCTTTTTCGGCGCAGTTGCTCTGTTGGTATGGGCAACCTGACTTTCATTCAGGGACCACGTCGGTTCGATTCCGATCTGCGTCACAACATTTTTCGTTCCACGGTTTCTCAGCTCAGTTGGCAGAGCACTCGGTTGAAGCCCGAGGTGTCGAAGGTTCGAATCCTTCAGAAACCACGATGGCCTCGTGCTCTGTTGGTCGAGCACTCTGATTGTCGATCAGAACGACGCGGGTTCGATTCCCGTCGAGGTCGCGATGCGCCTGTAGCTCAGTTGGTAGAGCTGCGGACTTTTAATCCGAGGGTCGTAGGTTCGAGCCCTACCGGGCGCACCACCGGGAAAGTCGACCAGACGGGTGTCTGGGATCGCTTGCTAAGCGAATCGAGGCCTGAAAACCTTGGGGATCGTGCCCTCGTCTTTCCGCGCACATGCGCCCGGAAAGTCATGCGGACCGGCGTCCGTCACCGTCTTGAAAACGGCTGGTCCCATGCGAATGGGATGGGGATCGACACCTCGGCCTTCCACCACGCGCTACTTCGGCGGGCGCATACCGTCCAGCGTCACATCGAGCATGCGACCGGCGGCCTCGGGAACCGTTTCGCAGGCGACCCCGATGCCGTGGCCGAACCTGAGCAGATCGCGCGGCTCGATATCGTGACGGATATCACCGGAATCCTGTGCGGCTCGCAGCAGCGCGGCCGCGGCATCCGTGATCAACGTTCGACACAGGGTGAAGGTCGGTGAGCCCTTGTCCATCCCGGCCTTCATCGTGGTCGCGAGGCTGCGATTGTCCATCACCCACTGCACCTGTTCACGCAGCCATGTCTCGAAAGCCGCAGCAGCCGAATGGGTTTCGAGCAGCTCGTGAGCACGGGCGCTCAATTGTTCGATGCTGGAACGGTATACGGTTTCGACCAGCACCTCGCGGCTGGGAAAGTGCCGGTAGAGCGTGCCGATGCCGACCCCGGCGCGGCGGGCGATCTCTTCCAGCGGGGCGTCGGGACCTTGCTCGGCGAATGCCTCCTGAGCGGATGTGATGATCCGCTCGTAGTTGCGCCGGGCGTCCGCGCGCATCGGCCGTCCTGTCGACGGTGCTGCCATGTTCCCTCCACTGGAAAACGGAAGGACCCTCCAGATAGGCTTGCGTAACTGGAGGAACCCTCCATATGATAGCTCTATCGGAAGCGGAGGCTCCCTCCGTTTGAGTCCCATTCGATGGAGCGTTCTTTTGTCCACCACCATGTCCGCGGACACCCGTGTGCCCGCAATCTCCAGTGCCGGTCGGCTTCGGTCCGGCATTGTGCTGGTCACGCTGCTGACCTGCCAATTGATGATCATCCTCGACATCACCGTGATGAATGTGGCGCTGCCGCGCATCCGCACCGACCTGCACTTCAGCGCGACCAACCTGTCCTGGGTGATGAACGCCTACACCCTGGTCTTCGGCGGTCTACTGCTGCTCGGCGGCCGTGCCGGTGATCTGTTCGGCCGTCGCAACCTGTTCATCGCCGGTACGGCACTGTTCACCCTGGCCTCGCTGGCGGGCGGGCTGGCGCCATCGGCCACCTGGCTGCTCGTCGCCCGTGTTGTGCAGGGCATCGGCGGGGCCATGGCCGGTCCGAGCACCCTGGCGCTGCTGACCACCACATTCAGTGAACCCAAGGCCCGGATGCGGGTGCTCGCGTTGTTTTCCGGCATGTCCAGTGCGGGCTTCGCGATCGGTCTGATCGTCGGGGGCCTGCTGACCGAATGGCTGACCTGGCGTTCCGCGCTGTTCATCAATGTGCCCTTCGGACTGGCCGTTGTAGTGCTGGCGCTGCGTTATCTCCCGGATGCTGGGTTGGATTTGCGGCGCTCGCGGGTCTCTCCGTGGTCACGCTCCGCCGCCGCCTCCGAGCCCGTCGCTCCCGCCGCAGGGCGTCAGCCCGCCCGCCTCGACCTGCCCGGTGCGGTCACCGCGACCGGCGGCGTCGCCGCCTTGGTCTACGGCTTCATCAGCGCCGCATCACACGGCTGGAGCGATGCGGGCACCGATATCTGGCTGGCTGTCGGCGCGGCCTTGATCATCGCCTTCCTGACCATCGAGGCGCGCACGGCCCAGCCCCTGCTGCCGCTGCGACTGTTCGTCGATCGCAATCGCGCCGCGGCCTACGCCAATATGTTCCTCGGCCCGATGGCCGGTATGTCGATGTTCTTCTTCCTCACCCAGTACCTGCAGGAAGTGCGCGGATTGAGCGCGCTGGCAACGGGTTTCGCCTTCATGCCGACCGCGCTGATGATGTTCACCATGATCCGGCTGATCCCGCGGCTGCTGCCGCGCTTCGGTCCGAAACCGGTGACGGTAATCGGCACGCTGCTGATGGCGGCCGGTTTGGTGCTGCTGACCCGGCTGACGGTCGACACCGACTACTTCCCGATGCTGTTCATCGCAATGATCCTGATGGGAAGCGGTATCGGCCTCGCCTTTTCACCGCTCAATGTGATCATCATGTCGAGCGTTGCGCCGACCGAAGCCGGTGCCGCGGGCGGCGCGCTGCAGACCCTGCAGCAGACCGGCGCCTCCCTCGGCCTCGCCATTCTGGTCACCGTCTTCGGCACCGCCGCCCGTGATGCCGGAGGTTCGGCACACCACGCCCTGGTCAGCGGCATCACGACCGCCTTCGCCGGTGCCGTGGTCATCGCCGCGCTGACCTTCGCCGTCGCCCTCACCTTCCGCAGCACGCGTACTGCGGAGTGAAATATGGCCCCGCCCGGGTGATTCCGGGCGGGGCCATATTTTCAGAGCCAGGTGTCCAGCGTTGTCGTTGTGAGGAAATGCTCCAGGTCGTGCCGCCAGGGAGCCGGGACGGTCTTATCCGGTTCGATGGCGGTGTACTGGCCGCGGTAGAACAACAGCGGCCTGCCGGAGCTGGTCGACTCCGACAGGGCCAGCACCCGGCCGATCACGATGTAGTGATCGCCGCCGTCGACGACGCTGTCCACCTTGCACTGGATGGTGGCCAATGCGTCGTCCAGGAGCGGGAGCTCCAGTTCCGAGGTGTGCCACTTGGTTTCGGCGAACTTATCGGGTTCGCGGGAACCGAAGCGGGCACACAGTTGCTGCTGTTCCTCAGCGAGGACGTTCACACAGAAGCCTCCCGACTGTTCGATCGCCGCCCAGGACCGGGAGGTCTTGGTCGGGCAGAACAGCACGAGGGGTGGGTCGAGTGACAGGGCGGCAAAGGATTGGCAGGCGAACCCGATCGGGGCCGCATCGGCATCGAAGGTGGTGATCACCGTGATGCCGGTGCAGAACTGCCCCAATACATTTCGGAACTGTCGCCCGTCGATCGCCGGATATTCGTCGGTCGTCATGGTCTCCCCGCTCGCCCTGTCGAGCATTACTTCGCCTCGCTGGCGCTCGGCTCCACAATGCGATGCAGCTGTGTTGTTTGGTTCACTCGCCGACGCTCGCTCACGCCTCCGCTTCGCTCCGGCGCGAGCGAGAGCTCGGCTGTGTTGGATTGTTCGCTCGCAAGCTCGCTCACGGCTGCCGCTGTCCAACCGTGAAGTCGTGACCCCACAGGCTGACCGCGGTGGATTCCCGTGCGATCCAGTCGGCGTCGTCGACTTCCAGACCTTCACAACCGAATTCGACGTCGAAGCCGCCCGGTGTCTTCATATAGAACGACAGCATCTTGTCGTTGACGTGCCGGCCCAGCGTCGCCGACATCTTCACCTTCTTGCGCAGTGCGCGATCCAGGCAGAGCCCGACATCGTCGGAGCCCTCCACCTCGAGCATCAGGTGCACGATGCCGCTCGGGGTCGGCATGGGCAGGAAGGCCAGCGAGTGGTGGCGCGGGTTGCAGCCGAAGAAGCGCAGCCAGGCCGGTTCGCCGTCGGCGGGCCGCCCGACCATCTGCGGTGGCAGCCGCATCGAGTCGCGCAGCCGGAAGCCGAGCACATCGCGGTAGAAGGTCAGCGCGGCGGCGTCGTCCTTGGTGCTGAGCACCACATGGCCGAGTCCCTGTTCGCCCGTGACGAATCGGTGTCCGTACGGGCTGACCACGCGCCGGTGTTCCAGTGCCGCACCGTGAAACGCCTCGAGGGTATTGCCCGAGGGATCCTCGAACGAGATCAGCTCGTAGACCCGGCGATCGGCCTTCTCCTGTGCGGTGCCCTCCTTGAACGGCACCCCGGCCGCATCCAGCCGGTCCCGAATATCCTGCAGTTCAGCGGCATTGGCCGTCTCCCAGCCGGAGACCTGGAGCTGATCCTTCTCGCCCGGCGAGATGACGAGCCGAGCCGGGAAGTCGTCCATGCGCAGATAGAGCGCCTCGGGATTGCTGCCCTTGCCCTCGACCATGCCGAGCACCTTGAGCCCGTATTCGCGCCAGGCCGCCATATCGGTGGCCTCGATGCGCAGATACGCCAGTGATCGAATGCCCATCACTTCTCCTTCACACCGGCAAGGAAATCCGTTGCCAGCCGGTTGAATTCGTCGAACTTCTCCAGCTGGGCCCAGTGCCCGCAACCACCGAAAACGTGCAGCTGCACCCGTGGGATCATCTTCGTCGCGACCAGCGCGCCGTCGAGTGGATTCACCCGATCTTCCCGGCCCCAGATGAGCAGCACCGGCTGGCGCAGCTTATAGGCGTCGCGCCAGATCATGCCCTGCTCGAAATCGGCTCCGGCGAAGGACTTTCCCATCGCCCTGGTCGCGGCCAGCGCCTCGGGCGTGCTGGCCGAGGCGAAGCGCTCATCGATCAGCTCGTCGGTGATCAGCGACTGATCGAAGACCATGATCCGCAGGAATGCCTCCAGGTTTTCCCTGGTCGGCTCGTAATTGAACTTCGCGAGGTTCTTCACGCCCTCGGTCGGATCCGGTGCGAACAGGTTGACGCTCAACCCGCCCGGACCCATCAGCACCAGCTTGCCCGCCCGATCCGGATAGTCCAGCGCGAAGCGCACCGCGGTACCGCCGCCGAGCGAATTGCCCAGCAGGTGTACACGGCCGGTGATCTCCAGCGCGTCGAGCAGATCCTTCAGCGCCGAGGCGCTGTGCGCGAAGTACTGCGGATGCTCGGTCGGCTTGTCCGAGAGCCCGAATCCCGGCTGATCCACCGCGAGCACGTGGAACTCGCGTGCCAGCACCGGGATATTGCGGGCGAAGTTCGACCACGAGGAGGCGCCGGGCCCGCCGCCGTGCAGCAGCACGATCGTCGGGCCGTTGCCGACTCCGGCCTCGTGATAGTGCAGGCGCAGATCGGGCCGCGCCTGCGCGTATCGCGAGGTCGATTCGAAGGTGAGTTCGGTTGTCGCCGTCACGGCTAGACCATGCCGTCGGTAACCGGAAGCCCGAATTCGTGCGTGCCGTACATGACATAGGCGCGTTCGGGATCATTGGCGGCGTGCACCCGCCCGGCGTGCGCGTCGCGCCAGAAGCGTTGCAGCGGAGTGCCGTTCGCGAGTGCGGTGGCGCCGGAGGCTTCGAAGAGCTTATCGATGGAGGCGATCGCCCTGCCGGTCGCGCGTACCTGGTCGCGGCGTGCTCGCACCCGCAGGTCGAACGGAATCTCCTTGCCCGCCACCAGCAGTGCGTATTCGTCGGCGACATTGCCGGACAGCTGACGCCAGGCCGCATCGATATCGCTGGAGGCCTCGGCGACCCGCACCTTGGTGAACGGATCTTCCTTGGCCTTCTCACCGGCGTAGGCCGCGCGCACCCGCTTGCCCTGATGTTCGACATGGGCGGCATACGCGCCGTATGCCATACCGACGATCGGCGCGGAGATGGTCGTGGGATGGATTGTGCCCCACGGCATCTTGTACACCGGATCGGTGTTCTGTTCCAGGCCGGGGGACTTCAGCTCGCTCATCGCCCGGAAGCTGAGGAACCGATGCTTCGGCACGAAAACATCCTCCACCACAACGGTATTGGAGCCGGTGCCACGCAGGCCGACCACATTCCACACGTCATCGATGCGGTAGTCGGTGCGCGGGATAAGGAAGCTGCCGAAGTCGACCGGCTTGCCGTCCTTGATCACCGGACCGCCGAGCACCGCCCAGGTGGCGTGATCCGAGCCCGAGGACCAGGCCCACGCGCCCTTGACGATGTAGCCGCCGTCGACAACCGTGCCCGCGCCCATCGGGGCGTACGACGAGGAGATCCGGACCTCGTTGTCCTCGCCCCACACATCTTCCTGCGCTTGCTGGTCGAACAATGCGAGGTGCCAGTTGTGCACGCCGACGATGCCCGCCACCCAGCCGGTGGAGCCGCATGCGCTGGCGAGCTTGCGAACGGTGTCGTAGAACACGACCGGATCGGCCGCGTGGCCGCCCCACTGCTTGGGCTGCAGCAGGTGGAAGAAGCCGGTCTCCTGCAGTGCCTTCATCGATTCGTCGGGGATGCGCCGCAGGTCCTCGGCTTCCTGTGCGCGCTCGCGCAGCGTCGGCAACAGTGCTTCGACCCGTTCGGTCACTTCTTGCGTCATCGCGGGACCTGCTCCTGCCTGGTCGGATTGGTAACCGGTACTCATTTGCCTCTGAGACTAGAACAGGTTCTTATTTCTGTCGAGAACGGGTGACCATAAGGGGCATTCGTCACCGATTCGCAGGTGGTCGACGGAATCGCTGGCGTGGAACGCGACATTTTTGTAACGTGTTCTAGTACAGAAGGAGGAGGAATCGCGATGGCAGTTACCCCACTGGGGAGCGGTGCGAAGGGAAGGGGGACGGCAGGAGGCGCAGCCGACGGGGTGGGTAAGGTCCGCGAGCTCGATGTGGGCTCCGTGCCCACCCGATACGCGCGGGGATGGCATTGCCTCGGGTTGGCGAAGTCGTTCCGCGACGGCAAGCCGCACGCGGTCGAGGTGTTCGGAACCAAGCTCGTCGTCTGGGTCGACAGCAATGACGAACTCCGGGTGCTGGACGCCTACTGCAGGCATATGGGTGGCGACCTGAGCATGGGCGAGGTCAAGGACGGCGACATCGCCTGCCCGTTCCACGACTGGCGCTGGTCGGGCACCAGTGGCAAATGCAGCGCGATTCCCTACGCGCGGCGCGTGCCGCCGCTGGCGCGGACCCGTAAATGGACCACGCTCGAGCGCAATGGACAGCTTTTCGTCTGGCACGACCACGAGGGCAGCCCGCCGCCGCCGGAGATCACCATTCCGCACATCGTCGGGCCCTATACCGACGCGGATGGCAACCCGAGCGAAGAACTCGACAGCGGGTGGACCGAATGGACCTGGAACTCCCTGCTGATCGAGGGCGCGAACTGCCGCGAGATCATCGACAACGTGGTGGATATGGCCCACTTCTTCTATATCCACTTCGCCTTCCCGACGTACTTCAAGAATGTCTTCGAGGGGCATATCGCCACTCAGTTCCTGGAGACCAAGGGTCGTCCCGATATCGGCATGGCCTCCAAGTATGGCGGCGACACCCTGCTGAAGTCGGAGGCGTCGTACTTCGGGCCCTCCTACATGATCAATCCGCTGGTCAATATTTACAGCGGATACGAGGTCAAGAGCGTCCTGATCAACTGTCACTACCCGGTGACGCAGGATTCGTTCGTGCTGCAGTGGGGTGTCTCGCTGGAGAAGCCGAAGGGCGTCGACGGCGAGATGGCCGATAAGTTGGCCGCGAAGATGACCGAGGGCATCAGCGTCGGGTTCCTGCAGGATGTCGAGATCTGGAAGCACAAGTCCAAGGTCGAGAATCCGCTGCTCTGCGAGGAGGACGGCCCCGTCTACCAGCTGCGCCGGTGGTACGACCAGTTCTATGTGGATCTGGCCGAGGTGACCGACAAGATGACCCAGCGCTTCGAATTCGAGGTGGATACCACCAAGGCGAATGAAGCGTGGGAGGCCGAGGTCGCCGAGAACCTGCGGCGCAAGCGGGAAACGGAAGCGGAAGCAGGCGTCTGATGGCGGCAACCTGGGCGAAAGCACCCGACTTCGCCGACCAACCGGCGCGGCGGGCCGCGGTGCAGGCCCAGACCGTCGTCGACAAGCAGCGCTATCTGGAGGAGGGGCTGACGCCGCTGCGGTGTCAGTCGTGCCAGAGCGAGGTGCTGGTGCGCAAGAGTTCGTCGCACCAGACCTCGGTGCAGTGGACCGAGAATCCGGCCGCGCGCTGCCCGGTCTTCGCCAGGCTCAGCGCGCAGGGGCACGGGCCGGGACGTCCGGAAACCTGTGCGCAACTGGAGAAGACGATCAAATGGGCCGTCGACGAGGGTGTGCTGGAAATCGACTGATCAGTCGAGGGTGAAGTCGGCGAAGTCGAATCCCGGCGCAACGACGCAGCTGACCAGCACGTATTCATCGCCAGTCGGCCGCGCGGCCTGACTGACCCCGCCGGGCACCACGGCCTGCAGTACCTGACCGTGCTCGACATCGGGCCCGAGGACAACCTCCTCGCCCCCGATGTCGAGCACCAGCGCCCCGCCCCGATGCCACAACCACACCTCATCCGACCGCACCGTGTGCGGCGCCGACCGCTCACCAGGCATCAGCAAGAAATAGATGGCGGTTCCACTGGCTCGCGACCCCGGGTACCCCTCGGGCGTGAATTCCACCGCACTACGCCAGGTTTGCCGATACCACCCGCCCTCCGGATGCGGCTCCAAATCCAGTGCGACAGCCAGCGCCGGTCGGTCATCACTCATGCCCAGACTATGCCCGATCGACGGTTTTCTGGGAGCCCAGCCACTGATGCGGCTGACCGGTCACCGCGGCGATGCAGTCGAAGTCGTGATCGCGATGCAGCAAAGTCAGCCCGCGCAACTCGGCAGTGGCCGCGAGGACGAGATCGACCGGGCCCGCGCTGCGATGCCGTCCCCGCTCGGTGAGCTCGGCTTGAACCTCCCAGGCGCGGGCGTAGGCCCGATCATCGACGGGTTCCCAGCCGAACAGCACCCGCATGTCGCCGACGGTCTGTTCCCGATCGGCCATGGAACGCGCATAGTAGAAGAACTCGAGCTCGACGATCGGGCAAACAGCGATCAGCCCCGCCGCTGCCGCACGTTGCGAAGGCGCCCGGATCCTGTTTCATGATCGGCACCAATGCGCTGGTGTCGATCAAGAACTGGGCCGCGCTCACCGCCGGTAGTTCCGCTTGTCCTCGAGCAGACCCATATCGAAGGCGCCGTCGGCGGCGGCATCCTGCAGTCGTATCAGGGCAAGTATCCGTCGCCGGTTCTCCAGCACTTCACGGAGCGCCGAATTCACCGTGTCCTTTTTTGTGCTGGTACCCAGCGTTTTCGAGACGTCGGCAAGCAGTTGATCATCGACATCGATCACAGTCCGAGCCATGCGCAACCCCTTGATATCTAGTCGTATATCAAGGATATCGGCGCAGATATACGCGGTCGAGGCGATTCTGGTCAGAAGAGAGTGGGTTCACCGAAGCCGGGGGTGCGTTCGATTTCCAGGAGGCGTTGTTTGGTGGTGATGCCGCCGGGGGCGGAGAAGCCGGTGAGGGCGTGGTCGGCGGCCAGGACTCGGTGGCAGGGGATGATCAGAGGGATCGGGTTGCGGCCGAGGGCCTGTCCGACGGCCTGGGCCGCGCCTGGTGCGCCGATACGGTCGGCGACCTGGCCATAGCTGAGGGTGTGGCCGGGGTCGATGGCGCGGGTGACTTCGTAGACGGTGCGGTGGAATTCCGGAATTCCATTGGTGCTCACGGGAATCCAGCGCAGATCGTCGAGTTTCCCGGCGAGGTGGGCCTGGATGCGGGCGATGGCTTCGGCGATCGGGCCGGTGGGTTTCGCCTCCGGAATTTCCTCGGTGTCCGGAATTCGGCTGCTGCGGCGCATGATCCGGGTCCGCGTCGCGGCGGGGCTCGCCTCGGGCAGTCCGAATCGGAATACGTGGTCGTCGGTCCAGGCGATCGCGCAGGTGCCGATCGCGGTTTCGAACAGCGCCGACCCGGTGACCGGGCGAGCGGAAGCACTCATACGGTCAGTGTGCACGCCCGGTCCGACATCTTCGATCAGACCAGTCCAGTTCTCAAAAACTGGCCTGGATACCACCGACGGTCGGCTTCACCGCCCCGCAACTCGGGTTCGAGATCCGGCGCTGCGCGGTCCGCTCGGGATGTGTGAGGGCCGGAGCGTCCGGATCCGGCACATCGTTGCGGCCGTAGATCGCGGTGAGATCCGCGTATTGACGCTGGTTTTCGTAGTAGGAAGGCGACCAGTCGGTCAGCGGGCCCGGCGCGTGGAACCGTTCGAGGCGGAAAACCTCGCTCGGGCGCCGCGGGGCGAATCGGTGGACGAGATAGGCGAAGGCGGCGATGACGAGGAGGGTGGCGAGGGCGGTCATAGAAGCAAGGGTGCGCGCACTGGCCTTGTCATTGAATATCCACTTCGCTAATACTGGACTTTATGTCGACGAGAGTTATCGGTGCCGCCAGCCTTGCCCGCGATCTGGGGAGTTGGCGCAGTGCGGACGAGAACGGCGAACCGGGGGAGCGCCGGTCGACGCGCCCGGCCTATCTGGCTCTCGCCGAAGGCATCCGCCTGCTCATCCACGATGGTCGCGCACCGCTCGGCGTCGCACTGCCCAGTGAGCGCGACCTCGCCACCACGCTCGGCGTCAGTCGCACGACCATCACCTCCACCTACAGCCTGCTGCGCGAACGCGGCTACCTGATCAGCCGTCAGGGTTCGCGCAGTACCGTCGCCCTCCCGCGCGACGTGCAGCACGACGGCACCAAACCGGCCCGCAGCATCCTGGCGATGATGGCGCAACCGGAACTGCCGACCATCGATATGACCTACGCCGCGATGGCCGCGCCCCTGGAGATGCAGGAGGCGTACTCCGTTGCACTGCAAGGTCTTCCGGCCTATCTCGGCACGCATGGTATGGATCCGGTCGGTGTGCTCGCGCTGCGCGAGGCACTGGCCCGCCGCTACACCGAACGCGGCCTGCCCACCGAACCGGACCAGATCCTGGTCACCCTGGGTGCCCAGCACGGTCTGCGCCTGCTGCTCAATGTGCTCACCGCACCCGCGGCCCGGGTGCTGATCGACCACCCGACCTATCCGAATGCCATCGAGGCGATCCGCGATGTCGGCGCCCGCCCGGTGCCGGTGCCGCTGCGTCCCGAAACCCCGGAATCCGGCTGGGATCTCGACGGAATCCGCAGTGCCGCAAGGCAAACCGCGGCCACCCTGGCCTACCTGGTGCCGGATTTCAACAACCCGACCGGCCTGCTGCTCGACGCCGACGGCCGCGCCGAACTGACCGCCATCGCCCGTGAGACCCGGATGACCGTGGTGATCGACGAGTCGATGGTGGACCTGAGCCTGACCGACCGGACCGCGCCGCCGCCGGTCGCGGCCTTCGCCAAGGGCAGCGAGATCATCACCATCGGCTCGGCCTCGAAATCCTTCTGGGGTGGTCTGCGCGTCGGCTGGATCCGCACCAACCAGTCACTGATCACCAAACTGCTCGGCATCCGCTCCACCGTCGACCTCGGCACGCCCGTCATGGATCAGTTGGCCACCATCCACCTGCTGGAGAATGCGGGCACCATCCTCACCCGCCGTCGCGATCAACTCCGCGCCCAGCGTGCGGCCCTGCTCGCCACGCTCGGCGAGGAGTTGCCGGACTGGCGCACGATCGTCGGCGACGGCGGCATGTCGGTCTGGGCGCAGCTACCGGCTCCGGTCTCGACGGCACTGGCCGCCACCGCCCCCAACCACGGTGTATTGCTCGCCGCCGGACCGAGATTCGGTGTTCAGGGCGCCTTCGAACGCTTCATCCGCCTGCCCTTCACCCACCCCGAACCCGAACTCCGTTTGGCGGTGAAGTCCATCGCCACCGCATACGAAGCCCTCACCCCCCGCGCCGCCGACCCCCTCCAACCGCTCACCTGCTACTGATCGGGTAGTGCAATATCGAGGGTATGGATCTCATTTCGGGACCGCGTGTCCCCGATAGTGTTGACGGCTTCCGTGAGTTGGCGAGCGCGCGGTTGGGCGGATTTCCGCATACGGAGGTTGCCGACGCACCGGGTCTTCGCCGCGCGGCGGTGTTGTTGTGCGTGGTGGCGGTAGACGGTCCGCCGTCGGTGATGGTCATCAGACGCGCGTATCGCGGGCGCAATGCCGGGCAATGGGCGCTGCCGGGTGGGCGGGTCGACGACGGGGAAACCGTTGAGCAGGCGGCAATACGTGAATTGCACGAGGAACTCGGACTGACCGCGAGCCCGGCCGACCTGCTCGGCAGGCTCGACGACTTTCCCGCCGCATCGGGTTTCGTCATCACGCCGATCGTGGCGGCTCTCGCCGACGCGTCCGAGTTGCGGCCAAGTCCGGACGAGGTCCACTCGGTCCATCAAGTGGATCTCGCCCGGCTGGCCGCCGACGATGTCCCGCATTGGGTGCATCCGAACGAGGCGGTGCGACAACAGGATCTGCGGCCCGATGCCCCTTCCGTGCCCTACGACGGCCCCGGTCTCCTGCAGATGCGCCTCGCCGAGAACATGACCATCCACGCACCGACCGGTGCCATGCTCTGGCAGTTCCGCGAAGTCATACTGCTCGGCCGAGACCCCGACGCCGCACGGATCGCGCATTTCGCCCAGCCGGAATGGACGCGGAACTAGCTCAGAAGGCCGTAGTTTTCAGTCCACCCAGACGGATTCGATCGGCGTCGCCTCGCTCGGCGGCGGGGTGGGCGTACCGGCAGGGGTGCGCGAGAAGCGCGGGGCCGGCGCGTGCTGGACGACACCGTCGATCTCGATCAATCCGGTGCGGGCGGCAATGTGCGGATTCTGTTCTGCCTCGGTGAAGGTCAGCACCGGTGTCGTGCACGCGTCGGTGCCGTCGAAGATCGCGGCCCACTCGTCGCGCGTCTTGGTCTTGAACTTCTCCGTGAACAGCTTCTTCAGCTGATCCTGGCCATTCGGATCGAGCTGCATCGGCAGGCCCTCGGGATCAATTTCCAAGCCCTGCAACAGTTCCGCGTAGAACTGCGCCTCGATCGCCCCGACGGCCATGTACTTGCCGTCCGAGGTCTCGTACGTGTCGTAGAACGACATACCCGTATCGAGCAGGTTGGTGCCGCGCTCATCCGACCACAGACCCATGCCGCGCATGCCCCAGATCATGTGCGAAAGAGCAAGCGCCCCATCGATCATCGCCGAATCGATGACCTGCCCCTTACCGGAATTCTGCCGCTCCACAAGGGCCGCGAGAATGCCGAATACCAGGAACATCGAGCCGCCACCGAAGTCGCCGACCATATTCAGCGGCGGCACCGGCCGCTCGCCCTTGCGGCCGATGGCGTGCAGCACACCGGTCAGCGAAATGTAATTGATGTCGTGTCCGGCGCGTTCGGCCAGCGGACCGTCCTGACCCCAGCCGGTCATCCGGCCGTAGACCAACCGCGGATTGCGTGCCAGCACCGCATCCGGGCCGAGGCCCATGCGCTCGGTGACGCCGGGCCGGAAGCCCTCGATCAGCACATCGGCCTTCTCGGCGAGTGCGAGCACCTTCTCGATATCCGCCGGATCCTTCAGATTCGCCTCGACGATGGTGCGCCCGCGCCACTGCGGCCGCTCCATGAAGCCGGGCAGCATGCCGGGCCGCTGTACCCGCACCACATCGGCGCCGAGGTCGGCCAGCAGCAGCGCCGCATGCGGACCGGGGCCGATACCGGCCAGCTCGATGACCTTGATGCCCGCGAGCGGGCCCTGTCCAGGGGGATGGCAGCCGGCGGAGCCGGCGGGGTGGGTAAACCCTGTGGCGGTGGATGGTGTGGTCACGCCCTACCTCGGTTCGTCGTTGATCCAGCGCTCCCCGGGCAACCCGAGGCTGTATTGACAGTATGACAATAACGCCGAAGCTATATGCGAGACGGGTTCGCGAGCCCTAAGGCGGAGTTGAGTCGATAAGCCCCGCCGCGGCCGTGGAATACCGCCATCAGCAGCGCGCCCAGCAGGGCTGCACCGATTCCCGCGTAGACATGCGACGGTAGGTCGGCCCAGTATCCGATGACGACCGCGAGTGCGAGTCCGAAGGTGCCTGCCACCGCATTGCGCAGCGGATCGTTACCCCACACATTCGGAAACTGTTCGCCGACCATGCCTTTGACGAAATGCGGGACCGCATTCGCGCCGAACAGTCCGGACAGTGCTGACAACAGCATCGTTTGCCACATGGCGAGCCACCTTCTTTTCAGTCAACGGTTGTTGACTGAAAGTTAGCATGGAACTTCGATTCGGTCAACGGCCGTAGACTGAGCCCATGAATTCTCGCCCTCTCAGCCGCGCCGAGCAACGGCAGAGCACACAATCCCGGATCCTGGATGCGGCCCGGCGGTTGTTCGCAGAGGTCGGCTACGACCGGGCCACCATTCGCGCGATCGCCGCCGAGGCGCAGACCGATCCCGGACTGGTGATGCGCTATTTCGGGTCGAAAGACAACCTCTTCGCCCAGGCTTCCGGTTTCGAACAGGAGGACATGGTGACCGGCACACCCGAAGAGGCGGCAGGCCAACTGCTCACGGCCCTCGAAACCAAGCTCGCCCAGCAGCCCGCCGACGCCCTCGCCGCGATCCGGTCCATGTTCACCCACCCCGATGCCGCCGCCGAAGTGCGTCTCGCCATGGTGTCCCGGCAGCGGCAAGCCGCCGAGCATCTGGCCGACGACGATGCGGACCTGCGCGCCGGGCTCATCGGCGCGATCACCATCGGCACCGTCGTCGGCCGACATTTGCTCCAGCTCGACGGACTGCGTGACGCCTCGCCCGAGCGGATCACCGCGCTGCTCCGCGGAGCCTTCCTCGACATCGCCTGCGGCCCGACGGCCTAACCCTCGAATCCGAGCTGACCAGGTCGAACACCGTGTCAGTGGACGTGTCAGGTCGGTGTCAGGTCAGTATCAGGTCGGCCGATGACAGTCGTCGCATGACAACTTCAGCAATTGCGGCTTCCGGGCTGCGGAAGGCCTACGGGGACAAGGTCGTCCTCGATGGCATTGATTTGAATATCGGTGCGGGGACGATCTTTTCGCTGCTCGGTCCGAATGGGGCGGGCAAGACGACGACAGTGAACGTGCTGACCACGCTGTTGAAGGCCGATGGCGGCACGGCGCATGTCGCCGGGCACGATATCGCGTCCGAGACCAAAGCGGTGCGCGCGGCGATCGGAGTCACCGGCCAGTTCGCCGCGGTGGATGATCTGCTGACGGGGGAAGAGAACCTCCAGTTGATGGCGGATCTGCACCGTCTGCGGGGCGGCGAGGCCAAGCGGGTGGTCACCGAGCTGCTGGAACGATTCGATCTGGTGGAGTCGGCGCGAAAGCGGACAGCGACCTATTCCGGCGGTATGCGCCGGAAGCTGGACCTGGCGATGACGCTGGTCACCAGGCCGGAAATCGTTTTCCTCGACGAGCCGACAACGGGGCTGGATCCGCGTAGCCGTCGCACGATGTGGGAGATCGTGCGGGATTTGACGGCCGGTGGTGTGACGATCTTCCTCACCACGCAGTACCTCGAGGAAGCCGATCAGCTGGCCGACCGGATCGCGGTGCTCGACCAGGGCCGGATAGTCGCCGAGGGCAGTCCCGACGATCTCAAGCGCCGGGTACCGGGCAGCCACATCCGGCTCCGGTTCACCACTGTCGTGGAACTGGATGCGGCGGCGGGCATCCTGCCCGGCTCCACCCGCGACGACGAGGCCCTGACCTTGCGGGTGCCGGGCGACGGCGGCACGAAATCACTGCGCCACCTGCTGGATCGGCTCGCCGAAATCGCGATCGAGGCCGATGAGGTCTCCGTCCACACCCCCGACCTCGATGATGTTTTCCTTTCCCTGACCGGTCACGCGACCACGGAGGCCAACGCACAATGAGCACCATTTCCGCACCGCTGGCCGATTCGACGATCATGCTGCGGCGCAACTTCAAACACATCGCCCGGACTCCGGTCACGGTATTCAACGCGGCTCTGATGCCGGTCGTGATGATGTTGATCTTCGTGTACGTGTTCGGCAGCGCCTTCGATGTCGGCGAGCACTACATCGATTACGCGACACCGGGCATGATCCTGCTGGCCATCAGCTACGGGCTGTCCGGCACCGCGGTATCGGTGAGCTCCGATATGGCCAAGGGCATCATCAACCGGTTCAAGGTCATGGATGTCTCCCGTAGCGCCGTACTGACCGGTCACGTCGTGGCCACCATACTGACCAACGCGGTTGCCATCACGGCCGTTATCGGTGTGGCCTTCGCGCTGGGGTTCCGGCCGCCCGCGACCGCGCTCGACTGGCTCGGCGCGATCGGCATCATGGCGGCAACCTCTTTCGCGGCGTCCTGGCTCACGGTCGCCTTGGGTATGGCTGCGAAAACCCCGGAATCCGCGGGCATGGGCGTTGTGCCGCTGATCATGCTGCCCTTTGTGAGCAGCGCGGTCGTGCCTGCCGACAAGATGGGACAGGGCGTTCGGCAGTTCGCGCAGTATCAGCCCTTCACACCGATCATCGAAGCGTTGCGTGGATTTCTGAACGGTCACCCGTCGGGCGGCTACACGGCCGCCGCGCTGGCCTGGTGCGCCGGGTTCGCCATCGTCGGATACCTGTGGTCACGTGCCACGTTCAACAAGCGAGCGTAGTCGCGGCCAGTTCGCGCCAGTCCGCCTCCGCACCCTCGGTCATCGCCTCGGTGAAGCGCGCTTCACCGAGGCGATGTCGTGCTGTCTGCTCGATGCGGGCCGCATCCGGTTGGGAACGATCGGGCAGTCCGCGTACTCCGGCACTCGCCGCGACCAGGCGCGCGGCCTGCTCGATTCGGTCGGCACGCAGCGCCAGGTCCGCGATTCCGACGAGTACCTGGGCGATGAGGGGCGCGTATCCCGCCTCGGACGCCGCCCGGAAGGCCGCCGCGTATTCTTCGCGGGCTTCGTCGAGACCGGCTGCGAGGTAGCCGAGCAGGTTGTGTGTCACCGCCCTGATCTGCGCCTGCTCCGCATCGCTGCCCAGTGCGGTCGTCGCGACCTCGATCTGCCGGTGTGTCTGCTCGGTGTCGCCGCTCCACCGGGCCAGTTCCGCCTTCTCCAGTGCCAGAACAGCCAGTGTGTTCGGCCAAGCGGACTGATCCGCGCACCGCTGCGCCTCGGCCATGGCCGCCGCGCTCGCCTCCGCATCGCCCAGCAGCCAGTACAGCTGAGCCTGCCGCGACCGCATTCGGACGACATCGTCGATCGTGCCCACCTCGGTGACCACCGCGATCGCCTGATCGAAATACTCGCAGGCAGTGGCGAATTCGCCGCGCACGGCGATGCGATCCGCCAGCTCGGTCAGCGCGAACGAAATCCCCCAGCGCTCGCCGATGGCCCGGAACTCGGCCAGCGCGGTCTCGAGATACTCGTCCGCCTCCCGCCCGTCCTGGCCGAGCACGATCCGCATCCTGCCGAGGAGCAGCCGGGCCAGTGCACGCACCCAGGGGTCTTCGTCGGTGAGCAGCGGTTCGAACGCGGACAGATACTGGTCCGGTCCCTGCAACATGTGTTCCAGCGCGGCGGTGAACGACAGCAGCGGGTAGCGGGACCGACTGCGCAGGCTGAACCGGTAAGCCTTGTGGATCCATTCGTCCACCTGGCGCTCGTCATTGGGTCCGGAGGACATGAAGTGCACGATCAGCCCGTACACGATGGCCAGGGTCTCATCGTCCACCTCGCCGGGCAGGTCGGCGGCCGCGGTGATCAGCTCCATGCCCTCGGCCTTGTGCCCGCTGAGCCACCAGTACCAGCCCGCTGCCGCCGCGAGCCGCATCGCCCCGGCCGCGTCCCCTGCCGCGAGCGCGCCGCGCATCGCGACGGCGATGTTGTCGTGCTCGGCCTCGAGCGTGGCGAGCCACTCCAGCTGGTCGGCGCGGCGCAGGTGCGGCTCCGCGGTCGCGGCGAGTTCGGTGACGTACGAAAGATGTTCTCGGCGTACAAGATCTGATTCCCCCGACGCAACGAGCCGCTCCCGGGCGTATTGCTTGATCGTGTCGAGCATCCGATAGCGCGGCTCACCGGCCGAGCCGGCGGGTGGAGCACTGTCCGCTACGGAGAGCAGCAGCGATTTCTCGGTCAGCGCGGTCAGCAGCTCCAGCACCTCCCACCGCTCGACCGCCGTGTTTTTCCCGCCCCCCTGCCCTTCGGGCGCGCCCGTGTCCGCGCAGACCTGCTCGGCCGCCTCCAAACTCGCGCCGCCGGAGAACACCGAGAGTCTGCGCAGCACCATCCGTTCAGCGTCGGTGAGCAGCTCCCAGCTCCAGTCGACCACCGCTCGCAACGTCCGGTGCTGCGGGATCGCGGTACGGCTGCCGCCGGTCAGCAGGCGGAACCGATCGTCGAGGCGGTTGGCGAGCTGATCGAGGGACATGGTGCGCAGTCTGGCCGCGGCCAGTTCGATCGCCAGTGGTATCCCGTCGAGCGCCCGGCAGACGCGCGCCATGGTCGCCAGTGTGCGGGCATCGGCCGCGAGATCTTTGTGCACCGCACCGGCCCGGTCCCGCAACAGCTGTACGGCGGAGGAGGATTCGATCTCGCCGGGGTCCGCGTCCTCGGCGGGCAACGCCAGCGGCACGACCTGCCATAACGCCTCGCCCGTGATGCCGAGCGGTTCCCTGCTCGTCGCGAGGATCCGCAGCCGCTGACATTCCCCGAGCAGCCGGTGGGCGAATGCCGCCGCGGCGTCGATCACGTGTTCGCAGTTGTCCAGGATCAACAACGTCTCGCGCTCGCGCAGCGCCGCGATGAGCCGGTGCATCGGTTCCGCATTCGGTGCGGCGCCGAGCAGCGCATCCCGGAGCCCCAGTGCGGCGATCGCCGATTGCGCCACGTCATCACCCGCGCCGACGGAGGCCAGTTCGACCAGCCAGGCCCCGTCCGGCAGGTCGTCGAGCAGGGTGCGTGCGGTTTCCAGGGCCAGCCTGGTTTTCCCCGAGCCGCCGGGCCCGGTCACCGTGGTGAGCCGATGTGCCGCAATGAGTTCGCGCACCGCGGCAATGTCCCCGTTCTTGCCGACGAAGCTGGTCAACTCGGCCCGCAGGTTCGTCTTGCGTTCGTTGTCCTGCGCTCCGATTTCGCCGCGCAGCAGCGCAACGTGCAGAGCGGAGAGTTCCGGTGCGGGATCCACGCCCAGCGTGTCGGCGAGTGCTTCCCTGGCCCGTTGGTACACGACCAGCGCTTCGGCGCCACGACCCGCGGCGACCAATGCCCGCATCAGCGCGGCGACGAGCCGTTCCCGCACCGGATGCCGGGCCACCAGCTCGGTCAGCTCGGCGACCAGCTCCGCACCCCGGCCGAGGCGGATCTCCGCTTCGTACAGATCCTCCGTCGCGGCCAGGCGCAGTCCCTCGAGCCGGGTGAGCACGGCGTCGGCGGCTTCACTGTCCTGCACACCGATGTCCTGCATCAGCGCACCGCGCCAGAGGTCGAGAGCCTCGCGCAGCAGCTCGGCCTGTTGTGCGTCGGCACCGCCGCGTGCCTGGTCGAGAAGCTGTTCGAACCGCACGGCGTCGACAGCGTCGGATCGCACCGTCAGCCGGTATCCGCCCGCCTGCACGTCGAGCGACCCGTCCGGCACCACCCGCCGCAGCCGGGAGACCAGTGCCTGCAAGGCGTTCGCCGCGTCGGAGGGCGGCTGTTCACCCCAAATCCAGTCGACCAGCGTCGCTTTCGGGACCGCGCGGCCGGGTTCGAGCGCAAGGGCGATCAACAGCGCCCGCAGCCGGGTGCCCGGTACCTCGATCAATCCGCCGTCGTCTAGTCGGATTTCGAGCGGTCCAAGCATTCCGATCTGCACCCGGACCATTCTGCCGTGAACGAGAGGTCAGCGCGGGCCGCCCCTCGGGTGACGACGCTTCGATGGCGGAACACGCTGCGGGGCAGGCGATTCGATGCCGCCGATCGCGCGATATGCGGCCTTGTCGCGGGTGGACCGGTGCCTGTCCGTCACTCCTTGTCGGCTGTGACCAGGCCGAACGCCGTGTCAGTGCGCATGTCAGATCGATGTCAGGTCGATATCAGCGGGGCTCGCGACAGTGTTCACGTCAACAACACCGCAACCACCGGCTGGATCCGCTGACCCGGCCGACACACCACGCTGAAGGAGTAACAGCCATGACTACATTCCAGACCCCGGAACCGATCGCCGTCACCGTCGAGGTGCTCTCGGGCAACGTCACGGTCATCGCCTCCGATCGCACCGACACCATCGTCGATGTCCGGCCGGCCGATGCGTCCAAGAAGGGCGACGTGCGCGCGGCCGAGCAGACCGAGGTCGATTTCGTCGCGGGCACCCTGACCGTGAAAACGCCGAAGGACTGGCGGACCTACACACCGTTCGGCGGCAACCCGTCGATCGAGGTGACCATCGAGGTGCCCACCGGCTCCCGGCTCGAGGGCACCGCCGGTGTGGGCCGATTGCTGGGCACCGGCGAACTCGGCCAGTGCGACCTGGAGATCGCCGCCGGAGACATCATCGTCGAGCGCCCGCTCGGTTCGGTGACCGCGAAAGCCGCCAAGGGCAATATCCGCATCGGCGAAGCATCGCGCGGCGTGCTCCGGCTGGAAACCTCCATGGGCGAGCTGGAGGTAGGCATCCATCCGGGCAGCGCGGCCCGGGTGGAAACCAACGCCCAGTACGGCACCGTGCAGAACCAGATGCAACCGGTCGGCCGGGCGGAGCGCAACGAGGACACCGTGCAGGTCTATGCGCGAAACTCATACGGCAACATCATCATTCGGCACGCTATCGCCGCCTAGTGCACCCGGCTCCGCGGCCACGACAGCACCGCACACCGGCGCTGCCCACGCCATACCGCTCACCGGCCGCACGACGCCACATCAGCGTCGTGCAGCCGGGCGCGGTCGGCTTGCCGGTGGTCGCACTTCGAACTGCGGTGTGGCTGCCCGACATGATCTCGGCCCCGTTGATTTTCCGAACGGCCACGTGGCCGCTTCGAACCGGTACGGCGATCAACGCCGGTAGGGGCTCCGACCGTCACGGAGATGGACGGCGTTGTGCTGGCCGGCAATTCGCTGGGTGCGGCTGCGGCCGTCTGACCAGGGCGAACGCCGTCTCGGTGGACGTGTCAGGTCGGTGTCAGGTCGATATCAGCCGGGCTGGCGACAGTGTTCATGTGAATAGTTCAGCAACTTCAGCTTCTGGACCGCGGAAGCCATACGGGGACAAGGCGATCCCCGATGCCATCGAGCTGCGCACCGACGCGCTTATCTACGACGCGCGCTCCTTCCCGGTCATTTGGAACAAGGGATAACCGATGGAACTCAGAGTGGACCGGGAGCGCTGCATCGGCGCAGGCATGTGCGTACTGACCGCCCCCGGAGTGTTCGACCAGGACGCCGAGGACGGCCGGGTGGTGCCGCTGGACCGCACACCTGCGCCCGAGCGGGAAGCGGCCGTGCGCGAGGCCGCCGAAGTGTGTCCGTCCGGCGCGATCACCATCGTCTCCGGCGATTAGCGCCCGCTTTCCAACTTTTTCTCTACTACCTGATCAGGAAAACCCAATGAGTGAAACGGTTCCCGTCCCCCACGGCCTCCCCATGGAACGCAATGCGGGCCCTTTCGATCCGCCTCGCGAAATCACCCGGCTGCGCGAGGCTCGCCCGGTCAGTCCCCTCGTCTTCCCCGACGGTCACGAGGGCTGGTTGGTCACCGGCTACGAGGAGGTCCGCCAGCTCATGGCCGACACCCGGTTCAGCTCTCGCCAGGACATCGGCATTGTCCACGTGCCGTACGAGACCCCCGGCATGCCGGTCGCTACCGAACCTTCCCCGCAGATCCCGGGCTTGTTCGTCGCCATGGACCCGCCGGACCACACCCGGCTGCGCCGCAAGCTCACCGGCGCCTTCACCGTCAAGCGGATGAAGCAGCTCGAAGAGCACATCATCGACATCGTCGAACGGCAGCTGGACGAGATGGCGCGTCTGACCCCGCCGGTCGACCTGGTCAAGGCGTTCGCGCTGCCGGTGCCCTCGCTGGTGATCTGCGAACTGCTCGGTGTTCCCTACGAGGACCGGGACACCTTCCAGGTCAACTCCGCCAAGTTCCTGGTCAAGGACCAGGCGCTCGAGGAGAAGATGGCCGCGTACGGGGCGATGACCATGTACCTGGCCGGACTTGTCACGCGCAAACGCGCCGAACCCGGCGAGGACATCCTGTCGGACCTGGCCCGCGATGACGACCTCACCATCGAGGAACTGACCGGCATCGCCTTCCTGCTGCTGCTCGCGGGGCACGAAACCACCGCCAACATGCTGGGACTGGGCACCTTCGCGCTCTTGGAGCACCCCGAGCAGCTGGCCGAACTGCGCGCCGACCCGGAGTTGGTGCCCGATGCGGTCGAGGAGCTCATGCGCTACCTGTCCGTTGCCGACATCTTCTATCGCTACGCCACGGAGGACATCGAACTCGGTGGCGAAACGATCGGCAAGGGATCGACCGTCGTCATCTCGCTACTGGCCGCCAACCGCGACGCCCGGCGCTTCCACAACCCCGACACCCTGGACATCCACCGCAGGGCCCGCGGTCTGGTCGCCTTCGGCCACGGCATCCACCAATGCCTCGGCCAGCAGTTGGCCCGCATCGAAATGCGCGCTGGTTTCGATGGACTGCTGCGTCGTCTCCCGACCCTCGAACTCGCCATCCCCGCCGACGAGGTGAAACTCAGGACCGACATGAATATCTACGGCGTCCACGAACTGCCGGTCACCTGGTGACTTTGCCCCGGAAATTGCTCGAGTCCATCGGGGGTGTACAGGCGTACCGCTCGAACCGCGGCGGCGACCGCTACGAGCGGAGGTATGCGATGGCCGTGCCCGCCGTCCGCCGACCATGCGAAGCCGAGTCCCGAAACGGGAGGTAGGGGCCATACGGCGCGGCCGACGTGGAGCACCGCCCCGCAGTGTTGGAGGTACTCGATGGCCCGGTCGGCCTTGCTGATGCCGGTGACGAGCCGGATATGGCGCCCGACCGGACCACCGATCGCGATGGTGGGTCCCGATAGGCCGTTGTCCTGGAAGAACAACTCCACGCCGATTCGCAGTGGAGCGGGTAGCTCGATTCCGGCCCGTTCCGCTCCGAACGTCACCACCAGCGTGTCGTCGGCGTGAATGATCGACCAATCGAACCGGTTGGCCATGGCGGCGGGTTCGGCGGCCGTGGATGTCATCGGATTCGTCGGTGGCGCAATCAGTGTGTACTCCCTTTTCGAGCATCGACAGTGTTCGGGAACGCACATATGCCCAGACGTCGTTGGTGGGATGCCATATCGTTACGCTGGCCGATCGGTTGGGGGAGGGCATCGGGCATTCGCTTCGCCCAAGGTCTGCTATCGGGGGTCCAGGTTTTGTTCGAGCCGAAGTCGTGGACCGGAAGACCGTTTCGGCTGGTGTCTTTCGAGATCGAGCAAGAGGTAGCCACGAACCAACCGCTTGGCCGATAGCGAATATCTAGCTATCAGAGGGCTATTCGGGGCAAATTTAATTAAGATCGATCCGGTAAATCTGTGAACTGGGGGGATCTCCGAGCTAGAGTCCTTGGCTATGACCGATGTGCAAGTAGAAGGCGGCGGGTATGCCTTTTCTCGTGATATGTGGGCAACTGAACGGTTATGGCTGTCACGATCCGTGCGGACCATTCTCGTCGGACTTGCCGGCCAGCTGAGCGGGCTCGGACCACAGGCTTGGACACGCTATGAAGACGGTGAGCTGGAATTCGTGCAGGCGCGCGAGTTCCAACTGGCCCTGCTGCGAGTGCACAGTGTGCTCGCGAACGAGATCGACGCCGGGATGTTGGAAGCTGCCGCCGCCGCCCTCGACCATACGGCGGGGCTGGGCGACGTCGCCGCCGTCACTGGCCTGGACCGGGCGCATACCTATCAGCGCTGGGGCACCCTCACTGCGGTCGGTGAACGTATTGCGCTCATCATCTCGCAGCCGTGGCCGGATGCCGGGCCGTCTGCGCTCCGGTCGTCCGAAGTGCTCTACGAGCGAGATCGGCGATGGTGGCGGGTGAGCACCGCCGCGAGACACAACGCCCATTACGCCATCGTCGTCGTCGACCGACTGGTCCAGCGGGTGTACGCGATCGATCCGGACGGTTGGCAACCGGATGCCACGGGATCACGGTGGGAGTTCCGGGCACTCGGTTCCGAACCGCTATCGCAGATCCACGTGGACCGTGCGTATCGGAAGGGCCACCTACCGGTCCGATTGGGCGACCCGTATCCCGCCCGGCTGGATCGCGCGTGCGTCCCCAGTTACTTCTCGGATGGGCACGATGGCGACTGAGGCGTGGACATCGATGCCATCTCCAGTTTCGAGCTGATCGAGGACTTCGCCGATTTCTTCGGTGCCGACCGCTGCTGGCTCGGGACCGGAATGCCCTGCGGTGAAACGACAATCGGGATGCGCAGGTCCGTCTCGCATGCCTGATCCAGGAAATAGAACATGCCCGACCAGGAAATAGAAAAGGACATTTCGTGATCGAAACCTCGCGCATCGCGGCGATCGGTATCGCATGTGTTGCGGCAATCGCGCCGGTAACCGCCCACGCGGAAGCGCCCGCCGAACATGACATCGAGTACAAGGTCACCTCGGTGGAACGTGTTGTGACAACCACGCTCTCGGGAGGGACCTTCGAACTCGACCACGAGCACAGCTCGTTCACGATTCGCGATGAGAGCGGCGCACCCGTGCTGGTCATGCCAACGCGATTCACCGTGGGCGACAAGGTGCTCACAGTCGACTCCACACTCAGCAAAGACGCGAAGGAGCTGCGGTTGACGCCCGGTGAGCTGAGACCCGCCGCCGCGCCGACCGCGACGCCGATCGCATCGCCGGTCGAGAACCAGGCCGCGATGGCGGAGTTCTCGACCCGATTGGGGCTCGCCGCCACGCTCGGCACATGGGTCGGCACCGTGATCGGCCTGGTCGTAGGGGGCGTCACCGGATGCATTGTGGGCCTGCCGCTGTTCGCGGTCGGCTGCATACCTGCCGCGATCGCCGGTGCGGGGATCGGCGGCATTCTGGGGACAATTGCTGCCGGGGGACCGGTCCTGATGCTTTCGGCCGTGGAACTGTTCGAGACGCTCAACGCGCCCGACGGTACGACCAAATGGGCGCAGAACTCTTCGCCGAAACCTGCGAATTAGGTGCCCAGCGGCGATCATCGCCCGCTGGTCCTGGCACCTGATCCACGTCTATGTAAAGAAGGTCGGCCGCATTTCCGGCGGCGCCTGCCGCCGGAAACCGGCCACCAACGTCACGTCTAGCTGAGCGCGTAGTCCAAATCGCTCAGCAGATCCTCGACATCCTCGAGCCCAACCGAGATCCGGACGACACCGTCGGACAGGCCGATGGTGGCGCGCCCTTCAGGTCCCATGGCGCGGTGGGTTGTGGTGGCGGGATGGGTGATGAGGGTTTTGGAATCGCCGAGGTTGTTGGAGATATCGATGATGCGCAGGCGGTTGAGGACCTCGAAGGCGCGCTTCTTGGCCTCGGCCTCCGGCGCGTTCAGTTCGAAGGTGACCACGGTGCCGCCGCCGCTCATCTGGCTGGTCGCCAGGTCGTACTGCGGATGCGACTCCAGGTACGGATAGCGCACCCATGAGATGGATTTGTTGCTCTCGAGGAAGCTGGCGATGCGCAGTGCGGATTCGGTCGAGTGGCGCACACGCAGCGGCATGGTCTCCAAGCCCTTGAGCAGGGTCCACGCGTTGAACGGGCTCAGCGCCGGACCGGTATGGCGCATAAGGTTTTTCACCGGACCGTCGATGTAGTCCTGGGCGCCGAGGATCGCACCGCCGAGCACCCGGCCCTGACCGTCGATGTGCTTGGTGCCCGAATACACCAGCACGTCCGCACCGAGTTCGAAACCGCGCTGCAGCAGCGGCGTGGCGAAGACGTTGTCCAGCACCACTTTCGCGCCCGCGGCGTGTGCGAGTTCGGTCACCCGGCGCACGTCGACCAGCGTCTGCATCGGATTGGCCGGTGTCTCGAAGAACACGGCCTGGGTCGGCACCGAAAGCGCCTGCTCCCACTGATCCAGATCATCGCCGTCGACGAAGACCGTCTCCACGCCCCAGCGCGGCAGGATCTCGTTGCAGACCACGAAGCACGAGCCGAACAGGCTGCGCGCGGCCACAAGTCGATCGCCCGCGCCCAGAAGCGCACCGAGCGCGGTGAATACGGCCGACATGCCGCTCGCGGTAGCGAAACATGCTTCGGCGCCGTCGATCAGACGCAGCCGCTCCTCGAACATGGCGACCGTCGGGTTGCCGTAGCGGGAGTACACGAAATGCTCGATATCGCCGGTGAACGCGGCCTCGGCCGCCTCGGCGCTCTCATAGACGAAACCGGAGGACAGATACAGCGCCTCGGCGGTTTCCTCGAATCCCGAGCGGCGCAGGCCACCTCGCACGCCGAGCGTCGCGGGACCGACGCCCTCGGGCAGCGGCTTGTCGAACGAACCGCCGGTGATCATGACTGCCGCCAGGGCAGGCCGATGGCGCGCCAGCCGGAGCCGCCGCGATGTCCGAGCTCATCGATCGGGCCTTCGAAGCCCTCCAGCACATTGAACGACGGGGCGATGCCGGCCCCGGTCGCGGCGACCGCCGCACCGATGGAACGCTGTCCGGAGCGACAGAGGAAGACGACGGGTGCGGCCGGATCCCGCCCCTCCAGCGCCTTGGTCAGCTGCTCGACGAACTCACCGTTGCGGGCGCCGTTGCTGTCGACCCATTCGATCAGCACCGTCGGCCGTTCGATCGAGGTCGTATCCGGCACACCGACGAAACGCCATTCGGCCTCGGTGCGCACGTCTACCAAGACAGCTTCGGGATTGTCCTGCAACAACTCCCACGCCTGCTGTGGGGTGATGTCACCGGCATATGTCATGCGATCCTCCTGTGAATCCACGCTTGCCGCACCTGGGTTTCGGTACACGGCCAGGTCGTCACCCGGAGCACCCCACCGCGGAGGAGGGTTGCCGACCAGCCAGCCGGGGCTTGGCGCTGGTACTCATGACCTGAAAATGAGATTGCCTGGGTAGGGGCCGCCATGTCAAACCCCATTTCGCACCGCGCACAAGGAATCAACCGCAGACGATCCATCGGTCTTGGGAGCGGGTCAGATTCCAGGTTGCCGGGGTTTCCCGGCCGTCGACCGCGATGGTCACCGTCGCCTTGGCCTTATCGCCGTCGACCATCGCATTCTCAATCTTGGTCACCTTGATCGACTTTCCGGCCGCGGCCCCGCCGAACTGACCGGCGAGCGGCGTCTTGCTCTCGTCGAAGCCCGGACAGGCCACGGCAGGCGGCGGCGTGCTGTCGGTGGTGGCGCGGGCCTCCGCGTAGCGCTGCACCGCGGCCGCGATCTTGTCCGATTCTGTGACATTTTTCTCAGCGGGCGAAAGCACCGCACCGAGCACGATCGCGACCAGCACGACAGCGGCGAAGACGGCCGCCGCGATGAACGGCGCGATGGAGCGACGATCGGTCTGATCGACCTCGATTACGGGTTCTTCATCGGTGCCCTGCTGCTCTGTCATGGGTCGATCATCCCTGGTGGACGGCGGTATCCGGCATTCGGCCCCGAGACGCGTGCCGCGCGGATTTGATAGATGTGCGCAGAGCGGGTAGTCACGGTAGGTGGGCCGGGGCAGCAAACACCCGGTGTACGCACCGCCGCAGGGTGCGCGCTGTGCCACCGATAGAATCGCGAGACTGCGGCCTGCTGTCATAGCCGAGATGGCCGCCTGTTCGCATCAGCAGATGCGACCGAGAGGGTGCGTCAAGTTAGCCTAAGCTAAGACTGACGCCGTAATTATTTCGACCATAAGGGTGCGCGTAAAAGATGACCGAACAGAGTGCTGAGTCGACTAGCGGTGCGCACGGGCCCTCCGTGGTTACGCAAGCTGCCTCCTCCGGGCCTGGCGCGCACACCGCGGGGCCTCGCCCGCTTCGCATCGCGATCGTGGGCGCGGGGCCGGCCGGAATCTACGCCGCCGACGCGTTGATGAAGTCCGATGCCGAGGTGAGCATCGACCTGTACGAGCGCATGCCCGCGCCGTTCGGGTTGATCCGCTACGGCGTCGCGCCGGACCATCCGCGCATCAAGGGCATCATCACCGCCCTGCACAAGGTGCTGGACAAGCCGCAGGTCCGCCTGCTCGGCAATATCGATTACGGCACCGACATCACCCTCGACGATCTGCGCACGTTCTATGACGCGGTGATCTTCTCCACCGGCGCCAACGCCGACCGCGCGCTGCCCATCCCCGGCATCGACCTCGACGGCAGCTACGGCGCCGCGGACTTCGTCTCCTGGTACGACGGGCATCCGGACGTGCCGCGCACCTGGCCGCTGGAGGCGGAGAAGGTCGCGGTCCTGGGTGTCGGCAATGTCGCACTCGACGTGGCGCGCGTGCTGGCCAAGACCGGCGACGAACTGCTGCCGACCGAGATCCCGCCGAACGTCTACAACGGCCTGAAGGCCAACAAGGCGATCGAGGTGCACGTCTTCGGCCGCCGCGGCCCGGCGCAGGCCAAGTTCACCCCGCTCGAGCTGCGCGAACTCGATCATTCCCCGACCATCGAGGTCATCGTCGATCCCGAGGACATCGACTACGACGAGGGCTCCGAGGCCGCGCGCCGGCACTCCAAGCAGGTCGACATGATCGCCAACACGCTGGAGCAGTGGGCCATCCGCGATGTCGGTAACCGCCCGCACAAGTTGTTCCTGCACTTCTTCGAGTCCCCGGCCGAGATCCTCGGCGAGGACGGCAAGGTCGCGGGCCTGCGCACCGAGCGCACCCAGCTCGACGGCACCGGCAATGTCAAGGGCACCGGAGTGTTCAAGGACTGGGATGTCCAGGCCGTCTACCGCGCCGTGGGTTACCTGTCGCAGAACCTGACCAACCTGCCGTTCGACGATCAGGCCGGTGTCGTTCCGAACGAGGCCGGACGCGTCCTCGCCGACGAGGACGCCGACGGTGCGGACCGCTATCTGCCCGCCACCTACGTCACCGGCTGGATCAAGCGCGGTCCGGTCGGCCTCATCGGCCACACCAAGGGCGACGCCAACGAGACCGTTGCCTGCCTGCTCGACGACAGCGTGAACTTCGTCCCGGCCGCCGAGCCGGAACTCGATGCGGTCACCGAATTCCTGGAGAGCAAGGGCATCCCGTTCACCACGTGGCAGGGCTGGTACCGCCTGGACGCGCACGAGCGCGCCCTCGGCGAGCCGGAGGGCCGCGAGCGCGTCAAGGTCGTCGAGCGCGAGGACATGCTGCGCGCCAGCGAGCCGCACAAGGTCTAGTACGAATGCCGCAGGGGGCGACCGTCGCCTCCTGTGGTTCTCGACAATCCGACCCGGGCGCGCCAGCACAAAATCTGTCGGGTCTGCGGCAGCGGAAATTCCGTCTCTGAGGCATTCTGTACAAGTGTTCGATGCCCATCTCCACATCTTCGACCCGCGGTTCGCGCTGGCCGAGAACGAGGGCTACCTGCCCGACCCGTTCACCATCGCCGATTATCGAAAGCGTATGTCGCGCTTCGATGTCGGCGGCGGTGCCGTGGTCAGCGGATCCTTCCAAGGCACCGATCAGACCTACCTGAAAGCGGCGCTCGCGGAGCTCGGCGAGGGGTGGGTCGGCGTCACCGCGCTGGACCCCGACGCCACCGACGAAGAGATCATCGAACTCGACCGGATCGGTGTGCGTGCGCTGCGGTTCAACGTCAAGCGCGCGGCCCCGGATATCACCGCGATGACGCTGCAGGCATTGCGCGCGCACGACCTCGTCGGCTGGCATGTCGAGGTGTATATCGACGGCAACATGCTCACCTCGATGCAGCCGGTGATCTCGAAGCTGCCGGTGTTCTCCATAGACCATCTCGGCATGTCCGAGGAGGGTTTGCCCTATCTGCTGGATCTGGTGGATCGCGGGGCGCGGGTGAAGGCGACCGGCTTCGGTCGGGTGCAGATGAAAGTGGCCGATACGCTGCGCCGGATCCACGCGGTCAATCCCGAGGCGCTGATGTTCGGCACCGATCTCCCCGGCACCCGCGCGGGGCGACCGTTCCGGGATTCCGATGTCGATCTGATCTGCGATGTGGTGGGCACCGATATGTTCAAGGTGCTGGAGGACAACGCGCGGGCGTTCTATCGACTGCCCGCCCGCGAACGGGCGATCCAGGCCGATCCGACGCCTACCCTGCCGATCCACCGCACCGAGCAGCCGACCCTGCCGCTGCGGCGCGATGAGCTACCGAGACTCGAACCGGCCGACACGATTCCGTTCCCCGCCATCGAGTGAGTGCGACTCGGCCGCGGGCCGGTCGCCGCCGCGTCTTCCGCTGATTTGCCGAGTCCGTCCTGTCGCCAGCGCGGTTGGTCATACGCTTCTTGTATGACCGAAACTCCAGCGTGGGGCGGTTACCCAAGTTATCCACAGCCGCAGAGCGATCATCCCCAGGCCGTGTTGATATTGATTCTCGGGGTTCTGAGCCTGGTGATCTGGCCCCTGTTCGGGCCGTTCGCCTGGTTCATGGGGCGGCGCGCACTGACCGCCATCGATCGTTCCGGCGGCACGATCGGTGGCCGCGGCATGGTGATGGCAGGCTACATCTGCGGAATCATCGCCTCGGCAATCATCGTCGTGGCAGTGGTAATAATCATCGTCGCGCTGATCGTCGGCGTCATCGCCTAGTAGCCCTGCAACTCGCCATCGATCTCGCCCCGACTCAGGTCACGATGGCACCGATGACCCACACCCCGGTCGCCAGCAGCGCACCGAAGAGTTCGATGAGCATCGACAGACCCACACCCTCGAGGGCGTGAACCGTTGCCTGCCAGGCAGGTTGGTTGTCGCGGAGTCGATGCAGCTCCGAAAGGTATACGCCCAGAACGAACCCCACGAACAACCCGACTACGGGGATGATGAAGAAGCCGACGATGCCGAAGATCGCGCCGATGAACAGCGCGCGATTGGATACGCCCGCATCCTTCATCTTCCGGCCCGGCCAGGTGTATTTGATGACGCCGGACAGCACCAGAAATGCTGTGCTGATGGCGAATACGATCCACGCCGTCGCACCCCCGGTCATGAACGCCCACACGGCAACGGCGCCGAAGATCAAAATGACCCCCGGCAGAATCGGGACGATGATCCCGACCAGCCCGACCAGAATTACCAGGCCGACAAGTACTAAAAACCACCCCTGATGGGCGTACGTTTCCACAGGACAAGCCTATGTGTGCCGGTGGCCCACAGCGAGTTGGAGCGACCGGGCCGATGAACGATTGCAACCAGACGAGTGCCGCAACAACTGAGGGTCGGACGTCGATAGGCACCCTGGGATTGGGATCGATCACCCAAGGGTTTTGGTTGTGCACTGTTAATGAGCTAAGCCCTAGGTTGGGTATTCGCGTCGCTGGATCGTGCACAAGATGGTGAATAGCCCACGGCGGGAATCGAGCCGCTCACCGGGTCTCCCACAAGCACGAAGCCGAGAGGAGCCGAAACATGGCTGCCGACCAACGACCGTTAGGATCGCTACCACAACAAACACTGCCGGGGGCAGGGATCCGGTTCGCCGCGTTGTTGATCGATTTTGTCGCCTCGACTGTCCTTCTCCTGCCCGTCTTCTTCGCAGTTGGAGCTACCGGACTGACCGGTGGATTGAGCGAGCTCACCCGCCGTCTTATCGTTGCGGCCCTGATGTTGCTCTACTTTGTGGGGTTCCAGGCTTGGGTGGGTTGGAGTCCCGGCATGCGGGTGCTGGGTCTGCGGGTACGGGGCGCCGGGAACGCGAGCAAACCGAGCTTCGCGGCGGCCCTGATCCGCAACTGCTACCTGCTAGTGCTCATCGCTACCCCCGACACGGATTTGTTCGCGCTGATTTCCTTCGCCATAGCACTGAACATCGGATACACGATCTCGAAAAGCCCTACGCACCAGGGAATTCACGACCGATTGGCCGGAGGAACCCAAGTTGTCGCCTACCAGCGCTATCGCTGACCGTGAATTGTTGGCACGCAACCAGTTTCGACGTAGTGCGGGGTAGCTCTCGGGTGGGGTATGCCCGATGGCGCTGTCTTGTTGATGAGGCCGACAAGTACTAAAAACCACCCCTGATGGGCGTACGTTTCCACTGATGCAGCCTATATTCCGTCGGTGCTGCGGGCGACCGGTGCGAAGGTGCGGGTACGTTTGGCCGGGTCGGCACACTGCATGCCACGCAAGGATGATTCCAGGCAGCGAGCACTTGTCGGGTGCCGCTCATCAGCCCCATCTAGTCGAGCGTCATGCGCGTACAGGCAGGAAGGGTGTCGGCCGAGGCATGAGCCGAAAGTGGTTCTGCCTCAGGCAGGATGGTGGTGTATCGCCAGGCTTCGTCAAGAAACCGCAACTGAACTGCGATTGCAGTAGCCTCTTATAGGTGGGAGCGGTGGGAGAAAGCCTGCACGTTAAGGGTGCACGTGGAGCGCAGGACGCCAAGCGTTGGCTTGACCGGACTACGCGAGTTGATGCGCGATGGCTCAACCCTCATCCGGCAGCTGTTGCGAAGCTGACCTTCGATCAGGCGGCAGGAGAGACCTTTTCGTTCGACTTGGGCGGCTTCATGCGTGGCGGCGAGTTCGACGGCCAAATGTTTCTCGCAGAGGTTAAGAACTACACAAATGACAACGGCCAAGGACCAATGTATGAGGAGTTCTTGGCGAAGTGTTATCGCGCGTATGGCCTGAGGCCGCAGTATTGCGACCATTTCATCTTTTTTCTTTCTCTTCCGGGGGCTCCCAATCTTCTTTCACTCTCTACATAAGGTCATCAAGCTTGCGGCACAACAGATTTCGCGAGACTGATCGGTAAGCCCGCTCGATCCGCGACGCATCCCGGCAGGCAACCTCGCACGCAGGTTCCAGGACTGGGGTAGCCGAATCCGCCACAGCGGGGCTCAGAATTCCAGCGCTACTCGCCACGGTGTCGGCCTTCGCGTTCGCGTTCGGAGCGTTCACGTTCGCGTTGCTGATGTATCGACCGGCTCCGTTCAGACTCGGCGTCTATCCGCGCTGCGTCGGCGTCGATCATCTTGGGTGGGTCGTTGCTGTTAAGTCCGAGAATGCCCATCATCTGTGGCGATAGCCCATTTTCTATTGCTAGTGCTCTCGCGTTGTCGCGTTCCTGTACAGCTCGTGCCAGAGCGTTCGCCTGTGTCTGCTCCGGGGTTCGCTGTGGTGCGGGTGGTGGTGCCGGGGGTTCTTGTGCGTGTCCCGGTTTGATCTCTAGGCCGGGCATCTCCAGCGCTTGCGCTTCCCGGTCGGTGCGGGTGGGCGGTTGCGCGTTATCTCGGTTGTCTTCTCGGGTGAGTATCTGCGCCCAGGTCGGAAGTTCCCGCATTACCCGTGTGGCAGGCTCAGGTTCGACCCTGGCGCGTTCGTCTCGAGCCTTGTTCTCCCGCGCCTGCTCGTCTCGCTCTTTCGTTATTCCTCGCTGCTGAGGCGCTTTCTCTTGAGCGCGCTCGTCTTTCGCCTTGGCTTCCCGCGCCCGCACGATTTCTCGGATTTTCCCTAGCCGTTTACGTGCACGGTCGGCACGAGTCAGCTCGTATGCCCTGATCAATTCGAGTTGCTGAGATACCAGGGACTGACCGAGTCGTATCGCTCGCGCCGCATCAGCGCGGGAAACGGTCTCGTGACGAAACCGTCCGGGAAAATCAAGCGCCAATTTCTGCATATCGCCGAGCACTTTATCCGGGACTTTTTCGCCTTCGACCGTTTCCCAAGTGCTGTGAGTCACTTGCCTGGAGTCGAGCCCTTGCCGCTCTAGGCCGAGTTGCTTTCGCGCGTCTGCTTCGTTTACTCTTCCCGATTTTCGTTCGACACTTCTGACGCCTTTTCCGTCGGAGCGGGCTGAATCCAGTATGCGACTCTTGCCGTTGATTGATATCGCGAATTGCCGCACCCAGCCTCTTTCTGGGGTTTCACCTCGTATATGCGCTCTACCGAGTTCGAAATAGAGTCCTTTTTCGTAATTCGACATGTCGCGCCGAGCGGCATCGTATTCGTCGGGCACAGCGCCCCCCTCGCTGGTTCAAATCAGACTGGTTTTCCAGCCGTTCGAATGCAATAATCGACCATCTTCGGACCGTCATCGTCGAAAAGCCAGTTCACCAGTGATTTCGGCGTCTCTGTCAGCCCGGTATCGGCATAGTGGACAGCTGGCCCGAAATCGGTATACAGCGGCGGGAGTGTTCCGTATTCCGGCTTGTTCGTCCACGTCATTCCGGGATTCCGCCGTATACAGCATTCGCCGAGGAATCGGACGAACTGGTCCGCGCGGTCCCGGTTCTCGGGCGCAATGAATCCATCCGGGTCGGCGAACAGTTCTTTCGCGGCTTCGAGAATGCGAGTCAACAGCGGAGGCTTCCACCATGTATCCGTCGAATAGTCCGCGACATCGGGAACGGTTTCGGTGAGGAACCTACTTATCTTCGATTCCATATGCTCGGGTGCGGCCCAATCCAAAAATTCCTGGGTTTTGTCATCGAATTCGATATCGAAACCGATCTGTTCATCATTTCCCACGCCGATCATCCCTCCGTATAGTCACTGTCCGTGCCCGGTTAGTCTCTCATCTCACGGTGACAGGAAGAGTCGTTCATTCGGTAGGCGCTGAAGGCCGGTGGTGTCGCCAGGGAGCACATTTACCGCGTCGACGTAGTGGCGTGCCCGATGCTCTTCGATGAAAGTTAGTGCGGCGGTAAGACATGCGGCGAAGTCCATCCGCACCCCGTGGAGGAACACGCTCAGGTGCACGTCGGGTACGTCCGGTAGTGGGGAAACTTGTTCACTCATGACGGCTCCGTAACCGTTCGGTGCCCGTGCAGGCCACGAACTTGGTAGGCGTGATCAAGTCACACGCCAGAGCGATAGCCCGGACGCGACTGCTGAAGTGGGCCATGCTCGGCGCGATTACCGCCGCTGCTCCCTTGCCGCGTGCCGTCCCCACAATGAGGGCTGTCGGCATGAACGTGTCGTCACCGATGGTGACCAACCCAGTCAGGGCGTAACCGCGTCGCTGCGCCAACTCGGTGATCACTCGTTCGTCCCGCAACCGGTGCGGTCCGCTCACATCGAGCGAAAGAACACCAATCGCCTTCGGAGCCAAAGTATTGACTGTCATGGCCGCTGCCCTTGTGTCGGGGGGACTGGTGCGGAGTCATCAGGTATGAAGTCGTCGACGTCATTCACAACCCGAACCCCGATCCACGGACACGGCAACGGAGACAGCAGGTCCGTGATGCCGTAATGGTCACCGATCTTCCCGTCGACCAGCGGGGCCATAGTCATGCAGAAGCGGGACGGACACTGGACTGACTCCAACTCCCCGGTCTTGCCGTTGATGCTCCCAATCCCGCACATGGAGAGTTTGACCCACGGCCCACAGTCACATTCAGACATGAGCGGCCCACCTCCGCACGGGCCGATACCGACCCGAACACGCGCGAATCGCATCGACGACGACAAGCCCAGACGGTCGGAACGTGCACCGTGGCGGTTCGATCCACCGTCGGAACTGTGTGCCTTGATCGGCTGGCGACGGTAACGCCACGGTGCCGCCCGCACGTATTACCTGGACATCGAGGCGGTACATCTCAGCGAACAGGCGCGTGTCATCGGGGATGTCCGGTCGGATGAGGAATGTCCACCTGTTCTGGCGTGGGTGAGAGCACACCGGGCCAAGATCCGAACCACGCTGCTGCATATGGGTTTTCACGGACTGACCGAGGTGAGCGGGCATGGTCAGCGCCCCCACGTGCTCAACCTTCATCACGATCCGGCCGAGCTGAGGCGGGTCGACATTCGCGGGAAGATCACACGCCCGTCTGTAGAAGTGGCAGCGGGACAGCGCGGTATCGCCAAAAGGTATGTGGTCCATCGGTTTAGACCTCTGCGTCGGGTTGTTCGGTGTGGGTTTGCTCGGGTTGCCACTCGTGTAGAGCGTTGATGCACTGCTCGATAACATGGCGACGGCGGTCGACCGGCCACGGGATCGGCGGGCCAACGAATGCTGGGCGGTGCGGTAGATCTGGGCTCGACATCGTGACCCCTCAGTACGGCGGCTAGTTGCACCCGTCCCGAATGTTGGCGTGCCGATGAAGGCAGGGGAATCGGCCGACATCCGGGCTACGAGCGCCGCGCACGGGCGTCGGTTCTTGATGAAACGTCGGCTGACGTGCACTGAGTAGTAGTCTCGTGTCAGAAGGCTTGACAGAGAACAAGTTCAGCGTCCACTAGCGTCCACAGATCGGTGCCGCAGATCCATGGATAAGCCCGGCTCACTGCTTCGGCTGGCCCGCGAATCACAAGGGGTCAGCCTGTCGGCTGTCGCGGCCAGGACTCACTTCTCCAAGTCGATGCTCGGCATGTTGGAGAATGATCAGCGGGACGTGAAGCCGGAGCACATCGTTGCCTACTCGCGTGCGTTGAATATCCCCATATCGGCCTTGACGGCACCGCCGGATGACCCGATCCGGCTGGCTCATGAGTGGCTGGTGTCTGATTCCGCTCCGGTCACTCACTCGGCGGTAGGGCATCGGGTTGGGCGTTCACTTGCGGACGACGTTGAGCAGCGCGTTATTGACCTCCGCCATCTTGACGACGCGGTCGGCGGCAAGGACCTGTTCCCGCTCGTCGTCAAGGAACTTGAAGACCTCCGAACGGTCATCAACGAATGCAGCTATGCCGACGACATCGGCCGTCGCCTCTTGACGGCGGCTGGCGAGCTCTCACAGCTCGTTGGATGGGTCGCCAGTGATGCTGGGTACTACGGGCACGCCCAATACACCTATCTGGACGGCGCGAAAGCAGCTAGGCAGGCAGGGGATCGCATACTCACGGGCCAACTGCTCTCGAGCTTGAGTTATCAGATCGCGAACGTCGGCCACCCGGATGAGGCCGTCCTTCTGGCCCGCACTGCGGTCAAAGGGGCACAGGGGCCCACACCGGTGGTCGCAGCGCTGCTGACTGAGCGAGTGGCATGGGCCGCAGCCCGCGCCCGTGACCGTGATGGCGCAATGCGCGCCCTGGATACCGTGGACGACACCTATGGGCGGCGGACAGCTGGTGTCGAGGAACCCGAATGGGTGTACTGGATGGACCGATCCGAAATCGATGTGATGGCGGGACGATGCTTCGTGGAACTGGGCGATCCGTCGCGCGCCCGGCCTTTGCTGCAACGGGCGATCGACAACTATCCGAAGGATCGGGCGCGGGAGGTCGCGCTCTATCAGACTTGGCTGGCGGAGTCGTACGCGCGAAACCGAGATTTCGACGCGGCGCAGGAGACTATCGGGGCCGCTAGGAAGGCTGCGGATGGTATTCATTCGGCGCGGTTGGAGCGGCGGGTTGTTGAGATTGAGCTGATGCTCAGCGGCCGCGGTGGCTGGTAACCGGCCTAGTCCGATCACTGACTGTAAGTTGTTGGTGCACAAGCAGCTTCGGCGCAGTCCGGGGTAGGTCTTGGGTAGGCGTATGCTCGATGGTGCCGTCTTGTCTATGAGTGATGCGTGTTAGTGGCGGCCCGCGCGCGGTACAGCGCTTCTTATGTCACCGAATCCTTTTCGCGCGTGTAGCGCCCGTGGCGTCGGCCCGGCGGTGTCACCCTTCTTCTGAATCTCTTGTTCCGGTAACGGATTTTCGATGCGGATGCCTTGCTGTTTCGCGTGGTCTGCGCGGCCGGTTGCGGCGTCTTCTACTGACGGACAAGGAGATTCAGTGCTGGGCAGGTCTATCGCGGAGCAGTGCCGATTCATGGCATGGAGTGTGACGTGCGCGACATGCGTTGCGGTTTCCCATGACTTGCGTGTGGGTTTGTTGCGGGGGTTGCTTGACGCGTGCTGGTGGGGCAGGTCCAATGGAAGTGCACCAGGGGATGATCACGGATCGGCGTTGGGAGAGAGGAGGTTGTTCCGGTGACGCCGGGTTCAAGCCTGCCCTGGTACGAATCGGTCGAGTGGCACCCGATCATGGGTGAGTCCCGATTCACGCGCGGAAGTGTCCGTGCCGCTGAGTGTTGCGCGGTACGTGATGGTGTGGTTTGCCCGCGCGAGTTCTGTTGTCCTGCCATGTGCTTCGAGGCTGCGACCTCTCGTGGATGTGCGTCTTGGGCCATCGATGTCGCAGCGCGAGTGTGGGTAGACCACACATCCGCTGGAGTACCGGGCGATCATGGCAATCGGAGAAAGGAGGTGAAAATTATGCGGAAAGAATTACATATCGGTAATTCCGAATAAGTTTCGCGAGCTGTCCCCCCGCGCCAACGAGGGGACAGCCGTGAACGCAAAAGAAACTCCAATGCGATTTGGTCGTCGGTGTTGGAGTCCCCTCTTATCACTGGTCGCAGAAACGGAGGTTCTGCTGTGTCCACAGTAGAGCATGGGGGCGTAGGTGGAAAGTCGAGCGGGGTCGTCAGGTGTGGGGAGCTGGCGGGCTGGTGCCGGGTCGATGGGGTGTGGTCAGGGGCGCGTGGGCCACCGGTTGCGCTGGTCATGAGCCCTTGACGGCGCGGTTGATGCCGTGCCCTTGACCGTCTGTGAGGTTTCTGATGGTCGTCCTCGACACACATCGAACACATAACCCAGAAAGGCCACGCCAATGGCTACTGAATCACTGAAAGATCAAAAAGATCCACGGAAGGAATACCGGTTCCCGGTGCCGTTCGAAAATCATTTCTACGCTGGCTGCTACCAGATGGGGCCGGTCCGTGCGGATACCGAATATACCGGTGATCCGAACCGGCCGGGACCGCACAAGCGTGACCCTGTCACCGGATTGTTGCAGTGGAAGATCACCGTGAGTGATCCAGCCGAACGCACCGCGCGCCGGGCCAGCTATGAAGTGATCTTGCTGGCGGATGAGGAACCGGTACCCACGGCAGCGGAGATCGGAGACAACCTCCGGCCGGTCACGCTGACCGGTGTCACGCTGCAACCCCGGATCGCTGGTCAGGACCAATTCAAGTACCTGGCCTACATCGTGCGGGCCACCGGGTACGCCCCGGCTCCCGGGCCTCGCCCGAGCGGTTCGAACGCGAAAAGCGCCTGACTTCAGGCGTTGACACACAAAGCGGGGTGGGTCCACTCGTCTGCGTGAGCGGACCCACCCCGCATAACCCTACCGGGCGTCGTAATCGCCTGTAGAGCAAGAACATTCGCTACATCTCGAAAGGTTTTGTCATGATCCGTTCAGCGGAATATCAGAAACCCCCTACCGGGACACCAACGGTGCTCGATGATCTCGGCCAAGCATTGATGTTCACCCTCGAAGCGGCAGTGCTGGGGTTGGCGCATGTGCTGTGGTGGGCACTGCTGTTCCCGATGATCTCGCTCCCGGTCGCGGGTGCTGGGGCGGTGTGGTGGTGGCTGGGCTGGCCGTACGGGGTTGGGGTGGCGGCGTTGTCGGTGGCTGGGTGGGTGTTGTGGTGGGCGTGGTGGCCGAACTCGTGGCGCCGATGGGTGTGGGGACGGATACGGTCGCGGTACCTGTCGTGGAAGCGCTACCGGCGCGGCTGGAAGACCCTCACCGCGCTGCACAAGCTGACCACGATCCTCGATACCGGCGTGCTGACACCACGGCTGGCGAAAGTCACTATCGGCGATACCGCCGATGAGCTGCTGATCAAGCTGTTGAAGGGACAAACCGCAGAGCAGTGGGCCAAGCAGGCTGATGCGTTACGGCACTCGTTCGGGGCGCTGCGAGTGCGGGTGCGTCTCGCGGAACCTGGGTGGGTGCGGGTGCAGGTCATCCACGCCGATCGGCTGTTGGAACCGGTCCCGTTTCCTCGGGTGGAGCCGAAAACCGTTGACCTGGAAGCACTTACGATCGGGTTGACCGAGATGGGCACACCGTGGCAAGTGCGGCTGCTGGGCAATCAGATCTTGGTGGCCGGTGAGACCGGCTCGGGCAAGGGCTCGGTGGTGTGGTCGTTGATCGCCGCGTTGGGTCCAGCTATCCGAGAGGGCTGGGTGGTGTTGTGGATGATCGACCCGAAGGGCGGTATGGAATACGGTGCCGCTCGAAAGTGGTTAGCGCGCTTCGCATCTGATAACGGTCCGGGCGCTGTCGCGATCCTGCGGGATGCGGTGGAGTTGGTGCAGGAACGCGGAAACATCTATATGGACAAGTGGGAACGCAAGATCACACCGACCGTGGATGAGCCGCTGGTGGTGGTGCTCATCGATGAGGCCGCGAGCCTGACCGCCTATTACAGCGACCGCAAGATCAAAGACGAAATCTCGCGGTTGTTGGGTGTGGTGCTGACCCAGTCTCGCGCGGTCGCTGCTCCGGTCGTGGCGTGTCTTCAGGACCCGAGTAAGGACATCGTTGAGATGAGGCAGCTTTTTCCGTGCCGGTTGGGGCTGCGCATGGCCGAACCAACTCAGCCGAACATGTTGTTCGGGCCGTCCGGTCGTGATCGGGGCGCGTTGTGCGATGAAATCCCGGAAACGACACCCGGTGTCGCCTACGTCCAAGAAGAAGGCTCCACCGACATCACGCGGGCACGCGCCTACCACGTCACCGACGACGATATCCGCTGGATCATGGCTACCTACCCGCCGCTACCGCGCGATACCGACGGCGAACCGATCGTGGACATGAGCAAACCCGCCGACAGGGACCAAGACGACGGGGCAGCATGAACAAACCCGATCTGCCTCGATGGTCATCGCCAGCCTCACGGTATGGGAACGCCCCTGATCAATACCCCCAATTACTAGGGGAACCACGCACTTCGACAACGATAGTTGGCCTGGTATAAGCCGCGCCGGGCAAAATCACGAAACATCCTCTGCGAGCGGCATTCTCATTCAGCGCGGGTAGCGCATCCTCGAAAACTTTGCGGCGCGGGTAGCGCCTGGTGACTGTCGTACCGGCGGCGTCACATTCACTACTGAAATCTGTTCCGGCAGTTGGCTTTTAGATTCCATGCGGCATCGGGCCAAGATTCGCGCTCGGCCTGGTGCCGCGTCTTCGAGACGGGACAGGTGATCTCATGACAAACACGGTCGGCGACGGCCAGACACACGCAAGCGAGGGCGACGAGAAACCACCTGAGCGGGGGCCGTCGTTCGATGAGGTGGCGGTGGAAACCGCGAAACGGTTCGGGGTGTGCATCCGGCCGATGGTCCTCGAACGCACCGACACCATGACGGGGGCGGTCTCGCATATCCCGGTGCCGTGTGGCAACACGATGGAAGCGGTGTGCACGGTGTGCGCGAGCAAGGCGAAGGCGTTGCGACTTGCCCAGTGCCGCGAAGGCTGGCACCTGGACCACGAACCCGAAATACCGCGTGCACAACCGACATTCGATCAGACCGGCCTCATGTACTACCGGGCTGATCTGATGGTGACGTTGACCGAAGCCGAATCCAAAGGCTGGACCCAAGACGCGGAGGAAGTGCGCGCGGAAATCGTGTGGGTGGACAAACAGCTGGCAGCTTTGGGAATGCGCGGCAAAACGCCAGCACCGCAGGACATCACCAATGCCGGTATCGAGGTCGACCCTGACCCCGATACCGACTCCGACGATGCTGACAGCGGTACCGATCCTGACAGTGATGCAGATCCTGACACCGACACCGGGCGTGCTCGGTCTACCCGTCGCCGCCCGGACGTGCCGGAACTGCCGCGTAACCCGATCCAGAACCGCACGCTCGGGCGGGAGTACGCGGGCAAGTTCAAACCCTCAATGATGATCACACTCACCCTGGACAGCTACGGGCGCGTTGATCGCGACGACGGCACCCCCATCGACCTCGACAGCTACGACTACGAGCGGGCGGCGTGGGATGCGATCTGGTTCGCTCGGTTGTTCTCCCGCTGGATTCAAAACCTGCGCCGCGTGGTCGGCTGGAACGTGCAGTACTTCGCCAGCGTCGAACCCCAACGGCGCGGCGCACCGCATGTGCATATCGCGATCCGCGGTGACATCCCGCACCGGATCATTCGGCAAGTCACCGAAGCTACCTATCACCAAGTGTGGTGGCCGCAGCCGGCCGAGATGGTCTACGGCGGGGCGCGGGTGCCGTTGTGGGACCGGGAGCGCAAGACGTTCGTCGACCCGGACACACGGGAACCGTTGCGAAGCTGGGATGCCGCGATGGAAACCACCTGGGATCACGAGGACCCGGCGCACCTGGTGCGGTTCGGTACACAGGTGCATTCCAAGGGCATCTTGGGCGGCACGGAGGAAGCCAACCGGCATATCGGCTACCTGTGCAAGTACCTCACGAAATCGGTCAGTGAGGTACTGGAAGCGAAAACCGCACGGCAACACGCCCATTACGAGCGCCTACACCAAGCGCTGTGTCGCACACCGTGTTCGGAACGGTGCAGTGTGTGGCTGTTGTACGGGATCGTCCCCAAGGGTGCGAAATCACGGATGCAACCTGGCCGCTGCAAGGCGCGGGCGCATCGACGCGAAACCTTGGGTTTGCCAGGTAACCGGGTGCTGACCTCGGAACTGTGGACCGGGAAAACCCTCGGTGACCACCAGGCCGACCGAATGGAATTCGTCCGCGCCACCCTCGCGGCGGTGGGAATCGACAAACCCACCCCAGACCCGCACCGCTACACCTGGGCCAGGATCGCGCCCGGAACCCGCATCCCCTCGCGGGCGCATCTGCTCATGGCCGCCATAGCCCAACGCATCGCCTGGCGCGCCGAATACGACCGGGCCATGCTCGCCGCGCAATACCCACCCGGCACCGATGACGACCCTGGCGGCGGTGTGGCCGAGTGTTGTTCGGCAACTGGGGCTGACGGGCGAGATCTGTGAAGTCCGAGACCGATGTGTGGGAGCGGCCATGGAGCCGAGAAGAATTCATGAAGTGGCTGACCACAAGTTGTGAGCGCCAGGGGGTGGCGGTCGTGCAGCGGGATGCGGCGACGGTTCGAACAGTGGTTGCGTTGCTGGGCGGGCCATCTGCACGGGTACGGGGGTGCCGATCACGCCAAGGCGGAACCCGTAGCGTTGGCGACGAACGATAGGACGATCGGCGGAACTTGGCACTGGAATGCTTCGGCAATCCGATCAGCCGCTAGACATGCCCTACTCGCGCCACAAGGGCTGTACACGGTTGATATCGAGACTGCGCGCTCCTGGAGTCCCCGGCGCGATAGTGGCATAACGCAAGGTCGCTTTGATAATGGCTTGCCGCCGGTCGATCAGCAGGTCCGGCCACTGTTCGCGCAGAATCTCGCCCTTGCCGATCAGGTCGGACAATCCGGTGGAGTCAGCGACGTGGGCGATTGCGCGGCGTGCGTCACGAATGCGTGCCTCGATCGGATCACGTGCGGCCATCCATTCGGCGGCGGTGATGCGACGGGGGCGGGCGGCATAGAGCTCGGCAAGTTCGGTGAGGGCTCGGGTGTCCTCCTCGATCTCTTGATTGAGCTGCGCGAGATCGGGATTGGCCTTCACACGGCCTTCCCATGCCTGCCTGAGTTCATCAGAGTCGAGTCGGATGAACGCGCTATCTCTCAACAGGTCCTCTACCGGTTCAGCGACGACAGTCAACCGGCCGCAACCACCGCGATCGGGGCCGTTGAAGCAGATGTAGCGGCGAACCTTTTTGTCAGGAGACTTGTGTTTGGTGGAGGACATCAACGGTGTGTCACACCGCCCGCACCGCAGCAACCCCGACAGGAGATAGGTACGTGGCGCTCGCCGTCCGGAACGGGCTCTCTCGGCAAATCTGGCAAGCACCTGCTCCCGTTGCTCGACGGTGATGATCGGCTCCCAGATCCCCGGTCCGACGATTTCTCCGTTGTGGGTGCGCAGCCCGGCAATTCGTGCCGAGCAGATGACGCTTTTGACTGTGGTCGTTCGCCAGCGTGCGGCACCCAGAACGGTCGGCGTATCGGTGGAGTTCAGCCACGTTGTAAGCGAGCGCATCGACTCTCCGGCAATGAGGCGGTTCACCAACTGGCGGATGATCTCGGCCTCACTGTCACGGATTGTCACCTTGTCGTCCTCATAGCCGAACGGGCGATTCGGGCCATGGGGCAACCCGGCCTCGGCGCTCTGTCGCGCCTTCCGCTTGCCACGCGCAGACTTCCGGCCCGACTCCTTGGCAGCGAAAGCGGCGAATATGCGAGCCATGAACAGGCCATCATCGTTGCCCAGGTCGATATCCGCGGTGACCGTAGCGACTTCGTGCATACCGACCCGATCGCACAGGCTGATGAAGTCCTCCAACTCGCTCGGGATGCGGTGCAACCGGTCCAGGTTGTAGACGATGACTGCATCCCTTGCACCGGACTCCAGATCGGCCAGCATCCGCAGATACTCGGGGCGCGGCTTGCCGGAATAGGCGCTGATGTCGTTGTCGACGTACTCATCGCCGACGTGCCAACCGCGTTCCTCTGCCAGCTTCCGGCAGTCTTCCAATTGTCTTGCGACGCCGAGCTTTTCACCAGAAACATCAGAAGATATGCGGGCGTAGATCGCGGCCGAGCGTACCTTGCGTCCACCGACGCGCAGCACGTTCCCGGTAGCCGAACGAGCACGCTGGTTCTGATTCGATGCCATGGGGGTAGTTTATGAAATAATCGGCAGGCCGACAACGACCTCACCCCAAGCTGACACTGCCGGTCCCTCCGCTTTCCGCGTCTTGTCACGCTGCCAGGATTCTGGCCTATTCGCCGGGTGGGTGCACAGTGTCGATTCCCGGTGTTTGTGAGGCCGCTCACAGGTTGTCACAGCGCGAGCGGTCCGGTGCGTCTCAGTGGGCATGACGAATACAGAACAGACCACAGTGCTGATCACCGGAGCCAACAAGGGTCTCGGTCTCGAAGCGGCGCGGCGGCTCGGGGAACAGGGGTGGACGGTTTTCCTCGGCTCGCGCGACGCGGCTCGCGGGCAGGCCGCCGCGGACGAGCTCGCCGCTGAGGGGGTGAACGTCGTGATGGTGCCGCTGGATGTGACCTCGGAGGAGTCGGTGTCGGATGCGGTACGGCTCGTGCGCGAACACACCGACCGGCTGGATGTGTTGATCAACAACGCCGGTGCACCGGGGAATATTGTCGCGCCCGCGGACGCGACCGCTGACGAAATCCACTCCGTCTACGACACCAACGTGTACGGACCGATCCGGGTCACGCATGCGTTTCTGCCGTTGCTGCAGGTGGCGGACAATCCGCGGGTGGTGATGGTGTCGAGTGGTGGCGGTTCCTTCGCGGTCGTGACCGATCCGGAGCAGCCCGTCTCGAAGATGCACGAGCTCGCCTACAGCTCGTCGAAAGCGGCGCTGAACATGATCACCGTGCGGTACGCCCAGGCACTGCCGAAGATCAAGTTCAATGTCGCGACTCCTGGCGAGGTCGCGAATCGTAAATTCGCGGCCACCGATATGAACAATCACACCGGCCAGCTGACGGTCACCGAGGGCACCGACTCGATCCTCGAACTCGCGACGATCGACGCCGACGGGCCGACCGGGATCTTCATCGATCGCCTCGGTCCCGTCGGCTGGTGACCGGAGCGGGTGGCCTGTCCTCGGGACCGAGGACAGGCCACCCGCCGTTTTCGAGGCTGGGCGGTGGGGGCGTTATTACGCTTGGGGTATGCGAATTTCGGTTGCGGCGGATGAGCGGGTGGGGGTGGCCGAGGAGCTGGTGGTGGAGCTCGGGCGGCGGGGGTTCGAGACGTTGGTGCATGGGGCGCTGTCGGATAGTGAGCGCGACGACTGGGCGTGGGCCAGCGAGGCGGCGGCGCGGGATGTGGCCGAGGGGCGGGCGGAGCAGGGGGTGGTGTGCTGTTGGACGGGGACCGGGGCTTCTATTGCCGCCAACAAGGTGGCGGGGATCCGGGCCGCGCTGTGTGGTGATGCGGTGACGGCGGCTGGTGCGCGGAAGTGGAATGACGCGAATGTGCTTGCGCTGAGCCTGCGTTCGACTTCCAGGGCGGAGTTGACGGAGATCCTGGACGCGTGGTTCGGCGGTGAACCGAGCACTGATGTGGAGGATCGCGCCAATATCGCGCATCTGGCGAAGATCGAACGCAGACGTTGATCCATTGACAGTATGCTGTCAAATATGACAGCATACTGTCATGCCTACGAAGACAGTTCATACGGCCGTTTACGACACGCTTGCCGACTGGGAGGTCGGTGCGGCGACCGCGCATATCAATCGGCCCAGCTGGCAGAAAGCGCCGGGAACGTTCCGGGTGCGGACCGTTGGACTCACCGCCGATCCGATCATCACGACGGGCGGGATGCGGATCGTGCCGGATATGGTGCTCGCCGATCTCACGCCCGCCGCGAGCGCGATGCTGATCCTGCCCGGCGCCGACACTTGGGAGACCGGCGAACTCGTGCCCTTCGTGCACAAGGCGCGGGAGTTTCTGGACGCGGGGGTTCCGGTCGCGGCGATCTGCGGTGCCACCTTCGGATTGGCGAAGGAAGGGCTCCTCGATAACCACGCCCATACCGGCGCGGCCGCGGAATACCTTGCCTACAGCGGATATTCGGGCGGCGGTCGCTATCTGGACCGGGCTGCGGTACTGGACGGCGATCTCATCACGGCGGGCCCGACCGCGCCCTTCGAATTCGCCCGCGAGGTGTTGCGCAGGCTCGATGTCTATGAACCGCATGTGCTGGACGCGTGGTACCGCTTGTACGGCCAGAGCGATCCGGCGGGCTTCGCCGCACTTTCCGAGTACGAGGCGCAGCGGGTCGCCACGGTATGAGTGACACGCCCGAGCAGGAACTCTTCGCGACGGTCGCGATCACCTCGTTCCAGCTGAACGGTCAATTCCTCGCCATCGCAGAGGAATTGGCCGCTCCGGGGGGAATCACGGCGGCGTGGTGGCAGGTGCTCGGTGCGGTGCTGCGCGAACCGCTGCCGGTGGCCGGAATCGCCCGAGCCATGGGGATCACCCGGCAGAGTGTGCAACGCATCGCGGATCTGTTGGTGGACAAGGGACTTGCCGAGTTCCAGCCGAATCCCGCGCACCGCCGGGCCAAACTCGTTGCGGTCACCGACGCGGGTCGCGAGGCGATCAAGCGCATCAATCCACAGCACAGGGTGATGGCGAAACGTCTCGCCGATGAACTCGGTGCCGAGCAATTCGCGCTGACCGCTCAGGTCATGACGCGACTCTCCGCTGCGCTCGACGCCATTACCGACCAGACCTGATGACCGATTCCGAACGCGCTCACCCCGACGCTGCCACCCAGTGGTCAATCGGCCCAGTCGATGACCGGCTGAGCGAATCCGCTCACGCGAGCCCGCGCCCTTATTCGGTGTGCGTCGGTGCAGGGTGTGAATCCGCGCGCGTCAGGCGAAGGGCTTGTCGGTTCGACCGACGAGGTCGGCAACCGAATCGACAACCAGGGTCGGGCGGTAGGGGAACTGCTCGACCGACTCGCGAGTGGAGATGCCGGTGGTGACCAGGACGGTCCGCATGCCCGCCTCGAGCCCCGAGACGATATCGGTGTCCATCCGGTCGCCGATCATCACCGTCGACTGTGAATGTGCGCCGATCCGGCGCAGTGCCGAACGCATCATCAGCGGGTTCGGCTTGCCGACGTAGTACGGCTCCTTGCCGGTCGCGCGGGTGATCAGCGCGGCCACCGAGCCGGTCGCGGGGAGCAGACCCTCGCGGGAGGGTCCCGTCGCGTCCGGGTTGGTGGCGATGAAGCGCGCACCCCGGTCGACCAGGCGGATCGCGGTGGTGATCGCCTCGAACGAGTAGGTGCGGGTTTCGCCGAGCACCACGTAGTCCGGATCGCTATCGGTCAGCACATAGCCGATTTCGTGCAGCGCGGTGGTGAGTCCGGATTCGCCGACCACATAGGCGGTTCCATTGGGGCGCTGGTCGTTGAGGAAGGTCGCGGTGGCCAGCGCCGAGGTCCAGATCGCCTCCTCCGGAATATCGAGTCCGGTGTGGCGCAGGCGGGCCTGCAGATCGCGCGGCGTGCGGATCGAGTTATTGGTGAGCACCAGGAACGGGATCTCATTGCCGCGCAGCTCGGCCAGGAACTTGTCGGCGCCGGGCACCAGATGGTCTTCGTGCACCAGCACCCCATCCATATCGGTGAGGTAGGACAGGATCGGCTCATCTGGTGTACTCACAAGCCAATTGTCGGCTATCCGCCCATCCACCGCGCGAATACCGGTCCCGATGCGACCATCCCCACATCCGGTGGGCATCCCGCGGACGGTATGTGATGCCCACCGGCTGTGCGATGGCCCAGGTGCGACCCGGCACACCTCGTCGAATGGCGCTGACTATGGTCGAGGGGAGGCCGTGTGAGAACCGATCGCGCAGCGCTCAGGTAGGCCGATGGGCTCGGGAACTCCCGTGTCGCCCTTGCGGTTGTACCGGGATGCGGTCGCGGGATTCAGGCGGCCGACGGTGTGCGGAACCTCCCGCACGGACCGTTGAGCGAAGCGACAGGAGTGGCGCATATGGGTGATCTCAAGCTCGGATACAAGGCGTCGGCGGAACAGTTCGGACCGCGGGAATTGGTGGAAATCGCGGTGGCGGCCGAGGAACACGGCCTGGACAGCGCAACGGTGAGCGACCATTTCCAGCCGTGGCGGCACAAGGGCGGGCATGCGCCGTTCTCGCTGGCCTGGATGGCCGCGGTCGGCGAGCGCACCAAACGCATCCAACTCGGCACCTCGGTGCTCACCCCGACCTTCCGCTACAACCCCGCCGTGATCGCGCAGGCCTTCGCGACCATGGGTTGTCTCTACCCGGACCGCATCATGCTCGGTGTCGGCAGCGGTGAGGCGCTCAATGAGATCGCCACCGGCTACACCGGCGAATGGCCGGAATTCAAGGAGCGTTTCGCTCGGCTGCGCGAATCCGTCGACCTCATGCGCGCGCTGTGGACCGGTGAGCGCACCGACTTCGACGGCGAGTACTACAAGACCGTCGGCGCCTCGATCTACGACGTGCCCAAGGGCGGTATCCCGATCTACATCGCCGCGGGCGGACCGCTGGTCGCGCGCTATGCGGGCCGTGCAGGTGACGGTTTCATCTGCACCTCCGGCAAGGGCATGGACCTCTACACCGAGAAGCTGATGCCCGCCGTCGCGGAGGGCGCCGCCAAGGCCGGGCGCGCCGTCGAGCAGATCGACCGGATGATCGAGATCAAGATCTCCTACGACACCGATCCCGAACTGGCACTGGAGAATACGCGCTTCTGGGCCCCGCTCTCGCTGACCGCCGAACAGAAGCACTCGATTACCGACCCGATCGAAATGGAGGCCGCCGCCGACGCCCTCCCGATCGAGCAGATCGCCAAGCGCTGGATCGTCGCCGATGATCCGGATCAGGCCGTCGAACAGATCAAGCCGTACCTCGACGCCGGCCTCAACCACCTGGTCTTCCACGCCCCCGGCCACGACCAGTCCCGCTTCCTCGACCTCTTCCAGCGCGACCTCGCACCCCGCCTGCGCGCTTTGGGCTGAGCCGCAACTGCTTCGGCCTCGGTCGTACCGGCTGAATATCGATGGGCTCGCCCGCTGATATTCAGCCGGGCATCGCCGCAGCTTCGGCGAAATGTTCCAGCGGAGGCGACTGTCAGTAGCGAAGGCGGGCCTTGTCACCGTTGATACGAAGGAGAAACTCGGTGAGCAGCGCCCCGCTGTCAACCGGCACGAGAACAAGTCCTTGTGCATGGATTGCATCATCGGCTTCGACCGCCGCCTCCATGTCGCCGTTTCGCCAGGCGTCGCGTGAGGCTGCGAAGAGGGGCTGGAGGTCCGCCCAGCCGGGGCCCGGCGCGAAGTGGCAGTCTGTCCAGAACATGTCGACTTCGTCCTGGACCAGCATCCCGATCAGGCGCTTTCCTTGCATGAGCTGCCAACTCTGCTCAGCCACGTCATCTCCTCGGTGATTCCCGGAGCACATCAGCGCTCTGGACCCACACGGGATGACAACTAGTGCGGTGCCGAGTCCGTGGCAGGTCCGGTTGGTCAGGTGCGGGTGAGGGCGAAAATACGGAGATCTCGGGCGGTGCGGGTGCGGTAGACGCGGTACGCGCTGGTGATCTCGACGAAGCGGGCGAACAGGGTGTCCTTGTCGGATTCGACCAGGGTGGCGCGCACAGGGATGCGCTGGCCCGCGATGGCGACGGTGGCATTCGGGTTCGCCAGCAGGTTGGTGGTCCAGGCCGGATGATGCTGCTGGCCGAAGTTGCTGCCGATCACGTAGATGGTGTCGCCGTCGTGCAGGCAGAGCAATGGTTGGGTGCGCGGCTCACCGGATTTGCGGCCGGTGGTGGTCAGCAGCATGACCGGGGCGCCGATCGGGCCGAGGAGGGTGTACTTGGCGTCGGTGCGCTCGAGGATGGCCCGATCCAGCGGCGTGACCTTCCGAATCAGCCACGACCCGGGTTTGGTAGATGCGAGCTCGGTCGCTAGGCGGGCAAGAAAATTGGTGTTCGAACCCCACTGCCGCTTCGGGAATTGCTCAGCCATGCCCGGACTATATCCGGATTCGTGCCAATAGGAATTCGTGATCGCCGTCTCGCCGCACGGTCTGAGTAGCCGCGGGTTCACTAAGCTCGCGGACATGGCCGATACCGCTCCATCCGCTGTGTACATCGCATCTCCGGAGGGTGACACCGGAAAGTCGACGGTGGCCCTCGGCATGCTCCAGATGCTGTGCGCGACCACCGCCCGGGTCGGCGTATTCCGGCCGATCACCCGCTCGACCACCGAGCCGGACTACATCCTGGAACTGCTGCTCGAGCACAGCACCGCCGATATCGATTACGCGCAGGCCATCGGCGTCACCTACGAGCAGGTGCACGCCGATCCGGATGCCGCGATCAGCGAGATCGTGATGCGGTTCCACGAGGTCGCGAAGCTGTGTGACGCGGTGGTGATCGTCGGCAGCGACTACACCGATGTGGCCAGCCCGAGCGAGTTGCGCTTCAATGCCCGTATCGCGGTGAACCTCGGCGCGCCCGTACTGCTGGTCGTGCGCGGTTCCGGCCGCACTGCGGACGAGGTCGAGCAGCTGGCCGAGCTGTGTGCACACGAGCTGTCCCTCGAACATGCGCACTTGGTGGCCATCATCGCGAACCGTTGCGATCCAGCGCGATTGGACGAAGTCGGCGTCGCGTTGAAGGGCTTCGATGTGCCCTCGTGGACGCTACCCGAAGTGCCGCTGCTGATTTCGCCGACCATGGCCGAGCTGTGTACCGCGATCGGCGGTGAAATGTACAGCGGCGATGTGGAATTGCTGCAGCGTGAGGCATTGCAGGTCATGGTCGGCGGCATGACGGCCGAACATATTCTGGAACGGTTGGTCGACGGTGTCGTGGTCATCGCGCCGGGCGATCGCTCCGACGTGCTGCTCAGTGTCGTGAATGCGCATGAGGCGGAAGGCTTTCCGTCGCTGTCGGGCATCATCATGAACGGCGGCATGCTGCCGCATCCGGCCATCGCCAGGCTGATGAACGGCCTCAAACCCAAACTGCCGATCCTCACCACCGAACTGGGCACCTACGACGCCGCGAGCGCCGCCTACCGCACCCGCGGCCGCATGTCGGCGGGCAGCCCGCGCAAGGTCGACACCGCGCTGGCCCTGATGGAGCAGCATATCGACGCGTCGGAGTTGTTGCAGCGCATCGAAATTCCGGATACCTCCGTGGTGACGCCGCAGATGTTCGAATACCAGCTGATCGAACGCGCCAGGGCGGACCGCAAGACCATTGTGCTGCCCGAGGGCGACGACGACCGCATCCTGCGCGCGGCGGGACGGGTGCTGCAGCGCAAGATCGCGGATCTGGTCATTCTCGGCGACGAGGCTGCGGTGCGCGCCCGCGCCGCCGAACTCGGCGTCGATATCTCGGCCGCACGGGTACTCGACCCGCGCACGTCCGGCTATCTCGACGAATTCGCCGCGGAATACACCGAACTGCGCAAGCACAAGGGCATGACACTCGAGCGCGCCCGCGAAACCATGGCCGATATCTCGTATTTCGGCACCATGATGGTGCACAAGGGCATCGCCGACGGCATGGTCTCCGGCGCCGCGCACACCACGGCGCACACCATCCGGCCGTCCTTCGAGATCATCAAGACCGTGCCGGGCGTCTCCACCGTCTCCAGTGTGTTCCTCATGTGCCTGGCCGACCGGGTGCTCGCCTACGGTGACTGCGCCGTCGTGCCCGATCCGACCTCGGAGCAGCTGGCCGATATCGCGATCTCGTCCGCGCACACCGCGGCCCGCTTCGGCGTCGACCCGCGCGTCGCGATGCTGTCCTACTCGACCGGTGAATCCGGCAGCGGCGCCGATGTGGACAAGGTGCGCGTCGCCACCGAACTGGTTCGCGAGCGCGAGCCGGAACTGCTGGTCGAGGGCCCGATCCAGTACGACGCCGCGATCGAACCCAGCGTTGCCACCACCAAACTCCCGGATTCCGAAGTGGCCGGGCGCGCAACGGTCTTCGTGTTTCCCGACCTCAACACCGGTAACAACACCTACAAGGCGGTGCAGCGCAGCGCCGGTGCGATCGCGATCGGCCCGGTGCTGCAGGGGCTGCGCAAACCGGTCAACGATCTGTCCCGCGGTGCGCTCGTCGCCGACATCGTCAACACGGTTGCCATCACCGCGATCCAGGCGCAGGAAGGCTGATGTGCGGTGCGGCACACGGCGGAACAATGGGGCCGGGTTCGCGGTTGCTGACCGAGTGCGGGGCACGCGTGTGATGCAGGAGGTGCTGGTATGACAAATGACCTGGTGCTGGTGATCAATTCCGGCTCGTCGTCGATCAAATACCAGCTGTTGGACCCGGAGTCGGGTGTGGTCGCCGCGTCCGGCATGGTCGATCGGATCGGCGAGGAGCAGGCCGGGATCGAGCACAAGGTCGATGGCCGAACCATCGAACGTCGTGAGCCGATCGCCGATCACACGGCGGGGCTGCGGCTGGTTTTCGATGTGTTCGCCGAATCCGGCCACGACCTGGCCACCGTGGGGGTGCGCGCGGTCGGGCACCGCGTGGTGCACGGGGGCGAAGTGTTCTACCGGCCGACGCTCATCGATGACGGCGTGGTCGCGGCCATATCCGACTTGTCTTCGCTTGCGCCGCTGCACAATCCGGCGAACGTCGCGGGCATCGAGAGTGCGCGTGCGCTGCTGCCCGGCGTGCCGCAGGTGGCGGTCTTCGATACCGCGTTCTTCCACGGCCTGCCCGATGCCGCCAAGACCTACGCCATCGACGCGAAACTCGCTGCCGCGCATGGCATCCGGAAGTACGGCTTCCATGGCACGTCGCACGAGTACGTTTCGGGCCGGGCGGCCGCGCTGCTCGATCGAGATCCCGCGGACCTGAATCAGATCATCTTCCACCTCGGCAACGGCGCCTCGGCATCGGCCATCCGCGGTGGACACCCGATCGACACCACCATGGGCCTCACCCCGCTGGAGGGACTGGTGATGGGCACCAGGGGCGGCGATCTCGATCCCGGGATCTTCGCGCATCTGGTCCGTGCGGCCCACATGGATGTCGACCAGATCGACGAAATGCTGAACCGCAACGCGGGACTCAAGGGACTATCCGGCGTCAACGACTTCCGTGAGTTGCAGCGGCTCATCGACGCGGGCGACCCCGCGGCCCGACTGGCCTACGACGTGTACATCCACCGCTTGCGCCGCTACCTCGGCGCCTACCTGATCGAGCTCGGCGGCGTCGATGCCATCACCTTCACCGCGGGCGTCGGCGAGAACAGCCCGCAGGTCCGCGCCGACGCACTCGCCGGGCTGTCGCGCTTCGGCATCCGAGTCGATCCCGACCGCAATACCGCCGAAGATCGCGCGGCCCGGCACATCTCCGCACCGGACGCGGAGGTCGCCGTGCTCGTTGTGCCGACCAATGAGGAATTGGCGATCGCGCAGGCCGCACTCCGTGTTGTCGCAGATCAGCGAGCAGATTGAGCGGCTCAAGAAAACCTCACGGAATCCTCACACTCGCTGCGGCAGTATTGGTATCGGATCAGGTTCGCGCCGGACGCCGTAACCGGGGCCGGACCTCCGCCGCTATCGGGTCCGCGATGCCCTCGCCGCTCCCGATGTGCCCGCTCCGGCTGCCCCCGGGGCGGGCCGGAAGCGCGGAACCCCGGGGATCATCGGTGTGCCGACTGCTCCGCGAATCGAGATCCGAGCCCGGCCGGCGTTCCCTCCCGGCCGGGTTTTGTTTTGCGGCGATCAGATCCAGGTCTTGGCTCGGATGGAATTCGCCAGGTCGACCAGCGCATAGCGGTGATTGCGGCCGGGGGCGCTGCGGGCCAGGGCGCGCAGTCCGGCCTCGGTGCCCGCGCGCAGCTCGCGCTCGGTGAACGGCGCGCCGAACAGGGTCGCCCCGTCGGTCCTCGGCGTATTGCCCGATTGCAGCCAGGCCAGCGCGGCACCGAGGACGAGCACACGCATCTGGGTCGCGCGGCTCTCCCCACCGGGCAGACCGACGACGCGCGAGGCCGAAAGGTGCAGGGTGGATTCGGGGAGCTCGGCGATCGGAGCGGCGGTGAGCAATAGCCACACCGCGGTCATCCGGGCCGTTGTGTAGTGCCGGGAGGCGGCGGGCACCTCGTCGAGCGCGCGCACGGCCTCGTCGACCTCACCCGCCTCGGCCGACTGCCTGGCCAGGCCGAATGCGGCGCTCACCACGGCGCGATCGGTGCGCCAGACCGTAGCGTAGAACTTCTCCGCATAAGCCCGCCACTGTTCGTGGTCGTCCGAATCCCAATGCTGCAGAACGAGTTCCGCGGTCGCCGCGAGTGCGAGCTTGGGCGCGATCTCGCCGGGCAGCACTCGCAGCACCGCGTCGAAGCTGTTGAAGGCCTGTTCGTAATCCAACTCGAGCAGCTGGGCTTGGCCCAGAAACCAGTCGATGCGCCAGTCGTGATCGCCGGGCAGCTGTGCCAGCATCTGCAGCACGGCCGCCGGTTCGCCGAGTTCGAGCCGGAGCTTGGCCTCGGCCAGCGTCAGCTCCAGATCCCATGTCTCCTGCGTTTTTTCGGGATCGGCCACTGCGCGCTCATGTGCCTCCTGCAACGCCGCGAGCGCATCGTTCGGTTCCGGATGTGCCACGGCCGCGAGCACCGGCACCGATGCGTCCGTCGGATCGATCAGCGGAACCGGAAGGGCGGCAGCCACTTCGACGGCGCGCAGCAGATTGCTTCTGGCGATGCCGTCGGCATAGGCGTCGGTTTGGCTGATCAACTCCTCGGTGCCGAAGCTACCACGCTGTGGACTGAAAACTGTGGACAGCTGTGGATGTTCGGCGCCGGTCTCCATGGACAGGATCTCGCGCAGTACCCCGGCCAATTGCGCAGACATGACGCGCGCGGAGGGGAAGCGGCGCTCGGGATCGGGATCGGTCGCGCACAGCAGCAGGCGATGGAAGAACTCGTAGCGTTCGAGCACCGAATGGTCGGCGGGGTCGGGAATGCCGTCGAGATAGCGTCCCTGTTCCATCGGCATGCTCAGCGTCAGCACGGCCAGCGTCCGTCCGACCGTGTAGATGTCCGAGGCCACGGTCGGGCCGGTCCTGGCGATCTCGGGTGCCTGAAAACCCCTGGTGCCGTAGAGATTTCCGTAGGCATCGATGGTGGCGACGGCACCGAGGTCGATGAGTTTGACCTGATCCTCGGTGACCATGATGTTGTCGGGTTTGAGGTCGTTGTAGGTCAACCCGATCGAATGCAGATACTCCAGCGCGGGCAGGATCTCCAGCAGATACGCGATCGCCTCGGGGACCGGCATCCGCTCCGGCCGCGGATAGGTGTCGAGCATATCCCGCAGCGAGCGGCCGCCGACGTACTCCATGACGATGTAACCGATGGACTCGCCGTCGGGGCCGGTGTGCTCGACGAAGTTGTGGATCTTGACGATGCTGGGATGTGCCACCTCGGCGAGGAATTGGCGTTCGGCGACGGCCACCGCCTGCGCCTCGGTATCGCCCGCGTGCAGCAAACCCTTCAGGACGACCCAGCGGTCGCTGACATTGCGGTCGATCGCGAGGTAGATCCAGCCGAGTCCACCGTGCGCGATACAGCCCTGGATCTCGTACTGGCTCGACACCATATCGCCGTCGTGCAGTGACGGGCGGAAATCATATGGTGCACCGCAGGTTTCGCAGGTACCCGCGGTTGTCGCGGGGCGGGTCGCGGTGGCGCGGCCGACGGGGTTGCCGCAGCGCCAACAGAAGCGCCTGCCCTCGGAGACGACGGGATCGGCGAGCACCGCGGTGCGCGGATCGGCGGGCGGGATATTCGGAATCGTGACCAGTCCCGCGCCGAGTTTGCGGGTGGTCGGTCGCGAGCGCGCGGTGCGGACGCTGCGGCCGGAGGTGCGCATGGTCGCGGCGGAGGTCGGTTCCGGGGCATTCCACGCGCCGACGGTGAATTCGGCGGCCATATTGTCGCGGCGAACGGTTTCGCCGGACGCGGGTTGGTGGCGGATCGTTTCCGCGGAGGCGGGGTGGTCACGGGTCGTCTCGGCGGAGGCGGAGTGTCGACGAGCGGATTCGCCGCCGGTCTCCCCGGTGCCGGGAGTGGCCTCGTGACCCAGGTTTTCGGCCTCGGGGCCGGTGCCCGGTGACCATCTGATCGTTTCGATGGCCGCGGAGCCCGGTTCGGCCGTATCTGGTTCGACGAACGTGGTTGCCCTGGTGCTTTCTCCGGATTCCTCGGCGGGTTCCTTCGGCTCGCCCTCGGTCGAATCGGTGGCATCGTGCGGTGATGTCATCGCAGTCAGTCCTGATAGGTCGCGACGGGCGGCGCTGGGACCGGCCCTAGAGCGATCAGGTATTGCTGGTACAGCCGGGCCCATGTGCCGTCATTGCGGATGCGCTCCAGCGTGCCGTTTACGAAGCGGACGAGATCGTCGTTGCCCTTGGGGATTCCGATGCCGTAGGGCTCGACGCTGATGCTGGGGCCGACCAACTCGGTGTACGACGAGTCCTGCGTCGCCAGACCCGCGAGTACGGCGTCGTCGGTGCTGATCGCGTCGACTTGACGCTGCTGCAGCACGACCAAACAGTCGGCCCAGGTCGGCACGGTGAGGATGGCCGCGCGGGGCTGCTCGCGGCGCATGTGATCCAGCGAGGTGGTGCCGGATACGATGCACACCCGCTTACCGGCCAAATCGGCCAGACTTCGGATACCGGAGTTCTTCACCGCGAGCACGCGCTGATTCGCGTGCAGATAGACGGTCGAGAAGCTGACCTTCTGCCTCCGCTCGCAGTTGATCGTCATCGTCTTGGCGACAATATCGACGAGATGATTCTGCAGCGCGGACTCGCGCTCCGCGGACCCGAGACTGCGGTACTCGATCTGCTCCGGACTACCGAACAGATCGCGCGCGACCTCCCTGGCTATATCGGCATCGAACCCGACAATCGTGCCGCTCACCGGATCACGGAAGCTGAAAAGGTTACTGCCGGTATCCAATCCGACCACCAGCCGACCGCGGGCCCGAATCGCATCGATCGTCGGTCCACGGGCGGCCGCACCCGCTCCGGTGGGCCGCAGACTCGCGGTCGGATCGCCGCACTGCTCGTCGCGTTCGGCTGGTATCGGTGAGTCCGTCGGTATCGAAACGGCTTTGGCGGGCAGTGGCGGTTCGGTGTATTCGGTGATCTTCGTATCGATCGTGTCCGAGCCCGCCGCGCACCCGGCGAGCAGGGCGATTGCGGCGAGCGCGGCGAGTAGCCCGCGCACGCGGTTCACCGGTACTCCCGAAGTCGCGGCCAGATGCCGAGGCCGACATAGCCTGCGGCGAGTATCCCCAACACCATCGCGCCCGGCGCCAGGAAGTCCAGTGATCGGGCCGCGCCGGAGATGTTGTCGCGCAACGTATCGCGCGTCGCGTCCAGGGCCAGGCCCAATGCGTCGTCCAGTGATTCCACCTGTGCCGCGGCATCCGCCGGGCCCGCCCCGGTCGCCACCGTCGCCGCCCCGACGAAATCGCCGTGGGCGAGGGTGTCGTTCATGCGCTGATGGGCCGCTCGCCAACGGGTAAGCGCCGCACGAGCCTTCGCGATCTCATCGGCCTCCGGCGCATCGGACGGATAGCCGTTGAGCAGTTCGTCGAGCCGGGTGACGCTGGACTCGTAGGTCCGGTCATAATCGCCGGTGGCGTCGCGGCGCACCAGTTTCAGCGTCTCCGCCGAACGCGCCTGCTGGGTCAGGATGCGGCTCTCGGTCAAACGGGAACTCGGCACCGCGCCGTGGTCGCGGCCGCCGATCATCTCCGCGGCCGAGACCGATCCGGCGACCAGCGTCCACGCCAACAGGATCAGCATCCCGGTGGAGGCGAGCAGCAGTCCCGGATTGAGCACGCGATGCCAGCGCTTCGACAGATCGAACTGCGCCCAGATCAGCGCTCCCAGCGCCAGGATCAGCACACCGATAGCGGACCACGGCGGCTGCACGTGATGCCGCTGGGCCGCGCTCACGGCATCGGAGCGATGGCTCTGCAGTTGTGCGGCCATCGGCAGCAGGACGGTCTGCATCTGATTCGATGCCTCGCTCAAATACGCGGCGCCGACCGGGTACCCGTTGCGATTGTTCGCGCGGGCGGTTTCGACCAGACCAGAGTAGACCGGCAGGCCGGTGGCGATGCCGGTACGCAGTCGGGTATCCGGGTTGTCGTCGGTGGCCTGTCCGGCCGCGTGGCCCGATTGCGTCACCAATTCCGCGGACGCCTCGCCCAGTGCCTGGCTGTAGCGATCGCGCACGGTCTCCGGTTCCAGGCCGCCCGCGATGAACGCGGTACTCGCCGCGGCGTCCGCGATGGACAGCGACGTGTAGAGGTGGTGGGAGGAGTTCGCGTCCGGCTCGGTGTCGTCGAGCAGGATGTCCAGTGCCTGCTGGCGATCGCTCACCGTGGCGGCGGTCATCATGCCCGCGGCCAAGCACAGGCCGATGAGCAGCAGACCGATGGCGATGAGCCGACCCGGTGTCGATAGCGCGAAGGATCGTAGGTTGGCCGGGTCCAGATGGGCGCGTAGCCCAGCTTCGCGCGGCACGTCCAGCCGCTCGGGCCCGACATCGGCCGTGACCGACGGCGGCCGCGGGGCCGTCGTCGAGTCGAGCGCTGCCATCTCCACCTCCCCGGTTGGTGCGCACATGTGCTCCTGCTGGGAGCTTATTGTGGTCTTACCGGCGCCGTGGCGTGTGAAACAACCGCGCGACGGCTAGATGAGGATGGTAACCAGATGCGTGGTGACGGTGACGGTTGGTCACGCGGCCCGGACGGATTGCGGCATTGGGGCCGCTTCGGCGCCGCCGGACTTCTGCTGCGCGCCCCGCTCGCGGGCGGCGGTTCCGCGGTGTTGTTGCAGCACCGCGCGCCGTGGAGTCATCAGGGCGGCACCTGGGCGCTGCCCGGCGGCGCCCGTGACAGTCACGAGACCCCGGTGCACGCGGCGGTTCGCGAGGCATGGGAAGAAGCGGGCATCGATCCCGCCGATGTTCGGGTGCGCGGCGAGCGAATCACCGCGACGGCGTTGAGCGGCTGGACTTACACCACCGTTGTCGCCGATGCCGTGATGACTCTGCCGACCAGTCGCAACCGGGAGAGCAGTGCGTTGGCCTGGGTCCCCGAGGGCGAGGTCGACAGCCATCCGCTGCACCCCGGCTTCGCGGCCTCCTGGCCCGCATTGCGGGCGGCTCCGGCGCGCGTCTGCCTCGACGACATCGAGGTGGACGACGCCGGTACGGTCGCGGCCGCGCTGCCTCGTACTGTCGACCTCGCGGACCAGGGCTTCGTCTGGTTGCACGCGGATCCCGAAGGCCCAGGTGCCTACGCCCGCATCGTCGACGCGGATATTGATGCGACGGATGCCGTGCGGACGGGCGCGAAAGCGGAGACCGCCCCAGCCGATTCGATCTTGTCGTTCACCCGAGTTCAAGTGCTGTCCTGAACAGGGGCCCAGCGTGTACTTTTTCGCGAGTGCATGGACTGGAATGCCAGACTTCGCCGAAGCCGCACGCTCTGAAGCAGCACTGCTCCGAGAGCAGGCCCCGGCCGGGCCGAGGCTTGGTGAGCAGCGTCACCTCGAGATCGCGCCAACGCGAGTCTCAGCCGATCTGAGCGTTTTGCAGCAGCGCGGTCTTCAGTTGCCGCGCCGCCGCCTCTGGATCCCGCGCCTCGGTGATCGCGCGCACCACGACGACGCGCTCGGCTCCCGCCGCCAGCACCTCGGGTAGGCGTTCGGCGTCGATGCCGCCGATCGCGAACCACGGCCGGGTCGGGTGGGCGTCGGAGGTGGAACGCACCAGGTCCAGGCCCGCCGCCTGACGTCCCGGCTTGGTCGGTGTGGCCCACACCGGTCCGGTGCAGAAATAGTCGATGTGCTCGTCGACCGCCGCGAGCCCGGCCTGCGCACGGTTTGTGGTGGAGCGCCCGATCACCACATCGGGTCCGAGAATGCGCCGGGCGTACCACGGCGGCAGATCGTTCTGTCCGAGGTGCAGCACATCGGCCCCGGCGGCGAGCGCGATATCGGCGCGGTCGTTCACCCCGACCAGTGCGCCGTGCCTGCGGGCCGCGGCCTTCAATTCGGCGAGTGCGCCGATCTCGGCCTTGGCCTCGAGCGGGCCGAACTTCGCCTCGCCGGGTGACCCCTTATCCCTGAGCTGAATGATGTCGACACCGCCCGCGAACGCGGCCTCGGCGAACCTGGCCAGGTCGCCCTTCTCCCTGCGCGCGTCCGTGCAGAGATACAGCCGGGCGGTAGCCAAACGCTCCCTGGGCGATAGGGGCCGGAACTGGTGGGAGGGTTGCACGTGCTCGACCGTAGTCGCGCTACCGTGGGGATGCGAATAGTGAGGCAGGTGGATCAAATGCGGACTCTGGCCGTCGTCGGTGGCGGCGCCATCGGACTCGCCGCCGCCTGGCGGGCGGCCGAGGCGGGATGGTCGGTCACCGTATTCGATCCCGCCGTCGGCTCCGGCGCCTCCTGGGTTGCCGGGGGGATGCTCGCACCACTGTCCGAGGGCTGGCCGGGGGAGGACCTGGTCCTCGAATTCGGCGCCGCCTCGCTGGCCCGCTGGCCCGACTTCGCCGCCCGGCTGGAATCGACCACCGGTGTATCGGTATTCGTCGCCGAGGAAACCCTGACCGTCGCGCTGGATGGCGCGGATGCCGCCGATCTGCGCACGGTGGCCGAATGGGTCGGCGGCCGAGGCCATGAGCTCGAGGTGCTCGACCGAGCCGGTGTGCGCGCGCTGGAACCCGCGCTGACGCGCACCGTGCGCGCCGGTCTGCGCGCCGCCGCCGAACCCGCAATCGACAACCGGCTGCTGCTCGAAGCACTCCAAAATGCTTGCGGCACAGCAGGAGTCGAGGTACGCGCCGAGACGGTCGACGCGGTGGGCGCACTGCCGCACGACCAAATCGTGCTCGCCGCGGGGGCGGCATCGTCGCTGCTGTGGCCCGGACTCCCGGTCCGCCCGGTGAAGGGCGAGATCCTGCGGCTGCGCCATCGTCCGGGCGCGACACCCCCACCGCTGCGCGTGATTCGCGCGCGCGTGCACGGGAGGCAGGTCTACCTGGTGCCGCGCGCGGACGGAATCGTCGTCGGCGCAACACAATACGAGGCGGGCTACGACACGACGGTGACCGTTGCCGGAGTCCGCGATCTGATCGCCGACGCCGAGGCGGTGCTGCCCGGTATCGGCGAATACGAATTGGCCGAGGCCAGTGCCGGATCCAGGCCTGGCACCCCCGACAACCTGCCCTTGATCGGACGGCTCACCGACCGGATCGTGACGGCCACCGGCCACGGCCGCAACGGCATGCTCGCGGTGCCGCTCACCGTGGACGCGGTGCTGAGCCTGCTCGATGGCGAATCGCTCGATGACGCGAAAGCCGCCGACCCCCACCGTTTTTCGACGGCGCACCCGCCGTCACTCGCTACATCTGCAGGAGGAGTTCGATGACCTCGGTTCCCATCGGTGTCACCGTTAACGGGCAGGACCACGAATTCGACGGATCCCTCACGGTGCGTGAACTGCTCGATCGTCTCGGGCTGCCGTGCCAGGGCGTCGCGCTCGCGGTGGACGGTGCGGTTTTCCCGAAGTCCCGCTGGGACGAGCCGGTCGGCCGTGGCTGGGAGATCGAAGTGCTGACGGCGGTTCAGGGTGGCTGACGCACTGGAAACCCCTGACGCACTGGAGATTGCGGGCAAGCGGTTCGGCTCTCGCCTCATCATGGGCACCGGCGGCGCCGAGAGTCTCGCCGTGCTGGAGGAGGCGCTGATCGCCTCGGGCACCGAGCTCACCACGGTCGCCATGCGCCGGGTCGACGCCGTCGGCGGCACCGGCGTCCTCGACCTGCTCAAACGCCTCGAGATCATGCCACTACCCAACACCGCGGGCTGTCGGACGGCCGCAGAGGCCGTGCTCACCGCGCAACTGGCCGCCGAGGCGCTCGACACCAACTGGGTCAAACTCGAGGTGATCGCCGACGAGCGCACCCTGCTCCCCGATCCGATCGAATTGCTCACCGCCGCAGAACAATTGGTCGACGCCGGATTCGTCGTGCTGCCCTACACCACCGACGACCCGATCTTGGCCCGCCGACTGGAGGACGCGGGCTGCGCCGCGGTCATGCCCCTCGGCGCCCCGATCGGCACCGGCCTCGGCATCGGCAACCCGCACAATATCGAGATGATCGTGGCGGCTGCGGGCGTCCCGGTCATCCTCGACGCGGGCATCGGCACCGCGAGCGATGCGGCGCTTGCCATGGAACTCGGCTGCTCGGCGGTATTGCTCGCCACCGCCGTGACCCGCGCCCAGCACCCTGCTCTCATGGCGGCGGCCATGAAGGACGCGGTCAATGCCGGTCACCTGGCCCGTCACGCAGGCCGCATTCCCAAACGCTTTTGGGCCCAAGCCTCCTCACCGGCCCGCTGAGTCAGGGAGATCCTGTCGCGCGTTGTTCGGCGACGCGTCGATACGCGCGAGTCAGGCGCATGAAGCGAGCACTGGAAGCCGCGCATACTCCTCCGGCCGCATGCGGATGCGCCGCACAGGCATGTGCAGCTTTCGGCGCGCGCAGGAGTCTGCGGTCGGCCGGGCTGATGTCGAGTTCAGATCTTGACGTTGGCCCATCGGGCGAAGCGTGCGAGTGTGTCCGTGCCGCGCCGGGCGCGAGCGATCACACGAACCGTTTCGTGAACTTGGGGGTGGTTGCGAGTCAATTCCGGAGCCACCATCCGCGCTTGCTCGAGACTGCCGAGGGCGCGCTGCTTGTCGCCGTGCAACAGCCACGCGCGCGATACGTCGATGAAGTGGTGCCCGGCGCGGGAGGGTGCCACCGAGGCAGGTAGGCGGATGCTTTCGGCCCGTGACACGGCGGTGGTCCCGTCGGACAACTCGACCGGTACGGCGACGGAGTGGATGGCGACGTTCGAGGGCCGAAATCCGGTCCCGTAGTTGCGGTACCGGTCGTCGCCGATCGCCTCGGCGATACCGCGGGCTTCCTGTATGTGCGACTCCGCGGTGTCGCCGTCGAGTGCGCGGGCGGACAGGATCGACCCACGCAGGTGCAGTGCGCCCCGCACTGCGAGCAGATCTGGTGTCGTGTCCAGTTGCTCGCTGGCGGTGTAGGCGCGTTCGATGGTTTTCGAGCCCGCGACATAGGCGCCTGAGTACAGCAGGATCAACGCCCGGTTGTACTCAGCGGCAAGCGGCCAGATCGGGTCGCCGCTGCGGTCGGCTGCCCAACCACAGCGCTCCGCGGCGAGTCCCGCCAAGTCGAGATAGCCGTACTGATAAGCGAACAGCATGGCCTTGCTGTAGGCGTAGGCCAACGTCGAGTAGATGGCTTCCAGTTCGCGGCCGGGGTTCTCGTTGTCGGCGAGCATGTGCAGCCCACGAATAACGTCCGGCAGATCTGCGGTCAGATCGGTGTATCGGGCGCGGCGCATACCCTGGCGCACACGATCGAGCGCCGTCGTCAGATCGTCGAATGTGGTTGGCCCCGTGAGGGGTTCGTCGTTGAATGCCACGATCGCGCGCCGCAGCTCGGGAATGGTGGCGTGTGCCGCCGCGTCAGCGCTGTCGGGCGTGTACGGCTGACCGGTCAAGTCGCCGATGCTCACTCCCAGCACGCGGGCGATAGCGGCGATGAACGCGGGTGAGGCGGGCCGGTCGCCCTGTTCGACTTTGCGTAGCAGCGACAGCGAGACGTTGGCCTTCGCCGCAAGCTGGATCTGCGTCAGCCGCGCGAGCTTGCGTGCCCTGGAGGTGCGGGCACCGACCCCCATCTCATCCATACCCCAACAGTGCCACACGCTGTGGCGCTTCGCAGGCGCTCGGAGGGCGACGCTACAGGTCAGCCCCGCTGTCGGGTTGACCTTTCCGGTCCTCGGCGGCGGGTGCCAACCATGCGAACGAGGGGGTAATGCGATGCGAGACGAGCCGACCGCGTTGGGATGGGTCGACCTCGATATCAGTTCGGCGGCCGACTGGGACGCGGCGCAGGTTCGGCGGCTGGCGCAGCGGCTCGGGTACGCGCTGATCTGGCCGTCGGAGTTGTCGCCGCTTCCGCTGGTCGACCAGGTGCGCTGTGCTGATGTCGATGCGGTGATCGCGCCGTCGCTCGAACACCTGAATGTGCTTGCGGTGAACGCGATCATGAGCGTGGCCGATGTGGAGATCGTGCTGCCACGGCTGTCGTTCCACCGTTGGGCGGCCATCGCCCCTGCCGAATGAACGGGACGGTTGTGCTCGGGTTGGCTGTGGCGGCCGGGTTGCCGCTGGCGGTGCTTGTTGGTGTGGTGTGCTGGCCAACCCCTGACCGCGATCACGAGGACGACGACTAGCCCTGTTCGCTACCTCCGACGTCGAGCCGCTCCGAGACCTGCCGCGTTAACGGAGATGGCCGTCAGAGGGATTTCCCTGATGCGGCCCTGGGGCCCGCCTCATCCTCGAGGATGATTGAACTCGGCACCATTTAATGACGCGCGTGGCCGCGCAATGAGGAAAGCTGGTCATCATGATCGAGCTGAGGGGCCTGACCAAGCATTACGGGCAGACCGTCGCGGTTCAAGATCTCTCCTTCACCGTTCGACCCGGACAGGTGACGGGCTTTCTTGGGCCGAACGGCGCCGGTAAATCCACCACCATGCGGATGATCCTCGGCCTGGACAAGCCCACCGCGGGCACCGCATTGATCCAGGGCAAGCCGTACCACGAGCTGGACCATCCGCTGCGCTCCGTCGGTGCGCTGCTGGATGCCAAGTGGGTGCATCCGAACCGTTCGGCCCGCGCGCATCTGCAGTGGATGGCCGCCTCCAACGAGATCGCCATGTCCCGCGTGGACGAGGTGCTGCGGCTGGTGGGCCTCTCCGAGGTGGCGGGTAAAAATGCCGGAGGCTTCTCCCTCGGCATGTCGCAGCGGCTCGGCCTGGCCGGGGCGCTGCTCGGCGATCCGCCGATACTGCTGTTCGACGAGCCCGTGAACGGCCTGGACCCCGAGGGCATCCTCTGGATCCGCCGCTTCATGCAGCGGCTCGCGGCCGAGGGGCGGACGGTGCTGGTCTCGAGCCATCTGCTCTCCGAAATGGCCCAGACCGCAGAACATTTGGTCGTGATCGGACGCGGTCAGCTGATTTCCGATTCGACCACCCAGGAATTCATCGACCGCGCCTCGGAACAGTCGGTGCGCGTGCGCAGTCCGCAGCTCGAGCAGTTGCGCAGCCTGCTCACCTCCAATGGCATGACCGTCCGCGAGGACGGCACCGGCCAGGACGGCGCCGCATTGGTCGTCGCCGGGGTGACCAGCGACGCGGTCGGCAAGCTGGCCGGTTCGAACGACATCACCCTGTACGAATTGGCACCGCAGCGGGCCTCGCTGGAGGAGGCATTCATGCGGATGACCGGCGGCGCGGTGCAGTACCACGGCGAAGGCTTCGACCAGGTGATGGGAGGTGCGCTCTGATGGGCGTGCTGGCAGCGGAACGTATCAAGCTCACCTCGACCAGGTCGCCGTGGTGGTGCTCGGCGATCGTGGTGGTGCTCGCCCTCGGCTTGGCCGCGCTGTTCGCGGCGGTGGCCCGCTCGTCCTCGGGCAAGGAGAACGCGCTCGACCTGACCGTCGCCACCGCGGTCGGCGGGATCAGCGGATTCGGCGTGATGGTCCTGATGATCATGGCCACGTTGACCGTGACCAGCGAATACCGCTTCGGCATCATCCGGACCACCTACCAGGCGACACCGCATCGCGCCAAGGTGATCGCCACCAAGGCGGGTCTGGTCGGCGTGTACGGCGCGGTGCTCACGATCGTGCTGGCCTTTGCCGCCTTCGCGATCGCCAAGGCGATCGGCGGCGATGCGAGCAACAACCTGACGCTTTCCGGCGGCGACGCTTGGCGCGAGATCTACGGCATTCCGATCTATGCCCTGCTCAGCGTGATCCTGGCGGTCGGCATCGGCGTGCTGGTCCGGCAGTCGGCTGCGGCGATTTCGCTGATCGTGCTCTGGCCTCTGCTCATCGAGCCGCTGCTCGGCGCCTTCGGCAGCTTCGGGCGCAATGTGCAGCCGTTCCTGCCGTTCGCGAATGCGAGCCACTTCTACAGCGCATCGGAATCGACCGCGAACTGGCACTGGGGACCGTGGGGCGGCCTGCTCTACTTCGCGGCTTTCGTCGCAATTGTCTTCGGCGGTGCACTGGTTATGGTCAACCAACGCGATGCATGATTGAACTACCCGAGTTGCCCTCCCTCGCCGCTCGGGTGACGGGTGCCGACCTTGTCGGGAGGTCCGAGCGCCCCGCGCACTGTCCGCCACTGCCCGGCGGACTATGCGAACATCGGCCCGGTGTGTGAATCCCCTTCCACACCGGGTCGGTGTATGTATTCGGGCAATCCAGGCAGTATGTGAACATCCCGGAAACTAACCCCGGCACCGCTTCCATCCAGAATCGATGCTGGCTACTCTCGGAGTCAGCAACCAGTGAGTTACCCATTGGCGGACCCGGCGTTGTGCCCGCTCAGTCTGATCGAGGGGGCGCAGGTGGCGACAATAAGTAACCCGCCGACGGTTGGTCGGCTGAGATACGCTCGGGGCGTGACCGAAACACCTTCCGGCGGTGCTGAGCCGGGGACGGAACCGGAAGACGACGGGGGCGTTCCGTCCGAGGTGACCATACCGTTGGTGCCCGCCGATGAGGACCGATCCGCTCGTCGTCCCGGCTCGGGAATGCGACGCGGGCAGTTCTCCGCCTTGATGAATGCCGCGAACCAGCGGCCCGACATCATCGGTGTGCTGCGCAAGGCGCGTGAACAACTGCCGGGTGATCCGTCTTTCGGTGACCCACTGTCGGTTTCGGGTCCGGGTGGCGCCCGCGCGGTGGCGCGCGCGGCGGATAAGTTGGTCGGTGATACGCCGAGCGCGGCCCGGGAAATCGGATTCGGCGCACTGCAGGTCTGGCAGGCCATGTTGGAGCGCGTCGGTCGCGGTCGAGGTAGCGAAGAAATAACTGTGATGTTCACCGATCTGGTGGCGTTCTCCAGTTGGTCGCTTTCGGCGGGCGATGAGGCGACCCTCGAACTGTTGCGCGGGGTTGCCAAGGCCATCGAGCCGCCGATCGCCGATCGCGGCGGTCAGGTGGTCAAGCGCATGGGCGACGGTGTGATGGCCGTGTTCACCTCGGCCGATCATGCGGTGCGTGCCGCTGTGCAGGCGAAACGGAATCTGGCCGACGTCAGCGTGCGTGGTTATCGCCCGCAGATGCGGATCGGTCTGCACACCGGCTCGCCGCGCGAGATCGGCGGCGACTGGCTCGGCGTGGATGTGACGATCGCCGCTCGTGTGATGGAGGCCGGGGGCAACGGCAACACCATGCTTTCGCACGCGACATTGCAGTCCGTCGAACCGGAGACGCTCGAGGAGCTCGGGTTCTCGGTCAAGCCGTATAGGCGCAGTTTCTTCGCCGCACCACTGAGCGGCGTGCCGGAGGATCTGCGGATCTTCCGCCTGAACTCTGTCTGATTTGCGGCGCCTGCGGCGCCGCGTGTTCGCGGCCCCCTGGTGTCTCGCATCCGAGCGGCCGAGACTCGCGACTTCGTCGCATGCGCTTCGGCCACTCGGATGCGAGACGGGCCGCGAACGGTCGCTCGTAAGACTCGCTCCGTGGTGTTGAGTGGGTTTACATCAACCAGGCGACCGCGCCCGCGGTCGCTAGGGCGGCGAGCACCAGCAGGGCGATAGCGAGTGGCCGGGTGGTCTTCCAGGTGGAGTAGGCCCCGCCCAGCAGGAACCCGGCCAGCGCGAACAGGATGACGGAGGACATCTGGTCATTCTGCCTCGCGTGCCATGTGCAATTAACAAGCACGCGTGCTTGCTTTTTTCTGGACCGGGTGTGATGCTGGACTCCGGAACGCGGACTTCACCGGCGGCGCAACGCGGCGCGCCGGGACGGTTCGCCGCACAGGAGGGCCTTCCAGCTGATGAGTATGCTGGCCGCCGATCCGGAGCTCATCCGTATCGGCAACTGTTCCGGGTTCTACGGTGATCGGCTCAGCGCCATGCGGGAGATGCTCGAGGGCGGGCAGCTCGATGTGCTCACCGGGGACTATCTCGCCGAGTTGACCATGCTGATCCTCGGCCGGGACCGGATGAAGGATCCCAGCCTCGGCTATGCCAAGACCTTCGTCCGGCAGATCGAGGACTGCCTCGGGCTGGCGCTGGAACGCAATGTTCAGATCGTCACCAATGCGGGCGGTCTCAACCCGGCCGGGCTCGCGGAGAAGCTGCGCAAGGTTGCGGCGGATCTCGGACTGGATGCCAAGGTCGCGCACGTCGAGGGTGACGACCTGCTCAGCCGAGCGGGCGAGCTCGGCCTCGGGTCACCGCTGACCGCGAATGCCTATCTCGGTGCCTGGGGCATCGTCGAATGTTTGAATGCGGGCGCGGATATCGTGGTCACCGGCCGGGTCACCGATGCTTCGGTGATCGTCGGCCCGGCCGCCGCTCATTTCGGTTGGGGGCGAACCGATTACGACCAGCTTGCCGGTGCGGTGGTGGCCGGACATGTCATCGAGTGCAGTACACAGGCCACCGGTGGTAACTTCGCCTTCTTCACCGAGTTGGCCGATCTCGGACGGCCCGGTTTCCCGATCGCCGAAGTGCGCAGGGACGGCAGCAGCGTCATCACGAAACATCGGGGCACGGGCGGCGCGGTCACGGTGGATACCGTTGCGGCACAGCTGATGTACGAGATCCAGAGTGCGCGTTATGCGGGGCCGGATGTCACCACGCGGCTGGACACGATCGAGCTGAGTCAAGAAGGTTCGGATCGCGTGTTGATCAGCGGTGTGACCGGCGAAGCGCCGCCGCCGCAACTCAAGGTTTCGTTGAATACTCTCGGCGGTTTCCGCAATGAGATGGAGTTCGTGCTCACCGGACTCGACATCGAGGCGAAAGCCCAACTGGCGCAACGACAACTGGAGTCCTGGCTGCCCGTGCGGCCTGCGGAATTGACCTGGACGCTGGCGCGTCTCGACCGGCCGGACGCCGAAACCGAGGAGCAGGCAAGCGCTTTGCTGCGCTGCGTGGTTCGCGATCCGGATCCGAACAAGGTCGGCCGCTCGTTCTCCAATGTCGCGGTCGAGCTGGCATTGGCCAGTTATCCGGGGACCAACTTCACCAGCCTGCCTGGCAACGGCTCGCCGTACGGCGTGTACACGCCGGGATTCGTCGATGCCGCCGAAGTACCGCATGCGGCGGTGCTGCCGCAAGGCACTCGCGTCGATATCGCACCCGCGTCGGACACTCTGAAATTGGCGGAGGTAGCCGAGCCGGAACTGCCGGAGCCATTGTCCGCCAACGGAACTCGACGGGCACCGCTGGGCACGATTGCGCTGGCCCGCAGCGGCGACAAGGGCGGCAATGCCAATATCGGCGTATGGGTTCGCACCGATGAGCAGTGGCGCTGGCTGGCGCATACGCTGACGGTGGAGCGGATCAAGGAACTGCTGCCCGAGGCCGCGCCGCTGACCGTCACCCGGCACGTACTGCCGAATCTGCGTGCCGTGAACTTCATTATCGAGGGTCTGCTCGGACAGGGTGTGGCCTACCAGGCCCGCTTCGATCCACAGGCCAAAGGGCTCGGCGAATGGCTGCGCTCGCGTTATGTTGATATCCCATTGGAGTTGCTGTGAGTCCGTGGAATACGCCGGAACGGCGCGAATTGCGCGCCACCGTCAGGGGTTTCGCCGAGCGCGAGGTTCTTCCGTACCTCGACGCCTGGGAGCGTGACGGCGAGATCCCGCGCGAACTGCACAAGAAGGCCGGAGCGCTCGGCCTGCTCGGCATCCAATTCCCGGAATCCGCAGGCGGTTCCGGCGGTGACGGTATCGACGCCATGATCGTCTGCGAGGAAATGCATCAGGCCGGCTGCTCCGGCGGCCTGTTCGCCTCGCTGTTCACCTGCGGTATCGCGGTGCCCCACATTATCGCCTCCGGCAATGAAGACCTGATCGAGCGCTTCGCACGCCCGACACTGGCCGGGGAGAAGATCGGCTCGCTCGCCATTACCGAACCTGGCGGCGGCTCCGATGTCGGCCACCTCACCACCACCGCACGCCGCGATGGCGACCACTACATCGTCAATGGGGCCAAGACCTACATCACCTCGGGTGTGCGCGCCGATTTCGTGGTGACCGCCGTGCGCACGGGCGGCCCCGGCTCCGGCGGCATTTCGCTGCTGGTGGTGGAGAAGGGCACGCCGGGCTTCACGGTCAGCCGCAAGCTCGACAAGATGGGCTGGCTGGCCTCCGATACCGCCGAACTGTCCTATGTGGATGTCCGCGTGCCGGTAGAGAATCTGGTCGGACCGGAGAATTCCGGCTTCTATCAGATCGCCGGTGCGTTCGTCAGCGAGCGGGTCGGGCTTGCGGTGCAGGCGTATTCGCAGGCCCAGCGCTGCCTGGACCTGACCCTGGACTGGGTGCGCAACCGCGAGACTTTCGGCCGCCCGCTGATCAGCAGGCAGGCCGTGCAGAACACCGTGACCGAAATGGCCCGACGCATCGACGTGGCCCGCGTCTATACCCGAGATGTGGTGCAGCGCAGCGCCGATGGCGAAACCGATCTGATCGCCGAGGTGTGCTTCGCCAAGAACACCGCCGTGGAGGCGGGCGAATGGGTGGCCAATCAGGCCGTGCAACTGTTCGGCGGCCTCGGCTATATGCGCGAATCCGAGGTCGAGCGGCAATACCGCGATATCCGCATTCTCGGCATCGGCGGTGGCACAACGGAAATCCTGACCGGACTGGCGGCGAAACGATTGGGGTACCAGTCTTGACGACACTACGCACCACACTCGATACCGCATCGCCGGAATACGCGGCCGCGGCCGAGGCCATGACCAGCAAACTCACCGAGGTGGAGGCCGAATTCGCCAAGGCCGTCGCGGGCGGTGGCCCGGACAAGCTGGCCCGGCATCGCAAGCGCGGCAAGCTGACCGCGCGCGAGCGCATCGAACTGCTCATCGACGAGGATTCACCATTCCTCGAGCTTTGCCCACTTGCCGCGTGGGGCAGCGACTTCCACGTCGGGGCGAGCGTGGTGTGCGGTATCGGCATTGTCGAGGGCGTCGAATGCATGATCGTCGCGCCGGATCCCACGGTGCGCGGCGGCACCTCGAATCCGTGGACGCTGCGCAAGAACCTGCGCATGAACGACATCGTCATGCAGAACCGGCTACCGGTGATCGGACTCGTCGAATCCGGCGGCGCGGATCTGCCGACGCAGAAGGAAGTCTTCGTACCCGGCGGACGGATGTTCCGCGATCTCACCAGGGCCTCGGCGGCCGGAATCCCCACCATCGCTTTGGTTTTCGGCAATTCCACCGCGGGCGGCGCTTACATCCCCGGCATGTCCGACTACACGGTGATGATCAAGGAGCGCTCCAAGGTATTCCTCGGCGGGCCGCCACTGGTCAAGATGGCCACCGGTGAGGAATCCGATGACGAATCGCTCGGTGGCGCGGATATGCACGCGCGCGTCTCGGGTCTGGCCGATTATCTGGCGGTCGACGAGCAGGACGCGATCCGCATCGGCCGCTCGATCATCAAGCGCCTGAACTGGAAGAAGCAGGGTCCGGCACCGCGCGCGGAGGTGATCGAGCCGCGGTACGACCAGGAGGATCTGCTCGGCATCGTCCCGTCCGATCTGAAGATTCCGTTCGATCCGCGCGAGGTGATCGCCCGCGTCGTCGACGGCTCCGATTTCGACGAATTCAAACCGCTCTATGGCAGCAGCCTGGTCACCGGATGGGCGGAGTTGCACGGTTATCCGGTCGGCATTCTCGCCAATGCGCGCGGCGTGCTGTTCTCGGAGGAGTCGCAGAAGGCGACCCAGTTCATCCAGCTGGCCAACCAGTCGAATACGCCACTGCTGTTCCTGCACAACACCACCGGCTACATGGTCGGCAAGGAGTTCGAGCAGAAGGGCATCATCAAACACGGCGCGATGATGATCAATGCGGTCTCGAATTCGAAGGTGCCGCATATTTCGCTGCTGATGGGCGCGTCCTACGGTGCGGGCCATTACGGCATGTGCGGTCGCGCCTACGATCCGCGATTCGTTTTCGCTTGGCCCAGTGCGAAATCCGCCGTCATGGGCGGCGCGCAGTTGGCCGGTGTGATCTCGATCGTGGGCCGGGCGGCCGCCGAGTCCAAGGGCATTCCGTTCAACGAGGAGGCCGATGCCGGGATGCGCGCGATGGTGGAGGCGCAGATCGAGGCCGAATCGCTGCCGATGTTCATGTCGGGGCGGCTGTACGACGACGGTGTGATCGACCCCCGTGATACCCGCACGGTATTGGGAATGGCGTTGTCGGCCATTCACAATGCCCCAGTCAAGGGCGCCGATGGCTTCGGCGTCTTCCGGATGTGAGGGAAAATGACTGCATCGCGTAGCGATTCGATGAGGGGCGGCGGTCGGGTGCCGGGTGGGCCATTCACCAATGTTTTGGTAGCCAACCGTGGTGAGATCGCCCGCCGGGTTTTCGCGACCTGTCGTCGCATGGGGATCGGCACGGTCGCGGTCTACTCCGATGCGGATGCCGCGGCACCGCATGTCGCCGAAGCCGATGCGGCGGTTCGTCTTCCGGGCAATACCCCGGCCGAGACCTACCTACGCGGCGAACTGATCATCGAGGCGGCCTTGGCCACCGGTGCTGACGCGATCCATCCCGGTTACGGATTCCTTTCCGAGAATGCGGAATTCGCACAGGCTGTGCTGGCGGCCGGACTGGTGTGGATCGGCCCCCCGGTCGAGGCGATCGAGCAGATGGGTTCGAAGGTCGCTGCCAAGAAGATGATGGACGCGGCCGGAGTTCCGGTACTCGCCGAACTCGATCCGGACGAGGTCACCGCGGCGCAGCTGCCGGTGCTGATCAAGGCCTCTGCCGGTGGTGGCGGGCGCGGCATGCGTGTGGTGCGCGAACTCGCCGATCTGGAACCGCAGATCGCCGCCGCGCGCCGGGAAGCCGAATCGGCATTCGGTGATCCGACGGTGTTCTGCGAGCGGTTCCTGGAGACCGGCAGGCATATCGAGGTCCAGGTCATGGCCGATACCCATGGCACCATCTGGGCCGTCGGCGAGCGGGAATGCTCCATTCAGCGCCGCCACCAGAAGGTGGTCGAGGAGGCGCCGTCGCCGCTGGTCGAGCGGATCGACACCATGCGCGAGCGGCTGTTCGAGGCGGCCAGGCTGGCGGCCGGTGCGATCGGCTACACCGGTGCCGGGACCGTGGAATTCCTCGCCGACGAGGCGGGTGACTTCTTCTTCCTGGAGATGAATACCCGGCTGCAGGTGGAACATCCGGTCACCGAATGCACCACCGGACTGGATCTGGTGCGGACTCAGCTGGAGGTCGCGGCGGGCGGCGAGTTGGCTGCCGCGCCGCCCGCGCTGCGTGGGCACTCGATCGAGGTGCGGCTGTATGCCGAGGATCCCGCGAACGAGTGGCAGCCGCAGAGCGGGACGGTGCATCGGCTCGATATCCCTTCGGTGGTAACCGAATTCGAGGTGCTCGAGCGACCGGGCGTGCGTCTGGATACCGGTGTGGTCGACGGTTCGGTTGTCGGTGTGCACTACGACCCGATGCTTGCGAAGGTCATCTCCTACGCCGAGACGCGCGGCGATGCGGCACGGCTGTTGGCAACGGCCTTGCAGCGGGCCAAGATTCACGGTCTGGTGACCAACCGCGATCTACTGGTGCGGGTGCTGCGGCATCCGGCATTCCTGGCCGGAGACACCGATACCGCATTCTTCGAAACACACGGATTGGATTCACTCTCCGCGCCTTTGGCGACCGAGGCCGATGAGGCACTGTCCATCGTCGCCGCCGCACTCGCGGATGCCGCGGCGAACCGGAAGGCGGCCGGGGTCGGCGGCGGGCTGCCCGCGGGCTGGCGGAATCTGCCGTCGCAGTCGCAGCACAAATCGTACGAAAGCCGCACCAGCGGAACACATGACATCGGTTACCGCTTCACCCGAACCGGTGTCGCGGTGGACGGTCACGATGGACTCGAATTGGTGCAGGCAGGTCCCGAGCGCGTGGTTCTCGCGGTTCCAGGCGAACGCGGGCTGGTGCGCAGGCAATTCGATATCGCCCGCTACGGCGATCTGGTCTGCGTGGATTCGCCGCTGGGACCCGTGTCGGTGCGCCGACTGCCGCGCTTCAGCGATCCGGCCGATCAGGTCGCGCACGGTTCATTGCTCGCACCCATGCCGGGCAGCGTGATTCGCATCGGCGCCGAGGTCGGCAGTGCCGTCGAACAGGGCCAGCCGATTCTGTGGCTGGAGGCCATGAAGATGGAGCACACCATCTCCGCGCCCGCCGCCGGCGTGCTCAGCGCCCTCAATGTCACCGTCGGCCAGCAGGTCGATGTCGGCGCCGTGCTCGCCGTCGTCGATCCCACCGAATCCCAGGAGAACTGATGAGTTTTATCGAAACCGAAGAGCAGAAGGCGCTACGGGCCGCGGTGGCCGGGCTCGCCGCGAAGTACAGCTTCCGCGATTACGTGCTGCCGAAGGCGCGCAAGAACGAACCGCTCACCGAATTGTGGGATGAGGCAGGCAAACTCGGGTTCCTCGGCGTGAATCTGCCGGAGGAGTTCGGCGGCGGTGGCGCGGGCATGTACGAGCTCGCGCTGGTCATGGAGGAGCTGTCCGCGCAGGGCGCGGGCCTGCTGCTGATGGTGGTCTCACCGGCCATCTGCGGCACCATCATCACCAAATACGGCACCGATGAGCAGAAGCAGCAGTGGCTGCCCGAACTCGCCGACGGCACCGCCAAGATGGTCTTCGGCATCACCGAACCCGACGCGGGTTCGAACTCGCACCAGATCACCACCACCGCGCGTCGCGACGGCGACGACTGGATCCTCAACGGCCGCAAGATCTTCATTTCCGGCGTGGACCAGGCGGAGGCCGTGCTCATCGTGTCGCGCACCGAGGACCACAAGACCGGCAAGCTCAAGCCCGCGCTGTTCATCGTGCCCACCGATGCCCCCGGCTTCGTCAAGACGCCACAGGAAATGGACATCATCGAGCCGGACCACCAGTTCACGCTGTTCCTCGATGACGTGCGCCTGCCGTCGGATGCCTTGGTAGGCAAGGAAGACGCCGCGCTCATGCAGCTGTTCGCGGGCCTCAACCCGGAGCGCATCATGGGCGCGGCCATGGCCGTCGGCCTGGGCCGCTATGCCATCGATCGTGCCGTCGAATACGCCAAGGAACGCACGGTGTGGAAGACGCCGATCGGTGCGCACCAAGGCATTTCGCATCCGCTCGCCGCGGTGAAGGTCGAAGTGGAGCTGGCCAGGCTGATGATGCAGAAGGCCGCGACGCTCTACGACGCGGGCGATGAGATGGGTGCGGCCGAGGCCGCGAATATGGCGAAATACGCTGCGGCGGAAGCGAGTATCAAGGCGCTCGATCAGGCCATCCAGACCCACGGCGGTGCGGGCCTCACCAAGGAATACGGCCTCGCCGCGATGCTCGCCGCGGCCCGTATCGGCCGCATCGCGCCGGTCAGCCGGGAGATGGTCCTGAATTTCGTCGCCCAATACTCGCTGGGCCTGCCGAAGTCCTACTGACACCCAGCCCTCGTCGCCCGATGCCTGGTCGACGAAGGATCGGGTCCGATGCCGCTACAGGAGGGACGATGACCGAGACATCGACCGCACCACACGTGCGTTACGAGGTCAGCAATGGATTCGCCACGCTGACCCTGGATTCGCCGCACAACCGCAACGCGCTGTCGTCGCGGTTGGTCGTCGAGCTCCTTCAGGGCCTCGACGACGCCGCGGCGGATCCCGCCGTCCGCGGCATCGTGCTCGCGCACACCGGCAATACCTTCTGCGCGGGCGCGGACCTCACCGAGGCCAGCAATGCCGATCCGGCGGTGGCCGCCGACGAGCGCACCCGGGTGATGATCGGCGTACTGCGCAGACTCGTCGAAACGCCGAAGCCGATCATCGCGCGGATCGACGGCAATGTGCGCGCGGGCGGTATGGGCATCGTCGCGGCCTGTGACATCGTCGTCGCCGGTCCCGGCAGCAGTTTCGCACTCACCGAAGTGCGAATCGGGTTGGCGCCGTTCATGATTTCGCTGACCCTGCTGCCCCGGCTCAGCCCGCGCGCGGCAAGTCGCTACTACCTCACCGGCGAGAAGTTCGGCGCGGATATCGCCGAACAGATCGGTCTGGTCACCATCACCGCCGACGATCCGGCGGCCGAGGTGACCCGGCTGTGCGCGGAGCTGCGCAAGGGGTCCCCGCAGGGGCTCGCCGAGGCCAAGCGATTGGTCAACGCGGGCATCCTGGCCGAGTTCGACAGCTCCGCCGAGGAGCTCGCCACCCGCTCGGCGAGCTTCTTCGGCACGCCCGAGGTGCACGAGGGGATGCTGGCCTTTTTGCAGCGCCGTCCACCGAGCTGGGCAGAATAGCGCCATGGCAGCGATCTCCAGGCCCCCAGTGGCGCCGCACGAACCCAAGCAGGACCGCAGCCGGGCCACCCGGCAGCGCTTGCTCGAGGCGACCATCGATTGCCTGGCCGAAATGGGCTGGGCGGCGGCCACGGTCTCGGTGGTCGCGGAACGTGCAGGGGTGTCGCGGGGCGCTGCCCAGCATCACTTCCCGACCAGGGAAGACCTGATCACCGCCGCACTCGAGTACATGTTCGACACCCGCACCCAGCAGGCCAAGGACGAGGCGAAGTCGGTGGCCGCGCTGGCCGAGGGGGTCGAGCGCACCGAGGCGGTGGTGGCCGGGTTGGTCGAATCCTTCACCAGCCCGCTGTTCAAGGCGGCGCTGCAGGTGTGGACGCATGCGGCCGCCGATCCCGCGCTGCGGGAGCGAATTGTGCCGCTGGAAGCCAAATTCGGGCGTAGATCGCATCGGCGGGCAGTGGAGGCGCTCGGCGTCGACGACGCCGATCCGGTTGCCCATCACCTTGTTCAGGCGACGCTGGATATGGCGCGCGGCCTCGGGCTGGCCGATGTCCTGACCGATGACTCGGCGCGCCGCAAGCAGATCGTGTCCCAATGGGCGGCCACGCTGCACGCGGCGCTGCACGCCCCACCGCCCTGACGCCCGGCGCTCTGCTGAGTTGCCGGGCGGGGTTGAGTCGCGGGGCGGGGCTGAGTTGCCGGGCGGGGCTGAGTTGCCGGGCGAGGTTGAGTTGCCGGGCGGGGCTGAGTTGCCGGGCGGGGCTGAGTTGCCGGGCGAGGTTGAGTTGCCGGGCGGGGCTGAGTTGCCGGGCGAGGTTGAGTTGCCGGGCGAGGTTGAGTTGCCGGGCCGGAGCTGGATTGCCGGGCGGGGTTGAGTTGCCGGGCGGGGTTGAGTCGCGGGGCGAGGTTGAGTTGCCGGGCCGGAGCTGGATTGCCGGGTGGCGCTGAGTCGTCGGGCGGACCAGGGCGTGAGCCGCTAGTCCTCGTTCGAATCCTTGGCCGGTGACACATGCTGGAACCAGGCGGCCGTTTCGTCCGCGGTGAGCACCCGTTCCAGCGTCAGGTCGCCGACCATATGCGGGAAGAAGCGTCCCGCGGGCCAAGTGCGTTGGTACGGCGGCGGATCCAGGACCAGCAGGCGGGTGCCGTCGACCACCGGAATATCGGAAGGCGTGCCCTCGTTCCAGATCCAGCTGCCGTCCGGCGCGACCAGATTGAACGATCCGGTGGTATGCACCATGCCGGGCATATCGCGGCACATGGCGACCGCCTCCGCCGCCGGTGCCTCGCCCGGAATATGTCCGCCGCCGATGAGGGCGTCGGCGACCAGGGTGTGCAATTGGAAGTTGTCGCCGATGCCGGTCATTCGCATGGCGTAGCCGGTGCCGGTTTCACGGTGCAGCACGACGACCGGCTCGTCGTCCAGCACGATCAGCGCGTAGCCGAGGCATTTGTCCCACCGGTCGGAGATTTCGCCGAGTGCGTCGTGCCGCTCCCGGATGATCTCGCGGCCGGACTGTCCGAACTTCTGCCGAACTTCCTTGTGCTGCAACATGGCCAGACCGGCACGGCTCCAGAGGTCCAGCGTCCACCACGCCAGCGTCGGGTCGAATCCGAAGACCTCGAACAGGTCCGGGTCCAGCTCGAACTGTTCGGGGTCGGGTACGTCGACGCCATCGGCCGCCGCCGTCCACTTCTCGGCGAATTCCTTTGCGCCGCCGAGTGTTATCGCGAGATTCGCCAGCACGCCGGGTGCGCAAGCCACGGGATCCGCACCACCCTCGACGCACGCGCCGATGAGGACCGCGATATTCGCTCGCGGTCCCGTCGGCACATCGGGCAGCAGCTCCGCGAGCCGCTTCCCGCCCTGCGCAAGCTCTTCCGGAGTCGCTGATCGGTAGCAGCGATGCAGTTCCGAGTGAGCTTGTTGCTGCGCCTGCGAGTCCTGCGCGTGCACCGCGCTCTCGAAATCGAATACGGCATCGATGAATCGATCGGTGGTCGAACTCATACCCGCACGCTAACAGCTTGCCACTAAAGGGAATTCGCGGTCAGCAGAGCCCTGCCTGCTGCATGTGGCCCTCGTCGACCGCGTAAGAGGTGGAACCGATGAGGACGCCGAGGAGTCCACCGATGACCAGTCCCGGAATAGCGCCGACGAAGAAGAGCGGCAGGCCCGCGATGCCGCCGATGGTGGCACCGACCAGACCGCCGACCAGCGTCCTGACCTCGATGGTGTCGCCGGGCGCCAGGCACTGCCCGATGAGGTCGGCCTGCGGGGTCGGTTCGGCTGCCGCGGCGATCGGCGCGGTCGCGACCGGTGCGGTCGGCTGGGGCGCTTCACCCGGCGCGGCCGATGCGGTCGAGGCGAAGCCGATGGTGAGCGCGACGGCGACGAGTGCGCCGATGACGGTTAGGACGAATCTCGAAATGCTTCTCACGTTTTTCCTGATGGTCGGAGTTGGCGCAACTGGATCATCATTCCCGGAGTTCGCGGCGTGCGAAAGGGTTTCGAATGAATGCCGCATTAAGAGGATTTCGAGGAAGCAGGTAAAGAGATCTCGAGGAACGGTCCGAAACGGCATGTCACACTCGTGCGCCCTGCGTCGTCCTCACTGTGAAAGCGGAACAGCGCAGCGAAAAGCAGGAGCGGGAATCATGTCGAATACCAAGAAGATCGCGGTTGCCGGAGCGACCGGACGGCTCGGCCGTCACGTCGTGGACGTGCTCAACGAGCAGGGGCACGAGGTCGTCGCATTCTCCCGGGCCAACGGGGTGGATATCGAGACCGGGGTCGGGCTCGTGGAAGCGCTCGACGGTGTGGATGTCGTCATCGACGCGTCCAGCACGCCGTCCGCGGACCAGGCCATCGCGACCGAATTCTTCCGGGCCGCGGCGCGCAACCTGCACGAGGCGGGGCGGAAGGCCGGTGTCGAGCGGTTGGTCGTGGTGTCCATCATCGGCATCGATGGATCGCTCGCCGGATACAACGCCGCGAAGCTGGCGCATGAGGCCGCGCTGCTGGAAGGGCCGCTGCCGGTGCAGATTCTGCGCGCGGCACAGTTCCATGAGTTGGTCGAGGTGATGGTGCAGTGGGGGACCCAGGGCGAGGTCGCGTACCTGCCGAAGATGCGCACCCAGTTGGTCGCCGCACGTGCGGTGGCCGAGGCGCTGGTGGAATTGGCGGTGCATCCCGTGCCGGAGTCGCTCGACGGGCCGTTCCCCGAGATCGCGGGTCCGCAGCCGGAGACCATGGCGGGCGCGGCCGGTCTGCTCGCGGCAAAGCTCGGTGCGCCTGCCCAAGTGATCGAGTCGAGTGATGCGGCGAATCCGGATCGTGAGCAGTTCGAGAACGGTGGGCTGCTGCCGGGTGCGCACGCCGAGCTGGCCGGGCCGACGTTCGCGGAGTGGCTCGAAGCCGCGTACGCCTGATCCGCAAGGCAATTCGCCCGGGGCACACGCACCGGGCGAATTACTTTGCGTGCCAACCCGCACTGGTTGTCGGGATCCGCACCCGATGCGGGTTCCCCGAAGGGGTGCGGATCCCGCCGGTGTGGATCAGTGGGCGGCGGTCAGGTCGTACAGGGTGATGCCGTCGACTGCGGTCGCGGTGAAGTGTTCTTCCACCCACTTACTGATCTCGCTGCTGGTGCCGGAGCGGCCGAAACCGAAACCGCCATCCTCGCCGCCGCGATTGCCACTGCCGATGAAGTAGTGGATCTTTCCGTCGGCGACATACTGCTTGAACTGATCCAAGGTCGGCGACGGGTCGCTGCCGTTGAAGCCGCCGACCGGCATGACCGGCAGTTCGGTGGCCAGCTGGAATCCGGCGGCACTGTTGGAGCCGGTGGCCGCGGCGACCCAGGTGTAGTCGGAGCCATTGTTTTCCAGCAGCGCGATGACCTTCTCACTCGGCCTGCTCGCGCCGAGCAGACCACCGGCGGGTCCGCCCATCATCGGATTGCCCGCGGCCTCGTTGCCGCCTTGCATGGTGGCCTCTCTACCCTGAGCGCCATTCGCATTGCGGCCGTCAGTGTTTCGTCCACCGGGCATACTGCCAGCGGGACCGCCGGGACCACCGAAGCCGCCGGGACCACCGAAGCCGCCCTCGTCGCCGGGGCGATGGCCGAACATCCCGACATTCGGTCCCGCCGACGGGATCCCGCCCTCGTGTCCGGTCGAAATGGTCTGGGCGGAATACGCGACGGGCCCGGCGAATCCGGTGAATGCGGCCGCCAATGCCGCGACCAGCGCTACCTTCCGTGGTGCGGGCAGCAGTACCGCGATGGTCGCGAGCACACCGACCACAAGCACCGCCCAGCGCAACCACGGCACGAAGCTCGAGCTGCGTGACAACAACATCCATGACGTCGCGGTGGTCAGGCCGACCGCGAGCCCCGCGAACAATCGGACCCACAGCCGGTGCCGATCCCGCCACAGCTGAACCGCACCGATACCGACCAATGCGGCGACCGCCGGAGCCAGCGCCACCGTGTAGTACTGGTGGAAGATGCCCGCCATGAAGCTGAAGGTCAACCCGGTCACCAGCAGCCAACCACCCCACAGGATCAGCGCCGCGCGCCTTCCATCGGTGCGAGCTGCCTTGCCGCGCAACAGAATTCCCGCTACCAGCGCGACCGATGCGGCGGGGATGAGCCAGGCGATCTGACCGCCCTGCGCCGGTTCGAACATCCGGGTGATGCCGGTGCTGCCCCACATGCTGCCACCGCCGCCACCACCGCGCGGCATATCGCCACCGCCGGGGGTGACGCTGCCGTGTTCATTGCCGTTCAAGCGACCGAGACCGTTGTAGCCGAGAGTGAGTTCGACAATCGAATTGTTTTGCGACCCACCGATCCACGGTCGCGAAGACGCGGGCCACAGTTCGACCGTGAGCAGCCACCACCCGGCCGCGACGATCATCGACAAACCCGCCGCGAGCAGCTGCAGGATCCGCTTGCCGAGTTTGGGCGGACCGGCGAACAGATAGGTCAGCGCCAGTGTGGGCACCACCAGCAGCACCTGCAATTGCTTGGTGAGGAATCCGAATCCGATGAAGGCACCGGTGAGTACCAGCCAGCGGGTGCGTCCGTCCTCGACCGCCCTGGTCATCGCCCAGGCCGCCGCGATCATCAGGAATACCAGCAGCGCATCCGGGTTGTTGAACCGGAACATCAGTGCGGCGACCGGCGTCACCGCGAGCGCCAGTCCGGCGATGAGTCCGGCCGCCGGGCCGAAGGGCCTGCGCACCGTCGCCCACACCAGTGCGACCGAGGCGACGCCGAGCAGGACCTCCGGAACCAGGATGCTCCAGGAATTCAGTCCGAATGCCCGCACCGACAGTTCCATAAGCCACAGCGAGGCCGGTGGTTTGTCGACGGTGATCGAGTTCGCCGCATCCGAGGAGCCGAAGAAGAAGGCCTTCCAGGACTCCGAGCCCGCCTGTACCGCGGCGGAGTAGAAGGAATTCGCCCACCCGCTGGCACTGAGGTTGCACAGGTAGGCGATTCCGGTCCCGAGCAGCAGTACCGCCAAAGCCGGGTACTCCCAGCCGATCTCGCGCTCGGGGCGCGATCGCGGCGGTACCGCTGTCGACGGTGGCGTGAGCGTAGCCGTCACTGTTGTCCGCCCTCGGTGACCAGCGCCGTGCGGGTGGCGGTCGGATTGCGGAAGACCCAGCGCAGGCCGACGAATCGGATCAGCGTGGCAATGAGATTGGCGACCACGAGTACGAACAATTCCAGATGAACGGCGGCGTCGGGTGCCCAACGGTGCAGGGCGAACAACGATCCGCTGGTGACCAATAAGCCGAAGCCGAAGATCAGCAGACCCTGGAATTGGTGTGACACAACGCCATTCGACCCGCGCACCCCGAAGGTGAAGGCGCGGTTGGCGGCGGTATTGCCGACCGCGGTGATCAGCAGCGCGACGAAGTTCGCGACCTGCGCGCCGGTCATGGGCTGCAACACCAGGTACAGCAGCATATAGGCGAGCGTGGAGATGACGCCGACTATCGCGAACCGCACCACCTGCCCGACCATCCCCAACGGCACACCGGGAACCAGTGGTTCACGGCCGACCGAGCGGCGCAGCTCGTCCAACGGCAGCGCACCGGTGGTCAGTCCGCGCAACAGTCGCCACACGCCGAGTAGATCCTTGCGCGCGGTGTCGATGATGTCGACCCGGCTGTCCGGATCGTCGATCCAGTCGACCGGCACCTCGTGGATGCGCAGCCCGGCCCGCTCGGCGAGCACCAAGAGCTCGGTGTCGAAGAACCATTCACCGTCCTGCACCAGCGGCAGCAGTCGCCGCGCCACATCGGTGCGCATCGCCTTGAAACCGCACTGCGCATCCGAAAAGCGCGCCTGCAGTGAGGCTTTCAGGATCAGGTTGTAGCAGCGCGAGATGATTTCGCGCTTGGGTCCGCGTACTACCCGCGATGCCGCGTCGAGCCGGGTGCCGATGGCCAGATCGGAGTGGCCCGAGATCAGCGGCGCGACCAGGGGCAGCAGCGCATTGAGGTCGGTCGACAGATCCACGTCCATGTAGGCGACCACCTGGGCGTCGGAGTGCTCCCACACCGCGCGCAATGCGCGGCCGCGGCCCTTGGCGTCGAGGTGCACGACCCGCACGTCATCGAGTTCATCGGCGAGCAACTGCGCGACCTGCATGGTGTCGTCGGTGCTCGCATTGTCGGCTACGGTGATCCGCGCCGGGAACGGGAATCCGTCGCGCAAGTAGGCGTGCAGCCGCCGCACGCAGACACCCAGGTCGGCCTCTTCGTTGTAGACGGGGATCACGACGTCCAGCACGGGCGTGATCACCGTTTCGGTCATTTCCGCCCGGTGCGCGGCGGTCGTCGATTCGGTCATGGTGACTACCCTCGCGAACCGCGCTGGACCCTAGCTGGGCTCTACCTGTGAGGTTCCTGGGGACCGCGGCTACCGCACTCGCCGAATCCGCAACACGGTGTCGGTACGTAGCCCCACCTGCCCCTCCGGCCACGTGACTTCCCGCTCGACCGCATCCTTGGTCTCCACGTTCCAGTCCGGCCCGAGAGCCAGCCCGTCGAGCACCTCATCCATGGTCGGGAAGTGCACGTCATGCCGATCCTGCACAAACGACGGCCATCCCGCATGCCCCGCAATCAACAAGACCCCGCCGACGCCCACCGCCTCGGCGGCCCGCCGCAGAACCTTCGTACGCTCCTGGTCCTGCGCCACCGGCGAATGAAAGAACTGCGCCGAGACCAGATCGAACTCTCCGTCCGGAAACGATTGCGCCAGATCATGTTCCGCGAATGTGATGCGCTCCCCGACGCCCGCCTCATCGGCATGCACAGCCGCACGCCGCAGCGCTGTCGGGGACACATCGACCGCGGTAACCCGCCACCCGCGCCCCGCGAGCCAAACAGCGTCCGCACCCTCACCACATCCGAGGTCCAACGCGGTCCCCGGCTCGAGCTCCACGGCCTCCCGCACCAACAACGGATTGGGATTGCCGGTCCACACCTGATCCCGATCCTGATAGAACCCCTCCCAGAACTCCTGGGTGTTGCCAGAAGCGGTGCTCTCGGTCATGCGTCGTTCTCCCATCGAAGTCGCGTATCTCGGTCCATCGACCCTGTTCGCATGATGTACGCAGGGTCCGCGACAGCGCCAACTTTGTTGCCGTTCCGGCAACCGCGTCTACCTAGGTCGGGTGCAGGTATTGGTACGGTCGGATTTGTGATGCGCAGTGGGCGGGGAGTGGATGCGGGGACGCCCAGGCGGGTCGATGCTCGGACCGAGCGGTGGCGGGAGCATCGGGTGAAGGTTCGGGCGGAATTCGTCGATGCGGCGTTTCGGGCGCTGGACAAGTTCGGACCCGAGGTGAGCATGGGCGATATCGCGAAGGAGGCCGGGGCGGCCAAGCCCAAACTCTATCGGCACTTCGAGGACAAGACCGATCTGTACAACGCGATTGTCGACCGGGTTCGCGACATGCTGTGGGAGCGAATCGTTTCCAGCGCCGATCTGACGAATGATTCTGCGCGGGAGTTGATTCGGCGGGGCGCGGCCGAATATGTGCTCGTGGTTTCCGAGCACCCCAATGTTTTCCGGTTCATGCTGCACAGCCACTTCACGCAGCGGGCCGATGAATCCGAGCGGGCGCTGCAGTCGGCTCGGCAATCGGCCAAGCGGGCCGCGGATCTGTTCACCGGACTGCTCGCCGACAAATCCGTCGAGGTGTCCAGCGTCGAACTCGTCAACTATTCGGTATTCGGTGCGGTGGCCTCGGCCACCGACTGGTGGCTCGGTGCGAACCGGCTACAGGCACACACCATGCCGATCGAGAAGTTCGTCGCCTACCTGGCCGAGATCATCTCCGCACTGGCCGAGGCCAATGCGCGACTGAACGGCATCCGCATGGACGCGGACCAACCGCTGCACCTCGCGTTCTCCAGCGACTGACTTGTACGCACCGACCGCGAGCGCGCCATTAGCGGTCGGCTCCCGCATCCACTTCGAACCCCATCGTTCTCGTCAACCGCATCGTCGAGGCCAACGGTGTCTGCGATGCCCACAGTATGACCCCACCCACCGACAAGTTTCGGAACCCACCGGCACCAGCGAAGTCCGCATGCCCAATGACAGCGGGTGCGCCGGGCGTCAGGAGGCGGATAGCCGCCACAACGGGGAAACGGGGCCGTGACCTGCGCCGAGGTCGTAGGAGGCGGCCAGGCAGCGGTAGGTCCAGTCCTTGGCGAACTCGACGGCATCGGGCACCGGGTAACCATTGGCGAGTGCGCATGCGATGGCCGCGGCCAAGGTGTCGCCGCCGCCGTGGTCGTTGCCGGTGGTGATCCGCGGCGCGGTGAACTCGAGGAAGCGATCGCCGTCGAAGAGCAGGTCGGTGCTCACCTCCGAGGATCGCAGATGGCCGCCCTTGACGATGGCCCATTGCGCTCCGAGCTTGTGCAGCGCCTCCGCCGCGCGCCGAGCCGAGGCATCGTCGATGACCTCGATCCCGGTGATCAGCCGCACCTCGTCGAGATTCGGCGTCACCACCGTGGCCAGCGGAATCAGCGTGTGCCGCACGGCATCCAGCGCCTCCTCGTGCAGCAGCGGATCGCCGTGCATGGATGCCGCGACCGGATCGACCACCAGCGGCGTCCGATCCCGTCCGATCCCGACTTCCTGACAGACCGTCGCGACCGACTCGATGATCGCGGTCGAGGCCAGCATCCCGGTCTTGGCGGCTCCGACCCCGATATCCCCGACGACCGCGCGCACCTGATCGGCCACGACCTGCGGCGGAATCTCGTGGAACCCGCTCACCCCGACCGAGTTCTGCACCGTCACCGCGGCCACCGCAACGCATGCGTGCACCCCGCACAGGGCCATGGTCCGCGAATCGGCCTGAATACCCGCGCCGCCGCCGGAGTCGGTCCCGGCGATAGTGAGTACGCGAACCGGGGTCTGCCCGTCGGGCGCGAGCGGCAGGAATTTCACACCCCAGACCCTAGCGTTGTCCGGCGATTCCGATCTGCCCGATCGCATACCTCTGTGCTGCCCCGATTGGCGGCGCGTGGTCTGCGGTTAATTGAAAACCATTATCATTAAGAAATGACCGCTTCATCGACCCCTGACCTGCTGCCCGTCACCGTGCTCTCCGGCTTCCTCGGCGCGGGTAAGACGACCCTGCTCAACCACATCCTGGCCAATCGCGACGGTCGCCGCGTCGCGGTCATCGTCAACGACATGAGCGAGGTCAATATCGATGCCGCACTCGTCGCCGGGCAGGGGCAAGCGAAGCGCGCCCCGAATTCAACACAGCGGCCGTGGCCGGCGAGCGCAGCGAGCAACGGGCACCTGGACCGCACCGAGGAGAAGCTGGTCGAACTGACCAATGGCTGCATCTGCTGCACGCTGCGCGAGGATCTGATCGAGGCGGTCGGCAGGCTCGCCCGCGCGGGCCGATTCGATCAGCTGGTCATCGAATCCACCGGCATCTCCGAGCCGATGCCGGTCGCCGCGACCTTCGACTGGGAATTCGAGGACGGCTTCAAACTCGGCGATATCGCCCGCCTGGACACCATGGTCACCGTGGTGGACGCCTCCACCTTCCTCGCTGAAATCGCCCGCGGGCAGGCCCTCACCGAGCGCAATCTCGAAGCGGGCGACGGCGATACGCGCACCATCGCCGACCTGCTGGTCGATCAGGTCGAATTCGCCGATGTCCTGCTGATCAACAAGACGGACCTGGTCAGCGCCAATGCCGCCGGAACCGTGGAAGCCACTGTGCGACGGCTCAATCCACGCGCCCATGTGCTGCGCACCGAGAAGGGGGCGGTGGATCTCGCGGAGGTGCTCGCGACCGGCCGCTACAACCCGGTGCTGGCCGCCGAATCCGATGGCTGGGACGAGGAACTGGCGGGCGGCCACATCCCGGAAACCGAGGAATACGGCATCGGCAGCCTCACCTACACCGCCGACCGCCCCTTCCATCCCGAGCGCCTCGCCGACGCCCTCACTCAACTCCGAGGCATGTTGCGCAGCAAGGGGTTCTGCTGGCTGGCCAGCCGCCCCGACCTCGCCGCAATCTGGTCCCAAGCCGGTCCCAACCTCACCTTCGAACCCGCCGCCTGGTGGTCCGCCCTCGAAGTCCCCGCAGGCCAGGAAATCGTCTTCATCGGCATAAAACTCGACACCACCCACATCAGCGCCCTCCTCGACGCCGCCCTCCTCACCGACGACGAACTCAGCGCGGGCCCCACCACCTGGACCACCTACCCCGACCCCTTCCCCACCTGGGGCACTCTCCACCAGCACTGACCTGGACCACCGTTCACCATGCGTCCACGCAGGCAACCGTCGAGAGCGCCCCTCCACCACGGCATTCTCGGTCACTAGTTGGAGATGCCGGGGGCCTGGCGGGTGTAGGTGGGGTCGGTGAGTTGGGTGAGCATGAAGGCGGCTATGTCGGCGCGGGCGATTTTGAGGGAGAGGCCCTTGGCGTCGGCGGGGAAGCCCTGACGGAACGCGTCGGTGCGGGGGCCGTCGGTGAAGGCGCTCGGGCGCACGATGGTCCAGTCGAGGTTGCTCGCGCGGACGTATTCTTCCTGCTTGACGTGGTCGGCGTAGGCCTCGCGCAGCAGCATCCCGAACATCACGTACTTCCAGAGGAAGTTCAGGTTGCCGCGGCTGTCGCCGACGCCCAGGGTGGTCTGGCAGATCAGGCGCTCGACGCCGGTCCGGTCCATCGCCTCGAGCACCGCGCGGGTGCCTTCGGCCCGGATGACACCCTTACGGCCCGCACCCAGCGAGATCAACACCGCATCCTGCCCGGCCACGGCCCGCTCCACCGAATTCGTATCCAGCACATCGCCCTCGACGATGTGCAACCGCTCGTGCCGCTGTCCGACACTGACCGCATTGCGAGTAAAGGCGGTGACCTCGTGCCCCTGCTCGAGCGCCTGCTCGACGACCAGCCGACCGACGGTGCTGGTGGCTCCGAAGACTGCGATACGCATGATGTTCTCCTTTGCTGAATTTGCGGTGCTCCCGGGCCCTACGTGGTTACGCAGGCTGCCGCCTCCGGGCCTGACGCTCGCACCGCGGGTGTTGAAAACTGTTGAGCTGTTGGTGAATCCAGTACATCAACGGAGAGCGAGACGAGCCATGGCCGTGCGTCTCGAAGACATACGAGAGGCTCTCTGCTGGAAACGCGCAACGGCCCGCGTCCGGAAACGGATGCGGGCCGTTGCGCTGTGTGCTCAGCCGAGCTTGGCGAAGAACTGCCGGATATCGGCGACGATCACCTGCGGTGCCTCATGCGCGGCGTAGTGTCCGGCCGCATCGTTCGGGCCGCCTTGGGCGGAGCCGACGTTGTAAGAATTCCAGCTGACGATGTTGCTGTGATCGCGCTCGGCGAACCGGCGAATCGACTGGAAATCACCTTTGAACATCGCCAGTCCGGTCGGCACCGTGGTCGGTCCGCTCGGCTGCTGCGCGGTGTGCGCATTCTCGTAGTAGAACCGCAGCGACGACCCGGCCGTTCCGGTCAGCCAGTAGATGGCCACATTGCCGATCACGAACTCCTCGTCGAGGCTCTCGCCGAACAGTTGCGCATTCCAGCCGAGCAATCCGACCGGCGAATCGGCCAGCGCGAACGCCAGCGTCTGCGGCTGCTGGCTGTGCAAGGCGTTGAAGGCCATCTTGTTCTCGTGGAACCACTGCAGGTGCTGCAGCGCCGCCATGTCCTCCTCGGACAGCCCCTCGAACTCCGACGGATCACCGGACGGGAACGAAAACAGCTGCGTCACATGCACTCCGACGACGTGATCGGAATCCAGCCGTCCGATCTCCGGTGAGACCATCGAGCCACCGTCGTTGCCGATGGCGCCGTAGCGGGCGTAGCCCAGTCGACCCATCAGCTCCGCCCAGGCCGCAGCGGTGCGGAGGGTGCCCCATCCGGTGCTGCGAGTCGGCCCGGAGAATCCGAATCCCGGCAGCGACGGGATGACCAGGTGGAAGGCGGGCTCATCGGCGGATTCCGGCTCGGTCAGCGGCGCGATGACATCGAGGTATTCGAGCACCGAACCCGGCCAGCCGTGGGTCAGGATCACCGGCAGCGCATCCGGCCGGGAGGACCTGATGTGCATGAAGTGGATATCTTCGCCGTCGATCTCGGTGGTGAACTGCGGGTAGGAGTTCAGCTTCGCCTCCAGCGCGCGCCAGTCGAAGCGCTCCAGCCAGTACTCGGCGAGATCCCGTACCCGCTCGTTCGGTACCCCGTAGGCGTCGCCGACGCCGGGCAATTCGTTCGGGTAGAGGGCCCGGGACAGCCGGTCGGCCAGGTCGTCGAGCTTTGCCTGCGGGACGTCGATGGTGAAGGGGGTGATGGCGGTCATCTCTACTCCTTGTGAAACGGAATGCTTCGTTCTGTTTGAACAGTATCAGAACGGATCATTCCGTTTCAAGTGCTAGTCTGAACTCATGCCGAAAACATCCGATGCCCCAGCTCAGAAGGGTCTGCCCGGACGCAAGGCGCAGGCCGCCCGCAACGACGGGCTCATCCTCGAGGCCGCCCGCGCGGTCTTCCTCGCCGACGCCAACGCCCCCATCGCCGCCGTCGCCGAGCGAGCCGGAGTGGGCATCAGCGCCCTCTACCGCCGCTACCCGAGCAAAGACGTGCTGTTGCGCACCCTCTGCCACGAGGGCCTACGCCGCTACAACACCGAAGCCGATGCCGCACTGGAGGATTCGGACGGCTGGCACGGTCTGATCGGATTCCTGGAACGGGTCGTCGACGCGGACGTGCACTCGTTGACCGTGCATTTGGCGGGCACCTTCACCCCGGACGAGTCGATGCTGCCGGACGTCATGCATTCGGGTGAAGTCACCGAGGAACTGGTCCGGCGGGCGCACGCCTCCGGTCGCCTGCGCGCGGATGCGAATGCCAATGACCTCGGTCTCGTCCTGGAATCGTGTGCGGCCATCGCCATGCCGGACCAGGCCCGAACCGCGGAACTGCGCAGACGCGTGCTCGCCATGCTGATCACGGGGCTCGCGGGAAAAGGTGAACTGCCCGGTCCTCCGCCGGAGGCGGGTGAATTCGCATGGCGCTGGAAACCGCGCATATAGCGATGATTTCGGCCGCCGCTCGCGGTCTGCACATTCAGGCATGCCCATGTCCACAGCAGCGAAGGGACTCGCCATGAACTGGACACTCGAGGTCGTGATCGTGCCGGTGTCGGATATCGACCGGGCCAAGGACTTCTATTCGAACAAGGTGGGTTTCGACCTCGACTTCGACACCGAAATCGGCGACGAGATCCGGCTCGTACAGCTGACGCCGCCCGGCTCGGGCTGTTCCATTGTGATCGGCAAGGGCGGAGTCCCGAAGATGGAACCGGGCTCGATACACGGCCTGCAACTCGTCGTCCCCGATATCCGCAAGGCCCACGCCGAATTGGTCGAGCGCGGCGTCGAGGTCAGCGAAGTCCAGGTGCTCGGCACCAATCCCCGGCCGGTGCCCGACCCGCTCGACAATGTCGGCTTCTGCTTCTTCTCCGATCCGGACGGCAATGGCTGGGCGGTCCAGCAGATTTCGACACGCCCCTAGCTCGTTCTGGTGGTCCCGTGATCTCGTGACCGGGTCATCAGATGTTCCTGTCGCCGGTGGACGTCCAGGGTGCACCTGGCCGGGCGAGGGGTTGGATCGCGCGGCCGTCGACCCATGCGGTCCAGCCGTTGTTGCAGGCGATATGCGCCCAGTCCCCGGCGCGGCCCAGGATCTGGAGTTCGACGCCGGGATCGATGCTGGTGATGGGGCCGAGGCTCGGATCGGGCGCGGCCCATGCGTCCAATCCGCCCTCGGGTACCAGGTGGGTCGGGTACCAGAGGGCGGCAAGGGGTTCGATGGCGCGGCCGTCGACCCATGCGGTCCAGCCGTTGTTGCAGACGATATTCGCCCAGTCGCCGGAGCGATCGAGGATCTGGAGTTCGACGCGCGGTTCGATACGGGCGACGGGCGGCCGGGTCGAGTCGGGAGTGGCCCATGCGGGCATGCCGTTGGCGGGCACCTGGTGGGTCGGATGAAATGCCGGAGTGCTTCCGCGCTCGACCGCAGGCACCGCTTCCGTGGGTGCGGCAGACGCGTCGAATGCCGGTATGCCACCGGCGAACGGCTTGACCACGGCGGGATCCAGCACGTCGCGCACCAGCCTGAGCGCGACTTCGGTTGTGGTCTCCAACAATTCGGCACGCGGATTGCGCGCCGCAAGCTCGCGCCAGCATGCGAACCGGGTCGAGAACGTCGATCGGAACACCGTGAAATGGGCGAGCGCGTCCTGTTTCGTTGCCGCACCGTCCATTACGGCAATGCTCCCGGTCGTCAACAGTTGACCGAACGACCGTGCCACCGCGGTCCCGGCATCGGTGAATCGGTAGCTGCCGAGCGCCTCCAGTCGAACAAGGCTGAGCGACGCCAGCCGCGCCAGTCCCTCCGTCATCCGGCCGGCCGCCGCCGCTAGCGAGACCGGTGTGGCGCCCTGGGCGGCGGACAAGGCCCAACGAGTGTCGCCCGCGGCCAGCCCCTTGGCGAGTTGCTCCTCCAGCTCGAGCGCGCGCAGCTCGAGCGGTCCGGCCGCGACGTCTCGACGCAGGACCCCGGCCAGGCGGGCCTCCTGTGCCGCATCGGCGGCGGCGAGCAGTGCGGCGAATGCGATGAGATCGAGGTCGATCGGCGGCGAGGCGAATCCGGGGCCGTAGGAGGTGAGATCGAGCAGTTGGTCGACCAGCATGGTGGCCTGGGTGAGCGTTGGCACGACGGTGAAATCGAAGCCCTCGTCGCCGGTCCCGGCCTGCATGACGAAGGTGCCTTCTTCGTCTCCGCGCAGCAGCAGCGCCGCTGTCCGGTTGTCCTGCCCGACGCGGTTGGCGGTGACGGCGGTGGTATGCGCGGGATCGGCGGCGATCCGCAGTGCTGCATCGGCCGGTCCGGTGAGCCGGTCGTCCGCTTCGAGTAGTCCGGTGTCCCGCAGCGCCGCTGCCGGGTCGGACGGCGGGGTCGTCAGCGGCAGCGCGGACCGTGGTCCCGGCTTCAGCCCGGCGATGGACATGGCCGCGGCGAGTTGGTCCGGGTCCAGTCGGAAACGCATCAACATCGTCGACTCCTTCCCGCGTCCGGGTGGCCGCGCGAAAGCGGCTCGGTGGGCGTCTCGGGTCGACCGAATCACATTTATGGTTTCACATGCGGCGATTGCTCAGCAACAGTCCGGACGGCGGTCTCGACCTGCGAAGTTCGGACCGTTCACGGCATTGATCCGGTCTGCCGGTTAACCGGATCCGACGGCGCCCGCGCACGGCCGCGATCTTCGACCGCGCAGGTTGCAGCCGAGCTAGCGCGGGCCGAGGAACAGGGTTTGGGTGCTGCGGCCCAGCGGACCCTTCTCGTCGAAGAGCGCGGACTCGGCCAAGCCGATGCCGTGCGGTTGCGGATAGGTGGCGGCGTCCAGGCAGACCCATTCGCCGACCGGCTGTCGGTGCAGCGTGACCGTGAGATCGGTATTGATGAACAGGTATCGGTTCCAATCCAGCACCCGGCTGACACCATTACCCGAATCCGCCGCGGCGAGTGTGCGTTCCATCGGACTCGGCGTGGTACCGGCGACGATCGGATACTTCAGCCGGATCCAGCAGATCGCCGGGCCGGGATCGGCGAACGACCCGGACACGAAGCGATAGTCGATGCCGGTGTGGAAACCGATGGGTTGGGTCGACGGAAAGTGGGACGGCACTGCCTGATCCGGTCCGGGACGGGCACCGGTCGGCAGGAACTGTTCGGGCAGTTCGAGCTCCGGCTCGGCGAGTTTGAATCGCCAGGCATTCGCCCGCATGACCGGTCCGCGATCGGTGGACAGGGTTGCTTCGATCAGCTCCACACTGCGCCCGGGGCGGGCCACCCGCGTCTGCACCGTCAGCGGCTCCAAGGGAACCGGGCCGAGGATTTCCACCGCGACCCGCCCGACCTGGAATCCGGCCCTCGGCTCACAGCGTTCGATCGCGTGTCCGAGCAGCGCGGATGGTGGTCCGGCGTGCTGGGCGTCGGGTGACCACGGACCGCGGGTCAGTTCGGTCGAGACGAACCGATTCGGGTTCGCCGGATCTGGGGTGTAGAAGGCGTCGGCCACGTCGTTGTCCCGTTCCGCTGGATTGTTCGTACGGTTAACGATTCTGCTACGACGCTACCCCGCGGCAACGAGCAGCCACCGCTACGCCCGGCCGAAGGCCAGGGCGACATTGTGGCCGCCGAAGCCGAACGAATTGTTGAGCGCGAAGTCGATGCGCTGCTCGCGGGGCGCGCCCGCCACGATATCGAGGTCGATCTCCAGGTCTCGATTGTCGAGATTCAATGTGGGCGGGACGATTTGGTCGCGCAGCGTCAGCATGGTGAGGATGGATTCGAGCGCACCGACCGCGCCGATCGAATGGCCGAGTGCGGATTTGGGCGCGTAGACCGATGCCTCCGGCGTCACCGCGGTGATGGCATTGGCTTCCGACGCATCGCCGATCGATGTCGAGGTGGCGTGCGCATTGACGTGCTGAATATCCGAAACCTGCAGTCCGGCAGTGCATATCGCCTTGCGCATGGCGCGCGCCGCACCGATGCCCTCCGGCTCCGACGCGACGATGTGATAGGCGTCCGAGGTGATCCCCGCGCCCAAAACCCGGCCGTGGATCCGCGCACCGCGCGCCCGCGCATGCCGCTCGGACTCCAGCACCAGCAGTGCCCCCGCTTCGCCGAAGACGAACCCGTCGCGATCCCGGTCGAATGGCCGCGATGCCCGCTCCGGTTCGTCATTGCGCGTGCTCATCGCCCGCATCATGGCGAAACTCGCGATCGGCACCGCATCGATATGCCCCTCGACGCCACCGGCCACCACGACATCCGCCTCGCCGGTAGTGATCAGCCGCCAGGCATGCGCGATCGCCTCCGAACCGGAGGAACAGGCCGAGACCGGCGCGAAAACCCCTGCCTTGGCACCGATTTCGAGCCCGACCGTCGCGGCCGGACCATTCGGCATAACCATCGGCACCGACATCGGCGATACCTTCCGGTAGCCGCCGTCGCGCATCGAATCGACGGCATTGATCAGCGCGTCGCCGCCGCCGAGCCCGGTGCCGATGACGACCGCGAGCCGCTCACCCTCGACCTCGGGTGCGCCCGCATTGCACCAGACCTGGCGGCCCAATACCAGTGCCATCTGCTCGACATAGGAGTGGCGGCGCTGTTCGACGCGGGTGAGCTGATCGCCCGGCCGTGACTTCAACTTGCCGCCGATGCGGACCGGCAGATCGTATTCGGCCACGAAATCGTCGGCGAGCATGCCGATACCGCTGTGCCCGGCGAGCAGTCCGGACCAGGTCTGGTCGATGTCATCGGCGATCGATGTGGTCGCGGCGACTGCGGTGACCACGACGGCCGGGCGAGTTTCTGAAGCGATTGTTACAGTCACGATGTCATGAATACCTGTACCAATCGCTACAGTCAACCCATGGCTCGTCCACTCGACCACGCGAAACGCGCCGACCTGCTGGCCGGCGTCGTCGAATACATCGCTGCCCACGGCCTCGGTGACCTGTCGTTGCGCCCGCTCGCCGCCGAACTCGGCACCAGTTCGCGCATGCTGATCCACTACTTCGATACCAAGGAAGAACTGCTGGTACAGGCGCTGACCACGCAGCGCCCGGATATCGCCTTGGTCTTCGCGGGGGTCTCCGATGCGGCTTCGCTGCGCGAGCGGCTCGGCGAATTCTGCGCGGTGAATATCGCGGGGGAGGCCACGACGAGTGTGCGGGTGCTGCTGCAGGTGCTGGGGGCGGCCTGTGCGCCGGGTAGTCCCTATGGCGAATACGCGAATGCCGCGATCGCGACCTTCATCGGGACGCTCGCGGATGCGCTGCGCCGAATCGAGTCGATCGATGATCCGGAAGCCGTTGCCACGCTGCTGGTTTCGGGGCTGCGCGGCATCATTCAGGATCGGTTGATAACCGGTGACGTGGAGCGCACCGACCGGGCGGCGCGCAGGTTGATCGACCAAACCATCCGCTAGGCAATATATTTCGGAGCACGCGAAAACCCTGTGTCGGCCGCACCTTGCAGGTGCGGCCGACACAGGGTTTTCGATGAGGAGCGTCAGGCGAGGGCGATCGCGGCGCAGAGCGCGGCGATGGCGGTGAACTGCAGGGCCACCCGGCCGTTGATTACGCTGTTCCACTTGTCCTGCAGCGCACGAGCATTCGACGGAATGACGCCGGAGTGCGCCGCGGCGGTCTGCTGGGTGTTCACCGGCTTCGCCACCCGAACGTAGATGCCGAGCCAGGTCACCAGTGCCACGACGGCGATACCCGCCGCGATCGCCGCTGCCGCGTGGCCGCTGATCGCCGCGAGAGCCGTTGCCACAACGGCGGTTACCACACCGCTGATCCCGACGATCGGCATCCGGCGGTCGCCGTAGTAGTGACCCCAGCCCGCTGAGATGGTCACCGTCCGGTCGTCCAGCTTGTCGTACACCGACCGCGTGATCAGTGCGAAGCAGGCGTCGGTGCCGTAGACGACGGCGTTCGCGAGGACTGAGACGATGGCGACGACCTGGATGAGTGTGGTGATCATGAGCTGTTCCGTTCTGTGCTTGTAGCGTTGATAGAGAATCTAGCAACGCTAGAACTCTTAGTCAACCGATATCGGGATTCCGCATGCCATCGCACCGGTCGGATCGGTAGCGTGCTGTTAGCTGAAATGCTGGGAAGGCTGACGGAATACCGGATGGGTGTGCAGGTGTGCCTGTGTCCGAGGGGTTGCTGAGGTTGGCGAAGGTCCAGAGCGCAGCGGCCGCCGGACTCTAGGCGAGCATCTGATCGGATCGGTCCGCGGGATTATGCCTTCGGACTCGGTGACGGACTTGCGATCACCGCCGCCGCGGCGGTGCTGGTCCCGCCGGATAGGCGGGCGCGGTTTCCGGGTTCAACCACGAACTCGGCACCGGTTCTCCGGAAGCTACCGGCCCCAGCCGTTTTCGAGCAGGTCGAACAACTCGTGGAACGCGCTCGCCGGATCTTCCCTGGTGCTCGCGACTTTGGCGGCTTCCAGCGCGAAGTGGGCGAGTCCCGCGGCCGCGAGATCGCCCGCCGGTGCGCCGGTCGCTTCGGCGATCGCGGTCGCCAATGCGGATTCGTGCCGCAGCAGCATCTGGTGCGCGTACTCGCGCAGCGCGGGCGTCGAGTCGACGAGGCGATGAAAGGCGACGATTCCGGGATCGTCGCTGCGCGCGGTGCGGGTGCGCATCAGGTAGTCGCGCAGTGCGTGGATGACCGATTGCCCGGCGGTCCGGTCGCGGACGGCCGCCACCAGCTCGGCCTCGATATCCGCGTCCAGGTCGAAGACCAGTGATTCCTTATTGGGGAAGTGCTTGAACAGCGTGCTCAGCGATACGTCCGCCGCCTCGGCGACCTCCCGGACGCCGACATTGTCGTAGCCGCGTTCGGTGAACAGCTTTGTCGCGGCATCGGCCAGGGCTTGCCGCGTCTGTGCCTTCTTGCGCTCCCTGCGCCCGGTCGTCGCGGTCATGCGGCAACTCTACCCGATTGAGCTATCTGCACCAAAGTCGGAGCAGTTGTACTTTTGTAGCGACTGTGATTTTCTGAAGCGGTTGGCAGTTCCTGAACTGCCGAGAAGGAGGTGAGCGGCCATGTCCGCAGAAATGACCGAGACGAAGACCGCACCCACGCGACAGATCCGATCGGTACTGGCCGGGGTGCTGCTGGCGATGCTGCTGGCAATGTTGGACAACGCGATCGTCGGCACCGCGATGCCGACGATCGTGCGCGAATTGGGCGGACTGTCCCACGTCGCCTGGGTGGTGACCGCCTACACCCTGCTGTCGGCGATCTCGACGCCGGTATGGGCGAAACTCGGCGACCTGTACAGCCGAAAGACCGTATTCCTCAGTGCCATCGGCGTCTTCCTGATCGGCTCGGTGCTGGCGGGCGCGTCCTGGTCGATGCCCGCGCTGATCGGATTCCGCGCACTGCAGGGCCTCGGCGCGGGCGGTATCGCGGTCACCGCATTCGCCGTCATCGGCGCGCTGGTCCCGCCGCGCGAACGCGGAAAGTATCAGGGCATGACCGCCACCACGATGGCCGTCGGCACCATCGGCGGCCCACTGGTCGGCGGTGTGATCACCGACGGACTCGACTGGCGCTGGGCCTTCTATATCAATATTCCGCTGGGGCTGGTGGCCTTCGCGTGGTCGTGGTGGCGGCTCGAACTGCCCGCCGCGCGCAGGAAGGTGACCATCGACTACGCGGGCATTCTCGCGCTCACGACCGCGATCGCCGCCCTGGTGCTGATCGCGACCTGGGGCGGTGTCGACTACGCGTGGCTCTCGGCGCGGATCGTCGGACTCGCCGTGCTCGCGGTGGCCGCCTTGGCCGCATTCCTGGTGATCGAACGCCAGGCCGTCGATCCGGTGATCCCGCTGGGAATCTTCCGCACCCGCAATCTCACCCTGGCCGCATTGACCGCCCTGGTCGGCGGCGTGGTCATGTTCGGATCGGTGTTGTATCTGCCGCTGTTCCAGCAGACGGTGCAGGGTGCATCGGCCGCGAACTCCGGACTGCTCCTGCTGCCGATGATGTTGCCGCTGCTGGTGGTCTCCCAGATCGTCGGGAAGCGGATGACCGCGACCGGCAAGTACAAGATCTTCTTCATTCTGGGCGGGCTGTTCCTCACTGCGGGCGCAGTACTGCTGTCTGCCATCGACACCGAAACCGGTCGTCTGACAACGGGTTTCGCCATGGCGCTGATGGGCACCGGGCTCGGCTTCTCGATGCAGCTTTCCACCGCCGTCGCGCAGAACAGCGTGGAGTTGGCGAATATCGGCGCGGCATCCGGTGCGGTCACACTGTTCCGAACCCTGGGCGGATCAATCGGCGTCGCGGCCTTCGGATCCCTGTTCACCAGGGCGCTACAGGGCCATGTACCCACCGAGGGACACGGCTATCTCGCGGCCTTCGCCTCCGGCACCGGCCACGTCTTCCTGGCCGCCGCCGCCATCTGCGCACTGGGCTTCCTGATCGCCTGGTTCATCGAAGAAGTTCCGTTGCGCGGCAAGGCTCCCGAGCCGGTCGCCATCGACAAGCCCGAAAGCAAGGCCGCTGCCTGATGCGGTACGGCGCCTGCTCAGGAGCGCAGGCGCCACGCCGCGATCTCGGTTCGATTCTGAAATCCCAACTTGGCCAGGATGCTGCGGACATGCGTCTCCACCGTGCGCTCGGAAAGTACCAGCCGAGTGGCGATCTCGCGGTTGGCGAGGCCATCCGCGAGCAGGTCCGCGACCTCGGTTTCGCGGGCGGTCAGCGGGTTCGCGTTGCGGCCCGCCCGGTCGATCTCGGCGAGCAGCGTATCGGCGGCCCGCAGGCGGTGCGTCATATCGAGTCGCCGAAATTCCTGTGCCGCTTCGGTTATCGCCGACCGGGCGGCGCGCAGATCTCCGGGCGCGCCCCGGGTGCGCAGTGCGTCGGCCAGCCCGAGGCGGCTCAGCGCCAGAAAGGGGCGCGCGCCGATCCGGCTGTCCATCGCGATCGCACGCTGGTAGTGCTCGATCGCGGCGTCGACTCGTCCGGCGGTGAACGCGAGGTCGGCGATCGGGCGGGCGATCGAACCGGAGCACAGCACAGCGCCGCCGTCTCCGAGGTAGTAGCCGTCGTCGGGGCCGAACGCCTGGTAGGTGCGCTCGGCGGTTTCCTTGTCGCGCAACAGCACCGCGGTGAAACCGAGGTTGTAGAGCAGCCCGAGCCAATGCGGACCGATCTGGAAGGTGCCGGGCAATTCCCGGAACTCCTGGAACAGCGCGCGCGCCTCGTCGAGATCGCCGGCCAGGGCGCGTGTCATCGGGAGGAAGATCCGGATCAACGGTATCTGCGGCGCATGGCGCATCGCCGCGAATCGCTCGGCGGCTTCGGTTTCGGACACATATCCCTGCACCATGTTCATCAGCCCGCGGAACGCGTGGTGCAAACCGAGCAGCGACTCGTCGCCCATCCGGATGGCGAGTTCGAATGCGGCGTTATTGCTTTCGTCGGCCGTGACGAAGTCTCCGGTTAGTGCTGCGCGGGTGGCATCGAGTCGATGCAGATGCCAGCGGGCGATCGGCAGGCGTCCCCGCTCGGCGACCTGCTCCAGCTCGATGATCGCTCGGTCGACCAGGCCGAGGTCACCGAGTTGGAATGCGGCCGAGGCCTGCCATAGATAGCCCCACAGCCGGGCCAGCGGCTGACGCGCCCGGTCGCCGATTTCGATGGCGCGTTCGACGAGGTCCATCCGCTCGGCGAGGAATTGCGGCGCCGAAAGGGCGAGGTGGCGGGCGTGGATGGCATCGAGCAGAGTGTCGGGATCGCCGCTGCGTTCGGCGGTCCCCATGGCCGTCGCGGAAAGTTCTCTGGCACGGTCGCATTCGCCGATCTGTGCGGCCGCCATGGCGCGATGCGCGGTGAGCCGGGCGATCGACGCGCTGTCGGAATCGGCGGACAAGCCGCGTAATGCGCTGCGGCACAGTTGGTCCACTGTGGCGATTACCTTCGGGGTACCGATACCGTGCACCACCAGCCCGGCCGCCGCGACGAGGTCGGGGCGGCTCGCCTGCTCCGCGATCGCCCCGGCCTGTGCGCAATGGCCGATGCTGTCGTCGATGCGACCGGCCTCGAATTCGCTGCGCGCGAGTTCGATCAACAGCTCGGCCCGCAGCGGGCCGGGTGCGCTCGGTCCGGTCGCCTCGATCGCCCATTCGTGGAAGCGGATCGCCTCGTCGTAGGCGGTCGTCGCGCGGGCGGATTCGGCGGCAATGCGAGCCCAGTGTGCGCAGTCGGCGTCGGTGTCCTGGCCGCTCGCCCTTCGCAGGTGAGTCGCGATCGGTCCGGCCGCCGAAGGATCGCCATCGGCCCGGGCGGCGAGCAACTCGGCGGCGCTGCGGTGCAATGACATTCGCTTCGAGGGCGACAATTCGGCGTAGATCGCATCGCGGATCAGCGCGTGGACGAATGCGACCGCGCCGTTGTCGGGGTGGCGGACCACACCGGCGGTCACTGCCGTATCGAGCGCCGTTTCCACATCGGCGCCCGTGAGCTGTTCGAGTAATTCCGGTTCGATCCGCTCGCCGAGTACGCTCGCGGCCCGCAATACCGTCCTGGTCGCCGCGTCGAGCCGATCGATCTGTGCCAATGCCAGCCGTCGAAAACCTGGACGGGACAATGGATCCGGATCGGATTCGCCGGACGATTCGACGACGAGCCGAACGTAGAGCGGGTTGCCGCCGGTGCGTTCGTGTAGTCGGTCGGCGGCCGCGGTATCCAGGGTGGGCGCGGCGTGGCGCAACCAATACCGGACCTCCTCGACCGATAGTCCGGTCAGCGGCATCGTCTGGGTGTGCGGCATCCGTACCAGGTCCGGCAATTGTTCGAGATAGGGCCCGTGGGCGGTGTCGCGTGCGGTGGCGACTAGGAGCAACCGCTGGTGCGGGAGTTCGGCGGCGATGTGCCGCAGCAGCAGTAGTGAGGTCCGGTCGGCCCAGTGCAGATCCTCCAGCACCACCGCGAGTCCGGCTGGGGCCGCGGCCGCTTCGAGCGCGTCGGCGAAGACGGTGAACATCCGAAACCGTTGCGAGGCCGAATCCTCCCACCGCACGGCGTCGCCACCCGCCAGTGCTTCGGCCAACTCCGGAAGGTCGCGGCCGAGCCGATGCCACGGCCACAGCGGCGGCATCCCCGCATCGTCGACAGCGAAGCCACGGCCGACGCGCAGCCCGCACTCGGCGGCCAGCGCAGCGGTGTGCTCGGCCAGCCGGGTCTTGCCGATTCCGGCCGGTCCGTCGATCAGGACCAACCGCCCCGGTCCCGCGGCGGCCGCGAGCACAGCGGCCCGCAGGCGGGCGAGCTCGCGATGACGACCGATCAGCGGGTCTTGCATAGGCAGCAGTATCCACGCGCTCGGCGGACCGCGCGCGAGGTTCAGTACCGCGCGTACGTGGTCGCACTGATTCGCGCCGCTGCCGTACCGCCGAAGCTGAGTACATCATTCCCGCAGATCAGGAGCATTTCCGATGTACGCACAACTCGTCTGTTTCGACGGACCACGCAGCACCGACCAATTGGCCGCGGCGGACTTCGCGTCCCGGCACCGCATCGGACCGGCGCTCGCCGGTGTCCCAGGACTGCTCACCACCTACGAGCTGCGCCGCCACGACGGGTCCGGGATGATCGTGGTGTTCGCCGAATCCGAGGATGTGCTGCTCGCCGCGCAGCGCGCGATCCTCGCCACCGAACTGCTGCCCGGCGAGGATATGGCACTGCTGCCCGGCCCCGACCGGGTGGAGACCTATCCGGTGATCGCCCATCGGGTCTCCGCCGACATCTATGCGGATCGGGGCTAGCCATGACGTGGACACTGCTCGTCGAGCCACAGCTGCAACGCGGCCAACGACACTGGGTGGTCGATCCGGCGCACAGCCGAGCCGAATTCACCGTCGCCAACTTCGGCCGCACCGTCTACGGCCGGACGCCGATCCGGGACGGTCGGTTGACCACCGGACCCGGCGGTAGGCCCGAAACCGTCACCGGCACGGTCGATCTGGGTGCGATCGACACCGGGCATGCCCGGCGCGACCGGGATCTGCGTGCCCGCCGCCTGCTCGATCTGGACCGGTATCCGCTGATGACGTTCACCGCCGACCACATCACGGATCCGGCTGGTGAGTGGCGAGTCGCCGGGACGGCACAGGTGCGCGGACGACGGGTCGAACTCATCTGCACCGTAACCAGATTCGTCCTCGGTCCCGACGACACCGTCCGGCTGTTCGCCCATGCCGTGCTGGACCGGCGGGAAATCGGTATCCGGGCGCCGGAGTTGATGATCGGACGGCATATCGCGATCGACCTGAATGTGCTTTTGCGCCCGGAGGCCGAGTCGGACTGACGATCTCCGGCGCGGGCCGACGAGGGGTCAGTCCGCGCCGGAGTTCGGGTGCGTGTGCTCGAACAACCGAAGCAACATGTCCGACAGCATAATTCGCTCTTCCTGGCCGAGTGGGCCGAGGATCTCGTCACGCACCTGCCGCGCCTCATTCTCGAGGGCACGCAGCAGGGCCCGGCCGGTCCTGGTGATCCGCACCGACATTCGACGGCGATCGGCGCGATCGCGGGTGCGTTCGACCTGACCGGCACTCGCCAATTCGTCGACGATCTTCGCCACATCGCTCGGATGGATGTCGAGCCGAATGCCCAGATCGCGCTGCGCGTGCGGCCCGAAATCGGCGAGCGCGGCGAGTACCGCCATATGCCACAGCCGAAGCCCGCGCGCCGCAAGCCGATCGGCGAACCGTCCCCGCGCGACCTTGCCCACCCGCGACAGCAGGTAGGTCTCGAGGCCGAGCAGGCTCGGCGGAAGTGCACGCGCGGAGTCCATGCGAAGAATTATAGGATAGAACCTACGATAGGTATACACCTACTAATAAGGAGACAGCGTGGACGCCCTGTACTCGAGACTGCTCGTCACCCGTTTCGCCGAATGCTTCGACTTCTACAACGCCGTCCTCCCGGAGCTCATCGGCGCGAAGCTGATCAAAGGCACCGCGGCGGGCCCCTACGCGAACTGGGATGTCGACGACCGAGCGGTACTCGTGCTCTTCGATCGCGGCGCGATGTCCGAAGTCGTCGGCACCACCGATCTGCCCGTCACCGCCGCACCCGCGCAGGATGCCGTGATGTTCGTCTGCCGGGTGCCCGACGTCGACACGGGCCTCGACCTGTGCCTGCGCAACGGCGCGACCCTGGCCGCCGCCGCGACCGATCGACCGAACTGGGGTCCGAACCTGCGCACAGCCCACCTGCGCGACCCAGCGGGTACCCTGATCGAGCTCCAGTCCTACTGACGGGCGATGAATTCCGTCCGCCAGCACCGTCGGCACTAATACAGGCACACCGATCGGGAGGACCACCATGCAGAAAATCGTCACGAACCTCTGGTACGACACCCAGGCCGAGGAGGCCGCCGAGTTCTACTGTTCGCTGTTCGAGGATTCGAAGATCACCAATGTCGTGCCCTACTCCGAGGTGGGTCCGCGCGAAGCCGGGCTGACGATGCTCGTCGACTTCGAACTCAACGGACAGAAGTTCACCGCCATCAACGGCGGCGGCGATTACCACTACACCCACGCCATGTCACTGCTGGTGAATTGCGACAGCCAGGACGAGGTCGACCGGCTCTGGACGGCACTGCTCGCCGACGGCGGCCAGCCGATCGAATGTGGTTGGCTCAACGACAAATACGGTATTCCCTGGCAGATCTGGCCCGTCGAAGCCGACACCCTGTTGACGAGTACCGACCGCGCGGCCGCGAACCGCGCCACGCAGGCGATGCTCGGTATGCAGAAGATCGACCTGCAGGGCATGCGGGACGCCTACGAGGGCAAGGTCAGCTGATCTGCCAGGAGCCGACCTCCCGGTATCCGGAGTTGTAGATCGCGGAGCTGTCACCCTCGGTGATCTGGTAGTGCTTCATATTTCCGCCCCAATAGCGCAGGATCCGGCCGAGCTCATCGGCGAGATCGGCCGGCGCGGCCACGCCGTCGGGCAGGGCATCCAGATCTACCTCCAGGATGAATTTCACCCTGAGGAATGTACCGGCGCCCGGTCGGGCCTCGGGCGCTTCGCTGTATGTTCCTCCGATCGCCGGGCGGGGCGCGGACGTGGAAAGGTATCGTCGGGCGGGAAAATTTCACACACCAACGGGGGCTCGCACCAGCGGGCTGAGAGGACGGCTAGCCCAATTCGGGCGTTCAGGGCCGTCGACCGTATGAACCTGACCGGGTAATGCCGGCGTAGGGAGGATATCATGGGCACACCTGTAGATTCCGTGACCACCGGTCCGATCGAAGGCAGCGTCAAGCACTACCAAGAGGTCGATGACCTGCGCATTCCGGTGCGCCGGATCAATCTGACCAATGGCGAGCACTTCGACGTCTACGACACCTCGGGCCCGTACACCGATGACACGGCGTCCATCGATCTGGAGGCCGGGCTACCGAAGCTGCGCGACAGCTGGACCAAACCCGGGGTCGACGGTCCGCCGACCCAGCTGGCCTGGGCGCGGCAGGGCATCATCACCCCCGAGATGCGCTTCATCGCCGCGCGCGAGGGCGTCACGCCGGAGCTGGTGCGTGACGAGGTCGCCGCCGGTCGAGCGGTCATCCCGGCCAATCACAAGCATCCGGAGCTGGAGCCGACCATTATCGGCAAGAAGTTCCTGGTGAAGATCAATGCCAATATCGGCAATTCGGCCGTGTCCTCCTCGATCGCGGAGGAGGTGGAGAAGATGGTGTGGGCCACCCGCTGGGGCGCGGACACCATCATGGATCTGTCCACCGGCAAGAACATTCACGAGACGCGCGAATGGATCCTGCGCAACTCGCCCGTGCCGGTCGGCACCGTGCCGATCTATCAGGCGCTGGAGAAGGTGAACGGCGATCCGACCGCGCTCACCTGGGAGATCTACCGCGACACCGTGATCGAGCAGTGCGAGCAGGGCGTCGACTATATGACCGTGCACGCCGGTGTGCTGCTGCGCTATGTGCCGCTGACCGCCAAGCGGGTCACCGGCATCGTCTCGCGCGGCGGATCCATCATGGCCGCATGGTGTCTGGCGCATCATCAGGAGTCGTTCCTGTACACCAACTTCGCCGAACTCTGCGAGATCCTGGCGCGTTACGACGTGACCTTCTCCCTCGGTGACGGCCTGCGCCCCGGCTCCATCGCCGATGCCAATGACGAGGCCCAGTTCGCCGAGCTGCGCACGCTCGGTGAGCTGACCAAGATCGCGAAATCACATGGCGTGCAGGTCATGATCGAGGGCCCGGGGCACGTGCCGATGCACAAGATCGTGGAGAACGTGCGGCTGGAGGAGGAGCTGTGCGAGGAGGCGCCGTTCTACACCCTGGGCCCGCTCGCCACCGATATCGCACCCGCCTACGACCACATCACCTCGGCCATCGGCGCGGCCATCATCGCCCAGGCGGGTACCGCGATGCTCTGCTATGTCACGCCCAAGGAGCACCTTGGTCTGCCCAACCGCGACGACGTCAAGGTCGGCGTGATCACCTACAAGATCGCCGCGCACGCCGCTGACCTCGCCAAAGGTCATCCGCACGCCCAGGACCGGGATAACGAGCTGTCCAAGGCGCGGTTCGAATTCCGCTGGCGCGACCAGTTCGCCCTCTCCCTCGATCCGGATACCGCCCGCGAGTACCACGACGAAACCCTTCCCGCCGAACCCGCCAAGACCGCTCACTTCTGCTCCATGTGCGGACCGAAGTTCTGCTCCATGCGCATCTCCGCCGATGTGCGGGAATACGCCGCGCGCCAGGGGCTCACCGAGACGGAGGCGCTGCAAGCCGGCATGGCGGAGAAGTCCGCTGAATTCGCCGACCACGGCGCACAGGTGTATTTGCCGGTCGTGTCGTAAAAATGGCGATAGCCCCGGACCAACTGGTGGTCCGGGGCTTCCCTTGGAAGGTACACGAAGAATCCGCCGCTCAGGAGTGGATTCGCACAAATTGGTGCCGAGGGAGTTGCGTGATCAGCGTTCGCGTGGGCCGATCGGGAAACCGAGGGCACCGAAGGTGGCGTTCAAATTGATCTCTATCTGGGTGAGCAGGGCGTTGAAATCGGCGAGCATGGAAACCACGTTCTCGGTGCGACAGCCGACCTGATCCGGCGCATCGGGAGCCAGGCGGGACTTCAGCCAGTTGAAGGTATCGGCCATGCCGAGCGATGGAAGGCTCAGGTGTTCGCTGAGGTGGTCGCGTTTGTAGACGATCGACGCACCGTCCGCGCACCACTGCTGGTTCAGGCGATCGGTGGTCCAGATCGGGACGGCCTCGTCCAGGACGCCCTGGTAGATGAACAGCGGCGCGGTCGGGGTGTGTTTGCCGAGGACGGTCGCGTCGAATACCTCGCGGACTTCCGGTAGCGCGAGGTACTGCGCGATCGGAATCGTCAGAATCCGTTGGTAATCGGTGAACATCTGGGTCAGTGCATTGCGTGGCAGGCACTGTGAGTTGGTCCGGTTCATCAGTGCCTTGCCCTCGGGCGTCAGATACTGATCGGTCGCCTCGCGAAACTTGGGGTAGGCGTTGTAGAGCGAGGAGACGCCGATGCCGATGAGGCTGGAGAACATGGATCCGTTGACGTGCAGCAGGGATTCGACATCCGAAACCGGCGCACCGAGCGCGGCACCCTTCACGTTCAGCTCCGGCGCATAGCTCGGCTGCATCTCGGCGGCCCAGCCGCTGCCCATGCCGCCGCCGGAATAACCCCACAGCGCCACCGGGGTATTCGCGCCGTCGAGGCCGAGCGGTTCGAATCGCTCGGCGGCTCGGATGCCGTCGAGGGTCATATATCCAGGCTCTTCGGCTACCGCGAGATGTCCGTCGAGGCCCTCGTAGTCCGGCACCGAAATGGCCCAGCCCTGGCTGATCAGTGCGGCGATCGCGATCAGCTCGCTCTGTGAGTGGATGCCTTCGACGCCAGGCAGCCCGGCGCCCTGCTGCAGTACGAACGACGGCGAGCAGGCGATGCTGGCGCTGTCGTAGTAGAACTGCAGCGAGACCAGCGGACGCGACCGGTTCGGATCCGCGCCCGCGGGCAGGATCACGGTGCTGACGGCGGCGGTCGGCTGTCCGAACAGATCGGTGCTGCGGTAGAGCAGCTGCCATGTGCGCACGCTCAGCGGAAGTACGGTCAGCACCGCCAGCTGCACCTCGCGCGAGCGCAGAATCGTGCCGAGTTCCTGCGTCTCGAAGCCCTCCGGCGGTTGATAGAACGAATCCTGTTGCGGCACAGGCACAGCGGTGGCGGGCGTGGTCGTGACGCCTGCGACCAGCAATGCCATCGTCATTGATACCAGCGCGGCCACCACGCGCAATCCGCGCCGACGTATCGGATCCTCATCGATCACTGCCACGTCTGTCCCTTCCTCATCGACGTGACAGTGATTACAACACGACTTCCTATTACCAACAAGAAGTCTTTCTGAAACTGCTCCGGCTATGGTCGAGGTATGACCCGCAGCAAATCCGCCGCGCGGCCCGATCCGACTCCGGCGCGGCGCCGCATCCGTGGTCTCGATGCCGAGCAGCGCAGCGCGCAACGGCGCAGCCAACTGCTCGACGCGGCCACCGAACTATTTGCCGAGCAAAGCTTTTCGGGTACGTCGATCGAGCAGATCTGTCAGCGCGCGTTCGTCGGGACCAAGGGTTTCTACGATCATTTCGACAGCAAGGAAGCGTGCTACGTCGCGCTGCTCACGCACATCACCGAGCAGATTCAGCAGCGGGCTATCGAGGCGGCCACCGCCTCCGCCGAACTGCCATGGCCGCAGCGCGCACAGGCCATTATCGCGGCCTTCGTGCACGCCATTGCCGATGATCCGCGGCTGGCCAAGGTGACATTCGGCGAGGCGGGCGGCATCTCACCCGCGGTGGAGAGGCAACGGCGCGGTAATCGGCGCTGGTCGGCCGCCTTTCTCGATCAGCAGTGGTCGGGCGCGGCGGCATCGGATCCGGAGGCGCAGCGCAAGCGAATCGCTCTGGCGCTGGCGACTATTGGCGGCATGTTCGAACTCGTCGCGGACTGGCTGCACCATCATGACGACGGTGGCGCGCCCGATACGGTCGATACGCTGATCGAGGATCTGCAGCGGTTCATCGCCGTTGTCGACGCGGGCGCACGTACTGCCGTGCGTTGAATCTCACTCGCGCGCATGCCAGATGCGCCCGCGGACCTCGCCGAGGCCGATACGCCGCGCATTCGCACCCCGGGCCGATGCCGTGATGACTACCTCGTCGCCGTCCTCCAGGAAGGTCCGGTGCAGCCCGTTCACCGTGACGGGTTCGGCTCCACCCCAGGACAATTCGATGAACGAACCGCGCTGGTCCGGTTCCGATCCGGAGATGGTGCCGGAGGCGTAGAGGTCGCCGGTGCGCGTGGCAGCGCCGTTCGCGGTGAGATGGGCCAGCATCTGCGCCGGTGACCAGTACATCCGGGAATACGGTGGATGCGAGACGGTTTGGCCGTTCCAGTGCACGGCCAGGTCGATATCGAGTCCCCACCGCTGGCTGCCCCGCAGGTAGGGCAGCGGCTCGGGTTCTTGCTTCGGCAGCCGAATGCGGGCGGTCTCCAAGGCGGCCAGCGGCGTTATCCAGGCCGAGAGCGAGGTCGCGAAGGACTTGCCGAGAAACGGTCCGAGCGGCTGGTACTCCCAGGCCTGGATATCGCGTGCGGACCAATCGTTCACCAGCGCGACGCCGAAGACGTGCTCGGCGAACTGGTCGATGTCGATGGGTGTGCCGAGTTCGGATCCGACTCCGACCACGAATCCGAGCTCGGCTTCGATATCGAGACGTCGCGAAGGTCCGAAAGCCGGTGTGCCGGAGGTGGTTCGGAGTTGGCCGTGCGGCCGCACGACCTCGGTCCCCGAGACGACGACGGTGCCCGCGCGTCCGTGATATCCGACCGGCAGATGCCGCCAATTGGGCAGCAGCGGTTCGGCATCGGGGCGGAAGAGCCTGCCGAGGTTCGTCGCGTGGTCGATGCTGGCGTAGAAGTCGACATAATCACCGATCTCTACCGGCAGCTTGGTGCGCACATCGTGCAGTAGATGCACGGCCTCCCTGGGTATTTCGTCATCGATCAGCTCGCGGATCCGGTTGCGCACCTCCCGCCATCGACGTGGCCCTGCCGCCATGAAGGCATTGAGGCTCGGCTCGGCGAATACCGGATCCTCCAGTGCCGCGGCGAGATCGATGACTTGCTCGCCGAGTCGCACGCCCACCCGGAAGTCCTGGCCCTCCGGCGCGAAGACGCCGTAGGGAAGATTGTTCGGACCGAAGAGGGTGTTGTCGGGAACCTCGATGCGGGTCTTCATGCGGGCCCACGGCGCTGATTCGCGTGCGGGCGCTGATTCGGTTGCCGGTGTCCGTCGGACTGCGGTCCGCGACCGGACCAGGTCCACGCATATCCGGGATCCTCGCAGGCCAGCGCGCCTTCGCCGAGTTCGAGCGGTCGGAAGGTATCGACCATGACCGCGAGTTCATCGAAGAAATCGATGCCGATGCTGCGCTCATACGCGCCCGGCTGCGGACCGTGCGCATAACCGCCGGGATGTACCGATACCGAACCCTGCCCGATGCCGGAACCCCTGCGTGCCTCGTAGTTTCCGCCGCAGTAGAACATGATCTCGTCGCTGTCGACATTGGAGTGGTAGTACGGCACCGGAATCGATAGCGGGTGGTAGTCGACCTTGCGCGGTACGAAATTGCACACCACGAAATTGATCCCCTCGAATGCCTGATGGGCGGGCGGCGGCTGGTGCACCCGGCCGGTGAGCGGTTCGAAATCGGCGATATTGAAGGTGAGCGGATACAGGCAGCCGTCCCAGCCGACCACATCGAACGGGTGCGTCGCATAGATCATCCGCGTACCGACCACCTGACCGCCGGGTCGATGCTTCACCAGCACCTCGATATCGGTTCCGGTGGCGACCAGCGGTTCCCCCGGCCCGTGCAGATCCCGCTCGCAGTACGGCGAATGTTCCAGCAGCTGACCGAATTTCGAGAGATAGCGCTTCGGCGGCGTGATGTGGCTGGCTGCTTCGATCACATACGCGCGCAGCGGTTCCGGGCCGCTCGGTAGCCAGCGGTGCGTGGTCGCGCGTGGAATCAGCACCTGGTCGCCCTGCCGCGCGGGGACGGTGCCGAAGACCGTTTCGACAACGGCCGCACCGGATTCCACGTACACCAGCTCGTCGCCGATGGCATTGCGGTACAGCGGTGAGGCACCCTTGGCTACCACATAGGAGATCCGCACATCCGCATTGCCCAGCAGCAGTCGACGGCCGGTAACCGGATCGGTTCCCGCCGGTGTATCGCCGGGGAAGAGGTTGTGCAGGCGCAGATGTCGATGGCGCAGTGGATGATTCGGGGTGAGGGTCTGGTCCGGCAGCTCCCATACCGTCGAATCGACGATGGCGGGCGGCAGGCCTCGGTGATACAGCAGCGAGGAATCGCCGGAGAAGCCCTCCTCGCCCATCAGCTCTTCGTAGTAGAGCCGTCCCCGGTCGTCTCGATGCTGGGTGTGCCGCTTCGGCGGCACCGCTCCCACCTGCCGATAGAACGCCATGACCGCACCTCCGGCTGGACCGCTGGATTTGCTTCCATCGTAGTGCCGGAACGGCCGGTACGGTGGACATTTTGTCGGTCCTCTGCCGCCTTCTGCGGCATTTCGCCTAGCGATGGGGTGAAGTGCTGAACAATTGTCAGGCGTGACGCAATGCGCGGTACACGGCCGCCCCGACAAAGGCCCCGAGGCTCTGCGGATCCCACCCGCCCTCGCCCGCCAGCAGCGTGCGCACCGCGCCTTCACCCGCGGACACCCACAGCTCGACCAGCACCGGCAACTTGCGCTGGGCGTCCTCGGTTCCCCACGCGCGCAGCGTCGGTCGCAGCAGCGTGGTGCAGCGCTCGATGGCGAGCTCGCGACCGCGCCCGAACGAATCCGCTACGGCCGGATCGGGATTGCCGTAGAGCAGCCGCCACGCATCCGGTCGCTCGGCTGCCTTCTCCAGCAGTGCGCGGAAGCCGTCGACGAATACGGTCTCGCCCGCGTCGACATCCCGGGGCGGCAGCACCTCGAGCAGTCCGCCGACCAGGAAGCTCTCCTCGCGCTGGATGAGCGCCTCGATCAACTCGACGCGATCCGGAAAGCAGGCGTAGACCACCGGTCGGGTCACATTCATCCGATCGGCGATCGCGGCCATGGTGACCGCCGCGACGCCGTGCTCGACGGCAATCGCCAGCGCGGTGTCGAGCACCTGGGGGCGACGCCGCTCGGGGCCGAGATGCTGTGCCCGCTGCCGTGGCTGCACGGCCGTCTCGCTACCCATGGGCACCAAGATATCAGCGTTACTCACCGGGTTCGCCCTGGTACCGGGCCTGAAGATCAAATTCCTACATCAGCGAACAATAATGCTACAGTCGCGAATGAAGTGCCGGGTTCATTGTCCGATCAATGAGGAGTCATCGATGACCGAAACCCTGTTCAACCCGAAGACCTGCGAATTCGCCGAGTTCGACGCGGAGACCCGCAGGCTCCTGCGCGCCACCGTGGAGTGGTTCGAGGCCAGGGGGAAAGCGGCGCTGAAGCACGACGATCGGGAGCGGATCTGGTACGCCGACTTCCTCGATTTCGTGAAGCGGGAGCGGGTCTTCGCCACCTTCCTCACCCCGGCGGCCGAGGCCAATGGCGATCCGAACAAGCGCTGGGATACCGGTCGGATCGCGATGATGAGCAAAATTCTCGGCTTCTACGGCATGTCCTACTGGTACGTCTGGCAGGTCACCATTCTGGGGCTCGGCCCGATCTGGCAGAGCGAGAACAAGGCCGCAAAGCAGAAGGCCGCCGCGCTGCTGGATTCCGGTGAGATCTTCGCCTTCGGACTCTCGGAGAAGGAACACGGCGCGGACGTCTACTCGACGGATATGGTGCTCACACCCGAGCCTGGTGGCGGCTATACGGCTTCCGGCAGTAAGCATTACATCGGCAACGGCAATCTGGCCGGGATGGTGTCGGTATTCGGTCGCCGGGCCGACAAACCCATCATCGACAGCGCGAAGGCGCTGGAAAGCAAGCCGACGCAGGAGGATTACGAGGGGTATCTGTTCTTCGTTGCGGACAGCAAACACAAGAACTACAAGTTGCGCCGCAATGTCGTTGACAGCCAGATGTATGTGGCGGCCTTCGATCTGGAGAAATATCCGGTCGCCGAGCAGGACATCCTGCATCGCGGCGAGGATGCTTTCCACGCCGCGATGAATACGGTCAATGTAGGCAAGTTCAATCTCGGATTCGGCGCGGTCGGCGCCTGTGAACACGCCTTCTACGAGGCGATCACCCACGCCGAGAACCGAATCCTGTTCGGGCACCGGGTAACCGAGTTCCCGCAGGTGCAATCGCTGCTGGCCGATTCCTACGCGCGGCTGCTCGGTATGAAGCTCTACAGCGAGCGCGCCATCGACTACATGCGCTGCGCATCCCCGGACGACCGCCGCTACCTGCTGTTCAATGCGATCGAGAAAATGACCGTGACCCGGCAGGGACAGCGGATCACCGAGGATCTCGCGGATGTCATCGCGGCCCGCGGTTTCGAAAACGATATGTACTTCCCGATGGCTGTGCTCGGGCTCTTCGGACTGCCGCGGCTAGAAGGCACCGTGCATGTGAATATGGCGCTGTCGCTGAAATTCATGGCCAACTACATGTTCCATCCCGCCGATGCCGGATTGGTCGCGCTGCGTTACCTGCCCGGTACGGGTGTCGCGCCCAAGGGGACGGTTCGGGCGGTTTCCGGTGCGCTGAGCTGGTCGAGCCGCAAGCTCACCCCGCGCGCCGGTGCGGCAGTGCCCAAACTGCGCGCCGAATTGGCCAGTGCCAGTTATGATCCCGTGCCAACCCGCCGCGATGCCGCCGACGACGAATTCCTGTTCCGGCAGGGCCCGAGCAGCGGCCTCGGCCGAATCCGCTTCCGCGACTGGCGCCCGGTCTTCGAAAAGTTCGCGCACGTACCGAACGTCGCCCTCTTCCTGGAACAGGCCCTCGCCTTCCAGACTCTCCTGGCCGCCGCCGCACCGACCCCGGCACAACAGCGCGATGTAGATTTCCTCTTCGCCATAGGCGAACTGTTCACCGCGGTGCCCTACGCCCAGCTCATCTTGGAGCAGGCCGAAATCGAAGGCACCACAACGGATGTGCTGGACCAACTCTTCGACGTCTTCGTCCGCGAATTCTCCAAGAACGCCCTGACCCTGCACACCAAACCCACCGCAACCAAGTCCCAACAGACCCGAGCTCTAGACCTCGTCCGCCGCCCGATCCCCTCCCGCCCGCGATTCGACCAGGTACTCACACAGGCACGAGCCCACGCCGGTACCTACGAGATGAACCCCTAGTCCGAAGGACTCGAGACCCGCGCGCCGTGCGTCATCACCGCCTGCGCGGCGGCTGGGTCCGGCGACAGGCTGCTCGTCACCAAACATGTGTGATCGCGGGTGTGGGGTGATGAAAGCACCTGTGCCGCGACGCTCGGCGCATTATTGTCCGTGTGTGGCCGTCGCCCGAGAAGCACTCATGACGACAGCGGAGTTCGAGGAGCTTGCCGCAGCGCTGAGAATTCCGCTCCCTAGTCGGTGAATTCGGCGATCACCGGGGCGTGGTCGCTGGGGCTCTTGCCTTTTCGTTCCTCGCGGTCGACAAACCCGTCCACTGCGCGGTTAGCGAGTGCGGGGGAGGCGAGGATGAAATCGATGCGCATGCCTTCTTTTCGGGGGAAGCGCAGTTGGGTGTAGTCCCAGTAGGTGTAGACGCCGGGGCCGGGGGCGTAGGGGCGCATGACGTCGGCGAAGCCGGTTTCGACGATGGCGTTGAAGGCGTCGCGTTCGGGTTGGGAGGTATGGGTTTTGTCGGCGAAGAATTCGACGGACCAGACGTCGTCGTCGGTCGGGGCGATATTCCAGTCGCCGACCAGGGCGATCTGTGCCTCCGGATTCTCGGCGAGCCACTCGGCGCCGTTGGCGCGCAGGGCGGCAAGCCATTCCAGTTTGTAGGTGTAGTGCGGGTCGTGCAGGGTGCGGCCGTTGGGGACGTACAGGCTCCACACCCGCACTCCGCCGCAGGTCGCACCGAGTGCGCGCGATTCCACGATCGGGGTGCTGATCAGCGATTCGGCCGCATCCTTGTCGAAGCCGGGCTGGTCCGGGAACGCGGCCGCCACATCGTCGAGGCCGATGCGGGAGGCGATGGCGACACCGTTCCACTGGTTCAACCCGATATGGGCGACCTCATAGCCGAGTTCGTCGAAGCGTTCGAACGGGAACTGGTCGTCGCGGCATTTGGTTTCCTGCATCGCGAGCACATCGATGTCCTGGCGGTCGAGAAAGTCCGCCACCCGGTCGAGGCGGGAGCGGATCGAATTGACGTTCCAGGTCGCGAGACGCACGGATGCCTTCCTTCGCAATGGGCTATAGGTCTGTTGTACCGCAGGAGAAGTAGGTTCAGCGAGAGCCGTCCGGTGCGGCATAGCGGTAGGTGTGGTGGTCGAGGAAGCCCAACTGGTGATACATCGCGAGGGCCGGAATATTTTCGGCCTCGACCTGGAGGTATGCATGGGTGGCGCCGCGGTCGGCGCCCCAGCGGATCAGCTCCGCGCAGATCAGCGAGCCCAGTCCGTGCCTGCGGTGTTCGGCCGCCACCGCGACGCAGGTCAGGCCGATCCAGCGGCGGCCGTCCGGCGCGGTGGTGAGTGCGCCGCGGCCGATCGCGATGGGCTGCGGCAATCCGAGCGAGGCGAAACCCACCTCGCCGTCGTGCACGGCCGTGAGCACATGCACCACCGGCGGCGTCGAAACAGGCTGCGTCGCAGGATCTTCGCCGCCGTAGCGGTGCATCGACAACCAGGCGTCATCGGGTGCGGGCACGATGCGCACCATCCGTGGTCCCTGCGGCAGTACGAAATTCTCGATATCGATCGCCAGCAGCTTGGTTTCCCGCCAACTCCGCCAGCCCGGCGGCAGCGAAGCGAGCCGATCCGGCAGCGCGATCTGCACCGGCAGCCCATGCGCGGTGTACCACTCGCCGATCCGTTGCAGCGTATCCGCGCCCAGCGCCGCCGGACCGTCCGAGCTGCCAAGCGGCACAGCGGAATTGGCGCGGTTGGTATAGCCGTTTCCGGCCCGCAGTAGCCAGCCGTCGATCCAACCCTGTTCGATACCGGGCCAGCCGTAGGCCGCCGCGGCTTCCAGCGCCCGAATCTCCCTGGTGCGAATCGGCCTCGGCCCCAACGCTTTCAGCGCGACCACGCGATCCACCGCGACCGCGACGACCTGCCCGTCCGCGGCTCGCACGGTAGGCGGATCCAGCGAAACCAGTTCCCCGATCACATCTGTGAGCGGTTGTGGATAACCCGCAGGCAACCGGTACCGCAGCACCACGCGCCGACCCAACTGGATATCGGGCAGTAACGAATCACCCGCAGGATCAGTCATCGTGTCCGAACGGGTCGGGCACGGTACCCGGAATCCAGCTGAGTCCCGGTGTGCCCCAACCGTTCCGCTTGATCGCCTTCTTGGCCGCGCGGGCATTGCGGCCGATCAGCACATCCACATAGAGGAATCCGTCGAGATGTCCGACCTCGTGCTGCAGCATGCGCGCGAAGAAACCCTTGCCCTCGATCTCGACCGGTTCGCCGTGCTCGTCGGTTCCGGTGACGCGCGCCCATTCGGCGCGGCCGGTGGGGAACTGCTCACCGGGCACCGACAGGCAGCCCTCGTCATTGTCATCGGGATCCGGCATGGTCTCCGGAATCTCCGAGGTCTCCAGCACCGGATTGATCACCGCGCCCTTGCGTCGGACGGCCGAGCCGTTGGCGCCGACATCGGGGCAGTCGTAGACGAACAGCCGCAGCGGCACGCCGACCTGGTTCGCGGCCAGTCCGACGCCGTTGGCGGCATCGAGCGTCTCGTACATATCCGCGATCAGCTCGGCCAGTTCCTCCGGCGTCTGGGTGACCTGCTCGGTCGGATTGTGCAGAACCGGGTCACCGACGATCACGATGGGGAGGATTGCCATGGGGGCAATTATTGCCGATGGGCTCGCAGGGGTCGCAGCCGCCGCGATCGCGGGTGGTCGAGACTCGCTACCGACCGGTAGCGAACACGCCGCGACGGTGCTGGGGCAATCCCACGGCCCGTGGTTGAATGATCCGCGACGTACAAGCATCATTTTCCTCTGGTGGTCACTCGGCGAGGGAGCAAGATGGACGGCGCAGCGGCTCGGAATCTTTCCGGGATCCAGGACGGCCCTTCTGCGAGCGAAGATGTCACGGCAGCCGAGCAAGTCGATGGTGACGGCCTCAGCCGTCGCGAACACGACATCCTGGCCTTCGAACGGCAGTGGTGGAAGTACGCCGGGGCTAAAGAAGAGGCCATTCGTGAACTGTTCGGCATGTCGCCGACCAGGTACTACCAGGTACTCAATGCGGTAGTGGATCGGCCGGAGGCGCTTGCGGCCGATCCCATGCTGGTGAAGCGGTTGCGTCGACTGCGGGCGAGCAGGCAGAAGGCGCGAGCCGCTCGGAGGCTCGGCTTCCAGGTATGACGCGCCACCGTAAAAGCGGACCCTGCGCAGAGACCACAGGGGACGGTTTGCGGATAGGGTCATTAGCGTGAGCGAGCGTCAGCGAGTGAACCGTCAACACAGCGCGCCGTGGCGCACGGCGGAGCCGAGCGCCAGCGAGGCGCAGCCGTGAGCGAGCGTCAGCGAGTGAATCAAAGGCACAGCGCGCCGTGGCGCACGGCGGAGCCGAGCGCCAGCGAGGCGCAGCCGTGAGCTACCCGAATCCCACCTCCGGCGGGCCGCCGTTGCGCGCGCTGGCGATGGTGTTGATCGCGCTGGCCATCGTTTTCGCGGGCCTCGGCGCGATGTCGTTATCGAGTTCGGATTCCGATACCTCGGGGGCGGGTGATCCCTCGAGCACGACGAGTCGGTCCGCCGCCACCACGGCGGTCGCGACGACCAACGCGCCGGTGCAGACCACGAGTGCGGCACTGACCAGTTCGGCGCCGGCCACCACGAAGCCGTCGACCACGACGTCGTCGCCGACGACAACCACGGCGAATCGCGCTGTCCCGGTACATGTTCTGAACAACAGCACCATTGTCGGACTGGCCTCGCGCACCGCGGGCGAGCTCACCGCCAACGGCTGGACGGTCGCCGAGGTAGGCAACTATCCCGGCCCCAATCTCACGAATACGACTGTGTACTACGGCAATAACCCCGGCGAGAAAGAAGCCGCACTGGCCATAGCCGATGAACTGGGCGCGACCGCCGAGCCGCGCTCCGGTGGGTCGGGTTCGGGCGTGACGGTGGTTGTCACGGGCAACTGACCAGTCCGGGGGCTCGCGACACGGCCCGGTCACGGGTGCGACACGGCGGGCGTGGCATCATCTTGTCCGGTAACGAACGTGTCCACCCAGCTTTACTCGTAAACTCGGTACTCGTAAAGGAGTTCCCCCGATGGCCCCGTCCACAACTCGTCGCCCGTCCTGGCGCACTGTGACCCCGGTGCTCGCTGTCGCGGTCTTCGGCCTCGCCGCCTGCTCGAACAGTCAGGAGTCGAGCGACGTCCAGGGAACTACGCCGCCCGTGTGGACCGGTGCGTCCGCCCCGCCTGCCGGTGAATCCGGCACCGAGACGGGCGCCCCGAATGCCAACACCGGGGTGAAGGTCGACCTCAAGGACCCCGCGGGTTCCTCGGTCGCCGTCGCGAACATCACCAAGGACGGCAACCACCTGCAGGTCAGCATCGAGGCGCACGGCTTGCGTCCCGGCTTCCACGGCCTGCACATCCACCAGGTCGGCAAGTGCGAGCCCAACTCGGTCGCGCCCACCGGCGGACCCGCGGGTGACTTCCTGTCGGCCGGCGGCCACCTGCAGGTCGGCAGCGCAAACGCCCATCCGGCCAGCGGCGACCTGACCTCGCTCGAGGTCCGTGCCGACGGTTCGGCCAAACTGGTCACCACCACCGATGCGGTGACGCTGGACGACATCAAGGGCAAGGCCCTGATGATCCACGCCGACGCCGATAACTTCGGCAATATCCCCAACCGTTATGTCCGCGCCGACGGCGTTGCCGGCCCGGACGACACCACACTGGCGACGGGCGACGCTGGCGGTCGCATCGCCTGCGGTGTAATCCAGTAGCAAGGTCACCGATATGGCCGGGACAGCAATCGCGCGGGTTCCCTTCCCCGGGTCGCCCCGGCCGACCATCGGTATCGAATGGGAGATCGCGCTCGTCGACAAGGTGACCCGCGATCTGTCGAATACCGCTGCGGCCGTATTCGATTCGCTTGGTGACCTACACGCATACGACGGAACCCCGCAGGTCACCAAGGAATTACTGCGCAATACGGTCGAGCTCGTCACCGGTGTGCACAACACCGTGGGCGAGGCGGTCGACGATCTGCGCGGCACCATGGATACCGTGCGCCGTGCCGCCGATCCGCTCGGCGTCGATCTGTTCTGCGCGGGCACCCATCCGTTCGCCCAGTGGTCGGCCCAACAATTGACGCGCTCAGCGCATTACGACGAACTGATCGATCGCACCCAGTGGTGGGGCCGCCAGATGATGATCTGGGGCGTCCATGTGCATGTCGGAGTTTCGCACGGCGAGAAGGTTTTTCCGATCCTCAACTCGCTGCTGCTGTCGTATCCGCATCTGCTGTCGCTGTCCGCGTCCTCGCCGATGTGGGCGGGCGCCGATACCGGCTATGCCAGCAACCGGACGTTGATGTTCCAGCAGCTGCCCACCGCCGGTCTGCCGTTCCAATTCGAAAACTGGACCCAGTTCGAGCATTTCGTGCACGACCAGATGAAGACCGGGGTTTTCGAACAGCTCGGCGGCATGCACTGGGATATCCGGCCCGCACCGAAATGGGGCACCATCGAGGTGCGCGTCTGCGATGGGATCTCGACCCGTGCGGAGCTGGCGGCCATGGCCGCACTCATCCACTGCCTGATCGTCGATCTCGATCAGCGCCTCGACAACGGCGAGACGCTGCCGACCATCCCGCCGTGGCATGTCCAGGAGAACAAATGGCGCGCGGCCCGCTACGGCCTCGACGCGATCGTCATCGTGGACGACGACAGCAATGAGCGGTTGGTCACCGATGATCTGATGGATCTGCTGCAGCGGTTGGAGCCGACCGCCAAGCGGCTCGGTTGTGCGGACGAACTCGCACTGGTGGCGGAGATCCCACAGCGCGGCGCGTCGTACCAGCGGCAGCGCAAAGTGGCCGCGAGCACCCAGGGCGATCTGGTCGCGGTGGTCGATGCCCTGGTCAAGGAGTTGGACCAGTAATTCTGCCTGGTCGAAAGGTCGGCTGACGTTCAGCTGGTCAGGGGGATGGCGTTCATTCGCCGTTTACTATGGTCGACGTGCTGGTCGAAGATCCGAGTCAAAAGGGTGGCAGCGTCTCCGCGGCGCGAGCGACGGGCCCGGAGGCGGTAGCGGAGCGTAACCATGGAGGGACCCGGGAGCGCCGCAAATCGAATACCGAGCGCTCGCGGATCTGGACGGCGGCCGCGATCGCGGCGGTGCCGGTGCTGCTCATCGCCCTACAGGTGGGTTCGATCGGGCACGATTTCGAGGGGCCGCTCGGCAGTCTGTGGCACGACTATGTCGGCACACCCAAGTCCATGTCGGTGCCGTGGGCCGGACTCGTTCTGGCCCTGGTCGGAATCTCCAAGCGCCGCAGGATGATCGCGGTCGGCATCGCGGCGGGTATCGACGTGGTGTGGGCGAGTGTTCGACTGCTGAGTGGTGAGTCGTTCGCCATCGGCAATGGGCCGACTTTCGTGCTCACCGGTCTGGCGCTGGTCGCCGGATTCCGCTGGAGCGGGCTGGAGCGCCGCAATGCGCTGCACGCCGCCGCGCTGGGCGCATTACTGGTGCTGGCCACCAAGGTCGGTGATGTGTGGCTGCACATTACGGTCGTCAGCCGGCCGCAGGTCTATGACGTCTACGTGGCGCTGGCCGACCATGCGCTCGGTGATCCGTCCTGGGTGATGGGCCGCGTGGTGGATGCGCTCGGACCGGTGGTCTACGCGGTGCTGCACTGGGTCTATATCGAACTGCCGGTGGCGGCGATCGTCGTCGCGGTGTGGCAGCTGCGCCGGGTGGTAACGAGCGGGGTGTGGCCGACCCACTATCTGGTGCGCACCTTCCTGGTGCTCGGACTGCTCGGTCCGGTCATCTACGTGATCTTCCCGGTGGTCGGCCCGATGTTCGGCTACGCAGCGGACGGCCACGGCATGCAGGTGGGCAACTTCTGGCCCGATTTCGTCCCGCCCATCGATCGCAATCCGGCGCCGCTGTCCTTCGACTCCTTCACGCCACGCAACTGCATGCCCTCCATGCACACGGCTTGGGCGTTGTCGGTCTTCGTGCACACCCGCCGGGACACGGACGGCTCGCAGGCTCCGCTGTGGCTGCGCTGCCTCGGCGCGTTCTGGTTGGCCGCCACGCTGACCGCGACACTGGGTTTCGGCTACCACTACGGCGTCGATCTGGTTGCCGGTGCGGTGCTGTGCTTGACCGTCGAATCCGCACTGCGCGATCCCGAGCGTGGCTGGGGTTGGTTCCGGATGCGCCTGGTGCTGTTCGGTGCGGTGATCCTCGCCGCGCTGTTGCTCTCGTTCCGCTATCTGGCGGTTTCGATGGCCGAATATCCGGTGCTGGCCGGGACTGTCGTGCTCGCGCTGCTGGCCGCTATGGCCGCGGCATTCCATGCGACGTGGTTTGCCGGGGCTCCGGTGCTCGAGGCGGAAGAGGTTCCGGTCGGCGCTGCTCGATAGCCTCAGCTCACAACGTGTTGTCCCGCAACTCGTTCACCCGCAACAGGCCGTCACGGTAGCGCTGCTCCCGATAGGCCGTCCGCCCGATCAGATGCGCGATGACCGGCGCGGTGAGCAGCGTGAACAGCCCGACCAGCGCCAGCAGCCAGATATTGCCGTGCCCGCGCAACTGGATCGCCACACCTTCCAGCACCAGGATCAGGCCTACGACCTGGGGTTTCGTGGCGGCGTGCATGCGCGAGAGCGTGTCAGGAAAGCGCACGATCGCGATCGATGCGGTCAGCGCGAGTGTCGCTCCGCTCAGGATGAGGACCCCGGAGGCCAAGTGCCACAGATTCATACGTCATCCCGAACGCGGAATCGGGATACCGCCGCGGAGCCGAGGAAGCCGACCAGCGCCAGCGCGACGATCGCGGGAACGACCGTGGTGTCGTCGCTGTAGGCGGCCCAGACCGCCAGGCCGGAGGCGGCGATGGCCATCAGCGAATCAATGCCGACAACGCGGTCCAGGGTGCTCGGACCGGCCAGGATGCGGTAACTGACGATCACCGCGGCGGCCATCAGCATGATGCCCGCCACCATCGCGACAACGTTCACGACTCCACCTCCGGAGTTGTTCGGGCCGAACGCCATTCGGTGGGGCGTTCGAACGACGAGATGAGCAGCCGCTCCAGCCGCCGGGTGATCCGGTAGAACGTGTCGACCGCCTTTTCGCTGCTCACGTCCAGGACGTGCACATAGAAGACACAGCGTTGCCGATCGATCTCCAGCACCATGGTGCCCGGAATCAGATTGAGCACATCGGCGCACAGCACCAGCACCAGATCGGATCGCACACTCAGATTCACCCGCAGCACACCGGAGACCGGCGGCGGCGCCGGACGGATCGCGAACCAGGCCACCTGCAGACTGGATTCCAGTGCGTAATACGAACTGACGACGATCAATTCGATCAGCGACAGCGGATGCAGGCGGCCGGATACCGGCACGCGCGGCAGCGGCAAGGTCAACATGATCAACACACCGACAACGAGACCGGCCAGCAGATTGCCCACACTGAGATCGCCCCAGAGCGTCAACCACACGATCGTCAGCCACAACAGCACGCCTATGCGCACGACCGTCGATCGATTCGGGACAAGGCGACGGACGGTGCTCATCGGGTCGTTCCCTTCGCATCGGCCTGCGAATTGCCGAGCACCGCACCGACATACACCGCCGGATTGCTCAGATCGTCGGCGGCGCGGTCCGCGATGCGCAGAATCGGACCGGCGAATACGGTCAGGCACAGACCGACCACGACCAGTGCCGCCGTCGAGCCGACCATCAGCAGCGGCATGCGTCCCGGATCGGTGCGCTCGTCATAGAGCACATCAGTCGAATCCTCCACCAGCGTCGGCGGTTTCGCCGCGGTGAGATGCCCCTCCGGCGCCTCGACGCGCGGTCGCCAGAAAGCCTTGCTCCATACCCGCGCCATGGCATACAGCGTCAGCAGGCTGGTCAGCACCGACCCCGCGACGAGCACCCAGGCCAGTACGCTTCCCGCCGCCGCACCCGCCTGCAGCAATGCGACCTTGCCGATGAATCCCGAGAACGGCGGTATCCCACCGAGATTCAAGGCGGGCACCAGGAAGAGGATCGCCAGCAGCGGACTCGCCGCCGCCAGACCACCCAGTCGTCGCAGCGATACCGATCCCGCCTGCCGCTCGATCAGTCCGACCACCAGGAACAGCGCCGTCTGCACCAGAATGTGGTGCGCCACATAGAACACCGCGCCGGAAAGGCCTGCGGCGGTGGAGAGTCCGATGCCGAACACCATGTAGCCGATGTGACTCACCAGGGTGAACGACAGCAGGCGCCGGATATCGCTCTGCGCGATGGCGCCGAAGATGCCGACCACCATGGTGAGCAGGCCGCAGACCAGCAGCACATCGTCCAATCCGCCGTCCGGGAACAGCAGGGAGTGCGTCCGGATGATCGCGTACACACCGACCTTCGTCAGCAGGCCCGCGAAAACGGCGGTCACCGGCGCGGGTGCGGTCGGGTAGGAGTCGGGCAGCCAGTTCGAGAGCGGGAAGACCGCCGCCTTGATACCGAAGGAGACCAATAGCACCGCGTAGACGGCCATTCGAATACCGTTGGGCACCTGGCCCATGCGCACCGCCAACTGGGCCAGGTTCAGTGTTCCGGTGGCCGCGTAGGCCAGCGCGATGCCGGTCAGGAAGATGAGCGACGACACCATCGAGACCATCACATACGCGATACCGGCGCGGATCCGGTCCGCGGTCGCGCCGACGGTGAGCAGCACGAACGATGCGGCGAGCAGGATTTCGAAGCCGACGAACAGGTTGAACAGATCACCGGCCAGGAATGCGGCCGAAACACCCGCGGTGAGTACGAGATACGTCGGTCGATAGATCGAGGTCGGCTGGCGCTCGTCACCGTCGCGGATGTTCTGGCCCGCACCGTAGACCGAGACGGCCAGCAGCACGATCGCGGAGACGAGCAGCATGGCCGCGGATAGTCGATCGACCACCAGCGTGATGCCGATCGGCGTACCCCAGCCGCCGACCTGCAACGCAGTGGTCCCGTCGCGATCGACCAGATACAGCAGCACCCCGCAGATGCCCACCACGACCGACAGCACGAAAATCATGACGAAGCGCTGGATACGCGGCCGCCGACCGAACACCAGCGTGCCCGCCGCCCCGAGCAGGGGCACCAGGACCGGTAGCGGCGCGAGCGTGGTCAGCAGACTCAATGCTCCGGATCCTCTGCCTCGCGCCGGGCCGCGACCTCGGCGTCCTCCGGATCGTTCTGCACGGTGTCGGTGGTGGTGAGGATGTAGGAGCGATAGGCGAGGGCGAGCACGAAGGCCGCCAGGCCCATGGTGATCACGATCGCGGTGAGCACCATGGCCTGGGCCAGCGGATCGGCCATATCGTTGCCCTCACCGCGGATGGGTGGCCGACCGTCCCGTCCGCCGACCGTCAGGATCAGCAGATTCACCGCATTACCGAACAGGATCATGCCGAGCAGCATTTTCGAGACCGCGCGTTCGAGGATCAGATAGACACCGCACGCGACGAGAATCCCGATCAGGATCAGCAGGGTCAGATTCGCACTCACTGGAAACGTCCTTGCGCCGAGGCGGATTCGTCCTCGTCGGTGGCCAGCTCACTTTCCAGGCGCGCGCCGAGGCTGCGCAGCACGTCCAGGACCAGGCCGACCACGATGAGATAGACGCCGAGATCGAAGAACAATGCGGTGACCACCTTGACGTGCCCGATCACCGGCAGCGTCACCTCCAGGATCGCCGACGACAGCGGCGGTGCGCCGAGCAGCAATGAGGTGCTCGCGGTTCCGGCGGCCAGCGCCAGCCCGCCGCCGAGCAGATGTCCCGCATCGACGGGCAGTGCCTCGCCGAGTTCGTAGCGCCCGCCCGCGAGATAGCGCAGCGTCAGTGCTAGTCCGGCGGTCAGTCCGCCCGCGAAACCGCCACCCGGCGCATTGTGGCCGGAGAAGAAGAAGTACACCGACAGCACCATGATGGTGGGGAAGACCAGTCGGGTGGTGACCTGTAGGACCATCGATCGTTCACGCCGATCCACCAGCCGCCCCGCGGGCAACCAGCTGATCAGGTCCGGATCGTAGTCCGGGGAGTCCACCGCGCGCGGCGCGCTGCCGAAACGTCGGCTGCGGAATACCAGCGATGCCACACCGGTCGCGGCCACGACGAGCACCGAGATCTCGCCGAGGGTATCCCAGGCCCGGATATCGACGAGCAGAACATTGACGGCGTTCTTGCCACCGCCGAATGTGTATGCGGCATCGGGGATCAGGCGCCAGATGGGTTCGGTGGAGCGGGCCGCGACCGCGAAAGCGGCCAGCACCGCGACCGACGCGCCGACCAGCGCGGACAGGATCGCCCGACGCACTTTGAATGCGGCCGTGCGGCTTTCGTCGATTTCGGCCGGGAAGGCCCGCAGCACCAGCACGAAGATCACCAATGTCAGTGTCTCGACCAGGAATTGGGTCAACGCCAGATCGGGCGCACCGTGCAGCGCGAAGATCACACCGCAGCCGTAACCGGTGACGCCGACGACGAGCACGGCGGCCAACCGGTTGCGCAGCACCGTCGCGGCCAGCGCCATGACGGCCATGATCGCGCCGATGGCGACCTGGAACGGCGAATCCCACAGGCGCAGGCGAACTCCGGTGCGTGTGCCGAGCGCGAGCAGCACCGTCGGCAGCAGGATCAATGTCACCAGGATCGCCGCCTGACTCAGCGGCAGCGAACCGCGCTGCACCGCACCGGTCATCCGCAGCGACAGCCGGTCCATGGCACGCAAGGTGGCGTCGTAGGCGCGGTCGGCATTGCCGAGCATGGTCGCGGATTCGCCGATGCGATCACGCAGCTGGAACACCACGATGCCCGCGCAGATGATCAGGATCGTCAGTGCCAGTGGGACATTGAAGCCATGCCAAAGTGCGAGGTGCGAATCGAGAACGCCGGGAAGGCTTTTCGCGTAGGGGCTCAGCAGTTCGTCCATCCATGGTGCGCAGAGACCTGCTACCGAGCTCACAACCGCAAGCAATGCGGGTGCGGCCGTGAACTGCGCGCCCGGCGCATGCCAGTGACCAGATTCCGAACAACCCTGCTCCGCAAGGCGCACGTCCCCGTGCAGGTCTCCACTTTTGGGCTCTCGGGACGGCAACTCCCTATCCGCAAAAGCTCCCCAAATGAACCGAATGCTGTAGCCGACGGTCAACATTGACCCCAGCACCACCCCGACGGCCAACGCGGCCCTGGCCGGTTCGGCAAGCACACCCGCATCCAACACCGCGGCCAGTGCGCTTTCCTTGCCCACGAACCCGAGCAGCGGCGGAATCCCGGCCATACTGAGCGCCGCCAGCACCGCGACCCCGCACAGCACCGGCGCACGCCGCCCCAGCCCCGACAACTCCCGCAGATCCCGCGTACCCGCCCCGTGATCGATGATCCCGACCACCATGAACAAACATGCCTTGAACAGCGCATGCGCCACGATCAAGGCCGCACCGGCCAGTGCGGCATCCGGTGTCCCCAGCCCGACCAGCACGATCAGGAACCCCAACTGGCTCACCGTCCCGAAGGCGAGCACCAGCTTCAGATCCGTGACCTGCAACGACCGCAACCCTGCCAGCACCATCGACGCCACGCCCAGCGTGAGAATCAGCGGATGCCAGGCCGGGCTTTCCGCGAATACCGGCGCCAACCGCGCCACCAGATAGACGCCCGCCTTCACCATGGCCGCCGCGTGCAGATACGCGCTAACCGGTGTCGGCGCCGCCATCGCACCCGGTAGCCAGAAGTGCAGCGGCACGATCGCCGACTTGCTCAATGCCCCGACCAGCAGCAGCACCACCGCGACGTCCACTGCGGTGCCCGAGGGCGGTCCGGCGAGCAGATCGGACAGCAGATAACTGCCGCTCACCTGACCGAGGATGACGATCCCGACCAGCATCGCCAGCCCGCCCGCCCCGGTCACCAAGAGCGCCTGGATCGCGGCCCGCCTGCTCACCGCCTGTTCGGCATTGTGGCCGACCAACAGGAACGACAACACTGTCGTCATTTCCCAGAAGACGAAGAGCAGCAACATATTATCGCTGGTGACCAGGCCGAACATGGCCCCGGCGAAGGCGACCAACTGGGCCGCGAACACCTGCAGCCGCAGTTCGTCGTCCTCGAAATACCGTGCGCAATAAGCCAGAATCACCGCGCCGATGCCGAGCACCAGCGCAGACATGATGGCGGCCAGCGAATCGAAGCGCAGCTCGATATTCATCTCGATGCTCGGCGCCCAACTGACCCGAACCCGCTGTGTCCTACCCCAATTCGCGATCACCCAGCCGAGACAGCCGAACGGTACGAGCGCGAGTACGTAGAAACCGTTGCGCCCCAACGCCCACACGCACAACGGTGCCGCGAGTGCGGCTGTCACGAGCGCGAGCAGGATTCCGAGCAAACTGCACTCCGTCGGGTAGTTGCGGCGGGGTGATACCGAATGATCCTACTTGGAGCCTGGGGGTTTCGTCGGCCGAGCGAATATGGCGTATGCCATCTCCTGCCGGGTGGGCTATATATCCGCTAACGTTTCGTCGTCGACGGATCGCCCCGGCCTGGGGCGGCTGCGCGGCCGGAATCGGCGCAACACCACCAACCCGAGGGCCGAACCGAGGGCGATCGCGAGCGCGGTCCGGCCGGCCAGCGCTTGATGGTCGGCGCCGCCGTTCAGCGGCCATTCGGCGGTGTCGTGCGGCAGGGCCGTGATGATCGACGGCAGATACAGCGCGGAAATGGCGAGCACCCCGCTCGGTGCATAGCGGGGACGCGCGGTGCCGCAGCAGTAACCGGCCGTGAGTGCCAGGACCGCGCTGCCCGCCGCGGTCACATAGCGATGGGCGTCGGAGGATTTCACCAGGGCGAATACCGCGAGTCCGGTGATCAGCAGGATGGCGATGAACGTCGAAGGCAGTCGGACCCCGATCAGCAGTCCGACGGCGGTGATCGCGATCAGCGCGGCGATGCTCCACCCGGGCCGCGGATTGCCGCCGATCGCTTCGGCGGCGGCTACCAGACTCACCGCCAGATACACTCCGGTGCCGTCGCGCCCGGGTAGCAGCATGGCCGCGGCGGTGGCGGCGATGATCGTCGCGGCGACCGCCATCCCGATTTCGACCGCATGACTGACGTTCGGCGCATGTTGATACTGCCGCGCCAGCCATTCGGTAATGGCCAGGATGACCAGTGCCAGCACCATCGATGCCAGGATCGGCGTGACCGGAAGTTCGACGGCGATCCGCGGCGGCTTCGATCTCTCGGGCTGGGACCGATTGCGCAGCGTACTGATGATCAGCAGGACCACCGCGATGCTGACGAGCCAGCGTGGCGGTGTCTCGAGCACCGCGTATGGATTGCCGTCGGCGATCTCCAGCAGTTCCGCGAGATCACCGAAGACGAAGAAGCCCGCGGCGCCGATCGCGAAGCCGGCCGCTGGACCCGGCCGGCGCAGCACCGCCGCGCCCAACGCGCCGAGCAGCACACCGGCCAGAATCGAATCCAGATAGTTCTGGGTGGTCAGCAGGTCGGCCGAGGAAACATGGCGTCCGGCGAAGTGATTGATGTCCATGGCGGTCGCGCCGAACAGTGCTGCCGCCCATGCCACCAGCGGCTTGTGGAAGGTGATCACCAGCACCGCGACGGCCACCGCGACGATCACCCCGATCGCGGCGCCGCGCGGGACGCTGTTGTTCAGGCTGGCCAACCGATACGGCGAAGTGTCGGCGCTCCAACTGAAGGTGATCGGCAGGAACATCGCGACGCCCGCGACCGCGGCCCCGAAGAAGGCCGTGATCGTGTCGATCGCATTGCCGATCTTGCGCACCTGGTCGAACTTACCCGCGCTCGACGCGGGAACCGGTGATTGCGCCCATATTGCCCGAATATGTCGGATATGCGGAAAATGCAGGAAGACAGCGATTACCGGAGGATTGCGACGATCGGCTATCTGCGGTTGTCCGCGTACCGGCGCAGCGACTCGACCTGCTCGGCATCGAGCGACGGACGCACCACCGCCCTGGCCGCCGCGACATCCCCGGCGGTGACATCGGCGGCGTCCACATCCCGGCGCATCGCGGCCAATGCGGCTTCACGCAGCAGCGCACTGCAATCGGCCGCGGAATAGCCGTCCAGATCGGCGGCGAGCGCGGCCAGGTCGACATCGGCGGCCAGCGGCACCGATTTCCCGGCGGCCCGCAGGATCTCCAGTCGGGCATCGCCATCCGGCGGCGGCACGAAGATCAGCCGTTCCAATCGGCCCGGGCGAAGCAGTGCGGGATCGATCAGTTCCGGACGGTTCGTCGCGCCGAGCACCACCACATCGCGCAGCGGTTCCACACCGTCGAGTTCGGTGAGCAGTGCCGCGACCACGCGGTCACCGACGCCGGAGTCGCTGCTCTGACCGCGGCGCGGCGCGAGTGCGTCCACCTCGTCCAGGAAGATCAGCGATGGCGCGGAATCGCGCGCGCGCTGGAACAATTCGCGCACCGCACGCTCGGATGCGCCGACCCATTTGTCCATCAACTCGGCGCCCTTGACCGCATGCACGCTGAGCTGACCGGTCCCGGCCAGTGCGCGGATCAGGAAGGTTTTACCGCAGCCCGGCGGGCCGTAGAGCAGTACGCCGCGCGGCGGACGAATACCGAGGCGGGCGAACGAGTCCGGGTGGCGCAGCGGCCAGAGCACGGTTTCGGTGAGCGCCTCTTTGGTTTCGACCATGTCCCCGACGTCGTCCAGGCTGAGGCTGCCGATCGCGAGTTCCTCGGTCCCGGAACGCGATAGCGGCCGGATCACTTCGGTGGCGCCGAGCAGGTCGGGTTGGGTCAGCTCCGGCTCCGACTGTTGTTTACTCGCCCGCGACGCTGCGCGCAGTGCCGCCTCCCGGCACAGCGCGGCCAGATCGGAAACCACGAATCCGGGTGTGCGCGAGGCGATTTCGTCCAGCTTCAGGTCCATGGTGGGTACCTTGCGCAACAGTTGCTCCAGCAGCGCCTTGCGTACGGCCGCGGTCGGCAGCGCGAGTGCGAGTTCACGATCGCAGAGATCGGGTGCGCGCAGCCGCGGATCGGCACCGGCCGGATGCGCGGTGGTAGCCAGCAGGGCCACGCAGGGCTCGGCGATCGCCGCGCGCAACTGGTCAAGGATAAGTGTGGCGACCGGTTCGGCCGGTGCGGGCAGCAGTGCGTCGATATCGGTGACGAGCAGGATTCCGCCCCGTCCGGAACCGATTTCGGCCACCGCGGCCGCGACCTCGCGCAGCCGTGCACCGCTTTCGGCCGCGCCGACCGTCGGACCATCCAGTTCGACAATGCGCCGCGGCGCTGCCACCGCACGCGCCAGTGTGGCCTTGCCGACCCCGGCCGGGCCGGTGATCAAGACCCCGAGATGCGGTGTGGCGCCGAGGGCCTTCAGCAGTTCCGGTTCGTCGAGCGCGAGGCTGAGCCACTCCTGGAGTTTCGCCGCCTGCCCATGCGCACCAGCCAGGTCCTCGACCGGAATGGCCGACTCGCCGACGGTCGCGGTCCAACCCGCGCCCGCCCCATTGGTCGCGGCCAGCGCCGCGGCTTCAGTGGCCCCACGCGCGGCCTCGCCCGCGGGTACCGGCAGCCCGGCCGCCGCCCGATCGGCGGAGTCCCGGGCCGCCACCGCACTCGCGCCCCAGACCACCGCGGTATTCGGCTGCACGCTCACCGGAGCGCGGCCGGGATCGGTCGCGGTGACGGTCAGCAACTCGGTGGTCCAGGCGATGCCGAACGTGCGCGAAAGTGCCTGGGTAGCAGCCGAAGAACTGATATCCGGACCGAGGTCGCGGGGCAGTAGCGATACCGCGTCGCCGACCGTGACCACCTTGCCGAGCAGCGCCTGCCGCAGCGTCGCCGCCGGAATGGTCCTGGTGGCATGCACCGAACCGCTCACCGAGATCTGCTTGGCGCCGTACACCGTCGCGGGCGAGACCACCACATTCGTGTCCTCGCGCAGCCCCGCATTGGACAGCGTGACGTCGTCGAGCAGTGCCACCCCGGCCGGTGTGCCTGACGGGGCCACCCCGACCACCGCGGCCGTGCGCCGTGCCCCGATCAGCGCGATACCGTCCCATTCTCGCAGGCCGAGCGCGGTCAGCGCCTCCGGATGTAACCGGACTACCCCGCGCCTGGCGTCTGCGGCGGAGGGATTCAGTCGAGCGGTGAGCGCGAGTTCTGCCACCGTGTCATTCTGCCCGCGTCCGGCCCCGGTTGGTCGGCGGTCCGTCGGATAGATCCGAGATTATGCGGAAAATCGCCGATGGCGAGTGCCCCGATCCGCTAATGCGCCCGGCAATCCGAAATTGTGAATGTACTCACGGAACCGAAAACAGTCGGGGAACGTCGTCGATATCACCGATCGGACGTGCAGTCGCGGCAGTGCGCTCTGGCCAGTGATTTCGCCCCGGAGACTGGTACGTCTGTCCGAGTTGATCGCATTAGTCGCGGCTAAACACGCCGCGGAGCTGAAGCTCGGCTCGAGCAAATGTGAAACATCACTCACGTTGCCTGAGTGCATCGCAAATCGAACCGCCGAGCTGCGGATAGCTAAATTTCGGCAATTGTCACGATTTCATGATTGACGAACCCCGGTGTGCGACAACGAATTCCGCGCGCTAACGTTCTGGTCCCGCCCCTTGTCTGGGCGGGACAACAAAGTGGAGGGAATTCAAGAATGAAGTTCGGAAAGATCACTACTGCTGTCTTCATGGCCGTCACCGCGGTGGGGATTACCGCGGCTACCGCCAATGGGCAGCCCGCCGTGGCGACCGATCAGCCGGCGGCAGTGACGAGGGGGGACGTGACTTCTGGTGTTGCACACGGAATCAACTACCACACAACGGTTTCCCCGACTGATAAGACCATCACCTGGGCGGTTGACAGCGGCCGGTTCGAGCTCGCCTCGGACGGCGCCGCAGTTCTGCTGAAGTCCGACGACGGCGCGACGGTGGACCAGGTGCCGCTGCGCTCCGAGGTCGCGGGCCTCCCGATCGCGGTGAGCCAGCAGATCAGCGCGGACGGCCGCACCGTCGCGCTGGCTTCGACGATGACCCCGGCGGACTCCGCGAAGCTGAAGGACATCGCGGGGCTGAAGGACATCAGCTCCTACGACCGGCTCATGGAGCAGGTCAACAAGAACCTGCCAGGCATCGTCATCGGTGCCGTCATCGGGGCTTTCATCCCCTTCCTGTGGATCATCAGCATCCCGGCCGGTGCGCTGATCGGCGGATACGTCATGGGCGGCCAGGAGTTCCTCGACGCCGTGATCGCGTTCGCCACCGGTCAGCCCTGATCGTCGCGCCATAAATAGAACGCGCGTACACAGCGCCTGCCCGCTGTGTACGCGCGTTCTGTGTATGTGCCGCCGGTGCTGCGACCGAGCAGCGCGGCCCTACTTGTCCTTTGCGACGATTCCGGCGGCCACCGCGACCGGGGTATCGGCGTAGGTGGGGGCCAGGCAGACGAGTTTGGCGGTGCCGAGTGCGACGTTCGGGCTGCCCTCGAACTCACTGCCCGGATTCTCCGCGAGCACCTTCTCGATCAGCTCCTTCTCCTCGGTGCTGTCCAACTTCTTGAACTCACCGCAGGTGGTGCTCGACGCGGGGCCGAGCGAGGGGTAGCTCGCCGTGGTCTTGGTGGTGGTCGGTGCTGCGGCGGCCGTGGTCGGCGCCGCGCCGGTCGCGGACGTGGTGCCAGCGGGCGTACTGGTGCCCGTCGCGCCCTTGCGCAGACCGTTCGCGTCGGAGCTGGAATCGTCCGAACTGCCACATCCGGCCAGCGCGACGGCCACCGCCCCGGTGGCTAGGACGATGGCGGTAACTCGCTTGATCACGTGCGTTCCCCGGTGACTCGCGGCGCCGGAGTCTCCGGCGCGTCCGGAGCAGGGTACCGGGTGGGAGCGTGATCAGTGGATGCGACTCTGCCAATCGGCGGGCACCCGGCCACGCGGTCCCGGGGCAGGCTGGTCCACCGGATGATGTGTCGGCGGTGCCAGTTCCGGTCCGCCGCTGTACATCTCGTCGGAGCGGAAGTCGAAGAACCAATCCTCACCCGGCTCATAGCTCTGGATGAACGGATGTCCGGTGTCCTTGGCGTGTTTGGAGGCGTGCTGCTCCGGCGAGGTGTCGCAGCAGCCGATATGGCCGCACTGCGCACAGCGCCGCAGGTGCACCCACCAGCCCTGAGCCGCCTCGCATTCCATACAGCCCGGACCGCTGGGCGCGACCGCGGGATCGATACCCTCCAACTCCTGCGTCATCACTGACCTCCTGCATCGGCTTCGGAACGGTCGCCGGAGTCCGGCATTTCCTCGGGACGGTTCAGCGGGAGCCAGACCGTGAATCGGGTATTGCCCGGCTCGGAATCGAGCTGGATATCGCCGTGGTGCTTGTTCACCACGATGCGGAACGAAATGTCCAGGCCGAGACCGGTTCCCTCGCCCACCGGCTTGGTGGTGAAGAACGGTTCGAAGATACGGCTGCGCACGTCGGCCGGTACGCCGGGGCCGGTATCGCCGATCTCGATCACGGCGCAGTCGTTTTCGTGCCTGGTACGGATGGTGAGCGTGCCCGCGCCGTTCATCGCGTATACCGCGTTATCGATCAGGTTCGTCCACACCTGATTCAATTCCGCCGCGTAGCAGGGCACTTCCGGCAGTGCACGGTCGTATTCCTTGACCACCTTGACGCCGTCGCCGATCTTGCGACTCAGCATCACCAGCGTGCTGTCGAGCAGTTCGTGGATGTCGACCACCTGGAACGGCGCCCGGTCCATCTGCGAATACTGTTTGGCCGCGCCGATCAGAGTGGAGATGCGCGTGGTCGAATCGGCGATCTCGTTCATCAGCAGTTCGGTCTCGATGGTGTAGTTCAGCCACCGGATCGCGCCCTGGAACACCTGGTCGGGGCAGTCCTCCAGGGTGGCCGAAACCCGTTCCAGCCAGTCCACATCGAAGCCCGCCTGTACGAAATTCGGGGCCAGGTTCCAGCCATCGTCGATGCCGTGGTCATCCAGCCACTCGCTGAGGATGTCCTCGCGCTCGGAGGCCTCCAGCGTCGTCAGCTCCGGGGCCTTCGCGACCTGGGCCGCGGCCTCCTCCTGCAGGCGCACCAGCGCTTCCAGCGACGCGGTGTCGAACTTGCCCTGCGCCATCATGGCCAACTTGTGCCGCATGCCCGCGACCCGGTCGCGCAGCCCGGAGGTGGCGCGCACGGCCGCGGCCGCCGGATTGTTCAGCTCATGGGTCAGTCCCGCCGAGAGCGAGCCCAATGCGAGCAGGCGTTCGCGCTGGGCGATCCGCTCGGCGGAGTTGCGGTTACCGAAGAATGCGCCCTCGAGCAGGTGCACGGCCATCGGGAACCAGTCGTGCATCATCCGCGCGAAGGTGCCCGCATCCAGTACGAAGAACCGCGACCGGCGGGTCACATACATCGAACCGGTGTACACCTGGTCGACCTTGTCACCGAGATAGGCCGTCCACGCCCCCGCGTACGCGCCGCGATAGTCGGTGCGCGATGTCTCGATCTCGGCGCCGCCGGACAGCTTGGTGAGCTGCACCTCCCCCTCGATCATCACGTAGAAGCAGGTGGCCGGATCGCCCTCGCGGAAGACCAGTCCCGGTTCGACGATCTCGATGCGGCCATCGGCGCACAGCAGATTCAGCTGTTCGTCGGTGAGCTTCTCGAAGAGAAAGAGGCTGCGCAGCTCCGCGGGATCGCAGACCAGATGACTGCTGCGATCCGCTGTCTCCTTCGAATTCATGGTCCAGCCTCCTATCACGCCAGGTACCGATGCACGAGCATGACCGCCATCGCACCCTCGCCGACCGCCGAGGCGACCCGCTTCGCCGAATCGGCGTGCACGTCACCCGCGACGAAAACGCCGGGGACGCTGGTCTCCAGGTGATGTGGCGGTCTGGGTAGCTCCCAGCCCGCGGGTCTGGTTCCGTCGACGAGCAGATCGGGACCGGCCAGCACATAGCCCGCCTCGTCCCGCTTGACCACGCCGTCGAGCCAGTCGGTCTGTGGTGCGGCACCGATGAACAGGAACAACCGCTCGGCCTCGGCTTTTTCTTCCGCGCCGGTCCGGTTGTTGCGCACCACGATCTGCTGCAGGTGATCGTCGCCGTCGGCGGCGATCACTTCGGTATCGGTGTGCACGCGGATATTCGGTATCTGCGCGATCTGCTGGATCAGATAGTGCGACATGGACTTCTCCAGCGAATCCGCGCGGACCACCAGATGCACCGTGCGCGCGTTGCGGGACAGGAATACCGCCGCCTGCCCCGCTGAATTCGCCCCGCCGACGATGTAGACATCGTGGTCGGCGCATTCGGAGGCCTCGGTCATGGCCGAGCCGTAATAGACACCGCGCCCGGTGAAATCGTCCACGCCCGGTGCGGGATGACGCCGGTAGTCCACACCCGTCGCGATGATCACCGTGTGCGCGCACAGCCGCCCGCCGTCGGCGAATCGCACGGTGCGCGCGGACCCGTTCACCTCGAGCCCGACCACCTCGCGCGTGGTGATCACCTCGGCGCCGAACTTCGCGGCCTGCCGCCGCGCCCGATCGGCCAGCTGCGCGCCGGACAACCCGTCCGGGAAGCCCAAATAGTTCTCGATGCGCGAACTCTGGCCCGCCTGGCCGCCGGTCGCGGTGCGCTCGACGAGTACCGTGCGCAGCCCCTCGGAGGCGCCGTACACCGCCGCGCCGAGTCCGGCCGGTCCGCCGCCGACCACGATCAGGTCGTAGAAGTCGCCGGTCGGATTGGTGTTCAGCCCGACACTTTCGGCGAGCTCGCCGTCGCTCGGTTGCACCAGTGCCTGCCCACCCGGGGTGATCACCACCGGACAGATATTCGGATCTGCGCCCGCCGCCTCCAGCAGCCGAGCGCCTTCCGGTTCCTCGGCCAGGTACCAGCGGTAGGGCAGCTGGTTGCGGGCCAGGAATTCGCGCACCTCCGACGACCGCGGAGACCAGCGGTTGCCGACCACCTTTGTCTCGGTGACGGGTTTATGGTCGTTGCTGCGCCAGGCCTCGAGCAGTCCGTCCAGCACCGGATAGAGCTTCTCCTCCGGCGGATCCCACGGCTTGAGCAGATAGTGGTCGAGGTCGACGACATTGATCGCGTCGATCGCGGCGCTGGTATCGGCGTAGGCGGTCAGCAGCACGCGACGGGCATACGGGTGCAGGTCCATGGCCTGCTCCAGGAATTCGATGCCGTCCATGCCCGGCATCCGATAATCGGCGATCAGGACCGCGACCGGCTGGCCGCGCAGTTTCATCTCACGCAGTGCGTCGAGCGCGTCCGCGCCGGACTCCGCACGCAGAATCCGGTACTCGGCCCCGTAGCGGCGGCGCAGGTCGCGAACGACCGCCCGGGAGACTCCCGGATCGTCGTCGACGCTGAGGATGGCCGGTTTCGTAGCAGCGGGTGCAGTCACCTATCGAGTATGGAACGCTCGTCAAACGCGATGCTCGCGCACCAAGTCGAGTTCGGTGGGCGTGAGCAGGCGCTCCAGTTGTTCGTCGGGAACTGCCGGGCGTGCGATACGCGGCGCGAAGATGTCTCGGGTAGCGGGTGTCTCGGGTGTGATGGTGGGAAGCAGCGGGAGCTGATCCCCGTGCCGATGATGTAAGAGCGAGCGCAGTTTCACGGCCGATCACCTCACGCTTGACGGAAAAGCTTGTGGCAGTGTCTGATGCTTCGTCTATCCGCCATTGTGCGCGCGCCATTACACGGCCGGGTAAACAAGTCGCGAAATAGTGACACATTTGTCTTCCAACAGCCGCCGACTAGGCTGTTGCCAAATCGTCAAGCCGTGCTGGACGGACGTCCGTCGCACAGTTCTCCGGAGGCAGTGTTGCCGAAAAATATCGAAGCCACGATCGAGATCGCGGCACCGCCGGAACAGGTCTGGGCCGTCGTCGCCGATCTCAAGCGGATGCCGGAGTTCAGCCCGCAGTGTGTCCGAATGCTCGCGATCGGCACGCCTAAGGCGGGCACCTGGACGATCAACCTCAATACCGACGGCAAGAAGTACTGGCCGACCACCGCGCGCATCGTGCGCTATGAGCCCAACCAGGCCTTCGCATTTCGGATCAACGAGAACCGCAGTATCTGGAGCTACACGCTGGAGCCGACCGCCACCGGCACCCGGCTGATCGAACGCCGCGATGTGCCCAACGGCACCAGCTGGTTCTCCCGCAGGGCCATCGATGCCGCGCTCGGCGGCGAGGCGCCGTTCGAGGAACTACTCGAGCAAGGGATGAACGAAACGCTCGGCAAGATCAAGTCCGCGGTCGAGGCCGCCGCGTAGATCCCATCGCGTCCGGCGTCGAACGGGAACACACACAGCTGGACACGAGTCAGGCCTGCGTCCGATGATGTGCACCGGGCGTGATTCCGATTCGGGGACGCTATCTGCGGTCGAATTCGCTGTCGTGGCAACTGCTGGAGCCGGTCACCCAGACGGTGACCTTCAAGCTGAAGGTCACCGTTGGTCTGGGCTGAGTTACTGCCAGTTGGGCAGCGTCACGACCTGCGCGGCGTAGGAGAGACCAGCGCCGAAGGCGATCAGCAGCGCGGTATCGCCCGGCTTCGACTCACCATTGCGCAGCAGCGCCTCCATGGCCAGCGGAATCGAGGCGGCCGAGGTATTTCCGGTCTCCTCGATATCGTTGGCAAGCGCGCAGTGCTCGGGCAGCTTCAGCACCCGGGCCATGATCTCGATGATCCGGCCGTTGGCCTGGTGCGGGATCATCGCGTCCAGGTCGTCGGTGGATAGGCCCGCGCGATCGATGGCGTCGCGGCAGACCTTCTCCAATGAATGTGCGGCCCAGCGGAATACCGCCGTACCCTCCATGGCGAGGTAGGGCCGCACCGCGTCCAGGCCCTTCTCCTCGATTTCGGCGAAGAACTCCATCCAGTCCTTGTCCTGGCGGATCGCGTGGTGCTGGGTGCCGTCCGAGCCCCAGACTGTCGGGCCGATGCCCTGTTCCTCCGACGGGCCGACCACCACCGCGCCCGCGCCGTCGGCGAACAGGAAGGCGGTCGCGCGGTCCTTCGGATTGACGGTGTTGGTCAGCTTCTCCACGCCGATCACCAGCACATGGCTGGCGGTACCGGCGCGCACCAGATCCGAGGCCAGCGCGAGTGCGTGACAGAAGCCCGCGCATCCGGCCGAGATATCGAACGCCGCCGTGCCGTTCATGCCCAGTTCGGTCGCGATCTGCGGCGCGGCCGCCGGAGTCAGCAAGAGATGGGTGGAGGTGGCGACGATGACGCAGTCGACCTGCTCGACCTCGATTCCCGCGGATTCGAGCGCGCCGCGAGAGGCCGCGACGCTCATGCTCTGAATCGTCTCCTCCTTCGAGGCGAAGCGCCGCGTCTTGATTCCGGAACGGGTGCGGATCCACTCGTCACTCGAGTCGATGGGTCCGGCGACTTCTTCGTTGGTGACGATTCGAGCGGGGCGGTAAACGCCGAGCCCGAGGATCGCCGTGTGCTCAGCCCCTGTGGTCTGGGTGATTTGAGCAGCCATAATGCGTCTCCTATGTACCTGCGGCGGCGCCGCCGGGTTGTACCCCGAAAGCATCGAAATGAGTCCCTCATCGGCCGGCCGCCTACGTCACCGTAGACATGAGGCCCCCTCATATTAGCCCGTGTCGCGCGTGTTGGGCGTGCGTATTCTCACATTTGGCGGGTATACCTCCGAAGCACGCCCTGTGGTGCGGCGCGCTGCCCCAACTAGTGATTCGAGGACACCATGCTCGGACTCGGGATTATCGGGTGGATCATCATCGGCGGTCTCGCCGGCTGGATCGCCAGCAAGATTATGAAGACGGATGCGCAACAAGGCATCCTCCTCAACATCGTGGTCGGCGTGGTCGGCGGCCTGCTAGGCGGATTTCTCCTCAAATTGCTCGGCGTCGATGTCGAAGGCGGCGGACTCTGGTTCAGCTTCTTCACCTGCCTCGGCGGCGCGGTGATTCTGCTGTTCCTGGTGCGGCTGTTCACCGGCCGTAAAGCCATGAGCTGACCGCGGGTGCCACAGGCTTCATTCCCGTAAGGTGTGAACGCTTGCGCCGGACCTATCGTTGAAGGGCGCAAACCGTCTGCATCGAGCACGAAAGAGGAGCCTGTGGCACGCCGTCCCACCCCGCCCGGCACGCCCGAAACGACCGGAGTCGGCCATGTCGTCGATCTGGTCCGGGCCGCGATTCCCCCGCTGCATCCCGCCGGGCTGCCGTTTGTCGCAGCGCCGCTCGCGGTGGCGGTCATCGGGGGTAAGCGCAAGTGGGTGCGCCGCACGGGTCTGCTGGCCGCCGCGGCCTGCGCGACCTTCTTCCGGCATCCGAACCGGGTGCCGCCGAACCGGGCGGGCGTGGTCGTCGCCCCGGCCGACGGTGAGATCGCCCTGGTCGATACCGCGACGCCGCCCGCCGAACTGGGCCTCGGCGATGCGCCGCTGCCGCGCGTGAGCATCTTCCTTTCGGTGCTCGACGTGCATGTGCAGCGCACCCCCATCTCCGGCACCGTGCGCACCGTGCTGCACCAGTCCGGCCAGTTCCGTTCGGCGGATCTGCCCGAGGCCAGTGCGGTGAACGAGCGCAACAGCATGGTCATCGACACCGCCGGTGGCGCGCAGCTCGTGGTCGTGCAGATCGCGGGTCTGCTGGCGCGGCGCATCGTCTGCGACGCGCAGGCCGGTGACAAACTGACCATCGGCGATACCTATGGCCTGATCCGTTTCGGGTCCCGGGTCGACACGTACTTCCCGGCGGGTACCGAATTACTCGTCGAACCCGGACAGCGCACGATCGGGGGCGAGACCGTGCTGGCCGTACTTTCCACCGACTCATGATGGAGCAGACCCTGCCCACACCGCAGCGAAGGCGCCGGACCATCCGGCTGTTGCCGAGCATCGTGACAATCATGGCGCTGTGCGCCGGACTGTCCGCGGTGAAGTTCGCCCTGGACGACAGGCTCGACATCTCCTTGGCGATGGTCGGCGCCGCGGCCGTACTGGACACCCTCGACGGTCGGCTGGCCCGGATGCTCGATGCCACCACCAAGATGGGCGCCGAACTCGATTCGCTCTCCGATGCCATCTCCTTCGGTGTCGCGCCCGGTCTGGTGATCTACATCGCGCTGCTGGACAGCAACAGCGCGGGCTGGATCATCGCGCTGGTCTTCGCGGTGAGCCTTGTGCTGCGCCTGGCCAGGTTCAACACCCTGCTAGACGACGACACTCGACCGCAGTGGGCGCGCGAGTATTTCGTCGGCGTCCCCGCACCGGCGGCGGCGCTGATCGCGCTGGTGCCGATCGGGCTGTACGTGCAGTTCGGTGACGGCTGGTGGGTCGGCTACTACGAGGTCGCGGCCTGGACCTTGTTCGCGGCGGCGCTGGCGGTCAGCACGATTCCGACGCTGGCCATGAAGTCGGTATCGGTGGCACCGCAGGCGGCTGCCGGGCTGCTGGTGCTGACTGCGCTCGCGGCGGCGCTGCTGGTCACCTATCCGATCGTGCTGCTGCTGGTGCTGGTCGCGCTGTATCTCGGGCACATCCCGTTCGCCTGGCATTCGCAGCGCTGGGTGGCCGCGCGTCCGGAAACCTGGCAGCACAAGCCGTCCGAACGCCGGGCCCAGCGGCGGGCGCAGCGGCGACGACCCGCCCTGCGGCGTCCGGCGATCCGCGGGGCGAGCCGCCTGCGGCTGCGCAGTCCGGGTAAAGAGCATCCGGCGGACGATCTGCACCACTGAGCTGTTGGGGCTTGCCTGGCATTCCTTAAGGAATCGTCTAGGTCGCGCGGGAATGCTGCGGCTATGAGCAGCGTTGCGGCACTTGGTGGTTTGGGCTTCTGGGGATTCGATCTGGGTCGGGTTTTCGGTGGTGGCCGGACCATCGGGTCGGCCACCGAACTGTCGAAGGCCGGATGGATCCCGACCGGTACCGTCATCTTCGGCGGCCGAGCACGGAAGAAGGTGGCGGTGGAACCGGATGGATTGCGCGAATTCCAGGCGCATCGCCCGCGCCTGTTCGCGCTCGCCTATCGGATGCTCGGCTCCGCGACCGAGGCCGAGGACGCGGTACAGGAGACCTACCTGCGCTGGGATGGCACCGATCGCGGCACGATTCGCTCGGCCGAGGCCTGGCTGACCACTGCGGTCGTGAATCTCTGCCGCACCTGGCTGGTTTCGGCCCGGGCCCGCCGCGAGACCTATGTCGGACCGTGGCTGCCCGAGCCGGTACCGACCGCGCGCGGGGAGCTCGGGCCGTTGGAGACGGTGGAGGAGCGCGAGCTGGTATCGCTGGCGTTGCTGATGGCATTGGAACGGTTGAGCCCGATCGAGCGGGCGGTTTTCGTGCTGCGCGAAGCGTTCGGATACGCACACCGGGAGATCGCGGACATGCTGGCGGTGTCCGAGGCCAATTCGCAGCAGATCTTCCGCCGGGCCGGTATCCGGGTGCGCGAGGGGCGTCCGCGCTTCGATGTCCCGGCCGATCAGGCCCGCGAGTTGATCGAGCGCTTCCTGAAGGCGGCTCGCATCGGGGATATCGAGGCATTGGAGCGGATGCTCGCGGCCGATGTCGTCTCGACCGCGGACGGCGGCGGTCAGGTCACCGCGGCGCGGCGCCCGATCGTCGGGGCTCCCGCGGTCGCGCGGTACGTGGCCGGACTGTTCCGGTGGGAGGTGCCGGGGATGGTGATGGCGCTGGAGGAGATCAACGGCGCGCTCGCGGTCGTCGTGCGGTTGGCGGGGGAACCCGCGCTGGTGGTCGGCGTGGACACCCTCGACGATGCGGTGACCGCGCTGCGCTTGATCGTCAATCCGGAGAAGCTGTCCTATATCGGGCGGGAGTGACGCGGGTCATGATCCGAGGCTGTCAGGGATCGGAGGGCTGCCCAGTCTAAGGGGTGTCGGCCGATCGAAAAGGGAGCCACATCATGACCGGACAGCATCGAATCGTCGTCCTGGGCGCCGGATACGCGGGGTTGGCGGCGGCCCGCAGGTTGGCGCGCACCGCCCGCGACGCCCACATCACCGTTGTCGACGCCCGCGCGTCCTTCGTCGAACGGGTGCGGCTGCACCAATACAGTGCGGGACAGTCGATTCCGGAATGGGATCTGCGAGAGTTGCTCGAACCCAAGCGAATCCACTTCGTGCGGGCGTGGGCGCGCTGGATCGATTCCGATCACAAGCAGGTGATCCTCGACGGCGCACCGGATCTCGAATACGACTCGCTCATCTACGCGTTGGGCAGTACGAACGATCCGGCGGGCGTGCCAGGGGTGGCCGAGTACGCGTATTCGGTTTCCACACCGGAGGATTCGGAGTATCTGCGGGGCGGAATTCCGGCGGGGCGGATCGTGGTCGTCGGTGGCGGTGCCACGGGTATCGAGCTGGCCGCGGAATTGGCCGAGTCCCGACCGGATGCGCGGGTGGTGCTGCTCGGCTCGGATGAGCCCGCCGCCTGGCTGTCGACGCGGGCGCGCGATCATGTGCGGCGGGCGCTGGAGCGGCTCGGGGTCGAGATTCGGTCGGACGCAAAGGTTATCGAGGTGACTCCGGAAGGCGTGCGGTTGGCGGACGGGTCCGTCGTCGAGGCCGCCGTGACGGTGTGGACCGCCGGATTCGGGGTGCCGGAGCTGGCGGAGCGGGCCGGGCTCAGCGTGGACGGGCATGGTCGGGTGCTGACCGACGAGACATTGCGATCGGTATCGCATCCGGATGTCTATGCGGCGGGCGACGCTGCCGTAATCGCGGGTCCGGGCGGTCGGGAACTGCGGATGGCCTGTGCTACGGCATTGCCCACCGGCAAGTATGCGGCCGATGCGGTCGTCGCACGGCTGGCCGGCCGCGCACCCCGTGAGCTGCGGTTCCGGTACTTCTTCCAGTGCATCAGCCTCGGTCGGCGCGATGGCGTCATCCAGTTTCTGCACGCGGACGACTCGCCGGGACGGACCGTGCTGACCGGGCGGACGGCGGCCTGGTTCAAGGAGCGGATCGTGCGTGGTGCGGCCGGGGCGGCACGTCCCTGAAAATCGTCAACTAGCGGTTGACGATCGAGAATCGTCAACCTATGGTTGACGCATGGCAATCAACGTACGACTCGACGATCTGATCGAGGGCATCAAGAAGGCACGTCCGGACAATGTGCTCGACCAACTCTCCGATGCGGTGGTCACGGCCGGGCATTTCGGCGAAGTGGCCGATCATCTGATCGGCCACTTCGTGGATCAGGCCCGCCGCTCCGGCGCCTCGTGGACCGATATCGGCGCCAGCATGGGCGTCACCAAACAGGCCGCGCAGAAGCGGTTCGTGCCGAAGGGGCCCGGTGATCCGGCGGCCATGGACCCCAATGCGGGCTTCGCGAAGTTCACGCCGCGCGCGCGAAAGATGGTGGTGGCCTCGCAGGAGGCGGCTCGCACCTCCAGTAATCCGGAGATCTCCATCGGGCATCTGGTGCTGGCCCTGTTGTCCCAACCGGAAGGCCTCGGCGCCAGGGAGGTCATCGCGCAAGGGGTGCAACTCGACGCGGTCCGGGATGCGGCAAACGACGCCATCGCCGGGCAGCCCGCCGATCCGGCGAAGGTGCCTGCGCTCATTCCGTTCGGCGCTGAGGCCAAGAAGGTGCTCGAGCTGACCTTCCGCGAGGCACTTCGCTTGGGACACAACTACATCGGCACCGAACATGTCCTGCTCGCCCTGCTCGAACAGGAGAACGGTTCCGGAATCCTGTCCGATCTCGGCGTCGACAAGGCGAAGGCCGAAGCCGATCTGTCCGAATTGCTGTCGGTGATCGCCGCCGAGAAATCATGAACGCCCGGGCCGCGTTCATCGCTGGACGATGTCGAATTGCCTGGATAGTCATCGGCATTCGATCCGCGCACGACTACGCCTCGCTGGCGCTCGGCTCCGGCGCGCGCGGAGGCGCGCTGTGTTTATGGTTCCGCTCGCTGACGCTCGCGCACGCGGCCAGGACACGGCAGCGCAGGGCCATCCGATCGCGCGGGATATCGGTGCGGCGTGGCTCACGGATCCCGCTCGAATACCGTGAGCCCATCGCGGCGTGACGGCGGCTCAGTTCTCCGGGACGTTGCGGGCGAGTTCGTCCAACCAGGCGGCGGCGGAGGCGTCGCTCGGCGCACGCCAGTCGCCGCGCGGTGAAAGTGAGCCGCCCGAACCGACTTTCGGGGCATTGGGCAGGGTGGAGCGTTTGAACTGGCTGGTCTGGATGAAGCGGCGCAGGAATTCGGCGAGCCAGTGTTTGATGATCGGCAGGTCGTAGGTGTTGCGCTGGTCGGCCGGAATGAGGTCCGGCCAGCTGCCGCGGTCGCGCTCGGACCAGGCGTGCCGGGCCAGGTAGGCGACTCGGCTCGGGCGGTAACCGAAGCGCAGCATGTAGTAGAGGTGGAAGTCCTGCAGTTCGTAGGGGCCGACGGTGGCCTCGGAGCTCTGGCTCGGTGCGGTGGAATCGTGGCTGGGCACCAACTCCGGTGAGATCTCGGTCTGCAGGATCGATGACAGCACCCGGCCCGCCTCGGGGCCGAACTGATCGGTGTCGACCGCCCAGGCGATCAGATATTTGATCAGTGTTTTGGGGACCGAGGCGTTCACGCTGTAGTGCGCCATATGGTCGCCGACACCGAAAGTGCACCAGCCCAAGGCGAGTTCGCTGAGATCGCCGGTGCCGACCACGAGCGCGTTGTGCTGGTTGGCAAGTCGGAACAGATGTGAGGTGCGCTCGCCCGCCTGCACATTCTCGTAGGTTATATCGTACTGCGGAATACCTTCGGCGGCAGGGTGATTCAGGTCGCGCAGCATCTGGGTGGCGGACGGGCGGATATCGATCTCCTGCGCGGTCACGCCTAGCGCGTCCATCAGCGCGTGCGCGTCGGTGCGGGTTCGGGTGCTGGTCGCGAAGCCGGGCATGGTGTAGGCCAGCACATTCGCGCGTGGCAGTCCGAGCCGGTCCATGGTTTTGGCCGCGACGATCAGCGCCTGGGTGGAGTCCAGTCCACCGGATACGCCGATGACCAAGCACTGACTGCCGGTCGCACGCAACCGGGTGCTCAGGCCCTCGACCTGGATGTGATGCACCTCTGCGCACCGTTCGTTGCGCGCGGCCGGATCGCTGGGAACGTAAGGGAAGCGCTGGATTTCGCGGCCCAAGGTGATGGCACTCGTCGGAACCGGCAACTCGATCTCGATACGCCGCAGCCGCACCAGCCGGTCGCGGTGATCGTGCACATTGTCGGCGAAACTGGTGGTGCGAATACGATCCGCGGCCAGCCGCCGCAGATCGAGATCCGCGGTGATCAACTGGGGATGGTCGCAGAACCGCTCGCCCTCGGCGAGGAGGTCGCCGTTCTCGCAAACCAGCGCCTGTCCGTCCCAAGCCATATCGGTGGTCGATTCACCGTGTCCCGCAGCCGAATACAGATAGGCGGCCAGATAGCGCGCGGAATGCGAGGTGCACAGCGCGCGCCGATAGTCGGCCTTACCGATGACGATATTGCTCGCCGACAGATTGACCAGCACCGTCGCACCGGCCAGCGCGGCATATCCGCTGGGCGGCAACGGAACCCAGCCGTCCTCGCAGATCTCCAGGTGGAATACGAAGCCGTCGAGATTGGTCGCGGTGAACAGCAGATCGGATCCGAACGGCACCCGCTGGCCCGCGATCGTGATGTGGTCTTCCAGGGTCTCGCGTGCTGCCGCGAACTGGCGCTTCTCATAGAACTCGCGATAGTTCGGCAGATAACTCTTGGGCGCCGCTCCGAGGACGATGCCGCGGCATATCGCGATGCCGCAGTTGAACAGCCGCCCCTGCGTCCGCACCGGCGCACCGATCACCAGCACCGTATCGATCTCCGCACTCGCCGCGACCACCTGCTCGATTGCCGCGGCTACCGCATCGTCGAGCGCATCCTGGTGGAACAGATCGTCGGCGGTATAGCTGGAGAGTCCGAGTTCGGGAAAGACCGTCAGCACCGCGCCGTCGGCGGCCGCTTGCCGAGCGAGCTCGAGCGTCTGCTCGACATTGAACGCGGGATCGACGACCCGGATCCGCGGCACCGCGACCGCCACCCGCGCGAACCCGTGCCGATAGAGCGAATCGAACGGCAATGCGGGCACGGGCGTCCCCCTTCGGGATCGTTGATCTTCCTCCATGGCGAAATCTACGCCCGCCCGGTCAGGCCCCCGCCCCAGCGCGGCCATTTCGCCTTGGCCTTCGGTTCCTCCATGAGCGGTCCGCGCTCGATATCGGTGACCAACAGCGGCAGCCGCGGCGCGAGTTCGTCGAGCACCGCCAGCGTGTGCCCGCCCTGCGCGGCCCGGTACTCCGGCATGGTCAGGCCGACGATCTGCAGGAACTGCATCCGCCCGTGCGGTGTGTCGATGGCGCCGAGTTCCGGGTCGACGGTGAAGGCGACGGCGTGGATATCCGAATCCGGATGGTCCGCGGCGATCGGGCCGTTCGACTTGATGGTGTGACCCGGTGCGAACCAGTTCCCGGATTGGAACACGTAGCGGGCCAGATTCTGCAGGAAGTTCGCGGGCCAGACCGGCGGTTTCTCGTCGGCCGGGGTGCGCAGCAGGCGGAAGGTGAATTCGAATCCCCAGCCCGATTCGTCCGGGTTATCCCATTCCTTCTCGTACAGCTCGGTCATGCCGTAGCTGATGTAGTGCCAGTGTGGGACCGGTTCGGTGCGCGGATAGGCGCTGATGCCGTCCAGCGGATCGGGTCCGCCGAGCGACCAGGGGACCCCCGTTCCCCAATGGCTGGGCGCGGTGTCGTGGTACAGCTGCTCCAACGCCGCGTCGATAGCGTTCCAGCCGGGACTTTCACTCACCTGGACACCATAAGGTCGGCGCCGTTCATGCGCCGCGCTGCGCTGGATCGGCGGATCGTAAGCCATTGGCGGACAGCGATTTGCTGCTCGCACGACTGGGGTCGGCGCCAGGGATCCCGGACTGGTCGGCCTGTCGGGAAAGGGCTGATCCGGCGCACCGGTAAGCTATAGCAATGGCGGATGGCATGGATTCCGACCTAGTTGCGGGGGAGCGACGCGCTGATCTCGAGCGTGCGCTGACCTATGTCTCCACCGAATCGCAGCCCGACGGCAGCTACATCATCAACGGCGACCTGCCGCCCGATGTCGCGCCACCGTTCATTCGGGCGATCATGCGGGTGGAGGCGGAGTTGCTGCTGAACGACGCGGAACTCGTAACGGTCGATGAGGGTGAACCACGCACGCCCGAGGAGCGCCGGGCCGATGCTTTCGTCGCATTGATACTCCGGGTGGACGACCGCAGCTCGGCCTGAGTCGGCGCTGAGCAGCGCGGCGGACCTTGCACTCGATACCCCTGAGTGCTAAAAAGGGCTTGGCACTCTCGACGTGTGAGTGCCAGGTCGGGACGGTGAGACCGGGTCACATCGACACCCTCGGTCGTCCGTCGCGGGCACCGAACCTGGCCAGCGTAACTGGGGCGATCCAACCTGCGATCGACCTGTGTGTCAGCCATATACATGTGGAGGATCTCAACGCAATGGCCAAGACAATTGCGTACGACGAAGAGGCCCGTCGCGGCCTCGAGCGGGGTCTGAACGCCCTCGCCGACGCGGTCAAGGTGACGCTGGGCCCCAAGGGTCGCAACGTTGTCCTGGAGAAGAAGTGGGGCGCCCCCACGATCACCAACGATGGTGTTTCCATCGCCAAGGAGATCGACCTGGAGGACCCGTACGAGAAGATCGGCGCCGAGCTGGTCAAGGAAGTCGCCAAGAAGACCGACGACGTCGCGGGCGACGGCACCACCACCGCCACCGTGCTCGCCCAGGCGCTCGTACGTGAGGGCCTGCGCAACGTTGCGGCCGGCGCCAACCCGCTGGGTCTGAAGCGCGGCATCGAGAAGGCCGTCGAGGCCGTCACCACCAAGCTCCTCGCGACCGCCAAGGAGGTCGAGACCAAGGAGCAGATCGCCGCCACCGCCGGTATCTCGGCCGGCGACGCGTCCATCGGTGAGCTGATCGCCGAGGCCATGGACAAGGTCGGCAAGGAAGGCGTCATCACCGTCGAGGAGAGCAACACCTTCGGGCTCCAGCTGGAGCTCACCGAGGGTATGCGCTTCGACAAGGGCTACATCTCGGGTTACTTCGTGACCGACCCGGAGCGTCAGGAAGCGGTCCTCGAGGATCCGTACATCCTGCTCGTCGGTTCCAAGGTTTCCACCGTCAAGGACCTGCTGCCGCTGCTGGAGAAGGTCATCCAGGCCGGTAAGCCGCTGCTGATCATCGCCGAGGACGTCGAGGGCGAGGCCCTGTCGACCCTGGTCGTGAACAAGATCCGCGGCACCTTCAAGTCCGTTGCCGTCAAGGCGCCGGGCTTCGGTGACCGTCGCAAGGCGCAGCTCGCCGATATCGCCATCCTGACCGGTGGCGAGGTCATCAGCGAAGAGGTCGGCCTCTCCCTGGAGACCGCCGGTATCGAGCTGCTCGGCCAGGCCCGCAAGGTCGTCATCACCAAGGACGAGACCACCATCGTCGAGGGCGCGGGTGACGCGGAGGCCATCAAGGGCCGCGTCGCGCAGATCCGCACCGAGATCGAGAACTCGGACTCGGACTACGACCGGGAGAAGCTGCAGGAGCGTCTGGCCAAGCTGGCCGGCGGTGTTGCGGTGATCAAGGCCGGCGCCGCGACCGAGGTCGAGCTCAAGGAGCGCAAGCACCGCATCGAGGATGCCGTGCGCAACGCCAAGGCCGCCGTCGAGGAGGGCATCGTCGCCGGTGGTGGCGTGGCCCTGCTGCAGTCGGCTCCGGCGCTGGACGACCTGAAGGTCACCGGTGACGAGGCGACCGGTGCGAACATCGTGCGTGTCGCGCTGTCGGCTCCGCTGAAGCAGATCGCCTTCAACGCTGGCCTCGAGCCCGGCGTTGTCGCCGAGAAGGTCTCGAACCTCCCGGCGGGCCACGGCCTGAACGCCGACTCGGGCGAGTACCAGGACCTCCTGGCCGCCGGTGTCGCCGACCCGGTCAAGGTCACCCGTTCGGCCCTGCAGAACGCGGCCTCCATCGCGGCCCTGTTCCTCACCACCGAGGCCGTCGTCGCCGACAAGCCGGAGAAGGCCGCCGCTCCCGCCGGCGACCCGACCGGTGGCATGGGCGGCATGGACTTCTGAGTCCCGCCTCTCTGCAACACATCTAGACCCGAAGGCCGGTCCACCATTGGTGGACCGGCCTTCGGTCTTCGGCTATTCGAGACGATGAATGGAATGGCGAAGCCGAACGATCAAGGCTATTGGTTCGGTGGAAGGGGCGGGGGTTAATTCGAGGCGGCGCTCAGGTCTTGGGTGGGGCGGTTGGTTTTTTGGGGGGTGCCCTTGGCCGCTGGGGTGGGGGGTTCGATTTGTTGTTCGGCGGCTGTCTCCGGCGCATTGCCGACTGTCGGATCGGAGTCGATTACCGGCGTGGGTGGGTTGGGTTCGACTACCGGCGTGAGTGGATCGGAGTCGACGGCCGGGGTGGCTGCATCGGGTTCGGCGGCCGGTGTGCCGGTCGGCAGTTCGAGATCCGCAGGTTCGGTTGCGGCCGATTCGGCGGCGAACTCCGCGGCGGCGGCCAGGCGTAGGCGTTCGGCGAGTTCGTTGAAGATGTAGAAGTTGGGGATCTGGCCGACGGGGGTGAGCGAGACCCAGCTGCCGTCGACCTTCATGCGGACCAAACCGCTTCGGGCATCGATCAATTGGATCTGTTCCCAGGCGTAGGCCCGGCTGTGGAAATAGAGTGCGGCCAGGTCGAGGGCGATTTCGCCGAAATGGACGGTCGCGCCGTCATCGATGGCGGCAACGGCGCGGGGGAGCTGGGCCAAGGTGACGGCCGACTGGATGGCCCTGCCCCACTCACGCGCGTCGCCGAACAGGATGTCGTCGAATGCGGCCTCGGCGCCGTCGGGGCCCGACATCCGCAGCGAGTACTCGGTGTGAGCGGAATTCTGGAACGGGATGACCTGCTGACGCACTTCGGCACTGTCCCAGCGGAACCCGGCCACCTGCTCACCGGAGCGGTACACGGTCATGCCGACATCGAAAAGATCCAGCCGCGCGGTGCGGTGCCGCCGATTGCGCCGCCCGCGGAAGAATGCCAGCGATGCGGGCACCAGGCCGAGGAGACCGACCGCGAGCGCACCGGGATAGGCCCCGACCGTCACACAGATGACTCCCACGGCCGTGAACCCGCCCGCGACGATCCCGCAGCCACGCACGAAAGTATCGCTCGCAGGCGCCGGTAGAAAGGTCTGTCGGTGCGTGCCGAGCTTCTGATATTCGGCCATCAAGTGGATCAGCTGCGACAGTGGAACCTTTTGTGGCCCGCCGGTTCCGACATCGCCATGGCTCGGAGTGGTCAATTGTCCCTCCATGAGGCGGTTTTCCTCCGCGGCGAAGCGTATGACACTCGCCCGAAGGTCGCCACCCCAGCCGCGTGCCCGGTCAGTCGGCCGAGCTTACGTCATCGCGGCGGCATACCTGCGATGGGTTCGGGCGTTTCGTCGTGATTTAGATCAAGTTGTCATATGGCGAATAGGCCGATGGCCGGCCCGTTGAACGAACCGGCCGCGCGGCGGGATCAGATTCCGTCGACTGTCAGGACGGCGAACGGTGTGGTCGGGGTGCCGGGCCCCATCGGCCCGCCCTTATCGAATTGAGAAGAGACGACCAGCGTTCGACCATTGCTGCGTACCAATGTGGTGGGAATGCGCAGGGCGTCGTCGGTGAGTGTGCGTTCCAGCTCGACGGTCGCGCCGTCATCACTGATCTTCCAGCGGGTAATGGTGTTGCTCGCATTCTGGGCCGCCCACAGCGTGCTGCCGTGCAGTTCCAGTCCGTCACCGTGTTTCAGATCGGCGCCGCGCATGGTCACCTTGCGAATTTCCGGCGAATTCGCCGCGGTCGCAACGCGATACAGCTCACCGGAGTTCATATCGACGATCAGCAGATAGCGGCCGGAATCATCGGACACGATACCGTTCAAGGTAAATGCGTCCGGCGCGTGCGGGCCGACAATGTTGCTCAGGTCGAATTGTGTTGTCAGATCGGCCTTTCCGCCGTGTGCCGCGGTGACCTGCTCCGGGGTGACCCGGTAGACCACCGGTCGCAGGCTGTCGGTCAGATATGCGCTGCCGTCCGGCGTAATGGCCAGATCATTGACCAGGCTCGGTTCGGTGCCGGTGATATCGAAGCGGGCGACCAGCGCACGGCTGCTGGTGTCGTACACCGCGACTCCGGTGGTCGAGTCGATTACCCACAGTCTTCCTGCCGTATCGACTTTCAAACCATTGGCGGTTTTGCGGCCGTCGGTCCCCTCGGGCAGGAAGATTTCGGCCCGCGCGGCGCCGGGTGTTGCGCGGTAGACGGCGCCGTTGGCGTATGAGCCGACGTAGGTGTCTCCGGTGCGGGGATCGACGGCGATGCCCTCCGGGTAAACGCGATCACCGGGCAGTTCGTAGGCGGTGCCGATGTGGGTCGCCGGTTGGGTCACGGCCTCCGTCGCGGTGCCGCACGCCGTGACGGCGGTGCAGGCAATGGCGGTGGCGATGGTCGAGATGGTGCGGAACATGCTCGTGGCTCCTGATAGTCGAACATCCGGATGTATTCACATCTTAGAATGTGCACGAACTTATATTAGAACTCTAATCAACGTCAAGAGTCTAATCAGTGGACGGGCAGTTACCATGCGGATATGACGTCCATGCACTCCTCCGAGCGCCTCGGCTCGTATATCAAGCGCGCCGAACAGGCCCTCAACTCGGCGAAGAGCGCGGCGCTCAAACCGGCGGGCCTCACCGTTCCCCAGTACGGGGCCCTGCTGTTCCTCATCGAAAATCCGGGCATCAATGCCGCCGCGCTGGCCCGGCTGTGCGGGGTGACCCCGCCGACCATGAATACGATCCTGACCAATCTCCTGGACCGCGGCCTCATCGAGCGCACCCCGCATGCCTGGCACAAGAACGTCCTGGAGACCCGTCTCACCGAAGCGGGGGCGGCGCTCGCGCGGGAGGCGGACGTGAATGCTGTCCGCGTGGAACGCGCATTGGCCGACGAGTTCACCGAGGCCGAACATGCCGCGCTGCGCGAACTGCTCACCCGCTGCGCCGACCTGCTCGACTCCATCCGCCCCGAATCCGCGCCGAAAAAATAGCTCCCGATCGGATCGACCCGGCAGCTATTGGGGCACAGGCGTTTTCGCGCCGAAACGACCACCGCCGTTTCGGCGCGTGCCGGTCGGCGCAGGGTTGCGACGCCGAGCGCGAGGGCGACGAAGCCGACCGCGGCGGAGGTCCAGGGGAGCCAGCTACGATCTGGAGCAACGTTTCCCCGGCCTGCTCGGCGCGATCATCAACGGTTCGCAATCCTGACCAGAGCACATCGACCGCCTGCCGTTCAAACGCCCCAAAAGTATTGGCTTTACCGGCGATCCCGTAACAGGTGCACTTGGGGTGGGCACAAGCCTTGAACGTCACTCGGGGGTGGGGACAATGAACGGATTCATGGTCGTGATCGTGATCGGCATCGTGCTGTTGTTCGGCGCGCTCGTGATCATCAATCTCGCGAACCGCGACAGTCGGGGGCGCCGCAACCGTCGCAGTCGAAGTGGATGGGCCGCAGGCAGCGGTGGTGACGCAGGCGGCGGCGGTTGCGGCGGCGGCTCCAACTGTGGCGGCGGTTCGAGCTGTGGTGGGGGCTCGAGCTGTGGTGGGGGCTCGAGCTGTGGTGGGGGCTCGAGCTGTGGTGGGGGCGGTGGTGGTGGTTGCGGTGGCGGCAGCTGATTCATTCCGGCAGCAGACTCTGAAATGCGCTGTCCACCAACATCCGGACGACCACTCCTACGCATCGTGGCCAGTTTCCCAATTTGCCGGTCAGGGGGAAATTGGCCGCACCATATACAGAGGCGGCTTGAAGTTGTCTGATCGACAGCGAGCCAGCTTGGCGCGCAACGCTTCTGTTGCAGATGGTTCAGTCGCGTGAGTCATTTCGATGACGCGGCGCACCGTGAGAGCGTCAATGCCACGGGCGCTGGCGTCGGCCGAGTAACCGTCGATGAAGTCGAGCGTGTCCGGTGTGGGCATCTGAGGTCGGCGACGGTGCGCCAGGCGTTCGCGCTCGATGTCGATGTCACTGTATCCGCGGCGCTCTCGCAGCAACCGCTCGATCTCTTCGAGAGAGGATGTCCGCGTGAGCAATACCGCCAGTGACGATTTCGCAAGGGCAGTGGCCGAAATCTGGTAGATGCGCGTCGCCATGTCGGTGACCTCGACGACGATATTGCGCTGGGTCTCGACGGAGCCGCGCCATCCGGACGCGGCCACGGCCAGCAGAGCATTGGCCTCCGATGGGTGCCACGACCAGATGCTCGCGAATCCTTCCGCGTCCCTGGCTATCAGGTCATCTACATGCTCCGCATCCAGAGCGTTCAATCGGCCGTCGAGTTCTGCTCGGGACAATTCGCCGTCAAGTCCGACACCAGCTACGAACACTCGAGTTGGCAGCCCGGACGTAAGCGCGGCGGCCAAGGCAACGGAGTCGGCGAGCGGACTCCGCAACCCCGGCTCATTTCCAGCAGCCAAGATGTCGCCGCCCGTGTCGATCACCACGATCTCGTTAGCGTCGAAGGTGTCTGCCGCGCAACGGATCTGATGCGCGAGACCGTTGGCCCCGGCCGCGATGTCCATCAGGAGTAGCGGTTGTGCGACATGCTCCGCGAGGCGCGGAAGTGTCGATTTCCCGTCGGCGCACAGGGCCGCCGTGGGTGGCACCTCGGACACTCCGCCGCGGTCGATCAACCCGTGGAAGTCGGCTTGCGTCCTGGGACCAGGTGCCGGGTCGCTCATCAACCGATCCCATGAATAGCTCATGATGGCTGCCACGCCCAGGGCTGGCATTTTGTCGGCGAGCATGGCCGCCGTGACCGCGTCGCCGCCCCCACCCGCAGCGATCGCTACTGTCGTCATCGTCGTTCGCCAACCAATCCGCGACTCATAAACTGGCCAGTGGCATATGGTACTCAGACCAAGGATGAAGTGTTGCCCGAGATCGAAGAGGTACTTCCGAAATACCTGCAAATCGCAGGATACCTGCGGGATCAGATCGTTCGTGGCGACCTGCCGCCAGGCGCGGAGGTTCCATCCGAACGGGAACTGGCCGCCGCATGGAATGTATCCAGGCCGACTGCAACCAAGGCTTTGCAGGCGCTGCGGCAGCAGGGACTGGTCGAATCACGCCGCGGGTCGGGCACGTTCGTCCGCGAATCGAATGCCGCGCCGCGAGCGCGTGAACGTTTCGAGCGTGCCGCGACGATGGGCACGATGTACTCCGACACCGAGCGTGTCGAGTTCCCACTCGTCGGCAAAGTGGACGCGCCCGACTATGTAGCGACTGCGCTCGAACTCGACGAGGGCAGCTCTGTCGTGCGGCGGCGGCGCATCATATACAACGAGGTGAGCGGCCCTACGGAGCTATCTACATCGTGGTTTCCGGCGGCCCTGGCCGATTCCGCGCCGCGCCTGCTGGTCGCCGAGCGGATACGGGGCGGCACGTTCCCGTATCTCGCCGACGTCCTCGGTATGCGCGCTGCCTATGCCCGCGATCAGGCGTGCGCTCGGACAGCCAGCGCAGACGAGTTGGCGGCGCTCGATCTGCCGGATGCGTCACCGGTCTTGGTTCACTGGCTGGTGGCCTACGCCTCCGACGACAGTCCGATTCAGTTCGATGAGGCGGTGTATCCGCCGCAACGGTGGGCGTTCCGCCAGGAGTACCCGATAAATTTCTGACCGACATTGCTATCTCGCCGAAATATTTCCCGACTTCCGTAAGTGGCATATGCCACTAACTGGATAGCGGCATACTCCAATTGGGATGAAATGGAACCTATCTGGGGAGACCGCAATGCCAAACCACGCATTACCGAATCGGGCCGCACCATGCATTGGGCCGCAACGTCCCGTGTACTGCGACGCGTCGGCCGAGGCCCTGACGCGCTTCATCGGTGCCCTCGATGAGTGGGAGCCCCCAATCGGGGTTGCCATAGACACCGCAGGTTCTGGACTGGAGCCGAACGCGATCGGCGTGGTGCGCTGGGACACCACCGTGGAGGGCGCGTCGACCGCCGCAGAGCTGAAACAAATAGCGGCAGAGCACAATTACTTCCTCATCGAGGTCGTCATGTTCGACCTCGGCTCCCGCGCCGCAGAGCTGCTGTTGTCACAACATATCGGCGACGCTGAATCCGTCGCCGTGCTCACACCCAGCATCGAGCACGTCGGCGAGCTGAAGCGGGCGATCACTCTTGTATGCGACCTGGTCACCCCAGAGCAGGTGTATCCGTGCGGTCACCAATGGCCGCCGACCCTGACCATCGTGGATGGTGGCCGGTGATGGGCGAGTCGATACCGGATCTGCTGGCCGACACTCCTACCAGTCGATGTTTGTTCTATCGGCAGATCTGTGGGCTTGCGGCTGGAGTCGATCCCGCTATCGGGCGGATCACAGTGCGGGCGGGCAGCGTATCCGCGGTCACCATGCCGGGCACGCTCGGTCAGATGGTCAAGGCGCACATGCAGACTCGGCAGTGCGCTGTCGGTCCGATTATCTCCCATCCCCGCTCGCGACGATGGACGTTCATCGTCCGGCCCGACCTGCCCGACGACGTGCCATTGTTCTCAGAGTTGTTCCGGCTCAACGTCACTGTTGCCAGGTTCGGTGCGCAGATCGCGTTGCCATCGCCCGCTGACGGGCATGCCGGACTGCGGGTGTGGATCGAACCGCCACGTGACACGTTCCGGCCCTCCGGAGTCGCCGTGGTCGAGGCGATCCGTATGTGCGTAGGTATTCGTCCACCGGGAGCCGACCGATGACCAACAGCCCGGACCCGGCCAAAGTAATCGGGGTTTTCTCGCTCGATGTGAGCGATCCAAGCCTGCTACGAGATGAACGCATCGGCCTATCGGCGCAGACCGATCGCAGCGCCCACCGTCATGGGTGAGCAGGTGTCCCCGCTGCCGAGTGACCCGGATGTCCACCTGTCTGTATTCCTGCACGGTGCCCGGTTCGACTTCGCTGCCTGCCTCACTGCCGCGCTGATCTTCGTAGCGGACTGGCGCGCTCACCACTACCCCGATGCGGTGACAGTGATTCCTGGACACACGCATGGCCTGCCTCGCCTGCCCAACGAACGGCTGTACCTCGAACCATGAAAGGCACGGCAAAGCCTGTGTTTGCTCAATTACCTGGATTCCGTGGGGGAATCATGCAAATTGCCAACAAGCGCCTGCTCTTCGTGACAGCTGCCTGCGTTGCAGCTGTGATGGCTGCCATCGGCCCGGCGGAGGCCGTCACAATCCAGCAATGCGAGGAGGCGGGTGGCGTGGTCATTCGGTGCGCTGAGCAGCCCGTGACCAAGAATGACAAAATCGCCTGCCCGGCACCAGGCAAGACAATCCGACTGTGGTGCGTCGGGTCGCGGTTCTACACCATGCCGGACGGCTCACCGATGGAGGTCTTCGATACCGGCGGCAACAGCAAGTACGGGCGATAGTGTCGATGCCATGACCTCACGATTTGGTTCCGTTACCACGATCACGGGGGCGAGTCCGGCAGTGATTTCGCTACTGCGTCGCGCCGCGCAGGTCGCCGAACAACATGGCCGCAACGCTCTGGCACCCGAGGATCTGCAAGTAGCTCTGCTTCAGGGCATTCCATGGTCGACACTCGAGGTGTGGTGGCCGCGGGTCGGCGGAAAACCGTTGCAGCGTGGCGCCATCAACGATTTCGATCCGTCTGCGCCGCAGCAGGCGTTGACCTACACGGAACTGGTGGAGTTGGTGGCCTCGATGGTGCCTGGCCCGGCCGGGCGGGACGAGTTGAACCCGGCAGAGCCGGTCGCTGTCACCTACGAGCTGTCGGGGCCGGATGCCCGCGAGTTCCGAGCACAGATCGACGGGTCTGAATAAGAGGGGAGCCCACAGTCAACAGGCTGAGGCTCCCAGCCACACTTAGGAATTGCCGTTAGTAGGAGCCAGGATGACCACTGGGATCTGCCAGGAGACCTTGGCCTGGAAGTCGGCGAGGAATGGTGCGTCGACCAGCTTGCTTTCCCAAAGCTGTTGCCGCTCATCACCTTCCGCAACCGATGCGACCACCGGCCACGATTCGGTACCGACTTCGACGACGGCCTCGGGGTGCGCGGTCAGATTGTGGTACCACCCCGGACGATTCGGCCGTCCGCCGTTTGCGGCGTAGACCACGACCCGGTCACCGTCGCGCTGAAAAGCCAGTGGCCAGGTTCGGGATTCGCCCGTACGGGCGCCGGTGGTGGTCAGCAGTAGCAGCGGTATGTTCGCGAACTGCCCGCCGACCTTTCCCGCATTGGCGCGGAATTCCGCGATGACATCCAGATGTAGTTGCCGCCGTTGCTCATTCGACACGAGCACCAGCCTATGACGGCTTGCTCGATTGCGCTTCGTCGCGACGTAGGCGCGCGGTCACCATCTAGCGGTCCCGCAACCACTTTTCGATTTGATCGACCGTGCTGCCGTACCGACGGATCCAGCCGTTGTGCCCCAACGGTTCCGGTTGTACCCAGGTGGTCACCTCGGCCTCGGGCATCTTGGCCAGCAGATGTGCGGCCGAACTGCTCGGCGTGAGATCGTCGCCGGTCATGGTGATGGACAGCACTGGCAGCTTCAATCTGGCGATCCGCTCCTCGTAGTCGATATCCGCATCGACCGGCACGAAGCGTCCGGTGCGAGCCAGCCGGGCCCAATCCGACATCAGCACCTTCGACTGGCGTCCGAACCCGCCGAGCGAGATCCGGTCGCCGGGCCAGAAGCCCGCCAGATTGGCCGTCAGCGATATGGCCGCGGTGCCTGCCAGCATGCCAGGACCCGAAATACCCCGGAATCCACGGTGATACGGGGTACCGGAGGCGATCAGGATCAGCCCACCCAGGCGGCCGCGGATCCGCGACGCGTACAGCACCGCGAGCTGGCCGCCCATGCTGTGGCCGAGCAGATACGGGGTGCTGTCCGGGAACCGGTCACGCACCACCGAGAAGATCGCCGGGAAGTCGACCGATGCCAGTTCGTGGTAGCCGAAGGTGCTCGCGGCGCTCGGACGCGGGCGACTGTCACCCGCGCCGCGCAGTTCACCGATCGCGGCATCGAAGCCGCGCGCGGCCAGCGCCTGGGCGAACAGTTCGTAGTACCCGGCCGGGACACCGAGGCCGGGCACCATCACCACCACCGGACGCGGCGCATCCGGGCGCACCGGATGTCGATGCGCACCGGTCGCCGGGAACAGCCGCACCGGCACGGTGGTGCCGTCCGGCATCTGGATGGGAACCGTCTCCATAGAGCGCACGCTAACCGACAGCCGCCGCAACTACGCGCCGACGGCACCCATGATCACTCGGCTGAGTACCCGGATCACGTCGTCCAGTGGCGGGCGCGGATCCGAACCGCTCCAGGAATCCACCACGTAGTTGACCGCGCCGATGATGGCCAGCACCCGCATCTCGTAATCGCCCGTTGGGATTTCGCCGTGCAACGCGGCATCCTCCGCGGCGCCGGCGAGTAGCGAGCCCCAGACGCGACGCAACTCCAGCCGGAACTTCTCCACCTTCGGCCCGGCGCCGACGACCTCCACCAGCGCCACCCGCGCCTTGCGCGGATCGGAGCCGATGGATTCGACGTAGGCGCGCACCGAGGCATCGATGATCTCCAGCGCGGTCGCATCGGATTTCTTCTCGAGGGCGGCGGTCACCGCATCGCGCGATTCCCTATCGATCTGCTCGTAGAGCTCGAGTAGGAGGGATTCGCGGCCGGTGAACTCCTCATAGAACTGCCTCGAGGAGAGCCCGGCGTCCTTACAGATAGCGCCGACCGAACTATTGGCGTAGCCATCGCGCGCAAAGACCGTCAGGCCCGATTCCAGAAAACGCGCACGCCGCTGACGTTGCCGGTCCTCTACGGGTTGCCCGGCATACATTCGTCCCGTATTCGCATCCTGTGACATTGGGGCAGACAATACCGAAGGGCCCGATCCCCTCGTCATCGATCGGGCCGTTCGTCTCAACCTTCGGCGAAACAGGTGTTAGCCGAAAGTTGGCCGCTCGGTTGCTATTGCGCTTACCGGATGCCGCTCTCCGATCTAACTGCTGCCACAGTGGGCGTCACTGACTGTTTGCCGCAACGGAGGATGCTGAGAGGTTCGGCACGCCGAAAGTGTTTTGCAGGACTTTTTTAGAATAATTCTTTCGACAGACCTTTCAGCAACGCGGGCAGTTCCGCGACGGAATCGATGACGTGTTCCGGTGCGGCCGAAGCCGCCGCCAGAACGGCGGGTCGGAATTTGCCGGTGCGCACCAGAACTCCGGTCATACCGGCGTGTTGGGCGGCGAGCACATCGGAGTGCAGATCGTCACCGATCATCAACACCTCGGCCGGCTCGAGACCCATAAGGTCGGCGCAGGTACGGAATCCGGCCGCCGCGGGCTTGCCGACCACCGCGATCTCGGCATTGCCCGCCGCCTCCAGCCCCGGCAGATACGCGCCCGCGTCGATCCGGAGCCCGGTATCGGTGGCCCAGGTCAGGCCGCTGTGCATCGCGACGACCGGAATGCCGTCCAGCATCAGCTCCGCCACCCGGCTCAGCGCGTCATGTGTGAATTCCACACCGGCGCCGCCGATTACGATGACATCCGGATCTTCGTCGTCGAGGGTCAGCTCGGCGAGGTCGGCCGCGATATCGCCGTGATTGAGCACCCACACGGCCGCATCCGGGTAGCGGCGGCCCACATATTCGCCGGCGAGCCGGGCGGCGGTGACGATCTCCGCGGTATCGACATCGAACCCGGCGTCGCGCAGTCGCTCGGCGATCTCATCGCAGGTGCGGGAGGTGGTATTGGTGAGAAACCTTCGGCGCAAACCACTTTCGCGCACGCGGCGCACGGCGTCGACCGCGCCGTCGATCTCGCGCCAGGAGGTCACCAGCACGCCGTCGATGTCGTAGAGCACACCGCGTATGTCGCCAGACATGGGTTCAGCCTACGACCGCGGAACAGAGGCGTCCCCGCATCCGTTCGAAACGGCGCGTCAGCGGGCGAAACTCCGGGCGGCGCGCGCAAGCATCCACGGCACGAGCCGACGGTGGAATGGCCGCACGACAGCGAAATACCCTCGGCCCCAGCGATTTCGATACTTGACCAGTGAAGTGATGGTGACCGTGCCGTCGTCGACGAGTACCGAGACGACAAAGTCGAGGACCGCCGTCGCATCGGCGGTCACATGCTCGCGTTCATCGCATTCGTGATCGGGAAAAGGGTTGCCGAAGAATATCTTTCGGGTCCAATTCCGAGGATCGATAGGAGCGCCCGGCGGCAACGCTATTTCGTAGGAATCGATGTAATCCCAATCGCTGCCCGACGAGCGCGCCAGGGTGGCTCGTTCGGGAATTTCGATCCGTCCATAAGTCGGCATCACATTCCTCCGATAGCCCATACGGGGCCGTATGGAATGACCATACGGTAGCGTACGGGAATGGCACAAGGGGATGCGACCGCCAAGACACGGCTCAGCGCCGACGATTGGGCACAGGCCGCACTGGACGCGCTGGCGGAGGGCGGTCTGGCGGCGGTCGCCGTCGAGCCCATCGCCAAGCGGCTCGGCACCACCAAGGGCAGCTTCTACTGGCATTTCAAGGACCGTGCGGCCCTCGTCGAGGCGGCACTGGCGCGCTGGGAGCAGCGCAGCACCGACGATGTGATCGCCGAGATCGCCATCGAGACCGATCCGGCCGAGCGGTTGCATCGACTCTTCGCCCAGGTCATCGACTACGCGGCGACCGGACGCATCGAATTGGCCCTATTGGCCTCGGCGGACCAGGCATCGGTCGCCGCGACACTGCGCCGGGTCGCCGACCGGCGCATCGAATACGTGGCTGAACTGCTAGGTGAATTGGGGCTGACCGCCGGACAGGCGCGGACCAGAGCGGTTGTCGCTGTGAGTATTTACCACGGCTTCAACCAATTGGCCCGCGTCTCCCCCGACGCGCTTCCGAGCACCGAGGCTGAGCGAAGGATGTTGGTGGACAGCGCATTCGAGAGTCTGCTGCCGAAGCAGCGCTGAATCATCTGCCTTCGAACTAGGTAGGGTCGGCGGTTTCGCTGAGATGTTTTGCGAAGCCGTCGAGCATTGCGGTGAGGCCGATTTCGAAGTGGTCGGTGTTTGCGGTGGCGTCGGCGGCTGCGGCGAGGGTGTTGTAGTCGGGGGTGTGCGGGGTGGGTTTGCGGCTGCGTTCGGCTGCCACGGCGGCCACGGTGTGGCTGAGGATGTGGCCGACTACGTATTCGCGCAGGCAGCGGGCGAATTGCAGGGCTACCGCGGGGGTGAAGCCGACGCCTTGTAGGCGTTCGACCATCCAGTTTCCGGTTTCGATTGCTGTGGTGCTGCGGACCGGTCTTGTCGCGAAGATCGGGACGGCGTTCGGGTGGCGGCGGAGGGTGGAACGTAGGCGGTGTGCGTAGGCGCTCATCAGGTCCGGCCAATCTTCCTGCCACGGAAGGGTTTCCATTTCGAGTTCGTCGAACATCGCCTCGGCGATGCCGTCGAACAGGTCCTGCTGGTCGGTGAAGTGCCGGTAGGCCGCCATCGGGTCGGCCCCCAGTGCCGCACCTAATTTCCGCATGGTGAAGCCGTCGAGTCCGGCCGTATCGATGACGGTCAGCGCCACCGCGGCAATATAGTCGCGATTCAGTGCGATCCGGGTAGTCGGCTTTTTCATGCGCTGATCAGCTCCACCAGCCGGGTGACGAACTCCTTCGGCTGCAACTGGTAGGGCACATGTCCGCCAGGGAATTCCACACAGTCGCGGCCGAGTTCGCCGGCCAGTGCGTGTGCGGCGACGTAGTACGGCTTGCCGACGCTCTCGCGTCCGGTCGCCAGCTGCCACGGCACCTCGGCCTGCCGGAGGGCGGCCAGGTCCGGGTGGTAGTCGAAGCAGAAGGCGGGCAGTTCGCGTCGCAGCAGCAGGTCGGCATTGTTCAGTTGGCGGGTCATGGTCGACGGCTGAGTCCGGGTGATCCGGCGAAGCGCGGCTCCGATCGCGAGCGATACGCGACTTGCACCGGCCAGCAGAGTTTGTCCCGGACTCGACCGAAGGATCCCTGGCACATTCGGCATGGTCATGACGCCGAATGCCGCGAACGCGCGCATCGGACTTTTCGCAACGGCGAGTGCGCCTATGTCGGCGATCTCCTGCCGCGCAGGGCTTTCGGCGGGCAGCAGTTGGACCAGCGGCGGTTCGTGCACGACTGCATCGATGAGCCGATCCGCGTGTGCGGCAAGTAGTTCGAGCGTGATGATCGCGGCGCCGCTGCTGCCGAAGACGTGTGCGCGCTCGATCGCGTAGGCGTCGAGGACCGCGATGACATCCGCCGCCTGCGTCGCGACATCGATCGCGGCGTGCGAATCCGTGAGCGGGCTTCGCGAATTGCCGCGCCGGTCGTAGGTGATGACGCGGTAGCGGTCGGCCAACAGGGGAACGACGGCCTCGTACATTCCGGCATCACCACCGCCACCGGAGATGAGGACCAGATCCGGTCCGGTTCCGGCCGCTTCGGTATGCAGTCGCGCGCCGGGGGTATCGACGATTCGCATGACGACTCCTTGTCTACGGCGTAGATCGAGTCTACATCGTAGACACACCGCCGCGACAAGTCGGTCCGGTGCAGGATGCACCGGGCCGGTTGAACCTGATTACCGCTCCATCAACGTCTGGGTGAAGAACTCGTAGATGAGTCCGGCCTGGAATGCCGACTGCTTGTTGTCGGCCGCACCGCCGTGGCCGCCCTCGATGTTCTCGTGGTACCAGATGGTGTGGCCCTGTTCCTCCAGCAGCGCCGCCATCTTGCGGGCATGGCCAGGGTGGACCCGGTCGTCGCGGGTGGAGGTGGTCAGCAGGATCGGCGGGTAGGCCGCGTCGGCGCGGACGTTCTGGTAGGGCGAGTACTTGCTGATGTACTCCCACTCCTCGGGCTTGTCCGGATCGCCGTATTCGGCCACCCACGACGCACCGGCCAGCAGCAGGTGATACCGCTGCATATCGAGCAGCGGGACCTGGCAGACGATGGCGCCGAACAGTTCCGGATAGCGGGTCAGCATGACACCCATGAGCAGGCCGCCGTTGCTGCCGCCGACCGCGCCCAGTTGTTCGTGCGTGGTGATACCGCGGGCCACCAGATCCTTGGCGATCGAGGAGAAGTCCTCATAGACCTTGTGCCGGTTGGCCTTCTGCACCGAGGTGTGCCACTGCGGGCCGTATTCGCCGCCGCCGCGGATATTGGTCATTACCCAGGTGCCGCCGCGTTCCAGCCAGCCCATGCCGGAGGCGCCGCTGTAGGCGGGGGTGCGGGATACCTCGAAGCCGCCGTAGCCGGACATCACCGTCGGGCCGGGGGTGTCCTTGCGGTCGCGGTGGCGGATCACGAAGTACGGCACCATGGTTCCGTCATCGGAGCGCGCGAAGAACTGCTCGGTCTCGATGCCATCGGCGTCGAAGAAGCCGGGTTCTTGTTTGAGTTGTTCGGTCCGGCCGCCGACCGCGCTGGCGAGCAGGGTGGCGGGAGTGGTGAATCCGCTTGTGGTCAGCATGAATTCGTCGCCGCCCTCCAGCGGGTCGAGATTCATCACGCTGGTGGTCGCCATCGGCGGGGTGTCGGCGAGCGGCTCCCGGCGCCAGCCGTCCGGACCTGGCGTGAGGACGTAGAGCTTGGTCTGCACGTCCTCGAGGGTGATCAGCAGCAGATGGTTCTCGGTCCAGCCGTAGCCGTGCAGTGAAGTGTGCTCGTCCGGGGTGAAAATCACCTCGAATTCCCGTGCACCGGAAAGGAATTTCTCGAAGTCCATGGCCAGCAGCGCACCGGCCGGGTAGGTCTTGTCACCGATTTCCCACGGCGACTTCAGCCGGACCAGGAACCAATCCTTGTACCAGGACTCGCTGGCATCGGTCGGTACATCGAGATGCCGCAGACTGCCGTCGCTTTCGAGCAGATACACCTCTTCGTTGAAGAAGTCGGTGGCGCGGCCGACGAAATGCCGTTCATAGCCGGGGGTCCGGTCGTAGCCTGCCGAGACCGCGACATCGCCTGCCTCGCCCTCGAATACCGTTTCGGCCTCGGTGAGCGGGGTGCCGCGCCGCCAGCGCTTGGCGATACGCGGATAGCCGGAGTCGGTGAGCGAACCCGGCCCGAAATCGGTGCCGACATACACCGAGTCGATATCGATCCAGCGGATCTCGGACTTCGCCTCGGTCAGGAAGTAACCGCGGTCGGCCGGATCGATGAATTCCCTTGTTTCGATATCGAATTCGCGCACGACCTTGGCATCCGCGCCGCCGCGGGACAGGCTGATGAGTGCACGCGACTGCTCCGGCCGCAGCACCGCGGCACCGCCCCACACCCAGTTCTCGCCCTCGGCGGTGCCGAGTGCGTCCAGGTCGATCAGCACGTCCCAGTCCGGCGCTTCCTTGGCGTATTCGGCGAAGGTGGTGCGCCGCCACAGCCCGCGCGGGTGTTCGGCATCGCGCCAGAAGTTGTAGAGCCAGCGGCCGCGGCGACCCGGGTAGGCGATCTTGGTATCGGTGTCGAGCATGTCCAGGATGCGGCGCTCGAGCTCGGTGAACCGATCGGAGCTGGCGAAACGCTCGACAACCAGCTCGTTGTGTGCGCGGGCGAAGTCGAGGGCCCGCTCATCGGTTACTTCTTCGAGCCACAGGTAGGGATCGGTCACAGTTTGCTCAACGCCCGTCATGTCCACATTGTTGCCGAGAGGCTTCAAAGGTGAGATATCACTCGATGAATCGGGCAATTCGGGCGGCCTGTTACCGGTTGCTCGACATCGGTTCGAGTAGTGACATACGTACCGGTCGGATCAGTAGGATCGCTGCTCCGATACCGAACCGAGGCGGAAGGTGGCCGGTTTGCCACAGTTTCTCTGGGAGCAGCACTGCTGCCTGCCATTACTGCATTCCGCTCGGATCGCCGACCTGGCGCGCTATCCGGTCGGGTCGTATTTATCGGTGAACGTCGGGTATTCACATCAGTCGACCGAGGATTCGCTCGCGCTGCTGCACAAGTTCCGCCGGGATGCGCTGGGCGACGGTCGGTTCCGGCTCGTCGAGCGGTTCGCCGATATCGGTGCCGCCGATACTATTTCGCTGGCCTTCGACCTGGAGGATTCGGGGCCGCTGGGCGGTGATCCGGATAACCTCGAAATGTTCTACGAACTGGGCGTTCGCTCAATGCTGCCGACGTACAACCACGCCAACGCGGCGGGTTGTGGCTGTCTCGATGCCACCGACACCGGACTCACCGCCTACGGCCGAGATCTGGTCCGCAAACAGAACGAGGTCGGCATATTCGTCGACGGTTCGCACTGCTCCCGCCGCACCGGACTGGACCTGGCCGAATGCACCGAAGTTCCGATGATCTACAGCCATTCCAATTTCGCCGCACTGTGGGCGCATCCGCGCAATATCACCGATGAACAGGCGCTGGCCTGTGCCCGGACCGACGGCGTTATCGGTATCAATGGAGTGGGAATCTTCCTGGGCCAGAATGCGATCGATGGCCGGGCCGAGCGAATCGCGGCAATGGCCGCGCATATCGAATACGGTGCGGAACTCGTCGGGATCGAACATATCGGCATCGGATCCGACTACTCCTTCGATGCCGAGGATTTCAACGACATGCTCACGCAGGATCCGGGGGCGTTTTCCGACGCGTACACCAAGTGGGGGCCGCTGCAGTGGGTACCGCCGGAAGATCTGCTCGGACTGAGCGAGCTGCCCGGATTGGACGCGGTACTCGCCGATCGCGGATTCAGTGCGGCCGATCGGGCGGCGGTATTCGGTGGCAACTTCGCCCGCATCGCGCAGCAGGTCTGGCGCGACTAAGACCCCTGGTCGCGCGATGGCGACAAGCGCCTCGGTTCGCACCGGGTTCGCTCGCGGATATGCGGCAGTGTGCGGTCTCGGTAAATAATGTTCACGAGACAGCCGCTGTGGTGTGCCGGGTGCACCAACCGGCGTGCTACGGAGTCGAGAGCCAATTGCTATTGAACCTGATGGCGGTGCGAGCGGATTTAGTTCACCGTCGAGCTGGGCCGCGCCCGACAGCCAGGGCGATATCCGTCCCCGTATCGGTCCGCGCACCCGAAAGCCGGGGCATCATGTGGCTCGTATCGCATAGTTGTGGGGGGACGGGTGGGTGAAGTTTGCTCGACAGAGTTAGGCTCGACGGCGTGACTTCCCATTACGACGTTGTCGTTCTCGGTGCCGGTCCTGGCGGTTATGTCGCCGCCATCCGCGCGGCACAACTTGGCCTCCGTACCGCGATCGTCGAGCAGAAGTATTGGGGTGGTGTCTGCCTCAATGTGGGCTGCATCCCTTCCAAGGCGCTGCTGCGCAACGCGGAACTCGCGCATATCTTCACCAAGGAAGCCAAGACCTTCGGCATCTCCGGCGACGTGAGCTTCGACTTCGGCGTCGCGTTCGACCGCAGCCGCAAGGTCGCCGACGGCCGGGTCAAGGGCGTCCACTTCCTGATGAAGAAGAACAAGATCGACGAGTTCGACGGTAAGGGCACCTTCACCGACGCGAACACCCTCTCGGTCGCCCTGTCCAGCGGCGGCACCGAGACGATCACCTTCTCGAATGTGATCATCGCCACTGGCACCGTCACCAAGCTGCTGCCGGGCACCTCGCTCAGCGCGAATGTGGTGACCTACGAGGAGCAGATCCTCACCCGCGACCTGCCCGGCTCGATCCTCATCGTCGGCGCGGGCGCGATCGGCATGGAGTTCGGCTACGTCCTGAAGAACTACGGCGTCGATGTGCGCATCGTGGAGTTCCTGGACCGTGCGCTGCCGAACGAGGACGCCGACGTCTCCAAGGAGATCACCAAGCAGTACAAGAAGCTCGGCATCACCATCACCACCGGTGCGGCCGTGCAGTCGATCGACGACGACGGCTCCAAGGTCACCGTGTCGATCAAGGACAACAAGACCGGCAACCTGGAGACGGTCACCGTCGACAAGGTGCTGCAGGCTGTCGGCTTCGCGCCCCGGGTCGAGGGCTACGGCCTGGAGAACACCGGTGTCGCGCTCGAGCGCGGCGCGATCGTCATCGACGACAACATGCGCACCAATGTGCCGCACATCTACTCCATCGGTGACGTGACCGGCAAGCTGCAGCTCGCCCACGTCGCGGAGGCCCAGGGCGTGGTCGCCGCGGAGACCATCGCCGGAGCGCCGACGGTCACCCTCGGCGACTACCGGATGATGCCGCGCGCCACCTTCTGCCAGCCGCAGGTCGCCAGCTTCGGCCTCACCGAGCAGCAGGCCCGCGACGAGGGCTACGACGTGAAGGTCGCCACCTTCCCGTTCACCGCCAACGGCAAGGCGCACGGCCTCGGCGATCCGACCGGTTTCGTCAAGCTGGTCGCCGACGCCAAGTACGGTGAACTGCTCGGCGGTCACCTCATCGGTCCGGATGTCTCCGAACTGCTGCCGGAGCTGACCCTGGCCCAGAAGTGGGACCTGACCGTCAACGAGCTGACCCGCAACGTGCACACCCACCCGACGTTGAGCGAAGCCCTGCAGGAAGCGTTCCACGGCCTCGCCGGCCACATGATCAACTTCTGATCCGTGTCGAAGACGGTGGTGTTCGGGCCGAAAGGTCCGGACGCCACCGTTTTTCATTGGAGCTGAACAATGCGACGCACATGGTTGATCGGTAGTGCGCTGGTGCTCGTGGTGGTGTTGGCGCTGGCGGTCGGCGGCTACTACCTGATGAACTCGCGCACCTTCCAACTGGCGGGGCGGTTGGTGAACCGGGTCGATACGACCGACAAAGTCGTCGCGTTGACGCTCGACGACGGGCCGACGGACAAAGCACCGGAAGTGCTGAAAGTCCTTGCCGAAGCCGGGATTCCGGCCACCTTCTATCTCATGGGCCGGGATCTGGCCGCGCATCCCGAATACGGCAGGGCCATTGCGCAGTCCGGCCACGAAATCGGCAATCACACCTACAGCCATCGGCGCATGGTGCTCGTCTCCGGCGATACCGTCCGCGACGAGATCGAACGAACCGACGCGGAAATCGCGAAAACCGGCTATCAGGGCCCGGTCACCTTCCGCCCGCCCTACGGCAAGAAACTCTGGGCCCTACCGAAGTACCTCTCCGACCACGACCGCACGACGATCACCTGGGATGTGGAACCCGACTCGGGCAAGCAGGCCGGTACCGACGCCATCGTCGCCGAAACCGTCTCCAAGGTGCGGCCCGGCTCCATCGTCCTACTGCATGTCATGGGCCAGTGGAACGAATCCCTCGCCGCCATTCCGCGCATAGTCGGCGAACTCCGTTCCGCCGGTTATCAATTCGTCACGGTGTCGGAGCTTCTGAAGCACTGAGATCGTCAGAGCATGCCGTAGGCGTGGGTGGGCGTCAGGCGAACGAGGGCACGGCGGTCGGTGACCATGGCCTTGCGGTATTCGTCCCAGTCGGGGTGCTCGCCCGAACCCGCTCGGTAGTAGCCGACCAGTTCGTCGACAGTGGAGTCGTCGGGGTCCGCGGCGACGGGCGTGAGATCGACGGTGCCCTCGATGACGGCGTAGGCGAAGAAGTCGTCGCGGGTGACGTGGATGGCGGCCCACGGATCGCGCACCAGATTGTGGTACTTGGCCCGGTCGGCGGTGATGGAGATGCGGATGATCCCGTCGTCACCGACCACATGCAGCACATTGGACAGCTGTGGGCGCCCATTGCGCCGGATCGTCGTGAGCACGGACCGCTTGGTGGTCCGCGCGAAATCAACAGCCGAGGAAATTTCCATACCCAGACCAACCCACCACAACGCCCCGGCCTTCCCCCTGGTCAGTTGATCACCATGTAACGGCTGCGGCATCGGCCGAGAGACCTCCACCACCGGTACATGGTGATCATTCGACCAGAGTGCCCGTCGACGGGGCGCGCATCGGTCGAGCAAGTCGTGACCTGCGTGGTGGAGGTCAGTCGCGGTGGTAGGCGGCTTGGGCTTCGTGGACGCGGGGCATGTTGGTTTCGAGGATCTGGATGAGGTCTTCCAGGCGTTCGGCGACCAGGGCGCCGAGTTCGGTGAGGGTGTATTCGACTCGCGGGGGGATGGTTTCCTGTACCTCGCGATGGACCATGCCGTCGCGCTCCAGGGCCTGCAGGGTCTGCGAGAGCATGCGCTCGCTGACGCCGTCGACGCGACGGCGCAGGGCGCTGAACCGGTACGGCCCCTCGCGCAGCGCGACCAGGGCGAGGGTGCCCCAGCGGCTGGCCACATTCTGGAGCACCGGTCGTGACGTGCAGTTCCGGGCGAATACGTCGGCTTCCAGCGTCGGATCGTCGGTATCCACCAACGGCGTGCGCTGAGTGGTCATGGAATCGATAGTACCCAACTTGACCAAAGTGTCTGCGGAATGCATAGTACTAACTATTAGTTAGTGCATGATGAAACGTACAGACTCATGGAGGTAAGTCATGACCGTCGCCGTAACCGGAGCCGGTGGGCAGCTGGGCCGTCTCGTCGTCGAGGCGCTGTTGCGCGAAGGGGCCACGCCGGTGGTCGCGATCGTGCGCGATCCGCAGAAGGTCGCCGATCTGGCCGAGCGGGGCGTCGAGGTCCGGCAGGCCTCCTATGACGACGCCGAAGCGCTCGACCGCGCCTTGGCCGGTGTCGACCGGGTGCTGCTGGTCTCCGGAAACGAATTCGGTGCGCGAGTCGCCCAGCACACCAACGTAATTCGGGCCGCCGAGCGTGCGGGCGTGAAACTGCTCGCCTACACCAGCATTCCGCGCGCCACCGAGAACCCGCTCATCCTGGCCCAGGAGCACCGGGGCACCGAAGAGGTGCTCGCGGAATCGACTGTCCCGCACACGCTCCTGCGCAACGGCTGGTACTGGGAGAACTACTGCGGCGGGCTCGGGCACGCGGTCGAGTCCGGCGTGCTGCATGGTGCCGCGGGTGCGGGTCGCGTCGCCGGCGCAGCGCGCGCCGACTACGCCGAGGCGGCCGCCAAGGTGCTGACCACCGACGGTCACGCGGGCCGGATCTACGAACTCGGCGGCGATGAGCGTCTCACCTATGCCGAACTCGCCCAGGTGATTTCGCAGGCGTCCGGCAAGCCGGTGCGCTACGAGAATCTGTCCAAGCAGGACTACAGCGCGGCGCTCGAGCAGGCCGGTCTGCCCGGCAACTACGCGGCGGTGCTCGCGGATGCGGACGCCGGAGTCGACGACGGCATCCTCGATGTGGACTCCGGCGACCTCCAGAAACTGCTCGGCCGCCCCTCCACCCCCGCCGTCGAGGTCTTCCGCGCCGCCCTCGCCTGAGGTGTCCAAGGGTGAGTTCACCGGGTTGCGCGCCGCCGTCGCAACATAGCGTTACGCGTGCAAACCCGGTGTGCATCAAATGAATTGGTTGACCAAGACGTCGAGGTCGTACGCCGCCCCCGCTCCACGTATCCAAAGGCGGGTCTGCACGCCGTATTTCGGCCGCGTTATCCGCGCTCGTCGATACGGCGTGCAAGCCCGTTCTGTGTCAATGGAATTGGTAGCGAGTCGCGGGAGTCGTACGCCGCCGCAGCGTTACGCATGGGTGGGTTCGCCGGGCTTGCACGCCGCCGCGAGGCCTTGACAGTGCGTGCAGGCCCATGGTGAATCCCGGGGTCGCATGCCTTGACGACGGCACGGCATGCGACCTCGACTCCCATCAGACCCACTGCACCAATTGCAGGATGACGCCGTTCGGATCAGCCGTCTGGAAGTAGCGCTCACCCCAGGGCTCGGTCTCGATCGGGGTGACGATCGGCACGCCCTCGTTCTGGAGTCGTTCGTACTCGGCATCGATATCGTCCACGACGAACGCGACAAGTAGTCCCTGGCCCGCACTCCCCGCTTTGTCTTTCGGCTTGAAGCTGTCGAGACCGGTGCGCAGGTAGCACAGAGTGAAACCGGCATCGGGGCGGGCGACCGAGACGAAACCGTCGGCCGACATCTGCTCGGTGAAGCCGAGGTGGTCGATGGCGAATTTTGCCGAGGCCTGCGGGTCGGCGACATTGAGCGAGATGGCGGAAGCGGTGATTTTCACAAGGTCCTCCTCGGGAGCTGGACTCAAATACTATACATAGTACGCTGTACTTTGTAGAGAAATTCCCGAGTAGTCACACTGTTATGTGGATCGCGCCGATACGATCGGGATCTCGCGAACACGAGGAGGCGGCATGGCCGGGCAGTCACGGGACCGCAGCGGCGCGGGCGATCCCGTGCGCACCTTGGAACTGCTGTGGCGCGTGCCCGCCACATCGGTGCGTGGACCGAAACAGCGCAGCAGTGTGGATGCCGTGGTCGCGGCGGCGATCGACATCGCGGACGCGGATGGGATCGGCGCGCTCACCATGCGAGCCGTAGCCACCGAGCTGGGCTTGACCCCGATGGCTACCTACACCTACGTGCCGGGCAAGGCGGAACTCGTCGACCTCATGATCGACGCGGTCTATCGGGAGATGTCGCGTGCCGACCTGACCGATCTGCCCTGGCGCGATCGCGTCACGACGATCGCCGCCGAGAATCGCGCCATGCTGGTCCGCCACCCATGGGTCGCCTATCTGCCGACCACGCGGCCACCGCTCGGCCCGGGCGTTGCCGCCAAATATGAACATGAACTGCGCGCTTTCGACGGCCTCGGTCTCGACGATCTCGAGATGGACGCCGCCGTCACCTACGTCCTGGGCTTCGTCACCTCGGTGGCGCGCATCGCTATCGACACCGAACGCGCCGCGACCGAGAGCGCCATGTCCGACCGGCAATGGTGGGAACGCGCCGCCCCGCTACTGGCCCAATTCTTCGATGCCGAGCGCTATCCGCTGGCCGCCCGCGTCGGCGCGGTCGCGGGGCAGGCGCACGACTCCGCCTACAGCGCCGACCACGCCTACGAATTCGGTCTGGTTCGAGTCCTGGACGGCCTGGCCCAGCTCATCGAAAACCGCTGAGCCGCAGGGCTTACTGATCACCGGTCTCGTTGTGGGGTTTCGGATGCCGTGCGGTATCCGCACCGCTGGGGAGCAGGAAGCTGGTGATCACGATGGACAGAAGAATGAATCCCGCCACGATCAACACGAGGCTGACAGTCATGACGGCCCCTTTCTCTATCGAGCCGACAGCAAATGGTCAGCTAGCTTGATGGAGGGGTTTCCGATCTTGGTGCTGTCACACTTTGGCGTGCGACACACGTCGGTATGTGTCTCGAAAGCTCTGGTTACTACGTGACGACGGGATGAAAATCGTCACTCTGTGCGTGTCGTGTTTCAGTTTAGGGGCTGTCAGGGGCGATCGCTCTGGAATTGCTAAATCGAGAATGGGCGGCGCTGGCGGGGAGAACTGTGCGCCGACGCCGCGGTCGCTCAGACGCCGTCGCGCTGGATCCGCAGCGCGGTGATGGTCGCGGCCAGCCCCTCGTACTGGTTGATGAGCAGCACGATTTCGATCAGGCTGCGCTCGTCGTAGTGCTCGGCAAGCGCGGACCAGGTGGCGTCGTCGATATCGCGCGTTTCGACCAGCTTGTCGACGGCGGTGAGCAGCGCGCGATGCTTGCCCGACCATCCATCGGCGGCGGGGCCGGTGCGAACCCGGTCCAGGATTTCCGGCGTGACGCCCGCCCGCCTGCCGAGTCGAATGTGATGGTCCATCTCGTAGGCGCAGTCGCGCAGTTGTGCGACGCGCAGGATGACCAGCTCGGATTCGTGCCTGGGCAGTCGGCCGCCCGGCATCAATCGCCCGGAGAAGTGCAGCCAGCCGCGGAACAGTCCCTTGGTGCGGCCGAGTGTGCTGAACAGATGTGCGTCATCCGTCCCCGCGGCGCGTGAAAGTATCTGCCAGACAACCCAATTGATCGGACCCAGCTCGCGGAGCCGACCGGGTGAAATGCGTGGTTGCAACGCCGAAACCATGCTCATGCCTCCTTGTCCGCCGCCGGTGGCGGGGTCCGTCCTGCCGGACCGAATCCGAGCGTACTAGCGGGTAGGCCGGTGATCGGCGGGGCGGCGGCACCGAATTGTGTGGTGCGTGGTTCCGGAACCTCGGCTTATCCGCGCGGTCCTAGGGGTACCGCTAGGGGATCGGTCAGCAGCGACAGATCCGACTGGCCGGTTTGCTATAGCTGAATTGTGCTGGTCTTCTTGGCTTTCCGGTGGTCTTCGCGGCGACGGCGGGTCATCATCAGTACCGGCGCGGTGGACGGTGGGACGCCGGGTCGAACCGGATGAGGGTAGGGAATACGCGATGCTGGTGAAGATCAAGACCGGAGCTGATCTCTCCGGGGCCGAACAGGAATTCGTCGAATGCCTGCGGTCGTATCCGACGACCGGTCTCGCGTTGGTCGGCTTGGAGGTCGGCGATCACGGATCTCGTCGAGTCGATGCGATCATTCTGACCCCGCGCGGCATTACCGCGACCGATATCAAGGGCTTCCGCCGCCGCCAGAGCGGGATCCTGAGCATTCCGGGCGACGGTCCGTGGACGATCAGCGCGGAGCCCGCCGATCTGGACGAGGAGATCTCCGGCAATCCCGTCGATCAGCTGGAGCACAGCACGCATGCGGTGAAGACCCGGCTGGAGCGGGCGCTGATCGATCCGGGCCACATCTGCGGCGCCATCGTGCTCGTGCCGTTTCGTGGGGTCGCGGTGCGGCCTGCTCGAACCAACCTGCGCCCCGGCATGGATATCGTCGTCTCGAATGCCCGTGACGCTACCGAACTCCGTATCTACCTCGAGGGTTTCTCGGCCGGACCGCGTAGCTGGACCGCGGATCGGGTCGCCGCGGCTTGCGATGCGCTCGGCCTCACCGAAAAGCCTTCCCGCGCCGAACTGCTCGCGGACGGCTTCGACGAGGTACAGCCCAAAGCGCCGTCGCCGTCGGCGCGCGAGCTGCGCAGGCACGTCATCCCCGCGCCGCTGCCGCCGAGCAGGCGGCAGACGGCGGCGGGGTGGGTGGTCTTCGCGGTTGCCCTGGTCGGAATGGTGGTGGTCCTCATCGTGATCGCGAGCTCACTCGCGCACGATTCGGCTGATCCGGGCCGCGACCCGGGCACTTCGACGACCAGCGTGACGCCCTCGCCGCCGCCGTACCGTCCGACCGCGTGCTGGCCCCTCCAGTCCAACTGCTGAGTCAGAATGCGGCTTCGTCCAGCTCCATGATGTCGTTATCGATCGCGGCGATAATGTTCTTCACCGCGGTCAGTTCCGGCAGTGCGTTCTTCGCGAAGAAGCTTGCGACAGCGACTTTTCCGGAATAGAACGCCCGATCCTTCTCCGGTGCTTCGGCGGCCAGTGCGGCGGCCGCGATCTCGGCCTGCGCCAGCAGTCGCCAGGCGATGAGCAGATCGCCGACCGCGAGCAGGAAGCGCACCGAGCCGAGCCCGACCTTGTACAGCTCCTTCGGATCCTGTTGGGAGGCCATCAGATAGCCGGTCAGCGTGGCGGCCATCGCCTGCACATCGGCGACCGCGGTGGCCAGCAGCGCCCGCTCGGTTTCGAAGCGGCTGGTCTTCGCCTCCAGGAAGGCGGCGATCTGCCCGTTGACGTGCGCGAACGCCACACCCTTGTCCCGAATGATCTTGCGGAAGAAGAAGTCCTGCGCCTGGATGGCGGTGGTGCCCTCGTAGAGCGAGTCGATCTTCGCGTCGCGGATGTACTGCTCGATCGGGTAATCCTGCAGATAGCCCGAACCGCCCAGTGTCTGCAGCGATTCGGTCAGGTACTGGTAGGCCCGCTCGGAACCGACACCCTTGACGATCGGCAGCAGCAGATCGTCGACGCGATGCGCCAATTCGGCATCCGCCCCCGAAATCAGTTGCGCCACATCGGCATTCTGATGGGCGGCGGTGTAAAGGTATACCGCGCGCAGACCTTCGGCGTAGGCCTTCTGCATCGCCAGCGAACGCCGCACATCCGGGTGGTGGGTAGTGGTGACGCGCGGAGCGGCCTTGTCGGCCATCTGCGTCAGATCCGCACCCTGCACGCGTTGTTTGGCGTAGTCGAGCGCATTGAGGTAGCCGGTCGACAGCGTGCCGGTGGACTTGATGCCGACCACCATGCGGGCGTTCTCGATCACCTGGAACATCTGCGCGATGCCGTTGTGCACCTCGCCGACCAGCCAGCCCTTGGCGGGCACATCGGTCGCGCCGAAGGTCAGTTCGCAAGTGGGCGAGGACTTCAGGCCCATCTTGTGTTCGACACCGGTCACGTAGACGCCATTGCGGTCGCCCAGTTCCAGCGTCTCGTGATCGAACAGGAATTTCGGCACGTAGAACAGCGAGAGGCCCTTGGTGCCGGGACCGGCACCCTCCGGACGAGCCAGTACCAGGTGGAAGACGTTCTCGGCGGTCTCACCGACATCACCGCCGGAGATGAAGCGCTTGACGCCCTCGATATGCCAGGAGCCGTCCTCCTGCCGGACCGCCTTGGTGCGTCCCGCGCCGACATCGGAACCGGCATCGGGCTCGGTCAGCACCATGGTGCCCGCCCAGCCGCGGTCGTAACCCTTTGTGGCCCATTGCTTCTGCTGCTCGGTGCCGACATTGAACAGCACCGAGGACATGACCGGGCCCATATTGAAGAAGCTCGCGGCCGGGTTGGCGCAGGTGAGCATCTCGTTGATCGACCAGATGACCGCGGCGGGCGCGGGCGTGCCGCCCATGCCCTCCGGCATGCCGAGCCGACTCCAGTCGGCCTCGTGCACGGCCTGGACGGTCTTGCGCAGCGGTTCGGGCACCGAAATCGAGAAGGTGGCCGGATCGTAGACCACCGGATCGCGGTCGGCCGCGGCGAAGGATTCCGCCACCGGCCCCTCGGCCAGCCGCTTCACCTCGGCCAGGATCTCCCGCACGGTTTCCGAATCAAGATCGCCATAGGCACCCGTATCAAGGAGCTTGTCCAGTTCCAACACCTCGAACAGGTTGAACTCGATATCCCGAACGTTCGCCTTGTAGTGACCCACCGGTCCTCCTCGGACTCACGCCTCCACGACCGGGCAGCCGCGGAATCGGCGTTTTGACGTTGTACAAAAAGAGCCTGCCGTACCGCTGTCTTGCTACGCAACCGTAGGCAGGTGGGGGTCCTCACAGTGGTTTGCCGAGTGATTTCCGCAAACGTTCACATCGCGGAAACGTGCGAAACGGACTCGTCACCGAGAGATATTCCGGCGCAACAACTTCTGTCTAACGTTCGCACCACGAATACAGCCTTTGTATACAACCCGGTCTACAGCCGTGACCGGGCCAAAGGCGGGCGTATTCGGCGCGGCGCACGCAGCGCCGCCGAACACCTGATGAAGTGAGAAGGGTGGCGCTCCATGCCAGAATCCCGTGATATCCGTCGATCGCGTTCGCGCCGCGTCAGCAAGGCGCTGGTCGCGCCGACGGCCGTCGCACTCGCCGGTCTGTTGCTGACCGGTTGTGGCGCCAAGGATGACGCCTCCAGCAGCGGCTCCAACGCCTCGTCCTGCGTCGATACCTCGAAGGACTCGATCAAGATCGGCTCGCTGCATTCGCTGTCGGGCACCATGGCGATCTCCGAGGTCACCGTCGCCAACTCGACCAAGCTGGCCGTCGACCAGATCAATGCCGCTGGCGGCGTACTCGGCAAGAAGCTCGATCTGGTGCTGGAGGACGGCGCCTCGGATCCGAAGACGTTCGCGGAGAAGGCGGAGAAGCTGATCAGCTCCGACTGTGTCGCAGCGGTATTCGGCGGCTGGACCTCGTCGAGCCGCAAGGCCATGAAGCCGAAGTTCGAGAGCCTGAACTCGCTGCTCTACTACCCGGTCCAGTACGAGGGCCTGGAGGACAGCAAGAACATCTTCTACACCGGCGCGACCACCAATCAGCAGATCCTGCCCGCGCTGGATTACCTGAAGCAGAAGGGCATCAAGTCCCTGTACCTGGTCGGCTCGGACTACGTCTTCCCGCAGACCGCCAATCGGGAGATCAAGGCCTACGCGGCGGCGAACGGCATCGAGATCAAGGGCGAGGACTACACCCCGCTCGGCTCCACCGACTTCTCCACCATTGTGAACAAGGTCCGAAATGCCAAGGCGGGCGCGGTATTCAACACCCTCAATGGTGACTCGAATGTGGCATTCTTCCGCGAATACACCAATGCGGGCCTGAAAGCCGCTGATATGCCGGTGGTCTCGGTATCCATCGCCGAGGAAGAGGTCGCCGGGATCGGCGCGCAGAATATCGCCGGACAGTTGACCGCGTGGAATTACTACCAGACGGTCGACACGCCCGTTAACAAGAAATTCGTCGCGGACTACAAGGCCGCATTCGGTGCCGACAAGCCGACCTCGGACCCGATGGAGGCCGCCTACGCCTCGGTCTTCCTGTGGAAGAACACCGTGGAGAAGGCGAAGTCGTTCAAGGTGGCCGATATTCAGGCCGCGGCCGACGGCGTGACCTTCGAGGCCCCGGAGGGCCTGGTCACCGTCGACGGCTCCAACCACCACATCACCAAGACCGCTCGCATCGGCGAAATTCGTCCGGACGGACTGATCTACACGGTGTGGGACTCGGGCAAGGCCGTCACGCCGGACCCGTACCTGAAGTCCTACGAGTGGGCCAAGGGCCTCAAGTAGTCGACTAGTGCCGGGTGCGGGCTCTTGTGAGGGGGTGCCCGCACCCGGCCGACCCCGTTAGGAATCCAAATATGGACGTGTTGATCGGCCAGCTCTTCACCGGGCTGAGTCTGGGATCCATTCTTCTGCTTGCGGCGCTGGGCCTTTCGCTGACCTTCGGTCAGATGGGCGTGATCAACATGGCGCACGGCGAATTCATCATGGCCGGGTGTTACACGACTTATGTTGTGCAGAAGGTCATCTCGTCGGCCGGGGTATCGCTGGTCGTTTCATTGCTCGTCGGTTTCCTGGTCGGCGGACTGCTCGGTGCGGCCCTGGAAATGGGCTTGATCCGGTGGATGTACGACCGGCCGCTGGACACCCTGCTGGTCACCTTCGGCGTCGGACTCGTGCTGCAACAGGCCGCGCGTGACATCTTCGGCGCTCCCGCCAAGAACGTGCTCGCACCGGATTGGCTCAGCGGCGGTGTCACCATTCTCGGTGCGGTGGTGCCGAAGACGCGCATCTTCATCCTCGTGCTCGCGGTCGTAGCGGTGATCGTGCTGGCCCTTGTGCTCGAGACGACCCCGGTCGGTCGGCGCATCCGCGCGGTCGTGCAGAACCGGGGTCTGGCCGAGACCAGCGGCGTCTCCAGCCGCGTCACCGACATCAGCACCTTCTTCATCGGTTCCGGCTTGGCCGGGGTCGCGGGCGTCGCGCTGACGCTGATCGGTTCGACCAGCCCGACCATCGGGCAGAGCTATCTGATCGACGCCTTCCTGGTCGTCGTGATCGGCGGGCTCGGGCAGATCAAGGGCACCGTGATCGCGGCGTTCGCACTGGGCCTGCTGAATTCGTATATCGAGTACTCGACGACGGCCTCGATCGCGAAGGTGATCGTCTTCGTCATCATCGTCATTTTCCTGCAGGTGCGTCCGCAGGGGCTATTCACCGTTCGGACGAGGAGTCTGGCATGACCACACTCGGACAACGTTGGCGCGCACATCCTTCCATGACCGCATGGGGCGGCTTCGTCGTCGCAGCGATCCTGCTGTTCGCGGTCGCGCCCGCCGTGCTCAGCGACTTCCGGCTCAACCTGCTCGCCAAATTCCTGTGCTTCGCGATCGTGGCGGCGGGCATCGGATTGGCTTGGGGCCGTGGCGGAATGCTCACGCTCGGCCAAGGCGTGTTCTTCGGCATCGGCGCCTACATCATGGCGATGCATCTGCAGATGGCCGATGCGGCCCGGCTGCACAATGACGTGCCGGAGTTCATGGAGATCGCCGGTATTCGCGAATTGCCCTCGTTCTGGCGGCCTTTCGCGTCGGCTCCGGTCGCCCTGATCGGCATTCTGGTGCTGCCCGCGCTGATCGCGGCGGCACTCGGTTACGGCGTATTCAAACGCCGGGTCAAGGGCACGTATTTCGCGATCCTGAGTCAGGCACTGGCCGCGGCGCTCGCGATTCTGCTGACCGGACAGCAGAAGATCGGCGGATTCACCGGATTGTCGGACTTCCGCGCCTTCTTCGGCTTCAAGCTCTCGGATCCGGCGAACCGCCAGATGCTGTTCTTCATCGCCGCGGGCACTCTGCTGCTGGTGGTCGCCGCGGTGCGCCAGCTTATGCGCAGTCGCTACGGCGAATTGCTTGTCGCCGTGCGTGATCAGGAAGAACGCGTGCGCTTCCTCGGTTACGATCCGGCCAATATCAAGATCGTGGCCTATGTCGTCGCGGGATTCTTCGCGGGCATCGCGGGTGCGCTGTTCACCCCGATCGTCGGCATCATCTCGCCCGCCGACATCGGTGTCGTGCCGTCCATCGCATTCATTATCGGTGTGGCGATCGGCGGACGGACCACACTGCTCGGCCCGGTACTCGGCGCGATCGGCGTCGCGTGGGCGCAGACGGCGCTCTCGGAGGAGTTCCCGTCCAGCTGGACCTATCTGCAGGGTGTGCTGTTCATTGTGGTCGTCGGGTTCATCCCGGCGGGTCTGGCGGGTGTGTGGCCGATGTTGAAGGGGGTGCTGGACAATAAGTTTCGCAGGGCCGCCGTTCATGCTCCCGCGGTGGTCGATGAACCGCTGCCCGAAGCCGTGACCGAGGAGAAGGTGGAATCCCGATGAACGCGCACGACCCCAAGCTGGGCGGCAATGCGGGCATGTCGAGTGAGTACCTCGAAATCCGCGGACTCTCGGTGAGTTTTGATGGATTCAAGGCGGTCTCCGATGTGGATCTCACTGTGCTGCAAGGTGATCTGCGGTTCTTGATCGGACCGAATGGGGCGGGGAAGACCACCCTCATCGATGCGATCACCGGCCTGGTGCCCGCCACCGGATCGGCGCAGAAGTCCGGTGTCGAATTCCTCGGGAAGAAGGTGCACCAGATCGCTCGGCTGGGCATCGGCCGAACCTTCCAGACGGCAAGCGTTTTCGAACAACTCAGCGTGCTGCAAAACCTCGACATCGCGGCGGGTGCGGGACGTTCGGCGCTGACCCTGCTGCGCCGCCGCAAATCGGTATTGCCGAGTATCGAAGAGGCACTGGAGATCACCGGTCTCGGTGAATTGCGCGACAAGCCCGCCGGAGTGCTGGCGCACGGGCAGAAGCAGTGGCTCGAGATCGGGATGCTGCTGGTGCAGAACGCCTCGGTGCTGCTGCTCGACGAACCGGTGGCGGGTATGAGCGCCGAGGAGCGCGAGGAGACCGGAAATCTGTTGCGGCGCATCGGCGGTGAACGCATTGTCGTGGTGGTCGAGCACGATATGGATTTCATGCGGTCCTTCGCGACCTCGGTGACCGTGCTGGCCGCAGGCAAGGTACTCAGTGAGGGCACCGTCGAACAGGTGCAGGCCGATCCGAAGGTGCAGGAGGTCTACCTCGGCACCGCCGCGGCCATCGGGACCGAACTCGAAGACGCGCAGACCGCGCAGGAGTTGACCGCGAAGGAGTCCGCCGATGCTTGAGCTCATCGACATCCATTCCGGCTACGGCCGGACCGAGGTGATCCATGGTGTCTCGATCACCGTTCCCGACGACAGCGTGGTCGCGATCATGGGGCACAACGGCGCGGGCAAGACCACGCTGCTGCGCACGGCCGTCGGCCTGATCGGCGCCGAATCCGGACAGATCAACTTCAACGGTGCGGCGATCACCAAGATGTCGCCGTCGCGTCGGGTCAAACGTGGAATCGCGTATGTGCCGCAGGGGCAACAGAGCTTCCCGCAGCTCAGCACCGCCGAGAATCTGCAGGTCGTCGCCGATGGCCGCAAGCGCGGTAAGGCATTGATCGACGAATCGCTGGACCTGTTTCCGGCGCTGCGCGAACTGTTGAATCGCAAGGCGGGCTTGCTGTCCGGCGGCCAGCGCCAGCAATTGGCGATCGCCAGGGCGCTGATCACCGAGCCGAAGCTGCTCATTCTCGATGAACCGACGGAGGGCATCCAGCCGTCTGTGGTCGCCGAAATCGAGCGCACCATCATCGATTTGACCGGTCGTGGCGGACTCAGCGTGCTGCTGGTGGAACAGCACATCGGCTTCGCACTGCAAGCGGCGCAACGCTATTACGTGCTGCAGTCCGGCCGCGTGACATCCACCGGCGAGGGCGGAGCGGGCGCGGAGACCTCGGTTCGCTCGGCGATGGCGATCTGAGCTGGCCGCCATGACGCGCAGAGGGCGGGTTCCGCTCAGCGAGCAGGTTTACGAATCGCTGCGGCGGGACCTGGCCACGGGGGCGATCGTGCCCACCGAACGGCTCGGCGAGGAACGCCTGGCCGAGACCTACGGGGTTTCGCGCACCCCCGTGCGGGAAGCGCTCGCCCGGCTGCAGGCCGACGGATTGGTGGAGCGGCACGCCGATGGGCTGTATCCGTATCGACCGCGGTTGGAGGAGCTGGGCAACCTGTTCGAGTTGCGGATCGTGTTGGAGACCAGGGGAATTCAGCGCGTCATCGGCATCGTCGGGGAACCCGCACCGGCACACGACTTGTCCATGGTGCGCGCGGAACTCGATATCTGGCGCGGATTTCGCGACGATCCGCCCGAACCGGGCCCCGCGCTGGTCGCCGCGGACGAGCATTTCCACACGACTCTGCTTGCCGCGGCGGGCAACACAGCGCTGGCGGACGCACTCACCGGTGTGTACGTCCGGGTCCGCCCGGTCCGGACCCTGGACCTGCCGACGCCCGAGCGGATCGCCACCATGACCGCCGAGCACATCGCTATCGCCGAACAACTACTCGATGGCGATCCCGCTGCCGCGCTGCGCACGCTCACCGCGCACATCGGTAGCTCGCGCACGCACGTGCTCGCGCGTGCCCAGCAGGCGATCGAGTTCACGAAACTCTCACGCGCGGTCCGGGATTGACTCTGGATCCGAGCGGCGTCGATACCGCCTGAACCGAAAAGCGCTCACTCGGCGAGAAGCTTCAGCACGACAGGGCGAGACAGGGTTCCCGACACCTGGCGGGCGAGTTGGTTGGCGCTGGTGCCTTCGGTGTGGGCGTCGCGGAGAGCGGCGGCGAGTTCGTCGCGGGCAGCGTCGGCGGCGGCTTGGGCCTCGCGTAGACGTTGCGCTGCGCGGTCTACGGGATCGGTCGGCGCATCGGCCGCGGGTGCGCCGTCAACGCTGGTCGATTCGGTGGTCAACTCGTTGATCGGCTCGCGGTGCGGGATCGACTTATCCGTTCGCAGTGCCGCCCTGGCGAACTCCATCATGAATTCGCGGGTCGCCTGCTGGTTCTCGGCATCAGCGCCGAGCAGCAGGCGAGTGGTCTGCGGGACGGCGAGGCTCCAGTTGGACAGGCCGCACAGGGCGAGCAGCAGTCGGCCCGCGTGGCTGGCGTCGACGTCGAACTGCTCCTTGGCGCGGTCGAATTTCCGCAGGTAGTGCTGGGCGCGCCAGCCGTCGATATCGTGCGCGTCGGTGCCGCGGTGTAGTCCCTCCCAGAGCAAAAGCCGTAGTAGTTGCGGATTTTCGCGGTGGTAGTCGAACAGCTTGCCCACGTACTCGCCGGGTTCGGTCTCGGCCAGGGGCTGGACCACATCCATGAATTCGCGCATGGTGTCGATCAGGATGACGTCGAAGAGCTTGTCCTTGCTGCCGAACAGGCCGTAGATGCGCTCCTTGTTCACCGCGGCCGCCTCCGCGATCCGGTCCACCCGCGCGCCGGCCAGGCCGTATTCGGCGAATTCGTCGCGCGCGGCGCGCAGCAGCGCCTGCTTGGTCGCGTCGCTCCGTTTCATCGTGACCGTCATGACCGTGACTTTACCATCCCATTAAACCAACTATTTGGTTGACAGCTGCTCGACCATGGGCCTAACTTCGTCCACATGGCAACGCCGACTCTTCAGCTTCCGGCCGGTATCCCGGCTCCGGCACGCACTCGCAGCGCGTCACCACGCGCGCACACCGGGCGTACCCTCCCCTTTTTCGTCCTGTCCGCATTGCTGGCCACCGGCCAGATGTATATCCCGATTCCCCTGTTCACGGCCATGAAGGCCGACTGGAATGTGGGCGCGGGCGTCATGACCTGGATCATCAGCGCCTTCGCCTTCGGCTATGCGGGTGGCTTCGTGTTGTTCGGCCCGCTGTCGGATCGCTACGGCCACCGCCGGGTACTGGTCACCGGCATGATCGCCGCTGCTGTGGTCACACTGTTGACCGGTCTATCGTTCAGTGCGCCGATCGCGGTCGGCCTGCGCGTCGCGCAGGGGCTTGTCGTCGGTTCGATTCCGCCCGCGATCATGGCCTATATCGCCACTCGCATCGCACCGGCGCACCGGGCGGTGGTGACGATGTCGGTCGCCACCTCCTTCCTCGCCGCGACCGTGCTGGCGCAGATCGCCTCGCAGGCCGTCGTCGCCTCGTTCCCGTGGCGCACGATGTTCATCGGCTCGGCCGTAGTCTTCGTGGCGCTCGCATTCGTGCTGCGTGCGGTCATGCTCGACGACGCACCCACCGGTCGCGACAAGCCGCTCGTGCACAGCTACGCCGCGATCCCCGCGGTGCTGCGAATCAAGGCGCTGCTGCCGATGCTGGCCGCGGGCGCGCTGGCCATGGCGGTGATGGTCGGGGTGTACACCGGCATCGAAATCACCGGTCTGGTCAAGGGTTCCGGTGAACTGCTCGCCCTGCGTGCGGGCGCGCTACCGGTGATGTTCGCACTGCCGCTGCTGGCCATCCCGCTCTCGCGGCTGACCAAGCCGGGACAGATGGTGCTGGGTGTGCTGGTCGCGGCGACCGCCATGGTGATCGCCACCTTCGAGGGCACCCACCTCGCGGTGCTGACGATCCTGCTCGCCGTGCTGGTCGGCGGGCTCGGTGTCATCGCGCCCGCGGTCCTGCAGACCGCGGGGGAGTTGGGTGGTGAGGCGCGCGCCGCCGCGTCCTCGGTCGCCATGTTCAGCTTCTACGTCGGCGCCACCGCCGGACCGCTGGTGGCCGCGGCCGCTGCGCCGCACGGCTTTTCGGTGCTGGCGTGGACCCTGGCCATCCTGCTGGTCCTGGCACTAGCCCTCACCCTCCTCGGCACACAAATCCAGCGCCCAACCCAACCAGCCTGACCACTCACCGCAACGGCCGCCCCAGAAAAGGGGGGCGGCCGTCGAACGCAGTCAAATGGTGGCTCAAAGCCCCACTCACCAACGACCATTTGACTACACTGCGCAACCTCTCGAGAACGCAACCGCAGCCAGTCGACCGAGCTGGAAGCCGCAGGCCCGCCTACCCAACTGCGGGAGGTAAGCCGCGTACGGCAGCCGACGCACCCAGCACTACCCCGGCAAAACCACAGAACGCCAAACCCTCTGGGGCCAGCACCCCGAGAAGTCGATGCAGAACAACAGGACCCACCGCACCCCCCAACCCAAACGCCACCAGGAACCAGCCCCTCCAGTTGGACATGTGATCACGTGGAAACTGTGGCGGCATCGCCCGAGAACCCTCCACCACCACTGCCACCTGATCTTGATCGCTACGCTCGGCGGGTGGGGGTGTGCTATTTGAGGACGTAGGGGGATACCGAGCTGCGGTGTTCGCTGATATCGAGGACTTTGCCCAGTGGCGGGAATGCGCGCTGCGGGCAATTGGTGCGTTCACAGACCCGGCAGCCCGCACCGATCGGCGTCGCCTTCGCCACGTCGAGATCGATGCCGTCGGCGTAGACGACGCGACCCGCGTGCCGCAGCTCGCAACCCAGACCGATCGCAAAGGTCTTGCTGGCCTGGCCGTATCGGGTCGCGCGGCGTTCGACGGTGCGGGCCACCCACAGGTATTTGCGGCCGTCGGGCATCTGGGCGATCTGCGTCATGATCTTGCCCGGATAGGCGAAGGTTTCGTAGACATTCCACAGCGGGCAGGTGCCGCCGCTGGAGGAAAAATGGAAACCGGTGGCGGACTGGCGTTTCGACATATTCCCCGCGCGGTCGACGCGCACGAAGGAGAACGGAACGCCGCGCAGCTTGGGCCGCTGCAGAGTGGAGAGGCGATGGCAGATCGTCTCGTAACTCTGGGTGAAGAAGGCCGAGAGCCGCTCGATGTCGTAGCGGAAATCCTCGGCGACCTCGTGAAAGTGCGTGTAGGGCAGGACGGTTGCCGCGGCGAAGTAGTTCGCCAGGCCGAGCATGGCCAGCTTGCGGGTGTCCTCGGAGGCGAAATTGCCCTCCTCGACCAGCTTTTCGAGCAGGTCGCCACATTCGAAGTAGGCGAGTTCGGCGGCGAGTTTGAAGGTGCGCTGACCACCGGACAGATGCGGCGCGATCTCCAGCCGCTGGGTCTCTGGATCGTAGCGGTGCAATACGCCTTCGCCGAGATCGATGCGCTCGATAATGTGCACGTCGTGTGCGCGCAGCAGGCGGGCGATCTCGCTGTTCACATCGCCGCCGTGGAAACGGATGCGGGCGGTGAGTTCTTCTGCGGCGGTATCCAATTCGTGGATGTAGTTCTGCCGCTGATAGAAGAAGTCACGCACTTCCTCATGCGGTTTGCTGATCGCCGCGCTGCCGGAGCCGTCGGCGAAGCGGTCCTCGGTGGCGGCGGCCAGCTGCGCGGAGGTGTTGCGGTACCGGTTGTGCATATTGACCAGTGCGCGCGCCATGCTCGGATGCGCGGAGACCATATCCGCGATCTCCTGAGTATCGGCCTCGATACCGAGCTCCTGGTCCATCACGACCTCTTGGAGTTCGGCGATGAGCCGGGTGTCGTCCTGGGAGGAGAAAAAGGTCGCGTCGACCCCGAACACTTCGCTGATGCGCAGCAATACCGGTACGGTGAGCGGGCGCACATCGTGTTCGATCTGGTTGAGGTAACTCGCCGAGATCTCCAGCTTCTGGGCGAGTGAGACCTGGCTCAGCCCTCGTTCGGTCCGCAGCTGACGAAGCCGCGCCCCGACGTAAGTCTTGGCCATATGTCCAGTTTATGAGCGAATTCGCAAACCTGCCAATGGGTAGTTAGCAGCAGAGCTGAGCGATATGTCACAGGGGCGGGCTACCGTCGAGTGATGCTGTTCTCGGATGTCGTGCAGGCCTCGGAGACCGTCCGTGCGACCCGGTCCCGGAAGACGAAGATCGCGACCCTGGCCGCACTGTTGTCCGAGGCCGCCCCGGATGAGCTGGAGCCGGTGGTCGCCTGGGTCTCCGGTGAACTACGGCAGGGGCGCATCGGCACCGGCTGGCGCACTTTGACCGCACTCGAATGTGAGCCGAGTGAGCTTGCGACGCTGACGGTTTCGTCGGTCGACGGCACGCTGAGCGAATTGGCCACCACCTCCGGCCCGGGCTCGACCAACCGGCGCAAGGAATTGCTACGCGGGTTGTGGACCGCCGCGACCGCCGACCAGCAGGCCTTCCTGATGCGTCTGCTCGGCGGCGAGTTGCGTCAGGGCGCGCTCACCGCAATCGTCGCCGAGGCGGTCGCGGTGGCCGCGGCGGTGCCGATCGAACTGGTCCGGCGGGCCTACATGCTGTCCGGGCAGTTACCGGTCACGGCCGTCGCCGCGCTGACCGGTGGGGCCGAGGCGCTGGGCGAATTCCGGCTCGAGGTCGGCCGCCCGATCCAACCCATGCTCGCCTCGCCCGGTGCCACACTGGACGAGGCGATGGCCGAATTCGGCGACGCGGTGAGCGTCGAGCACAAACTGGACGGCGCGCGCATCCAGGTGCACCGGGAGGGTTCGCGGGTCTGGGTATTCACCAGAACGCTGCGCGATATCACCGCCGGTGTGCCGGAATTGGTCGATCTGGTCGCCCAGCTCGACTGCACGAGCGTGGTGCTGGACGGAGAAACGTTGGCGCTCACCGATTCCGGACGGCCACGTCCGTTCCAGGAGACGATGAGCCGCTTCGCCGAGGTCAGCTCGACCAGGGAACTACTGCTGCACCCGTACTTCTTCGACTGCTTGCACCTCGACGGTGAAGATCTGCTCGACGCGCCGCTGCACGAGCGCCGCGCGGCGCTGACCAAGGTGGCGGCCGCACACAGCATCCCGGCCCTGATCCGACCCGACGCCGAGGCAGCCGCGGAGTATTTCGACGGTGCCCTGGCGGCCGGGCACGAAGGTGTGATGGTCAAGTCGTTGACCGCACCTTACGCCGCGGGCCGTCGCGGCCGGTCCTGGCAGAAGATCAAGCCGACGCACACCCTCGACCTGCTGGTGCTCGGTGCTGAATGGGGTTACGGCCGTCGCACCGGATATCTGTCGAATCTGCACCTCGGTGCACGCGATCCGGAAACGGGTGATCCGGTGATGGTCGGCAAGACCTTCAAGGGCCTCACCGATGCGCTGTTGCATTGGCAGACCGCCGAATTCCCGCGGCATGAGCGCGCCCGCGATGAATACACCGTCTACCTCTGGCCCGAACTCGTCGTCGAGATCGCCCTCGACGGAGTCCAGGTGAGTCCGCGCTATCCGGGCGGTGTTGCCCTGCGCTTCGCCCGCGTTGTGCGGTATCGACCCGATAAGTCCGCCGCCGATGCCGACACCATCGAAACGGTCCGCGCGCTGCTGCCGTGATCGAGCGGTCCGTGCCGCCTCGCCCCGCATCGGGATTCGCGCGCGGGCGTCCGAATCGTTATGCGGGCCCAGCGGTCCTGCTCCCGGCATTTGTACTGGTCATAGGCCAGACTGGCTCCGGTTTGGTCCGGTACACGGTCGGAAACGGGGACTCGGCGTTGCTCGGTGCGGCACGAAAACGATGGATGGGAACGTGGTCGGCCATCGGTCGGCCGATGCGGAAGGTGGCGGTGCTCGGTGCGGTGACTTGTGTCGGGGCAGTGGTGGCGGTCGGTATGCCGGGAACGGTTGCGGCGGAGCCGGATCCGGTCGCCGGTATCGTGCACCCCGCGCGTGATCCCGCCTCTGTCATGCCGACACCGCTCGCCGACCCCTTCTATACACCGCCGCGGGGTTTCGAAAATTTGCGTCCGGGTGCGGTGGTCACGGCCCGTGTCGTCGATATCGGGCCGGAGCCGACGCCGGTCACCGCCACTGAACTGCTGATCCGATCGACCGATGCCAAGGGCCGTCCGGTGCCGGTGGTCGCCACCCTGCTCATGCCCATCGGGCCGTGGGAGGGTTCGGGGCGCAGGCCCCTCGTCGCCTACAACGTGCCGATCGATTCACTCGGCAATCGCTGTGCGCCGTCGCAGCAGCTCGAGCTGGGGCTAGCGGCCGGTCTCCGCTCGGTGCAGCTGTCGCTGTCGAAGAACTACGCGGTGATCGTGCCCGATCATCAGGGGCCGCGACAGGCGTACGCGGCCGGTCGCATGGCCGGACATGCGGTACTGGACTCGATACGCGCCGCCGTGCAGACGCCCGAGTTGGGTCTGTCGCCCGATGCGCCCACGGTGGTCTCGGGCTACTCCGGCGGTGCCATCGCCTCGGGCTGGGCGGCGCAACTCGCACCGGAATACGCGGGGGAGCTGAACCTCGTCGGTGCGGTGGTCGGTGGCGTGCCCGCCGACTTCGGCCTGCTCATCAATACGATGAACGGCGCCAATGCCGCCTCCGGCGTATTCCTGGCCGCAACCCTCGGTCTGGCCAGGGAGTATCCGGAGATCATGGACCTGTTCAATGACAACGGTTGGCGGCTATCGCAATTCGCGAAGGATCTCTGCTTTCTGGACGCGGCGCTGCTCGGCGTGCTCGCGCCCATAACCGCGGAGACGCTCACCGATGTGGCTCACCCGACGGAGCTGCCGATGATCAGGGAGATCCTGGCCGAGAACCGCCTCGGCACCGCCGCGCCGAGGGTGCCGGTCTTGCTGTACCACGGCATCAACGAGGTGTGGATTCCGTTCGCCGGGGCCGAACACCTCTACGACGACTGGTGCCGGTTGGGGGTTCCGGTGCGCTTCGAGGCCCACCTCGGCGAGCATCTGATCGTCGCCGACACCGGGGGTTCGGCCGCCAATTCCTGGATCGATCAGCGCTTCGCGGGCGCGCCCCAACCGGTCGGCTGTTCGAGGGTCAGCAGGTAGAGCGAAGATTCACGGTAGCCGATCGAAAATGCGTCCCGACAGGCGGCAACCGCATGGCAATCCCGATCCCGAGTGCCGCACACTGGAGGGGTGAGCGCGGACCTATTGGTACTTCTGATCGTCATCGTCACGGCACTCGCATTCGATTTCACCAACGGTTTCCACGACACCGCCAACGCCATGGCGACCTCGATCGCCACCGGCGCACTGCGGCCACGGGTCGCGGTCGCGGTCTCCGCGGTCCTGAATCTGCTCGGCGCATTCCTGTCGGTCGCGGTCGCCGCGACGGTGGCCAAGGGCATCGTCCGGCTCGACGCCGTGCAGGGCGAGGCGCTGATCGTCATCGTGTTCGCTGGTCTGGTCGGCGGCATTCTCTGGAATCTGCTGACCTGGCTGTTCGGCCTGCCGTCGAGTTCCTCGCACGCACTGTTCGGCGGCCTGATCGGCGCCACCATCGCCGCACTCGGCTGGGGCGGGGTGATCTGGGCGCACGGCGCGGACGGCGTGCTGACCAAGATCGTGCTGCCCGCCCTGCTCGCGCCGATCGTGGCCGCGCTGGTCTCCGCGATAGGCACCTGGGGCATCTACCGGGTCACCGGGAATTCCGATCCCGACAAGGTGAACGAGGGCTTCCGCTGGGGCCAGATCGGCTCGGCGTCGCTGGTCTCGCTGGCGCACGGCACCAATGACGCGCAGAAGACCATGGGCGTGATCTTCCTGGCATTGGTCGCGCACGGCACGTTGACCAAGAACGACGAAATGCCGCTGTGGGTAATGGCGGCCTGTGCCGTCGCCATCGCGGCGGGCACCTACCTCGGCGGCTGGCGGATCATCCGCACCCTCGGCAAGGGACTGGTCGAAATCGACTCACCGCAGGGTCTGGCCGCCGAATCGGCTTCCGCCGCCATCATCCTCACCTCGGCCCATTTCGGGCTGCCGCTCTCGACCACCCAGACCGCGACCGGATCCATCCTCGGCACCGGACTCGGCAAGGGCGCGGAGGTGCGCTGGGGTGTGATGGGCCGGATGACGGTCGCCTGGTTGCTGACGCTGCCGCTCGCAGGTCTGGCCGGTGCGAGCTGCTGGGCCATCGCGCATGTCATCGGCGGGCTGCCCGGTGTGCTGGTGGTATTCGCACTGCTGATCGCGCTGTCGTCGGTGATGTACCTGCGGTCGCGGCGGGATCCGGTGGACACCGGCAATGTCAACGAGTGGCCCGGTGACACGCCGGACGCCGGTACCGAGGTTGCGAAGGACGCCATGCCGGTCGTCGAGGACGGGGAACGTGACGTGTCCGCCGGATCGCCCGCGCCGGAAACCGCCAATCGTTCGGCCCAGGTCTGAGGAGGCGCATCGTGCACACACTCGTCACGAATCTGGACGCGCTGTGGAAGGTGACCGTCGCGGGTCTGCTGCTCGGCGCAGGCCTGCCGATCGTCTTCGCCGTCGGGATCCGGCTCTGGTCGGTCGCCGATACGGTGCCCGCGGAACGCGTTGCCGCTCAACGCAATTACCCGGCACTCGTCGGTGCCTACGCCTGCTTCGCGCTGATCGTCGCCGCGATTGTCACCGGGATTCTGTACACCGCTAAGGCATTCCTGGCCGCTCGATTCGGCATCCATCTGTTCGGAGCATGAGAAGGGTGACACCGTGACTGATCCAGCGAAATCTGCCCAGGTCCGGCCGAATCTGCTCGGACGGGTCATCGGCTGGCTGCGAGCCGGTTATCCACAGGGGATTCCGCGGTCGGACTACGTCGCCCTGTTCGCGGTGCTGCACCGCCACCTGACCGATTACGAAGTGGTGGTGATCGCCGAGGAGCTGGTGGACTCGAATCCGGACAGCGAGATCAGCCACGCCGATATCGAAGGGGCGATCGCGCGGATGGCCAAGGAGCAGCCGGACGCGCACGATATCGCCAGAGTCGCTTCACATCTTGCGGCGGGCGGCTGGCCGCTGGCGACCCCACTGACCGATGCCGAATCTTCCGATCCGACAGACTGTTAGCCCGACAGACTGTTAGCGCCGACTGATCGGTTCCCAGACGATTCACAGCTGGTTTGCCAGCATTCTCGAGGTGATCGGAGCAGGATGATCAATGTCGGCGAACGAAGCGGCTCCTTATAAAAGAGGAGCCTTACCCCACGGCTTCCAACTCGCTCGACCCCGGCGGTTCACTGCTCGGACCGTCTTCCCGCCGACCGGCGGCGCCCACCCCTCGCTCGCGCCGCCGGTCCGCGACTTCCTCGTCGGGCAGCTGCACGGTGTTCAGCCGGAGCGGAATCAGCCAGACGATCGCGGCGACCAGCGCGATGGTCGCGAGCAGGGTGTACGAATCGCCGAGTAGGAATTGCCATACCGTCCAACGGAATTCCCGGCCATTGGTCTGCGGTACCTGCCAGATCAGCCCCTGCGGCAGCAGTGGCAGATCCGGATCCCATGCGCCGACCTGGTCGGACTTCAGTGGCCAGGCGAAGACGAACAGGTAGATGAGCCCGGGTACGGCGATCCGGACGGCGAGGGGCCGATGGCGCAGCACGTGGATCAGCCACAGCAGTGCCGGTGTGATCCACACCCAGTAGTGGGTCCAGGAAATCGGCGAGACCAGCAGCATTACCGTGGCCGCGAGCAGTGCGCCCAGCAATTGGTCACCGCGCAGGTGGGCGATCCGCGCGGCCGCCATTCCGGCAAGTCCGAGCAGTCCGGCGCAGACGAACGAAGACGTGGTGTCGCCCCAGGTCGACCATTCCAAGCGGCCGAACATGCCGTTGATCGACTGATTCTGCACATAGGCGAAGCCGATCCGGTTCTGCGAGGTCGTGGTCGTGGTCCAGAACTGCAGCGCCTGGGTCGGCCGGTACCAGAAGCCGATCGCGACCGTGGCGCCGAAGGTCGCCGCGGCCGTCGCGGCGGCCCGGAACTGGCGGGTGATGAGCAGATAGACGATGAAGACCGCAGGGGTCAGCTTCAGTCCGGTCGCGATGCCGATGAGGATGCCCCGATATCGGCTCTCCTTGGGCATGGCGAGATCGGCCAGGACCAAGGCCATCAGGATCGCGCTGAGCTGACCGAACCGGAACGTCTGCTGGACGGGCTCCAACCAGATCGCAGCGCCGGTGACGGCGATGCTCAATGCCAGCAAACCCGTTCCGCGGCGTATTTGCTGGAGTCTGGCGGCGCTCCAGACGCTCACGAACAGCGACACCATGGTGAGCACCGTGACGCCGGTCCCGATGTAGTTGATCGGGAATCGCGACAGTTCGGCGCAGATCCACGCGGCGAAAACCGGATAGAGGAAGGGCAGGCCCATCGGTCCGCGGCCGTCGTACAGCAGCGCGGGATGAGTCGCCGCGGCCGTACCGCCCCACATATAGACCTGTAGATCGATTTGGTGCCAGTACATCTGCCAGTTGGGCCGCACGAACAGCAGCCAGGCGCCGATGGACAGGGAGGCGAATACTATTGCGGCACTGAGCGTTGATTTGTGCGAGACCTCGAGCTGCGTCCCCGCACCGGCAGCGCGCTGTTCTCCTGTTTGCAGGATGACAGCCATGGAGTTGTTATTCCTTCATCAGGTGATACAGCTCTAGCGGACAGCAAATCCTTAGCTAAACTAAAGGCAATCCATCGTATCATCGCTGCCCACCGACGGCTGCCCAAACTTTCCTGGGGTGGTGAGACCTATCGCGTGAGCACCCGCAGCAGATGTTCGACCTCGGACCGGATCGCATCGCGAGCGGGCTGCAGGTACTTGCGCGGATCGGCAATGGTGGGCCCGTCCGCGAGCACGGTCCGAATCGCGTCGGTGGCAACGACATTCAGCCGGGTGGCGATATTGATTTTGGTCATGCCGTGCTCGACGGCGGCCCGCAGACCGGCGTCGGGGACGCCTGAGGAGCCGTGCAGCACAAGGGGGACAGGGACTTTCGTGGCCAGCCGAGCAATCAGGTCGTTATCGAGTTCGGCGGTGCGGGTCTGCATGGCGTGCGAGGATCCGACGGCGACGGCGAGGGCGTCCACACCGGTTGCCGTGACGAATTCGACGGCCTCGTCCGGATCGGTGCGGACGCCGGGGGCGTGCGCACCGTCCTTACCGCCCACCTCGCCGAGTTCGGCCTCGACGAAGACATCGCGGTCGTGACACCAGCGGACGACATCGGCGGTGGCAGCGACATTTTCGGCGTAGCGGAGGGTGGAGCCGTCGTACATGACCGAGCGGATACCGAGGTCGATCGCGGTGCGAATGAGTTCGAACGACGTGGCATGGTCCAGGTGCACGGCGATATCGGCGCTGCTGTCGGCGGCAATGCTCGCGCAGGCCAGCGCGATCGGGGCGAGATTGCCGTGGTAGCGCACCGTATTCTCCGAAAGTTGGAGCAGCACTGGCCGATTCGCCGCCTCGGCGGCCGCGGCGATGGCCTCGGCGTGTTCGATGGTGATCACATTGAAGGCGCCGAGACCGCCCGGGCGGGCGGCCGCGATCAGGTCCGCGACAGGTCTCGAGGTCATGGGGAGGTCTCCTGCGGGGTGGCTAGTCGTTCGACGATCACCGTCGGTGCGATCTGGGTGCGCATGCGGCGGTCGATTTCACCGGCGACCGGGATGACGACCGCGGCGGCCGAGGTGGCGACGGCATCTACCAGAACGGCGGGCCAGTCGGGGGTGTCCTTCGCATCCGACAGGGCCGCGATCACCGCGGCTGTCGCGGAATCGCCCGCGCCGGTGGGATTTCCGGCGAGTGGTTCGGGCAGGGCCGCCGACCACGCGCCCTCGGCGGTGACCACGACCATGCCCTCGGCGCCGCGGGTGGCGAGGACGGCGCGCACACCGCGTTCGATGAGCGGCAGTGCGGCCGTGACGACTTCGTCCGGGGTCACCGGGACTCGTCCGGTGAGGCGTTCCAGCTCTTCGGTATTCGGCATCAGCACGATGCCGGGGACCTGCGCGGCCAGGCGCAGTGACTCGCCGTCGACATCACAGACGGTCGGGACACCGGCGGCGATGGCGGTGCGCGCGATTTCGGCGGGCAGGCCGTGGGCGATGCCGCCCGGCAGTGATCCCGAGATGACGAGGCCGTTGATATCGGGCAGCATGCCCGAAACACGGACCGAGAGCTGTTCGGCGGCATGCGGATTCGACACCCGTGCACCCGGCTCCCACAGTGCGGTCGCGGTGCCGTCGCCCGATTCGCTGATCACCACCGTGCGCCGGACCCAGGGCAGTGCGTGCACGAAGTCGACCGGCATCTCCAGCTCGGCGGCGGCCGCGAAGGCGTGGTCGGAGAATCCCGTTGCCCTGGCATATTTCCCGAGCTGATTGAGCACCCGGGTCACATTGATGCCCTTGCCGCCGATGCGCTGCTCGACCGAACGGACCCGATGGGCCTGGCCGCGCTCGAAATGCTCTACCCGGTAGGTCATGTCGTAGGCGGGATTCATTGTCACGGTGAGGATCACGTCAACAACTGTCCACGTCTGAGCACCCGGCGCAACTGTAGATTGTCATCGACTATCAGCAGGTCGGCGAAATGGTCGGTCCTGAGGTCGCCCACATCGGCCAGTCCTGCCGCCGCGGCCGGAACCGAAGTGGCGGCGATCACCGCCTCGCGCAGTGGCACACCGCATTCTCGGACGGCCCAGGCGAGGCAGCGCAGGAGGTGGGCGGTGCCGCCCGCGATGGACCCATCGGCTATCCGGGCCACGCCATCGGCGACGTGCACGACTTGCGGACCGAGCTGATATTCGCCGTCTGGCATGCCCGCTGCCTGCATCGCGTCGGTGATAAGCGCGACCCGTTCGGGTGCGGTCGCGAAAACCAAAGCGCCGAAACCGGAGTCGACATGTACGCCGTCGCCGATCAGCTCGACGACGACCTGGCGTTGCGCCGCGGCGACGAGTGCGGCGGCCGCCGGACCTGGCGTTCGGTGATGCAGTGGCGGCATTCCGTTCGCCAAGTGCGTGACCAGACTGCCGAAACCGCTGGGGCGCAGTGCCTGTCGGAACCGGGTGAAATCGGTATCGCTGTGGCCGAGCGACACCACCACATCGGCGTCGGAAAGACGTTGGGCGACCTTGTCGAATCCCGGCAGCTCCGGGGCGAGCGTCATGACCCGCAGATGTCCGTCGGCGGCAGCGAGCAGCTGTTCGGTCAGCTCGAGATCGGGATCGCGCAGATATCGGGGATCCTGTGCACCACACCGTGCGGCGGCCAGAAACGGTCCCTCGGCATGGATTCCGCCGATGGTGCCCTCCGCCGCCAAGGATCGCAGCGCAGCGACCTGCGCGATCATGTCGGGCGCGGCGCCGGTGACAACGCTGGCCAGCACGGTGGTGGAGCCGTGCGTGTGATGGAACTCGGCGGCCGCGCGGGCCTCGGCGCCGTCGACGGTGTCGAACCGATGGCCGAAGCCGCCGTGGTTGTGAATATCGACGAGGCCGGGCAGTACCGTCCCGGAAAATGGCGGCACTATCGAATCCGGATGTGCGGCGACCCAGTCCGCGAGTGATCGCACTCGATCGATGCGGCCCGCGCGTATGGACACGACGCCGTCGTCGAATTCGGATGTCGCCGATACGATCCGTCCGCGAAGCTCGAGACTCGTGCTGGTCTCGACGCGAGTCACGTGAGCGCTCCCTGTCTGGCGAACAGTGCCGCACCCATGAGCCCCGCGCGAACACCGAACTCGCCGAGCACCACCCGCGGCGCGGGCACCACGCGCAGGCGTTCGGCAATGGTGTGGTGCAGGGGTTCGGTCAGCGCGGGTCCGGCCCCGGCCAGGCCGCCGCCGAGAATGATCAGTTCGGGACAGGCCGCATGGATGAGGCCGAGCAGTCCGTCGGCAAGTGCGCTGATCGCTTCGGCGACCACGGCCTTGGCATCGGGATCGGTCTCCAGTATCGCGAAAACATCTGCCGCGCTCGCTGTTTCGTGACCGGTTCGCTTCGCGTAGGCGCGGGCGATGGCCGCGCCGGACGCCACGGTCTCCACGCAGCCGATATTGCCGCAGGGGCAGCGCAATCCGTCGGCGTGCCGCACCGGGATGTGTCCGTACTCGCCGGTCTGCCCGTACGCGCTGCGCATCAAACGGCCGCCGACGGAAAGGGTGCCGCTGATGCCGGTGCCAAGAATGACCACGCAGACGTCATCGTGGCCGCGCCCGGCGCCGAAACGCCATTCGGCCCAGCCCGCCACCGCGACATCGTGCTCGATCAGCACCGGCATGCCCCAGCGCTCGGTGAACCGATCGCCGATGTGCACATCGCGCCAACCGACATTGCTGCTGAATACCGCGATCGAACGGACCGGATCGACGATGCCCGGCAGTAGTACCGCCGCGCGCGCGACGCGGTCGCGCTGGTCATCGGTCAACTCCGCCAGCAGTTGATCGCCGAGTGCTCCCATGGCTTCGAAGGCCGCCTCGCCCTGCGGCGTTGCCACCACACCCGAGGCGAGCACCGTGCCCGCGGCATCGGTGACCTCACCTTTCATCGTGGTGCCGCCGACATCGAGGCCGAGCACCAGCAGATCATCGGTCAACGCCGTGACCGGTTGCTGTTGCGCAACCGGCCCCGGCGCTGCCGCGGCGTCCGGCACCGCCGAGGTCGCCACGTCCGTGCGGTCCGCGAGATCGTCGCGGTGCACGGTGGTCGGGGGCTGTTCCTTTCCCATATCCGCACAGTAGTTCCTGGTAGCGACCGCTCACCGATCCAGAACGACGGAACGGTTGAGGTTGCGCGGATGATCCGGGTCGAGCCCTTGGTCGGCGGCGCGCAGTACACAGAGCTGGTGCACCCGCACCAGATCGGCCATCGGATCGATATCGCGATGTTCGAAGTGCGCTCCGGTGACGGCCACGTCCTGCGCGAAATTGGGGACAAGCGGTCCGAAGGCCCAGACGGCGCGGCCGGGAGTGGAGATGCTGATCGGTCCGTGCCGGTATTCGGTCTGCAGATACGACTCGGTCCAGGACTGGCAGGATTCGCGCAGCTTGAGCCCCGCCTCCTCGGCGATCGCGGCCGCGAAACCCATTCCGACGAAGCTGATCTGCTCGGCCCGACGCACGTCGGCCAGTGCCGTAGCCGGATCCTCGGCGAGTACGGCCCTGGCCTGCTCGATGGCCGGACGCAGATCCTCGCCGAGATGCCAGCGCAGAATCGCCAGCGCGGTTGTCGCGAAACGGGTCTGCACCACCGACTGCTCGTCGACCTCGTCGATCAGAATCGGATCGCCGAGGTCGAGCACCGGGGTGCCCGGACTGCTGCAGATGACAGTGCGCGGAATGCGCGCCGGTATCGCCCGCATCGCATCGACCACCTCGGTGGTGGTGCCGGAGCGGCAGATAACTAGGTAGCGGTCGTAATCGCGATCGCCGCGGACCTCGCTCGCGGGCCAGGCATCGGTAATGCCCTGCCCCGAACTCTCGCGCAGTGATGCGATGGCACGGGACATGAACAGCGAAGTACCGCAACCGATGACGGCGACACGCTCACCCGGTTGGGGCAGCACGGCGCGGTGCTCGGCGGCGGTGGTCTCGGCGCGAACCCAGTCGTCCGGCTGGGTGGCGACTTCGGCGGCCAGATGAGTCACGGGGGTGGGGTGAGCGGAAATCGGCACAACAACAGGATCACTCTCGGTGATCGTTCATGTCAAATTTACGAGCAAATCAGTCACATGTGATCACAGTTGGGTCTAGCCTCTATCCGTAGCGAATGCTTGCAGGTCGCTCGAAAGGATCGGCTCGAGCGATTCGTTCGCTCCATCATCGGCGCTTCAGTAGCGCCCGGAGTGAAAATTTGAAAGGTTCTGCTCGTGAAAAGACACCTCCACGGCGTCCTCGCGGGGATCGCGATGGTCACCGGCCTCGCGCTCGCCGTCTCGTCCTGTGGTTTCGGCTCCAAGGATTCGGCCGACTCCGATACGACGATCAACTTCCTGGCTCCCGCCTACAGCGACGGTGCCAATGGCACGAAGGCGCTGTGGGACCGCATCATCGACGACTTCCAGAAGCAGAACCCCGGCTACAAGGTCAACCTGCAGATGGAGTCATGGGAGTCGATCAACGATGTGGTGAAGACCAAGCTGCAGTCCAAGTCCACCACCCCGGATCTGCTGAATATCGACGCCTACGCCAGCTTCGCCGGTGACGGCATGCTCTATCCGGTATCCGAGGTCGTCTCCCCGAATGTGCTGTCGGATGTGCAGCCCGGCTTCGCCAAGAACGCCTCGCTGAACGGCACGCAGTATGCGATGCCGCTGTTCGCCTCCACCCGCACCCTGTTCTACAACACCGACCTGTTCGCGAAGGCGGGGGTGAGCACGCCGCCCAAGACCTGGGCCGAACTGACCGATGCCGCCAAGAAGATCCAGGCGCTCGGCGGCGGTGTTTCCGGCTACGGTCTGCCGCTGGGCAGTGAGGAATCGCAGGCCGAGACGTCGCTGTGGACCTTCGGTGCCGGCGGCAACTGGTCCGATGGCGACAAGATCACCGTGGATACCCCGCAGAACCTGGAGGGGGTCAAGGCTATGCGGGAGATCTTCGACGCCGGTGTCACCCAGCCGAATCCGGGTGCGACCAACCGCAAGGACGTCATCAATTCGTTCATCCAGGGCAAGGTCGGGATGATCGAGGGGCTGCCGCCCACCATCGCCCAGATCGCCGATAAGAATCCGGGTCTGAAGTACGCCACCGCGCCCACGCCGACCAAGGACGGTGCGCCCGTCACGCTGGGCGTGGCCGATCACCTGATGGCATTCAAGAAGGACGGCAAGAAGGCCGAGACGATCAAGAAGTTCCTCGACTTCTTCTACTCGGCGAATGTGTACTCGAACTTCGTCAAGAACGAGCACTTCATCCCGATCACGACCAGTGCCACCGCCGTGCTCGCGGACGACCCGGTGACCAAGGCCTTCGCGGCGACCCTGCCGGTGGCCAAGTTCTACCCGAGCAACAACCCGAAATGGGCTGCGGTGCAGGGCGCCATGCATCAGCAGATGGGCACCATCGCCCAGGGTGCGGACCCGGCACAAGTGTTGCAGCGGATTCAGGAAGCAGCGAAATAGCGTGGGGCGCCCAGCGGACCGAGCGATGGGCCCGGAGGAGGTAGCGCAGCGTGACCCCGCAGGGCCCCGGGAGGGCCGCAAATTGAACGGAGCAACCCGGGTACTTTCAGGGAAGAACTCGACACTGCGGGCCGTCCCCTGGATCGGGCCGACTCTGGTGCTGATCGCGGCGATTGTCGCGTTCCCGGTCGGCTATATGGTCTGGACCAGCACCCGGGACCTGAGCGCCTACGGACAGGACCGCGGTCCCGCTGGACTGGCCAACTACCGAAACCTGTTCGATATCAGCGAATTGGGATCGGTATTGGCGCATACCGTGGTCTGGGTGGTCAGCGTCGTGCTGATCACCCTGGTGCTCTCGGCGGGGCTGGCGCAGTTCCTGAACAAGGACTTCCCGGGACGCACCGCGGTGCGGATGGCGATCCTGGTCCCGTGGGCGGCCTCGGTCGTGATGACGACGACCATCTTCTATTACATGCTCGATCCCGATGTCGGCATCGCCAACCGGTTCCTGGTCGATATCGGGCTGCTGGACCGGGGCTACGGCTTCACCAAGCAGCCGACGCCCGCCTTCCTGGTGGCGATCGGCGTCGCGGTCTTCGTCTCGATCCCGTTCACCACCTACACGATCCTGGCCGGGCTGCAATCGATTCCGGCCGAGATCGATGAGGCGGGCCGGGTAGACGGCGCGAATGCGTGGCAGCGCTATCGGCATCTCACCCTGCCGCAATTGCGTCCGGCGATCGCGGTGGCGACGATCATCAACATCATCAATGTGTTCAACTCGCTGCCCATTCTGCAGGTGATCACCGGCGGTATCGCGGGCTTCGGTGCGGATACGACAACGACGTTGACCTTCAAGCTGATTCGTCAGAACCAGCAGCTCGACACCGCCGCCGCCATGAGCGTGCTCAACTTCGCGCTGATCGTGGTCATCATCGCGATCTATGTGAAGGTCATCAAGCCGACCCAGCAGGTGGACGCATGACGACACAGGCCGACATTCACATCGAAGGTGTGGACATCCCGCCGGAGGCAACGGTTGACGAGGCTCCGACCGGCCGAACTCGGCGGCGGCGGTGGGAACTCACCGCGGTCGGGGTGGTGCTTGCCGTCATCTTCCTGACCCCGTTCGTGGTGATGGTGCTCGGCTCGCTGAAGAGCCGCGCCGAAATCCTGCGCATCCCGCCGACGTATCTGCCCGAGACCTGGCATCCGGACAACTACTCCACCATGTGGGACACCCCGGAGACGCCGCTGCCGTACAACCTGGTGAGCACGATAGTCATCTCGGTCTGCGCCACCTTGCTGGTGCTCTTCGTGGCCATCCCGGCCGCGTATTACACGGCCCGGCACAAATTTCCGGGACGCGCGATATTCCTCGCGCTGGTGCTGGTCACCCAGATGTTGCAGCCGACGGTATTGGTGACCGGCCTGATCCGGCAGTTCTTCACCCTCGGCATCAATGACACCTGGCTGGCCATGATCCTGGTGAACGCCGCGTTCAACCTCTCGTTCGCGGTGTGGATCCTGCACAGCTTCTTCGCCGCCATTCCTGTGGAGATCGAGGAGGCCGCGCAGCTCGACGGTCTGAGCCGCTGGCAGATCCTGGTCCGGGTGAGCCTGCCGCTGGTCTGGCCGGGCATCGTCACCGCGACGATTTTCGTGGTGGTGGCCTGCTGGAACGAATTCGCGGCGAGCCTGGTGGTGCTGACCACGCCGGAGAACCAGCCGCTGTCGGTGGCGCTGACCAAATTCGTCGGGCAGTACGACACGGCGTGGCAGTACGTGTTCGCGATCTCCACGGTGGGCGTCGTTCCGGTGGTCATCCTGTTCGCCTTCATCGAGAAGCGCCTGGTCGCGGGGCTTACCGCGGGCAGCGTCAAGTAATCGTCGGACGGCGGGCGGTCTTGTGCCCCCGCCGTTTTCGACGATGAACGCGTAGGCCGCCGGAAGTCCGTGCGCCGGGGTAGGCGCTTCCGGCCGGTAGCATCGAATCCGTGGCACGGCAGGATGACGAACGCAAGGAGGGCCGCAATTACGGCGGGCTGTCCAAGGAGCAGCGGGTAGCTCAGCGGCAGGCGCGACTCATTGATGCCGCGCTGGAATTATTCGGCACCCAGGGCTATGCGGCCACCTCGATCGAACGGCTGTGTGCCGTCGCGAATGTTTCTACCCGTAGTTTCTACGAAGATATGGGCAGTCGCGAGGCCTTGTTGATCGCGCTGGTCAATCGCATTACCTCGCATGCGGTCGAACGAGCGCTGGAAAGTATGTCGAAGACAGCGGGCCAACCGCTTTCGACGCGGGTCGTCGATAGTTTTCGGGCCTATCTCGAGGTGACCTGCGCCGATCATCGGTCGGCGCGGGTGTGTTACGTCGAAGTGGTCGGCGTCAGTTCGGCCGTGGAGGATTGGCGCAGGCAGCAGCGCCGCCTGCTCTCATCGCTGCTGATCAGCGAGGCGGAGCGAGCCGTCGAGCGCGGCGAGACCAAGGCGCGCCGGTTCGATCTGTTCGCGCTCGCGGTGATCGGCGCGGTGAATTCGCTGGCCCAGGAGTTGGTGCGGACCACCCATCCCGATACCGAGGTGTCACTCGATGAAATATGCGAGGAGATCGCGTATTTCGTGAATTCCGGGCTTGCGTTGAACTGATTCGGTAATCCCACCCCGGGGCTTCGCCGGATGCGTTGCCGGGGGCGGGATCTCGCGCAGATCTTGATGTGGCCGCGTCAGCTTACCGAGTCGAGCTGGACCACATCGTTGTCCGGATGCCGCGCGGCGAGTCCCTCGACGAACAAAGTCAAGAAGCGTTCCGAGTCGAGTGCGGAGTCGGCCGCCGGTCGTGCCAGCCATGCCGCAGCGTTGGCGGTGGCCAGCAGCTCATCAATGCGCAGATCCGACCTCACCTGCCCGGATTTCTGGGCTCGATCCAGTAGCTCGGACGCACTGGCTCGAAGACGCTCGCACCCGTCGTGCAGCGGCGAATCGGGTTCTCGTAGTGCTTCCGACACCGAGTCGGGCAGTCCGTCGTACCAGCTCAACGCGTCGACGAGGGTGCGTGTCCAGGCCCAGAGGCCTGCTGCCGGATCCGAATTCGCCGCCAGTTCCCGCGCGCGGGCGGCCAGACGGTCGAACCCTTCGCTCAGCAATGCTTCCAGCAGTGCCTCGCGGGTGGGGAAGTGACGGTAGAGCGTCGCGATATTCACCCCGGCCGTGCGCGCGACCTCGCGCAGCGAGGCGCCGGTTCCCTGTGCGGCGAAGACCTGCTGGGCCGCATGCATCAGCTGCTGACGATTGCGTCTTCCGTCCACCCGCATCCCGGTGCCGGAATCCTGATCTCGGCCGTCCACGAACTCCGCCCTTCTCCTAGGTCACACGACACTTGCTAAACGAAGCACTGCTTCGTATATTCGAAGCAGTGCTTCACTTAGCGCAGTCTATCCCACCGATGTGAGGTGTTCGATGCCCGAAGAACTCGATGATTGGCACACGCAATTCGGCGGTTTCGTCGCCCGTCCGGACTTCGATGCCTATGCCGAGAAGTACTCCGACTATTTCGTGATGCAGCGCCGGGACGGGATCATCGAGCTGCGCATGCACACCGACGGCGGACCCGCCCGCTTCGGCTGGGCCACCCACAACGCGTGGGCGCAGGCATGGCAGGAGATCGGCAACGATCCAGACAACGAGGTGCTCATCCTCACCGGGACCGGAGCGCAGTGGCTCGGACTGCCCGCAACCCACTCCGCTGATCTGGCGCAGGCAGCCAAGGGCCTCGTCCAGGGTGAACGCCCGAAACACTTCGGCTACGAGCACAGTTACTACGACGCGACCAAGCTGGTGGAGAACTTCGTGTTCGGCATCGATATCCCCACCATCGCCGCGATCAACGGGCCGAGCGTGGCGCACACCGAGTTCGCGCTGCTGTGCGATATCACCCTGGCTGCGGAAACGGCCACCATCATGGACCCGCACCTGCTCGTCGGAACCGCGCCCGGAGACGGTCAACAGCTCACCTTGCAGGAGCTCATCGGCACGAAAAGGGCTGCTTACCACATGTATACAGGCCTGCCCCTCGGCGCCAGGCAGGCACTCGAACTCGGCCTGGTCAATGAGGTGCTGCCCACGGATCGGCTGTTGCCCCGTGCCTGGGAAATCGCGGCAGCGATCATGCGAGCCCCCCGCACTGCCCGACGGATGACCCACGCGATCGCGCAGCGTCCATGGAAACGCCGCCTGGTCCAGGATCTCGGATTCGGTGTCGCGCACGAAATGTTCGGCATCTCCGCCGACGGAATCGCGCGGTGATCGGTCGGGCCGACGCCTCACCAACCTGGTCGTGGATCGGCCCTAAACCGGCCCTAAACCACGTCCACGCGAACCCCCGTCCCTCGAATCGTCGCCACCGCACTCGGATCCGCATCCGAATCCGTCACCAGCACATCGACCTGCTCGATCCCGCAGATCCGAGCCAATGCCGAGCGTTCCAGTTTGTCCGCGGTGGCGACAACCATCACCTGCCCGGACCGCCGCACCATCTCGGTGGTCACCCCCGCTTCGTCGATATGCCGACACTGCGCGCCACCCTCGGCGGAGATCGCATTGACGCCGAGAATCAGTGCATCCAAACGCAATTCGGCCAATGCCCGCTCGGCCAGCGGCCCGTGCAGCTCATAGGATTCCCGCCGCGCCACCCCGCCCAGCACGATCGTCCGCATATGCGGTCGCAGCACCATTTCACCCGCGATATTGAGCGCATTGGTGACGATGGTCAGTTGATCGCCAGCGGCATTCGCCAAATCTGCGCGCCCGGCCAATGCCCGCGCCACGGCGGTCGTCGTTGTCCCGCCGTTCATCCCGACTACCGCATTCGGTTCGATAAGTCCCGCAGCATGTTCCGCGATCCGCTGCTTCGCCTCGTCCGCACCCTGCCGGTAGCGCGCGGGCAGATCGTAGGCGACCGAAGTCGCGACCACACCGCCGTGCGTTCGGGTCGCCAACTGCTGTTCGGCGAGTGCGGTGAAGTCGCGGCGCACCGTCGCCGGGGAAACCCTGAGGCGTTCGGCGGCTTCTTCTACCGAGAGCCGCCCGGTTTCGGCGAGCAGTTCCAGCAGTCGGTTCCATCGCTGCGGCCGGTCCGTCGGTCCGGTCATTTCATATCTTCCCGCCCACGCGGACGACCTGCCGTTTTTCCATGCACGTGAACAATCTGACCACAGGCGCGTGCCGACGGTAGAGATTCGGCCGCCGTATTGCCAAGCCGGACATCTTCATCACCGCGCCCGCAACCCATCGAGCACGAGGTCGACCACCCGGCGAACCGCTTCCGGATACGACTCACCGGCCCGGGCGTAGATCTGCAACGTCATCAGCCCGGCCACCTCGCCGGGCTCTATATCGGCGCGCATCGCACCGGCGGCCTGCGCCTGCCTGGTCATCCGCGAGACCGACTCGACAATCCGCCCCCGCACCTCGTGCAACCGCGGATCGGTCTGGATCTCGGCATGCAGATTCGGCTCGATTGCCGACGCCAGCGCCCCGACCCGGCGCTGCGCACACTCGTGCAGAAACCGCGAAAGCGCAGGCCACGCCGAGCCCTCCTGCTCCAATGCGGTCGCCGCCAATTGGGCCAGATCCGTGAGGTAGGACTGGGCCGTCTCGGCGATCAATGCATCCCGATCCGGGAAGTGCCGATACAGCGTGCCGACACCCACGCCCGCCCGATCCGCGATCTCCTTCATCGGCACATCGACCCCTTGCTCCCGGAAGGTCACCAGCGTCGCGGCAATGATCTGGTCCCGGTTGTTCCTGGCGTCTGCCCTCTTCGGACCGGTCGTCGCGCTCACCTCCAAGTTTAAGTGGACGAAATCCTTCCGCTTACTGTACGCTCCGCTTAACCGGACGAAATTCGTCCACTTAGCCGAAAGGTGTTGTCATGAACAAGACGGTTCTGATCTCCGGCGCGGGCATCGGCGGCTCGACCCTGGCGTACTGGCTGGCCGGCCGTGGCTTCCAGGTCACGGTGGTCGAGCGGGCGACGGGTCGACGCTCCAGCGGAAATCCGGTCGACGTCAAGGGGCCCGCCATCGATGTGGTCGAGCGCATGGGCATCATGCCGCAACTGCGTGCCGCGAATTCCGCTGTGTCCCAGATGAATTTCGTCAATGCGAGCGGCCGCCGCGTCGCCCGGGTCGACCTGAAGGCCTTCCAGGGATCGGCGGGCGACCGCGAAGTCGAGGTCCCGCGAGCCGATCTCGCCGCGATCCTGCTCGACGCGAGCCGTGACAATGCCGAATTCCTTTGGGGCGACAGCATTACCGGCCTGACACAGCACACCGGCGGTGTCGACGTCACCTTCGAACACGCCCGACCCCGCCGCTTCGACTTCGTAATCGGCGCGGACGGCCTGCATTCGGTGGTGCGCCGCCTGACCTTCGGCGACGAATCCGAATTCGTCCGGCATATGGGCATCTACATCGCCACCATCCGGCTCGATGAACCATTCGGCAGCGACCGCGAAGTTCTCATCTACAACACACCGGGACGGGCACTGTCGGTGCACCCGACCAAGGGGCGCGCCCTCGCGGCATTCATGTTCCGGCACAAGGGCGTACCCGGTTTCGACCACCGCGATACCGAACTGCACAAGCGCCTGGTCATCGAGGCCTTCACCGATCAGGGCTGGCGGGTCCCCGAATTGCTGGATCGCGTCCGCGACACCGACGACCTGTTCTTCGACTCCGTCAGCAAGGGCGAGCTGCCACGCTGGTCGGATGGACGCATCGCCCTGCTCGGTGACGCCGCATCCTGCGTCTCGCTGTTCGGCGACGGCTCCACCCTCGCGATCGCCGGTGCGTACACGTTGGCGGAGGAACTTGCGGCCACACCGGAGGACCACGAGGCGGCATTCCAGCGGTACGAGACCCGGCACCGGGTGCTGGTCGATCCTAAACTCAACGGCGTTGCCACTGCGGCGTCGATGCTCATTCCGGCGACGAAGGCCGGAATTGCACTGCGCAATACCGCGACTCGGGTCCTCCCCGCTGTCACGGCTGTCCGCGATCGGGTCCGGTGCGCCGCTTGAAATTCACCATCGTGGGGCCATACAGCGGGTATCGCTATTACTCAACCACGAGAGACAGCCCTCTCCGGTCGAGCGATCGATAACCTTGCCGGGCAATCTGTGACCGGTGCGGGAGCCCGGAACCTTGATTCGGATTGTCCTCGAAACACGGCGCTAGCAGGCCGCATTGACGGAGTTTTCGATGCTGAAGGCGCCGCGGTGCCCCAGGCGACGCCCGCAGGCGGTCAGTGCCAGCACGCCGTACCCTCGAGTATGGGTGTCGGCGCCGATTCGCGACGGATCGACCGAGGTGCGTCCGGCGATCAGCATTGGTCTCACTGTGTCGGGAATTCCGTTTTGCGGCCGGAACGTGTCTTCGGTCTCGGTCGAAAAGCCGGTCTCTGCTGCGTGTCCCGGGCCGGATTGCATCGGCTCGATGTATTCGCTCCAGTCCCGGTAGTAGTAGCGCAGCACCTTGCCGTGCTCTGCCAGGCACCATCCCCACCAGTCGCCGCCGCCGCTTTCGTAGTTCTGGCCGTACCAGTGCGCCTGCCCGAACTGTTCGCTCAGGGCCGCGCAGCGGGCTTGCCGCTGCTGGTGTTCGCGGCCGTCCGAGGTGTAATCGCCCTCGATGTCGAGCAGCCGGTTCAACTCGTGATCGTGGCGAGCGAGTTCTCCATCGGCAAGGGGCGTGCCGAACACGAGGGTCCAACCGTCGAGCACGGGACTCACATACATCCGGGCGCAATCGGCATGCTCGTCGTAAGCGGTGCGGCTGTGTCTCGAGTCGTGGCCCCGCCAGGTGTCGGTGCCTATCGACCAGGTCACCGCCACCGGATCGGACAGGTCGAACGCATCCAGTACCGCGGCCCGGTCCGTGGTTTCGATGGCATACCAGCCATCCTGCGGGACAAAGGGTTCGGGAACGTCTGCCGCGATCTTGGCCCGCATCAGCCGGGACAATACCGCCGGGTCGCGTGATTCTGGTGTGTCCCAGCCGATCTGGATGAGCGCCGACAGTGCGTGCCGCCGCTCGGGCGTTCGAGAGCTTCGGACCCGGCGCAACAACGGCACCGCGGAACGACCCAGTCGGCCGAATGCGTCGATCGCGTCGTCACGCACCCGCTGCACCGGATCCGCCAGCAACGGCACCAGTAAGGGCGCGTACTCACTGCGGCGACGGTAACCGAGCACGAAGGCGCTGCCCGCTCGCACCTCCGCGGCTTCGCTGCACACCTGGAGCGCGAAATCCGAGGTATCCGAAGCCGCCGCGATACCCAATGCCTGACAGCACAACTCGACGGCGTCCGGAGTCTGCGCGATCGCGAGTTGCACGATCAGCGGGCGATAGGCGACGGGCCCGAACCGCCGCAGCACCGCGATGACGCCCGAGCGGTCGAGCCACGAATCCGGATCGACCAGCTCGTCGAGTAGTGGCTCGATCACGTAGTCACCCGCGGCCACCATCGCTTCCACCGCCTCATCTCGCAGCGAGGCATCGGCGAGCGCTGCTGCGGCGGTTTGCAGGTCCACGCACCGTTCCTACCATCCGCCGCGGACAAGCTCGACAATCCAGCCGACCCGACCTTCGAAGAACGGTTCAGAGAGTGGCCGGTAGGCCGAAGCCGGGGAAGAGGGTGGCATCCAGGAAGACCGTGATTCGGTCGATGGCCGCGTCGCGGAGGGTGAGTAGGTGGATGGAATGTGCGTGGTAGGTGTCGGTTTCGTCGCGGCGGTAGTAGGCGATCGCGGGTTGGGTGTTGGCGGAGGTCGGGATTGCGCGCCACTCGCCGGGTGTGGAACCGCACTTGTCGGTGAAGAATTCGACGACGTGGGCGCGGCCGGCGAACCAGAGGAGGGCGGGCGGCATTTCGAGGACGACATCGTCGCGTAGGAGTTCGGCGAAGGAAGCCATGTCGGCATTGCCGAAGGTGGTAACGTATCGGTCGATCATCGCGCGTTCGTCCGGGCTCAACGATTCCGATATGCGGTCGAGCATGGGGGCGTCTTTCTCCAATTGGGCGTGGGCGCGTTGCAGTGCGCTGTTGACCGCGGCGGTAGTGGTTTCGAGCAGGTCGGCGACTTCGGCCGCGGACCAGGCGAGTACGTCGCGCAGGATCAAGACCGCGCGCTGCCTGGCGGGTAGATATTGCAGGGCCGCGATGAATGCGAGCCGGATGCCGCTGCGGGCCGCGATCACGGTTGCCGGATCGTCGGCGGCGGTGCCGAGCAGGGCATCGGGAATCGGTTCCAGCCAGGGGATTTCGGGATGGCGCTCCGGTTTGGTGACCACGGTATCGCTGGGCCCGCCGAGTCCGGTGGGCAGCGCCCGCCTGCCGCGCTGTTCGAGCGCGGTCAGGCAGGCGTTGGTGGCGATCCGATACAGCCAGGTGCGCAGCGACGCCCGCGCTTCGTCATAGCGATCGGCTGCGCGCCATGCTCGCAGCATCGTCTCCTGCACCAGATCCTCGGCGTCATGGATCGAGCCGAGCATCCGATAGCAGTGCGCGAGGAGTTCGGGCCGATAGGGCGCGGTGCGCGCCGCGAAATCCGCACTGACCGTCATGGGTGCACAACCTACCGAGGCATCTGTGGTGCTGGTCACGCCTTCACCCCGGTGCGGTCCTCGCGAGCTGCCGAATAGGAGGTCATCGCGCCGCTCGGCGTGCCCGCGGGGGCGGAGGCCGACCCGTCGCTCGGGTCGGCCGAAACCGGCTCAGTGGTGTTCGGTGCGGGAATGGGCGCACCGGCCGGAATCAACAGGCCGATCGCGGCGCCGAGGAGCGCGAGCAAAGCGGCGGTACCGATGGCGGCCGCGAAACCGTCGCTGAAGTCCCGCGCGCCGGTGAAGCCGCCCACCGCCGCGAAAACAGCCGCGGGGACGGCGATTCCGAAGGCGCCACCGAGTTGGCGCAGAGTGTTGTATGTGCCCGACGCGGCGCCGACGGCGGGCATCGGAACCGCGCGCAGCACCGCACTCTGCGCGGCGGGAATCGCCATCGACACGCCGACGCCGGAGATGACGAAGGGCGCGATCATCGCGGTGTACGGCAGGTCCGGTCCGGCGGTCAGGGCGATCCACCCGTAGCCGACGGCCTGCATGAGCAAACCGGTGACAACCAGCGGACGTTCACCGAACCGGTTGACCTGCTTGCCCGCGATCGGCGCCACCAGGAACAGGGTGACCGTCCACGGCGCCAGGCGCAGCCCGGCACCGAGCGGGCCTTGCTGCTGCACGATCTGCAGGAACTGGGCGAAGAAGAACGCGCCACTGAAAATCGAGGCGGCCAACAGGAATCCGACCGCATTGCCCGCGGAGAAAGCGCGCGAGGCGAAGAAGCGCATGGGAATCAGCGGCGCGGTGGTGCGCAGCTCCCAGCGTACGAATCCGATCAGTGCCACCGCACCTGCCAGGAAAGCAAGCGTGACTTCCGCACCGGTCCAACCGGATTCATTGCCCCGAATCAGACCCCAGACGATGCCACAGGCGGCGACGCTCACCAACGCGATCCCGAGCAAGTCCAACCTGCGTGCCTCGCCCACACTTTCGGCCAGCCGCGTGCGCACCAATGGAATCAGCACCGCCCCGATCGGCAGGTTCAACCAGAAGATCCACTGCCAGGACAGGCCCTGCACCACCGCACCCCCGACGAGCGGTCCGCCGAGGGCGGCCAATCCGGTTGCCGCCGCGAATAATCCGAGCGCCTTGGTCCGCTGCTCCGGCTGGAACGCCGCCGAGAGCAAGGCCACCGCCACGGGCATGACGGCGGCGGCCCCGATGCCCTGCGCTGTCCGCGCAGCGATCAACAGACCCAGATTCGGTGCGAGCGCGCATCCGGCGGATGCCGCGCTGAACAACGCCAGCCCGCCGACGAGCACCCGTCTGCGGCCGTACCGGTCGCCGAGCGCCGCGCCCGCCATCAACAGCACCGCGAAACTCAGGTTGTAGGCATTGATCGTCCATTCCAGCTCGCCGATCGATGCGTGCAGATCGAGCTGGATCGCATGCATCGCGGTCGTGACGACCAGTGCGTCGAGCACGATCATCAAACCCGCGAGTGATGTCAGCGCCAGTACCCAGCGCTGTCCCGTGGTCATCTTCATTGCATTCCTCCGATGGGTTTGCGGGTACATACCGGCGTCACCGCACCGATTCATCGGAGGTTGCGGAAAAAGTTTCTAGGGACGCGAAGGCGCGAGATCGGCGCCCACGGGAGCCGATTTGCGCAGGGTGCGCGCCCATACGGCGAACCCCCACGCGACGAAGCCCGCATAGATCAGATACAGCGTCGCCGACGGGTAGTAGCCCGCCTTCAGCAGCAATGGCACGCCGACGAGATCGACGGCGATCCAGATCAGCCAGAATTCGGCGAGCCCGCGCGCCATGCCATAGGTCGCCAGCACCGATCCGGTGAAGATCCACGCCTCCGCCCACGGCCCGTAGGAACCGATCAACGCGAACAATCGGGCGAACGCGGCCGTGCCGACCAACATCGCGGCCACCAGCACCAGCCGTTCGCGCCCGCTGGCCCAGCGCGGCACGACGCCGCGATGTTCGAGTCCGGTTTCGGCGCGCGCGTGCCGATACCAACTCCACCAGCCGTACACGCTGACCGCGATGAACATCAGCTGACGACCGGCCTGTCCGGCCATATTCAAATGCTGTGGCGTGTTGAAGATTCCGCCGACGAAAACGGTGAACAGCAGCGCATTGCCCGCGATCCCGATCGGCCACGCCCACACCCGCCGCCGCATACCGCCGACCGCGGAGGCCAGACCGAAACCATTGCCGATGATCTCGCGCCAGAGGATCTCCGAGCCCGCGATATGCAGCTTGGCGTCGAGCAGCGCGAAAAGTGGGTTCACCCCCGCTGTAACCCGGGCGGGTCGATATCTCATCCCAACCTGCGGATTCGACGCATGCGGATCGAAAGTCGCGTAACGATTGCGCAATCTGGGGTGGCGATTCGCAATATCCGTGCAACGACCTGCTCCTAGTGTTCTGGTCATGACGGCGAGCGGTACCGAGGAGCCCACCGGCGGGACGGGCATCCACATCAGCGGTTTGACGAAGACATTCCGGGTCGGCCGGAAGACGGTGCAGGCGCTCGACGATGTGGAGCTGCATACCGAACAGGGCGCGTTCCTGTCCCTGCTCGGACCATCCGGCTGCGGCAAATCGACGGTGCTGCGCATCCTGGCCGGACTGGAGACACCGACCGCGGGCAAGACGCTCATCGACGGTGAGACCCCCGCCCAACTGCGCAGCCGCCATGAACTCGGCATCGCCTTCCAGGATTCGGCGCTGCTGCCGTGGCGTTCGGTGGAATCCAATATCAAACTGCCCTTACAGGTCGCGGGGATCTCGCCGGATCCGGGACTGATCGCGGATCTGGTGCGGCTGGTCGGCCTGGAAGGCTTCGAGAAGGCCAAACCGGCGCAGCTGTCCGGTGGTATGCGCCAACGTGTTTCGATCGCGCGCGCACTGGTGGTGAAGCCGACCGTGCTGCTGCTCGACGAACCGTTCGGCGCTCTCGACGATATGACCAGGCAGCGGCTGAATCTGGAACTGCTGCGGATCTGGACCGAGAAGCCCGCGACCACCCTGATGGTCACGCACGGTATCGCCGAGGCGGTCTTCCTCTCCGATGTCGTCGCGGTGATGAGTCCGCGGCCGGGCCGGGTGCTGGAACTGGTGAAGATCGATCTGCCGCGCCCGCGCACGCCCGAGATGATGCGCACGCCGGAATTCCACAGGCTGCACGACTACCTCTCCGAGCTGTTGTTCGGGAAGTCCGGCAAGGGTGGAGTCGCATGAAACGGATCGGCGGACTCGTCGGCGTCCTCGGGCTTGTCGCGGTGTGGTGGCTGCTGGCCGCGCTGGAGGTCGCGGGCGGCACGATTCCGAGTCCGTGGACCGTCCTGCACACCATGTACACCGACGGCTGGGATCTGTACGGTCCCAACTTCCGGATCACCGCGCTCGGTGCGCTGAAAGGTTTCATCTGGGGCAATGCGCTGGCCATCGGCCTGGCGATGCTGATCGTGCTGATCCCGTGGATCGAACCGCTGGCCACCCAGCTCGCCATCCTCAGTTACTGCATCCCGCTGCTCGCGCTGGGCCCGATCATCCTGGTTGTTTTCGGCGGCCGCACCCCGACGGTCTTCCTCGCGGCGATGTACTGCTTCTTCACCACCATGGTCGGCACGGTCACCGGACTGCGCTCGGCCGATGTCACCAGCCTCGACCTGATCCGCGCCTATGGCGGCGGTCGCTGGCAGCAGCTCTACCGGGTGCAGGCTATCGCCGCGCTGCCGAATCTGTTCGCGGCGTTGAAGATTGCCGCGCCGTCGGCCGTGCTCGGTGCGATCATCGGTGAGTACCTCGGCGGGGTGGACAGCGGGATCGGTGTCGCGCTGACCGCCGCGCAGACCGCGTACAACGTGCCGCGTACCTGGGGCATGGCGCTGGCCGCCGCCGCACTCGCGGGACTCGGCTACGCGATTGTCGCTTTGGTCGCTCGACTGGTCACCCCGTGGACCGCGCAGGAGCAGAGATGAGCCGCGCACCAATCAGCGCCCCGCGGTCGCCGGATGAATTCTGGCGCGAACACGTTGGCGTGCGCCGAGCCAGGAGGCGCGCGGTGGGCGACACAGTGTGCGCCGGACGAGACCGCGCGCGCCGCCGTGCCCCCCGTTTGGAGGAGTGAGATGACTGACGAACTCGGGCCGGTGGACAACGTGACTGCCCCCGCACCGCCCGCCGTGGAGAGCACGCGGCCCCAGCGCGGTGCCGCCGCGGGGACGCTCGCTGTGCTGACCAGGATCGGCCGCTTCCTGTTCCCTCTGGTCACCGCACTCCTGCTGATGCTGGTGATCTGGTACGTCTTCCTGAAGGCCTTCCCCCAGGTCGGCCCGCGAGTAGGCAAAACGCCCAGCGATATCTGGAAATACCTGTTCAACTCCTCCGGCGCACACACCGCACGTCAGGCGATCTTCGACGACCTGCAGATCACCCTGCGCGACGCCGCGATCGGCTTCGGCGTCGGCATGCTGGCCGCACTCGTCGTCGCGGCCCTGTTCGTCTTGTTCGCGGTGGTCGAGCAGACGTTCATGCCGGTCGCCATGCTGCTGCGGTCGGTCCCCCTGGTGGCGCTGACCCCGATCATCGTGCTGGTATTCGGGCGCGGACTGGCCGGTGTGACGGTGCTCGCGGCGATCGTGGTGTTCTTCCCGGCGCTCGTGATGATCATGGCCGGATTGCGCAATGCACCGCGGCAGGCGATGGATCTGGTGGCCGCCTACGGCGGCTCCCGCTGGACCGGACTGCGCATGGTCGCCGTGCCCGCCGCCCTGCCCTCGGTCTTCGCGGCCGCGCGAATTTCGGTGCCCGGCGCGCTGATCGGCGCATTGCTCGGTGAATGGCTGGGTAGCGGGACGGGGCTGGGCGCCAGTCTGATTCGCGCCATCCCGACCTTCCAATACAGCAAGCTGTGGGCCTCGATCGTGATCGTGACCATCGTCTCGGTGCTGCTGTACGCGATCGTCGGCGTCATCGAAAATCTGGTGCTGGCCCGCTTCGGCCCCGAAGCGGGTCGTCGCTGACCGATCAGTTTTTCGCAAATCAACGCTCGGAACGCCAAAGTAAAGAAATCGAAACACCAATCCCCTTAGATTCGGCACATGAACCCCGTACAACGCTCTTCGTTCGGGCCGAACCTGAACCGGCGATCCCTGCTTCGTTACTCCGCGCTGGCCGGCGCCGCATTGGGCGGTGCGAGCCTGCTTGCCGCATGTGGCGATGATTCGAAAGACTCGTCGGGTGGGTCGGTGGCGGACGGATCCAAGTACGGTTCCGTCGCGATCCAGCTGTCCTGGCTGAAGAACATCGAATTCGCGGGCGAATACTTCGCCGATTCCAAGGGCTACTACAAGGACGCCGGATTCGGTTCGGTGAATCTGATCGCCGGTGGCGCGGCGAGCACCTCGGTCGAGGCGGGCTTGGACACCGGCAAGGTCTGGCTCGGCACTTCGGCTCCGCAGACCACAGCGCCCGCGATCCTGGAGGGTCTACCAGCCAAGATCGTCGCGACCACCTATCAGAAGAACCCGTTCTGCATCGTCAGCTCCGCCGCCAAGCCCATCAAGACCCCGCAGGATATGAAGGGCCGCAAGATCGGCGTCCAGGACACCAATCAGCTGATCTTCAACGCGCTGCTGAACGCCAATGGCATGAAGCCGGGCGATGTGACCATCGTGCCCGCGCAATACGATCCGACTCCGCTGGCCAACGGCGAGGTCGACGGCTGGGTCAGCTATGTGACCAATGAGCCGATCACGCTGACCGCCAAGGGATTCCAGAATACGAACTTCCTCTTCGCCGATTACAACCTGCCGCTGGTGGCCGAGACCCTGACGGTCAAACAGTCCACCATCGATAAGGAACGCGACAAGCTGAAGGCCTTCCTGATCGCCGAGATCAAGGGTTGGAAGGATGCGGTCGCGAATCCGGCCGAATCGGCGCGACTCGCGGTCGAGGTATACGGCAAGGATCAGAAACTCGATCTGAACGAACAGACCCAGGAGGCGACCGCGCAGAACGGCCTCGTCGTCTCCGCGGATTCGACCGCCAATGGCTTGCTGACCATGACCGATCAGTTGATCGAGCAGAATATCGCCGCGCTGCGCAATGCCAAGATCGATATCAAGGCCGACCAGCTGTTCGACCTCTCGGTGCTGCGCGAGGTATACGCGGAGAATCCGGGCCTGAAGTAGCGCTAGAGCGCCACCGGGGCGTTGGCCGGGAATTCCTTGAATTGCGGTTCGGCGTCCCGGTTTTCGGTGATCCGCCGCTCGGTTCCGGACCGGGCGACAAGCAGTTCGGCGGCGATCGAAACGGCGACTTCGGCGGCGGTGCGTGCCCCGATATCGAGACCGGCGGGGGAGTGCAGGCGGGCGAGCGTCGCGTTGTCGAAGCCGCCCGCTTGTAGGTCTTCGATGCGTCTCAGGTGTGCGGACCAGGAACCGTTCGCGGCGAGGTAACCCAGTTCGGGTAGTCGCAGTGCCACGGTGAGCAGCGGGATTTCGAACGTCGGATCGTGTCCGAGGACGACGATCGCCGTGCTGCTATCGATTTCGCCCGCCGCCGACAGCGTGTTCAGGTACCGGTGCGGCCAGTCGACGACCACCTCGGCACCAGGGAAGGCCTCGGGTGTTGCGAAGGTGTCGCGGGAATCGCAGATCGTGACGCGGTAGCCGAGCAGTTTGGCCTGGACCGCCAGCGCCGCGGCAAAAGCGTTGGCGCCGAAGATGATCAGCCGCGGTGGCGGCGGGAACGAGGCGACGAACACGTCGGATTCGGGCAGCGCGACCAGTTCCGTCGCATGACGCTGCGGGGTGATCAGATGCTGTCCGATCAGATCCGGATCCTGGTTCCACACCACGGTGAAGAGGGTAACCCGGCGGTGCGCGGCGATTTCCGCGGCTATGGAGGGGAATTCCGGAAAGTCCCGGCGCGAGAACGGCTCGACGAAAACATCGACCATGCCGCCGGAGTCCAATCCGGGCTCGCCCGGCGGGACGCCGAAGCGGTGCAGTCCGCGTCGACCGCTGCGCGCGGCATCGGCGGCCGCCTCGATCACGGTCGTCTCGACGCTCCCGCCCAGGAGCGAACCGTAGACCGCGCCATTGGCATCTATCAGGATCGATGTTCCGACCGGCAGCGGTCCGGAACCTACAGTTCGCACGACGGTGGCCAGTCCACCTGTCCGGCCCGAATGCCACACCCGCAATAGGTCGTCGACGATGTCCCGCATCTGTTCAGCTCCGCTCACGCGTGCGGCGTGGCCGGGAAGTCACGATCATCGCCTGTCGCCAAATCGTCGCACGTGACGCACACCATATCGTTATTACCGGCTAAATAGGTGCGCCCGCCGGAATCTCTAACAGCTGCTTGATACACCGAGGTCCAGTGCTTATGAGACATGACAACGGGATGGCCGGGTGTGGCGTGGAACACAGCTCTCGCCAGGCCGGTGGGTGCGGCGAAGGCCGCGCCGACCACCCGGGCGACCACATCGGCCCCGACATCGGGGGTATCCACCGGCATGATCGCGACGTACTCGGCGGGGGTGTGCGCGACGGCTCGCAAACCCGCCCGCAGCGAGGCCCCGAGTCCGGTCGCCCAGTCCGCCGCCCACACGTGATCGGCACCCTCGGGTAGGTCGACCGCGTCCGGCGCCGGTCCGGTCGCGCCGAGCACCACGATCACCGGATCGCAGCCACCGTCGCGCAATGCCGCCACCGCCGATCGCAGCCAGGCGCCGCCCTCGGCCAATGCCTTGGGCATCCCGTAGCGCGTTCCGGCGCCCGCGGCCAGGACGATGCCCGCGCAGACCGGTTCGGGTGATGCAGCCATGAAATGACGGTAGCCCGGCCGCGTAGCCGATGGGTTACGGAAAAGTGCTCTGACGTCGACAGTCGGATGCAGGCGACACGCCGGAGGTGATCTATCTCGTTCGACTGGCGACCGGGTCGGTCGTATTCGATGCTGGTCCGATGACACCCGACGGGTTGGGCCTCGCGGAATTCAACGCATTGCCCGAAGCGGAGGCGAATGCGGCCTTGCTCATGTGTTGCGCCGCGCCGGAATGGGCTCGTGCGCTGGTTGCCGGGCGGCCGTACGCGAATGTCGATGCCGTATTCGATACGGCCGATGCGGTGCTGGCCGAATTGTCCGAGGCGCAGATCGATCGCGCACTCGACGGACATCCGCGCATCGGCGCCCGGCCCGATACCGCGGCGTCGGCGCGCGAGCAGGCCGGGGTGGCCGGGGCCGGGGATACGGTGCGGGCGGGGCTGGCCGAGGGCAATCTGGCCTATGAGGAGAAGTTCGGCCATATCTATCTGGTGTGTGCGACCGGTAAATCCGGGGACGAACTGCTGGAATTGCTCACCGCCCGGCTCGGAAATGATCCCGAGACCGAAAGGCGGGTTATGCGAACGGAATTGGCGAAGATCAATCGGATTCGGTTGACGCGGTTGCTGATCGGTGCTGCCGAATGAGCTCGCTCAGCACACATGTCCTCGATGCCGTCGCGGGTGCGCCCGCGGCCGGTATCGCGGTGGTGCTCTATCGCGACACCGAGGTACTCGGTTCCGGAGCCACCGATGCCGACGGCCGGATCGCCTCGCTCGGTGCGGCAGTGCCACCCGGCACATATCGGCTGGTATTCGCTACCGGCGCATACTTCGCCGAGCGCGGGGTCGAATCGTTCTATCCGGAGGTTGCCATCACGTTCGTCGTCATCGAGGAGCGGCACTACCACGTCCCATTGCTGTTGTCGCCCTTCGCCTTTTCCACCTACCGAGGGAGCTGAGCCATTCATGGAACTGACCGGGCCGATCGTGCTGTCCGACAACCGGTACGGAAAGGCGGAGAACCGCATCGTCCGGATCTACCGGGACCAGCCGCGTCACGAAATCCGCGATGTGAACGTATCCACGGTGCTGCGTGGCGATTTCGCCGATGCCTATGTCGCCGGTGACCAGTCGAAGGTGCTGCCCACCGATACCCAGAAGCAGACCGCCTACGCGTATGCGAAAAAGCCTGGGCTGCAACCGATCGAAGACTATGCGCTGACGCTCGCCGCGCATTTCGTAGACGAGATCGCGCCCGTCGACAGCGCGCGCATCGAGGTCGAGGAGTATGCCTGGCAGCGGGTCACCGTCGACGGCAGCGAGCACGATCACACCTGGGTGCGGCAGGGTTCCGAAGTGCGGACCGCGACGGTCACGGTGTCGGGCAAGGGCGACCGCCAGCGGGCCTGGGCCATCGGCGGGGTCAAGGATCTGGTGATCCTCAAGTCGACCGGCTCGGAATTCGCCGACTTCCTCACCGACGATTTCACCGTCCTCGCCCCGACGCACGACCGGATGCTCGCGACCTCCCTCGTCGCGCAGTGGCGTTTCGCCGCCACGACCGGTGTGGACTGGGATGCGGTGTACGCGGGCGTCCGGCAGCGGATGGTCGAGGTCTTCGCGACGCTGCATTCGAAGGCTATGCAGCAGACGCTCTTCGAAATGGGCAAGGCCGCACTCGAGGCCTTTCCGGTGCTCGCCGAAATCCGGCTGGCCGCGCCGAATAAGCATCATTTCGACTACGACCTCGGTCGGTTCGGCATCGAGAATCACGGTGAGGTCTTTCACGCCGACGACCGGCCCTACGGACTCATCCATGCCACTGTGCAGCGGGAAGATGCCCCGGAGGCGGGCCCCGCATGGCTACCGTAGGCACATGATGATAACGACGGTCATCGACGGGTGCGCCGTGGCGACCGTCGATCCGAACGGCACCGAATACCGCCGCGGGTATGTGACGGTGCAGGGCAACCGGATCACCGCGGTCGGTGCGGGTGATGCGCCCGATCTCGGCGCGGATGTGCACCGCATCGATGGCCGTGGCTGCCTGCTCACGCCCGGGCTGGTGAACACCCATCACCATCTCTACCAATGGGTCACCCGGGGTCTGGCCGCGGATAACACGCTGTTCGAATGGCTCACCACGCTCTACCCGATCTGGGCGGGCATCGATGAAGATGCGGTTCGCATCGCCGCGACCGGTGCGCTCGCCGCGCTGGCCCGGACGGGGTGCACCACGTCCACCGACCACCATTACGTATTCCCGCGCGCGGGTGGTGACCTGCTCGGCGCGGAGATCGCCGCGGCCGCCGAGGTGGGGTTGCGATTCCATCCGACGCGCGGCTCGATGGATCTCGGGCAGAGTGCGGGTGGGCTGCCGCCCGACGAGGTGGTGGAGACCCTCGATGCCATCCTCACCGCGAGCGCGGATGCCGTTGCGCGCTGGCATGATCCGTCATTCGATTCGATGCTCCGGATCGCGCTCGCGCCATGTTCGCCGTTCTCGGTGACGACCGAGTTGCTGCGCGAATCCGCTGTGCTGGCACGCGATCTCGGCGTACGCCTGCATACCCATCTGGCCGAGACGATCGATGAAGCGGAGTACTGTGCGGACAAATTCGGCTGCACACCCGCCCAGTACATGGAGCGGCTCGGCTGGCTCGGCTCGGATGTCTGGTACGCCCATGGCATCCACCTGGACGACGCTGCCATCGGCACGATGGCGGAAACCGGCACCGGAGTGGCGCATTGCCCGACCTCGAATGCGCGGATCGGGGCGGGTACGGCGCGCACGGCCGATCTGATCGCGGCGGGTGTGCCGGTAGGACTCGGCGTGGACGGTGCCGCCAGCAATGAATCCAGTTCGATGATCGAGGAGCCGCGCAATGCGCTGCTCTACGCAAGAGCCAAGGGCGGCCCGCGCGCGATCAGCACTCGAAAAGCTCTGGAGCTGGCCACTATCGGTGGTGCGCGGGTGCTGGGGCGGGCAGCCGAAATCGGGTCGATCGAACCGGGCAAACTCGCCGATCTCGCTTTGTGGCGGCTCGATACGCCCGCACACGCGGGCATCGAGGACCCGGTGACCGCATTGATTCTCGGCTCCGCCCCGCCGCTGGCGGCGTTGATCGTCGACGGGCGCACGATCGTTCGCGACGGCGAGGTGCGCACTGTCGACGAGGAGAAGGTCGGCGGCGAGGTCGCCCGGGCACAGGCGGTGCTCGTCGCGAAGGCGGGCTGAGTATCGTTCCGCGGCCGCCGTCCTCCCCTCGGTGACGGCGGCCGCGGCGACTGCGGGTCCGGCGCAGAACCCGCAGCGCCAGTTGGTCTTCAGGCAAGGGCCGTCGCGTGTTCGATCTCGTGTTCCGGATCCGATTCCAGCCGCGCCCGCAGTGCGAGCAGGCACATCACCTCGTGCAGCGTGAGACCCAGTTCGGCCGCGTGCAATTCGGCTATCTCGTGGTCGAATCGACCGGACGGATCCAACTGATCCAGCAGAATCATCTCCGCCACAACCATTCCCGCCAGTGCCTGCGCCCGCGTCAGCCGACGGTCGGTCGGCAGATACGACAGCAGCCATTTGCCGCGGCCGGCCTCGGGCAGATCGATCCGGAAGGCCGCCTCGTGCGCCACATCGCTCGTGATGAGCCATTCCGTGGTCGTAATCGGCATCGCGCGAACCCCTTTCATCCGCTGCGACTTGTCACATTGTTCAGTTGCTGCCCTCTACGGTGTCAGTTCGCCTCGGCGTGGCGCGATCCCAGTGGCAAAAGTGATTTCTTCACTCCGGCCGAAGCACTTGACCAGCGGAAATACGGCTGATACCAAGGAATTAATCACAGTCGGCGTTTCGATTCTCCGGTGCCCGCGCAGCACCGTCGGCCGGGCGCATCGCATGCGGGGAGGGTGGGGCGATGGATCGAGCAGGTCGCCACCCCCGCAGACGTCCCGGAAGGAATGTCAGTGCCGAGGATCGACGACGCCTACGCGAGCGCCTGGCCGATCTCGGATTGACCGAACAGCAACTGCTGGAACCCCTTGCCGCCGAATTGCGTCAGCGCGGGTACCGACCGCGCGCCGCCTGGCGCTATGCCAACGAATTGACCCAGGGCGTGGTCGCCGAGCGCTACAACGAGCTCACCGACAGCGCCACCGCGGCCATGAAGGCCAGCCGGATCTCCGAGTACGAGGCGTGGCCGTTCAGCCGCGACGGCGTCGTTCTCGATGACGAACCGGAGCGTCCGTCCGGTGTGCGGCCGACGGTCCGCGTCCTCAAGAATCTCGCCACCATCTACGGCACCACCTGGGACCAGCTCGTCGATGTCGCCGACCTGGCGCATATGCCGGAACACGAACGGCTGGAGTACCACGAGGCGGTGGCCCGGCGTGCCATCGGCCGACTCCCGGTGCCCGCCGGTGGTGACCTGCCCGCCGAGGTCCCGCACTTCACCGGCCGCGCCGGGCCGAAGGCCCAATTGCGTGATCGCGTAACCGAACACCTGCGCAGCGGCGCGGTCGCGGTGCATGTGATCGTCGGGCTGACCGGCATCGGCAAGACCGCTTTGGCACGCTACGCCGTCGCGGCCTTCGGACGGCACTACCCGGACGGCACGATCTGGGTCGACCTGCACGGCTACACCATCGGCCGCGATCCGCGCGAACCCATCGACGTACTCGAGCAGCTCCTGCTACAGGTCGGGGTCGCCCGCGAAACCATCGAAATGGACCTGGCCGGGCGGGCGAACCGCTGGCGCACCACCATGAGCGATCGCCGCATGCTCATCGTCTTCGACAATGTCCTGGACACCGCGCAGGTGAAAGACCTACTACCACAAGCCCCCGGCTGTTTCGTCCTGATCACCAGCCGCAGCAAACTCACCGGCCTGGCCGGTGCCGCACCACTGCGGTTGGAGGTCATGGAGTGGGAGGAGGCCGAGGAACTGCTCGTCAAACTGGGCAATCTGCGCACCGGCTACGACAAGCGTGCGGTACGCCTGATCCTGGAGACGGCGGGCCGACTTCCGTTGGCCATCAGGCTGATCGGCGGTCAAATTGCTCACCACGGCGAGGAGATGCTCGCCGACAGCGCGGCCGATATCGCCAATTTGACGGCGCGGATCAAAGAGGCCTCGGTGGATCGCCGCGCGAACGACTCGGCCGCCGAACACCTCTTCGATCAGTTCGCCGCGGAAGACGAGTCGCTGCGTGCCGCCTTCGAGATGTCCTATGAGCGTCTGCAAGACCCGAAACATCAACGGGCGGTTCGCCTTCTTGGCTGGTTTCCGGGCCCCGAGATCACCGCGGAGGCCATGGCGACGATGGCCTCGGTACCGCTCGGTGACGGAATGATGATGGTGCGCAGGCTATTCGAGGCCGGGTTCCTCGACCCGTCTTCCGGTGGTCCCGGTGGTCACCGCTACCGAATGCACGACCTCACCCGATGGTGCGCCCGCATGCACGCCGAACGCGAGGACTCACCCGCCGCACACGCCGCCGTCATCGATCGCCTCGTCGGCGAAAGCCTCGCCGTCGCGCGTCAGGCGAGCACCCACCAGATCTTCGATCCCGCGGGCAGCGAACACCTCTGGAACCCCTCCGATGACGCGACCCAAGCGCGCGAATGGCTGACCCGCGAACGCGAAATGCTGCAGGGCTGCGTACAGGCGGCCGAACCGACAAGAGACGCAGCCGAACTGGCCCGCCGACTGGCCTCGCACCTCTCCGGCACCGGCCACTGGTCTCTGGCCCACCGCCTCTTCGGCCGCGCCCTCGACATCGCGGGCCGAGTCCACGATCGTCGCGCCGAATCCTGGGCCCTGGTCGGCCGTGGTCGCGTCGACCGCCTCATGGGCCACCACGAGGCGGCGGGGGCGGCGTTCGAGCATGCCAGGGCCATCGCACTCGAACTGGCGGATCAGAATACCGAGGCGGCCATCCTGTGTGAGCTCGGCCAAACCGCAAGGAGCACCGGCGATCACGCGGAGGCACGGGACTACTTCGGTCAGGCCTTGAAAATGGCCAGGTCTATCGCCAATCAACCGACCGAATGCGACGCTCTGCAAGGGCTCGCGCATGTGGCCTGGGTGGCGTCGGACTATCGGACCGGCCGCAGCTACTCGGAGGAGGCACTCGCCATCGCGGGCGATATCGGCGACCCGATCCGGGTGGCCACCGCACAATGGGGTCTGGCCGAGGTCATCCGGCGACTGGGCGAACAAGCCGAAGCCAGGCACCTATACGGCGAGGCCCTGCGCATCGCGCAGAAGATGAACCACCGGAGGTTGGCGGGGGACGCGCTACGGGGGCTCGGTCATATCGAAAGGCTGGTCGGGGAGCAGGAAACCGCCCGCGAGTACTTCGACGACGCAATGGCGATCGCCCGGCGCATCCACGACAGGTACGGCGAGGGGTGGACGCTGTGGGGTCTGGGCAATATCGCGCGCAAGACCGGCGACTACAAGAAGGCTCGCAGCATGTTCCAGCAGGCATACGACATCGCTGTCGAGATCGATGATCGGTTCAGCCAGGTGGATACGTTGCGCGGACTCGGGCATATCGAGCGACATTTCGGCGAATACCTGGGCGCCCAAAGGTATTACGAGGATTCCCAGCGGATCGCCGAACGGATCGGTGATCCGCTGGGGCGCGCCGATGCACTGCGCGGGCTGGCCACGGTCGCGGTCAAGACCGGGCAGGCCGAGCTGGCCGAACAACTGCTCTCCCAGGCGCTCGAACTCTATGCGAGCACCGGTGTGCGGCACGGTGAACAGATCACCTCTGAAATTCGGATGCGCAGCGACTGATCCGCGTCATGCGCAGCGCCGAATCGCGAGCGCGGCGAGTGTGCGGGCGCAGGCGGACATTTCGCTGATCAGCACGTGATGTTCGGTGTCCGGTGTGGTTCCGCGCGGTCCGAACAGACAGCATTCGATGCCCGCCCGGCTGAGGTGGGTGGTGTCGTTGCCGCAGTACGAGTACGGCAGCGCGAGCCCGGTCTCCTCGACGTGGAAATCCGAGACCAGGGGGAGTAGTTCGGCGATGTCGCGTACGACGGCGCACTCGGGGGGCATATCCATCGGCGGCATATCCGTCCCGCTGACCCGGAACTGCGGGTCCACCGGATGTTCCAGGTGGATCGTGGCCGTCGGAAAACGCGGGCGGAGGCGGTCGAGTGCGGCGTCGATGGCCGCGTGGACGTCCTCGGGCTGATGGGGCGGCGGGTAGCGCAGGTCGATGAGGGCAGTCGCCTTGTCGGCACAATAGGAAATTCCCGAAAGATCATGTCCCTCGCCACGTCCCGCCAGCAGGCTGGCGACCTGCATGCGGGGCAGCGGTGGAAAGTCGGAGTTGCGCAGTCCGATGTCGGCCGTGTCGAGCAGGTCGAGAACCTTCCGCAGCACCGCAATGGCGTCGACACCTTCGTCTGGCCTGCTGGTGTGGGCACTGCGGCCGCGAACAACCAGGGCGAACTTGTGCACGCCCGCCGTCCGGGTGATGACGCGACGGACCGAATAGGGCTCGGGCACCACGGCCGCCGCCGCCGTGAGCCCGGATCGCAATGCGTGCTTTGTGCCGACCCCGCCCTGAAGTTCGCCGACCACGAACTCCAACAGCAAACCCTGCCGGAGTGGTATTCCACTGCGGTGCACGGCGATTGCCGCGCCGATCATGGCGGCGAGACCGCTTTTCATATTGTGCAGGCCAGCCCCGAACAGTTGGTCGCCGATTCGTCTCGCGGTGAACGGATCCTCCGGGTGATCGCGGCCCAGCGGATCCATATCCAAGTGTCCGTTCAGCATGAGTGCTGGTGTTCCATGCAACGGGCCGAGCAGGCCGATCGTCTGGAATCGACCGGGCTGCACCTCCTGTCCGAAGGTATGAATACCGTTGTCGGCGAGTGTTTTCTGGACCTGAACCGCCAACGGCGTCTCCTGTCCGGTGAAGGATGCGACGGCGGTGAGCTCGGTGGCGATGGCCACGAGTTCGTCCTCCGGGAGCAGTCGGTCCAGGTCGCCGATCATCTTCTCGATCGAGTCAGTCACACCTTCTGAATCCGAGCAGCAGCACATTTCGATACGCCTGCACGAAAGGGAGCCTGCGCCGGATCTCGTCGGTGAAGTGCTGGACACGCTCATCGTCGAAGACGTAGGAGTCGAGCGGCCGTCTCAGCTGGAATGACGCCAGCTCGACCTCCGGTTCGGCGCCGTCGTAAATGGACGAGATACCGGTGCCCTTCGCCAGGTTTCGGCGCTCGATCAAATGTGCCGATCCGGCGATCAGCCCGTCGCGGTGCTTACCCTCCGGCGCTGGTTCACCCGGTGCGGTGATGGCCATGTAATGGGCGTCGACGAGCACCTCGGGGGTGCGCCGCGCCGACAGGACACCGGCCGCCACCAGCGAGCGGGCAACGACGGCCGCTATCTTCCTGGTCGGCTCGGTCGCCGGATGCCGCGGCTCGATCTGTTTGAACCTGCGTTCGATACCACCGGCCAGCGGATTGACCTCGACCGATTGCATGTACGGCGGCGGTTCGTCGATGGGGGTGAAATGCATATCGGCTACCGAAAGCCGGTAGCAGCCATAAGCCCGCTGTCGATAGGTCTTGCCGGACGGTAGCCATTTATCCAGTTCGGTCGAATCATGGAACGTGCGCTGCAGCACCGACCGATCGTCGGCGGACAGCCCGAAATCTGCGGCGGCGAGACGCCAGAAGGCAGCCCCGTTCGGGGTGCGGGATGCGAAGGACTCGAGATCGGCGTTGACCTCGGGCACCATGTGCTGGTTAATGGCCGGAACCTTCCGACTGAGGGTGTAGTCAGCAATGCGAAAGATGACACGACCACGGCGACCGAAGCGCTGAGCCGCGCGGCTCGAACTTAGTGCCAAATACCGACATATCAAGCATTGCGGTGATCAATCACACCCGTGTCGAATGGCCCCGGGGCGGACGTCGCCGACGGGGCGTGCGCCGGACGCCGATCTGGTCGTAGAGTTCGAGTGCGCGAGCCCAGAGCCGCTGCGCCCGATCGGTATCTCCGGTGTCGGCGGCGATGTAACCGAGCGCCCGCAGCGCGTCGGCCTCACCATGCGGATCGCGGATCTGTCGTGCGATCGTGAGTGAGTCATCGTAGGCATGACGGGCCGAATCGTAGCGGGCCAAGCGTCGTTCGATATGTCCTAGGCCGCGCAGGGCGTCGATCTGACAGCGCGGGTCGTTGATCTCCGCCGCGATGGCGCGCGCCTGGTGAAATCTGGCGCGAGCCGCGGTGTAGTCCCCGGCTTTTCGCGCGATATTGCCGAGTCCCCACAGCGCCCACCCTTCGCCGTATCGATCGTGCACTTCGCGGGCGATGTCGAGCGCGGTGTCGAAGTAGCTTCCCGCGATATCGTGCCTTTCCCTCGAACGCTCGATATACCCGAGGCCACGCAGCGCATCACCCTCCATCTTCCGGTGCTTCGTCGCCCGTGCGATCTCCAGCACGGCCGCGTAATTGCGTCGGGCGGCCGCGTAACGCCCTATGCGGCGGATGGTTTCGGCATACCCCCACCGCACCGAACCCACGCGCGCGAGGTCGCCGATGTCGATAGCGATGGCCAAGGCTTGTCGCGAACGATTGCTGGCGACCCGATAGTCACACGCCATCCGTTCGACGTGACCCAATCCATGCAGTGCGGCGGCCTCCGCTTCGGGGGCGTCGAGTATGCGGGCGATATCCAAGGCCCGTCCGTAGAGTCGATGCGCGTCCGACCAGTGACCGAGCTCGCACAGCAGTGATGCCACCAATCTGGCCAGTTCGGCGGCATCGGCTGTCGGTCGCGACGCATCGACGCAGCCTTTCAGCATCTCGCGTTCGGTGGTGAGCCACATCCGGGCTTCGGCGGTATCGGTGGTCGCCGAGTCCTTGGATCGGCTCGGCCCATCGAAAAGCGCTGGTGCGTAAACCTTTCTGGCCCGGTCCAGGCCGTCGCGGACCAGGCGTTCGATGACCGCCGCGTGCTCGGACGGCGGATCCTCGCGGTCGGCCTGTATCCGTGCGCAGAGTCGAGTGAGATCGTGCATTTGATAGCGCGGGCCGGGGCCGCCGGAGGCCGGATCGAGGAAACCCGCCTCGAAGAGCCTGCGCACCATCATCATTGCGTCGCCGAGCGGTACCGCGGCCATGGTCGCCATGGCCTCGGCACTGATCTCGGGACCGGGAAACCAGCCGAGCAGCCGCACCGCGCGTTGCAGCTGGGGATCATCGCGCAGCCGCTGATAGGAAACCTCGAATGCGGTCCGCAATGATTCGTCCTCGGCCGCGAATCGATCCAGCAGATGTGCGGCTGCCGAGTCGCCCGCGGGGTGTTCGGTCGAACCCTCCTCGATCCGCGCGGTCAGATTCACCAGATCGGCCGCGATCTCGGACAGCATTTCCTCGCCGTGATGCGCTATCTGGCCGCCGATCAGCCTGATGGCCAAGGGAAGTCGGCCCGCGGTCCGCAGGATTGTCGTCACGGCGGCCTGGTCGTAGCCGGATCGGAGATTGCCGAGTTTGACGAGCAATTCTTCCGCGTCATCGGAGCCCAGCTCGTCCAGATGCAGCGGGGTCGCCGCCAGGCCGGTGAGCTTGCGTCGGCTCGTGATCAGCACGAAGCAGCCGGGCGCACCCGGCAGCAGATCCTTCACCTGAGCGGTATCGAGCACATTGTCGAAGACGACCAGCATCCGCCGCGACATCATGGCGCTGCGCCATTGATTGGCACGTCCGCCGGGGTCGGCCTTTATTGTCTCGCGCGGCTCGCCGATCTCGAGCAGCAACTGTTCGAGCACATCGAAAGGCTGGCGCGGTTCGCGGCCCGAGGAGTAGCCGTGCAGGTCGAACCAGATGAACCCGTCCGGATAGTTCTTGGCGAGTGCCGATACCGCATAGCGGGCGAGCGCGGTCTTACCGATTCCGGTCAGCCCATCGATGACGTGAACGGCGACATTGCCGCTACCGAGGTGCTCATAGACCAGACGCCGCAGTTCGGCCTTCTGGTCGTGCCTGCCGGTGAAGTGACGTACCTCGGCGGGCAGATCGCCACTGGCAGGCAGCGGCTGCCTGCCGATCGAATGCCGAGCGACCGCGTCGCGGTACTGCTGTCGGTCGCTCTCGGGCATATGCGTCAGATCCGCGACGTCGACCAACTGATCCCAGGTGGTGCCGTAAATGGTGGCCAGATTCGTCAGCACCTGAATGGTCGGTCGCACACCGAGCGGTTTGCGGCGCTCATCGTCGCCGTGTCCGTAGGACGGCCAGGTTTCGTATTCGGAAATACGACTGGCCTTCATGGCCGCCCGGGCACTATCGGTGAGTTCGTTGTAGCGCGCGGCGGCCGCGGTCTGTGAGAGTCCCTTGGCCAGCCGCCAGGCCGCTCGCAGCCGATATCCGCGCTGGCGTAACTCGCCGACGAGCCGGTCGAGCACATCCTGCTCCGCCAACCCGAGTTCGGCGAGGCTTTCGCGAAGCTGTCGACGCTCGTCGGCGGTGCTACCGGGACCCGCACGTGCGCGGGAATCACCGCCAGCACGTTCCATCGCGCACCTCCCCCTGGCAGGCATCCGAGGTGGTTACCTGCCAACGCATTACCGGTATGAATCCGATTGCGGCACTGCGGAATCGAAATGCAATTTGTGACAACTACTTGGTAGCAGCAGCGTTTTCCCTGGTCAAGGCCGACCTTTGGGGGTGAAGGAAAAGGTGCGCCGGTGGGATTGCGCCGAGTTCGCAGGCCTGATATCCGCGTGCACCGGAATATCGACATCGTGATCGATAACACCTGATCGTCATCCGAGACGATTCGGCCGGACCACCGCTGACCTGCGCATAGTTCTCGAGCGAGGATGGAGATATATCCGGTGTGGTTACCCCCGTGCAATCTGCGGTGGCCGTTGTGAAATATCGGCGCAACGCTCGGCTCCTAGGGTTGGCGGCAGGGACAGTGGAGCGAGGTGTGGCGTGGATCTGGACACGATTCGGGATGTGGTTGTGGCCCGGGGTCGGGCTGACCTGGCTCTGGTGGGTGGGGGTTGCGGGGTGCTCGCCGGGGGGACGTTTTTGTTCTCCGAGCAGCAGGAGGGGCTGGAGCGGCTGGTCGATATCACCGGGCTCGGGTGGGCCGCGTTGACGGCGACGGGGGCGGGGTTGGAGATCGCGGCCACCTGCACGTTGGCGGAGTTGGCGGGGGCCGGGGTCGGGCAGGAACTGGGGGTGGAGGTCTTGCGGGCGCAGTGGCCGGGGACGGCGCTGTTCGCGCAGGCGTGCCGGGCGTTGGTGGCATCGCACAAGATCTGGCGGACGGCGACGGTGGGCGGAAATGTGTGCCTGTCGTTGCCCGCCGGAGCGGTGTTGGGGGCGTTGGTGGCGTTGGACGGCGTCGCGCTGGTGTGGTCGCCGGATGGTTCGGATCGGCGGATTCCCCTACGGGAGTTCGTGCTCGGACCGGGACGCAATGTGCTCGCCGCGGGTGAAGTGTTGCGATCGATTACCGTTCCGATTCGAAGTCTGCACGCGCGCACCGCATTCCGGAAGATCGCGCTGGCTCCGCTCGGTCGTTCCGGTGCGGTTGTGATGGGCCGACGCGAAGTGGACGGCCGCTGCGCGCTGACCATAACCGCGGCGACGACCCGGCCGATAGTGCTCGATTTCGATGGGACGCCCGGCGCTGCCGAGGTGCGGGATGCGGTCGCCGCCATCGAATCGGCGCTCTGGTTCGACGATCCGCACGGAGCGCCGGACTGGCGTCGCCATGTCGCCGGGGTGCTGGCCGGTGCGGTTGCGGCCGAGCTGTGCACCGAAGCCGGTGATGGGCAATGAGATTCGAGGTCGACGGTCAGCCGGTACAGGCCGAACCACGCCCGGGCCAATGTCTGCGTACGTTATTGCGCGAAAACGGCCATTTCGCGGTGAAGAAAGGTTGTGATGCGGGCGATTGTGGCGCGTGCACCGTGCAACTCGACGGAATCCCCGTGCACTCGTGCATCATTCCCGCCTACCGCGCCGCCGACCGCACCATAACCACCGCCTCCGGCCTCGGCGCCCCAGAAGTGCCGCACCCGGTCCAGCGACGTTTCGTCGACTCCGCCGCCTTCCAGTGCGGCTTCTGCACCGCGGGCATGGTGGTCACCGCCGCGGGCCTCGGTTGCGGTGGCCCGAACGCCCCGGATCCCGAGGCGCTACCGGAGCTCATGAAGGGAAACCTCTGCCGCTGCACCGGATATCGCACCATTGCCGATGCACTGGGTACGCCTCCTGACACGGCCCCGAAGGCGGCTGCAGCATGTGGTGCGGGCCCGTCCACAGGCACAAGCCACGCCTGGGCACCTGGCGGTCGTGCGACTGGGGGCGTGACCATGGGGAGGGGCGACGTTTCGGCACCGGGCGGGCATACGACTAGTGGCCCGACCATGGGCAGTAGCGCACCGGGCATTGGTACGACCGTCGGGCCTGACCAGGCGAAGGACCCTATCCACCGCTCTGAAGGTGGCACGAGGACCAGCGCCGCAGCGGAGGTCCGTCCGGACAATGCCGCCATTGGGCGCGCGGGCACCGACGTTGGTGCGCCCGCCGGACCGCGTGTCGTCACCGGCACAGAGCCGTTCACCTTCGATGTCTGTCCGCAGGATGCGGCCACCGATGTCGACGCCGCAATAGCGCCGCCCAGCGCCCCACTGCACATTGCGGTCCTGCCGAGTCCGCACCCCCACGCGCGCATCGTATCCATCGACGCCTCCGCCGCCGAAAATCTGCCCGGTGTGCACGCAGTGCTCACCTACGCGGACGCTCCCGATATCGCTTTTTCCACTGCGCGCCACGAACTCCGAGTCGACGACCCCGACGACACTCATGTGCTTGATCGCACGGTCCGATTCATAGGGCAGCGGGTCGCCGCCATAGTGGCGGATAGCCTGGATATCGCGCGCGCGGGTTGCCGGGCCCTGCAGGTCGAGTACGACATCCTGCCCGCGGTATTCGATCCGGCCGAGGCATTGCTGCCGGAAGCGCCGAAACTGCATGGTGACAAGCCGGATTCGGCTCGCATCGCCGATGCCGAACGCAACCTGATCGCCGAGATCGACGGCGAGGTCGGCGATGTCTCGGCGGGCATCGCCGCGGCGGCGCAGGTGGTCAGTGGCGTCTGGCATTCGCCGCGCGCCCAGCACGTCCATCTGGAAACCCATGGCGGTATCGGCTGGTTGGACGCCGACGGCAGGCTGGTCGTCCGCTGCAGCACGCAGGTCCCGTTCCTGGTGCGCGACGAACTGTGCCAGATATTCGGGCTACCGCGTGACCGGGTGCGGGTATTCGCCAAGCGTGTCGGCGGCGGATTCGGTGCCAAACAGGAAATGCTGGCCGAGGATCTGATAGCACTGGCCGTGTTGAGGACCGGTCGACCCGTGCAATACGAATTCACCCGCTCCGACGAATTCACCAGCGCCACTTGCCGTCATCCGATGCGGGTCGCGATCACCGCGGGCGCGGATGCCGACGGCATACTGACCGCACTCTCGATCGACGTGCTCGCCGATGCCGGGGCATACGGCAATCACAGCGCGGGCGTGCTGTACCACGGCGTCGGCGAATCCGTCGAGGTCTACCGCTGCGCCAATAAGCGCGTCGAGGCGAAGACGGTCTACACCAACAACGTTCCCTCGGGCGCATTCCGCGGCTACGGTCTCGGACAGATCATCTTCGGCGTCGAGTCGGCATTGGATGAACTGGCGCGCGCACTCGATATCGACCCATTCGAATTCCGCCGCCGCAATGTCATCGTCCCCGGCGACGCGTTCGTCGGCGCGCAAGTCAGCGACAGCGATCTGGACTTCGGCAGCTACGGCCTCGATCAATGTCTGGACCTCGCCGAACGAGCCTTATTGCGCGGCAATGGGAGTCGCGCTCCTGGTCCGGACTGGCGGGTGGGCACCGGTATGGCGCTTGCCATGATCGCCACCATCCCACCGCGCGGCCACCGCTCCGAGGTGACCGTCACGCTCCTACCCGATGGGCGGTACGAACTCCGGGTCGGCACAGTCGAATTCGGCAATGGCACCACCACAGTGCACGCGCAACTCGCGGCGACAGCGCTACACACCGACGTGCGACGCATCGTGATCCGCCAATCGGACACCGACGTCATCGGCTACGACACCGGCGCCTTCGGGTCCACCGGCATCACCGTCGCGGGCAAGGCCACCTACGCCGCTGCCGTGGCATTGCGCGAGCACATCCTGGTTCGGGCCGCCAAGCTGACCGGTCGCGCCGAAGCGGAGTGCGTCCTGGTGGCCGATGGCGTCCGCTGCGGCGATCGGCTGATCGACGCCACCGAACTTCTGGCCGACGGCGAGTTGTCCGGCCACGGCGAACACGCGGGCAGCCCGCGCTCGGTCAGCTTCAATGTGCAGGCATTCCGGGTCGCCGTGCAGCCCGACACCGGGTTGGTGCGCATCCTGCAATCGGTCCAGGCCGCCGACGCGGGCACGGTGCTCAACCCGGCGCAGTGCCGCGGTCAGGTGGTCGGCGGTGTCGCGCAGGCCATCGGCACCGCGCTCTACGAGGACATGCGCTCCGCACAAGGCGAGGTAACCACGCGGACACTGCGGCACTATCACATTCCGCAGTTCGCCGATCTGCCGCACACCGAGGTCTACTTCGCCGAAACCGCCGATGACCTGGGACCACTGGGCGCCAAATCGATGAGCGAATCCCCGTACAACCCGGTTGCCCCCGCCCTGGCGAACGCCATCCGCGATGCTGTCGGGGTACGACAGACCGGTTTGCCGATGACAGCGGACCGGATCTGGCGCGCCCTTCAGGAAGGAGACCAGGGGTGAGCACCCAGCGTCGTGAGCGTCAGGCCCGGAGGAGGCAGCGTGCGTAACCACGGAGGGCCCGGGAGCGGCGCAAATCGAACTCAGCTACCCGAGAATGTCCGCGCTCGCATCGACGCGATACTCGACACGGTCGACGCCGAGTTGCGGACCCGGTACCCGGGCCCCGACGGCCGGGTCCAGCCGATCCACACCGCCTACGTCCCGGCCGACCGGGCCACCGCCGCGACCCCCGCCGAATGGGGTGCGGCGGCGATAGAGCTGCTCGATCGCCACCACGACCTGCTCGCCGGAATCGACGGCACCGACGCGCTGCCCACCGTGCGCAGCCGACTCGAGCAGCGGCCGATCCAGGATCTGCGTATCGACTTCGAAGACGGTTACGGCTTCCGTACGGACGCCGAGGAGGACGAGGCCGCCACCAACGCGGGGACGGCACTCGCCGAGTGGGCGAAGCAATCTGGTGGCCCGGCGAGTCTCGGCATTCGGATGAAGGGTCTGGCGGGCACCGAGCGCATCCGCGCCCTGCGCACCCTCGAGCTGGTTCTGGACGCCGCGGGCGGTGTGCCGACGGGTTTCGTCTTCACGGTCCCGAAGATCCGTGCGGCGGAACAGGCTTCGGCGTTGGTCGCCCTGTGTGACGGACTCGAGCGCGGATCCGGACTCGCTGCGGGCACCCTGCGATTCGAACTGCAGATCGAGAGCCCGCAGGCGATTATCGCCGCCGACGGCAGCGCCCCGATCGCCAAGATGCTCAGCATGTCCGAAGGCCGTTGCAGTGCTTTGCACTTCGGCACCTATGACTACACGGCCGCGTGCGGTATCGCCGCGCCCGATCAGGCGCTCGACCATCCGGCTGCGGACTACGCGAAGTCGGTCATGCAGGTGGCCGCCGCCCAAACCGGGGTGTGGATCTGTGACGGCTCCACCCAGATCGTGCCGGACCGCGATCCGGAATCCGCACTGCGCAACCATCATCGGCTCGTCGGCCGGGCGCTGCGCCTCGGTTACTACCAGGGCTGGGATATGCATCCGGGCCACCTGATCACCCGCTGGCTGGCCACCTACGAATTCTTCCGCCGCGCCATCGACGTCGCGGTTCCCCGTCTGGTCGCCTACCTCGACCGGCGCTCCGGCGGCGTCATGGACGAGCCCGCCACCGCGGAAGCTTTGGCGGCCACCGTTTTACGCGGCTTGAACTGCGGTGCACGCACCGCCGATGAACTGCGTGCGCTCGCGCCGGTGCTGACTCCCGAGGTGCTGCGGGCGCTCGTTGCGCGCGAGCCGATTCCGCAGGAGACGGTGTGAACGACTACCCAGGAGGCCCATTGAACGCGGATTTCACGCTGCTGCCCGATCTCGCGGTGCGGCCGCTCGGTGGATCGGTCATCTGGGCCGATGACGAATTCTTCGCGGAGAAGGAGAATTTGATCAATCCGGGTCCGTCGGAATACCGACCGTCGACCTTCGGACACAAGGGCCAGATCTACGATGGCTGGGAAACCCGCAGGCACCGGGGCCGCCCCGGCGACGACTCGGCCATCGTGCGCCTGGGCGTGCCCGGCGTGATCCGCGGCATCGTGGTGGACACCGCCTGGTTCAAGGGCAACTATCCGCCCGCGGTTTCGGTCTCCGCACTCGAGATCGATGGCTATCCGCCCGCGGAAACCATGGCCGAGCGCGGCGATTGGGTGCCCCTGATCGACCGTGCCCCGGTAACCGGCGACAGCCGCAATCCGTTCGCGATCGAGAACGAAAACCGTTGGACCCATGTGAAACTCACCATGCACCCGGACGGCGGCGTCGCCCGGTTGCGCGTACACGGCGAGGGCAGGCCCGATCCGAAGCTGCTCGGCCTCGGCCCACTGGACTTGGCAGCACTGGAAAACGGCGCCCTAGTCCTCGACTGCTCCAACCGCTTCTACAGTTCGCCGAACCAGCTGCTCTACCCCGGCCTGGCACGAAAAATGGGCGACGGCTGGGAAACCGCCCGCCGCCGCGACGAGAGCAACGACTGGGTGCACATCCGGCTGGCCGGACCCGGCCTCATCCGCCTCGCCGAGATCGATACGTCGTACTTCCTCGGCAACAGCCCGGGCTCGGCCCGGCTCACCGGCCGCACCACCGACGGCACCGAACTCGAATTGCTCCCGCGTACCGAACTGCTGCCCGACACCAGGCATCGCTTCGCGATCGCGCCGATGGCGGCCTCGGTCGAGGAGGTCCGCCTGGATATCTACCCCGACGGCGGGCTCGCGCGACTGCGCCTCTACGGCGAACTCGGGGGCTGAGCGGCATGAGCGAACGAGATTTCGTCGGCTACGGCGCGACGCCGCCGGATCCGCGGTGGCCCGATGGTGCGAAGATCGCGGTCCAGTTCGTCCTCAATTACGAAGAGGGCGCGGAGCGCAATGTGCTCGACGGCGATCCACATTCGGAGACGTTTCTCTCGGAAATGACTCCCGCGCAAGCCTTTCCGAACCGTCACATGAGCATGGAATCGCTGTACGAATACGGCTCCCGCGCCGGACTGTGGCGGGTCCTGCGCGCCTTCGAACGCCGTGATCTGCCGCTGACCATCTTCGCCGTCGCCCGTGCCATGCAGCGAAATCCGGAGGCGGTGGCCGCCTTTCGGGAACTCGGCCACGAAATCGCCGGCCACGGCCTGCGCTGGCAGTCCTACCAGCTCACCGACCGCGACACCGAGCGTGAACACATGGCCGAGGCCGTGCGTATCCTCACCGAACTCACCGGCGCGGCCCCGCTCGGCTGGTACACCGGCCGCGACTCCCCGCACACCAGGGAACTGGTGGTCGAACACGGCGGTTTCGTCTACGACTCCGACTCCTACGCCGATGATCTCCCGTACTGGGTCACCGTGCACGGCCGGAACCACCTGGTCGTCCCGTACACCCTCGACACCAACGACATGCGCTTCGCCTCACCAGCGGGTTTCCCCAGCGGCGAGCAATTCTTCGCCCACCTCCGCGACGCCTTCGACGTGCTCTATCGCGAAGGCGCGGAGGGCAGTCCGAAAATGCTGTCGATCGGCCTGCACTGTCGTCTGGTCGGACGCCCCGCCCGCCTCGCCGCGCTGGAACGCTTCCTGGACCACGTCCAGTCGCATGCCGACGTGTGGATCGCGCGCCGCATCGATATCGCCGAGCACTGGCGCCGGGTGCATCCGGCGGTCTAGGCGAACAGATTCCGCACGAAAGGCAGCGAATCCGGCAGCGACGCATTGACGGTCCCGCTGTGATCTTCCGGATAAGTGTGCAGCGTGACCGGCTGCCGATTCGCCTCGAGCACCGCGGCGTACCGCAACGTCTCCGGCGTCACCACATCGGTGTCGCGCAAACCCTGCCCCAGGAACAGCGGCCTGTCGTAACCGGATTCGGGCAGGCCGAGGTATCCGGTCAGCAGCCCGTGCAGGTCCGGGATCTCGAGTAGCGGACGTGCGAACAGGTCACCGATCACCACGCCCTCGGCCGCGAGCGCATCGCTGAGCGGGTTGATGCAGGCCTCGCGGGCACGGGCGAGCCAGTCGCGGCCGGACTCGGTCAGATACGAATCGATATCCAGCGCCGGATAGGTGGTGCGCAGGCCGTTGAGGATGTAGAGCACGTACGCCGACGAGTGCGGCGACAGTTTCACCGGCGGCACATGCGGACCGAGCGGCAACAGAATGTCCTGGATATACGCCGGTATGCCGGTGCCGACCGCGCCGCGGTAGTCGAGTTCGGGTCCGCCGAATTCGGAGGCGTAGCGCGCCGTGTAGACGGCAGCACCGGCACCCTGTGACTGACCGACGACCACCCACTTCTTCGCCAGCGACGAGTACTGCCTGGTGGCGGCCCGCACCGCGTCGACGACGTTGTGCGCGACCACGACGCCGTTGAGATACGGGTGTTCGCCCGGCGTGCCGAGCCCGGCGTAATCCGCGGTGACGATGGCATAGCCCTGCCGCAGCCACGTCTCCAGATACGCCCAGTCCCGCTCGACCGCGCTCGGCCCGGCGATGCTGTAGGCGCAGTCGTCGCCGAGTCCGACCGTGCCGTGCGCCCACGCGATCACCGGCCAACCACCCTCGGGTGCTTCCCCTGGCGGGAAGTAGACCGCGGCGCCGGCCACCGTCGGCACATCGTTGGCGGTGGTCGTCTCGTACAGGATGCGGCTGGAATTCGCCGAACCGGGCGGTGTCGCCACCGCGGCCAGCGGCGCCACGGATTCCACCGCGCCCGGATCGGCGCTGGCCGCGGGCAGTTGCAGGCCTAGACCACATATGACGACAACGGCGAACCACAGTTTCCGCATAAAGGCTCCTCTCGGACGCGGAACGTCTGCCCGCGATGGACGCGGTCTGCCAATCGAACCATCGGCGCCGATTTCGAGGTGGCGGAGGCCACACAGAGGCTTGTGAAGGTGCTCACAACCCGGAATTCCGGGGGCGTCGGATGGCAGCCCGTCGGGCGATCTCAAACAGTACGAGCGTTACGCTAAAACCGCATGTCAGCGCTACCGGCGGGTAGGTTTCACGCTTGCAATTCGCAGGCAAATTTCGCAAGGTTAGCAAAGGCCAGTCGAAACCTAGCTCGGATTCACACTTGCAACAGGTAGACGGCTATTTCCTGGTGTGCCATCGTGTGGAAGTACACCCCATGGGCCTAGCAAGCCTGCAAATTGCCGCCACAGCAGTTCGAGTGATGCTCGACCGTGGGGCACCGAAACGAAGAAGTGGAGTCAGAGATGTCGAACGCCGGCACCCCGAAGACCGCTGCGGAGATCCAGCAGGATTGGGACACCAACCCGCGCTGGAAGGGCGTCACCCGCAACTACACCGCCGAGCAGGTGTCGAAGCTGCAGGGCACCGTCGTCGAAGAGGCCACCCTCGCCCGTCGTGGCTCGGAGATCCTCTGGGATCTCGTCAACAACGAGGACTACATCAACTCCCTCGGTGCCCTGACCGGTAACCAGGCGGTCCAGCAGGTCCGCGCCGGCCTGAAGGCCATCTACCTGTCCGGTTGGCAGGTCGCCGGTGACGCGAACCTGTCCGGCCACACCTACCCGGACCAGTCGCTGTACCCGGCCAACTCGGTTCCGTCCGTGGTCCGCCGCATCAACAACGCGCTGCTGCGCGCCGACGAGATCGCCAAGGTCGAGGGCGACACCTCGGTCCAGAACTGGCTGGCTCCGATCGTCGCCGACGCCGAGGCCGGCTTCGGTGGCGCGCTGAACGCCTACGAGCTGCAGAAGGCCATGATCGCCGCCGGCGCCGCCGGTGTGCACTGGGAGGACCAGCTGGCCTCCGAGAAGAAGTGTGGCCACCTGGGCGGCAAGGTGCTGATCCCGACCCAGCAGCACATCCGCACCCTGACCTCCGCGCGTCTGGCCGCCGACGTCGCCGACGTGCCTTCGGTGATCATCGCCCGCACCGACGCCGAGGCCGCCACCCTGATCACCTCGGACGTGGACGAGCGCGACCGTGAGTTCCTGGACGGCACCCGCACCGCCGAGGGCTTCTTCGGTGTGCAGAACGGCATCGAGCCCTGCATCGCGCGTGCCAAGGCCTACGCCCCCTACGCCGACCTGATCTGGATGGAGACCGGCGTGCCGGACCTCGAGGTCGCGCGCAAGTTCGCCGAGGCCGTCCGCGGCGAGTTCCCGGACCAGCTGCTGGCCTACAACTGCTCGCCGTCCTTCAACTGGAAGGCGCACCTGGACGACGCGACCATCGCGAAGTTCCAGCGTGAGCTCGGCGCGATGGGCTTCAAGTTCCAGTTCATCACCCTGGCCGGCTTCCACTCGCTCAACTACGGCATGTTCGACCTGGCCTACGGCTACGCCCGCGAGGGCATGACCGCCTTCGTCGACCTGCAGGAGCGCGAGTTCAAGGCCGCCGCCGAGCGTGGCTTCACCGCCATCAAGCACCAGCGTGAGGTCGGTGCCGGTTACTTCGACACCATCGCCACCACCGTGGACCCGAACACCTCGACGGCGGCCCTGAAGGGTTCCACCGAAGAGGGTCAGTTCCACTGAGCCCGACCAGCCCGCAGTAATGCAGGCCGATAGCCCCCTCTAGGGGTGTACCGCCCTCCCCGCTGAACAGCCCCAGCGGGGAGGGCATCCCTATACCTTGGACCATCGAAGGCCCGCTCACACCGGAGCAGGCACCTTCATCAGCCACCCGACAGCCAGACAAAACCAGCAGGAGCGGGACGTGAGCAGCGAGAAGATTCAGCGCGTCGGCATCATCGGTGCCGGCCAGATGGGTGCCGGCATCGCGGAGGTGTGTGCGCGGGCGCATATCGACGTGCTCGTCTACGAACAGACCCGGGAGCTAGCCGCCGCAGGTCGCGCCCGCATCCTGCGCTCGCTCGACCGCGGCGTCAGCAGCGGCAAGATCACCGAGCGCGAGCGCGAACAGGCCGCATGGCGACTGCGGTTCACCTCCGACCTCGGCGACTTCGCCGACCGCCAGCTGGTGGTCGAGGCGGTGCTCGAGGACGAGAAGGTCAAGACCGCCATCTTCGCCGAACTCGACAAGGTGGTCACCGATCCGGACGCCGTGCTGGCCTCCAATACCTCTTCCATCCCGATCATGAAGATCGCCGTCGCCACCGCCAACCCGGAGCGCGTGGTCGGCATGCACTTCTTCAACCCGGTGCCGGTGCTGCCGCTGGTCGAGCTGGTCACCACGCTGAAGACCAGTGAAGCCGTGTCCGCACGGGCCGAGGCCTTCGCAGGCGATGTGCTCGGCAAGCAGGTCGTGCGCTCGGCCGACCGCTCTGGTTTCGTGGTGAACGCGCTGCTCGTGCCGTACCTGCTCTCGGCCATCCGGATGGTCGAATCCGGCTTCGCCACCAAGGAAGACGTCGACAAGGCGATGGTGCTCGGCTGTGCCCATCCGATGGGTCCGCTGGCACTCACCGACCTGGTCGGCCTCGACACCGTGAAGTCCATCGCCGACTCCATGTACCAGGAGTTCAAGGAGCCGCTGTACTCGGCGCCGCCGCTGCTGATGCGCATGGTCGAGGCCGGTCTGCTCGGCAAGAAGACCGGCGCGGGCTTCTACCAGTACAAGGTCTGAGTTGATCCGAATTCGCGGCTCGGCTCACATCGAGCCGGGTCGCGAACGGCGCTTGTCGATGCATTCATCGGCATAAGCTGTTCCGAAAGTGCAGGGCGTGGTCGGTGACTTGGGCACTCGGGTGACCACCACGGAGCGAGTCTTACGAGCGACCGTTCGCGGCCCGTCTCGCGGCCGAGCCGTCGAAGCGCATGCGCCGCAGGCGCCAGTCTCGACGGCTCGGCCGGGAGACACCAGGGGGCCGCGAACACGCAGCGCCGCAGGCGCTGCAATCAGACACAGCAAGGGAGTACCCCGCTCATGGTCAATGTTCAGGACGGTTACGGGTCGAGCATTCTCGGCTACCCGAGGATCGGGCCGCACCGGGAACTCAAGCGGGCCCTCGAGGGCTATTGGCATGGTGGGGTCTCCCGCGACGAGCTGCTCGCGGTCGGGCGCGATATCCAGGAGCGGCAGTACAACGGGCTGGCCGCGACCGGTCTGACCCAGGTGCCCGGCAATACCTTCTCCTTCTACGACCACATTCTCGACAATGCGCTGCTGTTCGGTGCGGTGCCCGCGCGGTTCAAGCCCTATCAGGACGAGCTGCACCCGCTGGACTTCTACTTCTTGATGGCGCGCGGTCGTCCGGATCTGCCGCCGCTGGAGCTGGTGCGGTTCTTCGGTACGAATTACCACTACCGCCAGCCAGAACTCGACGAGAACACCGAATTCTCGCTGCACCCCGAGGCTTTGCTCGACGAATGGGATCGCGCCAAGGCCGCTGATATCGAGCTGCGTCCGGTGGTGGTGGGTCCGGTGTCGCTGCTGCTGCTGTCCAAGGCGGGCCATATCCCCGGTGAGGCAGGCGGTTTCGACACCCTCAGCCTGTTGGACAAGCTGCTGCCGGTGTACGAGGAGTTGTTCGAGATCCTCGCCAAGCGCGGGTCCACCTGTGTGCAGCTCGACGAGCCGTGCTTCACCAGTGAGCGCACTCCGCAAGAGCTGGCCGCGTTCGAGCGTGCCTACCAACGACTTTCGACCTCGGCGCTGCGGCCGCGCATGCTGGTCACCGGGCAGTACGGCGATTTCGGTGAGGCGCTGCGCATTCTGGCCGAAACCAATGTCGAGGCCATCGGATTGGATCTGGCCAGTTACCGCATCCAGCCGGAAGAGCTCGCGGAGATTCCCGGCATGCGGCGTAAGCGCCTGTACGCGGGCGTGATCAGCGGTCTCAATGTGTGGCGCGCGGATCGCTACGTGACGCTGGAATACCTGAACGAGCTGGCCGAGGTGTGTCCCGATCTCGTGGTGTCCACCGGCACGACACTGCTGCACGTGCCCTATGACGTGCTCGCCGAATACGAGATCGAGGGCAATGTCGCCGACCGTCTCGCGTTCGCGCGGCAGAAGGTCGGGGAGGTGGTTTCGCTCGCCAAGGCGCTCACCGAGGGGCCATCGGACAAGTGGCGCAAGCGGCCGACCGAGGTGCACTTCAAGCAGAAACACGCGGTGCGGCAACGGGTTTACGCGATCACGCCCGATATGCGCGCGCGCGAACCGTACGAGGTGCGCCGCGAAGCCCAGCAGCGCAAGCTGAATCTGCCGCCGGTGCCCGCGACCACGCTGGGTTCCTTCCCGCAGACGACCAGGATTCGCCAGGCCCGCTACGACCTGGGCCAGGGCAAACTGTCCTATGACGAATACCGCAAGAAGATCGAGGCCGAGATCGAGGCCACGATCCGCCTTCAGGAGGACATCGGCCTCGATGTGCTCGTGCACGGTGAGCACGAGCGCAACGACATGATCCAGTACTTCGCCGAGCTGCTCGACGGCTTCGCGACCACCCACTTCGGCTGGGTCCAGGTGTACGGATCCCGTTGTGTGCGACCGCCGATCATCTACGGCGACGTCTCGCGGCCCGCGCCGATGTCGGTCGAGTGGATCAGCTATGCCCAGTCGCTGACCGACAAGCCGGTCAAGGGCATGGTCACCGGTCCGGTCACCATGATCGCGCGTTCGTTCGTGCGCCAGGATCAGCCGCTGTTCGAGACCGCTGATCAGGTCGCGCTGGCCATTCGCGATGAGGTCGTGGATCTGGAACGGGCCGGGATCTCGATCATCCAGGTCGACGAGCCCGCCATTCGCGAGTTGCTACCCATGCGTCCGCAGGGGCGCGCCGAATATCTGCGGTGGGCGGTCGGGGCATTCCGCCTGGCTACCTCCGGCGTCAAGCCGGAGACCCAGATCCACACGCATATCGGCTATTCCGGTCGCACCGAGGTGGTCGACGCGATCGAGGAGCTCGATGCCGATGTCACCGCGATCGTGGCGACCCGCTCGATCGAATGGGTGTTGAAGGCGCTCAAGGAGGACTCCGCATCGGGTCACGGGCTGAGTCACGGCGTCGGTCCCGGTGTCTACGAGAGCCGTTCGGCGCGGATCCCGGATATCGACGAGCTAGACGAATTGCTCACGGCCGCAGCCGAAGCCATCAGTCCGGAACGCCTGTGGGCGAATCCGGACGGCGGACTCAAGACCCGGCACTACTGGCAGCTGGAGCCCTCGCTGCGCAATATGGTCGCCGCCGCGCGCCGTGTTCGTCGGCGGGCAACGCCGACGGAGTAATCGAAGACGAAGGCCGCCGCCATGTCTCGGACGTGGCGGCGGTCTTTTGCGGCTCGGGTGATGGATGCCATACTGAATCGGTACAGTACGTACCGTATCGTTGAGATATGGCTGAGCAGACATGGCCCGAGTCGTTGCCGGTGGCCCAGGTTCGAATTGCCAGGCCCACCGATCGGTTGGTAGAGGTCGTGCGGTTCTACGTCGAGGGGTTGGGACTGCGCGAGCTCTACCGATTCGAAAACCACGCGGGTTACGACGGCGTGATGCTCGGATTGCCGGGGACCGGATATCACCTGGAGTTCACCACCCACGTGGACGGCAGCCCCGGCGATGCGCCGAGCGCGGAAAACCTGCTGGTGCTCTACTTTTCGACCGAAACCCAGATGTACGACGTGGCACAGCGCCTCGGTGAGTTCGGGGTGGAGCCCGTGCCCGCCGAGAATCCGTACTGGGCGGCCAACGGTGGCCTGACCTTCCCGGATCCGGACGGTTGGCGAGTCGTCCTGATGCCGCGTCCGGTGTTCTGATGCCGGGACGCACGCGTGAAGACCGCATCGACACCGCGGTACTCGCCGCGGCGCGAGAGCTGTTGGACGAGAACGGTTATGCCGAGTTGTCCATTGGCCAGGTAGCGGCCAGAGCGGGCCTGCATCGCCCGGCGATCTACCGCCGCTGGCCGTCCAAACGCCACCTCGTTGTCGATGTCGTCGCCGACCTGCTGGGTGTGCAACCAACGCCGAACACCGGCGACCTGCGTGCCGACCTGACCATCGCCATGCGCAATCTGGTTGCCGCACTATGTGATACCTCGCTGAGCCACGTCCTGCCCGCCCTGGTGGCGGATCTCGCCAACGACCCGGATCTACGCGCCCACTTCCTGGCGACGGTATTCGAACCACGCAGGCGAACCACCGCGAATGCCCTGGAATCGGCCATCCACCGAGGCGAGATCGACCCGGGTATCGATATAGATTTCGTCCTCGACGCGGTCGCCGCCCCGATCTACTACCGCGCCCTCTTCGGCCATCTGCCGCTCACCGAACCGCTCGCTGACCAGTCGGTGGATGCCGCGCTGCGCGCGATCACGCGCTGACCGTCCGGAATGGGCGGGCAGGCTGTTGGTGTTGATCTGATGACCTCTGTCGGGACACCGGAATCGGGAGCCAGCGCCATGCCCTCGGGAGAAACAGCCAGCAATGCCCTTCGGCTCGGTATCGCCCCGCATCGGTTATGGCCCGACAATGCCGGTGAACTCGATGACATCGTCGAAACTGCCTGTACCGCAGAGCAATTGGGCTTCGACCATATCGTCGCCGGGAGTCATGTGCTCGCTGGTGACCTGGGTGTCACGCATGAGCCGCTGATCATGCTGTCGGCCATCGCGGGTGCGATCTCGCGCATCGGTATCGCGACCAGCGTGCTGATCCTGCCGCTGTACAACCCGGTCGTACTGGCCCATCAGACCGCGACGCTCGACCGGCTGTCGCGTGGGCGGTTCACGCTCGGCGTCGGAACCGGTTGGGATCGTGCCGAATTCGATGCGGTCGGGGTGCCGTTCGGGGAACGCGGCAAGCGCGCCGGTGAGTATCTGGAAGTGCTGTCATCGTTGTGGCGGGGTGAGTCCGAGCCGCGGATCGGTATCGCGCCGCGCACGGCCGGTGGACCACCGGTGTGGGTCGGCGGGCAGAGCGATGCCGCGCTGCGCAGAGCCGTGCGCTTCGGCAGCGCATGGCACGGGTCGGTCGCCGATCCCGCCGAACTGCATCGAATCCGCGAGCGGCTCAACGAGCTTGCCGAAGTATCCGGCGTCGAGAGGCAGCTGCGACTCACCTCGGTGGCCTTCGTGGTCCCACCCGGGTTCACTGCCATCAGCCGCGATCCAGGTCGGCTGCTCGGTGGCGGGCAGCCGACGGCCGCAAGCATTGTCGACGAATTGGGAGCCCTGCACGAAGCCGGACTTCATGCCTGCTCGATCTGGCTGCCGGTACCTGGTCCCGCATTCGCCGACGCCATGGCCTGGGTGGCCCAAGAGGTGCTGCCGGAGCTCGGTTAGTCGCTGAGCACAGCCACGACGAGCATGAATGTCGCGCCGGTGACGGTGCAGGCGAGGGTCAGACGGGACGGGTGTTCGGCGTGAGCCTCGGGGAGGATGTCGGCGGTGGCCAGGTAGAGCAGGAAACCGGCGAAGTAGCCGAGGTAGAGGCCGATGGTCCCGGCGGGCATCCGGACGAGGGTGCCGATCACCGCACCGATCACCGGGGCGATGGCATCCAGGGCGAGCAGGGTCAATGCGCGTCTGTGGGCGGAGCCGTAGAGCGTGGTGATGGTGAAAGTGTTGAAGCCGTCGGCGAAGTCGTGACAGATGACGGCGATGGCGACCGCGATGCCGACGGGGGCTCCGGCTTGGAAACCCAATCCGATGCCGAGACCGTCGAGGGTGCTGTGGAAGATCAGCCCGGCCGCCGCGACCAAGCCGACGGATTCGAAACCGTGCTTGTGCGAACCGAATTCACCTTCATGGCCGGTGTGGATGGCGACGGCGCGCTCGATGACGTGGATGGTGAGAAACCCGGCCACGGTTGCGATGAGCGCCGCCGGGACCCCGAGCACGACATCCCCCGACTGCGCCAATGCCTCCGGCAGCAGATCGAAGAACACCACACCCAACATGACACCCGCCGCCAGCCCCAGCACCAGATGTTTGCGGTCGCCGATCCGCACCGCCACCAGCCCGCCGAGCAGCGTCGAGCACATCGATACCAGCGCAAGCAGAATCGCCATCGATCCAGCATCTGTCACTCGTCGCCGCCGCGAAGCGATATCCGCGCAGTAAGTTCGCTGCCGGTTCGCGATGCTGGCGCCCACGGCACCGGCGGCCATCCGGGCGCGCCCAGCGCGATACGTCGTGCGGAGCGGAGCGGGACCCGCCCGGAAGCCGCGGCGACGATGCGGCGGCTATTTTCCGCCGTCAGTCGGTAGCAGGGTGGCGAGAGTGCGCAGACCTGTGGTGATGTCGATGGCGGTCGGGGCGTGTTCGGGATCGATCAGGTGTTGGATCAGCAGCCCGCCGATCATGGTTTGCAGGAGGGCGCCGAGTCGAGCGTCCTGCGCGGCCGGGCCGAAGAAGCCGGATAGTTCGGTGCGCGCCCGTTCCTGGGCGGAGCCCAGTTCGGCACGCAGTTCGGGGGAGTGCAGTGCCTGGGCCAGACTTTCGCCATTGGCGGTCCAGAGGGCGTGATCCTCGGTGAACGAGGTGATCAGCTGCTGTAGAAAGTCGTGCAGTCGCGCGGCCGGATCCGCGGCGTCGCGGGCGGGGAGTGAATCGAGAATCTGCTGGACCGCATCCGCGCTCGATTCCATCATCGCCTGGTTGAGCAGCTTGTCGCGGGTGCCGAAATGGTAGTTGATGGCGGCCAGATTGGTGCCGGAGGCGGCCACGATATCCCGCACGGTGGTGCGCGCGTATCCGCGTTCGGCCAGGCACTGCTTGGCCGCGGCGAGCAGATCGTCTCGGGTTCCCACCTTCGCACCCTATCAGCGTGGAATACATCTGTTTGTGACAAGCGTTTCAAACGTTGGTTTGTGACAAGCGTTTGAAACATCTGTATGTTGAGGGACGTAGCCTGCTCCGCCACACGGAAGTACGAGACGACCAATGACCGACCAGCGAGCGCTTTCTCCCTTCGAACTCATCTATTTCGGCTCCGAAACCCATCTCGGCAGCGTGCCGACCGGCGGTATGCCGTTGTTCATCGGATCCACCGTGCACGGTCTGCTGGATGTCGAGATCCTGCGCCGGGTACTCGACGAACTGGCGGCCGACCATCCACTGCTGCGCAGCAAGCCGGTGGCCGATCCCGACGGCACGCTGTACTTCCACCCGGACGACGCCTACCGGCCGCGCCTCGAAATCACCGATGGCGGTGAAGTCGAATACCTCAATCTGGTCAACGGCCCGAGGGATTGGCACGACGGCCTGTTCCGCGCGCATCTGCTCCGCGACGGTGACCGCGATCAGATCGTCCTGGTCATCCATCACGGAATCGCCGATGGCAGATCGGCATTCGCACTTCTCGCGCAGATGTGGCAGCGCTACACCGCACATGCGACAGGAACCGCACTGCCACAGTCGGATTCCGCTCGGGAATTGCCGGAGGCCGCCGATATCCAACTCGCCGCGGTCGTCTCGGATGCGGAGGTTGCCGGGTGGCTCGACCAAGTCCGCGCCGTGGCCGCGACGATGGGGCCGGAATCGGCTCCGCGCACCTTACCGATCGACGGGAATGGCGACGATCCGCTGGGCCGGTTCGCTGTACACCGAATCGAATTGGATACCAAGGAAACCCAGCATCTGGTCGACGCCGCTCGCGCGCATGGGCTTTCGCTCAACAGCCTGCTCGGCGGCGCCGCACTCGTCGCGGTCCGCTCCCAACTCGAACCCGCGACGGGGACGCTCCCGGTATTCTGTGGCCACGCGGTGGACGTGCGATCCGAGCTGAATCTGCCCGCGCACATGATGCTGAATTGCGCTTCCGGCGCGGGCACCTTCGCGCTCGTCGCCGAGAACGCGGGCCCGATCGAGATCGCGCACGAGGTGGCCGAGGGCATGGCGGTCGCAGTGAAGCAGCGGGAAGCGCCCATATTCCTACTCGCCTCGCAGCGCGTCCAGGACGAGGCGACCGCCGCGATCCTCGCGGCATCGCCGACCGTCGCCATCTCCAATATCGGTCGCCTGCCAGCACATTCGATCCCGGAGGGCATCCGCCACATTCGCGACGACGTCTACGCCATGGGCCCCGGCATGCCGCCGAAGCTCACCGTCTTCACCATCGGCGGCCGCCTGACCATCCAGGTCGAGTACGACACTGTCCTGTACAGCCGCGCCCAGATGGGCAAGGTCAGCTCGGCACTGATAGGTGCGCTCCAGCGGATCGAATGATCACTCCGGTGGCCGACTGCTGCCGCTGAGTCGAATGGTCAACTGACGAGTCCACTTTCGTTGCTTCTTCGGCGGCCGCTCGGGCTTTTCGGTATCGCTGTCCGTCTCGACCTCATAGCGACGGATGTAGGCGCCCGCGAACGCCTGCACCGTCGCGGTCACCGGAATCGCCAGCAGCGCACCGGTCGGCCCGAGTATCGCCGCACCCGCTATGACCGCGCCGAACGCGACGGCCGGATGCATATCCAGCGTGGTCGCGGTGATTCTCGGTTGCAGGACATAGTTTTCGAACTGCTGATACACCACGATGAAGCCCAGAATCCACAGCGCGGTGGACGGACCTTGTACCAGCGCGACGAGCACCGGCAGCGCACCGGCGAGATAGGTGCCGACGGTCGGAATGAACTGCGAGACGACGCCGACCCACAGTGCGAGGGCGAATGCGGACGGCACATCGAGGATGCGCAGTGCGGCATAGTGCGCGATCGTCGAGCACAGTGCGAGCAGTCCGCGTGAATAGATATAGCCGCCGGTCTTGTCGACGGCGATATCCCAGGCGCGCAATACGTGTCGCTGGCGGTGTGGCGGCAGCAGCGAGCAGACCGCATTGCGGAAGCGCGGCCCGTCGGCGGCGAAATAGTAGGTGAACAACAGCACGCCGAGGGACTGGAAGATCGCGCCGATCGCGGCGGTGCCGACACCCCAGGCATTCCCCGCCAGCCCGACCAGATAGCGGTCGATGGTGGAACTCCACTCACCGAGGTACTTCCGCAGATCGTTGCCGGACAGATTCGTCTTGAAGGTGCGATTGACCCAGTCGACGGCCTGATCCGCGTTTTCGGGCGCGTTCTTGACCAGGGTGGTGACCTGATCGACCAGCAGCGCGCCGAGCGTCCACACGAAGGCGACGGTGCCGACGGCCAACACCAGGAACACCACCCCGGTCGCCAGCCCGCGCCGGACACCGCGTGCGGCAAGCCAATTCACCGCAGGCTCGATGGCGAAGGCCAGGAACAGCGAAACCAGCAGCACCAGCAGGAAACCCTGCAGTTTCTGCAGAACCCAGAAGCCGCATACCAACCCGGCCACCGTCGCCGCCGCGAGCAGGAACGCTCGCAACAGCCACGGCGGCGGCCCCGCGGTCACATCGGCGGTGACCACCGCCGTTTCGGCGGGCGGGGATTGCTCTTCATCCGCAGACACATCGCCAAGCTAGCGAACCGGCGACGAATCGGCGCAGCGACACGGACTAGATCGTTGCGGCGTCGATCACGAACCGGTACCGCACATCACTGGCGACGACCCGGTCGTAGGCGCCATCGATCTCGTCGGCCGAGATCAGCTCGATCTCCGCGCCGATTCCGTGTTGGGCACAGAAGTTCAGCATCTCCTGGGTCTGCGCGATACCGCCGATATTCGAGCCGGCCAGCGCCCGTCGATATCCGGTCATGGTGAAAGGCTTGACGCTCAACGGGTTCTCGGGCAGGCCGAGGATCACCAGGGTGCCGTCCAGCTTCAGCAGGCGCAGGTAGTCGTTGATCGGCAGATCGGCCGAGACCGTATTGAGGATCAGATCGAAGCGGTTGCGCAGCTCGCGGAAGGTTTGCTTATCGCCGGTCGCGTAGTAGTGGTGCGCGCCGAAGCGTTTGCCGTCGTCCTGCTTGCTGAGCGAATGGCTCAGCACGGTGACCTCGGCCCCCATCGCCGCGGCGATCTTCACCCCGACGTGTCCGAGTCCACCCATGCCGATGATCGCGACCTTCGTACCCGGTCCCGCATTCCAGTGCCGCAGCGGGGAGAACAGCGTGATGCCCGCGCACAGCAGCGGCGCCGCGACATCGAGTCCGATGCCCTCCGGAATCGAGAGCACGAAGTTCTCGGTCACCACGACCTGGGTCGAATAGCCGCCCATCGTGTACCCACCCGGCTGGATGGACGAGTCCACCCCGGCGTTGTAGGTCATGGTGGCCCCGTTGTCGCAGTACTGCTCCTCATTGGCCAGACAGGGACCGCAGACGCCGCAGGAATCGACCATGCAGCCGACGCCGACCCGATCGCCGACCCGATGCTTGGTCACCTCCGGACCGACCGCGGCGACAATGCCCGCGATCTCGTGGCCGGGCACGCACGGGTATTTGGCGCCGCCCCATTCGCCGCGGGCGGTGTGGATATCGGAGTGGCAGATGCCCGCGTATTTGACATCTATCAGCACATCCCGCGGTCCGAGCTCGCGTCGCTCGATCGTCAGCTTCTCGAATTGCCCGTCGGGCGCGGACATCGCATACGCAGCAGCAACGCTCATGCCTGCGCCTCGCTGGCGCTCGGCTTCGGCATGCGCGTTGCGCGCTGCGACATGATTCGCTCACTGCGTTCACTCATGCGTACATGCCTACCGCCGCGGCGGAGGTTTGCCAAACGCATCGCCGAATAAAGATCTCCGGCCACAATGGAATTTGGTCAAAGGCCCAGCCGGAGGTGGGAGAGCGGCATGGACGACGACGAGCGGTACCGCGCGCCCGAGCGGCAGCGAGACGGTGGCGGGCGTGCGTTGGCGCTGTTCGCGGCCGTCCTGCTCGCCGTGGCCGCATTCTTCGGTTTCCGCGGTGAACTGCCCGACTGGTCGTCGTCCTCGGGTGCGGACAACTCCCCGCCTGCCCTGCTCGAGCCGCTGCCGCCGCTGGACCCGGTGGCGGTCGCTCATGCCGTCGAACCGGCGCTGGTGAATATCAGCACGTCCGCGCGGCCGTTCGGACTCGGCGCGGCCGGAACCGGAATCGTGCTGACCACCGACGGACAGGTGTTGACCAGCCATCATGTGGTCAAGGGGGCCGAAACCGTGACGGTCACCGATGTCGGCAACGGCACCGTCTACGACGCGACGGTGCTCGGCTACGACGCGGGTGCGGATATCGCGCTGCTGGAACTCACCGGCGCCACCGATCTGACGATCGCACGCATCGGTCGCTCCGCAGAGCTGCGCGTGCACGAGGATGTGCTCGCCATCGGCAATGCGGGCGGCGCGGGCGGCACGCCGACCTCCATCCAGGGCAATATCACCGATCTGAACAGCACGATCGTCGCGCTCAATGCCTCCGATCTGACCCGCAAATCGCTGACCGGGATGGTGGAGATCGCGGCGCCGGTCACCGCGGGGCAGTCCGGCGGTGCGCTCGCCGATCCCGGTGGCACGGTGGTCGGCGTGATCACCGCCGCGTCCGGGGAGACCTCACGCGAGGTCGGGCGCACCCCGAACGGCTATGCGGTGCCGATCGACACCGCGATGCGGGTAGTGGGCCAGATCCGTTCCGGCACGCCCACAGAAACTGTGCACATCGGGCCGACCGCGACGCTCGGCGTACTGATCTCGGACGCGAAACCGAGCGGGGCGAAGATCGATGTCGCGCTGTACGGATTTCCGGCCTACGCCGCGGGGCTCGTCGAGGGCGATGTCATCACCGCGGTCGACGGCCGTGACATCACCACCGCGAAGGCGCTGCGGGCCGCGATCAATGTGCACAAGCCGGATGACACCGTCGCGCTTGATGTCCTCGGCGCAGGCGGAGCGCAACGCACGATCACCGTGGTGCTCGCGCTGGGCACACCGAACTAGACCAGCGACAGCCAGTAATCCTGGAACTTCAGGAAGATCAACAGCAGCACCACGGCGTAGAACACCGCGACGAACGTCCACCGCCACTCGACGACGATCCGCATCGGCCCCCGCGCACCACCCCACACCTGCTCGGTGGCCACCGCGAGCAGCGGCGTGATGATCGCCCACACCACCATGCAGTACGGGCACAGTGCGCCGATCCGGTACAGGCTCTGGAAGATCAGCCAGCAGATGAAGGCCGTGCCGAGCACGGTCCCCACCCACAGTCCGCCCCAGATCCAGCGCGGAAAGCGCACATTGGCGACCGCCAGCACCGCGAGGGTGACGACCACCGAGAAGCCGACGATGCCGATGATCGGATTGGGAAATCCGAATTTGGCGGCCTGTTCGGTGGCCATCACGCTGCCGCAGGACAGGATCGGGTTGATGCTGCAGGAAGGCCGGTAGTTCGGATCGGTGAACAGCTTGAACCGCTCGATGGTCAGCGTGACCGAGGCTAGCCACCCGGCCAGCCCGCCGATCAGCAACACCCAGGCGGCCCTGGAAGAAGTGTTGTTCACTTGGCCGCGGCTGCCGCGATGACCGCTGCCATCGCGTCGGGCTTGAACTGACCGTTCGACAAGGCGAGGTCCTGGTTGTTCACCTGGGTGCCGTTGACGAAGACCGTCGGTGTGGATTGGACGCCGCTGTTCAGCACATCCTTGGTCTTGGCGCCGATGTACTTGTTGTAGCTGTTGTCCTTGACGCACTGCCCGACCGAATCGGGAAGGCCCGCGCCCTTCGCGATGGTGATCAGCTGGTCATCGGTCAGACCCGCACTGCCCTCGGCGGGCTGCTGCTGGTACATGGTGGCCAACCAGCCGAGGTACTTCGACGGATCCGCCTCGGCGACGCAATACGCCGCGTTGGCGGCGCGCGAGGAGTACTTCGTGGTGGAGGCCTTGTCCAGGAACGAGATGATGTTGTATTCGACGATGGCCGTGCCATTGTCGACGGCGTCCTTCAGGACCTGGGCGTTGGCGGCCTCGAAGGCCTTGCAGGCCGGGCACTGCAGGTCGGCGACGACCCGGACGGTCACCTTCGCATCCGGCTTGCCGATGCGGACCGCACCGTTGTCGGTGATGGTCGCGGTGGCGCCGTTGGGCAGCTGGCTCACGGCGGCGGCGATGGACGGGGTGGCGCCCAGATCGTTCTTGTCCGCGTTCTTCACCGCGATACCGATGCCGATCGCCGCGATGAGCCCGACCAGCACGACGGCCACGCCCACCTGGATCAGGATCTTGCGGTTGCGGTCGGCGCGCTCCGCCGCCGCGAGCGGATTCGTTTTACCACCCGGTTTATTGCTCACCGTGCGTTCACCACGCCTTTCGCTTGCCTGCCGGTTACCTGCCGCCACGATGGTAGATCCGGAACTCCCCCGGGGCGTGGACGGGCACGGCCACATCATCCGTGGTCAACCTGAGAGGAACCTTGGTCAGGCTTCGGCGAGGCGGCGCTGCTGCTCCTCGACATCGAACAAGGCTGGTGGCCAGTCGAGTTTCAGCCCGTCGAGTGCGTCGATCAGCAGTTCGGTAACCGCGAGGCGGGCGAACCACTTGTGGTCGGCCGGGAGCACATGCCATGGGGCATAGTCGGTCGACGTGCGGTCCAGCATGACCTGGTAGGCCTCTTGATAGGCGGGCCAGTAGCCGCGTTCGTCGATATCGGCGGGATTGAACTTCCAGTATTTATCCGGTCGGTCCAGCCGTTCGCGCAGCCGCTTCTTCTGCACGTCGAGGGAGACGAACATCGCGACCTTCACCAGCGTGGTGCCCTGGTCGACCAGTTCCCGCTCGAAGGCGTTGATCTCGCCGTAGCGCGGTTCCCATACCTCCGGCGGCACCAGATTGTGCACCCGTACGACCAGCACATCCTCATAGTGCGAGCGGTCGAAGACGCCGAGTTGACCGGCGCGCGGCAGTGCCTTGCGGATGCGCCACAGGTAGTGGTGGCTCTTCTCCTCTTCGGTCGGAACACCGAAGGAGGCGTGGTCGACGCCCGACGGATCCACCGAACCGATGACGTGGCGGACGATGCCGCCCTTGCCCGCGGTATCCATCCCCTGCAGCACCAGCAGCACGCTGCGGGTATCGCCGGAACGGCCGTTGGCGTAGAGCTTCTCCTGCAGATCCGAGAGCACGCCTGCGCGTTCGATGAGCAGGTTCTGGGCCTGCTTCTTGTCACCCTTGAATCCGGGCGTAGCGGAGGCGTCGAGATCAGCGATGCGCAAGCCATCGGCCCGCAGGGCCTCGATGGGCGGCAGAGACCATTTCTTCGCCATCGATGTATCTTATGGCTGAATTCGTGGCCGCGCGGGCGCGGCGTGTTCGCGGCCGCCGCGAGACGGGCCGCGAACGGGTCGCTCGTAAGACTCGCTCCGTCGTGGTTGCGGATTGCTGCGACGTGCCGATTGTCAACTGCCCGGCTCCGAGTCAGCGGATTTGGGCGAGCCGAAGCAATTGGTCGGCGAAATCCTCGTCGGTGACCGGGGTCAGGGTCAGCTCGTGCGAGGTGGTGAGCAGATAGCGTCCGTCACCGGTGAAATCGAGCCAGCTGCGGTGCCGGGTGGGCGGCGACATCGGGTTTTCCGGTTCCACGGTCACGGTGATGAAGCCGCGACCGTCCACCGGTTTTCGCAGGATCTGGCGGAACCGGGCGGCGCGGCGATGGCCGTTGGTCGCGCTGTCGCCTTCGTCGGAGTTCAGGACCGCGTCCTGCGGCTCCCGCATGGGCGCCAGCTTGCCCGGCTCGGCCGATCCGATGATCTCGACCAGATGTTTGCCGAGGCTGCGGACGTGGCACATGCGCACCGTCACCTTGTCGATATCGGCGATCAGAATGCCCGCGTGGTTGTGCACCACCGCGGCGAAAACGAGGATCCGCTTGGCACCCGACTCACCGGAAACGGTGATGGTGGTGGCATCGGAGCGGGCGCACAGCATGAGCGCGGCCGCCAGATCGGCGTCGGCCTGGCGGGCGAAGCGCTGGGGTAGTCGCAGTGCGGTGTATTCGGATTCGGTGCGGACCGTGGCGGCGGGTGCCAGGTTGACCGGGTAGGGGCGGCGGTCCAGGCTCGTTTCGTTCTCCCAGACATGCGTGAATTCGTCCGGGGTGAATACCCATTTCACCGTGCGCCCCCGCTGCCGGCATTCGGCCGCGCGATCTGTGGGCCGTCGGGCGGCGGGGTGAATCGGGGGACACGGTCGCCGGATGCGGGCATGATCGGGGTGTAGACATAGGTCATCGTGTCCTGGACATCGGCCTGCGCCGTAGCAGCGGCCATGTCGTGGTCCATCCTGCGTTGTCCGCCGTGGATCGTTTCGGCGGCCGGATCTTCCAGAGCACGATACTGCGGCGGCGGCGGAATCGCCGCTCGGATGGCCTGTGCCGCATCGGAATTGAGCTCCATCAGGCGCTGTACCGCGCGGCAGACATCATGCGCCTCGGTACCGGCGCGGACGAAATCGCGGGTGGCGCGCAGCGCGGCATCGGCGGAACGACCCGACCAGTGCGCGAATTCGCGATTGGTGGCATCGGAGAAGGCCTGGAATGCCTCTGCGACCACGGTGGCATCGGCGCGCCAGGCATCGGCGACCCGGCCCAGAGCCGCGGGATCGATGACCTCGTGCACCAGATCCCAGATCTCCTGGTGCGTATAGGCGCCGAACAGTTCGCGCTCGGGTGCGTACGGGGGATCGGTTCCGCCGCTCGCCGATCCGGCGGAGGCGGCGACGGCGCGCTGCTGGACCCGGATGGCGTCGGCGGCTGCCCTGGTGACGGAATCGGCCATGGCTCAGTGGTTTCCGTCGGTCTGTTCGCCGCGCGGCGACTCCAGGTAATCGGTGATCAATTGCAGGGCGGCACGATTCGCGGCCTCGGCATCCTCGAAACGCTTTCCCGCGGCCAGATAGGCGGCCTTGTACAGCAGGGCTGTCTCCTGGAATGCGGTGACGGTGTCGAGGAATTGAGTGCCCTTGTCGCCGAAGCCTTTTGCCAGTCCGTGGCCCGTCAGCAGGTCGGGAAAACCGGATACCTCGGTGACGAGATGTCCGGTGGCCGTTGCCTTTTGCAGATCCTCGACGAGCTTGTCGCATGCGGCGGCGAGGTTTTCGGCGACATCCTCGGCCAACTCGAAGGGTTCCCCGCCGCTGGTTCCGGTGGCGGCGGCATACAACTGCCTGGCCATCCGCTGACCGGTATCCGGCACCGCCATCTGGGTCGCCCCCTCACGTTCGGTCCACCCACCGCTTGCGGGCACTTTACCGTTCGGTACCGACCGGTGTAACCCGCTTGTGCTCCTCCCACAGCGCCGCACCCATGTGATGTGGCGCACGACAAAGTGGATCCCTGGAGCGGGCGGGTAGCGCTGATGTATTGCACAGCGCAGGCCGCCAGGCCTTTTCATAGATCGCGGCGAGAGCGGGGGCGTTCATGGTGCGTCGAGCGAGGTTCACCGCACCGCCCTCGGGTCCGCAGACGGCGACTTCATCCGAGCTCCTCGGTTTGTCCCCGGCTACGTGCGCTCGACCTCGATAGTCATGCCTGCGGCGCGCAACCGGTCGGTGAGTGCGTCGCCCATCGCGGCCGCAGGGGTGAGAATGCCAGCCGATTCGGGCTGCTTCGCACCGTCGAATGCCAGGCACAGTCCGGCCTGTCCGAGCATGACGGCGGTGGCCTGGTAGCCGGGATCGCCTGCGCCGGAGAAGGTCGCCACGTATTTCGCGCCCGAGGAGGTACGCGCGTAGGTCTTCATGCTGAACCAGCCACTCGTGCGCGCCTGTTCGCTCGGTCCAGTGCCCGGCTTGGGCAGGATCCGGTCGAGCAGCTTGCGTCCCACCGCGACTCGCGACAGCACCGCACCGGCCGCCATCGTTGCCACGATGCCGCCCGCCATACCGGCGGCCACCAGCGGCGCCGCAGCCGATTTGCCCGCGTTCATCACCTCGCGGTAGCGGAAGTTCTTGCCGTAGACCCAACCGAGCAGACCATTGGTGCGGCGCACGATCTTGGTGTTGTGCGCGGCCATGACGAACGTGCCGACCCACCCGTCCAGGCTGGGGTCGATGCTGCTTGCGCGCTGCAGCGCCTGATCGGTCTGACGGCCGACATTCGGTTCCATCGACTTGTCCGGGCTGAGCGAATAGGGGTGGCTCATCACCGAACCCTTGGCCGGATCGGCCGCGATGGCCTCCATCATGGCCCGGCCCGAGTCGATGGTGCCACCGCTGACCCCGCCCTTCAGGGACGCGATCAGGGTGGTGTCCTCGAGCTCGCCGGTATTGTCCGCGACGGTGCGCTTGTACAGCTGGTACACACTCACATCCGACGGAATCGAGTCGTAGCCACAGGAATTCACGATCTTCGCGCCGGTCTGCACCGCCTGCTCGTGGTACCGGTCGATCGCGTCCCGGATGAACAGCGGCTCACCGGTGAGGTCGGCGTAGTGGGTCCCGGCCTTCGCGCACGCGGCCACCAGCGGGATGCCATAGCGCAGGTACGGGCCGACGGTGGTCACCACAACCGTGGTCCGCGCCGCGAGTTCGTCGAGTGCGGCCTGGTCGGTCGAATCGGCAACTACCAGGCCCCAATTCGCGGCGGCCGGGCCGAGTTCGTCACGGACCGTCGTCAATTTGTCGAGCGAGCGTCCCGCCAGTGCGATGCGTGCCTCGGCGGGCGCCGCGCCGAGCAGATATTCCGCGGTGAGCTTGCCGACGAAACCCGTTGCGCCGAACAGCACTAGGTCGAATTCTCGGTTGTCTGCCATGATCTTCCGTTCGATAGCTGCTGTGGTGAATTACTTGGTACCGGAACCGCGCGTGGTCGGTTTCTTCGCCCGCGCCCGCGGCTTCTTGGTCGGCGTCGGTTTGCGCTCGATCAACCACTCCCGATGCGCCTTACCCAAATCGGTGACCGGCGCCTCGTCGTAGAGCCATTCGCGGGAAATCTTGTGCCAGTTCGCGGTGCATTCGAGCTGACCGAGCATGCCGAAGGTGAGGAAGTCGGCACGCCGCGAGAACAGGTGCTCAGGCGGCAGATTCTGTTGCTTCATCCCGGTGAATTCACTGGCTCGCGGATCCACCGCGAGCAGAAACGCACCGCTGGCAAGTTCCGGGGTAATGGTCAGCTCCTCGTCGAGCAGACACCATTCCGAGGCCGCGAGCACGTATTCCAGGCATTCCTCGGCGCCGATCTCATCGGGCGAGTCGATGACGCCGCGCTCGATCATCAACTGCCGCAGGTCTTCTGCCCGATCCTCGGCCGCCGCGCGCAGGCAGATCGTCTCGAACCGCACATGTTCGGGATCCATCCGGTTGAACAGGCCGAAATCTAGGAAGCCGATCCGGCCGTCGTTGGCCAGCAACACATTTCCCGGATGCGGGTCACCGCAGAATTCGTTGAAGCTGAACAGCGAACCGACATAGAAGCGATAGATGATCTCGCCGATCCGATTGCGCTCGGCCGCGGGCAACTGCCGGATCTCCTCGAATCCCTTGCCCGCCACATATTCACTGACCAGCACCCGCGTCGTACTGAGTTCGGGCAGTGAGCGCGGCACCATGATGAACGGATGTCCGGCGTAGAGATCGGCGATCTGGAGCTGGGTATCGGCCTCGGCGTGGTAGTCGAGTTCGCTCTCCATATTCAGCCGCAACTCGTCGAGTACGGCGGGCGTCACCCACGGCATCGCCGATTGCAGTACCCGCCGGAACATGGCCAGATTCTTGAGATCCGCGCGCACCGCCGCATCGATGCCCGGGTACTGCACCTTCACCGCGACCTGACGTCCGTCGTGCAGCCGCCCCAGATACACCTGCCCGATCGAGGCCGCGGCAATCGGCTCGGGCTGGAATTCAGCGAATACCGCGTCCAGCGGCTGCCCGAAGTCCTCCTCGATCACCTGCCGCATCGACTCGAACGACACCGTCGGGGCGGCATTGCGCAGCACGGCGAGTCGTTTCTGGAAGCGTTCGCGATGGCTCTCGGGCACCAGATCGAGATCGAGCACCGACATCATCTGGCCGAGCTTCATGGCCACGCCCTTCATGGTCCCGAGGACCATGACTACCTGCTCGGTGGTGCGGATCATGGACTCCTCGGCCATCTTCGCGCGCACGGCCGCCGACCGGCCCCGCATGGATAGGCGTGTGCGCTGGGTTCGGATGACCGAACTGGCTGCCACCGCTCCCAGCTTGGTGCCACGAGCAAGCCGAGAAGTCGGCACTTGCTTCGCCATCGAGGTACCTCCATTGGTGCCAGCGGTCGGAGCGACGGGCGCGCAGGCGGCAGCTTGCGTAACCACGTAGCGACCCGCGCAGACCGCCATCGGCGGAGTGCGCGGGGCGGTGACGTGGGACACCCGCGTACCGCTCGGCTTCAGAGTAGCCAAACTCGCGGCAATGTCGAGACCGCCGTCACTATTTCAGCTAGCGCCCCAGCTAGCGGCCTGTTAGCGCGCGAAGTCGAGCGATTGATCAGTTGGCGATCACGAGCTAGCGCTCAGGCGCCTGCCTGCGGCGGGTCCGGCAGGATGTGCGGCTGGGCGTTGAAGATCGCCCGGGAGCCGCCCGCGCGCGCCATGCCCTCGATGGCGCTCCAGGCCATCATGGTCAGGTAGTCGATGACTTCCTCGCGCGACATCGCCTTATCCGTGGTCCACCAGTGCGTTGCCAACTGGATGCCGCCCACGAGCACATACGACCACAGCAGCGCGCCCTCGGTCGCGAAGCCGTGCTCGGCGCCGCGATCGATGATGACCGTGGTGACGACGTCGGCGAAGAGCTTCTCGAATTCGGCGAGCGAGGACTGATCGGTCGAGCCGTTGCCCATGATGAATCGGTAGACCTCGGGGTCCTCGTCGACCGTGCCGACGTAAGCGGCCAGGGCCGAACGCACCAGGTGGTACTCGTCCGCGTCGAGGCTGATCGCCTCGTACACCCGCGGCATCAGCGTGGTCTCGATGAACCGCTGCATGGTCGCGTGGACCAGGTCGTTCTTATCCGAGAAGTAGCGGTAGAGCACGGTCTTGGAGACACCGATCTCCGCGGCGATCTCGTCCATGCCCGCATTGCTGCCCCGCGTGCGAATAGCCGCCAGGGTGCCATCGACCAACTCTTCGCGGCGGTCGATCTTGTGCTGCCGCCATCGGCGCTTGCGTCCGTCCGTCCGGCCGGTGCGCACCGCCGCCGGTCGTTCGGCAAGCTCGCCGACATCGACAAGGTCATCGGTGGACAGCGTGAACTCCCTCGTTTGTATGGGTTCGTGGACCACCAGCTTAGGTCCAGGCAACGACCGACATGCGCGTTTGGGTGTTGGTTGCGACAGGTTGCACATAATCGGGCCATTCGGCGTCGGTTGCGTGTCGCTTGTGATCGGCTCGGAGGTCGGTCTGCAACACACAGCAGAATGGGTGTCATGGAGAAAGCTCCCGGCAACACGGCGGCGCGAGCGACGGGCCCGGAGGCGGTAGCGGAGCGTAACCACGAAGGGCCCCGCGAACGCCGCCAATTCAATACAGCGGTGCTGGATGCGCCAACGTCCGCACCACCGACCAGTTTCGCGGCCTTCGTCGACGAGGCGGGCAAGCGCCGCGATCTGTTCAAGATGAAGGCCCTGGCCACCGGGTTGTTGGCGTTCGCGACGGCGGTCTATCTGTTCTGCCGCTGGTTGGAATCGCGCGGGGCGGGCGATGATTGGGTCGGTTACCTGCGGGCCGCGTCCGAGGCGGGCATGGTCGGCGCACTCGCCGACTGGTTCGCCGTGACCGCGCTGTTCCGCCATCCGCTCGGCCTGCCGATTCCGCACACCGCGATCATCAGGAAGAAGAAGGATCAGCTCGGCGCCAGTCTCGGCGCCTTCGTCGGTTCGAATTTCCTTGCCCCGGACGTGGTCTCGGCGAAGGTGAATTCGGCGCAGGTCTCCTGGCGGGTGGGGCGCTGGATGGCCGACCCCGGACATGCGGGCCGAGTGGCCCAGGAGAGTTCGACCATTCTGCGCGCGGTGGTCGGGGTGCTGCGGGACGAGGATGTCGAGCAGGTCATCGACAACACCATCGTCAAGCGGATCGCCGAACCGCTGTGGGGTCCGCCGATCGGCCGGGTGCTCGCCGAACTGCTCGCCGACAATCGGCAGTTGCCGCTGCTCGACATGCTTGCCGAGCGTGCGCACCAGTGGGCGCTCGGTTCGCAGGAAACGATCGACCGGATCGTTTTGCGGGATGCGCCGCAATGGGCTCCGAAATTCGTAAACATTCTGCTTTCGGAACGGATCTATCGGGAACTCGTCGAGTTCACCTGGAAGGTGCGGTCGAATCCGGAACACGAGGTGCGGCTCGCGGCGAATCGGTTCCTCGAGGAATTCGCCTACGACCTCCAGCACGACGACGCCATGATCAAGAAGGCCGAGCGGATCAAGGCGCAGATCATGGGTCGCGAGGAGATCACCGGCATGGCCGAGGCGACCTGGCGTGCGGCCAAGCGGCTGATCCTGGAATCGGCCGACGATCCGAACTCCACGCTGCGGCGCAAGGTCGCCGAGAATGTGCAGCAGCTCGGGGAGCGGCTGCGCGACGATGCCGAGATGCGCGCCAAAGTCGACGATTGGATCGATCGCGGCGCGCGGTATCTGGTGGAAAACTATGCGGGGGAGATCACCACTCTGGTCACCGACACGGTTGCCAGGTGGGATGCCGAGGAAGCTAGCAAGAAGATCGAATTGCAGGTCGGGCGTGATCTGCAGTTCATTCGCATCAATGGCACGGTCGTAGGGTCGCTGGCAGGGCTGGCGATCTACACGATTTCGCATTTGATGTTCGGCGGCTGAGCAGAGCGCGCTGAATGTTTGCTGGAGTGGTGCTTACAGCGTGCTTGCAATAGCTAGCACCCTGCTTTAGAATTGGAAACGTACAACCGCCAGAAGGTGAGTGATGGCAGACCAGCCCGAAGGTTCCGCCGAGTACACCGACGATTCGCAGGAGAGATCCAGCGGCGTCGGCGAAAAGGCGGCGCGTGTGGCCAACGCGGCACACGACATCGGAGGTTTCATCAGGGCACAGCGAGAAGCCGCGCAGGTCTCGTTGCGTCAGCTCGCCACCCTCGCGGGAGTGAGCAATCCGTATCTCAGTCAGATCGAGCGCGGATTGCGCAATCCGTCCGCCGAAGTACTCGCGCAGATCGCCAAGGCACTGCGGGTCTCTTCGGAGGTGTTGTACGTACGGGCTGGCTATCTCGAGCAGCGGCCGCACAGTCCGGTCCGGGATGCCCTGCTTGCCGATACGTCGATCAGCGAACGGCAGAAGCAGGTGCTGCTGGACATCTATGAATCGTTTCGCCGGGAAAACGGAGGAAGCGAACCAGGGGGGAACGAGTGGGACAGCGACGTTCCGAGTACATCACCAACTCCGCCACGCCAGGAGAGCGAAGAATGACCGAAAACGCAACCATCAAGCCACTGTTCGCAACCGTCGGTGCCGGTGACGCCGTGTACGCCGCGGTTGTCGACGCGGTCACCCAGGTGCGTGAGCGCGCCGCCTCCACCGATGTCAGCGGTCGAGTGGAAGAGGCCCGCGAGCGCTTCGCCAACGTCCCCGCCGATGTCCGGGCCCAGTTCGAGACGCTGCGCGAGCGGCTGTCCGGCCTGCCCTCGGAGCTGCCGGAGGACCTCGCCGAGCTGCGCGAGAAGTTCACCCCGGAGGAGCTGAAGGCGCTCGCCGAGAAGTACTACACCCAGGTCCTGGACCTGTACGCGGATCTGGCCGTGCGCGGCGAGGAGACCGTCGAGCGGCTGCGCGCCAACCACCTGGTCGAGGATCAGATCGAGCGCGTCGAGACGCTGTACAAGGATGCGGCCAGCCGCGCCGAGGATGCGCTCGCCAAGGTCAACGACCTGATCGGCCGCCCGGCCAAGGAAGAAGAAGAGGCCGAGGTCGAGCAGGTCGTCGAAGCGGAGGTCCTCGAGGTGACCACCGAGACCGAGCCCGTCGCCGACGGCGTCGCCCCGAAGAAGGCTCCGGCCAAGAAGGCGCCCGCCGCCAAGAAGGCTCCGGCCAAGAAGGCGGCTCCCAAGAAGGCCTGAGGCCCTTCCCTTCTCCACGCTGACGACCCCGCACACCGACGTGTGCGGGGTCGTTGCTTCTATGATGGGCTGGTGGACACAGCGCACGGATTGGCCAGCTGGATCTTGTACGGGCTGCGGCTCTTGGCGCTCGGCGCGACGATTTTCGCGCTCATTCACGCCATCCGCCAGCGCCCCGACGCCTTCACCGCGGTCGACAAGCTGACCAAACCGATCTGGATCGCCATCCTCGGTGCGGCGTTGCTGTTCCTGTTGCTCTCACTGAGCGTCACGAGTCTGCTTGCGCTGGTGTCGATTATCGCGACCGGCGTGTACCTGGCCGATGTGCGGCCGAAGGTGGATGAGATTCAGCGCGGGCCGCGCTGGTAGTGGCTACTCGCCGGAACGAATGATCTCTTCGATATTGCGCTCGGCCAGCGCGCTGATCGTCAACGACGGGTTCACCGTTCCGCTGCTGCCCGGCACCGCCGCGCCGTCCATCACGTACAGGCCTCGATAGCCGCGCACCCGACCGTACGGGTCCGTCGCGCGTCCGATCACCGCGCCGCCCAATGGATGTGAGGTGAACGAGGCATCCGCCTCCAAGGCTGGTTGGGCGTTGGACGGGCAGTTGCAGGTCGCCTTGTTGTTGACTTCCCGCGCGTGCGCCAGGTAGCCGGCGGCACCGTCGGGTGGCCACAGCAGGTTCACGCTCCCGTCGGCCGGGTTGTAGACGAACCGGCCGCGGGTGTCGTCGAGGACTATGCCCAACGACGCGACAATGCCGACGTCGAAGGGCGTGGTGCCGGGGACGAACCAGTTCTCCAGCGATACGGGTGCGCCCGTCTCGTCCAGAACTCGGCTCGCGGACGGCGTGCCCTGCGTACCTATCTCGAGCGAGCTGGCGGGCCGCGCCAATGCGACATCGCCGTTGCCGCCCCAGCCTTCGCCGATGTGCTCGTTCAGATTCGGTAGCGCGCCCGTCGCCCGCGCGCGCACCAGCAGTTCGGAGGTGCCGACCGAGCCCGCGGCGAGGAACAGCTTGTCGCAGGTCAGCGTCCGGATGCGGAGCACCTCGCCGGTAGGTGCGAGTTTGGTAACGGCGACGGTATAGCGCTCCGACTCCTCGCCGATGGCATCCACGCGATGGCCGGGATAGATCTGGGCACGGCCGGTGTCCTCGGCATAACGCAGGTAGTTCTGGTTCAGATCGAATTTCGCGCCGTTGGAATTGCCGAGGTTCGAACAGCCGACCGTGGCCGACGGCGTCGATCGTCCGGTCAGCTCGTCGCGGATGACGTCCCAATTCCAGCTGCCGTCGATGCGCTGCGGTGTATAGCCGGCCGCGCGGAATTGTTCGTCCCAGCCCCGTGCGTGGGTGAACGCGAAGGAGTCGTAGATGTCGTTCGGTATCGGGCTCAGCCGCAACGTGTTTCGGACCCTGGGGTAGTAGACGTCGTGCATCTCGCGGTAGTCGACCACGCCCTGGAAGACGTGGTCGAAGAACCGCTGCTCCGGCTCGATCATCACCCCGGTGAACACCACCGAGCCACCGCCCACACACGCACCGCGCCATACGTCCATGCCCGGGTAACTGGAAACGTCGAGAACTCCGCCGAACGGATCGATCTGCACCGTGAGCCTGTTCGCGCCGGTAAAGGTCGTGCGATGCCAGAAGCCGCGGCCATCCGGAACCGTGTCGTTGGCGAAGATATTGCGCCACGGATCGTTCGGCCAGCGCGACCCTCGCTCGAGTACCGCGACCTGGATCCCGGCCCGCGCGAGACGCAGCGCGGTGATCGACGCCCCGAACCCTGATCCGATGACGATCGCGGGCACGTGATCCGCCGGATCCGGCAGCGGCGCGAAGATTTCCGGCACCAGCGTGCGGTACACCGGTGATTTCGGGCTCGGGCTGTAATCGTCGGCCCACGCCGCAAACGTGCTTCCACTCGCAAGACCCAGCATCGTCGCCAGGCCAGCGCCCTTGACGAAACAGCGCCTGTCCATGGTGCCTCTCACCTGATCCGAAGGTCGCTCTATCGGCGCCGATAGCAACCTGCGCCGATAGCGGCTATCTATCATATGGAAAGGAGGAGTGGGAGGTGACGAGATCTTGATACGCGTATGGATCCGGTGGCTGATGATGCATGGCCTGCCACGGTTCTACCTGCTATGGGCGGCGCGTCGGGGCGATCCCCTTGGGCAGATCGCGGTCGGTGCGGATCGTCTGCTCGGCTCGTCGCCGTACATCGAGGAGATCCGGCAGCGGGGCCGGATACCCAGGATTTCGGGTTTGCGCGTGACCGCGGATTACGAACTGTGCCGACTCATCCTGCGAGACCGTCGCTTCAGCGTGGTCAGGCCCAACCATCCGGCCCTGCCGAAGCCGATCCGCTGGGTGATGACCAAAACAGATCCGGGGCTGCCCAACCTCGCGGAACCGCCCTCGATGCTGGTAACCGATCCGCCGGACCACACCCGCTACCGTCGCCTGGTCGGGCAGGCATTCACTCCGAAGGCGATCGCCAAACTGCGTGAGCGGGTTGTCGAAGTGACCGATGAACTGCTCGAACGCCTGGAATCGAAGCCGCGGCCGGATCTGATCGTCGACTTTTCCGCACAGTTGCCGGTCGCGATCATCGCCGAGATTCTCGGGCTGCCCGCCCACATGCATTCGACCCTGCTGAAGTGGGGAGATTCCGGTGCACCGCTGCTCGAACGCGGCCTGAGCTGGAGCACTTACCGCCATGCCATCGAAGACCTGGCCGAGGTGCGGCAGTACTTCGATCAACACCTCGACGCGCTCACCGCCGAACCGGCGGACGACGTGCTCAGCATGCTGGTGAAAGGTGGCGAGCTCTCCCGTCGCGAGCAGATGGCCAATGCGGCGCTGCTGCTGGACGCTGGATTCTTGACGACGGTGAATATGCTCGGCAACGGAATCGCCCTGCTGACAAGCCATCCGGACCAGCTGGAACTGCTGGCGGCGCAGCCGGAGCTGTGGCCACGTGCGGTCGAGGAAGTCTTGCGTTACGACGGTCCGGTGCGGATGACGGGCCGAGTCACGAACTGCGAGGTCGACCTCGCCGATCAGCGCGTCGAATCCGGTTCCCTGGTCCTGCTGTCGTTGGCGGGCGCCAACTACGACCCCGCCGTCTTCCCTGAGCCCGAACGATTCGATGTGACCAGGGCCAACGCCGCGGATCATCTCGCGTTCGGCAGCGGGGTACACGGCTGCTTGGGCGCCACGCTGGCTCGATTGGAGGGCTCGATCGCGCTGCGGGCCTTGTTCGAGCGGTACCCGGATCTGGCCTTGGACGGTCCGCCGATCCCGCATCCCCTGCGCAATCTGCACGCCTACCGCTCCATGCCCGTCAAGCTGCGTGGCTGAGCTGGTCGCGGCAGCGGTTGGGGATGGCGTGGTGCGTATCTCGCTGTCTGCGTGCGCTGGTCGCTATCGACGCGACGGGCCAGCGTGCCTTGTTGCTGGATCTTCGGTCGACTTTGTGCGATCCGGTGGGTGACCGGAGACGCGATTCGGCGGCGGTTCGGCAGCGTTCACAGCGGTGGTCTGTGCTGTTGACGGCTGGTTTCGACCTTCCGGCGACTGGCTGGTTCGAGCTTGCTTTGGGATCGTTCACAAACGGGGATGGGGAGAAGTTGGGATAACTTTTAGGCTGCTTGCTCTAGCTAGCACGGCGGTTTGCAATTAGTGTATCGGAGAGTTACACAAAGGAGTGTCCGATGCGTGCAATGCCGCCTGCACTGGTGGACGTCCCTGGTCGGGTCCGGGGTTTGCTTCACACACACCGCGCCGATCTGCGATCGCGTACCTATGCGACCGCGGCGCTGAATCCGCCGACCGCGCTGCATGAGGTCGTTCCGGTCGTCACCCGCGATGGTGCGCGTTTGCGTGTACACGTCTACGGATCGGCCCATGCGCAGACGATCGTGCTGGTACACGGTTGGACCTGCGCCATCGAATACTGGAATGCGCAGATCAACGAGTTCGCCGATCGATACCGCGTGGTCGTCTACGACGTGCGTGGTCACGGTGAGAGCGAACTCGGCTCCAGCCATCTGACCACCGATCTGCTCGCCGACGATCTGGCCACGGTGCTCGACGCCACACTGCGCCCGGGCGAGCGGGCGGTTGTGGTCGGCCACAGTCTCGGCGGCATGACCCTGCAGGCCTGGGCCGGACGCTATCCGGACCGAGTCGCGAAGCAGGCGTGCGCGGTGCTGTTGACCAACACGGCGCCGAGTCGACTGATCGCCGAGACGACTGTCCTGCCGTTCTTCAATACACCACTCCCATTGCTCAACCGGCGAATTCAGCTGCCGCACAAGATCGGCCGCCTAGGCCTCGGCTCCCCGCTCGTCTTCCCGCCGCTCGCCCCGGTGAAGTGGGCCTTCACCCGGCAGATCATGAGCCTGCGCTCCACCGGCGACGTGGTCGACTACAGCCTCGCTGTTGTCCGCTCCTGCCCCGCCCGCGTCCGTGCGAAATTCGGAATCCTGCTCGCCGAACTGGATCTCGGCGAATCGGCGCGCAACCTCGTCGTACCGACCACAATCCTGGCCGGCGAGTTCGACGATATGACGCCGCCGGTGCACGCCGAGCGAATCGCCGAAATGCTCAGGGAAACAGGCAGTCTGGTCAAGTACGAGGTGCTCCCGCAGGGCCATCTGGGAAATACCGAGATGTACGAGCGGTTCAACGAGGAGCTGGAGTTGGTCCTCGATTCGGTACGTCAGCCAGCCAAAGCAGCGGGGTAGGTATCTAGGAGAAGACCACGGTTCGGCGGCCGTGAACCAGCACTCGGCCCTCGAGATGCCAGCGCAGACCCCGTGCCAGCACCACTCGTTCGATGTCGCGACCCTGGCGGACCATATCGCGGACCTCGTCGGCGTGGTCGATACGGATGACGTCCTGTTCGATGATCGGGCCCGCGTCGAGTTCGGCGGTGACGTAGTGGCAGGTCGCGCCGATCAGTTTGACGCCGCGGGCGAAGGCCTGATGGTAGGGCCGAGCGCCGACGAACGACGGCAGGAAGCTGTGGTGGATATTGATCGCCTTGCCCGCCCAGTGCTCGCACAGTTCGGCGGGCAGCACCTGCATGAAGCGGGCCAGGACGACGGCGTGCGGATCGTGCGCATCGACCAGGGCGCGCACCTCCTCGAAGGCCGGGCCGCGTTCGGCCGGATCCTTCGGGAACGGCACATGGTGGAACTTCACACCGTGCGCCTCGGTCATCCCGGCGAGGTCCGGGTGATTGCCGATCACCGCTTCGATGGTGGCGGGCAGTTCACCGCTCGCGGCGCGTCCGAGCAGGTCGTGCAGGCAATGGCCGTCCTTGCTTACCAGTAGCACGGCCCGGCGACGCTCACCGGAGTCGAGCAGCTGCCACTCGGTCTCCGTGCCGAAGTCGGCCGCGACCCCGGCGAACCGGTCGCGCAGTTCCGCGATACCGAACGGCACCGTCGAGGCCTTGATCGCCTGACGGGTGAAGAACCAGCCGATATCCGGGTCGGAGTGGTAGCCCGCCTCCACGATGGACCCCCCGAACTCGGCGATGAAGGAGGTGATCCTGGCAATGATGCCGGGACGGTCCGGGCACCCGAGGGTGAGCACGAAACGTCGGTCGTCCAGGACAGGTGGAGCGGAACTCATGCGCTAATCCTCCCAGGTCGACTATGTGCACCTGCGGCACCCTGCCCCGGGCAGGTGTTGAGCGAAGGTGGCGCGAAAGCCGACAATGGAAAAGTGACGCGTGTGAAGTTCGTACGACAGCTCGATGGGCTGACGTACGAATTCGTCCGCGACGGCTGGGCCCACGGCTACCCCTCCTACAAGCGAATCGATCACGACCTCTGGTGCCGCCGCCTCCCGGACTTCGGCTGGTCGATCTGCACCGATTCCGGCGAAGTCCTGAGCCGCCCCTTCGACGACCCAGGCCAAGGCCCCCTCCCACCCGAAGGCGCCTGGGTCTCCCGCAAACACGAACGCTCCTACGTCTACGACATGCACCACCACCCCTGACCCCCCGAGAATGTATTCCTGGAGCGCCACTCTCGACGTTGCCTCCACCAGCACATGGTGATTTTTAAGTCGGCCGCCCTGATGGCATCGGAAGCGCCACCCGGTGAGCTGTTGCGTGAATTCCAAGCCTCGGCGCTCCTGGCGCCGCCTCCCAACCCCCGCTTGCCAACCCCCACCTGGAACTCCCGCTGACCGGGCCGCCCCCGACATCGCCTGGATCCCCAACTCCTGCGGGCGTCTCCAACTCCTGCTGGTGTCCCCAATCCCGCCGAGATCTCCAACTCCCGCTGGGGATTCCCAGCTCTCGCTGGTGTCTCTGACTCCCGCTGGGGATTTCCAGCTCTCGCTGGTGTCTCCAACTCCCGCCGAGATTCCCGACTCCCGCCGGTGTCCCCAATCCCGCCGAGATTCCCGACTCTCGCTGGCATCCCCGACTCTCGCTGGTGTCCCCGGCTCCCGCCGAGATTCCCAACTCCCGCTGACATCCCCAACTCCTGCTGGTGTCTCCAACTCCTGCTGGTGTCTCCGACTCTCGCTGGGGATTTCCAGCTCTCGCTGGTGTCCCCGGCTCTCGCTGGCATCCCCAACTCCCGCTGACATCCCCAACTCCTGCTGGCGTCTCCAACTCCCGCTGGTGTCCCCAATCCCGCCGGGGATTTCCGACTCTCGCTGGTATCCCCGACTCTCGCTGGCATCCCCGACTCTCGCTGGGGATTCCCAGCTCTCGCTGGTGTCTCCGACTCTCGCTGGGGATTCCCAGCTCCCGCTGACATCCCCAACTCCTGCTGGCGTCTCCAACTCCCGCTGACATCCCCAATCCCGCCGGGGATTTCCGACTCTCGCTGGTGTCCCCGGCTCTCGCTGGCATCCCCGACTCTCGCTGGCATCCCCGACTCTCGCTGGGGATTCCCAGCTCTCGCTGGTGTCTCCGACTCTCGCTGGGGATTCCCAGCTCCCGCTGACATCCCCAACTCCTGCTGGCGTCTCCAACTCCCGCTGACATCCCCAATCCCGCCGGGGATTTCCGACTCTCGCTGGTGTCCCCGGCTCTCGCTGGCATCCCCAACTCCCGTTAGGCTCTCCTGGCTCCTGGCTCCTGGCTCCTGGCTCCTGGCTCCTGGCTCCTGGCTCCTGGCTCCTGGCTCCTGGCTCAGCCGGACCTACAGTTCGTAAAACGGCTCCGCGTAACGGAATTCGCCGGTGATCTGCGAGTCGTACGCAGACAATGCCCGCACTTGGAAGTGGGAAACCCAGGCCGGTTCATCCGGCGTGATACCGAGGCGGGCGGCGGGGGTGAAGCCGAATTGGGGGTAGTAGTCGATGCTTCCGGCCAGGCCGATGAGGGGTTCGTCGAGGGCGTCGGCGGCGCCGAGGACGGCGTGCATCATGGCCGCGCCGACACCATTGCCCTGATGTTCGGCCAGGACGCCGATCGGGCCGAGGGCGAGCACTGGGAACGGGCCGACGCCCGCGCGGGTGAGACAGACGTGGCCGATGACGGTGTCGTATTCGACCGCGACCATCGAGAGGGTGGGGATCCAGCCGGAATCGCTGCGCAGCCGGGTGACGAGGTCGACCTCGGGTGGGTCCGCCGCGCTGTCGTCGGTGAATTCGGCCGTCTCCCGGTTCTTATCGGTATTCACGTACTGCGGTCCGAAGGCGCTGCGGTGGACGGCCGCGATCGCGGCGGCATCGTCGGCGCGTTCGCGACGGATCAGCACGGTGTCGTCTCCTCCTGAACGAATGGGGCCATCCGCAACTGCGCAACAGTCGGCTGGGCAGTCGCAAAGCGATGTCCGTAGCTCCACCGACAGTATCGAGTGTGCGCGATGTGTCGCCAGGCGCGCAATGGAATTCGCCACCGGTATGCCAGACTCTCACCCTGTGGCAAATTCCGCGTCGCTGACCAGGGCCGAAGTGGCCGCCATGATCGATCACACGCTGCTGGCGCCGGAGGCGACGGCCGCGGAGGTGAACGCTTTGGTCACGGAGGCACGCGAACTCGGCGTGTACGCGATCTGCGTATCGCCGTCTATGTTGCCGATTCGAGCCTCCGGCGTGGTGGTCGCGACGGTCGCCGGATTCCCTTCCGGGAAGCACCATTCGCTCGTCAAGGGCGCCGAGGCGCGCCTCGCGGTCGAACAGGGCGCGGCCGAGGTCGATATGGTGATCGATGTCGGAGCCGCGCGCGCAGGCGATTACGGCGCTGTGCTGTCCGACATCGTGACGGTGCGCGAGGCGATGGGGGATCGCGCGGTGCTCAAGGTGATCATCGAATCGGCGGCGCTGTCCGATGCCGCGATCGTCGAGGTCTGCCGCGCCGCCCAGCGTGCCGGGGCCGATTTCGTGAAGACCTCCACGGGATTCCACCCCTCCGGTGGTGCCAGCGTGCACGCGGTCCAGCTCATGGCCGAGATCGTCGGCGGACGTCTCGGTGTGAAGGCCAGCGGCGGTATCCGCACCTCCGAGGCCGCCGCGGAGCTGATCGCCGCGGGCGCGACCCGACTCGGACTCTCGAAATCCCGTGCGGTGCTGGAGGGATTCCCCGCCTGATCCCGAGCCCGACAATCGGGGCTGTGGATTCGACAACTGGCTATGGAAATGCCTACCTGGATAGCCATTTCGCCCCGGAAAGCTCTCAGGTCCGGCACAACGCGCGGACCTGAGAGCCGGATCAGCAGCTGACGCTGCTGTCCTGCGCGGCGGGCAGTTCGGTCCGCCCACCCGACAGCTTCACCGCGACGCCGTTATCGGTGACCTTGACCTCGGTGGCCTTCAGGCCGAGCGGGTAGCTCTGCAGACTCTGCGTGAACACGTCGACGATGCCCGACACCAGATCGGTCGGAATCCCCATCCCGAGCAGCGCGGCCGACTTCGTCTCGACCTGCACGGTGCCGTCCTTGATCTCGGGCTTCACCTGCAACTGCGCGAGCCCGCCCAGCACATCCAGGGTCAGCATCCCGGTCGACGCGGAGGACGACACGCCGCTGACCAGGCCGCCGAGCGTTTCCCGGATGCCGTCGTTGCCCCAGGTGACATCGGCCGACGAGCTGCCGACGGTGCTGCCGCTGCCGCTACTGCTGACCTCGACATTGTTGAACCTGGCGTGCACCACCATGCCGACGGCCGGACCGAACTTGGAATCGTCGCTGTCCACCTTCACCTGATCGACCTTCCCGTCGATCCAGGTGATCAGCATGGGCTTGGCTCCGAAGCTCACATCGATCTTCGAACCCATATCCTTCTCGAATTGTGTGCTGATGCACCGTGAAACCTGGTATCGCGCGTATGCCTCCCCGCCGACCAGCACGGTAGCGAGCAGAATCGCTACCACAACGAGGGCGATCACCAGGGCGCGCCGGTTGACCTTCAGGGTGGATGGGCTCTTCGTACTCATGTGGTCGATTCTTCCCCACGTTTCTGTGCTCGCTCTGAGGGCGCTGTGAGGGGTTCGATTGTGACATGTGACACAGAGTTCGAGCGTAGCCTGGTCGACATGGCTGGCGATGCGGCGGGCCGCGCACTCGATTCCGCCGAGCACGGGTGGCGTGTGCTGCGGCGATTGGCCGGGCGCCATGCCGGATTCTTTACTACCAGGCAGGTGCTGCGCACCGGATGTGAGGCCCACGTTCGCGCCGGTCTCGGCGACGGCTCGGTGACGCGGGCCGGGGTCGGGCTGCTGCGGTTGGCCGATTGGCCCACCGGCCCGCTCGACGAATACGCCATGTGGGCGGCCTGGTTCGACGGGGCCGCCGCGGTATCGCATCAGAGTGCTGCGGAGTTGCACGGACTCGGTCGACTACAGCCGCGATTCCTGCACATGTCGGTCGGTGCGGGACGGCCGCCGATCACCCCGCGACTGGTGGTGCTGCGCCGCCCTTTGATTCCGGCCGATCTCGAACCTGCGGGCGGATTTCTGGTGACCACGCCCGTGCGCACGGTGCTCGATCTGGCCGAGGCCGCTATCGGGCAATCCGCATTGGATGAGGTGGTGGGCGACGCGGTAGCCATCCACCGTTGCGGTATCGATGAAATCCGTTCCGCGAGTGTGCGACTTCCCCCGCGTGCGGCGGCTCGCGTGCACCGGGCCCTCACCGCCGCGTGACCGGCCCGGTGAAGTCGCGAATGATCCGATTCGGCTATCAATTCGTTCGATCTCCGGTTTTGCCCGGCGCGCAATCATGGCAGGGTGACTGACCATGGGGACGGTAGGTCAGGGCAGTTGGGATCTCGTCTTTCCGTCCGGAGCGCCCGAGCGCATCGGCGATATGTTCGCCACCGCCGTGGTCGCCGACGCGGTCCGCAGATATGACGCCGACCTCGCACAACAGGTCGAAACCTGCCGGGACTGGCACTGCGACTACCGCGGCGTCTTCCGCGGCCTGACCGCCCTGGCCGCGAGCTCGCCCGCGGTGTCGGTGGGGATCGCGACCGACGGGTTGCGGGCAGCACGCCAGCTGCTGCGTTTCGTGACCGGGCACACGATCGCGCCGCTGCACAGCGTCGACCTCGATGCGATCGCCACGCCCGACGGACTCCAGACCGGCCGGATCGACGGGACCGCGAAACCCGCGCCGCGACTCGAAATTCCGTTCCGCGGAGCGCTATTGGCCGAGGAGGCGCTGTGGCAGCAGCTCACCGACTGGCGTCGCCGCGGCATTGTCGAGCCCGCCTTCGCGGCGGCAGTGGAGCGGGTGATCGATCATCCGGAGTGGTTGTCGCTGCCCGGTTTCCGGGTGATCGTCACCGGGGCGGCGGCCGAACTCGCCCCGCTGCGGCCGCTACTGCGATGGGGTGCCGACGTTCTCGCGATAGACCTGCCCGGACCGGAGCGGTGGCGCGAGATCTCGGACATCGCGAAGGCGGGAGCGGGACGACTGCGCTATCCCGTCACGGTCGGACCCGGTGCGGACATCACCAGGCAGTTCCCGGCGTTGGTGCACTGGATTCGCGCGCAGTACGACCACGACGCCCGCCCGGTATTCGGTCTGTACGCGAAGGGTCCCGGACCGCAAGGGGTTCGACTGGCCGCCGCGCTGGATGTCCTCGTCGAGGATCTGCTCGAGCACCGCGATGACGCGGCCATCGCATACCTCGGTTCGCCGACCGACTGCTATGCCGTGCCCGAGGACGTCATCGCCGACGCGCACGCCCGCCTGCGCGAGCGCGGTGCAGGGCCGCAGGTGTTGCGCGTGCTCACCGCATCGGCCCTGTACCGGCCCAACTACCGCACCACGAATCCGGACCACCTCGGCGCGATCTGGAGCGTCGCCGATGCACTGCTGCCGGTCCAAGGCCCGAATCACGCACTGGCCCAACGCCTCCTGCGCTGGCGCACCGTCCTCGCGCACACCGCGGGCCGCACGGTCTCATGCGCCGTCGCACCACCCGCCAGGACGAAATCCCTCCGCACCCAACGCTCCCTCGCCGCCTCCTACCGCGGCGCCCGCCACTTCGGCATAGAGGTCTTCGACCCCGACACCGCCCGCCCCCTCCTGGCGGCCAAGCTCGTCGCCGACCTCTTCGCCCCACCCGAAACCCCCACCGACACCACCAACCCCGAGCGCATATTCGTAGCAGGCGCGGCCCACGGCGGCCTCTGGCGCCAGCCCTTCGAGCCCACCTCGATCCTCCCAATCGCAGCCCTAACCGGCCACCTCCGCGCCCTCCTCGCCCCCATTTCAAGATCGGGTGGATTCCTTGGCGGCATCGTTCGAGGCCCCGCCACCAGTGCCACCTGATCTTGATCTAAAGGGTTGTGTCGGGTGCCACGGTGGACCAGGGCACCGAGAGGACGCAGTCGCGCATGCGGCGGCGGTAGGGGCGCACCGGGAGGCCCTCTTGGCGCAAGTACTGTGCTGCCGCGCGCCAGCGCACTCGGGGGCCGAAGGGGGCGAGCGGGGCGGCACGGGCCCATGCGCGATCAGCGGCCGTCAAAAGCGCGTGGATCGGCTCGCCGGGAATGTTGCGGTGGATCAACACCTTCGGCAGACGCTCGGCGATATCGGATGGACGCTCGACCGTGAACGGATCCCAGGCCAGGGTGAGTGAGCGCGGTCCTGATCGATCCAGCAGCACCCAGGCGCAGCGTCTGCCCAGCTCATCGCAGGTGCCGTCGACGAGTAAACCGTCCGGATCCATCCCGGACAGGATGGTGGCCCACGCATCGGGAACGGCGGTTTCCGGATATTGCCGCAGCACATTGAACGCGCGCACCAGCACCGGTCGCAGCCCCGCCAATTCGAATCCGCCGCGCGCGAAGGTCACGCCGTCGCGGCTGGGCACGACCCGTTCCGGATCGATCTCCAGCCCGACCACCCGCACATCCGCGCGGACCGTGCGCAGCCGGACCGCCAACTCCAGCGTGGTCCACGGACTCGCCCCGTAGCCGAGATCGACGACCAGCGGATCGGCCGCACTGCGCAGTCGACCGGTGACCAGTTCGTCGTGGATCAGCCAGCGGTCGCTGCGTCGTAATCGGTTGACACCGGTGGTGCCCCTGGTGATGGTGCCGACCGGTCTCAGCGGGTCGGGTTTTGCTCTTCCAGCCACTTCACGGTCTGCTCGGCCTCGCCGCGGAACAGGTCGACCAGGTTGACCAGCATCAGCTGTTCGAGTCGCGGGCCGACCATCGGGATGAACACCTTGGCCTCGGAGGAAAACCGCATGGTGCAGCCGGTATCGGTGGGGAACAGGCGAATGGTGCCGCCGAGGCTGCCCGGCCCGGCCGGGATCGAGGCCGAGAATTTGCCGACGGACTCGTTCTCGTCGAACGGTCCCCAGCTCTCCTTGCGGGTGATGACCATGTCCTTGCGCATGACCGCCTGCGCGATCTCCGGGAGCATGTCGCGCGGCAGGATGTGGTTGAGCACGACGTCGATACCGGAATCGCTGACATCGAGGCTGACGACCTCGCTGCCCGGCGCTAATTTCGACATCTCCGCGCACCGGTCGTCCCAGTACTCCCGGGTCGACAGCGCCGCGTACAGCTCCTTGGTGGTGTGCAGCGGGAAGCGGGCTGAATAGTCCAGTCGGCGGGCCATGAGGGGTTACGTTACCGGGACCGGCTGCCGCCGCATCGCTCGGCGGTAGGTCTGGGGATTCGCACAATCGCCACACCCACGCCACGCGGAATCCGCACATCGTCCGGACAGAATCGCAGTATGAACAGGACGTGGGAGGCGTGGGGCGGAGTGATCACGGCGACGATCGCGGCACTTCCGCTCGCCGTTGCGGTCGCGTGGTGGCTGGCGCGGCGGCGGGGTTCGTGGCGCAATGCCCTGTGCGAGGTGGGCATTGTGGTCGGCACCGCGCCGTGGTTGTGGATGGTCCTCACCCCGGCGGGCACCGGCCGTTCGGTGAATGCGGTGCCGCTGCGCGATCTGATCGATCAGCTGCGCGACGATCGAGTCGTCGAGCAGCTCGGCGGAAATCTGCTGGTATTCGCCGCGCTCGGCCTTCTGCTGCCGATGCGTTGGGCATGGTTCGCCAACCCATGGCGGTTGCTGCTGGTCGGCGCTGTGCTATCCAGCGTCGTGGAAGTATCGCAGTTCGTACTGGGCATCGGCCGCCACTCGTCTGTCGACGATGTCCTCGTCAACGCGACCGGAGCCTTGCTCGCCGGACTCGCATCGAATCGCTGGTGGCTGCCAGTCGCACCAGAGGCCCTGCCGACCGAGCTCAGTGCTCGGCGAGCCATTTGTTCGTGAACTCTTCCTCGTTCGCCAGCAGTTCGGTCAACCGCTCCGCGATCGCGGCCTCGATCTTCCCGCCGAACAGCGGAATCTTCACCTCGATGGTGCCCTTGGTCTCGGTCACCGAACCGGAGCCGTCGGCCGTGAGCTCGATGGTTCCGTGCACCTCGGCGGGCGCACCCTCCACGCGTGCGGTGAAGGTGGCCGAATCGCCGGTCCAGCTCTCGGTGCGCGGGATGATCAGATCGCCGGGCCGCACCGCGGTGATCGCGGCGGGCAGCAGCTCGGCGGCGATGACCTGCACCATCTCGACCTTGACCTGGTCGCCGTCGACGGTGACCGAATCCAGCCGGGCATTATCGCCACCCACCTCGGCGATGCGGTCCTTCCAGTACTGCTCATCGGTGAAGGCCGCGCGTACGGCGGCAGCCGGATGCGAGTAGCGAGCCGTGTACGCCAGGGGTGTAGCCATGGTCGAACACGCTACCGTCTGGGGCGTGCGAACTTCACGGGTGGTGTCGGCGGACCAGCTGCGCGAGCTGCTGGTCGATAGCGGTGCGCGGCTGCGCGAATCGGTGCGGCTGGCCGAGCTGACCACATTGCGGGTCGGTGGTCAGGCCACCGTCGCGGAATGCGCGACGACCGAAGCGCTGGTCGCGACGGTCCGGACGCTGGACACCGCGGGCATTCCGCTACTACTGCTCGCGGGTGGATCCAACCTGCTCATCGGCGACGACGGCTTCGACGGTGTCGTAGTCCTGGTGCGCAACGAGGCGGTCGAGATCGGCGCGCACGGTGTGGTCGCCGAGGCGGGCGCGAACTGGGACGCGGTGGTCGCGGCCACGATCGAGGCCGGTCTCGGCGGGCTGGAATGCCTGTCGGGCATTCCAGGATCGGCCGGTGCGACGCCGGTACAGAACGTCGGGGCGTACGGCGTGGAGGTCGAGAGCCTGCTGCGCCGCGTGCGCCTGCTGGATCGGGCGAGCGGCGAGATCCGCTGGGTCGAACCGGCCGAACTCGGCTTCGGCTACCGCACCAGCGCACTCAAACATCGCGATACCGCCGTGGTGCTCGCGGTTGACTTCGCACTCGATCCCGACGGCGCGAGCGCACCGCTGCGCTACGGCGAACTCGCGAACGCACTGGGCGCGGGCAACGGCGACTCCCGGCCCGCCGATCAGGTCCGGGCGGCGGTGCTGAAGTTGCGCGCGGGCAAGGGCATGGTGCTCGACCCCGCCGATAGCGACACCTGGAGTGCGGGCTCGTTTTTCACCAATCCGGTCGTGCCGGTGCACCGCGTCGAGGCAGTGAAGGCTGCGATCATCGCCCATGTGGGCGACGTCACGATCCCGACTTATCCGGCTCCCGACGGCGTCAAATTCTCCGCGGGCTGGCTCATCGAGCGGGCGGGCTTCGCCAAGGGTTTTCCGGGTCCCGATGCCCCGGCCCGGCTGTCCACGAAACATACGCTGGCCTTGACCAACCGCGGCAGCGCGACCGCCGCCGATCTGGTCGCACTGGCCCGCACCGTCCGCGACGGTGTCGCCGAGCGATTCGGTATCCGGCTGGAACCGGAGCCGGTACCCATCGGAGTCGCTCTTTAAACGGTGAAACGGACACCACACGCTTCGCAGGCCGGTCGGATGGTTTTCGCCGCGTAAATTCGATGAAGTGAGCCATCGTCCAGTCATCTACAGACCGGCCGCCGCCGTCTCCGCTGTGCTGCTCGTGGTAGTGGCGCTGGTGGCCGGATGCACGTCCGACAAAGGCGGAAATAGCAACTCCGCCAAAGACAACACCCCCGTCGCGAAGGTCACGCTGACACCCGGCGCCGACGCCAAGAACGTCAATCCGACCGCACCGATCTCGGTCACCGTCACCGACGGCACCATTGATCAGATCGCGCTGACCAACGCCAACGGCAAGCAGGTCACCGGCGAAATCGCCGCGGACAAGCACAGCTACCAGACCACCGAACCGCTCGGCTACGACGCCAAATACACCTGGTCCGGCACCGTGGTCGGTATCGACCACAAGCCGGTCCCGATCGACGGCGCCTTCACCACGCTGGCACCGAAGAACACCTTCCCCGCGACGCTCAATATCGCCGATAACCAGGAAGTCGGCATCGCCGCCCCGATCATCTTGCAGTTCAAGGGATCTGTGCAGAACAAGGCCGCGGTGGAGAAGGCGCTCACCATCACCACCAATCCGCCGACCGAGGGCGCGTGGGCCTGGTTCCCGGACGACAACGGCGGCTCGCGCGTGCACTGGCGGCCGAAGGATTACTGGGCGCCCGGCACCACCGTGCACGTCGCGGCCAAGCTCTACGGCCTGGATCTCGGCGGCGGAAACTACGGATACTCCGATCTCACTTCGGATTTCCGCATCGGCCGCAGCCAGATCGTCAAGGCCAGCGCGCCGAGCCATCGCATGCAGGTCGTGCGCGACGGACAGGTCGTCGTCGATATCCCGGTCAGCTATGGCGAGGGCAATGAGGCGCGCAACGTCACCCGCTCCGGTGTGCACGTCGTCACCGAGAAGTACGAAGACTTCATGATGTCGAATCCGCCGTTCTACACCAATGTTCGCGAACGCTGGGCCGTACGCATCTCGAACAATGGCGAATTCATTCACGCCAATCCGGAATCCCTTTCGGCACAGGGCTCTTCGAATGTCACCAACGGCTGCATCAACCTGTCGCCGAGTGACGCACAGGCCTACTTCCCGACCGCGCTCTACGGCGATCCGGTCGAGGTGACCGGCACGTCGATCGCGCTGTCGGCCGCCGATGGCGATCTCTACGACTGGACCATCGACTGGAACACCTGGACCGGGCTGTCGGCATTGCAGGGCGAACCCAAGAATCCGGTGTCCGCGACACCGGTGCCGCCGCTGCCCGCCGGTGGTCGCTGAGCTAGGCAAACCCGCCGCGACATGCGACGATCGGTCAGGTGACCAGCAGACCAGCCACCGAGGACAACCTGCGCGAGCTCGCGCGCCTGCGTCGTGTCCGCGACCGGATCGACCGGGAGTACGCGCAGCCGCTCGACGTCGAGCGGCTGGCCCGCGACGAGCACATATCGGCCGGTCACCTGAGCCGCCAGTTCAAGCTCGCCTACGGCGAGTCGCCGTACTCCTATCTGATGACGCGGCGCATCGAGCGCGCGATGTCGCTGTTGCGGCGTGGCGATCTCAGCGTGACCGAGGTCTGTTTCGCGGTCGGCTGCCAGTCGCTGGGCACCTTCAGCACTCGGTTCACCGAGCTGGTCGGAATACCGCCGAGCGCCTACCGGGAGCAGGCCGAGCACGCCACGGTGGATCTGCCGACGCTCGTCGTGAAACGGGTGACGAGACCGATCAGGAATCGAGAAGCGCCGGTCAACTAGGGGCAACTAGCGTGAATGCCATGGACATCATCATTCAAGCGAGCTTCCTCCCGCAGGACGACCCGGAGGCCGCCCTCGCCTTCTACCGCGACGCACTCGGCTTCGAGCTGCGCAAAGACGTCGGATTCAACGGGATGCGCTGGCTCACCGTCGGCCCGGTCGACCAGCCGGGCACATCCATCGTCCTGCACCCGCCGGCCGCCGACCCCGGCATCACCGACGACGAGCGCCGCACCATCGCCGAGATGATGGCCAAGGGCACCTACGCCAGCATCCTGCTGGCTACCAAGGATGTCGACGCCACCTTCGAGAAGGTGCAGGCCACCAATGCCGAGGTCGTCCAGGAGCCGACCGATCAGCCCTATGGGGTTCGCGATTGCGCTTTCCGCGATCCCGCCGGAAACATGGTCCGTATCCAGCAGCTGAGCTGAGCCTTCGGGCAATCGCCGCGCTCGACGCCGGTGGCTGCCGCAGGCCACCGGTGTCGACCCCAAATTGCCACGACCGCTGCCGAAGAAGTACCGAACGCACTGCTCGAAGCTGATTAGATCGAGCCAGTCGACTCCGACGGAGACCGCGCATGCGGCCCGCGCAACCAGATGGAGAACCGATCAGTTATGGCCGAGAAGACGGACACGCAAGCCCTGCACGCTGCCGACAGCCACGATCTGATCCGCGTGGTCGGCGCGCGCGTGAACAACCTCAAAGACATCAGCATCGAAATCCCGAAGCGCCGATTGACCGTGTTCACCGGTGTTTCCGGCTCGGGCAAGAGTTCGCTGGTATTCGACACCATCGCCGCGGAGTCGCAGCGGCTGATCAACGAGACCTACAGCACCTTCGTGCAGGGCTTCATGCCCACGCTGGCGCGGCCCGATGTCGACGTGCTCGACGGGCTGACCACCGCGATCATCGTCGACCAGCAGCGCATGGGCGCCGACCCGCGCTCCACGGTCGGCACCGCCACCGACGCCAGTGCCATGTTGCGCATCCTGTTCAGCCGACTCGGCAAGCCGCATATCGGCTCGCCGCAGGCGTTCTCCTTCAATGTCGCCTCGATCAGCGGCGCGGGTGCGGTCGCGATCGAGCGCGCCGGGAAGACGGTCAAGGAGCGTCGTAGCTTCAGCATTACCGGCGGCATGTGTTCGCGCTGTGAGGGCCGGGGTTCGGTCAACGACATCGATCTGACCCAGCTGTACGACGACACGAAATCGCTGAACGAGGGCGCGCTCACCATCCCCGGCTACAGCATGGACGGCTGGTTCGGCCGCATCTTCACCGGCTGCGGCTTCTTCGATACGGACAAACCGATCTGTAAGTTCACTAAACGCGAACTCAACGATCTGCTCTACAAGGAGCCGACCAAGATCAAGGTCGATGGCATCAACCTGACCTACGAGGGCCTGATTCCGCGGATCCGCAAGTCGATGCTGTCCAAGGACGTCGACGCGCTGCAGCCGCATATCCGCGCCTTCGTGGAGCGGGCGGTCACCTTCCAGATCTGCCCCGAATGCGACGGCACCCGGCTCAGCGAACTGGCGCGATCGTCGAAGATCAAGGGCATCAGCATCGCCGACGCCTGCGCCATGCAGATCAGTGATCTGGCCGAATGGGTCAGCGGGCTGAAGGAACCGTCCGTGGCGCCGCTGCTGAACTCGCTGCGGCACACCCTCGACTCGTTCGTGGAGATCGGACTCGGCTACCTGTCGCTGGAACGGCCCGCGGGCACGCTGTCGGGTGGTGAGGCGCAGCGCGTCAAGATGATCCGCCACCTCGGCTCCTCGCTCACCGACGTCACCTACGTATTCGACGAGCCCACCGCGGGGCTGCATCCGCATGACATCCAGCGGATGAACGAACTGCTGCTGCGGCTGCGGGACAAGGGCAATACGGTGCTCGTCGTCGAGCACAAGCCGGAGACGATCGTCATCGCCGACCACATCGTCGACCTGGGTCCTGGCGCGGGTACGGGCGGCGGCACCGTCTGCTTCGAGGGCAGCGTAGATGGGCTGCGCGGCAGTGGCACCATTACCGGCCGTCACTTCGACGACCGCGCCGCGCTGAAGGAGACGGTCCGAAAGCCCAACGGCGCGTTGGAGATTCGCGGTGCGTCGACCAATAACCTGCGGGATGTCGATGTCGACATTCCACTCGGCGTGCTCGCCGTCATCACCGGCGTCGCGGGTTCGGGAAAGAGCTCGCTCGTGCACGGCTCGATCCCCGCGGGCGCAGATGTGGTGTCGGTCGATCAGGGCGCGATCCGCGGCTCCCGCCGAAGCAACCCGGCGACCTACACCGGTCTGCTCGACCCGATCCGCAAGGCATTCGCGAAGGAAAACGGCGTCAAGCCAGCGCTTTTCAGCGCCAACTCCGAGGGCGCGTGCCCCAACTGCAACGGCGCGGGCGTCATTTACACCGACCTCGCGGTCATGGCCGGTGTCGCCACCACCTGTGAGGAATGCGAGGGCAAGCGATTCCAAGCCGCAGTGCTCGAGTACCACCTCGGCGGCCGCGATATCAGCGAGGTGCTCGCGATGTCGGTGACCGAGGCGCAGGAGTTCTTCAGCGACGGCGCGGCGCGCACACCGGCCGCGGAGAAGATCCTGGACCGGCTCGCCGATGTCGGGCTCGGCTACCTCACCCTCGGCCAGCCGCTCACCACGCTGTCCGGCGGCGAGCGGCAGCGGCTCAAGCTGGCCACCCACATGGCGGACAAGGGCGGCGTCTACGTCCTCGACGAGCCGACGACGGGTCTGCATCTCGCCGATGTCGAACAGCTGCTCGGCCTGCTCGACCGGCTGGTCGACTCGGGTAAATCGGTCATTGTCATCGAGCACCACCAGGCAGTAATGGCCCATGCCGACTGGATCATCGACCTCGGTCCCGGTGCGGGCCACGACGGCGGCAAGATCGTCTTCGAGGGCACGCCCGCCGACCTGGTCGCCGAGCGCGCCACCCTCACCGGCGAACACCTGGCGGCATACGTCGGCGCCTGAATGAAAATCGCCCCCGCTCGGCAGAACCGTGCGGGGGCGAAACACATTCGGCGCGTGGCAATTACCGCGCGTTCTCCTTGACGAGCGAACCGTCCTTGCCGAACGATTCGGTGTCGACGACCGAATCCTTCTGCTGCGCGGCGAGCAGATCGCGAATCTCGATGAGCAATTCGATCTCGGAAGGTTCGGCCACCTTGGCGGTGCCGAAGCGGTTCTTCAGCGTCTTCATCGGCACCATCAGCACGAAGTACAGCACTGCGGCGACCAGCACGAAGTCGATGAGCGCGGTGATGATCGGCCCGATCGCGATGAAGGTGGCAGGCTTACCCGAGACCAGCTGAACGCCGAGTCCCAGCTCATTGGTCTTACCCAATACCGCGAGCAGCGGATTGATGATTCCCTTTGTCACCGCCGTCACCACCGAGGTGAACGCGGTACCCATGACCACCGCGACGGCGAGGTCGATGACATTCCCGCGCATCAGGAAATCTTTGAAACCCTTGAGCATGAGGCGAGCTACTCCAATCTGGTCTATCTGCGTGCCAAACACCCGATGCTAATGTCCGCACCACGTAGGAGCGAATTCACAGCAATCGAGAAACGGTCGATCGGATGGAGTATCGCCGATTCCGTCAGCCGCGGCGAGCGAAGCGTCCCGGACCGGCCTGGTCACGGGGCTTGACGATGATCTGGTCCAGATTCACATGTGACGGTCGTGACGTCACGAACCCGATGATCTCCGCGATGTCCTGCGCGAACAGCGGATCAATGCCCTCGTACACCTTGGCCGCGCGCTCCTCGTCTCCGGCGAATCGCACCAGCGAGAACTCGGTTTCCACTGCGCCGGGCGCGATTTCGGTGAGCCGCACCGGCTGGCCGAGCAGTTCGCCGCGCAGTGTGCGGTGCAGTACGGCCTGCGCGTGCTTGGCCGAGGTGTAGCCGGAGCCGTTGTCGTAGGCCTCGAAGGCGGCGACCGAGGTGATGGTGACGATGAGCCCGTCGCCCGAGGCGATCAGCTTCGGCAGCAACGCCTTGGTCACCCGCAGCGTGCCGAGCACATTGGTTTCCCACATCCAGCGCCAGTCGTCCAGATCCGCCTCGGCCACCGGTGTCAGACCCTTCGCGCCGCCCGCGTTGTTGACGAGCACATCGGCGTTCTCGATCGCATCGGTGAACGCGCGGACGGAATTGTCCGAGGTCACATCGAGTTCGAGTGCGGTGCCGCCGATTTCGTCGGCGAGACGCCGCAGCCGATCGAGCCTGCGCGCACCGACGACCACGTGATAGCCCTGTTTGGCGAGTTCCCGGGCGGTGGCTTCCCCGATTCCCGAGCTGGCTCCGGTGACGACGGCAGTGCGAATGCTCATGATCCCGATCCTAAGTGCCGACCTTTTCGAGCGACCTGCGCGCAGTCGCTGCCGACCATTTCGAGCGACCTGCAAGCAGTCGCTACGGCGCCGTTTGCTGGTGAGCCCGGCTGTTGCCCGGATCAGCGCATCGGACCGGCCGCCGTTAGCCTCGGTGGCATGGCTATTCGGGAAGCGGTCAGTGCGGACGGAACGAGCATCGTCTATCGGGTCGGCGGCCCGGCCGACGGCAGGCCACTGGTGCTGGTACACGGTTGGTCGGCCAATCTGCAGTGCTGGGGCGCGGCCGCGGACGAGCTGGCCGAGCGCTTCCGGGTGCTCGCCGTCGATCTGCGCGGCCACGGCTACTCGGGGGCCCCGGAAACCGGCTACGACGATCCGAAGAACTGGGCCGCCGATATCGCCGCGGTGCTCGCCGCCGAAGGCATCCGATCCGATGCGGTCCTGCTCGGCTGGTCCTATGGCGGCATCGTGATCAGCGACTACCTGACCGCCTACGGCACCGGCGCGGTCGCGGGCGTCATCTACTCGGGTTCGATGGCCAATATCGGTCGCGCACCCGGTGCGGAGACCGGTTCGGCCATGCAGGAGGCCATTCCCGGTGTGTTCGAGGAGAGCGCGGGCAGGGCGTTGCGCGCGTTCGGCGCCTTTGGCAATGCGAATACCGGACCCGGTCCGGACAAAGGCGTTGATGCGCAGCGCATCTTCGGTGCGAGCCTCGGCACGCCGCCCCGGGTGCGCAAGGCGCTGTTCTACCGGACCGTCGACAACACCGAAACGCTACGTGCCCTGGACATTCCGGTGCTGGTCCTGCACGGGACCAAGGATCCGGTCGTGCCGATCGAGAACGGGCGCTACATCCTCGATGCCGTGCCCGACGGCCGCGGCTCGTTCTGGGAGGACGCGCAGCACGGGCTGTTCATCGAGGATCGCGCCCGCTTCGTCGCCGAGGTGAGCGCGTTCGTCGACAGTCTGAATTAGCCGTCCGAAATTCGCTGGCGCCGCATGCTCGGCTCGAGCAGACTTGTCGTGTCCCGGTGCCGAGATCAGCGCCGGGCAGATATTTGCACCGCGCGTGAGAACCCTCACGAAACTGCTGTGACGACTGTCACTCGGCCCGGTTACGGCGTCTGGGTTTGGCAATTCAACGTGCACTATGGATGGTGTGAGTCAACGCCCGGACCTACGGCCGAATCGGATCGCCGTGTTATCGGTGCACACCTCACCACTTGCTCAACCGGGTACCGGCGATGCGGGCGGCATGAACGTCTATGTCCTGCAAACCGCCATTCAGCTGGCCCGACGCGGCACCGAGGTCGAGATCTTCACCCGGGCCACCTCCTCGAACGTCCCGCCCGTGCAGCAGGCGGCCCCGGGCGTTCTGGTGCGCAATGTGGTGGCGGGCCCGTTCGAGGGGCTGGACAAGCACGACCTGCCGACCCAGCTGTGCCCGTTCACGGCCGAGGTGCTGCGCCAAGAGGCCAGACACCAGCCCGGACACTATGACCTGGTCCATTCGCACTACTGGCTATCCGGTCAGGTCGGCTGGCTGGCGCGCGACCGCTGGCGGGTGCCGTTGGTGCATACCGCGCACACCTTGGCGGCGGTGAAGAACGCGGCGCTGGCCGAGGGCGACTGCCCCGAGCCCGCGACCCGCGAGATCGGCGAGAAGCAGGTGATCGCCGAGGCCGATCGCATGGTCGCCAATACCGCGGAGGAGGCGCGCCAGCTCGTCGAGCTGTACGGCGCCGAGCCCGAGCGCATCGATGTGGTGCCGCCCGGCGCGGATCTGACTCGCTACTGTCCCGGCGAAAAGGCCGCGGCCCGAGCCGAATTGGGGCTGGCCACCGACGAGCGGATCGTCGCGTTCATCGGCCGCATCCAGCCGCTCAAGGCCCCGGATGTGCTGGTCCGCGCGGCGGCCGAGCTGCTGTACCGCGACCCGGCGCGCAAGCTGCGGGTGCTCATCGTCGGCGGACCGTCCGGCACCGGACTGGAGCGCCCCGATTCACTGATCGAACTCGCGGCCGCGCTCGGCATCGCCGAGCACGTCACCTTCCTGCCGCCGCAGCCGCCGGATCGCCTGGTCCAGGTGTATCGCGCCGCCGACCTGGTCGCGGTGCCCAGCTACAACGAATCCTTCGGTCTGGTCGCCATCGAGGCGCAGGCCAGTGGCACCCCGGTACTCGCGGCCGATGTCGGCGGACTCGGCACCGCCGTGCGTCACGGTGAGACCGGCCTGCTCGTCCCCGGACACCGGACGCCGGACTGGGCCGACGCACTCGGCCACTTGCTCGACGACGGTGAGCGACTACGTCGGATGGGTGTGCGCGCGGTCGGGCATGCCGGGCATTTCTCCTGGGAGCACACCGCGGACGGACTGCTCGCCAGTTATTCGGCGGCGCTGGCCGATTTCCGTGCGGTGCGCGCCGGTCTCGGCGCGGGCCGCCGCAAGGTCTTCGAGGCCGCGCGGGCCGAGCTGCCGGAGGAACGCACTAGCCTCACGGGTGAACGCAGTGCTGTTCTCCTCGGCGAGACCAGTCAGGCCAGATCGCGGGCGCTGTGGCGGCGCCGGACGGGAGCGCACCGATGAGCACGGCAGCCGCGACCGCACAGCTGATCGATGAAACGCTGCGCGAGCGCGAAATCGAGTACACCCATCCCAGTCAGGAGACGTTCGTCGTCATCCTGCCCGGTGAGCGCAAACTCAAGACCACCGTGATGCTCACCGTCGGCAAGCACGGACTGCGGATCGAATCGTTCGTCTGCCGCAAGCCCGACGAGAACTTCGATGGCGTCTACAAATTCCTGCTGCGTCGCAACCGCCGCCTCTACGGTGTGGCCTACACCCTGGACCGCGTCGGCGATATCTATCTGGTCGGCCGCATGGCCACCCACGCCGTCACCCCGGACGAACTGGACCGGATCTTCGGCCAGATCCTCGAGGCCGTCGACGCCGACTTCAATGTCCTGCTGGAACTCGGCTTCGCCGAATCCATTCGCCGGGAATGGAAGTGGCGCGTATCGCGCGGCGAATCCTTGCAGAACCTGCTCGCCTTCGAGCATCTGGTCGAGGCCGCAGACCAGCCCTGAACCGGCACATCGCCTATCGCGGGTATGAGCCTGCGCCGAGAGGTGTAGAGACGAAGGCTGGAGTATCCGCGCCCGGAGTAGGCGACAATCGCGCTGTGGCAATGGGCCGCGAGGTACAGGAAGGCAGCCCGGCGATGATGGTTCTTGCTCTGGACATCGGTGCGACGAAATTCGCCGCCGGGGTCGTCTACGGGGGCCGGAAGGTACGCGATGTACGGCGGGTCGATGTGCCTCGGGAGTCGGTGTGGTCGGCGTGCCGCGACCTGCTGCTGGAGGTGGCCGGTGACGCGACGGTCTCGGCGATCGGGATCGGATCGGCCGGACCGGTCGATGTGCGCACCGGCGTCACAGGTCCGCTGAACATTCCGGAATGGAGGCCGGGCTTCCCGATCGTGGCCGAGGTGCAGCGGCTGTTCCCCTCCGCCGCAGTGCGATTCGCCATCGACGGCGCCTGCCTTGCGCTGGCCGAACATCACGTCGGCGCGCTGCGCGGCATTCCGAACGGCCTGGCCATGACGGTCTCCTCGGGCATCGGCGGCGGCATCATCGCCGACGGTCGGGTCGTGCTCGGGCGCACCGGCAATGCCGGACACGTCGGCCATATCGTGGTGCCGGGTTGGGACGTGCCCTGTGAATGCGGTGGCGTCGGCTGCGTCGAGGCGATCGCCAGCGGTATGTCATCGGTGCGCTGGGCGCGCGAACAGGGTTGGCGCGGTGAGACCGGCGCCGGGCTGGCGAAGGCCGCGCACACCGGCAACGAGATCGCACTCGCCGCGCTGCATCGGGCCGGAACCGCCCTCGGCACGGCTATCGCCTCTGCGGCCTCGACGCTCGATATCGATCGGGTGGTGATCGGCGGCGGCTTCGCACAATCGGGTGAACCGCTGTGGGAACCGCTGCGCGCGGCGCTGACCCGGCACGCGGGTTTGGACTTCCTGCGCGAGCTGCAGGTGGTGCCGTCGCGAATCACCAATGGCGCCACCCTGGTTGGCGCGGGTGTGCTCGCCGCGGGCCACGATACGGCCGATGCCATCTCCTGAGCAGTGGGAACGGATGCGAGCCCGGTTTGCGTACATGCCAGAATGGCCTGCATGACGTACACCCTCGTGTTGCTGCGCCACGGCGAGAGCGAATGGAATGCCATGAACCTTTTCACCGGTTGGGTGGATGTGCACCTGACCGATAAGGGCATCGCCGAGGGCAAGCGCGCCGGGGAACTGCTGGCCGAACACGGCATTCTGCCCGATATCGTCTACACCTCCGTGCTGCGGCGCGCGATCAGCACCGCGAATATCGCGCTGGACGCCGCCGACCGGCACTGGATCCCGGTCGTGCGCGACTGGCGCCTCAACGAGCGCCACTACGGCGATCTGCAGGGCAAGAACAAGGCGCAGGTCCGCGACCAGTACGGCGACGACCAGTTCATGCTGTGGCGGCGCAGCTACGACACTCCGCCGCCGCCGATCGACCCGTCGAACGAGTACAGCCAGGAGAGCGATCCGCGCTACGACGGCATCGACGTCCCCAAGACCGAATGCCTGCTCGACGTGGTGAACCGGATGGTCCCGTACTGGGAGTCGACCATCTCCAAGGACCTGCTCTCGGGCAAGACCGTTCTCGTTGCGGCACACGGCAATTCGCTGCGCGCGCTGGTCAAGCACCTGGACCGGATCTCCGATGACGATATCGCCGGGCTGAACATCCCCACCGGTATTCCGCTGCGCTACGAGCTGGACGAGAACTTGCGCCCGGTTCGTCCGCGCGAATACCTGGACCCCGAGGCCGCCGCCGCGGGTGCCGCGGCCGTCGCCAGCCAGGGCGGCAAATAAGCACCTACCTCGATACAAACGCGCCGCGACCGGCCTCGGTCGCGGCGCGTTGTCGTTTCTCGGTAGGACACAGCTGATCCGCTTGCGAGGTCGCGACGGTGGTACCGCGTTCGTCTCGATCGGAAATGGGCTGGTGCGCGGGTCGCGGTCAGTTAGCTGTGACCATCTGGGTTAGTGTGAATTCTGCAGGTTGGCGTGATTTATTCCAGCCTTGTGCAGGCATTATGCGAGGCCAGCTGCTATATGTGAACCGACATTCACCGCGCGATCTAAGTAGCCTCGAGTTCGAACCTACTCGTCGGTATGTAAGCTCTGGTCGTTCGACCAGTCCGAGAGGCGGATCACCCCTGATGCAGACAATGTTGCGTGCCACCGTGGCGGCAGTCGCCACGGCGGTGCTCATTCCATTCGTCACCCAGAGCGCGATCGCCGCGTCGGCGCCGTCCGGTCCCGACGGTGGCGCGGCCGGTGCCGCCTGGGCCGCGACCGAGGACGGACCCCAGCAGTACCCGAATGTGAATATCCAGTGGGATGTGCCGATCACCATGAGCGACGGCACCGTCCTGAAAGGCAATGTGTACCGTCCGGCGGATGCCGCGGGTCGCCCGATCGCCACCCCGACGCCCACAGTGGTGAATCTGACCCCGTACACCAAACTGGTCTCGAACATCGCCGACAGCGCCATGTCCATTCCGGGTCTGTCCGATGCGCTGATCGAACTGTTCCGCCGGATCGACCTCGGCGGCACCCCGCTCTCCGGCGTCACCGATCTGACCAAATCCTTCGGCGGCGGCGAACTGCGCAACTTCGCCGTCGACCGTCAGCTCATCACAAGCGGCTACACCCAGGTCGTGGTCGACGTGCGCGGCACCGGCTTCTCCCAGGGCACCTGGGACATGCTGCGCCAGCGCGAACAGCAGGACACCTACGAGGTGATCGACTGGACCGCGCGTCAGCCGTGGTCCGACGGCCGCATCGGCATGAACGGCCTGTCCTATTCGGGCATCAACCAGATACAGGTGGCCGCGATGCGTCCGCCCGCGCTGAAGGCGATCTTCCCGGTGGTGCCCGGCAGCGACCTGATCAACGATGTGCTCGCGCCCGGCGGCGGCTTCGGCTTCAACTTCATTCCGCTGTGGCTGTCCGCCATCAACGGCCTCAAGCTGGTTCCGGATGTGGCGTCGATGCTCAACGGGCAGTTCGATATGACGTGGCTCGCGGATCGCGCGAAGGATCCGTTCACCTTCATGGATGTGCTGCTCAATGTCTACAGCACCACCCGGATCGAGGATCTGGACCCGCGCGCCGAGGAACTGCTGACCGGTTCGTCGGCGGCGCGCGCGGCCTGGCTCAGCGATCCGAGCCAGATCCAGGTGCCCACCTTCGTCACCGGTGGCTGGCACGATCTGTTCACCTACTCGGAATCCAAGATCTACAACGAGATTCCGCTGCCCGCGGGCCAGAAACAGCTGCTGATGGGCAATACGTACCACATCAGCTCGGGCAATGAATACGGCAAGCCGGGCCTGCCGCCACGCCTGGATGTGCTGCAGCGCGCGTGGTTCGACAAGTGGCTCAAGGGAATCGACAACGGCATCGATGAGTACGGCCCGATCACCCTGCGGCAGCAGGGCGGCGGCTGGATCACCACCGACTCGTTCGCCGATCCACGGACCGGCTCCCAGGATGCCGAATACCGCCGGATGTACCTGTCCGCCAACCGGAGTGGCACCGCGAACAGCCTGAACGACGGCTCGTTGCTCGCCACCGCGAGCCCGGACTCGGCGCGGCTCACCGTCGCGCCAGGCCTGACTACCCTGTGCTCCAACGACGCAGCGCAGGGTAGTGCGGGTTTCCTCTCGATCATCGATGGTTGCGCCAAGGACTCCCGCATCGCCGAGCTGAACGGGCTGACCTTCACCAGCGACCCGGTCGCCGAGCCGACCACCATCTCCGGCCGAATCGCCGCGCACCTCGATACCGTTCAGGATGCGACCGACGGCTACTGGGTGGTCACGGTGAACGACGTCGCGCCGGACGGCCAGTCCACCGTGCTCTCCTCCGGCCAGTTGATGGCCTCGCTGCGTCAGATCGACGAGGCGAACAGCACCCGTTCCGCCAGTGGCGATTACACCGATCCGCGGCCCTACACATCGCTGGACCTGCGTCAGCCGACCGTGCCGGGGGAGGAGACGACCCTCGATATCACCCTGCCCGCCACCGAGGCGATCCTGCAGCCAGGCCATCGCCTGCGCGTGGATGTCTTCGCGGGCAACTTCCCCAAGGGCCTGCCGGTTCTGCCGATGCTGATCGATACGGGTCTGAAACCGCAACACGTGCAACTGGATCCGAATCGGCCGAGTTTCGTGAATCTTCCGGTGCGGGGCAACCCGGGCTGGTAAGCCGTATCCGGCCCGAGCGTGCACCTCTCGCGCATTCAAGCTCGAATCCGCGGGGTATGGGCGGTCGTGCACGCTCGGACCGGGTCCGGTCGCTAGTCGGCCACGGCGAATGCCGCTTCCAACGGCGGGAAGACCGCGCGGGCATCCGCGCCGCCGAACCAGAGGCCGACGGTGAAGACCGAGGTGGCCTCGAGATATTTGGCGCGATGCAGTCCGCCCGCCGAAATCGGTTGCAGCCCGAGATCTTCCGCCAGTGCGGCGACCTGTTGCACCGCGGCAGCGTCGTCACCGCAGAGAGGCACCGCCAGCCTGCGGTCCTCGAAGACGCGGGCCGGTGATTCCCACACCTCGGCGGCACACACGTTGAACGCTTTCACCACGTTCGCCTCGGGAACCGTCGCCGCGATGCGAGCGGCGACCGCGTCCTCGGACAATACGAAAGCCAGAACTCCTTGCGGCGCGGCTTCGTCCGGGAGGAACGCATTGGTGCAGTCGATCACCGTCCGTCCGGCTAGTTCTCCGCTGATTTCACCCAGTACTTCGTCAAGGGCACTTACCGGCAGTGCCAACAGCACGACCGCCCCGAATTCGGCAGCCGCGCCGACACTTCCGCCCCGTGCTCCGTGCTCGATTGTTGCTGCCAGCGCATCCGCGGCCGCACGGGACCGAGCGCCGATGACGACCTCGTGCCCGGCCGCGGCCCAGCCGCCGCCGAGTGCCTTCGCCATCGCGCCCGCCCCGATGATTCCGATTCGCATATCAACTCCTGGTTCGGGATGTATTCGGCACCGACGCTAGGGATTTCGATAGGCACCCGAAGGTGCGCAATGACGATGGCAGGCTGGTGTCATGACGGTCGAACATGCCGAACCCGTGGAATTCGCGCCCTATGGCGACTACGAGGCCGACTGTCCGGCCCGCCTCGGCGTCGACCTGTTCGGCAACCGCTGGCTCTCGGTCATCGTCTATATGCTGCGCGACGGCCCGATGCGTCCCGGTGACCTGCGTATGGCCATCGGCGGCATCAGCCAGAAGATGCTCACCCAGACGCTGCGTCGCATGCAGACCATGACCCTCATCGAGCGCCACCGCTACGCCGAGGCTCCGCCCCGCGTCGAATACGAACTGACCGAAGCCGGACGCGATCTGCTCATCCCGATCTACGCCCTCGGCGAATGGGTCGACCGCCACGGCGACTCGGTGCGGTCGGCAATGTCGGATTCGCCGGAGTAAAAACGATCCGGACTCCGTCGCGCGAACAACGCGTAAACAAGCGGCTAACGGTGCTGGAAGTGCCTATGACCTGCGCGAAACTTCGCGTACCCCGAGTTGGGTTGTCGGTCGGCGACCGTACGATTCAAGTGTGAGTGTTCCCCAGGCCGTCCTACTGGCAGTCCTCGCGGCTGTCGTCGGCCTGGCAGTCGGTGGGCTACTGATCCCGTTCGTGAACGCCAGGCAGGCCGCCCGCAGACAGGCGGATTCCGGTCTGACCATGTCCCAGGTGCTCGACCTGATCGTGCTCGCCTCCGAGAGCGGAATCGCGGTCGTCGACGAATACCGCGATGTGGTGCTGGTCAACCCGCGCGCCGAGGAACTGGGCCTGGTCCGCAACCGGCTGCTCGACGAACGCGCCTGGGCCGCGGTGGAGAAGGTGCTCGCCACCGGCGAATCCAGTGAATTCGATCTCACCGCGGAGAAGCCGCTGCCCGGCCGCGCCCGGATCGCGGTGCGCGGAGTGGCCAGACAGCTATCGCGCGAAGAGACCAGTTTCACCGTGCTGTTCGCCGACGACGATTCTGAGCAGGCCCGCATGGAGGCCACCCGCCGTGACTTCGTCGCCAATGTCAGCCACGAACTCAAGACTCCCGTCGGCGCGATGAGCCTGCTCGCCGAGGCCATGCTGGAATCCGCCGAAGATCCCGACGCGGTCCGGCACTTCGGTCAGCGCGTACTCGGTGAATCCCGGCGGCTGGGCAAGATGGTGACCGAGTTGATCGCGCTCTCGCGACTACAGGGCGCGGAAAAGCTACCCGAGCTCGAGGTGGTCGACGTCGACTCCGTGGTCACGCAGGCGGTCGATCGCTCCCGTACCGCCGCCGAGGCCGCGGGCATCACCGTCAGCACCGACCGCCCGAGCGGACTCGAGGTGCTCGGCGACGAAACCCTGCTCGTCACCGCACTGTCCAACCTGGTGGAGAACGCCATCGCGTACTCACTCGCGGGCTCCCACGTTTCGGTGAGCCGCTCACTGCGCGGCGATCACGTCGCGATGGCCGTGACCGATCGCGGCATCGGTATCGCCAAGGAAGACCAGGAGCGGGTCTTCGAACGATTCTTCCGATCCGATAAGGCGCGCTCGCGTGCCACCGGTGGTACCGGGCTCGGCCTGGCTATCGTCAAGCATGTGGCGGCCAACCACAACGGTGAAATCACCCTGTGGAGCAAGCTCGGCACCGGATCGACGTTCACCCTGCGAATACCTGCCCACCATGAAGCCGACGGCGAAGAAGAGGTCGACGGTTCCGCGGTGAGCATGAGAGAAACACACCCGCGCCCCACGGGGCCGGGCAGACCGAATGGTGTGGAGGCACGCAGATGACGAGTGTTCTGATCGTCGAAGATGAGGAGTCGCTGGCCGATCCGCTCGCGTTCCTGCTGCGCAAGGAGGGATTTGAGGTCACCGTGGTCGGTGACGGACCGTCCGCGCTCGCCGAATTCGACCGCTCCGGCGCCGATATCGTGCTGCTCGACCTCATGCTGCCCGGCATGAGCGGCACCGACGTGTGCAAACAGCTGCGCACCCGCAGCGGCGTCCCGGTGATCATGGTCACCGCGCGCGACAGCGAGATCGACAAGGTGGTCGGCCTGGAGCTCGGCGCCGACGACTACGTCACCAAGCCGTACTCGGCGCGCGAACTGATCGCCCGCATCCGGGCCGTGCTCCGCCGCGGCGCTGGCGATGAACTGGACGGCGGCAACGAGAGCGGTGTGCTCGAGGCCGGACCGGTCCGGATGGATGTCGACCGCCACACCGTGCACGTCAACGGCAGGCAGGTCACCCTGCCGTTGAAGGAATTCGATCTGCTCGAATATCTGCTGCGCAATTCCGGGCGAGTGCTCACCCGGGGCCAGCTGATCGACCGGGTCTGGGGCGCCGACTACGTCGGCGACACCAAGACCCTCGACGTGCACGTCAAGCGGTTGCGCTCGAAGATCGAGGGTGACCCGGCCAAGCCGGAGCACCTCGTCACCGTCCGCGGCCTCGGCTACAAACTCGAGGCTTGACCGTCAGCGCACACTAAAAGTTCCTGCAAAGCGCAGCCGCCGAGGCCCCGACAACCTCGGCGTCTGCTGCGTGCGTCCGAATCAGGGCAGGTAGACCCAGGTGGGGCCGAGGCCGGGGACGTCCTGCTTGTGCAGGGTGATCCAGCCGAGATCGTCTTCCTGCATGCATTCGTAGACGTCGGCCGCGCTGGTGCCGCGGCACGCGATGGTGTGGGTGACGCCATAGGGGCTCATGATCAGGTTCTTGCCGTTCGCCTGGGCGTCGATCGCCTCGGGGGTGTTGGCGGGCAGGAAGTCGGCGGTGAAATCGGCGTATTTGGCCGGGTCGCCATTGGGTTCGGCGTGCGCGGCACCGGTCAGTGCGGCGGTGGCGCCGAGCGCGATGGCAGTCAGGGTCAGGGCTTTCTTCAACATGACCGCACATCCAACCGCATATGAGTAAAGCGTGCATGGCGGGCAGGTGAATCGCCCGCTATGCAAACCTCACGCCGGCTGGTCGGCGATGGGTTGGTCGGATTTCATCCGATCGGCATGCACGGTCGCGGGATGGATCGCGATGAGGCCGAGTCCCTCGCGCCGCTTGCAGTGCCTGGCCAGCTCTTCGTAGGCGGGTGCACCGAGCAATTCCTTCAGCTCGGGAGCGTAGGACTGCCATACCGGACGGGCGCCCACATGCGCGTCGGGGGAGCCGGAGCAGTACCAGTCCAGGTCCTCGCCGCCGGGACCCCAGCCGCGCCGGTCGTATTCGGTGATGGTGGTCTTCAGGATCTGCACGCCGTCCGGGCGCTCCACCCAGTCCTGGGTGCGCCGGATCGGCAACTGCCAGCACACATCCGGCTTCACCTCGAGCGGCTCGATGCCCTTGCGCAACGCCATGGTGTGCAGCGCGCAGCCGACGCCGCCCTCGAAGCCGGGGCGGTTCAGGAAAATGCAGGCGCCGTCGAAGCGGCGGGTGCGCAGGGCGGGCTCGTCCTCCAGCTCGTCGAGCTCCAGATAGCCCTTCTTGGTGATCTTGCCCTCGGCGTCGGTCGCCTCGTCCATCAGCTGCCAGTCGCTCGGTGTGAGCATTTTCACAGCATTGGTCAGGCGCTTGCGATCGTCCTTGTCGGAGAGGAACGCGCCGTGCGAGCAGCAGCCGTCATCGGGGCGGTCGCTCAGTATTCCCTGACAGGCCGGAGTTCCGAAGACGCACGTCCAGCGCGACAGCAGCCAGGTCAAATCCGCGACGATCACATGCTCGTCGTTTGCTGGATCCACGAACTCGATCCATTCACGGGGAAAGTCGAGATCGACCTCCGGCGCCGGATCGATCTTCCGCGCTGGTGGGGGCCTCTTGGAGCCGCTCACGACTGCGCCTCGCTAGCGCTCGGCTCCGTCGTGCGCGGCGCCGCGCTGTGCCTGCTGGTTCGTTCGCTGCGCTCACTCACTGCTGCGCCTACCGTCACACTTCAGGACGCTAACAGTTCAGTCGCCTGGGCTAAAGGGCCGGTTCACCCAGTACCGTATTCATGTGCGGCTTGGGGTACTCGATGTCGGAAGCAATACCGTCCACCTGCTTGTGGTGGACGCCCATCGCGGTGGTCACCCGATGCCGATGAGCTCGACGAAGGCCACTCTCCGGCTATCGGAGAACATGGATTCCGACGGCCGCATCACCGTCCAGGGGGCCGAACGGCTGATCGCGACGGTCGCCGAATTCGCCAGTATCGCCGAGACTTCCGGGTGCGTCGAACTGATGCCGTTCGCGACCTCGGCGCTGCGTGAAGCCGCGAATTCCGATGAGGTGCTCGCCACGGTCCGCACCGATACGGGCGTCGAACTGCAGGTGCTCTCCGGTGTCGACGAGGCCCGGCTCACCTTCCTCGCTGTGCGTCGGTGGTACGGCTGGAGCCCGGGCCGGATCCTCAATCTCGACATCGGCGGCGGCTCACTGGAAATGACCAACGGCGGCGATGAGGAACCCGATGTCGCGCTCTCGTTGCAACTCGGCGCCGGAAGATTGACCAGAGAATGGCTGCGCGAGGATCCACCGGGCAAACGCCGCGTCGCGGTGCTGCGCGATTGGCTCGACGCGGAACTCGTCGCACCCGCGAAACAGCTGCTGGACGTGGGTAAACCGGATCTCGCGGTCGGCACATCGAAGACGTTTCGGTCGCTTGCCCGGTTGACCGGAGCGGCACCCTCTTCGGCCGGGCTGCGGGTGCGCCGTACACTCACCAGCTCAGGTCTGCGCCAACTGATTGCCTTCATCTCGAGAATGACGGCGGCGGACCGTGCAGAATTGGAAGGCGTAAGTTCCGATCGGTCACAGCAATTGGTGGCTGGCGCACTGGTCGCGGAGGCGAGTATGCGGGCACTATCGCTGGATACCCTCGAGATTTGTCCGTGGGCACTGCGCGAGGGGCTCATCCTGCGCAAACTGGATACCGATATGAACGGCGGACCGAGGGCTACGGCATTGCCGGGTTCCGTCGCGGAAACGAGCGGTAAGCCGGTGCCCGGCGGCGGTCTATCGGGCCCGATCGAAACGGTGTCGTCATGAGTGAGGATTCCAAGCAGCTATCGGTTGCCGAGCTGCTGGCACGCAACGGCCAGCAGGGCGCGGCATCGCCCGGTGGCGGCGGGCGGCGGCGGCGCAGTGGCCGCGGCATCTCGGTCGCCGAGCTGACCGGTGATCTGCCCGCCATTCCGGCTGGCGGCGGTGGCCATTCGGCGCACGCCGCACCTGAGGAGGACGAACCGGCGTACGAACCGCCGTCGTACGAATCCAATGGGTACGAATCCAATGGGTACGAGGCCAGCGGGTACGAGGCCAACGGGTACGACGCGTCGGGTTACCAACCCTCCGGTTTCCAGTCCGGCGGATACGCGGGGTCCGGATTCGAAACGCCTGCGCCGGAACCCACTTCGTACGCCGCGCCGGATCCGGCGCCGTACGCCGCACCCGAATTACCGAACTACTCGCCGATGTCGGGGCCGATCACCCGATACGACCCACTCTCGACCTACGCCGCTCCGGCGGCGCCCGCCGATCCGCTGCCCGCGCCGGGATATTCGAGTCGGATCATGCCGGGGCGGGAAATGCCGGGCGCGGATTCGTCGCGGCATTCCGCACCCGCGGATCCGCTGTCCGCGCCGATATCCGATCTGTATGCCCCGGCACCGGATCCATACACCCCGGCCCCGGATCCGTACGCCCCGGCACCAGATCCGTATGCGCGGGACCCGCTTGCAGACGGCGCGGTCGGCTCCGGACGGACCGGCCGCAGACGTCGGCATGCCGAACCGGAGGAAGAGACCACCGACGTACAGCCGCTGCGCGATCTCGGCCGCGGCATCGGCGCCCCGCCCGAAAGCCCGCCGAACGGATCGAGATCCGGCGGCCGGGCCGCCCGGCGACGCGCGGCGGAGGCCGAAGCCGAAGCCAATAACGCCGGACCCTCGACCGCGCCGTGGTCGCCGTCCACCAGTGGTTTCGCACCGGAGTCCGCGCCGCTGCCGATGCCCCCGCGGCCGGACGGTCCGGCGCGTGGCGCCCATCCCGAGCCGCCGGATCAGCGAAGATCCGCACGATCGGACGGTCCGGCCGATGGCGGTCTGCCTGCCTGGTCGGTGCGAAGACATGTACCGCCCAAGGGCAACGCGCCCGAATCCGAGAGCATCCCCACCGCTGCGTGGTCGCTGGCAAGTCAGGATCAGCAGCTCGTCTCCGGCCAGACCGTGGCGGGCGACCTGCTGCGCGACGAAGTCGAACGTGCCGAGGCCGAGCGGGCGAACGGGCGCGCTGCCGAACGCAACGGGCGTGGGCGACGTGGCCGATCGCAGCCCGCCGAGCCGGATGTGTACGACGGTCTGACCGATGTGTACGAACCGTTCCCGACCGGTGATGTTCTCGACGACGAGGATTTCGACGGCGACGATGTCGATTCGGATCATTCGTTCGCCTCCCGCCTGTCTTCGAGACGCGCGCGCTCGCGGGTCGCACGCAGGTCGGAGTACGACGCCAATCGCCGCCAGTGGATGATTCTCGGCGGTCAGAGCACCGGCGCCGCGGTCGCCGGAATGTTGCTCTTCAAGGGCTTCGAGCGCATGTGGGAAATGCTGCCCTGGGTGGCGCTGTGCCTGGCGATGATCGTGATCCTGGGCTTGGTGGCGCTGGTGCGAATACTGCGGCGCACCGATGACATCCTCAGCACGGTGATAGCCGTCGTCGTCGGCATCTTTGTCACCCTGGGACCGCTAGCCTTTCTACTCAGTACGAACTGAGCAGGGAGCAGGCTGTGGGGAACATCGGGCAGGCGGACGACACCAGAACGGCGAGCGTGGCCAAGGGGCTCGCTCCCGATCCCGACGTGCGTGCCGAACCCGATTCGCCGGTCGAAGCGGCCGCTGGATCCGGCGGTCAGCAGATCCTCGTCGGTCTCTCGACGGCCTCGGTCTATCCGCAGAACACCGAGGCGGCCTTCCGATACGCGGCCGAAATCGGTTACGACGGTATCGAATTGATGGTCTGGGCCGAGCCGGCCAGCCAGAGCATCGCCGCCGTCCAGGCGTACTCGCGCAAATACGGTGTGCCGGTACTGGCGATCCACGCGCCGTGCCTGCTGATCTCGCAGCGGGTGTGGGGCTCGGATCCGGTGGCCAAACTCGAGCGCAGTGTGCGCACGGCCGAGGCGCTCGGCGCGGGCACCGTGGTGGTGCATCCGCCGTTCCGCTGGCAGCGCAGGTATGCGCAGGGCTTCGCCGATCAGGTGGCCGAGCTGGAGGAGCACAGCCACGTCATCGTCGCGGTGGAGAATATGTTCCCCATGCGCGCGGACACCCTCTTCGGCCGCAAAACCGGGTCGGCGAAGCGGCTGGAGCGCCGCGGCGGTCCCGGTCCCGGCCTGACCGCCTTCAGCCCGTCCTATGATCCGACCGATACCGGATTCCGGCACTACACCCTCGATATCTCACATACCGCGACCGCGGGCGCCGATCCGCTGGCGCTGGCCGCGCGGATGGGCACCGGCCTCGCGCACCTGCATCTCGCCGACGGCCGCGGTGCGGCGCACGACGAGCATCTGGTGCCGGGCGACGGCACGCAGCCGTGTGTCGAGCTCTGCGCGGCACTGCTGCGCTCCGGTTTCGCCGGTCACGCGGTCGCCGAGATCAATACCCAGAATGCCCGTACCACCCAGGGCCGCACGGGCATGCTGAACCGGACGCTGGACTTCGCCAGAGCACACCTCAACGCACCCGCTCCCGCCCCGACGCACGCCAACCAGGTGTGACGCCGCACCGATCTGTCGGCAGAGGGGAATTCGAACCCCGAACCGCTTCGTTCTACGCTGTACGAACGCCGCGTCCCGCCGACGCGGCCGACCGACGATAGGAGTGACGATGCCGGAGTTGACCGCCGATCTCGAGCAGGCCATCACGACGGACGCACCCTTCAGCCGGGTGTGCACACTGACCGAACTGCTGTCGGCCAATCCGGATACCGGCCGCTACCTGGGCATCATCGACAAAATCTGGACCATCGGGCCGAAGGTGCACGGCGGCACCATGGTCGCGACCAGCGCCGCCGCGGCAACCCGCTGGCTGCGCGCCTCCGATCCGGCCCTGGTGGCCATGGCGCCCATCGCGGCGAGCTCCGATTTCCTCGGTGCACCGGAGCCGGGCGAGGTCGAGTACGAGGTGCACATCCGCAAGGTCGGTCGCCAGATCTGCCTGGTCGATGTGAACCTGATCCAGAGCGGGCGCACGCTGGTGCGCACCGCGTTCACCTTCGGTCATCTCGACGATGCCGATCCGATCTACGCGCAGCGGCATGCGGAAATGCCGATCGAACCGCCCGCCGACGCCGTCGGCTACCGGGATTCGTCGATGGGCAAGGTCGTCCATGTGGCGCGCGGCGCCGAACTGTTCATCGACCGCGAGTGGGCCCGATTCCTCGACGGTGCGAAAGGCGAACCGCGCCTGCGTCTTTGGATGCGCCCGTTCGAGGGCGACCAGCAGGATCCGGATATCGCCATGTACTTCGCGATCATGTCCGCCGATATGAGTCCGCCGGTCCCGGCGAACCTCGGCCAGACCGGCTGGGCCCCGACCGTTCAGATGACCACCTACCTGCGCCGTCGCCCGGCCCCCGGTTGGCTGCGGATCATCGCGACCAGCCACGAGATCGGCGAGCGCATGTTCGACGAGGACCAGCTGATTCTCGACTCCACCGGTGCGGTGGTTGCGCAGAGCCGTCAGCTCGCGCTGGTGCCGCAGCGGCGATAGGACCACTGGCTCTTCCCCAGCGCCGAGCCGATATGGTCGCGCGACTAGCCTTAAGGCCCATGACGAGAGTTGCGGTGATCGGTGGCGGTCGCATCGGGGAGGCGTTGATCGCCGGATTGCTCGAATCCGGACGGGCGGCGAAGGATCTGGTCGTCGTGGAGACGCATGCCGATCGGGCCGAACTCATCGGCGACCGCTTCGGCGTGCGGGTCACCGATTCGATCGCGGACGCGATCGTCGGTGCGGATGTCCTGGTCATCGCGGTCAAGCCGGGTGATGTGGATACGGTCATGACCCAGCTCGGCAAGGCCGAACTCGATGCCGACCGGGATCAGATCCTGGTGTCGCTGGCGGCGGGTGTGCCGACGGCGCGGCTGGAGAACAAGCTGCCCGCCGGTTTCCCGGTGGTGCGGGTGATGCCGAATACCCCGATGCTGGTCGGCCAGGGCATGAGCGTGCTCGCGCCGGGCCGCTACGCCCGGACGGAACAGCTGGCCCAGGTGACCGAGCTGCTCGCCGCGGTCGGCAAGGTGGCGACCGTGACCGAGGCACAGATGGATGCGGTGACCGCGGTCTCGGGTTCCGGACCCGCGTACTTCTTCCTGGTGGTCGAGGCCATGGTCGATGCCGGTGTCGGGCTCGGCCTGACCCGCGACGTCGCCACCGACCTCGTGGTGCAGACCATGCTCGGCTCGGCCGCCCTGCTCGAGAGCTCTGGGCAGACCGCTGCCGAGCTGCGTGCCGCCGTGACCTCGCCCGCGGGCACGACCGCCGCCGCGGTGCGTGAATTGGAGCGTGGTGGGGTGCGTTCGGCCTTCCTCGAGGCATTGCACGCGGCGAAGCAACGATCCGTCGAACAGGGTGCCAACGACGGTGCGGGCGGCAGCGCTTCCTGAGATGTCTCGGGTGGGAGTTGATCAAACACCGCGCGTCTACGGGGTGACCGGTCGGTTCCCTGCGTGTAAACCTGATTTCTCACACCCGTCGCAGTAATCCCACTGGTCCCGCTAAGCTTCAAGGAGCACGTGCGTGTCTGTTCCGCCGGTGGGGAAGCCGGCGGCGCGGACGTGCCGGAGGTCAGTGGTGCGATGATGTCTAACAAGATGTCTGCGAATAGTTCAGGGACGTCGCCAGGAAGTTCCGGACCATCGGGTGGCCGGGCTAATTCCCGGACCCAGGGCGGTTCGGGGACTCCGACGCAATCGGTGCTCGGCGGAGGTACTCAGTTCCTCACCGTCGCCGAGGTCGCGAATCTCATGCGAGTGTCCAAGATGACGGTCTATCGGCTGGTGCACTCCGGCGAGTTGCCCGCCGTACGGGTCGGTCGTTCGTTCCGGGTGCATGCCAAGGCGGTGCACGACTATTTGGAGACGTCCTACTTCGACGCTGGATGAGGCGGTTTCATCAGCTTGACGGTGTCCCGGTAGGATGAACCCTCGGTTCGTGTGCGCCTGCCGGCGGCACCGCTTTGTGGTGTCCGGTGCCAGCTGGCGGCGCGGGCACTGAAATAGGCGTACGTGATTGGCGTGCGCGCCGAGTAGAGAGAACGCGAGGACAACCCTATGGGTTCTGTGATCAAGAAGCGCCGCAAGCGCATGTCGAAGAAGAAGCACCGCAAGCTGCTTCGCCGCACGCGTGTTCAGCGGCGCAAACTCGGCAAGTGATTCGCTGCGCGTTAGCTGAGAGGCCCGTCACCGAGTGGTGGCGGGTTTTTCTTTTTGAAACAGCGAATTTTGAAAGTTGCTCATGTATCGGGTGACTGAAGTCATCGTTAGATCCTGGTTAATACCCTCTGCGCATCGGAGTCGACCGGTTACTCTGGTACCGCAGCAAATGGAATTGGGGGGCTGTCACAGTTGGGATCCGGTGCGGTGGGTTCTGAAATACGGGATGGACATACACCCAAGGTGGTGATGGTGACCGGTGCCAGCCGATTCTTCGGCGGCAATGTGGTCGCGCGTTTGGCCCAGGATCAGACCGTCGAACACATCCTGGCCGTCGACACCATGACCCCGAGTCGTGAACTGCAACGACGCATGGGCCGCGCCGAATTCGTTCGCGCCGATATTCGAAATCCCTTGATTCGCAAGGTGATCGGCGGCAATGAGGTCGATACCGTCGTGCACGCCGCGATGCTCACGCATCCACCGGCCGGTGGTGGCCGGGCGGTGATGAAGGATCTCAACGTGCTCGGCGCCATGCAGCTGCTCGCGGTCTGTCAGAAATCGCCTTCGGTGCGGCGCGTGGTGGTGCGCTCGACCTCAGCGGTCTACGGATGCAGCGCGAAGGATCCCGCGAAATTCACCGAAGAAATGAGCGCGCGAACCCCACCGAGTGGTTGGTTTGCTCGCGACATGATCGAAATCGAAGGATTCGTCCGCGGACTCGCGCGGCGGCGTCCCGATATCGCCGCTTCGATTTTGCGTTTGGCGCCCATTGTCGGCCCGCGGTTGGCCCGGCGCGGTGTGCAGTATCTGCGTTCGCCGGTCGCTCCGACGGTTCTCGGCCGCGATGCCAGGCTGCAGTTGCTGCACGAGGAGGACGCCATCGCCGCGATGGCGCACGCGGCACGGCAGGCGCCCGGTGGCACCTACAACATCGCCGGGGACGGCGCACTGGTGTTATCTCAGGCGATCCGGCGCGCGGGCCGGATCGAGCTGCCGATCCCGTGGTCGGTCTTCCGTACCGCGGGCCGCGCGATCATGGGCCCGATCATGCGGGACTTCACCAGTGAGCAGATCGACTATTTCCACTTCGGCTGTGGCCTCGACACCACCCGTATGCGCACCGAACTCGGTTTCGTCCCGCGCTGGACGACGGTGCAGGCATTCGACGACTTCATCGGGGGCGCAGCGTCGCGGCCCGTCATCGATCCAGCGTGGATCGATGCCGCAGAACATAAACTGCTCGGCCTGCTCGGGGCCGCTACGGGAGCACATACATGAATGACGTAGCGAAGGTCATCCAACTCCACGATCTGAATATCGAAACGCGTCAGCGGAACACGCCGCGGCGCTGGCCGGAGCCGGTGGGCGGCGAGGTCGCGCCGAGCCAGGTGGTGACGTCGCTGACCGAACGTCTCGCGGCCGCCGAACCCCCGGCGCCACATTCGGTGTCGGACATGCTGCGCGGCGCCATCGGCAAGCAGATCCGCACCACCGCGGATTTCCTGCGCCGTCGGGTCACCGGCGACTACCAGGTGGACGAATTCGGCTTCGACGAGCATCTGCTCGAATCGTTGATCCTGCCCGCGCTGCGCCCGCTCTCGGATTATTGGTTCCGGGTGCAGGTCAACGGGATCGAGAACATTCCGGAGGCCGGCGGTGCGCTGATCGTCGCCAACCATGCGGGCACCATCCCGCTCGACGGGCTGATGCTGCAACTGGCGATCCACGACCGGCATCCGAAGGAACGTGCGCTACGCCTGCTAGCCGCCGATCTCCTCTTCGAGACGCCGGTGCTCGGCGTGCTCGCCCGCAAGGCCGGGCACACCCTGGCCTGCCATCCGGATGCCGAAAGGCTTTTGCGCGCAGGCGAATTGACCGGCGTGTTCCCGGAGGGCTTCAAGGGCGTCGGCAAGCAGTTCACCGACCGCTACAAGCTACAGCGCTTCGGTCGCGGCGGATTCGTCGCGGCGGCGGTGCGCACCGGCACGCCGATCATTCCGTGCTCGATCGTCGGCTCGGAGGAGATCTATCCGAAGCTGGCCGATATCAAGCCGCTCGCCCGGCTGCTCAATGTGCCGTATTTCCCGGTGACGCCGCTGTTCCCGCATCTGGGTCCGCTCGGTGCGCTGCCACTGCCGTCGAAGTGGTACATCGAATTCGGCGAGCCCATCGCGACCACCGGCTACGAGGCCGAGGACGCGGACGATCCGATGACCATGTTCGAGGTCACCGACCAGGTCCGCGAAACCATTCAGCAGACCCTCTACAAACTGCTCACCAAGCGCCGCAACCCGTTCACCGGTTAATGTTCGCGGCGCCGGGTGACTGCCGCGGCGACCGCGCCACCGGCGGCGCCGAGTGCCAGCGCGGTCGGCACGCCGATCTTGGCTGCCTTGCGTCCGGTGCGGAAATCACGGATCTCCCAGCCGCGATTCTTCGCCACCTCACGTAGGTCCGAATCCGGATTGATCGCCACCGCGGTGCCGACCAGCGACAGCATCGGCACATCGTTGTGGCTGTCGGAGTAGGCCGTACAACGCTTGAGGTTCAAGCCTTCTCGGACCGCCAGCGTGCGCACCGCATGCGCCTTGCCGAGTCCGTGCAGGATGTCGCCGACCAATCGCCCGGTGAACTTTCCGTCGACGCTCTCGGCGACCGTGCCGAGCGCGCCGGTGAGCCCGAGCCGTTTCGCGATCACCTGTGCCAGCTCGACCGGCGTCGCGGTCACCAGCCATACCTGCTGTCCGGCGTCCAGGTGCATCTGCGCCAAAGCCCTTGTGCCGGGCCAGATCTTGTCGGCGATGATCTCGTCGTAGATCTCCTCGCCGAGGGCGGCCAGTTCGGCGGTCGGGCGGCCCGCGATGAATGCCAGCGCCTTCTCCCGGCCCGCGGCCATATCGGTGCTGTTCTCCTTGCCGGTGACCCGGAACTTCACCTGCTTCCAGGCGACGTCCACCAGATCGGAGGTCTTGAAGTATTTGCGCGCGGCCAAGCCGCGGGCGAAATGCACGATCGACGCACCCTGCACCATGGTGTTGTCGACATCGAAGAATGCGGCCGCGGTCAGGTCCCGCGGCACCTCGGGCCCGATGGCCTCGATATCGGCTTCGGCGAGTTCGGCATCGTGCAGCGACAGCGCCGCCTCGGCGCTGGCCTCACCGGCCAGATTGGCCCGCAGCTCTTCCTCGCTCGGGCCGAAGGGGCTGCGAGAGATGCGCGCGAGCTGGTCCTGCAGACCCTGGCCGAGCCGGCCCTGATTCCACCGCACCGGAAACTCACCGAATCGTCCCGCGATGAAACCTGCCCTTGCCACCTTCGATCGTTCCGGCACCAGTACCTCCGCCCGTCGCGCGAACCACAACCACATTAGCTGGCCGCGGTGACAGTTAAGGCACTACCGCGCGCTCCGATCGGGGCGTGGCGAGGGGATTTAATATCGGCCATGACCAATCCCACACATTCGGTGACGCTGCTGACGAGATCGGGCTGCGGGCTCTGCGTTACCGCGTTCGAGCAACTCCGGGCGATCTGCGCCGATTTCGACATCGAGCCGTCGACCGTCGACGTCGACGAAGCCGCCGGAACCGACCCTGGCCTGCGCGCGGAGTACGGCGACCGGCTTCCCGTCGTGCTTTTGGACGGCCGTGAGCACAGCTATTTCGATGTCGACGAGCCCCGATTGCGGGCCGACTTGACTCGCTGAGCGATTGCTGATCCGGCGCGATTCCGCCGCGCTGCTGGTCGCGGCGGAAAATGAGGCCAAATTCACCGACTTTGTGAAGGGGTGCACAAGCGGTTACGGTGGTGGCACGCGACCCGCTCGCCGAGGCTGCGGATCCACCGCGTAATGAACCCAGCATTCCGAATACTTCGACCATGGCACCGGACCGCCCCGGGCACGAGGTCGAACGACGAACCGGACCTCGCCGGAGGCCGGAACGAGGAGCCGACGACGTGACAGAGCAGCATGAGGCGCCGAGTGGCGTCTCCGGCAGGGCTCTGCAGAAGGACATCCCCCAAGCCACCGTGGCGCGGCTGGCCACCTATCTCCGGGTCCTGGCCATGTTGGCCGACGACGGTGTTGCCATCGTATCGAGTGAGGAACTGGCTGTCGCGGCGGGTGTCAATTCGGCCAAGTTGCGCAAGGACCTTTCCTTCCTCGGCCCCAACGGTGTTCGGGGTGTCGGCTATGACGTCGCCAAGTTGCGCACCAGGATCGAGGATGTGCTCGGGCTCTCGCAGGGACATCGGGTGGTACTGGTCGGCGCCGGAAATCTGGGCCGGGCCCTGGTGGGCTACGGCGGGTTCCGGCGGCGCGGCTTCACCGTGGTCGGCATGTTCGACAGCCACCCCGAGGTGATCGGCCGGTCGGTCGCCGGTCTGGTGGTGCGCGATGTCGCGGATCTGGCCCCGGCCATCGAGGCTTTGAAGCCGACCATCGCGGTGATCACGGTGCCCGACGACGCGGCACAGGACGTTTGCGATCTGCTGGTCGCCTCCGGGCTGCAGTCGATTCTGAGCTTTGCTCCGTGTGAGCTGACCGCACCGGAGACGGTGGAGGTGCGCCGGGTCGATCTGGCGGTCGAGTTGCAGATGCTGTCCTTCGAGACCGCACGCAACGCGCCGCCGCTGCCCGAGGTCGCGCACGCCGTTTCCGGCCGCATCGCCCACCGCGCGCCCGCGCACACTGCTGCCGGGCACCCGGCGCTCAAGCACTCGACATCCTCGCATTCGGCAACGGAGCCATCCAGCAAGGGATCGGTGGTCACACCATGAGTGAGCGTAGCGAACGAATCATGTGCCAGCGCGCAATGCGCATGACGCGGCCGAGCGCCGGCGAGGCGGAGTCATGAGCATTCTTCTAGTCGGGATTTCGCATCGCAGCGCGCCCGTCTCGATTCTGGAGAAGGTCGCGATCACCGACGCGGACCGGCCGAAACTGATCGATCGAATGCTCACCTCCAGCCATGTGTCCGAGGCGATGATCGTCTCCACCTGCAACCGCGTCGAGGTCTACGCCGTGGTGGACGCGTTCCACGGCGGCCTGGCCGAAGTCGGCGATTTGCTGACCAAACATTCCGGCCTCCCGCTGCCGGATCTGACCAAGCACGCCTACGTCCGCTACAGCGAGGCCGCCGCCGAACACCTGTTCGCGGTGGCCAGCGGCCTGGATTCGATGGTGATCGGCGAGCAGCAAGTGCTCAGCCAGATCCGTGGCGCCTATGCTTCCGCCGACGCTCAGCAGGCGGTCGGGCGGACCCTGCACGAACTCGCGCAGCACGCACTGCGCGTCGGCAAGCGGGTGCATTCGGAGACCGGTATCGACCGGGCCGGTGCGTCGGTGGTTTCGGTGGCGCTGGATCGGGCACAGCATGTGCTCGGCCCGCTCGCCGGGCAGACTGCAGTCGTGCTGGGAGCCGGGGCGATGGGCGGGCTCGCGGTCGCGCACCTGTCGCGGGCGGGCATCGGCCGCATCATCGTCGTGAATCGCACGTCGGCCCGGGCCAAGCGGCTCGCCGCGACCGCGCGCAGTCACGGTGTCGAGGCTCATTCGATGGAACTGTCGCGCCTGACCGAGGCGATGGCGGCCGCGGATGTCGTCATCACCTGTACCGGCGCGGTCGGCGCGGTGGTGACGCTGGCCGATACCCATCGCGCACTCGCCGAACGCGAGCGCGCCAGCCAGGTGGAACGGCCGTTGGTGTTCTGCGATCTCGGTCTGCCGCGCGATGTCGAACACGCCGTGGCCGGACTGCCCGGCGTCACCGTCATCGATATCGAGACATTGCAGCGCGATCCGGCGGCCGGTGCGGCCGCCGACGATACCGCCGCCGCCCGCTCGATCGTCGCCGACGAACTCGCGAAATACCTTGCAGGTCAGCGCATGGCGGAAGTCACCCCGACCGTTGCCGCATTGCGGCAGCGCGCGGCCGAGGTGGTCGAGGCCGAATTGCTGCGGCTGGATTCCCGGCTGCCCAGACTGGCTGATCCAGAACGTGACGAGGTGGCGCGCACCGTGCGTCGCGTGGTGGACAAGTTGCTCCACGCGCCGACGGTGCGCGTCAAACAGTTGGCCTCCACCCCGGGCGGCGACACCTACGCCGAGGCGCTGCGAGAGCTGTTCGAGCTCAAACCGGGTGCGGCGCAAGCAGTTGCGGCTCCGATGGAACTGAGTTCGATCAGCGACGAGCATACGGCGATCCGCTTCCTCGGCGATGTTTCGGTCGATCCGGAAGTGATCGTCGGCGGCAGCGAGATCGCACTGGCCGACGACTTCACCGCCGGACACCGCGGCGAAGAACAGGGGCAGACGGCATGACAGTTGTGCAGGAAGAGGAGAACGTGACCGCAGGCAGCATTCGCGTGCCGTGGCGGATCGGCACCAGAGGCAGTTTGCTCGCCGTCACCCAGGCGGGCACTATCCGCGACAACCTGATCGCGGCCGGACACGATGCGGAGCTGGTGGTTGTCAAGACCGCGGGCGATCTGTCCTCGGATCCGGTACAGCAGATCGGTGTCGGCGTCTTCACCTCGGCACTGCGCGACGAACTCGCCGCCGGGAATATCGATATCGCGGTGCATTCGTACAAAGACCTGCCGACCGCACAGGATCCGCGTTTCACCATCGCCGCCATCCCGCCCCGCGAGGATCCGCGCGACGCACTGGTGGCGCGCGACGGTCTGGTGCTCGGTGAACTTCCCGCCGGTGCCAAGGTCGGCACCTCCGCACCGCGCCGCGCGGCCCAGTTGCGTGCTCTCGGACTCGGCCTGGACATCGTGCCGCTACGTGGCAATCTCGACACCCGGCTGCGCAAGGTCAGCGAGGGCGAGTTGGACGCGGTCGTGGTGGCCAGGGCCGGACTGGCCAGAATCGGCCGGCTCGACGTGGTCACCGAGGCGCTGGAGCCGGTGCAGATGTTGCCCGCGCCCGCACAGGGTGCGTTGGCTGTCGAATGCCGCAGCGATGACAGCGAACTCATCAAGGCGCTGACCGAACTCGACGACGCCGCGACCCGTGCGTCCGTCATTGCCGAACGGTCGCTGCTGGCCGAACTGGAGGCCGGTTGCACCGTGCCGATCGGCGCGATCGCCGAGGTCGTCGAATCGCTCGACGATGACGGCAGAATTGTCGACGAACTCTCGCTTCGCGGTTGCGCGGCGGCCGTCGACGGCTCCGATGTATTGCGAGCCTCCGTGGTCGGCGCTCCCGCGCGCGCTGCGGAGCTCGGCCGCGAGTTGGCCCGGGAACTGCTCGATCTGGGCGCCCGTGAGTTGCTCAGCACGCCGGAAGCAGCGGTTAGTCCGCCCACTGACTTTTCCAATTCCAGCCCAATGGAGAACAGCCAATGAGCCGAGCACACAAGAAGCATCCAGGACGGATCCTGTTTGTCGGGTCGGGGCCCGGCGACGCCGCACTGCTGACAGTGCGTGCGCGCGAGGTGCTGGGGCGGGCGACATTGGCATTCACCGATCCCGATGTCGACAAGGGCGTGCTCGCCCTGATCGGTATCGCGGTCGAGCCGGGCGAGGACGGTGAACGCCCGGTCGACGTGCGGCCCGCGCTCGGCGACCCCGCCGAGGTGGCCAAGACACTGATCGCCGAGGCCCGCGGTGGCCACGACGTCGTCCGGGTGGTCGCGGGTGATCCGCTGACGACCGATTCGGTGATCGCCGAGGTCAATGCGGTGACGCGCTCGCATATGGTCTTCGAGGTGCTGCCGGGGCTGCCCAATGGTTCCGCGGTGCCGAGTTTCGCCGGTATCGCGCTCGGCTCCGGGCATACCGAGGCCGATGTACGCGGTGAGGTCGACTGGGCCGCACTGGCCGCCGCGCCCGGCCCGCTGGTGCTTTCGGCGACCTCGGGTCATCTGGCCGAAACCGCGAGTGCGCTGGTCGAACACGGTATGGCGCCGCAGACCCCGGTCGCGGTGACGGTGCGCGGCACCACCCGGCAGCAGCGCACCATCGAGGCCACCCTGGCCACGCTCAACAGTGCGGCCTCCGAATTGGTCGGCCCGCTGGTGGTGACCATCGGCAAGGTGGTCGCACAGCGGTCGAAGATGTCGTGGTGGGAGTCGCGAGCGCTGTACGGCTGGACCGTGCTGGTGCCGCGCACCAAGGAGCAGGCATCCGAGATGAGCGAGCGACTGGTCACCCACGGCGCCATCCCGATGGAGGTGCCGACCATCGCGGTCGAGCCGCCGCGCAGCCCGGCGCAGATGGAGCGCGCGGTCAAGGGGCTGGTCGACGGCCGCTACCAGTGGGTGGTATTCACCTCCACCAATGCGGTGCGCGCGGTGTGGGAGAAGTTCGCCGAATTCGGTTTGGACGCCCGGGCCTTCTCCGGTGTGAAGATCGCCTGCGTGGGCGAGGCCACCGCGGACAAGGTGCGCTCGTTCGGCATCAACCCGGAGCTGGTCCCGAGTGGCGAACAGTCCTCCGAGGGTCTGCTCGCCGACTTCCCGCCCTACGACGACGTTTTCGACCCGGTGAACCGAGTCCTGTTGCCGCGCGCGGATATCGCCACCGAAACCCTGGCCGAGGGTCTGCGCGACCGTGGCTGGGAAATCGATGACGTGACGGCCTACCGCACGGTGCGCGCCTCGCCGCCGCCCGCCGAGACCCGCGAGATGATCAAGACCGGTGGCTTCGACGCGGTGCTGTTCACCTCGTCCTCCACGGTCCGCAATCTGGTCGGTATCGCGGGTAAGCCGCACGCGCGCACCATCGTTGCGTGCATCGGCCCGAAGACCGCCGAGACGGCCATCGAATTCGGTCTGCGCGTGGATGTGCAGCCGGAGGTCGCCCAGGTCGGTCCGCTGGTGGAGGCGCTGGCCGAGCATGCGGCCCGCTTGCGCGCCGAGGGCCTGCTGCCCCCGCCGCGCAAGAAGAGCCGCCGCAGCCGCTAGACATCCGTTGGCCTACCCGGTTGGGCGGCGAGAGTGCAGGCTGTTTCGAGCGACCTGCAAGCAGTCGCCAGCGCCGGCTCCCTCGCCGCACAACCGTCGAGCTCCGTTGATCAGCGGCTGTAGCGCATCAGGGTCCGCACCAAACGGCAGGTGGTGTCGGACGGCGGGCGGATATCGATGAGTTCGGCTGTGCGCCGGATCCTTTCGTTGCTGGCTTGGCTCGGCAGATAGATCCCGGAGTCCAGCAGGGCGATGGTCAGGCGCATCGCCTTGAGTCGCCGATTGTGCGAGATGTACCACTTGCGCGGCCGCCCGGCGGGCAGCGGTCGCTTCTGCAGCGGAACATAGGGTCGATCGATAATCTTCGACTTCGGTGCGGTACTGGGCACGGTGGCGTCCTCCCGTCGCAATCGGGAATCTGGCGCGATTCCCTCGAACACACCTTCGATTTTACTCCTGCCCACCGACAAAAACGCCTGCCCACAAGGCCTTTCGTGCGCTGCGGGCAACCTCGCGGTGATCCGGGCAGTCCGTGTTCGCACGGGGCACTCCGGGCCCCTGGTGCCCGGGTGCGAGAGGGGGCAGGACCGTGAAACGGGTGCCCGGCTCGCTGCGGTCAGAGTTCGTGGAGGAGTTCGAGCGCTTGGGGATGGCGTAGGGTGGCGGCGCGCTCGAGCCAGTAGCGGGCGTCTTTGTGCGCCTTGGCTTTTGCCGCGGCGGCCGCAGCCGGGTTGTCCGTGTGCACGGGTTGTTCGCGCAGGAATCGCGCGAGCTGGAACATCGAATCGGCATCTCCTGCTTCGGCGCCGCGGCGCAACCACCGCTCGCCCTCGACGCAGTCGCCGTGGTCGAGGAAGATCGCGCCGAGTACGGCCATGGCATCGTCGCGACCGCGCCGGACCGCTTCGGTCAGCAGCGTGACCGCCCTTTCGGTTGCACCGTCGCGCGCCAGATATACGCCGAGAGTGCGCATGGCCGTTGGACTTCCGGCGCGCACCGCCCGCTCGTACCAATGCCGCGCCTCATTGTCGACACCGCGCCGACTCGCGACAACACCCATATTGCACAGCGCTTCCGGCAGCCCGTCCTCGGCCGCGGGCAGGAACCACAGCTCGGCGGCGTCGAGATTTCCGCGCTCCAGATACAACGTGCCCAACTGCTGATCAGCCCCCGGACAACCCGCCGCGATCGCGAACTCCAGCCACCGAATCGCATCCGAGATCCGACCATCGGCCGCGAGCAATGCGCCGAGCCCTGCCATGGCCGGTCCGCTGCCTAGAGCGGCGGCGCGGCGGAACCATTGCTCGGCCTCCGTCGTCTCACCAGCCTCGGATAACCGCTGCGCCAACTGCACGATCACGCCCGGATCCCCGCCGCGCGCCAGTCGCCGCAGACCGGCCCAATCGGTGCGTCGCGGCGGCGGCGTCGCGAATTCTGTCATCGCGTACTCCTGGAACACGACCGGCCACTCCCCACCATCATCCGCCCCTCGCACCGCACCCTTCGAGCGCTGGTAAATCCCCGGCGACCGCCGGGTGGCCCGCAGTGTCGCGCAGCGGGCTTATCGAATCCTCGAGACACCCTTAACTGGGACGACGGGCCCCCTGATCCATTGGCGTACCCGCCGCTTGCGACTCGTATTCCGGCCGGGCGTATCGTGCGGTTATGACCGGATTGGACCGCCCGCGGCGGTTGCGCCGTACCCCCGCCCTGCGTCGTCTCGTGGCCGAAACAACTCTCGAGCCACGGCAATTGGTACTGCCGATGTTCGTCGCCGACGGACTGGACGAGCCGCGCGAGATCGGCTCCATGCCGGGCGTGCTGCAGCATTCGATGGATTCGCTGCGCAAGGCGGCGGTCGAGGCGGTCACCGCGGGTGTGGGCGGGCTCATGCTCTTCGGTGTGCCGCGGCCCGAGGACAAGGACGCCACGGGCAGCAAGGCCAGCGATCCCGACGGCATTCTCAACCGTGGGCTGCGCGCGCTCGCCGACGAGGTCGGCGATTCGACGGTGGTCATGGCAGATACCTGTCTCGACGAATTCACCGATCACGGGCACTGCGGCGTGCTGTCCGCGGACGGTGCCGTCGATAACGACGCCACCCTGCACCGCTACGTGGAGATGGCGCTCGCGCAGGCCGAAGCCGGTGCGGATCTGCTCGGTACCAGCGGCATGATGGACGGTCAGGTCGGCGCGATCCGGCGCGGCCTGGACGCGGTGGGGCGCACCGATACCGGCATCCTCGCCTACGCGGCGAAGTACGCCTCGGCGTTCTACGGTCCGTTCCGCGAGGCGGTCGCCTCCTCGCTGGAAGGGGATCGGCGCAGTTACCAGCAGGATCCGGCAAACCGTCGCGAGGCGATCCGGGAACTGCAACTGGATCTGGCCGAGGGCGCGGACATCGTGATGGTCAAGCCCGCCATGTCGTATCTGGACATCCTGCGCGATGTCGCCGACCAATCGACGGTGCCGGTGGCCGCATATCAGATCTCGGGTGAATACGCGATGATCACCGCCGCCGCCCAGCGCGGCTGGATCGACCGCCGCGCCGCCATCCTGGAATCGCTGATCGGCATCCGCCGGGCCGGCGCGGATATGGTGCTCACCTACTGGGCGACCGAGGCCGCGCACTGGCTGTCGTGACGAATCCGCCCAGACCCGAGGCGCCGGGTTCGGAGTCCGGCGGTCCGAGGTCGGTCGAGTCGGAATCGGTGAGCCTGGAATCGCCCACAGCGCAGTCATCCTCCGAGCCGGGGTCGAAGTCGCCGGACCGTGAGTCGGGTGGGACGGAGTCGCTTGGTTCGAATCCGCACGAGTCGGATACGCCGGGACCGGACCCAGCATCATTGCCGGAGGGCGCATCTCCAACCGAGGCGGATCTGCCTGGACCGCAGGGTACCGAGCCGACCGGGGCGTGGTCGCAGGGAGCCGAGGCGCCCGAGACGGCTGATTCGAATCCGCACGGCGCAACTCCGGCGGGTGTGCATGCGCACGGCCCGAGTCCGGCGGCAGCGCATCCACCCGGACGGTATCCGCAGGGTGCGATTCCGCCGATGCCGTATCGACCGATGCCGTATCCACCGGGGATGTATCCACCGATGCCGCACCCGCGCGGGCCTGTTGTCGGGCCGCCGCGGCCGGAACCGCCGGAGGATATTCGGACGGCGCGGCAATTGTGGTGGGGCGTAATCGGATTCGGCATTCTGCAGATGCTCGGCTCGGTTGTCGCGGCGTTTCAGCAGCGCAAGGATTTCGCGCAGAAGATGTTCGACCAGGTGCATGTCGGCGATCCGAATTTCACGATGGCCAATGCGGAGCTGATGGTCTCGTTGGCCTTCGTGGTCGCTGTGGTGATCGGGTTGGCGCTGGCCGCGTTCGCCTTGCTTTTCGTGCACCAGTTCGTGCGCGGAAAGCTGTGGGCACGGACGCTTTTGACTGCCGTGGGCGTCTGGTTGGTGCTGGTCGCGGTCGGCACACTGTTCGCGCTGGAAGCGGTGACCGGAGCGGCCTCGCTGGTAGCGGGTGCGGCGGCGATCGTGCAGGGTGTGCTGGCGGCGGGTGCGGTGTATCTGAGTCACCGTCCGGACTCGACCGCGTACTTCCAGATGAATCGCAGGTGAACGAAGGCTGGAGCCATCCGCGAGTTTGTCAAGAAATCGGCAGCATGTATCGTGAGGGTTGTCACAGAGGACATGGGAACCGGAAGTCATTTGTTACACGTTGTCTTACGTTTTGTAAGTACGTCGACCAGATGGCTCCGGGAGATCGGAGGCATCGATGCGAGTGGTGATCCAACAGCCGCAGAGCATTCGACGAGATCTGCTTGTACTGAGCCTGCTGGTCCTGTTCGCGTTGGTCACCGTCGCGCTGCTGATCCTGCCCGGCGCGGTCGGCTGATCCGGGACCGGATGTCGATTCCGGTCGCCGTGCTCGGCTGGCCTTTTCGAGCGACGGGCAAGCAGTCGCCAGCGCCTGGGAGCATGGTGTGACGGATTCCGCGGATGGCGCGACCATCCTGTTCGCCGAACCGGGCGCGCGCTGGCGTTCGGTGGCATACGGGCCGTTGCTGTGTCTGATCGTGCTGATTCTGGAATTGGTGACCGCTGATCAGGTGCACTGGTTCGCTCTCATTTTCTGTGCCGCGCTGATCGCGGGTTTCGTTGTGCTGCAGGTGATCGCGGGGCAGCGGCATGTGAGTGTCGAGCTGACCCCCGGTACGCTGCGCGAGGGCACCGAGACCCTGTCGCTGGCGTCCATCGCTGCGGTGCTGCCCGAGCGGGACGAAGACTCCTGGGACGATGAGGATTGGGAATCAGCGCGCTCGCTCGGCGAATTGAGCGGGGTGCCACGCAGGCGCAAGGGCATCGGGCTGCGGCTCGCCGGTGGTGAACTGGTGCAGGCGTGGGCGAAGGATCACCGCGGACTGCGGGCCGCGCTCACCGAAGCGCTCGGCAACACCGATGCCGACCTGCCCACGCGGACCGAGGAAACCGAAGACAGCGAGAACGGAGCGGATCGTTGACGCGCTTGATTGCGCTCGGTGACCGGATGCTTCCGGCATTGGTCGAGTTGACGCTCGCGCTGGGGTGCGCGGTTCTCGCGGTGGTGAGTTGGCGCAACGGGCTGATCACCACCTCCTTCGCGCCGTCGGGTGACGTGCCCGGCTTCGATTCCACCCGCTACAGCGCTCCGTGGTTGGTGCTCGCCGCTTTTCTGGTCATGGTGGCCGGCGTGCTCGCGATCGATGCCGTCGCGCGCACGGTGCGTGCCGTGCGTTCGCGCTGAACCAGGGCAATCACCGGCGATCCGCATAGCCGCACCAGTTTGTTCGCGAATTTCGCGGGAACATCGCAGGCATGATGCCGACAATCCCATCGTTTTCGCTACTGAATCTGCTGCCGGTTCCGTTGGCCTGTCTGCTGACAACCGGTTTCGTCGGGCTCTGCTTGGGCGTTACTTCGTAGCGCGGAACCCTGGGCGCACCGGCGATCCGAGACGTGCCCTGGCGCATCGGCCGCGACTGCACTACCGTGCAAGTGCCGCGCCGCGAGGTGCAACGGTCGGCATCCAGTGAATACTGTTGAGGCCGTTATGCTTTCGGCCGGTATCCGAATTGTGTCGACTGGGAGAAATGCTTGTGATTCGTTTTGCCGGGAAAGTGTGCGCGGCGGTCGTCGTGGCGGCCGCGATCGGTGCGGCGCCCGCATGGGCCGCGCCGGGACTGCCGCTGGAGCCCACTGCCCAGACCGACACTCAGACCGAGGTAGCCCAGCCCGCGCCGATCTTCGTGCCCGATTCGGGTTCGGCCGGTGTGTACAACAACTTCATGTGCCAGCTGCACACCATCTCGGCCTCGGTGCCGTGCATGTACACCTGAGTTCGCTCACCCCCGCTGGCTGCCGACCCTCTAGTCCCAACTCTGATAGATGTCGAGCGTGCGGCCGTCCCTGGTGCCCGGCGCGTTGAGGTACACGGTGACGGTGCCGTCCGGATGCCTGGCCGCCTCCATGATGACCTGGCGCAATGAGGCATGCACTCCGCCGTTCTCGTCGCGGTAGATCTCGGTGTCACTCTTCAGTCCGGCGCCGATCCGGTTGAGCGGCACCACCATGGTGACCAATGCGGGCAGTGGTCCGTCGCCGAGGGCCGTGGTCTCCGCGTGATCCAGATGCAGCCCGATCCGGTCGGGCTGGCTGACCGGATCCGCGGCGGCTGCGGTCCCGGTGCCGACGGTGACGGCGGCGGCGACCGCGGCGAAGATCGTGGCGCTGATGACGGCGAACCGCATTGGACCCTCCCGATGGGTAGATGGTGCGACGACCCACCGAGATTACGCATCGGTAATCGGTCGGCGACCGATATCGGCCGCAACCATGATCGGCGTGTTGCGCAGAACCGACTGCGGTGCGTGCGGTCTGCGTCACTCGACTACACCCTGTCGTCGACTCCTTCCAATCGGGCTGAGACACTGGACGTCGTGAGTTCTTCTCCGCGCGTGACCAGGGCATCGGTGCCGGTCTCGGCTCAGCTCTTCGACCGGGCCGCTTCGGTGATTCCGGGTGGTGTGAATTCGCCGGTGCGGGCCTTCAAGTCCGTCGGTGGCACACCGCGATTCATCGCATCGGCCAAGGGCTGCACACTCATCGATGTCGACGGCAACGAGTATGTCGACCTGGTGTGTTCCTGGGGTCCGATGATTCTCGGCCACGCGCATCCCGAGGTGGTCGAGGCGGTGCAGCGCGCGGCCGTCGGCGGACTGTCCTTCGGCGCGCCGACCGAAGCCGAGATCGAACTCGCCGAGCTCATCGCCGAGCGGGTGGCGCCGGTGGACCGGGTCCGCCTGGTCAACTCCGGCACCGAGGCCACCATGAGCGCGGTCCGGCTGGCCCGCGGCTACACCGGTCGCACCAAGATCATCAAGTTTTCGGGTTGCTACCACGGCCATGTGGACGCACTCCTCGCCGACGCCGGATCCGGTGTCGCGACCCTCGGCCTGCCGACCTCGCCCGGTGTCACCGGCGCGCAGGCGGGCGACACCATCGTGCTGCCGTACAACGACATCGAGGCCGTTGCCGCCGCGTTCGCCGCGCATCCGGGTGAAATCGCGTGTGTGATCACCGAGGCGGCCGCGGGCAATATGGGTGCGGTCGCACCGCTGCCCGGTTTCAACGAGGGTCTGCGCAAGCTGACCGCCGACGACGGCGCGCTGCTGATCATGGACGAGGTGATGACCGGATTCCGGGTGAGCCGGTCCGGCTGGTTCGGCCGCGACGGTGTCGCCGGTGACCTCTATACCTTCGGCAAGGTGATGAGCGGTGGGCTGCCTGCCGCCGCGTTCGGCGGTCGCGCCGAGATCATGAATCACCTTGCGCCGCTTGGCCCGGTCTATCAGGCGGGCACCCTTTCCGGGAACCCGGTCGCCGTCGCCGCCGGCCTCGCCTCGCTCCGCGCGGCCGATGACGCGGTGTACGCCGCACTCGATCGCAATGCCGAGCGGCTGGGCGGCTTGTTCACCGAGGCGCTCGGTGCCGCCGGGGTCGAGCATCAGGTCCAGTTCGCGGGCAATATGGTGAGCGTGTTCTTCGCCGACCGTCCGGTCACCGACTACGCCGCCGCTAAAGCCAGCCAGACCTGGCGTTTCCCCGCTTTCTTCCACGCACTGCTCGACGGCGGTGTGTACGCGCCGCCGAGCGCGTTCGAAGCATGGTTCGTCTCCGCGGCGCTCGACGAGGACGCATTCGACCGTATCGCCGCCGCCCTGCCCGCCGCCGCACATGCGGCCGCGGCCGCCACCCCCGAAGGATCCCGCGCGTGAGTTCCGACCAGCCAGATTCAGAAATGCGCGAACTACCAGATATCCCTGTCGACAGCGCGGAAACGGCCGCCCTCGCCGGTGAGTCCGATGCCGCTGCGCCGGTCGACGCGGTCGAGGACGACACCGTCGAGACCATCGTGCACGTGCTGCGGCACGGCGAGGTACACAACCCGAAGGGCATTCTCTACGGTCGCCTGCCCGGATTCAGCCTGTCGGTGACCGGTCGCGCGCAGGCCGGTGCGGTGGCGCGGTCGCTGGCCGACCACGACATCGCGGTGGTGATCGCCTCGCCGCTGCAGCGTGCGCAGGAGACCGCCGAGCCGATCGCGCGTCAGCACGGGCTGCTCGTGCGCACCGACGAGAACCTGATCGAGGCCGGTAATACCTTCGAGGGCCTGCGGGTTTCGGTCGGCGACGGTGCGCTGCGCAAGCCGAGGCACTGGTGGAAGCTGCGCGATCCGTTCACCCCGTCCTGGGGCGAGCCGTATCTGCAGATCGCGCACCGCATGCTGGCCGCGGTCAATAAGGCCAGGGTCGAGGCGGCCGGACACGAGGCGGTGCTGGTCTCGCATCAGCTGCCGGTCTGGACGCTGCGGCGGTTCCTGCAGGGCCAGCGGCTCTGGCACGATCCGCGGCATCGGCAGTGCTCGCTCGCCTCGCTGACCTCGCTGGTCTACCAGGGCGACACCCTCGTCGACATCGTCTACTCCGAGCCCGCAGGCGGTTCGGATCCCACGGTGCACGGCGCATGAGAACTTCTTCCCGGCCGTCGGCCCGGCGTTTCACGTCGGTCCTGCTCGCGTGCGTGGCCCTGGTGGCCGCGCTCGCGGGTTGTTCGACCGGGAAGGATGCGGTGGCCTCCGGCGGTACGTTCGAATTCGTCTCGCCCGGTGGCAAAACCGATATTTTCTACGATCCGCCCGCCGCGCGTGGCACCATCGGCAAGCTCGCCGGGCCGGATCTGATGACCTCGGGCAAGACCACCTCGGTCGCCGACTTCCCGGACAAGGTAGTCGTGCTCAATCTGTGGGGGCAGTGGTGCGGGCCGTGCCGCGCCGAGGCGCCCGCGCTCGAAAGGGTCTACGAGGCAACCAAGGACAGGGGCGTCGTCTTTCTCGGCATCAATGTCCGTGATTTTCAGCAGGACAAGGCGCAGGACTTCGTCGTCGACAACAAGGTCGGTTATCCGTCCGTCTACGACCCGTCCATGCGCACCCTGCTCGCGCTCGGCGGCAACTTCCCGACCAGTGTCATTCCCACCACACTGGTGCTGGATCGGCAACATCGGGTCGCCGCTGTCTTCCTCCGCTCGCTCTTGGCGGAAGACCTCCAACCAGTTGTCGAACGCATTGCCGCGGAAGGTTCGCAGTGACCCCGCCCAAGCCGTCCGGCCCATGTCGTAATTACGTCCCGCTCGATAGCGAGCGGTAGGAAAGGTGCAATCGTGAATCGCGATCGCCGTACTCGTAGCCCGCGTGCCTGTCGCCCGCGGCAGGCCGCCCGTCTCGTTCGCGGTGTCTGGACGGTCGATGACCGGTGGGTCGGCGTTGCCGCCGTGCCACGCAGCGCCGCAGCCGATTCCATGATGGACTTCGCGCCGGAGGCCGCGCCGGTGCCCGAGCGAGCGGATCGACCCCCGGTGGAGACCGACTGATGGTGCTTGCCGCAGTAGGTGATTCGTTCCAGCAGACGGCGGCGACGGGGCCGCTGTTATTGGCGCTCGGCGCATGCGTATTGGCCGGACTGGTCTCGTTCGCCTCGCCGTGTGTGGTGCCGCTGGTGCCGGGTTACCTGTCCTATCTGGCCGGGCTGGTCGGCGCCGAGGCGCCGCCCGCCACCGCAACGCAGGCCAAAAGCCTTGGCGGCACAGCGGTTTCGGTCGATCGGGCTGCGGCACGTACGGGCCGGATCCGAGTGGCCGGTGCGGCCGGTTTGTTCGTCGGGGGCTTCACCGTGGTGTTCGTGCTCGCCACCGCAACGGTTTTCGGCGTCATCCAGACCCTGAACGTGAATCGTGAACTGCTGCAACGGGTCGGCGGTGTGGTCACCATCCTGATGGGTCTGGTGTTCATCGGCCTGGTCCCCGCGTTGCAGCGCGATACGCGGATGGAGCCGCGCAGGCTCACCGGTATTCTGGGCGCTCCGCTGCTCGGTGCGGTCTTCGCGCTGGGTTGGACGCCGTGCCTCGGGCCGACGCTGTCCGGGGTGATGGCCGTTTCGGCGGGGACCGAGGGCACGACGGCCGTGCGCGGCGTCGCGCTGATCGTCGCCTATTGCCTCGGCCTCGGACTGCCGTTCGTGATCCTGGCCTTCGGGTCGGCGAGTGCGTTGCGCGGGGTCGGTTGGCTGCGGCGCAATTCGCGCACCATTCAGATCATCGGGGGCATATTGCTCGTCGCGGTCGGGATCGCGCTGGTCACGGGGGCGTGGGACCAGTTCGTCGCCTGGGTGCGCGACGGGTTCGTTTCCGAGGTGACGCTGCCGATATGACCGTGATCGACAGACCCGAGGCGCCGGTGACGCAGCCGAAGCAGTCCCCGGTCGGGCGTGCCTGGGCGCTCGTGCGCAATGCTTGGCGTGGGCTCACCAGTATGCGCACCGCGCTGGTATTGCTGTTCCTGCTGGCCCTGGGCGCGATTCCGGGTGCACTGCTGCCGCAGCGAAATCTCAACGAGGGCAAGGTCGACCAGTACATCGCCGACCGCCCGACGCTCGGACCGTGGATGGACCGGTTCCAGCTGTTCGACGTGTTCTCCAGCTTCTGGTTCACGGCAATCTATGCGCTGCTGTTCATATCGCTCGTCGGCTGCATTCTGCCGCGGTGCCTGGATCACTATCGCGCGCTGCGTACGCCACCGGTCCGGGTGCCGCGCAACCTGTCGCGGCTGCCGCATCATTACTCCGAAACGATCGATGGCACTCCGGACGCCGCGCTCGAGCACGCTCGAAAAGAGTTGCGCGGCTGGCGGACCGAAGTGCGCGACGGTACTCGTGCAGGGGAGATCACCCTCTCCGCGGAGAAGGGGTACACCCGCGAACTCGGCAACCTCGTGTTCCACCTGGCCCTGGTCGGGCTGCTCGTCGCGATCGCGGTCGGCAAGCTGTTCGGTTACGAGGGCAGCGTGATCGTCATCGCGAACAACGGGCCCGGCTTCTGCACCACCTCGCCCGCCGTCTTCGACTCGTTCAAGGCGGGCAATATCAACGACGGCACCGGTATGGCGCCATTGTGCGTGCGGGTCAAGGACTTCAAGGCCGATTACCTGCAGAACGGTCAGGCCGAGATGTTCACCTCGCATATCGAATATCAGGCAGGCGGCGATCTGCAGAGCGATACCTGGCGTGATGCGCAGATCCAGGTGAACCATCCGCTGCGCGTCTCGGGGGACCGGCTGTATCTGCAGGGCCACGGTTACGCGCCGACGTTCACGGTCACCTTCCCGAACGGCCAGACCCGAACCGAGACCATCCAGTGGCGGCCCGACAATGCGCAGACCTTCCTGTCCAGCGGTGTGCTGCGGATCGATCCGCCCGGCGGCATGTACGCGACCGACGAGGAGCGCCGCAAGAACCAGATCGCCATCGAGGGTCTGTTCGCGCCGACCGCGTTACTGCACGGCAGCCTGCTGACCTCCTCGTTCCCGACCATGAACGATCCGGCCGTCGCGGTGGACATCTATCGCGGCGATACCGGCCTCGATACCGGTAAGCCGCAGTCGCTGTTCGCGCTGGATCCCGAGCAGGTAAAGCAGGGGCGACTGACCAAGGAGGCCAGGGTCAACCTGCGGCCCGGCGAGTCGTCGACTCTGCCCAATGGCACCAAGGTCACTTTCGACGGTGCGCAGGAATTCGTGAATCTGCAGGTATCCCACGATCCGGCGCAGCAGTGGGTGCTGGTGAGCGCGCTGGCCATGATGGCCGGACTGCTGGTGTCGCTGCTGGTCAAGCGGCGACGCATCTGGATCCGCGTGTACCCGGCCGATGACGAAGCGGGTACCGTTGACAAACGACGCACCGTAGTAGAGATGGGCGGGCTCGCCAGAACCGATCAGGCGGGCTGGGGCAGCGAATTCGATCGTCTGCGCAAGCGCCTGCTCGATGACCGATCCGCCACGGGAGAGTGACCATGCCGATCGACGAGACCATCGCCCAGTACAGCGACCTCGCCTTCAAATCGGCGATCGTCGTGTACGCGCTGGTGCTGGTGCTGCTGATCGCGCAGTACGCGGCGGCGCGGACGCAGAAGGTCGTCGCGCGTGAACTGGTAACCGCAGGCGGTGGTTCCGATCGTCCCGCCGGACCTGGTCGGGTCGAGACGCCGCAGGCCAAGCCGTTCGCCGAACGCGCAGGCAATATGGCGTTCTCCGTGCTGTTCGTCGCCATCGCGCTGCACGTGACCTCGATCGTGTTGCGCGGCTTCGCAACCCACCGCTTTCCGCTCGGCAACATGTACGAATTCGTCACCATGGCGACCGCCGCGGCCGCCGTGGTCGGCATGGTGTTCCTGCGTGAGCAGCGCTACCGCTCGATGTGGGTCTTCCTGCTCGTCCCGATCCTGATCCTGCTGTTCCTGGCCGGCACCTTGCTCTACGCCGACGCGGCACCCGTTGTACCCGCACTGAAGTCGTTCTGGCTGCCCATCCACGTCACCATCGTCAGCATCGGCAGCGGTGTCTTCCTGGTCTCCGGCATTGCCAGCCTGCTGTTCCTCTACCGCCTGCGTCAGCCCGAAGGCACCGAATCCGACAACATCCTCGGCACCATCGCCCGCCGCCTCCCCGACGCCCGCACCCTGGACCGCCTGGCCTACAAAACCACCATCATCGGCTTCCCCCTCTTCGGCGCCGGCGTAATCCTCGGCGCCATCTGGGCCGAAGCCGCCTGGGGCCGCTTCTGGGGCTGGGACCCGAAGGAAACCTGCTCCTTTATCGCCTGGGTCCTGTACGCCGCCTACCTCCACGCCCGCGCAACCTCGGGTTGGCGCGACACCAAGGCCGCGTACATCAATATCGCCGGGTTCGTAGCGATGCTCTTCAACCTCTTCATCATCAACATCGTGATCAGCGGGTTGCACTCGTACGCCGGGCTGAACTAGAGGGTTTACCAGCGGAAATGGGGCGGTGCGCGACACGCCCCGCAGCCTGAACGAGCCGGGCCGGTATCCCACTTATGCTTGCCAAATATTAGCTATGTGGGTCTGTTCATGCGATTTCGCCGCCGCTGATGTACATCCGATTCGAAACGGGATCAGATATGCGCCCTCGATTCGTCGTTATCGCGACCGGTGTGGTCGCGGCCGTCGTGGCTGTGTTCGTGTGGCCCGGCGCCGAGCCGAGCCGAGCCCAACCGCCCGGTGCTGACGTATCCGGTGCCGGGATTCATGTGACGACATCGGTGGAGAACGTCAGAGTGGACCCACCGGGCGACCGGATGCCGAACTTCCTCATGACGTTCGCGCATGCCGCGCAGCTATCCGGCAATTACTCGCTGAACGTGGAGGGCGATGGAGTAGTGTCCGGCCAGGCCGTCGCGGGGTTCCTCCTCGGCTGCGCGCTCACGCTGGACAACGGCTTCACCGTCGGAATCGATCCGAATCAAGGGTTGTTGGCGAGTATTTCCCCCGAATTCAGCCAGTCGAACGCTGCCGCCAGACTGCCGAGTACGGCAGTGAAGCCGGTGTCCACGCCGCAGCCCGCCAGCACCACCTCCCGGAGCGCCGCGACGACCTCCCGGAGTCCCGCGCCCACCTCTCACATTGCTGCGACGACCTCCCAGAGTGCCGCGCCCACCTCTCACATTGCTGTGCCTACCTCTCAGAGTGCTGCGCCTACCTCTCAGAGTGCCGCGACGACTTCTCAGAGTGCCGCCACTACCTCCGAGAGTGCCGCGCCCACTTCTCAGAGTGCCGCGACGACTTCTCAGAGTGCCGCCACTACCTCCGAGAGTGCCGCGCCCACCTCTCAGAGTGCCGCCACTACGTCCCCGAGCGTCGAGACCACGACTCCGAGCGTCGAGACCACGACCCCGAGTGCCCCCAGCGCGAGCCTCGGACCGACCGTCGGCGGCACCCTGGGCTTGACAGAGGTCCTGGAAGCCACGTTGGCGCCGGGCCAGATCACGACCGTCACGACAGTGACGACCAACCTGGACAACAAGACCGTGTTCCCGTACCACTTCATTTTCAACAACGCCGCGTTGAACGTCGGCCAGTGCGCCTCACCGGTATCGGCCGTACCCTTCGTCACCGCCACGGTCAGCACCGCGCTGGAGACGGTGCAGACCTCCGCCTACGGCAGCCAGTTCACCTTCTGATCCGACCAGGGACCCCTCGATGGCCGAACAGTGCGACTTACAAGCGGTGGACGCAGACGACGAATTGGCGTTGCTGGTAGACGATTCCGCGGTCGCTGGAGGAGCAGACGTTCACGTTTGTGGTGTTCAGTTTGACGTCCACGACGCGGACGGCGTTGGGGACGCCCTTGGTGTTGCAGTCGAGGCGTTTGGGGCCGTCTTTGTTCGGGTCCATGCAGCCGCCGATTACCCAGTCGATGTCCATGCAGAGGGCGGCGCGGTTGATGCCGTGCAGGGTGTCGTTGAGGGAGCGGTCGGCGTCGGTCGGGCAGGCGGCGTTCTCGGGCGCCTTGTCGATGACCTTGTAGTTGGAGGTCGCGCTGCCGCAGGTCGCCTTGCCGAGGGTGGGATTGTCGCCGCTGCCGCCGATTTCGACGCAGTCACCGACCTCGACCTTCAGGCCGCCCGCGATCTTGTCGAAGGTGCTGCGGATGGCGGAGGTGGTCGGCGGGGCCTCGGGGGTGGTCAGCGGTAGCTCGGGGAACGACGGTTCCGACGCGGTGGTCGGCGCGGCGTCGTTCTGGGCCGCGGGCGATGGGCTGCTGGTGGTGGACTTGTCGTTGCTGAGCGACATCGCCGCCACCGCCACTACGGCTGCGGCCAGCGCGGTTGCAGCTATGAAGACCGTCAAGGTGAGACCCGCACGGACACGTTGACGCGACACCTGTGACGTCCTCCAGGGCTGTTCGAACTCGCGCGCCGAGATACGAAGTTGAAAGTTGCAATGGTGAGAGATCACGTCATGCCTACACCATCCGGTGTGTGCGCGTCGAGTCACCTATTTTCGAGGATAAAAAGGATACTTGTGTGAAATGATCACAGGTCGGATGTTGGGGTAACAATCGAATAACGATGGCCGTTTAGGGTTTCCCAAATGCCGTGCGGGGCAACAAGCTACGTGGCGCTAGACGCGTCAACCGGCTACCGGGGCCGGTGCTTGTCAGAAGGAAACCTTGATGAAGTTCGGCACGTTCGCCGTCACTCTCGTGTCCATCGCCGCCGTGGGAATCGCGGCGGGAACCGCGAATGCGAAGCCAGCGGAAGTTGCCAAAGAGGTGTCGGCCTCCGGCGTCGAGCAGGGAATCGGTTACCACACAGTGGCTTCCGAAATCTCGGACGGGCACCGGGATCGCGTTCTCACCACCGAGGTCGACAGCGGCAAGTTCGAACTCGCCGACAACGGCACCAAGGTCTTGTTGAAGTCCGATGCCGGCGCCGTGGTGACGGAAGTCCCCTTGACCTACGAGCTCTCCGGCACGAAGGTCGCGGTCGACCAGACGATCTCCGACAACGGCCGAACCCTCGCTCTCACACCGAAATTGAGCGCCAAGAACATCGGCGAGATGCAGCCGGTCAATTCCATGGCCCGCCTGACCGACGAAATCAACAAGAACATCGTCGGCGTGGTCCTCGGCGGCGTCCTCGGCCTCATCATCGGCGCCATCGTCGGCGTCTTTTTCTTCAGCATCATCACCGGCCCGATCGGCGCGGTAATCGGCGCGATCGCCGGCGGCTACATCATGGGCGGCCAGTCGTTCATGGACGCCCTCATGGCCGTCATCAACGGCGAGCCGTGATCGTTTGAGCTCTCTTCGCATCCCTGGCGACTACTTCGCACCGGCTCTACCTTGTGCGAAGCAGTTGCCAGGGATGCGTGAAAGCCACTGCTTGGCGCGAGTGGGGATTCGGCCGACCGGACTCGAGTGCAGGGCTGCGCTCGGTTGCCACCCGCGGTCGGGCGATCGTGGATCGACGCGAAGGCCGAGGCCGACGTCGCTTCGGCATCCTGGGAAGTGCTGAGGCGCGACCTCCGGTGCCCGTGAGCGAATCGTTGTCGCATGTGATCGCCGAACTCGGTTCGCAGGCTGAGGCAACGCCGTTGCGCCGACCGGTAGCCGACGAGGTTCGATATCCGTTGTCTATGCCCGCCTGGCATCCGATACGGCGACTTCCTGATTCGGCGCGGCCGGAAGGCATAGCTCGGCGATCGGCCGGGCCCAGGCCTACTCATGGCATGCGTGCCGGTTGATTGCGCGTCTAGGCGCAACTGATCATCGGTGCAGCAAATAATCCGCGGTCAATAAGGTCGCGCGATAGCGGGCTCCCGGAAACCTGCTGGTGCGAGCGAACGATCAGCGCTCGGTAGACCCGTCACCATCGCGATGCTGGCGCGAAAGGCGCCAGAGGAATTCGGGGTCGTCGTCGGGCCCCATGATGCGCTTGCGCTGCGGCGAACGCGTGGGCGGTCCGGCTGTCTTCTCGGGGCCGAACGCCTTCCAGCACAACACCGCGACTGCCACAACTGCGATGAGTGCCAACAGGTACGTCACGTCGCTCACCTCCTGCTAACGAGGGTAGTCGCGTGCGTAGCCTTCGAACACCGCAGACACGAAATTGGTGGGTGCGGGCCCCTAGACAGGAAGATCGAACTCACAGCTACAGGCCCGCGGACCAGGCTCAGCGTGCGGTGGCCTCGGTGGTGAGGGACTGGAGCAGCTGAAGTACCTCGGATTCGCGGAACCGGCGATGCCCGCCCGGTGTGCGCAGTGATCCCAGGCGCCCGGCGTGGGCCCAGCGGGTAACGGTCTTCGGATCGACGTGGAACATGGCGGCGACTTGGCCCGGTGTCAGCAGGGTGTCCTGGCCGCCGACGGTGATCGCAGTCATAGCAAACCTCTCCGTTCTCGACAGTTCCCTCATCAGATGGCGTCATCGTTGCACTGCAACCCCTAGGTACTCGAACCACCTACAGTTGGTAAAGGGGAAGTAATAGACAAAACGGATATGAGCCCTGGTCAGGTGCGGTCGGACGGAGTCCGCCGCTGCTTTCTTGCGGTTGGCCGAGCGCAGGCGAGGCTACCGCTTTGCTCGACCGGAGGTATCGCCGAGGGCAGGCCATAGCTTCGCATAGGCTGGACGACGTGAGTGACGCAACGCCACCGAAGGGTGAACCCGCACAGCAAACCGCTGGCGTCGGCGCGCGGCTGGCCCGCAATCTGGCGCTGTACACGCTCGCCAGGCTGGCGCTGGTCGTTGTCATCGCCGCCGCGATCATCGGCGTCGCCCGGCTGGTCTCGGTGGATGTCCCATGGTTGGTTGCCGCGCTGTTCGCGTTGATCATCGCGATGCCGCTGTCGCTGACGCTGTTCAAGAAATTGCGCGCTCGGGTCAACGAGGACATCGCGGTCGTCGATGCCAAGCGTCGCCAGGACAAGGCGCAGCTGCGCGCCCGGCTGCGTGGTGACGACGACCCGACCGGTGCGGCCTCGTGAAGTACTGCGATCGCAGTACGCCACGAGCCTGGGTCGACAATGCCGTGCGGCTCATCGAGGCCGACACCCAGCGCAGCGCCGACACCCATCTGATCCGGTACCCGCTGCCCGCCGCCTGGCAGGTCCAGCTGTATCTGAAGGACGAGTCGACCCACATCACCGGCAGCCTCAAGCACCGGCTGGCGCGGTCGCTGTTCCTGTACGCGATCTGCAACGGCTGGGTCACCGAGGGCACCACGGTGGTCGAGGCGTCGTCCGGTTCGACCGCGGTCAGCGAGGCGTATTTCGCCAAATTGCTCGGCCTGGATTTCGTCGCGGTGATGCCGGCGAGCACCTCGCCGCAGAAGATCGAGTTGATCGAAGCCCAGGGCGGCCGTTGTCATTTCGTGCAGCGGGCACCGGATATGTACACCGAGGCGGCGCGGCTGGCCGCCGAATGCGGCGGCCACTTCATGGATCAGTTCACCCATGCCGAGCGGGCCACCGACTGGCGCGGCAATAACAACATCGCCGAATCCATCTTCCAGCAAATGGAATTGGAGGCGCATCCGGTGCCGGACTGGATCGTGGTCGGTGCTGGCACCGGCGGCACCAGTGCCACCATCGGCCGCTATATCCGCTATCACCGCTACCCGTCGAAACTGGCCGTGGTCGACCCGGAGAACTCCGCGTTCTACGGCGGCTACGAAACCGCCGATGCCGGATATCAGACCGGAATGCCTTCGCGCATAGAGGGAATCGGCCGACCGCGGGTCGAGCCGTCGTTCATCGGTCAGGTGGTGGATCGGATGATCGAGGTGCCCGATGTCGCATCGATCGCCACCGCCCGGCTCGCGAGCCGGGCAATCGGCCGCCGAGTGGGCGGTTCCACCGGAACGAATCTGTGGGGTGCGTTCGCGCTCATCGCCGAAATGATCTCCGCTGGTCGTGCGGGCAGTGTGGTGACGCTGCTCTGTGACGGCGGAGATCGTTACGCCGGAACGTATTTCGACGATGCGTGGGTCGAGGCGCAGGGCATGAACCTCACCGAACCCGCCGCGATCCTGGAGAAGTTCGCCGCGACCGGGATCTGGTCCGGCTAGTACGCGATATCGCAACCCCGGGCCGCGGCACCGGGGTTTCTTTTTGTGGCGAACCTCGTCAATTTTCATTGACAACTCCGGAGTTCGTCAATAAAAATTGACGACATGACTGAAGCAACCACACTGGCGGCCGCCGCGGGCAGTCCGGACCCCAAGGTCGGGCTGCGCGCGGTGCTCGCACTGCGTCGGCTGCTCGAACGGCTGGAGGCGATCCAGGTGACCAATGCCCGCGAACAGGGCTGGTCCTGGCAGGCGATCGCGGAGGCGCTCGAGGTCAGCAAGCAGGCGGTCCACCAGAAATACAACCGGAGAGGCGGGAACCGCTGATGTTCGAACGGTTCAGCAGGTCGGCGCGGACGGCGATCGTCATCGCTCAGGAAGACGCGCGCGAACTGCGCGCATCCAAGATCGAGGTGGAGCATGTCCTGCTCGGTCTGTTGGCGCAGGGCGAGCAGGAACTGAAGACACTGCTAGAGGAGGCGGGGGTCACCCACCGAGAGGTGCTCGAATCCCTCGGTCGAGAGGCCGAAGGCCAGCCGCTCGGTGCGGAGGACGCCGAGGCGCTGCGCTCGATCGGCATCGATCTGGATGCGGTGCGCGAGAGCCTGGAGGCCAGCTTCGGCGAGGATGCGCTGGAACGGGCTGTGCCCGAGCAGCGGTCCCGATTCGGCCACGGTCGTGATCGGAACTGGGGTCACCACATCCCGTTTACCAGGGATGCCAAGAAGGTGTTGGAGCTGGGACTGCGGGAAGCACTGGCCCGCAAGGACAGGTCCATCGAATCCGGGCATCTGCTGCTCGGCATTCTGCGCGCGCCCAATGCGACCACTACTCGCATCCTCGGCGGTTCGGAAGCGATCGATGCGCTCCGGCCGAAGGTGCACGCGCTGCTCGACCGTGCCGCGTGAGGGGGCGGGCATGTGCGCGCCGCTCGATTCGCGTTTTGTGGCAGCACATGCCCGCCGGTCGGGCCTAGCATTGGCGCATGCAGCTTCTGATTCGGTTGATCATCAACGCGGTGGCCATCTGGCTGGCCGCCGCTTGGGTCGACAAGATCGAAATTCTCAGTCCCGCGGACAAGGGCAATGGCGGCAAGGTCATTGTCATCCTGGTCGTCGCAGTGGTCTTCACCGTGGTGAACGCGGTGATCAAACCGATTGTGAAACTTCTATCGCTACCGCTGGTCATTGTGACCCTCGGCCTGTTCCTGCTGGTGATCAACGCGCTGATGCTCTGGATCACGGCGAAGATCAGCGAAACCACCGACTACGGCCTGCGCGTCGACGGCTTCTGGGCCGCGGTATGGGGCGGCATCATCGTCGCGGTGGTCAACTGGGTCCTCGGCATCCTGGTCCCGGACGGCGACGACTAAAAGCTGCGGCGCGGGCGACCATCCTGGTCGCCCGCGCGCTACTAACCGGCGATACCCAGCGCCAACGCGGTAACCGCCGACCACGCCAACAGCGCCAATCCCGAATCGCGGAGCGCCGGAATCAATTCCAGCCCACCCTTACCGGAGCGCACCGGTGCATTGGCGCGCACCGCCAATGGCACGGCGGCCAGTCCGACCAGCGCCCACGGCGTGCGGACGACCAGCAGCAGCGTCGCGATGAACGGCACGGCGAGCAGCGCCAAGTGCAGCGTCCGGGTCCGCGGATCACCGAGTTTGACCGCGAGCGTGACCTTTCCGGATTCGGTATCGGTCGGGATATCGCGCAGGTTATTGGCGACCAGCACCGCGCTGGAGAACGCCCCGACCCCGATCGCCAGCACCAGGCCCGCCCATTCGATCCGCTCGGCCTGCACGAATTCGGTGCCGAGCACCCCGATCAGACCGAAGAAGACGAAAACCGCGAGTTCACCGAACCCGCTGTAGCCGTAGGGCTTGCTGCCGCCGGTGTAGAACCAGGCACCGGCCAGGCAGGCCAGGCCGACCAGCAGCAACCACCACGCCGTCGCGATGACGAGCACCAGCCCGAAGACCGCGCCGATGGCCAGGCTGATGATCGCGGCATTCTTGACCGCGGCGGTCGAGGCGAGCTTCTGCCCGACCAGTCGCAGCGGACCGACCCGCACGTCATCGGTGCCGCGGATGCCGTCGGAGTAGTCGTTGGCGTAATTCACCCCGATGATCAGGGCCAGCGAAACCAGCAGCGCGAGAACCGCTTTCCACCACACCGCGCCATCGATGGAGGCGGCGGCGCCGGTTCCGGCGAGGACAGGGGCGATCGCGTTCGGCAGGGTACGGGGCCGTGCGCCCTCGATCCATTGCGCTGCAGTAGCCATGTTCGCAGCCTAATGCGCGGCCGCGATTCGGTCCGCTCGGGCGGTTCAGTCGGCTTCGGCGGCGGTCTTCAGTCGGTCCAGGCCCTTTTCGAAGTCCTTGCCGATCATATTGTCGATCGGGAACACCTTCCCGAGCACGCCCATCAGGCCCTTGTGCTCGCCTCTCATCCGCCAGACCACCTCGGTGCGGGGTTCTTCTCCTTCGAGGGCCGAGACCGGGTTCAGCTCGAAGGTCGTCTTATTGGTGGCCTTGAACGGCTTCTCGAAGGCCAGCCGGATACCGATTTCCCGGTCGTCGCTGGAGGTGATCTCCATGCTGCCGCGACCGGCCTTGCGGTTGCCGTCCCAGGCGTACTGGGCGCCGACTCCGGCGTCCGGCCCGGAGTACTTCCGCTGCAGCTGCGGATCGACGTCCTCCCATGGCGACCACTTGGTCCACTCGTGGAAGTTGTCGATCAGCGCATGAATGCGCGCGGGCTCGGCCGTGATCACAGCCTGCCGAACGATTTCGAACTCAGCCATGCGCACAGCGTAGGCGACCTACCGGTCCGAACAGGGGCGAAAAACCATGTCAGCCTGGCAGGCGGTATTCGATTGCGGCACTCCCGGGTCCCTCCGTGGTCACGCTGCGCTACCGCCTCCGGGCCCGTCGCTCGCGCCGGGGCTCGCATACGATAACCACGGAATGTTTCCCGATCAGAGCGGCCCGAACGGCCGAAGTCAAACCCTGACGACGCCCGCAGGCGAATCGGTCGTAGTGGCCCTGCTGGGCGAAATCGCGCTACGCCGAGACGGCACGCTCGCCGCGCTGCCCGGGGCACGGTCGCGACTGCTGCTCGCCGCGCTGGCCCTGCGTCCCGGCCGTAGCCGCAGTGCCCAGGCGCTGATCGATGAGGTGTGGGGTGAGCAGCCGCCGCGCGCGCCGATGAACGCGCTGCACACCCAGGTGTCGCGACTGCGCGCGGCGCTGCCGGATGCGGCGCTGGAGATCGGTCCGGCGGGCTACCGTCTCACGCTGACCGCCGATCAGGTCGATTTGACCCTCGCGGACGACCTGGTGCGCGCGGCCCGCGCCAAACAGGCCGACGGCGACCACGCCGGATGTCTAGAGGTGCTGACGCAGGCCAGATCGCTCTGGCGCGGCGAGCCCGGTGCCGACCTACCCGCGGGCGACCTCGCTGACGAGCTGCGCGCCGCGGCCGCACACCGCTGGTCCGAACTAGCAGAGATCGAGGTCGCCGCCCGGGTCGCCGGGGGTGATCTCGACGGTGCGGTGGCGATCACCCGCCGCACCGCGGCCGCCAAACCGCTCGACGAGGCCGCGCACGCCACCTTGATGCGATTGCTCGCCGCAGCCGGTCGGCCCAACGAAGCCCTCGATGTCTTCGCATCGATCCGTGGGCGACTTGTCGAAGAACTCGGCGCGGATCCGGGTCCGGCGCTGGTCGAGCTGAATACCGCGATCCTGCGGGGTGATCCGGTGCCCGGATTCGCCTCGCGGACCGATCATGGTGGGGTCGTATCGAAGCCGACCCCCGCCGTGAATTCGGTCACACCGGCTGATCCGGCGGTATCGGCCGCGGTAGCGGATTCGGCCGCACGGGATTCCGCAGGGCGGGATGCGACGGCACTGGATTCGATGGGACGAGTTTCGGATTCGGCCGCTGCCGTGCCGCCGAGTGCCCGCTCCGCGATCGGCCTGCGCGCGGCTCCCAATGCCCTGCTCGGACGCGCCGCCGATCTGGACGCACTCGAGCAACTGCTGCACCGCTCCCGGGTGACCACCGTCCTCGGCCCCGGCGGCACCGGAAAGACCAGGGTGGCCAACGAATTGGGCGCACGGGTCGCGCGCAGCGAATCCGTGGTGCTGGTCGAGTTGGCCTCGGTGCGGGCCGATACGGCCGCCGATGCCGATCCGCGCGCCGATATCGAGGCCGCGATCAGCACCACGCTCGGTCTCGGCGAGATCGTCCGGGAGACGGCGTGGCGGCGCTCCACCGGCTACAGCGATGCCGGTCGCCGACTGCGCGATGCGCTCGCCGCCCGCCCGACGCTCTTGATCTTGGACAACTGCGAGCACCTGATCGACGCGGTCGCCGAAGTGGTCGCCGACCTGGTCGGCAGCTGCGACCAGCTCAGTGTCCTCACCACCAGCAGAGCGCCGCTGGCGATCACCGCGGAAACGGTTTATCCGCTGGCGCCCTTGGCGATCGACGCGGCCGGATCGCCCGCCACCGAGCTGTTCATGGCCAGAGCGCGAGCGGTGCGGCCGACCGTCCGTCTGGATCCCGAGGTGGTGGCCCGGCTGTGCACCACACTCGACGGGCTGCCGCTGGCCATCGAACTCGCGGCCGCCCGGGTGCGGACCATGAGCGTCGAGGAAATCGAAACCCGCCTGGAACACCGATTCGCGTTGCTGCGCAGCGGAGATCGCTCCTCGCCGGAACGCCATCGCACCTTGCACGCGGTGATCGCATGGAGCTGGAATCTGCTCGAAGAGCCGCAACAGATCGCCTTGCGCAGGTTGTGCCGCTTCCCGGCCGGGTTCACCCTCGATGCGGCCGAAGTGGTGGCGGGCGGCCCCGATGTCGACGATGTGGCCACGGCCGTGGACGGGCTGGTCGGCCAGTCGCTGCTGACCGTCCTGGACGACGATGAGGGCCTGATCGGCACCCGCTACCGGATGCTGGAAACCGTTCGCGAATTCGGGGAAGAACAGCTCGCGCTGACCGGATCCGATGCGGCGGCGGGCATTTCGGGAGCGGTCGACGAGCGTCCCGTGGTGATGGATCGCATGTCGCGCTGGGCCCGTGACTATTCGATCGCCACGGTGCACCGTTATCTGTCCGACGAGCAGGTGGCCACCGTGCTCTCGGTCGGCGCGGAACTCGACAACCTGGTCGCGGTGCTGCGATATGCGTTGGAGCGCAGGGACGCCCGCACGGTGTACCGGGTCTTCCCGGTCGCCGGCACACTATGGGTGATGCGTGGCGCGCATATGGAGCTGAGCGGTTGGGCGCGCCGGATTCTGACCCTGCCGCCCGAACCCGGTCCGGTGCGCGGTCCGGTCGCCGATCTGCAGATGCTCGCGCACCTGCAGATCGGCATGCATGTCGTGTTCCTCGGCGCGGACCTGCGTGAGGTGGCGACCACGCGGGCGAGGATCCGTCGACTGCTCAGCACCGCAATCGATCTCAATGGTGGAGCGCGCTTTCTCGGCGCGATGGCCTGCGGGAATGCCTCGGGCTCGGACACGCCGAGGCAGTTCGCGGACGGCGCCCGGTCGCCGGACCCCGTGGTGCGCGGCGCGGCGGTGTTCATGCGCGCGAATATCCGGGAGAACGCTGGCGATGTCTACGGCTCCGCCCGGGATGCGCAGGCTGCCTTGCAGCTGATCGAGGGCCGCGATGTCTGGGGCACGGCGATGGTCACCCAGCACCTCGGGCAGCTCGCCGGACAGACCGCGCACTATGCCGATGCGGTGGAGTACTACCGTCGGGCGGCGGAACTGTTGCGGGAGTTGCGCGCCCACGAAGAAGCCGTCGAAATGTCCAGTTATCTCGCAGTGTCGTTGATCGGCGCGGGCCGGCTCGACGAGGCGCGGCGGGAGCTGGGCTTCGCGCTCGGCGCCGCGGATGGCGATCCGGCACACGGTACGCCGATCGATGACCCACACATCCGACGTAACCACCGCCTGGCGCCGGTAGTCGTCGGGATGGCGGAACTCGAACTGGCCGAGGGCGATATCGACGCCGGGCTGCACTATTACCGGCGGGCGCTGGACCTGCACGGCTGGCCCGATGACGCCCCGATGGTCGGCCCGGGCATTCTGGTGACCGCGAGCGGGGCCGTTGACGCGTACGTGCTGCACGGACGGGCGGCGGAGGCCGCCGATATCGCGTGGACACTGCTGCGCCTCGCGGCCGGCCGACTCGGGCAGTTCCCCGACCTGCCACAGATCGGCGCGGTCGGCAATGCCGTCGGAACATTCTGTCTCGCGGTCGGACGCGATTCGGAGGTCGGCTTGGAGTTGCTCTCGCTGTCTACCAAAGTGCTGGGGCGACAGGATAGTCCGTCGGCCGAATTGCGGCGGCACGCGGCACTGCACCGAACAACGGTGGGGGACGGGCGCTTCGACGAAGCACTGACCCGCGCCGCAGGCATGCGTCGGCGGCAAGCGGCGGACAGAATCCTCGAACTCCTGCAGGAACTGTCCTGCGACAACGAAAATCGCGGTGGGTGAAGCACCCACCGCGATTTCTGTGCATCACGCCCGGCGCATGTACGCCTTGATGCTCAGCGGCGCGAAGATCGCGATCACGATCACCGAGCCGATCAGCGACCAGGCCAGATCGCTGCCGTAGACATTGCCGTTCATCAGTGCTCGGGCCGCATTCACCATGTAGTACACGGGATTCACGTGATTGAGCCCCTGCATCCAGCCCGGCATGGTGCTCACCTGAGCGAACGCGCCGGACATGAAGGTCAGCGGGAACATCACCATCATCGAAATGCCCTGCACGCCTGCGGCACTCTTACCGGTGACGCCGACCAGCGCCCAGATCCAGCTCACCGCGAACGAGCAGACCACGATGACCAGACCGGCCACCACGACACCGGCCACACCACCCTCGGGCCGGTAGCCGATGGCCAGACCGACCACGATGGTCAGCGTCGTCGCCAGTGCGTAGCGCACCATATCGGCGATCAACGCACCCGCCAGCACCGAAATGCGGGCGATGGGCAGGGATTTGAACCGGTCGAAGACGCCCTTGTCCATATCCTCGCGCAACTGGGTGCCGGTGACGACCGAGGTCAGGATCACGGTCTGCACCAGAATGCCGGGAATCAGGACCGGCAGATAGTTCGACACGCTCCCGCCGATCGCCCCGCCGAAGATGTAGGCGAACAGCGCGGTGAACAGGATCGGCTGAATCGTCACATCGAACAGCTGCTCGGGATTGTGCTTGATTTTCAGGATGCCCCGGTAGGCCATGGTGAGCGAGGTCGACACGGTCTGTTGCAGGCTGATCTTATTGCTGACCTCGGGAATCGAGGTCGGTGCCGCATGCCGCGCGGCGGTGCTCTCGGCGGTGATGGTCGTCATGCCGCGCTCCGTTCGGAATCGTTGTCGTCGGCCGGGTGGCCGGTGATGGTGAGAAAGACCTCGTCGAGGCTGGGCTTGGTGACGGTGATCTCGTCGATCGCGATATCCCACTCGCGCAGGCGAATCAGCAGATCGGCGGTCATGCCCGCGTCCGCAAGCGGCGCGGTGAGCCGACCGGCCTCCGGCGTGATCTGGGCGTCGACGCCGAGGAAGTCACCGACAACCCGGCGTGCCTCCTCGAGCTGGGCCCGGTCGACCAGGGTCAGATGCAGTGAGGAGCCACCGACCGAGGCCTTGAGTTCGTCGGCGGTGCCGTCGGCGATCACCTTGCCGTGGTCGATGACGGCGATCCGGTCCGCGAGCTGATCGGCCTCGTCCAGGTACTGCGTGGTGAGCAGGACGGTCGCGCCCTCGCGGACCAGGCGGCGGATGGTCTCCCACATCTGGGCGCGGGTGCGCGGATCGAGGCCGGTCGTCGGCTCGTCCAGGAACAGCAGCGGCGGTGTCGCGATCAGGCTGGCGGCCAGATCGAGACGGCGTCGCATACCGCCGGAGAAGTTCTTCAGCGGCTTGTTCGCCGCCTCGGTGAGGTCGAACTCCTCCAGTAGTTCGACCGACTTGCGCCTGGCATCGATCTTGCTGAGGCCGAGCAGGCGGGAGAAGATGATCAGATTTTCGGTGGCCGTCAGGTCCTCGTCGACCGAGGCGTACTGCCCCGTGACGCCGACCAGGGACCGAACCGCCGTCGGCTCCGCGACGACGTCATGGCCGAAGATGCGGGCGCTGCCGCCGTCGGGGCGCAACAGGGTGGCCAACATGCGGATGGTCGTGGTTTTGCCCGCGCCGTTCGGGCCGAGCACGCCGTAGACCGAGCCCTGCGGAACCGCCAGGCTCACACCGTCGACGGCGCGCTGTTCCCCGAACACCTTGACCAGGCTGTCCGCCTCGACGGCGAGCGCTGAAGTGGGTGTGTAAGAAGTCATGCACAAGACTTTGGGGCCGCCGTCTTGCACGGCCCTTGCATCACGATGTCGCGCGACCTTGCACCACGATCGCGTGCTCATGCACCGCTAGGTCAACGCGGCAAACGTAACAACTGATTTCGGGAGAACATGGGTAACTCGTCGGGTATGGGCTAACTCGGTAACGACGTCATCGCCGGTCGCCGACGCAGCTGTGGTGGCACCTGGGTCTGGCGCCTAAATACGCGGGGAGGCGGACAAGCGTTCGCGAAGTTTTACGCGGTCGGGTTTGCCGGGGCCACGCAGCGGAAGCTCGTCCAGCAGCGCCAGCTCGCGCGGTGCGGCGATGGAATCGAGTTCGCGCACGACGTGATCACGCAGCTCCTCGAGGGTCGGGGTGGCGCCGGGAGCGGGGACCACCGCGACCGCGACCCGCTGGCCGAGCCGATCGTCGGGCAGACCGAGCACCACGCACTCGCTGATGCCCGGATGGGTGATCAGCACGGCCTCGACGACCTGCGGGATGACGAGCAGTCCGCCGGTCATGATGGCCTCGTCGAGCCGTCCGCTGATCCTGAGCGCGCCGTTCTCGTAGGTGCCCGCGTCTTCGGTGCGGAACCAGCCGGGTTCGGCGAACGCGGGATGGTCGGGGTGGCCGCGATAGCCGATGGCGATCATCGCGCCGCCGAGCAGCACGCGACCGTCCTCGATGCGAATCTCGGTGCCGTCGAGCGGAACTCCGTCGTACACACAGCCGCCGCAGGTTTCGCTCATGCCGTAGGTGCGAACGACGTTGATACCGGCCGCTTTCGCGCGTTCGTAGACCGGCGCAGGAGTGGCCGCCCCGCCGACGAGCACGCCGTCCAACTTGGCAAGTGCTGCCGCCGCGGTGGGCGCCTCCAGCGCCTTGATGAGCTGGGTCGGCACCAGCGCGGTGTAGCGGCGCTCACCGCGCATACCGGAAATCGCGCCGGCCAGCGCCTCGGGGAGGAAGCCGCCGGAAACGTCGAGCACGCTGGGTTCGGTACCGGCCAGAATGCTGCGCAGCAGCACCTGAATGCCCGCGATGTGATGGGTCGGCAGCGCAAGCAGCCAGGTGCCGGGACCACCGAGTCGATCGTGTGTCGCGGTCCCGCTGGCCCGCAGCGCGGCGGAGCTGAGCATGGCGCCCTTCGGCACACCGGTGGTGCCGGAGGTGGTCACGACCAGTGCCGCCTCGTCATCGATCAGTTCGCCGGGCGAGAGTGCATCGCTCAGCCGCCGGGCCTCCCGGCGGTCGCTGGTCGGTATCGGCAACCACGCCGGGCCGTTGCCCTCCAACACTTCTCGTAGATGCGGCATGACATCGCCGAGCCCGGATCCGGTCGGCATCGGCAGCGTCCGCAGGGTGCGGCTCATGATTTCGCCCCCGTCGTGCGCGACCGCACCTCGCTGGTGCTCGGCGCCGTCATGCGCAGGCGCGCTGTGTTCATGGTTCGCTCGCTGCGCTCCCTCACGAGTCTGATCGTGTCATGTCGACACGACCGCACGCGGCAGGGGTCGGTTTGCTGGGGCGGCGCGCTGGGGGTTCGGCCGCGTCAGGGGAGAAGAAGTCGGGTACGCCGGACATCGAGACTGCGATTCACTCGGAGGACGGTACTCAGTCGGTGCTCACCCGGACGTCGGCGGTCGGGCGGTCATCCGTGGTTATCGTCCTCGCCGGGGTCGGCATTGGCAACTCGAGCCGGACCGGCCGCGCCGCCGCTGCCGGTGTGATCAGTCCGGTGACCAGCGCGAATCCCGCCGGATCGGATGCTCGGCGGGAACTTCGACCAGAACGATCGGCACGCCGTCCGGATCGCGCACCCACATTTCGATCAGTCCCCACGGCTCGCGCACCGGCTTGCGCTCGATGCGGATCCCCTTCAGCGCAAGCTCCGCCGCCGCGTCCGAAATGTCGCGAACCTGCAGCCAGAGCGCGCCTTCGAAGGTGGTCGATTTGCCCGATCCGCCGTGCGCGGCCACCTCGACCAGCGACTGTCCAGCGAAGAAAACCGTGCCGCCCGGATACTCGCGCGCGATGGCCAAGCCGAGTCCGTCGCGGTAGAACGCGAGGGTTGCCTGGTAGTCGGCGGGCCGCAGGATGACCCGGCTGCTGAGGATGTCCATGTCAGAAGTACCAGGGGTAGGGGGTCCAGTCCGGCTTGCGCTTTTCCAGGAAGGCGTCGCGGCCTTCGACCGCCTCATCGGTCATGTACGCCATCCGGGTGGCCTCGCCCGCGAAGAGCTGCTGACCGACCAGACCGTCGTCGAGCAGATTGAACGCGTACTTCAACATGCGCTGGGCCTGTGGGGATTTGCCGTTGATATCGGCGGTCCACTCCAGTGCGACATTTTCCAGTTCGGCGTGATCGACGACCTTGTTCACCGCACCCATCTGATGCATTTCCTCGGCGGTGTAGGGGCGGCCGAGGAAGAAGATTTCCCGCGCGAATTTCTGGCCGACCATTTTCGCGAGATAGGCGCTGCCGTAACCGCCGTCGAAGCTGCCGACGTCGGCGTCGGTCTGCTTGAACCTGGCGTGCTCGCGGCTGGCCAGGGTCAGATCGCAGACCACGTGCAGACTGTGCCCGCCGCCCGCGGCCCAGCCGTTGACCAGCGCGATGACCACCTTCGGCATGAACCGGATCAGCCGCTGTACCTCGAGGATGTGCAGGCGGCCCGCGCGCGCCTGGTCGACGGTGTCCGCCGTATCGCCGTCCGCGTACTGGTAGCCGCTGCGGCCGCGAATGCGCTGGTCGCCGCCCGAGCAGAAGGCCCAGCCGCCGTCCTTGGGGCTGGGACCGTTGCCGGTGAGCAGCACCGCGCCGACGTCCGGGGTCATCCTGGCGTGATCGAGCGCGCGATAGAGCTCGTCGACCGTATGCGGGCGGAACGCATTGCGCACCTCCGGCCGATCGAAGGCCACCCGGACGGTGCCCTGCTCGATATGCCGGTGATAGGTGATGTCGGTCAGGTTCTCGAACCCAGGAACGGGCCGCCACAGCTTCGGATTGAACGTCACCCCAGTGATTATTGCCCCCACCGATGTTTCGGATGCCAGCGACTTCCATGCGAACTTCTATGGTGCCGATTCCATTACTGGACGGTACGACTTGACGGTGTATAACAACGCGATACCGTGCAGGTATGAGCGAGGCAGTGAAACGGGTTCCAGAGCGCGTTGCCGGGCGGTCCGGTCCGCGCATCGACAACAGCGCGGTGGACGAATCCCGGTACGAGAAGCACGGCGGCTTCCCCAAGGTCTCCCGCGCGCGAGTCGGCGCCGACTTCGGCCCGTTCGTCGAGGCCATGCGCACGCTGCAGGATCTGGTGGTCTCCGTGGACGCCCCCGACGAGATCTACGGCGAGGCACTCGACCGGACCCGCGAACTCATCGATCTGCTCGAGCCGTATCGCGCACCCGAGCTCCAGGGCCCGGCGGGCCGGGCGGTCGAATTGCCCGGGCGCGGCAGCCTTTTGCTGCTGCCGTGGCAGGTGATCGAGGCCGGACCCGACGGCATCGTGATGACCGGTGAATTCCGTCGCTTCCATCTCGGCGGCAACGGCGCGGCACACGGCGGCGTGCTCCCACTGCTCTTCGACGATCTGCTCGGCATGATCGTGCATTACGCCGGACGGCCGATCAGCCGCACCGCGTATCTCCATGTGAACTACCGCAAAATCACTCCGTTGCAGACACCGCTGACCGTGCGGGGGCGCGTCGATCGCATCGAAGGGCGCAAAACGTACATAACCGCGGAACTGGTCGATGAGCAGGGCAATGTCCTCGCGGATTGTGAAGGATTGATGGTCCAATTGCTGCCGTGGCAGCCGTAGCCCGATGAGTGCCGTGTGACTCTGCGCACCAGTGCGTATAGTGACGTGCGCTCGTTCATCGACATCGATCCCGGAGGAACCTGAAAGTGGTTGCAGCACTGTCTGAATCCCTGCTCGACGACGCAAAGCGCACGGCCTTCCTTGCCGATGCCAAGGAGGTTCTGGACGCCGAGGTGTCGGACAAGGGTGGTGCGTCGGGCCTGGCCGTCAAGGGTGGCTACGCGGCGGTCAAGAAGATCAGCCCGTCCATCGTCCCGGACGCGCTGGAGTCCTTGGCGCCCAAGCTCGTCTCGCAGCTGGAGCCGTTCTGGCAGGAATACTCGGCGACGGGGTCCGGCCAGTTCGCCGACCTGCTGGTCGCCAAGTCGGACGAGGTCGCCGAGGCATTGCTCGCGGTGACCGACGCGCGTGCCGACGCCTCGACGCGTCCGGCGCTGAAGAAGGTCTACTCGTCGATGCGTTCCTCGGCCAAGAAGAACGTCATCGAGGCCCTGCCGCGGCTGGGCGACCTCGTGCAGCGGCACGCCTGAGTTGGATTGCGGCGCTACGGCGCCGCGTATCGCGCTCATGCCTGCGCCTCGCTAGCGCTCGGCTCCGGCATGACCGCGTGGGCGGCTGTGTTTTTTGTCGCTCACTGCGTTCGCTGGTGCCTGCGCCTCGCTAGCGCTCGGCTCCGGCATGACCGCGTGGGCGGCTGTGTTTTTTGTGGCTCACTGCGTTCGCGCATGGAACTCGCTCCGTGGTGGGTGCGTCGGCGACGCTCATTGTCGCGCACGGCGATTCGGCCGACCACGGGCGCTGAGCGCCCCGCGTCCGGTGGTGGACGCGGGGCGAATTTTCCGCCAACCCCCGACAGCGTGAGGGAGCGCAGCGAGCGAACCAACGGCACAGCGCCCTCGGGGCACAATGGTGCCGAGCGCTGGCGAGGTGCCATTGTGAGCAGGGTGACGAAGACGTCGAAGCAACTGTCTGAGAGGCTGGAGATGTGAATCCGTCTACAGCACAGGCGCAAGTGGTCGTTGACGAGCTCGCGCGCGGGGGTGTGCGAGACGTCGTTCTGTGCCCGGGGTCGAGAAACGCGCCCCTGGCATTCGCGCTGCAGGCGGCCGATGCGGCAGGCCGGCTCCGCCTGCACATGCGCATCGACGAGCGAACCGCGGGCTTCCTGGCCATCGGACTCGCCATCGCCAGTCGACTGCCGGTGCCGGTGGTGATGACCTCGGGGACCGCCGTCGCCAATCTCGGCCCCGCCGTGCTGGAGGCGAACTACGCCCGTGTACCGCTGGTGGTGCTGAGCGCCAACCGGCCCTACGAGATGCTCGGTTCCGGCGCCAATCAGACCGTCGAACAGTTCGGGCTGTTCGGTAGCCAGGTCCGTGCCTCGATCAGCCTCGGACTCGCCGAGGAGGAGTCGGACGCCGATGGCGGCGTGCCCTACGGCCAGCAGAACAGCCAGTGGCGTTCGGCCGTCTGCCGGGTACTCGCGGCGGCCCGTGGCACCCGTTCCGGCAATGCCGGGCCGGTGCATTTCGATATTCCGCTGCGCGAGCCGCTGGTGCCGGATCACATGCCGGACGAGTGGGCACCTCAGGGCCGCCCTGGCGGCGAGGCGTGGACGTGCACCCGCTATGCGACGCTCGATGTGCCGCTCGATCTCGACCTGACGCCCGATACGGTCGTCATCTCCGGCCACGGCGCGGGCTTGCGGCCGGAACTGGCCGAGCTGCCGACAGTGGCCGAACCCACTGCCCCGATGCACGGTCCGGCCCTGCATCCGCTGGCCCTGCCGCTGCTGAAGCCGCGGCAGGCGATCATCACCGGGCGGCCGACGCTGCATCGCCAGGTCGCGAAAGTGCTCGCGGATCCGGCCGTGACCGTCTACGCGCTCACCACCGGCCCGCGCTGGCCCGATGTGTCCGGCAATGTGGTCGGCACCGGAACCCGGGCGGTTACCACGGGTGCGCCGAGTGCGGACTGGCTCGCGTACTGCCGCGAACTCGATGCTAAGGCCGTTCAAGTCGTTCGCGCCGAACTGGCCAGCCACCCGAAACCGACCGGGCTGCACGTCGCCGCAGTGGTCATGGACGCGTTGCGCGAGGGCGATCAGCTGCTGCTCGGGGCATCCAATCCGGTGCGTGACGCGGCCCTGGTCTCGCCGCCGCGGCCGGGTGTCCGAGTGCTGTCCAATCGTGGCGTGGCCGGTATCGACGGCACCGTTTCCACGGCCGTCGGCGCGGCGCTGCACCACACCGGGCGCACCATCGCGCTGATCGGTGACCTCACCTTCCTGCACGACGCCTCCGGCCTGCTCATCGGCCGCGGCGAACCCCGCCCCGCCGATCTGACCATCGTGGTCGCCAACGACGACGGCGGCGGCATCTTCGAACTCCTGGAACAGGGTGATCCGCAGTACGCCGGTGTTTTCGAGCGCGTTTTCGGTACGCCGCACGGAATGGATTTGGCCGCGCTGTGTGCCGCCTACCGGATTCCGCACAAGCAGGTCGATACCGAGCAGTTGGCGGTCGAGTTGGCCGGGCACGCGCACGGGTTGCGGGTGCTCGAAGTCGCGACCGAGCGTTCCAGTCTGCGGGAGTTGCACGCGACGGTGCGGGCCAAGATCGCGCCGTAAGCCGACGGGCCGATCAGTACTCCGGCTCGGAATCGCGATCGTCGTCGAGCGGCACCGGGATCGACTGTTCCACGACATCGGCCGGATTGGCGTCGAAGGCATCTCGATCGACCGCTGCCGCGAGCTCGCGGTCGGAGCTGTCGTCGGTGTCATCGACGATCTCGGGGTAGGCGGGGACGTTCTGCTCGACGTAGTCGGCTTCCGAAACCGCGTCGACGGTGCGGGACGTGCTTGGATCGGTCATCGTTCGTTCCTCTCCGCGCGTGCTTTTCGGCTGGGTACCCGATGCTCTGCCGAGCGAACTCCAGGTGCTGCGGGAATCACAGCGCAGGCGGACAACCAGTCCAACACTGTTGAGAATGCTCCTAGTCCGGCCGCGCGGCAACCCACCTGCTACTCGCCGTCGACCGGATCCGAACCATTCGCCGGGAATTCGACGAGCGCCAGTGTGCGCCCCGCCATGAACCGCGCCGTCCGCACCGCGACGCCCGTTCGCGTTACTTCGCTGACCTCGACCACGCCACGCGCGATGCGCACCTCGACCTTGCGTCCGGCCCGCGTCGCGACCACTTCATAACTGCGAGACCCGTCGCCGAAGTCGACGACGATCTCCACCCGATCGCCCTTCATCTACCAATTCTCCGCTTTTCCAGCACTTTTCGCCGCTACGACTTGGTTGCGATGAACGGCGGCGGGCAGGCCTCGCACGGCATCGGATCGATCCCGACGCGGTCGGCGGCGGCTCGGATCGTGGCACCGATGAATTCTGTTGGCGCGTGCCGTCTCAATCGGTGATGTCCGTTGCCGAGGAGGACCCGATGCACCCGAATTTCGATCTCGAACCGGCCGCTGCCGCCCTGGAGGCGGTGGTCGGCGCCATCACCGACGATCAGCTGAGCGCGCCGACACCCTGCACCGATACCAGCGTGCGCGACCTGTTCGTCCACGTCATCGGACTCACCGAGGCCTTCCGCCAGGCCGCGACCAAGGAAGCGGTCGGCCGTTCGGTCGCGCCCGCCATCGGCCCGGACGGCGCCCTGCCCGCCGACTGGCGTTCTCGCATTCCGGCCCAACTGAAGGCACTCGTCGAGGCCTGGCGTGATCCGGCGGCCTGGGACGGCGAAACCGAAGCGGGCGGGGTATCCGCCCCGGCGGTCGTCATGGCCACGATCGCGCTGGACGAAATCGTTGTCCACAGTTGGGATCTCGCCCGCGCTACCGATCAGCAACTGACAGTCGACCCGGTGCACCTGACCGTCCTGCTCGAATTCCTCAGGGACACACCACCCGAAGGCACTCCGGGCATGTTCGGCCCTGTCGTCCAACTCCCCGACACCGCCCCGCCCCTGGACCGCATCGTCGGACTCACCGGCCGCGCCCCCTCCTGGCCCCGCTGATCACCTCGCCCCCCCCGGGCCACAACCACCCCGCCCCTCCACCGAATAACTCGCAACACCTTGCCTCGATCAAGATCAGGTGGAATCTGTGGCGGTATCGCCCGAAGGGCCCGCCACCAGTTCCACCTGATCTTGTTCATGGCTTCGTGAAGATGCCTGCTGAGGCGGCTCGGGTGGCGGCCGCGGCGGCGGTGCGGGCGGCTGCGTCGTCGATCGGGTCGCCGCTGGCGAGGAGGCGGTAGTAGAGGGGGGCCGAGACGGCGGTCAGGACGGCGCGGGCGTCGGTGTTTTCGGGGATTTCGCCGCGGGCGATGGCGTCGTCGATGCAGGGGGTCCATTCGGTCAGGCGGATGTCGTAGAAGCGGCGTAGGGCGGCTGCGGCGGTTTCGTCGCAGGTGGCAGCGGCGATGACGGCCTGGAAGAGCTTGCCTTGTCGAGGGTCCGTGAGGGTTTCGGCGACCAGCTGGGCGTTGGCGGTGAGATCGCCGAGTAGGGACCCGGTATCCGCGCGCGGCAGCGATTGTTCGGCCATATCCACGAGCAGGTCGGCGACGAGTCCGGTGGAGTTGCGCCAGCGGCGGTAGGCCGTGGTCTTGCCGACCTCGGCGCGCGCAGCGACCTCGGTCAGATCCAGGTGCGCGAAACCGCGCTCGGCGAGTAGATCACCCGCCGCCTGCAGCACGGCCTCGCGAACGCGCGCGGTGCGTCCACCAGGGCGAACCGAGCCGGGGGTCGCAGTGTCAGCCTCCATAAAGGAACTCCAGTTTCATTTGTAACCCGACAGGTGTATGTTCAGAGCATTAACGGAACTATAGACCCTTTAGGAGTCATCATGGAGTACCGGCGGCTCGGCGCATCAGGTCTGCTCGTCCCGGCGCTGAGTTTCGGCGCGGGCACCTTCGGTGGGCGGGGCGAACTGTTCAGCGCGTGGGGCGATACCGATGCGGAGCAGGCGCGCCGACTGGTCGATATCAGCCTGGATGCGGGCGTCACGATGTTCGATACCGCCGATGTCTATTCCGATGGCGCCTCCGAGGAGGTACTCGGTGCGGCTATCGAGGGCAGGCGTGACCAGCTGCTGCTGTCGACCAAGGCGAGCCTGCCGACCGGTCCCGGTCCGCACGACGCGGGTTCCGGCCGTTCGCGCCTGATCAAGGCGGTCGAGGGGGCGCTGCGCAGGCTCGGCACGGACCACATCGACCTGTTCCAACTGCACGCCTTCGACGCGCACACTCCGGTCGAGGAAGTCCTTGCGGCACTGGACGATCTGGTGCGCGCGGGCAAGATCCGCTACCTCGGCGCCTCCAACTTCGCGGGCTGGCAGCTGATGAAATCCCTTGCCGCGGCGGACCGGCACGGCCTGACCCGGTATGTCGCCCATCAGGTCTACTACTCACTCGTCGGTCGCGACTACGAATGGGAGCTCATGCCGCTCGGCCTGGACCAGGGTGTCGGCGCGGTGGTGTGGAGCCCGCTCGGCTGGGGTCGGCTGACCGGGAGAATCCGCCGCGGCCAACCACTTCCGGAGGGCAGCCGTCTGCATCAGACCGCCGAGGCAGGTCCGCCGGTCGATGACGACAAGCTCTACGACGTGGTCGACGTCCTCGACGAACTCGCCGCGGAGACCGGTAAGACCGTCCCACAGATCGCCCTCAACTGGCTGCTGCGCCGTCCGACGGTGTCGACCGTCATCGTCGGCGCGCGCAATGCCGAGCAGCTGCGCCAGAACCTCGGCGCAGTCGGCTGGGAGCTCGATGCCGAGCAGATCGCGCGCCTCGACAAGGCCGGCGCGACTACCCCGGCGTACCCCTACTACCCGTACTACCGGCTGCCGGACTTTGCGCGCCTGAGTGCTCCTGCGGTGTGAGGGGATCGGCTCAGTACACGTCGCGAACGTAGCGCTTCTCGGCAACCAACTGCTTCCGGAACGCCAGCGCCCCGTCCTCGTCGAGCTTGCCGTGGATCCTGGCAATGGTCAGCAGGGTGTCGTCGACATCCTTGGCCATGCGTGCCGCATCACCGCACACATAGAAGTGCGCGCCGTCGCGCAGCCAGGACCACAGCTCGGCGCCGTGCTCGATCATCCGGTGCTGCACGTAGATCCGCTCGCGCTGGTCGCGGGAGAAGGCCAGATCGAGTCGGGTGAGGAAGCCCGAGCGGAACATATCCTCCAATTCCGCTCGGTAGTAGAAGTTCTGGGCGGCATGCTGATCGCCGAAGAACAACCAGTTGCGGCCGCTGCAGCCGAGGGCACGGCGTTCCTGCAGGAAGCCGCGGAAGGGCGCGATGCCGGTGCCGGGGCCGACCATGATCATCGGTGCGGTCGGATCGAGCGGCGGCCGGAAGTGCGGGGCGCGCTGCAGAAAGATCGGCACCGCGGATTCGGCGGCGTCGGCGCGGTCGGCGAGGAAGGTCGAGCACACCCCACCGCGCCGTGCGGCGGATCCGATGGCGGCGGGGTCGCCGTACCGGACAACACCCACGGTGAGCTGCACCTCGTCGGGACTGACCAGCGGACTCGACGAAATCGAATACTGGCGCGGCTGCAGCTTTTTCAGCGTGCCGAGCCATTCGACGAGATCGGCGCGCACCGGGAACTCGCGCAGCACATCGACCGCCTGCCGGTCCCACAGGTAGTTGTCGAGTTCATTGCGATTGTCGCGGCGCAGCAGTTTCGCCAGGCGGTTGTTGGGATTGCGTTCGGCGATGAAGGTGAGCAGATCGTGGCTGACCTTCGTGATGTCGTAACGGGTCCGCAGCGCCTGGGCCAGCGACAACTCCTGGTCGTCGAATTCGATGATCCGACGGCCGTCCAGCCCGGTCGCAAGGAGCCATTCCGCCACCATCGAATCGGCGTTCGTCGGACAGACCCCGAGCGAATCGCCGACCTCGTAGTTCGCTTTCAGCCCGCGTAGATCGAAGCCGAACTGGCGCACTTCTTTCGGCGATCCGGCATGCGACAGTGGTTCATTGCGCACCAGCGGTGCGGTCACCGGCGCGTTGCGGGTGAACGGTGCGGGGCCCGGGCTCTGGTTTCGGCCGAGCGGCGGTGCGGTGCGCGGCAGCACCATCGTGGCCCCGGAGGACCGCTCGGGCATCCGAGTTCCGCCGGGACCGGAAGGACTCGTCTCGCCAGTACCACCGTCCAGTACGGCGAGCACCTCGTCGAGCCAGCGCGCCGCCGCTTCCTCGTAATCGGGTTCGCTGTCGACACGTGCGAGCAGACGGGTGGCCCCGCGTTCGGTCAGTTTCGCGTCCAGTTTGCGACCGTGGCCGCAGAAGTCGTCATAGGAGGAGTCGCCGAGTGCGAACACCGCGAACCGCATGCCGGTCAATCGGATCACACTGTCGTCCAGGCGTTCCCAGAAGTCGGTGCCGTTATCCGGCGGTCCGCCGTCGCCGAAGGTGCTGCTGATCACCAGTACATCCCCGGTGAGTTCGTGGAGTTCGCACGAGTCCATATCGAGCAGCCGCGGCGCGAAACCGGATTCGGCCAAGCGAGCGGCCGTCGTCGCCGCGAACTCTTCCGCGGTTCCGGTCTGTGAGGCCCACAGCACGGTGATCGGCCGGGTCGGTTCGTCGGGAATATCGTCGGTGGCCGCGGATTCTGTTGCCGCGCTTCGCGAATACATACCGGCCAACAGTCCGTCGATCCACAGCCGACTGTTCTTGGCCAGCGGCGCGGATTCGGGCAGCACCGGCTGACCGGTCACCGGAAGGGATTGCAGTGCCGAGAGATATCCGGCGAGATAGATACGTTCGGTCTCGCTGAGCGTCGGCGCTGTGCCCGCGTCGAGCCCCAGCATCACCGCCAGCGGGTGCGAACCACGGTTCGCGGCGGTTTCCGGCACTCCCACCGAAGGGCTTTCGGCCGCTTTCGGCATCACCGCGACGCGCCGCAACGACACCGCGCACGCCTTGAATTCGGGCTGCAACGAGTCCGGGTCCACCGCGTCATTGGTCACGGCATTGATCGTCAGATATTCGCCCTGCTCGTCATTCCAATGGAACGGCGCGAAGCAATCACCGGGCCGCACCCGGTCGCTGATCTGCACCGGCAGCACCGCTCGACCGCGTCGGGAGGCGATTTCGAGCTGGTCACCCGCCTCGACCCCGAGCCGCTCGGCATCCTCGGGATGCACCTCGACGAACGGCTGGCCGGTCAGTTTGGTCAGCTTGTCGATCTTGCCGGTCTTGGTCATGGTGTGCCACTGATGCTGCAGCCGGCCGGTATTGAGCATGAACGGGTAGTCGTCGTCGGGCATCTCCGCCGGCGCCAGATGCGGGCGCGGCCAGAACACCGCGCGACGACTCGGCGTCGCGAAGGCCAACCGGGGCTGGCGCCCGGCATCGTCGACGAAAAGTTCCTGGCTGACACCGTCATTGCGGTAGCGGATCGGGTTGCGCGCGCTGTCGGGCGCGGCGCACGGCCACTGCATCGGCCCCTCGCGCAACCGCTCATAGCTCATGCCACGCAGGTCGTATCCGGTGGCCGGATTGGCGAACTGCTTGATCTCGTCGAAAACCTCGGCACTGGAGGAGTATTCGAAGCCCGCGAAGCCCATCGCGGTGGCGACCTGCGCGATCAGCAGCCAGTCCGGACGGGCATCGCCGATCGGATCCACCGAGCGCTGCAGCAACGTGACATTGCGCTCCGAATTCACCATCACCGCATCGGCTTCGGCCCAGAGCGTCGCGGGCAGCAGTATGTCGGCGTAGGAGTTGGTGGCCGTATCGGTGTAGGCGTCCTGCACGATGACCAGCTCGGCCGCCTCCAGCCCGCCGATCACGGTCTTCCGATTGGCGACGGTGGCAACGGGATTGGTGCAGATGATCCAGGCCGCCTTGATCTGCCCCTCGGACAGCTCGCGGAACATCTCGATCGTTCCCGGTCCGGACTCGGTGCGCAGCGTGCCCGGCTCGACGCCCCACGCGGTCTCCACGAAGCTGCGGTCGGTGGGGGAGAGCAGGCTGCGCTGCCCGGGCAAACCCGGACCCATATAGCCCATTTCGCGCCCGCCCATGGCATTCGGCTGACCGGTCAGCGAGAACGGCCCGCTGCCGGGACGACAAATAGCCCCGGTGGCCAGGTGCAGGTTGCAGAGCGCGTTGGTATTCCAGGTGCCGTGGGTGGATTGGTTGAGTCCCATGGTCCACAGCGACATCCATGCACTGGCTTCGCCGATCCAGCGCGCTGCTGTCCGGATATCGTCCTCGGCGAGCCCGGTGATCGCGGCGACCTGGTTCGGCGGGTAGTCGGCGAGGAATTCGGGCATCGCCGCCCAGCCCTCGGTGTGCTCGGCGATGAAGTCCGAGTCGATATCACCGTTTTCGACGAGCAGGTGCAGTAGCCCGTTCAGCAGGGCGAGATCGGTACCCGGTGCGATCTGCAGGAACAGATCGGCCCGCGCCGCGGTATCGGTGCGCCGCGGATCCACCACGATCAGCTTGGCCCCCGCCTTGACCCGGTCGATCATGCGCAGATAGAGGATCGGATGGCAGTCGGCCATATTCGCGCCGGTCACGAAGAACAGATCGGCGTGTTCGAAGTCGTCGTAGGAGCCGGGCGGCCCGTCCGCGCCGAGCGACTGCTTGTAGCCGGTTCCGGCGCTGGCCATGCACAGCCGGGAATTGGCCTCGATGTGCTTGGTCCGCAGATACCCCTTGGCCAACTTGGTCGCCAGGTACTGCGCCTCGAGCGACATCTGCCCGGAGACGTACAGCGCGATGGCGTCCGGTCCGTATTCGTCCAGGATCGCCCGCAGCTGGGTGGCCACCTCGTGCACTGCCTCGTCGACAGGCACCGGTACGGGCACCTGACCGCGCTCGGGCCGACGGTATGCGGTCTCCATCCGCCCCGGCGCCGCCATCAACTCCTGGTGGGTCGCGCCCTTGGTGCACAGCCGGCCCGCATTCGTCGGATGCAGTTTGTCACCGCGGACCTTGGCGATGACCGGCGCACCGTTCGCACCCGCGCGGGTCTCGACGACGATGCCGCAGCCGACGCCGCAGTACGAGCACACCGTTCTGGCGGTGCTCGCGCGATCGGTGCCTGCATCGGTCATGCCACCGATCATGCGCACCGCCGATTGCGGCCGATTTACCCAACGTTATCGACAGATGACAATTAACCTCACCACGGCAAATTTCCCCCGTGAGGTGTGGCGTACGCCACGAAAATATGCCGCGACCAGGAGCTCAGTTCAATTCGGCGGTCAGCCCAATTTGTAAGCGCGGTGCAGTGCGACGATCCCGCCGGTCAGATTGCGCCATTTCACCGACGACCAGCCCGCATCGGCGATCCGCAGCGCCAACTGCCGCTGATTCGGCCAGGCCCGGATGGATTCGGCGAGGTAGACGTAGGCATCCGGATTACTGCTCACCGCCACCGCGACCTTCGGCAGCGCCTTCATCAGGTACTCGAGATAGATGGTGCTGAAGATCGGCACGATCGGCGTGGAGAACTCGCAGATCACCATCCGCCCGCCCGGTTTGGTGACCCGCAGCATCTCGCGCAGCGCTGTATCGGTCTCGGAGATATTGCGCAGACCGTAGGAGATGGTCACCGCGTCGAACGAATCGTCGGCGAAGGGCAGTGCGGTCGCATCGGCGGCCACCATCGGCACATTGCGGAATTTGCCGGCGGCGAGCATGCCCTGGGAGAAGTCGGCCGCCAGGCACCAGGCACCGGATTTCGCCAGGTCCAGCGTCGAAATACCGGTGCCCGCGGCGAGGTCGAGCACGCGCTCACCCGGCCGTGGCGCCACTGCCTTGCGCACCGCCCAGCGCCAATATCGGTCCTGTCCCAAGGAGATGACGGTGTTGGTCAGGTCGTACCGCTTCGCGACCCCGTCGAACATCGACGCGACCTCGTGCGGCTGCTTATCCAGCGAAGCCCGAACCGGTTCCCGCTGCTCTGTTTTCGCCACGCCCCCGAACCTACCGCGCGTAACACATGCCGGGCGAGACTCCCGCGCCGAGCTGGCCCAGACAATCCGCATCACCATCGGATGCGCCGGTCTTTTCCATGGTCACACCCCGTAATCGGCTTTCGGAGGTCGTGAAACTCACAAACGATTTACGCGGTGTGCGGCAACTGGGTCCGGATCCCCGTGACGTCGGCGTAGTGGCCCATCAGTTCGGTGCAGATGGCGGGCCAGGTCCGGTGCAGCACCGACTTGCGAGCGGCCGCGGCGAATCGCGCCCGCAGTAGCGGATCACGAAGCGCCGCAACCGCACTGGGTAACAGCTCGGCGAAGCGATCCACCGGCAGCAGGTAGCCGTTGCGGCAGTGCGCGATCAGATCGCGCGGTCCACCCGCGTCCGGCCCGATCACCGGAACCCCGGCGGCCAGGGCTTCTTGCACGCCCTGACAGAACGTCTCGTGTTCACCCGCGTGCACCATCACATCCAGGCTCGCGTAGGCCTGCGCCAGCTCGGCACCACCGAGTTCCCCGGTGAAGATCGCGGTAGGCATCATCCGCGCCAACCGGGCCCGCTCCGGCCCGTCCCCGACGATCACCAGCTGGATCGCCGGATCGCCCGCCAGCACCGCCAGCCGTTCCACATGCTTCTCCGGAGCCAGCCGCCCGACAAACCCCACCAGCAGCTTGTCCTGCCCGCGCAGCCAGGAGGCTCGCAGCTCCGGCAGCTTCGCCGACGGCGTGAACCGGCCGATATCGACACCGCGGCCCCAGCGGTGCACCCGCGGAATACCGTGCCGCCCCAGATCCTCGGCCGCCGCGCGAGACGGTGCCAGCGTCCGTGTCGCGCCCTCGTGAATCCGTCGCGTCCAGGCCCAGGCAGCTCGACTGGCCAGTCCGAGCCCATAACTCTTCGCGAATCCGGCCACATCGGTCTGGTAGATCGCGACCGTCGGCAGGTCCAACCGCATCGCCGCACCGAGACCACCCGCGCCGAGCAGGAAGGGCGAGGCCAGATGCACCACATCGGCATCGAATTCGTCGATCGCGGCGGTGATCCCGGGCTGCGGCAGGCCCACCGGCAGCGAGCTGACCTTCGGCACCATCACCGCTGGTACCAGATGCACCGGGAATCTTTTGTACACCCGTGGCGCGGCGGGCAGCCCGTGTGGCGTATCCGGCGCGATCACCAGCGCCTCGTGCCCGTGCTGGTCCAGGTGGTCCAGCACCCGGAGCACGGAATTGACGACGCCGTTCATATTCGGCAGGAACGACTCCGAAACGATGGCTACTCGCACCATCCCAGGTTGACCCGCGCAACGCGCCACGCCGTCACGTCGAAATGACCGATACGCAAAGATCCGGCGAACTGTCGGGGCCGCTCGCCTCAGGCGGCGCCGGCCGCCGCGCGAGATCCGTTCACCGGGCCAGGCGTACGGCGCTGCGCCCGCAGCAGCAGCCACATCGTGGGTAGCGCGACCGCCCACACCACCAGGATCACCGACAGCGCGGGCTGAATCGCGACCCGCACGTCACGTCCGGCCACCCGGACCAGATCCGGGTCCTTGCGGCTGTACTCCACGTTGATCCGCTCACCGGCGGTCAGGTTGGTCGGGTACAGCACCCCGACCTTGGGATTGTGCGTCTTTCCGTCCGGTGTGACATAGATGACCGCCGAACGCAGCCGCCCGGCCGAGAGCACCTCGGCGGAGGTCACACCCTTGTCGGAGCTGATCAGATAGTCGTTGCGCCAGGCGGCCAGCACCAGCAGCACGACGAGGGCGCTGAGGAAGACGGCCGCCGTCAGTACCCCGATCCTGGCCCGCCGCAGGCGGTTCGAACGCCTTTCAGACTGGCTGGTTTCCGACACCACAACAGGCTACTTGCCGCCTCCGATACCGTTTGCGGCCATGCCCCGAAAATTCAGCTTCACCGTGCCCTACGCCGTCCCGGTCGAAGATCTTCACCGGGCACTCACCACCGATGACGTCTGGCAGTCCCGGTTCGCCGATGCGCAGACCGCCACACTCGATCTCTCGCATCCGCAGGGCACGGACACCATCCGCATACATATGACCGAAAAGGCAAGCGATGACAAGGTTCCCGGCATCGTGAGCAAGGTACTCAAGAGCGAACTGGTGCTCTCGCGCACCGACAACTGGCAGGCTTTGGACGGCGAAATCGCCAAGGGCACCTTCGAGGGCGCCACCGGCGGCATCAGCAGTGAAATGTCGGGCACCTATGAACTGCGCCCGACCGTCGAGGGGTCCGAGATCGAGGTCGTCGGCACCGTGCGGGTCAAGGTGCCGCTGGTCGGCGGTGCCATCGAACCGCTGGCCGAGCAGCTGCATCATCGGGTGCTCGTGAGCGAGCGCAAACATATCGAGAAGTGGGTCGCCGCGCAGGCGAGCGCCTGACCTGTTCCGAACGCCCCGGCGAAAGCCGGGGCGTGCCCGGCTCTTCGGCTAGGCGAAATCCTCCGGGCTGAATTCCTTGGGTTCCACCAGCACCAGCCAGTTGCCGGAGTTGTCCCGGATGATCGCCTCGGTGCCATAGGGCCGCTCGGCGGGCGGCTGGATGAACTCCACGCCCTTGGCGGTCAATTCCTCGAAGGTCTTCTGGCAGTCGTCGGTCTTCAGGCCGAGCGCGCCGTTGGTGCCATTGGCCAGGGCCCGGCGGATGGCGTCGGCGAGATTGTCGTCCAGCGGCGGTCCGGGAATCATCAGGGTGATTTCGAGTTCGGGATGATCGGGATGTGCCACGCTGACCCAGCGGAATCCGTTATCGCCCATGGTCACATCGCTGGTCTCGACGAACCCCAGCTTTTCGGTGTACCACTGCTTGGCCGCGTCCTGGTCGGTGACGTACACGGTGACCAGCGAGACATTGGTAATAGTCATGCACAGAGGCTAGGAAGCGCGTCGACCCGGACGCTTCTCCGAAATTGCTGAGTTGTGCGAACCGCTGAGCACTCAGTCCCGCGGCTTGCGATCCGACAGCCCGTGCATGAACACGTAACAGCCGGGAATCCGCGGCGCGCCATCCGCGAATTTGGCCTGATACTCCGACGGTGTCACCCCGACCAACTGCCGGAACTTACTGCTGAACGACCCGAGACTGCTGTACCCGACCAGCATGCAGACCTCGGTCACGGTGAGGTTGGTGGCCCGCAGATAGTCCTGTGCCCGCTCGATCCGCCGCTCCGCCAGATACGCCGCGGGCGTCACGCCGTATACGGCCGCGAACGCGCGCAGGAAGTGATATTTCGAAACCCCTGCGGCGGCGGCCAATTCGTCCAGATTCAACGGCTCGGCATAGTTGCGGTCCGCGAGATCCCGCGCCCGCCGCAGATGCGGAAGGAGGTAGAGCGCGGGTAATCCGGTCATCTCAGGTGAAGGGTGCGAGTTCGTCGAAGCGGTAGGACGCCCGGCCCGCGGCCCGCCAGGCCCTGGCCGTCAGATCCAGATCCTCGTCGGTGACCAGATTGCCCATCACCCGAACCGCGGTGCGCTGCAGATACTTCGACCGCATCACCGGCGGCCCGCCTATCGGCACCATCCTGGGGTGGGTCGCCAGACCGGCGATCCGCCGCGCCACCGAGAACGTCCGACCGTAGCGGGTACGCAAGAGCTCCGGCCACACCTTCGTGAGATCCGGTTCGTCCAGCAGCTCGGCGAGCATGTGCCCGCCCTCCAGTCCGTAATCGATGCCCTCGCCGTTGAGCGGATTCACACAGCCCGCGGCATCGCCGATCAGCACCCAATTGCGCCCCGCGACATTCGACACCGCCCCGCCCATCGGAAGCAGTGCGGACGCGACCGCCCGCAGCGAGCCCTCGAACTGCCACTCCTCGCGGCGCAACGAGGTGTAGTGCTCCAGCAGCGGTTTCAGCGCGATATGCGAGGGCCGCTGCTCGGTGGCCAGCGAGCCGACGCCGATGTTCACCTCGCCATTGCCCAGCGGGAACACCCAGCCGTAGCCGGGCACCAAGTCGCCGTCGGCATTGCGCAGCTCCAGATGCGAAGTGATCCACTGGTCGTCGCTGCGCGCGGATTTGATGTAGGCGCGGGCCGCGGTGCCATAGGCGTACTGCCGATGCCAGGTTCGGCCGAGCAGTTTGCCGATCGGGGAGCGGACACCGTCGGCTACGACGAGCGTCCTGCATCCGATCGAACGGGTGCCCTCCGCCGTCTTCACCGTCACACCGGTGACGCGGACACCCTCGCGGATGACATCGATCACTTTCGTGCCATCAAGCGTCCTGGCCCCGGACTTCACAGCTGTCTCACGCAGCTTGTCGTCGAGTTCGGTTCGGGGAATGGCACTTCCATACGTTGGGAAGGAACCGCCTGGCCACGGCAGCAGCGCCGCGCGACCGAAACCCGTCAGCCGCAGGCCGTGATTCACGGTGTGCGCGCGCAGCCAGTCGCCGAGTCCGAGGTGCTCCAATTCGGCGGTCGCACGCGGGGTGAGTCCATCGCCGCAGGTCTTGTCACGTGGGAAGACTGCGGAATCGATGAGCAGGACATCGCGACCGGCCCGCGCGGCCCAGGCGGCGGCGGCCGATCCGGCCGGCCCGGCACCGACCACGAGCACTTCGGTCTGTGTGGGAATCGCGCTCTGCGTCTCCCCGTCCCCGCCCGCGGGGGTGACATCCGGTGAACCCATGCGCTCAATACTCGCAGGAGCATTCGGTTCGTGTCGATGGAGCCTGCCCGTGGCGCAGACCATGCGATCGATGAGGTCGGTAAACGATATGGAAAAGTGTCTGATACACCGCATAGTGACGGTGTTCATGGGCCGCGCGGCGGGGACACGCTAGGTTCTCTACCGTGGGGTCGGACGCATCGCTGGGAGAAGAGATGAGCACATCGGCTGTGAGTGATGAGAGCACGGTGGTGGCCGGAGTCGATCTCGGTGATACCGAGCTCGCGGAGACCGTGCGCAATGGCCTCATCGATGTCGAAAAACTCCTGATCGATGAACTGTCCGACGGCGAACTGTTCCTACAGGAGGCGGCGCTGCATCTGGCCAAGGCCGGGGGCAAGCGATTCCGCCCGCTGTTCACCATTCTCACCGGCCAGCTCGGTCCGCGTCCCACCGATCCGGCGCTGATCACGGCGGGCACCGTGGTCGAACTGGTGCACCTGGCGACCCTCTACCACGACGACGTGATGGACGAGGCCCCGATGCGCCGCGGCGCACCGAGCGTGAATTCGCGCTGGGGCAACAGCATCGCCATCCTGGCCGGCGACTATCTCTTCGCGCACGCGTCACGGCTCACCTCGACTTTGGGCCCCGATGCCGTGCGGATCATCGCCGAAACCTTCGCCGAACTGGTCACCGGCCAGATGCGGGAAACCATGGGCGCCCGCGAATCCCAGGATCCGGTCGAGCATTACCTGCGCGTGGTCTGGGAGAAGACCGGCTCGCTGATCGCCGCCGCCGGACGCTTCGGCGGCACCTTCTCCGGCGCCGATGCCGAACACGTCGAGCGGCTGGCCCGGCTCGGCGATGCGGTCGGCACCGCCTTTCAGATCTCCGACGACATCATCGACATCTCCTCGGCTGCCGAACAATCCGGTAAAACGCCGGGCACCGACCTGCGCGAGGGCGTGCACACCCTGCCGGTGCTGTACGCGCTGCGCGACGAGGGCGCCGATGGCGACCGCCTGCGCAAACTGCTGGCCCACCCGCTGCAGACCGACGACGAGGTCGAGGAGGCGCTGTCCCTGCTCGCCCACTCCCGCGGCATGGTGCTGGCCAAGGAGAAGCTGCAAAGCTATGCCGATATCGCGCACGCCGAACTCTCCGCGCTGCCGTCGGGCCCGGCCAACGACGCACTCGAGCGCCTGGTCCGCTACACCATCGAACGCGTCGGCTGATGGTTCGCACCGGCGCGCCGGACTGGATCACATCCGGAACTTTGCACCCGATCTCTATCGTTGATCTGCCGTAAGACACTCGACGGACGGGGGAGTGGGCAAGGAGACGTATGCACGGGCACGGGTATGCGAATGGGCTGAAGACGTTCGGGCTCATGGTCGGCCTCTCGGCCTTGATCGTGTTCGCCGGGGCGATGTTCCGCAGCCCGATGATTCTGTTCCTGGCGGTCCTGCTCGCCGTAGGCATGAATGCCTATGCCTATTTCTACAGCGACAAGATCGCGCTCAAGGCGATGCACGCGCAGCCGGTCAGTGAGCTGGAGGCCCCGGTCATCTATCGCATCGTGCGCGAGCTCGCGACCACGGCGCGTCAGCCGATGCCGCGGCTCTATATCAGCCCGACCAACGCCCCCAACGCCTTCGCGACCGGACGCAATCCGCGCCACGCCGCCGTCTGCTGTACCAGCGGCATCCTGCAGATCCTCGACGAGCGCGAACTACGCGCGGTACTGGGCCACGAGCTATCGCACGTCTACAACCGCGACATCCTGATCTCCTCGATCGCGGGCGCACTTGCCGCGGTCATCTCCGGCCTGGCCAACCTGGCCTTCTTCGCCTCGATGTTCGGCGGTAACCGCAATGGCGAGGGCCCCAATATCCTCGGCGTGATCCTGGTGGCACTGCTCGGCCCGATCGCCGCGACCCTGGTCAAATTGGCGGTCTCCCGCTCCCGCGAATATCAGGCCGACCAATCCGGCGCCGAGCTGACCGGCGACCCGCTCGCCCTGGCCTCGGCGCTGCGCAAGCTGGAGCGTGGCGTACAGGCCGCCCCGCTGCCCCCTGAGCCGCAGCTGACTGCCCAGTCGCACTTGATGATCGCCAACCCGTTCCGGGCCGGTGAGCGTGCGGCACGCCTGTTCTCCACCCACCCCCCGATGGCCGAGCGCATCGCCCGGCTCGAGGAAATGGCGGGCGGGCCCCGCAACTACTGATCGGCGGACCCGACGCGTTCAATCGTGTTCGGTCGCGAGTTCCTGTTCGTACGCCCGTAGCGTGTCGACGAACATCCGCCGCTGCTCGGCATCCAACGGCTCGAGCACCTTCCGCCAGGCCCGCGCACTGCCACCGAGCCAGGCATTGACCGACTTCTCGTGCGCCGCCGCGATGGCGACGATGGTCCGACGGCGATCCGCCGCATCCGAGCGGCGTTCCAGCACCCCCTGACGGCTCAGATCGCCCACCATCAGACTGACGGTCGTCGGTGCGACTTCCAGCCGTGCGGCCAGCTCGTTCACTGTCATCGGCCCCTCGAACACCAGATTCGCCAGCAGTGACAGATGCCGCGGAGCAAGCGAAAACGATTGCAGCTCTTCGGGAACGCGCATCTTCTTGGCCCGCCCCACCACCCGCGGCATGAGCAGCAGCAGACTCCGAATGCCCTCGTCCACCTCGATGCCACGCGCACCCGTCGGCAACCCGCACACCTCCAAATAACCTTTATCTACAAAGTAATTTCGCTTGCAAAGCAAAATCTAATCTCGCTGGCAAGGCTAATACCGGCGGTCGCCGGTCCGCCCGGCGATCCGGAAGGACGCGGGACATGACAGATACACAGCCGACTTCGGCGGACAACTCGGAGAGCTCGACGACTCGAGTGAAATCCCAAGCCTGCCAAAGGATCTGCGCAACCACTCTGTGGTGCTCTACATGAGCATCACATCAATGAGGAGACGGTGTCTTTCCGGCGCTGGTCCGCCAGCATCCCGAATTGGCTCCGGTGGTCGAGCGGTTGCGGCGAGAGCACGGTGTGGTCGCCGCGGCACTCGCCGAATTGCAACAGTTGCCGAACAGTGCCGACGCGGCCCAGGTGCGCACCGAATTTCGACCGTCTCGCCAATGAATTGGAAACCCATTTCAGATACGAAGAGGACGAACTCGTGGCAACCCTGAATGCGACCGACCCGGCCGCACTTCGACAGCGGTAAATGCCCGCGGAAATGAGAAACCCCCGCCGATCATGATGATCGGCGGGGGTTTTCGGTGGCAGGTGTAGGATTCGAACCTACGTAGGCTTTCACCGACAGATTTACAGTCTGCTCCCATTGGCCGCTCGGGCAACCTGCCGTCGCGCTTCTCGACGCGCAGAGCAGCTTACAACGAACCTGCACCCTGAATGCAAACCGGCTGGCCATCGGCCATGCGACGGGACTACGGTCGCGCTCCGGGGTAGAACTGACGGTGACCGGATCATCTGGTCGCCGGCGACTGCTTGCAGGTCGCTCGAAAGGGTCAGCTGGGACCCGTTGGACCGCCAGGACAGGAGCGAAGTGTGGCCGATTCGTCTTTCGATGTTGTCAGCAAGGTCGACCGTCAGGAGGTCGACAACGCGCTGCATCAGGCGGAGAAGGAGCTGAACACCCGCTACGACTTCCGTGGCACCGGCGCGAGTATCGAATGGTCCGGTGAGGACAAGATCGTGCTCAGTGCCGAGGCCGAAGAGCGGGTCAAGGCGGCGCTCGACGTATTCAAGGAAAAGCTGATTCGCCGCGATATCTCGCTCAAGGCCTTCGATGCCGGCGAGCCCGCGGCCTCCGGCAAGACCTACAAAATCACCGGCACGCTGGTGCAGGGCATCGACGCCGAGCATGCGAAGAAAATTTCCAAGAAGATCCGCGACGAGGGGCCCAAGGGCATCAAGGCGCAGATCCAGGGTGACGAACTACGCGTCTCCAGTAAGAAGCGCGACGATCTGCAGGCGGTGATCGCATTGTTGAAGGGTGAGGACTTCGGCATCGCGCTGCAGTTCGTCAATTATCGGTAGGCGGCGTCGTCGCGGCCGCCGCGTGTGGCCGCAAAAGCCGCTCTGACCACCCGGTTTGGAGGTGCGACCGGTGAGTGTGTAACCTCGTTCAAGACTTCGCCGCGCCGGAGTCCTGAACGTTGGTCACGGTGCGGAGCTAGTCATGCCCCCTTAGCTCAGTCGGCAGAGCGTTTCCATGGTAAGGAAAAGGTCAACGGTTCGATTCCGTTAGGGGGCTCGCCGGATTGCCGGTGGTGACCGACTCGGCATCTCCAAGGTTGGGCGCGGCATCACCGAGCAATGCGACCCCGTGGCGGTGTAGCTCAGTCGGTAGAGCAAACGACTCATAATCGTTGTGTCGCCGGTTCAAGTCCGGCCATCGCTACCAAAGACCGATCAGACCATCTGGTTGACCCGAAAGAAGGAATATCGTGGCCGCGAAGTCCACCGATGTCCGGCCAAAGATCACCTTGGCCTGCGAGCAGTGCAAGCACCGCAACTACATCACCAAGAAGAACCGGCGCAACGACCCGGATCGGCTGGAGCTGAAGAAGTTCTGCCCGAACTGTGGTACCCACCGGGCGCACCGCGAATCCCGCTAGTCCACCACGCGTGCCGCTGCCGCGTTGATTGGCTTCCGGGTTCGTCCCGGATTCTCGGGTCGTGACACTTGCGAGGGCCGGACATATGTCCGGCCCTGACGTGTTTTCCGACTCGAGTGCGGTGGTTGAACGCTCCGTCGACTCCGGGGCTCGGGGTCAGATAGGTACAGTCCTCCCGTGACAATCAACACCGGTACAGACGAAGCGGTCGCAGCGGACGAAGAACTCGACCCCGCGGCGCACGCCGCGGCGATGGTCGGTCATCACTACCGCGTCGACGACTACTACGAGGTCGGCCGCGAGAAGGTGCGTGAATACGCCCGCGCCGTGCAGGATTACCACCCGGTGCACTGGGATGAGGACGCCGCGCAGGAGTACGGCTACGACAGCCTGCTCGCCCCGGTCACCTTCATCTCCCTGGTCGGAATTCTGGCTCAGCGCAAACTCTTCGAGCAGATCGTCACGGGCTACGACCTGAGCCAGATCATGCAGACCGATCAGATCCTGGAATTCCGCCGGCCGATCAAGGTCGGCGACCAGCTGGTCTGCGATGTCTACCTGCACTCGTTCCGGCAGGCCTTCGGCGGCGACATCATCGTCACCAAGAACATCGTCACCGCGCAGGACGAGGTGGTGCTCACCACCTACACCACGCTGATCGGCCGCAGCGGCGGCGATATCGATCCGAACCTGCAGGGCGCGGTCCGCAATGTGCTCATGCACGGCATCGGCGAGGACGCACCGAGCCACCATCCGCGCACCGGGGCGGCCACCGATGCACTCGCGGCGCCCGCGCCCGTGGTGCCCGCGATCGTGCCGAGCAAGCACGCGATCAAATTCGAGGACGTCGCTGTCGGCGCCGAGCTGCCCCCGCGCACCGTCCGGCTGACCCGCGGCGATCTGGTGAACTACGCGGGCGTCTCCGGCGACGCGAATCCGATCCACTGGAGTGACGAGGTCGTCAAGCTGGTCGGCCTGGACAACGTGGTCGCGCACGGCATGCTCACCATGGGCCTCGGCGGCGGTTTCGTCAGCTCCTGGCTCGGCGATCCCGGCGCGGTCAAGGAGTACAACGTCCGCTTCACCAGCCCGGTCTACGTGGGCTCCGAGGAGCCTGCGGAGGTCGAGTTCACGGGTAAGGTGAAGTCGGTGGATCCGGAGACCCGGACCGCGGTCGTCGCCATCGTGGCGAAGTCGGCGGGCAAGAAGATCTTCGGACGCGCCACCGCGACGGTCCAACTGGCCTGACCTGGTCGAGCGACCCTGATTGGCAAATGCCGCAGGCGGTAACGTACACTCAGATTTCTGGGGTCACCAGCCGCTGCGCGCTGCTCTGCAAGGGCTGGTTCCAGGTGAGTCCGCAAGGATTCGCCGACGGGGCCGGCAACTGCCGGAGTGGCGCGCGTGTTGTGTGACACCAGGTGGAAGAACGACAACTGAACACAGAACAGTGGTTGGACAGCTGGATCGTCCAACCGAAGGGGCGTAGCTCAACTGGCAGAGCAGCGGTCTCCAAAACCGCAGGTTGCAGGTTCAAGTCCTGTCGCCCCTGCCCTGGATGCCAGCGACGAAAGGATCGACGTGAGCGAGCGTAGCGAGCGAGCCATTGGCACAGCGCGCATCGCGCACGGCGGCGCCGAGCGTAGCGAGGCGACGGCGTGAGCGACGAGCGGGATAATCGCCACGGCGCGCATGCCGAGGACGACGACACCGCCGCGGTGGCTCGGCCGAGCGGTAAGCGGTCCGCGCGGCGCAGTCGCAATGCCGATTCGGGCTCGGTCGCCACGATCGATCGGCCCACATCGGGCAAGGCAGCCAAGAAGACCGATCGGGCCGAACGCAAGAAGACGGGTAACCCGTTCAAGCGTTTGATCAAGTTCCTGCGCGAAGTAGTCGCGGAACTGCGCAAGGTGATCTGGCCCAACCGGAAGCAGATGGTCACCTATACGAGCGTTGTTCTGGTGTTCGTGATTTTCATGGTCGCGTTCATCAGCGGGTTGGATCTGGCGTTCATCAAGGGTGTCAACTGGCTGTTCGGCTAGCTGATCGCCGCCGACGCCGGTAGCCGACCCCGAGCCGGCGCGTTACAGCGCGCCAGGCCCGGTACGCAAAGGATGTACGTGACGACACAGGAAGCGAGTGCCCCAGTGAGCACCCCGGAGAACGACACAACCGACGAGTTCCCGGTCGACGAAGCGGTGCAGACCGTCGAGGAGTCCGCGGGCGTCGAGGAAGCTGTTGTCGACGAATCCGACGCCGCTGACGCCGAAGTTGTCGAGGCCGCTCCTGTCGATGCCGAACCCGCCGATCCGGTTGCCGAGATGAAGGCCGCGCTGCGGCGCGCCCCCGGCGATTGGTACGTAATCCACTCGTACGCCGGTTACGAGAACAAGGTGAAGGCCAACCTCGAGACCCGCGTGCAGAACCTGGACCTCGAGGATTACATCTTCCAGGTCGAGGTGCCGACCGAAGAGGTCACCGAGATCAAGAACGGTCAGCGCAAGCACGTCAACCGCAAGGTGCTGCCCGGTTACATCCTGGTCCGGATGGAACTCAACGACGAGTCGTGGGGCGCGGTGCGCAACACCCCCGGTGTGACCGGTTTCGTCGGCGCCACCTCGCGGCCGTCGCCGCTTTCCATCGACGACGTGGTGAAGTTCCTGGTCCCGGCCGCGCAGCAGCAGAAGAAGCCCGCTGCCGAGGCCGCCGCCGCGGCTTCGACCGCCACCGATATCGCGCCCAAGCCGGTCATCGAGGTCGACTTCGAGGTCGGCGAGTCGGTGACCGTGATGGACGGCCCGTTCGCGACGCTGCCCGCCAGCATTTCCGAGGTCAATGCCGAGCAGCAGAAGCTCAAGGTGCTCGTGTCGATCTTCGGTCGCGAGACTCCGGTCGAGCTGGCGTTCACTCAGGTCGCGAAGATCTAGGACCCCCGAATCTTGCAAAGAGCAAGGACACAAAAACCCTAGGAAAGAAAGATGCCCCCCAAGAAGAAGAAGCTCGCCGGGATCATCAAGCTTCAGATCCAGGCCGGCCAGGCGAACCCGGCCCCTCCGGTCGGCCCCGCGCTCGGTCAGCACGGCGTCAACATCATGGAGTTCTGCAAGGCGTACAACGCCGCGACCGAGTCGCAGCGTGGCAACGTCATTCCGGTCGAGATCTCGGTGTACGAGGACCGGACCTTCGACTTCAAGCTGAAGACCCCGCCCGCCGCCAAGCTGCTGCTCAAGGCCGCCGGTGTGCAGAAGGGCTCGGCCGAGCCGCACAAGACCAAGGTCGCGAAGGTCACCATGGACCAGGTCCGGGAGATCGCCAAGACCAAGCAGGAAGATCTGAACGCCAAGGACATCGACCAGGCGGCCAAGATCATCGCGGGTACCGCGCGTTCGATGGGTATCACCGTCGAGGCGTGAGTTCGCACTCGCAATCCCGGTGGGAGGGTCGGCCAGACCCGATAACCACTTCTGAACCACATTAAGGACAGAAAATCATGGCAAAACGAAGCAAGGCGTATCTCGCCGCGGCCGAGAAGGTCGATCGCACTCAGCTCTACTCCCCGCTGGCCGCCGCGCGACTGGCGAAGGAGACCGCAACCACCAAGACCGACGCGACCGTCGAGGTCGCCGTTCGTCTCGGTGTGGATCCCCGCAAGGCCGACCAGATGGTTCGCGGCACGGTCAACCTGCCGCACGGCACCGGTAAGACCGCCCGCGTCATCGTGTTCGCGGCCGGTGAGAAGGCCGCCGAGGCCGAGTCCGCCGGTGCGGACGCCGTCGGCGCCGAGGATCTGATCGAGCGGATCCAGGGCGGCTGGCTGGACTTCGACGCCGCGATCGCCACCCCGGACCAGATGGCCAAGGTCGGCCGGATCGCGCGTGTCCTCGGCCCGCGCGGCCTGATGCCGAACCCGAAGACGGGCACGGTCACCAACGATGTGACCAAGGCCGTCAACGACATCAAGGGCGGCAAGATCAACTTCCGCGTCGACAAGCAGGCCAACCTGCACTTCGTCATCGGCAAGGCGTCCTTCGACGATGCCAAGCTGGTGGAGAACTACGGTGCCGCGCTGGACGAAATCCTGCGTGCCAAGCCGTCGACCGCCAAGGGCCGCTACGTCAAGAAGGTGACGGTCTCGACGAACACCGGACCGGGCATCCCGGTGGACCCGAACCGCACCCGCAACCTCCTCGACGAGGATGCGTAAGTAGCACCCCAGCACACAAGGGCGGGAACGCGAATCGCGTTCCCGCCCTTTGCTTTGTCGCCGGACTAATTCGCGTGCGGCGATCGTTGCCACTGAGGTGACCGCTGTTCTGCTCATCTCCGGAAGTACGCGCAGTGCTTCGACGAATACCGCCGCATTGCGCACCGTTGCGGCGATCGCCCCGGAGGGGGTCGAAACCTTCTGGTACGACGGCCTATCCGAACTCCCCGCCTTCAGTCCGGATGACGACGGGACCGGACATCCCTCGGTTGTCGCACTGCACGAACATATGTCCCGCGCTGACGCGGTCCTGCTCTGCACCCCGGAGTACGCGGGCACGCTGCCCGGCAGTTTCAAGAACCTGCTCGATTGGACCGTCGGCGCCGCCGACCTCTACGAAAAGCCGACCGCCTTCCTCAATGTCGCCGCGCAGGGGCGTGGCGAAGGTGCGGCCGCGAGCCTGACAACGGTGCTCGGCTATGTCGGCGCGATCGTCGATCCGGCGACCTGCGCTCGCCTTCCCGTCGCACGCGATGCCGTCGATGCGAACGGCCTGGTCACCACCCCAGAATTCCGAACGGGGGCGCTGGCAGCCCTCGACCTCCTGGTCCGGCAGGCCGCGCGCGTCTGACCTCGTCGCCGCGACGGTCAATCCGGCTTGCGCCAGCCCAACAGGACGGACTCGCTCTGTTGGGCACCCCATGGCAGGACGATGGCGACGATGACGGCGCACACCACCACCGCACCTGCCGCGACCAGTGATGCCGCATGCGAACCCTGCAGTGCCGCGGTTTTCATTGCGACGATGAGGTTTTCGCGCTGGCTTTCGAAGAACGGCGCCAGCGGGCGCTTGCGCATTTCGAGCACGCTGAGCGGACTGGCCTTCACCAGGCTCTTCTCGTTCTCGCTCATCAGCCCTGTCGGCACCGCATCGATGCGCGCGGCGATGCGAGTCGTGTAGTACGAGGCCACAATCGAGCCGAGCACCGCGACGCCGAGGGTGCCGCCGATTTCGCGGGTGGTGTCGTTGACCGCCGACCCTGCGCCCGCTTCGTCCAGTGGCAGTGCCGACATGATCGATTCGGTGGCCGGTCCCTGCACGATGGCCAGGCCGAGCGCCATCGAAACCATGGACGGCAGCACACCGATGACATAACTGCTGTCCACCGTGACCTGCCCGCCGAGATACAGCCCGGCCCCGGTGAGCAACAACCCGAATACGATCACCGGCGTGGTGCCGATGCGGGTCGCCATGAGCGTCGCGATCGGTGCGCCGATCGCCACGGAGAACGCGAACGGCAGTGAGGCGATACCGAATTCGAGCGGCGTGTACTCCCGCACCCCTTGGAAGTACTGAGTAATAAGGAACAGGAATCCGAACATCGAGAAGTAGCCGACCGCAATCGCCAAGGCGGGCATGGAGAATCGGCGATTGCGGAACAGCCGCATATCGAGAATCGGTGCGCCGGTGCGTAATTCCCACGTGATGAACGCCGCGAGCAGTGTGACGCCGAGTGCGCCGACGCCGAGTGTGGTCGTGGAAAGCCAGCCGTAGCGCGGCGCTTCGATGATTGCCCATACCAGTGCGGTGATGCCGATGACCGACAATCCGATACCCGGCAGATCGAGCCGCCCCACCTGGACGGATCGTGATTCGGGCACCCAGATCAAGGTGGCGGCCAGGGCGATCAGCGCCACCGGCACATTGATCCAGAAGACCGAATGCCACGAAAAGTGTTCCAGCAGCCAGCCTCCCGAGATCGGGCCGATCGCGATGGCGAAGCCGGCCATGGCTGTCCAGGCGGCGATGGCCAGGGCGCGCTCGCGCTTATCGGTGAAGATATTGATGATCAGCGCCAGCGTCGCGGGGAAGACGGCCGCGGCGAAGACTCCCATCGCGGCGCGGGCGGCGATGACACTGCCCATGGAGTCCGACAGCGCCCCGCCGATCGACATGACGGCCATGCCGACCAGGCCGATCATCATGACGCGGCGGCGTCCGTAGCGGTCGCCGAGGTTGCCGAAGGCAAGCAATAGTCCGGCGAAGGTCAGGGTGTACGCATCGACGACCCATTGCAGGCCGCTGACGCCGGTGGCCAATTCCACTCCGATGGAGGGCAGGGCCACATTCACGATGGTGTTGTCGAGGACGACCAGCAGCTCTGCCAGACAGATGACGGCAAGAGCGATGAAGCGCCTGGTGCGTCGTTCCAACAGCACCGGTGGATCGACTATGGAGGTTGCCATAGTTCGGTAGTCAAACAGTAACTGTCACTCTTGGTAACACATTATTGCCGCGACGTCCGACACATAGTGGGTCGAATTGTGAGCTGTGCCACAACAATTCGGGCGCAGAAGGGTTCCGTTCGCAGCCGTTTTGGCAGATGGGGGCGGGTTCGGCTACTCTGGACCGAAGTAATCGACGAGTTCGATGACTACCCAATCCGTTCTACCGAAGACCGTTGGTCGCTGCGCCCATTCGGGCGTGGTCGAAGGTCCGGCATCGAGCCGGCGGCCCACGCAGGGAGGACCGAGGCTGGGATTCGATCTGGGCAATGCCCGGGTCGATCACCTACTGCGCCCCGGAACGCTCTGCGTTCGGGGCGTTTGCTTTTCGCTGGCCCCTGGTACTCGGCAGTTCGAATACGAACCGACATCCAGAGAGGAGGCGAAGTATGGCAAAACCCGAGAAGGTCACCGCGGTCGAGGAGATCACGGAGCAGTTCAAGAGCTCGTCGGCCACCGTCATCACGGAATACCGTGGTCTGTCGGTCGGTAAGCTCACCGATCTGCGTCGCGCGCTCGGCGAAGGCGCTACCTACTCCGTCGCCAAGAACACCCTGGTCAAGCGGGCGGCCGCGGAAGCGGGCGTCGTTGGCCTGGACGACTTGTTCGTCGGACCGACCGCCATCGCCTTCATCAAGGGCGAGCCGGTCGACGCAGCGAAGGCCATCAAGACCTTCGCCAAGGAGAACAAGGCGCTCATCATCAAGGGCGGGTACATGGACGGCGCCGCGCTGTCCGTTGCCGAGGTCGAGAAGATCGCCGACCTGGAGTCCCGCGAGGTGCTGCTGGCCAAGCTGGCCGGCGCGATGAAGGGCAACCTGGCGAAGGCTGCCGGTCTGTTCAACGCTCCCGCCTCGCAGGTGGCCCGCCTGGCCGCCGCGCTGCAGGAGAAGAAGCAGGCCGAAGAAGGCGGAGCTGCCGCCGAGTAACACCCCGTGCGGGTGGATCGCGTGCGCTTCGCCCACATAGACAACCAACTACCGAAAGGAAACAACAATGGCCAACGTTGACGAACTGCTCGAGACCTTCGGCAACATGACCCTGCTCGAGCTTTCGGACTTCGTCAAGAAGTTCGAGGAGAAGTTCGAGGTCACCGCGGCTGCTCCGGTCGCCGTCGCCGCCGTCGGTGGCGCTGCCGCTCCGGCCGAGGCCGCCGAGGAGCAGGACGAGTTCGACGTCATCCTCGAGGGTGCCGGCGACAAGAAGATCCAGGTCATCAAGGTGGTCCGTGAGATCGTCTCGGGCCTGGGCCTGAAGGAAGCCAAGGACCTCGTCGAGAGCGCCCCGAAGCCGATCCTGGAGAAGGTCGCCAAGGACGCCGCCGAGGCTGCCAAGGCGAAGCTGGAAGAGGCCGGCGCCAAGGTCTCCGTGAAGTAATTCGCGAGTAACTCGCCGAACGGGCGGTCCCCATCGGGGGCCGCCCGTTTGCGTTGTCATGACGCGTGCGACGGTAATGCGAATATTGCGAGTGATTCGGGGTTACTCTTCGGTCAGGTAAGGGTGTGCCGCGTCATGCTCATGGGTTACAGTGACCGCACCCACTGTGATGCGACACACCGTGATACCGAATAGCGCGGTTCGCCGGTGGGTGGCTCGCTGAGAATTTGTGGAGGTTGGCGTGGGCGTCGAGGTCAGGACCGAGGGTGTTACCAAGTCCTTCGGTTCACAGCGAATTTGGCAGGACGTCTCACTGACGCTGCCCTCGGGTGAGGTCAGCGCGCTGCTCGGCCCCTCGGGTACCGGTAAGTCCGTCTTTTTGAAGTCGCTGATCGGTCTGCTGCGTCCGGAGCGTGGTTCGATCTTCATCGACGGCACCGATATCACCACCTGCTCCAATAAGGAGCTCTACGAAATCCGCAAGCTGTTCGGTGTGCTGTTCCAGGACGGCGCGTTGTTCGGGTCGATGAATCTGTTCGACAATGTGGCGTTCCCGTTGCGTGAGCACACGAAGAAGTCCGAATCGGACATCAAGAAGATCGTGATGGAGAAGCTCGAGCTGACCGGTCTGCTCGGTGCCGAGGGCAAGCTGCCCGGTGAGATCTCCGGTGGTATGCGCAAGCGTGCCGGTCTGGCTCGCGCGCTGGTGCTGGATCCGCAGATCATCCTGGTCGACGAGCCCGACTCGGGTCTGGACCCGGTGCGTACCTCGTATCTGTCGCAGCTGTTGATCGATATCAACGCTCAGATCGACGCGACGATCCTGATCGTGACCCACAACATCAACCTGGCGCGCACCGTGCCCGACAACATCGGGATGCTGTTCCGTCGCTCGCTGGTGATGTTCGGTCCGCGTGAGGTGTTGCTGACCTCGGAGGAGCCGGTGGTCAAGCAGTTCCTCAACGGTCGGATGATCGGTCCGATCGGTATGTCGGAGGAGAAGGACGAGGCGCAGATGGCCCGCGAGCAGGCCCTCGTGGATGCCGGGCACCATCACGGTGGCGCCGAAGAGGTCGAGGGCATCATCCCGCAGATGCGGGCCACTCCGGGCATGCCGGTGCGTCAGGCGGTGCTTCGCCGTCAGGCGCGCGTCCGCGAAATCATGCACACCCTGCCGCATGCGGCCCAGGCGGCTATCCGTGAGTCACTTGAGCAGAACGACGACACGCAGGTGATGGCGTACCAGAACAGCGAGCTGGGCGGATACGAGGGTGGGTCATTCGACACTACCGTGCGCCACAACACAACTAACGGGTAACATCTGCGATCGTGAATTCCACCCTGGCGCGATTGCGGACTCCAATGGAGTCGGGGTTTGGCCAGGCCGGCAACATCTTTGCGCTGTTCATCGACGTTATGCGCAAGACGTTCAAACGGCCTTTCCAGTTGCGCGAATTCATCGAGCAGTCGTGGTTCATCGCGAGTGTCTCGATCTTGCCGAGCGCACTGGTTGCCATCCCGTTCGGTGCGGTTGTCGCGCTGCAGACCGGCTCTCTGATCAAACAACTAGGCGCCGAATCGTTTACCGGCGCAACCAGCGTCCTGGCTACTGTCCAGCAGGCCGCCCCCGTTGTCACCGCGTTGATCATCGCGGGCGCGGCCGGATCGGCGGTAGCCGCCGATCTCGGCTCGCGCACCATCCGTGAGGAGATCGACGCACTCGAGGTGCTCGGCGTCGATCCGGTGCAGAAGCTCGTGGTGCCGCGCGTACTCGGCATGATGCTGGTCGCGCTGCTGCTCAACGGTCTGGTATCGGTGGTCGGCATCGCCGGCGGCTATTTCTTCAATGTCGGGTTGCAGGGCGGTACGCCCGGCGCCTACCTCGCTTCGTTCTCCGCGCTGGCCCAACTGCCGGACCTGTGGATCGGCGAGATCAAGGCCTTGGTATTCGGTCTGATCGCAGGCGTGATCGCCGCGTACAAGGGGTTGCATCCCAAAGGGGGCCCGAAAGGAGTCGGAGACGCGGTGAACCAATCCGTGGTTATCACCTTCATGGTTCTGTTCTTCGTGAACTTGATCCTGACACTGGTGTATTTGCAGGTCGTCCCCGCCAAGGGCGCCTGACCCGTGGCCACCTCGTACCGTCCCCCGGTCCTGGCGAAATCCGCCCGCCGGGTCCGTGAGATCGCGCGCATGCCGGTGAATGTCGTCGATCGCGCCGGCGATCAGATGTCGTTCTATTCCAAGGCCATCGCCTGGATTCCGCGCACCGCGGTGCACTACCGCAAGGAGGTCATGCGGCTGCTCGCCGAGGTGACCTTCGGCAGTGGTGCGCTGGCTGTCATCGGCGGCACCATCGGTGTCATCGTGTTCATGTCCGGCTCGGTCGGCGTCGTCGTCGGCCTGCAGGGCTTCAAGGCGTTGGATTCGCTCGGCAGCTCGGTGCTGACCGGCTTCCTCACCGCGTACATCAACACCCGCGAGATCGCGCCGCTGGTCGCGGCGCTCGCGCTATCGGCGACGGTGGGTTGTGGTTTCACCGCCCAGCTGGGCGCTATGCGGATCTCCGAGGAGATCGATGCGCTCGAGGTGATGGCGGTGCCGGGTGTGCCGTTCCTGGTCACCACCCGGGTGATCGCGGGCTTCCTCGCGGTCATCCCGCTCTACATCGTGGGCCTGCTGGGCACATTCCTGGCGTCGCGAATGATCAGCATCTGGTTCAACGGACAATCCAGTGGTTCCTACGACCACTATTTCAGTCTGTTCCTGCCACCAGAAGACGTCTTGTATTCATTCGTCAAAGTATTGGTCTTCGCATTCGTAATCATCATGGTGCATTGCTATTACGGCTTCAATGCCACCGGCGGACCGGCCGGTGTCGGCGTCGCGGTGGGTCGCGCGGTGCGCGCGGCGATCGTGCTCGTGAATGTGCTCGATTTCTTCCTGAGCCTCGCAATCTGGGGAACTACTACGACAGTGCGGGTTGCCGGATGAGCACGCGGATCATCGAAATGGGAGCGGCAGTGAGGTGCCGTCATGAGTAATCACGTGCAGATGTGGCGCGCGACCGAGAAATTGCGCGTCCGGCTGCTCGGTATCGCATTCTTCGTGGTCTGCGCACTATTCCTGGTCACCACGGTCGCGATCTACAACAAGGCGTTCGTCGATACCGTCCGGGTCGAACTGATCACCGACAGCGTGGGAAATGCGTTGACCCGCAATGCCGATGTGAAGGTGCGCGGCGTCAATGTCGGCGAGGTCAGGTCCAGCCGGTCCGAGGGCGGCAAGGTGACCCTCGACCTCGCGATCGATCCCGGTAAGGCCGAGCAGATTCCGGTCAATGCGACGGCCCGGCTGCTGCCGAAGACGCTGTTCGGCGAGCGGTATGTGGATCTGGTCATCCCGGACGAGCCGAGTAAGCAGCACCTGACCGAGGGGGTGACCCTGCATCAGGACACCAGTGGCAATGCCATCGAGATCAGCAAGCTGCTCGACGATGTGCTGCCACTGCTGCAGGCGATTCCGCCCCAGGATCTCGCCTCGACGCTCGGCGCACTGTCCCAAGCGCTTTCGGGTCAGGGTCTGGCGCTCGGTGAGACGGTGGAGAAGTTGGATCACATCTTCCGTGAGGTCAACGGGGTCATGCCGGATCTCAAGCAGGATCTGGTGAGCTTCGCCGATGTGGCCGCCACCTACTCCGATGCGCTGCCGCAGCTGGTCGACGCATTCGACAACCTGCGCACCACCAACGCGACCATCGTGCAGCGTCGTCCGCAGATCGACACCCTGCTGGCCACGCTGAATCCGACCGCGGCCACCACCGCGGACTTCCTGATCGCCAACCGCGACAACATCATCGATGTGGCCGCCGACTCGCGGCCCGCGCTGGAACAGCTGGCGACCTACTCGCCGACCTACACCTGCGCAATAGCGAACTTCGCCAAGATGAAGCCGCGCATCGACCAGCTCATGGGTATGGGCACCAAGCGGCCCGGCTCGCGAGTCACCATCGAGCTGACCAACACCCGCGGCAAGTACCTGCCCAACCAGGACGAGCCGCGCTGGCTGGACACCCGCGGGCCTTGGTGCCTGCCGGAATACCCGGTCTTCACCGATCCGGGTCAGTACACCGGCGGACCGATCAACGATGGTTCCTACCAGGTGCCGAGCCGCAATCCGGGTGACCAGGACAGCGGCAAGCTACCGGTGCCGCAGTTCGGCATGTACCCGGCCGCGAATGTGCCGACCACGGCCGGTTCGCCCGCCGAACAGCAGACTCTCGGCACGATCTACGGTGCGGCGAACGGTGTTTCGCCCGACCAGGTGCCCAGCTGGGTCACCAGGATCGGTGCACCCGCATTCCGTGGCAGCGAGGTGAGCGTGCGATGAAGGAAGCGATGCGCGGCCTCGGCGGGCCGCTGACCAAACTCGTCATCTTCGTCGTCGTCACGCTGTTGGCGACGACGATCCTCGGGCTCTCGATCGCCAACTACACCGGCGGCGGCACCGCGTTCACGGCGCGCTTCTCCGATGTCACCTCGCTCAATAAAGGTGACGAGGTGCGCATCGCCGGTGTCCGGGTCGGCAAGGTCACCAGCGTAAAGATCGTGGACAAGCGCCAGGCCGAGGTCGGATTCGAACTGACCGACCGCGATTGGCTGCCCGCGTCCACGACGGCGACCATCAAGTACCGCAACCTGGTCGGCCAGCGCTATATCGCGCTGGACCAGGGCACGGGCGAGCAAGGCCGCAAACTCAACAAGGGTGCGACCATCGGGCTCGAGCACACCAGGCCCGCACTGAACCTGACCACACTGTTCAACGGCTTCCGTCCGCTGTTCCAGACACTGACCGCCGATGACGTGAACAAGCTGTCCTACGAGATCATCCAGGTCTTCCAAGGGGAGCAGGGCACCATCCACGATCTGGTGGCGACCACTGCGAACCTGACCAACAAGATCGCCGACAAGGACGCGGTCATCGGTGATCTGGTGCGCAACCTGACGGCCGTACTCAATGCGGTCAACGAACGCGAGGGCCAGTTCGATCAGCTGATCGTCAATACCGAGGCACTGGTCAGCGGACTGGCCGCCGAACGCGACACCATCGGCAGCTCGGTCACCTCGCTCGCCAATCTGACCTCGGCCACCGCGGATCTGCTGGTGCCGACCCGCCCGACGCTGCAGGGTTCGATCGCCGGGCTCAGCCAGCTCACCGGCACTCTCGACGAGCGCAAGGACGAAGTGAATACGGCGCTGACGAATCTGCCGATCAAGATGGAGAAGCTCGGCCGCGCCGGCAGTTACGGCTCCTGGTTCCAGTTCTATCTGTGCGGTATCGACATCGTGGTCGGACCGGGCGCGGTAGATGCGCCGCAGCTCAACCTCCCTGCCGGGTTGCCGACGGTCAACCAGCCGCTCTACACCAATGCCGCGCCGCGGTGCCAGGGGAAGGGTGGTCACTGATGGACGACCGGATCCTGCTCGGCAAGCGCAGCCCCGCGTTCCTGGGTGTGCTCGGCCTGGCCATGGTGCTGCTCGTGACGATCTCCGCGTTCTTCCTGGACAAGTTGCCGATCATCGGCGCCGGCACCAAGTACACCGCGCAGTTCTCCGAGGCCGCGGGCCTCAAGAAGGGCAATGAGGTTCGCATCGCCGGTGTGAAGGTCGGTGCGGTATCGGATGTCCGGCTCGACGGCAATAAGGTGCTCGTCGACTTCCGTACCCAGGACGCGTGGGTCGGCAACGAGACCACCGCCTCCATCCAGATCAAGACCGTGCTCGGCCAGAAGTACCTGGCGCTGGATCCGAAGGGCTCCGAGCCCGCCGATCCGAGCAAGGTGATTCCGTTGTCGCGCACGGTATCTCCGTACGACGTGGTGGACGCGTTCAGCGATGCGGCCAAGAACATCGACCAGATCGACACCGCACAGCTGGCGACCAGCATGCGGGTGCTCTCGGAGGCGTTCGAGACCACCCCGCCGGAGATCCGCAACTCCATCGACGGCGTGGCTCGGCTCTCGGAGACGCTCGGCAAGCGCGATGAGGAGCTCAAGAAGCTGTTCGCGGCGACCAGGCAGACCACCGGTGTGCTCGCCGACCGCAATCAGCAGTTCGAGCGCCTGCTTGCCAACGGCGGACAGTTGCTGGCCGAGTTGAACATTCGCCAGCAGTCCATCGCACAGCTGCTCACCGGCGCGAAGACGGTGTCGGCCGAACTGAGCGCGCTGGTCGCCGATAACGAGAAGCAGATGGGGCCGGCATTGACCAACCTCGCGGCCTCCATCGACCTGCTGAACAAGAATCAGCAGAACATTTCCAAGACGCTGGAACTCGCGGCGCCGTTCTACGGCCTCTACGCGAATGTGCTCGGTACCGGGCGCTGGTTCGACGCGGTGATCGTGAACCTGCTCCCGCCCGGTCTGCCGGAGATTCCGGGCGATCGGCCGCCGGTGCGCACCATGGGAGGTAACTGACATGGGGGTGAACTGGCCTCGTAAGGAGCCGATCACCGCGCTGCGGACCTCGCGCCGCGGCACCAAGGCGACCATCGCGATCGGCGTGATCGTGGCGCTGGTCCTGGCAGGCGCCCTCTGGTGGGTTTTCGACCGGATGACCACGACCAAGATCACCGCGTACTTCGACCGCTCCGTGGGCATCTACGAGGGTTCGGATGTGCGCATCCTCGGTGTGCCGGTGGGCAAGGTGGATTCCGTCGAGCCGCAAGGCGAACAGGTCAAGGTGGTGATGAGCGTCGACCGCAGCATCGACGTGCCCGCCGATGCCAAGGCCGCGCAGATCACGCCGTCGATCGTGTCCGACCGCTACATCCAGCTGACCCCGGCCTACACCGGCGGACCGAAAATGGCCCGCAACGCGACCATTCCGCGCGATCGCACGGTCACCCCGGTCGAGGTCGATCAGCTGTACAAGAGCATCACCGAACTCTCGGATGCGTTGGGCCCCAACGGCGCCAACGCCCAGGGCGCGGTGAACCAACTGGTGCGCACCTCGGCCGCGAATCTGGCGGGCAACGGAGAGGCGTTGGCCAACAGCATCACTCAGCTCTCGCGCGCGGCGCGGTACCTGGGCGACGCCCGCGGCGATATCTTCGACACCGTCAAGAATCTGCAGACCTTCGTCACCATGCTGGCCCAGAACGACCAGCAGGTGCGGCAATTCAATGCCCAGCTCGCGGATCTGTCGACCTTCCTCGCGGGGGAACGCCAGGATCTTGGCGCGGCGCTGAACCTGCTGTCGGTCGCACTCGGCGATGTCGCCCGATTCATCGACGAGAACCGGGATCTGATCCAGCAGAATGCCCAGGGCCTGACCACGCTCACCGCGACGCTGGCCAAGCAGCGTGACGATCTGGCCGCGGCACTGCCGGTGCTGCCGCTGGCGCTGAGCAATCTGATCAATATCCACAACGCCGAATCCGGCACTCTCGATATGCGCGCCAACTTCACCGATCTGCAGGATCCGTTCGGTGCGGTGTGCAAGATGCTGGATCTGAGCAAGCTGATGCCGGGTGATCCGAAGTTCGAGGCGCTCGGCAAACAGATGCGCCCGATTCTGGATCACTGCAAGGAGATCACCGATCAGATCACCGCCGGTGTGAAGACGCCGACGCTGATCCTGCCGTTCGGCATCCTCAGCAATGACAACCAGCAGCGCGACCCGGTGCCGGGCACGGTTCCCGGTACACCGTCCGATCAACTTCCGCCCTCGCAGGGAGGTGGCCAGCGATGAACAGGCGAATCCGTTCCGTGGCCAGCGCGGTGCTGGTGGTGGGCATGAGCACGGTCCTGGTGACTTCGTGCTCGTCCGAGGGTATCTACGCGGTGCCGCTGCCCGGTGGCGCCGATGTCGGCGACCACCCGATGACCATCGATATCCGGTTCGACGATGTGCTCGATCTGGTGCCGCAGTCCGCGATCAAGGTCGAGGGCGTGGCGGTCGGCCGCGTCGAGAAAATCGCCCTGGCTCCGGACGGTTGGACGGCCAGCGTGCGCGCGCTGGTGAACTCCTCGGTCGACCTGCCCGCCAATGCGCGGGCCGAGGTGCGGCAGTCGAATCTGCTCGGCGAGAAGTTCATCGAACTGTCCAAGCCGGCCGAGGAACCCGACAGCAAGAAACTCGCCAATGGTTCGGTCATCCCGGCCGACCACACCAGGCACGCGACCGAGATCGAGCAGGTGCTCGGTGCGCTGTCGTTGCTGCTCAACGGTGGCGGCGTCGCGCAGCTGCAACCCATCGTCACGGAGCTGAACAAGACGCTCGGCGGCCGTGAGGAGCGCGTGCGCTCGCTGCTGGATCAGGCCAATACCCTGATCGGCGGGCTGAACGAGCAGGTCGACGACATCACAAGGGCCATCGACGGACTCGCCACGCTGAGCGGTCGGGTGAGCACCCAGACCGATCAGATCAGCAAGATCATCGATGAGTTGCCGCAGGGCATCAAGATCCTGAACGAGCAACGGCCACAACTGATTTCGCTGTTGGCGCAGTTGGATCGGGTGGGTCAGGCCGGTTTCGACGTGTTGAACCACTCGAAGGACGATCTGATCAAGGATCTGACCTCACTGCGTCCGACGCTGCAGGAACTCGGCAAGGCCGCACCGGATCTGGTCACCGCGCTGCCGCTGATACCGACCTATCCATTCCCGGACTCGACGCTGGAGGGCACCTTCGGTGGTCAGGTGAATACCTGGCTCTCGGTGGATCAGCAGATCGGCGTCACGCTCAGCAACCTCGGTGTCGGCAAGGGAGATCCGGTGTACATCCCGCCGCCCTACGGCCCCGAGGTGCCGGTGAATCCGACCAACCCGTATTACGGCGGCAATGGTCCGCGCCCGGGTTGGCCGACGGTATCGCTGCTGCCGCTGCCACCCAATATTCCGCGCTACCCCGCTGGCCTGCCGCAGCTGCCCGCCAATCCGCTCGGGGCGATTCTCGACCAGATCGGAGGTGGTCAGCGATGACCCGTCTGGTGCGCTACCAGCTGGTCGCGTTCGCCGTGATCGCGGTGCTCGGCGTGGTTTTCGTCGGCGCCAAATACGTTCGGCTCGATCACATGCTCGGCATCGGCGAGTACAACGTGAGGGTCGACGCCAAGCAGACCGGCGGCATCTACAAGGGCGCCGAGGTGACCTACCGCGGCGTCCCGGTCGGCCGGGTCGGCAGTCTCGAACTCACCGACAAGGGTGTGGCTCTCCGCCTGGTGCTCGATTCGAGTGGGCCGAAGATTCCGGAGTCGGCCAAGGCGGTGATCGCCAACCGTTCGGCCATCGGTGAGCAGTACCTCGATCTGCAGCCCGATTCCGATAAGGGCCCGTATCTGCGCGACGGTTCGGTCATCACCTCGGCGACGACTCCGATTTCGGTCGAGCAACTGGTCCAGAGCGTGGACACCTTCACTCGCTCGGTGGATCTCACCGCGCTCAACACCACCGTCACCGAACTCGGCAAGGCCTTCGACGGCAAGGGCGACGACCTCAAGGTCTTCGTCGATTCGCTGAACAAGTTCACCGCCACGTTCAACGACAGCCTGCCGCAGACGATCCAGTTGATCCGCGACGGTCGGATCGCACTGGGCACCCAAGCCGAGCAGTCGGGCTACATCCGGCAGTTCAGCCAGGGCCTCGACCTACTCACCGCTCAACTGCGCTCGAGCGATCCGGATATCCGGCGGCTCATCGGCACCGGCACCGATGCCGGCCAGCAGATCACCGCGCTGCTGAACGAGAGCGGCGGCGCGCTCACCGAGGATCTGACCAACCTGCGTCAGCTGCTGTTGACCATCTCGCCGAAGTTCTACGCGCTGCGTCCGCTGCTGCAGATGCTGCCGGGGCTGTCCATCGGCGCGTCGTCCACCGCGCCCGGCGACGGCACCAGCCACTTCGGCCTGGTGCTGGAGGCGAACAACCCGCCCGCGTGCACCCAGGGCTATGAGGGCACCAAGGCGATCCTCGACCAGATGAAGCGGGAGAATCCGGACTTCGACGACACCCGCGACGAGTTCCCGTTCAACAAGGACGCGAAATGCACTGTGCCGTTCGGTAATCCGACCGCGGTGCGCGGCGGAATGCGCGCCGATCTGGCGGATCCGAGCATTGTGCAGCCCTGGGATGCCAACCCCAAGACCGATCCCGAGAAGCTGAATCTGAACCCGATCGCCGTGCAGATGGCCACCCTGTTGGGGGTCACGCCCAAGCGGTGAACAGGACCTACGCGGCTACGCCGCAGTAACAATAGTTAGGGTGTCTGGCTGTGAGCATCGACATGTCCAAGGAAACGCCGGTAACCGGCTCCGATTCCACGGAAGCTGATGCCGCAGCGCATGACGCGACGGCATCGGATCCCGTGCGCCCGGCGGTCGCGCCCGCGGACGCACCCCGCGGACGACTCGCGGTCACCCTGGTGGCGGCCGCCGCGTTGGTGGTCGCGTTGATCGCCGCGGTCTGGTTCGGCACCGGCTGGGTGCGCGCGGCCTTCTTCACCGACGGTCCGCGCGTCGAGGCGCGCGATACCGCGCTCGCCGATGCCAGGCAGGCCGCGATCAACCTGATGTCGCTGGATCCCAATGATGTCGAGGGTTCGATCAAGCTGATCCAGTCGTCGATGACCGGATCGCTGCTCGACGACGCCACCAAGACCCAGGAGCAGTTCCGCGAGCAGGCCACGCAGGCCAAGACCAAGCTGGAGTCCAAGGTCGTCGGGTCGTCGCTGACCGCGCTGAACTCCGAGCGCGACCACGCCTCCGCGCTCATCGTGCTGCAGACCACCAGGACCGTCCCGGATGTCGCGCCGTACTCCTACCGTCAGACCTGGGCCCTTGATCTGGTCAAGCAGGGTGAGGTCTGGAAGGCCGAGAAGGCGAGTCCGTTGAGTCAGCCGATCCCGCTGAATCAGCCGACTGCGGCACAGCCCGGTGCGACACCCGCGCCCAAGCCCGGATCGTAGGAGAACCCGTCATGGCATCTCGTCGACCAGTCAATCGGGTCACTCCCCGCAACCGTCCCACCGTCGGCCGCACGGCGGCGAACACCGGGGCCGTCAGCACGCGCCGCAGCACTCGGGCGGCCGACGAAGCGACCCCGAAGCGCCGGACGAAGGTCGCCGGTAGCGCGGAACCGGTCGGGCCTGCTCCGCAGCCCGCGGAGCCGTCGCGGCCGTGGTCGCAGCGGTTGCGTCCGGGCGCGGGGTGGGGCGTGGTCGCGGCCCTTCTCCTTGTCGCTGTGCTGCTGGGGGCCTTCGCCGCGGTCGCGGCGTTCCGTCCCGGCATCGACGATTCCAACGAGGCCTACGTGGACACCAAGGCCACCGAAGAGGTGACCGCGGCCGCGTCGCACGCGTTGAAGACCATCTACGCCTATGACGTGAACAAGCTCGACGGCTACAAGGATGCGGTGCACGGTGTCGTCACCGGGCAGATGCTCGCCGATTTCGACAAGTACGCCGATACCAATCTCGCCGCCCTGAAACAGGCGCAGACCAGCGCCGATGCCCTCGCCGACCCGATCGGGGTGACCTTGCTCACCGAGGACAGGGCCGAGCTGCTGGTGAACTTCGTGGTCAGCGCGAACAAGAACGGCGTCGCCCAGCAGAGCGCCTCCGGTCCGATCGTGCTGAAAATGCAGAAGGTGGACGGCAAGTGGCTGGCCGCGGCCATCGTCGACCAGTGATTTCGGCGGCATAAGCCCAGCGGGGCAGGGGATCTGGCTGATCACCGGGTCGGGCCCGCCACTTGACGAGTTTCGCCGGACACGTCACGCTATTCACAACAGCGGCAGCTGTCACAGTGGCTTCTCGCGCCCCGTGGCTCCCGACGCAGCCAGCGATTCGGACCCGGAATGCGGCCATAACGGTCACGGCGTGCCGCCACACGGAGGCTTGTTCGGGTGGTACTTTGACACCACCTTGCGTATGGGTGTACGGTTGGACGTTGCGCTGGCTGCCTCCTGTCCATACCTCGATTTGCACACGTAAGTTCCACCTTCCGGTGTTACTTCCGTTGTTGCCTGTTCGGGTTTCGTTCGGGTTGTATCCAGCGGAATTCGTAGCAGACAAGCGACGGTCGCGGACCACCACGCGACGCGCGTGAGGTGCTGGAAGGACGCATCTTGGCAGTCTCCACCCAGACCAAGGCAGTTGCCGGAATCCCCGGAGCCCCGTTGCGGGTGTCTTTCGCGAAGATCCGTGAACCCTTGGAGGTGCCCGGACTTCTCGATCTACAGACCGACTCATTTGCATGGTTGATCGGCTCGCCCTCGTGGCGTGAGAAAGCCGCGGCTCGCGGCGACGGCGGACTAACAGGCGGTCTGGAGGAGGTGCTCGAGGAGCTCTCGCCGATCGAGGACTTCTCCGGGTCGATGTCCCTTTCTTTCTCTGATCCTCGTTTCGAGGAGGTCAAGGCCTCCATCGACGAGTGCAAAGACAAGGACATGACCTACGCGGCGCCGTTGTTCGTGACCGCCGAGTTCATCAACAACAACACCGGTGAGATCAAGAGCCAGACGGTCTTCATGGGTGATTTCCCGATGATGACCGATAAGGGCACGTTCATCATCAACGGCACCGAGCGCGTCGTCGTCTCGCAGCTGGTGCGTTCGCCGGGTGTGTACTTCGATCACAGCGTCGACAAGGGCACCGAGAAGGATCTGCACAGCGTGCGGGTCATTCCGTCGCGTGGCGCTTGGCTGGAGTTCGATGTCGACAAGCGCGACACCGTCGGTGTGCGCATCGACCGCAAGCGTCGTCAGCCGGTCACCGTGCTGCTGAAGGCACTGGGTTGGACCACCGAGGAGATCGTCGAGCGCTTCGGCTTCTCCGAGATCATGATGTCGACCCTGGAGAAGGACAACACCGCCGGTCAGGACGAGGCGTTGCTGGACATCTACCGCAAGCTGCGTCCGGGCGAGCCGCCGACCAAGGAGTCCGCGCAGACCCTGCTGGAGAACCTGTTCTTCAAGGAGAAGCGCTACGACCTGGCGCGCGTCGGTCGCTACAAGATCAACAAGAAGCTCGGCATCCACCTGGGCGAGCCGATCACCGCATCGGTGCTCACCAAGGAAGACATCGTCAGCACGATCGAGTACCTGGTGCGTCTGCACGCTGGTGATCGGGCGATGACCGCGCCGGGCGGCGAAGAGGTGCCGGTCGAGGTCGACGACATCGACCACTTCGGCAACCGTCGCCTGCGCACCGTCGGCGAGCTGATCCAGAACCAGATCCGGGTCGGCCTGTCCCGCATGGAGCGCGTGGTCCGCGAGCGGATGACCACCCAGGACGTCGAGGCCATCACACCCCAGACCCTGATCAACATCCGTCCCGTCGTGGCCGCGATCAAGGAGTTCTTCGGAACTTCGCAGCTGTCGCAGTTCATGGACCAGAACAACCCGCTGTCGGGTCTGACCCACAAGCGTCGCCTCTCGGCGCTCGGCCCGGGTGGTCTGTCCCGTGAGCGCGCCGGTCTGGAAGTCCGCGACGTGCACACCTCGCATTACGGCCGCATGTGCCCGATCGAGACCCCGGAAGGCCCGAACATCGGCCTGATCGGTTCGCTGTCGGTGTACGCGCGGGTCAACCCGTTCGGCTTCATCGAGACGCCGTACCGCAAGGTGGTCGACGGCAAGGTCACCGATGAGGTCAAGTACCTCACCGCCGACGAAGAGGACCGCCACGTCCGTGCGCAGGCCAACTCGCCGGTCGACGCCGACGGCCGCTTCCTCGAGGAGCGCGTGCTCTGCCGCCGGGGCAACGACGAGAACGAACTCGTCCCCGCCTCCGAGGTCGACTACATGGATGTTTCGCCGCGCCAGATGGTTTCGGTCGCGACCGCGATGATTCCGTTCCTCGAGCACGACGACGCCAACCGTGCCCTCATGGGTGCGAACATGCAGCGCCAGGCCGTGCCGCTGATCCGTTCCGAATCCCCGATCGTGGGTACCGGTATGGAGCTGCGCGCCGCGGTCGACGCCGGTGACGTCGTGGTGAACGAGAAGTCCGGTGTGGTGGAAGAGGTTTCGGCCGATTACGTCACTGTGATGGCCGACGACGGCACCCGCAAGAGCTACCGGATGCGCAAGTTCGCCCGTTCGAACCAGGGCACCTGCGCGAACCAGCGGCCGATCGTGGACGAGGGTCAGCGCGTCGAGTCCGGTCAGGTGCTCGCCGATGGTCCCTGCACCGAGAACGGTGAGATGGCGCTCGGCAAGAACCTGCTGGTGGCGATCATGCCGTGGGAAGGCCACAACTACGAGGACGCGATCATCCTGTCGCAGCGCCTCGTCGAAGAGGACGTGCTCACCTCGATCCACATCGAGGAGCACGAAATCGACGCCCGCGACACCAAGCTCGGTGCCGAGGAGATCACCCGGGACATCCCGAACGTCTCCGACGAGGTCCTCGCGGACCTGGACGAGCGCGGCATCGTGCGCATCGGCGCCGAGGTTCGTGACGGCGACATCCTGGTCGGCAAGGTCACCCCGAAGGGTGAGACCGAGCTGACCCCGGAGGAGCGGCTGCTGCGCGCGATCTTCGGTGAGAAGGCGCGCGAGGTGCGCGACACCTCGCTGAAGGTGCCGCACGGTGAGTCCGGCAAGGTCATCGGCATCCGTGTGTTCTCGCGCGAGGACGACGACGATCTGCCTCCGGGCGTCAACGAGCTGGTCCGGGTGTACGTGGCGCAGAAGCGCAAGATCCAGGACGGCGACAAGCTGGCCGGTCGCCACGGCAACAAGGGTGTCATCGGCAAGATCCTCCCCACCGAGGACATGCCGTTCATGCCGGATGGCACCCCGGTGGACATCATCCTGAACACCCACGGTGTGCCGCGTCGTATGAACATCGGCCAGATCTTGGAGACCCACCTCGGGTGGATCGGCAAGGCGGGATGGGATGTCGGTGCCTCGGACGGTTCCCGTCCGGACTGGGCAAGGGCGCTGCCGGAGGAGATGCTGGCGGCCCCGGCCGAGTCCAACATCGCCACCCCGGTGTTCGACGGCGCTCGTGAAGAGGAGCTGACCGGTCTGCTCGCCTCGACCCTGCCGAACCGCGACGGTGAGCGCATGGTCGACGACAACGGCAAAGCGACGCTGTTCGACGGACGTTCCGGTGAGCCGTTCCCGTACCCGGTGGCCGTCGGCTACATGTACATCCTGAAGCTGCACCACCTGGTCGACGACAAGATTCACGCCCGTTCGACCGGTCCGTACTCGATGATCACCCAGCAGCCGCTCGGTGGTAAGGCGCAGTTCGGTGGTCAGCGCTTCGGTGAGATGGAGTGCTGGGCCATGCAGGCCTACGGCGCCGCTTACACGCTGCAGGAGCTGCTCACCATCAAGTCCGACGACGTGGTCGGTCGCGTGAAGGTGTACGAGGCGATCGTCAAGGGCGAGAACATTCCGGAGCCGGGCATTCCGGAGTCGTTCAAGGTGCTCCTGAAGGAGCTCCAGTCGCTGTGCCTCAACGTCGAGGTGCTGTCTTCGGATGGCGCGGCGATCGAGATGCGCGACGGCGATGATGAGGATCTGGAGCGCGCGGCCGCGAACCTGGGCATCAACCTGTCCAGGAACGAAGCCGCGACCGTCGACGATCTGGCGAACTAGGCGGTAGGGCCGGATGGCGTGCACGCCGACGACATCCGGCCTCCGCGCTCGACCAACTAGTGAACTTTTTGCTCGAATTCGACCCGAATAGGGGAAAGGAAGTTACGTGCTAGACGTCAACTTCTTCGATGAACTCCGGATCGGTCTGGCCACCGCCGAAGACATCCGCCAGTGGTCCTACGGCGAGGTGAAGAAGCCGGAGACCATCAACTACCGCACGCTCAAGCCGGAGAAGGACGGCCTGTTCTGCGAGAAGATCTTCGGTCCGACCCGGGACTGGGAATGCTACTGCGGTAAGTACAAGCGCGTCCGCTTCAAGGGCATCATCTGTGAGCGCTGTGGCGTCGAGGTGACTCGCGCCAAGGTGCGCCGTGAGCGGATGGGCCACATCGAGCTGGCCGCTCCGGTTACCCACATCTGGTACTTCAAGGGCGTGCCTTCGCGCCTCGGATACCTGCTCGACCTGGCGCCGAAGGATCTGGAAAAGATCATCTACTTCGCCGCCTACGTCATCGTCGGCGTCGACGAGGAGCTGCGTCACAACGAGCTCTCCACGCTCGAGGCCGAGATGGAGGTCGAGAAGAAGGCCGTCGCCGATCAGCGCGACGCCGATCTCGAGGCCCGCGCCCAGAAGCTCGAGGCCGATCTGGCCGAGCTCGAGGCCGAGGGCGCCAAGTCCGATGTCCGCCGCAAGGTCAAGGACGGCGGCGAGCGCGAGATGCGTCAGCTGCGCGACCGCGCCCAGCGCGAGCTGGACCGGCTCGACGAGATCTGGAGCACCTTCACCAAGCTCTCGGTCAAGCAGCTCATCGTCGATGAGGTGCTCTACCGCGAGCTGATCGACCGCTACGGCGAGTACTTCACCGGCGCCATGGGTGCGGAGTCCATCCAGAAGCTGATGGAGAACTTCGACATCGACGCCGAGGCCGAATCGCTGCGCGAGACCATCCGCAGCGGTAAGGGCCAGAAGAAGCTGCGCGCGCTCAAGCGGCTCAAGGTTGTCGCGGCCTTCCAGGCCAACGGCAACTCGCCCATGGGCATGGTGCTCGACGCCGTTCCGGTGATCCCGCCGGAGCTGCGCCCGATGGTTCAGCTCGACGGTGGCCGCTTCGCCACCTCCGACCTGAACGACCTGTACCGCCGCGTGATCAACCGCAACAACCGCCTCAAGCGACTGATCGATCTTGGCGCGCCCGAGATCATCGTCAACAACGAGAAGCGGATGCTGCAGGAGTCCGTGGACGCACTCTTCGACAACGGCCGCCGCGGCCGCCCGGTCACCGGACCGGGTAACCGCCCGCTGAAGTCGCTGAGCGATCTGCTCAAGGGTAAGCAGGGTCGTTTCCGTCAGAACCTGCTCGGCAAGCGCGTCGACTACTCGGGCCGTTCGGTCATCGTCGTCGGTCCGCAGCTGAAGCTGCACCAGTGCGGTCTGCCCAAGCTGATGGCGCTGGAGCTGTTCAAGCCGTTCGTGATGAAGCGTCTGGTCGATCTGAACCACGCGCAGAACATCAAGTCCGCCAAGCGGATGGTCGAGCGGCAGCGTCCCCAGGTGTGGGATGTCCTCGAAGAGGTCATCGCCGAACACCCGGTGCTGCTGAACCGTGCGCCCACCCTGCACCGCCTCGGCATCCAGGCCTTCGAGCCGCAGCTGGTGGAGGGTAAGGCCATCCAGCTGCACCCGCTCGTCTGTGAGGCGTTCAACGCCGACTTCGACGGTGACCAGATGGCCGTGCACCTGCCGCTGTCCGCGGAGGCGCAGGCCGAGGCCCGCATCCTGATGCTGTCCTCGAACAACATCCTGTCGCCTGCTTCGGGTCGTCCGCTGGCCATGCCGCGTCTGGACATGGTGACCGGTCTGTACTACCTGACCCGCCTGGAAGAGGGCGCGAAGGGCGAGTACCAGGCGGCCACCAAGGACGCACCGGAGCAGGGCGTGTACTCCTCGCCCGCCGAGGCGCAGATGGCGGTGGACCGCGCTGAGCTCACCGTGCGTTCGCTGATCAAGGTGCGTCTCACCGACCAGCGCCCGCCGAAGGCAATCGAGGCGGAGCAGTTCCCGGACGGCTGGAACCGCGGCGACGCGTGGATCGCCGAGACCACCCTCGGTCGCGTGCTGTTCAACGAGCTGCTCCCGGCGGACTACGCGTTCATCAACGAGCAGATGCCGAAGAAGCGTCAGGCCACGATCATCAACGATCTGGCCGAGCGCTACCCGATGATCGTGGTCGCGCAGACCGTCGACAAGCTGAAGGACGCGGGCTTCTACTGGGCCACCCGTTCCGGCGTGACGGTCTCGATGTCGGACGTGCTCGTTCCGCCGGAGAAGACCGAGATCATGGAGCGCTACGAGGCGCAGTCCGATCAGATCGAGAAGAAGTACCAGCGTGGTGCGCTCGATCACCAGGAGCGCAACAACGCCCTGGTCAAGATCTGGCAGGAAGCGACCGAAGAGGTCGGTAAGGCGCTGCGTTCGCACTACCCGGCCGACAACCCGATCATCACGATCGTCGACTCGGGCGCGACCGGTAACTTCACCCAGACTCGTACCCTCGCCGGTATGAAGGGCCTGGTTACCAACCCGAAGGGTGAGTTCATCCCGCGGCCGATCAAGTCCTCCTTCCGTGAGGGCCTGACGGTGCTGGAGTACTTCATCAACACCCACGGTGCTCGTAAGGGTCTGGCCGACACCGCGCTTCGTACCGCCGACTCGGGTTACCTGACCCGTCGTCTGGTGGACGTCTCGCAGGACGTCATCGTGCGCGAGCACGACTGTGGCACCGAGCGCGGCATCCTGGTGCCGATCGCGGAGAAGCAGCTCGACGGCTCGCTGATCCGGGACGCGCACGTGGAGACCAGTGCCTACGCCCGTACCCTCGCGGCGGACGCGCTGGATGCCAAGGGCAACGTCGTGGTGGGTAAGGGCGCCGATCTCGGCGACCCGGCCATCGAGGCGCTGCTCGACGCGGGTATCACCGATGTGAAGGTTCGCTCCGTGCTGACCTGCACCACCGGCACCGGCGTCTGCGCGACCTGCTACGGCCGCTCGATGGCGACCGGCAAGCTGGTCGACATCGGTGAGGCCGTCGGTATCGTCGCCGCGCAGTCCATCGGTGAGCCCGGTACCCAGCTGACCATGCGTACCTTCCACCAGGGTGGTGTCGCGGGCGACGACATCACCGGCGGTCTGCCCCGTGTGCAGGAGCTCTTCGAGGCTCGTGTGCCCAAGGGCAAGGCGCCGATCGCGGAGGTCTCGGGTCGGGTGCGGCTCGAGGACGACGATCGCTTCTACAAGATCACCATCATCCCGGATGACGGTGGCGAAGAGGTTGTCTACGACAAGCTCTCGAAGCGTCAGCGTCTGCGTGTGTTCAAGCACGACGACGGCACCGAGCGTCTGCTCTCCGACGGTGACCACGTCGAGGTCGGCCAGCAGCTGCTGGAAGGCGCGGCGGATCCGCACGAGGTGCTGCGCGTGATGGGCCCCCGTCAGGTGCAGATCCACCTGGTCCACGAGGTCCAGGAGGTCTACCGCTCGCAGGGTGTGTCGATTCACGACAAGCACATCGAGGTCATCGTGCGTCAGATGCTGCGTCGCGTGACGATCATCGATTCGGGTGCCACGGAGTTCCTGCCCGGTTCGCTCACCGAGCGTTCCGAGTTCGAGGCCTCCAACCGTCGTGTCGTCGCCGAGGGCAATGAGCCCGCGGCGGGGCGCCCGGTGCTGATGGGTATCACGAAGGCGTCGCTCGCGACCGATTCGTGGCTGTCGGCGGCATCCTTCCAGGAGACCACCCGAGTCCTGACCGACGCGGCCATCAACTGCCGCTCGGACAAGCTCATCGGCCTCAAGGAAAACGTGATCATCGGCAAGCTGATCCCGGCCGGTACCGGTATCAACCGCTACCGCAACATCCAGGTCCAGCCGACCGAAGAGGCTCGTGCCGCGGCGTACGCGGTGCCGTCCTACGACGACACCTACTACAGCCCCGACAGCTTCGGCACCACCACCGGTGCCGCGGTCCCGCTCGACGATTACGGTTTCAGCGACTACCGCTGACCCTGCTAACAGCATTCGGCCCCCGCTCCCTCCTGGAGCGGGGGCCGTTTTGCGTCGTCCAGCTGCTATCCGCTGTGCTCGGGATCAGGGCGGTGGACGCAGATTCGCCTACTATGGGCAGATGCCGCCCGCTAGCCCGCTACCAGCCGGTGACCCGCATCGTGTCATCACGGGTCCCGACGGGGTCGTCGAGGTGATCGTGAGCCTCAGCGAGTACCAGCAGCTCAAAGCTGAACGCGAGGAACTGCGCCGCTTGCGTGCCGAGCAGCGCAGAACCGAGGTTGCCGCACAGATCTGCGACGGAATGGCCCAGTTCGCCGCCGATCCCGGCACATTTCGAACCCTGACTCGTGAGGACTTGCAACGGGACGACATCTTTGACCGGCCGTAGAGTTCTGATTGAGGTTAGCCCCCGAGCCGAGCAACAAGTTCACGAACTGCCCGACGTACTTCGCGTTCGGGTCCGATTGGCGCTGCTCGATCTGCTGGACGACCCGCTACCTCTTGCTAAGGGCGCCATTCCCTTTCGAGCTGGCGGAGACGAGATGACTTCCCTGGCACATTGCCGGAGAAATACGTCGCGGCCGCAGCGTCTTTCGGCGCGAATGTGCTGTCACCGGTACATGGCAGTCCGCAGGACGGCACGGTGCGGGATCCGGGTTACGCGGCATTCACGACCGCCGAACTGGTCCGCGCCGCACATGAGCGCGGCATGACGGTGGTGCCATGGACGGTCGACGATCGCCCCACCATGACCGCGCTGATCGATCTCGGCGTGGACGGCCTGATCACCAACCGCCCGGACCTGCTGCGCGCCATCCTCGCCGAACGCGGCTACCGGCTGCCAAGGGCATATCACCGATGACGTACTCGCGGGCAGGTTTTGCCTGCGATGTGGCACTTTTCCTCGAACCCCGCCGGTAGCCAGTTACCCGATTGCAAGAGCGGGTGGCTCGGGAACTGAGTGTGTGCCGCCAGTGCGAAAATCAGTACGGCCCATGGGCTTTGGACTTGGAGGAGATGTGGATTGCCGTTTCGGTCCGGATAACGGCAGATCAGCCGGTCGGGGCCGGGCATATCCACCATTTCCAGACCCGACCAATGCACCGAGAACGAATGATCGGCGTTGTAGCAGTACATCCGCCGGTCCGAAACCATTACCGAGCCGGGGCGTTCGGCCACCCAGCGCGGGCGCAATCCGGCCTCGGCCTGGCGGCGTCGCGAGCGGTTCGCCATGGCATTGCCGAGATGGGCCGCCGCCACGAAGGACAGCGTGCCGACAGCCGTCACGCTGTTGCGATTCCAGGTTCCGTCCCCGACCGCCCGCCACTGAAACCAGACGGCAGGGCCCTCGGCCAGGCATATTTCATCGGATTCGGTCCGGACCATGGTGGCTCGGGTCGGCAGTTCCGCAAGCCGGTCGTGCAGCAGGAAGTCGATGACACCGCAGGTGTACAGCAGATGGTCGTCGGCCGTGGACCAACCCACCTGCTGCGCGATGATCCGATCGATATCGGAGGTCGGGTCGTACATCGGCCCTACCGCCCGATCGGCCGCAGACACATCGGCTTTTCCGCCGCTTTCCGCGCCAACGCCGTCATGCATTATCCAATCGCGATAGACATGCCACCGATGTCAATTGTGCCCAAGCCGAGCCGATCGCGCGATCGTCGGCCACGGTGCAAGGTTGTGTTCGTAGGCTGGTACAGCCCGAAATGCCGGGCCCGGCCGCCGACTTCGAGACGGGATCCCCACCCATGACGTATGGACAACAGCCCGGCTATGGCTACCCGCCTGCCCAGCCCCAGTTCGAACCACCGGCACATCTGGGCTTCGCGGTCGTCGCCACGATTATCGGCACGCTGACCTGCCTGGTGGGAACGGCGGTCGGGCTGGTCGCGATCGTCTTCGGTACCCAGGTGCATTCGAAGTGGATCGCGGGCGACGTCGCGGGCGCGATCGACGCGTCCAAGAAGGCGCGAGGCTGGGCAATCGGAGCCATGGTGGCGAATGTGCTGTGCGTGGTACTCGGACTCGGCTACCTGGTCGTCACACTCACCCACTCTTCTTCCTGACCCGGTGGACAGCCGCTATCCCGCCGAGGTATGAAATTAGAACACGTTTCAGTTCAGTGGGAGATGCGATGGACGACGCGGCCATGGGCGATCTGGTGATGGCCGGATTTCAGAAGCTGGGATTTATCCAGTTCGCCGGTATCGAAGGAGTGGAGTTCAGCGCGGGCCGCAATGTCGTGACGATCGCGCCGAAGCCCGAACATCTCAACCACAACGGTGATCTGCATGCCGCGGTGCTGTTCGGCCTGGCCGAGACGGCGGCGATGGGCGCGTCGATCTCGGGCATCGTCGATCTCATGGGTGAGACGTTCATCGTCGCCCGCGACGGCCGGATCGAATATCTGGCGCGGGCCAAGGGCGAGGCGGGTCCGTTTCTCGCGACCTCCGAGTTGACCGCCGAAACCCTGGAAAAGGTCCGCGCCGATATCGCGGCGCGGGTCGATGTCGAGCTGGAGGTGCCGGTGGATATCACCGACAGCACCGGTAAGTCCGTTGCCGCATCGGCATTCACGGCGGTTATTCGGCCACGGCGGATGTGATCGATCGACCCGGTCGGGAGGGTGCCTGAGCGCGCGCCCTCCCGTAAACCGCGTCAGCGCTCGCTGTCCAGCAGCGCCATCTGCGCTTGCGCATAACGCTCGCCCGCGATCTGATCCGCGGGCACCGCGGCCTCGATGGTCGCCAGTTCATCGGCGTTGAGCTGGATATCCACGGCCCCAAGGGATTCCGACCAGCGTTGACGAGTGCGCGCGCCGAGGATCGGCACGATATCCGTGCCCCGGGTCAGCACCCAGGCAATGGCCAGTTGTGCGACCGAAACGTCCTTCTCCGCAGCGATATTCGCGAGAGCGTCGACCAATTTCAGGTTCTGGTCGAGATTTTCACCCTGGAAGCGCGGGCTGTGGGCGCGGAAGTCGGTCGGCGCGAAGGTCACACCCGGGCGAACCGAATCGCTGAGCAGACCACGCGACAGCACACCATAGGCCGTGATGCCGATGCCGAGTTCCCTTACCGCGGGCAGGATTTCAGCCTCGATCCCACGGGAGATCAGCGAATATTCGATCTGCAGATCGGCGATCGGGTGCACGGCGGCGGCCCGGCGAATGGTGTCGACGCCGACCTCGGACAGGCCGATGTGCCGGATATAGCCCGCCTCGACGAGTTCGGCCATGGCGCCGATCGTCTCCTCGATCGGGACATTCGGGTCCAAGCGCGCGGGCCGGTAGATATCGATGTAATCCACGCCGAGGCGCTGCAGGCTGTAAGTGAGGAAGTTGCGCAGCGCGACGGGTCGATTGTCGGAGCCGCCCCAAGTACCGCCCGGCCCGCGCAGTGCACCGAACTTCACGCTGAGCACCACATCCTCGCGGGGACGCTCGGCAATGGCCTTGCCGATCAGCATCTCGTTGTGACCGGCGCCGTAGAAATCGCCGGTATCGATGAGGTTGGCGCCTGAGTCCAATGCGGCGTGGATGGTGGCAATCGATTCGGCGTCGTCAGCGGTGCCGTACATGCCGGACATGCCCATGGCGCCGAGTCCGATGCGGCCGACCGCCGGGCCGGTGTCGCCGAGCTTGGTGGTGATCTTCGATGTCGTCATGGGATAAGCCTGACCCCTGCTGAAGGGTTGCGGCAGAGATCGCTTATCGGGGGACCGGCGATCCCTGGCTCGGCGGCGGGTATTGCGGGACAGTGGTGACATGGACCGATCCGAACTGGCCGATTTCCTGCGCAGGCGTCGCGAACAGTTGACGCCCGCGGATGTCGGGCTGCCACCGGGCGTGCGCCGGCGCACGCCCGGCCTGCGCCGGGATGAGGTGGCAATGCTGGCGGGGATGTCCACCGACTACTACACCCGTCTCGAACAGTCCCGGGGCCCGCGGCCCTCCACCCAGGTGCTGGCCGCGCTGGCGCGGGCGCTGCGTTTCAGCAATGACGAGCGCGACCATCTCTACCACCTGTGCGATCACGCACCGCCTGGGCGCGAGGTGGCCGATAAGCATGTCGCTCCGGGGATCATGCATGTGCTGGCCAAGCTCGACGACACCGCGGCCACCGTCATCACCGACCTCGGCGAGGTGCTGGTGCAGAACCGGATGCACACCCTGCTGGTCGGCGACCACGCGAATCGGCGTGGCTGGGACCGGTTCTACGCCTGGCGCTGGTTCACCGACCCGCAGGGGCGATCGCTGTTCCCAGAGGACGACTGGGATCGGCTGGGCCGCAACCACGTCGCCGATCTGCGCGCCACCGCCGCGCGCCGATCCGGCGATGCCGACGTCACCGAATTCGTGAGCCGATTGCGTGCCGCGAGTACGGAATTCGAGCAGCTGTGGCACGAACACGAAGTGGCGGTGCGGACTTCGGATATCAAGCGGATCCTGCACCCCGAGGTGGGCGCGATCGATACGGTCTGCGAAACCCTGCTGACCCCGAACGCGGCACAGCGGCTACTGGTCTATATGCCGCGTCCGGGTACCGATGCTGCGGAGAAGCTGGATCTATTGCGCGTCATCGGGACCCAGCGCCTGCTGCCGCACGACGATATCGGCTCGCTCAGGGATTGAGATCGAAGTAATCCATCGCCGCCTGAACGGCCGGTTCACCACCACCGGCGGACAGACCGGCGAACGCACCGATGGCCCCGCCGACCACGGTCATGACCGGGACGGTGACGAAGTCGAAGACGAAAAGACCGAGCGGGAAGCCGAGGACGAATCCGATGGCCGCACCGATCGCGGCACCGGTCAGCACCTGCGGCATGGACTTCTCGACCTGATCGAAGAAGCGCTGCTCGGTGCTCACCTCGCGCACCGGATCGTCGGTCGTGCTGATCGGCGTGAGCGAGAGCCTGGTGCCCGCCTCATCGATGACCGGTACCAGATCGATCCGATGTCCGGCGATCTTCACTGCGGTCGGCAGCGCGGCGACCACCTGTCCGTTGGGATCGGTCAGCGAGATGACCTTGTTGTCGCGAACCAGGTCCCAGCGGCCCTCGGAAATTGTCGTCACCACGGCGTGGCGGTTCTCGGTCGCCGCGACGTGATAGCCGATGTGCTGGAAGAAGCCCTGCAGGTCGAGTGGTACGTCGGCGGTCGAATTCGGTACGGGCGGTGCGGGTTCCGCGTGTACGACGCCGGTGCCGATCGTGCTGGCCGCGAGTGCAAGCAGTGCCGTCGCGGTGATTCTGGAGATCCTCATCCTGCTCTTTCATCCGACCACCGGCGCGGAATGTCCGGTTTGTTCCGAACGAAGATACCGTTTCGTGATCGGATGTTGAAGGGTTTCCTTCCCGAATCCCAACGCATTAGAGAAAGTCCCGATTGTTTTGTGGTGCTTCGGATTCAGGTCCTGGCCGAACCCATGCGACGTTTGCGGGGCTTCAGATGCAGACCGGGCAGGGGCGGGGCCGGAATGCGCTGTTCCGGTGTGTGGCCCGCGATATCGGCGAAACGCTCGACAACGTTTTTCTCCCAATCGTTTCGGGCCTCGACGATGTCCTCGTGGCTGCGGCCGACGAAGTTCCACCACATCACCAATTCCTCGCCGAACGGCTCGCCGCCGATGAGCGCGAAATGCGAGCCCTCGGCGCTGCTGAGCCGCAACTGGTCGCGTCCGGTGCCCAGGTAGAGCAGTGGGCCGGCGGCGATTTCGGTGCCATCGGCTGTGACGCCGCCCTCGATCACCATCAGTGCGTGCTCGAAATCGGGATCCAGGGCGATGGCGGTGTCGGTGCCCGGTTCGATTCGCACATCCGCCCCGACGATCGGTGTGTACGCCTTGGCGGGCGAGGTGAGTCCGGCGAACGTGCCGATCAGCACGATCGCTCGCACCCCTGGTGCCTCGTAGACCGGCAGCTCACGATGCTGTTCGAAATGCGGATCGATCCCGAGGCTGTTGCCGGGCAACGCGATCCACAGCTGCAGTCCGTGCCCGGCGTGCGCCCCCGCGACGCCGTATTCGGAATGCGCGATGCCGCGGCCGGAGGTCATCAGATTCAGCTGTCCCGGCTCGATCTCCACATCGGAGCCGATCGAATCGCGGTGGCGGATGCGTCCGTCGAACGGCCAGGTCACCGTCTGCAATCCGATATGCGGATGCGGATCGATATCCGGTGACGCACCCGTCTTGGTGACCGTGGGCGAGCCGAAGTGATCGAGGAAGCACCAGGCGCCGACGGTCGGCAGATCACGTTGCGGCAGTACGCGTTCCACATAAACGCCGCGCACCCCGCCGAGCGGGACCTCGCGCGCCGGATAGAGCTCCGCCACCGGACCGGGACCCGGTGTGGCCTCGCACACCGCTTCCTCCGGATGCGGATCCAAATCGCTCATCGGGTGACGCCCTTGCCGACCACATGCTCGTCGTATTGCGGATGCTTCTCCAGGTAGGCCTTGATGAACGGGCACAGCGGCCGGATCACCCGGCCGCGGCCGATCGCATCCTCGATCGCATCCTTGGCCAAGACGGTGCCGAGGCCCTTACCGGAAAACGCGCCATCGATCTCGGTGTGGATGAACACCGTCTCGTCGTCGCGCTCCTCGTAGTCGGCGAACCCGGCCAGTTCGCCGCCGTAGAACACCTCGTAGCGATTCTTCTCGTCGTTGCGAGCGACCTTGTTTCCGGGGGTCGATTCGGTCATGGTCGACTTCTCCTTCGTCGGGCGTACCGGGTGCTTGCTCAGGATCGACACGCGGTTGAACGCGCCGATCGTGGTGGCGACCCAGAGGATCACCGAGACCTGCTCATCCGATAAATGTTCCCGTGCCAGAGCGTACTCACGGTCCAGCGTGGCCTCGTCCGGCAGCGTGGTGGTGAGTTCGGCAAGTGCCAGCGCGGCCCGCTCCAGCGGCGTGTACAGCTCGGTTCGCTGCCACGCGGACAGCACGGCGAGTTCGCGCTCGGTGGCACCGGCCGCGACGGCGGCGCGATGGTGCACGTCCAGGCAGTAGGCGCAGCCGTTGAGCTGCGAGACGCGCACATTGATCAGTTCGATCAGCCTGCGGTCGAGTCCGGCTGCGGCGCCGGCCGCGCGGACCGTGCTGGCCACGGTGTTCAGCGCTCGAAACGCCTCGGGTGTCTGCTTATCGATGAACACGCGTCTGCCGGAGGACTCCATGGTCCGGATAGTAGAGCAGCACGATGCCCGGACTGCGGTCCGGTTCACCGTGCTGCGCCGGGGATCAGGCGACCTCGTGGAACCGCCGGAGTTGGAACGGCTCGATCAGGATCTCGTTCAATACGACCGCCGCCTCCTTCAGATGCGGGGTTTCGAAATGCGTAGCGAGCGCCGCCTCGTCGACCCACTCCTCGAGCAGCACCACCCGGCTCGGATCGCTCGGGTGCAGATACAGCTCATAGGCGATGCAGCCCGCCTCGGCGAGTGTCGGCGCGACCAAATCCTCGAGCGTCTCGCGCAGTTCGGTCTCGTGACCGGGCTTGGCGGTGAATCGGACATTGAGCGTCAGTGTGGACACCGATGCCTCCTGATCTGCTGCGTGGTCGGTCATTCCCGGCCGACGGAGGTGAAAGACATATCCGCGTACCGGTCGCCGGCCACCTTGTCGGCGATCGGGTCCAGCGTGGCCAATTCGTCGGCGGTGAGTGAAATGGTTGCGGCGGCGACGTTATCGGCGAGCCGGGTGCGGCTGCGGGTGCCCGGAATCGGGACCACCGTCAGTCCGTGCACACCCGCCTGGGCGTGCACCCACGCCAATGCCACTTGCGCGAGCAAGATTCCGCGCTCGTCCGCGATGGCGCGCAGTGGGGCGAGCAATTCGGCGTTGTGTGCGGCGTTATCGCCCGAGTAGCGCGGCTGCATGTGCCGGAAATCCTTGCCGTCCGCCAAATCGCCTGCCGCGGCGAAGGATCCGGTGAGGAATCCGCGACCCAGCGGCGAGTACGGCACGAATGTCACGCCGAGTTCGGCGGCGGTGGGTACCGCGCTGCGCTCGACATCCCTGGAGAACAGCGACCATTCGGACTGCACGGCCGCGATCGGATGCACCGCATGGGCCGCGCGCAGTTCGTTACCGGTCACCTCGGACAGGCCGAGTGCCCGCACCTTGCCCTGTGCGACGAGTTCGGCCATCGCGCCGACCGATTCTTCGATCGGGACCGCGGGATCGCGGCGGTGCATGTAGTACAGGTCGATGGTGTCGATGCCGAGGCGGCGCAGGCTGGCATCGACCGCCTTGCGGATGTATTCGGGAGAGTTGTCGATGCCGCGGTAGGTCGGGTCGTCGGCCTTGCGGGCGATGCCGAACTTGGTGGCGAGGACCACCCGGTCGCGGTTGGCGCGCACGAAATCGCTCAGGAATTCCTCGTTGTGACCCGAGCCGTACATATCGGCCGTGTCGAACAGGGTGACGCCGAGTTCCAGTGCGCGATCCAGGGTCGCCCGCGATTCGGTGAGGTCCGAGGGACCGTAGAAATCGCTGATTCCCATGCAGCCCAAGCCTTGTGCACCCACCTGGATGCCGCTGGCGCCCAATGCCGCGGTCGGAAGTGAGCTCATAATTTGATCCCTTCGCATGGTTGCGTGAGTGCGGCCGGTTTGACGGCGGTGGTCTTGCCCTCGTACAGGTCGATCTTGTAGTCGAGTACGGCCAGGGTCTGACGGAGTTCGTCGATCTTGGCGAGCACCTCCGCGCGGGTATTGCGGAACATCTGCAGCCGCTCGGGCACGGTGGATTCCCCCTCCCGCACCAATTCGGCGTAGCGGACCATGTCCGCCACCGACATCCCGGTGGTGCGCAACCTGCCGATCAGTGCCAACCACTCCAGATCGCGGTTGCTGAACCGCCGCTTCCCGGCGTGATCGCGCCCGATGTAGTTCATCAGCCCGATCCGCTCGTACCAGCGCAGCGTGTCGCGACTCAGTCCCGACCGATCGGCGGCCTCGCCGATCGAATACTGCGGCTTCTCCCGATCCGCATCGACAACTTGCTGATCACCGACAACCTGACCTACGGCTCCACCCACTGCACTCGCCCTTCTCGATGAACACAACCGACGTTAATAACCTGGAGCGCACTCCAAGCAAGCCTCAATTCTGCCGAACACCGGTTTTGCTTGCAGCCGTGCCGGTACCTTGCGTGGGACACTGGAGCCGACCAGGGTGGGGCGAGCTGAGGAGCGAGGGTGACGGCACTTCCTGAGCCATGGCGGCTGTTGACGATTGCCGAGTACGAGGCACTCGGCGAGGACGATCAGACGCGTTGGGAACTGCAGGAGGGGATTCTGATGATGTCGCCGTCGCCGAAGCCACGTCACATGAGGCTGGGGGCCCGACTTTTCAGCCAGGTGGACGAACAGTTGCCGGACGAGCTCGTCGCCGTCCCGGACGTCGATGTTGATTTGCAACTGGTCAATGCGGAGGGACCGGCCACAGTCCGTCGGCCTGATCTGGTGGTTGTCGACAGTTCCGAGTACCAGCGGGTCGAGGCCGAGGGGGGAGTGTTGCGCGCGTCGGCTGTTCACGTTGTGGTCGAGATCGTCTCTCCTGGTTCTCGGCGCACGGACTATGTCACCAAGCGCAGCGAGTACGCAGAGGCGGGAATCTCGCACTACTGGATCATCGATCTGACTACGCCATTGAGTCTGGTCGCCTTCGTGCTCACCGATGAACTCGGATATGTCGACAACGGCGAGGTGACGGGCGAGTTCACGACCAACTCGCCGTGCCCGCTGACGATTCGGCTCGATCAGCTGGGGTAGTGCCCGGACACTGTCATCGCCGCGCATCCAAGCACGACGACGACCAACGTGCCGCTGCGGAGTCAGTCGCGCTTGGGCAGCTCCTGCACCGCCCATTTGTTGCCGTCGGGGTCGGTGAAGAAGGTGAACAGACCCCAGCCCATATCCACCACCGGCGACGCGTCCACACCCGCCGCGACCAACTGCTGGTACGCGTCCTCGGCGCTCGCGACGACCACCTGCATGCCTTCGACGCTGCCCGGTGCGGCGTCGGTGATGCCCTCACCGATGCAGATGGAACAGCCGGAGCCCGGTGGGGTCAGTTGAACGAAGCGCAGGGTCTCGTCGACGCGGTGGTCGTGGTCGGCGTTGAAGCCGATCTTGGTGTAGAAGTCCTTGGCGCGGTCCACGTCGGTCACCGGAATCGCGACCAGTTCGATTTTCCAATCCATCCGGAGAGCATCCCACCCGCTCGACGGCGAGAACGGGTTTTCGCACCTACCCTGGTGACATGCCAGGTAAGGACATCGACCGGATCAGGGCCCGCTCGGCCTGGGCCACGGTCAAGGAAAGCCCCGTGATCACCGCTATCGCGGTGGCGCCGTTCGTGCTGGCGCTCGGCGTCGTGTGGTGGCTGCTCGGCGGATTCGCCGCGTTCGTGCTACTCGTCGTCCTCGGCGTCGTCGTGGTCGTCGGCGGCAAACTATTGCACTGACGCCGTCCGCGATCAGCGCGGAATGTGGAAGCGCACCAGATCGCCGGTGCCCTCGTCCACCTGCGCCCACGGCCGGTCGAATTCGAGCACCGCCAGCGCCGACGTGGGGAATTTCCGGCTGAGCTCGATCGCCGGATCGGAGTCGCGATTGCTCGCCAACTCCCATGCCGTCCACGGCATTCCGGGCGCATGCCCGACGACCAGCAGCGTCGTGACATCGTCATCGCTGAGCTGGACCAATTCGATGAGCGTGCGCGGCGACGCCTCGTAGATGCCCGCCTCGTAGACCACCGGCGCGGTAACTCCGGTCGCGTCCAGCGTTTCCCGCGTGCGGGTGGCGGTCGAGCACCGTACCGCATCGATCGGCGGCTGGGTCTCGCGTAACCACTGACCGGCAAGTCCGGCCTCGCGCTGACCACGCGGAGCGAGCGGGCGTTCGTGATCGGAGATACCGTCGGGATAGGACGACTTACCGTGCCGCATGAGGATCAGAGTCCGCACCATGGAGATACCGTAAGCCCTCCGGAGGAGAGGCCTCGAACACACTCGAGGCAAACTGAAAGCGGCATCACAATCACGGCGCCTCATGGGGCACCCCCGCCGGCACCGTGACGATGACGCTCCCGACCACTCCCGACCCCCTTGGGTGGCTATAGCCCAGGTACATTTTCGAGGATCTGCACAATATGGCCTACGTAATCACGCAGCGTTGTTGCAACGACGCCAGCTGCGTCACTGAGTGCCCGGTCGATTGCATCCGTCCCACCCCGGACCAGCCGGAATTCGCGACGACCGAGATGCTCTACATCGACCCCGACACCTGTATCGACTGCGGTGCCTGCGTCGACGCGTGCCCGGTGGAGGCCATCTTCTCCGAGGATGATCTGACCGCGTCGCTGGCCAGGTTCCGTGACATCAACGCCGCCTACTTCCAGCGGCATCCACTCGAATCGAACTTCGATCCGATCGTCACGCCCGCGCGTCCGCCCAAGGAACTCGGCACGCTGCGCGTCGCGATCGTCGGCGCGGGACCCGCGGCCTGTTATGCGGCCGACGAGCTGCTGCGCCGCTGCGATGTCGAGGTCGAGATGTTCGATCGGCTGCCTACGCCGTGGGGTCTGGTGCGCGCGGGCGTCGCCCCCGATCACCCGGGCACCAAGACGGTCTCCGGTCTGTTCGAGTCGGCCTTCCGGCGCGAGACGCTGCAGTACTACCTCAATGTGGAGGTCGGCACGCACATCAGCCACGAGGAACTGCTCGCGCACCACCACGCGGTCATCTACGCCGTCGGCGCGTCCTCCGACCGCCGTTTGGGCGTGCCGGGCGAGGATCTGCCGGGCAGCCATTCAGCGACCGAATTCGTCGCCTGGTACAACGGGCATCCGGACTACGCGGATCGCAAGTTCGACCTGTCCGGTGAGCGCGCGGTGATCGTCGGCAACGGCAATGTCGCGCTGGATGTCGCCCGCGTGCTGACCGTGGACCCGGACGAACTCGCCAAGACCGATATCGCCGACCACGCCCTGGATGCGCTGCGCGGCAGCAATATCCGCGAGGTCGTCGTGCTCGGTCGGCGCGGTCCGCTGCAGGCGGCCTACACCTCGCCGGAGTTCCTGGCGCTGACGCATCTGAAGGGCGTCGATGTCATCGTCGAGGAGGCCGATCTGACGCTCGACCCGGGCAGTCAGGCGCTGCTGGACGATCCCGAGGTCGAGCCGTCGCTGGAGCTGAAGTACACCCTCGCCAAGGAATACGCGGCGGGGCGGCGCGATCCGGCCAATAAGCGGATCGTCTTCCGCTACTTGGTCTCGCCGACGGCTGTGCACGGTGCCGATCACGTCGAGTCGGTTGAGTTCGCGCACAACGAATTGGTCAGCGAGAGTGGCCAACTGGTGGCACGCACGACCGATCGCAGCGAAACCCTGGACGCCGGACTGGTTTTGCGTTCCATCGGCTACAAGGGCGAAGCGATCAAGGATCTGCCGTTCGACGAGCGCCGCGCTGTCGTTCCCAACGAGCACGGCCGCGTCATCGGCGAAGACGGTGTTCCGCTGCCCGGTGTGTACGTGAGCGGCTGGATCAAGCGCGGTCCGCGCGGTGTCATCGGCTCCAACCGCATCGACTCCGAGGAGACCGTCGAGCACCTGCTCGCCGACTTCACCGCGGGCAAACTCGGTGTGCCACAGGCCGATCGGGCCGCGTTGAAGGCGCTGATCGGACAGCGGCAGGCCGATCTGGTCGACCGTGAGGGCTGGAAGGCGATCGATACGGCGGAGAAGTCCGCGGGTAAGGCGTCGGGTCGGCCGCGGGTCAAGCTCACTACCCGTGAGGATCTGCTCAAGGCCGCGCGCGGCTGAACAGCGACCGGCTCCGTTCCCAGCGAACGGAGCCGGTTTTCTTTACAGCGGCATGATGCGCACGACGGTCGTGGTGGTGCCGCCGACCACGAACCACAACCGCAACACCGGCCGTCCGGAGCGGTCGCCCGGTTCGTAGCGGCTGCGCACGGTGACATGCTGACGAGCCAGCACCGGCGCGACATACTCGATCACCGCGCGATGCGGCCCGGCGACCAGCTTGGGGTATTCGACCAGGAACTGTTCCACCGCCTGCCAGTAACAGGCATTGTTGACGTGGTTGTACTGGTCGATATCGGTGGCCCGCACCGGGAACGGCATATCGGTATCCGATTCCGGCGGGGTGGCGTCGGTGAGATAGGGCCGCCAGCGCAGGCGGTGCTCCTTGGTGGTCTGCGCCAGGTAGGACAGGCCCTCGTCGCTGATCCTGGCGGGCATATTGTTGGACTCGCTGATATTGATCCAGAAGCCCTCGGTCTCGATCAATCCGCCGTTCGCGCTGGTGATGCGCACCCGCATATTCGTCCACCGGGTGGACATGCTCGAACACCACCGCAGCAGTCGCACCTGGTCGGGCCACAGGATCGGGCGGATGACGTCGATGACCGTACGACGCACGATCCAGCTCGGATCGGTCGTATGCAGATTCGTCTGTTGCAGTTGTTCCCAGGCAATGTCCTGCAGATAACGTGCGACGGCGTCGAACCGCAAGCGGTTGTACGGATCTACATCGCCAGCCCGGATGGGCCACGCCGAAGCAAACCCCATGCCCTCCTGGGGAAGCGGGGCGAGTGGCTGATCGAGTGACACTGGTGCTCCTCGCGCTGCACGGTGTGCCGCGTTCTCTTACGCTGCTGTTCTGAGACGACTTTACGGGGCGTACGTCACACACTCGCGTCGAGCCGCCTCTACTCACAGTTGTCGGTCCCGCGGGGCAGTATGGGGCCATGCCCGACTCCGACCTCCCCGCAAAACTCGGCAAACCGGCTGAACGCGCCTTGGCTGCCGCCGGAATCCACCGCCTGGCCGACCTGACCGCATGGACCGAACGTGATCTCGCCGCGCTGCACGGCGTCGGTCCCACCGCCATCGCCGAACTCCGCGCCGCCTTGACCGAAAGCAACCAGAGCTTCGGCTGATCCCCACCCCGGCACGCACCGCACCCGCGCCGGTGCTATCCCGGTCAGTAGCCCTGGTAGGCCCCACCACTGTTGACGGCCGCTACGCCCGGGACATTGGACAGGGAGCCATACCGGTCGATGGCGTAGCGAGTTCCGGCGATGATGTTGTCGACCGGGTCGTAGATATTCTCGTGGCCGGGCGCCTTATATGCGTTGAAGGTGCTGTCGATCGTCTGCATCAATCCCTTCGACGGGTGGCCCGCGGCGGCATTGCTGTCCCAATCGTTGACGATCAAGGGGTTGCCACCGGACTCGTGCTCGATGATCATGGCCAAGGCCCGCTCATCGATCTGATCCGGGCTGTATCCCATTTCGATCAACTTGGCCTTGGCCTTCTTGATCCATTCCGCGACGTCGCCTGTCGGCATCGCCCCGGTGGCGTTGTGCGTACCACCGGTGGCTCCGGAATACGAACCGCCGGAGGACGTCCCGGAACCGCTGCCGTTGTGGCTGCTCGTCACATAGCTGGGCTTGCTCGTGGTAGAGGTGGTGGCGGCCGGTGTTGTGCCGGTGTTCTGCGGTTGTGACGCAACGATATTCGGGTCGCCCAGGCCGTCGAAGGCGCTCTGGAGTTTCGAGACGGCCTGATCCACCTGCTTTTTCGCTTGCTCGGCCACCGATTCCGCCTGTGCCAGCGCGTTGACGATCTCCGATTGCCAGTATGCCGCGTCGCGGGTGGCCTGATCGGTGAGCCGGTTGGCTTCGGACTCGTTCAGATTCGCCTTGTACCACGCGATTCGGTCATTGGCATCGACGGTTCCGTTCGAGGCGACGTGGAAGCCCGGCTCGGTTTTCGTGCCGGGGGCCGGGCAAGTCGGGTTGGTGGCCAGGTCGCGCAGCGAGAGGACATTGCGCTTGGCATTGTTCAGATTGTCTACCTGGGAGGTGAAGGCGGTTTGCAGATCGTGCAGTGCCTGGCTCACCGTCGATGCGCGGGTCTGCTCGGTCCCCATACGAGCATCGGCCGCAGCGGCCGCGGCGCCCGACCACGTCTTGTCGGTCCCCAATTTCGCGGTGTCGTCGGTGCCTTTGCGGACCGCGGCATCCAGGTCCGTCGAAATTTTGGCCGCGTTATTGCCCGCGGTATCGAGGTGGTCGGGCTCCCACTTGGCTACGTCATCAAGGGTGAGGGTCATGGCAGTTGCAGGCCGATCGTCTTCAGGTTGTTCGCGAAGTCGGTCTCGGCGACTTCGAACGCGCCCGCTGCGTTGTGGGTGAGCGAGGCGATCTTTTCGAGGCGCTCGCCGATTCGGGTCAGGCTGCGGTTGACGGCATCGGTCACCGGTGGCACCGCGGTGCCGAATTGAGTGCCGGGCAGTGCGTTTGCCGCGATGTCGAAGCCGTTACCGGCATTGAGTTTCTTGACCCCGCCCGCCTCATCCCCGAGATTCTTCGCGAATTTTTGCAGCGCGCCCGCGTCGACCCGCAGGGTCCCCGCGTCCGTCTTCTCCACCACGAAAACTCCCCCTTCGTCCCCACCTCAGGTCGCGGTCAGCATAGCAAAAACGGGTGGTGTGGACAGGGCGGTGAGGGGCCGTGGTTAGGTAAGTCAGTGCGTCGGTGATGATGTGAGTGTCGCCGAGTGGACAGAGAGGTCGGCATATGCGCGCAGCCCAGGTCAGCAAGCTGGAGGGGCCGGAGGCGATCGAGGTCGTCGAGATTCCGGAGCCCGCGGCGTATCCCGGGGGTGTGGTCATCGACGTGCATGCGGCCGGGGTGGCGTTTCCGGATGTGCTGATGACGCGGGGTCTGTACCAGATGAAGCCGGAGCTGCCGTTCGTCGTCGGTGGCGAGGTAGCCGGGATCGTGCGGGAGGCGCCGGAGGGTGCGCAGGTCGCGGCGGGGGATCGGGTGGTCGCGCTGACGTTGCTCGGCAATGCCCTCGCCGAGGTTGCCGTGGTGCCGTCGCAGATGGTTTTCCGGTTGCCGGACAACGTATCTCTGCAGGCCGGGGCCGGAATCCTGTTCAACGACCTGACTGTGCACTTCTGCCTGCGCAACCGCGGCAGGCTGGCCGCGGGGGAGACCGTGCTGGTGCACGGTGCCGCCGGAGGCGTCGGCACCTCGACGCTGCGGATGGCGGTCGCGCTGGGTGCGAGCCGGGTCGTCGCGGTGGTGAGTACCGAGGAGAAGGCGGCGGTCGCACGTGCCAACGGCGCCACCGATGTGGTGCTGACCGACGGCTGGCTCGCGGCCGTCAAGGAGCTGACCGGTGGTCGCGGTGTGGATATCGTGCTCGATCCGGTCGGCGGCGACCGGTTCACCGACAGCATCCGCAGCCTCGCTCCGGCGGGCCGTCTGCTGGTGGTCGGCTTCACCGCCGGTGAGATCCCGACGGTCAAGGTGAATCGACTCCTGCTCAAGAACGTCGAGGTGATCGGCGCGGCATGGGGCGAATGGGTGATGACCCATCCGGGCTACCTGACGGAGCAGTGGGAAGAGGTCGAGCCCCTGCTCGCCGCGGGCAAGATCGCGCCGCCCGAACCGGTGCTCTACCCGCTGGACCGTGCCGCCGAGGCCGTGGCATCCCTCGACAATCGCACCGCCGCAGGCAAGGTCGTCGTCACCCTGCGCTGACCATGAGCCGCCGCGTGCGAATTCCCCGACTGCTCGATGTCCGGCGCGGCAAACCGTGCGCGCCGGTACCGTGATCTGATCATGGAGCTGGCCCACCCGTCGCCCGACCACCACCCCTCATGGAATCGCTATGCAGATGCTGTCTAATCGGGTACTGAATCGGACCTTGCTGGCACGCCAGCATCTACTGGAGCGTTCGGCGTTGACCGTGCCGGAGATGTGTGACCATCTGGTGGGATTGCAGGCCCAGGATTCGCCGCCGCCGTTCGTCGGATTGTGGAGCCGCATAGCGGATTTCGATCCCGCGACGGTTTCGGCGGGACTGGAGGATCGCTCGCTGGTGCGAATCACCTTGATGCGCGGCACGATTCATATGGTCACGCCACCGGATGCGCTGCGCATCGCACCGCATATCCAACCCGAGCTCGAAAAGGTCCCCTTCCGTAAGGGTTTCAACTACGGCGCGATGGTCGGGCTGGATCCGGACGAGGTGCGCGAGCACGGCGAGGCCGCGCTCGGTGACGAGCCGATGTCGGCGGCGGACCTGCGCGCCAAGGCCGCGGCGATCTACCCGGATCGCGATGCCGGTGCGGTGCTGCAGACCTGGCTGTACCAACTGCCCGTATTGCAGACTCCGCCGCGCGGCAGATGGAAGGACAACAGCAGGCCGGTCTGGTCCCGCGTCGAACCCTGGCTCGGGGCACCGCTCGAATATGGCTATCCGTTGGCGGAGCTGGTCTTTCGTTATCTGCGCGCCTTCGGTCCGGCCAGCACCATGGATATGCAGACCTGGTCGAAGCTGACCGGCATGAAGGCCGCCGTCGAACAGCTCGGCGACCGCCTGCGCACCTACACCGACGAGCGCGGCCGCACCCTCTACGACATCGCCGAGGGCGAACTCGCCGATCCCGACCTGCCCGCGCCGGTCCGCCTGCTCGGCTGGTACGACAATGCGATCCTCTCGCACCAGGACCGAACCAGGATCGTCCCCGACGGCACGGCCCCACCCTTGCGCGCATTCGCCACGGCGGTATCCCCGGTCCTGGTCGACGGCTTTCTCGCGGGCTTCTACAAGATCTTTCTGGAGAAGGGTGTCGCCCGTCTGCGCATCACCCCGACCCGGAAGTGGTCGGGCACGGAATACGCGGCGGTGGACGCCGAAGCCAACGCGCTGGTCGCATTCCTGGAGGCCGACAAGCGGCCGAGCGTGGAAATCCTCGACGTGAACGGGGATCTGCGTCCCTGAACCGGGGCGTTATCGCGAACGGCGGCGTCCGATGGGCACCGCGGGCAGCGGCCGACCGGGTGCGGCCACCAGTTGCTCGACGATATTGGCGGTTACCAGCACGGCCGCGGTCAGCGCGACCACGACGATGGCGGGCAGCAGCGACGAGGTCAGCGCGATGGCGATCAATGCGATTGCCGGTACAACGCGTGTGGTCGCCACATTGCCGAGCATTCGCCACCGATTCACCACCAGTGCCACCATGAACAGCGCAGCGCCACCCGGCGCCAGCGCTGCGGCAACGCCGTGCGCGGTATGGCCGGGGTCGGCGACCGAATGTCCGAGCCCGACTGCGACCGCCACCAGCCCGGTGACCAGTGCGAAATGCCCGTAGCTCAACACATCTCGCACGATCAGCCCGGGTGCGGGCATGGTGGACAGTGCATGTTCGATCAGCCGCGCGGATCGATGGAAGTAGATCCACCACAGTCCGAGGCCGACCATGAAGGCGAGCACCAGCGTGGTCACCACCGCCGGATCGAGGCCGGTCGAGGACGCCTGCGCACCCGCATCCACCACGGATTCGCCCAGCGCGATGATGATGAACAGGCCGAACCGCTCGGCGAGATGCGAAACCCCGATCGTCCGGTTGCGCACGGCCCTGCTGTACAGCAGCGGAGCGCCCAACTGCACCACAAGGGCCCCGGTCCAGACCCAGATGCGTGCATGTTCCGGCAGCGGCGCGCTCGCGAAAATCGCTATGCCGGTGACCAATCCGATGCTGAAGGGGTTGATGGTGGTCGCGAACCCGTTCGTGCGGGTGACCGCGACGAACAAGACGATCCGCAGCAATAGATGCGCACCCGCGAAAACCATTGCGGCCCCTCGGGGTTGGTCCAGTGCGGCGGGCGCGGCCACCGCCATCAGGAAGATGCACAGCCCGGACCCGAACAGCACCAGGCGCTGAGCGTTGTTCTCCTCCACGGTATTCACCAGGATGGTGACCCCGACCCACCCCCACCACAGCGGCGCCAGCAGCACCAGCGCATGGCCCAGCGTGCCGATCGAGGTGTGGTGGCCGAGCACATGCGCGGTCTGGGTGACCGCGAAGACGAGGACCAGGTCGAAGAATAGTTCCGCCCAGGTGGCGCGGGCATGGGGTGTTGCGGTGGTGGATTCGGCAGGCTCGCTCATCGAAATCTCGTACTCCGGTGACACAGGAAGTACGAGCCTAGATGGACTCAGCGCTCCGGGTTGTCCCGGTAGGCGGGCGCTTTCGTCGTTCCGGTCGGTGTGAGCGTGCGCAACAGCGGCAGCGTCCGGTGCGCGACCACCGTCGAAAGCACGATCACACTGTGCGAGCGCACCACCGAACTCGTCCGATCGATGCTCAACAGCACCGCCTGCAACCCGGCATGTGAATCCGCGCCGATCCGGCACAGCACATCGCCGGAGCCGGTGGTCGCATATGCCTCCAGCACACCGGGAATCGCGTCGAGTTCGGCCGCCACCGCATCCAGCGCGCCCTGTGCGATCTCCAAGGTGACGAAGGCCTGCACATCGAAACCCGCAGCGGTGACATCGATCTGCGGATCGTAGGAGGAGATGACGCCCGACTCCTCCATTCGCGCGATGCGCGACTGAACGGTGGCCCTGGCAACCCGGGTGCGCCGGGACAGCTCGAGAATGCCCGCCTTCTGATACTCGTGCATCGCGGTGAGGATGGCGAGATCGAGTTCATCCAGTTTCGCGGGCGTGCGCGACATGACGGCCTCCGTTCGGGGCGCGACCGGCGTGGTGCGGGTCACTTGTGGTGCTATTCAAATTGTCCAGCATCAGGGGTCACTTGCTAGCCGATTTCGCCATAGTGTCTAACCGAAATCGGTGATGTTGCCTATCCGATGGGGCGGCGATTTCCTTGGATCATGACCATCGAGCATCTGCGGAATGCCCAACGACCGAGCGGCCCGCTGCCAACCGACGGTGAGTTGCGCCGCCTGGTCGGGCTGGTCGATCACGACGACAGCATCGATCCGTTCCCGGTCATCGGCTGGGACGCGCTGGTCTGGGTGGTCGGCAACGCGACCCAGACCGCGCACTTCCTGGAATCCGCCTTCGGTATGCGGCTGGAGGCCTACTCGGGGCCGGAGACCGGCAACCGTGATCACAAGGCTTATGTGCTGCGCAGCGGTGCGGCCAGATTCGTCGTCACCGGCGCGGTCGCACCGGACAGCCCGCTGGTCGCGCACCACGATCGGCACGGCGACGGCATTGTCGATATCGCGCTCGAGGTCCCGGATGTGGACCGCTGCATCGAATGGGCACGGACGCACGGCGCGAGGGTCCTGGTCGAACCACATGACGACACAGACGAATTCGGCACCGTCCGCTCGGCCGCCCTGGCCACCTACGGCGAGACCAGGCATACGCTGATCGACCGCTCCGAATACTACGGGCCGTATCTGCCCGGATATGTCGCCCGCCGCTCCGGATATCAGCCCCGCGTCGGCACACCGACCAGGCTGTTCCAGGCCATCGACCATGTCGTCGGCAATGTGGAGCTCGGCATGATGGACGAGTGGGTCGAGTTCTACCGCCGCGTCATGGGATTCACGAATATGGCCGAATTCGTCGGCGACGATATCGCCACCGAATACTCGGCGCTGATGAGCAAGGTGGTGGCCAATGGCAACCACCGGGTGAAGTTCCCGCTCAACGAACCCGCGATGGGTAAGAAGCGGTCCCAGATCGATGAATACCTGGAGTTCTACCGCGGTCCCGGCGTACAGCACATCGCGCTGGCCACCAGCGACATCCTCGAATGCGTCGATGTATTGCGCCGCGAGGGCGTCGAATTCCTCGAAACGCCGGACACCTACTATTCCGATCCCGAACTGCGTGCTCGCATCAGCCACGTCCGCGTCCCGGTGCGTGAGCTGCAGCGCCGCGGCATTCTGGTCGACCGCGACGAAGACGGCTACCTGCTGCAGATCTTCACCAAACCGCTCACCGACCGCCCGACCGTCTTCTTCGAACTCATCGAACGCCACGGCTCACTCGGTTTCGGCAAGGGCAACTTCAAGGCACTCTTCCAAGCGATAGAGCGCGAACAGGCGGCGCGCGGCAATCTGTAGGGCTCGAGGCACTGTTCCAGGCTATGGCTGCGTTCGGCACTCCTCGTGCCGAACGCAGCCATAGCTGTGGTACCTGGCGAAGCGAGAGGATCAGGGCTCTCCGGGCATCAGGAGTGCGTACCTGCCGTCAGAAAGTTGCTGGCAGAAGAAGCGGTCACCACCGGAATCAGTGAACCCCTTTGCTCGCCCTTGACTCACGCAGGTGGCGTAGTCGTTGTAGATGCCGGCAACTCCACCGACCGCCGCCGCCGTTCCGGTAGCCCCGGCGACGACAGCGCCTGTCACACCTAGTGCGAGCATCGAGTATGCAATGAACTTCATGTGAGATCCTCCCCAATTGATACTTGTCGCGCTAGATCTCGCCGGTGGATAACCCGGCATTTTCTCCAACCCTGGCCCGGTGGATTTCAGTCGAAGTGGCGGCCTTTTAATTTGCGTAGAGGTTGTAAACCTCTACGCCATTGATCACCGTTGGCTCGCAATGGGCATGTGGATTCCCATTCCGTTGCTGTCGGTTCGCGGCATCGAGGCAGTCGTTCAGCCAGTAGTAGCGGCCGAGGAAGTTCCCTCCGGCGGAGGCTGTTCCGGCGAGGGCGCCCGACAACCCCGCGACGATCAAGACGGCAACAGCCAACCTCTTCAACATGGTTCCCTCCCAATGACTAACGTAGTCAAGCAGTTTCAGCGTAGCGGGCGCGGGCGTGCGGTGAAACCCCGGCGAGGTCGGAGCCCGTGCCTGGCGGACATGTCGAGTCCTGGTGGGTAGAGTTCACGGCATGCGGATCCCGTCGGCAATCGTCATCGGCACCTCCTTGGCGTTGGTGTTGTCGGCATGCGGTTCGGGCGGCGACTCCGATTCATCGGGTCCGTCGCTGCGTCCCCCACCGAAGGTCGCGTCGCTGGGTCCGTTCGCTGGCGAGTGTGGCCATGTCACCGATGACGAGGTCCGCACCATCGCGGGACTGCCGCAGATATCGCGGGCATTCAAGAACTCGGTCGGATGTAATTGGCAATCGGCTGGTCAAGGTTCGTCCAGTGTCACCTTCGCTTCTTATCGAGGGAGCCCCATCGACCGCGAGCGAGCGTGGGTGAGCACCCAGGGGCGTGGCCCCGAGAAGATCGAAGTCGGTGGCCGCACTGGATTCCAGGCACTCGAGCCCAACGGTCAAGTGTGCGATCTCGCTGTGCAACTCGATGACGACTTCTTCGAATGGTCTATGTCGTTCGGGTTCTTCGCCGCATCTGGAAATCCATGTGATCGAATGCGCAAGCTTGCTGAGTTGACCGTGCAGCGGCTGCAATGAGGGACGACAGCATGAGTTCACGATCAGGCATTCGGGCCGCCGTCATCGCTCTCACCGTGCTCGCGATAGCCGTATCCACAGCGGGTTGTGGGAAGACGGTCAAGGGTACGGCGCACCCAGTTGGGGGAAGCGGAAGCACGACGATCAACACGAATTTCGACAAGCTGCTGCGAGAATGCGATGCGGTGGCGGTGGATCAGATCGGTGCGGCCGTAGGTGACGGTGCCTTCCCCGAAGCGTCGTTCTACGGAGCCGTCTGCATGTGGGATGTGGACGGTGCGCCCGGCGGAAACGCCATGGTGACCCTCAATTGGTACGAGGAAGGCTCGCTGAACAACGAGAAGTCCAATAACGACAAGCTCGGCTACAACACCGAGAACATCACCGTGCAGGGGCGGCGCGGTCTGAAGACGACGCGTCCGAACGATCCCGACTCGTGCGGGGTGAGTGCGGGCGCCGCCGACACCGGCATCATCGGCTGGTGGATCAACTACCACCCCGGTGGCCATCCCGATCCGTGCGCGGGCGCGCAGAAATTGGTCGAGCTGACGCTGAATCTGGCGCGGTAGCCTGGCAGGTGGTAATGGCCCCCAGGGCGTGATGACCGACCCCACTTTGACCCTGTGTCGCGGTCACGAGTATCGTGGATCGCTGTGCCCGGAAGCATGCGGGCAAGTTCGTGCGCAAACGTAGGCCAGCGAGAGCGGCTGACCTTTCCGGCGTGCCCGGAATTCGGGATATGTCTTGCGCGCGACACGCCCGACCTCGGGACGCGAGAAACGCGGCCGGACGTGCGGGTGAAAGCTCGATGACAAAGACATGAAGTTCCAGACACCGCGTTAACTAATTAAGGAAAGCCGGTCTATGCCAACCATCAACCAGCTGGTCCGCAAGGGTCGTCGCGACAAGGTCTCCAAGACCAAGACCGCGGCCCTCAAGGGGAGCCCGCAGCGCCGTGGCGTGTGCACCCGCGTGTACACCACGACCCCGAAGAAGCCGAACTCCGCGCTGCGTAAGGTCGCGCGCGTTCGCCTGACCAGCGCGGTCGAGGTCACGGCCTATATCCCGGGTGAGGGCCACAACCTGCAGGAGCACTCGATGGTGCTCGTTCGCGGTGGTCGTGTGAAGGACCTCCCCGGTGTCCGCTACAAGATCATCCGTGGCTCGCTCGACACCCAGGGTGTGAAGAACCGCAAGCAGGCCCGCAGCCGTTACGGCGCCAAGAAGGAGAAGAGCTGATATGCCACGCAAGGGCCCCGCACCCAAGCGTCCGCTGATCAACGACCCGGTCTACGGGTCGCCGCTGGTCACTCAGCTGGTCAACAAGATCCTGCTGGACGGCAAGAAGTCCACCGCCGAGCGCATCGTCTACGGCGCGCTGGAGCAGGCGCGCGAGAAGACCGGCACCGATCCGGTCGTCACCCTCAAGCGCGCGCTGGACAACGTCAAGCCCGCGCTCGAGGTGAAGCCCCGTCGTGTCGGTGGCGCCACCTACCAGGTGCCGGTCGAGGTTCGTCCCGGCCGCTCCAACACCCTGGCGCTGCGCTGGCTGGTCAACTACTCGCGGGCTCGCCGTGAGAAGACCATGGTCGAGCGTCTTGCCAACGAGCTGCTCGATGCCAGCAACGGCCTCGGCGCTTCGGTGAAGCGTCGCGAGGACACCCACAAGATGGCCGAGTCCAACCGGGCCTTCGCGCACTACCGCTGGTGACGTCTACCCGGCCCGTCGTTTTCTGGGTCGGGAGGCACAGTCGGAATGCGGCACTTACCTGCCGCTTCCGGCGTTGACATAGAGACGACCACAGGGTCGTCCCCGAAAATCCCAACTAGCTACGAGCGGGGAAGATTTCCGTGGCACAGGACGTGCTCACCGACCTGAACAAGGTCCGCAACATCGGCATCATGGCCCACATTGATGCGGGCAAGACGACCACAACTGAACGCATCCTCTTCTACACCGGCATCACCTACAAGATCGGTGAAGTCCACGATGGCGCCGCCACCATGGACTGGATGGAGCAGGAGCAGGAGCGTGGTATCACCATCACCTCCGCGGCGACCACATGCTTCTGGAACGACAACCAGATCAACATCATCGACACCCCCGGGCACGTCGACTTCACCGTCGAGGTGGAGCGCTCGCTGCGCGTGCTCGACGGCGCCGTTGCGGTGTTCGACGGCAAGGAAGGCGTCGAGCCGCAGTCCGAGCAGGTGTGGCGTCAGGCCGATAAGTACGACGTGCCTCGGATCTGCTTCGTCAACAAGATGGACAAGCTCGGTGCGGACTTCTACTTCACCGTGCAGACCATCAAGGACCGCCTCGGCGCCAAGCCGTTGGTCATCCAGCTTCCGATCGGCGCTGAGGACACCTTCGAGGGCATCGTCGACCTGGTCGAGATGAATGCCAAGGTCTGGAAGGGCGAGACCAAGCTCGGCGAGAAGTACGAGATCGAAGAGATCCCGGCCGACCTCAAGGAGAAGGCCGAGCAGTACCGCCAGGAACTGATGGAGACGGTCGCCGAATCCGATGAGGCGCTGCTGGAGAAGTTCTTCGGCGGCGAGGAGCTCTCGATCGAGGAGATCAAGGGCGCCATCCGCAAGATGACGGTCAACTCCGAGCTCTACCCGGTGCTGTGTGGTTCGGCGTTCAAGAACAAGGGCGTGCAGCCCATGCTCGACGCCGTGATCGACTACCTGCCGACCCCGCTGGACGATGGTGGCACCGACGGCCACGTCCCGGGCAAGGAAGAGGAGATCATCCACCGCGACGCGAACACCAGCGAGCCCTTCGCGGGCCTGGCGTTCAAGATCGCCGTGCACCCCTTCTTCGGCAAGCTGACCTACGTGCGCGTGTACTCGGGCAAGGTCGACTCCGGCGCCCAGGTCATCAACTCGACCAAGGGTAAGAAGGAGCGTCTGGGCAAGCTGTTCCAGATGCACTCCAACAAGGAGAACCCGGTCACCGAGGCCGTCGCGGGCCATATCTACGCGGTCATCGGCTTGAAGGACACCACCACCGGTGACACCCTGTGCGATCCGCAGAACCAGATCGTGCTCGAGTCCATGACCTTCCCGGACCCGGTCATCGAGGTCTCGATCGAGCCCAAGACCAAGTCCGACCAGGAGAAGCTGGGCACCGCGATCCAGCGTCTGTCCGAAGAGGACCCGACCTTCTCGGTCAAGCTCGACCAGGAGACCGGCCAGACCGTCATCGGCGGCATGGGCGAGCTGCACCTCGACATCCTCGTGGACCGTATGCGGCGCGAGTTCAAGGTCGAGGCGAACGTCGGCAAGCCGCAGGTGGCCTACCGCGAGACGATCACCAAGCCGGTCGAGAAGCTCGAGTTCACCCACAAGAAGCAGACGGGTGGCTCCGGCCAGTTCGCGAAGGTCATCATCGCCCTCGAGCCGTTCGTCGGTGAGGACGGCGCGACCTACGAGTTCGAGAACAAGGTCTCCGGTGGCCGCGTGCCCCGCGAATACATCCCTTCGGTGGACGCGGGCGCGCAGGATGCCATGCAGTACGGTGTGCTCGCCGGCTACCCGCTGGTGAACCTGAAGGTCACACTGCTCGACGGCGCTTACCACGACGTCGACTCGTCGGAAATGGCCTTCAAGATCGCCGGCTCGCAGGCCCTGAAAGAAGCGGCCCGTAAGGCCGGTCCGGTGATCCTCGAACCGCTGATGGCGGTCGAGGTCATCACGCCCGAGGATTACATGGGCGATGTGATCGGCGACCTGAATTCCCGCCGTGGCCAGATCCAGGCCATGGAGGAACGCAGTGGTGCCCGTGTCGTCAAGGCGCTGGTTCCGCTCTCGGAGATGTTCGGTTACATCGGTGACCTGCGGTCGAAGACCCAGGGCCGGGCGAACTACTCCATGGTGTTCGATTCGTACGCGGAGGTTCCGGCCAACGTGTCGAAGGAGATCATCGCCAAGGCGACCGGCGAATAAGTCCGATGGGGGCAGGTGCAAGACTTGCCCCTATCAGCCGGGAGTCAATGCACGACCCCCAATATGTAAACCGCACTGCTGCAACTGCACGCACCAACAAGTCCAGGAGGACACCAAGTGGCGAAGGCGAAGTTCGAGCGGACGAAGCCGCACGTCAACATCGGCACCATCGGTCACGTCGACCACGGCAAGACCACGCTGACCGCAGCGATCACCAAGGTGCTGGCTGACAAGTACCCGGATCTGAACGCGGCGTTCGCGTTCGATCAGATCGACAAGGCGCCGGAGGAGAAGGCTCGTGGTATCACGATCAACATCTCCCACGTCGAGTACCAGACGGACAAGCGCCACTACGCACACGTCGACGCCCCGGGTCACGCCGACTACATCAAGAACATGATCACCGGTGCGGCGCAGATGGACGGTGCCATTCTGGTGGTCGCCGCGACCGACGGCCCGATGCCGCAGACCCGTGAGCACGTGCTGCTCGCCCGTCAGGTCGGCGTGCCCTACATCCTGGTCGCGCTGAACAAGTCGGACATGGTCGACGACGAGGAAATCCTCGAGCTCGTCGAGATGGAGGTCCGCGAACTGCTGGCCGCCCAGGAGTTCGACGAGGAAGCGCCGGTCGTGCGTGTCTCCGGTCTGAAGGCGCTCGAGGGCGACCCGAAGTGGACCGAGTCCATTGTCGAGCTGATGAACGCGGTCGACGATTCGATCCCGACCCCGGTTCGCGAGACCGACAAGCCGTTCCTGATGCCGGTCGAGGATGTCTTCACGATCACCGGTCGTGGCACCGTCGTCACCGGCCGTGTCGAGCGCGGCATCATCAACGTGAACGAGGAAGTCGAGATCGTCGGCATCCGCGAGAAGGTCACCAAGACCACCATCACGGGTATCGAGATGTTCCGCAAGCTGCTCGACCAGGGCCAGGCCGGTGACAACGTCGGTCTGCTGGTTCGTGGTATCAAGCGCGAAGATGTCGAGCGTGGCCAGGTCGTCGTGAAGCCGGGCACCACCACCCCGCACACCGAGTTCGAGGGTCAGGCCTACATCCTGTCCAAGGACGAGGGTGGCCGCCACACCCCGTTCTTCAACAACTACCGTCCGCAGTTCTACTTCCGTACCACGGACGTGACGGGCGTTGTGACCCTGCCCGAGGGCACCGAGATGGTCATGCCCGGTGACAACACCGAGATGTCCGTCAAGCTGATCCAGCCGGTCGCCATGGACGAGGGTCTGCGCTTCGCGATCCGCGAGGGTGGCCGCACCGTCGGCGCCGGTCGCGTCACGAAGATCATCAAGTGATTCCCTGAATCGCTTTCGAACGGCGTCGCTCCGAAAGGGGCGGCGCCGTTCGGCATTTCGGGCGCCGCTTCGAAAGGTGCGGCGCCGCTCGGGTTTTCGGTGCGTCCTGCCGGGGAACGGTATTCCTGTCCATGACGTCGGTGGTCATCGCGTGTCACCGCCACTTTGGTTAACGTCGGGCAAAAGGGGTAAAGACCGGTTGATCGGAGGATGCAATGAGGAGTTCGGCACTGGCCAGCGCGCTCGACGTCACCGAGGGGACTTTGGTGCACGGCATGCCGTATCTCGCGCTCGGAGCCGGGCGACCGCTGGTATTCCTCCGGTGGTTCACCCCGGATCATGCCAATCCGACGGGGTGGATGCGGCAGTCCGAAATCAAGACGTTGGCACCGCTCGCGGCGCATTTCCGGGTGTTTGCGGTGAACCGCGCGCCCGGTATGGCCGAGGGGACGACGATGGCTGATATCGCCGCCGAGCACGCGGACGCATTGCTGGCCGAATTCGGTACGCCTGTCGATGTTCTCGGTGTCTCCTCGGGTGGATCGCTTGCGCTGCAACTCGCGGCGGATCGACCTGGCGCGGTGCGGCGGTTGATCATCGCCTCATCTGGCTACACCCTGGAAAATGCAACCCGCGCGGCGCAACTGGCCTACGGCGAGGCGGCCTACGCGGGTAGGCGCGCACTGCACCATATGGCCGCCGTCGGCTCCACCTCGCCGATCGCACAGCGCATTGCCGCAGCGGGTATGTGGTTGGCCGATCCCCTTGCACGCCCGAAGAATCCGGCGGACACGCTGGCATTCATCCGTGCCGAGGACTCCTTCGACCTCGCCGGTCGGCTCGGCGATATCACCGCGCCGACCCTCGTCCTCGGCGGCGACCGCGACGGTGCCTACAGCACCGAGACCTTCCGTCGCACCGCCGACGGAATCCCGGACTCGCACTTGATCATCTACCCGGAAACCACGCATATCGGGGTCGTGAAGCGGTTCGTCCCCGATGTTGTCGCCTTTCTCGCCGACTAGCAGTTGCTCGGCGCCGGTTCGCCGCGGAAGCGCGCGGCGAGCCAGGAGAGCACCGAGGGGATGCCGAGGATGGCCGCGCTCAGGTGTTCGGGGGAGTAGGTCAGTTCGGCCTGTAGCGGCACTCCGGCAGCGCAGTAGCGGCGGTCGACATTCAGGATCGAATCGGTCGGGATGAGCGGATCACTGGGCGAATGCCATTCGAATATCGGTATTTTCGGGATTCCGTCGAACAGTTCCAGACTGTTCTCCTCGACCACGGCCCTGGCGTTGCGGTCGCCGATCATCGTCATACTGCTCGCGTAATCCCGGACGCTGTGTCCCGCACCGGTGGTGAGGATTTCATTGGTGCAGCCGTTGGCGATTGCCTTGCGTGCCGCAACACCGCGCGTGTTCAGATAATTGCTGATCGGAAAGCGGTCCGGATATTCCCGTTCCAGCCCGATAGCGGCCGCCATCAGCAGTCCGAATGCCGGATGCGGATTGAAGTTGACCGCCTCCAGCATTTTCACCAAATTCATCGGGACGCCACCGGTCGCGGCGCCCGCGATCTCGAGTTCCGGTGCGTACTTCGGCGCCATCGCGGCGGCGAATGCGGTGGCCATACCGCCGCCGGAATATCCGGCCATCGTGATCCGGCTGCGCGCGGCGGCGAGTTCGGGAACCCGGCGTACGGCGCGAATGCCGTCCAGGGTGATCTGGCCGCCGAGCCGGGCCGCACCGTAGGCGAAGGTCGGACCCAGGTGATCGGGCAGAGCGATGCTCCACCCGCTCAACAGCAGGGCGTTGAGCAATATCGCCTCGCGGACCTGCAAATTCGGATCGGAGGTGTAGAGCACCCGGGAAACCGCGCACTTCGTCCCGAGGCCGTTGATGATGTGCTGATAGGACAGCACCGGCCCATCGGGTTGATGTGAGCGCGGTGTCAGCACCGTGGTCGTCGCCGCGATCGGTCGGCCGGTGGAATTCGTCGAACGGAATTTGATCAGCGTGACGGTGGTATCGGGAAAGATAAATATGGGCGGCAACTGCCGCGTTCCGAGCACGTCTCCCGGTTTCTTATTCGCCAGATCGGGCGGCGCCGCATAGAAAGGGTCCGGATCCGGATCCGGATAAATCGGTGCGGCCTGGGCCTCGGTTCCGCCCAGGACTGTCGTCGAAGCGCCGACCAGCAGGCCGACAAGCACCGAGCGCGTCGCGAGACCGGTGAGATCTCGAAGAATTCGATTGATCTCCACAATTGGAACTTGTATCACGCACCGTGGACTCGTATTGAGAACGCGAGTCTTTCAGATTTAGGTGCTCAGCCGAGCTGGGTCATACCCGCCGCGACGACCTGGGCGACATTGCAGATTTCATCCGCTGTCGGCAGCGGCAGTCCGTCGAGCGCATGCAGCCGATCGCTGCTGGCAATGGCGAACATCGCCGAAACCCAGGCCGCGGCACACGCGCGCAACGTGCCGGGCTGGACCGGGCCGGGCGCGCTGGCCTGCAGCACCCGGGCGGTGACGTCGAGCAGTTGATCGCGCAGGCGGCGCAATTGCCGACGCACGTCGGGATGGGTATCGGCCTCGCGCCACATGATCACGCGCAGCACCGACGAATGGTGATCGCGCAGATTGAGCGCGGCGTCGAGATTGATCAGACTGGCCGCGGGATCGCCCGGTGTGACCACGGTGCCGATATCGGCGATCGGCTGGGCGGGCACTCGCTCGGCCATCAGCGCGGACAGGATCGAATCCTTGGTGGGGAAGTAATAGAAGACCAGACCCTTGGGGACACCGGCGCCCTCGGCAATGGCCGCTGTCGCGGTCGCGTCGAATCCCTGTGCCGCGAAGAGTCGTTCCGCGGCATCGAGAATGAGCTGACGGGCGTCGCCGTCGACTTTCGCGCTACGACGACGCCCGCTTCGCCGGGTTTTCGGCATCTGCATCAGTGATGCGGCGCCATGTCGTGCAACCGGCCCGACACCGTCGGCAGCGCCGCCACCGCGACCACTACCGTCACCACGCCCACTACCCATGCGGTCCAGGATGCGCCGCGGTAGTCGGTGTAGTCCATCGCCCACGGGGAGATGAACAGCAACGCGCCGAACAGACCCATCGCGTAGTCGGCGGCCGTCAGGCTCGCTCGGTACATCTGCGCCAGGCCGGTGAGGGCGATGAGTACGCCGAGCACGATCAGCGTCCACATGGCGTTGTCGTTGTGGGTCACCCACAGGGGTGACAGCGCGGTGAAGACGCCCAGCACAACGGCCAGGAAGTCCTGCGCGCGACTTTCGGTGAACATGGGATGCCTCCTCAGGCTCTGAATTGTTCTCCTTACTCAGATCTAACTCTGATTGACCGCCCGATCAATATAGGGATGGATACGATTGCGCACCGATAGGTCGGGCAGTGCGGAGTGACGGCCCTCACGGCGATTCGCGCCCAAGCAAAGGTTAGGGTTAGCTGCGTCACCCTTGGTGACGGATGCCAACTCGACCCGGCGCCTGCCAGGCACTACGAAGGGAAGGTCGCGTGAGGGAGCGCAGCGAGCGAACCATGAACGGGCCGATTGTGATCATCGGAGCTGGTCTGGCCGGTTTGCGGACGGCGGAGGAATTGCGCCGCGCCGGGTACGAGGGTGAACTGCTCCTCATCGGTGAGGAGTCGCGGCTGCCCTACGATCGCCCGCCGCTGTCCAAGCAGTTCGTGCGCGGCGAAACCGACGACACCACCCTGCGCCCCGCCGAATTCTTCGACGAGAAGCAGATCGACCTGCGGCTGAATACCGAGGCGGTCGGCGTCGACACCGCCGCGCGCCAGGTTCGCCTGGCCGACGGCGGCACGCTCGACTACGACCAGCTGATCATCGCGACCGGTCTGCGGCCGCGTCGCCTGCCCGGGCTGCCGGATCTGAAGGGCGTGCATGTCCTGCGCGGCTATGCCGACGCCGCCGCTCTGCGCGACGAATTGTCCGGTGCGGGTACCGCCCTGGTGGTCGGGGCCGGATTCATCGGTTGTGAACTCGCGGCGAGCTTCCGGGCCGGTGGCGTCGAGGTCGTACTGGTCGAACCGCAGCCGACGCCGCTGGCCTCGGTGCTCGGCGCCGAGATCGGTGCGCTGGTCGCCCGCATGCATCGTGACGAGGGCGTCGATCTGCGCTGTGAAACCGGCCTGGACACCTTCCTCTCTGTTGACGATCGAGTGTGCGGCGCCCGGCTTTCCGACGGCAGCGAGGTGACCGCCGATCTGGTGGTAGTCGGTGTGGGTTCACGGCCGGTCACCGAATGGCTCGCCGATTCCGGTATCGCACTCGCCGAACCGTCGGCCGGTGGCGGTGTACTCGCGGACGAGGTGGGACGCACCTCGGTCGAGGGTGTGTGGGCGGTCGGCGATGTGTCGGCCTGGCTGCACGAGACCGGGCAGCGCAAGCGCGTCGAGCACTGGACCAATGCCGGTGAGCAGGCGCGGCTGCTGGCGTGTGCGCTGCTGGGCGCGGAGCTGCCGACCGCGGCACGGGTGCCGTACTTCTGGAGCGATCAGTACGACGTGAAGATCCAGGCGCTGGGCACCCCGAGCGCTGATGACGACATCCATATCGTCTCCGACGACGGCCGCAAATTCCTCGCTTACTACTCGCAGCACGGCAATCTGACCGGTGTGGTCGGTGCCGGAAAGACCGCTCAGGTGATGAAGGTCCGCGCGAAGATCGCCGCAGGTGCGCCGATCGGGGACCTGCTCGAGGCCGCCCAGCCGTAGCGATTGTGCCGTTGTAATACGGTGGTCGGGTGATCGTCGCGCTCATCGATTCCGGGCTGGGGTTGCTGCCCACGGCCGCCTGGCTGCGCAAGCTGCGGCCCGATGTCGACCTGCTACTCCAGTTGGACCCCGATGGCGCGCCATGGGGTCCCAAGCCGGAACAGTGGGTGACCGACCGGGTGGTCGACGCCGCGCGGAGCTCGGTGCGGCTCGGCGCGGAAGTGCTCGTGCTGCCGTGCAATACGGCCAGCGTCACCGCCCTGGACAAGGTTCGCGCCGAGGTCGGGCCGGGCATTCCGGTGGTCGGCACGGTTCCCGCGATCAAACCCGCCGCGGCGGTATGCAAATCGGTCGCGGTGTGGGCGACCGCGGCGACCACGGCCAGCCGATATCAGGCCGATCTGATCGCCCGCTTCGGCGGCGATGCGAAGGTGGTCGGCATCGCCTGCCCTGGTCTGGCGGATTCGATCGATCGCGGTGATCTGGTCGCGGCCCGTGATTCGATCGCGCGCGCGGCCGAACAGACGCCGGACGATGTGGAGGGTGTGGTGCTCGGCTGCACGCACTATCCGCTGGTCATCGATGCGATTGTGGCCGCACTGCCGGATGGCGTGCGACTGTTCGACAGTGCGCAAGCCGTTGCGGCGCAGACGATTCGGCGGATGGAGGCACTCGACCGCCCGACCACCGGCAACGGTGAGGTGCGGGTGCGCAACAGCGGTCGGCCGGGTGAATTGCCCACCAGCGCGGCGGCTTTCGAGTCGGGGCGGATTCTGGGTGCCCAGGGGTAGCGCGGCGCTGCCGACCGCCGCCGATGTGCATGCGGCGCTGGCCGAGGTCGCCGACCCGGCCGATGCCATCCATCTGCAGCGGTTCTTCAAGACCGGGCCCGGTGAGTACGGCGAGGGCGATGTCTTCCTCGGTGTGCGCGTGCCCACGACGCGATCGATCGCGAAACGCTTTGCGGCACTTCCGCTCGACGAGATCGACACACTGCTGAACAGTGCCGTGCACGAGGACCGCCTGGCCGCGCTGGTCATTCTCAATGCCAGATTCGCCGCGGCGGCCAAACCGCGCACGCTCGATATCGATGCGCAGGCGGCGATGGTCGAGTTCTACCTCGCCGCGGTGCGCCGAGGCCGGGTGAACAACTGGGATCTGGTCGACGTGTCCGCCGAAAACATCATCGGCCCTTGGCTACTCGACCGACCCCGCGACCTGCTCTTCGAACTCGCGGGCGCGGACTCGCTCTGGGAGCGCCGGGTAGCGCTGCTGACAACCTTCGCGTTCATCAAGGCGGGCGATGCCTCGACCACCTTCGAACTCGGTGAACGGCTACTCGACGACCGTCGCGACCTGATCCAGAAGGCGCTCGGCTGGATGCTGCGCGAGGTCGGCAAGCGCGTCGACGAGCAACTGCTCACCGGCTTCCTCGACAAGCACGCGGCGCAAATGGGCCGCACCGCACTGAGTTACGCGACCGAACGCCTCGATCCCGCCTTACGCGTCCACTATCGCGAGCTGTAAACCCACCGGGGCTCAGAATTGGATGCGCAGGTGATCGGTGACCGGATGCGCCTGGCAGCCGAGGATATAGCCGTTCTCGATATCCTCCGGATCGAGGATTTCGGCATTGTCCATTTCGACCTTGCCCTCGAGCACCGTGCACGCACAGGAACCGCATTCGCCCTCCTGGCAGGAGTACGGCACATCCAGACCCTTCGACAGCATGATGTCGACCAGGGTCTGCTTGCGCGGCCACTTCAGCTCGTGCACCTCGCCGTCGAGTTCGACCTCGACGGTGGCCGCATCGGCCGCCTCCTCGTCGGTCACCGCGACCGGCGCCTGATCCGCGAACGGGTCTCCGGCAAGGGAATTGAACACCTCGGCGTGGGTGCGTGAGCGCGGCACCTCGAGCTGGGCCAGTGCGTCGTGCACCCGGTCCATGAACGGCTTGGGCCCGCACATGAAGGCGTGGTAGCTCGTGTACGGCTCGACCAGGGCGGCCAAACCGTCGGCGGTCGGCAGTCCCTGCAGGTGCTCGAGCCAGTGGATCACGGTGAGCCGCTGCGGATGCTTCTCGGCCAATTCACGCAGCTCGCCCGCGAAGATCACCGACTCGTGATCGCGATTGGCGTAGATCAATACGATTCGGCCGCCGCCGCGCGCCAGCGCCGACTTCAAGATGGACATCACCGGCGTGATGCCGCTGCCCGCGCCGAACAGCAGCAGATCGTCATCGAGATCCTTCGGCGTGAAAACGCCGGAGGGCGGCAGCACTTCGATCGCGTCGCCCGCTTTGACGTTGTCGCACACCCAGTTCGACCCATAGCCGCCCACGGTGCGCTTGACGGTCACCTTGGGCTTGTCGTCGGTGTACGGCGAGCTGGCCAGCGAGTAGCACCGGGCCACCGAGCCGGTCAGATCGCTCGGGATGCGCAGGGTGAGGAACTGACCTGGCTGATAGCTGAAACGCTCGCGCTGGTCGTCGGGGACGTCGAAGACCAGCGAACAGGTGTCCGGCGTCTCGGTGATGACCGCGGCTACCCGCAGCACGACCGATCGCGAACCGTGTGGAACCTCGACGGTGGTCATGGCGTCCTCTCGAACCGAACCAAAACTAGAACGTGTTTCAGTTTCATCGTACGTCGGGATCGGGCTGACGGACAAGCTGGGCCTCCAGGCCCGCGATCAGTACCTCCATGCCGAAGTCGTAGGCGTACTTTCCGCGCAGGTCCGGCATGTATTTGGTGGCTCGTGCCACCGATTCGGGCAGTGCGACATCCGCCAGCGGCTGCGGCTCCCGCGGATTCACCCGGCGGCGGCCGAACAGGTAGGTGTGGATCGTCGCGTACCCGGCGAGCACATTGCGATCATTGAAACCGGCCTCGAGCAGGATCTCCATGATCGCGGCGATCAGGTCGAGCTGTTTGCCCAGCATCTGTTCGATCAGCACATCGCCCAGTCCGGGATGCTTGCGCAGCTTCTCATCGATCTGGTCGATCAGATCGCGCAGCCGCTGCTGCCACGGTCCGGAATCGGCCGGTGGTTTGCGAACTCCGGTCAGCGCCGCGGTGGCGACGAGATCGAGCAACTCGCGCTTATCCGCGACGTAGTAGTACGGCGCCATCGGGGAAACGCCGAGCTCACGGGAGAGCCGTCGCATCGATAGCTTCTCCACACCGTCCTCACGTACCACCCGCAACGCGGCCTCGACGATCTCGGACTCCGACAGTGTCCTACTTGCGGTGCTCCCAGGCCCTCCGTGGTTACGCAAGCTTCCGCCTCCGGGCCTTGAGCTCGCACCGCGGGGTATTGCCGCCGCCCCCGCTCGTCTGCATTCGTCCGACTCCCATGCCACCTCTACCACTGCGGGTCGAATCGCCCGTCACGTCCTGTTCAGCTGCTTGCCACCCGCAGTCTAGAGCGCGCGGCTGTGAGTAGGTCGGCGTGCGTCCGCGCGTGCGTCGAGCGGGAGCTGCGCTTCCCCTGTTCCATTTTGTCAGCTCATGACGTTATTGTGTGATGACGGCTACACCAGTGGCCGCGGAACCCGGTCACATCTCGGAGGTAGGCATGCCGGAGTACGGATCCATCGGACACACCGATACCGACAACACCGGACGGATCGGTGCGGCCGAGTCCCGTTCGATCGAGGAAGCGCCGCTGGTCGAGGAGACCCTCATCGAAGAGGTCTCCATCGACGGTATGTGCGGCGTCTACTGACGGGCGCCGCGACCATGCTCGATCTCGATACCCGATGGGAGCTGCATCCGCGGGTGGCGCTGCGGCCGGAGTCCTTCGGCGCGCTGCTCTACCACTTCGGCACCCGCAAGCTCTCGTTTCTGAAGAGTCCCCGGATACTCGAGATCGTGCGGTCGCTGCCCGCGCATGTCTCGGCACGCGCGGCCCTGCATGCGGCGGGCGTCACGGATGACCAAGCCGGACAGTATGTCCGGGCATTGGATCAGCTGGCCGACTCCGACATGATCAGGCAGGCCGCGCCGGGCAGTGCTCCGATCCCCGCGGTCGCGCCGCTGCCGCTCGCCGCGCAGCCGTCGGCCGTCACCGGTGGGCGACTGATCGATAAGTTCGAAAACGGTTTGGCCGCACCGATCTGCCTGACGTGGGAGTTGACCTACGCCTGCAATCTGTCCTGTGTGCACTGCCTGTCGTCCTCGGGCCGCCGCGATCCGCGCGAGCTGAGCACCGAGCAGTGCAAGGCGCTCATCGACGAGTTCGAGCGCATGCAGATCTTCTACGTGAATATCGGCGGCGGGGAACCCACTGTGCGCCCGGACTTCTGGGAGCTCGTCGACTACGCGACCGCGCACCATGTCGGAGTGAAGTTCTCCACCAACGGAGTTCGCATCACGCCCGAGGTCGCCGCGCGCTTGGCCGCCAGTGACTATGTGGACGTACAGATTTCTTTGGACGGCGCGGACGCCGAGGTCAACGATGCCGTGCGCGGACCGGGTTCCTATGCCATGGCGATCAGGGCGCTGGAGAATCTGGCGGCCGCGGGATTCGCGGACGCGAAACTCTCCGTGGTCGCGACCCGGCACAATATCGCCCAGCTCGACGAGTTCAAGGCGATCGCCGACAAGTACGGCGCCACACTGCGTTTGACTCGCCTGCGGCCTTCGGGACGCGGCGCCGATGTGTGGGACGAACTGCATCCGCTGCCGGAACAGCAACGGGTGCTTTACGACTGGCTGGTGCGCAACGGCGAGGGCGTGCTCACCGGCGACTCGTTCTTCCATCTCTCCGCTTTCGGTTCGGCGCTGCCCGGATTGAATATGTGCGGCGCGGGCCGGGTGGTCTGCCTGGTGGATCCGCTCGGCGACGTGTATGCCTGTCCCTTCGCCATCCACGACAAGTTCCTCGCCGGAAATATCGTGGCGGACGGCGGTTTCCGCACCGTGTGGCAGGAATCGGACCTCTTCGCCGAACTGCGCGAGCCGAGCGGCGGCGGTGCGTGCTCCGGCTGCGCGCACTACGACTCCTGCCGCGGTGGCTGTATGGCGGCGAAGTTCTTCACCGGCCTGCCCGCCGACGGACCGGATCCGGAATGCGTCCAGGGCTACGGCGAGGCGGCGCTGGCCGATGCCGGGCGGATGATTCCGCGTTCGTCGGTGGACCATTCCCGGCGCACTGCGCCGAGCCGACCCGGTTCGCGTAAGTCGGGACCGATTCCGCTGACACTGTCGGTATCTCGGCCCGCGTCCGATCGCCTTTCGCCGGAGCGGCGTCCCGCGCGGGCCTGCGACGAAAGTCCGCTGAACTGATGTCGGGCCGGTAGCCAGTTATGCGCTATCCCGTTGATCGACGATGGCTATCGAGTGGCAAATTGATGATTGCCCTTGCGTTGCCAGCTGTCTTCGGCGAGTCGCTCGCGACCCGCCGAAGACACGATTCGGCGGGAGTTCTTGCGCCACACGGGCGGATTCGTGCGGAATTCCGTCCTTTTTTCCGGACTGATGGTGCCAATGCGCGAATCACCGCCTAACATGCCAGGAATGCGCCACGATCGCCTACCCGACGGATTCGGGGTGCGGATCGATCCACGGGTACGCGCATACTCCGGGGGACGCATCCTGATCGGGGGTTCACCCGCCCGGTTGCTGCGACTTGCCCCGGAGGCCGCCGAGATGATCGGCGACGGGTACCTCGAGGTCACCGGCCCGAAGTCCGCCGTTGTTGCCAGACGGCTGCTCGACTCCGGCGTCGGTAATCCGCGCCCCCGTTTGCTGCCGTCCCTCGACGATGTGACCGTGATCGTGCCACTGCACAACAATGCCGACGGCCTCGCCCGATTGCTCGCGGCATTGCGCGGACACAATGTGATCGTCGTCGACGACGGTTCGGATCAGCCTGTCGAGATCCCGCGCAACCGTGGCACCCGCTGCCGGGTGACCGTGCTGCGCCACGACCGCAGACAGGGGCCGGCCGCCGCGCGCAATGCCGGGTTGCGGGCCGCGACAACCGACTTCGTCGCCTTCCTGGACTCCGATGTGGTCCCGCGCAGCGGCTGGCTCGAGGTGATGCTCGGACACTTCAGCGATCCGGAGGTCGCGCTGGTCGCGCCGCGGATCGTCGCGCTGGATCCGGAGTCGAACGCGCTCGCGCGCTATGAGCACACCCGCTCCTCGCTCGATCTCGGTCGGCGCGAATCGGCCGTGCAGTCGCGCGGACTGGTCTCGTATGTGCCGAGCGCAGCCATGCTCGTGCGCCGCAGGGCGCTGCTCGCGCAGGACGGGTTCGACGAGACGATGCAGGTGGCCGAGGACGTCGATCTGTGCTGGCGGCTGGAGCAGGCGGGCTGGCGGCTGCGTTATGAGCCTGCGGCGCACGTCGCGCACGATCATCGAATCTCGTTCCGCGCCTGGTTCGGTCGCAAGCTGTTCTACGGCACCGGTGCCGCGCCGCTGGGCGAGCGGCATGCGGGCATGGTGACGCCGCTGTCGGTGCCGTTCTGGACGGTGGTCGCGACCATGCTGTTCGCCACGCTGACGAAGTGGGGACTGCTCGGCGGACTCATCACCCTGGTGACCGCGCTGGCCCGACTACGCCGGGTTTTCACTGGACTGGACAACCCGACCCGGATCGCGGCGATCTATCTGGCGCGCGGCTATTTCGCGGGTATCTGGCGACTGGCCTCGGCGATGTGCCGGCACTATTGGCCGGTCACCATGTTGGCGATGATTCTTTCCCGGCGGGTCCGGCGCATCGCGGTCACCATGGCGGTGGCGGACGGTCTGGCCGACTGGTTCACCCATCGCGACGCGGGCGGGCTCGACCCGTTCCGCTACGTGGCCTACAAGCGGATGGACGATATCGCCTACGGAACGGGCTTGTGGCTCGGCGCATTCCGCGCGCGCAGCCTGGAATCGCTCAAGCCGAGTACGCCCCGGAGCTGAATCGAACGTGTAATGGCTGTACCACCCGATGAGCTGATGTAGATGATCGACACACTGATCGTCGGTGGTGGTTCGGCCGGGTGTGTACTGGCGGCCCGGCTGAGCGCGGACCCGGAGCATCGGGTGCGGCTGCTGGAGGCGGGGCCGGTGTCGGCCGATCCGGCGGCACTGCTCGATGCGACTCGGATGCCGATCGGGCACGAATCACCGTGGGTGTGGCGATATCCCGTCACGCTGGCAGGTGCGGTCACCGGGAATATCGTGCGCGGCAAGGTGATCGGCGGATCGGGTGCGGTCAACGGCGGCTACTTCGTGCGGGCGACATCCGCGGATTTCGCCGCGTGGAGCAAGGAACTCGACGGCTGGTCCTTCGACGCGGTCCTGCCCGCCTATCGCCGACTCGAGCGCGACCACGACTTCGGCGACCAGCCGGGACACGGTACGGCAGGCCCGATACCGGTGCGTCGCCCCGCTGTTCCCGCGCCCCTGAGCTGCGAATTCGCCTCGGCATGTACGGCACTCGGCCTGCCATTCATCCCGGACCTGAACGCACTGCCCGGCACGGGTCCGGCCGATGGTTTCGGGCCGGTGCCGTGGAATATCGAGGACGGTCGGCGCGTCGACACCGGCTCGGCATATCTCGCGCCCGCGCTCGCGCGGCCGAATCTCACGGTGACCGGCGCCGTACTGGTGACCCGCATCCGTTTCCACGGCACGCGCGCCATCGGCGTGGACTATGTGCACGAGGGCAAGCCGGGCGCACTCGACGCGGATCGCATCGTGTTGTGCGCGGGCGCAATCGAATCCGCCGCGCTGCTGTTGCGCTCGGGTATCGGCGATCCGGAACGACTTCGGGCGCTCGATATTCCGGTGGTGCATCCCGCGCCCGTCGGCGCCGGGTTCAGCGATCACCCCGAGATCGGCATCGACTACCGCTTCGATCCGTCGCACGCGACTGTCGAAGGCATCCCGCTGGAATATGTGCTGGAACTCGACGATGCCGAAATCCGTCCGTACGCCGTAACGTTTACCCCGTATACCCAACGTTTGGGTGTGGCGCTCATGCGTCCGCATTCCGAAGGCGTGCTCCGGCTCCGTTCCGCCGATCCGACCGTGCCGCCGTACATCGATTACCGCTACTTATCGGAGTCGGCGGATCGGATGCGGTTACGGGAGGCGGTTACCGCGGCGCGCGAGATATTGCACGCGATACCGATGGTGCGCCCGCCGGAATCGATACCGGATGACGCGTGGCTGCACGCGAATCTGGCTACTTCGCAACATCTGTCGGGCACCTGCCGAATGGGCGGTGCGGAGGATGAGCGCGCGGTGGTCGATGAGCAGTGCCGAGTGCACGGCACGACCGGTTTATCGGTGGTGGATCTTTCCGTTGTTCCGGTGCCGCTGAGTCGCGGTCCGCAGGCGACGACGGTACTGATCGCCGAACGCGTCGCCGAATACCTCACCCAGGGGGTCTGGAAGATGGGTAGGTCACATTTGCGCGAGGTCTGAATGTGGTGTGACCTGGCGGACAAACGAAGGCAACCGCCCTTGTCCGAGTTATGCGCGCCGGTACAGTTTGGGGCGGAAAGAAAGGCAAATGGTCAGCAATCTTGCAGGTGGGCGGCCCCCACGGCACGGCGTCGAACCCGGCACTCAGCTCGGCGCACTGGAAGCCTATGCCGCACAAGCACACGGATATCTTAGCGCGGGTGGCGAGCAGCTGTCGCAGCTTGCCGGTCTGCTGCGTCCCGTCGTGCTCGAATCCTGGTTGCGCAGTGTTCGCGGCGGCGTCGACCCGATGGATACGCTCGACGGGCGCGGTCTGCGCGGCGCGGATCTGCAGCGCTACCGCGACGCACATCCGATTGCCGCATTGATGCCGCTGATCGACAAATTGCTCGTACAGGACACGGCCAGAACGGGTTTGATCGTCGCGGTCGCCGATCAGTTCGGCCGGGTGCTGTGGGTGCACGGCAATCCCGATCAGATCGATGCCGCCGCCGAAATCGGTCTGCGCGCAGGCGATGATCTCAGCGAACGCCGCATCGGCACGAATGCCGTCGGCCTGGTTGTGCGCACCGGGCGGGCCGCGTGGATCCATGGGCCCGAACACTTTCTGCACCGGATGCATCAGATCACCGGTGCCGCGGCGCCGGTGCACGATCCCGACGGCAGGCTGGTCGGGGTGCTGATGATCGCCGGGGGCGTGCGGGTGGCGAAGCCGGAGATTCTGGCCTTGGTGAAGGCGACCTCGACCGCGGCCGAAATGGATCTGCTGCTGACCGCGATGCGTGCGGGTCAGCGCGAGGCGGTGAGTCCGACCGGTGAAATCGCGGCGGCGCGATTGGGTCTGGATGTGCTCGGGCTCGGACAGCCGCTGCTGACCGTCGCGGGTGATCGAGTTCCGTTGTCGCAGCGGCACGCCGAGATTCTGCTGCTGCTCGCGGAACATCCGGAGGGGCTGGGCGCGGATCATCTCGCACTGCTGCTCGACGACACGGATCTGGACAACGGCACCATCCGCGCCGCCATGTCGCGATTGCGCGCGGTCGTCGGCCCGAACGTATTCGGTTCGCGCCCTTATCGGTTGCGGGTGCATATCGCAACCGATATCGAGGCGCTGCGGGCCGCGCTCGATTCCGGTGATGTCGATACCGCATTACGCCTGTACGCGGGTCCGGTCCTGCCGCGCTCGACCGCGCCGGGAATTATCGATATTCGCGATGAACTTCGGGTCCGGCTGCGGGCCGCGGTGCTCGGTTCCGGTGACGCCGCGGTGCTGCGTCGGTGGACCGCATGTGCGGAAGGGCGCGACGATGCCGCGGCCTGGGTCGCGTACCGCGCGACCATAGATCGCGATTCACCGCTGTATGCGCAGATCGAGGCCAAAATTCGGGTACTCGATCGGCGGCTCGGCGCGGATGCAACGCGGATGCAACGTTCCCGCTCATAGTCTGCACATCCGAAAGTGCTGTGTCTCACATCCGCGATCGAATTGTGGTCGCGGACACAGCTTTGCCCAGCTGTGTCGACCCAGCTGAGCACGCTGGACAGCCGACCAACTTTTTTTAGTGCAAAAAGTTCCTTTTTATTAACGAAGCGCCTAGTGTTCGCAATGCGGATCACATCCGTGTGATGTAGCTGACACCGCCGCGGCGCCCGCACCGCGGCAGCGACGTTGGAGGAGTGCTCGAGAGCTAGGCGCACGCGGGGCGCAATCTGTTTCGATCCCGCGCGGGTGTCGTCATGCCCCGCGCATTCGCCGAATCTTCTTGTGGTGGCGTCGAAGCCATGTGTCAACGCTGAACAGTGTTGCCGCAGCGGCTTATTCGTGCTGCCCGAATGCGTTCGGCGTGCTTTTTTACGCCGAACAAGGAGGCTCTGGTGCACGGTACGGAGTTGGGTGGGGCGCGACCGGACGGGGCCGCGCGCCTGGCGAGTGACTGCTTACCGGACGCTCCGGACAACCAGCCGTTTCCGCTCGCACCGGCGCAGCTGGGGGTCTGGTACGCGCAGTTGCTCGATCCCGGCGTGCCGATCAATGTGGCCCAATACGTGGACGTGCCCGGCGTGCTGGATCCCGCGATCCTGCAGGAGGTTTCGGTCATCGCGGCGCGGGAATACGAATCCGTGCTGGTGCGCCTCGGCGAATCCGGCGGTGTGCCGAATCAATGTGTGGATCCGGCGAATTCGGTCGATATCCAGGCAATCGACCTGCGTGAGTACGCCGATCCGGTGGGCGCGGCGCGCGAATGGATGCGGGCGGATGCGGGCGCGCCGGTCGACATGCTGACCGATCGGCTGTTCGCGGGTGCCGTGCTGCGGGTCGCGGACGAGCGGTGTTTCTGGTATCTGCGGGCGCATCACATCGTGCTCGACGGGTTCGGCGCGCTGACCAATACGCAGCGGGTGGCGCAGTTGTATACCGCAAGGGTGCTCGGCACCGAGCCGCAGGCGGTCCAGCCGGGGGCGATGACCGAATTGGTCGACGGTGACCTCGCCTACCGGGACAGTTCGCGTTTCGAGACCGACCGGGCGCACTGGGCCGAGCGGATCGCGGGGCTCGACGGCGCGACCAGTCTGGACGGGCGGACCGCACCGCGCGCGGCGACCAATCTGGTGGTGGGGCGGGTACTGCCGGACGCGCTCGTCGATCGCATGAATATGCTTGCGGCGAACCAGGATTCGACGCTCGCGGTGGTACTGCTCGCGGCCTTCGCCGGATATCTCGGGCGGCTCACCGATCGAGACGAGGCGGTGCTGAGTCTGCCGGTGACGGCGCGCACCACCGCGCTCATGCGGCGGTCGGCCGGAATGCTGTCGAATATCGTGCCGCTGCGGCTCGCGGTCGACGGCACCTGGGGGGATCTGCTGCGGGCAGCGCGCGTCGAGGTGGCGGGTGCGCTGCGGCACCAGCGGTATCGGCACGAGGACATCCGCCGCGATGCCGAGCACGACGGGCGGCCCGCGCGCCGTGCGCTGTTCGGACCGCTGGCCAACATCATGCTGTTCGGCAGCGAGCTGACGCTGGGCGAAACGGTCGGCCGCTACCACGTGTTGTCCACCGGGCCGGTGGAGGATCTGAGCTTCAATGTCTATTACGGCGAGCGCGACAGCGTGCACGTCGATTTCGAGGCGAATCCGAATCTCTATGCCGCAGACGACATTGCGCGCCATCAGCGGCGGTTCGTGCGGTATCTGGAGCGGTTGGTGGCCACCGAGGTCGATACGCCGATGGCGGCGGTGCCGGTGGCGACCGAACTGGAACTCGAGGTCAGCACCCGGATCTGGAATGCGACCGGTTTCGATGTGCCAGCGGCGGTCGCCGGTGCGCCGACGCTGGTTTCGCTGTTCGAGGCGCAGGTCGCGCGGACGCCGGACGCGGTCGCGGTGCGGTTCGCGGGTGTGCCGGACCTGACCTATCGGGAGCTCGCGACGCGCAGCAATCGGCTGGCGCGGCATTTGATCGGACTCGGCGTCGGACCCGAGACGCTGGTCGCGCTGAACATCCGCCGGTCGCCAGAGCTGGTAATCGCCATGTACGCCGTGCTCGCCGCGGGGGCGGCGTATGTGCCGCTGGATCCGGATCATCCGGCCGAGCGGACCGCGCACATTCTGGCGACCGCGCGACCGGCATGTGTACTGACAACTGAGGCTACGGAGTTTTCCGGAGTGCCGGTGATCCGTCTCGATGGGTGGGATCCCGCGGTATATCCGGATGGCCCGGTCTGGGATCGGGAACGCACCGCCGCGCTGCGGCCGGGGCAGCCCGCGTACGTGATCTTCACCTCGGGGTCGACCGGACTGCCGAAAGGGGTGGCCGTCACCCACGAGGCGATCGTCAATCGGCTGGTGTGGATGCAGCAGCAGTATCGGCTGTCGGCGGACGATGTCGTACTGCAGAAGACGCCAGCCACCTTCGACGTGTCGGTGTGGGAGTTCTTCTGGCCGTTGCAGATCGGCGCGCGGCTGGTACTCGCCGCGCACGACGGTCATCGCGATCCGGCCTACCTGCAGGCTGTGATCGACGAATATGGCGTGACAACAGCACATTTCGTGCCATCGATGCTGGAAGTCGTTCTGGCACAGTGGGAGTTCACCGGTCGCACCGCGCTGCGTATGGTCTTCGCGTCCGGTGAGGCGCTGCCCGCGGCGCCGGCGCAGCGGCTGCGGGCGCTGACCGGTGCTCGGCTGCACAACCTGTACGGTCCCACGGAGGCGGCGGTGGACGTCACCTTCCATGAAGTGACCGATACCGATACCCTCTCGGTGCCGATCGGCGCGCCGGTCTTCAACACCCGGCTCTACGTGCTCGATTCGCGGCTGCGGCCGGTACCGGTCGGGGCTGCGGGCGAGCTGTATCTGTCGGGGGTACAGCTCGCCCGTGGTTATGTCGGCCGTTCCGGGCTCACCGCCGATCGGTTCGTCGCGGATCCGTTCGGGTCGGCCACCCGGATGTATCGCACCGGTGATCTGGTGCGCTGGACCACCCACGGTGAGCTGGAGTACCTGGGCCGCACCGATTTTCAGGTGAAGTTGCGCGGGCTGCGGATCGAGCTCGGTGAGATCGAAGCCGTGCTCGGGACCGTCGATTCGGTGGTGCGCGCGGTGGTCGTGGTGCGCGATGACGCCGGGGTGGGCGAGCAGTTGGTCGCCTACGTGGTCGAAGCCGAGCCCGGCGCGGCGTCTCCCGCCGAACTGCGTAGCGCGGCGCTGCGCGCGCTGCCCGCGTATATGGTTCCCGCCGCATTCGTGATGTTGGATGCGCTGCCGGTCAATGCCTCCGGCAAATTGGATCGTGCCGCGTTGCCCGCACCCGAGCGGATCTCGACGGACTACGCCGAGGTCGCGACGCCGGTGCAGGCCACGGTCGCGCGGGTGTTCGGTGCGGTGCTCGGACATGATCGAGTCGGGCGCGACGACGATTTCTTCGCGCTCGGCGGCAATAGTTTGGTGGCCACCCAGGTCGCGGCGCGGTTGGGCGCCGAACTGGGCTGTCGGCTCGGGGTTCGCGAATTGTTCACCGCTACCACGGTGTCCGCGCTCGCCGAACTCATCGAGCGGGCGGGTGGATCCAGTGGCGTGCCGGTGCTCGCGCAGCTGCGGGCGCGGCACCGGCCGCCGCTGGTTCCGCTATCTCCGGCGCAGCAGCGGATCTGGTTCCTCAACCGGTTCGAGACTTCCAGCGCCGGTTACAACATGCCGTTCGTGGTGCGGTTGCGCGGTGCGGTCGATATTTCCGCGCTGCGGCTGGCCTTGGCCGATCTGGTCGATCGGCATGAGGTGCTGCGCACGGTCTTTCCCGCGGTATCGGCTGGAGTGGCGGCCCAGCAGGTCGTGTTGTCCGCGGACGAGGTTGTCGTCGTGGGTGAGCCGGAGTCGATCGGTGCGGACGGACTGGACGACGAGCTGGCTCGGTTCGCGGCGCTCGGATTCGACCTGGAGTGTGAAATACCGATTCGGGCACGGATCTTCTTGGTCGATGACGAGAGCTGTGCGCTGGCGCTGGTGCTGCATCACATTGCCGCGGACGGCGTTTCGCTGCGAGTGTTGGCGCGAGATGTGATGTCCGCGTACGGATCTCGGCACGCGGGCGACGTGCCGAAATGGCTGCCGCTTGCGGTGCAGTACGCGGATTACAGCCTTTGGCAGCACGAATTGCTCGGGTCGGCCGAGGATCCCGATGCCGCGTCGGCTCGGCAGCTGGAGTTCTGGACCGCCACGCTCGCCGGTGCGCCCGATCTGATCGAGCTGCCCGCCGATCGGTCCCGGCCCGCGGTCGCATCCGGCCGGGGTGCGGTGTTCGGTTTCGAAATTCCGGGCGACGTGCACGCCGAGGTCGTGAAACTTGCCCGTGTCCAGGGCGTTTCGAACTTCATGGTGTTGCACGCCGCACTCGCCGCGCTGCTGTCGCGGCTGTCGGGTAGCGACGACGTCGTGATCGGCACGCCGGTGGCCGGCCGTGGTGAACGCGCGCTGGACGATCTCGTCGGCATGTTCGTCAACACCCTGGTGCTGCGGACCGTGGTCGATGCCGCCGCTCCGTTCTCGTCGCTGCTGGAGCGGGTGCGCGAGACCGATCTCGCCGCCTTCGGCCATGCCGAATTGCCGTTCGAGCAGCTGGTCGATGCCATCAACCCGCCGCGCTCGCAGGCGCGGCATCCGCTGTTCCAGGTAATGCTCGCTTTCGATAATGCTGCGGACATCGCCTTCGAACTCCCCGATTTGTCGGTCTGCACCAGTACCCTGGACACCGGAGTGACCAAGTTCGATCTCCAGCTCACGGTCACCGAAGGCTTCGCCGGTGCCGGACTCAGGGAAGGTTCGGCACCGGCGGGGATCTGTGCGGAATTCACGTACGCCACAGATCTATTCGACGAATCCACCATCGCGGACTATGCGCAGTGGTTGGTTCGGTTGCTGCGCGCGATCGTGGTCGATGTCGAGCTGGCGGTAGGCGATCTGCCGCTGCTGGATGTGGCAGGTCGGCAGCGTGCGATCGAGTGCGGAATCGCGGAGTCGTCGAGCCGCGTCGCGACGCTGCCTGCCGCGTTCGAGACCCAGGTGCGGCGGACACCCGATGCTGTCGCGCTGGTGGACGCGCATGGCGCGCTGACGTATACGGAGTTCTCGCGGCGGGTGAATCGGCTTGCTCGTCGGCTGATCGCCGCCGGTGTCGGGCCCGAGACGCTGGTTGTGCTGGGTATGCGGCGGTCGGTGGACTTCGTCGTCGCGGCCTATGCCGTACTGACCGCGGGTGGCGGGTATGTGCCGGTGGACCCGGATCAACCGGCGGCGCGGCGTGCACAGGTCGTTGCCTCGGCCCGGCCGGTGTGTGTGCTGACTCGGACGGCCGACGGGTGGTCGACCGGCCCTTCGGTCCTCGCGGTCGATGCGCTGGACTGCTCCGGTTATTCGGATGCGCCGGTGCGGGATTCGGATCGGCTGCGTCCGTTGCGGGCGGCCGATACCGCGTACGTCATCTTCACCTCGGGCTCTACGGGCTTGCCGAAAGGTGTTGCGGTACAGCATGCCTCGGTGGTCAATCAGATCGACTGGATTGCCGACGAATACGGCATCGGGGCAGACGATGTGGTTCTGTTCAAGACTCCGCCGACCTTCGATGTGTCGGTGTGGGAGCTGTTCGCGCCATGGACGCGCGGCGCGCGCATGGTGGTCGCCGAGCATGACGGGCATCGGGACAGTGCCTATCTGGCCGCGACCATTGCGGCGCACCGGGTGACGATGACCTCGTTCGTGCCGTCGATGCTGACGGTATTCGCCGATGCCACCGGTATTGCCGAGATCGCCTCGCTGCGTACGGTTTTCGTGGCAGGTGAAGCGATGACCGGTGAAGCCGCGGCCCGCTTCGCTGCCGTGTGCCGAGCCGAACTGCACAATCTCTACGGCCCTACGGAATTCACGGTGCACGCCACCTATGCGCCCGTGGATCCGACGGTGGCGGGGGCAGTGCCGATCGGTCGGCCGGTGCGTTCGAGTCAGGTGCTGGTGCTCGATGCGCGGTTGCGGCCGGTGCCGGACCTGGTCGTCGGCGAGCTCTACCTCTCCGGCGTTCAGTCGGCGCGCGGATACCACGGGCGGGCGGAATCGACCGCCGAGCGGTTCGTGGCCAATCCGTACGGACCGGCCGGAGCCCGGATGTACCGGACCGGTGATCTGGTGCGGCGCAATCGAGCGGGTGACCTGGAGTATCTGGGGCGCAGTGACTTTCAGGTAAAGCTGCGTGGGCAGCGGATCGAGCTCGGTGAGATCGAGGCGGCGCTGGTCGCTGCCGACGATGTGCGTGCCGCGGCTGTTCGGGTGTTCGCGCACGCGGCGGGTGAGCTGCTGGTCGCCTATGTCGTCGCCGACATGCCGGAGGCGGAGCTGACCGAGGTGCTGGGGCAGCGGCTGCGCGCCGTACTGCCTTCGTACATGGTGCCGACGGCCTATGTCGGATTGGCGGAAATGCCGCTGACCAGCTCGGGCAAGTTGGATCGCAAGGCATTGCCCGATCCGGTGCCGACCGCGAAGACGTTTCGTGCACCTGTCACGTCTGCCGAGCATGCGGTTGCCGAGGTGTTCGCGGCGGTGCTCGGTCTCGATCGGGTCGGGCTGGACGACGACTTCTTCGCACTCGGCGGAAACTCCCTGGTGGCCACGCAGATTGTCGCGCGAATCGGCGCGGTCCTCGACGCCGATATCCCGGTGCGGCTGTTGTTCGAGCATTCGACGGTGGCCGCGTTGGCCGTGCATCTGCCCGGTTCGGGGACCGCGCGACGGGCGGTGGTCGCGCAAGCTCGACCCGATGTGGTGCCGCTTTCCTATGCACAGCAGCGGATGTGGTTCCTCAATCAGTTCGATGCCGCCTCCGTCTCGAATAATCTGACGGCCGCGGTGCGACTGGTCGGCGTGCTCGATCTCGGCGCGCTGACGGATGCGGTCGCCGATGTCATCGGCAGGCATGAGGCGCTGCGCACCAGATATCCGGCGGTCGACGGTGTGCCGCAGCAGGATGTGCTGCCGGTGGATGCGGTGTCGCTGGTGCCGGAGCCGGTCGATGCCACGGAGTTGGCTGATCGGGTTCGAGCGCTGGCGGCCATGCCTTTCGCGGTGGACCGGGAGGCACCGGTTCGACTCACATTGCTGCGCGCCGGGACCGAGCATGTGCTTGTTGTTTCGATTCATCACATCAGTGCGGACGGTTGGTCCATCGCGCCGCTCACCCGGGATCTGATGGTCGCTTACGCCGCACGTTGCGTGGGCTCGGAGCCGAACTGGGTGCCGTTGCCGGTGCAGTATGCCGACTACACGCTGTGGCAGCGGGAAACCCTCGGTGCGGAGGACGATCCGGAATCGCTGATCGCCGCGCAGATCCGCTATTGGTCGACCGAATTGGCCGATCTGCCGGATGTGCTGGCACTGCCAGGGGATCGGCCGCGTCCGGCGGTCGCGTCGGGTCGTGGTGCGCGCCATGCCTTCACCATCGATGCCGCGACCCATCGTCGGCTGTGTGATGTGGCGGAGGGCGCGAACGCATCCGTGTTCATGGTGCTGCACGCGGCATTCGCCACGCTGCTGGCGAAACTTGCCGGGCAGCGGGACATTGCGATCGGGACCCCCGTCGCCGGTCGCGGCGCCGCCGAGTTGGACGGGCTCGTCGGGATGTTCGTCAACACCCTCGTGCTGCGGACCGATGTGCGGCCCGAACTGACTTTTGCCGACTTGATCGCGGTGGCCCGCGACGGTGATCTGCGTGCCCTCGCACATGCCGACGTGCCGTTCGAGCGGCTGGTCGAGGTATTGAATCCGGATCGCTCCGCGGCCCGGCATCCGCTGTTCCAGGTCATGCTCGACTTCCAGAACACCGCGCAGACCAGCCTGGAGTTGGCCGGGCTCGAGGCCTCGATGCTCGATATCGATACGCGGACAGCGAAATTCGATCTGCAACTGACGCTGACCGAGTCTGTCGGCGGAGCCGGTATGGCAGCGACCTTCGAGTACGCCACCGATCTGTTCGATGCGCGGACGGTCGCTTCGTTCGCGTCTCGGCTGCAGCGCGTGCTCGATGCGGTCGCGGATCCGCAGGTACGGATCGGTGATATCGATCTGCTCGCCGATGACGAGCGGGCACTGATCCTCGACACCTGGAATGCGACGGCGCATCCGGTGGATGCCGACGCGACGCTGGTATCGCTGTTCGAGGCGCAGGTCGCGCGGACTCCGGATGCCATTGCGGTCACCTTCGAGGGCGAGTGGCTGGCCCAACCGTCACCCGGCCACCACCGCTCATCGAGTCGCCACGCGACGCTGACATATGCGGAATTCGCCGGTCGGGTGAACAGGCTCGCGCGGCTGCTGGTGTCGATCGGGGTTCGTCCGGATACCACGGTGGCCATCGGCATGCGGCGATCGGTGGATCTCGTCGTGGCCATGTACGCCGTGCTCACGGCGGGCGGTGCGTATGTCCCAGTGGATCCTGAGCATCCGGTCGAGCGGATCACCCAGGCGCTGCGGTCGGCGCGTCCGGTGTGCGTGCTGACCCGCTCGGAGGATGGGCTGGACCTCGACACCGAGGAACGCTCGTGCGGGTGGGCGGTGCTCGATGTAGATCTCTTCGACACCTCCGACTATTCGGACGCCCCGGTCACCGATGACGATCGGCTCGGCTCCTTGACGCCGGGCAATGCCGCGTACGTGATCTTCACCTCCGGCTCGACGGGGCGGCCGAAGGGGGTCGCGGTTTCGCATGCGGCGATCGTCAATCGTCTGGAGTGGATGCAGGACACATACGCGCTGACCGCTGACGATGTGGTGCTGCAGAAGACGCCCGCCACCTTCGATGTGTCGGTGTGGGAGTTCTTCTGGCCGTTGCGGGTCGGGGCGCGTCTGGTGGTGGCGCGGCCGGATGGGCATCGTGATCCGGCGTATTTGGCGCGGGTCATTCGCCGTGAAGGAGTCAGTGTCGCGCATTTCGTGCCGTCGATGTTGGTGGTGTTCGTCGCGGAACAGGCAGCGGCCGACTGTGATTCGCTGCGGATGGTATTCGTGTCGGGGGAGGCATTGGCGCCGAAGCCCGCGCATCGGCTGCGTGAGCTGACCGGTGCGGCAGTGCACAATCTGTACGGCCCGACCGAGGCGGCCGTGGATGTCACCAGCCACGAGGTCACCGATGCCGACGTGGACACCGTGCCGATCGGTGGGCCGGTATTCAACACCCAGGTCTATGTGCTCGATGGGCGGTTGCGACCGGTGCCGGTGGGGGTTGCGGGCGAGTTGTATTTGGCCGGTGCGCAATTGGCGCGCGGCTATATCGGGCGGGCCGATCTGACGAGTGACCGGTTTGTCGCGAATCCGTTCGGCGATGGTGCGCGAATGTATCGCACCGGGGATCTCGTGACCTGGCGTGCGGATGGGGCGCTCGAGTATTCGGGGCGCACCGATTTCCAGGTCAAGCTGCGTGGTCTGCGAATCGAGCTCGGTGATATCGAAACCGCGATCACCGGCTTGGATTCGATTGCGCAGGCGGTGGTGGTGCTGGGGGACGGGCAGCAACTGGTCGCTTATGTCGTCGCGGACACCGGGGTCGATACCGATGCCCTGAAATCCACTCTGAGCAGGCAACTGCCCGCGTACATGGTGCCGTCCGCGTTCGTTGTGCTCGATGAATTTCCGCTCAATGCTTCCGGCAAACTGGATCGGAAGGCCCTGCCCGCGCCCGTATTCGAGGCCGCCGTTTTCCGGGCTCCCGGCACGGCGACCCAGGAAATAGTTGCGCGGACCTTTGCCGAGGTGCTGAATGTCGAGCTGGTCGGCCTCGACGATGATTTCTTCGCTCTCGGTGGAAATTCACTGAACGCCACCCAGGTCGTTGCCCGGTTGGGTGCGGCGCTGGATATGCGGCTGCCGGTGCGGATGCTGTTCGAGGCGCCCACCGTTGCGGCATTGGCGGCCGCGACGGAGGCGCATGAGGGACGCGGCTACATCGGGTTGAGCGCGCGCCCGCGCCCGGCGCGGATTCCGCTTTCATCGGCTCAGCAGCGCATGTGGTTCCTCAATCGGTTCCTTGCCGACGATTCGGCCGGTCCGGGCGATGCCGTGGACAACATTCCGGTGGCGCTGCGGCTCACCGGCGATCTGGATGTGGCTGCACTGTCCGCCGCGCTGGCGGACGTGGTCGCTCGGCACGAGACGCTGCGGACGATCTATCCCGACGGGCCTGATGGCGCGGAGCAGGTGATCATCAGTGCGGCTGTTCCGTCGTTGGAAGCGGAACTGATCACCGAAGCCGAACTCGGGGAGCACCTTTCCGCATTCGCGGCGACCACCTTCGAGCTGACCACCGAGGTGCCACTGCGGGCCCGACTGTTTACCGATGGCCACGAACACGTGCTAGCGCTTGTGCTACACCATATTTCGGCCGACGGGTTCTCGCTCGGACCGCTCGCGGGCGATCTCATGACCGCCTATACCGCACGTCGAGACGGCGCTGCGCCCGCATGGGCGGGATTGCCCGTGCAGTATGCCGACTACACGCTCTGGCAGGCCGGAACACTGGGTGACGATGCGGATCCGGAGTCGCAGGCGCACCGGCAGCTCACCTTCTGGCGGCGCACGCTGGCGGGTCTGCCCGAACAACTGGAACTCCCCACCGACCGGCCGCGCCCGGCCGTGTCGTCGTATCGCGGTGCCACCCACCGGCTCCGCATCGATTCCGATCTGCACAGTGAACTGCGCGAACTGGCCCGCAAGCGGGATACAACGCTGTTCAGCACGATGCATGCGGCGCTGGCCGTCTTGTTGTCCCGGCTGTCGGTGAGTGCGGACATCGCGATCGGCACGCCGGTCGCGGGTCGCGGTGATGCCGCGCTGGACGGGCTCGTCGGGATGTTCGTCAATACCCTGGTATTGCGCACCCATATCGACACCAGGTCGCGGTTCGAGACGGTACTGGATACCGTCCGCGCACAGGATATCGAGGCGCTGTCGCACGCTGACGTGCCGTTCGAGCGGCTCGTCGAGGTCATCGCGCCGACACGAGTACAGAATCGGAATCCGCTGTTCCAGGTGGCGTTGACGTTCCAGAACTTCACGCTGCCGCCGCTCGAACTCGCCGATCTCGTGGTGCGTCCGGTCGAATTCGACGCGGCGGCAGCCAAATTCGATCTGCAGTTCACGGTGGTCGAATCCGATGACGCCGATGGCCGTGCGGATGGCATGGATATCGAGATCACCTATGCGACCGACCTTTTCGACGCGGACACGATCGCGGTGCTCGGTCGCCGGTTCACCCAGGTGCTGGCCGCCATCGCCGCCGATGCCACGGTCGTGGTCGGGGATATCCAATTGCTCAGCGCCGAGGAACAGCATCGCGCACTGTATGAATGGTCGACTCCGACCAGGACTTACGTCACCGATACCGTCACGCTGGCCGACCGGTTCGCGCTGGCCGCCGCGATCGATCCGACAGCCGTCGCCGTCCGCGCGGGGACGCGATCGCTGACCTATGCCGAACTCGACGCCTGGTCGAACCGGCTGGCCCGGCGGCTGATCGCCGCAGGGGTCGGACCGGAAGCGCTGGTGGCGGTGGCGCTGCCTAGGTCGGTGGAACTGGTCGTCGCTTTGGTCGCGGTGATCAAGGCGGGCGGTGGCTATCTGCCGATCGATCCGAATTATCCGGCGGATCGGATCGAATACGTACTCGATGACGCGCGTCCGATCTGCGCGATAACCAGCGCCGGAACCGAATTGGCACCCGGCTGGTTCGGCGGGCCGGTGATCGACATCGCGGCCGCGAATCAGTGTTCGACCGCCGTCTCCCAGGCGGAGCGACGCAGGCCGCTGAATCCGGCGCATACGGCTTACGTCATCTACACCTCCGGATCCACCGGGAATCCCAAGGGCGTGGTCATCCCGCACCGCAATGTGCTGCGCCTGCTCGATAACACCCGGTGCCACTTCGAGTTCGGGCCCTCGGATGTCTGGACCCTGTTCCACTCCTACGCCTTCGACTTCTCGGTCTGGGAGCTCTGGGGTGCGCTGCTGCACGGCGGCACGCTCGTGGTGGTCGACTACTACACCTCGCGATCACCGCAGCAGTTCCTGGAACTGCTTGCCGCGGAACGGGTGACAGTGCTGAACCAGACGCCGTCGGCCTTCTATCAACTGATTGCCGCCGAGCCTGCCGAACTCGCACTGCGCTATGTGATTTTCGGTGGCGAGGCATTGGAACCGCAGCGGCTGGTCGGCTGGTTCGCTCGGCATCCGCGGTCGCCGCGACTGGTGAATATGTACGGCATCACCGAGACCACCGTGCATGTGTCCCATCGGCCGATCGAGGCGGGTATCGGCTCGGCGAGTGTGATCGGTGGGGCCATACCCGGATTGGTTGTGCGGGTGCTCGATGCGCGGCTGCGGCCGGTACCGGTCGGGGTACCCGGCGAGATCTATGTCTCCGGTGGGCAGTTGGCGCGTGGCTATCTCGGACGGCCCGCGCTCACCGCGAGCCGGTTCGTGGCCGATCCGTACGCGGGGGACGGTGTGCTGGCCTATCGGTCCGGTGACCTCGCACGGTGGACGGCCGACGGCGAGTTGGAGTATCTGGGCCGGGCCGACCAGCAGGTGAACCTGCGTGGGTTCCGCATCGAGTTGGGCGAGATCGAGGCGGCGCTGCTGGATGCGAGTGCGGCGGTGCGCGAGGTGGCGGTGGTCGTGCGCAGCGATCTGGTGGATGAGCCGCGCATTGTCGCGTATGTGGTCGGCTTCGACGCGGTCGATCGGGCGGAGCTGCGACAACAGCTCGCGCGCCGGTTGCCCGAGCACATGGTGCCCGCCGCGATCGTGGCGGTGGATCGAATTCCATTGACCGTCAACGGGAAGCTGGATCGGGCGGCGTTGCCCGCCCCGGAGTTCGAGGCGACGACCTATCGCAAACCCGGGACTGTCGTCGAGGAGATCGTCGCCGGGGCTTTCGCGGATGTGCTCGGAATGGACGGTTTGATCGGCGCGGATGACGACTTCTTCGCCCTCGGCGGTTCCTCCCTGCTGGCCGCGAAGGCCGCGGCTCGCATCGGGGCCGCGCTCGGGCGCACCGTCGGAGTCCGCGCATTGTTCGAATCGCCGCGGGTCGCCGATCTTGCCGCAGCGGTCGGCGCGAGCGATACGGCCGCGACCAGGCCCGCGCTGGTGGCAGGCGCCCGTCCGGACCGGATTCCGCTCTCCCCGGCACAGCAGCGGATGTGGTTCCTCAACCGGTTCGACCAGCACTCCATTGCCTACAACATTCCGTTGGCGCTGCGGCTCACCGGCGCATTGGATATCGCGGCGCTACGAGCCGCGGTCGCGGATCTGATCGGCAGACATGAGTCGCTGCGGACGCGGTATCCGGAAGTGGACGGTGCGGCGACCCAGCTGATCGTGCCGGTTGTGCAGGCGATCCCGTCGCTGGATCCGATTGATATCGCTGAAGCCGAACTGCCGGAGCGGATTCAGGAGCTGGTGGCCACCACGTTCGATGTGACCGTCGATATCCCGGTGCGGATGCGGCTGTTCCGGATAGTGGGGCGCGCGGAGTTCGTATTGGCGGCGGTGCTGCATCACATCGCGGCGGACGGATCCTCGCTCGCGCCGTTCGTCCGTGATCTGATGCTGGCCTACAGTGCACGCCTGGACGACAGTGCGCCCGGCTGGACACCGCCCGCCATGCAGTACGCGGATTACGCACTGTGGCAGCGGCAACTGCTCGGTAGCGAGGACGAGCCCGAATCGCTTTCGGCACAACAGATCGCGTACTGGACCCGAACCCTGGACGGACTGCCGGACCAGCTGGCGCTGCCGACCGATCACCCGCGGCCCGCGCGGCAGAGTCTGCGCGGCGCGAAGGTGGAGTTCGCGATCGACGCGCGGTTGCACAGCGCGCTCGTCGCGCTCGGACGACGCAGTGGCGCAACGTTGTTCATGGTTGTACACGCCGCATTCTCCGCACTTCTCGCTCGGCTGTCGGGCAGTCCGGATATCGCGGTCGGCACGCCGATCGCGGGCCGGGGCGATGCGGAACTCGACGATGTCATCGGCATGTTCGTGAACACGCTGGTGCTGCGTACTCGGGTCGATGGCGGTGAAAGCTTCGATGCGCTGCTGGAGCGGGTCAGGTCAGCCGATATCGGCGCTTTCTCGCATGCGGATGTGCCGTTCGAGCGCCTGGTGGAGGTGCTGAATCCGGAGCGATCGACAGCGCGGCATCCGCTGTTCCAGGTCGGGCTTTCGTTCCAGAATCACGAGCGCGGTGAACTACGGCTACCCGGGCTCGAAGTGAGCGAGCTCGAATTCGACAGTGGGGTAGCGCAATTCGATCTGCACTTGTTCGCTGTCGATCACTACAGTGCGGACGGCGTGCCTGGGGGCATAGATCTCGCGCTCGGGTTCGCGACGGACTTGTTCGAGCGCGCTAGTGCGCAGCGGTTCAGTGAGCAGCTGCTGCGAGTATTCGAATCGGTTGTTGTCCAGCCGGATACGGCTGTCGGTGAGTTGGATCTGCTCGGAGCGGCGGAGCGTGGGCGGTTGCTCGGAGAGTGGAATCGGACCGCGCATCCGGTGGCCTCGGCGACGTTGGCGGATCTCATCGATGCTCAGGTCGCGCGGACGCCCGAGGGCGTGGCGTTGATCGATGCGGGCTCCGAATCATTGCTCACCTATGCCGAATTCGATGCTGCGGTCAACAGGCTGGCGCGCAAGTTGATTGCCGACGGGGTCGGCCCGGAGGCGACCGTCGTGCTCGCTATGCGGCGCTCGGTCGAGTTGGTCGTCGCCATGTACGCGGTGGTGCGAGCCGGTGGTGCGTATGTGCCCATCGATCCGGATCATCCGGTCGACCGCATCGCGTACGTCGTCGAGACGGCCGCGCCCGCGTGTGTGCTCACCACGTCACGCGATCCTGTTCCCCTCGAAATATCCCTTCCCACAATGGAAGTGGATCGACTCGAGCTGGCTGATTACGCGGCGACTCCGATTACGGATGACGAACGGGCGCGACCCTTGCGACCCGAGCACCCGGCATATGTGATCTTCACATCCGGCTCGACCGGACTGCCCAAGGGCGTCACCATTTCGCACGCGGCGATCGTCAACCAGTTGGCCTGGCTGCGTGACCGATTCGCACTCGGGCCGGACGGGAGTGCGCTGCTCGAGACTCCAGCGACGTTCGACCTGTCGGTGTGGGAGTTCTGGTCGGTCCTGACGACGGGTGGTCGCCTGGTGGTGACCGAGCCCGGCACCGAACGCGAACCGGATAGGCTGCGGGCCCTGATCGAACGGCATGCGGTGACGGTGTTGCACGCCGTGCCGTCGCTGGTCGGCATGCTGCTCGCGGTATCGGATGCGCCGCTGCCGAATTCAGTGCGGCAGGTGCTCGCCATCGGTGAGGCGCTGCCGCCCGCCACCGCGATCGAATTCCGTCGCCGAGCCGGACATTCCGGCGCGCGACTGTTCAACCTGTACGGCCCGACCGAGGCAGCCGTGTCGATCACGGCCTGCGAAGTCGATGCGGACCCGACCCATATCGTGCCGATCGGCGCGCCCGTCTGGAACAGTCGGGTCTACGTGCTCGATGCACGGCTGCAGCCGGTCCCGGTGGGTGTGACCGGTGAGTTGTATTTGGCCGGTGCGCAATTGGCGCGCGGCTATCAACGCAGGTCGGCGCTGACGGCCGACCGTTTCGTCGCCGATCCCTTCGCGAGCGCCGTCGGCGCGACGATGTATCGGACCGGCGATATCGTCCGCTGGCGTCCGGAGGGCACGCTGGAATACCTGGAGCGCGCCGACTTCCAGGTCAAGATCGGCGGTTTCCGGATCGAGCTCGGCGAGGTGGAGGCCGCGCTGCTGCGGTTGCCGGAGGTGCGCGCCGCGGTCGCGATGGCGCACACTGGAACTCGGCTCATCGCCTATGTCGCGGTGCCGGACTCGGCGGCTGCGACCGAATTGGCCGGTGCGTTGCGTGCGGCGGTGGCGACAGAGCTGCCCACCTACATGGTGCCCGCCGCGATCGTGGTGCTGGAGTCGTTGCCGCTCAATGCCAACGGCAAGGTCGATCGGGCCGCACTGCCCGAGCCGGTGTACACCGCGGCTGCCTTCCGAGCCCCGACCAATGAGCTGGAGCGCTTGGTTGCGGCCACGTTCGTCGAGGTGATCGCAACCGGGGAAGCGGTCGGGCTGGATACCGACTTCTTCGCGTTCGGGGGCAATTCGCTGCTGGCGACCCGGCTGGCGGCGCAGTTGGGCTCGACACTCGGAGTGCGGGTCCCGGTGGCCGCGGTATTCGACGCACCGACCGTCGGGCTGCTCGCCACGCGACTGGCCGAGCTCGGCGACGCCGATGCCAGGCCCGCGCTCACTCGGCGTTCCGGCACCGCACCTGCCCCGCTCTCGCTGGCACAGCAGCGGATGTGGGTGCTCAACCGGCTGGCCCCGGATTCCTCGGCCTACAACATCCCCGCAGCACTGCGCCTGACCGGTGCACTGGATATCACTGCCCTGGGCGCGGCGATTCTGGACGTGATCGAACGCCACGAAACCCTGCGCACCCGATATCCGGATGCCGAGCCCGAACCGGTGCAGCAAGTACTGGACGTTGCCGAGGTCGATCTGGAACCGACCCTGTTGGCACCGGGTGATATCGACACGCGCATCGCTGAATTCGTCGCCGCCGGTTTCGATATCACCTCGGCGTCGCCGGTCCGCGCGGCATTGTTCCGCACCGACGTCGACGAGCACGTGCTCGTTGTGGTGCTGCACCATATCAGCGCCGACGGCTATTCCGTCGCCCCGATGACGCGCGATCTCATGCGTGCCTACCTCAGCCGGATCGTGGGCAACGCGCCCGGCTGGGAGCCATTGCCGGTCCAATACGCCGATTACACCGTGTGGCAACGCGCGTTGCTCGGCTCGGATCGTGATCCGAACAGCCTGCTGTCCCGGCAACTCGGCTATTGGACAACAGAATTGGCGGGGCTGCCCGAAGTACTTCCATTGCCGAGCGATCGACCGCGTCCGGCGCGCAGGGATATGCGCGGTGGCACAGTCGGTTTCGAGGTGGACACGGTACTCACCGCGCGGTTGGCGGCGGTTGCCCGTGCGCACGGCACAACACTGTTCACCCTGATCCACAGTGCATTCGCGGTCCTGCTCGCCAAGCTGTCCGGCACCCCGGATATCGCTATCGGCGCACCGGTCGCGGGGCGTGGCGAACGTGAACTCGACGATCTGATCGGCATGTTCGTCAATACCGTCGTGCTGCGCACCGAGGTAGACGCGCGCACCGGCTTCGCGGATCTGCTGCACGAGGCGAGGGATCGCGATATCGCGGCGCTGTCACATGCCGACGTGCCGTTCGAGCGGGTGGTCGATGCCGTGGGCCGGACCAGATCCAGTGCCTATACACCGCTGTTCCAGGTGATGTTCACCTTCCAGAACATGCCGTCCGGCCCCGTCACGCTGCCCGGGCTCGAGGTCGAGGTGCTCGATCTCGCGCTGGCGGAGGCCAAATACGACCTGCAGCTCACCGGCATCGAGTTGTTCGACGCGGCCGGTGACCTGTCCGGACTGGATATGCGATTCGGCTACGCGACCGATATTTTCGATGCCGCCACCGTCCGGCTGTTCGCCGCGCGGCTACTTCGGATATTCGAGGTAGTCGCGGATGATCCGGCTATCGCCATTCGCGCCATCGATATTCGCGGCGAAACTTCCCACGGCGAACGGCCCGACAGCCCGGCGGATCTGGCCGCGCTGATCGCCGCTGCCGCCGAAATCGATTCCGGTGCCGTCGCTTTCACCCACGACGCGCACACGGTGACGTTCGGCGAGCTGGCCGCCAAGCTCGCGACGGTCGCCAAAGCCATGGGCGCGACAGCGAAACCGGATGCGCTCATCAACGTCGCCCTGGCCGGAGTGGTGCCCGGCCTCCTGGCCGCCCTCGGCGGTAGTGGTCTCGCCGCAGTCCTGCGGTCCCTGCGCAGCGAGGCGCGGGCCGTGCTCTCCAACTCGGATTCGGAAGTCGATTCGGAAGGAATCAACTGATGCCCCAGGCAGAATCGGTCGCATCCAGCAAACTCGGCAATCGTATTGCCGCATATGATCATTCGGCACTGCGCCGGGCGTACGGACTCGACGATCTCCCCATCCTGATCGACAAGGTCGCCGAATTGGATCCGGAGCGGGTCGCTCTGCGGCACGACGGGACCACCATCACCTACGGTGTGCTGGCCACCGAGATCATGGTGCTGGACGAGGCGATGGGTGGCGGTCTCGGTGCCGACGCGCTGGTATCGGTCGTAGTCTCCAGCCAGCTGCCCGCCCTGCTGGAGTCCGGGGACGGCGCACTCGGCACCGTGCTGGAGCGACTGCTCGATGACGCCCTGACGGCGGCGGCGCACGTGCTGCCGTCGATATTCGCGCCGATCGAGACCCTGGTCAGCGAATTCGAGGCACAGGTGCGCCGGACACCGGACGCGGTAGCCCTGGAGTACGCGGGTGCGGCATTGGCCCACCCGTCGCCCGACCACCACCCCTCATCGAGTCGCTACGCGACGCTGACATATGCGGAGTTCGACGGCCGGGTGAACGCCCTCGCGCTGCGGTTGATCGACCTGGGTGTCGGCCCGGACAGCCTGGTGGGGCTTGCCGTCCGACGCTCGTTCGACCTGCTGGTCGGCATGTACGCGATACTGAAGGCGGGCGGTGCGTATGTTCCGATCGATCCGGAGCATCCGGCCGAACGCATCGGCTACGTGCTCGAGGTCGCCACGCCGGTCCTGGTACTCACCACGACCCAGGACCAGCCCGAGCTCGGACCGGGTATCCCGGTACTGCGGATCGACGAATTCGACACCGTCGAGGCAGCGGTGTCGATCGATGACCGCCTGCGTCCGTCTGCGGACAATACGGCCTACGTCATCTTCACCTCGGGATCGACGGGACGTCCGAAAGGTGTTGCGGTATCGCACCGTTCGATTCTGGCCAACCTGCGGTGGCGACAGCGGCTGTATCGGCTACGCGGCGACGATGTGGTGCTGCAGAAGACGCCGTTCACCTTCGACGTCTCGGTATGGGAATTCTTCTGGCCGTTGCAGGTCGGTGCGCGACTGGTGATCGCGGCGCCGGATGGTCATCGCGATCCGGCATATCTGGCGCGCACGATCGCCGAACGCGGCGTCACCGTCGCGCATTTCGTGCCTTCCATGCTCGCGGTATTCGTGGCCGAGCCGCAGATCGAAAGCGCGGCACGGACCTTGCGCCTGGTATTCGCCTCCGGCGAGGCGCTACCGGCCGCCACTGCGGCCGCCTTCCGCGATATCAGCGGCGCGACACTGCACAACCTGTACGGTCCCACCGAGGCCGCCGTCGATGTCACGGCGCACGAGGTCACCGCCGCCGACAGCACGATCGTGCCCATCGGTGCGCCCGCCGACGACACCGAATTGCTGGTGCTGGACGACAATCTGCGGCCGGTCGCCAGTGGCGTCGTCGGTGAGCTGTATCTCGCCGGTGTGCAGTTGGCCCGCGGCTATGTGGCCCGTCCCGGACTGACGGCCGACCGATTCGTGGCCAATCCGGAAGGTGCGCCTGGTGATCGGATGTACCGCACCGGCGACCTGGTCCGCTGGCGCACCGACGGCAGCGGCGGCCCGGACGAACTGGAATATCTGGGCCGCATCGACTTCCAGGTCAAACTGCGCGGGCTGCGGATCGAACTCGGCGAGGTCGAGGCGGCGCTGCTGCGCAATGAACAGGTCACGCAGGCCGCGGTGCTGCTGCATCGGCATGCGGGCGGCGATCATCTGGTCGGCTACGTGGTGGCCGACGGTGGCGTCATCGTCGATCCGGCCGCGGTACTGGAATCGACGCGCCGGGACCTACCGGACTACATGGTGCCGTCGCTGGTGGTTGTCCTCGACGAAATGCCGGTCAATGCCAATGGCAAGCTCGATCGGCGCGCACTGCCGGAACCGGTATTCGGATCGGCCGCGTACCGGGAACCATCGACCGAGGCAGAGGTGGCCGTCGCCGAGATCTTCGGCCAGCTGCTGGAGGCGGAACGGGTCGGCGCGGACGACGACTTCTTCGCGCTCGGCGGCAACTCGCTCATCGCCACCCGCGCCATTGCCCGAATCGGGGCCGCGCTCGACATCACCGTCGATGTCCGCGATTTTTTCGACCGCCCGACGGTAGCGGCGCTGGCCGGGCTGGCACGGACCGGAGCCGCACGACCGGCGATCACAGCGGCCGCGCGGCCGCAGCACATTCCACTGTCCCCGGCGCAGCGGCGCATGTGGTTTCTCAACCGGTTCGGCACGCACACCGAATCCGCCTACGTCTTCGATACCGCGGCGGTGGACAATATTCCGGTCGCACTGCGGCTACACGGTGCACTCGAGGTCACCGCCCTGTCCGCGGCGATCACCGACCTCGTTGCCAGGCACGAGATCCTGCGCACCGTCTATCCGCAGACCGCCGATGGTCCGGCTCAGGTGGTGCGGCCGATGCACGCCGTGTTCGACCTTTCCCCGAGCGATATTCCCGAGGTCGAACTCGCCGCCGCGGTATTGGCCAGCGCGGTACAGGGATTCGATGTCACCGAGGAAATTCCGGTCCGGGTGCGGTTGCTGCGCAGCGGACCCGAGGATCACACTTTGGTCCTGGTGGTGCATCACATCGCGGCCGACGGTGTCTCGATGGGACCGCTGATGCGCGATCTCGTCACCGCCTATACGGCCCGTCGTGCCGGACGTCGACCGGACTGGGCGCCGCTGCCCGTGCAGTACGCGGACTACGCGCTGTGGCAGCGGGATGTGCTCGGCAGCGAGCACGATCCGGAATCGGTAGCCGCACGCCAACTCGGATTCTGGGCCGCCGAATTGGCCGACCTGCCCGCACAGCTGGATCTGCCCGCCGATCGGCCCCGCCCCGCCGTCGCGTCCTACCGCGGGGCGACCCATGAGTTCGCCATCGACGCGGAGCTACGCCATGCGATCGACCGGATCGCCGCCCGCAGTCGAGCCACGCCCTTCATGGTGGTCCATGCGGCACTCGCGGTCCTGCTCGCGCGCCTGTCCGGCACCGCCGATATCGCCATCGGCACACCGGTCGCGGGACGCGGCGATCGCGCACTGGACGACCTCGTCGGCATGTTCGTCAATACCCTCGTGCTGCGTACCGAGGTCCGGGGCGAGCTGAGCTTCGCCGACCTCGTCGCCCATGCGCGCGAGCGCGATCTGAATGCGTTCGCGCACAGTGATATTCCCTTCGAGCATCTGGTCGAGGTGGTGAACCCGGCGCGTTCCCAGGGCAGGCATCCGCTGTTCCAGGTCGCGCTGTTCATGCAGAACATCGGCCCGATCGCATTGACTATGCCCGGCCTGGACGCGGAGCTGGTCGATTTCGATCCCGGCTTCGCCAAATTCGATCTGCAGCTGACCCTCTCCGATACCGAGACGGGTTACCGCGCCGAATTCACCTATGCCACCGACCTGTTCGACGCCGCGACCGTGCGCGAGTTCGGTATCAAATTTCTCCGGCTGCTGCGCGCGGCGGCCGCCGATCCGGATGTCACGGTCGGCGATATCGAACTTCTCGACTCGGGTGAACTCGATTATGTCACCGCGAGCTGGAATGCCAGCGGGCACAGAGTCGCCGATCAATTTCTGCACGAAGGGTTCGACAGCCAGGTTCGGCGCACGCCGAAGGCCGTTGCCCTGGTGTCCGATACCGCCGCACTCACCTACACCGAACTGTCCGAGCGGGCCAATCGCCTCGCGCGCATGCTGATCAGCACCGGCGTCGGCCCGGAATCGCTGGTGGTGCTCGCGATGCCGCGCTCGATCGAGCTGGTCGTCGCGATGTACGCGGTGCTGCGCGCCGGTGGCGCCTATGTGCCGGTGGATCCCGGACATCCGGCCGAACGCAGCTGGCACATCCTCGATACCGCGCGGCCGCATTCGGTACTCACCATGCGCGGTACCGGCTTCACCCTCCCCGCGACCGTGCCGCCGAGCGTGCACCTGCACCATATCGACGAACTGGACCTTTCTGAGTACTCGGCGGCGAACATCGCCGATCGCGAGCGCCGTGCGGTGCTGCGGCCCGAGCACCCCGCCTACGTAATCTTCACCTCCGGCTCGACGGGCCGACCGAAGGGCGTATCGGTCGAGCACCGCGCCATCGCCAACCAACTCGCCTGGATGCACGCCGAATATCGGCCGCGCGTCGGCGATGTCTATCTGCAGAAGACCGCGACCACCTTCGACGTTTCGCTGTGGGGATACTTCCTGCCGCTGCGCGCGGGCGCGACCCTGCTCCTCGCCACGCCCGACGGCCACCGCGATCCGCGCTACCTCGCGGAAACCATTGCCCGCCACGGCGTCACACTGACCGACTTCGTGCCATCGATGCTCGCGGTTTTCGCCGCCCACGCCCAAGCGAACGAACTCGATTCGCTGCGCGATGTTTTCGTCATCGGCGAGACCTTGCCGCCGGAGACCGTCGCGGCCTTCCACGCGGTGAGCGATGCCGCGCTGCACAATCTGTACGGCCCGACCGAGGCGGCCGTGTCCATTACCTATCGCGAGGTCACGGTCGACGACGAGCTGGTGCCGATCGGCGAGCCGGAGTGGAATTCCCAGGTGTACGTGCTGGATGCGCGACTGCATCCGGTACCGATCGGGGTACCCGGCGAACTGTATCTGGCCGGTGACCAGCTGGCCCGCGGCTATCACGGCCGGGTCGATCTGACCGCGGATCGCTTCGTGGCCAACCCTTTCGGCCGAGCGGGTGCGCGAATGTATCGCACCGGGGATCTGGTGCGCTGGAGCGCCGATGGGGAACTCGTCTACCTCGGCCGGATGGACTTCCAGGTGAAGTTCCGCGGTCAGCGCATCGAGCTCGCCGAGATCGAGGCGGCACTACTCGTGGCGCCGGAGGTGAGTCAGGCCGCGGTACGGCTGATCGATGGCGACTATCTCGCGGGGTACGTGATTCGCACGCCGGGCGGCGTTTTGGATCTCGACGCTGTCAAGGCCGGGCTGGCCCGGCGTCTTCCTGGATATATGGTGCCGACCGCGCTGATCGAGCTGTCCGAATTCCCGCTCAACAGCAGCGGCAAGCTGGACCGCAAGGCGCTGCCGGTGCCGGTGCTGCGGCAACAGAGCTTCCGAGCGCCGACCAATGCGGCACAGCGTCTGGTCGCCGCGGTATTCGCCGAGGTGCTGCGGGTGGAACGAGTCGGTCTCGATGACGATTTCTTCGCGCTCGGCGGCAGTTCGCTGGATGCCACCCAGGTCACCGCGCGGGCGGGGGAGGCCATCGGCACGCGCATTCCGGTGCGCGCTCTTTTCGACGCCTCGACGGTCGAGGGATTCGCGGCCGCCGTCGACGAGCTCAGCAGAGCCGGTGCGGCCGCACGGCCGCTGGTGCGCCGCGAGCGTCCGGCACGGATTCCGCTTTCGCCCGCGCAGCAGCGGCTGTGGTTCCTCAACCGGATCGAAACCCAGGACGGCGCCGCCAGCGTGTACAACCTCCCGGTCGTGCTCCGGCTCACCGGCAGGCTCGATGTCACCGCGCTGGAGCGTGCGGTGCTCGATGTGCTGTCCAGGCACGAATCCCTGCGCACCATCTACCCGGACAGCGAATCCGGTCCGTACCAGTCGATTCTGACGCCGACTGGCATCGGCCTGACTCTTAATCCGGTACCTGTCGAACGTGCCGATCTGACGGCCGCCATTACCGCGATCACGACCGCCGGGTTCGATGTGACCACCGAACTGCCTTCGCGCGTCGCGCTATTGATCGTCGATCGGGTGGACGACCGGCGCGGCATTTCTGGCGACGAATACGTGCTGGTCTTCGTCGTTCACCACATCGCGGCCGACGCACTTTCGATGACACCGCTGGTCACCGATCTGGTGCACGCCTACCTGGCCAGATTAGGTACCGCATCGCGCAGCGATTCCGTGGGGGGTGGTGGTCGGGCGACGGGCGGGCCCAGCCGGAGGCCGGATGGGCGCGAGCTGCCGGTGCAGTACGCGGATTACAGCCTCTGGCATCGCGAGTTGCTCGGTTCCGAGGACCGACCGGGCGATCCGGCATACCAGCAGTTGCGATTCTGGCGCGCCGCCCTCGACGGCATGCCGACCCAACTCGCGCTGCCGACCGATCGCCCCCGCCCCGCGCTGCCATCGAATCGCGGTGCCGCAGTGGGCTTCGAGATAGAACCCGAGTTGGCCGCCGCCCTGCGCGTACTCGCACATCGCAGCGGTGCGACGCTGTTCATGGTGGTGCACGCGGCCTTCGCGGCGACGATTGCGAGATCGAGCGGCACCGATGACGTGGTGATCGGATCGCCCGTCAGCGGTCGCGGCGAACGCCAACTCGACGCGCTCATCGGCATGTTCGTGAACACCTTGGTACTGCGCACCCCGGTCGCTGCGGCAGCCACCTTCACCGAACTCCTTGCGGGCGTGCGTGATGCCGACCTCGCTGCCTTCGCGAATGCCGATCTGCCGTTCGAGCGGCTGGTCGATGCCATGGGCGTGGACCGGAGCACAGGAGCGCACCCGCTGTTCCAGGTGCTGTTCAGCTTCGGTACGGCACCGCGTGTCGTCGCGGGCAGTCGGGCGCTCGAAGTCCCGTGGCTTACCGTAGAACCGCTCGAATCGCCGGATCCCACCGCGAAATTCGATCTGCATCTGGTGGTGAACGAACGCGCCGGTGATCACGGGCTCAGCGGCAGCCTGCGCTATGCCACCGATCTGTTCGATGCGGCGACCGTGGCCGCGTTCGTCCGTCGCTTTCGGCGGTTGCTCGCCATCGTGGCGGATATGCCGCAGACCCGGATCGGCGAGATCGAGCTGTTGGCTCCCGACGAGCGGTCGATATTGGATCGCTGGAACGACACTACGCACGTTGTCGACGAAACCCGGACGCTCGCTTCGTTGTTCACCGAGCAGGTGGTGCGCACTCCAGGAGCACCCGCGCTCACCTTCGAGGGGACAACCCTGTCCTATGCCGAATTCGCCGGACGGGTGAACCGGCTGGCACGCTGGCTCACAGCGCAGCGCGTCGGTCCGGATTCGCTTGTCGCACTGGGCATGCGACGCTCGATCGATCTCGTGGTGAGCATGTATGCCATCACCGTGGCGGGCGGCGGCTATGTACCGCTGGATCCGGACCATCCGGCCGAACGCACCGGTCACATCCTCGATACCGCCGCTCCACTCTGTGTGCTGACCTCGGGTATGGATCTGGATATCGCTGCCACGCAGGTCCGTATCGATCGACTCGACCTTTCCAAGTATTCGGCCGCGCCGGTTACCGATGTGGATCGGCGCGCGCCGCTGCGGGCCGCCAATACCGCCTATGTCATCTTCACCTCGGGCTCGACGGGGCGGCCCAAGGGTGTCGCGATGACCCACCGCGGCATCGTGAACCGGCTGCTGTGGATGCAGTCGGCGCATGTCGCGCTCGATGGCACCGATGCGCTGCTGCAGAAGACGCCGGTGACCTTCGATGTTTCGGTGCCGGAGTTCTTCTGGCCGCTGCAGGTCGGCGCCCGGCTGGTTTTGGCTCGTCCGGATGGTCATCAGGATCCGGGGTATCTGGCGGATCTGATTCGGCGCGAGTCGATTACGGTCGCGCATTTCGTACCGTCCATGCTCGGTGTCTTCGTCGCGGACGATATCGATGTGCCCACACTGCGGCACGTGTTCTGCTCAGGCGAGGCGCTGCCCGCCACCATCGCGCAGCGGGCACGCGCGGTCACCGGCGCGCGGGTGCACAACATGTACGGGCCCACCGAGACGGCGGTCGAGGTCAGCGCATACGAGGTGACCGCTGCCGATAGCGGTCCGCTGCCGATGGGCGGGCCGATCTGGAATATCCGTGCGTATGTGCTCGATGCGCGGTTGCGTCGGGTGCCTGTCGGTGTACCTGGTGAGCTGTATCTGGCCGGAGCTCAGCTGGCCCGCGGCTATCTCGGCCGGGCCGATCTGACCGGTGAGCGGTTCGTGGCCGATCCGTTCGGTCCGGCCGGTGCCCGGATGTATCGCACCGGCGATCTGGTGGTCTGGCGGGCGGCCGATCAGCGGGGTGTGCTGGAATTCCTCGGCCGCACCGACTTCCAGGTGAAGGTCCGCGGCCTGCGGATCGAACTCGGTGAGATCGAGTCGGCGTTGCTGTCGGTTGCCGGAATCGCGCAGGCAGTCGTCGTGGTTCGCGACGACCACGGCGACCAGCTGGTCGCGTACCTGGTGGCGGGCAGTGAACTCGATATCGATAGCGTCCGAGCCGAAGTCGCGCGGCGGCTGCCCGCCTACATGGTCCCGTCGGCCTTTGTCGCCTTGGACGAATTCCCGATCACGACCTCCGGCAAGCTGGACCGAACGGCATTGCCCGCACCGGCTTTTGCGGCTGCCGAATTCCGCGCGCCGAGCGATCTCGCGGAAACCCTTGTCGCCGAGACATTCAGCGCGCTGCTCGGTATCGACCTGGTCGGCGCGGATGACGACTTTTTCGCCCTCGGCGGCAATTCGCTCATCGCCACGCAACTCGCGGCGCGGCTCACCAGGGCGACCGGGGCGGATGTACCCGTTCGCACCGTCTTCGACGCCTCGACAGTGCGCGAGCTGGCGCGTCGGATCACGGTCGAGCAGCAGGCGCCACCTCCGGCCCTGCCGCCGTTGACGGTTCAGGATCGCACTGAGCCGATTCCGCTGTCCATCGCCCAGCAGCGCATGTGGTTCCTGAACCGATTCGACTCCGCGAGTGGCGGATACAACATCCCCTTCGCGCTGCGCCTCACCGGTGTGCTGAATGTGCCCGCACTGGAACGTGCGATTGCCGATGTCATCGCCAAGCACGAGACACTGCGCACCATCTATCCCGAACACGACGGCGCCGCGACGCAGGTGGTGCTGCCCGCCGGGACCAAGCTGGTGGAACTCGTCGCTCGTGCGGTGTCGACATCCGAGTTGCCCGAACTCGTCGCCAGCGCGGCCGAGACCGGATTCGATGTCACAACCGAAGTTCCGTTGCGCGTCCGGCTACTCCGAATCGACGACGGTGCCAGCAGATCCCGCCAACAGGTGTACGTACTGCTGTTCGTCGTGCACCACATCGCCGCCGACGGCTGGTCTTTCGCGCCGCTGACCAGGGATCTGGCTACCGCTTATGTGGCTCGCTGCGCGGATGTCGCACCGTCCTGGAGTCCGCTCGCCGTGCAGTACGCGGACTTCGCGATCTGGCAGCGCGATGCTCTGGGCCGGGCCGATGACAAGGGTTCGCCGCTGGCCCATCAGCTGCGCTACTGGACCGGTCGGCTCGCGGGCGTTCCCGAGGTGTCGACGTTGCCCACGGACCGGCCGCGCCCTGCGGTCGCCTCGAACCGCGGCGGTGCCATCACCGGCCGTCTCGATCGGGTATTGCACCAGGGCATACAGGATGTGGCGGCCGCCCATCGGGTCACCCCGTTCATGGTGCTGCACGCCGCGCTCGCGGTACTACTGAGCCGCCTGAGCGCTGCCGACGACATCGTCATCGGTACGCCGGTCGCCGGACGCGGTGACGAAGCCCTGGACGAGCTCGTCGGCATGTTCGTCAATACGTTGGTGCTGCGTACCGAGGTGCGCGCCGACGCAACGCTCGGTGAGCTCTTGGCGACCGTCCGCACAGCGGATCTGGCAGCCTTCGATCACGCCGCCGTGCCCTTCGAACAGCTCGTCGATGTGGTGAATCCCGTTCGCTCGCAGGCACATGCGCCGCTGTATCAGGTGGCGATGGCATTGCAGAACCAGTCCAAGCCGGACTTCCGGCTGCACCGTTTGAATATCGCCGCGCTCGATATCGGGCCCGCACCGATCCAGCTGGATCTGGACTGGACGCTGACCGACCACTACGACACCGACGGCGCGGCCGACGGCATCGATGTGCATCTGCACTACGCGCTGGACCTCTTCGACAAGGCAACCGTCGATGGGTTCCTGGCGGGTTTCGAGCGGGTAGTACGCGCCATGGTGCGTGACGCGCGAACCCTCGTCGGCAATGTCGAGTTGATGTCGGTGGCAGAACGCGGACTGCTGCTCTCGGATCGCAATGCCACCGCGCGGCTACTGCCTTCGGAGACCCTCGACGATCTGCTGACGGCCCGTGTGGCCGCGACACCCGATGCCGTCGCGGTGATCTTCGAGGACACTTCGGTGACCTACGCGGAACTCGAAACCCAGGTGAATCGGCTTGCGCGCTGGCTCATTTCGGCAGGTGTCGGTCCGGAGACGATCGTCGGACTCGCCGCGCTGCGATCTGTCGACATGCTGGTGGCCATATTCGCGATCGTGCGCGCGGGCGGTGCCTACCTGCCATTGGATCCGGCCCATCCGGCCGAACGGATCGCGCAGGTGATCGACAGTGCCGCACCGGCTCTGGTGTTGGCCGTCGGCGGCGCGGAACTGCCCGACCTCGGTGACGTCGGTGTCGTCGATCTCACCGACCTCAGCGGCTTCGACGCCGCGCCGAGCGTCAGAGCGCCACTGCGCCGCGACAATACGGCGTACGTGCTGTTCACGTCCGGCTCGACCGGCCGTCCGAAGGGGGTCGCGGTCACCCACCGCGCCATCATGAACCAGCTGCGCTGGCTCGAATTCCGCTACGGCGTCACCGCCGCCGACCGCATTCTGCAGCGTGCCCCGCTCACCTTCGATGTCTCGGTGTGGGAGTGTTTCCTGCCGATCGCGGTCGGTGCACCGCTGGTGATCGCCCGTCCGAGCGGCCACCTCGACCTGGCGTATTTCGCCGGAATGCTACGCGAACACGGCATCACCATCGCCGAGTACGTGCCATCGGTACTCGCGGCGCTCATCGGTGAGGGCATGGGCGCTGCGCTGCGCTCCTTTCGTCATCTGCACTGCGGCGGTGAGGCGCTCACGCCGGACCTGCTCGCCGCGATTCGCGAACATGTCGGCGGCGCGGTGCACAACGCGTACGGCCCGACCGAGGCGGCGATCTCGGCGATCTATCACGAATTCACCGACGGCGATTCCGGCCATGATGTCGCCATCGGACGTCCGTGCTGGAACACCCGCGCCTATGTGCTGGACGCACGGTTGCGCCCGGTCCCGGTCGGTGTCACGGGCGAGCTGTATCTCGCGGGCGACCAACTGGCCCGCGGATACCACGGACGCGCCGGACTGACCGCCGAGCGCTTCGTGGCCGATCCGTTCGGTGTGCCTGGCAGGCTGATGTACCGCACCGGCGATCTGGTGCGCTGGAACCGCGGCGGCGACCTGATCTACCTGGGCCGCAATGATTTCCAGATCAAGTTGCGTGGTCAGCGGATCGAACTCGGGGAGATCGAATCGGCGCTGGCCGGGGTGGCGGGCGTGACGAATGCCGCGGTGATATCGATGCGCGACACCTCGGGCTATGACTGCCTGGTCGGCTACATCAGTGGGGCGGAACTGTCCTCGGATGCGGTACTCGCGCAGGTGCGTGAGCATCTGCCCGCATATATGGTGCCCGCGCAACTGGTTGTGCTCGACGAGATGCCGCTCACCACGGTCGGCAAACTCGACCGCGCGGCGTTGCCAGCAGTGGAAGTCGCCGGTACCGCAATGGAGTTCCGCGCACCGCGGGAAGGCACCGAGTCGGTACTCGCCGCACTGATGGCCGACCTGATCGGTGGCGTGCGGATCGGCGCGGATGACGACTTCTTCGCGCGCGGTGGCAATTCACTTTTGGCCATGCGCCTCGTGGCTCGAGCGAACGCGGCGTTCGGTAGCGCGCTGACCGTGCGCGAGATCTTCGAAGCACCGACCGTGGCCGAATTGGCTCCGCGGGTGACCCGCGCCGATGTCGTGCGGCCCGCGCTGGTGACGCGAGATCGTCCGGAGCGTCTTCCATTGTCGCTGGCCCAAACTCGGATGTGGCTGCTGAACCGGCTCGATCCGGAATCGGCCGTCTACAACATTCCGATCACCATCCGCCTGACCGGTGCATTGGACGAAGCAGCGCTGCGTGCCGCGTTGCGTGATGTTGTCACCCGGCACGAGTCGCTGCGCACCGTATTCCCTGCGGACAGCATCGGTCCCGCACAGTTGGTGACCGAATCGACCGTGGAGTTGCAGCGGGTCGATATCGCCGAATCCGACCTGACCGCGGCGGTTGTCGGCGTCGCCGGGATCGGCTTCGATCTGCGCACCCGGATACCGGTGCGTGCCACGCTGTTCCGGGTCGCTTCCGACGATCATGTGCTCGTCGTGGTGGTGCACCACATCGCCGCCGACGGTGTCTCGACGGCTCCGCTGGCGCGGGATCTGATGGTGGCATACAGCGCCCGCACCGAAGGTGTGGCACCGCGATGGCAGCCGCTGCCGGTCCAGTACGCGGACTTCACACTGTGGCAGCACGACGTGCTCGGCTCGGCCGACGATCCCGAGTCCGTACTGGCCCGCCAGATCGCGCATTGGCGCACCGAACTCGACGGACTCGCCCCGGTGCTCGAACTGCCCGCCGATCGGCCGCGCCCCGCCGTGGCATCGGGTCGTGGCGCTGCGGTCGAGTTCGCCATCACTTCGGAACTGACCGCCGCGATCGCGGATCTGGCCCGCAAACACGGGGTGTCGTCGTTCATGGTGGTGCACGCCGCCTACGCGGCGCTGCTGGCCCGCCTGGCCCGCGTGGACGATATCGCCATCGGCACCCCCGTCGCGGGCCGGGCCGAGGCGGCGCTGGACGATCTGGTCGGCATGTTCGTCAACACGCTGGTGTTGCGCACCGAGGTCGCGGCCGGGGCAACCTTCGCCGAACTGCTCGCCGGGGTGCGTGCCACCGATATCCGAGCATTCGCACATGCCGACCTGCCGTTCGAGCGACTCGTCGATGAGCTGAATCCGGTTCGTTCGCAAGCGCATTCGCCGATCGTGCAGACATTGCTCACCTTCGAGCATCGTGACGATACGGTGCTGCGCCTACCCGGGCTCGAGGTCGCCGCGTATCCCATCGACAATCAGGTCGCCCAGTTCGACCTCGCGCTCGAACTCGCGGAGGGCGACGGTACCGCGCTGCGTGCCGTCATGCGCTACGCGACGGATCTGTTCGACCGGGCGACAGTCGAATCGTTCGCCGCCCGCTTCGTGCGCCTACTCGAGGCGGTGGTCGCCCATTCCGCCATACGCGTCGGCGATATCGAGCTATTGGACCGGAACGAGCTGTTCCTGCTCGATCGTTGGAACGAAACGTCGTTCGCGGTAAACCGGTCGCAGACTCTGGTTTCGCTGTTCGAGGAACAGGTGTTGCGGACACCCGACGCGACCGCCGTCATGTTCGAGGGGCGGAGTCTGGCCCACCCGTCGCCCGACCACCACCCCTCATCGAGTCGCTATGCGACGCTGACGTATGCCGAGTTCGCGGGCCGGGTCCATCGCCTGGCGCGATGGCTGGTCGGGCATGGCGTAGGCCCGGATTCGGTTGTCGCGCTCGGCATGCGGCGCTCGCTCGACTTGGTGGTCGGCATGTACGCGGTCACTGTCGCCGGTGGCGCGTACCTGCCGCTCGATCCCGACCATCCGGCCGACCGGATCGCCGATGTACTCGAGACAGCGCGTCCGGTGTGGGTGCTGACCGCTGGTACCGATCTGGAAGCAGTTACGGCACGCCAGGTACGGATCGATCGTCTGGAGCTGACGAGATATTCATCCGCGCCGCTGACCACAACGGATCGTCTCGGCGTGCTGTTGCCGGACCACCCCGCGTACATCATCTTCACCTCTGGTTCGACCGGCCGTCCCAAGGGCGTCGCGGTGTCACATGCCGCGATTGTCAATCGCCTGGTGTGGATGCAGTCCGAGTATGGGCTCCACATCGACGACGCGGTATTACAGAAGACCCCGGCGACTTTCGATGTCTCGGTCTGGGAGTTCTTCTGGCCGTTGCAGATCGGAGCGCGATTGGTGCTCGCGCGGCCGGACGGTCACCGGGATCCGGCCTATCTGGCGCGGTTGATCAGCGATGAAGGAATCAGCGTCGCGCATTTCGTGCCTTCGATGCTCGCCGTGTTCCTAGCCGAACCCCGTGTGCGTGACTGTGTCACGCTGCGCGCGCTATTCGCCTCAGGTGAGGCGCTGCCCGGACCGACCGCGCAGCGGGCCCGTGCGCTGACCGGAGCCCGCGTGCACAATCTGTACGGGCCGACCGAGGCGGCGGTCGATGTCACCTTCCACGAGGTGACCGATGCCGATGCGGAGTCGGTGCCGATCGGCAAGCCGGTATTCAACACCCGATTGCTGGTGCTGGATGCACGGATGCGGCTGGTGCCGGTGGGTGTGCCCGGTGAGTTGTACCTCGCGGGTGAGCAGTTGGCGCTCGGCTATATCCGCCGGCCGCAGTTGACCGCTGAACGTTTCGTCGCGAATCCCCTCGGCGGTGTGGGGGAGCGGATGTATCGCACCGGTGACCTCGTCCGGTGGACCGCGAGCGGTGAGCTGGAGTACCTGGGCCGCACCGACTTCCAAGTGAAGCTGCGCGGGTTGCGGATCGAGCTCGGTGAGATCGAATCCGCGCTCACCGCAATGGATGTCATCGACCAGGCCGTTGTCGTGGTGCGTAGCGACGAGCGACCAGGCGATCAGTTGGTCGCCTACTTGGTGGCGGACCCCGCAGTCGATATCGACGACGTGCGCGCGGAACTGGACACCGCACTGCCCGCCTATATGGTTCCGTCGGCCTTCGTCGTGCTCGATGCTCTCCCGCTCAATACCTCCGGCAAGCTCGATCGCGCCGCGCTGCCCGCTCCCGTATTCGAGACCGTCACCTACCGATCTCCCTCGACCGAGACCGAACAGACCGTTGCCGAGATCATGGGCGAACTGCTCGGCATCGAGGGAATCGGCGCCGACGACAACTTCTTCGCACTCGGTGGCAATTCACTGATCGCTACTCAGCTGGCCGCCCGGATCGGTGCCGCGCTGGATGCCGAAGTTCCCGTGCGGATGATGTTCGAGGCACCGACCGTTGCCGGAATGGCCACCCGCGCCGCCCTGCTCACCGGTACCGGCGGACGTCCGGAGCTCACCGCGCGCCAACGCCCCGACCTGATTCCGCTTTCCCCCGCACAGCAACGGATGTGGTTCCTCAACCGCTTCGATCCCGGCGAGACGGTGAACAATATTCCCGTCGCGATCCGGCTCACCGGAGATCTCGACACCGATGCGCTCGCCGCCGCGCTGGCCGACGTCGTCGCCCGCCATGAAACCCTGCGCACCGTATATCCGGACGTCGATGGCACCGGCTTCCAACGGATTCTGGACGCGAAGCCCGAAATCGTCGGGCTGGATTCGTCGGCGCTGGTGGATCTGGTTGCCAGACCTTTCGACGTCACCACCGAAATACCAGTGCGCATCGGCCTGGCCGCCCTGTCGGATCGCGAGCACCTACTCGCCCTCGTGGTGCATCACATTGCGGCGGACGGTTTCTCGATGGCTCCGCTGGCGCGCGATATCGCGAACGCATACGCCGCACGGGCCACCGGCACCGCACCGACGTGGACAGACCTGCGTGTGCAGTACGCGGATTACGCCCTCTGGCAACGTGAGATCCTCGGAGCCGAGGACGATCCTGAATCGGTGGCCGCACAGCAACTGCGCTACTGGACCCGCGTGCTCGGCGGGTTGCCCGCTCAGCTCGATCTGCCCTCGGATCGGCCACGTCCCGTCATTGCCAGCCACGCCGCCGCGAGCACCACCATCGGGCTCGGTGCGGCCATCCGCGACGGCATAACCGCCATCGCCGCCCGATACGACGTCAGCCCGTTCATGGTCGTCCATGCCGCGCTGGCCGCCTTGCTCGCGCGACTGTCCGGCACGGATGACATCGCTATCGGCGCACCGATCGCGGGTCGCGGTGCCGCCGCCCTGGACGACCTCGTCGGCATGTTCGTCAACACACTGGTGCTGCGCACCGAGGTGGCGGGGGCGGACTCCTTCGCCGCGGTACTGCGTCGGGTCCGCGACGGTGACCTGGATGCCTTCGCCAATGCCGATGTGCCGTTCGAGCGGCTGGTGGAGGTGCTGGATCCGCCGCGCTCCGAGGCGCGGCATCCGCTGTTCCAGGTCGCGCTGTTCTTCCAGAATCTCGCTCCCGTATCGGTGGAGCTGGCGGACATCATGGTCGCCGAATACGAGATCGGCTACGAGACAACACGATTCGATCTGCAACTGACCGTCGCCGATGACGCGCTGCGCTTCACCTACGCCACCGACCTGTTCGACGAGTCGACCATCGCGACGTTCGGCGCACGCTTCATTCGCCTGCTCGGCGCGGTGATCGACCATCCGGAACAGGTCGTCGGCGATATCGATCTGTTCGAGACCGGTGAGCTGGAACGGGTGGTGACTGCGTGGAACGACTCCGCGCGCACCGCGTTCGTCGCGGAAATGCTGCTCGACGAATTCGAGCAACAGGCCGCCGCGACACCGGACGATATCGCCTTGGTCTTCGACGGAACCACCACGACCTACGGCGAACTGGACCGCAGGACCAACCAGCTGGCTCGATATCTGATCGCGACCGGTGTCGGGCCGGAGTCGTTGGTGGCCTTGGCGATTCGGCGTTCTACCGATCTCGTGGTCGCCATGTACGCGGTGCTCAAGGCGGGCGGCGCCTATGTGCCGATCGACCCGGACCATCCTGCCCAGCGCATCGCTCACATCATCGACACCGCCGCACCTATCGCACTGCTCACCACAGAGCGTGATCGTCAGGACTTCGGATATGCCGGGGCGACAGTGTGCGTCGATACCGTTCCACTGGTTCACTGTGCCGACGACCCGATCGCGGTGAACGAGCGGACCGCGCCGATTCACCCGCAGAACCCGGCCTATGTGATCTTCACCTCCGGTTCGACCGGAAAACCCAAGGGCGTCAGCGTCTCCCACGCCGCGATCGTCAACCAGATGACGTGGATGCAGTCCGAGTACCAGCTGATCGCCGAAGACGTATACCTGCAAAAGACGGCGACCAGCTTCGATGTCTCGCTGTGGGGCTACCTCCTGCCGCTGCGCATCGGTGCGACGCTGGTGCTGGCCGCTCCGGACGGCCACCGCGATGCCCGGTACCTCGCGAGCGCAATCGCCGAATACGGCGTGACCGTCACCGATTTCGTGCCATCGATGTTGAGCGAGTTCGCCAGACATGTCGAAACCGCCGCCGACCTCGACACATTGCGCACGGTATTCGTCATCGGCGAAGCGCTGCCCGCCGAGACCGTCCGTGCCTTCGGCGCGGTGAGTTCCGCGCGCCTGCACAACCTGTACGGCCCGACCGAGGCCGCGGTGAGCATCACCTACCGCGACGTCACCGGTGAAATCGAACGCACCGTGATGCCGATCGGCAATCCGGAATGGAACAGCCGCGTGTACGTGCTGGATTCCCGGCTACGACCGACACTGCCCGGGGTCGCGGGGGAGTTGTATCTCGCGGGCACCCAACTCGCCCGCGGGTATCACGGCAGGCCCGACCTGACGGCGGACCGCTTCGTAGCGAACCCATTCGGACCCGCGGGCGAACGCATGTACCGCACCGGCGACTCGGTCCGCTGGGACACGAGTGGCGTCACCCCTGAACTCGTGTACCTGGGCCGCACCGACTTCCAAGTGAAGTTCCGCGGCCAGCGCATCGAGCTCGGCGAGATCGAGGCCGTACTCGCGGCGGTGCCCGCTGTGTCGCAGGCCGCGGCCAGCGTGGTCGGCGACCGGCTCGTCGGCTATGTGGTGAGCGACGCACAAGATGTGCGCGCGGCAGTTCTGGCTGCCGCAGTGGATGTGTTGCCGTCGTACATGGTCCCATCGGCGATCGTCGTACTGGCTGCCTTCCCGCTCAACGCCTCCGGCAAATTGGATCGAAAGACACTGCCGGAGCCGGTATTCGACAGCGTCGCCTACCGTGCGCCGGTCACCCCGGTCGAGCGGTTGGTGGCAGAGGCATTCGAGGCCGTACTCGCGCGGTCGCCGATCGGTGCCGACGACAACTTCTTCGACCTCGGCGGCAACTCACTCATCGCCACCCGAGTCCTGGCCAGGCTCGGCGAGCGGCTCGGTCGGGTGCCCGTGCGGTTGCTGTTCGAGGCGCCCACCGTGCACGCTTTCGCGGCACGCCTGGCCGCGCACGCACATGACCGGGTCCTACCACTGATCGCCGGGCCACGCCCCGAGCGCATTCCGCTCGCGCCCGTACAGCGCGGCATGTGGTTCCTCAACCGGCTGGACCCGGACTCGGCCGCCCACAATATCCCGGTCGCGGTGCGCATCGCGGGCGAGTTGGACGAGGCGGCGCTGTGTGCCGCGTTCGCGGATGTGATCGCCCGTCACGAGGCACTGCGCACGGTATATCCGGCCGATGCGAACGGCATCGGACACCAGGTGATCCTGCCCGCCGAACCGGCCCCGGTATCCCTGGTGGTCGAGACGCCCGGCTCGGTGGACGAGCGCATCGCCGAGTTCCTCGGCACCGGCTTCGATATCACCGCAGAGGTGCCGGTGCGCGCGATACTGCTGCGGGAGCACGCGACCAGCCATGTACTCGTCGCCGTGCTGCACCACATCGCGGCCGACGGCTATTCGATGGGGCCACTGCTGCGAGACCTGTTGTCGGCCTATCTGTCCCGAGTGGTCGGGGGGACCCCGGGCTGGCCGGAGCTCGCCGCACAGTACGCCGATTACGCGCTCTGGCAGACGGCCGAGCTGGATTCGGTTGCGGCCGAACAACTCACCTACTGGACCGAAGCGCTGCGGGGTCTGCCGGAAGAACTGGCTATGCCCACCGATCGGCCACGCCCAGCTGTCGCGTCCAAGCGCGGCGGCACGGTGCGCGCGCGCATCGGCGGTGGGGTCGGCGCCCGCATTTACGAGCTTGCCGCGCGTCACAACGCGACACCGTTCATGGTGGTACACGCCGCACTTGCCGTATTGCTGGCCCGTCTGTCGGGGTCCGCCGATATCGCCATCGGCACCCCGGTCGCGGGCCGCGGTGCGGCGGCGCTGGACGACCTGGTCGGCATGTTCGTGAACACCCTGGTGTTGCGCACATATCCGGACCCGGCCCGCTCGTTCACCGATCTGCTCGACGAGACCAGAACAAACGATCTGGCCGCGTTCGCCCATGCGACCGTGCCGTTCGAGCGCGTTGTCGATGAACTCGGCATCGAGCGCACGCAATCCGAGCATCCGCTGTTCACCGTGGCGCTGAGCTATCCGAATACCGGCACGGAGGAATTCACGCTGCCCGGCCTGGAGTTGACGGCTGTCGAATTCGATGAGCCGGTCGCACGATTCGATCTCCAGTTCACCGTCGCGGCAGAACTCGACATCGAAGGTCACCTGGCAATCGAACTCGACTACGCGACAGAACTTTTCGAGGAGACAACCGCTACCGGACTGCTTCGACGGTTCGGTCGGGTAATCGGCGCACTCACCGCCGATCCGTCCGCGCCGATCGGGGCCGTCGATGTGCTCACTCCGGCCGAACGGACGGAACTGCTGGCCAGGCGGGGCGATGAACCGGTGTCGCCGCATACCCTCGCCGAACTGATGGCCGCAACCGTTGCGATGAATCCCGATGCCCTGGCGCTGATTTCGGACGACGGTGCGCTGACCTACCGCGCACTGGACGAGCACTCGTCCCGCCTGGCCAGAATGCTGATCGGCCACGGCATCGGCGCCGAGGACTTCGTCGCCGTGGCCATACCGCGCTCCGCCGAATCCATGCTCGCGGTCTGGGCGGTGGCCAAGACCGGTGCGGCCTTCGTCCCCGTCGACCCGACATACCCGGCAGATCGAATCGCACACATGCTGTCGGATTCCGGTGCCGCCGTCGGCCTTACGCTCACTACGTGCCGCCAGATGCTGCCCGACGCCGTCGAATGGCTGGTGCTCGACGCACCCGCCACGGCGGCCCGCATGCGGCATTCGAGCGCGGCACCCATTGCTCCCGATGAGCTGACACGTCCGGTCCGCGTGGCCAATCCCGCGTGGATGATCTACACCTCGGGTTCGACCGGCACCCCGAAGGGCGTAATCGCCACCCACGGCGGCCTGGCGGGAGTGGCGCGTGCACAGCGGGATCGCTACCAGGTCACCGCGACATCGCGCGTCCTGCACGTGGCATCGCCCAGCTTCGACGCCTCCATGCTCGAACTCTTGCTCGCCCTGCCCGCAGGTGCCGCACTGGTGATCGCCCCGGCCGGTGTCTACGGCGGCGCGGAATTGACCGCGCTCATCCGGGATCAACGGGTGACCCACGCCTTCATCACCCCGGCAGTGCTGCAGACACTCGATTCCGACGAACTCCCCGAACTCACCCACCTGACCGTCGGCGGCGAGTCGTACGGCCCCGATGTGGTGCGGCGCTGGGGAACCGGGCGTGCGTTCCACAACACCTACGGCCCGACCGAGACCACGATCATCACCAATATCAGCGCGCCGCTGCGGCCCGGCGAATTCGATCTGGGCACCACTGTCCACGGCATCTCCGCGGTGGTGCTCGATACTCGATTGCAACCCGTCCCGGATGGGGTGACCGGCGAACTGTACTTGCGCGGGCCGGGTCTGGCTCGCGGATATCACGCGCGGCCGGGACTCACGGCGGATCGTTTTGTCGCCGATCCCTACGGTCCAGCGGCCGGACGGCTGTACCGGACCGGTGATCTGGTGCGCTGGACCGCATCCGGCGCGATCCAGTACGTCGGACGTGCCGATTATCAGGTGAAGGTGCGCGGTCAGCGCATCGAACTCGGTGAAATCGACTCGGTGCTCTCGGCCCACGAGAGCGTCGAATTCGCGGTGACGATCGGGCACACCGATGCCGCGGGTTCGGTTTCGCTGGTCGCGTATGTGGTAGCTGACCGAGCGATCGACACCGCCGAGCTCACCGCTTTCGCCGCGCGCTCACTGGCCGCCTATATGGTGCCCGCCGCCATCATGGTCCTCGACGAGATCCCGCTGACCCCGGTCGGCAAGCTGGACCGCAAGGCACTGCCCGCACCCGAGTTCCGTACCGCGACCTTCCGTGCACCGGAGACGGCCGCCGAGAGGATCGTGGCCGAGGTCTTCGCCGAGGTGCTCGGCCTGGCAGCGGTCGGTCTCGACGACGACTTCTTCGCCGTCGGCGGAAACTCCCTGACCGCAACACAATTGGCCGCACGGCTGAGCGCTCGATCGGAGACCTCGGTCGGCGTGCGACTTGTCTTCGAGAACCCGACCGTATCGGCCTTGGCCGCCGCTCTCGACACCACTGCGACGCATGCACGTCCGGCACTGGCCCGGCGCGCCGACACCGATCCGATCCCGCTTTCGCTGGCACAGCAGCGCATGTGGTTCCTCAACCGCCTCGACCGCCAGTCCACCGCCTACAACATCCCACTGGCAGTACGACTGACCGGTGATCTCGATATCGCGGCACTCGATGCGGCCATCAGCGACGTGGTCGAACGCCACGAAGTGCTGCGCACCGTCTACCCGCAGCGCGAAAGCGGACCGGTACAGGTTGTTCTGCCGATGGCCGACGCGGGAGTGCCGGTGCTGGCCCCGATTCCGGTGCCCGTCGACGATCTGAGCTCCGCGGTCGCGGATTTCGTCGGTGGCGGATTCGATGTCACCGACTCGGTTCCATTGCGCGCCAGGCTGTTCCGTCCGGTGGCCGGTCCCGTCGATTTCGGTGAGCATGTGCTGGTAGTGGTCGTGCACCATATCGCCGCGGACGGCTCGTCATTGGTACCGCTGGCACGTGACGTGATGACCGCCTATGCCGCACGTAAGCACGGCAATGCACCGGAGTGGACCCCGCTGCCGGTGCAATACGCGGATTTCAGCCGCTGGCAACGGGATCTGCTCGGCAGCGAGGAGGATCCGGATTCGCTGATCTCTCAGCAACTCGGGTTCTGGACCGCAACCCTCACCGGACTGCCCGCACAACTCACGCTTCCGACCGACCGCCCCCGACCCGCCATCGTCTCCACCCGCGGTCGGCATGTCGACTTCACCATCGACGCCGATATGCAGTCGCGATTGGCGGATCTGGGCCGGAACACCGGGGCGACACTGTTCATGGTCCTGCACGCCGCCTTCGCGGTACTGCTGGCCCGCCTGTCCGGCAGCGCCGATATCGCCGTCGGTACTCCCGTCGCGGGCCGTGGTGCGGCCGAACTCGACGATGTGGTCGGCATGTTCGTCAATACGCTCGTGCTCCGTACCCAGGTGGACGGGGCTACCGGTTTCACCGAACTCCTGGATCGGGTGCGCGCCGCGGATGTCGCCGCCTTCTCCAATGCCGACGTACCGTTCGAGCGGCTGGTCGAGGTACTGAATCCGGAGCGTTCGACCGCACGGCATCCGCTGTTCCAGGTCGGCTTCTCTTTCCACAACCAGGCCGAGGCGGAATTCGCACTGGACGGATCGACGGCCACCGCAGTCGATTTCGACTCGGAAATATCGCAATTCGACCTGCATCTGGTCGTCACCGATCGCTACGGTCCGGATGGAAATGCGGCAGGCATGGCCGCTTCGATCACCTATGCCACCGCACTGTTCGATGAAGCCACGGTCGCCGGTCTCGCCGGACGACTGCAACGCCTGCTGGCCGCCATCTGTGCCGAACCGCGGCTGCCGGTCGGAGATCTGGCGCTACTGGACACCGCCGAACGCGACCGGATGCTGGTGTCCTGGAATCGGACCGAATACGAATTCGCTACCACTACCCTCATCGCGGCCTTCGAGGCGCAGGTCGCCGAGACGCCCGATGCGGTAGCGATTGTCGATGACGCCGTAGTGGTCACCTACGGCCAGTTCTCCTCACGGGTGAACCGGCTCGCCCGCGCGCTGATCGGCCGCGGTATCGGCCCGGAATCGCTGGTGGCCCTGGCTATTCCGCGCAGTGTCGACCTGCTGGTCGCAATGTACGCGGTGGTGACCGCGGGCGGCGCGTATGTCCCGCTCGATCCGGCCCACCCGCTCGACCGGACCACGAGCGTACTCGCCGCCGCGAACCCGGCGCTGGTGCTGACCTCGGCCGAGCGGCCGATGCTGCCCGAGTCGGTGGCGGATCACGATGTGGTGCTGGATATCTCGGTTGCCGCCGGTGTCCTCGACAGCAGTCCGATTCGTGGTGAGGAGCGGCCGTCGACGCTGACTCCCGCACACACCGCCTATGTCATCTTCACCTCGGGATCGACCGGAACCCCGAAGGGCGTCGCCGTCCCGCACGCGGCGGTCGCACACCAATTGGACTGGCTGCAAACGGAATACGCGCTCGAAGCCGACGGCGCCACACTGCTGATGACCTCGGCCGCCTTCGATCTCTCGGTCTGGGAATTCTGGTGGGCCTTGCGCACCGGTGCCCGAGTGGTGCTGGCACCACAAGGCGCACAGCGTGATCCGGCGAGCGTGCTGGATCTGATCCGGCGCGCCTCGGTCACCACGGTGACGCTGGTGCCAGCGCTGCTGGCCATGCTGGCCGAGGTCAGCGGCGACCAGCGACTGCCGAGATCGCTGCGGCGACTGCTCGTCATCGGCGAGGCACTGCCCGCCGCGACCGTCGACCGGATCGGCGCACGTACCACTGCCAGGATCGATAACCTGTACGGCCCCACCGAGGCGGCGGTCTCGGTGACCCGGTTCCGCACCGGCGGCGGTATTCGCCAGACGGTCGTCCCCATCGGCACACCCGAATCCGGAAACCAGGTCTACGTACTCGACGACCGCCTGCATCCGGTCCCGACGGGTGTGACCGGTGAGCTGTACCTGGGCGGCGCGCAGCTGGCCCGCGGCTATCACGGAAAGCCCGACCTGAGCGCGGAACGGTTCGTGGCCAACCCGTTCGGCGCACCCGGCACCCGGATGTATCGAACCGGGGATATGGTCCGCTGGGGTGCGGACGGCAACCTCGAATACGTGGAGCGCCGTGACTTCCAGGTGAAGGTGCGCGGCTACCGCATCGAACTCGCCGAAATCGAGCACGCGCTGCGCTCACGTCCGGCGGTCGCCGAGGCCGTCGTCATCGCCCATCGCGGTGACCTGCTGGTCGGGTATTTCACCGCTACCGAGCCGATCGAGCCGAACGCGCTGAAATCCGCACTGACCGATACCCTGCCGAGCTACATGGTTCCGGCCGTGCTGATCCAACTGGATGCCCTGCCGCTCAACGCCAATGGCAAAGTCGACCGGAGCGCACTGCCAGAGCCCGAGTTGGGCACCCGAGAATTCCGCGCTCCGGAAACGGAGTTGGAGCTGCTGGTCTGCACAGTCTTCGCCGAGTCGCTGGAGGTCGAGCGAATCGGCATGGACGACAACTTCTTCGAACGTGGCGGTAATTCACTATTGGTCACCCGACTCGCAGCCCAGCTGAGTACCGCACTCGCCGAACAGATCCCGGTGATATGGCTGTTCGCCGCGCCGACACCCACGGACCTGATCACACAACTGGAACTGCACCGCCGCGGCCGCGGTCGCGTCGACGCGCAAGCGGCCTTCGATGTCCTGCTACCGTTGCGCCCCGGAGGCTCTCGCGAACCGCTGTTCTGCATCCACCCGGTCGGCGGCGTCGCCTGGTCGTTCGCGGGTCTGGCCGCACATATCGATGCGGAACGCGGCATCTACGGCATCCAGTCCCCGGTACTGAATTCCGCTGCACCGCTTCCGGATTCCATCGAGAACTGGGCCGGACACTACGTCCGCGAAATCCGCGCGGTACAGCCCGAGGGCCCCTACCACCTGCTCGGCTGGTCGCTCGGCGGCGTACTCGCACACGCCGTCGCGAATCAATTACAGGACCAGGGCCAATATGTCGCATTGCTGGCCATGATGGACAGCCCGCTGCACAGCACGGTGGACGAGACTGCGACGGTGCCGATGGCCGATCTGCTCGGCGGGCTGCTCGGCGAACAGGCCGACGACACCGATACCGAACTCGATCGCAGTCGGCTCGCCCGGCGCATCGCCGAACTTCCGGAACCGTTCGCTTCCTTCGGAGTCGACCGGCTCGGCCGACTCCTCGACGCGGGCACGCACTCACTGGAACTCATCACCCGCTACCGGCCACGGCCCTACAAGGGCAATCTCGTCTACTTCACCGCCGCACTCGACGACCCCACCGGGGCCACCGGCGCGGCCGGGTGGTCCGACGCGGTCGACGGCACCGTGCACAACCATGCCGTCCAGGCCACGCACTGGCGCATGACCTCCGAATCCGCCCTCGCCCGCATCGGCCACGTCCTGACGAATGTCTTGGCACACGCCGACCGGGCCTGAACTCTCCCACCAGGAAGGCCGACCAGATGATCAACCCGTTCGACGACGATGACGCCCAGTTCTACGTCCTGACCAATGCCGAGGGCCAGCACTCCATGTGGCCGATCTTCGCCGCCGTTCCCGGCGGCTGGACCATCGCCTACGGCGCGGCCGCGCGTCGCTCCTGCCTGAAGTACGTCGAATCCCACTGGCTGGATATGCGTCCCAATTCACTCATCACCGCGATGCGACCCGAGGCCAACTGAATAGGTAGGGTGCGCCGGTTCGTACATCCCCCCTGCCGACCGGTGCGCCCTACCTCCTCATGCCCGGGTGCGCGGAGTATTGACGATCATCCGAGCCTGCTCGCGCCAATCAGCGACCGCGCGACCCTGGAAACCGGACAGCGCGGTATCGAATTGTTTCGCGCGCTTGGTGACGGTGAGTCCGACGTAGGTGTGGCCGTTGGTGATCGCGCGGGTCGCCACCGCGCAGGCCTCGTCCACCTCGCCCGAGGCGAGCAGCGCGGTGGCGTGTTCGAACCGGACCAGTGCCGGTTCCATGGTCTCGCTCGGGTCGTAGAGCCCGATAGCTCGCTCGGATGCCAGGGCGGTCTGCTCGGCGCGGCCCAATCGGGAGTAGCCAATGGCCTGATAGAAGGCGAGCTTCTCCGGGCGGAAGGAAAAGATGCCGATCGAGAGTTGTTCCGCGGGAACATTTTCCAGCGCCCGCTCGGACCTCGCGATGCAGCGGGCGAAGCCGTCGGAATTACCGAGGCTGGCGTGCGCGCGGGCCGCCATTCCCCACAACCAGGCCGCCGCCGGACCGTTGCCCGGATTTTCTTCGAGGCGCGGGCTGAGCAGGTTCAAAACTTCCTTCGGATTATCGCTATAGGTTGGTAAATACGACAATCCGGCCAGTGCGATGTCCTCGGAATAGCGATCTCCGATGTCCTGGGCAGCGTGAATTGCGGTGGTGTACCACAATCGCGCCTGACCGAAATGACCCTCATTGAACAGAATTTCGCCGACGACATTCGCCAGGCGCCCGGCCGTACGGACCAGTCGGATTTGATGATGGGTCGCCTGCCGCTCCGCGAGACAGCCGCGGACCGCACGGAATTGGTCGAGCGTGGCCTGCAGCAACTCGTGCGGCGGCACCTGCACGACGCGGGTGCCAAGGGCATCGACGGATTGCTCGAGCAGGCCGAGCCGTCGTTCGCTCATCGAGCCCGCGTCCAGGGTGGCGAGCATCTTCTCCGGTTCGCTCGCGACCATATCGGCCGCCTGACCGGCCAGGCCCGCACCGATGCAGGCCAACAGCAATCGCCTTCTCACGTCGTCATCCTCGACTTCCTTGTCGAGCCCGATGTCCCTACCGAGCTGTATCCGATCGAGCGCCGGGCTCGTCTCTTCGGCATCGCGGGCCGTCGTCGGGCTCGCGACCGCGCGCTCGAATCGCGCGACGACGACCGAATCGGCCTCCGAGAGCACTCGATCGAGCAAACGTCTGCTTGCGGCATGCATCCGGGTTGTCCGGCCGTTCTCCCACAAGATCACGGTGCGCGGGGTGACGCCCACCAGGCGCGCGAACTCATAGCGACTCCGCTTCATCGCCACGCGAAGAGCGAGTACGTCTTCGCCGGTCCAGTCGACCTCAACCATAGGTGCCGCCCCCTCGTAGCAGGCTGATTCAATCGGAAATTACTCCCATTTATCGCATTCGGCTCTGTTATCCACCGAATCGCAACGTGCACGCTGAAGCAGTACCCGGCACCGGGTTTGTACCCCAAACCCTTTCGGGGGTGCCGGCTCTCCGGAACCCGACGCACGGTCCCGACGCTGTTCCGATCCGCAGCGTCGACGGCGGGTTCCGGTGGTGCTGCCGGTGCCGGGTGCACTTATCTCTTCGGTGGAGGTGAACAATGGACGTTTTGCATTCGGATATCCGGGAATTGTGGCTGGTGCAGAGCCGCGATTGCAATCAAGAGCCGGTTGGCCTCAGTGATGACCGGGCGCGTTTCATCCTCTCCGTGCACGCTGGACACGGCGCCCGCTGCCGCCAATATCTGGCCGCCTCCGCGCACTGCTACCGGCGCGCTGCCGAGAGATAACCCGCGGCCCTGATGGGGGTTCCGGTGCGGCGCTCATCCGCAGAGAGTGCCGCACCGGGATGGGCCGAAAAGGCCATCGGGGCAACCTTTATCGCTGTGGTGCCACGGCGAATCGATCGGGCGTTACCTGCGCGTCAGTTGCCCGAGCGCTCCGCGAAAACCGCGCGTGCCACTGTGATTGCGTTGAGCGCGGCCGGAAATCCGGCGTAACCCGCCATCTGCGTGATGATTTCGACGACCTCGGTCTCGGTGCCGCCGACGTTCAGCAGGCCGTGGATGTGCACGCCCAGTTGCGGCGCCACCGAGCCCAGCGCGGTGCACATGGCGACGGTGACCATCTCACGGGTCTTCAGATCCAGACCGGGCCGTGAGTAGATATCGCCGAAGCTGTACTCGATGATGTAGCGCCCCAGATCCGGCGCGATATCGCGCAGCGAGGCGATGACCTGTTCGCCTGCGTGCCCGTCGATCTCGGCGAGCTTGGCGCTCCCACGCTCGAACCGGTCACCGGTCGGTGCCGGTGCCGGTGCCGGTTCGGCCGGTGCGGGGAGATCGGTACGGGCGTCGAACACTTCGCGCGCCGCACCCAGTCCGTTCAGCGCGGCAGGGAACCCCGCATACACGCTGACATGGATCAGCGTCTCCACGATTTCCTCCCGTGTGCACCCCACATTCAGTGCCCCGTCGATATGGAAACGCAGCTGCGGCGCGGCATTTCCCATCGCCGCCAGCGCCGACACCGTCGCCAACTGCCGCTGCCGCAACGTCAACCCCGGCCGGGAGAGAATGTCGCCATACCCGAATTCGACGGTCAGCCGACCCAGGTCCGGTGCGATATCCGCGAGACTGTCCAGCACCGCGGGCCGCTCCTGCCCGCCGACCTGCCGAAGCAGCTCCAGTCCGCGCTCGAAACGATCATTGCTGGTAGAGGCCTGTGTGTTGGTCATGCCCCGAACTCTAGAAGTTGGAGTGTGCTCCAACGCAAGCATTGAATCGTAGCGGCTGTCCGGAGCCTCGAGCCATCCGTCTTCCCCGACCTCACCCAGTGAACCGTCCGCGAGTTCACACAGCGGGCGGCTGTCCGACGGGGCGAGTTCGAGCTTGCACCAGGTGTCTTGGTGGAAGGCAACGAAGCAGTGCACTGACGGACGGGCAGATTTCGTTTCGCCATCGGCCGGCGGGCCGCAGCAGATGGCTGATGGACCGACGAACGGATCTCGCTGTGGCGGCTCTTTTCGGCACCTGCCGACCGGTCTGTCCTTCGGATCCGGCTCGATTCATATCTGGGCGGCAGACGATCACCCGGTGGTACTAGGGGGCCTCCCTGGGGAGATCTCAGGGAGCGACCCCGATGTGTGGGGCGGGGAATATTCCTAGCGTCGAGGCATGCGCCTTGTGACGGTAGGTATCGCTGTTGATGTGGTTGCTCTGCTTTCGGGATGTGCCACGGATTCCGCTGCGCCGGTGCGAGTTTCGGAGGAGCGGATTCGGGTGGTCCAGGAGGATATCGATCGTGCGGTCGAGGGTGGTGTCACCGGGATGATCGCGACGTTGACCGAGAACGGGAAGACGGTCACGCTCACGAGTGGAGTCGCCGATATCGGCGCTCGCGCGCCGATTCCGGTCGCGCCGCCGCAGCGGGTGCGGATCGGCAGTATCAGCAAGACGTTCACCAGCGCGGTGGTGTTGCAGTTGGTGGCGGAGGGCAAGATTCGGCTCGATGAGCCGGTGGATAACTATCTGCCGGGGCTGTTGCGGGGCGAGGGGATCGATGGGCGGGCGATCACCGTGCGCCAGATCCTGCGGCACCAAAGCGGTTTGCCGGAGCTCACCGAAGACCCGCGCGTCGACGAGTATACGGCGGCGCTGGCGGGACGGATCATGACACCCGCCGAGCAGATCGCGATAATCCTCAGCAGGCCAGCGGATTTCGCGCCCGGTGCGCGGTTCGAGTACAGCAATTCGAATTACATCGTGGCGGATGTGCTGGTCGAACGGGTTACGGGTGCGGCGTATGTCGACGAGTTGAATCGGCGGATCCTGAAGCCGTTGGGCCTCGAAGACACCTACTTGCCCGCGCCGGGCGAGCTCGATATCCGAGGGCCACATCCCAAGGGGTACGCCGATATCGATGGTGTGGTGACCGATGTGTCACGCATCGAACCTTCGGTGCCGTGGGGTGCGGGCGGAATGGTCTCCACCGGCGACGATCTGAATCGCTTCTATCAAGCGCTGCTGGCCGGACAGGTCGTCCCGGCCGCCGAACTGCGGGAGATGCGGACCGGTGTGCCGATGGGGCAGGCGGATATGAACTACGGACTCGGCATCGGCTCCACTCACCTGCCCTGTGGCGCAGAGTATGTCGGGCACACCGGAGGCATCTACGGATTCCTCACGGTCTCCGGCGCGACACCGGATGGTCGGGCGGTGACCTACGCCTATACCAAGTCGCCGAAAGCCATGCCCGATCTGACGACCATACTCTCGCACGCTCTCTGTCCCTGAATAGAATCAATAGCAACATCGTGGCAGCGTGGTTGATGTGGTGAATGTGTGATCTTGGAATATTTGACCATGATTTCGCTCAGTGGATACATCGTCGAAACGTCCTCCTAAGTTAAGAATAGTCAGTAACATCGTGCGACATCGCAGGCGCCTGTGCGCGGCTCACGTGGACGTGGCAGGCCGGATGGTCGGGAGATTCAGCATGCGGACCAAGCAGTCGCGACGAACATTCATGAGGAACGCCGCTATGGCCGGTGGTGTCGCCGCCGCCATGACATTGGCGCCCACCGGCCGGGCGAACGCCCAGCCGGGCCGGTCCGTGGCGATCTTCGGTGCGGGTCCGGCGGGTCTGACCGCCGCACACGAACTGGCCGAACGCGGTTTCTCGGTCACGGTGTACGAGAAGCTCGGTGCTTTCGGCGGCAAGACCCGCAGCATCTACGCCGACGACCTGCCCGGTGAACACGGATTCCGCAGCTTCTTCGGCTTTTATCACAATCTGCCCGATACGCTGCGCCGAATCCCCTTCCCCGGCAATGCGAACGGCGTGTGGGACAACCTCGTCCGACTCAATGCGGCCATGATCGCGGGCATGGACCGGCGCAATCTCACCGTCCCGCTGCCGTTCCCGCTGCCGTTCTCGCAATTCCCGATGACTCCCAAGGGATTCATCGACTCCGTCGCATCGGTCTTCGAATCGCTGTTCCGACTGCCGCTGCACGAAGCGGTTTTCGCCGCGGAGCGCTTGGCCGTCTACGTCTCCAGCAGCACCGAACGCAAATTGGGGCAGTGGGAGCGGGTGACCTGGACCGATTTCGCGCGCCTGGACAACTCGTCCCCGGAATACAACCGTTTCCTCGGCGACGGTTTCATCCGCGAGCTCGTCGCCACCAAATCCCGTAACTGCAGCGCACATTCGATCGGGCTGGTCGGTGAGGAGTACGTGTGGTCGGTGTTGAACCTGAACAACGACAGCGACGGCAAGGGCAACGACCGCGTGCTCAACGGCCCGACCAGCGAGGCGTGGATCAATCCGTGGATCGACCATCTGCGCTCGATCGGTGTTACTTTCGAACTCGGCCAGCGCCTTTCGGGTTTCGACAGCGATGGCGCGCACCTCACCTCCGCCACCGTGACCGACCAGGGCGGCGCGCGTCATCGGGTGGAGGCCGACTATTACCTCTCCGCAATCCCGCTCGACAAGTTCCCTGACGTACTCACCGACGATATGGCGGCGGCCGATCCGAATCTCGAGCGCATCCGGAACCTGCAGGCCGCCTGGATGGTCGGCATCCAATTCTTCCTCCGCAAACGCGTCGACCTGGCCAATGGCCACGTCGGCTACAACGACGCGCCATGGGGCTTGACCTCGATCAGCGAGGCCCAGTTCTGGCGACGGCCAGTGACCACCTACGGCGACGGCAGTGTGCAGGATGTGTTGTCCGCCATCATTTCCGAATGGGAGGAGCCGGGCACCTTCAACCGCAAGACCGCCAAGCAGTGCACCCCCGAGGAGATCGCCCGCGAAACCTGGGCGCAGATCAAGGCGCACGTCAATGACGACGGCGAAATCCAGCTCGCCGACGAAATGTTGCACTCCTGGATGATCGACCCGGCCCTCACCGACGCCGGTACACCCGGAATCGCCTACGACGACGCCATTTTCATCCAGAACCCGGGCTCCTGGTTCGACCGCCCCGACGCCGCCACCGCGATCGATAACCTCTTCCTCGCGGGCGACTGGATCAAGACCGGCATGAACGTCGCCTGTATGGAGGGCGCGAACGAAGGCGGCCGCCTCGCCGCCAACGCCATCCTGCACGCCTCCGGCTCGCCAGCCGGACCGGCCACCGTCACCCCGCGCTTCACCATGCCGCTCTGGGAACCGCTCAAGCTCGTCGACCGCGAACTCTACCGAGCGGGCCAACCCAATATGTTCGACATCATCGACCGTCGCTACCCGATCCGGTAGCCCACCAGAGCCTTCCATAGGCTCGCGCCATGCGCGTACTTGTCACGGGAGCGGCGGGTTACCTCGGCACAGCTGTCGTCTCGGCCTTGACGGAGGCCAGGCACGATGCCGTCGCCATGGTGCGTGCGGAGCGACCGAACATCGCGGATGCCAGCGCGATTCGCGTTGCCGACTTACGCGACCCCGTCGCACTTCGACGTGCGGTCGACGGCGTAGATGCGGTGTGTCATCTGGCAGGGCTGACCCGGGTGCGGGAGTCGATGACCGACCCCCTCCGGTACTTCGGAGTCAATACTGTCGGGACCATCGCCCTGCTCGATGCCATGGCGAGCGCCGAGGTGCCCCGGCTCGTATTCGCCTCGACCGGCGCGATCTACGGCGATGTGAGCGGTCGGGCGATCACCGAGGAGCTGCCCGACGACCCGCCGCACCCCTACGCGAGCAGCAAGCTGGCGGCTGAAAAGGCCGTCGAAGCCCACGATGCCGCCGCTGTCGTTCTTCGGCTGTTGAATGTGGCGGGGGGCCGCGATCCGGATCCCACTCGGCTCATCCCGAGGGTGCTCGGCGCTGCGGCGCGGAATGAACCGTTGGAGGTCAACGGCGACGGCACGACGGTCCGTGACTATGTGCACGTGGCCGATGCCGCGAATGCGTTCGTGGCCGGGCTCGAACACCTGCCACCGCCGGGCGTGACCGAGCGGTACGTCATCGGCAGCGGCAGGGGCGCGAGTGTCCGTCAGGTGGTTGCCGCTGTGGAAAAGGTATCGGGACGACGCGTGGCGCTCATCCACCGCCCAGCGGTGCCGGAGCCGAGTTCGCTGGTCGCCGATCCGGCCAAGGCGATGGACCAATTGTGTTGGGTGTCAAAGTATTCCGGCATCGAAGCGATCGTCGACCAGATGTGGCACACCTACTCGGGCTAGCGCTCGGATCGGGTTCTTCTACATGCGGATGCGGCGCGCAGATCGGCCATCGGTCCGTCGCTGTCACCGTGGTGGGCTGGCTTGCCGCGGAAATCCGCGTTGCTCGTCATCGAACGCTCCTGCGTCGAACCGGCCCGAGGCGGGCCAGCATCCGTTATGTTACTGAGGATTCTCTTTCTTGTTAACCGAGTCTAGCTGGCTGTACAGGGTTCTCTAGCGAGATTCGCTGAACTAAGTGTTCTCAAGTTCTTCCGTAACTGAAGGAATCATGCGTAACATACGCACCCATACCCGACCGATCGCAGCGTGATCGGCCGCACTCGCGCCGCAGCGATACCTCGCCCCGGCGTGTGTCCGGCTGTGCCGCTCAGGCGGCGGGGGAAAGGACACAGGCGCATGCTCAAGAAGCTGGATCGAATATTCAGCTACGAGATGAAGGTCTCCGAATTCCTCGGCACCATCATCATTCTCGCCATTCCATACGGGCTCGTCGGCCTCATCTGGACGCTGACCCACACCAGCCATCTGCACCGCATGCACGGCATCGACGTGGTCATATCCTTCCTCGGCTCGATCGTGTGCTGGCCGGTGCTCACCTTCTCGAATGTGTGCATGACCTGATGATGATCTTGGTTTGGCTCATCGACATCTTGGTGATCGGCGTCAAGATCCTCGGGGGGCGTATGAAAGTCAATCCGGTGCTGCGGTTCGGGCTCTGGCTCGCCGTGTTCAGCACCGCCGTCGCCGGTATCGCCGTGGTCGGCTATCTCCTCGTCCTGCTGCAGCATCAACTCAGCGAGTCGGCATGAGCACTCGGCTCACCGAAAGGCCGAAGGAGCCAACGGATCTGGAGCGGGCCGTCGAGGATTTGAAAGGCCTGTGGCAACGGCATCCACAGCGGTCGCTGGAGACCTTGGGTCGCCAGGTTCGGCTCATGCGCGATGCCTTCATCGAGATGCTGCGCGCGATGTTCGTGCGCCGCTTCCCATTCCACGAGTTCATCAAGCAGTGCGCGTTCATGGCGAGCGTTTCCGCCGCACCGACCGTATTCGTCGCGATCCCGGTGGCCGTTGTCGTGTCGATCCAGGTCGGCGCGCTGGTGAATCAGGTTGGTGCGACGACATTTATCGGCGCGGTCAGCGGTCTCGGCATCATTCGGCAGGGTGCGCCGCTGGTCACTTCGCTGATGATCGCGGGCGCGGTCGGTTCGGCCATCTGCGCAGATCTCGGCTCCCGCACCATTCGCGAGGAGATCGACGCGATGATGGTGATGGGCGTCGATCCGGTGCGCCGACTGGTCGCGCCGCGACTGCTGGCCGCGATCCTGGTCAGCATTCTGCTGTGCGGATTCGTGGTTTTCGTCGGCTTCGCCACCGGCTATATGTTCAACGTGTACGCCCAGGGCGGCACGGCAGGCTCGTTCATCAGCACTTTCGCCTCCTTCGCGGTGGCGAACGATCTGGTAGTCGCCTTGGTCAAGGCGGCCATCTTCGGTGCGCTGACCGCGATCATCGCCTGCGATATCGGACTGCACACCAAGGGCGGTCCAGGTGGGGTCGCCAACTCGGTGAACGCCGCGGTGGTCAATTCGGCGCTGATGCTGTTCGCGACGAACATCATCATCACCCAGATCTACAACACGCTCTTTCCGGCGAAGGTGATCTGAGATGGGCACCCGATACACCCCGCCCGCGCTGAAGCCGTTTCGCACGGTCGGCGCGATCGCCATCCTGCCGGTCCAGGCCAACCGACGGCTCGGCCACCAGGGGATTACCTTCTGCCAAGCGGTGGCGGCAATTCCGTTCGTGCTCAGGCACTATCGCAAGGAAGTGCTGCGGCTGACCGCCGATGTGGGCTGGGGCAATGGTTCGCTCATTGTCGGCGGCGGCACGGTCGGTGTGGTCATCATCCTGTGCGGATTCGGCGGGATCACCGTCGGCATGGAGTCCTACACCGCGCTGAATCTGCTCACCATGAATCCGCTGACCGGCGCGATCTCCGGTTTCGCGACGACGCGCGAGATCGGCCCGATCCTGGCGACTTTGGCCTTCGCCATCCAGGCGGGCTGCCGATTCACCGCGCAATTGGGTGCGATGCGGATCTCCGAGGAGATCGATGCGCTGGAATCCATTGCCATCAGGCCACTTCCGTATCTGGTGACCACGCGGATGATCGCCGCGACACTGACCATCGTCCCGCTCTACAGCGTCGGTCTCGCCGTTGCCTATCTGATGACGAAGCTGTCCGTGCTGTTCCTCGGAGGCACCTCCGCCGGGACCTACGACCACTACTTCTTCCAGTTCCTCAACGGTATCGATGTCTTGTTCTCGGTCGTCAAAGTCGTGGTGTTCGTACTCATTTCGACCTTCATCCAGTGCTACTACGGCTATATCGCCACCGGTGGTCCGGAAGGTGTCGGCCACGCGGCCGGACGCGCGATCAAGATGGTGATCGTCGTCATGGTGTTCGTGAATCTGTTTCTGACCCTTGCGATCTGGGGCATCGACCCCGGATTCCGGATTTCGGGGTAGGTGGCGATGCTGCTCGATCCAAGTGGGCGCGGACCCACCGCACGTCAACTCACGCTCGCTGGAATAGCCATGACCACGGCGGCCGCATTGCTGCTGTACCTGCTCGGCCTGCGCTATACCGGCTATTTCCAGGACAAGGTCTCGGTTGTCGCGGTGCTCACCAGTACCGGTGACGGGCTGCCGACCCATGCCGATGTGAAGTTCCGTGGCATGGTCGTCGGTACCGTGGCCGGTGTCGATGTCGTCGCCAAGGGTGAACGTCAGGATGCGACCCTGGATCTGAAACCGGCTGTGGCGGCCCTTATTCCGGCGAATGTCACGGCCCGGGTGATCCCCAGCAATATCTTCGGCGTGACCGCCATCGAACTCGTCGACAACGGGCACGCCACCGAGACCCTGCGCGCGGGGGCCCGGATTCCCGAGGACACCAGCGAAGGCACCGTGCAGCTGCAGACCACGCTCAGTGTGCTGCGCGATGTGCTCGATCATATCCAGCCGGAGAAGCTGGGCCGGGTGCTCGCGACACTCGCCGACGCACTCGATCCCGCCGCGCGGGTGCCGGGTTCCACCATCGAACGCCTCGATACCTGGCTCACCCAGGTGCACGCGACTCCCGGCATCGGCGATCTGCTCGGCAACCTCGGCCGGGCCGTGACGGCGCTGAGCGTTTCGGCGCCGGAGTTGGTCGGTGTGCTGTCGGATTCGGTGACCACCGCACGCACGCTCACCGAGCGGCGTGACAACCTCGTCGCGCTGCTGACCAATGCCAGCGGCGCGGTCGACTCGGTCAATTCACTTTTCGCACGTAATCCGGACGCCGGGAAGGACTTGGTCGTCGGACTCGACGGCCTGTTCGGCGGTCTGGCCAGGGATCCTCAGGCCATCCCGGATACCGCCGCCAATTTCAATGCCGCGCTGCAACGAGTGCGCACGACCTTCGGGTTCGGACCGAGCCGACAGATGGTGTGGAAGATGGATGTCAGCTTCACGCCCTTCCAGCAGTACACGGCCAAGGACTGTCCGCACTACGGCACCATGGCCGGTCCGCGGTGTGGGGGCAGTACGGTACCGGATGTCCCACCGCCGCAGGAGTTTCCGCCGCAGCTGATGCCGCAGCGGTTGGCAGCCGCGGGACCGGCGCCCATTGCTCCGGCACAGGGGCTACCGAGTATCCCCGGACTGCCGAGTATTCCCGGACTGCCGAGTATTCCGGGGCTGCCGAGTATTCCGGGTATCACCGCGCCGGCCGCTGCGACGGATCAACCCGTCCAGCCGAATTCGAATCTGCGCGGTCTCGATGCCGCGGCGGCGATAGTCGGCGGTCGGCCGACCACGGCGCAATACCTGCTCTTGGCTCCGGTACTGGCCGGTGGTTCGGTGACCGTGTACGACACCGCACCGGATGAAGGGCGGTGAATACATGAAATCAGGGAAAGCACTGGCCGGATTCAGTCTGTTCGCCGTGGTCGCGGTGCTGTTGACGTACACGATCTGGTCGACGCTGCAACGTTCGGTGACCGGCGATACCGACTCGTACTCGGCCACCTTCACCGACGTGCTCGGACTGCGCATCGGCGATGACATCCGGATGGCGGGTGTGCGGGTCGGGCGGGTCGACGCCATCGATTTCGACGGCGACTACAAGGCGCGCGTGGACTTCCGTATCCAGCACAATCAGCGGCTGACAACGACGACGAAAGCCTTGGTGCGGTACCAGAATCTGATCGGCCAACGCTATATCGCGCTGGTTCCGGGCAAGGACGAGGGCACCGTGCTGACCGCCGGATCCGCGATTCCCGTCGAGCGCACCGAACCGTCGTTCGATGTGTCATCGTTGCTGTCGGGTTTCGAACCGCTGTTCAGTGTGCTGCAACCCGACCAGGTCAATTCGCTGTCGGAGACCCTGATCCAGGCCCTGCAAGGCAACAATGTATCGCTCAGTGCGCTGATCACCCAGGCTGCCGAACTCGCGGGCACCTTCGGTCAGCGCGACAAGATTCTCGGCGATGTCATCGGCAATCTCAGCAGTGTGATCGCGGGCCTGGCCAATCGCAGCGGTGAATTGGAAACCCTGATCACCCAGGCGCGTTCGCTGGTGGAATCGCTCTACGCGCAGGGCGAATCGCTGAAGTCGTCGGTCGATACGGTGGCGAAATCCACCGATTCGCTGGCGGCGCTGATCGGTCAGGTGAAGCCGAATCTGGCTCGGGCACAGAACGATGCGACCAGCGGCGTCGCCCTGCTGATTCTCAATGGTGCGTCGTTGGATCAGGCGGCGGTAGAGCTGCCGACCATTCTCAATGGTCTCGCCCGGTTCACCAGCTACGGCGCGTACGCCAACGCCTATATCTGCTCGCTGGACGTCTCGCTATGGGGCGTGCTGCTGCCACCGGGGCTGTTCTCGCAGGTGGGCGGCAATTCCCATTCGGAGGTCTGCCGATGACGGCATTACTGGGTCGGATACGCAATCGCTTGTTGTGGCTGGGACTGCTCGCGGCCGGTTCGGTCGTCGTGCTGTTGGTCGGCTCGAGTGCGTTATCGCAGGCGCATCTCGGCGACAAGACGATTCATGCCGAATTCGCGCAAGCGGCGGGTCTGCGATCGGGAGCATCGGTGGATGTCTCCGGCATCGAGGTCGGTTCGGTGAGTGCGGTGCGACTCGACGGCGCGAAGGTCGTCGTGGATCTGAAGGTGCGCAAAGATCTTCGACTCGGTCCGGACGCCTCGGCCGCCATCAAGATGACGACCATCCTCGGCAAGCTGCACGTCGAGTTGGTGCCGGGTAATGGAAAAGGACTGCCGGACAACCGGATTCCGCTGAAGCAGACCTCGGTGCCCTACAACCTCGGCAAGGTCATCCGGGATCCGAACTACAAATCGTCCTTCGAGCGCATCGAACGCCTGGATCCGGCGAAACTGCGGCAGTCACTGGATGTGCTCAGCCAGCAGATGGGTGACTCTCCGCAGCTCACCGTCGAGGCGCTGAACAGCATCGGTGCGCTGGCCAAGGTGATCAATGATCGCCGCGACGAGGTGGACACACTGCTGAAGAGCATGGATCAGGTGGCCGAGCTGGCCTCCGACAACCGCAATAGCGTGCTGGTGCTGCTGACCCGCGGCGAGGCCATCGGCAATGCCGTCGCACTGCGGCAGAACCTGCTGAAACAATTGCTCGACAATGTCGCGAGCCTGTCGCGGCTGCTGCAGGACATGGGCCTGGAGAACCAGAATCAGCTCGGCCCGCTCATCCAGAATCTGAACACCATGTCCGAGGGCCTGGAAAAGAACCGGGACAACCTCGATTCGCTCTACGAGATCATGCCGGTCGCATTGCGGCAGTTCAACAATGCCCTCGGCAACGGCCCGTACGGCGATGTGTGGGCGCCATGGGTATTCCCGGACAACTGGCTGTGCTTCGCCCAAGCCGTACAGGGGTGCAATTGATGAAGATCGGTACCTTGCTGAAATCGACGGTGCTCGGCCTCGCCGCAACGGTGGCGACCGGTTGTTCGCTGCTACCCGACAGCCTCACCGCACTGCCCGATCAGTATCTCGGTGAACATCTGCAGATCAGTGCCGACTTCGAGAATGTCGCCGGTCTATATGCGGGCAATGACGTTGCGGTGCTCGGTGTTCCGGTCGGCCGGGTCGATACCGTGACCCCCAAGGGCAGTTATGTCGAAGTCACCATGTCCATCGATAAGGGCGTGCGCATTCCGGCCGACGCCATGGCTGCGCTGGTCTCACCGCAGCTGATCACCAATCGGCATGTGGAACTCGCCCCGGCCTACGAAGGCAATGGTCCGGTGCTGACCGACGGCCAGCACATCCCGCTCGCCCGGACTCGTACCCCGGTCGAACTCGATCGCATTCTGGAAACCTTCGATCAACTCGGCGCGGCCTTGAAGGGCGACAACGAAACCGGCCCGATGGCGAGCCGGGTGTTGTTTCCGCTGCTGAACGGCAATGGCGACAAACTGCGCGAAACGCTGGACGATCTGTCCTCCGCATTCGAGGTCACCCTCGCCAATGGCGACCAGATCTCCAATACCATCGTCAAACTCAATGAGATCACCGAGATCATCGCCCAGAACGACCAGACGGTAAGGGATTTCAGCGGTCGGCTCACCGAACTCGTGCAACTGATGGGGGAGCAGGCGCCGGGTTTGCAGGCGGTGATCACCCAGCTCAACGACTTCGTCACCAATACCTCGACCGTGGTCGGCCAGAACCGCGAACAACTGCTCGGTGCGCTCACCCGATTCACGACATTGACCGCGCAGATGCGGGCCAATGCCCGCGGGCTCACCGAAATCACCGATGTGACACCGCTCTTCTTCGAGAACTTCTCGAATGCGGTGAGCCGTGAGAACCGGGCGCTGCGCCTGCACGGTCTGCTGGACAAAGCGGTGCTGGACGGTGCGGCGCTCTCGCTGTTCTGCGAGCGTATCCAGCTGCGTCTCGACGGTTGCCGCACCGGGAAGATCCAGGACTTCGGCCCCGACTTCGGGTTGACCGCCGCACTGCTCGGGATCACCAAATGAGGGCGGCGCGTTCGGCTTTCGTCGCGGCGATCGTTGTTGTCGCTTCGGCGGGGTGTGCCGTGACGGTCGACAATGTGCCGCTGCCCAAGCCGGGCATCGGTGGGCCGGGTTATGAGTTGCACGCCGTTTTCAAGGACGCACTCAACCTGCCCGCCAATGCACACGTGACAATCGGCGGCACCGAAATCGGCATGGTCTCCAAGATCAGCACCACGAACTTTCTCGCCGATGTGGAAATGCGGATTCGGCAGGATATTCAGCTACCCCGCGGCACCACCGCCGAACTGCGCCAGGCTACTCCGCTCGGTGACATGTTCGTCGCCATGACGCTGCCCGCCAAGCAAGAGAGCGCCGAAATGCTGCGTCCCGGTGACACGATCGCGCCCGACCATACCGGCACCGGCGCGTCGGTCGAACAGTTGATGATGTCGATCTCCATGCTGCTCAACGGTGGTGGGCTCAATCAGGTGGCCCGGATAACCACCGAGATGAATTCGATGTTCGCCGGTCGGGCACCGCAGCTGTCACATCTGATCACCGAGATGACCGATGTGCTCGCGGCACTCAACGCACGCACCGCCGACGTCGACAGCGTGCTCTCCGGACTGAATGTGCTCACCGGCGAATTGGCCAGGCGCAAGGCGGAATTAGGTGCGGCTGCGGATACATTCCCGCCGTTGATCGGACTGGTCGCCGAAAACAACAGGAGTATCGCCGAACTCGTCGCCAAGGTCTCGGTCACCATGTCCGCGCTCGGTGATTTCACCGACACCACCGGCCCGGAGTTCCTGAGCCTGTTCGACAGTATTCAGCGGCTGATGTCCGGCTTCACCCAGATGGGCGACAATTTGGCGGGGACGCTGGACGGGCTGCACGCCATCTATCCCAATGTCATGGCCAGTTATGACGGACCGGTGCTTGCGGTCGCCGCCACGGTTTCTTATCTCGATATCGGTGCGCTCACCGATCCGAAGGGTAGCCGCTGGCCGGAAAGCGGCGATGTACCCGCATTCATCGGCAGTCTGGCCGAGGTGATCCAGAAGGTCATCGGGCGGTTGCAGGGCGGTGGGCGATGAATATTCCACTGTGGCACTGGCTCGTTCGGCATCGGATCACGGTGGCGAATATCGGTCTGATCGTCGTGTTGATTCTCGGCATTTCCTATCTCGGTGCGGCCGTGCTGCGGATCAATCCGCTGCCGAGCACCTACCGGGTCCGGGTCGAGCTGAAGAGTTCCGGCGGACTCGCGCCGAACAATGACGTCACCTTCCGCGGCAGCCGGGTCGGCAAGGTACTCGACGTTCGGGTATCCGGTGACGGTGTCGCCGCCATCGCCGAAATCAATGACACCGCAAAGATTCCGGTGGGCGGCACCGTCGCCGTCGGCAGGCTCTCGGCGGCGGGGGAGCAGTACCTCGACTTCCGCCCCGACTCCGACAGCGGACCGTATCTGTCCGACGGCTCGATCGTCGATCGGTCGGCCACGAGCACACCGGTGACGGTGCAGTCGGTGCTCACGAATATGAGCGGGCTGATCGGCGGGATGAATCCGGCCCGACTCAATGTGATCATCGATGAACTCGACAAGGCCCTGGCCGGTGGTCCGGATCGGTTGCGCAATATGGTCGCCGGAATCAGCCGGGCCATGTCCGGACTGACCGATCTGCTCCCGCAAACCCAGCGACTCATCGAGAACCTGCAGGTGATCGCCGAAACCACCACTCACGCCCAACCCGATCTGACCACGCTGACCACCGGCTCTAGCGCACTGTTCCAGCAGTTGACCGCGGCCGATCAGGAAGTGCGCAAATTCCTCGAACTCGGGCCCGGCCAATTGGCCACACTCGGCGGCATCGTGCACGACACGCAGGATCCGATGACGAATCTGATCACCAACTTCGTCGCCATCACCAAGGCCGCCAAGTTGCGCCAACCGGCTATCGAAGCGCTGTTCCCGGCGCTGCGTGCGGGTTCGGAAGCCATCGGAATTCCGGCACACGACAACGCCTTCAACACAATGGTCGATCCGTGGCCGCGTCCGACCTGTGATTACGACACGATTCCCGTGGTGCCGACCGACAAGACCGTCGATACCAGGGTGCCGCTCTACAACTACTGCGTCACCACCGATCCCGCACTGCAGGTTCGTGGTTCGGCGAATGCGCCACGTCCGAATGTGCCGGACAACGGTTCCGGCCCGCCGCCCGGCGTAACCGGCAATGAACTTTCCCGACCCGCACCCGGCAGATAGGAACGAGAAGCTATGAGCGAGCCAACGATCGACACAGCCGACAACGAGATCGATAATGCGCGGGCCGACGCGCCGGAGGTAAGCGTTTCGCTCGGCAAGGATATCGACGCGAATGCGGCGTCGAGTACCGACGCCACGCCAGATGCGGGTTCGAAAATGCCTGCGGCCAAGCGATTTGCATTCCTCCGCAGGCCCGACAAGCGGACCGCGATCGCCTACCGCGCCGCCGCCGCACTACTGTTCGCCGCCGCAGTAGCCTCCACGGTTTTCTCTTACCTCCAGAACAGGGACAACAAGGCCATAGTCACCGCCCACGAGGATGCCCGCCTCGCCGCCTGCCAATACGCCCCCGTACTCGCCGACTACGATGCCAAGAACCTCGACAAATACTTCGCCGCCGTGCTCGACGGCGCCACCGGCGACTGGAAGAAGCAATTCGACAGCACCAGCAAGGAACTGCGCGACGTCCTCACCCAGGGCGAAGTTGTCTCCAAGGTCAACGACGTCCAGTGCGCGATCAAATCCGGCGATACCACCTCCGCCGAAGCAATCGTCGTCATCGGCCAGACCATCACCAGCATGGGCACCCAGGGCAAACCCGCCCCAGGTCAACTATCCATGGTGATGCGCTTGGAAAAGGTGGACGGCCGCTGGCTGGTCAATAAGGTGAATTCCCCCCTCGCCACCCCGCCCCGGTCCTAGTCCACGCCCCGTAACGGTGTTGCACAAAGTAAAAGCAGTGCCATTTTTCGGCGTATTGCGTCCCTCCGCGCTATGCCGCTGTAAGTTTGCCAATGATTGCGCTCGAATGCAGCCCGGCTAGTCGATGGATACCCCGCACTACTCGTGGAGGTAGAGATCTTGACTCGTCTGATTCTTCTTTTTCTCCGCCGCAGCCATCGCGGTTGTTCCCATGCCCTCGGTGCATTCGGAGGTGTGGCACTCGCGCTGCTGCTGGCGACGCCGGCAACCGCGGAACCGATGTATCCGTTGCCCGATCCGGACCCGTTCTACGCCGCACCGGCGGATCTGGGCGCGCACAGCCCCGGTGACGTGCTCGACGTGCGGCCATTGCCGCCGGTGCCCCTCTTCGCAGGCGCCACCGCCACGCTGGTCAAGTTCCGGTCCACCGACTCGCACGGCGGGCCGATCGCGGCGACCACCACGGTCATTACCCCACTGCTCCATCAGGCCGACGCTCCGTTGCTGTCGTATCAGCATTTCATCAATGCGCTCGGTACGAATTGCGCGGTATCGCACGCGCTGTACAGCGGCGATCTGAATCTGGGGACGACAGTGTCGATGTTGAATGCGGTGCTGCAGCGGGGTTGGAGCATCGCGCTGCCGGATCATCTCGGACCGCAGTTCGCCCTCGGAGCAGCGCGTTTGGGTGGTCAGATCGTATTGGACGGCATCCGGGCGGTGAAACGGCTGCCCGAACTCGCCGTACAGCACAGCCCGGTAGCGCTGGCCGGATACTCCGGTGGCGGATTGGCCACCGCATGGGCTTCAGTGCTGCAGCCGTCGTACGCACCCGAGCTGCAGCTCCAGGGCGCGGCCATGGGCGGCGTCCCGGAGAACCTGGTGACGATGGCGCAGGGGCTGGGTCTGGAGCCGCACCCGGCCTTCGGACTGGCCATGGCAGCGGCGATCGGTCTGGAGCGGGAGTACCCGGACCAGGTGCAGACCGGCGCGTATCTCAACCCGCGCGGCCTCGCGCTCCGTGGCGCCATGGCCAACAGCTGCACCAACGAAATCCTCTTCATGGGCGCCAACGGCAGTGCCCGCGAATTCGTCACCAGCACTTCGTTCATCGATAGTCGTACCGCGCGGTCGGTGGTGGAGGAGAACAGTCTGGAGCTCTATCCCGGGGTGCCGGAAATACCGATGTTCGAATGGCATTCGCCGGCCGACCCGCTGATTCCGGTCGACTCCATCGGCAACACCGACCGCCGGTGGTGCGGCGCCGGGGTGCGGTTGCAGACGATGCAGGTGTCCGCGCCCGAGCATTTGTCCGCGGCGGTACAGGGCGCCCCCGAGGTACTGCGGTGGCTCGAAGGCCGGATGCGCGGCGAGCCCGCGCCTGTGGCCTGCTGAAACGGGACCGGATCAGCGGCCGAAGAGGATGACCCGCATCAGGTGTGCGATGCGCTGCTGTGCGCACAGCGGGTTATCGGGGCCGAGCCATTGACCGAGGTCGACGACCAGGGCCAGCGCGGCATGCACCAACACCCGTGATTCGGCCGCGGAGAGCTCGGGCCGGACTCCGATGAGCAGTTTGGCCCACTCTTCGACATTGAGCCGCTGGATATTTCGCAGCACGGTGCGATCCTCCGGCGGCACATTGCTGATCTCCGCGTAGTACACGAAGGTCAGCTCGCGCTCGGCGAACGAGCCGTGCACATACAGCTCGATCAGGGTGCTCAGTGCCTGTTCGGAGGTGTCCGATGCGGCGATGGCGGGTCCGATGGCCGCCGAAACCCGGTCCGCCGCACGGCGAAACGCGGCCGCGAGCAGGTCGCCCTTGCTGCGGTAGAAGCGGTACACCGCCGACGAGGCGGGCAGGCCCGCGGCATTGGCGATATCCTCCACGCTCACATTGGGATACCCGTGCTCATGAAAAAGCTCGATGGCACGCACCAACAAAAGCTCGTGTTTGAAAGTGAGCGGAACCTCCTTCGCGCCAAGGGATTCGGTGTCATCGCCGGGTGCGGGCAGATCACACGCGGTCACCGCATGACAGGCCGATCGCAGCAGTGCCGTCAGCGCGCGCACCGGCACCGCGACATGGTGATCGGAGATGCTGCCGATCACGCTCATCGCGGCGGCCGAGAGCACCGCCCGATCCCCGTCGGGCAGTTCGGGCCGGGTCTCGGCCAGTAGTTTGCGGGCGACCGAATCGGTGGTGATCAGGTGATCGATGAGGATCTGGCGATCGGGGTCCTCCAGATACCGGTTCTGCCAGCGCAGCAGTGCGGCGCTACGGCGATTCGCGATGGAGGCCGCGATCAGGGCATCGAGGATGTAGTCGAGGCGTTCGGCGGCGGGCCGGTCCCGCAGTTGCTCGGGCAGACGCGCGGCCTCGGTGCTCAATCCGGCCAGCCGTAGAGCCTCCTCGCGGAACAGGGCGTACTTGCTCGGATAGTGCCGATACAGTGCGGTCGAGCTGATATCGAGGCGCGAGGCGATGTCCTCCATGCTCACGCCGTGGTAGCCGAATGCGCCGAAGGCCTCCGCGGAGGCGGCGGCGATCTGCGCGCGTCGGTTACGCGGGCGGCGGCGCACCTCACGCGATGGCGCGGTACGGCCTGCGGTCGCGTCCTCCGGCGCGCGACGATCCTCGGCATCCATCCCGCGATGTTAGCCCAACCGGACGCTTGCTCGACGTCTCTTCCCAGGGCTGAAAACGCATTGAATGGAAGATCACAAAAATGCGCTACTACGTGGATCACCTCGGGGCAATCGGTGCAGAATACTCACTAACATAAGTGGCGTGGCCGCGGCCCGCATGTCGAAGCGGAGGGGCGCGGACTACGAGCGCGCCGGGCGTCCGAACAGGACCAGCTGCATGAGCAATCGAACCCGGGCCGGGGAGGCGATCGGTTCGGCACTGAAGTTGCGCCCCAGATCGACCACCAACGCGAAGGCCGCATGGATCAGGAAGCGGGCCTCGGCGGGTGAAAGCTCCGGTCGCACGTCACGCAGCAGCCGCGCCCACTCTTCGACGCTGAGCCGCTGGATATTCCGCAGCACGGTGCGCTCATCGCTCGGAACATGCTGGAACTCCGTGTAATACACGAAGGTCAGTGCGCGCTCGGAGAACGAACCCTCGACGTACTGCTCGATCAGTGTGGTCAGGGCCGCTTCGGCGTCGGCCGCCGCCGCCACCGCCGGGCCGATCGCACCGGAAACCCGGTCGGCGGCCCGTCGGAACGCGGCCGCGAGCAGATCGCTCTTGCCGCGATAGAACCGGTACACCGCCGATGCGGCGGAAAGTCCTGCGGCAGTGGCGATTTCCTCGACGCTGACATTCGGGTAGCCGCGATCATGGAAAAGTTCGACGGCCTTGCGCAGCAACAGCTCATGTTTGAACGAATCCGGAATCTCGGCTGCCACCGGCAGTTCGGCATCCGAGTCCAGCGCTGGCAGCTCGGCGGGCACGATCGACCAGCAGGCCGAACTCAACAGCCGGGCAAGGGATTTCGCGGGCAAACTGGCATGGTGATCGGCGATGCTGGTGATCGCGCTGAGCAGGGCGGCGCGCAGCACCCGCAGCTCGTCCTCGGCGAGTTCCGGTCGCAATGCGGCCAATTGCACACCGATCGCGCCGACGACGGCGAGCTGCTGGTCGGTGAGAACCGTCAGGTCCTCGGGTTCGAGATAGCGGCCCTCCCAGCGCACCAGGGTGACGGTCGGCCGATTCTCGATCGTGACGCCGATCAGGGCGTCGAGTACCTGCCGCAGCCGCCGCTCCGCCGTCCTGAGTTCACCCACCCCGCCGACTCCGTCGGCTGCCGTCCCCCTGTCCCGTGCCACCTCCGGCAGCTCGACCGATTCGGTCATGGCCCGGCCCACCCGCAGCAATTCCTCCCGGAACAGCGCGTACTTGCTCGGATAGTGCCGATACAGCGCTGCCGAACTGATCCCGAGCCCGGACGCGATGTCCTCCATGCTCACACCGTGGTAGCCCAGCGCGCCGAATGCGGCCGCCGACGCCGCCGCGATCTGGGCCCGCCGATTCTTCGGCCTGCGCCGAATCTCCCGCGGTGCCGAGTCGCCGCTGACCGCCTTGCGCGCCGTACGGCGATTGTCGACACTCATGCCGCCATGGTATCGACAACCTCGCCTTACGATCTGTCTAGGACGGTCTGGTTTGCCCAGGTGGGGTCCAGTTTGCCTACGGTCGACCCGCCATCCGGGCTATGCGTCCTTGTCAGGGCGTGCCGGCGGCGTGTTGGGGAGCAGTAGGGCGAAGGCGATGCCGACGGCGTTGGCGGCTGCGGCCCACCAGAATGTGGTGGCGTAGGCATTGCTCAGTGCGGCGGGGGTGTGGTCGGTGGTGGTGGCGATGTGTTGGGCGAGGATGACTGCCATGAGGGCGGCGCCGAGTGTTCCGCCGATGCGGGAGAGGATTTGCAGGACGCTGCTGGCGTGTCCGGCCGCGGTCGACGCCAGATTGCGGTAGCCGGCTGCCATTGCGGGCATCATGGTTGCGCCGAAGCCGAGGCCGCGGACGACGAGCGCGCCGGCCAGCAGCCAATAGGACGTCGTCCCGGAAACCTGGGTCAGCGCAAGCGCGCTCAGCGTTGTCAGGATGCTACCGACGAGGACAACGCGTCGTGGTCCGTATGCGTCGGTCAGCCTGCCCGCGATGGGCATCGCCAGTGCGGTGCCGAATCCCTGTGGGGCCATGAGCAATCCGGCCATCAGTGCGCTTTCGGATCGAACCTGTTGGTAGTACAGCGGAATCAGTAGCATTACGCCGAAGATCGTGATGCCCAGCGATAGTGCGACCACGCTCGCGCCGGTGAAGGTCCGGTCACGGAAATAGCCCAGCGGAATGAGTGCCTGCTCGCCGCGGCCGAGGGCATACCAGGCGAATAGTGCCATCAGTGCGATACCGCCGAGCATCGTGAGCCACACCTCGGCGGGCGCGAAGCTGCCGTCCTTGCCCGCCTGTGAGAGTCCGTAGACAAGCAGCGCGAGTCCGGGGCCGAGCAGCGTCAATCCGCGAAAGTCGAACGGCTGCACCTCTTTCGACGCAGTGTCGGTGGGCAGCAGGCGCATGCTGAGCAGTACCGACAACACGCCGACCGGGACGTTGATCAGGAAGATCCACCGCCACGAGACATTGTCGATCAGCACGCCACCCAATACCGGCCCGAGGATCGGGGCCAGCATGGCGGGCACGCCCACCACCATCATCACCCGGCCCATTCGCTCCGGCCCGGCGGCTCGCGCCAGAATCGTCTGCGCCACCGGCATCAGTAGCGCACCGGCGGTACCTTGAATAATGCGAAAGGCAATGAGGCTGTTCGCATTCCACGCGACCGCACACAGTCCCGAGGTGAATGTGAATGCGGCGGTGGCCAGTATGAATACCTGCTTCCCGCCGAAGCGTTCGGTCAGCCAACCGGTGGTCGGGATGACTACGGCGAGGGCGAGCAGGTAACCGGTGACGACCCATTGGATCGTCGGTAATCCGGCGTCCAGCTCGTGCCCCAGCGTGCGCAGTGCGACATTGACGATCGTGGTGTCCAGCATGCTCATGAAGACCCCGACCACCACGACCAGTCCCAGTCGGATGAGTTGGGGATCGAGATGCTCTTCGGATGCTTGTTCGGCTCGCATGGCTTGACGCTAGAAGGCTAAGTGGGTCGCATGTGTAACACTTAAGCGGTGAGTGAATCCGTTCGCCGTCGCGGACCACGCAGCGACGCGCAGCGCAATGACGAGCACATTCTGCGCACCGCCGCGCGGGTGCTGGCCGACGATCCGCACGCCGGCATCCAGCGCATCGCCGACGAGGCCGAGGTCGCGCGGATGACCATCTATCGGCGCTACCGCAATCGCGACGCGATCCGACGCGCCATCTACGACACCGCCGCCGTCGAGGCCCAGCAGGTTATCAGCGATGCGCGCGATCGCGAACTGGATCCGTGCACCGCGCTGCGCGAACTGATCATCGAAATGGCCGCGATCGTCCAGCGCTATCCGATGCTGTCGGTGAGTACCGCGTGGCAGCCGCTACCCGCCGACACCCACCGCCCATCGCCACCCCCGGCCGCGCGCCGCATGCACCAAGCCGTCTTCGAACTCGTCGAACGCGGCCAAGCCGAGGGCGTCCTACGCTCGGACCTGCCACCGGAGTTGTTCCCCCAGGCCATTGTCGGCACCCTGCACATAGTCACCCGATTCGCCCGCAGCCGCCGCGCCGACCCAGCCGAACTCGGTGTTCAGGTCGCCGAATTGCTGCTCACCGGCTTCGCCGTCCGGTGAAACAGCCGGCGCATCCATGGAACATTACGAGCCGGTACCAGGGTCTCGGCTGGTGAGGTGGTGCATCGGATAGCGGAAATCGTATGCACCGGAACCTATCTCGACGCACACCCGATCACCGTCCTGAGCGGCCGCCCCCACATCTCGATGTCCGGTCAGTAACGCTCCATCGAGCAGAATCTCATCGAGCCGCGCGCCGTCGAGCACCACCGAGGCCGTGGTGTTCGGTGGAATCCGCACCGCCACAAGTAGATCCGTATCGCGGCGCTCCCACCGAACGGTGATCTCGCCACGCACGGATCGATACCGGCCGTCGACCCAGTCGAGCCCTGTTCCGGGCCTCGGATGAATCAGGATGCGGCGATAGCCCGGCTCGAGAGGCCGGATCCCTGCCGCGTACCGGCCCAACCACAGGCCGACGGTGCTCAGGCCGGGCTGGGCGTAGGAGGCCCGGTTCGGCGTTCCGTCGGCCTCGACTCCCCGCCACATCTCCCAGATCGTGGTCGCGCCGTGGCCGAGCATGTAGAGCCACGAGGGATACCGATCGGTGAGCAGGATCGAATACGCCAAATCGTTCAGTCCATGCTCGGACAGGACGGGCAGCAGGAACGCGGTGGCCAGAAAGCCGGTGTCCAGCAGACCGTTGTTGGCTTCGATCAATGCGCGCAGGCGATCGGCGAAGCGATCGTCCAGTTCCGGCGCGGCTCGGAAGGCCAGCGCGAGAACGTAGCTCGATTGGGTGTCGGCCGTCAGCCACCCGTCGGAGTCGATGAAGGCTTTGCGGAATCCCCGGCGCACTTGTGCCGCGATATCTCGGTACCGGGTCTCATCTTCGGTACGGCCCAACACCCGAGCCAGATCGACGAGGATGTCGGTCGAGTGCAGGTAGTACAGCGTCGGGATCAACTCGTTGGCGCCCGGACCGGCGAAACCGTTGTAGAAGCCGTCGACGATCTCGGTGGTGCTCGGGGCGAGCCAGTCACCGAACAAGAATGTCGAGGCGCGCCAGATGGCCGCCAGATCATCGTCGGCGCGATCTGCCTCGGTGACCGTACCCGCCGCTGTCCGTCTGGCGTATTCGTGAAACATCCGGCCGGATTCGTAACTCTGTTCCAGCAGGCGCTGGTCGCCATAGGCTTGGTATACCTCCCATGGGGCGATCACAGCCACGTCCCCCCAGGCCGGGGAACTGGATGCGTGCAGGATGTCGCTCGTCAGCTCGCGATAGCCCTTGAAGAACGGGATGACCATCGGAACGGTTCCATCGTCGAACTGTTCGATCCGCAAGTTGGCCAGGTATCTGGTCATGAAGCCATTGATCCCGAAGTACAGCGCCGACGTCGCGACGGTGACCGCGAGATCCCCTGTCCAGCCCGCACGCTCGCGGTCCGGGTTGTCGGTGGGAATGGAGACCGAGTTGTCCCGCAGGGTCCACAAGACACTGCTGTGCAGCTGCTCGATTCGGTGATCAGAGGTGTGGAAGGTGAAGTCGGACACAAGATCCGAGGAGATCGCGACCGCGTGGATCGCGGCGGGTGCCACCGGACCGGGATGGCCGGTGATCTTGACATAGCGGAACGGGTGATATGTCAGCCGTGGCTCGAAGGTCTCCCGGCCGCCGCGGGCGATGTAGACGTCTGTGTTCTCGTTGTTGCGGCCGTTGATGCTGTCGAAATAATCACCGTTCGGTCCGAGTACCGAGCAGTGCTGTATCCGAACCTCCGTTCCGGCAGGCAAATCCGCGAAGTCGACCCGGATCCGCCCCGCGATCACCTGGCCGAAGTCCACTATCTGACCTTGGTCCGAGGTCGGATGGGTTGCCAGGCAGGGCAATTCGCAGACCGCGCGGACCGGCTCACCCACCTGCGCGCGCAATTTGTCCAGGGCGGTGTCGGTGACGGTGACCGATGTCCACGATATGTCGTCGAAATCCGCCGTGGTCCAGCCGATCTGGTCCAGGCGCGCATCGTGCTTCTCGCCGATGAGGAGGTCCGCATAGCGGATCGCGCCGGTCGAGGATCGAAACGAGCCGTCGGTTGCCACGACCTCCAGGCTCCCGTCCGCGTAGCGCAGCTCCAGCTGGGCGATCAACGCCAGACGGTCGCCGTAGCTGACCGATGTGCCGAACATGCCGAGCCGACCGGCCCACCAGCCGTCGGCCACGATGAATCCGATCGCATTGTCCCCGGCGACGATCAGGTCCGTGACGTCATAGGCCTGGTACATCAGGAAGTCCGGGTACGCGGTGGTTTCCGGTGCCAGTTCGAGGTCGCCTACCCTCGCCCCGTTGATCTCGGCAGTGTAGATGCCGTGCGCACTGGCGTACAGACGCGCGTCGGTCAATCCGGCTCGCGCGGTGAAGGTCTTGCGCATCTGCTGCGGCGGGTTGAGCATGTCGTGGCGCGCCGCTCCGGACAGCATGTCCGCACCGGTACCGATAATCTCCCGGACCGACGGCTCGGGCTGCGCGGGGCGCTGCACGGGCTCGATCCATCGCGCCTGCCAGTCCGCGAGCCGCAATCCGGTCTCCCACCAAGCCGGATCTGCCCACGTACTGGACTCGTCGCCGCCTGCCCACACTCGAACGGTCCAGTAGTAGCGAGTACGTGGGGCGAGATCCGGTCCGGCGTAGACGATTCCAATGGAGGAGTCGCTGTCCACCCGCCCGCTCGTCCATACCGGGTCGGCGTCCTTCTGTGGGTCAGGGCTCGTGCCGACCCGCAGTTCATATGCGGCTTGCCGCACTCCTCGGACAGCTGAGACGATCTGCCACCCGAAGCGCGGGCGATCGACGTCGAGGGGCATCGGGTTGGATTGATACTCGACAGTGAGATAGTCGACGACGAGATCGCTCGGCATGGATTACCTTCTGGGACAGTGTAATTCAGTGGACAGCTGTGCTGTGCGTTCGCACGTCAGAGAGGTAGGCGCGATCGGCGCTCAGGGTGATCGGTTCGCCGACGATCTCGAACCGTGCCCGCCGACGGATGTCATCGGACGCCGCGCCGACCTGTACGTCGACCGGACCGGGTTCAAGGACGAGGTCGCCGTCGAGGCCGACGTAGGCGAGCTGGCTCAACTGGATCGTGAACTCGATGAGTGTGGTTGCGCCGGGGGCCACGTGGACGCGGGCGAAGCCTGCGAGTTCCTGCCCGGGTCTGGTGAGACCGGTCGCGGTGTCGTGGATGTAGAGCTGGACCACCTCGTCACCGGCTCGGTCGCCGGTGTTGGTCACCGGCACCGAGACGGTGACCGCGCTGTCGATCGGGACCGTCGGCGGATCGATATCCAGCTCGCCGTAGGCGAACGTGGTGTAGCCGATGCCGTGTCCGAACGCGAAGAGTGGAGTTGCGGGCATATCCAGATAGCCGGTATGCATGTCGCTGGCGGTGCGGCGGTAGCCGCTGCCGACCCGCTGGGCGTGGTGCACGGGAACCTGACCGGCGTGGCGCGGGATGCTGTACGGCAGCTTGCCGCCGGGATCGGCCGCGCCGGTGAGCACCTCGGCCACCGCCTGCGCTCCGGCCTGGCCGCCGTAGTACGTCCACACCAACGCGTGCAGGTCGTCCACGATTGATGAGATCACCAGTGGGCGACCGGTCTGGATCACTCCGATGGTCGGTGTGCCGGTCGCGGCGACCTGCTGCACCAACCGCAGCTGCGCGGCGGGCAGCTCGATATCGGCGGTGTCGTGGCCCTCGCCGTCGGTGATGTCGTCCGGGAACCAGCCTGCCCGCCCGCCCAGTGCGAGGACGACCAGGTCGGCCGCCTGCGCGGCGGCGACGGCAGCGGGAATGTCGGCCGGGCCGTCGCCGGTCACGCTGGTGGCGGTGACCGCGGTGATCGCACAGTCCGGCAGCGCCGCCCGCAACGCATCGGCCAGCGAGGACACCGGGTATTCGGCACGGACCCAGTCGTCGTTGTCCTGGGCCAGGGCGGCCGCGAACTGCGCGGCAGCGGCTTGCGACATCTGGTTGCCGCCCAGGGATTCGGTGCCGGGCATCGCGGTCGCCGATCGGGCGCGGCCGATGATCATCCGGCGCATCGCGGGATAGGTATAGGTGGGGAACGCGGCGGTGACATCCTCGGCGTGTGGGCCGATCACCGCGATGCGGCGAATATCGTGGCGCAGCGGCAGGATCGCGCTGTCGTTGGTCAACAGGGTCACCGACTTGCGGGCCAGTTCGGTGGCCAGTTCGGCGCCCTCGGTCGCGGTTCGTCGGATGGTGATCGGGTCCTCGTCGATATAGGGCTGGTCGAACAGTCCGAGTGCGAACTTGTCGCGCAGTACCCGCCGCACCGACCGGTCCACCAACTCCTCGGCGACCGCGCCCCCGCGCACGGCCGCTACGAGAGCGGGGCCGTAGCCCGCGATCTCCGGGAGCTCCACGTCCAGTCCGGCGGCCAGGGCAAGGGCTGCGGCCTGCTGGTGATCGGCGGCGACCTGATGCCGGGAGACCAGCCAGTCGACGGTCATGTAGTCGGACACGACCGTGCCGGTGAAGCCCAACCGGTCGCGCAACAACTCGGTGAGCAGCGCGGGCGAAGCACCGATCGGGACACCGTCGTACTCGGAGTAGGAATTCATCACCGAGCCGAGATCGCCGCGGTGTATCGCCGCGGCGAACGGCCGGGCGTACACCTCGTACAGTTCGCGCGGGGTCACGCTGGTCGCGGCCATATTCTGGCCGCCTTCGGTCATGGCATAGCCCAGGAAATGCTTGCCGGTCGCGATGACGTCCTGGCTCTGCACACCGCGGACGTAGGCGACACCCATCGCCGCCGCGAGATAGGGATCCTCGCCGTAGGTCTCGTGTACCCGGCCCCAGCGCGCGTCCCGGGCCACGTCCAGCACCGGCGAAAGGGCCTGTCGCATGCCGATCGCCCGAAGTTGCCTGCCGACCACCGTCGCCATGCGCTGCACGGCGTCCGGATCCCAGGTAGCGGCCAGTCCGATCGCGGTCGGGAATACGGTGAAACCCGGTGCCATCACGCCGTTGAGCGCCTCGTTGTGAAAGATCGCGGGAATGCCGAGGCGGGTCTTTTCGACCAGGAACCGCTGAATCTGATTGACACACCGCGCCACCTCGGCCGACGGCTTGACGCCGAAACCGGGGAGGGCCGAGATATGCCCGATTCCGCTGCCGATCCGCGCGGCCAACCGGTCCGGCTCCGCACCGTCGGGCCCCAACAAGTCCATGGGCATTACCGAGGTCAGCTGGAATGCCTTCTCCTCGAGCGTCATTCGCGCCAGCAGATCATCCGCGCGCTGCAGCGGGTCCATCGGATCTCCTTCTCGCGCCGACTGGTGCGACATGCTACTTGCACGTGCAAGTAACGTGGACGGTAGCACCCGCGCGCGATCGGGCCAACCCCCTACCGGGCTCTGGTGGACTCCCGGGCGATCACGGTGATCCCGCCTTCCCACCCGTCCGCCCGCACCGGCCGCCCCTCGGCGGTGCCCAATGCCAGCGCCGCGAACCGGCGACCGAGACCGAGGACGTCGAGCCTGATGCTCGAGATCGAGGGCACGAACATCGTCGCCAACGGGGTGTCGTCATGACCGATGACGGCCAGCTCTTCCGGCACCGGCACGCCCGCACGGACCGCGGCGCTCACCACGGCCGCCGCGGTCTCGTCATTGAATCCGGCCACCCCGGTGATACCGGCCCGGCGCCACTGGTCGACGACCTCGGTCGCGGACCCGTCGAGATAGTCGACGGCCCGGACGTCCAGCGTCTCGACGCCGAGCCGCGCCGCGGCGAGCCGAGCGACATCGACCCGCGCGTCGATCATCCGAGCCAGCCGCGGATCGGTGGGGACGGCGCAGCCGAGGCGTCGATGACCCCGCTCCCACAGATGCTCGACCTGCAGTTTCGCCCCTGTGGCGATCGCGGGCCAATCCCGCAGCGGTTGCGGATTCGCGGGATCGGGGATGATCTTGGTGATGCCGGATGCCCGCATCGAGGCCAGTTCGTCGTCATCGAACATCGCCAGGCCCATCACGACATCCGGGACCAGCAGTTCCCATAGCGGCCGGGTACGGCGGCCGGGCTGTCGAGCCCAGGTGACCAGCGAATACCCCGCCTCGTCCAGATCGAGCGCCGCCTGGTCGAGATGCTGACCCATCATTGTTTCCATCGGCCACTCCGGCAGCACGAACAGGATCACCTTGCTGCTGCCCCGCCGTAGGTCCTGTGCGGCCCGATGCGGCCGATACCCCAGCCGCGCGGACTCGGCCAGCACCCGCCGTCGGGTGTCCTCGGAAATCGTTTGGCCCGGGGTGTTGTTCAGCACGTAGCCGACCGTGGCCCGCGAGATCCCCGCGGCGCGCGCAACGTCCGCCGCCGTGACCCGTCTTCCGGGCATCTCACTCACCACCTTCCCGTGCTACCACCGATACGCAGGGAAGGGTAATCCGGAGGTGTACTCCGGGTAAGCGGGCTATCGGATCAGTGCTGAGTGTTGGGGCGAATGGCGGCGTACCAGTCGAGGAGTTCGGGATTGTCCACGGCGCTGCGTTCGACGACGCGCGTCGGGTCGGCGCCCTGGAAGAGCTTCTTGATGGGGACCTCGAGTTTCTTGCCGGTACGGGTGTGCGGAATGCCGGGGGCGACGATGATTTCGTCGGGGACGTGGCGGGGCGAGACCTCGGTGCGGATGGTGGTGTTGATGCGGGTCTTCAGGTCGTCGGTGAGGTCGGTGCCGGGGGTGAGGGTGACGAAGAGCGGCATCCAGTAGCCGCCGTCGGGTTGTTCGGCGCCGATGACGAGGGCCTCGGTGATTTCTGGGAGGCGCTCGACGGATTGGTAGATATCGGCGCTGCCCATGCGGATGCCGTGGCGGTTGAGGGTGGAGTCGGAGCGGCCGTGCACCACGATGCTGTCGCGTTCGGTGATGGTGATCCAGTCGCCGTGCCGCCAGATGCCGGGGAACATGTCGAAATACGCGTCGTGGTAACGGATTCCGTCCGGATCATGCCAGAAGCGCACCGGCATCGACGGCATCGGCTTGGTAATGACGAGTTCGCCGACCTCGTCGCGGACCGGCTTGCCGTCGGTGTCGAAGGCCTCCAGTGCGACGCCCAGATAGGGCGCGGAAAGCTCACCCGGCCAAGTCGGTACGGTTCGCGCGCCGCCGATGAAGGCGGAGACCACATCGGTGCCGCCGCTGATCGAGGCGACCTGGACGTGGTCGCCGACATTCTCGCCCAACCACACCGCCGACGAGGGCGGCAGTGACGAACCGGTGATGCCGACCTGTCGCAGTGCGGTGAGATCGTGCTCGGTACGCGGCACCGAACCCGCCTTGATGCAGGCGAGCACATAGCCGGGACTGGTGCCGAGGACGGTCGCGCCGACCTGAGATGCGATGTGCCACAGTGCATCCGGGGTCGGGTAGGTGGGGCTGCCGTCGTAGCAGACGATGGTCGCGCCGACCAGCAGTCCGGCGACCTGGAAGTTCCACATCATCCAGCTCGGGCTGGTGTACCAGAAGAAGGTGTCCTCGGAGCCGATATCGGCTTGCAGCGCAACGGCTTTGAGATGTTCCAGCAGGACGCCGCCGTGCCCGTGCACGATGCCCTTGGGCAGTCCGGTGGTACCGGAGGAGAAGACGATCCACAGCGGATGGTCGAAATCGACCGTCTCGGTTTCGATGACGACGGTCTCGCTATTGGCGGCCGCCTCGGTCCAGGCCACTGCGTCCGGTACCGGCAGGCCCAGCTGGGAGACCGCGACCGTCGTCTTCACGGTGTCGAGTCCGGCCCGCAATGCCGCGATATCGTCGCGCTTGTCATGCGTCTTACCGCCGAACCGGTAGCCGTCCGCGGTGACCAGCACGGTGGGTGCGAGCTGGCCGAGCCGGTCCAACGCCGCCTTCGGCGAATAGTCCTGACCGCAGGCGCTCCACACCGCGCCGATGCTCGCGGTGGCCAGGAAGGCGACCACCGCTTCCGGAATATTTGGCAGGTATCCGGCCACCCGATCACCAGGCTGCACGCCGAGTGAACGCAGTGTGCGCGCGAATGCCGCTGTGCTGTCGATCAATTCGCTCCAGGATACCTCGCGCACCGGAGCGTCCTCGGTCACCGCGATGATGGCGGGCCGATCGGTACGGAACTGCCGCACGACCTGATCGACATAGTTCAGCCGGGTACCCGGAAACCATTGCGCGCCCGGCATCTCGGCGCTGGCCAGCACCTCGCCCGCGATCGGTCCGAGTTCGAAGTAATCCCACAGCGCACCCCAGAAGCCGGGCAGATCGTCGACCGACCACTGCCACAGCGACCGGTAATCCGGCGCGGACTGCCCGGTGCGCGCAGCCACGAACCGGGCGAAGTCGGTGATGCGCGCCTCCGCGATATCTGATTCGGTCGGCACCCATTGTGGTTGCACCGCATTACCTCCTGGGGAGAGTCTTCGGAAATCAGGTGTGGTTCGCGCGCCGCACGATCTGCTCGGCATGCCGCAGTACCGGGGCATCGACCATGCGGCCCTCGAACGCGAAGACGCCTCGATGGTTCGGGACTTCGTCGAGTACCCTTCGGGCCCAGTCGATTTCGTCGTTCGATGGCGCGTAGGCCGCCCGGATGACGGGCACCTGGCTCGGATGGATCGCCACCTTGGCGTCGAACCCGCTCGCGACCGCATCCACTGCTTCGGCGCGCAACCCGTCGAGATCGCGGATGTTCAGATACACCGAGTCGAGCGCGAACTTGCCGTACGCCTTGGCCGCCAGCAGGGTGGTCGACCGAACATGGCGTGCCACATCGCGATAGCTGCCATCGGCATGCCGACTGGAGTTGCCGCCGAGCCCGGCGACCAGATCCTCCGCACCCCACATGACCCCGATCGCATTGCGCGCCAGTACCGCTCGCCCGACCGCCATGGCTCCGAGCGGCGATTCGATCAGCGCGATCACCTCGTAGTCGGTGAGGGAACCGAGCTGTTCGGCGGATTCGGCCTTCGGCAGCATGATCCGTCGATATTCGGTCTGCGCCAGCGCCGCGAGATCGGGCTCGTGCTCATCGGTGCCGACGGCATTGACCCGGACCACGGTGGTTTCGGGATCCAGCGGAGTCTCGATGAGCGCCTTGCGCGCGGCCGCTTTATCCCCGGCCGCGACCCCGTCCTCGAGATCGAGGATCACCACATCGGCTGCCGCGGCGGCCTTTTCGAAGCGTTCGGGGCGGTCGGCGGGGCAGAACAGCCAAGCCGGTCCTGGCATTTGCCAACTCATGCGGGCTCCTTGCGTACCAATGTCTTGCGTACCGCCGTCGCCACGATATCGCCGTGCTGGTTGCGCGCGGTGTGCGCGAAGGTGAGGATGCCCTCGCCCGGACGGCTCTTGGATTCGCGCTTATCGGTGACCACCGTCTCGGCATACATGGTGTCGCCGTGGAACAGCGGCTTCGGGAAGGCGACCTCGGAGAAGCCCAGGTTGGCGACGATCGTGCCCTGCGTCAGCTGCGCGACCGAGAGGCCGATCAGCGTGGAGAGGGTGAACATCGAATTCACCAGGCGCTGGTGGAACGGTGGCAGCTGTTCGCTGAACGCAGCGTCCAGGTGCAGCGCCTGGGTGTTCATGGTCAGCGTGGTGAACAGGACGTTATCGGCCTCGGTGATGGTCCGGCCCGGCCGGTGCTCGTACACCACGCCGATCTCGAACTCCTCGAACCACAGTCCGCGCTGCACCACCCGGCGTGGAGCGTTTGTCTCCGTCACAGACCCAGCTCCCGTCCGATCAGCATCAACTGCACCTCCGTTGTGCCCTCGCCGATCTCCAGGATCTTGCTGTCGCGATAGTGCCTGGCCACAGCGTATTCGTTCATGAAGCCGTAGCCGCCGAAGATCTGGGTGGCATCGCGGGAGTTGTCCATGGCCGCCTCACTGGCCACCAGCTTCGCGATGGACGCTTCCTTCTTGAAGGGTTTGCCCGCCAGCATGAGTGCGGCGGCATCGTAGTAGGCGGTGCGGGCGGCGTGGGCGCGCGCCTCCATGCGGGCGATCTTGAAGGCGATGGCCTGGTTGCGGCCGATGGCCTGGCCGAAGGCCTCGCGCTCCTTGGCGTAGCGCACGCTCTCGTCGACACAGCCCTGGGCCGCGCCGACCGACAGCGCCGCGATGGCAATGCGGCCCTCGTCGAGAATGCGTAGGAAGTTGGCATAGCCGCGACCGCGCTCGCCGAGCAGATTCTCCTCCGGCACCCGCACATCGGTGAAACTCAACGGGTGCGTATCCGAGGCATTCCAGCCGACCTTGTTGTAGGCGGGTTCGGCCACGAAGCCGGGGGTGTCGGTGGGCACGAGGATGGTCGAGATCTCCTTCTTGCCGCCCGACTGTCCGGTCACCGCGGTCACCGTCACCAGTTTGGTGATATCGGTGCCGGAGTTCGTGATGAACTGCTTGCTGCCATTGATGACCCATTCACCGCTGTCGGCGACGGCGGTGGTTCTGGTGCCGCCCGCATCGCTGCCCGCACCGGGTTCGGTGAGGCCGAACGCGGCAAGATTGCGCCCACTTGTCAACTGCGGCAGCCATTCCTGCTTCTGCTTATCGTTGCCGAAGCGGTAGATGGGCATGGCGCCCAGCGAGACACCGGCCTCCAGCGTGATCGCCACACTCTGATCGACCTTGCCGAGCTCCTCCAGCGCAAGGCAGAGGGCGAAGTAGTCGCCGCCCATACCGCCGTACTCCTCCGGGAACGGCAGGCCGAACAGGCCCATATCGGCCATGCCCGCGACGACCTCGTACGGAAACGTATGGTTCGCATCGTGTTCGGCGGCTACCGGGGCGACCACCGACTTGGCGAAATCGCGCACCGTCAGTGCCAGGTCGCGATAGTCCTCGGGCAGTGTGCCGGTGGACAGAAAGTCGCTCATGACTGCGCCTCGCTGACGCTCGGCTCCGTCGTGCCCGACAGGTCGGCTGTGTTTTTTGTTCGTTCGCTGCGCTCACTCATGCGGAAGTTCCTTCTCGCTCGGCGGTTTCGGGTTCGGTGGGAGCCGCGGCGATGCGCACCAGCGGCTGGTCGAGGCGGACCTGGGTACCCGGCTCGACCAGGACTTCGACGGTGCCCGCGACCGGGGCGGTGAGGGTGTGCTCCATCTTCATGGCCTCGACCACGACGACCGGGGCCCCCACGGCGACGGTGGTACCGTTGGCGACCGGTACCGCGATCACCGAACCCGGCATGGGACTGCGGATTTCGGCGTCACCGACGTGTTCGGCGGCGCCGCGGACATTCAGTTCGGCCACTTCACGCAGCACGGCGACACCGGACGGTCCGGCCACCCAGAGCTGACCGTCGTGCTCCGCGACGCGGAACTCCCGGCGCAGACCGTCCAGCGTCAGGACCAGCCTGCCGTCGGTGAAATCCGCGGTGAGCGAGACTGATTCGCTGCTGTTGAGATGCACCTCGGCCGCATCGGGAGTGCCGGTCAGGTAAACGTGCTCGGTGCGGTCGCCGCCCGCGAGCCTGATGGTGGTCGGCGCGGGCGTGCCGATGCGCCATCCGGACGGGATATCCCACGGATCGCTCGGTGCGGCAGGCCAGCGTCGCAGCCAGTGATAGGCAGCGGCGGCGATGAATTCCTCATCACCGACCGCGGCGGGCTGGAAGTCGCCGACGCGCCGATCCAGCAGTCCGGTATCGAGCTTCCCGGCGGCCACATCCTGGTCGGCCAGCAGGAAGCGCAGGAACTCGATATTGCTGGTGACGCCGAGCAGGACGGTATCGCTCAGTGCCCGATCGAGTTTCGCGAGCGCGGTATGGCGATCGGCGGCGTGCACGATGACCTTCGACAGCATCGGGTCGTAATCGCTGCCGACGACCGTGCCGATGCGCAGTCCCGAGTCCACCCGCACGCCTGCGCCTTCGGGCTCGGACAGGTCGAGCACCGTGCCGCCGGTGGGCAGGAAGCCGCGACCGGGATCCTCGGCATAAACGCGGGCCTCGATCGCATGTCCGACGAGCCGCAGCTCATCCTGCTCGACCGCCAGCTTCTGCCCGGCCGCGACGCGCACCTGGCACTCCACCAGGTCGATCCCGGTGACCAGTTCGGTAACCGGATGTTCCACCTGCAGCCGGGTATTCATCTCCATGAAGAAGAACTCGTCCGGCCGATCGGCGGAGACGATGAATTCGACCGTGCCCGCACCGACATAGTCGACGCTGCGTGCGGTATTGCACGCGGCGGCGCCGATGCGTGCCCTGGTCGCGGCATCGAGCAGCGGCGAAGGGGCTTCCTCGATCACTTTCTGATGCCGCCGCTGCAGGCTGCATTCGCGTTCACCGAGGTGGATCACGTGACCGAACTGGTCGGCCAGGATCTGCACCTCGATATGGCGTGGCCGGGTGACGAACCGCTCCAGGAACAGGGTGTCGTCACCGAATGCCGCGGCCGCCTCCCGCCGGGCACTGGCCAGCGCCGCGGGCAATGCCGACGGCTCCTCGACCAATCGCATACCTTTACCGCCGCCACCCGCCGATGGTTTGACCAGTACCGGATAGCCGATATCGGTTGCGGCGTCGATCAATTCGGCATCGGTGAGCCCTGGACGGGCGATACCAGGGACGACGGGCACATCGAAGGCGGCGACGGTGTTCTTGGCCGCGATCTTGTCGCCCATGATCTCGATCGCCTTGGCAGGCGGCCCGAGAAAGACGATGTCCGCCTCGGCCAGCGCGGCCGCGAAAGCCGCATTCTCGGATAGGAATCCGTAACCCGGATGCACGGCCTTGGCGCCGGTGCGCACCGCCGCGGCGACGACCTTTTTGATATCCAGATAACTTTCCCGGGCCGGAGCCGGACCCAGGCGCACCGCGGTATCGGCCTCGCGCACGTGCCTGGCTTGCGCGTCCGCGTCGCTGTAGACCGCGACCGAGCGAATTCCCATGGCGCGCAAGGTGCGGATGACCCGCACCGCGATCTCGCCGCGATTGGCGACGAGCACGGTGTCGAAATCGATGGGATGGGATTTGTTCATCATCGCGATCACATCCGGAAGACGCCGTAGGAAACGGGTTCGAGCGGTTCCTGCGCACACACCGAAAGGGCAAGTCCGAGCACGGTTCTGGTATCGGCGGGGTCGATGACGCCGTCGTCCCAGAGCCGCGCGGTCGAGTAGTACGGATTGCCCTGATGTTCGTACTGTTCCCGAATCGGCGCCTTGAATGCCTCCTCGTCCGCGGCCGACCACGGCTGCCCGCTGCTGTCGAGTTGATCCCCGCGCACCGTCGACAGCACCGAGGCGGCCTGCTCGCCACCCATGACCGAAATTCGCGCATTGGGCCACATCCACAGGAAGCGCGGCGAATACGCGCGCCCGCACATCGAATAGTTGCCCGCGCCGTACGATCCGCCGATCACCACGGTGAGTTTCGGCACCCGCGCACATGCCACCGCGGTGACCATCTTCGCGCCGTGCTTGGCGATGCCGCCCGCCTCGTAATCGCGCCCGACCATGAAACCGGTGATGTTCTGCAGGAACAGCAGGGGAATCTTGCGCTTATCGCACAGTTCGATGAAATGCGCGCCCTTCATGGCGGATTCGCTGAACAGCACACCGTTATTGGCGATGATGCCGACCGGATGGCCGTGGATGCGCGCGAATCCGGTGACGAGCGTCTTGCCGTATTCGGCCTTGAATTCGTGGAATCCGTCTTCGCCGTCGACCAGCCGGTGAATGACCTCGCGGACGTCGTACGGCGTGCGCAGATCGACCGGGACCACGTCGTACAGTTCGGACTCCGGCTTCGCGGTCGCGACGGTCGGCGTCACCTCCCACGGGCTGGCCGGGCGCGGGCCGAGCGTGGCCACGATGCGGCGCACGATGCGCAGCGCGTCCTGATCGTCCTCGGCCAGATGATCGGTGACTCCCGAAGTGCGCGAATGCAATTCGCCGCCACCCAGCTCCTCAGCGGTGACCACCTCGCCGGTCGCGGCCTTCACCAGCGGCGGGCCACCGAGGAAGATCGTGCCCTGATTGCGCACGATCACCGCCTCGTCGCTCATCGCTGGTACGTACGCACCACCTGCGGTGCACGAACCGAGCACCGCGGCGATCTGCGGAATTCCCTTGGCGCTCATGGTCGCCTGGTTGAAGAAGATGCGCCCGAAATGCTCCCGATCCGGGAAGACCTCGTCCTGGCGCGGCAGGAACGCTCCGCCGGAGTCGACGAGATACACACAGGGCAACTGGTTCTGCAATGCGACCTCTTGGGCGCGCAGATGCTTCTTCACCGTCATCGGGTAGTAGGTGCCGCCCTTGACCGTGGCGTCATTGGCCACGATCACGCATTCCCGCCCGGAGATCCGGCCGATGCCGGTGATGATCCCGGCGCCGGGACATTCGTCGTCGTACATGCCCGTCGCGGCCAGCGGCGAGAGCTCGAGGAACGGGCTGCCCGGATCGAGCAGCTGATCCACCCGCTGCCGGGGCAGCAGCTTGCCGCGGGCCACATGCCGCTCGCGCGCCTTCACGGGCCCGCCGAGCGCCGCGGCGGCCAGCCGGGCGCGCAGATCCTCCAGTAGCGCCCCGTGTGCCGCGCGGTTGTCGACCCCGACCTGTTCGGTCACCGTCATCACGCTGTCCTGCCATCCAGTTAGTCGCCGATAACTGGAATTCAGGTTAATGTTGATTAACCGAGATGTCCAGGTGTGCTGAAAGGAGCGCGTGTGACCAGCACTGACCCCGTCGCGCCCACCCGCAGGGAACAACTGAAGCTGCAGCGAAGAGCGCAGCTGCTCGATGCGGGTGCCCGGCTCATCGCCGATCGCGGGTTCTTCGGCATGCGCCTCGACGACCTCGGCGCGGCCGTCGGGATCAGCGGTCCGGCGGTCTACCGGCACTTCCCGAATAAGGAAGCGCTGCTGGTCGAACTGCTCATCGGGGTCAGTCAGCGGTTGCTCGCCGGTGGGAAGGCGGTAGTGGCGCGAACCGGGTCGGCGCGGGAGGCGCTGGACGGGCTGGTCGATTTCCATCTGGACTTCGCGCTCGGCGAGCCCGAACTCATCCGGATCCAGGACCGCGACCTCGAGAACGTGCCACCCGGGCCCAGGCGCGAACTGCGGCGCACCCAGCGTCAGTACGTCGAGATCTGGGTGGCGGTGCTGCGGGAGCTGCATCCGGAGCTGCCGGAGGAGACCGCGCGGGTGCAGGCCCATGCGGGCTTCGGCTTGATGAACTCCACGCCGCACAGCGCCACCAATGCCACCGCCACCCGGGCCCGGCCAATACTGCGTCGCATGGCGCTGTCCGCATTGGCGCAGGCGGCGCCGGGTTGATCGCCCATCGCTTTTCAAGCCTCTGCCAGCCCCGACGGAGCGAGTCTTACGAGCGACCCGTTCGCGGCCCGTCTCGCGTCCGAGTCGTCGAAGCGCATGCGCCGTAGGCGCGAGTCTCGACGGCTCGGACGCGAGACACCAGGGGGCCGCGAACGGGTCGCGCCGCAGGCGCGGCAAATCCAACGCAGCATCACCTTGCGGTCCACCCGCCGTCCATGGTGTAGGACGCGCCGGTGACCATGCCCGCATTCGATGAGGCGAGCCAACCCACCAGTGACGCAACCTCCTCCGGCTCGACGAGGCGCTTGATCGCGCTCTCGGTGAGCAGCACCCGCTCCAGCACCTCCTGCTCGTCGATGCCGTGCGCCTTGGCCTGATCGGCAATCTGCTTGTCCACCAAGGGAGTTCGGACATAGCCGGGATTGACGCAATTGCTGGTTACGCCGTGGCGGCCGCCCTCGAGCGCCGTCACCTTGGACAGGCCCTCGAGTGCGTGCTTGGCCGTCACATACGCGACCTTGTATTCGGACGCGCGCAACCCGTGCACCGAGGACAGATTGATGATCCGGCCGAAGCCCCGCCGATACATCTGCGGCAGTGCCGCGCGGATGAGCAGGAACGGCGCTTCGACCATCAGGGTCATCAGGTTCCGGAATCGCTCCGGTGGGAAGTCCTCGATCGGGTTGATGCTCTGTACACCGGCGTTGTTCACCAGGATGTCCAGGTCCAGGGTGAGATGTTCCAGGGCGGCGACGTCGAGAAGATCTATGGCCCAGGCTTTTCCGTCGATCTCACCGGCGAGTGCCTTCGCGGTCACGTCATCGATATCGGCGATGGTGACGGTTGCGCCGCGTGCCGCGAGTTCTCTGGCGCAGGCGGCGCCGATACCGCTGGCGCCGCCGGTGATCAGGGCGGAACGTCCGTTCAGGTCACTCATGCCTGCACCTCGCTGGCGCTCGGTTCCGGCATGACCGACCTTGTCGCCGTGTTGATTGTTCGCTCGCTGCGCTCGCTCATGTGAGCTCCGCTCGTAGGGTTTCGACCCGCGCATCCGGGGTCTGTGCGGCAAGGTTTTCCGCATCTGCACTGTCGATGCTCTCCAGCGTGATGCCCGTCGTTTCGCGGGCGAACAGGACGGCGATCGCGGTAATCGCGGCGGCGGCAGCCAAGTACAGGGCGATCGGTACCGCGGACCCGTAGGTATTGAGCAAGCGCACGGCGATGATCGGGGCGAGCGATCCGGCCACGATCGAGGTGACCTGATAACCGAGGGAGACACCGGAATACCGCATCCGGGTCGGGAACATCTCGGCCATGATCGCGGGCTGTCCCGCATACATGAAGGCGTGGAATACCAGGCCGACAATGATCGCGGACATGATGACCGCGTTGTGGCCGCTGTCCATCATCGGGAAGGCGAAGAAGCCCCAGGTGCCCGCGGTGAGCGCGCCGACCAGATACACCGGCCGCCTGCCGAAACGATCGGAGAGACTGCCCGCCAACGGAATCATGAAGAAGTGCACGGCATGTGCGGCCAGCAGCCACCAGAGGATGACCTTGGTATCGACGTGCACATGCACCTTGAGATAGGTGATCGTGAAGGTGACCACCAGGTAGTAGAGGATGTTCTCGCCGAATCGCAGCCCCATGGCGGTGAACACGCCGCGCGGGTAGCGCCGCAGCACCTCGACGACACTGAGCGAATTGGCCTTGATTTGTTCGATTTCCTGCTGTGCCGCAACGAAAATGGGTGCGTCGGTGACCTTGGTGCGGACGTAGTACCCGACCAGCACGACCACCGCGGACAACCAGAATGCGACGCGCCAACCCCAGCTCAGGAAGGCGGCATCGGACAGCGTCGAGGTCAATGCCAGCAATGCGACCGTCGCCAGCATATTGCCCACCGGCACCCCGGCCTGTGGCCAGCTAGCCCAGAATCCGCGGCTCTTGTTCGGACTGTGTTCGGCCACGAGCAGTACCGCGCCACCCCATTCGCCGCCGACCGCGAAGCCCTGGATGAATCGCAGTACCACCAGCAATGTCGGTGCCCAATAACCGATTTGGGCGAAGGTCGGCAGACAGCCCATCAGGAAAGTCGCCGCGCCGACCAGCACCAAACTGAACTGCAGTAGCTTCTTGCGGCCGTATTTGTCACCGAAATGTCCGAAGACGACGCCGCCCAATGGACGGGCGGCGAAGCCGACGGCGTAGGTGATGAAGGCGGCGAGGATCGCGTCGAGATCGCTGGTGCCCTTGGCGAAGAACACCTTGCTGAAGACGAGCGTCGCGGCCGTGCCGTAGAGGAAGAACTCGTACCACTCGACCACGGTGCCTGCCATGGACGCGGCCACCACCCGCCTCAGCCCGGCCGGTATCCCGCCGGGATCGTTTCCCGTCGGCCGCATTGCATCGCGCACGCTCATCGAACATCTCCTTCATGACCGGGGCCACATCTGGCAACAAGATGTGACGGCCCCCACATTTCGTGGTCAGAACGAGTATTCGTGCACATATCTTCGGCCGCAATGACCAGTTGTGCAGTGCGTATCTGCAAGAATGCAGAAATGAGTCCGCCTGCCTCGGGTCCCAACCGCCCCAGCGCGGATGATCTGCTGGTTCTGCTCGCTGTCGGGCGCTCTGGGCGCTTCGTCTCGGCCGCCGAGGAGCTCGGGATCAACCACACCACCATCTCCCGCCGCATTGCCGCACTGGAACAGACGCTGGGCGGGCGGGTGCTCACCCGGGTGACCGGTGGTTGGGAGCTGACCGATCTCGGGCGGGAGGCGCTGGCGGCGGCGGAAGCGGTGGAATCCGCGGTCAAGTCGCTGGCTACCGATGCCGATGGCATGCGGGTACTGGAGGGTGTGGTTCGGATTTCGGCGACCGACGGATTCAGTGCCTATATGGCCGCACCGGCCGCCGCCGAGGTGCAGCGGCGGCACCCGAAGATCGCCGTCGAGATCGTGGCGGCGACCCGGCGCGCGTCCCAGCAGCGTTCGGGTCTGGATATCGAAGTGGTGGTGGGTGAACCGCAAGTGCACCGCGCCAGGGCAATTCGGTTGGCCGATTACTGTCTCGGGCTCTACGGTTCGCGTGACTATCTCCGCGAACATGGAACGCCCACGGCCATCGGTGATCTCGCGCGGCACTCGCTGGTGTACTTCATCGATTCGATGCTGCAAGTGGACGATTTGGACCTGTCCTCTAGTTTCGCGCCCGCCATGCGTGAATCCGTCACTTCCACAAATGTTTTCGTGCACGTCGAAGCGACCCGTGCGGCCGCGGGCCTCGGCTTGCTGCCATGCTTTATGGCCGATCGTCACGATGACCTGATCCGAGTGCTTCGGAAGGAAGTCTCCGTTCGGCTCACCTATTGGCTCGTCACCCGCACCGAGACATTGCGCAGGCCCGAGGTGGCGGCGGTGGTCGACGCGATTCAGGTTCGGGTGCGGGAGCAGCGGAATGTTCTGCTCGGTTTATCGGCCTGATCGTTTGATAGCCGATGTGATTTTGCTATGACGCGCACCGCAGCTTCTTCGGTGAAGATGTCGTCGGCAACTGCGCCATCATCAGGCCTCCGGCTATTGCGGGAAGATCTCGTCGATGCGGTCGGCGGTGAGTGAATCGTCGATCCAACGGTTGAGTTGGTCGAGGTCGGTGCAGGCGTTGATGCGGGCTTTCAGGGCTTCGGAGACGTCGAAGCCACGCTTGGCGAGAATCCGGAGCAGCGCGGCGGCCTCACCTTCGGCTTTGCCCTGCGAGTGGTAACGCCGGGCGAACTCGCTCTTGTATTCGTAGGTGCCGGTCGTCATGAGGCTCTCCAAGAAGTGCCGGGCCGCCTTGGGCAAGATGGCTGCTACCAGGTCAATGTACATCTCGCCGCGGGGCGCGGGGAATACGCTTGTGGCGACGCTGGGCATGCCTGCAGGTTAGCGGTGGTTACCGACAGGAAAATCCAAGCGGGCGTGCAGGTTTCAGGTAGGGCGGCCGGTGGTGTGGTCGAGGGTGAGGGTGCCGTCGATCATGCGGTAGACGGCGTTCATTTGATGGAGGTGGGTGTGGTCGTGGGTTACCAGGAGGGTGGCGGCCTCGTGGGTGCGGGCCATGGTGAGGATGAGTTCGATTATGGCGGTGCCGCGTTCGGTGTCGAGGGCGCTGGTTGGTTCGTCGATGACCAGGAGGGACGGGTCGTTCATCAGGGCGCGGGCTATGTTGACGCGTTGGCGTTGGCCGCCGGAGAGTTGGGCGGGGCGTTTGGCGTGTTGGTCGGCGAGGCCGACGGCGTCGAGTAATTCCATTGCCTTGGTGCGTGTTTCGCGGCGTCGGGCCGGGGAGGTGAAGAGGCGCTGGCCGAGGTGGGACATGGCCTCCAGTTGTTCGACGGCGGTCAAGGCGGGGATCAGGTTCGGCTGTTGGAACACGATGCCGATGGACGAGCGGCGCAGGCCGGTGGCTTCGCGACGGGTGCGAGTGGCGAAATCGATTGTGCCGCCGGGTGTTTCGAGGGCTATGCGGCCGGAGTCGGGGCGGATCAGGGTGGAGACTACGGCGAGCAGGCTGGATTTTCCGGAGCCGGAGGGGCCGGTTATCGCGGCGATGGTGCCGCCGGTGACGTGCAGGTTCACCTGGTTCAGTGCGGTGAGGCGGCCCGCGCCGTCCGGGTAGGTGAGGGTTGTTCCGCTCACGGTGAGAGCGGTTTTCGTCATGGTTGCGGTGGTCATGCGGGTCTCCGAACGGTCAGCGGGCCGCACCGAGTGCGGTCAGCGGGTCGGTGGTGAACAGGAAGCGCAGGGCGAAGGCCGCGCCGAGCAGACCGAGCAGGATCAGGGCCGCCGCGGGAAACAGAGTTGTCGATACGCTGAGTATGAAAGGCAGCGCGTCGCCCATGAATGTTGCTGCGGTTATGGTGATTCCGAGTCCGAGTGCGACACCTGCGGTCAGCACTATCGCCGCTTGGGCGAGAGCGTCGCGGACCAGTGCGCCGGATGTCGCGCCGAGCGCCTTCAAGGTCGCGATATCGGGCAGGCGCTGCACCGTCCACACGGTGAAGAATGCGCCGATCACCAGGGCCGAAATGGCGAACAACAACACCGTGATCAAGGTCAGCGAACCGTTTTCGGCTTGGTAGGAGCTCAGTGCCGACAGCGACCCGGAGACGCTGGTCGAGGTCGTGTGCGCAGATGCGTTGACGGAGGCCATATTCGGGATGCCGGATATCGCGAGCACTGTGGCGGCGCCGCCGCGCGGGCTCACCGATTGCCAGTCGGCGGGCGTCATCCAGACGACGGGGGTGTGGCTGTACCAGTCGTCGCCCTCGACTGCGGCCACCCGGAAGGTGCCCGCGCCGAGCGTGACGGTGTCACCGGCGATGGCATCGAGGGCCTTGGCCGCGCCGATGCTGAGCACGACGGTGCCCGAATCGGTTGCGACGCGGTTGCCGAATGCGGTTCCGGTAGTGCCGAACAGCGCGACCTGGGCGGGTTTGGTCGCACCCTGACCCGACACCGCGCTCTCCGCCCGGCTGATGCCGATCGGGTCAACGGAGCCCGCGGCCGCCCGCCAGGTCTCGACCTGCTGCTCGGTCAGTGCGGAGGTGTCGAAGGAGGGATCCGCGCCGTTATCGGCGAAGACGATGGCATCGGCGTGGATCGCCTCGATGGCCGAGATGTTCTGGTGCGCGAGTCCGGCGGTGAGACCGCTCAGGAAACTCACCAGCAGCGCCACCAGGGTGACGACCAGCGTGATGAGCAGAAAACGGCCGCGTGCGGCCCGCAGATCCCGGAGTGCGACGAACATGCCATCACCCTGCCGTGCGTCGGCACCCACGCCATCGCGCACACGGAGGAATGCGCCCCGATCGAAGGTTGGTCGGTGTTTTACGCCTTTCGGTGGATGCCGCCCGGATAGCCGCACATAAGCTGGCAACGTGCATTCGTCGCCGTTCACGCCTGTCTTCACCGCGCTGCGGTTGGGGCTGCATGTGCTGGTGACGACGCTGGCCGTGGTGGTCGCGATGCGTGCACTGCTGCCGGGCGCCGGACATCCGCTCGGCGTCGTCACGCTGACCGTGGCGTTCTTGGCCGTGTACTTCGCCGGTGCGCTGGTCGGCCGCCGCCCGGCGGGCATCCGCATCTGGTTGGCGGCGCTTACGGTGCTGTGGCTCGGCCTCGTGGTGCTCGCACCCGATGCCGGATACCTCGCGTTCGGCGTGTTCTTCCTCTACCTGCACCTGCTGCCACGGCCGTGGAGCCTGTTCGCGGTCGGTGCGGCCACGGTGGTTGCGGTGATCGGTTTCGGGGTGCATCGCGGCTGGTCGGTGGCGGGTGCGATCGGCCCGATCATCGGCGCGGCCGTCGCGGTGGGGATCGGGCTCGGCTACGAGGCGCTGTTCCGCGAATCCGCCGAACGCCAGCGCCTGATCGACGAATTGCTCAGTACCCGAGCGACTCTCGCGGAACAGGAGCGCACCGCGGGCAAATTGGCCGAGCGCGAACGGCTGGCGCAGGAAATCCACGACACCGTCGCGCAGGGGTTGAGCAGCATCCAGCTGCTGCTGCACGCTGCCGAGCAGTCGGCACCGGATCATCCTGCGCTGCAACAGATTCGGCTGGCCCGCGAGACGGCTGCCGAAAATCTGGCCGAAACCCGAAGGCTGATAGCGGAATTGACCCCCGCCGCCCTGGAGGGGCAGAGCCTCGCGCAGGCGCTCGAGCGCATTTGTCAACGCGCCGAGGCTCCGGGACTGCTCACCCAGATGGTCGTCGAGGGCACCCCGGAGCGTCTGCCGATGCCCGTCGAGGCGGCACTGGTTCGGATCGCGCAGGGGGCGGTCTCGAACGTGGTGCGCCACGCGGGCGCGAGCCGGATGCGATTGACCCTGACCTACGCCGATACCGATGTGTACCTCGACGTGGTCGACGACGGCATGGGCATCGATCCCGCTGTGCTCGATCGCGCCCCGACGGGCACCTTCGGGTTGGCCGCTATGCGCAGTCGCGTCGAACAGCAGGGCGGCACAATGGCGGTCGAGTCGGAGCCCGGCCACACCGCCGTCACCGTCTCGTTTCCGCTGGAGCCCGCCCTCGCGGAATCCGCCTCGGGCACAGCCGATTCGGGCTTGCCCGCAACTGATTCGGGCCTATCCGCAGCGGAAACGAGCCTTGCGAAATCCGCGCCCGTGCCGAACGACCCCGACCTGCCCGCAGTGGCACAGCGTGCAACGGAACCCGAGACTGCGCAGGACGAAACCGGCACGCCCGCAGCGGCGCATACTGCGCCGGAATCCGGGCATGCGCCGAGCGAGCCCAGCACGCCCGCAACGGGCGTGCCAAACGCAACGGACCAGGAGCACAGCAAATGATCCGCCTCCTCTTGGCCGACGACCACGCCATCGTGCGCGCGGGTCTGCGCGCACTACTGGAGAGCAATCCCGACATCACCGTCGTGGGCGACGCGCCGACCGCCGAGGCCACCGTGGCCTTCTGCACCACCACCCCGGTCGATCTGGTGCTGATGGATCTCAGCTTCGGCCCGGGCCGCTCCGGCGTCGACGCGACCGCCGAGTTGCGTGCGCTCGCACAGCCGCCCAATGTCCTGGTCGTCACCAACTACGACACCGACGCCGATATCCTGAGCGCCATCGAGGCCGGGGCCTGCGGCTACATCCTCAAGGACACCCCGCCGGTGGAACTGCTCGCGGCGGTGCGGTCGGCGGCCGCGGGGGAGAGCGTGCTGTCGCCCGCGGTGGCCTCCAAACTGATGATCCGCGTTCGCCGCGCCGACACCACTCTGAGCCCGCGCGAAATCGAGGTGCTGCGGCTGGTGGCCGACGGCAGTTCGAACCGGGAGATCGCCAAGGAGCTCTTCCTCAGCGAAACCACCGTCAAATCCCACCTCGTGCACATCTACGCCAAGCTCGGCGTCCGCTCGCGCACCTCCGCCGTCGCACGCGCCCGCGAACAAGGCGCCATCTGAACAGCCACAGGCAGTATTGCGGCCCGTCGGCGCGGTCGGCGCGCGATATGGACCTAGGGTTGAGGAATGGCCTCACTTTCGGATCCCGCGGTGCGCGAATTCCTCTCTCATGGCACGCGAACCGCAAAGGTCGCACTGGTGGGCGCCGACGGACGCCCGATCGTGACCCCGGTGTGGTTCGTCCTCGAGGGCGACGAGCTGGTCTTCAATACCGGCAAGGTCACGGCCAAGGGCAAGGCCTTCGCCCGCGATCCACGCATCGCGGTGGTGGTCGACCTCGAGGAAGCGCCGTATTCGTCCATTCAGATCCAGGGCACGGTGACCCTGTCCGAGGATCCCGACGAACTCCTGCGCACCGCCACCGAGATCGGCGGCCGCTATATGGGCGCGGATCGGGCCGAGGAATTCGGCAAGCGCAACGGCGTCCCGGGGGAACTGGTGGTCCGGGTGCGCCCGTCCAAGGTGATCGCCCACTTCGACGCGACGGCCTAGCCCTACACTCACCGGCATGACCGTGCATTTCATCGGGGCCGGGCCGGGCGCCGCGGACCTGCTGACCGTCCGCGCGGTCGAACTGCTGCGCGCCGCCCCGGTCTGCCTCTACGCGGGCACCTACCTGGACCCCGAGGTGCTCGCGCACTGCGCCCCCGATACCGAACTGATCGATACTCAGCACCTGGACATCGACCAGATCACCGAGCACCTGGTGCGCGCGCACCGCTCCGGTAAGGATGTCGCCCGCCTGTGCTCGGGCGACCCCTCCATATATTCGGCCCTCACCGAACAAACCCGCCGCCTCGACGCCGCGGACGTGCCGTGGGACATCACCCCCGGCGTCCCCGCCTATGCCGCCGCGGCCGCCCTGCTCGGCACCGAGTTGACCGTCCCCGAAGTGGTCCAATCGGTGGTCCTCACCCGCACCCAGGCCCGTTCCACCGCCATGCCCGAGTCCGAGGCCCTCGCGGACTTCGCCCGGACGCAGGCCACGCTCGTGCTGCACCTGGCCATCACCCGAATCCGCCCGCTGGCAGCCGAGCTGGTCTCCGCCTACGGCGCCGACTGCCCGGCCGCCGTGGTCTACCGAGCCAGCCAACCCGGCCAACTGGTCCTGCGCGGCACCCTCACCGATATCGCCGACCAGGTCGAATCCGCGGGTCTGCGTCAAGCCGCCGTCATCCTCGTCGGCCGCGCCCTCACCCCGAATCTGTCCTGTACCCAGTCCCATCTCTACGACCCGGCCCGCTCCCGACACCGACCTTCGCAAGCAGTGTGAGATCGGTGACAGTCACCCAGCAAACTTGCGATGATCCCCCTGCCTGGGCTGATGTTTCCCGGCTATGAGAGCTGATTGGTCGGCTGGCGAGGGCGACGGTAGATTGTTTCGGTGATCTGCAATGAACTTCCCGGCGGAGCCGGTCGGTGGGTGGCGGGCATGGTCGCGCCCATGTAACAAGCTCGGCCTGACGGGCAGATAGTGCCAATGAACATTTTTGCTTGATTGATGAGAACTGAACGCGGGAACACAGGCGCCACGCTGGTATAGGTGCGCGTCGACGTCCCGGTGTTCATCGGGGAGCGCTCGTGTGGTGTTCCGGAAGCGAGGTTACGGTTGGACCGGCTGGATTTCGGCGGAAACGGCGAAACTGGTGGCGAACGGACGCACGCTGCTTCGAGGGAGTCGAGCGAGCCGTTCCCGTTGTCCCCGGCGCAGCTGGGTATCTGGTACGCCCAGCACGTCGACCCGCAGGTGCCGATCAACATCGCGCAGTACGTCGACCTGCACGGCGACCTCGACCTGAAGGTCCTGCGCGAAGCGCTGATCAGCTCCGGGCAGGAGCGCGGCTCCGGCATGCTCTGCATCACCGAGATCGACGGCCAGCCGTATCAGTGGATCGACTACACCATTCCGGACCGGGACAAGGTCTACTACGTCGACTTCCGCGGTGAGGCCGATCCCCAGGCCGCCGCCATGGCGTGGATGCGCGCCGAGTACAGCGCCCCGCTGAACCTGCTCGAGGATCGGCTGCTGCGCTTCGCGGGCCTGCAGGTGGGCGATCACCACTGGTACCTGTACCTGCGCGCCCACCACATCGTGCTGGACGGCTTCGGCGCGGTGACCAACCTTTCCAGGGTCGCCGACTGGTACACCGCCCTGTTGAACGGCACCGAGCCCGCACCGGCCAATGCCGCGCACCTGCGCACGCTCTACGAGCAGGAGATGGCCTACCGGGACAGTTCCCGGTTCCAGTCGGACAAGAAGTACTGGGCCGAGCGGGTCGCCGGTGTGGAGGACGGCACCAGTCTGGCGGGCCGGTCCGCGGGACCTGCGCCGATCAACACCCTCAGCAGTGTGCTGCTCGCGGACGAGCAGAACGCGGTGCTGGAAGCGGCCGTGGCGCGCCATGATTCGTCGCCGGCCGGGTTGCTGCTCGCCGCGTTCGCCGGATATCTGGCGCAGTGGACCAGCTCCGAGGACGTGATCCTCAGCCTGCCGGTGACCGCGCGGACCACCGCCGTGATGCGCCGCTCCGGCGGCGTCTCGTCGAATATCGTGCCGTTGCGGCTGCGGATCGGGCACGAGACCACCGTCGCCGATGTGCTCAAGCAGGTCCAGGTCGAGGTGACCGGCGCGCTGCGGCACCAGCGTTACCGGCACGAGGACATCCGCCGCGACGCGGCCGGTGCCGGCGCGGTGACCAGGGAGTTCTTCGGCCCCTGGATCAATATCATGCTGTTCCAGGACAAGATCAGCATGGGCTCGATGGTCGGCACCATGGTGGTGCTGTCGACCGGCAGCATCGAGGATCTCGGCGTCAACTTCTATCAGTCCGAGGGCGGTTCGCGCGCGCGCATCGACTTCGAGACGAACCCGAACCTGTACTCCGAGGCGGAGACACAGCGGCAGCACGAACGCTTCCTCGAATTCTTCGAGCGCTTCCTGCGGGCCGAAGCGGATGCGCCGGTCTGGGGCCTCGAGCTGACCACCGCGGCGGAGCGGGAGCTGACCGTCGCGGAGTGGAACGACTCCGAGCAGGACGTCCCGGAAACCACCCTGGCGGCCCTGCTGGATGCGCAGATTCAGCTGACCCCGGACAACGTCGCCCTCGATTTCGAGGGCGCGCAGCTGGCCCACCCGTCGCCCGACCACCACCCCTCATCGAGTCGCTCCGCGACGCTGACCTATGCGGAGTTCGCCGCGCGGGTCAATCGCCTGGCCCGGTTCCTGATCGCCGACGGTGTCGGCCCGGAATCGCTTGTCGCACTTGGCATGCGACGTTCGCTCGATCTCGTCGTCGGTATGCACGCGGTGCTCAAGGCCGGTGGCGCGTATGTGCCGATCGATCCGGATCATCCGGCGGATCGCACCGCCTACATCCTCGAGTCCGCGGCACCGGTCTGTGTGCTGACGGTCTCCGGTGACGAACTCGAGCTGCCGGAATCGGTGCGCCGGGTGGAAATCGACACCCTCGACGTCTCCGCGTACGACGATGCCCCGGTCACCGATGCCGAGCGCCTCGGTCCGCTGCGGCCGGACAACACCGCCTACGTGATCTACACCTCGGGTTCGACCGGACGCCCGAAAGGCGTTGCGGTAACCCATCATGCGATCGTCAACCAGCAGCTGTGGATGCTCGACGAGTACCGCCTGACTGCCGACGATGTGTACCTGCAGAAGACCGCGACCACCTTCGACGTATCGCTGTGGGGTTATTTCCTGCCGCTGATGGTCGGCGCGAAACTTGTTGTCGCGACTCCGGACGGGCACCGCGATCCGCTGTATGTCGCCGAGATGATCGAGCGGCACGGGGTCACCGTCACCGACTTCGTGCCGTCCATGCTGACGGTTTTCGTCGCCCATGCCACCGCCGTCCAATGTGCCACGCTGCGTGCGGTTTTCGTCATCGGTGAGGCGCTGCCGCCGGAGACCGCCGCGGGTTTCCGCGCTCTTACCTCGGCCGGTCTGCACAACCTGTACGGCCCCACCGAGGCCGCCGTCTCGGTCACCTACTGGGAGGCCACCGCCGCCGACACCGTCACGGTGCCGATCGGTATTCCGGAGTGGAATGTCCAGGTCTACGTGCTGGATTCGCGGCTGCGCCCGGCGGCCGTCGGCGCACCGGGTGAGCTGTATCTGGGCGGGCGTCAGCTGGCGCGCGGTTACCGCGGTCGCCCGGATCTGACCTCGGATCGGTTCGTCGCCAACCCGTTCGGCAGCAATGGCGAGCGCATGTACCGCACCGGTGACCTGGTGCGCTGGAATGTCGCGGGGACCCTGGAATACATCGGCCGCACCGACTTCCAGGTGAAATTCCGCGGTCAGCGCATCGAGCTCGGTGAGATCGAAACCGATCTGCTTGCCCATCCCGCGGTCAGCCAGGCCGCGGTGCTGGTGATGGATACCGCGACCGGTCAGCAGTTGGTCGCCTATGTCGTGCCCGCGCCGGGCCGGTCGATCGAACCGATCGAACTCACCCGGTTCGTCGCGGAAAAGCTGCCGAGCTACATGGTGCCCGCGGCGATCATGGTGCTGGACGCATTCCCGCTCAACACCTCCGGCAAGCTGGACCGAAAGGCTTTGCCGGAGCCGGTGTTCAGCGTGGACGCGACCGCCTTCCGGGCGCCGCGTACCCCGGCCGAGCAGATCGTGGCGGCCATCTTCGCCGATGTGCTCAGCCAGGAACGCGTCGGCATCGATGACAACTTCTTCGATCTGGGTGGCAACTCGCTGGTCGCCACCCAGGTGGTGGCGCGGATCGGCGCGGCATTCGGCACCCGGATCGGCGTGCGCGCGCTGTTCGAGACCCCGACCGTGGCCGGTCTGGCCGCCCGCGCCGAATCGGCGCCGCCCACCGATCGGCCACGACCGGCCCTGGTGGCCCAGGAACTGCCCGAGCGGGTGCCGCTGTCGCTGGCACAGCAGCGGATGTGGTTCATCAACCAGTTCGACTCCACGGTGCCGACCTACAACCTGCCGTTCGTGGTGCGGTTGGGCGGTCGCGTCGATTTCGACGCGATGCGGGCCGCACTCACCGATGTGCTGACCCGCCAGGAATCGCTGCGCACCATCTTCCCCAACTCGGGCGACGGCGCCTATCAGCAGGTGCTGCCGATCGACCAGGTCGACCTCGATGTCGACGTGCAGCCGCTCGCGGTGGCCGAATTGCTCGACGTGCTCACCGAATTCGCCTCGGCTGGCTTCGATGTCTCGACCGAGCTGCCCATTCGGGTGCGCCTGTATCAGATCATCGGTGCGTCCTCGGATGACACGCCCGAGTACGCGCTCGCCTTCGTCGTGCACCACATCGCGGCGGACGGCTTCTCGTTCGGGCCGCTCGCGCGCGACGTCACGACCGCGTATCTGGCCCGCGCGGCCGGGGAAGCGCCCGCCTGGGCGCCCCTGCCGGTGCAGTACCGCGACTACACCCTGTGGCAGCGCGAATTGCTCGGCGCCGAAAGCGATTCCGAGTCCATGGCCGCCCGCGAGATCGCCTACTGGCGGGATGCGCTGGCCGGTCTGCCGGATCAGCTGGATCTGCCCACCGATCGGCAGCGTCCGCCGGTGCAGAGCTTCCGCGGCGCGCAGTTCGCTTTCGATATCGATGCCGAACTGCACACCCGGCTGAGCGCACTGGCCCGCGCCGAGGGCGCGACCCCGTTCATGGTGCTGCACGCCGCGCTCGCACTGCTGCTGGCCCGGCTGTCCGGCACCACCGATATCGCCATCGGCACCCCGGTCGCCGGACGTGGCGAACAGGCCCTCGACGACCTGATCGGCATGTTCGTCAACACGCTCGTGCTGCGCTCGGAGGTCGATCCGGGTCGGTCCTTCACCGAATTCCTCGGGCGCACCAGGGAAGTCGACCTCGCGGCGTTCGCCTACAGCGACGTTCCGTTCGAACGTCTCGTCGAGGTGGTCAACCCGACCCGCTCGCAGGCGCGGCATCCGCTGTTCCAGGTGATGCTGTCGTTCCAGGAGATGTCGCACGGCACACTGGAACTGCCCGGACTGTCGGTGTCGGCCGCCGAACTCGAAGTCCACATCGCCAAATTCGATCTGCTCTGGACGCTGACCGAACAGCGCGGCAACCAGGGTGAGCCCGCGGGCGTTTCGGTGGTCGTCTCCTACGCCACCGACCTGTTCGACGAGGCGACCGTCTCGTCGTTCGCCGATCGGCTGGTACGGATTCTGCGCGGTGTGACCGCGGATCCGGCGGCGATCGTCGGTGATATCGATCTGCTCGACGAACGCGAAGTCGAGCTGGCACGCGACGGCTGGCACGGTGCGCCGCGTGCGCTCGATACGGCCGGGACGGTGAGCGATCTGTTCACCCGCCAGGTGGCCGCGACACCGGACGCGATCGCCGTGGTCGACCGCTCCGTCGACGGTTTCACCCCGGCCGTCGGTGCGTCGTTGACGTATGCGGATTTCGGGTCTCGGGTGCACGCGCTCGCGCGCTGGCTGATCCAGGCGGGCGTCGGCCCGGATGTCCCGGTCGCGCTCGGTATGCGGCGCTCGCTCGACCTGATGACCGCGATCCACGCGGTGCTCGAGGCCGGTGGCACCTATGTGCCGCTCGATCTCGATCAGCCTGCCGAACGCATCGCCCATGTGCTCGATACCGCGGCGCCTGCCTATGTGCTGACCACGTCGCGGGACCGGTTCGCGCCGGAGGGCCTGGAGTCGCTCGTTGTCGACGAGCTCGATCTGTCGGGGATCTCCGATGCCCCGGTGACCGATGCCGAGCGCGTATCGCCTTTGCGCCCAGAGCATTTGGCGTACGCGATCTTCACCTCGGGTTCCACCGGTCGCCCGAAGGGCGTCGGGGTCTCGCATGCCGCGCTGGTGCACCAGATGCGCTGGCTCATCAGCGAATTCGGGCTCGGCGCCGACGATGTCGCGCTGTACAAGACTCCGGCCACCTTCGACGCGTCGGTGTGGGAGCCGTTGGCGCCCTTGCTGACCGGTGGCCGGACCGTGATCGCCACCCACGACGGCTATCGTGACACCCAATATCTGACCGAGGTCATCGCCGCCGAACAGGTCACCGTGACCTCGTTCGTGCCGTCGCTGCTGACCGTATTCGCCGGTACCGTCGATTCGGCGGCGCTGAGCTCGGTGCGCATGCTGCTGGTCGGTGGTGAGGCGTTCACCGGTGAGGCGGTTGAGGCGTTCCGCAAGCTCGGCCGGCCCGATATCACGCTGATAAACCTTTACGGCCCAACCGAATTCACCGTCAACGCCACCCATGCCGTCGTCGGCGAGGTGGTGCGTGGCGCGGTGCCGATCGGTGCGCCGGTCTGGAATACCCAGGCCTATGTGCTCGACGCGCGACTGCATCCGGTGCCCCCGGGTGTCGCGGGTGAGCTGTATCTGTCGGGCGACCAGCTGGCGCGCGGTTATCTCACCCGGCCGGATATGACGGCCGACCGCTTCGTCGCGAATCCGTTCGGCCCCAGCGGTTCTCGCATGTACCGCACCGGTGACCTGGTGACCCGCGATGCCGCGGGACAGATCGTCTACAGCGGTCGCACCGACTTCCAGGTGAAACTGCGCGGTGTCCGGATCGAGCTCGGCGAGATCGAAGCCGCCTTGCGCGCCCATCCGGCGGTGGCGCAGGCGGTCGCGCTGGTCCGTTCCGACAGCCGGCTCGGCGACCAGTTGGTCGCCTATGTGGTGCCGACCGAGGCCGAGCCGGAGGCGGGATTCGATACCGCGCTGCGCACGCATCTGGCAGGCATGGTGCCCACCTACATGGTGCCCGCGGCGTTCGTGACGCTCGAGGCCATGCCGCTCAATGCGAACGGCAAGCTCGATCGGCGCGCCCTGCCCAAGCCGGTCTTCGAGGTGCACACCTTCCGTGCGCCGAGCACACCCATCGAGGAGATCGTCGCCCAGATCTTCGGTGAGGTGCTCGACCTGCCGCGCGTCGGCGTGGACGACGACTTCTTCGAACTCGGCGGCAACTCGCTGATCGCCACCCAGGTGGCCTCGCGCATCGGCACCGCACTCGATACCCGGGTGCCGGTGCGGATGGTATTCGAGGCGTCCACCGTGGCCGCGCTGGCGGCCCGGGTGGAATCGCATGCCGGTGCCGGTGCCCGCAGTGCGCTGGTCGCCCGGGAGCGCCCGGAAGAGGTGCCGCTGTCGCTCGCACAGCAGCGCATGTGGTTCCTCAACCGCTTCGATACCGCCTCGGCGGTCAACAACATTCCGGTCGCCATCCGGCTCTCCGGTGACCTCGATGTCGCCGCACTGCAGGTCGCCGTCATCGACGTGATCGACCGGCACGAATCGCTGCGCACCGTCTTCCCGGAGACCAAGAGCGGTCCGGTTCAGGTGGTGCTCGACGCGGCGCAGATCGTGCCCGACCTGACCCCGTACCGGGTCACCGAGGAGACGCTGGTCGAGCATCTGATCGACCTGGCCTCCATGGCTTTCGACGTCACCGACGAAGTGCCTTTGCACGCAAGGCTTTTCGAGATCAGCGAGTCCGAGTTCGTACTCGGCATGGTGGTGCACCACATTTCGGCCGACGGTTGGTCGATGGGGCCGCTGGCGCGTGACGTCATGGTGGCGTACGCGGCGCGCACCTCGTGGGAGTCGCCCGCCTGGTCCGCGCTGCCGGTGCAGTACGCGGACTACGCGCTGTGGCAGCGCGAGGTGCTCGGCTCCGAGGGCGATCCGGAATCGCTGATCTCCAGCCAGATCCGGTACTGGACCGAACAACTCGCCGATCTGCCCGACGAATTGGTGCTGCCTTCGGACCGCCCGCGTCCGGCGATCGCCTCCTACCGCGGCGGCACCTACGCGTTCGTGATCTCCGCCGAGACCCAGCGTGCGCTCATCGATTTGGGGCGCAAGCACAATTCGTCGCTGTTCATGGTCATGCACAGCGCGCTCGCCGTGCTGCTGGCGCGGGCCAGCGGTACCAGCGATATCGCGATCGGTACCCCGGCCGCCGGTCGTGGTGAGGCCGCGCTGGACGACCTGATCGGCATGTTCGTCAATACGCTCGTATTGCGCACCGATGTCGCGGGTTCGGCGAGCTTCGCCGACCTGCTCGCCCTGGCTCGGGAAACCGACCTGCAGGCGTTCGCGCACGCGGATCTGCCGTTCGAGCGCCTGGTCGAAATCCTGAACCCGGCCCGCTCGCAGGCCCGCAATCCGCTGTTCCAGGTGATGCTGGCGTTCCAGAACGTCAAGCAGGCCAACCTGGAACTGCCCGGACTGTCGGTCAACGGCATCGATTACGACGCGCGACTGGCCAAATTCGATCTGCAGCTGACCCTGCAGGAGACCCAGGAATCGGGCGAGGCCGCCGGTATGTCGGCCGAAATCTCCTACGCCCTCGATCTTTTCGACGAGGACACGGTGGCGGCCTTCGCGCGGCGCCTCGATCGGATCCTGGCGGCCATCATCGCCGATCCGACCGTGCCGATCGGCGATATCCAACTGCTCGACGATCAGGAAACCGCACTCGCGGTCCTCGGCTGGAACGACACCAAGCACGATTTGCTGCCGCGTCGTCAGCCCGGCCGCACCCCGCGTCGCTCCGGTGTTCGCAAGGGTGCCGGGCTCACCTTGGTCGGCGAGTTCGCCGCGCAGGCCGCGGCCACGCCGGATGCGGTCGCGATCGTGGATCCGGCCATCGGCACCTCGCTGACGTATGCCGAATTCGGTGCGCGCGTGCACCGTTTGGCGCGGCGGTTGATCGAGGCCGGCGTCGGACCGGAAAAGCTTGTCGCCCTCGGTCTGCGGCGTTCGGTCGATTTCGTGGTCGCGGCGTACGCGGTGCAGGAGGCAGGCGGCGGCTATGTGCCGCTGGACCTGGATCAGCCCACCGAGCGGATCAGCTATGTGCTCGAGTCGGCAGCACCGGCCTGTGTGCTGACGACCTCGCGGGACAACTTCGAAAGCGGCGGGCTGCCCACGCTTTCCATCGATGAGCTGGAGCTGTCCGAGTACTCGGATGCGCCGGTCACCGATGCGGAGCGGATCGCGCCGCTGCGGGCGGAGAACACCGCGTACGTCATCTTCACCTCCGGTTCGACCGGTCGTCCGAAGGGTGTGGCGCTGCCGCATTCCGCGGTGGTGAACCAGATCCGTTGGATCACCGGTGAATACGGCATCGGTGCTGATGACGTCGTGTTGTTCAAGACCCCGGCAACGTTCGACGTGTCTGTGTGGGAGCTGTTCGGTCCGTTGTCCACCGGCGGCCGAATTGTCGTGGCCACCCCGGACGGTCATCGCGACCCGCAGTACCTCGCGGAAGTCATCGCGGCCGAACGGGTCACCATGACCTCGTTCGTGCCGTCCATGCTGACCGTCTTCGCGGGCAGTGTGGATGCCGCCGGTGGCGCGGCACTCGAGTCGTTGCGCGCATTGCTGGTCGCCGGTGAGGCCTTCACCGGTGACACCGTCGCCGCCATTCGTAAGGTCAGCTCCGCCGAGCTCTACAACCTCTACGGCCCGACCGAATTCGCGGTGCACGCGACGCACGGCCCGGTGGCGCAGGGTCTGGTCGGCGCGGTGCCGATCGGTCTGCCGGTCTGGAATGCCCAGGCGTATGTGCTCGATGCCCGCCTGCATCCGGTCGCGCCGGGTGTCGCGGGTGAGCTGTATCTGGCCGGTGCGCAGTTGGCGCGCGGCTACTTCGGGCGTACCGATCTGACCGCGGATCGCTTCGTGGCGAACCCGTTCGGCTCCTCCGGATCCCGGATGTACCGCACCGGCGACCTGGTGACCCGCAACGCGGACGGTGCCATCGTCTATCTCGGCCGGACCGACTTCCAGGTGAAGCTGCGCGGTCTGCGCATCGAACTGGGTGAGATCGAAACCGCCCTCACCACACACGATTCGGTGGCCCAGGCGGTCGCGCTGGTGCGTGCGGATGCGCGGACCGGCGATCAGCTGGTCGCCTATGTGGTGCCCGCCACTGGCGGCACGGTCGACCTCGACGAGCTGCGCGCGCACCTGACCGAGCAGCTGCCGTCGTACATGGTCCCCGCCGCCATCGTGGTGCTCGACGCCATGCCGTTGAACCCCAACGGCAAGCTCGATCGGCGCGCGCTGCCCGAACCCGTCTTCGAGTCCAAGGAATTCCGCGCACCGTCGACCCCGATCGAAGAGATCGTCGTCGACATTTTCAGCGATGTGCTGAGCCACGAGCGCATCGGCATCGACGACAACTTCTTCGATCTCGGCGGCAACTCGCTGGTCGCCACCCAGGTGGTGGCGCGGCTCGGCGCGGCACTGGACACCCAGGTTCCGGTGCGCCTGCTGTTCGAGGCGCCGACCGTCGCCGCGCTCGCCGCGCGCATGGAGGCCAGCGCCGGGGCCGGTGCCCGCCAGGCGCTGACCGTGCGCCCGCGGCCGGAGTACCCGCCGCTGTCGCTCGCACAGCAGCGGATGTGGTTCCTCAACCGCTTCGACGCCGATTCGGCCGCCGACAATATTCCGGCGGCGGTGCGGCTGCACGGGCATCTCGATCTGCCCGCGTTGCGCGGCGCGATCGCCGATGTGATCACCCGGCACGAATCGCTGCGCACGATCTACCCGTCGCACGAGGGCGTGGCCTACCAGCAGGTGCTTCCGGCCGCGCGGGCGATTCCGGAACTGGAGATCGTCCCGGTCGCCGAAAGCGAATTGGGCAGTGCCCTCTACGAATTCATCGGTCGCGGTTTCGACATCACGACCGAATCCCCGGTGCGGATTCGGCTCTACCAGGTCGAGCGCGCGCCGCTGAGCAGTAAGAAGTGGCGCGACAACACGCAGAACCACGTGCTCTCGGTCGTGGTGCATCACATCGCGGCGGACGGCTTCTCGATGCGTCCGCTGGTCCGCGATCTGATGTCGGCCTACATCGCGCGTAGTTCGGAATCCGCGCCGGTCTGGCCGCCACTCGCGGTGCAGTACGTGGATTACGCACTGTGGCAGCGTGAAACGCTCGGCTCCGAGGACGATCCGACCTCGCTGATCTCCGAACAGCTCGGGTACTGGCGCGAAACCCTGGCCGGACTGCCGGAGGAACTGCGTCTCTCGCCCAAGCCGCGGCCGGTCGTCGCGTCGTATGCGGCACGCACGCACCGATTCCAGCTGCCCGGCGCACTCGTCGAGGCGCTCAACCGCGTCGCGCACGAGCACAACACCACGCTGTTCATGGTGGTGCACAGCGCCTTCGCGACTCTGCTCGCGCGGCTGAGCGGTTCGGATGACATCGCCATCGGCATCCCGGTGGCCGGTCGTGGCGAGCAGGTCCTCGACGACCTGGTCGGCATGTTCGTCAACACCCTGGTGCTGCGCACCCAGGTCGATCCGACCGAAGCGTTCACCGATCTGCTCGCCCAGGTGCGCGAGCGCGATCTGCAGGCCTTCGCCCACGCCGACGTGCCGTTCGAGCGTTTGGTCGAGGTGCTGAACCCGGCCCGCTCGCAGGCGCGGCATCCGCTGTTCCAGGTGATGCTGTCGTTCCAGAACCTCGGGCGCACCTCGCTGGAGCTGCCCGGACTCGCGGTTTCCGAACTCGGTATCGATCCGCCGACCGCCAAGGTCGACCTGCAGCTCACGCTGAGCGAGGGCGCGGAATCGGAGATGGCCGCTGAACTCGTCTATGCCACCGACCTTTTCGACGATCGGTTCGCTGACGCCTTCGCCGAGCGCTTCGTCCGGGTGCTGCGCGGTATCACCGCCGCACCGGCGATCGTGGTGGGCGATATCGACCTGCTCGACGACACCGAGCGGACCCAGGTGCTCGACCGGTGGAACGAGACCGAATTCCCGGTGGACGCGGCACTGACCTCGCCGGTCGGCGATGCGGCCGCGACGCTGGTCTCACTGTTCGAGGCGCAGGTGCTGCGCACGCCGGACGCCTACGCGGTCAGCTACGAGGGGACAAGTCTGGCCCACCCGTCGCCCGACCACCACCCCTCATCGAGTCGCTCCGCGACGCTGACATATGCCGAGTTCGCCGCCCGGGTGCACCGACTGGCGCGCTGGCTGAAGCAGAACGGCGTCGGCCCGGAATCCTATGTGGCCCTTGGCATGCGGCGCTCGATCGATCTGGTCGTCGGCATGTACGCGATCAATGCCGCCGGTGGTGCGTACGTGCCGCTGGATCCGGATCATCCGGCCGAGCGCATCGACTACATCCTGGAGACCGCGCGACCGGTCTGCGTGCTGACCTCCGGCACCGATCTGGAGACCACGGTGTCGCGCCAGGTCCGCATCGATGAACTCGATCTCGCCGAGTTCTCGGACGAACCGCTGACCGACGCGGATCGGCATCGCCCGCTGCGTCCGGGCAATACCGCGTACGTGATCTTCACCTCGGGTTCGACCGGTCGTCCCAAGGGGGTCGCGGTCTCGCACGCGGCGATCGTCAACCGCCTGGTGTGGATGCACGCCGAATACGGCTTGTCCGCCGAAGACGTTGTGCTGCAGAAGACTCCGGCGACCTTCGACGTGTCGGTGTGGGAGTTCTTCTGGCCCTTGCAGGTCGGCGCGCGCCTGGTCGTCGCCAAGCCGGACGGTCACCGCGATCCGGCCTATATGGCGCGCCTGATCGTCGACGAGCAGGTCACCACGGTACACTTCGTGCCGTCCATGCTCTCGGTATTCGTCGCCGAGGACCGCGCGGCCGAATGCACCAGTCTGCGTAATGTTTTCGCCTCCGGTGAGGCGCTGCCCGCCGTGGCCGCGCAGCGCCTGCGCCAGCTGACCGGCGCGCGACTGCACAACCTGTACGGTCCCACCGAGGCCGCGGTCGATGTCACCTTCCACGAGGTCACCGACGCCGATATCAGCTCGGTGCCGATCGGTGCGCCGGTGTTCAACACCCAGGTGTACGTGCTGGATTCGCGGTTGCGTCCGGTGCCCGCGGGCGTCCCGGGGGAGCTGTATCTGGCGGGCGCGCAGCTGGCGCACGGCTATGTCGGCCGCCCGGACCTGACCACCGAACGTTTCGTCGCGAACCCGTTCGGTGCCGCCGAGCGCATGTACCGCACCGGTGACCTCGTCATGTGGACGCCGCGCGGTGAACTGGAATACCTGGGCCGCACCGACTTCCAGGTGAAGCTGCGCGGTCTGCGCATCGAACTCGGTGAGATCGAGTCGGCGCTCACCGCGCAGGCCGCGGTCGCGCAGGCGGTCGTGCTGGTGCATTCGGATGACCGGACCGGCGATCAGCTGGTCGCCTACCTGGTCGCAAATCCGGACCGGGCCATCGAGATCGAGACCGTCAAGAACACGCTCGGCGAGCAGTTGCCCGCGTACATGGTGCCAGCGGCATACATGGTGCTCGACGAGTTCCCGCTCAATGCCTCCGGCAAGCTGGATCGCAAGGCGCTGCCCGCACCGACGTTCGCGGCCAAGGTATTCCGCGCGCCGACCACCCCGGTGGAGGAGATCGTCGCGGGCACCTTCGCCGAGGTGCTTGGTCTGCAGGGCGTCGGCCACGGCGTCGGTCTGGACGACGATTTCTTCGAACTGGGCGGCAACTCACTGATCGCAACCCAGGTCGCCGCGCGACTCGGTGCGGCGCTGGACACCCAGATCCCGGTGCGCGCGCTGTTCGAGGCTTCGAATGTCGCGGCACTGGCCGCACTGGTGGAATCGGCCGCGGGCGAAGGCGGTCGCGCACCGCTGACTCCGCAACCGCGCCCCGAGCTGGTACCGCTGTCGCTGGCCCAGCAGCGGATGTGGTTCCTGAACCGCTTCGACAACCGCACCGCGGTCAACAACATTCCGGTGGCCGTCCGGCTCACCGGCGATGTCGATATCGCCGCGCTGAACGCCGCCGTCGGCGACGTGCTGGCCAGGCACGAGGCGCTGCGCACCATCTACCCGGAGGTCGAAGGCACCGGTTACCAGCACGTGCTGCACACCGACGAGGTGCGCTTCGAGCTGGCGACCGAGGCGATCGCCCCCGGCGCGGTGCCCGCGCGCATCGTCGAGCTGGCGAGCGTGCACTTCGATGTGACCAGCGAGGTGCCGTTCCGGGCCAACCTGCTCAGCATCGATGCGCAGAACCATGTCGCGGTGCTCGTCATGCACCACATCAGTGGTGACGGTTTCTCGCTGCGTCCGCTGCTGCGTGACGTGGTGCTGGCCTACACCGAGCGCAGTCGCGGCGAGGCGCCCGCCTGGACGCCGCTGGATGTCCAGTACGCCGACTACACGCTGTGGCAGCGCGACGTGCTCGGCAGCGAGGACGATCCGGAATCGGTCGCGGCACAGCAGCTCGCGTACTGGACCGAGCAGCTGGCCGATCTGCCCGATCAGATCGAACTGCCCGCCGACCGCTCGCGGCCCGAGGTCGCGTCCAATGCCGGTGGCACGCACGGCTTCTCGATCGACACCGAATTGCACGGCGCGCTGGCCGAACTCGCCCGCGCGCGTGGGGTCACGCTGTTCATGGTCATGCACGCGGCACTTGCGGCCTGGGCGGCCCGGCTGTCCAACAGCACCGATATCGCTATCGGCACCCCGATCGCGGGCCGCGGTGAACGCGCGCTCGACGATCTGGTCGGCATGTTCGTCAATACGCTGGTGCTGCGCAACGAGGTCGAGCCGAGCGCCAAGTTCAGCGATCTGCTCGCACAGGTGCGTCGCACCGATCTCGCGGCCTTCGCCAATGCCGATGTGCCGTTCGAGCGGCTGGTGGATGTCCTCTGGGGACGGCAAGGCGGCGGAGCCGCCGGGGTGGGTAGACACAGCCCGGCCCGGTCCCAGGCACACCATCCGCTGTTCCAGGTTGCGTTGACCTTCGAGGCCGCGTCGGCCGCGGAAATGGGCACCGTCGCGCTGCCGGGTGTCGAGCTGTCGGTGGTCGAATTCGATCCCGGCACAGCCAAATTCGATGTGCAGCTGACCGTCGGCGAGACTGCCGACGGTGCACTGGGCCTGTCCTGGAACTACGCCACCGAGCTGTTCGATCCGGAGACGGTGGCATCGTTCGCCGATCGCCTGGTCCGGATTCTGCAGAGTGTGGTCGAGGATCCCGAGATCGTCATCGGTGATATCGATCTGCTCGGTGAGGCCGAGCGGCTCAATGTGTCGCAGCGCTGGGTGTCGTCCGGATTCGACAGCCTGGCGCGAGCGACGGGCCCGGAGGCAGCACGGGGGGCCGTCGAGACAGCGCTCGGCAAGGCGTACTCGCGCACGCAGGGCACCGGGAGCGCCGCAATCCGATACAGCGCACCGCGATTCAGTGCACCGGGGACCACGCTGGTCGATCTGTTCGAGCAGGCGGTGGCCGCGCATCCGGACAATACGGCGGCCAAATTCGGCATCGAATCGCTGACCTACGCGGAGCTGGACCGGCGCGCGAATGTATTGGCGCGCAGGCTGATCGCCGACGGCGCGGGTCCCGAATCGCTGGTCGCGGTGATCCTGCCGCGCTCGCTCGATCTCGTGGTCGCGTTGCTCGCGGTGGTGAAGACCGGTGCGGGCTATGTGCCTGTCGACCCGACCTACCCGGCCGACCGCATCGCCTACGTGCTCGCGGATTCGCGTCCGACCAGTGTGATCCTCGATTCGACGGTTCAGGTGAGGGTGCCCGACGAGCTGCCGACCGTGGTGCTCGACGGATTCGCGGTGGAGACCGGCAATGTCGAGGACGCCGACGATGCGCCGATCACCGATGCCGACCGTCTCGCGGCGCTCACCCCGGACAATGTCGCGTACGTGATCTACACCTCCGGCTCCACCGGACGCCCGAAGGGTGTGGCGGTCGCGCATCGGAATGTGGTGCGGCTGTTCGCCAATACCGATCGCGACTTCGGCTTCGGCCCCCGCGATGTGTGGACACTGTTCCACTCCTACGCCTTCGACTTCTCGGTGTGGGAGCTGTGGGGTCCGCTGCTGTTCGGCGGCACCCTGGTGGTCGTCGACTACTACACCTCGCGCTCGCCCGAACAGTTCCTGGAACTGCTGCGGGTGGAGCAGGTCACGGTGCTCAACCAGACGCCGTCCGCGTTCTACCAACTGGCCGAGGCGGATCGCAATGCCGCGCCGGATGCCGAACCGCTGGCCTTGCGCTACGTGGTGTTCGGCGGTGAAGCCCTCGAATTGCGCAGGCTCTCGGATTGGGTTGCCCGACACGGTGACGGCACCGACCGGCGCTCGGCGCATGTCGCTCCGCTGCTGGTCAATATGTACGGCATCACCGAGACCACGGTGCACGTGTCCTACCGTGCGCTGGACGCCGCGACCATCGCCGCCGCCTCCGGCAGCGTGGTCGGCCGCGCCATCGCGGGTCTGCGCGTGTACGTCCTCGACAACCGGCTGCGGCCGGTGCCGGTCGGTGTCGCGGGCGAAATGTATGTCGCGGGACCGCAGTTGGCCCGCGGCTACCTCGGCCGCTCGGACCTGACCACCACCCGCTTCGTCGCGAACCCCCTCGCCGACGCGGAGGCCGCGGGCACACGCCTGTACCGCTCCGGCGACCTCGCGCGCTGGAACCGCTTCGGCGAGCTCGAGTACCTGGGCCGCGCCGACGATCAGGTCAAGGTGCGCGGCTTCCGCATCGAACTCGGTGAGATCGAATCCGCCATTCTGGCCCAGCCGGGCATCGCCCAGGCCGCGGTCATCGTGCGCGAGGATCAGCCGGGCGATCAGCGGATCGTGGCCTACGTGGTCGCCGAACCCGATGTCGTCCCGGACCTCGACGTGGTGCGCAGCGGTGCGGCGCAACGACTTCCGTCCTACATGGTGCCCGCGGCGCTGGTGCGGCTCGAGTGGATTCCGTTGACCGTCAACGGCAAGCTGGACCGTCGCGCGCTGCCCGCGCCCGCGGTGCAGGCCAAGGCTTTCCGCGCACCGGTGACGCCGGTGCAGGAGACCGTCGCCGCGGTCTTCGCCGATGTGCTCGACCTGCCCAGGGTCGGTGTCGACGACGACTTCTTCGACCTCGGCGGCAACTCGCTCATCGCGACCAGGGTGGTCGCCCGGATCGGCGCGGCGCTCGGCACCACCGTCCCGGTGCGCGCGCTGTTCGAGGCCTCCACCGTGGAAGCGCTGGCGGCCCGAGTGGAATCGCATGCCGACGGCGCCGCGCGCGCCCGGCTGGTCGCCCGCCCGCGCAAGGCCGACGAACTCGTGCCGCTGTCGTTCGCGCAGCAGCGCATGTGGTTCCTGAACAAGTACGACACCACATCCGCGGCCTACAACCTTCCGGTCGCCATCCGCCTGACCGGTGCGCTCGATATCGAGGCGCTGCGGCTGGCGGTGGCGGATGTGGTGCGCAGGCACGAATCGCTGCGCACCCGCTACCCGGAGCACGGTGGAACCCCGGTCCAGGTGATCGTGCCCGCCGACGCGATCGCGCTCGATCTGCAGCCGGTTTCGGTCGATCCGGCCGAGCTGACCGCGGCGGTGACCGAATTCGTGACCACCGGATTCGATGTGTCCGAACAGGCTCCGCTGCGGACCAGGCTCTTCTCCGCAGGCGCCGACGAGCATGTGTTCGTCGTCGTGGTGCACCACATCGCGGCCGACGGCTTCTCCATCGGCCCGCTGACCCGCGATGTGATGCTCGCCTACACCGCGCGCGCCCAGGACGCCGCGCCCGGCTGGGCGCCGCTGCCGGTGCAGTACGCGGACTTCGCCATCTGGCAGCGCGAAGTCCTCGGCGCCGAGGACGATCCGACGTCGCTGATGGCGCGTCAGGTAGCGCATTGGAAGCGCGCTCTCGACGGTGTTCCGGACGAACTGCCGCTGCCCACCGATCGACCGCGTCCCGCGATCGCCTCACATCGCGGCGCGACCCTGCAGACCGAACTGCCCGCCGAACTCATCGCGGCGCTGGAAGGTATTGCGCGCCAACGCGGTGCGTCGCTGTTCATGGTGATGCACAGCGCGCTCACGGTGCTGCTGGCCCGCTTGTCGGGCACCGACGATATCGCCGTCGGCTCGCCGATCGCGGGACGCGGTGAGCAGGCGCTCGACGATCTCGTCGGCATGTTCGTCAACACCCTCGTGCTGCGCACCGGTATCGATCAGTCCGAATCGTTCACGGCGCTGCTGGACCGGGTGCGCTCGACCGACCTGGATGCCTTCGGCAACGCCGACGTGCCGTTCGAACGGCTCGTGGAACTGCTCGCACCGGAACGCTCGCAGGCACGCAACCCGCTGTTCCAGGTGATGCTCGCATTCCAGAACCTGGAGCGCACCGCACTCGAATTGCCGGGTCTGTCGGTGTCCGCACTGGACCTCGACGAGAATGTGGCCCGCTTCGACCTGCAGTTCACGCTGTCGGAAACCGGTTCCGCCGGAATGATTTTGGCGCTCACCTACGCCACCGAGCTGTTCGACGAGTCGACCGCCGAGCTGATCACGCAGCGTTGGCGGCGAGTGCTGGAGGCCATCGCCGCCGACCCGACGGTCGCGGTCGGTGCCATCGATGTGCTCGACGCGCAGGAGCGGGCCGATCTGATCGCCCGCACCGGTGCGCCCGCGGTGCCCGCGCGCACTCTGCCCGAGCTGCTCGCCGAGGCCGCCGCGATGGATCCGAAGGCGACCGCCATCGTGTTCCAGGGGACACGTGTGTCCTACGGCGACCTCGACGAGCAGTCGAACCGGTTGGCGCGCTTGCTCATCGCCGAGGGCATCGGCACCGAGGATCTGGTCGCCGTCGGCGTGCCGCGGTCCGCGGATTCGGTCTTCGCCGCCTGGGCGGTATCGAAGACGGGTGCGGCATTCGTGCCCGTCGACCCGAACTACCCGGCCGAGCGCATCGCGCACATGGTCACCGATTCCGGTTCGCCGGTCGGCCTGACGGTCGCGGCGGTTCGCGACGGCCTGCCGGATTCGGTGCGCTGGCTGGTGCTGGACGAGCTCGACCTGGACGGATTCGACGGCGGTCCGATCACCGACGCCGACCGGGTCCGCCCGCTGCGCCCGGCGCATCCGGCCTACGTCATCTACACCTCGGGTTCCACCGGTGTGCCCAAGGGCGTGGTGGTCACCCATGCCGGACTCGCGAACTTCAGCGTCGAGCAGATCGTGCGCTACGACCTCGATTCCGGTTCGCGCGCACTGCATTTCGCCTCGCCCAGCTTCGATGCCTCGATCCTGGAACTGCTGCTCGCGGTCGGCGCGGGCGGTGCGCTCGTGGTGACGCCGCCCGGCGTGTACGGCGGTGAGGAACTGTCCGAGCTGATCCGCACCGAGCGGGTGACGCACGCCTTCATCACACCCGCCGCGCTGGCCACCTTCGATCCGACCGGCCTCGACTCGCTGCGGGTACTGGTCGCCGGTGGTGAAGCGGTTCCGGCGGATCTGGTCGCCAAGTGGGCGGTACCGCTGGAGAACGGGTCCGTCCGCAACTTCCACAATGGCTACGGTCCGACCGAGACCACCATCATGACCAATATCAGCGAGCCGCTGGTGGCCGGTGACACGGTGGTGATCGGTGCGCCGATCCGCGGTATGCAGTCGCTGATCCTGGACGCCCAGCTCCGGCCGGTGCCGGTGGGTGTCGCGGGTGAGCTGTATCTGTCGGGCATCCAGCTGGCGCGCGGTTATCACGCCCGCGCCGGGCTGAGCGCCGAACGCTTCGTGGCCAATCCGTACGTGGCGGGTGCGCGCATGTACCGCACCGGTGACGTGGTCAGATGGGTTCCAGCATCGCGAAGCGATTCCATGAGGGGTGGTGGTCGGGCGACGGGTGGGCCCTGTACCGGCGAGGTCGAATATGTGGGCCGCTCCGACTTCCAGGTGAAGGTGCGCGGTTTCCGCATCGAACTCGGTGAGATCGACGCGGCGCTGGCCTCGCACGAGACCGTCGACTTCGCGGTCACCGTCGGCCACAAGGGCGCGGCGGGCGCGACCTCGCTGGTGTCGTATGTGGTTGCGGTACCGGGTCATTCGATCGATGTCGCCGAGCTGACCGCGCACGTCGAGGAACGCCTGCCCGCGTACATGGTGCCGTCGTCGGTGATGGTGATCGACCACATTCCGCTGACCCCGGTCGGCAAGCTGGACCGCAAGGCGCTGCCGGAGCCGGTATTCGCGACCGAGGTGGTCTTCCGCGCACCGCGCACGCCGATCGAGCACACCATTGCCGAGGTGTTCGCCGAGGTGCTCGGCGTCGAGCGCGTCGGTGTCGATGATTCGTTCTTCGCCCTCGGCGGCGACAGCATCGTGTCCATCCAGCTGGTTTCGCGGGCCAAGGCGCGCGGTGTGGTCTTCACCCCGCGCAATGTCTTCGAGCAGCGCACCGTGGCCGGACTCGCCGCGGTCGCCGAGACCGCCGACAGCACCGATACCGCCGTCGAGGCGCTGGCCGAGCTGCCCGGTGGCGGCATCGGCGCCATGCCGCTGACCCCGGTGGTCCGGTTCATGGCGCAGCGGCAGGGTTCGTTCGGCCGGTTCAACCAGACCATGGCGCTCGAATTGCCGGTCGGCATCGACCGCGCGGGTATCGCGAAAACCGTTGCCGCGGTGGTCGACCGCCACGACATGCTGCGGGCGCGGCTGTACCGCGAGGATGCGGACTGGACCCTCGAGACCGTCGAGCCGGGCACCATCGACGTGGACGCGCTGATCGATCGCACCGAATTCGATGCCGGTATCGACGACGCGGGACTGTTCGAGATCGCTTCCGCCGCATTGGATGCCGCACTGGATCGACTCGATCCGGCCGCTGGCGTGGTGATCCGGTTCGTCTGGCTGGAACCCTCGGACGGCAGCCGCGGCGGTCGACTCATCGTGGCCGCGCACCACCTCGTGGTGGACGGTGTCTCCTGGCGCATCCTGGTGCCGGACTTCGTCGCCGCCTGGGGCCAGCTCACCGCGGGCCAGGAACCGCAGCTCGTCGCACCCGCGACCTCGATGCGGGCCTGGGCGGACGCACTGCGACGCGAGGCCGAAAGTGCCGAGCGGGTGGCCGAACTCGACTACTGGCGTTCGGTGGTCGGTACGGCGGATCCGCTGCTGACCGAGCGTGCGCTGGATCCCGCCGTGGATACCTCGGGCGCCATCGAGAAGCTGCAGGTCGAGGTGTCGGCCGAGGTTACCAAGGCGCTGCTGACCACCGTGCCCGCGCTGTTCCACGGCGGCGTCAACGACGGTCTGCTGACCGCGCTCGCCCTGGCGACCGCGAAGTGGCGCGCCGACCGCACCACTGCCCGCGCCGACGATGCGCTGCTGATCCGCCTGGAGGGCCACGGCCGCGAAGAGGGCATCGTGCCCGGCGCGGATCTCTCGCGCACCGTCGGCTGGTTCACCGCGATCTTCCCGGTCCGCTTCGACCTGTCCGGCATCGATATCGATGCCGCGCTGACCGGCGGCCCCGCGCTCGGCAAGGCCGTCAAGGCGGTCAAGGAGCAGCTGCTCGCGGTCCCGGACAAGGGCATCGGCTACGGCCTGCTGCGCTACATGAACGAAGCGACCGCGACGGAACTGCCCGTCGAACAGCCGGGCCAGGTGAGCTTCAACTACCTGGGCCGCGTCTCCGAGGGTGATGTGCCCGAGGCGCTGCGCGGCTTCGGCTGGATCCCGGCCGCCGAACTCGGCGCGCTCGGCGGAGCCTACGACGCGGATATGCCCGCGATGGCTCCGCTGGATATCAATGCCATCGTGGTCGGCGACAAGCTGACCGCCAATATCGGCTACCCGAGCACCCTGCTCGATGCCGCGCAGGTCCGCGAATTCGGCGAACTGTGGACCACCGCACTGGAAGCGGTTGCCCGGCACGCCAATTCGAACGGCGCGGGCGGGCACACACCGTCCGACTTCGCCCTGGTGCGCTCGGCGCGGGGCGGCTCGGGGCGGGAACTAACACAGCGCGATATCGATAGCTGGGAGCAGCGCTTCCCGGCACTGGCCGATATCTGGCCACTGTCCGCGCTGCAGGCGGGTCTGCTGTTCCACGCGCGCCTGGCCGCCACCTCGGTGGACGTCTACACCGCGCAGGCCGTGCTGACGCTCACCGGCCGGGTGGATCCGACCCGATTGCGTTCGGCCGCACAGGCTCTGGTGGACCGCTACGAGAACCTGCGCACCGCCTTCGTCACCGATACCGACGGCAACCCGGTGCAGGTCGTCCTCGACAGCGCCCGGGTCGCCTGGGCCGAGCACGACCGGATCGAATCCGGCGAGGCCGCCGATCTCATCGCCGCCGACCGCACCCAGCGCTTCGACCTGACCGCGCCGCCGCTGATCCGCTTCACGCTGATCCAAACCGCTTCCGCGGCGGCCGCGACGGGCCCGGAGGCGGTAGCGGAGCGTGACCACGAAGGGACCCGCGGCCGCCGCCAATCGGACACAGGCAGTTGGCAGTTCGTGGTCTCCAACCACCACATCCTGCTCGACGGCTGGTCCATGCCGCTGCTCATGCGCGATCTGCTGGTGCTCTACGCGGCGCACGCCGATGCCAATGTGCTGCCCGCGGTGCGCTCCTACCGGCACTTCCTGGAGTGGACCAGGCAGCAGGATCACGCGGCCTCGGTGGCCGCGTGGACCCACGCGCTGCGCGGTGTCAGCGAACCGACGCTGCTGTCCCGTCCGGATGCGAGCCGTGAGATCACCTCGCTGTCCGGCGAATACTTCTTCGAGCTGGACGAGCAGGCGACCGCTCGACTCACCGCGCTCGCCGCCTCGCTCGGCGTCACGCCGAATACCGTGCTGCAGGTCGCCTGGGGCATTCTGATCGGCCGGATGACCAGCCGTGACGATGTGCTGTTCGGTACCACCGTTTCCGGCCGTCCGGCACAGCTGTCCGGCGTCGAATCGATGGTCGGTCTGTTCATCAACACCGTCCCGGTGCGGGTGCGCTTCGATCCGTCGGAATCGGTGGAGCAGTTGCTCACCCGGACCCAGGGCGAGCAGGCGGATCTGCTCGATCACCACTACGTCGGCCTGGCCGATATCCAGTCCGCCGCCGGAATCGGCGGTCTGTTCGACACGCTGGTGGTCTTCGAGTCCTACCCGGTCGATGCCGAGGGCATCCGGGCGCAGGCCGCCGATATCGATGGCATGGCCGTGGTCGATATGCAGGCCGCCGACGCCACGCACTATCCGCTGACCCTGATCGCGCAGCTGGACTCGCAGCTGCGAGTGCGCGCGGGCTACCTGCGCGACCTGTTCGACGAGCAGACGGTGCGCCGCATCGCCGACCGCCTGGTGCGGGTGCTCACCGCGATCACCACCGAACCCGCCGCGGTCGTCGGCGATATCGAACTGCTCGACACCACCGAGCGCGAACTCGTGGTGTCCGAGTGGAACGACACCGCACACGACGTGGACGCTGCCGCCACACTGGTCTCGATGTTCGAGGCCCAGCTCGCCGCGACTCCGGACGCGACCGCGCTGACGTTCGAGGGGACCAGTCTGACCTACGCCGAGTTCGGCGCCCGGGTCTACAGCCTTGCGCGCTGGCTCATCGAACGCGGTGTCGGCCCGGAATCGTATGTGGCCCTTGGCATGCGGCGCTCCATCGATCTGGTGGTCGGCATGTACGCGGTGGCTGTGGCCGGTGGCGCGTATGTGCCGTTGGATCCGGATCATCCGGCCGAGCGCACGGAATACATTCTCGCCACCGCCGATCCGGTCTGCGTGCTGACCTCCGGTGACGATCTGAAGATCGATACCGCGCAGGTGCGCATCGATCTGCTCGACCTGTTCGGGCTCTCGGACCAGCCGGTGACCGAGGCGGAGCGGCGTGCGCCGTTGCGCCCGTCGAATACCGCGTACGTGATCTTCACCTCGGGTTCGACCGGTCGTCCGAAGGGTGTGGCGGTCAGCCATGCCGCGATCGTGAACCGTCTGGTGTGGATGCAGTCGGCCTACGGGCTGACCGGTGCCGACGCCGTACTGCAGAAGACGCCCGCCACCTTCGACGTTTCGGTGTGGGAGTTCTTCTGGCCGTTGCAGATCGGTGCGCGGCTGGTCATCGCGAAGCCGGACGGGCATCGCGATCCGGCCTACCTCGCCGAGATCATTACCGCCGAGCGGGTCACCGTCACCCACTTCGTGCCGTCCATGCTGTCGGTCTTCGTGGCCGATGCGGCCGCGGCGCGGTGTGATTCGCTGCGACTGGTATTCGCCTCCGGTGAGGCGCTGCCGCCCAAGCCCGCCCATCGCCTGCGCGAGCTGACCGGTGCGGCGCTGCACAACCTGTACGGCCCGACCGAGGCCGCGGTCGACGTCACCTTCCACGAGGTGGTCGCGACCGATACCGACACCGTGCCGATCGGTGCGCCGGTCTTCAATACCCAGGTCTACGTGCTCGATTCGCGGCTGCGCCCGGTGCCGGTCGGTGTCGCGGGCGAGCTGTACCTCGCGGGCACTCAGCTGGCGCGTGGCTATGTCGCGCGTCCGGATCTGACCAGCGATCGGTTCGTCGCGAACCCGTTCGCCACCGATGGCGCGCGCATGTACCGCACCGGCGACCTGGTGGCCTGGACGGCCGACGGCGAGCTGGATTACCTGGGCCGCACCGACTTCCAGGTGAAGCTGCGCGGTCTGCGCATCGAGCTCGGCGAGATCGAGCAGGCGCTCACCGCGCTGGACGAGGTCGCCCAGGCCGTCGTCGTGGTGCGCGGTGATCAGCACACCGGCGACCAGCTCGTCGCGTATGTCATCGCGACGCCGAATCTGCGGCTGGATATCGAGACGGTGCGCGAGGATCTGGCGCGGCAGTTGCCCGCGTACATGGTCCCGTCGGTGGTCATCGTGCTCGATGCCTTCCCGCTCAATGCCTCCGGCAAGCTGGATCGAAAGGCATTGCCCGCACCGGTGTTCGAGGCCGCGGTATTCCGCGCGCCGACCACGCCGATCGAGGAGATCATCGCGGCCACCTACGCCGACGTGCTCGGCCTGGAACGCGTCGGTCTCGACGACGATTTCTTCGCACTCGGCGGCAACTCGCTGAGCGCCACCCAGGTCGCCGCCCGGCTCTCGGCCGCACTGGATACCGATCTCGGTGTCCGCGAACTGTTCGAGGCGTCCTCGGTGGCCGCGCTCGCGGCCCGCGCGGAATCGCGTGCCGGTGCCGGTGCGCGCATGGCCCTGGTGCCGCAGCAGCGTCCCGAGCGGGTGCCGCTGTCGCTGGCCCAGCAGCGCATGTGGTTCCTCAACCGCTTCGATCCGGAATCGGCCGTGGACAATATCCCGGCCGCGGTGCGGCTGTCGGGTCTGCTCGACCGCCAGGCGCTGCAGATCGCCGTCGCCGATGTGCTGGCTCGTCACGAGTCGCTGCGCACCTTCTACCCGGAGTACGACGGCACCGCCTACCAGCAGACCGTCTCCACCGCCCGGGTGATCCCGGACCTGACGCCCATCGATGTCACCGAAGCCGAACTGCCGCAGCGCGTCGCGGAAGTCATCCTGACCGGCTTCGACGTCACCGCCGAAGTTCCGTTCCGGGCCAAGCTGTTCGAGATCAGCCCGACCGAACATGTGCTCGCCCTGGTGGTGCACCACATTTCGGCCGACGGCTTCTCGATGGGCCCGCTCACCCGCGATGTGATGACGGCCTACGCCGCCCGCGTCGAGGGCGGCGAGCCTTCCTGGCGTCCGCTCGACGTGCAGTACGCCGACTTCGCGCTGTGGCAGCGCGCGGTGCTCGGCGCCGAATCCGATCCGGAATCGGTGATCTCGGCGCAGATCGCGTTCTGGTCCGAGACCCTGCGCGGACTGCCCGAACAGCTCGACCTGCCCGCCGACCGGCCGCGTCCGGCGGTCGCATCGGGTCGCGGTGCGACGCACGTCTTCGAGATCGATGCCGAAACCCACGGCAAGCTCACCGAACTCGCGCGCACCAGAGGTACGACGCTGTTCATGGTCGCGCACACCGCGCTGGCCGTGCTGCTGTCGCGGCTGTCCGGCGAGGAAGACATCGCGATCGGTACGCCGATCGCCGGACGTGGTGAGCGCGCGCTCGACGATCTGATCGGCATGTTCGTCAACACCCTGGTGTTGCGGACCCCGATCGACGGCGAGGCCACCTTCACCGAACTGCTGCGCACCGTGCGCGCCATCGATATCGGCGCGTTCGGCCATGCCGACCTGCCGTTCGAGCGGCTGGTGGAGATCCTGAACCCGGCCCGTTCGCAGGCGCGGCATCCGCTGTTCCAGGTGATGCTGTCGTTCCAGAACACCGGCCAGAACAGCCTGGAACTGCCCGGACTCACCGTCAGCGGAGTCGAACTGCCGATCGATGTGGCCAAGTTCGATCTGCAGCTGGTGCTCTCGGAGCAGACCGCTACCCCGATCAGTACCGCGAACGGTGCGGGCGCCACCACGGTCGCGCCTTCGGGCATCGCGGGCGAATTGATCTACGCCACCGACCTTTTCGACGCCGACACCATGGCGGCGTTCGGACAGCGGTTCAACCGGCTGCTGCGAGCCGTTGCGGCCGAACCGGATCGGGCCATCGGCGATATCGACCTGCTCGATGCGTCCGAAGCCGAACTGGCACTGCGCGGCTGGAACGACACCGAGCGTGATCTCGGTGCGGTCGGCACGCTGGTCGACGAATTCGCCGCGCAGGCGGCGGCGACGCCGGATGCGGTCGCGATCGTGGACCCGGCGACGGGTGCTTCGCTTACCTACGCCGAATTCGGTGCCCGCGTGCACCGGTTGGCACGGCGCCTCATCGCGGATGGGGTCGGCCCGGAGAGCCTGGTGGCCCTTGGTCTTCGGCGCTCGGTCGACCTCGTGGTCGCGGCGTACGCCGTGCTGGAGGCCGGTGGCGGTTATGTGCCACTCGACCTCGATCAGCCTGCGGAGCGGATCGGGTATGTGCTCGATTCGGCAGCGCCGGTATGCGTTCTGACCACCTCGCGTGACGACTTCGACGGCACCGGTCTGCCCACGATCGTCATCGATGACCTGGATCTGTCCGAGTACTCGGACGCGCCGGTCACCGAGGCGGAGCGGATTGCGCCGCTGCGGCCGAGCAACCCCGCGTACGTCATCTTCACCTCCGGTTCGACCGGTCGGCCGAAGGGTGTGGCCGTGCCGCATGCGGCCGTCGTCAACCAGATCCGATGGATCACCGGTCAATACGGCATCGGTGCCGATGACGTCGTGCTGTTCAAGACCCCTGCCACCTTCGACGTGTCGGTGTGGGAGCTGTTCGGCCCGTTGTCCACCGGTGGCCGGATTGTCGTCGCTGGCCCCGACGGCCATCGCGACCCGCAGTACCTGGCCGACGTGATCGCGGCCGAGCGGGTCACCATGACCTCGTTCGTGCCCTCGATGCTGAGCGTCTTCGCGAGCAGCGTCGACGCGGCGGTCGGCAGCGACGCACTGGCATCGCTGCGCGCACTGCTCATCGCCGGTGAGGCATTCACCGCCGATGCCGCGACCGCCATCCGCCGGGTCAGCTCGGCCGAGCTCTACAACCTCTACGGCCCGACCGAATTCACCGTCCACGCGACCCACGGCCCGGTGGCCGACAAGGTCGAAGGCGCGGTGCCGATCGGCCTGCCGGTGTGGAATTCGCAGGCGTACGTGCTGGATTCGCGCCTGCACCCGGTCGCTCCTGGTGTCGCGGGTGAGCTGTATCTGGCCGGTGCGCAGTTGGCGCGCGGCTACTTCGGCCGCACGGATCTGACCGCGGATCGCTTCGTGGCCAACCCGTTCGGCGCACCGGGCGCTCGCATGTACCGCACCGGTGACCTGGTGACCCGGGCCGCCGACGGTTCGATCGTCTACCTCGGCCGCACCGACTTCCAGGTCAAGCTGCGTGGTCTGCGCATCGAGCTCGGGGAGATCGAAACCGCGCTCACCGCATACGATTCGGTGGCACAGGCCGTGGCGCTGGTGCGTTCGGATGCCAGGACCGGCGATCAGCTGGTCGGCTACGTGGTACCCGCGAACGGCGCCACCGTCGACATCGACGCGCTGCGCACCCACCTGATCGCGCAACTGCCGTCGTACATGGTCCCCGCGGCGCTCATGGTGCTCGACGCCATGCCGTTGAACCCCAACGGCAAGCTCGACCGCCGTGCCCTGCCCGAACCCGCCTTCGAGGCCAAGGAATTCCGCGCACCGTCGACCCCGATCGAAGAGATCGTGGCCGACACCTTCGCCGAGGTGCTCGGTTTGTCGACCGCGGACGGCGCGCGTCCGGTCGGTTTGGACGACGACTTCTTCGACCTCGGCGGCAACTCGCTGATCGCCACCCAGGTGGTCGCTCGCCTGGGCGCCGCACTCGACACCCGCATTCCGGTGCGGCTGCTGTTCGAGGCCCCGAATGTCGCCGCGCTCGCCGCGCGGATGGAGGGACAGCAGGGCACCGGCGGACGCCGGGAACTGACGGCCGGACCGCGGCCGGACCAGATTCCGCTCTCGCTGGCCCAGCAGCGGATGTGGTTCCTCAACCGCTTCGACAACCAGACCGCGGTCAACAACATCCCGCTGGCGGTCCGGCTCACCGGCGCACTCGACACCGATGCGCTGCGCATGGCCGTTGCCGACGTGATGGACCGGCACGAGGTGCTGCGCACCGTCTATCCGGAAACCGCCGACGGTCATGGTGTGCAGGTCGTGCTGCCCACCGGTCAGGTCCACCTCGACCTGACCCCGCTCGTGGTGTCCGAGACCGATATTCGCTTTTCGATCAGCGAACTGGTGCTGACCGGCTTCGACGTCACCGCCGAAGTTCCGGTGCGCGCCAAGCTGTTCCGGCTCGAGTCGCCGATGGACGGCTCGCTGCCCGATACCCACGTGCTGGTCTTCGTGGTGCACCACATCTCCGGTGACGGCTGGTCGGTGCGTCCGCTGGCCCGCGACGTGATGGTCGCCTACGCGGCCCGCACCCGCGGCGAATCGCCCGCCTGGGCGCCGCTGGCGGTGCAGTACGCCGACTTCGCGCTCTGGCAGCGCGACACCCTCGGCTCCGAGGACGATCCGGAATCGCTGATCGCCCAGCAGGTCGCGTACTGGTCGCGGAATCTGGCCGGGCTGCCCGATCAGCTGGATCTGCCGTCGGATCGTTCGCGCCCCGCCGTCGCGTCGAACCGTGGTGACGTCTACGAATTCGGCATCGACGCGCAGTTGCTGACCGAGCTCAACGCACTGGCCCGCGCGAACGGCGCGAGCCTGTTCATGGTGGTGCACGCGGCGTTTGCTGCCCTACTGTCCCGTTTGTCGGGCAGCGACGATATCGCCATCGGCACCGCGGTCGCGGGTCGTGGCGAGGCCGTGCTCGACGACGCGATCGGCATGTTCGTCAATACGCTCGTGCTGCGCACGCCGGTCGAATCCGGTGCGTCCTTCGCCGACTTGGTCGCGCGGGCACGCGAAACCGATCTGGCCGCCTTCGGCCACGCCGACCTGCCGTTCGAGCGGCTGGTCGACATCCTCAACCCGGCCCGTTCGCAGGCGCGGCATCCGCTGTTCCAGGTGATGCTGTCGTTCCAGAACACCGGTGAGGCATCGTTCGAACTGCCCGGTCTCGAGGTGGCCGGTGTGCCGCTCGACGTGGTCACCGCGAAGTTCGATCTGCACCTGAACCTCGCCGACCGTATCGACGCGGCCGGGAACGCGGACGGCATGACCGCCGAATTCGCCTACGCGACGGATATGTTCGACGCGAAGACGATCGCCGGTGTCGCCACGCGCCTCACCCGCCTGCTGCGTGCGGTGGTCGCGGATCCGGCCGTCGCGGTCGGTGACGTCGATCTGCTCGATGCCGCTGAGCGCACCAAGGTGCTCGAAAAGTGGAACGAGACGGCGTATGTCGTCGACGCCCAGGCCACCCTGGTCTCGATGTTCGAGGAGCAGGCGGTCCGGAGCCCGAAGTCGATCGCGCTGACCTTCGAGGGGACGAGTCTGTCCTACGGCGAGTTCACCTCCCGGGTGAATCGCCTTGCCCGGTACCTGGTTTCGCTGGGTGTCGGACCCGATTCGATGGTCGCGCTCGGCATGCGCCGATCCTTCGAACTGGTGATCGGCATGTACGCGGTGAGCGTGGCCGGTGGCGCGTATGTGCCGCTGGATCCGGATCATCCGGCCGACCGCACCCGCTATGTACTCGACACCGCGCAGCCGGTCTGCGTGCTGACCACCGCCGCCGACGAGTTCGACGCGGGCTCGACGCCGACGCTCGAGATCGACGCACTCGATCTGTCGGCATACTCCGACGAACCGCTGATCGATGCGGAACGGCTTGCGCCGCTGCGGCCGTCGAATACCGCGTACGTGATCTTCACCTCGGGTTCGACCGGTCGTCCGAAGGGTGTGGCGGTCAGCCATGCCGCGATCGTCAACCGTCTGGTCTGGATGCAGGCCGAATACGGGCTGGACCGCGGCGATGTGGTCCTGCAGAAGACGCCAGCCACCTTCGACGTGTCGGTATGGGAATTCTGGTGGCCGCTGCAGGTCGGCGCGCGCCTGGTCATCGCGAAGCCGGACGGTCATCGCGATCCGGCCTACCTGGTGCAGACCATTGCCGACGAGCAGGTCACCACGGTGCACTTCGTGCCGTCCATGCTGTCGGTCTTCGTGGCCGACGACCGCGCGGGCGAATGCTTCGACCTGCGCAATGTCTTCGCCTCCGGTGAGGCGCTGCCCGCGGTCACCGCACAGCGGTTGCGCGAACTGACCGGTGTCTGGGTGCACAACCTGTACGGCCCCACCGAGGCCGCTGTCGACGTCACCTATCACGAGGTCACCGACGCCGATACGGTCTCGGTCCCGATCGGTGCGCCGGTCTTCAACACCCAGGTGTACGTGTTGGATTCGCGTCTGCACCCGGTTCCGGTCGGTGTCGCGGGTGAGCTGTACCTCGCGGGCGAGCAGCTGGCGCGCGGCTATGTGGCGCGTCCGGATCTGACCGCGGATCGCTTCGTGGCCAACCCGTTCGGCACCGGCGAGCGGATGTACCGTACCGGTGACCTCGTCACCTGGACCGCCGACGGTGAGCTGGAGTACCTGGGCCGCACCGACTTCCAGGTGAAGCTGCGCGGTCTGCGCATCGAACTCGGCGAGATCGAATCGGCGCTCACCGCACTGGGGACGATCGCGCAGGCGGCCGTGGTGGTCCGCTCCGACGACCGCCTCGGCGATCAGCTGGTCGCGTATGTGATCGCGGCGGCGGATCATTCGATCGATATCGACCAGGTGCGCGCCGAACTCGCGGGCGAACTGCCCGCGTACATGGTGCCGACCGCCTTCGTCGTACTGGAAGCGTTCCCGCTCAATGCCTCCGGCAAGCTCGATCGCAAGGCGCTGCCCGCGCCGGTATTCGAGGCGAAGGTGTTCCGCGCACCGTCCACCCCGATCGAGGAGATCGTGGCGGGTGTGTTCAGCGATGTGCTCGGCGTCGCACGCGTCGGGCTGGACGACGACTTCTTCGAACTCGGCGGCAACTCGCTGCTGGCTACCCAGGTGACCGCGCGCATCGGCGCGGCACTGGATACCCAGCTCGCGGTCCGCGATCTGTTCGAGGCGTCGACGGTCGCCGCGCTGGCGGCCAAGGCCGAACACAATGCCGGATCCGGCCGCACCCGGCCGCGGCTGGTCGCCGGGGAGCGCCCGGCCCGGGTGCCGCTCTCGCCCGCACAGCAGCGGTACTGGTTCCTCAACCAGTTCGATACCACTACCTCTGCCGTGGACAACATCCCGCTCGCGGTGCGGTTGTCCGGTGCGCTGGATGTGGCGGCGCTGGAAACGGCGCTCGGCGATGTGTTCGCCCGGCACGAGGTGCTGCGCACCACCTACCCGAGTTCGGCCAGTGGCCCGCACCAGGTGATCCTGCCCGCCGACCAGGCCGTGCCGGAGCTGACCGTTACCGATATCTCGGAATCGGACCTGGTCGGCGCGGTGATCGAATTCGCGCTCACCACCTTCGATGTCACCGTTCAGGTGCCGCTGAAGGTGGGGCTGTTCCGGCTCGCCGAACAGGAACATGTGCTGGCGTTCACGGTGCACCATGTCGCGGCCGACGGTTCGTCGATGGGCCCGCTGGCCCGTGACGTCATGGCGGCGTATGTGGCACGGGCCCAGGGTGAGATCCCGCAGTGGCAGCCGCTGCCGGTGCAGTACGCCGACTACGCGCTGTGGCAGCGGGCGGTGCTCGGCTCCGAGGAGGATCCGGAATCGCTCGCGGCACAGCAGGTCGCCTACTGGCAGTCCGCCCTCGCGGGTATGCCCGATCAGCTGGAGTTGCCCGCCGACCGGCCGCGCCCGCGCGCGCAGTCGTTCCAGGGCAAGGCGATTCGCTTCGAGATCGCACCGGACAAGCACGCCAAGCTGCACGAGTTGGCGCGGGCCAATAACGCCTCGCTGTTCATGGTCACGCATGCGGCGCTGGCCGTACTGCTCTCGCGACTGTCGGGTACCGACGACATCGCGGTCGGCACCCCGATCGCGGGTCGCGGTGAACGCGAACTCGACGATCTGATCGGTATGTTCGTCAACACCTTGGTGTTCCGGACGATCATCGAGCCCGGTGACACCTTCGCCGACCTGCTCGCCGACGTGCGCGAACGGGACCTCGAGGCATTCGCGAACGCCGATGTGCCGTTCGAGCGGCTGGTCGAGGTGCTCAACCCGGAGCGTTCGACGGCGCGCAATCCGCTGTTCCAGGTCGGACTCTCGTTCCAGAACCTGGCCGAGACCACCTTCACGCTGCCCGGCCTTTCGGTCAGCGCGGTGAACTTCGATTCGCAGCTGGCCAAGACCGATCTGCACGTCACGCTGTACGACCGCTACGCCGAGGACGGCACGCCCGCCCAGATCGTCGCCGAATTCGGTTACGCCACCGACCTGTTCGACGAGTCGACGGTGCAGGGCTTCGCCGACCGCTTCGTGCTGGTGCTCGATGCCGTATTGGCTGATGCCGGCGTGCGGGTCGGCGAGATCGATCTGCTCTCGCCCGCCGAGAACGCGCGAATCCTGCACGCCTGGAACGACACCGCGCACTCGCTCGACATCGACGCCTCGACCACGCTGGTGTCGCTGCTGGACGCCACGGTGGCGGCGAACCCGGACGCGGTGGCGCTGGTGGCCGAGGACGCGACGCTCACCTACGCCGAGTTGGACGGCCGGGCCAACCGCCTGGCACGTCACCTGATCACGCTCGGTGTCGGCGCGGAGGACCGGGTGGCGCTGGCCATTCGGCGCTCGGTGGATCTCGTGGTCGCGATGTACGCGGTGGCGAAGTCGGGTGCGGCGTATGTGCCGATCGATCCCGATCAGCCCGCCGAGCGCACCGACTACATCCTGAGCACCGCGGCGCCGGTCTGCGTGCTGACCACCGGCCGCGATGATTTCGACAGCACCGTGACCGCGGTGGTGTCGATCGACGAGCTGGATCTATCCGGCGTCGCGGACGGTCCGATCTCCGACGGTGACCGGCTGCGGCCGCTGGTGGCGGCGAATACCGCGTATGTGATCTTCACGTCGGGCTCCACCGGCCAGCCGAAGGGCGTGGCGGTGCCGCATGCGGCGATCGTCAACCAGTTGCTGTGGAAGACAGCCGAATTCGGCCTGGCTGCCGACGACGCGGTGCTGCTCAAGACCGCGGCGACCTTCGACCTGTCGGTCTGGGAGTTCTGGTCGGCCGCCGTCTGCGGTGGCCGGTTGGTCATCGCCGATGCCGATGGTCACCGCGATCCCGCCTACCTCAACGAGTTGATGCGCACCACCGGCGTCACGACGCTGCATGTGGTGCCGTCGATGCTGGACGCGCTGCTCACCGAATCCGGTCGCCGCCTGCCGCAGTCGCTGCGGCGGGTGCTGGCGATCGGTGAGGCGCTGCCCGCGACGACCGCGCAGCGGTTCCGCCGGGACAACGCGGCCGAGCTGTTCAACCTGTACGGCCCCACCGAGGCCGCGGTGTCGATCACCACGCACACCGTCACCGATGCCGACAACGTGTCGGTGCCGATCGGTGCTCCGGAGTGGAACAGCCAGGTGTACGTGCTGGATTCGCGGCTGCGCCCGGTGCCGGTCGGCGTCTCCGGTGAGCTGTACCTGGCCGGTGCGCAGTTGGCGCGCGGCTACTTCGGGCGCGTCGACCTGACCGCGGATCGCTTCGTGGCCAACCCGTTCGGCGCGGGCGAGCGCATGTACCGCACCGGTGACCTGGTGGCCTGGAACAGCGAGGGCGGGCTCGAGTATCGCGGGCGCACCGACTTCCAGGTGAAGATCCGCGGTTTCCGGATCGAGCTCGGTGAGATCGAGGCGGCCCTGCTGCGGCAGCCCGAGGTCGCGGCCACCGCCGTCCTCGCGCACACCGACCCGAATCTGGGCGACCGGCTGGTCGCTTACGTGGTACCCGAAGCCGATGAGCTCGACAACACGCGGCTGCAATCAGCGTTGGCCGCCGAGCTGCCGTCCTACATGGTGCCGTCGGTCTTCCTGACCCTCGATGCGCTGCCGTTGAACGCGAACGGCAAGCTGGATCGAAAGGCATTGCCGGAGCCCACCTTCGAGAAGGCGGTCTTCCGCGCCCCGGTCACCCCGATCGAGGAGATCGTCGCGAATACCTTCGCCGAGGTGCTGCACCTCGGTTCCGGAGCGCAGGCGCAGCGGCTCGGCCTGGATGACGACTTCTTCGCGTGGGGCGGTAACTCGCTGCTCGCGACGCAGGTCGCGGCGCGCCTCGGCGCGGCGCTGAACACCCGCGTCCCGGTGCGACTGCTGTTCGAGGCACCGACCGTCGGCGCACTGGCCATCCGGGTCGAACAGCAGGCCGACGGGCGCGGACGGCACGCCCTGGTCGCCGGTCCGCGGCCGGAGCAAATTCCGCTGTCGCTGGCGCAGCAGCGGATGTGGTTCCTCAACCGCTTCGACACCCAGTCCGCCGCCTACAACGTCCCGATCGCGGTGCGGCTCACCGGCGCGCTCGATGTGGACGCACTGCGCGCCGCGATCGCGGATCTGGTGCGCAGGCACGAGGTCCTGCGCACCATCTACCCGGAGACCGAGTCGGGTGCGGTGCAGCTGATTCTGCCGGTGGGACAGGCGATTCCGGAGCTGGACGTCCGGACGGTCACACCGGATCAGGTCGAAACCGCCGTGGTCGAGTTGATTTCGGCGCCGTTCGACGTCACCGCCGAGGTGCCGGTGCGGGTGCGCTTGTTCGAGATCGACACCGAAAGTCCGGCTCCCGAGTACGTGATCGCGATGGTCGTGCACCATATCGCCGGTGACGGTTCCTCGATGGGACCGCTGACGCGGGATCTGATGACGGCGTACGCCGCGCGCTCGGCGGGTGTCGCACCCAACTGGGCGCCGCTGGAGGTCCAGTACGCGGACTACAGCATCTGGCAGCGCGAACTGCTCGGCAGCGAGGACGATCCGGAATCGCTGATGTCCAAGCAGGTCGCCTACTGGCGGACCGCGCTGGCCGATCTGCCGGAGCAACTGGACCTGCCCGCGGATCGTCCGCGGCCCGCGGTGCAGTCCTTCGCGGGTGGCACCGTCGAGGTGCGCATCGACGCCGACACCCACCGCGGTCTCAGCGGCGTGGCGCAGGCCGAGGGTGCGACGCTGTTCATGATCGTGCACACGGCGCTGGCCGTGCTGTTGTCCCGGCTGTCGGGCACGGACGACATCGCGATCGGTACGCCGATGGCGGGCCGCGGTGAGGCGGCGCTGAACGATCTGATCGGCACGTTCATCAACACCTTGGTGTTCCGTACCCGGCTGGATTCGGCCGAGCCGTTCGCGGATCTGCTCGGGCGGCAGCGCGAAACCGACATCCAGGCGTTCGCGAATGCCGATGTGCCGTTCGAGCGGTTGGTCGAGGTACTGAACCCGGCGCGGTCGCAGGCGCGGCATCCGCTGTTCCAGGTTGGCCTGTCGTTCCAGAACCTGGCCCAGACCACTCTGGAATTGCCGGATCTCACGGTCTCCGGCGTGGACTTCGATACCCGCATCTCCCAGTTCGATCTGCACCTGATTCTCAGCGATCTGTACGACGAGTCCGGGGCCCCTGCGGGCATCGCGGGCATATTCACCTACGCCACCGATCTTTTCGACCGGAGCACGGTCGAAGGGTTCGCGGACCGGTTCACCAGGCTGCTCGGCGAGATCATCGCCGCGCCGCGCGCTGCGGTGGGCGACCTCGAGCTGCTCACATCGGTGGAGCGGGAACGGATGCTCGACGGCTGGAACGCCACCGCGCATCCGGTGCAGCCCGAGCTGCTGCTCGACGGCTACCGGCGCGCTGTCGTGGCGCACCCGGATGCCGTCGCGGTGGTGTTCGAGGGCGCCGAGCTGGCCCACCCGTCGCCCGACCGCCACCCCTCATCGAGTCGCTCCGCGACGCTGACTTATAGGGAATTCGACGAGCGGGTGAACAAGCTTGCCCGCCTGTTGATTTCGCAAGGTGTCGGTGCGGAGTCGCTGGTCGGCCTCGCCGTTCGGCGGTCGCTGGATCTGGTTGTCGGCATGTACGCGATCGTGACGGCCGGTGGCGCGTATGTGCCGCTGGATCCGGATCATCCGGCGGAGCGGATCGCGCACATCCTGGATACCGCCCAGCCCGCGTGCGTGGTCACCACCGCGGCCGACGCCGTGCCGGTCCCCGCGGACATTCCGGTGCTCGAACTGGATTCGCTGGAACTGGACGGGTTCTCGTCTGCTCCGATCGAACCCGGTGAGCTGCTGCGCCCGGTCACCCGGGACAACCCGGCTTACGTCATCTTCACCTCGGGTTCGACCGGTCGTCCGAAGGGCGTCGCGGTATCGCACGAGGCGATCAACAACCAGATCGAGTGGATGCTCGCGGAGTACCCGCTCGGCTCGGCCGACGTGTACTTCCAGAAGACCGCCACCACGTTCGACGTGTCGCTGTGGGGCTACTTCATGCCACTGCGCGCGGGCGCGAAACTGGTGGTCGCCACCCACGACGGCCATCGCGATCCGGCCTACGTGGCGGATGCGATTGCCGCGCACGGGGTTACCGTCACCGACTTCGTGCCGTCCATGCTGACGGTGTTCGCCGCGCAGCTGGCGGCGGGCTCGCTGCCGACGCTGCGGGACGTGTTCGTGATCGGTGAGGCGCTGCCGCCGGAAACGGTGACGGCGTGGCGATCCGTTTCGGATGCGCTGCTGCACAACCTGTACGGGCCGACCGAGGCCGCGGTGTCGGTGACCTACTGGCCCGCGCGCGAGACGGATGTGCGCACCGTGCCGATCGGCTTGCCACAGTGGAACACCCAGGTGTTCGTGCTGGATTCGCGGCTGCGGCCGGTGCCCGCCGGTGTGGCCGGTGAGCTGTACCTCGCCGGTGATCAGCTGGCCCGCGGTTACGTCGCGCGGCCGGATCTGACCTCGGATCGCTTCGTGGCCAACCCGTTCGCGCCCGGCGCGCGGATGTACCGCACCGGCGACCTCGTGGTCTGGCGCGAACCCGCGGATGCGGGCTATCGCCTCGAATACCTGGGTCGCACCGACTTCCAGGTGAAGTTCCGCGGCCAGCGGATCGAGCTCGGCGAGATCGAGACGGCGCTGCTCGCCCATGCCGCGGTGAGCCAGGCGGTGGCACTGGTGGCGGCGTCGGCGCTGGGCGACCAGTTGGTCGCCTACGTGGTGCCCGCGCCGGGTCAGTCGATCGACCAGCGGACCCTGCTGGCCGAGGTCTCGGATGTGCTTCCGGCCTACATGGTTCCGGCGGCCGTCGTGGTGCTCGACGCCTTCCCGCTGAATTCGAGCGGCAAGCTCGACCGCAAGGCACTGCCCGAACCGACCTTCACCACGCGCGAATTCCGCTCCCCCGCAACGCCGGTGGAGGAGATCGTGGCGGGCGTCTTCAGTGACGTGCTCGGTATCGAGCGCGTGGGCGCCGACGACGACTTCTTCGCACTCGGCGGCAACTCGCTGGTCGCCACCCAGGTGGTCGGGCGCCTGAGCGCCGCGATCGGCGGCCGGGTGCCGGTGCGCGCGCTGTTCGAGGCGCCGACCGTCGCGGCCCTGGCGGTGAAGCTGGAGCAGCTGTCCGGTGTGGGCGAGCGGCGGCCGCTGGTCGCCGGTCCGCGACCGGATCCGGTGCCGTTGTCGCTGGCCCAGCAACGGATGTGGTTCCTGAACCGCTTCGACACCGAGTCGGCGGCCTACAACCTGCCCATCGCGGTCCGGTTGACCGGTGCGCTGGATGTCGACGCGCTGCGTGCGGCCATGGCGGATCTGGTCGGCAGGCACGAGATTCTGCGGACGGTGTACCCGGAGACCGCGGGCGCCCCGGCGCAGGTGATTCTGCCGGTGGCGCAGGCTGTTCCGGCACTGGAGCTGCGGCCGATCGCGGCCGCGGAGCTGGAATCCACGGTGATCGCGGTGATGGCGGCGCCGTTCGACGTCACCGCCGAGGTGCCGGTCCGTATCGAGCTGTTCCAGGTGACCGACGCTCCCGCCGCTGTGTCGTCGGGTCGCTCCGCAGGCTCCGCTCCTACCCTGAACGAGTTCGTGCTGGTGCTCGTGGTGCACCACATCGCCGGTGACGGTTCGTCGATGGGCCCGCTGACCCGGGATCTGATGACGGCGTACGCGGCGCGTTCGGTCGGCGAGTCGCCCACATGGACGCCGCTGCCGGTGCAGTACGCGGACTACTCGATCTGGCAGCGCGAGCTGCTGGGCAGCGAGGACGATCCGGAGTCGTTGGCGGCCAAGCAGATCGCCTACTGGCAGTCGGCATTGGCGGACGTGCCGGATCAGCTGGATCTGCCCTCGGATCGCCCGCGTCCCGCGGTGCAGTCCTTCACGGGCGGCAAGGTCGAGCTGAGCATCGACGCCGAAACGCATCGTGCGCTGGTCGGTTTGGCCAGGGCCGAGGGTGCGACGCTGTTCATGGTGGTGCACACCGCGTTCGCGGTAATGCTCTCGCGGCTCTCCGGAACCGATGACATCGCGATCGGCACACCGATGGCAGGCCGCGGTGAGGCCGTCCTCGACGACCTGATCGGCATGTTCGTCAACACCCTGGTGTTCCGTACCCAGCTGGAGCGCGGCGAGGCGTTCACGGATCTGCTCGCGCGCCAGCGCGAAACGGATATCCAGGCGTTCGCGCATGCGGACGTGCCGTTCGAGCGGTTGGTCGAGGTGTTGAACCCGGTGCGGTCGCAGGCGCGCCATCCGCTGTTCCAGGTGGGCCTGTCGTTCCAGAACCTGGCGCGGACCACGCTGGAACTGCCCGGACTCACGGTGGCCGGATTCGATATCGACACCCAGCTCTCGCAGTTCGATCTGCATCTGATCGTGGCGGACAGCTACGACGAGGACGGCACTGCGTCGGGTATCGGCGGGTACTTCACCTACGCCACCGATCTCTTCGACCCGGATACCGTCCGTGGCTTCGCCGATCGCTTCGCACGTGTGCTCGCCGAGATCATCGCGGCGCCGAGCTCGGCTGTCGGCGATCTCGAGATCATGGCCGCGGATGAACGCCGCGAACTGGTCTCCGGTCGGAATGCCACAGCGCACCAGGTGGATTCGGCCGCGACGCTGGCCTCGCTGCTGGATCGGACCGTGGCGGCCACGCCGGACGCGGTGGCGCTGGTCGGCGACGACGGCACCGCCGTTGCCCACCCGTCGCCCGACCACCACCCCTCATCGAATCGCTACGCGATGCTGTCATATCGCGAGCTCGGCTCCCGGGTGAATCAGCTTGCCCGGCACCTGATTTCGCTGGGTGTCGGACCGGAGGCGCGGGTGGCGCTCGCGCTGCGCCGCTCGGTGGACCTGGTGGTCGCGATGTACGCGGTGACCCAGGCCGGTGGCGCGTACGTGCCGCTGGATCCGGATCAGGCGGGTGAGCGGACCGACTACATTCTCGAAACCGCTCGGCCGCTGTGTGTGGTGACCAACGCCGCCACCGATTTCCAGACCTCGGTGACCGACGTCGTCCGGATGGACGCACTCGCGGACGTCACCGACGCGCCGATCGCCGACGCGGAGCGGATCGCGCCATTGCGCGCGGCCAATACGGCGTACGTGATCTTCACGTCGGGTTCGACCGGTCGCCCCAAGGGCGTCGCGGTGCCGCATGCGGCGATCGTCAACCAGTTGCTGTGGAAGACGAGCGAGTTCGGCCTCGGCTCCGAGGATGCGGTGCTGCTCAAGACGGCCGCGACCTTCGACCTCTCGGTGTGGGAGTTCTGGTCGGCGGCGGTTTCCGGTGGCCGACTGGTCATCGCGTCGGCCGACGGACATCGCGACCCGTCCTACCTCAACACGCTGATGCGCGATACCGCCGTCACCACCCTGCATGTGGTGCCGTCGATGTTGGATGCCCTGCTGATCGAATCGGACGGACAGCTGCCCGAATCGTTGCGCCGGGTGCTCGCCATCGGTGAGGCGCTGCCCGCCGCGACGGCGCAGCGGTTCCGGGAGGCGAACGCGGCAGGCCTGTTCAACCTCTACGGTCCGACCGAGGCCGCGGTCTCGATCACCAACCACGAGGTGACCGATGCCGACACCGTCTCGGTGTCGATCGGTGCCCCGGAGTGGAACAGCCGTGTCTATGTGCTGGATTCGCGGTTGCGTCCGGTGCCGGTGGGCGTTTCGGGTGAGTTGTACCTGGCCGGTGCGCAATTGGCGCGTGGTTACTTCGGGCGGGTCGATCTGACCGCGGAGCGGTTCGTGGCCGATCCGTTCGAATCCGGCGCTCGGATGTACCGCACCGGTGACCTGGTGGCCTGGAATGCTGATGGTGAGCTGGAGTACCGCGGCCGCACCGACTTCCAGGTGAAGATCCGCGGTTTCCGCATCGAGCTCGGCGAGATCGAGGCGGCGCTGCTGCGGCAGACCGCGATCGCGTCGGCCGCGGTGCTCGCGCATACCGATCCGGCACTCGGTGACCGCTTGGTCGCGTATGTGGTTCCGACCACCGGCGAATTCGACAAGAGTGCGGTGCAGTCGGCATTGGCCGCCGAACTGCCGTCGTACATGGTGCCGAGCGCCTTCCTGGCGCTGGACGCCCTGCCGCTCAATGCGAACGGCAAGCTCGATCGAAACGCCTTGCCGCAGCCCACCTTCGAACATGCCACCTTCCGCGCGCCGGTCTCCCCGGTCGAGCAGGTCGTGGCCGGTGTGTTCGCCGATGTGCTCGGCATCGAACGGATCGGCGCCGACGACGACTTCTTCGCACTCGGCGGTAACAGCATCCTGTCGATCCAGCTGGTATCGCGGGCGAAGGCACAGGGCGTGGTGTTCTCCGTGCGCGACGTCTTCGACCAGCGCAGCGTCGCCGGACTCGCCTCGATCGCGTCCTCGGCCGCGGATCTGCGGCAGGCGACCATGGCCGAGCTGCCCGGCGGTGGGATCGGCGAGATCCCGCTGCTGCCCGGCATCGCGGCGGTACTGGCGAACGACACGGCGTACCAGCGCTTCTCCTACGAGGCGGCGGTGGCACTGCCGAGCGAACTCGACGGGGATCGGCTGCGTGCGGCGATCGCCGCCCTGGTCGACCGGCACGATGCGCTGCGCACTCGGCTGCGCAGGGTCGACGAGGCCTGGGAATTCGAAGCACTCGAGCGCGGTGCCATCGATATCGATGCGCTGGTGCACGAGGTCGCCTTCGATACCGTCCTCGACGACGACTACGGCTACGACGAGCTCATGCGCCTGGCCGACAACGAACGCGCCGCCGCCGCGGATCGCCTCGATCCGGCCAACGGTGTGATGGCGCAGTTCGTGCGCTGCACCGCCGACCGGCTCGACGGCGGCAACTTCATGCTCGTCGTGGTGCACGGCTTCGCGGCCGATCCGAAGTCCCTCGGCATCCTGACCGGCGATCTGCTCGATCTGATCGCCGACGACCAGGTCGCCCTGCCGGAGGTCGGTACCTCACTGCGGCGTTGGGCCTACGGCCTGACCGAGCAGGCGAGTGGTCGCACCGCCGAACTGCCGTTCTGGCAGGAGGTTTCGGCCACACCCGATCCGCTGCTCGGCGCGCGGGCCTTCGATCCGGCGCTGGATACCGTCGCCACGACGCGACGGGTCCGCATCGAGGTGCCGACGGAGATCTCCGAGGTCCTGCTCACCACGGTTCCGGCGCGGTTCCACGGCGGCGTGCCGGACGGGCTGCTGTCGGCATTGGCCATGGCGCTGGTCCGCTGGCGCGGTGCGGAGCACGGATCGGATGTGCTGATCCGGCTCGACGGTGACGGCCGGGCGGCGGTCGACGGTGCCGAATTGTCGCGCACCGTGGGCGCTTTCACCGCCGTCTATCCGGCCCGGCTCGCGCTGAGCGGGATCGATCTGGCCGAGGCGTTCGACGGCGGCGCTGCCGCGGGTTCGATCATCAAGGCGGTGAAGGAACAGCTGCTCGCGGTGCCCGATCAGGGTGTCGGCCACGGGCTGCTCAATCTGCCGCTGGCGGGTCAGGTCGGCTTCCGGTACCAGGAAGCGGCGATCAAGACCGAGCGGGATGCCACCATGCCCGCGAACGGTGCGCTCGATATCGCCGTCACCGTAGGCGACGAGGACGATGGGCCGCGGCTGCTCGCCACCTTCGAGTTCCCGGTCGGGCTGCTGTCCCCGGAGCAGGTGCAGGAGTTGGCGGAACTGTGGGTTGCCGCGCTGACCGCGCTGGCGAAGCACGCGCAGCGGCCGGATGCCGGTGGTCATACGCCGTCGGATCTGCCGTTGGTGCAGGTCGGCCAGGCCGATATCGACCTGTGGGAGCAGACCTACCCGGGCCTCGACGATGTCTGGCCGGTCTCGCCGCTCCAGTCCGGCCTGCTCTTCCACGCGCTGATGACCACGGCCACCGTGGACGTCTACACCATGCAGGCCGTGGTGCAGCTGGCCGGAGCGGTCGATGTGGCGCGGTTGCATGCGGCCGCGCAGGCGATCCTGGATCGATACCCGAACCTGCGCACCGCATTCGTCACCGACTCCACCGGTCAGGTCCGCCAGGTCGTGCTCGATCGGATCGAAGTGCCCTGGCGCATCGAGGATCTCACCGATGTGCCGGAGGCGGAGCGGGCCGCCGAACTGCGTCGCCGGATCGATGCCGACCATGCGGACCGCTTCGATATGTCCAACCCGCCGCTGGTGCGGTACACGCTGTTGCGCACTGCGGCCGAGGAATGGACGCTGGCGATCACCACGCACCACGTGCTGATCGACGGCTGGTCGATGCCACTGCTGATGCGGGATCTGCTGGTGCTCTACGCGACGCGTGGCGATCAGTCGGCACTGCCGCAGGTCTCCTCCTACCGCGACTTCCTGGACTGGCTCGCCACTCGCGATCAGGACGCGTCGCTGCGGGTCTGGGCCGATGCCTTCGACGGTGCGACCGAGCCGACCGAATTGGCGCCGCCCGCGCCGACGGCCGAGACCTACGAGACCGCCAAACTGATCACCGAGATCGACGCCGACCGCACCCGTCAGCTGACCAAGCACTGCGCCGAACTCGGCATTACGGTCAACACGCTGGTGCAGGCGGCCTGGGGCATCCTGCTCGGCAGGCTCACCGGCCGCGCCGATGTGGTCTTCGGCGCCACGGTGTCGGGTCGGCCCGCCGAGCTGCCCGGCGTGGAGTCGATGGTCGGTCTGTTCATCAATACGCTCCCGGTCCGGGTGCGCATCGATGACCGCGCGACCATCGACGATCAGCTCGAGCGGTTGCAGCGCGGCCAGACCGAGCTGCTCGACCACCACTACGTCGGCCTGTCCGATATCCAGCGGGCCGCCGGAATCGCCTCGCACTTCGACACCCTGCTGGTGTTCGAGTCGTACCCGATCGATCGGGAGGCGATCGCCGCGGCGAGTTCGATCGACGGCATGTCGGTGACCGGTGTCGGTATGGAAAGCGCGACGCACTACCCGCTCACCCTGCAGGTGACCGCGGAGTCCACCCTCGAATTCACCTTCGAGTACCTGCTCAGCCGGTTCAGCGCCGAAGAGGTGGAAACCTTGTCCACCAGGCTGCTCCGGGTGCTGGACGCACTGCTCGCCGATCCGGCCGGACTGGTCGGCGATATCGATATCCTCGATGCCGGTGAGCGGGCCCGTCTGCTCGTCGAATCCGGTATCGCGGCAACGGCTCCCGCACCGGAACCGGTGGGCCGGGTCGGTGCGCGCACGGTGTCGCGGGTGCTCGCCGAGGTGGTCGAGGCCGATCCCGAGGCGCCCGCGCTGCTGGTGGACGGCGACGAAATCGCCTACCACGTCCTGGATCGCCGTTCCTCGCAGCTGGCCCGGGTGCTCATCGCACACGGTGCCGGACCCGGCGACGTGGTGGCCCTTGCGCTGCCGCGTTCGGAGGATGCGGTGGTCGCGGTCTGGGCCATCCAGAAGGCCGGTGCCGCCTGCCTGTTCGCCGGTGATCTCTCCGCCGCCGAAATGGCCACCGCCGGAGCCGGTTTCGGTATCACGCTGGAACCGGCCGACGGCCCGATCAACTGGCTGGTCCCGAGCGATCCGGCGGTCCAGGCGGAATTGGCCGCCGCCCCATCGCACCCGGTCTCCTACGCCGATCGGGTCCGCCCGCTCGCCGAGGAACACCCGGCCTTCGTAGTCCGCACAGCAGACGGTGCCGTACGCGCCTTCAGCCAGACCGAGGCACTCGAACAGGCCGAGCAGGTCCGCTCGGAGTACGACATCGATTACGAGTCGACGACCTTCACCACCGCCATCTCGGGTCGAGCCGCATTCCTGGAGTCCATGACAGCAGCCGTTGCCGGTGCGTTGTCGGTACTGCCCGGCGCGGACGACATCGCCGATGACCTGGCCGACGGCGAGGTCACCCACTGGTTCGTCACCGTGGGTGAGGCGACCGACGCGGCGGACGAGGACGTGCGAATCGTGATCGTCGAGTAACCGAGACCGCCCCGGTCTACGAGGGCAAGAGCCCCGCACCTCGAAAAGATGAAGGTGCGGGGCTCGCCTGGGGCGCTGTGTCAGCTTCGAGGAAATTCGAGGTCGGATTCCCCGAGGAGGACCGGATCACCAGTTTCGCATGATTCCTCTTACGAGCCGAGAAATATTGTTACGCATTGTTTTTCCCCATTCTGAATAGCCTGACAAGCTGGGATCCGGTCAGTACTCTCGTGTCGCATCGGGTTTTATCCCGCCCCTGTCCTCGTATTCGATCCGTTCGCGGATCCCCCTGACGGAGCGGTCCTTCGGAATACGTTCCGGCCACACGATCACTGCGACCGTCACTGCCAGCGGCAGCCCGATCGCGACAACCCAGCCGAGCGCAATCACGGCAGATCTCGGAGCAGTCGCAGCACCGTGGCGCACGTCTCGGCGTCGGCAGGTTCGACCGGGCTGATTCGGTGATCGGCGACGCCGGCACCCGGAATACGTTGCGGTAGTAGATGATCGGCTGGAGTCCGCAACTCCGGGTACACGCCCGGACCGTCGTTCTCGTCGCCGTAGTCGGCGACCTCTAACACCCCTCCTGGGAGCACGAACAGTCTTGTGCGCCTGTTCATTTCGACTCCTGTAGTCCGGTGTTGGTAGGCACCCCGTGACCGGTTGGCGCCACATTTCACGGGGGCCGGATTCAACGTTATGGACAGGGCAGGGACACCTGAACTTCGCGAAGGACGTTTCGCCGGACACTTCAAAACGCCTAAACGTCCCGGTATCGTTTCGGTATGACTCCCCGCCTCCAATCGGCGATGTTGCGAGCACAGATCGACTCCGCCACACTCGCGAAGACGGTCGAGGTAGATGTGAAGACCGTGAACCGATGGCTAGCAGGTCGGGTGCCGCACAAACGAACTCGCGCCGCTGTGGCTGATGCGCTCGGCGAATCGGAGTCGAGTCTTTGGCCTGCTACACGTCCGGATATCAGCGCGGGAGCCCCCGCGACAGCCGAAGTCATCGGTGCGTACGCACACCGGGCCGACGTGCCCAACGAGCTTTGGACATCGTTGCTGCTGAGCGCTACTCAGCGAATAGACATCCTCGGGTACGCCTACCCGTTCGTCCTCGAGCTGTTGCCCGATGCCGCTGATCTGATCGCGGACAAGTGCCGAAACGGCGCGAGCGTCCGCCTCGCATTCGCTGACCCGGAGTCCGCACACGTAGCCGAGCGTGACGCGCTCGAACAGATGCAAGGGACATTGCCCGGACGGATACGAAACGCGTTGAGCATGATCGGCGTACTTGCCGAGACTTCCGGGTGCCGAATCGGGCTACATACAACGCACTTGTACAACTCGGTGTTCAGGTTCGATGACCTGATGTTGGTGACTCCGTACCTGGTTCGAGCGAGAGGCTATCAGCACCCCGCGCTCCACCTCCGAAAGCTCTCCCCTTACGGGCTGTTCGCATCGTTCGAGGACCAATTCGAACAGATTTGGGGAACCGTAACCCCGTACCTGCAAGAGGTGAATTCCGATGGGCTCACGGCGTGACTACTACCGAGACCCGGACGCACCCGAGGCGAACAGCCTGGTACCAGGCGGATCCGCATTGGTAGTCGATGGCGACGGCGCGATACTCATGCAGCGCCGCAGCGACTCCGGTAACTGGTCGCTACCGGGTGGAATCATGGAAATAGGCGAAACGCTGGAACAATGCGTTATCCGCGAGACCAAGGAGGAAACCGGGCTCGATATCGAGATAACCGGGCTACTCGGTATCTACACAGATCCCGAGCACATCATCGAATACGCGGACGGCGAGATTCGCCAAGAGTTCAACATCACGTTTTACGGCCGTGTCTTGGACGGCCGGATCACGGTCAGCAACGAATCCACAGAGGTTCGATTCCTGAGCCTGGGCGAGCTAACCGAGTTGCCGGTACACGCCACAGTGCGGTTACGGCTACGACACCATGCCGAGGAACGGACCCAGCCGTACCTGGGCTAGGCCAGATCAACCTTTATCTGCAATTCCAAAGCAGAGATAGCAAGGAATTGAATAATGCTATCCCGGTGTAAACGGAAACGGTTGAGATTCCGCACTTGCTGTTGGGATTCCTCGAGCCGGACACGTTCATCGATGCGACCTTGACCGATTCGGGCCGAGGCACGTTCCTTGTGTCCGGTAGCCCGATCACGGACCGTGAAACGCTGGGCAAGATGACGATGGAGACCTACGAAACCGCTATCGAGGTTCCGAAGGCAGAAAGGACGTTCTACGGTGCAGCTGCTTCAGGGCAATCCGTGGCCTGACCTCTTCGGGCAGTGCCAACGAGAAGCGTTCCACCTCGAAGTCAGAGACACCTACGCAGTGCCGAACGAGTCGGAACCGCTGCGCCGGTTTCTTGATGGGGAGCCGGACGACAACGCATGGTTCGAACCGTGGGGGCAGCTTGTACGGGCAACAACCGGCCGGGGTGTGCGTGTGACCCGTGTCCGGGTTGTCACATTGCCTCACGTGGACTACCAGCGATGGTTGCTAGCGCTGACAGCGCTGAATACCGAAGCGGGTGAAGAGATCAGGTACCTTCCCCGGCATCTCGCCGGAGACGTGCCCGTTGATGATTTCTGGCTGTTGGATGACGAACGGGTGGTGTTCAACCTCGTCGACGAGAACGGACGTGCGGCCGGGGCGTCAGCTCTGACCACCGACCCGAGGATTGCCGACCAGTGCCGACAGGTGAAAGAGCGCTTGTGGCAGCTAGCTACGCCGTACACCGAGTACGCGGTAGACATCCGGAGGTGAGCAACGGCGTTCATGGCCTGTGCTTGCCGGTCAATCAGTTACAGGTGAGGCAGCCCGGGAACTCATCCGGAAGGCGCTCGAAAGGCGGGCTCGATAGCCGTCTGACGGGCTTTAGTGCGCCGTCTGGAGTTGTGCCCACTCTTGAATACCACTGTGGATGCCTTCGACGGAGCATCGTAATCGCTCTTCACTCGCCAGGCCGTGCCGGTTATGCGGCTTGCTCGGCGCGTGACAGCCGTTGCCGCACTGGGCAACGGCTATCGCTCGTTTTGCGTATCAGGCCGTGACCGAGACCCGGTTGAACATCCGACCAGCCATATCGGCGCCCACGATGCGGCCACTCTCGTCGCGGGTAAAGAAACCGCGCTGCCCCTGCAGACCGCCACTGGTGACAACGTATTCGTCGCGGTCGCCGGGCAGCAGCCCGAGACCGGCCGCCGGAAGGTCCGGGGGCAGTTCGATTTCCGAGGCCGCACGGACGTCCGGTTTGATCCCGCAGGCGACCGTCAGCCCGGTCTCATCGGTGCCGATGGTGAGGATCATGGCGTCGATTTCGTAGTCGCCGATGATCTCCTCGGCGCGTGCCGGATCGAAGGGGAGGGGTTCGGGATCCTTGTCGATCACGCCGAGGTAGTGCTCGAGCGCCCACCGCACCACGGCCTGGTTGAACTGGATGCCGTCATCCGGGCCCGCGTTGGACATGACGGTGATGGCGAAATTCCGTTCCGGCACGGTGACGAGTTCGGCGAATTGGCCGTTGGACGATCCACCGTGGGCGGCGACTCGCACACCGTCCACGGCGCGCAGGAACCAGCAGATGCCGAAGGCGTCGCCGAGCGAGCTACCGTGCAACTCGACGGTCTGCTCCTTCATCCGGGTCAACACCTCGGCGGGCACCACGCGTTCACCGCTTTCGGTGTGGCCGTCACCGAGTTGAAAACGCGCCCACCGTAATTGGTCGGCGACCGAGGAGACGATGCCACCGCCCGGATTATTGGCGCGGGTGTCCTTCCACTGGCTTGCGACCGACAGCACGCCGTCCGCACCGCGATTGTGTCCGACCGCGAAACGCTGAGTCATGATCGCGCTCAACAGATACCGACTGTGCGACAGCCCGATCGGGTCGAGCAATAACCGCGCGACCGCCTTTTCGAAGGTCAGCCCGGTGACCTTCTCGATGACCCGCCCGAGCAGGTTGTACCCGGCCTGCGAATAAGAGGCGCGTGCACCGACCGGCCCAATCTGATCCAACTCGTTCAGTCGCGCCACATACTCGGCCAGCGCGTCATCTCCATCTCCGGTCTCGATGATCAGCCGAATCCCAAGCCCCGCAGTGTGATTGAGCAGATTGAACACCGTCATCTCCGCCGCTGCCGACTCATCGCCGAGCATCAACTCCGGCACATACCGCCGCACCGGCGCATCCAACTCGACCTTGCCCTCCGCGACCAGCCGCATCACCGCCGTCGCGGTGAACGTCTTACTCACCGACCCCAACACGAACATCGTGTCCCGATCCACCGGCACCGGATTCTCGATACTCGTCACCCCATGCGCAGCGAAAACCTCCCGCCCATCAACCCAAACCCCCGCCGCAGCCCCCGGCACCCCGAACTTCGCCGCCATCCCCGCAACGAATTCCCCCAGCTCAACGTCAGTCATCGTCCAACCCTTTCGTCCTGTCCGCCACCCCGGGGAAGTCCCCCGTGCGGCCTGTCAGAACCATGCCCACCCCCACTGACACGCCGCTGACACGAGCTGCTCGGGCTAGACTCGGACGGACTGAGCGGACATCGTTCGCTCCCGTTCGACGAGGTTGGAGGTGGTTCCAATGGCAATGCCCACTCCTCGGTCCGACCATTGGGCGGCCGCTGACCTCGATCACATTCCCGAAGACGGATTACGGTACGAGGTGCTGAATGGCCAGCTCGTCGTGAACGCTGCGCCCAAGCCACGGCATCAGTGGCTGATCAAATGGCTTATGCGCGCTCTCGACGACGTGCTGCCGCCTGGATACGTCGTATTGGAAGGCGTCGGCGTACTGATCGGCGACGACGAGCCCATTCCCGACCTGATGGTGGCGACCGGCCCGATCGACTGGGACGACCGCGGCGTCCCTGTCGAACAGGTGAAACTGGTCGTCGAAGTCGTCTCCAAATCGACGACGCTGCAGGACCGCATGGTCAAGCCCGTGCTCTATGCCGCAGCCGGAATCCCCAACTACTGGCGCGTCGAGATCAATCCGTTCAAAGGTCAGCTCCCCGACGAAAAGTTGCCGATCCTGTTCGCACACGCCCTCGGTGCGGACGACACCTACGAGCGGACGCACCGGGTGGCGGCCGGAGATACCGCCACCCTGCGCAGTCCCTTCGAATTCACCGTGGATCCGGCTTCACTGATGCCCTGAGCCGGACTTGTCACGGGCGGGTACGTGGGCGAGCAGTTCATCGACCGACCATTGGTCATCGGCGTGCACACCGAGTTTGCTCGCGAGCACACGTCCGTCGGGGGCAATGAGGAAATCGCCCGGTAGGCCTAGGCGGCCGCCTTCGGGTTCCGATGGGGGAGCGGGCTTTTCCTTGCGGAGGACGGCCATGGTCGCGGTGGTGACGCCGCGGATTATGGCGGGCCAGGCGCGGGGGTCGAGCAGGGCGCGGGGTTTGGCTTCGATGCCGAATTCTCGGTAGAGGGTCCGGGTCGGGTCGGCAATCAGGTCGAAGGGGAGGTCGCCTTCATATGTGCGCAATTCGGCTGCGCTGGAATGGAATACGACGACCTCGCGGATATCGGCGGCGAGGATTTCGGCGTGCCGGACCGCGAACGAGCGCAGGTGCAGGTTGCAGATCGGGCAGCCGGCGAAGCGGCGGAACTGCAGGTGGATCAGGCAATCCTGGTCCGGAATCCGAATTGTGCTGTCGGCGATGGTGACCAGTTCTCGGGCGGGCACCGTAGTCGGCATTGGCATGAAAACTCCCTTCGTAGGTGTACGACGTACGCCTACGACAAGTATGCGCGTACCTTGTACGCTGTCAACCCGTGCCCCGGCCTCGCTCGCTGACCAGCCCCGCCATCGCGGCCGCCGCCGTCGCGGTGCTCGACCGCGACGGTCTGTCCGGCCTCACCATGCGCGCGGTCGCGAAGGAACTCCGCATCGCCACCATGGGCCTCTACCGCTACGTCGCCGACCGCGACGAACTCGAGATGCTGGTCGTCGACCATCTCCTGGCCGATATCGACCTCACGCCACCGGCCGACCCGGACTGGCGCGACCGCATCGCGGCCCTCCTCGACCGCATGCGCACGACGGTATCCGCCCACCCGGCCGCGATCCCGCTGGTCGTACGCCACCGCCAGTCCGCCCCCAACAGCCTGCGCTGGATCGAGGCAATGCTGACCGTCCTCACCGATGCGGGCTTCACCGGGATCGGCCGAGTCCTGGCCCAACGCACCCTCATGGCCTTCCTGCTCGGCCATCTCCAGAACGAGCACTACGGCCCACTCTCCGGCGCGGGCACCGCCGCGATGACCCAACTCATGCCCGCCGACTATCCGCTACTCGTCCAAACCGCCACTGAAGCCCGAAATATAGATGCCGACACCGAATTCCGCCTCGGCCTCGAAACCGTCCTGCGCGGCCTGGCCCGCTGAACCTCGGCTAGTGCCACCAGGGCGGCGTATCTCCGTCGTTGGGCGGGGAACTAGTCTTGCGGAGTCCGAGTGCTCTCGATGAGGTCGTAAACACTTCTCGCGTGCTCGATCATCTCGAACGCCGGAAGCGGGCTTGCGCCGGAAAATCGAGACCAGCTAGTTGGTAAGCCCTGGAATGGACATGGTCGCCCCCATGATGCGGTGACCCGCATCGTTCAGATGCAGACCGTCGCCACTGTCCAGATCGGATCGAATGAAGTCGGGATCATTCGGATCTTCGACAGCGGCAGCCACATCGAACACGGCATCGAAAATACGGGTGGTGCGGAGCCATTCGTTGACCGCACGGCGTACCACCCGCCCCTCGGCGACATTGAGGTCCGGATAGATGACGCCTGCGAAGGGGCCGATGGTGTTGGCGTACACCGCAAGTCCCGCCGCACGCGCACGTCCGGCCAATTCCGTATAACCGTCAATGAGTGCCTCGGCAGATGATGTGCTGTTGTCGAGGATCAGGTCGTTGATGCCGAAGTTCAGGACGACATGGGTCACGCCGGGAACTTCGAGCACATCGCGGTCGAAACGGGCCAGTCCGTGTTCGCCGATCTGGTCGGTCAGCAAACGGGTCCCGCCGATGCCCTGATTGAGAACCCAACCGCTGGTGAGACGTTCATTGAGAACGTCGACCGAACGATGGTTCGCGCCCAGGGTCGATCCGACCCCTTCGAACCAGGAGTCGCCGAATGCGACAACGATCGGGCCATTCGTCGTGGTGAGCACGTCGACACCGGTCACATAGAAGCGCGAGGTCGTCTCCCCGGCTTCGGATAGCGCGAGTGCGGCGACCTGGTCACCAGCGGCCACGAAACCGGATTCCATCGGCAGGTGCGAAAAGGGTGCCAGGCCAGTCTCTTCCGGCAAGTAGATACTCAGCGCCAGATCCGTACCCGCCGTCGTCGCGAAATCGACCGGGTCGCTGACGAGATCGGCGCCCGCCGGAAGGGTCGCTGAAACCTCGCCGTCGAAACGCAGCTCGGTATCGGTCTCCGCGACGATCTCCGCCCCGGACTTGCGCACCGCGATCCGTGCCGCGCCGATGGTCACCGGCGTCGCACCATAGCGGTTCGTCAGCCGCACCCGCAGCTGCTCGCCGCCCCCGACCAGGTGCAACACCTGGCGCACCGTCTCATCGGCGAAGCCGCGCGGCTCGGCCAAACGAATCCGCTCGGTGGGGTCGACCAGCGTGGAACGGAAGCCCGCGACCCAGCGCGAAGAGGTAGTCATCGGAATCTCCATTTAGTTGCGGTGAGGAATATTGCGATGACAACAATCTAGCGCATATGTTCCGCATGTCAACTATCCCCGCCGCAACTATCTCGGCTAAGCTCGCTCCCGTGGACGCAGAACTCTTCGACGATCCCAGGCTCACCACCATGGGCCTGCTGTACGAGGCGTACGACGGTCTGACCCGAAAACTGGAACCGACCTGGAAGAAACACGGTCTGTCCGGCCTCGATGTCAACGCACTGATGCGCTTGAGCCGTTCACCGGAGCGTCGCCTGCGCATGACCGATCTCGCCGCCCAGACCAACCTGTCCACCAGCGGCGTCACCCGGCTGGTCGACCGCCTGCAGCGCAACGGTTTCGTGCGCCGCGAGCTCGACTCGGTCGACCGCCGCAGCTCCTACGCGGTCCTCACCGCCGCCGGTGCGACCCGCTTGGCCCGCGTACTCCCGGACTACCTCGAGGTCATCGAGCGCTGGTTCACCGGTCTGCTGCCCCCCGACCAACTCGATGCCTTCGTCGGCGGTCTGCGCACGATTCGCGATCAGGTGAGTCCGGAAGCCACTGCCCGCGAACCCGACTGAACACCGCGCGGCCAGCCGCTCCAGGGCGGAATCCCGGCATTCGGCGAAGTGCGGTGGCAGCGGTCGAATCCGCCCGCGATCACCGTCGCCGAGGTGGCCGGACTCGCCGTGCCAGGTGCGGTTGTGGGATCGAGGCTGTCGCCGTGTGACCGCTACTCGATCGCCGCGGTAAGGCGATTGGTGAGTTCGTGGACGTGGGCAATCAGTTCGGGGGGTTCGTGGATTCGGCAGTCGAAGCCGAAAGTCGCTATGTAGATGGCGAGTTCGTCCAAGGAGTTGGAGCCGGTGCGGAGTAGGCAGGTCCGGTCGTCGATGGCCTCGATGACGCCGACTGTCGGGGCAATGCGTTCTGCGGCGACTTGGGCGGGTACGTACAGGGTGACGCGGGCGACATAGCGGTAAGGGGAAGTCGTTGTGCCACTGGTGACGTAGTGGGCGAGGTCGGTTTCGGGTGGCTCGCGCGGGGTGAAGCGGGGGCCGGTGGGTATGCGGGGGTGCAGGCGGTCGACCCGATAGGTACGCCAGTCCGCGCGGTCGACATCCCAGCCGATGAGGTACCAGTGTCGGCCGGTGTGTACCAGGCGATGTGGTTCGGCGGTGCGCAATGATGTTGTGTCGCTGTGGGTTCGGTAGTCGAAGCGCAGACGGTGATTATCGCGGATGGCGCCTGCGATTGCGGTCAGCACGTCGGGATCGACGGTGGGTCCCGCGGAAGGCACTGTGACGGTGACCGATTGGAGCAGGCTGACTCGATGCCGCAGCCTCGACGGCAGTACCTGCTCGAGTTTGGTGAGCGCGCGCAAAGAGCTGTCCGCGATGCCCGCGATGGTGCCGCCCGCCGCGGTGCGCAGCCCGACGGCGACCGCGACCGCCTCATCGTCGTCGAGCAGCAGCGGCGGCAGTTTCGCGCCCGCCCCGAGGCGGTACCCCGCCACACCGGCGGTCGCGTCCACCGGATAGCCGAGATTGCGCAACTTATCGATATCGCGGCGCACCGTGCGCACATCGACCTCGAGGCGTTCGGCGAGTTCGGTGCCGGTCCAGTCGCGAGGCGTCTGTAGCAACGACAGCAATCGCAGCAGGCGCGCGGAGGTTTCCAACATGGCTGAAAGTCTGCCGCAAACCTAGGGCCGGAGCTGTCCTAGGTGCGTCGTAGCGTTGTTCTCATGAGCACAGAACTCACCCCGTTCCGCATCGAAATCCCCCAGCAGCAGCTCGATGACCTGCGCAATCGTCTCGACAATGCGCGCTGGCCCGCACCGCTGCCCGGCGACGGCTGGGATACCGGCGTGCCGACCACCTGGCTGCGTGAACTGGTCGACTACTGGCGCACCGGCTACGACTGGCGCGCCGCCGAGGCCCAGCTCAACACCTATCCGCAATTCACCACCGAGATCGACGGGCAGCGCATCCACTTCCTGCACGTCCGTTCGCCCGAGCCCGATGCCATGCCGCTGTTGGTTACGCACGGCTGGCCCGGTTCGGTCGTCGAATTCCTCGACGTGATCGGACCGCTCACCGACCCGCGCGCCCACGGCGGCGATCCCGCCGACGCCTTCCACCTGGTCATTCCATCGTTGCCGGGTATCGGATTCTCGGGTCCGGTCGCCGAGAGCGGCTGGACGACCGAGCACATCGGCGCGGCCTGGGCGGAGCTGATGCGCAGGCTCGGCTACGAACGCTACGGCACCCAGGGTGGCGACGTCGGCGCCGCGGTGAGCCCGCAGGTCGGGCGAGTCGCACCGGATCGTGTTGTCGGCGTGCACGTCAACGGTCCCGGACCGATCAACACACAGCAACTCGATGAGGAAGAGTTGGCGAGTCTGACCGATCTCGAACGCGACCGGATCCGGCGCATCGAGGCATTCATGCGCGAGGAGTACGGCTATATCGCGATTCAGTCGACCCGCCCGCAGACCGTGGCGTACGGGCTGGTGGACTCACCGGTCGGCCAACTCGCCTGGATCATGGACAAGTTCCGGGAATGGACGTTTCCGCGAAATGTCGACCCGGACAAGATCATTGATCGCGACCGGCTGCTGACCAATGTGATGCTGTACTGGCTCACCGGCACCGCGGGCTCGGCTGCCTACGTCGTCTATGCACAGGCAGGCACCTGGGGCGCGCCCAAGCCGAACTCCGGTGTGCCGACCGCAGGCCTGGTTCTGGCCCATGACGTCGCCATTCGCCGTTACACCGAAGCCGAGAGCACCATCACCCGCTGGAACGATGTGGATCACGGCGGGCATTTCGCGGCCCTGGAGGAACCGGTATTGCTGACGAACGATATTCGCGAGTTCTTCCGCGACCTGCGCTGAAAAGTTGGGCCTGTTCCGGCATGTCGCGGCCGGAGCAGGCTCACAATCAATGGCAGCACGACGGTGGCAATGCAGAGGTGAGCGCCATGAGTGAGCCGAGACGGATTACTCAGCAACATCGGGAAGACTTCTGGCGGAGCTGCGGCTGGTCACCGGGTCTGCCGGAGGCCGAACGACGCCATATCGAGGAACTCTGGGATGACGAGTCCATCGATATGGCGGAGCTCTTCGGCTGGTAACGCGTGATCAGGCGGTGAGTTCACCTGCCTGCCGCCAAGAGTCGCGTTCGGCGGCAAAAGCTTCGGCTTGGACCGCGCGGAATTCGTCGATGGATTCGGCATTGTCGGCGAGGAACTTCCGATAGTCGGCGAGCGCGAACTCACCGTCCTCGGCCCGCACCTGGATCTTGCCCGCCGCGAAATCGCCGCGCAGGTCGAGGAGTTCATCGGCCTCGACCGGATACCAGTGGATTCGGTCGAAATAGCGTAGCAGCCAAGGAGATTCGTCGCTCACGGTGCCGGGGTGGCGGTGGTTCCAGACTTGGGTTGTGCGGCCGACGAATTGGTAGCCGCCGGGGCCTTCCATCCCGTAGATACACAGGTACGCGCCGCCGATGCCGACGGCATTCTCGGGAGTCCAGGTGCGGGCCGGATTGTACTTCGTGGTGACGAGCCGGTGGCGTGGGTCGGTCGGGGTGGCGACCGGTGCGCCGAGATAGACGTCGCCGAGACCGAGGACCAGGTATTCGGCCCCGAAGACGGTGTCGTAGACGTCCTGCACCGAAGCCAATCCGTTCATGCGCCGGATGAATTCGATATTCCACGGGCACCAAGGCGCGTCCGCGCGCACGCCGTGCATATAGCGGGTGATCGCCTCCCGCGTGGCTGGATCGTCCCAGGACAGCGGCAGGTGCACGGTGCGGCTCGGCACCACGAGCTGGTCGGAAGCTGGGATGTGCTGTTCGGCCTCGGTGAGCAGATCGAGCAGCGTCGCGACCGGCATGACCGCCGGATCGACGCGGATCTGCAGCGAACGGACACCCGGCGTCAGCTCCGTCACGCCGCGCACACCGATCTCGAGCAGGTGCTGGTGCAAGGCGTGCACGCGGGCACGCAGCCCGAGATCCAGTGTCATGGCGCCATATTCGACGAGGACGCCGTCATCTCCCTGACGGCGGTAGGTCACCCCGGTCTCGTCGTCGACATCGGTACGGCGCAGCACACCGTCATCGCCGTCGCCGCCGGGGGAGAGGACCGTGGGCCACGCGGCGCGCCTGGCGGGACCGAGTTCGCGAACCGAGGCGGCGCGATCGCTGCGGATCGGGACGAAGCGTACGGCATCGCCGGGGGCGAGCTGACCGAGTTTCCATCGGTCGGCGGCGACCACCGTCACCGGGCAGACGAAACCGCCTAGGCTGGGTCCGTCGGGGCCGAGCAGGATCGGCGTATCGCCGGTGAAGTCCAGCGCTCCAACCGAATACGGGGTGTCGTGGATATTGGACGGGTGCAGTCCGGCTTCGCCGCCATCGGTTCTGGCCCATTCGGGTTTCGGGCCGATCAATCGGACTCCGGTGCGATCGGAATTGAAATGCACCTCGTAGTCGGTGCCGATAATCGTGTCGAAGTCACTACGGCTGAAGAACTCCGGTGCGCCGTGCGGACCTTCGGTGACGGCCAATTCCCACCGCCGGGACAGGACCGGCTGCTCCTCCATCGGCACTGCGGCCGCCACCCGGCCCTGATGCGTGCCGAGCGGCAGTATTTCACCGGTACGCAACGTGTTACCCGCGCTGCCGCCGAACTTTCCGAGGGTGAATGTGGCTGCGCTGCCCAGATATCCGGGCAGTTGGATACCACCCGCGATCAGCACATAGCAGCGCATGCCCGGCCCGCTTATCGCACCGATATCGAGAATTCCATCCTCCGGGACCAGCACCGTTCGCCACTGCTGCACGCGAGTCCCGTTCACGGTGACATCGGTCGGTGCGCCGGTGACACACACCCAGGTCGGCGCGGAAAACTTCAGCGCGGGACCGCCGAGTGTGCACTCGAGGCCCGCCGCACCCTCCGGATTGCCGAGCACACGGTTGCCGAGCCGGAACGACAGATCGTCCATCGGCCCCGAGGGCGGAACGCCGACGTGCCAATATCCGATTCGCCCCGGCCAATCCTGCACCGTGGTAAGCATTCCCGGCCGTACCACCTGCGCCGACTGCTCTGGATCGACGGTAGGCGTACCGTCGATCGGCATCGCATCCTGGGCGGGGCTCGCAACTTCGCTCTGCGCGACAACCACTAGGTCGGCGACGGTCATCGGGTCACCACCATCCGCACGGGCGTGGGATCGAAGCCGTTGCAGGGGTTATTGATCTGCGGGCAATTCGACACCAGCACCAACGTGTCGATCTCGGCGCGCAGCGTGACCTTCTTTCCCGGCGCCGACAATCCGTCGACAATGCCGAGGGTGCCATCGGCCTCGACCGGGACATTCATGAACCAGTTGATATTCGACACCAGATCCCGTTTGCCCAGTCCCCATTTCAACGCCTCGGTGAGGAAGTTCTCCACACAGGCGTGCTGGTGGCGGGTGTGATGGCCGTAACGCAGCGTGTTGGACTCCTGGGAGCAGGCGCCCGCGATGGTGTCGTGGTTGCCGACCTCGTCGACGAGCACGGTCATCAGCGCGGTGCCCGCGTCGGTGCGCAGCACGCTGCCTGTGCCGAGGAATATATTGCGCTGTGCGGTAATGGTGGCCTGCGCGCTGTAGCGGTCGGTGTGGTCGGCCGCCGAATACAGCAGGCAGTCCACCGCCTGATTTCCGTGCAGGTCGATGATTTCGAGCTGGTCGCCCGCGCGGACCACGGTCGACCACGGCGCGCAGGCGGGCACGGTTTCGTCGAGCACGATGGTGCGGGCCGGTGCCGAGATCATGCCCCTACCTCCAGAGTCGCGGCCGTCCAGGCCTGTTCGGTGTTTTCCACGGCCCGCAGATACTCGGGATCGGAATTGTGCTGTACGGCAAGCTCTTCCGGTGCAGACCAGGCGACGAGGTCGAGATCCGTCGCGGGCCGGTCATCGAGCGGGTGTGCGGTGTCGGCGATGAGCAGTACCACCGGCAGATGGATGAGCAGGTCGACCGAGGACCCCGGGCCCGCACTACCGGTGGCGGTCAGCGCACCATTGGATTCGACACGCGCACCGCGGAAGAAGGACACGGTCGGCCCGATATCCCGTGGCTCGAGTCCCTGCTTGGCCCCCGCGAGGCGCAGCAGCGCACGGCCTTCGGGCGTTGGGCCGCACAGGGTGTCGTGTCGACCGGAGCTGTCGGTGACGACGGTGGCCAGCACCCGGCCCTGATCCGAGAGCAGTGGATGTCCGGTGCCCAGATAGGCCTGCCACGGCACCTTCACGGTATCGGCGACATTGAGCCGCTCCCACGGTGCGTCGGCCCGCAGCAACAACACGTGCGCGCATGCGGCACCGTCGGGATCGCGCAAGCGCAGTCTGGTCCCGCGGCCGAGTACGACATTCGCGTATCCACCGGCCGGAATGCGTTGTGCGAAGGTGATACTCGCCACCGCGACGTCGTCCGGTAGTTCAGGTCCGGCAATGGTTGCGGCGGCGGCTTGCGACCTCGCATGTGTGCGCGCTCCGGTAGTGGAGGCTGTGCTGGTCATCGTTGTCCCTAAGGTCGTAGTGGGCGACTGGTGCGGCGGCGGTGGGCGTCAGCACCCACCGCCGCGCGCAGGGTCAGGCGAGCTGGGCGGCGGGTTCGAGACTTTCGGTCCTTGACCCCGCATTGACGATCCGATGCACGACAACTCCGACGGCGACCACGATCACCACGAAAAGCGGTGCGGCCCAGAGCATCCACCAGCCACCGCCATTCGGCGTGTAGACCTCGGCCCGCGGCCATGCGAGATTCACCGCCATCGCGATGCCCCAGACGACGGCGAGTGCGTTGATCGGAATTCCGAAGCGACCCAGGCTGAACAGCCCGGCAGCACCGCTGTCCCACCCCTTGATCCGCCGCATCAGCAGCGGCACGGTGACCAGCAGATACGCCAGATAGAGCGTCACGATGCAGACACTGGCCAGGGTGGCGAAGATCGCCGCATTGCCGAGATTGAGCACCAGCAGACCGATACCGAGCACGCCGATGATCACCGCGGGCAGCACCGGCGTACCGAAGCGCGGATGCACCACGGCCAGGCGACGGGCGAAGGGAAGCTTGCCGTCTCGTGCCATCGAGAACATCAACCGCGAGCCCGCGGTCTGAATTGCCAAGGTGCACACCGTGATCGCCACCGCGACACATCCGAGCAGCACCTTGCCCGCCGGGCTGTCCAGCTTCGAGGTGAGCACATAGGCCAGGCCCTCGGTGCCCAACGAACCGTCATCCAGACTCGGCGCTGCCATCAATGCACCGAGCAGCAGCAGTCCACCGCCGAGCGCGGAGACCGAGAGCGCGGTCAGAATCGTGCGCGGCGCGACTTGCCGCGGATTCTTGGTCTCCTCGGAAAGCTCTCCGGCGGAATCGAATCCAACCATCACATAGGCAGCCATCAGACCGGAGACGAGGAACGCCGCCCAATACGGCCCGGGTGCGGCCTGATCGGTTTGCAGCACCACGCCCGGCCCGCGCTCGGTGTGGGTGAAGAACAGCGCGATGATCGCCAGCACGCCGATGATCTCCACGGTGACGCCGATCGAATTGATCCGCGCCATCAGATCGATGCCGATCACATTGATCACCGTGGTGAGCACCAGCAGGATGCTGCCGAGCAGTACCGCATTGGTGGCGCCGGAGGTCGAGGTGAGCGCGGTGTCGTCGCCGACGATCTGGAATCCGCTCCAGATCGATGGCAGCACCACCTGTAGCGCGATCGCGGCGGCGGCGGCCGTGACGATCTGGGCGATAACCATCATCCACCCGGCGAACCAGCCGACGACCTCGCCGCCGAGCCGACGCGACCACTGGTAGATACAGCCCGAAATCGGGTAGCGCGCAGCCAGTTCGGCGAAGTTCAGCGCGACCAGGAACTGTCCGGCGAACACGATCGGCCAGGTCCAGAAGAAGGCGGCACCGCCGAACGAATATCCGAAGCCGAAGAACTGGAAGATCGTGGTGAGGATCGAGACGAAGGAGAATCCGGCCGCGAATGAGGCATAGCGGCCGAGTTTGCGGTGTAGCACCGGCTGATAGCCGAAGCCGGCCAGGTCGGCATTGTCCTGGTTGGCGGGCGGTGGGAGGACGGGGGCGGGGGAATCGACTTTGGTGGCCATGGGGGTTCCTTCGCGAGCGGCCAATACCTATCGCATGACAGTTTTGCGTTCGCGATCGCGCTTTCGGTGTCCCTCGTGTATCGCTTCCGGGAACCCCGGTAACTTCTGCGTTGCCTGGATTTCTATCGAGTGACAGAAACCTCACACCTGGGCAATCGCCTTGGAAACATCAGACCGATCTGATCGCTATGGCGGCGGTCGGCCGGATCGGGCGCGGTGTCAGAATGGCGTCGTGGCAAATCTCGGTCCCGGCCGTCCCCGTCTCGACCAGCGCCCCCGGCGCGGTCGGACGCCACGCGACGAGATCCTCGACGCCGCCGGAGAACTGTTCACCACCAATGGCTACGCCAATACCTCGACGCGGACGGTCGCGGATGCGGTCGGTATCCGGCAGGCCTCGCTCTACCACCACTTCGGCGCCAAGGACGACATCCTCGACGCACTGCTCGCCGAAACCATCGCAGGGCCCTTGGATCTCGCCGAACGCATACGTGAGGTGCCGGAGCCTGCGCACACCCGGTTGTACGCGCTGGCCTGGTTCGACGTGCGCCAACTGTGCGCGTCGCACTGGAATCTCGGTGCGCTCTACCTACTTCCGGAATTGCGCACCGAACGCTTCGCCGCCTTTCGGCTGCGCCGCGACGAATTGCGCAGGCATTACGAAACTTTGGCGGCGGCGGTCGCTGCCGAGGCAGGCGTGCATGGGGCAGAGGCCCTGCCGTTCCGGCTCGTGGAGACGGTGATCAATATCCGCTCGGACGAGGGCAGCGCACCCGCCCACGCCGAACGCACCATTCCCGACGCGATCATGCGCATGCTCGGCTGGCGCGGCGATCTGGACGGCCTCCGCGCCGATGCCACCGAACTCCTCCAGCGTTTGGCGTGAACCGCCCGCACGTCAGGACTTTCCGTCGGCCGCAACCCACTCCATGCCCCAGCCGTAGGCCAGGTCGACGCCCTGATTGAGGAAGATCGAAGGATCGGTCGGGCGCGGCAGGAATACCCCCTCGCGCCGCACCACCAGCTCACCATTGATGTTCTCGATGAGCGCCAGCACCATGCGCCGCGAATCATTCGTACAACCGTCGACGCTCATTTCGATCGGTGGAGCCCCCACCGGATACAACGTCGCGGTGGCCCGCACACCGCGGAAGTCCGGCGCACCCTCATACAGCGAGGCGAACACCAGGATCCTGCGGAAGTCGGTGGTGTGATCGAGATTGATATCGAGGTTCTCACCGCTCGCGCTGCCCCCGGTGCGGTCATCCTGATCGAGCAGGATGTAGGGCGAATTCTCCAGCGACCCGAAATTACCGATCGCGTGAATGGTCCCCTTGGACCCGTCCTGCAGCTCCCACAGGCAGCAAAGATCCAGGTCGAGCGCATCCCCGGTCTTCCGCTTACCGAAGATGCCCTTGCCAGAAGGCGAGGACCAGTTCAGATTCACCCGCATAATGCCGCGTGTGGCACCGGTCTTGGTGAGCGAGACGGCGGGGGCATCCTTGGTCAGCGAGATCTTGCTCATGTTGACCGGCGGTGCTTGCTGGGCTGAGGGCGGAGCCGCAGGCGGGGTGAAGTGTTGTGGCGGCACCTGCTGCTGGGGCTGTGCGAATTGCTGTGGCGGCGTGGGCTGTTGGGGTGGCGTGAATTGCCGTGGGGGCACGGGCTGCTGGGGCGCTGCAAATTGTTGTGCCGGTGCGGGCTGCTGCGGCGGCGCGAACTGCTGCGGTGGCGCGGGCTGTTGCGACATCGGCTGTTGCGGTGCCGGATCTTCGTCGACGGAGATTCCGTAATCGGTTGCCAGTCCGGCTAATCCGGAGGCGTATCCCTGGCCGACTGCGCGGAACTTCCAATTGCCCTGTCGCCGATACAGTTCTCCGAGGACGAAGGCGGTTTCGGTGGTTGCGCCCACGCTGTCGAAGCGCGCGAGTTCGGCACCGGTCGCCGAATCCACCAGTCGCACATATAAACCCTGGAACTGCCCGAAGGTTCCGCCGTCGGCGGATGCCGCGATCACGACGGTCTCGATCTCGGCTTCGACCTGAGGCAGGTTGACCGACAGCACATCCAGCACCGTCGGTCCTTGCTGCCTACCCTCGTAACGCACCGCGCCGGACGGATGGCCCGGCTGGTTGTAGAAGACGAAGTCGTTGTCCGAGCGCACCTTGCCACCGGCGAGCAGCAGTGCCGACGCGTCGGCGTCGGGCACACCCGGCCCGGGCTGCCAGCCGAGTTCGACCTGAACAGTGGACGTCGGCACCGCGACATTGGCGCCCTTGATCATCGACATAGATACCCCCGCAATCGTTTTGGACGACCTAGCCTTTACCGCGTGTGGCTTTGAATTCGAAGCCCCAGTTATACATGCGCGCGATTTCGCGCACACCGCCGCCCGGATGTCCCGAGGGCGGCCGGACGAAGGTGCCGTCGCGACGAACGATCAACTCGCCGTTGACATTCTCGATATGCGCGAGGATCACATCGCGTGAGTTGTCCTGGCAGCCGCTGATGATCATTTCGATCGGCGGCGAGTTCAGCGGATAGAGCGTGGCGGTGGACTGCACGCCCTGGAAGTTGTTCGCACCCTCGTAGATCGAGGCGAAGACCAGAATCCGGCGGAACTGCGCGGTGTGGTCGAGATTGATATCGAGATTCTCACCGGTCGTGCTGCTGCCGGTCCGGTCGTCCTGGTCGAGCCGGATGAACGGTGGGCGATCCAGCGCGCCGAACGAACGGTCCAGGGCGCGAACGGATCCGATCCGGCCGTCGGCCAGTTCGAAGAAGCAGCAGAGATCGAGGTCGAGGGTGTTGGCGCGCTTGCGGCCGAACAGGCCACCGCCGCCGGTCTGCGCGGTCACCCAATTCAGGTTGACCCGCATGGTGCCCGAGGTCGCACCGTGCTTGGTCAGCGAAACCGTCGGCGCGTCCTTCGTCAGCGAAACCTTGCTGAGATCGACCGGCGCGCCGGAAGCCGCAGCAGGCGGGGCGAATTGGTTGGACGCGGTCGGTGGTGGATATGGCTGCGACGGTTGGTTCGGCGGCGCATAAGTCTGCGGTTGCTGGTCAGGCGACGCATAGGGCTGCGGCGTTTGGTTCGGGGGAAAAGAGTTCTGCGCGTAGGGCTGCGAAGTCGGGCTCGCCGGATACGGCTGCCCCGGATTCGGCGGAAACCCGGGTGGTGCCGCGGGCGGATACTGCGGAGGTGTCACGGACTGCTGCTGCGCGGGCGAAGGCGCGTGCTGCTGCGGCGCGGGCGGCGGCGTGAATTGTTGCGCCGCGGGCGGCGCCCCGAACTGCTGTGACGCGGGCGTCGGCGTCTGCTGCTGTGCTGTGGGCGGCGTGTACTGCTGCTGAGCGGTGGACGAGGACGTATACGGGGGCGTCGGGTAAGCCGGTTGCGCTTGACCCGCAGGCGCCTGCCCAGCCCCCGGATCATCGACCGAAATCCCGAAATCGGTAGCCAGCCCGGCCAACCCGGTCGCATAACCCTGACCAACCGCCCGGAACTTCCACGCCCCTTGCCGTCGATACAACTCCCCGAGCACGAACGCCGTCTCGGTGCTCGCCCCCGTACTGTCGAACCGCGCCGCCTCCGCGCCGCTCACCGCGTCGAGCACCCGCACATAAAGCCCTTGGAACTGCCCGAACGTGCCGCCATCCGCGGATGCCGCGATCACAATCGTGTCGATCTGCGATTCGACCTGAGCCAGATTCACCGACAACGTGTCGATGACCGTCGGTCCCGGCCGCTTCCCCTCGTGCCGCACCGCGCCGGACGGATGATTCGGCTGGTTGTAGAAGACGAAGTCGTTATCCGACCGCACCTTCCCGGAGACGAGTAACAGCGCGGACGCATCCGCATCCGGAACCCCTGGACCTGACTGCCACCCCAGCTCGACGCGGACTGAAGACATCGGCACCGCAACGTTGGCGCCCTTCATCATCGACACATCTGCCAAGGTATACGACCTGGGTGTGCCCTGTCTCGGTCACCGCGGGCCCCGGCTATCAGCGGGTGGGCGGCGCGATCTGCCAATGGTGTTGCAGCGCACCGGCGATCTCCGGCAGCACCGTGACCGGCACGCGCTTGCGCCGCAACATGGCCCGAATCTCGTTGACCTGCTCACGTTTGCGCATGTCGTACGCCCCGGCGACCGGCCGCCGCACCGGCGGGATGGACAGCAGCACGAGTTCGCCGTGCCGCTCGTCGCCGCCGATCAGATCCAGTGCCAGCGACCAGCGGGCCCGCTCGTCGAGTGCGAACCGTCCGGCCACCACCCGCTCCCAGTCGATACTGGATTCCCGCCACGGCGTGCGCTGGTAGATCGCCCCTTCGGTGAGCACGACGACATCGCGCCCGAACAGCGCGACCAGCAGCGCGATTCCGGCGACCGCACCGGCCAGCAGACCGGTGAAGATCCGGTTGACCCCGAATCCGGTCACGATCGCACCGCAGACCAACACGGTGACCGCGATCCCGAGGATCCCGTACAGCATTGCCCGCCCGGTCGGAACCACACCCGCGCGCACCATCGTCATCTCGACCTCCTGCATACCGCACCCAACCTAGCCGGTCGGTTTACTGCTGGCTTCCCGATGCGGGCGGGTCCCGGATATCAGGACGCCAGTGCGACGGCCGCCTCGCCGGTGTAGACGAGGAACTGCAGACTCTGCTGGAAGTAGAGCTGCACCGATTGCGCGTCATGGGTCTGGTAGCCGATGGACAGGTCCTGGCCGAGTTGCAGATCGAAATCGCCGCCGCGCGTGGTCAGTACGAACGCACCGTCGATGGCCGGGGCCCAGATGATCTCGCCCTCCGGGATGAGGCGTTCGATATGGGTGCGGATCGGGTGACCGTGATCGGAGGTCTCGCTGACCGCCGTGTACAGGTCCGCGCTCAACAGCACCGAATACGGACCGTCGACGCCCGCCAACCGCAGCGCGCTCAACGCCTGGGCGACCGACTCCGGAACCAGTCGCGGATCGCTGGGCAGCGTAATCGGCGAATTGGACGAACTCGCCCGAATGCCGGTGATATTCGCGGCCTGATAGCCCTCGAAAATGGCCCGGTCCTCGGCGAAGGCGATCTTGCGCGCGGCCTCTTTCACCGCATCCAGATCGGTGTCCTGCGCGCCGCGCTCGACATCGTCGAGTTCCTCGCGCGACAACGTGAACGGCACCCGCAATTCGACCAGCGGCGCGACCACCCGCTGCCGGGCCTGCACACCCTCATCCGGTGCGGTGATGACGGTAGTGCGGCCGAGGCCGACCGCGGAGTAGTCGGTGCCGTGCGGCCCGGACAGGTCGACCACCCGGCGACCAGCGATATGACGCTTGAAGGTACGCGTCGCCTCTTGCTCGATGGCTGTCCATGCCTCGGCGGTGATCGGCGCGAGTTCGCGATGGAGGTTGTTCATGATTGCATGCTCCTTTTCAACGTGCCGATACCCAGAGAACCGTTACTGCCAACATGATTCGGCGATAAAGATTCCGCGAGCGCTGTCGCGGCGACCTCGGGTGCGTCGGGGAGGTCGTCGAAGAAGTCGAGGGGCGGTGCGAAGAACAGCGTGCCGGTCACCGCGATGGAGAAGTCCAGGATCCGGTCATAGGCCGCCTCCTCGGTTCCGATGAACATCCGGGTGAGCATGGTTTCGGTGATGCTCGGCGTGGCCGCGTAGGCGACGTAATAGGTGCCGAATTCGCCGTCCTTGACGCTGCCGAAGGGCATATTGGCGCGCAGGATCTTTCGCTCGGTGCCGTCGTCGTCGGTGACGGTATTCACCGCGACATGCGAATTCGCGGGCTTATCCGCATCGGAGAGCTCGAAATCGTCGAGTTTGGTGCGTCCGATCACCCGCTCCTGCTCCTCGATCGACAGCGCCCGCCACTCGGTCATGGGGTGCAGGTACTTCTGCACGATGACATAACTGCCGCCCGTGAAGTCCGGATCCTCATCGCCGACGAAGGCCGCGCTGAAGGCCGCGGAGCCCTCCGGGTTCTCCGTGCCGTCCACGAAGCCGAGCAGATCGCGCTGCTCGAAATACCGGAACCCGACGGTCTGATCGACGATGGTGACCGCACCGTCGAGCCGGTCACCGATCGTCATCGCCAATTCGAAACAAGCGTCCTGGAATTCGGATTTGATGTGGAAGAGCAGATCGCCCGGCGTGGTCGGCGCGCTGTGGTGCTCGCCGGCGAATTCGGGCAGCACATGCAGTTCGGCCGGTCGTGGGCCCGCGAAGAGGCGATCCCACGCGTCGGACCCGATCGATGCGACGCAGGTGAGCCCGGCGCCGGGCAGCCGGAAACCGACGGAACGACGTAATCCGGGGAGATCGGCGAGCAGGTCGCGCACCGCCGCTTCGCCACCCTCGTCGATTGTGGCGACAAGGAAGATGGCGGCCGGTGTGAGCGGTTCGAGGATCGGCTGCGGCTCACCCATGGGCTCCACCCTAGAGGGCGGCTCCGGCAAACCGGCCACGCGGTGCGGCCCCGTCGGCTCCTACTTGGCGACCGTCAGCAGGAATGCGACATCGTCCACGGCCTTGACGCTGTGCCGTGCCTTCGGCACGACCAGCAGGTCTCCGGCCGACCCCTTCCACTCGTTGGTGCCGCTGATCAAGGTCAGTGTGCCGCTGAGCACCAGCAGCGTGGATTCGCCCGCATTGTCGTGTTCGGCCAGGCTCTGGCCTGCCGACAGACCGACCACGGTCTGCCGCAGCGCATTGGCATGACCGCCGTAGATGGTTTGCGAACTGCGCCCGCTCGTGGCGGTGCTGGCCAACTTGAGCTGTTGGCGCGCGACCGCAGTCAGCGATTTCTTGTCCATGGACCACCTTCCGCAGATGCAATCAGCCGGATCAGGGCTGGTGACACGGGCTGATATCCAGGAGTATGCCCGAATGCCGGGTGACGTGTGTCCGGTTTGGTCGCCGTGGCGGTATGCGGCGTGTTCGCTGCCGATCGGTGCTCGAAAGTCGAACTACTTGCGGGTGTAGCGACGAATCCGGAAGCGCAGGCCGGTCGTCGATTCGTGCCACGGGTCGGTGTCGTCGGCGTGCCATTCGGGGCCGATGGCGGGTGCGTAGGCGTCGCCATCGACGGCGGTGTCCACCTCGGTGACGAGTAGGTCGGTCGCGAAATCCATGGCGGCTCGGTAGATTTCGCCGCCGCCGATGATCCAGACGTCCTCCGGCGCGGTCACGGCCATAGCTTCGGACAGCGATGCGGCGCGTTCAGCACCCGGGCCCGACCAGTCCGGCTGCCGGGTCACCACGATATTGCGGCGACCGTCGAGCGGGCGGAATCGAGGCGGCAGGGAATCCCAGGTGCGCCGGCCCATCACGACCGGATGACCCATGGTGACGGCCTTGAAATTCGCCATATCCTCGGGCACGCGCCAGGGGATGGTGTTCTCGAAGCCGATCACCCCGTCCGGAGTCTGCGCCCAGATCAAACCGATGGTGCGGTCGCGCCCTCCCGTCGCCCGACCACCACCCCCCACCGAATCGCTATGCGATGCCGCATTCATACCGCAACCGGCGCCTTGATCGCCGGATGGTGTTGGTAGCCGACCACTTCCACATCCTCGTAGACGTAATCGAACAGCGTCGGCGCGGGCCGCAGGTTCAATGTGGGGAACGGGTAGGGCTGTCTGGTCAGCTGCTCGGTGACCTGCTCGACGTGGTTGTCGTAGATATGACAATCGCCGCCGGTCCAGATGAATTCACCGGGTTCCAACTCGGTCTGCTGCGCGACCATGTGCGTGAGCAGTGCATAACTGGCGATATTGAACGGCACGCCGAGGAAAAGGTCCGCGCTGCGCTGGTAGAGCTGGCAGGACAGCTTGCCGTCGGCCACATAGAACTGGAAGAACGCGTGGCACGGCGCCAATGCCATCTTGTCGAGGTCGGCCACATTCCAGGCCGAGACGATGATGCGCCGGGAATCCGGATTGGTGCGCAGGGTGTGCAGCACTTCGGCGATCTGGTCGATATGGGTGCCGTTGGGGGTGGGCCATGATCGCCACTGCACGCCGTAGACCGGGCCGAGTTCGCCGTGGCGATCCGCCCACTCGTCCCAGATGGTGACGCCGTGTTCGTGCAGCCAGGCCACATTCGAATCGCCGCGCAGGAACCACAGCAATTCGTAGACGATCGACTTCAGATGCACCTTTTTGGTGGTGATCAGCGGAAAGCCCGCGGCGAGGTCGTAGCGCAGCTGATGGCCGAAGACGCTGCGCGTGCCGGTGCCGGTGCGATCCGCCTTCGCGGTGCCGGACTCCAGGACCGAGCGCAGCAGGTCCTCGTACTGGGTATCAGCATTGTTGGCCACGCCTGGCGAGCTTACCCATGTCGTGCCTGGCAAGCTCGAGCCATGCGCAAGCTCTACGTGATCGGCATCGGTGCCGGGGATCCGGACCAGGTGACGGTCCAGGCGATCAAGGCAATGCGGCAGGTCGAGGTGTTCTTCGTGATCGGCAAGGGGGCCGAGAAACAGGAACTGGTCGACGTGCGCACGTCGATCCTGACCGAACACCTCGATCACCCGTACCGCATCGTGGAGATCGCCGATCCGCCGCGTGACCGCGATCCCGCCGACTATCAGGGCGTTGTCGAAGATTGGCACGATCGCCGTTCGGCGCTGCTCGAGCATGAGTTCGCGCAGGTCGACGGTGTCGGCGGCATCCTCGTCTGGGGCGATCCCTCGCTCTACGACAGCACGCTGCGCATGATCGAGCGGGTGCTGGATCGCGGTGCCCAGAGCTTCGATTACGAGGTCATTCCCGGCATCACCAGCGTGCAGGCCTTGGCCGCTCGGCATCGGATGGTGCTGCATCGCATCGGCGAGCCGGTGCACGTCACCACCGGGCGTCGGTTGCGCGAGGACGGACTCAGCGGCTCGACCGTGGTGATGCTGGACGGTGACTGTTCGTTCACGGAGGTGCCCGGCGACGACGTGCACATCTGGTGGGGCGCGTATCTGGGAATGCCCGACGAGACGCTGATCGAAGGACCGCTGCGTGCGGTCGAACAGGAGATCGTCGAGCGGCGCACTCGGTTACGTGCCGAAAAGGGTTGGATCATGGACGTCTACCTCCTACGTCCGGGCTCCTGATGCGAAACGGCCTTCACGGTGACGAGGACGGGTGTGGTCTCCAACGTGTGAATGGCCTCGAATGCCCCGAGGCGCCGGGTGAGGTAGTGATGCAGGGCCTCGGGATCCGAGCACATGGCTTGCGCGACAAGGTTTTTCGGACCGGTGGTGGCGGCGACGAAGGCCAATTCTTCGTGCTCGGCCAGTGCGGTTGCGACGCGATCGAGCTGCGACGGTGCCACCGACATCCACAGCAGCGCTTGGGTGGTGGCGCCGAAGCGAGCATCGTCGAGTTCGACATCGAAGAAGATCGCCTGTGCCGCTTGTAGTTCCGTGAGTCGACGGGTGACGGTGGCTTGGGACCAGCCCGTCGCCGTGGCGAGGTGGGCCAAGGTCGCTCGGCCGTCTTGTTGCAGGGTGTTCAGTAGCGGGGCATCGGAGTCCGCGAGGCCACGACGGGGTGTGGGCCCGGATCGGTTCGGCTCCAATTGTTTTCGTTGCTGTTCGGTCAGTGCGGTGACGTGGCCGCGCCATGCGGTCGGTCCGCCGAGGTAGGTGTGCAGAACGTAGTGCGCGGAGACGGCGGTAATACCTGCGGCACGGGGGAGGTCCCGCAGCAATATCGAGCGGGAGGCCTCACCGCGCGGAATATTGACTACCAGAAGGATTTCCGTGCCGCCGGAGGTGAGTTTGACCCATGACGTGTCCGGGCGGCGGGCCAGCGAGTTCGCGAGGTTCTGGCCGCTGGCCGTCGTGGTGGTGAGGCGCACCAACCACTGGGTGTGTGCGGCGTGGCTCGGATCCGCGAGGCCGACCACGCGCAGTCCGGCGGTGGCGCGCAGGCGTTGGTAGCGGCGGGTGACGGTCTGGGTAGAGACGTCGAGGACCGCCGCGATCTTGCTGAACGGCGCGCGGCCGTCGATGTGCAGGGCGTGGATCAGGCCGCGGTCTACGTCGTCGAGCATGGAAATATCTTTCATATTTGCGCTTGATATGGAAAGTATCTGTTGATCTTCTTCGGTTGATGGTGAATTTCGGCGCGTCTGCCGAAGGTGGACTTCGCCTCGGGCTGCTCGGCCCGGCAGACGAAGGAGAAGTCGATGATTCTGGTGACCGGAGCGACCGGAACCGTAGGCCGTGAGTTGGTCGGCCAGTTGCTGGCGCAGGATGTTCCGATGCGGGCGGTGACCCGGCGGCCCGAACTCGCCGGACTGCCCGACGGCATCGAGGTGGTACGCGCGGACCTGGGCGATCCCGACAGCCTCACCGAGGCGTTGCGTGGTGTCGATCGAGTGTTCCTGTTGTCCAGCGGCCCCGAAATCCCCACGCACGATGCGAATCTCGCGCAAGCCGCAGCCCGTGCGGACGTTCGGCACATCGTCAAGTTGTCATCCGGCCGCACCGGTGACGACACCGCGACCGATCCGATTCCCACCTGGCACCGCGCCGGAGAACAGGCGGTCCGCGACAGCGGAGTCCCGTGGACCATGGTGCGCCCCTTGGGATTCATGGCCAACGCGCTGCACTGGGCCGGTTCGATTCGCGATCACGGCGCGGTCTACGCCCCGTTCGGCCAGGGCCGCATCGCCGTCGTCGACCCGCACGACGTCGCCGCCGTCGCCGCTGCGGCACTCACCACCGACGGCCACGAGGGCGAGATCTACACCCTGAGCGGCCCGCAGCCGCTGTCCCCCGGCGAGCAGACCGAAATCCTTGCCGACGTACTCGACCGCCCGTTGCGCTACGTCGAAGTGGAACCCGCCACCGCCCGCCAGTCGATCATCGACCACGGCGTCCCCGACGAAATGGCCGACGCGATCATGGCCCTACGCGCCACCGCCCTAGAAGCCTTCACCTCGGTCATCCACCCCACCGTCGAGCACATCACCAAAACCCCACCCCGCCCCTTCCACACCTGGGCCGAGCACCACCGCCCCCACTTCGCCCCCGCAGCCTAACGCCCGCCAGGCGATCAAGATCAGGTGGAATCTGTGGCGGCATCGCCCGAAGCCACCGCCACCATGTCCACCTGATCTTGATTCAACCGTTCGCGTGAGCTGCGCCGATGTCGGTGGGGCCGGGTAGCCTGAGGGGCGTGCCTGAGCTACCGGAAGTGGAGGCGTTGGCGCAGTTCCTGCGGGAGCACGCGGTCGGCGCTGTGGTGGGGCGTGTCGATGTGGCGGCCTTGAGTGCGGTCAAGACGTTCGATCCGCCGGTTACGGCGCTGTCCGGGCGCGATGTGTCCGGGGCGGGCCGGTGGGGGAAATTCCTCGGGATGGAGTGCGACGGACTCTGGTTGATCACCCATCTGTCGCGCGGCGGATGGTTGCGCTGGATCGATGAGCCGAGCCAGACGCCACCCAAACCGGGCGGCAAGAGCCCGCTCGCGCTGCGGGTGCACTTCTTCACCCAGGAGGGCATGACGCCCGCATTCGACCTGACCGAGGCGGGCACCAAGAAACGGCTCGCGGTGTACATCGTCGACGATCCGAAACTCGTGCCCGGCATCTCGCGCCTCGGCCCGGACGCACTCGAGGTGACCGAGGAGCAATTCGGCGAGATCCTGCACGGCGCATCGCAACGCATCAAGACCGCGATCGTCGACCAGACCCTGCTCGCCGGGATCGGTAATGCCTACTCCGACGAGATTCTGCACACCGCCAAGATCTCACCCTTCGCCAACACCAAAACAATGTCGGCGGAGACCATTTCGGTGCTCTACGAGGCCATGCGCTCGGTGCTCGCCGACGCCGTGCAGCGCTCGGTCGGCCAGGACGCCGCCCGTCTCAAGGGCGAAAAGCGTTCCGGCATGCGGGTACACGCCCGCACCGGCCTGCCCTGCCCGGTGTGCGGCGACACCGTCCGTGAGGTCTCCTACGCCGAGCGTTCCTTCCAGTACTGCCCGACCTGCCAGACCGGCGGCAAGGTACTCGCGGACCGTCGCATGTCGCGCCTGCTGAAGTAGTTCAGATCAACGTGGGCACCCGGATGCCTTGCCAGGCAATACGTTTGGCCTTGTCCGGATCATTCTCCAACCGGGTGATCTCATCGATGATCAGCGTTGTCCGCCGGTCTTCGGTATAGGCGGGCCACGAGGGGAGCGGTCGCCCCGTCCGCGCGAATGCGAGCCAATTGTCCTGGAACTGCCGAGTGACCGACTGCATCCCCCGCCGCCCGCCCGCTGCCGTGAAGGCCCGGCCGATCGGCGAATTGGCGGCACCGAAGACCGGAATCAGCTCCGTGGCATGGGTCGCGCCGATCCTCGCGAGGCGCAGTGTGCGCGGAGCGAAGTCGTAACGGTAGGAATAGGTCGGTGCGTAGCAACTGTGACCCGCCGCCACGGTCACCGAAGGTCGCCAGAACACATAATCTCCACCGGCACGAACGGCGGCCTTCGCATCCGGATAGCCGGGATAGGCTGCGATAACGCGGGATTCGAGTTCCGCGCCACCGGCACGGGTGAGCAAGGAATGCAGGCGATCCGGGGTGGTCGGCAGTTCATCGCCGAACCGCGCGAACAATGTGCCCTCATCGCGATTGGTACCGATGATGAGCGGAACCTGATGTGCGGCACCGCCGGTAATCGCATCGATCGGGGACTGCGGCAGATATTCGCCGTCCACGACCGGCGCGATCGGAAACAGCCCGGGCCGCTCCCGCAGTACCTTGTCGCTGGTCTTGTCGACCGCGCGCCGAATATCGTTGGCACCGGCGGTGATCAGTGCTTTGGCTGCGGTATCGGGTGTGGCTCCGAGCGCGTCTATACATCGTCGGGCGAACGCGCGCCCATCCTCTGCGCTCATACCCCAATCGGCGGGCGGACTTTGTGCGATGCCGCGATGGAACAGTCCCTTGGCGGCCGGTGTGGCCAGCAGGGAGAGCACCGCATGGGCACCGGCGGACTCGCCGAAAATGGTGACATTGCCGGGATCTCCGCCGAACGCCGCGATATTGCGCCGCACCCACTCCAACGCCGCGACCTGATCGCGCAGTCCGAGGTTGCTGTCGAAAGCTCGCTCGGACGTGCTGAATTCGCCGAAATCGACGTAACCGAACGCACCGAGCCGGTAGTTCAGCGACACCACGATCACATCGCCGCCGACCACCAGTCGCGCACCGGAATACAGACCGAGCGCCGAGGTGCCGATCAGATACCCGCCGCCGTGAATGAACACCATTACCGGCCGGGGTGTCGTCGATGGTTCGATCGGCGCGACGACATTGAGTGTCAGAGCATCTTCACTGGTCGGCTGATACCGGCGCGGCCCGATCCTTGCACCGGTCCGATGCTGCATCGCGGCGAACCCGAATGTGGTGGCCTCGCGGACACCGGTCCACGAGGCCACCGGCTGTGGTGCGCGAAATCGCAGGTCGCCGACCGGTGGGGCGGCATAGGGCAGGGAGCGCCAGCGCAGGACGCGACGGCCGCGGTAACCGCGGACAACTCCGTCGGCGGTCGTTATCTCGGACATCTTTCCGATGGTAACTACGAGCGGCGGGCCTCCAACAGACGCAACCAGAGCTCGCTCACCGTCGGATAGGCTGGCACTGCGTGCCATAGCGTCGCGAGCGGCACCTCGCCGACCACGGCAATGGTCGCCGCGTGGATCAACTCGCCGACCTCCGGTCCGACGAAAGTGGCCCCGAGCAGCGTGTCGGTCGCGGTATCGATGACGATCTTCGCCCGCCCCGCGTAATCGTCGCGGGCCAGCGCCGATCCGGCGACCGCGATATCGAGCTCCACGGTTTCCACCGCATAGCCCGCTTTACGCGCCGCCGCCTCGGTCAGCCCGACGGACGCGACCTCCGGTGCGGTGAATACCACCTGCGGCACCTGCCCGTGGTCGGCCGTCGCCGCGTATCGCGCATCCGCCAGCGCGCGCCCCTCGGCCCGCGCAGCAATGACATCACCGCACACCCTGGCGTGGTACTTCCCCATATGTGTAAGCGCCGCACGGTGATTCACATCGCCGACCGCATAAAGCCAGTCGCCGTCAATGCCGCGCACCGTCAAGCGGTCGTCCACCTCGACATAGCCGTCCGGCAGCCCGACCGAGCCAAGGCCGAGTTCCGCCGTCGCCGGTCCGCGCCCGGCGGCGACCAAGACCTCGTCGGCCTCGATCTCGTCATCGCCGATCTCGACGGTCACCACACCGCCGTGGATCCAGCCCTCGCCGGAGTCCTTCGCATCGGCGCGCACCACCCGTGTGGGTTGGGTGCCGAACAGAACCCGAACACCGGCATCGGACAGCGCCGCAGCAACGCGTTCCCCCGCGAACGGTTCGGCATTGCCCAGCAACGCATCGCCGCGGACAAGCATGGTGATCTCATTCGCGCCCAGCGCGGCGAGCCAGGTTGCCGCCTCACACGCGACCACACCACCGCCGATGATCACCACCCGGCGCGGAACCTCGTGCAGATTGGTCGCATCGCGGGAAATCCACGGCAGCGCATCGCGCAATCCGGGCACATCGGGAACCGCGGCCTTGGTGCCGGTGGCCAGCACCACCGCGTGCCGGGCGCGCAGCTGTCGGCCGCCGACCTCGACCAATCGCTCGCCCGCGAGCCGTCCCGTGCCGCGGATCACCTCGATGCGATTGTCGTTCGCCCAGTCGACCTGCGAGCTGTCGTCGTGCTTATGCGTGAAGGTATCGCGCCGCTTCAAGACCGCGTCGACATCGAGCCCGCTCGCGGTGATTCCGGCCATCGCCTCGGCGCCGGACAGCACGTGGGCCGGTCGCAGCAGCGCCTTGCTCGGCATACAAGCCCAATACGAACATTCACCGCCGACCAGTTCCCGTTCCACGATCACGGCGGTGCGCTCGCTGTCCGCGATGGCGTAGGCGGCGGCGTTCTCGCCCGCCGGCCCACCACCGATCACGATGACGTCGTATTCGGCGGTGGAATCGGAGGTCACTGGAGATAACCCTCGACCTGACGGGCCGGGTTCTCCTGCGCCTCCTCGGGCGTGGCCCCGGCGTCGATGCGCGCCCGGCGCTGCCGCAGCAGATCCCAGGCCTGATCGAGCATTACTTCGAGTGCGGCGAGCTGCTGCCGCTCGGTTACCGGATCGACCGCACCCGCCGTCGCCCTGGATCGCAAATCATGCTCACGATCGACCAGATTTTTGATACGCGCCAGGATGTCCTGTTCGGTCATGGGGACCATGCTACGACCGCGTCGGCGCGGTCACGGTCCTTCGGGAATCGGCCCGGGGCTGATCGGTGCCGTAACGGCTGGTTCCGCGTGCACGAAAAAGCCCGATCCGAATGGTCCGGACCGGGCCTGATGCTTTGTTCTCGCGGGACTACGCACGGTCGAACTCGCCGTTGGAAACGCCTACGGTGAAGGCGTCCCATTCCGCTGTGCCGCGCCGTGCACCAGCACCGCACCGTCCCAGCGGCGATCGTCTCAGCACCGCAGCGGGGCGTCTGCGGCCGACGGGTCCGACTTCGTGCCATATCGCCACCACCGCCGCCGACGAATTCGACCGCCCGGGTTGGGAGGTGGTCATCGACTGCACGGGCGCGATCGCCGCCATCGAAGACGGACTCGGCCGGGTGCGCGGGGCGGAGTGTTCCAGCAGTTCGGTTCGCGCCGACCACCGGACGGCAAGGGAGGCAACGTTGGGCTATGGCTGTGTAAGGCATTCTGCGGCAATCGGAATCGCGGTACGCAGCTCGGTCCAGCTCAGTGCCGTGTAGCCGAGGGCGATGCCGAAGGTGTGCGGACCAACGGCTGCGGCGAGTGGATGTTGTTGTACCACAAGGTGATGGCGGGACAGTCCGTCCAGTTCCACACCGCGCGTTCGGCCCGCTGTCACGGCACGGCGTTCGGCTTCGGCCGAATTCAGTGGCACCACCACGTGTGAACCGGCATCGTCGCCGAGTACTTCGAGTCCGCGGCGGCGCAGCTCGTCCACGACCAGGGCGCGGCGTGGGGGCACCGCGCGGCGCAGTCGGCGCAGGTGTCTCGCGAGATCGCCGTGCTCGGCGAATGCGGCGAGTACTCGCTGGCCCGCGGGGCTCGGCCCGGTACCGGTTCGTTCGCGGTGCGCGACAACGGCTTCGGTGATATCCGGGGCGGCGACGAGCCAGCCGGCACCCAAGGTCGGCGAGAGGATCTTGCTCGTGGTGCCGAGATGGACGACAACGTCCGGAGCCATAGCAGCGAGTAGCGGCAAAGGGGCAGTGTCATAACGCAATTCGCCGTCGTAGTCGTCCTCGATTATGAGTAGACCAGCGCGCCTTGCGAATTCGACAAGTTGTACGCGCCGCGCCGCTTGCATGCGCGTGCCGAGTGGAAATTGATGTGCCGGAGTGCAATACACGGCCTTGATGCGGTTGGGCAGTCGGTCGACTCGCAGGCCGTCGGCATCGATCGGCACCGGTAGTACCCGGACTCCGGCCGCGACGAACGCGCCCGCGGCACGCTGATAGCCCGGATCTTCCATGGCAATGGCATCGCCGGGGCGCAGGAGGGCGGCCGCGAGTTCGCCTACGGCCGAACTGGTTCCGGCTGTCGCGAGCACCACGGACTTACTGCCCGCACCGAGGCCGCGGTGGCGCAGCAGGTGTTCGGCGACCGCAGCGCGATATTCCGGTTCGCCGCCGCGATTCTTGCGGATGATGGGGGAGTCGTCGGCGGCCGCGCGCCAGGCGCGTCGCCAGGCTGCCTGGTCGAGGGCCTCGGTGCAGGGCGCGCCGGGGCCGAGATCGAGCAGGTCAGGCGCGTGCTCGGCGGTGCCGTGTGCGCTCGGTTGTGCGGGCGGTTCGGCGGGGGCGGTGGTCAGGTAGGTGCCCGAGCCGCGGCGGCCCGCGATCCAGCCCTCGGCGTGCAGTTGGTCATAGGCGGCGGCGACCACCGTGCGGCTCACGCCGAGGCGCTGGGCCAGCGCTCGCGACGAGGGGAGTCGATCGTCCGCGCGCAGGAGTCCGTTGCTCGCCGCGGCGCGCAGCCCTTCCGCGACCTGAACCGATAATGGCTGCTCAGCCTCGCGGTCGAGGACGAGCGGAAGTTCCTCCAGCATCGCGCACCTCCCGAATTGGACTGTTCGAATTTCCATGAATTGGCTATTTCAGAATGCCACTTCCGGCTCCACGCTAGAGGTATGACGAACTCTCGGCCGCCGCTTTCGCCTACCCCACGTACCACCTTGACACGTTCCAAGGAGCGTGGCCGGACCGATCGGGCCGAACTTGATGCGGTGCTCGACGCGGGCCTGGTCTGCCACCTCGGCGTGCTGCTCGGCGACAGTCCGGTGGTGCTCCCGACCGTCTACGGCCGCGACGGCGACACGCTGTACCTGCACGGCTCGACCGGAGCCGGAAATCTGCGGGCAGCACTGACCGGCGATATCTCCGTCGCCGTCACCCTGGTCGACGGCATCGTCTACGCCCGCTCGGCCATGCACTTCTCCGCCAACTTCCGCTCGGCCGTAGTGCGCGGCCGTGCCATCGAACTCACCGATCCCGATGACCGCATGCACGCGCTGCGGGTCATCGTCGAACACTCCGCCCCGGGTGCGTGGGATCGCGTGCGGCAGCCCAGCAAAAAGGAAATGGCTGCCACCATGGTCCTGGCCCTCGACCTGACCGAGGCATCGGTGAAGGTCCGAACCGGCGGCCCCAAGGACGATGCTGCCGATATCGAAACCGGTGGCGTCTGGGCGGGCGTCTTGCCCTTGCGCCAGGTATGGGACGCCCCGATCTCCTCGGACGACCTGGAACCGGGCATCGAGATACCACAGGACGTACTCGATCGAACCGACACCGTCCCCGCCCGTTGACCCGATCTGTCCCGGCTCAGTCAAGTCGGCGCGAACCGGAATTAACGGACGAACGTGAGATCGAGTGTCGGACAGTCGGTTACCACGATTCGATCAGCGGGACGTCATGCTCCTGCCGCCGCCATTCCTCGGTGAGGCGACCGAGCCGGTCCGCGGAGGCGATGCCGCGCACGCCTGCGATCTTGTCGTCCCGGATCTCCAGGATCACGACGCCCAGGACCCGCTCGTCGAGCGTGGCGAGCATGGCCGGGCAACCGTTGACCACGACGGCGTGGATCGAGGGCGAGCCACCGGCGAGTCTTCGCTTGGCCGGAGATGGTTTGAAGCCCGCCCGCACCGCGCTCGCGATCCGCTCCGGGGTCGAGTACCGGATCAGCCTCTCGGCCAGTCCCAGCCCGGCGCCGTCGGAGATGCCGGTCGCATCGTCGGTCAGCAGCGCCACCAGCCGTTCGGTCCGGCCCGAGGAGGCGGCGTCGACGAACGCCTCGACGATTCGACGCGCGGAGGCACGGTCGATGTCATTGCCGTTGCTGGCGGCGGCAATTCGACGCCGCGCTCGGTGGATGTGTTGCTGACTCCCGGACTCGGTGATGCCGAGAATCTCGGCTATCTCGGCGTGGCTGTACGCAAAGGCCTCGCGCAGCACGTAAGCGGCCCGTTCCACCGGCGACAGACGCTCCATGAGAGTCAGCACCGCCAGGGTCACCGATTCGCGCTGCTCGACGGTGTCGGCCGGGCCGAGCATCGGGTCGCCGTCGAGGAGCGGTTCGGGCATCCAGGCGCCGACCGCGCGTTCGTGCCGCACCTTCGCCGAGCGGAGCCGGTCGAGCGCCAGATTGGTGACGATCTTGGTCAGCCATGCCTCGGGCACGTCGACGTACTCCCGGTCGGCGGCCTGCCACCGCAGGAACGCGTCCTGCACCGTGTCCTCGGCGTCGGCGGCCGAGCCGAGCAGACGGTAGGCGAGCGAGGCCAGTCGATTCCGGCTGGCCTCGAAACGCGCCACGGTGGCAGTGTCCATGAGCGCGACTTTATGCGGCGACCACGGCGGGCGAGTGCTCTCCGGTGGTGGCCGAGCGGTACCTGTGACTCGGCATTCCGAAGGTCGGGTGGCTCAGGCTCCAAGCGGAAGTGTCGAGGATTGCCTTCTTGACGCGCGCGGCCATCCGGCCACACAGGGCCCACGACTTCGATCGCGCGTCACCGTCGACCAGCTGGAAGATCGCGTCCTTGCGGCCGAGGCTGATGTGGTTGCCGACGTACGACAGCGAGGTCGTAGAGATCTTGCGCCCGGTCAGGTCCCCGATGATCGCGGCCGTCGCCTGCATGCTGGTGAACCCCGCGGAAGCACACGACATCGGCAACGGCCGACCGTTCGCACCGATGACGAAGGCGCTGTCACCGGCAACGTAGACATCCTGGTGCGAGATCGACCGCATCTGACGGTCGACCGTGATCTGGCCGTTGGATGCCACCTCGAGGCCGCTGGCGGCGGCAATCGGGTGGACGGCGAAGCCGGCGGCCCACACGGTCGCGTCGGAGGCGAAAACGGTGCCGTCGGCGGCGACCGCCGCCTCCGCCTCGACGCGCTCGATGGTGGTGTGCTCATGGACCGTGATATCGAACCGGTCGAAGGTGCGCAGCAGGTGACGGCGGGCCTTCGTGCCCAGCCAGCCGCCGAGTTCGCCGCTGGTGGCGAGGCTGACCCGAAGTCCTGGACGGGATTCGGCGAGCTCGGTGGCGGCCTCGATCGCGGTCAGATTGCCGCCGACTACCAGCACCTTCCCGTCCTCGCCCAGCTCGTCCAGGCGTGCGCGCAGGCGCAGTGCGGACGGCCGCGCGGCCACGTGGAAGGCGTGCTCGTCGACACCCGGAACGCCGTGGTCGGCGGCGGTGCTGCCGAGCGCGTAGAGCAGGGTGTCGTATTCGAGCCGGTCGATGCCCTCGCCGTCGGTGACTGTGACAGTCCGGTGCTCGGCGTCGACATTGGTCACCCGCGCCAGTCGTAACCGGATGCCGGTGCCCGCGAACACCTCCGCCAGCGGCCGGTGGCGCAGATCCTGCCCGGCGGCGAGCTGATGCAGGCGCAGCCGCTCGACGAAATCGGGTTCGGCGTTGACGACGGTGATCTCGAAGTCGTCGCGGTGGAGTTGGCGCGCCAGGTATCCGGCCGAGAAGGCTCCGGCGTATCCGGCCCCGAGGACGACGATGCGGTGCTTCATGATTCGCTCCTGTCTGGTTCGCGTGCTTCCTGAACGAGACAGCCCCCGAATTTCTGACAGCACTCTCCAGTGACGTGGATCACCCTCGAGAGTCAGGGTTCGGGGCGCGAGGCGATGCCCAGGGTGGCGCAGGCGCCGTCCACGGCCGCTCGGCGGAGTTCGTCTTCTGGCACGTCGGCGAATTGGATCGTGCAGTCCTGGAGGCCGCCGAAGGCGATCACGGCACGGGTGGCCTGCTCCAGTGTGGGTTCGGGGCCGCACAACAGCTGCACCAGCCGTCCGCGCCAGGCCAGCACCAGGTCGATCAGGCCCAGGTCGGCGAGGGTGGTCAACTCGGCGAGCATGAGCACGATGTCTTTGCGGTGGCGGTAGTGGAAGTCGAAGTAGCCCTCCAGCAGGGCGCGGGGCTCTACCTCGTGCAGTGCCTCCTGCTCCTCGAGGAACGCTTCTTCCTCGTCGATGATCGGCTGCACGATGCTGCGGACCAGTTCCTCGCGTGAGGAGAAGTGGTAGTAGAGCGCAGGTTTGGTGATACCGAGCCGGTCGGCGATCTCCTGCAGGCCGGTCCGATGCACACCCTGCTGTGCGAAGAGTTCGCGGGCGACCTCTTGGATCCGCTGCTTGGTGTCGGAGGGCCGAGGCATGCTGCGAGCCTATCTTACTTAACGATAGGTAAGTAACGGTGCTACCCTTACTTATCGTTAAGTAAGGGGAAATTCTCATGCGGATTCTCATCTCCGGCGCCAGCGTCGCCGGTCCGGCGCTGGCGTACTGGCTCACCAGGCACGGCTTCTCCGCCACCGTTGTCGAGCGCGCACCGGCTCTGCGCAAGACCGGCGGCCACGCGGTCGACCTGTTCCGGCCCGCGATGGACATCTCGGAGAAGATGGGCGTGCTGTCACGTGTCGAGGAGCGGGCCACCGGCACGAAGCGGATGACCCTCTACCCGGAGGGCAAACGGCGTCCCGTCCAGGTGGACCTCGCAAAGATCTTCGGCGCCACCTCCGACCGGCACGTCGAGATCATGCGTGACGACCTGAGCGAGATCTACTACGACGCCGCGCGCGACGACGTCGAGTACGTCTTCGGCGACTCGATCACCGCGATCTCACCCGACGGCGAGGTCCGGTTCGAGAACGCAACGCGGCGCCGCTTCGACCTCGTCATCGGCGCGGACGGGCTGCATTCCAACGTGCGCCGCCTCGTCTTCGGTGACGAGTCCCGCTTCAGCGACTTCATCGGGGCGTACCTAGGGGTGCTGACCCTGCCCAACGGCTTCGGTCTGGACGGCGAGCTCCGCATCCACGTCGGCGTCGGCCGAACCGCTGGCATGTACGGCGCGCGGCACCTCGGCGACGCGAGGGCTTTGTTCCTGTTCCGGAGCGTGCGCGAGCTCGACTACCACCACCGTGACGTGCCCAGGCAGAAGGACTTGCTGCGCAATGCGTTCGGCGGCATGCACGCCGACGTGGACCGCTGGCTCGACGAACTCGACCGCACCCCGGCGTTCTACTTCGACTCGATCACCCAACTGCATATGGACACCTGGTCGCGGGGGCGGGTGACGCTCGTCGGCGATGCGGGCTATTGCCCCGGCCCTGCCGTCGGCGGCAGCACCACCCTGGCCGTCGTCGGCGCGTACGTCCTCGCAGGGGAGCTGGCGCGCGCGGGCGGCGACCACGAGCGCGCCTTCCCCGCCTACGAGCGCGCGATGGCGGATCACATACGCGGCAGCCACGCGGTCGCGCTGAGCGCGGGCAAGACACTGATCCCCACGTCACGCCTCGGAGTGTCGGGACTGGTCCAGGGCAGCCGCCTGATTTCCGCCCTGCCCGCAGGGGCCGGCCGCGCTTTCATCCGCCTCACCACCAAGAGCGCACGCCTCTACAACTCGATGACCGTCGAGGACTACCCACCGTCGCCCGCCGCGGCGGTCACCAGAGGGTGATCGGGAGGCCGAGGGCGGTTGCGGTTTCGTCGGCCAGGGTGCGGAGGGTTCCTGGGGTGCCGATGTGGGCGGGGTCGAGGCTGACGACGGCGAGGGTGTAGGTGTCGGCGATGCGGCAGAGATAGCCGGATAGTCGGGTGCGGGGGAGGAGGTCCGCGGTGAGGCCGGGGTGGATGGCGCGGGCGGCGACGCCGGTGCAGCGGTGTGGGCCGAGGGAGCGCAGCGAGTCGGGGAGCGTTCCGATGTTGGAGCACAGGATGTCTCGTTCACCGGCCCCCTTGGACAACGCGTAGGCCCAGCGATCCGGAATCACCTGCAGCAGTTCCTCCGGCATCCCGCCGGGGCTGGACATGCGCCGTTCGTAGGCGATTCGGGCCTTCTCGCGAATCGTGGCCGCAGTATCGGTGCGCTCGATGGTGATCTCGGTCATCGCGAGGTCATTGTCGACGCGCGGCTCGTCGCGGGTGTCGACCGGAAGGCTGGCATCGATCGTCTCGGCGGGAAATCCACTGGCCAACAACATCTTCGCGATCAGTGCGATGAACAGGCTATTGGCCGTACCGCCCTGCGCCGCGGCCGCCGACTCCCAGTCGGCAGCGGGGCACTGCAGTACAACGCTGAGGGTCGGCGCGCTCTCAGCCCCGACGCGTCCAGCGACCGACCCGCTTTCAGGCGTCGATATCCCCTGTTCGCGAGTCGGCGCAGTCCGGGCGGGACGTTCGGGGATTCCGCGACGAAGCGCGTGAAATGTGCCGCGCACAACGATCGACCACTGCCGCCGAGTATCGGACCAATCCGATGCCGCAGCTCGGGTTTCCCGGCCCAGCGACGCATTCATTCGCGCGTCGGACCGGTCTGGTTCCCCTGCTTTCGATGCCGACCTCATGCCTGATCCGGTATCCGCCGGTACCGGCGACGTGGTCAGGCTCGGGCCGCCCAGCGCATCATCGACCGCGAGCACCAGCGCTCTCCCATCCGCGAGCGCATGCGAACAGGTCAGCGACACAATCGATCCGCCGTCATCCAAGGCGGCGGTCGACAATCGCCAACCCGGACCGTATTCGGGATCGAGGTTCGCGCCCTGCTCGTCGGCCCACCTGAGCAGGTCCTCGGTAGCGATAGTGCCATCGGTGAACTCGAGCGGATATGCCCGCGCATTCGCCCGCCAGCTGCGACGCGCACCCGGAACCGAAGGCCGAATCACTCTGCGCCCCAACGGCCCGACCCGCAGGACCGTGTGCACCCGCCGTAGTAGCTCCGGATCGACGCGATCGGCGGTGCGCCACAGACCCTGGAGCGCGATCGGGGTGCCGAGCCCGCGATGCGTGCGCAGGAAGATCTCGTCGACGACGCTCAACCGTTGGGCAGCAGTCATTGTCAGGTACGCGAACCGTGACGGCCCGCACCGTCGGCGAACCGTTGCGCGCCGTCCAGGGCTCCGTCGGCCAGGGCCTTCAGGCCGTGTCGGTACTCGTTGAGCAGCGCAGCCTCTTCGTCCATACCGTCCTGCTCCAGCAGCGACATGCGGTCCGAGCGCAGGCAGGTCTGCGGCAGTGCGGCCAGCTCGGCGGCGAGTTGTTCGGCGGCACTGCGGGATTCGCCACTCGGCACCACCCGGTTGATCAACCCGATCTGCAGCGCCTCGGTGGCGCCGACGGCGCGACCGGTGAGCACCATATCCATCGCGCGCCCGGTGCCGACAATGCGCGGCAACCGAATCGTGCCGCCATCGATCAGCGGCACACCCCAGCGGCGACAGAACACGCCGAAGGTACTGTCCTGCTCGGCGACTCGCATGTCGCACCACAGCGCCAACTCCAGTCCGCCCGCGACCGCGTATCCGGAGACCGCGGCGATCACCGGTTTGGACAGTCGCATTCGGGTCGGTCCCATCGGACCGTCACCGTCCTCGGTGACCCGATTCGAGCGCTCGGTGCCGAGCGCCTTCAGGTCCGCGCCCGCACAGAAGGTGCCGCCGTCGCCCCATAGCACGGCGACCGCGGCATCCGGATCGGCATCGAATTCGCGGAATGCGTCGACCAGGGCCGCGGCGGTCGGGCCGTCGACGGCATTGCGTGCCTGGGGGCGGTGCAGGATCACGGTGGTCACGGGCCCGTTGCGTTCGATTCGCACAGTCACGAGCACGACCATACGCCGTCGGAAGTACCCTTGTGTGAAGAAATGAATTTGTGGTTCACTTCTTGTATGGCCTACCGCAGAACCCCTGCTGTGCAGGCTCGCCTCGATGCCCAGGCGGGCCTGATCGTGCAGGCAGCGACCAAGGTGCTGTCGCGCGCGGGCTATGCCGGACTGTCCATGGCGGCCGTCGCCGCCGAGGCGGGCGTGGCCACCGGAACGGTCTACAAGAACTTCAGTGGCAAGGCCGACCTGGTGAGCGCGGTATTCCGGAAGGTGGTCGCGCACGAAGTGGCCGCGGTGGTTACCGCGAGTGCCTCGGGAACGGCCGTCGAGCGGGTGACCGCGGCGGTGGAAACCTTCGCGGGCCGGGCGCTGAAGAATCCGAAACTCGCCTACGTCCTGCTCGTCGAACCCGTCGATACCGTGGTCGATGCCGAGCGGCTTCGCTTCCGCCGCGCCTTTGCCGAAGCCTTCGAATCCGCTGTCGCGGAGGGTGTTTCGCGCGGTGAATTGCCCGCGCAGGGTGCCAAGACCAGCGCGGCCGCGCTCGTCGGCGCGATCGGCGAGGTCTTGGTCGGCCCGCTGGCCGACGCACCGCACAGCGAATCCGTTGTGCCCGAACTCATCAGTTTCGCGTTACGCGCACTCGGTGTGCGCGATGAATCCGACTCAGGAGTGTCCGATGTCGACGCATGAAGTCTTCAACCAGGTTCCCGACATCGTGCCCTTCGATGTCGCGCAGAACCCGGCCCTGCTCGAGGGACTGCACCGCGAAGGCGCGGGCTGGGCCGAACCCGAAGTGCGTGAACTCGGCAGGCTCGCAGGCGGGTTCGAAGCGCAGGAGTGGGGCCGCCTCGCCAACGAATACCCGCCCGTCCTGCATACGCACGACCGCTACGGCAATCGCATCGACGAGGTCGAATTCCATCCGTACTGGCACGAGCTGATGAAAGTCGCTGTCGCGCACGGACTCCACGGCTCGCCCTGGCTCGACGACCGGCCCGGCACCCATGCCGCCCGCGCGGCCAAGTTCTACACCTGGGGTGTCGCCGACGCCGGGCATATGTGTCCGATCTCGATGACCTACGCCGTCGTGCCCGCGTTGCGCCACAATCCGGAACTCGCGGCCATCTACGAACCGCTACTCGGTTCCCGCACTTATGATTTCGGCCTGCGCGAACCGTCGGCGAAGGCCGGTCTCATCGCGGGCATGTCGATGACCGAGAAGCAGGGCGGCTCCGATGTCCGCGCCAATACCACCACCGCCACACCGCAACCCGACGGCAGCTACCGCATCGTCGGCCACAAGTGGTTCACCTCGGCGCCCATGTCCGATATGTTCCTCACCCTGGCTCAGGCGCCCGGCGGTCTGTCCTGCTTCCTGCTGCCGCGCGTCCTCCCGGACGACACCCGCAATCCCATCCGGATCCAACGCCTCAAGGACAAGCTCGGCAACAAGTCGAACGCGTCCTCGGAGATCGAATACGAGAACGCCACCGGCTGGCTGGTCGGCACGGAGGGGGCCGGCGTCAAGACCATCATCGAAATGGTCAATATGACCCGCCTGGACTGCGTCATCGGCTCCGCCACCGGCATGCGCGTCGGCGCCGTGTACGCCGCGCACCACGCGCGACACCGAGAAGTGTTCGGGGCCAAGCTGATCGATCAACCCGCGATGCGCAATGTGCTCGCCGACCTGGTGATCGAATCCGATGCAGCCACCACGGTCATGATGCGCCTGGCCGGTGCGACCGACCGTGCGAGCACCGACCCCGCCGAGGCCGCGCTGCGCCGAATCGCCTTGGCGGTCACCAAGTATTGGGTCTGCAAGCGCGCTCCCGCGCATGCGGCCGAGGCCTTGGAATGCTTCGGCGGCAATGGTTATGCCGAGGAATCCGGTATGCCGCGCCTCTATCGTGAGGCCCCGCTCATGTCGATCTGGGAAGGCTCCGGCAATGTCGCGGCGCTGGATGCTCTGCGCGCCATGGGCCGTCAGCCCGAAACGGTAGAGGCCTTCTTCAACGAAGTCTCGCTGGCCTCTGGCGCCGACCCTCGCCTCGACGATGCCATCGCTCGCCTCGGCAAGGAACTGTCCGACCTCGACGAAATCGAATACCGCGCTCGCCGCGTCGTCGAACTCATGGCCCTGGTCCTACAGGGCGCGCAACTCGTCCGGCACGGCCACCCCGCAGTCGCCGACGCCTTCTGCGCCACCCGCCTCGGCGGCGACTGGGGCATCGCCTTCGGCACCCTCCCCACCGGCGTGAACACCACCGACATCATCGCGCGCGCCCTCACCTGACCCGGTTGTTCGCGGGCATCCCGTGTCGGCGCCGACGACGGGTTTCGTGCAGGCACTCACTTCAGCGCGCTACGGCTGCACGCGCCCACCTCAGCGCGTCGTGAGTGCGCGGGCCAGCTCGCTGCGGCGCTCGAGACAGCCTGCTGCGGCACTCGCGACAGCCTGCTGCGGGTGCTCGGGCGAGTCTGCTGCGGGTGCCTGCGTGGGTCCGTTGTGGTGCCCTGCGTTGGTGCGTTGTGGTGCCCTGCGTCGGCCCATTGCTGTGCCTGCGTCAGCGCGCTGCGGTGCCTGCGTCAGCGCGCGAGCGAACCAGACTGGGCGCGCCATTGTCGAGGTGACAGATCGTTGTTGCGCCGGAACAAGCGAGTGAAGTAGCCCGCGTCCGGGATCCCGACCCGCCGGGCGATCTCACCGACCGGCAGATCCGTCTCGGCCAGCAACCGCCGCGCCTCGGTCATCCGCCGCTCGGTGATCCAGGCCTGCACGGTGCGTCCGGTGCGGCGGCGCACCACGGTGGTCAGATGCCCAGGGGTCATGCCGACCGCATCCGCCACATCGCGTAGCGACAGCGGTGCGGTGTGCCGCTGGTCGATCACATCGAACACCTCGGCGAGCAGCGGTTCGCCGCTGCGCCGCAAATCTCCCACCACGTCGGCGGCCAGCCGCGCGAGGTCGATCAGCAGCAGTGTCAGATGTGCCGACGCCGCCTGCCGATATCCCTCCTGTCGCTGTGCCAGCTCGACATCAATGGCGGCAATCGCATTGTCCCACAACGGTCTTCGTTCCACCGGGACCGTCAATTCCAGCACCCCACCCGAATGCTCGTGCAGGAATGGAAACAGCAACGGATGCGCTCGCCACGCGGGCCATGGCGCGCGTCCGGCATCGCCGAGCGTCGCGGGATCGAAGAACACCCCGACCGCGCCTTCGAACTCGTGCGGTGGCGCGGCCTCGATTACCTGACCTGCGGCGACGACGTACACCACACCGGCGGACCGGACGTAGAGCAATACCGGAAAGTTGTGAATATGCGGGCGGTGCCCGAGTCCGGCATGACGATCGAAGCGCAGCAGCGACACCGGCGGCGTGACCTGATCACTCCGATAGTCGTACACCGGAACACCACGGCGGTGCCGGACCACCCGGGTAGCCTCGGTCATGACACCGAAAATAGTCCAAATTCGGCCGACAATCACCCAATTATCAAGCTGGATCTGCGAGCACCATGAGAATCATGACCAAAGATCATCCACATTCGGTACTCAAAGCCATGGGCAACCAGCACGACTACCTGCCCGCAGCGGGTCGCGACGCACTGCTGCCCACCTACGATCTGCTCACCCGCCTGCTCGGCATGTACAAACTCCACGAAACCCTCGTCGCCCAAGCCGAACTCGAACCTGGTCAGCACGTACTGGAAATCGGCTGTGGCACAGGCAATCTCACTATGAAGGCCAAACGTGCCCAACCTGCCGCGGAGCTGATCGGATCCGATCCCGACCCGCTCGCACTCGCCCGCGCCGAGCGAAAGGCGAACGGCCTGAACGGAATCCGCTTCGAACGCGCCTACGCCCAGGAACTGCCGTATCCGGACCAAGAATTCGATCGCATCCTGTCATCGATGATGCTGCACCACCTCGAAACCGACATCAAAACCGCCGCACTGGCCGAAGCGCTGCGCGTCCTGCGCCCCGGCGGCAGCCTGCACATCCTCGATATCGGCGGCGAGGTGTCCCCGGACGACGGCCTGATGGCCCGGCTGCTGCTGCACAACCACCATGCCCACGACAACCTCGGCGACGGCATCCCTCAACTCCTGCGCACCGTGGGCTTCGACTGCACCGTGGTCGCCTCCCAACGTCACCGTCGCCTCGGTCGCGTCACCTTCTACCGCGGCACCCGCCCGAAGTAGCGCCGCGTCCAGCTGGCTTCTAGGCATCGAGATCCGTCGAGCGCAGTCACGTGGCGGTACTGCGGGGCGTGTCGTGCCGCGTTTCGACTGCGCTCGGCGAGCGAGCCGAACCTGACGTGCGGCAGCCCATCTGGACGGTGCCCTAGCCGAGGCGCTGGAGCACCCGCTCGACCAGTGCCGTATCGCAATGCTCGATCACCTCCGTGAGCTGGCCATGCGCGATCCGGAAAATGAAACAGTAGGTTTGCTCGTAAGGCTCGCCGCCGGTGGTGATGCCATGGCCGCGGACCTGGGCGACGACGCGGTCGTCTTCGGCGATCACGAAGTCGGCCGCGCTGCGGTACTCGGCGAACTGGGTCATCAGCGGCCGCAGAAGTTCGTTCAGCACAACCGTTTTCGATTCCCAGGTGCGCGACCACGACCAGTTCCCCGGAAAGATCCAGCGGAAGTCCTCGGCCATGGCCTCGCCCATCGCTCGGGTATTGCCCTGGGACATCTGCTCGAAGATACCCTCGATCAGTTTCTTGTTCGCTGCTGCACTCATAACATCCGACGCTAGGTACCGCCGAGATATGCAACAAGCGACAGTCTCGCATATTTGGTATGAGTAAGCAGCATGGGTGAGTTCACGATCGTCGGATTGCGAGTGGTCCGGGAGGCAGCCCGGAGCGGGTCGTTCTCGACGGCCGCGGAGAATCTGGGCTACACGCAGTCGGCGGTGTCCCGGCAGATCGCCCTGATGGAGCAGGCGGCGGGCCGGGTATTGTTCGAGCGCCACGCGCGCGGTGTGCAGACCACCGAGGCGGGCCGGATCGTGCTGCGGCATGCCGAAACGCTGCTCGGCGGGCTCGGCTCCGCGCGGCAAGAACTCGACGAACTCACCGCGCGTCCGCCCGCCACACTCCGAGTCGGCGCATTCTCGACCGCCATGGCCGCACTGGTGCCAAGGGCCATTGCCGTCACCGCATCGCGACTCGCGCGAGTACCGCTACGCGAAGGAACCAGTCCGCGATTGGTATCCGCAGTCGCGCGCGGTCGGCTTGATCTGGCGGTGGTGACCGAGACGCGGAATCTGCCCGCGGATACCGAGATCGAGCCACTCTTGGACGACCCGCTGCTCATCGCGGTCCCACCGGACCACGCACTCGCAGGCCATGCCAGTGTCACGCCCGCGCGGCTGCGCGGGGAACGCTGGATCGCGGGCAGCACCGAGGTGAGCAGCACCCTGCTCGGCGCATGGCGCGACGCCACCTGGGAACCGGAGATCGCCTTCGTCGCCCGCGACTGGTTCGCCAAGCTCGGGCTGGTCGCGGCGGGTATGGGCAGCACCGTGGTACCCGGAATCGCGGTGCCCGTCCTGCCGCCGGGCATCGCACTGGTCCGCATCGACCATCCCGCGGCGGTTCGCACGACGTGCGTCGTCTATCGAAGAGGCGACTCCCCGAGACAGATCTTCATCGAGGCACTGCGCGACGTCGCCGCCGACCTCGCCACCGAAGTCCGCCAGCGACTTCGATAGCCGACTTACATAGCCACGTGACCGAATTCGCAGCGGACCGACTCATGCTGAGTACTGTGATTTCGATGACACGGACTTCCGTCGAAATGCCGTTGCGCTCGCTCGTCGAGCACCTGCGGATCCGGGCGGCGGGGTGCGCCCGACGGTACGTGCTCGGCATCGCCGGTCCGCCGGGTGCGGGTAAATCCACGCTCTCCAAGGCCATTCGTGACGATCTGAACAACCGATCCGGTGCCCGGATCGCCGAGATCGCGCCGATGGACGGTTTCCACCTGCCCAATGCCGTACTGCGCGCGACGGCGAATCTGGAGCGCAAGGGCGAACCACACACCTTCGACGTGGCCGCCTTCGTGGAAACCCTGCACCGCTTACGCGATACCCCGCTCGGCGAGCCGGTGCCGTGGCCGACCTTCGACCGCGCCATCGAAGAACCGACCCCGGCCGGTGTCGTCTTCGATCGGCAGGAGATCGCCATTACCGAGGGCAACTACCTGCTGCTGTCCGACGGCGCCTGGTCGGGCGTCCGCGAATTCCTCGACGAGGTCTGGTACCTGGACGTGGCCCGCGAGGTGCTCGAACAACGCCTGCTGCGCCGCCACATTCGCGGCGGCCGCACCCCCGACGCCGCGAAAATCAAGGTGTACGACAGTGATCTACTCAATGCCGATCTGATCGCAGATACCAGGCACGGAGCCGACCTCGTGCTGCGTCAGCGTGGCGGCCGCTACTACGCCGCCGAGGGGTGATCTGCGCCGCGTCGCCGAATCACGCTGGAAGTGACATGATCTCGCTCGACAAATCGTGTCGAGGCACCGGGAGCAAGCGGGATGTGGGAGTACGAATACAGCGCGGAGACTGCGGTCGCACCGGAGGCGCTGTGGCGGTGCTGGTCGGATGTGGAGTCCTGGCCCGAATGGAACGAAGGGCTCGACGAGATCGAAATCGACGGCCCGTTCGAGGTCGGCACTTCGTTCACCATGACGCTCCCCGGCGGCGATACCGTGCGCATGCGCCTGGTGGAGATCGAACCCGGCGAACTGTTCACCGATGAAATGGACGGCGGCGATTTCACCGTCGTCACCGAGCACCGCCTGGAGCCGGTCGGCGAGGGGTGGACCCGCGTCGTCTACCGGACCGAGATCATCGGCGACGCCGCCGATACCGTCGGCCCCGAAATCGGTCCGGAGATCACCGCCGACTTCCCGGATGTCGTGGCCGCCCTGATCAAGACGGCGCAAGCGCTGGGCTGAGGCTCAGCGGTTGTCGCGGTACCAGCCGATCAGGGCGTCGGTGGACGAGTCCCCTTGCGGCTGTGGCTCTTCCGGAGACGTCAGCAAGGGGGCCAGCGCGAGCGCCTGCTGCTTGCCGAGTTCCACGCCCCACTGGTCGAAGCTATCGATGCCCCAGATGGTGCCCTCGACGAACACCTGATGCTCGTAGAGCGCGATCAACTGGCCGACCACCGAGGGTGTGAGCTGCGGCGCGAGGATCGTGGTGCTCGGCCGATTGCCCGGCATCACCTTGTGCGGCACCACCTTCGGATCGGTGCCTTCCGCCGCGATCTCCTCGGCAGTCTTGCCGAAGGCGAGCACCTTGGTCTGCGCGAACAGGTTGCTCATGAGGATGTCGTGCATGCTGCCGGTGCCGTCGATGGTGGGCAGATCAGCGGTGGGCTGGGCGAATCCGATGAAATCGGCCGGGATCAGCCGGGTGCCCTGGTGCAGTAGCTGGTAGAAGGCGTGCTGGCCGTTGGTTCCCGGTTCGCCCCAGAAGATTTCGCCGGTCGAGGTGGTCACCGGGGTGCCGTCGGCGCGTACCGATTTGCCGTTGGACTCCATGGTCAGCTGCTGCAGATAGGCCGGAAAGCGCGACAGATCGTTCGAATAGGGCAGCACCGCACGCGATTCCGCGCCGAAGAAGTTCGAGTACCAGATGCCGAGCAGGCCGAGCAGTACCGGACCGTTGCGGTCCAGCGGCTCGGTCGCGAAATGCCGGTCGACGGCGTGCATTCCGGCCAGGAATTCGGCGAAGCGCTCCTTGCCGATGGTCGCCATGACCGAAAGCCCGATCGCCGAATCCACCGAATAGCGGCCGCCGACCCAATCCCAGAAGCCGAACATATTCGCGGTGTCGATGCCGAATTCGGCGACTCGCTCGGCGTTCGTCGAGACGGCCACGAAGTGCTTGGCGACGGCATCCTCGCCGAGCGCGGCGACCAGCCAGCGCCGGGCCGCGGTGGCATTGGTCAGCGTCTCCAGCGTCGAAAACGTCTTGGAGGCAACGATGAACAGCGTGCTGGCCGGATCGAGTCCGTCGAGTTTCGCGAGCAGATCGGCCGGGTCGACATTCGAGACGAATCGGGCGCCGATCCCGGCATCGGCATAGTGTCGCAGCGCGCGGTGCACCATATCCGGGCCGAGGTCCGAACCACCGATGCCGATATTCACCACGGTCTTGATGCGCTCGCCGGTCGCTCCGCGCCACGCACCGGAGCGCAGCGCGTCGGTGAATTCGCCCATCCGCCGCAGCACCTCGTGCACCTCGGCGCCCGCATCCACGCCGTCCACGATGACCGATTCGCCCTCGGGCAGGCGCAGCGCGACGTGTTCGACCGCGCGGTCCTCCGAGGTGTTGATGTGGTCGCCGCGGTACATCGCGTCGCGTCGTTCGGCCACCCCGGCCTCATCCGCCAATTCGACCAGCAGATGCAGGGTTTCCCGGGTGACGCGGTGCTTGCTGTAGTCGATGTGCAGGTCCCCGACCTGGATGATCAGGTCGCGGCCGCGATCGGGATCCTCGGCGAAGAATTCACGCAGGTGTCGTCCGGCGACGGCGGCATGGTGCTCGTGCAGTTTCCGCCAGGCCGCCGATGCGGTGATGTCGCTGCTCACGTCCGCGAGGTTACAAGCACTCGATCGGGCGCGCAGGCAGGGACGGCATACTTTCGCCGATGTTGTCCTGACGGCTACCCCATGGCGATCATTCGCGTGTCGCTCGGACGGGGGTGCGACCCGCTCGAATAGGTCGGCGAATTTCGGATCGATGAGTCGAGGTGATGCGCGAGCGCGCGGCTTAGGCTGGGGTACATGGTGTCCGAACGCGAAGTACTCCAATCCGTGCCGACGCAACTGTGGATCGGCGGTCCCGTCGACGCCACCGGGGGCGGCACCTTCCCAGTGCACAATCCGGCCGACGGACAGGTGCTGGCCGAAGTCGCCGACGCCACGCCGGAAGATGCCGTGCGCGCGCTCGACGCGGCCGTCGCGGTGCAGGCCGAATGGGCGGCGACACCGTCGCGGGAGCGCGGCGAGATCCTGCGCCGGGTCTTCGATCAGCTGACCGCGCGCGCCGAGGAATTCGCGCTGCTGATGACGCTGGAGATGGGCAAGGCGCTGCCGGAAAGCCGCAACGAGGTGCGCTACGGCGCAGAATTCTTCCGCTGGTTCAGCGAGGAAGCTGTGCGGGTACACGGGCGCTACTTGCACGCGCCCTCTGGCACCGGGCGGATCATGGTGCACAAGCAGCCGGTCGGGCCGTGTCTGGCCATCACGCCGTGGAACTTCCCGCTCGCCATGGGCACCCGCAAGATCGGACCCGCGCTGGCCGCGGGCTGCACGATGATCGTCAAGCCCGCATCGGCTACACCGCTGACCATGCTGGCGCTGGCCAAGCTGTGCAGTGAGGCGGGGCTGCCGGACGGGGTGCTCTCGGTGATCACCTCCAGCCGTTCCGGCGCCGTCACTCAGCCGCTGCTCGACGATCCGCGACTGCGCAAGCTCACCTTCACCGGATCCACCGAGGTCGGCAAGAAGCTGGTGGAGAAGTCGGCGAACGGACTGCTGCGCACCTCGATGGAACTCGGCGGCAACGCACCGTTCGTGGTCTTCGACGATGCCGATATCGACGCCGCCGTACAGGGCGCGATGCTGGCCAAACTGCGCAATGGCGGCGAGGCGTGCACCGCGGCCAACCGCTTCCACGTGCAGAACGGCGTGCTGGAGGAGTTCACCACCAAACTCGTCGAGGCGATGTCGAATACGGTCCTCGGGCCGGGTACCGATCCGAACACCACGCTCGGCCCGCTGATCAACGAGGAGCAACTCGATACCGTCAGCGAACTGGTCGATGACGCGGTGGCGGTCGGCGCGCAGGTCCGCCTCGGCGGAAAGGCGCCCGGCGGCCCAGGCTGGTTCTATCCCGCGACCATCCTCAGCGAGGTCCCCGCGAATGCTCGGATCCTGCGCGAGGAGGTCTTCGGCCCCGTCGCCCCCATCGTCGGCTTCGACACCGAGCAAGAGGGCCTCGCCGCCGCCAACAACACCGAATTCGGCCTGGTGAGCTACGTCTACACCCGCGATCTCGACCGCGCCCTGCGCATCGCCGAGGGCATCGAATCCGGCATGGTCGGCATCAACCGCGGCGTGATTTCCGATCCCGCAGCACCTTTCGGTGGCGTCAAGGCGTCCGGCTTCGGCCGCGAAGGCGGTATCGAGGGTATCGAGGAGTACTTGTCCACAAAGTACATCGCCCTCACCTGACCCGCAGACATGAAACGACCGCCCCGGGGTGGAATACACCCGGGGCGGCCTTGTGGAAGGCGGCGATCTCGCGAACGCCGCGTGGTTCGATTGTGCCGCTAGTGGCGGCCGGAGACGCTCAGTGGCCGAGTCGGCCGCGGCCGAGGCGCAGCAGCAGCATGGCGAGGGTGTGTCCCTCCTGGCCGAGTTCGCTGAAGCGCTCGAGCACCTTCATCTCACGACTGTGTACGAGGCGGGGGCCGCCGGAGGCCATGCGCGTGCGACCGATGATCCGGGAGATCTCGGTGCGGCGCTTGACGGCTGCCAGAATTTCCGCGTCGAGCTGGTCGATCTCCTTGCGGAGCTTGTCGATCTCGGCCTCGGTGTGGGGCAGAGCCGAATCGGACCCGGTCGTGGCGGGGGTGCTCATCATTCATCTCCTCGTGTCAGAACATGGATCGGCCGGTGAGCCGAGCTCGTTACCGATCGGTTCTTTCACCGTGTAAAACAAACCTGATAGGTCTTGCAATCCTCCCCCCAGGCAGCGCGCTCAGGTACAAAGCCCGCGATCACGATATCCGGCCGTCAGCCGAATCGGATACTTCGCGGCGGTCGCGCAGGTCATATGGGCCAGTCTGCCACGGGGCCGAAGCAATGCAAAACACCTCATTTTGTGAATCTCCCGAGTAAGGCTTGCACGTTGCGACGCCCGTGTCGACCCGGGGTGGTTCACCTCCCTGTGTCGACCCGGGGTGGTTCACCTCCCCGTAGCGACTGCTTGCAGTTCGCTCGAAACGATCAGCTCGCTGAATGGACACCGATGTCGACCGGGACTTCATCTCTGTCGGTGCCCGCCGGTAGCGTGGATGGGCGATGGACATCACGGTGGCTCCCAAGACGCAGGCCGGGCGGACTCGGCACCAGGATTCAGCCCAGAAACCGCAGGTCGACGCTGCTCGCACCGAGGAGATGGGCGAGTCTGCCGTGCCCACCGCGGCGGGGGTTCCGCACCCGGCCACCGATGATGCGTCGCGGCGTGTCGCGGACGACAAGCACCGTGTCGAACAAGAAAAGCGCCGCGCCGAACGTGAGCAACGTCGCGCGGAGGAGGCCGAGCGGCTGCTCGACGGTCTCAACCCGCAGCAGCGCGCCGCGGTCGTACACACCGGTGCGCCGCTGCTGATCGTCGCGGGCGCGGGTTCGGGCAAGACCGCCGTGCTCACCCGGCGCATCGCCTACTTGCTGGCTGCTCGGGGCGTTACCCCTGGTCAGGTCCTGGCCATCACCTTCACCAATAAGGCCGCTGCCGAAATGCGCGAGCGGGTGAGCGGCCTGGTCGGTCCGCGCGCGAACAATATGTGGGTCTCGACCTTCCACTCCAGCTGTGTTCGCATCCTGCGCATGCAGGCCGCGCTGCTGCCCGGCCTGAATTCCAATTTCTCCATCTACGACGCCGACGATTCCCGGCGGTTGCTCACCATGATCAGCCGCGACTTCGATATCGACGTCAAGAAATATTCGGCGCGGCTGCTGGCCACCGCCATCTCGAATTTGAAGAACGAGCTCATCGGGCCCGAGCAGGCCACCGCCGATGCCGAAACAGACGAAACCGAACTGCCCGGACTCGTCGCCCGCGTGTACACCGAATATCAGCGCCGGTTGCGTTCGGCGAACGCACTCGACTTCGACGATCTGATCGGCGAAACGGTGGCGCTGCTGCAGAACCATCCGCAGGTCGCCGAGTACTACCGTCGCCGGTTCCGGCATGTGCTGGTCGACGAGTACCAGGACACCAACCACGCCCAGTACACCCTGGTCCGCGAGCTGGTCGGGCATCACGCGCAAGAGCAGGCCGAAGACGCGGTCGAGCCGAGCGAACTGTGCGTCGTCGGTGACGCGGACCAGTCCATCTACGCCTTCCGCGGCGCGACGATCCGCAATATCGAGGAATTCGAACGCGACTTCCCGGATGCGGAAACCATTCTGCTGGAACAGAACTACCGCTCCACCCAGAACATCCTGTCCGCCGCCAACGCGGTGATATCGCGCAATGAGAAGCGCCGGGACAAGCGGCTGTGGACCGATTCCGGTGAGGGCGATCTGATCACCGGTTACGTCGCCGACAACGAGCACGACGAGGCCTCGTTCGTGGCCCGCGAGATCGACCGGCTGGTGGACGCGGGCGATGCCAACTACAGCGATGTCGCGGTCTTCTACCGCACCAACAACAACTCCCGCGCGCTGGAAGAGATCTTCATTCGCATGGGACTGCCCTACAAGGTGGTCGGCGGCGTGCGCTTCTACGAGCGCAAGGAGGTGCGCGATATCGTCGCGTACCTGCGCGTGCTCGACAATCCGGAGGACACGGTGAGCCTGCGCCGCATCCTCAACACCCCGCGCCGTGGCATCGGCGACCGGGCCGAGGCCTGTGTGGCCGTGCATGCCGAACAGCGCGGCATCGGTTTCGCCGAGGCACTGCACGATGCGGCCGATGGCAAGGTGGCGCTGCTGAATACGCGGGCGCAGCGCGCGATCGCCGGATTCCTCGACCTGCTCGAAGAGGTGCGGGCGGCCGGTGCGCAGGCGGATCAGGATTTCCCCGACCTCGGCAATATGGTCGAGGCGGTACTCGACCGCACCGGCTACCGGGCCGAGTTGGAGGGCTCCGACGATCCGCAGGACGGTGCCCGGCTCGACAACCTGAACGAATTGGTGAGCGTCGCGCGGGAATTCAGCTCCGAGGCATACAACAATGCCGAGGCTGCCCGGGAAGAGGGACTGGTGCCGGAGGTGGCCGAGGGCGAACCCGACCCGGGCTCGCTCGCCGCCTTCCTGGAACGCGTCTCGCTGGTGGCCGATAGCGATCAGCTGCCCGAGGAGGGCAGCGGCGTGGTCACCATGATGACGCTGCACACCGCCAAGGGCCTGGAATTCCCGGTGGTCTTCGTGACCGGTTGGGAGGACGGGCAGTTCCCGCATATGCGCGCACTCGGCGATCCGACCGAACTGGCCGAGGAACGCCGCCTCGCCTACGTCGGCATCACCCGGGCGCGGCAGCGGCTCTACGTCACCCGCGCGGTGGTGCGCTCCGGCTGGGGGCAGCCGGTCTCGAATCCGGAATCCCGCTTCCTGCAAGAGATACCGGCCCACCTCGTCGACTGGAAGCGGTTGGAGCCGAAGGGTTCCCCGCTCACCCGCGGCATCCGCCGCCGCGGTGACGACGACGGCCTGGAACACGACTGGACCCGCGACGGCTGGAACCAGCAGCGCCCGGGTGTCAGCGACCGGGCCCCGCGCCGCCCCGCACCCGGCGGCGCAAGCCGCAACAATGCCAATCTCGTACTTGCGGTTGGCGATCGAGTCAGCGATGACAAGTACGGCCTCGGCCGCGTGGTAGCCGCCGAAGGCTTCGGGCCCCTGGCGACCGTCACCATCGACTTCGGCACCGCAGGCAAGATCCGTCTCATCCCGCAATACAGCCGCACCCTGGTCAAGCTCTGATAGGGGCCTTCCGCCCCTGATCTAGCGACGATGTTGTCGGTAGCGTGCGCGACATGGAAACCGTCGCGCAATACCTGCTGTGGTTGCTTCCGATGCTGTGGCTCGGCATGGTGCTGGCCATCTCGTTCCTGGAAGCGCCGCTGAAGTTCCGGGCGCCGGGCATCACCGTGCCACTCGGCCTGGGCATCGGGCGGCTGGTATTCCGGGCGCTGAATATCGTGGAGACGGTCCTCGCCGCCCTGTTGATCGTGGCGACCCTGGTTGTCGCACCCAGCGGTGCCGTTCGGATCTGGCTCGGCATCGCCGCCGCGATCCTCGCCGTCCAACTCCTCGCGGTCCGGCCACTGCTGACCCGCCGCTCGAACCGCGTGCTCGCGGGCGCGGAGCTACCGCGCTCGCACGCTCACTATTGGTATGTGGGGTTGGAGGTAGTCAAGGTCGTGGGCTTGGTCGGACTGGCAATCGCCGCCGCGCCGTAGCCCCGGCTTCAGTGCTTGACCGTCCCGCGTCGGATTGGGCACCCAAACGCGCGGTGTTGGGCCGGGATACGAGGTGACTGCCGTTGGCGGCATCGAAGCCATCGGACTGGCAATCGCTGCCGCGCCGTGGCCCGGGCTTCAGTGCCTGCCCGTTCCGCCTCGGAGCGGGTGCATAAGCGGGCGGCGTCTGGCCGGGATACACAGGTGACTGCCGTTGGCGGCATCGAAGCGACAGCCGTTGGCCAGACAACTCCGGGTCGTCGAAACCGGCGGCGGCTACCACGCCAACGAGCGCCGAAATGGGACAGCGGCAACAGCCTTATCGCCGCAGTGCCCCCTCGACAACTAACTACCAGCTGGTCGCATGTTCACCATGCGCTGGTGGAGTGGGTCTCTCGACCGATGCTGTCGTCAGCGCATGGGGAACATCTGACCAATACCAGATCTGGGTCGTCGATACCGAGGGTCGCCAGCGGGAGTGGCGGCCAGCTGGACCGGCCATCTCTTCGAAGAGGGCTCGGAGTACGTCGAAGGCGATTCCTGGTGAGTCTCTGGGGTGAGGGGCTCGGGGCCGTTGGTGAGGGGTCAGTCGCGTTCCTGGCCGAGGCTGATGCCGCGGGTGGCGAGCCAGGGGAGAGGGTCGATGCGGTCGGTGCCATTGAGCCAGACCTCGAAGTGGCAGTGCGGGCCGGTGGATTCGCCGCGGTTGCCGACGGTGGCGATCTCGTCGCCCGCGATGACGTGCTGGCCTACCGAGACCAGTGCGGTGTTGATGTGGCCGTACACCGTGACGGTGCCGTCGTCGCCGCGCATCCGTACCCACATGCCGAAACCCGCTGCCGGGCCGGCGTCGATGACGGTGCCGTCCTCGACCGCGTAGATCGGTGTGCCGATGGGGGCGGCGACGTCGACACCGGGATGCAGCACGCCCCAGCGCTCGCCGTAGCCGGAAGTGAAGGTGCCCGAAGCGAACTTCGTGAACAGCGGCCGCAGCTTCGCCTCCACCTCCGCCGCCAGATCCTGCGCGAACTTATCGCCGTTCTCCAGCACATCGGAGAACTGCCCGAGGTTCGTCGGTGTGGCCGTGTCGAGCAACTCCGGTGTCGTCGGCAGGTCACCGCTCACCGGCTCCAACGCCTGCTGCTGCCCGACGGCCTGCAATTCCGCTGTCTGCGGCGACTTTTCACTACCCGCCGCCAAATTCTGCCCCGCAGCCACAATCGCCCCCGCCGCCACCGCAATAACCGCAGCCCGCCCCTTCAACGCCCGTGGCGGCGCAGGCACCCGATGCGCACCACTTCGCCGCTTCCGCCGCCCGGCCGAATCGGCAGGGGCCCCCGCCCGCCCCTCGACATCCCGAGCGCTGCCCCCGAAATCGCTATCACCCCGAGCCCCACCGCGATTCCGCAAAGCGTCGTCGCGCCGAGCGACATCGCGATCCTGGAGCGCGATCCCATCCCACTCCACGCCCTCATCGAACCCGCGCCAGTCGGCATTGCCCGCGTTGTAAAGCAGACTGTCGCCGTAATCGTGGTTTGCGTCGTAGTGCTGGCGTGCATCGTGCTCTTGGCGCGCATCGGCACTCAGGCTTGTCTCCTGACTCCCGCCTATGCCTTCGCCCTGGCTTTCGCCGTGGTGCTGGATAGCGTGGCCGTTCCAGTCCAGGCTCTTATCGCGGTCGCCGTGCAGCTGGCGCCAGCCGCGATTACCCATGCCGTGGTCCAGGCTGTTGCCGTAATCCGGGCTTGCGCCGTACTGGCTCGCGCTGTGATCCTGGTGTGCGCCGTGGTCCTCGCGTGCGTTGTGATCCTGGTGTCCGCCGTGGCCCTGGTGTGCGCTGTGGTGTCGGCTTGTGCCGTCGCTCTGGCTTGTGTCGTATTCCTGGCTTGCGCCGTCGCCGATCCAGCTCGAGTCCCGATCGTGGTCGCCGCCGGGCTCGCGCCAGCCGCCGTTGCCCGTACCGTTGTCCAGGCTGGTGCCGTGATTCTGGCTTTCCTGGCTCGGACTTGCGCTGTGATCCTGGCCAGTGTCGTAATTCCGGCTGGCGTCGCTGTTCCAGGTTGCATTCTGCTCGTGGCGGTCGCCGAGCTCGTGCCAGCCGCCGTTGCCCGTGCTGTAGATCAGGCCGTGGCCGACATCCTGGCTTATTTCGTAGTTCTGGCTTGCGTCGTGGTCCTGGCGTGTGCCCTCGCCCTGACTCTTGCCGTGATTCCGGGGCACGCGGCCGTACCGGTCCAGACCTTGGTTGCGGCCGTCGGGGAACCCGTGCCAGTCGGCATTGTCCGTGCTGTAGATCCAGCTCCCGCCGTAATCCAAGTCCGCGTTGTAGCCCCTGCCTGCGGCGTGATCCTGGATGGCACTGCCGTTCCAGTCCAGGCTCTCATCGCGGCCGTCGGGGAACCCGTGCCAGCTGCCGTTGCCCGCGCTGTAAAGCGGGCTATCGCCATAATCCTGGTGTGCGTCGTTGATCTGGCCAGCGCCCTGATCCTGGCCTGTGCTGTAGCCCTGCCCAGCGTGATACTGGCCGTCGCCGTCGTAGCTCTGCCACGTGCGGTCCTGCCACGCGGCGTAATTCCGTCCCCCGCGGTAGCTCTGAATACCACTGTCGAACGGTGAATCCGTTTGCGACCATTGATCATTCAGCTGCCAGGATTCGGCGCCGTTCGACTGCCCTGAAGATTGCCAAGGATTATCTGGATAATGCTGAACCGGCACCTCTTGCTCATTGGAGCCCGATAGCCACTCTCGCGTCATCGCGGTAACCGCATCACACCACTGGTGCGCCCGAATTGTCCTGAATGCGAGGGAAGTTCGAAAGTTCCTGGTCTTCGAGTGTCGTGGACGGCGCTCGGGGTGTTCGCAACGCGCATGGAGATATCTATCCTCCGGTCACAACTACGGAAGGGGAGCGGGTCCATCGACGGTAACGAATCGATAGCGGTACCGCAACCAGTCGTCCGATGAATCCTATTGCCGCACTTTGAATTCGGCTCCAAGCGCGCAAAGATGCACCGACCCCAAAGGGAGTCCCCTGTCCGGAAAATGAATCAGTCGCGCTGCGGGCCCAAGCTGATACCGCGCGTTGCCAACCACGGCAGCGGATCGACCTTGTCGACACCGTTCAACCACACCTCGAAATGGCAGTGCGGGCCGGTGGAGAAACCACGGTTGCCGATGGTGGCGATCTGATCGCCGGCCAGCACGCGCTGACCCTGCGATACCGTCGCGGTGTCGATGTGACCGTAGATGGTGACGGTCCCGTCATCGTGCAGCAGTCGCACCCACATACCGAATCCGGATGCCGGACCTGCTTCGAGCACGGTGGCGTCGGCGACGGCGTAGATCGGAGTCCCGATCGGGCCCGCGATATCGACGCCCAGATGCTGTACGCCCCAGCGGGCGCCGAATCCGGAGGTGAAATTGCCTGCCGCGAATTTGGTGAACAACGGGCGGAGTTTCGAGGCCTCCTGCGCCGCCAGATCGTCGGCGAACTTCTGCCCCTTTTGCAGCATGTCGCCGAACTGACCGAGATTGGTCGGCGCCGAAACATTGAGCACCTGAGGCGAATCCGGCGACGTATTCGGATCGGCCACGCTGACCGACTGCGCCGCGATTTCGTGAATCTGTCCGGCGGCCTCGTAATCGACAGCCTGCGAAGGCTGTTCGGGCGAGGCGAAGGCGGCCTGTCCGGCGGCGACCACCGCACCCGCGGCGACCGCGACGACCGCGGCGCGGCCCTTGAGCGAGGCGGGCGGTGCGGGCATCCGATGCGCCCCACCGTTACCGCGGTTCGCCCTGCGGCCCGGGATCACAGTGGGCCGGGCCGGCCCTTCCGGATCCTCGGATTCCCAGGAAGAGTCGCTACCCTCCCACGATTCGCCATCCCAGGACTCGTCGGCGTCCCAGGACCCGTCCGCCTCCGGCGTCCATGCCGCCTCGGAATCGGCGTTCCAGGTCTCGTTGCCCTCGGGGGTCCAAGAATCTTCGGACGCCCACGCGCCGCCACCGGCCCAGGAATCGCCTTGCGCCCAGGCCTGCGACTGTCCCCACGAATCAACTTGTGGCGACGAGTCGGCCCGCGACTGCCCCCAAGCGGAATCGGACTGTGCCCAAGAATCATTCGCACTCAACGAGCTGTCCTCATGTCCGCCGGTCGCATATCGATGCCCACCGGCACGCCGCGACGAAGTCCCGAACGGGTCTACCGCAGCACTGGAATGTCCACCGAATCCCTCGTCATCATCGGACCGGTAACGATGTCCGGAGTGAGCGCGATTTTCGGTTGCGAAGGTCGAGCGATGGTTCATCGGTGGTGCCACATCATCGAGCGAGAGATCACGGTGTCGAACTGCCTGGTCAGAGGCGTTAAGGAACGGCTCTCCGTCTGCGGAGTGCTGTGCTGCGTCAAGCTTGCCGTCCTCCTAGTCGTGACCGTGTTGTGACATCGACCGCAATTACGGTAACGAAACGATTGCGGGGTCCGCAAGCGCTACGTGCGATCAATCCAAACATGTGAGATTGATCACCGTAACGCATCGGAATATCTCACTGCGATCGGGGCACGCGGGTGAGGCGAAGCGACGACGAACCGTAGTAGAAGGCCCTCGGCCGACCGGTTCGGCGGCTCTACCTGGCGCGCCGTCAGCAACCTACTGGCGAGTAGCCTTGGCCAGGCGTTTTCCCGCCCTGGGCGGCACCCCGTGACCTGCGCCACTTAGGATGAACGTGGCCGTCTGGCCCTCCATGTGACTGGTTAAAGTCCGACCCGACCCGCTTCCGACGTCGGGCCGCCAACAAAGACGTTGTCATCACAACGCAGACGAGACGGTGAGTACATGGATCTCTTCGAATATCAGGCGAAGGAGCTCTTCGTTAAGCACGGAGTGCCTTCGTCCGAGGGCCGCGTCACGGACACGGCCGAGGACGCCCGCGCCATCGCGGCGGAAATCGGCAAGCCGGTGATGATCAAGGCCCAGGTGAAGGCCGGTGGCCGCGGCAAGGCGGGTGGCGTCAAGTTCGCCGCCACTCCGGACGACGCGTTCACGCACGCGCAGAACATCATCGGCCTGGATATCAAGGGCCACATCACCAAGAAGATCCTTGTCGCCGAAGCCAAGGACATCGCGGAGGAGTACTACATCTCCTTCCTCCTGGACCGCTCCAACCGTACCTACCTGGCCATGTGCTCGGTCGAAGGTGGTATGGAGATCGAAGAGGTCGCCGCGACCAAGCCCGAGCGCCTCGCCAAGGTGCCCGTCGACGCCGTCAAGGGTGTCGACCTCGCGTTCGCCCGCTCGATCGCCGAGCAGGGCCACCTGCCCGCCGACGTGCTCGACGCCGCGGCCGTGACCATCCAGAAGCTCTGGGAGGTGTTCATCGGCGAGGACGCCACCCTGGTGGAGGTCAACCCGCTGGTCCGCACCCCCGACAACGAGATCCTCGCGCTCGACGGCAAGGTCACCCTGGACGAGAACGCCGAATTCCGCCACGCGGACCACGAGGCCTTCGCGGACAAGGACGCCACCGATCCCCTGGAGCTCAAGGCCAAGGAGAACGACCTCAACTACGTCAAGCTCGACGGTGAGGTCGGCATCATCGGCAACGGTGCGGGTCTGGTCATGTCCACCCTCGACGTGGTCGCCTACGCGGGCGAGAACCACGGCGGCGTCAAGCCCGCCAACTTCCTCGACATCGGTGGTGGCGCCTCGGCCGAGGTGATGGCCGCCGGCCTCGATGTCATCCTGGGTGATGCCCAGGTCAAGAGCGTGTTCGTCAATGTTTTCGGTGGTATCACCGCCTGTGACGCGGTCGCCAACGGCATCGTGAAGGCGCTGGAAATCCTTGGTGCCGAAGCGAACAAGCCGCTGGTCGTCCGTCTCGACGGCAACAAGGTGGACGAGGGTCGCAAGATTCTCGTCGATGCCGCGCATCCGCTGATCACACTTGCGCAGACAATGGACGAAGGCGCCGACAAGGCCGCCGAACTGGCAGCGGCCAAGTAAGGAAACCGGAAATGTCTATCTTCCTCAACAAGGATTCCAAGGTCATCGTCCAGGGCATCACCGGCGGTGAGGGCACCAAGCACACCGCGCTGATGCTCAAGGCCGGCACCCAGGTCGTGGGCGGCGTCAATGCGCGCAAGGCGGGCACCACCGTCGCGCACACCGACAAGGACGGCAACGCGGTCGAGCTGCCGGTGTTCGGCAGCGTCGCCGAGGCCATCAAGGAGACCGGCGCCGACGTCTCCATCGCCTTCGTGCCGCCGAAGTTCGCCAAGGATGCCATCATCGAGGCCATCGACGCGGAGATCCCGCTGCTCGTGGTCATCACCGAGGGCATTCCGGTGCAGGACACCGCGTACGCGTGGGCCTACAACGTGGAGAAGGGCAACAAGACCCGGATCATCGGCCCGAACTGCCCCGGCATCATCACCCCCGGCGAGTCGCTGGTCGGCATCACCCCGGCCAACATCACCGGTAAGGGCCCGGTCGGCCTGGTGTCGAAGTCCGGCACCCTGACCTACCAGATGATGTACGAGCTGCGTGACTTCGGCTTCTCCACCGCCATCGGCATCGGCGGCGACCCGGTCATCGGCACCACCCACATCGACGCCATCGAGGCGTTCGAGAAGGACCCGGAGACCAAGCTGATCGTGATGATCGGTGAGATCGGCGGCGACGCCGAGGAGCGGGCCGCGGCCTACATCAAGGCCAATGTCACCAAGCCGGTCGTCGGCTACGTCGCGGGCTTCACCGCTCCCGAGGGCAAGACCATGGGCCACGCGGGCGCCATCGTGTCCGGTTCGGCCGGTACCGCCCAGGCGAAGAAGGATGCGCTCGAGGCCGCCGGGGTGAAGGTCGGCAAGACGCCGTCCGAGACCGCCGCGCTGGCGCGGGAGATCCTGGAGAAGGCAAGCGTCACCGCCTGATTCGCTGATCGAACGAAGGCCGCCATCCCGATCGGGATGGCGGCCTTCGGCGTTGTGTCAGAAGAAGTGGACTATCGAAGCGATTCCGAAGACGAGGCTGTACACCGCGAACGGCAGCAGTGAATTCGATTTGAAGTAGCGCTCCAGGAAGCGGACCGCCAGATACGCCGCACCGCCCGCGACAATCGATCCGACCAGCACCTGACCGAGAATGCCGTCGCCCTGCGGACCCGCCAGCGTCGGCAGCTTCAGCACGCCCGCCGCCAGAATGACCGGAGTGGCAAGCAGGAAGGCGAATTTCGCCGCGTCCTCATGGTCCAAACCGCGCAGCAGGCCGCCGACCATTGTCATGCCGGAGCGGCTGATGCCCGCGCATAGTGCGCCTGCCTGCGAGACACCGATGATCAACGCGTCCTTGGCCGACAGATCGCCCAGGCCGGTCGGCTCCTCCTCCGCCGTCGCGACGAAGTATCCATCTTCGATGGCCTTGGCCCGTGCCTCGGACTCGGCGAAGCGGCGGCCATAGTCGGACAGCGTCGGCTGGCTGCGGCGGCGCATTACCTCACCGGTGACGAGCACGACTCCGTTCAACGTCAGAAACAAGCCCGCCGCAAGGGGTTTCGCGAACAAGGTGCGCAACGGATGTTCCAGCAGCAACCCGAGAACGCCGACCGGCGCGGTCGCCAGGACCACCAGCCACGCCAGGCGCTGTGTCGAGGTTTCGATCCGGCGGGTGCGCAGTGTGGTGAGGAAACCGGTCACGATCTCGACCCAGTCGCGCCGGTAGAACACCAGCAGCGCGATCGCCGTCGCCACATGCAGCCCGACCACGAAGGCGAGATACGGTGTGCCGGAATCGGAATCGCCCTGGGTGACCAGATCGCTCCAGGACCCACCCAGCCACGCGGGCGCCAAAACGGAATGACCCAGGCTGGAAATCGGGAACAGTTCGGTTATGCCTTGCAGTGCGCCGATAACAACGGCTTGGGTGTAGGTGAGCATCGCCTGACAGCTTGGCACGCCCAACCCGCCACGACACCGCCCTGAAACAGACCTGTGTCCGTTTTGGAATGCTTGTCGCAGTGGGGGTTTCAGTCGGTGGTCTGGATCGCTGCGGTCGCCCCGGCCGATCCGGCTCCGCTGTCGCGTCGTGGCCCCGCCAGCATGTCGAGATCGATGGTGAGCGGAAGCGGAGACTCGAGCTGCACGACACCGGTCATACGTGGTGCGATCTCGTATTTGCCGGTGTCATTGTTCAAGCGGTACACCGTCAAGCCGATCGATTCGAGATCCACGATGTCGATCACCCAGTAGTGCGGAATGCCATTGGCGGCGTACTCGCCTGCTTTGGTCGCATAGTCGCGAACTGCCGACTCGTCCGAGGAAGCGATTTCGATGGCCAGTGCGATCTGCTCACTGCGGATACGTGCCTGCGAGTCGATGTCGACCTGCGTGACGACGATATCGGGCACTCGCCGCTGGGAGCGTCCGACGGGCAGCTCCGCCTCGATTTCGGCGAAGGCTTCCCATCCCGGGGGCAACTGACCATCGAGCTGAAAGACCAGCCTCATGATGGCGCGGCTATGGGGAGGCGCGGGGCGAGCGTTCACGAGCAAGAGTCCGTTCTCGATCTCGTAACGATGGCTGGTGTCGGTCGGCAGAGCGTCGAATTCTCGCACGCTGATCGGCCGCCCGTGCGGGATCGGCACCATTTCGACTGTCATCGATCCGCCTCCGTGCCTTGTCGCCTTGTGCGCCGTGGGGAAGTACCCGGTTTTGCGTGCACACAAAACATTAGCGTGCACGCAGACCAATGATCGCATCCATATTTGGGACCGAGGGTCCCCGGCTGAGTGACCTGGTCTCGAATGGGGACGCTGAGCGGGCCGGGCGCAGCGTGGCGCAGGCATGACACTGAAGCCGCTACAACTGCTAGGGATACCCTGCCCGGTGGCGATGGTTGCCAGGTCGGAGCGGCGGCTGGGCACTGGTGCCCCGCCACTGACATGCTGTGTGGCGTGGATGTGCTGGTGTTGGGCCCAGTGCAGTTTTGGGCAGGCGAAGACATTGTCGCCATCGATCGGCAACTGGAGCGTGCGTTGCTGGTGCGGTTGGCGTTGGCGAACGGTGTGCCGGTTCCGGATGGGCGGCTGGCCGAGGATCTGTGGGGTGCGGACGTCGAGCGGCCGGTGCAGCGGCTGCGGGTGGTGGTTTCGCGGCTGCGGGCGGCGCTCGGGGCGCATGCGGAGGTCATCGGACGGACGCCTGCCGGATATCACGCGAGCTCGAGGGCATCGGATCTGGTGACCGCGGAGGCGGCGGCGCAGCGGCTGTATGCCGCGCGCCGGGCTGGTGACCATGCCGTTGTCGCGGCGGCCGCGCGAGAGGCGCTGGGGTTGTGGCGTGGAGCCGCGCTGGCCGATCTGCGCAGCGTTGCGTATGCGGCGGCCGAGGGGGATCGGCTCGATGATTGGCGCCTGTCGCTGACCGTGGCAGGGCTGGAGGCCAATCTGGAATTGGGCGCGGCGGGGGAGGTCGTCACCGAGCTGACCGGCCTGGTGGCGCGTTATCCGCTGCACGAGCCGCTCTCGGGTCTGCTGGCATTGGCGCTGTATCGCACTGGGCGGCAAGCGGACGCACTCGACCGGCTGGCCCGCCTGCGCCGGAATCTCGCCGACGAACTCGGTGTCGACCCGGCACCGGAGACAGCCGCGCTGGAACTGCGCATCCTCGACCACGATCCGACCCTGCGTCCCACGAATGCCGCACCGATCCCCACAACCCCCGTCGCTACCGAACCAGCAACCGACGCACCCCACCCTGACCCGGTCGTCTCGGCCCCGGCGACCAGTTTTATCGGCCGCGGCCGCGAATTCGACACCCTCGGCACCCGCCTCACCGAACCCGGCCTGACCACCCTGGTCGGCGTCGCAGGCAGCGGAAAGTCCCGCCTCGCAGCCGAACTCGCCCGCGCCGCCGCCAACTCCGGCCGCCCGGTCGCCTTCGTCGAACTGGCACCCCTGGCCCGAGCCGAGGACGTGCTGCCCGCGGTCCTCGCAGTACTCGAGACAAATGGCCTGACCGAAGACATTCCGATCGACCCCGACGACCCATTGCCGGGAATCGTTGCGGCGCTGGGTACTTCGGGAACCGCAGATGATTCCGGTGCTCGCGGGGATTCGGGCGCGCCAGGTGCTGCGGCAGCGATGGGTGATTCGCGTGACCCCGAGCGCGCAAATGCGGGTCCGTCGAATGACTCGGGCATCCGAGGTGGTTCGGGTGCGCGCGGAGACGGCGCGCTTGATCCGTCGCATGCGCGGGGCGACTCGCGTGCACTGCATGACCTCATGGCGTCGACGAATTCGGCCGCCGCCAGCGGTAACGCGCAGCAAGTCTTGTTGATCCTCGACAATGCCGAGCACCTGATCGAGCCGGTTGCTGAATTGGCGACTGCCGCAGCCGGTTCCAGCATCTTGATCACTTCGCAGCGAGCACTGGGAGTGGCGGGCGAGTCGATCTATCCGCTGGGTCCGCTGGAACGTGGCAATGGCGTCGCACTGTTCACCGAACGTGCCGGATTGCACGGTTTGGTCACCGTCGATGAGCGAGCGGAACTGGTACGGATCTGCGCGGCGGTGGATTGGCTGCCACTGGGGATCGAATTGGCCGCAGGTCTCACTCGGACGCTCACGATTTCGCAACTCGCGCAGCGCATCGATGATCGGGTGCGGCTGTTGGTCGGCGGGGCGCGGGATGCCGGGGGAGGGCGGCATACGAGTCTGCGGGTGGCCCTGGATTGGAGTTATGAACTGCTGGCCGAACGGGAGCGGGCGGTCCTGCGCAGGCTCGGGGTATTCGCGGGCGGGTGCACGCTGGAGGCGGCCGAAGCTGTGACGCCCGCAGCGGATCTCGAAGACGGCGATATCGCGCCCGCACTCGCGGATCTGGTGAACCGAAGCTTGGTGACGGTCCAGAACTACGGTGCGACAAGACGATTCGTACTCTTGGAGACCGTCCGCGACTACGCACTCGCACAACTGGCGCAAACCCACGAGATCGATCCGCTACGTGCCCGGCACGTGGCCTGGTGTCTCGATCTGGTGCGCGACATCGGCGAGCCCGACGATTTCGCAACGGCCGAATCCGTGGCCGCGGTGTTCGCCGAATGGCCGAATATTCTGGCCGCGCTCGAAAACGCACCCGGAACACCGAGAGCCGCCGCCGGTTTACGACTCGCCACCGCAATGCACGTCCCCTGGCTGGCCAGGGCCTGGTTCCGCGAGGCTCGACGCCACTACGGGGCACTGATCGAGTCACTGCCCGCCGACACTTCGCAGGCCGAATTGGCGCAGGCGCTGAGTCATTACGGCTTCCACACCCTGATGACCGGCGACTTCGATTCCGCCGCAGCACAATTGGCCAGAGCAAGCGAACTCGCCGTGCCGCTGGACGACATCGAACTCGCCCAGACCGTGCGCTACTACCAGGGCATCGTCGATATCGAACGGGCCAGACTCCCGGAGGCGGTCGAGCGCCTGCGCGAGGGGGAGCGGCTGGCGGTGCGCGTCACCCAGGCCTCATCCTTCGCCGACGCACTCGGCACCGCACTGTTGTATTCGGGTGACGCGGCAGGCGCACTCGCCGCGTATCAGCGCTCCACCGAGGTCGACCGGGCCAATGGCGACGAGCACAGCCTCTCCCGTGGCTTGAGCAATCAGGCCAAGGCGCTGCTCGATCTGGGCCGCACCGAGGACGCACTCGCGATGGTCGAAGAATCCGACCGCTACGCCCGCCGCCTCGACGATCGACAGATCCTGCCGCTCAACGACCTCACCCGTGCCGCGGTAGCGCTGGCCGCCGGACAACTCGACGCCGCCGAATCCTATTGCCGCTCCGCCCTGGCCCACGAAGAGGAGGCCGGTCTGGCCCGGCTCGAACTCGCCGACGTCCTCATCGCCAAGGGCGAATTCGACGAGGCCGCAGGACTGCTCGCGGAACACGACGCGGCGGCTCCCGGCGGCGTCCCTGCACTCGCCGCCCGCGCGATCGAAGTCGCGCTGCGGCATGTCCGAGGCGACCCGGACGGCGAGTTGGTCGAGCGCACTCGGTCCGCCTACCAGACCAGTGGTTTCGGCTGGCAGCGCTATCTCAACAGACTCGAAAAACCGGGCACTACCTCGTGAAATGCGGATGAAATCGCGCTGAGACGGCCGCACGGGACTCTGGTCATCGCCAAAGGAACCAACCAGAGAAAAGGCGCAGACAATGAGCATGAATCGCATCCGCCCCGCCCGCATCGCGGCCATCGCCGCCCTCACCGTCGCCGGCTTCATCGGCGGCATCGCCCCCGCCGTAGCCGGCCCGTTCGGCACCGGATCGGCCCAGGCCCAGCCGGGCAACCTCGGCCCTTTCGAATACGAACACCAGTGCCTCGCTCGCGGCAACGAGGGCATCCGTACCGGCGAATGGCAGGACTTCGACTGCGTCGGCAGCTACGGCGCCTGGTATGTCGTGCCCCGCTGATCACTTGGGGCGCACAGGAGGGGATTCGGCCCGGAGCAGCTTGCTCCTGGCCGAAGTGCGTTCCCATCGGAGGTGGTAGCGCAGAATTGTTATCGGTCGGCGCAGATCCGCAAAGGACCAGCGTATGCGCCATTTTTCGGCCGACCGGCCAGTTGGTCAAGGGTGACCCGGGCAAGCGAGTGCAGTAGCGTCAGGTAGAGATCCAGCCGTTCAGACGACGTACGACTCGACCTAGGAGACGACCACCATGTCATACCCGACCGGGGGCTCCGGGTACAACGCACCCGCGACGCCACCCGCACCTGCAAGCTCCGGCCAATCGGCTGGTACCGGCACCGAGTCCACCGCGAAGGGCCTGCCGTATTTCCTGGTGGTCGGTGTCGCCGCGCTCGGTGTGATCAACTTCCTGCTCGGCTTCCTCCCGTTCTTCGGCCAGAAGCCGCGGGAAGTGCGTGGTGTCACGGTCGAGGGTAATGACACGCTCAGTCTCTTCCAGTATTTTGGCGCGGCGGGACTGCTGGCCATCCTGCTGCTCGGCGGCCTGCTCGCCGGACTTTCGTTGCTGCCCAAGCAGAATTGGACCGGCGCCGCGGCCGCGGCATCCGCGGCCGGTTTCCTCGGGACGCTGTTCCTGTCCTTCACCACGCCCGACGATCTGAACGTCGAGCTGAAGTGGGGCGCGTACGTGCTGCTATTCCTCGCGCTCGTGCAGACGGCCGTCGCGGTCGTCGCCGTGCTCTTCGAATCCGGCATCCTGACCCCGCCCGCACCCAAGCCCGCCACTCCGCAGGCCCCGCCGAGCGGTTTCGGTTCCGGCGGTTACGGCCAGCAGGGTGCGTTCGGACAGGGGCAGCCCTCAGCCTTCGGTCAGGGGCAGCCGAGCCAGTACGGTCAGCCGGGTCAGTTCGGCCAGAGCCAGCCGGGTCAGTACGGCCAGGGCGCCCCGCAGTACCAGTCGCAGCAGCCCTACGGTCAGAGTCAGCCGAGCCAGCCGACCTACGGCCAGGGCCAGCAGCCGTCCTACGGCCAGCAGCCGCCCGCCTATGGTCAGCAGCCCGGATACGGTGCGGCGCAGCAGGGCTCGCCCTACGGTTCGTCGCCCGCCGCGCAGCCGCGCCCGGATGAGAGTGCCACCCAGCACTTCGGGACCCCGCAGTCCGGACAGCAGTACGGCACACCGGGTTTCGGTCAGGGTCAGCAGGGTCAGCAGAACCAGCCGTTCGGCGGTGAATCCGGTTCGGACCCGTCCTCGGACGCCACCCACGCATTCCGTCCGGACGAGAACAAATAGTTCGTCGGCTCTCCCGGCGCGCCCCAGAACGGGTCGGCGCGCCTGACCCGCTCGCGCCGGGGGAGCTGCCACGCTGAATTTCCATGAGCTCCTCGAGATCCTCTCTTGTTCGCCGGACCGCCGAGTCCCGCGGCGCGCCGGAACGTTCGGCGCGGAGCGACCGATCGACGCCGCGCACATCCGCGGACTTTTTCGACGAGGCCGGATTTCTATCGCTGACCCCCGAGCGCGCCCGCGTGCTGCTCCTGGTCGCGGCCCGGCCGACGACCTACGCGCTCGTCGCCGTCGTCGTCCTCATGCTGGCCGCCCTACTGTCCTCGGGCAGTAACCTGACCGGCACCTCGGGTGCGATCGCCGCGGGTTGGCTTGCGGCACACCAGGTTCCGCTGATGATCGGCAAAACCTCGCTCGAACTCCTACCGCTGCTGCCGACCGGGCTGCTGGTCTGGGCGACCGGTCGTGATTGTGCCCGCGCGGTCGAGCCGGACAGTTCACGCGCCGATCTCGGCTGGATCGTCGGTGCGGCGCTGTCCGGGCCGCTGCTGGTCACTGCCGTCTGTCTGGCGGTCGCCGAGGACGCCTCCGGTGTCGTGGCATTGCAGCCGCCGAATACGCTGGCTGCCTTCGGCTGGGTCGGCGCAGTGCATCTGGTCGCCGCGGTCGGTGGCATCGCGAGCCGGAGTCGGCGTCGGCTGTTCACCATGCTGCGATTGCCGGACTGGGCGATCGCGGGCGCATTCGGCGCGGGTCGGACAGTCGTACGCCTGCTGACCTGCGCCACCGCGGTCGTCATCGTGTCCTTCCTCGCGCACTGGTCGCGCATCGGTGACACCTTTCACACCGCGGGCAATGCGGCGGGTGTGCTCGGGCTGATCCTGCTCTCGCTGGCGTATCTGCCGAATGTGGTGATCGCGACGGTCGGCGTCCTCGTCGGCTCCGGCGCGCAATTCGGAGATGCGTCGATCGGCGTGTTTTCCGTTGTCGGCGGCCCGATTCCGGCCGTTCCGCTCATGGCGGCAGTGCCGACCGGACCCGCCCAAGGCTGGTGGCCGGTGCTGCTGTTGATTCCGGCCGCGGTAGGAATGCTCGGCGGGCTCGATATCGGAAGGACCTCCCACGACCGCGCGGCCGCGCCGTGGGCGACGCTGACCTCAGCCGGGGTGGCGACCGTGACGTTGGTACTGCTCGGCGTGGTGGCGGGCGGCGACCTCGGAACGTTCGGGCAGTTCGGGCTCGACCTGCCGATTTTCGCGGTGGTGGCCTTCGGCTGGTTGGCCGTAACCGGATATGTGGGTCTGGTGTTCGCGCGTTGGGTTGTCGTTCCCATCGGCGCGCCGGTGACCGGGTACGACGACGAGGACGCGGATTACGACGACTACTACGAAGACGACGACTACGAAGACCGCGACCACTACGACGACCATTACGAGGACGAGCAGTACGACGACTACGACGACGAATACGAGGACTACGCCGGTCCCGACTTCGACGTGGAACTCGACGGCGAACTGGTCGACGAGCAGCCCGCCATCGCCACCTCGGGCGCCGCGGGCAGCAATACCTTCCCCGACATCGTCGATGCCGAAGTGGTCGAGGCGGACCTGCCGGAAAGTGACCGGGTGGACGGTCGTTAGGCTTTACCTGGCGGTGTAACACCGCCTCCACCCTTTCGACCGACATGCAGGAGTAGACCGCTGAGCTTGCCCACCCCGCCGGCTCCGCCGGCTGCCGACCCCCAGCCGTCCTCGAATGCCCCGTGGGTCCCATCCGCGACCCCGGCAACCGTCGTCGTGCTGGCCTCTGGCACCGGTTCCCTGCTGCGCGCCCTCATCGAGGCCGCCGCCGCTCCGGAGTATCCCGCGACTGTCGTCGCCGTCGGCGTGGACCGCGTCTGCCAGGCCACCGAACACGCGGCCGCCGCGGGGATTCCGGCCTTCCGGATGGCCGTGAAAGATTTCCCGGATCGCGCCGCCTGGGATGTCGCGCTGACCGATGCGGTCGCCGCCTATGAACCCGATCTGGTGGTCTCGGCCGGATTCATGAAGATCCTCGGCCCGGTCTTCCTGGCTCGCTACGGCGGCCGGATCATCAATACCCACCCCGCGCTGCTGCCCGCATTCCCGGGCGCGCACGGGGTCCGCGACGCACTCGCCTACGGGGTGAAGGTCACCGGTTCGACCGTGCACCTGGTCGATTCCGGCATCGATACCGGACCGATCCTGGCCCAGGAGGCGGTGCCGGTGCTAGACGATGACGACGAGGCCACGCTGCACGAGCGCATCAAGGTTGTCGAGCGACGGTTGCTGGCGGAGATTGTCGCCGCCGTCGCCACCAGAGGCATTGTCTCCGACGGACGAAAGGCAGTAATTCCAGATGAGCGGGTACTTCGGTGAGTGAGCGTAAGGGGATTCACAGGGCGCTGATCAGCGTCTACGACAAGACGGGGCTGATCGAACTCGCGACCGGACTGAACGCCGCCGGTATCGAACTGGTTTCGACCGGTTCGACGGCGGGCAAGATCGCCGACGCGGGCATCCCGGTGACCAAGGTCGAGGATCTGACCGGATTCCCGGAGACCCTGGACGGCCGGGTCAAGACCCTGCACCCGCGGGTGCACGCAGGCATCCTCGCCGATACCCGCAAGGCCGAACACGTCGACCAGTTGGTCGAGCTCGGCGTCGAGGCCTTCCAGCTCGTGGTGGTGAATCTGTACCCGTTCACCCAGACCGTGGCCAGCGGTGCGAGCAATGACGAATGCGTCGAGCAGATCGATATCGGCGGTCCGTCCATGGTGCGCGCGGCCGCCAAGAACCATCCGTCGGTCGCGGTGGTCGTCGACAGCGGCGACTACGACGACGTACTGGCGGCGGTGCGGGCGGGCGGCTTCACTCTGCCCGAGCGGACCGCGTTGGCGGCCAAGGCATTCCAGCACACCGCAAGCTATGACGTCGCGGTCGCGAGCTGGATGACCAGCGTGCTCGCCCCGGCTGTCGAGTCGAATGAGGCTGCCGCACAGCAGTTCCCGAGCTGGATCGGCGGCTCCTGGGAGCGCGCCTCGGTGCTGCGCTACGGCGAGAACCCGCATCAGGCCGCCGCGCTGTACACCCAGAACGACGGCAGCCGGGGCCTGGCGCAGGCGAAGCAGTTGCACGGCAAGGAAATGTCGTACAACAACTACACCGATGCCGACGCCGCCTGGCGCGCCGCCTACGACCATTCGGCACCGGCGGTCGCGATCATCAAGCACGCCAACCCCTGTGGCATCGCGATCGGCGCGGATCTCGCCGAGGCGCACCGCAAGGCGCACGCATGCGATCCGGTGAGCGCCTACGGCGGTGTGATCGCGGCCAACGGTGAGATCAGCGTGGAGATGGCCGAGCAGGTCGCCGATATCTTCACCGAGGTAATCGTCGCACCGTCGTATGCCGATGGCGCCGTCGAGGTGTTGCAGCGCAAGAAGAATGTGCGCATCCTGGTCGCCGAGCCGCCGCGGCGCGCCGGTGCGGAGCTGCGCCCGATCAGCGGCGGCGCACTGCTGCAGAGCCGCGATATCCTCGACGCCCCTGGCGACAACCCGGAGAACTGGACCCTGGTGGCGGGTGAGGCGGCCGATTCGGAAACCCTTGCCGATCTCGAGTTCGCTTGGCGCGCCTGCCGTGCCGTGAAGTCCAATGCCATCCTGCTCGCCCACGACGGCGCCTCGGTCGGCGTCGGCATGGGCCAGGTCAACCGGGTCGACGCGGTGGGTCTCGCGGTGCAGCGTGCCGGTGACCGCGCCAAGGGTTCGGTCGCCGCATCGGATGCGTTCTTCCCGTTCTCCGACGGCCCGCAGCAGCTCATCCAGGCCGGTATCCGGGCCATTGTGCAGCCCGGCGGCTCGGTCCGCGACCAGGACACCATCGATCTGGCCCGTGAGGCGGGAGTCACCCTCTACCTGACGGGATCTCGCCACTTCGCGCACTGAGTTATCCCTGAAGAGGGCAGGAGCCACCGGTTCCCGCCCTCTTTGCGTGTCATGAGTCGACTGCCGGGCAGAGCAGGACGGTTTTCGTAGAGTGACCGGTATGGCGACTCGTGCGGTGGTATCCGGTGTGGTGGCTATGGCGGCCGTGGCGCTTGTCGCCCAGCCCCAGGCGCGTGCCGAACAGGCCGCACCGCTGACGGTTCCGTCGGTGAAGAGCTGGACTCCCGGTGGTACCGGGTTCACACTCGGCGTACATGCGCGAGTGCTGTATGCCGGAGACGGGCTGCGCGACGCCGCAGTGGATCTTGCGGACGGCCTACGCGCTGTTACCGGCAATGATGTTGTGGCACAGTCCGGTTCGTCCGGCGGTCCGGGTGACGTCGTGCTGCGGAACGGTCCGGTCGTCGGCGCGCCGAACGCTCCGGAGTCGTACCGGATAGCGGTCGGCGACACGCTCGATCTCCAGGGCTCGGACACGGCCGGAACCTTCTACGCCACCAGGTCCGCACTGCAGATGCTGCGCAGGAACACCACTATTCCCGGCGGCACCGTGACGGATTGGCCCGACTACCGCGAACGCTCACTCATGCTCGATGTCGGCCGCGAATTCATGCCGGTCGATATGCTGCGCGATCAGATCCGGCGCATGGCCCAGCTCAAACTCAACCTGCTGCACCTGCACTTCTCGGACACCTTCGGCTTTCGGCTCGAGAGCGTAAGTCATCCGGAAATCACTGCGCCGGAACACTATTCGAAGCAAGACATGCACGATCTGATCGAATACGCGGCGCGCTATCAGGTCGAGATCGTGCCGGAGGTGGATTTCCCTGGCCATATGAACGGAATCCTCGCGGCGCACCCTGAGTTGAAGCTGCGTAGCGCGGCCGGAGTCGTCTCGGACTCCGCCATCGATATCTCGAACCCGCGAAGCTACGACTTGATGCGCGACATCCTGGAGGAATTCCTGCCCCAATTCCCCGGCCGCTATTGGCATCTCGGCGCAGACGAGTTTCTATTGCAGGGCACCCGCGTCGTTTCCATGGACGAATACCCGCAACTTGGCGAATACGCCCGCGCCACCTACGGCCCGCAGGCCCAACCGGTCGACGCCTACCTCGGCCTGATCAACTGGGGCGCCGAAATCGTGCGCGCCCACGGCAAACGTCCACGCATCTGGAACGACGGACTGCACACCGGCGAGGGAACCATCACTCCCGACCGCGATATCGTCATCGACTTCTGGAGCCGCGCGGGCATCCCGCAACTGCCCCTGCCGTTCTTCGGAAATGCGCGCACCGCATCGGATCTCATCGCCACCGGACATCAGGTGAAAAATGCGGCCTTCACGCCCACGTACTATGTGACCGGCCGACCGGCCACCATCGGCAATATTCCCGCCCCACTGGCCTACGAGCTATGGGACCCAACACTTTTCGTGGACGGCACCCGACTGGCTCCGGACCAGAACGCGAGCAATCTCGGCTCCGGTCTACACGTATGGTGTGACGATCCGACCGCACAAACTCCGGCCCGGATAGCCGCATCGATCACGATGCCGTTGCGCGTCATGGCGCAAAAGACCTGGGGCCCAGCCAAACCCGTAACCTACCTGGAATTCGCCGCCCTCGCGGACGCGGTCGCCGAACCCGTCTAGACCGCGCTGAGGACCTGTCGGCCGCCGAGTGGAGCCTTCAGCGGCACCTCGAGGGTGCCGAAAACCGCGATCATGGTGCACATTCGGCCGACGGCATCGGCGCGCGTACCGGAGCGCAGTTCCACGGTGACCGTCGAATCGGTCTCGGTCACCCCGGCATCCACGCCGTAGCACTCCGGTGATCCGGTTTCGAAGTTGACCGCGATCCGATCATCGGCCACCCGTGACCAGGACGTGAACGGAATCGGATGCGCGCCAACGATCGTCGGATCGGCGACGAACATCCGGCCCGCGTCTGCGGGTGTACCCTCGGTCGGCGTGCTCTTCGCCGCACTCGTTGTCTTCCCTTGTGTCCCACCGTTATCGGAGCCACCGCATGCGGTGACGGCGAGGCCGACGAACAAAGCGACGGCGACTGCGGCGGGCCGAACTCGCGACATCCGATACATACCGACCACCCTAATCCACGCGTCGAAGCACCGAGCCGAACCGCACCAGCAAACCAGGCGAACGATTGTGTCGATTTGTGCGACAAGATGATAGAGCGGTGAAGCCCACACAGTGAACATTCGGCTAAGCCTGCGCGTAATACCTCCGCGCCGCTCGCCCGCACAGTACATTCGGGGGCCGATGCGCGCCGAGCGCACGCATCGAGTCGGAATGCTTGGCACAGTAAACCTTCGAAAGGAAGAACGTGGGCGACACGCTGCGCGTAGGTGAAGAACTCGGGCTCGGCCAGACTCTGGTCGGCGGTGCGTACACCCTGACCCTGCAGCCCGATGGCAATCTGGTGCTGTCGGAACCGGATGGAAATGTCGTGTGGTCCACCCTGACTCACGATCAAGGTGTCGAGCGGGCCGTCCTGCAGGAGGACGGCAACTTCGTGCTCTACAAGGGTGAGGGCGCGGCCTGGGCCACCGAAACCAATGGCCGGGAAGCGGACCGGCTGACCGTGCAGGCCGATCGCAATGTGGTGCTGTACGGCACGGACGGCAGCGCGCTGTGGGCCTCGGACACCCAGACCGACAACCCGCTGCCCGCCCCGGAACCGGAGCCCGAGCCGGTTGCCGAGCAGGCCGCCGCGCCCGCCGCCGAAGAGGTTCCGCCACCGCCGCCGGCCGCGCAGACCTACACGGTCGAGCCGGGCGACACCCTGTGGGCGATCGCCGAGCGCTTCTACGGCGACGGCAACCGCTACCAGGAGATCGCGGACGCCAGCGGCATCGACAACCCGGATGCCATCAACCCCGGCCAGGTGCTCACCATCCCGTGACGTGCTGACGACGAAGGGCCCCGAGGCTGCTTCAGCTTCGGGGCCCTTCCGGGTCGGTGTCTACCGGCTGGTGAACGGCAGAAGTGCCATCTCGCGGGCGTTCTTCACCGCGACGGCGACTTGGCGCTGCTGCTGCGGGGTGAGCCCGGTGACCCGGCGGCTGCGGATCTTGCCGCGGTCGGAGATGAAGGTGCGCAGCAGGTTGACGTCCTTGTAATCGACCGTCTCGACGCCCGCCGCGATCAGCGGGTTCTTCTTCGGGCGACGGGCCTGCTCGGCGCGAACCTTCTTCGAGGGTGCTCGCTTGACTGCCATGTGACGGGTTTCCTTCTCGAGATCAGTGGTTGTCTACCAGCTCGATTTGTGCACACCGGGGAGTTCACCCCGATGGGCCATCTCGCGTACACGTACGCGGGAGAGTCCGAACTTCCGGAGATGACCGCGCGGTCGTCCGTCCGCGGCGTCCCGATTGCGCAATCGTACCGGACTGGCATCGCGGGGCAGCCGCTGTAGCGCCGACTGTGCCGCTGCGCGGGCTTCCTCGGAGGTGGTCGGCTTGCGGATCAGTTCCTTGAGCTCCGCGCGCCGCGCCGCATGGCGGGCGACGATCTCCTTGCGCTGTTCATTGCGGGCGATCTTCGACTTCTTGGCCATCAGCGCTCCTCGCGGAAGTCGACGTGCCTGCGCACCACCGGATCGTATTTGCGCAACACCATGCGGTCCGGATCGTTGCGCCGGTTCTTCCGCGTGACGTACGTATATCCGGTTCCCGCAGTGGATTTCAGCTTGATGATCGGCCGGATCTCGGTCGATTTCGAGGCCATGGCGCTCCTGTCAGATCTTGTCGCCGCGGGCTCGGATCCGGGCCACCACGGCCTCGATCCCGTCCCGGTCGATGGTCTTGATGCCCTTGGCGGAGACGTTCAGCGTGATGCGCCGGTCCTCGCTGGGCAGGTAATAGGTCTTGCGCTGGACATTGGGATTCCAGCGCCGGCTCGTCCGCTTGTGCGAGTGCGATACGGACTTGCCGAATCCCGGCTTGCGCCCGGTGACCTGGCAGTGGGCCGACATGCGGACTCCTTCCAGTATTTGACAATCATTTTCGACAACGGCTGTTCGACAATGTACCGTTGCCTGACAGCAAATGAAAATCGTTATCGAAAGGAAGGTTGCGTGGAACCCGCCCTACCCCCACCCGGGAGGCAGTCCGACCGGAGAACCCCCGTCGTGGTGCTCGCCGGATGCTCCGGAGCGGCCGCGGCGGGTGTGGCACGACTGGCCGCCGCACTGCGCGAGACGCCGGGCACCGTCACCATCCGCCACGACCTGAGCGGACTCGGCGAGGGCATCGTGCATCGCGCGGTGCGCATCGGCGAGCAGGAGACCTCGACCGTGCTCGAATTGGCGCACGGCTGCGTCTCCTGCACCCTGCGCATCGATCTGCTGCCGCTGCTGTGCGCGCTCACGGCCCGTGGCTCGGTGGATCGCATTGTGCTGGAGCTGGATTCGGCCTTCGAGGCGGATGCGGTATGCCGGGCGATCGAGAATATCGTCGTCACCGGTGTGGTCGGACGTGTCGACGGCCCGGCCGGGCGCGATGTGCGAGTCGAGGCCGTGCTCACCTGTGTGGACGCGCGAACCTGGTTGGCCGATGCCACCGGCGAGGACACCCTCGCCGAGCGTGGGCCGACGACCGCCGCCGACGACCGGACCGTGGCCCAGGTGGCGGTCGGTCAGGTCGACTTCGCGGATGCCGTTGTGGCACACGGTAGTACCGGCGATCCCCTCGATCGGGCGCGGCTCGCCGCGGTGCTGTCCCGGCTCGCGCCCGAAGCACCGGTGGCCTGGATCGACGATATCGATCTGCTCGACTCGGCCGATGTCGAGGCACTGCTCGCACGCATTCCGGTCCAATCGCGGCGCGGCCGCGTCTTCGATGCCCATGCGCCGCTGTTGCGCGGCCAGCCGCCGCTCGGCGCCGAATACGGTGTCGTCCTGGTCGAATTCGCCGCGAGCCGCCCGTTCCATCCGGCTCGCCTGCACGAGGCCCTCGACGTGCTCTTCGACGGCGTCGTGACCGCACGGGGACGGATGTGGCTGGCCACCCAGCCGAACGAGGTGGTGTGGCTGGAATCTGCGGGCGGCGGATTGCGCGTCGGCGGCGCGGGACCGTGGCTGGCCGCCATGAGTCCGAGCGAGCTGGCACAGGCCGACCCCACGCGCCGGGCCATGGCCGCGCTGCGCTGGGACGAGCAGTTCGGCGACCGCGATATTTCGCTGGTTGTCCTGGCCTGTGACGCGGACCCGGCCGAGATCCGGCAGGCCCTGCACTGGGCGCTGGTCGAGGACGACGAACTGCGCCTGGTGGAACGCGCACCCGAGCGGGTCGCGCAGTGGGAGGACCCCTTCGGCGAATGGCATGCCGACCCCTGCGAATCCACCGGCCTGCCGATCGATGGTCAGACGAAAAGCCCTGGAGGAGAAGCGAAATGAAGACTGGCATACATCCGGACTACCACCCTGTGGTGTTCGAGGATTCGAGTACCGGAAAGCGGTTCCTCACCCGGTCCACCGCCACCAGCGCACGCACCGTCGAGTGGGAAGACGGCAATGTCTATCCGCTGCTGGTCGTGGACGTCACCTCCGATTCGCACCCGTTCTGGACCGGCGCGCACCGCGTGCTGGATACCCAGGGCCGGGTGGAGAAGTTCGAGCGCAAATACGGCAGACGGGCCTCGTCCCGGCCCTCACGAGGGGAGGGCTGATATGGCGGTGCCCAAGCGCAGGATGTCGCGGTCGAATACCCGCAGCCGTCGCTCGCAGTGGAAGGCCACCCCGCCGGACCTGGTGCCGGTCAGTGTCGGCGGGGTTGTACACAAGGTGCCGCGCCGTTTGGTGCAGGCGGTCAAACGCGGACTCGTCGATCCAGGGCGAATCTGACGCCCTCGTAACCACAACGGAGCGAGTCTTACGAGCGAGGAGTTCGCGGCCCGTCTCGCGTCCGCGCCGAAGGCGCGGCCATCGAACACAGCCGAGTCGTCGAAGCGCATACGACGCAGTCGTATGTCTCGACGGCGCCGCTGGCGACTGCTTGCAGGTCGCTCGAAAGGCTCGGACGCGAGACACCAGGGGGCCGCGAACACGCCGCGCCGCAGGCGCGGCAAATCGAACTCAGCCCTCTTTTTCGGCGAGCTGCACCAAGGTGGCGGCGAGCTGGAAGAACTTGTTGTTGCCGAGGTCGGCGATGGTCTTGATTTTCAGGGCCTCCAGCAGCTGCTTATCGTGCGCCGGGGTGAGGCCCGCCAGCGCCGACGGCGGGGCGGAGAGGATGTCCTTCAGCGACTTGTTCTCGAATTCCTTGTCGAGCGCCTTGTCGAGCACCACGTTTACGGTCATGCGAACTCCTTCGTACGAACCGGTATGTGCAAGCTGACGATAACTCGTGCGCTGCTGGTACGGGACGGAACGCGCTGGGTCGATGGTCGATCGACCGGAATGGCTCGATGCCGGTCTCGGATCGGAACCGCTCGAGACCGTAGCAATCCAATAGCTACCCAAATAGATCGTGTCACATGGAAGTTTTCCGTGTCTATGATTGCGACATGGTAGCTCATTAATCAATTACGTACTGTGAGTTGGTTTTTCGTATCCGTAAAAGTCCTGGCGCAGTGATGATTTCGTGCTCTCGCGCCGGTACCCTCATCCGAGAGGGCGGGTTCTCGGAACCCCCGGTTCACCGGATCTCCGGGAACCCGCTCATCGCCAAACTTCCGGCCTCTCTGCCGATTTCCCCACTTCCCGGCCACTGGGCCGACCTGGCAAGTCCGGCAATAGAGACTCCAGCCGGGCCAGTTGCTCACCCACGAAGTCGGCCGGACCCTCGATCAGCGAGAGCGGCCACGGCCAATGCGGTCCGTCCAACCGCTTGACCTCTTCCACCAGATCCGCGGTGGTGGCTTCGAGTTCGCTGATCTCCGTGCGCAATTCGCCGATTTGCGTACGCAAATCGGCAGATTCGTCCTCCAGCTCCTTGATCCGCTGCAGCGCCGCCGCCACGCCGTCCACCAGCGTGCGATAGCGGCCCTCCGCATCGGTGCCGAGTTGCGGCCAGCCGGACAGCTCCGGACCGCGCAGCTGGATCTGGATATCGCGCAGCACTGCCTCTTGTTCCGGCGTCACATCCGGTTCCTCCTGTACGAAGTCCCACTGACCGAAATCGATTGTCTCGGCTTCGTTTACATCGCAGAGCACGCCACCGACGACCACCTGCCGCAATGTCTGATGGATATTGCGCCTGGTCTCCACATTGGTGCCCGACCAGGCACCGGTCTGCCACGACCAAGCCGCGACGCCCGCGTCCAGCGCCCGGCTGATCGACCAGAACCCGCCGTAGATACCCACATTCGCGGCGCCGAGCACGGTGGCCGCGCCTTCGAGATAGGCGTTGATCGCCACCTGTTCCTGCGGTGTCGAATCGAAATCCGCGGAAAAGTAGATCGGCCGATCCGACCGCCCGCCACAGCGCAGCACGTGCGCCGAACCCGCACGGGCATCGACTATTCCGGCACCGTAGCCGTCCAGCATCCTGGCCGCGGTGGTCTCCCAGTTCGACACGATGGAGATGCCGTTGGCCCGCAGGTCGTCGGCCTCGGCCGGGGTCAACTGCTTGCCGGGCAGGGTCGGACCACCATCGGAGAGATAGCGCACGACGAAATCGAAACCGGCCGCTCGAATGGCCGCGCCGCCGGGACGGCCCCCTGCGTAGTCCAGCCCCAAACGCATATCTCTCACTGTAGGGGGTGTCGTGGGCCGAAATCGGCGGCATCGCCGAACCCGCCGAAACTGTCGGCGCCCCGTGGTTGACCAGGTCCCTGGAGGTGCCTGTTCACTGGAAACGGAGATGACCGATGCCCGTACGCGACGGGGCACAACGGCGCGGCCGTCTACAACGAGCACGGCGCCTACGGCTGGAACGAACTGCACACCCGCGATATCGAGTCGGCGAAGAAGTTCTACGCCGACGTATTCGGCTTCAGCTACACCGAATTCGACTTCGGCGACGCCGACTACGTGGTGTTCACCCCGCCCGCCAGAACCGAGGGCGTCGGTGGCATAGCCGACCAGTCCAGTAAGCCCGCCGACGGTATGCCCTCGTACTGGCTGGTGTGGTTCCAGCACGACGATGTGGACGCCGGTGTCGCCAAGGCAACGGAATTGGGTGGCCGGGTGCTGCAGGCGATCGCGGATTCACCTGCCGGACGCTCAGCCGTCATCGCCGGTCCGCAGGGCGAGGCGATCGGCATCATCGATCCGAGCAAGACCGTCGGCGAGATGCCGACACCCAAAGCCTGACCCTCGGCCGATCGGCAGCGAGCTCCAGCAGGCTCAGCGCACCGACTGGAGCTCGGACCGGAGCCGGTCCGACCGCAGCTCGGACCGGCGCTTGGCCTCGAGCGCAGCCGCCGTCTCGCGCCGGTCCGGTGCGATGAGTACCGCGCTGATCGGGACCGTCAGCGCGAGCGATCCGATGACGAACATCGGGAAGACGAATTCGAACAGCGTGAGTCCGTCCGGTGCCTTCGCGGTGATATCGATGTTCGGGTCGATGGCCGCGACCCCGGCGTAGTACATGCCCGCCACACCGGCGGCGAACAGCAGCACCGTGGCCGCCCGCGCGAGCAGACCGTGCAGCGCCTGGAACGACCACAGCGTGCCCACACCGGTGAGCACCGCGACCGCCATCGCGACCGCCGCGAGCCACGGGGATATATCGATCGAGCCCCGGATGCGAATGGACCCGATCCCCAGATACAGGGTGAGACCGATGCCGAATCCCATGACCAGCCCGCCCGGGATGAGCCGGACCAGTTGCAGCCGACGGCCGATGATGATCAGCGCGACGAATACCGCGACGAACGCGGTCACCATCGCCGCGATCATCTTGCCGCCGTCGAAGCGCGCCGCGGTACCCGAAATATCGAGGCCGAGCAGCGCGACCGAGGTCGACAACCAGACCCCGACGCCGCCGACCGCCACCGCGGCCGAGGTCACCCACACCAACCGGAACCGCGACGATCGCGCCGCGTGTAGTACACAGGCCAGCCCGACCACGGCGCCGAGCACCGAAACACCGAAGGAGAGTGCGGCGACCCAGTACCCCATGGAGAACTGGTCCACCACTGCGCCGTTGTCCGCCGCGGCGAACAACCGGACGTCATGCATGTCGAGCGGTTCCTTCCAATTCGAGCGCCTTCAGTTGGGCGATCGCGTATTCGGTGACGGCCGCCAGCGCCTGGCGGACCTCCATGGCATTGCGCGCATCGATATCCACGATGGGTACCCCCTCACGCACCGAAAGCGCCTCGCGCAGTTCGGCGATCGGGAAGCGGGGCGCGTCCGGAAAGCGGTTGACCGCGATCAGGAACGGCAGCTTGCGCGCCTCGAAGAAGTCCACGGCGGCGAAGCTGTCTTCCAGCCGTCGGGTGTCGATGAGCACCACCGCGCCGATGGCGCCGCGGATCAGGTCGTCCCACATGAACCAGAAGCGGCGCTGGCCCGGCGTGCCGAATAGATAGAGCACCAGGTTGCCGGGCAGGATGATGCGGCCGAAATCCATTGCGACCGTGGTGGTTTCCTTATCCGGGGTATCGGCGAGATCGTCGATACCGTCGGAAAAGCGGGTCACCATTGCCTCGGTGCGTAGGGGAACGATCTCCGATACCGCGCCGACGAAGGTCGTCTTGCCTGCCCCGAAGCCGCCCGCGACCACGATCTTGGTCGAGGCGACGCGGGTGTCGGCATCGGCGGGTCCGGTATTGCCGGATCCGGAGTTGCCGGGCTGCCCGTAATTTCCGCCTTGCCTATAGGGCACGGAGTCCACGCAAAGTCCTCTCCATAAGGGAACGGCGCTCGTCGAAGCTCGCCTCGTCGGTCAGTGTCGAATGCACGCGCAGCGCGCCGTCGACGACGAGGTCACCGACCATGACCCGGACCATGCCGAGCGGTCGATCCAGGTGGGCGGCGATCTCGGCGACCGACAGCCGGTGCGTGCCCAGCCGCAGGATCTCGGTGCGCAGATCGCCCGCCGGCCAATCGAGATGCGCAGTGTACGACAGGGTTTCGATAACCGCTTCGAGCGGTAGGTCGACCGCGGGTTCGGTACGCCCGGAGGTCAGGGCATACGGTCTGACGCGGGTGGTCGGCCGGTTCGGTCCGTGGCCGAATGGACTCGACATCGTTGGATCAGACTGCTGTCCGGGCGGTGGCCGTGACCACCGTGCCCACGCGGTCGACGAGCAGGGCCATTTCGTAGCCGATCCGACCGATGTCGTGCGACTTGTTGGCGAGCACGGCCAGGTGCGACCCGTTGCCGACGCTCATCACCAACAGGTAGCCGCGCTGCATCTCCACGATCGACTGCATCACCTTGCCGCCGTCGAACAGCGATGCCGCTCCGGTGGCGAGGCTGGCCAGACCCGCGGTGACCGCTGAAAGCTGTTCAGCGCGGTCCGCGGGTAGATTCGGGCTGGTCGCCTGCAGCAGACCGTCCGCCGTCACCAGCACCGCGTGCGACACTCCGGGCACATCCTTGGTGAAGCGGGCAACCAGCCAGTTGAGGTTCTCGTCCGTGGTGCTGTTCGGGTTGGTCATACAAGCCCTCCGTCGTTGTACTGCGCTTCGGCCCGCCCGCTGCGGACCCCACTGAGATGCCTGGTCAAGTTGTTCCGGATCTCCTCCGGATCGCGTACGCCCGGTTCCTCGACCGGCGCGAGGCCGCCGGGCACCAATTGCGCTCCGGGCCTGCGGATCGGCAGTCCGCCGACGGTGCGCGCGTCGGCGGTCGGATGGCTGGCCTGCTCGGCGGCCGTCCAGCCCGCGTCGGCGGGGGAGGTCCATGCCGAGGGCGAGGGTTGTGCCGTCGCGGGCTCGACCAACCACTCCGAGACCATCCGCTGATAGATCGGGGTGGGCGTTTCGCCCTGCACGGGCTGTAGTCGAGTCGAGGTGTTGGTCGCGGCGTCGGCCGAGACCGGCTGTAGTCGAGTCGAGGTCGGCTCGGGTTCCGTTGCGGCGGCGGGCTTTCTGGTCGGCAGCGTCGGCCGCAGGACGGCGGTCTGATACGGCTCGGCGGGCTCACGGGAGACGATCGGGTTCGATCCGGTGTCCACCGGCTCGTCGGGCTGTTCGGCCCACATATCGGTGACCGCGCCGAGGGGCACCTGTGGTTCCACGTCGATGACCGAATTCGGTCCGGTGGCAGGCTCATCCGTCGGGGTCGGCGGCCCGAACGGCGCGATGCGGGACCGGTCGTCGTCGCCGCGGCGGCTGCCCGGATTCTCGGCGAATACATCGACCGAGGTTTCGGTGTGATCATCGCCGGGTATCGGTACTTCAGGCGCGTCGGCGACGCGCATGGTCGGACGACGTTGCGGGAGACCGGAACTGGTGACCGCGAAGCGCGATGGTTCACGCTGTGGCAGGCTCGGCACCGGCACCAGCGTGCGCGGCGGCTGTTGTTGCGAGGGGGCGGGCAACGCGGCCATGACCTGGGCTTCGATGGCCCGCTGGTTCGGATCGGTCGCATCGAGCGGCGGCGCGACCAGTGCGCCGGGCAGGTGCACACTCGCGGTGATGCCGGGCTGCTGCGCCATGGTCGAGGTGCGGCGCAGGCTCACCGTGATGGTGTGCCGCTTGGCGAGTCGGCCGACGACGAAAAGGCCCATGCGGCGGGCGGTTTCGACGGTGACCTCACCACCGGAGGCCAGCCGGTCGTTGGTGAGCTGCAGATCCTCGAGTGACATGCCGAGGCCGCGGTCGGTGATCTCGATCAGATAGCCGCCGTCGACCGCGCGCGCCACCATCACCGCAACCGGTGTGGTCGGCGGGGAGTAGCGCAGCGCGTTATCGATCAGTTCGGCCAGCAGATGTTCGATATCGACAGCGGGCTCACCGGCGACGATGCCGTCGGGCACCGCGCCGATCTCGACCCGCTGGTAATCCTCCACCTGGGAGACCGCACTCCAGAGCATGTCCGATAGCGGCACCGGATGTAGTTGACCGCGGCGCAGCGCGGTACCGGCGAGCACCAGCAGGTTGTCGCCGTTGCGGCGCATGCGGGTGGCGAGGTGGTCGAGGCGGAACAGGCTCTGTAGCCGTTCGGCATTGTCCTCATCGTGTTCCAGATCCTCGATCAGTGACAGCTGCTGTTCGACGAGGGATTGGCTACGGCGGGAAAGGGTTTCGAACATATTCCCGATCTGCAGCCGCAGTCGGGCCTGATCGGCGGCGAGATTGAGCGCCTGCTCGTGGATTTCGTCGACGGCGCGGGCCAGCTGGCCGACCTCGTCGGTGGTGTGCACGCCGACCGGGGTGATCTCCGGGGTGGCGCCACCGCTGCGCACCACCGCGAGTTCGTCGGGCAGCTTGACGTGCGCGACCTCGAGCGCGTCGCGGCGTAGCCTGCGCACCGGGACGACCAGGGTGCGCGCGACGGCGAGGGCCAGCGCAAGACCGGCCAGCAGCATGCCGATGACGATCGTGGTCTCGCGCAGCGCACCGGTCTGCGCCTCGGTGGTCCGATGCGCCAGCGCCTTATCGATGGTGTCGGCGAGGGAATTGGTCGTCTTCTCGTAGGTGTCCGAGCTGGCCTGTAGTGAATCCAGTACGGCCGGATTCGATGTCGGATCCCCGACGTTCTGACTGAACGCGCCGAGGCGGACGCCGACCGCGTCCAGTAGCGGCCGCATATTCGGCGCATTGTCCAGCAGGATGATGCCGTAGGTGTTGATCATGGTCATCTCGGCGCCCGCCGAGATGAGCACCTTCGCGCGCACGCTCGGATTGCGGCCGGCATCGGGGGAGCCGATCATCATGCGCTGCTGGGTGAGTACCCGCCGGGCGTTCTGGATCGCGCCGATCTGCAGGAAGTAGCGCTGGATGTTGAGGTCCTCGACCGAGGGCGACAGCGCGAACGCGTTGCCGATCCGAACCGCGATCTCGTCGGCCTGCTCACCGACCATCATCGGCGATCCGTTGCGCAGGCTATTGCGCATGGTGGTGCCGGTGGCGACGGCCGAGGCCAATTCGGAGGTGACCCGGGTGCTCACCTTGGTGGTGTGCATTCCGGCCTCGAGATCGGCGAGCGCCTGATCGAATTTCGTCAATGCCGCGTCGGTCGCCGGATCCGCGGTGTTACCCCAGGAGGCGGTCGCCGCGACCGCGAGTTGTTCGGTGGCCGTGCCGAACTTGACGATCGGGCGAATGATGATGACCTGTTCGGTCGCCGCGTCCAACTGCGACATCGTACGCAGTTCGTTGTTGATGCGGAGCACGGCGAAGACGGTGGCCAGCAGCACGGGCAGGACCAGCACGATGCCAACCTTGCGAGTGACCGACCAGTTGGACAGACTGAATTGCCAGGACCGCGGTGCAGCTTCCATCCGCTTCCGTTGCCTCCGCTTCACGAGCTTGCACGTGTGCCCCCGGATGGCGCGTGGCTGTTCGGTTTTGATTCAACCCGCTGAGAACCAACTAGAGGTCTTCTTTTTACCGCAGGGAACATACCGCGCAGAGTGACTAACGGCAATCTGGGGCAGTCGCTCTGTAATTCACTCGAATATGGCTACTCAGAACGGCTTTCGTCGCCCAAAACGGTTGCCGGATTCCGTCGAGATCTGTACGTGATCACAAACCTGCTGGTCGCTCGTCCAGCCCCTAGTGGGCGGCATCGATGCTGGCGCGGCGTGTCGGGCGGCGCCCTCTCAGTCGACTCTCAGTCGATGCGGTCAAACTGGGGGCATGCGCATTCTGGTAGTCGACGACGATCGTGCCGTCCGGGAATCGCTGCGCCGGTCGCTGACCTTCAACGGCTACTCCGTCGATCTCGCAGTCGACGGAGTCGACGCACTGGAGAAAGCAACCGTGCAGCGACCGGACGCACTCGTGCTCGATGTGATGATGCCCCGGATGGATGGGCTCGAAGTTTGCCGACGCTTGCGCAGCACCGGAGACGATCTGCCGATTCTGGTTTTGACGGCGCGTGATTCGGTTTCCGAACGGGTAGCCGGACTCGATGCCGGCGCCGATGACTATTTGCCGAAACCATTCGCACTGGAGGAATTGCTGGCCCGATTGCGCGCGTTGTTGCGCCGCCGGGCCACCGATCCCGGCGAGGTTTCCGAGACTATGACGTTTGCCGATCTGTCGCTGGATCCGGTGACCCGCGAGGTGACGCGAGGCGACCGCTCGATCAGCCTGACCCGCACCGAGTTCTCACTGCTGGAAATGCTGATGGCCAATCCGCGCCGGGTGCTGACCCGCAGCCGCATTCTCGAGGAGGTCTGGGGCTACGACTTCCCGACCTCCGGTAATGCGCTCGAGGTCTATATCGGCTACCTGCGCCGCAAGACCGAGGCCGAGGGCGAGAACCGGCTCATCCACACGGTGCGCGGTGTCGGCTACGTGCTGCGCGAAACACCCCCGTAGGCGAGTCGACACCCCATGGCCAGAACCAATCCCAAGCGGCAAGTGGTCGCCGCGCTCGGCGCATACCCGTCGGAACCGCCGGATATGCGCCCGCCCATGCCCCTGACCAGGTCGGTCTCCCTGCGCTGGCGGGTCACCCTGCTCGCCGCCTCGGTGGTCGCCATCGCCGTTGCCGTCACTTCCATCGCCGCCTATGCCATGGTGGCCCGCGCACTGAACGCCGATGTGGACGCGCAGCTCCAGGCACGCGCGAACACCATGATCAACAATAATTTCGACAGTTTGGGTTTCCAGTCGATCGTGCTGGCCGGCCTGTACTCCAATGATGTCGGAGTGGCGTTGATATACGCGAAAGACAAGGCGTATATGCCGCCGCAGCAAACGATTCCGCCGGTCGGCGCCCAGGAACTCGCGGTCGCGAACGGTGAGCTGCCCTCGTCACTGCGCACCGTGAGTAATCAGCGGGTGCTCGCCATGCCGACGCATTCCGGCGCGACGCTGGTCATCTCGCAGCGGCTGCAACCTACTCGCGAGGTATTGGACCGGCTGGCTTGGTTGCTGTTCGTCGTCGGCGGTTGTGGAGTTGTGCTGGCGGCGGCAGCGGGTACCGCGGTCGGTCGCACTGGGCTGCGCCCGATCGGACGGCTCACCGCGGCGACCGAACGGGTCGCGCGCACCGATGATCTGACACCGATTCCGGTAACGGGTGACGATGAACTCGCAAGGCTCACAGAGAGCTTCAACACAATGTTGCGCGCACTCGCCGAATCGCGCGATAGGCAACGCCGATTGGTCGCCGACGCCGGACATGAATTGCGCACGCCGCTGACTTCGCTGCGCACCAATATGGAATTGCTGATCGCCTCGAGTCGCCCTGGCGCACCGCAGATTCCGGAACAGGACATGGCCGAGCTGCGCGCGGATGTGATGGCTCAGATCGAGGAATTGTCGACCCTGGTCGGCGATCTCGTCGATCTCGCCCGGGAGGACGCGCCCGAAACCGTTTACGAGCGAGTGGATCTCGGCGAGGTGGCCGAGCGCGCACTCGAGCGGGCCCGGCGCCGTCGCGGTTCCATCGAGTTCGCCGCGCAACTGCAGCCCTGGTTCGTATACGGCCATGAGGCGGGCTTGGAGCGGGCGATTCTGAATGTCCTCGACAATGCCGCGAAGTGGAGTCCGGCGGGCGTGCAGGTGAAGGTCACCATGCGGGAAACCGGTCGCGGCTTGCTCGAGCTCGATGTCGACGATGCCGGACCGGGCATTCCGGCCGCCGAGCGCGAGCTGGTGTTCGATCGTTTCTATCGGACCACGGCGTCGCGTTCCATGCCGGGCTCGGGGCTCGGCCTGGCGATCGTCAAACAGGTGGTGACCAAGCACGGCGGCACGATCACCATCGAGACCTCCGAGCGCGGCGGCGCCCTGATCCGGATCGTGCTGCCGGGTGCGGCGAGCATGCTCGACGGTGTGGTCGACTCCGTAACCGATTGACGCCGTTCGAGACTAAGGTGATGGCGGGCCTTACCCGGTCCGCCCGCAATACTCGGAAAACTGAAAGCAGCGTCTCAGTCCGCTCTCAGTCGTCGTCGCCAAGCTGGTCGAAGACGTAAGGAGAAAAATGACCGAGGATTCCAAGGAAGGCTTGACGCCGCAGCCGGATAACGCCGACGCCGCGCCCGGTCCGCATCCGACCCAGGAGATCCCGGTCGCACCACCGGGCCAGACCTACGCGCAATCCGGATACGGGCCTCAGGCACCGACACCGCGTCCGACGATCTGGCAGCAACGCATGCCGCCCAACCCGACACAGCAATTCCCCGGTCCCGAAGGGGGGCCGGAATACGCGCAGCAATTCCCGGGTCCCGAGGCGGGCCCGGAATACGCCCAGCCGTCCTACGCCCCGCCCGTTCCACCCGGCGGGCCGTATCCCGGCGCCGCATTCGCCGCCGAGCCGCAGCCCGAACCCGCACGCCGCCCGGTCCGTACCGGTCTCGTCGTCGGCGCGGTCGCGCTCGCACTCGTCAGCGGTGGTGTCGGTGGCGCGGTCGGCTCGCTGGTCACCCGCTCCGATAACGGCCACGCCACGGTGACCAATGCCCTGGATGTGCCCAAACCCAACGTCAGTAATGTCGCGAACGCGCCGGCCGGCTCCACCCAGGCGGTGGCGCAGAAGGTGCTGCCGAGCGTGGTGATGATCAAGGTCGCCAGCAATCGCGCCCAGGGCGAGGGCTCCGGTGTGGTGCTGTCCTCCGACGGTCTGATCCTCACCAATAACCATGTCGCCTCCGGCGGCGGCGCCAACGCCAAGATGGAGGTCGCCTTCGCCGACGGCACCACCGCACCGGCCACGCTGGTCGGTGCCGATCCGGTATCCGATCTGGCCGTGATCAAGGTGCAGGGCAAGAGCGGACTGACCCCGATCGATCTGGGCAGCTCGTCGGATCTAGCGGTCGGCCAGCCGGTCATCGCCATCGGCTCGCCGCTCGGGCTTGCGGGCACGGTGACCACGGGCATCGTCTCGGCACTCAACCGCCCGGTCTCCACCAACGGTGAGGGCACCCCGAGCCAGGTGCAGCCGGTCATCGATGCGATCCAGACCGATGCCGCGATCAACCCGGGCAACTCCGGTGGCGCGTTGGTCGACGCCAACGGCAAGCTCATCGGCATCAATACCGCCATCGCCAGCCTCGGCGGCAGCGAGGCGACCGGTCAGCAGAGCGGTTCCATCGGCCTCGGCTTCGCCATCCCGGTCGATCAGGCCCGCCGGGTCGCCGACGAACTCATCAAGACCGGTCACGCCACCTACGCCCAGATCGGCATCAAACTGCGCCCGCAGGACACCGCCGCACGGGTGCTCGAGGCGACCCCGGACGGCCCGGCCGCCAAGGCGGGAATTCCGGCCGGCGCCATCATCACCAAGGTGGACAGCCGGACCATCGACTCGGGCGACGCACTCATCGCCGCCGTCCGTTCCCATCAGCCAGGAGACAAGGTGAAGGTCACCTACACCGATGAACAAGGCAACAACCCCAAGACAGTCGACGTGACGCTCTCCGGTGCGGCCGCGGACGGTGGCCGGTGATGCGGGTCCTGCCCGGCGGATTGTCGGCACGACCGGGAGCCGACGCCCACCTCGTCGATCTGGACGCTACGGTTACCAATATGGAAATCGATGCTCCTGTCGCGGGGCGTGCTCTGGTGGTGGTCGTCGACGATCGAACGGCGCATGGAGGTGTGGATTCGCTCGGGCCGCTGGTCACCGAGCTGCTCACCGAGGCGGGTTTCCTGGTGGACGCTTCGGTATCGGTGCAGGCCGATGAGGTCGAGATCCGCAATGCGCTCAACACCGCGGTGATCGGCGGTGTCGACCTGGTCATCTCCGTCGGCGGCACCGGCATGTCACCGCGCGATGTCACGCCCGAGGCCACCTCGCAGGTGCTCGACCGGGAACTCACGGGGATCAGCGAGGCGCTGCGTTCCTCCGGTCGCGTGGCCGGTTCGCTCGACGCCGGCCTCTCGCGCGGTCTGGCCGGAATCTCCGGCAGCACATTGGTGGTAAATCTGCCGGGCAGCCGGTCCGCGGTGCGCGACGGCATGGCAACCCTCGGTCCGCTCGCCAGCCGAGTGATCGGCGAGCTGTCCGGATTGGCGGAATAAATTACCGCCGCGGACTCCTCCGACGACCCTCGTCCGGCGACACGCCGGGCGAGGGACGCGGCGCGTCTGGCAAAAATTTTCGGTGAGGTCCTCCCGGAGACGACCGGTGACGAGCGCGGCGACGAGACCGAATCGTTATCCGACGACTGGCTCCGGTCGCAGGTGCCACCCCATCACGGCTCCTGACTCATCTACGGTCCAGTCACGTACCAAGGTCCGCGGTCGCGCCTTCATCCATTGCGAATTCCTCACGCTGAATTTTGCTCGACCTTCAAGTACGGGGCTGTCTCGTAGTTACCAACGGCATCGTTGCGACTGCAGTCGCCCTTTGGGGTCGTTCGGGTGGCGCTTGTTTCCTGTTTATGCACGTCAAGCAATATGAGCATTTGAGATGGTGTGATCTAGATCACATTGATCTTAATGAAAACTTACGTTGCCAGACCGTTACTGGTCGGTTTAATCTCGCCACGAGCCACCCACGCTGCTGGACCTCGCGGGCCCGGGTGCGGCACGTACGTTTGTCGACTCGGCGGAACCCGGCTCGGTTCCGATGCCAGCGCTGACCGTTGCGCCGAAATAACAGCCGGTTACATACCGGCAACAAACGGGGCACAAACTGAGCTGGGCCTGAGAGGACCAACGTCCAGCCTCGATGGTCGAGGTTGACTGTTAGAACCTGATGAGGGGAAGTATGAGCGAGAACCGCACCAACGGTCTGCGCCGCGGTGCCCGGATCGCGGGCGTCGGCGCTGCCGCGGCCGTGGCCATGGGCCTGCTTTCGACCGGTGCTGCCAATGCCGATACCTTCGTGCCGTTGCCGGACGGCCAGAAGGGCGGCCCCGATGTGACGCTCACCCGTACTGGTGAGCACGCCCTGATTTCGCCTTCGTTGGCGGCCAACGGTGCCGGCCGTGTGGTCTGGGTTTCGGGCAATGCTGTCGCCGATGTGAACGTGACGCCGGAAGGCACGGTCGGGCCGAACAACGGCGCCTCGGGCGCCCCGGGTACCAATAACTCCTCGACCCACGGCGCATCGCAGCTGAGCACCGGCTACATCGTCGGCTGCCAGGTGAGCATCGCCAGCGACGCCATTTCGGCCGGTATTTCCGGCGGCATCAACCTCTCGGGCGGTTCGCTCGGCGGTTCGATCGGCCTCAACCTCGGCCCCGGCGAGGTCAAGTTCGTGCAGATCGACTACAAGGACATTCTGAAGCCGGGTCGCTACTCGGTCGAGTACCAGGATGCCGAGATCGAGATCCAGGGCTGCGCGGGCTATGCCCAGGCGCGTGCCTACACCGTCGTCGAGATCATCGGTGACCACTACTCGAAGACCACCCTCTACGGGCAGCCGTTCAGCATCGGCTGACATCGGTCAATCCACGAATATTCTTCTCGCTCAAGCGATTCAACCCTCGAGGGATTAATAGCATGATCAACCGTAAGAACGTGGCACGGGTGGCCGGTGTCGGCGCCGCTGCCACTGTCGCTCTTGGCCTGTTCTCCACCGGCGCCGCGAACGCCGATACCTTTGTGCCGCTGCCGGGTGGCTCGATCACCAAGACGCTCTCCGACGGCACCGTGGTCACCATCAGCCTGACCGGCGAATCCGCCAACATCAACCCGTCCATGGGCTCGACCCCGCTGCACCGCAACGCGTGGGTGTCCGGTAGCGCCCAGGTCTCGGTGTCCGGTGATGGCGGCGGCTCGATCTTCCCGGGCTACACCGTCGGCTGCCAGGTGAACATCTCCGGTGGCGGTGCCACCGGTGGTGTCGAGGGCACCGCGGACTGGAGCGGTGACACCGTCACCGGTGGTGTCGGCGCGACCAGCGGCGGCAACCTCACCCTTGGTCCCGGCCAGTCGCAGTCGTTCTACGTGCTCGACCTCGAGCAGGCCGACGACTTCGGCAACGAGGCGCACAAGAAGCGCAACAAGTTCAAGAACGGCAGCGGCTCGGTCACCTGGGCCGACGAGACCATCGGCCTGTCCGGCTGCGCCGGTTACGCCCAGGCTCGTGCCTTCGTCAGCGTCGAGGTGGAGACCGACAACGTCATCACCTGGACCACGCTGTGGGGTCAGCCGTTCAGCCTCGGCTGATCGGTAGGGGCAACGCCCCTTGAAAATCCGAGCGGGCTCGTCGCATTCGCGGCGGGCCCGTTTTCGTTGTGAAACCCCGTGGCGCCCAGCCAAATTCGCAGATCGTAGCGGATCGAGCGGTAACATGTGCGAAATCTCACAGGAATTCGGCGCAAACCACTAATATTGGGCGCACCCAAGATCGTCCACCGACGAGATTGTCGGCAAACCGCTTGATGGCCAATGTCTTTCCAGCGAGCGGCGTCCGCATGAAAGGGTTTTCGTCCTCGGTACCCCGAGGCCGACCGCTAGAATCCGATGAGGGGAAGTATGAGCAAGAACCGCACCAGCGGTCTGCGTCGAGGTGTCCGCATCGCGGGTGCCGTTGTCGCCGCCGCTGCTGGGATGGGCCTGCTTTCGACCGGCGCTGCCAACGCCGACGTTTTTGTGCCGTTGCCGGACGGCCAGAAACTGGGCCCGGGCGTGACCGTCAGCCGGACGGGTGAACGCGCCTTGATTTCACCATCTCTGGCCGCGAATGGCGCGGGCCGAGTCGTGTGGGTCTCGGGTAACGCCATTGCCGATGTGTCCATCACTCCCGAGGGCACCATCGGCCCGAACAATGGCGCCTCAGGGGCGCCGGGTACCAATAACTCCTCGACGCACGGCGCTTCGCAGCTGAGCACCGGCTACATCGTCGGCTGCCAGGTGAGCATCGCCGATAACGCGATCTCGGCCGGGGTTTCCGGCGGCATCAACCTCTCGGGCGGTTCGCTCGGTGGGTCGATCGGCCTCAACCTCGGCCCGGGCGATGTCAAGTTCGTTCAGATCGATTACAAGGACATTCTGAAGCCGGGTCGCTACTCGGTCGAGTATCAGGATGCGGAGATCGAGATCCAGGGCTGCGCGGGCTATGCCCAGGCGCGTGCCTACACCGTTGTCGAGATCATCGGCGACAACTACTCCAAGGTCACCCTGTACGGAGCGCCGTTCAGCATCGGCTGACCGCGGTGGGATCTGTCGAATCTCTACTCGCCGAATCGAATTCATCGAACTCAATCGCTAGGGGTAGTACCAATCATGATCGATCGTAAGTTTGTGGCGCGCGTTGCCGGGCTCGGCGGTGCCGCCGCGCTGGCACTCGGCCTGTTGTCCACCGGTGCGGCGAATGCCGACACCTTCATTCCGCTGCCGGGCGGTCAAATCGTCAAAACGCTTTCCGACGGAACGGTTCTTACCATTCGGCTGGTCGGCGAATCGGCCAATATCAATCCGTCCATGGGCGCGACACCCGTGCACCGCAATGCGTGGGTGTCCGGTAGCGCGCAGGTCGATGTGACCGATGGCTGGAACGGCGCGATCTTCCCGGGTTATGTCGTTGCCTGCCAAGTGAATATCGACGGCGGTGGCGTCGACGGCGGCGTCACCGGTGGTCTGGATTGGAGCGACAGCCAGAACGTCAAGCCGAAGGTGAGCGCCAACAGCGGCGCCAACCTGAGTCTCGGTCCCGGCCAGGCGCAGTCGTTCTATGTGCTCGATCTCGAGCAGGCCGACGACTTCGGCAACGAGGCGCACAAGAAGCGCAACAAGTTCAAGGGCGGCAGCGGCTCGGTCACCTGGGCCGACGAGACCATCGGTCTCAGCGGCTGTGGTGGCTACGCGCAGGCGCGTGCCTTCGTCAGCGTCGAGGTGGAGACCGACAACGTCATCACCTGGACGACGTTGTGGGGTCAGCCGTTCAGTCTCGGCTGAGTCTTCCGCTCGAATATGTGAACGGGCCCGTCGCACGCGCGACGGGCCCGTTTGCCTTGTGGTGCAGGGAATTACCGTATGTGATTGTGGCGCAGTCGAATTCCCGCTCATGTTGGCGGGCAGGGGAATTCGATTCAGAATTCGTGACGTCCACCCGCGCTGCGCTGGCTGTCGGCAAGCAGGTCGCGGATCTCGATCAGCACCTCGGAATCGCTGAGTTCGGTGTCCGGGGTGGTGCCGAACCGCTTCTTCGCGTGCAGTGCGGGCAGCACCAGCACGAAGTACAGCACCGCCGCGATGACCACGAAGTTGATGGCCGCGGTGATGAGCGGACCCACCTGCACGAAGGTTGCCGGTTTATCGGCAATCAACTGGAAACCGAGGCCGAGGTCGTCCCGTTCGCCGAAGATGGCGAGTATCGGGTTGATGATGCCATTGGTGAAGGCGGTGACGATCGCGACGAACGCGGTACCGATCACCACGGCTACTGCCAGGTCGACGACGTTTCCGCGGAGTAGGAAATCCTTGAAACCCTTGAGCATTGCCGATATCTCCTCTTCGGGTGGGAGCTGACTCGTTGTGCTCGGCGGTTCGGGCTGCCGTATCGACCGATGCTAGTTGACCTTGAAGGCAAATTCTCGGCGAACTGCGGTCAATGAAAAACCACGGTCAGCGCGGTGCGCAGCGAGGCGGCGGCAACCGCGGTGGCGTGTTCGGCGTCCATCGCGACCAGCACCACGCGCTCGGGCGCGCCGCGCCGGTCACCGGGACCGGATACCAGTACGACCGCGGCGTCGATCGCAAGCAGCCGGGCGGGACGGGTGCCGGGACCGCTCTGCTCCTCGGCTCCGATGACATCCACCCGGTCACCCGCCCGCAGGATCTCCGCGACCGCGGAATCGGCCAGCCGGATGGGCACGATGCGGGCATTGCTCGCCCCGGTGGCGACCGCCGCCAGTCGCGGTCCGACGATGCGCAGATCGGTGAATACCTCGCCGGTGCGCATCCCGCCGGTCAGCGTCGCGCCGACCAAAACGGCGATATCAGCGACCGCACCCGAGGGTAGCGTGCCGGATTCGAGAGGTGTCGAGCGTAGATCGGTCGCCTCGAGCAGGTGGCCCGGCGGCAGATCGCGTCCGGCGACCACGACCTCGGTGCGTGCACTGCCGGGATCGCCGCGGAGGAACAGGACGATCGCGAGTGCGGTGAGTGCCGCCGCCAGCAGGCGTCGGGCCAGGAGCGCATCCGCCCAGGGCGGTCTGTTCCAACTCGCCCTATCCCAGATCGCCGAGCGCAACGAGTCGCCGCGGCCGAGGTCGGCCAAGGATCGGGTCTTGCCCGACGGAAGGATGCCCAGGGGAGCCATGCCCGGAGCCTATGGTCATCGGCACTGCGACTCGCCCGGGAAAGGCGTGCCCTGTGGATAACGACAGCCCTGGGGATAACTCCCGCAGGGCTGCTCCTACCAGGGGAAACTCAGCTTGCGACGGCCGTGCTGGTAGTGCTGGAGCTGCTGGACGAACCGGAATCCGAACTCGGCGCGGAGCTGCTGGCACCGCTGTCCGACTTCGCGGGCTCGCTGGCGGTCGAGGAGCCACCGCGGCTGTCGGTGCGGTAGAAACCGCTGCCCTTGAACACGATGCCGACCGAGTTGAAGAGCTTGCGCAGCTTGCCCGAGCACTCCGAGCAGACGCTCAGCGCCTCATCGGCGAAGGACTGAACGATGTCGAAGCGGTTGTCACACTGGGTGCACGCATATGAATAAGTTGGCACAGCATCCTCCGCAGGGTTCGTCAATCTGGCACTCTACAGCCGACAGTGCCAACACCGCTAATCGGCATTTCATTCCGCATCCTTATCGCCACCCAATCGATGCAGTCCGCCGTGCGGTGTGAGGGCCCAGCCCATGCGCAGATCGTGCGGTTCCTCGGGGAGCCGGTCGAGCAGTTCGTCATCGCGGACCACCGCGATCAGCCGCGCCGTCGGCCGGGCCGCGGACAACGTCCGGTCGTAGTACCCGGCGCCGCGGCCGAGCCGAACACCGCGGCGATCCACCGCCAGCGCGGGGACCAGGATCAGCTCCGCCAGCGCGAGCGCATCGTCGAGCACCTCGCCGACGGGTTCCAGCAGCCCGAATCTGGCGCGCCGCAGGTCATCGATGCCGGTGAACTCGGCCCAGCGCAGCGGTCCCGGCGGTCCGGTGACCGGCAGCAGCACCCGGGCGCCCGCCGCACGCAGAGCCGTCAGCAGCGCCGTCGATCCGGGTTCCCCGCGCACCGGCACATACGCGCACACCCATTCGGGGACGTCCAGCTCGGCGACACTGTGGGCCAGCTCACGCGCCTCGTTTTCCTGGTCGGCGCTGCTCATCGCGGCCCGTCGTGCACCTATTTCCGCCCGCCAGGCATGTTTGTCGCGCTCGCCGGGCATCTCCACGGTGATCACCTTAAGCTCACCGGGACCCGAGTCGGCGTGATGGCCGCTTCGGGCCGATGACGGATGGATAGGGTAGGCGTATGACAGCAAAGGCCGGACAATCCGCGAATGGCGCGGTCGTGTCGTGTTTCCGCACGGCCGTCGTGCCCGCGGCCGGACTCGGGACGCGGTTCCTGCCCGCGACCAAGACCGTGCCCAAGGAGTTGCTGCCGGTGGTGGACACTCCTGGCATCGAACTGGTCGCGTCGGAAGCCGCCGATTCCGGTGCGGAGCGGCTGGTCATCGTGACCTCGCCGGGTAAAGACGGCGTGGTCGCACACTTCGTCGAGGACTTGGTACTGGAGGGCACGCTCGCCGAGCGTGGCAAGTTCCAGCTGTTGGAGAAGGTGCGCAAGGCGCCCGCGCTGCTCGATGTCACCTCGGTGGTCCAGGACGAGCCGCTCGGTCTCGGCCACGCCGTCGCCCAGGCCGAGGGCGCACTCGACGACGACGAGGACGCCATCGCCGTACTCCTGCCCGACGACCTGGTGCTGCCGTGTGGCGTGCTCGACGTGATGAGCCGGGTCCGTCGCAAGCGCGGCGGAACTGTGTTGTGCGCCATCGACGTTCCCAAGGATCAGGTCAGCGCCTACGGTGTTTTCGACGTCGCGCCGGTACCCGATGCGGTGAACCCGAATGTGCTGCGGGTCAACGGAATGGTGGAGAAGCCCGCGCTCGCGGACGCACCGTCGACCTACGCGGCCGCGGGCCGATACCTGTTGGACCGCGCCATCTTCGACGCGCTGCGCCGGATCGAGCCGGGCACCGGCGGCGAGCTGCAACTCACCGACGCGATCGCACTGCTCATCGAGGAGGGCCATCCGGTCCATGTGGTGGTCCACCGTGGGTCGCGCCACGATTTGGGCAACCCGGGCGGTTATCTTCGTGCTGCGGTCGATTTCGCTTTGGAACGAGAGGAATACGGCCCCGCCCTGCGGGAGTGGCTGCAGCATCGGCTCAGTGCGGACTGGGACCCACAGCTGACGACCTACGACTGATAGGCGCGGGCGTCGGGTTTCGCCGATAGTGGACCGTCGGGTACGAATGATGGTTCATCTGCGGTGTGAGCGACGGGCTCGGAGGCGGCAGCTTGCGTAACCACGTAGAGCCCCGGGAACACCGCGGATCGGGCAGAGCCGCGCGGGTTCGGTTGCGCGGTCGCGGAATCGGGTCGGTGCGGAGAGATCAGGAAGGGCTGGATGCGCTCGGTTGAGGATCAGCAGATCAAGGTGACGGCTGCGGCGGTCGCGCCCCGCCCGGTCCGGGTCGCGATCTCCGAGGCGCAAGGCCTGCTGTGTGCCGAGGATGTGGTCACCGAGCGGCCGCTGCCCGGCTTCGATCAGGCCGCGATCGATGGTTACGCGGTGCGCAGCGTCGATGTGTCCGCCGCGGGCACCGATATCCGCGACGAGGACGGCGAACTCGTCGATCTGACGCTGCCGGTGGTCGGCGAGGTGGTCGCCGGATCCAAGCAGCCGATTCGATTGCAGCCGCGCCAGACGGTGCGGGTCGATACCGGTGCGCCGCTGCCGACGCTGGCCGATGCCGTGCTGCCCTTGGATTTCACCGATGGCGGCCGGGCCAGGATCAAGGTGTACGAGCCGGTGCGATCCGGTGATTACGTCCGGCGTATCGGTGACGATGTGCAGCCCGGCGACGTCGCGGTGCGCGCGGGCACCATCATCGGTGCGCCGCAGGTCGGTCTGCTTGCCGCGGTCGGTCAGGACAAGGTGCTTGTGCATCCGCGCCCGCGGCTGTCGGTGATCTCGATCGGCGGCGAGTTGATCGACATCGATCGGACGCCGGGGCCGGGGCAGGTCTACGACGTGAATTCCTATGCGCTGGCCGCCGCCGCGCGCGACGCGGGCGCGGATGTGAACCGGGTCGGCATCGTGAGTTCGGATCCGCGGCGGCTGCGCGATGTGGTGGAGGGTCAGCTGGTTCGATCCGAGGTCGTGGTGATCGCGGGCGCCATCGGCGGGTGGGCCTCGGAGCAGGTCCGTGAGGCGCTCGAGGGGCTCGGCGAACTCGAAATCGCAAGGGTCGCCATGCATCCCGGCTCCGTGCAGGGTTTCGGGCGGCTCGGGCGCGATGAGGTGCCGACCTTTTTGCTGCCGTCGAATCCCGTTGGCGCACTGGTGGTTTTCGAGGTCATGGTGCGACCGTTGATCCGAATCGCGTTGGGGCGCAGGCATCCCATGCGCCGGATCATCCGTGCCAGAACGATCACCCCCATCACCTCGATGGCCGGACGCAAGGGGTACCTGCGTGCGCAACTCATGCGCGACGAGGCCACCGGCGACTACCTGGTGCAGCCGCTGGGCGGCGGCACGGGCGGTTCGTCGCATCTGCTCGCCACGCTGGCCGAGGCGAACAGTCTGATCGTGATCGACCCGGACGACACCGAGATCAGGACCGGTGACGAGGTCCGGGTCGCATTTCTCGCACAGCGTGGCTGAGGCGTGGAGACGATGAATGTGTTCCGGGTCACGCAGCATCCCGGTTGGCCCGCGCATCTGGGACCGGTGCGCGTCGCGGCCGGGGAGGTGACATTGCGTCCGGTCCGGTTGCGCGATGCGGCCGCATGGAGCCGGATCCGGTTGCGCGACAGGGCGCATCTGGAGCCGTGGGAGCCGACCGGGCGCGGTGCCTGGGAGGCCCGCAACCATGTGTCGAACTGGCCGTCGCTGTGGTCGAGTCTGAAGGCCGAGGCCAGGCGCGGTGCGATGATTCCGCTCGTGATCGAGGTCGACGGCGCGTTCAGCGGGCAGCTGACCGTCGGCAATATCGTGCGCGGTGCACTGCGTTCGGCATGGATCGGCTATTGGGTGGCCAAGGATTTGGGCGGTCAGGGCGTGGCGACGGCCGCGTTGGCGCTCGGGCTGGACCACTGCTTCGGGCCGGTCGGATTGCATCGGGTCGAGGCGACCGTGCGGCCGGAAAACCTGGCCAGTCAAGCGGTTCTGCGCAATGTGGGGTTTCGCGAGGAGGGTCTGCTGAAGCGGTACCTCGATGTGGACGGGGCCTGGCGCGATCACCTGCTGGTCGGCATCACCGTCGAGGAGGTGGCGGGGACCGTCGTCGATCGACTGGTGCGCGATGGCCGGGCCACGCTGCCTTGAAATACCGGTACGTCCGTGCTGTTTTCGACGCGCCCGGCTGACTTCGGCGCGCGGCGAAAATGGTGGAACTGTGACAGGTGTGGCGTATGTGCACGGCGCGCCTGACCGAACTTGGTGCGCCACGGAATTAACCTACGGACGTCGGTGGTGCGTCCCGCGCCACCGGCAAATCAGCCTGTGAGGCAGTGCCGAATACGCCTCACGGCGGCCGGACGTTCCGTCCGTCCGAGGCGTTTTGCGGCGAGCGAACGCACCGCGACGGGGCGTGGTGCGACCCGGTCGAAAGGCCGAGCGGACGATGCGGCGGGGACGGAGGTGCAGAGGCGAGATGCCGAATTCGATCCTATGGATCGGCCTGGTCGTGCTCTGGGTCTTTGTGCTGTTCCCGATCCTCGCCGACCGGCATCCCAGGATCAGGCAGACGACCGACGCGGCGTTGGCGACCCGCGTATTGCACCGCGGAGGTTCCAAGCGGCGCACCAAGAGTGGTCCGGCCGCGGGACACGACAGTGATCCGGATTACCGGCCGACCCGAGTGCAGAGAAAGCTTTCCCACAGCGATGATGCGGAGGACCGGATGACCCCACCGGCCGACGAGCAGGTCACCGAGGACGACAATCCCGCGGACAGCCCGCCCGAAGCCGAGTCGGCGGTATCCGATGCCGAAATCGACGACATGGACGAATTCGACGGTGCGGATAGTGAATTCGACGACGAAGCCGAAGAACTCGACGCCGCCGATTCCGATGATGCCGAAATCGCAACGGCCCGAACGGCTGCGAAGCAACCGGCGACCGCCGATGATGACCGGGTGGCTTTAGAGCACACCGAATCGACCGGTGCCCGAATCCCCCCGGCCCGGACGGCGGCGCCCGCCCGATTCGACGAATCCGACTCCGACGACTCGGATTTCGTGCCGACCCGGCGCGGCCGCGGCGGCTTCGATCCGGAGGCCGACGCCATCGCGCGCGCGGCCCGCTACACCTTCCGTCAGCGCGCGGTGCTCGGCCTCGTTCTGGCCGCCCTCGCCTTCGGTGGACTCTCGGTGGCGCTGAGCCCCATGTTCTGGTGGGGCTGCGGCGGCTCCGCGCTCGTCCTGGTGACCTATCTGGCGTACCTGCGCAAGCAGGTCCGCATGGAGGAGGAAATCCGCCGCCGCCGCCTCGCCCGCCTGGCCCGCAGCCGCGGCGAGCACATCGAGGCCGAACGCGAGGCCGGGCAGCGCGCCCAACAGCGCGTCATGGACCGCGACACCGCCCGCGCCCTGCGCCGCCGCTCCGCCCTCATCGAGGTGGACGACGAAGACCCCACGTTCGACTACCTGGAAACCTTCGACCCGGCCACTGCCCGCGCCCTCCGCCGCGGCACCGGCGACATGCGCCGCGCCGCTGGCGCCTGACCCATCCCCCCAGGTCACCCACACGATTCGGAGTCTGCCCACCCCGCCTGATACAGTGTCACAGCGCGGTTCCCCGGAGCCGCACGGGGCTATAGCGCAGTTGGTAGCGCGTCTCGTTCGCATCGAGAAGGTCAGGGGTTCGATTCCCCTTAGCTCCACAAATGGGAAGGCGAGTGCTCGTGTAGAGCACTCGCCTTTTGATTTTGTGACGACTCGCAGGGGCCTACGCGGCGACGGTAGCGAGGCGGAGGTGATCCTCGATGTCGGTGGGTGAGCCGGTGTAGTGGAGAGTGCGTAGACCGAGGCGAGCGGCGGCTTGGCAGTTGTCGGCACGGTCGTCGACGAAAAGGACGCGGCCGGGATCGCGAACTCCGGTCGCGGCGAGTGCGTTTCGGTAGGTGTCGGGGTGGGGTTTGTTCATGCCGAGCCGGGCCGAGTAGAGGGCGTCGGTCATCAGCGTGCGCCAGTCGGAGCCGTCGAGGGCGTCGCTGACCGGATGGGGTGCGTTGGAGAGCAGCACCATCGGCAGATCTGCCCGCCACGCATGGTGCAGAAGTGCGACGACGCGGTCGTCGGTCCGGGTCCACATCGCGGTGTCGACGGCACGCAACCTGGTGAGCAGTTCCGGGTCCGGGCGATATCCGAGCACGGCGGTCCAGAAGTCCGCGTCGTCGAACTCACCGGAATCGTAGGGTTCGCGGGCGCTCCAGAAGGCGGTTTGGAAAAGCCCGAGCTGGTCTGCGTGCCATCCGGCGAGTTCGGCGAGCCTGTTCCACATTGGAACAGTCGGCTGCAGGCCGATGACGCCGTTGTAGTCGAAGATGACCGCGTCGAGTGCCACGGGCTGGTGAGGTAGTGCAGTTACCACCGGTTCTCCAAGGCTTGATGGGACAGGACAGCCACGCCCGCGACGAGCAGGGCGAGCAGCATGAGGAGGGCGGTGTCGTCGCGGTGCGATGAGCGAAAGCTCTATCGGTGCCGCCGACGACTTCGCCGTCGAGAATGGCCGCGAAATCGGCTGCGTGGGTATGACGATTCCCGCCTGCTTCCATGACGAAAGAGGCGCACAAACTGTGGATCGAAGGAATGTTCCGCGAGTCGGAGGCTGGAGGTGATGCGCGACGCTGCGCGAACAAGCCGAAACCTACCAAGGGGTACGGCGAGGTACCACTCGGAACGGGCCTTGGTGATCCGCTCCACAAAGTGCCATCCGAAGGTCTCACCGCCGTCGTAGCCGAGACCGCTGGCGACGCTTGTGTCGATTCGCTCGGCGCGAGAGAAGCGCTGCTGCTCATGGATTTACGCTGTCCTGATGGGCCACGATCAGCATCAGCACTGGGAGCAAACCTACCGCTCCCACCCCGGCATGTACGGTGAGCGGCCTTCCCGAGCTGCGGTCCACGCCGCCGAATCCTTCCGCGCCGCTGCTGTGCGGGATGTCCTCGAACTCGGCGCGGGCCACGGACGTGACGCCTTGTATCTGGCCCGATCCGGCTTTCAGGTCACCGCCACCGACTTCAGCGCAGTCGGCTTGGCCCAGCTTCGGCACGCCGCCGCTACCGCGGGTATCGAAGACCGGGTGCGGACACTCGAACACGATGCGCGCACGCCGATCCCGCTGCCCGACAACGCATTCGACGGCGTTTTCGCGCACATGCTGTTGTGCATGGCTCTGTCCACCGAGCAGATCCTCGCCTTGGCGAGCAACATCAAGCGGGTGCTACGACCCGGCGGCATCTTCATCTACACCGTCCGCCATGTCGGCGACGCGCATTACAAGACGGGCATCTCCCATGGTGACGACATCTACGAGCAGGGCGGATTCGCGGTCCACTTCTTTTCGCGCACGCTGGTCGATGCTGTCGCCGACGGATGGGATCTGACCGAGGTCCACTCCTTCGAAGAGGGCGACCTGCCCCGCCGTTTGTGGCGCGTCACCCAGGCCCTGCCACCCCTGACCTCTCGCCGGGGCGAGGGTTAGCCAAACGGCACCGGGTGGCTCGGAATTCCTTGGGGAGTCATCTTCGGTGCGGCCCAACCAGCCGGATGGTTGATCAGTCCGAGAGCCGCAGCGCATGGACCGGGTTTGTGGAGGTCAGCCCAGTCGGGCGCACAGCAGCCAGGCGGGAACCGACTTGCGGCCGCTGGGTTCGTCGCGGATGCCCTCGAACCGGAACCTCGGGCCGTCGGCAGGGCCGAAGTCGCCGACAGGCAGGTTGCCGTGGATTCGTGCCGGCCTGATCTCATCGATCACCCAGTACTTTTCCACCGCTTCGCGCAGCTCGTCGGCGGTGACCGGTGCAGGCCCCGGTACGGGTACTTCGGGCAGGGCGGTGCGGTCGAAGACCAGCGCGAAATATGATGCGCCCGGCGCGGCGGCGCGCACGATCGACTGCTGGTAGCCCGCCCGCGACTCGACCGGGATCGAATGGAACAGCGTGCTGTCGACGATCGTGTCGAAGCGACCGTCGTAGCCGGTGAATGAGGTGACGTCGGCGACCTCGAAGGAGGCGTTGGCCAAGCCGCGCCTTGCCGCCTCGGCGCGGGCCAGCTCGATCGCGGTCGGCGACAGGTCCAGTCCCACGGTGGTGTAGCCCCGCTCGGCCAGATACAGCGAGATCGCCGCCTCACCGCATCCCACATCGAGGACATGGCCATGGAATTTGCCCTGCTCGATCAGCGTGGCGAGTTCCGGCTGGGGTTCCCCGATACTCCACGGCGGTTTGACGCCCGGCCCGAACGGGCCACCCGTGCCTCGGTAGACGGCTTCGAACTCGAAATCATCCGGCCCAGTCATAGCATATGAGTATCAGTGACCTGGGTGTCTGTCAACGCGCGGTCGCCGTTGTCGCCGAGGTCCTCGGCGTTCCAGCGCGCTGAGCAACGCTTGCCGAGGTCGCACCTGACAGAATGCGCGCATGAACGATGGTTCCTCGGCTGCCTCGACGATCAGCTGCGGTGCACGGGTGCGCGCTCAGTCGGAGGCGCATCATCGCGCTGGGTGTCTTGCCTCGGCGTTCGTTGCGGCGGGAATCACGCGCGGTGATCGCGTCGCGGTGATGTTGCGGAACGACATCGAGTTTCTCGAAGTCTCTCTTGCGGTTGCTGCCTGTGGGGCCAATCCCGTTCCTGTCAATACCGGCTGGCGGGCCGCCGAGGTTGCCCATGTCCTCGAAGACAGCGGTGCCCGCGTCGTTCTCGCGCACACCGAGTTCATCGGCACCATCGAGAAGGCTTGTGAGACAGCCGGGGTGGGTCCGATGATTGTCGAGGTCGCTATGCCGATCGAACTGCTCGAGGAAGCTGGGCTCAACTCGGCGTTGGCGCAGCCCACGGGTCGGCACAGGTCTGTTGAGCAGTGGATCCGGGATCATCCCGAACCGCTCGGTTATCTCGATGGTGCGATCGCGGATTCGATGGGGCTCATCTACACATCGGGCACCACGGGAACGCCGAAAGGTGTTCTCCGCGAACGTATGACGCCGCATCAGCTGTTGTCCATCGCGGGTGGTACGGCGAAACGGATGGGATTGGCCCCGGGTGGGCAGATGCTGGTAGCTGGGCCGCTGTATCACACCAGTCCCAATGCGGTGGCGGTGTTGGCGCTGCGGATGGGGACCAATATTGCGATCATGCCGCGTTGGGATGCGGAGCGATTTCTGCGGCTTGTCGAGAAGCGTCGGATTACGCAGGCCAAGGTGGTACCGACGATGCTGTCGCGGCTGTTGTCCCTGCCTGCCGAAATCGCCTGTCGTTACGACGTTTCCAGTCTGACGCACCTCATCCATTCCGCGGCGCCGTGTCCGCCCGCCGTCAAACGCGCCGCGATCGAGTGGTTCGGTGATGCGGTGATCGAGTTCTATGGCTGCACCGAGGCGGGCACCGTTACCTGGATCGGCGCCGCGGAATGGCTCGAACATCCGGGCAGCGTCGGCCGTGGTGCCGACGGTTCCGATGTCGTTGTCGCTACCGAGGACGGAAAACCGTTGCCGTCGAACGAGATCGGGAATGTGTTCGTTCGTGGTGCCGACTACTGGCCCGATTTCCGCTACCTCGACCGCGATACACAAGCGACCAGCCCCGTCCCCGGCTTCCTCGATGTCGGTGACACCGGGTACCTCGACGACGACGGCTATCTCTACCTCACGGGGCGCTCCAGCGAGATCATCATCTCGGGAGGCGTCAATATCTACCCTGCGGAGATCGAGGCCGCTATCGCTGCTCTCGATGGGGTAGAGGACGTTGCCGTATTCGGCGTCCCGCATGCGGGCGATTTGGGGGAAGCGGTTGCGGCGCATGTCGTTGCGCGATCCGGGGCGACACTTACCGACAGTGGAATTCGTGCGGGTCTCGCCGACCGGATTGCTCGCTACAAGATTCCGGCCCACGTGCGTGTGGTCGCGGCTTTGCCGCGGGATGAATCGGGCAAAGTGTACAAACGCGAACTCCGGGCGCTCTACGGAGCTTGATGCCCAGGGCAACGGTGTAGCGCCGACGGCTCCCGACCGATCATTCGGCCGGGAGCCGCGGCCGTGCGTTTACACCAATTCGGGGACGCGGAGGTGAGCGATGGCCAACTCGCACTCACACATGTCGACTACCTGCATACCGGCTTGGCGGGTGATTCGCTCGCGCAGGGCGGTTGCGTCTTCGCGGTTGCGTTCCATGGCGTCGGCGGTATCGAAGGTGACGCAGGAGACGCCACGGCCGGATGCGCGCTCGACCAGGAGGCTCGCGCTGCAGAACCCCTCGAGGGATTCCATGTCGGGTAGGGCTTGGGACTTGTAGGTCTCGATCGCGGCGTCCTGTCGATCCGGGTTCGTCTTGATCCAGACAACCCGAGCGCAGGCGCCCTCCTGAGCACGGTGGTCACGATGTAGGGCGGCGATTTCCCAGTGCTCGATCTGGGTGCCGCCGCCGCCGAATGCCGCGGCCGCGCGATCTCGAATGGGGCGAACCCGGTCGGCGCTGCGGGTCATCGCCTCCTCGGTTTCCCATGAGGTAGTTACGATGCACCGGCCGGACTGGCGATCGACCAGCAACGATAGTCCGACACAGCCGCGTATGTCTTCCAAAGCCGGCATTACCTCGTCACGTACGTGCGCAATCCCGGCGTCGATAGCGGAGGGTTGCGCCTGAATGGTGGTAGAACGTGCGTACACGAGCGACTCCCTCGGTGTTCAGGGCAGCGCCCCGGTGGCGCCACCGACATGTTCACACTGCCCCGCTGCGGCGCTCATGGCAATAGGGCCAGCACACTTCGCGCAACGCATATTCATGGGCGGAGACCGCCGCTGCGGCTTCAGGAGTTTGCGATAGCTGGTTGCGGGGTAATTCCGGCGCTGAACGAATTCCAGGCAATCGGCAGCCGAGGCAGCCAGTGAACCTGTCCGGCAAGAGGAATTATTATGTGGGACAAGCAGTTCGGCCACATCACCACCCATCCGCAGCCCGAGAGCGACGAATGGGACAGCGACACAGTCGCTTTCGCTGAGATCGCGGATAACCTGGTTCGAAGTCTGCTCGATACCGGACTGCAGCTCAACAAGATCGGTATCGAATTCGACAGGGAGCCGGTCGCAGCCGCGCAGGCGGATCGGACCCGCGATGCGATCAGCGACATCATCGACGACCTCGACCGCATCATCCGTGATGCCGGTCGGGCCGTTATCGCGGTGACTTCGACACTGCCGAGGACGGGTGTCTCGCGGTACAGATGAACCACGCCGGAAGTCGGCTGGTATTCGACGGCGTTCAGCCGATCCGGCTCCACCGTCGCAGCAGGTTGACGGCCGCCGTCGCCGGTGCCGCATACTCCGCTATGCCGGACACCGGTCGGCAACCGTCGCATTATCCAGGCGTGGGCGTGGAAGCCGCAGTGGCATGGGCTACTTCGTGTCTGCCGCGAGTCCGATCAGGCGGGCACGGACGAGTTCGGGGCGTTCGTCCGCGACGAAATGTCCGCAGCCGGTTACCGGTTCGAAGGTGTAGTCGTCGGCGCCGCGGGCGGTTTCGGCGGCGGCGAGGGAGCGGTGCACGGCGGGGTCGTCGACGCCGAAGAGGACGCGGATCGGGATGGTGATACGGCGGCGTTCGGGATGACGTGCGGCATCCGGGATTTCGCGCAGCCAGAAGGTGCGGTAGGTGTCGGTGGCGGCGCGGGCGCAGACCGGATCACGGAAGCGGTCGGCGAAGGTGCGGATCACCTCGGGGCTGACCGTGCTGCGGTCGGTGATCGCCCCGCTGATGAGCCATTCGAGGAAGCGGGTGCGCTGCTGCAGCGGCACGCCCACCGTGGCGACCAGCGGCTGGTAGGTGAGGAAGCGCCAGATCTGTCGCAGGACCGTCGTCGGCGGCACCCACGGATGGGCCATATTCAGCACCAGGTAGCCGTCGAAGCGGTCGGGTTCGCGCAGCACCATGCGATAGCCGATGTAGCCGCCCCAGTCATGGCCGACGAGCAGCACGCGTTCCAGTCCGAGCGCATCGAGGAGTGCAAACACATCGGAGGCGACTTCCTCCTTCGACCAGCGGTGCGGCGCGGGACCCGACCAGCCGTATCCGGGCAGGTCGGGGGCGATGATCCGGAGTCCCTCGGGCGGGTCGGCGAGGAGATCTCGGTAGGCGTAGTGGTGCTGTGGCCAGCCGTGCAGCAGCACGACCGGGCGACCGTCCTCGGGCCCGGATTCGGTGACGTGGAACCGGACATCGCGAGCTGTCACGAACGAACGGCGCACACCGGGTATGACTGGCGGTTCGGTACCGTCGGTAACAGGCATAGGCTCACGATAGTTCGCCGACCGTCTGCCGAACCACCTTCTGGAGTCGGATTCGGGCCACCGCCTGTGGTCGGATAGCGCGTCGCCGGACCGACGATCACACTGGAGGTGTGTTCCAGCGGATCGTAGTGGGATACGACGACTCACCCGGCGCCAGGGAAGCTCTGCGGATGGCGCTCGAGCTGGCCGCCGCGAACAAGTCCGTGCTCACCGTGGTCGCGGTGGAGGAGCATCGTCCGCACTATGGGCCGGTGATCGGGGAGATCGAGGAGGAACTCTCGGTCGAGGAGGTGACCACCCGTCGCTGGCTCGTCGCCGCTGCCGAGGCGGCCGCCGCACGTGGCATCGCTATCGCGGCCGAAATCCGTGCCGGGCACCCCGCACATGAGCTCGCCGTCGCCGCCACACACCACGAGGCGGATCTGCTGGTGCTCGGCCGCAGTGGACATTCCGCGATCTGGGGCCGATTCATCGGCGCGACCGCCGAGAAGGCCGCCCGGCACGCCGACTGCTCGGTCCTCATCGCTCAGGACGGCCACAAGTGAATCCGAATGTGTCCGGCGCGCAAGGTATTACGGTCTTGCGGGCGGAGGCGTAGCGTATGTCCCAGCTCAGTACCTGGTCGGCTCGACTGGCCACGACGAACGCACCCGCGTCGGTTGTCCTGATCCGCCTGTTCGTCGGTGTGATTTTCCTATCCGAAGGCATCCAGAAGTTCGTCTATCCCGATACCCTCGGCGTCGGCCGATTCGACAAGGTCGGCATCCCGGCCCCCGGATTCGTCGCACCGCTCGACGGTGTCTTCGAAACCGCCTGCGGGGCCTTGATCCTCGTCGGGCTGCTGACACGGGCCGCGGCAGTCCCGATGATCGCCGACATGGTCGGTGCGCTGCTGATTACCAAACTGCCATTGCTCTGGGGCGATGCGGCACTGTTCCCGGGCAAGTCCGGATGGTGGGCCTTCCTGCACGAGTCCCGCACTGATCTCGCGCAACTGTGTGGGAGCGCATTTCTGCTGATCGTCGGTGCCGGAACACTTTCCTTGGACGCCGAGCTCATTCGTGGCAAAAAGCGACACGCCGAACCCGCCCAGCGGTAAAACCAGGTGAATCCGGCGCTACCGACAAGGTAGGAATGCCTCATGCCGACTGAATTCGCCCCGGGTTTGTTCGCCGGACAGGACCTCGCCGCGCGGGTCGAGCATGCCGAATGCACGCTGATCGAAGAGGGCGCTCGCGCGGCCGCCCGCCGCGACCCACAGCAGCGAGTGCTGGTGCGCCCCATCGGCGGCGGGCTCGCGGTGTGGGCTGGCCCGGGTTCACCGCTCGACAAGGTGGTCGGCATCGGCATGAACGGCGCCGCCTTCGATGACGCCGAGCTGGACGCGGTCGAACAAGCCTTCGCCGAGCGGGAGGCACCGGTCCAGGTCGAGGTCTCCACGCTGGCCGATCCGGCCGTGGTCGAACGCCTGACGCGCCGCGGCTACGTGCTGTTCGGATTCGAGAACGTGTTGGGCCTGCGGCTCGAGCCGGGGCGGCAGGCGCAGCCGGCCGAGGGCATCGAGATCCGCGATGTCGGGCACGACGCATTCGAGACCTGGGTGAATGTCGTCGTCGACGGCTTCGCCACGCCGGATAGCCAGGGTGTCGCCTCGCACGAGGAATTCCCGCGCGAGGCTATCGAACGGGCCGAGCGGGACCTCACCGCGACGAGCGGTTTCGTCGGCTCGCTCGCCATGGTCGACGGCAAGCCCGCTGGCGGCGCGAGCCTGCGCCTCAGCGACGGCGTAGCCCAATTATGCGGTGCGGCAACCCTTCCCGAATTCCGCCGCCGCGGCGTGCAGGGCGCACTGCTGTCGGTGCGCCTCGCCGCCGCGGCGGCCGCGGGTTGTGACCTCGCGGTGGTTACCACACTGCCGGGTTCGAAGTCGCAGCAGAACGTGCAGAGGCTCGGTTTCCAGCTGCTCTACCCGCGTGCTGTTCTCGTCCGCTAGTACCGGCCGAAGGCGAGCGCGACATTGTGCCCGCCGAAACCGAACGAGTTGTTGATCGCGTACTCGATCTCCTGGTTGCGTGCCTCGCCGTGCACGACATCCAGATCGATTTCGGGATCGAGGTTGTCCAGGTTCAGGGTCGGCGGCACGACACCGTCGCGGATGCTGAGCACGGTCAGGATCGATTCCAGTGCGCCCACCGCACCGATCGAATGTCCAAGTGCCGACTTCGGCGCGTACACCGAAGCATGGTTGCCCACGGCCTTGTTGATCGCGTTCGCCTCGGCGGTGTCGCCGACGGGGGTCGCGGTCGCATGCGCGTTGATGTGGGTGATGTCCTTCGGGGTGAGACCTGCGAGCTGCATGGCCCGGGTCATCGCGCGCGCCGCGCCGTCGCCATCGGGGGCGGGAGCGACCAAATGGTAACCGTCGGAAGTGATTCCGGCGCCGAGCAGGCGCGCGTGGATGGTCGCGCCACGAGCCTTGGCGTGTTCCTCGGTCTCGAGGACCATCAGCGCACCGGCCTCGCCGAAGACGAAACCGTCGCGATCCTTGTCGAAGGGACGCGAGGCGCCCTTCGGGTCGTCGTTGCGGGTACTCATCGCGCGCATCATGGTGAATGCCGCGATCGGGAGTACATCGATGTATCCCTCGACGCCACCGGTTACGACCATATCTGCGTCACCCATCGCAATCATGCGCCACGCGTTGACAATTGCCTCGGACCCGGACGAGCACGCCGAGACCGGCGTGATCACGCCTGCCTTGGCCTTCAATTCGAGACCGACGACCGCCGACGGGCCGTTCGGCATGATCATCTGCACGGCCAGTGGCGAAATCTTGCGGTAGCCACCGTTCTTCAGCTTGTTGTTCGCATCGGTGATCGCATCCGCGCCGCCGAGCCCGGTGCCGATCGCCACACCGAGCCGCTCGGGATCCACCTCCGGACTGCCCGCGTTGCGCCACACCTCGCGTCCGAGGACCGTCGCGAGCTGTTCGACATAAGCCATTCGGCGCTGTTCGACCCGTGTGAGCAGGGTTTCGGGGCGAACCTTCAGGTGACCGCCGATGCGGACGGGGAGGTCGTACTCCTCGACGAAGGGATCCTCCAGCACGTCGATCCCGCTCTCGCCGTTCAGGAGTCCCTTCCAGGTCGCGTCGACATCACCCGCGATGGAGGTGGTCGCCGCGAGACTCGTCACGACGACATTCGGGAATCGCCCGTCGGCAGCAAAGAGGTTTCGCACGAGAGTCGCTCCTGGTTTCTCTTCCGATAACGCGGTTTTCGGTGTCCTGGCGAGTGCCTTAGCTGAAGTGGACAGGCGTTCGACAGGCTACGGCGGCCGGACCTCGTTGTCGTGCGGCATCGTCGCAGGCGTTCTACTATGCCGCCGCATGCACCGAAATGCACTGCTGAGCTGGTATTTTCGCTGGACATCGTTCCCGGAAGAGCATACCGGCGCGGATTGATCACGGTATGCCCGTCGTTACGAACCTTCGGCCCGGCGCTTGTGGGAAACCTCCAAAGTCGCAGGAACCGCGTTCATCCGCGGGCCATCCGGGCGTAGCTTGCTGGTCCATTGACCGGTTCTCTCCGGCCCATTCTGTCGCCTTACCGGCGCATCTATGCAATCTTGTTATTGCACAACGGCATTGAAAGGGTCGCCCCAGCGGCACCGGTGAAGGGGTGTGGCGAGAGCATGGTGTCGTCGAACACAGCCGAGTCCGGCGGCAATACCGCCGCGCAGAGTTCACCCACCCCGCCGGCTCCGCCGGCTGCCATCCCCCGAGACGTCAGCAGGCGCGGGAGTCGCTCGGCCGATCCGCTGTGGCCGGGCATGCTCCCGCCCGGACCCGCACCACGGGTCCTCCCGCCGACGCGCCCACATCGCCGGAAGCGGCGTCCGCCGCGTCGGCCCTGGTTGGTCGGCAGTGCCGCGATCTTCGGGACGCTGGCGGCGGTGGCATTGGTGCTCGTATACACGGCCGAGGCGAGCAATACCCGGCAGTCGACGGCCACGATCACCGATCGGGTGCTCGGCGGCGGACCGAACTGCGAGCCGACGCGCACCGAACAGCTGGTGCGCGGCAACGGAACCGGGTCGACCGAATCCGGTCCGGATGTGATCCTGGCCTTCCAATATGCCTACTACGTGACCCGCTCGGCCTCCGATGCCCGGGCACTGACCACAGCGGATGCGGCGGTGTCCTCGGTCGCATTGATCGACGCGGGCATCAAATCGATTCCGCCCGGCACCCAGCACTGCGTCATGATCACCCCGATGCTCGACGGTCGCTTCGACGTCGTCATCACCGAGTTCCGACTGGATGCGACGGTGCGCACCTATCGACAGTTCGTCACCGTCGCGCCCCACGAGGGCAGCACCGTCATTACCAAGATCACCGCGCCGTCCTGAGTCTTCCGCTCAGCTCCGGCGGCCGGGAAGACCCGCGGTGGTCGCCGCAGCGGCCAGGACTGTTTCGAGCATGTCGGGAGTGAGCCGACCGGTGAAGGTGTTCTGCTGGCTGACGTGGTAGCAGCCGAACAGGTGCAGCGGCGCACGATCATCGACGGTCGGCGGCAGCACGACGTGAGCGCCGTGCCCGAATTTGGGGCGCGGACGCGGCACGGTCCAGCCCGCGGCGGCAAGTACCGGAAGCAGTGCCTGCCAGCCGAACGCGCCGAGTACGACCACCGCCCGCAATGTCGGTGTGAGCAGGCCCAATTCGGTCTTCAGCCAGTGACTGCAGCGATCCCGCTCGTCGGGTGTCGGCTTATTGTCGGGCGGCGCGCAGTGCACCGGCGCGGTGACCCGAGCACCGATCAGCCGCAGTCCGTCATCGCGGTGCACCGCCGTAGGTTGGTTGGTCAGCCCGACGTTGTACATGGCGGCGTAGAGGAAATCCCCACTGCGGTCGCCGGTGAACATTCGCCCGGTCCTGTTGCCGCCGTGGGCGGCCGGGGCGAGCCCGACGATCAGCAGCCGGGCGTCGTCCGGGCCGTAGCCGGGAACTGCTCTGCCCCAATAGGTTTCGTCACGGTACGCGGCACGCTTTTCCCTGGCCGCCCGTTCCCGCCAGGCGACCAGCCGCGGGCAGGCGAAGCAGTCCGCGACCGCGGCATCGAGTTCGGCGATGGTCTCGCACACGATCACAAGGTGCCGCAGGTCATTTCGGCGCGAGCAGGCCGGTCAGATGGTCATGGGCGACGTGTGCGTGCAGTCGCACACCGGTGACCAGCGGGCCGTCGTCGGCATAGAAGTGCGGATTGTGATTCATCGCCATACCCCGTCCACCCGGAATCGGCACGGGCATACCCGTTTTCGGATCGATCTCCGAATCCTGCACACCGAGGGTCACATAAAGACCACCGTACTTGTTGACGAATTCGGAGACATCGTCATAGCCGAGCGTCGGGATCGTCGGGGTGACCTTATCGGCCCCGGCGACGCGCTGGAATGTCGGCAGCGCGGCGTTGATCCACTCCTCGGTGTTTTGCACGGCGGGCACGTCCTGCAGGTATTCGACTGTCGCCGTACAGTTGTAGGCCTGCGCCGAATGCGCGGCGAGGGTGTCCAGGCGCTTCTGGATATCGCCCATATCGGCCTCGACCGCGCAGCGGATAGTGCCCCACAGCGTCACGGTCTGCCCGATGATGTTGAACCGGCCCACATCCTGCACGTGGCCGATGCTGACGGTGAACGGATCGAATGCGCTGACCTGCCGGTACAACTGGCCGATGCCGGTGATGACGGCGCCCGCGGCGGGCATCGGGTCCACGCCCATCCACGGTGTGGACCCGTGTACCTGCTGTCCGGTGATGGTGATCTTCGCCAGACAGGAGGCGCCGAACTGATTGCCGATCCGATATCCGATGTAGCCCTTGGGATATGGCGTGACATGGAAGCCGAACGCCATGGTCGGCGATGGATCGTCGAGCGCGCCCTCGTCGATCATCTGCTTCGCGCCGCCCTTCTCGTCGACCGGCGGCCCCTCCTCGGCGGGTTGGAAGACGAAGAGCACCGTTCCGGGCAGGCGGTCGCGCATGTCGGTCAGCACCGAGGCGGCACCCATCAGCATCGCGGTGTGGCAGTCGTGGCCGCAGGCGTGCGAGACCGGGAACGGTCCGCCGGGATAGTCGTTGTCCACGACCTTCGATGCGAAATCGGCACCGCACAGGTCGGGTACCGGCAGCGCGTCGATATCGGCACGCAGCGCGATTGTCCGGTCGCCGTGCATACCGCCGCGCAGCACACCGACGATGCCGTGTCCGGCGATGCCGGTGCGCACCTCGTCCAGATTCAGCGAGCGCAGATGATCGGCGATGAGTGCGGCGGTATTCGACTCCCGGTTGGACAGCTCGGGATGCCGGTGCAGATGGTGCCGCCACTGGATGACCTGATCCGCCACTTGTGCCGCGCGCCCGTCCAATTCGTCATAGATCGCGCCTGCAGTCATCTGAACTCCGTTCGTTGTGTCGGGATGCCACACGCTCAGCGATAGACGAAGCGATCAAGTCCACTATGCATCGATAGCCACTGGTTTGCGTACAGGTCGCACGACCAGTTCGAGGCGGCGGTGAGATGTGCATAACGACCCGGACATGTGAGCCGGACCACGCGGTCGAGTTGATAGCATGGCCTTTCTGGCCGACCGGATGCGGGCAACGCCCCCGGGTTCACCTCGAAAGAGTCTTTCCATGCAGTTTGAAATCGTCGAGCGAGACGAAACGTGGGTTGCCGGGCTCCCGGTGCGCAGCCCGAAACGTGCGCTCGGGGAACTGCGGGACCACGACCTCGAGGCCGCGTGGGCGGCGGTGCTGCATCAGGAGCTCGGCGGCCAACTGGCCAGCGCCTACACCGACTACTCCGGTGAACTCGGCACCTACAACACCCAGATCGTCGGCTATGAGTGCGCATCCTTCGGCGAGGTCACCCGCGGCCACCTGGTGGCGCGGCTGCCGCGCGGCACCTATGCCAGGTTCTCCTCGGTCGGTAACTTTCCGCAGGTGATGACGGACCTGTGGACGCAGATCGCCTATGCCGAGGAACACAACCAGATAAAACGCACCTACACCGGCGATTTCGAGTGTTATCCGCACGCCTACAAGATCGATCTCTACCTGGCGGTCGAGGCGCGATGACATACGCGATCGTGGTGCGCCGCGAGGCCATCTACGGCGGTCTGGTGGTGCCGCGGGTACGTCCGAGCTTCAAGGTCAGCAATAGCGACCTGATCGAATTCCTGAAGGATCGGCTGCGTGACCGCGCGGGCGCGGACCAGCCGATGTACACGGTATACGTGCCGGATCCGGCCGGAAACTACAACGCCGTCGTGTGTTTCGAATACTCCGATCCGAGTGCGGTTCCGGTCGGTGACGTACTCGTCAAGGTGCCCAAGGGTGTCTACGCTCGGTTCGAGCCGAACGGGGATTACCACGATCCGGTCGAGGACGTGTGGGCCCAGGTCGACGATGCGACGGCATCGGCCGAGATCACCCGTGCGTACCGCGAGGAAATCGAGATCTGGCGTGGGCCGGAGTCGGTCGAACTGTTCATCTCCATCCTGGTTTGAGATTGCTATGCATTAGCTGTGTCAGTACCGACTGGTCTCCACGATCTATTCGATGGCATGTTCGAGTGGTCTGACCTGCGGTAATTTCGGGTCGGGCAGTCAGTTTTCGGAAGATTAACCAGATATCTGGTCAATTCTTGTCGTATGACGGATACTGCCCTAGGCAAACTCAACCGATCGGCGAGTCGTCTGGCGAGTCGGTCAGGCCGGCTCGATGACCGTGCAGATGTGCGGTAGCAAACGGAGTAGGAACACCATGACTGTCGAAACAATCGCAGTCGGCCCGGGGGGCACGCGCGATGCCGAGGTGTTGCGGTTTCGCGACATGCATTCCGGATATGCCTTTCATGTCGCCACTCCGCAGGTTCATCCCGATCTGTGGCGCCGTTATCTGCGTGGTGCGCTGCAGGTTTACCGGCATTACGGTGTTGATCACGCTTTGGAATACGACAGCGTTGTCGACGGCCGTTCGACGTCGTTGTTCTTCGCCGCCGTGGATTCGTCCGGCGCGGTCGTCGCGGGATTGCGGGCGCAGGGGCCCTACGGTGCGGCCGACGAAGTGCACGCACTGCGCGCCTGGGCCGGTCGACCCGGCGCCGCCGAGTTGCGCGCGATGGTTGCCGATCGGATACCAGAAGGTGTGGTCGAGGTGAAGGCCGTCTGGGTCTCCCGCGCGGCCGAGCATCGTGCCGCGCTCGCCGCAGCGGTCTCCCGCTGTGTCGTGCACGCCGCCGGGCTGCTCGATGCCAGGTTCGGTTTCGTCACCACTGCCACGCGAAATGTCGGTCTGTACCGCACGAGTGGTGGGTATGTCGCCGATCGGATACCGGCGGTGCCTTATCCTGACGACCGCTATCGGACCATTCCGATGTGGTGGGATGCCCGGACATATCGGTCATTAGCCACCAAATTGCAAAGTTCGTTGACCGCGCTGGAGCATGCGGCACTCGATGCCTGGCTGTCGCCACATGGCCGAGCGCCCTCGGGTGGATCAGGGATCGGAGGATTGGCGCAGGCATGAACGGTGAGCTCACCGCGGACCACCGCCCGCTGATTCTCGATGAAAATGCCACAGACGACGCACGGATCCTCGTGCAATTACGGAAATCGCCGCAGGTCCGCATTCTCGACCTGTGTGATGTGCTGCGCGCCGAACTCGCCAAGGTGCGTCGGCCGCCTGCGGATCTCGGTGGGCCAGAAACCGACCGATGGGTCTATTACCCATGGCGGCGCACACTCGTCGGATTGCCCGGTGAAAAGACATTTCGGGCAATTCGTTTGGACCGCAACCAGAACAAGCTCACCCGCGCCGAACAGGAACGTTGCGCCGGTCTCGCGATCGGGGTGGTCGGACAGAGCGTCGGGCACGCGGTCGCTTACACATTGGCACTGGAAGGCACCTGTGGCCTATTGCGCCTGGCCGATTTCGACGACATCGAGCTGTCGAATCTGAATCGGGTGCCCGGTGGGATCTTCGATATCGGTGTGAACAAATCCATCGTGACCGCGCGCCGGATCGCCGAACTCGATCCGTATCTACCGGTCGAGGTCGCCACCGCGGGCGTGGACGAGCATACCGTCGACGCATTCCTGCACGGGTTGTCGCTGGTCGTCGAGGAATGCGATTCGCTCGATATCAAGTTCGCCGTCCGGGAAGGTGCGCGCCGACACCGCCTTCCGCTGTTGATGGATACCAGCGATCGCGGCCTGCTCGATGTCGAGCGCTATGACCTGGAACCGGACCGTCCGACGTTCCACGGTCTGCTCGGTGCGACCGTCGGGGCGGATCTGCGCGGGTTGTCCACCAAAGACAAGGCGCCGCATGTCATGCGGATTCTCGACCCGAAGGAGCTATCCGCGCGGATGGCCGCGAGTCTGGTCGAGATCGACGAAACCGTGACGACCTGGCCGCAACTCGGCGGTGACGTACAGCTGGGCGCGGCCATCGTGGCGGCGGCGGTGCGCCGGGTCGGGCTCGGACAGAAGCTGTCCTCGGGCCGGACCCGGTTCGATCTGGAGCGTGGTCTCGACGAGCTGGCCGAACCGGAGCCGGTGTGCGAGAAGGTGTCCGACGAATTTCCGGTGCCCGACGTCGGTGTACCAAATCCGGACGGGTCCGCCGTCGAGAAGGTCCTCGAATCCGCGCAGCGGGCGCCGTCGGGCGGCAATACCCAACCGTGGTACCTCCGCGTCGATGGCGACGAGCTATGCATCGATCTCGTCCGAACCCGCTCGTCCGCAATGGATATCGGCTATCGCGCCAGCGCGGTATCGATCGGCGCGGCGCTCTACAACGCCCGCGCCGCGGCCGCCGCGCACGGCATACTCGGCGCGCACGAGTTCATCGAGAACAACTCCACCCCGTTTTCCGCGGTGCTACATCTCGGCAACGGCACCGATTCCGCACTGGCCGCGGACTATCCGGCCACGCTGACCCGGGAGACGAACCGACACCTCGGCGCGGGCGCGCCGCTGGGCGATCATGTCCTGCCTGCCCTGGACGCGGCCGCCACCGATGCCGTGCTCCATGCCGTCACCGCACCCGATGAGCTCGCCGCCGCGGCCGCGCTGCTCGGCGAATCCGATCGCATTCGCTATCTGACCCCGCGCCTGCATCAGGAGATGTTCGGCGAACTGCGCTGGCCCGGCGAGGATCCGCGCACCGGGATCGATATCCGGAGTATGGAATTGGCCGCCGACGAGCAAGCCAAAATCCGGATCGGGGAGCGCTCCGATGTCATGGATCGGCTGCGCGAATGGTCCGGCGGGACCGCGCTCGGCGAGTACAGCCGCGATCGCGTGCTGTCGAGTTCGGCGCTGGTCGCGATAACTTTTCCGCGTCGATCCGGAGCAGAGTCGGTATCACTTGCCGACTACGCGCGCGGCGGCGCGGCCGTGCAGCGGGTCTGGATCGCGGCGCAACGGCTCGGTCTTGCGGTGCAACCGGTCTCGCCCCTGTTCCTTTATGCGCGGCACCCCGACGAGCTGAAAGGGATTTCACCGGATTTCGCGGATACACTTACGACACTTCAGGGCCGTTTCCTGGACCTGCTTGGAGTGCCTGGGCATGAGATCATGGCATTGGTGCTTCGCCTGAGCTATGCGGCAGCAGCCACGGTCCGCAGCAGGCGGCTTCCAGTGCCGGGCGCGGGCAACCGCAGCTAGCGCGATCGGAGATAGGGTGCCTCGGCGAACGCTCGACTCACTGGTGACCCAGGTCGCCTCCGAGTTGATGGGCGTCGACGCCACAACGATGGTGGCGGCGAGTGAACGCGTGCTGGCCAGGCTGGTCGAGCATTTCGATGTCGACTTCAGCTACCTACGCCATACCGATAGAGAGCAGCGGGCGACCGTGCTCATCGCGGAGTGGCCGCACCGTGGTGACATACCGGATCCGGACCCGCTGAAGATCGTGCATTTCGAGCACGCCGACTCGGTATTCCGGGAATTGGAACACGCCACCGAGCCGATCATTGTGCGGCCGTCCCAGCAATCCGCCGATTATCAGGAGACGATCCGGCGTTCATCGGGTATTCCGCAGGTCGCGATGGCCGCGGTGCCGCTGTTGTCGCGCGGCGAGTCGACCGGCGTGCTGGGGTTCATCAAGCAGGGCGATCGTGACTGGAGCACCCGGGAACTGAACGTGCTCAAGGCGATCGCCGCACTCTTCGCCCAGTTGCAGGCGCGCGTGGTGGCCGAGGAACGATTGCGATATATCGCCCTGCACGATGATCTGACCGGGTTGGCGAACCGGCGGGCGCTGCTCGAGCATATGGAGGAGCGGCTCAGACAGGGCAGTCCCGGCCCGGTGGCCGCCTTCTTCCTCGATCTCGACCGGCTCAAAGCGCTCAACGATTTTCTCGGACATACCGCGGGGGACAACTTCATTCGCACGCTCTCCTCGCGACTGCGGGAGAATCTCGATCCCAATGACATGATCGCCCGACTCGGTGGCGACGAATTCGTCATCGTACCGGCCAAACCGATGGATGCGGTGGCGGCCGAATTGGAGGCGACGCGGATTCAGCAGCTCATCGGACGGCGGGTGACCGTCGGCGGGGAATCGGTCAGCCGCGGCGCCAGCGTCGGTGTCGCGGTGGGTATTCCGGGGGAGACCACGGTCGCGGATGTGCTGCGCCGGGCCGACCACGCGCTGCTGTCGGCGAAATCGGGCGGCGGCAACGGTGTCGCGGTCTTCACCGACGCCATGCGCGCGCAGTTCGAACTGCAGGACGATGTGGAGTTGAATCTGCGCGGCGCGGTCTCGGACGGCTCGCTGCTGCTGCACTATCAGCCCGAGGTCGATCTGCGCACCGGCCGGGTGGTGGCGCTCGAGGCGCTGGTGCGCTGGTTGCATCCGACCAGGGGGCTGCTGCCGCCCGGTGCGTTCGTCACCGTTGCCGAGGCCACCAATCTCGCGGGTGAATTGGGGCGCTGGGTGATCCGCTCGGCCTGTGCGCAATTCGCCGAATGGCGCAGGCGGGGGCTGGCGGCGAATGTGGTGATGCGGATCAATGTTTCGCCGGTTCAGCTGGTCAGCCTGGATTTCGTGGAGCGGATCGAGGACATTCTGCGGCTGTTCGGGATCGATGGCAGTTCGGTCTGCCTGGAGATCACCGAACATGTGGTCGTGCAGGATCTGGCGCGCACCCAGGTCACGCTGCGCGGACTCAAGCGAATGGGCGTGCAGATCGCCATCGACGATTTCGGCACCGGATACAGCTCGCTGTCGCATCTGAAGGCGCTTCCGGTCGACGCGGTGAAGATCGACCGTGGCTTCGTGCAGCGCCTCGGCGCGAGCACCGACGATCTGGCGATCGTGAAATCCATTATCGGGTTGGCCGGGTCGTTCGGGCTCGGTGTAGTCGGGGAAGGCGTCGAGACGCCGGTGGCCGCGCGGACCCTGGTCGGGCTGGGTTGCTATCGGGCGCAAGGGTTTCTGATCGCGCGGCCGATGCCCGCCGATGAGGTGGAGGCGCATCTGGCCGTCGGGCGCATTCCGCTGGATCTCGATCTGCCCAGGGCGGGCCGGGGTACCACGCGCGCGTGACCGGCATCGGTCTCCCGTGTCGGACTGCTGCGCCGTCGCACTCGTTAGCAGGGTCTTTCACGGGTGTTCATGCGGTGTTGGGCGCACCGGTCCCGGAGGGAACCCGATTCGCTGCACGATCGGCGATGTGCGCATCGTGCAGCTGGCGAACTTCTACGGTCCGCGGTCGGGTGGGCTGCGCACCGCTTTGCACCACCTGGGCGAAGGGTACGTGGCCGCCGGGCACGAGGTGGTGCTGATCGTGCCCGGACCGCGCCGGGCCGAGGAGATCCTGCCGACCGGTGCGGTGCGGATCACTTTGCCCGCATTGGCGATTCCAGGAACCGGCGGTTATCGGGCTGCGGATCCGCGCCGGGTGGCCGATGTGCTGGCCGGATTGCGGCCGGACGTGCTCGAGGTTTCGGACCGGCTGACGCTGCGGGGGTTCGGACGCTGGGCCCGCACCCGCGACGTGGCGAGCGTAATGATCTCGCACGAGCGCCTGGACCGACTGCTCGGCCAGGTCATGCCCGGCTCGGTGGCTCGCCGGTGCGCCGATTTCGCCAATCGGCGCACCGCGGACGACTACGACATCGTGGTCTGCACAACGGAATTCGCGCGCGCGGAGTTCCTGCGCATCGACGCGCCCAATGTCGAACTGGTGCCGCTCGGGGTGGATCTGGAGCTGTTCAGCCCGCGTCGCCGCGACTACCGCCTGCGCGCCGACCTCGGCGTGCCGGGGCATCCGCTGCTTGTGCACTGCGGCAGATTGTCGGTGGAGAAGCGGGTGGATCGCAGCATCGAAGCCATCGGCGCCCTGCGTAAGGCGGGTGTCGAGGCGCGGCTGGTCGTCGCGGGGGAGGGGCCGCGGCGCGAAGCCCTGGAGCGTCGGGCCCGTTCTCTGCCGCCGCTGACCGGCGGTCTGCCCGCGGTGCACTTCACCGGATTCATCACCGACCGGGCAATGGTGGCGAAACTACTGGCCACCGCCGATGTTTCGCTGGCACCGGGACCACACGAAACCTTCGGGCTCGCCGCGCTCGAGGCATTGGCCGCAGGTACGCCGGTCGTCGCCAGCCGATCCTCGGCGCTCGCCGATATCGTCACCGACGAATGCGGCGCGGTCGCCGCCGATCGCCCATCCGCCTTCGCCCAGGCCGTCACCGATGTGCTCGCGATGCCCACCGCCGGGCGTCGGAAGGCGGCACGCAGCCGGGCTGAGCAGTTCACCTGGCCGCGGGCGGTGGCAGGGATGCTTGCGGTGCTCGGGCGGTAACCCGCCGTCCCGATTCGAACTCCACGACCCGCTTCGGCCGTATGAACGTCGGAAGGTGACCGTTGCCGCGTACCCTGCGTGCAACCGATTGGGGAATTTCGAGATGGGATCCGGTGTGCTTGGCTTTGGGCGCAGGAAGACAGTGCGGGATGCGAAGGTGCTGGTCACTGGGGCGGCGAGCGGGATAGGCCGGGCGACCGCCGTGGCGTGCGCGGCCGGGGGCGCCGAATTGGTGCTGACCGATATCAATGCCGAGGGCCTCGAGGATACGGTTCGCACCATCAAGGAGGCGGGCGGCACCGTGCTCGTCGCGCGCGCACTGGATATCACCGACTACGACGCGGTCACCGCCTTCGCCACCGACGTGCACGCCGAATTCGGCAGCCTCGATATCGTCATGAATATCGCGGGCACCTCCACCTGGGGCACCGTCGAGAATCTCGAGCACCGGCATTGGCGCAAGATGGTGGACGTCAACCTGATGGGCCCCATCCATGTGATCGAGAACTTCGTGCCGCCGATGGTCCGGGCGAAACGCGGTGGGGCACTGGTGAATGTCTCCTCGGCGGCCGGAATCCTCGCGCTGCCGTGGCACGCCGCCTACAGCGCGGGCAAATTCGGTATCCGCGGTGTCTCCGAGGTGCTGCGATTCGACTTACGGCACCACGACATCTCGGTACATCTGGTTGTGCCCGGCGCGGTGAACACACCGTTGGTGCAGAGCGTCGAGCTGGTCGGCGTGGACAAGGAAAGCCCGAGGATAAAGCGACTCACCACCGCGTTCACCAAGCATGCCGCATCGCCGGAACATGTTGCGGCGTCGATCCTGCGGGGTATCGAGCGCAATCGGTTCCTCGTCTACACCTCCTTCGATATCCGTTTCGGCTATTGGTGGGCGCGCAAATTCGCCTACCCCTACGAATTCGTGATTCGCCGCGCCAGCGATCGGTTCAACAGGCTGCTGGCTTCGATGGGCAGTTGAGCGTCACATCGAGCACGCGGGCGCCCGGCCCCTGTTCGCCGAGGCGGTCGTGTTCGTTGACCAGTCGGCAGCTGCCGAGCGACAGGCAGCCGCAGCCGATGCAGCCGGTCAGGTTGTCGCGCAGGCGAGTCAGCTGGGTGATGCGGTCGTCGAGGTCGGCCTGCCACGCGGTGGACAGGGTCTCCCAGTCGCGCCGGGTCGGGGTGCGGCCTTCCGGGAGCTTGTCCAGCGCGGCGCGGATTTCGCTCAACGGAATGCCGACCCGCTGGGAGATGCGGATGAAGGCGACGCGGCGCAGCGTTTCGCGGGCGTATCTGCGTTGATTTCCACTCGTGCGACGACTCGAAATGAGACCCTCGCGTTCGTAGAAGTGCAACGCGGAGACCGCTACTCCGCTACGCTCGGACAGCTGCCCGGGGGTCAGCTCCTTCGCTCGCCAATCGGTTGTCGACATCACGCTCCTCCATTCACCTAAACAATACTTCAGGTTAGGGTGTGCTGGGGTCGGAATCGGAGACACCCAATTGCGTGCTCTTACGCCTACGGCGAACTACGGTCGGATCATGGGAGCAGACGCGGTGCGGGCGGGGCACGATGGCGGTGCGGACGATGAGCTGGACGGTGTCGGCGATCCGGACGGTCGGCTGGCGGTCAGCTCGGAGGTCGGGACCCTGCGCACGGTGCTGCTGCACCGGCCAGGCGACGAATTGCGGCGGCTGACCCCGCGCAATAACGATCAATTGCTCTTCGACGGCATTCCCTGGGTGGAGCGGGCCCAGCAGGAGCACGACATCTTCTCCGGGGTGCTGCGCGAACGCGGCGTCGAGGTGCTGCTGCTCGCCGATCTGCTCGCCGAAACCCTCTCGGTCAGCGGGGCGGCCCGCATCCAGGGCATCTCCGGCGCCGTCGACGCACGCAAACTCGGACACATGCTGGCCGACGAGCTCGCGGCCTTCCTGCGCGGCGTCCGGGCCAGGGATCTGGCCAACATCCTGATGGCCGGGATGACCTTCGACGAACTGCCCTTCGAGGGGGACAACACCTCGCTGGTGCGGCGCATGCACCACGGTGCGGATTTCGTCATCGATCCGCTGCCGAATCTGCTGTTCACCAGGGATTCGTCATTCTGGGTCGGCCCGAGGGTGGCGATCACCTCACTCGCCCTGCCCGCGCGGATGCGCGAGACCTCGCTGACCGATCTCATCTACGCATTCCATCCGCGCTTCCTCGGCGTGCGGCGGGCCTACGAATCGCATACCGCGCCGATCGAGGGCGGTGATGTGCTGTTGCTGGCGCCCGGCGTGGTCGCGGTCGGGGTCGGTGAGCGCACCTCGCCCGCGGGTGCGGAAGCGTTGGCGCGCAGTCTGTTCGACGACGATCTGGCCCACACGGTTTTGGTCGTCCCGATCGCCCAGAGTCGCGCGACCATGCACCTGGACACCGTCTGCACGATGGTCGACACCGATGCCGTCGTGATGTATCCGGCGGTCCGGGATTCGCTGTGCGCGTTCACGATTCATCGCGAGGACGATTACGGCGGACGCAACGATCAAGCCAGGGTGAGCATGCGCGGCCCCGATCCGTTCCTGCCCGCCGCCGCGGATGCGATGGGCATCGGCAAGCTGCGGGTCATCGATACCGGGCTCGATGTGGTCACCGCTGAACGCGAGCAGTGGGACGACGGCAACAACACGCTGGCGCTCGCGCCCGGCGTGGTCGTCGCCTACGAGCGTAACGATATGACCAATGCGCGGCTCGAGGACGCGGGCATCGAGGTGCTGCGCATCCCTGGCTCCGAATTGGGTTCCGGCCGCGGCGGACCGCGGTGCATGTCCTGCCCGCTGTCCCGAGATGACGTGTGAGCGTGCGATGTTCACCATTACCGTGACCCATGATTCGTCGATTCCGCCCTACGAGCAGCTGCGGCTGGGTGTCATCGCGCAGGTGCGCTCGGGGGAGTTGACGGCGGGAACGAAGATCCCGACGGTGCGAGCGCTGGCCGCGCAACTCGGGCTGGCGCCGAATACGGTCGCTCGTGCCTATCGGGAACTCGAGGCCGATGGGGTCGTCGAAACCCGGGGCAGGCAAGGATCTTTCATCGCGTCCTCGGGTGACCCGACCAAGGATCTGGCAGGGCGCGCCGCGATCGAGTACGTCGGCACCATCAGACGGCTCGGTCTCGATGACGAGGCGGCCCTGAAGTACGTCAGAGCGGCTCTGGAGAGTTAGTCCTCAGCGCCAACTGGGCAGCCAGAGATGGTCGTGCCAGTTGCCGGGCGTAATCGGCAGCGCGGTCAGAATCGGCCAGAGCCAGATGAAATTGGCGATCACCAGGCCGAGGTAGATGCAGACCGCGAGCAGTCCGAGGCTGCGCCGTTCACTGGGGACCGCGGGCAGATAGGTGCCCGCCGGACTTCGCGGTATGTGCACCGATCGGGCCGGGCCGAGAATATCGCCGCACACCAGTGCGATCCCCATCACCAGGAACGGGGCCAGCGGCACGGCGTAGAAGTAGTACATCTGCCGATCGAGGGTGAAGAACCAGGGAATGAGTCCGGCGCCGTATCCGGTCAGTACCGCCGCATAGCGCCAGTCCCGACGGACCACAGTGCGCCACAGCATCCAGCCCAGCACCGGGAATGCGATCCACCAGATCGCCGGGGTGCCGATCAGCATCACGGCCTTGACGCACTGGGTTTGACCGCACCCGGTGACACCGCTGTCGGCGTAGTAGTAGAGCATCGGCCGCAGCCCCATCGGCCAGGTCCACGGCTTGGATTCCCAGGGGTGATGGTTACCTGCCGAATTGGTCAGGCCCTCGTGGAACCGCAGCGTTTCACCGCTGTAGTACCACAGCGAGCGCAGCGCACTCGGCAGCCACGACCACGGACCGTCGCGACCGACCTGATTGCCGACCGCATACCGGAAGACACCGTCCTCACTGGCGAACCAGGCCCAGTAACTGGCCAGATACACCCCGAGCGGAATCAGCATCAACGAGTACAGCGCGGGCCCGACGTCGCGCACGGCCGTGCCGGCCCAGGGCCGCCGCACACCGTAGGCGCGCCGCGCGGACATGTCGAAATAGACGCTCATGAGCCCGAACGCGAGGATGAAGTACATCCCGGACCACTTTGTGCCGCAGGACAGTCCGAGCAGCACACCGGCGCCGAAGCGCCACCAGCGCACTCCGAGTCGCGGACCCCATTCGCTCGCATCGATCCGACCCTCGTAGTCCGCCTTGGCGATTCGGGCGCGCACCTCGTCGCGGTCCACGATCAGACAGCCGAATGCGGCGGTGACCAGCACCGCCATGAAGATGTCGAGCATGCCGATGCGCGAGGAGACGAAGGTGAGTCCGTCGGCGATCAGCAGAATGCCCGCGATCGCGCCCACCATCGTGGACCGCGCCATCCGGCGAACGATCCTGATGACCAGCAGCACCAGGACGGTGCCCGCCAGCGCCGCACTGAATCGCCAACCCCAGCCGTTGTAGCCGAACATCCACTCGCCCACCGCGATCAGCTGTTTGCCGATCGGGGGATGCACCACCAACCCGTATGCGGGATTGTCCTCGACGCCGCCGCCGGTGAGGATCTGCCAGGCCTGTGGCGCGTAGTGCTTCTCGTCGAAGACCGGGGTGTAGGCGTCGGTCGGATAGTCCAGCAGGATGAACCGCGTCAACGCCGCGATCGCGGTGAGTACCGCGGTGACCACCCACCCCTGGAGCTTGTCGAGCGGCCCGAAGTCGGGCGATGGACGCAGGGGCGCGGGGCTCGACCAAGAGGGCACGGCCCCGGCTACGGTCGCGCGCTGGTCGGTCACCTGGGTCACGCCCCGATCGTATGCTGTTCGAGCCACCGTGACCCGCACCGGTGAGCGCGCCGCCGCGCGAATCACACCCTGAGCAGCCGGCCAGACGTTACGAGATGAGTATCCACGTCGGCGTGATCACCCAGCACCGGATTCGTTTTCCTGTGGTGAGAGAATCTTTCTCCAGCGAAGGTCGCGACTGATTTCGTGAGGCATGGGTAACTCATCGGGTGCGCCCAGAACTCGTCGCGCACCCAACCGCCGGTCCGGCGACCAAGTCTCGAGGCGTTGACGACCGGCAAAAGGCCCGGGGAGGCGGAGGAGCGTGGTGGACCGAGTGGGGCGATTGGTGCTCGCGGCGACGCCGATGGGCGAGATCGGCGACGCCTCACAGCGGCTACGCGAGGCGCTCGGATCCGCCGAGATCATCGCGGCCGAGGACACCCGTCGCACCCGCTCCCTCGCCAAGGCCCTGGAGGTGGAGATCACCGGGCGCGTCCTGCGGTTCGACGACCACGTCGAGTCCGCCAAGATTCCGGCGCTGCTCGATGAGATCGAGGGCGGCAGCACGGTGCTGCTGGTGACCGACGCGGGCATGCCCTCGGTGAGCGATCCGGGTTATCGCATGGTGGTGGCCTGTGTCGAGCGTCAGCTGCAGGTCACCTGCCTGCCGGGACCGTCGGCGGTGACCACCGCACTGGCACTGTCCGCGCTCCCGGTGGAACGCTTCTGTTTCGACGGATTCGCGCCGCGCAAATCCGGCCAGCGTCGAGAGTGGTTGCGCACCTTACTCACCGAGCCGCGCGCCTGCGTATTCTTCGAGGCACCGCACCGGCTCGCCGACTGTCTGGCCGACGCGGTCGAGGTGCTCGGTCCGGACCGGCGGGCCGCGGTCTGCCGGGAACTGACCAAGACATACGAGGAGGTCGTCCGCGGTACCCTCGGCGAACTAGCCGCCTGGGCGGTCGATGGGGCGCGCGGTGAGATCACCGTCGTCCTCGAGGGCGCCCAACCCGTCGCCGCCGATCCCGCCGATCTGGTCGACGAGGTCGAATCGCTGACCGCCGAAGGTATTCGCCTCAAGGACGCCTGCGCTCAGGTGGCCGCCGAGACCGGAGTTTCCCGCCGCGAACTGTACGACGCGGTGCTGACCGCGCGCCGCAACGGCGGTGACAGTTCCTAGCGCGACTCGCCATCGCCGACACTCCCGGGCGGACGGATGGGGAGTGTCATAGTGCTATCGATCACGGGCGCGACGATGATCGGTGTCATGACCTCTTTGGAAAGCAAGGCGAAGGCGTTTCTCGAATTGCATATCCCGGGCGATCCCGGTGTCTTTCCGACGGTGTGGGATGCGTGGTCGGCGAATGTCGCTGTCGCGGCAGGATTTTCGGCGCTGACCATGGGCAGTCATCCGGTCGCCGACTCGATCGGACGCAGCGATAAGGAAGGGATGAAATTCGCGGAACTGTTGACCCGCGTCCGGCAGATCACCGGTGCGGTCGAGGTTCCGGTGTCGGTCGATATCGAATCCGGTTACGGCCTCGAACCCGCGCAGTTGATCGAGGGACTGCTGGAGGCGGGCGCGATCGGCCTCAATATCGAGGACACGGTGCACAGCGAGGGCGGCCGGTTGCGCACGCCCGAGGAGCATGCCGATTTCGTGCGTGGATTGCGCCAATTCGCCGACGCGGCGGGCGTGCACGTGGTCATCAATGCGCGCACCGACCTGTTCATGCGCGAGGACGGTGACGCGAGCGATCGCGTCGATCGCGCCATCGCGCGCCTGCGGCTGGCCGCCGCGGCGGGTGCGGATTCGCTGTTCCCGGCGGGTCGGCACTCCGATACCGATATGCGCCGGCTGACCAGCGAATTGCCGCTGCCGATCAGCGCTGTCGGGCTGCCCGGCAAGTCGGATAAGGCCGTCTTCGCTGAACAGGGCGTCGGCCGCATCACCTTCGGCCCCATGCTGCAGTGGGCGCTGACCGCCGAGATCAATCGGCTGCTCGACCGCTGGAAGTAGCCCTCCCCGGAGATCCGGCTGAACCTGAAGCGCTACCGCTTCATCGAGCGGTAGCGCCTCAGTAACGCGGTGATCTTCGCGTAATCGGCGGCACCGTTGAGTTCGGTCAGCAGATCGTCCGGGCACAGCTGGTAGTGGTCACCCCAGTAACGGCGCGTCTTGTTATCCCAGATGCGGTAGCCGCCTGGAACGCCTCGCGCTACGTATCGCCTTCTGCTGATTACTTCTTCGGCTCCACGTAGCGCGGGTAGACCGCTTCGGGCTCGGGCAGCGGGGTGCCCGGGACCAGCGGGGTCGCGATATCGGCGAAGGTACGGTTCTGGCTGGCAAGCAGATCCAGGATCTTGCCCGCCGACTCCGGCACCACCGGCTGTACCAGAATCGCCACGATGCGCAGCAGTTCGATGGTCACGTAGAGCACGGTCGCCTCGCGGGCCAGCGACTCCTCGGTGCCGGTCTTGGCCAGCGCCCACGGCGCCTCAGCGGAGAAGTAGCGGTTGGCCTCACCGAGCGTCAGCCAGATCGCCTCCAGCGCCAAATGCATTTGCTGGGTATCGAATTCGGTGCGGCAGCGCTCCAGCAGGCCGTTGGCGCGGTCGAGCAGGGCGCGATCGGCCTCGGTGAATTCGCCCGGTGTCGGCACCACACCGCCGCAGTCGCGCGCGACCAGCTTCAGGCTGCGCTGCACCAGATTGCCGAATTCATTGGCCAGATCGGTATTGATCCGCCCGACGATCGCCTCATGGCTGTAGCTGCCGTCCTGACCGTAGGAGATCTCGCGCAGCAGGAAGAACCGCACCGCGTCCACGCCGTACTCGTCGACCAGCGCCAGCGGGTCGACCACATTGCCGACCGACTTGGACATTTTCTCGCCCTTGTTGTACAGGAACCCGTGCACGAAAACGCGTTTCGGCAATTCGATCCCGGCCGACATCAGGAACGCGGGCCAGTACACGGTGTGGAACCGGGTGATGTCCTTACCGATGATGTGCACGTCGGCGGGCCAGAACCGCTGGAACGCAACGGATTCCGTATCCGGGAAGCCGACGCCGGTGATGTAGTTGGTGAGCGCGTCCACCCATACGTACATCACATGATCGGGATGGCCGGGCACCGGGACGCCCCAGTCGAAGGTGGTGCGTGAAATGGACAGGTCCTTCAGACCCGCCTTCACATAACTCACCATCTCGTTGCGAGCCGTTGCGGGCGCGATGAATTCGGGATGTTCGTCGTAGAGCGCGAGCAGCTTGTCCTGGTAGTTCGACAGCCGGAAGAAGTAGTTCGACTCCTCGGTCCAGGTGACCGGCGTCTTCGATTCGGTCGAGATCCGGGTGCCGTCCTCGAGCAGTGTCGTTTCTTCCTCGGTGTAGAACGCCTCGTCGCGCACCGAGTACCAACCCGAGTAGTTGTCCAGGTAGATATCGCCGTTGGCGAGCATCCGCTCCCAGATCGCCGCGCTGGCCACCTGGTGGTCGTCATCGGTGGTGCGGATGAAGCGGTCGTAGGAGATGTCGAGCGTCTTGTCCATCGCCTCGAACACATCCGAGTTGCGCGCCGCGAGCTCCTCCACCGGCACCCCCTCGGCCACCGCGGTCTGCTGCATCTTCTGCCCGTGCTCATCGGTGCCGGTCATGAAGAAGACGTCATAACCGTCGAGCCGCTTGAAGCGGGCGAGGGCGTCGGACGAGATGTACTCGTACGCATGCCCGATGTGCGGCGCACCGTTCGGGTATGCGATGGCCGTTGTGATGTAGAAGGCGGGGCGGTCGGCTGGGCTCATGGTGTGTCTACTGTAATGCGCGTGGATTCCGACGCTCACGTGAATATCCCTGGACGCGATTGCCGCAGTCACGCGCCCGGGTTCGGTGCGGCCGGAGTTCGCCGATGAGCGCCAAACGGGCCGCGCCCGAGCTGCCGGAACCGCTCGCGCCGCTGGTCGACGCGCATACGCATCTGGATGCCTGCGGGGCGACCGATGCGGAGTCGACGGCGGTGATCGTGGATCGTGCGGCCTCGGTCGGGGTCGGCCAGGTGGTCACCGTCGCCGATGATCTGGCCGCGGCGCAGTGGGCCGTACAGGCCGCGAGCTGGGATCGGAGGGTGTTCGCCGCCGTGGCGCTGCATCCGACGCGGGCGAATGCGCTCGACGATGCGGCCAAGGCCGAACTGGAGCGGTTGGCCGCCGACCCGCGCGTGGTCGCGATCGGCGAAACCGGCCTGGATTACTACTGGCCGGGCAAGCTGGAGGGCTGCGCCGATATCGAGGATCAGGTCGAGGGCTTCCGCTGGCATATCGACCTGGCCAAACGTCTGCGCAAACCGCTGATGATCCACAACCGCGAGGCCGACCACGATCTGCTGACGGTACTGCTGGACGAGGGCGCTCCGGAAACCGTGATCTTCCATTGCTTTTCCTCGGACACCAATATGGCGATGTCGTGTGTCGCCGAGGGGTACATCCTCAGCTTCTCCGGCACGGTGAGTTTCAAGAACGCGCACGAATTGCGCGAGGCCGCCAAGGTCGTGCCCGATGACCAGATCTTGGTCGAAACCGATGCGCCATATCTCACGCCGCATCCATTCCGTGGCGCACCCAACGAATCGTATTGCCTTCCCTACACCGTGCGCGCCCTGGCGGAATTGCGCGACCAGGATCCGGTGGCCCTCGCCGAAATCACCACCGCCAATGCCCGCCGTATCTACGGCATCTGAATTCGAGATCAGGTGGAATCGCGAGTGGCGCCCAATTTCACCTGATCTTGTTTCACATTTGGGCGGGTAAGTGTGTCCTAGGTCACTTTGGTCGGCACGTTTTGTGATTTACCTGCGGCGTCGATATTCGTTTGTGATATTGATACCCGCCGGTCGTAACACGACGGTTGTAGACCGCTGACCCCTTCGTTATCGTACTGTGACCATGTCTCCATTCACGAGGATCAACCAGTCCCGCTCGCCGCTGCTGTACGCGGCGGTTGCGGCGTTGCTGGTGACGCTGATCGTCGGTGCCGCGATGGCGATCGTGAACCGCAAGACGGTCACGGTCGTCGTGGACGGTGAGCAGATGACGCAGACCACCATGTCGCGCAACGTCAGCGGGGTGTTGAAGGCCGCGGGGTTCGATGTGAACGACCGCGACCTGGTCCGGCCCGCGCTGGCCGCGGCGATCACCGATGGCGCGACCATCACCTACAACCGGGCGCGCGAGGTCGCGATATCGCTGGACGGCAAGCCCGAGAAGGTGTGGTCGACCGGTCTGACCGCGGGCGACGTGGTCGACCAACTGCACCTGCCCCGCGAGGTATTCGTTTCCCCCGCCCGCAACGAGAAGTTGCCGCTCGAGGGCGCCGCGCTGCAGATCGCCAGCCCGCGTTCGATATCGCTGCTCGACGGCATCGGCAATCCGGTCGATGTTCGACTGGCCGCGCCGACCGTCGGTGAATTCCTCACCGCGGCGGGCATTCCGCTGATCGAGCAGGACACCGTCGAGCCCGCGGCGACCACGCCGCTCACCGATGGGCTGCGGATCGTGGTGACCCGCCAGCGCGTCGAGAACAAGGTCGAGACGGTGCCGCTGGATCCGCCGGAGAATGTGATCGAGGATCCGACCCTGAATATGAGCCGGACCGTGGTGGAGAGTCAGGGCGCGCCCGGTGTGCAGGACGTGACGTTCGCGGTCACCATGGTCAATGGCCAGGAGGTCAGTCGGCGGCCGATCGCTTCCAATGTGAAGGTGACGGCTCAGCCGAAGACGGTCCGCAAGGGGGCCAAGCCCGGTACCGAGGTGCCGCCGGTGCGTGACGGTGATATCTGGGATGCGCTGGCCCGCTGCGAGTCCACCGGTAACTGGGGCATCAACACCGGCAACGGCTACTTCGGCGGCATCCAGTTCGACCAGGGCACCTGGGAACGTCAGGGCGGTCTCAAGTACGCCCCGCGCGCCGACCTGGCGACCCGCGAAGAACAGATCGCCATCGCCGAAGTCACCCGCGCCCGCCAGGGGTGGGGTGCCTGGCCCGCCTGCACGAGTCGCCTGGGCATCGGCTGATCACAGCGGGCGGGTTGATACGTTGTCGGACGTGTCCGAACCCGATATTTCCGCCCGTGGGAGTGCTGCGCTGCTGGGGCCCGCCGAGGTGCGGGCACTGGCCGAGCGACTCGGCGTGCGGCCGACCAAGCAGCTCGGACAGAACTTCGTGCACGACGCCAATACGGTGCGGCGGATTGTCGCGGCGGCCGGGGTCGGGCGCGGGGATGCGGTGCTCGAGGTCGGGCCGGGCCTCGGTTCGCTGACATTGGCGCTGCTCGATGTGGTGGATTCGGTCATCGCCGTCGAGATCGATCCCGTTCTGGCGAAACATCTTCCGGTGACCGTCGCCGATCGCGCGCCGGAACTGGCCGGGCAGTTGACCGTCGTGGAGGCCGATGCGCTGCGGGTTCGTGCGGACAGACTGCCTGCTGCGCCGTCGGCGCTGGTGGCGAATCTGCCCTACAACGTCGCCGTGCCGGTGCTGCTGCACCTGCTCGCCGAATTGCCCAGCATCACAACCTCATTGGTGATGGTGCAGGCCGAGGTCGCGGACCGTCTCGCCGCCGAGCCCGGCAGTCGCGTCTACGGCGTCCCGAGCGTCAAGGCGGGCTTCTTCGGCACCGTTCGCCGCGCGGGCGCGGTGGGCACCCAGGTGTTCTGGCCGGTGCCCCGGGTCGACTCCGGCCTGGTCCGCATCGAGCGCTACGCCGAACCGCCGTGGCCGATGGACGAAGCGCACCGCCGCCGCGTCTTCGAGGTGGTCGACGCCGCCTTCGCCCAGCGCCGCAAAACCCTCCGCGCCGCCCTGGGCAGCTGGGCCGGTTCTCCCGCCGAAGCCGAACGCCGCCTCGTCGCCGCCGGAATCGCTCCGACCGCCCGCGGCGAAACCCTGGACACCGCAGCCTTCGTCCGCCTCGCCGCCCAGGCGTGAGCCCCGAAGGTTCAACCCGCGTGTATCTCGTTGCGGGTGAAGGTGATCGGTTGGGTGCGTAGACCGCGCAGGACGGGGCTGGCTATCCGCTCGGGCGCTCCGGCCGGAGCGATATCGGGGATACGGCGGGTGATTTCCGCGATGGCGGCGGTGGCTTCGATGCGGGCGAGGGCGCTGCCGATGCAGTAGTGGATGCCCGCGCCGAAGGCCAAGTGGTCCTGGATATTCGGGCGGTCCAAACGGAATTCGTCCGGGTCCGGAAATCGGCGCGGGTCGCGGTTGGCGGAGCCGATCAGCGGCAGGACAAAGGCGCCCGAGGGAATCGTCGTGCCGCTCAGTTCGATATCCGTGCGCGCGACGCGGAGCAGACCTTGGCCGGGACCGTCGAAGCGCAGCGCCTCCGCGACGACAGCAGCGGCCAACTCGGGATTCGCACGGACCTGATCGCGGAGATCTGGGCGGTCGAAGAGGGCGAGCATGGCGTTGACGATGAGGTTGGTTGTCGTCTCGTGGCCGGCGACCAGCAGTAGGACGCAGAAGTTGACGGTCTCGGGAAGCGTGAGCGCCTCGTCCCCGGTGCCGGTGATAAGCAGGCTGATCAGGTCGTCGCCGGGTGCGCGGCGGCGTCGGCGAATGGTGCGGACAAAGAACCAGGAGATGGCGATCGCGCTGCGGATCATCTTGGTTCGGCTGCCGCCGGTGAGCAATCCGTCGACCAGTTCGTCGGACCAGCGTTTGAAATCGTCCTGGCGTGCCGCGGGCACGCCCAGCATTTCGGCGATGATTGTGGCGGGCAGTGGTGAGGCGAGATCGCGGACCAGATCTGCGGGTCGGTCGGCGGCCAACATATCGTTCATCAGCTGTGCGGTGACCTCGCGGATCCGGGGCTCCCATTCGGCGATCCGGCGCGGGGTGAACACGCGGCTCACCTTGCGCCGCAACATCGTATGGTCCGGCGGATCGCTGGTCAGCATTACCCGGATGGCGGGTATTCCAGCGAATAGGCGACGCAGCAACTTCGGTGGCTGCATGCTCGGATTGAACGGATCGGAGTCGATCGCGGAGACCGCGGAGGAGAACCGCTGGGCGTCGCGCACCACGGTGCGTACGTCGTCGTAGCGGCTGACCAGCCACAGGTCCGGGTCGGTCGAGTGGTGTACCGGCGCTTCGTCGCGTAGTCGCGCGTAGTTCGGATATGGATCCGCGATGACGGCTGGATCGTTGAGATCGAAGGTATAGGTCATTGTTTCGCCCCCAGTGCGGTGAGTAGGGAATCAACCCATTCGGCTACGAACCTTCCGTCGTCCATGTCGAAGGGTGGATGGTGGTAGACGTTCGACATCACCCAGTAGTTCTCGATCGCACCGAGCCAGACGGCGGCCGTCGCCTCGAAGTCGCGCTCGGGCAGACCTTCCTGCGCGGCACGTTCGGTCATCCAGTCGGCCAGATACCGATACGAGGGCGTGAACAGTCGCTCCCTGGCCTGCGACATCACCTCGGGGAACTGTTCGCTCTCCTTCATCATGACCCGAATCAGATTGCGCCAGTTCGTCATCAGCAGCAGCGAGCCGCGCGCCACCAGAACGAGTTCGGCCCGCAGATCGCCCAGCGGAAACATCGACGCCAGCGCGAAGCCGGTCTGCGCCAATTCGACCGCGCCCGCGACGGCCGCCGCGAGCACCTGCTCTTTCGACCCGAAATGGGTGTACAGCGCCCCGGAACGCGGCGAAAGTCCGGCCGCCTCCTCGATCGCCGCCACGCTGGTGGCCGCGTAACCCTGTTCGGCGAACAAGCGCAGCGCTTGGGCGACGATGCGATCCCGAGTACCGTCTGCCACGGTTTCCCCAATCAACTACTTGGATTTCCCAAGTGTGCGCTTGGAATCCGTATCGGGCAATGGCGAAGGATTGCCGGACTGGTCGGTTTCTGTGGCGGGTGAGGCGGGATCATGCGCGGCGTTATCCGAGCGGTTCGCTTGCGGGGGTGTCGCCGCGAGCGAAACAGATTGTGGATAACCAACTTTTGCCTTGTTGGTCGCGGAACCGGATTCATGTGCCGCGGCAATCAATTCGCGCGTGTCGCCACACTCCGCGTGCCGCATGAAAAGCGCAGGTCATCGCGCCGAATGCCAGCTCGAGCATGGGCTGGTCGGCGCATACGGTCAGGGGTGACCGCCACCCGGATGGTGTCCACCATCGGATGTGGATGGCGCTGTGGATGATTCGACGCGCGCAGTGAACTCGGCGGTATGTACGACACCGCCGTGGGAGAAGTCTAGATACAACCGAAATACGCCCGCACTCGGGGTCTGGGCATGGAAGCCGACCTCCGGACCGGCTGGGGTGCGGCCGATTTCGCCCTGCGGATGGACGTGCAGGTAGGCAAGGTCGTTGGCCCGCAAGACCACAAGATGTGCGTACGCGCCGAGATACGGCTCGAGGTCTGTCACCGGCGCGCCGTCGCGCGTCACGGTGAAACGAAGTTCGCTGCCCGCGGTGCTCGGATCGCCCGCCATGCGCACTTGGTAGCCGTCCACCGTCGCCGACCGGGACTCGGATGGAAGTGGTTGGAGCTCGGCTGGTCCCGCGACCGTCACGGCCCGGCTCAGGACCAGATCGCCGGGTCCCCGTTCTGGGACGAAATCGGCGAAGACGCGATAGGTGCCGGGCGCTGTCCAATTCCAATCGATCGACCAGGTGCCCGTGTCGTCCATGGTCGGGTGCACGTGCCGATATCCGGTGGTATCCGAGCGGACCACGATCAGGTGCAGCTTCTTGTCGTGCTGGGTGGTGAATCGGGTGACCGGAGCTCCGTCCGGTCCGGTGATCCGAAAATGCAGGGCCCCGGCTCGATTCGGATCGGTGGGCGCGCTCAGGTCGGTCAGGGTGTAGCCGGATCGCGAATCCGACAGCCCGGTGTCCTGTTCGGTGTGCGCCATCGCGCCGTGGTCCGGTGTCGATCCGGTCGGATCGCCCACCAGGGCGCCGATACCGAGTGCGACACCGAACAGCGCGACGAGACCGCCGCCGACCGCGGCGAATCTCAGCCGGGCCTGCATCAGACGGCGACCTCGTATCCCGCCTCGTCAACGGCGGCGACGATATCGGCGTCGGCGAGCGGTGCGGTGCTGTCCACCCGGACCGCACCGCTGGCGAGGTCGACGTCCACGCTGGTCACGCCATCGATCTTGCCGATCTCCGTCTTGACCGAGCTGACGCAGTGTCCGCAGGTCATCCCCGTGACGGTGTAGGTGCTCGTGGCCATCTCCGACTCCTTCGCTCACATTCGATAATACGGTGCGGGGGTATCCCCGACGCAAATCAACATACCCCCGGAGGGTATTGAACGCAAGGGTGAGTTGCGTCGAGGTTCCGTCGATCAGTCGCCGCAGAGGTCTGGAAAGTTCCCGAATCAAACGGCGGAAGACCAACCGTGCATGGCCATTTCGGCAACCCGCTCGAGTTCCGTGGCGCTCGCGCCATCTCGGGCCGCCTGCGACATGCCCTGCATGACAGTGCCGACATACCGCGCGAGCGTGGCCGCATCGGCCTCCGGCGGCAACGAACCCGCATCGATATCAGCCTGGATGCGCGCGGCGAAGGCCGCCACATTCCGGTTGCGAAGCGCGCGCAGCATGTCGGCGATCTCGGTGCTGGTGGTGTTGAGTCCCGCGCTGATCACCAGGCAGCCGTGCGGGCAATCGGGCCGGGTGTACTCCGTCGCCGCCTCGCGCAGGATGCGATGAATCGTCGCCTCGGCGGTCGGCTCCTCGGCGAGCGCGCGCGGGATGAAGCTGCCGTAGCGCGTGCCGAAGACCTGCACCACCTCGTTGAACAGCGTCGCCTTATCGCCGAATGCGGCGTACAGGCTCGGCGCGCCGATGCCCATCGCCGCGGTCAGATCGCCGATCGAGGTCGCCTCGTAACCGCGCGCCCAGAACAGGCGCAGCGCCTTTTCCAGCGCGGCGTCCCGATCGAACGAGCGGGGGCGTCCTCTGGCCGGTGCACTCATATCCGCATTTTATAGCGCTCGCTAGAGAATATGTTAACGTCCTTTCTGTAGTGACCGCTAGAGAAAGGAACCCGTCATGGGTGCACTGCTGCAAACCGGCCCGCTCGACGACAAGACCGCGCTGGTCACCGGCGCGAGCCGCGGCATCGGCCGGGCCATCGCGGAGCGGCTCGGCCGGGACGGGGCGCGGGTCGCCGTGCACTACAACGGCAATGAGCAGGCGGCGAAGGAAACCGTTGCCGCCATCGAGGCGGCGGGCGGTTCGGCCTTCGCGATCAAGGCCGAACTCGGCGTGCCCGGAGATGCCGCGGCGCTGTGGGCCGCATTCGACGCACAGGCCGACGGCGTGGACGTCATCGTCAACAACGCGGGCATCGATGGCATCCGCGAACCGATCGGCGGCACCGATGAGGCCGCCTTCGACCGGGTCTTCGCCGTGAATGCGAAGGCGCCGTTCTTCGTCACCAAGCTGGGGCTGGATCGGCTGCGCGACGGTGGCCGCATCGTCAATGTCTCCACCGGCCTCACGCACGGGGCGAGAATGCCGCAGCTGATCGCCTACACGATGACCAAGGGCGCGATCGATACGTTCACCCAAACGCTGGCAAAGGAACTCGGCGCCCGCGGCATCACCGTGAATGCCGTCGCGCCGGGCGTGATCGATACCGATATGAACGCGAACTGGTTGCGCAATGCCGAGACCGAGGCGGTGGTGGCCGGAATGTCGCCGCTGAATCGAGTCGGCCAGCCTGGTGATATCGCGGATATCACCGCATTCCTCGCCTCGGACGATTCGCGGTGGATCACCGGACAGTGGATCGATGCCACCGGCGGGGCGCTGTTGTAACCGTCCGACACATGGGCGGTGAATGTCTCATCTCGACCTGAGCACCTGTCGTACCCACGGGATAGGCTTGAGCACCGTGTTGTCAGTTGTGCCAAGTCCCGTCATCGTGCGCGCGCCGTCCAAGGTGAACCTCCACCTAGGCGTCGGTGACGTGCGCGCGGACGGCTATCACGATCTGACCACCGTGTTCCAAGCCCTCTCGCTCAGCGACGATCTGGAACTAGCACCGGCTGCCTCGCTCACCGTGCGGGTCAGCGGCGAGGGCGCCGACGATGTGCCGACCGATCGCACCAATCTGGTGTGGAAGGCCGCCGTGCGCGTCGCCCATCTGGCCGGCCGCGCACCGCTGGTGGAAATCGCCATCAACAAGGGCATTCCGGTGGCCGGTGGCATGGCAGGCGGCAGTGCGGATGCCGCCGCGGCGCTGGTGGGCCTGAACGAACTCTGGGATGTCGGGCTGACCCGCGACGAATTGTTCACGGTCGCAGCCGAACTCGGCAGCGATGTGCCGTTCGCGCTGCACGGCGGAACGGCGCTCGGCACCGGCCGCGGCGAGCGGCTGCTTCCGGTGTTGTCCCGCAATACCTTTCACTGGGTACTCGCGCTGGCCAAGGGCGGATTGTCCACGCCCGCGGTCTTCACCGAACTCGACCGACTACGCGAGAACGGCACCCCGCCCCGGCTCGGTGAGCCGCAGGCGCTGATGCAGGCACTGGCTTCCGGTGACCCGAAACAGCTTGCGCCGCTGCTGGGTAACGATCTGCAGGCGGCCGCGCTGTCGCTGAAACCCGAGTTGCGACGAACATTGCGTGCGGGTGTTGGTGCCGGGGCGCTTGCCGGGCTGGTCTCCGGTTCCGGCCCGACCTGCGCATTCCTGTGTGACAGCGAGGACGGCGCGGTGGCGGTCGCGGCCGAACTCGCGGGGGCCGGTGTGTGCCGTAGCGTGCGCACGGCCAGCGGACCGGTGCCCGGCGCTCGCGTCATCAGCAGCGAGACGCCGGGCAAGCGCTGACAGTTTCGTCCGTTACGCGATGACGTCGGCGAGGCGGTCCACTTGGTCGGCGTCGCGGCCGTAGCAGTAGAGCATGACCTCATCCGCGCCGAGATCCTCGAATTGGCTGATGGCCGTGCGGATCTCGTCGGGTGTGGTGAGCATTCCGGCGAGCATGAACTCGGCGCGACCGCTGAATTCGTAGTAGGCGCCCATCGAGGTGCGGGCGTCTTCGATCAGGTCGGGTGCGCCGAGCGCGACATTGACCTGGGCGACAATGCGGGGCTCGCCCTCGCGGCCGTGTTCCTTCCAGGAGCGGCGGGCGGTGTCGAACAGGCCACCGGCCCACGACGGTGCTGCGGCGGCGAGAAAGCCACCACCCCAACGGCCGACGCGATCGATGGCGGCGGGCTGGAAACCGCCGAAGAGCAGTTCGGGTCCTTCGGGACGCAGCGGCGCGGGACCGATCGGTCCGCAGTCGGTGCCGTACGCCCGGCCGGACCACAGGCGGCGCATGATCTCGAGTTGTTCGTCCATGCGACGGCCGCGGGAGCGCAGTTCGGTGCCGGAGGCGATGTGATCGTCCGCGCGACCGCCGACGCCGAGGCCGAGCACCAGGCGGCCGCCGGACATGCGATCGAGGGTAGCGGCCTGCTTGGCGAGCAGCGACGGCTCGCGCAGTGGCGCGATGAGCACCTCGGTCTGCACCTTGATGCGGTTGGTGGCACCGGCGATCATGCCGAGCGCGACCAGTGGTTCGGGATTGTCGTAGACGAGCCGGTCGAGCAGACCGAGTGTGGAGAACGGACCCGCATCGGCGCGGCGGGCCCAGTCGAGCAGTGCAGCGGGATCGGAAATGGGCAGACCGAGTCCGACGTGCATGAGAACCTCCAGGGGTAGGTGAAACCGTGCCGCCCCACTCACCTCGATCTCGAGGCGGGGCTCCATTCTGCGGCTGTGTCTCAGGAGCGCCGTAACACCGTTCGTGACGAACGTTGTTCGCTACGGCGACTCTAAACGAACGTCGTTCGTAGCGCAAGTCTCCGAGACTCGACAGGGTTGCGCCTTCGCGGCGGACTGCGCTGATCAGGATCGGATCAGGCGGTCGGAGCGGAGAACAAGTGCGCGGCGTGCAAGTGGTCCTGGGCCGCGATACCTGGATGGACGCTCGGGCGTTCGGTGGGGCGGCGGGTGGTTCGGGATGCTCGGTACGCTTGCGCGGGGCGAGTGCTCGCCCGGCGCATGACTCGGAAGGATCCATGTCCAACCTGATCAATCTCGAACAGGTCTCCAAGAGCTTCGGTATCAAACCGCTCCTGGACAATGTTTCGCTCGGCATCCACGCGGGCGAGCGGATCGGTGTCGTCGGCCTGAACGGCGGCGGCAAGACCACCCTGTTGGAGGTGCTGACCGGTCTCGAGCCGCCCGACAGCGGCCGGGTGAGCCGGGTCGGCGGGCTGCGCATCGCGGTGGTGACCCAGCGCGGTGTACTTCCCGTGGGCGCGACCGTCGGATCCGTGGTGCTGGCCGGACTGGCCGATGACGCGATGACCCCCGGCGCGAGCGACGGGCACGGAGGCGGTAGCTTGCGTGACCACGGAGGGCCCCGGGAGCGCCGACATGAATACGGCGTGGCCGAGCATGAGTGGGCCTCGAATCCGCGCATCCGTTCGGTGATGGAGGGCATCGGGATCGAGGGCCTCGGTCTGGATACTTCGGTCGACAATCTCTCCGGTGGCGAGCGCCGCCGCGTCGCACTGGCCGCCGCGCTGGTTCGCGACCTCGATCTGCTCGTCCTGGACGAGCCGACCAACCACCTCGATGTCGAGGGCGTGCAGTGGCTGGCGCAACATCTGCTGGAGCGTCGCAGCGCGCTGGTGGTCGTGACCCACGATCGCTGGTTCCTCGACACCGTCGCCACCGACACCTGGGAGGTCGTCGGCGGCAAGGTCGAAAGCTACGAAGGCGGTTACGGCGACTGGATTTTCGCGCGCGCCGAGCGGGCGCGGCAGGCCGATGCCTCCGAGGCCAGGCGCGCGAATCTGGCGCGCAAGGAGCTGGCCTGGTTGCGACGCGGTGCGAAGGCCCGCACCTCCAAGCCGCGCTATCGGGTGGAGGCGGCCGAGGCGCTGATCGCCGATGTGCCGCCGCCGCGCGACAGCGTCTCGCTGGCCGCGTTCGCGCGAAAGCGCCTGGGCCGCGTCGTCATCGAACTCGAGGACACCACACTCACCACCCCGGACGGCCGCGAATTGGTGCGTGACTTGACCTGGCGCCTGGCGCCGGGGGAGCGGGTCGGCCTGGTCGGTGTGAACGGCTCCGGCAAGACGACCCTGCTACGCACGCTGGCCGGTGCCGTCGAACCCGCTGTGGGCAAACGCATTCAGGGACAGACGGTTCAGATCGGTTGGCTACGTCAGGAACTCGACGACCTACCGACCGATCTGCGGGTGCTGGAGGCGGTGCAGCAGATCGCGCAGCGAATCATGCTGGGCGATAAGGAAATCTCCGCAGGCCAGCTGGCCGAGCGTCTTGGCTTCACCCCGGCCCGTCAGCGCACCCCGGTCGGTGACCTATCCGGTGGCGAGCGCCGCAGGCTGCAACTGACCCGGATCCTGATGTCCGAACCGAATGTCCTGCTGCTCGACGAGCCGACCAACGACCTGGACATCGACACCCTGCAACAATTGGAAGACCTGCTCGACAACTGGGCGGGCACGCTGGTCGTGATCAGCCACGACCGCTATCTGATCGAGCGCATCTGCGACTCCACCTGGGCCCTGTTCGGCGATGGAAAACTCACCAATCTCCCCGGCGGCATCGACGAATACCTGAAGAAGCGCGCCGCATCGAGCTCGGCCGCAACGCGATCCACCGACGCCAAGTCCGCCGAAACCCCTGCGACCGACTCCGCTGCTTACCGTGCCGCGCGCAAGGAACTGGCCAAACTGGAGCGCGCCATCGACAAGCTCACCGAACGCGAGCAACGTCTGCACACCGCCCTCGCCGATGCGGCCACCGATCCGGACAAACTGATCACCCTGGGCACAGAGCTGAAACAGGTACTGGCCGAAAAGGAATCCGCCGAGGAGCGCTGGCTGGAACTGGCCGACGGCGCCTGATCAGCTGGTGCCGGAGACGCGCCCGTCCTGGACCACGACCGGCAGGCAGGTCTGCACGAAGTCCGCGCCGAAGCCCGTGAGGGCGATGCTGCGGTAGTAGACCTTCGTGCCGAAACCGGAGCGCTTCAACACTTCTCGGACCGGGGATTGGGCTTCGAGGAGTTGGTAGCGGTTCGGATTGCCCACCGGCTCCTTGACGAATTCGATCAGTCCGAGGCGGCGCAGGTTCGGCAGATACTGCTGGATCCGGTTGGGGAAGCGCAGGCCCGCGTGCTCACCGATCAGGTTGAGCCCGGAAATGATTCGCTCGACGCCGATGCCGCGCGGTCGTCCGGCGCGGATATCGATCGAGGGCTGCGGGCCGTCGAGATGCAGGAAGCGCAGGATGCGCGCCTCATCGGGGGTCAGCTCCTCGAGCATGCGCGCGAAGGCCGGGTGGGTTTCGTGGTGTTCGCCCTGCGTGCTCGCCGACAGCCGCAGCAGCGCGGCCCCCTGCTCACGCAAGGTGGGAACGGCATCGGACGTGGGCTGTTCGGGCGTAGCGGGCAGGCGCAACGCGCGCCGCACCGCGTCACGAACCTCCGCCTCCGCCTCCGCGAGCACCTCGCGCGGGGGAGTTCCCGCGATACTGCCGCGCACCACGGTGGCCCCGACGCCGAGTGCGGTGTCGATGCCCCACGCGGTCACCTCGGCGGCCGCGCTCACCGCGACCCTGGCAACCCCGGTGGTCGCGCGAACGGTCTTGCGCACCGAGCTGACCTGCCGCTTCGGCTCGACCGCACCAACGGGCAGGCGCGCGATCTCCGTCGATTGCCCGGATGTCGAGGACTCGGAAGTTCTTGCGGTTTCGGCCACTTCGGACTGCTCGGTTCGCTCGGAGCCCTGCCCGGCGGCCCGCAGATCGTCGCCGCCAGCTTCCGTCATAGCCATGTTGTCGCCACTCCCGTTCCGAAGATCAGGATGTGAGCGTATCCGGCGAAGAGCCCCAACACGCCGCCATGCAGAAAAAGGAGCCATTCGTCCTGTTTGATGGCCGATCGCAGCATATCCACGAAGTCGGGAGGCGAAAGCGCCGACATCTGTTTGGCGATGTAGTCGTTGATTTGCCTGCCCTGCTGGACATTGAAGTCCGGATCGGCGAAGGCGATCGGCGCGATGGACATCGCCTCGGTGGTCAGCGTCGACTGCAGCGAGTCGTACTCCCGGCTGCCGAGCATGAACTTCACCGCCGGTCGGGCCGGTCCGAGCGCCCGGTCCGCGGCCGGGCGCAGCGTGTCCTCGAGCATCTGCATGGTCCGGTCCGAGCGCGGGCCGTTCAGCAACTCGTCACCGATGTTGGCGACGGTCATCACCTGACTGGAGACCAATTCCGCATAGCCGTCGGTGATTTCGAGCTGCCGCTTGATCAGCAGACCCTGCCGCCACGGGCACCACCACTTCGGGTAGGCGGGCGCGAAGATCATATTCAGGCCGATCCAGTTGACCACCCAGCCGATGACGACACCGCCGATCGGCAGCACCACCAGCGACGACCAGCCGGTCACATGCAACACGGCGACCAGCACCACACCCATCGGCGCGCCGAAGTAGAAACCGAAGTTCTGCATGAACCGCAGTTCTTTGGCGCCGAGTACCTGGAAAAGGGTGTTGAGCAGATGCGGACGCGCCTGGAAATAACGGATGACCATCTGCTTGACATCGAGCAGCTGATCGATATTGGCGCCCAATTCCTCGGTCAGCTCGCGCAGAATGTCGGGCAGCTGCTGGCGGACCCGCGCGTGAATCATCTCGCGCACTCCGGTCGGCAGGTTGTACCAGAGTTGCGGATGTTCGCGGCGCAGGATTTCTTCGACTATGTCCTTGATCTGTGCGTCGGCGATAGTGGCGAGATGTTCGGCGAGCTTGTCCGGCTCCAGTTCGCGATAGAAGTCGGCGACGCTACCGAGTTTCGCCAGCCCCTTGTCCACCGCGATGCTCGCCATTTTGTCCGCGCGCGAGGGCACAATGCCCTGCCAGCCCATTCGGCCGTCGTAGCTCAGCAGCGGCAGCACCTGAATTCGCTTGGGCAGGAAGGGAAACAGTGCGCGCAATCCGGGTAAACGAATACCGTGGAAAGCAACCGGCTTGAACAACATCAGGATGCCGGTCCAGTTGGTGATGTATCCGATGATGCCAGTGAAAAGGGGGATAGTCACTAACTCCAGGAGGACCGTCGGGTGCACCCCGAAAACACTCTCCAACACGACACCCTCCTGCCGATATACCGGTGACCGCCGCCTCACCGGCAACCCAAACTAGCACCCAGTCGGCAGACGGACCCTACTGTGAGGTCTAGACGCCGGTCCATCGCGAGTGTCCCGGGCCACAGCGGATTGTCTGAGACATCAGTCACACTGTGTGTCCAGAATGTCGTAGTGTCAACCGGGGGCGGAGACAATGGCGACAATCACGCGTCCGACAGCAGGGGTCGGCGTGTTTGCTGGCCCACTCGGCTCGCGGTAAGGCATACCTGGAAGGCTGGCGGGCAATAATCTGTGGGCGTATTCGTTCACTTGGCAATACATCGGAGAGAACGTGACAGACGACAGGACCGGACAGGACATAGCCCGGGCCGGTTCCCGCTCGGTGGAGCGCAGCTCGGATGTCGAACAGCGGCAGATCAGCAATGAGGCGCGGCTGATTCGCGGTGTGTTCCGAGCGGCGGGGCTCGCGGCGGGCACCGTGGTGCGCGGCAGTCAGTGGGCCGTCGAGACGACCTATGAGGTGACCAAGGAAATCACCCAGGCCGCGCTCGACGGTGAGTCGTCTGCGGATATCGCTGAGCGCACCGGTAACGCGTTGCGCTCCATCGCGCGCAGCGCGCTCGGCGTCACCGAGGGGTCGGTGCGCGAAATCGTCAGCTACGTACCGACTTCCAACGGTAGCGCGCCGCAGCCCGCGCCGATCGGCATCGGAGCGCCGCTGCGCTCGGCCAGCAGTGACGAGTTGCGTCGCCGCGGCGATGCGCTGCTCGCTCGCTCGGCCGATGTCTACTTCACCGAGGACGTGCACCCCGCCTATGACCGGATCCTCGACGAGCTGGCTCCGGATGAGGCACGCATTCTGCGATTCATGGCATTGAACGGTCCGCAGCCGTCGGTCGATGTGCGCACCAACCGTCCGCTCGGCATCGGCTCGGAGTTGGTAACCGGTGATCTCACCTCGGTTCCGGAACAGGCCGGTGTCCGTTATCCGGACCGTGCCCGCACGTATCTGATCAATCTCAACCGCCTCGGCCTGACCCAGGTTTCCGAAGACCCGGTGGTGCTCAGCCGCTACATGGTGCTCGAGGTGCAGCCGGTGGTCGAGGCGGCGCTGAAGAAGGCCGGGCGTGCGCCCAAGATCGTGCGCAAGAGTCTGCGGCTGACCGAATTCGGCAGCGATTTCTGCAACACCTGCTTCACCATCGGAAACTGACCCGCCCGGTAGACCGCCGATTTCGGCTCGAAGTGATAGCAATCTGATACAAATCTCCCAATCTCCGTAGCGCGGCGACTTCGAATGGGATTGTTGAGTTATGGACCAGGATGCTGTGTCAGCGATCAGTCGCCTGAAGTTCAGGTATTTGCGCACCCTCGACACCAAGTCGTGGGACGAATTCGCGGACACCATGATCCCGGAGGCGACCGCCACCTACAGCGAATACCTGCAGTTCGAGTCGCGGGATGCGTTCCTCGCCTTCATGCGCAACACCCTCGGTCCGCACGTCATCACCGAGCATCGATGCGACCATCCGGAGATCGATGTCGACGGTGATAACGCTACCGGCACTTGGTATCTCGCCGATACCGTGCTGATACCGGCGCACAACATGCTGTTGCGCGGCGCGGCCTTCTATACCGATCGCTACGTCCGCTGCAATGACGGTCGCTGGCGCATCGCGCATACCGGATACGAGCGCACCTATGAGGTGGTGCTCTCGCTCAGCGATCTGCCGAGCCTGCGCCTGACCTCGAGTCGATGGGGGCTGATCACGCGCGAGGACGGCATCGCGTCGGTCGAGCGCGAGCCCGGCGCCACCCTGCTGGGGCGGGAGTCCGCACCGGAGGCCGCCGAGCCCGAAGCCGGGTGAACGGCGATCCCTAATCCGCCGCGGCGACCAGCGGCTCGAGCGTCAGCTTCGGATGCTCCTTCTCGATGTACTGCAACCGCCACTTATCGCTGAACAGCGCCAACAGCGCCCCGTCGGAGCGGGTGAACACCTCGACCCCGCGCTGCCGATCGAGTTCGGCCATCGACTCCGCATCGGTGCGCCGGGCCAGCGTGTAGGGCAGATGCTCCATATGCGTCTCGACATTGAACTCCGCGAGCATCCGCGCGGTGACCACCTCGAACTGCATCGGACCGACCGCCGCGAGCACGGGTGAGGCATCGCCGCGCGCGTCATTGCGCAGGACCTGCACCACGCCTTCGGAATCGAGTTGGTCGATGGCCTTGCGGAACTGCTTGTACTTACCCGCACTCTGCGCCCGCAGCACCGCGAAGTGCTCCGGCGCGAAGGACGGGATCGGCGGGAACTCCACCTTCTTGTCCACGAACAGCGTGTGCCCCGGCGCCAGCGCGGTGGCATTCACGAGGCCGACCACGTCACCCGGGTAGGCGGTGTCGACGGTCGAGCGCTCCCGTCCGAAAACGGTGAGCGCGTATTTGGTCGCGAACGGCCGACCGGTCTGCGCGTGCGTGACGACCATCCCGCGCTCGAATTCGCCGGACACGATCCGCATGAATGCGAGCCGATCCCGGTGTGCCGCATCCATTCCGGCCTGCACCTTGAATACGACCGCGCTGAACGGATCGGTGGTGTCGCGCGGCGTGCCGCCGATATCGGCGCGCGAGCCGGGCGCAGGCGCCAGCGCGACCAGGGTCTCCAGCAGTTGTCGCACACCGAAATTCAGCATCGCGGAGGCGTAGATGACGGGGGAGGTCTGCCCGGCCAGGAACATTTCCTGGTCGTGGTCCTGCCCGGTGGCCGAGAGCAGTTCGCTCTCCTCGGCGGCGGTCGTCCACGCCTCCCTCTCGCGGGTCGCGGCCGATTCCGGATCTATCGATTCCTCCGGCGCGATGGTCGCGCCACCCGCGGTCCGAGTGAAGTGGATGTATTCGACGGCCGCGCCCTCGGGACCGCGGCGTAGCAGACCGCGGAAGTCACCGGCGATGCCGACCGGCAGGAACAGCGGCGTCGGGGTGAGGCCGATCCGCTCGCTGATCTCGTCGAGCAGTTCCAGCGGCGCGCGGCCAGGACGGTCCCATTTATTGATCACGGTGACGACCGGGATGCCGCGATGGCGACACACCTGGAACAACTTCAGTGTCTGCGGCTCCAGCCCCTTGGCGGCGTCGATGAGCATGACCGCGGCGTCGACGGCCGTGAGCACGCGGTAGGTGTCCTCGGAGAAATCCGAGTGGCCGGGGGTGTCGACCAGGTTGATGACGTTATCGATATCGGAGCCCGCGGCGCGGTAGTTGAACTGCAGCGCGGTCGAACTCACCGAGATGCCGCGCGCCTTCTCCATCTCCATCCAGTCCGACACGGTGGACTTGCGTCCGGCCTTGCCGTGGATCGCGCCCGCCTCGGAGATCATCCTGGCGTGCAACGCCAGCGCCTCGGTGAGCGTCGACTTGCCCGCGTCGGGGTGGGAGATCACCGCGAATGTGCGTCGCCGGGCGACCTCGGCGGGCAACCCACGCGGGGCGGGCGTGACGACACCCTCAGTGGAGGCGGTCAACTGCAACAACCTTTCAGACGGCCGATCGGCAACCGCTCCAGCGTACGCGACCGGGGTGACGACAATCCGGCCAGTCCGACCACCCGATTCAGCTGGACATAAACACTTGCGCTATGGTGTTCGGGTTGTCTCGGCGAGGGTGACCGCAGACGTAATGCGTTCACCGTGATCGACGCGGCTCGGCTCTCGGCCGTCCTCGTTCGGTCTTCGCCCGACGAGTAGACCAACCATTTGCCAGGGGGGAAACAGTCCCTGGCGCACTGTTGACAGCCCGGAAGAGCCGTAGGGAGTAGATCCAGTCATGTCCGACGCCAACCTTCTCGAAGCCGCCGTCCGCACGGAGTTCGGCAAGGGCGCCGCCCGCCGCACCCGTCGCGCGGGCAACGTTCCCGCCGTGCTGTACGGCCACGCCGCCGACCCGCAGCACCTCTCGCTCAACGCCCAGGCCTTCGCCGCCATCCTGCGCGAGCACGGCACCAATGCGGTGCTGAACCTCGTCATCGACGGCAAGAAGCAGCTCGCGCTGACCAAATCCGTTGTGGTGCACCCGATTCGCCGTTACATCGAGCACGCCGACCTGCTGATCGTCAAGCGCGGCGAGAAGGTCACCGCCGATGTGAACGTCACGCTGACCGGTGAGGCCGGTGCGGGCACCCTTGTCACCCAGGACGCCACCACGCTGTCCATCGAGGCCGACGCGCTCAACATTCCGGAGGCCATCGAGGTCTCGATCGAGGGCGCCGAGGCGGGCACCCAGATCACCGCCGGTGCGATCGACCTGCCGAAGGGCGTCACCCTGGCCGGTGACCCGGAGGCGCTGATCGTCAACATCATCGCCGCCCCGGCCTCCGCGCAGGAGACGGAGGAAGCCGCCGCTGCCGCGGCCGAGGCCGCCGCCGAGAGCGCCGAGTAAGAACTCCCCGGATCGGTTGTCCGAATGACCGAATCCTCGACCGGGCCCGCGCTCGTGGTCGGACTTGGCAACCCAGGTTCGGAGTACGAGCGCACCCGGCACAATATCGGCTTTCTGGTCGCCGACGTGCTCGCACAGCGCGTCGGCGGCCGTTTTGCTGTGCACAAGAAGTCCGGTGCGGATCTCTTGCAGGCCAGGCTGGACGGGCGTCAGGTCTTGATCGCCAAGCCGCGCTCGTTCATGAATCTGTCCGGACGCTCGGTCGCGGCGCTGGCGAAATTCTTCTCGGTGCCGCCGACCGAGGTGATCGTCGTGCACGACGAATTGGATCTGCCGTTCGGTCAGGTCCGGCTCAAGCGCGGCGGGGGTGAGGGCGGGCACAACGGATTGCGTTCGGTCTCCAGTGCCCTGACCACCAAGGACTATCTGCGCACCCGCATCGGCATCGGCCGCCCGCCGGGTCGCCAGGACCCGGCGGACTACGTGCTCAAACCGTTTTCGTCGGTGGAGCGCAAGGAAGTGCCGGTGATCGTCGAGCAAGCCGCGGACGCGGTCGAACTGCTACTGCGCGTCGGGCTCGAACCGGCCCAGAATCAACTGCACTAGGCCGAGTTCGACTGCGGCTCAGTGCAGGTGGATCGCGGTGGCGGAGCGGCGCAGCTTGCCCGAGGAGGTTTTCGGGAGGGCACCGGGGCCGAGCACTGCGACGGTGCGCGGGCGGGCGCCGACTTCGGAGAACACCGCGTGCACGATTTCGCGTTCGATGCGCTTGACCTCATCGGCATTCTGGTGGTCGTTGCTTTCCACCACGACGGCGAAGCTTTCGCGTTTCTCACCCGCGTCCAGGCGGACCGCGACGGCATTGCCGGGACGCACCCCCGCCACGCGCATAGCGGCACGCTCGATATCGGTCGGGTAGATATTGCGACCGCCCATGATGATGACGTCCTTGATCCGGCCGCACACCACGATCAGACCCTCATCGGTGAAGTAGCCGATATCGCCGGTGTCGAGCCAGCCGTCGGCATCCTGCGCCGGGCGGAACCCGTTGACCGTGACATAGCCGGAAGTGACCGCGGGACCGCGAAGTTCGATCACGCCGACGGAACGGGTCGGCAGCGGCTGGCGCTCCGCATCGACGACCCGGCCCTCGAGATTGTCGACCAGATAGCCGAGTGTGGGCATGCGGCGGACATTGCCGTGGTGATCGTGGGTGGGCACAGCCTTGCCAAGCGCCTCGAGCAGATCGGCATCGATGATGTCGAGGACCTGTCCGTGTCCGGGATCCGGAACCGATACGGCCAGTGTGGTTTCGGCCATGCCGTAGACCGGGGTGAGCGCCATCGGATTGAGCCGGAAGCGTTTGCCGGCCGCGGCGAGGTTCTCCATGGTGTCCGGATCGACGGGTTCGGCGCCGTTCCACATGTATCGGACGCTGCTGAGGTCGTAGGCGCCGTCCTCGGCCTGCTTGAGCCGTCGAGCCAGCAGTGAGTACGCGAAATTCGGTGCCGCCGTGACGGTGCCGCGGTACTTGTCGATCAGTTCGGCCCACAGCAGTGGACGCATCAGGAAGTCGATCGGCGTCACGCAGACCACTTCGGCGCCGAATTGCATGGGGACGCTGAGGAATCCGACCATCCCCATATCGTGGAACAGGGGCAGCCAGCTGATCATGACATCCTCGTCGAGCTGGAACTTCACCCGATCGAACATGGCGTAGGCGTTGGTATAGAAGTTGCCGTGCGTGATCCGCACCGCCTTCGGCGATCCGGTCGAACCGGATGTCAACTGCTGCAACGCGATATCGGTCTCGACGGTCGGCACCGGATCGATCTCCGGGCACTCGCGCAGCTGATCGATGCGCACCACGGTGATGCCGCGCTCGCGCAGCAGTGGTTCGGCGGCCTCGAAGGGCGCGCCGAGTACCACCGCGCGCGCCTCGATCATCGACAGCACGGTCTCGGTATCGCGGGCCCAGACCACCAGATCTGTGCGCGGCGTCGGCTGATGCAGCATGGTGATCGACGCGCCGCGCATCCAGATGCCCTGACAGGCCGGTGCGATATCGACCGGCATCCCGGCCAGCACGCCTACCGCGTCACCGTGTCCGATGCCGGCTTCGGCCAGTCCGCCCGCCATCCGCCGGGCGATTCGATGGATCTCACCCCAGGTCTGCCGAAACGGCGCGTTGGGCTCCCCGGTCACCAATCCGCGACCCGAGGTTTGTGCCGTTGCGTACATCTCGTCGGTGAACCTGCTCAAAGTCCAACTCCCTTGTCACCCCGATGCGGTGGCCGGACATGGGTGAACCGGCCTGCTCCCCAACTATCCCGCCAATTCGTCCCCGCGTTAACCATTCCGAGGACACGCCCGTGTCGCGGTGGTGTTATGGGCGATTCGAGAAAGTTGCCGCGTAGCGATCGACGTAGTCCCGGCCGGATCGAGTGGCCAATTCCCGCATCAGTTCGTCGGTCGCGGCGCGGACCTGGCCGGTGTCCGGCGCCGGGTGGTTCGGGGCGGGCTGCGGGTAATAGCGCGGCGTGCCGAAGCTGATGCGCACTTTGCCGAAGCGCGGCAGCCGGTGACCGCGCGGATTCACCTTGTCGGTGCCCGACAGCACGGCCGGGATGACCGGAGCGCCGGTGGCCATGGCGACGCGCAGTGCGCCGGTGCGGCCGCGGTAGATGCAGCCGTCCGGGGAGCGGGTGCCCTCCGGATGGATGGCCCAGACGTCGCCGGATTCGAGGATTTTCGTCGCGGCGGTCAGTGCGTCCGCGGCGGCGGTGCCGCCGGTGCGGTTCACCGGGACCTGACCCGCGACGGTGAAGAACCAGCGTTGGAACCGGCCCTTCAATCCGGTCCCGGTGAAGTACTCCTGTTTGGCCAGGAAGGTGACCCGGCGCGGCAGGGCCAGCGCGAGATACATCGAGTCGAGCATCGCGACATGGTTGGCCGCGATGATTACCGGTCCGGTGCGGGGTACGTGCCGCAGCCCTTCCACCTCAGGGCGGCCGAGCAGCCGCAGCAGGGGGCCGACCAGAACGTACTTGAACAACCGGTACCACACATGAGCCTCCGAGAAATTGTCGTAGACGATGTCTACAGCAGAGAGTAGACATCGTCTACGATTGTCGATAGGGCATTTGGACCTCTGTGACGCAGTCGACAGGAGTGAATCGATGAGCGCCGTAGACAATGTCTGCATGGTTGCGAGCGAACCGTTGCGGGAACGATTGGTCGGCGCCGGGGTCGACATGCTCGAGGAGGTCGGCGCGGCCCAGCTGGGTCTGCGGGCGATCACCCGCGCGGCCGGGGTCTCCCACGGTGCGCCGCGCAGGCACTTTCCGACACACCGCGCGCTCCTGGCCGCCATCGCCGCGCGTGGTTTCGCCGATCTCATCGAGCGGTTCGCGCAGGCGGCGGCGGGGGCGACAACGCCGCGCGAGCAACTGCAGGTCATGGCGGCCGAATACGTCGAATTCGCGGGGGAGCGTCCCGAGATGTTCACCCTGATGTTTCGCCACGACCTGCTCGAGGGTTCCGGCGAGAATCTGCGCTCGATCACCCTGCCGCTGTTCGAACGTTTTGCCGCGCTGGTCGCCGCGGCCGCACCGACCGCCGACGACCAGAGGGCCGTCGCCATCGCACTGTGGACCAACTTGCATGGCATCGCCGCCCTCCAGGCGAACCGCAGTCTGCGCCTTGTTGTCCCGGCGACCGATACTCGCGTTCTAGTCGCGCAAGTCCTCGCATTGCACCTGGCCTGAGAGCCACATCGTTGCCGGGATCGGCTCGACCGTATCCCGCGGCAGATGTGGATCCGGGTAGCGGGTATGGGTCCCGGCTCGCGTGTGATCTGCTCCTGAGCGCCATTCGGACTAACGGCGATGCGGGAGTGGGATTCTCGCGAGGTCGGTGGCGACTACGATCTCGCCGGTGAAGTACGCCGACGCCTCGGCGCGGTGGCCGTCGAGATCGCGGTAGCGCTGGGAGAAGTGCGTCAGCACCAGGGTGCGCACGCCCGCCTCGGCGGCGACCCGGGCCGCTTGTCCGGCCGTGAGATGGCCGTATTCCTCGGCGAGGTGGGCGTCGGCGTCCAGGAAGGTCGCCTCGATCACCAGCATGTCCACGCCCGAGGCGAGGGCCGCTACACCTGGGCAGAGGCGAGTGTCCATGACGAATGCGACGCTCTGGCCCGGCCTCGGCGCACTGACCTCGGCCAGCGTGATTGTGCGCCCGTCGAATTCGATGCTGCCCGCGTGTTGCAGTTGTCCGACCGCCGGGCCGTGCAGGCCGAATACGGCGAGCCGCTCCGGCAGGATGCGCACACCGCTCGGTTCGGTGAGCCGGTAGCCGAAGGTGTCGACCGGATGCGATAGCGCGACCGCCTCGAGGGCGAACGGTGCACCGGGCGCGTCCAACGCACCCGGATCAGCGATCGGATGCGCCCGGAGCTCGACGGTGCGATAGAACGAGCTGGCATAGCTCAGGCGATCGAAGAACGCCTCACCCGAGGCGGGGTAGTACACATCGACCGGATGGGCGACCTTGTCCAGATTGATCCGCTGGATGATGCCGGGTAGTCCGAGGCAGTGGTCGCCGTGGAAATGCGTCACGGCGATCCGGGTGATATCGGTGACCGATACGCCCGCGTACGTCATCTGCCGCTGTGTGCCCTCGCCAGGATCGAAGAGGATGCCCTCCTCGCCCCAGCGCAGCAGATACCCATTGTGGTTGCGCTGCTTGGTCGGAACTTGACTCGCGGTGCCTAGTACGACCAGTTCGCGAGGTGACATCAGAGTGTCGCGACCGCGCCGACGAACCGGTCCAGCTCCTCGAAACTCACGAAGCAGTGCGGCGAGGCACGCACCACCGAATCCAGGCCACGGGCCGTCATATCCAGCAGCGTAGAGCTGGCATGGCTCGCCGTCACCGTAATATCCTGCGCCGCAAGGCGATCGCGCACCTCGACGGCGGATTTCCCTTCGACGGTGAACGAAACGATGCCGCTGTGCCGAATCCCGATGTCGCGCACCGTGACTCCGTCGATTTCCGGCAGCGATTTGCGCAGATGCTCCGCGCGGACCGCGATCGCGTCGTAGACCTCCTCGGGCCCCAGCTCGAGCAGATATCGCACGGCCGCGCCGAGACCGAGTCGCGCCGCCACATCGCATTCCCAGAATTCGAAGCGACTCGCATCGGGCGCCATGGCGTATTCCTGTGGGCCGGTCCACTGCGCGCTGTGCAGATCCAGCCGTTGCGGCTCCATCGACGCGGCCAATTCCGGTCGCACATAGAGGAATCCGGTGCCGCGCGGCCCGCGCAGCCATTTGCGGCCGGTGACCGAGAGCGCGTCGACATCGAGTTCGGCCACATCGATCGGCAGCTGTCCGGCCGACTGGCAGGCATCGAGCAGTACCAGCGCGCCGACCGAATGCGCGATACGGGTGGCGTCGGCGGCCGGGTTGACCAGACCGCCATTGGTCGGAGCGTGTAACACCGACACCAGCCTGACCCGTTCGTCGACCATGTCGGCGAAGGCGTCGAGGTCGATCTGGCCGCTGCCGTCGCTGGGAATCTGTTCGACCACCGCGCCCGTCGCCTCGGCCCGTTGCAGCGCCGCAATGGCATTGCTCGCATAGTCGGCGCCGGAGATGAGGATCCGGTCGCCGGGTGCGAGTGGGACCGAGTAGAAGAAGTCGGCCCATGCGCGGGTCGCGCTATCGCTGAGCGCGATGCCGGTCGGATCGGCGTTGACGAGTCGGCCGATATCGGTTTTCACCGCGGCCAGATCGTCGAGTCGCTCGTTCGCCGCGCGGTAGCCGCCGATTTCGGCTTCGCGTCGCAGATGTGCCACAACGGTATCGACGACGACTCGGGGTGGTAACGAGGAGCCCGCGCTGTCGAGGAAGACCAGATCGGATCCGGCGTCGTAGGCCGGTATGTCGGCGCGTACGCGATTCTCGTCGAGCATGGCCTCGACAGTATCGCCCAAATCGGGGCATTGGGCCGTCGCACGAGTCGGCGCAGGTCCGGGCCACGGTGCGCGAGTCCTGCGCTGTGCATGGCCACGAATTCAGATTCTTGTCACATTTCTTGTCGGTGCCCCTCGCTACGCTGGTTCGGGTCGGTGCATCGGAATACGACCGGCATCCACAGCGATACAGAACTACCTGAACAACGACCGGCAGCGCCTACGCAGCACAGCTACGGTTACCCGGTTCCATACGGTGGAGGTTGGTATGGCGGTCACGCTCGAACATCCGGAGCGGGTGATAGCGCTGGCTCACGGCGAACTGTCCTCGCGGGCCGCGGCGGAGGCCTATATCGCGAAAATCTGCTTCAAGCTGGGGCCACCGACGCTCATCGGCGCCGAACTGGAATGGCTCACCGTGCAGGGTGAGTGTTCGTCGTCCGGCCCGTCGGCCGCACCCCGCCCGCAACTGGCTGCACTCGCAGATGCACTCGGACCCTATACACCGCGGTCCATCGCCCCCGATTCACCGGCACTTCCGCTGCCAGGGGGCAGCCGGGTCACCATCGAACCCGGCGGTCAGATCGAACTCTCCAGTGCCCCGTTCGCCGCTGCCGCGCAGTTGTGCGAGGGTTTGCACGCCGATGCTCGGATGCTGCGGGATCTACTCGAATCCCGATCCATCCGCACCGTCTCCGCCGCCGCCGATGCGGACCGCCGCCCGAAACGGGTCCTGCGGCTACCGCGCTATCGCGCCATGGAAGAGTCCTTCAGCGGCATCGGCCCCTTCGGCAAATTGATGATGTGCAATACCGCCGCGACGCAGGTCAGCGTCGATGCCGGTGCGGACCGTGCCGAAGTCACCGCACGGTGGAATGCGTTGTACACGATCGGTCCCGCGCTACTCGCCGCCTTCGCCTGCTCGCCCGAATTACACAGTGCACCAGCGGGTGCGTGGGCATCCCAGCGCATGCGGACCTGGTTGCGTCTCGACCACGCGCGCACCCGTCCCGCGGTGGAGTCCTGGCCGGATCCGATCGCCGGCTATGCGCGCTGGGCCCTGGATGTCCCGCTGCTGTGCGTTCGCCGCCCCGATGGCGCATCCGGCAACGGCGGCGGTATCGGCTGGTCAGCGCCGCCGGAGGCGACCTTTGCGGACTGGTTGTCCGGTGCGCTGGACGACGAGATCGGCCGGCGCCCCGATGTCGGCGACCTCGACTATCACCTGACCACGCTGTTCCCGCCGGTACGCGCCTCCGGACATCTCGAGGTCCGCTATCTGGATGCCCAACCCGATAACGACTGGACCGTACCGATCCACATCTTCGACGCCCTGCTGTCGTCTCCGTCGGTTGTCGCCGAGGCGACGGCGCTCGCCGCGCCACTCGCGGGCCATTGGCTCGACGCGGCGCGCTGCGGGTTGGCCGATCCGGAGATCCGTGGCATCGCTGTCGAGTTGCTGACCCTGGCCGCGGCACATGCGGCGAGTCCGGCGGCGGCCCGCGAGATCGAATCCGCCGCCGAACGATGTCGCAGCGGTCGCACCCCGACCGATGAACTCGTTTCGCGCAGTGCGGATCAGCCCGAGGACCATCCGTGACTCGCGGCGCCGCAGCTCGAGTAGCCGACCAGAACGAGTTCGGGAGACACCCATCGTGACCACTCAGTACCCCGCAACGGATAATTCCGGCACCGAACAATTGCGTGACCGGATCGCCGAAGTGCTCACCCGCGCAAGGGATCGCACCATCGGCCTCACCACCCTCGATGAAGCAGAGCTGGTCGCCCAGCATTCGCGACTGATGAGCCCGCTCGTCTGGGATCTCGCCCATATCGGCAATCAGGAAGAGCTCTGGCTGGTGCGCGATGTCGGCCGCCGTGCAGCGGTGCGCGCCGATATCGACGAGCTGTACGACGCCTTCAAACACGCTCGCGCCAATCGCCCCGGACTGCCGCTGCTCGACCCCAGCCAGGCCCGTGGCTATGTCGGCACCGTGCGCGACAAGGTGTGGGATGTGCTGGAAACCAGCGCTTTACACGGTGATCCACTGGTCGACGGCGGCTTCGCGTTCGGCATGATCGCCCAGCACGAGCAGCAGCACGACGAAACGATGCTCGCCACCCATCAATTGCGCACCGGCCCCTCGGTGCTGTCCGCGTCGGCCGCACCGACGGCGGCTGCTCCGGTCGGTGGCGAAGCCGTCATTCCCGCAGGCGAATTCGTCATGGGCACCTCGACCGACCCATGGGCACTGGACAATGAGCGTCCGGCGCATCCGGTGCACCTGCCCGCCTTCGCCATCGACGTCGCACCGATCACCAACGCGCAGTACCAGGCCTTCATCGCCGACGGCGGCTACGAGCGGCCCGAGCTGTGGTCCGAACACGGTTGGGCGCACCGGCAGGAGGCGGGCCTGGTGGCGCCGCAGTTCTGGGAGTGCGATCCGGCCGGGCACTGGTGGCGTCGGGGATTCGGCGTGATGACGCCGGTGCGTCCGCAGCAGCCGGTGGTGCACGTCTGCTGGTTCGAGGCCGAGGCGTATGCCGCCTGGGCCGGTAAGCGCCTGCCTACCGAGGCCGAATGGGAGAAGGCGGCGCGTTTCGATCCGGAGACCGGCGCGTCCCGCCGCTACCCGTGGGGTGATGCCGAACCCGATGCCACCACCGCGAATCTCGGCCAGCGGCACCTGGAACCCGCCGAGGTCGGCGCATATCCGGGCGGTGCCTCCCCGGCCGGTGTGCATCAGCTCATCGGCGACGTATGGGAATGGACCGCATCGGGTTTCGAGGCTTATCCGGGCTTCCGCGCCTTCCCGTACGCCGAATACTCCGATGTGTTCTTCGGCGGCGACTACCGAGTCCTGCGCGGCGGCTCCTTCGGCACCGATCCGGTCGCGTGCCGCGGCACCTTCCGCAACTGGGACCACCCCATCCGCCGCCAGATCTTCTCCGGCTTCCGCCTGGCCCGCGACCTGCGAAAAGGCGAGGGCGAGTGAGGGTATCGACGGCGGAAGGGCGGCGCTGATGTGTCGTCAACTCGGTTACGTCGGTCCGCCGGTGCGCGTGGGCGACATGTTGACGCTCGGTTCGCATTCCCTGCGGACCCAGGCGTGGGCGCCCAAGGATATGCGCGGGGGCGGGACGATCAATGCGGATGGGTTCGGGGTGGCCTGGTGGCGTGACGACGACGGCGTGACCGTCAGCCGGTATCGCAACTCAGCGCCCATCTGGACCGATCCGGCGGTGGAAGAGGTCCTGCCGCAACTGGAGTCGTGGGCGGTCTTGGCGGCGGTTCGCTCGGCGACCGTTGGTATGCCGGTCGAGCGGAATGCCTGTGCACCGTTCACGCACGGTCGGTGGGCGTTCACCCATAACGGCATGGTGCCCGATTGGCGGCGGGCCCTCAGCGCGGTCGCCGCGGAATTCGGCTCTACCGCAACCGAACTGGGCGCGGGGCCGCTGTTCGAGCCGGTGCAGTTGCTGGAGGCCGAATCCGCGACCGACGCGGCGACGCTCTGGGTGATCCTGCGCAGTCTGCTCTCGACCGACACTCCCGACGGTTCGTGGGCGGCGGCACCGGCTGCATTGAGTCTGCTGGTCTCGGCCGTACTGGCTCAATCCCCGGGCGCCCGACTGAATTTCCTGCTCGGTGATGGCAGGCAGCTGTGGGCGACCACCGTCTACCACTCACTATCCGCCCTGGTGACCGATGATTTCGCCATCCTGTCCTCGGAGCCCTTCGACGACGACCCGCGCTGGCAGCCGATTCCGGATCGCCAGCTGGTCAGCGCCCGCCCAGGCGCGCTGTCCGTCACACCGCTACTAGACGTTCCAAGCACGAAAGGCTCGCTCCTATGACCGCACCCACGTTGGAGATCTACCTTTCCGATGACGACCTCACCTCGGCGTTGCGCGCGGATGCCGGGCTCGGCCTCACCGCGGACCCGAAGTGGTTGCCACCCAAGTGGTTCTACGACGCCCGCGGCAGTGAACTGTTCGAGCAGATCACCGAACTCCCCGAGTACTACCCGACCCGCACCGAACGCGCGCTGTTGGAGCGGGTAGTCGGCGAGATCGCCCGCACCGCGCAGGCCGAGGTCCTGGTCGAACTCGGCTCGGGTTCGGCCGCCAAGACTCGGCTGCTGCTATCCGCATTGACGGCCGAGGGACCGCTGAAAACCTATGTTCCGCAGGATGTCTCGTCCTCGGCGCTGCGGGCCGCCGCCGCGGAGATCGCTACCGAGTTCCCGCGCCTCGCGGTGCACGGCGTGGTCAGCGATTTCACCGACACCCTGCACAATCTGCCCGGCGGCGGCCGCCGCATGATCGCCTTCCTCGGCGGCACCATCGGCAATCTGGTCCCCGCCGAACGGGCCGAATTCCTGTCCAGCATCCACGAGGTGCTGGAGCCGGGCGAGCAGCTGCTGCTCGGCGCGGGCCTGGTGATCGACCCCGCCGTACTGGTACCCGCCTATGACGACGCGGCCGGTGTCACCGCCGAATTCAACCGAAATGTCTTGCATGTCTTGAACAGTCGCCTCGACGCCGACTTCGAGCCGGACAAGTTCGCCCATGTCGCCGTCTGGGATACCGAACACGAGTGGATCGAAATGCGCTTGGAGGCCACCGAAGATATGACCGTGCAGGTCCGCGAACTGGACCTCACTGTCCAGTTCACGCGCGGCGAGCAGATGCGCACCGAAATCTCGGCCAAATTCCGTATCGACGGATTGGACGCCGAATTGGCCGCAGCGGGATTCGAGACCGAACAGGTCTGGACCGATCCGGACGACCGCTTCGCTCTTGTCCTCGCCGCCCGCCGTTAGGTCCGAGCGGGCGCACCACTGACCACCGCGCCCAGCCAATCGATGAAGGGCCGCATCGTCTCCCAGGCGGTGCGGACCTCCTTCGCAGCGCGGGGTTTGTCCAACCAGACCGGTGCGCCGTATTCCTTACTGCAGGTCAGCGATTTGTGCCGCAGCAGATCGATGCGCGGATGGTCGGCGTCGTAACCTTTCGGCTTGGTTTTGAGCTGCTCGCCGCCGATGGTGAATCCGGCCTTGGTGAGCTTTGCCAGGATGGCCTCCAGCTCCGGGCCGCGGACCTCGTCATCGATGGTTGTGCGCAACTGGGCGATCTGCGCGGGCGAGCCCGCATAGAACCCGCCGCCGACGAAGAGTCCGGCCGCGCTGATCTGCACATACCAGCCCGTACCCGGCGCAACGCTGACCACCGCGCCCTGCGCCGTCTTGTAGGGCACCTTGTCCTTGGAGAAGCGCACGTCCCGGTACGGCCGGAAAATCTTGGCGGTCCCGAAGTCCGCCTCCAACTCCGCGGTCAGCGCGACCATCGGCGCCTTGACCGACTGCTCGTAGACATCCTTGTGCGCGGTCCAGAAGGCCTTCGAGTTATCGGCTTCCAAATCCTCGTAAAAGTCCAGCCCCGCGAGTGGGAACCCACCGAATCGACTCATGCCGACCACGCTAGTCCTACCCACCCCGCCGGCTCGGCCGGCTGCCATCCCCTATGACTCGTGTCCAGCGCACGGTCAGTCGGAGTCCGGGATCATGCTGCCGCTGAAGACGGCATAGATCAGGATGAGCCCGATGACCAGGGAAATAGCGGATACGAAGGCGGCCCATTTGCCGAGGGATTCGCCCTTTTTGTGGCCGATGATGCCGAGAATGATGCCGACCGGGCCGAATAGGTAGGGGCAGAACAGCAATGAGATGCCCGCACAGACGAAGCCGATGATCGACAGGGTCTGCGAACCTGATCGCGGTCCCTGCGTGGTGTACCGCGGGGTGTAGGGGGGATTGCCACCGTCCGGGGTGCCCGGTGTGGCGTCGTCGATCGGCGGATAGACGGTGCCGGGCCGGTCCTGGTCGTACCGTGCCGCGGCATTGTCATTCCACGGTTCCGGTTGCACGGGGTCACTCGACGGCTGCTGCGGTCGCACGACGAGATCCGGTGCCGTTTCGGCAGCCGCCCGCTGGTCCGGTGTCTGCGCGGCGGGTTCGACGGGTTGCGGGGGTTCGACCGGCTCGGATTCGCCGACCGGTTTCTCGGGCGACCTATCGCCTCGCTCGGGTCCCTGCTGCGGCGTGCTCATCGAACTCTCCTGTCGGCGGGGAGCGGGCTATAGGTCGGTATCGTCGACGATCTCCATCGCGGCGACCTCGGCGGGGCGCTCGTCCTCCTCGGCGAGTTCGGCGGCCTTACGATGACGGGTCCACTCCTGTTCGAGTTCATCGCTGATGCCGAGCCGACCGTCATCCTCACTTTCGTGATAGCGAATGCGCAGGTCATCGGGCGGATCCTCGACATTTCGCCGGTATGCGCGGATCTCGTCTTCCTGGTCGTCGTCCCCCATGTCCATATCAAGCGGGTCACGGTCCATACCCCCAGTATCCCCCTCGACATCAGGGGCAAACGGGATCCGACGCGTGCGAATCCGTCAGCTGAGAGCCCCGAGGAACCCGACGAAGGCGATGACCAGGACGACCGCGATCGCCAGCACCGCGCCGTTGGTGATGGCCGCCCATTTGCCGAGCGATTCGCCCTTGTTGTGGCCGATGATGCCCAGGACGATGCCCGCCGGTCCGGTGATCACTATCGGCAGGCCACAGAACATCACCACCGACAGTGCGGTCGCCGCCAGGCAGGAGAAGCTGATGATCGAGAAGATCGGGACATCGGATTGCCGGGGTGGCGTATAGGGCTGGTACGGGTAACCGGGATACGTGCCGGGCGCTTGCGGATAGCCGGGTGGTCCGACGTACGGACCGGCTTGCGGGTAGCTCGGCGGATACGGTGGCGGCGGATAGGCCGTGGGCTGCTGATAACCCGCGGGCGGGGTGTACGGTGGGGCGGATTCCGGCGAAAACTGTTGTCCCGGTTGATAAGCCATCGTCGGATCGACACCCGGCTCCGGTGACCAGACCTTGGTCGCGTCCACGTTGTCCCGCGGCGGCTCGGCAGGCGTCGGGTCCTGCGACTTCCCGAGATTGATATGCGGTTCCGAATCCGACATGGCGCGCCCCCTGTTTGTGATCCCTACCCGCCATGGGTACCACGCCGAAGCGAGCCTTACAAACAGAAACGTCGCGGCCCGGACCTGGGTCCGAGCCGCGACGAAGTGTGAAACCTATGCGTTGCCGTTGAAAAGTCCGGTGACCGAACCGTTCTCGAAGACCTCGCGAATCGTGCGAGCCAGCAGCGGCGCGATCGACAGCACGGTCAGCTGCGGGAACTTCTTCTCCTCGTCGATCGGCAGCGTATTGGTGACCACGACCTCCTTGGCGCCACAGGTGGCCAGGCGCTCGGCGGCCGGATCGCTCAGCACGCCGTGCGTCGCGGCGATGACCACATCACCGGCGCCTGCCGCCTTGAGCACCTTGACCGCACCGGCGATGGTGCCACCGGTGTCGATCATGTCGTCGATCAGGATGCAGGTGCGGCCCTCGACCTCACCGACCACGCGGTTGGCCTTGATCTGGTTCGGCACCAGCGGGTCGCGGGTCTTGTGGATGAACGCCAGCGGCGAGCCGCCCAGCGAGTCGGCCCACTTCTCCGCGACACGCACGCGACCGGAATCGGGGGAGACCACGGTGATGTGCTCGAGGCTGTAGTTGTTGCGCACGTACTCGGCCAGCTGCAGTTGGGCGTGCATGTGATCGACCGGGCCGTCGAAGAAGCCCTGGATCTGATCGGTGTGCAGGTCGACGGTGATGATACGGTCCGCGCCCGCGGTCTTGAGCAGGTCGGCGACCAGGCGGGCGGAGATGGGCTCGCGGCCGCGGTGCTTCTTGTCCTGACGGGCGTACGGGTAGAACGGCAGCACCGCGGTGATCCGCTTGGCCGAACCGCGCTTGAGCGCGTCGATCATGATGAGCTGTTCCATCAGCCACTGGTTCAGCGGAGCCGGAAAGCTCTGCAGCACGAAGGCATCCGAGCCGCGCACGGACTCCTCGAACCGGACGAAGATCTCGCCGTTGGCGAAGTCGCGCGCGGTCTGCGGGGTGACGTGGACGTCGAGTTCCTTGGCCACCTGCTCGGCAAGCTCAGGATGAGCGCGTCCCGAGAAGAGCATCAGGTTCTTCTGGTTATCGATCCATGACGCGGTCACTGCTGTTTGCCATCCTTTTGCTCGATTGCCTGACCCGACATCTCTTTGGTCGCGATGGCTTCCGCCGCCGCCCGTGCCGCGTCCGTCCCCGGACGGTTGCGCTGCACCCAGCCCTCAATGTTTTTCTGTGGCCCACCTGAAACCGCGAGTGCCCCCGGCGGAACGCTTCTACGCAGCACAGTACCCGCCGCCGTATAAGCGCCGTCACCCACCGTCACCGGTGCGACGAACATGGTGTCGCTGCCGGTCCGCACATGCGAGCCGACCACGGTGTGGTGCTTTTTCACACCGTCGTAATTGACGAAAACGCTGGAGGCGCCGATGTTGCTGTGCTCACCGATGGTGGCGTCGCCGACATAAGTGAGGTGCGGCACTTTGGAGTGCGCGCCGATCGATGCGTTCTTGGTTTCGACGAATGCGCCGAGCTTTCCGGAATCTCCGACAACGGTGCCCGGGCGCAGATAGCTGAACGGCCCGATATTCGCACCGGGACCGATCACGGCCTGATCACCGTGGGTGCGAACGACGTGCGCGCCATTGCCGACGATGACATCGGTAAGCGTGGAATCCGGTCCGATCACGGCGTCCTCACCGATGACGGTGCCGCCGAGTAACTGCACACCCGGCCGGATTTCGGCGTCCCTGGCGATTTTCACGTTCGCGTCCACCCAGGTGGTCGCGGGATCGATGATCGTGACCCCGGCGCGCATATGCCGTTCGAGGATGTAGCGGTTGAGGGTGCGCGCGGCCTGCGACATCTGCACCCGGTCGTTGACGCCGGTGACCTTGGCCGAGTCGAGCAGCCGTGCACCGTGCACCGGATGTCCGGCCTCGCGAGCAAGCCGCAGCACATCGGTCAGGTACAGCTCGTGCTGGGCGTTGGCGGTGGACAGGCGTCCGATCATGGTGCGCAGCACGGCCGCGTCGAAGGCGTACACACCCGAGTTGACCTCGGTGATCGCCGATTGCGCGGGGGTGGCGTCGGCATGTTCGACGATTTCGGTGACCTGGCCGTCGGCATTGCGGACGATGCGGCCGTAGCCGTTCGGGTCGTCCGGTTCGAAGGTCAGCACCGTGACCGCCGAACGTTCGGTGTAGCTGCGATGCTCGTCGAGCAGTGCGGACAGGGTGTGCCCGTCCAGCAGCGGCACATCGGCGGAGGTGACCAGTAGGTCACCGCTGAAATCCTCGGGAACCGCCGCGAGCGCGCACTGCACCGCGTGGCCGGTTCCGAGCTGTTCTTCCTGAATGGCGGTGGTGATGTCGCGGCCGAGGTCGGCGGCGACGGCGGCGACCGCGGCGCCGACTTGTTCCCGATCGTGTCCTACCACGGTGATGAGGAACGCGGGGTCGATCTCGTTGGCCGCATGCAGCGCGTGCGCGAGCATGCTTCGACCGGCCAGCGAATGCAGCACTTTAGGAGTCTTCGACCGCATTCGCGTCCCGGCACCGGCTGCGAGAACGACGACGGCGGTCTGCTGTGGCATGGATCTCCCTCGGCTGCCTGTCATCGTGCTTGGGGCTGTCGTCGTGCTTGGTCAGCGCTGTCGTCGTGCTTGTTCAGCGATGTGCGCGGCCAACGATAAGCCATCGTGCCGGTGTGCTCCGCCGCCAGGACTCGAACCTGAACTATCTGAACCAAAATCAGAGGTGCTGCCATTACACTACGGCGGATTGTCACACCGGCGGATCTGCGAAACCCGCCACTGCGCCAGCGGCACGGCATGAATCCTCGCATGAAGACCTCCAGTTAGTCGAACTGCTTCGCTGAATTCGTGGGTACCCGCCACTGCCGTCTACTCACACCGGTCGCGTTATCTGGGCGAACGCCGAAATCGGCCCCCCGTTCGCCGTCTTCGGCGGGGCGACGCGCGCGCGGGCAGAGCTGTCTGGAACAGTTGTCGGCAAAAGTTCGGGTCATGCGCAGGGAGGCGGGGCGTTGTCTTCGGGTGAACCGCAACGAGTGTCCCGGCCGCGGATGACGGGTACTCAGCGGCGGCAGCAGTTGATCGAGATCGGTCGCGCAATATTCGCCGAGCGCGGATACGACGCGACCTCGATCGAGGAGATCGCACAGCGGGCGCAGGTCTCCAAACCCGTGGTGTACGAACACTTCGGCGGCAAGGAGGGGCTCTACGCCGTGGTCGTGGACCGCGAGATGTCGATGCTGCTGGACATGATCACCTCCTCGCTCACCCAGAACCGGTCCAGGATCCGGCTCGAACAGGTCGCGCTCGCATTGCTGACCTATATCGAGGAACGCACCGACGGATTCCGAATCCTGGTGCGCGACCAGCCCGCTGCTACCGCGGAGGGCCGCTACTCGAGCCTGCTCAACGAGGCCACCAATCAGGTCGCGCATATTCTCGGCGGCGATTTCGAGCGCCGCGGTTTCGATACCAGTCTGACCGGTTTGTATGCGCAGGCATTGGTGGGCATGGTCTCGACCGCCGCGACCTGGTGGCTGGACGAGCGCAAACCGTCGAAAGAGGTTGTGGCGGCACATCTGGTGAACCTGTGCTGGAACGGGCTCAGTCATTTGGAAGCCCATCCGCTGCTGAGCTCGGAATGGCGTGCCGGTACAGGGGATTGACGGTATTGGTAGCCAGCAAATTGCGCAGTATGCCCGTCCGAATGCTCGAATTCGCTGGCGCGCGCTCACCTGGTGGTACGGTTCACCCATCCTCAGGGTGCTGTTCGAGCGGTAAGTCGGTCTACTTCGGGATGTCGGTCTACTTCAGGATGGCTGGTTTTAAGGATGACAGGCGGATCTGATGGCTAGGCAAGCGCGCGCGGAGATCACCCGCGATTCCGTCCTGGCGGGCGCTGCCGATGTCTTTCTGCGCTTGGGATATGCGAATGCGAGCCTGAGCGAGATCATCGCGCAGTCGAACGTGACCAAGGGCGCCTTGTACTTTCACTTCGGTTCGAAGGAAGAGCTAGCGCGCGCCGTGGTCGACCAGGGCAATGAGCGTCTGGTCAGTTCGTGTCAGGGTTTCTTCGATCCGAGAGTGCCCGCGCTGGAGGCATGTATCGGGATCACCTATGTCGTCGCGGACCTATCCATGAATGATCCGATGGTCGGCGCGATGCTCAAGCTGACCCATCAGATCGGCGACTACCGCGGCGCCCAGGGCGACAATATCGCCAAGACCTGGGGCGATACCTACCGCGTACTATCCGAGCGGGCCATCGCCCAAGGCGACCTCGAGGCCGATCTGGACGCCGAGGTGATCGGCCTGCTACTGCAGGAAATGACCGCGGGCGTGCACATCACGGCGGTCGGCACCGATTCGATCGATCAGATGGCGACCCGGATGGAACGAGCCTGGTACTTCCTGCTCCCGGCGATCGTGCCCCCGGAGAAGCTCTCGTACTTCCGGGAATTCGCCGCCCGCCGCCTACGCCGCTACGTGCCGTAACGCGTCACAGCGCCGTAAACGTGTCACAGCGCGTTGGTAGGTTGTGACGTGTCGACCGATTTCGTGAGCACATGGGTAACTCATCCCGGCAAAGACTGGGGGAGGCGGGGGAGCCTAGACTCGGTTGGCCGTCCTAAAAACCTCGCCTGAGCTCAGGAGTGTTCGATGTCCACCCACCGTCCACCTCTTGCCGGACTGGCCGCGGTGGCCGGGGCCGATTCGGCCTTGCGAACCGTCGCCGACCTGGTCGGGAAGTCGCCGGTCGAGTTGGTCGGGCCATCGGCGGTGCGGCCGTTCGTCGCGGCGACGATCGCGGCCCAGCGGCCGCTGGTGGTGGTGACGGCGACCGGGCGCGAAGCCGATGATCTGACGGTCGAGCTGGAGGAAATCCTCGGCGCGGCGATCGCGCAGTTCCCGTCCTGGGAGACGCTGCCGCACGAGCGGCTCTCGCCGGGTGCCGACACCGTGGGCCGCAGGCTCGAGGTGCTGCGGCGGCTGGCGCATCCGGAGGATCCGGTATTCCCGGAACCGCTGCGGGTCGTGGTGACGACCGTTCGCTCCCTGATGCAGCCGATGGCCGCGAGCCTCGGCGATATCGAACCGATCGTGCTGCGTGTCGGCGCGGAGTTCGATTTCGACGAATTGCTCTTGCGCCTGATCGAATTCGCTTACACCCGCGTCGATATGGTCGGCAAGCGCGGTGAGTTCGCGGTGCGCGGCGGCATCCTCGATCTGTTCCCGCCGACCGCCGATCATCCGGTGCGCGTGGAGTTCTGGGGTGACGAGGTGACCGAGCTGCGGCCCTTCGCGGTCGCCGACCAGCGCTCGCTGACCGATCTGACGGTGGATGTGATCGTCGCGCCGCCGTGCCGGGAGCTGCTGCTCACCCAGGCTGTACGCGAACGCGCGGCCGAGGTCGCGGTGGCGAATGCCGCCGATGCGGCGCTGGTCGAGATGTTGGAGAAGCTTTCCGAAGGTATTCCGGTCGAGGGCATGGAGGCGCTGCTGCCGGTACTGCAGCCCGGCGAATTACGGCTGCTCACCGAGGTTTTGCCGGAGGGTACCCAGCTGCTGCTGTGCGATCCGGAGAAGATCCGCACGCGCGCGGCCGATCTGGTGCGCACCGGCGAGGAGTTCCTGGAGGCATCGTGGACCGCCGCCTCGTTCGGCGGCGCCGCGCCGCTGGGCGGGCACGGACTCGATCTGGCCGCCTCCGGTTATCGCGCGCTGCCCGAAATCCATGACAGCGCAAACGCACACGGTCTGCCGTGGTGGAGCCTGAGCCCGCTGACCTCCGGCGATCCGGCCGAGGTCGTGCTGCCGGTGCTGGCCGGTCCGGCGGCGCGCGGATCCGATGAGTTGGTGGCGACGATCTTCGCGTCGCTGCGCGCGCATGTGCTGACCGGTGGGCGTGCGGTCGTGGTCGTGGCGGGTCACGGTACGGCGCAGCGCATTCTGGAACGCCTCTCGGATGCCGACGTGCCCGCTGCTGCGTTGACAGCCGGTGCCGAGCCGACACCCGGACTGGTCGGTGTGTTGTGCGGTTCGCTGCACGACGGGTTGGTCTTCGATGACGCCGGTCTGGTGGTCGTCGCCGAATCCGACCTCACCGGTAACCGGGTCACCGCACCGGCGGAGGGGAAGCGGCTACCGGCCAAGCGCCGCAATCAAGTCGACCCGCTGGCGCTGAACGCCGGCGATATGGTGGTGCACGATCAGCACGGCATCGGCCGGTTCGTCGAGATGATCGAACGCACCGTCGGCGGGGCGCGGCGGGAATACCTGGTCATCGAATACGCGCCGGGTAAGCGCGGTCAGCCCGGTGACCGGCTGTTCGTGCCGATGGAATCGCTGGATCAGCTCTCGCGCTATGTCGGCGGTGAGATGCCGAGTCTGTCCAAGCTCGGCGGATCCGACTGGGCGAATACGAAACGCAAGGCGCGCAAGGCGGTTCGCGAGATCGCCGGTGAGCTGGTGCAGCTGTACGCGGCGCGCCAGGCCGCGCCCGGACATGCGTTCGGTCCCGACAGTCCCTGGCAGAAGGAGATGGAGGACGCGTTCGCGTTCACCGAGACCGTCGACCAGATGACCGCCATCGCCGAGGTCAAGGCCGATATGGAGAAGGCGGTCCCGATGGACCGCGTGGTCTGTGGTGATGTCGGCTACGGCAAGACCGAGATCGCCGTGCGCGCCGCGTTCAAGGCGGTGCAGGACGGCAAGCAGGTCGTCGTGCTGGTGCCGACAACCCTGCTGGCGCAACAGCATCTGCAGACCTTCACCGAGCGCGTGGGTGGATTCCCGGTGACCGTGAAGGGGCTGTCCCGCTTCACCGATCCGGCCGAGTCGCGCGCCGTGCTGGAGGGGATGGCGGACGGCGCCGTCGATATCGTTGTCGGTACGCATCGGCTGCTGCAGACCGGCGTGCGGTGGAAGGATCTCGGCCTGGTCGTCGTGGACGAGGAACAGCGTTTCGGTGTCGAGCACAAGGAGCACATCAAGGCGCTGCGCACGCACGTCGACGTGTTGACCATGTCCGCCACGCCGATTCCGCGCACCTTGGAGATGAGCCTGGCGGGCATTCGCGAGATGTCGACCATCCTCACGCCGCCGGAGGAGCGGCATCCGGTGCTCACCTATGTCGGCGGGTACAACGACAAGCAGGTCACCGCGGCCATCCGGCGCGAGCTGCTGCGCGACGGCCAGGTCTTCTACGTGCACAACCGGGTTTCGTCGATCGACAAGGCCGCCAAGCGGATTCGGGATCTGGTGCCCGAGGCGCGGGTGGTGGTCGCGCACGGTCAGATGAACGAGGACATGCTCGAACAGACCGTGCAGGGATTCTGGGAGCGTGAATTCGATGTGCTGGTCTGTACCACCATCATCGAGACCGGGCTCGATATTTCCAATGCGAATACGTTGATCGTGGAACGCGCGGACGCTCTCGGTCTTTCGCAGCTGCACCAGTTGCGTGGGCGCGTCGGCCGCAGTCGTGAACGCGGATACGCCTACTTCCTCTACCCGCCGGAGAAGCCGCTCACCGAGACGGCCTACGACCGGCTCGCCACCATCTCGCAGAACTCGGATCTCGGCGCGGGTATGGCGGTGGCCATGAAGGACCTCGAAATCCGCGGTGCCGGAAATGTGCTGGGCGCCGAGCAGTCCGGGCATGTGGCCGGTGTCGGCTTCGACCTGTATGTGCGGCTGGTCGGTGAGGCGGTGGAGGCTTATCGGGCCGCCGCCGACGGTAAGCCGATCACGACCGAGGAGGTCAAGGAGGTCCGCATCGACCTCCCGGTGGACGCGCACATTCCGCCCGACTACATCACCAGCGATCGGCTCCGGTTGGAGGCCTACCGCAAACTCGCTGCGGCGCAAGATGATCCGGGGCTGGAGTCGGTTGTCGAGGAACTCGTCGACCGGTACGGGCCGGTGCCCGTCGAGGTCGGCAGGCTGGTGTCGGTGGCGAAACTGCGCCTGCTGGCTCGCGAATACGATGTCACCGAAATCGCGGTCACCGGAACCACATTGAAGGTTTCGCCGATGAGCCTGCCCGATTCCAAGCAGATGCGGTTGAAGCGCCTGTACCCGAGCGCGGGCTATCGCGCGGCGAGTGGTGTTGTGCAACTGCCGCTGCCCCGGGTGCAGGACAGTGTCGGCGCCGACCGGGTGCGCGATGTCGTCCTGTTGCAATTCGTTGCCGACCTGTTGCTGCAGTTGGATGGCAAGCCGAAGGGCTTCGTAGAGTTGCGGGTCGCCACCGAAGCCACGGCGGCGCGATGAGTTCGGACCGCGACGAAGCCGTTCTGCGGGCTGCCAGGCATGCGGCGGCGGAGGCGGGGCGGGCCAATGGTGCCGACGAGCACCCATTGCCCGAACCTGTGCGGGCGGCGGCCGAATCCGGCCGAACCGATACCGCGGTGGTGGCGGCGGGGCTGGCCGGGGCGGTCGAGGTGATGGACCGGCTGTGGAACTTCGGCGGCTGGGAGGTGACGCAAACCCACGACTCGCTGCGTCCCTACCTGCTCGAGGAAACTTACGAACTCCTCGACGCCATCCAGCACAACGACGCCGAAACCATCAAGGAAGAACTCGGCGACCTGCTGCTGCAGGTCCTGTTCCACTCCCGAATCGCCCAGGCCGCAAGCGAATTCACCGTCGACGATGTGGCCGCCGCACTGGTCGCCAAACTCGTCAACCGCAGCCCGCACCTCGCCGACGAGCCCATCGACCCGTCGGCCACCGTCGCGGAAAAGATCGCCGCCCAGGAAAAAGCCTGGGAGGAACGCAAATCCGCCGAAAAATCCCGCCGTTCCTGCCTCGACGGCATCGCCATGGCCCAACCCGCCCTGGCTCTGGCCGAGAAGATCCGCTCCCGCAGCCTCAAAGCAGGCCTGCCCGAAGACCTGGTCCCCGACACCCTCCGCACCGTCCACCTGGGTGGCGAAGACAGCGCGGAAGAACGCCTCCGCAAGGCCACCTTGTCCTTCGCATCGGAAATCCGCGCTACCGAAGACGCCGCCGAAGCCGCCCGCGGCGAACGTGTCCCGTTAGCGACCGCCGATTGGCGCAAGTACTGGTCGCGGTAGCCGGGCGTTCGGCATGCTTCGAATACACCTGATGGCTCAATCGCGGGCGCGTAGCGTTTGCGATACGGAGTCGGCGATCGGGAGGTGGCAGATGCTGAGTGTGTTTTCTTCGCCGGGGCATTACGTGCAGGGGCGGGATGCGACGGGGGCGCTCGGGGCGGAGATGACGCGGCTGGGGATCGCGGGACCGGTGATGATTGTGGCGGGGGCCAGTGCGCATCGGTTGTTGGCGCAGACGTGGCAGGAGTCGCTTACCGAGGCGAAGATCGAGTATTCGGTGCATCGGTCCGGGGGTGAGTGCAGTCGGGCCGAGATCGCGCGGGTGACCGCGGCCGTGCGGGAGAGCGGGAGCACCGTGGTATTGGGGGCCGGTGGGGGCAAGGTGCTCGATACGGCTCGGGCGGTGGCCGATGATCTGGAACTGCCGATGATCAGTTGTCCTACGACGGCGTCCAGTGACGCGCCGTGCAGTGCGTTGTCGGTGATCTACACCGACGCCGGGGAATTCGAGGCCTATCAGCTGGTTCGGCGGAATCCGGCATTGGTGCTCGTCGATACGTCCGCTATCGCGCAGGCTCCGGCGCGGCTGCTCACTGCGGGGATGGGCGATGCGCTCGCGACCTGGTTCGAGGCGCGGACCTGCAGTGCCGCGCGGGTTCGGAATATGCGCGGCGGCGCCTCCACCCGCAGTGCCACCGCCTTGGCCGAACTCTGCTACAACACCCTGCTCGCCGACGGAACCCACGCCCTCGCCGCGGTCCGCAGCCACACCGTCACCCCGGCCCTCGAACGTATCGTCGAGGCCAACACCCTGCTCTCCGGTTTGGGCTTCGAATCCTCCGGTCTCGCCGCCGCCCACGCCATCCACAACGGCCTGACCGCCGCCCCGCAAACCCATCCGTACCTGCACGGCGAAAAGGTAGCCTTCGGCGTCCTCGCCCAGCTCGTACTGGAAGGCGCTCCCGCCGAAGAGATTTCGACGGTCCTCGAGTTCTGCACGTCGGTCGGCCTACCGGCCACCTTCGCCGCCCTCGGCCTGACCGACCCCGACAACCGAACCCTGACCGCCATCGCCGAACGCGCCACCGCCCCCGGCGAAACGATCCACAACGAACCTTTCACCGTCGACACTCCCATGGTCCTGGACGCCCTCCGGACCGCCGACAGTCTCGGCACCCCCTGAGAGCAGTCGCGCCCGGAAACTCTCGGACCGGGTGTGATGACACCGAACTCTCACCTCCCCGCAAGCAGTTTGTCACCGTGGGGCGGGCAGTCTGTCAATAGGTCTTCGCTATCCTGGCGATGGAACCCGAAGCCAATGGCGGGCGAATCCGCCGGGGAGGACGTTCGGTCCGGTGCCCACCAGCAGAGTCGCGGAGCACCCGCGACCGAATCATGTGCTGTTCCATTTCAGCGATACCCATTTGATCGCCGGCGACGGCGAGTTGTACGGCGACGTGGACGCGGATCTGCGTCTTCGGCAGTTGCTCGACCAGGCCGCGGCCAGCCGCATCCGGCCGACGGCGATCGTCTTCACCGGTGACCTCACCGATAGGGGCGAGCCGGACGCATACGAGAAGCTCCGCGCCATCGTGGAACCGTTCGCGCGCCGATTGCGCGCGCCGATCGTATGGGTCACCGGCAATCATGACGATCGCGGTGAACTGCGCCGGACTCTGCTCGGCGAGCGCCCGTCGACGAAGCCGCTGGATCGGGTGCACATGATCGACGGCCTGCGCATCATCGCCCTGGACACCAGCGTCCCCGGCCACCACTACGGCGAAATCCGCGACGAACAGTTGGCCTGGCTGCGATCGGTACTCGCCGAACCCGCCCCGTTCGGCACGATTCTGGCGATGCACCACCCGCCGGTGCCGTGCGTGCTCGATCTCGCGGTCACCGTCGAACTGCGTGATCAGCGCAGGCTGGCCGATGTGCTCGACGGCACCGACGTACGCGCGATTCTCGCTGGGCACCTGCACTTTTCGACCAGCGCCACCTTCGCGGGCATTCCGGTCTCGGTCGCCTCGGCGACCTGCTACAGCCAGGATCTGGCCGTCGCCGAGGGCGGCCTGCGCGGCCGCGACGGCGCGCAGGCCTTCAACTACGTGCACATCTATCCGGACACCATCGTCCACTCGGTGGTCCCGATCGATCGCGGCCCGACCGTCGGCTCCCCGTCCACCCCGGAAGAGGCGGCGCGCAAGCTGGCCGAGGAGGGCATCGTGATCCCGCCCGCCGCGCGCATCCCGCGGGTCATGCGGCGCCGGGCGCAGACTCCGGAAGACGACGAGGCCGTGCACTGACCCGCTCCCACGGCGCTGGGGTCGGGAAGTAGGTGGACAGGAATTCCGACACCGCACGCACCCGATCGGCCTCCGGGACCTCCGGAAAGCTGCCGTCGTTGAGGCAGAAGAAGTCGACATCACGATGGACGGCCAGTCCGTCGAGCAGTGCGAGCCCGCGTCGGCTCGTGGTGTCGACATAGCGCATCTGCGCCATCTCCTGCGGCACCGCGCGCCCGGTGAGCATGGCGTAGTAGTGGTAAAGCGAATTCGTCACCGAAATATCGGTGGCCGCGCGGAATCTGCTCGCCCTGGTCCGCGCGAAGTCGGTCTCGAACTCCTGCTCCATCTCGAGTAATACGCTGCGCCGCAACGGAACCGGGGTGTGTTCCAGATGCCGGGTGATGACATGTCCGAACCGCCCGGCCAGCAATTCCCGATTCTTCCGTGCGGCATTCTCGAAACCACTGCGACGCTCGTTATTTCGGCCCGGCCCGATCCGGGTGCCTGCCTCGATGAACCGGCTGACTCCGGCCGGGCTGAAGAACATCGACGGACGCACCGGCCGGGCGAAGAACATATCGTCGTTCGAGTACAGGAAATGCTCGCTGAGTCCATCGATATGCTGCAGTTGGCATTCCACCGCATGGGAATTGAAGGTGGGCAGCCCGCTGGTATCGCTGAAGTGATCGACCGCGCGCACCACCGTCACCCGCGGATGTTCGTCGAGCCATGCCGGCACCGCGGAATCGGTCGCGATGAAGATCCGCCGAATCCACGGCGCGTTCTTGCACACCGAGCGCAGTGCGTACTTCAGTTCGTCGATCTGTCGGATCCGAGCATCCGCGTCATCGCCCTCGCCCACCACGACCTGGGCCAGCATTCCCGCACGGCGGGCACGGAATTCGGGATCGGTGCCATCGACCCAGGAGAACACCAGATCGATATCGAAGCCGACATCGGTCGGCTGTGGTGCGAACATGTCCGTCAATGTCGGCCAATTGCGGTCGAACAGGCGAACTTCCGTGCGCTCGACATCGGCGAGGTCGAAGACATTGCGGGTGAACATATTCGGCCGCGGGCATTCGACGGTGTCGCCGTGGTACTCCCACAGCTCCAGATCCACGTAGTGGTCCGGATCGGCATCACGACTCAGCCGAAAAACATTGTGCTGCACCTCGGCACACGCGAAACCCGCGGCAATCGCGGTGGCCGTCACCCGACGCACCATCGTCCGGTGCGCGGCATCCGCGGCCAGTGCCGGCCGATGTCCGCCATCGCGAATCAGCAGGAACGGCACCTCCGCGGCCGCCAGCTCGCCGCGCAGATAGCCCAGGTCGTCCAGCATCGCGGGCGAGACGACGAGATTGCCCGCCGTCGGCCACGCCACCATATCGACCGCGCCGGAATTCCTTGCCCCCATATCAACCATGTGTCTGCTCCCCACGTCCGTATGTGTGCCGAAATGTCCCGTGGCGCCGCGCTACAACCCGGGCACCGCCGCGGACGGCGTCGACGGACGTCGTCTGCGGTTGCCGTGCCCGGCGCGGCCGAATTCAGAAATTCGGGACGATGCCGTAGTGCAGGAACGAAGTGATCAGCCGGGTCTCAGACGATCGGTACACCATGTCGTTCTCACCTCACTCACGGCTGGACGCCAGTGCGTCTTCTTGGAGCAATGCTGTCGGTGCGGGCAAGGCGCGGCGGCCGTGCGGTACCGAGAGCAGCACGCGGGCCGGACAGACATCGGCCGGCGAATGGAGAAGCCCTGCTGAACAGGGGCTATCAGCAATGATGCATCGACTGTGCCGACCCGTCAATCCGGACATCCGGGTGGTGTCCCGGACAGGCGGCTCGGCCTGCTTGTCCCATTGAAATTAGGGTAGCCTTACCGCATAATCCCGCGTGGGGTTGTGGTCCGCTCCTGAGCCGGGGCGCCGCCCATCACCCAGTGACGCCGTATCGGTGTCCTGAGAGGTGCCTGTGAGCACTTCGGACAAAGGTCGCAGCGCCAGCGAACAAGGGCCACAGCACCTTAGACTTGCAGGCAACGTGGCACAGCCCGCCGCGTTGCAGCGATCAAGAGGTGACGAACATGGCAGCCGGAGCGAGCCCCGTGCAACGTCAAGACCACTCTATGGCCGATCATCCCGAACTGGACGTACTCCCGGAATGGCCCCAGGAGACGATCGCGGTGCTGGTCACCACCGACCCAGCGCCGCATGCGATTCCGGTGTCCTGGCCGGTGCGTGCGGATGATCGGCGGATTCTGCTCAGCCTGAAATTCGATCGCGGTTCGCTGGCGCGCTTGCGTGAACGGCCCGATGTCGCACTGCTGATTCTCGGCGGTGGCAATGTCGCGCTGTGCGCGCGCGGGCAGGCGCGAGTTATCGCCGAGGAAATGCCCGGTGCGACAGACTATGTCGCGGTCCAGATCGATGTGGAAGTCATCGATGACCACCGGCAGTCGGCCTTCGCGGTGGCGCACGGAATCGAGCGCACCGTCCTGGACGCGAGCGAATTGCATGCGCTCGAAGGGCGCGTGCAGACACTGCGCGCGTGGGGCCGCTAGCGACTGCTTGCAGGTCGCTCGAAAAGGTCGGCATCGAGAACTGAACCGGCACAGGCTGTCCGGTACAGGGTAATAATCGTGATGAAAGGCGGCGCGAACGCGTCGAATGGAAGGGGATCATGAGCGTCACATTGGCCAAAGGCGGAAATGTCTCGCTGTCGAAGCAGGCCGCCAACCTCACCAAGGTTGCGGTGGGGCTCGGTTGGGATGTGCGAACGACCACCGGGGCCGATTACGACCTCGATGCGAGTGCGCTCGCCACCGGGCCGAATCAGCGCGTGCTGTCCGATCAGCACTTCGTGTTCTACAACAATCTCCGCTCGCCCGAGGGCACGATCGAACATACCGGTGACAATCTCACCGGTGAGGGCGAAGGCGATGACGAGGTGATCAATGTCGATCTGGCGGCGACGCCGCCGACGATCACCAATATCTTCTTCCCGGTCTCCATTCACGATGCCGATGCGCGCGGACAGTCGTTCGGCCAGATCCGCAACGCCTACATCCGCGTGGTCGACGCGAACACGGGCGCCGAGCTGGCCCGGTATGACCTCACCGAGGATGCGTCCACCGAGACCGCCATGGTGTTCGGGGAGTTGTACCGGTACGGCAACGAATGGAAGTTCCGTGCCATCGGTCAGGGCTATGCCTCCGGGCTCGCGGGTATCGCCCGCGATTACGGCGTCAACGTCTGATGGGCGTGCGGGTGGTCGGGATCGGACCCGGCCGCCCGCTCCGCCTCGTACAACGCGATCGCGGCGCGCGTCTTGCGCTTGATCGCTTGCAGCACATCGAGATCCGGCAGGTCCGCGAACTGCTCACCAAGCACGTCGGGCAGATCGGAGTAGTGCAGCACGCATTCGTCGACGCCGAGGTTCGCGCAGGCCGCGAGCAGGTCCGGATGCAGATAACCCGCGACCGCGGTCCGCACGCCCGCGGCGGCGGCCACCATGGTGACGCGCTCGATCGCACGCAGCAGCGGCGGAACCGGTCGAACCGGCCGCAGGCTGGCGCGTGCCTGGCCGAGCAGCAGCGAGGACAGATCGTTGCAGCCGATCACCACCCGGGACACCCCGGTGGTCACGACCCGGTCGACCTCGAGCAGCAGCGACGGGATCTCGATCATGGTGGCGACCGGGCAGTCGCCGATCACGGTCCTGGTTTGCTCGATGGCCCACTGCAATTCGTCGACATAGGTGACGAACGGGAAAATCACGCCGATATCCGCGCCCTCGTCGCGCACCTGCGCAATGCCCTCGAGTTCGGCGACGAATGCGTCGGGAAAACGGCGCGCACGGCGAATACCGCGCAGGCCGAGCAGTTTATGCGGCTCGTCGATGATCTCTTCGACGCCGTCGAGGATATTGCATTCGGCGGTATCGGCTTCCATGGTGCGATACCAGATCGTGCCGTCGGCCCGCTTGGCAATATGGCGCAGATATGGCACGAGATAACCCGAAACCGATTCGGGTGTCGGATATTTCCCGGCCGCGCGGAACACGTACTCGCCGCGCACCATCCCGACCCCGTCGAAGTGGTCGAGCAGTTCAGCGGAGATCCGCTCACAACTCAATGCCAGGCTCTGCCGCATTCCCCGCACGCTATCAGGTTGCTGCACAACACTTTCCGCCGCCCATTAGGTCTGGATTTCACGAGGTCAGGAAGGGGTCGGTAGGGATTGTGGGAGGGGATGGGGATGGGTCGAGGCTGCGGTTTCGAGCAGGGCGAAGTAGCGGCGAAGCATGAGGACCGCTGTGCTGGCCAGACCCGCGGTCAGACCCCACCAGACGCCCGCGGCGCCGAGGCCGACCAGGAAGGCCAGCAGCAGGGCCGTGGGCAGGCCGACGAGCCAGTAGCCGACCAGGGACAGGCGGAAGCCCGCCTTGGTTTCCTTCAGACCGCGCAGCAGGCCGGTGCCGATGTTCTGTGCGGCATCGAAGAACTGGAGCACGATGCCGATGAGCAGCAGCGAACGTGCCAGGTCGATCGTCGCGGCGTCGCCGGGTTCGAGGAAGGGGCTCAGCACGAGTTTCGGCGCGGCGATATAGACCACTCCGGTGACCGCGGCGACGATGCCCGCATGCTGCAGCGCCAACCAGGCCAGCGCACGGGCGTGGCCGTATTCGTCACGCGCGACGGCATGGCTGACCAGGATGGACGCGCCGTGCGACAGGCCGATCGCGACCTGGAAGACGATGTAGATGATCTGGTAGACCACATTGTGCGCGGCCAGCGCGGCCGGTCCGATACTGCCCATCGCCAGGGCGAGCACGGAGAACATGCCCGCTTCCGAACCGTAGGTGAGCGCGATCGGCGCGCCGAGTTCGAGCTCGGCCCAGATGGTCGGCACATGCACCGGCCACGGACGCAGCGGCAGGGTGGCGCCGAGTGCCGCATCGGCGCGCACCATGGCGAAGAAGACGCCGAAGGTGATCAGGAAGACCAGTGAGGTCGCGACGCCGATGCCGGTCAGTCCCAGCGCGGGCAGTCCGACCCAGCCGTGCATGAAGGTAAGGGCCAGTACGAGATTCAGCGCCACCGAGCCGAGGGTGACCAGCAGCAGGGCCTGCGGACGCTGCATGCCGACGGTGTACTGCCGCAGTACTTGGAACCACAGGCAGGGCAGCAGTCCGGGCGCGAGTGCGAGCATGAGCGGTCGCGCGTCGGCGAGTACGCCCGCGTCCTGGCCGAGCCATTGCAGCGACCAGCCGAGTCCGATCAGCACTGCGCCGCCGATGATTCCGGCGAAGGTGGCGATCAGGAAACTCGAGCGGACGATATCGCGGACCTCCCCGTCGGCGGATTCACCACGCTTATCCGCCGCACTGACCGAGGACGCGATCTGATTCCCGGTCCCGGTGATCAGACCGACGCACATGGTGCGGATCTGGTTGAACAGCACCATCGCCAGCCCGCCCGCCGCGACCTCGCGCACACCGAGCGTGCCCATCAGTGCGATATTGGTGGTCGATACCGCGATCTGTGCGAGTTGGGTGAGTGCGATCGGTGCCGCCAGCGCGGTGAGCTGTCGCCCATCGGCACGGAAGGTGGACAGATTCAGCATCGCACCTCCACTCGTCGAATCCCGAAATCGATCGCCATGCGCCTCGTCCCGACTCGTCGCTGAGTTTCATTTGGGTTAGGCAACCCTAACAAGGTGATCATTTCAGACGTACGGGGTGTCGCGCAACGGTGATCGAAAGCGCGCATGTGCTTCACCGCGCCTCGACGAGTTGGTCGCGTCGGGTGGGAGCGTAGCGGTCCAGCATCGTGTGCACATCGCGTTCGGTGGTGGTGTCGAGAAGATCGCGTTCGCGCATCCACTCGTCGTCGAAGACCGTGTCGAGATACTTCTCGCCGCCGTCGCAGACGAGGGTGACCACGGTCGAGCCGGGCGGGAACTCCTCGAGGCGGGTGAGCGCGGCGTGCACCGAGCCGCCCGCGGAGCCGCCGATCATCAGGCCCAGTTCGGCCGCGACCGCGCGAGCGGTGGCGAAGGCCGCGACATCGGAAACCTTGACGCCCTCATCGAGCAGCGAATAGTCCACGGCGGTGCCGATGGTGGCGCCGGGCGGGGTGCCGGTCCCGGACTGCCAGTACGGCCCGCCCGGCCCGCCGAAGGCGATCGATCCGACCGGTTCCACGCCGATCACCCGTGGTGTGCAGCCGAGTTGGCGCAGCCGGGTCGCGGTGCCGAACAGCGAACCACCGGTGCCCACCGCGGAGAGCAGGATATCGACGCGTTCCACGTCTTCCAGCAATTCTTCGGCCACGGCGTAGTAGCCGACCGCGTTCGCATCGTTGTTGTGCTGCTCGGTGAAGTACGCGTCGGACTGTCCGGCCGCCATCGCCTCGGCCAGGTCTTCCCGCGCCGAGGTGGCCAGGTTGTCGTCACCGTCATCGGCGACGAATACCAATTCCGCACCCATTGCTCGCATCGCACGCAGCTTGTCCTTACATGCGTGGTGATCGACCACCGCGGTGAAGCGATACCCACGTTCGGCAGCTACTACCGCGAGGCCGAGCCCGGTATTCCCGGATGTCGACTCGATAATATGCCCGCCATCGCCCAGCAAACCTCGACGCTCCGCATCGTCGATCATCGCGCGCGCCATCCTGATCTTGGCCGCACCCGTCGGATTGAACTGCTCGAGTTTGAGCAGCAGCCGGGTGCCGGTCGCGGTGGTCGCCAGTTCGAATAGCGGGGTGCGACCGATCAGATCCGTCACGCGCGTGACGAGCGGCATGGAGGTCTCCTCGTTCGGGGCCGTAAGGGTATTGGTCGAATGGGGTTGCCGGATCATCCGGAGTCGAGCGTCCAGCGGAGCCGATCACCGATGTCGTGCAGCACCACCTTCGGCGGAATCGGCAGTTCGTGAAAGGCCGATTCGTTCGAATCCATTTGGTAACCGGCGGTATTCGGATAGATCAGCAGATCGCCGACCTCGGCGCGTCTCGGTAACGGGATGCGCCGCCAGCTGAGCATGTCGGACTCCAGACAGCTGGCCGCACCGACGCAGGTCGGGGTGAGCTCGCCGCGGCGCGGCGGCCACAGCATCGGATCGGGGAGGTATTCGCTGTCGAACCACTGCTCGGACAGGCTCAGGCTGGTGCCGTCGACGGTGAGCAGTTGGTAGGGGTGACCCTCGACGTGGCGGGTCTTGCTGCCCTGCACCCGGAAGACGCTGGATCCGGCGCGGTCGAGCAGTGCCCGGCCGGGTTCGACGGCGAGCCGGATATCGTTGTCGCGCAACCGTTGCGCGAGTGCGTTGTGCTCGAGGACGGCGGTGAGCATGGTCGGGCCGGGCGCCGGGAAGTGGTAGGGGTAGTACGAATCGAAGGACTTCCCCGCGTGGAACCACTGACCGTTCGCGTGATCGGTGAACTCCGACCAGGCGCTCGCGGGCACATAATCGACGCCGAATCCACCGCCGATGGAGATGGTGCCTGCCGGATGGCCCAGTGTGCGCGCATCCAGGCAGCGGGTGATCAATTCGTCGGCCTGTTCGGCGCGTGCGACGGCATCGTAGCCGGACAGGTGGAAGCTGAAGCCATGCAGGCGAATCGATTCGTGACCGACCGTGCCGGACGCGCCGATCACCGAAATCGCGCGGTCCAATTCCTCGGCGGTCATGCCGAATCGGCTCGTGGATCCATTGGGCAGCACGCGGAGTAGTACGCGCGCCGCGGCGGCCGGAGTGGTGAGTGCGGCCAACCGGTCGAGCTCGTCGAGACTGTCCACGGCGATCAGTGCGCGGTGCCGCACGGCAAGCCACAGCAGATCGTCGGATTTGGCGGGCCCGGTGACCATCAGCTCGTCACCGCGAACACCCTGTGACAGTGCGGCATTCAGCTCGCCCGCACTGGAAACGTCGACACCCGCACCATATTCGGCGCAGGCACGAGCAACACAGGCCGCCTTGTTGGCCTTCTTGCCGAAGTAGACGGCGCCATCCACACCGGCTTGCTCGAATACCTGCTGAAACCCATTGATATTCACCGCGACCCGTGACGGATACAGCACATGGAAGGGGCCGCCGATCGCAAAGGCGATATCGCCGAGCAGATTCGGATCGGCGAGGAGTCTGCGCTCCCAGTCGTCGGTGTGTGCGGGCAGGGCAGGTGCGCAAATGCTCAGCAGGCCGCGCACTGCCGCCAGTACGGCGGGATCGGGGGCGGTCTCGGTACGCGATGGATCATCGCCGAGTTGGACCTTGTCGCGGATCGAGCCGTCGTCGAACAGCAGCGTGCCGTCGGGTTCGGCGGTGCCGGGGGCGCGCACCTTCTTGTCGAACTCGACGGCGCCGATGTCTAGTCCCATAGGGGCACCTCCGTGCCGCGGCCCTCGGCAATGGCTCGTTCGGCGAGTGCGTGTGCGACGGCGATATCGGTCAGCACCAACCCGCTGTTGTAGACGAAGATCCGCTCGTCGTCGGAGCGTCGGGCGATTGCGCGACGGCTCAGGATCTGTGGCAGTTCGGCGTCGACGGTCCGCAATCTGCCGTCGGGACCGGCCATATCGGTGCCGGTCAGCGCCATTTGCTGGGCGCTGGTCGCGATTACGCGATCGGCGTCGACCAGTGTCGACGGCGCCAAGCCGTAGCCGACGAGCACAACGGTGGATCCCGGTGCGAGATCCTCGGATTCGATCCCGACCTCGGTACCGGGTCCGGCTGTCGCCAACACCACGTCGGCGGTACCGGCGGCCGCGCGCGGATCCTCGACGGTCTCCAGCAACGCGTGCGGGTTGTATTCGGCGAGGTAATCGCGCACCGCCGCCAGACCCTCCGGATGGGTGCCGTAGAGCATCAGCTTGCGCAGCTGCGGATTGGCGGCGAGCAAGTGCGGCAGGGCATTTCGGCCCTGGGTGCCGGTGCCGATCAGCAGCACGCTCTCCGCGCCGCGGCGTGCGGTCTCGCGCACCAGCAGCGCCGAAACCGCCGGGGTGCGCAGTGCGCCGACCCTGGCGCAGTCCATCATGGCGATCGGCGCGCCGGTGCTGTCGTCGTAGAGCGTGATGGTCGTGTAGTAGCGCTTGGTGCTGCGGTCGTGGCCGGGATCGAATTTGTAGGAGGTCTTCATCGCGACCACCCGGCGGCGGCCGTCGCGCCCGAGCATGGCGTAGGCCACCGACCAGCCGTCCGGATTTGCGACGCTGAGTTTGCGCGGATTGTCCGAATCACCCGCGGCGAAGGCGAGATACGCTTCCTCGACGGCGCGCACCACATCGGCGGGCGTGATGGGCACGTCGGCGAGATCGCTGCGGCTCAGCACACGCAGTGGTGTGCTCCGGTCACGAGTGCTCAACGGTTCCTCGATCATGTTGTGTCGTATCCAGCCTTACTGCGGTCCGGGTGGTAGCCCGGGCCGGTACACCGTCGATCGCGAGCGGGTTGCTTGCCGCTCGGAACGGGGCGACGATCCGTTGCCCATAACCATTTTCGTCGGCCTCGGCGGCCCGCCGTCGGCGTTCGGGCAGGCGGACATTGACGCGCTTGAGCCAGCGGTCGGTGCCGTCGTAGCGCGCGGTGAACGGTACCCGACCGTGCACGGCCACGTCATTGTCCACCAGCAATAGCTCGCCGGGGGTCAGCGCGGCGGTGATGCAGACGCGTTCGAGCTCCGCGGTGAGGCGCGCGTACGCCAGCCGGAATTCGGTATCGGCATCGTCGAGCGGGGTGTATGCCGGATCGTAGCGAAGCATCAAATCCGCTGTGCTGTCGGCTGATTCGGCGCTCCACAGAGTCGGCAACGGGAGTGCTGAATAGCGCTCGTGACCCGTGCCGTAGGAGACGTCGGGCAGGATCGGCAGGGTCGGCGTGCCCAGCAGTCGACGCTCGTCAGCGGAGAGCTCGGTTCGGCGCACCGAGGAGACGGTGGTGCCGACGCCGTCCGGATTGCGCAGACACGCCAGCATCAACAGGTTTGCCCGGTCCGGGTGGAAGGCGTCCTCGGTGTGCGGGCTGAGCAGGGTTTTGCTACTCGCGCCGGACTGTTCGTGTTCGTGACCGGGCGAGGGCACGATGTTGTTGACCAACCGCCCACCCTGCTGGCCCTGCCAGCCGAACGGTTCACCCGCGCTGCGGGCGAGCAGCAGCATCGCGATATCGAGTTCGAATGAGCTTGCGCGGCGGTCGGTTTCACCACTCCAGCGGGCCGCCTCGACCCAGCTCGGTGGGGTCGGGCCGCATTCGGCATCGGTCAACGGCAGTTTGCCGACGATGGTGGCACCGGCCGCGGTCGCGGGCGGTCGCAGGGCGACACGTACCGCATCGGGCAACTCGCCGACGCGCGCATCGATTTGCTCGAGCAATGCCGGATCGGTCAGCGTGCGCGCGAGGTCGGCGGTGCCATCGGGCCAGGAGTCGACTGTGATGCATATCTCGCGAGCGAGAGCGCGCACCGCATGTCCGGCGGTGGTCGGCAGCTCGCGCCGTTCGATATCTAGTGGGTGAAGCGTCTTACGTTCGGAGAGAACGCCTTTCACCAGTGATCCCTTCTTCGCATCGGGTCGAAAAGCAGGGGTATGACGATTCGATCTGCGAAGCTAGTGGCTCCGGCCGAGTTAAGCAAGCCTTACCTAAGCGAGTCGTAAAAATAGCGACCGCTTATGGCTGGGGTCGAAGCCTGCCGCGGCTAGCTGTAGCAAATTTGCGGCATTGCCTTCGGGGTGGTGGCTGGTAGCTGTGGTGCGGCAAAACTCAACGGCCGGAACCCTATTAGGCTAGCCTGTCCTAGCTAGATTCGCTAGGGTTTGCGGGTCGCGCGCGGGTAACTCGTTGAAGTTCGAGGAAGGCAGCACCATGGAATGGAATCGACGACAACTCCTGCGATCGGGACTCGGTGTCGGCGCGGTGCTGTTGGTCGCCGCATGTTCGGACGGCGGCAATTCGGACGGCCCTGCGCGGCGCGGTGGCACCCTGCGGGTCGGTGCGCTCGGCAGCGCGGCGCGAATCGAACGCGATCCGCATGCGAATCTGAGCAATGACAGCGACTTCCTCATCACCTCGCTGGTGTACGACGCGCTCACCGTACCGGGCGCGAACCCGAATGTTGCTGCGCGCCTTTCCAGTCGGTGGGAAGCCGACGCGCAGCGGCGCCGCTGGAGTTTCACCATCGCCGACGGTGCGACCTTCCACGACGGAACCCCGGTCACCTCCGATGATGTGGTGTGGTCGCTGCGTCGCCTGCGGACCGTCGGCGGTGCGTCGAAAATGCCTGCCGCGGTTGAGGACATCACGGCGGACGGTCCGAACCGGGTGGTGATCGCGCTGCCCGAACCGAATTCGCAACTGCCGCTACTGGTTCGGTTGATGACCTTCACGGTCAAGAAGGACACCACCGATTTCACCAAGGTCATCGGTACCGGGCCGTTCCGGTTGGAGTCCTATCAGGGTGGCAATGCCCGGCTGGTGCGCAACGACCGGTGGTTCGGTCCGGCGCCACTGCTGGATGCCATCGAGGTCACCATGTTCGACAGCGTGACTGCATTGGGCAATGCGGTGCTCGGCGGGCAGATCGATCTGGCCTCGAATGTCGGTGCGATCGCGGGACGTACCGCCGAGGGACGCGGTGATCTGCGGGTGGTGCGGCGGTCGAACGACACCATGGTCGGAGTCGTGATGCGGACCTCCGACGGGCCGTTCGCCGATGCGCGGGTGCGCGAGGCCATCCGGTTGGGCGTCGATCGCAAGGCCCTGGTGAATCAGGTGCATTCGGGATACGGCACCGTCGCGAATGACATCCTCGGTACTGGTGATCCGTTGTACGACAACACCATTGCGCAGCGCAGCCGCGATGTGGACCGGGCCAAGACGCTGCTGCGCGATGCCGGATTCGATACCGGGCGCAGCTACCAGTTCCTCACCAAGGCCGAGGCCCCCGGCGAGGTCGAATCGGCGAAGGTGATCGCCACCCAGCTGGCCGATATCGGGCTGCGCCTCGATGTCGTGACGCAGGAGTCGAATACGTTCTACGACCAGACGTGGTTGAAGGCGCCGTTTTACACCGTCTCCTGGGGCACCAATGACTCCACGCTGTTCTTCGCGACCAAGCTGATGTCCTCGACATCCAATCGCAACGAAACCGCCTTCAAGGATGCCGAATTCGATGCGGCCACCGCGAAAGCGCTTGCCGCGCCCGATGACTCGGCATACGGAACTGCCTGCCGTGAAGTGCAGCGGATTCAGTACGCCCGCGGCGGTTATCTGGTGTGGGGTATGGCCGACGGCATCGATATCGCGACATCCCGGGTGCGCGATGTGCCGACCCTGGGCGGCTTCGCCAGGGTGCAATTGGAACGGGCCTGGCTCGCGGAGTGATGTCCTTCGCCCGACTCCTCATCCGGCGCGTCCTCCTGCTGGTCGCGTTGCTGGCGACGGTGTTCGCGGCCGTCGATCTGCTGCCGGGCAATTCCGCCCGCGCGGTGCTCGGCCGCGACGCCAGCGCGGAGCAGATCGCGGCGAAGGAACACGAACTGGGCCTGGACCGGCCGCTGCCGGTGCGGTTCGTCGAGTGGATTTCCGGTGTGGCGACCGGTGATTTCGGCCGCACCGCGCGTGGGCGATCGATCAATGAGCTGCTGGCCGACAAATTCCCGCCGACGCTGCTGCTCGGCGGGCTCGCCTTCCTGGTGACCGTGGTCGCGTCGCTGCTGCTCGGCGGCTGGTGGGCGACGCGGCGGGGCGCGGCCACCCGGTTCCTGCAGCCGACTACCACAGCGGCGGCGGCGATTCCGGAGTTCGTCATCGCGACCTTGTTGATCCTGGTGTTCTCCTTGGGCGCCGGTTGGTTGCCCGCTGTCACCATTACCGGGCGTTCCGGATTTCCGGCCAGTCCGGACATGCTGGTGTTGCCGGTGCTCGCACTGGCGATACCGCAGACCGGCTGGAACACCCGGGTGGTGCGCGCGGCCCTGCTCGATTCCGCGCGCTCGCCGCATGTGGAAAGTGCGGTGCTGGACGGACTTTCGACGACCACCGTGCTCACCAGGCATGTCCTGCCGTTCGCGCTGCCGACGATTGTGGCGAGTTTCGCGACCACGGTCGGCATGCTGCTCGGAGGTGCGCTGGTGGTGGAGACCATCTTCAACTACCCGGGACTCGGTGCGGTGCTCGCGGGGTCGGTGGCCGATCGGGACACCACGCTGATCGCCGCGGTGGTCGCGCTGACCGGGATCGTCATCATGGCGATGCTGGCCATGGCGGACGGGATTCGGGCCTGGGCATCGCGGGGGCGGATATGACCGGCGCGCAACGGAATCCGGTGGGTAGGTCGCAGGTGAAGAGATTCCTCACGGTATTGCCCGCGCTGGTGGTGGTTATCGCTGCTGCACTCGGGCCGAGCCTTGCGACTCGGCCTGCTGAGGAGGCGGTCGGGATACCGTTCGGGCGGCCGGGTGCGGACACCTCATTGGGCACGGACCGACTCGGACGGGATGTGCTGGCGCAACTGCTCTATGGCGGTTGGGGTCTGCTGTTGCTGGCGGGTGTGATCGCGGTCGCGGTGACCGGGTTGTCGTGCGTGCTGGGTGCGGTCGCGGCACTGCGTCCTCGGGTCGGTGCGTTGATCGAGGGCGTCGCCGATTTCGCGATCCTGCTCCCGGCCGTACTCGGGATCCTGCTGGTGCTGACGGCCTGGCCGGATGCGGGCGTCTACGGGCTGGTCGTGGTGGCACTGCTCTTCGGAACTCCGTACTGTGCAAGAGTTTTCGCGGCGGCTGCGGCAGGCGTCGCCACCAGCGGCTATGTCGAGGCCGCCCAAGCGAGCGGTGAAACTCTGCCGCACTTGGTATTCCGTGAGGTGATTCCGAATCTGCGCGAGGTCTTGGCCGCCCAACTCGGTCTTCGCTTCGTCGAGGGCGTGTATGTGGTCAGCACCGCATCGTTCCTCCAACTGCCGACCACGCTCGGTGCGAGCAACTGGGCGGTCATGGTGCGCGAGAACTCCTCCGGCATGCTCCTGAACCCCTGGTCGGTGCTGGCTCCGAGCCTGGCGATCGCGGTGGTCGCGGTCAGTGTGAATCTCGCGGTGACCTCGTTCGATCAGCACCGGCCGCGGCGATGGGCACGCGGTTCCGAGTCGCTGGGACCGGCCGGTGCGGAGTCGCCGGTCGCAGACAATGCGTTGGAGGAGCGGGGATGAATGCGTCTGTCGTCATCGATGCGCTGACCGTATGCGGATCGAATGGTCAGGAGTTGTTCGAGCCCACCAGTTTCAGCGTCGCGGCGGGTAAGGTCACCGCCCTGACCGGTCCGTCGGGGTCGGGCAAGACCACGTTGATGCGGGCGCTGCTCGGGCATCTGCCAACGGGCGCCCGGCGATCCGCGGGTTCGGCCGTGGTCGCGGGGCAGGACGTATTCGCATTGAATCCTGCCGCACTACAACGGTTCCGGCGTGATCGCATCGCCTATGTCGGACAGGATCCCGGTTCGGCCCTCAATCCGTTGATGCGTGTGCGTTCCCTGCTCGACGAGGTTCGCCACCCCGCTGCCGCCGTGGCCGAAACGCTGGAGTTGGTCGGCCTGTCCGACGAACACCTGCGCCGCCGACCCGGCGAGCTCTCCGGCGGTCAGCAGCGCCGAGTGGCCCTCGCGCGTGCGCTGGTTCGCCACACCGGAATTCTCGTACTCGATGAACCCTTGGCCGGGCTGCACGGTTCCCTCCGCACCGAAATCGCCCGTCTGCTGGCCGATATCGCCGCGCAGCGCTCTGCGGCAATCTTGCTGTCCGGGCACGACACCGCGACTATTCATGCGATCGCCGATGACGTGGTCGAGTTGGGTGCGGTGCATACCGATGAGATCGGCCGCACACCCGTGCCGACTCGTTCCGGTATGTCGAATTCACCGCAATCGAACGGGGATGCCACATCGGTCGTGCGGGTGGCGTTGGTTCCGGAGCTGCGACTCGGTCCAGCGGACGACACCGGGGACTCGGCTCTGCGGTCCAGCGAAGGACAGGGTGCGGTAGCTGTGCGCTCCAGGACAGTCGAATTGGTTGCGGAACCCGTCCTGCGCGGTCAGGACATCGGTGCCACGATCGACGGGCACGAGGTATTGGCGGATATCGATTTCGTGCTGCCGGGCGGCGCGGCACTGGCCATCGTCGGGGCGTCGGGGGCGGGAAAGACCACTCTCGCGCGGGTTGTCGCCGGTCTGCACCGGGCAGCGACCGGATCGCTGGAACTGCGAAGTGAGTCGATCCCGATCGGCCCCCGTCGACGAGCTCGCAACGGCCGCAATGGTATTCAGCTGGTCACGCAGAACCCGCGGTCCGCGCTCAATCCCCGGCGCACCGTCGCCCAGACGCTCGGCCGTCCGCTGCGCCGAATCGGCAGTGTACCGAAACGGCAACTGGCGCAGCGCATTACCGACCTACTCGACTCGGTCGAACTCGCACCGGAGCTCGCCATCCGCTACCCGCACGAACTCTCCGGCGGCCAACGCCAGCGGGTGGCGCTCGCCAGAGCGCTAGCGGCCGAACCAGCCGTGCTGGTCTGCGACGAGATCACCTCGGCGCTGGACCACGACACCGCCGTCTCGATCATGACCCTGCTGGACCGCATCCGCGCCGAACACGACACCGGCCTGCTGGTCATCACCCACGACATGACGCTGGTCACCGGACACTGCTCCCACCTCGTCGTCCTGGACCACGGGCGCATTGTCGAATCCGGCTCGGCGACAGCGGTCCTCACCGCCCCGGCGCACACCGCGACCCACGAACTCCTCGGCTAGGCGTTTCCCGCACACAGCTTGTGCGCCATGCATGGTAGTTCTGCGAGGACGAATCGGCTGCTGCGTTATCGGCGATCTGCTCGGTAATCTCGGATGACGGAGCGCGTGACCACCGGGCATGCGGGGTCTGCAGGGGAGGGGTACATGGCGCTGGTCTTGCCGCGACGCGTGCATCGAGGGGATGGTCGTTCGTATCCGGATGATGGAGGAATGCTCGCGAAGCTGATCGGCGTGTTGGTCGCCGCAATGGTGATCCTTGTACTTGCCGGTTGCGGCGCCGAACGCCATCTTCCGCCCATTCCCGAGGGCATCCCGCCCGGTCCCGGTACGCCGCTGCCGCTGATCGATCTGGATGCGCCCGGCCGCACCGCCGTGCAGTTACGCGACTGGGCCGACGAGCAATCCGGCAAACTCGGCATTCCGAGTGTCTCGCTGGAGGCGTACGGCTATGCCGCGGCGATCATGGGCCGGTCCCGGCCGGACTGCGGGATCGCCTGGACCACCATCGCGGGGATCGCCAGTGTGGAGAGCAAGCACGGCACCCATCGCGGTTCGGAGGTCGATGCGGACGGCACGGTGCGCCCGCCGATCATCGGCATCCCACTGAACGGTGCGCCGGGTGTGGCGCTGGTCAAGGACACCGACGGCGGCAAGCTCGACGGCGACCCTGAGTTCGACAGAGCGCTGGGCCCACTGCAATTCATTCCGGAGACCTGGAAGCGCTGGGGTGTCGACGCGAATGGCGACGGCGTCGCCGATCCGCAGAATATCGATGACGCCGCCCTCACGGCGGCCCGCTATCTGTGCGCGAGCGGCGGCGATCTGACCTCCGAGCGCGGCTGGCAGCAGGCTCTGCTGACCTACAACCAGTCGAATGCCTATCTATTGACCGTCCGCGATCGCGCCGCCGCGTACAGCGTCGGGCGCCGCGCATGAGCACCTCTTGGAGGAAACAACGGGTGCTTATCGCGACAGTGCGAAGCGATTCGTCGGAGTGCCGGTTACTGCGCAATGCGCGAGGACGCTAGGCTCGCAAGCGCACGGCCCTTCCCGTCAGACCTACCGTGCCAACAGCCGAAGGAGTGTCGTTTTCGTGGCCATCATCGAACAGGTCGGAGCTCGCGAGATCCTGGATTCCCGCGGAAACCCCACTGTCGAGGTCGAGATCGCCCTCGACGACGGCACCCTGACCCGGGCTGCCGTGCCCTCCGGTGCCTCCACCGGTGAGCACGAGGCCGTCGAACTGCGCGACGGCGGCGAGCGCTACGGCGGCAAGGGTGTGCAGAAGGCCGTCGAGGGTGTGCTCGACGAGATCGCGCCCGCCGTCATCGGCCTGGACGCGGTCGAGCAGCGCACGGTCGACCAGGTCCTGCTGGATCTGGACGGCACCCCGGACAAGTCCCGCCTCGGCGCGAACGCCCTGCTCGGCGTCTCGCTCGCGGTGGCCCGCGCCGCCGCCGAATCCTCGGGTCTGGAGCTGTTCCGCTACCTGGGTGGCCCGAATGCGCATGTGCTCCCGGTGCCGATGATGAACATCCTCAACGGTGGAGCGCACGCCGACAGCGGCGTCGACGTCCAGGAGTTCATGGTTGCTCCGATCGGCGCGACCACCTTCAAGGAGTCGCTGCGCTGGGGCGCCGAGGTGTACCACGCGCTCAAGTCGGTGCTGAAGTCCAAGGGTCTGTCCACCGGTCTCGGTGACGAGGGGGGTTTCGCGCCGTCTGTCGCGGGCACCAAGGAAGCGCTCGACCTGATCGGTGTCGCGATCGCGAAGACCGGCCTGAAGCTGGGCACCGATGTCGCGCTCGCGCTCGATGTCGCCGCCACCGAGTTCTACACCGCGGGCAACGGTTACAAGTTCGAGGGCAGCGTCCGCTCGGCCGCCGATATGGCGCAGTTCTACGCCGAACTGCTCACCGCCTACCCGCTGGTCTCCATCGAGGACCCGCTGTCGGAGGACGACTGGGACGGCTGGGTCGCGCTGACCGACCAGATCGGTGACAAGGTGCAGCTGGTCGGCGACGACCTGTTCGTCACCAACCCGGAGCGCCTGGAGGAGGGCATCACCAAGGGCGCGGCCAATGCGCTGCTGGTGAAGGTCAACCAGATCGGCACGCTCACCGAGACTTTGGATGCCGTCGAGCTCGCGCACCGCAACGGCTACAAGACGATGATGAGCCACCGCTCCGGCGAGACCGAGGACACCACCATCGCCGACCTGGCCGTCGCGGTCGGCAGCGGCCAGATCAAGACCGGCGCCCCGGCGCGCAGCGAGCGCGTCGCCAAGTACAACCAGCTGCTGCGTATCGAGGATGCGCTCGGCGATTCGGCACGGTACGCGGGCGACGTCGCCTTCCCGCGGTTCGCGTTCGAAGGCTAGTCAGCTAGGGGAGCGGTATGACAGAGCGACGTGCGCGTGGATCCAGTCCGGCCGGACGTGGGAACCGCCGCACGTCGCGCTCTGCCAGATCGCGCCCGGCCGCCGAATCACCGGCGGCCGCACCGAAGCGGACGACCCGGCGGCGGTCCGAATCCGCCGACAGGGCCAAGCCGCACAAGATAGGGCTGCGCTCCGGCGGGCACGAGGACAAGCACGATCGCACCATCCTCGGTCTGTCCACCGGTAAGGCAGTCATCCTGGCCATCGTCGTGTGCGCGCTCGCACTGACACTGGCCGTGCCGCTGCGCACCTATTTCACCCAGCGCGCCGAGGCCGCGCACCTGGCGCAGGAGCGCATCGAACTCGAGGCCGATCTCGCAAAGTTGCGGGATCGCCGTGCGCAGCAACAGGATCCGGCCTACGTGCGCTCCGAGGCCAGGGACCGGTTGCGGCTGGTCATGCCGGGTGAGACGCCGTATATCGTCCAGGTGCCGGGTATCGAAGCGCCCGCGCCGCCCGCCGCACCGACCCAGTCGAAGGCGCCCGAGCCCTGGTACACCGACCTGTGGCGCAGTATTTCGCAACCGCAGCAGGCCCCGACGCCCGCTGGGTCTCAGCACGCGCCGCCCGCCGCGCCGCAGCCAGCACCGGAAGGACCCAGGTGACCGCACCGAACGACCGCGATCTCGCGATCATCGCCAAACAGCTCGGACGCGAACCGCGCGGCGTACTCGCCGTCGCCTACCGTACCCCGGACGGGCTGCCCGCGGTGGTCAAGACCGCGCCGCGGCTGCCCGACGGCACTCCCTTCCCGACCCTCTATTACCTGACCGATCCCCGCCTCACCGCAGAGGCGAGCAGGCAGGAATCCGCGGGCGTCATGCGGGAGATGACCGAACGCCTCGCCACCGACCCGGAATTGGCCGCCGCCTACCGCGCTGCCCACGAGAGCTACCTGGCCGAGCGCGATGAAATCGAATCGCTCGGTACCGATTTCACCGGCGGCGGCATGCCCGAACGAGTGAAATGCCTGCACGTCCTGATCGCCCACGCCCTCGCCAAGGGGCCGGGCGTCAACCCCTTCGGCGACGAAGCAGTGGCCATGGCCGCCGACCACGGCCTCCGCGGCACCGCAATCCCCGCCGACTGGCCGAAATACGAGCCGCCGCTCGGAGGAACGTAGCGCGCAAACCACCGGCTCGAGCTCGAACGTATTTGCGATAGTTAGTGGGACGCGCCATAACTGGCGTTGGGCAACGCTGCCCGCTACCCGGGCACACAAATCGTTAAGATACCGGCTGCGTACACATATCGACGTGCTCTCGCTGTCGTAGTGTGGACCCGGTCAGCCGTGAGAGCCAAGCGGTTTGCCGGTGTACCAGCTGTGGACATTGTGAGACCGCGGACGTGAACGCGGTGAAGAACATTATCGCCGCCGGGCTGGCGGTGACAGCCTGTGGAGACCTCGCCGTTGGGCGGTCTGTGAAGCAGGAACCTCCGACCGTCAAGGTTGGAATCCCCCGGCCTCAGCCGTGGGGATGTCAAATGAGCGGAGCTGAGCAATGAGCGATCGGGTAGCGGCAGTCGACTGCGGGACGAATTCGATTCGACTATTGATCGCCGAGGTGCTCGGCGATGGGCGGTTGGCGGATGTGCACCGGGAGATGCGCATTGTGCGGCTGGGGCAGGGGGTGGATGCGACGGGGGCGCTTGCGCTGGAGGCGATCGAGCGCACCAGGGTCGCGCTCGCCGATTATGCCGCGCTGATGCGGGAGGCGGGGGTCGGTCGAGTGCGGATGGTCGCGACCTCCGCGACGCGCGATGCGGCCAACCGCGAGGACTTCTTCGCCATGGCCCGTGCCGAACTCGGCACCGTGGTGGCGGGCGCGGAGGCCGAGGTGATCACCGGCGACGAGGAGGCGCGGCTGTCCTTCACCGGCGCGGTCGGCGAATTGGCGAGCGAGGCAGGGCCTTTCGTTGTCGTCGATCTCGGCGGCGGTTCCACCGAACTCGTCGTCGGCGACAGCGATGGTGTCCGTGCCGCATTCTCCGCCGATATCGGCTGCGTCCGCATTACCGAGCGATGCCTGCCGGGCAACCCGCCGACCGCCGAACAGGTCGCCGCCGCACGGGAGTTCGCCACCGAACGACTGGATGAGGCCTTCGCCAAGGTCCCCGTCGACGGCGCGCACACCTGGGTCGGCGTCGCGGGCACCATGACCACGATCGCCGCAGTCGCCCTCGATCTGCCCGAATACGATTCGGAGCGAGTCCATCTCACCAGTCTCACCTTGGACCAGGTGCGCGAGGTCTGCGATCGCCTGATCGGCATGAATCACGACGAGCGCGCCGCCCTCGGCCCCATGCATCCCGGCCGCGTCGATGTGATCGGCGGCGGCGCCGTCATCACCGAGGTGCTCGCCTACGAACTGTCCCGCCGCGCCGACATTTCCGCCCTCATCGTCAGCGAACACGACATCCTCGACGGCATCGCCCTGTCCATCACCTGAGGCTGGGTCACTCCACCTCGTCGAGCGCGGCAGCCCAGGTATTGCACGATGCCGTCGAAGCGCCGCGGTAACCGGATTCGACCCAGCGTCGGCTGTTCACGCCGGTGCCGTGGGTCGGATCCTCCTCGGTATCGGATTGGATATCGATCAAATCCACGGCCTCGGCCGGGGTCAGCATGCCACCGGACTGAGCTGCCGCGAGCATCACACCGGCCAGGCACTGGGCCTGGAGTTCGATGCGTCGGCTGAGTTCCAGGCCGAGCGGTGACTTCTCGCCCGCAGAATCGATATCTCGATCGGCGCTGCGCAGGATGCCGGTGGAGGACTGCAGGTGGTGGCCGTATTCGTGCATCACGACGAACATCAGGTACTGCCCGAGTTGTGAACCCCAGCCCCGATGGATGGGATCGTCGGTCGGCCAGTACACATTGCCACCGCAGTAGAACGCGGGATCGGTGGACTGGACCTGCTTCGAGCAGCCGGTCGTCGCATTGTCGACCACCACGAGTTGCAGCGGCGCGAGGCCCATACCCGCGGCACGCAGGGCCGGATCCCAGGCCTTCGTCAAGCAGTCCAGCTCGGTCTGCACGAATTGCCGCTGGCCCGCCGCGCTCATCTCGATCGACGGCAGCTGACACCGCAGCGGGGGCAAACGCAGCTCGGCGTGCAGCGTATTGGCTGTCAGCGGGGGTTCCGGCAGTGCGCCGACGACGGGCTCGGCGTCCACCGCGGATACCGACGCGCACCCGCTGCCGAGCAGCGACAGCAGCGCGCCGATCACGGCGAGCAGCAGCGCCGCATGGGCGCTCGAGCGCTTCATCAGGTTCCCCCGTCCAGCCAACAAACGAGGTTTCCCCGTCCAGCGAGGCGAACTTTACCGGGAAATTCTCCGGTTTTCTCGTCGAGTGCTGTGGGTCACCGAGTGTGGTCGACGAATATTCGACGTTGCCTCGGATTCGCTGAGTAGGTGCACCGAACCGGTACTTCCAAGATGGACGTATCGGTTGGCAGATTGCTCCGGCGGTAGTTCTGGCATGTCCGGCCATATCGGCCGTGAGCAGGGAAACTTTGTTCAGGATGCCGGAAATTCCCTACCCATATGGGAGGGTCTGAGCATGTCCGACGCAGCAATGGCTGAGCAACCAGTTAGGGAGCCGACCCTGTTCGGTCACCCCATCGGGTTGGCCAATCTCTTCGGAGTCGAACTCTGGGAGCGCTTCTCGTTCTACGGAATGCTCACCATCCTCGGGTACTACCTGTACTACTCGACAACCGAGGGCGGACTCGGTCTATCGCAGAGCACCGGTGTCGGGATCGTCGGCGCGTACGGCGGGCTGGTGTATCTGTCCACGGTGCTCGGCGGGTGGATCGCCGACCGGTTGATCGGCATGGAGCGCACCGTCTTCTACGGCGGCATCGTGGTGGTGGCCGGGCATATCGCGCTGGCGATTCTGCCCGGACTGAGCGGTGTCGGAGTCGGTCTGGTGCTGGTCGCGCTCGGCAGCGGCGGACTGAAGGCCAATGCGTCCTCCCTGCTGGGTACCCTCTACCGGCCCGGTGATCCACGGTTCGACGGCGGCTTCACGCTGTTCTATCTGGGCATCAACCTCGGTGCGTTCGTCGGTCCGCTGCTCACCGGTCTGCTGCAACGGAATTGGGGCTTTCACTACGGTTTCGGTGCGGCCGCGGTCGGCATGGCGCTGGGTCTGACGCAGTACGTGGTGTTCCGGCGCAATCTCGGCACCGCGGGCAGGCATGTGCCCAACCCGTTGCCGCGCAACGCCGCCGGGCCGATCCTCGGCATCGTGGCCGGTACGGCCATCGTGATCGCGCTGGCATTGATCACCGGGCTGGTCAACCTGGACAACCTCTCGGAGGTCACCACCGGCGTCATCATCGCGGCCTCGCTCGCCTATTTCGTACTGATGCTGACCAGCGCCAAGGTGACGCCCGTCGAGCGCAGCCGGGTACGCGCCTTCATTCCGCTGTTCATCGCGAATGCGGTTTTCTGGTCGCTGTTCCAGCAGATCTTCACGGTCCTCGCGGTGTACTCCGATGAGCGGATGAAGTGGACCATCTTCGGCTGGACCGCGCCGTCGAACTGGATCGGTTCGGTCGAGCCGGTGTGGATCATCTGCCTGTCGCCGCTGTTCGCGCTGATGTGGACCAAGCTGGGCAATCGCGCGCCCAGCACACCGCGCAAATTCGCCCTCGGCGTCATCGGCATGGGATTGGCGTTCTGGTTGTTCGTGCTGTTCGCGGGGAGCAGCGGCAAATCGGTGCCCGCGCTGGCGGTACTGCTCATCATGGGCGCATTCGCGGTCTCCGAGCTGCTGCTTTCTCCGATCGGCCTCGCGGTCACCACGCAGTTGGCGCCCGAGGCGTTCCGGGCCCAGATGATGGCGCTGTACTTCTTCTCCGTTGGCATCGGAACCTCGATGTCCGGTACTTTGGCTCGGTTCTATGACGCGGACCACGAATTCGCGTACTTCGGCATCACCGGAGCAGTAGCGATCTGTGCCGGTCTGATCGTCGCCGCACTCACACCATGGGTGAGCCGACATATGGCCGGTGTGCATTAGAAAAATCAGCGGAGAACCCGTTGACGACAGCAAGGAGACAGCGTTGGCGACCCCAGGAACTCGATGGGGCGGTCTGTTCCGCACCAAATCGGTCGAGCAGTCCATCCGGGACACCGACGAACCCGATTCGAAACTGCGCAAGGATCTGACCGCCTGGGATCTCACCGTCTTCGGTGTCGCCGTGGTCGTCGGTGCGGGCATCTTCACGCTCACCGCGCGGACCGCGGGCAATGTCGCCGGACCCTCGGTTTCCCTCGCCTTCGTCTTCGCCGCCATCGCCTGCGGGTTGACCGCGCTGTGCTACGCCGAATTCGCCTCGACGGTGCCGGTTGCCGGCAGCGCGTACACGTTCTCCTACGCCACCTTCGGCGAGCTCGTCGCATGGATCATCGGCTGGGATCTGATCCTGGAGTTCGCGCTCGCGGTGTCGGTGGTCGCCAAGGGGTGGTCGCAATACCTCGGTGAGGTGATGGGGTCGCATTCGCCGATCGTGCATCTGGGGCCGATCGACTTCGACTGGGGCGCGGTACTTCTCATCTCGGTTCTGGGGGTGCTGCTGGCGGTCGGCACCAAGGTGTCGTCGCGGGTTTCGGCGGTGGCCGTCGCCATCAAGCTGAGCGTTATCGCGGTGGTGCTCGTTGTCGGCGCCACCTACTTCGACAAGTCGAACCTGACGCCCTACATCCCGCCGTCGCAGTCCGGCGCGGAAGGGGAGGGGCTGCACCAGTCGCTGTTCTCCTACTTCACCGGCGCCGGACACAGCACCTTCGGCTGGTACGGTCTGCTCGCCGCGGCCAGTCTGGTGTTCTTCGCGTTCATCGGTTTCGATGTCGTCGCGACCACGGCGGAGGAGACGAAAGATCCGCAGCGCTCGGTGCCGCGCGGCATTCTCGGCTCGCTGGTGATCGTCACGATTCTCTATGTCGCGGTATCGCTGATCCTCACCGGAATGGTGCCCTACACCGCGCTGTCCGGTGACCGGGCAACGCTGGCAACGGCTTTCGCGCAGCACGGCGCCACCTGGACCAAGAACATCATCTCCATCGGCGCCCTCGCCGGACTCACCACGGTGGTCATGGTGATGTTCCTCGGACAGACCCGTGTGCTGTTCGCCATGTCGCGCGACGGACTGATGCCGCGTCAGCTCGCACACACGGGCAAGAACGGCACTCCGGTTCGGCTGACCATCGTGGTCGGCGTCGTCTGCGCCGTGCTCGCCGGTTTCGTTGACTTCGGCACCCTCGAGGAGATGGTGAATATCGGCACTCTCTTCGCCTTCGTCCTGGTCGCCATCGGCGTCCTCATCCTGCGCCGCACCCGTCCTGACCTCCCGCGCGGCTTCCGCGTGCCCTTGGTCCCGCTCATCCCGATCCTCGCCGTACTCGCGTGCCTCTGGCTGATGCTCAACCTCTCGGTCGAAACGTGGCTGCGCTTCCTCGTCTGGATGGCCGTCGGCCTGATCGTCTACTTCGCCTACGGTCGCCGCCACTCCGTCCTGGCCGACGCGCCGGATGCGAATTCCTCCGACGGCACCGCATCGGTAGCCGCCCACGACGGCACCTGACCGCACAATGGTTACTCCGGCCACCACCGGAGATGCACTAGCCTGCAGAACAGAATTCCGGTACGGCAGTACGAGTCGGTACGCTGACCGGGCGCCCCTATAGCCCAATTGGCAGAGGCAGCAGACTTAAAATCTGCAAAGTGTCGGTTCGAGTCCGACTGGGGGCACCGCAAAAGCGCTGGTAGGTCGCTTTCGGGGGTGGGCTGACAGGTCAGTGCCGCCTGCTACCCCGGCACCACCCCGGCGCGTAAGCGGCTACGGCATTTCGTCTTCGTCCTCGATGCGCTGGCGGATCGCCTCTACCGTGCGGTCTGGCGATATGCGGTCGGGCCAGAAGATCGCGCCGACGAACACCGCCAGCGGCAGGCCGACGGCGACAACCAAACCGAGAGTGTCGGTGCTCATCAGTTCGCCCAACCTCGCAGGCACCACAACGGCTCCGGCGGAACATGGGTCTCGTCCTCGAGCGGTTCGACCTCGAACGTGTAATCCGGATTCCAGTTCTTCAATGCCGTGAGGAATCTCGCTATTACGTCCGGACTGGCGGTGTACATGACCGTCGGCGGTCGTGCCTTGCCGAAGTCGACTTTCACCACCCGTTGCGGCAGCTCATTGCCCCGGTCCATCGCGCGCCCCGTCCGTCGTCGTGGAATGCACCCGTCGCCGGGGATGCCGATACACGGGTATCAACCCGACGACGGGGCCTGAACGAACGCTATTTACGCGCAGCGAGGTCGAACCAGGATATTGCGCAATATTGCGCCGAATTGAGCTGCGGCGCGGCGGCAGCGGATTGATGATGAATAGGTCCCCCACGTCAGAGGAGAAACCATGGAACTGGAACGGCTCGGCGGCGACAGCACAGATGGACAGTCCCCCACCCTTTTTCGCAGTGATCGCGGAACCTATGTAGCGCAGGGCTGGCGTATCGACAGACCCGATACCATCGAGAATCCGCACCGACTCATCCGGCATCTCGTGCCGGGTACCTGCTTCGGTGCGCTGCTGCACGACGCAGGGCACGGCACCTTCATGCTCACGGGCGTACCCGTAACCGATGCCCGAGCGCTGGAGCAGATTCGGCCACCCGGCCACGAGATCGCGGTGGAGGTGGCTATCGGGACGGAGCGGAGGCGCGATGCTGCACCTAGCGTTTGATGATCTGGCGGATGCATTCCGCACCCACCGACGGGCGTTCCATCTGGAAGTCCGCGACGACTACAGCGGCGTAGCTGGGGAAGCGGACCGGGTTCAACGATTTCTGAACGGGGAACCACAGGATCCGGCGGCGAGCGCGCGTTGGCACGCGCTCATGCGGGAAGTTACCGAGATCGGTTGCGCAGTGCAGAGGGTGCGGGTAATCACCGAGCCGCACGGCGACTACACCCGGTTCTCTGTGGGAACCACCGAAGCCAATCTCCAAGCGGGCGAGGATATTCGGTGGGTGCCCCGGCAGGATGCACCGCCCGACCTTCCCGATGATGACTGGTGGCTGTTCGACGATGACCTTGCCGCCTACACGGTGTTCGAGCGCGACGGTTCTGCCCTGCCGGGCTGGGTTGCGATATGCGACCCCGTGGTTGTTACCCATTACGCACGAATTCGAGATCAGTTGTGGGCCAAGGCTATCCCGCATCACGAGTATGCGAAGTGACCAACGCAGGTGAAGCGCGTCGCGATCTGGGAGCCCGTCTGCGAGGGTTGAGGGTTGCGGCGCGCCTGCGCGGGTACCAGCTTGCCCAGCAAGCGGCTGGCACCCGGCCAAGGTGTCGCGCATTGAGAATGGAGTGCAGGCGCTCAGTGAGGACGACTTGGCCGCCTGGTGCCGAATCACCGGGGCCGATGATGAATACCCGGATCTGCTTGCCACGCTCCGCAATATCTCCGCCGCGTGGATGGAATGGCGACGCATCGTCGGGCACGGGTACGGCAACCACCAACGGCAAATCAGCGGAATGGAAGACCGCAGCGAGCTACTGCGCGGATACGACCCACAGGTGTTCCATGGGCTGCTGCAGACACCGCGCTATGCGCGGGCGCTGATGGCCGCTGGCATGGAGTTCTTGAACACAATCCGCGACCTCGACGAGGCTGTTGCCGCCCGTGTGGAAAGGCAACGGGTACTGCGGGAGGGGCGGCATCGGTTCTACTTCCTGGTGGGCGAGCAGGCACTCAGGACGTCGGTGGGGGACGACGAGGTGATGGCTGATCAGATCCGGCATGTTTTGGACCTAATGTCGCTGCCGCGCTTAGTGTTTGGAATTGTCCCGGCTAAGAGTGCGTTCTTCCGCCGCACTACGGATTTCGTTCTGTACGACCGCCGCAAGGTGCTGGTGGAGACCATCACCGCCGAATCCGCCGTAACGCAACCCCGCGAAATTGCCTTGTATGAAAAGGTGTTCAACCGACTTGCCGAGCAAGCGGTCCACGGGGACGTTGCCCGCGCGCTGCTCGCATCGGCGTTGGAGCGGCGCGGGGGGTCTGGCGACTGACCCGACGAGCGCCAGTCCGCCGGGTGGTTGGCGGCGATGCTCGAGCAGATCGATACGGAGATGAGCGCGTAGTGGTGTCGGTGGCTATAGCGTCCGGCGGGTCCGTGAATTTCGGTGTCGCGCCAGTTCTAACGCTGAGGGCGCGATAGCGTGCTCGGGTGGCGACCCGAGTAAATATGTCCCTCAACATCGGCGCAGGCGCGCCGATTGAGGTCATCCGGCAGGTTATCGACAATATCGACACCGTATGTCAGTTCGGTGGCGAGTTGGAATATCAGGCGCTCATAGCTCGCGCGCAAACCGAAGTCTTGCGATCGCCGGAAAGTTGGCTCTCCGAAGGCTGGGTTAGGCGCATGGCGCGCGAGGATTACGGAAAATCGCCCAATGTGCCCCGGGGTGAATTTACTCCTTTGTTCTCCTTCGCGTGGGCGGTGTAAGCGGCCACGCCGCGCTACTTGGACGAATACGAACTTGAAAGCGAAATTGTCACCAGCGTTGAAAGCATTCGGTATAGTAATCCGCTCGAAGTAGTTATGCCGGTAGGGGGTGTCGTATTTATTCTTCTCCGGATAGTTCGATAATGGCCGGATAGGCGCAGGCTGAACCGTGCGCTCGCCGACGACGTTGAAAACAGCGTGCTGGCAAGGAAAGAGCTTCGCGCAGAAATCCTCCGTCGAGTCAGCGATCAGCAGGTCCAACTGACTGCTAGCCAGATTGATGCACTTCTCACGCCCGATGTTGCCAAAGCACTTACCGCGTTGGCGGACATGCGACTGGACCTCCGCAATCTGTCTCGGGGGGACGACAATAGCGATTAGTCACTTATACCGCCGACCTCCGACCAAACAGCGGCACCACGTTCCCCGGAAGCGACTCCGGCGCAGGGGAATCAGTGACGTTCTGTGCGGCGGGGAGAGCGCTCGGCGGCTCGGGCAGGTTGTTGCCTGCGCCGCCTTCTTCTTCGGGGATCCAGTCGCCGTAGGTATTCAGCGTCAGCGTGAAAGTGCTGTGTCCCAACCACTTTGACACCTGCATGTAGTGTGTACCCGCCATCAGCTGCATCACAGCGAAAGTGTGTCTCAAGTCGTGTAGCCGGACGCCGCGCGTCGCGGGAACGGCCGGGGCGGTGTTGGTAGCGGGTACCTCGGGAGCGCTGACCGGCAGACCCACGGCAACGAGCGCGGGCTTGAGAATGGTGTCGTAGAACGAGTAGAACGAGCCCATTGCCATCGGCGGCGACCAGTCCAGCGGAACCGAGTAGCGCTGCCCCTTGGCGCGGTAGCCGCCCCCGTTCTCACGACTGGGCCACAGGGGTGCAGTTGGTTCCGCGGACCGGAGATGCCGGAGAGTAGGGTCGGATCCGGGGCCGCCGTGCAAGTAGGCGTACATCCGTGCGGCCAGCCACGCAGGCAACGGCACACCTCGCTTGCTGCGCTTGGACTTCGGCGTACTGGATACCCGCCGTTTGCCTTTACGCGTATTGGTTCGGCGGATGTGCGCCGTGCAGCGGATTACCGCAGAACCGTTTGCGCCGTTGGTTTTTGGGCGTGCTGGGATAACGTGGAATTCCAGGTCTTGCACTTCGAGCCCGGTGTTCTCGCCGGCGCGCAGCACGGTATAGGCCAGGAAGTCCACCAGCCCGTAGATGGGATAAGCGGGCAAGCGATCCGGTGTAGGTGAATCGGCTGCGCGTGGTGTGGTGACTTGCTCGCCCGCCACGGCTGCGCTCAATTGTGCGACCTGAGTAGGCGTGAGCGGGTGGTGCTCGAACTGTTCATGGTCACCGGTGGCGCGGTTGGTGTCGAAGTCCAACCGGATCGGTCGGATTGGACGCTATGGCGTCGTGCCGCACGGCGCACTCGAGCACCCGGCGGAACGTGCCCCGCCCGCGCGCTGATCGCAGAGGAGTTGGCGCGGCGCTGGGGCGTAGGTGCTGCGGCGACCTGCCGCGCCGTAACCGTATGAACAGGGACGGCCAGCGAATTCCGCATCGAGATAGCGGTTGCTGTGTAAGGTTTTTCGTGTCTTGTGAACGCGCGGGACAGCTTCTGCGGCGCGGGCTGCGGTTCGCCTGGGCCAGATTCCGACACACATCCGGCAACAGGCAATAGGCGGCAGCAGATGGCACAGAACGAACCCGCACCGACGCCCGCTAACAGCGGCAGCAGGTACGGCTCGACCCACTTCTGGACCGTGGTCGGCAGCACGGCGGGTGTGGTGGGTGTCGGGGTGGCGCTCGTCTTCGGTATCACGCAGTGCTCGGGATCGAACTCCGCTACCCAGACCAGAGTCCCACCGGTACCGACGCTTCCTGCGCTCTCATCGACTGCGGCACCGACGATCACCACCGATCCACCACTCGCGCAAGGGCACAGCAAGCTCGTCAATGTAGAAGGGATCGACTTGGACAACGGACAGGTGCGCGATCAGAACGTGCCCGGTGTGGACATGAGCCCCTCCAAGACTGCGAACTCTCTCAACGCAATGACCGACGGCCACTCTCGATTCGCGGTCCCGCAGGACGAGACCCGCACCGGACCCGACCGCTGCACCGCGATTCCGCTGGTCAGGTGGACGCAGACGCTGGACGACCTCTATCACCTGACGACCGGCAGTCATCTTTGCGTGCAGACCGACCAGGGCAACCTTGCCGACCTTACACTCACCCATATCCCTTCCGCCGCAGAGCAATACCTCGAGTTCGACTTTGTCACCCGGCGCATCGGGTAGGCGGCGGAACCGACGGGCTCGACCCATTGAGCACGACGATGTAACCGCCGGGGTAGGAATGGGCTGGTCGGACAAGTCGATCCAGCTGTCGCGCCACGATCACCGCCACGGTGCGCGAGTTGACCGACGCTTGGTGGGGGGAGGCCACGAGCATCTGGATCGATATACCTGAGCACTCGAACGCGTTGGCTTTGCACGTTTTAGTGATGTCGCCAGCAGCACTACTGGACCGACCAGCCGCCGTCGGAGGCGAGGATCTGGCCGTTGATGTTCTCGCTGTCGTCGCTGAGCAGCCAGGTGATCGAGGAGGCGAGTGTCTCCGCGGTGGTGACCGGAGGTATCAGCGCGTTGAAGGCGGCGAGTCGCTGCTGTGCGAAGGCCGACTCGAACCCGCCGGAGATACCGGTCGCGGTGGGGCCGGGGGCGACGGCGTTGACGCGGATGCCGTTGGGCCCGTAGAGGAATGCGGCACTCTTGGTGATGCCCACGACGGCGTGCTTGGAGGCGGTGTAGGCGGTTCCGGCGGCATTGCCGCGCAACGAAGCTTCGGATGCCACATTGACGACCGAGCCCCGACCGGCGGCCAGGAATTTCGGGATAACGGCGCGGCAGAGCTTGAACGTGCCGGTGACATTCACGGCGAAGACGCGCTCCCACACGTCATTGTCGATTTCGTGCAGCGGCCGCATGCCATCCATGACACCGGCGATATTGGCCAGTCCGTCGATCGCGTCACCGGCGGAGTCCATGATGCGTTCGATGCCGTCGTCGCTGGTGATGTCAGTGCCGACGGGCACGACGGTGTCGGCCGGTGATGCTGTCACGAGGGATTCGAGATGGTCCGCGGCGATATCGACGGCGATTACTCGGCCGCCTTCGGTGATGATCCGCTCGGCCGTCGCCTTGCCGATGCCGGAGGCCGCGCCGGTGACGATGATCGTGCGGCCCGCGAACCGGGCGGCTGTGGCGGGCTGTTCGGCCTCGGCGGGCATGACGCCGCCGTTGGCCTTGGCGACGAGGCCATCGATGTAGTCCTGGCTCAATCGCCCCTGGCTCATGGTGACGAGTGCGTTCAGCGGAAGGTTGCGGACCTTCTCGAGGGCGCTCTCGTTCTGGCCGATGGTCGTGAGCAGTTCCGCGACGATCGCGTTTCCCACCGGATCGCCGATCCAGCGCCCGATCGTGTCTTTGCCGGTCAAAGGCTTGTCGTTGGCGGACATGTGACTCCTCGTTCTCCGATTCCAGGTCTGCGCGCTGTGTGCGCGGTGCGGCCGTAGCAGTCGCGACGGAAGGCAGGTGGAGGCGCCTTCGGACAAGGGTTGTGCGCTGCTTGTGTCGACCGTTCAGCAATTATGTTACCGCAGTCTCATAATAGAGGTGGGCGTGCATCCCGGACACGAGGCCGACGGTCGAATCGATCAGCGGAACATGCGGCTCATGGAACAATCGGCATGGTGGTTTCGATGACAGAGGGAGCGGCACGGGCGGGTCGTCCGGTGAATCTGCGGCTTCGATCGGCGGTTCTGGCCGCCACCGCTGAACTACTCGTCGAACACGGCTACGACTCGGTCACGATGGAGGCCATCGCCGCGCGGGCGGGCGCGGCCAAGCAGACGCTGTACCGGGTGTGGGGCTCCAAGGCCGAAGTCGTGGCCGACGCGGTCTTGCGGGGCGCCTTCGTGATGACCGCCAGTCCGGTGCCGAATACGGGTGATCTGCGCCGGGATCTCGCCGCGTGGCTCGACGGTATCGCAGACTACCTGCGGCAGCCCGGCGTCGGCTCGGTCGTTCGCGCGCTGGCCACAGCATCGACCGCCGCCCCGCACCAAAGCGACGCATTCGATCGCATCCTTACCGAGCCGGTGAATAAGCTGATCATCGAACGTCTGCACGCCGCGCAGAGCGCTGGTGATCTGGCTGTGCGCGTATCGACGGGGACGATCGTCGATCTCATCGTGGGCTACCTCACCCTTGCCTCGATCGGACGAGCGCCCCTCGATGAAAAACGCATTCGCGAACTCGTTGCGGTGCTCATACCCTGAATTCACGGCGAACCCGACAATGCATTCGCCGTCGGATACGGCGGGAGGAACGCTTTGCTCACAAATGCGGCAAATCGGTCTGGGTATCGGATGGTAACGGCGAATCGCCGCATTACGCAGGGCGAGTTGCCTGATGATTGCTAGACCACATGGATGTGTTCGGTTGAAAGAATCCGTATCCGGGAATTAGGCCGAGTCGGATGCAATCGGTTGACGTGTCCGTTGCGAATCCCTGAGGACAGTTGATTTCGAGTAGAGGTGTCCGGTATGTCCACAGTCGGTATATCGGTGGTTCGGGGGGTTGTTCCGGCGGCGGGGCCGCCGTGGATTGTTTTGCATTCGGTACGGCGACCGCTGTGCGGGGCGCTGTGATCACCGGTGCCCCGGACGGTGTCGCCGACGAGTCGGGTAACGATGCCGGAGGCGGCGACGATGCCATCGAGTACCGGACGGTATCCGAGCGGCGGGCGATCGTATCGCCGTCGGCGGTGGTGAAGAGGGCATCATTGTCCCAGGTCGCGGATCGTTTGGCGCTGGCTGCGCTGGCCAGGGAGGAACGCGGACTCGACATAATCGAGACTGCGCGCGTGTTGGAGATCGTGTACGGCCAGACCTTGTTCGTGCTCGTCGGTCCGGCGCGCGACACCGTATCGGCAGCCGGTGCTCGCGCTTATTGAGTTCCTGAAATGAACGATATAAGCGGAGGTCGAAATGGACCAGTCGAAGAGTGGTATGGATGGCAGTCCGAACCGGTCTGAATCGTTGCGAACCGGCTCATTCCGCTCTTCCGGAAACCCGGATTCGGGTAACGGTTCCGGCACGATTTCCAACGGTGATGGATACGCGCCACCATCGCCGTCCGGCGTTCTTCCGCTGACCGCGGCGCAGCGGGGAATATGGTTTGCCCAGCATCTGGCGGAATCATCGCCGATATCTGTGGCCCAATACGTCGAGATCGTGGGCGAGTTGGACGTGGAATTGCTTGCCGAGGCATGTAGAACCGCCAGTCGCGAGTTCGGATCCGGACATATGCGCCTGATCGAGGTCGACGGAGAGCCATGCCAGTTCGTCGACGAGGAACATGGAGCTCAGGTGTCGTTCGTGGACTTGCGGCGGCACTCCGATCCGGTTGCGACTGCGCACCGAATTATGGCTCGAGACTATTCCGCTCCGCTGGACTTGTTGCACGACGACCTCATGACGAGCATTGTGTTCCAGGTCGGCGCGGACCACTTCCTGTGGTATCAGCGCGCGCACCATATCGCGCTCGACGGATTTGCCGCGGTGACGATGCTGCACCGGATCACCGAGTTGTACAACGCTTGGGCGAAGATCGAGGAAGCGGCTCCCTGCGCGGCGCAGGACCTGGGGGCCGTCGTCGAGCAGGATCTGGCGTACCGGGGTTCGGAACGTCTCGACAACGACCGCGGATACTGGCTGGAGCACTTGGCAGGCGCGCCGCCCGTCGTCAGCCTGGCCGGTCGCGTGGGTAAGCCCACGATTCATCCGGCGCTGGTCAGCGCGGAGTTGCCGGATGCCACCGCACAGCTGCTGGAAAGCGTCGCGGTCGAACACGGTCCGAGCGCGACTCCGACCATCGTCGCGGCGTTCGCCGCGTATCTCGCGCGGATGACCGGAAGCGATGAAGTATTGCTCAGCCTGCCGGTCTCGGGTCGGCACTCTGCCGTGCTGCGCCGTTCCGGGGGGATGGTGGCAAATGTGGTCCCGCTGCGAGTGCAGGTCGCGGGCCGCACGGTCGGTGAGCTGGTCGCCGCTGTGCTGGGCGAGCTGACGAGTGCTCTTCGGCGGCAGCGCTACCGCCAAGAGGACATATTCCACGATATGGGGATTGCGCGCGACGAGGCGGCATCCTTCGGACCGGCCGTGAACATCATGATGATCGAGAACGAGGTTGTGCTGGGCGATACGACAGGCCGCCTGCACGTTCTCACCTCGGGCCCTACCGCCGACCTTTTCGTCAATATCTACGCGGGCGCGGGCAAGGGCAGTACACATATCGACTTCCAGGGGAATCCGAATTCCTACAGCCCTGAGGAACTCGCCGGTCACCACCGCCGGTTCCTCATGTTCCTGCACGAGTTCCTCGCCGGGGGAGCGGGATGTCCGGTCAGCAGACTGCCGCTGCTCGAAGTGCGGGAACGGTCCGCGCTGCTGCCGGTGCGTGGGCCCAGCGGGGTCGAAACACGGCTGCTTCCGGAGCTGCTGAGCGAGAGCGCGCACCGGAATCGACGTGCGTGCGCGATCGCCTCGGCCGGGCAGACGATGACGTATGGCGAGCTCGACACCAGATCTTCGCAACTGGCCCGGCATCTCATAGCTCTGGGTTGTGGGCCGGACACGGCGGTCGCGATCATGCTGCGCCGCTCGGTCGAATCGGTCGTGGCGACGTGGGCGGTCGCGAAATGCGGAGCCGCGTTCGTCCAGTTGGCCCCCGAATACCCGTCGAAGCGGATAGCCCATATGGTCGCCGACAGCGGTGCAGCCGTGGCGATCACGGTCGATGCCCTGCGCGGGCGGCTCCCGCAGGAGATACACCATATGGTTCTCGACGACCCCGGGACCCGGTGGGAATCCGGCGCCGCGGGCGGCCCGATTTCCGACGAGGAGCGGATCCGGCCACTACGGCCTTCTCATGTCGCCTATATGACGTATACCTCGGGATCCACCGGAACGCCGAAAGGCGTCCAGGTCACCCACACCGGCCTCGCGAATCTCGTTGCCGACCGCGCCGCCACGTACGGCATCGACACGACATCCCGCGTGTCCTATGCCCTCTCGCCCAGTTTCGACGCTTCCCTGGAACAGTTTCTGACCTGCTTCGCGAACGGATCGACGCTGGTGATCGTGCCGCCCGAGGTGACCGGCGGTGAGCCGCTCACGCAACTGCTGGCCGACGAGCACGTGACCCATCTGACGCTGACGCCCGCGATGCTGGCGACCGTGGACCCGCGTGCGACGACCGACTTGCGGGTCGTCGTGGTCGGTGGTGACGTGTGTCCACCGCACGTCATCGAGCGGTGGACCTCGTTGTCCATGTACAACGAATACGGTCCCACCGAAACCACCGTGACCGCCGTCGGCGCCATGCTGCGGCCCGGCCGCGCGCACACGGTCGGTGGCCCGATCCGTGGCTTCTCGGCGATGGTGCTGGACCGAACGCTGCAACCGGTGCCCAAGGGCAGCGCGGGCGAGTTGTATCTCGCGGGGCCGGGATTGGCCCGTGGATACAGCCATCTGTCCGGCGAAACCGCCGCCCGGTTCGTCGCCGATCCGTACGGCGACGTCGGCGAACGGATGTACCGCACCGGCGACATCGCGCGCTGGACCGGCGACGACGGCGAAATGACGCTGGAAATGCTGGGGCGCAGCGACTTCCAGGTCAAGATCCGTGGATACCGGATCGAACCGGGTGAAATCGACGCCGCGCTCGCCACACACGAGGACGTGGATCTCTGCGTCACGGTGCCGGTGCAGAACAATGCCGGTACGACCGTGCTCGCGTCCTATGTCGTCCCGGTCAGCGGTCGTCGGATCGATCCGCCCGAACTCCAGCGCTTCGCCCGCGATTCGCTGCCGCCGCATCTGGTCCCGGCGGTGATCCTCGCGTTGGACAGCCTCCCGGTGAACGCCTTCGGCAAGGTCGATCGCCGCGCTTTGCCGAAGCCCGAATTCGGGGCCGCGCCGGTCGGCCGGGCGCCGGCCACCGGCCGGGAAAAGACGGTCGCGAGGCTGTTCGCCGAGGTGCTCGGCGTGCCTCGGGTCGGGGCGGACGACAGCTTCTTCGCCCTCGGCGGCGACAGCATTCTGTCGATCCGGCTGGTGGCGCGGGCCAAGGCCGAGGGACTGAGTTTCTCCACACAGGATGTGTTCGTGCACAAGACCGTCGCGGGCTTGGCGGCCGCGGCGACGGAAGCCGGCGATATCCCCGAGCTGGCCGAGTTGCCCGGCGGCGGCGTAGGACCGATGCCGTTGTCGCCGATCATGCGCGCGATGCTCGATCGGGGTCATTACGACCGATTTGCGCAGGCCGTGCTCGTGCAGCTGCCCGAGGGGGTCGATCGAGCGGGTCTCGTGCGCACATTGGGATCCCTGCTCGACCGCCATGACATACTGCGCGCGGCACTGCGCGGCGGCGATTCGGTTGATCGGTACGTCGAGGTACTCGATCGGGAAGCGGTCGACCCGGACGCCGCGCTCATCGATGTTCGGCTCGATCGACGTGACGCCGCCGAAGTCGACCGGCACCTGCACAAAGCTGCGGATCGCCTGGACCCGGGCAACGGTGTGCTCGTTCAAGCCGTCTGGATTCAGGATCGCAATGGCTCGGGACCCGACCTGATGTGGCTGGTGATCCACCATCTCGCCGTCGACGCGGTGTCGTGGCGCATCATCCTCGCCGACCTCGCGCAGGCCTGGGCGCAGGTTCGCGGCGGCGAACCGCACTTCGGCCCGGTCAGCACCTCGTTCCGGCGATGGGTGCACGGCTTGGTCGAGCAGACGCCGGGCAGGCGCTCGGCGGAGCTCGACCTGTGGAAAGACGTACTCGAGCGCGGCGACCAGCTACTCGGATCGCGCCGTCTGCTCCCGGATCGTGACGTCGAGGCCACCGCGGGCCGGGTACGTCAGCGCATCCCGGCAGCGGTTGCCGAGGTTGTTCTCACCACCATTCCGGACCGCTTTCACTGCAGTGCCAACGATCCGCTGCTGGCGGCCCTGGTACTGGCACTCGGTGAGTGGCGGCGCAGGCGCGGCACGGCGGCGGCCGCCGGAGAGTTGATCTCGGTGGAGGGACACGGCCGTGAGGAGCGGGCCGTACCCGGCGCCGATCTCAGCGCCACCGTGGGCTGGTTCACCACACGCTGTCCGGTCCGGATCGAATGCGGGAGTATCGACCTCGATGATGCGCTGGCCGGCGGCAAGGGTGCGGGACTGGCGATCAAGCTGGTGAAGGAGCAGCTGCGCGCGGTGCCCGGCAACGGCATCGGCTATCAGATGCTGCGCCATCTGGATTCCCGGGGCAGCGCCGAACTCGCAGGCCAGCCCGAACCTCAGATCAGTTTCAACTACCTCGGGCGGGTCGGTGTCGGTGAACGCTCGGGGCCATGGGCACCCACCACCGAATTCACCGCACTGACCGCGACGAGCGATCCGGATATGGCGCTGTCCGCCGTGCTCGATATCAATGCGATCGCCGAGGAAGGTCGTGACGGGCTCGAACTCGACGCGACCTGGGAGTTCGCCTCACGGGTGTTGAGTGGCGATGAGGTCGACGAACTCGCCGGGCTGTGGGCTCGAGCCCTGGGGGCGCTGGCCGAGCACGTCCGGTCCGACACCACACCCGGCTTCACTCCATCCGACTTCCCGCTCACCGCGGTATCGCAGGACGATGTCGACAACTGGCTGCGGGAATACCCGTCGATGACCGATGTGTGGCCACTCACCGCCCTGCAGTCCGGGCTGCTGTTCCACACGATCTACGACCGGGACGGCGACGACGGCTACATCGTGCAGGCGGCGCTGACGTTTGCCGGGCAGGTGGATGGGGACCGGATGCGGCGGGCCGCGCAGGCGCTCATCGACCGGCACGAGAGTCTGCGGACCGCGTTCGTCGAGAGTGCCGACGGGCCACGTCAGATCGTGTTGCGCGACACCGAGGTCGACTGGGACGAGTCGAGTATCACCGACGTCGACGAGCAGGCAGCAGCACTTCGCCGACTCGCGACGGCGGCTGCGGCTCCGTTCGATCCGGCGCGACCGCCGCTGGTGCGTTTCCACCTCGTGCGCACCGGCGTCGATATGTTCCAGCTGCTGGTGACCAACCACCATCTCGTGCTGGACGGCTGGTCGATGCCCCTGCTGATCCACGAATTGCTCGCGCTGTACACATCCGATTGCGATACCGCCGAGCTCGCGCCTCCTCGTTCGTACCGAGAGTATCTGCAGTGGCTACAGGCTCAGGATCGCGAGGCCGCAACCGCCGCGTGGCGCGAGATGCTCGCCGGAATCGACAGTCCGACGCGGGTCACGAGCGGGCCGGATCGGACCGTCACCCAGGCCGGCGAAGTCGGCCTGAACCTGGACGCCCGGACCACCGCCGCGATTCTCGAGCTGGGCCGCTCGCACGGTGTCACTGCCAATACGGCCCTGCAGGTTGCGTGGGCGTTGCTGGTGGCCGTCCTGACCGGGCGGTCGGACGTGGTGTTCGGCAATACGCTCTCGCACCGCCCGCCGCAGATTCCGGATGTCGAGCGCATGGTCGGGCTCCTCGTCAACACGCTGCCCGTCCGAGTCCGGCTCGAACCCGACGAAACCGTCGGCGACCTGCTCGTCCGCGTGCAATCCGAGCAGGCCGCAATGCTGGATCACCAGCACATCGGCTTGGCGGAGCTGCAACGGGCCACCGGTATCACCGATATGTTCGACACCGCGACCGTGCTCGAATCCTATCCGCTCGACCGGGAACTGTTGGCGCGCAATCTATCCGACGCCGGATTGCGGCTCGTCGAGATCGATGCGCACGACGCCACGCCATATCCGCTGAGTTTGCAGGTGACCCCGCCGCGGTCGAGTCGCGGCGGACGATCGGACGCGGACGAGCCCGGCACCTACACGGTCACGCTGAAATTCGCCACCGACCGATTCGATTCGGAGGAGGCCCGCACGCTGCTCGAACGATTCGAGTTGCTGCTCACACAGATCGTCCGCGATCCGGCCCGGAAGGTCGCGGCGATCTCCTGCTGCTGGGATTCCGAACGCGCGGAACTGCTTTCGGCCGTCAGCGCGGAGCCGGGCGCGGAGCTGGTGCTGCGCGACATCCTGTCGGGGGCCGCGCACAGGTATCCGGATGCCGTGGCTGTCCGGTCCGGTGACACCACGTGGACCTACCGTGAACTGGACCGTCGCGCCGACGGATTCGCTCGCCTGCTGGCCGGCCATGGTGCGCGCGCCGAGTCGATCGTCGCATTGGCGGTTCCCCGTTCGGCCGAACTGGTCGTCGCGATCTGGGCGGTAGCGAAAACAGGTGCCGCCTTCCTGCCGTTGGATCCCAGCAATCCCGCCGCGCGGATCGGGGAGTTGCTGTCCGACTCGCGGATCACTCTGGGCGTGACGACCAGCGCTGTGGCACCGCAACTTCCGGATACTGTCGACTGGTTGCTGCTGGATGCACCGCCTTCGGACGCTCATGCGGGCCGACCTCGTCCGGCCGGGGCCGACAAGCTGTCGGCCGACAATGCGGCATACGTGATCTACACGTCCGGATCGACCGGCAAACCGAAGGCGGTCCACCTCAGCCATCGAGGTCTGGCCGACCTGGTCGCGGCGCAGGTCGACGCCTTCGGCGTGGGTACGGATTCGGTGGTGTTGCAGGTCGCTTCGCCGGGATTCGACGCTTGCTTGTCGGAGTTGCTGTTGGCGCACGGCAGTGGTGCGTGTCTCGTGGTGGCGCCACCGGAGGTGTATGCCGGGACCGACCTCGAGGAATTGCTTCGGTCGCAGCAGGTTTCGCACGCGATCATCACCCCGTCCGTGCTGAACACCATGGATCCGTCCCGGGTGCCGTCGTTGACATCGCTCGCGGTCGTCGGCGAAGCGACCGGGCCGGACACCGTGCACCGGTGGGGCCCTGGGCGACGGCTGATGAATCATTACGGACCGACCGAGTGCACGATCTGGGCGACGGGGTCGGATGCCCTGGCATCCGGCGAGCCGGTGACGATCGGTGGCCCGATCCGAGGCGCGTCCGCGATGGTTCTCGACACGTGGCTGCGACCGGTGCCGGTCGGTGTCGCGGGCGAACTCTATATCGGTGGGCCCGGACTTGCCCGCGGGTACGTCGATCGACCGGGCGTGACCGCGTCGCGCTTCGTTGCGGATCCGCGGTCCACCCGCGGCGAGCGGATCTATCGCACCGGCGATTCCGTGCGCTGGGTGCGCGGACGCACCGGGTTGGCACTGGAATACCTGGGCCGCGGCGATCAACAGGTCAAGATTCACGGCCTGCGGATCGAGCCGGGCGAAATCGATGCCCACCTGGCCCGGCACCCGGACGTGGCGAGCGTCGCCACCGTTGCGGTGCAAGGGCCTGCCGGCGAACCGGTCCTGGTGTCCTATGTCGTCGCCGCGCCGGGCGCTGCCGTGGATGTGGCGGCACTCGGCGACGATCTCGCGGGCAGGCTACCCCGTTATCTGAATCCCGCGGCGATCGTGCAGCTCGAGGAGATGCCGTGCACGCCAACTGGCAAGATCGATCGGAAAGCATTGCGGCAGCGCACCTTCGAGTCCACCGTCGCGGATGGTAGGCCGCCGTCGACGCCTATGGAGCAGGTCGTGGCGCAACTGTTCGCCGATGTGCTCCATCGCGACACGGTGTTCGCCGACAGCAACTTCTTCGCGCTCGGCGGGGACAGCATCGTCTCGATGCGGCTGGTGGCGCTGGCGAGATCCGCCGGACTCACGCTCACGCCGCGAGATGTGTTCGAAGGCAAGACAGTTGCCGCCCTCGCCGCGATAGCGGGCGGCGATGCGGCTGCGATGACCATCGAGGAACCGGCTCGACGCTCGACGGCGGATCATCCGCTCGTCGTGCTGACACAACAGGACATCGATCGGCTGCGACGGCAGTATCGCGGGCTCTCCGACGTTTGGCCGTTGTCGCCCATGCAGTCCGGGATGCACTTCGACTCGACGTTCGACCCGGATGCCGGGGACAACTACACCGTCCAGACGATGATCGGATTGTCTGGTGCGGTCGACGGTGAGCGGCTGCGACGCGCCGCCCAGGCCGTGGTCGACCGGCACGACATCCTGCGGGCCGCGTTTGTGGAGACGGCGGCAGGGCCGTGCCAGATCGTGCTGGACCATGCCGAAATTCCGTTCCGGGAGATCGATCTCGCCGATGGCGACAATGCGGAATCGCCCGCCGATCCGGGATCCATTGCGGCGGCGGACGCGGCGGCGGGATTCGACCTGTCGGCTCCTCCGCTGCTGCGTTTGACGCTGATCCGTCTCGATGCCGGGTCCTTCCGGCTGCTTGTCACGAATCACCATGTGATCCTGGACGGCTGGTCGATGCCGTTGCTGATGCGAGAACTGCTCGACTACTACGGATCTCCCGCGCATATCGACGCCGCCGGTCCCGCTCCCTCCTACCGCGACTATCTGTCCTGGCTGGGTCGGCAGGACAGTGACGCATCCAAAGCGGCGTGGGCGCAAGCCTTTTCGGATGTCGAAGCACCCACCCGGGTGTCCCGCGAAGCCGCGGCGGGCGCTGTATCCGCCGCCGAGGTCGCGGCCGAACTCACAGCGGATCGTTTCGCGGAACTCCGTCGAATGGCGGCGGAGACGGCCGTCACCATCAATTCGGCGGTGGCCGCGGCCTGGGCGCTGAATCTGCGCGTATCGACCGGTGAGACCGATGTGATCTTCGGCGCTGCGGTGTCGGGCCGACCTCCGGAGTTGCCGCTGGTCGATCAGACGCTCGGAATGTTCCTGACTACGGTTCCGGTGCGAGTCCCGCTCGAACCCACTATGACGGTGCGCGAGTTGCTGACCGGCATTCAGGCGCGGCACGCTCGCATGCTGGAGCATCACCATATCGGCCTACCGGAGATTCACCGCAGCGTCGGCCTGCCCGAACTCTTCGACACCGCCGTCACCTTCCAGTCGTTCCCCGTCGACCGGACGGCGCTGCAGGAACTCGTCGATTCGGCGGGTCTGCGGGTGGACGAACTCAGCGGTGTGGACGCGGCGCCGTACCCGCTGAGTCTGGTCGTGGAACCGAAGCAGTCCGCGGACGGCGAGGCGCAGGGGCTGCGGATCATCCTGCGATTCCATGAGCGCGCATTCGACACCGCCTCTGCGCGCCGCATCCTCGACCGCTTCGTCGAGTTGCTGTGCCGGATCGCCGCGAACGCGAACGTGCGGCTGGGCGAGCTGGCGCTGGACGAGGAACGGGGGCCCTCGTGGCCGGTTTCGGTTGCGGATGCTGCGATTCCGGACACATTGGACCGCATACTCGCGGCTTCCGCCGCCGCCGAACTCGACGCGATCGCCGTTCGGTGCGGTACGGCCGCCATGACCTACCGGCAGCTCGACGAGCGATCCACCCGTCTGGCTCGGATCCTGCTGCGCCACGGCGCCCGGCGGGGACAGATCGTCGCCTCCGTGCTTCCGCGATCCCTTGCGGCGACGGTCACCGTGTGGGCCGTGGCCAAGACCGGCGCCGCCTTGCTGCCGATCGATCCGATCCTGCCGCCGGAGCGCATCGAATATCTGCTGTCGGACTCGAAAACTGTTCTCGGACTGACTGATACGTCAACCAGGAAGCATCTTCCCGAGGGTGTCGACTGGCTGATCCTCGACGCGGAGCAAACGCTGCGCGCCGTGGACTCGGTCCCTGCCGCTCCGATCAGCGATGCCGAACGGGGAGGGCCGATTCGGCGGGATCAGACCGCGTATGTGAGCTACACCTCCGGGTCGACCGGAACGCCCAAGGGCGTTCTCGTCAGCCATCGCGGCTTGGCCGATATCGTCGCGGCGCAGCGGCGGATACTCGGCGTCGACCCGATGTCGGTGGTACTGCAGGTCGCCTCGCCCAGCTTCGACGCTTCGATCTTCGAGCTGTTGATGGCGCACGGCTCGGGCGGTCGGCTCGTCATCTCGCCCGCCGATGTCTACGCGGGCCCCGAGCTGGCGAATCTGATTCGGCGAGAGGGTGTTTCGCATGCCATAGTGACCCCGTCGGCGCTGGCGACAGTACCGAGCGGTGGTCTCGACGGGTTGCGCGTGCTGGCAGCGGCCGGTGAGCCGGTCGGGCCGGAACTAGTCGATCGGTGGGCGCCGCATCGCGCCATGCTCAATGTCTACGGGCCGACGGAGTGCACCATCTGGGCTACCTCCGGCGAGGCGCTGGCATCGGGTACCGCGGTCACGATCGGCAAGCCGGTCGGCCCGGTCGCGGCCGTGGTCCTGGATACTTGGCTGCGGCCCGTGCCAGCCGGTGTCGCGGGCGAGCTGTACCTGTTCGGCCCCGGCCTGGCCGATGGGTACGTCGCCAGGATGGGGCTGACTGCGGCGCGGTTCGTCGCATGCCCGTTCGGGGCGCCGGGTCAGCGCATGTACGCGACCGGTGACATGGTGCGCCGCACCGCCGACGGTGAGATGGAGTTCCTGGGGCGCAACGATTTTCAGGTGAAGGTGCGCGGCACCCGGATCGAGCTCGGGGAGATCGACGCGGTGCTGGGTGCGCGTGCGGATGTGGCATACGCCGTCACCGTGCCGCGCAGCGATGAGGGGCGACCGGTGCTGCTGGTGTCCTATGTCGCGCTCGCGACCGGGGCGCAGGTATCGGGCGCGGAGTTGCGTGCGGCGCTGGCCGAGGCGTTGCCCCGGTATATGGTGCCGTCCGCGGTGGTGGTGCTGGACGAGGTGCCGCTGACCGCGAACGGGAAGCTGGATCGCGAGCGGTTGCCCGAACCGGTTGCCGTCGTGCGCGAATTCCGGGCTCCATCGCCGGGGTTCGAAGAGTTGGTCGCGCGGACATTCGAGCAGGTACTCGACGTGAACCAGGTGGGAGTCGACGACGACTTCTTCGCGCTGGGCGGCGATTCGCTGAGCGCCTCGCTGGTGGTGGCGCGCATAGGTGCGGCCATGGACGTGCGCGTGCCGGTGCGGTCGGTGTTCGAGGCGCCGACCGTCGCCGAATTGGCCGCGCTTGCGGGGACACTCAGTGGTGGGGGCCGGTTGCCACTGCTGCCCGGCGTGCACCACGGCCCCGTGCCGCTGTCGCTGGCGCAGCAGCGGATGTGGTTCCTGAACCGGTTCGAGCCGGACTCGGCGGCGTACAACATTCCGGTGATGCTGCGGCTGTCGGGACGGCTGGACACCAGGGCGCTGGCGGACGCACTCGCAGATGTGATGGCACGTCACGAGGTGCTGCGGACCATATATCCGGAAGTCTCCGGCGAGCCGCGGCAGATCGTTCTCGACGACCCCGCGCTGCCGGTGCAGCCGGTGCGCGTGCCTGCGGATTCGGTCCCGGATGTGGTGGGCGAGTTCGTGCGGCGCGGATTCGATGTGACCGCCCGGGTGCCGATGCGTGTGGGATTGTTCGAGATCGACAGTGACACAGGAGAATTCCTGCTGGTGCTGGTGGTCCATCACATTGCAGGCGATGGTCAGTCGATGGGGCCGCTGGCCCGTGACGTGATGGCGGCGTATGCCGCGCGATTGTCCGGGCACGCGCCGGAATGGGAGCCGCTCGCTGTGCAGTACGCGGATTTCGCGTCGTGGCAACGGCAGATGCTCGGTGCCCCGGACGATCCGGCCTCGTTGATGTCCGCGCAACTGGAGTTCTGGCGCTCGACGCTCGCGGGCGCACCGGACCGGCTGGAGCTACCGGCGGATCGACCACGCCCGGCCGTCGCGTCGCTGTCCGGAGGCCGGGTACCGGTGCGGATCGATGCGCGGTTGCACGAGCGGCTGCTCGCGCTGGCGCGGTCGCGGGGGGCGTCGCTGTTCATGGTGATGCATTCGGCGCTGGCAACGGTATTGGGGCGGCTCGGTGGCAGCGATGATGTAGTGATCGGCACACCGGTCGCGGGGCGCGGCGAGCCCGGCCTCGACGATCTGGTGGGGATGTTCGTGAACACGCTCGCTTTGCGGACCCGGGTGGATACCGGCGAGCCGTTCACCGAGTTGCTGATGCGCACGCGCGAGACGGACCTGCTTGCGTTCGAGCACGCGGACGTGCCGTTCGAGCGGGTCGTGGAGGAGTTGAGCCCGGAGCGATCGGCGGCACGGCATCCGTTGTTCCAGGTGGCCCTGGCGTTCCAGAACGTGTCGACGGTCGATGTGGCGCTGCCCGGCGTCCGGGTTGCCCTTGCGGATGTGGATACCGGGGCGACCCAGTTCGACCTGCAACTGATGCTTTCCGATTCATCCGGCAATGCGGGTGTGGCACAAGGCATCTCGGGAATGATGACCTATGCGCGGGATCTGTTCGACGAGGCGACCGCCGCGGCGATCGTCCGACGGTTGGTGCGGGTGCTGGAAGCAGTCGCCGACGATCCGGCCGTTGTGATCGGCGATATCGACTGGCTGGAAGCCGACGAGCGCGCGGCGCTCACGTCGCGGGTGGGGGCACACGCCGTCCCACCGGAGCCGTCCGGATTGTTGCCGGAGGTGTTCGCCTCGGCCGTCCGGGACAACGGCGACGGCATCGCCGTTGTCGCGGGGGAGTCCACGCTGTCGTATGCGCAGCTGGACGAGCGGTCCAGTCGGCTGACGAGGGTACTGATCCGCCGTGGCGCCGGACCGGAGAGTTCGGTGCTGGTGGCGGCAGCACGGTCGATGGAGTCCGTCGTCGCGTGGTGGGCGGTGGTCAAGACAGGCGCGGCGTACGTACCGGTGGATCCCAGCTATCCCGCCGCCCGGATCGCGCAGATGGTGTCGGATTCCGGTGCGCCGCTGGGGATTACATTGTCGTCCGTGCATGCCGAGTTGCCCGATTCGGTGGAGTGGATCGTGCTCGACGACCCGGCCGTCGCCGCGCAGATCGACGCTGCGGCGAGCGGCCCGATCGGCGATGACGAGCGGCCGCGGCCGCTGCGGGCCTCGGATGTCGCCTACGTGGTCTTCACCTCCGGATCTACCGGAGTGCCGAAGGGCGTCGCCGTCACCCATTCCGGCATTGCCGACTTCATCTCGGGGTGGCGCGCCGACCCCGAACTCCGGCACACGTCCAGGGTGTTGCATTTCGCGTCGCCGTCGTTCGACGCCGCACTGATGGAGATCCTGATCGCGGTCAGCCGGGCCGGTGCACTGGTCGTCGCGCCGACGGGGATCTACGGCGGCGGTGAGCTCGCCGAGTTCCTGCGTGTGCGGCGGGTCACCCACGCCTTCCTGACCCCGGCCGCACTCGCGTCGGTGGATCCGGCCGGACTGGACGACTTGCGGCTGGTGATGTCCGGTGGTGAGGAGGTCCCGGCGGATCTGGTGAGCCGGTGGTCGGGCACCGATCCCGCAGGCGCCCGGAGGTTCCAGGTGCTGTACGGGCCGACCGAGGCCACGATGGTCGCCACGGCGACGGGTGCGCTGCGGCCGGATGACCGGCCGACGATCGGTGCCCCGCTGCCGGGAATGCAGGCGCTGGTCCTGGATGCCCGGTTGCGGCCGGTGCCCGTGGGGGTTGCCGGAGAGCTGTATCTGGCGGGCCCGGCGCTGGCGCGCGGGTATCTGAACAGGGCCGCGACGAATGCGGCGCGGTTCGTGGCGCACCCGTTCGGCGAACCGGGACGTCGCATGTACCGCACGGGTGATGTGGTGCGCTGGAATACCGGCGGTGCCCTGGAGTTCCTGGGGCGCAACGATTCCCAGGTGAAAATCCGTGGCTATCGGGTCGAGCTCGGCGAGATCGACGCGGTGCTGAGCACGCGGGCGGAGGTGGCGTACGCGGTGACGGTGCCGTGGCGGGCCGGCACGGGCCCGGCGCAGTTGGTGTCCTATGCGGTACCCGAAAATGGGGCGAGCCTCTCGGGCGAACAGTTGCGGGCGGCGTTGGCCGAGGTGTTGCCGTCATATCTGGTGCCCACCGCGGTGATGATCCTCGACGCGATCCCCCTGTCGCCGAATGGCAAGCTCGACCGCGCGGCGCTGCCCGCACCCGTCGTGCAAGCCAAGCGATTCCGGGCCCCGGCGTCACCGGTAGAGGAAATAGTGGCAGGGGTATTCGCCGAAGTCCTCGCCATCGACGGTCCGGTAGGCGCCGACGACGACTTTTTCGAACTGGGCGGCAACAGCCTGGTGGCCACCCGCTTGGCCGCGCGGATCGGCGCCGCGCTCGACGCGACCATCCCGGTATCGATGATTTTCGAGGCGCCGACGGTCGCGCGGTTGGCCGCGCGCGCCGAATCGCGGGCCGACACCGGCCGGGTGGCGCTGACGGCACAGCCACGGCCGCAGCGAATTCCGCTGTCGTACGCACAGCAGCGGATGTGGTTCCTGAACCGGCTCGAGCCCGGCTCGGCCGCGTACAGCATTCCGATAGTGCTGCGGCTGTCCGGAAAGCTGAATCTCGACGCGCTGCGCGCGGCCGTCGAGGATGTGCTGGACCGGCACGAGGTCCTGCGGACCGTGTATCCGTATGGCGAGGGCGAGCCCTCGCAGGTCGTCCTTTCCACCGCCGAGGCAATCGCGCCGATCGCCGTGACCTCGATCGCGGAACCGGAGCTGGCCGATGCGCTGTCGGCGTTCCTGTCGAGGGTGTTCGATGTGACGGTCGAGGCGCCGGTGCGGGTGCGGTTGTTCGAGCTCGGGCCGAACGAGTGGGTCCTGGCCGTTGTGGTGCACCACATTTCCTGCGACGGGTCGTCGCTGGGCCCGATGGCACGGGACATGATGACCGCGTACACGGCACACCTGGTCGGGGAGACACCGAACCGGCCGCCGCTGCCGGTGCAGTACGCCGACTACGCGATCTGGCAACGGACGGTGCTCGGGGCCGAAGACGATCCCGAATCGTTGCTGCGCGCCCAGATCGACTACTGGACACTCGAATTGGCGGAGCTCCCGGTTTTGCTGGAGCTGCCGACCGACCGACCGCGTCCGCCCGTGCAGACCTATGCGGGCGCGAGCGTGCCGTTGACCGTCGGTGCCGATCTGCACGCGGGATTGCAGCAGATCGCGCGAGCGCACAACACGACCCTGTTCATGGTCTTCCACGCTGCGCTGGCGGCCACGCTGGCCCGGCTGGCCGGTACGGACGATATAGCGATCGGCAGTCCGTATGCCGGACGCGGCGAGCCCGAACTCGACGATCTGGTCGGGATGTTCGTCAACACCCTGGTGCTGCGGACCCGGTTGACCCCTGGGATGACGTTCACCCAGCTGCTCGAACAGGTGCGCGGGACCGATCTGGCCGCGTTCGGGCACGCCGACGTTCCGTTCGAGCGGCTGGTGCAGGAGCTGAATCCGGTGCGCTCGCACGCCCACCATCCGCTGTTCCAGGTGATGCTGGGATTCCAGAATGTCGGCGGGGCCGAGTTCGAACTGCCGGGGCTGTCGGCGTCGGCCATGACGGCCGATACCGACACCGCACTGTTCGATCTGCAGATCTCGGTGTCGGATTCCTACGACGCCACCGGTGCCCCGGCCGGTATCAGCGGCGCGGTGACCTACGCGAGCGACCTCTTCGACGCGACGACGGTGACCACGATCGTCGATCGCCTGCTGCGGTTGCTCGGCGCTCTGGTCACCGATGTGGCACAACCGGTGCACGAGGTGGATCTGCTCGGCGCCGATGAACGGGAAGCCGTTCTGACGCAGTGGAATTCGACCGATCGCAGGCTCCCTCCCGGCGAGACGCTCGCCTCGCTCTTCGCCGACTCCGTACAGGCGAATGCGGACCGGCCCGCGGTGATATTCGGCGAACAGTCGCTGACCTATGCGGAATTCGCCTCTCGCGTATACCGGTTGGCGCGGTGGTTGATCTCGCGTGGCGTGGGGCCGGAGTCGTTGGTCGCGATCCGGATGCCGCGTTCACTGGACCAGGTCGCCGCCATGTACGCGGTGCACGCCGCGGGCGGTGGGTACGTGCCGGTCGATCCGGACCAACCGGGCGACCGCACCACGTACATGCTCTCGATCGCCGCGCCGGTGCTGGAGCTGTCGTCCCTCGATGGGCTGGACCTGTCCGGATTCGCTGACGCGCCGGTCACCGACGCCGATCGGCTCGCACCACTGCGACCGGACAACATCGCGTACGTGCTCTTCACGTCGGGGTCGACCGGGCGACCGAAAGGTGTTGCGGTACTGCATGGTTCGGTGGTGAACCAGCTGCGGTGGGTCAACGAGATCTACGAACTGACGCCGAATGACGTGGTGCTGCAGAAGTCCCCGGCCACGTTCGACATGTCGGTGTGGGAGCTGTTCGCGACACTGGCGATGGGGGCGCGGATGGTGATCGCGCGAGCCGACGGGCACACCGATCCGGCCTATCTCGCCGAAACCATTGCCACCGAGCGGGTCACGATCGCCGCGTTCGTGCCGTCGATGCTGGCGGTATTCGCGGACGCGGTGCCTGCGGAGTCGTTGGCGTCGGTGCGGACGTTCCTGGTGGGCGGTGAGGCATTCGGCCCCGAGGTGGCGGCCGCGGTGCGGCGAATAGTGCCGGAAATCGAGTTGCACAATCTGTACGGGCCGACCGAGTTCACCGTGTGCGCGACCGCGCACGGGGTGACCGAAGCCGACCGTGGGAGCATGCCGATGGGCACACCGGTATGGAACGCGCGGGCTTACGTACTCGACAACCGGTTACATCCGGTACCGCCCGGTGTCGCCGGGGAGCTGTACTTGGCGGGCGCCCAGCTCGCGCGCGGCTATCGGTCACGTCCGGGCCTCACCGCGGAACGGTTCGTGCCGGACCCGTACGGCGACGGCCAGCGCCTGTATCGCACAGGCGATTTGGTGCGCTGGCGCCACACCGGCGAATTGGAATACCTGGGCCGCACCGATTTCCAGGTGAAGCTGCGTGGCCTGCGTATCGAACTCGGTGAAATCGAGGCAGTACTCGCCGAGCACCCGAGCGTCGCCCGGGCGATCGCCGTGGTGCACTCCACCGGTGCGGTGGACCACCTCGTCGGCTACCTGGTGCCCGCCGCCGGCGCAACGGTCGATACCGCGGCCGTCATGGCGCACGCGGCAACCGAACTGCCCGACTACATGGTGCCCACCACGGTGATGGTGCTCGACACGGTGCCCCTCACCGCGTCGGGCAAGCTGGACCGCACGCGGCTACCGGAGCCGGTGCTCGCGGTGGGGGAGTTCAGGGAGCCCTCGTCGTGGCTGGAAGCGGAGGTTGCCCGGGCCTTCGGCGCGGTACTCGGCATGGATCGGGTGGGCGCCGACGACGACTTCTACGCATTGGGCGGTAACTCGCTGAAGTCGGTGCAAGTGGTGAGCGAGTTGCGTAAGGAACTCGACTACGAGGTTCCGATCAGCTGGATGCTGTCGGATCCCTGCCCGGCCGACCTGGCGAAGCGGATCGAATCCGGCATGCGCTCCGGGCCCACCGTCGACCGGAGCGTCGGCTTCGACGTGCTGCTGCCGATCCGGACCGGCGGTGCGCGACCACCACTGTTCTGTATCCACCCGGCCGTGGGCCTGTCGTGGTGTTACCGCACACTGGACCGGTACCTGTCCGACGGTCGGCCGATCTACGGCATTCAGGCGCCGCAGATCAGCGGCGAGGTGCCAGGTCCGACGTCGATCGAAGAAATGGCCGAACGCTACTTCGACGAGATTCGCGCGGTTCAGCCACACGGCCCCTATCACCTCCTCGGCTGGTCGATGGGTGGTGCGATCGCCCATGCGATTGCCGTCGAGATGCGCGCCGCCGGTGAACAGGTTGCGCTACTGGCACTGTTGGACGCCGAGGTGGGTGGTGTCGACGAGTCGACGATCTCCGCCGTCACGGCCGGAGAACTGATCAGCAATCTCGGCCCGGTCATGGGCGTCGATTTCGTGCGCCCCGATGCGACCGCCGAGGAGGCCGCCGAACTGATCGAACGGCACCTGGGCGGCAGCCTCGGCATCGACGCCGCAAGGATCGAGCGCCTGACCGACGCCTACAACCTGGCGGTCCGGGCGGCCGGCGTCTGGCGGCCCGCCGTCTTGGACAGCGACATGCTCTACTTCACCGCGACACGTGAAAGGCGATCCGATGCCGCGGGTCACGAGGGATGGGCACCGGTGATCCGCGGGCAGATTTCGACTTTCGACATCGATGCGGGCCACCTCGCGATGACCGAACCGGGGGCGATTGCCCAGATCGCCCGGATTCTCAACGCACGACTGGATCGATGATCGCGTTTACCCCGGCGAGGTGGTCGGCGCGCCGGGGCCGTCTTGTGGGAGAGGCGTGGTGATGCCCAGTATCGCCCCGACCGACGCCCCGAGGGCCCCGCCGAGCACGGCGGCAGGTCCGGCTACGACGGCGACACCAACGGCCGCGCCGAGCAGCGGGCCGACAACCAATCCGGTCGGCATGAACGGGATACCGACGACGAACCCGGCGGCCGCGCCGGCCATCGCGGCGGCCATCGCGACGGGCGCGGACACGCCCGCGGCGATGCCAGCACCGATCGCCGCACCGACGCCCGCGTCGACGGCGGTGACGGTGCATCGGCCGGGATCTACGGGGACGCGTTCGCAGAACGCCTGGATCGGCTGCTGATCCACGGCTGGCGGCGCATCGGGCGCGTCCACCGTCTGGATTCGGGTCAAAGATGGGATGGCAGGCGCCTGCGCGATCGCATCCGGGGATGCGTTCGCTACTCCGGTGCCGAGGACAACCGCAAGTGGCAACATGCTCGCAATCAATATCGGACGTGATCCACGCCTACGACCGGCTTCCGGCATTCCGCACCTCCTGGACGTCTACCTCTTGGCTTTGTCGACCTCGAGCATTTGTCGCACGTTGCGGCGCAGACAGCTTAAGCGGCCGACGCGGCCGGATCGGGGATAACTGTCAAATCTCGTGTGTCCCCGCAAATCTGCGGCTATGCCTGGTGTCCTCGGCGTTTGTGCCATTCGATGATCGCGGCCACGATCTCGTCGGCGGCGTCTTCCTGGATGTGGTGACCGGCGTCGTCGAGCAGGACGGTTCGATGGTCCTCGAGCTGTTGCTCCCATCGGCGGCGTTGGGGTGCGCGGAACGCGACGTCCTTCGTGCCCTGCACCAGCAACGCCGGGCGGTCGTGCACCGCCTCCAGTCCCCGCTCGACTTCGGCGAGGAACGTTCTGCTGCCGACGATTTCGCGAGGGAACACGTGGGCACCGCTCGCGGCACTACGGTGTCAGTGGTGCGCGATGACGGTTCGGCCCCGCTACGGCGGAACCGATCCTTTGTGCTGCTCTGGTCGGGCCACAGCGTCTCGTTGGTCGGCTCGCAGGTCACTGTTCTCGCGCTTCCGCTGATCGCCGCGATCACAGTGGGGGCGAGTGCGTGGCAGATGGGTGTACTGGTCGCTTGTGGTCGTGCGCCTTACCTTTTCGTGGGGCTGCCCGCCGGAGTGTGGATCGACCGGTTGCCGCGGCGGCAGGTTTGCCTGGTCTGTGCCATCGGTCAGGCATTGATGCTGTCGGTGGTGCCGTTGGCCGATGCGCTGGGCCTGCTGACGTTCGCGCTGTTGTCGGCGGTGGCGTTCGTGACCGGGGCATTCGCGGTTTTCGCCGATATCGCCATGCTGTCGCTGGTGCCCATGGTCGTGCCGCCCGGTCGACTGACAACCGGTCAGGCGGCGATGGAGGCGAGCCAATCGGTGTCACAGGTAGCCGGTCCGGCTCTGGCCGGTTGGCTCGTCCAGTTGCTGACGGCACCGTTGGCCGTGTTGGCGGATGCGCTGAGCTTTGTGATCGCGGCATCCGTCATGGCGCGCATCAGAATTGCGGAGCAATCGCGGCACGATGCGGATCGATCCAGCATGTGGCGACAGATCATGTCGGGTGCGGGCGCTGTGTTCGGGCATCGGGTGCTGCGTTATGTCACTTTGTGCACGACCACCCACATCCTCTTTTTCAACGCGTTCACCGCCGTGTTCGTGCTGTATCTGGTGCACGACCTGGAACTGAACCCGTCGGCGGTGGGTGCGGTGCTCGCCGCGGGCGCGGTTGGCGGGCTCGGCGGAACCATGGTCGCCGTCCGCCTCAGCGCGTACATCGGTTTCGGCCGCACGATGGCCGCGGCGATCGCCGTGGCCGGGCTGAGTTCGGCGCTGGTGGTTGTCACACGCACCGCCTCATCGGTCGCCTGCGCACAGGTTCTGATGTGGTTCGCGCTGCAGATCTACAACGTGCTCCAGGTGCCCGTGCGATACGCGCTCACCCCCGAGGTGATGCATGGCCGCGTCAACGCCACGATCCGCACCACGGTGTGGGGCATGGCGCCGCTCGGCGCTCTTCTCGGCGGTACCGCAGGCAACCTGGTCGGCCTCGGAACCACGTTGGTCGTGAGCGGAGTCGGCGCCGCCCTCGCCTCGTGCTGGCTGATCGCCGCTCGCATCACCCGTGTCCACGATCTCGAGGAAGTGATCAGCTACCAGTGATGAGGATCAGGCGGTGAGCGTTACCTCGGACCACAGGTCACCGTTCACGGCGATCTTGCCGGGGACGACATCGGGAGCCGTGTCGGCTCGGATGACGGTGTGATCGTGACTCACCAGTGCATCGACCAGCGATTTCTTCGGAATGGTCTTCGCCCAGCGCTTGACCAGCCCGAACGGAATCATCGCATAACCTTCTGTCTGCCAATCCTTTTCGACGAAACGCCGGGGTGTGGCATTGTGCGAACCGTGATGTCCGACCTTGTAGAAGGCCAGGCGGGAAACGAGATCGACATTGCGCGGATCGGACAGGACGTGCTCCCATGCACCCTGCTGCGCGTCTCCCGGGAAGAGCAATCGGGTTCCGGCGATATCCAGCACGAAGAAGACACTGGTGTTGTTGACCGCGTTCTCGAGTATCGAGGCGGCGCGCAGCAGTCGATCGTCATCGTCGACGAGATCGTCCAGGTCCAGATCCGCCTTCGCCTGAAGCAGGCGGTCCGGCAGGGTATTCCGCGCGATATAGCGCCGGTTGAACAGCGGCGTCGGCCTGCCGTCGCTCTCCGCGGACGCGCCCGCGCGTACCAGGGGCCACGATTGCTTCGCAGGCGGATCCATGCGCTTCAGGAATCGGGCATCGCGCGGCGGCCCGAGGATATGTGCGACGAGCCCGACGCGATCAACGGCGATCGTATTCTCGGTTTCGTCCTTGCTCGGCAGGTACCGCACCCGGTGGGGTGCGGCGAATCCGCTGAAATTGCGGCCGAGGAGGCGATCGGTCGCGGCGGCATTGCCCTGCGAGTTCACCGCGAACGCCTGTGCCTGTTCGACGGTCGCGGACATGCGATGCCCGTTGCCGCGCCGCTCGATCAGCGCGAGCAGACCGTTCGCGGCATCGACCTGCCCGCTGCGGATCCGTCGCGCGTCCTCGTCGTCGGGGTCCTCGACGAACGGCACCCATACCTCGTCCACGGTCACCTGTTCCCATTCCCGGCAGGCGAATCCGGTGATGTGATCGGCGTGGTGATGGGTGGCGACCACGATGTCCAGATGCGGTCGGTGGTGCGGATCGGCCTCGGTGAGGTCGGCGATGATGGCCTGCACGGAGTCGCGGATCGGGCGTGCCCGGCCCTGGCTGTGCACGCCGCAGTCGACCAGCATGCGCCAGGTTTCATTCTTGCGCCGCACCGTCACGGTGAAGGCGTCGCCGAATCCGACGTTGTACATCCGGACGGCAATTGTTGTCGGCGTTGACATTTCGTACCTACTCATCCGTTAGCGCGTGGATCGCCGCGAAGTCGAGGCGGTGGATTGCGTGCTCGGCAGTCCATGCGCTCAGCGCGTCGTCGGCCTCCAGCCGGTCGAACCATTCCCGCATCGCGGCCAGCCGCAGCTGGCCCGCCCGGTGGAATGCGATGGCAGTGTCGTCCGTCACCGACGACTCGTCGCTGAACGGCAGCGGCTTGGCGATCACATAGTCCACGCTCCCGTCGGCACTGACGACGAGCGCGGTCCCGGCACGGATCACCGGTTGTTGCTTCCCCTGGCCCGCATCCTCGAGGTCCGTGCGACGTTGCAGCAGCTGGATGGCCAATTCGGGACGCGGCAACCGATCGCCCGCCATGCGGTACGAGACGTGGATTCCCTCGCAGCTGATTTTGAAGTTCGGATCCAGTCCGATGCGTGCGGCGTTCGCGTTGGCCCAGCCGATGAGCTCCTGGGCGACCTGCTCGAAAACAGAATGCCGGGTCGAAGAACTGTTCCGACTGGAGGTGCCGTTGCCGTCGAGCACAGCGGGGGTACGCAATTCGCCCGGAATGCCGATCGGGTCGAGATCTTTCGATGCGGACAGGATGACCCTGGACAAATCCACCGGGTGATCGCCGTCGCCGAGGTTCATCGGATTGTCCGGCCGCGGCCAGACCAGCGCTTCATCGGTCAGCGAGGTGACGCTTACCGGCCAGATGCCGCGCCGCCGCAGCGCCTCCACCAGCGTGCTGCGCAGGTGTTGCCGATCCTCCGGATAAAGTCCGCGATCCGCGGTGACGATCGCCCGGACGACATCGCCGAATGTGACGTCCAGTACCGGGAGATAGTCGAAACTCCGCACGACCATCCCGAGCATCCGGTCCGCGGTCTTGACCGCCTCGTCGGCGATCCGAGATACCAGATCCGGGTGCAGGCGACCGGGCGGCAGCACTCCGGTGCCGCCACTGGCGATCCGCAGCAGATCCGCGATCGCGCTCTGGTAAGAGTCCCGGTACGCGTCGAATACCGCTGCCACGAAACACGCACCGCGTTCGTGCGGCTCCTGCGCCGCGCGAAATCGTTCGGATGTGCGGCTGAGGTCACTTATCGCCGAACGCAATGCCGCGCCGCGTCCGGTGGACTCACCGAACTCCCTGGCCAGGTCCAGCAGCCCCGCGCTCTTTTCGAGTTCTCCCGACGTGGTCGCGATCGCGTCGAGTACTACGTCTCGGTGGGAGAAATGCTGGAACAGCGCGATCAAGTCGGCGACGGCCTCGTGCCAGGCGAAGACATCCCGGTTGGTGGATTCGTTGTACAGCCGCCGGATCCGATGCACGATCGCATGCGTCACCTCGTGCGCGATGATGTCGCTCGACAGGCAGGTGAAGATGACCTGTCCGGGCAGATTGGCGCCCGGATTGTCGGCATCGGCTTGGTAATAGCCGAACAGCAAGGCACGGCGCCGGGGATCGAAATAGGCGTTCTGCCCTTCGAAGGCGTGCGGGACCAGACGCAGGATCTGGTCGCGGTGCCATCGGAATCGACGTCCCATGAACCGTTCGAACCGCTCGATGACGCTCATCGCGACCGCGTAGACGATCTGTTGGTGCGCACGGGGATCGGTTTCGGTCGGTCGAATTCCGTCCTGTGCCAAGACAAATGGATCGTCGAGGTCGACCGGCTCGTACCAGGCGTTGCGGCTGGCGTCGAAGTCGACCACCTGCACGAGTGTGCCGTCGGGGCCCGGTCCCCGGATGTGTTCGAACGGGATATCCAGTGTGAGGAACTGGCCGGACAGCCGCGTCGACATCGGGTCGAACGCGAAGGTACGCAGTCTGCGCCGGGCCGGTGGACAGATTCCGCTCGCGTACTCTACTGAATTCGCAGTTTCGTCCATTGCTCGTCTTCCCACATGACATCCCGGGGGATTCGTTTTCCATACGTTGTGTCGCTCTCGCACCGTGACCGCACGCTCGCGTGCACCCGAGCGCCCGCCGGAACCTTCCGTCGGCGGTAGGTGAGCAGGGCCCAGATCCAGCCCATCCGGTGCACACTGCCGTTCGCATGCTCGGGGCTTATCGCGCAGGTGTCCAGGTACGCCCCGGGGCGCAGCAGCAATCCGGCCTCGAACGCACCGTCGGTGATCCACTTGAGCGCTATTTCGGCCAGCTTCGGATCGTCCTCGAAGGTCCCGCCGACATCGGAGTGGACACCCGCGAACCAGGCCTCGGTGAGCACCGGCCGATTCCCTTTAGGGATGACCAGATATTCCTCGTACGGACGGCGCTTCTCATCGATCGAAACGGCGTGGTGTGCCTTCATCACATTGGGCACCTGCCGGGTGAACGGCCATTTCAGTTCCCAGCGCAGCAGTCCGGCCGCCTTGACCGTGTCCCATACGCCGAGGAATTCGACGGGAATCGAAAAGTCGCCGTCCGCGGACTTCGAGCAGAAGGTGCGCGCGTATCGACGAAGTTCCGGCCAGTTCGTGGTCTTGCGGGTGTAGGCGCTGACGACGTACTGGACGAGATTCTCACTGCCCGGACGCAGCAGGCCCGGCTCATGCAGTAATCCGGCGAGCGCTCGCGCGGTATACGCGCCGCGGCTGAATCCGAATATGAATACCCGATCGCCCGGCTGCCAGTGCTCTATCAGATAGGAGTAGGCCTCGGCGAGATTCGAGCGCAGCCCGCTGCCGACCGCCAGTCCCATTACTCGCGAGAACCACCGGGCCGGTGGCGACCACGCGCCCTGAGCGCTGAACGTACCGACACCCGGGTCGTAGTAGGCGATCTGTTTCGTGGCATCGCTCAGGTCCAGCATCTCGAACAGGCGGACCACATTGGTGCTACCGCTGGCGCGGACTTGATTGCCTGTTCCGTCGAGACAGATGACGATGTTCTTACCGGTGGACACGCAATGAGTGTGGGCCTGTCGAGCCGCGAAGTATCGAGTAGTGCGGTACCTGAGTTTCGCGGCGATCGGCTGTCGATTTTCCGGCCTTCGATCGCGCTGTGCGTACTTCGACGATGCGCTCGGTCGAGAAATCGAAGCGACCACGCCTGTGTTATTCGATCGGAATCCGATTTCCGGTTCCCTAGGGGAGTAAAACCGACTTTTATTCCGTAAAGAAGTTGTCGACTCAATCAAATGAGCGGAGCATCATTATAGCTATCCGGTGCCGTTTGTCGGGGAACGTCAATCGAAATCGGAAATGATTGGAAGTCCAATGTTCGTCAAGAAATTGATAGCGACCGCCTTCATGGCCGTCGCGGCGACCGGCATAGCCACTGCTACCGCACATGGTGAGGGGATGCTGACAGATATCAGCCTCAACGCCGCGGACGGGCCGATCGCCTACACAACGACTCTCGCAGCCGATCACACGAGCGCTCTGGTGAGCCTGGCCTCCGGCAGATTCGCCGTCACACCCGATGCCGTCACGGTCCTCGCGGACAACGGTGCGGTAGTCGGCAGCATCCCGACGACACTGCGTACCGAAGCCGGGCAGAGCCTCGCGGTGACACCGTCGCTGGACAGCTCCAGCACGCAATTGACCCTCACGCCGGTCGGTGGACCGACAACTGAGGCCGTCAACTCTCAGAATATGCCCGGCGTGCAGCAGGCCTGGGGACCGATTTCGATCGCTGTCGGCGCAACCATCGGTTGCTTGGTCGGCGTTGCGATCGGTATCTGGTTCTTCCTGGTCGGCGCCATCTTCGGCTGCGCGATCGGCGCAGCCATCGGTGCGGCGATCGGCTTCTTCTCGCCGTTCCCGTGACAGGTCACGCATCGGAGGTGATCGAACACAATGCAAGCGGGCCGGGCGCCTATCGGCAGCCCGGCCCGCTCGTGTCCGCTGACGTCGCGGGCGTTACCTGGTCAGTGCCGTTTCACGCGCGGGCGGGCGGCGATCGGCTGTCCTGGTTCGACGAACCATCCGGCGGCGGACCTGGGGGTCGTAAACGGCCAGGTCATCGTCGAAAGCCAGCTGTTCCCAGAGGAATACGTTGGTGTCCGATGCCTTCTGGGCGGCCTGCTCCGGCGTGCTTTCCGCCGCGGCGACATTCGGCTGGGGAGCCGAGATCAGTCGAACTGTGAAGCCGCCTTGCTTGCGCAGGCTCATGGCACCGGCGGCCAGTGCGGCACCGCATGCGGTGACGGCGCTGAGCGTGGCAGCGAAATCGAGACCGGCGCTGGCGATTCGGTGCTCACCCCCGAGGTCGATCGCCGAATTATTACCGAAGAGCCAGCTGAAAAGTCCGCTCTGGTTCGCGGATTCGGTGATTTCGCGCAACTCCGGCGCTTTGCCGTTGAGGTAGGACAAGGCGGCGAGTACGAAAAGGGCGGCGGCAATGCTGCAGCCGAGCACCAGATAGGAAAGCAGCCGACTGCGGAGCCGGAAATACATCACGGTCGCGACGACCGCACCGGCGACCGCCAGGGTGGTGAGGACGGCCCAGGTGCTACTGATGCTCACCACGGATTGGAATGAGCCGGTGGTGAATCCGTCGATTCGGCCGAAGGCGTTGGAGGTGACGGTGCCGTTGGGCCCGGTTGCCGAAATCCAGGGCTGGAACAGCAATAGGAAGGTGACCAGACCCAGACCCGGGGCACACAGATAACCCCAGTCGGATCGTAGATCGAAACGTGGTGCGGTCACCTCGCCGATGAGATCATCATCGTTCCCGGGGCGACCGAGCTGAACATTGTTTTCTTGCCAAGGCGTTGTGTGTGCCATTTCTAACCACACCTGCTGTGCCACTTCCGGTTTCGAGGAAGCGGACGCTGCGGGGCATGTCCTCCTGGGACGAATAATAGGAATTGGTACAGACGACATCGTCTGTTAACAGGAAGTTACGTTAGGACTCCGCGGTCTGCGGGGCAACGTGACCCCATGCACACGAGACTTGTGAAACGGTCGTGATACGAGACCCGCTGGGGATGATGAATTCGATGAAACTTGCTCTCTAGTAGGTGTTTTCGCGGTCGGCGAAATGTGGGGCCGCCGCGCCGGTAAGCTTGCGACAACTGCGCAGGCTGTGACCTGATAGACAGACTGCTCGGGATGCCTACCAGCGCACCGGGATCGAGCTACCGAGTGTGCGGCAGCAACCGGTAGCGCCCCTCGAGCCCATCCAGCAGCGATTCGAGACCGACCTCGAATGCGTCCTGATCGATCCGCTGCTGCCGCTCGGCGAGCAGATGTGCCTCGTTCAGGTGCGGGTACTCCTCGGCATAGACCTCGGCGTCGGCGGGGAAGCCCGCGACGAACGAGCCGAGCGACGATCCGGTGAGGAAGTAGCGCATCAGCGTGCCCACGGTGGTGGCTTCCCGGCGCGGCCAGTTCGCCGCGACCAAACCGCCGAATACGGCATCGGCCATGCGCAAAGCATTGGGCCGGAGGCCGGGTCCGCTCGCCAGTGCCGGGACGATATTGGGATGCGCGGCGACCGCGCTCCGATAGGAATGGGCCCAGCGGCGCAGTGCCGATCGCCAGTCCGGATTGTCGGCCGACAGCTCGCCGAACATCGAGGTATCCACCTCGCCGAGCACGGAATCGACCACCGCATCGATGATTTCGTCCTTGGTGCCGACGTGGTTGTACAGCGATGGTCCCTGCACGCCGAGTTCGGCGGCGAGACGGCGGGTCGAAACCGCGGCCAGCCCATCCGCATCGACGAGAGCCAACGCGGTCTCGATGATGCGCTCGTGGGTGAGCAGCGGTCGGCGGGGCCGGGCCATGTATCGCCTCCTCTCGGTGCTCGCATTCTTGCAGCAGCTGGATAAAACTTGCGCCGCTAGTTTTCGTCCCGTACGGTTGACTGGAAACTTGCGCTGCTAGTTTTGGAGAGCGATGACGAGATTCACCGGGCGTGCGGCATGAACGCGACACTGTCCCTGGCCAGCATCCCGGCCGAACAAGCGAGACGGCGACCCGGCCGGATCGCACTGATAGAAGGCGCGCAGCGGATCACCTTCGCCGAGCTGTGGCACCGGGCGCGGAGCCAGGCCGCCGCGTTGATCGAACTCGGTGTGCGGCCGGGCGACCGGGTGGCGCTGATGTGCCCGAACACCGCTGAGTTTCCGGCCGCCTACTACGCGATCATCGCCGCGGGGGCGGTGGTGGTCCCGGTGCATCTGCTGCTGACGGCGGGTGAGGCCGAACATGTGCTGCGCGACAGCGATGCTCGCCTGCTCGTGTGTCATCCGTGGTTCGCGGAGGTGGGCCGGGCGGCCGCGACCGCTGCTGGGGTATCCCTTGTCGAGCCGAATTCCCTTGATGCACAACCCATTGCGAACTTCATCACGCGGCGGCCCGAGGATCCGGCCGTGGTGTTCTACACCAGCGGGACCACCGGTCGCCCCAAGGGCGCCGAGCTCAGTCACCTGAATATGGTGCTGAACGCGACGGTGAATGCCTTCGATGCCAATGATGTTCGCAGCGACGATGTGGCACTCGGCGCGCTGCCGCTGTTCCACGTATTCGGACAGACGGTCTCGATGAATGCGACCTGGCGGGTCGGCGCCAGCCTGGTGCTGCTGCCCCGCTTCGAGGCGGCCGAGGCCATCCGCCTGATGAAAGCCCAGGGCGTCAACACTTTTCACGGCGTACCCACCATGTACGTCGGCTTGATCGACGCCGCCCGCGATCTGCCCGATCCGCCGCGACTGCGGCTGTGCATCTCCGGTGGCGCATCGCTGCCGCAACCGGTGCTGGAGGCATTCGAGGAGGTCTTCGGCGCGCGGATCCTGGAAGGCTACGGGCTGTCGGAGACCTCGCCGACGGCAGCGGTGAACCAGCCGGACTTCGGCGTGAAACCGGGGACGGTCGGACATTCGGTCTGGGGTGTCGATGTGGAGATCGCGGATCCGTCCGAAACGAAGCGGATTGCGCTGCTGCCCACCGGTGAACTCGGCGAGGTGGTCATCCGCGGTCACAACGTCTTCAACGGGTATCTCGGGAAGCCGGAGGTCACGGCGGCGGCGGTGGTCGACGGCTGGTTCCGCACCGGTGATCTGGGTGTCAAGGATGCCGACGGCTACCTGACGATCGTCGACCGGATCAAGGACATGATCATCCGCGGCGGGTTCAACGTTTACCCGACCGAGGTCGAAGAGGCGCTACTGCGGCATCCGGATATCGCCGCGGTCGCCGTCATCGGGGTGCCGGACGAGACCTACGGCGAGGAGGTCTGCGCGGTCGTCGTGCCCGCGGCGCCGGTGACCGCCGAAGACGTGATCGCCTACGGGCGTGCGCATTTGGCGAAGCACAAGTATCCGCGGCGGGTCGAATTCGTCACGGAACTTCCGCTCGGGCAGAGTCACAAGGTGCTCAAGCGAGAGCTGAAGAAGCGGTTCATCTGAGAATTTCACCCGGCCGTGGTCGGTAGAAGTAATTCGACATACGCATTATCGCGATCTTTGTGATCGCGATAATCGGTATCGGAATTGTACTGCCGATATTCGGTGTCTGCCGCCACAGCATGTCGACCGTGTTCTTGTTTCGAGAGCGCAGTGACATCGATGGAATGGGCAGTAATGATGATCTTGCCGCTTTATCACGATTGAATCACGAAGCGGCGGGAAAGGTTTTGCAATGAAGCATGGAATCGGCCGACGAGCGCTCGGTCTCGCCATTATGACCGGCGTTACCGCACTCGCCGCGAGTTCGGGCGCCGGAGTATCGACCGCGGACCCGGCCCCGCAATTTACTCAGCAGGAGCTCGTCGACTACCTGAACGCGGGCTTGCGGCCCGCACCGGACGGCAACCAGCCGAAGGCGATCGTCGACACCGGCAGCAGTTCCGGATCCGGCTCGCGCAGTCACGCAACGGCCGCCGTCGGCGAAGGCCCGGAAGTATCGGCCTACCTGGCCGCCTTCGGATACGGCCTGACCCATCCGGATGCGGCCCCACCCGGCGCGAACCGGGCGAACTGCACCCCGTCGGCCGCCCATCCCCGGCCGGTCGTGCTGGTGCACGGCACCTGGCTCAATGCCTATGACACCTTCGCGTACCTGTCGCCGCAGCTCGCCCGCGCCGGATATTGCGTCTTCGCATTCAACTACGGTCGATCCAATCTGCTGGAGGGCGGCGGTATCGCTCCCGTGCTGCCGGGGCGCTACGGCGTCGGGCCGATGGAGGATTCCGCGCGGCAATTGGGCGAATTCGTCGATCGTGTGCGGTCGGCCACCGGTGCGGATCGGGTCGATATCGTCGCGCATTCCCAGGGCGGCCCGGTTTCCAGCCGATACCTGAAGTTCGACGGCGGTGCGGACAAAGTCGACAAGTTGATCACCTTCGGCGCGACCAACCACGGCACCTCCCTGATGGGAATGGCGACACTCGGCCGATTGATCACCAATCTCGGCGTGAACATTCTCGGTTTCTACGAACCGATCATCGGTATCGCCAATATCCAGCAGGCCGTCGGCTCGGCGTTCTACGCCGCACTCAACGCAAACGGCGATACCGTGCCCGGAATCGATTACACGACTGTCGGCACCAGCCACGACGAAGTATCCAACCCCTACGAATGGACCTTCCTGCAGCCCGGCCCGGACGCGACGGTCCACAACATCACCCTCCAGGACGGCTGCCCGCAGGACATGTCCGACCACCTGACGATCATGTATTCCCCCCGCACGGCATCGATCACGCTGCGCGCCCTCGACCCCGAGGCCGACCGGAACCTGGATTGCACCTTCAATCCCTGGATGATCGGTGGCGGCGGAAAGCTCTAGCCCGCAACGCGATTCACCCCGACGCCGGGCGGTGCGGTCGATGTCCGCACCGCCCGGTTGCGAAAGGTGTTGCACCGCAAGGTCACACCTCGAGCTCCTCTTCGATGGACTTGAGACGGTGCCGGGCCAGCGCGAGGTTCGACCGGCCGCGGTCCAGGGCGATGTAGAGGAAGAGCCCCTTGGACTTGCGGCCGGTCATCGGGCGGATGATGTGGTACTGGCCGGTCAGCGTGATGAGGACGTCCTCGATATCCTCCTTGATCTGGAGCTGCTCGATGGTCCGCAGTTTGGCGCGCACCACCTCGGTATTGCCCGCCGCGGCGACCTGCAGATCCAGCGCCTTGGAACTGCCGAGCATGCCGAGGGCCATGCCGCTGCTGTAGTCGACGACGGCGGCACCGATCGCGCCGTCTATCCCCATCATGTCCTTCAGCGCCAGATCCATATTCGTCATATCGGTTCCTTTCGATCGGTTTTCCAGGTCCGGTCTTTTCCGGAGTCGGTGGCCGTCAGGTGATCGGCGATGTTGCGGGCGACCGGGCGCGATTCCAGGTGCAGGCGGCCGACATTCACCTCGGATCCGGCGAGCACCATCAGCGATGCCCAGCCCGCCGCGTAGATCACCGCGTGCCCGCCGGTCCCGTGCACCACGACCTCGTTGAATCCGCCGCCGTGCGCGGTGGCGGCCAGCTGGTACGACAGCGACAGATGGGCCGAGGCCAGCGCGGCCATGCGGGTCGGCTCGATATCGGGCGGCAGATCGTGTGCGACGAGCAGTCCGTCGCTGGAGGCGACGAGCGTGCCGGTCAGATGAGGCAGACGATCGCGTAGCACCTTCAATTCCGCCAGCACCGCCGTATTCGGTTCGGGTCCGGACATCGCCACCTTCGTCCACCTTCCCATCAACTCGCCGAGCAGTTTTTTCCGCGCGGTCACGCAAGCTCCTCCAACGCCGCGCGGAGGCGGACGAGCACATCGCGATCGACCGGCTCCCAGCTCTGCGGGGGAGTGGCAGGGTCCTGTCGCACTCGGCGCGGAAGGAACTGCCGCCGCTCGGTGACCGCGACGGCGGCCTGCCCCGCGGGCATCGGTTCGCTCGCGATGGGCATCACGTCGGGCGGCTCGATCAGTCCGGCCGCGGTCAACTCGCGCACCGCGACCAGTGCGCCATAGCTGGTGCGGCCGAGGTGGCGGGCGATGCCGGTGACGCTGCGCCTGCTGTCGGCGGCGGCTAGTACTTCGGTCTGGCCGCCGGTGAGCGTGACGCGTCTGCGCCGGACGCGGCGCACCGGCACGACGGGAGCGCGGTCGACCAGTTCCGCGGGCCATGGTTCGGCCTCCGGATCACCTCGCCGCGCGCATTCGTGCAGCAGTACCCGCGGCGGGATCTGGCAGACCGGGGCCAACCAATGCGGCGGCGCCGACCGGAATTCCGGAACAACCGGCGTGGCGAGCAGAAAGTAGGCGGCGTCGAAGACCGACAGCAATGCCAGGGTTTCCAGTCGAGGCAGGACCGGCACACGGCCCGGATCACCGGACGCGGCCCGCTGCCATTCCGCCGCGGTCGCCACACCACCCGCGATCACGAGCCGTTCCAGATCGGTGGTGCGCAGGCAATCGGCGGCGGTTATCGCGCCGTCCGCGAGGTGAAATGCGCCATCGCCCGCGCACAGCACTCCGGTGCATCTTTGCTTTTCCAGTCGCCGCAGTTCGGTCGCGACGTCAACGACCATGAGCGTCCTCGACCAATTCGCCGAGAATTGTGCGGAGTCGAAATCTCGCAATGGCCAGATTTCCGGTGTCCTCGTCGAATAGCACGTGTACGAAAAGGCGACCGTCGAAGTCGCCGTTCACCAGATTCAACAGGTGATAGCCACGGGTGCCGCACACGATGATCTCGGTGAGGTCGTCGTCGCGGTCGGTCGCCAGCGCCGGACAGCCGAGCACAGTGCGGACCACATCGGTGGTGGTAGCGGCGTCCTCGTGTTGATCGACGTGGTCGTGCCGACCCGCCGCGGCGATCGCCAGACCGCTCGCGCTGTCCACCATCGTCACGCTGCGCGCACCGGGAATGTCCATGATGCGTTTCAAGCAGTCGTCGATACCGATCACCGCGTCCGGCCTGTCATTTCGGGGATTCCAGCGGTCCAGACGCTACACACTGCGGACGGGTGATGGAAGACGAATTCTTCAGATTGCTCGGCGGGCGACGTATTTCCGCCGGATGCGCGGATAAGAATACCTTTCGGTATCAATACCTTTCGGTATCAAAAATGTCGGTCCGGCTGAATGTGGCACGGAATCCCCACTTTTCGGCAGCCAGTGCTCGAATGCCATTCGGTATTAACGACTGTTGACACCGAGGTAGCGAGAATCGCTGCGGTAGTAGAGAACCGGCATTTTGATCAGCAAACGTGTATATCCAGCATAGCTACTGTCTGGCGATCACTCGACCAGGCGGCCGGGAGGGTAAAACTCAGTGCGGCGCGAGGCTTTGCAGGGCCAGTGCGATCAGTCGCGGCATGACCGTCGCACCCTCGACGGTCCTGGGCTCGTGCAGATGTTCGGCGAGGGTGAGGTGGACCTGGCCGTGCAGCATGGCCCAGATCAGCGCGGCGATCTCGCGAACATCGCCGGGGACGAGGATGCGGTCACGCTGCGCGTCGGCGACGAGTTCGTAGAAGTACGCGGCGCATTCGTCGGCGGCGTCGAGCAGCACCTGGCCGGGGGACTGGATCTGGTAGTCGCCGAATTCGAGGCGGTAGTGGTCGGGGCGGTCCATCGCACCGCGGACGTAGGCGAGGCAGGCGCGGTAAAGCGGGGTGCCCTCACCTGTCGTATCGGCGGCCGCCTGCCGCATCTGGTCGATCAACCAGGTCAGATTCTCCGCCGCCACCGTACTGAGCAGCGCGTCCTTGTCCTGGAAGTGGCGGTATGGCGCGGTCCGCGACACTCCGGTCGCGGCACCGACCGCGCGCAGCGTGACATGGTCCGGACCACCCTTGGTCAGCAACTCGCTGGCCGCGGCTACCAGGGCTGTGCGGGTGTCGACGGCTTTGTTCATCAAACGAGCATAAAAGAAAGTTGACGCTGTCCACAGGGGCGGTTAGGTTGACACGGTCAACACGATATCCGGTGTCCGAGGGGGACGACCCGTGACCGAGATTATTCCCCACCCCCGAAGGTGGGCGATCCTATCCATAATGTGCCTGGCGCTCATCGTCGCCGGGCTCGACACCCTGATCATCACGATGGCCCTACCGTCCATCCAGGACCAGCTCAGCGCGACGCCCGGCGAGTTGCAGTGGATGGTGGACGCCTATTCGCTGGCATTCGCGGCGCCGATTCTGTTCGCCGGTGGACTCGTCGATCGCTTCGGTCGCCGGCTCGGCTTCATCAGCGGCATGGTGGTTTTCCTCATCGCCTCCATCGCCGCGGTGCTCGCGGGCAGTGCGGCCACGCTCATCGCGGCCCGGGTCGGGATGGGCCTGGGTGCGGCGCTGATCATGCCGTCCACATTGTCGCTGATCCGGCATATCTTTCCGCCGGAGGAGCGGGCCAAGGCGATGGGCATCTGGGTGGGCGCGGCCTCGCTCGGCGTCCCGCTCGGACCCGTGATCGGCGGCGTCCTGCTGGAGAATTTCTGGTGGGGGTCGGTCTTCCTGATCAACCTGCCGCTCATCGGTGCGGCGCTGATCGGCTGCCTACTGCTCATTCCGGAATCGCGCAACGAGGACCATCCGGGTCTGGATACGGTCGGTCTGGTGCTGTCGGTGGCGGGTCTGCTCGCGGCCGTCGACGGCATCATCGAGGCGCCCGCCCACGGCTGGACCTCGGCGCGCACCCTGATCCTGGTCATCGGTGGTGTCGCGGTGCTCGCCGGATTCATCGTCTGGGAGCGCCGTGCGCGCAATCCGATGCTCAGCGATGCGGTCTTCCGTGACCGCCGCTTCGGCGGCCCGCTGGTGACGATCTCGACCCTGTCCTTCGGACTGTTCGGCGCGCTGTTCCTGGTCACGCTGTATCTGCAATTCGCGCTCGGTTATGAGCCGCTGAAGGCGGGCGCGCACATGCTCGCGCTGTGCACGATGATGTTCGCCGCGCCGTTGGCCACCAAGTTGGTCGAGCGGTTCGGGCTCGGCCCGGTGTCGATGTTCGGCCTGGTGCTGATGGTGGTCTCGCTTCTCGTGCTCGCCGCCGGTGACGCACCGTCGAGCGGTCGGGTGCTGCTCGCGCTCGGGGTGATGGGCATCGGCGTCGGATTCGGCACCGCGCCCTCGACGAATTCGGTGCTGGAGGCCACGCCCGCGCACCAGTCCGGCGCCGGATCCGCGGTCGCCGATGTCGCGTTCCAGTTGGGCGGTGCGCTCGGCATCGCGGTCATGGGCAGTGTGGTGACGACCAGCTATCGCAACGGCGTGACTGTTCCGGACGGTCTGTCGCCGAGCCTGCACGAGGCGGCGGCCAGTTCGATCGGCGGCGCCGCCGCGGCCGCCCGCTTCCTCGGTGACGGCGGCGCCCGGCTGTTGGCCTCGGCGACCGATGCCTTCCTCGACGGGGTGCGCTCGGCGACGATCATCGGCGCGGTGGTGGCCGCCGTCGGGGCAGTGCTCGCGGCCATTGTGCTGCCGCGCGGACGCGTGGAATCGCCCGCATCCGAAGCCGAGGAATTGCGCGGCGACCTGGTGGCCTGAAACGTCGGGCCGGAGCCCTCCGACCCGTTTTGTGCAAAAATCAACGAAAGGACGAATTATGAGCTCGGCAAATCTGGACGCTTTCATCAGCGACTACTTCGGCATGTGGAACGAGACCGACGAGGGTAAGCGCCACGCCGCGATCGAGGCGATGTGGGCCGACGCGGCGGCATTTCACATCTCACCGGCCGGGGCGAGCTTCACGGGAGTCTCGGACATCCGGGCGAATATCGACCGGGTGAACAAGCAGAACATCCAGGAGGCCGGTTTCCGGTTCCGGCATGTCAACACCGTGGCGAACCACGATTCGGTCGCATTGCAGTGGGAAATGGTGGACGGCAGTGACCAGGTTGTCGGCGCCGGTCGGGATTTCATCCTGCGTGGCGCGGACGGCCGGATGAATGCCGTCTACATGTTCATGGGTCTGTGATCGGGTAGGGGTGTGATCCCGCGATAGCTGCTGGGACGGAGGGCATTCCAGGAATATCGCAGCAGGATGCGTTTGGTCCCGGGCGGACGGCGGAATCGTAATGATTCGCCCCGCCCGGGATCTTCGCGTATGCGTCGGCGGCCACTCGCATCGGTGGTCCGCCGATCTTGTGTTTGCGCATCGATAACCGTGCGAAAATTAATTGCCCCCATTTTCGGTGGCATCGGAAGTCGGGCCGTAACAAACCGTGCTGTCCGGTAGATAAAAGGGTGGGTAGGGTTTATCCGGCTACGGAATTCTCTGATTCGAAGAGACGAGCGTCTCGTGGAATTACCTGAATTTTTCGTGTGTATTCGTCGGATGAGCCGATTGCGATCTGGCACACATCGACGGTCGTGGAAAATCTTGATAGCTTTGGTCGAGGATGTGCAGCGTCGCACAGATCGAATTCCTCGATTCGCTTTTTCTGGCAACCATAATACCGGGGGGTATTCGGTGAACACTGTAAATTCGATGAAATCGCACGCTCGGGAGCAATTCCCGCAGTCGCCATACCGTGTGCTCGGCCCGCTGAAGGTGCCAGGTGTCGTCCGGGGCCCGAAGGTGCGGCGACTGATGGCCCTACTGCTGGTCAATGCCGGTGAGGTGGTCTCGATGGACGCCATGGTCGACGAGTTGTGGGGTAACAACCCACCGAGTCAGGCCACCTCCACCGCTCGCACGCACGTCTATCACCTGCGCAAGATGCTCGCCGGGGGGTCGGCGCTGTCGACCGTGGAGGGTGCGGATGCGTTGGTCACCTGGCCGTGTGGCTATCAGCTGTGCGTACCGGACCAGCAGATCGACAGCCGGATCTTCGGTCAGCTCGTCGATCGGGGGCGCACCCAGTCGCACGCCGGTGCGTTCGCGGAGGCCAGGGAAAGCCTGCAGTCGGCACTGGCGCTGTGGCGGGGCCGGGCCCTGGCCGATCTGGTGCTCGGTGAAATCCTGTCCCGCCACGTCGCCCATCTGCACGATCTCAAAACCCGCGCGCAGGAGCTGCGCATCGAGGCCGATATGCGGTTGGGGCTGCATCGTGACCTCATTCCGGAACTGCGCAGCCTGATCGCGCTCGATCCGCTGAACGAGTGGTTGCACGCGCGCCTGATCGAGGCACTGCACGCCAGCGGGCGTCGCAGCGAGGCGCTGCGGGCCTATCACGAACTGCGCGTGCTGCTCGACCGCGAATTGGGTCTCGGCCCGAGCGATGAGCTGCGCCGGCTGCAGCGCGAGATCCTGACCGCCGATGCGCAGCCGCCCGCGCTGCGTCCCGTCGCTCGATGACGCGGCGGTAGTCAGCGGATGGGGGCGGGCATGTCGCTTCGAGGAGAGAAACCGGATCTGCAGCTGCGGGTCGGCAACCGTGTCGAGTTGGCCGGTCGGCTGCTCGAGCAGTACGCGCACACCTGGCCGCCGGAGCCGGAGGTTCTGCGGCGGGCACGGTCGGCGCTCGATGATGCGCTGGCGGCGTTGGGGGAGGATGCGGTTCCGGTGCCATCGGGCCGGAACCTACTGTCTCCACGAGAGCGCGAGATCGTCGATCTGGTGGCAATGGCATTGAGCAACAGGCAGATCGCGGTTCGATTGGCGATTACGGAGGGGACCGTCAAACGGCATCTGCGCAATATCTTCACCAAACTCGGTGCGGTATCGCGGCTCGATGTGGTGAACAAGGCAGGCGGACAAGCGGGTTCGGATCCGGCGATGCGCGGCGCATGAAACGGGCCGGAACCTCGATCGGTTCCGGCCCGTTTCGCCGAAGCTATCGGTTGCGGACGACCAGGCACCCCACATTTCCATCGAGACCGACCGTGGTGACCAGACCGATAGCCCCCGCGGCCGATTCCTCGCGTTTCCAGGTCGCCAGCAGTGCGGCGAGTTGCAGTGCGCCACTTGCGCTATAGGTGTCGCCGACGACCGCGGACGTATCGATCCGACGCGGCTCACCGACGGTGGCGCCGAGCGCGCGTTGTTCGGCGCGAGCCAGGCCGGAATTCCGGCTCGCCGTCACCGCGACGGCGTCGACGTCCTCCGCTGTCACACCACTGCGTTGCAGCGCGCGATTGATTCGGACGGCGAGACCGTCACCGAGCTGTTGCCGCGGCCCGGCCAATCCGATCTCGCAGGCCAGCAGTTCGGCCACCGGCTGCTCGACGGTGTCGGCATCGGCCACCGCGAACAAAGCGCACCCCTCGCCCATAGGCGCTGTGGCGGGCAGTAATTCGGCCTGCCGCCAACCCCAGGCATACGGCGCGGACAGCTCCTCGACACCACCGGCGAGCAGGCGATCGGCCCGGCCGAGGGCGATCGCCATCCGGGCATACCGGAAGGCGAGCAGACTGGATGCGGCACCACCGGACAGCGTGGCATTGACGCCCTTCAGCTGATGCCGGATCGCGATATGACCGGCGGTGCTGTTCATCACCGTATTGGGGATCTGCGCCGGATTGACCAGATAGGGCAGATCCTGGCGCAGGGTGTCCTGGGTGACCGCGATCTGCGTGCGCAGGCTGCCCGCGGCGGTGCCGAGCGCCACCCCGGAGGTGGTCGGCTCGTCGGGCCAATTCGCCTCGGCCAGTGCGAGTTCCGCCGCGACCACGCCGATCGCGGCGGATCGGTCCATGACTCGTCGGCCCTTGCGGCCGAGGTGCGCGTCCCAGTCCAATTCGGGCAGCGCACGCACGGGATGCGGCGGGAATTCCGATGCGTCCGGTGTGTGCGGTTCGCTGTTGCCGGTTCGGCCGTCGGCGAGGTGGTCGGCGAGTGCGGTCAGGCCGGTGCCCGCCGGTGACAGGACGCCGCAGCCGGTCACGGCCACGGGGGAAGCGATGCTCATGCGAGCCTCCAGGAGGTTATCGACACGCGGTGATTCAACGGACCGCGCCGAGGATGACGACGGCGTTATTGCCGCCGAAGGCGAACCCGTGGTTCTCGACGATGGCGGGCGTGGCAGGACGCGCCGTACCCGGCACCGGGTCCAGGCCGGCGCCGAGCCGCGGGTCCAGGGTGGACAGGTTGGCCGTCGGCGGGAGGAACCCCTCCGACAGCGCGAGGCAGCAGGCCGTCGCGCCGAATCCGCTTGCGGCGCCGAAGGAATGGCCGAGCATCGATTTGATCGAGCTCATCGGCGGTATGCGTTCGCCGAACACCGCACGGACCGCCGTCGCCTCGGTGGCGTCATTGGTCGGGGTGCCGGTGCCATGCGCGCAGATGTAATCGATATCGGCCGGGGCGACGTCTGCCGCCTGATGGGCCAGCCGGATGCAGTCGGCGATGCTGTCCGAATCCGGGTTGACCATATGTCGCGCATCGCAATTCATGCCGTAGCCCAAAACCTCGGCGTAGATGCGCGCGCCACGGGCCTGTGCAGACGCCAGCGTCTCGACGAACAGCGCGACACCACCCTCCGCCGAGAGCGTGCCCGCCCGATCCTTGTCGAAGGGCAGGCAGCTCTGCGGAGCGAGCGCGCCGATGCTGTAGAAACCGGCGTGCGCGGCCCGGTTCACCGATTCGGCGCCACCGGCCAGGATGAAATCCGCCTCGCCGGTGCGCACCAGATCATAGGCATAGCCGAGTGCGAAATTGCTTGCGCCACAGGCGGTCGGCACGGTCTGGGCCTCGCCGTCCAGCCGCAGTTCGGTATTCACCGCCGCGGCGATCTGGCCGAGCGGCACCTGACGCACGAGCCGCCCGTCGAGGCTCTTGTAGCCGTCGGCGTACCACTGCTCGGTGAGCTGTTGCAGCGGGATCGTCTCGCCGCCGGTGGTACCCATGATCGAGCCCGCCGCCGAGCGTGAAAGCAACTCCGGATCGATGCCCGAGTCGGTGACGGCCTGGCGGGCCGCCACCGCGGCGAACAGACTGCTACGCCCCCACCGGCTCGGATCCAGATGCGAAAGTCCGGCGGCGGGATCGAAATCGGGGATCTCGCCCGCCTGCACATACGGGAATCCGGAGACGTCGAAGCTGGTGATCTCGCGAGTCCCGACGGTACCGGCCCGGATCGCGGCGCCGAACGCCGCGATTCCGGTGCCGATGGGGCTCACCACGCCGAGGCCGGTGATCACCACCCGGCGCTGGGGTTCAGGCATCGATGGTCTCCCCGTCCAGGATGCGCTGCACGAGTGCGGCCACCGCGTCCAGCGTCGTCAGCTTCGGCAGTTGGGTGCGCGGGATCGCGACCTTCAGTTCCTTCTCGAACCGGGACACGATGGTGATCAGTGACAGTGAATCGGCGTCGTAATCGTCCACGAACGCACCGGTATCGGTGAGTTCGTCGGGATTCAGCTCGAGTTCCTCGGTGATGATCCGGCGCATCTGCGGCAGCAGATCGGAAATGGCGTGCGGCTGGGTTTCGATGGTCATGACATTTGCTCCTTCGCGGATCGGTACGAACTCGACGGTAGAAACTCGGCCACCGAATTGGGAAGGCGCGGGGCGAATGATCGGTCGAAAGTGATATCCGCGCACGGAATTTGGAGATCGCCTTGACGCTTCTTTGATCTCGCGGTCCGGACCGGTTTTATTTCGACCGTCGATTATGTGGTCGGTAGCTATTAGCAGCCCTGGAGAGAGGGGGACGCGATGGAAGTGGACGTCACATCGGAATGGCGGCTCGATACCGAGTTGTCGTTCGACCGCACAATCGACCGGCATCGAGTACACCGGGCGGCGGTCGCCGAGGTATTCCTCACCGACGTGCGCGCACTGGACGAACAGCGGATCGTCGCGGCGAGCCAATTGCCCATCGACCACAGCTATTTCGGTGATCACACCCAGCAGCTGCCGGTCGTCGATCCGCTGCTGGTGATGGAGGTGGGGCGGCAGGCGTCCTTGGCGGGTGCGCACGAATCGGGTGTGCCGAACGGCGCCGCAATGATCTCGGAGGATTTCGATCTGCGGATCATCGATCCGGGCGCGCTGCGCATCGGCGCGGCACCGGTCGAGCTACTGCTGGATTGTGTATTCACCTGGACGCGCGTGCGGCGCGGCCGACTCCGAGCGGGCGTCTGTGAGCAGGCGATCTTCCGGGACGGGCAGCTGGTCGCCAGCCATCGCACCACCGGGCAGATCCTGACCAAGAACGAACTCGACGCGCTGCGCACCGCCCAGCGCGGAACCCCCGCGCCGTGGACGGCCGACCTGGTCGACGTGCCGGATCCGGCCGCGGTGCCGTCCGGGCTGGTCGGCCGGTGCAACCCGCACAATGTGGTGCTCGCCGATCTGCGGCGCGGCCGGGACGAACTGGCCGCGCGGGTGGCGCCGCGCTGGTCCAATCGTGCGCTGTTCGACCACTCCTACGACCACCTGACCATGCAGATTCTCACCGAGGCCGCCCGCCAGCTCGCACTGACCGGTGTGGACGACGGTTCCGGTGTGGCACTGCGGGATTGGCAGGTCACCGGGCTGACCGGCACATTCAGCCGGTTCGCCGAACTGGATGCGGTCGTGACGGTCCGCGCCTCGATACCGGTGCCGTCCGACGGTGAGCTCGTCGTGCCGGTGACGGTCGAACAGGACGGGCAATCCATCGCGACTGTCGAGGTCGCGCTCGTGCTCGGTGGTCTGCGATGACCGCGGTGCGGGTGGTGTGGACCGACTTCGGCGGAGTCCTCACCCCACCGGTCGCCGACACCCTCGCGACGTTCTGCGCGAACCACGGCCTGGACCGAAAGGCGTTGCTGGCGGCGATGTCCGGGGTCGCCGCTCGCTACGGCACCGACGACGCGATGGAACCACTGGACACCCCGCTGACCAGTGAGCGGGATTGGCTGCGGCAGATCTCCGACGAACTCGGCGGCACACTGCGCCTGACCACCCTCGCCGACACCTGGTTCGACGGCCGCGAGACCAATACCGCCTGGGTCGCGGAGTTGCGCGCACTGCGCAGGCGCGGCATCGGCGTGAGTCTGCTGTCGAATATGGTCCCGGCCTGGGATGCGCACTGGCGCAGGATGGTCGACGTCGACGGGCTCTTCGACCACGTGGTGCTGTCCTTCGAGGTGGGGCATCGCAAACCGACCGAGGAGATGTTCGCGCTCGCGGCTCGGCGCGCGGGTGTCCATCCATCCGAATGCGTGCTCGTCGACGATCTCGAGCGCAATTGCGCGGGAGCCGAGGCCGCGGGCTGGCGGGCCGTGCATTTCACCGACACCGAATCCGCGGCCGCGCGACTGCGGCCACTGCTTTCACCCGTCACCGGAGGTGTGCGATGACTAGATCCGTGCTGGTCACCGGAGGAAACCGGGGCATCGGCCTGGCCATTGCGACCGCCTTCGCCGAGGCGGGTGACAAGGTGGCGGTCACCTATCGCACCGGCACCCCGCCGCCCGGATTGTTCGGTGTGCGATGCGACGTCACCGAGGCCGCATCGGTGGGCCGGGCATTCGAGGAGATCAAGGCGCAGCAGGGTGCGGTGCAGGTGCTGGTCGCCAATGCCGGTTTCTCCCGCGACAATTTGTTCGCGACCCTGGATGACGCCGACTTCACCGATGTGATGGATACGAATTTCATGGGTGCGGTCCGGGCCGCCAGGGCCGCCGTGCCGGATATGATCCGAGCGCGTTGGGGCAGGCTGATTTTCGTCAGTTCGACCACCGCATTCTGGGGCAGTGGCGGGGCGAGCAATTACGCCGCGTCCAAGTCGGCTCTCGTCGGCCTGGCGCGTTCGCTGGCATGGGAATTGGGGCGGCGCAATATCACCTCGAATGTGGTCGCGCCCGGTCTGATCGATACCGACCTGACCGCGGATATTCCGACGGCGGTGCGGGAGCGGGTGCTCAACAACACTCCGCTCGGCCGCACCGGTACCGCCGCCGAGGTGGCGCCGCCGGTGCGGTTCCTGGCCAGCGCCGAAGCGTCCTACATCACCGGAGCCGTGCTCGCCGTCGGCGGCGGAATGGCGATGGGGCACTGACCTATTCAGACCGAAAGGATTCCGCAGTGAATACCGATTTCAGGGGCCGGGTCTACCCGGTGACCCGGGCATACGAGGTGAGTCGCGAGAAGATTCGCGAATTCGCCGCGGCGCTCGGTGACGACAATCCGGCCTACCACGATGTGGCCGCGGCACGGTCGCTCGGCCATCCGGATCTTGTCGCACCACCGACCTTCCTGGTCACCTTGACCCTGATGGCCGACGACCGGGCCATGTCCGATCCGGAGTTCGGGCTGGCGCGGGCCAGGCTGATGCACCGTGACCTGAACTTCACCCATCTGCGCCCGGTCCATGCCGGTGACGCGCTGACCCTGGCCGAGACCATTACCCAGGTCGACGATCTCGGCGGACACGGCGTCTTCGCCTTCCGTACCGAAATCCGTTCCACCGATGACGAATTGGTGTGTGTGGCTACTTCGTCGTTCGTGCAGCGGGCCGAAACGCCGGTAGTCGCGGAGGTGGCCTGAGATGGCATTGGTCGCCAGCACTTGGCTTTTCGATCCACTGTCCGATCGTCGGCCCACCACGGTGCCGACGTTCGATGACATCCCGGTCGGCTTCGAGATCGGTCCACGGGAGATTGCCGTCACGCGTGCGGATCTGGTCCGGTACGCCGGCGCGTCCGGTGACTTCAATCCGATCCACTGGAGCGACCGGTACGCGCGACTGGGTGGTTTGCCGCAGGTCATCATGCAGGGCGCGCTGAGCATGGGGCTGGCCAACCGCGTGCTCACCGACTGGCTCGGCGATCCGGGCGCGGTACTGGAGACCAGTGTCAGGTGCCGCGAGGCGGTGTTCGTGCCCGATGACGATGCCGGAGCGCGGATCGTGGTGGCCGCGGTGGTTGCGGCACAACTGCCGCAACGACGGGTGCGGGTGGACTTCACCGTGACCTCCGAGGGCATCAAGGTGCTCAGTCACGCGAAGGCGGTCGTGCAACTCGTCTGAGCCGCAGGTGCATGGGTGTGTCCGGGCCATCGGGTGGGCCCGGACACACTGCGTTATGCGGCCTCGGCGGTGGGGTCGATATCTTCCGGAGTGCGAATCGCCAGCGCGCGAGCCGCCGGGCGCTCGCGTTCGAGGAGTCGCGTGAGCGGCCCCGCCGGTGCGAGTTCGAGGTGCGGTGCGTCCGGGGCGGCGTGTGCGGCGATGGTCTGGGCGCACAGGTCCCAGCGGACGGGTGCGGTGATCTGGGCGATCAGTCGCTGTCGCAAGTCATCTGGACTGGCTATGAGCGCGCCGTCCGCATTGCCGACCATGGCCGAGACCGGTTCCAGGAAGCTGGCTTCAGCTGCGGCCTTTGCGAAACTCGATGTCGCCGTGACCATTGCATCGGTATGGAATGCGCCAGCGACGGTGAGCGGCACGATACGCAGTCCTTGCGGTCGCGCTTCGATGAAGGCATCGATACGGTCTTTTGTTCCGGCCGCGACGAATTGGTGGCTGCCGTTCCAATTCGCGACTGTCAGTCCGGCCGCGCCGACCGCGGCGACGATGGCCGCATCCGACGCGCCGTCGCGCTTGGTCGGCATGACGGCCGCCATACCGGTCTCGGTCACCGCGCACGCCGCCGACATGGCCGCGCCGCGCGCACCGGCAAGGGTGATCGCCGTTGTCGCGCTGACATATCCGGCGCCCGCCGCAGCGGCCAATTCGCCGACGGAATGTCCGGCGAACAGCACGTCAGCGGAATCGATCCGATCGCGCAATAGCTCGAATGAGAGTAGTGCGGCGGCGACGATCAATGGTTGCGCGATCGCGGTATCGCCCAGCATTACTTCGTCACGGCTGGCCGACACCATATCGAAGCCGACGATATCGGACCATTCGGTGATTCGCTCGAGCGCTTGCGGAACCGCCGTCAGCCAGGCATCGAGCATGCCCGGCCGCTGAACTCCCTGACCCGGCGCGGTAATGACGTAGTTGTACATGATTCGACTCTTCCGCAATGGGATCCAATGCGATTCAAACAGCGATCAAATGCATCTTTCGGGGAATCGCCGGCATGGTCCGCGAAATGTTTGCATCGTCGCAGAGACCCGATACGGAGGTATCCCCATGAGGTTCGACTTCCACACCACCTCGATGTCGCCGGAGGTGCTCGGCGACGCCGCCGCGGAACTGGAGCACGGCGGATTCGATTCCATCTGGACCGCCGAGACGAATCACGATCCGTTCGTCGGCCTGGCGCTGGCGTCCGCCCGGACCGAGCGGGTGCGGCTGGCGACGGGACTGGCGGTGGCCTTCGCCCGCAATCCCATGTCCACCGCCATGATCGCCAATGATCTGCAGTTGGTCGCGAAGGGGCGGTTCACCCTTGGCCTCGGCACCCAGAAGCAGAACCACATCACCCGCCGGTTCAGCATGCCGTGGTCCGCGCCCGCCGACAGGATGCGCGAATATGTCCTTGCGGTGCGCCAGATCTGGCATTGCTTCGGTACCGGCGAGCGGTTGCGCTTTCGCGGCGAATTCTATCGGCATACGGTGCTCAACCCGTTCTTCGACCCGGGCCCGAATCCCTATGGGCCACCGCCGATTCTGCTCGCCGGTGTCGGGCCGCGGTTGATCGAGGTGGCCGGTGAGGTCGCCGACGGATTCCTCGGACACGTCCTGACCACCCCCGAATATCTGCGGAATGTGGTGCGGCCGATCCTCGCCGACAGCCGGGCTGAGGCGGGAAAGACATTGGACGACTTCGATATTCACCTCACGCCGATCGTCGTGACCGGAACCGACGAGGTGTCCTTCGGCAAAGCGGCGGATGCGGCACGAGCGAGTATCGCGTTCTACGCGACGGTGCCCGGCTACCAGGTCGCACTGGAGTCCTGCGGGCTCGGCGATCTGCATGCCGAACTGCTCCGGGTGGCCGGTGCGGGTCGGCTCGAGGATCTGCCCGCCGTGATCGACGACGCGACGCTGGACATTCTCGGCATTGTCGGGACGCCCGCGGAGGTCGCCCGCAAGTTCTACGACCGCTTCGAGGGCTTGGCCAGCAGTGTCGCGTTTTTCGATAACAGCGGCGACGATCTGGCGCCACAGCTCGAGCTCAATGCTGCGCTGCGCACCGAACAGGCGCGGCGGCCGGATAAAAGTGCCGTGAATGCGAAATAGAAACGCCGCGAACCGAATACCACTTCCGACCGATCTTCGGCGCCGCATCTCCCGATTCGGCGCATGAGTTTCTACCGTCGAGTTCGTACCCATTCATGAAGGAGTCAGTACCGTGACCGTCGAAACCCAGCCGCACGCCATTTCACTGCCGCGCGGCATTCTGCAACCACCGCCCTCGGCGCAGGCACGAGAATGGCTGTCGCGGATCGCGAAAATCGCGCCCGTCATCGAGGAGTATCGGGAAGCCGCCGAACGGGACCGCGTCACGCCGCGCGCCGTCATCGACGCGATCCGCGATCAGGGCCTGCATCGCATATGGGTCGGCCGGGAATTCGGGGGCGAACAGCTCGATCTGGCCACCGGATCGCTGGTGCTGCGGGCGCTGGCGCGCATCGACGCATCGATCGCCTGGCAGGTCGGTGTGCAGGGTGCCATCGGCCGATTGTCGGACTATCTTCCCGAGCCGACCGCGCGAAAGCTGTTCGGGGAGAACACCGAATTGGTAGTCGGCGGTATCAACCCGAGTGGCCGTGCCGAGCGGGTGTCCGGCGGCTTCCGGCTCAGCGGCGAATGGGGGTTCGCCAGCGCGGGTGCACATGCCGAGTGGCTGGTATGCGCGGCGTTCGTCACCGAAGGCGGTGCGCCGGTAAAACGGGAGAGCGGCCCGGAAATGCGCATGGTCTTCGTGCCGAGCGCCGACGCCGAATTCAGCGATACCTGGCACACCACCGGATTGCGCGGCACCGGCAGCAATAACTACCGCGTCACAGATGTTTTCGTACCCGACGACTTCACCGTTGATCAGGCCGACTTGCTGCGTCCGCCATCGGCGCGTGCCACGCGCGCATATCCGGTGGGCTACTACGACTTCGGACCGTTCACCACCGCCTCGACCGCGGTCGGCATTGCACAGGATGCCCTCGACTCGATCAAGAAGGTCGCGATCGAGAAGACACCCGCGGGCGGCACGAGCATGCTGGCGGCCAGCCATACCGCGCAGGAAAAACTGGGCCGAGCGGAGATGCTCGTGCATTCCTCCCGGCTGCTGCTCGACGATGCGGCACAACAGGTTGCGGCGTTCGGCGAAACCGGCGGCGACGCACTCAGCGCGCTGGTGCGGCTGACCAGCTCGACCGTTGGGGAACAGGCCGTGGCCGCGGTCGATATCGCACACGCCATGGCAGGCACCAGTTCGCTCTACACCAGCAGCAGGCTCGAGCGCGCATTCCGCGATGTGCACGCGGCGGTGAAGCATATGACGCTGTCGCCGACGAATTACGAAATGGTCGGCCAGTATCTGTTGGGCGGTCCGCTGAAGATGCGCCGATAGCGAAGGGCCGACCATGACCATCGATCGAGCCGATTTTCTGGCCACCATGTCCCGGATCCCGAGCCCGGTCGCCGTTGCAACGACGATCGGGCCATCCGGCCCCGCAGGCTTCACCGGCAGCTCGTTCAGCTCGCTGTCCCTCGACCCACCCATGGCACTGATCTGCCTGGACAAATCGGCCAGCACCCACGCAACCTTTGTCTCGGCACAGCTCTTCCTGATCAATGTCCTGGCCGCCGATCAATCCGATATCGCGATGCGGTTCGCGAAATCCGGCGTCGACCGTTTCGCCGCGGGCGACATGCGACCCTGCGAGCTCGACCTACCCGGCCTCCCCGACGCCGCCGCCCGCCTGGCCTGTGAACTCGTGCAGGTCGTCGACGGCGGCGACCACAGCATCCTGACCGGCCGAGTCCATTCGACCTATGTCAGCAATCGAATGCCATTGGTCTACTGGAACAGGCTGTTCAACCAGCCGACCCCGGTCACCGAGATGGCGGGCACTTAGATCTGCGCCACGTCGCGGGCGTCGAGCCTCGGGTGTTCCCGCTTCCGCTATTGATTGCGTGGAAGTTGCTGCGGTGTTACTCGGCTTCGGCCAGGATAAGACCCGTTGGTATGCGAGTTCTTCCCGGCAACACCCACACTTTCTGGAAGGGAGCTCGAATATGGCAGCACAGGACGTAGCTGAAAAGCGGTCGATGGAAGGCGTCCACGCAGGCGACGAGATCGATGTGGCCAGGCGGGATGCGGAAATGGCGCAGATCCAGTGCCAGGCCTTCTGCAATGAGGCGCGCATAGACGCACAGAATGCCCGCCAGGCCGCGAGCCAGGCTGCGGCCCTGGCACGTCAGGTGCAGGGGCAGGCGCGGCAGGTGAACAATCAGGCCCAGATCGCGCACCAGAGCGCGATCCAGGCGGTTCAGCAGTCGCAGCAGGCTCGTCATCAGGCGCAGCAGGCCACCCATCAGGCGCAGCAGGCCCAGAGTGAGGCGGATCGGGCGCAGAGCCAGGCGCAGCAGGCCGAAAGTTTGGCGCAGCAAGCTCAGGGGGAGGCCAACCAGCTGCAGCAGCGGTCGGCCGGTGCGCAAGGTCAGGCCGATGAGGCCACCCAGTTGGCGCAGCGGGCCGAGGATCTGGCCGCGCGGGCGGAGGACCGGGCCAATCAGGCGGACATGCAGCTGAACCATCTCCGGCAGCAGACCAGGCACCTGCAGATGCTCGGCCGCTGACCAGAGCGCAGACTCGTGTGATACCGGCGACCGGCCACACCAAGCCAAGTGGTGGGGCCGGTCCCCGGGCTCGGTGCCGAAGCAGACCGTGGTGAGCGATCCGAACATCGGCAACGACTCCCATCGCGGGCCAGCGGCGACCATCGCCACCTACACTGGCCCGCATGTCTGTGCCACGGATGCTCGCATTGTCCGCGTTCGCCCTGATCACGCCCCTCGCGGTGGCGGCGTGCACGTCCGAAGGGGCCGGGTACAAGTCCGAGTGTCAGGTCAGCGGTTGTACGGTCACCTTCACGCGTGGCGTGAACGCGAAGGCCAGTGTGCTCGGCATCGAAGCGGAACTCGTCGCGGTGAAAGGCAATACGGTCACGCTGAAGGTGGCGGGTCAGCAGGTCGATATTCCGGTCGGGCAGACCCAAGCCACCAACGGGTTCAGCGCGACGGTGCAGGACGTCACCGATGACAAGGTCGTGGTTCGGATCAACACCGGCGTCAACGGCAATTGAGCCTCAGCCGCGGGTGACTGCGTCGCCGATGGCTTGATCGAGGATGGAAAGGCCGAGGGTCAGTTCGTCTTCGGTGGCGGTCAGGGGCGGGGCGATGCGGAAGACACCGCCCATTCCTGGGAGCTGCACGATATTCATGTGCAGTCCCAGCTCCAAACAGCGCCGCGTGACGAGTGCGCCGAGTTCGTCGGAGCCCTGTTCGGTTTCGCGGTCGAGGACGAGTTCCAATCCGACGAGCAGGCCGCGGCCTCTGATGTCACCGACGACGCTGTGCCGCTGGCCGATTCGCTCCAGGCCGCGACGGAGGAACGTGCCGAGTTCCGCCGCACGCTCGTCGAGACGGTCGCGAACGAGGACATCCAGCACGGTATTGCCGACCGCCGCGACCAGCGGATCCGAGACGTGGGTGGTGAAGAACAGAAACCCGCGCTCGTGTGCCCGCTGCTCGATTTCGGCACTGGTGATCACGGCCGCCAGCGGCAGCCCCGCGCCGAGTGTCTTGGACAGGGTCAGCATGTCCGGCACGACGCCGTCGCGCTCGAATGCGTACCACGATCCGGTACGGCACAGACCGGTTTGCGCCTCGTCCAGGATCAGCAGCATGCCGCGCTCGCGACACTTGTCCCGCAGCGCGGCGAAGTAGCCGGGCGGCGGTTCGACGACGCCGCCGGAACTGAGAATCGGCTCCACCAGGCAGGCCGCGAGGCTGCCCACCGACTGAGCGTCGATCAGATCGAACGCGAAGTCGAGTTGCCGCCGCCAGTCGAGTTCGCCGGCGGCCGTGGTGAAATCGGGACGATACGAATTCGGCACGGGGATGGCGAAATTCCCTGGTGCGGCGGGGCCGTAGCCCTTGCGCCCCGCGCTGTAGGTAGCACTCGCCGCCGCCTGCGTCATACCGTGCCAGGAGCGCGCGAACGATACGATCTCGTGTTTTCCGGTGACCAGCTTGGCCATTCGGATCGCGGCCTCATTCGACTCCGCGCCGGTGGTCAGCAGCAGAACCTTTTCCAAAGGTTCGGGCAAGGTCTCGGCCAGTCGCCGGGCCAGGTCGACGACCGGACGACTCAGCATGCCGCTGAACAGATGGTCGAGCTCACCGACCTGGCGTCGAACCGTCGCGACGATGTCCGGATGCGCGTGTCCGAGGATGGCACTCATCTGGCCCGAGGTGAAATCCAGTATCTCCCTGCCACTTTCGGTATACAGAAAGCTACCTGCGGCGCGAGTGATGATTTCGCGGGTGAATTCGCCAGCACCCGCATAGCGGATGAGGTGCCGATCGGCGTCGGCCCAGAAGTCGTCGGTGGACAGTGCTGCGGTGATTGGAGCGGCCATATTTTCGACGGTAAGGGCCGTCCGAGCATCGGGTCCATCTCACGTTTCCGGCTGTGCTGTTCGGCTGAGCCGCACAACAATGGACCCATGCTGAATCCTTGGCGACTGCGCCTGCTCAGCCAGCTCGACTCGCTCGGCACCGTCCGCGCGGTCGCGCAGGCGGCCCACCTCAGCGCGTCCAGCGTGTCCCAGCAGCTCGCGGTGCTGGAGGCCGAAACCCACACCCAGCTGCTGGAACGCACCGGCCGACGGGTTCGGCTCACCCCCGCCGGGCTCATGCTGGCGCGCCGCGCCAGGGGCATCCTCGATCAGATGGACAGCGTCGAGGCGGAGCTGCGCAGCCTCGGCGAGGAACCGGTCGGGTCGGTCCGGCTCGGCGCATTCCAGAGCGCCATCCATTCGCTGTGTGTGCCGACGGTGACGCGCCTCGCGCAGACGCATCCGCATCTCGATGTCGAACTGGTCGAGCTGGAACCGCACGAGAGTATGCCCGCGCTGCGGGTCGGCGACGCCGACATCATCATCACCACAACCGATTTCGTCGAACATCCGCTCGGCTCGGATGTGGATATCGTGCCGTTGGCCACCGATCCGATCGTGCTCGTCCTGCCACCGGAGCGCGCCCTCCGCGGACCCGCCGACCTCGCCGCCTACGCCGACGAGCCGTGGGCCTTCGATATGCCGAAGTCGTATATGGCGAATCTGGCCACCCGGCTGTGCCGCGAATCCGGATTCGAACCGCGGGTGGTGTGCCGGTTCAGCAATTACCTGATGACGTTGCAGCACGTCGAGGCCGGACTTTCGATCGCTCTGCTCCCCGGCTTGGCGGTCGATCCGCGCTATCGCGTCGCGACCCGGGAACTGGCCAATCCCGTCACCCGCACGATCACCGCCGTCGTCCGCCGCGGCGCACCGCCACGTGCCGCCGTCCATCTGGTTCTCGAGGAGCTGCGCCGGATTCGCGAACTGCCGGTCGACCCACGTCTATCGACGACTTTCGAAGCGTGACAGCTGCGCGGACTATCGTCGAACTATGGGCGTTATGGGTGAACTGTTCCCCGGGCAGAAGCTGGCCGACGAAGGTAGTGAGGACAGCGACGGTCAGGTCCACCGCCCGCGCGTCGAGATCGATCTCGACGCCGGTGTGGTGCGGCTCGGTCCTGCCGCGAAGGTGACTGACGAGACCGAATAGGACTGCGCCGCAGGCTAATTGCGCGCGGGCAACGCGCATCCGTCCGGCCCGCAGACCTCGGCTCCGCCGATGGTCTGAATGACCGGCTCCCGATCGGCCCAGGCCTGGTCCAGGGCTTGGGCGAAGACTTCGGAGGGCTGGGCGCCGGAGACACCGTATTTGCGGTCGAAGACGAAGAATGGGACGCCTCGGGCGCCGAGTTGGGCGGCTTCCTGTTCGTCGGCGCGGACGGCGTCGGCGTAGGCATTCGGGTCGTCGAGAACGGTGCGTGCGGTTGATTCGTCGAGTCCAGCGGTGACGGCGAGTCGCACCAGGCGCTCGTTATCGGCGAACAGGGACTGTTCTTCGGCGAAATTCGCGCGGTAGAGGGCGTCGAGGAGGGCGTCCTGTTTGCCTTCGGCGAGTGCGAAGTGCAGCAGGCGGTGCATATCGAAGGAGTTGCCGTAATCGCGGCCTTCGGTCAGATAGGGCAGACCGATCGCGGCGGCTTGTGCGCCGATGCCGCGTTCATTGGCGGCCGCCTGCGCCTCGCTGATGCCGTACTTGTGTGCGATCTTGGCGATCACCGGTCCGGATTCGTCGGCGGGCAGCGTCGGATCCAGTTCGAACGAACGGTGCACCACCTCGACGTCGCCGCGGTGCGGGAAGTCGGTCAATGCCTGTTCGAACCGCTTCTTGCCCAGGTAGCAGAAGGGGCAATTGATATCGGTCCAGATCTCGACCCGCACGGTCGACCTCGCTCTCGTTCGAACCCCCGGGGTTGGCAACAGTTCGGGTACCGGATCTGTTCCCAGGCCACCACCGACCGAGGTTCCCACTGGAGGTGAATTTGCGTGTTCTTCGCCACTTATGCTGAGCTGATGGAGCAGCCGAACTCCGCCCGAGCCATTACATCTCGCCACGGGACCGCTCCGGCGGGGGCGCGAACGACACAGGGCCGCGCCGCGGAGCTGGCAGAGCTCCGGGCGCGGCTGGGGCCACTCCGATGTTATTGGGGCTACATAGTGGCCGCGGTCGGCAGTACGGCCACCCTCATCCTGCTGTTTCAGTCGTGGATCACCGCGCAGGGGCCCGACGGCAAGGTCGCCGCCAATGCCTTCGGCCGCCTCGAAATAACCACGAACTACCTGAACGTCTGGTCGCAAACGAAGCCCAAAACCCCGCCGGTCACCGGCTTCTGGGCCATCCTCGCCAGTGCCGCCATCATCGTCGCACTCTGCGCAATAGTGCTGAACATCCGCCTTCGCAACGAGATTTTCGCCCGCCTGACGACGTTTTCGCTGGCGTGCGCCGCGTTTTCCGTGATTCTCTGCCTGATCTATCTCAATAGCAAAGGCGCCGAACTCAAGGCGATGACCTCTCGGACATATGACATGGGCGGTCAGATCGGGCAGATATTGAACTGGGCCACCGGTAGGGGCAAACTCGTCGTCCCGGGCACCGGTACCTCCAATTACTCATCCGCCGGTCTTACCCACTGGGGACTTCTCGCCGTGGTGACTTCGCTCGGTTCGACCATGGCGGCCATCGCACAATGGCTGCTCTTGCGTCGCGCGACCGACAATCCGGTCCGCCTGTCGTGGCGGATGCCCATTGTTCTTTCCCGAGCACCGTCGAACGACGACTGACGCAATTCGCTACCGGGCGAATGCCTTCCGCAGCGCCGTCGCCGCATCGAGTCGGGCGCGCTTGCTGTCGTCGAAGGGATGCCGGACGAATTCGTGGATCATCCCCGTATAGCGAGCGACCGTGACCGGAACCCCTGCCTCCTCGAGTCGCTGACCGTACTCTTCGCCCTCGTCGCGCAGGGCGTCGTATTCGGCCGTGACAATGAGTGCCGTAGGCAGCCCGGCCAGGTCGGGGGCGAGCAGTGGGGAGACCCGCGGGTCGAGCTTTTCCTCGGAACTGTTCAAGTAGCTGTCCATGAACCAGTGCTGGGCATCGCGGCTGATATTTCCGTACTTGCCCGCGTACTCCGTGATGCTGAAATTCGTTCTGCGGAAATCGAGATCGGGATAGATCAGCAGTTGGAAGGTCAGTGCCGGACCGTCGCTGTCGCGTGCCATGCGCGCGACAACCGCCGCCAGATTGCCGCCCGCACTGTCGCCGCCGACGGCAATGCGAGCGGCGTCGACGCCGATGCTCGTCGCATGCTCGGCGACCCACCGCGTCGCCGCGAAGCAGGCGTCGGGTGCGGCGGGAAACTTGTGTTCCGGAGCCAGGGGGTAGTCGACCGAGACCACGACACATTCCGCACCGTTGGCCAGACTGCGGCACAGTCCGTCATGGGTGTCCAGATCGCCGAGCATGAAGCCGCCGCCGTGGAAGAACACCAATGCGGGGAAGGGACCTTCGCCATCCGGGGTGTAGATCCGGAGCCCGCCGATGCCCGGGACGGTGCGGTTCTGGATGTCGGCAACGGGTTCCGGTTCACCGAGTAGGGCGATCTGTCGCCGCCATCCCCCGCGTGCCTGCTCCGGGGTAAAGGTGTGCACCGAGCCGAAATCCGCGCGCGCGAGACGGTCAAGATACGCCTGAACTTGGGGGTGCAGCTCTTCTTTTGTTTCGCTCATTGGCCTATCGTCTGACTTGAAGCATGCTTCAAGTCAAGGAGTAAGTGATGGTGCTCGATATCGCGGAAGTGGCCGAGCGGTCCGGATTGGCGCCGTCGGCGCTGCGGTACTACGAGAAGCGCGGGCTCATCGAACCCGACGGGCGCAACGGTCTGCGGCGCACCTACCGGCCCGAGGTGATCGACCGCCTGGCGCTCGTATCCTGTGCTCGCGCAGCGGGTTTCACACTCGCGCAGATCGCGCGGTTCCTCGTGGCCACGCCAGCGGATACCGAACTCCGCCGTCATATGGCGGAGAAGGCCCGGCAATTGGACGAGGACATCGCCAGACTCACTCGCATGCGCGACAGCCTTCGCCACGCCGCCACCTGCACCCACCAACCGCTGGTCGAGTGCCCCGACTTCAAGCAGGCGTTCGGCTCGGTGCCGTAGCGCGGGTTCGCATTCCGCGGCCGCGTATCACCGCGCGCACGGTCGATGTGCATCCGGCCGCCGCCCGCGAATCGAGCGAAAGTGGTGCTCCGCCAAGCATATTCGGCGTTTCCGGCTCGTGAAACAGGGTCCGGCGGGCGGTGCTCGCCGGACCCTGTTTCGGCGCGACGTCAGGTGGCGCCGACCCCTCCGCGGCGCCAACTGCCGTTACGCGGCCGGTGTGGTCGGTACCGCGATGCGGCAGTTGGCGCCGGCTTGCCGCCGGTCTCGTTCGACGATGCGGGCGTGCAGCAGCACGACCGCCTGAGCCAATTCGAGGCCGAGATCAGCGGCCCGGATGGCGGCGATCTCCATGGCGAGCACGTAGTCCTCGGGATCCGGATCGCTCAGGGTCTCGTCGAGCACCATGCCGGTCATGGCCTGCTCCCGTGTCAGCAATCGGCCGGGCAGCCAGCTCAGGACCCAGCCGCTGCCGGTGTAGCGGGCGGTTTCGGGGGTGATGTCGCTGGTGATCAACCAGTCGGCCAGCTTCAGTGTCATGACCCCTCCCTTGGTCGATCGAAACCATCTGTCCCGGAGCGCGAGCTCCGGATCAGATGTGACGCTGACAACAATGCTATGGATCGCCACTTCTGGATGTCAACTAAGCATAGAAGCTATCTGAAGATATTTCTCAATCAATATTGCTTCGATTTAAGCAAATTCAGCTTTACGTATCTGGAATCCGCTCCGTGAGAGCAGCTTTGAGTGCAGCTACGCGCGTTCGGGGTCGTAGGTATCGGACTGGCCTTGCGCAATATCCGCCCGCCCGTACGGTTTCCAGCGATCGCTCAGAAAACTTCCATCGTCGCTATCACTGCCTCGCGGCGTAACGTGGCTATGATGACGTCGGATGACACATCGTGAGCATTGAAAATCCGAGCGTAGGGATGGAGGCGCGGCATGGCTGGCTCAGGGCCGGACGGTGAGCAGGTCGGGGATCTGGTCCGTCGGCTCCGCACGGAACGCGGGTTCACCCAGGCCGCACTCGCGGCCAAGACAGGTTGTTCGCGCAGCCTGATCCAGCAGATCGAGAACGGGACTCGGGTGCCACCGCTACCGTTGCGCGAACGTCTCAGCCTGGCGCTCGGCCAGGAATTGCCCTCGACCGACGGTATCGCCGACGATCTCGCCAGCGGCGGATATCACGATCTGCGCATGCGCTTCAATGTTCTGCTCGGCAAGGACCCTGAACTCGTCGAGCGGGCGCTCGGCATCGCGGGCAGCCTGATCGATGCGACCTTCGCGCGGGAGGAGATCGAACCGCTGCGCATGATCGCGGATCGGCAGTTGGAGCGGGCCGAGGAAATCCTGGCGCAGATCCCCTCGCGCAGCGCGACGGTCTGGGAATGGAATACCGTCAGCGACTGGTTGATGATCCTCGAGCAGGCCAAGGCGTCGGTCCGCGCGATCCACACCGCTGATCTGGGCACCATCGGCGGCGACGTCGGCGACGACTATCACGCCGCGATTCTGCGCCTGGCCGATACGACCCATCCGCCTCGAATCGATGTGCGACGCATGTATGTCCTCGACACGATCGAGGATGTGTGGCCCTATGACGACAAATTGTGGAAACAGGCGCGTGCCGGGGTGGAGAGCGTGCTGGTCAAGCGCGAGCACGCGCGCAATGCGCAGAGCATGCTCATCGTCGACGAAAAGTACGTCGCCGTCGGTGAATACGACTATTCCCGGCAGGCGCGCGTGGCGACCCGGTTCTCGGCGTTGAAGCACGATGTCGCATTCGCGGTGCGCCGGTTCGAGCGCCTCTATGAGCTGAAGGTCGCCGGTTCGGGCATTGTCGTCGACGACATCGTCGCGTCACCGGAACTGGCCGGTTACGAGCGCCTCACCGAGGGCGATTGCCGCGGTCTGTTCCGTGCGGCGCTGGAACAGAGTTGGCGAGAGATGACCGCGCCGGGAGAGCCGTCCTTCGAAAGTGAGGTGTCGTGACTCGGCAGGCTGACAACGATCGGCTGCCTTGGCGGACACCGGCACCCAGCCTCGCCGCCCGCACCAATCGCTCCGAGGAGCGCAAGCGGGAAGTGCGCAGGCATCTGGGTGCGCGGCCGCAGTTCGCGGGGACGGGCGACCGGACGTATTCGGATGTGCTGGACGCCTACCACGGCGAGACCGGTCTACCGCTTGCCGAAAGTGCCGTCGCCGCACTGGATCTGGCATGGCGCGAACTGATGCATACCCAACCTCCGGACGAATACGCCGACGGCACGATGTATCACAAGCGACAGCCGCTGGTATTGCGAGAGTTGGCGGCGCACAAGCTGTTCGGGCGATTGGCAGAGCCGGTCGACGGAATAGCCGGAGTCCGGGTATCGCCGGAGGAGGTCATTGTCTGCCCGTACTCGAGCACCATGCTGCTCGAGGAGGCGGTCGCGACCCTGGCCCGCCCCGGCGGCGTGATCGTGTATCCGGAAGGCCTGTACAAGAGTTCGGGCATTCACGTGGAGAAGTACGGTCTGCGGATGGAGGCGTGCCCGGTCGCGCCGGATGACTCCTTCAAGATCGACCCGGATCTGCTGGCATCCTGCCTGGACTACTTCGCCGACCGTGACGAACTGTGCGGGGTGCTGCTCACGCTGCCCGGGAATCCGGTATTCACCGATTATTCGGCCGACGAGTTGCTGGCGATCGGCCGGGTGCTGGTTGCCAGTGGGGTACCGGTCATCTGCGATATGGCCTTCGATTGCATGGTGGAACAGCACATTCCGATTGCCGCAGTGCGGATCGCGACCGACGATGGCATGCGTCGGCTGTACGACCAGGTGTTGACCATTACCGGAAACTCCAAGGGCTACAATGCCTTCGGACCGTGCAAACTGGGCGCGGCCTGCTCGGGAGATGCCGAATGGTTGGCCAGGATCCGAGACCGGCTGACCATTTCGTTCCAGCGCGAGTCGACGCATCTGGCGCGGGCGATTGTCGAGCACACGCCCGAGAGCTACTTCGCGCAGAACCGTGTGCGGATGCTCGACCAGCTGGATCGCGCGCACGGCCACATCGATGCGATCAATGCTCGGCGCGGTGTGAAAGTCATTCGGCCGCTGGGCAGTCGGCAGGGCATGTTCCTCACCGTGGTCTTCGACGAGGCGGTCCTCGACCAGGCAGGCGTCGAAACCAGTGCGGAGATAGAGGATCTGCTGCTCGCCGGTGCCGGAATCGATAGTGTCGCGCTGGACCGGACCGGATCCGAACGACTCGGTGTCCGATTCAACGTGCTCGCGCCCCGCAAGGCGCCGGGACGCGAGTCGGCGGATCTGGTCGACGAATTGTTCGACCGGCTCGAACAGCTCCTGTATGAGATCCGGAGTGGGCTGACCTATCCCAAAGTGCTGGCCGGGTGCGGTCTGCCGGTCATCGGACAACAATGATTCTCGGAGTTCTACGGGAGACCGCTGCCGAGGAGCGGCGCGTCGCGCTGATACCGGACGATGTGCGCGGGCTCGCGGGCGTGCGGGTCATCGTGGAGCACAATGCGGGCCGGTCCATCGGATTCGACGACGCGGACTACGTGGCGGCCGGGGCACAGGTCGGCGAGCGTGCGGAGATCTTCGCGCGTTGCGATGTGATCGTGTGGGTGAAACCTCCGGCATACCAGCTGGATTCGGTGCGACCGGGTATGACCCTCATCGGATTCCAGGACCCGCTGCATCGCCGCGACGTGATCGCGGAACTGCGCGCACGCGGTATCGAATCCGTCGGCTATGAAACCGTTCCGCACTCCCGCCCCGATATCGATGCGCTCTCCGCGATGAGCCGGATAGCGGGTGAAGTCGCCTACGAGCAAGGGCGACAACTCCTTTCGACCGAGGGGCCGGTGCGCGCCCTGATCCTCGGCTGCGGGCAGGCCGGACTCGCCGCCATCGCCGCGGCGGCCGCCCACGGCGACGAGCCGACCGCATCGGGTAACCGCAGGGAACAGGAGTCCACCGCAATCCGGCACGGTGCCAAGGCATTCCTGCCGAATCCGGACGGGCTACTCGCCCACCTCGCCGCCGACCCGCCCGCCCTCATCATCTGCGCCGCCGTGCACCGCGGCTCCCGCGGCCCACTGCTGCTCGACGCCACCGCACTGGACACACTTCGAACCGGGACGGTGATCGTCGACCTCGTCGCCAAATCCGGCGGCAATTGCGTTGCCACTATCCCGGATCGCACCGTAACCCTCCCGAACGGCGTGATCGTCACCCATCGATCGAATTACCCGACCCTGCGTCCGGTGGAAGCGAGTCACGCGTACAGCGCCGCCACCGCCGCCTTGCTGAAAAGTCGTATTGCGTTCAGCGCGGAACAGTGACCGGGTCGGTGCAGCTGGCCGCCGCGTCGACCAGTGAGCAGGGCTGGGGTGAGGCCGCCGCCTCCGACCCGACCCATCCCGCCCACGACTACATGCGGCAGCGTTATCGTCTCGGCGAACGGATTACCTACCGCCGTGCGGTGATCCGTGGTCACGGTCGTGCTCATGCTGGTCGTGATCGTGCTCGGTGTCGGGGGAGCCGCCCATCATGCGCAGCATCGGGATTCCGCCGGTGCGCATGAAGATCGTGACCAAGACGGCCGCGAGGATGAGGAAGGCGATATTGAGCCAGGTGGTGTAGTTCCACCGAATTCCTTCTGTCATCACCATGGCGTTGCGCTCGGTGGGAATGAGATTTGTTGTACCGAAGAGGATTTCGACGACATATCCGGCGCCGATCATGGCGGTGTAGAAGGTGGCGAGCAGGGTGAGGGTCATGCGGGTGCCGTAATACTTGCGGTAGATATTGAGGATCGGGAGGATCAGCAGGTCGGCGTAGATGAAGGCGATCACGCCGCCGAAGCTGATGCCGCCGTTCCACAGCACCGCGGCCAGCGGGACATTGCCGATCGAGCAGACAAAGGACAGGATCGCCACCAGCGGCCCGACGATCGGTCCCCAAATGGCCGACAGCAGTGGATGATCGGTGAGGAAGAAGTGCTGCCAGAACGTCTCCGGCACCCATGCGCCGATCGCCCCCGCGATGAGCAGACCGATGACGAGATCGCGCAGAATCGCGGCCCATTCCATCACGAAAACATGGGAGACCGCGGTAAGCCCCGACCGCGACAGCAGCCTGTGTACGAAGGAGCCTTCGGCGGCGACCGCCATATCCATGGCGGCATGGCCTTCCATCGATCCGGCGAGTCCACGGTCGGCTTGGCGGCGGGCCTCCTCGACGAGCCTGGACCGCACGAACAATCGGAAAAGTACCGCGAGCAGCACGATCATAATGGGCCCGCCGACGAATTCGGCCGCGGTGAACTGCCAGCCCATCAGCAGCGCCAGGATGACGCCGAGTTCGATGACGAGATTGGTCGAACCGATTTCGAACGCCATCGCGGCGGTGAAATTCGCCCCCTTGCGGAACAGCGAACGCGCCAGCGCCACAGCCGCATACGAGCACGACGAGGAGGCCGCGCCGAGCCCCGCCGCAATGGCGAGGGTGCGCGGCCGATCATCGCCCATCAGCCGCAGAATGGTCGACTTGCGCACCACCGCCTGCACGACTGCCGACAGCGCGAAGCCGAGAACAAGAGCCCAGAGGATCTCCCAGGTCATCGACCCGGCCAGGGATAGCGCGTGCCAGATAGCGTCCACCACGCGAAGCTATACCCCTGCGGGGCGACTCTCGTTCAGGCGCTGCGCAAGACGAGGACGGTGATTTCGCTGGGCGCGAAGACCCGGAATTGCGGACCCCAGAACCCGGTGCCACGGCTGGTGTAGAGCTGGGTGTGCTCGCCGTGGCGGCTGAGACCGGCGACCACGGGTTGTTCGAGGCGGACCAGATAGTGGAACGGCCAGATCTGGCCGCCGTGCGTGTGACCGGAGATCTGCAGCGCCACCCCGGCCGCGGCGGCCTCGATGACCTGCCTGGGTTGATGGGCCAGCAGGACAACCGGTGCGTCCTGGTCCGCGCCCGCGAGGGCGGCCGGGAGGTCGGGCCCGTGTCCGGGCAGACCGACGCCGGTGGGGTCGTCGATGCCTGCCAGCACCAGCCGGTCGTCGCCGCGGGTGATCGTCTCGTGTTGGTTGTGCAGCGGCTGCCAGCCGATCGTGGTCATGTGCTCGATCCAGCCCGCCGCGTCGCCGAAGTATTCGTGATTGCCGGTGATGTAGAACCTGCCGAGCGGAGCCTCGATCTTGCCGAGCGGATCGACCTGCGGATGCCGCTTCTCGACCGAGCCGTCCGCGAGATCGCCTGCGTGGCAAGCGATATCGGGCCGCTGCGCATTCACCACATCGACGACCTTTTCCGACCAGCGCAACCGGTCCAGTGCGGCGTAGTGGGTATCGGTGATGACCACCATGCGCAGTCCGTCGAGCGCCGGTCCGAGTCCGCGGATCGCGACATCCAGGGTGCGCACCCGAGGCACCCGGCGCGCCTCGATCACCCCCAAGACCGACAGCGCGGCGGCGATCACGAATACCCCGGCGGCGACGATCCTGGATCGCGCCGGATCGTCCACCCCGCTCACGGCCAATCCGAGCCCGACCACATTGCCGATCACCGACCAGCTGAAAACCACCCACATCAGTCCGAGTAGCGTGTCGCCGACGATGGACGCCGCATCGTGCTGCTTCGGACCATGACCGAGAAACATCGCCGCGGGCAGGCAAACGAAACCGGCGAGGAATACCGCCGAGCCGAGCCAGAACAGCGCCCCATCGGTCGTTGCGCCGATCAAGGTCCACCATGGGACCAGGAACAGCAGGGCGGGAATCGCCAGAAACAGGACGATACGCGGCACGTATTTCACGAAAGTTCATTCCTCGCGGGGGACGGTGCGGCGCACGGTCCCACCACCGGAGCACCATGGGCGTTATCGACGATAACAGCGTTGACGACAGTGCGTCGGTGCCGGTAATCCGCGCAGGTCAGCCCTGGCAGGCGGGACCGCTGTACGCCGGATCGAGGGCTTTCTGCACGACGTAGCCGACGGTGGGGGATTCCGGCAGCGCGCCATGGTCGAATTCGTCGTCCGGGCACAGGTCCTGCACCCAGACATTGTCGACCGTGGCCCCGATTCCGGCTATGAGAAAGGTGGTCTCGGGCGGGGTGACGACCCGATCGAGACGACTGGCGATAACCGTGTACTTGACTCCCGGCTCGGTATCGCCTCCGGCATTGAGGCTGCGCAGGAATTCACTATCGATCAGCTGTTGCGCCGCGGCCGTGCCCAGATATCTCGCGATCAGGCCGAGGATCGGCGCCTGCGCACTTCCGGTCGGCAGGAGGAAGCCGAGCCCTTCGGCGGTGGTGCCGTGATTGGTCGCCGCGATGGTGACCAGATGGTCCACTTTGTTCTCCGCGGGATCCCGCTGATTCGCGCCGCCGTCGAAGCGCATGAACTGCCGAACCAGCGGACCGCCCTGCGAATGCGCGACGATATCCACCTTCGGGACACCGGTGGCCGCACGCACCTCGTCGACGAATCGCGCGATTTCCCTGGCCGAGTTGCGCATATCCGCAGTGCCGTAGACCCCCGGTTGTGCACCTCGCATACTGGAGATCGCGCGCCCGTAACTCAGCGAGAATACGCAGTAGCCCTGCGCTTTCAGCTGCGGTGCGAGCACATCCCACGAGTTCTGATTCCCCCAGGTGCCGTGCACCAGGACAACGGGTTGTGGATGCGCCGCCGACGGGCGGCAGGTCCAATCGTTGGCACCGGCCGGTGGCACACTTCCGTCCGGACGTGCTTCGTCGGCGTGCGCCGGGGTGCACACGCCGAACAGGGTGCCGATGAGTACCGCGGGCACGATAATCGGTAGGAGAACACGCGAACTTTTCGCAAACACCGCAAACGCTCCTTCGCTCACAATTCGGGACCTGCAAACGAAACACGCCATCGGCTCGGTGATCTGGGCCGAAACGGCTGACAATCGCCTGGTTAATAACACGGCAGCGAATGCGGAGCAAATACCCTCGGTCGGGTGGCGAGTCGCGGAAATACGAGTCGGCGGTGTCACGATGGTCCGTGTGGTCGTTCGAGAGGAACCCGAATTCATGCGCAGCACACCGCGATCGGTAATCGCACTGCTCGCCGCGGCACTGCTCGTGGTCCCTGCCTGCGGGTCCGATAACGCACCGGCGGTCGCGCGCGGCGAAGTTGTCAGCACCACGCCGGTCACGCAGTTGTCGGCGGAACAGACAACGACCTATCTGGCCAGCGCGAATATCGGCACCCCCGCGCGCAACGGCGTCGACGCCTATCGTGTCGTCTACCGAACCGTCACTGCGGAGGGCGACCCGACCACGGCGAGCGGCCTTGTCGTGCTGCCGCGCACCGAGTCGCGGCGGCTGCGCGTCGTCACCTATGAGCACGGCACGCTGGTGCTGAAAAGTGACGCGCCCTCGGTGAACGACACGCGTGCCGATCGGGCCCGCACCATCATGTTCGCCGCGGCGGGCTACGCGGCCGTCGCACCGGACTACCTCGGCCTCGGCGTAGGCCCGGGCGCGCATCCCTACACCCATGCGCCCTCGGAGGTCAGCGCGTCGGTCGATCTGCTGCGCGCCGCCCGCACCATGGCCGCCGGACAGCAGCGCGACCTCGACCCCGACGTCCTGGTCACCGGGTTCTCCCAGGGCGGTCAGGCCGCGACCGCACTGGGCAAGGCGCTACAGGGCGGTGACGCGCCCGGCTTCGGACTGGCCGCGCTGGCGCCGATCAGCGGCCCCTACGACGTTCAGCACGTCGAGACGCCCGGCGCCATCGCGGGCCGGGTCCTCCCGGCGGTCGCGGTCTTCTATCTCGCCTACTGGATCACCGCGATGAACCGGATCTACCACCTCTACGACCAGCCCGCCGCCGCCTTCCAGGAACCGATTGCCGATCGCATCGAACAACTCTTCGACGGACAGCAGAACGAGATCACCATCGGCACCGCCCTGCCCGTGCGTCCCGAAATGTTGCTGACGCCGAAGTTCCTTGCCCTGGCACAAGATCCGACCGGAACCGCGCGCGAGGCGGTGGCCGCCAGCGACGGCACCTGCGACTGGACCCCGCGCGTTCCGGTCCACCTATACGCTGCCACCGGCGATCGAAATGTGCTCTACGCCAATGCCGAACACTGTCTGCAAGCCATGCGCACCGACCGGGCCACCCTCACCGATCTCGGCGATATCGACCACTCCGCCACCGCGCGCGTCGCGCTCCCGCAAATCCTCGACTGGTTCCGACGCGAAATTCCGGCGAGCTGAACAGTTACCGCGCTGAGCGACCTGAATCTCCTGGTCACAGCGTTTAGGGGCAGGCTCACAGCGGACTGACAGGAAACGCAAAGGGGGTCCACCGGGACGGCTGTGATACTCCCCAGGTGACAGTGACCAGTGCCCCGGCGTCCCTGCCCGACACGACCCCACCAGATACGACGCCGCCCCATACGACCCCGCCCGCACCCGCGACAGCGCTGCCGCCGATCAGACGGTGGGAGCGCATCGGGCTGGCGGTGCTGCTGATCGCGACGGCGGTCGCCTATCTGTGGAATATCACCGTCAATGCCATGGGCAACAGCTTCTATGCCGCGGCGGCTTGGTCTGGTTCGCGGGACTGGAAGGCGCTGCTGTTCGGCTCGCTGGATCCCGGGAACTTCATCACGGTCGACAAGCCGCCGGTATCGCAGTGGGTGATGGGGCTTTCCGGCCAGCTGTTCGGTTTCAGCAGTGCGAGCATGTTGATACCGCAGGCACTCATGGCCGTCGCGACGGTCGCGCTGATGTACGGCGCGGTGACCAGGGCGGCGCAAAGCCGCGGCGCGGGGCTGCTCGCCGGTGCCGTCTTCGCGGTGACACCGGTGGTGGCGTTGATGTTCCGGTTCAACAATCCCGATGCGGTGATGGTCCTGCTGATGACGGCGGGCGCTTACTGCACGATCCGAGCACTGCGGCAGGCGAGTGTGCGGTGGCTGATGCTCGCCGGTGTCGCGCTCGGCTTCGCATTCCTGGCGAAGATGCTCGAGGGATTGATGGTTCTGCCCGCATTGGGCATCGCCTACCTGATCGTCGCGCCGACCAAGCTGCGTACGCGGCTGTGGCATCTGCTGGCCGCGGCGGGCGCGCTGGTCCTCTCCTCCGGCTGGTACGTGGTGCTGACCATCCTGTGGCCGGAATCCTCGCGGCCGTATCTGGCCGGATCCACGAATAACACCTTCATGGATCTGGTGCTCGGCTACAACGGCTTCGCCCGCTTCCTCGGCCGCAACCACAAGGGCGGCAACCGCTTCGAGCTGCCACCCGGCTACGAGATGCCGCACAATGCCGGAGGCGGACAAGGCTTCGGCGGGTTCGGTTCGGGTCCGGACCGGCTGTTCACCGGCGAAATCGGCTACGAGATCTCCTGGTTGCTGCCCGCGGCGATCCTCGCCTTCGTCTTGGTGCTGGCATCCCGGTGGCGCGCACCACGCACCGATCTGGTTCGTGGCGCGGCATTGACCTTCGGCCTGTGGCTGATCATCGACGGCATCGCCTTCTCGACCATGAAGGGCGGCATGCACGCGTACTACACCTTGGCGATCGGGCCCGCCGTGGCGGGAATGTTCGCACTCGGTGTGCACGAAATGTGGCGTCGCCGTGCCGACGCATTCGGTCGAATCGGCTCCGCCGCACTCATTCTTACCGCCGGTGTCTGGGCATTCGTTGTCCTGCAGCGGAATTCGGATTGGCAGCCGTGGCTGCGCTGGACGATCATCGTGCTCTCGGTGCTCGCGGCGGTCGGTCTGCTCATCGCATCGCTTCCGGCGGCCGGACGACGTCGCGCGCGGGACCGGGTGACCTCCGTGCTGGTCATCGCGGGCGTCATCGCCGGTCTGGCTGGTTCGACGGCATATGCGGTGGTGACGCTACCGCAGTCGCATACCGGCGGCGGCCCGACGGTCGGCCCGGCCAAGGCGCGCAAGCCCGATTCGCAACAGCAATCCCAGGTGGGCCGGATCATGGGCGGCAACTTCGCGGAGCCGCAAGTGGTGAACATGCTGAGCGACACCACGACCCGCTGGTCGGCGGCCGTGGACCGTTCCTCGACCGCGGCTACCCTCGAATTGGCCAGCCGCACAGCGGTTATCGCGATCGGCGGCTTCACCTCCGAGGATCCGGTGCCTACCCTCGATCAGTTCCAGGAACTGGTCCGCACTCACCAGGTCCGCTATTACCTGGCACAGGAAGTGCAACTGCCCGATTCCTGGCGCGTGCGCAACCAGGGTGATGCCGCGACCCCGGCCCCGGAAGACGAGCCGTGGCGACCGATCGGCCACAAGGACATCGGCGACTGGGTCGCCGCGCACTACCAGGCCGTCCACATCGGCAATGTCGCGGTCTACGACTTGGCCGCGACACCGAACTGAGGGTCCCCGCCGGAACCCGCCGCGCCCATGGGGCGGCGGGTTTCGGCCCGTGTCCTGCGGATCGGCTGCGCGAGATGAACATTGCCGAGACCGATTCGAAGGGGTGTCGCCGCACCGCCGACGGAATTGATCTGGTTGAAATCATTGTGCCACTTCAGATTTGGATTCGGCGCTGGTCTGAGGAGACGTGCGAATTGACAGCGGCGGGGAGAGTGAGTGTATAGTCACTCACATGAGCAGACGCGGTGTTGTCCTTTCTACGTCGGAGATCCGGCGCGATACGGTGGTCGATGCCGCGATCGCCGAATTCGCGCAGACCGGATACCACGGGACGCCCATCAATGCGGTTGCGGCGCGGGCGAATATCTCGCCCGCCTACGTATTCAAGCTGTTTCCCGGCAAGATCGCGTTGTTCATCGCGGCGCTGGACCGGTGCTACGAACTGGTGGAGCGAGCGCTGTCCGCGGGTGCCGCGCGGGTCGATGGTGCCGAACCCGATGCCATCCTGCACGAAATGGGTGCGGCGTATGCGGAGTTGATCGCCGATCGAAATCTGTTGCTGCTGCAGGTGCATGCGCAATCGGCGGTCGATATTCCAGAGGTCGCCGATGCGGTGCGTCGTGGGCTCGAGCGCGTGGCGAGCTTCGCGAAGACGCGCTCCGGTGCCGATGACGCGGCCGTGCAGCGCTTCATCGCCTACGGCCAACTCTGTCATCTCATCACCACGCTCGGGCTCGATGGTCTCGATGCCGACTGGGCGCGAATGCTGAGTGCCGGTATTCGGCACGTCGATCCGACGACGTGAGGAGTAGTTGTTTCAAACGACCGTTGCCCCTGCGGGGGCACTCTTTTTAACCATAGAGTGACTGTTCGATCACTCACTCTGCATCGAAAGGCAAACCGATGAACAGCCAGGCAACCCAGATTCTGCTGCCCGGCCCAGTCGACCCGGCGGGCTTGCAGGTCACGCACCGTGAACTGCCCGCACCGGCCGACGGTGAGGCCATGATCGCGGTCGAGGCCAGTGGCGTCTCCTTCGCCGAACAGCAGATGCGCCGCGCGAAGTACTACGACCAGCCGCCCTTCCCGTTCGTGCCCGGCTATGACCTGGTCGGCACGGTGACCGCGATCGGACCCGGCGTGGATCCGGCACTGCTCGGCCGACGCGTCGCCGCACTGACCAAGATCGGTGGTTGGTCGAGTCATATCGTGCTGGCCGCCGCGGATCTGGTTCCGGTGCCCGATGGCCTGGATCCCGCCGCGGCCGAGACCTTCGTCGTGAACGGTATTACCGCATGGCAGATGCTGCATCGCATCGCCAAGGTTCGCGCAGGTCAGACCATTCTGGTGCACGGCGCCAACGGCGGCGTCGGCTCGACGCTGGTGCAACTGGCCCGCCACGCGGGTATCCGGGTGATCGGCACGGCGTCCGCACGGCATGCCGATGCGGTCGCGGCATTGGGCGCGGAGGCGATCGACTACCGCGGCGATGTGGTGGCACAGGTTCGAGCGCTTGCGCCGGGCGGGGTCGACGCTGCGTTCGATCATGTCGGTGGGCCCGGGATCGTCGATTCGTTCCGCCTGCTCACATCGCACGGCACGCTGGTCTCCTACGGCACCGCGTCCACCAAAGACGATCCGGGCAACTCGCGCCTCCCGGTGCTCGCGCTGGTGGGCCGATTGATTTGGTGGAACCTATTGCCCAACAAGCGGAATGCGCACTTCTTCAATATCTGGTCGGGCCAGCGCAACCGCACCCGGTTCCGCGCCGCGATCGCCGCGGATCTCGGCGCGGTATTCGAGCTGGCCGCGGCGGGCAGCCTGCGTGCGCAGGTGGCCGCTCGTATTCCGTTGACCGAGGCCGCCCGCGCGATGGAGCTCGCCGAATCCGGCACCGTCACCGGAAAAGTCGTCCTCGTGCCCGGAAACCCACTGCCGCACTGAATCTTTGGTCACGCCCCGGTCGTCGAGCCGGGGCGGACGATCATCAGGACGGTGACCACGGCCCACAGGAGGTTGAAGATGCCGGTGAGCATGGCCAATTGGGCGGTGGCGGGGATGGTCTGCGGCAAGGCGGCGAGGATACGGGATTGGTCGGGCAGGATCGCCAGCGCGAGGATTCCGGCGGCCACACCGGTCAGGGCAATGGATACGGTGAGCCAGGTATCGGTGAGGACACCGAGGCCTGCGGCGGTGGCCAGCCCGAAGACCGGAACGGCGATGCCGATGGTGGCGTAGACGCGGCAGATGCGATGCAGGTTGCGTGCGATGGCCAAGCGATGTGGGTCGGTCTGGACCTGGCGGACGGTGGCGGGAAACATGCTGGCCGCCACCGTTACCGGGCCGATGGCGATAATTGCCGCCAGAACATGCAGGGAGAGTAGAAGTTTCGTCACGTGCGGCGCTCAGATAGCGATGGCGGGGACGTGGCCCGTGTTGCGCCAGACCGTGCCGCGGCGCTCATGGGCGATGAGCTTCTCCACCGCATTCGCGATGCGCGGCCCCAATTCGCGTTCCACCAGATACAGGCCGAGGTCGAGGCCGGAGGTGACGCTGGCGCCGGAGATCAGGTCGCCGTCGTCGACCACGCGGGCATCGATGGCATCGACGCCGGTGGTGGTGAGGGTGTCCATCGCGAGGCGATGTGTTGTCGCGGAACGCCCTTTGATCAGGCCCGCCATTGCGAGGAGCAGGGAGCCGCCGCATACCGTGGCCACAGTCGTATCCGTGCGCTCGACTGCTTCTCGCAGTAGGGCGGGCAGATCGGTACCCAGGCTGCGGGCGAGAATCATCGGAATGGTGTCCGGCCGTTGATCATTCGGCCCATCGGGTAGGTTGCCGGCCGCGCCTGGGATCACGACGAGGTCCGCGCGATCCGGATCCAGTCGGGCGGTGGCGTCGAGTGAGATCGCGGGGATGCCGCTCGGCACCCGGCGCGCGCCCTCGGCGGAGACGAATTCGATCGTTGATTCGCTGTCGGTAAGGAGATGTCCGGCATCGAGCACCTCGAACGGTGCGATGACATCAAGCGGATCGAATCCGTCGAATAGTACGAACTGGGCGAGCACCGTGTCAGCTCCTTCATCTTGTCGGTGCTGCCGACGGTAATGATCGCCGAGCGGTGCCGGAACTGGCGGAATTGCCATATGTCAACGGATTCTCGCCAGGTGCTCTGAACTGCAAGGATTGGCAATGCCACAGGTCACAGCCATTGGCGGGAACCTCGCGATCACCTACGGTATCGGCATGCACACCGTGGCCGTTCTCGCGCTGGACCAGGTCCTGCCCTTCGACTTGTCCACGCCGATCGAATCCTTCACCCGCAGCCGCCTACCCGACGGCCGACCCGCCTACCGGGTTCGCGTCTGCGCGGCCACGCCGACGGTCGAGACCGAACTGTTCACCATCAAGGCGCGTTGGGGGCTGGAGGCACTGGCCGAGGCCGACACGATCGTGCTTCCCGGCTGCGCGGACCCCACCGTCGCGGTCCCGGACGAGGTCATCGAGGCACTGCGCGCGGCGGCGGCCAACGGCACCCGCATCGCCTCGATCTGCGTCGGCGCATTCATCCTCGCCGCCACCGGTCTGCTCGACGGGCGGCGCGCCACCACACACTGGATCGCCGCCCCGACCCTCGCCGCCCGCTATCCCGCCATCGATGTCGACCCCGACGTGCTCTACGTCGACAACGGACAATTCCTTACCTCCGCCGGTGCCGCCGCCGGAATCGACCTGTGCCTGCACATGATTCGCCGTGATCACGGTTCCGCGGTGGCCGCGGACGCCGCCCGACTCGCGGTCATGCCATTGGAACGCGAAGGGGGACAGGCGCAATTCATCGTGCACGACCAGCCGCCGACCCCGCAGGGTGCGTCGATGGAACCGCTGCTGCGCTGGCTGGAGGAGCACGCCGCGAACGCTCTCACCCTGGAAGATGTCGCGGCTCGAGCCGGTATGAGTCCGCGCACGCTCAACCGCCGCTTCCGCGAACAGACCGGCACCACCCCGCTGCAATGGCTGCACCGCGCCCGCATTCGCCAAGCCCAATACCTGCTCGAAGCCACCGACCATCCGGTCGACCGCATCGCCAGCCAGGTCGGGTTCGGTTCGCCCACCGCCTTCCGCGACCGCTTCAAACGGGTGGTCGGCACCAGCCCGCACACCTACCGAACCGCCTTCCGGAGTCGCTGACTTCATGAGGTTGCCATCCGTCTGCTCGTGCCATCGGCTGGCCCGCCTGCCTGTTTCGGATCGTCACATCGGGGGCACCTTATAGGCATCAGGCATAAGCACCCAGCCTGACAGCGAAATGTGAGGTACCACCATGACAGCGGAAGGGCCGTGGGAGATTCCCCCGCTCGACGACGCTCCGGATATCGCCCGCGCGACCGAGCCGCAGCCGGGAATTACCTTGGCGGACGCCAGAAATTGGCCCGGGTTCGTCCTGCTGATCATCGGCGGACTCGTCGCCATCGTCGCCGCGGTGATCGGGGCGGTCGGCTTTCCGGGCACCGCGTTCATCTTCGCGCTCGTCGCCGTCGCCGCCTCGCTGACCGGTATCGCCCTCGTGCTCTTCGAGCGGCGCGGCCGCCGTCCACAGCCGCGCACCCCGGAGCAGCCCGCCCCCTGGCAGCCGACCGTCCCGCCCGGCGCTTGATTCATCCCTGACACAGCTCCTTGGCAACCATCGCCGCCGTCGGCAGCTGCCGTATTTCGTCGCTCAGCGCCGTGGCCGCGCGTCGGGCGGTATCCTCGCTCAACAGCGATTCGACACCGTGCCTGACGCGCTCGGGCGAGATCAGATCCGGCGAAACCGCCTGTGCCACACCGGCGTTTCGGCAGGCTCATCGAGGACGCGGCTGGAGCGCCGCTGATGCCGAGGCGTGGGTCGCAGATACGCTGGCGCAATTGCTGCTCGCACCGACACTGTGAGGAGTAGATATGAGGGCATCGCGTAGCGATTCGACAGGGGTGGTGGTCGGGTGACGGGTGGGCCCGAGATCGACCTGCATGTACACAGTTGGGGTGCCGGTCCGCCGGTGGTGCTCGTGCACGGCGGGATCCTCGGTGGACGCGAGACCTGGCGGGGACAACGGCCGCTCACCGAGCGGTGGACCCTGCTCGCGCCGGATCGGCCCGGTCACGGCGAAACTCCCGCTGCCAGACAGGATTTCGAGCCGGAAGCCAGGCTCGTCGCCGACCAGCTCCTGGACCGGCCGGTGCACTTGGTCGGTTTCTCCTACGGCGGACTGGTCTCGCTGTACGCTGCCGCGCTGCGGCCGGAGCACATCCGATCGCTCACCGTCGTCGAACCGCCGCTGTTCGCCGTCGCGAGGGGCAATCCGGAAGTCGATGCCACGAGTAAGGTGACGCGCGACATCATCGAGGACACGTCGGCCTCGCCGGAAGCCGGTTTGGCGCGATTCTTCCCGGTCGCGGGCGTGCCCATAACGCTGAGCGACCCCATCCCGCAGGTGCTACTGGACGGCATGCGGCAACTACAGGGTGCGCGCCCGCCGGACGAAGCGGAACCGCCGCTGGACGCGTTGCGCGCCGCCTCCTTTCCGATCCTGGTCGTCTCGGGCGGTGACCGGCCGGTCTACGAGGCGATCTGCGACGCGCTCGCCGAGCGCACCGACGCCGAGCGCGCCGTCTGCCCCGGTATGGGGCATCTGGTGCCCGACACCGGCGCCCCGTTCAACGAACTGCTCGAAGACTTCTTCAACCGTGCCGACGGGAACGCGAAATAGACTGTGTCAGTGGGCTTTACAGGCGTCCTCGGCGACGTTCTTGGTGGCGTTGAACTTGTCGATCGCGGCGTTGAGGGTATCGGTCGGCGCGCGCCGGTCGAGCGTGTCGGCCAGGGCGTTGGTGTCGTCGCGGTAACTGCGCAGCGGGCCGGCGACGGCCAACGGCACGTCGGAGGTCACCTTCGAGTCGATGGTCCGGGCGTTGTTGCGCAGCGCGGTGACGGCGTCATTGGCCTTGGCGTTGGTCTCCGGATCGTTGACGCCCTTGTTGTTGCTCGCGTCGATGTAATCGTTGAAGCTCCGGATCGAGCTGCTGTTCGCGCTGGTGAAGGTGTCGCAGGCGGTGCCCGCCGCACGTTCGGCCGCCGCCGCGCGGGAGGAGGACGCGGCCACCGACGACGCCGTGACCTCAGAGGCGTATGCGGCCAGTTCGGTCTGGTTGACCTGCGCGCTGCCGTTGATCTGTTTCGAGCACGCGCCGATGGTCAGAACACCCACCGCGGTCGCTGCCGCCGCGGCGACGAGGCCCGTCCGCTCTAGTCGTCGCATGTCGGTTCCCCTCTTCCCCTCCGAACATCCGGCCGCTGGAGGAGCGTAGGAAGCCGGACGTAAAGACCGTACTTGTTCGCGACCGTCGACGTCAGCCGACCGAACCGATATCGATGACCAACCGATATCGAACGGCCGAAAAAGCGCTGGTCAGAACCGCGTGGTCGGTGCGGAGCACACCGGAACGCGATGGTCCCGGTGTGCTCCGCGACGCGGTGTCAGCGCTGGCCGAGCAACCCGCGCATGGTGCCGATTTCGGCCTGCTGGGCGGCGACGACGGCGGTGGCGAGAGCCTTCGCGTCCGGATTGACGCCGCCGGTGAGTTCGGTGTTCGACATGGCGATCGCTCCCGTGTGGTGCTCGATCATCAGCTCGAGCCACTGCCGGTCGAAGTCGGCGCCGGAAGCCGCTGCCAGCTTGTTCATCTGCTCGTTCGACATCATGCCGGGCATTGTGGTCGTGCCGGGCATATTCATGCTGGTCGTCATCTCCATGTTGTGCCCGCCATGGCCGGAACTGGTGGGCGCGGGCTTACCGAAGCTCTCCAGCAACTTGGTGATCTGTTCCATCTCCGGTGACTGCGCCTTCTCGATATCCGCGGCGAGCGCGCGCACCTGCTCGTTCCGAGTGCGGCTCGGCACCAGCCGCGCCATCTCGACCGCCTGCGCGTGGTGCGGGTACATCATCTGCAGGAAGGTCACGTCCGCGTCGTTGAAATCGCTTCGGGCAGCGGGCTTTCCGGAGCTCGCCGACGCGGAGCCGTGATCCGTCCCCGGCATGGAGTCGTCATTGCCACAACCTCCGGCGAAAAGCGCGGCGGCGGTGGACATTGCGGCAATGGCGCCGGTGATTCGGCTACGGGTGCTGAACATGTCTGTGCTCCTGAGGAATTGCGAATGAACGGTTTTTCGGGCAGGTTGCAGCCGCGTCCGTTGTTACGGGCGCGGTGGGGTCTGTCAGATCCGCAGAATCGACAATTCGGCCAGGGACAGCACGGTCCACGGTGGTGCGCGTTCGCGTATCGGCCGCCACTGGCGCGTTTTCGACGTACCGCCACCCGGTCGATCGAGGGTGATCCAGTAGAGCAGGACGAACATCAGGGCGACCGCGACGGCGGTCAGGATGAAAACGCAGGCGTGCATGCCGCCGTGTGCGTGGCCGCAACCGTCATCGGTGCAGTCCGGTTCGGCGGCAGCGTTGTGGTCGACGGGCAGTGCCATCGTCGCCATCGTGTGGTGGTCATGGGCGGGAGCGACCGCGAAAACTCCGGCGTGCATGGCGACAATGCCTGCGAGCAGCACCAATACGCCGAGCACCCGGACGAGTCCGGTGGTGCGCGAAGGCGGCTGCGGTTCGACCACAGCGTCATTCTAGAGAGCGCCCCGGCGTCGCCGGCTGATACCCCGTGGCCGTATCGGGCACCGGCTAGGTATTCGCGATATCGATGACCAGCCGAGTGGGATTGGTCAGGGTGCTGACCTCGAAGGCCGGACGATCGGTATTCACCCCGATGAACGATTGGGTCGTGCCCTCGAAGACCCCGCTCCGGTACACCCCCGCGACTACCGGCGCACTGGGATCGGTGGCCGGATCGGGACCCGAATACGGCGTCACGCCATTGTCGAACGGATACGCCGACCCGGTGATCTGGACCTCCAGAATCGAGCGGCCCGCGACATCGACGACCTTGCCGCTGGCGTCCTGGACGGCCTGCTCGGTGTACTGCACGATCCAGCCGGGCGTGCCCGCACCGCCGAGTTCGTAGACCACGCGATCGAAGCCCGCATGGTGCCCGATCCGGATGCCGGACACGGTCAGGCCCGCGTCGGTGGACGGGGTCCCGCGCTTGGGCCCCGCATCGCGCGGTGCGGTGTCGGGTGCATCGGTGAAGGTGCCGGTCGTGGTCGGCGCGGTGGTCGTGGTATTCGAGCTGGACCCGCCGTCGCCGCAGCCGACGAGCACCGTCGCCACGGCGGCGACCAACAGCACCATCCTGTTACGCATGTGGCTGATGGTATTGGCCGCGGTTCACGCCGTCGGGCATTTGCGATGACCCGGTGTTTGGCACCGGAGTGTCGCAGACATGCCGGGGTGGACGCGATCCATCGGCAACGATCTAGCACACTTGAGGTGTGGAAGATGTCGAGGACGTACTTGGCCGGCTGCGGCGGTACCCGGATGTGGAGGCGCTGAACCTCTACGCCGTCGATGCCGCCGACCGGCTGATTCTCGACGTCGCCGCCGAGGCCATCGATACCGCTGGCAGCGGCCGGATCGCGGTGATCGGCGACGCCTACGGCGCGCTCACCCTCGGCGCGATCGCCGGACACGATCTGTGCGATATCCGTGTCCATCAGGACCTGCTCACCGGCGAACTCGCGTTGGCCAACAATGCCCGCGCGCTCGGTCTCGCGGATCGCTATACCGCACACGCGCTTTCCAAAGAATTGCTCGCCGACGCCGAGGTCGTGCTGCTGCGACTACCGCGCATGCTCGCCGGACTGACCGAGGTCGCCGATGCCATCGCCCGCTACGCGGATCCCGAGGTGACCGTATTCGCGGGCGGGCGCGACAAATATCTGACCAAGTCCATGAACGATGTACTGGCCGAATCGTTCTCGCAGGTGCGCGCGAGCCGGGGTCGGCAGAAGTCCCGCACGCTATTGGTGAGTGGGCCGAAACCGGTTGCCGCGCCGCCGTTTCCGGTGCGCGAGCGGATCGACGATATCGATATCGACGTGGTCGCGCACGGCGCCGCGTTCTCCGGCGCCAAATTGGATATCGGAACCCGATTCCTGTTGCAGCACTTCAAGTGGATGAAGCCCGATGCCCGCGATGCCATCGATCTCGGTTGCGGTACCGGCATTCTGGCGGTCGCGCTGGCCAAGGCCCGGCCAGGCATCCGGGTGGTCGGCACCGATCAGTCGGCCGCCGCGGTGGCGTCGGCGCGGGCGACCGCGGTGGTCAACGAGGTCGCCGATCGAGTGACCGTGGTGCGCGACGACGCCATGTCCTGCGCCGCCGACAACAGCGCCGATCTGGTGCTGTGCAATCCGCCGTTCCATGTCGGCGCCGCCGTGCACACCGGATCGGCGATCAAGATGTTCGCCGAAACCGGTCGAGTGCTGCGTCCCGGCGGTGAACTGTGGACGGTTTACAACTCACATCTGAACTATCGCGGCGTGGTCCAGCGGATGGTCGGCCAGACCGAGGTGATCGGTCGCAATCGGAAATTCACGGTGACGCGATCCGTGCGTGGACTGCGCGACGTTCAGCGGTAGTAGAGTCCGAATTGTCCGTACCGAAGGGTCGCTCGGGAACTCGGCCGGGTCGATACACGTTGGACAACCTAGTTGGATATCGAGCGACCGGCTCGCATGAGACGGCTCGGGACTGATCTTTTCGAGCGACCTGCAAGCAGTCGCTAGCGGCCGGCCACGGCGACGTGAGCCACAACTCCAGAAAGGCATCGACGTTGCGTACCACTAGCAATCCGGTTTTCAGACAGCTGCCTCGGCAAGAGGGCAGTGGCTATGCCAACTTCGGATCAGGGGTGGCGGGCGCGGGCCAGATGACCCAGCAGGCCGGTCAGTACCCGCAGTACCCCCAGTATCAGCAGGCCCCGGCCACCCGGGCCATGACCATCGACGATGTGGTCACCAAGACCGCCATCACCCTCGGTGTGCTCGCGCTGTCGGCGATCATCTCCTACGGCCTGACCGACGCGAACAATGCGCTGGCACCGCTGTTCGTCTACGGCAGTGGCCTGATCGGCTTCGTGCTGGTGCTGGTCGCGGGCTTCGCCAGGAAGATGGACAATCCGGTCGTCGTGCTCTCGTACGCGGTGTTCGAAGGTCTGTTCGTCGGCGCGTTCTCGTTCATCTTCACGAACATCGAATTCGGCGGCGTCGGCGGTAAACCGCTGATCGCGCAGGCCGTACTCGGCACTTTCGGCGTCTTCGCGGGCATGCTGGTGGTCTATAAGACCGGCGCGATCCGCGTCACCCCGCGCTTCACCCGGATGATCTTCGGCGCGATCGTCGGCATTCTGGTCCTGATCGTCGGCAACCTGATCGCAAGCTTCTTCATCGACGGCGGCCTCGGCCTGCGTGACGGCGGCCCCCTCGCCATCATCTTCAGTCTGGTCGTGATCGCGGTCGCGGCCTTCAGCTTCCTGGTCGACTTCGACGCCGCCGACCAGCTCATCCGCGCCCAGGCCCCGGAGAAGGCCGCCTGGGGCGTCGCCCTCGGCCTGACAGTCACCCTGGTCTGGCTCTACACCGAAATCCTGCGCCTGCTGAGCTACTTCAACAACGATTAGTGATTCGACCGAGAACGGCTCCCTTCCCGATCGGGAAGGGAGCCGTTCTTTGCGAGGCTCAACCGATGAAACATCGACCGGCTTCCTATCAGGCCGGATAGGGAGCCGGTCAACGGTTTTCGTGGGTCGCCCCGAGGGCCCGGAAGCTAGCTGAGACGCTCGATGACCATGGCCATGCCCTGGCCGCCGCCGACGCACATGGTCTCCAGGCCGAACTGCTTGTCGTGGGTCTGGAGGTTGTTGATGAGGGTGGCGGTGATGCGGGCGCCGGTCATGCCGAACGGGTGGCCGAGGGCGATGGCGCCACCGGACACGTTCAGCTTGTCGAGGTCCATATTCAGCTCACGGGCGGAACCGAGGACCTGGACGGCGAATGCCTCGTTGATCTCGTACAGGTCGAGGTCGTCGATGGTCATCTTGGCGGTCTTCAGGGTCTTGCGGACTGCCTCGATCGGGCCGAGGCCCATGATCTCGGGGGACAGCCCGGAGACGCCGGTGGCGACAATGCGCGCCAGCGGGGTCAGGCCCAGTTCCTTGGCCTTGGTGTCGCTCATGACGACCAGCGCGGCAGCACCGTCGTTGAGCGGACAGGCGTTACCGGCGGTAATGGTGCCGTCCGGGCGGAACACCGGCTTGAGCTGCGAGATCTTCTCGTAGGTTGTGCCGGCGCGCGGGCCGTCGTCGGTGGTGACGATGGTGCCGTCGGGCAGGGTCACCGGGGTGATCTCCCGTTCGAAGAACCCGGCCTTGATGGCCTCCTCGGCGCGGTTCTGCGAGCGCACGCCCCAATGGTCCTGGTCTTCACGGGTGATGCCGGTGTACTGGGCGACGTTCTCGGCGGTCTGGCCCATGGCGATGTAGACGTCGGGCAGGATGCCCGCCGCACGCGGATCGGTCCACAGGTCGGCGCCGCCTTCGGCGCGCTTGGCGGTGCGGGCCTCGGCCTCGGCGAACTCCGGGTTGTGGGTGTCCGGCCAGCCGTCTGCGGTGCCCTTCGGGAACCGCGACACGGTCTCGACACCGGCGGAGATGAACACGTCGCCCTCACCGGCCTTGATGGCGTGGAAGGCCATCCGGGTGGTCTGCAGCGAGGAGGAGCAGTAGCGGTTCAGGGTGACGCCGGGCAGGGTGTCGTAGCCGAGTTGCACGGCCACGTTGCGGGCCATGTTGAAACCGCCCTCACCGGCGGGCTGGCCGCAGCCCAGGATCAGATCGTCGATCTGGGTGGGGTCGAGGCCGGGAACCTTGTCCAGGGCCGCGCGGACCATCTGGGCCGCGAGGTCATCCGGCCGCATGCTCACCAGCGAGCCCTTTCCGGCGCGGCCGATCGGCGAGCGAGCATAGGAAACGATGACGGCCTCGGGCATGAGGACTCCTTTGTTGGACGGTCATTGTGCGTCCGGACGGTGTCCGAAACGCGGTCTTCGAACCGTTTGTTACTTGTGCGTTCGAATCGAATCTACGTCGCGTCCTGTTGGGCGGGAACCGGGGGTCGTCTCCTCGAGTGCCTCGATCAGGACCGGGAGCAGCAGCGCGGCCGCCCGTTCGTAACCCGCCGCCGAGGGGTGGAATCCGTCCTCGGAGAACAGCTGCTCGGGTGCCGCACGGAACTCCGAGGCGAGCCGGTCACCCATTGCCACCGGGATGCCACCGGCCATCGTGGTCGCGACCGATTGGGCCCGCGCCAAGCGGATGCTCCAGTTACGGACCACCGTCCGCAGCGGCTGCGGAATTGCCACGACGGTGCCGAGATTCGGGCAGGTGCCGACCACCACGATGCTGTCGGCACGGCGCAGGCGGGCCACCGCGGCGGCGAGCCGGTGCGCGGAGGCGCGGATGGAGTGCTTCTTGGTGACGTCGTTGGCCCCGATGAGGATGACCGCGGCATCCGGCGGCGGTCCGGCGACGAACATCGCGTCGACCTGTCCGGCCAGCCCCTTCGAGGTCGCACCGGATATGGCCTTGGTACTCAACCGGATTCGCTGTCCGGTGGTCTCGGCGAGGCCGCGTGCAATGCGCACGCCGAGGACTTCCTCAGGTGATACGCAGCCGACTCCGGCCGCGGTCGAATCGCCGAAGATCATCAGGTGTACGTCGGCATGCAGCCCGGTGCGCCACGGCTGCGGCGCGAGGCAGCCCGCGGTGTAGATCCCGTCGGCTTCGGGCGGTTTCGACGTATCACGCCCGATGACCCCGCGCGCGACACCGGCCTGTGCCATGAGCAGCCGATAGGTCGCCCACCATGCGGTCCCGGCGCCGGAACCGGCCAATACAGTTGCGGCACCCGTCACTGCCGCGGTCTTCCATGCTGCCCCGCCTCCCCGCACCTTTTGCCGGTCGTTGGGAGTCACGGTAGTTGCGTTCCGGGCCGGCGGTTCGGTACGCCACAGCTTCTGGGCGTGCCCGATGAGTTACCCATGTACATACGAAATCAGTTGTTGCGTTCGGAGGCAATATGAGATGAGCCGCCACGCTCGGGCTCTGCAGTAGCCAGGGAGCAGACTTGTTGCGCGGCTCAGGCGGGCGGGTCGCCGGGAACGTCGAACCACCCGTGCGCGGGGACGCTCGCGGTGTCGGTGCTGACGGTGACCTCGACGCGTCCCGGACCGGTGTCCTGGAACAGGGCGTACTGAATGCTGCCGTAGAGGCCGGTGACCACGTTGTTGTCGTAGCTGCCCGTCGCGCCGGTATTCAGATTGCGCCACGCGACGGTGGTGCGGACCTCACACAGCGGAGCGAGCGGATAGTCACCGGGTCCGAGACCCAGCGCAGGATCCGCGCGCACATTGAGAACGGCCCGGCCCGGCCACTGCGCACTGGTGTCGGCCCAGGTGCGGATGGTCGTCCAGCAGAGGCCACCGTGCGCCAGTGTCGGCACCTGCGGGAACTGAACTGTCGCGGCCTGGGCGGGGGCGGCCCCGACGACTCCGGCGGCCACTGCCGCTCCGGCCAGAACTGTCGCGGCGCGAGCGATGTTCGGCTGCTTCATATTTGCGATCCTAGGGAAGTGATCGCCGTCATGTGCGATTTGTCGGGCTGGACGCGCGCGCACGGATACCGACCCCTTCTGCAACGATAGGGGCATGCGCATCGCTGATCACGTCGTTGACCTCATCGGCAATACGCCGCTGGTTCGATTGAACTCGGTGGTGGGCCCCAATGCAGGCATTGTCGCGGCCAAGATCGAATATCTGAATCCGGGCGGTAGCTCCAAGGACCGCATCGCCGTGAAGATGATCGAGGCGGCCGAGGCCTCCGGCGCGCTGCGGCCGGGCGGCACCATTGTCGAGCCGACCTCCGGCAATACCGGTGTCGGGCTCGCGCTGGTCGCGCAGCAGCGCGGCTACCAGTGCGTGTTCGTCTGCCCGGACAAGGTCAGTGAGGACAAGCGCAACGTGCTGCGCGCGTATGGCGCCGAAGTCGTGGTGTGCCCGACCGCGGTGCCCCCGGACCACCCGGACAGCTACTACAGCGTCTCGGACCGGCTGGTCCGCGAGATCGATGGCGCGTGGAAGCCGGACCAGTACTCCAACCCGGGCGGCCCGGACAGCCACTACGAGACCACCGGCCCGGAGATCTGGCGCGATACCGACGGCAAGGTCACCCATTTCGTGGCCGGTGTCGGTACCGGCGGCACCATCACCGGCGCCGGTCGGTATCTGAAGGAAGTCTCCGGCGGCAAGGTGCAGATCGTCGGCGCCGATCCCGAGGGTTCGGTGTACTCGGGCGGCACCGGTCGGCCGTATCTGGTCGAGGGCGTCGGTGAGGACTTCTGGCCCTCGGCCTATGACCCGGCCGTGCCGGACGAGATCATCGCCGTCTCCGATGCCGACTCGTTCGATATGACCCGCAGGCTCGCGCGCGAGGAGGGGCTGCTGGTCGGCGGCTCCTGCGGTATGGCGGTGATCGCGGCCATCGAGGTCGCCCGGCGCGATCCGGACGCAATCGTGGTCGTACTGCTGCCCGACGGCGGCCGCGGCTACCTGTCGAAGATCTTCAACGACCAGTGGATGAGCTCCTACGGCTTCCTGCGTGATCGGATGGACGGCGCGGCGGAGCCGCTGGTCGGCGATGTGCTGCGCGGCAAGTCGGGTGCGCTGCCGGATCTGGTGCACACCCACCCGTCGGAGACCCTGCGCGATGCGATCGAGATCCTGCGCGAGTACGGGGTTTCACAGATGCCGGTCGTCGGCGCCGAGCCGCCGGTGATGGCGGGCGAGGTCGCGGGCAGCGTGACCGAGCGTGACCTGCTGTCGGCGGTCTTCGAAGGCCGTGCGCACCTGACGGATTCGGTCGCCAAGCACATGAGCCCGTCGTTCCCGCTGATCGGCTCGGGCGAGCCCATTTCGGCAGCGACCAAGGCGCTGTCGGATACCGATGCGTTGATGGTGGTCGAGGACGGCAAGCCCGTCGGTGTGATCACTCGCCACGATCTGCTCGGATTCCTGAGCACGGGCTCTATCTGAGCGTTCGCGTTCCCGTCATGCGGTTCGGCGGGGGCGCGAATTGACTTGGGCGGCACCGATAATGAGGTCGCTCCATTGATCGGCGAGCAGAGCGAGGCGGTACCAGGCCGCGTGCACGCGATCGTCGGTGACCTTCTCGGCGGTATGCAATAGGTGGCTGGCGTGCACGTAGGCGGCGGCCATCCGATCCATGGTCGCGCCGATGGATTCGGCGCGGATATGTGCGGTCGAGCGCCGCTGCGGCACTCGCGTGATCACCCAGGTATCGATGGCGGAGACGAGTTCGGCTCGGCGGCAATCGATTCCGGCGGTGGCGAGCGGATCGCCGTGCCGCTGCCGGTGCAGGTCGGCGAGCGCGTGTGCCAGCGGAATGAGCGGATGATCCTGTCCCGGCTCGACCGGATGTCCGCCGAAGGCGGCGACCAATTCACGTTGATCCGGCAGCGCTCGCGCGCCCTCGATGATCGGGCCGCTACTACGCACGAACATGGCTGGCTCCCAACGGGATCGAGAGCAACCGGCAGGCGGGGTCGGAAGAGAGCGCGTACATCGTGTACCTCCACGGACATTTCGATGCGATCAAGCTTGCGCCTCGTCCCTTGCCGATTCGGTGACATCAAGATGGCACAGCGATGACAGGCAGTAACAATGTTCTCTACACGGTGCAATTCGCGTTGTGAAAGTAGGCCGACCAGTCTGCGATGGTGAATGTGCCGGTCGTGCACCAGGATTCGTGGCATCGGGGTGTGGCGAGGGTCGGCATGCTGCGGCAGTCCGGCCTGACCGAATGTTCTCCCAACTACCGCATCCTTCTTCGGAATTCGGAACTTCGCAGGCGGTCATCGCGGTGCGCGTCCGGGGCGGCTGATCCGGTTCGGACTATGAGTGGCTAGGAATTTATCGGACAATCCCTGACTGTTGTGCTCCGATTGTCTGAATTTGGCAAATTCTTCGCAAACTAGACAATTCTGGTGGTGGGCGCGGGGTATAACCGGCCTCGAAGCCGCTTCGGCAAACCGCCTCGGCGTAATCGGATAGCGAAGGGAAGGGCTATGCACACCTCCAGTTCGGCTATCGATTTCCAGACAGGGTTCTCCGACGCTTGGAGCTCAATCGCGACATTCGTCCCCAAGTTGGCCGGATTCCTGGTCATCATGCTCATCGGCTGGATCATCGCGAAGATGGTCGCGGCGATCGTGGTTCGCGCGCTGGATCGGGTCGGCTTCGACCGACTGGTCGAGCATGGCGGACTCGAGCAGATGCTCGCGCGCAGCAGCTATGGCGCCTCGGATCTGCTCGCGAAACTCGGCTACTACGCGATTCTGCTGATCGCATTGCAACTCGGCTTCGGGGTGTTCGGCCCGAATCCGGTCAGCGCGATGCTCAACGGCATCATCTCCTGGCTACCCAAGGCCGCCGTCGCGATCGTCATCGTGGTGATCGTCGGCGCCCTCGCACATGCCGTGCGCGACATGGTCGCGAATATGCTCGGTGGCCTGTCCTACGGCGCGATTATCGGCCGGATCGCGGCGGTATTCATCTGGGGTGTCGGCATCGTCGCCGCACTCGACCAAATCGGGGTGGCGACCTCGGTGACCATGCCGATCCTCATCACCGTGCTCGCCACCATCGGCGGCATCCTGGTGGTCGGCGTCGGCGGCGGCTTGATCCGCCCCATGCGGCGGCGCTGGGAGGGCTGGATGAGCGATCTCGAAAGCGAAATGCCCGCCGTCAGGGGCCACGGCCAGCCCTGCCATCGCGGCCGCGAAGACGCCGTCCGCGAACAAATCTGGATGGACCAGCAAGCCGCCCGCGGCCAGGGCTGGGCAGACGCCATACAAGACGACTACTCCCATCAGGGTGGCTTCTCCCACACCGGCGAATACATGCGCTACGACGACCCCCGCGACCTGCGCTGACTCCTGAGTTTGTCATCGAAACGCGTTCGAGTCCGTAAGTGCTTTTCCGAGCACCAATTGGTGCACCTCCGCCGTGCCCTCATAGGTGAGTACCGACTCGAGGTTGTTCGCGTGCCGCAGCACCGGATAGTCCAGTGTGATGCCGTTGGCGCCGAGGATGGTCCGGCATTCGCGGGCGATGGCGATGGCCTCCCGGGTGCTGTTCAACTTGCCCGCGCTGATCTGCTCGGCCAGCACTTCGCCACGATCCTTCAACCTGCCGACCTGCAGCGCGAGCAGCTGGCCCTTGCCGTATTCGAGCGCCATATCGGCGAGCTTCGCCTGGGTCAGCTGGTAGGCGGCCAGCGGCTTGTCGAAGACCTCCCTGGTCCGCGCGTACTCGATGGTCGCGGCCAGACAGTCGCGCGCCGCGCCGAGCGCGCCGAAGATGATGCCGAACCGCGCCTCGCTCAGACACGCGAGCGGGGAACTCAGTCCGCGCGACTGCGGCAGCACCGCATCGGCGGGCAGCCGCACGTCGTCGAAGTCCAACTCCGCGGTCACCGACGCGCGCAACGACAACTTGTGATGCATCTCGCGCGCGGTGAATCCGGGCGCGTCCGTCGGGACCAGGAAGCCGCGCACCACCTGCCTGCCCTCGTCCTCGGTCTGCGCCCACACCACCGCGATATCGGCCACCGATCCGTTGGTGATCCACATTTTGGAGCCGTTGAGCACCCAGTCGGTGCCGTCGCGCTTGGCCCTGGTTCGCATGCCACCCGGATTCGAGCCGAAATCCGGCTCGGTGAGACCGAAACAGCCGAGCGCGCGCCCGGCCGCCATATCCGGCAGCCACTGCTGCTTCTGCTCCTCGGAACCGAACTTGTGGATCGCGGTCATGGCCAGCGAACCCTGCACCGAAACCATGCTCCGCACACCCGAATCGACCGCCTCGAGCTCCTGACAGGCCAGACCGTAGGCGGTCGCCGAAAGGCCCGCGCATCCGTAGCCCTCCAGGTGCATACCGAGCAACCCGACATTGCCGAGTTCCGGCGCAAGCTCACGGGCCGGGAACGTCCCTGCCTCGAACCATTCCGCGATCTGCGGCCGCAACCGATGATTCGCGAACGTGCGGACGGTATCGCGGATCTCGCGCTCGTCCTCGGTCAACAAGGCATCGATCGCGAACAGTTCATCAACGCTCAGCATGAGCTCAACCTACCGCCGTCGCCGCCGCGAAAGCCGGGATCGGGTCACAACAGATGATCCGGCCGATAGCCCGCCGATCGCCCGGGTTTAGGCTGATCCCATGAGTGAGCTGGGATTCTCCACCAGGGCCGTGCACGCCGGATATGAACCCGAAGCGCGGACCGGTGCGGTGAACGTGCCCATCTACGCGAGTTCGACGTTCGCCCAGGACGGGGTGGGCGGGTTGCGCGAAGGCTACGAATACGGCCGTACCGGCAACCCGACCAGGACCGCACTCGAGGCGAACCTCGCCGCGCTCGAATCGGGCCGCTACGGACGCGCATTCGCCTCCGGCATGGCCGCCACCGACTGTGCGCTGCGGGCGACGCTGCGCCCCGGTGACCACATCGTCATCCCCGACGACGCCTACGGCGGCACCTTCCGGCTGATCGACAAGGTCTTCAGCCAGTGGGGCATCGAGCATTCGCCCGCGCATGTATTCAATGTCGACGAGATGCGCGCCGCGATCCGTCCGAACACCAAGCTGATCTGGATCGAAACCCCCACCAACCCGCTGCTGAGCATCGGCGATATTCCGGCACTCGCCGAGGTCGCGCACGTCGCTGGCGCGAAACTGGTGGTGGACAACACCTTTGCGACGCCGTACCTGCAGCAGCCGCTGCTGCTCGGCGCCGACATCGTCACGCATTCGACGACCAAGTACCTTGGTGGACACTCCGATGTCGTGGGCGGTGCGTTGATCACCAACGATCCGGAACTCGATGCGGCATTCGCCTTTCTGCAGAACGGTGCGGGCGCGGTGCCCGGCCCGTTCGACGCCTTCCTCACCCTGCGTGGCACCAAGACCCTCGCGGTGCGGATGGATCGGCACTGCGACAACGCCGAAACCATTGCCGAATTCCTGACCAGGCATCCGGCCATCTCACAGGTCATCTACCCAGGCCTGGCCGAGCACCCGGGCCACGCCATCGCCGACAAGCAGATGAAGCGCTTCGGCGGCATGATCTCGGTGCGGCTCAACGGCGGCAAAGACGCGGCGCACGAGTTCTGCTCGCGCACCAAGATCTTCACCCTCGCCGAATCGCTCGGCGGCGTGGAATCGCTGATCGAACACCCGGCCGCCATGACGCACGCCTCCACCGCGGGCTCGCAGCTCGAAGTGCCGGACGATCTGGTCCGGCTCTCGGTGGGCATCGAGGACGTCAGCGATCTGCTGGCCGACGTCGAACAGGCACTGGCGAACTAGATATGGAAACGAAGAGCGGCCGCATCCGTACTTTCCGGATGCGGCCGTTCTTCATGGCCTCTGGCCTGAGATCAGCTGTGGTACGGCTCGGCGCTGACCAGCGTGACCTTCATGGTCTTGCCGTTGGGCAGCGTGTACTCACGGGTATCGCCGACCTTCGCATCGATGAGCGCGCCACCGAGCGGCGAATTCGGCGAGTAGGTCTCGAGCTTGGAATCGTTGAGACCCTCTTCGCGGGTCGCGATGAGGAAGGTCTCGGTGTCGGATTCGTCACCGTCGTAGTAAACCTTGACGACCGAACCCGGCAATGCGACGCCGGACTTGGTGGGCGCGACGCCGACCTTGGCGTTGTTCAGCAGCTCCTGCAGCTGCCGGATGCGCGCTTCCTGCTGACCCTGCTCTTCACGCGCGGCGTGATATCCGCCGTTTTCCTTGAGGTCGCCCTCTTCGCGGCGCTCGTTGATCTCGGCGGCGATGACCGGACGATTGGCGATGAGCGCGTCGAGTTCACCCTTGAGCCTGTCGTGCGACTCCGGGGTCAGCCAAGTCACTTGCGTCTCAGTCATCTCGATCACTCCCTAGTAGTTGTTCCCGGCCGAGGCCGGGTTCCCTGATCCGCTGCAGTGCCCACAGGGGGCGGGCACGCACCAGCCGACGGCTAGTGCCATCCTGGGGAAGTTCATCGAACCCCGACAGGCCTCAGGTCCGGCAAACTCACTAACCCGGAACTGACAGCGCTGGCCGCCAATGCAGCAAACACGGCTCCGAGCCCCGGAACCGTGTATCACGCCATTTTAGCATGAATCACAAACATGCAGGTCGGCGTTCATTTTGTGGACGCCTCGGTTGTTTATTGCCCGGGATCAGCCCGCCCGCAGATACTTCGGCACGTCATCGCTGCAGCCGTAAACGCTGCTCGACACCGGGCGGGCGGAGGCGCGGACGGTGGTCGTCAGCTCGATGGTGCCGCTACCGGACGGCTCGATCAGCACCTCGCGGCGGCCCAGTTCGGACCCGTCCCTGGCCATCGCGCGGACGAAACACACCACCGGCTGCTGCGGATCCTTGCGGGTGACCTTGAGATGGACCGAGATGGTCGAGTCGTCGACGACGGTGTATCCGAGCTGCTCGGCGTCTATGTCCTCCGGTCCGTACTTCTGGAAGCCGACGTAGGCGACCCCGAGACCCGCGGCGAGCACGACCGCGCCGAGTGCGAACGGAATCCAGCGGCGCGTCGGGCGTGGCGTGGTTCCGTACCGGTCGGCACGTCGGTCGATCGGCGTGTCACCGGGCGTTTCACTCATGCCGTCTCACTCCGGGGGGTACGTCGGAACAAAAGTCTGTCGAATGGAACTATAGGGACAGGCAGATCGGACCCCGGCGGCGGAGAGTACGAGGTATGACGGTGGTTGATGAGGTGAACGAGACGTGAGTGGCTTTCGGCTCATGGCGGTTCATGCGCACCCCGACGACGAATCCAGCAAGGGTGCCGCGACGACCGCACGGTATGCCGACGAGGGCCACGATGTCCTCATCGTCACGCTGACCGGCGGCGAACGCGGCAGCATCCTCAACCCAGCGATGGACACCCCCGGCGTGCTGGAGCGGATCGACGAGATCCGGCGCGAGGAGATGGAGGCCGCGGCCGCCGCACTCGGTGTGCGCCAGACCTGGCTCGGTTTCGTCGACTCCGGCCTACCCGAGGGCGATCCGCTGCCGCCGCTACCCGAGGGCTGCTTCGCGCTGGTCCCGCTGGACGAAGCCGTCGAGGCGCTGGTCCGCGTGGTGCGCGAATTCAAGCCGCATGTGATGACCACCTATGACGAGAACGGCGGCTACCCGCATCCCGATCACATCCGCTGCCATGAGGTGTCGATGGCCGCGTTCGAGGCGGCCGGCGATCCGGATCGTTTTCCGGATGTGGGCGAGCCGTGGCAGCCGCTGAAGATCTACTACGACCACGGTTTCACCATGGCCCGCCTGGATGTCTTCGCCGCCGAATACGAGCGGATCGGTGAGCCGTTTCCGCTGCAGGAGTGGTTGGAACGGACGCGCGCCTACCGGCAGGGCCGTCCGGACGGCATGACCAGGGTGACCACCCAGATCGAGTGCGCCAAGTACTTCCCGCAGCGCGATGACGCCCTGCGCGCGCACGCCACCCAGATCGATCCCAACGGCGCGTTCTTCGCGATTCCGATGGAAATGCAGCAGCGGCTGTGGCCGACCGAGGAGTTCGAACTGGCCAAGTCCAGGGTCGACTCCACGCGGCCGGAGACCGATCTGTTCGCCGGTATCGAAGACGAGCACCAGTGATGTTGGTTCTCCTCGCGCAATCTCCCGGCACGCCCACCGGACCCGAATTCGGCAAGGCGTCGCCGCTCGGACTGGTGATCATCCTCGTGTTGCTCGCCGGGACCGTGCTGCTGGTGCGGTCGATGAACCGGCACATCAAGGGCCTGCCCGCGACCTTCGAGCCCGAGCATCCGGAACCGGATCAGGCGGCGGACGAGGGCACCGAACCCGGTATCGCCCGGCTCGACAAGAAGGACGTCGAGTCCGATGAAGGGCCTGATAAAACCTGATTTCGCAGCGGCCGTCCGAGAAGCTCGGGCGGCCGCTGTTACATTTGCCGCTCCTGTTTCGTCATTGGGGTAGTCGCGGCGCGATCCACGGGCCGCAGGTGCTTTCGAGCACAGCTGCGAAGTGAGGAAATACCAATGACATTCGGGGATCTGCGCGCTGAACTATCCGGCCGGGTGCTGGTGCCGGGTGACGCGGGCTTCGAGGCGGCGGCGGGGCCGTGGACCTTGACGGTCACCCAGCCGGTCGCAGCGGTGGTGCGGGCCTGCGATGCGGATGACGTCGCGGCGGTCGTGGACCACGCACGTCGAGCCGGGGTGCCGGTGATCGCGCAGCCGACCGGGCACGGCGCCGCGGGCGGGGTGGCGGACGCGATCCTGCTGCGCACCGGGGGACTGGGCAGCGTCGAGATCGATGCCGAGCGGCGGGTGGCGAAGGTGGGCGCGGGCGCGAACTGGGGCTCGGTGCAGGCCGCGGCCGCGGCACACGGACTCACCGGGCTCGCAGGCAGCAATCCGGTGGTCGGCGTCACCGGATACACCCTCGGCGGCGGGCTCAGCTGGTTCGGCCGCAAGCACGGTTGGGCCTCGGATGCGGTGCGCGCCTTCGAGATCGTCGACGCCGAGGGCACACGAACTCGGGTGACCGCCGCGAACGATCCGGAGCTGTTCTGGGCATTGTGTGGTGGCGGCGGCGATTTCGCAGTGGTAACCGCGCTCGAATTCGACCTCTTCCCCGCGCCGGGGCTCTACGGCGGGCGGGTGATGTGGCACGGTGCGCGCACGGCGGAGGTCTTCGAGACATTCCAGGAGATCACCGCCGACGCACCCGACGAACTGTCGGTGTGGTTCCACCGGTTCCAGTTTCCGGACGCGCCGCCGATGGTCGCGTTGGATGTCACCTACCTCGGCGATCCCGAGGTCGGCCGGTCCCTGCTGACCCGGTTGGACGCGATCGACGGGCCGCTCGCCGATAATCGCGGCGCGTTGTCGGTGGCGAATCTCGGCGAAATCACCGCGGAGCCAACCGATCCCAGCCCGTCGCTGTCCCGCGCCGAACTGCTCACCGACCTCGGCGACGCGGTCGTGAAGACTCTGCTCGACGAGCCGGTCGCACCGCTGGTCGATATCCAGATCCGCCATCTCGGCGGCGCATTCGCCAGGGCGGGCGCGGACGGTGGCGCGCGCGGACCGGTCACCGAGCCCTATCTGCTCTACGCGTTGGGACTCGGACTTCCGCATATCGTCGACGCGGTCAAGGCCCGACGCGCCGAGATCGTCGACGCGATCGGCGCGCACATCAGCGGGCTCAAGCCCTACACCTTCCTCACTCCGGAGGAGACGGCCGCCGCCGCATTCGACTCGTCGACCTTGGCGCGGTTGCGGGAGACCAAGCGGGCGCGCGACCCACGGTCGGTGATCCGCGCCAATTACCCGGTTCTCGGATAACGGATTTCGCATACGTCACTGCGGACCGTCGGCCCTATCGGCTGGCGGTCCGCACTGCTGGGCGGAATTCGATAGGGCTGTGCACATCTCGGTGCATTCGATCCGGAAAGGAATCGGCGCAACACTTTTGGGTCCTTGTCGTGCTGGATTCCGTGATCTGGCCGGCGTTGGATCGAGTTTGGATGTCACCCGGTTGTGCTAACTCTTCTGCTGACGCTTCGAGCGAAGGATGCCCATGGACAACGTGATCGGACAGATCGACCGCGCACTGGATATGACGGGTGCGATCGTGATCGCCGCCGTCGACGGCGACCGGCTCGCGGCGCCGACGCCGTGTCAGGATTGGGATGTGCATGCGGTGCTCAATCACGCCGTCGGCAATATGCACCGGTTCGCGGCCGGAGTGAGCGGGACCGATGCGGGCGCCGGACTCGAGGACGACTGGCTCGGCATCGATCCGCAGGGCGCGTTCGCCGCGGCCGCCGAGGTGGACCGCGCCGCCTGGCATCGCCCCGACGCCCTGACCGGCACCGTGCGCATCGCACTCGGCGACCTCCCCGGTCCGGCGGCCGCCATGGTCCATCTCACCGAGGTCGTCGCGCACGGCGTCGATATCGCGGTGGCCATCGATCGCCCCGATCTCGCCGATGACGAATTGTGCGCCGAACTGCTGACCACCATGCACGCCATGGGCGGACTCGACGGGTTCCGCAAGCCGGGGATGTTCGACGAGGAGGTCACGGTACCGGCGGACGCGCCCGCACACCGTCGACTGCTCGGCTATCTCGGACGAGCCTGGTAACCGCTTGCCGCGCGGTAGATCTCAGGCGCGACGCACGGGATGACGCAGGATCGTGCGGGTATTCGCGCCGGGGACTTTGCGCGGATCCGAGAGGTAGATCTCGTGATGGCGGCCGTTCATGAGCAATCCCTCGGCGGTCATGAACGCTTCCATCCTGGCCAGCGTCTCCGGTTCGGTGGCATACGGTCCGATATGCATGACCTGGATCGCCTCGCCCTCGGTCAGCCGCTCGAATGTCGCCCCGGACACCATCTCGGCGGTCACCACCTCAGGCATGCGGATCATCAGCTTCCACTGCCACTGCTCGCGTGGCACCGACAGCGGCGGTTCATCCGAGTTCACCCACCACTGGCCCTCCAGCTTCGGCACCACGAAATCCTCGCCGTCCGCCTTGGCGATCTTCTTGGCGCCGTAAGCGGTTCGGTACAGCGTCTGCACCGCCTCGGTGTACCGCTCGCCGCCGGGTGCGCCGAAGCCGGTGACCGTCAGATAGCCGTAGGCGTCGAAGGTGCGCAGTTCGGGTTCCCGGGTGGCGTCGTAGTAGTGCCGGTCGCTCTTGGCCAGATCGAGTTTCATCGTGAGCCCTTCGGTATCGAAATATCGGACGGTGACGAGCGTGAACCCTCCATCGGCGGGAGAGTCAAGCTGACCCGGAGCTGTCTCGTGTGGAAGCTTGGCAATCGTGGAGGAGATCTTCCGTAAGGTCGGTGTGCGCGGTTGGGTGCATGCCCGATGCTTCGATTGCGCCGGTGCGGCGGGGCTCGGCGCCGATGAACCGGTGGTTTTGGCGTCGGTGGTGAAGGTGCCGTTGGTGCTGGAGTTCGCCCGCCAGGTGGTCGCGGGCCAGCTGGACCCGACCGATCGGGTGCGGGCGGGCGCCGCGGACCGGCTCGGTGGCGTCGGCACCGCCGGATGTCTGGACGATGTCGAATTCAGCCTGCGCGATGCGGCGTTCTTCGCACTGACCGTGAGCGACAACACTGCCGCCGACCTGCTCTTCGATCGCGTCGGCCTGGACAATGTGCGCTCGCTGGTGCGCGAATTGGGGCTCACCGAGACGCGGATCGTCGGCTCGCCCAGGTATGTCGTCCAGACCATGGCGGAGGATATCGGCGCATCCGACACCGCCGAATTCGCGCGTCGCTTCCCGACCCTGAGTGTGTCGGAAGTACTTGCCACCCGGGCCATGGACCCGCTGCGCACGACCGCGAGCACGCCGCGCGATATGACCCGGCTGCTCACCCTGCTCGGCCAGGACCGCGCGGGCGATCCTGCCGCCTGCCGTTGGGTGCGCGAGCTCATGGGCCAGCAGCTCAACTGGCACCGGCTCGCCGCGGCCTTCCCGTCGGAGGTGTCGGTGTGGGGCAAGACCGGATCACTGCCCGCGATTCGCAATGAGATCGGGGTGGTGGCCTATCCCGGTGGAAGTCGTTATGCCGTAGCGGTATTCACCAGGGCGGATACGCTGGCCCAGCGACTGCCCGAGGTGGATCATGCGATCGGCGAGGCCGCGCGGCTGGCGATTCACCGCATCCGTCACGATCTGCCGAATACGACATTCCACGGCCGCTGCGCCACCTCCTGAGCGGGCGCTGGCCGCGACGCGCCGTCGCCCTGGATGACCGTCACGATCAGCTCGGCCAGTTCGCGGACAAGCGGATGCGGTGCCGCGGCGGGCCAGGCCAGCGAGAGCCGCCAGCTCAGTGCGTCGGTCAGCGGTCGCCAGACGACACGCGGTTCCTTTTGCGCGACCATGCCCTGGTCGAAGGCGACGCCGCGGCCGGAAAGCACCATGCCGAGGACGAATTCGGGATTGCGCGCGTGCTGCACGCGGGTGGGCCGGAAGCCGTGCTCCCAGCAGGTGCGCAGCGTCGCGTCGTAGAGTCCGGGCGCTGCGGCCCGCGGAAAGATCACCAGACCGAGTCCGGCCAGGTCGGCGAGGGTGAGCGCGGAGCGCGTGGCCAGCGGCGAGTCGCGTGGCAGCACCACGCCGAGCGGTGTCTCCACCTCGGGGCCGAGCTCGAGTCCGACCACATCTACCGGATGTTGCAGCAGCCCGGCGTCGAGTTGACGGTCGGCGAGCAGTCGGATCTGCTCGGCGGTGGTCAGTTCCTGCAGATCGACTCGGACGTCACGGCTTTCGAATGTGGTGAGGATCGCCGCGAGCACCCGTCCGGCCAGTTCGGGTGGGACACCGACCCGCAGCGCATCGATCTCACCTCGATGGGCCTTGCCCACCAGCCGTTGCGCGCGGTCCCAGCGGGCCAGCAGATCGCGGGCTTCCACGAGCAGGATCTGACCCGCCTCGGTGAGTTCGACGCGTCGGCTGTCCCGGTCGAAGAGCCGGGCCCCGAGATCCTGTTCGAGTTTGCGGATGCGCTGGCTCAGCGGCGGCTGCGCGATGCCGAGGCGTTCGGCGGCCCGCCCGAAATGCAGTTCTTCGGCGACGGCGACGAAGTACCGCAGCTGGCGCAGGGAGTCCACGCAGCGACGATAGCGTGATCGTGCTTGCCGGTCGCTGCTGAAATCAGTCGTCGGATGCGGCCCGCCGGTCCTCGCGGAGCTGGCCGGGTGTGGCGCCGAAGCGTCTGCGGAAGGCCTTGCTGAAGCTGCTCACCGAACCGAAGCCGAGGTCCGATGCGATATCGGTAATACTTCGATGCTGGTAGGCCGGGCTGCGCAAGCGGTCGCGCGCCAGTCGCAGGCGTTCTTCCCGGATGACATCGCTGGGCGTGGTTCCGGCATTGCTGAACGCCAGTTGAATTTGCCGCAGTGACCAGCCGAGCGCAACGGCGACGCGCGTGCCGTTGAGGTCCGGATCTCCGGCATGGTCGTGGATATACCGGCGAGCGGTCGCTTCGACATGGGCGAGCTGGGTGGGCGAGCTCGCCGGTTCGCCGAGGATCTGCATGCAGAGCAGATCCACCAGCCGTTCGGAGACGCTGTCGAATTGGAGGTCGGTGAGTGCGGCGGATTCGCTGTGCAGGCCGCCGAGTATCCCGTCGGTCACCCGCCCGAGCCCGGCCGTGAGATCCAGCGGGTGGTCGGGTGGAACGACCCGGTTGAGGCGATGCTTTATCTCCTTGCGCGGAATGGTGATGATCATCCCGCGCGTGCCGTCGGACATGGACATCGCGTAAGGGCGGTCGACGGAAACCAGAGCCATTGTTCCCGGGGCAAGGATCCCGTACCCGTCTTCGGTGCGGAAGGACAGTCGCCCGGTGAACGGAACGATCAGCCGGTAGTCGTCATCGGGGTCGGCGCGGATATGGCTCGGGTTGCGAAGGTAGGTGACGGCATCCGATTTCCACCCGACGAGCTGGTAGGCGTCGGTTCGCCGCAGCTGCGTGTGCCCTTGGAAGTCGGCGCTGCTCGGGAATCTGTAGCCGAGCCGACAGTGGTATGTGCTGATCAGATCGGCCCAGTACTCGGCTCGCTCATGTGGATCCACCACACTTGTCGTGGTGGAGTCGGCGATAGCCGCTCGGTTCATGAATATCGCCTCCGATTCGACGATCATCGGTGGCCCGGGCGTCGGCCCCAACTCCGGAAGAAGCCTAGTGCAGAACCGTGCGGAGCACCGGTGGAGCAGGCATTGCCGGGTTTCGAGGTCTGCGCATCCGGACAATGCTCATGCGCTTCGGGACAAGCGGGTCCGCGTGGGCGGCGGATACGGTCGCCGATAGCTGAGGCCCGGATCGGCCGGTGCGGCCACCGGTGCCGACCCGATTCGGCTGGTTGCGGACGATATTCAGGAGTTCACATGCGCAGAATCGTGATCGGCGACAACGGAACCGGACAGGGACAGGTGCTGGCGGACGACACTGTCGCCCCGCTGACATTGGCGCTGCTCCCAGGCGCCGAGATCCATCGGATGTGGGAACTCGACGAACTTCCCGAACTGCCGGTCGACAAGACGCCCGCGCAGACCGGCACGAGCTATTTTCCCGGTCCGGGCGGGCTGCGTTTCGGATTCATCTCGGTACCGCCTGGGCTGACCTATGAGCCCGATGCCGACCTGTCCGAGGAGGCGATGGCGGCCGTCGTCGCGGAAGCGGAGGCGAAACTGCCGGGGATGATGGCGGCCTTCGACCCCGCCGCGCCCGGCATGCACAGCACCGTGAGCATCGATTTCATCGTCGTGCTCAGCGGCGAGGGCCGCCTGCGTCTCGGCGACGGCGTCGAAGTATCGCTGCGCGCAGGCGATTGCGTGATCCAGCACGGCACCCCGCACGCATGGTTCAACGACGGTGCGGTGCCGTTCGTATTCTGTTACACCCTCTGCGGCGTCGCCGACCAGAAGGTGCCGACGCAGCCATGACCGACCTTCAGCAGCGTCCGCAGGGGAGGTCCCTTGGATGAGGGGCGTCGGAAGTCGGTGGCGCAGTTTCGAATACGCCCTGGTGGCCGCTGGTCCCTGCGCGGTGGCCGTCGACCCGGCGGCAGTGGGGGCGACGCAGAGGTTCGTCGATTGCCTGGTAGTGCGAGTCGTCGTCGAACCGGGCGATTGTCCCCTGACCGCCGAGGCCGTCCGCGCGATCCGGTACCTGTGCCTCGTCAGCGAGGCGGCCCATATCGTTATCGCCGGAACCCCGCACTGCGCAACCTCGGGTAGTCGGTGCACGCCGGAGGCCGATCCACTGGATGTCCTCACCTGCGTCGCCGACACACTGGATGTGCTTTCGGACCTTGCCGCGCAACTGGGGCAATACGGGGAACGCGTCCACCTGATGCCGTTCGGATGGAATGTCGCCTGCCGCGCGGAAAAATCGGCGCGACAATGGGATTTGCCATCCATTGCCATATCCCCCTCCGGGTATGTCGACGTGGGTCCGGATTCAGCCGGAATCGGTGATCGGGCTCCGGCATGCCCGGTTCGTTGACGCTGCCTTCCCCGAAATCCGGCGCGCCTGTGGTCATCGGTCGTGATGGCGAGATCGAGATGCTGGCGGCGCTCGTGGCACGGGCCGCCGCCGGGCGGGGAGCCGTCGTGCTGGTGCAGGGCGAACCAGGTATCGGCAAGACGTCTCTGTTGGACGCGGCCAAGCTGCGGTGCGCGGCGGCGGGCCTGCATATTCGACTCGGGGTCGCCACCGAACTACGGCAGACCGTCTCGTTCGCCGCGGTGCGCTCCTGGCTCGACCCCGACACGCCAGGCGCAGATCCGTTCCCTGCCTTGCTCGACCGCGATGTTCGGGCGAGCGACACCGAGGCAAGGCATGAGATCGTCATCGCCGAGGCGATCCTGGATCACATCGAGACCTGGTGCGCTACCGGCCCGCTCGCGCTGATCATGGACGACGTCCACTGGGCCGACGCGTCGAGCGTGTCGGTGTTGCAGCGGTTGTGCACCCGCATCGATGAGCTACCGCTACTGCTGCTGCTCGGTGCCCGCTCACAGCCTCAGGACTCCGCGTTCACCGCACTGTCGGCCGAACTCCGCGCCTGCCGCGCTCCGCTGATACGACTCGGCGGGCTATCCGCCGGTGCAGCGGCGGAATTGGTTTCGCACATCGTCGGTGCCACCCCCGGCCCGGCGTTGTTGCGTGAGGTGGCGGGTGCGAGCGGAAATCCGCGCTACATCACCGAATTGGTGGCCGCCTTGTTGCGTGAGCAGGCGATCACGGTGATCGCCGACGCCGCCGACATCCCCGTGGCAGTCGCTGGGGAGCGCCCGTCCACCACACTCGCGCAGGCGATTTCACGGAGGTTGGACTTTCTGCCGCGCCGGACCCGGCACGTGCTGGCGACTGCCGCCGCGCTCGGCCCGGTCGTGGACGTCACGGAACTGGCAGCGGTTCTGGACCGCCCCCTCCTCGAGGTATGGAGCGTCGTCAGTGACGTGATGGCGACCGGAGTGCTCGCACTCGTCGACTCCGAAGTGGTGTTCCGGCATGACCTGATCCGGCGGGTGCTGTCGGATCAGCTACCTGTCACGGTGCGCGCTGGTCTACTGCACACGGCTGGTCGGGTACTGCGGACGACCAACGCGCCGATCGAGCGGATCGCACACTATCTGGCGGTTGCCGACTACGAACTGGATGACACCGGCGTCGATTGGCTGGTAGCGGTAGCCGACAAATTGGCTTTCAGAGCGCCCGAGCTGGCGGTGCGACTGTTGCGGCGCGCGATGACGGAGTCCGATGACCTACCGCTGATCCGCCGGTATATCGAGGTGCTGCTGTGGAGCGGTCGAACTGCCGAGGCGGAGGCCGAAGTGCGCGTTGCGCTGTCGACGCGGTCGGAGTACGGCGAAGATATCGAAATGCACTGGCTGCTCGCCCAGGCCTGCCGAGCCGGGGGCCGAATCGCCGATGCCGTCGATATCGCCGAAACAGCGCTGAGCACAATGGATCTCGATATCGAGGCGGTGGGTCGCTTCCACGGCATGTGTGCGGTGGACAATGTATTCCTCGACCGGTTCGATGCGGCCGAGCGAGCGGGTCGAATTGCGATCGCGATAGGGGAATCCAATGGGGATCCCCGCACTATCGGGTACGGCCTCAGCGCCGTTGGCGCGGTGCGGTACACCCGAGGCGATCTCATCGAGGCACTGGAGTTGAGCACGCGGATACCCATCGCCTCGACCGTCGGTACCAGACCGGACCAGTTCGATCCATACGCGCTACGGGCACTTTGTCTGATCGAACTCGATCGCCTGACCGATGCCGAAGACGTGCTGAATCAGGCGATAGCGCGCAACCACCGTGTCCCTGGCATATCCCTGTCCGCGAACCTCGTTGCCAAAGCACGGCTCTGCCTGCTGAACGGTCGCTGGGATGACGCGGTGGCCGAATGCGGCGCCGGCGCGGCGCCGGACGTGCTCGGGTACTCGACGGTCGCGGGTAGCCTCGCGGCGCTCATCGGTATTCACCGCGGCACGTTCCTGCCGGACGTGGACAGTATTCCCATCGCGGACGACCTCGCGGGCACCACCGGGTACGCGCACTTACACCTGTGGGCCAAGGCGTTGACGCACGAGGCACACGGCCATCCGGACCTCGCCTTGAAGCTGCTCGTCGACACCCATGAGCGACTCGCCGACCATTCGGCCGCGGCGACGCTGTACTACATCTTCCCGGATATCGCCCGACTGGCCGCGGACCTCGGCGATACGGATGCGGCGCGGTCGGTAGTGGTCGGCGCCGACGAGCTCGTGGCGCGACAGCCGACCGCCTCCAGGATCGGGACAGCGCTACTGTGCCGAGGTATGGCCGAGCGCGATTCCGATAGCTTGCTGGCGGCGGCCCGGGCCTTCCGGCGGTCCGGGCGGCTGCTCTACCAAGCGCAGGCTCACGAGAACGCCGCCGTGCTGCTCGCCGCCGCGGGACGGGATGTCGATGCGCGCCGTTCGCTGGACACCGCGATCGGGATCTATAGCCGCCTCGGCGCATCGTGGGACACCGCCCGTACGGTCGCACGTGTGCGACCGTACGACATTCGGCGAGGTGTACGCGGTCGACGCAACCGGCCCAAATCCGGCTGGGCGGCGCTGACCGATACCGAGCGCAAGGTAGCCGCGCTCGTCGCCGAAGGCTGCACCAACTCCGATATCGCGGCGCAGATGTTCTTGTCGCGCCGCACAGTTCAGTCTCACGTATCGAACATCCTCGCCAAGCTCGGGCTGCGATCGCGGCGCGAGGTTGCCGCGAGCATGCCGCATATGTCACCGGCGGCGCGCCGAGATCCTGTTCGAGTCGATACCTGCCTTTCGATGTCGATGCGCACGGTAGTTGCTTAGCGCAAGCAATCGGCATCGCGACCGCCCTCGATCCGATGCATTCGGATGCGGACTCCACGCTCGGGGACGTGGCCTCCGCTCAGAGGTTCCGGAACCGGCGCTGCGCTAGGGAATTCAGCGCTGAACGAATAAGGCCCCGGGAGCGGATTCCAGGGGATTCGTTCTTGCGGAAAGCGTACCGAGAGGTCCATTTCGGTGGGCTCGGTTCCAGCGGCCCTGGAGGTCCCCGCCTGCGTGACCATTGCGAGTGTGATTGCCGGTGTGAATCGGGTACCTCCTCGAGTGGCCGGTTCGAGTGGACGTGAGAGGCTGAGATGGTGAACCTGCTGGGTAGCGCGACCTCACCGTATCTGCGACAGCATGCGGATAACCCGGTGCATTGGCGGGAGTGGGATCCCGCGGCCTTGGCCGCGGCGCGGGCGCGGGATGTCCCGATCCTGCTGTCCGTCGGGTACGCGAGTTGTCACTGGTGCCATGTGATGGCGCACGAGTCGTTCGAGGACGAGCGGACGGCGGCGCAGATGAACGACAACTTCGTGTGCATCAAGGTGGATCGTGAGGAGCGTCCGGATCTGGACGCGGTCTACATGAATGCCACGGTGGCGATGACCGGTCAGGGGGGCTGGCCGATGACGTGCTTCCTCACGCCGGATGGCGAGCCCTTCTATTGCGGTACCTACTACCCGAAGGTGCCGCGCGGTGGGATGCCGTCGTTCACCCAGCTGCTCACGGCCGTTACCGATACCTGGAACACCCGGCGCGATGAGGTGGACAAGGCTTCCGCGCAGGTGGCCGACGCACTGCGGGCACAGGCCGCCGGGCTGCCCGATGCCGATGTGACGATTTCGGCCGAACTGCTCGATCATGCGGTCGTCACGGTGCTGCGTGATGAAGATATCGAACACGGTGGATTCGGTGGTGCGCCGAAGTTTCCGCCATCGGCCTTGTTGGAGGGGCTGCTGCGCAGTTGGGAGCGCACCGGCGATGCCGGGACGTTCGATGTAGTGAATCGGACGGCCGAAGCCATGGCGCGCGGCGGTATCTACGACCAGTTGCGCGGCGGGTTCGCGCGCTACTCCGTCGATGCCGCCTGGCTGGTGCCGCATTTCGAGAAGATGCTCTATGACAATGCGCAATTGCTGCGCGCCTATGCGCATCTCGCCCGCCGAAGCCCTGAGCGAGAGTCACTGGCGCACCGGGTCACTCACGAGACGGTGCAGTTCATTCTCGACGACCTCGGCACCGAGCACGGTGGGTTCGCGTCCGCGCTGGACGCCGACACCCACTTGGAGCCGGGCGGACCGGGTGTCGAAGGCGCGACCTATGTCTGGACGCCCGCCGAGCTGATCGGCGAACTCGGCCCTATCGAAGGCGCCTGGGCGGCAGAGGTTTTCGGGGTGACTACGGCCGGGAATTTCGAACAGGGCACCTCGGTGCTCACCCTCTATGCCGATCCTGATGCGTTGTCCGACAACGGGACTGCCCGTGAACGCTTCGAACGTGCCCGCGCCACACTGCGCGAGGCCCGTGCGCGACGCCCACAGCCGGACCGCGACGACAAAGTGGTGACCGCCTGGAACGGCATGGCGATTACAGCACTAGCCGAGGCGGGTTCGGCTCTGCGGCAAGATGATTGGGTGGAAGCCGCCGCTCGCTGTGCCCGCTTCCTGCTTACCGAGCACGTGGTCGAGGGCCGGGTTCGCCGCGCGTCGCTCGGTGGCGTGGTCGGCACGTCTCCGGGCGTCTTGGAGGACTACGCCTGGCTGGTCACCGGCCTGCTCGCCCTACATCAGGCCACCGGCCGACTCGACTGGCTCGAACACGCACAACGACTGCTGGACAAGGCAATTCAACACTTCGCTGACGACACTGCGCCCGGCAGCTGGTTCGACACCGCCGACGACGCCGAAACCCTCGTCGCCCGCCCCCGTGATCCCATCGACGGCGCAACCCCCGCAGGCGCATCCGCCTTGGCCGAAGCCCTCCTCACCGCCGCCGCCACCACCAGCGCCCCGGAACCGGCCCTGCGCTACCGCGAACTGGCCGACCAGACCCTCCAACGCGGCGCCGTCGTCCTCGCCCGCGTACCACGCTCGGCAGGCCAATGGCTCACCGTGGCCGAACCCGCTCTGCGCGGCCCCCTCCAAGTTGCCATCGCCTTACCCGACACCTCAACCGCGGCAACAGAATTGATCGCCACCGCCCGCGCCGAAGCCCCAGGCGGCACCGTCATCATCGCCGCTACGACCAACTCGGTCCCCCTCTTGACCGACCGCACCCCAGTGAACGGAATGCCCTCCGCCTACGTCTGCCGCGGCTCAGTCTGCGACCTCCCCGTAACGACCCCACCCGAGCTGCGTGCCTCCCTGAACCGCCCGTAGCCCCGCCGCACCCGCTCGGTTGGGCCCACCCAACCGCCAGTCGAGTCCACGTGCCGAGTTCCCTGCGCACCGGGCACAGGTCGCCCGCCGCACGCAGCGCGCCGGTCATATGCCGCACGCAGATTGCACACCCGCGCCGGGTGTGGGCAGCGCACTGATTGCATGTCGAACGCAGCTTGCCTGTCGCATGCCGGGCAGAGTCCTGCACGCCGAGCGGAGGTTGTTTGCCAGGCGCAGGTGCATGTCGAACGCGAGCCCGCCGTGCACAGGCTCCATTGCGTGCGCGGGATGCACATTGTGCGAGGACATCGGCGAGTATGCGTCAGTTGGGGGCGAGGTGCGGCAATGCGCCCACGGTGGGCGGGCTGCTTGCGGCAGAGTTGGTGGGTGACCTTGCGCAGTCAGGCTTTGTTCATCGGTGGTCGGTCCGGGGTCGGGAAGACGACGGTGGCGTTCGAGGTTCATGCGCGGCTTTCGGCGGCGCGGGTGCGGCATTGTTTGATCGAGGGGGACAATCTGGATCTGGCGTATCCCGCACCTTGGGAGCACGGTCTGGCGGAGCGGAATCTTGCTGCGATGTGGGCGAATTACCGTGCACTCGGGTATCGGCGGATGGTCTACACTAATGTCGCGAGTGTGTTCGAGGGGGTGCTCGGTGAACTCGTCACGGCGATGGGGGAGCAGCCGGAGGTCACCGCGGTCCTCCTGACCTGTGCGGACGCGACAGCGGCCGAGCGGCTCGCAAGCCGGGAGATCGGTAGTGCGCTGGATGAGCACGTCGAGCGTGGCCGGGTGATGGCGGCGAAACTGGATGCCGAGGCCCCGGTGTGGGTGCATCGGGTCGACACCGATGGCCGCGAGGTCACCGATATCGCCGCGGAGGTTGTCGCGCTGACCGGCTGGCTGCTCTGAACCCTGGAACGTGTCGCGGTCCGGCGCTCAGCGATTCTGGGACGCGGATTCGATTGTCGCGCTGACGGCCTGATTGTTCTGCACTCCGGCTGAAGGCACCGCGAGACGGCGATCAGCGAATTTTGCGACAGGATTCGATCGTCATCTGACCGGCTGATCGCTCTCAATCCTGCCGAGGCGCCCCGGCGCTCAATGCTTCTGCGACGGGGATTCGGTTGTCGCAGTTCGTACTTCGGCGATCGCGCTGATGGCCGCCGCATCGGTATCGGGTTCCATCCCTTTGGGAGTCGGGGTGGCCGCCACGTCGGTCCAGCAGACGGTGGGTTCGGGCATGCCACGCAGCAGAATGCTGTCGTAGCGAACCCATTTGGCGCGCTCGTGCTCGGCCGCCGCCTCGATGATCGCACCGCTCACCAGGATTCGGCGCGGCACCTCTTTCGCTTCGGTGGTCAGCCGGGCCGCCTCGTTGACCGCATCGCCGATCACCGTGTACTCCAACCGCGTATCGGAGCCGATATCACCGGCGAACACCCGCCCACGTGCGACGCCGATGCCGATATCGAGTTCGCCGGTGGCCGTGACCTCGTCGCGAATGCGCCGCGCGGCCCGCAGCGCAGGGGTCGCATTGTCGCGCAACGCGATCGGCGCACCGAAGATGCACAGCGCCGCATCGCCCTCGAACTTGTTGACCAGGCCGTTGTTCTCCTCGGTCGCCGCAACCACGATCGCGAGCAGTCGATTGAGCTTGGCCACGAAATCGTGCGGCGTCAGACCGCTGGACAGCTCGACGGATCCGGTGACATCGACGAACAGCGCCGACACCTCGCGCACATCGCCGGTCAGATCGACCCCGCCCGCCAATGCCCGCTCGGCGACTTCCGTGCCGACGTGACGGCCGAATACCACCCGCATCCGCTCACGTTCACACAGGTTGGCAGCGAGTTCATTGACCGAATTCTCCAGCCGCCCGATCTCGCTGGTGCTGCCGACGGGAACCCGAACATCGAACTCGCCCTTGGTGATCCGATCGAGCGCCCGCCGCAGTGTGCGCATCGGCGTTGCGACCGAACGGGCCAGGATCGCGGTCGCCAGCACACCGGATCCGATGCCGACAATGGAGAGGTAGATGGCGGCGCGGACGCGGTCCGGTGCCCCGGAGGCCGGATCGGCGAGCACCGTGATCAGCATGAGCAGCGGCATCGCACCTGCCACCGCCCAGGTCATCACGACCCGCATCAGCACCGAGGAACTCCAGTGCGCGGTCGGGCCGAGCACCCCGGACACCACCGGAATGGTGGGGCGGATAAGCCGGTCGACGATCAGGAAGGTGAATCCGGCCGATTGCAGTGCGCCGAGGGTGAACAGGGCCACCGTCACCGCCGCACTGTTGTGTGCGGCCAGGTGCGAGAGCATCGAGGCCGCGACGATCACGCCGGGCAGCCATATCGCCAGCGCTCGGGTGGTGATCGCGATCGGTAGGCGCAGCAGTCGTCGCGCCTCGTCGACGGTCGGCTTGCGCCCGTCATCGAGCCACCCGAAATACACGGTCCGATCGCGCACGGCGAGCCCGACTCCGGCCAGGAATCCCAACATCGGATAGATCGACGCAAGCCCGATGATGCGCCCCCAGCCATCCCCGATCCGGCCGAAAAATCCACTCAGCCACAGCTCGGTCACGATCACCCCGAGGCCACCGAGGTTCGCGGCGATCACCACCGCCGCCAGCCCCCACCGCGCCTTCAGCGCCCAAACAACAAGCTTGGTGATCACGGTGCCCTGACATCCGGAGCGGAGCCCGCCTGCGCCGGTGCCTGCGCGCGCACCGAAACCCCGACGCGCACGGGCGTCCCCGAGCCGGGCAGCCACCAGTTCCAGGTTCCGAACAGCTTCATCAGCGCGGGCACCAAGACCAATCGCACGAGTGCCGCATCGATCGCCACGGCCACTGCCAGCGCCAGCCCGACCTCCTTCAGCTCCAGCACGCTGGCGGTCAGGAAGCTACCGAAGATCACCACCATGATGGCCGCAGCCGCACTGATCGGGCGGGCCGTGTGCTGGAGCCCGGCCGCCACGGCGTATTCGTTATCGGCCGCGGTGCGCGCGGAGTGCTCCCAGAACTCCTTGATCCGGCGGATCAGGAAAACCTCGTAGTCCATCGACAGCCCGAACAGAATCGCGAAGACCATGGTCGGCAGGAATACCTGGATGAATCCGGTGCTGTGGAATCCGAGCAGTGACTCGCCGACGCCCCACTGGAACACCGCAACGGTGATGCCGAGGGCTGCGCCGGTGGCCAGCAGATTCATCACTATTGCCTTGATCGGTAGCGCGATGCTGCGGAAGGCAGCAATGAGGAACACGAACGAGCAGCATAGAACCAGCGCGACGACCAGTGGCAGTTTCCCCGTGATCTCGTCGGACATATCCGCGAACTCCGCCGTCGGACCGCCGACCAGCGTGTCACCGGGCAGTGCGGTGGCCCGGTCGCGGATCTCCCGGACGAGTTGATCGGCCTCGGTGGAATCGAATGCGGTCTTCGCGACCACCATTGCGAAGATCCGGCCGTCCCGCTGGATCGGCAGCACTTGTTCGATGCGCTCATCCGAGCGGAGTGCGGTCAGGAAGTTCTGTACCTCGCCGGTCGCCGTGGCGTTCAGCGGCGTATCACCGGCGCCGGTCACCACGATCGTGATCGGCGCGAGCAGTCCAGGCGCGAAATTCTCCGAGGCGACCTTGCTCGCCTTGCCGGAGGTGGTGTCGCCCATCGCCGCGGTGCCCATATCCATGCCGTAGCGAATTCCGGTCAGCGGCGCGGCCGCCACCAGCAACACCAGCGTGGCCGCGATACCGAATACCACCGGACGTGCCATCACGATCCGACTCCACCGGGCCCACCGCCCGCTCGCCGGATCGGCATCCGATCCCGGCCGGGTCTCCAACGGCTGCCACCGCGCGGGCAGCGCACCGCGATTCACCCGCGACCCGAGCATTGCCAGCACCGCGGGCAGCAGCGTCAGCGCCACCATCAGCGTGGCCACGACCGCGATCACCACGCCGACCGCGATACCGCGGAACACCGGCGCGCGCACCACCACCAGCGAGCACAGCGAGATCATCACGATGAAGCCCGAGGCGACGATCGTTTTACCCGCCGTGGCGATCGCGATCCCGCAGGCATGCGCCACACCGGCCGCGGAACTGCCGCCCGGCTTCGCGAGCTCTTCGCGGAACCGACTGACCACGAACATCGCATAGTCCAGCCCGATGCCGGTGCCGATCATGGTCGCGACGGCCAGCAACAGCGAACTGGTCGCCATCACATGCGAAAGCAGAAACAGTCCGCCGAACGCGAGCAACAGCCCGCTCAACGCCACCATGACCGGCACCAACGCGGCGACCACCGTGCCGAGCGCCAGGATGAGCAGCACGAATGCCACCGGCAGGCCCAGCGCCTCGGCCTGGCCGGAATCGGCCACCTCGATCTCCATCAGGTCGCGCAGCACGGGTGAGAAGCCGGTGAGCCCGACGGTCACTCCGTCACCGGAGAACTGTCCTGCACGTTCCTGCAGCTCACCGGCCAACTCTGCGCGCTGCGGAATCGTGCCGTCGATCCCGACGACGGCAAGCGCCGCATGCCTGCTCGCCGAGATCTGCGACTTCTGATCCCCTTGGAACGGCCCGACCGCGACCCGCACCCCGGGCACATCGCGCAGATCCGCGACCGCCCGCTCCACGATCGCCCGGTAGGCCGGATCATCGACGGTCCGCTGCTCCGAATCGAAGACCAGCGCAAGCTGTTCGGCTCCCAGATCCGGATAGTGCGCGGCGAGCAGTTCGGTGATCCGTGTCGATTCCGCCTTGTCGGCGTGGAATTCCATGGCCTCCAGGCGGCCGTTGAGCTGTGGGTAGGCGACCGCGCACGCGGCGATCAGCACCAGCCACACCGCGACGACGATCCGCCGGTGCTGTGCCATCGCCACGCCCCAGCGGTAGCCGATGCCCCGCTCGCGTCCCGCCTGCTGTCTACCGGTCTCGATCGTCTGCTGTGCCATCTCGCCCCGCAATTTTCCGGATCCGCATCCGTCCCCAACTCTATTGCCGCAAAGGGCAATTCGGCATGCCCACGATGTTCCGGCTGCCCGGCTGCACTCAGCGCAGCACGACCAGCCAGATCGCGGCGTAGTGGCACAGGGCGGCGAGCACCGTCGCGGCGTGGAAGAACTCGTGGTGGCCGAAGACCGCGGGCCACGGGTTCGGCCATTTGGTCGCGTAGAGGATCGCGCCACCGCTGTAGACCAGACCGCCGATGAGCAGCAGGATCAGCGGTGCGATGCCGATATTCGTATTGAGCTGCCCCGCCACCGGCACGATCGCCCAACCGAGCAGCAGATACAGCGGCACCCCGACCCATCGGGGCGCGGTCGGCCACAACAGTTTCAGCGCCACACCGGCCAGCGCGCCGAGCCACACGACCAGCAGCAGTATCTGGCCGGTTCGTCCCGGTAGGCCGAGTAATGCGAACGGCGTATAGCTGCCCGCGATGAACAGGAAGATCATCGAATGATCGGCCCGCTTCATCTGGACGCGCGCCTTCGCGGTGGCCCAGGTCACCCGGTGGTAGACGGCGCTGATGCCGAACAACCCGCAGACGGTCAGCCCGTAGACCAGAGTGGACCAGCCTGCCGTCGCCGAGACGCTCGCGGCCTTCGAGACCAAAACGAGCACCGCGATTGCCGCGATGCCGACCGCCCAGGTGTGAATCCAGCCCCGCATCCGCGGCTTGAGCAGTGCTGACGCGCCCGGGATCGCGACCGGTGTCGCATCGGTCGCGCCGACCATTTCGGACACGAGTTACCTCCTGGTCATACTAGTCAGTAACTTACGGTACCGTAAGTTGTGCCGTATCGTCACCGTACCCGGAACCGCAGTCGATGCCGGGATCGCGCCGCTGAGGCGTAGGGTTGGTCGCCGTGGAGCTTCCCAGTCAGGTGCGTGGTTTGCCATACCGCATCTACGAGGCGCGGCTGTCCAAGCAGCTGGCCGGCAAACAACATCCTCGGCACGTCGCGGTGATGTGCGATGGTAATCGGCGCTGGGCCAGAGAAAACGGTTTCACCGATGTGACCCACGGGCATCGGGTCGGTGCGCTGAAAATCGCCGAACTGGTCGGCTGGTGCGCGGACGAGGGCATCGAGATGGTGACCGTCTATCTGCTGTCCACCGAGAATCTGCAGCGCGATCCCGACGAACTGGAGACCCTGTTCGAGGTGATCACCGATGTCGTCGAGGAGCTGTCAGCACCGGAACAGAACTGGAGTGTGCGCATCGTCGGCACCCTCGACGGCTTTCCGGAGTTGGTCGCCAAGCGGCTGCGCACCGCCGCCGAACGCACCATCGGACGCGACGGTGTGCACGTGAATGTCGCGGTCGGCTACGGCGGTCGGCAGGAGATCGCGGACGCGGTCCGCAAGCTGGTCCGCCAGGAGATCGCGGCGGGGGAGACCGGGGAGGATCTGGTCCAGTCGATCACCGTGAACTCCATCGGCCAGCACCTCTACACCTCCGGCCAACCGGATCCCGACTTGGTCATCCGGACCTCCGGTGAGCAGCGTCTTTCCGGGTTTTTGCTGTGGCAGAGCGCATACTCGGAAATATGGTTCACCGAGGCGTACTGGCCGGAATTCCGCCGGGTGGACTTCCTGCGCGCCTTGCGCGACTACGCCGCTCGACATCGCCGCTTCGGCATCTGACGCAACGACATTCGCGTACCGTCCGGTTTGTGGACGAGTCGACGAATGCTGTGCCCGGGCCGAAGGGGGAGCAGATGTCCTACATCGGCTATGCGGAATTCGGTCGGCGCTTCCTGGAATATGCGGCCTCGGAACAGCGCATCTCAGGTGCATTCGCCCAGTTGACCGGCGCCGCCTTCGATTTCGGCCCGATCGGTGTCGGGCCCGCCAAATTGGCGAAGGTCGCCGCGCAGGTGCGACTCGGCGAGCCGAAGCTGCAACGGTACGTCGACGAGGTCATCTCCTTCGAGCTGGTCATTCCGCTCGATGTCGATCTGCTGCTCGATCTCGCCGTCGATCGGCACCGCTTCCACATCGACGGCAATATCCACCTGCACTTGACCGTGCGCACCGCGGAGCCGCTGCGGGTCGTCATCGATATCGCCGAACCGCGCCCGAGCGATGTTCGCATCAATGTGGCCACCGCCACCAAACGCGGGCAGCTGCTGCGCATCCTGGCCAGTGTCGACCACGAGATCCGGCGCTTCGTCGCGCGCTATCTCGCCACCGAAATCCGCAAACCGCATATCGCCGCGGTGCGCGATATCGATGTCGCCGCCCGGTTGGACGCGGCCTGGAAGCTGTGATGGTCAGAGCTTGCGCAACCGCAGCCGGTTGATGCTGTGGTCGGCGTCCTTGCGCAGCACCAGCGTCGCGCGCGGACGGGTGGGCAGAATGTTGTCCACCAGATTCGGCCGGTTGGTGGAGTTCCAGATCTCCTTCGCGGCGACCGTCGCCTGGTCGTCGGTGAAGCCCGCGTAGTGGTGGAAATGCGCGTTCGGATCGGCGAACGCGGTCTCGCGCAGCGTGAGAAACCGTTGCACATACCAGTTCTCGATGTCCTCGATGCGCGCGTCGACGTAGATCGAGAAGTCGAACAGATCCGAGACCATCAACCGCGGACCGGTCTGCAGCACATTGAGACCCTCCACGATGAGAATGTCGGGTTGAGTCACGCAGTGGAACTTGCCCGGCACGATGTCGTAGGAGATATGTGAATACACCGGCGCACATACTTCGGCCGCACCGGATTTCACCTCGGTGACGAAGCGCAGTAGTTTGCGGCGGTCGTAACTTTCCGGAAAACCCTTGCGATGCATGATGCCGCGCCGGTTCAGTTCCGCGGTGGGATATAGGAATCCGTCGGTTGTGACCAAATCCACACGCGGATGGTGATCCCACCGCGCGAGCAGCGCCTGTAGTACGCGGGCGGTGGTGGATTTTCCGACCGCGACACTGCCCGCGACACCGATCACGAATGGCACCTGCTGGTCTGGATGGGTCTCCCCGAGAAAGGTCGCGGTCGCGGCGAACAGCCGCTGACGTGCGGCGACCTGCAGGTGGATGAGACGAGCGAGCGGGAGGTAGACCTCGGCGACCTCTTCCAGATCGATCTGTTCGCCGAGGCCGCGAAGTCCGATCAGTTCTTCCTCGGTGAGCACCAGGGGAGTCGACTTACGCAGGGTCCGCCACTGTTTCCGGTCGAATTCCACATAGGGACTCGGCTCGCTCATTCGTGCCACTTACCCGACACTCCGTTCAGGCAAACACGCATACGTCGCGCGCCGACTGTATGAGATTCGGTCCAGCTCTCGCATAGCCGAATTCTGCTCTGCGTCAACATCGTGTGAAAAGCGGGGTGCCGATACCGGGTGGTAACCGGTCGATGACATGGCCTTCAGCGGCTAATGTCGGCGGACATGGAAGCGCATCCCCTCGTGACCGAGTACCTGCGGCTCGGCTTGGCATTCGACCGGCTGGAGGAAGGTTTCGTCGACGCCTATACCGGCGATCCGGCGTTGCGTCGCGAGGTGGAGAACGCGCCCGCTCCCGAGCCGCGCGAGTTGGCGCGGCGGGCGGCGGCATTGCGTGCGGAACTGCCCGCGGCCGGATTGCCGCGGCAGCGCACCGAATTCCTCGATGTGCATCTGCGCGCGCTGGAATGCTCCGGTCGCAAGTTCGCCGGGGACGACATCAGGTTCGTCGACGAGGTGCGCGCGTACTTCGATGTCGATATCGCACCCGGCGATGTCGAGGACTACCGCGACGCGCACCGGCAGATGGACGAGGTGCTGCCCGGTGACGGCCCGCTCGCCGAACGGGTGACCGCATTCCGCAAGGCCGATGAGATTCCGCCGGAGCGGTTGAGTGTCTGCGTCGAGGCGTTCTCGAGTGCGTTGCGGGAACGGGTGCGCGAGCGTTATCCGTTGCCCGACCACGAGCACGTCACCTATGAGGTGGTGGGGGATAAGCCCTGGTCCGGCTTCAATTACTACCTGGGCAACTACCACTCCCGGGTGGCGATCAACTCCGATCTCAAACAGCACATGGCGCATCTGCCCGGCCTCATCGCGCATGAGGCCTATCCGGGACACCACACCGAGCACTGCCGAAAAGAGGCCGGTCTGGTCGCGAACGGGCAGGCCGAGCAGACGCTGTTCCTGGTGAATACCCCGCAGTGCCTGATGGCGGAGGGGCTGGCGGATCTGGCGCTGCGCTCGATCGTCGGATCCGGCTGGGGCAAATGGGCGCAGGAGATCTACGCCGATCTGGGTCTGCGTTTCGAAGGTGAACGCGCCGAACAGCTTTCGAATGCCTCGGCCGAATTGCTCGGAGTCAGGCAGGATGCCGCGCTGCTGCTGCACGATCGGCGCCGCGACGCCGACGAGGTCGCCGAATTCCTGCAGCGCTGGGGCCTGACCACTCAGGAACGCGCCCGCCAATCCCTGCGCTTCCTGTCCTCGCCCCTCTGGCGCGCCTACATCAGCACCTACGTCGAGGGCTACCGCCTGCTCGGCAGTTGGCTGGACCGCGCCGCCGACGCGGACGACCGCGCCGACCGCTTCCGCCGCCTCCTCGACGAGCCGCTCACCCCGGGAGCCCTTCGCACCATGTGACTCTGGATGACCCCCGTGAAACCGGTGGCGAGAGACACATCCTCAGGCGGCGGTGAAGGTGATGCGCACCGAGATGGGGTCGGATTCCAGTGCCTTGATCGTCCATGCCGTGGCCGACTCGGCGGCGTGGCCCCTGGCGAAAGTGCGGGCGCGGGCGGCCACATTGTCATCGGGGACGAAGGCCGCGGTACCGGTGTACCAGCGCTTGCCCTGGCGCAGCCGGACCTGCGGATTCGCGGCGATATTGCGGGCCCAGCCCGCGCGGTGGCCGTGCTGGGAGATCAGCCACGCGCCCTCGTCATCGATCGAAACGGTGACCGGCACGCGGCGCGGCTGACCCGATTTGGCGCCGATGGTCTCCAACTCGGCGATCATCGAGGAACGGATGCCGATTCGATCCAGCAGTCCGACAGCGGGGTTGACCAGATAGCGCCCGATGAGCCGTTCCCGACGGAACTTGCGCGCCGCTGCGGCTGTGCTGCGTTGAGTCATGGCTGTACTCCCTTCAGCGGAAGATGACGCAGGTCGTGGTGCCGTGTGCGACCAACTTGCCCTGGTCGTCCACGACGCGACCCTCGGCGGTCGCGGTAGTGCGGCCGACGTGGATGGTGGTGCCGGTCGCGGTCAGGCGACGACCGTCGGTGGGTACCGCGCGGATGTAGTTGATCTTCAGTTCCAGCGTGGTGTAGCCGACACCGGCGTCGAGCGTGGTGTGCACCGCGCAGCCCATTACCGAATCGAGCAGGGTGGCGCAGATGCCGCCGTGCGTGGTGCCGAGCGGGTTGGCGAAATCGGGCCGGGTACGCAGCCCGAAGACCGCCTTCCCGAACTCTAGTTCCTCGACCTCCAGGCCGAGCAGATCGCCGATAAACGGTCGTCGCGAGTCGGTCGTCATCGCGGTGCGCAGTAGTTCGAGTCCCGACAGCTGTGACAGATCGGTCGGCGCGCTCATGCCTTCGCCTCACTGGCGCTCGGCTCCGTCATGACCGCGCAGGCGGCTGTGTTGATCTTTCGCTCGCTGTGCTCGCTCATGAATCCCGTCCTTTCGATGAACCGATCGGTCCATATCTGTCATGATTGCAGCATGGACCGATCGGTTCACGCAAGCATGGGCGAGGAGGATGGCGATGACCTTGGGTCCGCGCGACCGGTTGATCGAGAGCGCCATCGAGCTGGTGCGCGAACAGGGCGTGCACGCCGCCGGGCTCGCCACTTTGCTCGAACGCGGTCGTGCCTCCCGAAACTCGCTCTACCAGCACTTTCCATCCGGTAAAAGCGAGTTGGTCGAGGTCGCGACCAAGACGGCGGGTGCACGTCTGGCCGCGGTGACCGACAAGATCACCGGCTCCGGAACCGCCGAACAATGGATCGCCGCGCTCGTCGGCTGGTGGCGGCGCGCTCTCGAAAAGTCCGCGTTCACCACGGGATGTCCGATTGTCGGCGCCGCTCTCGCCGAATCCGAACCGCGGGTGCAGGCCGCCGCGGGCACCGTCTTCACCGAGTGGACCGACCAACTCGCGAATGGGCTGCGCGACAAGGGTTTATCGGCCGAGGAGGCGCGGTCGCTGGCCGGATTCGTCATCAGTGCGCTGGAGGGCGCGATCATCCAATCACGGGCGCTGAAATCGACCCGGCCACTCGACGATGCGCAAATGCACCTCACCGCCTTGTTGCGGTCCGCCGTACCCGGGGCTTGACGGGTCGCGGACCGTCGCCGACCCACGGATAAGATGGTTGGACCGCGACTGGCGCACTCGAGGTGGAAGCAACCACCGGGAAGCACCCTCGCCCCGCACCGCGCGCCTGGGTGCTGGGCTCATGGGCCTTGGGGTGCGCACTCCGGGGCACCCGGACCACGGAGGTTGCGATGCACACCGAGACACAGAACCCCCTGATCGGCGCGGCGCGGACGGCCAATAGACTCGGCCAGGTGACGCAGACGACCGCCTCTGTCAATACCCAATCCCTCGGTGAGCTCGATCCGGAGCTCGCTGCCGCGATGGCAGGCGAACTCGCCCGCGAACGCGACACCCTCGAGATGATCGCCTCGGAGAACTTCGTGCCGCGCGCGGTGCTGCAGGCGCAGGGCAGCGTGCTCACCAACAAGTACGCCGAGGGCTACCCGGGCCGTCGCTACTACGGTGGCTGCGAGCACGTCGATGTCGTCGAGACCCTTGCCCGCGATCGTGCCAAGGAACTCTTCGGCGCCGAATTCGCCAATGTGCAGCCGCATTCCGGCGCGCAGGCGAATGCCGCGGTGCTGATGGCGCTGATGGAGCCGGGTGACCGGCTGCTCGGCCTCGACCTCGCGCACGGCGGACACCTCACCCACGGCATGCGGCTGAACTTCTCCGGCAAGCTCTACGAGGTGCACTCCTACGGGGTCAGCAAGGAAGATCACCGCATCGATATGGAGGAGCTGCGCAAGACCGCGCTCAGCTCGCGTCCGAAGGTGATCGTCGCCGGTTGGTCGGCCTACCCGCGGCACCAGGACTTCGCGGCGTTCCGGGAGATCGCCGATGAGGTCGGCGCGAAGCTGTGGGTCGATATGGCGCACTTCGCCGGTCTGGTCGCCGCCGGTCTGCACCCCTCGCCGGTGCCCTACGCCGATGTGGTGTCCTCCACCGTGCACAAGACGCTGGGCGGTCCGCGCTCCGGGTTGATCCTGGCCAAGCAGGAGTACGCCAAGAAGCTCAACAGCTCGGTGTTCCCGGGGCAGCAGGGCGGCCCGCTCATGCACGTGATCGCCGCCAAGGCCGTCGCGTTCAAGATCGCGGCGGGCGCCGAATTCAAAGAGCGCCAGGAGCGCACCCTGTCCGGTGCGAAGATTCTGGCCGAGCGGCTCGGCGGTGCGGACGTCAAGGACAAGGGCATCAGCGTCCTCACCGGCGGCACCGATGTGCACCTGGTGCTCGTCGACCTGCGCAACTCCGAGATCGATGGTCAGCAGGGTGAGGATCTGCTGCACGAAATCGGAATCACGGTGAACCGCAACGCCGTTCCGTTCGACCCGCGCCCGCCGATGGTCACCTCCGGCCTGCGCATCGGCACCGCAGCCCTGGCCACCCGCGGCTTCGGCGACGCCGAATTCACCGAGGTCGCCGACATCATCGCCACCGCACTGGCCGGGGGCTCCGATGTCGACGCGCTGCGCGCTCGCGTCACCAAGCTGGCCCGGGACCTGCCGCTCTACAACGGCCTCGAGGATTGGCACCTGCTCGGCTGAGCCCCTCTTATTCGCCTGGGAATCCGGCTGTGCGCCAACGGTAGTCGTCGGTGCACGTGGGTTCCCAGGCGAAATCGTCTGTAGCCGAGGTCGAAAGCCGCTCCGTCGCCGGATTTCTGGGCGGTTCCTGTCGCGCCCGCATCGAGATCGCCGCAGTGGCAGCTGGCTGTGCTCGTCGGTTACCGGACCGTGCATCGGTCCGATGCGATGCGCACCCGCCCGAGCTGGTAGCGAGAATGTCGGCGGGCGCAACAACCCGGGCGTGCAATGGTTCAGAGGGGCAGGGGGTGGCCGGGTTCGAGGATGCGGACGGTGGTGTCCGGGGCCAGGTCGGCGGTGGCATCGCGATAGAGGTCGGGACGGTTGCGGGTGGATTTGGTCATCAGGCGGTCGCCGAGGGTACCGCTGGTGAAGGCGTAGTGGATGGGAACGGCGAGGCGGGGGTGATCGTGCTGCCGCACATCCAGTGACCATGCCGTGTGACCTGTGCGAGGTAGCCACTGGATATACGACACCTTCATCGCCTGGTGTTCATCGAGTTCGCCTCGGCCGCAGCATATTTCGGTTCGACCGGACCGCAGCCACGACGGCGGGCTCGTGTCGTCGAAACGGATCAGGTTCGACGACAACCGGATTCAGAGCTGAATACCCTTTCGGCGGCTCGCTCGGCGAGCTTCTTCAATTTCGTCGATGGCGACCGCGACGTACGCGCGCAGTTGGCCGTCGTCGTCGCGGCGCAGCGGGTATTCGTGTCGCTGTCGGTGAGCGGATCGCCCTCGACATCGTCGAGCGGGTGGGACTGTGCCAGCCCCTCGGTCATCTCGGCGGCGGTGCCGACGGTTCCTGCGAAAGCGTCGCTGACCAGATCTTGCTCCGCCCGCGAGTCCTATGAGTCGACGCGGGCTTTGGCTCGGACGATGGACTCGTCCAGGTAGCGGGTGATGTCGGCGCTGGTGGCGGGGCGGATCATGAGGGCGCGGTTGGCGGGGACTTCGCAGTAGCGGCCGGCCTTGGTGTCGATCCAGCGGAGTTTTCCGGTGCGCAGAGGTTCGGCATTGCGGGGGCCGACCAGGACGGTAGCGGTGCCCCTGGTGTCGCAGGGTTGGCGCCAGAAGCGGCGGTAGCGGTCTTGGATGGCGCGGGAGGGGGAGTTGCCGAAGGGGTCGGGGCGGTCGTCGTCGAGATCGTCGAGGAGGTAGCTCTTTTCGGCCGCGGTGCCGGGTGGCGGATCGGGGAGCAGGCGGATCAGTTCGGTGGCGAGTTGGTCGACGCGGACGCGGCGCAGCCGTACCTTGCCGCCATCCGGAGCCGCAGCCTGCAGCGCGATGACGCCCGGTCCGGTGCGGGTGGCGCAGCCGATGGCGCGCAGTTCGATCGCGCCGCGGGTGTTATCGATGCCGAACAGTTCGATGCGCCACTCGGGTTTTGCGAGCACCCCGATGGCACGCTGCAGCGACGCATTGTCCGCACGGTCCAGCTCGGCGCGGAATTGCCGCTGGTAGGCCCGATATTCGTGGAGTCCGGGAAAGCGGCTGGTGAAGCGGAACGGAAAGGGCATGCGATCCAGGCCGGTGCCGAACCAGGCCGCCGCGAATTGCTCGGCGGACAAGGTCCACTGCGTCATCATTGCGCCCCGAGTACGGGCGGCACGGTCTTCTCCACTTCGCCGACGAGTTCCTCGCCGTGCTCCTCGGTGCGCAAGTACTTCGCCGACTTGTGTTCACCGTCTTCGCCTCGTCGGGTTCGCGCGCCGGGCGGCAGCATCCCGGAGTATCCGGCGGTAGCTGTCGCACCCACCCGACTCGGCGTGCTGGTGCTCGGCTGAGCAGTCGTCGCTCCCGGTGTGGCGCCCGGCACCGACTTGCCAGGACTCGGAGTCTCGCCGGTGTTCGGCGCACCACCAGGATTGAGCGCACCGCCGGGACTGGACGTGCCGCTGGGACTGGGCGCACCGCCGGGACTGGACGTGCCACCGTGACTGGACGTGCCACCGAGACTGGGTGCGCCACCGAGACTGGACGCGCCACCGAGACTGGGTGCGCCACCGAGACTGGGTGCGCCACCGAGACTGGGTGCGCCACCGGGACCGGACGCGCCACCGAGACTGGACGCGCCACCGAGACTGGGTGCGCTACCGGGACTGAGGGAAGCGCCCGTCGAGGTCGAGGTTCCCGGCCCGATCCCGTCGGATGTGACTGTAGTCGGTGAAATCTGCGTACCGGCCGCCGAGGGGATGGCCGAAGTTGCTGATGCATGGGTAGAGGACGCGGGCGTGGTCGATGAGTCATTGTTCTGACTCGACGAAATAGACTGCGGGGCAACAGCTTCGGATCGATCCGCCCCATCGGCCTTGCCGGTGCCCCCGTTGTTGTTCGGATCCACGGCCTTACCTGCATCCCCGGCGCCGCTCGTCTCTTCCGCTTTGCCGGAATTCCCAGTCCCGCTGCTGCCCGCCGCTTTACCTGTATCCGCAGCCTCGCTGGTCCCCTCCGTCGTACCTGTATTTCCTGCTTTGCTGGAATCCCCAGCCCTGCCGGTGCCGTCAGGCGTGCCTGTATCTCCTGCTCTGCTGGAAATCCCACCCTGGCCGGGACCCTCCACCGGGCTCGGATCCCCGGCCTTCCCGGAATCCCCACCCGGAAAAGCCCCCAGCACTCCCGAAAACCCCGACTCCCCAGAAATCGGATCGACCGGCGGCGGCAACGTAGGAATCAACGGCGCCGTACTCCCATAGGGCTGGATATAAAACGTGCTCATGTCATCCCGGGCCTGTTCCTCCTGCGAATTTCGCAACTCGGGCCCCCGCGCACTATCCGAACTATCCACCACCGGCGGCACCGCCACCTTGAACCGCCCCGCCGCGCTCACCGCCGCCGACAGCGGTGTCGACTGCTGATCCAGCGACTCGCCCAGCTCACCGACGCGGGCGGCATACTCCCGGATGCCGCGCACCGCCCGGTCCGCCGCCGCGCCCTCCCAATGCTGATCCACCGCTTGCTGAATCGCGGTTTCGAACTGCTGTCCGGCCTTGGTCACCGCTGCCGCGATGGCGGCCCAGGCATCGAACGCACCGTCCGGTCCGTCCGGATTCATCTGGTCGGCAGCCTGTTTGATCTCCGCGTGCGAAAAGTTTTGCGCGTTCTCGGGATTGGTGATCGCGCGGCCGTCCATCTGTGCTGTCATGGCCGAGCCAGCCCCTTCCGTCAGTGCCGTCTGACCTTATAGACGCACTCGACCCCACCCCGGTTCCATCGAAACACAGCCGATCTCGCCGCGCCAGACCATTCGGTCCGCTGCAGGGTGCCGGTGCTACCGGTGTCAGTTCGCATCGATGGCCGCGACCAGTGCCGGGTAGTCCGGCAGCTCGATGGTCTTGACGTTCTCGGTCATTTTCACCATCTTGTCGAACATCCACGAGTGCAGGAACCAGTTGCGGAACTTGATGCCGAGCGCGGTCTTCGGCGCGAAGAAGCGGCCCGCGTTGCTGTAGTCCGCGAGTTTGCCCAGCGAGTGCATGAGCTCGTCGTAGCGCGCGAAGGCCATCCGGTAATCGCCGTCGGCGAGCGCGAGTTCACCGGCCATGATGTAGGCGCCCTGCACCGCGAGTCCGGTTCCGAAGCCGCCCAGGGTGTTTCCGTAGCCCGAATCGCCGACCAACGCGACCCGGCCCCGGCTGTAACTCTTCATCTTGCGCACCATGCTGATCGAGTCGAGGAAGAAGTCGTCGAACTCCGCCATTTCGGCGAGAATGCGCGGCGCCTCCCAGCCGACGTCGGCGAAGGTCTCCTCGATGATGTGTCGCTGTGCCTCGATGTCGTCACGGGCGTAGTCGAGTTCGGGCGAGGCGAAGATGTAGAGCTGCTGTGCCTTCGAGCCGCCGGTGATGACGCATTTGCCCGGCTCGTTGTAGCCGTAGGCCGTCACCCGCTCGGGTGTGCCCTCGGACTTGGTAGCCCACGGGCTCGCGCCGGCGACGCAGTAGTAGTGGCCGAGGTGCTTGACGAATTCCTTTTCCGGTCCGAACGCCAGACGCCGTACCCGCGAATGGATGCCGTCGGCGCCGAAGACCAGATCGAAGCTACGCGGCGCGCCCTGCTCGAATTCGACCCACACACCGTCGTCGGTCTCGGTCAGCGCGCTGATCGAGTCGCCGAATACGTATTCGCAGTCCTGGTAGGTCTTTTCGTACATGATCCGCGCCAGATCCCCGCGCAGGATCTCCACGTCGCCGCCGGTGAAATCGCCGGAGATGACCGCCTGCTGCTCGCCCTCGCCGTCGACGATCGCGATATCGGTGGTGCCGGTGCGGTGCGCGTAGATCTCGTCCAGGATCCCCATCCGCTCGAGCACCTCGTGGTGCGTTTTGCCGGTGAAGTCCACGGCCTGGCCGCCCGGTCGCAACTGCGGTGCCTGCTCGACCACCGTGACGGCGAAGCCATAGCGGCTCAGCCAGTAGGCGAGTGCGGGGCCGGCGATGCTCGCGCCGGAGATGAGAACGGTCTTGTTGCGCATGATATCTCCCGAGGTTCAGTATCTGCGTCCGATGGAATCTGTATCCGCTGGACACGAATTAGAGTATGGTGGACGCAGTTACTTGTCAACACGCAATGCGTAAGGATGTGGAAATGCCTGCACCGACCACCGTCGAACTGCTCTGGGGCACCCAGCAGCGGCCCAAGCGCGGACCCAAGCCCGCGCTGTCACTGGAGGGGATCGTCGCGGAGGCCATCGCCCTCGCCGATGCCGAAGGACTGGCGAACCTGTCCATGCAGCGCCTGGCCGAACGCCTCGGCTTCACCAAGATGTCGCTGTACCGGTATGTGCCGGGCAAGGAACAGTTGACCGCGCTGATGGTGGATGCCGCGATGGGCGACCCGCCGGATGTCGTTGCGGCGCACCAGAATTCGAATGAGGAACCGTGGCGAGCCGGACTGCGCCGCTGGGCCGAGACGATCTTCGAGCGCTACAGCGCACACCCCTGGTCGATCAGCCTGACCATCGGCGTGCGTGCGATCGGACCCAATGAAATGGGCTGGATGAACGCCGCGCTGACCGCGCTCGACGGCACCGGGTTGACCGGGCCGGAGCGGCTGGACACCATCGTGCTGCTCAACGGGCACATCCGCAGCCTCGTGCAGCAGGTGACGACCGGGGACCGGCAGGACACTGCGCAGCAGATCGCGGGCCAGTTCGCCGAGATGATGGCCGCCGCGGGCGACCGGTTTCCGCTGGTTTCCGCCGCCTTCGCCGAGGAGGCCGCGGCCACCGGCGCGGCACCGGCGAGCGAGGGCCCGGGCGATGCGCTGAGCTTCGGCATCGACCGAATTCTCGATGGTCTGGGTGTCCTCATCGCCGACCGTCGCCGACCCTAGCGGCTTAGGCTCAGTGCATGACCGACGAACTGGAACTGAAGCAGGACGCGATCACCACGGTGCGGGAATTCTTCGCCGCACTCGAGATCGGCGCGGTGGAGGAGGCACTGGACCTCCTGCACCCCGATGTCGTCTGGAAGAACAGCTCACTGCCGACGGTCGGCGGCGGGCTCACGCGCAAGATCCTGCGCGGGCTGAACCGCGACACCATCGGCTTCGCCGCCGAAATGCATCACATCGCCGCCGACGGCGACTTCGTGCTGACCGACCGCACCGATACCCTGCGCGTCGGCCCGCTGCGGATCGGGTTCTGGGTCTGCGGCACTTTCGAACTGCGCGACGGCCGAATCATCCTGTGGGACGACCACTTCAGCTGGGAGAACTTCCTGCGCGGCACCGCCGTCGGACTCTTCCGCGCCGCATTGCCCCAGCGCTGAGGTCAGGTGTGCTTGGCGAGGTAATCGAGGTAGTAGGGCCGCAGGACCTCGGCGATCTTGCCGTCGCCCGCGTGGATGTAGTCGTCGATCATCGGCAGCACGTACTTGATATCGGCCTCGCTCTCGCCGAGGTTGCCCGCGGCGGCCTCGGCGGCCGGAATCGACTTCAGTAGCCGCCACAGATATTTGATGTCGCCGCGTCGCGCTGCGAGCCGGACCGCACGGTCGTGCAGCTCCTTGGACGACAGCTTCTCCAACTCCTCGTTACCGGCCATACCTGCGACTCTATCCCCTGCACCAATGCGGGGTTAACGACAAATTCACGGACACGCCTACCTGTGCCCGAGCGGAGACCGGGCAGTCGGCGGTAGCGTCGTTGGTGCGGGCCGCGTCGGTGTGGCTCGTACGGGAGGTCCTGAACCGTGACTGAGCTACTCAGTACGAGAGGGCCGGCACCCGGCCCTCTGGGCATCTGACGCAAGTCGGATCCCATCGGGACGGACCGGTCCAGCGAGATCGTTCGTGCGGGTGCCGCGCGAACACAAAGGAGCCCACCGTGACTGCTGCACGCTCCGTTCCCGCTCCCTCGGCGCACTCCAGCTCCGCGAAAGGCGAAGCCGCCGCGAAGGGGGCCCGCCCCTCGCATTCCCAGAATTCCGGTGCGAAATCCTTCGTCATCGACACCTCGGTTCTATTGTCGGATCCCTGGGCTTTCACCAGGTTCGGCGAAAACGATGTCGTATTACCGCTGGTCGTGATCAGCGAACTCGAAGGTAAGCGCCACCATCACGAACTGGGCTGGTTCGCGCGGGAAGCCCTGCGCAACCTCGACGATCTGCGTCTGCAACACGGCAGGCTGGATCAGCAGGTGCCGATCGGCACCGAGGGCGGAACGCTGCAGGTGGAACTCAACCACACCGACCCCGCGGTACTCCCGGTCGGATTCCGCACCGACACCAATGACTCCCGCATCCTGGCCTGTGCGCTCAATCTGGCGGCCGAGGGCCGTCGGGTCGTGCTGGTGTCCAAGGACATTCCCTTGCGTGTCAAGGCGAGTGCGGTGGGTTTGCACGCCGACGAATACCACGCCCAGGACGTGGTGACCTCCGGCTGGGCCGGAATGGTGGAGATAGATGTCTCCAAAACACAGATCGATCAGCTCTACACCGAGGCCGTGATCGATCTGGACGAGGCGCGGGAACTGCCGTGCCACACCGGAATCCGGTTGCTCGGGGCAAGCTCCAGCGCCCTGGGCAGGGTCACGCCGGACAAGCGGGTGCAGTTGGTGCGTGAACGCGAGGCGTTCGGACTGCACGGCCGCTCGGCCGAACAGCGCATCGCACTGGATCTGCTGTTGGACGAGAGCGTCGGCATCGTCTCGCTCGGCGGCCGGGCCGGTACCGGCAAGTCGGCGCTGGCCCTGACGGCCGGTTTGGAGGCGGTGCTCGAGCGTCGCACGCAACGCAAGGTGGTGGTGTTCCGTCCGCTGTACGCGGTCGGTGGGCAGGATCTCGGCTATCTGCCGGGATCGGAGAGCGAGAAGATGGGCCCCTGGGCGCAGGCGGTCTTCGACACGCTCGACGGGTTGGCCAGTCGCGAGGTGATGGAGGAGGTGCTCAGCCGCGACATGTTGGAAGTCTTGCCGCTCACCCACATTCGCGGTCGCTCGCTACACGATTCGTTCGTGATCGTGGACGAGGCGCAGTCGCTGGAGCGCAATGTGCTGCTGACGGTGCTCAGCCGACTGGGCACCGGATCGCGCGTCGTGCTCACCCACGATGTGGCCCAGCGCGACAACCTACGGGTCGGTCGGCACGACGGTGTCGCCGCGGTGATCGAAAAGCTCAAGGGCCATCCGCTTTTCGCGCACATCACGCTGACCCGTAGCGAACGGTCGCCGATCGCGGCGCTGGTGACCGAGATGCTGGAGGAGTACGGCCCGAGTGCATAGCGGGTAGCAGCAACTACCCAGGGTGTGTTTCCCATCACAATCGAGCGGGTAGTATCCGCGTGATACCTGTTCAGCGACGGCCCGGCGAGTCTCACATCGATTCGCCGGGCCGTTGCCGAGCATCGGCCCAGGCTACGCGCGACGAGAGGGATGGAAATGCACCACTTCGCTCGACGAACGGCTGGATTCACCGCGGTCACCGCGGCCGCGGCACTGCTGCTGGCCACCGGCTGCGGCAATGACGACAACAAGGACAAGAACACCGCCGCGTCCATGACGACCACCTCGGCGGCCGCCCACGGCGAGGAGCACATGTCCGGCGCGGCGGAGGAGACCAAGATCGCCACCCAGGGCGGCGACATCACCGTCTCCGGCATCATCTTCGACAAGTACGTGCAGTCCGGCGGCCCGACCGGTCCGCTCGGCGCTCCGCTGAAGTCGCAGGAGGACGCCCCCAACGACGGCAAGTGGCAGGACTTCACCGGCGGCGCGATCGTCTGGAGCAAGGACGGCGGCGCGCATATCGTCTGGGGCGAAATCCGCAAGGCGTGGGAGGACAACGACGGCCCCGACGGCAAGATCGGGTACCCGACCAGCGACGAGAAGGACATCCCCGGCGGCAAGCAGAGCGATTTCGTCGGCGGCACCATCACCTGGGTGGACGGCAATACCACCGTCACACCGAAGTCCTGATCCGCCCGGCGTCCGGGCGCTCACGTGCCATTATTGGTGAGTGCCTCGCGGTTCGCTCGAAAGAGCTGGTGCTTGTACGCTCGGACGCCGGTACCGATTCCTATTCGTAGATCCCCGCATCGCGGGGCCCAGCCGCTAGGTTGTGCTAGTGCAAACTCTCTTGACCGATCGCGAACTGCTCGCGTCCCTCGCCGATGAGGTGGAGCTGAATCTGCGCCGCCACATCGCCGCCGCCGACGGCTGGCAGCCGCACGACTACGTGCCGTGGGACGACGGCCGCAACTTCCGCTTCCTCGGCGGAATCGATTGGGAGCCGGAGCAATCCGAGTTGAGCGAGACCGCCAAGCTGGCGCTGACGGTCAGCGTGCTCGTCGCGGACAATCTGCCCTCGTACCACCGTGAGGTCGGTAAGTACCTGCGCACCGGATCGTGGTGGCGCTGGGTCGGCCGGTGGACGGCCGAGGAGAACCGGCACGAGATCATGATCCGCAACTACCTCATGGTCACCCGGTCGGTCGACCCGGTGCAGTTGGAGCGGTTGCGGATGGACCATATGACCAAGGGTTTCCGGCGTCCCGCACTGCACCTGCTCGACGTGCTCGCCACCTGCGCGTTCGAGGAGGCGGCCGCGGCCATCCGGCATCGCAACACCGCCGCGCTCGGGGAGAACAAGATGGTCACCGCCATCGCCGAGCGCATCGCGATCGACGATGAACTGCAGTCGATCTTCTTCGCGGACCTGATCACCGCGGCGTTCGGTGTCGCACCGGATCAGACGATGCGCGCCATCGCCGACAGCGTCGCGCGGTTCGAGGTGCCGTCGGTGGCGTTGCCCGACGGGCGCAGCAGCGATGATGTGCTCGCCGAGGCGGGCATCTACGACCGCTCCAAGGAGAACGAATTGGTTTTCGGTCCGCTGCTGGAGCGGTGGGAGTTCTTCACCCGCACCGGTCTCGGTGCGGACGGTGAGAAGGCGCGCGCGGAACTCGCGGGCCTGCGGGTCGGTTCGCCGGCCTGAGTCTCGAATCCGGTCGGCGCACGATTTGTGCGCCGACCGGTTTTTCTACTTTTCGTCCTCGACCTTGGCCATCGACAGCACATCCAAGCGGCGATCGAGTTCTTCCAGGGTGAGCTTCTCGTCGAGCAGACCGCGATCGATCACGGTCTGACGGATGGTCTTCTTTTCCTTCAGCGCCTCTTTCGCGACCGCCGCCGCCTCTTCGTAGCCGATGGCGGAATTCAGCGGCGTCACAATCGACGGTGACGATTCCGCGAGGGTGCGCAGATGATCCTCGTTGGCGACCAGACCGCGAATGCACTTATCGGCGAACAGCCGGGACACATTGGCGAGCAGCCGAATCGACTCGAGCAGATTGCGCGCCATCACCGGGATGTAGACGTTCAACTCGAACGCGCCGCTCGCACCGGAGAACGCGACCGCCGCGTCGTTGCCGATCACCTGCGCGGCGACCTGCGTAACCGCCTCGGGCAGTACCGGATTCACCTTGCCGGGCATGATCGAACTGCCGGGCTGCAGATCCGGCAGCCGGAGTTCGCCGAGACCGGTCAGCGGGCCCGAACCCATCCAGCGAATGTCGTTGGCGATCTTGGTGAGGCTCACCGCGACCGTGCGCACTGCGCCGGACGCCTCCACCAGACCGTCGCGGGCGGCCTGCGCCTCGAAGTGATCTTGTGCTTCCGACAGTGCGTCGAGATCGGTCGACAGCACCAGTTCGGCGACGACTTTCGCGCCGAAACCCGCGGGCGCGTTGAGTCCCGTGCCGACCGCGGTGCCGCCGATGGGCAGCTCACCGAGCCGAGGCAGCACCGCCATGATGCGTTCCATACCCGCCGCGACCTGGCGGGTATAGCCGCCGAATTCCTGGCCGAGGGTCACCGGCACGGCGTCCATGAGGTGGGTGCGCCCGGACTTGACCACGGTGCGCCATTCGGCCGACTTGTCCAGCAGCGCCAGCCGCAGATGCTCCAGCGCCGGGATCAGGTCCTTGATCGCGGCCTCGGTGGCGGCGAGATGGGTCGCGGTGGGGAAGGTGTCGTTCGAGGACTGCGACATGTTGACGTCGTCGTTCGGGTGCACGGTCACGCCGTTGCCCTTCGCGATCGAGGCGATCACCTCGTTGGCGTTCATATTCGAGCTGGTGCCCGAGCCGGTCTGGAAGACATCGATCGGGAACTGCTCGTCGTGCAGACCTTCGGCGATCTCGTTCGCGGCGGCGATAATGGCATCCGCCTTGACCGGATCGAGCAGCCCGAGATCCTTGTTCACCTTGGCGCACGCGGCCTTGAGCAGGCCGAGCGCCCGGATCTGCGTCCGCTCCAACCCGCGCCCGCTGATCGGAAAGTTCTCCACGGCCCGCTGCGTCTGCGCCCGCCACAACGCATCCACGGGAACCCGAACTTCCCCCATCGTGTCGTGCTCGATCCGGAACTGCGTCTCCTCGGTCGTCATAATCCCGACCCTATGCCGCATACGCCAGCCGTGGGGCTGCCACGCCTGAGGCAATCCACACACCGCCCCCGCCGATCAAGATCAGGTGGCATCTATGGCGGCATCGCGAGTAGACCCCGCCACCAGTTCCACCTGATCTTGATCAGGGCGTCTGCGGCGAGTTATGGGCGTTCGTAGAATGCGTCGATGCGGGCGTGGGCGAGTGCCTTGGCGGCGGAGAAGACGTGGCGCGGTTTCGATTTCGCGGCGGGCTTGCCGCCGATGGTGGTGATCGGCTCGGTCAGGGCGAAGAGCTGGAAGGCGTAGCGGTGCGGTCCGTGGCCTTTGATCGGGGCCGGACCTTGGTAGCCGCGGCCGAAGCCGGAGCGCAGGATGCTGACGCCGGGCGCGGGAGCGTCGGCACGCAGTCCGTCTCGGGGCAGTTCGGCGAGGGTCGGTTCCAGCAGGGCCACGCAATGCACGAATGGCAATCCTGTTGGTGCGTCCGGGTCTTCGACGACCAGGAGGAGTTGCGCCGTACCGTCGGGCGCGGTCCACGCCAGCGCGGGGGATGCGTCTCGGCCACCGATCCGCTTGGACGCGTGCACCTTTGGCAGTGACGACTCGTGGGTGAAATCCGGGCTGGTGACTTCGAAGGTCGCGTCCGCGGCGAGGTTCGGCAGATGCCAGGCGAGGCCCTGCGCTCCGGCACGGCGGTTCTTCAACAGCTTCCCGATAATTGACACCGGATCTCCTTGGTCTGCTGGGGATTCCGGAGCTTACCGTCGTGGAAAGAGCACCGCACATGACGAAAAATCGAGCCCGATCCGAAGCGGACCGGGCTCGACTCGTTCGAGAAGATCAGGGCATCGGCGGCACCGCATCCTCGTCGCCGACGAAATCGACCGAGGAGTATTCGCGGAGCTTGGTGAGGCGATGGTAGGCGTCGATCATGCGGACGGTGCCGGACTTGGAGCGCATGACGATGGACTCGGTGGAGGCGCCGCCTGGGTAGTAGCGGACGCCGCGTAGTAGGTCGCCATCGGTGACGCCGGTGGCGCAGAAGAAGACATTGTCGCCCGCGACCAGGTCGTTGGTGGTGAGGATGCGGCTGAGGTCGTGGCCCGCGTCGATGGCCTTCTGGCGTTCCGCGTCGTCCTTGGGGGCGAGCATGCCCTGGAGTTCGCCGCCCATACAGCGCATGGCGGCGGCGGCGATGATGCCTTCGGGGGTGCCGCCGATGCCGACCAGGATGTCGGTGCCGGAGTCGGGGCGCGCGCAGGCGATGGCGCCCGCGACGTCACCGTCGGAGATCAGGCGGATGCGGGCGCCGGCATCGCGGACCTCCTGGATCAGGTCCGCGTGGCGCGGCCGGTCCAGGATGCAGACGGTGAGATCGGACTTCGACAGGCCCTTGGCCTTGGCCACCCGGCTGATGTTCTCGCCGATCGGGGCGGAGATATCGATCACGCCCGCAGCGTCGGGGCCGACCGCGATCTTGTGCATGTAGAACACCGCGGAAGGGTCGAACATCGCGCCGCGCTCGGCGACCGCGAGCACCGCGATGGCGCCGGGGGAGCCCTTCGACATCAGCGTCGTGCCGTCGATCGGATCGACCGCGAAGTCGACCTCGGGACCGGTGCCGTCGCCGACCAGCTCACCGTTGTAGAGCATGGGCGCTTCGTCCTTCTCGCCCTCACCGATGACCACGATGCCGCGCATGGAAACCGAGCTGACCAGCTGACGCATGGCGTCGACGGCCGCACCGTCGCCACCTTCCTTGTCGCCGCGGCCGACCCAGCGGCCCGCGGCCATCGCACCGGCCTCGGTGACCCGGACCAGTTCGAGCGCGAGGTTGCGGTCCGGCGCCTCGCGGCGGCTGGGTGCGGGCGAAGATGCCGTCATTACGGTGTGCCTCCTACGGTCGTTGCTACCGCTGATTCTCTCAGAAGCGTGACCGTTCTCGATCAGGTACTGCCCGTAGCGATTGCTCGCAGGTCGCTCGAAAAGGTCAGCTCCAGATCTCCGGCTACCTGTGCGGGAGTGTGCGGCAACCGGCGTGGATACTGGGAGCGTGTCCTACCAAAAGCCGCGAATCCTCAACGACTACCGGGATCTGTTCTGGTCACTGATCCCGTTGGTGCTGATCGCCGTGGTCTTCGCCGGGCTCGCCAGCCAGTGCAGTTTCGCGGGGAAAGGACCGACAGAGGGGCAGATTCCGCACTTCGATGTGACGGCGGCACTCGGCAACGACGCGAAGACCATGCCCTTCCCGATCCGCAATCCGAGCCTGCCCGAACACTGGACCCCGAACTCCGGTAGCCGCGACACGATCACCACCACCGGCGGCGGGCCGGTCAGCACTGTTGGTTTCATCACACCGCAGGGCACGTACATGCGGATGAGTCAGAGCAGCGCGACCGAGGAGGCGCTGTCGCGCTTCGTGCTCGGCTCCCGCTACGGCACCGGCACCGAGCAGGTCGGCGATCAGAAGTGGGTCGTCTACGCCGAACAGGGCTCGGAGACGGCGTGGATCGCCGACTTCGGCCAGTCACGGGTACTCATCACGGGCGCGGGCAACCACGCCGCGTTCACCACGTTGGCCGCGGCCATCGGCGCAGCTCAGCCCTTGAATCGCTAGCGACCGAGCAGCGACTGAGGACACTACGCACCCTTTCGCGCCGCGCGTAAAATTCACTGGGCCTCGAGCATGTGCGGCGTGCGATGCGCGGGGACCAGCCTGATCGAGGCGGCCGGTCAGCGGTGGCTGACCACGTTGACGATCGTGCCGCTGGGATCGCGAACGAAGAACCGGCGCACGCCCCACTGCTCATCGCGGAGCGGATAGACGATGTCCGCATTCACCGCGACCAACTCCGCGTGCACGGCGTCCACATCCTCGACCTCGACGCTGATATCCGGCTGCGGCCGCTCGGCTTCCGGGCCGACCAGCAGGACCTGCGCGGTCGGGTTCGTGGGGGATGCCATCGTCACCACCCAGCCGAGGTCCATGGCCTCTTCGAAGCCGAGCCGCCGGTAGAACTCGCGGCTGGCCGCCATGTCCTCGGTGCGGATATCAGGGGTCGCGCGGCGGATGGTCATTCGTCGGTTTCGAGGTCGGTGCGGGAGAGGGCGTTTTCGACCCGCTGACGAGCGCCCGCCAGATGTTCCTCGCAGCGGGTGGCCAGCGCCTCCCCGCGTTCCCACAGTGCGAGGGATTCGTCCAGGTCGAGGCCGCCCTGTTCGAGCATCTTGACGACGTTGACCAGTTCGTCGCGGGCGCGTTCGTAGCCGAAGGTGGAGATCTCGGCCAGCTCGTCGTCCTTGCCGGGGTCGGCCAAGGTCAGTTCCTCCCTGTGTCGGTCTTGCCCAATGCCCGGGTGCCCAGTGCGGCGGCGGAGATTGCACCGTCGGCGACCCGGATCCGCAGCTGACTACCCGCGGGCGCGTCCTCGATCGAGCGGACCACATGCCGCTCCTTACCGCTGACGCGCTGCACGACAGCGTAGCCACGGGCCAGCGTCGCGGCCGGTCCCACCGCGGTGAGTTTTTCCCGCAGGTGCCGGGTTGCGGTGGTTTCGGTGCTGATCAGATGGTCAGCGCTGCGGCGGGCGGCGGTGCGCAGGCGTTCGATCTCGTCATAGCGGCGATCGAGTTCGCGCAGCGGATCCGCCAGCACCGGCCGGGAACGCAACTGGGCCAGTGCTCTGGTTTCGCGGTCGACCCAGCCGCGCAGTGCGGCGGCGGCGCGGGCGCGCATATCGCGGACCCCGGCCAGTTCGGCGGCCGCGTCGGGCACGATGCGCTTGGCGGCATCGGTGGGGGTGGCGGCGCGTAGGTCGGCGACCAGATCGCACAGTGGGTTATCGGGTTCGTGGCCGATCGCACTGACGATCGGCGTAGTCGCCGCGACGATCGCGCGGCACAGCGTCTCATCGGAGAACGGCAGCAGATCCTCGACGCTGCCGCCACCGCGGGCCAGCACGATGACCTCGACGGCCGGATCGCGATCGAGTCCGGCCAGCGCCTGCACCATCTGCGGCACCGCGGTCGGGCCCTGCACCGCGGTATTGCGTATCTCGAAACGCACTGCGGGCCAACGATTTCTGGCCACCGTCAGCACATCGCGCTCGGCGGCGCTGGCTCGGCCGGTGATCAGGCCGATTGTCTTGGGCAGGAACGGGATCGGCCGCTTCAGCCGGGGATCGAACAGTCCCTCCGCGGCGAGCAGTGCCTTCAATCGTTCGATGCGGGCCAGCAGTTCACCGATGCCGACCGGGCGAATCTCCATGGCGCGCAACGAAATCGTGCCGCGACCGGTGAAATACGCGAGTTTGCCGTACACCACCACCCGGCTGCCCTCTTGCAGCGGGACGGCGGAGCGGCGGATGAGATCCGGATGACAGGTCACCGACAGCGACATATCGGCGGCTGTATCGCGCAACACCAGGAATGCGGTGCTGGTGCCGGGACGCAGATTGATCTGGGTGATCTGGCCCTCCACCCAGATGCTGCCCAGCCGATCGATCCACTGCGCGACCTTGATGGCCACCGAGCGCACCGGCCATGGCTGTTCGGCGGAGTTGGCGGGAGCCGCTCGGTCGGGTTGGCCGGCGGATTCCCGGCCAACCGTCGACGATGACGCGGGGGGTTCGGGCCCACCCGTCTCCCGGCCACCCCCCATCGAATCGCTCCGCGACGCTGAACTCATTGGGCCCGCACGGTGGCGATCCGGTTCGTCAGCATGGTCACGAACGGCGCCCTGGCACGCGTCTGCTGTTCGTACTCGAGCAGGGCGTTCAGATCCTCGACGGTCAGCATGCGCAGGCGGGCGCGCAACTGGGCCAGGGTCATATTGGCGTAGTCGTAGCGGGTGGCCACCTCGGGCTCGACGACCTCTGGTTCGGGCTCGGGCCGGGGTTCGGGGACCGCGGAAACCTCGGTCTCCGGGACGGCGATGGTCTGTACCGGGGCGGCGTGACCATTGGTCTCACCTGCGCGCGCGGCATCGGCGGCGAAGTCGGTCGGTTCGTCGTCGTACAGGTCGAAACTGCTGGCGCGGCCGGGAGCGGTGAACTCCGGCTCGGTGTCCTCGTCGAAGGTGGCCCAGTCGGGCTGTTCGACGGGGGCGTTCGTGAGACGGTCGAATACGCCGTCGCCCTTGAGGGCGAGGCTGGTCACGAACTGCTGGACGTGCATGGTGGTCTGCAACATCTGGCTGATCGCGGTGATCGGGAAATTCATTGCGGCAGTTGGTAGCCGCCGGGTTTCTTCGATGGCGTATACGGCCGCGCCGGCGGCGACCCGGGCCAGGAACGGTGGTCGAAACATGCTCCTAGCCTGCCCGATACGGGATGTTATGCAAAGCACTGGTGTCACAGACACGGAATCTACTTTGGCGCGCGGGGCCCTGCGTGGTTACGCAGCCTCCTCCGGGCCTGACCACGCGCGCCAGGGGTTCTGCATTATCCGGCGGCATTTTCGCCCGGTGCGAGTGTGTCGAGAACGACGCGACCGGGCGTCCACTACTCATCGGCCGCACGTAAGCTGAGGGGCATGTCTTCGGCCATCCCTTTGAACGTCGGAATCGCCAGCACGGCCGGTTCCGGATCCGCCGATGCCGACGGTGGTAAGCGTGTGCTGCTAGCCGAACCGCGTGGCTACTGCGCCGGTGTGGACCGCGCGGTCGAGACGGTGGAGAAGGCGCTCGAGAAGCACGGCGCCCCGATCTACGTGCGCAAGGAGATCGTGCACAACCGCCATGTGGTGGAGACGCTGCGTGAGCAGGGCGTGATCTTCGTCGACGAGACCGACGAGGTGCCCGAGGGTGCGCTGGTCGTATTCTCCGCGCACGGTGTCTCACCCGCGGTGCACGAGTCGGCGGCGGCGCGCAATCTGCGCACGATCGACGCCACCTGCCCGCTGGTGACCAAGGTGCATCAGGAGGCCAAGCGCTTCGCCCGCGACGACTACGACATTCTGCTGATCGGTCACGAGGGGCATGAGGAGGTCGAGGGCACCGCGGGCGAGGCCCCCGAGCATGTGCAGCTCGTCGACGGTCCGGATGCGGTCGACCGGGTCACCGTGCGCGACGAGTCCAAGGTGATCTGGCTCTCCCAGACCACGCTCAGCGTCGACGAGACCATGGAGACGGTGCAGCGGCTGCGCCAGCGATTCCCCGGACTGCAGGATCCGCCGAGCGATGACATCTGCTACGCCACCCAGAACCGTCAGGTGGCGGTGAAGGCGATGGCGCCGGAATGCGATCTGGTGATCGTGGTCGGCTCGCGCAATTCGTCGAATTCGGTGCGCCTGGTCGAGGTCGCGCTCGGCGCGGGCGCGAAGGCCTCCTACCTCGTGGACTACGCCCGCGAGGTCGACCCGGCGTGGCTGGCAGGTGTGCGCACGGTCGGCATCACCTCGGGTGCGTCCGTGCCCGACATCCTGGTGCGCGGTGTGCTGGATATGTTGGCGGAGCACGGTTTCGGTGAGGTGCAGCCGGTGACCACGGCCAACGAGACGTTGGTATTCGCACTGCCGAGGGAGTTGCGGGCGGCGCGTCGCTGAGCTGCGGCGAGGATTTCCAGCGCTTGGCGCGATGTTGGGTGCTGCGCGCTTCGCATCGTTGAGCAGCGTAAACGGCTTCGAGAAGCCGTCCGGCTAGAGGTTTTCCGGTCGACGGCGCTCGGTGCGGCTCGAATCACGTTCGCGGTAGCGGACATTGGGCTGCGGATGTGGCGGCGGGGCTTCACCGCGCCGCCTGGTCGCTGCCGCTCGGCTCGAATCTGCATCGGCCCGAGGGGCTGCCGCAGCGGGTCGCACGGCTCGGGTCGGTTCGCCCTCGCTTCGGGCCGCTGCCGCAGCGGGTCGCGCGGCCCGGGTCGGTTCGCCCTCGTTTCGGGCCGCTGCCGTGGCGGGGCGGGCGGCTCGGGTGCTCGATCGGCGTTCGCGGCTCGGGCGTTCGTCACCCCGGGCGCTCTTCGCGCCGCCGACGCGCGGCGGGGTGTCCGCTACTTCCGAACTACCGCGCCGACTCGGTCGCGGCAGATGCAGATCGGTATCGAGGTCGGAGTTATCGACCTGGGGACGGCGGGTGCGGCGGCGTGCGGCATCGGCGAGCGAGCCGTCATCGGTGCGCTCCGACCTGGTGCGTTTGGTTGCGTTGCCGCGGCCCCAACTGGTGCCGCGACGGGATTCGTCGGCGCGGCCGGCGGCTTCCTCACGCCTGTGTAGCAGGATCCGCCCGGCGCCGATCGCCAGCACGAGCACGGTGGCCAGCGCCATGATCGGGAACCGGTTCACCAGCGGGATCGCCAGATTCAGCAGGATGTCCTTGAGGCCGGTCGAAGCGCCATCGGTGAGCTGCTGATAAGCCAGCGGCACCGCGACGAACAGCAACAGTGGTGGCAGCACCATCGCCGTGAAGAGTGCGCGATAGCGAACGGCGAGCACCGCCGCGACGCAGCCGAGGACGTATAACGTGTTGAACGTCGCGGTCAGCTCGTTATTCTCGCCGTGGGCATCGATCAGGAACCCCAAAAACGTGCACGCCACCGCGATCAGAACCGCCGCCCCGGCCGGAATCCCCGGCACCGAGGGCAGGATCGAACGATGCGGCGCGGGCACCCGGGTTCGCACACGTTGGGAAGCAGCCACCCCATGACACTAACTGCCGCCGCGCTCGGCGGCGTTACGGCACGGCCGTCGCAGGGCTAATCGTCGGCGTCGGCGAAGCCGACGGCCCGCGGCAATGAATCGACCCGATGGATTGCCGGCACCTCCTGCGCGGCTATTTCAAGATCGTGGAGTTTGCGTGCGGTGACCATCACCCGCGACTCCACCGAGGCGACGGTGTAGTTGAAAGCGTCTACGGCCTTACCGAGTTGCGCGCCGAGGCGGTCCAGATGTCGGCCGGTCATGCCGAGCCGGTTGTAGAGCTCGCGACCCAATTGCTGAACGGTAGCCATATCGCGGGACAGTGCTTCCTGCCGCCAGCCGAAGGCGACTGTGCGCAGCAACGCGATCAAAGTCGTCGGAGTAGCGAGGATCACGTTGCGGCCGAACGCGTACTCGAGTAGGCCCGAGTCGGTGGTGAGTGCGGCATCGAGGAATGGATCGCCCGGTACGAACAGCACCACGAATTCCGGCGCGGGATCGAAGGCCAGCCAGTAGGCCTTATCGGCCAGCTGATCGATATGGGCACGCAGATGTTTGGCATGGCGGCCGAGCAGTTCGGCGCGTTCGTCCGGGTCGTCGGCCATGGTGGCGTCGAGATAGGCAGTGAACGGCACTTTGGCGTCGACCACGATCTGCCTGCCGCCTGCGAGATCGACCACAAGGTCCGGCCGCACCATGCCGGTGCGTTCGGTAGCCCCGTCGCTGCGCGCCGCCCGGCTCACCTGGGTGTCGAAATCGCAGTGCCGGGTCATGCCCGCCAGTTCCACCACCCGCTCCAATTGGATCTCGCCCCAGCGACCGCGCACCTGCGGTGCGCGCAGTGCGGCGACAAGCTGACTTGTTTGGCTGGTGAGCTGATGTGACGTGCGCTGCATCCCCGCGACCTGTTCGCGCAGACTCGAATAGGCGTTGATCCGGTGATGTTCGACCTGCTGGATGTGCTGGTTCAGCGTGCCGACGGCCTCGCGCAGCGGATCGACCATCGCGCCGATGGCATGCGAATGTCGGCGTGCCGCATCCTCATTCGCCGCGGTGAGCGATTGCCGCAGTAGCCGCTCATTATCGGTGGCGGCGGCCAGTCTCGCCTCCGCGGCCGTCGCGCGCTGCCCCGCGCGCGCGGCATGCCCGAGCCAGCCGAGCCCTACCCCGGCGGCGAACACCAGCATCAGTGCGACGAGCATCGGTGCGGTCATAGCGCAGATAGTGCCGCATGACACCGACAAGTTCGAAACCCGCGAGCTATCGGACAGCAGCGCGTCGACGAATAGCTGGAGCCCGCGGATTCGTACAGGGCAGCCGACCACGAACCCGCGCGTAGCAAACACCGTGGTTGGGTCGCGCATTCTGCATTGGCGACCACAACGGAGCGAGTCCTACGAGCGACCGTTCGCGGCCCGTCTCGCGTCCGAGTCGTCGAAGCGCATGCGACGAAGTCGCTAGTCTCGACGGCTCGGACGCGAGACACCCGGGGGCCGCGAACACGCCGCGGCCACGCGGCCAAAAACACAGCACACGCCGCGCCCGCGCGGCCAAATTGTTGAGTGTGTCGGTGCGATCGCCTACGGTTTCGCGGCATGCGGATGCTGCACACCTCGGACTGGCACATCGGGCGCACATTCCATGGGGTCGACCTGCTCGCCGATCAGGCCGCCGCGCTCGCGGCCATTGCCGAATTGGTGGCCACGGAATCCGTTGACGTCGTCGTACTGCCGGGGGACGTGTACGACCGATCCATTCCGAGCGCCGACGCGATCGCGGTGTGTATCCAGGGATTCGAGGCGATCCGCGCGGCCGGGGCGCAGATCGTCGCGACCTCCGGCAATCACGATTCGCCGACGCGGCTCGGCGCCGGTGCGAGTTTCGCGGCGGCGGGCGGGCTGCATTTGCGCACGACGGTCGCCGCTGCCGATCAGCCGGTGCTGCTGTCCGACGAGCACGGCGCGATCGCCTTCTACGGCATCCCGTATCTCGAGCCGGAGATCACTCGCGCCGAACTCGGTGTGCCGCAGGCGCGTTCGCATGCGGACATCCTGGACGCGGCAATGCGCCGAATCCGGGCCGATATCGCCGAGCGTCCCGGCACCCGCACCGTGGTACTCGCCCATGCCTTCGTGGTCGGTGGCGAGGCGACCGGTTCCGAGCGTTCGATTTCGGTCGGCGGCGTGGAGACCGTGCCGCTGTCGGCATTCGACGGCATCGACTACGTGGCGCTCGGCCATCTGCATTCACCGCAGAAGCTCTCGGAATCGGTGCGGTATTCGGGTTCCCCGCTGCCGTATTCGTTCGCCGAGACCTCGCATCGCAAGGCGGTATGGCTCGTCGATCTGGACGCCACGGGCCTGCATTCGGTGCAGCGCCGCGACCTCCCACTCGTACGCGGCCTGAGCCGTCTCAGCGGCACCCTCGACGAATTGCTCAGCGAAGCAGCCTATTCCGAGGCCGAGGAACACTACGTCTCGGCGACGCTCACCGACTACGCCCGCCCCGTCGACGCCATGCGCAAACTGCGCGAACGCTTCCCGCATACGGTGCACGTGGAATGGTCGCGCCCGGAGGGCAACCCGGAACTGCGCTACCGTGAACGCGTGCACGGTCGCCGCGATACCGAAGTAGCGCAGAGCTTCCTCACCGACGTCCGCGGCGAACCAACCTCGGGTGAAATGGCCTGGCTGGAGCGAGCACTCGCCGCCGCGATACGCGAACCCGACCGGGAGGTGCCCGCAGCGGTCACGCTTGCCGGGGAACTGTCCGCATGAGCGGCAGTCGTGCGCCCGGACCGGTCACCAGCGGACACCGTTTCCGGGAATCCGTGCCGAACACCCTTCGCGGCATCGGTTATCGAGACAGCTTTGCCTCAGGGCGTGGGTTCTTGCGGCAGGAGCGCGTTCGGTGGACGTTTTCTGGTTCGCCGGACGACGCTCCGCATGCCCGCGATGTCGACTGCGCCCGACGGGAGCGGTGAATGAGGCTGCACCGGCTGGAGATAACCGCATTCGGTCCGTTCGCCGAGACCACGGTTGTCGACTTCGACGCGCTCGGCGCGGACGGGCTGTTTCTGCTGCACGGGCAGACCGGAGCCGGAAAGACGACGGTGCTGGACGCGATCGCATTCGCGTTGTACGGCAGCGTGCCCGGCGCACGTGGCGAGAGTAAGCGCCTGCATTCCGATCATGCCGACGAGCAGACGCCGCCCCGGGTCGTGCTGGAGGCGACGCTGGGTGGGCGACGAGTGCGGTTGACGCGTTCGCCGGAATTCCAGCGGCCGAGCAAACGAGCCAAAAGCGGCTGGGTCAAGGAGAATGCCGCAGCGACGCTGGAATGGTTGGACGGGCGCGGCGCGAACCTCGCTCGCCTGACCGATATCGGCGACGAGATCATCCGCCTGCTCGGCATGAGCGCGGACCAGTTCTTCCAGGTCGTGCTGTTGCCCCAGGGTGATTTCGCGCGATTTCTGCGCGCGGAGAACGAGGAGCGCGAGAAGCTTCTCGAAAAGCTCTTCGATACCGAACGTTTCGGCAGTGCCGAGCAGTGGTTGGCAGACAAGCGCCGGGCCTCGACCGCGGACGTGGAGTCGCGTAAGCAAGGCATCGATCGGTTGATCGCACAGGTCGCGGTGGCGGCGGGGGAGACGGCGGCCGAAACCGTCGGGCCATTCGAGGCAGTCAGTTGGTCGCAAGATCTGCTCGCGACCGCGCGTGCGGTACTCACCACGACCACAGCCGAAGCCGAACGGTGCCAACAGGAATCGGCGCGCCTCAGGTCCCGCGCCGAGGAGCAACGCCGCCTGCACGAACTGCGCCGCCGCATGACCGCGGCCCGCGAGCGGCTCGACGAGTACGCGGCCGCCGCCGCCCACCGCGCCGAGTTGCAAGCCGAACTCGAATCGGCCCGCCGTGCCGCACCGGTCGCCGAGGCCATCGATGAGGCCCGCGCCGCGGTAATGCACGCCAGGCGCAAGTCGGACGAAACCCACCGCATCGCGGCACGATTGGCCGCACTGCTCGCCCAACCCGCTGGCGCGGATGTCGCGGGTTATGAGCTGATCACGGTCGAACGCGGGCCGGACGGAAAGCCGATCGTCGTCGCCGACACGGATGTCGATGCGGCCATTCGACGGTGGAGCGCCCAGATCGGCGCGCTCGACGCGGTGAGCGCCGATGCGACCACCGCGACCCGGCTCACCTCCGAACTGGCCACGCTGCGCGATGAGGACACCGCACTCACCGGCCGCGTGGACAAGCTGACCCGAATGCGTCAGCAACTGCCCGAATCGATCGCCACGATCGAGGCCCGGCTGCGCGAAACCACCGAGGCCGCGGCCGCACTGCCCACTCTGACGGCCGAATGCGAACGCCTGCAGGCCGCAGCGATGGCGGCGGTCGAACTCGCCGGTCGCAGAACAAGTCTCGATCACGCCCGGATCGAATCGGAGTCGGCCCGCGCGGCGCACCTCGATGCCAAGGAACGCGTACTCGACCTGCGCGAGCGCAGGCTGGCCGGGATGGCCGCCGAACTCGCCGGGCAACTGCTCGACGGGGAGCCGTGCACGGTATGCGGCTCGGCCGATCACCCCGCACCGGCCCGCGCCGCGGCCAGCGCGGTATCGAAGGACGCCGAGGATGCGGCGGCCACCGCCGATCGCGTGGCCGAGGACGCCCGCGACCGCGTACTGGCCCGAGTCACCGATCTGGAACGCGAAATCGACGCGCTGATCGCCCGCGGCGGCGATGCCGATCGCGTCGAACTGGCCGCCGCCCTGCGCGCCGCGACCGACCGCTACGAAGACGCCGCCGAACTCGCCACCCTCTCCGACAGCCTCACCGCCGAACTGTCCCGCCTGCGCACCGACGAATCGCGTCTGCACGACGAACTCCGCGAATCCGACACCCGACGCAGTACCGTCACCACCCGCATCGCCGCCGCCACCGTGCGTCTCACCGAACTCACCGACCGCCTGCGCACCGCCGCGGGCGGCGACGGAACCATCGACCGCCGCCGCGCCCGCCTCGACAACCTGATCGGCGACGCCACTGCCCTCCGCGACGCACGCAATGACGAGTCCGTCGCAATCGAGCAGGTCACCGTGATCGCCGACCGAGTCGAAAGCCTCGCGCTGGCAGCAGGTTTCGCCATCGAGCAGGAAGAGGACTCCGTCGCAACCGGGCCACGGGCAACGCCCGTTCGGGCGGATGGCCCCAATGCTTCTCGGGTCGCCGATCCACACGGCGCGGCCAGCGGTAATGCCGATGCCGATGGCACTGGCGCGGTCTCCGATTCGACCGGGAAGCGCGTCGATAATGCGGAGACCACCAGGGGTGCAGTCGGTTCGAGGTCGGCCGAAGATGGCACGCAACCGCGCGACGACGTCGCCTTGTTGACGGCATACGCGCGAGTAGTCGCCGCCGCCTCGCGAACCAGGCAGCGGCAGAACGAGATCGAAGCGGAGTTGGTGGCCGCGGATCGGACTCGCGCGCATGCGGAGGCCGTCCTCGCGGAGCCGGAGATCCGAGCCGCCGCCTCGACCGAACCCGGCGATCTCGCGGAGTTGGAGTCCGCCGTGGCCGCCGCGCAGACCCAGCTGAACGCGGCCGTCGCCGCGCATGCGGAGGCCACTCGGCGAGTGAACCTGCTGGAGGATTTGGGTGGTCAGCTGTGGGCCGCGGTCGATCGGATCGCCCCGGTACAGCGCGCCCATGAGGAACTGGCCGCACTCGCGGAGGTCGTCGCGGGCCGCGGCGAGAACAACCGTCGAATGTCGTTGCGCTCCTATGTCCTTGCCGCCAGGCTCGAAGAGGTGGCATTGGCGGGTTCGGTTCGTCTGCGCCGGATGTCCGGCGGCCGCTACGAATTCGTGCACTCCGACAAGGCGGGCCCGCGCGGCCGGCGCGGCGGCCTCGGCCTCGATATCCGCGACGATTACACCGGCGCCGTCCGCCCCGCCAAAACCCTCTCCGGCGGCGAATCCTTCATGGCCGCACTGTCATTGGCCCTCGGCCTCGCCGATACCGTGGCGGCCGAATCCGGCGGCGTGGTGCTCGACACCATCTTCATCGACGAGGGTTTCGGCGGCCTCGATGCCGACACCCTCGATGCGGTCATGGGCGTTCTCGACGAACTCCGCGCGGGCGGGCGCGTGGTCGGCGTGGTCAGCCACGTCGACGAAATGCGCCAGCGTATTCCCAGCCGCCTGCACGTCATCCGTGGTCGAGCAGGCTCCCAACTCCGCACCACCGTCGCCTGAGGGGTGCTGATCATTGCGTGGCAAGCGTGACAACTGCGCTGGTGGGACCGGTAGAGGTCCAGCTCACGGCCGTTCGGTCGCGTCCGAACTCGGCAGAACCGCCCGCGAAGAGCGCCATCTCGACCTCGCCGTAATCCACGTGGAACTGGATTCGGATCTCCGGGTCTACCGGGGCGTTTCTCGCGGATTGATCAGCCAGTCGAACGCGGCACGCACATCGGCATCGGTGACCGCGAGCGCGATCAGCCGCTGCTTCCATGCTCGGTCCTGCCGAGATTTCCGGCCGCTCGCCAGGATCCAGCCGTGCGCGCTGACTGCGACCCACCACAGCAGCACTATGACCTCGAACCACAGATCTCGGGCAAAGCAGGCGAGGAGGGCGACCAGCCCGAACGTGATCGCCGTGGTGGTAATGGCCAGGTAGCGTTGCCGCAGCAGCAAGTACCCGATGCCGAGCATCGACGCGTTGCCGGGTGCGACCGCGAGCGGGTCACGGGGCCGGTCCACCTGCATCGTTCGATCCATTCGTCGGCCTTTCCGAGGCAACCGCGGACGCGGCAATCCGATGTCGGGCAACATTTCCGGTCCGGTCGGATGTGCTCCGGTCGCGCGACTCCCGGCGGTGCCCGTGCTGGACCCCTCGACCGCTCGGACGCCCGCCGGAAGATCGCCCGGTTCGGTCGATCCCGACGTCGGTTCGAACATGCTCTCCTGAGCACTTCCGGACCGGTCCGGAGCAGCCGCTCATAGGGCTGAGTTCGTGCATCCAATTGCCTTGGGAGAGAATAGACTTCATGCATCACCGAAGATTCGGAGCCGCTGCCGCGATCTTCGCGGCCCCGCCGAAGCGGCGGTGGCGATGACAACTGGCCAACAGTCACATCGTGACGAAACGCGACCGAGCGCAATCAACTCCCGCAGTGGGCTTTTGCACGGCTGCAGCGTCTTTCATCGCTCGGGACAGCGAACTGACCTCAGGGCCCGTCGAGCAACTGGAGATCGCGCGGAACGATGGTCGTCGACTGGATGAGTTCCTGCAGCAGATTGTGGTTGAGCATATTGCCGATCGGTTCGGTGAGCTGATCCCTGGTCAGCCCGGGGACCGGCTCATGGCCGCAGGCGCGGGCATACTTCTCATCCGAGAGGCGCACCCGAACGCGCCCGATCACATCCGCTACCCGCCGATCGGTCCAGCCCGCATCCGGTCGCAGCGCGTGCAGCAGTGCGGCGGTTTCCTTCCAGGTCCACGGCTGTGGCCAGCGCTCCTGGTAGAGGTAGGGCTGGCCGAGCGCGACAAGCGCCAACTTCTCGTCCGCATCCAGCGGCCACGGCTCGGGCTTCGCGGTGACATGCTCATGCCGCGGCGCGGGCAGATCGCCGTCGACGCCGGTCACGTAGACCTCGAGCAGGTGTTCCCGATTGTGCGACCCGCGAATGAACATCGGGGTGTAGCCGGTGCCGAGCGGGAACGGTTCCTCGCCTTCGAACACCAGCCTGGCCTGCGGCAATCGAATGGGAACGCCGCCTGTGTTGTCGAGCTGCCAGCGGTTCCACCGGTAGGTCAGCGTTCCGTGCACGCGGCTGATCCGCAGATCGTCACCGCCGACACCGACATCCACCTCCCCGACATTGCGGCCGAACTCGATGAAGTTCCCGTCGTGCGGCGTGCCATGGACTCCGCCTGCCGTCGACAGCACCGAGATCGTGCCCGGCGCGGTACCTACGGCTCCTCTCGCCAATCCGTGACCCGACGGGGACATCGGATACACGCCTTTACGTCTCGGCTTTCCCTGCGGCACAACGGCCTCCTCATTGCTGGTCTGGTCCGGATCCGAAGCGTCGCACCGAATGCGCCGGACCGGTCCGCGCATCATCTGGTCAGGCTGGCCGCCACGGTCGTCGCCAGATCGGTGACGGTCGCGCAGCGCTGCTCGGCGGGCAGCGATCCGTAGAACTTGACCACGACGACCTCGGCCCGGTCGCTGCTGGATGTGCCACGGAAGCTGCGGTACTGGATCTGCACGATGCAATCGTCGGTGTTCTTGGTGCCGGACCGGCGGAAACTCGGCAGGCCCGCGAGGGTCAGCGGCTGTCCGGACTCCGCGGTTTTCAGCGAGTCCCGGTCGTAGCGCACCGTGACGTGACCGTCGATTGTGCTGTCCCAACGACAGGACCATCTGCCGAATCCGGGGGCCGGACGCACCGCGTCGACGCCCGGCACCCGGCCCAGGGTCGGCACATCGACCAGGGCACAGGCATCGCGCCATGCCAGCGATCCGGTCGGGAATGTCCCCGGGCGACGCGGAATCGGACCGTGCAGCAAGATATCTCGCGCGTGCGTGGCCGTGATATCGGCCAGCACACACGGATCCGGTCCGGTCGAAACCTTGCGCTCGCCGATGATCGCGATATTCGCACCGGGCGAAAGCATCAGTGTCCGAACGCATCTGGTGCTACCAGCGGGTTCCGAGGCGATGGTGACATTGCCGATACGGGTGAAGGAGACCTGCGAGGTCTGCTCGGGCGCCTCGGCGGACAGTGTCAGCCGGACCTGGCCGATATCCGGGTGGAAATCCTCGCCCCACTGGCGCACCCGCAGGTCGCAGGTATCGAAGTTGCCGCCGTCGGTGGACAGATCGATCCGGCCGAATTCGGCCAGAGCGGTCGGGTCGAGCAGCGCGCACGGGTCGGCCGCCCGCGGATCGGGGATGGGGTTCAGCGCCGCGACGCCGGGCATCACCACACTGGCCGCGACGATCAGCGTCACCGCGACCACCTCTGCGGCGCCCATCGCGGCCCGGCGCACGATGGTGCGATCCCAGCCGCGCGGCGTCTGGTCGAGGCGCCCGAAGCGAGTCGCGGCCGTGGCGGCCGCGGGCCGGTGGATCGGGTTGGGCAGCGTCAACTGGGTGAGCAGGGCCTCGAACGGTCCCGGACGGCGCTGCCGTTCCGTCACCGCGAGCAGTGTGGCCGCGAGTGCGTAGACATCCGATTTGGGACCGGCCGGACCGCCCGCCGTGACCTCTGGTGCCAGATACCGCCATTTGCCACGCGCGATATCCGGTGTGTCACCGGTGCCCGCATTGCGCAGGTCGAGCGAGCTGCCGAAGTCGGTCAGCCAGGCGTCGCCGTCGTCGGCGAGGATGATGTTCTCCGGGGAGATATCGCAGTGCAGCATGCCGCGATCGTGGCAGTGTGCGAGCGCGCTCGCGATCTGCTCGCCGACCATTGCCGCCCGGGCCGGGCCGAGTTTGCGTTGTTCGCGTGCTACCTCGGCGAGCGAATAGCCCGGCACGTATTCCGTTACCAGCCAGCACACATCGTCGTCTTCGAAGATGTTGTAGACGCCGATGATGTGCTGATGGCGCAGGGCTGCCGCATTGCGGGCGGCGGTGCGCAGCCGCTGGGCGCTGTCCGGATCGTCCGGGCGCGGACATTTGAGCACGACGTCGCGGCCGAGGTCCTCATCCGTCGCCCGCCAGGCCATCCCCTCGCCGCCGAGCTTGAACAGCTCCCGCAGCGTGTACCGGCCCGCGATGCGGTCTCCGACGCCAACCATGCGCCCGCCCTCGTAATTCGGCCCATATCCCGATATTCCGGCCCAAATCTCGCGAACGCAGTTTAACGCTCAGGGCTACATTCCGTTGTGCTGCTCGATAATTCGTGACCACGGCTTTCTGTTCCGGTCGGTCTCGTCCACACGTGTCACAGGGGTTTGTGGCGGATTTCCGCTAGCGTCCGGTGCGGGTTGCTGCCATTGTGGATTGGGTGACGATCACGGCTTTGGATTTCGAACGCTGCTATCGGGCGGTATCGACCCGGGACTCCCGATTCGACGGCCAGTTCTTCACCGCGGTGCGAACGACCGGAATCTATTGCCGCCCTTCCTGCCCAGCGATTACGCCGAAGCCCACGAATGTGACATTCCTGCCGACGGCCGCCGCGGCGCAGCAGGCCGGATACCGGGCCTGCCGCCGCTGCCTGCCCGATGCCGCCCCCGGCTCGCCGCTGTGGAATACCCGCGCCGATCTGGCCGCACGGGCGATGCGGCTCATCGGCGACGGCGTCATCGAGCGCGGCGGAGTGCCCGCACTGGCCGCCACGCTGGGCTATTCGCAGCGCCAGGTGACCCGGGTGCTCACCACCGAACTGGGCGCCGGTCCGCTGGCCCTGGCCAGGGCGCATCGTGCGCACACCGCTCGGCTGCTGATCCAGACCACCAATATGCCGATGTCCGATATCGCCTTCGCGGCCGGATTCGCCAGCATTCGCCAGTTCAACGACACCGTCCGCGAGGTATTCGCGGTCAGTCCGACCACCATGCGCATCGAGGCGCAGCGGGTGACCCGCTCCGGCAGCCACCTGGTGCCCGCCACCAACGGATCGCTGACGCTGCGGCTGCCTTTCCGGGAGCCGCTGGACCGCGGCTGGCTCGAATGGTTCCTCTCCTCACACGTCGTGCCGGGCATGGAGCTGTGGGAGGAGCGTGCCTACACCCGGAGCCTGCGCACCCCGCACGGACATGCGACCACGCGGCTGAGTTTCCAACGTGATCACGTGCGCGCCGAACTGTCCCTGCACGATATGCGTGATCTCGCACCGACCGTTGCACGGCTACGGCATCTGCTGGACCTGGACGCGGACCCGGTCGGCATCGATGAGGCGCTCGGCGTGGTGCCCGCCGATACCGACGTCATCGAGGCGTCCGGACGAGATCTCCCGGACGCCGGTGCGGCACCGGCGGACCATCCCTTCAATGTCGGTGCGGCCACCGTCCGCCGTGGCCGAGCCCGCCCGCCGTTCACTCCCGGTATCCGGGTGCCCGGCGCGCTCGATGGTCCAGAGTTATTGCTGCGCACCATGATCGGTCAGCAGATTTCGGTGTCGGCCGCCGCGACCCACACCGCTCGACTGGTCGAGGCGCTCGGCGAGCCGATCGACGGACCGGTCGCACGGCTGTTCCCGACACCGGCCGCGATCGCCGAACGCGGGGCCGAGGTATTGACCGGCCCGGCGCGGCGGATCCGCTCGATTATCGGCGCGGCCTCGGCTCTCGCCTCCGGCGATCTGGTGCTGCACCAGGGCCGCACCGCTACCGATCTGCGCCGCGACCTGCTGGCACTGGAAGGCGTCGGACCGTGGACCGCCGACTATGTGACCATGCGACTGCTCGCCGATCCGGATGTGCTGCTCGACACCGATCTCGTTGTCCGCCAAGGCGCCACCATCCTCGGCACCGATCTCACCGATACCGCGCGCTGGGCCCCGTGGCGTTCGTATCTATCCATGCACCTATGGAAGGCCGCGCTCGCCGGTCGCAAGGCCACACCGCCCAAAGCTACCGCGATGAAAGCCGTCGCCACACCGAAAGCGACAACCCGATCGTGACAACCGATTTCGCGACCTCCGACACTCCGATCGGCCCGTTCACCGCACTTGTCGATGCGGACGGTGCCGTGCTCGCCTCCGGCTGGACCGACGACGCCGAGAACTTGCGGCAGTTGATCCACCCGAGTCTGCGGCCCAGCGAGCTACGCGGGCATGCCGACCTCGGCGAGGTGACCCGCGCGGTCACCGCCTACCATCGCGGCGAGTTGACCGCGATCGACGCGATCGAGGTGCGTCAGCAATCCGGCGAATTTCTCATGCACGCCTGGGAAGTGCTGCGCAAAATCCCGGCGGGCGATCCGGTCACCTATACCGAATACGCCGCCATCTCCGGTCGTCCCGACGCCACCCGTGCGGCCGCCAATGCCTGCGCCCGCAATGCCGCGGCACTTTTCGTGCCGTGCCACCGGGTTCTGCGCATCGGGGGAGCACTCGGCGGCTTCCGTTGGGGGCTGCCGATCAAGCGCTGGCTGCTGGATCACGAGCGTGGCGACGCTCAGTTGACCGTCGAATAGTCGGATCGTTCAGCAGCACCGATTCTGCGGATTGGTATCCGCATCCGCGTGCCGACGCCGCCAATACTCGCGCTCCGACGGAATCTCGCAACCGGGATGTCTGCGCTGCAGATGGTCCGCATAGCGCCGGTAATCCTGGCCGCCGAGCACCGCGTTGAACCATGAAGCGAATGCGCGAACCCTTGCCGCACCGGCACTTCCGGCCACCCGCAGACGCCGAATGACGGCCGGTCGAGGTGACCGGCCGTCATTCGGCTGCGCTGCTGCGGTCAATGTGCTGGTGTTTCCACCGTCGCGCCCTTGGTATGGGCGGCGCCAGGTGCCCGGACCTGCCCCGATTCGATCAGGGCATCCCATTCCTTCTGCACCGCTTTCTCTTCCGCGGTGGCGATGAAGCCGCGCGGTGCGAAGATCTTCGACGGTTCGTCCGGCGTCTCACTGCTCGGTCCGCCGCCCGCCCGCCAGGCACGGAAGCAGACCACCACACCGACCACCGCGACGACCAACACCAACACCGCGAAGATGATCGACAACGTGCCCTGGATGAACGTGTTGCGCACGACCTTGTCCATATCGTCGGCAGTCTTGGCCGGTGCCAACAACTTTCCGGCATCGCGGGCGGCACTGTAGTTATCGTGCTGCTTCCAGTAGCCGATCTTCGGATCGGCGGAGAAGATCTTCTGCCAAGACGCCGTCATCGTCACGATCAGATCCCAGATCAGCGGCAGCGCGGGAATCCACGCCCACTTCACCAGGCCCTTCTTGATCAGAATGGTCAGCACGACGGTGAGTGCGATCGCGGCCAGCAACTGGTTGGAGATGCCGAACAGCGGGTAGAGCGTGTAGATGCCGCCGAGCGGATCGGTGACACCCATCAGCAGCACCGAACCCCAGGCCGCGACCACAATGGCCGAGCACAGCCACGCACCGGGCCGCCACGACGGATCCTTGAACTTCTTCGCCGGACCGCCCAGATTTCCGAGCGAATCCGAAAGCATGAAACGCGCGACGCGGGTTCCGGCGTCGATGGTGGTGAGGATGAACAGCGCCTCGAACATGATCGCGAAGTGGTACCAGAACGCCTTGAGCCCGGAGCCGCCGATGAATCCGGACATCACCTGGGACATACCGATCGCCAGCGTCGGCGCGCCACCGGTGCGCGAGATGACGCTGGTCTCGCCGACATCCTTGGCGGTCTGGGTCAACTCACCCGCGGTGATCGGATCACCGCTCAGACCAAGGGAATTGGTGTACGCGGCGGCCTTTTCGGCGGTACCGCCGGTGAGACCCGCGCCCGCGTTCATGGCGAAGTACAGGTGCTGGTCGATGATGCTCGCGGTGATCATCGCCATGACCGCGACGAACGACTCCATCAGCATGCCGCCGTAGCCGATCATCCGCGCATGCGACTGCTTCTCCAGCAGCTTGGGCGTGGTGCCGGAGGAGACCAGGGCGTGGAATCCGGACAGCGCACCACATGCGATGGTGATGAAAAGGAATGGGAACAGGCTGCCCGCGAAGGACGGACCGTTGCTGTTGTGCGCGAACTGCGACACCGCGGGCGCCTTCAGCACCGGCATGGTGAACACGATGCCGAGTGCGAGCAGGCCGATGGTGCCGATCTTCATGAACGTCGACAGGTAATCGCGCGGTGCGAGCAGCAACCACACCGGCAGTACCGAGGCGATGAAACCGTAGACGATCAGCAGCCAGGCGATGGTGGTGCCGGACAGCGTGAACAGGTCACGACCCCAACCGGATTCGGAAACCCAACGGCCGGAGATGATCACGAACAGCAGCAGTGCGAAGCCGATGACCGATACCTCACCGACCCGCCCCGGCCGCACGAAGCGCAGGTACAGGCCCATGAACAGGGCGATCGGGATGGTCATGCCGATGGAGAACACACCCCACGGACTGCCGCCGTGCAATGCGCCGTCCGGACCCTTGACCGCGGCCAGCGCCTGCACGACCACGATGCCGAGCACCGCGAGCAGGATCATCATGATCACCAGCACGGCGACGATCGCGGCGACACCGCCGATCGGCCCGAGTTCGTCGCGGGCCATCTGCCCGAGACTGCGTCCACGACGCTTCGAAGAGGCCCACAGCACCAGGTAGTCCTGCACCGCGCCAGCGAGGACGACGCCGACGATGATCCAGATCGTGCCCGGCAGATAACCCATCTGCGCGGCCAGCACCGGTCCGACCAGTGGACCGGCGCCCGCGATGGCGGCGAAGTGGTGCCCGAAGAGCACCCGCCGGTCCATCGGCATGTAGTCCTTGCCGTTCTCCAATTCCTCAGCGGGGGTGGCCACATCGTCGCGCGGCTTGGTGATCCGGTATTCGATCAGCCTGGAATAGAACTGGTAGGCGGTCACGTAAGTACAGATCGCCGCGACCACGATCCACACCGCGTTCACGTTCTCACCGCGGGAGATGGCGAGGACGGCCCAGGCTATCGCTCCGACGACCGCGATCGCCCCGAAGATCGCCTTCTTCCGTGGCGTGATCGGGGAGTGATCGACCACCCCGACGGGCGGCAGATCGGGATCCGTCCGCAAATATTCGATTGTCGCCATCCGCTTACTCTCCTGAAAAACGCGCAGGATCCTGCTCAAACATCTGACAACGTATCCGATCGATGATGTCGATCGGGCTCGTTTCCGATCGGCTTTGGACAACGTTAAGTTTTGTTCGTGTGTCGGCCATCACGTCGGTGTTGCCGAACGTATGCTGCCATGCGATTCCGCCAAGCTCCACACCCGCCTGGAGGAGGGCCTCGTTGCGCAGGCGCACGCTGCTCGGCTCGGTGCTGGCCGCGCCGCTGCTCGCCACCACCGGCTGCGGATCCGATGACGACGCGCTGACCTTCTTCTTTCAGGCCAGGCCGGAGGAGGCGCGGGTCCGGCTGAAGATCATCGACGAGTTCCAGCGGCGGCATCCGGAGATCCGGATTCGCACCGTCATGTCCGGGCCGGATCCGCTGCAGCAGATGCTGACCTACTGTGCGGGCGGCAAATGTCCCGACGTCATGATGGCGTGGGAGTTGCTCTATGCCGGACTCGCCGAGCGCGGGGTGCTGCTGGATCTGCGCACGCTGCTCGATCGGGAGCCCGAATACGCTGCCGCACTGCGCGCCGACAGTTATCCGGCGCTCTACGACACCTTCACCTATGGCGGTGGGCAGTACGCGCTGCCGGAACAGTGGTCGGGGGTGTTTCTCTACTACAACCGGGAGTTGTTCGCCGAAGCCGGAGTGACCGCGCCGACCCGGTGGCGGGAGGCCTGGTCCTTCACCGAATTCCTCGATGCGGCAAGGGCGCTCACGCGGCATGAGTCATCCGGGCGGAACCGGCAGTGGGGCTTTGCCGACGCCTGGGTGCCGTATTTCTCGGCCGCGTGTTTCGGTATGAACAATGGGGCGGAGTGGTTCTCGCCGTCGGTGGATCCGACCAGGACCAATCTCGGTGATCCACGGTTCGCCGAGGGGTTTCAGTTCTATGCCGATCTCGCGGTTCGCCACCGAGTTGCGCCGAAAGTTTCCGACCAGCAATCGGTTTCGGCACCGGACCTGTTCCGTCGTGGGCGGGCGGCCATGGCGATGGGTGGGCATTGGCTGTATTCCGAGTTCGCCGGACAGGATGGTCTGCCCATCGATGTCACGGTGTTGCCGGTCGGGCCACATGGTGGCCCGGGGGCGATCACGGATGTGGGGAGCACGGGTTTGTCGATTGCGGCGGATAGTCCGCGCATCGAACAAGCCTGGGAATTCGTCAAATTCGCGACCGGGCCGGTGGGGCAGGCCATTATCGCCGCCTCCGGACTCTTCGTGCCGGTGCTGAAATCCGCAATGGGCTCTGCCGGATTCGCGGACGCGCATCGCGAGATACGCAACCTCGAGGTGTTCACGGAGGGGCCGGAGAATTCGCGGGCGCTGCCGGTTACTCCTGTGTGGGGCAAGGTTTCCGCGCTGCTCGAGCGCGGCGGCAACCGGGTGTTACGCGGTGCCGCAACCGCTGAATCGGTGAGCGCGTCCCTGACCGCCGATATCAATACCCTTCTGGAATCCTCATGAAACTGATCGGCAGCAGGATGCGTGCGCCACACGAGCAGGGGCGGCTTGCGCGGCGGCGTGAGCGGGCGGGCTGGGTCTTCGTGGCGCCGAATCTGGCGGCGGTGCTGGTGTTCTTGCTGCTTCCGCTCGGAGTTTCGTTGTATCTGAGTCTGCACTCGTGGGACTTGTTCAGTGCGCCACGGTTCGTGGGGATATCGAACTATCGGCGGCTGTTCGTGTCGGATCCGTTGTTCCTCATCGCATTGCGCAATACCGCGGTGTTCACGCTGTTGACGCTGGTGCCGACGGTGGTGATCGGGCTCGCGGTTGCGGCGGTGCTCAATCGAAAGTTGGCCGGTATCGGCATCTTTCGAACCATAGCGTTCCTCCCACTGGTCGCCTCGACCGTGGCCATGGCGGTGGTGTGGCGCTTCATCTTCACCACCGATGACGGGCTGCTCAACATCATGCTCGGCTGGGTCGGCATCGATCCGGTGCCGTGGTTGACCGACCCGGATTGGGCGCTGGTCTCGCTGAGCATCGTGACCGTATGGAAGAGTGTGCCTTTCGCGACGGTCATCCTGCTGGCAGCGATGCAGGGCGTGCCCGAGACGCTGTACGAGGCGGCGCGCATCGATGGCGCGGGAGCGCTGCGGCGCTTCTGGTCGGTGACACTGCCGTTGATTCGCGGGCCACTGTCGTTCGTCTTCGTCATCACCATCATCAACTCGGTGCAGGCCTTCGATCAGGCCTATGCCTTGACCGGCGGCAACGGCGGCCCGGAGACCGGGACCTATCTGCTCGGAATCATGTTGTTCCAGAACGCCTTCGGGTTCTACGAGGTCGGCTATGCGGCGGCGCTGGCCTGGGTGATCTTCGCGATTCTGCTGGTGCTGACGCTATTGCAGCTGCGGTTCGCGCGCCGGGCGGAGGTGGAGTTGTGAATGCGTACGAGGCGGTTCGGTCGCTTCCGATGCGGATCGGTGTGCGGGCGCACAGTACCGGCCGGGTGGAGCGGGCCATTCTGCGCCGGACGCTGCGCGGCGTCCTGATCTATGTGGCGCTCGTCGGTGTCGCCTGGTGTGCGCTGTTCCCGATTCTGTGGGCATTGTCGGGTTCGCTGAAGCGCGACGGCGAGATCACCGAGCCGACACTGGTCCCCGCGCGTCCGCAGTGGTCCAACTACGGGAAGGTCTTCGACCTGCTGCCGCTGGGGCGGATGCTGCTCAACACCGCGTTCTATGCGTTGTGTGTCACGGCGGGGCAGGTCTTCTTCTGTTCGCTGGCCGGATATGCGTTCGCGCGCTTGCGATTTCGCGGACGCGATGTACTTTTCCTCGCCTACCTCGGCACACTGATGGTGCCGTTGACGGTTACCGTGATTCCGCAATTCCTGATCATGCGCGCCTTCGGCTGGGTGGACACGCCGTGGGCGATGATCGTCCCCGGCCTGTTCGGCAGCGCATTCGGCACCTATCTGATGCGCCAGTTCTTCCGAACCTTGCCCGCCGAACTCGAGGAGGCGGCGATCGTCGACGGATGCACCACCTGGCAGGTGTTCTGGCGAGTCTTGTTGCCGCACACTCGTCCTGGGCTCATGGTGCTGGGGGTGCTGACCTGGATCACGGTCTGGAACGACTTCCTGTGGCCGCTGATCATGATCCAGCGCAACGACATCGCCACCGCCACCTTGGGTTTGGTGCGGCTGCAAGGTCAGTACCACACGCAATGGCCGATTCTCATGGCCGCGGCGGTGGTCATCCTGCTGCCGCTGGTGGTCGTCTACGCGATCGCGCAGCGGGCGTTCGTGCGCGGTATCGCGGCATCGGGTCTGGGCGGGCGTTGACGGCCGCGCTGGTGGCGGCCGTCGTTGTCACTCGCCCCAATAGGTGCCGAAGCTCCAGAGGTTGCCCTCCGGATCACGGACGGTGAAGCCGCGCGAACCGTAGTCCTCATCGCGCAGGCCGCGCACCACCTCCGCGCCCGCCGCGACCGCACGGTCGTGCAGGGCGTCGGGTTGCTCGCAGACGAGGTAGATCGAATCGGTGCCCGGCCCGCGCTCACAGAACGGGTTGTCGCCCTTGCCGATCGAACTGAACATGATTCCGCCGCCGAGCGGCCAGCGCAACTGACCGTGCTCGATGAACGACGGATCGTCCTCCCGCGCGTAGAGCGCGACTTCCTCGAAGCCGAATGTACTGGTCAGGAAGGCCACTGCCGCGCGAGCGTCGGTGAAATTGAGGCACGGCCATACGGCGGTGCGAGTTGCCGTGGTCTGCGGTGAATCCGTTGGTGTTGTCATGGATCCAGCCTCACCCGCCGGACCCCTCCGGGTCTTGTACAGATGGAATCTCCTCCGCGAGCCATGCGGTCGGGCTGCAACCGGCGAGTTCCGCGAAGTCGCGGTCGAGGTGGGCCTGGTCGTAATATCCGCAGGTCGCAGCCACCTGCGCGATCGTCACATAGGACGGCGTGTGTCCGATCATCCGCCTGGCGCGTTCGAAGCGGGCGATCCGAGCGGCGAGTTTGGGACCGAGCCCGAACTCGGCGCCGAAGCGTCGGGCCAGATGTTGACGGCTCCAACCGATCTCCCCGGCGAGCGGGCCGATCTGCGCCGCACCATTGGATTCGACCAAAGTGCGCCAGGCCCAAGTCAATTGGGGCGCCACCAGGCGATCGTGACAGGCCAGTCTGGTCAATACCCGATCGCAGGCGGCGAACCGCTCCGGCCAGGACGACAGCTCCTGCAATTCCTCCCACAGCTGTCGCCCGACCGGCCCTGCCACCTCGGCACATTCCACCGAGGTGTTCCACAGCGCACTCGCGGGCATCCCGAACAGTGCCCGGCTCCCGAGTGGCGTCAACTCGATCCCGATCCCCTCCTGATAACCGTTGTGCGAGATAACCGCCGAACTTGCCTGCAACCCACTCAGCACACACCGGTAGTCCTCCGGCGACTGCCGTGAATCCGTCTGCGTCACAACGTCGATACTCGGTCCGATCGACACGATGAACGTCATATGCCGCGACGGCAGCCCCCGATGCAACCCGGGCGCGAACCCGCTCAGTCGATACCCGAGGTACCCATCGATGAACGCCGCGAGCGCAGGTGCCGGACGTGCCGTCACCACTTCGGTGGTCGGCTTCATACCCGGAACGCTACGCCGCCGATCGGCTATCGCAAGGCGAGTCAGTCGGCGACGTTGATGTGGTGGTGGATCGACTGCGGATCCGCCGCCAGGTCGATCAGGCAGGTGGCCAGGTCCGCGCGGCTGATGCGGATGCCGAATGTCACGTTGCGATCGACCGCGGTTCGGTAGGAACCCTTCGCCGGACCGTCGGTGAGCTGCGGTGCTCGCACGATGGTCCAATCCAGTTCGGTGTCCCGCGTCACCTGCTCGGCAGCGGCCATATCGTCGAGGCTGTGCCGCAGCAACGGACGCAGAATGAGCGGCTTCACCACGAAGCGGGTGCACCAATCGTCGCCCGGCCCAGCGATTCTGGCGCTATTGCTGATCAGAATCAGTCGTAGCACGCCCACCGATGCCATGGCCGCGGTTATGGCGAGTGCGGCATCGGTGGCGACCGTCGTCGGGCCCGTGTCCCGTGACCCGATGGTGTCGAACACGACATCGGCGCTTCGGATGGCCGTCTCGATGTCATCGGGATTCATGACGTCGGCCTTGATCACGCGCAGTTGTGGGTGATCCGCGAGTGGGTGCCGACCGCGCACAACGGCGGTCACCTCATGTTCGGCGGCGAGTGCCTGGCGCACGAGGTGTCCGCCGGTGCGGCCGGTCGCTCCGAAGATCGTGAGTCGCATGTAGATCCCTCCAGGTTGGTGAGTGTTTACTAACCTAGGATGGGTGAGTACTTACTAACCTGTCAACCGGGAGGCCGCATGGGCACGCGTGACCAGATTCTCGACGCCGCGGCGGAAATCATGCGCAACCGTGGCGTCGTCGAGGCGACGACCAAGGAGATCGCCAAGACGGCGGGCTACTCCGAGGCCGCGCTCTATAAGCACTTCAGCGATAAAGAGGACCTGATCCTGAACGTCCTCCGACACCGCATGCCCGGACCCGCCGTGCCTCGACCCGAACCGGGTTCGGCCACTATCGAAGCAAACCTCGCCGCCCTCGCCCGTGCCGCACTGGCCTTCTACCAGCAGTCCCTGCCCCTCCTCGGCGGACTGCTCGCACAACCCAAACGCATGGCGGCACATCGTGATTCGATGCGTCGGCACGGTGCGGGTCCCGGCCACGGCATCGCCGGAATCGCTGCTTATCTGAGGGGCGAACAGCAACTCGGCCGACTCGGTCCCGAAGCCGATGTCGAAACCGCGGCTGCGCTCCTCGACGGCACCTGCTTCCACCAGGCCTTTCTGCGGTTCTACGAGGAGGGGCCTGATGCGACTGCCGCCCCGGACGAGTTCGCCGACAGCCTGGCTCGGACGCTCGTGCACGGTCTCGGATGATCCGACGAGCAGCGCCTCGCACCTGGACTGCCACGGCGGTGAGATTTCGCACTCGGCGCGGTAAATAGGTGGGGGTTGTCGCAGCGTCGGGCTACCTTTACCCCTCCTAAGGATTTTGGAGGTGTGATGCGGCGGGTGCAATACCAGCGCAGCGGTGGTCCGGAGGTACTCGAGGTGGTGTCGGCCGAGGTGCCGACGCCGGGCCCCGGGGAACTGCTGGTCCGGGTCGACGCGGTTGGTGTGACACTGCCGGTGGTTCGCAAGGTGCGTGAGCCGCGGGAGCCGATCGCGCTGGGTGGCGAGGTTGCGGGCGAGGTGGTCGCCGTCGGTGAGGGCGTGACCAGTTGTATGCCCGGCTACCGCGTCACCGGTCTGGTCTTCGGCCACGGTTATGCCGACTACGCGCTGCTCTCTGCCGCGATGGCCTCGCCGATTCCCGACGGCGCCTCGGCCGTCGATGCGGTCGGGCTGGTCCGCAGCGGTTTGGTCGCACTCGGTGCGCTCGATGCCGCGAATCCAAGGCCGGACGAGTCTGCGCTGATCACGGCCGCCGCCAGTGGTGTCGGCCACCTTGCCCTGCAATTGGCGCGGGTGCGCGGGGCCGCGCGCGTGGTGGCGGCGGTCTCCGACCTCGCCAAGGCCGACTTCCTGCGCGGTCTCGGTGCTGACGAAGTCGTCGCCTACGACGAGGAATCCTGGGGCGAGCCCGTCGACTACGTCCTCGACGCCGTGGGCGGCGACCTCCTCACTCCGGCCATCGCGGCCCTGGCCCCCGGCGGCCGACTCGTCGCATACAGCTCCGGCGGCGGCACCATCCAGGCCTACGACCTGCTCGTCGGTGCGAAATCAGTTGTCGGCTTCCAAATGGCCCGCATCGCCCGCAACTCCCCGGACCTGTACGAACACTGGCGCCAAGAACTCTGGCAATACTTCGCATCCGGCCTACTCCGCCCCGTCGTCCACGCGGAATTCGCGCTGGAAGACGCCGCCGAGGCCCACGCCGTCATCGAGAACCGCTCAAACCTCGGCAAGGTCATCCTGATTCCCTGACCCGTCAGCGTGCGTCGGGGTGCGTAACGGGCGAGAGCGTCACCAGATCCTCGAGTCCTGCGAAGTCCGCCGTGTTGTCGGTGAACATGCGCTACGGCAATCGGCTCGCTCGGCCGCTGCCGAAGGTCTACGTCCTGCCGCGTAGACTCTGTTCCTCGTGAGCGAGTGTGCGAGCGAACCATCCAACACAGCGTCTGAGACGTACGCGGCTGCCGAGCGAAGCGAGGTAGCCGCGTGAGTCTCACCCTCGGAATCGTCGGCCTGCCCAACGTCGGAAAGTCGACGCTGTTCAATGCGCTGACCAAGAACGACGTGCTGGCCGCGAACTATCCGTTCGCGACCATCGAGCCGAACGTCGGGGTGGTTCCGCTGCCCGACGCGCGGCTGGACAAGCTGGCCGAGATCTTCGGCTCCCAGCGCATCCTGCCCGCCACGGTGTCGTTCGTCGACATCGCGGGCATCGTGAAGGGCGCATCCGAGGGTGCCGGACTCGGCAATAAGTTCCTCGCCAATATCCGCGAGGCCGATGCCATCTGTCAGGTGGTGCGGGTCTTCGCCGACGATGATGTGGTGCACGTCGACGGGCGCGTCGACCCGCTCGCCGATATCGAGGTGATCGAAACCGAGCTGATCATCGCCGATATGCAGACGCTGGAGAAGGCCATCCCGCGCCTCGAAAAGGAAGCCAAGGTCAAAAAGGACCGCAAGCCGCTGCTCGACGCGGCCAAGGCCGCCCAGGAGGTCCTCGACAGCGGCAAAACCCTTTTCTCCGCGCGTGACCAGCTGGATGGCGAACTGCTGAAGGAACTTTCGCTGCTCACCACCAAGCCGTTCCTCTACGTCTTCAATGCCGACGAGTCGGTGCTCACCGACGAGGCCAAGGTGACCGAGCTGAAAGCCGCTGTCGCACCGGCGGATTCGGTCTTCCTCGACGCCAAGGTGGAAGCCGAACTCCTCGAACTCGACGACGAGTCCGCCCTGGAGTTGTTGGAGTCGATCGGCCAGTCCGAACCTGGCCTGCACGCCCTGGCCCGCACCGGCTTCCACACCCTCGGCCTGCAGACCTACCTCACCGCCGGTCCAAAAGAGGCCCGCGCCTGGACAATCCACCAGGGCGACACCGCCCCCAAGGCCGCAGGCGTAATCCACACCGACTTCGAACGCGGCTTCATCAAGGCCGAAGTAGTCGCCTACGACGACCTCATCGCAGCAGGCTCCATGGCAGCAGCCAAGGCGGCGGGCAAGGTCCGCATGGAAGGCAAGGACTACGTCATGACGGATGGCGACGTCGTCGAATTCCGTTTCAACGTATAGCGTCTGGAAGAAGTAACGCGAGAGCTGAATCGCCGCCCACACGCGGCCGGTTGGTTATCCGTCTCGACGGGCTAACCGGTTCGGTCAGTGCGAGTCGTCGGCCGGAGTCGCGATAGTGGGCGCGCGCTGGTCGAGGTTGTCGAGGATCAGGTCGAGGGCGAAGTCGAAGCGTTGGTAGCCTGTGCCGGCGGTCAGTTCAGCCGCATAGCGTTTGGTTTGGGGGAATTGGTCGGCGGGGAGGGCGGTGAAGCGGGTCACGAGCTCGTCGCGGCCTATGACCCAGGTGTCGTCGGATTTGCTTTGCCGCTGGGCGACGAGGGAGATCTCCAGGGTGTAGGCGGCGACGTAGAGACCGAGGGCGTCCATCGCCCAGGCCGCGGTTTGGGGTTCGATGTCGCCCGCGAGCAGGATGGCGAGCATTCCTTCGCTGACGCGCATCACGTCGAGGTTGGTGGAGGCCATGGCCAGGGCGGCGCGGGAGATGCCAGGGTATTTCAGGTACTGGTCGCGCATCTGGGCGCAGACGTCGCGGATCTGCACGCGCCAGGCTGCCGGGTCGGGTTCGGGTAGCACCAGTCGGGTGCAGAGGCGGCCGATGATCAGCTCGTCGATGTCGGCCTTGTTGACGACGTGCGCGTACAGCGAGGCGGGGCCCGTGTCGAGGACTGCGGCGACACTGCGCATGGTCAGGGCGTCGTATCCCTGGGTGGCGACGACCTCGAGGGCCGCGTCGGTGATCCGGTCGACCGTGATCGGCGCCTTCCGGCGTGACGGCTGCGCCGGGGAGGTGGTCGGCTGAGCGTGCCGGGCGGCACGACGTTGTTTCGGATCCACTGGCATGGGACCGAGCATAGTTGACACGAACTTAGTTCGACGAGTAGAACTTAGTTCGTCAATAACGAACTAAGTTCGTAAACGGTGGTCCCGCCGCACGATGACGGTCTCCGCCCACCACTTCGACATCACGACAAAGGATGTGCCGCAGTGCTTTACGACGTCATCATTGCCGGAGCGGGCCCCGTCGGACTGCTCTTGGCCTGCGAACTACGCCTTGCCGACTGCTCGGTCCTGGTGCTCGAGCGAGCCGAAGACCCGTACTCGCCGCTCAAGGAGCTTCCCTTCGGCATGCGCGGCATCACGGTCCCGACTGCCGAGACGTTCTACCGCCGCGGGTTGCTCGACGACATCGCCGGTGGCACAACGCATCTGGCTGTCGGCGAGGACGGCGCGCCCCGCCGTCGTGCCGGTCACTTCGCCGGTATCGAGTTCGAGGACAGCAATATCGAGACCTCCCGGTGGCAGTATCGGCTGCCCAGCCCGGCCGACACCAACATGGCCGCGGAGATGAAGCAGATCGAGGCGGTGTTGACCGATCGTGCCCGCAGCCTGGGTGCCGAGATCCGGCGTGGCCACGGTGTCGACGACTTCGGCCAGACCGAGAACGGAGTGACCGTGCGCATCGGCGCGGAATCCGTGCGCGGTCGCTGGCTGGTGGGGTGCGACGGCGGCCGCAGCACCGTCCGAAAGCAGGGCGGCTTCGACTTCGCGGGCAGCGAACCGCTTTTCACCGGCTACATGGCCGAGGTCGAGATCGCCGATCCCGAGGCGATCCGCCAGGAACGCACCATCACCTCGACCGGCTTCTACCTCCAGCCCGACCCCGGCATGATCGCGATGCTCGAGTTCGACGGCGGCGCGGCCCACCGCACCGCACCGCTCACCCTCGAACACATCCAGGAGGTCCTGCGCCGCGTCTCCCAGACCGATGTCACCCTGACCGCCCTTCGCCTCGCTACCACCTGGACCGACCGCGCCCAGCAGGCGACTACCTACCGCGACGGGCGCGTGCTCCTCGCCGGAGACGCCGCCCATATCCACTCCCCACTCGGCGCGCAGGGTCTCAACGCGGGCCTGGGCGACGCCATGAATCTGGGCTGGAAACTCGCCGCCACCATCCGCGGCGAGGCGCCCGAAGGTCTCCTCGACACCTATCAGGACGAACGGCATCCGGTCGGCGCGCAGGTCCTGGAATGGTCCCGCGCGCAGACCGCGATCATGCTGCCCGCTCCGCAATCGCTCGCGATGGGCTCCATCATCAGCGACCTCATCGGAACACCCTCCGGCGCAACGTATTTCGCCGAGCGAATGTGGAACGCCGCGCTGCGCTACGACCTCGGTGGAGCGCATCCGCTGATCGGCCGCAGCGTTCCCGACTTCGAGCTGCTCGACGGCACCCGTGTCGCCGAATTGCTCCGGGACGGGCAGGGTCTGCTCCTCGACTTCGACGGCGAGCTCGCACAGGCCGGCGCACTGTGGAGGGACCTGAAGTACGTCCCCGGCGACGTGCGTGAACGGCTGGGCCTCGCGGCCGTGCTCGTCCGTCCGGACGGCGTGGTCGCCTGGGCCTGTGACGAGCGCCCCGACCCGGCAGAACTCACCCGCGCCGCGTTCCGCTGGTTCACCTCCGCCGCCCAGGTGCCCGCGATGTGACCGCGAACGTGTGGCGGTCCTCCGCCGTTCGCGTCGGTCGCTGCGGGCGGCGCGAGCTGGCGGCGGGTCGAATTCCTTTTCAATGTATAGCGTTTCAGCTTCTGCGAAGAAATCGGTCGGCTGGGACTGCCCGACCCGGGTCTTCTGTCAGGACTGCAGTGTCACGAATTCGGCGATGGCGTCTTCCATCTGCTGCAGGCCGGGGTCTTCCAGTGGTAGGTGACCGGCGTTGTCGAGTAGCACGGTGGTGACGGGAACTTTGGTGATGCGCGATAGGACGAGTTCGCTCAGATGCAGGGGCGTCCATCGGTCTGCGACGGGTTGGGTCAATAGGATCGGGCAGGCGTCGAAGTCCTCGGGCTCGACGGCCGGGGCGTAGTTCCCGTATCGGTCGAGAAAGCGCACCGATACCCAGTTGGCTGCCGCGGTGCGGTCCTCGAGCAGGACCTTCCTCATCGCCTCGCGGTTGTTGGCCAGCGCGTTCATCTTCGCGGCGAGACTCATCGGCATTTTGGCTTGTGCGACTGCGGTTTTGGCGAGCACCGAGATGATCGGCACACCCAGCCGCGCGGTTAGCAGGTCGCGCGCTGTTTCATCTCGGACCTGCTGGATCCGCTGGTCGAGGAAGGTCATGCCGACGATGCCGCAGAGACTGCCCTTGGGAGTCTTGGCCGCGACGTGGTAGGCGAGCATGCCGCCGGCGCTGAGGCCGTAGAGCACTATCGGGCGCCGGTCACGCGTGCGCTCATGCGCGATGAAGTCGACGACCAAGTCGACCCAGTCGTCGTAGGACGGGTTGGTGCCGAGCTTGACCTGGGTCAACCCATAGCCGAGATTGTCGAGCGCGACCACTTCGAAGCCGCGTCGTGCGAGTCGCGCGCCCAGGATCAAGGTCATCTGACGGCCGTTGGTGCCGACGCCGTGGTGCAGGATCACCTTTGCCCGCGCGTCGGGGTTGGAGTACCGGTCGAGGTGGATTTTGTGTCCATGCCAGTCCCAGAATTCTTCCTGGGGCGTGTCGCCGTCGGCCAGGCGCAGGCGCTGCTGCAGGTCACGCCAGTCCCGCTGGTCCCGGTAATAGCGCAGGGTCGTTGGCATGTGTTTCCCTTCGAATGTTCGGGGCGTGGCTACCGCTGCCGTTCCGTCCGGCTGTCACGATTCCCGCTGCGGATCAGCGGCAACAGACGATGTGCGGCAGACGAGTTGTTAGATTCGGCAACATGCACTGGGACCTGCCCCGTACCCCGTCGAGCATCTTGCTGATGACCGAGCTCGCCGGTGAGCGCGAGGTGCCCGCGGAAACCTGCCTGCGCGGGACGGGTCTGGCACTGCGGCAGCTCCTCGATCCCGAGACCGAGGTGAGCGCGCAACAGGAGCTGGCCGTAGTCGGCAACCTGCTCGACGCATTGGGGCACCCACCGGCGCTGGGGCTGGAGATGGGCACCCGATATCGGCTGACGACTTACGGCATCTGGGGTTTCGCCTTGTTCAGCAGCCCAACGGTGCGCAGCGCCATCGAGGTCGGACTGCGTTATGTGGACCTGACGTTCTCCTTCTGCCGGATCGAAACCCGAGCAGAAAGCGGCGAGGCGAGGCTGATCCTTTCTGCGCCGGACATTCCACTCGGACTGCGGAGGTTCTTCATCGAGCGTGATGCGGGCGCGCTGCAGACCCTCCGTCAGGAACTGGCCGCGTTCGCGGTCCCGCTGCGCCGCATAGAGTTTGCTTTCCCGGCTCCGGTCGCCGCCGTTCGTGCTGAATACGACGCGGTCTTCGGTCAGCCCGTGCAGTTCGAGGCCGAGGAGAACGCGTTGGTCCTCGATCTCGCTCTGCTGGACCTGCCGTTGCCACAGGCCGATACGCATACCGCCGCGCTCACCCGAGTCCAATGCCGCGACCTGCTGACCCGGCGCAGAGCGCGCACCGGGCTGGCCGGGCAGGTGCGCAATGCACTGCTCGCGGAACTGCCGCAGCAGCCGACCGCGGAAGGCGTCGCCGCGAAACTGCACATGAGCGACCGGACGCTGCGACACCGACTCGCCGCCGAAGGAACTTCCTTCCGAACCCTGCTGGACGAGGTCCGCGAACACCTGGCAGAGGAACTGCTGATCACCGGCGGACTACCAGCGGAACAGATCGCCCGGCGGCTCGGATACCGCGAAGTCTCCAGCTTCTCCCACGCCTTCCGACGCTGGAAAGGCATGGGACCACGCGCATTTCGCACCAAAGAAGTAGGTCGCCCCGGCTGATCGCCCGCCGATCAGACTGGCGGCCCCGTTGATGACACAGACCTTGCCGGTGAGCCTCTCAGCCACCGCGACCTCCTAGATAGACGTTCGGCACGGTGACGCTCCGTAGCTGGTGGCGATCGCGGCGGCGCGGTTGCGCATGGAGTTGCGCAACCATTGCGGGGCAAGGGCTTCCGCGTTCGTGGCGAGCTGCCAGAGTGCCCATTCGGCGTGTTTCCGATCTTGGAAGGTCACCTCCAGCCGCAGCCAGCCGTCCGCGTCGGTTGCTTCGGCGTGGACGGTCAGCGCGGTGCCCACCAGGTCCGCCCGCCCCGCGGGGTTCACCCGTACCAGCACGGTGACTTGGTCGCCGCCGGTTCGAAACCGCGTGCTGCGTTCCTGCCAGGTTCGGTCCAGATCGACCCGGTCCGGTCGCTGGGCGGGTTCGGGGAGTTCCACGGCGGCCAATACCCGGGACAGCCGGTAGGTGCGGTCCGCGCCGGACCTCGTGGCCAGCAAATAGACCTGGTCGCGGACGGTGACCAGGCCGATCGGATCCACCGTGCGCCACTTCGGGGTCTGGTCCACAGCCGCGTAGTGGATGCGCAGCTTGTGTCCGGCGAACACCGCGCGCCGGACCTCGGTCACTACGGCGTCGGGCGCCTCTTCATCGACCAGTCGACGTGCGAGGAGGTCGGTCTCCGGGTCGATGAGCAGTCGCTGGGCCGCACCGGCCGCGGTGGCCCGATGGCTTTCGGGTAGCGCGTCGACCACCTTGCGCATGGCCGAAGTGAGTGCCGAGCCGAGGCCGAATGCCTGTGCGCCGCGCCGTGATCCGGCGACCAGCAGGGCAAGTGCCTCGTCGTGGTTCAGTCCGGTCAGCTCGGTCTGGAAACCGGGCAACAATGCGAAACCACCATGCCTGCCGCGTTCGGCGTATACCGGGACGCCGGCTGCGGACAGCGCCTCGATGTCGCGCAGCACGGTGCGGGTGGATACCTCCAGTTCGCGGGCCAGCGCGGGCGCGGACAGCCGCCCGTGCCTGCGCAGCAGCAGCACCAGTGAGACCAACCGGTCGGCGCGCATACGAAAAACTCTATCGAAATACACGACACAGGATGTCGTGATTCGTTGGGAGGCTTATCGACATGACACATGAGAAAGTGGCCACTGACCCGAACGACCTGGGCAGGTACTTCATCGAGCGCGCCAACGCGGGCGACGTCGACGGGCTGGTGGCGTTGTACGAGCCGAACGCCGTACTGGCGTTCCCTCCGGGCAACCTCGCGACCGGACATGCGGAGATCCGCAAGGTGTACGAGCAGTTCGTCGCCGCCGCGCCGGTGCTCTCGCCGGGGAGGCAGCATCCAGCGCTGGTGAGCGGCGACCTGGCCCTGACAGCGTCCACGCTGACCACCGGCGAGGTGACCGTCGAGATCGCCCGACGCCAGCCCGACGGGTCGTGGCTATGGACCGTGGACCAGCCCGCACTCGTGCCGTAGCGCGTAACGGTGCGGCGGTGGGTCGACGTGACCGAGCCACCGCCGCCCTGCCACGCCACCGAGCCAGCCGGGTGCAGTGATGCGGTGCGTCGTGACGATCGGCGTCTACGGCTTCACCGCCGAAGCCTTCCTCGAAAAGCTCACCGGCGAAGGCGTGGGTCTGCTGCTCGACCTTCGCCAGCGCCGCGGCGTTCGGGGCCCCGACTACTTCTGGGCGAACTCGGCGCGGCTGCAGTGCGCTTGCCGCGGCAGGCATCGGCTACCGGCACGTGAAGCAGCTGGCGCCGACGACCGAGCTGCGCCTGCTCCAGTACCCCGAGGACGACCAGCAGGGCGTGGGCAAACGCAACCGCATCGCGCTGGCGCCCGAGTACGCCGAGCGCTACACCCGTGAGATCCTCGATCCGTTCGACCTCGGCGCGTTCGTGGCCGAACTTCCGAGCGACTCGGCGACCGCCCTCTTCTGCGTCGAGCGCGATCCGCAGGCATGCCACCGTTCGCTCGTGGCCGCGCGCGTGCGCGCCGGGCACGGCCTGCCGGTCACGAACCTCCGCCCGGGCTGAGCCATGCCCATCACCGGTGGAGTCGCCCGGCCTCCGCATTACCTCAGGTGGTTCGAGGTTGACGGGGCGACTTGGTCGGGCTGCGGACGTGTGGCCATGCTTTGGCGAGTGCGAGTAGCTGGCGTAGTTCGGCGGTGAGGTCTCGTGCGCCCGGGTGGATTTGGTGTCGGGGTGTGAGTCGGCTCGCGTTCGGGGGGTGTCCGGCTGTTTTGGTGGCGATGGCTTCGGCGATGCGGCGGGCGTAGGTGTGTGGGTCGCCTTCGGTGGTGGTGAGGTTGTCGGGGTTGTGGCTGTAGCGTTTGAGGTGGAGCAGGCTGTCGCGGATCTCGACGGTCATGCGGTGTAGGCGGATGGCGGGGTCTGTTCGGCGGTTGTGGTCGTGCCGTATCTCGAGGACGATTTCGGGTACGGCTGCGGTGAGATCGGTCCACATCGGGCGCAGGCGGCGGCAGTATCGGCCGGTGCGGTCCCATCCGGTGTGGGTGAGCAGGGTGCTGATCAGCGGCACCGTGACCACAGCCGGAGCGCCGACGGCCGAGAGAAGGAAGCCACTCCAGGCTTTCCAGTGCATCTCGGGATCGAATGACGGTTGGCCTGTCATGACACTGATGGCGGTCTCGAGCGGGAACACCACCGCTATGGCCCCCAGGCCCACTATGGTGGCCAGGAGCGCTGTGTACAGTGCACGTTCCTGCCAGGTGGTGGCGCCTGCGGCGCGCATCTCGCGCACACTTACCCGGCCGGCGAGCAGGGCTGTAGCGCCGAGCGGCAGGGAGAACGCGACCCAGACCACGACAGCCGGCCAGCCGAGGGCTTGGTCGATCAACTGGTCGGCGTGGCGGGCGGGTGTCCCTGCGATCAGGATGACGGCGGTGGCGGTGAGCGTGACGAGGTAATAGCGCCACTGCCTGCGCCAGGTGTGGGCGGGATCGGCGCCTGCCCACAACTTGACAAAACCGTAGATGTTCGAGACGGCCAACACGGTTGCTCCCAGCGAGAGCTGTCGGGCGATGTTCACCACGTCGCTGTCGTGGCCGGGCAGTAGCCAGGCCAGTGACTGTTGGAACCATGCCTCCCGCAACAGGTATTCGAAGAGACCGGCGGCGAGCGCGCGGTTGATGAGCCGGTCGACGATGCTGTCGCGCAACAGCCACCACCGACCGGCGAGCACCAATGTCATACATGTCAGGACGGGCCAGGTGATCAGACCCGGGATCGGGGAGGTCATCTCAGCGATGCCGGTTCCGGAAGAACGTCGAGCGGAACCGGCTCGCCGACCGCTTCGGCAGCATCGCTTCGACCAGCAGCAGGTCGGCGAAGGTTTCGGCGGCGTGCTCACGCTCACTGCCGTAGTCCTGGCGGCGCAGTACGCTGCGGATGGTTTCCAGCGACAGCGAGGGCATCAATTCGCGCAACGGCAGATCAGCCGCGGCAGCACCGGGAGCGCTCGCGGTCTCTGCGTGGCCGAGCAGCATGTGACCGATCTCGTGAGCGATGATGTGATCGGCATGCCATTCGGTGTCGGCCCCGTACATGATCACGTCATCGTCTTCCCGGGCAATCCACAGGCCGCTTCCGGTGCCGCATCCGTTTCCCAAGAGGGCGCCGATGTCGATGGGGCACAACGTGATCGGCCGTTCCCGGTATTCTGCCACCCGCGCGATGTATTCCGTTATGTCCCACGGGTCGGGGATCGGTACCAGGCGACCCAGCTCCTCGAATCGCGCGGCGAGATCCACCATTACGCCTTCCCTCGTCGATCACCTGACCCATGCCGATATTGCGGTGAGCGTAGTCGCCGACGGAGCATTGTCGCGGACGTGGCCTGTCGCGCAAGCATTCTCGCATCCGCGCAGAGACGATCCTGCCACCCTTTCCCGGGTGCGCGGAGAAGTCAGCCCCGGTCTTCGCCGAGCACCAGCGGTGCGGGCATTTCGCCTCGCCTACCTGCCTTCGGCTCGGCGCTACGGTGCATTCGGATCGACGGTCGGCAGGATCAGCCGAGCGCGGTGCGGGGGCGGAGGATGACGACCGGGATTTCGCGCTCGGTCCATGCTTGGTAGGTGTCGAAGTCGGCGTAGGCGTCGACCAGCCGCGGCCATAGACGTGCGCGTTGTTGCGGGTCGGCGGTGACCGCGCGCACGGCATGGCGTTCGCGGCCGATCTGGATGTGGATGTCGGGGGTGGCGCGCAGGTTGTGGTACCACTGCGGGTGTTTGGCGAGGCCGCCCTGGGACGCGACGATAATCGTGTCGGCGCCGTCGGTGATGTAGAGCAGCGGTGTGGTGTGGGTGATCCCGGACTTCCGGCCTCGATGCTCGAGCAGCAGCGTCGGTACCGGCTTGCGGAATCCGGCGCCGATGCGCCATTTTCCGCCGATGCGTCCACCGGTGCGTTTGTAGACCCAAACTTGGATTTTGCCGGTGTATTTGAAGATCTTCGGCAATACAGGTGAGTCGAGCTGTTTGGGGCGTGGTGGAGGGGTCATTGCGTTCCTTCGATCAGGCCGACTGGCTTGACCATACATCTAGTCGTATGTGTATGGTCAAGCGAGCGGTCGAGACGGCGCGGGTGAAGGGGTGAGCAGTCCGGTGCGCACGCATGGATGGTCGGGCACGGCACCCGTGGACGACGACGAAGCCGTCGATCGCATCCTGGCCGCCGCGCGTCGAGCGATCGACCGATCGGGCGGCGACTTCAGCATCGCCGAGGTCGCGCGCGACCTCGGCGTCACCCGCCAGACCGTGTACCGCTATTTCCCCAGTGCGGAAGCACTTTTGACCGCGACCGCCATCGCGCAGACGACGCACTTCCTCGACGTCCTCACCGAGCACGTGAGCAAGATCCGTGACCCCGCCACCGCCGTCGTGGAAGGCATCGCCTACACCCTCGAACGTCTGCCCCACGAGAAGTACCTCAACCTGCTGCTCACCCCTGGCCGCGCCAGCGCCTTCTCCGCGGGCGTAACTTCCGACACCGCACTGGCGTTCGGCCGCTCGATCCTGCAACGCTTCGCGGTCGACTGGGCGGCCGCCGGGATCTCCGATCCCGATCTGGAGGAACTCGTCGAGCACATGCTGCGCATCGTCCAGTCGTTCGTCATCGACCCCGGCCGCCCGCCCCGGCGCGGCGCGGAACTTCGCACTTACCTCACCACCTGGGTCGCCCCGGCACTCGAGCCGAGATAGCCGGGTGTGGTCAGTCGACGCCGAGCGGTGGCCGGTGCAGGACGAGTTTGGTGGTGTGGGCTCGGTAGGCGTCGGGGGCATCGTCCCAGTCGGCGAGCAGGGTGGTGACGGTTTCGGCCGGGAACTCGGTGCGTGCGACGAAATCCAGCAGGGCCGGTAGCACCGGACGCACTTGGGAGACACCGATTTTCAGGGTCGCGTCATTCGCGTACATGTGCATCAGCGGCACCTTCGTACCAGGCGGGAGGTAGTAGCCGACGGGTGTGCAGATTCCGCCGGGTTGCAACGCACGCAGGGCGGCGTCGACACCTGCGGCGGTGGAGGTGCCTTCGACGACGATGTCGTAGCGGCGTGACGGCAGATCAGCGCGACGTAGCTTTCCTTTCTTGACCGGATGTGCTCGCGCACCGAGCTTTTCGGCGATCGCGAGGCGTTCGGACCGGTGATCGACGTAGTCGACGACCTCGGCGCCGTGTGCGACGGCCAGTCCGGCGGCGTAGAGCCCGATGCTCTGGGCTGCGCCACCGAGGAGGAGCACCGACCCGCCGGGTCGTTCTGTCAGCGGCGCGACGACACACCGCCATGCGTCGGCGAGATTGTCGCTGGCGGCGGCCACCCGCAGCGGGTCGAGTCCGTCGGGTAGGCGCACGAGCATGTGGTCGGCATACGGGATGCGCAGGCGGTCGGCGACCATGCCGCCCCACGGTCCGCTGGCAGGTCCGAATCCGAAGGCGGCCAGGGGGCCGGTGCGGGTGGTGGAGCATTTGGCGGTGAGCCCGCGCACGCATTCGCGGCACTCGCCGCAGGACACCGCCCACGGCACGACGACGAAGTCGCCGCGCGTGAGACCGGTTACGCCCGAACCGGTTTCGAGGACTTCGGCGATGCATTCATGGCCGATGCCGAAGGGGCCCTGGAACGGGACCGGTCCGCAGATACCGGACACTACCTGGTCGATCAGCCCGGCCCGGATACCCAGTTGCATGGCACGCGAGACGTGGCGGTGTATGGGTAGGGTGTCGCCGTCGCAGCGGCCCGCGACGAACGGGCGCACGATGGCATCCCGCGCGTCGGTCAGGACCGGATCGGGGCGTTCACGCCACTCGAGGTGGTTGGTGCGCAGGAAGTTCAGTTCCCGCATCAGCCGCGCGCCTGTGCCGCAAGGGCTTTCAGTTCGGCGAAGCGCACGACGGTGCCTGCCGCGCCCCAGGTGCCCTCGGGTTGTTCGTGGATGAGCACCCAGACTCGCAGTGCGTCATCCGCGCCGAGTCCGGCCGCTGCCAGCACATCGGCGGTCACCTCTTTGATCAAGCCCTCCTTACGCCGATCGGAAAGCGCGCCCTCCGGCACGGTGACATCGACTCGGAACCGCGGCAGATCGTCCTCGGCGCTGCTGAAGCCACCATCCGGTACTTCATCGATGCGGCACCACGCCTGCGCGCGGAAGAACGCGGTGTCAGGTGCACCCTCCCACTTCAGCAGGGTGGCGGGCAGCGTCTGCTGCAAGGTTCGGCGGGTCTCCGGGGAAAAGACCGCCGCGGGCAGGGTGAGCTGGATCATCGGCATGGGAACACCTCCGTTATAACGACTGTTATATGTCGTGCACGGTACGCTATGACAGTCGTTATGAGCAAGGGAGTGTGATGGCGCAATCGGAGGCGCGAGATCGAATGGTGGCCGGTGCGGCCGACATGCTGCGCCGTCGCGGGCTGAACGCGACCAGCGTGCGCGAACTGGCCAAGCACTCCGGCGCCCCTCTCGGCTCGACCTATCACTACTTTCCCGGCGGTAAATCCCAACTCGCCGCCGAAGCCGTCCGTTTCGCCGACGCCCTGGCCGCGCGCAAACTCGCCAGGGAACTCCCCGCCGGACCGGTCGCCGGGCTACGAGCATTCGCGGACATGTGGCGAAAAGTAGTGGTGGACAGCGATTTCCGTGCCGGATGTCCGGTACTGGCCGTCTCGGTCGAAGACCAGTCCGACGCCGACGACGAACCCCGCCGCGCCGCAGCCGCCGCCTTCGACCACTGGACCGAACTACTCGCCGATTCTCTCCGCACCCACGGCGCGACCCCCGCCGCCGCCGACCGAACCGCCACCCTGATCGTCGCCGCCATGGAAGGCACCGTCGCCATGTGCCGAGCCCAACGCAGCACCCGCCCCCTCGACCAAACCGCGGACGCCCTCGAAAACGTCGTGCGCGCGGTGACCGACCAGGCCGCGAAGTAGTCCGTTACGGTCGACGGTTCAGCTGAGCATTTCGGCTCGAGAGTAGGATCGTGCTGGTCGGGGATGGGTTTTGGTCGGTGTGAAATGCCGACGATCGGGCGGTTTGAATAGAGGAGTACTCGCGATCCGTCATCGGATTGGAGGATTGATCATGCTTCGTATTTCACTATTGGTCGCAACTGGTGCCGCAGGGATCGGCGCGGTGCTTTTTCCGGTGAGTGCGCAGGCTGGCCCGGGTGATCCTGGGACGCCCTGTGGGGACCAGATGGTTATGAATACGCACCAGGAGTGCGTTCAGATCGGCAGCTTTTGTACGTTGTCGGATGGGATGATCATCGGGAATATCGGGCCCGATGGGCGATGTGTTATTCCCGGTACGAATATTTGAGGCTGTTGAATCCGCTGTTACACCTGATTCGATTCGGGTGCAGTGGGTTTCGTGTCGGTCGGGGTGAAAGTTATTGAGGCTAGCGGCCTCTGGGGTATTTGCTTACTACTGTACCGTCGGTGTCGGCGGCCAGGTAGGCGCCGCCGTAGTCGTCGGTCAGGTAGACCATGACTGTCGGCTTGTCGTTGTTGAAGGTCCAGGCCGGGTCGACGATTACGTAGCGGAGGGTGGGGGTGGGGATGCCGAGGCTTTCGTCGGCGGTGCGGAACAGGTCGGGGAGGATGTCCCAGTTGATCGAGCTCAGCTTTACGGTGGCTTTGTCCGAGAGTGGGCCGCCTGCGCCCTTTCGGGTGGCCGTTCCGTCGCGGTAGACGAAGAGGTCGTAGAGGTTGGGGTTGTTCTTGACCGGGGCGCCGACGTTGGCGTAGGTCGGGTAGAACGTCGCTTCATTGAATTCGTCGCTGCCGGAGACCTTTTCGAGTGCGGCGATGGCCTGGCGGATGCTGGTCGGGGTCAGGAGGTCGACGGGTTTGCCGGTCCCGGGCGCTCCGGACGGGCTTGCGGAACGACTTGTCGTGGGGAATTCGTTGGTCGCGGGTGGATTGCCAGGAGTGGCCTGGTTGCCGGACGAATCGGGGCGCAAGGCGACTATCGCCAACGTGGCGACCATGGCAGCGAGGACTACGGCGGCCGCGAGACCGATGACGATCCCGCGTGAGCGTGGTTTGTGCGCAGGGGGATTCGTGGAGCCGTATGGGTGCGGCGAGGGTGTCGTGCCGCTGGATCCGTGGAACTCCCCGACTGAGCCAGGCGCATTGAAGGCACCGGGTGCATTGCCCGCGCCTGGCGTGTTGAACCTGCCGGGTGCACGGGCTGCATCGGGTCTGCTGAATGCGCCGGGTGTGTCGGCCACGCCTGGCATGCTGAATGCGGGTGTATTGCCGACACCGGGTGTGCTGAATGCGCCAGCTGTGTTGCGTGCGCCTGGCGTGCTGAATGCGCCGGGCGTGTTGCCTGCGCCTGGCGTGCTGAATCCGCCAGGCACGTTGCCCGCGCTCGGCGCTTCGAATCCGCTGCGTGCATCTCCTGCACCTGGGGCGTCGAATCCACCGAGTCCATAGGCTGCCCCTGGGGTGCTGAAGCCAGGTCTTTGGGCCGCGCCTCGGGCATTGAATCCACCCGGCGCATCGGCCACATCGAACCCGCCCTGCCCGCCAAGAGCCTCTGGACCACTGCGCCCGCCCTGCTCGCCAGAAGCTCCCGGACCACTGCCCGCGCCCAGTCCACCAGAAGCCCCCGCACCACTGCCCCCACCCAGCACATCGAACACCGTTGGCGCACCGGCAAACCCAACCGCCTGCGCGAGCATCAGATCCACCTGCTCGGCACTCGGCCGACGATCCGGATCGGGCACCAACAGCGCCGTCAACACCGCCGTCAACACTCCGGCCCGCTGCGGCGGCGGCACTTCCCCTCTGATCACGGCAGCGAGCGTGGCAACGGTCGACTCCCGCCGCATCGGGTGAAACCCTTCCACTGCGAAATACAGCAGCAAACCGAGTGACCACAGATCAGAGGCCGTATGACCCTCCTGGCCGCTGAGCCGTTCCGGCGCAACATAATCCAGCGAGCCGACCACACTGCCGGTGGAGGTCAATCCGGTCATATCGTTGAGCGCTGCGATACCGAAATCGGTCAGGACCGGGGAACCGTCTTCGCGCAATAGCACATTCGCGGGTTTGATATCGCGGTGCAGTACGCCCACCTGATGCGCGGCACGGAGGGCGGCAAGGATACCCCGGCCGAGGTGCGCCACTTGCGAAGGCGGCATCGGCCCACCCGCCAGGTGATCGGCGAGGCTCTGGCCGCGAACCAGTTCCATGACGATCCATGGATGCGCCACTTCGGGTGAATCCACGATGTGGTGGATGGCAACGACATTCGGGTGACCGATCCGGGCCAGCGCCCTGGCCTCCCGCAGCACTCGCTCGCGGTGCACCCCGGGCGAGCCTGCGCCATCGGTCTCGGCCCGCACCTCCTTGAGTGCGACCTCTCGGTGCAGCGCGAGGTCATACGCACGCCACACCGTCCCCATACCGCCGCTACCGAGCGGCTCGAGCAACTCGAAACGCCCGTCGACCACTGCACGCTCGGAAATCACGGCGCAAGCCTATGGTATCGGCGCGCCTATGCGACATACGTGTTTCACATACCTCATCCGGCGGAGATGAGGCGGTCCAGCCCGGCGAGGATGTTGTCGCGCAGGTTGGGCCAGGCTGGGGCGAACGAGGCGCCGCCGGGGAGCGCGGTCACCGCCACCGCGCCGCACATCGAGGAAACGGTGATGCGTAGCCAGTCGCGCGCACCGGGAGTGGCGGCCAGGGTCGCCGCGATATCGGTGACGGTGGCGAAGGCCAGCGTGTCGATCTGTGCGATGAGGTCGACGACAGCGTCGGCGATTTCCGGATCCGTGCGGGCGGCGGCGACGAATTCCAGCAGCGCAGCGGTGAGTGGTTGGTTGGCGGCCATCCAGAGCACGTCGACCAGCAGCGCGGCGCGCTCGCGTTCGGTATCGGCGTTCGGTGGATCGGCGCGCAGGGCTTCGACGAAGACCTCCGCGAGGTGGATGGTCGCGGCCTTCACCAACTCGCTCTTGGTGGGGTCGCGGTCAGTGGTCTCACTGTGATCTATCAGGCGTATGTGCATACCGCGGGCCGTCGACTCGATCCGGCCGAGCGGGAACTCGTCTACCAGACGATCCGTGCGAGCGTCGAGCCGCTGGAGCTGCCCGGCCGTGGCACCCGACTTCCGGCGACGCTGGCCGAAATGACCGAGTACTACGCGGATGTCGCACGAAACAAGCTGGCGGACAACGAATTCCTGCAGTTCGCCCGGCGCAGCCTCACTACCCTTCCGTTTCCGACGCTGCTGCTACCTGCGATCATCCGCGTGCTCGCAGAACCGCTGTGGCGTGCCACGCTGCCCGTCGCGACCCGCCCGGTCCTGATCTGCTCGGTAGGCGCGGCGCATCCGAAAATGCGCGAGCTGCTCGGCTCGGACTGGAAGACCCGGCACCGCCTCGAATTCGCCTTGTACACAACGGTTGCCACCCTCGCTTGGCAACACCTGCCGCGTCGGCTCACCCTGACGCCGTTGGCCCACAACCGATTCCGATACGAGAAGATCCGGGCTCGATACAAGAGCCTGCAGCTGAACTCATTCGCCGCCTCGGCCTGAACCGCGCTACTTCCCGGTGCCGACCAACTGGTCGAAGAAGGCGCGATAGCTGCGCAGCGCCAGCCGCAGATCCTCGGTATCGCCGTCCTCCTCGCGCGACCACAGCCGTTCCAGCGACTGCTTCCGCTCGGCCAGCGCGGCGGACAACTGCTGAACCGTCGCCATGACCAGATCGTCGGCCTGTGTCACCGCGTCGTGCGGGCTGTCCACGAAACCGCCCTGCAACTGCCGCCATGCGGTGCGCAGGCGTTCGACATCGGCAGCACCGAAGAGCGGCTGATCTCCGATTTCCTGCTGCCCTGCGGCCGTGCGCTCGTCTGCCGCCGCTGTGCTCTCGCCCGCAGCCGTGTCACCGCCCGCAGCTTCGCGCTCGTCCGCAGCGCTCTCGCCTGCGCCCTCCCGCTCAGCCGAAGTGGCCCCGCCCCCGCTCGCCTCGGCCTCCGAAATCGGCGCCGAGCCATACGAAGCAGCCGAATCGACCTCGGTTCCGGTGCGTGTTCCGGTCGGCGAAACACCTTTCGGCACTTCGTTTTCCAGATTTCGCTCCCGGTCCTGTTCCGTACTCATCGCTTTGCGTCCTTCTTCTCTTCCGGCGTACCGCCGAGCAGGTCCTCGAACAACTCGCGGTACTGCACCACCGCGAATCGCATGTCCTCGGTGGAGATTCGGGTATCGGAGCGCCGGATCGCGATCTCGTGCGCCGCGCGATAGTGACCCACCGTCGCCGCGTGCTCGACGGACAGATCGGCGAGCTGCTGGTCATACCCTTCGGTGGGGTAGCCGCGCTCGGCCATGATGTCGGCCACCAGCACATCGGCCGCGGTCACCGCATCCGCCGGAGCGTCGACGAAGCGCTCCTGCATCCGCGCCCACTCGGTGCGATACCGCTGCTTCTCCTGCTCCGACAGCTCCCGGATATCGAGCTCGGCATGACGCCGCTCCCGCTCGGTCAGTTCACGGTCGGTGGCTTTACGGCTGTCCAGCTCTTCCCTGGTCCGGTCGTATTCGGGCCCGAACTTCTCGCGCAGCCGCTTTCTCCGCAGCACCGGCCAAGCCGCGACCAGCAACCCGGCCACGACCAAAACCACCACCACGACGACCACAATTGCTATCACTGCAGAAGACACGCGATCCTCCTAGCTCAGACGGTCGTGTCATCCACGTAATGCCTCGCCGACGCCCATCCAAACCTCAGGAACGCACGTCGACCGGCTCCGGCACGGGCGTCGCTTCGCGCGGCGCGGTGCGGCGACTGTTCAGCCAGGCGCCGACGAACATCAGTGCGGCCCCGAGGGCTTGCGTCAGCGAGATGGACTCCCCGAGCAATATCCACGCGCAGCTGAGACCGAAGGCGGGCACGAGGAACATCGCCGCCGCCGCGGTCGCCGGTCCGACCTGACTCACCGCTCGGTAATAGAGGACATATGCGAGGGCGGTGGGCAGCGCGCCGAGATAGGCCTGATTGAGCCAGAATCCGAGGTCCAACTCCGACCACCGGACGTCGGAAAGTTCCGGAGCGGCGATGAGCCCGAGCGCGAGCGTGCCCGCGGCGGTGGCGTACACGGTGACGGTCGGAGCGGACAGCCGAGACAACAGCGGCGCTCCGAGCATCGTGTAACTCGCCCAACAGGCCGCCGCCGCAAGGAAAACGAGATCGCCGAGGAGCCGATGGGATCCGGTCGCGGGGATGCCGAGAAAGAACACACCGGCACCGGCGATCGCGAGGGTCAGCCCCACCATTCGGATGCGAGACAACCGAGTACGGCCGAGCAATGTCGTCACGGCTACCGTGAAAATTGGTGCGGCCATCGGCACGATCACGCTGCCGTCCGCCGCGGGGGCCAAGGCAAGCCCGAGAAAGAACAGAAAGTTATAGCCGAATACCCCGACCAATCCGAGCCCGGCCGCGCGAGCGGCATCGGCGGCGGGCAGCCGCGGTGCTCGCAGCACGATGAGCAGCACAACCGTGCCGATCAGAAATCGCAGAAATCCGGCAACCGCATGCGGCACCTCGTTCACCGCAAGTTTCGAGGAGGCGAACGCGCTGCCCCACAGCGCCATGACCAGGACCAACAGCAATCGGATACGCACAGGTCGATCATCGGCGGGGGCCGCGCCCGAGTATTGAACGCTGGTGCGGTGACAATGGACCGGTGACCGAGCGTGAATGGGTCGACTACCGGCGAATGGCGGACCGCCCGGTCGAGGTCATGCACGCGCATTTCGAACGGCACGTCTACGACCTGCACAGTCACGAGACGTACTCGTTCGGACTGACCGAATTCGGCGCGCAGACCTTCGACTGCCGCGGCGCCACGCGCACCAGCGCGGCGGGCATGGTGATGGCCTTCAATCCGGACGAGCCGCACGACGGCCACAGCACGACCGAACTCGGATTCACCTATTGGATCGCGCATATCGGATCCGAGTTGATCACCGATCTGCTCTCCGACCGCGCGGGCCGCGCGACCGGTCTGCCGTTGTTCGCCGACCCGGTGCTGCGAGATCCGGTGCTCTCATCGGCTCTACACCGGCTTTGTGCGAGTCTGATCGGCCCCGCCACCGAACTCGCCGCCGACGAGGCATTGGCCGCGTCGGTCGCGGCACTGGTCCAGCGCGGCACCCGAACGCCGACGAGAACCGCTGTGGTACCGGCTGGTTCGGCAGCCGATATCGCACGACGGGTCCGCGCGGTACTGCACGATCGCTATCTCGACCCCATCTCGATGGACGATCTGGCCGAAGCCGCGGAATGCAGCCGGTTCGCACTGTATCGTGCCTTCCGCACCAATTACGGTCTGGCGCCGAGCGATTACCAACGACTGCTGCGGCTGCGCACGGCGCGCAGATTGATCGCCGCGGGCCGACCGATCAGCCAGGCGGCGATCGATGCCGGATTCGCCGATCAAGCCCATCTGACCCGCTGGTTCCGGCGCTGCTACGGCATTACGCCCGGAGTGTATTTCGAAGGGGGTCAGGGCTCGACGGGTTCGAGTGTCGCACCGGTGAACGTCACGAAATCCGGTCCCTCGGTGAAACTTTCGGAGGTTTCCTCGCCGATGTAAAGGTCCAGATGCCGTGGGCCGCCGAGTCCCGGCGTGAATTCGTCGCCGATCGTCCAAGTCGCGGCGCTGAATTTGCCGCATACGTTGTCGGATTTTGCGTTCCCACAACCGGTGAGCCGCAATCGAGTTCCCGGCTCGATGCCATCGGCGGCCGCACTCTCGAACGGATGCAGCGCCTCGCCCCGGGTGTCCCGCGGTTCGGTGTCGAGCCAGAAGCCGACATCGTAGGACCAGTTCAGATATTGACCCGCGTGCCCGCCGCTGGTGATCCGGCCGGTGCCCTCATCGCGCACCACATCGATGAAATCCTCTGGTAACGAGCCGATTTCGACATTGGCCTCGGTGCATTCGAGATCGCCGCAGCCGCGCACGGTTTCGAGCGGTCCGGAGTGGTAGGACTCGACTGCGGTGTAGTACACCGTCACCGTCCAGCCGTTCCATTCGTCGGCCTCGGTATCGAGTCCGCAGCCCACGGCGAGCGGCGACGCCACGAACAGTGACGCCGCGACCACCCCGAACCCGAACCTCACCGCAGCGATATTGCCCGACGCCCCGGGTGCCGCGCCACTCGGTGGCCTACCGAGCGGGCGGACGCGGCCACGGATTCTCCTCGAGATGCTCTATCGACATATTGAACCGAGAGATGAGCCCGCTCAACTGCGCGATATCGGCGGCCGTCCAGTCGGCGACGACCGCGCCGATGCCCTCCTGACTCTGCTCGCGATCGGCGGTCACCAATTCCAGGCCCTTGGCGCTGGCCCGGATCTTGCGGGCAATGCCGCCGTCCGGATCGGGGACGCGCTCGACCAAGCCCTGCTTGAGCATCGCGGCGACCTGCCGGTTGATGGTGGAGATATCGAGCTGGAAGGCCTCCGACAGCTCGCGCAGGCTGAGCGGGAAGTCCATCTCCAGTCTGGTCAGGATCAGATACGCCGACCGGTCGAGCTGGAAGCCGGGCCTGCGCAACAGCGAGGCCGGGAAGTGCCGGGAGAGCAGGGTCAACTCGAAGACGAGGCGGGTGAGTTCATCGTCATTCTCGGGGCCTGATTCGGGCATGGCCCACACTATGTCGGCTGAATCACGCCGATTGCAAATTGTGCACGATACATAGGGTGTGTACCGTACATATTCATGACTGTTGCAGCCGACGCGTCCTCGACCGTCACCGAGAACGACGCCCGGCGCCGTCCCGCATCCGGCCTACTCATCGCGACCCTCGGCATGGTCGGTGTCGTCGTATCGCTGATGCAGACGCTGGTCATTCCGATCATTCCCACACTGCCGACGCTGCTGGACACCTCGGCGTCCAATGCGTCCTGGGTGATCACGGCGGCCCTGCTGGCCGGTGCCGTCGCGACCCCGATCAGTGGCCGACTCGGCGATATGTTCGGCAAGCGCCGGGTGCTGTTCGCCAATCTGGTGTCGATGGTCGCCGGTTCGGTGGTGTGCGCGCTGTCCTCCTCGCTCGCGCCCGAAATCATCGGGCGCTCGCTGCAGGGTGCGGCGGTCGGCGCGATCCCGCTCGGCATCAGCATCATGCGTGACGAATTGCCCGCCGAGAAGGTGGGTTCCGCGATGGCGATCATGAGTGCCACGCTCGGTGTCGGCGGTGCGCTCGGCCTGCCGCTGGCGGCGGCGATCGCGCAGAATGCGGACTGGCACATGCTGTTCTGGACCGCGGCCGGGCTCGGTGTCGTCTGTGCCGCACTGGTTTTCGTCTTCGTACCGGAGTCACCGGTGCGCACGCCCGCGCGTTTCGATTTCGGTGGTGCGGTCGGACTGTCGATTGCGTTGCTGGCCTTGCTGATTCCGATCACCAAGGGTGCGGACTGGGGCTGGGGCAGTGCGAGCACGCTCGGCCTGTTCGCGCTCTCCCTCGTGACATTCCTCATCTGGGGCTACTTCGAACTGAAGCAGCGCTCACCGCTGGTCGACCTGCGGGTCTCGGCGCGGCCGCGTGTCCTGTTCACCAACCTCGCTTCCATCGCGGTCGGCTTCGCGCTCTACGGCATGTCGCTGACCTTCCCGCAGCTGATGATGGCGCCGGAGCAGACCGGATACGGGTTCGGCCTGTCCATGGTCAATGCCGGATTGGCGCTGGCCCCAACGGGATTCGTGATGATCCTGCTGTCGCCGGTGTCGGCGCGGCTGTCGGCGGCGCGCGGCCCGAAGGTCACGCTGGCGCTCGGTTCGGCGGTGATCGCGGTCGGTTATCTGTGTGCCGTAGTGCTGATGAACAGTGTCTGGGAGCTCATGATCTCGGCGATGATCGTCGCGGGCGGTGTCGGTCTGGCCTATGCCGCGATGCCCGCGCTGATCATGGGCGCGGTGCCGCTCACGGAGACCGCCGCGGCCAACGGCCTCAATTCGCTGATGCGCTCGATCGGTACTTCGACCTCGGCGGCGGTGATGAGCGTGGTGCTCGCCCACATGACGATGCAGCTCGGCTCGCATGTACTGCCCTCGCGCGACGGCTTCCACACCACCTTCCTGATCGCCACGGCCGCGGCTCTGGTCGCCATCGTGCTCACGCTCGTCATTCCGATGCGCAAGGCAGCCGATGCCGCCGATAAGACCGGGCACGCCTGATCATCGGGTCATGAGCACGAACGGCCACGGGGCCGATCCGCAACGGCGAGGATCGGCCCCGTTGTCGTTCGATGGCCTGCGGTTCAGTCGATCGGCACCAGGGTGTACATCCACCATGGCCGCCGCGGGAATTCGGACATGAAGACGTTCAATGTCATTCGGCGCGGTTCGCGACGCGCCGGATCGCGCACATGGATGCACGGTCTGGCGATATCGGCCGGTGCGACATCGGTGAGCCACAGTTGCTCCCACTCCGGCGCCGACCGGCAGGCGGAGATGATCTTGTCCAGTCGCTCCTGCGGCACCAGGCCAGGCGCCATCATCCGCAGCGCGTAGACCATCAGATGCGCCTCGTTGTGCCACTCGTGCACGGCGTGTCGGGCCGCCGGATTCAGCATCGTCCACTCGAGGATATTGTCGCCGGGCTCGAGTCCGGGAAATAGCCGCAGGTAAGCGGAGTTCGCGGCGACCAGATCGAAGGTGGGCACGATCTGGAACCAGGCGGGCTGGGCAAGGCTGCGCAAAGTGCGCAGATCGGTGGGCAGTGGCACGCTCGGCGCCGGGCCGAAGGTCTCCGGAAACTGGCTCGCCTGTGTGAGACTCACAATGTGGTCGCGGAAGAACACCGGTACGCCCAGCGCATCGAACAACCGGCCAAGTGTCGCCGGGGTCGGCGCGACCACCCCCTGTTCGAAATCCTCGATCACCGTCTGCGGGAATCCGGTGGCCACGGCCATCGCGGCCTGGGTGAGCCCGGCCGCTGCACGGCGCTCGCGCAGGTAGCGGGCGATCGAAGGGCGGGTAGCCGCCATGGTGGTATGCCTCCTGATTCCCTCGGGATCAAGAGTTGATCCCCCCGTTCATGTAGCCGGGTCAGCAGCCTAGCCTCGCTCCAAAAGCCTTGCCGCAACCTTCGATAACGCTTTCGATAACGCTAAGGTGCCAGTTCCACCGACTCGGCATAACGCCGCGCGAGGGTGCGCAGGTGCGCAACCAGTTCCGGTGGGCCGTCGACCCGGAAGTCCATCATCAGCATGCTCAGGTAGATGGCAATGGTCTCCAGGGCATCCGCGCCGGTCAGCAGAATGCAGGTATCGGCGTCGACGGCCTCGACCACGCCGACGGCCGGGTTGATGCGGGCGATCACCGTCTCGGCGGGCGCCAGGACCGTCACCCGGGCATGCACCTTCCAGCCCGTGCTGGCGACATGGCGCATGACGAAGGCCACCAGATCGTCGTCGGGCAGTGACCGTGCGGCGAAGCGACGTGACCCCGCGACGGCGCGCTGCACCTGGGCGACGGGAATCGCACGCCAGGAATGGGTTTCGAGGTCATAGGCGACCAGATACCAGCGGCGCTGCCAGTTGATCAGCCGGTAGGGCTCGATTTCGTTGTCCGCGTCGGGATTCAGGCCGATATGCACGGTGGCGCCATCGCGGATGGCGCTCGCGAGTGTGGTCAGTATCGCGGCCGGCACCGGTGCATCCGGTTCGCGTGAGCCGGTGGTCGCCGGTCCGATGGCGGTGGCGTTGCGCAGCGCAGTCACCTTGCGCTGCAAGCGTTTCGGCAGGATCTGCTCGAGTTTGGCCAGTGCGCGGGCCGCGTTCTCGGTGATATCGGCGATGCCGGTGGAGCCGTCCTCGGCCAAGCCGATGGCCACGGCCACCGCGACAGTCTCATCGTCGTCGAGCAGCAGCGGCGGCATGGTGCTGCCGCGGCCGAGTCGGTAACCGCCGATCGCACCCCGCTCGGCATGCACCGGATAGCCGAGTTCGCGCAGTCGCTGGATGTCGTTGCGCAGCGTCCGGTCCGTGATATCGAGCCGTTCGGCCAGCTCACGGCCGGTATGGGCGCGGTCTTGCAGCAGCGAGAGCAGGCGAAGAACGCGCGTTGTGGTGGCCGCCACTGTCGCCTCCGGAAATCTTTTCGGATGAAGCCGATGTATTAGGAATGAAACTAGCCTAATGGCCTCATAGGCTTGGTGACATCAGCAAGAAGGAAAAAGAAAGGCCAGCCATGAACATCACCACCGCCGCCGACGCCACCGCGACCCTGCGCCCCGTCTGGCGTGATGTCCTCGCCACCTCCTACCGCGCACTGACCGATGTGGTCGCGGGTATCGGCGACGGCCAGTGGCAGCTGGCGACCCCGTGCTCGGAATGGGATGTCACGCAGGTGATTCAGCACGCCGCGGGCGATCAGCTCGCCTTCGCCAAGGCGCTCGGTATCGGAATCGGCCCCACCTACAACCCCTTCGCACCGTCCGGCGCCATCGACGGCACGGCCGTCGAGTTGGTCCGCGATGCGGTCGAGCAGACCGCGACCGCCTGGGCCACCGTCACCGACGAGACGGAGACCGTACCCACCCCGCTGCCGCACGGCGACCTGCCGACCCCCGTCGCCGCGGTCATGTGCGCCTTGGACGCGGCCGTGCACGCCTGGGATATCGCGATCGCGACCGGACAGCCGTCCCCGTTGAACGATGAACTCGCCGGACACCTGCTCACCGCGGCGCGGACCATGAACCCGGCGCCCGGCGGCGGCCCAGAGGCGGAAATCGTTGAGCCGCTGCGTCAGTGGGGTGCCTACGCCGCGATCGTCGACGGCGCGGCGGATGACACGGCGATCGCCGAATTGCTGCGCTACCTGGGTCGCGATCCGCAAGCCTGATGCGACCGGGTCCGAGCGTGCAGAGTGCACGCTCGGACCGGTCAGCGCGCGGTGACGAACCCTTCCGCCACCATCCAATCCCGCGCTACCTCAGCGGGTTCGCGGCCATCCACGTCGACCTGGCGATTCAATTCGGTGATCGCCTCATTGGTCAGCTTCTTCGATATCGGCGCCATGATGTCGGCAACCTGTGGATGCGCGTCCGCGAAGGACTTCCGCATCACCAGCGCCGCATTGTATTTCGGGAAGAAGCCCAGATCGTCCTTCAGCAGGACGAGCCCGAGCGCCGGAATCCGGCCGTCGGTGGCGGCGACCGAGCCGAACCGGCACTGCCCGGCATCGGCGGTGGCCTGATAGACCACCGCATCCTGCACGATCTGCTTGTGCACCTTGCCGACATCGATCCCGTACTTACGCGCCATTCCGGGATAACCGTCTTGGCGCACATTGAATTCGGTGCCGACGCACGTGGCGGCGGCGGCCGGATCGGTGGCGATCAGCCGGGCATAGTCGGACAGCGTGACGACACCGGTTTCCTTCGCGGTATCGGCGCTCATCACCAGCGCGTAAGTGTTGTTCATGGGGGCCATATCCGTCCACACGATGCCGTGCGCGGCCAGATCCGCGTCGCGAACCGCCTCGAACTGTCCGACTTCATCCGGGACCGGTGTCTCGTTGCCGAGATAGTTGATCCACCCGGTGCCGGTGTATTCGTAGGAGATGTCGATCTGACTGTGCAGCTGGGCATCGCGAACGCTGTTGGAGCCCTGGATATTCGTCAGGTCCCGGACCTGCGCACCCGCTGCGGACAGGGCGAATTCGATGAGATATCCCAGGATGTTCTGCTCGGTGAAGTCCTTGGAACCCACCGTAATCGAGACACCGTCGAGTTCGGGCACTGGACGAATACTGCCGGGACCCACCCGCAGCGGGACCGCGCTCCCGGACTGTAATCCGCAGGCGCTCAATACGAATACGGCCGCAAGGCCCAGCACCCACGCCCTCACTTCAACCCCCTCGGCCCCAGGTACTGTTCGGCCAGTGCACCGAGCCAGTCGACGAGCAGCGCCAGCGCGACCGCGAGGACGGCTCCGACCACCAGCGTGACGTTATCGCGCAACTTGTACCCGGTATCGATCAGAATGCCGAGACCACCCGCGCTCACCAGGAACGACAGCGTAGCGGTGCCGACGGCCAGCACCAGCGAGGTGCGCAGTCCGGCAAGGATATAGGGGATGGCGAGCGGAAATTCGATGCGGCGCAATACCGTCAGCGCCGACATGCCCTGGCCGCGTCCGGCGTCGATGACTGCGGGATCCACCTGCTGGTAGCCCAGGATCGTATTGCGCAGCACCGGGAGCAGCGAATAGAAGGCGATCGGCGCTACGCCGATCCAGAACCCGGTGGTGCGGGTGGCGAGGTAGAACAGCACGATCAGACCGATCGCGGGCGCGGCAGCGCCGATATTGGCGATGCCGACGAAAAGCGGTGCCGGACGGCGATATCCGGGCCTGGTGAGCAGTGTGCCCAGCGGTACCGCCACCGCGACGACTATCACCACGACCGTCGCGGTGATCAGCACATGCTGCCAGGTGACCGTCGCGATATTGGAAACGCTGATACTGGCCTGCTGGGTGACGGTGAGGTCGCGCCGGAATGCCCACACCAGCACACCCGCGGTGAGCACGAGCACGAGCGCCGGTTGGACCAGCAGCCGAATGCGTTCGGCCCGACGCAGTGTCGTCGGCGATGCCGTGGCCGGTGCGGTGGTCGCCGTGGTCATGTCGTCGCATCCGTCTCCGCGCCCGCATGGGTAGCGCGCATGGCCGACAGATGACCGACGAGCGTGTCGATCGTGATCAATCCGGCGTATTCACCGCGCCGACCGGTGACGACCGCGGTGGCGGTCTGCTCGGCGAGCAAGGCCTCCAAAGCATCCTGCAGTGTCGATTGCAGTGACAGCTGCTCACCGACCGAAGAGCCGACATCGCGCAGCGAATTCGCCTGTGCCAGTTGCTCACTCGACACCCAACGCAATGGCCGCTGTTGCGCGTCGAGAATCAGCGCCCATGGCCAATCCCGTCCGGCCAGCGCGGCGCGGAGGCTGTCGACCGAATCGGACTCGGGGGCCGTCGGGCAGCTGCCGAGCTCGACATCGCGGACCCGGGTGAGCGTGAGCTGCTTGAGCGAGGCATCCGCGCCGACGAAACCGGCCACGGTCTCATCCGCGGGATCGGCCAGGATCGCCGCAGGGGTGTCGTACTGCAGAATCCGGGATTGATTGCCCAGCACCGCGATTCGATCGCCCAGCTTCACCGCCTCGTTGAAATCATGGGTGACGAACACGATGGTTTTACCCAGTTCGGATTGCAGGCGCAGCAGCTCGTCCTGCAGCAGGCCGCGGGTGATCGGATCGACCGCGCCGAACGGCTCGTCCATCAGCAGCACCGGCGGATCGGCCGCCAATGCGCGTGCCACTCCGACACGCTGCTGCTGACCGCCCGAGAGCTGCCTGGGATAGCGATGGCGGTAGGTGTCGGGATCGAGGCCGACCAGCTCGAGCATTTCGTCGGTCCGCGCGGCGACCTTCTTTCGGTCCCAGCCGATCAGACCCGGCACTGTCGCAACGTTTTTCGCGACCGTCAGATGCGGGAACAAACCGGCCTGCTGGATGGAATAGCCGATGCCCCTACGCAATTGGTCCGGATTCACGCCGATGACATCGCGTCCGCCGATCGTGATGGTGCCCGAGGTCGGCTCGATGAGGCGGTTGATCATCCGCATGGTGGTGGTCTTACCGCAGCCGGACGGCCCGACCAGGACGACGATTTCGCCCGCCGGGATGGTCAGCGAAACCCGGTCGACAGCCGGATCGCGTTGGCCCGGATAGTGTTTGGTGACCTCGTCGAGCACGATCTCGACGCCGGATACCGCCGATGCCATACTGTCGCCGCGGATTTCGGTATCAGTCACGTAGTCCCCTCGAGGTGGTGAGTCGCCCGACGATGACGAAGATCCCATCGAGGATCAGCGCGAGTACGACAATCAGGATCGTCCCGACCAGCGCCTGCGGCACCGCATTCGGACTACCGAGCCGGGCCAGGCCGGAGAAGATCAGATTGCCGAGTCCGGGTCCTTTGGCATAGGCGGCAATGGCCAGAATGCCCATGATCATCTGGGTGCTGACCCGCATCCCGGTCAGGATCGATGGCCAGGCCAGCGGCAATTCGATGCGCGCGAGTACCCGGAGCCGGTTCATGCCGACCCCGCGCGCGGCGTCCACGATCGCCGGGTCCACCGAGGCCAAACCGATGATGGTGTTGCGCAGAATCGGCAGCAGGGCATAGAGCACCAGCGCCGTAATGGTCGGACCGACACCGAGTCCGAGGAATGGAATCAGCAGCCCGAGCAGCGCGAACGACGGGACGGTGAGTACGGCGCTTGCCAGCGCCGTCGCGACCGAGGATCCGAACGGGCTGCGGTAGACCAGTATGCCGATCAGCACGGCCACGATCGTCGCGAGCAGTATCGACTGCACCACCGCCGAGACATGCAAATACGAATCGGTGACCAGCTGTGCGCGCCGATGCACCACGAATGTCCACAGTGTGTCCAGGGCCTTACCTCCCCGTCGCCCGGTGTCCTCGGAGACTATCGCGCCTGCCGCTCGGCCGGGACGAGATTCGCGGTACCGCAGGCGGCAATTGCCCACCGCCGCTATGCCTTCGAGAGACTGCCCCACACCCATCCAGTCGAAACCACATCTGCGGGAACCGCGGGGCGGGCCCGTTCGTCCTAATGATCAAGAGTCGAAAGCCTGGAGGGGGATATGTCGGAGCACGAGGTGGCCCAGCGGCAACGGTATCGGTGGCCGGTGCTCGGCCTGGTGGTGGTTGCGCTGGTCGCGGCAGGTGTGGTCGGTCTGCGCTGGTGGCAGGATCGCGCGCAAACCGCAATCGCCGGAGACCGCTTGACCGCATTTCCCGCGATCGACAGGTCCGGGCTGGACCCCACACAGGGACGGATCGTCGCGATTCTCGAACGGGAATTCAAGGCGCAAGGCGATGGTCCGAAGTACGCCGAAGGTTCCGACGAACCGTGGTGCGCCGACTTCGTCAGCTGGGTGCTGCGCGAGGCGGGGGCGCCGCTGGCCAATCCGAATTCCGGATCGTGGCGGATCCCGGGTGTCTACACGCTGCAGGAGTACTACCAGGGCACGGACCGCTTCGCGCCGACCGGTTCGGGATATCAGCCGCGCACCGGTGACGTGCTGCTCTACGCCGAGGGGAGCCCCTTCAGTCAGCACACGAATTTCGTGCTCACGGCCGCGAACGGGACCGTCACGACCATCGGCGGCAATGAATTCGGTGAGGTCGCGATCCATCGTTTCGCACTGGTGGAGGTGCCTGGGGTGGTGGGATTCGGTCGTTTGTGAATAGTGTTGTGACTCAGCCGGTCTTTCTAGTGGCTATGCATTGTCGGCGGGTCCTCCGCTAGCACTTACCATTGACTAGGCGGCGCCCGGCAGCGCCGTCTTTCGGTCCCTGTCCTGCTACCCCCTCATCAGCAGGACAGGGACCTCTGGGTGGGGGATGTCGGCCCGGCCTTGCCGAAATCTGCGTCGCGTACCGTGTCGGTTGTCCGTTGAGAGGTGAGGGTTTCGGAAACTCTGATGCTGCCAATCGAGGAAAAGACCGACGATCCCGCGTGGATCGACTACGCCGCGTTCGGGGAACGATTCGTCACCCACGCGGTGACGGCCGAACGGATCGAGGCCGCCGTCTCCGCGATGACCGATCACGGCATCGCGATCGGTCCGTTCTCCCTCGGACCGGTGGGTTTGGCCGGATTCATGGCCGAGGGCAAGGTGGGCAAGCCGGTTATTCTGCGCAACGGCCCGCACGTCACCTTCGAGGTGACCGTGCCGCTGACGATGTCGGTGAAGGTGCTGCTCGGCGGGCGGAAAATGCGGCTGGAGGCGGTCGCCGAAATCGATCTCACGCTGCATGCGCGCACCGCGGACCCGCTGCTCATCGTCATCGATATCCCGCCGATCACCTCACGCGATGTCAGCTTCGTGCTGCGCGCCCAGGCCATCGATTCGGCCTGGGAGTGGTTGCTCGATCCGATCGCCGGGGTGGTGCAGCGCGAGGTCGCCAATCGGGTGAATGCGATGCTCGCCGAACCGCAGGCGCGGCGCGGCCGGGTCTTCGACGTCGAGGCCATCATCAACGGCGTCCGTTCCGCGCACGTCGACCAGGCCGAGTTCGACTGGATCGGCTACGACGAATTCGGGCATCAGTTCTTCTCCCGCATCGTGACCCGCGATCGGGTCTTCGAATTCGTCGAGCGGATAGCGGGCCGTCCCATCGAGGTCGGGCCGCTGCGCGCCGGACCGCGCGACTCCGCCACCGTCACGGTGCAGGGCAATGTTCGAACGCCGCAGCTGACGGATCGCTCGGACGAGCCGGTCTCCTTCGATCTCACACTGCCGGTGAGCCTGGATATCACCGTCGATGTGCTCAAGGCCAATCAGTATCGCGCCGATGTCGAGATTCCGCTGGTGCTGACCGCGCGGGCGGCCGATCCGCTGCTGATCGTCGTCGATGTGCCGCCGCCCGCAGCCGATGAACTGCGGCTGGAGTTCAAGGCGCGCGGTGTGCGGGCGGCGACGCTCGGTGTGCTGGCCGGTATCAAGAAACAGGTCGTCGCGCAGGTGGCCGGGGTGGTGCGTGACGAGCTCGGCGACAGTTCGGGTCGCACCATCGATGTCGCGGCGCGGCTCGACAGCATCGCCTAGAACCAGCCCTTGACCCGTGTGACAAGTGTGAATTCCTGTTTCCAGTGGGTCTGGCGGTTCCAATGTGAATATGGTGAAATAAGTGCACGTTCGAGGCTCCCGGCGCGCGAATGAACCTTGGGGAAGGTGCGCCGGGCACGCTACCTGTCCATGTCGGGTTTGCGCGAAGGAGTCCTGCGATGCGTTCCATCTCTGTGTCTCGCCGCCAGCTGTTCGCCTACACCGCCGCGGCCGCCGCCGTCGGAGTCGTCGCGCCCCGCGCTTCGGCGGCCGGTGTGCTCGGCACCCTCGTCGACTACGCGGGCGGTGTTCCGTCCGCCGCGGCGATCCTGGATGACGGTCACCTCGGCGCCATCCGCTACGTCTCCGATCGTCGTCCGGGCGCCGAATGGATGGAGGGGAAGCCATTGCGCGCCGAGGAGGTCGATCAACTGCACGCCGCCGGGCTGACGATCGTGTCGAACTACCAGTTCGGCAAGGGCTCGACCGCCGACTGGCGCGGTGGCATGGAGGCGGGCAAGAAGCATGCCGATCGAGGCCTGGAACTGCATCTGGCCGCGGGCGGTCCGGAAAACCGGCCGATCTACGCCTCTATCGACGACAATCCGACCCCGGCCGATTTCGCGACCATGATCGCGCCGTACATCCTCGGCTGGGAGTCGGTGCTCGGCAAACAGAACGTCGGCATCTACGCCAACGCGCCGACCATCGAACTGGCCAGCGCCGCGGGCCTGGGTTCCTGGTACTGGCAGCACAATTGGGGCACGCCCAAGGGTTTCGTACACCCGTCCGCGCATCTGCACCAGATCGAGATCGACAAACGCGCCATCGACGGCATCGGCGTCGACGTCAACAACATCCTCGCCGCCGAATACGGCCAATGGTGACTAACGGATCAAGATCAGGTGGAACTGGTGGCGGCGGCTTCTCGGGCGATGCCGCCATGGATTCCACCTGATCTTGATCCGTCAGGTTTGGGAGTGGCAGGTGGGGGCCAGGCGGAGTTCGGGTTCGTCGTCGGGGACGACGCGGAGGGTGGGGCGGTTGTCGGGGGCTTCGTGGTCGCCGCGCCAGGAGAACAGGGACCAGCGGGAGATGCCGGAGAAGGCGGAGCCGAGGCTGCCGATGGAGAAGGACGAGATCACCGAGCCGAAGGATCCGACGGCACCGATGGACAGCACCGAGCCCACGCTGCCGATCGAGAGGATCGAGTAGGCCGAGCCGATGGACAGAATCGAGCCCTCCGATCGGAAGGACAGGATCGATCGACGCGAACGCCTGCTCCGGATCGAATGACCCGGATGGATCGAGGGACCGGACCGAAGCGAATCATCGACAGTCGCCATGACTTTGGTCTACCACAGTCCCTTCATGACGGCGCGCTATCGCGGCGATTCGCACCACGTGTGTCGACAAAGAGCGAAGCCCGGTGACCCCTCAGGTGCACCGGGCTTCGAAAGCAGCAGCTAGGCGACGGTGAAGAAGCCGAGCGTCGGCAGGAACGAGCAGGTCCGCGGGTCGGCGTCATCGGCCTTGGTGGTCAGCGAACCACCGACGACCGCGACGACCCGGCCCGAGCCGGTGTTGACGATCGCCGAAAGTGTGGCTGGACCGTCCGGGTTGATATGCGCCTCGTCGGTCAGCGGCTGGACGCCGGACTGACGGGTGTCGAGATTCAGCCACTGGACCGTCATCGGGGGATTCTGCTCCGGCGTCGGCGACTTGGTGCCGAGCGCGGTGAATACGAAGCCGGTCTGACCGGCCTGCGGTCCCGGCGGCGGCAGCTCGGCCGGGCCGGGGACAGCCAGCGCGGTGCCGATCGAATCGGCACCGGCGGCGATGCAGCCCTTGCCGATGGTCGGGTAGAGGAACTGGGCGATGGCCGGGCCACCCTGCGGGACCTCCGGGCCGCCGCCACCGCTGCCGTCCAGGAAGGTGATGATCCGTTCCAGCGTGGACTTGATCTGCGGCGGCAGGTTCAGCGCATTGAGCAGCGCCCGGACCTGGTCGAGGATGGCGTTCTTCGGGGCATCCGCGATGGGCTTGGCATCGGCGGGTCCGGCGATGGCGCCGACGATGGCCGGGGCCAGCGAGGCGAGCGTATCGATCGGGACGCCCTCGGGAACCATCGGAATGGTGTTCCTCGGTGCGACGGGTGCGGGGGCCGGTGCCGCGACTGCCGTCGACGGCGCAACGAGCGACGCGCTCGCTGCGATGGCGAGCGCGGACAAGGCGATCCGCGATCCTCGGGTGCGAAGCACTGGTCTAGCCGTCCTTAACCTCGGGTACATCACAGGAGCGATGCAAAAAGCCATCGTTTCGGGGTCACTCTAGGGACATGACCGCCGTGTTGTACAGCCGCCGTGCCCCTACTTCTGTTGTGGACGATCAGTGTTATCAGACGCTATCGCTTTTCCGCTGTTACCAGAGTGAAAGGTGATGCAAATGTTATCAGTGATAATCGGCGGGTTGCGGTACGCAAGATACCGTCTCCGGGCTCGACGCGCACCCCGGGGTCGGTCCAGGGGATTGATGGGATCTCTCACGGCGCCGGTTAGGCTAGTCGCAGCCTTCCCGGAACCGACTCGAAAGCCTGCGAATTGAACCGAAGTCTCCGATTGGCTGTGCCGGTGCTCGGTCTGTCCGTGTTGGCCAGGCTGCTGTGGATGCTGCTGACGAAGAACGGGATGAATCTCGTCGATCTGCACGTCTATGTCGACGGTTCGGCGGCCCTGCTCACCGACCGTCTCTACGACTTCACCTACGCCGAGAAGACCCCGGACTTCCCGCTGCCGTTCACCTATCCGCCGTTCGCGGCGCTGGTCTTCTTCCCGCTGCACTATTTTCCCTTCACCGTGATCGCGGTGCTCTGGCTGCTGGCCATTGCCGTCGCGCTCTATGTAGTGGTGTGGATCGCCTTCGAACTGATCCTCGGCGCGGAGCGGATGCACGAGCCGCGGTGGCGCACCGCCGCGGTCTGGTGGACCGCGATCGGCATCTGGATGGAGCCGGTGCGGACCACCATCGACTACGGCCAGGTCAATGTGTTCCTGGTGCTCGGGGCCATGCTCGCGGTGCGCAGTTCGCGCTGGTGGCTGTCCGGCGGCCTGATCGGTGTGATCGCGGGAATCAAACTGACACCGGCGATTTCGGGGCTGTACTTCGTGGCGCGGCGGCGGTGGGGGACCGCGGTGTGGTCGGCGGTGGTGTTCGGTGCGACGGTCGGGGTCAGCTTCCTGATCAACCACAAAGAGGCCGAGCGGTACTTCGGCACGCTGCTCGGTGACGCGGATCGGATCGGTCCGGTGGGCTCGGTCTGGAATCAGTCCCTGCGCGGTGCGCTGAGCCGTCTGCTCGGCCATGACGTCCAATCCGGGCCGTGGTGGCTGGCGGCTGTTGTCGTCGTAGCCGTCCTGGCCTTATTCGCTTGGCGCGCACTGGGTCCCGACGATCGGCTGGGCACCCTGATCATCGTGCAGCTGTTCGGGCTGATGGTTTCGCCCATCTCTTGGTCGCATCACTTCGTGTGGCTGCTGCCCACGGTGATGTGGTTGCGGTACGGGCCGCTGGGACAGGCGCCCGGCGCTCGGATACTCGCCGGATATTGGTTGGTTACCACCCTCGTCGGCGTGCCGTGGGTGCTCTCGTTCGCCCAGCCGTCGATCTGGACCATCTCGCGCCCGGGGGTGCTGTCCTGGCTCGGCGCCGTGGACGTGCTCGGCGTGCTGGTGCTCTACGGCTGGGTGATCTGGTCCGGGCGCATGGTCAATCGGATTGCGCCGCAAGCCGATCTATCTCGCGAGCCAGCGACACGTCCAGCGCGGTGAGTCCGCCCGAGTCGTGGGTCGAGAGGGCGAAGGTCACCCGGCGCCAGCGGATATCGATATCCGGGTGATGGTTCGCTTTCTCGGCGACTTCGGCGACCTGACGCACGAGTTCGATGCCCGCGGGAAAGCTCGCGGCCGCGATCGTGCGGGTGATGGTGTCGCCGGACCGGGTCCAGTCCGACAGTTCGGTCAAAGCTTCGGTGAGTTCTGCCTCGGTTAGTTTCGGAGCGCTCATGCCTCCACCTCGCTGGCGCTCGGCTCCGGCATGACCGCTCGGGCGGCTGTGTTGTCTGTTCGCTCACTGCGTTCGCTCATGCCTCCACCTCGCTGGCGCTCGGCTCCGGCATGACCGCTCGGGCGGCTGTGTTGTCTGTTCGCTCACTGCGTTCGCTCATGCCTCCACCTCGCTGGCGCTCGGCTCCGGCATGACCGCTCGGGCGGCTGTGTTGTCTGTTCGCTCACTGCGTTCGCTCATATCCGAGTTGTACCCCGGGGGGCGCGAAGGCATCAGGGAATCCGGATTCGTCGCTCAGGCGGCGCGGGCCTTCTTGAGGCCCTTCTTCAGTTCCTTGCCGCAGCAACCGGCCGCTTCCAGGCGTTTCATCCGCATGATGACAACCGGGCACTTCAAGCAGCGCGTCTTCTTGCGACAGCACTTCTTCTTCGGTTTGAGGCTAGAAACCTTCTTCGCCTTGACCTTGCCCATGATTGGTTAGCATACCCTTAGCGGAGTGCGCGGTCTGCGAGCCGCTCGGATGCCGGTACTGTGTAACTGGCCGCAATGCCCTGGTGAGTTTCGATTCTCCACCTGTTTGCAGGGGTCGGCCGGCATCTATACCAACAGCAGGAGGATTGAGGCGTGTCGTCTGCACGCGATTTTCGCAACGTCGCCATCGTGGCCCACGTCGACCACGGTAAGACGACGCTGGTCGACGCCATGCTGCGCCAGTCCGGCGCCTTCGCCGAACGCGCCGAGCTCGTCGATCGTGTGATGGACTCCGGTGACCTGGAGCGCGAGAAGGGCATCACCATTCTCGCCAAGAACACCGCGGTGCACCGGCACCATCAGGACGGTTCGGTCACCGTGATCAACGTCATCGACACCCCCGGCCACGCCGACTTCGGTGGTGAGGTCGAGCGCGGTCTGTCCATGGTCGACGGTGTCGTGCTGCTGGTCGACGCGTCCGAGGGACCGCTGCCGCAGACCCGCTTCGTACTGCGCAAGGCGCTGGCCGCGAAGTTGCCGGTCATCCTGGTGGTGAACAAGACCGACCGTCCCGACGCCCGCATCGAGGAAGTCGTCGAGGAGAGCCACGACCTGCTGCTCGACCTGGCCTCCGATCTGGACGACGAGGCCGCCGAGGCCGCCGAACTCGCGCTGGACCTGCCGGTCCTCTACGCCTCCGGCCGTGAGGGCAAGGCATCCAAGGAACGTCCCGAGAACGGCAGCGCGCCCGCCGCGGAGAACCTGGACGCGCTGTTCGACGTGCTGCTGGAGAACATCCCGGCGCCCAAGGGCGATTCGACCGCGCCGCTGCAGGCGCACGTCACCAACCTCGACGCCTCGGCCTTCCTCGGTCGCCTCGCGCTGGTCCGCATCTACAGCGGTGAGCTGCGCAAGGGCCAGAATGTCGCGTGGATGCACGCCGACGGCATCAAGCAGGTCAAGATCACCGAGTTGCTGCAGACCATCGGTGTCGAGCGGCAGCCCGGTGAGGTCGCGGTGGCCGGTGACATCGTCGCCATCGCGGGCATCCCGGAGATCATGATCGGCGACACCCTCGCCGATATCGACAATCCCGTTGCGCTGCCGCGCATCACGGTCGACGAGCCCGCCATCTCGGTCACCATCGGCACCAATACCTCGCCGCTGGTCGGCCGGGTGCAGGGCCACAAGCTGACCGCACGCATGGTGAAGTCGCGCCTGGACTCCGAACTGGTCGGCAATGTCTCGCTGCGCGTGCTCGATATCGGCCGCCCGGATGCCTGGGAGGTGCAGGGCCGCGGTGAGCTGGCGCTGGCCATCCTGGTCGAGCAGATGCGTCGCGAGGGCTTCGAGCTGACCGTCGGCAAGCCGCAGGTGGTCACCAAGCAGGTCGACGGCAAGGTGCACGAGCCGTACGAAGAGCTGACCATCGACTGCCCCGACGAGTACCTCGGCGCGATCACCCAGCTGCTGGCCGCCCGCAAGGGCAAGATGGTCCAGATGAACAACCACGCCGCCGGTTGGGTGCGGATGGAGTTCATCGTTCCCTCGCGCGGCCTGATCGGCTTCCGCACCGACTTCCTCACCGAAACCCGCGGCACCGGTATCGCCAACGCCGTCTCGCACGGCTACGCGCCGTGGGCCGGTGAGATCCGCGCCCGCCACACCGGTTCGCTGGTCTCCGACCGCGCGGGCTCGGTGACCCCGTTCGCCATGATCCAGCTGGCCGATCGCGGTCAGTTCTTCGTGGAGCCGGGTGCGGACACCTACGAGGGGCATGTCGTCGGCATCAACCCGCGCGCCGAGGATCTCGATATCAATGTCACTCGCGAGAAGAAGCTGACAAATATGCGCAGCTCGACCGCCGACGTGATGGAGACGCTCGCCAAGCCGCTGCAGCTCGACCTGGAGGCGGCGATGGAGTTCTGTGCCGCCGACGAATGTGTCGAGGTGACTCCGGAGATCGTGCGGGTGCGCAAGGTCATCCTCGGTGCCACCGAACGCGGGCGCGAACTGTCGCGACGGAAGGCTCGGGACCGGGCTGCGCTGTAAGGCATGGGGCCATTTCGGCGAGGTCGCGGTCTATCCGGCCGAGCGACGGCGAGGCCAAGTAGAGTGCGGCACGTGAGCTCGGGGGCTATACGACGCGCGTTGCTGATCATGATGGCGGCCTCCTCCATGGTGCTCGCCGGCTGCACCGCGAATCCGCCACCGCCGATCGAGAGCACCGACAGCCCGAAGACGACACCGGCAAAGCCCGGCAAGAACACCGTCGTGGTGGCCATCGACGACATCGGCATCGGGTTCAATCCGCACCTGCGTTCCGATCAGTCACCGGCCACCGCCGCGGTGAGTTCGATGGTGTTGCCGAGCCCGTTCCGGCCGGTGCCGAATCCCGGCGTGCCCGGCGCCACCGAGTGGGTGCCGGATACCGCGCTGGTGGTCTCGGCCGAGGTGACCGCGCAGGAACCGTTCACCATCACCTATACGCTGCGCAACCAGGCGAATTGGTCCGATGGTGCGCCGATCGCGGCGGAGGACTTCCGGTTCCTGTGGCAGCAGATGATCACCCAGCCGGGTGTCGTCGATCCGGCGGGCTATCGCCACATTGCCGATATCAGCTCCTCCGGCGGCGGCAAGACGGTTACCGTCACGATGACCGAGCCGTATCCGGCCTGGCGTGAGCTGTTCACGAATCTGCTGCCCTCACATCTGATCAAGGACCAGCCCGGCGGTTTCGCCACCGGTCTGGTCGAGGGAGTTCAGGTGTCGGGCGGCAACTTCCGGATCAAATCGACCGACCGCGGACGCGACGAGATCCTGCTCGAACGCAACGATCGGTACTGGGGTACGCCCGCGGCTCCGGATCAGATTCTGTTGCGCCGCGGCGGAACTCCCGCGCAGCTGGCCGATTCGCTGCGCACCGGTGATGCGCAGATGGCGCTGGTGCACGGTGGTGTCGCTACCCAGGCGCAGCTGGCGGCGATCCCGTCGGTGCGCACCGTGATCATGCCGCAGTCGCGTGAGCTGCAGTTCGTAATCAATGGGCGCAGTGGCGATCTCAGCGATCCGCGGGTGCGGCGCGGGGTGACCGCGCTGATCGATCCGACGCTGCTGGCCACCGTCGCCGGGCAGACCGGCGGCTGGGTCGAGCCGGTGCGCGCGCAGATCCTGACACCGTCGGATCCCGGATACGCACCGACCGCGCCGCCGCGACCGTCCGCGGAGGAGGCGTTCGCACTGCTGGCCGAGGCAGGTTACGGTCGGGCGCCGGAGACACCGCCGGTGCAGTCGCCTACCTCACCCGCACCGCAGCCCCGTTCGGTCGCGAAAAACGGTAAGGCGCTTGCTATTCGGATCGGCGCGGTAACCGGTGACGCCACCGCCCTCGCCGTCGCCAATACCGCCGCGGACCAATTGCGCAGTGCCGGAATCGATGCCAGCGTGCGCAGTCTCGCGGCCGATACCCTCTACGGCAAGGAACTCACCGAGGGCGGCGTGGACGCCATTGTCGGCTGGGAGGTCGCCGGTTCGGATCCGGCCACCGTGCTCGCATCGCGTTACGGCTGTCCGCCGGTGGATACCGGTGCCGCCAACGGGGATTCGCAGACCGCCATCGAGGCGGCCAAGAAGGCGCCGAGCAATTTGTCCGGCATCTGCGAGCCCGGACTGCAGCCCCTGATCGACGAATCGTTGCGTGGTGTAGAGGTCGGCCGGGCGCTGGCCGATGCCGAGCCGCGGCTGTGGGCATTGGCGACGGTGCTGCCGATCGTGCAGGACAATGTGGTCGCCGCATCCGGCCCGCGCGTGGACGGTGCGTCGCTGAGCGGTGCCATCCAGGTCGGCATCTTCGGCGATGCGGCGATGTGGCGCAGGATCCCATGAAGGGTGGACTGCTGCTGGTGCACGCCCACCCGGACGACGAGTCCATCACCACCGGGGGCACCATCGCGCACTACCGTAGCCGCGGCGTACCGGTGACGGTGGTGACCTGCACCCTCGGTGAAGAGGGTGAGGTGATCGGCGACGAATGGGCACAGCTGGCCGCCGAGCAGGCCGATCAGTTGGGCGGCTACCGGATCGCGGAGCTCACCGAGGCGCTGACCGCGCTGAAGGCCGGACCGCCGCGGTTCCTCGGCGGTGCGGGGTGCTGGCGCGACTCCGGTATGGCGGGCACGGCGGCGGCCGATAATCCACGGGCCTTCGTGCATTCCGGTGCCGCTGCGGTGGAGGCACTGACCGCGATCGTGCTGGAACTGCGGCCCGAGGTGGTGATCGGCTATGACCCGCGCGGCGGTTACGGGCATCCGGACCATATTCGGGCGCACTGGGTCACCTCGGCGGCGGTGACCGCGGCGGCCGAGCAGGGCTGGGACACCCCGAAGTTCTATTGGACGGTCACCGACGCCGATATGTTGCGCCTGCACACCGAGGCGCTGGCACGGCGGACCGCGGAGGGGCTGCCCGGCGCATTGCCGCGTGGCTGGCGGTTGCCCGCCGCGGGAGAACTCGCGAGCGTGCCGAGTCATACGGTGACGACCACCATCGACGTATCCGATTCGCTGGCCGCCAAGCGGGCGGCCTTGCGGGCGCATGCCACGCAGGTGACGGTCGCGCCGTCGGGGCGCGAGTTCGCGCTGTCCAATAATGTTGCGCAGCCGGTTCTTCCGGAGGAGCACTTCATCTTGATCCGTGGTACGCGCGGTCCGGTCGGGGCCGACGGGCGTGAACACGACTTGTTCGCGGGCTTGTGATCTCTGATCGTTGCCTGAGGGTTGCTGTCGTCGCTGGTTTCGGCGGCGAGTACCGTCTTTGTGATTTCGGACATCGATGCGGAGGGCATAGCGGTTCATGACAGCGGTCGGCGACAAAGCTCACCTCAGCATCGAGGATCACGGATACCCTCGCGAACATCCCCAGTCAACTTCTCGGCCTTGAAGGGCCGAGCTTGCAGCTCTTACCCGCGCCTGGCTGGCGTGGGCTCGGCCGCGTCGTCGGCAGCGTGACTCACTGCCCAGCCCGCAGCAGCGCGTGCGGCGATATTACGGGCTGCGTTCACGTCAGCGTGTTCAGCGAAACCGCATGACGTGCACACAAAACTGGCCTGGTTCGGCCGGTTCTTCTTCGACACATGCCCGCACCCTGAGCATTGCTGGGAGGTATACCTCGGGTCGACGTGGGTGACGGGGATCCCGGCGCGTCGCGCCTTGTAGGCGATGCAACTGCCGAGTTGCGCGAAACTCCAGGAGTGCAGCGTGACCCGCTGGGGCTTGCGTAGCCGTACCCTCTCGCGGATACCGCCCAGATCTTCTAGGGCGATACCGCGTGAGGTGCGTTGAGCCTCGGTCACGATCATCTTGGAAACGCGGTGGTTGGTGTCGGCGGCGAACCGCTTCTCGCGGCCGGAGATCTTACGCAACAGCCGCTTCGCCGATTTCGTTCCCTTCCGTTGCAGGCGTTGGCGGATGCGCCGGTTGCGGTGCCGGACCTGGTTGAGCTGTTTCCCGGCGTGGCGAGCGCCGCCGCTGGTGGTAGCGATGTTGGCGATGCCCAGATCCACCCCGACGAACCCGGCAGTCGGGGTGATGGGTTCAGCTTCGGGGACCTCGCAGGTCGCGTACAGGTACCAGTGCCCGCCCCGATACACAAGGTCTGATTCGCCGTGTCGGTGATCGGTGAGTATCTTCGCCTGTTGCGGGGAGCAGGCGAACGGAACGCTCCTGACGCGGCCGTGGACGGTCCAGATGGATACGGTGCGGGCGTCGAGCTGCCAGGACAGGCTGCGATCGTCGAACGGTTGCGCGGCGTCCTTGCGGAACCGGATCGGTTCAGCTTCAACACGTTCGCGTCGTTTCGACCCGGCCGGGCCGTAGTTCCCGGCCGCCAGATTCGCTTTCAGTGTGGCGTAGGCCCCGGCGGTCTTGCGGATGCAATGCAGGGCGGGCTGCGCTGATACCCCGAGTTGCTTGACAGCGGTATAGGTCAGCCGTTGCAGGGCCTGCTTACCGATGATGCCGGTGGTGAACGCGGCACGGGAGACCTGGTTAGCGGCCCGGTTGCACAGCGTCAGCGTCTCCCACAGCGCGGACGCGGTCCCCGCGTCGGGGAGCAGTTTGACCTGCACGACCAGCTTCACCCCAACACACTAAATTACGGCAGGAGTTTCCCGATCATGTTCGGAACTTCTTGTGGAGCAGGCACTTCTGGTCGCCGTCGTATTTCGCGACACCGTGCGGCGGTACGCAGCTGTCGGTGATCACGGAGTACCTCGACCAGCAGAACGACTGGACCAGCGTCCGGTCCGCACTTCCGCCCAAAGCCCTAAGGGGTCGGGATTCCTTGCACAACCCCAGTTGAAGGCGAGTGATTTCGGCTTAGACTCCGATCATGTACAACTGGGATCTGCAGAACGCCATCGCCGCCTTCGTGGACAGCTTGCGCCCTGGCGCGCAGCAACAGCACGACCTCTATATGTCGGTGCTGTACGCGTTCGTCGATATGCAGAGCCACCTGCTCACCCTCCTCGGTTTCCCGCCGGTCGCGTGAGGGTCACTTTCGACAAGGCTCCGGACCGCACCCATGACACTCTGCCCTTGGGGCCGGTGATCATCGCCGTCTTGGTCCTGGACGCTCTGATCACCCTCGCCCTCGAGGTCCTCTACCTCCCCACCTATATCAACACCGTCGCCTTCCCCCTGTCCGCAGTGCTGGCCGGTGTGGTCAACGTCCTCCTGGTGATGGGAGTCCGCTCCATAACCCACCGCGTAGGCGCAATGTTCCTCCCCATAGCCGCCTGGACCCTCGGCTTCCTGACCTGCGCCGTAACCGGCCCCGGCGGCGACATCATGCTGGGCAGCGACTGGCGCACCCTGCTGCTCCTGTTCTGCGGATTGGTCCCGCCGTTGCTCTATATCTACATCCGAACAAACGCGGGGTTGTTCACTACCCGCTGAGTCCTGTTGTCGCTATGGGGATTCGGACTGTGGGACGGCTACGGCGGTGATGTCGGTGGCGAGTTCCGTTCGGGTGCCGTTGGCGGTGCGGTAGAGGGTGTCGGTGGGTTGGTCGACTTCTAATTCGGTGCCGGTGGCGGTCGACGTTGTGTCGACGGTTGCGTCGCCGCTGGGGAACCAGAGACCACCTCGGGACAGCCAGCGGATCGACTGCCCGGCCGTCAGGTCTTCCGTTTCGGCGCGTTGCCTGATGGTGACAGATGCGCCGGTCGGGTTATCCCACCGGATTTTGGTTGGGGTGGTGCAGTTTTCGAAGTCTGGGATGGTGGTTTTCATACCGGCTGAGCCGATGGTGACCAGGGTGAGGGTGGTTCGGCGGCAGCGGTAGGGGTTTCGGCCGGGAGCCGGGGCGTCGCCGGAGACGGCGATGGAGGTGCCGTCGGGGCTGAAGGCCGCGTCGATGAAGCGTTCGGTGCCTGCTGGTATCCCCCCGAGCGAACGAGTCGTGCCATCGGGCTCGATGGTGAAGAGTTCGTGGTGGTAGGAGTGGTCGTAGAACCGGAATTCGGTGCGTACGAACAGAAGCCGATCGCCGTCGGTGGACAGGAGGCGGAAGTCGTAGCGCACGCCCTCCGGTGGAAAGGCGACGGGTAGGGTGCGCCATACCGTCGGCTCAGGGTTCGGTGCGGTGAGATCGGCGCGCATGATGGAGCCGTCGGGCGCTTGCCATGCGATGGTTCCGAGTTGGGTCGGGAAGACTTCCGCACATCCACACTGCAATCGCCGCACCTCGGTGGGCTCCGCCACGTTCACCGCGACTATTCCGGCAGGGTCGTTATTGCCGGGGAACTCGTTGCGTACAACGTATTTGCCGTCTCGAGAGAATCGGAGCTCGTCGGCGGAGGTGAACTGCCCAGGTGTGCGCGAGAGCACCGTCGTCCCGTCCGCGACGATCAATTCGTGGTCGCTGCCGTAGGCGTACAGGTCCCGGTGCCGCGGTGCCGGGTCGTCGGATCCGCAGCCGACCGCGCCGAGCAGCACCGCCGCGATCACTGTGGCATGGATGGACCACCGTCGAATCATGTCTAACCCCCCGGTTCATTCGGACCTGACATTCGGGTATCGCGGCAACGCCTACGGGCGCAACGTGGACTCAGTCGAGGCGAATGGCCAGGCTGGCGATCACGGCGTCGGTGCGGGCGCGGAGTGCGGCGGCCAGGACGGGACCGCGGGGGTTGTGCAGGGGACGGTGGTACCAGTGGGCGGCTTCTACCTGGGCCAGGAGAACGGTGACTTGGCGGCCGGTTCGGGTTTGGGCGCGGACGTAGCCGACGAGGGTGGTGATGAGACTGCGGTGTGGGCTCGGGAGGACGGTGAGGGGGACGCCCGGATCCCAATGCTTCCATTGCGCGCTGAGCCGACGAGTTGCGGCGGGTTCTATTTCGGCTGCGACGGCGACGATTTCGCCGTCGAAGGCCTGGGCGGTACGCAAGGCGCGCGCGGTGACTTCGCTGACCGCGACCACCGGAACCACGACGAGCATCGGTTCCTGATCGGGAGATTGCGGTGGGAGTACAGGGATTCGGCCGAGGCTGAGTTGATCGGCGACGCTGCGGTAGTAGTCTTCGGTGTGCGCGAACAGGGTTATCAACGCGGGCACGATGATCAGCAGTAGCCACGCGCCTTCGTTGAACTTCTCGATGAGCAGAACCACGGCGGCGACGGCGGTGAGCACCGCACCGAAGCCGTTGAGGATGGCGCGCGGAATCCAACCGGCGCCACGCTGTTCGCGCCAGTGCCGCACCAGCCCGGCCTGGCTGATGGTGAAACCGATGAAGACGCCCACGGCGTAAACCGGTAGCACGCGGTGGGTTTCGGCATGCACGACCAGCAACACGGTGGCGGCCAGAATGGCAAGGGCCGCAACGCCATAGCGAAACACCGGGCGCTCGGAGCGCAGCGCGAACAAGTGGGCGACCCGATGATCCTTCGCGAGCAGAGACAGCAATACGGGCAGTCCACCGAAGCTGGTATTCGCGGCCAGGCACAGCGCCAGCGTGACGGCCAGACTGGTCACGTAGAACGGCCACCCGGTCCCGAATGCCGCCGCGGACAATTGCGCGAGCAGGGTGACGTCGCCGCGCGGCACCGCGTGATGGCGACGGATGAGCACCGCCAAACCGAGCAGCATCGTGCACAGCAGCATGCCGAGCGCGACCTCGGTGTGCTGGGCCCGCCGCACCGCGGGCGTCCGGAACGACGGCACGGCATTGGCAATCGCCTCGACGCCGGTCAGCGCCGAACACCCGGCCGAAAATGCCTTGAGCAGTAACAGAATTCCGACGGTGTCATACGGCACGATCGGCCCCAGATCGGTACCGATCACCGCGACCGGTGTCGTGCGGAACAGTCCGACCACGATCACCGCGAGAATCGCGACGATGAACAGAAGTGTCGGCCCCATCAGCACTTTCGCCGATTCGGCCACCCCGATCAGATTGATCACGGTGAGCAGCGCCAGCCCGCTCAGCGTGATCAGCAGCAGATGATCGGCCAGCACCGGAAACGCGCTGGCCAAACTGGCCGCACCGGCCGCGAGACTCACCGCGACGGTCAGCACATAGTCCACCACCAGACTCGCCGCCGCGAGCAGACTGGCACCGCGCCCGAGATCCTTCTTCGCCACCGCATAGGACCCGCCGCCGTCCGGATGCACGGCGATAACCTGCCGATACGACAGCACCAATACCAGCAACAGTGCCGCGATCGCCAGCGACACCGGCAATGTCCACGACACCGCCGCCGCGCCCGCCGCGACAAGAACCAGCACGATCGCCTCGGGACCGTATGCCACGCTGGACAGCGCATCCAGTGATAACGCCGCCAAACCGCCGATCGCGGTCAGTCGATATTTGTCACCCCGCTGCATCCGCCGCACGCGGCGATCGGCGATGGGCAACTCCCGCGTCGGTGATATCGGGGTCTCGACCACGGTCACTATTGAACTCGGCGCAGTGTCAGCAATCGGTCAGCGACACTGTGCGAGTCGGATCGGCGCGGTCGCGCTCTATTCTCGGAGCGAACGGTCTCAGACACTCACTCAGGTACGGAGCAATGATGGAACGGCGCATGATCGGGGAGCTTGTCCAGGTTCCCGCCGGGGCGATCCATGTCCGGCAGGACGGGCCCGCCGATGGCAAACCCATCGTATTGCTGCACGGTTTCGAGGGTTCGGTGCACTGGTGGGACGCACTGGTCGCGCTGCTGGCCGACACCTACCGCGTGGTCCGCATCGATCTGCTCGGATTCGGTTGCACCACAGGCGAACCCGGATTCGATCAGCGCTCGCAGAGCGAAATGCTGGCCGCGGTGCTCGAACGGCTCGATATCACCGACGTCACCGCGATCGGACATTCGTGGGGTGCTGACAGCGCGCTCGGACTCGCCGAACTGTCCGATCGGGTCAGCGAGGTCGTCGTGGTCGATCAGGCCCCGGACTGCAACGAGCTCCGAATTCTTCAAGTAATGCGCCCGGTGCTGCGGCTGCTCGCGTTGGCTCCGATCGGGCGTTCTGTACATGCGGTGCTGAACAACAACTGGGCATTGCGTCAGGCGATGGCTGCCGGATTCGCACCCGGATTCGATCCGGATGCCACCGGTCCGGGCTGGTCTCAGCTGCGCTCGGATCACCGCGCCATGTCCTGGCGCGCATATCGCGCCGTCCTGGTGGAGCGCCCGCAGGCGCTGGCGGCACGGCCGCTGGACGCCCAGATCCGCGCTCTCGGCCTGCCCGCCTTGGTAATTCACGGCCGACACGACAGCCTCTACGGCTGGCGCAACACCATCGACCGATACGCCGCCGCAGGTGCACGTATCGAGGTGATCGACACCGCAGGCCACTCACCCAACGTCGAAACACCGGAACGGGTGGCCACCGCACTCCGGCACTTCCTCACCGACCCGAGCCGATCCCGCCCGGCGGCAAGCTGATCGACTCCGCACGTATCGGCGGGGTCAGCGGGTGCCCAGGCGGCCGGGGGTTGCCGATTCGATGAGGTCCCAGGCTTGCTCGAGTGGAATGTCGACGACGAGGTAGCGCTTCTTACCGGCTGCGGTGGCGGCCACGACGGTGGCGATGCCGGAGCGGCGCTGCCAAAAGGATTGGCGGACAGTCCAACCGATGATGCCGGGGGCCTCGAGACAGTCACGGTCGCGGTCGAGCGAGCCGGATCGGGTGATGAGCCAGGCCGGACTGCTGTCGGTGGCGGGTAGCACAGCGTGGCCGAGGCCGCGGTAACGGTCGGCGGCCAGCGCGGCGGCGATCAGGGCCGGGAGGGCGGGCAGCAGCCACCACCATGGTGAAAAGTGCTCTCCGGCATGGGAAATGTACAGCATCGCGACCGCGAGCAGCGCGATCGGGCTCAGCGCGCGGGTATACCGGCGGCGGCGCGCGACCGGGCCGTGCGCGATCAGCGGTGCGGTGCTCACCGTCGCGCGCGGGGTGTGGCCGGTCGGCTCCTGTCGCGGTGCTTGGCCCACCGGATCCCCGGCCCGTGCGATTTCGTTCGTGGTACGGGGACGTCGGGCGCCACGGGGTACGAGCAATTCCGCGAGGGTGCGTTCGATGGCGGAGCGCGGCGCCTGGGGCAGGATCTTCTGGCGCGGGCTCTGGCCGGTCATGATGGCTTCGAGCTCGGCGGCACCGGCCATGCGGAGCAGCAGCGGCTCGTTGACGGTCGCGCCGCGGAAACGAGCCAGATCCAGCGTGATCTGTCTGGTCGTGAACAGCCCGTGGCGCAGATGCAAGGTGCGGTCGTCATCGAGCACTCGCAGTCCGAAATACGTTGTCAGATAACGTGCGCAGGCCGCGAGGCTGACGATCACCACGATCGCGACGACCAGCAGTGCGATGGCGACGGCGATGAGCGCCGCGCTACCGTCCTCGATGCTGTGCACCGCGTCCGAACTGACCACGATCTGGTCGAACCCGTACTGAATCGCCAAACCGACAACGGGTGCGATGATGGCGAAACCGGTCAGCGACAGCGGCGCATAACGCACCCAGCTCGCTCGCCAATGACCGATCTCGCGGGCGTTCCCGGACACCGGACGGTCTTTTCGTAGGTCGGGAACCTGTTGTCCAGCAGTGGATTCCGGTGAACCGGCGGTATGGGCGAGCAGCGCCGTCCGCAACTCGGGCACCACATCCGCATCCAACGCGTCGAGCTTGAACTTCTCACCCGAATCCGCGTGCTGCCCGGTGCCGATCGCCAACACCGCGAGCCCGAGCACCCGATGCAATAGATCGGCTTCGATATCGACCGACCGGATCCGCGACCGCGGTACCGACAGCTTCTTGCGCTGAATCAACCCGGTCCGCAACTCGACGTCTGTCGGCCCGACCCGATAGGTGGTGGTGAACCAGCGTGTCAGCGCGAAGCCGACGATCACCGCCAGTGCGGCGAGCCCCCAGACGGGATTACCGGTATTGGTGCCGAGGATTACCGACCCGATCAGCACCGGAATGAACCGCACGACCTCGTTGACGGGGTGTACCAACAACATTCGCTTATCCAGCCGCAACCACGGCGGGGCGAGATCGGTCTCCGGAAGGTACGAACTCACGTCGCATCCCCGCGGTGCGACGCGGCGACCTCGGTCAACCGCGTGACGGTCTGTTCGGCGACCGGCAGATCGAGGGCGGAGATCCGCACCGCACCGGCCGAGGACGCCGTCGTGACCGTCACCGTCGCCAGCCCGAGGAATCGCTCCAGCGGCCCGCGCTCGGTATCGACGGTCTGCACCCGGGAGATGGGCGCCACCCGGCTTTCCACCGTCAACCACCCGACCCGGGTGTACACCGCCTCATCGGTCACCTCCCACCGATGCACCGCGAACCGCCACAGCGGCACCACCCCGATGCTCACCGCCGCGAGTACGAGCGCCACCGCGAACACCACCAGCTGCGCACCGCGATGCTCGGCGTCGACGACAACCCACAAGATCAGCGCCACGACGGGAATCACCCAGCCGAGCGCGGCCTGAATCGTCCACAAGAGCTTGGCCTTGGTGCTCGGACGCCAGGCCGGATCGGCCATGATCGTGCGCGGCTGCGACATGCTTGCCATGGTTCCACGTCACGGCGCGGCCGTCTCCTTCGTCCGCCCCCCGACCCGCCTACCTGCACGGGAATAATTCGCCCGGACGTACCGGAATACTGCGTGAGACCGCACAGTTATCACCCCTCACAAGCACTGGAGGGAGACAGCCCAGGATGTGTAGCGCATGATCGAGGGCGTGACCGAGCTAGCGACCCCGAGCGTCCCGCCCGCACCGCCAACGCCGTCGGCAATGCGCCGTGCGCTGCGGCGGGCCCGTGACGGTGTGACACTGAATGTGGACGAGGCGGCCGTACTGCTGCACGCACGCGGTGCCGACCTCGTCGACCTGTGTCGCAGCGCCGCCCGGGTGCGTGATGCCGGACTGGAATCGGCGGGTCGGCCGAAGACCATCAGCTATTCCCGCAATGTCTTCATCCCGCTGACCAAGCTCTGCCGCGACAAATGCCACTACTGCACCTTCGTCACGGTGCCGGGCAAGCTGCGCGCCGAGGGCAAGGGCATGTTCCTGGAGCCCGACGAGGTGCTGGAAATCGCTCGTCGGGGTGCCGAACTCGGCTGTAAAGAGGCCCTGTTCACCCTCGGTGACCGGCCCGAGGACCGCTGGCCGGAGGCCGCGCAGTGGCTCGACGAACGCGGTTACGACTCCACGCTGGACTACCTGCGCGCCGTTTCGATCATGGTGCTCGAGGAGACCGGTCTGCTGCCGCATCTGAATCCGGGCGTCATGAGCTGGGAGGAAATCTCGCGGCTCAAACCGGTGGCGCAGTCCATGGGCATGATGCTCGAGACCACCGCCACCCGCCTGTTCACCGAAAAGGGCAACTGCCACTACGGAAGTCCGGACAAGGATCCGGCGGTGCGGTTGCGCGCCATCACCGACGCCGGTCGGCTTTCGGTGCCCTACACCACCGGCATTCTGGTCGGCATCGGCGAAACGCTGACCGAGCGCGCCGAGTCGATCATGGCGATTCGCAAGCAGCACAAGGCATTCGGGCATATCCAGGAAGTGATCATCCAGAACTTCCGCGCCAAGGACAACACCGCCATGCGCGATGTTCCCGACGCCGGTATGGCAGAGTTCCGGGCCACCATCGCGGTTACCCGGCTGCTGCTCGGCCCCGACGTTCCGGTGCAGGCGCCGCCGAACCTGGTGTCGCACGAGGAATGCCAGGCCCTGATCGATGCGGGCATCGATGACTGGGGTGGCGTCTCGCCGGTCACCCCCGACCACGTGAATCCGGAACGGCCCTGGCCGAACCTCGATACGCTGCGCGAAATCACCGAGGCCGCGGGCTACCAACTCGTCGAACGCACCTCGGCGCACCCGAAATACGTGCGCGCGGGCAACCCGTGGGTCGATCCGCGTATCGGCGCACACGTCGCCGCACTCACCGATCCGAAAACCGGTCTGGCGAATCCGGCGGCGCTCCCAGTCGGCCTGCCCTGGCAGGAACCGGACGAGTCGTGGGAATCCGCGGGCCGGATCGACCTCAATACCTCGATCGATACCGAGGGGCGAAATACCGAGAGCCGCAGCGATTCCGCACTCGGCCGCGGCGTGAGTGACGGGCCCGGAGGCGGTAGCTTGCGTGACCACGAAGGGACCCGCGAACGCCGCCAATCAGACACCGATGTCGTCGGGGCCTTCGGCGACTGGGACACCATTCGCGAACAGGCTCGTGACCTCGCCGTCGCGGCACCCGAGCGACTGGATTCCGATGTGCTCGCCGCGCTGCGCGCCGCCGAAAACGATCCGGCCGGGCTCACCGACACCGAGTACCTGGCGCTGGCAACGGCCGAGGGACCGGCGCTGGATGCGGTGGCCGCACTCGCCGACCAACTGCGCCGCGACGTCAACGGCGACGACGTCACCTACGTGGTCAACCGGAATATCAACTTCACCAATATCTGCTACACCGGCTGCCGCTTCTGTGCGTTCGCCCAGCGCAAGGGTGATGCCGACGCCTTCACCCTGAGCATGGACGAGGTCGCCGACCGCGCCTGGGAGGCGCACGTCGACGGCGCGACCGAAATCTGCATGCAGGGCGGCATCGATCCGGACCTCCCGGTCACCGGCTATGCCGATTTGGTGCGCGCGATCAAACAGCGGGTGCCATCGATGCATGTGCACGCGTTCAGCCCGATGGAGATCGTGAACGGCGCATCTCGCGGCGGGCAGAGCATTCGCGACTGGCTGGTCGCGTTGAAGGAAGCCGGGCTGGACACGATTCCCGGCACGGCCGCGGAAATCCTCGACGACGAGGTGCGCTGGGTGCTCACCAAGGGCAAACTGCCGACCTCCGCGTGGGTCGAGGTGATCACCACCGCACATCAGGTCGGCGTGCGTTCGAGTTCCACGATGATGTACGGCCACGTCGACAATCCGAAGCATTGGGTCGGACATCTGCGGGTGCTGCGCGGAATCCAGGACGAGACAGGGGGTTTCACCGAATTCGTGCTGTTGCCGTTCGTGCATCAGAGCGCACCGCTGTACCTCGCCGGTGCGGCGCGACCGGGCCCGACCATCCGGGACAACCGTGCGGCGCACGCCCTCGCGCGGATCATGTTGCACGGCCGCATCGATAACATCCAGACCAGCTGGGTGAAACTCGGCACAGCGGGCACCCGCATGATGCTCAACGGCGGTGCCAACGATCTGGGCGGTACCTTGATGGAGGAGACCATCTCCCGCATGGCCGGATCGCAACACGGTTCCGCCAAGACCGTCGCGGAACTCACCGAGATCGCCGAGGGCATCGGCCGTCCGGTGCGCGAACGGACCACTACTTATGGGGTGCCACCACGGAAGATCTCCGCGGCGCTGCCACTGACGGTGGGCTAGTCGATACCAGATTCCCGGTCGTCGGGCGCGGAGTATTCGCAAAGGCGCGGATGCCAGGGGTGTTTCATATCCAGCGGGTGGCAGGCAGGACGAAGTTGGTTAGGGCAGGCTGCCCCGGAGTAACGTGGGCTGCCGGGATAGTGTGACGCTGGGCGGAGTATCCCCGTGAGGACAGACTAGGAGAGCGGCAGTGCCGTACATCATCGCTGAACCGTGCGTTGACGTGAAGGACAAGGCATGCATCGAAGAATGCCCCGTGGACTGCATCTACGAGGGTGGTCGCATGCTGTACATCCATCCCGACGAGTGCGTGGACTGTGGTGCATGTGAGCCGGTGTGCCCGGTGGAGGCGATCTTCTACGAAGACGACACCCCGGACCAGTGGAGCGGCTACGTGAACGCCAATGTCGACTTCTTCGACGAGCTGGGATCGCCCGGCGGTGCGACGAAGGTCGGCAAGGTGGATTACGACCCGCCGTTCATCAAAGAGCTGCCGCCGATGGCGACTGAATGAGTAATTAGGTACTGAGTGAGTTCTGTGTCACCGCGTCGCCGGGTCAGCAGTCTGCTGCCCGATTTTCCATGGGACACCATCGCGTCGGTGAAGGCGAAGGCTGCCGCGCATCCGGACGGGATCGTCGACCTTTCGGTCGGCACCCCGGTCGATCCGGTGGACCCGCTGATCCGTGCGGCATTGAGTTCGGTCGCCGACGTGCCCGGGTATCCGACTACGCACGGCACGCCCGAACTGCGGGCCGCGGCGGTCGATGCGTTGAAGCGGCGTTACGGGATCACCGGACTCGACCCGGCCGCGGTGCTGCCGGTGATCGGCACCAAGGAGCTGATCGCCGGTCTGCCGCGGCTGCTCGGCCTCGGCGCGAACGATCTGGTCGTCATCCCGGAGGTCGCCTACCCGACCTACGAGGTGGGTGCGCTGCTGGCCGGTACCGAAGTGGTGCGAGCGGATGGCCTGACCCAGTTGGGTCCGCAATCGCCTGCCCTTATCTATGTGAACTCCCCATCGAACCCGACGGGGAAGGTGCTCGGTGTCGAGCATCTGCGCAAGGTGGTGCAGTTCGCGCGGGAGCGCGGCGCGGTCGTGGCCTCCGACGAGTGCTACTTGGGCTTGGCTTGGGAGGGTCGTGCCGTCTCGATCCTCGATCCGGAAGTGTGCGACGGCGACCACACCGGCCTGCTCGCGGTGCACTCGCTGTCGAAGACCTCCAACCTGGCCAGCTACCGCGCCGGGTTCGTGGTGGGCGATGCGGAACTCGTCGCCGAATTGCTCGAGGTGCGCAAACACTCCGGCATGATGGTGCCGTTCCCGATCCAGGCGGCGATGACCGCCGCACTCGGTGACGACGCCCACGAGGCAGTACAACGTGAGCGCTACCGTGCGCGTCGCGAGGTGCTGCGAAAGGCCTTGCAGGAAGCCGGTTTCCGCATCGATCACTCCGAAGCGGGCCTCTACCTGTGGTCGACAAGAGGCGAACCGTGCCGCACTACCCTGGACTGGCTGGCCGAGCGTGGCATTCTCGCCGCACCGGGCGACTTCTACGGACCGGGTGCGGGGGAGTACGTGCGCATCGCACTGACCGCTTCCGACGAACGCATCGAGGCCGCGGCGCAACGCCTGGCCTGACACGTCCCGCAGTCGTGCCCGATGACCCGGGAACGGCGATAGCCTTGGGGTATGGACGCTGTCACGGTAGTCCCTGTCCCCAGCAACGAGCCGGTGCATTCCTACGCGCCGGGCAGCCCCGAGCGGGAACTGCTGATCAACGAGCTCACCGAGATCGCCGCCGAATCCATCGACATTCCGCTGGTCATCGGTGGCAAACACCGGCCGGGCATCGGGGCTCGGCACGATATCGTCGCCCCGCACCGACATCGGCAGGTGCTCGGCACCTACACCGACACCACACATTCGGAAGCCCACGGCGCCATCGAAGCCGCGATCGCGGCGGCGCCGGGCTGGCGCAGCACGACCTTCGATCAGCGGGCTGCCGTCTTCCTGCGTGCGGCGGATCTGCTGGCCGGGCCGTGGCGGGAGACGGTCGCCGCCGCGACCATGCTCGGTCAATCCAAGACGGTCCAGCAGGCCGAAATCGATGCGCCGTGCGAATTGGTCGACTTCTGGCGGTTCAATGTGGCCTTCGCGCGCCAGATTCTGCAGCAGCAGCCGCAGTCGAGTGCCGGGGTGTGGAACCAGATGGACTACCGCCCGCTGGAGGGGTTCGTCTACGCGATCACGCCCTTCAACTTCACCGCGATCGCGGGCAATCTGCCGACCGCGCCCGCGTTGATGGGAAATACCGTGGTGTGGAAGCCCTCGCCGACGCAGACGCTCGCGGCCTTCTACACGATGCGGCTGCTCGAGGCGGCGGGACTGCCACCGGGTGTCATCAATATGGTGACCGGCGACGGTGTCGAACTGTCGGAGGTCGCGCTCGTCGATCCGCGGCTCGCGGGTATCCATTTCACCGGCTCCACCAAGACATTTCAGTTCCTGTGGTCCCAGGTCGGCGCGAATATCGGCCGTTACCATTCGTATCCACGGTTGGTGGGTGAGACCGGCGGTAAGGACTTCATCGTCGCGCACCCGTCCGCCGATCCGGATGCCTTGCGTACCGCACTGATTCGCGGTGCCTACGAATATCAGGGCCAGAAATGCTCGGCGGCTTCGCGCGCGTATATCGCTCGCTCGGTGTGGCGCACGATCGGTGACGACTTCCTGCAACTGACCCGCGAAATCAGCTACGGCGATGTCGCCGATCTGACGAATTTCGGTGGGGCACTGATCGATCGGCGCGCCTACGACAAGAATGTCGCCGCCATCGAGCGCGCCAAGTCGGCGGGGATCGCCATCCCGGCGGGCGGCGAATACGACGACAGCGAGGGCTGGTTCGTCCGGCCCACGGTGCTGGTGGTGGACGATCCGCACGACGACGCCTTCGCCACCGAATATTTCGGTCCCATCCTCGCGGTGCACGTCTACGACGATGCCGAACCCGGCTCCTACGCGGCGGTATTGGCCGAGGTGGAGTCGGCGGCACCCTACGCACTGACCGGCGCGATTTTCGCGCAGGACCGCAAGGCCGTCGAACAGGCATCGGCCGCACTGCGATTCGCCGCGGGCAACTTCTACATCAACGACAAGCCGACCGGTGCGGTCGTCGGTCAGCAGCCGTTCGGCGGTGCGCGCGCCTCGGGCACCGACGACAAGGCGGGTTCGCCGCTGAACCTGCTGCGCTGGGTCGCGCCACGCACGATCAAGGAGACCTTCGTGCCGCCGGGTGACTACCGGTATCCGCACATGGGATCGGAATGAATCCACTGCGGCCGGTCATTCTCGCGGCCTCCGCATCCCCGCGGATGAAGCGCATCGTCACCGGAACGCCGGTCGCCGCGGCGATCGTCCGGCGCTTCGTGGCCGGTGCGGGCCGTGCCGAGTTGATTCCGGTGGTGCGGGAGCTGCTCGCGAGCCGTCGGCTGATCAGCGTCGACTTCCTCGGGGAGAACACCACCGACCGGGCGCAGGCCGATGCCACAGTGGCCGAATATCTTTCGCTGATCAACGATCTGGCGGCAATGAACGGCTTCCGAGATGCCACGGCGCGTACCGAGGTGTCGGTGAAACTCTCCGCGCTCGGGCAGGCGCTGCCCGCCGACGGCCCGGCCATCGCCACCGAGAACCTGCGCATTCTGTGCACCAAGGCGGCCCAGGCCGGAGTGTGGGTCACCGTCGACGCGGAGGACCACACCACCACCGAGGCCACGCTGACCACGGTTCGTGAAGTGCGTGCCGAATTCCCCTGGCTCGGTGCGGTACTGCAGGCCTATCTGCATCGCACCGAGGAAGACTGTCGCGAGCTGTCCGGATCGCGAATCCGCTTGTGCAAGGGCGCATATCGGGAACCGCATACCGTCGCCTACCAGCGCTCCGCCGAAGTGAGAGATTCCTATCTGCGCTGTCTGGAGATTCTGATGGGCGGTGCGGGCTACCCGATGGTGGCCACCCACGATCCGGTGCTCATGCTCGCCGCCGAACAGCTGGCCGCCGAAACGGTCCGTGGCCCAGACCGATTCGAGTACCAGATGCTCTACGGCATCCGCGACCCGGAGCAGTTGCGGCTGGCCGCCGCGGGCAATGCCATGCGGGTGTATGTGCCGTACGGCAGCCAGTGGTACGGCTACCTGACCCGCCGCCTCGCCGAACGTCCGGCCAACCTCACATTCTTTCTGCGCGCATTGGTCAGCAAGTCCTAGCGGGGGCTGCCGGTGGGGTGGGTGAGCTCAGACGAGCGGCTTGCCGAGACGATGCCGCCTGCGCATATCCCACAGGCAGAGATTCATCGGAAAGAGCCTGGCGGGCTTGGGAAGTACGCGGTGCACGGCGCCGATCGCGCGCAGCAGTTTGTTCGCGAAGCGCTCCTGGCGTTCGCTCCAATCCATGCGCATCTCGGCACGCAGGTGCGGCGGCAGCAGACTGGTCACCAAGAACCGCTGCAGCCGGGCGAATAGTATGCGCAACGGCCAGGCGACCATTTTCAGATCGATGAGATCGTTGAAGTACGCGCGGGTGCGGGCATCGACGGTCTTGGTCGCGAGAGTGGTATTCCAATACTCCTGGAAGGCTTTTCGGTCGCGGGGCCACATTTCCGGTCGCATCTGCAGGGTGGTGCCGAGCCGGGCGGCGTACTGGTAGAGCACATCCGCGGTGTCCTCGTCCATCGGCCCGTGCAGCCGCTCCTCCAGATCGACCAGGCCCCAGTACAAACAGGCGGCGACCCACAGTTGCAGCTTCGGGTCGAAGGCGTTGTACTTGACTGCGGCGCCCGGCTCGGAATGCACCGCGCGATGTGAGCCGTTGACGGCCTCGCGATAGTTCGCACGGTCCTCCTCGGTGCCCATCAGCGCCACCGCGAGATAGGTCAGCGTGGTACGCGTCCGCTTCCACGGGTGCACATCGATCCGGCCCGATTCGACCGTGCTCTCCATGACGCCGTACGCGACCGGCCGCAGGCTGAGCTGCATGATGACATTCGCCGTTCCACCGAGGAAGGCCGCGACCCCGCTCCAGAATTCGTCCATCGCGAAGTTGTCGATGGTGCCGTAGCGACAGGTCGGTCCGGGATCGGGCGGCTCCACGGGTAGTGGCAAGGTCATCGTTGGCCTCGTCTTTCAGGGGGGTTGATCAGCGGCAATCGAAAGGTGATGAGAAGAATTGGTATTTACCTTCTCATCGCCTCGATAGCGTGTCAAACGGTCCCCTTATACGAGCGGTTTACCCAGTCGGATGCGGCGGCGAACGTCGAACATGTAGGCGTTCAGCGGGAACATTCGGACCGGCTTCGGCAGCCGGGTGTGCACCGCCGAAATCATCCGCAGCAGCCGATCGAAGCGGCGCTGATCGCGCTGGGACCAGGTCATTCGCATCTCATTGCGCAAATGCTGTGGCAGCAGGCCGGTTACGACGAACCGCTGGAGCCGGGCGAAGGCGAATTGGACGGGGCGCGGCATCATCTTCAGATCGATGAGACTGTCGAAGTAGTCGCGAAGGGCGGGTTCGATACCGCGCTCGGGCAGATTCTCGTCCCAATACCGTTGGAATTCCGCACGATTGGCGGGCCACATCTCCGGCCGCATCTGCAAGGTGGTGCCGAGCCGGGCGCAGTATTGGTAAAAGTCCTCGGCCACATCGGGATTCATCGGTCCGTGCATGCGGGTGTAGAGGTCGTCGATGCCCCAGTAGAGGCATGCGGCCACCCAGAGTTGCAGTGTGGGATCGAAGGCGTTGTATTTCACCGGACTCGCCGAGGTAGAGCGGACCGGTCGATGCGATTCGTTGACCGCCTCCCGATACCGCGCGCGCTCTTCGTCGGAGCCCATCAGTGCGACCGCGAGGTAGCTCAGCGTGGTGCGCAGCCGTTTGATCGGGTGCAGTGTGACCTTGCCGCTGTCGACCGTGCTCTCCAGTACGCCGCGCCCGACCGGACGCAGGCTCAGCTGCATGATCACATTGGCGGCACCGCCCAGGAAGGCCGCGACTCCATCGACGTACTCCTCGACGGTTTCCGGGGTGATGGGCTCGACGGGGCCGCCGCGGTCGGGAATCGGCAGGTAATCGGCACTGCGGAGGGGTTCGGTCATCGTTGACCTCGCCTTTCTGTGGCCATCCGGGACATGGACGGATGGATGAGAAGGTTCTATATAAACCTTCTCATTGCCTCGCCGGGGTGTCAATCACGCTTTCCGGGGGCGTTCGTGGGTGGCGTTGGCTGACGGCATGCGATGCTAGCGATGTCATCGTGTCATCGGAGCGGAATAGGGGTGGAAGTTATGGCGACGCTGACCAGACTGCTGGCGCTGGTACGCAGCACTGGCCCGGAGGACCGCAACCAGACACGGGTGCTGGATGCCGCTCTGCTGGCGTTCCTGGATTTCGGTATCAAGCGGACCAGCATGGTGGAGGTCGCGCGGCGGTGTGGCCTGTCGCTGGCCACCCTCTACCGGCGTTTCGCGAGCAAATCCGATCTGATCCAGGCCGTCGGGATGCGGCAGGCGCGGCAATTCGTCGAGGAGGTGGATGCGGCGCAGCAGCGGCAGGTCGATCGCGATGCCGACGCCGAGGATCAGATCGTGGAGCTGTTCGTCGCCTTCCTGAACGGACTGCGCGGCAACAAGCTGCTCGACCGATTGTTGAAGACCGAGCCGGAGATCGTGCTGCCGTATCTCACGGTCAAGGGTGCGCCGGTGCTCGAGCTCGGCCGCGACTATGTGGCCGAATTCATCACCCGGCTGCAGTGGGAGGGCAAGTTGCCCGAATACGATCCGGAGCCGGTCGCCGAGATGATCGCACGGACGGCGCTGTCCTTGGCGCTGACGCCGCAAACGGTCCTTCCGCTGGACGACGACGCCGCGATCCGCAAGTTCGCGCGCGACCACGTGGTCGTTTCGTTCAAGCTGTAGCTGACCCACCCCGTCGGCCCCGCCGACTGCCATCCCCCTCAATCACACCAGCCGCAGGCCGAACCGCCTGCGGATGCGCATATCCCACAGGTAGGCGTTGATCGGAAACATCCTGACCTGCTTCGGCATTCGGGCGGTGATCGAGCCGGTGGTGTGCATGATTCTGGCGAGTTTCCGATCGTCGTCCGCGGTCCAGGTCATGCCCATCTGGTCGCGCAGATGCTCCGGCAGCAGGCCGGTGACCACGAAGCGCTGGAACCGGGCGAACGGTAACCGGACGGCGCGCGGGAGCATCTTCAGATCGATCAGATCGTTGAAGTAGTCGCGGATCGGGGGATCGATGGTGGTCTTCGCGAGATGTTCGGTCCAGTACTTGTCGAAGGCGGCACGGTCGGCGGGCCACATTTCCGGACGCATTTGCAATGTGGTGCCGAGGCGAGACCCGTAGCGGTAGAAGGCTTCCGCATCGGCGTCGTGCATCCGCCCGTGCATGCGCTCGTACAGATCGCGGGCGCCCCAATAGAGACAGGCGGCCACCCAGAGCTGCAGTGCGGGATCGAAGGCGTTGTACTTCACCGGACTCGCCGCGGTCGACTTGACCGAATGATGCGACAGGTTCACGGCCTCGCGATAGACATCGCGTTCGTCATCGGTGCCGAGCATGGCGACCGCAAGATAGGTGAGGGTGGTGCGCAGCCGCTTGATCGGATGCAGCATGACCTTGCCGCTGTCAACGGTGCTCTCCAGCACGCCGTAGCCGACCGGCAGCGTGCTGAGCTGCATGATGACATTCGCCGTTCCGCCGAAGAACGCTGCGACACCGTCGAGGTATCGCTCGATATCGAAGGCGTCCTCGCCAGGTGTGGACGCGGGCTTGCGAAACGGGCTGGTCATTGTCGACCCCGGGTCTCATCGTTGAGAAGGAATTGCTTAGACGTTCTCACCGCCTCATGGGTGTGTCAACCGTCACGTTCTCGTCGAGGGGGAGCTTGATGGTGCGGTGTCGTGCCGAAGTAGCGTGAGCGAATGTCGTTCGGTCCGCCGCTGCTGCTTCGTTCGCTCAATCCGCTCGCTGTCGCCGGGGGAGCGGATATCCCGGATGCCGTCACCATCGACGGGGTGACATTGTCGCGCAGTGATCTGCTCGGTGCGGCAACGTCGGTGGCAGAGCGCATCGCGCGCGCCGATCGGGTCGCGGTACTGGCGCGACCGACCGTGACCACGGTGCTCGCGGTGGTCGGCTGTCTGATCGCCGGGGTAACGGTGGTGCCGGTGCCACCGGATTCAGGGACCGCTGAACTGGCGCATATCCTCGCCGACTCCGGTGCGCAGGCGTGGTTGGGTGTGGCGCCGGAAGGGACGGATCTGCCGGTGGTTCCGGTGCGCGTGCACGCGCGCTCGTGGCATACCTATCCCGAACCCGATGCCGCCACAACGGCATTCGTGCTGTACACCTCGGGGACCACCGGTTTGCCCAAGGGGGTCGTGCTCAATCGCGGTGCCATCGCCGCCGGGCTCGATGCGCTCGCCGACGCGTGGGCCTGGACGCCGAACGATATTCTGGTGCACGGCCTTCCGCTGTTCCACGTGCACGGGCTGATCCTCGGTGTGCTCGGGCCACTGCGGGTGGGCAGCCCGCTGATCCACACCGGGAAGCCGACACCGCAGGCATATGCGGACGCGCGGGGCACGCTGTATTTCGGGGTGCCGACCGTGTGGTCGCGAGTGGTCGAAGATCCCGATGCGGCAAGGCGATTGGCCGAAGCGCGGCTGCTCGTCTCGGGTAGTGCGCCGCTGCCGGTGCCAGTGTTCGAGCGGCTGCGCGAACTCACCGGTCACGCGCCGATCGAGCGGTACGGGATGAGCGAAACGATGATCACGCTGTCCACTCGGTTCGATGGGGAGCGCCGTCCCGGATGGGTCGGCACGCCCGTCGCGGGTGTCGAGACCCGGCTGCGGGACGAGGCCGGTGCGGATGTCGCACATGACGGTGAGAGCATCGGTGGCCTGCAGGTGCGCGGTCCGATGCTGTTCGACGGTTACCGCAACCGCGCCGAGGCCACCGCCGAATGCTGGACCGAGGACGGCTGGTTCAAGACCGGTGATGTCGCGGCCGTCGATGCCGATGGTTTCCACCGCATTGTGGGCCGGGAATCGGTCGATCTCATCAAGTCCGGTGGTTATCGAATCGGCGCGGGCGAAGTCGAGACCGTACTGCTCGGACATCCGGATGTGGCCGAGGTTGCGGTAGTAGGAATCCCCGACGCCGACCTGGGGCAGCGGATCGTCGCCTACGTCGTATTGCGCGGTGCCGCACCGGATTCCATCGAGAAGGATCTCATCGAGCATGTGGCCGAACAGCTTTCGGTGCACAAACGCCCGCGCGAGGTCCGCGTGGTGGATTCGCTGCCGCGCAATGCCATGGGGAAGGTGCAGAAAAAGCTGCTCGGCTGAACAACTTGACCTCTACTTCGGTTCAGGTTCTACGGTCGCCGGTATGAGCGCAGCACTGACACCCGAACAGATCGACTACCTGGCCACCCAGCGCCTGGGCCGACTGGCGACCGTACGCCCCGACGGCTCCCCCCAGAACAGCCCGGTCGGCTTCCGCTACAACGCCGAACTCGGCACCATCGATATCGCGGGCTGGAATATGGGCAAATCCTGGAAATTCCGCAATATCGCCACCAACAACCGCATCGCCTTCGTCGTCGACGACGTCGCCTCGGTCCAGCCCTGGCGCGTGCGCTGCCTCGAAATCCGCGGCACCGCAGAGCAATTGACCGACGTGGAGCCTTACATCTCGGGCGTCTCCCGAGAAATGATCCGTATCCATCCGACCCGAGTGATCGCTTTCGGCTTGGAGGCAGGCGTCACCCACGGGTAGGGCCTTTCGCCGTCAGTGGTCGATCAGTGTGACGCTGGCGGGATGCTCTGCTCGTACTGGAAGACGTTGTGGGGGTCGTACTTCGCCTTGATCCTGCGCAGCCGCTCGAAGTGCTGTCTTCCCCAGTAGGCGGTCTGCCAGTCTTGCATTCCGACGTTCGGCACGTTGACGTAGGCGCCGTCCGCGTAGGGCCGCAGCGCCTGGCTGAACTCAGCGGTCCAGGCCTGGGCCTGCGCGGTCAGCGGGTCGCCGACGCCTGGTTGTGTTGAACGAGTCCCCCAGGCTGCGCCGATCTCGCCGTAGAAAAGCGCGTCGCGATGCGCGAACGCCGTACCGCCGGGGGGCTCCCGCTTGATCGCCCCACCGAAGGCATCGACGAAGTAGTTGCTCTCCTCTGTGGGAGCGTTTCGCATGAAGTCGCCGATGATGTCGATCGCCTTCTTCGGGAACCGCTCTTTGACGAACTGCGAGAAGAACTTCCAGTTCGCGGGCTCTTGCGCGAGCGGGACCTGGGCTCCCGCAAAGAAGTCGCCCCAGTTACCGACCTGCACCGTGACATCGGGCGTGCCGACCGACAGGATCGGAGCCAGCATCTCTGTGGCCTGTGCCGCTGTCCCGTCCGCAAGCCACGCGGACAGCTGGATCTGGGACTTGTGGATCTCGAGCTCGGATCCCAGACGGTCGTCGGCGGACGGCACCGTACCCTGCCACGCTTCGAAGACCCCGTACAGGTCGCCGAGTCCATCCCATGTCGCCTGCACATAGGCGAGATGCTCGAGCGGATACACCTTATAGGTGAGTTGTGTGACGATCCCGAAGTTGCCGTTTCCCGCCCCGCGAAGCGCCCAGAGCAGGTCCGAGTGGTGCTGCGAGTCCGCGTTGATCACCTTGGCGCAGTCGTGACCCGACGGGACGACGACCTCGGCCGCAGTCAGGCTGTCGCAGGCCATGCCGAGCCAGCGGTTGAGCGGACCGAGGCCACCGCCGAGCGTCGCACCGCACAAGCTCACGCTGCCCTCGCTCCCGGTTGTGACCGCAAAGTTCTGCTTCGCGAGCGTCGTCACCGCTTCCAGTTGGTTCAGCCCGGCACCGACCGTCGCGATACGAGCGCCAGGGTCGATCTGGACCGACTTCAGCTGGCTGACGTCGATCACGATGCCGTTGTCGACGTTCGACCAGCCTTCGAGGGCGTGGCGGCCGCTCCGCACCCGCAGTGCGATGTTGTGCTGCCGCGCCCACGTCAGGGCGTTCACCACGTCCTGGGTTTCCTGTGCGAAGGCGATGACCAGCGGATAGTGAGAAAAGAGCTGGTCCCAGCCGAGTCGCGCATCCGTGTACGACGCGTCACCGGGGCGGACGATGTGGCCGGTCAGCGTCGCGGGCGGGCATCCCGGGCCTTTACCCGGGTGGTCCGCGGCCACAATTCCCGGCGCGCTTACGTCCGCAATATCCGGCGTATCTGCGGCCGTAAGACCCGAGACAACGACTACTCCGACGCCAGCGGCCGCCGACGTCCTGAGCAGGTCACGGCGAGAAAGATCGCTCAAGGTTCAGATCCTCTCAATCGGTCTACGCCAGTACCGGGCTGCCAAGGGAACTCTTACCCGCTGGCCGCCGGGCAGACATTTGTGGTCGACCCCCGCACGGTAACGGGATGACGTGGTGGTGTGTCCCGACACGCCAATCGAGACGTAGTCCCCGCGCTCAGCACGATCGTCCGGACTCAGGGCGTCCTCGGCGACAACGTCGCAGATCCTGATCCGCCCCGCCCGGGACCAACACCCGCGCCGTCTCGGCGAACACCGCGGCCACGGCGGCGGCCTGGCCCTGCTCACCGTGCTGCTCGAATCCACCGAGACGCCGGGATCTGGACCGTCCAACCGCGGCTCCGTTCTCCACCGCGCCGTGCTGTGCCGCTGCGGCACATACGGGTCCGGCGCCACGAGCAGCTCGATCCCGTCTGGAGTGACAACGTGGACGCCGATCCCGTGGAACGCGGCGTGCAGAGCGATATCGGCGACGTCGCCGGGGCGGGAACGCAGCTGCAACGATCGCGCGCATGCCGAGGCCGCCCGCGCCGAGGGATGGCCGGAACGCACAGGATTTGATCGGCAAATCCCTTGGGCTATCACCATTCGCGCGGACAAGATGCGCGAATTCGACGCCGAAGTCGCCGAGGCGTCGATGTCCGACGCCGACCGGGTCCTCCGGGAGGCCCTTCTACGGCGAATGGATCGTTGGTCGCTCTCACCCCTGGCAGGCGCTGGCCTTGCGCTGGCTCACCCGCCGACGAGCGTGCCGCCCTACTCGCAAGGGGTGCGGATCATCCCTGACGGTCCGTCGGTTTCTCGGGATGAGTCCGGCGACTAAAGGTTCGGGGAGGCGGGGGAGCCTAGTTCAGTCGTTGGCGTGCAGGTCGGCGTTGAGTTCGATGCCGGTCCCCTTGCGGTGCACGACCTCGACGGCACCGGTGGTGGAGTTGCGGCGGAAGAGCAGGTTGTTCTGGCCGCTGAGCTCGGCGGCCTTGACCACGGTGCCGTCGGGGGTGGTGACCTTGGTGCCCGCGGTGAGGTAGAGCCCGGCCTCCAGGACGCAGTCGTCGCCGAAGGGGATGCCGAGGCCGGAGTTGGCGCCGAGCAGGGAGCGCTCGCCGATGGAGATGATGGTCGTGCCGCCGCCGGACAGGGTGCCCATGGTGGAGGCGCCGCCGCCGATATCGGAACCGTCGCCGACGACGACGCCCGCGGAGATGCGGCCCTCGACCATCGAGGCGCCGAGCGTGCCCGCGTTGAAGTTCACGAAGCCCTCGTGCATGACGGTCGTGCCGGAGGCCAGATGCGCGCCGAGGCGGACCCGGTCGGCGTCACCGATGCGCACACCCGACGGCACGACGTAGTCGACCATCCGTGGGAACTTGTCGATGCTGTACACGGTGACCGGGCCGCGGGCGCGCAGCTTGGCGCGCGTCGCCTCGAAGCCATCCACCGCGGCCGGACCGTGGTTGGTCCACACCACATTGCTGAGCAGTCCGAACTGCCCGTCCAGGCTCACCTCGTGCGGCTTGACCAGCCGATGCGAGAGCAGGTGCAGCCGCAGGTAGACGTCGTGCGCGTCCACGGGAGCGGCCGACAGATCGGTGATCGTGGTCCGCACCGCGATCACATCGACCCCGCGCGCCTCGTCGAATCCGAGCAGCGCCGCGTATTCCGCGGGCGCGTCATCCAGGCGCTTCGTGCCGGTGTCACCGAACGCGCCCAGCTCCGGATTCGGGTACCACGTATCCAGTACGGTCCCGTCCGCGGTCACATTGGCGATACCGACTGCTGCTGCTCCCTGAATGCTCACGTCATCAGAGGTTACCCACCCATCCGCACTCGTGGTGAGCCACGTCGACCGCGACGGCCCGCGGCGCGGATCGGCCACCGCGTCGCCGAAATGGCGACGGACCCGATCGCAGTGGAACATCGCGGTCGTAGGCTGGCAGCCGTGACCCTCGACTTGCGCGCCGACCCCATCACTCTGACCGCGGCTCTCGTCGACATCCCCAGCGTCTCGAAGGATGAGGCGGTGATCGCCGACCTGGTCGAGCGGGCGCTGCGCGAGCAGACAACGGGATTCGAGGTGCTGCGGCACGGGAACGTGGTGCTCGCGCGCACCAGTCTGGGGCGGCCGACGCGAGTCATCCTCGCCGGTCATTTGGATACCGTGCCCATCGCCGACAACGTGCCGAGCACTTTCGTGGACGAGGAAGGGGAGCGCCAGCTTTACGGCTGCGGCACCGTCGATATGAAATCCGGTGACGCGGTCTTCCTGCATCTGGCCGCGACCGTCGCCGAGCCGGTGCACGATCTGACGCTGATCTTCTACGACTGCGAGGAGATCTCCGCAAAGTACAACGGCCTCAACCACATCGAGCGTGACCTCCCGGATTGGCTCGTCGGCGATCTGGCCATCCTCGGTGAACCGTCGGGCGGTGTCATCGAGGCGGGCTGCCAGGGCACCCTGCGCGTCCGGCTCACGACCAAGGGGGTGCGGGCCCACTCGGCGCGATCGTGGAAGGGCGACAATGCGATTCACCGCATGGCCCCGGTGCTGCAACGCCTCGCCGACTACAAGGCCCGCGAGGTCGATATCGACGGCTGCGTCTACCGCGAGGGCCTGTCCGCGGTCCGCATCGGCGGTGGCGTGGCGGGCAATGTCATTCCGGACGAGGCCGAGGTCGATGTGAACTTCCGCTTCGCCCCGGACCGCACCGTCACCCAGGCCACCGAGCATGTGCGCGGGGTATTCGACGGACTCGAACTCGATTTCGAGCTCACCGACGCCGCGGCGGGCGCACTGCCCGGCCTGTCCGCACCCGCCGCCAAGGATCTGATCACCGTGGTCGGCGCCGACAGCGTGCGCGCCAAATACGGCTGGACCGATGTCGCGCGCTTCGCCGCCCGCGGTATCCCGGCGGTGAACTTCGGTCCCGGCGACCCCAACCTCGCGCACAAGCGCGACGAGCACGTCCCGGTCGCCCAGATCAGCGCGGTCGCCGACGTGCTGCGCGGCTACCTCACCGGCGTATCCCGGTAGCGTGGGCGCCATGTCCACCGAAGCCGCCGATAACGAGATCGCAAGCACGCCGAAGTCGACACCCAAATTCCGCGGACCGATCATGTTCCGCCGCGATCGCAAACCGGGCGGCACCGCCGACCAGAACCTATTGGACCAGCACGGACCGAGCGATTGGGTGCATACCGATCCGTGGCGGGTGCTGCGGATCCAGGCCGAATTCGTCGAGGGCTTCGGTGCGCTCGCCGAACTGCCGCGCGCGGTCACCGTCTTCGGTTCGGCGCGCACGCCGGCGGGCCATCCGGAGTATCACGCCGCCATGGCCATCGGCGGCGCGCTGGCACAGGCCGGATTCGCGGTGATCACCGGCGGCGGTCCCGGCGTGATGGAGGCCGCGAACCGGGGCGCGTCGGAGGCGGGCGGATACTCGATCGGACTCGGCATCGAGTTGCCGTTCGAGCAGAGCCTCAACGAATGGGTCGACCTCGGTATCAACTTCCGCTACTTCTTCGCGCGCAAGACCATGTTCGTGAAGTACTCGCAGGCATTCATCTGCCTGCCGGGCGGATTCGGCACCCTGGACGAGTTGTTCGAGGCGCTCACCCTGGTGCAGACCCACAAAATCACCCGCTTCCCGATCATCCTGTTCGGCAGCAAGTACTGGGCCGGACTCGTCGACTGGCTGCGCGATTCGCTCGGCGGCTCCGGCAAGATCTCCCCCGGCGACCTAGGCCTCCTGCATGTGACCGATAGCGTGGAGGAGGTCGTGCAGATCATCCTGGCCACCGCGGACGGGGCCACCGACACCGATGCCCTTGGGACGGAGGATCAGTGGTGAGCGAGCGAACCATGTCACAGCGCGCTTCGCGCATGCCGGAGCCGAGCGCCAGCGAGGTGCAGGCATGAGCGAAGCCGGATACGCGGTCTGCGTCTACTGTTCGGCCAGCACCGCCGATCCTGCGATGCTCGCCCTCGCTGCCCGGGTCGGCACCGAGATCGCAAGGCGCGGTTGGCAATTGGTTTCCGGCGGCGGTCATGTCTCGATGATGGGCGCGGTCGCGACCGGCGCCCGCGCGGGCGGTGCGCACACCGTCGGGGTGATCCCGAAACATCTGGTGCACCAGGAAGTAGCCGATGTCGATGCCGACGAGCTGATCGTCACCGACACCATGCGCCAGCGCAAACAGGTCATGGAGGACCGCGCCGACGCCTTCTTGACCCTGCCCGGCGGCATCGGCACGCTGGAGGAATTCTTCGAAACCTGGACCGGCGGTTATCTGGGCCAGCACGATAAGCCGGTGGTCGTGCTCGATCCCAATGGCTTCTATCAGGGTCTGTTCGACTGGCTGGACCAACTCTACGATCGGAAGTTCGTGTCCCAGCCTGCCATGGCCAGGATCACCGTGGTCGACGACCTGCCCGCGGCCTTCGCGGCGCTGAAACCGGTGCGGGTATCCGAGGTGACGCAGGAGCCGGGAACCACTCTCGACGAGGAGAACTGACGCATTGAGCACTCCCGCCCGCCCGCAGGTCAGCCTATTCGATATCGCGAAGCGGTTGCCGCTCATGGCATTCGACGCACCGTCCATGCTGCGCGGCGCGCGCGGCATGCTGGTGCGGCCGGATGACAAATCTTCGGTCGGGCTGTACTTCCAGCGCAACGCGCACCGGCATCCGGACCGGCCGTTCCTGAAGTACGAGGGCGAAACCTTCAGCTACGGCGCGGCCAACGCGCAGGTGAACCGGTACGCGCGGGTGCTGGCCGACCGTGGCGTGCGGCGCGGTGACGTGGTCGGCGTGCTGATGACCAACCGTCCGGCAACGCTGTTCGTGGTGCTGGCGACCGTGAAACTCGGTGCGACGGTAGGCCTGCTGAATCACCACCAGCGCGACCAGGTGCTCGCCCACAGCTTCGGACTGCTCGACAGTGTGCTCAATGTGGTCGGCGAGGAATGCCAGGCGGCACTGGACTCGCTCGCCGAACCCCTTGCCGACGTGCTCTTTTCGCAGGATCTGCACAAGGCGGCCGAGGACGCCGACCCGGCCGATCCGCCGAGCTGCGCGCAGATCACCGCGAAGGAACGCGCCTTCCTGATCTTCACTTCCGGTACCACCGGCCTGCCCAAGGCCAGCGTGATGACACATCTGCGCTGGACCAAGAGCATGTCCGGACTCGGCGGACTCGGAATTCGCCTGCGCGGCAACGACACTCTGTACTGCTGCCTGCCGCTGTATCACAACAACGCACTGACCGTCGCGCTGTCGTCGGTGCTCGCCGCGGGCGGCGCCTTCGCACTCGGCAGGCAGTTCTCCGCCTCCCGGTTCTGGGACGAGATCATCCGGGAGCAGGCGACCGCATTCATCTACATCGGTGAACTGTGCCGCTACCTGGTCAATCAGCCGGTCAAGCCGACCGATCGGCAGCACCGGGTGCGGCTCGCCGTCGGCAATGGTCTGCGGCCGGAGCTGTGGGACGAGTTCAAGAGCCGTTTCGGCATCGGCCGGATCGTCGAGTTCTACGGCGCCAGCGAGGTGAATATCGCCTTCGTCAATGCCTTCGGGCTGGATCGCACCGCGGGCTTCGGGCCGTTGCCCTATGCCATCGTCGAATACGACGATGCGACCGGCAAGGCCAAGCGCGACAAGGACGGTCGGCTGCATCGCGTGCCGGGTGGCGGGGTCGGCCTGCTGCTGGCCAAGGTCACCGACCGTTCGCCCGCCGACGGCTATACCGATAAGGCCGCCTCGGAGGCGAAGCTGGTCCGCGACGGCTTCGAGAACGGCGACATCTGGTTCGACACCGGCGATCTGGTCCGCGATCAGGGCTGGCACCACATCGCCTTCGTCGACCGGCTCGGCGATACCTTCCGCTGGAAGGGTGAGAATGTCGCCACTACCGAGGTCGAGGGTGTACTCACCGAATTCGACGCGATCTCGCAGGCGGTCGTCTTCGGCGTGGATATTCCTGGCACCGACGGCAAGGCGGGCATGGCGGCGGTGACGCTGCACCCGAATGCCGAGTTCGACGGTCGCGCGCTCGCCGAACTGGCCTACTCCCGGTTGCCCGGCTATGCGGTCCCGCTGCTCATCCGGGTCGTCGCCGAACTCGCGCAGACCTCCACCTTCAAGAGCCGCAAGGTCGAACTCCGCAAGCAGGGCTACGCAACCGACGCCGACAGTCGGCTGTACGTGCTCGCCGGTCGGACCGATGGCTACATCCCGGCGTACGACGAATACGCCGCCGACGTCGCCGCGGCTCGCGCGCCGAAGAACTAGCGCCGATCGCACGGCGGCGCTTTGGGCTCGCTCGACGAGTTGCCCAGGTGCTGGTGAAATCCGTTGTTGCCCGTCCCAAGAATGCACCGTCCACAACCCGTTCCCTGGGGCCGTGTTACAGGACTAGGTACAGTCGGGGCATGTTCAGCCCCACCGTAGCGCCGCTCCCCACCTTGTGCGGCAAGCCGGTGGCGACGGATCGGGCGTTGGTGATGGCCATCGTCAACCGCACCCCCGACTCCTTCTACGACCAGGGCGCCACCTTCACCGACGCGGCCGCCATGGATGCGGTCGCGCGCGCGGTCGACGAGGGCACCGATCTGGTCGATATCGGCGGGGTGAAGGCCGGTCCAGGCACCGTTGTCGATGCGGCGGAAGAGGCTCGCCGGGTGGTCCCGTTCGTCGCGGCTATCCGGGAGAAGTATCCGGAGCTACTGATCAGCATCGATACCTGGCGCGCGGAGGTGGCCGAGGCCGCTGTTACCGCGGGCGCGGACCTGATCAATGACACCTGGGCGGGCGCCGATCCGGAATTGGTGCACGTGGCCGCCGATCGCGGGGTCGGCATCGTGTGCAGCCATACCGGCGGGGCCGTCCCGCGCACCCGTCCGCATCGGGTGCGCTATGCCGATGTGGTGGCAGAAGTAACGCAAACAGTGCAGCGCGCCGCAGAAGATGCGGCCGCGGCCGGGGTTCGCAAGGATTCGATTCTGATCGATCCGACCCATGATTTCGGCAAAAACACTTACCACGGGCTCGAGTTGTTGCGGGGAATAGACGTTCTTGTAAATACCGGATGGCCAGTCTTGATGGCGCTGAGCAACAAGGATTTTATCGGGGAGACTTTAGGTGTCGGTCTATCCGAACGGTTGGAGGGCACATTGGCAGCAACAGCATGGTCGGCGGCCGCCGGCGCCCGAGTCTTCCGAGTGCACGAGGTAGCCGAAACCCGGCGCGTCGTGGACATGATCGCCGCGATACAGGGCATCCGGCCCCCCGCACGAACCCTGCGAGGTCTGGCATGAATTTCCATCACCACGACAGCCCGCTCTGGGCGACGACAAATACCTGGGACACCCCGGACTGGACGGTCGACGAACTGATCGCCGCCAAACGTGGACGCACCGTTTCCGTGGTGCTGCCCGCACTGAACGAAGAGAACACCGTCGCCGATGTGGTGGCCAGCATTCGACCGCTGCTCGGCACCCTGGTCGACGAGCTGATCGTGCTCGATTCCGGATCGACCGATGCCACCGCCGAACGTGCGCTGGCCGCGGGCGCCGAGGTGATCAGTCGGGAACAGGCCGTCCCCGAACTCGATCCGCTGCCCGGCAAGGGCGAGGTGCTGTGGCGCTCGCTGGCGGTGACCAGCGGCGATGTCATCGCCTTCGTCGACTCCGATCTCATCGACCCGGATCCGGCCTTCGTGCCGAAGCTGCTCGGCCCGCTGCTGCTGGTCGACGATATGCATCTGGTGAAGGCTTACTACCGCAGGCCGCTGCGGCAGGCCGGTGCCGTTGACGCGCACGGCGGCGGTCGCGTCACCGAACTCGTGGCCCGTCCGCTGCTCGCCGCATTGCGTCCGGAACTGTCGCAGGTGCTGCAGCCGCTCGGCGGCGAATACGCGGGCACCCGCGAACTGCTGGCCTCGGTGCCGTTCGCCCCCGGCTACGGCGTGGAGATCGGCCTCCTCCTCGACACCTACGACCGCCTCGGCCTGTCCGCGATCGGTCAGGTGAATCTCGGTGTGCGCACCCACCGCAACCGCCCGCTCGCCGATCTCGGCGTAATGAGCCGTCAGATCCTCGGCACCGTGCTCGGCCGCAGCGGCGTCCAGGACTCCGGTGCGGCGCTGACCCAGTTCCCGCTGATCGGCGATGCCTTCACCGCGCACAGCACGGAGGTCTCCCTCGCCGACCGCCCGCCGATGAATACGCTGCGCCCGGCCTGGGCTGCGGCCTGAACCAACCACGACGAATCCCGGGTGCTCCGAGCGCCCCGAACATTTCTTGTGACCGGCAACATCGGTCATTGGTGCGTCGGGCCGGGTTGTCCGCAAGTGGACAGCCCGGTCTCCATGCCGATCATCGGTACACGATCGGCGATGCCTTCAACTAGCCCCGCCAGGCGGCGATAGTCATGTGGAGATCTCGTCTCGAAGCGCGCTTACACCGTGTGTGAGGACAGGGGCGCCGACAAGGTTGATCAGCAGGATTCCCAGCGCATAGGACTTCTGGGTATCGGTCATGGGGCTTTCGGCAAGGGACTTGACCGCATTGCCGAGATCTTGCTGCTCGGCGATCGAGCAGTTTTGCAGCAGACCCAGGCAGAACGTCGGCAGTGCGAGATGTGCTCTGTCGAAGGAGACATCCCGCATGATCGTTGTAACTTGTTGTGACCGTTCGCGTGCGCGTGCCCGGTCCACTCCACGGTCTGCGGCTGTCAACAGGATGGTGAGTGCAGTACTGGGACCGATTCCGACGTCCTGACTACCGATTCGCACAGTGAACAGTGAACTGCGGAAGATCGCGAGCGCTCCGAAGGCGGCGACCAGGACTTGAGTCACGGCAATACTGTCGGGGCGCGTCGCGCCGAATGTCCAACCGAACGCATGAGCCAGCAGCAGGGCGCTCCCCGCGGCGGCTGCGTTGATGGCGGCATACACCCATGCGCTCGGCACACTCAACAGTGCCGTCGGGCGATCGCGATAGCGGGAGACCAGTTCGGCTGTGCCGACAAGCAACCCAAGTCCGCAGGTGACCAGATATCCGAGCATCGTCTCCGTCCGCAGGTTTGTGAGTCAACGCTGTCAGGCCAGCAGCCTCGTTCCGCTCTCGGTCAACCGCAGGGAATCCTCGCCGTTCATGGACTGCACCTCCACCAGGTCACGTTCGACGAGATGGATCACTTCCTGCGCGATCTGCAGTGCGCTGAGACCGAATTGGCGCCGTAGGTCCTCGACCGGCGTCGGCCCGGATACGGCGAGCGCGCGAAGGATGTCGAGTGATCGACGCCGGAGACCGGAGGTCGTGGTGTGGGATGCGGAAGCGTCGCGCTCATCCTCTTCGTCACCGCTCTGTGCGCTTCTGAGGAAGGTGCTCCATGGATCCACGGAGTCGGGTTGCGACATGTTGAATTCTCCATCGACTGCACGGATGGCACTTGTGTGCATTGTGCCACCCGTTGGGGGTGCCGAGTTATTCATGCGTCCGACGACGATCTCATAGCAGTGGGCCGAGTCCGGGCATAGTCTGGGCATTGACCATAGCGGACCGATGATGCGGGGTGGGGGCATGGCGCACGGTGATGAATGTCCTGCGGCACTCGCCGATTGGGTGGTGGAGGCCGAGCTCGGCCGCGGCGGGATGGGGGCCGTCTATGCCGCACGGAACTCGCGAACCGGAGATGTCCGTGCGTTGAAAGTCATCCGCGCCGATACCGATGGTGCATCACCCACCGCACTCTCGCTGTTCCGCAGGGAGGTTCGAATCGGTATGGAACTGCATCATCCCCACGTGGTCAGGACGGACGAAGTCCTGCGAGAAGGCGGGCTCTGGGGCATCGTCATGGAACTGTGCGCGGGCGGAAGTCTCGCGGACAAGGTCGCCCGATACGGTCCGCTGTCCGCCGGGCAAGCAGTGCCACTGTTCCTCCAGGTGCTCGACGCCCTCGTTTACACCCATGCCGCTCATGCGACTGTGCACCGAGACATCAAGCCGCACAACATCCTGTTCGGCGTCGGTACAACTGGAGAACTGGTGGCGAAACTGGCCGACTTCGGGTTGGCCAAGGCGTACCAGAGTGCTGGGCTCAGCGGCCTGACCCGGACCGGCACTGCTGCGGGCACACCGGCATTCATGCCACGATCCCAGGTAATCAACTACAAATACGCGGGACCTGATGTCGATATCTGGTCCACTGCCGCCTCGCTCTACTACGCGCTCACCGCCCACACGCCGCGAGACTTCCCGGACGGGCGCGATCCCTGGTTGACCGTCGCCACCGCATCGGTGGTACCGGTTGGCGAGCGACAGGCCTCGGTCCCGGACAGGTTGGCCCGCGTCGTCGATCGGGCGCTCACCGAAGGTCCCGGGCAGGGGTTCGCCACTGCGGAGCTGTTTCGTCAGGCTCTCGGAGCCGTTTGAACCACGATCGGGAGGATGAGGCCCATGTCGGCCGATTGGCAACCCGGCGATCGGGTGCTCGGACAGTTCGTCGTCGAACGCACTTTGGGCGCGGGCGGATTCGGCCGTGTGGTTCTGGTGCGTGACAGCCGGTCCGGTGAACGCCACGCCGTCAAGCGTCTGCGCAGTAGCGACTCGATCCAGCAGGGCAGGCTGATCGCGGAGGCCCGGCACTGGATCGCGCTACCCGCACATCCGAATATCACCGCGTGCCATTTTCTGCGTACCGTGGGCAGCGAATTGGCAGTCTTCAGCGAGTACGTACCCGGGGGCTCTCTCAGTGACCGGATCCGTTCCCGAGACCTCTATTCGGGTGGAGACAGGACCGCACTAGGCCGCGTTCTCGTCTCGGCTGCCCAGGTGGCTTGGGGGCTGGATGCCGCACACACGACTGGCATGCTGCATCTGGACGTCAAGCCGGCCAACGTGCTGTTCGACGCCGAAGGCATTGCCAGAATTACCGATTTCGGTCTTGCCGCTGTGCCGCAGCGCGATCCGGAAATAACCGTTCAGCTAGAGGCGGTGTTGGACTACGTCGCAGGCGATCCCGAGCTGGACGTCAGCCAGCGCGAAGTCGTCAAGGGCGTGCTGAACGAGCTGTTGCAACACGGCGATGATGTCGGCAACGAGATTCTGGTGCGCGATACCGCTGGACACACGACCGCCTATGCCTCGCCGGAACAGGCCGAAGGCCACGCTGTCGGCCCTGCGGCGGATGTCTGGAGTTGGGCGGTCACAGTACTCGAAATGTTGATCGGCGAGCGTACCTGGACCTCGGGGGCGGTGGCGGGGTATGTGCTGGAGGCAGCACAGCAGGATCGGCTGCCGAACCAAGTGGTATCGATACCTCCAAAGCTGGGGCTGTTGCTGCGGAGATGCTTCGAAGAGCAGCCACAGCAACGACCGCAATCGCTCCGCGAGGTAGCCGACGAGCTGGTGCAGATCGCAGAGCAGGAGACGGGGATGCCGTGGGAAGGGGCGATACCGGCGCAGCAACCCCCACCTGACGTCGCCGGGCCGATCTGGTCTCGGTGGAATGCCAGCGGAGGTACCTGGGATGATCCGCGACCGGAGCTCGACCGTGTATACCGCATGGCGGGTCTCGACCCCCACGACGCTGTTCGTTTCTGGCCGGGGCGCGGTAGCACCCGACGTTCACAGCTGGTCATGAATCTGGGGGCGCAGCAGGAGATCCGGCGAGTCCTGGCGCAGATCCCCGACAGCTCCTCTCCGGAGCTGCCCGAAGTCCGGGTGCGGTGTGCCGCCAACCTGGGCCAGATCCAGGAAGCGTTGAGCGACTTCGACGGTGCCGTCAGCAGCTATCGCGAGGCTGCGGCGATCCTGCGTGACCTGCCCTCCGAACTGGCTCGGGTGGCTCTTCCCCGGGTGCTCAACAATCTGGCAATTGTGCTGCGCCGGAGCGGCTCGGTGACCGACTCCCGCGAGGTCGCCGACGAGGCAATCGCTGGTGCGCGAGTGCTGACACCGTCGCCGGGTGCTGGAGATACCCTCGGATCGGCCCTGTTGACCAGGGCGAACGCGACATCGGAGCGGGAGGAGCGGCAACGGTTTCTCGAATCCGCCGTCGCTGCATTCCGCTCGGCCGGCAACACTGCCGCCGAAGCCAAGGCATTGGCGAGTCTCGCCATTCTGGCCGGGTCGGACGGACAGGCCGACCACGCGGATCGCCTCTGGGCCGAGGTGGACGCCAAACTGACCAGTCACTCCCGGCTGCACGACCACCACCTCCGAATCACACAGGCCACGCTGTGGCTCGAACGAGCCCGAACCAGTGGTGCCGGTGCGGGCCCTGACCTCGACTACACACACCGGGCTGTTGATCTACTTTCGGCTCTGCTCCACGACGACGGTTTGTATGAGGTAACCGGTGAACTAGGCACTGCACAGTTACAGCTTGGCCGCGCCCTCGAGCTTGCCTGCCGCTACCGCGAGGCGCTCGACGCCTATCAGCGTGCTTCCGAGCTCATCCAGACCGCGCTGTTGCGGGACGGAAGGACCGAGTTGTCCAGCGAGCTGGCTGCGGCATTCGACCACCATTCGACGTTGGTACGCGAACTCGACGATCCCTTGCAGGCGGCGGATTCGGCTCGACAAGCGGTCGAACTATGGCGTCGCTTGGTCGGCTTGGACGGCGTGGACTGCTGGGGGTCTGAACTTGCCGCAGCCTTGGAAAAGGCTGGAACCGCTTTGCTCGATGCCGGTCAACTGGAGGAGGCGGAAGCGGAATTTTCCGCGGGACTGGCAGTGGTGGCTGATCCTCGGTATCCACACTCGGATCGGGGCGATCCGATCGGCGCCTCGCTATCTCGGCAATTGGCAGTTTGCCACCGTCGCCGGGGTCAATTCTCCGAGGCTTATCGGGTGTGCCTGTCCGCACTCGATATGTTGGGGGAACCAGCGCGACCCGGCGAAATAAGCGTGCGGTTGCGCACTATCGAGACCATGGCGAACATCTGCGCTGATACCCGCGACTACCGCAGAGCCGTCGACTTGGCGCAGGCATGCGCAAGCGAGACTGCTGCCGCTGTACGAGACGAGATTCTGAGCCTCGATAACGTGGCAGAGAGTTACCAGCAGCTGGCGAATCTGCGCATGCGATACGGGCAGCTGGACCTGGCAGCGGCGTCTGCCCGCACCGCGCTCGAGACCTACGAGCAGCTCATCCGTGCCGGGCAACACCACTTCCTCCCTGAGGCGAACCGGATGCGTACCGCGCTCGGCATGGTGTTGATCGGGCTCGGCGAACTGGAACAAGCGCAGCAGATTGTGCATGAAGCCCTCAATACCTATCGGAACATGTCCGGCACCGAAGCTTCGATGCGCAAACTCGCGCACTTGTGGCGAGGCAATCAGACAACCGAGGACTTGGGTTCGTCGCAGGAAGAGACCGCAGCGCACGTGCACGACACGCTGCAGGTTGTCCTGGCCAGGACCGAGGCGGAGTTGCGTGAGACGCTGTCCACCGGCCGGGCCGATCTCGCTGACCCGGGATCCTCCAGCGAGCCTGCGATCACATGCGCGCCCGCGTCTACCAAGTTCTGAGCCCTGGTGCTGTCCGGATGGCGTGTCAACGCCCGCACCTGCCATCCGTCGGCGAGCAAGCGGTCCGCGACCGCCCCACCCTGCTGTCCGGTCGCACCGGTGACGAAAACAACCTTGTCCACTGTGTCCTCCGTGGTCGTTTCGGGTCGTCGCGGCCGAAGCCACACTAACCGGAGAGCATTCTCCGATTAATGACTATACGGAGAGGATTCTCCGTTTCCTAGCGTCGAAGCTACGATCGAGCGATGGGTGATGATGCCGGGCCGATCGCCAAGCCGCTGCGCGCAGACGCTCGCCGCAACCGCGATCAGGTGCTGGCTGTCGCTCGGGAGATGCTGTCGGTCGACGGCTCGTCGGTGTCCTTCGACGAGATCGCGCGCCGCGCCGAGGTCGGCGTCGGCACCGTGTACCGGCATTTCCCCACCCGCGCCGCGCTGTTCGAGGCAGTCGTCATCGGCCGCATCGAGGAGTTCGTCGAACGAGCACGCGCGCTGTCGGCAGCCGATACCCAGCCGGGGGAGGCATTTCGCGGCTACTTCGCCCATCTGGTCGGCGAGGTAGCCCTCAACCAGGCGCTGTGCGAAGCGCTCGACGACGGCACCGCAATCGCCATCCCCGACCAGCTCCGGCGCGACTTCATCGAGTCGTTCGAAACCCTGCTCGCACAGGCGAAATCGGCAGGGGAAGTAAGACCCGATATCGACATCGCCGACGTGCAGGACCTACTCATCGGCGCAGTGGAAGCCGAACGCCGTGCCCGACTGCGCGGCACCCCGAACCAATTGATCGCAGTCGTGCTCGACGGGCTCCGCATCCGGTAATCGGCATGTGCGCGCGCTGCTGGCGGCGGTCAGTCATCCGCCCGAGATGACACCTGTCCGTTGATCTTCCGCGGATCCGCCGACCGGTTCGGTCAGCGCGGTATGCGGCGCTATGGTGCGTCGCCCCTGGGTTCACGGGAGCTTCGATCAGCCTCGGAATACATGCGATCGGCCGCCACTGAGAGCGCGATGAGCCCGAGCTCGACAGCGGTCGCGAGAAGATGAGAGGGCTTGTTGCGCAATAGATTTCAAGGTTCCCAGGCTAGTTCTCGATGACTCGGCCGCGGATGCGCTGGCCGAGGAACAGCGCTGCGCGGTCCAGGGCCTCGTCTGCTTCGTCGAGGATGCCTGTGAAGGACTGGAACACGTGAGGTACGTCTGCGGTGATGTCCAGGACGACGTCCACATTGGCCGCTCGCGCGCGGGCGGCCAGGCGGGTGGAATCATCCAGGATCATTTCGTTGGTGCCTGCCTGCAGCAGCATCGGGGGAAAGCCGCTGAGGTCGGCGAGGGTTGCCGGGCTGAGCAGAGGTTGGTGCGGGTCCTGACCCGCGAGGTACATGGCACCGGTGTGTTCCAGGCTCTCGCGGGTGAACAACGGGTCGATCCCCGCTTTGGTATCCATGCTTTGGCCCGTGCGGGTCATGTCGAGACCGGGTGAGAACGCCACGATCGCGGCGGGCAGGGGCAAGCTCGCGTCGCGGGCCGCGAGGCAGGTGGTGACGGTCAGGCCGCCGCCGGCGGAGTCGCCCGCGAACGCGATGGCCGAGGGCTGTTCACCGCTCTCGAGCAACGCTCGGTAGGCACCCAGCGCGTCGTCGATCGCGGCCGGGAACGGGTGTTCGGGCGCCAGCCGATAGTCCAGCGAGAAGGCGCGGAATCTGGTTCGGGTCACCAGGTTTGCGGTCAGCGACATGGCCGTGTCAGGTGAACCGTAGACGAAGCCGCCGCCGTGGAAATAGAGGATCGTCCCGGCTCGCGCCGTGTTCACCGGTTCGACGAGCACGGCGGGCCGGTTGCCGAGTGTCATGGTTCGGGTGCGTATCCCGGTCGGCACGCTCATCTGGGCCATCAGCGCTCGGAATGCCGCGCGGAGCTCCGCGACCGATCCGAGCCCAGCAGGCCGCGGCTGCCGCAGCAGCGCATCGATCTTCGCACGTTGTTCCCGGCTCATATGTACCTTCCTGAGAAGTATCTTCCTATACAGTATATGTCATGGAATATAAATCGGGAGGCGATGCCGTCGACCTGCCGGGCTTGTTCACCGATCTCGTCCGGTGTGAGACGCGGCTGTACAACGCGCTCAACGATCGCCTGCGCGAGCGGCACGGAATCGCCACCTCGCAGTTCGAATTCTTGCGCTTCCTGCGTGATCACCCGGATGCCAGGGTGGCGGACCTCGCGAGCGAGTTCGCCGCGGGCGTGGGGGCGATCAGCAAAGGTGTCGACCGCTTGGAGAAACAGGGATGGGTTGTGCGGCAACCGAATCCTTCGGATCGCCGGTCGTCGCTTCTGGCCCTGACCGATGACGGTGTGAGTGTGGTCGAGGCAGCGGAGGAAACCTTCTCCGAGCGGCTGATCCAATTGCTCGGCACCACCCTCGCCGGTTCTTCGTTATCGGCTGTCGCGCAGACCCTTTCGCAGCTGCGTGGCGTGCTCGAGCGCGACCAAATCGGCCTGCCCGCAGGCTGATCGGCATAGTTACGGGCCGGTAACTCGACGGCCGGTTCCTTCCGGGTTGCGCGAGCGGGCAGGCCGCAGCCAGCGGCAGCGCCGCGACCAGCGTGACGCCCGCAATCGTCATGCACTCAATTCGGCATGTGCGCGCGTTGAGAAGTGCTGTCAGCCAGCAGGTTTGGACGTCCGACCAACGCGCGCCACGCGCATTACGGGATGCCCTCAGCGCTGGGCATCTCGAGCGGAGGGGCGCGAAGCGTCGCGAGAAGGATAGGGTTCCGGCCCGTGGGACATTCGATTACTGCGCTCATCATTCCGGGATCGGTCGAGACCGATGCGGCCACCCGATGGGACCTGGTGCCGATCCCGCTACACCACGACCTGAGTCTGCTCCACCTGACGCATTACTACACCAGGTATTGGCAAGCGGCACTTGGTATTACCGAACATATCGAACCGTCTCCCAGGATTCCCACACTCTTCCCAACAGAAGGTGTCGTGCGAGTCATCGCAGCCGATCTCTCGGTCCGGCCCGATCCCAGCTTCGCCGTGGTGTATACGGACTACCACGCAGGCGTCGGCGATCAGTGGGCAGCCACCTGTACTGCTGGTGGCACCATCCGCTCGGCCTCCGGCATCAACGCCGCGCTGCGCATGCTCGGCATCACCGGCGCACCAGGGTTGGACGAATTCGACACCGTCGGGCTGGCCGCCCACCGATCGACACCCGAATACCTCGGCCGCTACATCGACCTCTGCGACGAACTGGGTCTGTGATCCATCCGCTCGTCGGCATTACCGCGCACCTGGACCGAGCCGATCTCGAACAATTGAGCACCACGGAAAAGGCTCCCGCGCCGGTACGCCGAGAGATATTGCAAGCGGCCCTGTCTCGGAACAGGGCCGCTCGATGTTGGTTGATGGCTAGGCGACTGCCCTCGATTCGAGAGTGGTTGCGCGCTATCGAGAATGCCGCTGGCGCGGGCTGTCACGTCGAGCGCGAGCCGAGTCCGCCCTACGGGTGGAATCTTGTCGACGGATCGGGTGCGATTGGGTGCAGCGGGAGTCTGGATCGGTTGGACCGGTGGCTTATCCGGCGGAGTTCCGAACCGGCCGCATCAGCGGGTGAGACGGAGAACCCTTTGCCACAACGGGTTCCGGGTGCCTCAGGATACATTCCGGCCGGTCCGGCGAGGCTGCTGCCGATCGAGCTGATGACTCGGTTCGCCACCGCCGTGGTCGAATGGGCTGCTGAACCACCGGATGCCGAATCACCCGCGCCGCCGACCGCCCTGATGGACCATCTCGACAAACTCGTGCCTGTCCTACACTGTGGGGCGGCGCGTGGATGCCGGACGGAGGGGTGCAGATGCGACAACGAGCGACAGCCGCCGCAGTCTTTGTGGGGGTGGTCCTGTTGACCGGGGGGTGCGGGTCGAGCACGAACGGAACCCCGACCCCGAGTACCAGCACTACCACCGACATCACGGCCGCGACGGCGGCATTGTGGGATCCCTGCCAGATCGCCGGGGACGTGTGGCGCAGGATCGGGGTCGATCCATCCACGCTGAGTTCTGATATCGGCGGCACGCAAGAGCCCGGATTCAAGTTGTGCGGTGGTTACGACACCAAGCCTGAGCGGACGTTTGACGTTGACGTGTGGTCGACCATTTACACGGTGGAAGACCATAAGAGGAAGGAAGCCAATACCGAATTCGTCTCTGTCAATGTCGCGGGGCGCGCCGGTTTCCGGTACCGACCGGCGGTCGACAAGCGTGGTGACCAATGCATTCTTTTGTTTCCAGCTAAGCAGGGCGCGTTTTCGATAGACGTGCAGAAACAGGAAGCAAGCAGTCCGGTGGCGCCGTGCGACCGCGTTACCGCGGTTGCCGAGATTGTGGTTCCATTGTTGCCACAGTGACCGAGCGATGAAGGGGGCGCCGTGTCCATGGACGAGGAGATCACCGGTTGGCGGCATCTCGCGGATGAAGCACAGGCGGGTCGGCTGACCCTCGATCCATCGGTCGCAAACGACTGTTACGCAGCCTGCGAGAAACAGATTCATCTCTACGAGGACTGCCGTGCGCTCCTTCGGCATATGAACCGTGTCACCGGTCTGGGTAGATTCGAATGCGCGGACCAGCTGGCGAAGATGCTGGGCGAGAAAGCCATTGGCGGTGACGGGGATGTCGACTCCGCGCTAGCTGAGCACATCGAAGTGGTGAAGCTGATCCGCGACACAATCAAGGTATCGGTCACGCGGCTAACCGAGCAGGACCAACAGAACGCCCAAGGCGTCGCCGGTATTCAGATCCAGTAAGAACGAACTGGGGTGGGACTACTGTGCATTGGCCAGATCATCTTCTGACACTGGATGATTGGATCGCGCTGCCCGAGGACAACAGCCGCAGCTATGAACTCGTCGAGGTGTGCTGATTGTGCCCCGAGACCGATGGCGAGTGAAGGTTTCGCGGACCTGACGCCGTAGCCGGGCTGGCGGCCGGTGCGGGTGATCGCGCCGACCGTTCTTATGCGCTGCGCCCGAGTTCATGCGTTGCGTCGCGCTCGACAAGCAACCGCTCATCCTCCTCGGCCAGCCTTGCCCGCGGATCGGCAACCGTCAGATGAGTGCGGGTGGGCCGCGGCCGCACCAGCATGGTGACCACCGCGGCGATCACCACGACAACAAGTACGACACTCACGATCACGGTGACATTCATGGTTGTCCTGTCCAGACGTTGCGCATCAATCCAGAACCTCACGAAGTTGGAAACCCGCCGGGATATCGCCGGTGTGGAAGTAGGTCGCGAATATCTCCGCCGCATGTTCGGCGTCGAAGATCTCGTCGGGGTACACGCGCAGGAGCTCGGTCCCGTTCGGCACGTCGACGCCCGGGTAGCCGACGCGCTCGCCGGGCAAGCCGAGCAGGTACCGGCGTGGCATCCCATCGTCGGTGCGCAGTTCGATGGCCAGCACGTCGGCCGACCCGATGCACTCCACAGAGTTCCTGCCCGGCGCGGCGCTGAGCGTCGCGGTGATCTCGGCTGCGGGCATCGGATGTGGCAGCCGGGTGAGATTCACCGAGTAGGAATCGAATCCGTCCAGTCTGCGCAGCGGGCGCAGGAAGTTGATCACGGAGTCGTCCGGCCCGATGAAGACCCTGAGTCGATTGCTGTAGGTGAGCCGATGGGTGGTGGTCACCGGTTCCGCTGTCGGACCGCTCTCTTCGAGCTCGACCCCCAACCCGATTGCAGTACGCGCGCTCATCGGACGCGGAACCTCCATGTGAAACCCACCTACCACCATAGTTATCAACTAGCTAACTCAGCATTGCCGCTGTCGAGCCAAGATGGAAGGTCTGGGTGATGTGTGACGCCTCACGGTTTCATTGCGAACGGCTGTGAATCACCTGGGCTTCTGCGGGCGCGAGTGAAATATCGCGCGGTTCCGTTGAACCCAGGTGCCGTCCGACGGTCGCGATCTCTGCCTGGTTGCCAAAGGTTTCCGGCAGTCGAACAACTCAGCGTCGAAGGCCGGAGATCGATCTGGGTTCGGCGTCGTGCCGATACACCGGAGTAAGCAGATCGGCATCGACCGGTTCCCCGGTGGAACGGTCGTAGCGGACGGCGACCAGCACCGAAAACAGATGTGTCGCAGCACGTTCGTGCAGCGTGGCCAATCTGGTTGCGAGCAAACGGATTGCGCCGAGCGAGCCGGGTGGGTGCAGGCCGTCGATGATCAGGGCGGTACCGCGTCCGTCGGGACGCGGCAGACGCGCGACATAGGCGATATCGTGCGGTTCCGGACCTCCCGGCCGGTATACCCGCCGGGCCGCCCGATCTTCGATGCCGCGCCGGGCATCCCCGGCGCGCGCCACCGCGCGTCGCAGTCGTGGATCGGCCGCGATGAGCTGACGAATGCTCGGCGAGAGTTCGGGCCCGCCGAGCACGATCAGTCCGTCGCGATTCAGGTCGACGGGTCGGCCGGGCAGGAAGTGTTCGACCGTTGCGGTGAAGCCGAGTTCGCGAAGTAGCTCCACCAGTCGTTGTGCCGCACTCGGATCCGGTGCGCCGAGCAGTCGGCCGCCGCGCACCTCCGGAGCGATTACCGTGAGCGATCCGTGCCCGAAAAACAGACCTTCCGGTGCGGGACCTTGGGTACTCACCTGATGGATCCGCGCGCGGGAAAGTCCCGCCGCCGCACCGATTCTGGCGAAGGTCCAGCCATCGGCATGAAGTTCCCTGATCACCGCCCTGCGGATACGGGTTAGTTCGTTGATGGTCTGCTGGGCCGCCGCCACCCCATCGGTGGCCGCCTTGAGTCGCTCGACTTTATCTTCGATCGCGAAAACGCGCGCCACGTCATCGGCCGACATGTGCGAAGTCTAGACATCTCGACACGATCAAGCGTCTAGTCTTCTTGACATAGCGGACCCATTGCAGCCCTTGGCAACCACAATGGAGCGAGTCTTACGAGCGACGTTCGCGGCCCGTCTCGCGTCCGAGTCGTCGAAGCGCATGCGCCGTAGGTGCGAGTCTCGACGGCTCGGACGCGAGACACCAGGGGCCGCGAACACGCCGCGCCGCAGGCGCGGCCAATGCTACGTCGCGTCGGTGTCGATCGGCGGACGTTCGTTGTGCTCCAAGGGCTTTTCGAGCTTGGGCATCGGGTAGTCCGGCATGCCGCCGCCGGCGCCGAGCAGGTCCTGCTTGTCCGGGATCGCCTTCTCGAATTCGCGGAGAACCGAATCGTCGCCATTCAGAAGATGTTTGGTGACCATCTGGCGCGGCGACATCTGGCGCAGCTCGTTCAGATCGGCCAGCGGCTTACGCAGGTCCTCGAATTCCGGTCCGAGCTCCTGCTGCAGCTGCTGGGTCGCACCGCTGGCGTAGTCGCGAACCTTGCGCAGGCTCTGCGTGGTCCAGCGAATCGCCCCGGGCAGTCGCTCCGGGCCGAGGATCACGAGGGCGGCGACGAGGAGGATGAGCATCTCGCCCCAGCTGATGTTGCTGAACACGAGTCCAGGCTACCTGGGCCGACGTAGCCGAGCCGCTCCGGATTCCATCCGCGGCTCAGTCCGATTCCAGCGTGACCGGCACGTCCACCTGCCTGCCATCGCGGATCAACTGAACGTTCACCGTCTCGCCGATCTTGCGCTGCTGCACGGCGACCACCAGCTCGTCCGGGCCGGTCACCTCGCGATCGCCGATCTTCACGATGACGTCGTTCTCCACGATTCCGGCCTTGGCCGCCGGTCCGGTGGGGTCGACGTCGGCGACGGCCGCGCCGCTCATCACATCGTTTGCGACCTGCTTGCTGCGGGCGCTGAGACCGATCTTCGGGTGGTGCACCTGACCGTCGCGGATCAGGGTCTGCGCGATATTGGTCACCATATCCACCGGAATCGCGAAGCCGAGGCCGACCGAACCGCCGGTCTCACTGCGGATCGCGGTATTGATGCCGATGACCCGGCCCTCCATGTCGACCAGCGCGCCACCGGAGTTACCCGGGTTGATCGAGGCGTCGGTCTGCACCGCGTCGATGACGGCCTTGGTGTCGCTGCCCTCACCGGAGAGCGCGACGGGACGGTGCAGCGCGCTGACGATGCCGGAGGTGACGGTCTTGCTCAGGCCGAGCGGCGAACCGATCGCCAGCACGTCGTCACCCACTTGGACGTCCTTGGACTTGCCCAGATTGGCGACAGTGAGATTCTTCACATCGACCTTCAGTACCGCCAGATCGGTCTTCGGATCGCGTCCGACGATATTCGCGGGCACCCGGCTGCCGTCGGAGAAGGTCACCTGAATGGCGGCCCGGTTCGACTTGTCCTGTGCCGCCATCGAAATCACGTGATTGTTGGTCGCGATGTAGCCCGCACCGTCGATGACCACACCGGAACCGGTCGCGCCGTTGTCGCCGACCGTGACCCGGATCGAGACCACCGAGGGCAGCACCGCATTGGCCACCTTGGCGATCAGGCCGTGCGGGCGCTCGATCTCGCCGGACTGCTCCAGGCTGACCTTGCGCGAGGTCAACGGGGACGTCGCTTCCGCGCTCAATCGGCCGACCAGTCCGCCGAGCACGCCGATGGCCAGCGCGACGGCCGCGAGCAGGGCCAGCGCCTTGGGCGCCACCCGGGAGCCGAAGAGCACCTCCCTGGCCGACAGCTTTCGCGCCTGCGGCAGCGGTGCGGGTCGCGGGGTCGCGACGGCGGGTGCGCCGAGCCGTGCGGCGGCGTCGGGATCGCGCCACGGATCGGCCGGACCGGCCACCGGTGCGCCGGTGTCGGCGGCGTCGGGATCACGCTGCAGAAGTTCGGTGGAGCCGTCGGGGCGCCCGAAAGCCTCCGCAAGCACCGCGTCGGGCGGGCTGTTGTGCAGTTCCGGGCCGACCTGTGGCACGTCCGAACCGGTCGACTTGGGCTGCTCGCCGAACGAACCGGCCTGGCCCGAGGGACGGCGGAACGCATGCGCCGTGTGACCGTCCACGTGCGGCCGGTAGACCGGGCGCGGTCCGAGTACGGGCGCGTCCGACGGCCTTAAGTTCCCCCGGGGCGCCGAATCGTTGGTGTCGCCTGCGGAGGGCCGCGATTCCGATGGCCCGGAATTCGTCGATTCGGTGGTCACTCGGCAAACTCTACTTGCGCCACCAGGTTGTCCACCGGGTCGCGGTGAACGAATCGGTCAGAAATCCGAAAACCGCCTCGTTGCGGGGGCTTCCGGCGGGCGGCCGGGCGGCCGCGCTGGTTGCGCCGCCGGGCAGTTCGGCGAGCGGGATGCGGGTGAGGCTGTCGTGCAGATCGGTCGGAATCGACACCTGACCGGCCCGGCGCAGCGCGATCCGCGCCTGCTGCTGTGCGTCGACCTCGGCCGCACATTCGGGGCAGACGGAAAGATGTTGGGCGGCACGCAGATAGGCATTCATCCGCAGTTCGCCGTCCACATAGGCCGCGATCGCCTCGCTGGCCAGATGCTCGGTGGGACGGAAACGGGGACGACCTGACGTGCTGGCGTCGCCACTCATTCGGTGCTCACCCTTCCAACCGACATCATCCACTCCTGCGCTCGACCGAACGGATATCCGGCCGTCGGGTGCGGTTCGGCTTGCGCCGGATCACCCCAGGTTCGCGTCAGCGGCGAACCGCTGCTCACTTCCATTATGCGCAAGGTAGTCGCGCAGTGCCTGACGGCCGCGGTGGATGCGGCTGCGCACGGTGCCGAGCTTGACACCGAGGGTCGCACCGATCTCTTCGTAGGACAGACCCTCGATATCACAGAGCACGACCGCCGCGCGGAACTCCGGAGCCAGCGAATCCAGGGCGGATTGCAGGTCGGGATCCAGGCGGGAGTCGTGATAAGCCTGCTCCGGGCTCGGTCCCTCGGCGGGCACCCGGTCGTAATCCTCGGGCAGCGCCTCCATCCGGATCCGGTTGCGCCTGCGCACCATGTCCAGGAACAGGTTCGTGGTGATGCGGTGCAGCCAGCCCTCGAAGGTGCCCGGCTGGTAATTCGACAGCGAACGGAATACCCGAATGAAGGTTTCCTGGGTCAGGTCATCGGCGTCCTGCGCGTCGCCGGAAAGTCGGTAGGCCAGGCGGTACACCCGGTCGGCATGTTCGCGGACCAACTCGTCCCAGGACGGCATCGCGGAACGGTCGCCCGTCGCGTCGAAGGCCGCAGTGCCGGTCAGCTCGACTTCGGTGATGTCCTCGTCGTGCATTTCGGCCTCCGTCGGGAGAATTTGCGCCGCTTCCGTCGGGATAGCTTGCGCTGGCAGGGTGGCGAACTCGCGCGCCGCATCGACCATGTGGATGGTGATACCTCCTACTCGGGACCGTGGCTGCGGATCTGGTGGCGATCCGGGTCTCGGATCGTCACGTACGGTTACAACAGACGATCGGTATGTCGTTGTTCCCGCGCCCCCGTGCCGAACGGTCGGCTGGTCTTGCTTGCCCATACTCTTTCCTGCCTCGATATGCCGAGGGTGTGGAGATCCTGAGGGACACCTGAGAATCCGCCCCCGCCCCCGACAAACAATTAATCGCACGGCCACGCGATAACGCTTCACCGATGAGCCAAACTTGCGACTTCGTGCCCTAGATTCATAGGCGTGGCATCGAATCTGGAGCGAAATCTCTCCTACGTGGAGGAATCCGTCGTGGAAGACGAGGTCCTCGTCAGCGCGCGTGAGCGGGCCACTGAACTCGGTGCGTTACCCGTACCACCCTCGGTCGGCGCCCTGCTGAGCATGTATGCCCAGCTGCTCGGTGCGCGTGCGGTGGTCGAGGTGGGGACGGGCGCGGGGATCAGCGGGCTGTGGCTACTGGATGGCATGCGCGAGGACGGGACCCTGACCACCATCGATTCCGAACCCGAGCATCAGCGCGCGGCCAAGGAGGCATTCCGGACCGCCGAGATCCTGCCCGCGCGTACCCGGTTGATCAACGGCCGAGCCCTCGATGTGCTGCCCCGGCTCGCCGACGGCGCCTATGACCTGGTTTTCATCGATGCGGCCCCGCTCGAGCATCCGCAATACGTCACCCAGGCCGTGCGGCTGCTGCGCGCGGGCGGCGCGATCCTGCTGCACAATGCCCTGCTCGGCGGCCGGGTTCCGGACCAGAGCCAGCGCGATCCGGCGACCCAGGCCGTGCGCGCCGCGACCAGGGCGATCGCCGAGGATCCCGAACTCACCAGCGTGCTGATCCCGGTCGGCGACGGTCTGCTCTGCGCATCTCGGGGCTAGTAACCGCCCGGCTATTCACAAGCGTTGGGAGCGTGTGGATTTCATTCGCTGTGTGCTGATTTCATCGCCGCCGGACGGGTATTCGAGCTGATGCCAGGTTCGACGACGGCAAGGTACGCCCATGGTGTGGGAGCGCGGATCCCAGATCCTAGAAATCGGCCATTTCGGCCACACGATCAAAGAGGGACGAGCACGCGGCGGTTGTCTGCTGCCCGCTCTCGGCTTTCTGATTTTCATCATGGTGCTGGCCGTGGTGGTGCTGTTGTGGGTCAGCAATGCCGATTTCGGCACCGAGCGCACAAAAGTTCCGCGGACTCCCGGTCCCTGCGAACCGTTCTGCACGGTCACCGTCGCGCCGCCGGAACCCGGCCCGCGATAACCCTCGGAAACATTTCGCGCGAAACCGCCGCCGACTGGGTATCAAGGAGTAGAGGATGTCCCGGGAGTGGCGATCGGGGAGAGGTTCAGCGTGTTTCGCGACAACGATGATCGAGACCCGATCAACTGGGGCTGGTCGGCGATCTTTCTCGTGCTGGTGCTCGGTCTCGCCGTTGTGCTGATGCTGTTGGTCGTCACCGCCGATTTCGGCGATAAGTCACCGGCCACGACAGTGCCGAAAACACCCGGTGCCTGCGCGCCGTTCTGTCCGTCGAATCCGACGTAGTCAGACCCAGACGCCCTTGCCGACGGTCACCACGCCGCCGTTACTGACCGCGAAGCGATCCCGATCCCGGTCCAGATCCACGCCGATGATCTCGCCCTCGCCGACGACCACGTTCTTGTCCAGAATCGCGCGCCGCACCACCGCGCCGCGCCCGATCCGGACGCCGGGCATGATCACACTGCCCTCGACTGTCGCGCCGTCGTCGACCATGACATTGGAGCTGAGCACCGAATTGCGCACGGTCGCGGCCGACAGGATGCACCCGGCGCCGACCACGCACTCCTGCGCGAGCCCGCCCTGCGCGAACTTGGCAGGCGGCAGATTCTCCGCTGCGCCGCGAATTGGCCAGTGCTTGTTATAGAGATTGAAGACCGGATGCACCGAGACCAGATCCATATGGGCCTCGTAGAACGCGTCGATCGTGCCGACATCGCGCCAGTAGCCGCGATCGCGCTCGGTCGCGCCCGGCACCTCGTTGTCGGCGAAGTCGTAGACCGAAGCCTCGCCCGCGGCGACCAGCGCCGGGATGATGTCGCCGCCCATATCGTGATCGGAATCGGAGTTGTCGGAGTCGGCCCGGATCGAATCGACCAGCACCTTGGTGGTGAAGACGTAGTTGCCCATCGAGGCGAAGGTGACGTTCGGATCGTCCGGTGTGCCCGGCGGATGCGCGGGCTTCTCCAGGAATTGGGTGATCCGCCCGGACTCGTCGGAGTCGATGCAGCCGAAGGCACTCGCCTCGCTGCGCGGCACCCGGATGCCCGCGACCGTGACGCCCGCGCCGGAGTCGATGTGGTGCTGGACCATCTGCTCCGGATCCATCCGGTACACGTGATCCGCACCGAAGACCACGATGTAGTCCGGATCCTCGTCGTAGATCAGGTTGAGCGACTGCATGATCGCATCGGCGCTGCCGGTGTACCACCGCGGACCGAGCCGCTGCTGCGCGGGCACCGGTGTGATGTATTCACCCGCGAAACCGGAAAGCCGCCAGGTCTGCGAGATGTGCCGGTCCAGTGAATGCGATTTGTACTGGGTGAGCACGCACAGGCGCAGATAGCCCGCGTTGACGAGATTGCTGAGAACGAAATCGATCAGTCGATACGCACCGCCGAAGGGGACAGCTGGTTTTGCCCGATCCGCGGTGAGGGGGAACAGGCGCTTACCCTCGCCACCGGCGAGCACGATCCCGAGTACGTGCGGCTGGCTCCTCACACCTGCCAAACTACCGCGCGACGCGGGTACAGGTGGCCCATGCCAAAGTGAACGTCTAGTTTGAAGCCGTGAGTTTCGGCACGGGCGGTGGGGGTGCGGGGGCGGAAGCCGGCGATCACGACCGGCTTCGCGTTGCTATGTTGACGCGCGAATATCCCCCCGAGGTGTACGGCGGGGCAGGCGTCCATGTCACCCAGTTGGCCGCGCAATTGCGGCAGTTGTGCGAGGTGACCGTGCATTGCATGGGCGTGCCACGCACGGATGCCGTAGTGCACCAACCGGATCCGATGCTCTACGCCGCCAATGCCGCGATGCAGATGCTGTCGGCCCAGCTGCGGATGGCCGATGCCGCAGGTGAGGTGCACGTTGTGCATTCGCATACCTGGTACACCGGGCTCGCCGGACATCTCGCCGCCACCCTCTACGGGATACCGCATGTGCTGACCGCGCATTCGCTGGAGCCGCGACGGCCGTGGAAGGCCGAACAGCTCGGCGGCGGCTACCGGCTGTCGTCCTGGTCGGAGCGCAACGCCGTGGAGTACGCCGACGCGATCATCGCGGTGAGCGAGGGCATGCGCCACGATGTGCTCGACGCCTATCCGACGATCGATCCGGACCGGGTTCATGTGGTGCACAACGGCATCGACGCGACTGTCTGGCATCCGGGACCGCCCGTCGGCGGCGCCCGCACGATCCTGGACGAATTGGGCGTCCGTAGCGACGTGCCGATGGTGGCCTTCGTCGGTCGCATCACCCGGCAGAAGGGGGTCGGGCATCTGCTCGCCGCCGCCCGCGAATTCGATCCGGAGATCCAGTTGGTGCTGTGTGCGGGCGCGCCGGACACCCGCGAGCTGGAAACCGAGGTCGCCGCGGCCGTCGTGGAACTCACCGAGGCGCGCGGCAATGTGTTCTGGGTGCGCGAGATGCTGCCGACCGAGCAGATTCGCCAGATTCTGGCCGCGGCCACGATGTTCGTCTGCCCCTCGGTCTATGAACCGCTGGGGATCGTGAACCTGGAGGCCATGGCGTGTGCGACCGCGGTGGTCGCCTCCGATGTCGGCGGCATTCCGGAGGTGGTCGTGGACGGCCGGACCGGTCGCCTGGTGCACTACGACGCGAATGCGCCGGAGCAGTACGAACACGATCTGGCCGCGGCGGTCAACGAGGTCGCCGGTGATCCGGTGCTCGTCGCCGAATTCGGCGCCGCCGGACGCCACCGCGCCATCGCCGAATTCGACTGGCTGCAGATCGCCGCCCAAACCGTGGCGATCTACGACCAGGTTCGCAAGTTCTGACGCCGGAAGGTCGAGACCTGGACCGAGGCGGTCACCTCGAACGTGTCCGGTAGGCCGTCCAGGTGGTTGGTCGCGTGGTGGGCGGACGGGCCCATCGCCACCACGTTGCCGATATCGGTGCGGGTGAGCTTCATCGGGTATTCGACGACGGTGCGGTCTATCGCGTCGAAGTGGCCGGACATGGCGTCGGTGAGACGGCGATCCTTGTCCGGGTCGACCGTCACCATGCCGAGTGGGGCGACAAGCTCGGCCAGATGACGTGGGGTAGGTGTGGCGACTACGAACCGGCCGTCGGCGGTGAGCACCCTGGCGACCTCGCTCGGATTACGAGGTGCGAATACCGAGACCACTCGATGCAGCGCACCGTCTCGAACCGGCAGTCCGCGCCAGGCGTCGGCTAGTACCGAGGCGGCACGCGGATGGGCGCGGGCACAGCGTCGGGCCGCGGGTTTGGCCACATCCAAAGCGATCCCGATGGCCGGAACGGCATCGAGTACCGCGGCCAGGTAGTAGCCGGTTCCGGCACCGACCTCGAGTACAGCCGCGTCGTCGAGCACTGGATCGTCGGCCGCGACGGCCGTGGCCACCGCATCGGCGATCGGCGCGAAATGTCCCCCGACCTGGAACGCGGCACGTGCGTCCAGCATCGCCGAGGTATCGCCGGTCATTTTCGTCGACGCACCGGTCAACAGACTGACATAACCCTGTTTGGCGATGTCGAAACTGTGCCCGTGTCCGCAGCGCAACGCCCGATCCCGCGACTCCATTTCCGAGCCGCATTCCGGACAGGCCAGCAGACCGGCCACATCAGCGAGTGTGGGATTAGCTGGTGACACTCTTCAGTTCGTCACCGAGCGCTGCCGCTTCATCCGGCGTGAGCTCAACGACCAAACGCCCGCCACCCTCGAGTGGAACCCGCATCACGATTCCACGCCCTTCCTTGGTTGCCTCGAGGGGACCGTCCCCGGTGCGGGGCTTCATGGCCGCCATCCTCTGCTCCCTCCAGATCTGCGCGATATGCTGCGCACTTTCTTGGAACTCCAGTTGTCACCAACTAGTGAGCTCGCCGGCATTTGGCGAGCTACACCCGTCCCATTCTTCCCTATCGCCGGAGTGGACGGATACCTGAGTTCGAAATGTGACCGCTCGGCCTGTGTTGGGCCGTCCTCCCTAGACCCAGCAATCGGCCAAGTGGTCGTCGACCATTCCGGTCGCCTGCATCAGCGCGTAGGCCGTTGTCGGGCCGACGAAGCGGAACCCGCGCCGCTTCAATTCTTTTGCCAGAGCTATGGATTCGGGGGTGGTCGCGGGCACCTCGGTAATCGCGCGCGGCCTCGGCCGGGCGGCCGGTGCAAAGGACCAGATCAACTCGTCGAGTCCGATATCGAGGTCGGCGGCCACCCGCGCGTTGGCGATCGACGCTTCGATTTTGGCCCGGTTGCGCACGATGCCGGGGTCGGCCAACAGCCGCGCCACATCGTCATCGCCGAACGCCGCCACCCGCGCGATCGCGAACCCGGCAAATGCGGTTCGGAAGGCCGGACGCTTGCGCAGAATGGTGATCCACGCCAGCCCCGATTGAAATGCCTCGAGGCACATGCGCTCGAACATGGCGTCATCGCCGTGCAGCGGTTTGCCCCATTCGTTGTCGTGATAGTCCCGATAAAGCTGGGAGCCCTCCGACCACGGACAGCGGATCTTGCCGTCGGAGTCGGTCGTGTGCTGTGCGGACACAGTGATTTCGGCGGTCATTTCTGATCCAGCCCGAATGGGGTGTGCTGCTGCGCGCCCGGGAGGTGCGGTGCGGCCGAGACCTGCTGCACGGTTGGGCCGTGCTGGATGGCCGGGGCCTGCTGGGCGGTTGGGACTTGCTGGATGGCCGGGGCCTGCTGGGCGGCCGGGGCCTGCTGTGCGGTTGGGACTTGCTGCGCGGTCGGGGTCTGTTGCGCGTTCGGGGTCTGCTGTGCGGTCGGGATTTGCTGCACGCCCGGGAGCTGCTGCGCGGTCGGAGCTTGCGAGGCGGTGACAGAGGGCTGCAGGGTCGGCGGCTGGGCGATCACCCTGTTCTGCGGCACAGTCGCGGCCTGCTGGACAGTCGGCAGCTGGGGCGGGGCGACCGATGGCTGTCCGAACGGTCCCTGGGTCGCTGTGCCGTTCGGTGCTTGGGGCTGGCCGGTCGGGGCTGGCTGATCAATCGTGCCGTTCGACGGGACGGGCATGGTCCGCCGGGCAGACGGCAGCTGGGGCGGGGCGACCGATGGCTGTCCGAACGGTCCCTGGGTCGCTGTGCCGTTCGGTGCTTGGGGCTGGCCGGTCGGGGCTGGCTGATCAATCGTGCCGTTCGACGGGACGGGCATGGTCCGCCGAGCAGACGGCAGCTGGGGCGGGGTGACTGATGGTTGTGCGATTGGTGCTCTGGGTGCTGTGCCGTTCGGCGAGATGGTCGGCGTTTGGGGCTGGCCGGTCGCGGCTGGCTGATCAATCGTGCCGTTCGGCTGGAGGAGCGTGGCTTGCTGGGCTGTCGGTGGCTGCGGCCGGGCGACCGATGGTTGTGCGATCGGTGCGTCGGGCGCTGTGCCATTCGGCGGGGCGACCGATGGCTGTCCGATCGGTGCCTGGGTCGCTGTGCCGTTCGGTGGGTCGGTGGGTCGCTGCGGCGGGGCCGGAGGTGGCTGGACAGTCGGTGCCTGCGGGGTGATCGAGCCATTCGGCGGGACAGTCGGCACCTGGGACTGGCCGGTCGGTGCTTGGGGTTGGCCGGTCGGGGCCGGTGACTGGGCGATCGTGCCGGTCGGTTGAGGGGTCGCTGCCTGGGGCTGCTGGTGCGGTGCGCTCGACTGCGGCTGCTTCGGAAGCTGGACGCTCGGGGTTTGGGTGCCGCGCGCCTCGGCTAGTTGGAGTTGCAGTTCGTCGATTCTTGCCGCGAGCCGGGTCAGCGCCCAGTCGACTTCACCGGCCTTATAGCCACGCACCACCTGCTGGAACCGTAGGGCGCGCACATCCGCGCCGCTGATGCCTTCGGCGGGCAGCACGGTCGCCGTTGTTCCCTCGGGCAGCGGACCGAGTTCCTCGGCTCGCCCGAAGACCGCACTGGCGAGCAGGAACAGCACCGCGGCGACCAAGCCGACGATCAGCACGTACAACAGCAGCGTGAGCATGTCCCCGAGCTTATTGGCCTACGCCGACACCTGACATCCGCACGCCCGCGAAAATTGGACCTCGAATTGCGACCGGCCATGTCATCGGCCGCCCGAACTGTGCGATCGCCCCATCATCCGAGTCGGCACGGCGCTGTCGCGACCCAACAACGACCCGCGATGGTAGAGACGCTGTAGGGCGGCCACACCGTACGCAGGTGGGATTCATCCAGCGCCGGTTGGGCGCGCGATGACGCGTTCGTTCCACGGTGCCGGGTGCCGCCCGCAGTGACGGGTCTGGCCCGCAGTGACGTGTGCCCGCGAGCCCGTGGGGGCGCATCGCGAGTTTGTAGGTGATATCAGCAGCGCTCGGCCGCGCGGCCCGCGGTTACAGGTGGCGCGTTGTATCGATTCCGAGTGACATGCCCGCGAGTCCGCGGCGGCGTACCGCGAGTTTGTCGGCGACGTCGAGCAGTGCCTTGGCGGCCGGATTCTCCGGATCGCGCAATACGATCGGGGTGCCCTCGTCGCCTGCCTCACGCAACTCCTGCTCGATCGGAATCTGGCCCAGCAGTGGCACGTTCGCTCCGACGGCCCGGGTCAGACGGTCGGCGACGGATTGGCCGCCACCGGAACCGTAGAGGTCCATCCGGGTGCCATCGGGCAGATCGAGCCAGGACATATTCTCGATAACGCCCGCGATCCGCTGCCGGGTCTGCAGCGCGATCGCACCGGCGCGTTCGGCGACCTCGGCGGCCGCCGGTTGCGGGGTGGTGACGACCAGGATCTCCGCATTGGGAATCAGTTGCGCGATGGAGATCGCGACATCGCCGGTGCCGGGCGGCAGATCCAGCAGCAGTACATCGAGATCGCCCCAGAACACATCGGCAAGGAACTGCTGCAGTGCCCGGTGCAGCATCGGACCGCGCCACACCACCGGCGTATTGCCCTGGGTGAACTGCGCGATGGAGATCAGCTTCACATTGTGTGATTGCGGCGGCATGATCATCCGCTCGACCTGAGTCGGTCGCGCGTCGGTACCGAGCATCCGTGGAATCGAGTGGCCGTAGATGTCCGCGTCGAGCACACCAACCGAGAGACCGCGCGCGGCCATCGCGGCGGCGAGATTGACCGTGACACTGGACTTTCCGACGCCGCCCTTACCGGAGGCCACCGCATAGACGCGGGTGAGCGAACCGGGCTGGGCGAACGGGATGACCGGATCGGCGGAGTCGCCGCGCAACTGCTTGCGCAGATTCGTGCGCTGCTCATCGCTCATCACGTCGAGGTCGACCGTGACGGCGCCGACGCCCGCGACGTCGGCCACCGCCTTGGTGACCCGCTGGGTGATCTCGGTGCGCAGCGGGCAGCCCGCCGTCGTCAGGTAGACCTCGATATGGACATTGCTATCGGCACCGATCGCGATGCTCTTCACCATGCCCAGTTCGGTGATCGGTTTGCGGATCTCCGGGTCGTCGACCTTCGCGAGGGCTCCCCGCACATCCGTTTCCGTTACCACTGGCATGACATGAATTTTACGTTGTCTCAGATTCGCGGCAGGTCGCCGGGCTTAGGTGCGATGCCGGAGGCGTAGGACCCGGCCCACGCCATCACATTCGCGACATAGGCCATGGAGTTGTTGTAGCGCAGGATCGCCCGGGTCTGCTGGGTGAGATCGCGCATATTCAACCCGCCGTCGCACAGATACCTGCCCGCGGTCAGTGCCGCGTCGAACAGATTCTGCGGATCGGCGATTCCGTCGCCGTTGCCGTCGGCGCCGTAGCGCTTCCAGGTCTCCGGCAGGAACTGCATCGGGCCGATGGCCCGGTCGTATCCGCTGAGTCCGTCCAGCGCGCCGCCGTCGGTATCGCGAACGACGTGGTTGCCCGCGAGGCTGCCGTCGAGCACCGGACCGTAGACGGGCGTCAGCGGATTGCCGTCCGCGTCGGCCTTACCGCCGAAGGCGTGCGTCGATTCGACCCGCCCGATGCCGGCGAGCATAGACCACGGCATTCCGCAGACCGGATTCTCCGCGGCGAGTATGTTTTCGGCGTTCTGATATGCCGCGACGGCCACGCCGGGAATGCCGAGCGGACCGGCCGGCAGTGCGGCCGGTTGCCTACCATCCGGCAGCGCAACGGTTTTCACGATCGGCGGTGCACTCGGTGCCTGCTTTGCCATTGCGTTCGCGACGAATTCGGTCGCCGCCGGTTCCGCGGCGACCGAAAGTCTGGCCGCCTGGTCGTCTTGATCGTCCCCCGGAATGTGCTGCAGGACAGACGATGCGGTCGGATCGCCGGTGCCTGCGGACGCGGCGACGGCCACGAGTCCAGCGGGGACCAATCCGGTCAATGCGATTACGGAGCTGCGCTTGATCGTCGCAGGCGACTGCTTTCGGTGACGCCCCACTGTGCGGTGACCCTCCCATTGACTCGATAACGAGCCCTTCGTGATGGACGAAGTAGAGGGTACCGCATTCGAGACCTTTTTGTTACTGCTTCGTTATCGGGTCTCCGTGTGGCGTCATCTGTTCGATATCAGGCCTGGTCTCAGCCCTGCGGGGCCGGTGCCGGGGCGGGCAGCGGGATCACGATGCCGAACGGGAGCGTGATGCCCGGTGCGGGCGGCGGGGTGGCTGCTTCGATCTGGGGCGGCTCCGGCGCTTCGGCCACGCCGGGCTCCGGCGTCTTCTCCGGGGAGTTCTGCACCGTTTCGCCCGGCGATTGCGCGGGTGCCTGCGCATTGGGCGCGGGCTGGGGCGCACCGGGCTGGGCCGCATCCGGTTGGGCCGGAGTGCAATTGGCGGGTTGCTGCTGTTGCGGCGGCTGCTGATTCGGGTGCTGCTGGTCTTGCTGCTGCGGATCCTTCGGCTCGCCGTTTTCCGCCGCACCGTAGGTCTGTGCCGGTGCGATGGGCGACTGTGCCGGATCGCCGGGTGCGGGCAGCTGCGCCGGCGCCACCTGCTGTGGATCGCACGGCGGCTTGGGCACCGGCCGCGGGCAGAAGATGCCGCAGGGGATCGGTGGCAGGCCGGGGATGGTGATCATCACCTCGGTCGGGGTCGGGATGGTCACCGTATTCGGCGGCAGTTCGGGCTTGGCGGTGGTCGTCGGTGCCGATGCGGAGGCGGCCAACATGTCCGGGCCTGCCGTGATCGGCGCGGTACCCGGCGGGATGAGATCGGGGGAGATGTTCACCTGGCTCGGGGTGCCGCCGGTACGGTAGGCCGCCGACCAGCTCAGCACATTGGCGGCGTAGGCGAGCGAGTTGTTGTAGCGCAGCACCGCGCGCAATTCCTGCTGCGGATCGCGCAGGTTCAACCCGCCCGAGCACAGGTAATTGCCCGCGGCGAGCGAGGCGTCGAAGACATTGTGCGGGTCGGCGATTCCGTCACCGTTGCCGTCGGCGGCGTACCGGCTCCAGGTGCTGGGCAGGAACTGCATCGGCCCGATCGCGCGCACCGCACTGCCGTCGGCGGCCTTGATCACTTCGTTGCCCGGCAGCGAGCCGTCCAGCGCGGGTCCGAAGATCGGCGTCACGGTGGTGCCCGCGGCGTCGGTGCGTCCGCCGCCCGCGTGCAGCGATTCGATCCGCCCGATCCCGGCCAGCAGGCTCCACGACAGACCGCAGCCGGGCATCGAGGATTCCAGCGCGAGTTCGGCATTGCGATAGGCCGCGAGCACGATTTCCGGGATCCCGAGCGCGCCGCCGGCGGCGGGCAGGGCGATGTCGTGCAACGGCACCGAACCCGCGAACAGCGGGGTGCCGTCAGCAAGCGGAGTCATTGCTCGAAGTTTGCGGGGAGCCTCCGGCGTTACCGGAAGGAGACCAACTGTCCGGGACAATGCGCCTTCGCTGGTGTTGCCGGATGTTCCGTCGGCGGCGGACGGGCCGCTCGATGCCGCGAGTAAAGCCTCGGGCGCGGTATCGGGAGTGGTGGATTGTGTGGTGTTGGTACCCGAGCCGGTGGCCACAAGACCTGCGACGACCAGGGCCGAGACGGTTATCGGAGCAGAGATTCGCATTCGGCCACACCAATCCTCTACGTCGTGAGAGCGCCTGTCCGGGACATCCCCTGCCCGTCCGCTCGGGACAACGTCGTCCAGGTTACCCGTGGGTCACAACCTTGTAGAGCATTTCCTGTCAATCGTCAGCAACTGGCGGTGAAACCTGAACTGTGCCCGGCTTTCTGCCGGAGCTTTTCTTGCGATTGGCCTTCGGCGATTTATCGGGGCTCGACTCGTAATCCGGTGACCGCGCGGCTTCGATCCGGTCCAGCACCTCTCGCATTTCCTCCAATTCCCTGCGCAAGTAGTCGCGCGTAGCAACCTCGCCGACCGCGATCCGTAGCGCCGCGAGCTCGCGGGCAAGGAATTCGGTATCGGCCTTGGTCTGGGCGGCCCTGGTGCGATCCTCCTCCAGCGACACACGGTCGCGATTGTCTTGTCTGTTCTGCGCCAACAGGATCAGCGGCGCGGCATAGGCGGCCTGGGTCGAGAACGCGAGATTGAGCAGGATGAACGGATACGGATCCCAGCGCAGCGCGATCACGAAGATGTTCAACAGGATCCAGACGATCACCACAATCGTCTGGATCGCGAGATAGCGTCCGGTGCCGAGGAATCGGGCGACCCGCTCGCTGGAGCGGGCCAGCGCCTCGGCGTCGTAGTCGAAGCGGAACCGCGATTCCACCGGCGTCTCCAGGCGCTGGCGCGCCGGATTCTTCTCACTCGGCATCGGTTACCCCCTCGTGCCCCGCGATCGCGTCGTGGGCCGTATCTTCTTGCTCGCGCCAATCTTCCGGTAGTAGATGATCGAGCACGTCGTCCACGCTGACCGCGCCGAGCAGATGGTTCTCCTCGTCCACCACCGGACCACAGACCAGGTTGTAGGTGGCGAAATAACGGGTCACCGCACCGAGCGGGGCATCGGGACGCAGCGGAGCCAGATCGGTGTCGAGGATGCCGCCGACCAGGTGTGCCGGGGGTTCGCGCAACAGTCGCTGCAAATGCACCGAGCCGAGGAAGCGGCCGGTCGGTGTTGCGGTCGGCGGCCGCACCACGAACACCATGGTGGCCAGCGCGGGTGTCAGATCCGGATTGCGCACTCGGGCAAGCGCTTCGGCGACGGTGGTGGCCGGGGTAAGGACCACCGGTTTCGGTGTCATCAGACCACCCGCGGTGTCGGGGGAGTGCTCCAGCAGCCTGCGGACCGGTTCTGACTCCTCCGGATCCATCAGTGCCAGTAACGATTCCCGCTCGCCCTTCGGCAGTTCGCCGAGCAGGTCGGCGGCGTCGTCGGGATCCATCGCCTCGAGCACGTCGGCGGCCCGGCGCACCTCGAGGTGGCCGAGCAGATCGACCTGATCGTCGTCGGGGAGTTCCTGCACGACGTCGGCGAGTCGCTCGTCGTCGAGTGCGATCGCCACCTCGATGCGCCGCTTCTCGGGAAGTTCGCGCAGCATGTGTGCGACATCGGCGGGACGCAGGCCTTCGAACTGCTCGAGCAGTTGGGTGACGTCCTGGCCCGGCCTGCCGATCTCGTACGGCGTCAGCCCGCTGACCTGCATCCAGTCCACTACGTGCACGGTCCGGCGGCGGCCGAGCCTGCGATGTCCGCGCACCGCGACCCTGGTGACCCGCCAATCCCTGGTCCGGGTCTGTTCGATGCCCAGATCGACCACGAGCACATCGACATCCGCGAGGTCGAGCAGATCCGGATCATGAACGCGCACCGAAGAATCCACGATCTGCGCGAGGGCGAGCATCTCGCCCGGACGCTGGGTGAAGCGGCGCAGGCTCACCGTGCCGGTATTGAGCGCGACGACACCGGGTTCGATCGTGGTCACCCGCAGCATCGGTACGAATATGCGGCGCCGGGTCGGCAATTCGACGACCAGGCCGTGCACCCGGGGCTGCTGGCGGTCGTAGCGGACGGCCACGACGACGTCGCGGATGCGGCCGATAGACTCGCCGTCCGGGCCGAGTACCACCAGTCCGGCGAGCCTGGCGACGTACACCCTGGTTGCTGCCATGGCTGTCAGGTTAGAGGGTGCGCGGACCGGTACTCACACCATGCCACGATCGACGGGAGTGATCATGAAGCCGCGCCGCTCGGTGCTCGCCTGCCCCGGTAGCAGCAAGAAGATGATCGATAAGGCCAAGGGCTTGCCGGTCGACGAGGTATTTCTCGATCTGGAGGACGCGGTCGCGCCCGCCGCCAAGGCCGAGGCCCGCGCGAATATCGTGGCCGCGCTGAACGACACCGGCTGGGGCGATCAGCTGCGGGTGGTGCGGGTCAACGATTGGACCACCCAGTGGACCTACGCCGATGTGATCACGGTGGTCGAGGGCGCGGGTGCGGCACTGGACGCGATTCTGCTGCCGAAGGTGACCGATTCCGGTCAGGTGCAGGCACTGGACCTGCTGCTCACGCAGTTGGAGAAGGCCAGCGGGCTCGAGGTCGGGCGGATCGGTATCGAACCGCAGATCGAGAACGCCATGGGATTGCGCAATATAGATGAGATCGCCACCGCGAGCCCGCGGGTGCAGACCCTGGTCTTCGGCCCGGCCGACTTCATGGCCAGTATCAATATGCGCACGCTGGTGGTCGGCGAACAGCCCGAGGGTTATGACACCGGCGATGCCTACCACCACATTCTGATGACCATCCTGCTCGCCGCCCGCGCGCACGGCCTGCAGGCAATCGACGGCCCCTACCTGCAAATTCGGGATATCGATGGATTCCGCAGGGCGGCCGGGCGCACCGCGGCACTCGGTTTCGACGGTAAATGGGTGTTGCATCCCGGACAGATCGAGGCCGCGAACGAGATCTTCAGTCCGCGCCAGGCCGATTACGATCGCGCCGAGCTGATTCTGGATGCCTACGCCTTCCACACCTCGGAAAAAGGCGGTGCGCGCGGAGCGGTAATGCTCGGCGACGAAATGATCGATGAGGCAAGCGCGAAGATGGCTCAGGTAATCGCTGATAAGGGCCGAGCTGCGGGGATGACGAGGACCACGCGTTTCACACCCCCGAACTCCGGTTCGGAATAGCAGAATAGAGATATGACGAATCCCTTGGGGAACTCGAATCGCGGGCGGCAGGGCCTGCCGACACCGCCATCGGGCTGGCCGGTCGGCTCGTATCCGACCTATGCCGAGGCTCAGAAAGCGGTCGACTTCCTGGCCGACAACGAGTTCCCTGTGCAAGACGTGACCATCGTCGGCGTGGACCTGATGCAGGTCGAACGCGTGCTGTACCGACTGACCTGGGGCAAGGTGATCGGCGGCGGGGTGGTTTCGGGCGCGTGGCTCGGCCTGTTCCTCGGCCTGCTGTTGAGCTTGTTCACCACCAGCGGCGGTTTCGCGCCGGTGCTGGTCGGCTTGGTCGGCGGCATCATCTTCGGCGTCATCTCCACCTCGATCCCCTATGCGGCGACCAGGGGACAGCGCGATTTCGCCTCCACCATGCAGTTGGTGGCGGGCCGCTATGACGTGCTGTGCGACCCGAAGTCGGCCGAGCAGGCTCGGGACATGCTGGCGCGGTTGGCGATCTGAGCGCATGGAAGTTGTGGACAAGGTGCGCACCGAGGTGCTGGATCACTTCGGTGCGGCCTCGACGGGTGTCGACTCCGCGTCGGTGACTTTTCTGGGCCTGGAGCCCATCGAGATTCTGCGCATTCCCGGCGACGAGCTGGTGCACTACGTGACCCTCGGCGGATCACGTCATCCCATGGGCGATCCCAGTGACCTGCACGCCGATCCGGTGCGTGGGCCGCGGGCCGAATTGGTGCTGACGCTGCGTGCCGGGGTCGGCCCGAGTTCCGGACTCGCCCGCACCCTCGGCGTGCTCGTCGCGGCGCCCGCCGTGGAAGGTGTTGTGCTGCAAGCCGATGCGCTGCTCGATCTGGGCGAGCCGATGTGGCGGGATGCGCCGTTCACCGCGGTGTTGTTGGGGGACAGCGATATTCCCGAGGTCGCGCTGCCCGAACCCGCCGAACCGGTGCGGTATTTCGCGGTGGTTCCGGTGACCGCGACCGAGGCGGCCTGGGTGCGGGTGCGCGGGGCGCAGGCGTTGCGTGATGCGTGGGCCGAGGCCGGGATCGATGTGCACGATCCGGCGAGAGGCGCTGCGTCGCTGTAGTTCTCAGAGCCAGTTGTTGCGGTGGAAATTGATGTATAGACCGGTGCAAATGGTCACGATGACCACCAACACGGCCGGATAGCCCCAGACCTGCTTCAGCTCCGGCATATGCTCGAAGTTCATCCCGTAGATCCCGGCGATCATCGTCGGCACCGCCGCGATGGCGACCCAGGACGAGATCTTGCGCATATCGGTGTTCTGCTGGACACCGACCTTGGCGAGCGCCGCGGTGATCAGAGCGCTGAGCGCCTCGTCGAAATCGTTGATCCGCTCGGCCACCGCCGTGTGGTGATCGGCGACATCGCGCAGATAACGCCGAATCTCTTTGGGCAATGGCATCGTGGTGTTGCGGCCGAGTGCTTCGAGCGCGGTGCCGAGCGGATTCACCGCCCGACGCAGCTCCACAACCTCTCGCTTGAGCTGGTAGATCGATTCGACGGCCACCGCGCTGCGCGGTGTGAAGACCTCTTCTTCCATCTCGTCGATATCGTTCTCGACCGACTGCGCCACCGCCACATAGGAATCCACAACGTGGTCGGCGACCGCGTGCAGCACCGCACCGGGACCGAGCATGAGCTGGTCGGGGTGATCCTCCAATTCCTTTCGGACACCGGCTAGTCCGGTGTGCTCGCCGTGCCGAACGGTCACCGCGAAATTGGGACCGGTGAAGACCATGAGGTCGCCGGTCTCGACGATTTCACTGACCGAATGGATTTCGTGTGGAACGTAGCTGACAGTGCGCAGGACGAGGAACAGTGTGTCGTCATAGCGTTCCAGCTTCGGTCGCTGATGACCATGGACGACGTCCTCGACGGCCAACGGGTGCAGGTCGAAGACTTTGGCGATATCGGCCATCTGATACTCGTCCGGGTCGTGCAGTCCGACCCATACGAATCCGGCTCCGCGATTGCTGACCTCGGCCATCGCGTCCGCATGGCTGAAGTGACCGGGCAGCCGCCTGCCGTCGACGTACACGGCACAGTCGACCACCGCACGCGCGGTGGGGACCGGTATACGGGGTAGTTGCCTACGTGCTCGGCTCTGGCTCCGGAACGACGGTAGCGGCGGAATTGATGGCACCGACCGATGCTACGTCGCGTGCGCGTGCATGCGCCGGGTGAGCGCACGGTATGAAAGAAGGCGTGCGCATCGACCTGCATACCCATTCGACCGCGTCCGACGGCACCGATACTCCGGCCGAACTCGTCCGGAACGCGGCAGCGGCCGGCTTGGACATCGTCGCGATCACCGACCACGACACCACCGCCGGGTGGGCCGAAGCGGTCGACGCGCTACCGAAGGGATTGACGCTGGTGCGCGGCATGGAGATGTCGTGTATCGGGCTCGGTGAGGACGGGTGGCCGGTCCCGGTGCATCTGCTCGCTTACCTCTTCGACCCGACCGACCGGTGTTTCGCCGACGAGCGGGAACGCTTGCGCGCCGAACGCGTCGAGCGGTTGCGCGCGATGGCCGAGCGCATGCGCGACGACGGACTACCCATCGATCCGGATGCGGTCCTGGCCTCGGCCGGACCGTCGGCGGGGCGTCCGCATCTGGCGCGCGCACTCGTCGCGGCCGGTGTGGTGCCGACCGTGGACGCGGCCTTCACCGAATTGCTGGCCCCGCACGGCCCCTACTACGCGGAGAAGGCGGATACACCGCTGCGCCGGGCCGTCGAAATGATCGCGACCGCAGGCGGGGTCAGCGTGCTCGCGCACACCCGGGCGCGTAAGCGCGGGCGCCTGCTGGCGATCGACGATATTCGTGAACTGGCCACGCTCGGACTCGGCGGGCTCGAGATCGATCACCCGGACCATTCCGCGGCCGATCGCGTGTTGCTGACGGAGTTGTCCGCGGAACTCGGTCTCATCACGACCGGTTCGTCGGACTATCACGGATCCAACAAAACCATCCGGCTAGGTGAATTCACCACCGACCCCGCGCAATTCGAGGAACTCGCGGGCAAAGCGACGGGCGTACCGGTGATCGCCCCGTGAGAGTGCTGCGCGGACTCAGCGGAATCGTGGCCGGTGGGATGTTCGTGCTGGCCCTCGTCGTTATCGGTACCGCGGTAATCGCTGCTCGACGCGGCTTTCCCGGACCCGGCGGCGAATCGGTGACATGGCATGTCGCTGCCTCGGCGATCGGCCTCGGCGCACAAATTTTTTCAGATCGTCATCGGGGTTTGGCAGCTTTTTCCGGATCGGTGGTCGTTTTTGTTGTCGCCGGGATATTGCTGTGGACGCAGTGGTGGAGCTGATATATCCGTAACGGTTGCGGCAACATGAATTGTGGTCGAATATTTTTCTTTGTGACGGAATTCGAGACGGATGTGCTCGTGCTCGGCGGTGGTCCCGCCGGGACCTGGGCCGCCATCTCCGCCGCCACCGCGGGCGCTCGGGTGACGCTCGTCGACAAGAGCCGCTGCGGTGCGAGCGGGCCGACCGCCGCCGGGACAACCTCGCTGTGGAATATCCCGCCGGGGACCGCACGAGACGAGGCGGTGCGGCGCGCATACGCGCACGGCGGCGGGCTCGCCGAACCGGAATGGATGCTGCGCGTACTCGACGAAACGCACCGGCGGGTCGAACAGCTTGTGACGTGGGGTTATCGGTTTCCCGGTGAAGGCAACGGCGCAACGCCCTTGCGCGTATGCCTCGACGGCGCAGGCTATCTGCGCCGGATGCGGCGCAGCCTGCTCGAAGCCGGAGTGCGCATTCTCGATCACCATCCCGCCCTGCAACTGCTCGTCGATCGCGACGGCGCGGTCGCCGGTGCGGTCGGTGTGCAGCGGCACAACGGCTTTCGGACCTGGACCATCCGAGCCGGGGCGGTCGTCGTCGCCACCGGCGGCTGCGCCTTCCTCTCCGGCGGCGCGGGTACCGATGTGGATACCGGCGACGGACTGCTGCTGGCCGCCGAGGCGGGCGCGCAACTGTCGGGTATGGAATTCTCCAGCGCCTACGGTCTGGTACCGGATGTGCCCGCGCCCCGCGCCGCCGCCTTCGCTCCCGGGCTGGCCCTGCATTTCGCGACGCTCTACGACGAATCCGGTGCGGAGATCACCGGTCATCGCTCGGCGGCATTCACCGCGATCGCGGATGGTCGCCGGATCTACGCGGCCCTGGATGATGTGCCGTACCCGGTCCGGCGTTGGCTCTCCAGACAAGGGCTGGTCGACCACACCCGCCGGGTACCGCTGCGCGCGGTGCTGGAAGGGACGGTCCGCGGGACCGGCGGGCTGTGCATAGGCGGGACCGACTGCGCGACCACGGTGGCCGGACTCTACGGCGCGGGCGATGTGATGACGCGCGAGCCGATCACCGGCGCGGTCAGCGGCTTCGGTGGTCAGGGTGGAGCATGGGCCATCGCCTCGGGTGTGTGGGCCGGAAAGGGCGCCGCGCGTTTCGCACGTGGGCGCGGTGTGACGGGGCCGGTGCGCGAGGTGGCCGGTGCCGGACTGAATCCGGTGGCCCGCATCGATCCGCGCGCGGTGGTCGGGCTGGTGCAGGAGCACACGCTGCCATTGCGGCGCAGCTACTGGCGCAGCGCAGGAAGTCTGCGCGACAGCATCGGCGAACTCGACGCCATGTGGCCGGGCGCCGACTTCGATCTCGGCGGCTTCGGCGTCGACCGGTTGCGCGCCAGGCAGGCGGCGGCGCTGCTCGCGGTGGCGCGCTGGACCAAATACAGTGCGCTCGCGCGCACGGAGAGTCGCGGGATGCACCGCCGCACCGATCATCCAGGCGCAGCGGCGGATTGGCGGGTGCGGCTGACCTCCGGCGGACTCGAGGCGGTGTGGGTGCGCACCGGGGTTGCCGATATGATGCCCGAGCCTCCGGCGCGGCCGGACCTCACCGCGGCCGATCCGCTCCCGTTGTGACAGCTCACCGGATTCCGCTGCCGAACTGCGAGTTTCTGCTTACCCCCTGGTAATTCCCGCGACCTACCCTCGAAAGATGACGCTCGACCGGAACACGACACGCCGGTTTGGCAATGCGTCCTCCCGGCTGGCAGAATGCTACGGATTCCCGCCTACGCCACCGCCGGGTTCGGGAACAACGGCGATCATTGCCTCGCGACGCACCGTCGCGACCCGAGGTCGCCGATCGTTAGCGACTGCTTGCAGGTCGCTCGAAAAGACCTGCACGTTTTGTACGGACACACCCGTCCGACCTTCGCTCTGCGGATCAGTGCCGCGCCACGTTTCGGTAGTAGATCGTCGCATTTCCGATGCTCTCGGCTCGACCCGAAATGTCCCGGTCAGCGCACTCGATGAGCGTGTGAAACAGCTCATACCCATGTACCCGGCGGTAACCGTCCCTCCGGCTTGTCCGACCCGATCAGGAGTGAAATCGTGTCATCTGTGACTGACGCAGTGAATGCCACCGCAAGCCTTTCCGAAATCACCCAGGAAGAAATTTTCGCGGGCCACCTAGGCGGCAAGCTCTCGGTCGAACTCACCGCACCGCTGGACACCCAGCGCGACCTTTCCATCGCCTACACCCCGGGTGTGGCGAAGGTCAGCTTGGCCATCGCGGAAGACGAGGCGCTGTGCAAGCGCTACACCTGGACCGATCGGCTCGTCGTGGTGGTCAGTGACGGCACCGCGGTGCTCGGTCTCGGTGACATCGGCCCGCGCGGCTCGCTGCCCGTGATGGAGGGCAAGGCGGCGCTGTTCAAGAAGTTCGCCGGACTGAACTCGATCCCGGTCGTCCTGGACACCAAGGACGTCGACGAGATCGTGGAGACCGTCATCCGGCTGCGCCCGAGCTTCGGCGCGGTGAACCTGGAGGACATCTCGGCGCCGCGCTGCTTCGAGATCGAGCAGCGGCTCATCGAGGCGCTGGACTGCCCGGTCATGCACGACGACCAGCACGGCACCGCCATCGTGGTGCTCGCCGCCCTCAACGGCGCGGCCAAGGTGCAGGGTCGTGCCATCGACGGCATGAAGGTCGTGGTGTCCGGTGCGGGCGCCGCCGGTGTCGCGTGCACGAACATCCTGCTCGCCGCGGGCGTCAAGGATGTGACCGTGCTCGATTCCAAGGGCATCGTGAACCGTGAGCGCGGCGACCTCAACGAAGTGAAGGCCGAACTGGCGCAGCGCACCAACCCGCGCGGGCTCGCCGGTGGTGCGGCCGAGGCGCTGGACGGCGCCGATGTGTTCCTCGGACTCTCCGCGGGCACCATCGCCGAGGAGCTGATCGCCTCGATGGCGCCGGAGTCGATCGTGTTCGCCATGTCGAACCCGAATCCGGAGATCCACCCCGATGTCGCGCACAAGTACGCCGCGATCGTGGCCACCGGGCGCAGCGACTTCCCGAACCAGATCAACAATGTCCTCGCGTTCCCGGGCGTCTTCAAGGGCGCGCTGGACGCGGGCGCGCGCCGCATCACCGAGGGCATGAAGATCGCCGCCGCCGATGCCATCCTCAGCGTGGTCGCCGATGAGATCGCCGCGGACAAGATCGTGCCGAGCCCGCTCGACCCGCGTGTCGCCCCGGCCGTCGCCGAGGCCGTGGCCGCGGCCGCCCGCGCGGAGGGCGTCGCGTAATTTCGACCCGCAGATACGGGGCCGCTCACTCAGGTGAGCGGCCCCGTATCGCGTTGTGCGGGTTGATCAGTGTGGAACGAAGACGGCCGAGACGAATTCTGCGATTTCGGCGTCGCTGAGGTTCTTGGCGATATCGGATTCGCAGATCATGCCGACGAGCCGCTTCTTGTTGTCGATCACCGGCAGCCGTTTGATCCGATCATGCTCCATCATGTCCAGCACCTCGCGGACATCGGCATCGGCGGATATCCAGCGCGGGGTGCCCTCGGCCAGATCCCCGGCCCGTACCTTGCTCGGATCATGGCCCATCGCAATGCATTTCACGACGATGTCGCGATCGGTCAGCATGCCGACGAGCCGGTCGTCGCTGCCGATCGGCAGTGCGCCGATATCCAGCCTGCGCATCATCTGCGCGGCCCGATCCAGCGTTTCGTCGGCGGGGATCCACTCCGCGTTTTCGTGCATGATGTCGCGTGCCTTCATAGAGCGACTGTTCACGGTACGCCTCCTGGTCTCGGATGAGTGATCCCGCAGAATTCGGCTCCGCGATCGCGTCGAGCATCCGCGAAGCAAACTCCTGCGGCCACGTCACATCGTGACCCATGTCACATCATTGGTCAATGCCGGGGCGGTCAGCGCAGGCGAGCGGTCATCAGCGCGACGCCGTCGCCCACCAGCAGGTCCATTGCCGCTGGGCGGCCGGTGACCAGGAGTAACAGTGCGGTGATCGGGCCGCGGATCTCCGGTCCGCTGCCATGTGTCCAGTCGACGTCGGATGCGACCAGGCGGATGCCGTCGAGGCGGTGCTTATCCCACACCGGCCATCCGACGGTTACCGCATGGGCGGCCGCGGCGGCCGCGGCCGCCGGTTCGATCTCGATCGTGCGACCGAGCGGAATCGCGATGTCCTGACCGTGCACCATCGTGTCGAACAGGATATTGCGATAGTTGGTGAGCTTGGGCAGCCTCCGGGAGCCGGTGTTGCCGTGGATCGCCGAAACGAGTTCTGCGGCTGGATGTTTCGCGTAGCGCCTGGTGAGGTCATCGATGAACCGGTTGTAGTTGCCGCGCGCGCGGATGCCGGTGCCGAGCATGACGCCGATCGAGGGTGGCTGCGGTGTCAGCGCGATGTGTGCGGCGACCTCCTTGACTCGCCAGCCCGCGCACAATGACGGTGTTTCCCACTCGTCGGCCGATAGATCGGCCAGCAGGTCGGCAATCGCGCGCCGCTGCTGTTCGATGGTCTGCCAACAGGTTTCGCGGTCCATGGTGCGCTCCCGGGTTTCGGACCTCTTGTAGGGTTGGTCAGATAGGCTTACCAATATAGTAAGCTTATCTGACCAACGTCAAGGAGTGGGATGGCCGACGACGATATGAATGTGGGCCTGCTGATGTTCATTGCGCACCGATCGATGGAGGACCGGATCTTCGCCGATCTCGCCGAGTCCGGATACGACGACGTCACTGTCGCCCAGGGGCGGCTCGCGGCGCGCATCGGTCCCGATGGCAGCCGCCTGACCGAATTGGCCGAGCAGGCTCAGGTCACCAAGCAGACCGCCGGATTCCTGGTCGATCAGCTCGAGCGCGCCGGCTATGTGCAGCGCGTGCCGGACCCGAGCGACGGTCGGGCACGGTTGGTCGTGCTGGCTGAACGCGGAGCGAAGATGGCGGCATACGCGAACTCCGTCGCCGACCGGATCGAGGCCGAGTGGGCGACGCACCTCGGTGCGCAGCGCATGCGGCAGCTGCGCGAGACGTTGGCTCTGTTGCGCGAGATCACCGATCCCTATGCCTGAGCTCTAGTCCGCCGCCTGCAGGATTCCGGCAGGGGTGACGGGCAGCTGAGAGGGGCGGCGCAAGCGACCCGTGCCGGGTGCGCTGGCCCAGACCGCGAAAGCCAGCAGGCCGTCCATCACCATGGCGAGGACCGCGACCAGCAGGGCGCCCACGAGCACCCGGTCGTAGCGGTAGACGGCGATGCCGTCGAAGATATAGCGGCCCAGACCGCCCAGGTTGACGAAGGCGGCGATGGTGGCGGTGGCGATGACCTGCAGGGTAGCCCCGCGCAGGCCGGTGAGCAGGATCGGCAGTGCGTTGGGGACCTCGACGCGGAACAGGATCTGGCGCTCGGTCATGCCCATGGCGCGTGAGGCGTCCACGACATCGGCCGAAACGTTGGCGATTCCGGCGTAGGCACCGGCCAGCAGCGGCGGAATGCCGACCGTGACGAGTGCGAGCAGCGGCGGAATCAGGCCGAGTCCGAGGCCGAGCACCAGGAAGGTCAGCAGGCCGAGGGTGGGCAGGGCGCGCATGGCATTGGCGAATCCGACCAGCAGTGCGGAACCGCGACGGGTGTGCCCGATCACCAGCCCGAGCGGAAGCGCGACGGCCGCGGAGACGACGACGGTCAGGAAGCTGTACCAGAGGTGCTCGGCGATGCGGTGCTGGATACCCGCCGGGCCGCTCCAGTTCGCGCTGTCGGTGAAGTAGTGCCAGGCATCGATGAAAAGGTTCATGCCGCAGCGCCTTTCGCCGTCCTGGTGTCCGCGCGCGTCCACGGGGTCGCCCAGCGTCCGATGGCGTACACCAGGCGGTCGAAGATCAGGGCCAGCGCCAGCGTCACGACGATGCCCGCGATGATCTCGTCCGGGTAGTCGCGCTGATAGCCCTGGGTGAAGAGTTTTCCGAGCCCGCCGACACCGATCAGCGCGCCGACCGAAACCATGGCGATATTCGTGACCACCACAACGCGCAGGCTGGAGACGAAAACCGGTATGGCCAAAGGCATATCGACGGTCACGGTGCGCCGCAGCGAACTGAAGCCGACGGCGTCGGCGGCATCGATGACGGTGGGCGACACCGAATCCAGCGCCGTCGGTACCGCGATCACCAGCAGCGCCGTCGAATACACGGTGAGCGCGATGATCACATTCAGCGGATCGATGGTCGAAATCCCGGCCAGCGGTGGGATGATCACGAACAGGGCCAGCGATGGAATGGTGTACGACAGGCTGGCCGCCGTCACCGTGACGCGCCGCAGCCAGGAGATCCGGCGCACCAACGCACCAACCGGAATCGCGATGATCAGCCCGAGCAGCAGCGGCACCAACGCGAGATACAGATGGGTCTTGGTGAAACCCATGATCTCGGAGAAGTTGTCGATCAGATACTTCATGCGTTTTCGGTTTCGAAGAAATGCCGATTGCGCTCGTCGTCCTCCACCGTGCGCTGCCCGGCGAGTTGTTCGAGTACCTCGGGAGCCCGGATACCGCCGCGAGTCGCACCGGAATCGTCAACGGCGACACCGATTCCCGACGGTGAGGAGATCGCCGCATCCAGTGCCTGCCGGAGGTCGCCGTCCGGTGGGAAGAGCGAGCCACCCGCGGCGATGCTGTCGTGCAATGCCCGCCCGGCCCGAATGCTCTCTACGCCGGTGACATCGATCCACCCGCGCGGCACGCCGGAATCGGTGACCACCAATACCCATTCGCCGCGGTCCAGCCGCAATTCGGTGAGTTCGGGTTCGGTCGCTGTGTGAATCTCGTGCAGTGTCAGGCTATCCGCACTGCGGAACGACAGCGCGCGATAGCCGCGATCACGTCCGACGAAGCCCGCCACGAAATCTGTTGCGGGCGCGGCCAGTACGCGCTGTGGTTCGTCGTACTGCTGGAGGACGCCGCCCGGCCCGAACACCGCGATCCGGTCGCCGAGTTTCACCGCCTCATCGATGTCATGGGTGACGAAGACGATGGTTTTGCGCAATTCGGCTTGCAGCCGCAGCATTTCGGCCTGCAACTCCTCGCGCACCACCGGATCGACCGCGCTGAACGGTTCGTCCATCAAAAGCACCGGCGGATCCGCGGCCAGCGCCCTGGCCACCCCGACGCGCTGCTGCTGTCCGCCGGAGAGCTGGGCGGGATACCGGTTGGCCAGCGATCGGTCCAACCCGACCCGGTCCAGTACCTCGAGTGCCGCCGCGCGGGCCGCGCGACGCCGAACTCCTTGCAGCACAGGCACGGTCGCGACATTGTCGACGACGGTGCGATGCGGCAGGAGTCCGGCGCTCTGGATCACGTATCCGATACCGAGCCGCAGCTCGACCGGATTCACCGTCGAGATATCCGCGCCGCCAACGGTGATGGTGCCCGAACTGGGTGTGATCATCCGGTTGATCATGCGCATCGAGGTGGTCTTGCCACAGCCCGACGGTCCGACGAAGACGGTGAACGAACCGGATTCGATGCGTAGATCGAGGTCGGAGACGGCGTGCGTGCCATCCGGATAGGTCTTGCTGATACGGCTGAATTCGATATCGGACACGCTGGCTCCTACCCGGTGGGCTTGTTCAGCCCTTGGGCGGCGACCCATTGTTGTGCTGCGGCCTTGGGTTCGGTCTTGCTGCTCCCGGAGACCGCCTCGTTGAGCTTCAGCAGTTCGCCGGTGGTGAGTTTCGCGGAGACCGCGTTGAGGGCGGTGAGCGCCTTATCGGTCTTCTTGGCGGAATTGAACAGCGGCACCACATTCTGGGCGGGGAAGTTGTGCTTCGGATCCTCCAGGACCACCAGATTGTTCTGCGCGATCGCCGGGGAGGTGGTGAAGATATTGGCCGCGGTCACCGTGCCCTCGACCAACGCGCGCACCGTCGCGGGTCCGCCGCCGTCGGCGATCGGCACGAAATTGTTCGCGGCGATATCCAGGTTGTAGTTCTTCTTCAGGCCGGGCAGACCGCCCGCGCGCTCCTGGAATTCGGCGGGCGCACCGAATTTCACCTCGGCCGAATGTGCGGCCAGATCGGCGATGCTGTGCAGGTTCCAGCGCTCCGCGGTGGCCTTGGTGACCACGACCGCGTCCGAGTCCTGGCCCGGGGCCGGGGTGCCGACGGCGAGATCGGAACCGAGTGCCGTGATGAGGGCGGCGTCGATATCGGTTGAGCTTGCCGCGGTGGCGTTCTTGTCCAGGTACTGCAGCAGGTTGCCGTTGTACTCCGGAATCACCGAGATCGCGCACTGGCGCAGTGCCGGGATATACGCTTCGCGGCTACCGATATTGAGTTTGGTGTCGACATTGAATCCGTTGGCGCGCAACACTTCCGCGTAGATATTCGCAACCGTTTCCGATTCCGGGAAGTTCGCCGAGCCGACGGTCAGCCCGTCGCCCTCGCAATTGCCCTTGGCCGCAAGCGGATCGGAGTTGCCGCAGGCGGACAGGATCATGGCGGCGGCCAATGCCGCGGCGGCGACGAGAATGCGGGCGGCGCGCAGCGTCAGCCGCAGCGCGAACCGCCCGTGCCGCGCGGCATCGGGGTTGATCGTGGTTTTCACTGGAGTCCTTCCGGCATGACGGGCGGTGCGAGAAGCCGTGCTCGCACGGCCACCCGGTACATTCTGGTTGTTCATATTGCCCGCTGCATGCAGTTCCTGTTCACTACCGAAGGTTGGTGTCGCCGGATGGGGTTGGCCGCGTCGAGGCGGATGCTGGCACGGATCGTGGTCGTCACGGCCGTCGGGCTGGCTGTTTCCTGTGGAAGCGACGATTCGGGCCCGACGATAGCGGTCGGCGCGGGCGATTCGATGGAATCAAATCTGCTTGCGCAAATTTATGCCGGTGCGTTGGCGCGGACCGGTGCGCGCACCTCGGTCACCGCCGATCTCGGTAATCGGGCGGACTATCTGGCCGCACTGGATGCGGGCACGGTGACGGTGGTCGGCGAGCACAGCGGCGAACTGCTCACCTTCCTGAATGCCGATGCGCAGGCGCGCAAGCCCGAGGTGACGACCGAGGTGGCGGACAAGTCCGCACCAGTTCGGTTGTCGGTGACCGAGGAGTTGAACCGGTCGTTGCCGGAAGGGCTGGCGGTCTCCGATCCGGCCGACGGTACGGATATGCGAGCCCGGGTGCTGCTGACCGAAGCGGTGGGCAAGGACGTGCGGTCGATCGGCGCGCTCGCACCGCGGTGTGGCGAAATCCAGGCCGGGGTGGCACCGGTGCCCGGCGTGCTGCAGACCGCGGCACCCGTGCGGATTGCCGGTTGCGACTTCGCCGGTACCAGGCCCTATCCCGACGCGACCGCGTTGCGAAAGGCATTGCTGGACGGCGAAATCCAGGCCGGAATCCTGACCGGCCCGCCCGCGCTGACCCCCGGTGCGACCGATGGGCTGACGATCCTCGCCGATAGCGACTACGCGGTGCGAGCCGAGAATGTGCTCGCGGTCTACCGCAAGGGTCTGCTGGATGATCGGCAGATCAAGAAACTGAACTACGTCGCGGGCGAGCTCACGACCGACGAGTTGGCGGAGATGATCCGCAAGGTCCGCGCAGGTGCCGCTGCCGCGGAGGTGGCACGCACCTGGTTGGACAACCACGCGCTCTAGCAACCCCCTGGTCACGACGGCCCGAGCGTTGACGCTCGGGCCGTTTGCTATGTCGCCGATCACATTTCCGTTCGATACCGCGGTCTTGTGGGCGGACTGTTCCGCCTCGTATATTCCACGTGGAGTATTTGATGCGGAGTATGTCGGTGGCCGTGGCTATCGTGCTCCGGGAATTCGATCTCGCATCCGCGAGTGTTCTGCAGGAGGTGACCGAAAATGGGGCAGCACGCGCGCCCGTCGGTGACGCCATTGGCGATCGCCGTGCTCGCGCTGCTCGACGAGCGGCCCATGCATCCCTACGAGGCGTATCAACTGCTGATCGCCCGTCGGGAGGACATCTTGGTGAAGGTGCGTCCTGGCTCGCTATATCACACGGTGACGCGGTTGGCCGACCAAGGAATGGTGCAGGCCGAGGGGGTCGACCGGGACGGGAATCGGCCGGAGCGCACCACCTACCGGATCACCGAAAGCGGCCGGGAGGCATTGCGTTCCCGGGTCGCCGAGATCCTGCGCAATCCCGGGCGGGAATACCCGGTATTCCCGGTCGCGCTCGCGGAGGCGCACAACCTGCCCGCGCCGGAAGTGCTCGGGCTACTGCGGGAGCGGGTCGAGCGATTGGCGCAGGATCTCGCCGATGTCGACATGATGAGCCAGTGGGCGGGGTTGCACGCCGTACCGCGGCGCTACTGGATCGTGCTCCCGTATCTGCATGCCACCATCGCCGCCGAGATCGCGTGGGTCGACAACCTGATCTCCGAACTGGACAGCGGCGAGATGGAGTGGGACGAATTCGATCCGGCCACCGGCGTCCGCATAACCGAGCATCAGCACCCCTGGTCCGACCAGGAACATTCCGAACCACCCCCGGTGCCGCGCCGCTGGAACGAGACCAGCGCGTCATCGCCCTGATGTGTACCGGTGTGCGCACGCCCTCCGGAACAGACATCCGAGATAGGAACCAAATCCATGACCACACAACGTAATCCGTGGCTAGCGCTGTTCGCGCTGGTCGTCGGCTTCTTCATGATCCTGCTGGATATGACCATCGTCGCGGTCGCGAACCCGGCGATCATGACGGATCTGCAGGCCGACATCTCCCAGGTCATCTGGGTGACCAGCGCGTACTTGCTGACCTATGCGGTGCCGCTGCTGGTCACCGGTCGGCTGGGTGATCGCTACGGGCCCAAGAACCTGTACCTGATCGGTCTGGCCGTCTTCACCGCCGCCTCGCTGTGGTGCGGTCTGTCCGGATCGATCACCATGCTTATCGCCGCGCGGGCCGTGCAGGGTCTCGGCGCCGCGATGATGACGCCGCAGACCATGGCGGTGATCACCAGGACCTTCCCGCCGGACAAGCGCGGTGCGGCCATGGGTCTGTGGGGCGGTGTCGCCGGTCTGGCCACGCTGGTCGGCCCGATCCTCGGCGGTGTGCTGGTCGACGGGCTCGGCTGGGAGTGGATCTTCATCGTCAATGTTCCGGTCGGCATCGTCGCCTTCGCGCTCGCGGTCTGGCTGGTTCCGGCGTTGCCGACGCATGAGCACAAGTTCGACATCCCGGGTGTGGTGCTCAGCGGTATCGGTCTGTTCCTGCTGGTCTTCGGTATCCAGGAGGGCAATACCTACGATTGGTCGCTGCGCATCTGGCTGATGATCGGCGCGGGTGTTGTTGTGCTGGCGGTGTTCCTGGTGAATCAGTCGCGCAATACCGGTGAGCCGCTGCTGCCACTGGGGCTGTTCCGTGATCGCAACTTCGCGATGTCGAATGTGGCCATCGCGGCCATGGGCGCGGCGGTCACCTCGTTTATGGTGCCGACGTACTTCTACCTGCAAGCGGTGCGCGAAATGTCACCGACCAAGTCCGCCTTGGTATTCGCGCCGATGGCGATCGTCACGGGCGTCTTCGCACCGATCATCGGCAAGGTCTCCGACAAGCTGCACCCGCGTCTTGTGCCCACCATCGGATTCATCGGATTCTCGGCATCGATCTTCTGGTTCGCGGCAGTGATGACACCGCATTCGTCACTGGTGTGGTTCCTGATCTCGGCCGCGCTGGCCGGTTTCGCCAACGCCTGCATCTGGGCGCCACTGGCTTCCACCGCCACGCACAACCTGCCGATCCAGCTGGCCGGTGCGGGCGCGGGTGTCTACAACACCACCCGGCAGGTGGGTTCGGTGCTCGGTAGCGCCGCGATCAGCGCCTTGGTCGCGGCCCGCATGAGCGCAAACGGCCTCGGCGGCGGCAAGGTCTCCGAAGGCGGTGCGGGCCAAGGGCCCATCCCCGAATTCGTCAAGGACGCCTTCAGCACCGCCCTCAGCCAAGCCATCCTGCTCCCCGCGGGCATCCTCCTGATCGGGGTAATCGCCTCGGCCCTTTTCATCCGCCACGGGAATTCTGCCGCATCCGGTTCGAAGACCGACCTGGCCAAAGCCGACGCCGTCGGCGTCTGAGTTCTGTGTGCCCCGTGCGTAATTCGCGCACGGGGCACACCCGTCAGCGGGCCAGACCCGTCAGCTGGGTCCAATCGATGGTTATCCGAATCGGTAGGTCGACGGTGGTCTGCGGCTCGTTCGGCGTCAACTTCGCATGAGGTCGGTACTGACCGAGGACATGATCAAGAACGAAGATCTCGATCATTGAGACGCTGTTGTCGCCAATTCGGACAATCCAATACCACGGGATACCGGCAATTGCATACTCCGCTTTCTTCTCGACCAGGTCGATCCTCGTGGTGCCCGGTGACACGATCTCGATGACCAGCTTTACGAGGTGAGCGGGCAGCGGTCGGAGATCCGGGGGTGCACAGTCGTAAATGCCGAGATCAGGTCGCCTGATGGTTGTTCGCGGCGTTTCCCACAGCAGTAAGTCGAAGTCAATACTGGTGTCCAGGCATTCGTCCCGATACTGGTCGACGTGCTCGGCGATTGCTCGGTCAACCATGTGTGCAAGTCTGAACGTCGCTGTCTGATGCGGTCGACTCGGTGCTTCCGCCCGGACCGCTTCGCCGTTCTCCACCTCAACCAGGCGGCAGAAGTCTTCGGGCAGTTCCTTCCAAATCTCCACCGTGATCGGCTCCGGCTGCAGGTTCTCTTCCCGCGCCCAATCGAATACGGCGGACATGCTGCTCCTCGGGACCGGCAACGAGTATCGGGCCGATCCTATCGTGGCAAGCGCAACCGGCCGGTAAGCGCGCACCGGGTCAAAAACATTGTCTTATGCGCCGTAATCGTCAGCCGACCTGGATGGTGGTGGAGGGGTAGCCGGTGGCGCCGTCGGGGACTACGGGGGCGCGGGCTTCGGTTTGGGTTTCGCCGGTGCCGTCGGTGGCGCGGGCGCGGATGGTGTGGGGGCCGGGGGTGGCGTTCCAGTCGTAGACCCATTGGCGCCAGGTGTCGATGGATTGTTCGGTGGAAAGGCGGGCGGGTTGCCAAGGGCCGTTGTCGATTTGGACTTCGACGGCCCGGATACCGCGGTGTTGGGCCCAGGCGACGCCGGCGATGGCGGTGCTGCCCGGTTGCAGTTTGGCGCGGGCGCGCGGGGTGTCGATGCGGGTGCCGGTTTTGATGGGGCCGTAGGCGGACCAGCCGCGACGGGTCCAGTAGGCGGTGGCGCGGTCGAAGCGGGTGATCTCCAATTCGGTCACCCATTTGGTGGCGGAGACGTAGCCGTAGAGGCCGGGGACGACCAGCCGGGCCGGATAGCCGTGCGCGACCGGGAGGGGTTCGCCGTTCATGCCGACGGCGAGCAGCGCATCGCGACCGTCGGTGAGTACGGCCAGCGGACTGCCCGCGGTGAAGCCGTCGATGCTGTGCGACAGGACCATATCGGCATCCGGATGCGGTCCGGCCTCGGCGAGCAGTTCGTCCAGGCGGTAGCCGCGCCAGCTCGCATTGCCGATCAGATCGCCGCCGACCGGATTCGAGACACAGGCCAGCGTCACCAGCGTCTCGACCGGTGTGCGTTTGGCGAGATCGTCCCAGCTGAGCTGGATTTCGTGATCCACCATCCCGTGGATCCGCAACGACCAATCGTCAACGGATACCTGCGGCACGATCAGCGCGGTATCGATCCGATAGAAGTCGCTATTGGATGTCAGATACGGCGTCAGCCCCCGCAATTTCAAATCCGCGTCGGGTGCGAGCGAAACGGTCGGCCCACTCGGCTCCGGCAACTGAATTGCCGCACGCTCACCGGAAACATCCCGCCGCTGTGCCCCGATCAGCCGCCCACCCACCCCACTGAGCAACGCCAGCCCACCCGTGATCGCAATGCCCCGCAACACCTGTCGCCGCTGCGGTCCCGAAGCCGCAGATTCCTTCTCGGCCGCCGCCGCGGTCGAGCGGGCCGCCGTCCCGTCGTCGCTCGACGCTGGTTCTTCCGCCGTGACCGGACTGGCATCCAGTATCCCCGCCGTGCCCTGGTCGGCCGAGTCATGTTGGGTGGCAGCCGGTTCCGGTATCGCTGATGATGCTGCCGCGCTCTGTCCAACCCCCTTACCGGGCGCAGCCGACACGTCGGTGCTGGATGATTCGGCTTCGGTGGCAGTGGTTTTCGGCGAAGGCGCGGCGGGCCGGGCCATGTGTGCGGCTGCTGCGTCGTCGATTCGGGAGGTCAGGGCGCGGAGGGCGTAAATGCCTGCGGCGACACCGATTACGGTGGGCCAGACGGTGGAGAGTCCGGTGCGGCCGAAGGCGATGGCCGCGGTGAGCAGGCCGAGCGCGGCCAGGAGCCAGGATCCGCGCGGGTGATCTGTTCGTTCGATGGCTCCGATGAATCCGGCGACCAGCACGGCCACGAGTGCCATGCAGACGAACAACAGGGTCTTGTCATTGGTGCCGAAGGTTTGGATGACCCATTCGCGCAGGCCGTCCGGGGTGTGGTCGATGACGGTGGAGCCGAGAGCGTTCGGTGGCGCGCTGTCGGGGCCGATGAAGGCGGCAACGAGCTCGGACACGCCGAGTGCCAGACCGGCGGCGACAATGCCCGCCGCCACCCGAAAGCGCAGTTCAGCCATGGTCCGAGCCTACTGCCGGGTGCGGTCGGGGAGTATGACCATTCGGTGACGTGAACCTCAGTCCGCGGACTTGTGCCGCTGGTAGTAGCGGGCGACGCGGACCCGGTTGCCGCAGCGTTCGGGTGAGCACCAGCGACGGCGCGGGTGTGCGGGCAGGAACAGCAGAACGCAGTCGTCGGCCTCGCAGCGCTTCAGCTTGCCGATCGATGGATCGGCGAGCAGGTCGGCGGCGGCTTCGGCCAAGACCGCGGCCAGCTTCTCGGCCGCCGTGCCATTGCGGCGCACCGTCGCGATCACCGCATCGCCGCCCCACTCGAGCTGTCGGATCGAGGGCGCGGCGGCCTGCGCGGCATTGAGTCCGCGCAATGCATCGGTGGGCGGGCGTCGTTCATGGAGCAGTGCGTCCAAGGCTGTGTTGGTGAGGTCGCGCACCGCATGAACGGCGACGAGGTCGCCGGGAGTGGGGTGTACAACCGCGAGCTCCGGGAACCGGTCGGCCTGCAGCGCAAGCCAATTCGCGAGGTCATCCGGGGTCGCCAGCAGATCGACACCGGTCGGCCGGGTATTGACCAGGTCCAATGCCAACGGCTCGCCGACCAGCAGAGCTTCAGTCATGGTTCTAATGCTACATCTAGCAGTTGACACATTAGAAGTCGATCCGCTAGAACTAATGCAACATCACGTAAAGAAAGCATGTGAAGCCATGATCGAGCTGCCAGTCATCCACCACCGCCACATCGATGTCGACGGCGTCGAGGTCCACTACCGCGAATCGGTCCCCAACCGCGCGGACGCTCCCGTGCTATTTCTGCTGCACGGCTTTCCGTCGGCCTCGCACCAGTTCCGTAGGCTCTTCGATGTGCTCGGCGCGCAGTACCGGCTGCTCGCCCCGGACTACCCGGGCTTCGGAAACACCACCGAACCAGCCGATTTCGACTACTCGTTCGAGCGATTGGCCGATGTCGTCGAGGGTTTCGTCGAACGGCTGGAACTGCGCGAGTTCGCCATGTACGTCTTCGATTTCGGCGCTCCGGTCGGCTTCCGGATCGCGCTGCGCCACCCCGAGTGGGTCAACGGCCTCATCGTCCAGAACGGCAATGCCTACGAGGCGGGACTGTCGGATCTCGCTCGCGACTTCACCGCATTGCGGCCCGAGGACGAAGGAGCCGAAGACACGATTCGCGGTCTGCTCACACTGGAAGGAACCCGCGGTCAGTACGAGCAGGGCGTCTCCGACGCGACCGTGCTCAGCCCCGAATCGTGGATCCTCGATCAGTACTTCCTCGACCTGCCCGGCCGCAAGGAGGCCCAGGTAGCCCTGGCCTTCGACTACAAGTCGAATGTCGCTGCCTACCCCGAATGGCAGCAGTGGCTGCGCAAGTACACCCCGCCCACCCTCGTCGTCTGGGGCTCGAACGACCCCTTCTTCCCCGAGCCCGGCGCGCACGCCTACCTCGCCGATCTCCCGGACGCCGAGCTGCACGTCTTCGATACGGGCCACTTCGCGTTGGAGACGCACCTGGGCGAGATCGCGCCGCTCATCGCCGACTTCTTGGACCGCCTCCCCAGCTGAACGAAAAGCAAAGGCGCCGTCCGCAACTCGCGGACGGCGCCTCGCAAAATCAGCGTCAGCTGTAGATCTTCTCCACCTCGGACGCGTACTGCTTCATCACCACGGCCCGCTTCAGTGACATCTTCGGCGTCAGCTCACCGGTCTCCTGGGTCCAGTCGACGGGCAGGATGCGGATCTTCTTGATCGCCTCGGCATGCGAGACCTTCTTATTGGTCTCCGCGACCGCCGCGTTGATCTCCGCTACCAGCGCCGGATTCTCGATGATCTGCTCGATCGGGGTCTCGACGGGCAGGTTGTTGCGCTCCTTCCAGCCCGGCAGCGCCTCCGGATCGAGGGTGATCAGCGCGCCGACGAAGGGCTGTCCGTCGCCGACCACCATGACCTGGCTGATCAGCGGGTGGGCGCGCAGCGAATCCTCCATCAGACCGGGGGAGACGTTCTTACCGCCCGCGGTGACGATGATTTCCTTCTTGCGGCCGGTAATGGTGACGTACCCGTCGCCATCGACGGCGCCCAGGTCGCCGGTCTTGAACCAGCCGTCGGTGAACGCCTCCTCGGTGGCCTCGGCATTGCCCCAATAACCGTTGAAGACAACCGATCCGCGCAGCAGCAGTTCGCCGTCTTCGGCGATCTTCACCGCATGGCCCTCGATCGGCTTGCCGACGGTGCCGACGCGAATATTGCCGGGAGTGTTCACGGTGATGGCCGCGGTGGTCTCGGTGAGGCCGTAGCCCTCGTAGATAGTGACGCCGACGCCGCGGAAGAAGTGGCCCAGGCGCGCACCGAGCGGTCCGCCGCCGGAGACCGCGGCCTCGCACTGACCGCCGAGCGCGACCCGCAGCTTGCTGTAGACGAGCTTGTCGAAAACCGTGTGCTTGAGCTTGAGCACCAGTCCGGGCCCACCGTTGTCGATGGACTGGCTGTAGGCGATGGCGGTTTCGGCGGCCGCGTCGAAGATCTTGCCCTTACCGCCGTCGTGGGCCTTCTGCTTGGCGCTGTTGAACACCTTCTCGAAGACGCGCGGTACCGCGAGGATGAAGTGCGGGCGGTAGCTGCCGAACTGTTCGACCAGGGTGGACCAGTCGGCGGTGAACGCGACGATCACCTTGGCGTCGAATGCGGCCAGCGTGACGGCACGCGCGAACACGTGCGCCAGCGGCAGGAACATCAGCGTCTTCTTGCCCTCGGCGACGTACTTGTTCAGCGCGATCCGGTCGGACTTCGACTCCGCGTACAGATTCGAATGCGAGAGCATGACGCCCTTGGGGCGGCCGGTGGTGCCCGAGGTGTAGATCAGGGTGGCCGGGGACTTGGCATTGACCTCGGCGCGGCGCGCGTGCACGGTCGCGTCGTCGAGGTCGGCGCCGCGCGCGATCAAATCGTCGACGGCGCCCTTGTCGATCTGCAGGGTCTCCTTCAGATCCGGCAGCGCGCCCGCCTCGATCTCATCGATGACCTTGCGGTGCTTATCGCTGTCGACCACCAGCAGCTTGGTGGCGGAGTCCTGCAGGATCCACTTGGCCTGTTCGGCGGCCGAGCTGTCGTAGATGGCGACGGTGCATCCACCGGCGGCCCAGATGGCGAAGTCCAGCAGCACCCACTCGTAGCGGGTCGGGGCCATGATCGCGACGCGATCGCCGAGCTCGAGACCGGAGGCGATGAGGCCCTTGGCCACATCGGTGACCGTCTTGGCGAATTCCGCGGCCTTGATTTCCCGCCAGCCGCCACCTTCGGTGACGTTGAACAGCACCGCGCCGGGCGACTCCTCGGCATGCCGGAAGACGTTATCGGAATTGTTCGCATCTTCCGGGACGGTGTAGGAAGCCGGGGCTTCGAACTCTCGCATCAGTGCCCTTCCACGTGGGTTTACTCGCCAGTAATCTACGACACCTGTGACCGGGACGTCATTCCGGCCACCGGAAAACCGGTCCGGTTCAGTTCGGCGGCACGTCTGCAGTCTCGTCGGGGCCCCGATGTGTGGTCGTCGGACGGAGTCGGTCTCGAGTTTCGTGCGTTCGAACTAGCGCAGGTGAGCCACTATCTATCCTAGGTGGCGCAGCGAGATCGGTTGGACCGCTTCCCGCAGGAAATCGGCAAGTTCGGTCAGTGCCGCCGCGGCGGGCCCGACGAGCGCGGCCTGCAGTTGGGCGACGTGCCATAGCCCCTGGCTCTCGGTGAACCTGGTATGGACGCCCGCAACCCGCAGTGCCGTCACGAATTCGACACATTGCGCATGCAGCAGTTCGCTGACATCGACCTGTACATACGTCGGCGGCAAACCGCGCAGCTCACCGTGCAGCGGTGCGTAGCCGGTGTCCTTGCCGTCGCCGTCGCCGAGATAGGCCGCGGCGCATGCGCGCGACCACGGCCGATTGATCACCAGATCGCGGAACTTGTCCGGGACCTGATTCGGATCCACCCACGGCGCGATCAGGCCGAGCGCCGCCGGGGTGTAGCCGTGTTGGGCGATGAGCCGCTGCGCGGTGGCCAGCGACAGTCCGCCGCCCGCCGAATCACCCGACAGCGCAATCTGTTCGGGGCGGTAGCCGATATTGCCGACCAGCTCCAGGAAGGCCGACTCGGCGTCCTCCAGTCCGGCCGGGAACGGGTGCTCCGGCGCCAATCGGTAGTCGAGAACATAGACGGTGCAACCGGTTTCGTGCGCCAGCCGGGCGGCCAGTGAACGGTGCGTCGCCAGCGATCCGATCGCATAGCCGCCGCCGTGCAGGTAGAGCACTGCGCCCGCGTTCAGGTTCGGCCTGGCCGAACCCGCCGTGATTCGTTCCGCGGGTCGCCCGCCGAGGCGGAGCCGGTGCACGGTCGTGCCCGATGGCAAAAACTGTGCGCGCGAACCGATATCGAGCAGCAGCCGCTGCATCTGCCACGGCAGTCGCGCGTTCAGTGAGACCCGGAAAATCGGACTCAGCAGCGCTCGCGCGACGGGTAGCGGGATGTTGATGTCACGCATGGGTTTTCCTCGATTCCCCGGGCTCGTTCAGGGTAGGAAGGGACGGTTCACCGCGGCGGCGATGCGCTGGTAGCCGGAGGCGGTGACCCGGACGAACAGGTCGAGCACCTTGGCCTCCCAGCCGATCAGCACGCGACCGTGTCCCTTGCGGACGCCCTCGGTAATGGTCTGCGCGGCCATTTCCGGTGTGTGAATGGCCAGCTTCTTGTCGAACAGCGATGCGGCGCTCTGGCTGTCGATGCCCTCGGCATAGGTGGCATTGCGGGCGACGGCGGTCTTGATGCCGCCGGGATGCACACAGGTCACCTTGACCGGATGCTTACCGGCAAGCATCTCCTGGCGCAGCGACTCGGTGAACCCGCGCACCGCGAATTTGGCTGCGTTATAAGCACTCTGGCCCGGGACGGCGATGAGGCCGAACAGGCTGGAGACATTGACGACGTGGCCGTCGCCGGATTCGATCAGCAGCGGCAGGAAGGCCTTGGTGCCGTTGACGACGCCCCAGAAGTCGACGTCCATGATGCGCTCGATGTCCTTGAACTCCGAGCGGATCACCTCGCCGTGGTAGGCGATGCCCGCGTTGTTGTAGATCTGGTGCACCTTGCCGAAATGCGCTTTCACGGCGTCGGCGTACAGCAGTACCGCTTCGCGCTCGGTCACATTCAGCCGATCGGATTTGATTTCGGCTCCGTACGCCTCGCAGCGGCGCACCGTCTCGGCCAGGCCGTCGGTATCGATATCGGAGAGCGCGAGTTCGGCGCCGCGCCTGGCCAGGTTCTCCGCGAGGGCGCGGCCGATGCCGGAACCCGCCCCGGTGATCACACAGACCTTGCCTTTGAAGTAAGCATCATTGCGCCCACCAGTCGCCCGACCGCCACCCCCCACGGAATCGCTTCGCGATGCTGCATTCACTGTGCCACCACTTTCAGATCGTCTCGGGAGCTTTCGACGCTAGTCGTCTCATAGGCGGAGACGTCGAAATTCTTTGTAATCCTGCGGAATTCGAAGGTGAAATCCGGCCAGAGCGTGGTGTTGTTGCCGTGCTTGTCCAGGTACCAGCTGGCGCAGCCGCCGGTACTCCACACGCTTTTCACCAGTTTGCCCTGCAGGTTCTTGTTGTAGGTGTCCTGCACCGCGCGCTTCACCTCGACCGTGCGCAGGCCGAGGCGATCGACAGTGGCCAGAGCGTCGGCGATGTAGTTGATCTGGGATTCGATCATGTACACCATCGAGGTGTGGCCGAGGCCGACGTTCGGGCCGAGCAGGAAGAACATATTGGGGAAGTTGGCGACGGCCGAACCCTTGTAACCCTGCTGGCCGATCTCGTCGAATACCTCCGCCAGCGTGCGACCGTCCTTGCCCGAGATGGCGTCGTAGGTCGGCGAATCCGTGACGTGGAAGCCGGTCGCGACGATGAGTGCGTCGATTTCGCGTTCGGTGCCGTCCTTGGTGACGATGGAATTCGCGCGCACCTCGGCGATGCCGTCGGTGACCACATCCACATTCGGGCGGCTCAGCGCCGGGTAGTAGTCGTTGGAGATCAGCATGCGCTTGCAGCCGATCCGGAAGTTCGGGGTGACCTTCTTGCGCAGCTCGGGATCGCGGATCTCGAGCTGGAGCTTGGCCTTGGAGATCAGCTCGAAGGCCTGCATCAGTGCCGGAACCTTGGCGAGGCCGACGACTTGGGTTTCGCGGGCGGCGTAGATGGCGGCGCGGGATAGTCGCTGGAAGCCCGGGATGTGCCGGAAGGCGAAACGCTCCGGCAGGGTGTACGGGCGGTCCATGCGGGGAAGCAGCCACGGCGCGGTGCGCTGGTAGACGTCCAGGTGCGCGACCTTCGGGGCGATGGACGGCACGATCTGGATGGCCGAGGCTCCGGTGCCGATGATGGCGACGCGCTTGCCGGTCAGATCGGCATCGTGGTTCCAGCGCGCGGAGTGGAAGATCTCGCCCTCGAAACCGTTGATGCCCTTGATATCCGGGAGCGCGGGCTCGCACAGTGCGCCGACGGCGGACACGACGGTGTCGGCGGTGAAGCTGCCCCGGGTCGATTCGATATGCCACAGGTTGGTGGCGTTGTTCCAGCGGGCCGCCGTCACGTCGCAGTCGAACAGGTGCTTGTCGAGCACGTTGTACTCGCGCGCGACACCCTGGATGTACTGCTGGATCTCGCCCTGCTTGGAGAACGAGCGCGACCAGTTCGGGTTCAGCGCGAACGAGTACGAGTACAGGTGCGACGGCACGTCGCAGGCCGCGCCCGGGTAGGTGTTGTCGCGCCAGGTGCCGCCGACATCGCTGCCGCGTTCCAATACGAGGTAATCGTTGCGGCCCTGCTTGCTCAACCGGATTGCCAGGCCCAGACCAGCGAAACCGCTGCCGATGATGATGGTCTTGACGTGGCGGTTGCCGACAGCTTTGTCTGTAACCTTGCGACTCATGTAATGCAGACTACGACGCTATTGAGCACGAGTCAACAGTATTGAGCAGCGTTCAGTAAGATGGGCCCGTGAGTAGTCGAGGCACCGGAGAAACTGTCAAGCGCACCCGGCTCAGCCCGGAAGAGCGCCGTCTACAACTGATCACCCTGGGCGCCAAGATGCTCGGGGACCGCGCCATCGAAGACATCTCGATCACCGAAATCGCCGGGGAAGCCGGGATCTCGCGTGGCCTGCTCTTCCACTACTTCCCGACCAAACAGGACTTCCAGCTGGCGATAGTCCGCCATGCCAATGCCGAGCTGCTGGAGCGCGTCGCACCGGACCGCACCCTCGGCGTGTTCGAGATGCTGCGCGATTCGATCGAGCGCTACATCGAGTACGTCGGCGAGAACCGCAATTCGTACGTATCGCTGCTGCGCGGCCCGGCGAGTGTGAGCGCCGAGGTGCTCCCGCTCGTCGACCAGACCCGCAACGCCATCATCGGCATCATCCTGACCGAAGTGCCCGTCGACATTCCGGACACCGACCGGCCCCGCCTCACCCTCGCCATGCGCGGCTGGATCGCCTTCGTAGAGGAAACCACCCTCACCTGGCTCCGCCACGAAACCATCACCCGCGAACAACTGGTCGACCTCTTGGTCGAATCCCTACTGGCCCTGGCCCTTTCGCTGAACCCCGCGCTGGCCGCCGCGCTTCGCGGGTGAGCTGCGGGCGATTTGCTGTTGCGAGTACTTCTGGAAGATCGCGCAAACGACAACAACCCGGCGTATAACTGCGTTTAGTATGTATAAACGAAGTTAACGTCACCTATGTTGTCGTTTTCCAGCCGAAGGAGTGTCGTGGACTGGCCATCGTGCCGAATCGAGGACCAGGCTTGGAATTCGCGTCAGCGGCGGGGTTCGCGGGCGGACCGTACTCTCGAGCGAATCGCCGTGTCGATTCCGGCGCGCATTGCCGCCCTCGACTACGACGCCACCGGCGCGGTCGCTCGTGCCCATGAAGCGGCGGTGATCGCGGTCGCCCGCCTCGAGGCGGGCTTCGGCGAACATCTGGCCCCGCTCGCGGACTTCCTCCTGCGCAGCGAGTCCGTTGCGTCATCGAAGATCGAGCACATCGACGCGGGCTGGCGTGCCTTCGGTAAGGCCGTCGCCGGTGGCAAAGCAACTGACGAGGCGCAATCGCAATTGGCGGCGGTCAAAGCATTGATCGCGATGGTCGATGCGGCGGGTGCCGGCCCGATCACCCTGGACACAATGCTCGACGCGCATCGGCTGCTGATGGCCCCGGACTATTACGCCGCCCGTGATAGCGGCAGCCTGCGCGATGTGCAGAACTGGATCGGTGGTAGCGACTACACCCCGATCGACGCGGAATACATCCCGCCGCCACCGGAACTGGTGGTCGAGTTAATGGACGACCTGCTGGTTTTCGTCAACCGCACCGACCTACCGATCCTCGCGCAGGCGGCCATCGCGCACGCACAATTCGAGTCCATTCACCCGTTCACCGACGGCAATGGCCGCATCGGCCGCGCACTCATCAGCGCCATCCTGCGCCGCCGCGGCCTGACACAGCGGGTCACCGTGCCGCTCGCCTCGGTGATGCTCGCCGACACCGGACGCTATTTCGCCCAACTGACCGCCTACCGGGACGGGCGCGCCGACGCATTCGTCGAATACGTCGCCGTCGCCGCGATCCACTCGAGCGAGGCCGCGCAGGACTCTGCCCGTGTCCTGGCCGGACTACCGGCCCACTGGCGCGCTATTGCCCGTCCACGCGCGAACTCGGCCGACGAAGCGCTCATCGCCGCCCTGCTGGACACCCCGATCTTCAACGCGGATACCGCTCAACAGATCACCGGTACCACTGATGCCAATGCGTATCGAGCCCTCGGCCGGTTGACCGAGGCGGGCATCCTCGAAGTACTTTCCACCAGCAAACGCAACCGCATCTGGGCCGCAGTCGATGTCCTGGCCGAGTTGGATGCTCTGAGCGCTGCCATTGGCAAACGGACAACAGAACATCCGTGAGAGCGCTCTTGCGGCGGATATCCTGACGTATGGGTCTGTCTCGTCGGCAGCTGTTGAGGGTGGGTACGGCTGGATCGGTTGCGGTGTTGGTGGGGGCATCGGCGGCGAGCAGTGGGCGGTTTCGGGCGCCGCGGTGGTTGGGGGATCCGTTCGCGTTGGGGGTGGCCTCGGGGGATCCGCTGCCGGATGGGGTGGTGTTGTGGACGCGGTTGGCGCCGGATCCGTTGGCGCCGGACGGGCTCGGGGGCATGGCGCAGCATCCGGTGACCGTCGATTACGAGGTTGCGCACGACGAGCAGTTCCGGGACGTGGTGGCGCGGGGGAGTGCGGTCGCCACGCGAGAGCTCGCACATACCGTGCATCCGGAGGTCGGGGGACTGGAGCCGAATCGCTGGTACTTCTACCGGTTCCGGGCGGGCTCGGCGATTTCGCCGATCGGTCGCACCCGAACCGCTCCATCGACTGGACAGCCCACTGCGCGAATGCGATTCGCGTTCGCATCCTGTCAATCGTGGACTTCCGGCTACTACACCGCCTATGAGCACATGAGCGCCGAAGACCTCGATCTCGTGGTGCACCTCGGGGATTACATCTACGAACGCGGCTGGAACCGTGGCCGTGCGGGGATGTCGGTGGAGCCCTATCTGGCCGCCGAAGCCGTCGATCTACCCGGCTACCGGCTGCGCTACGCCCAGGCCAAGGCCGAACAACCGCTGCGCGCCGCGCACGCGGCCTTCCCGTGGCTGGTCACCATGGACGACCACGAGATCGACAACAACTGGTTCGCCGACCATCCCGGCCTCGGCCTCGACATCTACCGCATCCCCACACTGTTCCGCCGCCGCAAAGCCGCCGCCTTCCAAGCGATGTACGAACATCAGCCACTGCGCATCGCGGCCCTGCCGTCCGGCCCGACCATGCGCATTCATCGCCGCTACACCTTCGGCGACCTCGCCGACATCACCATGCTCGACACCCGCCAATACCGCACCGGCGGAGCATGCGGCAACGGCAATATCGGCGACGATTGCCCCGGCCGACTTTCGCCCGATCGCTCGATTCTGGGTGCACCACAACGCGATTGGCTGCTCGACGGCCTGACCCGCTCCTCCGCCCGCTGGCAGATCCTCGGCAATCAGGTGGCCATGGCCAAATCCGACTACGACCCCGGCCCAGCGACCAATTTCGGTACCGATGCCTGGGACGCCTACGTCGCCGACCGCAACACCGTCCTCGCCACCGCTGTCGCCCGCGATATCCACAATCTCGTCGTCATCACCGGCGACCGCCACCACAATTACGTCGCCGACCTCCGCCCCGACTACGCCACTCCCGAATCCCCGGTCGTAGCAGCCGAATTCACCGGCACCTCGATAACAACCGGCGGCGACGGCACCGACATGAACCCCACCGGCCGCAACCTCCTGGCCGCCAACCCCGACATGAAATTCTTCAACTCCCAACGCGGATACGTCCGCGTCCACCTCGACCACACCCTGTGGCACACCGACTTCCGCACCGTCCCCTACATCCGCCACCCAGGCGCCCCCATCCGAACCCGCGCGAGTTTCGTCGTACAAGACCGAATCCCAGGCGTCACGCCAGCTTCGCGCCCTGACCCCGGCGCCGCCCCCGGCAGCGCTGGGGCGCCACCGGCCCCACGGTGATAACTGGCTACCACGAGCAACGCCGGGCCGAATCACTCTGGGGGAGAGTGGATTCGGCCCGGCGTCGGGTCAGCGGGAAGCTACGCGGTCGGCTCGAAGGCCTCGGCGACGATTTCGGCTTGCTCCACGGCGTGCACCTTCGACGAACCCGAGGAGGGGGCCGACATGGCGCGGCGGGAGATGCGGCGGAGTTTGGTGAAGCGCTCCGGGAGGAGTTCCGGGAGGTTCAGGCCGAAGAAGGGCCAGGCGCCCTGGTTGGCCGGTTCCTCTTGGACCCAGGCGATATCCGTCGCGTTCGGGTAACCGGCAAGCGCCTCGTTGAGGCGGAACTTGGGCAGCGGGTAGAGCTGCTCGATGCGGACGATCGCGACGTCTTCGCGCTTCTGCTTGGCCTTTTCGGCGACCAGCTCGTAGTAGAGCTTGCCGCTGGTGAGCAGGACACGCTTGACCTTGCTGCGGTCGCCGACGCCCTGTTCGTAGGTGGGCTCGTCGAAGACCGAGCGGAACTTCGATTCGGTGAAGTCCTTCAGGTCCGAGACCACAGCCTTGTTGCGCAGCATCGACTTCGGGGTGAAGACGATCAGCGGGCGGCGGATGCCGTCGAGTGCGTGGCGGCGCAGCAGGTGGAAGTAGTTCGCCGGGGTGGACGGCACCGCGACCGTCATCGAGCCCTCGGCGCACAGCTGCAGGAAGCGCTCGATGCGACCGGAGGTGTGGTCCGGGCCCTGACCCTCGTGACCGTGCGGCAGCAGCAGCACGACCTCCGACAGCTGACCCCACTTGGCCTCACCAGAGGAGATGAACTCGTCGATGATGGACTGCGCGCCGTTGACGAAGTCACCGAACTGCGCTTCCCACAACACGAGTGCGTCCGGGTTGCCGAGCGAGTAGCCGTATTCGAAGCCGACGGCGGCGTATTCGCTCAGCGCCGAGTCGTGTACCGCGAACCAGCCCGGGGTGGAGCTGCCGATGTTGTGCAGCGGGGTGTATTCCTCGGCCGTCTTGCGGTCGATGATCACCGAGTGGCGCTGGGTGAAGGTGCCGCGACGCGAGTCCTGGCCGGTCAGGCGCACCGCGCGACCCTCGTCGATCAGCGTGCCGAAGGCGAGCAACTCGGCGAAGGCCCAGTCGACCTTGCCCTCGTACGCCATTTCGCGCCGCTTCTCCAGCACCGGCTTGACGCGCGGGTGCACATTGAAGCCCTCGGGGACACCGAGGAAGGCGTCGCCGATGCGCTGCAGCACGGTCTTGTCCACGGCGGTCACGACGGTCGCAGGCACCTGCTGGTCGTCCTCGACCGATTCGCTCGGCTCCGGGACGTACTTCTCCAGCTCGCGAACCTCGTTGAAGACCCGCTCCAGCTGACCCTGGTAGTCACGCAGCGCGTCCTCGGCCTCTTTGAGCGAGATGTCGCCACGGCCGATCAGGCTCTCGGTGTAGGCCTTGCGCACCGAGCGCTTGGTGTCGATGACGTCGTACATGTACGGCTGGGTCATCGACGGGTCGTCGCCCTCGTTGTGGCCCCGACGCCGGTAGCAGATCATGTCGATCACGACGTCCTTGCGGAACTTCTGACGGAAGTCGACCGCCAGACGCGCCACCCAGTCGCAGGCCTCCGGGTCGTCACCGTTCACGTGGAAGATCGGCGCGCCGATGAACTTCGCGATGTCGGTGGAGTATTCGGTGGAGCGGCTGTTCTCCGGTGCGGTGGTGAAGCCGATCTGGTTGTTCACCACGATGTGGATGGTGCCGCCGACGCGGTAACCGCGCAGCCCCGACAGGTTCAGCGTCTCCGCGACCACACCCTGACCCGCGAATGCGGCGTCACCGTGCAGCATCAGCGGCATGACGGAGAAGCCTTCCGGCCCATCACCCTTGTTGAACAGGTCCTGCTTGGCGCGGACCAGACCCTCGAGCACCGGGTCGACCGCCTCGAGGTGCGAGGGGTTGGCGGTCAGCGAGACCTCGATCTCGTTGTCGCCGAACATCTGCAGGTAGGTGCCGCGCGCGCCGAGGTGGTACTTCACGTCGCCGGAGCCGTGGGTGGCGGCCGGGTTCATGTTGCCCTCGAACTCGGTGAAGATCTTCGAGTACGGCTTGCCGACGATATTGGCGAGCACATTGAGGCGACCGCGGTGCGGCATACCGATGACGACCTCGTCGAGCGAATGCTCGGCGCACTGGTCGATGGTGGCGTCCATCATCGGGATGACGGCTTCGGCGCCCTCGAGCGAGAAGCGCTTCTGGCCGACGTATTTGGTCTGCAGGAAGGTTTCGAAGGCCTCGGCCGCGTTCAACCGGTTCAGGATGTACTTCTGCTGTGCGACAGTCGGCTTGACGTGCTTCTGCTCGACCCGCTCCTGAATCCACTGCAGCTGCTCGGTTTCCAGGATGTGGGTGTACTCCACACCGACGTGGCGGCAGTAGGCATCGCGCAGCACCGAGAGCACATCGCGCAGCTTCATCCGCTCCTGGCCGTGGAAGCCCGCGACATCGAAGGTGCGGTCCAGGTCCCACAGGGTGAGGCCGTGCTGGGTGACATCGAGGTCGGGGTGGCTGCGGAACTTGTCCTTGACCAGCCGCAGCGGATCGGTGTCCGCCATCAGGTGGCCGCGGTTGCGGTAGGCCGCGATCATCTCGAGCACGCGGGTGCTCTTGTCGACGCCGCGTTCCTTGACGTCCTTGCGCCAGCGCACCGGCTCGTACGGCACGCCGAGGCCGTGGAAGATCTCGTCGTAGAACTCGTCGCTGATCAGCAGGTTGTGGATGGTCCGCAGGAAGTCGCCGGACTCCGCGCCCTGAATGATGCGGTGGTCGTAGGTCGAGGTCAGGGTCATCAGCTTGCCGACGCCGAGCTCGTTGATGCGCTCGTCGCTCATGCCCTGGAATTCGGCGGGGTACTCCATCGCGCCCGCGCCGATGATCGCGCCCTGGCCCGGCATCAGCCGCGGCACCGAGTGCACGGTGCCGATGGTGCCCGGGTTGGTCAGCGAGATGGTGACGCCGGTGAAGTCGTCGATGCCGAGTTTGCCGTCGCGGGCGCGGCGCACGATGTCCTCATAGGCGGTGTGGAACTGCCCGAAGGTCATGGCCTCGCAGCCCTTGATGGCCGCGACGACCAGCGAGCGGCTGCCGTCCTTGCCCGCCAGGTCGATGGCGAGACCGAGGTTGGTGTGCGCCGGAGTGACCGAGTTCGGCTTGCCGTCGATTTCGGCGAAGTGCCGGTTCAGATTCGGGAACGACTTGACCGCCTGCACGATCGCGTAGCCGAGCAGGTGGGTGAAGGAGATCTTGCCGCCGCGGGTGCGGGCCAGGTGGTTGTTGATGACCAGGCGGTTGTCGATCATCAGCTTCGCCGGAATGGCGCGCACGCTGGTCGCGGTCGGGATGGCCAGCGACGCGGACATGTTCTTGACCACGGCGGCGGCCGGGCCGCGCAAAACCTTTGCCTCGTCGGCAGCGGTGTCGGCGGGCTTCGGCGCGCCGGAGGTGGGCGCGGCATTCGAGGTCGGCGCGGGCGTCGTCTGCGGCGCGCGGGCGGTGGGCTTCGCGGGCGCGGGAGGCTTGGGTGCGGCGGGTGCGGGCGCTGCCGGAGCGGGGGCCGCAGCGGCGGGGGCCGCGTTCACCGGCGCGGGGGCCGGTGCCGGGGTGGCCACCTGCGCGGGCGCGGCGCTGCTGTTACCGGAATCACCCGGGACCTCGGGCGTGTAATCGGCGAGGAACTCGTGCCAACTTTCATCGACGGAAGATGGATCCTGTTTGTACTTTTGATACATCTCATCGACTAGCCACTGGTTCTGTCCGAACTGGGAAGTTGAGCTGCTCACAGCAGGTGTTCGCCTCATTTCGTTCTTCGCGCTGCGACGTTTGTGACGTGCCCGGCACGGGGATCAGCGGATGCGCGCCGATGCGCCCTCTCTGAGGATAGGCCCAGCAGCAAATCAGTGGATCGACTGACCGCCGGACAACCCCGATCCCAAAGATGACGACCCGTCCTCACCCGAGAATATTCCCCCCGTTTCGCTGGCCGCCGCCCAGAGCTGGGCATAGCGGCCGCCAGCCGCAACCAATGTCTCGTGCGGCCCGATTTCGGCGATTCGCCCGCGTTCCACGACGGCGATCCGATCGGCTCGCGCGGCGGTGCCCAGCCGGTGCGCCACGACGACAGTGGTCCGGCCGCGGGACAGCGATCGGCTCGCTACCAGCACCGATGCTTCGGTCTCCGGATCGAGGGTGGCGGTGGCCTCGTCGAGCAACAGCAGATCCGGACGGACCAGTTCGGCCCTGGCGAGTGCGATCAGTTGGCGTTGGCCCGCCGAGAGGCCGCGGCCGCGCTCGCCGATCGGATGACGCATGCCCTGCGGTAGCGCGGCGATCATGTCCGCCGCACCGACCGCGGTGGCGGCCGCCGCGATCTCCGCTTCGGTCGCGGAAGGTTTCCCGAATGCAATGTTGCTGGCGACGTCGCCGGTGAAGAGGTGAGCTTCCTGGGGGACGATGCCGAGCCGGGCGCGGTAATCGGTGAGGCGGTAGTCGCGGATGTCGATGTCGTCGACGGCGATCGCCCCCGGGTTGTCGCCGGGCAGGTCGTAGAGGCGGGCCAGCAACTTGACGATGGTCGATTTGCCCGCGCCCGTCGGTCCGACCAAGGCCAGCGTGGATCCGGCCGGAATCCGCAGTGACACTCCGTCGAGGGCGGGCTTCTCGGTGCTCGGATAGTGGAATCGGATGTCGTCGAGGACGACCTCGCCGCGCAATCCGTGGTCGATCGCGATCGCGTCCGGTGGATCGGCGGCGATCGAGGATGGGGTGCGCAGCAGGTCGCCGATGCGGCGCAGGCCGACGCGCGCCTGCTGGTAGCCGTCGAAAACCTGGGACAGCTGCAGGATCGGGCCGAAGAGCAGTTGCAGGTAGAGCACGAAGGCGATGAGGGTGCCCGCGGTCGTGGTGTTCTCGGCGACTTCACGCGCGCCGAAGTACACGACCGCGGCCAGCGCCAGATCCGCCCAGGCGATGACGAACGCGAAGTACATGGCGATCGCGCGCTGGGCGCGCATCCGGCTGGCGCGGTAGCGATCGGAGTATTCGGCGAAGCGGCGGGCGGCGACCGGCTCGTGCCGGTTGGCCTGGACGGCGCGCAGTCCGGCGACATTTTCCTGGAAATCGGCGTTGACGGTCGAGACGTGTTCGCGCGAGACGGTGTAGGCGGTGGAGGACACGCGACGGAACAGCGCCGTCGCCACCAGCAGCGGCGGCAGCGCGATCAGCACCACCGCGGCCAGCGAGGCATCGATGATCAATAGTGCCACCGCGATACCGACCAGGGTGAGTGCGCCGATCAGCGTGGTCGCGACGCCGGTTTGCAGGAAGGTCGAGAGTGCGTCCACATCGGTGGTCATCCGGGTCATGATGCGACCGGACAGCTCGCGCTCGTAGTAGTCCAATCCCAGCCGTTGCAGATGGGCGTAGCTGCGCACGCGGAGCCCGTAGAGGACGCGTTCGCCGCTGCGGGCGGTGAGGACGGTGGTCGCCGCGCCGACCGCTAGACCGAGCACCACCAGCACCGCGCCGAGCACTCCGGCCCGGGCGAGTGCTCCTGAATCATGGCCGCTCACACCGGAATCGATGGCATAGCGGACGATCGGCGGGAAGGCGACGCCGATGAGGGTGTCCAGTGCGAGCAGGGTGATTACGGTCAGAACCAGCCAGCGCACCGGACGCAATAGGCGGGCGAGCCGGAATCCGGGTTCGGGTTGGCGCAGCTGTTCGTCGTCCAGGCCGGGTTGTTCGGTGGCCGGTGGCAGACGTTCGATGGTGCGGCGCAGTTCCGGGGTTTCGCTGAGATCGGCGGCTGCGCCGGAGAATCCGCCCGGGCCGCTGGTTGGTGTGGTGGTGCGGGCGAAACTGGTAGTAGTGCGTCCGGGGCCGCTAGCGGTGGCCCGTCCGGGATTGGTAGCGGCGGTGCCTCTGGAATCGGTGGCTGGGGCGTGTCCGGCATCGGTGGTGGCGCTTCCGAAAGCGCTGGTGCGCCTGGAACCGGCTGCCGTTGGAATGTCAGCGATTGTGGCTTCATCGTTGGCATATGAGACCGGCCCGGGGAGCCGGATCACCCGATCCGCATGGGCCAGTGTGGATTCCCGATGCGCCAGGATCAATGTGGTGCGTCCGCCCGCATCGGGCAGTTTCTCGAAGATGGCCGCCTCGGTCACCGCGTCGACCGCGGAGGTCGCGTCATCGAGCACCAGAATCCGTGGCCGCGCCAATAGCGCTCTGGCCAACGCGATTCGCTGCCGCTGCCCGCCGGAGAGCGTCAATCCGCGTTCGCCGACCACGGTGTCGTAGCCGTCGGTGAGTTCGGCGATGAACTCGTCGGCCGCGGCAAGCTTTGCCGCATAGCGGATTTCGGCGTCGGTGGCCTCCGGTCGACCGAGCGCGATATTCGCGGCGATGGTGTCGCTGAACAGGAACGGGTCGTCGAACACCACCCCGACCGCGCTGCGTAAATCGGATGCGCGCAGGTCGGCGATATCCACCTGCTCAGTGGTTTCCGCGGATCCGAACAGGCGGATGGTGCCGGAATCCGGGGCGTAGAAGCGGGGGAGAAGCAGTGACAGCGTTGACTTTCCAGAGCCTGCGGGCCCGATGACGGCAACAGTTTCGCCGGGCCGCACGGTCAGATCGAGGTCACGCAGAATGGGCTGCGAGGTCTCGAATCCGAAAGTCAGCGAATCGATTTCGATACCCAGTGGCCCATCGGGGAGCTCGGCGGGAACGGGCGGGTCGGCGATTTCGGGCGCGGCATCGATGACCTGGTAGACGCGCTCGGCGGCGGCCCTGGTCAGCTGGGCCATGATCACCACCGACGACATGGTGCGGGTGGTGACGGTCATGGTGGTGACATATGCGGAGAAGGCGAGAAAAGTGCCGATGCCGATGACGCCGTGCAGGGCGAGCAGCCCACCGACAACGATCACCGCGACCAGTCCGGCTTGCGGAATCGTGGTCACCACGGGGGCGAAGCGCGCATTGATCTTGGCGGCGCGCATGCGCTCGGCGTAGAGAACGCGACCGTGCTTCTCCAGCACCCGCACCATCCGGGCTTCCTGCCCGAAACCCTTGACCACCCGGACGCCGGTGACGGTCTCTTCGACATGTTGCGCGACCTCGGCGGCTCGCTGCTGCGCCGACCACGTTGCCGCGTAGAGGCGGGGCCGCATCCGATACACCAGCACCGCGATTGCCGGAACCACCAGCAACGCGACGGCGGCCAGCGGCGGCGACAGCCACACCATCACCGCGGCGGCCAGCAGGAACTCCAGCAATGCCAACCCGGACAGCGGCGTCATCGCCAAAAGGCCCTGCACCAACTGCAGATCCGTGATCGAACGAGACACCACCTGTCCGGTGCGCAGCGTGTCCTGCCCGACGCCGTCCAGCCGCTGCAGCGAGGCGAGCAGGCTGACACGCAGCGAGTGCTGCACATCGAGGGAAAGCCGCCCGGCCAACATGCGGCGTCCGAAGGCCGCCGAGAAGCGGCCGAATGCGACCAGGGCGAGCAGGGCCGCGATGGTCCCGATGACGGAGGTGTCACCGACTCCGGCCGCATCGACCGCGCGCTTGGTCAGCAGTGGCGCGGAGATCTCGACCAGTGCTCCGGCCGCCAGTGCGATCGCGATGCCCGTGACCGTGCCCCGGTGCCCCCGACACTCGGTCCACAGTCTGCGCATCCAACCCATATCGCGCTCGGTCACTCCGCTGCTCACCCCGTCTTGTCGTGCTGGTACCGACGGTAATGACACGTGCCGCACCGCTGTTTGTTCCCCGCGGCCGGGGCTGGATCAGATGTCGCGGGTGCGCAGCAACCACCACGCACCGCCCGCGGCGGCGATCGTCCAGAGAATGAGGACCACCAAGGCGGCAGGTGTGGGGGCCAAGAAGTCGCTGTCTTTGAAGGAACCGACGGCGACGGTGCTGACGGTGGCGGAGCCGGGCAGGACGGTGACCACTCCGGCGAAACCGATCGCCTTGGCGACGACCCAGATCAACGGCTCGATGATCACCAGCCAGCCGAGCATCGCCACGACCGCGGTGGTGGAGGTGCGCAGCAGCAGGCCAAGGCCGGCGCCGATCAGGGACCAGCAGACCGCGGCGAGCAGCCCGCCGCCGAGGACGGCGAGTAAGCGCACTCCGAAGTCGAATTTGCCGCGGCCGAAACCGAGCAGGCAGGCGAAGGCGATGAGTTCGACGACGAAGGTCGCTGCCAGGGCGAAACCCGCGGTGACGAGGAACTTCGCGGCGACGAGCCGGTCCCGGTCGGAGGTGAACAGGGCAGTGGTCGGCATTGTCGCGTAACGGTATTCGGCTCCCGCACCGGCCGCGCCGAAGGCGCCTGCCAGCACGATCGCGACCGCGAGACCGATATAGAGCCCGATGGTCGCCGCGCCCGTGGCCGGATTGGATTTCGGATCGGCGGGTCCGGCGAGCAGTGCGGTCACCGCGCTCGCGACGAGGGCGACCGCGGGAATCAACGCGGCCAGGATTCTGCTGGCGCGCAGTGTGCTGACCTTGCGGACCTCGGAGTTGACGGCCGGAACGAGGTCCGGTGGCAGAACGGCGATCATCGTGTAATCCCGTGGGGGGTCGGTTGCTGCGGTGCGATCCCGGCATAGGGGGCGGGCTGGGGCGGGCGGGCCGGTTTGACCAATGAGGCGAGCACTCGGTCGGGATGGATCTGGTCGGCGGCGATATTGTCCACGCGCACACCGGCCGCTGTCGCCGCCGCGCGAATCTGCGCTTCGGTCGCTTCGGCCACGGCGAGGCGTCCGTCGGGGCGGATCACCGCATCGGTGAAGCCCTGTGCGGCCAACATGGTCGCGAGTGCGATCGGGGTCGATGCGGCGACGACCAGTCGATCGGGGTGGCCGCGCCGAATCCGGGCAGGGGTGCCCTGATAGACCACCGAGCCCTCGCTCACGACAATGATGTTGTCCGCCATCGGAATCACGTTCGCGAGGCTCTCGCTGGACAACAGGGCCGAGCCACCGCGACGGGTGTGCCGCCGCAGGAGGTCCGCCAGCCAGGTGCGTTCCGCCGCGTCGAGACCGGCCAAGGGCTCGTCGAGAATCAGCAGCTGCGGATCACCGAGCAGCGCGGTCGCCAGGGCCAGCCGGGTCTGCGATCCGTCCGACAGCTCGCCCGCCCGTGTCCTCGCCGACTCACCGAGGCCGACCAGCTGGATCACCTCGTCGACCCGCGCGTCCTCGACTCCCGCGGCCGCCGCATACACCAGCAGATGATCACGCGCGCTTCGAGCCGGATGCAGCCCGCGTGGCTGCAACATGCCGCCGACGACGACCGCGGATCCGTCGCGCCGCCGCGAGCCCGGCCCGCCGACCGCGGCGGTTCCGGAGGTCGGCTGGTGTAGACCGAGCAGGATCCGCATGATCGTCGACTTACCCGCGCCCGCCGGACCCACCAGGGCGGCGGTGGTGCCGGAAGGCACGGTGAAGCTCACGTTTTCGACCGCGGTGACCAGGTCGTAGCGCTTGGTCAGGCCGCGGACGGAGAAGGCGAGCGGTCGGCCCGCGCTCATCGTGGCGTGGTCGGGGGTTGCGGCTTGGCCGGATCCAGGGCGGGCAGCGGATCGGCGTCGATGACGAGCTGCCGATCGGCGGGCCAGGTCACCGGCGCGGGTCCGAATGCCTTGCGCGCGTTGCCGATCGTGGTCTTACCGAGCGCCCGATTGCCGACGCTGCCGATCACCGCTCCGATACCGGCGGGCACCACCTTGCCCGCCATCAATGCGGCCCGCTTGGTGATGAAGCGGATGATGAATCGCTTGAGCAGCGAATCGTTCATGCTCGACAGGCCGGGAATCCTATTGGCGAACAACGTGCCCCAGTTCTTCGCCGAATGACCGACCGTCTTCTCGACGATCTCCATCCCGCTCTCACCGAGCACGACCGCGAGCACCAGCGCCCGCCGCGTCTCTTGGTCCTCCGGGGAGATGCCGTGCACGGCCGCGACGGCCAGTGTGAACACCGCGGACGCCTCCATGAAGAAGGTCGTCTCGGCACTGACCGCCGCGAGTGCCGCGATGGTGCCGACCCCCGGCACCGCGGCCGTCGCGCCGACCGCACCGCCACTGCCGGTGACCGCGAGCAGGTATTGGTGCTCCAGCCGCTCGATGATCTGCGCGGGGTTCTCCGACGGATGCGAACGCCGCAGCCGGTCCACGTACTTGGCGACCGCGGGAGCCTGCAGGCGGGACCCGGTATCGAGTAGCTGGACCACCGTCTTCTCGAACGTGCCTTTGAACACGGCGATATCCTCCTCTTCCGCCCGTACGGAACGACCTTATTGCACCGGCCGCTATCAACTCGTCATGACAACGATGTACCCGGTCGGCCGGGTTCCCGATGGGGGATGGCAGCCGGCGGAGCCGGCGGGGTGGGTGTGCCCGGTGTCGGTTCGATCACGCCGGTTCGCGCAGGGCGGGGACCCTTTCCGTGAGCGGTGGTGGTGGCGGCGGGGTGCCGTCGCCGAATGGCCTGCCGCCCAGCGCTTCTCGGCCGTGCGGGGTCAGCCAGTTGGTCAGCTCCGGACCCTTGGGCACGATCTGGGTCGGGTTCACATCGGTGTGCACCACGTAGTAGTGCGCCTTGATCTGCCCGAAATCGATGGTGTCGCCGAATCCGGGCGTCTGGTAGAGATCGCGCACATAGGCCCAGAGCACCGGCATTTCGCTCAGTTTGGAGCGGTTGGTCTTGAAATGGCCGTGATAAACCGGATCGAAGCGGACCAGTGTGGTGAACAGCCGGATATCGGCCTCGGTGATGGTGTCGCCCACCAGGTAACGCTGGGTGGCGAGCCGTTCGGACAGCCAGTCCAACCGAGCGAAGAGCCGATCGTAGGCCGCCTCGTACGCCTCCTGCGTACCAGCGAATCCGCACCGATAGACGCCGTTGTTGACATCACGGAAGACGGCCAGGTTCACCTCGTCGATCTCGGCCCGTAGCTCACGCGGGTACAGCTGCGGCGCGCCGGGGCGATGGAGTTCGGTCCATTCGGTGGAGAAGTCGAGGGTGATCTGCGCGTAGTCATTGGTCACCACCTGCCCGGTGGGGACGTCCACGATCGCGGGCACCGTGATGCCGCGCGGGTACGCCGGGAACCGCGCGAGGTACGCGTCGCGCAACCGGGGGATGCCGAGCACCGGATCCACCCCACCGGGATCCAGATCGAAGGTCCAGCTGAGCTTGTCGTGCGTAGGCCCGCACAGCCCGAGCGATATGACGTCTTCCAACCCCAGCAACCTGCGCGCGATCAGCGTGCGGTTGGCCCATGGACAGGCCCGCGCCGCAATCAGCCGATAGCGGCCCGACTCGACCGGATACCCGTCGCGTCCGTCGGCGGTAATACGTGTGGTGATGTAGTTCGTGTCCCGGTTGAACTCACCGGGCTCGACGTAGGAGCCGTTTTCCGATACCGACTTGGTCACCCGCCTAGTCTGGCAGATCGACGCCTTACCCTTGCCGCATGAGTGATACGAAGGCCACCAGGCTGATCCGGGAAACCACCGACGCCGGCGCCGAGGTCGCGACCCTCACCCTGGCCAATCCGCCGCTGAATCTATTCGACCAGTCGATGCTCGACGCGCTCGTCGAGGACCTCGCCGAGCTGTCGGCCGATCCGCCGCGCGCGGTGCTGCTGCGGGCCGAGGGCAAGCTGGTCTCCGGTGGTGTCGATGTGCACGTCTTCGACGGGCTCCTCTCACCCACCCCGCCGACTCCGTCGGCTGCCATCCCCTCAGCGGTCGACCAGGGCGCCGAGCTGTGGCGCACCCTGTTCGCGCAGATCATCCATCCGCTGGAGGCGCTGCCGTGTCCGGTGGTTTTCGCCGCGCACGGCCTGACCCTGACCGCCGCCTTCGAAATGGCCCTGGCCTGCGACATCATCCTGGCCGCGCCGAAGGCGAAATTCGGGCTGGTGGAGACGGTCGTCGGCCTTACGCCGTCGATGGGCGGGCCACAGCGACTGGCCGAGCGCGCCGGTTCGGGCCGCGCCCGCGAATTCGTGATGACCGGTGACCTCTACGACGCCGCGACCATGGCCGAATGGGGCGTGGTCAACGCCATCCACGACGATGTCGATGCCGCCGCGAAGGACTTGACGAATCGCCTGGCCCAGGGCCCGACCCGGGCCCATGCCGCGACCAAGCAGATCATCGAGGCGTGGCGATCCGGCGGTGTGGCGCACGCGGATTCGGTGACGCCGGAGGTGTCCGGTGCGCTGTTCGACACCGCGGATCTGCGCGGCGCGGTGCGCAGCTTCTTGGAGGCCGGACCGGGAAAGGCGACCTACACCGGTCGGTGACGGCGAGGACACGTTCGTCACCTGATCGGGCGCTGCCGGACGAAGTCCGCCATCAGCCCCGCGCTTGAACGGGCGTCGGCGAGTTCACCGCCTATGCCAGCGAAAATGTGACTCGCGTCATATAGTCGCAAGAGCCTGCAGGCTCGAGGCGTGTGCGGAGGACCCATGTCGCAGTTTCTGGTCGAATATCCACTCAACCGTCCGCATGCTTGCGACGCCCCGCTGGCCCGCGGCGCCGATGGGGTGCTGCGCTACGGCAATCTCACCCCCGCGCTGACCGAACTATTGGATCTGCAGGTGCACGCCTTCTCGACCAGGGAGGCGGTTGTGGAGATCGGCGGCCCCCGGCTGAGCTATCGGGAACTGTGGCACTCTGCCTCCCGCATCGCGGGCGGTCTGCAGGAACACGGCATCGGCTACGGCGACCGGGTCGCCATCCACATGCCGACGGGCGCGCGCTGGGTACAGGCCTTCCTCGGGGCGCTGCTCAGCGGCGCGGTCCCGGTGCTGGTGCACGACGGACTGCCCGATGCGGTGGCCGAGCGGGTGATGGCGGACAGCAGTACCGATTTCGTACTCGGCGGTGGCAGCGACGAACTGCCCGACGGCGCCGCCTTCATCGATGACGGTGCGGCCCTGAACGATCTGGCGCTGCTCTGCTACACCAGCGGCACCGGGCCGTGTCCGGTCAACGCCACCGTCGCGCCCAAGGGCGTCGAGCTGACCAACGAAAATCTGCTCTCCGCGATCCGCTCCGTCGTCGCGGCGCTGGATCTGCCGACCGATGGACTGCGCAATCTGGTGCTGTTGCCGCTGGCGCATGCGAGCGGCTGTGTGGACCAGCTGCTGCCGACTTTCGCGGTCGGCGGCACCGTGGTTCTCGCGCCGGATAGTCGCAGTCTCGCGGAAACCATTGTCTCCGAACGGATCGATATGGTTTCCGCGACACCGCGCATCTTCGCCCGCCTGCTGCCCGAACTCGCGGCGCTGCGCACCGAGGGCCTGTGTACCGAGGGCATTGTCCGGGTCAGCAATGCGGGCCATCGCGGCGAACGTGCCGCCGCTCCCACCGATCCCGCGGACCTGGCCGCCCCCCTGCGGGATATGTTCCCGGCCGCGCGGCGGTGGTCGGTCTGGGGCGCGACCGAAACCAGCGGCATCGGTCTGGTCGTCGACGACGACACCGACACCGCGCCCGGCGCCGATCCGGTGCTCGGATTCCCCTTCGGCGGTACCGAATTGGCGCTGTGGGGGCCGCAGGCGCAGACCGGACACGGCGAATTGCTGTGTCGCGGACCGAATGTCACCCACCGCTACTGGAATGATCCGGAGACCACCGCGGACCGCTTCACCGGAAGCTGGTTCCACACCGGCGATCAGGTCAGCATCGACGCCGACGGTCTGGTCCGACGTGAGCAGGTTCAGGCGGGGTGACTCACTCGAGCATGCGGTCGCGCAATCGCGCGCGCAGGTCGGCAGTGAATCCGATGGCGGTCAGGTAGGTCTCGAAATCGCCGTGGCTTTCGTGCACCGTATCCGTCGCGATGCGCAGGTAGTCCTCGCGTACACCGAGGATATCGATGGAAAGTTCGACTCCCGCAGTGAGTTTCGGCGCCATCATGGCGCGCAGGGCGGGGACGGCGTCATTGCTGGCCATGAAATCGGCGAGTACATCGGCCTCGCCGACCGCGACCGCGCGCAGCAGAGTCGCGATCGCCCACCCGGTGCGGTCCTTACCCGCCGCGCAATGCACCAGCACCGCGCCGTCGCCGTGGGCGATCGTCTCGGCGATGGCGATGATCGCGGTATTGGCCTCGGGCCGGGACGGGAAGTCGCGGTAGACGTCGAGCATGTGCGGGAACGCGGCGTCGGTCTGCGCATCGTGCGGCGGCGCCTCGGCCATCCGGGAGTCGAACGGTGTGACATTGAGTCGCACGCCCTCGGGCAGGTTGTCGTGGCCGATGTGCTCGATCTCGCGCAGCCCGCGCAGGTCGAAGACGTCGATGACGCCGAGTTCGCGCAGGATCGCGTGTCCGGGCAGATCGAGGCCGCTCAGCTGGGCCGAGCGCAACAGCACGCCGGAGCGGATCCGCGCACCGTCGAGGGTGCGCAGACCGCCGAGATCGCGGAAGTTGAACGTGCCGGTCAGATAGAACTGGTCAGCCGAGGGCGAGAGAGTCACCGGTCCAGGCTAGCTACCTCGCGGTGTCGGCACGGTGTCGATCGCGGAACCGTCGGCCGTCCAGTTTGCGAGGTATTGGTGTGGGATCCGCCACAGGGTCCCGGGGCGGTACCGTTATGTACCGTAGTCTGGTCGATGGTCTATCTTGCGTGGGGCAGACGCGAGAGTGACGCCCTCGGAGGCGATTCCGGTGAAGACCGCTCGATCGCAGCGGGATTCCGGTTGGGTAACAAAACATTCTTCCAGTCTGGAAATACCCAACGAACCCGTTCTTAAACCCTGGAAACCCTCTACCATTGATGAATGTTGGACTGGGCATCCAGGAAATTCCCTGACGCGGGATTCGTGAGAGCAGCCTGTCATGTTCAGCGAGTCGTGCCGACGAGGGTGCGCGAGTTCTTTCCTCGAGGGAGTCGTCGTTGAGCGTACGTGGAGAAATAGCGGCGGTCAGGCTGCGGCCGACCATTTGCGAGGCCGTCGAGAAGGCGGCCGCCTCACTCGATTTCACCGGAGTGCGAGCACTTCGGGTGCTGCTGCATGCCGGTGTGAGTGCGTACTGGCCGTTGGTCAAGGCGGCTCCGGCCAAGCAGGCCCGCAGGTACGAGGCGACCGCGCATCAGTTGGCCGAGCGGTGGGAGGCGCAGACCGATTGTGTCGCCGACCCGCAGGCCACGGCTCTGTTCCAAGAGATGGACTCCGAGGTCGCCAGCTTCCTGGATCTCTGCGCCGACCGTTCGGGCGCGCAATGGTTGGAGCCGACGGATGCCATCGCGGCCTATGTGGTCTCGATGCTGCAGGGCACGGTGCTGCGCTGGCTCGCGGATTGCAATGACGAAACGATGCTGGTGGTGCTCGACGACCTGGTCAGCAGCCTGGCCGCCCGGGCCGCCGAAGTCTGATTCCCGCAATACTGGACGTTTGACCAGTTTGGTGGTTGAGTGGGTCCGGTGACACACACGTCGCCGATTGTCGCACTGCGTGCGGCCACGGCCGAGCTGGACCCGCCGCTGGCTGCCCTCGACCTGACCGCGCTGCGCGCCAACGCCGCCGACCTGGTCCGTCGTGCGGGTGGAATGCCCATCCGGGTCGCGAGTAAATCGGTGCGCTGCCGTGCGGTGCTCGAAGAGGTGCTCGGCGCCGAGCTCACCGCGTCCGGCGGCTTCGCTGGCATCATGTCCTACTCGTTGGCGGAGGCCGTCTGGCTGGTCCGTCTCGGCGCGCGCGATGTACTGCTCGGCTATCCGACCGTCGACCGCGCGGCGCTCGCCGAACTCGGCACCGATGACACGCTGCGTCGATCCATTACGTTGATGGTCGACGATGTCGCGCAGTTGGACCTGATCCGCGCCGCGGTCGGCACCGATCTGGCGCGGCCCCGGATCTGCCTCGATGTGGACGCCTCACTGCGAATCGGACCGCTGCACTTGGGTGTTCGGCGCTCGCCGGTGCGTACTCCCGAACAGGCCGCCGCGCTCGCGCGCGAGGCCGTGAACCGTGGATTCGATGTGGTCGGCGTGATGACCTATGAGGCGCAGATCGCCGGACTGCCCGACTCCAATATCGCTGTGCGCCTGGTGAAGCGGGCCTCGGCGGCCGAAATCGGCAAGCGGCGCCGGCAAGTTCTGGACGCGGTGCGCTCGGTGGTCGGCAAGCTGGAGATCGTCAACAGCGGTGGCTCGGGATCCATCGAGGTCAGCGTCACCGATCCGGATGTCACCGAGGTGACCGCGGGCTCCGGGCTGTATGTGCCGACGCTCTTCGATCACTACCGCGCCTTCACCCCGCGCCCAGCGCTGTTCTTCGCCACATCGGTGCTGCGCAAGCCGACCCCGTCCATCGCAACGGTTTTCGCGGGTGGCTACATCGCCTCCGGTCCGACCGGGTCGTCGCGGGTGCCGAAGCCGACGTGGCCCACCGGCTTGAAGCTGCTCGGCACCGAGGGGGCGGGTGAGGTTCAGACGCCGCTCTCGGGTGCCACCGAGCTGCGGATCGGCGATCGAGTGTGGTTCCGGCATGCCAAGGCCGGGGAGTTGTGCGAGCGGTTCAACCACGTCCACTTCGTCGATGCGGATGGCACGCGGACAACGGCGCCCACTTATCGCGGTGAGGGCAACTGCTTCGGCTGAGCCGACTGCTAATTGCGAATTGCGCGTGACCGCAATTTCAAGATCGAATTCCACTAAAAGAACCAACCGGTTCGGACTGAATATTTCGGTCACGAATCGAGCAAATGCTGAAAGAAATATTCAGCTGAGTCGTAGGAATGTCGCCAGATCCGACAGATCGTCCGGCGTACTCGGCAGATATTCGGTGAGCAATGGCGACCGGATGATGACGGCCTTCCACATGGCCCGACACAGCGTCGCCTGAACCAGACTGCGCGACAGCAGAAACCGCATACCATAGGGCGCGTCGGCGGGACTGGAGGTAGTCATCGACATGAGCACCACCGCCGCCTCCCGACCGCGGAATCGCTCGGCGGTGCCGACCAGCACATCCTCGATCTTGGCCCGGGCCAGCAGCGTTCGGATCAGTCCGACCTGGGCGCTGTAGGGCGCGACCACGAGGATGTCGTGCGGATGCAGCCGTCGCGTCATCGCACCGGTCATCCACGAGACCCCGAGCAGGGCGCGCACCCGGCGGACCACCTCGCGGGCCTCGGCCACCGATTCGGTCGAATCGCCGCTGTGTGCCACCAGCACCGTCTCGATGCCGGGTTCGATGCCCTCCAGTTGCCGCGCGAGCGTGAGGGTTTCGTTGGAGCGCAGCCGGTTGTCGTAGTACAGCCGGGAGATCGGATCACAGACGCGCGGGTGCATCCGCCAGGTGCGGTCCAGGAAATAGCCGCGGTCGGCGGGCAGGGTGTCGCGACCCTCGGTGAGCCAGCCGAGCACCGATTCGTCGACCGGTTCCGGATGCGCGCTGCGCGCCGCGGACGGCGCCGGATCGCCGACCAGCAGCAGCTTGCGCGCACTCACCGCGACGGCGACGGTATCGGCGAGTGGGAAGCGGCCCGCATCGGCGATCACCAGCAGGTCGAGACTGTCGCCGGGCACCACCTCGTCATCGGCGAAATCGGCCGGTACGCCACCGACTACGCAGCCGTTGACCGCATTGTCCAGGAACCGCGGATAACGCGTGCCGTCGATCACCGACCACTCCGGCGCCACCGCCTCGACATCCTTCTTGGCCAGCAGTTCCGGTAGCACGCCCATCGCGACGATCATGTCGAGCAGGCTCTCCACCGTCGAATGCGTCTGCGCGACAATGCCGACGCGCCATTTGTGCCTCGTGACCAGACGTTCGATCGCCCTGGCGACAGTGGAGGTCTTGCCGGTGCCCGACGGTCCCTGCACCGCGAGGTAGGAATCGTCGAGATCGCACAGCGCGGCCGTGATGGCGGCCGAGTGGTCGCCGTGCACATCCGGTAGCCGCTCGGCACGCCGCAGGCGCGGGGGGCGGCGGGCGAGGATGTCGAAGATCGCGCCCGCCGGGATCTCCGGTAGCGCCATGAGCAGTTGCTGGGCGGCGTATTCGACCGCGGTCTCGATATTCTCGTCCCAGGCGGGCAGGCCGGGTGCGATCGCGGTCGGCAACTCGTCGTAGGGCTCGCAGCCGTGCGGCAGCAGTTCCTCCAGCCGCACGGTGTCGTCGAAGTGCGCGTCCACCGAGCAGCCGAGCACGGTCGCGGTGGCGGTCGCGCGTCGGCCGACGGCGGTGATCATCCCCGCGGCGACCGGCTGATCGTAGAAGGTGTAAACGGTGGCGCCCGGCGTCAGTACCGTGCCGGTCGCGGCGCCACCCGCGGTATCGCTGCCGCCCCAGCCGATGCCGATCCGTCCGGTCAGCGTGAGGTATCTGCGCATGGTCGGCTGGTGTGGGCTGCGATGCCATTTGGTGTCGACCGTGCCCCAATCGGCCACCAATACCCCTGGTGCGTCGGCCCATTCGTCGACCGGATGACTGAGCCGGTCGGCATGTGCCCACCACAGCGGCTGCCGCTCACGGCGGTGATAGCCGAGCGCCGCCGCCATCAATGCCGCGGGATGGCGTGGCTCGCGCTGTGCCGCCGCGAATTCCGCGAGTGCGGCCTCGATCGACGACGGCCGCGACGGCGGCAGCGGATCGGGCTCCTCCGGAGTCGGCACCAGGCACCACGAACTCGCCTGATCCAGGAGTACCGCATCCGAGTCCACGCGCCGTTCGGTCACCCGATCCAGCAGCCAGTCGCGTAGCCGCAGCACGGTGACGCAATCGCGTTCCTGGCCCGCGGCATTCGGCAGCAGCCGCCGCATTCGGCTCAGCCGATAGGAACGTTCCCCGATCAGCAGGGCATTGCGCACGATCGGATACAGATCGACGAGCACACCGGCATGCAGCAGATCCTCGACGGTCTCCTCACCGACCCCGTACCGACCGGTCCACCGCAGCAGCGCGGAGCGCACGCCGGAGGTGTAGTGGTACACACGCATATCCGGATACATCCGCAGCCTTTGCGCGACGAAGTCGAGCACCTCGTCCAAAGCACGCCGCTGCCCGGCCTCCTCGTCGGCGATATCGGTCATCGCCCGATACGGTGCGCGCGCCGCGCCGAAGGGGGCGCGGAAGGCCAGATGGACCGTGCCGTTGCCGCCCACCTCGATACCGAGCAGCCGACCCGACGAGTCCTCCTCGATGGTCAGTGCGAGATCGTCCGGCGACGGTGGCGGCAACGCGCCCAGCGCGATCGCGTCGACCAGCGTGTGGGTCGGCCGACCGGAATCTTCTCGAGCCAGCTGGATTTCGGCTTGGCGATGCAATGCGCTGAAGGTGCGCGGCGGTAGGCCGGGCACGGTCGCGGTGCTGCTCGCCAGCCGGTCGATGGTGCTCACCCCGGCCTCGCGCAATCTAGCCCGCGCGGTGCGCTGCATACCGGCGACCAGGAGCAGGTCGCGTGCCGCCGAGATCGCGCTGGTGCAGGTCGGGCAGTGGCCGCAGGCGAGATAGCGTGGATCGCCCCACTGCGCCGGCAGCAACTCGCTCAGTTTGTCTTCCAGGATCCGTTCCACCCGACCGCGCCGAGCCAGATACACCGGCAGCAGATCGGTAAGCGTGAGGGTCTCGCTGTTGTCGTCCAGGTACAACCGGACCAGGGGAGCGGTGAGCGCCCCGCTGCGGTCCAAAGCGTCGGCGCAGGCGGCGAGTTCGAGTGCGGCGTCGATCCGATCCGGTGGTCCCGCCGCGGTGCCGTGCACGGTATAGCGCACCCGATGACCGGCCCGAATCAGAAAATCGCTGGTACAGACGAATTTTCCGTCGAAGAAGGTGGCGCCGTGGATCACGTGCGCACCGGCCCGCAGTGCCGCGACAGTCTCGGCATTGGCGGCCCGCAGCGCGGCGATATAGCTTTCGGGCTCGGCCGCCGGATCGTGCGCGGCGCAATGGATCTCCACCATCCGACTGCCGAACCGATCACGGAAGTCGGCGAGCCTGCGTGTGCGCGCATCGTCGAATGCGCTGTGCTGCGCATGATCCGGCGCCACATCCGCCGTGCCCGCGATGGTGCCCAGTTCGGTATCGAGGGCACGCAGCAACTCGAATTCACACTGCGCCGCGCGCACCAGGTCGACGGCGGAACAGACGACACGATCACCGAACACGATCAAACGCGGCCTCCTGTGTCTTCGCCGGACACGGACGGCAACACTGTAGCTAGCCGCGTTGACCTTGGTTTACCCCTCCCCGGTTCAGGAGCGTGGCTTACGCCGTTCCGGTCGCTTGCCGCCGTCGCGATCGCGACGCGGTCCGGCGCGGAACGGACGTCCGCCGGGCGGACCGGAATCCAGCTGCAACTGGATCAGCTGGCCGCTGATCCTGGTGCGCCGCAACGCATCCAGCGTCTCCGAGGATAGGTCGGCGGGCAGTTCGACCAGGCTGTGGTCCGGACGGATGCTGATATGGCCGAAATCGCTGCGGCGCAGTCCGCCCTCATTGGCGATGGCGCCGACGATCGCGCCGGGTACCACCCGGTGCCGCTTGCCGACGCTGATTCGGTAGGTCGCCAATTCGGCTCCGGTCCCGCGGTGATGCGATGGGCCGCGATCCTCGCCCTCGAACCGGCGGGCGGGCCGATCCCCGCGCGGCATGCGGTCGCGCTGCGGGCGTTCGACCGGCTCCGGCTCGGGCTCCATGAAGAAGTTGTCGCCGTCGTAGCCGCTGACCGCCAGCGCCGCCGCGATATCCACCAGGGGAATGTTGTGCTCGCGCTCGTAGTCCTCGATGAGCTTGCGGAACAGCGCCAGATTCGTCGAGCTGAGGTTCTCGGTGATCGAATCGCCGAATTTGGCGACGCGCTGGGTGTTCACATCATCGACGCTGGGCAGCTGCATTTCGGTCAGCGGATGCCGGGTGGCGCGCTCGATCGACTTGAGCAGATGACGTTCCCGCGGCGCGACGAACAGCAGTGCCTGACCGCTGCGCCCGGCCCGGCCGGTGCGGCCGATGCGGTGCACATAGGACTCGGTGTCGTGCGGAATGTCGTAGTTGACCACATGCGAGATCCGGTCCACATCGAGACCGCGCGCGGCGACATCGGTGGCGACCAGGATGTCGAGTGCACCGGACTTCAGCTGGCCGATGGTGCGTTCACGCTGGTTCTGCGCGATATCGCCATTGATCGCCGCGGCGGAGAAACCGCGCGAGCGCAGCTTTTCGGCCAGTTCCTCGGTGGCCTGCTTGGTGCGCACGAACAGGATCATCGCCTCGAACGACTCGACCTCGAGGATCCGGGTGAGTGCGTCGAGCTTGCGCTGATGGGAGACCTGCACCCAGCGCTGGGTGATGTTGGTATTGGTCGAGGTCTTCGACTTGACCGTGATCTCGACCGGATCGCGCAGATACTTCTTGGAGATGTTCCGGATCGCCGAGGGCATGGTCGCCGAGAACAGTGCGACCTGCTTCTCGCGGGGGGTGTCGGCGAGGATGCGCTCGACATCCTCCTGGAACCCCATCTTCAGCATCTCGTCGGCCTCGTCGAGCACCAGATACTGCAGCTGCGACAGGTCGAGCGTGCCCTTCTCCAGATGATCGATCACCCGGCCCGGCGTGCCGACCACGACGTGCGCGCCGCGGCGCAGGCCGGAGAGCTGGACGCCGTAGGCCTGGCCGCCGTAGATCGGCAGCACATGCAGTCCGGGGATATGGGTGGCGTAGCGGCCGAACGCCTCGGCGACCTGGATCGCCAGCTCGCGCGTCGGGGCAAGCACGAGGGCGCGCGGAAGTTTGCCGGTCGCCTCGATACCCATGAGGATCGGGATGGCGAATGCCGCGGTTTTGCCGGTGCCGGTCTGGGCCAGCCCGACCACATCGGCGCCTTCGAGCAGCGGTGGAATGGTTGCCGCCTGGATGGGAGACGGCGACTCATAGCCCACATCGGCGATGGCCGCGAGGACGCGGTCATCGATGCCGAGATCGGCGAAGGTCGGGCCGTCGTTGTCCCTGTCGTTGTCGCCAGGAACGCTGTCGACCTGATTGGTACTCATTGACCAGCAGTTTACTGCCTCGCGGTGGTCGTCCCGGCCACCGGGCCAATACGGTGAGACGTATGCAACCCGAAAACGTGTCCGTGCATCACGATCCGGAGTCGTCGGCGGTGGCTGTGGCGGTGGTCCAATTCGCGCCGGGAACCGATCCGTCCGGCAATCTCGAAACCCTGCGCGCGCACGTTCGCGCGGCCTCGGAACGGGGTGCGAAGGTGGTGGTAGCGCCCGAATACTCGATGTTTGCCGTGACCCGGCTCGACGAGCGGGTCGTGGCCGTCGCCGAACCGCTGACCGGCCCGTTCGTCACCGGTCTCGGTGAAATCGCGCGCGAATTCGGGGTGTATCTGGTCGCCGGAACGGTGGAGCAGGTGGCGGCGGCCGGGCGGATCCGCAATACCCTCGTCGTGCTCGGACCCGACGCGAACCTGGTGACGAAGTACCGCAAGGTGCATCTCTACGACGCGTTCGGATATGTCGAATCCGATGTCGTCGAGGCGGGTGCGATCGAGGCCCCGGCGACCTTCACGGTCGGTGCTGTGACATTCGGCATGCAGACCTGTTTCGATCTCCGTTTCCCGGAAGGCTGCCGTCGCGTCGCGGCCGCCGGAGCCCAGGTGCTGGTACTGCCCGCGCAGTGGATCCCCGGTCCGGCGAAGGTGGATCAGTGGACGACGCTGCTGCGCGCGCGTGCCATCGAGAACACCGTCTATGTGGCCGCCGCCGATCAGTGCGCACCACGGGGTGCGGGCGCATCGATGATCATCGATCCGACCGGTGTCGTCCTCGCCGAACTCGGCGACGAACCCGGCGTACTCACCGCGGCCATCGACTTCGATCACTTGGTCGCGGTGCGCACAGCTAACCCGAGTTTGATCTTGCGTCGGTTCTCGATCACCGAGCGCGCACCGGATTGACATCCATGTCCGACTGTGTCGGACACTTCTACCGGCAGCTCGCGCTGCCCTCGACGGGTTCTTGCTTCACAGCCGACAGCTGGGACGGATCCGAGTCTTACGTCAGCTCCACAAGCGTTTAGCCTCTCCGCCTGCCCGGCGGCGAGTATCGAACCACGGAAGTATAAGTTGCGGTGACCCGGCGCACAATGCGGTAGCGTTCGAATTGATGATCTACTCCGATCGGACAGCGGCCGGTCGCGCGCTGGGTTTGGAACTCGGCCACCTGCGTGCGATGCAACCGCTGGTGCTCGGACTACCCCGCGGCGGGGTTCCGGTGGCGGCCGCGGTGTGCGAAATCATCGGGGGCGATCTCGACATCATGCTGGTCCGCAAGCTCGGTGTGCCGTGGCAGCCGGAGCTGGCGATGGGCGCGATCGGCGAGGAAGGGATCCGGGTGCTCAATCAGGATGTGTTGTCGCACACCGGGATAACGACGCGGCAGCTCGCCGCGATCGAGGATGCGGAACGCGCCGAACTCGAGCGCCGACGCGAGATGTGGCGCGGTGATGCCAAGCCGATCCCGATCTCCGGCCGCACCACGGTGATCGTGGACGACGGCATGGCGACCGGGGCGACGATGGCCGTCGCCTGCCGGGTCGCCCAACTGCACCAGCCGACGCGGATCGTGGTCGCGGTGCCGGTGTCGTCCACCGAGGCGTTGCGCCGGGCGGCCACCGAGGCGGATGAGGTGGTCTGCCCGTGGGTGCCGCGCTCGCTCGGCGGTGTCGGAATGGCGTACCGCGACTTCCATCAACTGGACGACGACGAGGTCACCGCGCTCCTTGCATGAGATGCCTCGTCGTCTGGGTCAGGACTGGACTTCGGTGATGCCCTTGCGGTGGCGCTGGCCGAGTTCGGTGTAGAAGCCCGGATTGAGTTCGACCCAGCCTTCGGCCTGGGTGCCCTCGATGGACTTCTTGACCTCGGCGGGGGAACCGGCGGCGAGTACGCCCGCGGGGATCTTGGCGTGCGGCGGGACCAGGGAGTGCGCGGCGATCATTGTGCCCGCGCCGATTTCGGCCAGGTCGAGGACCGTGCTGCCATTGCCGACAATGGCCTCCGCACCGACCGACGCGCCGTGGAAGACCACGCTGTGGGCGATGGTCGCGCCGGGGCCGATGTCCATCGGCACATCCGGCGGCACGTGCAGGACCGCATTGTCCTGGACATTGGCACGTTCCCGAATGGTGATCGGCGCCAGGTCCGCGCGCAGCACCGCGCCGTACCAGATGGACGCGCCCGCCTCGACGCGCACATCGCCGATCAGGGTCGCGGTCGGCGCGATGAACGCGGTCGGATCGACCCGGGGCTCCCCCGCCTCCCCGGGCCTTTTGCCGGTCGTCGTGTGGGCAGACGGTTTCGTCGCGGGCTGGCGGTCTAGTTGTCGCAAATTTTTGGGCGTACCCGACGAGTTACCCATGTGCTTGCGAAATCAGTTGTCACGTAGGCAAACTTCACCAGCGTTCGGCCAAGGCGAGGGTGCGTTCGGCCGCGTTGACCATCGGCCGCAGCTGTGCGGTGAACCGCTGCGCGGTGACCGGCACGATATCGACATCGACCCCGGTGCGCACCGAGTATCTGCCGTCGTCGATCACGTCGATCCAGCACAGCACGCCGAACGGACGCAACTCGCCGTCGGCTCGGCGCACCGACACCACGATCTGGCCGATGCCGTCGCGAGATTGCCTGAGCAGCTTGCGAATCCGGGTCGGCATGGTAGGTCCGGCCACCGGCACGGTCACCAGATCCCGGCTGTCCTCGGTGACTCGGGCCAGCGGTGCGGTCAGTTGCGGTGCGGTGCCGGGGGAATTCTCCGGTAGCACCGAAATAATCCGTGCGGAAAGGTTTTTCACGCGATCGACGAACAGGCGGATATCGCCGCCGCGATCGGTGGTCGCACCCGCACGTTGCGCCGCGACCACCGCGATATCCCCCGCGATCGCACCGAGTACACGCACCGGACGCGATTCGGCCGCGACGCCCGGCTGCGCGACTACGGGACCGGTCTGTTCGACCAAACCCGTCGCCTCGACCGTGCCGTTCGGCCCGCCATCGACCGCCGACGACCCTGCCGAACCGCGCTCCCCGATGACCTCGATGCGCACGGTGGGGCGTGCGAGCACCCGCAGTGCCCCCTCCAGATCGGCGTCGAGAGTCTCGTCGCACCAACGATGCAGGGCGGGGAGTTGCGCGGCGCGCTCGGCGGTGTCGCGAGCCGAGAGGCGCACGGCGAGCGGGTAGGGGATGCGGTCGCCATCGGTGCGGGCCCAGGCCATGGCGAACTGGTCCGGGGTCAGCGTCCAGTTCACTCCAGCTCGGTCCATTCGCCGACCACCGGGGGTGTCGTCGGATCCATATCGCCGATCAGCTCACCGCCGTCATCGGCCGGTTCCAGGAAGGTCAGATCGTCGTCGAAGAAGTGGTAATCGTCCTCGTACTCGTCCTCTTCGCGGGCCTGGGCGCGGGCGGCGGCCGCGCTGGTGCTCATGCCGGAGCGCGGGCTGTCACCCGCGACCATGGCGCCGCCCATGAGTCCGCCGACCGCGCCCGCGCCGACGCCGTTGATGGCGTCGCCACTCGCATCGCGTTTGCGCTCATCGCGTTTGCGTTCGTCGTCGGTGTTCGAGGTGCCGGGAACGGTCGGGGCGACCACCGAGGTGGACGCGGCGGTGGTCACCGGCGCGGCGGTACCCGGTCGCATGGGGCGATCCGGTGTGGTCGCCGGTGTGGTGGCTGCGGCGGGTGTGGTCGATGCGGGGGAATCTGTCGTCGGCACAACGGGTTTGGCTGCGGCAGGTGCGGTGTCGGCAGCGGTGCTCACCGGTGTGACGGTGGTCTGCGCAGCCGCTGGTTGGGTCGTCGCGGCGGCTGGCTCAACGGTGGTGTGCGGTGTGGTCGGCACCGGCGCGGTGGTCGAAATCGTTGGGGTGGTGAGGGTTTGCGTACCGGTGTCGAGCACAGGCAGCGTGGCCACCTGCGCGGCCGGTGTGGTGTCGGACGGCTGCGGCACATCGGCGCTCACCGCGTCCGGGAAGGCGGGCACACCGGAGCCGGTCGAGATGAACACATTCGTGTAGATGCTGTCCATCGCCTGCACCACATCCTGACGGCTGCCGTCGGCGGATTTCTGGGTGGCGGTGTTCTCGGTCGCCCTGGCCGGATCCAGCAGTGCGCCAGCCAGATCCGTTGTCTGGCTGGATGGTTCGACAACGGCCGCGCGCAGTGCCTCGGCGGCATCGCCCGCTTGGCCGAGCCGCTGACCCACCGCGGCCATGACATCCGCGAGTTGCTGTCCCTGCCGCTCGAATTCGCGCACCGCGTCGGCGGCGGAATCCGCCGCGGCACCGCGCCAACCGTCGGCCATCGCGGCCCGAATCTCGCTGTGCGCCTGCTCGACTGCGGTGGCGAGCCCGGTCGAACTGCCGTGCCACGCTTGCTGTCCGGCGGCGAGGACAACCGGATTCATCAGCTGGACACCGTCGTGGATTTCCCGATGCGACAGGTTGTCGAAGATTTCGACGCTCTGCGCGTAGTTGGGGTCCGTATAACTGGGGTCGGCATACCGAATGGGCGTCTTCTCACCGGAGTGCGGCATCTTACGCATGCGCGGCTCCCGCCACCTCGACCCGACCGACCGCGGCTGCCAGCTCCGTATCGGCTTGGGCGTACGCGGCTCCGGCCGCGCGGAAGGTCTGCGCGAGCGCCCGCGCGGCGTCGGCGTATGCGCGCAATCGGGTGATCGCGCCGTCGGCCTTGTCTTCGAATCCGCGCCGCAGCGCCGCACCGGAATCGAAGCCGCCGAAGCCGGGAAGTGAAGTGGCCCCGCCCAATACGGCGATCTGCGCATCGACCTCATCGGCGAGTTGTTCATAGCGCTTGGCGCACTGTTCGTGCGCACCTTCGGCGACCAGTACCCCATCGATCCAGAGCTGGCCGTCGTCGATCGCTTGATTCAGAGTTGTCACGTCCGACATCTCGCCGCCCCCTTCCTCGTCGTGCTGCCCGCGCAGCCGTGATCAACTCACCGGTGCGCCAACCCCACGACGACACCCTGCATCCAGTCCGCGATGTCGGCAGCGACCCGCGCGTGCACCGGCTCGTGCAACAGGTCGTGCCCGGCGTCGGCGTACTCACGCAAACTTACCCAATCGTGGCGGCGAGTCCAGACTTTCATCGCATCGATCGGCGCCCGTCGATCCTCGATGCCGTGCACCGCGAGGATGGGCAGGGTGCTCGGCAACGGCGTGCCGGGTGCACCGGGTGCGCCGCCACCGAGTGCTCGCTTCGGCACCCCGGACAGCACCAACCCGATCAGCTCGCTCGGCGGCAGGCTCGGCTGCAGCGGGTACTTGGCCTCGAGTCCGTGCAAGTCGTCGGCCGCACTGGTCTGATCCGGCACCGCCGCGCCGAGGATGCCCAGGGCGGTGACGGCCCCGAGCGAGTGGCCCATCAGGATCAGCGGCGTACCCGGTAGTTCCGCGCGGACCAGCTCGATCAGCTGCATCGCATCGGCCACCAGTTCCACCAGCGTGCCGGGATTATTCGGATCGCCCTCGCTCAACCCGTGCCCCGCGGTGTCCAGCGCCCACACCTCGATCCCGGCGGATTTCGGGATGCGAGCGAAGCGGTGATAGTGACCGCTGTGCTGGCCCATTCCGGGCAAGAGCACGGCAACTGCCGTCGGGTTGCCGACCGGCCATCGCCGATAGTGCATCCGGCCCCGCGCGCCGTCGAAGAAAGGCATCCGTAAATACTGGCAACTCACTGAGTTGGAGTCGAGTTCCTGACATAACTACTGGTGAGTTCATAACTGACAAAGTGGATAGACTCCCGGCCGAGGGTCGGGCAAGAGAGTCGAGGTTCGCTTTGAGGAAGCCCTATCGTCCGAACGTGCGAGTGTGGGTCGCCGCATTCGCGCTGAGTTGTGCCGGTGTGGATGCGTCGGCCGCCATGGCCGAGCCCCAGCCGGGTGCGGTCGCGGCATGCGCGCAGGCCCAGTCGGCGACGGCCGTGCCCGCCGGTCTGCCGGTGCTCGACTGGTCGGAGAACGTGGGGTACGACGCGCAGGGCAGCCTGTGGGTATCGCGGCTGTACCGCAATGAGGTGCAGCGCTACGACAGCGCGGGCCGGTTGACCGCGACGGTGCCGGTCGAATTCCCGGGCGCGATTCGGCTCGGCCCGGACGGACTGCTCTATGTCGTCTTCGGCGTATCACCGACGAGCGTGGTGCGTCCAGGTGGCGTGTTGCGCTTCGACCCCAACGATCCAAGGCCAGCGGTATTCGCCTCCGGATTCACCATGCCAAACGGTGCCGCCTTCGATACGCAGGGCAACCTGTACGTCGCCTCCAGCCTCGGCGTGATCCGGATCCGTCCGGACGGCGGCGTCGACGCGGACTGGACCGCGCGGGCGAAGTACACCGGCGCCAATGGGATTGTGGTGCGGGATGGTTCGATCTACCTGAGCATGAACGGCAATCCGCTCGGCCGGATCGTGCGCTTCCCGATCGATGACCCGGACCGCGTCGCCGTGATCGCCGACTTGACGGTGTCACCCGGAATTCCGGATTTCGCAGACGACTTGGTCATCGATGACGCGGGTGTGCTCTACGTGACCACCTTGACCGGCCAGTTGGTTCGGGTCGATCCGAGCGCGAATACCGCATGCGCGGTGCTGACCGGCGAACCGATGACATCGGTGGTCGCCGTGCCCGGCCGTTCCGACGAACTCATCGCCGGTACCGAGAGCGGTACGATCCTGCGGATCCGCTTGCCGCACTGAGCGAATCTGTCAGTCCTCGACGAGTTCGGGGGGCGCGGCCTGACGCCAGGAATCCAGCAGGATGTCGCACAGCTCGTCGATATCTTCCACGGCGGACAGCCGGGCCCGGACCCAGGACGAGGAGGCCTCGTGCGGCGGGACCCAGAACTTGTCCGGCTCGGCGGCGATGAGTTCTGCGCGATCGTGTCGGGGGCAGCGGATGGCGAACGAGGTCTGATCGTCAGGGATGGTGACGAACATTTTGCCCGCCACATCGAAGGTGGGATGGTTCCAGCGTTCCTTCTCCACAGTTTTGGGAAAGGACAACGCGATGCGGCGCACGTCGTCGGCGTCGAGCACGGTTCAGCCTCCGGTTCGGAAATCGGACTCCTATCGTGCACATCGCTTCGTCGGCCATCAAGTGACGGCGTCGGTTATGCGGGACGCGATCGTGCGCAACCGCTCCACCAGGACGGGCGGCTCGTGGACTCGGAAGTCCGCGCCGAGTTCGATCAGGCGGTATGCCAACCAGGTCGGGTCGTCGTCGCGGGTGGCGTCCAGTCGGCAGGAGTCGTCGTCGATGGGTGCGATATCGCCGGGGGAGTCGCCGAGACGGCCCGCGACCCGGCCGATCGGGGCCTGGATCGTCACGCGGACGCGGAAGGACGGCGTGCCCCAATCGGTTCGGCGACCCGCCACATAGGCGGCCGGATCCGCCGCGGGTAGCGCTCGCGGGCTATAGCGGGCTCCGGTGGGCTGCGGTCGGTCGATGCGATCGACTCGGAAGATGCGCCAGTCGTCGCGGTCCACATCGTGGCCGACGAGATACCAGCGGCGCCGTGACGGCACCAGCCCGACCGGTTCGACATGGCGACGGGTTTCGGCACCGGATTCGCCCCGATACGCGAAACGTACCCGCTCCCTGTTGGTTACGGCCGCGGCCAGCGCGGTCAGCACCTCGGGATCGACCGCCGGGGCGTCGTCGGTGTGCGGCATCAGGGCGGTGCCGAGCACCCGCACCCTGCGGCGCAATTTGGTGGGCAACACCTGTTCCAGCTTGGCCAGTGCGCGGACCGAGGCCTCCTCGATGCCGACGATGGCCGATCCGGCGGCGGCGCGCAGCCCCACCGCGATGGCGACCGCCTCATCGTCATCGACCAGCAGCGGCGGCATCGCGGTACCGGCGACGAGCCGGTAACCGCCCGTCGCGCCCATTGTCGCCTCGACCGGATAACCGAGTTCGCGCAGCCGGTCGATATCGCGGCGTACGGTGCGGTCGGTGACGCCGAGCCGATCGGCGAGTTCGCTGCCCGGCCATTCCCGTGGTGTCTGCAACAGGGAGAGCAGCCGCAGCAGGCGGGCGGGGGTGTCGTTCATGATTTTCAGGATTCCAGATAACTAGGACTTGGATTGTCCTAGTTGGCTCCTAACGTAGTTGCCGTACCCAAGAGCTAGGAGGAAACCCGATGAACGAGATTCGCCCCTTCCGCATCGACATTCCGCAGGCCGATATCGACGATCTGATCGACCGGCTGGCCCGCACCCGCTGGTCGGCGCAACTGCCGGGCAAGGGCTGGGAGCGCGGTGTCCCGGTCGACTATCTGCGGGAGCTGGCGGAGTACTGGCGAACCGGATTCGACTGGCGGGCACAGGAGGCGGCGTTGAACGAGTTCCCCCAGTTCGTCACCGAAATCGACGGCCTGGACGTGCATTTCCTGCATGTGCGTTCGCCCGAACCGGATGCGTTGCCGCTGATCCTGACCCACGGCTGGCCCAATTCGTTCGTCGAATTCACCAAAACCATTGGTCTGCTGGCCGATCCGCGCGCCCACGGACTCGATCCGGCGGAGGCGTTCCACGTGGTGGTCCCGTCGGTGCCCGGTTTCGTATTCTCCGAGGGGCCGAAGGAGACCGGGATGACGGTGCGTCGGGTGGCGCAGATGTGGGCCGAGCTGATGGACCGGCTCGGCTACCAGCGCTATGGCACCCAGGGCGGCGATCTCGGGGCCTACGTGGCACCCGAAATCGCCCGTATCGCACCGGATCGCGTGGTAGGTGTGCATATCGATGGCGGTATCGGCATGCCGACCGAGGCCGACGTGCCGACCATGACGCCGGAGGAACGCGCGGAATGGGATCAGATGCAGGGCTGGATGTCGGGCGGAGTGAACCACCACGTGCTATTGCGTGCCGCGCCACAGACTTTCGCGCATGCCTGGACTGATTCGCCGGTGGGCCTGCTCGCCTGGCTGATGCAGAAATTCAACGAGTTCACTCCGTTGGCCGAACTGGCCGAGGACGTCATGGACCGCGATCATCTGCTGACCAACATCAGCCTGTACTGGTTCACCAACACCGCGGGGACGTCGTCCTGGCCGATGTACAACGGACTCGGCGACGGCGGATTCGTCTGGCCTACCGGCCAAAAGGCGGTACCGACGGGCGTCTATGCGGGCGGTTCCGCACTCATGCTGCGGCTCGCCGAGCGCGACAACACCATCGCGCACTGGCCCGAAGGCAATACCGGAAACCACTTCGTGCCGATGGAACTGCCGGATATGCACGTCGCCGATATCCGGGCGTTCTTCGGCAAGGTGGCTTGAGCGATCAGTTGTTCTGGTGCGCGATTTCGTCCCGTGATACGGAGTCCGCGTGGTTCGGGACGGCGGGCGCCACCGGTTCCTGAGTCGAGGCGGGCTGTGCCGGTGCCGGTGCGGCGCCCTCGGGCGCCGGTGCCGGCGGCAGCACCGGACGATCTGGAACGTAGAACGTCCCGACCGTCGGCGTCATCAGGCAGTGCGCGAACGGGTAGTCGATCATGCCCCACATGGAGGCGATGACCGTGCCGGGACCACTGGTCACGGTCTTCGACAGCGTCGGCGTGTTGTATTCGGTCCGGTCGTCGAGCGTGGTGAGGCCGCTCGCACCGGTATTGACGTTCAGCCAGGCCACGACGAGCCCGGAGGACAGCGGTGCGCCCGAATGCGCGGGCGTCGCGCTGAACCGCAGGGTGCCGGGCAGCGGGTCCGCGGCGCCATTGGGGTTGGAGCCGTCGGTGGAGGCCGCCGCGATGATCGTGGTGACCGGGCCGATGCTGCCGCAGCCGAAGGTCGGCGCGGCATAGGCGAACGGGGTGAAGGCGGCCGAGACATTGCGCAGCTCGGCGATATCCACCAGCTTCGTGAACTGGCTGAGCGCGCCGACGCCCGCCTGTGCGGCCGGATCGGATCCGGCGTCGGTGGTGAGCTGTTCGAGTCCGGTATCGACGGTGGATGGCTCGGCGACCGCCGTACCGGTGAGGGCCAGGACCGCGCCGATGCCGAGAGAGGTCACTGCCGCGGCGGCGCGTGCGATGGATCTGCCGTTCACTCGTTCTCCTCGATACCGAACACCGGGATAGCCCCGCCCCACGTGCAGCAACGTACCAGTTCGTCGCTTACGCCGCCCAGGGACTCACAACCAACCGCACCGGCCGCTGAGGCCGACTCGCGACACATACCCGATCCGCCCTTGTGACCCACTCGACAGTGAGAGATTACCGGGGGGTAGGTTTGACGCGGACGTACGAGACACACCGGGAGATGTGTATGAAACTAAGTCTGACGCCCGACGAGGTGGGCTTCCGCGACGAGCTGCGGAACTTCTACCGGACCGAGATCCCCGCAGACATCCGTGACCGCGTCAAATACGGCCACGAACTGTCCCGCGAGGACATCGTCACTTCGCACAAGATCCTCAACGACAACCGTCTGGCCGTGCCGAACTGGCCGGTCGCCTGGGGCGGCAAGGACTGGACGCCGATTCAGCGCCATATCTGGCAGGACGAAATGCAGCTGGCCTCGGTGCCCGAGCCGCTGACGTTCAACGCCCAGATGGTCGGCCCGGTGATCGCGCAATTCGGCTCGCAGGAGATCAAGGAGCGCTTCCTGCCGCCGACGGCCGCGCTGGATATCTGGTGGTGTCAGGGCTTCTCCGAGCCCGACGCCGGATCCGATCTGGCCTCGCTGCGCACCACCGCGGTGCGCGACGGTGACTCCTACATCGTCAACGGCCAGAAGATCTGGACCACGCTCGGCCAGTACGCGGACTGGATCTTCTGCCTTGTCCGCACCGATCCGAACGCACCGAAGAAGCAGGCGGGCATTTCCTTCCTGCTGTTCGATGTGAAGTCTCCCGGCGTCACCATTCGCCCGATCAAGCTGATCGACGGTGGTTACGAGGTCAACGAGGTCTTCTTCGAGAATGTGCGGGTGCCCGCCGATCAGCTGGTCGGCGAGGAGAACCAGGGCTGGAGCTACGCGAAATTCCTGCTCGGCAACGAGCGCACCGGCATCACCGGTGTCGGTCGTACCAAGGTCAAGCTCTGCGTCGCGAAGGATTACGCGCGCCAGACCAAGTCGGGTTCGGGCACCCTGCTCGAGGATCCGGTCTTCGCCGCGCGCATCGCCGAACTGGAGAACGAACTGCTCGCACTGGAACTGACCCAGTTGCGCGTGGTCTCGAACTCCTCGGACGGTAAGCCGAATCCGGCCTCGTCGGTGCTCAAGCTGCGCGGTTCCGAACTGCAGCAGGCCACGACCGAGCTGCTGCTCGATATCGCGGGCCAGGACGCACTCCCGGTCGACGCCGACGATATCGCCTCGCCCGGTTGGGCACAGCGCAGCGGCCCCAGCTATCTGAACTACCGCAAGACCACCATCTACGGAGGCTCCAGCGAGGTGCAGCGCACCATCATCGCCTCCACGATCCTCGGATTGTGAGGCGCCGCCATGGATTTCGAACTCACCGATGAACAGGTCATGCTGCGGGACACGGTTCGCGACCTGCTCGCCCGCAACTACGATCCCGAGACCCGCCTGAAGGTCACCGACACCGAACTCGGCTGGAGCCGCGATGTCTGGAACCAGCTGGCCGAACTCGGCGTGCTCGGCCTGAGCTTCACGGAGGAGGACGGCGGCGTCGGCGCCGGTCCGGTGGAGACCATGGTCGTGCTCGAGGAGATCGGGCGCAGACTCGCACCCGAACCGCTGCTGGATGCGGTGCTGGTGCCGGGCGGCCTGGTCGCGCGGGTCGGCAGTGCCGAACAGCGGCAGCGGATTCTGCCCGAGGTGACCGGTGGCACCAAACTGCTGGCGTTCGCGCATGCCGAGCCCGGCGTGCGCTGGCCGTCCACCGAACTCGCGACCACCGCTGTGCAGCAGGGGGATTCGTGGGTGCTGACGGGTCTGAAGAATCCGGTTCCGCACGGCGACAGCGCCGATGAGCTCGTGGTCAGCGCGGTGCTGCCGACCGGCGGCATCGGATTGTTCCTGGTGGATGCCGCCGGGGTGCAGCGCAAGGCGTACCGGACGCTCGACGGTCAGCGCGGCGCGCAGATCGAATTCGACAACGTCCCAGGCGAATTGCTCGGTGACAATATCGACGCCGCCGAGGCGGTGCAGATCACGATCGGGCACGCCCAGGCCGCGCTGTGCGCGGAGTCCATCGGTGCGATGGAGGAGGCGCTGCGGCTGACGACGGATTATCTGAAGACGCGCAAGCAGTTCGGCGTCACGCTGTCGAAGTTCCAGACGCTGACTCAGCGGGCGGCGAATATGTACGTCTCGCTGGAACTGGCACGCAGCATGAGCCTCTACGCGAATGCGTCGCTGGCCGATGGCGCCGACGACCCTGTCGTCGCGTCGCGGGCTCGGCTGCAGGTCGGCCGGTCGGCTCGGCATATCGGCCAGGAGGCGATCCAGATGCACGGCGGCATCGGCGTCACCGCGGAGTATCCGGTGAGCCATTATGTCGCACGGCTCACCGCGATCGAGCGCACGCTCGGCGGCGGGCTGGAGCATCTGCGGGTGCTCAGTGCGCAGATCGGTGACTACGACCTGCCGGAGCTGTAGGGTCCGGTAGTTCCGAACGGCGGCGCGTACGAGGTACGCGCCGCCGTTTTGCTATTCGTCGTCGCTGAGGCCCGGCGAGGTGGCCGTCGGCACGCGGCGCGTCGTCGGCGGCTCTTCGATGGTCGGGTCGACGGCAGGACGCGGCTGGGTGGTCGGCGGCAGCTCGATCTCGGTGGTGAAAGCGGGTGACGGTACGGCTGTCGGGGCGGCGAACGACGGGGAGCTCTGTGGCCCTCGCGTCGTGGATTCCGGCAGGGCCGACGGTGGAACGGTGAAATCGACCGACTTGCGTGGCGGTCCCGGGCGCGCGACCTGCCAGCTCGGCGACGGCGGGATGAACACCTTCGGCGCCGCCGAGGTGCTGGTGCCGTAGCGCACGGCCGGGACGGCGTCGTCATTGGCGGATTTGATCGGCGGAGGTGCGACGTAGGTGTCGTGCTTGCCGATTCCGCAGGCGCCGATGAGAACGAGTCCGAGAGAGACCGCGCCCGCGGCGATTACCGGACCGGCGATCTTGGCCCTGCTGCTCTCCATCGGTAACACTCCTCGTCCGTTCGAGTGAGCTCACAATAATCGAGGCCGGTCGACCCGGCCAGACGAGCGCACGCTTGCGCACGTGCGGTGCCAGCGTGAATTAAACAGTGGTGACTCAGATATCGAATTGATCTCTTCGGCGTGTCGCGGGCACGTGTCGTGGTCGAACCCCGTTCCGGGGCCGTAGCGTGTGTGATCAAAGTTACGCGTGAGACGCCAGTACCTAGATGAGAGACGCGCGGTGGAAACCGGGCGACGGCAATACTCTGATCGGCGTCATCGAGGAGTTGATGATGGGAGCTTACTCGACAACTCCGTTGCGAGCCTCCGCCACGGCCGACGAATCGGCCGCCCCGGAAACTTCGCAGCAAGTCGTGTCGAACCCGCCAGTGCGCACCCTGTCCACGATTTTGTCGCGGATAACGGCCTGGCTGATTTTCATCGGCGGCATCGTCGGAGCCGTGCTCGGCATCGCCGGACTGCACGTCGAAATCACTGTCGCCGGACTGATTCTGGCGTGCACAGCTGGTCTGGTGCTGTTGAAGCTACGCGCGGATCGAACCAGCTGAACCGTGCCGCGGCGGCGCGGAAAATCGAGAGCGCGCAGGGCTTTCGGGCTCTAGCGTAATTCGGCATGAGGATCGAGATCACCGCCGATGCCGCACGGTTCCGGTCGCTGACCGAGCCGTTTCTGCGACGTGATCCGTTGCGGCACACGGTGATCACCACGGGCATCGCCAATCACGTGACGGGCATGCAGGTCGATGCCGACCGCTCGCGGTTCCTGTCCGTCCACGACGACGACGCGACGGTGATCGGCGTTGCCATGCGTGCGGCCGGACGCGGGGTGTATCTCGGTGAGTTGCCCGAGGGAAGTGTTGTGCCCGCTGCCGATGCGATGGCCGAGGTCGCCGCGGATGCGGGCGGGGTCGAGGGCGCGACCGCGGATGCCACCGAATTCGCCGAGCGCTGGGGCAAACGGCACGGTGTCGGCTACCGGGAGGTGTACACGACCCGCCTCTACCGGCTCGCGGACCTGAACTTTCCGAAGGCCGCCGGATCGGCCCGTCGCGCAACCGATTCCGATGTCGGGCTGTGCGTCGAATGGGCCGAAGCAATGCGCCTCGAATCCGGTATGCCGCCGCCGGCCCTGACCGCCATCGCCATCCGGAACCGGATCGCGACCGGTCGCTGGTGGCTGTGGGAACGCGACGGCGAGCCCGTCTCCCTTGCCGCGCACCAGGTCCCGGTCTTCGGCTGGTCGCGAATCGGCCCCGTCTACACCCCACCCGCCCACCGCGGCAACGGCTACGCTGGCATCCTCACCGCCCACCTATCCCGCACCCTGCGCTGGAACAACCTGAACGTCTGCCTCTTCGCCGACATCGCCAACTCCACCGCGAACCACATCTACCGCACCATCGGCTTCGAACCCGTCCGCGATTTCGTGCATTACCAATTCACCTCGGCCGCAACCGCACTGAGCGAGTAGCTGGCATAGGCATTGGTGACCTCGCAGAGGCTGTGGCTTTTGCGAGGTACGCACGGCCTGGGCGGCGGTCAGGGGGCGGGGGTGACCCATTCGAAGGCGGAGGCTTTGGAGCGGGTGCCTTCGGCGGTGCGGGAGCGGTTGGGTTCGCCGAGGTCGGCGAGCAGGGATTCGGTGAGGGTTACCAGGGTGGCCAGGATCGGTGGGGTGAACCAGGTGGGGCGGGTGGCGAAGAGGATGTCTTCGGTGGAGGTGTTGCCGCTGGCGCCGGGGGCGAACGGGCAGCCGCCGAGGCCGCCGAGGGAGCCGTCGACCATGGTTGCTCCGGCCTGCAGGGCGGCGAGGGTGTTGGCGACGCCCATGCCCCAGGTGTCGTGACCGTGGAAGACGATGCGGCGGTGCGGGGTTCGGTCGCGCACGGCCGAGATCAGCTCCGATACCTGGGTCGGGTGGGCCTGGCCGAGGGTGTCGGCGATGACGATGTCGGAAGCGCCCTCGGTGCGCGGGTCGTTGGCAATGGCCAGAACTCGCTCGGGATCGACGGGACCGTCGAAGGGGCAGGTGAAGCTGGTGGCGAGGCAGAGCTGGATTTCGCCGCCCGACTCCCGCGCCAACCGGACGGCATCCGGCATCGCGGCGACACTGTCCTCGGTGCTGCGGCCGATATTGGCCTTGTTGTGCGCGTCCGATGCGGAGAAGCAGTACTGGAAATTGCGCACGCCGGCAGCGGCGGCCTTCTCCACATGGCGCGGCGTGGCCACCCAGATCCAACAGTGTTGCAGCTCTTCGGGACTCAACGCGGCAATGAGTTCCATGGTGTTGGCCATCGGCGGCACCAGATCGGGACGCGCCATCGACCCGATCTCCAGTGCGGGCACGCCCACTGCCAGCAGCTGGCGCACGATATCCACCTTGCGCTCGACCGGCAGCACCTTTCCGGTCAACTGCAGCCCGTCGCGCAAGGTCACATCGCGTAGCATCACTCCTCCTCCGGGGCATCCCGGGTCGGCGGCGCCTGACGCACATGCATCGGCACGCACATCACCCCGCCGCAGGGCTTTTCATTCGTGGCCGGGGTGGGATGCACCGTCGGGCGCGCGTGTCCGGGCGCACTCACTTCGCGTGCACCGCGCCCCGGCGGTCGACGCCTGCCGTATACCCGTCGCGTCATACCGCCTCCACTCCATCGATACCGGCGCGCATCACGCCTCCAATCCGGCGATATCGGCATCACTCATTCCGAGCAGTTCCGACAGCACCTCTCGCGTGTGCTCACCCAGGTCCGGTCCGACATTGCGGATCGGCAGGGACTTTTCACCGATCACCGGCACGATGCCGGGAAAGCCGACCGTCTTCGGTTGCGGCGCACCGACATCCACCGGGAACGGCTGAATCATATTGCGCGCCTTGTATTGCTCGTCGTCGACGATATCGGCGGCGGTGCAGATGGGGCCGCACGGAATGGCCGCCGCCTCCAACAGTTTCAGCGCCTCGTCGCGAGTGTGCCGCACGGTCCATTCGGCAATGGACGCGTCGAGCCGTTCGCGATTGCGCCAGCGTCCGGCGTTGTCCCGCAGTTCCGGATCCGCGGCCAGATCGGGACGGCCGATCACCTCCATGTAGCGCTGGAAGATGGCATCCCCATTGCCGCCGATGATGATGCTCGCACCGTCGCTGGTCGGGTAGGCATTGCTCGGCGCGATGCCTTCCATCCGCCCGCCGACCCGCTCGCGATTGATGCCGTAGGCGAGATAGTCGGGCACCAGCGATTCCATCACCGACAGGATCGCCTCGTTCAGCGCCACATCGATGACGCGTTCCCCCAGCGGGATCGACTCGTTGGTGCGTTGCCGCTGGAACAGCGCCATCACTGTGCCGAACGCCGCGTAGATCCCCGCGATCGAATCACCGATGGACACGCCGACCCGCACCGGCGGCCGATCCGGATCACCGACGAGTTCGCGCAGCCCGCCGACCGCCTCGGCGACCGCGGCGAAACCGGGGCGCGCGGCCAGCGGCCCGGTCTGCCCATAAGCCGAGATCCGTGTGATCACCAGATCCGGATTGACTTCGTTCAGCACCTCCGGACCGAGGCCCCACTTCTCGAGCATGCCCGGCCGGAAATTCTCCAGCAGCACATCGCAGTGCCGGAGCAGATCCAGGACGATGCCCCGGCCTGCCTCGGTGCGCAGATCCAGCGTGATCGACTTCTTGTTCCGGTTGATGGTGCGGTACAGCATCGAGGTATCGCCGCTGTAGAGTCGCCAGTTGCGCAGCTCGTCGCCGACCTTCGGGCGCTCCACTTTGATGACCTCGGCACCGAAATCGCCCAGGATGCGACCAGCGGTCGGCGCGGCGATGTAATTGCCGAGTTCCAGGACGCGAACCCCGTCCAGCGGGCTGATACTCATGGCATCAGTCTGTACTATCGTGCCGCCCGGCAACGGCCCGACCTCGTACCTCGGCGTATGCCGAGACCGCAACCGCACGGCCCCTCAACTGCCGCAGCACAATCGGCGTACTGCGGCAGCCGTGCGATCGTCGTCACACTTCCGGCGGGGAAACTTCCTCGATGATCGAATAGTGCTCGGCATTGCCGTGGCGCGAGGTGCTCGCGGCGCCGTCGATGCCGACCGGGATATCTCCGGCGAGAGTGATCCGGGTCAGCTTGCGCGGCTGGTTGTCGTAGTCGTCGACGGCGTAGTGCTGGGTGGCGCGGTTGTCCCAAATGGCGACGTCACCGGGCTGCCAGTTCCAGCGGGTGGTGTTCTCCAGCCGGGTCACCCGGTCCTGGAACAGGCGGAAAAGGGCCTGGGACTCGCTGGTGGAGACCCCGACAAAGCGCTTGACGAAGTGCCCGACCAGCAGGGCGCGCTCAGCTGTCTCCGGGTGCACCCGCACCACCGGGTGCTCGGTCTCGTAGTAGTCGGACTGGAATTCGGCACGGTAGGCGTCGGTATTCGCGTTGCTCCGGTTGACGTCTGTGGCGGCGTAGTCGTAGAGGTTGGTGTGCACCGCCCGCAGGCTCTCGGCCAGGCGCTTGAGCGGCTCCGGCAGCGAATCGTAGGCGGCGACGGTAGAGGCCCAGGTAGTGGAGCCGCCGTAGATCGGCAGGGTGACCGCGCGCAGGATGGAGGCCTTCGGGATCCGGTCGACGAAGGTGACGTCGGTGTGCCAGCTATTGGCGCGGCCGTACTCCGAGTCGATGGCCAGGCTCTTGACGCCGTGCGAGGTGACCGTGGGATGCGGGGTGGTCGGGGTGCCGAGCAGTTGCGCGAATTCGTACTGTCCGTCCTCGGTCAAATGGTCCTGGCCGCGGAAGAAGATGACCTTGTGCTCGAGCAACGCGCGCCGGATCACCGCGACGGTTGCCGCGTCCACATCGCCGCCGAGCCGGACATTGTCGACCTGGGCGCCGATGCGAGCGCCGATTTTGGTCACGGTGGCGGTTGTCTGGGCGTAGTCGACCGTCATGAGATCACCTTCGCTGGGTTGAATCGGTTGATGCTCCTGGAGCACATCACCGAAACACCCACGCCGACCAGTGTTTTCGTCGCCATGATCGCAACGCCACGCCCCGCCGGGTGGAGTTATATGGCGTGTCGCAGAGCCCGCCATTCGACCTGTGGTTGCGTTCTCGAGCGTTTGTCGACGGTAGTCAAATGGCGATTGCCGATGGCGTTTCCGGCCATTACCCCCGGTGAGCTGTTCGGTTGGGTTTGCTGACACCTGGACGGAGGCGGCGGATGCGGGAGGGTCAGCCGACGTGCTCCCGCAGGTACGCCAGATCCTCGGCAACCCCTTCGCCGGGCGTTTCCAGAACAACCGGGGCATCCGCCGTCCGGCACACCTCGGCGAGCAACTCCGGATCGATCGTTCCGTCCGCGAAGTTGGCATGACGGTCCGCGCCCGAATTGAATTCGTCGCGGGAGGAGTTCAGGTGCACCAGGTCGATGCGGCCGGTGATGGCCTTGATCCGCTCGACGACGCCTACGAGATCCTCACCACCCGCCCAGGCGTGGCAGGTGTCCAGGCAGAAGCCCGCGCCGAAATCGCCGACCGCGTCCCAGAGCCGGGCGATCGAATCGAAATGCCGGGCCATGGCGTGGTTGCCGCCCGCGGTGTTCTCGATCAGGATCGGCACCGCGAAGCCGCCCTTGTCCTGCTGACGCTCGAACAGCTTGCGCCAGTTATCGATTCCGGTCTCCAGTTCACCGTCGGAGCGGACATGTCCGCCGTGCACCACCAGACCGAACGCGCCGATATCGGCGGCGGCCTTCGCCTGCTGTGCGACCGCGTTGCGCGACGGCATGCGCAGGCGATTGTTCAGGCTCGCCACATTGATCTGATAGGACGAGTGCACCACCACATCGATCGGACTGGCGAGGATCTCCTCGGTCCGCGGATGCGGGGTCGGTTTGTCCCAACTCTGCGGGTCGACGACGAACAGTTGGATGACATCGGCGCCGAGTTTCTCACCGAAGCCGATCGGATCGCTGTCGAGCCGGACGTGTGCTCCAATGCGCATGGGGCCGAGCCTAACGAGTGCCACCGACAACGTCTTCGCCCACCGCAACGAACATGTTGCGTCCGGGCCGTGCGAACAGATACATCGGTAGGATCCAGGTGCTCGACCCGATACGGGGGGTGAATCCACTGTGCTGCGAACTGGCGATGTTTTCGCTGGATACACGATCAAACGTGTGCTCGGCCAGGGCGGTATGGGCACCGTCTACCTGGCCCAGCATCCGCGCCTTCCGCGCCTGACCGCGCTGAAATTGTTGAAGCGCGAGCTGTATACCGATGCCGAGATCCGGCACCGCTTCGAGCGAGAGGCCGATCTGGTCGCTCAGCTCGACCATCCGAATATCGTCACCGTCTACGACCGCGGCGCCGAGGATCAGCAGCTGTGGATCTCGATGCAGTTCGTGCCTGGCGCGGATGCGTCCTGCGCGGATGTCAATGTGCTCGCGCCGGGTCGCGCGGTGCAGATCGTCGTCGATACCGCGGCCGCGCTGGATTTCGCACACGGCAACGGCGTACTGCACCGCGATGTGAAACCGGCCAATATCTTGCTGGCCAAGGCGCCGATCGGGCAGCCGGAACGGGTGCTGCTCACCGACTTCGGCATCGCGGGCATGCGTGACGGCGAGTCCACGCTGAGTTCGGCCGGAACCATTACCGCCACACTGGCATACGCCGCGCCGGAACAACTGACCGGTACGCCGGACTACCTGGCCGACCAGTATTCACTGGCCTGCTCGCTGTTCTGGATGCTGACCGGTGTCGGGCCGTTTCAAGGGGCGAATCCCATGGCCGTCATCAACGGGCATCTGTATGGGGCGATACCGTCGCTGCGCCGGTATCGCCCCGACGTGCCGCCCGCGCTGGATGCGGTGCTGGCGCGGGCCATGGCCAAACGGCCCGCGGACCGATTCGGCAGCTGCACCGAATTCGCCGTGGCGGCTCGGCGGGCGCTGGTGTCGTCCGCGCCGCACCCGCCTCGAGCGAACGGTCCGTATCGCCCGCCGACGGGGATGGGCCCCGAATCGCGTCCCAGCACCGAACCTCCTCGCGATACCGGTCCGGCCCGAAATCCGGTGCCGTCCGGAAACGCGGTGCCTCCCAACACTTCCGAGCGGGTCGGCAGCAGCAGAACCGCCCGGCCGACCGAGCCGCCCGGCCGCGGTGCCCCCGAGTCACCGAGAACGTCCCAGCCGCGCCTGCCGCTGCCGCCGCGCCGTTCGCCGCGACCCGGCACCATCGCCCTGCCCGATATCCCACGTCGCCCCGGCAGAACGCCGCCCGGACCCACGCCGCGCCCTCCGCCATAGCCGGAAACGACGTCGATACCGATAAGTCGACGATAACCAGGGCTTAAGCGAATCCTGCTAAGGTTTCGATGTTTTCCGTGGTCAGGAGGTCCTGATCGCGCATTCTTATGCTGTACGCGCGTTCATCGGTGGGTCCCGGTGGGCGGCGGGAAGTGGAGCAGACATGCTGGCCAGCGGTGACGTATTCGCCGGTTATGTCATCGATCGGCAATTGGGTCGCGGTGGCATGGGTTCGGTGTACCTGGCAAAACATCCGCGACTGCCGCGGATGACGGCGCTGAAGCTGCTGAATCGAGAGATGTTCTTCGATAAGGAGGTGCGGGCGCGGTTCGAGCGGGAGGCGGATCTGGTCGCCCAGCTCGATCACCCGAATATCGTCACCGTCTACGACCGCGGCCTCGAGGACGAGCAGCTGTGGATCTCGATGCAGTACATCGATGGCATCGATGCCGCATCGGTCGATCCCAAGTCGCTGCCGCCGGAGCGCGCGGTCCAGATCGTCAAGGAGACCGCCGATGCGCTCGACTACGCGCACGGCATGGGCGTACTGCACCGTGATGTGAAGCCCGCGAATATCCTGCTGGCCCGCTCCGGCGGAGGGCGCGGTGAGCGGGTCTACCTGACCGACTTCGGTATCGCGCGGCTGCGCGACGACACCGGCCACCTCACCCAGACCGGCACCTTCACCGCGACTCTGGCCTATGCCTCGCCCGAACAGCTGACCGGTGCTTCGCTCGATCACCGCTCGGACCAGTATTCGCTGGCCTGCTCGCTGTTCTGGCTGTTCACCGGGTCCGGTCCGTTCGCCGCGACCAATCCGGCGGCGGTGATCCAGGGACATCTGCAGGGCACGCCTCCGGCATTGAGCAGCGTCCGTCCCGGACTGCCCTTCCAATTGGACGGGGTGCTGGCGAAGGCGATGGCCAAGCGACCCGATGAGCGGTTCGCCTCGTGCTCGGAGTTCGCGCAAGCCGCCAAGCAGGCATTCGCCAATCCGAGCGTCCCGGCGATGCCGGTGGTCGGCCCGCGTCCGGGTACCGGACCGGCGATTCCGGTGACGGGTGCACCGCGGCCGGTCACCGGGCAGCCGATGCCCGTGACCGGTACGCCGCATCCGGTGACGAACGGTCCGTACCCGCAGACCGCCGGACCATATCCGCAGACCAGCGGCCCGTACCCGCAGACGAGCGCACCGCACACCGTGCAGCCGCAGCCGTTGGCGCCGACGACCGTCAATCCCGCTGCGCAGGGCACCCCGCGTCCGCAGCCGGTGCAGACCGCGCCGACCCAACAGCAACCGCATCCGAGCAATCCCTACAACCAGCAGCCGCTCGGATTCGCACCCCGGCCGCCGATGAGCGGGCCGCGCCCGCCCGCACCGCCGCAGCGCAAATCGAATGTCGGGCTGATCGTCGCGCTGTGCGTCGGTCTGGTGATCCTGTTGGTGATCGTGCTCGTGATCATCGGCGTGGTATCGAATGGTGGTTCGTCGAACTCCGGTGGCGGCAGCACGACGACCTCGTCGAGTTACTCCACCGGCGGCAGCGGCTCGATGGATGCGACCGCGGCCGCGATCAGCAAGGAGTTCCCGCGCATGGTGCCCGCCAGCGAATCCGATTCGGTCGGCTACAACGGCGCGAAATGCAATGCCCACAAGACCGGCGACCTGACGCTGCCCACGCCGGGCACGCCGGACTTCGGTGCCTGGGCCGCGCAGTGGGATTGCTACGGCGGCGGTGACAACGACGACCCGTTCTACACGATCTACGTCTACAAGAATGCCTCCGATGTGCAGAAGGCGCTGAGCAACCTGCCTTCGGACGCCACCAAGTCGACCGACACCAACGGCGGCAAAACCTACACCAACTACAAGTTCGTCAACGACGGGCCGAAGATCGTCACCGCGTTCACCGGCGACAGCAAGCGCGCCCAATTCCTCATGTACGCCGACGGTTTGGCGGGTGCTCAGGACAAGGTCCTGCGCTGGTGGCGCTCGGCCCCACTGAACTGAGAGCCGAACCGGGCGCGGAAAATGGCTCGCGCCCGGTTCCACTCGGCCCGTACAGTTCTGCGCATGTTCGGCCACACCATCGCTCTGGAGTCCGCGGTCGCGGACGCGATGGCGGCTGCCCTGGCAGCGTTCGCAGCAGTGGCTGCGGCGCACTTCGACGGCGCCCGAAGCTGACCTTCCCCGGGATGTCCCGGGACCTCTGACGGGGAAGGTGGCCCGTCGCAGAGAGGTCCCACGGCAATATCGCCGGAAATCTTTTCCAAGTCAGGGAAAGTCATGTCCAAGAAGACGTATGTGCGGACCAAGCCGCATCTGAACATCGGCACCATGGGTCACGTCGATCACGGCAAGACCACGTTGACCGCCGCCATCACAAAGGTGCTCGCCGAGCGCGGCGGCGGTAGCTTCGTGCCGTTCGACCGGATCGACCGGGCGCCGGAGGAGGCGTTGCGCGGCATAACCATCAATATCGCGCACGTCGAATACGAAACCGCCACACGGCATTACGCGCATATCGATATGCCGGGGCACGCCGACTTCGTGAAGAACATGATCACCGGCGCGTCCCAGCTCGACGGGGCGATCCTGGTGGTCTCGGCGCAGGACGGCGTCATGCCGCAGACGGCCGAGCATGTGCTGCTCGCGCGTCAGGTCGGGGTGGAGCACATCGTGGTCGCGCTCAACAAGGCCGACGCGGGTGATCCGGAACTGCTCGACCTGATCGAGCTCGAGGTGCGCGAGCTGCTCAGCGCCCAGGGTTACCCGGGTGCGGAGTTGCCGGTCGTACGGGTTTCGGGTTTGCGTGCGCTGGAAGGGGATTCGCGGTGGACCGCCGCGCTGCTCGACCTGCTGGACGCCGTGGACACCCATGTGCCCACGCCCGTGCGCTATACCGACGCGCCGTTTCTGCTCCCGGTGGAGAACGTCCTGACCATTACCGGTCGGGGCACCGTCATCACCGGTGCGGTGGAGCGCGGCCGGATTCGCCTCGGCGACCGGGTGCAGCTCTACGGCGGCGAGGAGCTGACCTCCGTTGTCACCGGGGTGGAAACCTTCGGCCGGACAATGGAATTCGCGGAAGCGGGCGACAATGTCGCGCTGCTGCTGCGCGGCGTGCAGCGCGGTCAGGTGCGTCGCGGTCAGGTCGCGGCGGAACCGGGCAGCATCGCGGTGCATACCCGGTTCAGGGCGCGCGTGTACCTGCTGGGTACGGCGGAGGGCGGTCGGCGCACACCGATCGCCACCGGCTACCGCCCGCAGTTCTACGTGCGCACCGGTGACGTCGTCGGCAACGTCACGCTGCCCGTCGCCGTCGCCCGTCCTGGCGAAACCATCGACCTGACAGTCGAATTGGGCCGCCCGGTACCGCTGGAGCCGGGCCTCGGCTTCGCCATCCGCGAGGGCGGGCGGACCGTCGGCGCGGGCACCGTCCTGACCGTCGGCTAGCCCTGCCCGGGGTTGGGCATGCGCAAGCAACACGCATGCCCAACCCCCTGGCCGGGAGCCGCCGCATCGGCAGACCGCATGGCGCGCGGCTACCCCTGAATGAGCGCGTCGATTCTTGTGCGGCGCTGGGGGAAGCCGTGCCGTCAGCCGCCGGCGCATCCACCCGCGATCGAGCTGTCGGTGTGGTCGTAGGGGTTGCGCTCCCGAGGCCGATTGCGTTCGTCAGCGCGACGAATCCGCTGGAGGTCGCGAACCACCGCGGCGCGCCGAGCTGCGGTTTTCTCGGCCGCGGACCAGGGCGCCGAAACCCTGCGCCGTCGGAGCAGCAGATGCAGAATTCGTCGAATACCCATGATTACCAACCCCCTTCTGTGTTATGTGATTCTATCGAAGGGGTCTGACAAATCGGCTGCCTCGACGGCCTTCGCAGTGGACGAATGAACACGGGAAGAGGGAGCAACACGACGTGATCAGCGATCGGCGGCAACGCGCACAACGGTTCGTCGAGTTGCACCGGGAAGGTTGCTTCCTGCTCCCGAATGCGTGGGATGCGGGCAGTGCCCGGATTCTGGAATCGGCCGGGTTTCCCGCGGTGGCCACCACCAGCGCCGGTATCGCGTTCTCCCTCGGACGTCCGGATCACGACTTCTTCGCCGAGCACGAGGACGGGCGGGTCGATCGCGAGACGATGCTGGGGCGGGTGCGCGAGATCGTCGACGCGGTCGGGGTGCCGGTCAGCGCCGATCTCGAAGAGGGATACGGCGAGAAACCCGAGACGGTGGCGACCACGATCGCGTCGGCGCTCGACGCCGGTGCGGCGGGCGGGAATATAGAAGACTTCACCGGCGACAGCACGCGACCGCTCTACGACCTGGAGTTGTGCGCGGACCGCATCCGCGCGGCCCGCGCTGCCATAGACGCCAGCGGGGAGCCGTTCGTTCTGGTCGGCCGCACCGATGGGCTCCTGGTCGATATCTCGCTCGACGAATGCATCCGGCGGGCCAACGCCTACCTGGCGGCAGGTGCCGACTGTGCGTTCGTTCCGGGTGCCAGCGATGCCGCAACCATCGGCACACTGGTGCGCGAACTCGACGGCCCACTCAATGTGGTCATGGGCTTGACCGGCAACGCACTGTCCCTCGACGACCTGCGCGAGCTCGGCGTACGCCGAGTCACGGTCGGCGGCAGCATCTTCCGCGCCATGTACCGTCAATTACTCGATACCGCACACGAATTGGCAGACCGCGGCACCTTCACCTACGCCGCCGAACAACTCACTCAGAACGACCTCAACAACCTCTTCCGCCGCTGATCCGGGCTCCGGGTAGCCGCGTTCGCGCGGTTCCCGCACTTCGGGCGTCAAGTTGTCGAGGTCACGTTCCTTGAACGGAACGGGGTCGGGGCACCGCGGGCGTGAATTGCGGCGAGGTCGTTCGCCGGTAGGACCGACGAACGAGAGGCCCGGCACTGCGAGTGCCGGGCCTTTTTGTCGCGGCAGCACACTTTCCCGGGCACAGCGCGAAGTCGAGCGCCGAGCCTTGCCTGCTCCACGCCGATCGTAGTACTGTCCAGACACGTGTCCATCATGTGTGCGGACAGATATCCCAGGAGGATTTCATGACCCTGGTCAAGCCGCTGCGGGTTTCCGGAGGCGATCACGAGCATGGGCATCTCGAGGAATTCCGCGTCGATCCACTGGCTTTGATGCGGCGGGTGCGGGCGGAATGCGGGGATGTCGGGGCGTTCGATCTGGCCGGGCGGCATGTGATTCTGCTGTCCGGCGCCGAGGCCAATGAGTTCTTCTTCCGATCCGGCGACGAGGATCTCGATCAGGCCGCCGCGTATCCGTTCATGAAGCCGATTTTCGGTGAGGGCGTGGTGTTCGACGCCAGTCCGGAGCGGCGCAAGGAGATGCTGCACAACCAGGCATTGCGTGCGGAACAAATGCGCGGACATGCGGCGACCATCGGTCGCGAGGTCGAGCGCATGCTGGCGAACTGGGGCGACGAGGGGCAGATCGACCTGCTCGACTTCTTCGCCGAGCTGACCATCTACACGTCCTCGGCCTGCCTGATCGGCAAGCGCTTCCGCGATGAACTCGACGAACGCTTCGCCCACCTCTACCACGATCTGGAGCGCGGCACCGACGCGCTGGCCTACGTGGATCCGTATGCGCCGATCGAAAGCTTCCAGCGCCGCGACGCCGCTCGCGTGGAACTGGTCGAATTGGTGCAGGGCATCATGGACGGCCGCGCCGCGAATCCGCCCGCGAACAAAGAAGATCGGGACATGCTCGACATCCTGATCTCGATCAAGGACGAACAGGGGCAGCCGCGATTCAGCGCGAGCGAAATCACCGGAATGTTCATCTCGATGATGTTCGCGGGCCATCACACCACTTCGGGTACCGCGGCGTGGTCGGTCATCGAATTGCTCAGGCATCCGGCGGAATTGCGTCGCGTCGTCGATGAACTCGACGAGTTGTACGCCGACGGTTCCGATATCAGTTTCGGCGCGCTGCGCCAGATTCCGAATCTGGAGGCGGTGGTCAAGGAGACACTGCGGCTGCATCCGCCGCTGATCATTCTGATGCGGGTGGCGCAGGGCGAATTCGAGGTGTGCGGACATCGCATCGCACCGGGCGATCTGGTCGCGGCGACTCCGGCCATCTCCAACCGGATTCCGGAGGACTTCCCGAATCCGGATCTGTTCGACCCGAACCGCTATATCGATCCGAATCAGGCGGATATCGTCAACCGCTGGACCTGGATCCCCTTCGGGGCTGGCAGACATCGCTGTGTCGGAGCGGCCTTCGCGCTCATGCAGCTCAAGGCGATTTTCTCGATACTGCTGCGGGACTGGGAATTCGAAATGGCACAACCATCCGACAGCTACCGCAACGACCACAGCAAGATGGTGGTGCAGCTGCAACAGCCCTGTGCCGTGCGCTACCGCAGGCGGCGAAAGGTCTAGGCAAACACCCAGTTACGAGAGCGTGAGCGGGAAGATTCTGGGCCCCATGGACTTCCGAATTCGCTTGTACTGTGAAGACATGATCACGCTCAAAAAGGAAGATGGCGCCGCTGATCTCAACGGCATCACCAAGCTGACGGTCGGGGTGAGCTGGGACCCGTCGGGGGGCACCAGCGGCGGCGCGGTCGGATTATTGCGCCGCAAGCGCGGTGTGGACCTGGATCTGATCGCCATCCTCATGCAAGGCGCCGAGCCGGTGCGTTTCGCCGGACTCGACTCCCTCGACCCGCTCGGCAACGGTTCGGTCCAGCACACCGGCGACGAGCAGACCGGCGCGGCCTCCGGCGACGACGAATCGGTGCACGTCACCTTCGCGAATGTGCCCGAGGCCATCGACGCGATCATTTTCGTGGCCGCGGCATTCAAGAAGGGCTCCTCGTTCGAGAAGGCCAACAACATCAGTTTCAAGGTCTACGACGCGACCGGCGGCAGTGCCCAGCAGGTGGCCGATATCTGGCCGTCGCTGCTCGGCACGGATAACGCCAATGCCGTGGCCAAGGCGTTCCGCAACGGAGGAAGCTGGCAGCTCGAGGTGCTCAATCGCAAGGGCAAGATCAAGCAGGGCGATAAGCAGGCCCTGCTGCGCTTCGCGATGGCGTGAGCAGGCGGGCCGGAGCTCGGACGCCGAGCTCCGGCCGCTCTTGCTACAGAACCGATTCGACGGCGGAGACGACCGTGGCGTCGTCGGGGGTGGTACGCGGCCGGAACCGGCCGACTACCGCACCTTCGCGATCGATCAGGAATTTCTCGAAGTTCCACTGGATATCACCGGCCGTGCCCTCGGCATCCGCGGTCTCCACCAGCGCCTGGTAGAGCGGATGCCGCTCGTCGCCGTTGACATCGGTCTTCTCCAGCAGCGGAAAGTCGACGCCGTAGGTGGTCGAGCAGAATTCCGCGATCTCCTCGGCGGTACCCGGCTCCTGGCCCATGAACTGGTTACACGGCACACCGACCACGCTGAAACCGCGGTCGCCATAAGTTTTCTGAAGTTCGACGAGTCCGGTGTACTGCGGCGTCAGCCCGCACTTGGAGGCCACATTGACCAGCAGTACCGCTTTGTCTCCGACCAATTCGCCCAGTGTTGCCGGGTCGCCGGAGAGGGTACGTAGGGGAATGTTGCGGATATTCATTCGTATCGCACCTGCCAGTTCTTGATTCCGTTGATCCACCCCGAGCGCAACCGTACCGGATCGGCGACCTGGCTGATCTGGGGCATGACGTCGGCGATCGCGTTGAACATCAGGTCGATCTCCAATCGCGCCAGATTCGCCCCGACGCAATAATGCGCACCGGTGCCGCCGAATGCGACGTGCGGATTGGGATCGCGCATTACGTCGAAGGTGAACGGATTCTCGAAGGCGTCCTCGTCGAAGTTGGCCGAACTGTAGAAGATTCCCAGTCGCTGCCCCTGCTTGATCTGCTGTCCACCGAGTTCGGTGTCCTGGGCCGCGGTGCGCTGGAAGGCATTCACCGGGGTCGCCCACCGGACGATCTCGTCGGGTGCGGTGCGCGGCCGCTGCTCCCGATACAACTCCCACTGATCCGGATGGTCCACGAAGGCCTTCATACCGTGGGTGATGGCATTGCGGGTGGTCTCATTGCCCGCGATGGCGAGCAGGATGACGAAGAATCCGAATTCGTCCGAACCGAGCGCTTCGCCGTCGACGTCGGCGTGCACCAATTGGCTGACGATGTCGTCGACCGGACAGGCGCGGCGCTCTTCGGCCATATTCCAGGCGTAGCCGAGGATTTCGGTGAAGGCGGTGGTGGCGTCGCCGTACTCCGGATCGTCGTAGTTCAGCGTCTGGTTGGACCATTCGAACAGCTTGTGCCGGTCGTCGTTCGGCACGCCGAGCAGTTCCGCGATGGCCTGCAGCGGCAGTTCGCAGGCGACCTGCTGGACGAAGTCGCCGCCCCCGGTCCGCTTGGCCTCGTGCACGATTCGCGCCGCGCGTTCGGTGAGTGCGGCGCGCAGACCCTCCACCGCGCGCGGGGTGAATCCCTTGGAGACGATCCGGCGGATCTTGGCATGCTTGGGCGCATCCATGTTCACCAGCAGCGCACCGGTGAGTTCGATCTGCTCCGGTGTGACATCGTCGGGCAGCCGGATGATCGCGCCCTTCTGCGCGGAGGAATAGATTTCCGGGCTGCGCGAAATCTCCTTCACGTCTTCGTGTTTGCTGACCACCCAGTACCCGCCGTCGCGGAACCCGCCGGAGGTCGCATCCGGCTGCGCGCACCACCACACCGGTGCGGTGCGGCGCAGGGTCGCGAATTCCTCGACCGGCATGCGGTCTTCCCACAGCCCGGGATCGGTGAAATCGAAGCCTGCCGGGAACGCGGGCGCTGCCATAGCTACCTCATGGGGTGAAAAGTGTTTCAGCGCAGCCTGAGCCGGCGCATGAGTCGTAGGGTCGTCAGCGTGGTCTTCAGCTGCTTCTCGTAGGGCAGGCCCGCGCGGGCGGCCATCACCTGGCGCTTCTGCACGCCGATATTCACGGTGTCGGTGTATTTGAGCAGGCCCTGATCGCCGTGCCTGGTGCCGACGCCGGATTGTTTGACGCCGCCGGACGGGGTGCCCTTGGCGGCGTAGGTCGTCACGAAGCCGTCGTTGATATTGATATTCCCGGCCGCGAGCTGCGCGCCGATTCGGTTGGCGCGGGCCAGATCTCGGCTCCACACGCTGGCGTTCAGGCCGTAGGTGGTGTCGTTGGCGAGCCGGATGGCCTCCTGCTCGTCGGAGAACCGGTAGACGCTCACCACCGGACCGAAGGTCTCCGCGGTCGCGTGCGTCATCTCGGCGGTGACATCGGTGAGCACGGTGGGTTCATAGAAGGCCGGGCCGATATCCGGTCGCGCCTTGCCGCCGGTCAGCACGGTCGCGCCCTTCCCGCGCGCATCCTCGACATGCGCCGCGACCCGCTCCATATGCTGCACCGAGACCAGCGAGCCGAATTCCGGTGTGAAGTCGTAGGCCGCGCCGATCTCGGCGTTCAATTCGTCTGCCGCCGTGACCAATCGGCGCACGAACTCGTCGTACAACCTGTCCTGCACATAGATCCGTTCGATGTGCATACAGGCCTGGCCCGAATTCGCGAAGACCGCGAATGACGCACCGGGAATCACTTCGTCGAGATTCGCGTCGTCCAGCACGATCATCGGGTTCTTGCCGCCGAGTTCGAGGCTGCAGCCGATCAGATTGCGGCCCGCGCCTGCGCCGACCACCCGCCCGGTCGCGGTCGAGCCGGTGAACATGACGAAGTCGGCATTGTCGATCAACGTCGGCCCCACATCGGGACCCTCGCCGCAGACGACCTGAAACAGCCCCTTCGGCAGACCGGCCTTGTACAGCAGCTCCACCCCGAACAGCGCACAGAGCGCGGTCTTGTTATCGGGCTTGAGTACCACGCCATTGCCCGCCATCAGCGCGGGCATCGAATCCGAGAGCGCGATGGCGAATGGGAAATTCCACGGCGCGATGACCGCGACGACGCCCTTGGGGCGGTGCTCCTCGGTCGAGGTGGTGATCAGCGGCACCGGGCCGCCGCGCCGCTTGGGCTTCAGCACCCGCCGTGCGGTCTTGAGGTAGTGGCTGATGACCATCGGGACATCGCAGGATTCCTCGAAGGCCATGCGGCGGGTCTTACCGCAGCCGATCTGGATCAGGTCGGCGATGGTTTCGTATTCGGCGAGAATCAGGTCGTGTGCGCGTGCGAAGACCTCGAGCCGGCGCTGCAGCGGCCAGGCGGCCCATTCCTGCTGGGCCGCTCGGGCGGTCGCGTAGGCGGCGGCGACGTCCTCGGGGGTCGACTGCGGTAGTTCACCGACCGCGGCGCCGGTGTAGACCTCGACCATCGAATACGGATCGGCGGTGCCGGAGGCCGCGACCATTGCGGTCAGCCTGCCGATCAGCGCTTCGGTGATCCGGGCGGGCAGCCCCGGTGCGGAATCCTTCTTGGCTTCGGTTGTATTCATCGGACCTTCTCCGTGCTGACGGCAGATGCTCTCGAATTAGAACACGTTCTCATCCTGGCTGTCAGGGGCTTGATAGGGATGACCTGGTCGAATGCATGCCGAGACATGGTCAATCCGCCTGATGATCCGGTGCGCGGCTCGCCGCGTACTCCCGCGCCCAGCGGTAATCGGGCTTCCCGCTCGGGGCGCGCGTGACAACGTCGGCCAGCCAGATCTGCTTGGGCACCTTGTACCCCGCGAGATGCTTGCGCACATGGCGCTCGAGCGCGGCGAAATCCACCGGGCCCGCGCCCGCGCCCGCGACCGATACCACCGCCGCCACCTGCTGGCCCCAGCGCTCGTGCGGAAGTCCGATCACCACCGCGTCATAGACGGCTTCGTGCGCCTTCACCACGCTCTCGACCTCTTCGACGAAGACCTTCTCGCCGCCGGTATTGACGACCATATTGCCGCGGCCGATCAGGGTCACCGAGCCGTCCGGCTCGACCCTGGCGCGATCGTCGGTCACCACGATCCGGGCGCCGTCGACCGTCTTGAACAGCCGCTCGGTCTTCTCCGGATCCTTGTAGTAGCCGATCGGCACCGCACCGGTCTTGGCGAGCCAGCCCTCGGAACCGGGTTCGACCTGCCTTCCCGCATCATCGACCACGATCGCGCCGCGCCCGCTGTGCACGCGTGGACCGCGGCCGGGATTGTCGTCCTTCTGTGCGAAACCGATACCGCCGAAACCGGTTTCGGAGGACCCGATGGAATCGGAGACGACCGTCGACGGAAACAGTTCCAGCAGTGCGTTTTTCACCGGTTGGGACAGCAGCGCGGCACCGGAGCCGATGGCGACGAGCGAGGACGCGTCCACCGGGGCGGCACGGTAGGCATCGATCAGCGGGCGGGCCATGGCATCGCCGGTGATCACCATGATTTGCGGGCGATGTCGTTCGACCAGCTGCCACACCCGCCGCGCATCGAATTTGGGCTCGAAGATCACGGCATTGCCGGACCACAGGGCGGTGAAGGACGGCATCATCGCGGCGGCGTGGATGAGCGGCGGGAGGACGAACCAGGTGCTCGGTTCGCCCTGTGCGCCGACCCGGGACTGCTGATATTCGTCGGAAACCGGTTCGTTCGTGTAGAAGTCGATGCCGCCGCCGAGCACTCGCCACATATCCTCTTGCCGCCACATGACGCCCTTGGGTCGGCCGGTGGTGCCGCCGGTGTACATCATGAACAGGTCGTCGGGGCTGCGGTCGATCGAACGGCGGGCGGGTGAGCCCGAGAGTAGGGCCTGCTCATACGAGGCGGACGCTGCCGGGGGGATGGTGTCCGCAGGTGGCCGGGCGTCGACGATCAGCACCCGGATCGACGGCGTGTCGGCGAGTGCTTCCAGTGCGTCGTCTGCGTATTTCGTGTGGCACACAAGCACTTCGAGGTCGGCATTGTCGTAGAGGTAGCGCAGTTCCTCGACGCCGTACCGATAGTTGATATTGATCGGGACTGCCCGCAGCTTGAAGCAGGCAATGAGGGTGGTCATGGTTTCGATGCCGTTGTGCATCTGGAAACCCACGTGCGTACCGGGGCCGACGCCGATCGAGCCGAGATGGTCGGCGAGACGATTCGCGCGGGCGTCGAGTTCGGCGAGGGTGAGTGCGCGATCGCCCTCTATCAGCGCGGTGCGCTCCGGCATCGCGTCGACCGCATGCTCGAAGAGGTCGGCGAAATTGTGGGACATGGCAATTCACTCTCAGCGAATGACGGTGAGCGGCAGTGGGATGCCGCGGTCGGTGAAGGCGAAGGCGGCGCCGGTGCTGATCCGGGTGATGGCCACCTCGGTCGCCTCCTTGAACGGCGCTGCGGCGAGAACTATCTCAGCGGTCCAGCCGTGCTCGTCGGAAGTGGTCGAGTGCACGTCGAACCGTGGATTCACGCCGCGGGCCATTGCCGCCAGCGGTGCAAGATGGTCGGGATCGATCATCGATGGCCAGGTGCGGTCGGTATTGGCATCACTGTGCCGTGGCACTCGCAGTCGCACCGCATCATCGGTGACGGATACGTCGATGCCGGTGTACGGCAAGGGATTCCATGCCGGATGTAGGAGCAGTACCTCGGCCAGCGCGGCCGGATCATCGCCGAGGCCGAGTGCGTTGCGAATCCGCTCGGAGGTGAGTCCGGCGATGCCGGTGAATTGTTTGCGGCCGATATCCGTCGCGGCGTCGGCGGACCGAGTACGCACGGCGGTCATGAAGCCGATGGTGAGCAGATGGTGTTGCAGGCAGACCTCGTCGGCCATGCGCACCAGCGCAGATTTGGAGAAGTCGGTGAAGCGCAGGTCGCTGAGCAGCGGGCCCGCGTAATCGCTTTGGCCCGGATCGTCCTTGTCGATCGCGGACAGTTCCAGCAGTGCGGCTCGAGAGTTGGCCACCACCTGGGCATTCGGCGGTGTGGGCGGTGGGATATGTGCCTGGTCGATGACGACGGTCCACGCGCACACCGGCTTTCGGTCCGCCGGATGACGCGGCGGACGGTGGATCGGCCGGACCTGGGCATGCGGATTGGTGGCGAGAGCGGTCGCGTCGAAGGTCGGATCCTCGATGTCGTGGCACATGGACACCACGAACTCCTCGCCGAGCGGCTCCACATCCGCCAGCGCGCCACAGTGGTCCAGCCAGAATTCGCCGTGGTCGCGATCGTCGACGCGAAACCGGAAGTCCATGAACTGCGGCGGCGCACCGATATCGAGTTGCAGGCCTTTGAAGATCGTCGGCACGTCATCGCCCTCGAAATCGAGCGCGCGGCGCATCCGGCGGGTATAGACCGGACTGGCGAGCTGCCATTCCTCGATGGCGACCGCCGCCATGCCCTCGCGCCCGAATGCCCCGATGGAATGCGCCATTCCGGACCGGTCGATCAGGTGACCGCACAGCAGCAGTTCGGGCACCAGCGTCGCCAGCTGGGCCCGCGACAACCGGTCGAAGCTCGAAATCACCACAGTGGAACCGGTGCTTCGCCGATCCGATACCAGCCCGGCAGCGTCTTTCCGGAGACCGACCGTTGGATGCGCTTCTGCATCCCTGCCGTCAGTGCGTTGTTCTGGATCATCTCCACGAACAACTGCGAAACGTTGCCGAAGTCGAAGAAGTCACGCTGCCAAGACCATTGGTAGTTGCCGCCGTAGCGGAACCAGCTGCCGCCGATGCCCTCCGGACTGTAGTTGCGACCGTCGGATCGCTTGTTATCGCTGATCTGCTTCCAGAAGCCGATGACATCGCCGCTGCGCTCATCGGTGACGAACTGTTGGTAGGGATAGGACCAGCCCTCCAGGCCCTCCATCTCCTGACCGAGTGCGAGTTCCCGGATCTCGGCTCGCCCCACTGCCATGAATTCTTGGGTCGGACCGTAATTCCAGCCGTAGGTGGCGTCCTCGGTGTACATCTCGGCGAGCGGCTTCCAGTCGCCCTTTTCCTCGCAGCGCTGATTCTCCAGCACCCAGCGCCGGACCATCTCGTCGAGTTCGGCGCGGTCGAAATCTGGCATTACCGTGTTCCTTTCGCGGTTTCGTCTTCACGGATCGACAGCGCTTGGGTGGGGCAGTAGCGCACCGCGCGCTCGATATCCGCGCGGGCTTCGGGACTCGGTGTCGGGTCGAGGATTTCGACCTTGCCGCGCTTGGGCACGGTGAAGGCCGAGGGCGCTTCGTCCTGGCAGACGGCGTGCCCCTGACACAAATCCAGATCGGCGACGATCCTCACGGTCGGCTCCTGTCCTCGACGGTCGGTAACGGACGCAGCGGGGCCTCGGGCTGGACCTCGACCAGCACGAGATGCGCCCCGCGTGGTGCGGAGACCACGGCGATGACCGCGGCGGCCAGATCGCTCGCACGCAGCATGTACGGGTGACGGGCGAAACCCCAGGCCTTCCAGTCCTCCAGCATCGGCCCGACCACCTCGGGAGTGGAATTCATGCCCATGCCGGTCAGTGTCGGACCCGGGCGCACCAGTGATGCGCGAACCCCGCTGCCCTCCAGCTCCATTCGCATCTGCTGGACCATTGCCTCGAGCCCGGCCTTGGCAGCGCTGTATGCGCCGGTGCGCGGGCGTGGCTCCTCGGCGCAGTCGGAGCTGATCAAGACGAAATCGCCGCGCTGCCTTCGCATCATCCCCGGCAGTATCCGGTGCACCAACCGGTGCGCGCCGACCAGATGCACCTGCACCTGCTGCAGGAACCGATCCGGTTCCATCTCGTGCACGAGCGAGAATTCGATATCGCCCGCGCCGGAGACCAGGATTTCGATGGGCCCGAGGGTGTCTTCGGCAGCGGCGACGAAATCGTCGACGGATGCCGCGTCGGTGACATCGAGCTGGTGGGCGAAGGCTTCGCCGCCATTGGCGCGGATCTTGGCTGCGAGCGCCTCGCATTGATCCACCCGGCGCGCGCCGAGCGCGACCGGATGTCCGAGTTCGGCGAGCGCTTCGGCCGTCGCTGCGCCGATACCGGAGGATGCTCCGGCCACAATCGCCGGTCGGCGCACCGGATTCGGTTCGAACCGTGGCATTATTTCGCCTCCACGATGACGGGCAGGTTCGCGAACCCGCGGACATTGGTCGAGTGCACGCGCTTGATACCGGCGTCGACGACGTCGTAAGACCGCACGCGCGAAGCGAATTCGCGCAGCGCTACGTTGGCCTCCAGCCGGGCGAGATGGGCGCCGAGGCAGAAGTGCACGCCCGCACCGAAACTCGCGAGTCCGGACTTGTCGGTGCGTCCGATGCGGTAGCTGTCGCCGTCGGCGAAGACCTCCGGATCCCGATTGGCCGAACCGATCAGCAACAGCACCTTCGCACCCTTCGGGATGGTGCGGCCGTGCTGGTCGATATCCACCGCGGCGCAGCGCGCGACCATCTGGCTGGAGGTGTCGTAGCGCAGCGTCTCCTCGACCCAGTCGGTGACCAGCTCGGGTTCCGCCACGACCTTGGCGTACTCGCTCGGATTGCGTGCGCTCCAATACAGCGCATTGCCGAGGAGTTTGGTGGTGGTCTCGTTACCGGCCACCACCATCAGGAACATGAAACCGATGATCTCCTCGTCGGACAGGGTGTCGCCGTCGATTTCGGCATCCAGTAGCGCCGAGGTGAGATCCGTTGTCGGAGTGCGCCTTCGCGCGGCGACCATCTCCGCGTAATAGGTGAGCAGCGTGATCGATGCCTGCGCGGCGGCCATCGGGACATCCAGGACGCCGTCCTCGCGGTGCACCACCAGATCGGCCAGCCTGCGGACCTCCGCGCGGTCGGCCTCGGGCACGCCCATCAGTTCGGAGATGACATCCATCGGGAGTTTGCCCGCGACCTCATCGATCCAGTCGAACTCGCCGGTCGCGAGTGCCGGTTCCAGGTAGGACAGCGTCAGGTCCCTGATCCGGTCTTCCATCTCGGCCACCCGCTTGGGGGTGAAGCCCTTGTAGACCAGGCGGCGCATGCGCATATGCCGCGGATCGTCCATGGCCAGGAACGACATCACCCGGCTCGCGTGCGGGCCCCAGGCCGCAGGGTCCAGCGAGACCCCGTTGGCGCTGGACAGGCGGACGCTGTCGCGGAAGGCCGCGGTCACATCCGCGTGCCGGGACAGCGCCCAGAAATCCAGGTCGGCGTTGTAGTAGAGCGGCGCCTCGGTGCGCAGCCGCTCATAGGTGGGGTACGGGTCCTCGTGGAACGCGTAGTCGTAGGGGTCGAAGGTCAAGGGCTCCAGTGAGGCGGCCGTCATCGCGATAACCCGGAATTCGAGAACCAGTTCTCATCGGTGACCGGTGTCGCGTCATCGATGGGAGACACATAGCTGGACATGTGTCTGGACGGTACCACCGGCATGCCGGATTCGACAGAGGTTTCCCTGAACAATCTGGGTGAGGCCCGGGTTGGGCCCGAATGACGGCTGATAGTTCTCGTTGCGGGCGGTCAGGCTGGTTCCAGACCGTAGTTCTGAAACGGGTTCTTGCGTCTGGGGGCAGACCGAGACTATATTCCGTACACCTGTCCAGACAGTATCGGAGCCTTTATGAGCAGCCTCCTGCCCGCCGACGGTTCGCGCCTGCTGATCGGCGGCAAACTGGTCACCGGCGGGGACGGCGTCTTCGCCACGGTGAACCCGGCGACCGAAGCGGTCATCGGTCAGGCCGCGAATGCGAACGGCGCGGATATGGACGCGGCCATCGCGGCCGCGCGCACCGCATTCGACGACACCGACTGGTCGCGCGATCACGCCTTCCGTGCCCGCTGCCTCGAACAGTTGCGCACCGCATTGCAGGCCGATGTCGACGAGCTGCGTGAGATCACCGTCGCGGAGGCGGGCGCGCCGACAATGCTGACCAGAGGGCCGCAATTGGAAGGTCCGGTCGCCGATCTTTCGTACTCGGCATCGCTGGCCGAAACCTACAGCTGGGAAACCGATCTCGGCACCGCGACGCCCATGGGCATCAAGAGCCATCGGGTGTTGCGCCGCGAGGCGGTCGGCGTTGTCGGTGCCATTACGCCGTGGAACTTCCCGCACCAGATCAATTTCGCCAAACTGGGTCCCGCGCTCGCGGCCGGAAATACCGTGGTGCTCAAGCCCGCACCGGATACTCCGTGGTGTGCGGCGGCGGTCGGCGCGATCATTGCCGAGCAGACCGATATTCCGCCCGGCGTCGTCAATATCGTGACCTCCACCGATCACGGTCTCGGCGCGCAGCTCACCACCGATCCGCGCGTCGACATGATCAGCTTCACCGGTTCGACGCAGACTGGTAGATCGGTAATGACCAGCGCGGCAACGACTTTGAAGAAGACCTTCCTCGAACTCGGCGGCAAATCGGCGTTCATCGTGCTCGACGACGCGAATATCGCGGGAGCCTGTTCGGTGGCGGCGTTTTCGGTGGCCGTACACGCCGGACAAGGGTGCGCCCTCACAACCCGGCTGCTGGTACCGCGTGCGGTATACGACGAAGCGATCCAGGCCGCGGCGGCCACCCTGTCGGGCATTGTTCCTGGTGACCCGGCCGATGCGCGCACCGTCTGCGGGCCACTGATTTCCGAGCGCCAGCGGGCAAGAGTCGAGCGGTATCTGGAGATCGCGCGCGCCGAGGGCGGCCGGATCGTGGTCGGCGGCGGCCGACCGGCGGGCCGCGAGCGCGGATATTTCATCGAACCGACATTGATCGCGGATGTGCCCAATACCGCGACGGTCGCGCGCGAGGAGATCTTCGGACCCGTGCTCGTGGTGATCCCGCACGACGGCGACGACGATGCGATCCGGATCGCCAACGACTCCCCGTACGGACTCTCCGGCTCGGTATGGGGCACCGACCCGGACCGAATTCGGCACGTCACCAATGGCGTTCGCACCGGCACGATCGGCGTCAACGGCGGCATCTGGTACTCGGCCGACGCACCGTTCGGCGGCTACAAACAATCCGGCATCGGGCGGGAAATGGGCCTCGCCGGATTCGAGGAATACCTCGAGACCAAGCTCGTCGCGACCGCCGGATAGACCACAAACAGCTGCAAGGAGCTGATTTCATGACTCGATTCCCAGGAAAGACCGCCATCGTCACCGGCGCCGCCCAAGGTATCGGCGCGACATACGCCAAGGCGCTGGCGAATGAAGGCGCCAATGTCGTTGTCGCCGACCTGAATGCCGAACGAGGAAAGGCCGTCGCGGCCGAGATCACCGCCGGTGGCGGCAGCGCCATCTTCGGCGAAGTCGATGTCGCCGATCCGGAATCGGCCACCGCCCTCGCCGAATTGACCGTCCGCGAATTCGGGGCGATCGACCATCTGGTGAACAATGCCGCCATCTACGGCGATATGAAACTCAACCTGTTGCTCAGCGTGCCATGGGACTACTACAAGAAGTTCATGAGCGTGAATATGGACGGTGCGCTGAATATGACCCGCGCGGTGTGGCAGCACATGGTCAAGGCGGGCGGCGGATCGATCGTCAACCAATCTTCCACCGCCGCATGGACCTACTCCAGCTTCTACGGTTTGGCCAAGGTCGGTATCAACGGCCTGACCCAGCAGCTCGCCTTCGAACTCGGCGGTTCCAAGATCCGCATCAATGCCATCGCGCCCGGTCCCATCGATACCGAAGCCACCAAAACCGTGACACCGAGCGTCATCGTCGACGATATGGTGAAACGGTTGCCGCTCAAACGAATGGGAACACCGGATGATCTGGTCGGCGCCTGCTTGTATCTGCTCTCGGACGAGGCCAGCTGGGTCACCGGGCAGATCTTCAATGTCGACGGCGGACAAGTGTTCCGGTCATGAGTAGCGAATTGCCGGTCGGGTTCATCGGTTTGGGCAATATGGGCGCACCGATGGCCAAAAGTCTCCTGTCCTGGCCCGGTGGACTCACCGTCTGCGATATGCGCCCCGATGCGGTGCAGCCGCTCACCGAAGCCGGTGCGGCATCGGCTGTTTCGGCCGCGGAAATCGCCGAGAAGGCGGCCGTGATTTCGGTGACCGTACTGGACGACGCGCAGGTGCGGGCGGTGGTCACCGGACCCGAGGGGGTGTTGCGGACGGCCGCCCCTGGCACCGTTATCGCCGTGCACTCCACCATCAGCGACCGGACCGCCGAAGAGCTGGCGGGCGAATGTGCCGAGTACGGCGTCGAATTGGTCGACGCGCCGATCAGCGGCGGTGCGGCCGGGGCCACGCGCGGCAAGCTCGCGGTCATGGTCGGCGGCAGTGATACGGCATTCGAGCGGGTGCGCGGACCCTTCGGCTGCTTCGCCGATCTGGTGGTGCACGCCGGACCGGTCGGCGCGGGCACCCGAATGAAGTTGGCGCGCAACCTTTTGCACTTCATCGCATTCACCGCGGCCACGGAGGCACAGCGGCTCGCCGAGGCCGCGGATCTGGATATCACCGTGCTGGGCAACGTCGTCCGGCACTCCGACGCGGTCACCGGCGGCCCCGGCGCGATCATGCTGCGAGACCGCACCGCGCCGATCGAACCGAATGACTTCTGGCTGCCGATCCTGAGTCACGTGCGCGATCTCGGCGAAAAAGATCTGAGCCTGGCCCTGGATCTCGGCGCGCGACTCGGCGTCGAATTGCCGCTGGCGGAACTGGCTCTCGACCGCCTCGGGCCCGGGCTCGGCGTGCCGAGGGAAAGGGAAACTCATGAGTGAAAACGGATCCGCTGATTCGGTACGCCAACGCGGGCTGGCCAAGATGGCCGAGGTCTACGGCACCGAATTCCAGGACTACCCCAGCGACCATTTCGCCGTTACGGCCGATCATCTCTTCGCCGAAATCTGGTCGCGCCCCGGGCTCACCATTCGGGACCGCCGACTGATCCTGCTCGGTGCGCTCGCCGCCCAAGGCGCGATGGATACGGCGGGTATCCAGATCGGCGCGGCGCTGCGCAATGCGGAATTGACCGAGGCGCAGCTGCACGAGATCGCGCTGTTCCTGTGCTATTACGTCGGCTGGCCGACCGGCACCAAACTCGACCTGTTGGTGGGAACGATTGTCGCCCAACAGAAAAAGGCGGCACGCAAGCAGTCCGAACAGGTGGGGGAGTCCGAATCGTCTGTGTCGTCCGAAGACGCGAGTAAGTAAGGAACGCGAAACATGTCTGATGCCGCAAAGATCCGGCCGCTGCGCGCCGACGCGATCGCCGCATGGGATTTCGAGGCGGATGTCGTCGTCGCCGGATACGGCATCGCCGGTGTCTGCGCCGCCATCGAGGCCGCGCGTGCGGGGGCCGACGTGCTGATCCTGGAGCGCACCGGCGGCTGGGGCGGTGCGGCGGCCATGGCGGGCGGATTCATCTACCTCGGTGGCGGCACGCCCTTGCAGCAGGCGCTCGGCTTCGAGGACACGCCGGAGAATATGGAGACATTCCTGCAGGCCGCGCTCGGTCCCGGACAGGATCGGGCGAAGATCGCGGACTACTGCCAGAACAGCGTCGAGCACTACAACTGGCTGGTCTCCAACGGGGTGCCGTTCAAGGAGGAGTTCTGGGGTGAGCCCGGCTGGGAGCCGCCGCACGACGAAGGGCTGATGTACTCCGGCGGCGAGAATGCCGCGCCGTTCAACGCCATCGCGAAACCCGCTCCGCGCGGCCATGTTCCGCAAATGGCGAATAAGAAGATCGGCGCCAGGAGCGGCGGCTACATGCTGATGAAGCCGCTGGCCGATACCGCCGAAAGTCTCGGTGTCGGTGTCGAATACGACATCAGGATCCGGCGGCTGGTGATCGACGAGACCGATCGGGTGGTCGGCGTCCTAGCGACGCGCTTCGGCAAGGAGGTCGCGATCCGCGCCGAACGCGGGGTCGTGCTCGCCACCGGCAGTTTCGCCTACCACCAGCAGATGATCGAGGGCTATGCGCCGCGGCTGATCGGGCGGCCCGCCGCCGCCATCGAAGAGCACGACGGCATCGGCATTCTGGTCGCGCAGGCGCTCGGTGCCGAGCTGGCGCACATGGATGCCACCGAGGCGGCGTTCTTCGGAGATCCGCAGCTGCTGGCGCGCGGCATCCTGGTCAACGGGCGTGGTCAGCGCTATATCCCGGAGGACACCTATCCGGGGCGGATCGGACAGGCGACGCTGATCCAGCAGGAAAATCAGGCGTTTCTGGTTATCGATGAGGAGTCGCTCGAAGCGGCGCTTGCCACCGTGACATCCACGCCGTTCTTCCGCCAGCCGCCGACCTGGGCGGCCGAGACCGTCGCGGAGCTGGAGTCCGATATGGGTCTGCCGGAGCGCGCGTTGCAGGGCACCGTCGAGTGCTACAACCTGCACGCCGCCGACGGCAAGGATCCATTGCTCGGGAAGAAGCCGGAGTGGGTCAAGCCGATCGGCACGCCGCTGGCCGCCTTCGACATGCGTGGATTCACCGCGGGTTTCACCCTCGGCGGGCTGCGTACCGATCTGGATTCGCGGGTGCTGCACGTCTCCGGCGAACCGATTCCAGGCCTGTTCGCCGCGGGCCGCTGCACCTCCGGGCTCTGTGCCGGCGGCTATGTCAGCGGTGCGTCCCTCGGTGACGGCAGCTTCTATGGCCGACGCGCCGGTCGCGCCGCCGCAAAGTAGGATCTAGACACATGTCCGAAGGTGAGTCCATCATCCTGGAGGCGACCCGGCGTCGCCTCACCGAGAAGCAGGCCGACACCGTCGACAAGTTGACCAAGGCCGCGGTGGAAGTGCTTGCGCGCGAAGGCTTCGCGGGGATGACCATCCGCATGGTCGCCGCGGCGGCCGGCGTCGGCACCGCCACGGCGTACACCTACTTCTCCTCGAAGGAACATCTCGTCGCCGAGATCTTCTGGCGCCGCCTGTTCGCCAGTTCGGCTCCGGTCAGCGATGACCCGGACCCCACCGTCCGGGTCGTCGCCGAACTCCGCAACATCGCCATGCTCGTGGCCGACGAACAGGAACTCTCGGGCGCTGTCACCAGCGCCCTGCTGGGCCGCGATCCCGACGTGGCCCACCTGCGCGCGCGGATCGGCATGGAAATCCGTAAACGACTGGTCCGCGCCCTCGGCCCCGACGCCGACCAGGACGTAGTCGAATCCCTCGAACTCGTCTACGCGGGCGCACTCGTTCGCGCGGGCATGGGCTACGCCTCCTACTCCGAAATCGCCGACCGCATCGAGAAGTCGGCGCTGCTGATTCTGAAGTAGAGCACTTACCCGAGAGGTAATCGACTTCATTATCGGGTGCCGCAATGATGGTGGGGCACCAGATGATTGGAGAAACCGATGCCCTACTTCGAATCGCACGACGGCACCACGCTGCACTACCAGGACTGGGGTTCCGGGCAGCCGGTGCTGTTCCTGGCCGGTGGCTGGTTGAGCAGTACTTCATGGGAGCTGCAGATGCTGCCGCTGTCCAAGCAGGGGTTGCGGTGCCTGTCCTACGACCGGCGTGGGCACGGCAAGTCGGATTGGGTCGGGCACGGGTACGACTACGACACACTGGCCGCGGATCTGGCCGCATTCCTGGAACATCTCGATCTGCGTGAGGTCACCGTGGTCGCGCATTCGATGGCGGGCGGTGAGATCGTCCGGTACCTGACGCGGTACGGCAGCGATCGGATCAGCCGGGTTGCGCTGGTCTCGGTGACAATGCCGTATTTCGCACAGGCCGTGGACAATCCGAACGGTGTGCCGAAGGCGGTCTTCGATGCGGTGGGCGCGGCCCGCGCCGCGGACCGGCCGCTGTGGATGGAGCAGAACGCCCAGGCATTCTTCGCGACGCATCTTGGCAACCAGGTGTCCTCCGCGCGGATCGCGTGGATGGTCCAGAAGTGCATGGACTGCTCACTTCTCGCGGCGGACGAGATCATGAATACGATCTACAACGCCGACTTTCGCGACGAGTTGCGCGCAATCACACTGCCCACGCTCGTCATCCACGGTGACGCCGACGCCTCCGCACCCATCGACCTCTGCGGGCGCGTGATCAAGGACCTGATTCCGAGCAATACCTACAAGGAATACCCGGCCGCCGGCCACGGCATCATGATCTCGCACGTCGCGCAGCTCAATGCCGACATCCTCGACTTCATCAAGGCATGAGGGCCGGGGCGGTAGCGGCGGATACTTGTCATACCCCACCGCTACCGTGAGCCAATGGGATTCGCGCTTTCGATCACCGTGTCGCCCGAGGACATCGATGGCAACGGCCATATGAACCAGGCCGTCTACCTGCAATATGCGGAACGGGCGCGCTGGGCCTGCCTGCGGGAGGGCGGTCTATCCCAGGAGAAGTTGCAGGACGCCGGGGTCGGGCCGATCTCGCTGCAGGTGACCCTCGAGTTCAAACAGGAACTCTTCGTGGGCGACGAGGTCACTGTCACTTGCGATTTCGCCTGGGATGGCAAGACCCACCGGACCATCCAGGAGATCCGCAAGGCGGATGGCACGGTCTCCGCGGAGATCGTCGGCGTCGGCGGTCTGCTCGATCTCACCGAACGGCGCTTGGTGCCGGACGCCGCGCGCTATTTCCGCGACCTGGCGCAGGATCCGACGGTCTTCGGTCTGGGCCGGTCGGCGTAGTTCTAAGGGTTCATTGAGACCTCGAGACTTGGGGGAGGTCCCTGATGGCGCGGGCGCGCGATACCGGACAGACTGGGTTCCATGACTTCGCAAGCCCTAGGTGCCGACCTCGAGAAATCGGCTGCCGCTACCGTCGCGGCACGCGCCATCGACCTGGTGAAGGTCTACGGCCACGGAGATACGCAGGTCAGGGCACTGGACGGGGTTTCAGCCGAATTCGTGAAGGGGGAGTTCACCGCGATCATGGGGCCCTCCGGATCGGGCAAATCGACCCTGATGCACTGCCTGGCCGGCCTGGACAGTGCCAGCACCGGAACTGTGCGGATCGGCGACACCGATCTCGCCGGGCTCTCCGATAAGCAGATGACCCGGCTGCGGCGCGACCGCATCGGCTTCGTCTTCCAGGCATTCAACCTGGTGCCGACGCTGACCGCGCAGGAGAACATCACCCTGCCGCTGGATATCGCGGGCCGCAAGCCCGACCAGGATTGGCTGGATACGGTCATCAAGCGGCTCGGGCTCAACGATCGACTCACCCACCGGCCCAGCGAACTGTCCGGCGGCCAGCAGCAGCGGGTGGCGTGCGCGCGGGCGCTGGCCGGTAAGCCGGAGATCATCTTCGGTGACGAGCCGACCGGCAATCTCGATTCGCGCGCCTCGGAGGAGGTGCTCTCGATCCTGCGCGCGGCGGTGGACGAATTCGGGCAGACGGTCGTCATCGTCACCCATGAGCCGCACGCGGCGGGATATGCCGACCGTGTGGTGTTCCTCGCGGACGGTCGCATTGTCGACGAGTTGCGCGATCCCACCGCCGAATCGGTGCTCGACAAGATGAAGTCGCTGGAGCAGGTTTAGTGAGTGAGCGTCAGCGAGTGAACCAAAGACACAGCGCGCCTTCGCGCACGACGGAGCCGAGCGTCAGCGAGGCGCAGTCGTGAGCGGCAAGCCGATGCGCAAGGTGGTCTTGCGCAATCTCGCCGCGCACAAGGTGCGACTGGCACTGACCCTGCTCTCGGTGGTGCTCGGAACCGCGTTCATCGCGGGCTCATTCGTCTTCACCGATACCCTCCAGCGGACCTTCGACGGGATCTTCGCCAATCAGGCCAAGGGCGTCGATGTGCGGGTGAGTCCGCAAAAGCAACAGGCACAGGGCATTCCGCTCAGCGTGGTCGACCAGATCTCGAAGATGGACGGGGTGCGGGCGGTCGCGCCGAGCGTCAACGGACCGCTGGTGCTGCTGTATCCGGACGGTAAGAAGGCCGTACAGACCGGTGGTGCACCGACTTTCGGCCAGTCCTACATTCCGCCGGATAAGGCGGTCGCCGAACCGGACAAGTTCGTGCAGGGCGTCCCGCCCGCGCACGAGGGCGAAATCGCACTCAATACCGGCGGCGCCGAACGCGCGGGTCTGCATGTCGGTGACAAGACCAAGGTGCTGGTTCCCTCGCACGGCAACCCGATCGACGTCACGCTCACCGGAATCTACGAGGTCCCTTCGGACACCGGCGGTTTCATCGGTGTGCTGTTCGACGACGCGCAGGCGCGCCAGTTGTTCACCGACGGCTCGCATGTCGCCTATATCGATATCGCGGCTGTCGGTATGCCGGGCGACGACCTGCGCGACAAGATCGCGAACGTGCTGGTGGATTACAAGGTGCAGAACGGCGATCAGGTGCGCGCCGATCTGAAGAAGGAAGTCTCCAACGCGCTCAACTTCATCAATTACTTCCTGCTCGCCTTCGGTGCGATCGCACTGATCGTCGGCACCTTCATCATCTACAACACGTTCTCGATGATCGTGGCCCAGCGGCTGCGTGAGCTGGCGCTGCTGCGTGCGGTCGGTGCGAGTCGACAACAGGTCGGCCGATCCGTGGTGGCGGAGGCGCTGGTCATCGGATTGGTCGGCAGCGCAATCGGTTTGGTGGGCGGCATCGGTCTGGCCTTCGGGCTTTCGGCACTGCTCAATGCGTTCGATCTCGGCCTGCCGACCGGATCGTTGACGGTGCTGCCGCGCACGGTGATCGTCGGACTGCTCGTCGGCCTGCTGGTGACGGTGGTCAGCGCCTACGCGCCCGCGCGTCGCGCCGCCAAGATTCCGCCGGTGGAGGCCATGCGCGAGGAGTTCGCCTCGGCCGGTGAATCACTGCGGCTGCGGACCGGTTTCGGCATTGCGCTGGCCGTCGCGGGTGTCGTGCTAGTGGTGCTCGGTGCGCAGAAGACCGGCGGCCATGCCGCATTGACGGTCGGGATCGGCGCGCTCGGCCTGATCTTCGCGGTACTGCTCGCCGCGCCCGCATTGTCGCGGCCGGTAGTGGGCGGTCTCGGGGTGCTGCTGCGGCCGTTCGGCCCGATCGGCCGGATGTCGCGCAACAATGCCGCGCGCAACCCACGGCGTACTGCCGCAACGGCTTTCGCTCTCACCCTCGGTTTGATGCTGGTGACCGCGATCGGCATGCTCGGCGCATCGGCGAAGGCCAGCGTGAGCGTGCTCGTCGACAAGGGCGTGAAGGCCGACTATGTGCTGGCCGGACCGCAGATGATCGGGGTGCCGCTCGGTGCGGGTGACGCCGTGCGCAAATCGGTGCCGGGGGTGGCCGATGTGGTCGGCCTGCGCGGTGTCACATTCAAGGTCGGCGATGAGCAGCTGGCTGGCACCGAATTCGACGGCTCGCCCGCCAGTGTCATCAACTACGACATGATCAAGGGCACCAATACGCTGGGCGATCACGATGTCATGGTGTCGCAGGACGAGGCCGATAAGCGCGGCTGGAAGGTCGGCGATCAGGTCAGCGTGACGAGCCTGGGGTTCAAGAAGATTCCGGTCCGGGTGGTCGGCATCTACAAGAAGACGCCGCTGCTCGGCCCGCTGGTGGTGTCGCCGGTCATATACGACGAGGTGATGCCGGTCAACTTCCGGACCAACCTGTTCATGTTCGTCAAGGCGCAGCCTGGTGCCGATCTCGCTCAGATGCGCACCGATCTGGAGAATGCGACCGAGCAGTTCGTCGTGGTCCAGGTGCAGGATCGGGAGGAGTTCAAGGGCGCGCAGGGCAAGCAGATCAATACGCTGCTCGCCATCCTGTACGGACTGCTCGCGCTGGCGGTGGTGATCGCGATTCTCGGCATCGTCAATACCCTGGCGCTGTCGGTGGTGGAGCGGCGCCGGGAGATCGGCATGTTGCGCGCGGTCGGCATGCAGCGGGCTCAGGTACGCCGGACCATCTATCTGGAATCCATGCTGATAGCGGTATTCGGCGCGATCGTCGGGATGGTGCTCGGTCTCGGTCTCGGTGTCGGCTTCCTGCGAACCCTGCGTGACCTGGGCATCGATGAGATCGCCGTCCCGTGGAATCAACTGGTGCTGGTGCTCATCAGCTCGGCCGTGGTCGGTGTTCTCGCCGCGCTGTGGCCGGGAATTCGTGCCGCCCGCACCCCACCGCTGGCCGCCATCGCGGACTTGTAGGTCTATTTCGGAAAAATAGCGGGCACTCCGCCGTCGTCGCACCATAGGCGTCGCTCGGCGGAGTGGGCCCGAATTCGACGCAGAGGTCCGCGGCTGAACGCTTCTGGGTCGATCGAGCCGAGGCCGAGGCTCTCCATATCCTCCGGTGCGGCCATCCGGCCGCCCGCGGGTATCCAGTTCGATGGCGGCGGTGATGGCGGTCGCGGTCTCGTCGTGGTTGTCGTGCTGGGTGAGTTCGGTGCGCGCCAGATCGAGTGCGGCTCGGAGACCGGCGCCTCAGGACAGCCCAGCGATGATCGCGGCCGTGGTGCCCGCGGGCAGCCAGCCGCTCGGATTGCCGTGGGTGAGCGCCGCTGTATCAAGGCCGAATTCGAAGATCTGCCCGATGGTCCCGCCGCGGTCGAGTCCACCCGGTGCGACGCGGACGACGGCTGCCCAATTCCCAGTCGATCACTTGTGTCTGTCCGGTCACAGTGTGCTGAGCCTGGCTAACGAGTGATGCTACGTTAAACGGAGGTTGATACTCCGCTTAACCTGTGGGGTTGGATGGGCAAGGAGGCCGCTGGCGATGGTGGCAGTGGGTCTCGGTGGACCGAACGTGGGTTTTTCGCCCGCGGTCGGCGGCATCGCCGAGAAGATGAGGGCGGCGGTGCACGGCCGTGGCGGCGAGGCGGTTCGGCAACTCGCATTGATCACCGTGCTCTATCTGGCCTATCGGGTCGGGCGGATGTTCACCGCCGACGACACCGTGCACGCACTCGGCAATGCCAGGGAAATGCTCGGGCTCGAGGACAAGCTCGGTCTGCCGGAAGAGACCACGGTACAGGCGATATTCCTGCATCGGGATTTCCTCGCTGTTCCGGCCAATTTCTATTACGCCACCGCACATTTCACGGTGGCGGTCGGGGTGCTGTTGTGGCTGTGGGTCTTCCGGCCGGAGCACTATCGGTGGACCCGGAATCTGATGGTGGCATTGACCGGAGCTGCGCTCATGGTGCATGTGTTGATACCGCTCGCACCGCCGCGCATGCTGCCCGAGTACGGTTTTGTCGACCTCGCCGCCATACACGGCCAATCCGTCTATGGCTCACCGGATTCCGGCGGGCTATCGAACCAGTTCGCCGCCATGCCCTCCTTGCATGTGGGGTGGGCCCTGCTGCTGGCCTTCGCCGTGGTTGCAGCGACCCGAAGTTCCTGGCGATGGTTGGCGCTGGCACATCCGGTGCTCACCACGGTGGTCGTGGTCGGGACCGGCAATCACTACTGGCTCGACGCGATCGTCGCGGTGGTGCTGCTCGGCTTGGCAGCGCTGTTGCACCCGCTGGTGGTGCCCGCCACGGCGACAGCGTGGGGTGCGATGGGGCCGGTGGGTGCGCAGCCGGTGCCGACGCGCTGAGTCAACTGGTTCCGGCATTTCGGTTGGCCCAGGTTTGGATATCGCCCCGGTCGAGGGCTAGGGCGAGCAGGTCGGGGAACTTGTCGGGGGTGCAGGCAAAGGCCGGTATGCCGAGGGCGGCGAGCGCGGCGGCGTTGTCGTGGTCGAAGGCGGGAGCGCCGTCGTCGGAGAGGGCGAGCAGGACGACCACCTGGACGCCGGATTCCCGCATGGCGTTGACGCGGCGCAGCATCTCTTCGCGGATACCGCCCTCATAGAGATCGGAGATGAGGACGAACAGGGTGTCCGCGGGGCGGGTGATGAGCGATTGGGAATAGGCGATGGCGCGATTGATATCCGTGCCGCCGCCGAGTTGGGTGCCGAAGAGGACCTCGACCGGATCGGTGAGTTGTTCGGTCAGGTCGACGACCTCGGTATCGAAAACGACCAGGGATGTTTTCAGCGACCGCATGGAGGCCAGGACCGCGCCGAAGACCGAGGCATAGACCACGCTGGAGGCCATCGAACCGGATTGATCGATGGCGAGGACGACATCCCGGCGCACCGCCTGCGCCTTGCGTCCGTAGCCGACCAGGCGTTCGGGCACGACGGTCCGGTGTTCGGGAAGGTAGTTGGCGAGATTCTTGCGAATGGTGCGGTCCCAGTCGATATCCCGCAGCCGAGGTCGGGTGACGCGGGCGGCGCGGTTCAGCGCACCGGATACCGCCGCGACGGTGTGTGCGGCAATGCGCTGTTCGATTTCGCGGACCACCTTCTCGACCACCATTCGCGCTGTCGCCTTGGTGGTTTCGGGCATTACCCGATTCAGGCTCAGCAGGGTGCCGACCAGGTGCACGTCCGGTTCGACCGCTTCGAGGAGTTCCGGTTCCAGTAGGAGCTGGGTCAGATTGAGCCGATCGACGGCATCGCGCTGCATGACCTCGACGATGGTGGACGGGAAGTAGGTGCGGATATCGCCGAGCCAGCGGGCCACCTTCGGTGCGGAGCCGCCGAGTCCGGCCGACCGCTTACCGGAGGTCTGATCGTCGGTGTTGTAGACCGCGCCCAAGGCTCGATCCATGGCCTCGTCGTCCGCGGAACCCAAGCCGCCGAGGGGTTGTTCGGCGGCGGTGCCGAGCACCAGACGCCAACGCCTGGACTGGGTTTCATCGATCGCGTTCATCCGATGTCCGTGGTGTGGAGATCCCCGGCTGCAGCTGGGGGGAGCAGCGGTGTCGAGTTCATGCCCGGCATGGCCGGTGCCGAAAAGGGTCCTGGCGCAGATTGTTTCACTGTTTCACAACCTAACTGTTAATGTGTGAGGCAGGGGGGAGAGGTCGGTGAAGCGGGCGTACAAGTACCGCTTCTATCCGACCGAGCAGCAGGAGCGGGAGCTTGTGCGCACGTTCGGATGTGTCCGCTTGGTCTACAACAAGGCTTTGGAGGCCCGGACTACCGCGTGGTTCACTGAGCAGCGGCGCGTCAACTACAACGAAACCTCCGCGATGCTGACCGCGTGGAAGAAAACCGATGACCTGAAGTTCTTGGGTGAGGTGTCGTGCGTGCCGTTGCAGCAGACGCTGCGGCACCTGCAGGGCGCGTTCGCGAGTTTCTTCGACAAGCGGGCAAAGTATCCGCGTTTCAAGTCGCGGAAGAAGTCCCACTCGTCGGCGGAGTACACGCGGTCGGCGTTCACGTTCCGTGACGGGCAGCTCACCCTCGCGAAGATGGCCGACCCACTGAATATCGTGTGGTGTCGGCCGTTGCCCGAGGGTGCGCAACCCTCCACGGTCACCGTTTCTCGTGACAGCGTGGGCCGCTGGTTCGTGTCGCTGCTCACCGAGACCGTGGTAGCTGAGCATCCGCGTACCGATAGCGCCGTTGGTGTGGATGCCGGGATCACTTCGCTGCTGGCGTTGTCGACCGGTGAGAAGATCACCAATCCCAGGCATCAGGGGCGAGAGCGCGCGCGGCTGGTGAAAGCTCGACGCGCCCTGGCCCGCAAGACCAAAGGGTCGGTCAACCGGGAGAAGGCTCGCCAGAAGGTGGCGCGTATCCACGCCCGTATCACCGACCGCCGCAGAGATCATCTGCATAAACTCAGTACTCGGCTCGTTCGTGAGAACCAAACGATCGTGATCGAGGACCTGCACGTGGCCGGGATGTTGCGCAATCACCGTTTGGCGCGCGCGATCTCCGATGTCTCGTGGTCGGAGTTGCGTTCGATGTTGGTATACAAAGCCGCGTGGTACGGGCGTGAGGTGATCGCGGTGGACCGATGGTTCCCGTCGAGCAAGGTCTGCTCGGCGTGTGGGTCGCTGCACGATGCTATGGGGTTGGATGTGCGGGAGTGGGTGTGCCGGTGCTGCGGTGTGACCCATGATCGCGATATCAACGCTGCGAGGAATATTTTGGCCGCCGGGCTGGCGGTGTCTGCCTGTGGAGGCGGTGTAAGACCAACCCGGCAGTCGTCGGCGCGGCAGTCGTCGGTGAAGCAGGAAACCCGACCTGTGAAGGTTGGATTCCCCCGCCTTTAGGTGCGGGGATGAAGTCAAACCGGCACTCCCAGGATGTCCGCGACCGTGCGCATGGCAATGAGCCCGCGTTCCACATCGAAGGTCATGTCCTCGCCGGGCGATGTACCGGAGCCACCGTCGCGCACCGCCTGGCCGATGGCGCGGCGCTCCCCGGATTCGAATGCGCCGAAGGTGCGGCGCAGCAGCGGCAGGATTTCGACGAACATATCGTCGCCGAGACTGCGGAGCCAATCGTCGATGAGCCGCAACAACTCTCGGTCGTGGACCAGCAGTAGCCCACGACCTCCGAGAAAGCCGTCGATCCAGGCGGCCTTGGCGGCGGCGGTATTGCCGATCGAGAGCGCGGCGGAAAGCCTACGTGCGGAATCGGATTCGTCGATGCGCCCGGCATCGGCGAGCAGTCGGACGGCGCGACCGACCAGGGCACCGTGCACATCGTCACGGTCGGCGAGGCGGTGCAGGGCGGCGAGCCATTCGCCGGTGGCCCAGGCGTTGTCGCGGGTGTGGATGGCGGTGTGCGCGGCGTCGAGCTGGGTGCGGAGTTGTTCGGCGGCGTCGGTATCGAGGCCGGTGACCGCGCCGGGCAGGCCGGCGCAGATCCGCACGAGCAGACCATCCGCGACGTGGGCGAGGGCTTTGGTGTCGGTGCCGCGGACGTCGCCGTAGCGCAGCGTGCGGGTCAGGCCGGGGAGCGCGGCGAGCAGGTGGGTTACGTCGTGGTCGAGTGCCGCGGCCGATTCGAGGCGGGCGATCAGGCCGTTGGTGGCGTCGCCGAGATCGGCGAGCAGCGCGACCTCGAGTGCGGCGGTCAGATCGCCGACGGTGCTGCCCTCGCGGCCCGCGGTGTCGAGGATTTTGGCTGCCGCCGCGGTGCGAATGGTGGTGCCCCAGCGGGAGGCCTCGATGATCGAGACGGCGAATTCCGGTCGCCACCGCAGCGTCCAGGATTCGCGGAAGGTGCCGGTGCTGCGCACTTCGCCGGTTGTCGGTGTGCCCCAGTCGATTCCGAGTACCCGCAGCCGGTGCAGCAGCCGGGAGCGTTCGACCTCGCGCTCCTTGCGCAGGTCGAGATCGAGATTGCGGGACAGGGCTTCCTGCTTCAGCCGCAGCGTCCGGATCCGGGCCCGCAGATCGGCATCCAGCGGGACGGTCGGCGTACCATCGGGTACCGCGCCGAGCGCCTCGCCGACCACCAGTTCGGACGCGACGAGCCGCACCATCGTCTCATCGCCCGCGCACATCACCGACCGCACCGCCTCGGTGACCTCCGACAGCCCGGCCAGCGGCCGGGCCCGCAGCACCGCGAGCGTGTCGGCGAGCCGGACGGATTCGATGATGTGCGCACTGGAGACCGGCAGATCGTGCGTGCGCAACACCCCCGCCACCTTGGTCAGCCAGCGCGCGATCGGCTGCTCGGTTTCGGTGAACAAGTGGTGATACCAGCCCGGCGAGGTGATTCCGGCGCCGTATCCGGAGGTCGTCGCCAGCCGGGAATGCGTCCACGGCACCCAAGTCACCGTCGCCTTCACCTTGGGAAGCCCCTTGAGCAACTTGGCATCCGCCGTCGCAGGCCCCAACTTCCCCGCCAACGCCGGTGCGTGCCACGCCCCACACACCACCGCAAGCCGCCGCGCCCCCTCCTTCAACGCCTTCCGCATCGTCTGCCGCATATACGCCTCACGCCGCAATGTGTGCGCGTCGATCCCGATGTGTTGGCGCTCAACGTCTTCGAACGTGATCGCCTCGTCGACAGTGTCACCGGTCGGCGAGTTGGCCGACTCATCATGTGCGGCGAGCCGGGTTTGGTCGTCGGGCTCGAGTGCCTTGCTGCTCGGGGCACCACCCGCCGGAATGCCGGGTATCTCGTGCGGTTGTCGGCCGGGTGAAGGCGATTCGGCTGTGTTCGTGGCAGGTTCGATCGCGAACATGCCTCGTTCAGCGGCTTCTCGTAGTGCGCCCATTGCCTCGGTGATCGCTTCGAAGGCGTCGGCGTCGGCGACGGATTCGACCACGGCGTCCCACCAGCGCTCGGCATCGTCATAGCCTGCGGCGGCAGCCAATTCGGCGAGTGGGTCGATGCGGTCGCCCGGTTCGTCTTCGGTAGCGAGAACGGTGGTCGCGGGAAGGTCGCAGAACCTGGCAGGCACTGCGTGTTCCGCCGCATATCGCAGCGCCTGCCATTCGGGGGAGAACACCGCGTACGGCCAGAATGCGGCCTTGGCGGGCTGGTCCGGCACATAGGCCAGCATCGCGACGGGTGGCGACATTCCCTCGGCCGCAACGTATCCGGTCAATGGGTCGGCATCGGCCGGACCCTCGATCAGGATCGCGTCGGGGCGGAACTGCTCGAGCGCGGTGCGCAAAGATCTTGCCGAACCCGGGCCGTGGTGTCGGATGCCGAATACGCGGGTCACCGGACCGCCCTGGGCGGCGTTCTGCTGGTCGTCGGCTGTGTTTGTCTTGCTCACCGTGTCACTCCCGGTTGAACATGCGGTGTGGTCGGATCAGTCGGCGGTGCCGCCTCATCCGTGGACCTCGCGGCAAGCGCGGTAGAAGTCGGACCATTCGGGGCGTTCGCGGACAACGGCTTCCAGATATTCGGTCCAGATGACGGCGTCGGCCACCGGGTCCTTGATGACCGAGCCGAGGACCGCGCCCGCGATATCGGACGCGCGCAAGGTGCCGTCGCCGAAGTGTGCCGACAGGGCGATGCCATTGGTGATCACCGAGATCGCTTCGGCGGTGGACAGGGTGCCCGAGGGCGTCTTGAGTTTGGTGCGGCCGTCGGCGGTCATGCCGGAACGCAGCTCGCGGAAGACGCGCACGACCCGGCGTACTTCCTCGGCCGCGGCCGGAACCGCCGGAAGTTCGAGCGCGGAGCCGAGTTGTTCGACGCGGCGGGTCACGATGGCGACCTCCTCGTCCTCACTGGCGGGCAGCGGCAGCACAACGGTATTGAAGCGGCGACGCAGAGCCGAGGACAGATCGTTGACGCCGCGGTCGCGGTCATTGGCGGTGGCAATGACATTGAAGCCCTTGGCGGCCTGCACCTCCATCCCGAGTTCCGGTACCGGCAGGGTCTTCTCGGACAGCACGGTGATCAGCGCGTCCTGCACATCGGACGGAATGCGGGTGAGCTCCTCGATCCGGGCGATGGCGCCGCGACGCATCGCGGTCATGACCGGCGACGGTACCAGCGCCCCCTCGCTCGGCCCCTCCGCGAGCAGCCGCGCATAGTTCCAGCCGTAGCGGATCGCCTCTTCGGCGGTACCCGAGGTGCCCTGTACGAGCAGCGTCGACGCACCGCTGATCGCGGCCGAAAGATGTTCCGACACCCAGGTTTTCGCGGTGCCGGGCACGCCGAGCAGCAGCAGCGCCCGATCGGTCGCCAGCGTCGCGACCGCCACCTCCATCAGCCGTCGCGGCCCGACGTACTTGGGGCTGATCACGGTGCCGTCGTCGAGCGTGCCACCGAGCAGATAGGTGACCACCGCCCACGGCGACAGTTGCCACGACGGCGGCCGCGGCCGATCATCGATCGCGGCCAGTGCCCGCAGTTCCTCGGCATAAGCCTGTTCGGCGTGCGGACGCAGCAGCTCCGGCTTCGCATCGGTAGTGGTCACTGCAACTCCTCGAGCATCATCGAGCGGTGGTTGAGGTCATGGGCGAGCTGATCGAAGGCTCGCTCCCAATTGAGATCGGTGCATCGGCGCGCCACCGCGGTGGCGGTCCGCGCCGCGGTGACGGGCAGGTGCACGGCCGCCGCGGACAGCAGCGACCGATGCGCGCTCGGACCGGTGCCATGCGCTTCGGGACGTTTGGCCGCGGCACGTGCGCGTTCGAACAACAACAGCATCAGGTGTTGGGCAAGGGGTTCCGGCCACGGATGGCCCATGGCTGGCAGCAGCGCCTCGAACTCGGAGAGCCACGCGCCGTCCAATTGCAGCAGATGCCGGGTGCGATCGGGCAGCGGCAGCAGCGCGAACAATTCGCGGCGCCGAAGCATGGCCAGATCGGTCGGCACCCCGGCGTCGAACAGCGCCCGCGCCCAGGCCGAATCATGTTGGGCCAGTGCGGCATCCACCCAACCGTCGAACAGTGGCTGCCGGAACCGCTCACTGATCTTGGCCCGGGTGGCCTTATCCGGTGCGCCGAGTTCGGATGCCCAGTGCGTCAGCGGTGTCGCCGCGACGAGTTGCCGCAGCCGACCCGCGCGCAGGTCCGGTGCACCCTCCCAGCGATAGGTGAACTCCACCGTGCGGTCGTTGATGCCGTCCCTGCGATCGGCATCGTCGAGCTCCTCCGGAATGCGGACGACCAGATTCGGATGCAGCAGCAGATGTTCGACCGTGACCCATGTGCTCGCGCGGCGGGTCATGCGCTGTGTGAATGCCGAATCCGGCAGCAGCGGTAGCAGTCCGGCCGCGACTCGCCGGACATCCGATCGTCGATCGTCCAACGCCGTCTCGAGCAGCGGTTCGTCATCGGCCGAAATCCCATCGGCGAGTATGGCCAAGAGTTCGGCCTTCAACGGGCCGGATTCCTTCGGCCACGACGCGGTCAGCGCCGCACGTGCGGCTTCGGCATCGCGTCGGCGTAGTTCGGCGAGCCATTCGCGACGCTCGGACGGTTGGCCGAACTGCCAGCTCTGCTCCGTCGGCGCATCGGAGGGCCCTTGCCACACCAGGTCGCGCCAGTCCGGATGCTGGTCGGCCAGCCAGCGGCCACGGGTTCCCGCCAGACGCAAAAGTGGTTCGCGCAGTTCGGTATTCGCCTTCGCCTGCTCGAGCAGTAGCGCGCACAGTGCATCCGGGGCGCGATAGTCGAATGGTGCTGCGGCCGTGAACCATTCGGGCAGGAAGTGGGACCGGTCCCGCACCATGCGGGCGAGTCGGGATGCCGCGGCGCGGGGCAGGAGTCGCCGCGCGTCGTCCACAGCGGGTTCGGACTTGGTCGCCGCACTGACGGAGACGCCAGCACGCGCGAAAGCGCCACGCAGCGCGGCGGATTCGAGAAGCACGAGTGCGGGATCGGTGCGCAACCGGGTCGCCGCGGCGGCCACCGGAGCCTCGAGCCGCGCGGGATCCGCTGCCCTGCGGGCCGTGCCGAGCAGCGCCACCGAGGTCAGCTCCTCCGACACCGGCGCGGCAGGCGTATTCGACGTCGCACGCGCGCCGAACTCCGCACTGTCGACATCGACGACCTCGCCAGCGGTGAACACCGAGATCGGCACCAATCCGGCCACACCCCACTCGGCGGCCAGCGTCACCGGATGCCCACCGGAAACCCCGAGCAGTCGCCACGGCTGCTCGGTAGCCGCGACCGGCAGTGCGGTACCGTCGGATTCGGCTATGTACCAGCCATTTTCGGTCCACACCGGCACGACATCGGTGAGCAGCAGCGGCCGGAATCGCAACCACGGATCGCCCGCGAGTGCCTCGGCATGCTCGGTCAACACGGCGGCGATCGTCCCGTCGGCAACCGGCAGGGTGGTGAACGGTTCGGCCGCACCGTGCCGTTCGCCCCAGAGCGCCCGCAGCGGCGCGCCACCCGGGTAATAGTGCAGATCCGCTTCGGCCATCATGCCGGGCAGCGGAACCTCCGCCGAGAAGCTCGGCGTACCGAAGGAGTGCTCGAGCAACAGTGCCCAGCGTCGATTCCGCCTGCCGTACAACCATGTTCGGCGCGTGTAGAGCCGCTCCTCCTCGCTGGTCCGGATGCCGAGTACCTGCCACTGATCCCGGACCGCGGGTTCGGCGCGCACGGATTCGGCAGGTGTCGGATAGCCGATATGGGTGCGGACGCAGGCCCGCAGCTCCGGCGACAATTCGTCGAGCCGACGGTGCGCGGCGATCAGCAGATGCAGCCTCGCGTATTCGGCGAGTACGACCTCTGGCCAGTCCGCCCTGGTCACCACAGTGGTCGGCAGTTGGCGCAACGTGGCGGCGACGCCGGGGGCCTGCGCGTCGACCATCCGGGCCGCGATCGTTTCGAACGCACGAAACGAGCGGTCGGTCTGAGCCAGCCCGGTGCGCACCTGATCGCCGAGCCAGATATCCAGGTCCTCCAGTCCCGCCGTCACCCGGACCCGCCGCTGTTCGGCGGTCGCCGGGTTGGCCGTGCGGGCCTGCGGGCCGGTGGCGGGCTCGGCCGCGCGGACCGCGCGGGCGTCGATCCATTCCGCCGCGAAGTCCGCGATCGGTGCTTCGGCGACCGCGCCCCCCGACCAGGCGAGCAAGAGCGACAATGCGTGCTTGCACGGAAACTTGCGGCTCGGACACGAGCACTTGTATGCCGGACCCGCCAGAGCCACGACTGTCTGATACGGCTTGGCGCCGCTGCCCTGACACAGACCCCACAGCGCGGTGTCCGACTGTCCGGTGTCGCGCCAGCGCCCGGCGAGCTTGCGCGCGGCGGATAGCGAGCTCGCATCGGGTGCGAGCGCGCTGACCTGTTCCTCGGTCCACGGCGCGGTCATAGGTATGGCTCCCGCCTGGCTCATCCGGCGGCTCCGGATCGACTGTATGTCATGTCTTCCCCCATTGCTCGGTTGCCGAATTTCTACCGCAGCCCACCGACAAGTTAGGTGGTGAGGGGCCATTTTTCTGGAATACGCTGCGCGGACGACAGATTCGGCAAGGAAAGTATCTTGCGCTGGTTGTCCGATTCTGGCATTCTGTCCTGTTCGGCTCCGACCGAGCCACCCAAATCGGGTGACACACCATCGAGCTGCCCGCCGGGGTTGGCGAGGGGTGGACATCGAGCGGGGCCCAGCCTGTTCGATGGCCATACCATCCCCGCGGGCAGATTCGCATTTCCCCTTCCGACCGCGCGAAACGGTACCGCTGTGGGCGAATTCGACGCCATCGGGTAGCGTCTCGTTCAGCTTTCAACAGTGATACCCGTGCGGGGTTGGAGGACGTGCCGCGGTTCGTGGTCTAGGGGGTTTACGCATGCGTACAGATCCCGAAACCGATACTGCGACGGTGCCGCGCCTGACCGAAGTGGTATCCCGGCGGCTCGCAGCGGATCCCGCGGTCACCCCCGATGTCGCACACACCGTGCTCCGCGCCCTCGGCGGCGGCGAGTCCGATGATCTGACAACCGAATTCGACGGCTCCGGCATCTTCCTGCGGGCGATCCGGGTGCGCGGCTTCCGCGGCATCGGGCCCGAGGCGACACTGCGGTTGCCGCCGGGGCCGGGTCTCACATTGGTGGTGGGCCGCAACGGAAGTGGTAAGTCGAGCTTCGCCGAGGCCGCCGAGCTGGTGCTCACCGGCAGTAATCGCCGCTGGGACGGCCGGTCGGCGGCATGGCGCGAGGGCTGGCGGAATCTGCACGATGGCGGCTCGGCGCGCATCGAACTCGAATTGCTCACCACCGGAGCCGATCCCGAGCTGACCATCGCCAAAGAATGGTCACCGCAGGCGGATCTGGGGCAGGCGCACTGGACCGAGCAGCGATCCGGCACCGCGTCAACGGATTTCGACGGCAATCGCTGGGCCGGTCTGCTGGAGTTGTATCGTCCCTTCCTGTCCTATAGCGAACTCGGCGCACTCGTCGATGGCAAACCGAGCGATCTGTTCGACGCGCTGCACCGGCTGCTCGGCCTCGACGAATTGACCGTGGCGCAAGAGCGGATTCGCACCCGCCGACTGGAACTCGAACGCGCCGTGCGGGATTCGCGCCAGGAACGCATCGAACTGGTGGCCGCGCTCGGTGCGGTGGCCGACGACCGTGCGGCGCGGATGGCCGCCCTACTGCGCCCGGACCGCCCCGATCTCAGGGCCGTCGGTCGCGAAATACTCGGCACGGCAGAAAATCCGGTCGGGCCGGATGGGCTGCGGGCAATCGTGCGGCTGGTGTTGCCATCGGGTGCCGAAGTGGAAGCGATCGCCGCTCGCCTCGAAGAGTGCCGTACGGTGCTCGCGCGCGATTCGACCGCCGATGCCGAGGCCGATCTGCGGGTGCTGGAATTGCTGCGGCGGGCGCGCGATCATGTCGGTGCCAGCGGGGAATGTGCGTGTCCGGTCTGTGGGCGTGGGGAATTGGACGCGACGTGGTTGCGCGGTGCGGACGCCTCGATTGCCGAGCTGACCTCCCGAGTCGACGCACTCGCGAGCGCGCGGGCCGCATTGCGACAGGCCGTCCGCGACGCCCGCGCACTCCCGGAACATATCCCCCCGGAACTCGATTTCGATCCGCGCAATCCGCCCACCGTCGACACCACCGCGGTGCGTCGCGCCTGGACGGACTGGGCGGCGCTGACCGGCGCCGATTACTCGACCGACCTGCCCGATCGGCTGCGCGGTGCGCACACGCGCCTGGTCGACGAACTCGAGTTGCTGCAACAGGGCACTCGCAAAGAACTGAACCGCCTCGACGAGGTGTGGGCGCCGCTGGTGCCCCGCATCAGCGGCTGGCTGGAGGGTGCCCGCGCGATCATCGCGAACGGCAGCGAACTGCGCACACTCAAGCGTGCCGAGGATTGGCTCAAATCCGCGACGGCCGGATTGCGCGGGGAGCGGATGGCGCCGCTGGAGACCACGGCGCGCTGGGTCTGGCGCACACTGCGTCAGCAGAGCAATGTCGAACTCGGTGCGATTCGGTTGCAGGGCAATGCCGGAACCGCGCGGCGGGTGCTCCTCGATGTCACCGTCGACGAAGTGGACGGCGCCGCGCTCGGGGTGATGAGTCAGGGGGAGTTGCACGCCCTCGGGCTTTCGCTGTTCCTGCCGCGAGCGACGGTGGAGGACAGTCCTTTTCGCTTCGTCATGATCGATGACCCGGTACAGGCCATGGATCCGGCCAAGGTGGACGGACTGGCCAGGGTGCTCGAGGTCATGGCATGGACGCGGCAGGTCATCGTCTTCACCCATGACGAGCGGCTGGCCGAGGCGGTGCGGCGCATGCAACTGGACGCCAGCGTGCTCGAAGTGCAGCGCCGCGAGCGCTCGGTGGTGGAAGTGCGGGTATCCAGCGACCCGATCCGCCGCTACCTCGACGACGCCCGCTCCCTGGTCCGCACCCCCCAACTCCCCCCGGCGATCGCCGACGAACTGGTGGCCACCTGTTGCCGCTCCGCCGTGGAAGCGGCCAGCCTGGCCAGAGCCAGGCGCAATCTGCTCGCCGACGGCATGGACCACCGCGACGTCGAACGCTACATCGAAGGCGCACAAACAACTCGCGCAATGGTCGCGCTCGCGGTCATGGGGATCGGCGGCCGAGTAGACGACCTCAACAAACATCTCGCCCGCGAGGGCAAATGGGTCGTCGATGCCCTGCGCGACGCCACCGCAGGAGCCCACGTCCCGATCGGCCGCAGCATGCGCGACCTGATCGCGGACACCGAAAAGTTCGTCGGCTGGCTACGCCGATGAACGAGTGCTGCGCATCGGTGCCTCGGGGGTGGCGGTGAGTGCGGCGCGTGATGACGCGGGCACGTCGGACGACGGTCGGGCGCGAGATAGTGATCCATCGGGTGACGCGGGGTCGCAAGGTGTCGAGGGTCGGCAAGACGGTGCCGGTCGGAAGGAGGATGGCGGCTCGCGGGGGAAGTCGGGTGGAAAGGACTGGGCGGGAAGGCGAGCCGGGGTGCCGGACGAATCGAGTGGGAAGAACGGCGCGGCTCGGCAGGGCCGTACGACTCGGCGGGGTGAGCGGGCTCGGCAGCAGAAGGTGGGTGGGGCGGGGCGGCGAGGGGGCGCGCGCAAGCAGGGGGTGGCGGGAAAACCACATCCGCCGCGGCCGACGGTGGCCGAGCGGTTCGATGCGGTGGATCGGCTGCTCGACGGGTCGGTGACCGATGCCGATGGGCTGTGGTCGCGGGCGACGGTGTGGATTCTGCGGCTCGCGCTCGAACAATCCGTCGACGAGTTGTGGTTGCAGGTGGCACCGGAATTGGCGCGCTGCCCAATGCGCGCCCAACTGCTCGCCCTGCGCGTATTCGCGGGCGACGCCACCGCCGCGCAGGTCGCGACGGTATGGGCAGCCCTGTCCCGCGCCGCCCACCACCACGATTACGAACTCGCCCCGAGCGTCACCGAACTGCGCCGCTGGCGCGAGCAGACCGCGGCCATCGCCACCTCGCTCGCCACAGCCGCCACCCGTTGGATCGATCGAGAAGTCAGGACTGACTGAACAGTCCGATGACACCGGCCAGCAGCGAAAGGCCCTCCGAGGCAATGGCGGAACCGGTTCCCAACATGTTCAACACATTCAGCAGTCCCACGGCGGGCTCCTTGATTCGGTGTCGACACTTCCGCTTATCCACACCGTGATTCGTCGCCCCGGAGTTGCCGGATCGCCTACGTCAGTAAACCTTTACGTAACACTCCGCGCGACACGCCATTAAACCAAACACATTCGTGCCCCCAGCTCCCTCGAACGCACGGATCAAGATCAGGTGGAATCTGCGCGGGCATCGCACGAGTAGCCCCTCCACCAGCGCCACCTGATCTTGATCAAGGGCCCCGGAGCGCGCAGTGATCCGCACGGCGAGCAAGATTCGTAGTCATGGACGACGCGCAGCCGTGCCCGTGTAAGCGTGGGGAGCCGTTCGGCGAATGCTGTGGACCGGTGCTGGCGGGGGAGCGGTCCGCGGCGACGGCCGAGGCGCTGATGCGTTCGCGCTACACCGCATTCGCGGTCGGTGATACCGAATACCTGCTGCGGTCCTGGCATCCGCGCACCCGACCGCAGACGCTCGACCTGGATTCGGACCAGCGCTGGCTGTTCCTGGAGATCGTGCGCACCGAGCGCGGTGGACCGTTCGACGACACCGGCACCGTGGAATTCATCGCCCACTACAAGGCCGAAGGCCGACGTGGATCTCTGCACGAGGTCAGCACATTCGCCCGGGTGGACGGGGCTTGGGTCTACCTCGACGGCATCATCGAACCGTGACCGGTAGCGTGCCACCCATGCCACGTGTCGCGATCGAATACTGCACGCAATGCCGCTGGTTGCTGCGCGCGAGCTGGATGGCACAGGAATTGCTGAGCACCTTCGCCACCGAACTCGGTGAGGTGGCGCTGATCCCCGGCACGGGCGGCGTGTTCCGCGTCACCATCGACGGCGACCAGATCTGGGAGCGCAAGGCGGACGGCGGATTCCCGGATATCGCCGTACTCAAGCAGCGCGTGCGCGACCGCGTCGCACCGGACCGTGACCTCGGCCACGTCGACAAGCGAGACCGACCCGACCCAGCGTGATATCGACCACGCCGATCACCGCGCCGGATTCAGGAGCAGCAGCCACCACCGCAGCACCCGCCACCGGCGGGCCGCGGCGCGGGCGCGGGTGACGCTGCGCCGCCGCCGCCGCCCCTGCTGACCGTGGCAAATGTGGTCAGCAGCTTGACGGTGTCATCGTGGCCGTTCGGGCAGGCCGCCGGATTCGACGCCTCCGCCATCGGACGGTTGACCTCGAAAGTGTCGCCACAGCTGCGGCACCGGAAGCTATAACTCGGCATCGGCCCAGCGTAGCGCCAAGGGGGAGAGGTGCGTCCCACCTATCCCACTGTCCAACTGGACGTACTCTCGATAAGAGATCGCTAGGTGCTTGGACCCGGCCGGAGCAAACTCGCAGCGCACCTGCCCGGGGCGTAGGCAGGAGGTGCGGAAGATGACCACGCAGTTCGATATCGAACCTGGCTCCGAGGTCGGCGACACCGAGCCGGTCGCCCAGACGACCTGGGGCCGCGTGAGTGGACGCTGGGACGGACCGGTCGCGGTGTGGCGCAGCATTCCGTACGCATCCGCGCCGTCCGGTCCGAACCGGTTCCGGCCGCCACTGCCGCCGCAGCCGTGGGATGGCATCCGCGAGTGCACGACCTTCGGCGAGATCGCCCCGCAGACAATGGGCAATATGGTCCCGGTCGACTCCGACCTGCGGACGGGGGAGGACTGCCTCTGGCTCAATGTGTGGTCGCCGCGCAGTTCCGCTGATACCGGTGCGCCGCGCCCGGTCATGGTGTGGTTGCACGGCGGCGCGTACTGCCTCGGCACCGCGGCCCAGGAGATCTACGACGGTCGCAAGTTGGCCGAAGCCGGTGACGTGGTCGTGGTGACGGTCAATTACCGCCTCGGCGCCCTCGGCTTCCTCGACTTGTCCTCGCTCTCCGACGATTTCACGCCGAACCTCGGTCTGTACGACCAGATCGCCGCACTCGAGTGGGTTCGCGACAATATCGCCGCATTCGGCGGCGACCCGGGCAACGTGACGCTATTCGGCGAATCGTCCGGAGCCGGATGTGTGACCGCACTGCTGACCGCACCGCCCGCGGCCGGTCTGTTCCATCAGGCGATCGCGCAAAGTCCGCCCGCGACAACGGTTTTCGGCCAGGAGCGGGCTGCCGCTGTGGCCCAGCGCTTTCTGGAACTGATCGAATTGCCGTATTCCCGCGCAAGCGAATTGCTGGAGTGCCCGATCGACCGGATCGTCACCGCGGCAGGCGTACTGCTGGACGAGATTCCGTTGAAGGAGCCGGGCCGACTGGCCGCCGCGCCCGTCGTCGACGGTTATCTGGTCCCGACCTATCCCATCGACCGCTTTCAACAGGGCCGTTCGCATCGCGTGCCGCTGATCATCGGCACCAATAAGGACGAGGCCTCGCTGTTTCGCGTCCTCCGCTCGCCGATCATGCCGGTGACTCCGGATGCGGTGAATGCCATGCTGCGCGATGTGGCCGCCAATCATCCGGAGATGTCGCCAGAGCGCATCGCCGAAATCACCTCGGCCTATCCGGATCTCGCGAAAACCCGTGGGGCGCTTGCCATGTCCACCGACGCGGCCTTCCGCATGCCGGCCCACTGGGTCGCCGACGGCCACGCCCAGCACTCACCGACCTGGATGTACCGCTTCGACCACGCCACCCCCATGCTGAAGGCGGCCCGCGTGGGCGCCGGTCACGCCACCGAATTGCCTTATGTCTTCGGCAATTTCGGCACCCTGAACCACGATCCCACCTTCTGGCTCGGCGGCCGCAAGGTAGCCATGGAAGTCTCCGGTCGCATGCAACGCCGCTGGCTCGCCTTCGCCACCCACGGTGTTCCGGCCGCCATCGACGGCTCCAAACACTGGCCGCCCTATCGCCCCAGCACCCGCACGACACTCCTGATCGACAATATCGACCGGGTAATCGACGACCCGGACCGCGACCTGCACACCGTCTGGGGCGAACAGGCCGTCGGCTTCAGCTGAGTGCCTGCGCACCTTCTCCGAGGCCGCCGGGGCAACCGGGTTGGCGGCGCGCGGCGGTCGAGCTCGCACACGGTTCACCGTGCGCCTACCTCGCGCACGCCGAATAGCCTGGTGCGCCTTTCTATTACACGTCTGTGGAGAAGCGGATGCCGCCGTCCGGAATATCGACGCCGGGCCAGATGCGGGCGCCGCGTAGTAGTTCGCAGCGGGCCCCGACGTTGGCGCCGTCGCCGATGACGGCGTCGCGGACGAGGGCGCGGGGGCCGATGCGGGCGCCGAAGCCGATGATGGAGCGTTCCACGGTGGCGCCTGCTTCGATGCGGGCGCCGTCGAAGAGCACCGCGCCGTCCAGGCGCGCACCTGCGCCTACTTCGGCGCCGCGACCGACGACGGTGCCGCCGATGAGCAGTGCGCCCGGGGCGATGCCCGCACCCTCGTGGACGAGAGATTCACCACGCTGACCGGGCAGGGCCGGGGAGGGGGCGATGCCGCGGACCAGGTCGGCCGAGCCGCGGACGAAGTCCTCCGGGGTACCCATATCGCGCCAGTAGGAGGAGTCGACGTGGCCCTGCACGCGGGCACCTTCGGCGAGCAGCGCGGGAAACACCTCGCGCTCCACCGACACCGGCCGCCCCGCCGGGATCTTCTCGATGTATTCGCGCCGGAAGACATAACAACCGGCGTTGATCTGATCGGTCGGCGGATCCTGCGTCTTCTCCAGGAAGGCGGTGACCCGCCCTTCCTCGTCGGTCGGCACGCAGCCGAATGCGCGCGGGTCGCTCACCCGAACCAGATGCAGGGTCACATCCGCATTCGTGGACTCGTGGGTGTCCAGGATCGCACCGAGATCGGTGCCGCCGAGCACGTCGCCGTTGAACACCATGATGTTGTCGGCGCGCAGCTTGGGCAGCACATTGCGGATGCCGCCACCCGTGCCGAGCGGCTCGGTCTCGGTGACGTACTCGAGGTCGAGGCCGAGGTCGGCGCCGTCACCGAAGTGTTCCTCGAAGACCTCCGCCTTGAACGAGGTGCCGAGCACGACGTGGGTGATTCCGGCGTCCGCGATGCGGGCGAGCAGGTGGGTCAGGAACGGCAGTCCGGCCGTCGGCAGCATCGGCTTGGGCGCCGACAGGGTGAGCGGACGTAACCGCGTGCCCTGGCCGCCGACCAGAATCACGGCGTCGGTGCCTGCATTTCCTGCCATCATGCTCCCTGTTCACAGTGGATCGTGTGCTCGGTGGTGCGCGTCACCGGACAGACACCAGTTTCAGTACCCAGCGACACGGGTTCGGCACTGTTGTGTGCCGAACGTGTGACGTTAGCTCTGGGCTTCCCGCGCCTGTTGACGCAGCGCAGATCGAACCGCAATCCGGGAACGGATCGCAAGTCCGGCCCGCAACGCCAACCGCAACGGTGCCTGCCACCAGTGCGGATGCCGGTCAGCCTGGAATCGGTACGCGCTCGCGTGGTGCGCGGGGAGCATCACCTCGGGATGGCGTCCGGCCGCGTGGCCCTTGGCGTGGGTGACCTCGGCGTCGGGCACGAAGACGTTGTGCCAACCCGCCTTGCCCATCCGGTCGCCGAAGTCCACGTCCTCCATGTACATGAAGTAGCGCGAGTCGAAGCCGTCGATCGAATCGAAGGCCGCCCGCCGCACCAGCAGGCACGAACCGGACAGCCAGCCGACGGCCCGCTCGGAGATCTGCTCGTTGTCCTGGCGGTAGCGCAGGGTCCACGGATTCGACGGCCACACCGTGCCGAGAATGGCGTGTCCGGCGCCGTCGAGCAGTCCGGGCACCGAGCGTGCGGACGGGTAGACGCTGCCGTCGGGCTCGCGCACCATCGGTCCGAGCGCCCCCGCCCGCGGCCAGCGCTTGGCGGCGGCGAGTAGTTTGTCGATGGAGTCGCTGTCCCAGCGGATATCCGGATTGGCGATGACGATGAATTCGACGCTCGGATCGATCTCCGCGACCGCCCGGTTGATCGCACCGCCGTAACCGATATTTCCGCCGGTCCGCAGCAGCCGCACGTGTGCGTTGGCCTCCGCCGCCAGCTCCGGCGCACCGTCCACCGAACCGTTGTCGGCGAGGATCACCTGCGGTTTTTCGCTGGTGGCAGCGGCCAGGGTGGTGATGAAGTGCTCGAGGTGCTCGCCGGGTGAATAAGTCACCGTGACGACGACAAGGCCGCCAGGGGCAGCAGATCCGGAATCGCTCACGACTGCGCCTCGCTGGCGCTCGGCTTCGTCGTGCGCGATTGCGCGCTGTATTGATGGTTCACTCGCTGACGCTCGCTCACGACCGCGCCTCGCTGACGCTCGGCTTCGTCGTGCGCGATTGCACGCTGTGTTGTTGGTTCGCTCGCTGTCGCTCCCTCACGGGCATGCAGCCTACTGTGACAACCCCGACAGCGCGTCCCCGAGTGCGACCTCCCACTGCCGCAGTGGAGTCAGTCCGGTATCGGCCCAGGAACGGTTGGACAACACCGAATATGCCGGGCGCCGTGCGGGTCTCGGAAACGCGGTCGAGTCACACGGGCGCACCCGGCTCGGATCCGCGCCGATTCCGGCGAATATCGCCCGCGCGAATTCGAACCAGCTGACCTGGCCGGAGTTGGTGGCGTGCAGCACTCGCGGCGCATCCGGCCGAACCGCCAATTCCAGGAGTCCGGCGGCCAGATCGGCGGCGTAGGTCGGGGAGCCGAGTTGGTCCTCGACCACGTCGAGTGTGTCGCGTTCGCGTTCGAGCCGCAGCATGGTCGCGACGAAATCGCTTCCGCGCCCGGTGTATACCCACGCGGTGCGCACCACATGTGCGTGCGGCGCGGTCGCCAGCACGGCCTGTTCGCCTGCCAATTTGGATCGGCCGTAGACGGTGGCGGGTTCGGTCGGGTCGTCGGTGTCGTACGGCTTGTCGTGGGTTCCCGCGAACACGTAGTCGGTCGAAACATGGATCAATCGGGCATCTGCCTGCGCGCAGGCGGCGGCGAGTACGGCCGGTCCGGTCGCATTGACCGCGAAGGCGGCGTCGGGATCGGATTCGGCCTGGTCGACGGCGGTGTAGGCGGCGCAGTTCAGCACGACATCACCCGGTTCGAGTGCGGCGCGCACGGCGTCCGCGTCCGTGATGTCCAATTCGTCGCGACCGAAGGCGTGGGCGTCGGGCGCGCGGTGCAACAGTTCGCGTCCCAACTGCCCACCCGCTCCGGTCACGACGAGGCGCGCGGCTACGGTCGACGAGGGCGAAATCGCGGTCACGGGCACAGTCTGGCACGCCGTGGCACCTGCGGTTGTGGGCCGCCGCGGTAGCCGTCGGTTAGCCTCGGGGCAAGCAAGACGGGGGCTACCGGAGGCGGGGCGGTCGAGTCAGCGACGCGTCGGCTTCGACGAACCGGCGCTGGGCAGTCGGTACATCAGCTGGGAGCGCGCGGGCAAGCGCAGCAGAATGCTCGGTTTTTGGCGAGAGGATGCAGTGGTGCCGCAGAAGATGAGGGCGACAGCGTCGTCGCGAATACCCGCGGCCAGGAGCGGCCTGGGGCCGCTGCGCGCGTTCGTCGCGGCCGGGGCGGTGCTGGTCCTGCTCATCACCGGATTCGCCTGGCACAGCGTCGACTCGCTGATTTCGAATATCGAACGCATCGGCGGCCTCGGCCTCGGCGGCGGCAGCGACGGCGCCGTCGACATCCTGCTGGTCGGCGTGGACAGCCGCACCGACGCGCACGGCAATCCGCTCAGCGGCAATGAGCGCGCCATATTGCACGCGGGCGATGAGGTCGGCACCAATACCGACACCATCGTGCTGGTTCGCGTCCCGAACGACGGGCGCTCCGCCACCGCCATCTCCATTCCGCGCGACTCCTATGTCGACATTCCTGGCATCGGCACGAGCAAGATCAACTCGGCCTACGGCGCGACCAAAGAGGCTCAGCGCCGCAAGCTGATCAGCCAGGGCGTCTCGGAGGCCGACGCGGACAAGCAGTCCACGCAGGCCGGGCGCCAGGCGCTGATCAAGACGGTGGCCAATCTCACCGGCATCACGGTCGACCACTACGCCGAGGTCAGTTTGCTCGGGTTCGTGCTGCTGACCGATGCGGTCGGCGGGGTCGACGTCTGCCTGAACAATCCCGTGGACGAATGGATGTCCGGCGCCGACTTCCGGGCTGGTCGCCAGAAGCTCGACGGCCCACAGGCTTTGAGCTTCGTGCGCCAGCGCCATGATCTGCCGCGCGGCGATCTGGACCGGATCGTGCGCCAGCAGGTCTTCATGGCGCGGTTGGTCGGCCAGGTGCTCAGCGCCAAGACGCTGAGTAATCCGGGCAAGTTGCGGAATCTCAGTGATGCGGTCGGTCGCACCGTCGTACTGGACGACGATTGGGACGTGCTGGCGTTCCTGCAGCAGCTGAAGGATCTTTCCGGCGGTCAGGTCAGTTTCGAGACGATTCCGGTCGCCGATCTCAACGACACGACCAGCGATGGTGAATCGGTCGTGCGGGTGGATCCGAAAGCGGTGAAGTCGTATGTGGCGTCGCTGGTCGACGGCAAGTCGGAGGATCATGCCGAGCCGACGATGGATCCGGCATCGGTGAGCGTCAGTGTGTTCAATGCGAGTGGGATCGGCGGGCTCGCGGGACAGGTGGCACAGGCGTTGACGGCCAAGGGATTCCAAGAGGGATTGGTCGGCAACTACACCGGGACCACCGTCACCAGCAGTCGAGTGCTCGCGATGGATACCTCGAATCCGAAGGCCAAGGCGGTCGCGAAGGCGCTCGGCGGGCTGACAGTCGTCGCGGACAGCACGTTGTCCCCGGATTCGGTCAGCGTCGTGCTGGCAAGCGACTATTCTGGTCCGGGCTCGACCGCGGGCAGCATGTTCGACTTCTCCGGAACGTCGAGCACCGCAACGCCCGTACCACCGGCTCCACCGATCGACGCAGGCCAGAACGGACCGAAATGCGTGAATTGACCATGCGTGATTTGACCGATGCGTGACCACGACCACGTGCTGACACTCACCGAGGCGGTACTCGATCCGATCCTCGAGCGCGACCCGGCCGGTCCGCGCGTCACCTACTACGACGACGCCACCGGCGCCCGGATCGAACTATCCGGGCTGACCCTGGCGAACTGGGCGGCCAAGACCGCCAATCTGATCCGCGACGAATTCGGGCTGAGCCCGGGTGCGCGGGTCGCGGTGCTGCTGCCCGCGCACTGGCAGACCGCCGCAGTGCTGCTCGGCTGCTGGTGGGCCGGGACCGAGGTAGTGCTCGGGCCCGATCCGGATGCCGATCTGGCGCTGGCGACCGCCGAGCGATTGGACGAGACCGACGGTATTCCAGAGGTCGCCGCGCTCTCGTTGGATGCCTTCGGCATGCCGGTGCGGGATCTGCCGATCGGCATCACCGATTTCGCCACCTCCGTGCGGGTGCACGGCGACCAGTTCATGCCGCGCGGCGCCGGGGTGGCGCTGGGCGGCATGCCGGTCTCCGCGGTGCTCGCCGAGGCCAGAAAATCCGCTGTGCTGCAAGGGTTTTCCGAGGGCGACCGGGTGCTGTCGAGCACTTCCTGGGATACCCCGGCCGAACTGATCGACGGGTTCGTCTCGGTGCTGGTGGCGGGGGCTTCGCTGGTGCAGGTGGTCAATCCGGATCCGGCGCTGCGCGAGCGGCGCATCGAATCCGAGCGGGTGACCGCGCAGCGCGGCTGAGCTCCTACCCTGGTATACGTCGGTGTCCGACCATGGGACGTTCCGCCCTGGCCGGGGAGTCCGTACGGTGGAATTGTCGCGCAACGATGGGGTTGGTGAAGTGATGAAGCCGCAGTATTGGTTCCGGTGGTTATCGGTGCAGGGTGCGCCGCGGTTGGCCCTGCGCACCCAGGCGCGGCGCGGCGATCCGTTCGCCCAACTGATGGGCGGACCGGATGGTCTCGCCGATCCCTATCCACTGATCGAGCGGCTGCGCGGACAGGGGCGGCTGCAGCGCACCGCGATCGCGTGGGCGAGCTTCGACCACGAGCTGTGCCGAGCCGTGCTGCGGGACAACCGATTCGGTGTGCGCACTACCGACAGCTTCAATATTCCGAAGCCGCTGCAATTGCTCGCCGAGCGACTTCCCTTGCCGCCCAATCCGGTTGAGCCGCCGTCCATGCTGGTCATCGACCCGCCGGAGCATACGCGGATGCGCAAGCCGGTCGCGTCGGCCTTCACCCCGCGTGCGATCCGCCGATTGCGGGAACGGGTCGAGACCGTCACCGAGGAACTGCTCGGTGCGCTGCCCTCGGACGGTTCGGCCGATCTGATCGCGTCGTATGCCGCGCAGGTGCCGATCGCCATCATCTCGGAAATGCTCGGCTTCCCGGAAAAGGACCGAACGCTATTCCTGGACTGGGGCGATCGGATGACGCCGCTGCTCGATATCGGGATTTCCTGGCGGGCATTCCGGCGTGCGCTCGGTTCGATGGAGGTGATGAACGATTACCTCGACGGCCATATCGCGCGACTGCGCCGCGAACCGGGCGACGATATCCTCAGCAGTCTGGTCACCTCGGGTGAGCTCGATGATTTCGCCTTGAAGGCGACCGCGAGCCTGTTGATGGGCGCGGGCTTCGAGACCACGGTCAACCTGATCGGCAACGGCGTCGCCCAATTGGTCACGCATCCCGAACAGTTGGATCGATTGCGCGCCGAACCGGATCTCTGGCCGAATGCGGTCGAAGAGGTGCTGCGCATCGATGCGCCGGTGCAGACGACGGCGCGAATCGCATCGACCGACTTGGAACTCGAGGGTGTGCAGCTGCACAAGGGCAATACCGTGGTGCTGTCGCTGGCGGGCGCGAACCGCGATCCCGCCGTCTTCGCCGATCCGGATGTCTTCGATGTCGGCCGCTCGAATGCCAAGGAGCACTTGACATTCAGCAGCGGCATCCACGCCTGCCTCGGTGCGAGCCTGGCCCGAATGGAAGCCACCTACGCGCTGCAATCCTTGTTCGAGCGCTTCCCTGACCTGCAACTCGATGGGGTGCCGCAGCGTCGAGAGTTGTTCACGCTGCACGGATATGAGCGGATGCCGGTTCGGCTCGGTCGCCGGGCCGGCACCCCGGCTCCCGAGCCGACGACGGTCTGAGGGCTATATGCCGTGCCGATGATCGCCCGTAACGGCCTCGCACAGTTGCGCTTCGGTTTCGGCGGAGAACGGTTCGCGGTAGGCGGCAACGGCTCGACGGGTTTCCTCGGCGACCAGATCGGCGTTGATCTGAGCTCCGGCGGCCGCGCCTGCTGCTGCGGCCGCGCCGACCTGGGCCGTCAGGTCGGTGACATTGCCCGCGGCCCAGACGCCGGGCACATCGGTTCGGCCGGTGGCGTCGGTGGTGATGTATTCGCCGACGCCTGCCGGGTGTTCGGCCGGTTGCAGTCCGAGTGTTTCGAGGAAGCTCGCTCGGGCGACCATCCGCGAGCCGACCACCACGACCTCGCGAGCGATTACGGTGCCGTCGCCCAACCGCACTCCCGCGAGGCGGTCGTCGACGATCTCCAGCGCCGTCACTTCGCCGTGCACCACGCGGATGCCGCGGGCGTTCAACTCCTCCGACTGTTCGGCGGTTAATGGCATGGTGTGCGAGAAGTACGTGACATCCGTGGTGAGCTGACGGAACAGCAGTGCCTGGTGCACCCCCATCGGGCCGGTGCCGAGCACACCGATGGCCTGGTCGCGGACCTCCCAGCCGTGGCAGTACGGGCAGTGGATCACGTCGCGGCCCCAACGCTCCCGCAGTCCCGCGATCTCGGGTAGCTCATCGACGAGCCCGGTGGTCACCAAGAGCCGTCGCGCCCGCACTGACCGGTCACCCAGGCACACCGCGAATCCGTCGCCATCCCGCGCGACCGTGATCACCTCGCCGTTCACCACATGTCCGCCATAGCCGCGGACCTCGGCCCGACCGCGTTCGAGCAATTCGCCCGGCGGCGTTCCGTCCCTGGCGAGCAGTCCGTGCACGCCCTCGGCCGGGGCATTTCGGGGCTGCCCCGCATCGATGACTACCACCGAGCGTCGCATCCTGGCCAGCATCAGCGCGCCGCTCAATCCGGCCGCGCCACCGCCGATCACCACCACGTCATAGTCGCTTTTCAGCTGATCGGTCACAGCTCCGCTGCAACTGTTGGTGCTGTGCTGATTGGTTCCCTCGCTTCGCTCGGTCACATGACCACCTCCTCGGACAACCATGCGGGCCGGTCGCAGATATTGGCAAACAAACTTGCCGATATGGCAATCTGGTCGGCATGGACAACGACCTCGGCCAAGCCCTCGACGCGGTCGGACCTCGGTTACGCGCGCTGCGCCGCCAGCGCGAAACCACACTGGCCGACCTCTCCGCGGAAACCGGCATCTCGGTGAGCACCTTGTCGCGCCTGGAATCCGGTGCCCGTCGCCCAACCCTCGAATTACTGTTGCCGCTGGCCAAGGCGCACGGCGTCACCCTCGACGAACTCGTCGACGCCCCACCCACCGGCGACCCGCGCATCCACCTGCGCCCGACCACCCGCCACGGCATGACCTACTTGCCCCTGACCCGCCGAGCGGGCGGCATCCAGGCCTACAAACTGGTGATCCCGCCGAATATTCGCCGCGAGCCCGACCCGCGAACCCATGAGGGCTACGAATGGCTCTACGTGCTCAACGGCCGCCTCCGCCTGATCCTCGGCGAACACGATGTAGTCCTCACCCCCGGCGAGGCCGCCGAATTCGACACCCGCGTCCCGCACTGGTTCGGCACCGCAGGCCCCGACCCCGTCGAATTCCTGAGCCTTTTCGGCAAACAAGGCGAACGCGCCCACCTCCGCACCACCCCCAAACCCCGCCCGAACTGACAAACCGCACTGCCCATCCGGAATAGCGATTTATTCCGGGCGGATTTTCCAGATGTAGCGGGTTTTGGGGCGGCCGGCTCGGCCGTAGTCGGATTTGCGGTCGACGAGGCCGTCGTCGGCCAGCTTTTCCAAGTAACGCCAGGCTGTGATGCGTGAAACGCCGACGGTGCTTGCGGTGTCGGCGGCGGTGAGGCCGCCGGGGGCATCGCGGACGGTACGGGAGATTTCGTCCAGGGTTTGGGGGGCAACGCCTTTGGGGGCGGTGGCGCGTTGGTCGGAGGTGCGCAGGGCACTGAGGGCGCGGTCGATGTCGTGTTGGGAGATGGCGGTTTCGCCCGCGGGCAGGGCGGTGCGGAATTCGCGGTAGCGTTCGAGTTTGTCGCGGAAGGCGGCGAAGGTGAACGGTTTCAGCAGGTAGAGGACCACGCCGTAGGAGACTGCGGTGCGCACCATGGCCAAGTCGCGGGCCGAGGTGATGGCAATGACGTCGGGTCGGGGCGCGAGGCCGGTCAGGGCGGCGGCCACATCGAGGCCGCTGGCATCGGGAAGTCCGATATCCATCAGCACCAAGTCGATCGGCGCGTTCTCGGCGGCGGCATCGGCGGCGGCGCGCATGGCCTCGCGACCGGTGTGCGCGACCGCGACCGCGCTGAAGCCCGGAATCCGTTCGACGTAGGCGCGGTGCGCCTCGGCGATCAATGGCTCGTCCTCGACGATCAACACTCGGATCATCGCGCATCCTTTCGTGGGATCGTCACGGTCACGGCACTTTCCGGATTGCGTTCGGTGCCGATCACACCGCCGTGCCGATCGACGAGGCGATGGACCAGTGCCAGCCCGAGGCCGTGATGGTCGGCCTTGGTGGAGTAGCCGCGTTCGGCGGCGCGGGCGAAGGTTTCCGCTGACATTCCGGGCCCGCTGTCCGCGACGCGCACATACAGTGCCGAATCGTTCGCCGATCGCATCGAATCCAACGCCGTCGCCGACTCGATGGCAAGCGCCGGATCCGGTGCCGGCGCGGGATCGACCACGACCGACGAATCCTGTTGACGCACAGTCACTTCTACCCAGCCAGCCGAATCGTCGGCGGCCGCGTCGATGGCATTGTCGATCAGATTACCCACCAGCGTCACCGTCTCCTGCGCGGACAGCGGCGCGGTCGAGTCGAGCGCGGTATCCTCGGTGATGGTCAGCTCGATGCCGCGCTCGGCGGCCTGGTTCACCTTGCCGAGCAGTAGTGCTGCGAGCGCGGGATCGCCGACCGAGGTGAGCAGTCGATCGATAAGGGCTTGGGACAGTTGAAGTTCCGCGGTCGCGAACTCCACGGCTTCCCGATAGCGCCCCAACTCGACCATGGTGATCACGGTGTGCAGCCGATTGGCCGATTCGTGCGCCTGCGCGCGCAGCGATTCCGCGAAACCGCGCACCGAATCGAGTTCACCCATCACCGTGCGTAATTCGGTGTGGTCGCGAATGGTGATCACGGTGCCGATCGGCCGCCGCTCCCAGGTGACGACATCCTGATTGACCAGCAGAATCCGATCCGTGGTCACATGCATCTCGTCGCGGACCACCCCCCAGCTCATCCGCTGCATCGAGATCGGCAGATCCGCGCGGGCGACGGGTCCATCGGGCAGATCGAGCAGCCTGCGCGCCTCATCGTTGACGACTTCGGCACCGTCACCGTTCGGACCGAACACCACCAGGCCCTCGTGGATCGAATGCAGCACCGCATCGTGCTGTTCGTACATCGTGCGCAGCTCATCCGGCGCGAGACCGTGCGTCTGGCGGCGAATCCGGCGACTCAGCAGGAACGAACCCGCCGCCGCGACCATCAGACCCGCCGCGGCCACGCCGAGAATCAACGGCAATTGCGTTCCGACCTGAGCGCCGATCCGCGCCCGCGTCACGCCCGCCGACACCAACGCGACGATGCGACCGTCGTCGTAGACCGGTGTGACCGCTCGAATCGACGGCCCGAGCGTTCCGGAAAACGTCTCGGTGAACGTCTCACCGGCCAGTGCCCGATCGATATTGCCGCTGAACGGCTGCCCGATGCGCTCGGGTGTGGTGTGGGTGTACCGGGTCCGATCCGGCGCCATCACCACGATGAAGTCCATCCCGGTCGCCATGCGGGTCCGTTCGGTCACCGGTTGCAGCAGAGCGGTGGGATTGGCGGTGCGTAGCGCTTCGAGGGTGGAGGGCGCCTGTGCGACGGTCACCGCGACATCGGTGACCTCGCGCGAGGTGGTGACGTCGCTGTGGTGCCTGGTGTCCAGAACGGCTAGCACCGCCCCGATTCCGATGACCAACCCGAGCACCACGAGCTGGAGTACGAAGGCCTGTCCGGCCAGCGATAGCCGACCGCGTCCCCCGTGTTTCCCAACGCGCAACACTTTCTTTCCCTCGTGCCATTTTGAACGTAATGCACCAAAGCGTGACCGCTATCACCTCTAGCAGCCAACATTGTGCACGTGAGGGCGTGAGCCACCTCACGCCGGTACCACTTGAAGGGGACTTCACCCACCATGAGCGATAGCAGCGACCGAACAACCGACCTCGCCGAAACACCGGAGCGACAGGTGCCACGCGACCGTACCCACTGGCTGTATCTGGCCGTCATCGTCGCCGTCATCGCGGGAATTCTGGTCGGCTGGCTGGCCCCCGAATTCGGTCAGGACGTCGGCCCGCTGGGCACGATGTTCGTCAATCTGATCAAGATGATGATCGCGCCGGTCATCTTCTGCACCATCGTGCTCGGCATCGGCTCGGTGCGCTCGGCCGCCAATGTCGGCAAGGTCGGCGGACTCGCGCTCGGGTACTTCCTGGTCATGTCGACAGTGGCGCTCGGCATCGGCATGGTCGTCGGCAACCTGCTGGAGCCGGGCTCCGGCATGAATATCGCCAAGACCGCCAAACAGGGCGCGAAACTGGCCGATCAGGCGCATGCCGCAGGCGGTACCTGGGAATTCATCCAGGGCATCATTCCGACCACGCTGTTGTCCTCGCTGACCACCGGCAGCGTGCTGCAGGCGCTGTTCATCGCGCTTCTCGTCGGGTTCGCGCTGCAGGCAATGGGGAGGACGGGCGAGCCGATCCTGCGCGGTGTCGCATCGCTGCAGAAGCTGGTGTTCCGGATTCTGTCGATGATCCTGTGGCTGGCCCCGATCGGTGCGTTCGGCGCGATCGCGAATGTGGTCGGCAAGACGGGACTCGATGCGGTCAAGCAACTCGCACTGCTGATGATCGCGTTCTACCTGACCTGTCTGGTGTTCATCTTCGGCGTACTCGGCGTGCTGCTGTGGAGCGTGTCGCGGGTTTCGGTCTTCAAGCTGGTCCGCTACCTGGCGCGGGAGTACCTGCTGATCCTCGGCACCTCGTCCTCGGAGTCGGCGCTGCCGCGGCTGATCGCGAAGATGGAGCACCTCGGCGTCGAACGGACCACGGTCGGTGTCGTTGTGCCGACCGGATACTCGTTCAACCTGGACGGCACTGCCATCTACCTGACCATGGCGTCGCTGTTCATCGCCGATGCGATGGGTAAACCGCTCAGCATCGGGGAACAGGTCGGCCTGCTGTTGTTCATGATCGTCGCCTCCAAGGGCGCGGCGGGTGTCACCGGCGCGGGTCTGGCCACGCTGGCCGGCGGATTGCAGAGCCATCGTCCCGAACTGCTCGACGGCGTCGGCCTCATCGTCGGGATCGACCGTTTCATGTCGGAAGCCCGTGCGCTGACCAACTTCTCGGGCAACGCCATCGCCACGGTGCTGGTCGGCACCTGGACCAAGACCGTCGATGTGGACCGGGTCCACACGGTCCTCGATCGCAAACTGCCCTTCGACGAGCGGACCATGGTCGACGACGACCACGGCCCGCGGCCGCAGCAGGACGACACCAAGGATCTGGTTTCGGCCTAGCTGTACCCGTATAACGAAGGGGCCCGCAGGATCTGCGGGCCCCTTCGTGGTGTCGGTGGGATCAGTCGGCCCACTTTTCCGGATTCAAGTAGTGCTGGGCGATCGCGGTGGCGTGGCCGTGGCCGAAGCCGTGCTCGGACTTCAGCCATTCGACGATTTCCTTGTGCGAGGCCAGATTCGACGCGCGCACGGCGGACTTCCACTCGTCGATGGTGCGACCGTATTTGGCCTCGATCGACGGGAAGTAGGACGCGGGCCCCTTGGGCTTGGTCGTTGCCATGTTCGTCTCCTCTGTTCGTGCGTTCAGCGATATGGACGGTGCTGATCGCCGAAACTCGTCGGCGCGATCCGGATTGTGCGCCGGATTGCGAATACCGCCGCCGACCAAACGATTTGCGAGGTCGGCGGCGGTTGCGGAACCGGTGATCAGGCGTTGATCTCGGCGCGCTCCTGTCGATTCGCGACGGTCCGCTCGCGGATCAGCAGCACACCTGTCGCGGCGACCAGAGTGGCGGTGAGCCCGTGGATGCCGAAGGCGGCCGCGGTGGATCCGCCCCAGCTGAGCACGGTGAGCATGTCGCCGATCGGGATCAATGCGATGACGAGAGTGACGATGCCGAGGGCGTAGCGCTGCTTGGTGGCGAGCAGTACCAGGATGATCAGCCCGGAGACGGTATCTCGGACGCCCTTGAGATTCATGAACGCGACCGCGTCGCCTTTCGGCCATTCCGGCAGGCCGAATCCGGTGGCAATGGTTTCGGGAGTGACCAGGTAGCTGATGCCGATGTAGAGGATGAAGGCCGCGCCGATGAGGGAAAGGGTGGTGGCGATGCGCGAGATGGTCATGGGGTGCTCCTCGAACTGCTGCTCTGAAATCTAGCGGTGCTATGTCTGCGAGCAACGTTAATGGAGCCTTGTTAGTTTGTCTAGCGCTGCTAGAATTTTGCCATGACCACACAGAGCCGCAAAGAACGCGAACGAGCCGAACGCCATCAGCGCATCATCGACACCGCACGCGAACTCGCCGAAACCTCGGGCTGGGAGGCGGTGACCGTGCGTCGCCTGGCCGAACGAATCGAATACAGCCAGCCGGTGCTCTACAGCCATTTCGCGGGTAAGGCGGCGATCGTGTCGGCCGTCGCGGAGCAGGGAATCGTCGAACTCACCGCCCGGTTGCGGGAAAGGCGGGCGGCCGCGCAGGGGCCGGTCGCGGAACTCGAGGCCGTGGTGCGCGGTTACCTGGACTTCGCCACCGAGAATCCGGCCCGCTATGACGCGATGTTCGTCCTCGATACCGAACTGAACTTCGGCAACGACGCACCACAGGCGCTGCGCGATGCGTTCGGTGAGATCCAGAGCGCATACGCGCCGTTCGCCGGCGAGTTCGATCTACAGGCGGGCACCGAGGTGGTCTGGAGCACGTTGCACGGCATCGCCACCCTGGATCGCAGCGGTCGCCTGGTCGACGACCTGCGCGAGGAGCGCATCCGGGTGCTGCTCGGCCAATGGACACATCAGTGATCCATACCTCGCTCGGGTGACGGCACGACCCGGGTCGGCCCGGCAGAATCGAGGTATGCCTGATGTCGTCGTGGTCGGTTCCGGTCCCAACGGTCTCGCCGCGGCGGTGATCCTGGCCCGTGCCGGTCTCACCGTCGAGGTGCACGAGGCGCAGGCCACCGCGGGCGGTGGGAGCCGCACTGCCGAGCTGACGCTGCCCGGATATCGGCACGATGTCTGCGCCGGTGCGCATCCGATGGCATGGGCGTCGCCCTTCTTTCGCGCATTCGATCTGGCCGCGCACGGTGTCGAACTGCTCGCCCCCGAGGTGTCCTACGCGCATCCGCTCGACGGCGGGCAGGCCGGGGTGGCCTGGCGCGATCTGGACCGCACCGCCGCTGGTCTCGGTCGTGACGGGGCCGCATGGCGTGCGCTCTTCGAGCCGATGGTCCGACATTGGCGGCAGGTCGTGGATTTGGCGATGTCGGATCTGCGCCGTCCGCCCGCCGACCTGCTGACCGGACTGCGTTTCGGACTGCGGGTGCTCGAGCAGGGTTCGCCCCTGTGGAATCTACGATTTCGCGAGCAGACGGCACCCGCACTGCTGACCGGCGTTGCCACGCATGCGATCACACCGCCGCGCGCCATCCCTGCGGCGGGCGCGGGCATGCTGCTGGCGACACTCGCGCACGCCGGTGGCTGGGTGCTGCCGCGCGGCGGCAGCCAGGCAATTCCGGATGCGTTGATCGCCGAACTCGAACGCCTCGGCGGCAAGCTCGTCACCGGACACCGCGTCGAATCGCTCGACGAATTCGGCGGCGCGCGTGCGGTTGTGCTGGATACCGCGCCTGCCGAACTGCTGCGGATCGCGGGGCACCGGCTGCCGGATCATTACGCAAAGGGGTTGCGCCGCTTCCGATATGGCGGCGCGGCCTGCAAGGTCGACTTCGCGCTGACCGGGCCGGTGCCGTGGCAGGCGCCGGGCTGTGCACTCGCCGGGACGCTGCATCTGGTCGGCACCCGCGCGGAGGCGATGGCCGCCGAAAAGACCATCGCCGCAGGACAACACGCGGATCGTCCATATGTCCTCGCCATTCAGCCAGGCGTGGTCGACTCGACGCGGGCACCGGCGGGCGGCCACACGCTCTACACCTACGCCCACGTCCCGAACGGCTCAACCCGCGATATCAGCGGCGCCGTCATCGCCCAGGTGGAACGCTTCGCCCCGGGTTTCGCCGATCTGATCCTGGCCAAGAATGTCGTCACCGGCGCCGAAATGCCGACGCACAATGCCAACTACATCGGCGGCGATATCTCCGCGGGCGCGATGACCCTGCGCCAGTTCGCCTTCCGCCCGGTCCCGCGCTGGAACCCTTACGCCACACCACTACCCGGCGTCTACCTCTGCTCGGCCTCGACCCCGCCCGGCCCCGGTGTCCATGGCATGTCCGGTTTGCATGCCGCGCGACACGTGCTGCGCACGGAGTTCGGGATTCGCACCAACCCACTGGATCTGCTGCGCACACCGAATCCCGCCTGAGCATGCACTTTTCGCGGGCCGGATTGCGCAGGCCGCGCGGGCGATCACCTGATCAGGCCCGCGGCGTCCGGTACAGGTCGGGTTCCAGATACATCACTCGCGCGGCGGGCACGGCCGCACGCACCCTGGTCTCGGCGTCATCGATGGCCGCGGCGATGTCCTCGATATCCAGATCGGGCACGATCGAGATCTTGGCCGCGACCAGGATCTCCTCCGGCCCGAGGTACTGCGTCTTGAGGTGGATCACCCGGTCGATGCGCTTGCCGTCGACCAGGTTGGCCCGGATCGCGCTGTCCTCCTCCGGCGTCGCGCCCTCACCGATGAGCAGGCTCTGCATCTCCACGATCAGGATCAGCGCGATGACCCCGAGCAATGCGCCGATGGCGAGAGTGCCGATGCCGTCCCAGACCGGATCATCGGTGAGCATGGTCAGCCCGACCGCCGCGAATGCGAAGACCAGACCGATCAGCGCGCCGGTGTCCTCGAGCAGTACCACCGGCAGTTCCGGACTGCGCGAATTGCGGATGAAGCGCCACCAGCTCGAATTGCCTTTGAGCGGGATGGATTCCCGCATCGCCGTCATGAAGCTGTAGCCCTCGAGGCAGATCGCGATGAACAGGATGACGATCGCGACGATCGGATTGCTCAGCTCCTCCGGATGCTGAACCTTGTGGACGCCCTCGTAGATGGCATAGATCGAGCCCAGTGTGAACAGCACCAGCGCCACGATGAATGAATAGAAGTAGCGATTGCGCCCGTATCCGAACGGGTGCAGTTCATCGGCATCCTGCGCGGCCCGGCGCTGACCGAGCAGCAGCAGCCCCTGGTTGGCGGTGTCCGCGACCGAGTGCACCGCCTCGGCCAGCATCGATCCGGAACCGGTGATGAACGCGCCGACGAACTTCGCCGCCGCGATCCCCGCGTTCGCCGACAACGCGGCGAGAATCGCCTTTTTGCCACCACCAGCCGACATCTGGGTAGGTCCTCCTGTGTCCGATTTGCAGCGCCTGCGGCGCTGCGTGTTCGCGGCCCCCTGGTGTCTCGCGACCGAGCGGCCGAGACTCGCGACTTCGTCGCATGCGCTTCGGCCACTCGGACGCGAGACGGGCCGCGAACGTCGCTCGTAAGACTCGCTCCGCTGTCGTCCGGTTAGGAGGCCCGTCGAACGAACAGCCTAGGGCAGCAGACGAACAAACTGGGCGACAGGTCAGTTCGTGCCACCGACGCAGGCGCAGAACAACTGGGCGTCGCCGTCGACGGCCTGGGCGCGAATCTCGGTGTCGGCCGCTGATATCCACGCCGCCGCGCCGCGTCCCAGCACCAGCTCGCTCACCCCTTGCAACAGCCGCACGGTCCCTCCCGTGCACAGCACGATTCCCGGCCCGGCGGATGTCAGCGGCAGCTGCCCTGATCCCGCGGTCAGATCGAACCGCCGCAGCGCGAACTCCGGCGCGGGGGTCCGATAGTGCACCGACCCATCGCCCGCCGGTTCCGGAAGCACCACCGGCAGATCGATCGGCTCGAAGTCCAGCACCCGCAGCAACTCCGGCACATCGACATGCTTGGGCGTGAGACCACCGCGCAGCACATTGTCGGAATTGGCCATGATTTCCACGCCGAGCCCGCGCAGATACGCGTGCAGATTGCCCGCCGCGAGGAATAGTCCCTGTCCCGGTTCCAGTGTCAGCCGATTGAGCAGCAGCGCGGCCATCACACCGGCGTCGCCCGGATATGCCTCGGCGAGTTCGAGTGTGGTGCGCGCCTCGGCGGTGAACTCCCGGGCGCCCTTCACCGAGAGATAGCGCACGCATCCGTCGAGCACCTGGGGGAGCAGTGTGCCGAGGACATTCTGCGGCAGCGTGATCCAGGTCGTGAACAGTGTCCGCAGTCCCGCCGAATCAGGTTGGGCGGCGAGCAGATCCGCATATGAGCGCAGGCCCGGCACATCCAGTGCGCGCAGCAGCTCGACCGTGCGATGTGGATCCCGGAATCCGGCCAGCGCCTCGAACCGGTCCAGCGCGACAACCAATTCCGGCTTGTGGTTCTCGTCGCGATAGTTGCGCATCGGCGAATCCAGCGGCACCCGCGCGTGGTTTTCGCGCTCGAATCCGGCCCGCGCCTGCGCCGAACTCGGATGCGCCTGCAGCGATAGCGGTTCCTCGGCGGCCAGGATCTTCAACAGGAATGGCAGCCGCCCGCCGAATTCCGGTGCGGCGGGCCCGAGTTCGCGCTCCGGATCGTCCGCGACCAATTCCAGCAGTGAGCGGGTGCTGTTCTCCAAGCGGACATGCGCCGGATCGGCGGGATGCGCGCCGAACCACAGCTCCGCCTCCGGATGCGCGGAAGGGACCGGTCGGCCGCACAACTGAGCGAGTGCGGTGCGTGAACCCCAGGCATAGGAACGCAGCGCACCAACGAGTTCGTGCACTAGTAGTGTCCCCCGTCGAGCTGTTCCGTGGACTGTGTCGCACCGCTGCGCGAGCCGATCAACCGCAGATAGGCGGCGGCCATCTCCAAGCGGAGCGCGAGCACCGCGAGTTGTTCGAGCTCGCTGGCATGGGCGATGGTGCCGGGCAGCGGCGCGCCCGAATCATCCACTCTGGCAAGCATGGGCGCGGCGGGATCGGTGAGCGAGGTGTGCAGCGGTTCGATATCCGCGCTCACCAGATCGGCGTCGACCAGACCCGATCCGTTGCCGCCGAAGACGGCGAGCCGGCGCCGCGCCGCGGCCTGATCCAGATCCGCGCTGAGTACGAACACCCGGATGCGCTCCACCGGCGCCGGTCCGTCGAGTTCTTCGTCGTGGAACATTGGATCGAAGTTCGGCGCGGATTCGCCTGCGGCCTCGACCATTCGGGGGTTGGCGGCGACGGCCTCGGCCAGATCCACCGCGGTGGCGACCCTGCCCGCCGACTGCAACAGCACCTCGGCGCCGTGCTCGGCGAGTTCGCTGGCGGCCGGGGAGTCCCCGGCCAGCACGACGGCGCGCTGCTGCATGCGCGCGGCCAGCGTCTTGGCCGGATTGTGGAAGACCTCGTTGTGCGGGCCATCGCGTAATGCCTCGGCATCGAGCACATCGGCCAGCTCGGTCAGATCGGGTACGGCCGCGCCGGAGCGGGTCGGATCGACTATGCGCAGCACCGCGATGCAGGCGGCGAGGAAACGCAGTAGCCGATTGTGGTCCAGGACCGGAATCCGCGGCGCCAGCAGTGAGGTACGCCCGGCCGCCGCGGCCCGCAGCGGACCTTCGTGCGGCGCGGCGACCACAACCTCCGCGCCCCGGCGCTGTGCCCGGTCGACCGCATCGATCAGCCGGGGATCGCCCGCGTCGTCGCCCGCGACGAGCACCACGTCCAGCGGGCCGACCCATGGCGGAAGGGCAGCGACCGGGACCACGGGTAGGCCGGCCCGGTCGCCGAGTGCGGCGACGATCAGACTCGCGGCGCGGGCGGCCCGGCCCGAGCCGGAGACCAACACCACGCTGCGTGGTCGCAGATCCGCGAGGCGCGCGAGTGCGTCCTCACCGACTGCTGCCGCGGTCGCGCGTACCTGCGCGCCGCCGGATGCCGCGGAGCGCAGGGCGCCGCCGACATCGGCGGCCTCGAGCGAAGCGGCATCGTCGAGGTCGAGCACCGGTGTTCCAGCGATCATCGGGCGTCCCACCTCCCCTCATCGCGCTGTGTGCGGTCCCGCCCTGCTCCCACCCGGGCTGTCGACTCGGAGGGATCGACACGGGCGCCCGGGTCGGGCGAATCCAACGTCTGTAATTCCACTATTCCAGTCAGGAGCGAACGATGCTCAGAATCGCGGTATCGGGCTGAGCCGTCCCCTTCCTCGGGCGTCGAATCGTGAGCCTGGGCGTCCATTCCGGCTGTGATTCCACTATCCCAGTCAGGACCGGACGATGCTCGGAATCGCGGTGTCGGGCTGAGCCGTCTACTTCCCCGCTCTCCGAATCCAGCGCAAGTGACTGCCTCCCCATGTGATTCCACTGTTCCAGTCAGGATCGGACGATGCTCGGAATCTCGGTGTCGGGCTGAGCCGTCTGCTTCCTTCGTCGCCGAGTCGTGGATGTGCGATTTCATCCGCCCTGGTTCCACTATTCCAGTCAGGATCGGACGATGCTCGGAATCTCGGTGTCGGGCTGAGCCGTCTGCTTCCTTCGTCGCCGAGTCGTGGATGTGCGATTTCATCCGCCCTGGTTCCACTATTCCAGTCAGGATCGGACGATGCTCGGAATCTCGGTGTCGGGCTGAGCCGTCTGCTTCCTTCGTCGCCGAGTCGTGGATGTGCGATTTCATCCGCCCTGGTTCCACTATTCCAGTCAGGATCGGACGATGCTCGGAATCTCGGTGTCGGGCTGAGCCGTCTGCTTCCTTCGTCGCCGAGTCGTGGATGTGCGATTTCATCCGCCCTGGTTCCACTATTCCAGTCAGGACCGGACGATGCTCGGAATCTCGGTGTCGGGCTGAGCCGTCTGCTTCCTTCGTCGCCGAGTCGTGGATGTGCGATTTCATCCGCCCTGGTTCCACTATTCCAGTCAGGACCGGACGATGCTCAGAATCTCGGTCACGAGTGCGTCTACTTCCTCCGTCGACCGGGCCTCGACATTCAGCCGCAGCAACGGTTCGGTATTCGACGCGCGCAGATTGAACCAGGCGTCGTCGGCGAGCTGGACGGTGACCCCGTCCAACCGGTCCACCGATATGGCCCGATCCCCGAATGCGTCCACTACAGCCATCGTCCGCTCCTTCGCGTCCGCCACTGTCGAGTTGATCTCTCCGGACGCCGCATACGTTTCGTACGACGACATGAGTTCTGAAATCGGCCGGTCCTTCTCACCGAGCGCCGCCAGCACGTGCAGGGCCGCGAGCATGCCGGAATCGGCGCCCCAGAAATCGCGGAAGTAGTAGTGCGCGGAATGCTCACCGCCGAATACCGCGCCGGTGGCCGCCATCTCCTGCTTGATGAACGAATGCCCGACCCGGGTGCGCACCGGGGTGCCGCCCAGTTCGTGCACCAGTTCGGGTACTGCGTGCGAGGTGATCAGGTTGTGGATGATGACCGCGCCCGGTTCCTTGGCCAGCTCACGCTCGGCGACCAGGGCGGTGATCGCCGACGGCGAAATCGGATTGCCGTTCTCGTCCACCACGAAGCAGCGGTCGGCGTCGCCGTCGAAGGCGAGGCCGATATCGGCGCCGGACTTGCGGACCAGCTCCTGCAGATCGACCAGATTCTTCGGATCGAGCGGATTGGCCTCGTGATTGGGGAACGAGCCGTCCAGCTCGAAATAGAGCGGGACCAGGTTCAGCTGCGCCACGGTGCCCAGCACCTCGGGCACGGTGTGCCCGCCCATGCCGTTGCCCGCGTCCACCGCGATGGTCAGCGGGCGGACAGCGTCGAGGTCGACCAGTCCGCGCAGGAACTTCGCGTATTCGGCCAGCAGATCGACTTTCGTGGCGCTGCCCGGCGTTCCGTCGTAGCCGGGGACCCCGTTGACCACCTCGTCCTTGATCGTCGCCAGACCGGTGTCCTGGCCGACCGGCAGCGCCTTCGCACGGCACAGCTTGATGCCGTTGTAGCGGGCCGGATTGTGGCTTGCGGTGAACATCGCGCCGGGACAGTCGAGGTCACCGGAGGCGAAGTAGAGCTGATCGGTCGAGGCGAGCCCGATGTGCACCACGTCGAGGCCCTGGCCGAGTACGCCGTCGGCGAAGGCGGCGGCCAGTTCCGGGGAGGACTCGCGCATATCGTGTCCGATGACCACGCGGGTCGCGCCCTCGGCGCGCATCAACCGCGCGAACGCGGCTCCCACATCCTTGACGAATTCTCCGTCGATTTGTTCACCGACGACCCCGCGAACGTCATAAGCCTTGATCACCGCGTTCACGAATTCGGCAGAGCGGGCCACAGTCATGGTGACCACCCTAGTGGCTCGCGCCGACGCCCCTGACACGGTCCCGTCCCGACTGCTAGCTGGGTGGGTCCGGGAGCACGCGGAGGTGTCCGCGCCGACCGGTGCGCGTGGCGCGCGGTGCGGGCGGGGCGTAATCGGAGTAGCCACGCTGGTCGTGTTCCGGGGGACGGCGGCGCAGCCCGGCCTCGCGGACCGCTTCGGCCAATGCCGTCAGATCATCGTCATCCGGTGTGCTGGAAGAGAATCCGCCCTCGTGGCGAACCATCTCCCAACCCTTTGGCGCGGTGATGCGGGAAGCATGTGTTTCACACAGATCCCAGGAATGCGGTTCGGCCACCGTCGCCAGTGGCCCGACCACCGCGGTCGAGTCGGAGTACACGTAGGTGAGCGTCGCAACAGCGGGATTCTTGCAACCTGGTCGGCAGCAACGACGCATGGGGATCACGCCGATGAGAGTAACGCGCTCGACGTTGCGATGTGCTCAGACACGCTAAGGATTCGGCGTTTTCGGGCGAGTTCATCCCCGTTCGGCGGTGTGTTCGTCACGCGCCTTCGGGATCGATGAGGTCCGGATCGACGCCGAGATAGGTGGCGATCTGCTGGACGAGGACCTCGCGCAGTAGATCGACCAGATCGTCGGGATCGCCCGCGCGCAGTTCGAGTGGCTTGCGGAACAACACAACTCGGGCGCGGGTGGCCACCCCGTGCCGGTCGACGCCGGCCGGAACGAGCCGCGAGAGCGGCACCGGTCCGTCGGCCACCACCTCGTCCGGCCAGGTGACCGAATCCGGGTGCAGCGGACGGATTTTCGGCACATCGTCGACAGCGATATCGAGCTTGGTGAGTCGATCGTGCCACCGGGTGTCCAAGGGTGCGAAGGCCTCGAGGACCAGCCGGTCGAACTGCTGCCCCCTGGTGCGCCAAGCCGGCACCGTCGGTGGGAGCATCGGCCCGCGCACCCCGCGTCCACGACGGATCACCGATCGTGCGGTCGGCGGACGACGATTACGTGAACGGGCCATGACTAAAACTTAGTCAGCCCGCCTCTGCTATGCGCACCCGAGGCGGGCCGACGCGAAGTTCTAGCCGATGCCGCGCTTCAGGCGGCGCCGCTCTCGTTCGGAGAGACCGCCCCAGATGCCGAAGCGTTCATCGTGTGCGAGCGCGTATTCCAGGCACTCGTCGCGTACCTCGCAGCCCATGCAGATCCGTTTGGCCTCACGGGTCGAGCCGCCCTTCTCGGGGAAGAACGCCTCCGGATCGGTCTGTGCGCACAGGGCACGTTCCTGCCACTGCTCCTCGATCGATTCGAACATCTCGTCGAAGCCCGTCACGACCAAGCTGAGCCGGGGTGCTGTCACTCCGTCGGTCATCTCAGGCCCGATCCGGTCCGGTTCGATCCGACCGATCTCTGCGCAGACGCCACGTGCTGCGCCTGCTGTGGAATCGGTTTGCGATACGCCGCCCGGCATGCCCGAAGGGGCCAGCTCATTGGCCATCGCTCCGCCTCCTCACTGTGTGTTAGCGCAGATTGATTCTTTCCGTCGGACCAACACGCACACCGACGGCCGTACCCCGCGACGTTGTCCCGCGGACATCCCCGAGCTTGTCACCCCGGTGCGAACACTTGTTCGAAAAGCTGTCCGCGCCTTGAACTCTCGCGCGAACCCGAAATGACATGACTGTGATTAGACACGCCGAACGTGTCGATGGTCAAGCCGCCGTCGCAATTCCGTTACTATCCGCTACCGCTTTCCGTAGCTGATCTTGAACCCGGAATAGCAAATGACCGGCAAATACAGCGCGAACCACGCCCGCTCCGGCAGCGCATAGGCTGTGTCGATGTGACTCCACAACAAGCGGACACCGCACCCGCAAGTGGGCCCAAGATCGTCGTCCTGGTGGGCGGGGTCGGCGGCGCGCGCTTCCTTCAGGGCGTCCGGGAACTACTGCCCGATGCGGATGTTTCCGCCATCGTCAATGTCGGTGACGACGTCTGGATGCACGGCCTCCGGATCTGCCCCGACCTCGATACCTGCATGTACACCCTCGGCGGCGGCATCGATACCGAACGCGGTTGGGGCCGGGTCGCCGAAACCTGGCACGCCAAGGAAGAACTGGCCAAATATCATGCCCAACCCGATTGGTTCGGTTTGGGGGATCGCGATATCGCGACGCACTTGGTTCGGACCGAAATGCTGCGTGCCGGGTACCCGCTCTCCGCGGTAACCGAGGCGTTGTGCAACCGGTGGCAGCCGGGCGTAAAACTCATCCCGGCTACCGACGATCGCTGCGAAACACATGTCGTTGTCAGTGACCCCGACAACCCTGGCGAACGCCGCGCGATCCATTTCCAAGAGTGGTGGGTTCGCTACCGCGCGGACATCGAGACGCACGGATTCGCCACAATTGGGGCCGATGACGCCAAACCGGCGCCAAATGTGACGCAGATCATATCCGAGGCCGACGTGGTGCTATTGGCCCCGTCCAACCCCGTGGTGAGCATCGGCGCCATCCTCGCGGTGCCCGGCATTCGCGGCGCGCTGCGCACCACCGAGGCCAAGGTGATCGGCATCTCCGGCGTGATCGACGGGAAACCGCTGCGCGGCATGGCCGATGAATGCCTCTCGGTGATCGGCGTGGAGACCACCGCCGAGGCGATCGGGCGTCACTACGGCGCGCGCTCGGCCACCGGCATCCTGGACGGATGGCTGATCCATAGCACCGATACCGCCGATGTGCCCGGTGTAGAAGTGCGCAGCGTGCCGTTATTGATGACCGATCCGCCGACCACCGCCGAAATGGTGCGGGAGGCGCTCGACCTGGCTGGCGTGAGCGAGCGCGGCGAGCGAACCATAGACACAGCGCCGCCAGTCATGGCGGCACCGAGCGGCAGCGAGGTGAAGCCATGACTACGCAAGAGCCATTGACGGAACCGGCCGATCACGCGGCGGGGGAGTTGCGGATCCTGCCCATCACCGGGCTGCCGGAATTCCGGCCCGGCGACGATCTCGCCGAACATATCGCCGCCGCCGCGCCCTGGTTGGTCGACGGCGACATCCTGGTCGTCACGAGCAAGATCGTCGCCAAGGTCGAGGGCCGCATCGTCGAGGCGCCGCTGGATCCGGAGGAGCGCGATAGCGCGCGCCGCGCGCTGGTGGAGCAGGAGGCGGTGCGCGTACTCGCGCGCAAGGGTCGCACGCTGATCACCGAGAACAAGCTCGGCATCGTGCAGGCCGCCTCGGGGGTGGACGGATCCAATGTCGAGCAAGGTGAGCTCGTGCTGCTGCCATCGGATCCGGATGGGAGTGCGAAGGCTTTGCGCACCGCGCTGTCGGAGCGGCTCGGGGTGGACATCGCGGTGCTCGTCACCGACACCATGGGCCGGGCCTGGCGCAACGGTCAGACCGACACCGCCATCGGCTCCGCCGGATTGCGGGTGCTGCACGACTATGCGGGCGCGGTCGACGGGCAGGGCAATGAACTCCATGTCACCCAGGTGGCGGTGGCCGACGAATTGGCCGCCGCCGCGGATCTGGTGAAGGGCAAACTCGGTGGTGTCCCGGTCGCGGTGGTGCGCGGACTGCCGGTCACCGATGACGGCTCCTGCGCCGCGGATCTGTTGCGCGGCGGCACCGACGACCTGTTCTGGCTCGGCACGGCCGAGGCGATCGAGCAGGGGCGCTCCGAGGCGTTGCTGCTACGTCGCTCGATCCGTCAATTCGCCGATGCCCCAGTCGATCCCGAACGCATCCGCGCCGCGGTGGCGAAGGCGCTCACCGCGCCCGCGCCGCATCACACCCGCCCGGTGCGCTTCGTCTGGGTCCGCAAGCCCGGTCTGCGCGCACAACTGCTGGAAGCCATGGCCGAGCGGTGGCGGGCCGATCTCACCGCGGACGGTCTCGATCCGGAGCGGGTGGAACGTCGCATCGCCCGCGGCCGCATCCTGCACGACGCACCCGAGGTGATCATCCCGTTCTGCGTGCCCGATGGCGCACACGACTATCCGGATGAGCGGCGGCGCGGCAACGAACGCACGATGTTCACCGTCGCGGTGGGCGCCGCGGTACAGGGCCTGCTCGTCGCGCTGGCCACCGAGGGCATCGGCAGTTGCTGGATCGGCTCGACCATCTTCGCCCCGGAGGTCACCCGCGAGGTTCTCGGCCTTGCCGACGACTGGAACCCTTTGGGCGCCATTGCCATAGGCCACCCCCTCGAAGAACTCACCCCACGTCCGGTCTTCGGACCGGGCCCCGGCCTGGTCGAACTGTGAGCGAGCGTCAGCGAGTGAACTATCAACACAGCGTGCGATCGCACACGACCGGGCCGAGTGCCAGCGAGGCACAGTCGTGAGCGCGAGTTCGCTGCACGCCTCGGCAACGCGGTTACTGGAGACGTGGAAGCCGACAGGCGTCGATGCCTCGCTGCGCGAGGCGATGCTGGCCTTCCTCGGATCCGCGCCGCGCGGGTGCCTGCGCGAGCACGCACCCGGTCACATCACGGCCTCGGCCGTCGTCTTCTCGCACGACGAGCGCGAGGTGCTGCTGACGCTGCACCCGCGGGTCGGCCGTTGGATCCAGCTCGGCGGCCACTGCGAGGAGGGTGACGAGACGGTGGCCGACGCCGCACTGCGCGAGGCGACCGAGGAGTCCGGCATGACCGGCCTGCGCATGGATGCCGAACTCTATGGCGCGCAGGCTCATCCGATCACCTGCTCGCTCGGCGTCCCGACCCGCCACCTCGACCTGCTGTTCCGCATCGTCGCGCCGCCCGGTGCGGTCCCGATCCGCAGCCATGAGTCGACCGATCTGCGCTGGTGGCCGATCGATGCACTGCCCGACAACGCCGACGTTCTGCTGCGCTGAATCTCGACAGCTCGCTCGCCGCGTCATCCCGCCCTCGACGGGATGAAGCGGCGAGCGTCGTTTCGGGGCGTGCCGCGCTGTCCGATTTGCCGTTTCCGCCAGAGTTTACAAATTCATAAATTTGTCTAGGCAGAAGACAAGTTGATCTCTAATGTCCAAGTAAGTGGTACTGCACATCACATGTGATGTGCCGCTTGGATGAGGAGACAACGATGTCCACGGAAACCCATGCGCCTGGCCGCCCGGCCGCAGCGGCCGATTGGCGCGACCGCAAGCGATACATGTGGCTATGGGGGTTGTTCGCGCCGACCGGCCTTTTCACCATCGGCCTTCCGCTGATCTGGGCGTTCAACGAATTCGGCTGGCACGGGCTGGCCCAAGTGCCGTTCTGGCTGGGCCCGGTGCTGGTCTACGTGGTGATCCCGCTGGCCGATATCTTCTTCGGCCCGGACGGCGACAATCCGCCCGACGAGGTGATGGAGTACCTGGAGAACGACAAGTACTACCGCTATCTCACCTACCTGTATCTGCCGTTCCAGTACGCGACGCTGATCTTGGGGTGCTACCTGATCACGGCGGACAACCTGAGCTGGCTCGGTATCGACGGCGGGTTGCACATCGTCGACAAGATCGGCCTGGCCATCACCATTGGCATGATCGGCGGCATCGGCATCAATACCGCGCACGAACTCGGCCACAAGAAGGTCGACCTGGAACGCTGGCTGTCGCGGATCGCCCTGGCCCAGTCCTGCTACGGCCACTTCTATATCGAGCACAACCGCGGCCATCACGTGCGTGTCGCGACGCCCGAGGATCCCGCGAGTTCCCGTGTCGGAGAATCGTTCTGGGCCTTCTGGCCACGCACGGTGCGGGGCAGCTTCATCTCCTCGTGGCGGCTGGAGAAGACCCGGCTGGATCGGCTGGGCAAGAAGTCGTGGAGTCTGCGCAACGAGGTGCTCAGCGCCTGGCTGATGTCGGTGGCGTTGTTCGCGGTCCTGCTCGCGGTGTTCGGAATCGGCCTGCTGCCGTATCTGATCCTGCAGGCGGTCGTCGGCTTCAGCCTGCTGGAGGCGGTCAACTATCTCGAGCACTACGGTCTGGTCCGCCAGCGCACCGCATCCGGCCGGTACGAGCGGCCCGCCCCCGTGCACAGTTGGAACAGCGACCACATCGTCACCAATATCTTCCTGTACCACCTGCAGCGGCACAGTGATCACCACGCCTACCCGACCCGCCGGTATCAGACGCTGCGCAGCTGGGACGGTGCGCCGAATCTGCCGAGTGGCTATGCCAGCATGATCCTGCTCGCCTACTTCCCGCCGCTGTGGCGGCGCGTGATGGACAAGCGGGTGCTCGCGCATTACGGCGGCGATATCACCCGCGCCAATATCCATCCGGCCAAGCGGGACAAGGTGATCGCGCGCTACGGTACGGCCGGGTCGGAGTCGTGATCATGAGCAGATTTCGTTGTCCTGTCTGCGATTACGTCTACGACGAGCTGAAAGGCGCACCGCACGAAGGGTTTCCGGCGGGCACCGTGTGGGAGAAGATACCCGACGACTGGTGCTGTCCGGACTGCGGCGTGCGCGAGAAGATCGACTTCGAACCGATGGAGGTTCCCAAATGACGGAATACAAACTGTTTCAATGCATCCAGTGCGGCTTCGAATACGACGAGGCCAAGGGCTGGCCGGAGGACGGGATCGAGCCGGGCACCCGTTGGGACGACATTCCCGACGATTGGACCTGCCCGGACTGCGGCGCCGCCAAGGCCGACTTCTACATGGTCGAGATCGAACGGTCGTGAATTTTGACTGCGGCAACCACCCGTGACAACCTCGCGGGTATGCCGCGCAACGGACCCAGGGTTTCCTATCAGGAGGCGGCGCGGGAACTCCTGCGCACCTCCGTCCTGGATTCGATGCGCGAGCTGCTCACCGAGCGGGACTGGTCCAAGATCACCCTCGGTGATGTGGCCACCCGCGCCGGTGTCAGCAGGCAGACCCTCTACAACGAATTCGGTTCGCGCGCCGGGCTGGCGCAGTCCTATGCGCTACGCCTGGCCGACGATCTGGTCGATCATGTCGGCTCCGCGATCGATGGCAATATCGGCGACGCGCGCGCCGCATTCGAAGAGGGGCTGCGCGACTTCTTCCAGGCCGCCGCGGCCGACCCGCTGGTCCAGTCGCTGGTCGCCGGTGAGGTGAAGCTGGATCTGTTGCGGCTCATCACCCTTGATGCCGAGCCGTTGCTCGAACATGCGACCGCTCGGCTGTCCATCGCATTCGAGCACAGCTGGGTGCAGGCGACGGCCGTCGAATCCGACGTGCTGGCACAGGCTTTGGTGCGTATCGCGCTGAGCTACATCCCCACCCCGCCCGCGGCCGGGCGCAATGCGCCCGCCGAATTGAGTGCCGTCTTCAGTCCGTACGTCGAGGCGATTCTCGCCGCGCGCGAACAGCGCTGATCCCACCGCTGGGAAATTGACCGTTTGCGACGAGTATGCCCTGATCATGGCCACATATGAAGGTGCTTAGAAACCAACCGACACGCATGTAACGATTGACATCTTTCGACGGCACGCTGCTGTGTAACGGTCGTAAGGTCTGTATGTATTGTCAAGCGTCGGAGTCAGGGTACTTATTTAGCGGGGCAAACGTGCAAACGGTTGGCAAACCGGCGGGGTCGCCCGACCCCAAACGCCATCTGTGGGTTTTGGGCCTGATCGCTCCTGCGATCGCGTTGTTGCCATCGCAACTGGTCTTGCAGACCGGTGCCGCGATCTTCTGGTGGATCGGGCCGATCATCGTGTTGATCGTCATCCCGGTGCTGGACTGGGTCATCGGCGTGGACGGCAGCAATCCGCGCGACGAGGATTACGAGTTGCTGTCCAACGATCGGTACTACCGGTGGTGCACCTATCTGTTCCTGCCGGTCCAGTTGGTCGGCCTGGTCATCGCCTCGCTCATGTGGGCGGGCGACGAGCTGGCCGTGGTCGACAAGCTCGGGCTGGCAGCGACTCTCGGGTTCGTCAGCGGTATCGGCATCAACGCGGCGCATGAACTCGGGCATCGGGTCGAACATCTGGAGCGCTGGTTGGCCAAGATTTCGCTCGCGCAATCCGGATACGGGCACTTCTTCGTCGAGCACAACCGCGGCCACCACGCGCGGGTGGCGACGCCGGAGGATCCGGCCAGTGCGAGGATGGGCGAATCCCTCTGGGAGTTCTTGCCGCGCAGCATTTCCGGCGGATACCGCTCCGCCATCCGGCTCGAACGCGAGCGCCTCATTCGCAAGGGCAAACGCTGGTTCAGCGTGGACAACCAAGTCCTGCAGGCGTGGGCGATGAGTGTGGTGCTGTTCGGCACGCTGCTGGCGGTCTTCGGCTGGCGCTTGCTGCCGTATCTGGCGCTGCAGGCGGTGATCGGCGTCATGCTGCTGGAGACGGTGAATTACATCGAGCACTACGGGCTGCTGCGGGCCCGCCGCCCCAATGGCCTTTATCAGCGCTGCTCGCCGCGCGATAGCTGGAACAGCGACCATCTGGTCACCAACATCTTCCTGTTCCATCTGCAGCGGCACAGCGATCACCATGCGAATCCGGGGCGCCGGTACCAGACCCTGCGCAGTTCGATGCAGGCGCCGCAGCTGCCCGCCGGATACCTGTCCATGATCGTGTTCGCGGCCGTCCCGCCGCTGTGGCGACACATCATGGATCACCGCGTACTGGCCCATTACGGTGGCGATATCACCCTCGCGAATATCCAACCGCGTAAGCGCCGCCGGATCCTGATGTCCTATGGCGTGACCGCGTAGTCCGGCGGGTGCGCTCAGCGGTTAGCCTTGACCCGGTACTGACGAACCAGGAGAGGCTGATAGAGGCAGATGACGACCTCAGAACTTCCCGCACGCACGTCCCTGACCGCCGATGTCCGCAACGGCATCGATTACAAGGTGGCGGACCTGTCGCTGGCCGAATTCGGTCGCAAGGAGATCCGCCTCGCCGAGCACGAGATGCCCGGTCTGATGGCGCTGCGCCGCGAGTACGCGGAGGTGCTGCCGCTGCGGGGTGCGCGCATCTCGGGTTCGCTGCACATGACCATCCAGACCGCCGTGCTGATCGAGACGCTGACCGCGCTGGGCGCCGAGGTCCGCTGGGCCTCCTGCAACATCTTCTCCACCCAGGACCATGCCGCCGCCGCGGTCGTCGTCGGACCGCACGGCACCGTGGACGAGCCCAAGGGCACCCCGGTCTTCGCCTGGAAGGGCGAGACCCTGGAGGAGTACTGGTGGGCCGCCGAGCAGATGCTGACCTGGCCGGGCGAGCCGGCCAATATGATCCTCGACGACGGCGGTGACGCCACCATGCTCGTGCTGCGCGGCGCGCAGTTCGAGAAGGCGGGCCTGGTGCCGCCGGAGGACGAGGACCACTCGACCGAGTACAAGGTCTTCCTGAACCTGCTGCGCGAGCGCTTCGAAACCGACAAGACCAAGTGGGGCAAGATCGCCGAATCGGTGCAGGGCGTCACCGAGGAGACCACCACCGGCGTGCTGCGGCTCTACCAGTTCGCGGCTGCGGGTGAGTTGGTGTTCCCGGCGATCAACGTCAACGACTCGGTCACCAAGTCCAAGTTCGACAACAAGTACGGCACCCGCCACTCGCTCATCGACGGAATCAACCGGGGCACCGACGTTTTGATCGGTGGCAAGAAGGTGCTGATCTGCGGTTACGGCGATGTCGGCAAGGGCTGCGCGGAATCGCTTGCGGGACAGGGCGCCCGGGTGCAGGTCACCGAGATCGATCCGATCAACGCGCTGCAGGCGCTGATGGACGGCTACGACGTCGTGACCGTCGAGCAGGCGATCGGCCAGGCCGATATCGTTATCACCTCGACCGGCAACAAGGACATCATCACCCTCGACCATATGAAGGCGATGAAGGACCAGGCCATCCTCGGCAATATCGGTCACTTCGACAACGAGATCGATATGGCGGCGCTGGAGCGTTCCGGTGCAACGAAATTGAATATCAAGCCGCAGGTCGACCTGTGGACGTTCAAGGAGTCCGGCAAGTCCATCATCGTGCTGTCCGAGGGCCGGCTGCTGAATCTCGGCAATGCGACCGGACATCCGTCGTTCGTGATGTCGAACAGCTTCTCCAATCAGGTGATCGCGCAGATCGAACTGTGGACCAAGCCGGACGAGTACGACAACGAGGTCTACCGCCTGCCCAAGCATCTGGACGAGAAGGTCGCGCGCATCCACGTCGAGGCGCTCGGCGGCACGCTGACCAAGCTCACCAAGGATCAGGCCGAGTACATCGGCGTCGATGTCGAGGGCCCGTACAAGCCCGAGCACTACCGCTACTGAGCCGCCGCAGGTAGCGCCGAAAAGACCTGCGCCCCGCCGACCGAGCCCGGTCGGCGGGGCGCTGTCGTTCGGTGCCGCGGTCTGGCGGTAGCCTGCTCGCCATGGGCGTGTTGATTGCGGTCGAGGGCCTCGACGGCGCCGGGAAGCGGACGCTGATCGACAGTGTCCTCGCCAACCTGCGCGCGCGGGGCCTGCGCGCGGAAACACTCGCGTTTCCGCGCTATGACCGGTCCGTCCACGCCGATCTCGCCGCCGAGGCATTGCGTGGCGCCCATGGCGATCTCGCCGACTCGGTGCACGGCATGGCGCTGATGTTCGCACTCGATCGGGCGGCGGCGCGCGACGACCTGTCGAAGCTGTTGGCCGACAACGACATCGTGGTCCTGGACCGCTACGTGGCCTCCAACGCCGCGTATTCGGCTGCGCGCCTGCATCAGTCGGCCGACGGCGAAATCGTGCGCTGGGTGGGCGAATTGGAGTTCGGCCGGTTCGAGTTGCCGGTGCCGACGCTGCAGTTGTTGCTGGACGTGCCGACCGAGGTCGCGGCCGAGCGTGCCCGGCTGCGTGGCGAACTCGACGACAGTCGCGCACTCGACGCCTACGAGCGCGACGGCGGACTACAGCGGCGCACCGGCGAGGTGTACCGTGAGCTGGCCGAACGGGACTGGTACGGGCCGTGGTCGAGATACCGATCCGATGACGATCCGGCGACGCTCACTACTCGTTTGGTCGAAATTGTTGCCGGATAAGGTTGGATGTGCGGCGGGATTGCACCAGTGTTGGCGTGGCGGCCCGTTCCGAGCGCGAGAGATGACAACATAGTACTTATGAAGCCGAAGATTCTGGTCGTCGACGACGATATGGCACTCGCTGAGATGCTGACGATCGTCTTGCGCGGGGAAGGGTTCGACCCGCATGTGGTCGGCGACGGCACGCAGGCGCTGGCGGCGGTTCGGGAGATTCGTCCCGATCTGGTGCTGCTCGACCTGATGCTGCCGGGTATGAACGGTATCGACGTGTGCCGGGTGCTGCGGGCCGACTCCGGAGTTCCGATCGTGATGCTCACGGCGAAGACCGATACGGTCGACGTCGTGCTCGGTCTGGAGTCCGGTGCCGACGATTACATCGTCAAACCGTTCAAGCCGAAGGAACTCGTCGCCCGCGTGCGTGCGCGCCTGCGGCGCACCGAGGAGGAGCCCGCCGAGCTGCTCTCCATCGCCGATATCGTCATCGATGTGCCCGCGCACAAGGTGACCCGCGGCGGTGCGCAGATCTCGCTGACACCGCTGGAGTTCGATCTGCTCGTCGCGCTGGCCCGCAAACCGCGTCAGGTCTTCACCCGTGAGGTCCTGCTCGAGCAGGTCTGGGGCTACCGGCACGCGGCCGACACCCGCCTGGTGAACGTGCACGTGCAGCGGTTGCGGGCGAAGGTCGAGAAAGATCCCGAGAACCCGGAGATCGTGCTGACCGTTCGCGGTGTGGGCTACAAGGCCGGACCACCGTGAGCAAGCGCAGCGAGCGAACCGAAGACACAGCGTTCGCGAGAACGGCGCAGCCGAGCGCCAGCGAGGCGAAGCCGTGATCGGTGGCGACGCGGATCGTTCGACCGCCTCGCCCGGTGTGGTGCAGCGCCTCGAACGGTCCCTCGCGCCGGTGGTCGCCTGGCTCAAGGAAGTCGGCAGCGCACTCGGCCATGTTTGGCGGCGTTCGCTGCAGTTGCGCGTCATCGTGTCCACACTCACCCTGTCGCTGATCGTCATCACGATCCTCGGCGTGGTGCTGACCAGTCAGATCACCGATCGGCTGATCGACGCGAAGATCAACGGCGCGGTCGAGGAGATGGATCGCGCCCGCAATACGGTGGAGAGCCAGCTCGCCGGTGTGCACGATATCGGCACCCAGCAGCAGCGGCTCATCGATGCCCGCAACGCGCTGTCCAACCGCGGCGGGACCGGCCAATCCACCGGTGTCGCAGGCAGTTTCGATTCCGCGCTGAGCATTGTCGGCGGCACCCCGCAGCAGCAGATCTCGACCGGGCCGATCCAGGAGGTGCCCGAGGAACTGCGCCGCTTCGTCGCGCGCAACCAGGTCAGCTACCAGTTCGCCACGGTCGCGGATCCGGACGGCTACCACGGCCGGGCGCTGATCATCGGTAGCCCGAGCGCGGAGATTCCGACGCTGCAGATCTACCTGATCTTCCCGCTGGCCAATGAGGAGCGCAGCCTGTCGCTGATGCGCGGCACCATGTTGATCGGTGGCGTCGTGCTGCTGGTGCTGTTGGCCGCGATCACCGCACTGGTCACCCGGCAGGTGGTGTTGCCGATCCGCTCGGCCGCGCGGATCGCGGGCCGGTTCGCTGACGGCAGGCTCAAGGAACGCATGCTGGTGCGCGGCGAGGACGATATGGCGCGGCTGGCGCAGGCCTTCAACGAGATGGCCGAGAGTCTGTCCAACCAGATCAACGAGTTGGCGGAATTCGGAAATCTGCAGCGTCGCTTCACCTCCGATGTCAGCCATGAGCTGCGCACCCCGCTGACCACCGTCCGCATGGCGGCCGACCTGATCCACGGCAGCAGCGACGATCTCGATCCGGCGCTGGCCCGCAGTTCCGAATTGCTGGTCACCGAACTCGACCGCTTCGAGGGTCTGCTCAACGATCTGCTCGAGATCAGCCGCCACGACGCCGGTGTGGCCGAACTGCAGGTCGAATCGCTCGACGTACGGATGTGCGCGCGGGCGGCGATTTCCACGGTGCGGCATCTGGCCAAGGAATCCGGTGTCGAGGTGGTCATCGATATGCCGGAGGAGCCGCTGGTCGCCGAGGTCGATCCGCGACGGGTGGAGCGGGTGCTGCGCAATCTGCTGGCCAATGCGATCGACCACAGCGAGGGCAAGCCGGTGCTGATCCGGATGCGCGGTGATCTGGAGGCCAATGCGGTCGCGGTGATCGTGCGCGATCAGGGTGTCGGCCTGCGGCCCGGCGAGGAGAAGTTGGTCTTCAACCGGTTCTGGCGTTCGGACCCGTCCCGGATGCGGCGTTCCGGCGGCACCGGACTCGGTCTGTCGATCAGCGTCGAGGACGCCAATCTGCACGAGGGCAAGCTCGAGGCATGGGGCGAGATCGGTATCGGCGCGAGCTTCCGGCTCACCCTGCCGCTGGTGCGCGGCAAGAAGATGGGTGCGAGCCCGCTGCCGCTGGAACCGGTGCTACGCAAGTCATTGCCCGCGCCGCGGGTCGATCCGGAACCGGTCGAGGATCCGGCCGCCGACGAGTCGGAAGCCGAAGCCACGGTCACCGAACTGCCGGTGATCCGCGTCGAGACCAACGGTGGCGAAGCGCTCCCGGGTGGAACCGCCGCGGAAGCGACGGACACCGATGCTGCGGAGGCGGACGACTCGAACGGTGTCGGTTCGACCGGACTCACCAACGGCACGGGACCGGAGGCCGAGCAAACCGAATCCACCGAACCGAAGCAGGCCGGGCACAGCGTGCCGGGTGACGGCGGGGACGTACAGTCATGAGGATGCGTAGCTGGTATCCGAGGCGCACCTCGCTCCGGCTGTCCGCGCTGGGTGCGGCGGCCGTAGCCGCGCTGTTGGTACTCACCGGATGCGCGAGCCTGCCGGAATCCTCCGCGCCGCAGGCACTCGGCACCATCAATCGCCAGCCCACCTCCGACGGTCCGCCGCCGCCCATCGGCGGTCGCGATCCGGACCTGCTGCTCCGCGATTTCCTGCAGGCCACCGCGGATCCGGCCAACCGGCACCTGGCCGCACGGCAGTACATGACACCGTCGGCATCGGCACAGTGGGACGACACGGCGGGCACGCTGATCGTGGACAGGGCCGATACCCTGCGCGAATCGCGCTCGGGCGATAAGGCGACCTATGTGATCCGGGCGCACAAGGTCGGCGAACTGGCTGCCGACGGCGCCTATCGGGCCATCGACGCGCCCTTGGAAAACAAGATCGAAATGACCAAGGTCGACGGCGAATGGCGTATCGATGAGCTGCCCGACGGCGTGGTGATGGAGCAGACCGCCTTCGCCAAGTCCTACCGCCGCTACGTGCTGTACTTCATCGACCCGACCGGCACCACCGCCGTCCCCGATCTGCGCTGGATCTCGGTGGCCAAGAACCAGCTGGCCCAGCGCCTGCTCAGCCTGCTGGCCGAGGGCACCCAGCCCGCGCTCACCTCGGTCGTGCGCAATCAACTCGCACCACCGGTGACCCTGCGTGGCCCGATCACCAGGCCGAACAATGACGACAACGACGTCGGTGTCGGACTCGGCGGCGTGCGGATCGATTTCGCGGGTGCGTCCGGGCTGTCGCCGCGCGATAAAGAACTCCTCGCCGGACAGGTGGTGCTCACGCTGGCGGGTGCGGAAATCCTCGGACCGTACATGCTGCTCGCCGACGGCAAACCGTTCGACGATCGCTTTGCCGCCAACGGCTGGTCGGTCGCCGATGTCGAACAGCTGAGCCCAGCTGTCTACGCGCGCAACCAGATCGGGTTGCACGCGCTGCGCAACGGCTCGCTGGTGCAGGTCACCGACGGCGGGATGATCACACCGCCCGGCTACTTCGGTGCGGTGAACAATCTGCAGTCGGTCGCGCTCTCCCCGGACGGTCAGTTGGTCGCCGCGGTCGCCGATGCCGGACGTCCGCCGCCGGAGCCGCCGCGCACGCTGATGGTCGGCAGCTACGGCGGCAACGCCTTCCCGGTGGCCGAGGGCTCCACCATCAGCCGACCGTCCTGGAATGCCGACGGCACCGCCGCCTGGGCCGTGATCGATGGTGAACGGGTCATCCGCGCCGTCAACGATCGCGCCACCGGAAACGTCTCGGTACAGGATGTGGACATCTCGGCCCTGCTGGCCTCGGCACAGGGATCGCCGCTGCGGCTGCCGATCACCGAGTTGCGGGTATCGCGCTCGGGTGTGCGTGCGGCCCTCATCGCCGACGGCAAGGTCTATGTGGCGGTGGTCGAACGACGCCCGGACGGCAAATACGCGCTCACCTCGCCAGTGCCGCTCGCGCTCTCGCTCAGCACCCGCGCGGTTTCGTTGAGCTGGCTCACCGCGGACACCATCGTGATTGCCAGGGAGGGCAATGTCGATCCGCTCTCGACCGTCTCCATCGACGGATCCCAGTTCGCCCCGCAGACCAGCCAGAATCTGACCGCGCCGGTCCGGGTGGTCAGTGCCTCGCCGGAGACCGAGTACGTCGGCGACTCGCGTGCGGTGCTCCAACTGCAGTACAGCGAGCAGACCTCCGACCGGTTCTGGCGCGAGGTGCCCGGTCTCAACGGCGACAACTCGGTCCCGGTGCTACCCGGCTGATCGTCGGCACCGAAACGAATACTGCGACACCGATATTCGCGAATCTGTCGGTGGGTGGGCGCAGACTCGGGCGATGCGAAACCTGTTGGATCTGATCCTGGCGACGGCCTGTGCCGGATGCGGTGTGGCGGGTGTGGGCTGGTGTGCGGACTGTGCGGCCACCCTGGCTGAGCCGCCGACGCGGGTGTGGCCACGCGCCGATCCGGGTGTGCCGTGCTGGGCGCTCGCCTCGTACGCGGGTCCGGCCCGGCGGGCGGTGCTCGCGGCGAAGGAGCACGGGCGCCGCGATCTGGCCGAGCCGGTGGGGCTGGCACTTGCGGATGGCCTGGCGTGGCTGCGCGATGACCAGCGGTCGTTGGTATTGATCCCGGCGCCGAGTCGGCGGGGGGCCGCGCGCCGCCGCGGCGGAGATCCGGTGGTGCGCACGACGCGGGCGGCGGCCCGGTGGCTCCCGGATAGCCGGGTGATACCGATGTTGCGGGTGTGGTGGGGTGTGCGCGATTCGGTGGGCTTGACAGTCGGTGAGCGACAACACAATCTGCGCGGTCGGATCATGGCCAGGCCAGGTACCGGAGCCGGGTCGGAAATCGCGGCGAATGCCGAGGTCGTACTGGTCGACGATGTGCTCACGACCGGCGCTACTGCCCGCGAATCGGTACGCGCGCTCGAGCGGATCGGGGTGCCGGTACGTGCCGTGCTGGTGACGTGTTCGGCTTGACTCCGGGAAATTTGCGTGAACAGTGGCGGACCGCCCGTTGACGTACTAGCGTCGCGATCACACACCCGAACCGGGAGTTTGGAGGTGGCGCCTCGGACATCATGTGCCGAGAGATTGTCTATCGGCACGGCTCATCCCGCCGCACGCACGCTGGTCTGTGCGGCCATATCCGGGAGGTACGCGTGACGACTTCTTCACGACCTTCAGTGAAAGACGCCCTCGCTGTGAAAGAAACACAGGCCTCGGTGCTCGATGACAGCACCCTGGATGCGACAGAGCAATCCACAGCGGACCGACCTCGCGCCCCGCGCGGCGATGTCGTGGTGAAGGGCCGCAATGTGGAGGTTCCCGACCATTTCCGAATTTACGTCGCGGAGAAACTCTCCCGTGTAGAACGCTTCGATCCGTCGATATTCATCTTCGATGTGGAGTTGTTCCACGAACGCAATCGTCGTCAGCGTAAGGCCTGCCAGCGCGTCGAGATCACCGCGCGAGGCAAGGGCCCGGTCGTCCGGGCGGAGGCATGTGCGGACAGCTTCTACGCCGCCCTCGAATCGGTGACCGCCAAGCTGGAGAGCCGACTGCGTCGAACCAAGGATCGCCGCCGCGTCCACTACGGGGACAAGACCCCGGTCTCGGTGGCCGAGGCGACCGCCGATCTGATCGATGACTCCCTGTTCGCCCAGGCGGAGGGCGCCACCGCACACGAGCACCCCGAGGCCGAACGTAGCCGGCACGAAACGGAATCCCCGGATTACGCGGCCGGTCCCGGCCATATCGTCCGAACCAAGGTCCATTCCGGGACCCCGATGTCGGTCGACGACGCCCTCTACCAGATGGAGCTCGTCGGGCACGACTTCTTCCTCTTCCAGGACAAAGAGACCGACCGACCGTCTGTCGTCTACCGTCGCCACGCATTCGACTACGGCCTGATCCGGCTCGCGTAGTACAGCGCTGACCCTCGTTCTCCGGGTATTCGGCGCATCAGCTGAATGCCCGGAGAATTTGCGTATCTGCCGTCAGTGCCTGCGTTCGCGGAAAAAGGTTCTGTGCAGCACGGAATCTCGGCGCTGCGGGCGCATGGCCTGCAACATGACCAGGTCGGCGAAGGTTTCGGCATCGCGTTCGCGGACGGATGCGTAATCGCTGCGCCCGAGCACGTAGGCGATGGACTCCGCGGAAATCGAGGGCAGTAGGTCCGCGAGGGCCGACATCGGTTGTGGCGCGGGGGTTTCGGTCCCCGATTCCGGTCCGTGGCCGAGCAGCATATGCCCCAGTTCGTGGACGATGATGTGCTCGGCATGCCATTCGGTGGTGTCGGCGCCGTAGACGATGATGTCGCTGTCGCGCTTGGCAATCCACAGACCGCTGCCGGTGCCGCAGCCGGTGCCCGCGAGCAATGCGGTGTCGACCGGTTGCAGGGTGATGGTGCGACCGCGATGGTCGGCGACGGCATCGAGGTATGCGGTCAGATTCCACGGGGACGGTATCGGTACGTCCCGGGATACTTCCCGGAACCTGTTCTCCATACCCGGCATTCGTCGGCAATCTCCTACAGCGCTGCGGTCCCGCCCCATGCAACTGACGATGCTACCGACTGTTCGGAAACTGCCCGTTCTACGGTCGCTCGGCCGGTTGATCCGCGCGGTGGATGAGCGCGGTCAGCGTGGTGAGATCGACATCGGATCCGCGCAGCGCGATGCTGGCGACATTGGCATCGCGCATGGTGGCGAGCAATTCGAGTTCCCGATCGATCGCGGCCGCCGCCGCACCCGCGGTGGTCAGATAGTCGGCGCTCACGCCGAAGCACTGTGCGATGGCGCTGAGCAGTTCGGATCCGACCGGCGCCGAGTCGAATTCGCCGCGCCGCAACCGGTCGAGCTGGTCCTCCGGGACGGTGCGGCCCAATTGCGCACCGACCTGTTCGGCCACCGCGGCCGTCGTGCGCTCGGGCTCCGACCGCGGATGCACGGTCGCGAATAGTCGATTCACCTTGTGGCTCAGTGTCAGTCGCGCTCGGTTCGTCGCATCGTCGATCATCTGTACTGCCCTCTACTGCTTGCCGTTTCGAATAGCTGCCGCACCGGGATTGGCCGCCAGCCAACGTGCGCGGAAGCGGCCCTCGGTGCCAGCGTCCACATCCTCCGCGCGTCCGGCCAGCCAGCGGCGATAGCGGCGTTCCTCCAGGTCGGCGGGGTCGCTGGACTCGGCGGGCACGTCGAGCAGATGCGAGAACGCCATTGCGACCAACGGATGCAGTGTTTTGCCCGGTCCGCCGTTGCGTTCCAGCATGGCGGTGGCATAGCGCGCGGAGAGCCGGGAGACCACCCCGTTGAGATCCGAAATGGCCGCCACCAGATGGGGTTCGGTGGTCCGGCCGCGCTCGACCGCATCGTTGAGCCGACCGGCGGCGGCGAGCAGTCCGGTCAGGTCGGAAAGTTCGAATCGGATCGAGTCGGGTCCGGAGACGATCGAGTCGTCGGTACCGGGGGTGTGCGTCGCGACCTCGTGCGTGGTCGGATCGCCGCCCGCGTAGGTGCGCGCCGCGCTGCCGGGCAGCCAGCGCAGCGGCGCGTCGAGTTTGTTCAGGGTGTGCGTGCTGATGGTCGCATCGCCGTCTTCGATCTTGCGGATCGTCGGCGCCGAGGGCCCTCCCAGATCGCCGATCTGCATCTGGGTGAGGCCGAGTTCGTCGCGGCGTTCCTTGATGATTCGGCCGAAGCGCTTATGTCGCGACAGCTCCGAAGGGCTTTGCATAGTGAGCCTCATGCTAGAGGTTCTTTGGCAGAAATGACAACTTCGTAGAAAAGGTTTGAAAAACTAATAGAAAGATTGCTACTGTTTCCTCGCGCCGAGTGGTGTCGACGTCGACCTTGCGGGTTCCGGGACGAGCAGGGGCGTTCGCCGGGACAGGCGCCGCTCATCCGCCTCCCCGGGCCTTTTGCCGGCGCGGGGTGCCCCGACAGCGTCGTCGCGGGCCGGCGGTTGAGTGCCGGGCCCGCTTCAGGGCGTGCCCGAGGAGTTACCCCTGCGCTTGCGAAATCGGGCGCAGCGGGACGGTTGAGAATGCCCGGCTCAGCGGCAATGGAGGGGATCGCTGAGCCGGGCGCTTGCGGGGTCTGGACCTCGAACTTACTTTCAAGTAAGTTTGTGGAGTAGATCTCTCGAGGAGAAAATCCCATGGCTACCAATGCTGCTCGCCGTGCCGTCATTGTTTCCGGTGCGCGCACGCCGTTCGTCAAGGCGTTCGGCGATTACACGCGGATGGATTCGATCGCGCTGGCCGATGCCGCGGTGCGTGGGCTGTTGGAGCGGACCGGCCTGCCCGGAGCGCAGGTGCAGGCAATCGTGTGGGGCGGCGTGATTCTGCCGAGTGCCGCACCGAATATCGCGCGGGAGATCGCACTGGATCTCGGTCTCGACCCCGGGTGCGAGGGGTACACGGTGACGCGGGCGTGCGCCTCCGGACTCCAGGCGATCACCTCGGCGGTGGCGGCCATCGAGCGCGGCGAATACGACATCATGATCGCCGGCGGCAGCGATTCGACCAGTAATGCCGAGGTGAAGTTGCCGCAGAAGCTGGTGCACGCCGGTGCGCCGCTCGCACTCGGCAAGCCGAAGCCGAAGGATTATCTGGCGGCGGCGCGTCAGCTCGCGCCTTTCACCGATCTGCTGCCGAGCCGACCGAAGATCGCCGAACGCACCACCGGCGAGGTGATGGGGGAGTCGGCCGAGAAGATGGCCCGGATCCACGGGATCAGCCGCGCGGATCAGGACGAATTCGCCGCGCGCTCACATCACCGGGCCGCCGCGGCCATCGATTCGGGCCGCTTCGACGATGAGGTGCTGCGGGTGCGCACCCCCGAAGGCACGGATGTCACGCGTGACGGACTGGTCCGCGCGAATACCAGTGTCGAGAAGTTGGCGAAGCTGAAGCCGGTCTTCGCCCGCGACGGCAGCGTGACAGCAGGCAATGCCAGCCCGCTCACCGACGGCGCATCCGCGGTACTGCTGATGAGCGAGGAGCGGGCGCACGCCCTCGGCTACCGTCCGCTGGCGGCCGTCCGCTCCTGGAGCTACGTCAGCGTCGACCCGGCCGATCAGGTGCTGATCGGCCCGGCCATCTCCATGCCGCGCGCCCTCGACAAGGCCGGAATGTCGCTGAGCGATATCGATCTCGTCGATATCCACGAGGCATTCGCGGCCCAGACGCTGTCCGTGCTCGCCGCACTGAACAGCGACGAGTGGGCCAAGACCCGCCTCGATCGCGACACCGCGGTCGGCGAGATCGATATCGACAAGCTCAACGTGCACGGCGGTTCGGTATCGCTCGGACATCCGTTCGGCGCGACCGGCGCACGCATGGTCACCACCATGGCCAACGAGTTGGCCCGCACCGGAAAGAACGCCGCCCTGCTCGGCATTTGCGCCGCAGGCGGAATCGGCGCCTCGGCCGTGCTCGAACGAGTCCGATAGCCGTCGGCCACCCGTGTTCCGCGCCGATTCGACCATCGGGCGAGGGATGGGCTTCTCTGGGCGTGCTGCGGTGGGTCCTGTTGTCTTGCACCGACTTCTCGGGGTTCTGCTGGCCCAGGAATAGTTTGACGGTCTGTGGTTTGCCTGTGCAGTGCTGGGCACCTCGTGTGTCGTACCCGGCTTACCTCCCGCACTTGGGTACGCAGGCCCGCGGCTCCCAGCGCAGTCGACCGGCTGTGGTTGCGTTCTCGAGAGTTCGCCGAGCGTCGTCAAATAGTGGTGGTGGGGTTTTCGGCCGCCATTTGACTATCTTCGAGTCCGAAGCGCCAGCGCTCGATCTCAGGCGCGGAATGTTTCCTGGTGGACGGCTTCGGTGAGGGGGCGGCCGGTGCGCCAGCCGAAGCGTTCGAGGTCGGGTACGCGTTGGAATTCGGCTACCGGGCCGAGGCACAGCCAGGCGACGGGGCGGATGCCGTCGGGTAGGCCGACCAGGTCGGTGAGGAATTCGGCGTCGTAGAACGAGACCCAGCCGACGCCGATCTGCTCGGCGGTGGCGGCCAGCCAGAGGTTCTGGATTGCGAGAACCGCCGAGTAGATGCCGGTTTCGGGAACTGTGGCGCGGCCGAGGACCTGCGGGCCGCCGCGGTCGTGGTCGTAGGTGACCACGATGCCGGTGCCGCTCTCGGTGATGCCCTCGATCTTGATCGGGTCGAAGGTCGCCGCCCGCTCCGGCGGCAGTGCGTCCCGGAATTCGATCCGCTTCTGCGCGACATGGTCCGCGAACTTCCGCAGCGTCGCATGCTCGCGCACCACGATGAAGTCCCACGGCTGTGAGTTGCCGACACTGGGCGCGCGATGTGCGGCATCGAGTATCCGCCACAGCGACGCATCGTCGACGAGGTCACCGGTGAATTCGGCCCGTACATCCCGCCGTATCCGGATGGCCTCGTAAACGCTCAGATCTTCAGCACGCACACCCTCAGTCAACCAGCCGCAACCGGCGCTCCCGCCGAGGCCCAGGCGGATACCACGAGCCCGCCGCGCCCGGAATGGCCAGCCCATCGAAAGGCGAAGGCGCCCACGGACTTCCGCGGGCGCCTTCGGTGCGACTGTGCGTCAGGCGACGGAAACGGCCCGGCGGGCGAACCGGCGGCGCCCATCCTTCAGTGCCGTGCGCAGACCGCGACGCCTACCGGTAACCGGGTCGAAGCTCGGCATCGTGGCACCGTCGAATTTGCGCTCCGAGGCGGTCTCGGGGGCATCGTCGGCGGTCGCGCGCAGGTACTTGTTCGGCAGCGCCAGCTTCAGGATGGTGCGCCAGGACTTGAAGTACTGCACGGGAAGCGAGCCGGTGGTGTAGGGCAGGTCGTACTTCTCGGCCAGGGCGCGTACCCGGACCGCGATATCGGCGTAGCGGTTGCTCGGCAGATCCGGGAACAGGTGGTGTTCGATCTGGTGGCTCAGGTTGCCGGTCATGAAGTGCATCACCGGACCGCCGGAGATATTGGCGCTGCCCAGCATCTGGCGCAGGTACCACTGGCCCTTGGATTCGCCGTCGATATCGGCCTTGGTGAATTTCTCCGCGCCGTCCGGGAAGTGGCCGCAGAAGATCACCGCATTGGTCCAGATATTGCGGATGACATTGGCGGTCAGGTTCGCGGTGAGCGTCGAGAAGAACGCGGGCCCGGTGAGCAGCGGGAACAGCAGGTAATCCTTGCCGACCTGCTTGCCGATCTTGACCAGCACCTCGCGGCGCTTGACCTCGAATGCGGCCCGCTCCGGCGAGCCCTCCTTCAGCCGGTGCACCTTGCCGAGCTCCAGATGCTGGATCGCGACGCCGTATTCGAAGAACAGCTGCAGCACCAGGTTGTAGACCGGATTGCCGATATTGAACGGCCTCCACCGCTGATCCCGGGTGACGCGCAGCAGGCCGTAGCCGATGTCGTCGTCCATGCCGAGGACATTGGTGTACTTGTGGTGCAGGTAGTTGTGCGTCTGCTTCCAGTGCTTGGACGGGCCGGTGTTATCCCATTCCCAGGTGCTGGAGTGGACTTCCGGATCGTTCATCCAGTCCCACTGCCCGTGCATGACGTTGTGCCCGATCTCCATATTCTCGATGATCTTGGCCGTGCTGAGCAGGGCAACACCGGCGAGCCAGGCGGGCGGCAGGAAACTGGCGAACAGCACCGTGCGGCCGCTGATCTCGAGCGCACGCTGCAGGCGGATGACATTGCGGATATACCGCGCGTCGCGAGCACCGCGCGAGGACTCGATATCGCGCCGGATCGCGTCGAACTCCGCACCGAGTGCCTCCACATCGGCTTCGGTGAGGTGCGCGTATTCCTTGACATCCGAGATCGCCATGGCGGTTACAGTACCGTAAGTTACGAGACCGTAGGTTGTGAGGACCGCCTCCGGGATGTGGCAAATCCCGCATTGCAAACGTCGCTGGGGGATGCTATCTCATCGCCGTCGTCGGATGCGACGGGTCGCTCGCTCGCGCATGGCCTTTCGCTGCAGTGTCGCCTTCTCCTGACGTGCCTTTTCCTGCAGCGCCAGCTTGGCCTCGCGCAGCACTTCCTTCTCGTGCCGAGCTTTTTCCCGCAACACCACCTTGGCCTCGTTCAGCGCCGAACGCAGGCCGCGACGCTTTCCGGTCTCGGGGTCGACGGGCAGCCAGTGCGTCTCGTTCCACTTGTCGGCCCAGCGCTCGGCATTCGGCATCGACGGCATGGCGGGCAGTGAGACACCGGCGAACTTGCGCTCCGAGGAGGTCTCCGGTGCGTCGTCGGCGGTGCGCTTGAGGAAGCGGTCCGGTAGTGCGAGCTTGTGGATGGTCCGGAAGGCCAGCAGATACTGCTTGCCGAGCGAGCCGGTGGTGTAGGGCAGGTCGTACTTGTCGCACAGTTCGCGGACCCGCTCGGCGATTTCCGGATACCGGTTGCTGGGCAGGTCGGGGAACAGGTGATGTTCGATCTGGTAGCAGAGATTGCCGCTCATGAAGGCCATGGCGGGTCCGGCCTTGAAGTTGGCGCTGCCGAGCATCTGGCGCAGATACCATTCGCCGCTGGTCTCGCCCTCGAGCTGTTCGATGGCGAATTTCTCGGCGCCGTCGGGGAAGTGGCCGCAGAAGATCACCGCGTAGGCCCACAGGTTGCGCACCAGGTTGGCGGTCGCATTCGCCTTCAGCGTGGACTTGAATGCCGGTCCGGTGAGCGCCGGGTAGATCAGGAAGTCCTTGGCCACCTGACGGCCGATCTTGCGAGCGAAGTCCTTGTTCGGCTCCGACATCAGCTGCTTGCGCGGAGTGCCGGCGAGCTCCTTCTCGATGCTCCAGTCGTGCAGCGCGATACCCCATTCGAAGGTGGCCGCGAGCAGGATATTGGCCAGCGGCTGGATCAGATGGATCGGCCGCCACTGCTCGTCGCGGGTCATCCGCAGGATGCCGAAGCCGAGGTCCTCATCCTTGCCGAGCACATTGGTGTAGGTGTGGTGTGAATAGTTGTGCGCCCGCCGCCACTGCACCGACGGCCCGGTCATATCCCACTCCCAGGTGCTGGAGTGGATTTCCGGATCGTTCATCCAGTCCCATTGCCCGTGGCTGATGTTGTGCCCGAGCTCCATATTCTCGATGATCTTGGCGACCGACAGCAGAGCCGTCCCCGTCAGCCAGGCCCACCGGTTGCGGCTGCCGAACAGCACACCACGCGCGAGCACTTCGAGCCCGCGCTGCGCCGCGATCGTGCGCCGGATGTACTTGGCGTCATGTTCACCGCGGGACAGCTCGACGGAGCGTCGGATGGAATCGAGTTCCTGCCCCAGTGTTTCGATGTCGGCCGCCGTGAGATGGGCGAACGCCTTGATATCGGTGATGGCCACCGGGGTCCTTTCCCTGACTGGATGTACCTCGAGGGTACCTGTCGGATCCCCCCGAGGGTGCGTCTGCGAGTGTCGCTGTCTCAGACGTCGAGTGCGCAGTCGCCTGCCGCGGCCGAGATACAGGTCTGCACCTTGTCACCCTCGCGGCGCTCGTCACCATTGCGCAGATCGCGGGCATGTCCGGAAGTCAGTGTGACGACACAGGTTTGGCAGATGCCCATCCGGCAGCCGAACGGCATCTGCACACCGGCGGATTCTCCCGCCTCCAGCAGACTGGTCGCGCCGTCGACCTGTACGGTGCGCCCGGTCTTGTCGAATGTGACCGTGCCGCCCTCGCCGACGGCGGAGCGCTCGATCTCGAAGCGCTCGACATGCAGCCGGTCGCTGATGTCGGCCGCACGCCAATGCTGTTCGATCTCGTCGAGCATGGCGGCCGGACCGCAGGCCCAGGTCTGGCGCTCGCGCCAATCCGGGAAGTGTTCGTCCAGTGTGGTGAGGGAGAACCGGCCCTGCTCATCGGTCAGGTGCAGATGCGAGGAGAAGCTGGGGCGGCGATCGTGCAGATCGCGCAGTTCGGCCCCGAACATCACATCGTCGTGGGTGCGCGCGGAGTGCACATGCACGACATCGGTGACCATGTCGCGGCGATCCAGCGCGCGCAGCATGGACATCACCGGGGTGATACCGCTGCCCGCGGTGAGGAACAGCACCTTCTCCGGCGGCGGCGACGGCAGCACGAAACCGCCCTGCGGTGCGGCCAACCGGACGATGGTGCCCGCGGCGACACCGCTGACAAGGTGGCTGGACAGGAAACCCTCGGGCATCGCCTTGACCGCGATGGAGATCAGCCGCTTGCCGCGGTGTTCCGGGTCGGTCCAGTTCGGCGGGCAGGTCAGCGAGTACGAGCGCCAGTGCCAGCGGCCGTCGACCAGGATGCCGATGCCGATGTATTGCCCCGGCTCGTATTTCCAGTCGAAGCCCCAGCCCGGCTTGATGACCAGGGTGGCCGAATCGGCGGTTTCCTTGCGTACCTCGACAATTCGGCCGCGCAGCTCGCGCGCCGACCACAGTGGATTCGCCAGGTGCAGATAGTCGTCGGGCAGCAGTGGCGTGGTGACGCGCGCGACGGCGCCGCGCAGTACGTTCAGCCGTCCACCGCGTTCGGCGACTTCCGCCGCCGGAGCCTCCAGCCACTCCCGGACCGTGCGCACCGAGAGTGCCGCTTTTTTCAAGACCATTGCCGCCGTTCGTCTCCCTGTCGTAGCGACCGGTGAAGCCGCCTCGCAGCCAGGTTACGGCATCGTAGGTTAGTGCGGAATGTGGAGGTTGCCGGTCACGGCTCCACCTCGCTGGCGCTCGGGTCCGCAGTGCCCGCAGGGCCTGCGTTTTTGGTTCACTCGCTGGCGCTCGGTCACAGTAATTCGAGCAGGAACGGCAGCTCCTGGGCGGCATACCAGGCCAGCTGATGGTCCTCGGCATCACCCAGCACGAATTCGGCATCGGCGTCGCCGAGGTCGGCGGCATCGACGACATCGACCGCCTTGGCCACCTCGGGTTCGGCCTCGGCCAGGTCGACGTGCACCGAGGCGATCCGGTCGTAGCCGATCGGTCCGGCCAATCGCACCACCGCGTCGTCGAGGTCGGGGCGCAGCTTCGCACCGGTCACGTCGGCGGCGATGACCGCGCGGCGATAGACCGGGCTGTGGTAGGAGGTGGCGGGGTCGTCGGCGTCCTCGTCCCCGTCGTCGGACGCCTCGGTGGCCTCCTCGCGCTCGGCGGCCAGCAGGCGCAGCGAGGCCCGCGCGGCCTCGGCCATCGCGACCTCGGCCAATTCTTCGTCGTCACCGGAGGCATAGGCCTCGCGCAGTGTCGGCGTGACCGCGAAGGCGGTGCCGCCGACCGGGCGCAGTTCCCGGTCCGCGACGAGCTCACGCAGCATCGGCACGGTGGCGGGGATATAGACCCGCATGGTGTTCTCAGACGCAGGCACCGAGCATCTCCTCCATGGACTCGTGCACCGACGCGGCCAGCACGCCGATATCGGCCATCGCGTCGCGGTCGGCGTTGAGTCCGTAGAAGACGCGTCCGTCATAGGACGTGATCCCGATGCTCGAGGCCTGGTTGCGCAGCAGCGGCGACACCGGATACATCTCCAGCATCCGCGCGCCGCCGATATACATCGGGGTCTGCGGACCCGGTGCGTTGGTGATCACCAGATTGAACGTGTGCTCTGCGAACGTACTCGCCGCCCGCACACTCATCGCATGCAGGCTCGCCGGAGCGAAGCCGGCCAGGTGCACCAGGGTGCGCGCCCGCACGCCGCGCCGATGCTTGCTGTTGGCCTCGGTGGCATGGGAGATATGCGATAGGCGCATCACCGGATTCGGTTCGCCCACCGGCAGATCGATGAGGAACGAGGAGACCTCGCTGGCCGGTTTCAGCTGGTCGTCGATGCCTTCGACATAGACCGACATCGGCACCACCGCGCGCAGCACGGTCGATTCGGTGAGCGCCTCACCGCGGGAGAGCAGCCAATTGCGCAGCGCCCCGGTGACGACGGCCAGGATCGCATCATTGATCGAGCATTCGAAGCGCTTGCGGATCTTGCGGTAGTCCTCCAGATCCGTGCGCACCACATCGAAGCGGCGGTTGCGCGAGGTCTTGGCGTTGAGCGGGCTGTCGGGTGCGCCGATGGCGGCCGTGCGCACGGCCGAGACCATCGAATCCACCGCCTTGCCCGCGGCCGCGACCACCGAGAACGCGTGCGCGCTCGCGTCGCGCGCCACCTGGAGCGCCTCGCGCGGCTGCGCGGCCAGGTGGGTGAGCGCACCGATCAGAAGTTCCATCTCGTTGGGTTCGCGCGGTGCCACCCAGGCGTAATCGGCGATACCGCGCGGTGATGCGCTGGTATCGAGGATGACGTGCCCGATCTCGAGTGCGGTATCCCCGTCGACGAGCGCCGAATGGGTTTTGGTGAAGATCGCGGACCGGCCCTCGGCCAGGCCCTCGATCAAATACATCTCCCACAGCGGGCGGCTCTGATCCAGTGGTCGTGACGCCAGCCGCGCCACCAGGTCGTGCAGCTGGCAATCGTTGCCCGGCTCGGGCAGTGCGGAGCGGCGGATGTGATATGTGATATCGAAATGGCTGTCCTCGACCCAGACCGGGCGGCCGAGCGCGAACGGGATTTCGCGGACCTTCCTGCGATAGCGGGGGACCAGGGAAAGCCTGCTCTCCACCAGATCGACCAGTCCGTCGTAGTCGAGTGCCGTTTCCCCCCGTGCGGAGTCGCTACCTCGGACGATCGCGAGAGAGCCGATATGGATCGGATTGCTACTCGACTCGAGCCCATAGAACGACGCGTCCTGCGGCGTCAATCTCGTGATCACGCTGCCCGGTGCTCCTTCCGATGTGGCTCCCACCCGAGCCGTCTCATCGCCCATTGTGGTCGCCCACAACGGTTCGTCCTGCCCCCTGTGGCATATCCAGCGATATTCGCGCAACCCTTTACCCACGCATGGTTCCGTGGAAGGCTGCATTGGTTCGAGACCGGAGGAACTCGATTCGCACACATTAATCGGGGTGCCGCATAACGGATGCCTTTTGAGCCGCGCTGCCCCTTGGTGTCGTCACGTGCCGTCGGATAACGGGTCGTCCCTGGTAGGCAGGGCTCGCGGCGTCCGGCACGACGAACGACTTACATCGTATGACACCCGCGCTGAAACAGGTTCCGGTCCATCGGATTCCCAGCCGATCCGAGCGCCGACACACGGGTACGGTGAAAAGAAACGGCTGCCGCCTCGGCGGTAGCGGCGGATGCGGCGCTATGTCGCTGGTCATCGGCACCTAACATGGATGCCGCATTACCATGAAGCGTGCTGCGGATTCCGCCGTGCTCGGCGGGGCCATGTGCACACTGCCCGCCCCGGGTGACAGCCGAACATTTGACACACCGACCAGAGGACTGACGAGACCCGTGCCTGCGCTGACACTGACGAGGTTGCTACGGATTGGTGAGGGACGCACGGTCAAGCGGCTCGCCCACCTCGCGGAAGAGGTCCTCGCGCTCGGGCCCGAGATCGAGGAGCTCACCGACCACGAGCTGCGTGCCAAGACCGATGAATTCCGGGACCGCTACGCCGACGGCGAAACGCTGGACGATCTGCTCCTGGAGGCGTTCGCGGTGGCCCGTGAGGCGTCCTGGCGGGTGCTGAACCAGAAGCACTACAAGGTGCAGATCATGGGTGGCGCGGCGCTGCACCTCGGCAATATCGCCGAGATGAAGACCGGTGAGGGCAAGACCCTGACCTGTGTGCTGCCCGCCTACCTCAACGCGATCTCCGGCGACGGCGTGCACGTCGTCACGGTCAACGACTACTTGGCAAAGCGCGATGCCGAGTGGATGGGCCGTGTGCATCGCTTCCTCGGGCTGAGCGTCGGCGTGATCCTGTCGGGTATGACCCCGGCCGAGCGTCGCGAGTCCTACAACTCCGACATCACCTACGGCACCAACAACGAATTCGGCTTCGATTACCTGCGCGACAATATGACCCACTCGCTGGACGATCTGGTCCAGCGCGGGCACAACTTCGCCGTGGTCGACGAGGTCGACTCCATCCTCATCGACGAGGCCCGCACCCCGCTGATCATCTCGGGCCCGGCCGACGCCTCTTCGAAGTGGTACGCCGAATTCGCCCGCATCGCACCACTGTTGAAGAAGGACCTGCACTACGAGGTCGATATCAAGAAGCGCACCATCGGTGTGCACGAGGCGGGCGTGGAGTTCGTCGAGGATCAGCTCGGCATCGACAACCTCTACGAGGCGGCGAATTCGCCGCTGGTGAGCTACCTGAACAACGCCATCAAGGCCAAGGAGCTCTACCACCGGGACAAGGACTACATCGTCCGCGACGGCGAGGTCATCATCGTCGACGAATTCACCGGCCGCATCCTGGTCGGGCGCCGCTACAACGAGGGCATGCACCAGGCGATCGAGGCGAAGGAAAACGTCGAGATCCAGCCGGAGAACCAGACTCTGGCCACCATCACGCTGCAGAACTACTTCCGCCTCTACGACAAGCTTTCGGGTATGACCGGTACCGCTGAGACCGAGGCCGCCGAGCTGCACCAGATCTACAGCCTCGGCGTGGTCCCGATTCCGACGAACAAGCCGATGGTCCGCGCGGACCAGTCCGATCTGATCTACAAGACCGAAGAGGCCAAATTCTCGGCCGTGGTCGACGATGTCACCGAACGGAACGAGAAGGGCCAGCCGGTGCTGATCGGTACCACCAGCGTCGAGCGCTCGGAGTACCTGTCCAAGCAGTTCACCAAGCGCGGCATCGCGCACAACGTGCTGAACGCGAAGTTCCACGAGAAGGAAGCCGAGATCATCGCCGAGGCCGGTCGCCCGGGCGCGGTGACGGTCGCGACGAATATGGCCGGTCGCGGTACCGACGTCGTGCTCGGCGGTAACCCGGACATCATCACCGACATCATCCTGCGCAAGGAGGGTCTGGATCCGGTGGAGACGCCGGAGGAGTACCAGGCCGCGTGGTTGCCGACGCTGGAGCGGGTCAAGGAGCAGACCGCCGAGGACGCCGACGCGGTGCGCGATGCCGGCGGCCTGTATGTGCTCGGCACCGAGCGGCACGAATCGCGCCGTATCGATAACCAGCTGCGCGGTCGTTCCGGCCGTCAGGGTGACCCGGGTGAGTCCCGGTTCTATCTGTCGCTGGGCGACGAGTTGATGCGGCGCTTCAACGGCGCCGCACTCGAAGCCATCATGACCAGGCTCAACCTGCCCGACGATGTGCCGATCGAGGCGAAGATGGTCTCCAAGGCCATCAAGAGCGCGCAGACCCAGGTCGAGCAGCAGAACTTCGAGATCCGCAAGAACGTGCTCAAGTACGACGAGGTGATGAACCAGCAGCGCACCGTCATCTACGGCGAGCGCAACCGGATCCTGCGCGGCGAGGATATGGAGGGCCAGGTCCAGGAGATGATCACCGACGTGATCACCGCCTACGCCGACGGCGCTACCGCCGAGGGCTATGTCGAGGACTGGGATCTGGACAAGCTGTGGACCGCGCTGAAGACGCTGTACCCGGTGAGCCTGGACTACAAGGAGCTGACCGGTGAGACCGGTATCGGCGAGGCGGGCGATCTGACCAAGGACGAGCTGGTCGAATCGCTGCTCGATGACGCGCACGACGCCTACGAGAAGCGTGAACAGCAGATCGACGGTCTGGCGGGCGAGGGTTCGATGCGCAATCTCGAACGCCAGGTGCTGCTTTCGGTGCTGGACCGCAAGTGGCGCGAGCATCTCTACGAGATGGATTACCTCAAGGAGGGCATCGGCCTGCGTGCCATGGCGCAGCGCGATCCGCTGGTCGAATACCAGCGCGAGGGCTTCGACATGTTCGCCGCGATGCTGGAAGGCCTGAAGGAGGAGTCGGTCGGCTTCCTGTTCAACCTGCAGGTCGAGGTGCAGCAGCCGCAGCCCGAGGGCGTCGCGGTCGATCCCGGCCTGCGCTCGCCGGTCGGCGCCACCGCGCCGCGTCCATTGCCCACCCAGGAAGCGCCGGTCGGCAATGGTGCGCCCGCGGCGTTGCGCGCCAAGGGGATCAGCGATTCCCGGGCCAACAACGGCTTCCACTATTCGGGTCCGGACGAGGGCGGCCACGCCGCGGTGCACAGTGATGCCGAGGAGTACGGCGATGGCAGCACTCGCCGTGAGCGCCGCGAGGCGGCCCGCGCACAGGCCAAGCCGAAGCGCGCACCGAAGACGCGTCGTCGGCACTGATTCGATCACGAAGGCGCCCATGGACTCGAGTCCATGGGCGCCTTCGGCGTCGGTGAACCGGCCACGAGGGGTGGTGCGGCGGAGTAGCTTACGAGGCGTGGACCGGGACGCTGTCGAGAAATGGGTCGGTGGTTATGAACGGGCCTGGCGTGCGCCGGGTACCGCGATGCTCGAGGAGCTGTTCACCCGCGATGTCGAGTATCTGGTGTCGCCGTGGGCGGATCCGATCGTCGGTCTCGAACCGCTCGAGGTGTTCTGGGAGGCCGAGCGCAGTGGGCCGGACGAGGCGTTCACGATGGCAGCCGAGGTTGTCGCGGTAGAGGATTCGACCGCCGTGGTGCGGGTGGGCGTGGAGTATCGGTGGGACACGTTGTCGCGCTGGCGGGATCTGTGGGTATTGCGGTTCGACTCCGCCGGTCTGTGCGACCGATTCGAGGAGTGGCCCTTCGCGCCTGAACAGGCCGACGGGCACTGACTACCAGGATTCGTTGGAGTTCAGCGCGGTCAGCAGGAGGCGGATCGCGGCGACGCGGCGTTCCTTGCCGGGCAAGGTATCCAGCGCACATTCGGGGTCCGCGGGCGGACCGAGATGGGTGCAGCCGCGGGGACAATCCTCGATGGCGGCGGCCAGATCGGTGAAGGCGGCGATGACATCGTCGGGCGTGATGTGAGCCAGTCCGAAGGAACGGACGCCAGGTGTGTCGATGACCCAACCGCCCTGCGGGAGCGGCAGGGCCACGGATTGGGTTGAGGTGTGTTTGCCCTTGCCCACGCCGGAGACCTCGCCGACCGCCCGATCCGCATCGGGCACAAGGCGATTCACCAGCGTCGATTTGCCGACGCCGGAGTGGCCGATGAAGGCGGTGAGTCGGTCGGTGAGCAGATCGAGGACCGGTTCGCTCGGGTCGTCGATGCCGCCGTAGATGATGGTGAGGTCGAGATCGTCGAAGGCGGCGGCGAATTCGGATTCGGCGGCAAGATCGTGTTTGGTCAGACACAGAATCGGTTGCAGTCCACCGGCATACGCGGCGACCATGGCACGCTCGACGAAACCGGTGCGCGGCGGCGGATCGGCGAGGGCGACCACGATGAACAGCTGTTCGGCATTGCCGACGACGATCCGTTCGAACGGATCGGTGTCATCGGCGGTGCGGCGCAGGACGGTTCGGCGTTCCCCGACGCGGACGATGCGGGCCAGGGTATCGGGTCTGCCGGATAGATCGCCGACCACGTCGACCTGATCGCCGACGACGATCGGGGTGCGGCCCAGTTCCCTGGCCCGCATAGCGACGATCAGCTTGTCCGGATCGCCGCCGAGCACGCAACCCCAGCGACCGCGGTCCACCGAAACGACCATGGCCGATTCCGCATCATTGTGCTGCGGACGGGTTTTCGTGCGTGGACGAGACGACTTGCCCGGGCGCACCCGGACATCCGATTCGTCGTAATCGCGACGTCTCAGCGGGCCGCTCCCTGATCGGTGAGCGTGGGATCGAGCATCTGCTCCCACAGGCCGACGAATCCGGGCAGCGTCTTGGCCGTGGTGCCGATATCCTCGATCGCCACGCCGGGCACCCGGAGTCCGAGAATCGCACCGGCCGTTGCCATTCGGTGGTCGGCATAGGAATGCCAGTTGCCGCCGCGCAGCGGGGCCGGAATGATCTCGAGTCCGTCCTCGGTCTCGGTGACATTGCCGCCGAGCCGGTTGATCTCGGTGGACAGGGCCGCGAGCCGATCGGTCTCGTGCCCGCGCAGATGTGCGATGCCGCGCAGCCGGGACGGCGAATCCCCAAGTGCCGCAAGGGCGGCCACGGTCGGGGTCAACTCGCCGACATCGTGCAGATCGATATCGATACCGGCCAGGCGCTCCGGGCCGTGCACGGTCAGCACACCGTCGAACCGGGTGACCTCGGCCCCCATCCGCACCAGGATCTCCCGGATCACATCACCGGGCTGGGTGGTCAGGCGCGGCCAGTGCGGGATGCGGACCTCGCCGCCGGTGACGGCGGCCGCGGCCAGGAAGGGCGTGGCATTGGACAGGTCCGGCTCCACATCCCAGTTCACCGCGCGGATCGGGCCGGGGGCGACGGTCCAGGTCTGGGCCTTGCGGCTGTCGGCCGGTGCATCGACGGCGACCTCGGCGCGCCGCAGCATCTCCACCGTCATCTCGATATGCGGCATCGAGGGCAGTGCCTTGCCGTCGTGGTGTACCACGATGCCCTCGTCGAACCGGGCTGCCGACAGCAGCAGTCCGGAGACGAACTGGGACGACCCGGAGGCATCGATGGTGACCGAGCCGCCGCGCAGCGCACCCGTGCCGTGCACCGTGAACGGCAGTGCGTCGCCCTCGATTTCCGCGCCGATCCGGCGCAGTGCCTCAAGGATGGTGCCGAGTGGGCGAACTCGGGCCTGCTCGTCACCGTCGAAGGCGACATCGCCGGTGGCGAGGGCCGCGACCGGGGGGAGGAACCGCATCACGGTGCCGGCCAGGCCGCAGTCGACGGTACCGCCGTGCAGCGGCGCGGGTGTCACGGTCAGCGTGTCGGCGTCGCCCTCGATCCGTGCGCCCAATGCGCACAGGGCGCCGATCATGAGTTCGGTGTCGCGGCTGCGCAGCGCGCCGGAAATGGTTGAGGGACCCTCGGCGAGTGCGGCCAGGATCAGTGCCCGATTCGTGATCGATTTCGATCCGGGCAGGGTCACGGTCGCGTGCACGGGGACACTGACATGGGGCGCTGGCCAGAAACTCACCCGTCCATCTTCGCCCATCGCGTCACCGGACACACGGGCTGGGCTGTGTTTGATTTGCGGCGCCTGCGGCGCCGCGGGTTCGCGGCCCCCGGGTGTCTCGCGTCCGAGCCGTCGAGACTCGCGACTTCGTCGCATGCGCTTCGACGGCTCGGACGCGAGACGGGCCGCGAACGGTCGCTCGTAAGACTCGCTCCGTGGTGGTTGACGGGGCGGGACGTTCGGCACCTGGCGCACGCCTGCCGGATGCCGCGCCTGCGGCGCATGCGTTTCGACGGCTCGGACGCGAGACGGGCCGGGAACGGTCGCTCGTAAGACTCGCTCCGTGGTGGTTGACGGGGCGGGACGTTCGGCACCTGGCGCACGCCTGCCGGATGCCGCGCCTGCGGCGCATGCGTTTCGACGGCTCGGACGCGAGACGGGCCGGGAACGGTCGCTCGTAAGACTCGCTCCGTGGTGGTTGACGGGGCGGGACGTTCGGCACCTGGCGCACGCCTGCCGGATGCCGCGCCTGCGGCGCATGCGTTTCGACGGCTCGGACGCGAGACGGGCCGCGAACGGTCGCTCGTAAGACTCGCTCCGTGGTGGTTGACGGGGCGGGACGTTCGGCACCTGGCGCACGCCTGCCGGATGCCGCGCCTGCGGCGCATGCGCTTCGACGGCTCGGACGCGAGACGGGCCGCGAACGGTCGCTCGTAAGACTCGCTCCGTGGTGGTTGACGGGGCGGGACGTTCGGCACCTGGCGCACGCCTGCCGGATGCCGCGCCTGCGGCGCATGCGCTTTGGCGGTTCGGACGCGAGGCGGCCGTGAACGTCGCTCGTAAGACTCGCTTCTCGGTGTTCGGCAGGGTGCCTGGGCTCGCCCGCGACGTGCGAGCCCAGCAAACCTACTTGTGGCGTCCGTGCAGGATCGGGACCATGCGACGCAGCAGCTTCATGGTGGACTGGGTCCGCGAGTAGCTGAGCAGTGCCATGCCGGGAATCGCGAAGCGCTGCACCGCGATCGAATGCGGCCGGGCGAATTCGCGCAGGCCGGGCTCGCCGTGGATGCGCCCGATTCCGGAATCGCCGACACCGCCGAAGGGCAGGCCCGCGATGGCGGCGAAGGCGAGTACGGAGTTCACCGAGGTCGCGCCGACGCGCAGCCTGCGCGCGATCTCCAGGCCGTTCTTCTTCGAGTAGACCGCCGAGGACAGGCCGTATTTGGACTTGTTCGCCAGCTCGACCGCCTCGTCGACGCCGTCCACCGTGCGAATGGTGACGGTCGGGCCGAAGGTCTCCTCGGCCACGGCCTCGGAGTTCTCGTCCACATCGACGAGCACGACCGGCTCGATGAACGGACCCTTGACCGACTCCGGCCCGCCGAGCACCGCGGTGCCGCCGTTCTTCAGCGCGTCATCGATATGGCGACGCACGACATCGATCTGGCTGGGCATGGTCATCGGACCGTAGGAAGCATCAGCGTCCGAGCCCGGCTTGATGTCCTTCAGAATGCGCTCGACCTCGGCGACGAATTCGTCGCGCACCGAGCGATCGACGTAAACCCGCTCTACACCGGCGCAGGTCTGGCCACTATTGGCGGTGGCGCCCCAGGCGACCGCATCGGCCGCGGCCTTCACATCGGCATCGCTCGCGACGATCACCGCATCCTTACCACCGCATTCCAGCAGCACCGGGGTCAGCGATTCGGCGGCCGCTGCCATGATCTTCTTGCCGGTCGCGGTGGAGCCGGTGAACGCGATCTTGTCCACCCCGGCCTGAACCAGCGCGGCGCCGGTCGCGCCGTAACCATTGACCGTCTCGAAGACACCTTCGGGCAGTTCCGGATTGGCCTTCTTGAACGCATCGGAGAGGAAATTGCCGATGCCGGTGGAGAATTCGCTCGGCTTGAAGACGACGGCATTGCCCGCGGCCAGGGCGTAGGCGATGGAGCCGTTCGGGGTGTAGACCGGATAGTTCCACGGACCGATCACGCCGATGACACCGAGCGGGCGCTGCTCCAAGCGCGCGGAGAAGTTCGCCATCAGCGCGCCGGGGGAGATCTTCTTCGGCGACAGCACCTTCTTGGCGTTCTTGGCCGCCCAGGCGATGTGCTCGAGCGCGAGCATCAATTCGAGGAACGCGTCGTCGAGTGGTTTGCCGTTCTCCTTGTGGATGAGCGCGGTGAACTCCGCGGAGTCCGCGACCAACTGGCTCGACCAGCGCAGCAGATGTTTGCGCCGCTCGTCGAAGCTCAGTCCGCCCCAGGTGGCGGCGGCGGTACGGGCCTTGGCGACGGCGGCGCGTACCGCGTCCGCATCCGCGATGGTATGGGTGGCGATGACCTCTCCGGTGGCCGGATCGACCGATGTCAGCGCCGTCTGTGGCGCCGCTGGGGTGGTCTCGATGGTTGTCACGGTTGGTCTCTCCTCTTGCCGAGATAAGTTAACGACCATTCTCTGAGATGATGCTATGCCACAACTCTCACCAGGTCACCCCTCCCGTCAATTCTTCCCGAGTCTGTCGGCGCCGCGTGCAAGTATCGAGATATGTGCGGCAGATATGCGACAACTACCGATCCCGGTCGGCTCGCCGCCGAACTGGACGCCATCGACGAGACGCCGACCGCTGACAACGGCGGTTCCGCCAACTACAACGTCGCGCCGACGACCCAGGTGCTGACCGTGGTGGAGCGCCATGAGCATGGGCACTCGGAGGACGACCCCAAGTTGCGCGTCCGGCGGATGCGCTGGGGCCTGATCCCGGTCTGGACCAAGGCCGCCGAACCGGGCGTGCCGGTCAAGGGCAAACCGCTGTTCAATGCCCGCGCAGACAAGGCGGCGACCACGCCGTCATTTCGCGATGCGGTGAAATATCGCCGCTGTCTGGTTCCGATGGACGGCTGGTACGAGTGGTTGGTCGAACCGGATGCCGGGGCCAAGGGCAAGGTCGCGAAGCATCCGTACTTCATGGCGAATGCCGATGGCTCACGGCTGTATATGGCCGGATTGTGGTCGGTGTGGCGGGACCGTTCACAGCAGGAGAGCGAACCGCTGCTGTCGTGCACCATCCTGACCACCGACGCCGTCGGTGAGCTCACCCGTATCCACGATCGGATGCCGCTGCCCATGCCGCAGGAGAATTGGGCGGCCTGGCTGGATCCGGATCATCCGGCGCCGGCCACCCTGCTCGAGACGCCGGCCGAGGAATCGGTGGCTGGCATTGTGGCGCGTCCGGTCTCGTCGCTGGTCAACAGTGTGCGCAATAACGGTCCGGAGTTGTTGGCGCGGTTGGACTCTCGGGCCGGTACGGAAAAGGCCGGGCAGATCAGCTTGCTGTGATCGCCCGGCCCGCCGTTCATCGACTCAGAGCTGGCACTTCACGCTGTCCGTCACGATATTCAGCGCGCACTTGGCGATACCGCCGCCCAGGTCGATCACCTTTCGGGCGACGCCGCCGTACATGTCGATGACCTTGCCTGCGACGCCGCCGCCCAGCTTCTCGGCCTTGTCGGCCTTCTCATCCTTCGTCGGGGTGTTGTTCTTCTTCGGTCCGTCGTCAACGACGTGCTCGTCGAACGGGAAGTCGTTGACGTCGATCACCAGGGGGCTGCCCGGTGCGGCGGTGGCCGTAGGCGCAAGCAGCGCGACCGGGCCGTTGGTGAGCAGGAGAACTCCGAACAGGGTGACGATCACGGTGCTGCACAATCGCTGGCGCGCGGACATTTCGCATCACATCCTCGAGTCGGACGATCTGGGCCCGTTCAGTAACGCACAAATGTTGCTGACGTGGTGCGGATTTATACGGATGTGACTGGTGCGGTTACCGCATCGGTGAGTCGGACCAGGTCCACCGGTGCCAATTCGATCTCCAGTCCGCGCCGTCCCGCGCTGCAAAGCATGCGGTCCCAGGCCAATGCCGAGGCATCGACCACGGTGGGCAGCAGCTTGCGCTGGCCGAGCGGGGAGATGCCGCCGAGTACGTAACCGGTGATTCGCTCGGCCTTCGCCTTATCCGCCATGGCCGCCTTGGGTGCACCGAGCGCCGCGGCAGCGGCCTTGAGCGACAAGGTATTCGGCACGGGCAGCACCGCGACCGCGAGCGCGCCGGACGACAATTCGATCACCAGCGTCTTGAAGATCTGCGCCGCCGTCACCCCGACCTCGGCGGCGAGTGCGTCGACCGCCTCGCCGCCGTAGGAGTCGGCGCGCGGATCGTGCTTGTACGCGTGTACGCGGTGGGCCACACCGGCCTTGGCCAGGGTGCGGATCGCCGGGGTCGAGGCTCCTGCCATGCCGGTCACCCTAATGGCGGTCCGCAACGCGTTTTTCGGTGCGGGGAGTTCGCTATGGGAACACAGTCGAGCGCGGACATGTTGCATGCGATACGGAAGCCGCACGGCGGTCGTACGACGTGAAGGAGAGGTCGGTGCCGGTTCTGCTCGAAGAACGCCCGGTGACGTCGCGGGTGTCCGATTGGCGGCGCTCCCGGCGCCCTACGTGGTTACGCTCCGCTACCGCCTCCGGGCGCGTCGAGAGCACCGCGGGGGACTCTCAGTTCTCACTCGATCTGGCCACGCCTGTAGATTTGGCAGGTACGGCGATCGAAGGGATTGGTGTGACGAGCGACGATGACGTGGTGACCGACGGTGCGGTCGGCGCCGCGGTCGACGATGCCGAGCTGGTGCAGCGGTTCGAGCGCGATGCGCTCCCGTTGCTCGACCAGCTCTACGGTGCCGCGCTGCGCATGACCCGGAATCCGGCCGATGCCGAGGATTTGGTGCAGGAGACCTACGTCAAGGCCTTCCAGGGCTTCAAATCCTTCAAGGAGGGCACCAATCTGCGTGCCTGGCTCTACCGGATCCTGACCAACACCTACATCAACTCCTACCGCAAGAAGCAGCGTCAGCCCGCGCAGTATCCGACCGACGAGATCACCGACTGGCAGCTCGCCGCCACCGCCGAGCACACTTCGACCGGGCTGCGTTCGGCCGAGGTGGAGGCGCTGGACGCGCTGCCGGACGACGACATCAAGGCCGCACTGCAGGAGCTGCCGGAGGAATTCCGGATGGCGGTGTACTACGCGGATGTCGAGGGGTTCCCATATAAGGAAATCGCCGACATCATGGGCACCCCCATCGGTACCGTGATGTCCCGGCTGCATCGCGGCCGCAAGCAGCTCAAAGGATTGCTCGCCGATGTGGCGCGCGAACGTGGATTCAACCGCAACGGCGCGGAACGCCAGGAGGTCAAGCAGTGAGTACGGAGCGTGACCCCGATATGGAGTTGGACTGCACGGCTGTGCTCGCCGACGTCTGGCTCATGCTCGACGGTGAATGTGACGATGCCACCCGGGCCCGGCTGCAGCACCACATGGATCACTGCTCACCGTGCATCGAGGCCTACGGCATCGAGGAGAAGATCAAGAGCCTGCTGAGCCGCAAGTGCGGCGGCGATCGGGCGCCGGATTCACTGCGCGATCGGCTGAGCCTGGAAATCCGCCGATCCGTCACGGTCACGCGGGTCGAGACCACCGAGTAGTTCCGGAAACAGAAAAAACACCGAGTGCCTACGGAAGATCATGGCTCTCGGTGTTTTTCGTCTGTTACGGCTCAGGCGTTAGGACGCTTGCCGTGGTTGGCCGCGCTTCCCTTGCGGCTGCGCTTCTTACGACCACGCTTACCCATAGGTAGTCTCCCTTCTGATTGAAGGCCATTGTTTCATGTGTGGTTGGCTGTAGCTTCAGCGGATACGGGCGAACGAGTGGATGAGGTGTCATGGCGGAGGAAGTGCTCTCGGAGCTGGTGTCGGTCGTGCAGCAGGTTGTCGTTGCCGAGGGTGACGAGGTACACGAGGGCGACACGCTGGTGATCCTCGAGTCGATGAAAATGGAGATCCCGGTGCTCGCCGAAAGCGGTGGCACGGTGACCTCGATCGGCGTCAAAGAGGGCGATGCGATCAAGGCCGGGCACCTGATCGCCGTCATCTCTTAACTTCTGAAGCGGGTAGATCGAAAATGGCGACACTGAGTGAGCTGCTGGCCGAACACACCGACCTACCCGGCGTCGCCGTGGACCATCTGCAGCGGGTGGTCGGCGATTGGCAGCTGCTCGCCGATCTGTCCTTCGCGGATCTGCTGCTGTGGGTCGGTGCGGGACCGATCGCCGACGGCGCCGATATCGTGTGCGTCGCACAGTGTCGACCGACGACCGCGCCCACCGTCCATCCGGAGGATCGGGTCGGCGGAACCGCATTGCAGACCGATCATCCGCAGGTGTTCGACGCGCTGATGACCGGCAAGATCGTGCGCGCGGACAGCGATATCGAGGCCGAGGGCGTCTACCATCCGCATCCGGTGCACGCCATCCGCGAGGCCATTCCGGTACGCTGCGGCGACGATGTCATCGCGGTGCTCAGCCGCGATACCGATCTGCAGCGTTCGCGCGTGCGCAGCACGCTGGAGATCGCCTACGTCGCCTGCGCCGATGATCTGTGCCAGATGATTGCCGACGGCACCTTCCCGACCACCGAGGACCGCGCCGCGACGCACTCCAGTCCGCGCGCGGGCGACGGCTTCATCCGGCTCGATACCGAGGGCATCGTCGTCTACGCCAGCCCGAACGCGCTGTCGGCGTATCACCGGATGGGGCTGCAGTCGGATCTGGCCGGTCAGGATCTGGCCGTCACCACCCGGTCGCTGATCACCGATCCGTTCGACGCCCAGGAAGTCGTCGGCGATATCCAGGCCGCCCTGGCAGGACGCACCGGGCGCCGCATGGAGGTCGAGGCGCGCGGCGCCACCGTGCTGCTGCGCACCCTGGTGCTGCGCCCGCACGGGGAACTGGCAGGGGCTGCCGTGCTGGTCCGCGACGTCACCGAGGTCAAGCGCCGCGACCGCGCGCTGCTGAGCAAGGACGCGACCATCCGCGAGATCCACCACCGGGTGAAGAACAATCTGCAGACGGTCGCCGCGCTGCTGCGGTTGCAGGCGCGCCGCACCGAGAACGAGGAGGCGCAGGTTGCACTGACCGAATCGGTGCGCCGGGTCACCTCGATCGCCTCGGTGCACGAGATGCTGTCGATGTCGGTGGATGAAGAGGTCGATCTCGACGAAGTCGTGGACCGGCTGCTGCCGATCATGGCCGATGTCGCGACCGTGCACACCGCGAGAATCAAAGTGCGCCGGTCGGGTTCGCTCGGCGTGTTCTCCGCCGAACGCGCCACCCCGCTGGTGATGGTGCTCACCGAACTGGTGCAGAACGCCATCGAGCACGCCTTCGATTCCGGCGAAAACGGCACGGTGACAATCCGTTCCGAGCGTTCGGCGCGCTGGCTGGACGTGATCATCAGCGATGACGGCCGCGGCCTGCCGCCGGGTTTCAGCCTGGAATCCTCCGACCGCCTCGGCCTGCAGATCGTGCGCACCCTGGTCACCGCGGAACTCGGCGGTTCCATCGGCCTGCACCCCGGCGCCGACATCGGCACCGACGCGGTGCTGCGCGTTCCCTTGGGTCGACGCTCGGGTCGTTGAGGCGAATCTCCTTCGGGCACAAAATAGCCCGGCACCTGGGTGCCGGGCTTGACTGCGTTACCGGGCCGGGCTGAGAGGTCCGGTAACGCGGGTCGTCCTACTAGACGACGGTGCGGGTGCGCGTGCGGGCGTTGCGACGCTTGAGCGCCCGACGCTCGTCCTCGCTCATACCGCCCCACACGCCGGCATCCTGCCCGGACTTCAGGGCCCAGGACAGGCAGTCAGCGGTAACGGGGCAGCGAGCGCAGACCAGCTTGGCATCGGCAATCTGCGCGAGCGCCGGACCACTGTTACCCACCGGGAAGAACAGCTCGGGGTCCTCATCGCGACAGATGGCCTTGTGGCGCCAGTCCATTCCTCTGCTCCTTTGCTGGGCGCCGCAAAGGCGCCTACGGTTTGTGGATCGTTCACTTGTGCGACTCGAATGTTTCCGCACGGTTGCTTGTGAATGCTTTCACGAACACCGTAGATGTCAATAGGTATCCGGTGCACCGTGGGGAAGCTCACGCTCTCAAGGAACCCCTTGGGGATCCTGCCCGGTCCTTTGTACTCGCTCTACCCGGTTTTCGCAGCACAACACCGAGTTTTTTCGCGCGTTTCGTGCTCATTTCGGGCGGGGAGCGACGACCTCGAGCACGTCCGGCACGGCTGTGAAATCCACCATGTTGCGTTTTCCGATAAAGTCGCCATCGATTTGCAGACCGATCGGCTCGCTGGCCTCGATGTGCACGGACGGCACATCGTCCTCACGAAATAGGTTGCGGGACTTGGGATTTCCATTGGTTGCGAGAAGCTGCCTGGCGAGCAACAGGGTGGAAACCACCGACATCGACCGCACGGCAAACACGCCGAGACCGGTTTCGAAGGCCGTGCCCGGGTTGGTGTGCACCGGGGTGGCGTTCAGGTAGGTCCACGGGCTGGCGTTCGTTACGAAGGCGTAATGGACCTCACTGATGGGGTCGAATCCCGGGATCTCGATCCGGACGCTCGGCTCCTTGCGCTTCGACTTGAAAAACTGTCGGACAGTGGTGCGAACGTAGCGACCGGGGGTGGCGGCATGGCCGTTGGCGCGGCTGTTGTCGATCGCTTCGCAGACGTCGGCGTCGAGGCCGACACCCGCGCTGAAGCCGAACCAGCGGTCATCGGCGAGGCCGAGCCCGATTTTGCGGTCGTGCTCGAGGGTGAGCAGATCGATGAGCTGGTTGGTTGCGGTCACCGGATCCGGGGAGATGCCGAGGGCGCGCGCGAACACATTCGCCGAGCCGCCCGGAATCACGCCGAGGCGCGGCAGCCAGGCCTGTCCGTCGTCGACCTGGGGCAGCGGCAGATAGCCGTTGATGGTCTCGTTGACCGTCCCATCGCCGCCGTGCACGACGATCAGGTCCATCTCGTTGGTTGCTGCCCACTGTGCCAATTCCGCCGCGTGGCCGCGGTGCTGGGTATGCGCGACGGTCAGCTGAGTCCGGCTCTCCAACGCGTGCGCCAGCAGGTCCCGCGTCGCCGGCGTAGTCGAGGTGGCATTCGGATTCACGATCAGCAACGTCCGCACCTTCGGCAGCCTAATCGGCGCACGGCCCGGTCCGAAAAGCCGCCGAGTGCGTTCTAGGCTTGGCCACGTGGCGGACAGCGGCAAAGACGAGGTTTCGGCGGGTGTGCCCGCGACGGTGCGCGGTGCGGGCGGATTGGTCGCGCTGGAGGGGGCGGTGGCCGTGGTCGTGGCGATCGTGCTGATCGTGCGTGGCCTGCTCGGACACGATCAGAGCGCCGCGAGCGGATACGGCACGGCCGCGTGGTTCGGGATTCTCGGCGGCGCGGTGCTCGCGGCCGGGATCGGGCTCTTTCTCGGGCACCGATGGGGGCGGGCCATCGCCGTGATCGCACAGGTGCTGTTGCTTCCGGTGACCTGGTCGCTGCTGACCGATTCGCATCAGCCGGTGCTCGGCGCGCTGCTCGGGCTGGTCGTGGTGGGCGCGCTGGTGTTCTTGTTCGCGCCCGCGTCGAATCGCTGGATGGCCGAGGTGTACGGGATCGAACCGGAATCGAAGTAGCCGGGATCAGGCGGTGGCGGCGCGCAGTGCCTGACGGCACAGGTGATCGGCCCGGCGGGTGGTTTCCGGCTGACGGTAGCGCGGAGTCAGCGCGAGCACCTGGGTGCATGCGGTGTCCAGGTCGATGAGATGTCCGACCGAGACGAAGACCGGTTTGACGCCGCGCCGCGTGCGCAGCGCGCGTCCGACGACTTCGCCGTCCATCGCGATATCACTGACTGCGCTGCGCTCCGGACCGGGCTCCGCGTAGTCTCCCCACGGCGTCTTGGCTACGCCGATCGTCGGTGTGCTCGTGAGGATTCCGACGTGGCAGGCCAAGCCGAAGCGGCGCGGATGTGCGAGCCCCTGGCCATCGCAGATCAGTAGATCCGGTGTGGTACCGAGCTTTTCGAGTGCGGCGAGGGTTATCGGCAGTTCACGGAAGGACAGCAAGCCCGGCACGTAAGGAAAGGTAACCGAGCCGTGCGCTACCGCGGTTTCGACGGGATCCAGTGTGGCACTGTCCAATACGACGGCGGCCGCGGCGGCGATCCCGGTTTCGTCGTCGTAGGCGGAGTCGAGTCCGGCGACGGTGCGGAATCGCGGTGGATGCGGATCGGTCGTAACCACCAATGGCCGCAACGCATCCTGGATCGCCATGGCCTCGTCCGCGGTGGTCGGCCAATCCGTGGGTGCGGTAACCCTCACCAGCTCACCAGGCTTCGGCGGCGAGCTTATCGATGGCCGCGCCGGTGAGCCGGTAGCCGACCCACTCGTCCTGCGGTTTGGCGTCGATGGACTTGTAGAACTCGATGGCGGGCGTATTCCAAGTCAGCACGGCCCAGTCGACCCGGCTGTAGCCCTTGGCGGCGGCCTCCTCGGCGAGGGCGGCCAGCAGCGCCTTGCCGTAACCCTTGCCGCGGGTCTCCGGTTTGACGTACAGGTCCTCGAGATAGATGCCGTGTACGCCGGTCCAGGTGGAGTAGTTCAGGAACCAGATCGCACAGCCGACCACACCGGTCTCGTCCTCGACGACATGGGCGAAAACCGCGGGCGATGGCCCGAATAGCGCGGTGTCCAGCTGCTCGGCGGTAAGCGTGCACTCCGCGCGGGACTTCTCGTACTCGGCGAGATCCTCGACCAGGCCCACCATGGCGGGTACATCGGCGGGGGTTGCGCGGCGGATCTGGCCGGTGCGGGTCATAGTGTTGCTCCATGGTTTGCGGGAACTAGGTTGTGCGCCAGGATGGTTCGGTCGTCGTGTTCGTAACCGAGCACGGTGATCGCGGCGGTCGACATGGCGAAGCGCCGACCCTCCCGGATATCGAGCTCGGCCCAGCGGGCGATCAGCGCCCGGGAGAAATGACCGTGGCCGACCAGCACGATATCCCGGTCCGCCAGTGCGGGTTCGACCGATGCCAGCACCCGATCGGCGCGCGCGCTGACCTGGGCGGCCGTCTCGCCACCCGGCACCACTCCGGTCCAGATGGTCCAGCCGGGATCGTGTTCGCGGATCTCGATGGAGGTCTGCCCCTCGTAGTCGCCGTAATCCCATTCGGCCAGATCGTCGTCGACTGCGGTCTCGGCGAGCCCCGCGAGCGCCGCTGTGCGGACAGCGCGTCGACGCGGACTGGTGAGCACCAGCGGATCGCGCAGCTTCAGTTCACCGAGCAGTCCGCCCGCGGCGCGAGCCTGCTCCTCACCGCGCTCGGTGAGCGGCAGATCGGTGCGGCCGGTGTGGCGCCGCTGGCTGGACCAGGTGGTTTCGCCGTGTCGGAGCAGGACCAGTCGGGCGTCGTCGCGTGCGGACATGACTTCCATCATGGAGTACGGGTCCGACACCGCCGGGGACGGGCAGGCGCTAGCCCAGCGCGAAGATCTCGGGGCCGCGCTTTTCCAGCACGGTTGTGCCGAGGACGGCGAGCGAGATGGGGGAGCCGTCGTAGCCGGGCCGGGCAACCGGAATGCGCGACACCTCGGTGCCCGAAGTGGGATCGAGGACCGCGATGGCGCCGTCGACCGGCACGAGTAGTCGGCCCGCCATGAAGGCGGGACTGCCGAGTGCGCCGGGGGCGGCCCAGATCGGATCGAAAGTGCCCGCGTTCAATGCGATCAGGCTGTTGCCGGTGAATACCAGGAACAGCGAACTGATTCGCGTGGTTGTCGTCTTATCGCTCAGCGGTGCGGAAAGTTGGTGCACCACAAGCGCATTCCCGGTGCCGTCGAAGACCTCCAGCCGCGGCGAAATCGCCTCGGCGGTCGCGGTCGCGGGCGCACCGGGCAGGTACAGCACGATTCGGTTGTCGGACACCGCGATTACGCGCCCGTCGGGAGAGTCCGCACCGGATCCGTTGAGCACATGCGAGCCGTACTCCTCGGGCACCGTATTGTCCTTCGGCGCCGGATTGAGCACGGTCAGCCGGTTGGTCGGATCTTCGGGGCAGCGCTCGAGGACGGCGAGCCGGGTGGAGCTCGAACTCGACGAGATCAGTTTGCAGCCCTTGCGTGGTTGGGTTTTCACGTTCACGGGTGCGTCGACGTAACCGTATTCGATGGTGCGCACCAGATCCGAGCGCCACATCTCCAGCCGCCGCGGGCCCTGGGCCAGCACATAGGTGCCGTCGACCGATAGCTGCAGGGTCGGATCCATATAGCTGCTGCGCGCGGTCCGGCGCGAACCGTCCTCACCGGCCAGCAGCGTGGCCTGGCTGCAGCCGCGCTGATCCTTGTACACCGCGATCACCGTGCCGAATTGCGACTCCACACCGCACAGGGGTAGGTCGCGCCGGTAGTGCCACACTTGCGCGCCGGTACGCGGATCGTGTCCGGTGACCGTGCCATCCGCGCCTGTCACGACCGTGCCCGCGGCCACCAGCGCGCGGTTCGCCGCGGGGTCCGGCGCATGCCACAGCTCGCGCAGGCTCGTCGGAACCTGATCGGCGGCCGCGGGAGTGGAAACCGGATGTTCCGCCGTCACCGATTCGGTGCCCCTGGCATCACTGCGCGCCCACACCACCGCCGCCGCGATCACCACGACCACGGCGATCGCGACTGCGGAGATGATGTCGGCGCGCGTTCGCCGCTCGGGTGCGAGCACGTTTGCGAGACTACAACGTGTCGCCCGGGGGATGCGATCGGTCTCGCGTGGACAGCCGCCGACGTATGACGGCCGCGGATGCGTTCAATGGCGCTCACCTGCCGGTACTTCCACGTTCGGCGCCGGTTGCCTCTTGCTTGCGACCGTGCATCGGTGGCGCGACCGCGTCGACGCGACGCGGCTGAGACGCCACAGGCGCGCCTGCCCATGACAGACGCGCCCGTGTATCGGACTATGCCGAGGCGGTCACCGTTTCGGGAGCGGTGTCCGCGGTCGCTTCGCCAGCAGCCGCTTCGCCTGCGCCCGCTTCGCCGGCGACCGCTTCGCTCGCGGGCTTCCGACGGCGGCGCCGACGGCGTGCGGGCTGATCGGTGGTTTCGGCGTCATCGGAATCGCTGTCCGAGTCCGCCTCGGCGGTCACACCGTTTCCGTTGTCTCCGTTGTCCTTCGAATCGGTGCCGTTCTCGGTGCCGTCTTCGGTGGCACCGGCGGACCTGCGGCGGCGACGGCGGCGACGCGCGGGCTTATCCGCCGTCTCGTCGTCGGTCGCATCGTCGAGCGGGGCTGCGGCGGAATCGGTTTCGGCTTCATCGGTCTCGATGCCGTTGGTTTCGCCGTCGATCGGCTGACCCGCGCGGGTGCGGCGACGATTGCGCTTGCGCGGTGTGCGGGCGGGGCGCTCGACCACCTCGGCGTCCTCGTCGCGGACCGGCTTCGGCTTGCGGATGGTGCCGGTGACACCCTCCGGAATGCCGAGGTCGGAGAACAGATGCGGGGACCGCGAATAGGTTTCGACCGGGTCCGGGATGCCGAGACCGAGGGCGGTGTCGATGGAGGCCCAGCGGTTCAGTTCATCCCAGTCGATCAGCGTCACCGCGACACCGGTGCGCCCGGCCCGGCCGGTGCGCCCGATCCGGTGCACGTAGGTCTTCTCGTCCTCCGGGCACTGGTAGTTGATGACGTGGGTGACATCGTCGATATCGATACCGCGCGCCGCGACATCGGTCGCGACCAGCACATTGATGGCGCCCTTGCGGAACTTGGTGAGCGCCTTCTCCCGAGCGATCTGCCCGAGGTCACCGTGTACGGCGCCGACGGCGAAGCCGCGGTCGGCCAGATCGTCGGCGACCTTCTGCGCGGTGCGCTTGGTCCGGGTGAAGATCATGGTCGCGCCGCGGCTCTCGGCCTGCAGCACCTTGGCGATCAGCTCGCTCTTGTCCAGCGCGTGCGCGCGGTAGACGAACTGCGCGGTGCGATCGTGCACGGCGGAATCGTGCGGTTCCTCGGCGCGGATATGCGTCGGCCTGGTCAGGAAGGTGCGGGCCAGGGTGATGATCGGGCCCGGCATGGTGGCCGAGAACAGCATGGTCTGACGCTGCGTCGGAACCATGCCGAGAATGCGTTCGATATCGGGCAGGAAGCCAAGGTCCAGCATTTCGTCGGCCTCGTCGAGGACGAGCACGCCGATCTTGCCGAGGATCAGATGGCCCTGATCGGCAAGATCCATGAGTCGGCCGGGAGTACCGACGACGACGTCCACACCGGAGCGCAGCGCGGCGATCTGGGACTCGTACGGGCGGCCGCCGTAGATCGAGAGCACGCGCAGCTGGCCCTGGTGGTTCTTCAGGTACTTGCTCGCGTTCTCCAGATCCTGGGTGACCTGGATGCAGAGTTCGCGCGTCGGCACGATGATCAGTGCCCGCGGGGTGCCGTCCAGCGGGGTGGTCCCGGTGTCGGCGGTGGCGATCCGGTGCAGCAGCGGGACACCGAATCCGAAGGTCTTACCCATACCCGTGCGGGCCTGACCGATCAGATCTTCACCGGCGAGTGCCAGCGGCAGGGTCAGTTCCTGAATTGCGAAGGTGCGTTCGATTCCGATCTCACCGAGTGCTCGCACGATTTCATCGCGAACCCCCAATTCGGCGAATGTCGGAGCGGTATGGGTTTCGTCCAGTTCGGCGGTCAGTAGCGTATCCGCCAGACCAGGTTCCTGTTCGACAGTGATCTTGCTCAGGTTCGTGCCTTTCCTCGTTATCGCGTCACACGCGCACGAGGTGTGGGGCGGACCGGCCGGCCCGCGACAACCACATATCCGCCTGTGATACTCACCTCGGCCACTGCCCTGATGTCTGCGGGAGCTCGTCGTTTCGGCAGCTGACCTCGGAAGACATCGGCGCGGCGCGAGGGTGATGCGGATCTGGTGCGCGCACATATTCCAGGACTTCGAAAACCTCGTCGGCGACACTCGGGCGACCGTACGATCCGGCGACTCGACGGACGAAAATTTCCGTTGTCCGCAGAGATTGTAGCGTGATATTGTGCTCGGCTCGAATTCGACGTAACGAACGGCCACCGTAGCGACTGCTTGCAGGTTGCTGGAAATGGTCGGTAATTCCGGACAAAATGCGCGGTTTCCTTGCATCGACCGTCGACGTACGCTGCGCCACATGGCAATTCATCTGGCGCGTCGAATCTGGCACACTCTCGAACCCATCCACGATGTCGTGTATTTCGGCGCGGGCGTCAAGCAGGCCGGAGTTGCGCTCGGACTGCGCGGATTCTGGCAGACCTACTTCGCATTCCGCGCCGCGCCACTCGGGCCGGTGGGCGCGGGCGCGGTACTGGCGACCTTCGCCGGATTCCATCCGGACATGGTGGCCAGGGCGGTGCCGGATGCCTGGGCCCGGACGACGCCGGAGGCATGTCTGCAGGCCCGGCTCGCCTTCTCGGTCGGATTGTTGCGCGGGGCCGGAGCGGGTGACGCCGATTGCGCCCGTGCCGCCGAATTGCTCGAACCGGTAGCGCGCACGGCCGATCCGACCGGCCGCCCGCTGTATGCCGCGAATGCGGAATTGCCGCTGTCGGCAGATCCGGTGGCCGCGCTGTGGCAGCTCACGACCACGTTGCGCGAACATCGCGGCGACGGACATGTGGCGGCCCTGGTTGCGCACGGTCTGTCCGGATCACAGGCGCTGGTGCTGCAGGTGGCGGCCGGAAAGTCGCCTGAATCGGTGATGCGGCCCGCGCGCGGCTGGTCGGAGCGGGAATGGTCCGACATCGCCGACGAGTTGCGCGCCAGGGGTTTGATCGTGGGGGAGCCGATCAGTCCGGAGTTGACCGGCTCCGGCGCCGAATTGCTCGAACGAGTGGAGGCCGACACCGATGAAGCCGCCTGGAACGGCGCACTGGCGGCGCTGTCGCAGGACGCCATCGCCGAGCTGAACTACTTGCTCGAACCGCTGACGAAGCGTGTTCAGGAGAGCCTGGTGCCGCCGCTGAATCCTATCGGCATGACGCGGGGCTGAGCGGTGCACGATTGCTCACAAATCGGAGTTGCCTGTTACCGCCGGTAACGGGATGTGAGACATTCTTGAGGTGAGTTTCACCGACACCGTCACCATCGCGGCGCGCAATGCCTGGGCGCTGACCTTCGGCCAGGGCGTCGAGGCGCCCGATCCCGCCCCGTCGACGGTGCTGTGGGATGAACCGCATCGGCAGCTGCGTCGTTTCGAGGGTACCGGATCCGCCGCTGCCGCAACGGATTCGGCGGTGCTGCTGGTGCCGCCGCTGGCAGCACCCGCCAGCTGCTTCGATCTGCGTCCGGATCAGAGCCTGGCCCGATTCCTGCTGGAGACGGGCCGGGCGCCCTACGTCGTCGACTACGGCGAGATCAGCTTCGCCGACCGGCGGATGGGCTTCGAGACCTGGATCGACGAGATCCTGCCCGAGTCGATCCTGCGCACCTCCGCCGATCGCGACGGCCGGCCGGTCGATCTGGTCGGCTGGTCCATCGGCGGCACCCTCGCACTGCTGACCGCGGCCGCGCACCCCGAACTGCCGATCCGCTCCGTCACGGCGGTCGGCTCGCCGCTGGACTACGACAAGATGACCGGCATTCCGCAGGTGCGCGCGGTGGCCAAGCTGACCGGCGGCATCGCCACCTCGACGGCGGTGCGTGCGGCGGGCGGCATTCCGGCCACGCTGACCCGAATCGCCTACAAGGTGACCGCATGGGACCGCGAACTCACCCGACCCTGGTTCGTCGCGAGCAATATCGCGCGCACCGAATCCCTGGCGAAGATGGAGTCCATCGACCGCTTCATGTCCGAGATGCCCGGCTATCCCGGTCGCTTCTACGGCCAGTTGTGGGGCCGCCTGATCCTGAACAACGACATCGGCCGCGGTGTCGTGAAACTCGGCAAGCGCCGCATCGAATTGGCCGACGTGACTGCGCCCGTACTGCTGGTCGGCGGACCCACCGATGTCATCACCCCCGCCGCCGCGGTGGCGGCCGGACAGCGCATCCTCACCGGCGCGCAGTCCGTTCGCTACGAAACCGCACCCGGTAGCCACCTCGGCATCCTCACCGGGGAAACCGCGCGCGACACCACGTGGACCTATCTCGACAAGTTCCTGTCCGAGCTGTCCTGAACACGCGACGCTCCCGATGTTCGTCGGGATGACGGCGACATGTAACGGGATGACGGTGTCACGTAACAGACCGGGACTAGGCTGTGTCGACATGGGAGCACAGTCACCTGCAGCGGTAGGGGTTTCGTTGTCCGGCTCGTTCATTTCCGCCGACGATACGGGCGTGATCGACCTGTTCGCGGTGCTCGCCTACGGTGAGATCTCCGCGTTCTACCGGCTGGCCGAGGAGGCCAAGCTGTCGCCGACGCTGCGTGGCAAGGTTGCCGTCGCGAAGATGGCCGCCGCCGAGATGCGGCACTTCGAAACCCTGGAGTCCGCGCTGGCCGAGCGTGGGGTGGATATCTTCGACGCGATGGCGCCGTTCGTGCGCGCCCTGGACGCCTACCACGACTCCACCGATCCCTCGACCTGGCTCGAGTCGATGGTGAAGTTCTACGTCGGTGACGGCATCGCCGCCGACTTCTACACCGAGATCGCCGGCGCCCTGTCTCCCGAGGTCGCCGCCGTGGTCCGGGATGTGCTCGCCGAGACCAGCCACTCCGAATTCGTGGTGGAGGAGGTGCGCCGCGCGGTCGCGACGAGCCGCTCCGAGCGCGACCGGCTGACGCTGTGGGGTCGGCGGCTGCTCGGTGAGGCGATCACCCAGGCGCAGTACGTCATGGCTCAGCGCGACGAACTCACCGAGCTGGTGCTCGCCGCGACCGGTGACCTCAACGGCATTGCCGCGCTGTTCGAGCGCATGCAGGCCAGCCACGCCGAACGCATGGCCGTCCTGGGAATCTGATTACTCGTTGACCGCGCGGACCAGTCGCAGGCCGGGCGATTGCGCCTGCGCCTGGTCGGTGAGCCAGACGACGACGCACTGATCCTTATCGGCGTTCAGTGCCTCGAACGGGATATCGATATGGCCGTACTCCGGGTGGTCGAACCGCATCGTGCCCGAGACCAGGTCGTCGATATGCTGTGGCTGCCAACGGCTTTCGAACTCCGGATAGGCGAGCAGCGCGTCGATCAGCCCGAGTAGGCGGTCCTCGCCCGGCCAGCGGATCGTCGCGCGGCGCAGTGCGGCCGAGAAAATATCGGCTACCTCGTCCCAGTTCCGCAGCACCTGCTTGGCGCGCGGATGCGCGAAGGTGAACCAGGCCAGATTCACGACCTCTGGATTGTCGAGCAGTCCAACGGGTTTCGCGATGTCTTCCCAGGCCGGATTCCAGCCGAGCACATTGAGCCGCCGCCCGATCACGAAGGCCGGGGTGGGATGCAGTGCGCGCAGGATGGTCTCGATCGCGGGCGTCGGCTGCTCTTCGACGGCTTCGGTTGTGGGACAGCGGGATTCGTTGGTCGAGGTGACGGCGAGCCAACCGAAGTGGTGGCGGTCCTTACCCTCGATGAGCAGCGCCTGCGCGAGCGCGTCGATGACCGCGGGCGACGGATTGGTATCGCGGCCCTGTTCGAGCCGGGCCAGATAGTCGGCGCTCACCCCGGCGCGCACCGCGACCTCTTCGCGGCGCAGCCCCGGGGTACGGCGGCGGCCGCCCTCGGGAAGTCCCACATCCGCAGGCCGCAATTGGGCGCGGCGTGCGATGAGGTATTCCGCGAAGGGATTGGGTGCCATACGTTTCATCGTGCCCCGTCCTGGGATGGTTATCCGCGCCCTGACGGGTCCAGGATAACGGCGGTCTGGCTAGCGGACCACGGTCCGGTCATGGTTTATGGCATGACATCTTCCGCTGAATCCACCACCACACTCACCCCGGGCTCCTGGGCCCTGGACGCGATGCATTCCCAGGTCGAGTTCACCATCCGCCACCTCGGCATCTCCAAGGTCCGCGGCCGCTTCAACAAGTTCGAGACCGAGTTCGTCGTCGACGACAACGGTTTCGCCACCCTCGGCGCCACCATCTACCTCGACTCCTTCGACACCGGTAATGCCGATCGCGACAACCACGTCCGCACCGCCGACTTCCTCGATGTCGCCAACCGCCCCACCCTGAGCTTCCGCGCCGTCGAGCCGGTTCAGATCACCGAATCGTTCGAGGTCGAGGGCGAGGCCACGCTCGGCGGGATCACCAAGCCGGTCACCCTCGATGTCGAGTGGGGCGGTGTCCAGGTATTCGCCGGAACCGGCGACCGGCATGCGGGCTTCTCCGCGAGCGGCACCATCAAGCGCACCGATTTCGGCGTCGGCGGCCCGCTGCCCGGCATGCTCAGCGATACCGTCAAGGTCGAGCTGGAAATCCAGCTCATCGAGCCCAAGTAGCGTTTGTTCGCTGTCAGCGCAGGCGGGCGTGATACCGGCTCCGGGGTGCTGCATTAGCCTTGATTTCGACAGCACACAGGACTCTAGGTTCGGAGGTTGGCCGTGGAGGTCAAGATCGGTATTTCGGATAGCCCGCGCGAGCTCGTGATCAACAGCGGGCAGACCCCGGACGAGGTCGAGGCGCTGGTGTCCGGTGCGCTGGGCGGCGACGGCGGCGTTGTCGTGCTCACCGACGAGAAGGGCCGCAAGTTCCTGATCCAGGCCTCGAAGGTCGCCTATGTCGAGATCGGCGCCGCCACCGGCGGTCGTGTCGGCTTCGCGGCGGTCTGAGCCGAACCGCGACGCAACAGACGAGAGCCCCCGCACTCGGGTGAGTGCGGGGGCTCTGCTGCCTCGATGCTTCGATCAGTGGATCGGATGCAGCGGCACGTGTGACAGACCGCCCCAGGCCAGCGCGACGGTGGTGTCGACCGCCTCTTCCTTCGGAATCGGCCGATCCGCCTCCAGCCAGTACCGTGCGGTGAACTGGCTGGTGCCGACCAGTCCGACCGCGAGGATCCTGGCCCGGTAGGGGTCCAAACCGGAATCGTGGGCGACCAGGTCGAAGACCGCGTCCACACAGGCCTCGGTGGCCTGCTCGACCCGGCGCTGCACCTGCGGCTCGCTGATCAGATCGGATTCGAAAACCAGTCGGAAGCCCTGCATCTCGTTGTCGACGAAATCGAAATAGGCCTGTACCGCGGCGCGCACGCGCTGCCGGTTGTCGGTGGTCGAACGCAGCGCCTGGCGCACACTCGACACCAGCATGTCGACGTAGTTCTGCAGCACCGCCAAGTAGAGCTCGAGCTTGCTGGCGAAGTGCTGATAGAGCACCGGCTTGCTCACTCCTGCGCACTGCGAGATCTCGTCCATACCCGCGGCGTGGTAGCCGCGCTGGACGAACACCTCACTGGCGGCCGCGAGTAGCTGTTGACGACGCTCGTCGCGCGGAAGCCGGGTACCGCGCTTGGTCGGCGCCATGGCATCGGAGGACGTTTTGCGGGACGTCATCCGGTCCACGAGGTCAGTCATTTTTCGGCTCTCCCAGTCGATGCCCCGGCAAATTGGGGTGTACACCGGGTATCCCATGAACGATACCCGTTTGTATCTCGTCTGCCGATCGGGGCCGCAGATGCAGTCCACTCGGTGAGATATGTCGCACCGCTGGCGACTGCTTGCAGGTCGCTCGAAAGGGTCGGCACCTGGCGGGAAGTGTGCTCGGGTCGGGGGTATTGCGCCCTGTGAGACGCTGGTTGACGTGACCGACCGACCGGAAAGACCCTCCGGCGCCGGACGCAGTGCGTATCGCCGGGCTGGCTCCACCGCGTCCGGTTCCGTAGTCTCGGGCTCTGTGGAAAGGCCAGGCCCCGAGGTGCGTACGGGGGCAGCCACCCGAAACGGTGCAGCTGCCCAGGACGGCGCCGAGGGTGAGATCGAATGGAGATCCGGTTCGCCACCGCAGGATGCGAATGGTGTCGAGGTCTATGACCCGCTCGGTTCGCACGAACCAATGGTCGACCGTTCCTATCAACCCCTGCGGGCCCGCTGGGATCCCACCGCACCCGACGAGAGTCGTTCCCGCGCACCGAGACCCGAGCGCGATACCAAGAAACAGAGCGCGGTCGGTCGCTTCATCCGCACCTATGGTTGGCGTGCTTACGCACTTCCCGTACTTTTCGTGGTGACCGTGTTGGTGATCGTGGACGCGGTGCGCGGGGGCACCGATCCGGCGAATATGCCAGGCGGGGCACCGGGATTCGGACGATTGAGCCCGCGTGCGGCATCCGCGGGAATCATCGGCGCACCGCCCGGCGACGGCCACTTCCCGACGAATCTGCCGACCGGCGCGCTGCCCGACGGCGGACCGTTCACCGAAACCGGTACGGGCACATGGCGTGTGGTGCCGGGGACCACCGCGCAGGTGGGCACCGGATCGGAGTTCCAGTTCAAGTACACCGTCGAAATCGAGGACGGCGTGGACACTTCCGGATTCGGCGGAGACGAATCCGTGGCCAAGTTGGTCGACAGCACCCTGGGCAATCCCAAGAGTTGGGCGCACGACACCAAATTCGCCTTCCGGCGCATCGATCGTGGCGAACCGGACTTCCGCATTTCGCTCGCCTCCCGCGAATCCTCGCGCAAGGCATGCGGTTTCGATATTCCGATCGACTCCTCCTGCTTCAATGCCGATCTGCGGCGGGTGGTGCTTTCGGAGGTGCGCTGGGTGCGCGGTGCGCTGGCCTTCGAGGGCGATATCGGTTCCTATCGGCAGTACCAGGTCAACCATGAGGTCGGCCATGCCATCGGCTACCACCAGCATCAGCCGTGCGAGACCGACGGCGGGCTCGCCCCGGTGATGATGCAGCAGACCTTCGGCACCAAGAACAACGACATCGCCGCCCTCGATCCGGACGGTGTGGTCCCGATGGACGGTAAGCGCTGCCGCTTCAATCCCTGGCCCTATCCCCGCGGCTGAATTATTGGCCGCGCCTGCGGCGCTGCGTGTTCGCGGCCCCCTGGTGTCTCGCGGCAGACCCTTTCGAGCGACCTGCAAGCAGTCGCTAGCGGCGCCGTCGAGACTCGCGACTTCGTCGCATGCGCTTCGACGACTCGGCCGCGAGACGGGCCGCGAACTCCTCGCTCGTAAGACTCGCTCTGTGGTTGTCGAGTGGGTGGGTGGGTAGGTGCTGGGTGTACTCGTTCAGGGGCTTGGGTTGGTGGTGCGAGGTGGGCTGCGGATGGTTGCTTGTGGGACTCGCTCCGTGGTTGTCGAGTGGGTGGGTGGGTAGGTGCCGGGTGTACCCGCTCAGCGGCTCGGGTTGGCGGTGCGAGACCATGGTCGGGAAGAACGGCCCGGTTGTCGGTGTTGACTAATAAAGCGCTGAGCCACCACAGTGCGATCGGCCAATTGATTCGAGGAGCCCTGGACGTGTCATCACCGAAGTCCCTGCCGCCGCTGGTCGAACCGGCCGCGGAGCTGACCAAGGACGAGATCGCCCGCTACAGCCGTCATCTGATCATCCCGGACCTGGGTGTGGATGGGCAGAAACGGCTGAAGAACGCCAAGGTGCTGGTAATCGGCGCCGGCGGGCTCGGCTCGCCCGCGCTGCTGTATCTGGCGGCCGCCGGTGTCGGCACGCTCGGCATTGTCGAGTTCGATGAGGTCGACGCGTCCAATCTGCAGCGCCAGATCATCCACGGCGAATCCGACATCGGCCGCCCGAAGGCCGACAGTGCGCGCGATTCCATCCTCGAGATCAACTCCGGCATCGAGGTCCGGCTGCACAAGATCCGCCTGGAGCCGGAGAACGCCGTCGAACTGTTCGCCGAATACGACCTGATCGTCGACGGCACCGATAACTTCGCCACCCGCTACCTGGTCAACGACGCCGCGGTGCTGGCGGGCAAGCCGTATGTCTGGGGTTCCATCTACCGCTTCGAGGGCCAGGTGTCGGTCTTCTGGGAGGACGCACCGGACGGCCGCGGTATCAACTACCGCGATCTCTACCCAGAGGCCCCGCCGCCCGGCATGGTCCCCTCCTGCGCCGAGGGCGGTGTCCTCGGCGTGCTGTGCGCCTCCATCGGCTCGATCATGGTGACCGAGGCGATCAAGCTGATCACCGGCATCGGCGAACCGCTGCTCGGTCGTCTCATGGTCTACGACGCATTGGATATGAACTACCGGACCATCAAGCTGCGCCGCGATCCGGAGCGTCAGCCGATCACCGAACTGATCGACTACGAGGCGTTCTGCGGTGTGGTGTCCGAGGAGGGCCAAGCCGCGGCCGCGGGTTCGACGATTACCGCGCGCGAGCTCAAGGAACTGCTCGACGCGGGCAAGGAAATCGAGCTCATCGACGTGCGCGAGCCGGTCGAATGGGACATCGTGCACATCGAGGGCGCCAAGCTCATCCCGAAGGATCGATTCCTCTCCGGTGAGGCGCTGTCGGATCTGCCGCAGAACCGCCCGATCGTCTTGCACTGCAAGACCGGTATCCGCTCGGCGGAGGTGCTCGCGGTCCTGAAGAACGCCGGTTTCTCCGACGCCTCGCACGTGCAGGGTGGCATCGTCGCCTGGGCGAATCAGGTCGACAAGTCACTGCCGGTCTACTAGGCCAGGTCCTCGTGTCGCCGCCGGTTTACTAGACCGGGTACTCATGCCGAGAGGTTGCTTCGCGGCGTAACCACCACGGAGCGAGTCTTACGAGCGACCCGTTCGCGGCCCGTCTCGCGTCCGGGTCGTCGAAGCGCATGCGCCGTAGGCGCGAGTCTCGACGGCTCGGACGCGAGACACCCGGGGGCCGCGAACACGCCGCGCCGAAGGCGCGGCCAAAGGTAGAGCGCACGGCGCGCCGCAGGCGTGCCAAATTCAACACAGGTACCGTACGGCCGTGACTTCTGTGGAACCCCCCGAGCACGTGCGCGCCACGTTCGGTCTGCGCGAAGTGACCCCGGTTTCGCTGGGAGACTGGGACGGCGGCTGGCGGCTCGGTGACGTGGTGCTCAGCCCGATCGCCGATCATGCCAGGGCGGCATGGTCGGCGAAGGTCCGCGAAACCCTGAAGGTGGACGGCCTGCGCCTGGCCCGCCCCGTGCGCGCCACCGACGGCCGCTATGTGGTGTCCGGCTGGCGCGCCGATACCTATTTGGAGGGTGTACCCGAGCCACGTTACGACGAGGTCGTCTCGGTATCACTGCGACTACACAAGGCCACGGCGGAGCTCGAACGACCACGGTTCCTGGTCCAGCCGCCGGTCGCCCCCTGGGTCGATGTCGACGTCTTCGTCGCCGCCGACCGCGCCGCCTGGGAGGCGGTACCGCTGCGAAGTCTGCGCGCCGGTGGCATCACCCCGGCAACCTCCCCCGACGGCCAACGCAGCATGGAACTGATCGGCCAACTCGCCACACTCCGCAAACCGGTCCAAACACCTGCGCAACTGGTGCACGGAGACCTGTTCGGCACGGTACTTTTCGCCGGAGTCTTCACACCCGGCCTCACAGACATCACGCCGTACTGGCGTCCGGCGCCATGGGCCGCCGGTGTCATCGTCGTCGACGCACTCGCCTGGGGCGGCGCCGACGACGGCCTGCTCGACCGCTGGTCCGATTTACCGGAGTGGCCGCAGATGTTGTTGCGAGCGGTCATGTTTCGGCTTGCTGTACATGCGCTGCACCCCCGTTCGACCCCCGAGGCGTTTCCCGGATTGGCGCGGACCGCCGACATGGTTCGCCTCATGCTCTGAGTTCGGTCCCAACCGCGCGATCGCCCGGTTACCCGATCTGCGCCGTGCGCTGCATCGGTTGCTCTATGCTCGGACAACCGCCATCAGGCGGCGTCGTATTACCCGCTTTTCGGGCCACCGGATGCTGTGTGGTTGCCCGTGCTCGAACGGCCCCGCGACCGGTTCAGATGATGCCGGAATGGAACCGGATCGGACCCTCGTGGAGCAGCGTAAGCGTTGTGCCCGTGCTAATTTGACGTTCGTGGACGCGGTGAGGAGCGGCGCGCCTGCGACTTGGGGTGAGGACGGCAGCAGGTGAGAATCCAACCGAGGCAACAGATTCTGGATGTGTGGCGCGCCATGCTCGCCGCGTGCTGGGATGGCACGGACTGGCGCTGGGGCGGTCGGATGGACGCCAACTCTATCAGCGATTCCGAACAGTTGCTCTGCCTGCTGTATCCGGCCACCGAGATCGATATCTTCGCACTGGACAATCCGGATCGCATGGAGGACGACGTCAGTTCGGTCCTCGAACCGCTCGGCGGTCCGAAGCAGATCGGTAGCTTCGTGGTCTGGCTGCTCGAGCGCTACATCGAGCAGAACACCCGTGACGACGGGCAGCCGGACTTCTCCGCGGGCAGCTATCTGCGCTCCGCCGATGAGCGCGAACCCAATACGGCGCAGCGTGGTATCGAGGTCGTCGACTCGTACTCGATGTCGCTGACCGTCTGTATGGCAGGCCTGCGCTTCTTGCGCGCCTTCCGCGGTTGGGCGCGACCAGGGGAACTGACACAGCGGATCGATATCCTGTCCGGGCAACTCAGTGCGCGGCTCACCGCGGCGATGACCGGACTGGTCCGCAGTTTCGTCGTCAATACCGTCAAGCCGAAATCCCCTGAGGGACAGGCGATTCTGGGGATGCTGAATCAGACCGGCGAGCCCGAGCAGGGCATGGTCGACGGTGTGCGGCGCAGTCTGGAACGGGTACGGGCGCGGTTGCGCAGTGATGTCACCCTGGGCCAGGAGGAATCGGTCAAGGAGCTCGAGGACGAGAATCTGCTGTTCGAATGCGGGTGGAGTTGGGGTGTGGCGCGCGATGCCACCGAGGTCGACTTCGTCGAGGCGCAGATCGCGAGTGAGAAGGGCATCGCCGATCCGCGCCCGTATCTCTATTTCACGGTCGTCGCGCTGGACGGCATCAACGACCTGGTCTCCCCGCGCACCGGTGAACTCGGTCTGCTCGACGAGAAACAGCACCGGCTGGCCCAGGCCCTGCGTACCCGCTGGGAGTTGACCCAGCGCTACTGGTCGACGGTCGCGCGGTTCGGCTCGGGCAGCTGGCCGCTGGAGGATATTCCGTGGCGCACCTCCGACGGCGAGCAGTCGGACTACTTCAGTCTCATCGTTTCCGCGGTATTGATCCAGGATCTGGTCGCGCGCACCGCCTCCGATGACGACTTGACAAGGGCCGTAGCCATTTTCGACGAATTGGCGGGCCGAGGCCGGATCATTCGCCGGACCATGCGCGAAGACCCCGCCGTCGCGTTGCACACTCCCGGCGTGCGACTGACCCTGCGCGGCAGTGAGGGTGTCGAGGACGGACCGACACTGCAGTGGGAGGTTTCGGACTTCTCGGCGGTGCTGCTCAAGCGAATGTTGCAGGCGGCCAGGCTGTCCAACAATGTCGCGGCCCGCGACAAGCTGATGGAATTGGCCAAATCGGTGATGGAGCATCTGGATCGGCGCATGCTGCGGGCCGGTGCGCCCGGACTGTGGGACGACCCGGCGGGCGCGTTCGGGGAGAACGGCGATGCCGAGGTCACCCGGCCGTCCTGGTACATGACCGAACGCGTCGTCGAATGTCTGGTGGCGGCGGACCGCACCTACCGTGAACCGCCGCCCAACTGGCCGGATCTGCAGGACGTCGCGCGGGTCATGCTGAATACCGCCGAGCATCGATTCGATCAGGAGATGCTCGGTGTGAGCATCGACGACACCTCGGGCAACCGGGCCGCGCTCGATCGCGTGGAGGACCATATCGATCAGGCCAGGCGGTTGGTGCGCGAGGATTCCGCGACCACCTTCGTGCACGCCCTCGACGCGCTGCGCCAACTCGACCGACTGGCCGCCGCCCGCCGCGACGCGACAAGGAACCCCTAGCGCATGATCGTGTTCGCGACCTCCGACAAGGGCGGCACCGGCCGCTCGGTGACCAGCTGCAATCTCGCCTATCGGATGTGTGTGCGGGGTAAGCGGGTCGCCTATCTGGATTTCGATTTCGGTTCCCCTACCGCGGGTGCGCTTTTCGAGATCAGCGGTGTGGAGCGAGGCATCACCGGTGGCGACGGCCTGCATTCCTATTTGCTCGGCCGCGGCGTCGCCACTCGAATCGACGTGCGGGACAATACCGATCGTCGCGAATTACGCAAGATGCGTACGCGAACCGGCAAGCTGTTCCTGTTGCCCGGCGATGCCGGTGGCGCGGAGTTCACCAAGATCGATGACCGTACCCTCGACAACTGCGCCCAGTTGCTGCTCGAACTCGATCAGGACTTCGACGTGTGCATTGTCGATCTCAGCGCGGGACGCTCGGTGGCGATGGAAATCGCGCTCAAGGCAACGGCTTTGCCGCAGCTGGCCGCGCGAACGGTGCGCTGGTTGGTATTTCATCGCTGGACCCGGCAGCACATCATCGCCGCACACGGTCTGGTGCGCGGACAGTACGGGATCCTCGATTGCGGTGCGGGCGCGGGCCACGACCCCGAGGTACTGCTGGACAACATCAGGTACGTGCGCACCGCGGTGCCGCAATTGAACGAGGCGACCGAATCCCCTGGGCCGCAGGCGGCTTGGTTACACCAGCAGGACTCCATGTTGAAACGGCTGGCATCGACGAACAAGGTCGGTGCGAGCGCGATGCTCGGCGAGACCCCGGTCGAGCCGGTATTGCAATGGCGCGAACAGCTGATTCTGGATATCGACGTGCAGAAGGAAATTGCCAACAAGGCAACCGTCGAGGCCTTCGACACGCTCGCCGATCGCGTGCTCGATCCCGCGACCTGGCGCCGGATCTGAATCGACCGAACTCGAGAACACCATCCTGGAAAGGGATTTCGAGCATATGGAGCATGCCGCAGGCTACAGCGAGGCCACCGAGCATCCGCGCGTCGCCAAGGTGCCGCTGTCCCATGTGTCGATCGAGGTCGGACATTTCTATATGCACGATCTGGCCAATGGCGAGGAGAAGATTCGCACGCAGTTTCGTCGGATCGTGCCGCTGGTCACGGCATTCACCGAGGCCGCGAAAATCGAATTCGGTCCGCGCGCCAGGGTGAGCACCTGCTTTCTGGTCGACGACTATTTCCGGTCCGACACCAATCCCGGCGAAATCCTCGACAAATTGCTGCGCAATGCCGACGAATGTGGTTTGAGCATCGACTATTTGGCGCGCGAGGCGGGCTGCTGGGAGGTTCCGGCCGCCGAATACGGCGCGGTGAGCGCGCCGCGTATCGAGCTGGCCGAGTTGGTCCGCGCCCGCATCGTGGCCGAACCGCCCGAGGGCGCGAACGGACGCAGACCACCCACCGCGGAATCCGGCTGGCTGTGCAATGGCCGACGCGCCTCCGATGATCCCTCGGAACAGGCCATGCACGACGAGCCGTACGAACCGGCCGAGGAGTTCGGGCGGCGCGAGCATTCGATTTTCCTCGATGTCGAAATGTGGAGCAAACAGACCCGGAAGGTGAACGGGCGCAAGGAAGTCTTCACCAAATGGTCCTGCCCGTATCTGGCCTCCATCTGGCAGTTGCTGCGACTGGGCATGCTGCGTTTCGACGGTATGCCGGTGGTCGAGCCGCAGCCGTGGGAGGCGGGTATGCCGTGGCCGAGCAGTTGGTGGGAGATGCCCGCGGTGGTCCAGCTGAATCCGCGGGCAAAACCTTTTGCCGCATATCGGTCACTTTCGCTGCTGCCGCAGCGATATCTGGGTATCGAGCACGCGGTGCGCGTAATACTCGATCACATCCAACTCGACGACGAAGTGGTGGATCAGATCGTCGCCAGGGGCAACGAGGAGGGTATCGACGTATCGCGCAAGGTGACCGAACGCCTCACCCATTTCCTGCTGGACGGATCCTGACGTGAACGAACCGAACGATTCGGCCGCGCGCCGGATGCGCACGGCCCGCTCGACGCCGCATCTGAGGCAGCTGCGTCGTGGCCGCGCCGTGCGCCTGCTGGTGCGCGCTGGTGCGGCACAGACCAGGACACCCGCCGGCCCACTGATCGTGTTCGGTGAGGTGGACACCTGCCTGCTGCCCGCGGCGGCGCCGCTGCCGCGCGGTGATCTCGAGCAACTGCTCGAGCTCGTGCCGGGCCGTCCGATGCTGTGGCGGGAGCGCCCGATGTCGCTCGCGGTCTCGCCGACCACCGCCGAGGGCGTGGATTGCCGGTTGGCTGCCCCTTCGCATCCCGATGTGCGGGCGATCGGCACGGTGGCAACGCACGCGGTCGTGGTCGGCGGACGGGTGCTGCAGAGTTCGGCGCAGACCAGAGTCGTGCGCGCCGCAGGCGATCAGCGCCGGACGTGGTCGCATTATCTGAGCCAGGTCGGGGTGTCCGAGGTGATCACCAAGGTCACCGCCGAAACCGGCGCCCGGCTGGCCGAGGGCTTCCTGGCCGCGGGCCCGCCGCCGGTGGGCACCCTCGATCTCGCGTCGATCGCCAATCGGCTGCTCGGCCGCATTCGGATGGATCACCGCCTCGATCAGAACACACCGGTGCAATCGGGGACGACCAGGCTGCGCTGGGCGGCGCGGATCGGTGATCCGGCGCAGCCGGTGGTGTGGTTCAGGTTGCAGAACGATACGGTCCGCACCGCGTTGATCACCGTTCGCACCGAGGCGGAACTGGCCGATGTGCAGCGGTTCTGTGAGGATCTCGCGGTGCACGATTGGCTGCTGTCGGTCACCGCCGCGGCGCTGGAGCAGTCCGATGGTTACCCGCAGGGCAGTGCGGAGTCGGTGGGGGTGCTGGCCCCGGTGTTGCACCATCTGGCACATCTGTGGGTGCCCGGCGCGCATACGCCACCGGCGCTGCGCGGGCTGTGGACGCAGCTGAATACCGATCCGGATTTCACCGCGGGACGGCGCGCATTGATCGATCAGCTGCACAATCGGGTGCTGGTGGCGACACTGGATGCGATGCGGCACACCAGAATCGGCACCGAGGACTACAGTGCGGATTAGCCGCCGCGGCGCGATCAGATCCGGAACCATCGCCGGACCAGCAGTGCGAAGAACAGCGAATTGAGCACGAGTCCGGCGTAGGCCTCGATGACCAGCAGTGTCCGCCCGGAGCCCCTGATCTCCTCGAGATCGCCGAGGCCGAGTGGATTGAGGTAGTTGATCAGGCACATGTGCAGTGCGGTCGGGATCGGCTGGCCGTCGGTGGCCCACAGCACGACGGTGCCGATGAGCAGTACGGCGGCGATCCAGCAGAGCAGCCGGAACGGCCGAAAACCATAGCCGCACAGCACTTCCAGGGTCCAGTGCGGGATCCGCTTCCAGACCTGATCGACAGCGCGGCAACGCGCTTGCGCCAAGGCGTGCCCGCAGCGGTCTTGTGCGTCGAAGTCCTCCTCGACACGGTGCAGTCCCACCGCGCGTTTGAAGGCCAGCACGGCATGGTGGGGCAGGTCGGCGGCGACCAGCGCGCGGCCGAGATGCTCATAGATTTCGGCGATCCGGGTGTTCTGGGTGCGGCTCAGCCGTCGTGGTCCGCGGAATTCGACCTCGGCGGCGAGCAGCGCCGTCAAAGCGCGCAGACGGCCGTCGCCGTCCGCGGCGGGTTCCCGTGCCGCCGTGTAGATGTGGGAGAAGACCAGGCTGTCGCCGGGCTGGGAAATCTTCACCGGGTCGTAATCGAGTTCCAATGTCTCGACATGGGTGTTGAAGGAGTCGAGGAGTCGCTGTTCGGCTCCCGCTCCGGCCTGTTGGAAGTATTCGGCGATCTCACCGGCGTACCGGTCGGCATGTCGATCGATCAGCATGGTCATCGAATTGACCGCCTTCTCGGCGGTGGCAGGTGACAGTTGGGATAGGCCCGCGTATTCGGTCATCGTGTATTCCCCCGGGTGCAGCCGTCGCGTTCGACGTGATAACCACCATACCAACGCGATTCGACTATCAATCCGGTGCGCGACCGCCCTTGAGCCATCGCTTGTCGCTCGGCCCGGGGAACTGCGAGGTGGTAGGCCAGCGATCGATGCGGTGTACCAGCACATCTCGCGGTTCGTCCGCGCCGAAGTAGCGCTGTTCGTATCCGGCCCAACGGAATCCCGCGTTCTTGTACAGCTTGACCGTGCGCTGGTCCGTCGGTCGCACCGTGAGGTATACCGAATCCGCCTGTGCGGTGCGGCAACTCGTCACGGCCCGGTCCAGCAGCGCGCGGCCGAGGCCGCGATTGCGGTAGTTCGGTGCGACCGCGAGACCCATCACCCAGCCGCGCCGCCGGGTGCCGACGCCGACGAGTGCGTAGCCGCGCACTCTGCCGCCGATTTCGGCCACCACCCAATCGGGTCCGTGCAGGTCGAACAGCTGCCGCAGCGTCACATACGGGTAGCACAGGTCGCCGAAATGTTCTCGCTCCAGCGCGGCGATATCGTCGAGATCCGCCAATCGTGCGGTCCGGAACACCGGTTCCCCCGCCCCCTCGGAATTATCCAATGCCCACCCTCCCGGTGTGAGGCTGCTTTCCAGCGTAAAGTGCTGGCGCAGTTGACGGACCGAGACCGCCAAATGCGATCCCTACTCAGTCGCGGGTGGTGCTGCGGATGGACGGCCGAATGCCGCGCTGGGGACCTCGTCCAGCGCGGCATTCGGGTCTAGCGGGTGATGTGGTTATACGTTGGCGTAGGCCAGTGAGGGGACGCGGGCCACGGCGAACGAGGAGCGCAGGTAGAAGAACCAGGTGACCGTGGCCATCACCAGGAAGGCGACGGCGTAGGCCCAGAAGGCCGGGTTCATGCTGTGGAAGTTGATGTTGGACAGGCGAAGTGCCTGCTGGAGCAGGTAGCCGCCGGAGGCGCCGATCGCGCCGATGACACCGATCGCGGCACCTGCTTGGCGCTTGGCCGAGGCGGCGGCGTCGGTGAGGTCGAGTCCGTGTTCGGATGCGTACTTCTTGGCCTCGGCGCTGAAGATGGACGGGATCATCCGGTAGGTCGAACCGTTGCCGATTCCGGTCAGCACGAACAGCAGCAGGAAGGCAACCAGGTAGAGCGGGAAGCTCTTTGCCTGCAGTCCGGCCATGATCAGCACACATGCGATCGCCATACCGCCGAAGACAAAGATGGTCATCTTGGCGCCGCCGACCTTGTCGGAGATCCAGCCGCCGAACGGACGGCTGAACGAACCGACCAGCGCGCCGAGGAAGGCGAGGTTACCGAGCGTGGTGATCCAGCCGATCTTGGCCAGATCCGGGAAGTTGGCCTTGATCAGCGTCGGGAAGGCGAAGGAGAAGCCGATGAACGAACCGAAGGTGCCGATGTAGAGGAACGACATCACCCACGTGTGCTTATTGGTCAGCGCCAGCTTGTAGGACTTGCCGTCGGCCTTGGCCGTGCTGATGCTGTCCATGTACCGAAGTGCGCCGAACATGGCGATCAGGATGAACGGCACCCAGACCAGCACCGACAGCGTGATGCCGAAGCGGTAGCCCGCCGCGTCCTTGGCCATGATGTGCGTGCCGAGGGTGATCAGCAGCGGCAGCACCAACTGGGTCTGCGCCACACCGAGATTGCCGCCCGCGGCGTTGATGCCAAGGGCCGCACCCTTTTTCCCTTCCGGGAAGAAGAACGAGATATTGGCCATCGAGGACGAGAAGTTGCCGCCGCCGAAGCCGGCGAGTGCGGCAAGCACCATGAACACCCACATGGAGGTGCCGGGCTGGTTCACGAAGTAGGCGAGGCCCAGCGTGGGGATGAGCAGCATGGCCGCACTGAACGCCGTGAACGCGCGTCCGCCGAATTTCGGAATGGCGAAGGTGTACGGAATGCGCAGTGCCGCACCGACAAGCGTCGGGGTCGAGGTCAGCAGCAGGGCATTGCTCACCGCGGTCGGGTTGCCCTTGCCGAGTCCGGCCAGGAAGTCGAAGCCCGCCAGGCCCATGCTGGTCACCACGGTGCCCCAGATGACCCAGACGCTGAAGCCGAGATTCTCGGCGAAGACGGAGAAGATCAGGTTCTTGCGGGCGGTGAGTTTGCCGCCCGATTCCCAGAATTCGGTGTTGTCCGGTTCCCAGTGATCCAGCCAGCGCCCCTTTTTCTGGTGCGTGAATGTTGGGGTGTCCGACTGCTGGCCGGTGGCAGCTACTGCGGCAGTCATCGGCTTCCTCTCGATCTGGCTCGGTGGGTTCGCCGAGCTGCGGTCGAGACAAAGGTAAAAGCCGGTTGTTGCGTGTGAATGGCCTGAAGTGACGTTCCAGGCAAATCCGACTCACATGGTGGCGAGCTGGTCGGTGACCTCTTGGTTACCTGTTGGGCGCACGAGTTTTCGGTCGGTTGACCAGAAGTCTAGCGGTCCGGATATTCGGCGATCAGCGAGGCGAGGAAGCACCGCGCGGCCTGGGCCGCGCGTTCCGGATCGCCATCGATGACGGCCTGCACCAATTCATTGTGCTCCGCGTCGTAGGCATCGTCGGATTTCGCGGTCCGCGCCCGGATCACCTGTTCGATAATCGGCAGCAGCGAATCGTAGAACTCCAGATATACCGCGTTGTGGCTGGCGACGACGATCGCGCGGTGCAGTTCCACATCGGCCTCGATGGCCGCGAGATTCTGTTCATCCCAGTGCTGCTGGCTGCGTTCCTCGAGCAGCCGCCGCAGATTGGCGATATCGGTCTCGTCGCGTCGGCGCGCGGCCAAGGCCGCGGCATTGGTGTCCAAGGCCATGCGCAGCTCCAGCACATCGCGTTCCTCCGCGTCGGCGAAGTACTTCGCGAGGGTGCCGCCGACCTCCGAGGCCGCTATGACATAGGTGCCCGAGCCTTGGCGACGCTCCAGCATCCCGGAGTGGACGAGAGCCTGCACCGCCTCGCGTACCGTATTTCTCCCGGTTCCGGTGAGCTCGGTGAGCTCGGGTTCGGTGGGGATTCGGGAGCCGATAGCCCAACGGCCGGAACGAATTTCGGCACGCAGCTGCTCGGTTACCTGGGCAATGAGGCTGGTCCGCCGGACGGGTTGCACGGCATCAGAGTACCGCCCGTCACAAATCCTTGCCTCCTATCATCGGGTCATCCTATGATTTCGCGGTGACTGCAACTCTCCCGGAAACCATGACTCGCCTGGAATCCGTCCGGGTCGAGCGGCGCAAACGTGCACTGACGGAAGGTCGGCTGCTCGTCCTCGCCGCCATCGTGATGTCCGCGCTCACCCTCCGGGTCGCCGTCACCGCTTTCTCGCCGCTGGCAGAGCGCATCGGCGCCGATATCGGTTACTCGACGGCCGTCGTCGGTGTCTTCGGCATGATCCCGACTCTGATGTTCGCGGTTTCCGGTCTGCTCACCCCGCTTTTCGTGCGCCGAATCGGGCTGGAGCGCACCGCACTCGTCGCGATGCTGATGGCCGGACTCGGCATGCTGATCCGGGCGGTGGTCGGCGGCACGGCCGAGCTGCTGATCTTCTCCGCACTGGCGCTCGGCGGTATGGGCATCGGCAATGTGGTGATTCCGCCGCTGGTCAAGCGGTATTTCCCGGACCGGCTCGCAGTGGTCAGCTCGCTGTACATCACCATGGTCCAGCTCGGCACCGTGGTGCCCGCGCTGATCGCGGTGCCGGTTGCCGATGCGCACGGCTGGCGGATCTCGCTGGGGCTGTGGGCGATTCTCGGCTTCGCGGCCGCGCTGCCGTGGCTCGGTGTGCTGCGCGATCGCCGCGGCCACGATCGGGTGGACAGCACGGCGCTGCCGTCACGGACCCAGGAGCCCAAGGGCAAGGTATGGCGTTCGCCGGTGGCCTGGGGCATGGCGGGCATGTTCGGCATGACCTCGCTGACCACCTACGCCATGTTCACCTGGCTGCCCAAGATCCTGTCCGAGGCGGGCGCGAGTGCCGGGTTCGGCGGAACCATGGTCGGAGTGTTCGCGCTGGTCGGTCTGGTGTCGGCGTTCACCGCACCGACGGTGGTCGCGCGGTTCCGCAATCCGTTCCCGTTCGTAGTGGGTTGTGCCGTCTTCTTTTTCACCGCATTCGCCGGACTGCTGATCGCGCCGATGACTGTGCCGTTGCTGTGGGTCGTGCTGTTGGGCCTCGGCCCGAGTACCTTCCCGATGGCACTGACGCTGATCAATATGCGCACCAGGACCCCGCAGGGTTCGGCCGCGCTGTCGGGCTTCACCCAGGGCGTCGGATATGCGGTGGCCTGCATCGGTCCGGTCCTGTTCGGCATGTTGCACAGCGCGACCGCGGGCTGGGCCGCGCCGTTCGCGATGCTTGTCGTCGCGGTGCTGGTGTTGCTCACCGGAGCCTGGCAGGCCTGCAAGCCGCGCATGCTCGAAGACACCTGGAATTGATCCCGCTTTCGAGTTGCGAGGTCGTGTGACCGCGCGCATGCTATGCGCGTCACACCTCACGGGCCGGTAATTCGAAGATCGGCTGTTTGTGACGTGTGGAAACCGGTGTGTCACCTGCCCGAAACATTTCGTTGAAACTCACCCGGCTTTCCCGGTAATCGTGAGCAACCGTTGATTTGACGGTCATTTGGGGCAGCATTTCGGCAATACCCGTTTCCTACCGTGGGGCTAACCGATTTTGGGAGGCCCCTGTTGAGCACGCTGACGCGTAACCACAACATCGAGCATTGGGATGCCGAGGATGTCGCGGCCTGGGAGGCCGGTGGCAAAGACGTCGCCAAGCGGAATCTGATCTGGTCGGTCTTCGCCGAGCACGTCGGGTTCTCGGTGTGGTCCATCTGGTCGGTCATGGTGCTGTTCATGCCCACCGATAAGTTCGGCATCGATCCGGCGGGCAAGTTCTTCCTGGTCGCCATGCCGACGCTGGTCGGTGCCTTTCTGCGCATTCCGTACACCGTGGCCACCGCGCGTTTCGGCGGTCGCAACTGGACGATCTTCAGTGCCACGCTGCTGCTGATCCCGACGCTGCTCACGCTGTACTTCATCAATCAGCCGGGCACCTCGTATACGACCTTCCTGGTGGTGGCGGCATTCGCCGGATTCGGTGGCGGCAACTTCGCCTCCTCGATGACCAATATCAATGCCTTCTACCCGCAGCGGCTCAAGGGGTGGGCGCTCGGGCTGAACGCGGGCGGCGGAAATATCGGCGTGCCGGTCATCCAGCTGGTCGGTCTGCTGGTCATCGCCACCGTCGGTAACACCCATGCCTCGCTGATCTGCGCGATCTACCTCGTGCTCGTGGCGCTGGCGGGTGTCGGTGCCGCGCTCTACATGGACAACCTGAAAAACCAGAAGGCCGATCTCTCCTACATGATCACGGCGCTCAAGGTGCCGCAGTCCTGGGCGATCGCCTTCCTCTATATCGGCACCTTCGGTTCGTTCATCGGCTACAGCTTCGCCTTCGGTCAGGTGCTGCAGATCAGCTTCAAGGCCGGTGGCGACACGGTCGCCCAGGCCACGCTGCACGCCGCGCAAATCGCGTTCATCGGTCCGCTGCTCGGCTCGCTGGCCCGCCCCTACGGCGGCAAGTGGGCCGACCGGATCGGTGGCAGCCGCGTCGCCCTGTACACCTTCGCCGCGATGACCGCGGCCGCGGTGCTGGTCGCGGTGGCGAGCACCGCGGGTGACCACCGGGGCGGCGTGCCGAGCGGTGCGGCGATGGTCGCGCTGGTGGTCGGATTCATCGCACTGTTCGTCGTATCGGGTATCGGCAACGGTGCGGTCACCAAGATCATCCCCTCGGTCTTCGACGCCAAATCCAAGAGCCTGGACGCGAGCCCGGCCACCCAGGCCGCCTGGTCGCAGAACACCTCCGGTGCGCTCATCGGTTTCGTCGGCGCGATCGGTGCGCTCGGCGGTGTCGCGATCAACCTCGTCCTGCGCTCCTCCTACGCCTCCACCAAATCGGCGACCACCGCGTTCTGGGTCTTCATGGCCTTCTACGTGGCCTGCGCCGCGGTGACCTATCTGGTGTTCCTGCGCCGCCCGCGCGGCGTCGTCGACTCCGAGGTCGTCACGGAGGCCGAGGCGCTCGTTCTCGAAGCCGAGGCAGGCAACCCGTCCCAGTCCACCAGCACGTCGGCCCGAGCCTGACGCCGAATCATCAACGGAGGACAGTCATGAACTCGACAGTCGACCCCACCCAGCGCAAGACCGTCGTGGTCGTCGGCCACGGCATGGTCGGGCACCGGTTCGTGGAGGCGCTGCGGTCCCGGGACGAGGCAGGTCAGTGGCAGGTCGTCATCCTCAGCGAGGAGCAGTTGCCCGCCTACGACCGCGTCGGACTCTCGTCGTACGTCGGTAACTGGGATGCAGCCGCGCTGGCGCTGCCCGGTAACGAATACGCGGGTGACGCCCTGGTCGAACTGCGCCTCGGCCAGACCGCGCAGTCCATCGACCGCGAGGCGCGCAAGGTCACCACGTCGGCGGGCGACACCATCGCCTACGACGCGCTGGTGCTGGCGACCGGTTCGTACCCGTTCGTGCCGCCGGTGCCGGGTCACGATCTGCCGGAGTGCTTCGTCTACCGGACCATCGATGACCTGGACGGCATCCGCGCGGCAGCCGCCGCGGCCGGACCCGGTGCGGCCGGTGTGGTGGTCGGTGGTGGTCTGCTCGGTCTGGAGGCGGCCAACGCGCTGCGCCTGCTCGGCATGACGCCGCATGTTGTGGAGTTCAACCCCCGCCTGATGCCCGCCCAGGTCGACGAGGGTGGTGGCGCCATCCTGGAGAAGCTGGTCGTCGATCTCGGGCTGCAGGTGCACACCGGTGTCGGTACCGCGTCGATCGAAACCGTCGAGGATGCGGAATCGGCTGAGCGCCTGAAGGTTACGCTCTCCGACGAGACGGTGATCGACGCCGGACTGGTGGTCTTCTCCGCCGGTGTCCGCCCGCGCGACCAGATCGCCCGCGACAGCGGCATCGAGGTCGGTCCGCGCGGTGGCATCATCACCGACCTCGGTCTGCAGACCTCCGATCCGAACATCTACGCGATCGGCGAATGCGCTGCGGTGGAAGGTGTTTGCTACGGCTTGGTCGCCCCCGGCTACACCACGGCCGAGATCGTCGCGGACCGATTGCTCGGTGGCGCAGGCGAATTCCCCGGCGCGGATATGTCGACCAAGCTCAAGCTGCTCGGCGTCGACGTCGCCAGCTTCGGTGATGCGCACGGCACCACCGAGGGCGCGCTATCGGTCGTACTGCACGACGCCGCCAAGGGCACCTACGCGAAACTCGTCGTCTCCGATGACGCGCAGATCCTGCTCGGCGGCATCCTGGTCGGCGACGCGACCGCGTACTCGGCGCTGCGTCCGCTGGTCGGGCGTCCGCTGCCCGCCGAACCGGCCGCGCTGATCTCGCCCGCAGGCGCCGAACTCGGTGCCGATTCGCTGCCCGACGATGCCCAGATCTGCTCCTGCAACAACGTTTCCAAGGGTGCGATCTGCGGGGCCATCGAAGAGGGCGCCTGCGATATCGCGAGCGTCAAGAAGTGCACGTCCGCCGGAACCTCCTGCGGCGGTTGCGTTCCCATGCTCAAGAAGCTGCTCGAGCAGTCCGGCGTGGAGATGTCCAAGGCGCTCTGCGAGCACTTCTCGCAGTCGCGGGCCGAGTTGTTCCAGATCGTCCAGGTCACCGGCATTCGCACCTTCTCCGCCCTGATCGCCAAGCACGGCACGGGCACCGGCTGCGATATCTGCAAGCCGACGGTCGCCTCCATCCTGGCCTCCACTTCGAGCGATCACATCCTCGACGGTGAACAGGCCGCGCTGCAGGACACCAACGACCACTTCCTGGCGAATCTGCAGAAGAACGGCACCTACTCGGTGGTGCCGCGGATGCCCGGCGGTGAGGTCACCCCGGATCAGCTGATCACCATCGGTCAGATCGCCAAGGAATTCGATCTCTACGTCAAGGTCACCGGCGGTCAGCGCATCGACCTGTTCGGCGCCCGCGTCGAACAGCTGCCGCAGATCTGGCAGCGCCTGGTCGACGTCGGCATGGAGTCCGGGCACGCGTACGGCAAGTCGCTGCGCACGGTGAAGAGCTGCGTCGGCTCCACCTGGTGCCGCTACGGTCAGCAGGATTCGGTCGGTATGGCCGTGCTGCTGGAGAAGCGCTACCGCGGCCTGCGTTCGCCGCACAAGCTGAAGCTGGCCGTCTCCGGGTGCGCCCGGGAATGTGCCGAGGCCCGCGGTAAGGACGTCGGTGTGATCGCCACCGAACACGGCTGGAACCTCTATGTCGGTGGTAACGGTGGTCTGACCCCGAAGCACGCGGTGCTGCTCGCCGGTGATCTCGACGACGAGACGCTGATCAAGTACATCGACCGGTATCTGATGTTCTACATCCGCACCGCCGACCGGCTGCAGCGCACCGCGCCGTGGCAGGAGGCGCTGGAGGGTGGCATCGATTACCTCAAGCAGGTCGTGTGCGAGGACAGCCTCGGAATCGCCGAGGATCTGGAGGCCGCCATGGCCCAGCATGTCGCCGGTTACCGCGACGAATGGGCCGCGGTGCTCGAGGACGAGGAGAAACTGTCGCGTTTCGTGTCCTTCGTCAACGCCCCGGAAGAGGCTGATCCGACCATTTCATTCGACGAGACCGGGGAACGGAAGGTGCCGGTGTTGCTCGGCATGCCGGAAATCCCGGTTGCCACACGCGGGCAATAGCCGCTTAACCCCGAAGAAACAGGACGCCGGTACCAATGGGTAAGGCGTTTGGAGGATGACACCGATGACCGTGATGGATACCCCCGGCATTGCCACAGCTACCACCACGGGTTGGACGCAGGCGTGCCGACTCGACTACCTGATTCCCGGCCGCGGCGTCGCGGTGTTGCTGAAAGGTGGCCGCCAGGCCGCTCTGTTCCTGATGACCGACGGCACGCTCGCCGCCGTCGGCAATATCGATCCGATCGGCCGCGCGGCAGTGATGTCGCGCGGGATCGTCGGTGACCGCGCCGGTATTCCGGTTGTGGCCTCGCCGCTGCTGAAGCAGGCGTTCTCGCTCCTGGACGGGCACTGCCTGGACGACGATTCGGCGACGCTGCCGGTTTACGCGGTGCGCGTCGAGGACGGCATCGTTTCGGTTTCCAATGAGCCGGTCGATGCCGGGCTCGTCGCCACGGACGGTGGATAGGCATGACAACTATCGATACGGGCGCCTGTCTGGCCGGTTTCACGGTCGGTGTCACGGCCGCCCGGCGGGCCGATGAGTTCGCCACGCTGCTCACCCGACGGGGCGCCGGTATCGTCGCCGCTCCCGCCATCCGCATCATCCCGCTGGCCGACGACAACGAACTGGAGCGGGTGACCCGCGAGATCGTCGCCGATCCGCCGCAGATCGTGGTGGCCACCACCGGCATCGGCTTCCGCGGCTGGATGGAAGCGGCCGAGGGCTGGGGCATTGCCGAGGATCTGCGGCTGACGCTGTCGTCCACCAGGATGCTGGCGCGTGGGCCGAAGGCCAAGGGCGCCATCCGCGCCGCCGAACTGCGCGAGGAATGGTCGCCCGCGTCGGAATCTTCCGCCGAGGTGCTCGACCACCTGCTCGCCGAGGGCGTGGAGGGTGTGCGGATCGCGGTCCAATTGCACGGCGCGACAACCGAATGGGAGCCGGTCCCCGACTTCTGCGAGGTATTGCGTTGTGCCGGGGCCGATGTCGTCGCGGTGCCGGTATACCGCTGGGTGCCGCCGGATGATCAGGGTCCGATGGACAACCTGATCGAGGCCATCATCACCTCCAGCCTGGACTGCGTGACCTTCACCAGTGCGCCCGCAGTGGCGTCGATGTTGATGCGCGCCAAGGAGACCGGGCTGCTCGAGGGTGTGCTGCACGCGCTGCGCGGACGGGTGCTGCCCGCCTGCGTCGGACCGATCACCGCGGCTCCGCTGGAGGAGCTGGGTGTGGCGACCTCGATGCCGGGACGGGCGCGCCTCGGTGCGCTGGCTCGGCACGTCGCCGAGGAATTGCCGCGGCGCGCCAATCGAATTCAGGCCGCCGGACACACCATCAGCGTGCGCGGTGCGTGCGTCGTGGTCGACGGTTCGGTGCGTCAGCTCGCGCCCGCGCCGATGGCACTGATGCGATCGCTGGCGCGGCAGCCCGGCCGGGTGGTTTCCCGGGAGGATCTGCTCGCCGCGCTGCCCGGCGGCGGTGACGACACCCACGCCGTGGAGACCGCGATCGCGCGGCTGCGCGCCGGGCTCGGCACGCCGAAAGCCATTCAGACCGTAGTCAAGCGGGGCTACCGACTGGCGCTGGACGCCGCGGATTGCGCCGATGACTTTCCGCGCACCGTCGCCAACGGCCGTGCGCCGGTAGCGGGCATCGGCACCCCGGCGCGGGCGCCGAGGTACGCACAGCCTGCGGGGAGCTGGTGACGGCTCCGGCCCTGGTCCTGGTCGCACACGGCACCAGGAGTACCAGGGGTGTGCAGATGATCGCCGCGCTCGCCGAGGCGGTGACCCGAGAGCTCGGGGTGGGTGAGTACGGCGTCGCGATTTCGGGGCGCGACGCCGATACTTCCGCCGCTCCGGTTTGTGAACGTCCCGCTGTTGCTCACGGGCTGGAGACCACCGAGAACCCCTGGGTGCGTACCGCTTTCGTGGACGTGCTCGGTCCATCTCCGTCCGAGGTGCTGCGTGATCTCACCGACGCCCAAGGGGAATCGGTTCCCGCCGTAGTGGTCCCGGCCTTCCTCGCCTCCGGATACCACGTCTATCAGGACGTGCCGCGCGAGGTGACCGAGAGCGGTCACCCCGAGGTCGCGGTCACCCCCGCGATGGGACCGGACCCGGCATTGGCCCGAATCATGGCCATGCGGCTGCGTGCCGCAGGCTGGCGTCCCGGTGACGCGGTGGTCTTCGCGGCAGCCGGATCCTCGGATGCCCGTGCGCGCCAGGATGTTCGGCGCGCGGCAGGCATGCTGGCCGAACATCTCGGTGTGCCGGTTCGCATCGGCTATGTCGCCACCGGAGCCCCGCGCATCCCGGAAGTCGTTGCCGAACTTCGTGATTCGGGTGCGCGGCGCGTCTTCATCGCCTCGTATCTGCTGGCCCACGGTCTGTTCCAGCAGCGCTTGCACGATGCTGGAGCCGATGGTGTTGCCGAGCCGATCGGTGTTCACCCTGCGGTCGTCCGTCTGATCGCCGACCGATACCGTGCCGCCGCCCGGGAACTGATGCGGGCCAACACGTTCCCTGTGCAAATCAGAGGAGCGTAGCGCAGTACGGGCGCTGGTACTGGGACCAGTAGGCGGCTCGAGCTGGTCTGTTTACCGGGAATGCAGCCGGTCGACGAAAAACGCGATGATATCGTCACGTGCCTGGGCGGTAGGTTCACCGGCGGCGTCGATGAGGTGGGCAGTGACGACGCTGTGGGCGCACCCGACATGCTGTTCGAAGAACGGTGGTGGCGCCGGGTTTGCCGCCGATGCGGGTAGCACCCGTGGCTCGAAGCGCGGGCCGAGGGCTGCCGCGTAGGCGGCGAAACGTTGCGCGGTGCAGAAGCGGTCGCCTTCGAATCGGTAGGCGCGCACGACGAGGTCCTCACGGTCGATGCGTTCGCGGACCGCCGACAGCTCCGTGGCCGAAATCTCCAGCGCGCCAGGATCGTCCAACGGCAGGGAGGGCTGACATAGTACGGGCGCCAGCACTGCTGGTTCGAGCATCATGGTGAGTGCGAAGTTCCCCGTGAAGCACATGCCGAGCGCGCCCACACCGCGACCGCCACATTCACGGTGCGCGATGACGGCCAGCGCCCGCAGCCATCGGGTGACGGGACTGGACCGGCCGGCTCCGAACGCTCGGAATTCGGCGCTGACGCATGCGCGTTTGAAAACTGTCGCACCGTGGTCGGCATGCGGATAGGCGCCGTCCCGGCCGAACAGCGACGGCAGGTAGACCGTGAGCCCCGCATCACGGACCCACCTGGCGAATCGCGCCACGTCCGGGCTGATGCCTGGCATCTCCGCCATCACGATGACCGCCGGCCCGTCGCCGCCGACGTACACGGTGCGGGTCGTACCGTCGAACGTGACCGGTCGGCGGGTGAAGTCGTCGAGGGGATCATCGCATGGAACTTCCGAGAAAGAATTCTGCACAGTGGAAACGATGCCGGAGGCTATGCGGCATCACCATTGACCTATTTGCCACTATTCGGTCTATTCTTGCCACGTGATTACCCACCTCGCGCTGGACGGGGTGCTCGAGGGTGCGCTCGGTATCGGGATCGACATCGTTGACACCGCCGCCGCGGTCGCCGGTCGGACGCCGCCGCGGCTGCTCTTTCAACGCGTCGTGTCATTGGACGGAGAACCTGTTCGATCGGGCAGCGGACGATTGATCTCGGTATCGACCGGGGTTCCGATGAGCCCCAAAGAATTCGGTCCCGACGACGTATTGGTGATCGCGGGTCCTTCCGCGGCGGACGAAGGTCGCATCGATCAACTTCTGATCCGACCCGACACGCTACGAGCGGTGGAGCTGATTCGGCATGCGGCTGCCGGCGGTGCGACGGTGGCCGCATCGTGCTCGGCCACCTTCGTCCTCGCCGCCTCGGGGCTCCTGTCGGGACGGCAAGCAACGACGACCTGGTGGCTGGCACCGCTGCTCTCTCGACGCTTCCCGGACGTCGAAGTACAAGCCGACCGCATGGTCATCGAGAGTGGAAAAGTTCTCACCGCGGGCGCCGCCTTCGCCCACGCCGACCTCATGCTGGCGTTGGTTGCCCGCCTACAAGGCGCGGAACTCGCCCACCGTGTCGCTCGCTACCTCGTGCTCGACGCCCGCATGTCGCAGTCGCGCTATATGGTGCTGGAGCACCTACGGTCCACCGACCCTACCGTGCGCGCCGTCGAACGGTATGTCACCGCCAATCTCGACCGCCAGCTGACCCTGACCGAACTGGCCTGTGCCGCATCGGTTTCCGAGCGAACTCTCGCGCGACGCATCCGTGCGCGCCTCGGCATATCGCCCATGGAGTTTGTCCACCGCCTCCGCGTCCGCCACGCGGCCACCCTCCTCGCCGCCACCCGGGACCCCGTCGACGCCATCGCCGCCGCCGTCGGTTACGCCGATCCGGCCGCGTTCCGCCGCATCTACCGCAGGCATACGGGCGAGGCCCCCAGCTCCACCCGAACCCGATCCGGAGCACCCCAAACGAGCAGCGGAATCTGAATATTCAGATTGATTCATCCGAACCGCCATGGCGTCATGCGGATTTGCGAGACAACCGTATCCTCCGCCAACCACGTCGGATCGAACTGATGATGTGCCATCGAGAGTTGGTTGGCTGATGCCGGATTGCGGGATCAGCCCGTCGATGACGGAGTGCGGGTGAAGGAGGCGCGGTAGGCGCTCGGGGGTAGGCCGACGTGGCGGATCATGTGTTGGCGCAGGGATTCCGCGGAGCCGATGCCGCTGTGGCGGGCCACCTGGTCCATGGGCAGGGTGGTGGATTCGAGGAGTTCGCGGGCGCGCTGAATGCGTTGGTGCAGTAGCCATTTCTGTGGGCTGAGGCCGGTTTCCTCGTGGAAGCGGCGGGTGAGGGTGCGCACGCTGGTGCGGGCGTGGGTGGCCAGATCGTCCAGGGATAGGGGAGTGTCGAGGCGTTCCAGGGCCCAGGTGCGGGTGGCCGAGAGGGTGCGGCCGTTCTCCGGCGGCAGTGGTGAGTCGACGAATTGGGCTTGGCCGCCGGGGCGTACCGGTGTCACCACAGCGGCGCGGGCCGCCGCATTGGCGACCGTCGCACCGTAGTCGGTGCGAATCAGGTGCAGGCACAGGTCGATTCCGGCAGCGGCACCGGCGGCCGTGGTCACCGGTCCGTCCTCGATGAACAGTGCGTCGGTGCGAACGGTCACCTCGGGAAACATCTCGGCGAGTTCGTCGGCCAGACCCCAGTGTGTGGTCGCGGTGCGCCCGAACAGCAGCCCGGCCTGGGCCAATACGAATGCGCCACTGCAGATCGAGGTGACGCGCTTGCCTTGATCGACGGCCCGGCGCAGTGCCGCGATGGTGGCCGCGTCCGCGGTCCCTCGACTGCCGGTGCTCGGCACGATGACGGTATCCGCTTCGTCGAGCGCATCCAGTCCGCGCGGCACCACCACATCGAAACCGCCCAGCGCACCCGGAACAATGCCGGGTTCGGCGGTGCACACCACCATCCGGTAACACGGCTCGCCGTCCACCGTCACCGAACCGAGCATGGTTCCGGGCATGGCGAGTTCGAAGGGCTTCACCGGCGCGACGGCGACAACGGCCACGGTCTTCATGGCTGGATCCTGGGGATAGATGGCTAACCGGCCACTAGTGTAGCGCTCCCGCACCGGGCAATGTTGACGGCACGCGATCGGCAGATTGCCTCGATTGCGTGAATCATCTTGTCTCAGAAGGGAAGTCGCATGCCTTCGCATGTCATCATCGGCCGGGGCGCCACCGCCTCGGCAACCGCGGTCCGGTTGGCCGAATCCGGCGACCGGGTGCGGATGGTCAGTCGCAGCGGGACCGGCCCGCAGCATCCCGATATCGAGCTGATCGCAACCGATGCGGTGGACGCGACCGCGCTCACCGAGCTCGTCAAGGGCGCGGACACCGTATTCAATACCGCGATGCCGGCCTATCACACCTGGCCGGAGGCGGTACCGCCACTGTTCGGAGCCATACTGTCGGCCGCGGAGCAGTCCGGTGCGAATTACGTGATGCTCGGCAATCTGTACGGCTACGGCCCGGTGGACGGTGCGGTCGCCGACGACACACCGCTGGCTGCCACCGGCCCCAAGGGGCGAGTGCGCGCGCGGATGTGGCTCGATGCCAAGGCGGCGCACGATGCGGGCCGGGTGCGGGTCACCGAGGTCAGGGCGGGCCAATTCCTCGGCCGCGGTGCGGTATCGCTGTTCTCGCTGCTGGTGCAGCCGAAAGTGGTTGCGGGCCAACTGGCTCTGGTTCCGCAGGATTTGGATCTGCCACACTCCTACACCGCGATCGGTGACGCGGCCGCCGCGCTCGTCGCGGTCGCACGCAGTGAAAACGCTTGGGGGCGTGCCTGGCTCGCCCCGACCATCACCAGCACCGTGCGTGCGGCCGCCGAGCGCTTCGCCGCGACAGCGGATGCCCCGAAGCCCCGGCTCGAGGTGATGACGGACCGCGAACTGACCCTGCTCGGCCACACGGACCCGTTCTGGGCCGAATTGTTCGAGACCTACCACATGTCGCATCGTGAGTTCACCGTCGACGACACCACCACCCGGGACACCTTCGGACTCACCGCGAGCAACCTCGACGGTGTCTTCGCGGAGGTGGTTTCGCCGTCCTGATCGGGCACACGACGGCGGTCGGCGGCGACATTCCGGAGTGCGTTGAATGACGCGGGCTCCGGAGCCTTGTTGTTCAGCCGTCAGTCTTCGTAGTGTGAACCGACTTGTACCACAACGATTTCGGTGTCCGTCACGTAGTAGATCAACCGATGCTCTTGGGTAATTCGCCGTGACCAGTGCCCAGCAAGGTGGTGGCGTAGCGGCTCGGGTTTGCCGATCCCCTCGAACGGGTCGCGGAGTGTGGCGTCGATGATTTTGTTCGCGCCTTTCAGCACGGCCCGGTTGGTGGTCAGCCAGTCCGTGTAGGACTTCCAGCCTTGCGCGGTGAACGTGAGTTTCCGGTCGGCCATAGGCTCAGTCCTGGCCGGGGTCGATGAGCGCGTGTGCCTCGGTGCGTCCTGCGCGGGCATCCTCGGCGGACTGGAGTAGCTTCACGCCGCCATGGGTGCGCAGAACGTATAGCGTTTCCATGAGCGAGTTGTAATCGCTTTCGGCCATGAGTACGGCGTTCTCGCCGCTCTTGGACACGACGGTCACAGTATCGTGGTCGTCGTTGACCTGCTGCACCAGTCCGAACAGATTCTGGCGCACGGTCGATATGGGTAGTGCTTTGGTCATCTCTCGCACCTCACACGATAGTCGTACGACTTATTGTACGTGCGCCGACGCGTCTCCTGTAAGGGCGCGACGTTCTGGGTGGGGTGAGTGGATGGGCGGCGGTGCGGACCGGGCGATTCCGTGGCGGTAACCCTACCGCGCTCACTCGAATCCGTGCTGGTGCGCTGGGCTGTCGCCCGAGCGGAGCTCGCCAACTACTGAGTGCGCGGGCTCTGCACACCGCACCCCTTGTCGTAGCCGGGCACCCTGTGTGCTGGGTGCCCGGCTATCAGACGGGGTGCCCCCCGGTCTCAGGCGTTGTCGTACGCGTCCTGCAGAACCTTGATATCGAGCTTGGACATGGACCGCAGCGTCGCGGCGGTGGCGGCGGTCTTGGTGGGGTTCGCACCGTGCATGAGGGTGAGCAGGGTCGCCGGGACGACCTGCCAGGACAGGCCGTAGCGGTCGGTGAGCCAGCCGCACGGCCCGGGTTCACCGCCATCGATCAGGGCGTCCCACAGGCGATCGACCTCGGCCTGGGTATCCACGATCACCTGGATCGATGCGGCATCCGTGAACGGATGCCCGGGACCGCCGTTCATCAGGATGTACGGGTGACCGTCGAGTTCGATCGAGACGATGAACGCCGAGCCATCGGGGTGTCGATTGACATCCACGATGCGAGAGTTGGGAATCAGCGCGGTGTAGCGGGTGGCGGCTTCCTCGGCGTCGTTGTCGAACCAGAGGAAAGTGTTGACCGACATGGTGGGCTCCCTGGGTAGGTTATGACCTGCTGTCACCCTTCGGTCGGAGCTGTCCCGACGTCTTCGACATATCTCCGCGAAATTTCTGAAGAAATTTTTCGTGCAGGTCAGACGCTCGCGACGGCGATGAAGCGGTCGGGAGTGATCGTGATCAGCACCCGCGCGCGCTCCACCTCACCCAGTACCGGCCCGCTGCCGTACTTCTCCCAGATGCGCTGGGTCCACACACCATCCGCATCGATGGTCAGTTCGGCATCTCCGATCACCCGCACCTGCCGATTCGGTCGCTGCCCGCCGTCCCGCGAGCCCACCACTTCCCGATCGATTACCAACCCGACCCGCGGATTCGCCAGAATCCGCCGCAAATGCGGCCGCCCCGCCCAACTGGTCAGCCGGAATGCCTGCTGATCCCACAGAAACCACATCGGTGTGACATGCGGATATCCGGCCGCGTCGATGGTGGCCAGGTGCGCGACGATATCGCTGGCCAGCAACCCGGCAATCTCGGCTCGACGTAACGCCCGCATCCAGAACCCCTCGATTCGAACTTATGTTCGAGTCTACCTTGCGGTTGGGGATACGGGCCATTCGATTCAGTGCTCTCGGTAGTAGTCGGCGAGGGTGTGGAATGCGGCCTTCGGTTCCCATGGCAGGTCCGGATAGGTGTCGCCCTGTCGGTTTTCGAAGACTTTGACGATGCCGTAACTTGCCAGGTCCAGGTCGTCGCGCGGGGCGCCGTCGGGGCGGTGTGGGTGGTCGTGCAGGGCGAGGGTGAAGACGAAGGTGCTGTCCACGCCCTTGGTATCGAAGATCTCCAGTAGCTCGCGGATGTAAGCGGCCTGGCCTGCCTCGTCGCGGCGGTAGTCGCCGTTCACGCGCAGTGGCGCGCCGGTATCCGGATCGTGTTCGACGATCTCCAGGCCGAGTGCGCCGCGATCGCCCGCGCCGTGGAAGGTGGCCGCGCCGAACTCCGTGATCGCGAGCGGCTTGCCTTGGGCGACAAGGGTTCCGACGCCATCGGCGAACCGGTCGGCGATCTCGGCGGACCGATACAGATCTACCGAGGCAATGTCGAAGGGCTCCCAGTCCACGCGTTCGAGCGGCACCGCGGCATAGGTGATTTTGCCTCCGAAATGTTCCCGGACCACCGCGACCGCCTTGCCGAGGAATTCATTGACCCGCGCGCTGACCTCGCCGATCTGCTCGCGCGGCCGATCCGGTCGCAGCAGTAGCTCGAGCCGCTCGTCGATATCGCGGCCGGGCAGGAATCCGTGGTTCATCAGGCTCAGTTCCGCGCCGGTCACGAAGACAACCTCGGCTCCATGCTGTCTCAGCCGTTCCGCGCGCTCGGCGCAGTCGGCGAACAGCGCGAGCGCGTCCTCGGGTTCGAGCTCCAGCGGATAGGGCGAGAACCAGACCTCGAGGCCGAGTTCGGCGGCGTAGGTCGCGGCGAGCTCGATCCGATCCGGATCGCCGCCCATTACGCGTATTGCGTTGCAGTGCAGGTCATCTCGGATGATGCGGAGCTCCCGCTCGACCTCCGTCGCGTCGAACGGCTGCCGGGACAGCCCGCCTTTTCCGAGGAAGCCGGTGCTGTAACTGATGCCTTTTGCGCGCATGGTGCATTCCTTCGATCGAACAAAATTAAGGTACTTCACGTACCTTAACTCCTCAGTGCACAGGCGTCACGCTCTTGTTGGAAGGTACGATGAGTTTCGATTGGCGAAAGGTGGCAGGCGTGGAACAACCCGGGCGAACGCGGCGGCGTGGTCCAGCGCTCGAGGAGGCGATCCTGCGCGCTGCCGCAGATGAGCTGACCGAATCCGGATACGCCGGACTGACCATGGACAGAGTCGCGATCCGCGCGGGCACCAATAAGAACGCCATCTACCGCCGCTGGCCGAATCGCCTCGCACTCGGCGTCGCCGCCTACCGGCAGCTGACGACCGCCGTTCAGCCCCCCGATACCGGCAACCTGCGCGAGGACGTACTCGAGATGCTCCGCCGCGCCAACCGACACTGGAGCTCACCCCTCGGTGGGGTCATGCGCGACTTATTGGCAGCGGCCGGTGGCGCGGCGGAACTGCTCGCGCAGCTACCCGAGCACTCCACGGACTCCGGTGCCGCCACCTGGCTGACCATTCTCGGCCGTGCGGTCGCCCGCGGTGAGGCCGCACCCGAGGCGCTACATCCACGGGTCGCCACGGTGGCAATCGTCTTGTTGCGCAACGAATTCGTGCTGCGCGGGGTCCCCACCGCACCCGATGAGGTGGTGATCGAAATCGTCGACGAGGTGTACCTGCCGCTGGTGCGGCAGCGGACGCCGGGCTGACTACGCGCAGTCGGGGGCGTCGGCGTCTTCGAAGAGCGGCTTACCGGTGGGCGGCGCGTAGACGACGTCGAGGACGAGCGGGTCGGGGCCGAGATTGCGGCCGATGTGCACGTTCCAGGCGCCCTCGGGTTCGTAGATGAAATCGCCGGTGTGGAAGACCGGGGCCACGCAGTCGGGGCCCGGATGAGTGAGGGTGCCCGAGCGGACGAAGCCGAAGACCGGACCGTAGTGATAGTGCCAGCCGGTGGAACCGCCTGGCGCGATGGCGATTTCGCGGACGACGAGATCGGTGCCCGCGACGAACGGGAGAAGGCCCGCGGGAATCTGCGCTTGGGCGAGGGTGACCGCGGTGATGTCGGTACCGGGCGTCGCATGTGCGGTCGCGGCACCGAATACGGAACCGCCCAGGACGACCGCCACGGCCGCCGCACGCGTAAATGACGTCATCGCCGCAGCCTAGTCCGGAAGGCGCCGCCGAAAAAGGGGTGAGATCGCCACTGCCGCTGGGGCATTCGTTCGTTTTGGGCGATTTGCGAAGCTATTGAGTCGCGCGGACCAGAGTTCACTGATTGTTCGTGCCTGGGAAGCGGTGTCGAGTTGCGTGATGCGATGGGGCCGTAGAGCATCGGTGCCGTGCCGTCGAATCCGATGAACCCCGCTGGCGATCTTCCGGATACCGGAATTCCCGCTGCCAACGCCGCCCATATGACCATGGACGAGCAGCACGAGTGGCATCGGAACTACCTACGTCGGCACCCGGTCTCCCGGCGCAATGTGCTGCGCGGTGCCGCGGCGGCCGCCGCGGTCGCGGCCATCGGCACCTCACCGTTCGGCAGGCGCGCCTACGCCGAGGATGCGCAGCTCGCGGTCGGCGGTCGACGTGTCGGATACGGAGCGGATGCGACGAGTCAGCTCCGGTTCGCCGGTCAGCTCTCCCGGCCACCGGCCGGTACCAAGGTCTTCCTGGACCACGGCCCGACGCCGGCGCTCGGCGGCACCATCGAGGCCGAGGTTCGTAATCTGCTGACCCAGGTCCCCTCCGCCGACGGCGGTGTCCTGGCGGCCGAACAGTTCTACGTGCACGCCCCCGTCGACGGACTACCCGGACGTGTGCCGCATTTCTATCGTTGGCGCACCTCCGACGGCTTCACCGGCGATATCCGTGCCGCCGCACCCGCGATGCCGAGCGCGCGTAGCGCGATCCTGCCGTTCCGGTTCACGATGATGGGCGATCAGGGCACCGACGAGACTCCGGCGCTGCCGCAGGGCACCGTGCCCGGCGACTACGACGATAAGTACTACAAGGCCGATAACGATCCGAACGCGCCGCACGCGAGCAATGTGCTGCGCCAAATCGCGGCCGCCAAACCGGATTTCCACATTCTCGCCGGTGATATCGCCTATGCCGACCCGTCCGGCGGGGGCAAGCCGAACGAATTCGTCGCCAGCGGCGCGAAGCTCGAATCCGGGTTCGACAAGTACAACCCCTACGTGTGGGATGTCTACTTCGGGGCCATCGAACGCAGTGCCGCCGAGACGCCGTGGATGTTCGCCACCGGCAACCACGATATGGAAGCGACCTACGGCCAGCACGGCTACGGCGGACATCTGGCGCGGCTGGACTTCCCCGGCAACGGCCCCGCGGGCTGCCCGTCGGCGTATTCGTTCACCTATGGCAATGTCGCGGTACTCTCGCTCGACGCCAATGACGTCAGCTATGAGATCAAGGCCAATACCGGGTATTCCGGTGGGGCGCAGACGAGTTGGGTGGAGCGTACTCTCGCCGCCTACCGCGCGGACCCGAATATCGACTTCCTGGTGTGCTTCTTCCACCACTGCGCGTACTCGACCACCGACGCCCATGCCAGCGACGGCGGCGTGCGCGATGCGTGGGCCGGATTGTTCGACCGGTATCAGGTGGATCTGGTGCTGCAGGGCCACAATCACGTCTACGAACGCACGGATCCGATCCGCGCCGGCGCCGCGACCAGGATCGCCGCGGACAATTCGATCGTCTACCCGGATACGGACGGCACGGTCTACTACACCGTCGGCGGTGGTGGCCGCCCACGCTACGACTTCCAACCCGGTTCGCAGGAAACGTTCCGCGGCCACGAATTACCGGACACGACGGTCCCGAACAGCTATGTGTGGACCGCGTCCGGCGGCAAACAGGACGAAGCGGCTTCCTGGTCGCGAGTGCGGTTCCGCAACTACTCGTTCCTGCGCGTCGATGTCCGCCCCGGCATCTTCGCCAGCGAAATGGATGTGGTCGCGGTGGACGAATACGGTCGGGAATTCGACAAACTCACCTTCCGCCGCCTGGTCCACTGAGCCGCTATTTCTCCTTCGGCGGCAGCGAACGCGCATAACTGACACCGCGGTCGACCCATTCATCGAGCGCTTCGTCATCGGCGACGGCCACGCCGTCGACCCGCAGCCAGTTGTGCATTTCGCGACCGCCCATCACCATCGTGCCGACGTATTCGCGGGCGAGCAGGGTGGTGCTCTCCTGCGGGTCGACGCGGACGAGTAGACCGCCCGTCCGGCTCGCCGCCACCGCCATATTGCCGTTGATCAGGAAGGCGAGACCGCCGAACATCTTCTTTTCGCTCACGTCGGGTGTCGGGTCGATCAGCTCCCGGATCCGATCGGCGAGCACTTTGTCATAGGCCATACCGCATTGTCGACCAGGGCACCGACAAGTGTCGGCTATGCGCCCAGCGCGGCGGCGAACAGCGGCCAGGACTGGTGGAGGTCGTCCTGCCAGTACGACCAGGCGTGCGTGCCCGCCGGACGGAGATTCACGGTGGCGGGTATGCCTGCCTCGGCCAGCCGGTCCACGAAGGGGCCGGTGCAGCCATCGATGACGGTCTCCATGACACCGCCGACCAGCATGCGGTCGAGCAGCCGGACCGGATTGCCATCGATGCCGACATCGCCGAGGGTTTCGTGCACGCCCGGTGCGCCGTTGCCCGACGAGACGTAGAGCGCCAAGCCGCGCAGCCGGTCCACGTGCAGCATCGGATCGTGCTCGGCCCAGGCCGGATTGTCCGGGGCGCCCCACATGTTGCCCGCATTCGCGCCGAAGACCGCGAGCTGGGAGTGCAGATAGGCGATGGCGGCGGGGTCACTGGTGCGCGGGCAGCCGCTGTAGGCACCCACGGCCTGATACATGCCGGGTGCGCCGATGGCCAGATTCAGTGCCGAGGTCGCCGACATCGACAGGCCCGCAACGGCATTGCGCCCGGTCATACCGAAACGCGAACCCAGCAGCGGCGGCAGCTCCTGGGTCAGGAACGTCGTCCACTTGTTGCGGCCCAGGACCGGATCGTCGTCGAGCCAATCGGTGTAGTAACTCGCGCGCCCACTCATCGGCACGATCACATTGACGTTCTTATCCGCGAAGAAATCCGCGACATCCGTGCGGCGCGTCCACGGTCCGCCGTCCTCGCCGCCGTCGATCGCATTGAGAAGATAGAGTGCGGGCGCACCTGTACCGGGATGCGACATCCACAGTGTGATGGGCCGATTCATCGCCGCCGAATGGACCACGACCTCGAACTCTCGCCCGCCGAGCGGCCGGACATCGAGGATCCGGGAGCCGGGATCGGCTCCGGCGGTTACGGGAATGGTCGCGGCGCAGACCGCCAACAGGAAAACCAGGCATCGCACTAGCCGGTACATGGGTCGAATTCCTATCACGGCCGTGAGCATGTCCTCGGGATTCGACGAGCGTGTTTGCCGGGAAAGCGCACAGCCCCGCCCTCCTGATCAGGGAGGACGGGGCTGCGGGGCATCGGGTGAGAGGACCCGAACTCGGGGGTCAGCGCCAGGTTTCGGGCGTGACCGGGGCATCCCAGGCACGCGCGTAGCGACGCTTGTCCGGGGCGTTGGATTCCTTTGCGCGGTACACGATGTACGGCCGGGTCAGGTAGCCGACCGGCGCACTGAACATGTGGACCAGACGGGTGTAGGGCCAGATGGCGATGAGCGTCAGCACGACGAGACCGTGCAGCTGGAAGGTCCACGGCGTGCCGACCATCAGCTCGGGTTCCGGATGGACCGTGAAAAGGCTACGGAACCACGGGGATACGGTCTCGCGATAGTTGTAGGTGCCCCACAGCAGATTGCTGCCCCAGGTATTGAGCAGACCGGTGATCAGCGCGGCGGCCAGCAGCACATACATGAGCTGGTCATTGCGCGTGGTGGCCTTGCGGACGGCGGGGACGGTGATGCGGCGGTAGAGCAGGATGCCGACGCCGAGGATCACCGCGAGTCCGGCGACCGAACCCGCCGCGACCGCGACCACATGGTAGGTGTGCTCGGAGATGCCGACGGCGTCGGTCCAGGATTCCGGGATCAGCACGCCGAGCACGTGCCCGCCGATGACCCCGAGCATGCCGAAGTGGAACAGCGGGCTGCCCAGCCGCAGCAGACGGCTCTCGTAGCTCTGGGAAGACCGTGTGGTCCAACCGAATTGGTCGTTGCGATAGCGCCACAGGTGGCCGAGCACGAACGAGGTGAAGGCCACGTAGGGCAGCGTCATCCAGAAGGCGGTGGTCATCGGCGGGCTTCCGATCCGTCGAACAGCGATGGGTCCATGGCGAAGGGGTCGAGACCGACCTCTTCCTCCGGCGGTCCCTGGGCGGCGAGTTCGGCTATGCGACGCCGGTCCGCAGTGGTCAGCGGCGGCAGCGTGGCGACGACGGCCGCCAGCACTCCGGCGTACGGGGAGCCGTTGTCTACCAGTGAAAGTCGCAGGAGTTCGATCACCGGAACGTGTTCGCCCAGCAGACGCTCACCGCCGATCGGGTCGACGGTCGCGGCGAATTCCAGCAGCACCGGCAGGTGGTCGGGCAATTCCTCGTCACCGAGTTCGACACCGGCGTGCCGGTAGGCGTGCTTGAACCGCAACAACGCCATACCACGTTTGCGGGTGTCACCGTAGGCGTAGAACGTCAGATGCATGCTCGAGCGGCGGCGCATATCGAAGGTTTCGACGTATTGCTGGGCCAGCGTGATCGGCGGCGTGGCACGCAGGTGGTGAATGAATTCCAGCAGCGGCGCGCCTACCACGTCCGGCAATTGCGTTGCGGCGTCGTCGATCTGGTCGATGGTCGCCAGCATCCGCTCGCTCGGATAGTCGAGCAGCAGCGCGGCGATCCGCCACACCAGGCGGCAATCGCGCTCGGACAGCTGAGCGACGGGCTCGGGCCTGCGGCGCACCTTCAGCAGTGCCATCATGCGCCTCCGGGTGTCAGCGGATTCATTTCGTCGCTCCGGTCGGCGTCGGGGTGACCGAACCGTTGGTCGAGCCATTCGTGGCCGCACCGTTTTTCGCCGAGCCATCGGTCTCGTTCGCGCCGTGCCCATTGGCCCCATTGCCGTTGCGCGCGGTCGGCAGCAGTCCGTCGGTACTGCGCCCATCCCAGTTCAGCAAATTGATCCGATTCGACTTCTCGTCCGGCGCAGCGCCATTGGTGTCGGTCAGATGGAACTTCTCCACCATCGTGTCGAATGCCGTCATACCCGGTCCGCCGTCGGTATCCAAGCTGCATCCGGTCGCCAGCGAATCCAGTTCGTGCGCCTGTGATGTCGCGCCCTGCGGAATCACGTACCGGTGTTCGTACTTCGCGATGGCCAGCAGCCGGTACATCGCCTCGATCTCCTCCGGCTCCAACCGCACCGAGGGTGCGATCGACGGATCCGGCTCCATACCGAGGTTCACCGAGCGCATGAACGACCGCATGGCCGCCAGCCGCTGCAGCGACGCGCGCACCGGCCCGATCTCACCGGCGGTGAAAAGCTCGGCCAGGTACTCGACCGGAATGCGCAGTGCATCGATGGCGCCGAACAGATTCGACGCGTCCTCGGCATCGTGTCCGGTCTCGGAGAGCACATCCACCACCGGCGACAGCGGCGGCACGTACCAAACCATCGGCATGGTGCGGTATTCCGGATGCAGCGGCAGCGCGATCTGGTAATCGACGATCAATTTGTAGACCGGCGAATTCTGCGCGGCCTCGATCCACTCCGGCGAGATCCCGGCCCGCTCGGCCTCCGCGATCACCCGCGGATCATGCGGATTGAGGAACACTCCGAGTTGTGAGGGGTACAGATCCTTGGTTTCGGTGACCGAGGCTGCCGCCTGCACGGCATCCGCGTCGTACAGCATGACGCCGATGTAGCGGAGCCGACCGACGCATGTCTCCGAACAGACCGTCGGAATACCGACTTCCACGCGCGGGTAGCAGAACGTGCACTTCTCCGCCTTGCCCGTCTTGTGGTTGAAGTAGATCTTCTTGTACGGGCAGCCGCTGACGCACTGTCGCCAGCCACGGCATTTGTCCTGGTCGACAAGCACAATGCCGTCCTCGGACCGCTTGTAGATCGCACCCGACGGGCACGAGGCCACACACGACGGATTGAGGCAGTGCTCGCAGATCCGCGGCAGGTAGAACATGAAGGTCTGTTCGAACTCCAGCTTCACCTGATCCGACAGCTTGGCCAGCAGCGGGTCCTTACCGACCTGCTCCGGTCCGGAGCCCAGGTCGTCATCCCAGTTGGCGCCCCAGGTGATCTTCGTATCCTGGCCGGTGATCAGCGATTTCGGCCGCGCGACCGGACTGGTGTCCATCGCGGGCGCGGACAGCAGATTGTCGTAGTCGTAGCTCCACGGCTCGTAGTAGTCCGAGACCGTGGGCAGATCCGGATTGGCGAAGATATTGAGCAGCCGCTTCAGTCGCGAGCCCGACTTGAGGGTCAGCTTGCCGCGTTTGTTGAGCGTCCAGCCGCCCTTCCACTTCTCCTGGTCCTGGTACTGCCGTGGATAACCCTGTCCGGGACGGGTTTCCACATTGTTGAACCACATGTACTCGGTGCCGCCGCGGTTGGTCCACGCCTGCTTGCAGGTGACGCTGCAGGTGTGACACCCGATGCATTTGTCCAGGTTCATCACCATGGCCATTTGTGCCATGACACGCATGTCAGTACTCCACTTCCTGCGAGCGTCGGCCAATGACGCAGTGTGACCTCGTCGCGCTCATGTCAGTACTCCACTTCCTGTGAGCGTCGGCCAATGACGCAGTGTGACCTCGTCGCGCTCATGTCAGTACTCCACTTCCTGCGAGCGTCGGCGAATCGTCGTGACCTCGTCGCGCTGATTTCCGGTGGGGCCGTGGTAATTCAGCGCGAAGGACTGCTGCGCATAACCGCCGATGAGATGCGATGGCTTGATCATGATGCGGGTCAGCGCGTTGTGGATGCCGCCGCGCTTACCCTTGCCGGGCTGCTTATCCGGTGCGCCCCAATCGAATCCGCCCGGCGCACCCTCGATGCGTGGCACATCGACCGCCCGGTCCTGGGCGTGGTACATGAACACCGTGCCCTCGGGCATCCGGTGGCTGACGATGGCTCGCGCGACAACCACACCGTTGCGGTTGACCGCCTCGATCCAATCATTGTCCGACACACCGATTTTCGCGGCGTCCCGATCCGACATCCAGATCGACTGCCCGCCGCGCGAGAGCGTCAGCATGTGCAGATTGTCCTGGTACGCCGAGTGGATGGACCACTTGGAATGCGGGGTCAGGTACCGAACGGTGACGCCGTTGTCACCGACGGACCCCACCCCTGGCTCGCTGAACAGCGCGCTCATATCGAGCGGCGGCCGGAATACCGGCAGCTGCTCGCCGAGTTCGGCCATCCAGTCGTGATCGAGGTAGAAGTGCTGGCGCCCGGTCAGGGTGTGCCATGGCTTGAGTCGTTCGGTATTGATGGTGAACGGCGAATACCGCCGTCCGCCGGTCTCACTGCCCGACCACTCCGGCGAGGTGATCACCGGCACCGGTCGGGATTGGGTGTCCGCGAAGGTGATTCGCTTGCCCTCGTGCTCGGCGGCGAGATCGGCCAGCTCGGTACCGGTACGCCGCTCCAGTGCATGGAAGCCCTCGACCGCGAGCCTGCCGTTGGTGGTGCCGGACAGCGCGAGGATCGCCTCGGCCGCGTGGGTGTCCTTGGCCAGCGACGGACGTCCCTGGGCCACACCGGAAACCACGGTGCCGTTCACCCCGGCGAGGTAGGCCACCTCTTCGTCCGGATGCGTGGTGACGCCCTTGGTGGTGACGCCGAGCGTATCGATCAGCGGTCCGAGTGCGGCCATCTTCTCCGCGAGCTTCGGGTAGTCCCGCTCGACCACGACCAGCTTGGGCATGGTCTTACCCGGAATCGGTTCGCACTCACCGGCTTTCCAGTCCAGTACGCGCCCACCGGCCTGCGCCAGCGCATCCGGCGAATCGTGCTGCAGCGGTACCGCGACGATATCTTTGCGCTTGCCCAGATGCTTCTCGGCCATCCAGGAGAATCCGCGCGCGATCCGGTGGAAGGCCTCGAAGTCCGTCTTGGCCTCCCACGGCGGGGAGATGGCGGGGGAGAAGGCGTGCACGAACGGGTGCATATCGGTGGAGGACAGATCGTGCTTCTCGTACCAGGTGGCCGCGGGCAGCACGATATCGGAGAACAGCGTGGTGCTGGTCATCCGGAAGTCCAGCGAAAGCAGCAGATCCAGCTTCCCGCTCGGCGCTTCCTCGCGCCAGACCAGCTCCTGCGGCCGCACACCCGCGGCGTCGGTGGTCTGCAGATTGGAGTCCGCGCCGAGCAGGTGCTTGTGGAAGTACTCGTTGCCCTTGCCGGAGGAGCCGAGCAGATTCGCCCGCCACACGGTCAGGCAGCGCGGAAAGTTCTCCGGCGCATCGGGATCTTCGCAGGCGAAGCGCAGGTCGCCGGATTTCAGCCCGTCCACCACGTGTTCGGGCGCGGTCTTGCCCGCGGCCTCGGCCTCGTCCACCAGATCCAGCGGATTGCGGTCGAACGTCGGATAACTCGGCATCCAGCCGAGGCGACTGGCCAGCGCGATATTGTCCGCAGCGGTGCGGCCCGCGAATTTCCCGGTGCCCAGCGGGGAAGCGAAGGACTGGGCGGTGAACGGGTCGTAGCGCCACTGGTCATTGCTGAGGTACCAGAACACCGTGCCCTGCATCTGACGCGGTGGTCGCTGCCAGTCCAAGCCGAAAGCCAGGGTGGACCAGCCGGTTACCGGACGGCACTTCTCCTGGCCGACGTAATGCGCCCAGCCGCCGCCGTTCACGCCCTGACAGCCGGTGAGCAGCGTCAGCGTGAAGAAGGAGCGGTAGATCTGGTCGGAGTGGAACCAGTGGTTGGTGCCCGCGCCCATCAGGATCATCGAGCGGCCGCCGGATTTATCGGCGTTATCGGCGAATTCGCGGGCGATCCGCTGCGCCTGTGCGGCGGGTACGCCGGTAATGGCTTCCTGCCAGGCCGGGGTGTAGGGCTCGGCGGCATCGTCGTAGCCGGTCGGCCAGGTGCCGGGCAGCCCGTCGCGTCCCACGCCGTACTGCGCGAGCAGCAGATCGAACACTGTGGTGACCCGCTTACCCGCGACAGTGATCGTCGGTACGCCGCGTACCAGCACGCCCGCGGTATCGGTATCGAAGCGCGGCAACTGCACCGCGACCGGGTGCTGGTCGGCGCGGTCGTGCAGGGTCAGCAGCGGATCGACGCCCTCGAGATCCAGGTTCCACTTGCCCGCATCACCCGCGGTGAAGCGATGGCCGAGCGAACCGTTGGGCACCACCGGATTGCCCTCGGCATCGAGCAGCACCATCTTGTGCTCGGCGGTCTCGTCGGTGTGGCCGAGGTCGGCGGCGGTGAGGAATTTGCCGGGCAGCGCGCCGTCGTGGTGGTAGTTGCCATTGGCGTCCCAGCCCTCCGGATCGTCGAGGCACACCAGGAACGGCAGGTCGGTGTAGCGCTTGACGTAGTCGAGGAACCGTGGCGTGCCGCGCTCGACGAAGAATTCCTTGAGGATCACATGGCCCATCGACATGGCAAGGGCCGCATCGGTTCCCGGTCGCGCGGGCACCCATTCATCGGCGAATTTGGTGTTGTCCGCATAGTCGGGTGAGACCACGACGACCTTCTGACCGCGGTAGCGCGCCTCGGTCATGTAGTGCGCGTCCGGGGTCCGGGTCACCGGGACGTTCGAACCCCACATGATGAGGTAACCCGCATCGAACCAGTCGGCCGATTCCGGCACATCGGTCTGGTCCCCGAACACCTGCGGGGAGGCCACCGGCAGGTCCGCGTACCAGTCGTAGAACGACAGCATCGAGCCGCCGAGCATCGAAATGAACCGTGCGCCCACGGCATGGCTGACCATCGACATAGCCGGAATGGGGGAGAACCCGGCCACCCGGTCGGGCCCGTACTTCTTGATCGTGTGGACGTGCGCGGCGGCGGCGATTTCGGCGGCCTCCCACCATTCCGCGCGGACGAATCCGCCCTTGCCGCGAGAAGACTTGTAGCGCTTGGCCTTTTCCGGATCCTCCACAATGGATCCCCAGGCCAGCACCGGATCCTTGAGCCGCTCCTTCGCCTCGCGATACAGCTCCAGCAGCACGCCGCGCACATACGGGTAACGCACGCGCGCGGGGGAGTAGGTGTACCAGGAGAAGGACGCGCCGCGCGGGCAGCCGCGTGGTTCGTATTCGGGTTTGTCCGCGCCGACCGAGGGATAGTCCGTCTGCTGCGACTCCCAGGTGATCACGCCGTCCTTGACGTAGATCTTCCAGGAGCAGGACCCGGTGCAGTTGACCCCGTGCGTGGAGCGCACCACCTTGTCGTGCGACCAGCGGTCCCGATAGAACTCGTCGGCACTGCGCCCGCCCACCTGATGCAGGCTGCGCTGGTCCGCCGAGACCTCGCCCCGGTGAAAATATTTGCCGAGACGCAGCAGTGCGTCACTTGCGTCGGTAGATTGCCGATCGGCCGAATCGGAGGACGCGGAAGCCTGAGTGCGCGAATTAACCACGACGCCCCCTTCGAGCTGTGAAATCGGGCTGTTGCACCGACTGTAAGGAGGTCGCGACGCACGTCCAAACGAATCTCTCACAGCCCGCACGCCGTGACCGTGAGGTGTGAGGTCGACGCAACGTGGCGGTCACCGCGCGATTGCCGCGAAATGCCGAAGACATCGATGTGACCAGGGAGGATCCGCTCTGACCGGCCGAAATACGGCTCGCGGATGGTGTTTCGGGGGCTAGCCGGTGATGCTTTGGAAACCGCCGGTTCTCAGGCGGTTTACATTTGTTAACACGTCCGGTGAGGGCTCGGGGGGCTGATTCCACACTCGTGCGCGGTGGTCGAACCGTCCCGCGCGAAGCCGTTCTGCGGGCCGCCGATCCATTCGCTGTCGGTTTGCCGACCGTCGATGTCCTGGCGGATCCGGCCGGGGCGCCGGGGTACGCGGGGGCATCGATGCGTTGTCGTTTTCGACCCGCCGCGAACTCGTCGCGGGGGTTGACGCGGCGAAGCGTCCAGAGCCGCGGACCCGCCGCATCGAGAAGGTGGTCGCCGCGGCAAGGTGTTCTACCGGCCGCTCGGCGCGAATATTATTGCTGCTTCAGCACATTCGAACGCGTACCAGATGTCCGCGTGGCGGCCCCGACACGCGGGTGTTGGTCGGAAATTAGAGCAAACCCTTCGTTTAATATCGGATCGGCTCGCCTCTGTGCAGAACTACCCGACTTTGTCGATACACCTACAGCTTCATAGGAGTGGATTGCTGTGCCAAGCAGGTCGACCGATGGCGGTGACGGGGCTCCAGTGCGCCCGCCCACGTTCGGGGGTGAGTTGCGCAGACTGCGCGACGATCGACGTATTTCGCGCGAAAAGCTGGCATTCGCCGCGGGCGTGAGCGCCAGCTATATCACCCACCTCGAGGGCGGCGATCGCGAACATCCCACTCGAACGGTGGTGAGTGCGCTGTTCGGATATCTGGATCGGATCGCGCCGCTCACCGATGCCGAACGCAGACTGTTTTTCGATCTGGCCGGATTGGGCGTGGACGGATTTCCCTCCGTACTCGAACTGCGCGATGAGATCGGCGCGGATATGCGCGACGGACTGCGCCTGCACGAGCCGAATGCGGCGGGCTATGTCGATACCCGCTGGAATGTCCTGTCCTGTAATGATTCCTACGCCGCCGCCTTTCCCGGTCTGGTCGACGATGTGAATGTGCTGCGCTGGTTCTTCGGCAACGAGCTGTCCAAACAGGTCATGGTCGAATGGGAGCGCGAGGCCGCGCTCACCGTCGACTGGCTGCGCGGACTGATCGGTCAGTCCGGCGATACCGCCTGGTCCACCGAATTCCTCGGCGAACTCGGCGCGTATCCGGAATTTCGAAGAATGTGGGCGGCGGGCGGTACCACCTACGGCCGGGATCGGCCCATGCATGTGCGCGATCTCGGCTCCGGGGCGTGTTATCGGCTCGATGCCCAACTGTTCCGGGTAGATTCGGGCAATCATCCGGGTAGAATTCAATTCTTCCTCGGCATTCGGAGCCTATGTGCCAGCCACTGACCAGTGGAGATACCTTCTGGGGTGCGCCGGATGTCACAATTATCGGGACAGCGCCATACCGAACGTATTTGATCCGGTCATCGGAAAATCGAAAACGGGAGGCATTCCATGATCCGCAATGCTCGTGGCACCGCCCAAACGGCCGTCGATCCCGGCGTCGAGTTGCGCTCCGCACTGGAAGCGCTGCTGCTGCACGACGCCGTCGGATTGGATGCCAAAATGCGCCACGCTATCGCCGCTGTGGTTCATTTGGCCGTTGACACCCCGCACGGCGCACCCGAGGACGCCGAGGAATTCCTCGGCCGCCTCGACGCCGCCTGGCTGCTCGCCGCCTGGTCGGGCCGAGACAGCGAAATGTCACTTATCGCAACCCTGGCCGCGGGTGATGTGCCCGCGCTGTCCTGGTGTGAACTCATGTTCACCACCGCCCTGGCCCCCTGGTCCATCAATCCGGCGGCGGTACACGCGCGGCGCATCTTCGCGACCGTTGAGCCCGGCCGCCTTGGCACGGTCCGCCCGTCGATCGGCATCTCCGGCGCCTGATGCTCCCGCGGTGGCTCAGGCGAGGCTCAGTTCCGCGAACGAGGAGATCCAGTGATGTGGGGGACGTGGAGGATTCGGTTCACCGGGACGGTGCACACCGGTCACCGACCAGCCCGCGGTGACGGCGGCATCGAGTTCGTCGGGATGGTCGGACAAGAACAGGATGCGATCGGCGGAGGTGCCGATGGCGCTCGCGATCTTTTCGTAGGAGGCGGCCTCGCGTTTCGGGCCCGCGCTGGACAGGTCGAAGTAGCCGCTGATCACTGCGGCCAGCTCGCCGCCGCGGGCGAAGGTGAACCAATCCTGTTGGTTGCGTACCGATCCCGAGGAATAGACATAGAGCCGCAGACCGGCGGCGTGCCAGGCGGCGAGGGCGGGCGGGACGTCCGGAAAGAATTCCCCGTGCAGTGCGCCGTTGCGGAAGCCCTCGGCGCAGATGATGCCCTGTGCGGCCTTGAGCGGTTCGGCCTTCACATCGGAGCCGAGCCAGTCGCGCAGGATCGCGGCGATCTCGTCGGTGTCGGCGTCCGGACGGCCGGCGAGTTCGCGGGTGGCCGCGATAATGGGAGCGGCCGCGGCCGTGCGGTTTTCGGCCAGCCATTCGGGCAGGCGGGCGCGGGTGTAGCCGTAGAGATCCTCGCGTACCGAACTGGTCGGGCTCGTGGTGCCCTCGATATCGATGACTACGGTGGTGATCACGGGGCCGTCAGCAGCTGATCGAGGGTCGGAAAACCCGCGCTGATGGGGTCACCGGTGAAATCGCCGACCCACCCGTCTGCCTCTTCGAAAAAGCGGATGGCGATGAAGTCGGGCCGGCTGCCCATATCGAACCAGTGCAGTGTGCCCGCCGGGACCGAAAGCAGATCCCCGCCTTCGCATACCGCCGCCACGACCTCGTCACCCAGATGCAGATAGAAGCAGCCGCGGCCGGCCGCGAAGAACCGCACCTCGTCCTCGGCGTGCCGATGCTCGTTCAGGAACTTCTCGCGCGCGCCCTCGGCGATCTGCGGCCACTCCGGATTCGCGTCGTCGGGATGGATGCGGGCGATATCGATATGCTTGTAGCGCCCGGAGGCATTGAGTTCGGCCACGCGGTCGTCGTATTCGGCGAGCAGTTCGTCCGAGGCGGTCTCGGTGGCGTTGTCCAGCACCGGCCAGCGGTCGAAAGTGATACCGCGGGCGGCCAATTCGGCGCCGATCACCGCATCGTCGCTGGTGCGCAGCAGTACCTTGCCGGCATCGTCGGCGGCCATAACCTGCAACAGCGTCATGATGTCAGTCCAATCTCGAGGGTCTCGTTCGGATTGCGCGCGGCGAAGGCCTGCCGACGGCCGGTGCGGGACACCAGCTCACACAGGGCTTCGAGGCATTCGGCGCGGTCGCGTGCCTGGGAAAGATTGTCTCCCCACGTCGTGATCCCATGTCCCGCGATGGCCAATACCGGTGCGGCGGTGGGATTTTCGAGCAGGTAGGCCTCGATATCCGCGCCGATGCGCGCGACGTCGGGCCAGTTCGGGAAGACGGGCAGGTCGAGGACGGCCGGATAGGTACCGTCCGGCTCCTTGGCCACCAGACCCTTGATGAGTTCGTAGTCGGTGATCCGCAGGGCGGTCAATGCGTCGGGGGACCCGGAGCGGGTCGCGGCGGCCGTCGCGTAGGGCGGATGAATGTGGACAACGGCTGCGGCACCGGTGGTTCGGTACACCGCCGTGTGAATTGTGGTCTCCGCCGAAGGCTTTCGCCGCTGATCCGGTGTCGGCGCGGAGTCGGCAATGCGGACGGTCACCATATCCGCGTCGGTCAGTTCGCCCTTGGACAGACCGCTGCCGGTGATCACCGCGGTAGCGCCGGTGCGCACCGAGATATTGCCCGCGGTGCCCGGCATCCAGCCCCGCCCGTACATCTCGCGTGCGATATCGGCGATGGCCGCACCTTCGGCATTCGCGCCGTATACGACACCCAGTTCGGTGACGACCGCGGTGACCAACTCCGCGGGCGTCACATCGAAGGCCGGATTGAAGGCCTCGGTATCGACGGGAGCCGTTGTGACACCGCCGAATCCGGTCACCTCGGCGGTGGCCCGCTGTTCGACGACGATATCCGCACCGGTCGCCGTCTTCGGATCACGCGTCGACTCCGGAGCCACCACGATGAACGGAATGCCGTGGTGGTGGGCTGCGATGGCGAGGCCATAGGTGCCGATCTTGTTCGCGACATCGCCGTTGGCGGTCACCCGGTCCGCGCCGACCAGCACGCAGTCCACCTGACCGGTAGCCATCGCCCACGCGGCGGCGGAATCGATGGTGAGCCGATGGGGTATGCCCGCCTCGGCCAGCTCCCAGGCCGTCAGCCGAGCGCCCTGCAATAGCGGCCGCGTCTCGTCGACCAGGACATTCTCGATCGCGCCGCGCTCCGACAGCACCCGCATCGCCCCGATCGCGGTGCCGAAGGCGCTGGTCGCCAGCCGCCCGGTATTGCAGTGCGTGAGCACCCGCAGTGGCCGGTCCGGGCAGAGCCGTTGCACGAGATCGGCGGCATGGGTCGCGGCGGTCCGGTTGACCCGGCCGTCCTCGGCCAGCATAACGAGGGTTTCGGCGAGTACCGCATCCGTGCCGAGCGGCACCTTGGTCAGTACCCGCCGCACCGCCCAAGCCAGATTGACCGCGGTGGGCCGGGCATCCGCGATCCGCGCGGCATCCGCCTCGGCCCGCGCCACATCGACGACACCGTCGGTGGTGTGCGCGGCGGTGGCGATGACCACGCCGAACGCACCGGCGATGCCGATCGCGGGCGCACCGCGGATGGCCAGTGTCTTGATGGCATCGATCACCTGGTCGACCGTGCTGAGCCGCAGCTCGCGCACCTGGTGCGGCAGTTCGCGCTGGTCGATGGTGACCAGCGCACCGTCGTCCCAGATCAGGGAACTGTCGTTCATCAGGTGCATCCTTCGGTCGGGCGGAGCGGGGTGTTGTCCCTGGTCAACGGTATCGGACAGGCGATGCCGCCGGAAATCCGCACCGCATGTGCACCCGGCTCATTCCGCGACGAAGTCCGCCGCGCATTCCACGCGCATCAGCCACGACCTCGCGGTGGTCCGCCACCAGATCGCCGACCGCGTTGTGGTCCTACGCGAGGGTGCCGCCGTCGAAACCGGACCCGTCGCCGAGGTATTCGCATCCCCCCGCGCCGACTACACACGCGACCTCCTGGAAGCAGTTCGCCAACGGGCGAGTCGAAATGATCACTTGTGGACGGTAGTCGCCATTCGACTCGCTTCGATGCGCACGCAGAATTATCTGCGGCAAAAGGTAACTCGCCGGGCGTGGCCATCGGCGGTGTAATTCGAATCGTGTGTGACGCGTTCGAAAGGGCGCGTCAAGCTTTATGAATGATCGGCTGGAATGTATTGCCGTGAATAGTTTCCCAACGGCTCGCGAACCCGGCGGCCGCGCGCGACGAACCGGCCCGCGCACAAGCGGGCCGCCGGCTCACGTGGCGGAACCGGCGGCCCGTTTCAGATCAGTGCTGTCCGGGTCGGCGCTGCTCAGCGCCTCGCCGTTCCGAGCTCGGCTCCCGCCGCTGCTCGTCACGGTCGCGATCGCTCAGCGATCCGGATCGGTTCATGCCCTGGTCCTGGCGCTGCTGTTGCTGCTGCCGTTCCATCTGCTTGGGCATTTTCTTAGGCGCTTTCTTCGACTTTTCAGCCATCTCCACTCGGTCCTTTCCGAAGTGATGTTGTATTCGCCTAACCACCACACAATAGCGAGCGGACATCATCAGTGGAAGAAGAATATCGATTATTTACGCGTGGAGCGGGAGGAATTCGACGAGGTCGTCGTCGGCGGCCTCGGCGGGGACGACGACCAGGCCGTCACGGTCGACCAGGCCGCCCAGATGGGTGGTACGGATCTGCGGATCGCCGAGCCAACCGCCGTATGGGGCGAGCCGAGCCGGGACGATGCGGGTAACGGGTCCGGAGATCGCGCTCGCATTGCGCAGGGGCCCGATCAGCGGTCGCCGCGGATGGCCGCCGGTTCGGCCCTCGACGACCGCGGGGGACAGGGCCATCAGTATGGCCAAGGCCGCGAATGGATTTCCCGGTAGGCCGAGAATGGTTGTGCCGCTGGATAATTCGGCGACCACTGCGGATCCGCCCGGACGCAATTTCAAGCGGTGCACCAGAATTCGAGCTTGGGCACGGGCGATCGCCCCACGCAGCTGGTCCGCGGCACCGCCACCGGTCGCACCGACGATGATCAGCAGATCGCAAGCGTCCGCCGCGCCGAGCACCTCGTCGAAGCCGTGCGGGGTATCGCGCAGGTGTACCCGGTCGATCGCGCGAATTCCATACCAGGACAGCACATCCGGCAGAATCGGGCCGATCGAGTCGCGGGTCTGACCGGTCTGCAGTGGCCCGGTGCTGCGGATCTCGTCGCCGGTCATGATGATGCGGGCGCGCACCGGGCCGCGCACCATCGACTCGGTCACCTCCACACTGGCCGCGGCGGAGATCAGCCCGGCCGTGACCGGTGTGCCCTCGGGCGCAACGAGATCGCCGGGGGCTCGGTCCTCGCCGCGACGGCGAATATCGTTGCGCAGCGGGGAATCCTCGTGCTGGTACAGCATTTCGTCGTTTTCGAGCCGCGCGTATTCGTCACGGAGCACCCGCGTGGTGCCATCCGGCACATGTGCGCCGGTGGCGATCCGCACCGCCTCACCGGGTAGCAGTCCGACCGGCCGCCGACCGCCCGCGAACCCGATATCGCGCCGCAACCGCCATGGTCCGTCACCGGCGACCGCGTATCCATCCATGGCGGAGACGTCGAAGCGCGGCAGTGCTCCGACGGCCGTCAGCGGCGCGGCGAGGGTTGCACCGCGCACGGAAGCCAGTTCGGCACGATACTCGGTGAGTCGAGAGATGTTGGTACGCAGGCTATCCCGCGCCTCGTCGAGTAGCAGCGGCGTTGCGGGAACCGCGGCCGCCGGTGCGGGACGAGGCCCACCGACGGCGTCCCAAGCCATCCTGGCGCTTCGCACCTGCTCCTCGGTATCGCAATCGGCGATACCGGGCATGGCGACGGTAATCGTATCGGCCGGGATCAGCGCCTTCATCGGCTGATTGATCAGCGAATCCAGCCGCGCCAGCGCTTCCGCCAGCGCCGTCCGTCGCCAGACGCCGATCAGATACTGCGGCCGACCGGACTCGTCGGCTGCGAAGACCGCGTCGGCGCCGGATTCGGTGCCGCGCCGGATCAGTTCCGTCACCGTCGTCTGCGACAGGAACGGCAGATCCGCCGCGAGCACCACCACCAGCGGCGCGGCGGTCGGCCCGAGCGCGCGCAATCCGGCGCCCACCGCCGCGACCGGACCCGAACCCGGGGGCACCTCGCGCACCTGGGCGATCCGCACGTCCAATTCGGGCCGATGCGGTCCGACCACCACGGTTTGCGCACACGGCGCCACCGCGGCCAGGGCCGCATCGAGCATGGATCGACCGCCGATGATGATGGCGGGCTTATCGACGCCCCCCATGCGGCTGGCGCGTCCGCCCGCGAGCACGATCGCGTCGGCGGTGGTCACCGGTCAGCGCCTGGCGCGAGAGAGGGCATGGCCGACATGCTAATTCGTCGGCTGTACAGATCCGGGGAGGGCGGTCCGGTTCCAGCGGTCGCAGGGCCTAGACCGTCGAATAGTCCGACGCCGGTCGGTGCAGGCAGAACTCGTTCGTCTCCGGATCGGCGAGCAGCACCCCGGGTGTGCCGTCGGCAGCGAGCCGGGTCGCGCCCGCCGCGCGCAGTCGGGCCACCTCGGCGGCCGGATCGTCGGTGGGGAAAGACAGCAGATCCAGACGCAGTCGATTGCGGTCGCTCTTCACATCCGGCGTCTGGACGAACTCCAACCAGGCTCCGAGCCCCGTCGCCGAGCGGAGCCCGGCCACCCGCGCGCCGCCGTAGGCGATCGGCCACCCGGAGGCGGTGGACCAGAACTCGGCCAGCCGCGCCGGATCGTGCGTATCGATCACGATGGCGGCGACCGCACCGGTATCCACGTACTCCTCGCGCGGCTCCAGCACGCAGAACTCGTTGCCCTCCGGATCGGCCAGCACCACCCACGGCACCGCGCCCTGGCCGATATCGACGTGCCGGGCGCCCAGCGCCAGTGCGCGTTCCACCTGCGCCCGCTGATGATCGAGCGAGCGACTGGCCAGATCCAGATGCATCCGGTTCTTACAGTCCTTGGCGCGCGCCTCGGGCCGGAAGGTCAGGGCCAGCTCGAGGCCGTCCGGATCGGGGGCCGCCACATCGACCTGATCGGAACGATCGATCGTCACCGTCCAGCCGAGCAACTCGGCCCAGAAATCCGCGACGAACCGGGGCCGGTCGGCATCGAAGACGACACACGCCAGGCGGGTGGACATGCTTCAACGTTAACCGCCGATCGACGGCGGCGGGGCGTTTACGGGAGCGGAAAACGCGCGGCGCGCAGGTCGACTCGACCGTCGCGGATCGGTACGCCCTCGGCGGCCAGCAGGCGCAACTGGCGATCGGCCAGATGCGCGGCGGGCTTGCCGCCCGCGCCGATCACCCGATGCCATGGCAGATCGGCGGAGTCGGTGCGCATGATCCAGCCGACCGTGCGGGGGGTGGACAATCCGGCCGCCGCGGCGATATCGCCGTAGGTGACGACGCGGCCCGGCGGCACGGTCGCGACCAGCGCGCGCACCCGCTCGACCTCGGCATCGGTGGTGGCCATCCGACTACAGCACCGATCGGATCAGCGCCGCGGTCTCGGCCGGCCGCGCCTGGGCGACCATATGGTCGCAGTCCCATTCGAGCACGGTCAGATTCTCGCCCAGGCGCGCGGTGAGGGCGGCCCGGAACTCCGGGGTGACGAAGGGCGGCACCACCTTCATGGCCTGCACCAGGATCGTCGGCAGGTCAACGGGCGGCAGCACATAGTGCCGGGCCAGCTGACCCCAGTAGGAGTTGACAGCGGGCAGACTGATTCGCCAGCCCACCCGGCCGTCGGCGGTGGGCATCAGATGTTCGGTGAGTTCGGCATCGAGCAGGCGCGGCTCGACCTCGCCCCAGCCGGTCGCGATTTTGTCCTGGCGGGCGTGCTCGACGGTGTCGTAGTCCGGTGAGGCCAGGCTGGACAACGCGATATCCATCAGGCGCTCGGGCTCCAGCGCGATCGCCGAATCGAGCAGGATCAGCTTGCGCACCAGGTCTGGATGCCGCTGCACCAGGTGCAGCGCACAGGCGCCGCCGAAGGAGTGCGCGACGACCACCACCCTCTCGTCGGTTTCCGCGTTGAGCAGTTCGACCAGATCATCGACGATGGTCTCGAAGTTCCACGGCGGCAATGAGGTCGAGCGACCGTGTCCGCGCAGGTCGGGGGCGATGAGCCGGACCTCGGGCAGATGTCGGGTGGCCAGTTCCTCCCAGCGTTTGCCGTGGCCGGTGACACCGTGTAGGGCCAGGACTTTCGGCCCGTCGGCGGGGCCGAATCGATACACATGGAGAGGCGACACAAGTCTCATATTGACGCATCTGGAAATCCGTCGCAGATCCAGGCGTGTGTCGGACCTCACCGATCGGTGAATCGCCCGCGTGGCGTGTCGGAGGTGTCTGTTGCAATAGCCCGCGTGGTGCGATCGGATAGCGCGGTGCGACTTGTTCGCCGGAATGTGGCGGCACCCCCGGCTCGGACCTGGGGTGCCGATGTCCGCGCGCTGTTCGAAGCCGCGGCGACGGTCGGCCCGATCCGGCCGGACTGGCGGCCGTGGCAGGTGCTCGGCGGACCGGGAACCGGCAAGACCGCACTGCTGATCGATCTGGCCGCCGAGCGTATCGCCGCGGGAGCCGATCCGGAATCGGTGCTGGTACTGACCCATTCGAAGCAGGCGGCGAGCACGCTGCGCGACGCCATTACCGCCCGGCTGACCGATCCCGATTCCACTGAGGGCGGGGTGCCCGGTGCCACCAGGGAACCGCTGGTGCGCACACTGCACTCCTACGCGTTCTCGGTGCTGCGCAGACATGCGAGCGCACACGGTAATCCGCCGCCGCGTTTGCTGACCGGTGCCGAGCAGGATGCCGTGCTGCGTGAATTGCTGCGCGGCGATCTGATCGATATCGCGGCCGGTGCGAGCGGTCTGTGGCCGGAGCGGCTGCAACCAGCACTGGGGCTCGGCGGATTCGCCGAGCAGTTGCGCGATCTCATGCTGCGGGCCACCGAACGCGGCCTCGGACCCGAGGATCTGGTACGGCTCGGCCGCGAGCACGGTCGGCCGGAGTGGGTGGCGGCGGGTAAATTCGCGGTCCGCTACGAGCAGTCGATGCTGCTGCGCTGGTCGGTCGGGGTGGAAGCGCCCGAGGCGACCGCACCGGCGCTGGACGCGGCCGAACTCGTCGGAGCCGCGCTGGACGCGCTGGCCGGAGATGCCGATCTGCTTGCCGCGGAACGGAATCGGATCCGATACCTGCTGGTCGACGATGCCCAGCATCTGGATCCGCAGGCCGCGCTGCTGGTGCGGGTGATGGGTACGGCAGCGCATACGGCGGTCGTGGCGGGCGATCCGGATCAGGGCGTATTCGCCTTCCGCGGTGCGGATTCGCGCTTTGTCGCCGAACTCGCCGCAGCGGATGGACAGCGAATCATCCTGCGGGACAACCATCGATCCGGCGGCGCGGTGGAACTGGCCGTCGCGCGGATCGCGGCCAAGTTGCCCGGCAGTGCGCCACAACGTTTTTCGGCACCCGAGCACGCGGCGGCACCGAAGGCCGACGACACCGAGGTGCGCGTGCGGGTACTGGCGACTCCGGCGAAGGAAGCCGCCCTGATCGCCGACCATTTGCGCCGCGCCCATCTCACCGATGGTGTGCCGTGGTCGCGCATGGCGGTGATCGTCCGCTCGGTGCCGTTGTCACTGGCTCCGCTGCGCCGCGCCCTATTGGCGGCCGGAGTGCCCGTACAACAGCCCGCACTCGACGCGCCACTGGCCCGTCGGCGCGGCGCGGCCTGGATGCTGCTCGCACTGCGCGCGGTGCTCGCCGAGGATGCGCAGCGGGGCGGGCGCGGGCGTTCGGCCGAGGCGATGTTCTCGGCGGAAGACGCATTGGATCTGCTTGCCGGACCGCTCGGGGGCGCCGATCAGATCACTCTGCGCCGGTTGCGCCGCGGTATTCGCCGCGGTGTGCTGGAGTCCGCACGCGGCGAAATCAAGGCCGCACGGGCACGTGCGAGTTCCGTATCGGGCGATGAGACCGATTGGGCCGGTTTGCCTCCCGATGAGGAGGCGTTCGCGCCGGAAGACGAAGACTTCGCGTCCGGGGCGCACAGCTCCGAACGGAATGTCACGACGGCCGAACGGAATATCAGCCAAGTCGAGCGGATCACCGACGATGCCGATTGGTATGGCATCGAACCGGACTTCAGCAGCCGAGATTTGGAATGGCAGAGCGATCGGCCCGAATCGGAATTCGACGATTCCGAGCCGGATATCAATGACCCTGAACACGGTGGTGCGACACCTCAACGCGCAGATGGCGCTGAAGGGAGCGCGGATGACGACGCCGTGCGAGGCGTCGGTGACACTGAACGGGGCACAGACCAGGCCGAACTGGGCGCAAATGCCTCGGAGCGGGCCGCCGACGAAGCGCGGCGGCGGGTGGATGGCGCCGAGTCGGACGCCGCCGATGAAGCCGGGCGGCGCGCGGATGGCGTCGAGCGGGGCGCAGGCGAGGCCCAGCGGAACTCACTGCGAACCGACCAAGGGCGCGCGGATGCTTCCGAGCGGGGCGATGGGGATCCCGATGGGGACTCGTCGGCCACAGAACCGGACGACAGCGATTCCCCATGGCGCGCCTATGTCGACAAATCCTCCGCGGAGGTACTGCGTGACCTGCTGGTCGGCCGCGCGGATCGTCGAATCATGGAGCGGCTCACCGATGTCGAGGCGGCGCCGCTGAAGCGGGTTTTCGGCGCGCTCGACCGGGCCATAAAGACTCGGCGGCGCGGCACCGGTCTCGAGGATGTGCTGTGGGCGCTGTGGACCGGGTCGCGGCTGGAGCGGCGGTGGGTGGCGCAGTCCGAGCGCGGCGGGGCGGCGGGTATGCAGGCCGATCGCGATCTCGATGCCGCTGTCGGATTATTCGATGCCGCAGCGGCTTACGTGGATCGGCTGCCCCGCGCGAGCATCGAGGGCTTTGTCGAATTTCTTGTGCAGCAGGAGATTCCGCACGACACCAGATCGCTGACCGCGGCGGGGGAGGCGGTCGCGTTGCTCAGCGCGCACGCGTCCGCGGGCCGGGAGTGGGATGTGGTCGCGGTTGCCGCTGTGCAGGAAGGTATTTGGCCGAATCCGCGCCCGCGCGGCACCCTGCTGCAGACCGAGGATCTGGTCGACCTCACCGCGGGCATCGTCGACGCGGGTGCGGTGGTGAGCGGCGCGGCCCCGATCATGGCCGAGGAACGCAGACTGCTGCTGGTCGCGTGCAGCCGGGCGCGGCGCTCGCTGCTGGTCACTGCGGTGGAATCGGTATCGGGCGAACGCGATCTCGTACCCTCACGATTCCTCGCCGAACTCCTCGGCCACGACGACGACAGCGAACCCGGCGCACTCCCGGTCGCCGACCCGGGCCGCGCCCTGGTCATGCATGCGCTGGTGGCCGAATTGCGCGGTGTCGTCTGCGATTCCGAGGCCGAACCGGAGCGCAGACGTCGCGCTGCCCACGAACTCGCCCGGCTGGCCAAGGCCGGGGTGCCGGGTACACATCCCGACGAGTGGTACGGCACAGCCGATCTCAGCTCGTCGCGTTCCCTCTGGGAGGACGACGAGACGGCGGTTGCCCTGTCTCCGTCCACCGTCGAGCTGCTGCGCACCTGCCCGCTGCGCTGGGCGCTGGAACGCCACGGCGGCACCGACGGCGACAACCCCCATGCCGTCAAGGGCAATCTGGTGCACACCCTCGTCCAGGCACTGGCGGGCAAGGTGCCGGAATCGCAGGTCCGCGCCGCGCTGGACAAGGCATGGCAGGCCATCGATCCCGGCACCGGCTGGCATTCCCGTCAGGAACTGCGTCGCACCGAGGCCATGCTGGAGACCTTCATGGCCTGGGTGCAAAATACCCGCGGTGAATTGACCCAGGCGGGTGTGGAGGTCCCGGTCGACTGTGTACTGCCGCCGCGCTCGGAAGACGAACCCGCCGTGCGGATTCGCGGCCGGGTCGACCGACTGGAGCGCGATGCCTTCGGCCGGTTCGTCATCGTCGATGTGAAGACCGGGAAGTCGCCGGTCACCAAGCAGGCCGCCGTCGACCACGCCCAGCTCGCCACCTACCAGGTAGCGGCCGCCGCGGGCGCGCTCGACATCACCGTGGACGATACCGACCCCGCCACAGGGGAATCCGGCTCACCCGAACCCGGCGGCGCACGACTGGTCTATGTCGCCAAGCCGAGCAGCAAAGAAGGCGCCACTCAGCGCATGCAGCCCGCGCTCGACGCCGAGGCACTCGACAAATGGCGTGGCACGATTCATGATGCCGCGGCCGCGACCCAGGGCCCGAGCTACCTCGCCATGCGCAACGATGGCTGCAGGCACTGTTCGGTCGCGGGCAGCTGCCCCGTCCAGGACACCGGAAGGCAGGTGACCGACGAGTGAGCGAACGCAGTGAGCGAACCATATGCCAGCGCGCACCGCGCATGCCGGAGCCGGGCGGCAGCGAGGCGCGGGCATGAGCGGCGCCGTATCGCCGAACCGGCTCGCGGAGGCGCTGGGCCTGCCACCACCCACCGAGGAGCAGGCCGCGGTGATCGCGGCACCACCCGGACCGACCCTGGTCGTCGCAGGCGCGGGCGCGGGCAAAACCGAAACGATGGCCGCCCGCGTGGTGTGGATGGTCGCGAATCGTCTCGTCCTGCCCGACGAGGTACTCGGCCTGACCTTCACCCGAAAAGCCGCCCAGCAGTTGACCTCCCGCATCCGCACCCGGCTGGCCCGGCTGGCCGGTTCACCGCTGCTGCGCGACCTCGATACCGGCGGTGAGCTGCGCGCCCAACTCTCCGGCGCCGAACCCGAGATCAGCACCTACCACTCCTACGCGGGCCGCCTGCTCACCCAGCACGGTCTGCTGCTGCCCGTGGAACCCGCCGCGACGCTGCTGACCGAAACCCAGCTCTGGCAGCTCGCTCACCAGGTGGTCCGCAACTGGGACGGTGACCTCGATACCGATCGCACCCCGGTCTCGGTGACCGAGGCGGTGCTCGCGCTGTCCGGCCAACTCGCCGAACATCTGGTGGAACCCGAACAACTCGCCGAGGCCCACACCGAACTCGAAAAACTGGTCCACACCCTGCCCGCAGGCCCGCGTCAACGCGGCGGACCGAGTCAGGCCCTGCAGAACATCGTCCAGGTGCAGCGCGAACGCGTCGCCTTGCTTCCGCTGGTCAAACAGCTCGCCGAGGCCTTGCGCCGCCGCGGCGCACTGGATTTCGGGGCCCAGATGTCGCTGGCCGCCCGCCTCGCCACTGAACATCCCGAGGTCGCCGCCGCCGAACGCACCCGCTTCCGCCTGGTCCTGCTCGACGAATACCAGGACACCGGTCACGCTCAGCGGATCCTGCTGGCTTCACTGTTCGGCGGCCTGTCCCCGCACGCCAAGCGCCCACGAAAGCCTGCCGGTACTCCGAAGTCGAGCGAGCATGCCGCGGATTCACGCGCGACGGATGGTCCCCATGGCGATACGGCGCAGGGGCATCAGCCCGATGCCGAGCACGGGACAACCGGCCGTCGCGAACAGCGTTTGGCAGTGACCGCGGTCGGTGACCCGATGCAGTCGATCTACGGCTGGCGCGGCGCTTCGGCCGCCAACCTGCCCAGGTTCGCCACCGATTTCCCCAGTGCCCCAGGTATTCCCGCGCCGATCCTGCCACTGCTGACCAGCTGGCGGAACCCGCCGGAGGCGCTCGCCCTGGCGAATCTGGTCGCCGAACCATTGCGTCGCAATGCCATCGACAGCGGTGGGGTAACCGTCGACGCACTGCGCGCGAAGCCTGACGCCGAACCGGGCGTTGTCGCGCTGTCACTCACCGAAACCGTTGCCGACGAACGGAATTGGGTGGCCGTCCGGATCGCCGCGGAATGGGCGGCCAAACGCGAAGCGGGGGAGCCGCCGCCGACCTCGGCCGTACTCGTACGACGCAATGCCGATGCCGCACCGCTCGCGGAAGCCCTACGCGAACAAGGACTTCCGGTGGAAATCGTCGGCCTCGGCGGCCTGCTCGCCACCCCGGAGGTCGCCGATATCGTCGCGACGCTGCGGCTCGTCGCCGAACCCGGCGCGGGCAGCGCAGCCATGCGCATACTTACCGGTGCCCGCTGGCGCATCGGCGTCGCGGACCTCGCCGCGCTCGCCCGCCGCGCCAGGGATCTGTCGATCAGCCGTCTGCACGGCAATGAAGTCGATGAAATCACCGATTCGACCGCACTGGCCGAGGCATTGCGCGAGGTGGCGCCCGAACCGGCCGAACAGGCCGGGCTGGCCGATGCGATCGCCGACCCCGGCCCGCAGGAACAGTATTCGGAGTCCGGATTCGAACGCATCGTCGCATTGGGCCGGGAACTCGCCGCATTGCGTGAGCGCAGCGGTCAACCGCTCGCCGAAATGGTGGCGGACGTGGAACGCACCATCGGCGTGGGCGTGGAAACTCAAGCCCGCCGCGCCATGCTCGGCGCGGGCGCTGGACGTGAACATCTGGACGCCTTCGCCGAGGTGGTCGCCGGCTATGCCAGCGATTCCGGCGCTTCGCTCGGCGGCCTGCTCGCGTTCTTCGCCGCCGCCGAATCCGTCGAGAACGGCCTGGAGCCGGGCGAAGTCGAGGTTGCGCGGGATCGCGTGCAGGTGCTGACCGTGCACGCGGCCAAGGGTCTGGAATGGGAGATCGTCGCGGTACCGCACGTGACCCGCGGGGTCTTCCCCTCGGGCGCGGCCTCGGGCACCTGGCTCGGCGCACTCGCCGAACTCCCCACCTCCCTGCGCGGTGACCGCAGACAGGACGATGCCGCCGAGGGCGTCCCGGTACTCGACCTCTCCGACCTCTACGATCGCGCCGATCTGGAACGAGCGATCAAGTCCCACAAGGAATCCCTGGACCGCCGCCGCATCGACGAAGACCGCCGCCTGTTCTACGTAGCCCTCACCAGAACCGAACGCGTCCTGTTCGTCTCCGCCCACCACTGGGCCGAAACCGGCACGTCTCCGAAGGGGCCGTCGGATTTTCTGCTGGAACTCGAACACGCCAGCGAGGCTCCCGACAGCCCGGCCAACGGCGCGGTCACCATCGACCGCTGGGACGACGCCCCCGGCGTCGATGCTGTCAACCCCTTCACCGATAACCCCGCAACCGCCGAATGGCCCCGCGACCCCCTCGGCAACCGCCGCGACCCGATTGAACAGGGTGCATCCCTGGTCCGCGCCGCCCTCGCCGAACTTGCAGCACGACCGGTAGGCGTCACCAACCCTCCGGCCCGACCTTCTGCCCGTGACAAAGCAACTGCCTCAGTCGATTTCGCGGACTGCGCACCCCATGACATCGACATGGCACCGACTGTAACCCCTGCCGCCGACAACTTTGCCGCCTCGACAACAACGGCAGCTCGCGCCGATAGCCCCGCCCCGGCCGCACCGTCGGTCGATCCATATGCCGACGTTCCCCCACCCGACTTTCCCGATGCGCCCGCACCGTTCGACGACTCCTACGAACCGCCCGAAAGCGCATCTGGAGTGCACGGCCAGGACGAATCTCAGCTGTCCCCACCCGAGTTCGAGCCGCATCCCGGCGAGTTCGAGCCGCCTCTCAGCGACTTCGAGCCGCATCCCGGCGAGTTCGAACCTCCCCTCAACGACCTCGAGCCGCCCTTCGGCGACTACGCGTCCTTCGACGAATTCGAACCACCCCCAGACGAATTCGCCCCATCCACCTCCGACCCCACATCGCCCCACAACCATTCCACCGCCCCCGACCCCGACGGCTGGTCCGCCGACGTCGACGCCCTCCTCGCCGAATTCGAAGCCGACCAAGCCATCACCCAGGAAGTCGAACTCCCCGGCCAGATCGCCGCAACCGCCCTCGTCGAAATGCGGGCCGACCCGGCCGAACTCGCCGCCCGCCTGCGCCGCCCACTGCCGTTCCCGCCGAATCCACTGGCCCGCCGCGGCACCGCCTTCCACGCCTGGGTGCAGCGCTGGTTCGCCGCCGACCGGCTGCTCGGCTTCGACGAACTGCCCGGCGCCGCCGATAGCACTGCCGCCGACGCGGGCCTGGACACCGAGCTGGTCACCATGCAGGAGTCCTTCCTCAACTCGCCGTGGGCCCATCGCAGCCCGCTCGAGGTGGAGATCCCCTTCGAAACCTCCATCGCGGGCACGGTGATCCGTGGCCGGATGGACGCGGTTTTCGCCGAATCCGGCGGCGGCTGGATCGTGGTCGACTGGAAAACCGGCGCCGAACCCGCAGCCGCCGACGAGCCCGCGGTCGCCATGCAGCTGGCCGTCTACCGACTGGCCTGGGCCAGGTTGATGGCGGCGCGCGACCACGGCACCGAGGCGGAAATGCTCGAACGCATCGGCGCCGCATTCCATTACGTGCGCACCGGACGCACCATCGCACCTGTCGAACTGCCCGGCCCGGACGAACTGGCCGAGTTGATCCGGAATGCGGCGCCGACGCCCCCGGAATGATCCAGAGATTCACCAAGCGTTCGCGTCGGCATCAAGCGTCGCCGCCTGGACCCGGTAGGCTGCCGTGCGTGCCGGAGGGACAAGCAACGCCGGAGACGGCCAACGCCGTGGCGAGCACAGAGGCGGGTGCGTCCGGTGTTCGGTGATCGCGCACGCAGTGTCGGACTGTCCAGTCGTCCGGATTTCGCGTTGGTCGGGGTGCTGCGCATCCCCGAAATCCAGACCAGCCCAGGGGCTTCGCTGGTGCGCCGGGTGCTCTTCGCGATCGGCCTGCTGTTCACCGCGGCGCTGGTGGTGTACTTCGGACGCGATGGATACCACGACAATTCCGGTGACGAGCTGTCCTTCCTCGACGCCTTCTACTACGCGACGGTATCGCTGTCGACCACCGGCTACGGCGATATCGCGCCGGTGACCCCCGAGGCCAGGCTGGCCAATATCGTCATCATCACCCCGCTACGCGTGCTCTTCCTCATCGTGCTCGTCGGTACCACCATCGGCGTGCTCACCGAGCGCTCCCGGCAGGCATTCAAGATTCAGCGTTGGAGGCGCAGCGTGCGTAATCACACCGTGGTCGTCGGGTACGGGACGAAGGGCCGCACCGCGATCGATGCCATGCTCGGCGACGGCGTACAGGCCGCCGATATCGTCGTGGTCGATACCGATGCGCTCGCGCTGGAGGCCGCGGCGAATGCGGGCCTGGTGACGGTGCACGGGTCGGCCACCCAGTCCGATGTGCTCCGGTTGGCCGGTGCGCAGCGTGCCGCCTCGGTCGTGGTCGCCGCCAACCGCGACGACACCGCGGTCCTGGTGAGTCTCACGGCGCGCGAACTCAATAAGAACGCCAAGATCGTGGTCGCCATCCGGGAGGCCGAGAACACCCACCTGCTGCGCCAGTCCGGCGCGGATTCGGTGGTCGTCTCCTCCGAGACCGCGGGCCGGTTGCTCGGCATCGCCACCACCACGCCGACCGTGGTGGAGATGATCGAGGACTTGCTGACCCCCGAACAGGGCTTCGCGGTCGCCGAACGTGAGGTGGAACCGTCCGAGGTCGGCGGCTCCCCACGCCATCTCGGCGATATCGTGCTCGGCGTGGTGCGCGGCGGTGAACTGATCCGGGTGGGTGAGGCCGAGGTGGACGCGCTGGAAGCGACCGACAAGCTGCTCTACATCCGGCACGCAGGCCGGTAATACCGGCGCGATAGTCTCGAACCGTGGCCTCTGGATTTCAGCTCAATGGTGTTCCACTGCTTTCGCGTTCAGTGCTCGACCGGGCCGAGGAGATCCGGGCCGACGAACAGTCGCTGAAGGAGGGCTGGGCCGAGGCCGAGTTGCTCCGGATCAACAAGCGCGGGCAGTTCCGCTTCGAAGACGGTGCGCTGGTGCTGGGATCGGCGATCGAGCTGTCCGCCGAGCCGAGTCCAGCCGCAGTATTCCTCGGCATCCACGGCGGCAAGCATGTGTGGGCTGTCCGCGATGTCGATCTGCATGGCACGCTGACCGACCTGCGCGCCATGGCGGGCGGTCTCGACGATCTCACCGCCGACCTGCTCACCTCCGCCATGGCCCTGCTGAACTGGCATGACAAGGCTGGATTCAACGCCGCCGACGGCACCGCGTCCATCGCGACCAAGGGCGGCTGGTCGCGGGTCACGGAGAACGGCCACGAGGAGTTCCCACGGATCGATCCGGCCGTCATCTGCCTGATTCACGACGGCGACGACCGCGTCCTGCTGGCCCGCCAGCACACCTGGCCGAAGACGCTGTTCTCCCTGCTCGCCGGATTCGTGGAGGCGGGAGAGTCGCTGGAGCGGTGCGTCGAGCGCGAGATGCGCGAGGAGGTCGGGCTCGACGTGCGCGATATCACCTACCTGGGCAGCCAGCCGTGGCCGTTCCCGCGCTCGCTCATGCTCGGCTTCGCCGCCATCGCGGATCCCGATCAGCCGCTGACCTTTTCCGATGGCGAGATCGCCGAGGCCTACTGGTTCACCCGGGCCGAGGTGCGCGAAGCGCTGGCCGTCGGTGACTGGTCCGCCCAGAACCAGGGTGCGCGGCTACTGCTGCCGGGTTCGATCTCCATCGCGCGCACCATCGTGGAGTCCTGGGCCGCGCTCTGATCGAAGACACGTAAAAGTTCCGTGCGGACCGATCGGTCCGCACGGATCGATTTCAGCCTGATCAGGCCAGCGCGGCCAATGTCTGCTTGACCGCGGCCAGCGACGGATTCGTCGCCGTGGACCCATCCGCGAACTTCACCGTCGGCACCACATGGTTGCCGCCGTTCACACTGCCGACGAACTCGGCCGATGCGGGATCCTCTTCGATATCGATCTCGACATAGCTGATACCGGACTCGTCCAACTGCTTCTTCAGCCGTCGGCAGTAGCCGCACCAAGTGGTGGAGTACATCGTCAAGGCGGGGGTCACGTCAGTCACGGACCGTTCAACATTTGACGGCCCGATCCTGTTCCACCGAGCTCCGAATCCAGACTTGCGGTGGATTTAATATGCGCGCATACTAAATTCATGACGGTTACAGCAACGACCACCAAGTACTGGCTGGGTGTGGTCTCCCGGGAACATGTCCGCCGCGGTGTCGAACTGGGGATCGCCCAGGTCAACCACGGCAAGCGGACGGCGCTCGAGCGCATGCGTCCCGGCGACGGATTCCTCTATTACTCGCCGCGCGAAGGCATGCGCGGCGGTGCGCCGATAAGGTCCTTCACCGCCATCGGCACCGTCGAGGACCGGCCGGTCTGGCAGGCGGATCCGCAGGACGGCGGCTGCTTCCAGCCGTGGCGGCGCGCTGTGCACTACCGCACCGATGCCCATGAGATCCCCATCGACGAACTTCGCGGTGAACTGGATCTCACGAGTACGCCGAACTGGGGCATGGTGTTGCGCCGTGGACTGGTCGAACTGACCGCGCACGATTTCGCGGTAATCGCACAGGCGATGATCAGTGATGAAGCAGGCATATGAGTGAGGATCGCGGTCTGCGCAGCCGATTCGCCGAGGCCGATGCAAGCCCTGGCCTCTTGCTCTGGCAGGTGACCAACCGATGGCAGGCCGCTCAGCGCGCGGCCCTCGGCACCTTCGATCTCACCCATGTGCAGTTCGTCCTGCTGGCCGCGCTGACCTACCTCGCCGCCGGGCGCGACGAACCGGTCATGCAACGCGATCTGGCTGCCCACGCCGCCACCGACCCGATGATGACCTCGCAGGTGTTGCGCGCACTCGAGCAGAAGGGGCTGCTGGAGCGCCGCGACCATCCGCACGACCGCAGGGCGAAGGCTCTCGCCCCCACCGAAGCTGGTGTGGCGCTGGCGAATCGGGCGATAGTCGCGGTCGAGAACTGCGATCACGAATTCTTCGCCCCGCTCGACGGCGATACGAGCGCGTTCGCGGGCGCACTGCGTCGCCTACGCGATCGCTAGTCGCAGCGACCGCGTCTGCGAAACGGCGGAATCCGATCCGGACCGGATCCCTTGTGGCACGAGTTGTCAGCGGGCACTGCCATGATGTGTGTCGTGTCGGCAACCAGTACAGGCGAGCCCACCCGCCCGGAGTTGGACTCGCTCGACCCCGAACAGGCCGCGGCAGTCCGCGCGCCACGGGGTCCGGTCTGTGTGCTCGCCGGTGCCGGTACCGGCAAAACCAGGACCATCACCCATCGCATTGCGCATTTGGTTTCCGCCGGACACGTCAAAGCCGACCAAGTGCTCGCGGTGACATTCACCGCGCGCGCGGCGGGGGAGATGCGCAACCGCCTGCGCGCGCTCGGCCTCGGTGGCGAGGCCAATCAGGTGCAGGCCCGTACCTTCCATGCGGCCGCCCTGCGCCAGCTCAAGTACTTCTGGCCGCAGATCGTCGGCGATGTGCCGTGGCAGTTGCTCGATCGCAAATTCCCGGTCGTGGCACAGGCCGCACATCAGGCCGGATTGTCCTCACACACCGAAGCCGTCCGCGATCTGCTCACCGAAATCGAATGGGCGAAGGCCACTCTCATCGCACCGGAGGACTATCCAGCGGGCGTGGCCGAACACCGCCGCGAGCCGCCCTACGATCCGATGCGGGTCGCGGCGGCCTACAGCGGCTACGAGAAGTTGAAGGCGACACCGGATGGTCTGCTGCTCGACTTCGACGATCTGCTGCTGCACACCGCCGCCGCGCTGGAGGACTATCCGTCGGTGGCCGACGAATTCCGCGGGCGCTACCGAAGTTTCGTGGTCGACGAGTATCAGGACGTCACGCCACTGCAGCAGCGGGTGCTCGATGCCTGGCTCGGCGACCGCGACGATCTGACCGTGGTCGGCGACGCGAACCAGACGATCTACTCGTTCACCGGTGCCACCCCGAGCTATCTGCTCGACTTCTCCCGCCGCTTTCCGGAGGCGACGGTGGTCCGCTTGGAACGCGACTATCGCTCCACACCGCAGGTGGTCTCGCTGGCCAACCGGGTGATCGGCGCCGCGCGCGGTCGCATCGCGGGCACCCGGCTGCAACTGGTCGGACAGCGTGACGACGGCCCGGAGCCGATGTTCGCCGAATACGACGACGGCCCGGCCGAGGCCCGTGCGGTCGCACGGTCGATCAAGAAACTGATCGCCGCGGGCACCACAGCCGCCGAGATCGCGGTGCTCTATCGGATCAACGCGCAGTCCGAGGCCTATGAGCAGGCGCTGAGCGAACTCGGCATTGCCTATCAGGTCCGCGGTGGCGAGGGCTTTTTCGCGCGAAATGAGGTCAGGCAAGCCATATCCGCATTGCGTCAGGTGGCCGCTCGCGAGGATCTGCCCGACCAGTCCCGCAGTGGTAAGGCCTTGGTTACCTTGGTGCGCGCCGCACTCGCGCCGGTCGGTCTCACCGCAACCGAACCCGCGGGCGCTCAGGCGCGTGAGCGCTGGGAATCGTTGATGGCGCTGGTGCGCCTGACCGAAGAGTTGGTCGGCCAGGACGACGCACTCGACCTGATCGGCCTGCTGCGCGAGTTGGCCGCGCGCGCCGAGGCCAGGCACCCACCGACCGTCCAGGGCGTAACCCTCGCGTCGTTGCACGCGGCGAAGGGGCTGGAATGGGATGCGGTATTCCTCGTCGGCGTCGCCGACGGCACGCTGCCGATCGCGCATGTGCTGGGCGACGACGGTTCGGTCGCCGATCAGGCCGCCCTCGAAGAGGAACGGCGACTGCTCTACGTCGGTGTGACCAGGGCCCGCGAATATCTGCAACTGTCCTGGGCGCTCTCCCGCGGCGAGGGCAGCAGGCGCACGCGGCGGCGCTCCCGATTCCTCAACGGCCTGGTGCCCGACGACTCGCCGGCCTCGCGAATCGCCGCACCGGTTGCCGACAGCGCCTCGAATGGGGTGCGCCCCACCTGCCGGGTATGTGCCAAACCGCTGATCGGCACCTACGCCACCATGCTCGGCCGCTGCCGCCGATGCCCGGCCGAACTCGATGCTGAGCTACTCGCGGCGCTGCAGGCGTGGCGGGAGGAGAAAGCGCAGGATCTGCGGGTGCGTGAGTTCGTGATCTTCACCGACACCACACTCACCGCGATCGCCGAGCAACTGCCTGCCGATGACAGCGCACTCGCCGCGATCCCGGGAATCGGGGCGAGGAAGCTCGAGCAATACGGGGCCGAGGTGTTATCGATAGTGGCATCACGGCTGCGGTCAAGCCCACAAAACCGCAGGTAGAAAATAGGTTGTCGCGATGAGCGGCAACACATATGGTGGGATTCACGCACCGGGAGGTCATCTCGGCGCGCAGAGTTACCGACACGAGTACAGGAGGGAGGCAGACCGATGAATGGCAATACGAACTTCAGCGCTACTGGCGTTGCAGTGAATGCTGCACCCGTCATGTCGGCCTCCCGGGGGATCCTCGCTTTGCAGGGGATCGGTCTGTCCGGTGTCGGCGTATCCGGGGATCACGGCAAAGCCATGAGCATGCATTCCCCGATTTGCGTCGTCATTCAGGACAAGCCAAGCGCGGGCTGGCACCCGGCATTTGCCCACACGGCAGAAGTCGGCGTCTTCGCAGTTGAGGCCGGATATGCACCGGCAGATCTGCAGGCACGCCTCCGCCGCACCGCACACCCAGCGACCGTGATCAGGATTCGACAGAGATGTCGAACTAGGTAGGGAACACTCCCCGACCTCCTGGCCACGGATCGCCCGAAGCGAAACCGTGGCCAGTATTTTTTACCGGCCCTTCAGCCACCACCGGCCTCGGTTTCGCGGAACGAACGAACGTACCGCTGCAAACGAGCTGAAGGAGAACGACGTGTTCACCGCAGAGAGGCCACAAGCCACTACTGACGTGACATGCCGAACCGTGGCACGGCCCACCCGCCCCCGGGAGGTCACAAAGGTCCTGCCTTGTCGAGCCGGAGATCCCGATCTCTGGTTCGCCGAGAGCCCGGTCCAGTTGGAGCAGGCCAAGGCGCTGTGCGCGTCCTGCCCCATCCGAAAGGGCTGCCTGACCGCGGCCATGGATCGGCGCGAGCCTTGGGGTGTCTGGGGCGGTGAGATCTTCGACCAGGGTGTCGTGATCGCCCGCAAGCGCCCGCGTGGACGTCCACGCAAGGTCGCGATCTCGGTATGAGATCTGTGATTCCCCTCCCTCCGGTCGCTGAGGCCTATTCGGCCGGTTCGGATTCGGCCGAACCCGATCAGCACAGGGCCCAGGAACGAGAAAGCAAACAAGCCGCTCACCGTGAGATCCGGTGGGCGGCTCGTTTGCGTTCTCGGCCAATCCTTTTCGGCTTTTCAGCTCGCGGATCGCTCCTCCCGGAAGCCGGGCATCCAGGCCCGCACCAATTGCATGAACGGCAGCTCCGCATCGAGCTGCGCCAGGATGCCGACCGAACCGCCGAGCACGCGGAAGATCATCACGTACTGCGCGGGCAGTTGCAGTGCCCGCGCGGTCTTCATATCCGGACTGCCGATATCGGAGGCCTTACCGGCCACCCGCTGCATCCACTTGCGGGTGAAGTGGAACGAATCGGTCTGGATCGGGTCGGTGAACGGCCGCAGGTAGTCGGCGATCTCCTTGTCGGTGACGGTCCGGCCCGGAATCACCCAGCCGTTGTCATACATGAGCTCGACCAGTTCATCGAAGCGTTCATCGAGTTCCAGGGCCAGCATCCGGCCGAGGACCTCGGGGAAGCCGTCCGGCATGGGCGCGCAGGCGCCGAAATCGATGACGGCCAGTTTGCCGTCGGGCAGCATCATGAAGTTGCCGGGATGCGGATCGGCGTGCAGCAGTCCTACGGTTTCCGGTGAGGAGAAGTGGAATTTGCCCATCAGTCCGGCGACCCGGTTGCGCAGCGCACGCGTGCCCACCGGATCCTCGGCCCCCTGCTTGATGATCTGTGAGACCGGAGTGCCGTCCAGCCATTCGGTCACGATCACCTTCGGCGCGCTGGCCACCACCTTCGGCACCACGATCTCCGGATGCCCGTCGAAGGCCCTGGCGAAGGTGCGTTGGTTGGCGGCCTCGTTGCGGTAGTCGAGTTCCTCCTCGGTGCGCTCGGTGATCTCGGCCAGCAGGGGCTTCACATCCGCGCCCGGGATCACCGAGGCGAGCAGACCGGTCATCCGCGACAGTGTCTTGAGGTCGGCGCGCAGCGCCTCGTCGGCGCCCGGATACTGCACCTTCACCGCGACGGTCCGGCCGTCCGACCACACCGCCTTGTGCACCTGGCCGATGCTCGCCGATGCCGCGGGGGTGTCATCGAAGGATTGAAAGCGTTGCCGCCACTGGGTACCGAGCTGCTGGTCCAGGACCCGGTGCACGGTCTCGGCGGGCATCGGCGGCGCGGCGGCCTGCAGTTTGGTGAGTGCCTCGCGATAGTGCTCGCCGAACTCCTCGGGAACCGCGGCCTCCATGACGCTCAGCGCCTGTCCGAACTTCATCGCACCGCCCTTGAGTTCACCGAGCACGGTGAACAACTGCTCGGCGGCCTTTTGGTTCAACTGGGCGTTGATCTCCCCCTTATCGCCACCGGCCAGCTTCTTACCGAACCCGACGGCGGCTCGTCCGGCGATACCCAGCGGAATCTTGGCTAACTTGGCATTGCGGGACGAGCGACGGCGCACGATCTCAGACACGTAACCCATCATGGCGGACGGACCCGTGAAATCGCCACGACAATCTTGATGTCTTTGCTTGGCGGACTGTAAGAATCGACACTCTCATCCGGTGCTACCAGCGAAAATACGACGGCAGCCGCAGCCGTCGTGCTGCGGCCATTCCCGGCGCGAGATCCGGTGCGTATCGAGTTCGAGTTCGATCGTGCTGTTCATGGTGTCGAGCTGACGCTCGGGGGAACAGTGCATGATCGCTTCGAGTTCGCCGAGCAGCAAAGCCGCCGTCGCCAGGATTCCGGCAGGTGAGGCGTGCCCGACCCGGCCGAGCAATTGGCTCGCCAGCTGCGGCCACTCCGGGTCGTACTCACAGCGGGTCAGGTCGAGGCAGCGCAGACAGCTCGTCAGGCCGGGAAAGACCAGCGGACCGACGATGCCCTTGTTGCCATCGCGAATTCGGACCTGCAGATGCGGAATCCCGTGCAGCACCAGCTCATTGGCCAGGCGCGGTTCGATGACGAGTGAATCGGCCAGCACCACGAGTTCACCGTGCCAATCCAGCACCGAACCGTCGGCGCGATACCCACGTGACCGGATCGGCCGCAGCCCGAGCCGCCGCAATCCGGTCGCGACCGCATCCGAGAGTGGCCCGAGTCCGTGCACCCGCACCGAACGCACCCGCCCCAGGCGTGGATCCGGGTGCAACAGCAGTCCCGCGTCATCGATGCGATTCAGCAGCTCAGCCGCATCCTCGGGGTCGATCCCACATTGCCCGGCCCGCCAGATGACCTGCGGGCGGCTGTGCATGCCGTCCAGCAGCCGCAGGAATGCCAGCACGGTGTCGGTATCCGATGCGGTCCGATCGAGTAGCAGTGCCCGCTCCGGATCCCACCCCAACTGCACGACCCCGGACGACCGCACCAACACCGTCACCCGCGGCGCCAGCATCGGCCCGCACATCCGCCTCGTCGTCATGGCAGCAGTATGCGGATCTGGTCATCGGTTCATCAGCGCGAATCCTGCAGTAATCCACAGGAATTCGCGCTTATCAACAGGACAAGTCTCAGGACGCGTCGGTGTCCTTGTCGAGGTTCGGGCCGGATTCACCGTCACTCTTCGCGGCCTCGCGCTCGGCCTTCTCGCGTGCCTCGGTTTCGGCCAACTGGGCCAGCGGATCGTCGAAGGCGTCCACGCCGCCGCCGATCACCGAATCGATGAAGCCCGCGGGGGAGTCCAGATCATTGGAATCCGGCAGCAGATCCGGATGCGCCCAGATGGCGTCCCTCGCGTCGATGCCCGCATCGGCAGTGAGCCGCCGCCACAGCGCCGCCGCCTCCCGCAACTTGCGGGGCCGCAGCTCGAGTCCGACCAGCGTCGCGAAGGTCTGCTCGGCCGGACCTCCGGTGGCACGGCGGCGGATCAGGGTTTCGGCGAGCGCGCCCGCGCCCGGCAGGCGGTCACCGATCGCCTCGGTGGCCACGACCTGTACCCAGCCCTCGATCAGGGCCAGCAGCGTTTCCAGCCGCTCGAGGGCCTGCTTCTGTTCCGGGGTGGTCTGCGGTTCGAACGCGCCCTGGGACAGGATCTCCTCGAGCTTCGAAGGATCGGTCAGCGACATCGGGTCGATATTCTGGGCCGCCGACTCCAAGGCGGAGAAGTCCATCTTGATGCCGCGCGCATAGTCCTCGACCGCGCCGAGCACCTGCTGCCGCAGCCACGGCACATGTGCGAACAGGCGCTGGTGGGCGGCCTCGCGGGCCGCGAGGAAGACCAGGATCTCGCTTTCCGGCTGCTCGAGTCCGGCGCTGAACTCCGAGATGGCCGCGGGCAGCAGCGCCGCGGTGCCGGTCGGGCCGAGCGGCAGTCCGATATCGGTGGAGGTCAGCACCTCCTTGGCGAGTTGGCCGAGGGCCTGTCCGAGCTGGGAGCCGAAGGCGAGTCCGCCCATCTGCCCGAGCATGCCGACCATGGGACCGGCGAACTCGCGCGCCTCCTCCGGCAACTGCGCGGTCCACATGCCGGAGATCTGTTCGGCCACCGGATCACACAGCCGCTTCCAGGTCGGCAGCGTTTCCTCGATCCAATCGTTGGCGGTCCAGGCCGCGGTTCTGGTGGCGCCCGCGGGGAGTGTGGTCGCGCCGTCGAGCCACAGTTCGGCCAGGTGCGCGGCATCGGCCACGGCCTTGACCGTGCTTTCGGAGACCGGCGTCACATTCGCGCCGAGCTGCTGGCGGGCCAATCGCTTGGCCACGTCGTAGTTGACCGGGCCGGACTGCGCCGAACCCGGCTGCCCCATCCCACTCAGCATCTGGCCGAGCGAGGTGAGCATCTGCCCGAGCTGGGCCGGATCGAAACCGCCCGCGCCTGCCCCGCCGAAGCCGAACGGATCGTTCGCCCCGGCACCGCTCGGCTCGTCGCCGCGCTTGCGGTCGTCGTCATCGCGGTTCGAGAATCCGAAGGGGAGGTCACTCATACCCCAAACATTACGCGTGTGGTGTAGGGGGCCGATGTTCGCGCGGCGCGAAATCTCCGGCACGCGTACGCCGGTAAATATGCGCCTCGCACGACCCGGGGCGGCAGCGATCATTACTGTGGTCCAGGTGAATCGTCGGATCCTGACCCTGGTGGCCGCACTGATCCCGGTGCTCGTCCTCGGTGTGGTGGGCAGTCTGCTCACTGTGCCCTTCGTCGCACTCGGGCCGGGACCCACGTTCAATACCCTCGGCTCGGTCGATGGCAAGCAGGTCGTCGACGTCCGCGGCGCCGAGGTGGACCCGGTGACCGGTCATCTGAATATGACGACGGTCTCGGTGCGCGACGGACTCAACATCTTCGAGGCGTTCGGGTTCTGGGTCAGCGGTGAGCACGGCCTGGTTCCGCGCGCCGAGGTGTACCCGCCCGGCGTCCCGCGCGAGGAGATCGACAAGTCCAACCAGCAGGACTTCAAGGATTCCGAGGGCAATGCCGAGGTGGCGGCGCTGCACTTCATGAACCTGCCGACGGTGGTGCTGGTGCGCAAGGTCTCCGACGACGGCCCGGCCAAGGAGACGCTGAAGGCAGGGGACGAACTGGTCAGCGTCAACGGCGCACCGATGACCGCACCCAAGGATGTCGTCGCCGCGGTGTCCTCGCAGACGCCCGGCGCGCAGATCACCGTGACCTACCGGCGTGAGAACACCGAACACACCGCGACCATCACCTTGGCCGCGCGCCCCGACGACGCGAACAAGGGCTACCTCGGCCTGACCCCGACCGAGGGTGCGCGCCCGCCGATGGAGGTCTCGTTCAATCTCGCCGATATCGGTGGGCCGTCGGCCGGTCTGATGTTCAGTCTCGCGCTGATCGACAAACTCACCCCCGGTGAACTGGATGGCGGCAAGTTCGTCGCCGGGACCGGAACCATCGATCAGGACGGCAAAGTCGGCCCGATCGGCGGCATCCAGTACAAGATGATGGCCGCGCGCGACGCCGGTGCGGAGACCTTCCTGGTCCCGGCCGCCAATTGCAACGAGGCCAGACAGCGCACGCCCGACGGCCTGCGCCTGGTGAAGGTCGAAAACCTCAGCGGCGCAGTGCAATCCCTCAACGACATCAACGCGGGCCGGGAGACCGTCTCCTGCGGCTGATCACTCCATCGTGTGGTGCAGTGCCTCGATGAGGTTGGGCGCCAGATTCGGATAGGTGCGCAGGTCGAGATCACCGAAGTCGTCGACATCGTCCTCGGGCTTGACCTGCAGCAGGCACAGATCCGCGCCGCTGCGAAGTACCGCGGCGAACAGCCGGGCCGTGCGCCGCCCAGGATGCGTCTCGGCCGCGGCGCGCGCGGCGGCGTCGGCGGCCTCGTGATCGGCGAGCAGCGGGGTGAGCGCATCGTCGAGGGTGCTCTCGGCATCCGGCGGCAGCACGACGATCTCCTGGACGAGCACACAGCCGCTCACGGCATCGGGCCAGCTGGTGGTCGCGAGGAATTCGTCGAGCGCCATCGATCCGCCGGTGATGTCCTCCGGGAACGACTCCTGGGCAATGGGAGTCAGCTCGCTGCCCTGATCCAGCTGATCCAGCAACCCGGGCTCGGCCGCGACCAGATCGGCGGTCGGCACCAGCGCGAACATCTGCGGCGGTCTGCCCCAACCCTCGGCATCGACGAATTCCGCCACTTCACGGACGGAACGGGCGAGGACGAGTTCGGCGTGCAGGTCTGCGGTCACACTGGACATCCTCGCACCAGCAACTATGTGTACGTAGCCAGGGCAGGCGTGATCGCGCAACCACGACGGAGCGAGTCTTACGAGCGACCTGTTCGCGGCCCGTCTCGCGTCCGAGTCGTCGAAGCGCATGCGACGTAGTCGCTAGTCTCGACGGCTCGGACGCGAGACACCAGGGGGCCGCGAACACGCCGCGCCGTAGGCGCGGCAAATTAGACAGAGCACGCGCAGCGCCGAAGGCGCTGCCAGTGTCACAGCCCGATTCCGTAGAGTGGGCCGAAACGGTCCTTTTGGACCACCTGCAACATCGGACTGCGGTGTCACGGCCGAGAACATCGGTGCGCGCGCCGCCGGACCTTGGAGAGTGGCATCGTGGGCATGCGGCCCCCCACCGGCTTACCTTCGTTGTCCCGACGCAGCCGAGTGCTGCTGGTGGCGGCCATCATTCTGGCGGCGCTGTTGCTGCTGGGACCGCGGCTGACCGACACCTATACGAACTGGTTGTGGTTCGGCGAGGTCGGTTTCCGCAGCGTCTATCTCACCGTGCTGCGCACGCGGATCCTGTTGTTCATCGCCGTCGCGCTGTTCGTCGGTCTCGTCGTCTGGTTGGCGCTGTTGCTTGCCTACCGGACCAGGCCGGTATTCGTGCCGGTAGCGGGGCCGAACGATCCGATCGCGCGCTACCGCACCACCGTGATGAGCCGGCTCAAGCTGTTCGGCATCGGCATCCCGCTGCTGCTCGGCGTGCTCTCCGGCCTGGTGGCGCAGTCGAATTGGGTCACCGTGCAACTGTTCCTCAATGGCGACTCGTTCGGCCAGAAGGATCCGCAGTTCGGTCTCGATGTCGGTTTCTATGCCTTCGACCTGCCGTTCTACCGGATGGTGCTGAACTGGCTGTTCGTCGCGGTGGTCATCGCATTTTTCGCCAGCCTGGTGACGCACTACGTCTTCGGCGGTCTGCGCCTGACCGGGCGCGAGGGCACGCTGACCCGGCCCGCGCGCATCCAGCTCGCGGTGATCGCGGGAATCTTCGTGCTGCTCAAGGCGATTGCCTACTGGTTCGACCGCTACGAGCTGCTGTCGAGCAGTCGTAAGGAGCCGACCTTCACCGGTGGTTCCTACACCGATATCAACGCCGTGCTGCCCGCGAAGCTGATCTTGCTGTCCATCGCGGTGATATGTGCGATCGCCTTCTTCGCCGGTATCGTGCTGCGCGACCTGCGGGTGCCCGCGATGGCAGCCGCGCTGCTCGTGCTCTCCTCGGTCCTGGTCGGCGCGGTATGGCCGCTGGTCGTCGAGCAGTTCTCGGTGCGCCCGAACGCCGCCGACAAAGAGAGTGAATACATCGAACGCAATATCGCGGCGACCAGGCAGGCATTCGGCATCACCTCGGACAAGATCGAGTACAAGGACTACAAGGGCGACAGTTCGAAGAGCCCGCTGGAAGTTCCGGTCGATGCGGCGACCATCGGCAATGCCCGCCTGCTCGACCCGAATATCTTGTCGCCTACCTTCACCCAGCTCAAGCAGCTGAAGAACTTCTACGGCTTCCCGGAGTCGCTGGATATCGACCGCTACACACTCAACGGCGATACCCAGGACTACATCGTGGCCGCCCGCGAACTCCACCCGTCGGCGCTGAGCGGTAATCAGACCGACTGGATCAACAAGCACACCGTCTACACCCACGGCAACGGCTTCGTCGCGGCGCCCGCCAACCGGGTCAACCGGCCGCAGTACGAGGACCCCAACGCCAATACCGGCGGCAGCAGCGACAGCGGCTACCCGATCTTCCTGGTCAGCGACCTGTTCAACTCGACCGACCAGCAGCAGATCAAGGTCGAACAGCCGCGCGTCTACTACGGCGAGCTGATCTCGCAGTCCAATCCGGACTACGCGATCGTCGGCGCCGTGAACGGCTCGCAGCCGCGCGAATACGATTCCGACACAGCGCAATTCACCTACAACGGCAAGGGTGGCGTGTCGATCGGGAACTGGTTCAACCGGTTGGCCTTCGCGGCCAAGTACACCGAGCGCAATCTGCTGTTCTCCTCGGCCATCGGGGACAACTCCAAGATCATCTTCAACCGTAGCCCGCGCGAGCGGGTCCAGAAGGTCGCGCCCTGGCTGACCACCGACGGCAATGCCTACCCGGCAGTCGTCAACGGCCGGATCCAGTGGATCGTCGACGCGTACACCACGCTGGACAACTACCCGTACGCGCAGACCACCTCGCTGGAGGGCGCGGTCGAGGACAGCATCGATAAGAAGACCGGAAGGCTGTTGCCGCGCAAGGAGGTCAGCTACATCCGCAACTCGGTGAAGGCCACCGTCGACGCCTACGACGGCACGGTGACCCTCTACGAGGTGGACCCCACCGACCCGGTGCTGAAGGCCTGGCGCGGTGTGTTCCCCGGCGCGGTCAAGCCGCAGAGCGAGATCTCGCCGGAACTGCGCGCGCACTTCCGCTATCCCGAGGATCTGTTCAAGGTGCAGCGCGAAATGCTGACCAAGTACCACGTGGACAATCCGCGAGAGTTCTTCACCAACAACGCTTTCTGGTCGGTACCCAGTGATCCGACCACCGAGGGCGGCACCTTCAATCAGCCGCCGTATTACGTGCTGCTGGGCGACGCGTCGGCGAACAATAAGCCGGTGTTCAATCTGACCAGCGCCATGGTCGGCTACAACCGGCAGTTCCTGTCCGCCTATATTTCGGTGCGCTCGGATCCGGACGGCTACGGAAAATTCACGATCTTGCAATTGCCGACCGATACGCAGACGCAGGGTCCGCAGCAAACGCAGAACAGTATGACGACGGCGCCCGAAGTCTCCAGTCAGAAAACGCTGCTGTCGAACTCGAACAAGATCAGATATGGCAATCTGCTGACCTTGCCGATCGCCGACGGCGGAATCCTTTATGTGGAGCCGTTTTACAACGAGCGAAATACCGGGGCAGGCAGCTCCACGTTCCCGCAGCTGCTGCGGGTACTGGTGAGCTATCGCGATGTGGCGGGCAGTGTGAAGGTCGGTTTCGCCTCCACCCTGGCCGATGCGCTGAATCAGGTGCTGCCGGGGACCGGTTCGCTGGCGACCCCGTTCGGCGGTGATCCGGCCAGCAGGCCGAAACCGGGTACCACTCCACCGACGGATCACGGCGCCACGCCGCCGACGCAGGGCACAACACCGCCGACACAGGGCACCACGCCGCCGCCGGCGACCGGGTCCGCCGCCAAGGATGCGGCGGCCGCGGAGTTGAGCAAGAAGATCGAGAGTGTGCGAAATGCCATGAAGTCCGGGAACTTCCAGGACTTCGGCAAGGCACTGGAGGAACTGGACGCCGCAGTGAAGGCGTATCAGGACGCCGGTCGCTGATCCAACTAGAACGGCCCCGTCACCCGGATTCGGGTGACGGGGCCGTTCTCATCGACGTCGAACCGACGTCCACCTCGGCGCCGTTGCCGAGTGACGTCCGATTCCTACGTCAGCGACCGAACGAGTCGATCAGTGCGCCGTTCTGGTCCAGCAGCTGCTGGTACTGGCCCTCGAGGCCGTTCTGCTTGGCCAGCTGGTAGCCCGCGGACTTGGCCTGCTCGATGGCGGACTTGACATTGGTGGCCGGAGCAGGGCTGGCTTCGGCGGGGGCGGCGGGCTCCGGCTCGACGACGGCCGGGGCGCTCGGCTCGGACTCACCGGCACGCAGGTACTGACCGCAGACCGGCCAGGCGCCCGCACCCTGGGTGGCGAGCACATTCTCGGCCACCCGGATCTGCTCTTCTTTGCTGGCATGATTGGCGGAACCGGCGCCACCGTTGGCGGCCCAGGTGCTCTGCGAGAACTGCAGACCGCCGTAGTAGCCATTTCCGGTGTTGATACCCCAGTTGCCACCGCTTTCGCACTGCGCGACGCCATCCCAATTGTGGGTCGGGGCGGCGGCCGCGGTGCCGGTGGAAAGACCGAACGGGACGGCAACGATTGCGCCGGTGACAGCGGCATAGCCGAGGGCGCGGGTGCTGAGCTTTCGGTGCTTCGACATGTTGTATTCCCTCCCTGCGCCCACCGCCCCCGGTAATGCGAAAGCCGAGTCCCTGCCCCCAGGCATGTCGGGGATCCTCGAACCGCGGGACAGGGTCGCCGGTGTTCGGCGGTTCGAGTTCGAGCCCATCACGTTTGATCCGGGCCGCGAATCGACGGTAACGAAGAAATCTCGGCAGATCACATCTTGATAACTGTGCAATTGCATGATGCGAATAACGTGTATACCGGTGTTTGCGCAGGTCGCAAATGCCATAAGAATGGATTCTGGACGGTCGGTTATAGCACCGTTATGTGTTCGGGATCACCACGAAATAGTGGCCCAGGTCACGTTTGAAGCCATTGGTCGACCGGTCTGTTGCGTTCTGAACGACTTTCGCCGCCGCCCTCGCTCGGCTTCGGTGGACGGATTCGGCAGATGCCCGCTACCGCCCCCTCGGAGCCGTCTGTGTGCAACCTCACTCCGCTCGCCCGCGAATCCGCATTCAACCCGCTGACCAGGGCAAACTCCCTGGAAGATAAGCGATTTGCCTTCCGTGCGTAGACGTGTGTAATGTTGTGTTTACCGACGCGGGGTGGAGCAGCTCGGTAGCTCGCTGGGCTCATAACCCAGAGGTCGCAGGTTCAAATCCTGTCCCCGCTACTAGGGAAACGGCCCGGAACATACAGTTCCGGGCCGTTTTTCATGGATGCTTGGGAACGTATTTGGGAACCTTGGCCGAGCTCAGGATTCCTGATACAGGTCGATCGGTGGGTTCGTCATATGACCACTGTCAGTGGGATAGCCAGCAGTGCGCCGAGCGGGGCGAGCGCCCACGACCAGAACACCCAGGAACACGAAGGTCGCCGTCGCGCTCAATCCGACCGCGTCACGGTATCTCGGCCGGTCACGCGCGGTCGATCACAGTTAGGTTTGCCGAGTAGATACGATCGCCGAAATGATCGTTGCGGTTGCGGCATTCGGTGACGGCCCGCTCGGTGTACCGTTTCGCTTCCGTCATTTCGTTCAGTCGGAAGCAGTTGAGTCCGAGCAGCCCGTACACCTTCCCGAGATAGCGGCGACCGGCGTTCCGGTGATCGGCGAGTTCATCGAGCAGTTCGTGTAGGACGGCGTTGCTGCCCTGGTAGCGACCCGTGTCACTGAGATCCTGTGCGAACGCGATGCGCTCGCGGCAACGCGCCAGTTGTGCCCCGATATCCGTTCCGGATTCGAGCTCCCTCGCGACGACGACCGCGTCGAGGTTCTCGGCGTAGATCCACGCCCCTTCCCTATCGCCTGCGTCCTCGCACCGTCGCAGGGCGTCCTCGGTGTAGTGGGCGGCTTCCCGGAATTCGCCGCAGCGCATCGCGTTGACGCCGAGCAGGCCCGTGATCTTCGTCAGCAGGTCGTCGATTCCAGGGCCAGTCGAACCGTGCAATTCCACAAGCAGTCGCTCTAGCGTCGCTGCGCTGTCCGCGTGACGGCCCTCGTTGCTGAGCCGTTCGGCCTTGACGAACTGGTCGTGCCAGGCATTGATCGGATTCGCGTGCCCGGCCGGCATGAGGGTCGCCATGGCCTGCGGATAGCCGTTCGCGGCGAGGACCTGGGCTATGGCCAGCAGCGTTCCCACCCACCGTTCGACCGCTTCCCGGTTCTCTCTGACATATTCGGGGACTGTCTGCCAACTTGGGAACGACGCGACGATCGAGGCGGTGTGGTCGCGGCACATGGTGACGAACGCCTCCATGTCGCCCGCCTGGTACGCGGCGAACAGTCGGCTGCGGATATCCTTGTTCACGACGATCTCCCGGCCACCACGTCGCGCATCTCGGCCAACAAGTGGCCAGCGAAGAGACCGCCGGGCCATCGGCCCACGCGGGCACGCTGAGCGGCGATTCGCACCGCGTCTCCGGAGGTTTCCATCGGCTGGTACCAGGTGAGATTGTTCGCTGGCAGATCGAGGGCGACCGTCGCGAATGGTGTTCCGGCCGCGGCGATCACGTTGACCACGGCTTTGGTGCCCGAGCAGACGTCGAACCGACCCTGCAGGCTGATCACCACCCACAACGCGGCTTCGATGGCGACGGTTCGCGGTACGCCTTCCGCGAAGTGGCCAACCGGCGCGATGTCGGCGGCGAGCCACGAGAGAGAACCGACATGCGTGCCGATCGTCCGCTCCAGTTCGCCCGCGTGGGCCAGCACCCAGCTGCTGAAGAGCACGGCCTCGCCTTCGCAACTGCCGACGACCACCACGTGGCAGCCGGTGCTGTCGAACCTCTGATAGGACGCTGTCCCAGCCGGTCGTTCCCGCCCCGGGCGAAGTGCATCCATCCAGTTCAGAGTCGCTGTCGCGGCGGTGGTAGGCCGGTCCAGCCGCATCGCCGAGTCGGCGGGTATCAGCAGGGTGGCTGACCGCACCAGGGGTAGCGGGAAGGTGCCGGTGACGATTTGGCTTCCGTCGTAGTGGATCCGGGTGGGCGCGCCGAGACCGCACAGACCCGTGTAGATCACCGGCAAATCGGCCGGGTCGGTCGCAGTGATATCCAGACGGCGCAGGCACTCCAGTGGGGGCTGGACACCGAAGACCTCGGTATCCAGTAACGCCCGCCACACGATGTCTGGGCGGTCCTGCAACAACATCGTCAGGTGATGTTCGGTCGAGCCTTTGCTCACCGTGGGGCGGTCGGCCCCGACCAGGACGTCGTAGTTCGCGATCCCGGCCGTCAATGCCTCGAGAGTGCACCAGGCTCGGGTGAGGTAGTCGTCGGCGTCATCTAGCAGAATGGCGGTTCGGCCGAGAAGTTGTAGTAGTCCGGTCAGGCGTATGCCCTGCTCGAACTCCGCCCGATCCGCGGCGGTACGGGGTTCCTGGGGTAGGCAGCTGAAGTCGTACCAGAGGTGTACTCGCGCCAGCAGCACGGCCAGCAGCGGGTGACCGGCTACCAAGTCCCGGACCACGGTGAAACCGACGTCCGTGTGGGCGGCTGCAACGCCGTTGTCGCCGGTGATGCGCTCGAGGTCGATGATTTCAGCGTGGACCTCGGCCAGGCTCGCCTCATCGAGCGTCTGCCGCAACACGTTCACCACGAGCGACTCCGCCAGCTCTGATCCCGCCGGGCCGACCGCGGTGTTCGAGTTTCGGAGAACCTTTCTCGGTGTGTGCAACCCACGCCGCTTCGCGACGTAGACGGCCTCGCACATGGCCGCGACAAGTTGCCAAGCCGCCAGCCGGGCCTGCGTGCCGTCCGGGTCGGGAGCGGTGGGCGTGAGCCATCGGTGGGATAGGAAGCAGTAATAGTGGCCAGGGTAGAGCTGGGTCGTCAGGTCATCCCGGCAGTTCTGCATGCGCTCGAAACGGCCGCGGCCGATGAGCACAAGCAGTGGCAACCAGTTCGTCGCCGGTACGTTGGACGGTCGACACTGAGTCACCAACGGTGGCACGTCTACGTCAGCAGCCCAGCCGACGAACACCTCCGGAGGCGAGCTCAAAGGATAGGACCAGACGATCCCGTCACCGCCGTCCTCCGAGGAGATCGTGGCATTCAGCAGATCACGTTCGAGGGTCCACTGGAGGTGTCCGTCGGGAAAGGCCAGCGGCCGGTGTCTCAGTTTCGGCGCCTGCTCCAGCAATCGTGAAGTCCGAGGTGCTAGTTTGCCGAGCGGCTCGCGTTGCGCATCCAGCCGGGCTTGGGCGAATGTCTGAAGGGGCACATGTCCTTTGGCCACGGCGGCGGCCAGCCAGCGGAAGCCGATCTCGTCATATCGCCGTGCTCCGCTCGTTCTGGCGTATTTCAACGACCGGCCTGCGGCCTCGCTCCGGCTGTGCCCCGCCAGCAGACCTGGGCTCGCGCCCAACGTCTCGGGAGGCACGTCGCGCCAAGGGCTGACGTCGATCGCATCGAGAACGTGGCCAAGGGGGTCGTCGGTCGACGTCAAGACTTCCTCCCCAATCCGATTCATTGCCGGTGCGTCGAGGGTAGCGACAGGACGACGGGCATGGACTTGTCAGACGCGCTGTGGAACGAAGCCGTTACCGCCTCCGACTACACCGGGCCGGATGAGAAGTATCGGTTGGCGGTGTTCGAGCAGTACAAGCTGTGCGTGCAGATGGCCGATCAGGTCAGCGCGCGGCGCAACCTGGCAAGCACGTTCTGCCTCTCGCTCAACAGCGCCGTCGCGGTCGGACTGGTCGCGTGAGCCGGTACGTCGCACACTCTGGCACCAGTCGCACAAGCAGGTCCCACTCGCCCCGCAATGACCGAACCGGACCAGAAGCTCTGCTGGATCCGTCGAGACCGGTGGGACCGTGTGTTTTGACGACAGGTGGTGCGGGCCTGCGTGCGCGGCGCTAGGGCGACTTGGTCGGGCTGCGGACGTGTGGCCATGCTTTGGCGAGTGCGAGTAGCTGGCGTAGTTCGGCGGTGAGGTCTCGTGCGCCCGGGTGGATTTGGTGTCTGGGTGTGAGTCGGCTCGCGTTCGGGGGGTGTCCGGCTGTTTTGGTGGCGATGGCTTCGGCGATGCGGCGGGCGTAGGTGTGTGGGTCGCCTTCGGTGGTGGTGAGGTTGTCGGGGTTGTGGCTGTAGCGTTTGAGGTGGAGCAGGCTGTCGCGGATCTCGACGGTCATGCGGTGTAGGCGGATGGCGGGGTCTGTTCGGCGGTTGTGGTCGTGCCGTATCTCGAGGACGATTTCGGGTACGGCTGCGGTGAGATCGGTCCACATCGGGCGCAGGCGGCGGCAGTATCGGCCGGTGCGGTCCCATCCGGTGTGGGTGAGCAGGGTGCTGATCAGCGGCACCGTGACCACAGCCGGAGCGCCGACGGCCGAGAGCAGGAAGCCACTCCAGGCTTTCCAGTGCATCTCGGGATCGAATGACGGTTGGCCTGTCATGACACTGATGGCGGTCTCGAGCGGGTATATAACCGCTACGATCCCAAGGCCCATCGTGGTGCCCAGGACCGCTGCGTACAGTGCACGTTCCTGCCAGGTGGTGGCCCCCGCGGCGCGCATCTCGCGCATACTCACCCGGCCGAGGAGCAGGGCCGTAGCGCCGAGCGGCAGGGAAAACGCGACCCAGACCACGACAGCAGGCCAGCCGAGGGCTTGGTCGATCAACTGGTCGGCGCGGCGGGCGCGCGTCCCCGCGATCAGGATGACGGCGGTGGCGGTGATCGCGACGAGGTAGTAACGCCACTGCCTGCGCCACGTGCGGGCGGGATCGGCGCCTGCCCACAGCTCGGCGATGCCGTAGATATTCGAGATGGCGAACACGGTTGCTCCCAGCGAGAGCTGTCGGGCGATGTTCACCACGTCGCTGTCGTGGCCGGGCAGTAGCCAGGTCAGTGACTGTTGGAACCATGCCTCCCGCAACAGGTGTTCGCAGAGACCGGCGGCGAGCGCGCGGTTGATGAGCCGGTCGACGTTGTTGTCCCGCAACAGCCACCACCGACCGGCGAGCACCAGTGTGAGACCTGTGAGGACGGGCCAGGTGATCAGACCCGGGATCGGGGAGGTCATCTCAGCGATGCCGGTTTCGGGAGTCTTGGCGGCGGCCGATCCGCAGGCCGCTTCTGTTCCCCAAGAGGGCGCCGATGTCGATGGGGCACAACGTGATCGGCCGTTCCAGCGAGATCCACCATTACGCCTTCCATCGTCGATCACCTGACCCATGCCGATATTGCGGTGAGCGTAGTCGCCGACGGCGCATTGTCGCGGACATGGCTTGTCGCGCAAGCATTCTCGCATCCGCCTTCGACGGATCAGCCGCAACATCATCAGCCTTTATTCGCTCGATCCGCGAGCCGGATCAAATCGTGGTTCGACCTGAATCCTCGAGGTACGCGACGATCGCGTTGGTGAGTCCGCGGCGGGCCTTGTCGAGGTCGGAGTAGGTGCCGAGCTGGCGTTCGGAGTTTATGCCGCGCATGGCGCCGGGAATCAGCGCTGCGATCTCCTCGACGCGGTCGGGGCCACCCCGAGGTCTGCGAAGGCGTTTTGGCAGGTTCGGAGCCAGCCGTGGCCCCAGGATGCGAGTTCGGCGGCGGTGCGCGGGTAGAGCTGTTCGAGTTCGGTGTGATCGCGCGGCAACGCGGCACGAAGGTTCTCGATCGCGCGGGAGTCGGGGGAGGTGAGTCCCGCGTAGCGGGTGTCGATGATGGCGGCGACTCGCTGACGAAGCGGTGCCGCGGTGTCGGTGAAGGTGAGCATTTCGGCTCGCCGCTCGGCGGTGTAGTGCAGCACGGCGGCCCAGAGTCCGTCGTTATCGCCGAACTGATACTTGACCGCGCCCCAGGTGGCGCCGATCTCGCGGGCGATCTTGCTGGCCGATACCGCGCCGGAGTCTCCGGTGGCCAACGAGCGCACCGCCGCTTTCAGCATGTTCTCCCGGGTGGCATCGCCACGGCGAGATCGTGCGTCGCTGATAGCTATCCCGGTCGGTCACTTTCCAGATGTTAGCTGGTGGCGCGCACCCGGCCGCATTCGAATCCCTGCCCGCTGAGCCGCTTTTCATAGTTTCACAGTACCCACTGTGATAGTTCCACAGCGGTCACTGTGATCTGCCGGGAGAGGACACCGAGATGGCGAAACCGCCACTATCGATGAAGCCGACGGGATGGTTCCAAGTCGCGTGGTCGGCCGAGATCGCCGTCGGCGCGGTCCACCGGATGACGTACTTCGGCCGGGAGTTGGTGGCATGGCGGGCACAGTCGGGCTTGCTGACGGTGATGGATGCCTACTGCGAGCATCTGGGCGCTCAGCATCCCCGGCAAGCTGGAGAAATACACCAGCGTCTTCGCCGACAGCGTGCTGATGATGGCCGACTGCTTCGGTCTGGAACTCGACGAGGTGAAGTTCACTTATGAACTCGGCGCCTGCACCAAGGATGTCGACCTGGGCTGGTACCGGCTGCCGAAGGGCTCGCTCGGCGGTAATCACATCAAGTACCAGGGCATGGTCGACGGCGTTGCGCGGATCGAGACGCATCTGGAGTGGCAGATGACACCGCATACCGACCCGAGCTGGAATATCAAGGGCTGCTACATAACTCGGATCAAGGGCGATCCGTGCATTTACAACAAGCACATGATTCTCCCGAAGCCCGGCGTCGACCTCGCCGACCCGGACAACTTCGCCTCGATCGGCATGACCGTCACCGGATTGCCCGCACTCAACGCGATCGCGTCCGTTGTCGCCGCCCCGCCGGGACTGCTGACCAGTGCGGACCTCCCGCTGCGCGGATTCGCCGGTCGGTTCAAGAACCCCCGCGACTAGGAAACGGGGCGCACCCACTCGTTTCCCTTCTCAACTTATAACGCACCCAGGGGATTGCGGCAAGACCCGGGTCGTGCTGCAGAATCGCTGGCCGAGGCCAGAACCTGCGTGAGATGGGAAGTAACCGAATGCATGTGACCGACACCGATGTGATCATCGTGGGTGCGGGCCCGACCGGGTTGATGCTGGCCGCCGAGCTGCGTCTGAGCGGTATGCGACCGCTGGTGTTGGAGCGCAAGTCGCAGCCTCGGGACATCCCGAAGGCCGGTGGCATCGGCGGGCAGATTCTGGATCTGCTGCGCTACCGCGGCCTGTTGGAACGCTGTGAAGCAGCCAATACCGACCCCATCCCGGCTCCCCGCTTCCCGTTCGGTGGCGTGCACGTGGACTTGACGCGCCTGCCGGATCCACCGCTGCATGCGCTGCCGCTGCCACAGCAGCGGCTGGAGGGTGTGCTCGCCGAACGGGTCACCGAACTGGGCGTCGACATCCACCGCGGACACGAGGTGGTCGGGGTGAGCCAGGACGACGCCACGGTGACCGCGGACGTGCACGGGCCGGACGGACCGTACCGAGTGACCGCCCGATACCTGGTGGGCTGCGACGGTGGGCACAGCCGGATCCGCGATATGGCGGGCATCGCATTCCCCGGCACCACATATCCGGAGGTCAACCGGCTGGTACAGGTCACCGTGCACGATTCGGTGACCGTGCTCGACAACGGCGACCTCGATGTCCCTGGGTTCGGCAAGATCCGTGCGGGATTCACGCAGACAGATCGCGGTACGTTCGCGAACGGGTCGACCACTCCCGAACTGCTCGGACTCTTCACCATGGAGGACGAGTCCACCGAATACGACGACGACGAACCGATGACCCTGGCCGAGTTCCAGGACAGCGTCCGCCGGGTGATCGGCGCGGATCTACCACTGGGAGAACCGATTCGGCTGTCGCGCTTCACCTTCAAGGATCGACTGGCCGAACGGTACCGCGCCGGGCGGATCCTGCTGGCCGGCGATGCGGCGCACCTGTTCCCCGCCACGGGTGTGGCGATCAATGCGGGCATGCTCGATACGGTCAACCTGGCCTGGAAACTGGCCGCCGACATCGAGGGCTGGGCGCCGGACGGTCTGCTGGACACCTACCACGAGGAACGCCACCTCGCGGGCGCGCGGACACTGCTGCACACTCGGGCCCAGGTGGCATTGCGGCGCGGACAAGACCCGGCCGCCGAAGCACTTCGGCAGGTCTTCCAGGAACTGCTTCTGGACGAGCAGCCATTGCGCCGCGTGGGAGCGCTCATCGCGGGCACCGATATCCGCTATCCGCTACCCAATCCCAACGAACACCCCTTGACCGGCACCTTCGCACCCGACCTCACCCTGTACACCGACCAAGGCGCCACCAGCGTCGCGGAACTCATGCACACCGCACGACCGATTCTGCTCGTCCTCGCCGACCGGCCGGAGCTGCGCGAGATCGCCCGCGACTGGCAGCATCGCGTCGAAATCCACACCGCCGCAACCGATCACCGACCAGCCGATGCCCTGCTGATTCGCCCCGACGCTCATATCGCCTGGGCGGCAACCGTCGGCGAGCCCATCGATACCGCCGCGTCCGCGCTGCGAGGAGCGCTCGTCGGCTGGTTCGGTGCACCTCTCGAAACACCGGTGCCCGCCGATCAGCCCGGCTGATCGGCCGTTGTCCCGCACCACTTCTCCCGCCATCCCCATTGACGGGAGAAGTGGTGACGCGCCCGGGATTCCCGGTGTCCTGAGCGTGGTTGCGGTGCAGGAGTGCGGTTTTCATGTGCTCAGCGTCGATGGTGGGGATTTCAGCGAGACATCACCGGCGCTGTGCCGATGTGCCGTCCGCGATAGCCCGTGGGAAGCGTGCGAAGTGGACGTTAGGTGAACAACTGGTTTCGCAAAGGTATTGCTACGCAACAATAGTTGCGTCATGCTGAAGGCATGGCCAGACGGTCGACGAGGCGGCCGGTCCGGCCGAGGTGGGGATCCGAGGATCCGAAGGGGTGCTGTCCGCGCCCCGGTATGTCCCATGCAATTCGTTGGCGGCGACGCGTCGGCTGGGTGCTGGCCGTCATCTTCGTCCTATTCGTCTTTCCCGGACTCGTCGGCGCGGTGGCCAATGCGCAGTACCTGGCCGCGGCGACCGGCAGCGGTGTCTCCGAAATCGACGGCCTCAGTTGGATGCATATCCGCGATTCGTCCGGGGTGCCGCTGGCGAACTACGCCTTCGCGACCGACCACGGCGGGGTGCTGGACCCGGGCTCGACGATCCTCTGGGCGATCCTCGGCTTCGAATTCATCGGCTATATCGCCATCGTGACGACCGCGATCTGGCTGATCGGCAATGCGCTGAGCTTCCAGTGGCTCAATATGTTCGGCTCGGCATTAACCGGCGTCGCGGACCGGCTGACCGGTCAGATCGCGACACCGATGCTGCTGATCACCGCCGCCACCATCGGCGCGTTCTGCGTCGCGTGGTTCTGGTTGCGTGGCTATCACGCCAAGGCGATGCTGCAGGTCGCCACGATGCTCGGTGTCGCGGTGCTCGGTCCGGTATTCCTGGCCGAGCCACTCGGCGATGTGCTGTCCTCGGACGGATTGCTCGCCAAGGGCAGGGATTTGGGAATTTCGGTCGCGGCCGGGCTGAACGGCAACAACAACCCGAATCCGAACCAACTGGTGACGACCATGCAGCGCGATCTGGCGGACAACTTCGCCCGCCGCCCGGTGCAGGTGTGGAATTTTGGGCATGTGGTCGACGAGCAACCGGCCTGCCGGTCGGCCTGGTCCACGGGGATGACCGCGGGCGACGACGAACGGGTCCGCAAGGGCATGCAGAGCTGCGGTGATTCCGCCGCCTACGCCAAGGCCCAGAATCCGACCATGGGCCAGGTCGGTACCGGACTGATGCTGTTGATCTGCGGCGGTATCCTGTTGGTCTTCGCGGTGGTGCTCGGCGTGCGGGTCATCAAGGCCGCACTGGACGCGATCTACCACGGGTTCATGTCGATATTCGGTTTCGCCGCAGGCGGATTCGTCTACGGACCGACGCAGACCTTTCTGGTCCGCAATCTCGTCGACAGCGTTGTCGCGGCGGGCCGAATGACCGCGTACACCATCTTCCTCGGCATCTACGTGCTGTTTATGGGCAATCTGTTCGCGCAGGCGAAGGGGCAGACCATGGCGGTGATCGTCATCGCGGGCACCGTCGAGATAGTCGCCATCTCTCAGCTGAAACGGCTGAACCGCAGCCTCAGCCGGGGCAATGACTGGATCGCCAACCGGTTCGCGCTGGCGATTCAGGGGTCTGGAGCGCGCCCCGGGGGTGGAGGTGGCGGGGGATCGGCACTCGGCATGGGTGACGCTCGGGCCGGCGGTTCGCTGCACGGCGGCCTGATGTCCGGCATGGGCATGCTGAACACGATCAATGCATCGCCTGCGACCGCGTGGCTCCTTGGTGCCACGGTGGGCCCGTTGAACCCGCTGTCGCGCAGGAAGAAGCGGATGGATCTCAACAACATCGCCGTCTCGCCGATGGTGCGGCAATTGCAGGAGTACAACCACGCCGGCCGCGGGAACTGGCGGGTCAAGGCCGCCGGGCGGTTGGATGGAATAGACGGCGGAATCAGGTCCGCTCTCGGTGTCGGAAATGTTCTGGACGGTCTGGGCGATAGCAAGGTCCCGGACTCGATGATCGCTCCGATTCTGCTGGCGATGGGTGCGACCGATCAGCAGGTGATCGATGCCCAGCGCGCGTTGGCCGTCCAGAAGGCCAGCATGAAAGACTACAACCCGAACGGCTTCGCGCCCTTACAGAAGGCGCTCGCCGCAGGGTACGCGGTGGAGAACCACCAAGGCGTCGCCGCGCTGCCGGCATTCGCGTCGCAGGCCGTGGTCGCTGCGGACAACTTCGTGCGGCACTCCACTGCGCCGATGAACCCGAACGCCGTAGATCACCAGTTCGTGCAGCGGGTCATGAACAGCAACGAACATCAGCTCAGAACCATCACCCCGGACGAATGGCGCAACGTCGGGCGCGATACTCGCCAACACATCGGACGGCAACTGGCGCTCCAGCACCAGGAAGCGGCCACGAATTATTACCAGCAGCAGAACGACCCGATTCTTCTTCAGGCGTTGCAGCGGTCGACCCGGCAACTGGCCAACTTCAACGGCTTCGATCCGAATGTCGGACCCAACCCATGGTCTTCCTAGGCGGGCGTGCACGCAACCTCGCCACTCGACAAGGAGATCCATTCGCGCAGACCTCAAACTTCGAGAAACCTGTGGGTTGAACGTGATTATCCGAGGGCACTAGAACCTTACGGCCCGTCAGTTATGGTGTGGGCCTATCGTTCGAGTACACCGAATGATCGCGAGGCTCACCGTGCGGGACAGCGCTCCCACCACCTATCAGGAACTACGCGCCCTCCTGCAGCAGCGCCTGCCCGAGCTGGCCGACGGCCAACAGCGCATAGCCAGGCTGGTATTGGATGATCCGGAGGGAACCGCATTCCGCAGCATCGGCCAGAGCGCCGAACTCGCGGGCGTGCACCGTTCCTCGCTGGTGCGTTTCGCGACCATGCTGGGCCTGCCCGGCTATCCGGGCCTGGTCCAACTCTGCCGCAGACAACTCGCGGCCGAGGCGTATCTGGTGCGTAGACCCGCCGACGCGCCACCGCCGAGCTCGAACGACGAGTTCTTCACCGCGATAACCGAATACGACACCAACAATATGTCCCGTACCTTCGCGCGGATCGATCGCGGCGACTGGGACCGGGCGGTCGAGAAGCTGGCGCATGCCTCCACCGTGCACGTCATCGGGCTGCGGCGCTGTCTCGCGATCGCCTATGCCGCCACCTACCAGCTGCAGCTGGTGCGCCACCGGGTCCGCCAGCTCGGGGCGACCGCCCGCGTGCTGACCGACGAACTGCGCGATATCGAGCCCGGTGACGCACTCATCGCGGTATCGATCCGGCGCTACAGCAGTGACACCGTCCGTGCGGTCGAATCGGCACGCCGCCGCGGCGCCACCACCATCGCACTCACCGATGACGCGTCCTCTCCGCTGGCCCGCATCGCCGATGTGACCTTCTATGTCGGAACCGGCTCACTCACCGTCCTGCGCACTCTGACCGCCTTCACCGCCCTGGTACACGCCCTGGTCACCGCCGTCGCGATGCGCCTGGGATCCGTCGGCGCCGACACCGACATCCTCGACGATCAATTGCTCGACTAGTCGCGCCGTTTGCCGCTGCTGTCCCCGGGTACCGCTGGGGTATGACGCCAAGCCATGATCTCCGGGGGCTCGGATTGCCCGAAACGATCTCGGTGGCGCTGTTCGACCTCGACGGTGTGTTGACCGATACCGCGGCGGTGCACCGGCGGGCGTGGAAGGCCGTCTTCGACGAGTTTCTGGCCGGACGCAGCCCCGGCCCGTTCCACCCGTTCACCGATGCGGAGTATCTGGGCTATGTGGACGGACGCTCGCGGGCGGACGGTATCCGGGAGTTCCTGAAGTCGCGCGGGATCACGCTGCCGGAGGGGGAACCCGATGCGGCGGAGGGGGAGCAGACCGTGCAAGGGCTGGGTAATCGGAAGAATCGGCTGCTCCTGTCGTTCCTCGAACGTGACGGGGTGCACGTCTATCCGGGGTCGCTGGACTATCTGAACGGGGCACGCGCGGCCGGGTTGCGGACGGGTGTGGTTACCGCTTCGGCGAATGCCCATGAGGTGTTGGCGGTCGCGGATCTGACCCGGTTCGTCGATGTGTGTATCGACGGGGTCGAGATCGCCGGCCGCGGCCTGCGCGGCAAACCCGCGCCGGACGCATTTCTCGCGGCCGCGGAGGCACTCGACGCCAAGCCGGAACAGGCCGCGGCGTTCGAGGATGCCATCGCCGGGGTGACGGCCGGTCGGGCCGCGGACTTCGGATATGTGGTCGGCGTCGATCGAGTGCGTGATGGCACGCAGGCCGAGGCATTGCGTCGGGCGGGTGCGGATGTGGTCGTCACCGATCTGGCCGAGCTCGGGCCACCGCGATGACTGCCGACTGCCGTGGCTTCGAGATCGCGCCATGGCACTTGCGCTGGTGTGGACTGGATCTCGAGGCATTGCACCGAACCGAGTCGATCTTCGCACTCGCCAACGGACATCTCGGGCTGCGCGGCACCTTTGAGGAGGGGGAGCCGGTGGGCAAGCCGGGGACCTACCTCAACGGCTTCTACGAAAAGCGCCAATTGCCTTATGCCGAAGCGGGATACGGCTATCCGGAGGAGGGCCAGACCCTCGTCGATGTGACCGACGGGAAGATCATCCGGCTGCTCGTCGAGGACGAGCCGATGGATATGCGCTACGGCGAGGCCGTCGAACACGAACGGGTGCTGGACTTCCGTTCCGGCACGCTGCGGCGCGACACGGTCTGGACCTCGCCGACGGGCCGGTGCGTGCGCATCCGCTCGGAGCGGCTGGTGTCGTTCACCGAACGCGCGCTTGCCGCGATCCGCTACGAAGTCGAACCGCTCGACGACGATCTCGAGCTGGTCATCCAATCGGATCTGCTTGCCAATGAACCGGTTCCGACCTCGCACGACGATCCTCGGCTTGCCGCTGCACTCGACCACCCACTGGTGGCGGACTTCTGCGGGGCCCGTGATTTCGCCGCGGTGCTCGTCCACCACACCCGGCGCTCCGGGCTGCACATGGCCGCGGCGATGGACCACGAACTCGAGGTCGACGCGACCCCGCGCTGTGGTGTGCACGCCGAGGAGGATCTGGCGCGCTTGACGATCGCGGTCGATGTCGCGAAGGGCCAGCGCGTGCGGTTGACGAAGTATCTCGGCTACGGATGGTCGAGTCGACGCTCGGTACCGGCGCTGCGGGCCCAGGTGGACGCGGCATCGGCCGCGGGTCTGGAGACGGAATGGGATACGTTGCTGGCCCGGCAACGCGAGTACTTGGACAACTTCTGGTGCACCGCCGATATCGAGATCGACGGGGATCCCGAACTCCAGCAGGCCGTCCGATTCGCGCTGTTCCACGTACTGCAGGCGGGTGCACGCGGCGAAACCCGCGCGATACCGTCCAAGGGGCTGACCGGGCCGGGCTATGACGGCCATTCATTCTGGGACACAGAGACTTTCGTACTGCCGGTATTGACCTACACGATGCAGGTGGCGGCGGGCGACGCACTGCGTTGGCGGCACGCCACCCTCGATCGGGCCCGTCAGCGCGCACACGAACTCGGCCACACCGGAGCGATGTTCCCGTGGCGCTCCATCAACGGCGACGAGGGTTCCGGCTACTGGCCGACCGGTACGGCGGCGGTGCACGTCAATGCCGATATCGCCGATGCCGTGGTCCGATATCTCGCCGCGACCGGCGACGAGCACTTCGAAAGAAGCTGCGGTGTCGAGCTTTTGGTGGAGACCGCGCGTTCGTGGGTGAGCCAGGGCCATTACGACACGGCGGGGAACTTCCGGATCGACGGTGTGACCGGTCCGGACGAATACTCCGCACTCGCCGACAACAACATCTATACGAATCTGATGGCGCAGCGCAACCTCGCCGAAGCCGCCGAAGCCTGTGTGCGCCAACCGGATATCGCCGAGCAGTTGGAAGTCGACGCGGAGGAGATGCGCGGCTGGCGCGACCGCGCCGAATGTATGTACCTGACGCTCGGCAATGTCGCGGTGACGCTGCCGATTCCGCGGCAATCCGATCGACCCGAGCCATTGCTACCCGAGGGGCGGGCGCCGTAGCGGCGGGGGTAGCGGTACGAAGGAGCGGGCATGCCATCGTTCACCGAATCCGAGTACTGGTTGGGCAGACTGGTTTTCCAGCACGGTCTGGCCGTCATCTATCTGATCGCCTTTGTCGCGGCGGCGCGGCAGTTCCGGGCACTCATCGGTGCGAAAGGGATGTTGCCGGTGCCCCGATTCGTCCGGCGGGTCGAATTTCGCCGGGCGCCCAGCATCTTTCATTTCCACTATTCGGACCGGTTCTTCGCCGTGACCGCGTGGTCCGGGGCCGCGCTGTCGGCCGCGGTGATGGCGGGTGCGCTGAATCTGGTGCCGCTGTGGGCGGCGATGCTGATGTGGGCGGTGCTGTGGGCGCTGTACCTGTCGATCGTCAATGTGGGGCAGGCGTGGTATGCGTTCGGATGGGAGTCGCTGCTGCTGGAGGCCGGATTCCTGGCGATCTTCCTCGGCAATGATCGGGTCGCGCCGCCGGTGCTGGTGTTGTGGTTGGCGCGGTGGCTGCTGTTCCGGGTGGAGTTCGGCGCCGGTCTGATCAAGATGCGTGGCGATTCCTGCTGGCGCGATCTGACCTGTCTGTACTACCACCACGAGACCCAGCCGATGCCCGGCCCGCTGAGCTGGTTCTTCCACCGCCTGCCCAAACCGCTGCATCGTGTGGAGGTGGCGGCCAACCATTTCGCCCAACTCGTCGTGCCCTGGGGACTTTTCGCGCCGCAGCCGGTGGCGAGCGTGGCCGCCGCGTTCATCATCGTCACGCAGTTGTGGCTGGTGCTTTCCGGCAACTTCGCCTGGTTGAACTGGGTGACGATCGTATTGGCCACCACCGTGATCGATGTGTCCTCGGCGAAAGCGATACTGCCCGTCCCAGATCCGCCGTCGATGCCCGCGGCGCCACCGTGGTTCGCCGGTCTGGTGCTCGCGTGCACCGTCGTGGTGGTGTTGCTGAGCTACTGGCCCGCCCGCAATCTGCTTTCGCGCCAGCAGCGGATGAATGCGTCCTTCAACCCCTTGCACCTGGTCAATACCTATGGCGCGTTCGGCAGTATCGGCCGCACCCGCGAGGAGGTGGTGTTCGAGGGCACCGACGAGGAGGAGATCACCGACCAGACATTGTGGCGGGAGTACGAGTTCAAGGGTAAGCCGGGGAATCCGCGCCGATGGCCACGGCAATGGGCGCCGTATCACCTCAGGCTGGACTGGCTGATGTGGTTCGCCGCGATCTCCCCGTCCTATGCCCGCAGCTGGCTGCTCGCCTTCGTCGAGCGACTGCTGCGCAACGACCCTGCGACGCTGCGATTACTGCGTAGCTGCCCCTTCCCTGACTCGCCACCGACATATGTGCGGGCGCGAATCTACCTGTACCGCTTCGCAACTCGTGCCGAACTCCAGCAGGAGCACATGCTGTGGCGGCGCACGCTGGTCGGTGAGTACCTCCCGCCGATGGCGCTCGGTCAGTATTGACGTCCTCTCCCGCTCGAAGGCGGGAAATTCCGGCCTGTGCGGGTTATGCCGCGCTTCCGGTGGGTTCCTGCTTCAACGCCGGTCGCTCGGCCGGGGCCAAGTCTGACACCAACTCCACAGTCGTTGGACTGTCCGCACGTCCTGCGGCCAGAATGTTTTTCGCGGCGTTCACATCCCGATCGTGGGTGGTGCCGCACGTGCACGTCCACTCCCGGACATGCAGCGGTTTCCTGCCAGTCAGCGCACCGCAAGATGAGCACAGCTGCGTGGATGGAAACCAGCGATCCACCTTGCCGAAGCGCCGCCCGTACCGTGCGGCCTTCTCTTCGAGCATGCCAGTGAACATGCCCCACCCGGCATCGTGAACCGACTTCGCCAACCTCGTCCGCACCAGACCCTTGACACACAGGTCCTCGACGTACACCGCTTGGTTATCGCGGAGGATCGCCGTGGACTGTTTGTGCGCCCAATCCCTGCGCGTATCGACCACCTTCGCGTGAGCCTTGGCGATGCGCCGTCGCGCCTTGGCTCGGTTTCGCGAGCCCTTCTGCTTGCGTGCCAACGACCGTTGCGCTTTGCGGAGCTTGCGTTCGGCGCGGCGCAGGAACCTCGGGTTCTCGATCACCGTGCCGTTCGACAACACCGCGAACGAGGTCAACCCCAAGTCGATACCGACTTCGGAATCCGAGCTGGGCAGCGGCTCGGACTCGACATCTAGCACAAACGACGCGAAATACCTGCCCGAAGCATCTTTCACGACCGTCACACTCGACGGGTCCGAGGGCAGCTCTCGTGACCAGCGAACCGATACGTCCCCGATCTTCGGTAACCGCAGCTTCCGGTCGGGAGTGACCGCGAACCGTGAGTTCCTTGTGAACCGGATCGTCTGCCTGCTGTCCTTGCCAGACCGGTACCTCGGCGGCGCGACCTTGGCGCCTGCCCGCTTGCCCGTTACCGAGTTGAAGAAGTTGCGGTAGGCGGTATTCAGGTCGGCGAGCGCCTGTTGAAGAACGACCGATGACACTTCGGTGAGCCACTCCCGCTCCGGCGTGCGTTTGGCTGCGGTGAGTCGCTTCGACAATTCGCCGTCGCTGATCCGCTGCCCGGCTTCGAACGCTTCGCGCCGGGCCCGCAACGCGTCGTTGAACACCACGCGGGCGCACCCGAACGCCTTCGCCAACGACCGCTGTTGCCCCACAGTGGGATACAGGCGGAAGTTGTATCGAAGCTGCACACTTCGAAACTACCAATGGGTTCAGGTGCGGCGGGCGCGCTTGACGAAGCGGACGCTGAGGGCGATCAGCGGGGTGAAGAAGATGACCGACAAGACCGGCGAGAGCCAGGCCATGGTGTGGATGGGGAGTTGGTAGGCCAGCAGGATGCGGACCGTGGCTTCGGCCGCAAGACCGGCGCCCCAGGCCATGGCAAGGGTGTTGAAGCCACGGCGCTTGGCCGGGTTCGCCTGGTAGGACGCCTCGAATTCGGCGAGTTCGGCAGGTCCGGTGGCCGCGAGTGCCTTGCGCGCGGACAGATAGGTCAGCGGTTTGCCGACCACGGTGCTGATCAGGAAGGCGATACCGACGATCGCGGTGGCCGCGGAATCCTTGACGATCATCATGCGAGGATCGCCGCTGATGAGCGAACCGATCAGACCGAAGGCGAAGACACCGAGCATGATCGCGGCGAACGGCTCGAGGCGCCGCGTCCGGATCGTCTCGGTGAGCAGCACCGCACCCGAGAACAGGGTGCCTGCGAGCAGGCCGGTGAAGTCGCTGTAGCCGAGGCCGGTCAGCAGGAAGTACGCGCTGATGGGCACCGCGACATCGCGGGCGATCGGGGCGAGTACGCGGATCAAGCTGAAGCGCGGCGCGGCGGTCGGCTCCGCCGCGGGCTGTGCGGTGGTCGTCATTACGGGTGCTCCTGGCTCGTGATTCGGCTGTGCACTACGCGAAATGACGTTACGGATCGGCGCTCGGCTACAAATCTGCCAACCATCACGGGTCCGGCATGACAACTGTCATGCCCGCCGCCTACCGATGTAACTGCCGGATCGGTCTGCGTGCGAGCATGCGCACGAGGAGTACGGCGAAACGCAAGTGGCCCAGTGCCTCTCGCTTCGTGAAGGCCACCGACCACACCGTTTTCGTACCCGCCGAGGGCAGCGGGCGATGGTCGAATCGGTCCGCCAGCCAGTTCATGGTGACCGGCGCGCCGATGAACAACAGCGGCATATGCAGGCTGAGGCGGTCGCGCAGATAGTGCACATGCGCGCCGCGGACCGTGTAGCGGGCAACGTGCTGGTCGATGTCGTCGACGGCGATCAGCTCATCGTTTACGCCCTGGATGACCAGCATCGGCATGGCAGGCGCCTGCACGCCGGGACGGATATCGGCCATGATCTGCTGCAGGCCGGGTTCGGCGAGCAGGTCGGCGAAGGTGCGGTGGCTGTAATCGTCGACGTTTTTGCCCATCAAGCGGAACAGCAGATGCAGTGTGGTCCGCGATTCGGCATCGGTGAGCAGATCGAGGAATTCGGTCTTCACATGGGCGCGCAGGATGCGATCCAGATCCGCGTAGGCGCGGCGCAGTCCGGCCACGCACACCGTCGCGAAACCGGCGAAGAAGGTGCCGTTCAACCGCGCGAAGGCCGAACCTGGATCGCCGACCGGTGAGCCGGCGACCGCGCCGACGATATCGAGTTCCGGTGCGTATCCGGCCGCCAGTTCCGCGGCCCACGCCGTGGCGAGGCCGCCGCCCGAATAACCCCACAGTGCAACGGGAGTCGTCTCGCTCAGGCCGAGCGGTGCGAAGCGCAGGCTCGCCCGGATGGCGTCCAGGGATCGGTAGCCGGGTTCGCGCGGCACACCGAAGTGTCCGGCCAGCCCGCCGTGATCGGGCACCGAGATCGCCCAGCCGCGGGCCAGCGCGTAGGTGATGACGGGTAGTTCGATCTGCGGAATCGAGCCGAGTGCCCGCGCGCCGCGCCGCAGTGCGTACGAAGGCAGACATTTCGAGCTGACGCCGTCGATGGCGCACTGGAACGAGACCAGCGGCCGCGGCTCGCGCGGGTCGGCGCCCCACGGCAGCAGCACCGTGGTCACCGCCGCCTCCGCGGTGCCGTGGAAGTTGCTGGTGCGGTACAGCAGCTGCCAGGCCGAAAACCGCAGTGGTACACGGCCGAACAGTGCCAGTTCGACCTTGCGTGTCCGCAGGATGGTGCCGGGGGCGAAGCGTGCGAATCCGGCGGGCGGCCGATAGAACCGATCCAGCTCCGGCGGTTGCGGCCGACCAGCACGAAACATTTCGGCAATCGGGTGCGTCGATTCCCATCCGGCGTCGGCCTGCACGCTCATTCCTGTACATCCTTTCGAGGGTGCACCGGCACGGTGTTTTATTTGAAATGACGCCGGAATACCGATACTCAACGTAGCAATGCGGGGGTGGGAAAATAATTGTCCCGAAGCACAATTGAGGCGGGTGTTTTTCTCCGGATCGCGGTGTTGACGGTGACCGTCGTCACCCGGTACGACATGGGAACACGCAGGTGATCAGCGTCATGCGAGTTCTGCTGTCACTGCACGCGGACGAGAAGAATCCGCGAAAATCTTGTGTTCGGAGACAAATACGGAGCGGTTACGGGATTTATCGATAAATGGCCGCGTTGGGTAACGTGCAAGTCATGTCCGTTGTTCTGCCCCCGCTGTCCGGAGACGCGCCGATAATCGCCCGACTGGTCCGTCGGTTACCCGAAATCGCCGAACGCATGCTCGAGGCGGGCCTGGGCTCCACGCCACCGGCCGCGGATCTGCCGGACGGGCATTTCACCGGCGAGGTGCTACCCGCGATCGCCGGATGTGGTCAGGCCTTCCTGCGCGCGACCCAGGAGCAGCGGGTGTTCACCGGAGCCGAGGTGATCGACTTCGTCGGCCCGGTGGCCGAGCGACATGCCGAGGACCGAATTCCGTTGGGGCTGTTGATGCATGCCGTGCACGGCTCCGGTCAGGTGATCCTGCAGGAGGCGGCGGCGGTGGCCACGCCAGAGGATATGAACGATCTGATCGCCTTCGGCGCCCGGTTGCTCGATCTGCTGCGGGATATCAATGTCGCGGTAGTGGAGGCGTATACCGATGTGGAGCAGTCGATCTACCACGCCGAACGCGAGGCGCGCCGGGCGCTGTGCTCGGCCCTGCTGCGTGGCCAGCCCGCGGAGGAACTGGCGGCGCGCGCGGATGTCGTTCTCGCGGAACGCTATACGGTGCTCGCCATCCATATCCGCCCGGACGATCACCCGATCGTGGTCGCCGATCTGCTCACCCGTCGCCGCATCCGGGTGCTGCAGCGGGCATTGGACGGCATCGCCGGAACCAAGGCCTTGAGCACATTCGACGGCACGACCGGAACCGCGCTGCTGCCAAGCGGTTCCGAATCCAAGGAGTATGAGCGGCTGGCCGCCGAACTCACCGAACAGTTCGGCGTCGATGTCTTCCTGGCCGAACGTCGCGCGGTCGAACGGGATCTGCTGCCGCATGCGGTACAGGAGGCGACCGATCTGGCCGAACTGGCCCGGTTGCTCAACCGGCCGCGCGGACTGTACGACCTGGATGATCTGCTGCTCGAGTATCAGCTGACCCGGCCGGGTCCGGCGCGGGACCGACTGGCCGACCGCATTGCCCCGCTGCTGTTGCGCTCGCACCTGTTCGAAGCTCTGGAGGCGCATCTGCGGCACGGGTCCGATCGCAAGGCGGCTGCCGCCGAAGTGCATGTGCACCCCAATACCTTCAGCTACCGGCTCAAGCGCGTCGCCGAACTCACCGGTATCGATCCGAGTGAGCCGAACGGCTCGCGGCTGCTGGCGGCGGCGCTCACGGTGCATCGCTTCTATCCGGTGGGTGAAGCGGCGGAGGTTGTCGAGGGGGAGTGATCGCTTTGGCGCGGGCGCATCAGGGCTGGCCACGCATCGAGGCCTGCTCGGATCCGCGCTGTGGTATCGCCGCGGTGGCACCGCTGCCGCCGACCGTCGTGCCGGGATGAACCGTGTACCGCGCTGAACCGTGAGGTGAGGGAGATACTTGGGCCGCAACCGTCGCCGCGGTCACGAACTCCGGGAGTTGCCTCATGTCGACGATCAACGGGTTACCCGCCCATGTATTGCTGGTGCACCTCATCGTGGTCTTCGTGCCGCTGACCGCGGTGCTGCTCATCGTGTCGGCACTGTGGCCTGCGGCTCGTCGGCGGCTGATCTGGCTGGTCACGGCCCTGGCCGCGATCACTGTCGCCCTGACGCCGGTGACGACCGAAGCAGGTCAGTGGTTCCAGCACAAACTCGGCGGATCCCCCGCCATCGATAAGCATGCCGACCTCGGCAACACGATGATCTACTTCGTGGTGCCGCTACTGCTCGTCACGGCATTGCTCATCGTCGTCCACCTGCGCGACGAGCGTGGGCGTCCGGTGGGGCGCGCGGTCACCGTGCTGGCCGCGGTATTGGCGATTGCCGCGGGCGGTGCGGCGACCACCCAGGTGTACCGCGTGGGGGACTCCGGCTCACACGCGGTGTGGGGCGCGCAAGCGCTGTAGCGGGCCACACTGGACTTCCCCGACGCCGAGTTTCCCCGCAGGACAACCAGTTTCGCACCGAATTGCTCGCTTGGTCGCATATCCAGGGAGTATCGCGCAGAGGCCAGAAGCTTGTGTGAGATAGCGATCGGATGTGCCACCGCCACAGTGTCAGTCGGACTTGGAAAGGCCGAAGATGCGGGTGGCGTTGCCGGAGAGGAACAGGTCGCGGCACTCGTCGTCCAAGCCGAGGTCGTCGAGGCCTGCGAGGGCGCGCTGTGGCGGGATCATCGGGTAGTTGGTGCCGAAGAGCACCTTGCCGCGGCCGTGGGACTTCAGGTACGTCACCAGCTCCGGCGGATATCTGCGCACCGTGTAGGCGGAGGTGTCGATGTAGACGTTCGGGTATTTCGTCGCCATCGCGATCATCTCGGTGGTCCACGGATAGCCGATGTGCCCGCCGACGATGACAAGTTCGGGGAACTCCAGTGCGACATCGTCGAGATAGGGAATCGGGCGGCCGGTCTCGGAGGTGCGCAGCGGGCCGGTGTGCCCGACCTGTGTACAGAACGGGATGCCGAGGTCGACGCATTCGGCGTAGAGCGGGTAGTAGCGCCGGTCGTTCGGCGGCAGGCCCCACAGCCACGGCACGATCCGCAGCGCCTTCATCCCGAGTTCGGTGACCGCACGGCGGAGCTCGCGCACCGCGACCATCGGCTTGCGCAGGTCCACCGATGCGACGCCGACCAAGCGCCCACCGGATTCCGCTACGAATCCGGCCACCTCGTCGTTGGAGATCAGCACGCCCTCCGGCCCGTACCAGGCGCTGATCAATGCGGTATCGACACCGCCCGCATCCATGGCGGCGAGCGTCGTGGCGACCGGTGGCGGCTGGTCCGGGATGGTGTCGCCGGTCCAGCGGCGCAGCGAGTCCAGCATTTCGTGCTGGAGCAGCCGTACCGTCGGATGCTGGGCCCACGCATCGATGATCGCCATCACGTCACTGTATGACGCCTCAGATAACGAAGGGAATCAAAGCCTTTCGATCGGCCGGATAGTCGGCGAACTTCTCGCGATACCACTTGTGCGTGGCGAATGCGCGCGGCACCAGATTCCCCGCGGTGATCAAGAAGATCACCACGCCCGCCAGGGACCAGGTCAGCAGGGCGAACCCGGCCCAGGCGATCAGTTCGGCGAGATACGCGGGGCTGCTGACGAAGCGGAAGCCCGCGCCGTGCGGGATGCGGTATTCGGTCGCACCCGGATTGTCCTTATCACGCAGATTGCGCACGATCGATTCGGAGCTGACCAGCAGCGCGAAGCCGCCCAGGTAGATGACCAGACCGATCAGGAAGCGCGGATCGATCAGCCAGTCGATGCCGTATTGGTACAGGTAGTCGTGACTGAAGAGGGCGCCGTTGAGGTAGCCGTGCAGCGCTGTGACGAACATGCCCGCGGCGATTACCGAGACATTGAAGCTGCTGCGCTTGCCCGGGACCTGTCGGATCGACAGCGGGAAGAACCAGCCGCGGTTGCCGTAGTGCAGCAGCCAGATGGCCGCGAGCACCAGTGCGGTCGGCTCGAAGCGGTCCGGGCCGGTTAGATAGAACACCGCGAAGACAACCGTCGCGGGAATCTCCATCAACCACCAGCCGAGCTTCGGATTGAGGTTGAAGCCCATCTTGGTGGTGCCGAAACGGCCGTAGGGACTCTGTGCGAAGAGGCCGCCGATCAGCACGAATGCCGCGAATGCGAAGCCGATCGTCAGCACCGTGTCGTATGCGGTGTTGCCGGTGTACCAGTCCATAGGCGTCCTTGTCGACCAGGGCGCCGAGCACTTCTCACCGAACCCCCGGCGCCGAAATTAGAACATGTTCTACCATGTGACGCAGTAGCTAGGAGGAATTGTCATGCCGCTGGATTCCAGAGCCGAAGACCTGATCGCGGCCGTTCAGGCGTCACCGCGTGCGGTGGCGGCACACGACAAGGCGGCCTGGGTCGACCTGTTCACCACCGATGCCACCGTCAATGATCCGGTCGGTTCCCGCCCGCATATCGGCCGCGCGGCGATCGAACGGTTCTATGACACCTTCATCGGACCCAACACCATCGCCTTTCGGGTCGACCACGACTTCGTCGGCCTGTCCACCGTGGTACGCGACCTGCTGATCCGCACCACCATGTCGACCGGCGCCACCGTGGCGGTGCCCATGCACCTGCGCTACGACCTCGTCGAGGACGACGGCGTCTGGAAGATCACCCGGCTGGCCGCTCATTGGGAGTTGGCCGCGATGATCGTGCAGTTACTGCGCACCGGACTGCCCGGACTCGGCGCGGCGCTGAAATTGGGCCCGCAGCTGATCGCGAATCAGGGCTTCGACGGCATGCTCGGCATGATGCAGGCGCTGCGCGGTATCGGCCGATCGGGCAAACGCGCTGCGGCCCAGGTGTTCGCGGCCGCGGCGGCCACGGATATCTCGCGGGTTCGTCGCCTGCTCAGCGAGCGCACGATTATCGAACTTCCGGCCGGAACCAGGATTTCGCTGGAGGAGTTCACGAATCGGGCTCGGAATATGCAGTGGGACAAGCTGATTGCCGCCGGACGCACGGTCAGCGCCAGCGTCCGGCTCGAATCGGCCCAAGGTGTCGCCTTCGTCGACTTCGCCCCGGACAGTCGTCGAATCACCGCTATCCGCATATTCATTCACTCGATCTAGAGGTGGTCCGCGACGACGGTGAGCCGCCGCGGCCATCATGACAAGCTATGCGGCGATCGATCCCTCGCGCGCTGGTTCGGGCAGGACCTCCTCTGCCTGCGCCACTTCGGACCAACCGGGCGGCCCGAAGATGTAACCGAGCCGCCCACGCCACGTATTCGCATGGCGCACATCACTGATCAGCGCACCGAGCTCGTGGTAGTTGACCTTCAGCGGGTTATCGGTGCCGATGTTCTTGGTGAGGCCGTAGCGGATGGGTTCGCTCTCCGCGGCGAAGCTGCCGAAGAGCCGGTCCCAGATGATGAAGACGCCGCCGTAGTTCTTATCGATATACGGCTGATTCGAACCATGGTGGATGCGGTGGTGCGCCGGGGTGTTGAACAGGAACTCGATCGGGCGCGGCAGTGTCCGGATGCGCTGGGTGTGGATCGGGAACTGATAGAGCAGCCCGATGGCCTGCAGCAGGAAGATCATCCACGCGGGCAGGCCGATCAAAGCCGCAGGCACCCAGGCGAATCCGCGCACGATGGTGGCCGCCGGATGCACCCACGGCAGGCGGATGGCGGTGGACAGATTGAAGTACTGACTGGAGTGGTGGACGCTGTGCGCGGTCCACAGCAGCCGCACCCGATGGTCGGCGCGGTGTGCCCAGTAGTAGCAGAAGTCGGTGACCACCAGGCCGAGCACCCACACCCACCATGTGGCCGGCGACAGGTGCAGCGGAGTGATCGCGGCCGCGACCACCACCGCCGAAAACGGAATCAGATATTGCAGCACCGGCTTCAGGAATCGGCCGAGCAGATAGGTCGCGACGTTGGAGGCCATATCGCGTCCGGAGTGGCCGTTGGCGGGGCGGTCCGGATCGCGGCGATAGTCGATCCACTCCACGAACATGAATACGGCGAACGCCGGTAAGGCGTAGATGAATAACTGCGCACCGATCACGATGGCTCCTCCGCTCTGCTGCTTCAACGCCACGTTACGGGCGCTGGCCTGGGCAAACATCGCGCTGACGAGGGATTCGCGATCCCCCGGGCGGGGGATGCGCCGCGGCTGGCGCCCGGGCAGAGTTCGGTCCGAGGAATACGGGCGAACGCTGGGTAGGATCGCCCGCGGACGGCTCGACCCGGACTGCGCGAAGGTGGTGCGAACTGTTGGATGTGAGCAGATCGCTGGCCCGCCAATCGCTGGTGGTCGCTGGGGCGGCGGCTGCGGTCGATGCCGCGATGTTGACGTTGAACGGGATCTTCGCGGTGGCCCCATGGCAGTCCACCGCGGTGCTGATCGCCATCGTCGCGGCCGATCTCGCACTGGCCGCGCCGCCGCGCACCGCCGGTGCCGTGGCCTTGATCCAGGTGGCGCTGCGACTGGCCGAGGCCCTGATGCTGCACCGGCACGGCTTCGCCGCACGCTTCGCCGATGTCGGATTCCTGGTGGCGGGATATCGGGCGGGCGCCTGGATGGTCGGTCCGAAGTCCGTGCTGACCGTCACCGCGATGTCCGCTGGCTTCGCGAGCGCGCATCTGCTGATCAGCAGCAATACCTCGCACGATTGGCGGCTGCTGCTGGCGTCTACGGTATCGGCCGGGGTCGTGCCGTGGCTGGTCGGCCGGTATACGGCAGCTCGCGGCGCGTATATCGCCGATCTGGAGCAGCAGGCCAAATTGCGCGAACAGGAGCAGCGGACCGCACTCGCCCGTGCCGTCGCCGAGGAACGCGCCGCCATTGCCAGGGATCTGCACGATGTGATTTCCCATCACGTCAGCGCCATCGGCATCCACGCCGGTGCGGCCCGAATCGCCATGGCCGACACCGGGAATGCCGCCGCAACTCGATCGCTGACCGCGGTGGAATCGAGTAGCCGCGCGGCCATGGTCGACCTGCGCCGCCAGCTCGATCTGCTACACGGGCGCGAGGAGGACGGCCAGCGGCAGCCCGGACTCGCCGATATCGAGGATCTGCTGGAGCGCGTACGCGCGGCCGGTCTGGCCGTGGAATTCACCGTGCGCGGTGCGGCCGTCGAGCTGCCGGATTCGCTGAACCTGACGCTGTATCGCATCGTGCAGGAGATGCTGACCAATGCGTTGCGCCACGGCGACGGCGCGCACGCACGGCTGATCGTGGACTATCAGCCGAACCGGGTGGTGCTGGAGTCGATCAATCCGCTCGCCGACACCGCCGCAGTGGGCGATACCGCGGAGCACCGTGGCCTGAGCGGTATTCGCCAGCGTGCCGAATTATTCGGCGGCGAACTGCGATTCGGTCCGGACGATACGCAAAACCATTGGCACACCAGGGTTTCCCTGCCGATCGGAGGTTCGTGAACGCACCGGTCCGGGTATTGATAGCCGACGACCACAGCATGTTCCGCTCCGGACTGCGCGCGGTCGTCGACAGTCAGACCGATCTCGAATGCGTCGCCGAGGTCGGCGACGGCCGCGGCGCCATCACCGAAACCGCGCGGCTGCGCCCGGATGTCGCGATTCTGGATGTGCGCATGCCGAAGCTGGACGGACTCGCGGCCACCGCGGCGATCGTCGCGGCGGGCGGCACCCGCGTCCTCGTGCTCACCACCTACGACAGCGATGCCAACCTGTACCGGGCGCTGCAGGCGGGAGCCAGCGGATTCCTCTTGAAGAGCCTGCCGCCGGAGGAATTGGTGGCCGCCATCCGGATTGCGGCTCGCGGTGACGCCCTGATCGATCCGTCGATGACCCGACGGTTGATATCCCGGTTCGCGGGCACGCTCGCCCCGCCCGACACCCCGCCCGAGGTGGAACAACTCACCGCGCGCGAGCGAGAAGTGTTGCTGCTCTTGGCCGATGCGCGCAGCAATGCCGAGATCGCCGCGACACTCGGCGTCGGCGAAGAGACGATCAAAACCCACGTATCCCGGGTACTCGCGAAACTGGGTGTGCGCGACCGCATTCACGCCGTCGTCTACGCCCACAAGCACGGCCTCGTCCCTCCGCACAACCACTAGCAGGGCCAACGCACTCGCACCAAGCTTGCTGGCCCGACTATCCGGACACAGTTGCGCGTGGTTAACCTGGCGACCGGTTCGCGCGATAATCTCCAGTGAAGCCCCGGACCATCCCCTTCGGCCCGGGGCTTCGCCGAGCATCGGGACTCATCGCATGGCACGCTGACACCCGTGTCTGAATCACCGAATCTCACAGGTCAGGGCCGGATTGCGTCGGTACTGCGTTTTGCGACCGAGCTCATTGCCTGGGTCGCGACGCCATGGGCGCTGGCCGGGTATTCGGTTGTGCTGGCCGTGCTTTCGGTGGTTGTACTGATCGGGCTGCCCACCGTGTTCGCCACACCGGGTGATAAGAAGCAGGTGCTCGTCGCCGTACCGGGATGGGGCACCATCGCGCTTGTGGTGTTGCAGCTGGTTGCGGCGGTCATTGCCGCCTGGGTGGCCTGGCCGGTGTGGCTTGCCGTCCTCGTCGGTGTGCTGGCAGTGCTGACGGTGATCGCGGAGTTGCCGCGCTGGCGCTGGCTGTGGGGCGGCAGTTCGCTATCCGGTGATGGTGGCGCGGACGAAATTGTGATCTGAGAGGCCGTCGACCGCCACTACGGACGCGTCCTGGACGCGCGTGCCGCGCACGATCACATGGTCGATGAACTGTGATTTGGTGCCTGATGTGCGCGGACGGGTCGGCGCGGAGGCGGGTGGCAGGTCGGCGATGGTGAAGTCGGGGCCGAGTGCGGTTGCCACGGCGGCGCGGTCGATATTGAAGTCGCCGAGTAGCACTGTCGCGCGGTCCGGTGCGGTGAGTTCGGCCAGTCGGGTCAGCTGGCGGGTGCGGCGCAGATCGCCGGTCACGTGGGTCGCCACGATGACCACGCCCGCCGTTTCGACGGCCAGTGCGCCATTGCCGGGATCGTTTTCAAAGGATTCGGCTGCGATTTCTCGGCCAGGTTCGTCGAGGACCAGGACGAGATGTTCGGTGGGATCTTGCAGCGGGGTGGTTCCGTTGCGTGGTCGCGGGACCCGCGGATAGCGCAATTCGTGAATGTCCTTGTCGGACAGGGCCGATCGCAAACTCGCCAGTTGGTCGCCACTGACCTCCTGCAGCGCGATCACCTGTTCGGGTCGTCCGGCGATCCAGGCGGTCACCGCGGCAATGCGCGCTGCCTCATCGGGCCAGCGGGTCGCGATATCGGAGCCCCAATTCTCCGCGTGTACGCGGTGCAGGACATTCCAACTGGCCACAGTGATCACAGCTCACGATGCTAGTGCTCATCTGCCCGGAAGTTTGCGCACGAATTCCGCCATGGGCACCGGCAACATTTGCCACCGTTCGGCGGGCATGCTCGGCGGTGCGTCGAGATCGACCAGCAATCCGGTGGCGACCGTCTTGGCGAGCCGGACGGCCTCGTCCACATCGGTGACCGGATAGAGAGCGACCAGTGGCCCGAAGGTTTCTTCACGGGCGCAATCCATTTCGGGGGTCACGCCGGTCAGCACCGTAGGCTCGAAGAAGATGGGACCGAGATCCGGCCGTGCCCTTGCCGCCGGTAACGACCGTCGCGCCTTGGGATTTCGCGTCGGCGAGAAGTTTGGAAGCGATAGCCAGTGCGGCTCCGAGGTCCGAAGTCGCCAGGACGCCAGGCGTTGGGCTGGCGGGAAATTACCTGCGTGGTGCGCCGCTCGAGGCGTCGTGTCGCTCTGGTATCTGGGCGGCCGAAAAGCTGCTGAGAAAGCTGAAATCGGTCGTGTCGGTGTGAACTGGTCTCGTTGCGGGATGGTCCCTGAAAGTGGCTGTGGCCTAACCAAGATAGGGCTGGCCGCGTTGCTCGGCGTGGTGCTGCAGCCGGAGCCGAACGTCTGGCACAGGCGGCATCGGGCTATGCGGGCGCTGGCCAGCCGGGGTGTGTGCGCCGGGTCCTATCGCCCCTTCGCGCGCACTCCCATGGCCGAAGCGCTGCGCGCCGATTCACCGGCAACCGTGCGCCCGGTGCTGATGATGCTCGGCCATCCCGCCGTCTGGGCATCGCGCGGCCAATTCGTCCATGCAGTCGAGACCGGACGATCAGGTCATGAATTGGCCCACGGGGCAACCGGATTCGACTATCCGGCAAAAATCCCGACTTCGCCATCGGCTTACACGAGGCGATGAAGGCGACCACCCAGCTCTCTCGGTCGGGGCGATAGTGGCCGCCTACGACTTCGCCGGATCGTCGAGGTCGGCGGCCGAGTACGGCGACTTGCTCGCCCGCGGCGGCTTTCAGCTGCGCCGGGTGGTCGCCACGGCCGGGCCGCATTCGATTATCGAGGCGGTACCAGTCTAGAACTCGCCGCTGGTCGCCGGGTCGGCCAGCGCGCCCTCCGCGGTTCGTAATCGGTCGGTGAGCGCCGTGAGCAGGTCCATGGACTCGGTGGATAGTCCGAGCGCCAGCTGTACCAGGCGGCGGAGTGGCAAGCTCTTGATCTGACCGGCCACCAGAAGGTCGTGGTCACCAGGTCTATCGAGGTAGTCGAGATTCACGGCGCGGTTCTCACAATCTGTCAGCTGCGTCCGGATTACCCGTCGCTCCAGCGGTTACTCGCGCTACAGCAGGTACGGCCATCGGACCTCGATGCGCAGGTCATGCGGTTCGAACACCCCGGCACTGTGACACACATCGCACAGACCCCTTCGTTGTGCCGTGGTCGAATGTTTCGCGGTTGATCATGGACATTAGCGTCTAATATTCCGGCAAGCGGAGGCTACCCCTCCGACCGACCCCTACCGAAGGGCAGAACAGTGGCGTTCGCGGACTATCAGAACGAGATCTACTTCGCCGCTCTCGGCGGGCATGCCCCGGAGTTCCCGATGGACTTCGCGACGCTCGAGGCGAAGGCCTCGGCCGCACTGCCCGCAACGCTGTACTCCTATATCGCGGGCGGAGCCGGTGACGAGCTGACTCAGCGGCGCAACGTCGAGGCCTTCGAGGACTGGGGTGTGGTGCCGCGGATGCTCGTCGGCGCGACGGAGCGCGATCTGTCGGTGCAGGCTTGGGGAATCACCTTTTCCAGCCCGATCTTCATGTCCCCGGTCGGCGTGATCGGCTTGGTCGGCGATAAGCACGGTGATATCGCGGTCGCCGAGGCAGCGGCGAAATCCGGTGTGCCCGCGGTCTTCTCGACGCTCATGGAGGATCCGCTGGAGGACGTCATCGGCCACGCCGGTGCGACGCCGAGCTTCTTCCAGCTGTACACGCCGAAGAATCGCGACCTGGCCGCGAGTCTGGTGAGCCGGGCCGAGGCCGCCGGATATCGCGGCATCACGGTCACCTTGGACAGCTGGGTTCCGGGCTGGCGGCCGCGTGATCTGTCGATCGGGAACTTCCCGCAGCTGCGCGGGCACGTGCTGAAGAACTACACCTCCGATCCGGTCTTCCAGAAGATGGTCGGCTCGGACGATCCGCAGTCGATCGTGCTGCACTGGGTGCAGACCTTCGGAAATTCGCTCACCTGGGACGATCTCGAGTGGCTTCGATCGCTGACCGAACTGCCGATCGTCCTCAAGGGCATCTCCCATCCCGAAGACGCGCGCCGCGCGATCGATGCGGGCGTCGACGGCATCTTCTGCTCGAATCACGGTGGGCGCCAAGCCAATGGCGGTCTCAGCTCGCTGGAGACGCTGCCCGGGGTGGTCGAAGCCGTCGCCGACCGCGTGCCGGTGCTGTTCGATTCCGGTGTGCGCTCGGGCAGTGATGTGATCAAGGCGCTCGGCCTGGGTGCGACGATGGTCGGCATCGGCCGCCCGTACGTGTACGGCCTTGCGCTGGGCGGGGTTTCGGGTCTGGTACACGTGCTGCGGATGATTCTGGCGGAGGCCGATCTGCTCATGGCGGTCAACGGCTATCCGGATATCGCGGCAGTGCGTGAGAACATCCGGCCGAGGCGCTGAATCACGGTGTCATCAGGCTGATCAGGAATCGGGTCAGTACCTCGGTGATCCCGGCGAGGTCGGTCTGCTCGTCACCGGTGCTCCACTGGTGTACCAGCGCGAGCAGTGCGCCGACGTATCCGGTCACGGCGGTGTGGAATCCGCCGGGTGGCACGAATTCGGGTCCGAGCGCCCGCCGCATCTGGTCCTCGAAGAAGGCCGTCCACAGTGCCCGCTGCTCCATCCTGCGCTGCTCGACCCGCTCACCGACCCCGACGACCTCCACATGCGCGATCCGGGTCACGCGCGGGTCACGCCCGATCGACTCCGCATAGGCCCGCACCGCCGCCTGCGCCAGACCGACCGCATCACCCGAGGCCGCCGTCGTCGCGGCGGTGACCGCCTGCCTGGCCTCGGTCTGGATCCGGTCGTACACCGCGATCAACAGATCCTCGCGGTTCTCGAAAAGCTCATAGAACTGGCTGCGCGCCAATCCGGCTGCCCGGCACAGTGCGGTAACCGAACTGTTCTGGTAGCCGCTTTCCCCGAATACCGCCACCCCGGCGACCAGAAACTGCTCTCGCCGCTGCGCACGGCGGTCGGCGACGGGCCGTCCGTCGTACATCCGCGATGAGCCGCCAGCAGTCATCCGAGGACAGTACCGGTCTTGCCGAGCGGTGTGCGCCGCACGCGGAGTGCCACTACCGTGGGGCGGCGAGTCCGGACCCCGATCGCTGGAGATGAGCGTGCCTGTATCGACGATCGAGAATGCGGCGGCGCCGACCGCGGCGCCGACCGAGCCCGAACGCCGCACCATCCCCACAACCGCGTTCTGGGTGATCTCGGTCCTCGGGACGGTCGCCGGTGTGTACTACATCCACCAGGTGCGCGAAACGATGCAGGTGATGATGCATCTGATGGATCTGGGCGTCTATCAGATCGCCGGGCACCGGGTGGTCGACGGCGCCTCCATCTACGACACGCCGCTGCTTGGCCACACCCGCGGCGTGTGGGAGTTCGTCTACACACCGTTCGCCGCGCTGCTGTTCGTGCCGCTGGTCAATCTGCACGGTGACGTCTTCACCTATGTCGGTGCGTTCGGCAACTTCGCCATGCTGACGGCGTCGGTGTTGGCGGCACTGTCGATGCTCGGCTATCGGCGCGACCTGCGGCTGGTGCTGCTGGGCGTGCCGATCGCCGGACTGCTGATGTGGTGCGAGCCGGTGCGCGAGACCATGGCATTCGGTCAGATCAATATCTTCCTGCTGTTGCTGGTCATCGCCGATATGGCACTGCCGGATACGTCGCGCTGGAAGGGCGTGCTGACCGGGATCGCGGCGGGCATCAAACTCACCCCCGCCTTCTTCGTGGTCTATCTGCTGGTCACCCGCAGGTATCGGGCCGCCGCGACGGCCATCGGTGCGTTCGTGGCGACCGTTCTGATCGGTCTCGCGGCCATGCCCAAGGATTCGCTGACCTTCTGGAGCGGCGCATTCGCCGACCCCAAGCGCGTCGGTGTACCGGAGAATCCACGCAACGAATCGCTGCGCGGCCTGCTCGCGCGAACCGTCGGCGTCGAGGGTGTGCACCAATTGCTCTGGCTGGCAGGCGCTTTCGCCATCGCGGCGGCCTGCCTGTACCTGGCACGCCGGTTGTCGCTGACCGGATATGAACTGCCCGCGGTGGTGCTGGTCGGACTCACCACCACCGCGGTGTCCCCGTACAGCTGGGTCCATCACTGGGTCTGGCTGGCACCGCTGCTGGTCTATCTGGCTGATCTGGCCTTGCGCAGACGCGGTGTGGTCGCGTCGATCGGTCTACTGGTCGCAGGGGTGGTCGCATCGGGTGGTGTCATCGCCTTCTTCGACCCGACGATGAGCAGCATTTACGACTATCCCGCGGGCAGCCACCTCGCGACATTCGTCCACAACGGATACATCTGGCTCACACTCGCGTTATTCGCCGCCGCAGCCGTTCAGCTGCGACGTTCGGCACGTGACGCGGTACCCGCCGTGGCGCGATAACCAGCGTCAGGACTCCGGCGCGGTAGCCTGCGCCCTGTCCTGTTCCGCGACCGCCGCGGCGTGTTTGGCGCCCGAGCCCCAGCCGACGTGCAATTCGCTGCGCATGCGGTCGACCATGTGCGGGTAGTGCAGCTCGAATGCCGGTCGCTCGGAACGGATTCGGGGCAGTTCGTAGAAGTTGTGCCGCGGCGGCGGGCAGGTGGTGGCCCACTCCAGCGAGTTGCCGTAACCCCACGGATCGTCCACGGTGACCACTTCGCCGTAGCGGTAGCTCTTGAAGACGTTCCAGATGAACGGCAGCATCGACGCACCGAGGACGAAGGCACCGATGGTGGAAACCGTATTGAGCGCGGTGAATCCGTCGCCGGGCAGGTAGTCGGCGTAGCGGCGCGGCATGCCTTCGGCGCCCAGCCAGTGCTGCACCAGGAAGGTCAGGTGGAAGCCGACGAGTGTGGTCCAGAAGTGCCATTTGCCGAGGCGTTCGTCGAGCAGTCGGCCGGTCATCTTCGGGAACCAGAAATAGATGCCCGCGAACGTCGCGAACACGATGGTGCCGAAGAGTACGTAGTGGAAGTGCGCGACGACGAAGTACGAGTCGGTCACGTGGAAGTCCAGCGGCGGCGAGGCCAGGATGACACCGGACAGACCACCGAAGAGGAAGGTGACCAGGAAGCCGACCGAGAACAGCATCGGCGTCTCGAAGGTCAGCTGGCCGCGCCACATGGTGCCGATCCAGTTGAAGAACTTCACACCGGTCGGCACCGCGATCAGGAAGGTCATGAACGAGAAGTACGGCAGCAGCACGGCTCCTGTCGCGTACATGTGGTGCGCCCACACCGCGATCGACAGCGCGCCGATGGACAGTGTCGCGTAAACCAGTGTGGTGTAACCGAATAGCGGCTTGCGGCTGAAGACCGGGAAGATCTCGGTGACGATCCCGAAGAACGGTAGCGCGACGATATACACCTCGGGATGGCCGAAGAACCAGAACAGGTGTTGCCACAGCAGAATGCCGCCGGTGGCCGGATCGTAGATATGCCCGCCGAGGTGACGGTCGTAGGCCAGCGCCATCAGCGCGGCGGTCAGAATCGGGAAGGCGAGCAGGATCAGGATGCTGGTGACCAGGATATTCCAGGTGAATATCGGCATACGGAACATGGTCATGCCGGGGGCACGCAGACAGATCACCGTGGTGATCATGTTGACGCCGCCGAGGATGGTGCCGACACCGGAGACCGCCAAGCCCATGATCCACAGATCCGCACCCGCTCCGGGCGCGTGCGCGATGGTGCTCAGCGGGGTATAGCCGGTCCAGCCGAAGTCGGCGGCGCCGCCGGGCGTGACGAAGCCCGCCGTGGCGATGGTCGCGCCGAACAGGTACAGCCAGTAACTGAAGGCATTGAGCCGGGGGAACGCCACATCCGGCGCACCGATCTGCAGCGGCAGCACGCAGTTGGCGAAGCCGAACAGGATCGGCGTCGCATAGAACAGCAGCATGATCGTGCCGTGCATGGTGAACAGCTGGTTGAACTGCTCGGTCGACAGGAACTGCATACCTGGGCGGGCCAGCTCGCCGCGCATCAGCAGCGCGATGAGACCACCGATGAAGAAGTAGGTCATCGCGGTAGTCAGATACATGACCCCGAGCACCTTCGGATCGGTGGTCGTGATCATTTTCCAGAAATAGGAGCCCTTCGGCCCGACCCGCTGCGGATAGGGCCGAACTACCTCGAGTTGAGTAGTGGTACTCACGGGCCGTCGCCACCTTCCGATCGCCGAGCAGCCTTGTCCGGATTATGCGCCTTTTCGATCTCCGACATGCGCGGTTTGCCCCATTGCCGCCGTGATGTCTGCTGCCACGGTATGAGCCCGGCTGCGACCACCGTGGGATGTGCGCCGGTCACGCGCGCCGTGCCCGCAGCTGCCGCGACCGATGCGCGCGCTGATGCGGGCCATCGATCTGAAACTGGCCAGTCCGGTCGAACCGCCGTCCATGGGGGCGATGCTGCTGATCCGGTGTCGCTGTGAACGCCGCAAACGTTGGTGTGCCGCATATCACGAGTAACTGCTAACGCTTGGCTAACGATTGTCCGGAGTGTGGGGACGCACATGGTCACCGCATTCGGATCGAGCCGCAGGGAGGGCATTGCCGATGGATACCGCAACGGCCCCAACATTTTTCGAAGATGTCATCGAATCGCTGGACGCACTGCCCGGCTGCACCTTCCGCTTCGACGATGTGCCCTGCCGCCATCGCGCCGAATGGCACATCCGCAAACGCCCCTGCTGTCGGCGCAGCGGCGTCGACCTCATGTGCGACACCTGCTATTTCCGCATCCACGGTTTCTTCGCCATGGGCGTGCGATTCCAATGCGCCGGTTGCGGTGCGCTCTCGGACACCTTCGTTGCGATGTACCCCATCGCCGTCCGGCTGTGACGCCTACCGGATCCGCGATGTGAGCTGCGTCGCATCGCCCGCGGCTCGGGAACCAGCATCGGGCAGCGCCCGACCTGTGTGCGGGGGCTGGCACCTCCATTGCCCATTCGGTACCGAGGATTGGTGGAATACGTGCAGGTCAAGCGCTCGCTCGACCACCTCGTCTGGCTGATCGCGGCACTCGTCGCCGGTGTGCTCGTGCTGCTCTCGGTGCTCGCGGCCGGAGATATGCCCTACCGGTCGGCGGGTATCGCCTATCCCGGATTCGTGGATGTCCTGCTCTATGTCGCGCTGCGGCTGGTCGCCGCGCTGGCGGGCGCGCTCACTTTCGGCGCGTTGATCTACGCGCTGTGCTGCACCGTTGTCACCGCGCGCGGCCGGGTCGATGTGGACGGGTATGCCGGGGTCAGGGTGGCGGAGCAGGCGAGTCTCGGGTGGCTCGTCTCGGCGCTGATCCTGATTCCGGTGAGTGCCGCGAATGCGGGTGGTCTGTCGATGAGTGCCGCGCTGGAGCGGGGTGCGATCGGCGCGCTGATCGATGCGAGCGAGAAGCCGAAGGCCTGGATCGTGGTCGCGGTGCTGGCCGGTGTCGTCGCGCTGGTGACGCGGCTGACGTTGGCGTGGACCGTACTGGTGGTGCCGACCGTGCTGGCGCTGATCGCGGTACTACCGCCCGCAATGGTCGGGAATGCGGGGGAGGGGCCGAATCACGACTTCGGCACCGGCGCGATGATCATCTGCCAACTGGCGGTCTCGGTGCTGCCGGGGCTGGCGTGGTGTGTGGCGGCGCAGGTGCGGCGCAACGGTTTCCAGGTAGCGGCCGTGGTTCGGCGATACGTGCGCATCGGGTCGTTGTGTCTCGGCGTGGCAACGCTCAGCGGGTTGGTGCTCGGAGCCATCCTGTTGCCGTGGTCGGCGCTGTTCAGTACCGGCTACGGTCGGCTCGCCGTGGTGGTCTTCGTGTCGGCCGTCGTCGTCGCGATCATGCTGAGAAGGATTACCGCCGAACATGTTTCGAGCGCCATGATCTCAGGAACCGGCGCGCTGTCCGTGGTGGCGACTGCCGCACTGGTTTCGATGGCCGTCCAACCGGCTCCGGCTTTCGCCGATCGCTCGTTCACCGCGCAGGAGGTGTTCCTCGGTTTCGATCTGCCGGGGCAGGCGGACGTCTGGCGGCTGATGACCACGTGGCGCTTCGATATCGTCCTCGGTACCGCCGCCATCGTCGGGATCGTGCTGTACGCCACCGGAGTGCTGCGGCTGCGGCGACGCGGTGACAACTGGTCGCCATGGCGCACGCTGTCGTGGACGAGCGGCTGTGCGGCCCTGCTGATTTCGACGTCGTCGGGAATCGGCACCTACGGCTACGCCATGTTCAGCATGCACATGATCACGCATATGGCGCTCAATATGTTCGTACCGGTGCTGCTGGTGCTCGGTGCGCCGGTGACCCTGCTGTTGCGCACCGTCCCCGCCGCACCCAAGGACGCGGTTCCCGGTGTGCGCGAATGGGTTCTGTGGATTCTGCATTCCCGCCCGATCGCGATGCTGGCTCACCCCGGCACCGCGATCGCGGCCTTCGTGCTCTCGCTCTACGGCCTGTACTTCACGCCGCTGTTCCAGAACCTGATCCGCTACCACTGGGGGCACGTCTTGATGAACGTGCACTTCCTGATCATCGGCTATCTGTTCTACTGGGCCATCATCGGCATCGACCCGGGTCCGCGCCGACTGCCGCATCTGGGTCGGCTCGGTATGTTGTTCGCCATCATGCCTTTTCACGCCTTCTTCGGCGTCGCGGTGATGTCGATGAACACCGTCATCGGCGAGCGCTTCTACCAACAACTCCAATTGCCCTGGCATATGGACCTGATGGCCGATCAGCGGGTCGGCGGCGGCATCGCGTGGGTCTCCGGTGAGATCCCGATCCTGCTCGTGGTCGGTGCACTGCTGACGCAGTGGGTGGCCCAGGATCGCCGCACCGCGGTGCGCACCGATCGCAAGGACGACGAGTACGGAGACTCCGAACTCGCCGCCTACAACGCCATGTTGGAGAAGTTGGCGCAGTCGCGTCGCTGACTCAGCGCACGAACCGAACTCGCCGCAGCCGCAGGCTGTTCGAGACCACGAAGAACGACGAGAACGCCATGGCCGCACCGGCGATCAGTGGATTCAGCAGGCCGAGTACGGCCACCGGGATGGCGACCACGTTATAACCGAAGGCCCACACCAGATTTCCCTTGATGGTGCGCAGGGTGGCGTGCGCGAGTTCGATGGCATCGGCGACGGCCGCGAGATCGTCGCGGACCAGGATGACATCGGCGGCCGCGATCGCGACATCGGTACCCGCCCCGATGGCCATCCCGAGGTCGGCGGTGGCCAGCGCGGCGCCGTCATTGATGCCATCGCCGACCATCACGATCCGCCGCCCCTGCTCCTGCATACGGGCGATCAGTTCGACCTTGGCCTCCGGAAGCAGTTCGGCGACAACCTCATCGATACCGATCTCATCCGCGACCGACTGTGCGGCGTAGGCATTGTCACCGGTGAACATCATGACGCGCAGACCGAGCGTATGCAGCCGGGCGATGGCATCGGCTGCCGTGTCCTTCACGGTATCGGCGACCGCGATCACCGCGCGGGCCGCACCGTCGATCACCACGAGCACCGCGGTGCGTCCCGCGCGTTCTTCTCGGCGCACAGCACGACTCAGTGTCTGCGGCACATCGATACCGCGATCGTTCAGCAGACGCAGGCGGCCGACCATCACCTCACGACCCGCCACCAGACCGCGCGCACCCAGACCCGGTAGCGCTGTGAAGGATTCGACCTCCGGCAATTCGTCGAGCACGGCCCTGGCGTGCCGGGTGACGGCTGCCGCAACGGCATGTTCGGAGGCTGCCTCGACCGCACCCGCCAGCCGCAGCACCTCGTCCTCGGTCACCGAATCCGTCACTGTCATCCCGACGACACTCATGACGCCTTTGGTCACGGTCCCGGTCTTGTCCAGCACCACCGTGTCCACATCGCGAGTGGCCTCGAGCGCCTGATGCCCCTTGATGAAAATGCCCAGTTGAGCGCCGCGCCCGGAGGCCACCATCAGCGCGGTCGGAATCGCCAGCCCCAGCGCGCACGGACACGCGACCACGAGCACCGCAAGGGCGGCCGAGGCGGCCAGGTCCACACCGGAGCCGAGCAGCCACCAGGTTGCGAAAGTGCTTGCCGCCACGGCGAAGACGAACGGTACGAAGACCGAGGAGACCCGGTCGGCCACGCGCTGCATGCGCGCCTTCCCGGTCTGCGCCTGCTCGACCAATCGGATCATGCCGGAGAGCTTTGTATCCGCGCCCACTGCGGCCGCCTCGACGACCAGCCGACCGGTGAGGGCGGTAGTGCCGCCGATCACCGCCATCCCCTCGGTCACCTCGACCGGAATGGATTCGCCGGTCATTGCACTGGCATCCACGCTCGACTCGCCGGAAACCACGAGGCCGTCGGTGGCGATGGTCTCACCGGGGCGGACCACGAACCGCTGTCCCTCGACGAGTTCGCCGATGGGGACCCGCATTTCGCGATTGTCGCGGGTCAGCACCGTGACCTCACGGGCGCCGAGCGCGGCGAGCGCCCGCAGCGCACTGCCCGCCGAACGCTTGGCCTTCGCCTCGAAATACCGTCCGGCGAGTACGAATGTGGTGACGCCCGCGGCGGCTTCGAGGTAGATCGAATCGCCGGACCAGAACGCGTCCCACACACCCTCCGGGACGTCGGTCCGGTCCGCGTGCAGGAACATGGTGTCCAGCGACCACAGCGTCGCGGTCGTCACGCCGACCGATACCAGCGTGTCCATGCTCGCGGTGAAATTCCTCGCGCCCGCCAGTGCCTTTCGATGAAATGGCGCGGCCGCCCAGACCACAACGGGCAGCGCCAGCACGGTCAGGATGATCTGCCAGCCGGTGATCCTGGTGGCCGGGACCATCGCGAACATCACCGACAGATCGGCGAGGGGAAAGAACAGCAGCAGCGCGACGACCAAGCGGCGGAACAGATCCCGGACCGCCGCCTCCTCGGGGGCGGAGGATACGCGTGCGGTGCTATCGGTTCTCGGTTCCGCGCCATAACCCGCCGCGACTACCTCGGCGCAGAGCTGATCGGCCGAAATGTGCTCGGCCGCATCGACGGTGGCGACGCCTGTCGCGTAGTTCACCGAAGCGAGTACGCCGTCGACCTTGTTGAGCTTGCGTTCCACCCGGTTCGCGCAGGCGGCACAGGTCATTCCGGATACCGCGAGCGAAAAGCGAGTGGTCGCAGCCTCGGGACGGGTGGCGAGATCAAGCCCACCCATCGCCCGCCCGCCACCCCTCATCGAATCGCTGCGCAATGCTGTGTTCATTCGATTCCGTTCGGTCTCAGGCGGCGGGATCTTGGGTCGAGCGAAGATGGCCGGTGCGTCGGCCGAATCGCGAGCCGGGCGGCAGGACGAGTTCGGTGGGCGCGGGATTGCTGGTCCGGGCCGGCGGTGAGGTTTCCGGTCGGCGGGTGCGATGCACCACCACGACCAGCACCAGCGCGGCGACCAGAATGCCGTGCGAGAGCACCCGGGAGATCGGCACGACGCCGGAATACAGATCACCGATGACAAAGGCGGTGAGCGCTGTCACCAGCACGCCGAGCACCGGGAGCACACCGGAGGTGGCGTACGGCCGCAGCGCGCAGTAGATGAATCCGATGCCGATCGCCAGGCTCCATGCCGTCGACTCGTTCATCAGGTGCCGAGTCATTTCGGCGCCGTGGTGATGGGTCATACCGAAGTCGAATCCGGCGAACTGACCGATTGCGAGCGCGCACTGCACGATTCCGAGCAGGCCGAGCAGCAGCCTGGTCCAGCCGCCCCCGGAAAGTGATGTCCACCACCCCGATCTGCGCGGGCGTTGCAGGTCCGCGGCGGCGAATATGGCGTCGGTGAGGTCGGGTGCGTACGCCGAACCGCCGCGCAGCAGGCGCGAGGTTTCCACGGCGGCCGCGTACCAGGAACAGCACTGCGCGCACTGTTCCAGGTGTTCGTCGACGCGTACCGCGGGCACGGTTTCGCGTTCGCCATCGATCCGGGCCGACAGCGCGGTCCGGCATACCTTGCACTCCACATCCAGATTGTCGTCTGCCGGAACCACAAAGTTCCCAGGGTTGCGCACGGGTTATTCTCGAGCCCATGCCGACGCCCGCCGAGGATGACGAGACGACTCAGCTGGCACTAGCGGCGGCGCGTGGGGATCGACGTGCCCTGGAAGCTTTTATCCGGGCCACCCAGAAGGATGTCTGGCGGTTGCTGGCCCATCTCACCGAGCTGTCGCGTGCCGATGATCTGACACAGGAGACCTATCTGCGCGCGCTGGGCAGCATCAAGCGCTTCGAGGGTCGCTCCAGCGCTCGAACCTGGTTGCTGTCCATCGCGCGTCGCGTTGTCGTCGATCAGGTGCGGATGGCCGTGGCCCGGCCGCGTATCGCGCAGGGTGTCGATTGGGTGGCGGCGGCCGACCGTCAGGTGGGTCGGCATGATGGGCTCGCCGACATTGTCGAGCTCAAACTGTTGCTCGAGGACTTGTCCGCGGAGCGGCGCGAGGCATTGGTGCTGACGCAGGTGCTCGGGTTGTCGTACGCCGAGGCGGCGGCGGTGTGCGGGTGTCCGGTGGGGACGGTGCGGTCCCGAGTAGCACGCGCCCGCGAGGAGCTCGTCGCCGCAACGCGCTTCGGCGGTAAGCGCCGCGCGAACGGCTGACGGCCTCCGCTGGGTGCGAATCCTCAGCGGGGAATGGCTGTTTCGCGGGCGGCCGAAGGCTGTGCGGTGTGATGCAATCGGTCGTCGGTAGGCGGCCGCGTGAACGGCTGACTTCCGGATTCCGCTGACCACGAATCTCCACCGGGGAGCGGCTGTTCAGCGTGCGACCAAAGGCTCTGTGGTGTAACGCAATCGGGTCGCCGGTAAAGTGGGACGGCTGACTCCGGGCTTCCGGTCAGTACGAATCCACAGGGGGAGTGGCTGTTTGACGGGCGGCCAAAGGCTTTGCGGCGTAATGTAATCGGACAACGCCGTCATCATGCCGCTCGGCAGTGGCATTGACACCGAAGACATTCCGCAGCAGCTCCGGGGTCATGACCTCGAGCACCGCACCGGCCGCGACGACCTTGCCGTGGTCGAGCACGACCAGCTGATCGCAGCAGCGCACGGCCAGATCCAATTCGTGCAGCACGGCCAGCGTCGTGATGTCGGTCGAACGGACCAGGTCGAGCAGTTCGAATCGGGCACGCACGTCGAGATGGTTGGTCAGTTCGTCGAGCACGAGCAGGCGCGGTTGCTGTGCGAGTGCTCTGGCCAGCAGCACTCGCTGACGCTCACCACCCGATAGCGAGCCGATCGGGCGTTCGGCGTAGTCGGTGACATCGGTGCGCGCCATGGCATCCGCGACCGCCGCGTGATCGGCGGCGGTATCCCGGCTGAACAGCGCATGATGCGGATTACGGCCGAGCCGGATCAGTTCCGCGACCGTCAATTCCGGTGCGCCCGAACCATTCTGGAGCACCGCGGCCGTGGTGCGCGCCGCCGCACGCACCGACATCGTGCCGATATCGGTGCCGTCGATCAGCACCATCCCGTGCTCCGGCCGCAGTGAGCGATAAATGGTGCGCAACAGCGTCGTCTTACCGCTCCCATTGGGCCCCACCACCCCGACGAACGACCCCGGCGGTGCATGCAACGTCACCGCATCCAGCACCCGAGCGCCCCCGAATGCGATCGTCACCCCCACCACCGACAACTCGGCGATCCGGGCACCCCGTGTCTCCATTGGGCGGCCACCCGACATATGGACGGAGTGCCCGGTCATGCGAGACCTCCTTCGCGCCGGAGTAACCAGAGGAAGAACGGCGCGCCGAAGGCGGCGGTGAAGATGCCGAGCGGGAGTTCGTCGGGGGCGTCGATGGTTCGTGACAGCAGGTCGACCAGGACCAGGTATGCCGCGCCGAGCAGGGCGGCCAGCGGGAGTACCCGACGGTGGTCCATGCCGAAGGCGAGACGTATCAGATGCGGAATCATCAAGCCTACGAAGCCGATTCCACCCGCCACCGCAATCAGCACGCCGGTCAGCAGCGAGGCCAGAACCAGCAGGATGATCCGGGTGGTGCGGACATCGACGCCGAGCGCGGTCGCCTGTTCTTCGCCGGTGCCGAGCACATTGAGGCGTCGACCGAAGGCCAGCACGACGGTCACGACCACGAGGACCACGAGCGTCACCGGTCCGAGTCGGGACCAGCTGGCGCCGGAGACACTGCCCATGGTCCAGAACATGACCGCGCGCAGCTCGTTCGGGGTGGCCCGCAACTGGAGGTAGTTCGTCGCCGCCAGCAGTAGGTATCCGACGGCGACACCTGCCAGAACCAGACGGGTCGGAGCCAGGCTGCCGCGCCGCTGTCCGAGTGCGAAAACCACTGCGGCGGTGCCGATTGCGCCTATGAACGCGGCGGCCGAAACGCCCATACCGCCGAGCGCCGCACCTGCGGTGACGATCACGGTCACCGCGCCGAGCGAGGCGCCGGAGGACAAACCGAGCACATACGGGTCGGCAAGCGGATTGTTCACCAGCGCTTGCAGAATCACGCCGGAAATCGCCAGGCCGCAGCCGCAGAGTGCGGCGAGGATGACCCGGGGAAGACGATAGTTCCAGACGATCTGGTCAACGGTGAATCCGACATCCGGTGACTTACTCGATAAGTGGGCGAGGATGACTCGGCAGGTATCGGAGACCGAGACCGTGACCGATCCCGCACCGATGGATACCAGCATGACCACGAACAGGATTGCCAGCGATACGGCAATCGCTAGAGGCAGGGGTGTCGTCGCCGGTAACCGCCGTTGTCGAAGCGTATTCGTCATGCGAACTGTTCGGGATGTACGAGTCTGGCGATCTTGTCCACCGCGATGTCATTGCTCGGTCCGAGGTAGATCGAATCCGACAGCACCGTGTAATTGGTGTTCTTGCTCGCGGTCCACTGCGGGAACTGCGCGAGGATCCGCTTGGCCGCGCCATCGATATCGGGATTGCGGTAGTCGACCACGATGAGTCCATCGATCGGGGTGACGGCGAGCTGCTCCTTGCTGATCGACACGAAAGTCGTTCCGTCCGTGCGGTTGAACGGATTCACCGCACCGGCCTGATCGATGATGTCGTTCCAGATGCCGCCCGCCGCAATGGCCGAAAAGTCGCCCCCATCGCCCATACCCATCCCCGGGAAGATGAGTAGCACATTCTTCTTGGGCTGCCCGGCCACCCGCACGGATGTCTCGGCGATCTCGCGCTCGGTGTCATCGATGAGCTTCGCGGCGCGACCGGGTACATCGAAGATCGTGCCGAAATCGCGCAGCATGGCGTAGCTGTCCTCGATGGACGGCATGCCGGTGACCGCGCCGGTCACACCGCAATTAGACCGGGGCACATAGGTATTGGCACCCGCACTCGACAGCTCGGCGCGGGTGGCGAAACCCTGATCGGCGGAGAAGCCGCCGCCTCCGGTGGAGATGACGAGATCGGGATGCTGGGCGAGCATGGCTTCGCGGGGGATGTCCTGCAGGTTGTTCGGGGTGATATCGCCGGTCGGCAGGGCCGCGATGGCATCGGCGCGACCGGACACATCGGAGGAGCCGTAGGACTGGGCATTTGCGACGACACGGTCCGCGACACCGAGCGTGACCAGCGACGAAACCTCGCCGATCGAACCGCCGTTCATCACCACGACCCGCTTCGGTGTCTCGGTGAAGGTGTAGCTCTTACCGCAGTTCTCCACGGTGACGGGATATTTCGTGATGCCCTCGGTCGCGGCGGCAGGCGCGGTGGTCGCGGATTCGGTGACTGTGGTCGAACATCCGGTGACAGCGATAGTGCCAACGGCCATGGCCAGCACCGCTGCGCGTTTCATGGGCCTTCCGGTGCGCCCGCCGGTTTCGGTAGGGCGCATCCGCAGTGCTGTGTACGGCATGGACACTTAGTCGTACGGTGTCACGCTTTGGTTCCCGGAAATTTTTCGCATCCGTTACCGTGCGACGCGCAGGATCCCTGTACAGACCCGGCCGACCCTGCTTGACTTGTGTGACAGGTCCGACCGGACCGCAGGAGCCAGCGCATGTCGACCCATTTCGCTTATCCGGCAGGTAGACCCGCTGACCGTGACAAAACGGAACACGGTGAGCGGGTCGATATTTCGACCGTGCCCGGAGCTCGGATCATCCAATTCACAGTGAGCCATCCGCGTGGCGATGTCACGCTGGTGGTCGTCACGGGCGAGGTCGATCTGTGGACCGCGCCGCGACTACGGGACAAACTATTGCGTGCCTTCGGTTCTCGGGGCTCGATCATGGTCGTCGATCTGTCCCCGGTCACCTTCTTCGCCGCCGCCGGACTGGCGACCCTGATCGAGGCTCAGGCGGCGGCCGCAAAGGCCGACCGCCGAATGGTTTTGATCACCACCGTGCGCTGTGTCGATCGGGCCATCGAGCTCACCGGACTTGCCACGAACTTCCGCCGCGTCGGCTCCTTGGCCGCGGCGCTCGCGGACCCCACACCGGGATGTACCGCCCCGGTGTAGGGTCCGCGTGATTCAGCGGAACCGCGCCTCCACACGGGCACGCGCGTTCGCGATCCGTTCCTGCGCCAGCGCCGCCCGTTCCTCAGCCTTGTCGAGACGGCGCAGGGCCCTGTCGACCCGCGGCTGCGCCTTCTTCGCACGCCGCTCCGCCTTCTTGGCCAACCGCGCGCCGCGCTTCTGCGCCTTTTCCGAGATCTCGGCACCGCGTACGCGTGCGGTCGAGGCGAGTTCCGGCCCGCGTTCCCTGGTGAGTTCGGCGAGCTCGGCGGCGCGGTGCTGGGCGATTTCGGCGATTTCGGCACCGCGGTGCTGGGCGATTTCGGCGATCTCGGTGCCGCGGTGCTGGGCAATTTCGGCGAGGTGCGCGCCGCGTTCCCGTGCGGTCGAGGCGATTCCGGGCCCGCGTTCCTTGGCGAGCTCCGTGAGCTCGATGCCGCGGTGCTGGGCCTTCTCGGCCCACCGCGCGCTACGTTTCTGTGCTTTGCCCGAGATTTCGGCGCCGCGTTCGCGTGCGGTCGAAGTGAGTTCCGGGCCGCGTTCCTTGGCGAGCTCCGCGAGGTGCACACTGCGCTCCCGCGCCGCCGCGGCGATTTCCGGCCCGCGTTCCTTGGCGAGCTCCGCGAATTCCGCCGCCTTCTCGGCCCACTTCGCACCGCGTTCCTTGGCCAGCTCGGCCCATTCCGGACCGTGTTCCCTTACCGTCTCCGCGATATCGGACCCCCGCTCCTGCGCGACATCGCCGAGTTCGCGGGCCCGCACGGCGGCATCGTGAGCGCGGCGGCGCAGTGCGTCACCGGTGGCCGAATCCGTTGCGGTGAACGGCAATGCGGCCGAAACCGCCGCCGTGGCATTGCTCGCGGCCCGTCGGCCACGCCAGCCGAGCGACGGCCTGCCCTCGGTATCCGCGCTGGCGATCATCAGACCGCCGAGCAGACTCACATCCTTGACGAAGGCCTTGCGCTTGGCCGCCTTGCGTTCCGGATCCTTTTCCGCCCAGAAGTCCTGTTCGGTGACCGTCGCGGGAATCACCGTCGCGGCCAGGGTGAGCGAGGCCAGGCGCGGAAACTTACCGAGGGCGAGCAGCACACCGGCCGAGACCTGGGTGAGCGCATTGATCCGTACGAACGTCCCGGGATCCGCTGGCAATTTCGCGGCGATATTGTCGGGCAGCGACTGCTGTCCCTGCTGGACCAGGGCCGATGCCGCTTGGGTGCGCGGCTCGGGGTGGACCAGCGCGTCGACCCCATCGGCGACGAACGCGGTCGCCAGCAGTGGTCGGGCAAATCGGCGTAGCAACATGACGTCCCTTTCCTCGATGGCTGAGGTTCGGGTAACCGCGTTCGGCGCCGTCAAACAACAAGATCAACACCCGGAATCAAGGTTTGACCGGGTGTTCTGTCGCGCCGAACGGCCGTACCTCCGGACTGGACAGAAAGGTGGTGATGATGTTCGTTACGGTCTCTGGATCCTCCACCATAGGCAGGTGGCCGCATTCCGTGAGCTGAATTCGGGTGTGCGGATGCAGTGTGTCGTCGAGTCGGGCGCCGGCCCGGGCCGACAGGATGCGGTTCTGCTCGCCCCAGATGGTGCAGATCGGCGGGAATCCCGGGCCGGGGTTGAAACCATCGAGGTCGGCATAGGTCGGGAAATCCTGCACCAGGCCGTGCAGCGCCTGCAACCGGCCCTTATCGCCCCAGTGCGCCATGAGACGCGGCGAGTGGTGCAGATCGCGCCGCCGCCCCTTCACGCCGAGCTGGTCGGCGACGATCCGGGAGATGACCGCATCCGGCAGCGTCACCCTGCGGGCCACCGGCGCCAGCGGGAGTCTGGCATCGACCCAGGCCAGTCCGGACTGGCGTCCAGCCCGCATGGTGTTCCAGGTCAGGGGGTTGCACAGCACCAGAGCGCGCACGTTTTCCGGATGCGTCATCGTGTAGCGCAGTGCGGTGGCGGCCCCCAGGCAGTTGCCGATCAGCACGACATCGGTGAGTTCCTGTTCGGCCAGGAAGGCCTCGAGCATGCGCACGTAGTCGGCCAGGTGATAGCCGTCCGCGGGTTGGTCGGATTCGCCGTAACCGGGCAGATCCAGCGCGAATACCTCGTGCTCGTGCCGCAATTCGCCGACCTGATCGTCCCAGATGTGGCGCTGGGCGCCCGCATTGTGCAGCAGGATGACCGGTGCGCCGCTGCCGACGCGGTCATAGACGACATCCCGACCGCGATGCGTGAAGATCGCCACGGCGCCTCCTTGCGAGTGGATAGGCGAACACCTGTGTTCGCCAGTAACGCTAAGGTAGCGCGGATCCGGCGGCGAAGCGAATTGCCGGCGGGCAATCGGTACTGCGAGGTCAGGCACCCGCCCGGAGGAAGCGACCCGTGCGACGAGTGCCGAGGGCAGGTTCCGCCACGCCGCCGCCGAAGACGTACTCCCCGTCGACGAGCACCGCGACCACCGTCGCGTCATTGCGGTTGACCATGCGTGACAGGTTGTCGAATACGGCGATCGGTGCTTCGGCGTAGGTCTCGACGGCCTCGTCCAGATGTGCGGGATCGATGACGACCAGATCGGCGCGATCGCCGGGACGCAGGTGGCCCGCGTCGATGCCATACCAGTCGGCGAGTTCACCGGTGATGCGATGCACCGCGCGTTCGAGGGACAGGAACGGCTGGCCAGCGCGCTCGGCGTCGTACACCCTGCGCAGGAACCGCAACCCGAAGTTGTAGAAGGCCATATTTCGCAGGTGCGCGCCCGCATCCGAGAAGCCGAGTTGCACACCGGGATCGGCGGCGAATTTGTCGAGCACCTGCGGTCGATGATTGGAGATGGTTGTGCGCCAACGCACTTTGCCACCGTGCTCGACAACCAGGTCCAGGAACGCGTCCACCGGATGCAGGCCACCACGCTCCTGTCCGACCCGACCGAAGGTCTTGCCGATCACCGAAGCGTCCGGGCACTCCACGATCTCGGCGTCGAAGAAATCGCGATGCCACACCCGCGGCCCGAACTTCTTGTCGTAATCCTTGCGGAATCGGCGTCGATAACCTTCGTCGCGCAGTAGTTCCCGGCGCTGCTCCAACTGGTTGGACAGGTGCAGTGCCGCCGCGCCCGAACCGAATTCCTCGAAGACCGGCAGATCGATACCGTCGGAGTAGACCTCGAACGGCACCGGCAGATGCTGCCAGCGGAAGTCGCCGCCCAGTCGATCGATCAGCCGCGCGATCAACGGAAAGATCTGGGCGACAGCGGGAATCGCCTTGATATCGGCCGCGGACAGCAGGCTGACCTTGAGCGGTTTGCGGAAGATGCCCAGGCTGCTGGCCGCCATCGCGATCAGACTCTGTGGCCGGGCCACATCCGGGCCGCCCTGTAGTGCGCGGCCGCGACGGCGCAGGATCGCATTGAGCACGCGGCGTTCCCTGGCGGTCGCATAGGTCGAGGGCAGGGTGCGTGAGCGGCAGACCTCGCCGTCGAGCTTGTCGAATAGCAACTGTTGGGAGGACATGCCGACAAAGCCCGCGTCCAATGCCTCATCGAGTTTCGCTGCCATGGAGGTCAATTCGGCATCGGTCGGCCGAATCTCCTTGCGGGTGGCACGATCCAGCCCCATCTCGGCAGCCCGGATATCGGAATGTCCGATGAAGGCGGCCAGGTTCGGTCCGAGCGGGAGTGCCTCCAGTGCCTCGACATATTCGTGTGCCGAAGTCCAGGACTTGATCTCGGCCATCGCCTCGATGACGTGCTTACGCGGAATGGCCTCCACCCGGCCGAACAGATCACCGGCGTCCGACGCGTCGACGTGCACTGTCGACAACGAGCACGACCCGAGCAGTACGGTCGTGATGCCGTGCCGGATGGATTCGGCGAGCGCCGGACTTTGCAGCACCTCGACGTCGTAGTGGGTGTGGATATCGATCATGCCGGGAATCACCCATTTCCCGGCGGCATCGATGACGTGCGGGCAGTCGGTCTCGTCGAGCGGTTCGGCTGAAACTGCGGCTATAGAACCTTCCCGGATACCGAGATGGCGGACGGCCGACGGCGAGCCGGTGCCGTCGAACCACCGTCCGCCTTTGATGATCGTGTCGTACATGCCTTCACTCCGCGGCGGAATCGGACAGCGCTTCGGCGATCCCGGCCCGCACGACCTTGCCGGTCGCATTGCGGGTCAGGGGCGTTGTGGTGATCCGCCACTTTGCGGGCACCTTGTAGTATGCGATGCGCTGCTTCGCGAACTCGGCCAGCTCCTGTTCCGTTGTGGCGGAGTCGTCCTCGACGACAACCAGTGCCGCGATCACCTGGCCGAGATCGTCATCGGGCAGTCCGACGACGGCTGATTCGCGCACCGCGGGATGTTCGTCCAGGCACTGCTCGACCTCGGTCGGGTACACATTCTCGCCACCGCGCAGGATGAGATCCGAACGCCTGCCGGACAATCGGAGTCGGCCCTGCTCCAGGACACCGATATCGCCGGTGCGCAACCAGCGCTCGGGCGTGATGGCGGCCGCGGTCGCGGCCTCGTCCGCCCAGTAGCCGAGCATCACATAGGGGCTGCGCACCCAGATCTCACCCTCGACGCCCTCGACGACGGGTTCGCCGAGCGCATCGCGGATCTGCAGGTCGACCCCGATCACCGGGCGGCCGACGGTATCCGGGAAGGCGGCGAGTTCAGCCGGTGCGGCAATGGTCGCCGCGGTACTGCATTCGGTCATGCCGTAGCTGGTCACCAGCGCGGTCTTGGCGACCGGAAGCTGTTCGCGCAGTTGCTGTTGCAGTGCGGCCGAGGACGGTGCCGAATTGAGCGAGAAGGCGGCCAGCGAGGTCAGATCGTACTTCGACAGATCCACTTCGAGCAGGCGACTCGCCATGGTCGGCATCGCGCCCCAGTTGCTGATCCGCTCCCGTTCGATCAGCCGCAGAATCCGCTCGGCATCGAACGCGCCCTGGTAGATGACGGCGGTATCGCCGGTTACCATCCGCGGCAGCACCAGATTGTGCAGGCTGGCGATGTGGAACAGCGGAGAGGTGAGCAGGAAGCGGCGGCCCTTCGGACTGCCGTCGTCGACGCCACCCTGGAAGGCGGCGGCGAGTGCGTCGTTGAATCGGTGATAGTCGATGACCGCCACCAGGTTTCGATGCGAATGCACCGCGCCCTTGGGGCGGCCGCTGGTGCCGCTGGTGTAGAGGATGATCGCGGGATCGTCCTCGTCCACCGGAGTATGCGGTAGTTCCCCTTCGCCGAATTCGGCGATCAGCGCGGGCAGGTCGTGCTCCATGGTGAGCACGGGAACCCGAACGTCCAGCTGCGCCACCTGACCCGCGCGTTTCGCGTCGACGATCAGGACCTTCGGACTGGTGTGCTCGAGGCCGTAGGCGATTTCGCGCGGCATCCACCAGGCGTTGTAGCCGACCGCGATCGCGCCGAGCGTCTGTGCGGCCCAGAACGTCACCACCCATTCAGGGGTGTTGGCCGCGAGGATACCGATCCGGTCGCCCTTTTCGACGCCGTACCGGTCCCGCAGCGCACGAGCCAGCGCGCCGACGGCGGCCGCGTGCTCGGTGTAGGACATTCGCCGGTCCTCGGTGACCAGGTAGTCGCGATCACCCAGGGCGACCGAGGCCGCGAGGACTTCGCGCAGTGCGCGGACCCGGTCCTTGATCACCGGAATCGGCGCGCCGAGTACGTCTTCGACCGTCATCTCGAATGGTCCGCCGGGACCGGTCAGCCGCGCGACGGCCCGCGCGGCCATTGCCTGTGGATCGAAAGGCTTTGTCATAGAACGAACTTCCTCGTGGTTCAGGGCACAAGTACGGCGCGGCCGGTAATGAGCCCGCGCTCCAGCCGGTCGAGGGCCGCGCGGCCGTCCACCAGATCGAAGCGTTCGGTTTCGACGGTCAGCCGACCCGACTGGGCCAGGGCAACGGAGTTGATCAGGTCGGATTTGGTGCCGCCGTAGGACTTTCGGATCGAAGCACCCCACGGCCAGCCCGGACCGCCCGCCGGTCCAGCCGTGATTTCCGGTGCGCCACCGCCGAGCCCGATCATGCGGTACGCGCCATTGGGGGCAACCGATTCCACCGCCAGCCTGGCGGTCGCATCGGTACCGACGAAGTCGAAGACCGCGTCGGCACCGCGGCCATTCGTGCGGTCCAGGATTTCGCGCGCGGTGTCGGCACCGGAGAGCAGACCCTCGGCCGCACCGCAGCGAGCGGCCAGGGCGAGTTTGTCCTCGCTCACGTCGACGGCGATCACGTGCGTCGCGCTGGTCGCGGTGAGTATCTGCACCGCGACATGGCCGAGTCCACCGATGCCGATGACGACCGCGACAGAACCGGGGTACAGCTGCTCTCGTGCACCGTTGATGGCGTGATAGCTGGACAGCGCCGCATCGGCCAGCGGCGCGGCCTGCAGGAAATCCAGCTCCCCGATGGGTACGAAAGAGCTTGCGGGGATGCGGATGTACTCCGCCATACCGCCGTCCGGACCGAGTCCGGGACACGGCGGCATGGCGGTACGTCCGGCGGCGAGGCACACATTCTCATTGCCGCTCACACACTCTCGGCAGACGCCGCACGACCAGCAGAGATAGACGATGCCGCGCTCACCGGCCACCCGACCCTCGACATCGCTGCCGATCGCCTCGATGGTGCCCGCCACCTCGTGCCCGAGCGTCAGCGGATCCTCGCGCATCTTGAACGGAATATGCAGCACATGCAGATCGGAATGGCAGATACCCGCGGCACCGACGCGCAGCAGCAGATCCGTCGGCCCGATCGCGGGCACCGCGACCTTGCGCAGTTCGAGCACACCGGGTTCGGTGAGCTGCAATGCCCGCATCATCCGCGCACCACCGAAAACACCGCGCGCAGATAGGCATTCGCACGATCGGAGCCGATGAGTCCCGGCGCCATCTTGTTCATGGTGTAGGCGAAGGTGACTCGATGATCGAGATCGTTGACCACGATGGCGCCGCCGAATCCGGCCCACCAGCACACCTTCCCGCCGGGCACCTCCGGCGCGGTCTGCGGCTGGGGGAGTCCGTAACCGAGGCCGAAGCGCAGCGGCAGTAGTAGCGCCAGATCCGCACCGTCGGACTGCTGTTCGAAGATCAGATCGATTGTCTTCTCCGATAAAAACCTTCGCCCGCGCAGCTCGCCGCCGCAGGCGACCAGTGACTGCACCGCCGCCACCGAATGCGCATTGCCGTGCCCGTTCACCGCGCCGATCTCGGCCTTCCGCCATGCGGCACTATTGGCCTCCGGAATATCGAGCAGCGGACTGGTGAGCGTCTTGACCAGGATGCTGTCCTGATCGAGCGTGGCCATATCGAATTCCAGCAGCGGCGGCGGGACGAGTGGTGCGATGCGGTGATGATTTTCCGGTGCGGTGCCGATATGGAAATCGGCATCGAGCGGTCCGGCGAGCTCTTCGGCGAAGAACTCGCCGAGGGTGCGGCCCGTAATTCGACGGATCACTTCGCCGACCAGATGCCCGTAGTTCAGTGCGTGATAGCCCGATGCGGTGCCCGGTTCCCACCACGGCGGCTGGTTCGCGAGACGCGCGCTCGCCGCCTCGGCGTCGTAGATATCGGGCAGCTCGATCGGCCGCTCCCAGCCCGAGACTCCGGAGGTGTGGCCGAGTAGATGGCGAATCTCGATATCGCCCTTGCCGTTCGCGGCGAATTCCGGCCAGTAGCGTGCGACCTTCTGCTGCACATCCAGCTCGCCCCGGTCCACCAGCAGCAGCGCCGACAGCGCGGTCATGGTCTTGCTGATGGAGAAGACGTTGACCAGGGTGTCCTCGGTCCACGGCACGGTCCGCTCGAGATCACGGTGCCCACCCCAGATATCGACGACCGGTTCGCCGTCGACGGTCACGCAGATCGATGCCCCGAGCTCCGCACCCGAGGCGATCTGGTCGGCCAATTCTTCTCGCACACCGGCGAATTCATCGGCACAGAATCCTGATGTCGTCATCGCGCCGCCCTCATGCGTTCTCGAGCGCCCTGGCGGGCACCGGCAGCGCATTGCCGGCGGCAGCGGCTCGCTTTGCACCCCTTGCCATTTCCCGATTCATATCGCGCACATAAGGCTCGAACTCGACCTGGATCGTATGCCGGGGCGAGTTGTAATACCGTCCGGTGCGACGCTGTTCGGCCGCCGCGATCGCGGCAGTCATCTCCGCCTCCGACGGCGGCAGGTACTTGCCGGTCAGATAGTCCGCGACCAACTTGCTCTGCTGTTCGGCGAAATTCACCAGCGTCGGCAGCGGTTGGGCCAGACCGAGGTAGAACAGATTGTCCACACCCGGCTTCATCATCTGCTTGAACAGCGGGATGCGATTCTGCTCGTCCGGCACCAGCTTCGGATCCGAGAAGAACGGGAAGCTGATGTGATAGCCGGTGGCGCAGACGATGACGTCCACCTCCTCGGTGCTGCCGTCGGCGAAGCGCACCTGCGTGCCCTCCAGGGCGGTAATGGCCGGTTTGAAGGCGATATCGCCACAGCCCGCGCGATGCAGGAACTCCTCGCTCGCCGACGGATGTGCCTCGAACGGTTTGTGATCGGGTTTCGGCAGTCCGTAGAACTCCATATCGCCGCGGAACTTGCGCACGAAACGCTGCTTGAGCTTCAGGCTCACCTTGCGCGGAATCCACGGCGGCACACTCTGTTTGTCGCCGACCTTGCCGTTCACATACTTCGGCAGCACCCAGACCCCGCGGCGCGCGGACACGGTGAGCTTCTCGGCGACGAAGCGCTGCGACAGTTCCGTGGCGATATCCAGACCGGAATTGCCCATGCCGACCACCACGACCTTCTTACCGCGCATGTCCACCGGATCGAAGGGATCGTTGTAGGCGTGACTGTGCAGCAGCACGCCGTCGAATTCGCCAGGATAGTCCGGAACGCGCGGATCCCAGTGGTGGCCGTTGCAGACGATCAGCACGTCGTAGGCCCGGGTCCGGCCATCGCTCGCAGTGACCAGCCAGCTGCCGTCGTCCTGCCGCTCGGCCGCGGTGACCTTGGTATCGAACAGGATCTTGTCGCGGAAGCCGAAATGGTCCACGTAGTCCTTGAAGTACTGGAACAGCTGCGAATGGTGCGGGAAGTCCGGCCATTCCTCGGGCGCCGGATAATCCTCGAAGGCGAGCCGGAACTTGCTGGTGTCGATATGCAGCGACTGGTAGCAGGCCGACATCCCATTGGGATTCTTGAAATACCAATTGCCGCCGACCTCATCGCTCGCCTCGAAGACCTCGAAGGGAATATCGAAGTCCTGCAGGCGTTTTGCGGCGGTGATTCCGGAGGGGCCCGCGCCGATGACGCATACCCGGGGCAGATTGCTGTGAGTCAATTCCGTAGTCCTCGTCCGAAGGATTGCCGTCACGTGGGCGGCACCGGATCCGGTGCGGCGAACCATCCCGCGCCGCCTGCGGCACGTGGAGTGACGTAGGCAACAAATTAGCACTGACTAGACTTGCTGTCTAGTGAATGACATGATGTCTACCATGCCGACCAAGTCGAACCCGCCCGGACTGAGCCTGCGCGACGAACAGAAGCTGCAGACCCGCGCCAGACTGATGGACGGCGCCAAGGCGTTGTTCACCGAACGGGGTTATGCGGCGGTCCGGGTCGACGACATCGCCGCCGCCGTCGGTTGCAGCCGCGCCACCTTCTACCTGCACTTCAGCAGCAAGCTGGAGATTCTGCGCGCCATCGCCGAACAGAGCACCGCGCCGACCGCACTGCACTTCTACGAGGATCTGGACCGGGTACTCGACACCGGCTCTCGCGCGGAATTCGTGGACTGGGTGACCCGAGCCATCGCCTGGTTCCACGAATACAAGGACCTGCTGCCCGCCTGGGACGAGGCCACCGCACTGGAGCCGGAATTCCGCGAAATCGCCCGCCGCGGCATTCTGGCCCTGCCCAATGCCATGACCTCCTACCTCGCCCGCTGGCCCGAAGACCGTCGCGACGAGGCGCGCCTACGCGTGGAACTCCTTGTCGCCCAACTGGAACGCTTCTTCACCCGCTGGGCCATGCAAGGCACCATCGATGTCTCCGCCGCGCAAGCCGCCGAAGTCCTCACCGACATCTGGTTTCCGGCCCTGCAAGCCCCCGCCTAGCGGCGGCCGCGGAAGGTGCGGCGAAGGTCCTGGGTCCAGAGGTCCGGGATTTCCCAGGGAATGAAGTGGCCGCCCTGGTCGTAAGCGGTCAGGTTGACGAGGTTGTACCAAGGGCCGCGGTCGCTGGTGCGGAAGTGCTCGACGCGGTCGGCGGTGATGACGCCGGGTGGATTCTCGTAGCCGACGAAGGTAATCCCGGTGGGGGCCTCGACGACGGGGTCGCGATCGTGGGATGGGGTCCAGGGGTACCGGTTGTTATTGGCGTAGGTGCGGATCGAGGTACCGATGGAATTGGTGACCCAGTAGATCATCGCGTGGGTGAGCAGTTCGTCCTTGCTGAAGACGGTTTCGATATCGCCGCCGTTGTCGCTCCATGCCATCCAGCGCTGGAGTATCCAGGCGAGCATGCCCGCGGGTGAATCGGAGAGGCCGAAGGCCAGGGTGCTCGGTTCGAGGACGTGCGCGGCGAGGTGGACGCCGAAACGGTGCTCCAGCTCGATGATTCGGTCGTAGACATCCGTGGGCAGGCCGTCCGGAATGGGACGCCCGCCGGTTAGGTCCCAGCCTCGGTCACCGTTGAACAGAGTCAGCTTCTGGCCCGAACCGATGTGGATGGCATACAACTCGTCGGCATACTTGTGGCCGAGCTGACCGGTGACCAACGCGCCGACATCGCACCCCGCGGCGGCGTATTTCGGGTAGCCCAGGGTTTCGGTCATGAGGGTGTGCCAGAGGTCGGCGACCTTCCAGAAGTTCATGTCCGGATGCTTCGAGAGCGGACTGGAGAAGCCGAAACCGGGGAAAGACGGCACGATCACATCGAAGGCGTCGGCGGGATCGCCACCGTACGCCCCGGGATCGGCGAGCGGATCGATGACCCTGGCCCAGTGCCAGAACGTCCACGGCCAGCCGTGGGTGAGGATCAGCGGTATCGGATTCGGGCCGACACCGGGTTTGCGCAGGAAATGCACCGGCACGCCATCGACGTCGACGAGGTAGTTGTCATAGGCGTTGATCGCGGCTTCGGCCTCGCGCCAGTCGTATTCGCGCTGCCAGTACTCGACGAGTTCTTGCAGGTAGCCGCGGTCTACGCCGTAGTAGCGGTCGTCATTGCCCACATCGTCGGGCCAGCGCGTCAGCGCGAGCCGCTGTCGCAGATCGGTGAGCACCGCATCGGGTACGTGAATCGGTGACGGCTGGAGCGGGAACGGGTCGGCGTGGCTCAAAGATCTCTCCTGCAACCGCTTCGCGAATCTCGGATGCCTCGACCGTAGCACCGGCGAAATCGCGAGCCCGAGTCATGCCTCAGGAGGGGAATCCTCCTCGCCGACAGGCGTGTCCGCCTTGGTCGGCACCGCGACCGGCCGCAACAACACCCAGACCAGGAAGGCCAGCGCCACCGCTCCCATCCCGAGGCCGGCCCAGAGATTCACATTCACTCCGCCGGTCTTGGCTTCCTCGGCTCCGGTGTCGTGTACCAGTCCGGTCACAACCAAAACGACCGCATAACTGCCCAGCAGCGCGCCGACAATGGTGCGGATATCGAAAAGCATCGACCGGCCTCCTTATCCGACAATGATATTCAGGGCGATGACCAGTACCAGCGCAATCCCCGCGAGCAGCACCGGCCGCTGATACCAGGGCAGGCTCGCCTCGTCCGGATCGTGTCGCAGTTCCTTCGGCGTCTCGGAATACACCAGCCCGACCAGTTCGGCATCCGGCTTCGACTGCGTCACCTGGGTAACCGCCACGCTGACCACGATATCCACGACGAACGCCACCCCGGCCGCGACGAAACTCGAACCCTGACCGGACAATTCGAAGACATCGGTTTTGTGCAGGATGAAAACCACTATCGCCGAGGCAGTTCCGAAGACCAGCCCCATCCAACCCGCCGTCGGCGTCATCCGCTTCCAGAACATACCGAGAATGAACGTCGCGAACAGCGGCGCGTTGAAGAAGCTGAACAGCGTCTGCAGATAGTCCATCATATTGCTGAAATTGCCTGCGATGAACGCGGTTCCGATCGCCGCCACGGTCGCGCCGACCGTGGCCAGCCGACCGACGTTCAGGTAGTACCCGTCCGGCCGATCCCGCCGCACATACTGCTGCCACAGGTCATAGCTGAACACCGTATTGAAGGCGGAGATATTGGCCGCCATACCCGCCATGAATGCCGCAAGCAATCCGGCGAGTCCGACGCCGAGCAGTCCGTTCGGCAGCACGTCCTTCATCAGATACAGCAGCGCCTGGTTGTAGGTGGCATCACCGGAGTAGTTCGAACCCGTCGTCTCCGCCGCCTTGTACTCGCTCATCTGCGGTACCAGCACCGCGCTGATCATGCCGGGAATCACCACGATCAACGGAATGAACATCTTCGGATACGCGCCGATGATCGGGGTACGCCGCGCGGCCGAAATGGAATGCGTCGCGAGTGCGCGCTGCACCTCGACGAAGTTGGTGGTCCAGTAGCCGAACGAGAGCACGAATCCGAGGCCGAAGACGATGCCGACCACCGAAAGGAAGTTATCGGAAAATCCGCTGAGCGCATTGCCCGGCCAGGATTCCAACTGCGCGCCACCGCCGGGTGAAGCGGTCACCTTGTCCCGCAGCCCATCCCAGCCACCCGCCTTGTGCAGACCGACCAGCGTCAGCGGCAGCAGCGCGGCGACGATCACGAAGAACTGCAACACCTCGTTGTAGATCGCCGCGGACAATCCGCCGAGGGTGATGTAGGAGAGCACGATCACCGCGGCGACGATCACCGACACCCACAGCGGCCAGCCGAGCAGCACATTCAGAATCGAACCCAGCAGATACAGATTCACCCCGGCAATGAGCACCTGCGCGATCGCGAAACTCAACGCGTTCACCAGATGTGCGCCGGTACCGAAGCGCCGCCGCATGAATTCCGGCACACTGCGCACCTTGGAGCCGTAGTAGAACGGCATCATCACCACGCCGAGGAAAAGCATGGCCGGGACCGCGCCGATCCAGAAGTAGTGGAAGGTGGGGAAGCCGTATTCGGCGCCATTGGCCGACATACCCATGATTTCGACCGCGCCCAGATTGGCGGAGATGAAGGCGAGACCGGTCACCCAGGCGGGCAGCGATCGTCCGGAGAGGAAGAAGTCGATACTCGACGAGACCCGCTGCCTGGCCAGCAGACCGATCCCGATTACGAAGATGAAATACAGCGCTACCAGCGCATAGTCGACGGGCTGCGCGTCCAGGCGCAGTGTCGTCTCGGCGTGTACCGAGACGGCATCCAGCGCCGATGTGAAAACGGTCGAATCGGCAAGCGGCACAGCGTCGTCCCTCCAGGCGATGAAACCGGACGTCTCGCGTTCTACTGTGCGTGATTGTGCCGCACGCGCGCGGCACAATCACGCACAAAAGTTGAGCGGTTGCTCAAACGATGCGGTGTGCACCCGCTCCCGCGACGACCACGAACGTGCGCGGTACCTCGAAACCCGATCGCGCGAACCGATCTCGCACCGCGTCGGCGACCGACGCGGTGTCGTCCCGATCGACCAGCGCGATCACGCTGCCGCCGAACCCGCCGCCGACCATGCGCGCGCCGTGCGCCCCGGTGTCGAGCGCGGCGGATACCGCGGCGTCCAGTGCCGGTGTCGAAACCTCGAAGTCATCGCGCAGCGACTCGTGCGCCGCGGTCAGGATCGGCCCGATCTCGCGCGGATCCGCACCGCCTCGCAACTTTTCGGCAATCGTGAGCACTCGCGCATTCTCGGTCACCACGTGTCGTGCCCGTCGCCGCAGTACCGCATCGCCGATGCGGTCCACGGCGGCCGGCGATTCGATATCACGCAGCGCGGGTACGTCGAGTGCCGCGGCGGCCGCCTCGCATTGGGCGCGCCGCCGCGCGTAACCACCATCGATCAGCGCGTGCGGCTGTCCGGTATCGATCACCAACAGCTCCAGCCCGAATCGATCGAGATCGAACGGAATCTGTTCGTGCGCGACACCGTCGTGCGCGACCAGACGCCGCACATCCAGGAACAACGCATGCCCCGCCGTGCACAGAATCGATGCGGATTGATCGAGCAGTCCGGTCGGCACCCCGGCGTAGTCGTTCTCGGCGGCGCGGGCCAGGTCGATCAACTCCCGATCGGTGACGGTGGGCGCGAACAGATCTCGCAGCGCGACCGCAACCGCGCACGACAGCGCCGCCGAGGACGACAATCCGGCGCCGATCGGCACCGCACCGTCCAACTCCAGGTCGATGCCGTCGCGCGCATAACCGCGCCGGGCGAATTCGGACACAACGCCCAGCGGATACCGCGACCATCCGGGCACCCGATCCCGTTCGGCGGCAAGCTCGCTCACCGCGACCAGCACCGTCTCACCCGGCCGCTGTCGCGAGACCACCCGGACACGGCCGTCGGTTCGCGCTTCCGCCCGACACTCGACTACCAGCGGCAATGCGATCGGCAGCACGAAACCGTCGTTGTAATCGGTGTGTTCACCGATGATGTTGACCCGCCCCGGCGCCACCCACTTCGGCACGAATTCCTCGCTTCGTCGCATTGCCAGTGCCCACGCATGTCATCCCAGCGACCCTGGGCACCACACCCTACGAGACACGCCTCCGGAGCACGTCTTTCACCCCGCTCGGATGCGTGATCGATCGCCTTGACGCACAGTCGGTTTTGACGCAATACCGGCCTAAAAAATCCGGCCGATGGTTATGGGAGGGCATTATGATTCAGACAACCCCACGCGGCGGCCTGCTCGGGCTGCAGTGGATCGATCGACTACTCCCGCCCATGGGCAGGCCGGACCGCGGCGATCAGCGTGACTCCGGAGCTCCACTGACGATCGAGATCAGCGCGGCGACGGGGGTAGGCCCGACGGCTATGTCGGCCTTCGATGCGGCACTGCGTGACCTGGGAGTAGGTGATGCCAACTTGATCCGCCTGTCATCGGTCATTCCACCGCGCGCCGTTCTGGTCCGAAACGGTCGCGTCCGCAAGCCGATTCCCTGGGGTGATCGGCTCTACTGTGTCTACGCCGCGCAGCATGCGAATGCGGCGGGCGAACGCGCGGGCGCGGGCATCGGCTGGGCGCTGCGCGACGACGGTTCCGGCGCCGGACTTTTCGTCGAGCACGAGGCGGAGACGGCCGCGCAGGTCGCGACGCTGATTCGCGCGAGTTTGACCGATATGACCCGCAACCGGCCGCAACGCTTCGGCCCGATTCAACTCTGCACCACCGAGGCACGCTCCGATGGCACGCCGACCTGCGCGCTGGTGCTCGCGGCGTACCACACGACACCGTGGGGTCGACAATGACAGCATCGCGCAGCGATTCCATGGGGTGTCGTGGTCGGGCGACGGGTGGGCTGCCTGAGCTGAAAGTAACGATCGAATCGACCATTCCGGACGACCGGATCGACATGTTCCACCTGCTGTACGAAGAGGCCTTCGGACCCTTGCGTACCAAGGCCGTTGCCAGGCAGGTCCTGCATCGATCGGAATTCCGCGAGGAGATGATCGACCCGCGGGTCGCAAAACACGTCGCGCGCACCGCGACCGGCGACCCCATCGGCGTGACGACTTTGACCAAACATCTCGAGACCGTCCCGTGGATCAGTCCGGAGTATTTCGCCGCCCGTTATCCCGAGCATGCGGCGCGCGATGCGATCTACTACGCGGGTTTCACCCTTGTTGCGCCAAGTGCCCGACAAGGGGCGGCGTTTCATGCCATGATCAAATCAGTTGTCCAGGTATTGGTGGCCGAGCGCGCAGCGGTCGGTTGGGACATCTGCTCGTATAACAACACTCGGTTTTCCTTCGCCGACAGCATTCGAGCGGTGCTCGATGAGCAAGAGGCGAACGTCGAAGTCGCGGTGGAGGATTCACAGACCTACTACGCGGCGCGGTTCACTGGGGATGGAGCGACCAAGGGGGGCTGATGACCGTCCGCGAAGAGCAGCCGACCATCGTTCGGCACCGCCTCGAAATGCGGTGGTGCACAGTAATTCTCGCGCTGACAGCAATCGGTCTCGCGGTGCTGCTCTGCATCGACGTCCGGCCGTTGTCGCTGATTACCATGGCTGCCGTGGTGCTCGGCGCGCTCACCATGATCTTTATCGGCCTGCGGCGATATCGTCCCGAGCGGCCGGTGCCCTGGTATCTGCTCTCGGCCTCGGCCGTGCTGTTCGCGGTGGGTACGGCCATCCGCGAGGTGGACGGCCACGCGCTGCACCCGGTCGACGACCTGTTCACTCTCGCAGGCTATTTCGGCACCGGGGTGGCCGCGGCGCTGTGGTTGCGCCCGCGCCAGGCCCGGCCCAACTACGATCTGCTGCTCGACTCGGCGCTCATCGGACTCGGCGCACTACTGGCCTCGTGGACCTTTCTGATCTCACCGATCCTGCAGTCGCACGACACCACCGCGAACACTGTGGTGGCCGCGACCTATCCGGTGCTCGATGCTCTGCTGCTGACCCTGGTCGCGCATTCGATGGCGACCGCGACCCGTTCGGAGACCTCGCTGCGTCTGCTGCACGTCGGGTTGATCGCCGTGCTGATCGGCGATTTCGGGTACAGCCTCGACGCCGTCGGGCGCGCACCCGTCGTGCACGAGTTGCTGCTGGTGCCGCTGCTGGTGGCCTATCCGATCGTCGGTGTCGCCGCGCTGCATCCGACCATGGCGAGTCTCGGTGCGCCACGGCACATCCACCCGCACCACTCGCGGCAGCGGGCCAGCGTCATCGCCGTCGCGTTGATCGTGGCCTCGCTGATTCCGGTGGTCGGCTCCAGTCTGGACACCCTCGATCGGGTGGTTGTCTCGTCACTGTGCGCGCTGCTGCTCATCGGCGTGCTGGTGCGTAGCGAGCGCGCGATTGTCCGCAGTGCGCGCAGTGAACGGCGTGCGCAGTACCAGGCCGATCACGACATGCTCACCGGCTTGCTGAACCGGTCCGCGCTGCTGCGCGCGCTGAATCGCAATCAGGAGCACTGGATCGAGCAGCCGCTGTGTCTGCTGTTCATCGATCTCGACGGCTTCAAGATGGTCAATGACAGCTACGGCCACGCGGTCGGCGACGAGCTGATCGCGAACGCGGCATCCCGGATCCGGCACATCATCCGGCGCGACGATGTGGTGGCCCGCTACGGCGGCGACGAATTCGTGGTGCTCGCCACGGTGGATCGACAGGAGGCCGCCATGCTCGCGGAGCGACTACTCGGCGCCTTCGTTCGGCCGTTCGAGCTGAGCGCGGGCGAAATTCCGATCACCGCGAGTGTCGGCCTGGCCTGCGGCAGTCCGCGCAGCTCCGACGACACCATCTACGACCTTATCCGGGACGCGGATTCGGCGATGTACCACGCGAAGGAGTACTCGCTCGGCTACGCCTTCCACGACGATCTGCGCCACGGTGCGGAACCGCGGCACAACACCGCCGACTCGGGACGCCGGATCTGGCGCCCGAGCGGCCGCTCCCACAACGCCAACGGAAAATCCGCCAGCACCGCGGTCTAGTCCGAGAGCTCGTCGAGCAGTCGCCGCGCTTCCTCCAACTCGGCCTGTAACTGCTGCACCTTGGACTCCTGGACCACCCGGGCCGCCTCCAGGATTCCGGCAACCACCTCGGCCACCTCCGGATGCAGCACCTTGGCCGCCTGTGCCACCGCGGAGCTGGTCACCGGCAGACCGCGCACGGACTTCTTCTTGCCGCTGACCACATCGACCGACCATTCGCCGTCCGCGGTACCGGTGAGCGTCACCGTGACCTCCGGCGCCTTCGCCTTGCTCCGCGCGGCGGTCGTCGCCTTCGCCGCGGGCTTCGCGGTGGCTGCGGGTGTCGCGGGTTTGGCCGGTTCCGCCGCGGCGGCAACGGGTTTCGGGGCCGGGGCGGGCGGGGTCGGGCTCGGGGCCGGCCGGGGGGCCGGTGTCGCGGTGCTCGTCAAGGTCGACGGCTGGGTCACAGTGGATTCCTTCCTGGTTGTCGACTTCGGCTGGGCAGAGCTTGTGGTTGCCGCCTTATCCCGTGGCGGCTTGGTCAACGTGACTTCGGTCGGAGAAAAGGACAGTACATCCTTCGATCCGGTCGGCTTGACCCGCAGGAAGTCGCTTTCGGATCGATCACCGATCTCGACCACCTTGCCGGACCGTCCCTCCGGCACGCCCACCGCGGCCGCGGTGAACCACACCATCGGCGGGCGGCCGCCGGCGATGTCCGTGGCGATCTGCTGAATCTCAGTGTCCGACAACGGCTGTGGTTTCGTTCGTGGGGACGGCATGGTGAACTCCGAGCGGTATTCGTGGATGGCTGCGTGCACAGATGATGCCGCACACCACCGACAGATACACAGGCCACCACCGAATCCACCCAGGATCGGCCAGAACTCCGAACCCCAGCGAACTTACGGCAACGATCCTGCGGCGGTATTCACCGATGTTCGTACTTGGATCCGCATGAGCGCAACGATCTGCGATGGACAACTCATCGGTGGACTGTCTTCGTGCTCGGCAAGACCCGTGAGCGCGGGGGCCCAACTCTGCATCGGCCGGTGAATTCGCGTAATTGAGCGGCATCCCATTGCCAGGTGGTGTGGTCGTAGGCGACTTGCTCCAGGCTGTTCAGCCGCGAATGTTCCGGGGGTGCAACGGCATCGATCACACTGAGCTGCACCGGATTTGAACCACAGCACCCGTCGATGCGGAACAATCCAGGCGTGGCCGATGCTCACGACAGTTTCGACGCGATACCGCTGGCCGCGGCAGTGCTCGCTGGGCAGAGCGCCGATCGATTGAACGATACTGAGCGCGACGTGATCGAGGCATATGCACTCGGTGGATACGAACGGATCAATCAGGCCATGCGCGAGACGATCCCGATGACAGACGAACTCGACCGTCGGATCGAAGCGATACGGTCGGGCCTGCGAAAATATCCACTGCCGCAAACCGTGCGAGTCACTCGGGAGACCGAGGCGGCCATCTACGGGCTGAGCGATGAGGCGTCGGCACGAGCGCTTGTCGACGTCGAGTTCAGGGAAGCCGGGTTTCTGTCGACCAGTGGTGCAGCGATACCGCCGCACTCGAAGAGGCATATCGACCCAGTGATTCTCGACCTGATCGTGCCCGTAGGCACCCCCGCCCTCAGGCTCGGTGAACTCGCCGAGATACCAGAGGAGCGCGAGGTACTGATCATCGACGCACGGAGCTACTTCATTGTTGACGTAGCCTTCGACGCCGCGCGTAGTATGTGGCGCATATACGCCGTTGTGATGGAGGGCGAGCTGTGAGTGCGCTTACGAGAGATGTGTTGCATCCGGTGCGCGTGAAGTTGTCGCCGGAGCAGGTTCAGTCGCGCCGTCGTCAAGCGGAGAAGATTCTCGGCGTCAAGAAGCGTTCTGAGTCTGACACCAAGGCCGCGGGACGCAAGCGGGACTGAAGTCCCCAGATTCTGGCAGCGTTCCAGCAGATACGAGCGCCCCGCCTGGTTGTGACCGGGTGGGGCGCTCGTATTCGGTTGTGCGGCAGTCGTTTACAACCATACTAAGGGCTGGTGGTAACTGCCGGAGCCCCTCACGCTCCGGCAGTTCCAGTTGGTGCGTCCCGCGCGCATTCGCCCGGCGCCGCACATCACATGCGGCGCGATGACGTGCGCGGCACGTGAATCGGACCTCAGGAACAACCCGCGGCACTAGGCCGTGGCGCGCTTGCCCGCCACTAGGCCGACGATGATGTCGACGGCTAGGAAGGCGAGCAGGCTCAGCCCGACCAGCGGCACGAACCAGCCGACAACCAGTGCGGCCGCCACGATGGGCGCCGCCAGCCACGGCGAGGTCTGGCGCATTGCGCCGCGACGTGGTGGCCGTCCGATGGCGAACCGCGCGGCACCGCGGGTCGGACGACGCTTCCACCACATCAGGTAGCCGAGCACGAGCACGACGATCAGCCCGATCATCACCGCGAGCAGCAGCAACTGGTTGAGCAGCCCGAACATCAGGCCCATGTGGAACTGGATGCCCCAGTTGGTGAGCTTGGCCATGATCGGCCAGTCGGCGTAGGCGAGCTTGTCGGTGACCGCGCCGGTCGCGCCGTCCACGGCGACGGCATCGACGGTGTAGGTGCCCGGCATGCGCCGTTCCTTCACCGCGAATGCGGCGCCGGCTTTGGCCGGAATGGCGATCTCGGAACCCTGTGTGACGCCATTGGCGCGGGCCGCCGCATAAACCCCGTCGAGCTGCGCGATCCGGGTCGGGACATCGACCGGCGCGGGCGTATGGCCGCCGCCGTGGTGCTCGCCGCCGGCGTGTTCCTGCGTGGCCGCACCCGGCAGTGCGGTGCTCACGGCAGGTGTGGTCCAGCTGAGCTGCTCGCGCAGTTCGGTGATGTTCGCACCGGCATAGGTCGACCAGGTCATCCCGGTCGCCGACAGCAGCAGGATCACCGGCATGATCCAAATACCAACGGCCCCATGCCAACTCATCGAACGGCCACGCCCCTTTTGGGAACCGTCCGGTGCCAGCAGCCAGGCGGCGGAGTTGCGGCTGCGGCGTCCGCGCACCCGACGGATCCACAGCACCAGACCGGCCAGCGCCACTACCCACAGCCAGGAGGCGGCGAGTTCGCTGTATACGCGTCCGGGCTCGCCCAGGTGCAGATCCCGATGCAGCCTATCGATCCAGGTGCGCATCGGAAGCGCACCCGAACTGCCGTAGACCACATCGCTGCCGACCGGCTGCGCGGTATACGGATTCACGAAGACCGCACGCCGTTCGGACTCGCCCAGCGACGGGTCGTCGAACAGCACGCGGGTGGTGTCGTCGGCCTCGGGTGCGGGCGCCACCGCGACCAGCTTCAGATTCGGCTGGGTGGCGACGGCAGCGGTGACCTGTTCGGACAGCGGCCGCATCTCGCCGTTCGCCTCGACCTTCAACAGGTCGTGCGAGGTAATCGATTCCAGGGTCGGGGAGATGGCGTAGAGCGCTCCGGTGACCGCGGCGATCAGGATGAACGGTGCGACGAAGATGCCCGCATAGAAATGCAACCGCATCGCGAGTGGATAGAGGCCGTTGCGCGACCGTATTTCCTTTGCCGGAGCCGACGATTCGGCATCCGGCGGACTGGCGTCCGTAATGCTCATGGTTATTCGTTTCTGGAGTTCGGAAGAACCCGGGAATGGTCGAGTGCACGACAACGTGATTCGCGAGAAATTCGCATGAGGCTGCGGAATCTCATCAGCGAAAGATGTTGCGCGAAAACGACGACGCACGAGCCGAGCCCATGCACCGGGTAAGGAAAATCAGCTACCGAACGCCAGCGGCGGACCGCGTGTGCGTAGTGATTCCGTCGCGAATATGCGCAGAATCACACGATCGCGATGCGTCAGGCGCAGCGGCACCGGCCCTGGTATTGCGGGCGGACGATACCGCAACGGCAGCACCCGCGAAAGCACCGCACAACCGATTCGATATGCGGTCTCCGCACCTCGGATCACCACCGCCGCGAGCACGGCCGCGACGAGGTGCGCGGCGACCATACCGGGCGTGAGCTGGGCATCGCCGTGATGCATATGCCCCGAACCCCAGCCCATGGTGACGTGCCCGAGCAGCTGACCCCCGACGAGCACCGAGATCAGCCCGATCGAGGTATCGCGCAGCGGTGCGAGCCCGGCGACCAGCGCGCCGACAACCGCGGAAGCGGCAACGAGGAGCGCGAGCGTGGTACTGCTCGGCGGCATCCCACCGGAGGCCCACCCATGTGCCGCAACGGATATGGCACCGGAGATCGAACCGGCACATGCGCCGCGCACCCGCGCGACGGCGCTGCGATGCCCCGCAGCGGCCGGGCCGAACTCGATACTCACGCGCTGATGATAACCGACGAATTACCCGCCGATTCCCACCCGAGTGGCGGCCGGGATGTATCGAGTTTCCAGCTGGAAGAAAAGCAAAAGCCGCACACCCGGCGAATTCGCAGGTGTGCGGCTCGGCCTCGAATCAGTCCGCGTCGATTTCCATCTCGATCAACGGCTTGCGTAGCAACTTACCGGTCGCATTGCGCGGCAGCTCGTCGAGGAAGACCACCTCGCGCGGCACCTTGTATCGCGCCAGATTCGCCTTGACGTAATCCTTGATCTCCTGCGCATCGCGCTTGGACTCCGGGCCGGGAACGACGAAGGCGCGCAACCGCTTTCCGAATTCGCGATCGTCCACGCCGACTACCGCGGCCTCGAAGATGTCGTCGCGGCCCGCGATCAGGTTCTCCACCTCGAGCGGGAAGACGTTCTCGCCACCGGAGACGATCATGTCGTCGTCGCGGCCGTCGATGTAGAGCAGGCCGTCGGCATCGAAATGCCCGACGTCACCGCTGGACATCATGCCGTCCACGATCTCCTTGGTGCGGCCGTCGGTGTAGCCGGTGAAGGCGAAACCGTTGTCCACGAAGATGGTCCCGGTGACATTCGGCTCGGTGATCGGCTTGCGGTTCTCGTCCAGCAGCACGATCCGGATGCCGACCGGGGCCTTACCCGCGGTGGTCGGGGCCTTGCGTAGATCCTCCGGTGTCGCGACGGTCATGACCGCGCATTCGGTGGAGCCGTACAGGTTGTAGAGGCTGTCGCCGAAGTAGTCGAGGGTGCGGGTGACCACATCGGGTGCGATGGCCGAACCGGCCGCGAAGATCACCTTGATGGTGCGCGGGTCGTACTCGGCCAGCACCTCGTCGCCGAGATCGAGGATGCGTTGCAGCATGGTCGGCACCACGACCAGCGAATCCGCTTGGTACTGCTGGATATTCGCGAGCGTCTTCTCCGGATCGAACCGGCGCTGCTGGAAAATCACCCGGTTGCCGAGGGCAAGGCCCAGGGTGAACTGGGAAAGTCCGGTGCCGTGGAAGATCGGCGCGGCCATGATCATGGTCCCGTTATTGGGTAGCGGCACGCGGTCGACGAACTGGGCCGAGGCGAACGGGCTGACCCGGTCGCGCGGCGCACCCTTCGGCGTGCCGGTGGTGCCGCTGGTCAGGATGACCATGCCGCCGGGCTTGGCGGGCGCGGGCAGCGGCGCGGTGGAGCGGGCCTTGATCAGCGATTCGATGGTCGAGACCGACGGATCGACATTGTCCTTCTCGTCCACCCAGGTGAGCACCCGAGGGATCTCGGCCGGGATCGCGCTCATCAGGTCGAGGAATTCACTGTCGTGCAGTACGGCCTTGACGTTCTCGCGCGCTGCCACATCGGCGAACTGCGGTTTCGCGAAGCCGGTATTCATCAGCACCGTGCGCACGCCGAGCTTGCCGGTCGCGAGCAGGCTCAGCACCATGCCGCGATGGTCGCGCGCCAGCAGCGCGACGACGTCACCAGGCTTGATTCCCTGCGCTTCCAGCCCGCGAGCCAGGGCACTGGACTGCTCGTTGAGCTCGCCGAAGCTCACCTCGCCGCGCTCGTCGACGATGGCCGCCGCATCCGGTCTGGTCTGCGCCGCGTGCATGACGACACCGGCGAACGGGCCGAATTTGAGCACATTGAACGCGGACCGCGCCGCGTGATCGGGTCGGAGCGGATTGAACAAGCGCCGCTTGACCATGACATTCACGCCCTGGGCGAAATCGCCCGCCTTCCGGACGGAGTCATTGAGCGCAGGCAGGGATAGGGACATTCGTCAACGCCTTCCGCGATCCACCCACCGGGACCGGGGGTGGTGTGGACCGCAACTTCGAGATCCAGTGCTGCCGCTAACAATAGCAAGCATCTGTGACTCGCTGTGTCACGTATCTCAGTTGTCCCTACGGCCCAGGTCTAAGCGTTGACTTCGTACTCCACGAGCACCCGGCGCAGCAGTTTGCCGGTGGGGTTGCGGGGCAGATCGTCCAGGAAGATCACCTCGCGCGGCACCTTGTAGCGGGCCAGATTCTCCTTGACGTAGGCCTTGATCTCCTCGCCGTCGGGGGAGTGACCGGCCTCGGGGACCACGAAGGCGCGCAGGCGCTTGCCGAATTCCGCGTCGTCGACGCCGACGACGGCCGCATCGAATACATCAGGCCGCTCCAGCAGCAGGTTCTCGACTTCCTGCGGGAAGACGTTCTCGCCGCCGGAGACGATCATGTCGTCATCGCGGCCGTCCACCATCAGCAGGCCCTGCCCGTCGAAATGGCCGACATCGCCGCTGGACATATAGCCGTCGATGATCTGCTTATGCCTGCCGTCGGTGTAGCCCTCGAACGGCGCACCGCTGCGGATGAAGATGCGCGCGGTGGTGTTGATCGCGTTGACCTGCTTGTCGTTGTCGTCGTAGAGCCGGACCTCGCAGGTGATCGGCGCGCGGCCGACGGTGCCCGGCGCGTTGGCCAGATCGTCCGGGTTCGCGACGGTGGCGACGGCGCATTCGGTCGAGCCGTACAGGTTGTACAGGACCGGACCGAAGATCTGCGTTGCCTTGACGCACAACTCCGGCGACAGCGCCGAACCCGCGAGCAGAATGCATTTCAGCGAGGTGGTGTCGTACTTGGCGCGGATCTCCGGAGCCAGTTCGGTCATCCGGTGCAGCATGGTCGGCACCGCGACCAGCATTTCGGCCTTGTGATCGGCCACCATCTTCAGTGTGGCCTCGGCGTCGAAACGGCGGCGCACCACCACTTTATTGCTCATCGCGGAGGCCACCAGGTAGGTGCCGAGGCCGGTGCTGTGGAAGATCGGCGACACGATGACCTGAGTTCCCCTGACCGGGAACGGGATTCGGTCCACCATCTGTGCGGTGGCCAGCGGGGTCACCTTGCTGCGCGGTGCGCCCTTCGGCAGGCCGGTGGTGCCGCTGGTGAGGATGACGAAGCCGCCGGGCTTGGACGGTGCGGGCAGGTCCGCGGTCGAGTTGGCGGCGATGAGATCGTCGAGAGTCTGTGCGCCCTCGGGCAATTCGGTGCCCTCGTCGACCCAGGTGAGGTAGCGCGGCAGACTCGGCGGCAACGCGTCGAGCAGGCCGAGGAACTCGCTGTCGTGCAGGACGGCCTTGACCTTCTCACGCTCGCAGACCTCGGCGAACTGCGGTTTGGCGAAGCCGGTATTCATCAGCGCGACCCGCACGCCGAGTTTGCCCGCCGCGGCCATGGCCAGAATGAGACCGCGATGGTCGCGAGCCAGCACACCGACCACGGACCCCTCGGTCAGATTCGCCTGTCGCAGCCCGCGCGCGATCGCGGTCGACTGCTCGTCCAATTGCCGGTAGGTCAGTTCGCCGCGCTCGTCGACCAGCCCCGGGGCATCGGGCACGATGCGGGCCGAATGCCGGATCAAGGTCGCCTGCGGCCCATAGACCCGCGATTCCTTCACCGTCCGCAACGTTTCCAGTGGTTTCTTGGGATCGCTGACCCCGCGTGCCCGCAGCACCCCGAATGCCTTCGCAACCTCCAGCGCATGCGCCAACTTCATCGTCGACCACCTCTACCAGCAACTCGCGTCGGCACTCGCCCAAGCGATCTGAACAATCGTTCTGTCTCACCAACCGTATCAGCGCTATGACCCACATCACATCCGAAGAGGTTCCCGCCTGGTCTTGATCATCTGCGCGCGGTAGCCAGCGCGACGAGCAGCGGGACGACCCGATTCGGGGGGACTTCGAAGTGGCCGTGGCCCACGGTGTGCAGCCAGCCGGTCGCTGCCAGTTGACGGAGGTGGTGGTAGATCTCGCCGGAGCTGCCCACCTCGCCGAGGTCTGTGAGTTCGGCGGCGGTTCTGCTGCCCCGAAGGATCTGCCGAAGAATCCGCAGGCGGACCGGACTGCCAAGGGCGGCGAGGCATTCGGCGGCATCGTCCCAGTCGTAGCCGACGATGTCATCGGTGCTGAACTGGACTTGCCATTCGAATTGTTCCGTACTGGGTAGTGCGCCCGAACCGGCGAACATCACCCCGCCATTGTGCTGGTCCGCATTCGCGAATTCCTCATGAAGCCGCCGCAGCGCCCATCCGCCCTGCGCGGCGGATCCAGTCGGTTGCCCGCTGCCATCCTTGATGAGGTCCTTGGCCGCGAGTCGGCGTTCGAGCTTCGCTAGTCGGTCCTCCACGCTCACGAGCGCAAACATACGGAGTTACGTAATCGCTGGCAATGGTTAGCTGATGCGACGCAAGAGCCCGGCACGGAAACGTGCCGGGCTCGCGTGCCGGATGGTCAGTTGTAGATCGATCCGAAGGACGGGACCGAGATGGTTGCGAGTTTGTACTGGAAACCATCCGGGTTGGCGTCGCTGACCGGGACGGGCCAGCGGTGCAACAGGGTGCCGTAGACCGCGCCGACGATGACGCCGCCACCGGTGTCGACCGGGCGGGTGCGGATCGTGGTGTCGACCGTGGCGTCGTTGTGCTCGGAGAGCACCTCGGTGCCACTGCGGCCGTTGGACAGATTGATCCACAGGATCTGGAGCTTGGCCCCGGTCTGATCCGGTGCGATCGTGCCCGGCCCGCCGAAGAATCCGAACCGCAACCCGTCGTAACCGAGGGCGATGCCGGACCCGTAGACGCCCGGCCCGTCACCGCGTCCGATATCGGACTGCGCCGGGATCTGGAAAGGTTGTGCGGGCACTGCCACCTGAGTGGCGACCTGTCCGGATGCCAGCAGCCGATCCACAGCCTGTTCGGCGGCGGGATTGCCGCTGGCGGCCTTGCGCAATTGCTGCGTCGCCACATTCCAGTCGAATGTCGTCGGCTCGGCAGTGGCATGACCCGCGAAGACGACGACGAGTGCGGTGGTGGCCGCGACTGCGGCGGTGAAGCGACGTATCAAACCCAGCCTGTGCATAACCAGTCTCCTGTGGGGGTTCTTGGTACTGCTCGATGGAATTCGTCCGCTGATTCTCAGCAGGCAAGATACCGTGCGTCACTTCACCCGTTTCGGCGGGTGCCGCGGATCGCGCCGACCGCAGTCGTCCCCGGGGACGGGCTGAAACAAGAAAACCGGCGCGAGTCGCACCGGTTCCCTTGTAGCACTTGCTAGTTCGGCGTCACCTCAGCTCGGCGCTGGTCTTGCCGAGGATGCGGCGCGTCACGATGAGCTGCTGGATCTGCTGGGTGCCTTCGTGGGAGCAGTTCACCGCCCACCGCAAACGCCCCGTGATCGCCAACGTCGCCATCGCCCGTGAACTCGCCATGCGCCAAAATGCTTTGAAGTGCGTCCTGTCCCAAGGCATTTCGTGCGGCTCGCCTTGCCGCTGCCTACGAGCGTTCTTCCATTTCGCCGCCCACGCGAACAGCAACGTCGGTATATCCTCCCTGATGGCCACTGCGCTCGATGCGCGGCGAGCGGCGCATCTGTGTACAGCCACTGAGTCGCTCGTGAAGTTCCCGCTTCATCGTCTGGAGTCACATACTTGACCGCCACACTGCCCCCCGACCAGCCAGAGACCCAGTCTGTGGCCTACGCATCACCCGGCGCCCCTGATGGACCTCGCGTCCCGCTGTACTCCCCGGAGTTCTCCTCTGATCCGCACCGCGTCTATCGCGACATGCGCCACCGCTACGGGCCGTTGGTGCCAGTGGACCTGGCTCCAGGGGTTCCCGCGACGCTGGTGATCGGCTACAACCACGCGGTCGCGATACTCAATGACCCCGAACGCTTCCCGGCCGACCCACGCATCTGGGAGAAGAACATTCCCAGCGACTGCCCGGTCCTGCCGATGCTGCAATACCGGCCGACCTCGGTACACAGCGCCGGAGCCGAGCACGCACGGTATCGACAGGCGGTTACCGCGGGCCTCACGGGGGTCGACTTGCACGCCGTGCACACCACTGCGGAACGGATCGCGGTATCGCTGATCAACACCTTCTGCGAAACGGGTACGGCGGATCTGATCAGCCAGTACGCATTTCCGCTGTCTTCAGCAGTCGTCAACGACATGCTGGGCTGTCCGGCGCAGATCGGGCAGCGCGTCGCGGCTGGCATGGCGGCGGTCTTCGAGGGCGTCGAAGCGCAGCAAGGCATGCAAATGTTCAGTGAGGCGATAGTGGAGCTGATTGCCCTCAAACGCGCCCAGCCCGGCGACGACATCACCACACGGATGCTGAACCACCCGGCCGACCTCGACGACATGGAGATGGTTCACCAGATAGCCAACCTCTACGGCGGTGGCATCGAACCGCAACAGAACCTGATCATCAACACCCTGCTGCTGATCCTCACCGACGACCGGTTCGCCGGTGGTGTCTTGGGCGGCGGCCTGGCAACCCGCGACGCTCTCGATGAGGTGTTGTTCAACGACCCGCCGTTCGCCAACCACTGCCCCAGCTACCCGCGGCAGCCGAGCCTGATCGACGGCGTCTGGCTGCCCGCTCACCAGCCGGTCATCATCAGCATGGCCGGCTGCAACAATGATCCTGCGGTAAACATCGGCGAGTACAAGGGCAACCGCTCACACCTGGCGTGGGGCGCAGGTCCGCACGCCTGCCCAGCCCGCTCCGTCGCCTACTTGATCGCCCAGGATGCCATCGACCAACTTCTCGACGCCCTACCCGACATCAAACTGGCCGTGCACGCCGACCAATTGACGTGGCGGCCCGGGCCATTCCACCGATCCTTGACGTCCTTGCCGGTTGTTTTCCCGAAATCCCCTCCACTGATGAATGTGGTGACAGCGCAAACGTGACGTTTTTGCATTCCTGGGGACTTTCCTTCCCCTCCTTCGTATCGGTCAAGAAGCAGTGAACAAGAAACCGGTGTCGGCCCGTCAATGGATCGACACCGGTTTTCCGTTGTGCGACTTGCTATTTCAGTTCGGCGCTGGTCTTGCCGAGTACCCGGCGCGCGACGATGAGTTGCTGGATCTGCTGGGTGCCTTCGAAGATGTCGAGGATTTTCGAGTCACGGCCCCATTTTTCGAGCAGCGTGCGCTGGGAGTAGCCGATGGTGCCCGCGAGTTCGACGGCCTTGAGGGTGATGTCGGTGCCGGTGCGGCCCGCCTTCGCCTTGGACATCGAGGCTTCCAAGGAGTTCGGCTTCTTGTTGTCCGCCATCCACGCCGCGCGCAGCGACAGCAGGTACGCGGCCTCGTAATCGGCCTCCATCCGCAGGAATTCGGCGGCGGCCGCGGGCTGGTTGTTGGCCGGGATGTCGTAGGACGGCTCGATGCCCGCATCCTTCAGGATGGCGCGCAACTCCTCCAACGCCGCCCGCGCGACACCGACCGCCATCGCGGCCACGAGGGGCCGGGTGTTGTCGAAGGTCTGCATGACCCCGGCAAAACCCTTCTCCACGTTGACTTCCGGGCTGCCGAGAATGTTGTCCTTCGGAATCCGGCAGTCCTGCAACAGCAGTACCGCGGTGTCGGAGGCCTTGATGCCGAGCTTGTGCTCGAGCCGGGCCACCGAAAGTCCGGGAGCGTCGCGCGGCACGACGAACGACTTGATCGCCGCGCGGCCGAGGCTGCGGTCGACCGAGGCCCACACCACGATGTGGGTGGAGCGCTGACCCGCGGTCACGAAGATCTTCTCGCCGTTGAGCACCCACTCGTCGCCGTCGAGTACGGCGGTGGTGGTGACGGCGGCCGAATCGGAACCGAAGGACGGTTCGGTGATGGCCATCGAGGCCCACACCTTGCCGAACCGCTTCAGCTGTTCATCGGTGGCGACGGCCGCGATGGCCGCATTGCCCAGACCCTGGTAGGGAATCGACAGCATCAGGCCGACGTCGCCCCACGAGGTCTCCAGCGCGTTCAGCAGCGCGGACATATTGCCGCCGTTGGTGTTTCCGAGCAGCTCGGTGGCGTGCTCGTCCCCGTCGGAACGGCCACCGGCCGCGCCGCCGATCTTCTGGGTGCCGGAGTCGGCGAGGCCCTCGACCATGGCGGCCATGGTGTCCAGCTCGACCGGGTAGTCGTGTTCACCGAGGTCGTACTTGCGCGAGATCGGCCGGAAGATTTCCTGGGCGACCTGATGGGCTTGGTTGGCGCTGGCCCGCAGCTTCTTGGGAAGTTCGAGATTGATCATGGTGATGTCTCCTGGAAGTAAGGAACCAGCCGGTCAGACGAGCACGACACCCTCGGCGACGCCGATGGCCCGCAGATCGCGGTACCAGCGCTCGACCGGGTGTTCCTTGGTGAAGCCGTGGCCGCCGAGCAGCTGCACGCCGTCGAGACCGATCTGCATGCCCTTGTCGGTAGCGAGCTTGCGGGCCAGTGCCGCCTCGCGGGCGTAGGAAAGCCCCTGCTCCGCACGTGACGCACCCCGCAGGGTCACGAGCCGGAGGCCGTCCAGTTCGATTGCCATATTCGCGACCATGAACGCGACCGCCTGGCGATGCGAGATCGGCTCGCCGAATGCCTCACGCTCGTTCACATACGGAATCACGTAGTCGAGCACGGCCTGTCCGGTACCGATGGCCAGCGAAGCCCAGCCGAGGCGGGCCAGGCGCACCGCGTCGGCGTACTCCTCGGCGCGGGTCTTGGCATCGCCGTCGCCGAGGATGGCGTCGGTGCCGACCGTGACGTCGTTGAGCAGCAGGCGACCGAGGCCTGCGGCACGCAGACCCATGCTCGGATCGGCCTCCACGACCAGACCCTTGCTGTCCGACGGCACGATGAACAGGGCGGGACGGCCGTCGAGCTCGGCGGCCACGATGAATAGCTCGGCATCACCGGCGGCCGGGACCAGGCTCTTCACACCGTTGAGGCGGTAGCCGCTGGGGGAGCGGGTGGCCTTGGTCTGCAGGGCGAACGGGTCGAACAGCGCGCGCGGTTCGTTGATCACGACCGAGGCCTGCGGCACATTCTCGCCGGTGAAGGCGGGCAGGTAGGTCTGCTGCTGCGCGTCGGTACCCCACTGGGACAGGGCGACCGCGACACCGCTCGGCGCGAGAATCGGCAGGGCCAGGCCCATATCACCGTGTGCGAGTGCCTCGGCGACCAGCGAGTTGGTGACCGCGCCGCGCTCGGCGGCCGCGCCTTCCAACTCCTCGGGCACATTGATCAGGGTGATGCCGAGTTCGGCGGCGCGTTCGAGCAGGTCGCGCGGGGCCTTGGCGGCGTTGTCGGCCTCGTAGGCGGCCGGGCGCAGGATCTCGGCGGCGAATTCCCTCACCGTCTCGACGATCATCTGCTGCTCGTCGCTCGGGGTGAGGTCGAAGAAGTCTTTGCTCTTGGACTCGTTGTCCGCCAAGCGTTTCGGCGCACCGCCACCGGCGACCTTGCCGAATGCGCGAGTGGCGGCGCCGAGGGTGCGGAAACCGGTCTTGGTGCCTTCGTAGGTGACCCGCTCGATCGGCTTGCGCAGGTTGTACTTCTCGGCGAGCTCCGACCCGGTAATGGTCGTCATCACCCGCATTGCCGCGCCCATCCAGTCCCGTTTGGGGTGGTTCAGGCCGACCGCGGACGTGTCTGGACTTCGCTTCGTTGCGCTGTCTCGAGTGCTCATCATCACCTGTTTTCTCGGATGGGTGGGGTGAGGTCTGGTCCCAGCTATCTTACTCCTGAGTAAGGCTATCTTACTCCAGAGTAAGAAGTGCGTCGAGGTGCAGCATACGCCGCCGAACTGTGTCAGGCTGGACAAGTGCCCAAAGTCGTCGGACGACCGTTGTCCGTCGTCGCTGTGCTGTTCGCCGCACTACTCACCGCATTCGCCACGCGCTACGGCTATCACCGGGACGAGCTGTACTTTCTGGCGGCGGGCAGGCATCCGGATTGGGGCTACCCGGACCAACCGCCATTGACTCCGCTACTGGCCCGCGCGATGTCCGCAATCGATGCCGATTCGTTACTGCTACTACGGCTTCCGTCGATCTCGGCGGCGACCTTCGTTGTCGTAGCCGCGGGGTTGATGGCGCGCGAGCTCGGCGGTGGGCGTGGGGCGCAGGCGTTGGCGTCGGTTGCCGTCGCGAGTGCGGCGATGGTGCTGGGGATCGGTCATCTGCTGAGTACCGCGTCGTTCGATATGGCGGCGTGGGTGTTGGTTTGCCTGTTGGTGTCGGGGCTGCTGCGAGGCGCGGACCGGTGGGGTGCCGATCGGATCGGGCCGGGCTCCGAAGCGGTTGGGCGTGCGGGTGTCGGTGGGTTGGGGCCGCGGTGGTGGCTCGGGGTGGGGCTGGTTGTCGGGATCGGGTTGCAGAACAAGGTGCTGCTGATCTTTTCGGTGGCGGCGCTGGTGCTTGCGCTGGTTCTCGTCGGTCCGCGAAAGATATTCGCCACCAAGTACTTTCCGATGGCGGTCGGGTTGGCGGTGCTGATCTGGCTGCCATATCTGCTGTGGCAGTGGCGCAATGGTTGGCCACAGTGGGAGATGAGCCGGGCGATCGCGAGCGGATCCTCCGGAACGTCGGATTCGCCGATGATGTTCGTGCTCTCGCAATTCGGGCTGATGGGCCCCTTGCTGGTGCCGCTGTGGGCACTCGGGCTCTGGCGACTGTGGCGAGATCCGCGTCGGCGCGCGTTTGCGGTCGCGTATGCGGTGCTCTTCGTGGTTTTCCTGGTCAGCGGTGGGAAGGCGTACTACCTGGGCGGGATGTACCCGATTCTTATGGCCGCCGGTGCGGTACCGGTCGCCGCTTGGCTGGGGCGTCGGCGAACCCGCTGGGCAGCAGTGGGTTCGGTCATCGCGGTGAATGCGATCGTCTCCGCGGTGCTGTTCCTGCCGGTGTTACCCGTGGCGGTACTGAAGGATTCGCCGGTCCTCGCGATCAATTACGACGCGGGCGAAACCATCGGCTGGCCGCAATTCGTGCGCCGAATCGCCGAGGTGCGGGCCCCGCTCGGACCCGACGTCGCCATCCTTACCGACAACTATGGCGAGGCGGGCGCGATCGAACGCTTCGGCGGCGAATACGGATTGCCGACTCCGCACAGCGGTCACAACTCCTACTGGTGGTGGGGCCCACCCAGCGATACGGCCACCGCGGTGATCACTGTCGGCCTCGATCGTGACCACCTGACCGGGTACTTCGCCGAGGTCGAACCCGCCGGTCACATCGACAACGGTCTCGGCATCGACAACGACGAACAGGGCCGACCGCTGTTCATCTGCCGCAAACCGCGAGCACCGCTGGCCGAAATGTGGCCTGCGGCGAAACATCTGAGCTGAGCGGTCCGGATAAAGCCATCCATGAGCCCGGCGGCAACGAAGACCGATCGACGCCTGTCTACACAGGTGCCGTCCACAGCACTCGGCCGCGTTTCCACCGAGGCCGAATACCGCAGTACTAGAAAGGAGATGCCCATGGTTCCTCGCATTGTCGATCAGCTCGTCTCCGGGGTCCTCACTATGATTGCCACACTGTTCGTTCCGTGAGCCGAGTCGCCCGGGGCGGACGGTCCGCCCCGGGCAACATTCCAGCGCGGCTGTTAGGTTGTGCCGCATGGCAAGACGGCCGCGTAGTCGGCGACTGAGGGCAACGCTGCTGACCGCGGCAATTACCGCGGGCATCGTGTCCGCAGGAACGGCCGGGGCGCAGACGCCCTCGGGGTCCTGTGCGGACGGCTGGGATGTTTCCACGATCGTCAGCGGGGTCGGCAATCTGGAGAATCTCGATACCGACGGGGCCGGCGGCTTCTATGTCACCGGAATCGTCGACGGGTACCTTGCCCATATCGATGCCACAGGCGAGTTCGCGAAGCTGGTAACCGGTCTGGATCACCCTGCGGGTGTACGGGTTGTCGGACGGTCCGTGTACTTCGTCACCGGCGACGGTGTGGCGGAGGCGCCGGGCACCTTGCGGCGCTATGACATCGACACCGGTGCGGTGACGATTCTGCTCACCGGGCTGAACGGTCCGAACGGACTGCTCGAATTGCCCGACGGCGACCTCGTATTCGCCACCATCGGTATCAATGGGCCACCGACCGGCATCTCGCGGTATCGGCCGTCGACGGGGGAGTACACGCAGACCTGGTCCAACGTGCCGTGGGCGAATGGGCTGGCGCTTGCCCCCGACGGGAAGTCGATCTACACCGACAATATGACGCTGCGCGTCTTCCGCGTCCCGCTCGACGATCCCGACAACGCGACGGTCGTCGCCGGTGCTCCCGATCTGGTTGCGCTGCTCGACGATATGGAAGCGACCCGCGCGGGTCAGCTCTTCGTCGCCGACCACATCCAGGGCGCGGTCTACCAGATCGACCCGGCCACCGGCGCGGGCTGCACGATCATCACCGGCCTGATCAAACCCGGTCCGATGCGCAACCCGCCGGACGGCGCGACCTCCGTGCGGATCGCTCGCGACGGTGACGGGTGGGCACTGTTCGTCACGAGCATGGACGGAACCTTGCGTCGACTACGTCCGCCCGCGGGCATCGACCTGACTCCGGCCGATTCGAGACGATAGAAAGTATCTCGCGACTCAGTTCAACCGGGTAAGAACAGCGTCGTGGAGTAGGGAATTGGTGGCTATGGCGTCGCCGCCGTGCGGGCCGGGGGCGCCGGCGAGGGAGGTGAAGCGGCCGCCTGCTTCGCGGACGAGGATGTCGAGGGCGGCCAGGTCCCACAGGGAGACTTCGGGTTCGGTGGCGATATCGACCGCGCCCTCGGCGAGCAGGCAGTAGGTGAAGAAGTCGCCGTAGCCGCGGACCCGCCATACCGCGTCGGTGAGGTCGAGGAACTTCTCGCGCAGACCGCGTTCGCGCCAGCCCGACAGGCTGGAGAAGGCCAGGCTGGCCGAGCCGAGCTCACCGACCGCGGAGACCGAAATCGGTTTCGGCGCATCGGCATCGACGCAGGCCCAGGCGCCGGAACCGGCCGCCGCCCACCACCGTCGCGCCAATGCGGGTGCGCTCACCACGCCGACCACCGGAACGCCGTCCTCGAGCAGCGAGATCAGCGTCGCCCAAATCGGTACCCCGCGCACGAAGTTCTTGGTGCCATCGATCGGATCGATCACCCACTGCCGCCCGTTGAACTCGACGTCACCGCCGAACTCCTCACCGAGCACCGAATCCCCGGGCCGCTCCTGCCCGAGCACCTGGCGTATCGCCTTCTCCACCGCCAGATCCGCATCCGACACCGGTGTCAGATCCGGCTTGGCGTCGACCCGCAAATCCAACGCCCCGAACCGCGCTCGGGTAATCCCATCGGCCGCATCGGCCAATCGGAGCGCAAGTTCGAGATCGGAGGAGTAATCAGCCACCCCCGAACCCTATCGCCCATCCCCCGTCCCGCCAGACGCATCCCCGCTGTCGCATAAGCAGTGCCCACCTCGCATAGGACGTACCTTGTGCGAGGCAGCCACGAGGCGCCCGCTATGCGGCGGTGGAGACGGAGCGGGCGGCGGCGAGGGCACTTGCCCACCAGTGGAGTTGGTCGAGCATGGACTGTGCGGCAGCGGCGGGTTCGGTCGGGTCGACGAGTTTGCCTTCGGCATCGAAGAGCAGGTAGTAGCGAGGGAAGCTGACGTAGTTGCGGACGGTGTGGGCATTGAGTTCGTTGAAGACCTGGCGCAGGTGCTCGATGGCGAGCAGGCCGCCGCTCGCACCGCTGTAGCCGACGAAACCGATTGCCTTGCTGTCCCATTGGGTGAAGTGCCAGTCGATCGCGGCCTTCAGCGCGGCCGGGTAGCTGCGGTTGTAATCCGGAGTGAGGATGACGAATGCGTCCGCCGCACCGAGCCGCCGACTGAGGTCGGTCATCCCGGCCGGGCGTTCCGGGTCGGGGTCCATCGCCGGGGGAACCGCGGGCAGGCCCAATGGCAGATCGGCCTCGGCCAGATCGATCAGGTCGATCTCGAACTGTCCGTGCCGAGCGGCCTCCTCGACGAACCAGTCGGCCACGGTCGGTGCGAAGCGTCCCTCCCGGACGCTGCCGATGATCACCGCGAGCTTCAAGGACATGGTGTTCTCCTCCGATCAGGAAATTGTTCGAGTCCCAATCTGCTGCCCGGCATCGCCACCAGGAAGACCGCGCGAAGAGTGGTAGTGGCAGGGACACCCTCGGCGCCGACCACGCTTGTACCGTCGTGGAGTGAGCGACAACGAGTTGGGTCTTTTCCTGCGCACCCGCCGTGAGGCGGTGACCCCGGCTCAGGTCGGCCTGCCCACCGGACCGCGCCGCCGAACCCCCGGCCTGCGTCGCGCGGAACTGGCAACCCTGGCGGGTGTGAGCGTCGAATACATCACACGCCTCGAGCAGGGACGCGACCGCCACCCCTCGCCACCGGTGCTGTCCGCACTCGCCGACGCTCTCGCCTTGACGCCGAGCGAACGCATCCACCTGCACCGTCTCACCAAGGGCGCCGATCCGGGTTTCAGCTGCATGGGCGGTGCGCAGCCGCCGCGCGAGGTGCGCCCAGCGGTCCGCGCCATCCTCGATCGCCTGGAACCCGCACCCGCGCTGGTCGTCAACCGACTGCGCGAGGTGCTCGCCTGGACCGAGGGATTCGAGCGCCTGATGGCGCCGATCGGACTGCTCGACCACGAACATCGCGCCAATCTCGCCCTGTTCGCCTTCACCGACCCGCGGGCCCGCACCGCCTATCCCGACTGGGACCACATCGCCGACGAACTGGTCGCCGCACTGAAGCAAGGCCCGTTCCGCAGCGACCCGCACATCGCCGCCCTTGCCGACGAACTGACCGTCGCCGCCGGTGCCGAGTTCACCCGCCGCGTCGGATCCGTCCCCAGTCTCGCCGCCGCCACCGGAACCACCCGTCTCACCCACCCCCAGGCGGGCAACCTGCGCCTCACCTACGAAACCCTCGAACTATCCGCCGACGACGACCAGCAGCTCATCGTCTACCTCCCCGCCGACGACGCCACCGCGGCCGCCCTCGACGCCCTCGCCGGTCGCCGTCCGGGCGGGCTGCGTGCCGTCTCCGGCTGAGGACGGCTACCCCCACACGACCGCGTGTTCCGCTGTCTTCACCGCGCCCAGTAGGCTTGAGCATCGTGCATCCTGACGTCTCCGCTGACCTCGCCGAACTCGACGCCACGCTCAAGACCGTCGAGTCGGTCCTCGATGTCGAGGAACTGCGTCGACGGATCGATGAGCTCGAGCACCAGGCCGCCGATCCCGATCTGTGGAACAACCAGGAGCATGCGCAGCAGGTCACCAGTGAGCTGTCGCACGCGCAGAGCGAGTTGCGCCGGGTCGAGGAACTGCGCCAGCGCCTCGACGATCTGTCCGTTCTATATGAATTGGCAGAGGAAGAGGAGGGCGAGGCGAGGGTGGCCGCGCTCGCCGACGCCGATGCCGAGCGGGCCACGCTGCACAGTGATGTGGAGGCCATGGAGGTCCGCACCCTGCTCTCCGGCGAGTACGACAAGCGTGAGGCGCTGGTCAATATCCGCTCCGGCGCGGGTGGTGTGGATGCCGCCGACTGGGCCGAAATGCTGATGCGCATGTACATCCGCTGGGCAGACCGGCACAAGTACTCCGTCGAGGTCTACGACACTTCCTACGCCGAAGAGGCGGGCATCAAGAGCGCCACCTTCGCGGTGAAGTCGCCGTATGCCTATGGCACCCTCTCGGTGGAAATGGGCACGCACCGCCTGGTCCGGATCAGCCCGTTCGACAATCAGGGCCGCCGTCAGACCTCCTTCGCAGAGGTCGAGGTGCTACCCGTGGTCGAGACCACCGACCACATCGAAATTCCCGAGGGCGAGGTCCGCGTGGACGTCTACCGCTCCTCGGGTCCCGGCGGCCAGAGCGTCAACACCACCGACTCCGCGGTGCGGCTGACCCATATCCCGACCGGCATCGTGGTGACCTGTCAGAACGAGAAATCCCAGCTGCAGAACAAGATTTCGGCCATGCGGGTGCTGCAGGCCAAACTGCTGGAACGCAAGCGGCAGGAGGAGCGCGCCGAAATGGATGCGCTCAAGACGAACGAGGGCGCGTCCTGGGGCAACCAGATGCGCTCCTACGTGCTGCATCCGTACCAGATGGTCAAGGATCTGCGCACCAACTACGAAGTCAACAACCCGACTGCCGTGCTCGACGGCGATATCGATGGTTTCATCGAATCCGGAATTCGTTGGCGAATGCGAGAGCAGGCGAGCTAGTTGGACGTACCCCAGGCTTTCTCCACGTCCACCGACTTCACCACCTGGCTGCGGTCCTCCGGTCTAGAGATCGTCCTGCTGCTCCTGGGCGCGGTGCTGTTCAGCCGTTTCGCCACCTTTATCCGCGATCGGATCACCCGCAGGATCGACGCCGGATTCCGCAGCAGTGACGCACTGGTGCGGTCCGAGGCGGCCAAACATCGACACGCGCTGGCCCAGGTGGTCACCTGGGTGGTGCTGACCGTCGTCTATGTCCTGGTCGGCATGGAAGTGCTGCGGCGGATGGGTTTCGCGGTCACCGGTCTGGTCGCACCCGCGGCCGTGCTCGGCGCCGCGCTCGGCTTCGGCGCACAGCGGATCGTGCAGGACATCCTTGCCGGATTTTTCCTGATTACCGAGCGGCAGTACGGATTTGGTGATGTGGTTCGCATCGCTGTCACTGGATCCGCGGAGCAGGCCGAGGGTACGGTCGAGGACGTCACGCTGCGGATCACCACACTGCGCAATGCCGACGGTGAGGTGATCACCGTGCCCAACGGCCAGATCGTCAAAGTGACCAATCTCTCGAAGGATTGGGCGCGTGCCGCGATCGACGTTCCGGTTGCGGCCAGCGTCGACATCACCAGGATCAACGAGATCCTGCACGAGGTCGGTACAAAGGCGTACGAGGACCGCAGATTGAAGCCGCTGCTGCTCGACGAGCCCACCGTCATGGGCGTCGAAGACCTGACAGTGGACCAAATGAATATTCGAATGGTTGCCCGAACGTTGCCGGGTAAGCAGTTCGAGGTCGGTCGCGAGTTGCGGGTGCGAGTCGCCGCGGCATTGCGCCGGGAGGGAATCAGTGAGACCACGTAGATCCACGGCGATCCTGATGGCATCATGGGTCGCCACGTTCGTGTTGTACCTGTTCGTCAAGCCCGATCAACCGATCGTGACATCGCCCGAGAAACTCAACACCGTTCCCGCAGTGCTGAATACGGCCACGCCGGGTCATTGACCATGATGTAGCTGGTGGCTGCACGACAGTTGCTGGTTACACTGGCTAGCCGTGATCGCTATGCGGAACGTGACCAAGTCGTATCAGACCTCGACGCGACCCGCGCTGGACAACATCACCGTCGGTGTGGGCAAGGGCGAATTCGTCTTCATCATCGGCCCGTCCGGTTCGGGCAAGTCGACCTTCATGCGACTGCTGCTCAAGGAGGAGGCCCCGACCGCGGGCGAGATCCGGGTCGCCGACTTCCAGGTCGACCGGCTGCCCGGGCGGAAGGTGCCGAAGTTGCGTCAGCGCATGGGTTGCGTATTCCAGGACTTCCGGCTGCTGCAGCAGAAGACCGTGGCCCAAAATGTGGCGTTCGCGCTGGAGGTGATCGGCAAGCGGCGCCAGTTCATCGACCGGACCGTGCCCGAGGTGCTGGATATGGTCGGGCTCGGCGGCAAGGCCGATCGGCTGCCGCACGAATTGTCCGGTGGTGAGCAGCAGCGTGTCGCGATCGCGCGGGCCTTCGTGAACCGTCCGCTGGTCCTGCTCGCCGATGAGCCGACCGGCAACCTCGATCCCGACACCAGCGGCGACATCATGCTGCTGCTGGAGCGGATCAACCGCATCGGCACCACCGTGGTGATGGCCACACACGACAATCACATCGTCGACGCGATGCGTAAGCGAGTGGTGGAGTTGGACCGGGGTCGGCTGATCCGCGACGACGCGATCGGCGTCTACGGGGTGGGCCGGTAATGCGCGCTGGATTCCTGTTCAACGAGGTCCTCACCGGCCTGCGTCGCAATGTCACCATGACCATCGCGATGATCCTGACCACCGCGGTATCGCTGACCATGCTCGGCGGCGGTCTGCTCGCACTGCGAATCGCGGACAAGACCCAGAACTACTTCATGGACCGGGTCGAGATCCGGCTCTACCTCTCCGATCTGGTCTCGGCGAACGATCGGGACTGTTCACTGAATCCGTGTCAGCAGCTGATGTCGGATCTGAAGAAGACCGACGGTGTGGTCTCGGTCCAGTTCATCAACAGCGACGAGGCGATGAAGGAAGCCACCGAGGTGACCTTCAAGGACCAGCCCGAAATGCTGGACATGATCAAGGACACCCGCCTGCCCGCATCCTTGCGCGTGAAGATGACCGATGCCGATCAGTACCCGCGGATCTACCAGACATTCAACGGTAAGGACGGGATCCAGAGCGTACTCAACGACAAGGACACCGTGGACCGCCTGGTCGGGGTGTTCGACGGCCTGCGGAATGCGGCATTCGCGTTGGCGGCATTGCAGGCCTTGGCCGCATTGCTGTTGATCGCGAATATGGTGCAGATCGCGGCGTTCAGTCGACGCGAGGAGGTCGGCATCATGCGGATGGTCGGTGCGACGCGCTGGTACACGCAGTTGCCGTTCCTCCTGGAAGCGGTGGTCGCGGCCTTGACCGGATCGATTCTGGCGGTTGTCGGGCTGTTCCTCGCACAGCCGTTGGTGGTGAACCGTGGACTCGGTGCGCTCTTCAACAGCAATGTCTTCCCGCACATCACCGGCGAGGACATCGCACTGGTGTCCCTGACCGTCGCACCACTCGGCATCGTATTCGCCGCGATCACGGCCTACGGCACGTTGCGCTACTACGTGCGCGACTGACCTGCGGATGACGGCCTCGCACACGCTGTAACTCGTGTGAGGCCGTCGGTGGGTGGGCGACGAGCCCACCGCGCGGCGATCGAAATTGGTTATCCACATGTGGACAACTCGGCCGGTCACCTGGGATCCGCGCCGATGTAGGGGTTCCGTTGTCCGACCGCGCTCGTAGGATGGGCCGCGTGGAATCCCCCGATGCTTTCGCGGCTGTTCTGACCGACGGTGCCCCGGTCGCCGAATCCGGTGCGGCACAAGAGGTTCTACGCCGGGTGTTCGGCTACGACAGCTTCCGCGGTGATCAGCGGGAGATCGTCGAGCACGTGGTCGGCGGCGGGGACGCGCTGGTGCTCATGCCGACGGGCGGCGGAAAGTCGCTGTGCTATCAGGTGCCAGCACTGGTCCGTCCCGGCGTCGGCGTGGTGGTGTCACCGCTGATCGCATTGATGCAGGATCAGGTGGACGCGCTCAGTGCGCTCGGCGTGCGCGCCGGATTCCTGAACTCGACGCAGTTCCCGGACGAGCGCCGGATGGTCGAGGCGCAGTTCGTCGCGGGGGAGTTGGATCTGCTGTATCTCGCGCCCGAGCGGCTGCGCCTGGAGTCGACCGCCGCCCTGCTGGATCGCGGCAAGGTGGCGCTGTTCGCCATAGACGAGGCGCACTGCGTATCGCAGTGGGGCCACGACTTCCGACCCGACTATCTCGGCCTGTCGATGCTGCACGAGCGCTGGCCGGATGTGCCGCGCATCGCGCTCACCGCGACCGCGACGGCGAAGACCCGCGACGAGATCATCGAGCGTCTCGACCTCGGCGCGGCCCGGCGTTTCGTCGCCAGCTTCGACCGGCCCAATATCCAATACCGGATCGAACCCAAGAACCGGCCGGATCGGCAGCTGCTGGACTTCATCAAGACCGAGCACGCCGGAGACGCCGGCATCGTCTACTGCCTGTCGCGCAATTCGGTGGAGAAGACCGCGGCCTTCCTCACCGAGAACGGCGTCGAGGCGGTTCCGTATCACGCGGGCCTGGACTCGCGCACCCGCGCGGCCAACCAGGCGCGGTTCCTGCGTGAGGACGGCCTCGTCGTGGTCGCGACGATCGCCTTCGGCATGGGCATCGATAAGCCCGACGTGCGCTTCGTCGCCCATCTCGATCTGCCCAAGTCCGTGGAGGGCTACTACCAGGAGACCGGGCGAGCAGGTCGCGACGGGTCGCCGTCGACCGCGTGGATGGTTTACGGACTCGCCGACGTGGTGCAGCAGCGCAAGATGATCGACTCCTCCGACGGCGACGCCACCCACCGCAGGCAACTGCAGCTGCACCTGGACGCGATGCTCGCGCTGTGTGAAACGGTGTCATGCAGGCGAACTCAGCTGCTGGCCTACTTCGGACAGTCGGGGCAGTCGTGCGGCAATTGCGACACCTGCCTGACCGCGCCGGAAACCTGGGACGGCACCGTGCCCGCGCAGAAGGTGCTTTCGACGGTGCTGCGCCTGAAGCGGGAACGCGGACAGAGCTTCGGCGCGGGCCACATCGTCGATATCCTGCTCGGCAAATCGAATCCCAAAGTGCTGCAACATGATCACCACGAGCTCAAGGTCTTCGGCATCGGCACCGATCTGCGCGATGTCGAATGGCGCGGTGTCGTAAGGCAATTGCTCGCACAGGGACTACTCGCCGTGCACGGCGACTACGGCGTGCTCATCCTCACCGAGGCCAGTAACGAGGTGTTGTTCGACGGCCGTGAAGTGCTACTGCGCCGCGAACCGGAGCGTGCGGTCAAACCAGCCAGGACCCCCAAGGCGGCGAAGGGCAAGTCCCCGGCTGCCGACCTGTCTTCGGCAGACGTGCCGCTGTTCGAGAAGCTGCGTGAATGGCGGGCCGCGACGGCCAAGGAACAGGGCGCACCCGCCTATGTCGTCTTCCACGACGCGACGCTGCGGGAGATCGCCGCACGTAAGCCCGCGAGCCTGTCCGAACTCGGGACGGTCGGCGGTGTCGGTGAGAACAAACTGGCCAAGTACGGCGATGGAGTACTCGCCGTCCTGGCCGGGGAAGTGAGTAAAGCATGATCGGGCGGCGCGGGTTTCTGGCGGGCGCGGCCACCGCGGCGGCAGGTGCATCGCTGGTCGGTCTATCGCCCGCCGATGCGGTTCCGGTCGCGAGCGGTGTCACCAAGTTCGACTTCCCGACCGACCGCAATGTGCGGGTGCTCGTCACCGGCGATGCGGGCACCGGCACCCGCACTCAGTGGGCCGTCGCCGACGCAATGCGGGATTACCATCGCCGCCAACCGTTTTCGCTCGCCCTCGGCCTCGGCGACAATATCTATGAGAGCGGTCCGTACAGCGCCGTCGATGCCCAGTTCGCGGACAAATTCGAAAACCCCAATGCGGAACTGGATTTCCCGTGGCTGATGGTGCTCGGCAATCACGACAACAGTTCGGTCCTCGGCGGCGACGGTGGTTGGCTGCTGCGCGGCAACAGCGAGGTCGAATACCACGCGAATTCGCCGCGCTGGTGGATGCCGAGCCGGTACTACTCGGTGCGGATACCCGAGCAGCGGCCGGTGGTCGAATTCTTTGTGCTGGATGTCAATCCGCTCGCCGCCTATATCCCGCCGATCTTCGATCCGTACTGGGCGGTCGACGGCCAGTTCATGAACGAGCAGCGCGTCTGGTTCGACCGCGCCATCGCCGAATCACCCGCTGAGTGGAAGATCGCCTGCACCCACCACCCGTATGTGAACAACGGTCCGCACGGTGACGCCGGTCGCTACGAGGGGCTCTCGGTGGCACCGATCAACGGCATCCACGCGAAGCGGTTCTTCGAGGACCATGTCGTCGGCAAATGCCACTTCATCCTCTCCGGGCACGATCATTCGCTGCAGGTGCTCGAGCCGACCGCGGCATCGAAGGGCACCCGCCAGCTCGTCTCCGGCGCGGCAGCCAAAACCGTAGCGGCGGAACCGAAGCTGAATCCCGGCGGCTCCGGCAACGCCGCCCTGTTCGAGAACTATCACGAGCTCGGCTTCATGGTCATGGACCTCACCACGAGCACTGTCGACCTCACGGTGGTCACCGTCGATCTTGCGAGCGGAGGTGCCGACGCGGCGTTCACCCGCCGAATTGCCTGAATCGCAACAAAATTGCCCGGCGTCGAACCAGTTCGGCGGCTACCGTTCACGATATGCATTCCGGTGATGGCCCCACCGACGACGGGCCCGACCTGGGCAGCTCGCCGTCCACGGACCCTGGCGATCCGCCGCCGTATCGGCGCGGCACCCACGACCCCGCGGTGGAATCCGTCTGGCTGCGCCATCGTCCGCCACCACCACCGCGCCCGCGCGGCTTACCACGCATGACCACGGTCTTGCTGGTCGCGGCTTTCATCGCGGTGCTGCTGCTGTATCTCGCGGTCCGGCCGGGTGGCTAGGGCGATAGCCGCGGAATAATTCGGTTGCCGAGTCACTTAAAGTTGACCGTTATGAAGGAACAGGGGCGCAAGGTCATCGCGACCAACCGCCGGGCGCGGCACAACTACACGATCCTGGACACCTATGAGGCCGGGATCGCGCTGGTCGGTACCGAGGTCAAGAGTCTGCGCGAGGGCAAGGCCTCGCTGGTGGACGCCTTCGCGACCGTCGACAACGGCGAGGTGTGGCTGCGCGGCCTGCACATTCCCGAGTTCAGCCACGGCACCTGGACCAACCACTCCCCGCGCCGGGTACGCAAGTTACTGCTGCACAAGCGCGAGATCGAGCGGCTGGTCGGCAAGTCGCGCGAGGGCAATCAGACATTGGTGCCGCTGTCGATGTACTTCTCCGACGGCAAGGTCAAGGTCGAACTCGCGCTCGCCAAGGGTAAGCAGGACTACGACAAGCGACAGGATCTGGCCAAGCGCACCGCCGAGCGCGAGGTCACCCGAGAACTGGGGCGGCGGATCAAGGGCATGCGCTGACCGCCGTTCTGCTGGCGCTGGTGGCCGCGGTCGGCTACGGCGTCAGTGATTTCTTCGGTGGGGTGGCATCTCGGCGGGTGACCGCCCTGCGCGTCGTGATCATTTCCTATCCCATGTCGGTGCTGTTCGTCCTCGCGCTGCTGCCGCTGTTCGACGGCGCTCCCGACACCGCATCGATGCTGTGGGGACTGGCGGCCGGTGTGGCGAGCGGCTTCGCGGTGTGGTGGTTCTATGCCGCGCTCGCCAGCGGTCCGATGGCGGTGGTTTCGCCGCTGACGGCCCTGCTGGTCGCCGGTATTCCGGTGCTGGTCGGGCTGGTGCTCGGCGAGCGCCCCGGCCCGCTCGCCATCGCTGGCATCGTGTTCGCGCTCGGTGCGGTATACCTGGTGAGCCGCGAGTCGCCCGATGACGTCACCGAGGAGATCACCGGTGGGCGTGAGCTGCGCTTCACCAGGAAGGTCGCGCTGCTCACCATCGGCTCGGGTGCGGCCTTCGGACTCGCCTTCGTCTTCCTGCACGAAACCAACGCGAGTGCCGGGGTCTGGCCGCTGCTGGCCCAACGCGGCGCGGCGAGCCCGATGGTCTGGCTCATTGCATTGTCAGCGGGGGAGTTCCGGCCGCTGCGCGGTGAACCACTGCGGTTGGCGGCCTATATCGCGGTGCTGGACACCGTCGCGAATGCCGCACTGCTATACGCCTTCCATGGTTCGATGCTCTCGCTGGTCAGCGTGATCGGCTCGCTGTACCCGGCCGCGACCGTCCTGCTGGCGATGGCCCTACTCGGTGAGCGGGTCGGGCGACAGCAACAGGTCGGGATGGCTTTGGCGCTCGCTGCGGTCGGCTTGATCGCGGCGGCCTGATCGAGTTCGCCGGGTCCTGACCCGGCATGCTGGTGCGACTGATGGGGCTGGATGTACGGCAGTGACATCACGGTGTGGTGCGCCCGACACTGATTCCGCCCAGGTCAGAGGTCTGAGTTCGGGTACGGGGATAATGGAATGAACAGCGGGTCACCGAGTGTTAACATGACTAGCCCGACAAGGTGTCGGGACGTACGGGGCTGAACGGTTTCGACTGCGTACGTAGATTTAGGGGAAGCGTGTCGGTGCAGGCAAGAGACCACCGTAAGCGTCGCTGCAACCAATTAAGCGCCGATTCCAATCAGCGCGAGTACGCCCTCGCTGCCTAAGTAGCAGGTCGTCTCTGTCAGTCCGGGTTCGTCCCTCGACCCGGGTACTGGCATCAGCTAGAGGGAATTACCGTCCGGCTCGGTCGCGGAGTCGGACGGGACATCCAACAGCGACTGGGATCGTCATCCGAGCTTGTTCGCGAGACCCGGAGATCCGAGTAGAGACCTAGCGAACTGCACACGGAGAAGCCCTGAAGACGCGGCGGAGGACCCGGGTTCGATTCCCGGCAGCTCCACTCGAAAGGCCCGGTCCACACGGACCGGGCCTTCGTCGTTTCGGTGGATCGTTCGGAACTACAGGCAGATGCCGCCGAGGTTCATTGCGGTGACGGTGGTGTACCCGGCTGCTGGTTGGTAGTCGGGCGGGCCGTCGTAGTAGACGGCGCTGACGATGTGCTGGCCGACGGTGTCGGGAATCCAGAGGATGCTCGCGGTGCCGTTGGTGACCGGTACGGTCCCGACGATATTCCCACCGAGGCCGGGCAGGCGGCTCGTGAATTCGACGACACCGCTTTGTACCGGAGTGCCATCGGGGCGCTGCACGGTTGCCTGCGCAGTCTGCCCACAGCCGACCGCGGCGACACTGTTCGCACCGAGTGCCGGGCCGACCATCGTCACCGACAGCGTCGGGGCGATCATCGCATTCGCTTGGGGTGCAAAGGTTGTCGGTACTGCCAGACACGCAGCCGCCAGCGCCACACCGGCCGCGCCGCGCGAGAGTCCGCCCATCATGCCCGCCTTTCGCTGTGCCGACCGAGCCGCTCATGGCCCGGCCGTAGGTCGTCGCACGGTACCTGAGACGCGGATCACGTCGGCGCAGGCCGCGCCGAAATTCTTCGGAAAGGTCGGAGCATCGCCCGAGCTGACGGGTTGCCCGGCATTCCCGCCCGAAACCGTGTCGCACGGAGTTAGTGTTGCTCCGCGCTACATAGCCACGTTCCAGCAAACCTCGGACGGAGCGTTATGGGACACAGGACAGGCATCGCCGCGTGCATTGCGGCCGGGCTGTTGATCGTCACGAGTTGCGGAACGTCGACGGACACCACCGGAACTTCCACGCAATCGACCGCATCGGGCGCCGAGCCCGCATACGTCGCCGCTATCCGGCCGGTGATAACCACGCTGATGAAGGACAACGCGATTCCGGGCGCTGTGGTAGTCGTCAAATCGCCGAAGCAAGGCGATTGGGCCGCGGCATTCGGTACGCGTGCCATCGGCACGAGCGAGCCGATCGAAGTCGACGACTACTTTCGCGTCGGCAGTAATACCAAGACGATGACGTCGACGGTCATCCTGCAGTTGGCGCAGGATGGCAAGCTCTCGCTCGACGACCCCATCGACAAGTATTGGCCCGGCGTGCCGAACGGTGATCGGATCACGATTGCGCAGCTGAACGAAATGCGAAGCGGGCTATACAGTTACACCTTCGACCCGCAGTTCAATGCCGCGCTCGACAACGAGCCGCAGAAGGTATATACGCCGGAGGAATTGCTGGCCATCGCGTTCGCGCACCCGGTGAACTTCCAACCCGGGGAAAAGTTCGAATACAGCAATACCAACTTCATCCTGCTCGGCCTGGTCATCGAGAAGCTCACGAAAATGACTGCCGCCGAGAGTTTTCAGAAGCGCATCTTCGAACCGCTGAGGCTTGCGCACACATCACTGCCTGCGCCCACGGACTCCTCGATTCCGGATCCGCATCCCCAGGGCTATGCCTTCGGCACGAACGTTTCCACCATCGACACGTACGCACTTCCTCCCGCGGAACAGGCCGAGGCCGTCGCGGGCACCCTGAAACCGAGCAACCAAACAAATATCAACGTCTCTTGGGCGTGGACCGCCGGTGGTGCGATCTCGACGGCCGCCGACATGGCGACGTATGTGAAGGCGCTCGTCGGCGGTGGTCTGCTCGATGCGAAGATGCAGAAGACTCGATTGGACAGCATTCAACCGATCGATCCGGCCGACCCGGACCAAGCCGGATACGGCCTCGGCATCGTGCGATTCGGTACTCACCTCATCGGACACGACGGTCAGCTCCCGGGCTTCATGACCTTCATGGGCCACGACCCGGCATCGGACCTCACGATCGTGGTCGCCACGAATCTTGCGACGGTTCCCTCGGGTGAGGGATCCGCCCTGGTGCTCGTCAAAGGCATGCTGCCGACCTTCTACGGTGCCGATGCCCTGCCGGGCAAGGATGTGGCGACCACCGGCGCGAGTCCGACCAGCACCACCGAGGCGACTACCCCCGGTCGATGACATGAAGGTGATGCCGGATGGATGAGACCGACGTACTCATCGCGGGCGCAGGCCCGATCGGCCTGACCACGGCGATCGAGTTGCGCCGCAGGGGAGTGTCGTGCCGGATCATCGACCCACTGCTGGAACCACCCCGGTAGCCGAAAGCCGTTGGTATTCAACCCCGCACGCTCGAAGTGTTCGAGGGTATGGGCGTACTGCGTCAGGTGCTGGACGCGGCGATCCAATTGCGCGGCCAGATCCTTTATGTCGATGGTGCCGAGGTCCTGGTGTGTATCCCGTTGCCCGGCAGGTCCCGGTACCGCATCTCGATGCTCGTCCCCGACGAACTCGCGAGCGCTCAGGCGGCCGACGGCGACAATATCGCGCACGGCTTCGAATCCGGGCGCAAGCCCGAACTGTCGCATCTGCAGGCGGTGCTGGACCGGCTCGGACCCGAGCCTGCCAAAGCGTCCGAACTGCGGTGGTCGTCGGTATTCCGGATCAGCCACCGGATCGTCGATTCCTACAGTCGCGGAAGGGCTTTCGTGGCGGGCGATGCCGCGCACATTCATCCGCCGACCGGCGCGCAGGGCATGAACACCGGTATCCAGGACGTGCACAACCTCGCATGGAAGCTCGCGCTCGCCGTCGAAGGCGATGCGGCCACCGATCTGCTGGCCAGCTACGACGCCGAGCGCAGGCCGGTCGGCGACGAGGTGGTCGGCCGGACGGTTCGCAGTGCCCGCGAAGGCATCGGCACGGATTCGACCGATCCGGATTATGTGATGCAGCGCGAAGCCCAGCTGCTGATCGACTACGGCGACAGCCCGACGTCACCCACTACCTGAAATCGACATTCCGCTGAACACGTCAGATGCGCGACGGCGATCGAGCGCGACCGAGGCTGCGATGTGGATCCACTGGCGACCGGCGATACATATATCTGGGCGATCTCTTCATGTGCATGAATCAGCTGGAAACCGCGTGAGCTGAATTCACGCACGGCCGACCCGGCCCGGAAGATAATGCGACGTAGCAGGCATACGAGGAGGAAGCCGTGCGGTACCGGGCCGGGCTGGAGGGCGAGGCGACATTGCGAGTCGGCGTCGAGTTCACCGATGCCGCGCGCCGATCGCTCGGCATCACATGGTCGGCCGCCAACGCATCGGCTGCCCGCAAAAAGTTCGAGTACGCACGGATCTTCCTGGTGGTGCTCGGCGGCGACCCGCAGCGGATCTACCTGGACCTCGTGGACCGACGACCGTCGGCGTCGGTGCGGCTACCAGCTGATCTGGCCGACGGCGAGTACGCCATCGAAGTCGACGCCTACGGCAGCGCGAGTTGGGGCGATGGCAGGTTGGACGCCCGCGGTCGCAGCGTCTCGTTCACGATCGGCCCGGGGGAGTCGGGCTAGCAGGGCCGCGGGGTTCAATTTCCACCTCCATCGGCGTAGCCTCGGTTCTGTGCTGCGCGGCCAGCGAATGCACCAGATCGATCAGATTGCCTACGGTTACCAGACTGTGCACCTGATCATTTCGCAGTGGGCGGGCCAGTGAATCGCGGCGGAACTGCGGTAGTGCTCGCTCGAGATGGGCCAACCCGGCCTCGCTGACTGCCTCGCTCGGCGAATTCGTCGTCCGGAATGTCGCCACGCAACAGCGCGGCGACATCGGCGCCGGAGATCTCCACACCGGAGTCCCGGTGGATGCGAAACCACATATCCAACAGGTCGATCGACTCAGCGCCGAGTTCGTCGATCAGCGACGACTCCCGGCTGATCCGGGTTTCTTTCAGGCCGATCGTGTCCGCGACGGACGTGATGACCACGGCCGTAGAGATCTTCGGCTCTCATGCGAAGACCCTGGCCCGTGCACCTGGGCGTGGATCTCGAGCCGATCCGAGCGGCCTGGTTGCCGGGCATAGCAAGTCAGATTGGTTGTGAATCAATGCAATTCGTCAGATCGAACCGCTACCATGGGGAAATGACCGCGATGCGGGTTGGTAACGGGACGTGGTCGATGCTGCGGGTCGCCTGCGCAGACGCGGGTATCAATGCCGAAGGGGCCCAACTACTTCGAGTGACCGACGAGATCGACTACCGGCTACCCAGTGGTGTGGTGGCGCGGATCGGGGCACCCGGACAAGAGGGTGCCGCCAAGCGCGCGGTCGATGTCGCTCGATGGCTCGAGTCCGCCGGAATTCCAGTGGCACAGGTGGTTTCCGAGCTTCCGCAGCCGGTGGTGGTGGACGGTCGCGCGGTGACCTTCTGGCACGAGTTGCCGCAGCACCGCGCCGGCACACCCGCGGAGGTGGCCGCGGCGCTGACACGGCTGCACGGGCTGGCGCCGCCGACCGATATGGAAATCGGACAGGTGGCGCCCTTCGTGGGACTCGATGAACGCATCGAAGCCGCGCACACCATGAGCGCGGACGACAGATCCTGGCTGCGTAGGCATTTGGCGGAACTGCGGGGTCGCTGGGCCGCGCTGCCGTCCGGACGGCCGTGGTCGGTCATCCACGGCGCCGCGTGGAGCGGCAATGTGGTCGTCGCGGAGGACGACAGCGTGATCCTGCTCGATACCGGACTGGTGTCGATCGGCCCGCCGGAATGGGATCTGGTGCATGCGGCGATCGAATGCGCGTCGTTCGGCTGGATCACCGATGCACAGTACGGCGAGTACTGCCAGGCCTACGGCTGTGATGTGATGCGCTGGGACGGCTTCTACCTGCTGCGCGATATCCGGGAGTTCCGGATGGCCACGATGGCCGCACAGGCGGCCGCCGCGAATTCGGAGTACCAGGAGCAGGCGGATCTCCGCCTGGCCTGTGTGCGCGGCGATATCGGCCCACGGGTGTGGGACGGATGGACGGCGCTGTCATAACCCGTTTCTGACGGTGACCGGCGGACGTCCGCCGCATCGAGTTCAGCCCTGCTGGGTCGGTACGACGATGAGCTCGGCCACATTGACCCGCGGCGGTGCGGCGACGGCGTAGGCGATGGTATCGGCGATATCGTCCGAACGCAGTATTTCGAGTTCGCTGCGCCACTGGGTGAGCCCGGCCCGCTGCTCTTCATCGCGCATCCCAGCACCGAGTTCGGTTTCGACGAATCCGGGTTCGATGTTCTTCACCCGGACACCGCGCGGGCCGAGTTCCGCGCGCAGATTGCGGGTGAGATGGGCAACCGCGGCCTTCGTCGCGGTGTAGACGCCGTAGTTGGGGAAGACGGTATGCCCGCCGATCGAGCCGACATGCACGAGATCCGCGCGGCGGCCATCGCGTGCCGCGGCGAGCAGGTCATCTATGAAAGCCCTTCCGGTGTAGAGCAATCCATTGATATTGGTCCCCACCATCTGATCCCATTCGGCGGTGTCCGCGGCTTCGAACGGCGCGGCGAGCATGACGCCCGCATTCGCGACCACCAGGTCCACCGGGCCGAATGCCGCGCGCACCGTCGCCGCGGCGTCGCGCATTGATTGCCGATCGGCCACATCGGCGACCACCGCGAGGGTCGGTCCGCCGATCTCGGCGGCCAGTTCTTCGATCCGATCCTTGCGACGGCCGAGCAGGGCGACGCGGGCGCCGTTGTGTGCGAGCTGTCGGGCGGTGGCGGCGCCGATACCACTGGATGCTCCGGTTACTACCGCGGTGCGGCCTTCGAGGTTGTTTGTCATGAGCACCACGTTCGTATCCGAGATCGCTACCCGCCAGGCTGCGGACTTCCTGGTAGTAGCGGGGCCACCCAGGCCAGGCCCGGTTGTCCTACCCTCGGATGCATGGACTCCGAGAACCGATTGGGCGTGTTCCTACGCGCCCGCCGTGAACTGGCGCGTCCGGAGGAGTTCGGGATTCCGGGTGGCGGCCAGCGGCGGGTGGCCGGACTGCGCCGCGAGGAAGTGGCCATGCTCGCGGGCATGAGCGCGGACTACTACGTACGGCTGGAGCAGGGACGGGATAAGCATCCGTCCGAGCAGGTCGTCGAGGCATTGGCCCGGGTATTCGCGTTGGACGAGGAGGGGGTCGCGCACCTGCGCGAGTTGGCGCGTCCGATTGCCCGGCGCAAGCGGGCAACGCGACGGCCCGAGCGGGTCGCGCCCGGGCTGTTGCGCCTGATGGATTCCTGGCCGAATACGCCAGCATTGGTGCTCGGTCGGCATATGGATGTGCTCGCCGCGAATCCACTGGCCACCGCGGTCAACTCCTGTTCGGCCGAGGGCGTCAATATGGTGCGGGCGATCTTTCTGGACCCGCAGGCGCGTGCGTGTTATGCCGACTGGCCGAGTATTGCCGCCGATACCGTCGCCAGCCTGCGTGCCACCGCGGGCACCGACCTCGACGATCCGCGCCTGACCGAACTGGTCGGCGAATTGACCCTGAAGAGCGAGGATTTCCGGCGGCTGTGGGCCCGTCATGACGTGCGCGCGAAAACCGCGGGCGTCAAACGTTTTCGCAACCCGCTGGTCGGCGACCTCACACTGTCCTACGAAACCTTCACCGTCAACGGAGCTCCGGGCCAGATCCTCATCGCCTATCACGCCGAGCAGGATTCGGCCGATGAGCGCGCACTCGCGTTGCTCGGCATGATCGTTGCGGGTGAGGTGCCCGAATCAACTTCCGTACCAGCGGATTCGGATAGCTGACTCGGTTTCGGAATCGGCGTTCACGGCACCTGTGACCGCAGGAATTCGATTGCGGCAGTGGGTTGCGAGCCCGCTGTGCTCTCATAGGCAGTGGTGAAGGCTTCAGTACCGAGTGCTTCGCGGGCGCGGTCTGCCGGTGCGACGAGATTGTCGTACCCGCGCCGATCCTCCGCGCCGAGCATGGCGGCCGCCGCACCGAGTAAGTGGGCCGCGGCGGTTGCGTTGCCGTCGCGCATTGCCAACGTGGCATACAGGTGCGCGAACATTGCCAAATCGTCCGGTTGTGCCCCGCTCGCAGTCGTCATCGACCCGTTTCGATCGATGATCAGCCCCTTGGTCGCCGTATCGAGCACCCGCCGAGCCCGCACCGGATCGTCGTCGAGAATCGCGATGAGTGCTCGAAAACCACTACTCCGAGCGCGGATTCGAGTACCGAAGGCGGTGTTCGCTAGACCGGTTTCGGCCCGCTCGAGTTCACGCAGTGCCGCTTTCCGGTCCCCGCGACGCAGCAAATACTCCGCACGCGCAAGCCGCACATAAGTCGCGGTGCCTGGCTCTCCGGCCGCCTCGACGTGTTGTCCGGCCCGGGCCAGCGCGGCTTCGGCACGGTCGAGTTCGCCGAGTCGAGCCAGTGCGGTGGCCGATTCGGCACAGACGGCCGCGGCATCACCCGCACTGCCGAGCTCTTCGAAGGCCGCAGCGGCACGGGTGAGCGAAGTGATCGCCTCGGGCAGATCACCACGGCGCAGCTGGTCCTCCGCGATCGACTGAAGTGTCGTCGACAGACCGAAGCGTTCGCCGACTGACTCGAATTCCTTTTTCGCACTGACCAATTGATCGATGCTCGTACCACCGAGCAAGAGTGCGATACCCCGCTCCCATCCGAGGAGCCCTGGCCATGAAGCCGAAAGGTCCTGCCCCTCCAGGAATGCGGGCGCTACCAGCAACACCGTACGGGCAGGTCCACTGGGTAGACCTGAGCTCCTCGCGATTTCGAGACCGGCCGCCACCGCCCGCATCCCGTCCTCGATCGCACCGCCCTCGTACCGCGACAACCCATCGAGCACACCGCGCAATGCCCGCAACTCGTCCGGCACCTCGCCCCGAAGCTCCGACACAGCCCGCATCCAGTGCAGCCGTTCGCTGTGGATCCCGCGCAACGTCCAGTACCAGAACATTGCCGCGATCAGCCGAATGCCCAACTCGACAGCACCGGTGTCGACCGCGAATCGCAATGCGGCGGCGATATTGTCGCGCTCGGCATCGAGCCGAGCAAGCGCATCGAGCTGCGCGGTGGACCGCAGTTCGGCCTCCGCCGACTCGGCGCGCCGCAGCAAGTACTGCGCCTGCCTGCCCCGAACCGCATCCTCCCGGCCGGACTCCGCCAGCCGTTCCAGCGCATACGACCGGATCGTCTCGAGCATCCGGTATCGCTCGCCGCCGCGTTCGACCAATGACTTGTCCACCAACCCGGTGAGGAGCTCGAGATCGTCGACAGCATCGAGAGTCACACCGGCCGGAAAGACCGCCAGCCACCTGACAAGTTCACGTTCGGGCTCCGAAAGCGGCGCCCAACTCCACTCGATGACCGCGCGCAGCGTCCGATGTCTGGCCTGCGCCGTCCGGCTGCCGCGACCGAGCAGCGTGAACCGATCATCGAGCTTCGCCGCGATCTGGCCGACCGAAAGCGCCCGCAGCCGCGCCGCCGCCAATTCGATCGCCAGCGGCAAACCGTCCAGCCGTCGGCAGATCTCGACCACGGCGAGGGCAGTACCGGCATCGAGCGCGAAATCCGGACGGACCGCTCGCGCGCGTTCCACGAAAAGCCGTACCGCAGGAGAGCTTTCGGCCGCAGCCGCATCATCGGGCCAGGGCAGCGGGTGAATCTGGTGAATGTGTTCGCCATCGACCGCGAGTGATTCCCGGCTGGTAGCCAGCACCCGCAGCTCCGGACACGCGCCGAGCAGCCGGTCGACGAGCTCGGCGACCGCATCGACGAGGTGTTCGCAATTGTCCAAGACAAGCAGGACATGTTGCCGCGCAAGGAATTCCGTCAACCGATCGACGGGATCCCCTGCCGAGGGCTCGAGCACCCCCACCTCTCGCACACCGATCGTGGTGAGCACCGCAGACGCAACCTGCTCCGGATCGCGCACCGCGGCGAGTTCGACCAGCCAGACGCCACCGGAAACCCGCTCGCCCACTTCGACGGCGAGTCGAGTCTTACCCGCACCACCCGGTCCGACAATGGTGATCAGCCGGGCGACCGCGAGTCGCGCCGTCAGATCTGCCACATCGTCTTCGCGCCCAACGAAACTCGTGACCTGGGCGCGCAGGTTGGTGCGTCGGCGCGGCGCCGCGGATTCCTGCCGCAAAATCGACAGGTGCAGTTCGCTCAGTTCGGGGGACGGGTCGATGCCGAGTTCGTCGCCGAGCCGATCCCTGATGCGTTCGAAGGCCGCCAGCGCATCGGCCTGCCGACCCGCCGCATACAGCGCACGAATCAACAGACCCTGAATGCGCTCGGTCAGCGGATGCGCCTCGGCCAGCGCGCGCACTTCGTCGAGGACATCATTGCCCGCGGCGACTTCCAGCCCGAGCCGATGTTCGGCCGCGCCGCGCCGCAACTCGTCCAGCCGCACCGCCGCATCGGCCGCGAACCGCAGCTCCAGCAGTTCGGTCAGCGCCGGACCCCGCCACTGGGACTCGGCCTCGCGCAATGCGGACAGATCATCCGATTCCCGCCCGGCCGCGGCCAGGCGTTCGAACCGGACGACATCCACATCGACCGGATCGATGACCAGCCGATAACCGGGCGCGAGTCCCTCGACCCGCGTCGTGCCGACCGCGCGCCGGACTCGGGACACCAAGGCCTGCAACGCATTCGCACCGTTATCCGGCGGGCGTCCGTCCCAGATCGCATCGGCGAGTGCGTCGGCGGGCACGACCCGGCCGGGTTCCATGGCGAGCCGGGCCAGCAATGCGCGCACCTTGACCCCGGCGATCCGAAGCGGTCGGTCCTCGTCATCGCGGACCTCGAAGGGGCCGAGCAGCAGTACACGCACGGCAGTAAGCCTGCCGTATCGGGCAGTGGAGTCGACGTTCTGGTGGATCGGCTAACGACTGTGCGGGAGGATGCCGAGTGTCACGGCGAGTCCGGCCGCGATGCATCCGGCGGCCGCCGCGCTGGTCGGGAAGGAACGGGTGATGGTGGCGATGCCGGCCACGAAAATCAGGCAGGTTGCCGAGGCCAGCAGCGCGGTTCCGCGATCGACACCGGCGGGGCGGTGAAATCGCTTGTGCGTCACTGTCATGTTCATGGGGTACCCGCTCGGCGAGTTATGAAACTGTTATCGACCGCGACAGGCCGAATCATTCCGTGACAACTGCCGTCTCCGGCGCATCTCGAGTGGTAGGACTGGCAGATGGGCAATGACGAGACGGACCCGGACCTGATCGAACTCGCCACCAAGATCTTCGATCTGGCTCGGCACGGCGATGCCGAGCGGCTCACGGCGTACCTCGATGCCGGTGTCCCGGTGAACCTCACCAACGACAACGGCGACACGCTGCTCATGCTGGCCGCCTACCACGGTCATCAGGACGCCGTCCAAGTGCTGCTCGCGCGGGATGCCGACCCGAATCGAGCCAATGACAAGGGGCAGACCCCGCTGGCCGGTGCGGTCTTCAAAGGCGAGACCGAGATCCTGCGAGCCCTGCTCGCCGCCGGTGCTGATCCGGATGCCGGGACACCGTCCGCGCGGGCCGCTGCCGCCATGTTCGGCAAGAACGATCTGCTCGGCTTGTTCGGGGCGTCCTGAGCGTTGACCGATTGCCATGAGCAAGAACGCGGATTCGGCTGCGTTCGTGCGGGTCGGTATAGTCGCCGCGGATGAGTAGTGTCACCACCCCAGATAGGTCGAAGCCCGTGAACCGACGATTCGGGCGCGCGGTGTGGCTGGTGCCGGTGCTGCTCGTCGCCTTCGCCACCTGGTGCCTGATGGCGCCGCTGTGGCCCTTTCACCGGATCACCGGTGGGTTCATCGACCTGCAGGTCTACCGGCTCGGTATCGAGGCTCTGCGCGACGGCGCGGATATGTACGGCCAGTTGCCGCAGACCACGATCGGCATCGGACTGCCGTTCATCTATCCGCCGTTCGCCGCACTGGTGCTGAGCCCGTTCGCGCTGCTGCCATGGGATGCCGCGGCCTTCACCTTCTTCATCTCCTCGACGCTCGCGCTGGCCGTCACGCTGTATCTGGTCGCGCGGCGCCGCTGGCCCGAGCGCGGCGCGTTGCAACTCGCGCTGCTCGCCACCTCCTGCGCGACACCGCTGGCCATGTTGCTGGAGCCGGTGCGCTCCACGCTGGACTTCGGACAGGTGAACCTGTTGCTGATGGTGCTGGTGGCCGCGGACGCGCTCACCGCGAAGCCGAAATGGCGGCGCGGCATGCTGGTCGGCGTCGCCGCCGCGATCAAGCTGACACCGGCCGCGTTCGTGCTCTACTTCCTGGTGCGCCGGGATTATCGCGCTGCGGTGACAGCCGCGATCACCGGCGCGGTCGCGACCGCGCTCAGCTTCGCGATCCTGCCCAAGGAATCGGTCAACTACTGGTTCGGCGGCCTCGGCAATGTCTCTGGACTCAGCGGTTCCTCCTTCCACACCAACCAGTCGATCCAGGCCGTGCTCGCCCGATTCGGCGTGGAGAAGCCGCTGTTCACCGTGCTGTGGCTGGTGCTGAGTGCGGCGCTGCTCGCGCTGGTGGTCCCGGCCATGCGGCAGGCCGCCGAGGTGCCAGCGCTCGCACTGTCGATCAACGCCGTCTTCACGCTGCTGGTATCGCCGATCTCCTGGTCGCATCACTGGGTGATGATCGCGCCCGCGCTGTTCGCGATGGTCTGTTACGCGACCACACTGCCACGCGGTCGGGCGATCGGCTGGTATGTGGCGATCGTCCTCACCGCGGCGGCATTCGTGTACGGGCCGCAGAACTGGCTGCCGGGCGATAATCGCCGTGAATTGGCTTGGACGCCTTGGCAACACCTGTGGGGGAACACCTACGTGTGGTTGAGCGTGTTGCTGGTCGTTGCGTATCTCGTTGCCGGCAAGCGGGCGAAGTCGCAAGCGAGCGAACGCGATTCCGCGCCGAAGGATACCGATCTCGTCGATCTGGCAGGTCCTCGCCCGGCGGCCTGACAGTTTCTGGGATGCTGGGATTTTGGACGGAGGCGCTGCGTGGTCGCGATCGATATCGAACGGAATCCGAAGTCGGCGTGGCCGCTGACGCCCCTGCGTGCGGTGCACGCGCGCGGGCTCGGCGGGGTGCCGCCGACGGCATTGGTGCTGATCGGGATCATCAGCGTGCAAGTCGGCGCGGCGCTGGCCAAGCAGCTGTTCACCGCCACCGGGGCCGCGGGTGCGGTCACGTTGCGCCTGTTCTTCGCCGGGGTGGTGCTGCTGGTCGTCTGGCGGTCCGCGCTGCGGATCGAGCGGCGCGCGCTGCCGGTGGTGCTCGGCTACGGCACCGTGCTCGCATCCATGAATCTGTGCTTCTACCAGGCCATCGACCGGATTCCGCTCGGTATGGCGGTCACCCTCGAATTCTTGGGGCCGCTCACCGTCGCACTGGCCGGCTCGCGGCGCTGGACCGATCCGGTGTGGGCCGTACTCGCCGGTGGCGGCGTACTGCTGCTGACCAAGGCGGGCGGCGATGTGGGCTGGTCGGGTGTGCTGTTCGCGCTGGCCGCGGGGGCGCTGTGGGCGAGCTACATTCTGCTGAGTGCCGCACTCGGTGACCGGACCAGCGGCGGTGGGGGATTGGCCATTGCGATGGCCTTCGGCGGTGTGCTCATGGTCCCGGTCGGCATTGCCGACGCGGGCGCCACATTGTTCCAGCCCTCGGTCCTCGCAGCCGGTTTCGCGGTCGCGATGCTGTCGTCGGTGCTGCCGTATTCCGTGGAACTCGAAGCGCTGCGGCGCATTCCACCGCGCGTCTTCGGCGTGCTGATGAGCCTGGAACCGGCGGCCGCCGCACTCGCCGGGCTGATCGTCCTCGGCCAGATCATGCACGCGGCGCAATGGGTTGGCGTCATCTGTGTGGTGGCGGCCTCCATCGGAGCCACCCGAACTGCACGGCGGAAGTAGTCAGCAGTCCGCACTACCCGGCGCGAAGATCGGGATCTCGCACCACCACGGCTTGATCACCGGCGGTGTCGCCGGTGCGCCCGCGACGATCCAGTCGCCCTGTACCGATACCTCGCGGCGCGACAGCGGTTCATTTGCCGGACCGGTCGCCACGGATCCGTCGAGATTGAATTTGCTTCCGTGACAAGGACAGTTGATGGTGCCGCCCGCGATTTCGTTGAGGGCACAGCCCTGATGTGTGCAGATCACCGAGAAGCCCTGGTAATTACCGGGATTCGGTTGGGTCACCACGGTGTCGCCGAGGATGAGCCCGGAGCCGACCGGTACGTCGGAGGCGCGGGCGATGGCGTTCTCCGGTGCGCCCTCCTCGACCTGCGGTGCCGGTGCGGGTTGCTCCTGGACCTCTTGCCGTGCGGCGGGTAGCGCTGCGAATGCGCCTGCGACGATCCATTCGCCCTGTACCGAGATGGTCCGCGCGGCGAGCGGTCGGGTGGCCGGACCCGTTGCGACGGAGCCGTCGAGATTGAATCTGCTGCCGTGACAAGGGCAATTGATGGTGCCGCCGCTGATCGTGCCGACCGCGCAGCCCGCATGCGTGCAGATCACCGAAAAAGCTTGGTAATTGCCGGGACTCGGCTGGGTGACGACGGTATCGCCGAGTAACACCCCGGACCCGATCGGCACGTCGGAGGTGCGGGCGAGTGCGGTGCCGGGGGTGGGTTCCGGCCCGGCTGGCACCTCGGCCGGGGGCGGCGGCGGTTCGGCGGCAACGGAACTCGATGTCGTCGTCGGTACCGCGGTGGAGGTGGTGGAGGTGACCTGCGTCGACGAGCTTTCGCTCGTGGAACAGGCCGCGACAACTGCCGCGGCCCCTGCTCCGATGACGATTGTTCGACGGTTGACGTGTTCGACGCTCATCATGACCTCGGCGTTGTCGGCTCGTTGTAGTAGGAGTTACGAGATAGCCGCCGATTAGGTTCGAGGTCGTTTCGGATTCTTGCCGAAGTTGGCGCTGCCTGCCGCCCGGGTGAGACTGGGACCGGACGGGGCAGCCATCGGCCATTGAACGCAACGGTTCTGAGACCAAGGGTGGGTGTTCGATGAGACTCTCCTGAGAAAGCCTGGCGGCGCTACCCGTCAGCGCGCGGTTCGACCCGTAGGCTGGGACGATGCGGGCGATTGCGTTCTACGAATTCGGCGGTCCGGACGTACTGCAGATCGTCGACATCCCGATCCCGGAACCGGGCCCGGGGCATGTCCGAGTCGCGGTGCGGACCACCGCGGTGAATCCGGTGGATTGGAAGATCCGTTCCGGCGCACTGTCTTTCGGCGAACCGGTGTTCCCGCAGTATCCGGGTGGTGAGATCGCGGGGGTGGTCGATGCGGTTGGCCCGGATGTCACCGATGTCGCCGTCGGCGATGAGGTACTGGGCTGGGCGGTCGCGGCGTACGCGGAGTACACCCTCAGCAATGCCGTCGCGAAGAAACCCGAGGAATTGTCCTGGCCGGATGCCGCATCGCTCCCGGTCGCGGTGTCCGCGGCGGAGAAGTCATTGGCGGCACTGAAAATACAACCGGGCGAAACGCTGCTGATCAATGGTGCGTCCGGTGCGGTCGGGTCGATGGCGGTGCAGCTGGCCGTGGCCGAGGGCGTCACCGTGATCGGCACCGCTTCCGCGGCCAATCAGGATATTGTGCGCGAACTCGGCGCCACCCCGACCACCTACGGCGCCGGTCTGGTCGAGCGCGTCCGCGAACTCGCGCCGAACGGCATCGATGCGGTCTTCGACGCGGCCGGATACGGTGTGCTGCCCGCCGCCATCGAATTGCGCGGCGGCACCGACCGGATCGTGACGATCGTCGATCCGGCGGCTCGCGAACTCGGCATCACCTTCCTCGCGGGCAGCGGTCCCGAGCGGCCTACCGAACTGCTGGAGCAGGTCGCCGAACGCGTCGCCAGCGGTGCGTTCCGGCTGCCGGGCGAGGCGCGGACCTTCCTGCTCGAGCGGGCAGCAGCTGCCCAGGAGGAGAGCGAAATGGGGCGTGGCCCAGGCAAGGTCGTCCTCAACGTGAGCTGACCCCGGGTCCGGAACGCCTTGTTGCGAACGACAACCGGCGTACCATCTTTTCTTGCCGTGTGCCGATAGGAGCCGCGGCAAGGAGGAGGACGGGCGCGATGGTCGGTAGCCCATCGGCTGACGGAACGAGCCGCGGTGTGCTCGACGCCGGTTTCCAGATATTGGAGGCCATTTCGGCGGCACCGGAGGGCTGTGGACTGTCGCAACTGGCACGCACCACCGGATTGGCGAAGGCCACCGCATATCGGTTGGCCGAGCAGTTGGTGGCGCTGGGCGCCGTGCAGCGCGTGGAGCAGCGGTATTTCGTCGGCGAGCGGATGGCCGAGCTCGGGCGGCATTGGCAGGCCGCGCCGATTCTGCGCCGGGCCGCGCAACGGCCCGCCAGGGTATTGTCCGCCTTGACGAATTCGACTGTCGCGGTGTGCATTCTCGACGCGGACGAGGTTCGGATGGTTTCCGGGATCAAAGGCGCCGAGTTCTTCCTCAACACCAGCGCCGATCCGGAGTTGGTCTATCGCACCGCGTTGGCGCAGGTGCTTTTCGCGGGACGAGCCGACAATACCGTCCCGCCGCCGACCTATTCGGCCGCCGAATGGCAGCGTGTCTGCTCCGGAATCGTCGATGCGGGAATGGTTTCCGTCGACCATCACAAGCTGATCGCCGGGATCTGTTGTGCCGCAGCGGCAATCCGTCAACCGGGGATATGCGATGCGGCCGCGATCGGCTGTATCTCGCTGTCCCAACAGTTTCCGCCGAATCTGCCCGGCCTGGTCGCACATACCGCCCGCGAAATCGAGAAGAATCTTCGCTGATCGGTTCGTTCAGTGGACCGGGCCGTTCTGCCCGCTCGGCCCGGGAATCAGGATAGATGGGCTGTCGAACGCCGCGAGTAAGGGCCGATCCACCGATGCAAGACTCAGATCTCTGGGGCCACCGCTACGTCTCCTCATCCGTCACCGAGAATGGCCGACCACGATTCCTGCTCCGCGGCACCCGGATCACCCTGTGGTTCGTCGACGAGACCCGCCGCCTGTCCGCACACGCGGGCGCCAATACCGTGCTGTTCGAGGTGGATGCCGACAGCGGCGTTCTGAAAACCCGATCCCCGTTCTCCACCGTGCTGTCCTATCCGCCGGAATTCGCCGACCAGGACTCCTGGCTCACCGAATTCCTGCTCCTCGCACCGACATGGACCACCACCGGCGACGGCACCCTCATCCTCAGCGACGACCGGATCAGGATCGAGCTGCAGCAGACCGCTGACTGCCCCTGATACCTACGTCGCCGGGATGAGGAAGCTTTCGACAACTCGGCGGACCTTGGGCACCGCATCGACTTCGCCGAGGCGCAGTGCGGTATTGGCGGCACAGAGGACGGCGTCGATCTGGAAGGCGGCGAGATCGATATCCAGATCGACGATTTCGCCCGCATCGACGGCATGCCGGAGTTCGCGTGCGATGGTCCCCACCCACTCTCGCTGCTCGCGGACCAGCGCATCGCGCACCGGACCGGGACGGCTGTCGAACTCCGCCATATTCGCGACCCGCAGGCAGCCGCCCGCGAACAGTGGTGTCTGCGCGTAGACGATCCAGCATTCGATCAGGGCGCGAAGTCGTCGCACCCCATGCGGTTGCGCGCGGGCGGGACGAATGACGGCATCGATGAACATATCGCGGCCGAAATCGACCGCCGCGAGTTGCAGCGTCTCCTTGGTCTTGAACAGGGTCTGCACACCCGCCTTGCTGAGCCCGGTATCAGTCGCCAGCTTGCCGAAGCTCAAACCCTCGAGACCGTCGAGGGATGCGGTGTCGACCGCTTGGCGCAGCACGAGCTGGCGACTCCGTGCACCGCGCAGTAGGCGCTTGTCCTCCGTCGTCATAGCTAAAGAGTACGTCCGGTCGTATAGTTAGACAATCGGCGCCACCATCGCCTGCAGCAGATCGCGCAGGGTCTGCTGCTGTGCGGCGGTGAGCGATGTCAGTGGCGACTGCGCCCCGAGCAGGTCGAGCGCCTCGGCGCGCCGCCGCTCCCCTGCGGCCGTCAGCACGATCTGTTTGGCGCGGCGATCGGTCGGATGTGGTTGCCGCCGAACCAGATCCTGCTGCTCGAGGCGGTCCAGCACGAACGTCGCATTCGACGGCTCGCACGACATTCTGGTGGCCAATTCGCGCGCGGTAATCGGATCCGACAACTCGCGCAGGGCGATCACCTGCGACGGCGTCATATCCAACGCCTCGGCGACGCGGCGAACGTGCACGTCGAGGCGGTGAGTGAACTGATGCACCAGCTTGCAGACATCGCGATCGATCTCGGTATCCACGGCGAGATTCGGTGGCGCCTGCTCCTTCATGCCGTCGAGTCTAGTGTCATGCTTCGAACTATGATAGTTCTAGTTCAAATCATTTGAATTGTAACTATCTGGGAGTGGATGTATGCGCCCTGCTGTCTTTGCGCTCATGCTGGTGGTCTTCAGCCTGACCACCGGTGAATTCGTAATCGCCGGAATCCTGCCCGAGGTGGCGGCTGGGCTCGCGGTGTCGGTGCCCGCGGCGGGTCTGCTGGTGAGCGCCTATGCGCTCGGCATGATCGTCGGCGGGCCGGTGGTGACCGTGGCGACGGCGCGGCTGCCGCGTAAACCGCTCGTGGTCGGTTTGGTCGCGGTGGCGGTCGTCGCGAATCTGGGTTCGGCTCTCGCACCGAACTATTCGACCGTGCTGCTGGCCAGATTCGCCGCAGGACTCGTGGTGGCAACGTTTTTCGCCGTCGCCATCGCGACGGTCGTCTCGACGGCCGAACCCGGCCGCGAGGCATCGGCGGTGGCGCAGGTGGCGCTCGGCATGAACCTGGGCATTGTCGGCGGCACTCCGATCGGCGCGGCCGTCAGCCAAACCTTCGGCTGGCGTGCGACATTCGTGTCGGTCGCGGTGTGCGCGGCCGTCGCGCTGCTGCTCGTGCTGCGTTTCCTGCCGACCATGGGCGCGCCGTCGAGCGGATCGGTGCGCGGGGAGCTGCGCGTATTCGCCGATCGCCGTGTGCAATTGGCGATCGCGCTCACCGCGCTCGGCAATGTCGGTGTAGTGACGGTCTTTACGTACTTCACCCCGCTGCTCACCGAGGTGAGCGGCTTCGCGACAGGTGTGGTGCCCGTGCTGCTGCTGGTGTACGGCGTGGGCGCGGTGCTCGGCAACTATCTCGGTGGACGGCTGGCCGATAGGGCGCCGATGCCATCGCTGGCGGGTCTGCTCGCGGCCCTGGCGGGCACGCTGGTGGTGCTCTGGGGCGTCGCCGAAATTCAATTGATCACGGTGGCACTGATTTTCGTGCTGGGTGTGCTGGCCTTCGCGATCATTCCCGGTATGCAGACCCGGGTCGTGACCGCGGCGGGCGCGGCACCCACACTGGCGGTCGCGGTCAATGCCTCCGGATTCCAACTCGCCGCCGCATGCGCGGGCCGCATCGGTGGCTGGGCCATCGATGACGGACCGGGATTGCGTTCGATCTATGCGATAGCCGCTGTCCTCACGGTATCGGGTTCGGCGATGGCGCTGTACATGCTGCGGCGTGATCGCAAACCCGTGTTGGAATCCAGCTGACCGGTATGTCGTTGAATCCGGTTGCTGCACAATCTGTCTCGAGTCGAGCCGCTATTATCTGGCTAGGCGCTTACCAGCGTCGCCGATATCAGAAGAGGGGTACGACTGTGAGCATGATTCTCGCCGCGGCACATGACACGTATGGAGCAGTCCTGGCCCAACTCGGCAACCCGACACCTGAGGCGCCGCCCCTCGCGGACAAGATCCTGCAGATGGTGCGCTATTTCACCTGGTTCATCCTGCTGGCGGGCATTACCGCCATCACCTACGCGGGCGGTCGGTTCGCCTGGGAGAAGTGGTCCGGCGGCGGCCTGCAATCGCCGAAGATGGTGGCGGGAGCCATGATCGGCGGTGTCGTCGCGACCAGCGCGGGGACCATCATGAATGCCGTGATCGGCACCTAAGCACGCCATTTGATGGAGCAACCCATGCTCGGCCGATGTGGCTCGGGCACGGGGGCTCCGGTGCGTACCGCCTCGACCGCGGCGCGTAATTCGTTGCCGGTCAGCGGTTTACCGTTGCCCGGGGTGGATTCGTCGAATGCGCCGCGGTAGGCGAGTTGGAGGCGTGCGTCGTAGAGGAAGAAGTCCGGCGTGCACGCGGCCCGGAAGGCTCGACCGACCTGCTGTGTTTCGTCGATCAGGTACGGGAATTTCCAACCGGCCCGATCGGCTTGGACCCGCAGGTGCTCCGGTGCGTCATCCGGGTAGGCGTCGGCGTCGTTGGTGCAGATCGCCACCGTCGGGATGGTCAGCGTGCCGACCACCTCGCCGAGCTTCGACTCGAGGTGCCGCACATACGGACAGTGGTTGCAGGCGAAGATGACCAGTAGTCCGGGCCCGTCCGCATAGTCGGCGCGGGCGTGCAGCTGACCGTCGAGGTCGGGCAGGCTGAAGTCCGGCGCGGGCGTTCCGATCGGGACCATCAGGGATTGAACCGACATGGTGTGCCTCCTCCGAGTCGATATCGAGCGTAGTGCGCTTTACCGCGCCAGATGCGCCGGATCGGTATCGGTCCCGCACAGGACGACGCAGATCCGCTCGCCGGGCTCGGGCCGATACGCTTGCCCTTCTCGTCACGGGCTGGGGAACGACCGGTGCAGCAGGTCTAGCAGATCGGTGAGGTGGCGGTCGTAGGCCACCTGATCGAAGACCGGGGTGTCGCGCCTGGTGAAACCGTGGCGGGTATTCGGGTAAACCACCGAGGCATAGCGGGCGTCCGCGGCGTCGAGTGCCTTTTCCAAACGGGTGATCTGCTCCCGGGGTATCGAATCATCTTGGCTCGCATGGGCTATCAACAATTCGGCGGTAATACCCGCCAGCACGGTGTAGCCGTCGGCCGCGATGGCTTGCATCATTTCGCGCAGCCAGGGCCGCAGGCCGTAGGCGTCCATATTGAACAGCACGCCGGGATGGGCGGCGCCGTCATCGGGTCTGGTCGGGTAGGCGTCGGCATTGCCGTCGGCGGTGCGGACATCGAGGGCGCTGAATGCGACGGGCACCGTCATGGCATATGACGCTATCGGCGATTTTCGATATCCGCCGAGTCCTCTTATTTGCGAACAAATTGTCGATTTTCGCGCCATGTAGTCTGCGTCCATCTGGAAGTTGTAGTCATGCTCTGTCGAAGAGAGGTTGACCTGTGAAACTGATCTGGATGACGGCGACGGCGGCACTTGCCGTTGCCGTGGCGGGATGCACCGACGACAAGTCCACGACTGCCGCGTCGAGTTCGTCCGCACCATCGGAAACGAGTTCGGTGGCTGCGACGCCGATCGAAAACGAGGAGCCGGGCGACGACGTGCGAATTCCGCTGGGGGAGACCAAGAAAGTACCGATTCCCGCGGATGCCGTAATGGATATCAAGGTGCCCGTCGACTGGGGCGCGGCGAGCGGAAGCCTACGCTGCACGGTGACCGACAGCACCGGCCGCAACGAAGACCTCCGTTCCACCAATACGAAAAAACAGGAAACAATCGGCGGAAAAGAGTGGATGACGCTGTGGACCTTTTCCTCACCCGCCGGTGCCGAGGTAACCGTCGGATGTAAGGATCCGGATTCGAAAATCGCCGCGGGCGACGATCACCTGATCCGGGTCGTACCGCGCGGCATCACCCCGCACTGAACCGCTGTGACGCTGTGACGCGGCCGCCGGAATTCATCGGTGACCGATCACCAAACCCATTAGGCGCAAGGCGAGTTCGGCATCGCCCGTGACGTGTACGCGGTCGACCACATCCGCCGGATCGAGTTGGCGCGTGCCGAGACGACCCAGCGTGTGCAGGTCGGTCGTGACGGTGGCGTCGGCATTGCCGAGTTCGCCGGGGGTCACCGTGGCTCGTCCGTCACCGATGACGATGGCCGCGGCGGAACCGTCGATGTGGAATTGGATCGTCGCCCGCATATCGGCGGGCGGGTCGATCAGTGTCGCGAGGAAGACGAGCGTCCATTCGGCGCGGTAGCTCTCCTCGGGACGTCGCGGTTCGTCGAAATGGTGCCGCATGCCCCACATGGCAAGGGGGACAAGCGCTGCCGCGAGTTCCCGACCGGCCGGGGTGAGTTCGTACACCTGCGACGCCGCCGGTGGCGGCAGTGTGGTCCGGCTGATCAGGCCGTCGTCGTCGAGCTGTTTGATGCGCGCGGCGAGCAGGCTGGTGCCGATGCCGTCGAGTGCGTCGGCGAGGTCGGTGTAGCGCTTCGGGCCAGCCATGAGTTCGCGGATGATCAGCAGCGTCCAGCGTTCGCCGACGAGATCGAGGCTGCGGGACAGTCCGCAGTACTGGTTGTAGGTGCGCCGCGCCATCGCCATCTTCCTAGTTCGAATTCATGGTGTACTTACTTCTAAATCTTATGTTAGCGTCGAGTCGGGGGTTGGTCGAACTCAGGAGAGACCCGTGATCACATCGCTGACGAATTCCGCCGAACTCACCGCACTTTCCGCCGATATCCCGGCTGACGTGCGCCACCACTTCGTCCAGATCGACGGCCTGCGCATCCACTACGCCGAGGCGGGCGCGGGTGCACCGCTCATCCTGTTGCACGGCTGGCCGCAGCACTGGTGGGAGTGGCGGCACGTGATCGCACCGCTCGCGCAGCGGTATCGGGTGATCTGTCCGGATATTCGCGGCCTCGGGTGGTCCGAAGGATCCGATGACGGCTACAGCTTCGAGCGACTGGCACGCGATCTCGTCGAATTGCTGGATCGGTTGGAGGTGGATCGGGCGCGGGTGGTCGGCCGTGATTGGGGCCTGGTCGTCGGCTATCGAGCCTGCCTGAACTGGCCGGAGCGGTTCGACCAGTTCGTCGCGCTGGCCGGTGTGCATCCGTGGACCATCGATGGGGTGCGGCCCGCGGTATTCACCAAGCCTTGGCACATCTACGCACTTGCCGCGCTCGGGCGTTCGTCCGCACTGCAAACCGCGCTGACAAAGCGGAGTCTGCGCGCATGGCGGCACCAGGGGCGCTTCAGCGATGCGGAGGCCGCGGTCTACCTGTCCCGGATGTGCACACCGAGCGCGCATGCGGCGACCATCGACTTCAATCGCAATGTGTTGTTGCACGAGGTACCGCATTTCGCACGGCACTACCGCATGATGCGCCTGCGGGTGCCGACCCTGCACCTCAACGGTGCCTGCGATCCGCTCGCCGAGGGCGTCCCGGACAGCTATCGCGACTACGCCGACGACATGCGGCTGGAACGGATCCCGGACTGCGGTCACTTCGTGCCTGAGGAGCGGCCGCAGTGGCTGGCCGACCGGCTGCTGACCTTCCTCGACGGAGGCGCGAAGTGGCGCGGGTAGCCTCGGATTCGTGGCAGAGGTAGTGCCGGGATACCGGGAGCGGCCGTCGCGGCTCCCGGGCGCCGTGGTGTGGACGAATACCAATGTCACCGGGGCCGCGGCCTTACCGGTGTTGCCGGACGGATGTATGGATCTGCTGTGGAGCAATGGCAGGTTGCTGGTGGCCGGGCCGGATACCCGGGCGTATATGGCCGATGGTGTGACGGGCACTCGATGGGTCGGGATTCGATTCGCACCGGGCAGCGCGCCCGCACTGCTCGGGGTGCCCGCGCACGAATTGCGCGATAAACGGGTGGAGTTGGCGGATCTGTGGCCCGCGGCGGCGGCTCGGCGACTCGCGGAACAGGTCGGGGCGGCAGCGGATCAGACCGCCGCATTGGAGGCGCTCGCGATGCGGCGGGCCTACGACACCGAACCGCCCGACCCGGTACTGCGGCGGATCGTCGATGCGCTGGACGCCGGGTGGTCGGTCGCGGCGACGGCCGAGGTCGTGGGTCTCGGTGCGCGGGTGTTGCATCGACGCTCGCTCGCGGCCTTCGGCTACGGGCCGAAGACATTGGCGCGCATCCTGCGGCTGCAGCGGGCGCTCGCGGTGGCCCGCAGCGGAGTACCGCTCGCGGACACCGCATTTCGTACCGGATTCGCCGATCAGGCCCATCTCGCGCGCGATGTGCGCGAACTGGCGGGTATGCCGTTGAGCGAGTTGCTCATCCGCTCCTAGCGTCGGCTCAATCCGACAGCGGGGCGTACAGATCGACGCTATTGCCGTCCGGGTCCAGGATCGTCGCGTAGCGCTGGCCCCAGAAGGCATCCCATGGCTTCAGTTCGCCGCGGTATCCGGCATCGATGAGTTCGCTGTAGACCGCGTCGACCTCGGCGGGATCCGCGCACTGGAAGGCCAGGCCGAGTCGCCCCGCGGACCTCGGCGGCTGCCAGCCGGAGTGGAACGACTTGATCACGGCCTCGGTATCCAGCGTCAGGCGCATACCGCCGGGCAGCGGTGCCTCCATATGCCCGTCGTCCGCCGCCGGGAACTCGAGACCCAGGCGCCGATAGAAGGCGAGCGAGGCGGCCATATCGCTGACGACAATGCCGATGACATTGAGTTGTGGAGTCATATCCGCAGCGTATGCGGCACTTCGGCAGGCGTCTTGAACAAATCGGACTCAGCAGGCGGTGGCCGGGATCAGTTCCGCGATCAGGTTTTCCACCAGGATGCGGATCCGGTCGCGGATCGAGCGAACGATGGCGATGTCCTCGCCGGTCGCATCGGACAGCATCCAGTCGCGGTAGCTGATACCGGGGAAGAACGGGCACGCATCACCGCAGCCCATGGTGACGACCACATCGGACATGGCCACCGCGTCCACAGTCAGCAGCTTCGGCGCATGCGTCGAGATATCGATGCCGAGTTCGGCCATGACCGCGACGGCGGCCGGATTGATGACGTCGGCGGGCGCGCTCCCGGCGGAGTGCACATCGATGCGGTCGCCGGCGAGCGCATCGAGGAATCCGGCGGCCATTTGCGACCGGCCCGCATTGTGGACACAGACGAACAGCACGCTGGGCTTGTGAGCCATGTGCGGGAGTACCTTTCAGGCTGGTGAATCGGAGCGGTGCCGTGGTTCTGGGCGCAATGTCGGGATTGTCGGGCTGCACCGGGTCTGCGTCGTAGGGTGCGTGATACGTATACCAGGACGGGTGGAAGATGTTTCGCGACGAGGGGGGCGACTTTGTCCGCCAAGGCATCTCGAGGCCGGTCGCTCGAGAGTTGTTGCCGCACGCGGGATATCGACCGAGAAGAAACCGGTCGGTCAGGAAATCGACATTTTGCCTGGATACAGCGCGGCCCGCGGTGCCGGAGCGGCAACCGCGGGCCGTGGACGCGCGCGAGGCGTCACATGGGACGCAGATCGATGACCTTGCGCAGACGCGCGCGATCGCGCTCGAGCCGCCGCGCCTCGTAAGCGATCGGGAAGTAGCGCACCCGCTCCGGCAGCAGCGGAACCGTGCGGGCGATGAACCAGCCCAACGCCTTCAGCTTGCGCTCATCGGACTCCGACCACGTCAGGCCGAGCTTGCGCCGGGCCGCCTCCGGGGTGGTGCCGACGGTGACGAAATACTGCAGCCGGCCGACCGGCGCGAGCACGCGCTTCCAGGCGGGGCGCAATGCGCGCGGCAGTTGCCTCGGCGGCGCGATCGACTGGATCACCCGTAGGTAGTCGTGCGCGGTACCGGTCTCCTGCAGGTGGTTCTCGACAATATCGGTGAAGAATTTCTCGAATTCGGCGTAGTTCGCCGGAATCTCCTTGGGCGCCACCATGAAATTGCGCATGAGCTGCACCGTTTCCTGGTAGTACGCGTCCTTCTCGGCCGGGGTCAGCGGGCGGCGGGCGAAGTATTCGGCGTTCTCGGTGAAGGCGAAGGTGCCGGTGTGCAGCACCCAGGCCCACGGAGCGGAGGCCAGCGCCTTGTGCCGGACACCATCTGGCGTGGTGGTGTTGAGCGAGGCGTGCATCTTGCGCAGGCGATCCGCCTCGGCGATCGCCTCGTCGCCGCCGTAGATCCACATCATCACCGAACCGATGCTGCGCACCGCGCGTCCGAGCGGATCGGTGCGGAAGGTGGAGTGTTCGTCGACCACCGCGGCGATGGTCGGTTCCATGGTCTGCAGCAGAAATGCCGAGCCGGCGGTGAGGGAGAAGGTGATCAGGCCGGTTTCGTCCCACATTCGAGTACCCGGTGCGAACGGGCGGCGCTCCGGTGCGGTCCGTGAATCGGCATCGAATGCGGCGGCGGTCATTGCGATCTCCTTTGATCAACCATCCAAGAGTTTGAGAGACTTAGTGTAACAATCTCTCATGAACTTGGCTTGTCGACCGCGCGCCCTGGGCACCGATAATGCAGCCCCCTAGGCTGAATCGATGTGACGAGCGATTGGCGCAAACGGGACGGGCGGATCGGTGTGCTCACCGGCGCGGGCATCTCCACCGATTCCGGCATTCCCGACTTCCGTGGCCCCCGCGGCGTATGGACGAAAGACCCCATCGCCGAACTGTTGTCGACCTACGACGCCTACCTCGCCGATCCTGCGCTGCGCAAGCGGTCCTGGCTGGCCCGCCGCGACAATCCGGCCTGGCAGGCCCAACCCAATGCCGCGCACGCCGCACTGGCCGACCTGGAGCGCGCCGGACGCACCATCACGATCATCACCCAGAACATCGACCGGCTGCACCAGCGCGCCGGATCCTCACCCGGCCGGGTGATCGAAATCCACGGCAATATGTTCGAAGTCGTCTGTGTCGGTTGCGAATACCAGACGAGCATGGCGGCCACGCTGGCCCGGGTGGCGGCGGGCGAGGCGGATCCGCCGTGTCCGGCCTGCGGCGGCATCCTGAAATCCGCGACCATCATGTTCGGTCAGCAGATGGATCGCCGCACCATGACCAAGGCCGCGCTGACCGCCGAGGCCAGCGATATCTTCCTGGCCATCGGATCCTCGCTGCAGGTGGAGCCCGCGGCATCGATGTGCGCGATCGCCGTCGACAGCGGCGCGGATCTGGTCATCGTCAATGCCGAACCGACGCCCTACGACGGCATCGCCACCGAGGTCGTCCGCGAACCCATCGGCACGGCCCTACCGCGCCTGGTCGCCGAGATGCTCGCAAGCTGACCCATGCGACTCGGCCACCACGGAGCGAGTCTTACGAGCGAACACGCAGCGCCGCAGGCGCTGCAAATCAGACGCAGCCGAGTACCCGCTCGACGTATGCGTTGGCGAAGCGGCCCTTGGGATCGAAGCGGCGGCGCACTTCGGCGAAGTGATCCCAGTCTGGATAACGCGCCCGCAGTGTTTCGGCGGTCTGGAAGTGGCGCTTGCCCCAGTGCGGGCGGCCGTCGTACTTGTCGAAAACCGCTTCGCAGGCACGGAAATACGGTTCGAAGTCCATGCCGCGGTACTGGTGCACGGCGATGTAGCAGGTGTCGCGGCCACCGGCGGGGGACAGGAACGCGTCATCGGGGGCGACCCAGCGCACCTCGATCGGCATCGGCGTATCGAACCGCGTCGCGAGTTCCTTGATCTCGCGGATGGCGGCGGCGGAATGTTCGCGCGGGATCGCGTATTCCATCTCGGTGAAGCGAATCAGCCGGGGCGAGGCGAAGACTCGATAGGAGCGGTCGACCTGGCGGCGGTAACTACCCGCATACGCCGCGCCCCGATGGATCCACGGCACCAGCTGCGGCCGGCGCTTACCGAGTCGGCACAGCGCGTCGAATGCGTAGTTGGACATCAGGATGTCGGCGAACCAGTCGGCGGCCCGGCCGCGCGGCTGTTCCGGCAGGTCGACGGGGTTATTGCGCTTGGTCATCGCCAGCGGGCTGTGGCCGAACATGTAGAACTCGAAATGCTGGTTGCCGTCGACATAGGCGTCCAGATCCGCGAGGACCTCCTCGACCGGCACCGGCCGCTCGATTCCCTCCAGCACGAACGACGGCACCAACTGCAGGGTGACCGCACTGATCACGCCGAGTGCCCCGACGCTGACCCGCGCCGCGCGCCAGCCGTCCGGATCGGAATCCTCGTTCAACTCGACTCGGCTGCCGTCGGCGAGCACCAGTTCGATGGATTGCAGAGCGGCCGAGAGGTTTTGCAGCGTCGCACCGGTGCCGTGGGTGGCGGTGGCGGTCGCGCCCGCGATGGTCTGCACGTCGATATCGCCGAGATTGGGGAAGGCCAGTCCGAGCGGATGCAGTGCATTGCTCGCGGCATTGAGGGTGATGCCCGCCTCGACTCGAACGCGGCCGGTCTCCCGGTCCACGTTGCGGATGCGGTTCAGTTTCGCCAGGTCGAGCAGGATGCCGTCGGTGAGTACGGCATCGGTGAACGAATGACCCGCACCGGCGACGCGTACCGTCTGTCCGGTGGTGGCGGCGCGGCCGATGATCTCGGCCAGTTCCTCGGTATTTCGCGGGGCGACGACGGCGGCTGGCGTGCACTGCTGATCCCCGGCCCAGTTCCCCCACGAGTTGGTCATACGTCCAACTGTAAGGGCTGGCTCAGATGCGCGCTAGATATGTCCGGTTTTTGCGCTAGCGCTAGCGCTTGCGGCCAGCGCAGGCGAACGACTTGGCCTGTTCGACTTCCTCGTCCGTCAAGGGGGGCGCCGGTAGGGGCCGGCGCGGCGCGTCATCGCTGCGTACGCCGTTGAGGGCGATGGCCATATAACGCTGCCAGGTGTTCGGATTCACCGGCTTGGAGAACTCGGCGAGCGCGTCGACCATGTGGATCAGCGCGAAGAAGTCCGAGGGCTCGATATCGGGCTGAAGTGCGCCGGCCTCGCGCGCGCGATCGATGACCGCGGCGATGGTCGGCTTGATCCGGTCGCGCAACTGGGCGAAGCGCTCCAGATCCTCCTCGAGTTCGAGCATCACCTCGCTGAAGCCGCGATTGGTAGCCAGATGGGTGCAGGCGTACTCGAAGAACTGGACCAGTCCCAGCCAGGGGTCGGGATGCTTGGCCGCGGTCTCGGCGGCGACCGCGAATTCGCCGACGTTCTGTTCGAAGACCTCGGCGATCAATTCCTTCTTGTTGGCGAAGCGCCGGTAGACGGTGCCGACGCCGACTCCGGCGCGTTCGGCCACGTCATCGAGGGTGATCTCCAGACCGTGATCGGCGAAGAGCTGGCGGGCCGCCTCGACGATGCGCTGCTGATTGCGGGCAGCGTCGGCGCGTAGGCGCCGAGGTGGAGGCACGGTAGTGGCGGGATTCACAGGCACATCCTAGCAATAAGCGGGATTAAGTGGAGGAGATATCTCCGTTATTGTGTTAGCTTATCTCATTAAGCGGAGGAACCTCCTCCGGATCAAGCCTCGAGCAAAGGGGACACATGACTACCACGTTGGACCGTGGGGCACCCGCCCCCGAGGAAACTGACTCGGGCCGCCGCGGCTCGCACGCCCTGCGCTGGTGGGTGCTCGCCGTACTCGGCGTGGCTCAGCTCATGGTTGTGCTCGACGCGACCGTTGTGAATATCGCGCTGCCCGCAGCGCAACAGGACCTCGGTTTCAGCGATGGCGATCGGCAGTGGGTCGTCACCGGTTACGCCCTGGCCTTCGGCAGCCTGTTGCTGCTCGGTGGCCGACTCAGTGACCTGTTCGGCCGACGTAACACCTTCATTATCGGCCTGATCGGATTCGCCGTCGCCTCCGCGGTCGGCGGCGCGGCCACCAGCTTCGAAATGCTGGTCGCCGCCCGCGTCGGACAGGGCGTCTTCGGTGCGTTGCTCGCGCCCGCCGCGCTGTCGCTGCTCACGGTGACCTTCACCGAACCGGGTGAACGCGCCAAGGCCTTCGGCATCTTCGGTGCCGTCGCCGGTGCGGGTGGCGCCATCGGTCTGTTGCTCGGCGGCATGCTCACCGAATGGGCCTCATGGCGCTGGGTGATGTTCGTGAACCTCGGCTTCGCGGCGGTCGCGCTGGTCGGCGCGGTGCTGCTGCTGGCCAAGCATGTGGTCGCCGAGCGGCCCAAGCTCGACATCCCCGGCACCGTCGTGGTGACTGCCGCACTGTTCGGCATCGTCTACGGGTTCTCGCACGCCGAGTCGACCAGTTGGGGCAACCCGGTCACCCTCGGTTTCCTGATCGGTGGCGCGGCCCTGCTCGCGGTGTTCGTGTGGATCGAGACCCGGGTCGCGAATCCGCTGCTGCCGCCGCGCATCGTGCTGGACCGCACTCGCGGCGGTTCGTTCCTGACGGTGTTCGTCATGGGCATCGGAATGTTCGCGATCTTCCTGTTCCTGACCTACTACATGCAGCTGAGCATGGGGTACTCGCCGATCAAGACCGGTCTGGCGTTCCTGCCGATGGTGGCGGGCATGGTCATCTCCTCGACCACGGTGCCCTCGCTGCTGCTGCCGAAGGTCGGTCCGAAAAAGGTGGTCGCCGGCGGCTTCCTGGTCGCCGCGGTCGGCATGGCATGGCTGACCCAGATCAGCTTGGACAGCAGCTATGTCGGGAATATCCTGCCCGCCCTGATCCTGATGGGGCTCGGCCTCGGTGGTGCGATGTCGACCGCCTTCCAGGGTGCGACGGCCGGTGTGCACCACGAGGACGCCGGTGTCGCCTCGGCGATGATCAACACCAGCCAGCAGGTCGGCGGTTCGATCGGTACGGCGCTGCTGAGCACCATCGCCGCCTCGGCCGCGACGGACTACCTGTCGTCACATACGCCGGGTCCGCTGGCCGTGGCACAGGCCCAGATCGAGAGCTACACGACCAGCTTCTGGTGGGCCACCGCGATTTTCGTGGCCGGTGCGGTGATCACCGCGTTCCTGATGCCGAATACGGTTCCGGCCCCGTCGGAAGGCGAACCGGTAATCGTGCACTGAATCTGTTCGGTGTTCGAATTGCAGCGCCTGCGGCGCTGCGTGTTCGCGGCCCCCTGGTGGCTCGCGTCCGACCGATCGAGACTCGCGACTTCGTCGCATGCGCTTCGATCGGTCGGACGCGAGCCGGGCCGCGAACGTCGCTCGTAAGACTCGCTCCGTGGTGGTCTCCTGAGTCGGGGAGCGTTGTTACTGATTGTCAGCAGTTGCTGGGCGCGGGCAGTCCCGCGAACCGGTCGGACAGGTAGGCGAATGCCAGTGGCGCACCGGCGAATAACGCCGAAGTGTGGTCGGTGCCCGGAATCAGGTCGAACAACACCGGCGTGCCCGCCGCGCAATAGCGGCCAACCACCTCGCGGGCCAGCCACGGATCGACCTGCTGATCGTTGGCGCCATGCCATTCGTAGATCGCGGCGCGTGGTACACCGGGATATGTCTCCAGGCTGTTCTCGTCCATGACCCGGATCGTGGTGTCGCCGGCGTCGAACATCGAGCCGTTGAAGACATCGTCGAAGTCCTTGTTCGCGCCCGCAGCGATGATTTCGGAGGTGCAGGCATTGGCGACCTGGTTGCGCAGTGCCCAACCCTCGGGATTGAGGAACCGCTCCATCGACAGCTGGGCCGGATATTCGCGCTCCAGACCGATCGTCGCCGCGAATCCGAGGCCGAACAGCGGGTTCGGCCGCGCACCGGCCTCGCGGGCCAGCTTGCCGAGGTTTACCGGAACCCCGCCCTGCGCGACCCCGACGATCGGCAGCTCCGGCGCATACTCCGGTGCCATTGCCGCCGCGAATCCGGTCGCCATGGCGCCGCCCGAGTATCCGGTCATGCCGACCGGACCAGCCATGAGATCGGCTGGCGCGAAACGCTTTACCGCTCGTATCCCGTCCAGGGTGAGCCGACCGCCCAGGCGGGCGGCGCCATAGGCGCTGGTCGGCCCGAGGTGGTCCGGAACCGTGACCGCCCAGCCGCGAGCCAGCAGCAGATTCAGCACGGGCGCCTCCTGCATGCCGCCGTCGAAGAGGCTGTGCGACGGCGCGCACTGCAGGCCGAGCGAATTGATGAACGGCTGATACGAGACCAGCGGCCGGTTGAGTCCACCGCCCACCGGCAGCAGCAGGGTGGTCACGGCCGCGATGGGGCCGCCCGCCGAATCTGTCGACCGGTACAGCAACTGCCATGCCGTCGCGCCGGGAAAGCCCACCGCGTTCACCGGCCGACTGCGGATCACATCGCCGGGCTGGAAGTTGCCCACATCCGGTGGCGCCCAATAGAAACCGTCCGGCTCCGGAATCGGATAGATCGGCTGTGCCAGGGCGGGCGGTGCGTAGCCGAGTCCGGCCAGCACGGCCGCCAACGCCGCGATTGCGAGTCGCCGGATCGAAACCCATTCGCCACGAATCGATCTGCCGAACAGTTGCTGGCGCCCGCTTTTCGCCGTCATCCTAGGCGCTTCGGGTATCGCCGATCGTGCCGCCATCATCGCTCCCGACCTGTGTCCGTAGGGGTGGGTGGGAACTTCGGCCAAACCTTCCAGGCATTCGTACGTTCTCGGTGCCGCCGTGTCAACGAACGACGCTGGTCATGGTGGGTGCCGCCGTCCCGGATGTTCGGGCCCGCCGACCCGACCGTTAGCATTGCGCCGGTGACATTCGGCTCGGCAGGAGGTCAGCGCATGGGTCAGCGGGCCCGTACCCCTGCCGTCGAGCCGTCGGTGCTGGTGGTGATCTCGCTCGGCGGTGGACTCGGCGCGCTGGCGCGCTACGGCATCGGCGTGTGGTGGCCTGCGCAACCGCATCAGGTCCCCTGGTCGACGTTCACGATCAATGTCGTGGGATGCTTTGCGATCGGAATTCTGATGGTTCTGATCACCGAAGTATGGGTAGCCCACAGACTGCTCCGCCCATTTCTCGGCATCGGTGTGCTCGGCGGCTTCACCACTTTTTCCACCTACAGCCTCGAGGTTCGTAGACTGCTCGAATCGGGTGCGGCGGTCGAGGCGTTCGGCTATCTCGGGGGGACGGTGGTGGCGGGCCTGGGGGCGGTCGTGCTCGGCATGTTTTCGGCGCGGTGGGCTACTGGTATTGCACGACGGACGAGTTGAATAGTGGAGAGCGCGACGGAAGGGGGTCAGGCGATGAATGATTCACCGACGGGCACTGGTCCGGCGGCGGGACAGTGGCTGTCGGCGGCGCGGCTGACGGTGCTGCTCGACGAGGACGACAACTGGCGGCACGGGCCCCTGTACCACGAGATCGTGCGCCGCGCCCGTGACACCGGACTGGCCGGCGCCAGTGTGTGGCGCGGCGTGGAGGGTTACGGCTCGTCCTCGCGCATCCACACCAGTCGGATCCTCGATCTGGCCGAACACCTACCGGTGCTCGTGATGATCATCGACGAGGCCGAGCGGTTGCGCGCCTTCGTCGAACAGAATTCCGAGCTGCTCGCCGCGGTGAACGTCGCATTGTCCGAGGTCGAGACTTGGCAGCCGAGTCCAGGGGGCGCCCGATGATGGTGGTGCTCGTCCTGGTCGGCGGCATGATCGGTGCGCCTGCGCGATATCTCATCGACCGTGCGGTAGCCGCGCGATTCGAATCTCTGCTGCCGCTGGGCACATTGACCGTTAACATTGTCGGTTCGGCGTTGCTCGGTGGACTGATCGGCGCCGGCGCGAACCACTGGCTGCTGGCCGCCGCGGGAACAGGTTTCTGCGGTGCGCTGACCACATTCAGCACCTTCGGCTACGAGACGATCAGGCTCGCGGCCGAGGGCGCCTACGCCTATGCGGTGGGCAATGTGGTGCTCAGCGTCGTGACCAGTTTGACCGCGGTGTTCGCCGCCGCGGCCACGACCCAGTGGTTGTGGACATGATTTTGATGACGAGCCGGGCGCAGCCGACACGGAAGGGAGACCCGAGCATGGCCCATGATCGAGCCGGGCGACCCGCGCGTCCCACCGACCTGGAGGACATCGCACGTCTGGTGACGGCGTACTACAGCCGCATCCCGGATCCGGCCGAGCCCGCGCAGCAGGTGGCGTTCGGCACCTCGGGGCATCGGGGCTCCAGTCTGGACACCGCGTTCAACGAGGCGCACATCCTGGCCATCACCCAGTCGATCGTGGAATACCGTGCCACGCGGGGGATTACCGGTCCGGTCTATCTGGCCCGTGATACCCACGCACTGTCCGAACCCGCGTGGACCACCGCACTCGAGGTGCTCGCCGCCAACGATGTGACCGCGATGATCGACGCCCGCGATCGCTACACCCCGACGCCCGCGCTGAGTCATGCGGTGTTGCGGCACAACCGCGGTGGGGCAAAGCATCAGGCCGATGGCATCGTCGTCACGCCGTCGCACAATCCGCCGCGCGACGGCGGCTTCAAATACAACCCGCCGCACGGCGGTCCGGCCGATACCAAGGCCACCGACGCCATCGCCAACCGCGCCAACGAACTGTTGCGCAACGGCTTGGCCGGGGTGCGGCGGACCACACTGCGGCATGCGCTGGAGAACTGCGTCGAGCGCTACGACTACCTCGACCACTACATCGCGGATCTGCCGAATGTGTTGAACCTGGACGCCATTCGCGGCGCCGGGATCCGGCTCGGCGCAGATCCGATGGGTGGGGCCAGCGTCGACTACTGGGAGGAGATCGGGCAGCGCTACGACCTCGAACTCGAGGTCGTCAACCCGTTCGTCGATCCGACCTGGCGGTTCATGACGCTGGACTCCGACGGCAAGATTCGGATGGATCCGTCCTCGCGCTATGCGATGGCCTCGCTGATCGCCATCAAGGACGACTACGACATCTCCACCGGCAACGACGCCGACGCGGATCGGCACGGCATCGTCACACCCGATGGCGGACTGATGAATCCGAACCACTTCCTCGCGGTCGCCATCGAATATCTGGTCGCGAACCGGATGGGCTGGGATGCGCTCACCAAGATCGGCAAGACGGCGGTGAGTTCGTCGATGATCGACCGGGTGGTGAGCGTGCTCGGGCGCGATGTGTACGAGGTGCCGGTCGGCTTCAAATTCTTCGTGCCCGGATTGTTCAGCGGCAGTCTGGCTTTCGGCGGCGAGGAGAGCGCGGGCGCATCGTTCCTGCGGATGGACGGCACCGTGTGGACCACCGATAAGGACGGCATCCTGCTCGCCCTGCTGGCCACCGAGATCGCCGCGGTCACCGGCCAGAGCCCGTCCGCGCGCTATGTCGAACTCGAGAAGCGCTACGGCAGTCCGGCCTATGCCCGCATCGACGCCGCCGCGACTCCGGAACAGAAAGCACTGCTCGGGAAGTTGACACCGGACATGATCACCACAAAGGAGATCGCCGGTGAGCCGATCACCGCGGTCCTCACCCGAGCCCGTGGCAACGGCGCCCCCCTCGGCGGCTTGAAGGTCACCACCGAAAACGCCTGGTTCGCCGCCCGCCCCTCCGGCACCGAAGACAAGTACAAGATCTACGCGGAGTCCTTCCAGGGCCCCGAACACCTGACCCAGGTCCAAGCGGCCGCGGAAGAAGTGGTCGGGCAGGCGCTGTCCGGTGAGTGATAGATCGACTGCGGGGTCGTCGGAGTCGCTGGGTTCGAGAGCTTCAGCGGGAGAGGCGGGCGCGTCCTGGGCGGGAATGCCTGCGGGGTCGGCGATGGAGGGGAGCTCGGCAGAGACGACGGTGGCGCCAGGTACCGATGGGGCCTCGGGTGTGGTCGAGGGGCAGGGCGAGGTAGCTGCTGGATGGAGTGGGGCGGCGTCCAGGGCTTTGCCGGTTGAGATTTGGGTGTTGGTCGGGGCTTCGTTTGTTATCGCCGTCGGGTTCGGTCTGGTGGCGCCGGTGTTGCCGCAGTTTGCGCGGGGGTTCGGGGTTGGGGTTGCCGCGGCTTCGGCGATTGTCAGTGCGTTTGCGTTGATGCGGCTGTTGTTCGCGCCGGTCAGTGGGCGGTTGGTGCAGCGGCTGGGGGAGCGGTCGGTGTATCTCGGGGGCTTGTTGATCGTCGCTGTGTCGACCGGAGCCAGCGCGTTCGCCCAGAGTTATTGGCAGCTGCTTGTTTTGCGGTCGGCGGGTGGGGTCGGGTCGACCATGTTCACGGTGTCGTCGCTGGCACTGGTGATCCGGATGTCGCCGCCCGCGCAGCGCGGGCGGGTGTCCGGGCTGTGGTCGACGAGTTTTCTGATCGGATCCGTGAGCGGGCCGCTGGTCGGTGGTGCGCTCGCGGGGCTCGGATTGCGGGCGCCGTTCCTGATCTACGCGGCGGCGCTGCTGCTCGCTACCGCGGTGGTCTACGTGAACCTGCGGCATTCGACCCTGGCCGCACCGGAACCGGTGGGCGGGCTGCGGCTGATGTCGTTCCGGGAGGGACTGGCACGGTCGGAGTATCGGGCGGTACTGCTGTCGAATTTCGCCAATGGCGCGGCGGTATTCGGCGTGCGGATGGCATTGGTGCCGCTGCTCGTTGTCGAGGTGCTGCATCAGCAACCGGGTATGGCCGGTGTCACGCTGACGGTGTTCGCCGCGGGCAATGTGGCGGTGCTTTTCGCATCCGGCAGGCTCTCGGACCGCTTCGGGCGCAAACCCTTCCTGATCGTCGGATCCCTGATCTGTGCGGCCGGAACAGCCGGACTCGGTCTCGCGACGAACCTGCCCTGGCTGCTGGTGACCTCATTCGTGGCCGGTCTGGGCTCGGGCATGTTCACCCCCGCCCAGCAGGCGGCGGTCGCGGACGTCATCGGACCGAAGGCCCGCGGCGGCCCGGTGCTGGCGGGCTTCCAAATGGCGGCCGACCTGGGCACCGTCATCGGCCCGGTCGCGGTGGGCGCCGTTGCCCAGCACTTCTCCTACGGCCTCGCCCTCGCCCTGACCGGCGCACTTCTCGCCGTCGCAGCCGCCATCTGGACACTCGTCCCGGAACCACTGCACCGACGCGGTGTGGAATCGAAAGTGGAAGCGATCGCGGACAGCCCGCCCGCCTACACCTACGGCCCCGACGGCGCCGAACGTCTCGTCGATGCCCCCGACTCCCAGGACAACAACTACGCCTCCCACTGATCTGGACGTCTGATCACCATGTAACCCGGGAGGGTCGCTCTCAACGTTTGACTGCATCAATGCATGGTGATCAAGCACCCCGTGCATGGGGTGGGGTGTGGTTGGGGCAGAGTGTTCGGGGTGAGCGAATCGGGATCGAAGTACACGCCGCGGCCGATGTCCAGTGCGACCACATATGCCCTGGGTGGCGTGGCGCTCGCGCTCATCGTGTTGATCGTGATCCTCGCTTTCCGGTGGGGGCGCGACGACGCGACGATCCGCAATGACGGCTATGGATCGGTGCACAGCGCGGACGTGCGCGCGGTCCTGGACCAGAACAACGGCACGATTCTGCTCGGTCGCCCGGACGCGGCGAAGACCATCGATGTGTACGAGGATCCGCTCTGCCCGTCCTGCGGCGCGCTGGAGCGACTCTACGGTCAGGAGATCGCGCAGCAGATGGACGAGGGCAAACTCGCGGTCCGCTACCACCTCGTGACCTTCCTCGACCCGAAGTCGAAGAGCAAGGATTATTCGACCCGCGCGGTCGCCGCGAACGAATGTGTCGCCGATACCGGTTCGGGTCCGGTGTATTCGAAATTCCACGCGCTGCTGTTCACCTCGAAGCAGCCGGACGAAGGCGGCGCGGATCTCAGCAATGACGATCTCGCGAATGTCGCCAAGGAATCGGGCGCCTCGCTGGAGGCGGTGCAGTGCATCAGCTCCGGGACGAAACTCGACGCGGCGAAGATCCACGCGCAGATGGCACGCGCCGCGCTGACCGATGCCAATGGCGAGGTCGCCACGCCCGCGGTCTTCGACGGCAAGAACAAGATCGACGTGAACAACCACGAATGGGTCGTCGACCTGACCAAGTGATCGTGCCGGGCGGCGGTACCGCCCGGCACGACGCCGCTAACCGGCGGGTTCCGGTTCCGGCTCTTCCTCCGCGATCGCGGCCAGTTCGCGCTCGACGAGTTCGTCGTGCGCCTTGGCCTCGGCGGCCGCCTTCTTCGGGCTCCAGTGTCCGGCCATCAGGAAGACGAACGGCAGGAACACGACCTGTGCGGCAAGGCAGATCCACCACCAGCGTTCCCACTGCTTCGGCGAATCGGCTTGCGCCTGCTGCACTTCCTTGGCGTGTGCGGCCAGATAGGCCTGATCATCGGCCGGAATCGTGCCTACCGACTGCAGTTGTGTACTCGCCTGCGCCAATTTGGGGCCGACGGTCGCCGCCACCGCGAGGTCGGCGGCCGGAATCTGCTGCACGGCTTGCAGCCGCGCGATCGCCTGATCCACCGGAATGCCGAACTTCTTCGCGACCTGTCCGACCGCCGCCAGACCCGCGTTCGCATCGGCCGGATTCGTGGTCAGCGTGGCCAGTGTCGCCGAATCGATCGCCTGCAGCGTCGCCAATTCCTGCGGGTAGCGGGTGTTGAGGCCGACGGTCGTCTGGATATCGGCCGGTGACGCGCCGGTCAGTTTGGTCAGCGCGGTGACCTGTGCGACCTGATCATTGGGGTTCTGCTGCAGTGCCGCAAGGGTTTCCGTGCCGACCGTCTGAATGGTCGCGAGCTGCTGGGCGTATTTGTGCGCGATCTCCGACAGCCGTGGTCCGTAATTGACCAGCGGACCGGCCGCGTTCACCACGATCAGCAATCCGAACAGCACCACGGTGACGACGCTGCGCAGCGTGCCGCCCCACACCGCGAGCCCCACCGCGGTCGCGGCCGGATTACGGGCCTCGACCGTCTCGGTGAAGCTCGCCATCCAGGTGGAATAGGCGATTCCGGTGCCGACCGCGATCACCACGAAAACCGTTGCGAACGAGTAGTAATCGGTATCCGGCTGATCGGTGTAGCCGATGAACAGGTACATGCCGACGATGCTGATGAGCGCGCCGACGATCATGAACGGCTTGCGCACCTTGAGTCTGTCCGACACGATGCCTGCCAGCACCAGCGCTATCGCATTGGCGGCCCAGTACCAGTTGCCGAGTGCATTGGCCTTGGCCGGACTGAAACCGAAGTTCGTCGCCATATACACCGGTAGGAACGACACGATGGTGTAGAAGAAGGCGAGGAAAAGGCTGATCGCCAACGCCGAGCCGATGATATTGGGGCGCAACATCTGTCGCCACACACCCTGCTCGAGTTCCTTGACATCCAACCCGCGGGCCCGGGCCTCGATCAGCGCACGGTCGCGCAATGTCACCATGATCTGGTCGCGCAGTTGCGGACTGAGCTCACGCAATCCGATCACCGCGACCACCGCGATGACGAGGCTGATCACACCACACAGCCGGTAGTGGTATTGCCAGTCCGGATGCGCGTCGAGCGTGTGGGTGGAGATCTGCGTGGTGACCAGGGCGCCGATGACCGGACCCAGCGTCCAGAAGCCCATCGCCGATGCCCGGTCCAGCTGCGGGGAGAAGTCGCGGATCAGTGCCGGTGTGGCCACCAGCACCGCGCCTTCGACAATGCTCACCAGGCAGTACACGAAAAGGTACTGCTCCTTGGTGGTCGTCGCGGGCACCGCGAACAGCGTCAGCAGCGAGCAGATCACCACGCCGTAGGCGACGATATTGGCCCGGCCCCATCGATCCAGCACGCCCGCGAGCACCGAGGCCACCGCACCGAAGGCGGCGCCGATGATGAAGATCCAGACGAAGTAGGCGAAGGACAGGTCGAAGTACCCGATGAGTTCATTGCCGACGGCGCCGGTGACGAACAATTGGTAGTAGAGCGCGATCGAGGCGATGACCACGACGGCCAGATACCAGGAGCGGGCGGGTGTATCGGGATAGTGCGGCAGCTTGCGCTGCCACAGCCCTGTGAGCAGGGTCGGCGGATCTGCGGTCTGGGTCGAGCTCATGGTCGAGATGCCTTTCTAGCCACGGCATTCGTAAAGACCTGAACCGTGCGTGGATCAGGACGAGTTACCGGGTGGACACAGGGTAGTGAGATGAATCACTCCCCGCAGGTGTTTCGGACCATGAGAACGCTCGATTTGCGGAATTGAAATAGTCGGTACCGATGAGTGGGACTCTCGGTTGACGTCGCAGGCATCTCGAGCTGGGGTGAGAGTTACGAATTCTGCCGCCGCGGAGGGGTTTTCGATCCCGATGTGGAGCGTGCGGTTCGGTTGAATTGTGCAGTAGTTGCTCACCTGGTTGCCGGAAATAATTCCGGCACCGGCGATTTCGTTTTGATGTCTCGACCGTACTGACGACAACGGGGCCCGTGCCGATGGCACGGACCCCGTCAGGTCTATTCGGGCTTACAGGTAAGCGCCGCACACGGGCCAGGCGCCCGGGCCCTGGGTGGCGAGCACATTCTCCGCGACGCGGATCTGCTCCTCGCGGCTCGCTCCGCTCGGGCTGCCGGAGCCGCCGTTGGCGGCCCAGGTGCTCTGCGTGAACTGCAGGCCGCCGGAGAAGCCGTTACCGGTATCGGTGTTCCAATTGCCGCTGCTCTCGCACTGCGCGACGGCGTCCCAGTTGTGGCCGGAGGCCGATGCGGTGGCGGTGGACAGGCCGAACGGAACTGCGGCGATAGCACCGGCGACGGCGGCGAGACCAAGGGCACGGGTGAGCTTGCGGTTCTGAGTCATGTGGATTCCTGGCTGCGCCCGCTCGGCCCGGCGGACTTCCGCCGTGTCCCTGCCCCCAGCGGTGTCGGGGACCCTCGAAACCGCGGGGCAGGGTTACCGGCGTTCAGCGATTCGAGTTCGAGCCCGTCGCGTTGATCCGGGCTGCCGACGACGCTAGCGAAGAATTCGCGACAGATCACGTTGGGATAACGTCCGAATTGCCTCGACCGCAACTTCGGATTATCGGCATTCGTGCAGTTCGAATGCGTAAAAATGTATATATACGATCGTTCGTGATAGTTACGTTATGTGTTCGGGATCACTACGAAATCGTGATCCGGATCGCGTTCGAGCGCTGGAACCTGCGAGGTATGTCCGGTTGCGTCGCCAGTTCGGTGCGCGTCCCATGCGGTACGGATGGTGAAATTGTTATCCGCTGGGGTGCTTGTGAATCCTGCTCTACCCCTATTCGAGCTTCAACGAATCGGAGCGATGCGGCACGTCGGCATTTCGGGTGTCGCTCGTGTGGGGCTTTTCCCGGGGTTGCCGACGTCGGTCTGGGCACACAGCACGTCGCCAGGCGGGCTTCGGCGGTGTCTCGCATGTCTGAGTGATGCCGACGGCGCATAGCTCTCGGCGACGGCACACGTTCAATCGGATATATGCGGTCATGTACGGCGATATGCGGGTCCCCCAACGGCAATGTGTGGTCGTGAACGGCGGAATGTAAGCGCACGGCGACGTGGTATGAGCGCTGCCGAGCGCGGTTGCGGTCACTTGCCGCGCGTCAACGCCAGCTTTGGGGCGGGGGAGGGCTCTGTGAGTCGCTTGGATCGGGGTATCCGGCCGCCCTGCGAGCGGCTTGCGGAGCGGACAGCTGGGCAGCCTTGCGATCTGCTCGGAGTGCATGTGGTCTGCCCGGTGAGCAGTTCGGAGTGGAGCGGTATCCGGACAGCCTTGCGACCCTGCTCAGCGTGGATCGGCCGCGGGGCCGCCCTGTGGGCCGCTCGAACTGAATCGGCACTCGACGGCCTTGGCGTCGCGCTCGGAGCGAATGCCCGGTCAGCCCTGCGGTCGGCACCTAGTGGATCAGGTACCCGGACCAACGTGTCGGCTGCTTTGAGTAGATCAAGTGCTGGTCGGCCCTGCGAGTTGCTCGGAGCGGATCGAGTATCCGGTGCGCCTTGCGATGTGCTCGGAGTGGATCGGGCATCTGGTCGGCCCTTCGAGCAGCTCGGCGCGGAGCGGTATACGGGCGGCCTTGCGACCCTGATCGGCGTGGATCGGCCGCGGGGCCGCCATGTGGGCCGCTCGAAATGGTTCGGCACTTGACGGCCTTGGCGTCGCGCTCGGAGCGAATGCCCGGTCAGCCCGCGGGAGGCACTCGGTGGATCAGGTGCCTGGACAACCGTGTCAGTTGCTCGGAGTGGATCGGTATGCGGGCGGCCTTGCGACCCTGCTCAGCGTGGATCGGCCGCGGGGCCGCCCTGTGCGCCGCCCGAAATGGTTCGGCACTCGACAGCCTTGGTGACCCGTCGGAGCGGAGTTGCCCGGTCAGCCCACGGGCGGCACTCAGTGGATCAGGCAATCGGACAAACGTGTGAGCTGCTCGGAGTGGATCGGGCATCTGGGCAGCCCATGCTCTGCTCGGAATGGAGCGGTATCCGGACGGCCTTGCGACCCGCTCGGGGTGGATCGGCACGCGGGCCGCCCGGTGTGCCGCTCGAAATGGATTGGCACTAACCAGCTTTGGTGTTTCGTTCGGAGTGGATGGCCCACTCAGGGGGTGGGAAACCGGGCTGGCTGAGGGTGGTCGTCTGGGATCTCGTCTTCGGGGCGGATTCGCCGGAGTTGGCCGTGGACGACTATGTAGCCGTCGAGTGGGTAGGCGATGTCTTCGGCGGTTGGCCGGTCGGCGGGATGGATGGGGATTGCGGGAGGAGTTTCGGGCGATTCGGATCTGTGGTGGCCGGTGTACGGGGCAACGGGGGCATCGGTGTCGGTTCGCGGAAATAGGTATCGCGCGCCCTCGCGGATCGTGGTGTGGATATCGCCGGTCGGCACGGTCCATCGGAGGCGATCCGGATCGGCGCGCCAGATGTGCCAGGGGAGTCTTTTATTGTCCGCCAACGATTTCAGGCGATGGTGCCTCGTGCAGAGTGTGGCCAGATGGGTGCGGATGGTGCGTCCGCCACGCTCCGGGCGCTGGTGGTCGAAGGGGTGATTGTGGTCCAGTTCGGATTCGGCGGCGGGCATGACGCATCCGGGAAAGCGGCACATGCCGTCCACCGCCCGCACCTCGCGCTCCAGTCGCGGCGATGGCCGCCACCGCATCGTCTCATCGACAACGGTCGCCTCATCGTCGGCGTCCGAGTGTTCCGGTATGACCTGGAAGCGCGCGTGTTCGGCGAGAATCCGGGCCAGCGCCGCGTCGATCGGCCCGTACCCCGCCAGAAATGCCGGTGCCTCCTTGGTCCCGAGCAGCGTGTCCGCCGCAATCCCGATCTGGATCAATGGTCTGCGCGGCTGTTCGATCGGCGCACCGAACTTCGGACAACGCTCACCGCGTCCGCATTGGCATTTCAACCGTCCGGAACCATCCGCGAGCGCCACCAGAGCGTCCGCCCGTCGCTGCGGCATACTCCGCGGATCCGATGCGCACACCTGCGTACTCATCTCGCGCAGTCGCATCGCCACTGTCTGCGCCCCCGGCGCGGGCAGTAGTCCGTCGAATACCGCCATACTGTCTTGCACCGCTCGCAGCCGAACGTCGCGCTCGTCCTGCCGCAGTTCCCGCCGGCGCTGCGTACCGCCGGGATCCAGCCGCGCCGCCCATCGCCGGGCCGCCTGCCGCAGCCGCACCGGATTGTTTCGTCCCGCCGCCTCGAGCAGTCGCGGCTCCAGCGCGTCCAGTACCTCCCTGGCCACCGCTCGGGTGCTGTCCACGATGACCCGCACCTTGGCCAGATCGATCCGTCCCGCCGCGAAAGCCGCCCGCGTACGCGGCAGCGAATCCTCCAGTGCCAGACCGATATCGATCAATGCCCCCGCCGTCCCCTCGTCGACCTGCAATGCCACCGCGGCCTCGCTGGCGGCGAACTCGCCGGCCCGCACTCCGCCCGGCCCCGGCTCCGCACTCTCGGCCCGATGCCGTCGATACAACTCCCGCACCGCGAACACCTCGGCGGCCTGCGCCATCGCCGCCCGCCCGTGCGCCGCCCGCAGGGCCTCGATCAGCCCCTCGTCGGTCATGGCCCCGAATTCCACGGATGCGAGATCATCGCCATCGAACATATGTTCGATTCTATGATCGATCAATCCACTCCGCCACCCCTGAATCAAGGCGATTTGGTTGCCGACACGCCAGTGGTGTAACTTCGTTCAGGCAGTCAGGGAAACCCGACAGCGACCCACTCGGGGCTATGGCGCAGCTGGTAGCGCACCACACTGGCAGTGTGGGGGTCAGGGGTTCGAGTCCCCTTAGCTCCACAGAAATAGCAGGTCAGGCTCGGTTTTTAGCCGGGCCTGACCTGTTTTGTTTGGCCCAACCCCACGGAAACCCCACGGTTTGCATTCTGACTTGTATCGGATTCTTCGGATGGCCCGGTGGGTGTGGTGATCCAGGGCATCCGAAAGCGCATAGCCGAGTTTCGGTGCGCCCGATATGCGGCTACTCGAGACTGGTGGTTGGGCTTGATCCTGGCCAGGATCGAGCCCAGGTACCCGGTGGGAGGCTCCCTCAGCGGCTGCCCTCCGGTCTGGTTTCGGTGTGACTCACTAATGGCTTGCGTCCCACCGGGCTGCCATGCGGGCGTGGCTGGAAAGGGGTCTGCCCTGGCTCGAAGTAGCGGTGCCTTCCTGCACGGACACCTGTTATTCGTTCGGATTCAGGAAGGATGCCGGTGACGGTCATCATCGGGATGGACCCGAACAAACGTTCGGCCACCATCGAGGAGTCAGAGCCCTGCCAGGTGCTCCACCTCTGCAACGCAGTTGTCTCGATCGCTGAGGCAGCCTCGTCGATCGGCACGCAGACACCTCGGGCGCGGCACAGTCAGACGTCACCAATTCGGTCACGGCTGCTACTCCTTTCACGGGATCAGTTCTGCTTGATCGGTCACTGGGCCGAAGACATGAGTGCGATCGCACGGGAAACCCTGGGGTGTTGAGCCGCGATCGCTAGACCGGTAGCAGCGGGATCCCGTCATAGGCGGTGACGTCGTGGGCCGGGACCACCTGCACGGCGCCGGCCACTGCGACCACGCGAAGCAAACTCTCGCGCACCCTCTTGGGATCGGTGTCGGCGAGCGCGCGCATCAATAACGGCCGCTCGACGCGCCGGCGGATGCCGTCGAGTTGCCAGGTCAGGTCTCCGATGAAGGCGTATCGCTTACCCGTCGGCTCAGTGACGAAGACGACCACCGAGCCGTTCGTGTGTCCTCCGGCGAGGGCGACGACCACCGAGCCGTCGCCGTGCACGTCGAAACTCGACGGGAAGCCGAGATAGGAGGGGCCGTCGAACCCGTATTCGTGAATCTCGTGACCTGCCGAGACGTCGCGGAACACTTGTGCGCCACGCGCATTTCTCGCGTACTGCAGCTCGCCCTCGTTGATCCAGATCGGGGCCTGAAGGTCACCGATACCACTGACATGATCCCAGTGAGCGTGCGTCACCAGGACGCCGGCAAGGCGGTCCTGGTCGTACCCGCTCGATTCGAGTTGTTCGCTGACGGTACTGGTCAGCTGGTGCGGCGCACGCTGCATCCGCGGCAGGGATCGGATGTGCGTCTCGAGGTCGGAGCCGAACCCCGCGTCGATCAACAGGTCGCCATTGGGGTGTCTCACCAGGACCGCAGTCGCGGCGAAACGGCGCTTGTCGCGAAAAGACCCGCCCTTGAATGCGAAGGCGGCCCTGGTCTCGTAGGTCCCGGTCGGGAGTTGATATACGGCCATGTCCGAGGGCGGCGACGCCTCGGGCAGCGGCCCGGACCAAGTCGACGGCTGAGGAAGAAGTGACATGATTTCAGCCTGGACCAGGTGCTCATCGGTCGTCCAAGACCGTTTGGTCTCGCCCGATACCGCGAAGGTATCGTCACAGGTGATGGAACTGAGAACGCTGCGGTATTTCGTGGTGGTGGCGGAGGAGTTGCATTTCGGCCGCGCCGCCGACCGCCGGCGCACGACCCAGCCCCCGCTGAGCCGTGCCATTCGTCAACTCGAGCAGGAACTGGGTTGTGAGCTGCTGCGGAGATCTCCGAACGGCGTAGCCCTCACACCCTTGGGCGAGTTGCTGTACAAGGACGCGCGTGCCCTGCTCGCGCAGGCCGATCGCGCGCGCCCGCGCGTCCGCGGGCGCAGGAGCGTCGGTGCTGCGGGTGGGCTCCCTCGCAGACAGCGCCGAGCAGGTCGGCGTCGCGCTGTCAACCGTGTTCCGACGGCGGCACCCGGGAGTCGAGATCCGAATCCATGAGGCCGACTTCGCCGATCCGACAGCGGGTTTGCGATCAGGCATGGCCGATATAGCTGGGCGTCACGCTCTCGGGCGCCCAGGTCCGTTCGAGCGGTGCACGGCTCGCTGAATGGGGTTGGTTGCTCGACGCGGGCAAGGTGCGCGTTGCGATCGGCAGCACGTTCCCGCGCAGACGCCAGGGCGGCGCGCGAGGGCGTATGCAAGGCGAGATCGTGCTCACCGTCGCCTGGCGAACACGGCGCCGTCGCCGCGCAACTCAATGCGGGAGAGCGGTTTTCGGGTCTTTCCGGCGTCGATGTCGCGGGCTACCCGGTTGGCTCGAAGCGCACGGACAGGGCCTGCACCCCGGCCGGAGCATTCCAGATGAGATCGACACCCTCGATCTCGGATCCCGCACCGCACGCGGAATCGCCGAACAGGTAGGCCCGGTCGCTGGTGCGGTTCTCGAAACGCACTGTGACATCCTGCAATTGGATACAGGCACCGCTTTCCGGCCGTTCGATCGACAAGATCTTTCCCGCCGAAGTGACGTAGGAGGCCCGGCCAATGGCCGCCTGTGCGGTACCGGGCAGCAGCGCGAGCAGTGTGAGCGCCGCGATGCCCGCACCGCCGACCTTGCCGAATTCACTTGGCAATCCCATGATTTCCCTCTCTCGGCCGCCGCCCGGGCGGCTACACTGATCGATTTCGCTTCGACATTTATCAAATATGTTGGGAGACAAAGGCTGTCAACAGTATGACCGATGCGCGGATTGTTTGAAGGAGGGCGAGCAACACATGCCCGGGCTATAACTGGCCGACCGCGACCGGGTTGAGGGGACGCTCGGCTAGTGCTGTTCTGGGGTATTGATGCCCGACGCGGCGGGATGTTCGATCTGCTCGCGGAGGATGTCGCCGTGGCCGGCGTGACGTGCGAAGTCCTCGATCGCGAGCAGATAGATGAATCGGAGGCTGACGTCGCCGACGCGGGGGTGTGTCCTGATGTCGTCGAGGTCGAATTCGGCGGCGATCGCACGGGAACGTTCGCTGGCGCGCTCGAATTCGGCGATCACCTCGGCCAGGGTCTCGTTGTCGTCGATGACGAAACTGGCGTCGCCCGGCGTCGTGCCGCCGTCGCATTCGCTCTCGGGCAGGCCCGCCAGGACGTGCTGGAACCAGATCCGTTCGGCGACCGCGGCGTGCTTGAGTAGTCCGATCGGGGTGGTCATCGACGCGACGAGGCGGCGGCGGGCTTCTTCGTCGGACAGGCCGCCCACTGTGTTGATCAATTCGGCTCGGTTGCGGTCGAGCATGCTCTCGAGCAAACGGCGTTCAGTGCCGGTGGTGATTCGCGGTATCGACCATGCCATTGTCGGCTCGATTCTGTTGGTTGGAGTTGGATCTGCCTGTCGTACTTGTGGTTTCGTTCTTTTGCCGCCTCCTTCAGCGTGTGCCGATGACGCTCTGCGGGGAAGGTGGCAGGTCGGAGTCGAGAGATGCGGCGGTGCGGAGTCGCTGGAATTCGTGCTGGGCGGCGATTCTGGCAAGGGCCGGGTCCGGAATGGTTGTCGGCCTCGAGTCGCAAGATCTGCGCGTCGCGGGAGTCGAGGATGTCGCCGGCCTGTTGCATCGCGCGCAGGCGTTGCTCGAATTCTATCCTGCGGGTGGACACAGGCGGCGGCTGCGGCTTGCCACGGCAGTACTGGCCCGAACGACCGGAATGCGGGCGACGGCCACACCAAACTGCTCATCGACCCCGGCCACAACCGGACCCGGCTCGGCGGACCCGACGCGCCGCTTACCCCGCAGGAGAGCATCCCGGCCGTCGCGGACGTCCTCGAGACGCAGGCCGGCGCACCCGGCCTGCAGTTTCTGGATCGGCACGGCCGGACCGTGCCGTGGTAGAGCCGCGCTCCGTTGATCGAGCGACGCGCGACCTCATGGCCCGCCACTTCGGCCCACCGCCGAAACGACTGCGGTGTCACTGATTTCGAGCAGGCGACGGCGCGCCTTCGGATCGTCGGCCTGCGCGTGCGGACGGCTCTGGCTGGTGCCGTTGAAATACCGGCCCGTCGTCTGCGCCAGGCCCGGATCGCAGATCAGCCGGAGAGTGGCGTCCGCGCCCTCGGCGACCGTGCTGATCGGCGTGATCCCGGACTCGAGCACCATGGTCGTCGCCATGAGTGTGGCCGGGTGCAGGGCGTTCACCGTGACGCCGGTCCCGTCGAGTTTCTCGGCGTACTCGATGGTCGCCATGATCATCGCCAGCTTGGCGCGGCAGTACGCGGTGTACACGTCGTAGCCTTGCTTCAGGTTCGGATCGTCGAAGTCGATCTCCTGCTGCCCGGCGGAGGCCACGTTCACCACCCGCGCCGGAGCCGATGCCCTCAGCAGCGGAAGCAGCCGCCGCGTCAGCCGATACGGGGCTAGATGGTTGACCGCCCACAGATATTCGTTGCCGTCGGCGCTGAGTTCGCGTCTCCCGTTCGGCTGCCCGCCGGTGCCGGCATTGTTCACCAGCACCTCCAATCGTGAAGTGCGGGCGATGATCTCATCGGCCAGCCGGTCCACCTCCGCGAGCCGCGACAGGTCGGCCAGGATGATCTCCGGCGCGGGCCCGCTCGCGGCCGTCACCTCGGCTGCGAGCGCCGCGGCCCGATCGGCGTTGCGGCCGTGCAGAATCAACCGGGCACCTGCGGCCCCGAGTCGCACCGCGAGTTCCCGACCGAGCCCGTCCGTCGCGCCCGTGATCAGCACGGTGCGATCGATCATGCGATCGATATCTTTGTCGCTCATTGCCTTTCCTTGCGGTCTCATTTCCCGTCTTCGGTCCGGATGCTGACCGACGTGGCGGTCAGGTCGAGCGCGACGTGCGTGCCGAGGGGCGTGTGCACGACACGCGGTTCGCCGGTGGTCGGCATCGGTATGCCGTTCACGATGACCTCGACCCAGCGGACGATCGCGTCGCCGCCGTTGCGCGAGTGGCGAACGATCTCGACTTCGCAGGGGATCGACTCAGCCACCGGAAGCCGCGCATGACGACGAATCCGCGTTGGCGGTGGGACCGGCCCCCCTCGAACGGGACTCACTGCATTGTCTCCGCTGTGGCGACGAGCGTCGCTCGGCCCAGAATGTGGCCGGCGATGATGAACCCGAGCAGAGCCGGGGTGGAGTCGGCGGCGATGCCGATGTCGTCTACATCCAGAGCGTGCACGGTGACGAAATAGCGGTGCTTACCGTGCCCTGCTGGCGGTGCCGCACCGATATATCGAGGTAGGCGTGCGTCGTTCGGCAATTGGAAGGAGCCGACCGGCAAGCCGATCCCGGCGGCGTCTCCGGCACCCTCGGGCAGGCTCGTGGTCGTGGCCGGGATGTTGGCCACAGCCCAGTGCCAGAAGCCGGAGCCGGTGGGGGCGTCGGGGTCGTAGACCGTAACGGCATTGCTCTTGGTGCCTGCCGGGGCACCACTCCAACTCAGCTGCGGGGAAACGTCTTTGCCTCCGGGGGCGCCGGAAGACCACTGCTCGGGCTGCCAGGCGGCACCGTCGCTCACCGTGGTGCTGGTGACCGTGAAAGAGGCCGCCTCGGGGAGGCGGGCGAAGGGATCGTTTGCGCTCATCGTGTCGCGCCTTTCTAGTCGTGCCAACATGCAACATCGACGATATCAGAAATAATCGATGATTTGCCAAATCATCTATAATTGAATCATGACAGTCCACGCTCCGACGGAGAAGCAGATGCTTTCCGAGCAGGTCTACGCACACATGCGGAACGCGATCATGCGCGGCGAGTGCGCGCCCGGTGACGCGCTCAAGCCGCAGGATCTATCCAGGCAACACGGCGTGAGCCTGGCTGTGGTGCGTGAGGCGCTGGTGCGCCTGGTCGGTGAAGGCCTGGTCGACCGGCTGACCAATCGCGGCTTCGCGGTCCCAGCGTTCTCCGACGACCGCTGGCAGCAGATCGGCGAGGCCCGGCGAGCCATCGAGCCGGTCCTGCTTCGCATGTCGATCGAAAAGGGTGACGTCAACTGGGAGGGCGACGTCCGAGCTGCCCACCACCGCTTGGCGCGCACGCCGGCATTCACTCCGGAAGAGGGCGAGTATTACAGCGAGACATGGGCCGAGGCGCATCGGGTCTTCCACCGCACTCTGCTGGAGGGATGCGGCAACCTCGTCCTGCTGGAGATCTTCGACCGGATGTGGATCGCGAGCGAGCTGGCCCGCCGCTGGTCGACGCACCGCAACCCTGACCGGGACGGCACCGACGAGCATCGCCGACTGGAGGAGGCAGCGCTGGCCCGCGACCCCGACACCGCAGCCGACATCTTGACTCGACACCTCACCCTGACAACGGCCGGACTGGCAGAGCAAGAAGGCTGACACATCCCACAATCCCTTCGACCGCCTCGCGATAGCGGGCGACGATGTCCGCCACGGTGTCGGTCGGTGCGGCGCTCGGTGGTTGGCACGGCGGCCCCCGGCCGCCCATTTCGGGACGAACCGGCGGGCCCGTGTCAGCTCAGTGCGGCTGACGCTCCGAGCTGCACCGCCAGTGCGGCGGCGGTTGCGGGGAACCGGTCGAGCAAAACGGTTACCTCGCGGTTTCCGGCAGGTCCGGCCTCCTGCCAGCCGCCCTCGACGCCGAGCAGTCCGGCGAGCGCGTCGCAGGCGGCGGGGTGGGCGGCCAGTAGTTCGGTGACCGGCCCGCGTGGTGCCGCCGCCACCGGCGTTGCGGCCGTGGTGAATTCGACCGACCAGGGCGGCACGAAGGTGTCCACGGCGGGCAGTGCGCCTGGGAAGGTGCGGCCCGCTTCCCGGATCAGTCCTGGGATCAGGTCGCCCGCCTGGTCCTTCAGGGTGGTGATGAGCTTCGGCAGCCACGGCAGCAGCACCGCGTCCGGTAGCCTGCCGAATGCCTTCGACAATAGCTCCACTGCAAAGGGTTTCAATGCCGGAGCCGGGTCGATGGCCTGCACGAAACCGCTCACGTACTGCGGAACCGTCGGCAGCACCAGCGGATTGGCCAGCATCGCGTCGCACCGCTCGCGCAGCTCGGCCATGGTCAGCAGGCCGAGCTGGAACCGCGCCGCCCACAGCAGGGCCACCTTGGCCGGCGCCTCCGGGTGCGATTGCAGCACCGCCAATTCCAGCTGGGTGTGATCGCAGCCCAGCGACAGCGCCAGGTTCTCCATCCCGAACAGGAAGCCCAGCATGGCCGCCACCTGCGCCGGTCCGGTCTCCTCGGCGGCGAAGGCGGTGGGCAGCAGGGTGCAATAGTGCGCGTACCCGGCCGTCACGAACCGTTCGCACCACGGTGGCAAGCCGCCCGAGGTGGAGCGGAAGTAGTTGAGCAGCGCCCGGATTCGCCGCAGCACGATGGGTGCGTCGTCCACTGTTCGTTCGGCGGCGAGGAGTTCCACCGCGCGATTTCCGAGCTCGTCGGCGAGCCGGACCGATCGCAGGTACACCAGCGCGTCCTCGACAGCGCCAAGCGCTACGGCCGCGGTCGCGTCCGGTGCCGTGACCGCGCGACGCAGGCGCTGCTCGAGCACCTGCTCCACCGACACACCCTCGTAGCCGAGCTCCACCAGTGACCGCTGATATTTGCCGAGCCCGATATCCCAGCTCTCCTGAATGGAGGTCTCACCCAGTCCGCGCGAACCCATGATGGGGCGCAGCGCGTCCTGCGGCAGCAACCTGCGCAGCAGCCACAGCAGATCCGAGCACGGCCGCAGTTCCGGATTCATCTTCAGATCCAGGAGCGCGCGCTGCAGCGTCCGCTTGGACAGATCCAGCTCCAGCGGTGCCAGCCGGTCGAGCACATCGCGGGCCAGCGGCGGCAGCGCCGAGTATCCGACCTGGCCGACGCGGTCGCCGCCGAGCAGGATTTCACACAGCCGCCGCACATCGCGCCGCCCGGGCACCCGGTCCTTCTCGATACAGGTGACGGCCGCGTCCTGGAAGTCGTACGGCGTTGGACGGGCGCGATTGCGCAAGCCCGCCAGCAGGATCGACGTCTCGAAGATGGCGATGGCGTCCGCGGTGCTGGCCAGGTAGCCGTTGCGCCGGGCCAGCCGGACGATATCCACCGACCATTCCAGGAGTTCGGCCTCATCGAGTGGATCCAGTACCGGCGGCCGTGACAGGAATTCCGAAAGCTGGTCCGCCACTTCGGCTTCCGATGAGTCCGGGAGCAGCGGCAGTTTCTTGGCGCGCTTCTTCGCACCCTGCTGGCCTTCCAGCTGGAACGACTGCAATCTGCCGCGCCGCAATCCCTTCGCCCAAGTGGCCGCAGCGATCGACACCGCGCCGCCCGCCAGCCCGAACTGCGCCTCGATAGCGGAATGGCTGGATGGGATCAGCCCATAGTGCCACTTGGTGGCCGAGCGCGGTGAGATCTCGAACGCCGCGTCCGACTCCAGCCCGAACTGTTCGACCGGGCTGGCCGCATGGGCCGCGCCGCACACGTACAACACCTGTGCAGGATCGATGTCGTTGGCGGCCAAATGTTCCCGCATGCGAGTCCACATGTACCGTTCACGATCCTCGTCCTCGACGGTGCTGCCGCGCCGCAGCCGCCGGAACAGGCTGCCGATCATCACCATGACCTGGCGGTAGGTGTCGTAATCGGCGTCCACGAGGGGCTGCTCCACGTACTGGTCCCACCATTCCGACCAGTGCCGGACCTTGCCGTGGTGCAGCAGGTGTTCTTCCAGTTCGGCGAAACGCGGTCGCAGATCGCCGATTTCGATGCCGACCGCTTCGCCGTGCAGGCCGTCGTCCGCTGACTGCTCACCGTCAGCGGATGTTTCCGACTTCGCCTCTTCGGGAGCCCACTGGAAGACGTGGTCGGTGGACCGATCCACCAGCACCAGTTCCACGCCCGGCGTATCGAGTGCGTAGGCGATGGCCTGGTACTCGGCCGACGATTCGGTGATCGGTGCGACCACCGACAGCGGCGCCCATTCGGGCGGGAAGCCCTCGGTGTCGGTAGCGAAGGCCTGCAAGGCGACCGGCAACCGGCAGTTGCGCAGCTCGTCCAGCAGCGGCCGCATATCTTCGCACAGTTCCAGATAGATGACGCTCGGCTGCTTTTCGCGCAGCCGCCGCACCATGGCCAGACCGGAGGCGGGGGAGTGGTGGCAGACCGGGAAGATCTCCAGCCGCTCCGACAGCGCCCGGTCGACATCGTCGACCATGCCCGTCAGGATGTCGCCCGCCGCCCCCGGCATCCCGGCGAATGCGACGGCCGCGTCCGCCAACTGATCCCGCAGCGCGGCAAAGGTATTCGGCGTGGACCGGGTATCGGAGACGATCACGACAGCCTCGCGATCGCCGCCCGGCCGCCCTCCAGGAATTCACCCCAGGCGGCATTGCCCTTCTTGTCCTTGGTACGTGGCTCGACCACGCCGTGCAGGTACTTGTTGAGAATGGCCAGGTCCTCGGGCGTGCGGCGGGCCAGGGAACCGACCAGCGAACCGGCGAGGGTCTCGGCGCGCAATTCCTTCGCACCGAAGAACTGGCTGTGCAGGATGGCGTCCTCGAGCACACCGATCTGCTCGGCGGTGGACAGCGCCGACTCCAGTTTGTCGTCGTCGCTGGTGGCGGCGGCCGCGGCGGCGCGCAGATCGGCGAAGCTCTCCAGCAGGATGTCCAGCAGCGTGGGTGGCAGTTCCAATTCGAGGGAATGGCGGCGCAGCAGTTCCGCGGTGCGGAAACGCACGATCTCCGCCTCGCTCTTCTTGTTGGACACCACCGGAATGCGCACGAAGTTGAAGCGCCGCTTGAGCGCCGAGGACAGGTCGTTCACACCCCGGTCGCGGCTGTTGGCGGTGGCGATGATGGAGAAGCCCGGCTGTGCGAACACCACATTGTCGTCGTCGAGCTCGGGGATGGAGACGTACTTCTCCGACAGGATGGAGATCAGCGCGTCCTGCACGTCGCTGGTGGAGCGGGTGAGCTCCTCGAAGCGGCCGATAACGCCCTGCTCCATGGCAGTCATGATCGGGGACGGGATCATCGACTCCCTCGACTGCCCCTTGGCGATGACCATGGAGATGTTCCACGAGTACTTGATGTGGTCCTCGGTGGTGCCTGCGGTGCCCTGCACCACCAGTGTGGAATTGCGGCTGATGGCCGCGGCCAGCAGCTCGGCCAGCCAGCTCTTGCCGGTCCCCGGATCGCCGATGAGCAGCAGACCGCGGTCCGAGGCCAGGGTGACAATGCTGCGCTCGACGAAGCTGCGGTCGCCGAACCACTTCTGCTCCACCTCGCGGTCCAGTCCGTCGGCGCGTTCGGAGCCGAGAATGAACAGCCGCACCATCTTCGGGCTCAGCCGCCACGCGAACGGCTTGGGGCCGTCGTCGACGGACTCCAGCCAATCCAGTTCATCGGCGTACTTGACCTCGGCGGGGGCGCGCAAAACGTCGTTCATGATGGCTTGTCTCCTAGTCGAGAAAGTTCTTGAGCTCGTGCACGAGCTTCTGGATGCGTCCGGAGATCACCGGGGTGCCAAGGTTTTTGAACCGTTCGCGGAACCACGGGTTGACGCTCTGGTGGCCGGAGCTGTTCACTGAGCCGACCGGGATGAGCTTCACCCCGGAGCGGTGCACTGTCTCCATGGCCTCGAACAGCGGCTGGGAGCGGTCGAACTCGTAGAAGTCTGAAATCCACACCAGCACAGTGTTTTTCGGATCGGTTATCTTGGGCTGGGCCATGGCCATGGCGACCGGGCCGTCGTTGCCGCCGCCGAGATTGGTGCGCAACAGCACCTCGAACGGGTCGTGCACCCACGGGGTGAGATCCAGGGCGCGGGTGTCGTAGGCGATGAGATGTACATCCACCTTGGGCAGGCCCGCGAAGATCGACGCCAGAATGGTGCAGTTCACCATGGAGTCGACCATGGAACCGGACTGGTCCACCACCACGATCATGCGGGCGGGGACGGTGCGCTTGGCGGTCTGGCGGTAGTAGAGCCGGTCGACGTAGAGGCGCTCGTCCCGGGGGTTCCAGTTGGGCAGGTTCTTCCAGATGGTCCGGTCCATGTCCAGGTTGCGCAGGATGCGTTTGGGCGGGACCGAGCGGTCGACGGTGCCGACGCTGGTCTGCTGCACCTGGGTGCGCAGGACTTCGGCGACCTCGTCGATGTAGCGGCGGATGAGGCGTTTGGCATTGGCCAGGGCCACGCCGGACAGATTGTGTTTGTCGCGCAGCAGTTGTTCGATGAGCGACATGCTCGGGGTGAGCTGGGCGGCCAGGTGCGGATCGGCCAGCACTTCGCGCAGCCGCATGCGGGACACCAGTTCACCTTCCAGACCGGTGAGCACGCCTTGTACGGCGCCGGCCTGCTCCTCACCCAGGCAGCGGCGCAGCCAAGTGGCATCGGACTGCCAGCCCGCCAGCTGGGTGGCGCTGACCTGACCGGAGCCGGTGGCGAAGACGTTCAGCAGCAGCTTGGAAACCAGTGCGGCGGTGCGGACATCGGCCGCGCCGACGGGCTCGGGCGACGCGGCGTCGGCCTCGTTCCCGGCGACCTCGGCTGTGGAGTCGACTGTCTCGGAGAAGTCGAGGCTTTCGAACTCCGCCTTCATCTCCGGATAGCGTTGCGCCACATTGTCGATGGAAATGCCCGGATCGAGCACGGCCAGCGGCAACCCCAGATCGTCGACGATGCCCGCGCTCGCCTGTTCCAGCGTCGGTTGCTGATCCCCGGTGAAGACACCGGCCAGTAGACGCCAGTACAGGATCTGGCGTCGCGTCTCATGATTCGGCCCACCCGACACTCGGGGGCCACCCCACATGGAATCGCTTCGCGATGCTGTAGTCATTTGCGCAGCAACCGTCCCGCGCGTTCACGCAACACCGCCACGGCATCGCCCGACTTGGCCTGTGCCTTGGCGACTTTCGGATCGGTCGGGCCGAGCGCCCAATCACCGTTGTGGAACGCGGTGAGTGCGCTCTTGACCTTGCGCCGCACGGCCAGCGGTCGCACCGACCAGCCACTGGCATCCCAGCGCAGCAATCCGATCATCGTGCTGGAGGCGGTCACCCCGGCCGGAGTGAGCGGACCGGCGGATGGCAGCGCGTCCAGTTCCACTCGAAGCCGCTGCTCGCCCAATTCCATTGCACCGTCGCGGAATCGGTACCCTTCGAGCAGAACCGGTTCGGCGATGTGCACCGGATCGCTGTCCAGCGGCGCGACGGCGGGGGCCTGCGCCTGCGGCAGCTGCACGGTGGCGGTGACGAACGGATCGGCGGCCGCCCCGGCCTTCGCTCGATCGTCATCCCACAGCAGGTCACCGGTCGCCGTCAGCGGCATGTCGGTGAGCTCCAGCGCGCGCTGCTCGGCCAGCGCGGTGAGCAACTGCCGATGCGTACCGAGCAATTGCCAAACCGCCGGTCCCACAATGGTGTCCACCTTGGCCGCGGCCACCGATACCCGCACTCGGCGGGCCGGTGCGCCCGCCACCTCCAGCACGCCGTGCACCTGGGCCTGTACGGCGGTCCCATGCTCGTGCAGGTCCACGCCCAGCGGCAGCAGCCGACCCGAAACCGACTCGGTCACAGCGGATTCCGCGCCGCGCCAGGACAGCAGCAGGGCGCGCGTCCACAGATCGGCCCAGCGTCGCGCGGGCACCCGGTCCATGGTGGCGATCGGCGCGGAAGCGCCCAGTTCGGCGGTGAAGCCGTCCAGCAGCACGGCCAGCCGTCGCAGCGCGGGGTCTGCCAGGAGCGACTCCACGGTTTGATCGGCGGCCGCCACCAGGTCGTGGTCCACGCCGCGCCATCCGGCGATGGCCAGTTCGCTCAGCCAGGCGCGGGAACCCGCCGCGAGCGGGCTCGGGGCGGCGGTGTCCGGCGTGGCCGTCCACTCGGATCGATTGCGGCCCAATGCCGTATCGGCCTGGTCGACCAGTGCGTCGTGCACCGCGCCCAGCAGGGCGGCACGGGCGGCGGCCAGCGCCGACAGCTCATCCGTGCCGATCGCCCCCGTGCTCACCTTCGACACCGCCGCCGCCACGGCCTCGGCCAGTGGCGAACCCGCCACCGCTCCGGCCAGCGCTGCCAGTGCCGCGCTCTGCGGTTCGGAAACCCGGGCGAAGCCGTTGACCAGCGCGGTGTCGAAGCCGCCCACCGCGTCCAGGGCCGCCGCGACACCGTCGGGCGTAACCGCCAGTGCGGCTAGTTGTACAGCCTGCATCAGCGACCCACCCCCGCAGGGAACCAGTGCAGTTCCGGGATCGGCGTCGCGCTACCCGGCAGCTCCAGGTAGGTCAGATGCCGCAGGAATCGGCTGAACACCGCGGCGGCCGGAGCCGGGTCGCGAGTTCCATTGAGGCAGTTCGCGAGTCGGGTGCCCTCGGGGACATCGACACGCAGGAACCGCGCCACCCGGTCCTGCCCGTACTGGAGCACCGCCTCTTCGATGAGTGCTTCCAGATGTTTGCAGACCCACCCCTGGTTCAACCCGCCGCACGGCCGGTTGTTATTGGTGCTACAGCTCAGCCCATGCGTCCCCGCGGTCACCGACGCCACGTACACGCGTGAAATATCGGAGCCGCTCGACACCACGCCCTGGAGGCGCCCGTCGGCCAGCTCCACGAACGGCACCTTGTTCAGTTTGCGCGGTGCGACGGCGGGCAAAACCCGTACGACAGAAGCGCTTTCCCAAGCCGGTTCATCCGGCGTGGCACTCGGATTCGAGGCCATCGTTCTCCCTCCCGGTCGATCACGATGCGCACAAGATATGTCACGGCACCGACAAGTCCGTCCCAACCCGGAATCGGCTGGTCGAGAACACCTCCGCGTCGGCTTCCAGGCCCACCGGCGGCGACGGCGACCGCCATGAACCGAGCGCGCGCCGCACACGGGCTGGTCCTATTCCCGTTCCCCGCAACGCAATTGCGATGCGAGTGCATCATCGACCGCGGCGATCGGCTGGTCCACTGACTGTTGGGACGGCAGAGGAAGGATCCCAGTCGGGAAAGGCCGAGACAGCGACCAGGTGCGGCAAGCTGATCCTCGCGGCGAAGCCGTGCGTGTGAGCGGCGCAGACCGTCGCAGGACATCAGGTACACGGCGCGCAACCGGTCCTCGATTGTCTGGTGGCGAAGATCTGCACCTGCTCCTCGGTCCCCACATCCGAAGCGGTGATCTCGGTGGGTCGGGGCCTGGTGTCGGTCTCATTCATGACGGACGGGTTCGCGTCGACAAGGAACTGGGGGCGTGCGGAATCGTGTCGCGCAGCGGAGCGGCCCGATGTACAACCACGGTGGAATCGGCGCCGACCAGCAGTGGTGTGTCAGCACCCAGGGAGGGAGATGTTGCCCCAGGGGTGAAAACGATCGCCACCTATGGTGGCTATTCGGGACGAGCGCCGACGCCGAAGATTCTTGTCAAGGCTGCTACCAACGAAGCGGCAGACCTCATCCATCGCGCGCCGATACACGAACCAGCTGCCCAGGAGTCCACGAATGCCGTCCACCGTTGTCGCGGATGTTCGCGACCGATCCGATGCCTACCGCGCTACACCTTTCTCCCCGAGGTGGGCCGCGAACTGGTCGCGGAGGCGGTGAACTACCGTGCACTCGACTCCGACGCACGGGCGGTGGCGGCCCGGTCACCATGCCGTCCGGAGGACGATCGGGCGGCGCCGTTGCCGTATCCGCCCGGACGTGAGTTCCTGCGAGCGTGCTTCGGTCGCCCGCACGCCGGAGCGATCGCAGTTCCGGCCGTGTGCCGCACGCTGCGCGCAGCATGCAGCGCACCAATTCCTCCAGGCGAGTCCGTCGCACGAGACAGTGCCCCCAACAGCAGTGCGGCACCAGCAATCGCAGGATGTGTCGGCGCGAGAGCCTGTCGATACCCGAGCAGTCGTAGCACGCCGGCCAATACCGTCGGACTACAATGTGAAGGGGCATAGATCGTGTGGCAGTGGGGTCGCACTTTCACCGAAGGGGCCGAGGCCGCGTCGTCGTCCAGCTGGCAAGTCGACAATGTTCAAGCGCCGATTCTCAATTCTGACCAACCCGCGCAGATCACCGGCAACGCAGGCGGAGCAGTCGTGACCAACCTGCGGCCGCCGCTGATGCCAGGGTCGACGTTCGGGAAATATCACCTGCGGCGGCTGATCGGTTCCGGCGGGATGGGCCGGGTATTCGAGGCACTCGATACCACCAAGGGCCGGGTGGTCGCGGTGAAGGTGCTGCCCGAACAGTTGGCCGACGACCCGGTCTATCGGGCCCGGTTCCGGCGCGAATCCCACATCGCCGCGCTGCTGCAGGAGCCCCACGTCATCCCGATCCACGACTACGGCGAGATCGACGGGCTGCTCTACATCGATATGCGGCTCGTGCACGGCGATAGCCTCCGCACCGCATTGAAAACCCACGGCCCGCTGCCGCCCGAGCAAGCTGTCTCGGTGATCAGCCAGATCGCAGCCGGACTCGACGCCGCACACCACGATGGCCTGGTCCATCGTGACATCAAGCCGGACAATATCCTGCTCACCCACGACGGGTTCGCCTACCTGGCCGACTTCGGCCTGGCCAACACGAACACCGACGAACGCCTGACCCAGACCGGATCGGCGATCGGCTCGTTCAACTACATGGCGCCCGAACGTTTCCGAGCAGGCCCGGCCAGCCCGGCTGTCGATGTCTATGCCTTGGCGTGCGTATTGCACGAATGCCTGACCGGCAGCCGCCCTTACTCGACCGACGGCGGCGACGCCGCCGTCATGCGGGCCCACATGATCGAACTTCCACCCCGGACGAGCAGCTACGCGCCGGGAATCCCGGCCGCGATCGACGCTGTCGTCGCGCGCGGCATGGCGAAGTCGGCCGACGAACGCTACGCCAGCGCGGGCGAATTGGCCGCCGCTGCCCACGCCGCACTTGCGTCGTCTACCGCCGACGCCGAAGACCATAGTCCCCTTGCCGTACACGAATACGATCCCACCGTGGCGGCGCATCCCGCACCCCGGGCGACCTCCACACCCGAGGCGAGATCCGCCCCGGCGCCCCGGCGTCGGCTACGCCACCTCTGGATCGCCGCTGTCGCGGCCGTCGCGGCCGTGGCGGCCGTCGGAGCCTGGCCGCTGCTCCACAACAAACCCGCACCGCCGACCTCAGAGACGGCGAAATCCGAATTCTTCACCGGCGACGACATCACCCTGCTGAAGAACGTGCAAGACCCGTACAACCGCAGCGTCTGTCATCACCGGAACCCACCGGCCTTTCTAGGGGAGAAAGCCCATCTCACCTGCGACGAGATTCCCGAAATCCGCACGCCCAGCGCGGACTTCTACCTGTTTCCCAATGCCGACGCACTGGACAAGGCCTATCACGTCGTAGCGTCACAGACAGCGTTGCAGACCAGCAACTGTCCGGACGATCCACCCGGCCGCGACGGCCCCGCGATGAGAGACGGCAGGCAGGTCGGGCGGACGGCTTGCTTCACGGATCCCACGACGACACCACCGACCTCGGGGGTGATCCAAACCGACGACGCGGCCCTGAGCATGGTGGTTCTCTCCTTCCCCGAGTCGGTGGGCGGTAGCGCCCAGTTGTACTGGGCTCTACACGACACGGGAGAGGGGAATTCGCAATTCCTGACTACTCCGAGGGACCCGGACGACGACTACACTCCGGCCGACAAAGATCTGCTCAACAAACTGCCCAAGGCCTACGACCGACAATACTGTCGACGCGAGTCACCCGTGAGCGATGCGACCGCCGCCGTTCTATGCTTCGGCAACGAGTCTGGTGCGCCGTCAGCAAGGTTTTTCCAATTTCCCACCCATTCGAAAGCGACCCAGTTTTTTGATGGTTTGAGGAAGTCCGGCGAGCGCGCGTGCGACGGTGCCACGGTTTCCGAGCAACCGTCGAATCGAAATGGCACGACCATCAGCCGGTTCGCCTGCATCACCGCTCCCGTGCCGACGCTCGTTGCGTTGGATCAGAGCCGCGACATCGCCATCCGACTCGTATCCGTCGGTCCCGATTCCCCCTCCAACCGTCCCAAGACCGAACAGGCGTTGTTCGATTGGTTCAAAAAGAACCTGCTGTAGACGCCGAAGTCTCCGCCGCGTCGGCAAACCAGCGCCGACCATAGGTCGATAACTTGCGACATGGGACTCACGAAGTCGATTAGACCTCGGGCAACCGTGTCTGGCCTAGAAGCCGCTGCGCTCGTGTCACAGGGGGAGCCTGGGGTGCAGCAGCCAGTCCGCCCTGGTCCGGGCCTGGGGCCGGGACACCCCGGATAGATCCCGCCGGAAGCCTCCGCCCCTCCGCAACTTGGAGAACCAACCCCGCCGCCCCCGTGGGGAACTGAGTCAGCAGTCGAAGCGAGGGCACTTGAGCATCGGCGGATGCCCGTCGCCGTGGCTATGCGAGGCGGCATCGAACGACGACGTGGAGGCCGCCGGTAGCGACAGCGGCCCCGAGATCCCCAATACGCTGGGGCCGAGCAGCACGAGTCCACCGGCAAGGGTCATCGACAACAGGATGCGGCGAGAAGACAGAAACGGAACAGCAAGAGGCATCTGCATCACTTCCCTGGGCGCGGTATCGATCACGTCGTGTACAAGGCCAATCCTCGTCCGTGAACGGATCGCGCGACACCCACCCCAGGGTGAAAACCCGCACCCTCCCTGACTGGCGCGCCGATCGAAATTCGGTCAACAGGGCAACAACTGCTGTGACCGATTCGATGGTCACGGCGAACCGGTACGGGTCCGTATTCCCGGCCGAAGACCACAGCCACCAACTCGGCGACAGGTCGTCGCGGAGCTGGTGGCTGTGCATCAGAACTCGATCATGTATCGGGCTAGCCGACAGCTGGTGCGAGGTCACCGCCGATTCGCGCTTCCGACAAAAAATCCGGGAGCGAGACGGACAGGCGGGCGCTGATTTCGGTCAACCCGGACATCAACGCCTGTGCTGGTTCGGTGCCGGTCGTTTGGATGATGATCGGGGCGGGCTGTAGGCCCTCGATCCGTAGTCGACAAAAGTAGTCCGCGTCAGGTTTCGAAAAAGGCTGCGGCGCATCGACCGTCACCAGTATCGATCGGCCGCGTCGCTGAATCCTCCTGATTACCAAGGCCTTTCCAAATCCGACAGTCATAGCGAGATAGTATGGCCTCGGGCGTATTCGGCCGAATACTGCGGGCGTGTCCGAGAACCAGGCGCGTCCTCACCGATGACCGCAGGCCGACATCAGCTAACCCTGGTAGGGGTGGTTGGTGAACTGGACTGCACCGGCTTCCGGGAAGTGGGCCGCGTTGACGGTGACGGTGCCGACGAAGTTGTCGTGACCAGGGCTGAACAGGGCCGAGTAACCGCTGTTGCCCCAGAAGCCGGGGCCGTTGGCATGTGTGGTGAAGCTGCCGGTTTCGCCGGTGTCGACATTGCGGTAGTTCAGGGTGATGTCGAGTGAACACTGGCCGACGCCGATCATCTGGGCGGTCACGGTGAAGGCGGCCATGCCCGGGTAGGCGTTGCCGTTGACCGACGAGTCGACGATCGCGACGCACGGGCCGTTGGTCAGCGAGTAGATCGTCGCGAACTTGCCGCCGCTCGAGTCCGCGGAAGCTGGTGCGGCCGTGGCGGTTACGGTCGCCGCGGTCATCGCGGCGAGGGAGAAAGCAGTCACGGATCGGATCGAACGCATCATTACCCCAGTGGTTGATGGTGGTCATGCCGACGTTATGCCGTGCGACGGTACCAGTCTTCCCGTCATCCCATGACCGTTCCGCGCGATGCGATCAGCCGAGGCTGAAGGGTTGCCCCCACAGGGTTTCGGAGTCGTCCATGACGTTGTCGTCCACGGTGACCGTGGTGTAGGCCCGAGCTTCGGCGGCGCCTGCACAACCTTCTATAGACAGTGTGTGGTCCACATACTGGGTGATGCCCGATGTGCCGGTGAAGGTGTAGTCCTCGATTTCCTTGGTGGCCACCTTGCCGGGCTTCAACTGAACGCTCAGGGAGGGGTCGGCGTAGGGCGAGATCCTCGAGTCGCCTGCGGTGCCACCGGCATATCCGCCCGCGGTGACACCGCCGTTGCCCCCGCCGCCACCACCGTCGCTGTTGTTGCCGCCGTTGTCGGCACCCGCGGGCGCGTCGGTTTTCGGCTGGGGCGGCGGCGTATCGCCGCTGCCGTCCGCGTGTGCGCCGCTGCCGAGATCGACCTGGCAGCCAACGAGGTAACCGGTTTCGATCCGACCGCCGCTGACTTTGATATCGGCGGGCACGGTGATGTGCACGGATGTCACGCCGGAAACCCACGCGTTGCGGGACAGTGGGCTCGCGGCCATCGACCCGGAGATCGTCGCGTGTTCACCGGTGCGGTCGACCGCGACGACAAGGCCATCACGAGTGGTGAACTGATCGTGGCCATCTGGGAGTTGGATCGAGGTATCGGCTTGTGCCGCACCGGATGTCACCAGTACGAGGGGCAGGAAGGCGCACGTCATCATCGCGGCGCCCAGTGAACGGCGCATCGCGCTGTTCCTCTCGTTCGATCGGATCACGCCGCTCATCCGACGCTGAACGGGTCGCCGTACAAGGTCACTTCGGCCGACCCTTGGTCGTTGGTCACCGTCAGGGCGCTGAACGCGCGCGCCTGCGCGTACCCGCCGCACCCACTCAGCTGGATGCCGCGATTGCGGTAGGCGATGCCGACGGCACCCGCCGCGGGATCGAGCTTCTTGGCGCCGAACTTCACCACCGCGACGCCACCGGGCACCAGTTTGATACTCGGGGTCAATTCCGGCGACACCGAGCCGGGCGACAGGTAGACATCACCGCCGAGTGACAGCCCGCCGGACAGATCTACCTGGCAGCCGATCAGATAGCCGGTCTCCAAATTGCCCGCTGTCGCGCCCGGAGCCGTGGCGTACGCGGTCGCCGACAGCTGCGCCGTGCGTGACATGCCGTTGGCGGCGAGGGACTGGGAGATGATCGCGGTCTCACCGGTCCTGGTCAGATCCACCGGAATTCCCGTCGCCGTCGTCAAGGCCTGCTCGCCGTCGGGCAGCGGCACCACGGTATCCGCATGCGCGAATCCAACTCCGAGCATCAGCACCGCCAACCCGACGCTGATACCGGTCGACCACCGGCCGACGCCATCGATCACCCTCATCGAACCCCATCCTCAACTGCTGGCAGCTACGGGAGAACCTCGCACGCAAACCTGAGCGTCGGCTGGGAATCAGCAGTGTGGTTGCTGTCGAATCCCGCCCCCCGGGGCCGATCGGGCGTGCGCGCTCATAGCTGGCTCCTAACTTGCTCCCATTTTCGACAGAGGTTGGGCCGCAACGATTCTCGCGTCGGGGCGGCAAGGATCGCTCCCGACGGATCCAGAAACCCAGGAGGAAACGTATGGGAGTCAAGTCGAAGCTGGTCACGGCGGCTGCGGCGGGCGTCGTGGTGTTCGGTGCACTGGGCGTCGGGGCCGGTGTCGCGAGCGCTGATCAGCCGCAGGGCCCGGCAGCGGGACAGCAGTGTCCGCCGCCGCCCGGGGATCACCAGGGTCCGCCGCCCGGCGACCAGCAGGGTCCGCCGCCCGGGGACCCGCAGGGCCCGCCGCCTGGATGCCCCGCGCCCGGACAGTGATCCGCAGCCCTATGTCCGCAAGGGCATAGGGCATTTTCAGGCGGGCGTGCCCGCGTCATCACAACTATGGTGTGAGCGTGCGGATTCGACGGTGGCGGCGCGTGTACCTGGGCGCCGAATACGCCGCGCTGTTCTTCGGCGGGACAACCGCGTACAACGCGGTATTACGAGGTAGACCGCCGATTCCCGCGCTGCTCGCATTGGCGGTCGGCGTAACCGGTTACCTGCGGCGTGCTTCGGACTTCGACCGCGCGGCGCTCTGGCGCTCCGAGGCGATTCACAAACAAGCGCGCCCCATGGCGGCGCTGGCAGGGTCGAACGCGCTGGCGCTCACCGCGGCGGTCGCGGTGCTGCGGCGGGACAATCTGTTCGAGCTGCCGCGCCGAAATCCCTGGCTGTGGCTGGCAGTCATGGTGTTGTATCCCGTGCTCAGCGTGTACCCGCAGGAACTGATCTTCCGTTCGTTCCTGTTCCACCGGTACGCGCCGGTCTTCGGCGACGGCGTCGGGTTGGTGGCCGCGAGCGCGATCGCATTCGGCTACGTGCACATCATCTTCGGCAGTTGGCTCTCGGTCGTGCTGAGCGGTGTCGGCGGCTGGATCTTTGCCACGCGGTATTTGCGGACGCAATCGCTGTTCACCGCGTCCGTCGAGCATTCGGTGTACGGAATGCTCATCTTCACAGTCGGTTTGGGGCAGTACTTCTATCACGGCGCCGCTCCGGCGGCGCGCATCGAGCGTTCAGGCGCGGCGGCGTAGGGCCTCGATAACGGTGCGCGCCGCATTGGACGGGGTGCGCCGGGCGCTGTAGGCGATCGCGAACACCACTGCATTCCAGTCCCCACCACGACTCGGAGTTCACCTTCGGTCTGGTCGGTGCGCTGGGCGCGCCGGGGGTGGGCCGATCGCGGCGTCGCGGGTTCGGTCGTCGCCGGAGCCGCATACCAGTCCGGCGGTCGGTCGCTGGTATGCGGAATCGGCCTCACCACAACGCTTCTGGGCCTGCTGATCTGGGTTGTTCAGGTCGTCGCGACCAGGAACTGCTCCGCGTTCGGGGGTTGCAGGCCGTCCGTTCTGTCGGCGAAGTAGCGCTGGGTCAGGGTGGATGTCGAAATGTGTTGTGCCGATACGAAACCCGCTGCCTCGGCCAGTGCGATCAGTTCATCGGGACTGAACAGGCTGAGGAATGGCACTCCGCTTGCTCGCGCGGCGTTCTCGACGGCCTGACGTATCGCGCGTTCCTCGGCGTCGAGTAGGTCCAGTGGGAGTTGGAAGGTCATGGCCAAGGTGGAGCCGGGTGCGAGGGTCGAAATCCGCTCCAGTGTCTGGACGTTCGCTTCGCGTGTGAGATACATGGAGACGCCGGTTTCGGCGACCACCGCGGGACGCGACGGGTCGAAGCCCGCGGAAATGAGTCGTTCCCACCAGGATTCGGCCTCGAAATCGACCGGGACCAGCCGCAGCCACTGCGGAATTCCGTAGCCGAGTTCGACCAAGCGCTGCCGCTTCCATGCCTGCGGGCCGGGCTGGTCTACCTCGAATACGGTTAGTCCGGAGGCGATTTCGGGACGGCGCTGAGCGAAGGTGTCGAGTCCCGCGCCCAGGATGACGTACTGATCGACGCCGCGCGCCGCCTGCTCGACCACCAGATCCTCGACGAAACGGGCGCGCGCCACGACGCACGCGCGCGAGAGGCTGGTCGTCTCGGGATTCATATCCCCGCGGGCGCGCCACCCGGCGTCGGGGTCGATAAGCCGCAGCCCGATCTCGTCTTCGAGCACATGCGGCGCCGGATCGATCTCGACGTGCAAGGCGCGCCACAGTGCGACCCGCTCCGCAGTGCTCTCGGGACCGATGACCTGTTGCATGGTTCAGTCGACCTTTCCGACCTGCAGACTCCAGACCCGGCCGTCCGGATCGCGCACCGTCATTTCCTTTGTCCCGTAATGGGTTTCCTCGAAAGACGTGACCACCTCGACGTCATCGCTCGGCCGGAACGCATCCGGTTCGGTCACCGTCAACACGAGCTGCGTCTGTGGGGTCTGACTGCGCGGGATCTCGGCGATGAATACATACGGACCGTCGCCATTGCGGAACAGTCCGGAGTTGTGGTCGGTGGTGAATTCGGGTTCGAAACCGAGCGCCTGAAAGAACCGCGCCGCCTTGCCCCAATTGTGCGTCTCGACGAAAACGCCTTCGATGCCCTGCGTCGTCATATCGTCTCTCCTTCTTGCGCTCGCGGTTGCTGATCGTGGGTGTCGTCGAGGTATCCGCGCAGTGCCTCCGCGACCAGTGCCGACAGCGACATGCCGGACTCGATCGCCCGGAACTTGACCTGCTTGATCAACCCCACCGGCAAATACACGTTGAACTGCTTCACATCCTCGTCGCGCACAATCCGATGCTAGCATCCTAGGAAGCTAGTAACAAGATCATCATGCGCTGGCGACGGCACACTTCGAGTGGATGCATGGTGATCTTGATCAGACGCCGGAATGTGGGGGCATTCGGCGAGCCGCGGGGCGGCGCGATAACTTGAGCGGGTGATCAAGAGTTCGGTATCCACGGCGGCGGGGGCATGGCGGGCAGGTGACGGCGTCCCGGTGACGTTGCGGGAGGCGACGATGGCATGGGCCTTTGCGGCACATGCGGAGCTGTCCGAAATCGCCACGGGGTACGGGAACTTCATCACTGTCGATGAGCTGGCCGAGCGGGTGCAGGAGGCGTCCGGGGTGCAGACGGGTGCGCCGACGCGGACGTGGATGGAAGCGATCCTGCGCAAGGTCGCCCGTCGCTGTCACAACGCGGGCGAACCGCCGCTGACCTCGCTGTGCGTGCAGGAGAACCACACCGTCGGTGACACCTACAAGTACGTGCTGGAACTCGCCGGACTGCCGGTTCCGAAGGACCTCGAGTTGCACGCCTCCTACGCCCGGTGGCAGTGCTACGAGCACCACGGCGCCGCCATGCCCGCCGAGCTGACCGCCCCGCCGCTCACGCCCAAGGTGGCGGGCCGCCGATCGGCTGGCACCACCGCCACCTCCACGCAGGAGGCAAAGCCCGAGCCTGCCCGCGCGGCCGTGTGCGACCAGTGCTTCATCCAGCTGCCTGCCAGCGGGACTTGCCAGTACTGCGTATAGGCGTCATGGCGAAACAGCCTTCCGGACGCTCAGTGCGCCATCCATATTCGCGTGATATCGGCAGTAGAAGGGGTGCGAGCCGATTTCGTCGGGTGCAGTGAAGGTGATGGTCTGGCCCGGGCCGATCTCGTGGTCGAAGAGGCCGGGGCGTTTGCTGGTGATGCTGTGTTTTACCGAATCGAGGTTGACCACCGTGAGCACCGCGCCCGGCGTGATCGGGGGCGTGCCGGTGTAGTTCTGATGGTCGATGGTGATGGTGACGGCGGGTATCGGGGCCGGGCCCGATGACGTGGGCGGGGCGATTTCCTCCGACGTGCCGCACCCCACCGCCCACGCGACGGTGAGCAAACCGATCGCGATCCGATGCCGCCTTGGGGCGGTTCGAGAGCTTTTCACCTAGACCGGCTGCCCACAATTCGAGCGGTCATGCGCAAAAGCTATAACAAGTTATCGAGGTCGCTGAGGAATGCTCGACGGTGTTTAGGCCACGGCCGAAACATGGTGGGAGTGCCGCACACTGATTCCTAGGCTGCTGAACAGTGCGGATTCAGGAGTCGGCGATGATGGACGAAGTGGTGGCGCGGCCCGTATGGCCGGTGCTGGGACGGTTGGGCGTTGGTGCGGTGGTGGCCGGGCGGCGGAAACGATGGTGGCCGAACGGGCTGCGCTGGACGGCGACGTCGGCTGCCGCGGATCAGTTGCTGCGAGTGGATCCGGTCCTCGCGGTGATGGTGCGAGGTCCGCGGTGATCGCGGGTACCGTGAGGTGCCTGAGCGCGACGATGCGGGGCAGCGTATGAAGCGAATCTACTGCACACCAGACGATCTGACGCGGATCCGGATCGGGGCACCACTGGGCGCGATGGGCGAAACATTGCTGGCCACCCGGGTGGTGCAGCGCACCGACGCGCCGTTGTACGACGGCTGGCGCGGGCAGGTGCGGCGCGCGATGCCGGACAACTTCGGCATGCTCGCGGATATCTTCCCCGGCGTGCACCACTTCGTCGACCTGATCACACCGACCCGTGGTGCGCGGTCGATGTCGGCCGGAATCGAGGCATTGCATCTGGCCTCCCGAGACGAACTCCGCCGTGAGGTGGAGCATGCCGATCGCCAGCGCGCGCTGACCGGCCACCCGCTCCCCGCGTGGGCGCGGAATCTGTACGACCGCGACAACGCTGCTCGCCGCGATGTCGGGCTCGCCGTCGAGGCATTCCATGCGGTGGCATTCGCCGGTCGGTGGGCGCATATGCAGTCGCATCTCGAGGTGGCGGCCGAGCGGATGGCCCGCACCATTGCCACCGAGGGCGTCGAACGCCTCTTCGCCGGACTGGCGCCCTTCGCGCGGTGGCGGTCGCCCGCGCTGGAGGTGCTCACCCCGATCGAATGCCATGACGAACATCTCGACGGACGCGGCCTGATCATCATTCCCTCGCTGTTCGTCTGGCCCGGACCGAAGTTGCTGAAATCAACTATCGATAAGGACGCGCCGATGACGCTGGTGGTCCCGGTGCTGCGCGATATCGCCGATTTCGCCACGGCATGGGGTCCGCGTGCGACCAACGAAGCGTTGACCGCACTGCTCGGCCGGACGCGCGCGGCCGCACTGCAGGAGATCGCCGAGGGCTGCACGACGACCGAACTCGCACGCCGACTGGATGTTTCACTCGCGACGGCCAGTGAACACGCGTCGATACTGCGTGCGGCCGGGCTCATCGAAAGTTGGCGGCATCGCAATTCGATGCGGCATCAGGCGACGACATTGGGTATCGCATTGCTCGACGGTGAGCTCGACGGTGGTGTGCGCATCGCTTAGTCCCGCGCCAGTATCGTCGGGCGGGTGCAGCTCATAACCGACCGCAAGACCGTGCGCCGGGTGGGTGCCGGTCTGGTCGCCGGATCGGCGCTGGTCGTCGCGGGTGCCAATATCCGATTGTGGCTGGTATCGGCCGGATATCGGTCCGGACCCGCGGCCGCGCCGACGGTTCCGGTGGTGATCGTGCCGGGCGCCAAGGTCGGGCCCGATGGTGCGCCGATGGCCTATATGCGCGGACGGCTCGATGTCGCGATCGAACTGCTGCGCGCCGGAAAAGTACGTGAGATTCTCGTATCGGGTGATGCGGCGGGCACTTCCGGCAACGAAATCACTTCGATGACAAAGTATCTCGCGGACCACGGCATCGATCCGGCGGTGGTGCGATGCGATGGTGAAGGCTTGTCGACCCGGGCGACGTGCGAACGAGCCAAGGATTTGTTCGGCATCGACCGCGCCATCATTGTCACGCAATACCAGCATCTGCCGCGGGCGGTCGCATTGTGCCGCGGCGCGGGCATCGATGGCTACGGTGTTGTCGCATACTGTGAGTGCAGGCGAAAAACCCTTGTGCGCAACACTATTCGTGAGTGGTTGGCCGCGCCCAAGGCGGTCGCCGCACTGATCTGACGCTGATCCGAGCCCTACCGGGGGTCTGGAAGCCCGGGATCCATCGGATCGACCGGACCGCCGGGATTCGGGATCGGTGGCGGTCGCATCGGATCCGGCTGTGGCCGGGGATCAGGGATCGGTGGCTCCGGTGTCGGACCGGGCTGCGGTGGTATCGGGTCCGGCGAGGGCCCGGGTACCGGCTCGGGACCGGGCCTCGGCGGAATCGGCTGCGGTGCCGGGCCAGGGACCGGCTCCGGTTCCGGATGTGGTTCGGGCCCCGGCACCGGTTCGGGCATGGGTTTCGGCGGCACCGGATCCGGGATCGGTGTCGGTGGTACCGGGTCCGGAATCGGCGTCGGCGGGATCGGGCTCGGATTCGGTGGCACGGGACGAGTCATGCGCAAACCTCCTCAGCACAGCGGTACCCATCCGATTGCGGGTGAATCAGACCACGGATCCCAGGCGCGGTCACCAACTCGTGTACCGAAGTGTTCCCTTCCCCGGGCCGGACGACTCCGCTCGTTCGGAAGATCGAAACCGCTTGATGGGCTGCGGGTTCGAGGCACCAGCCCAACGGACTGGAGGGGGTATCTCGTGCAGCAGGTTTGTCTGCGCGGCGCGTAGCCGATCGTTATCGCCCAGGTAGTCGGTGATCTCGCGGGCGAGACCGGTCGGCGGCGCGCGGCCGGTCCGCTCGCGGGAATCGATCTACTGGGCGTGCCTGCCTGGACCGTCACCGAGTACGCCACCGCCAGGCAGTTCTCACCGACTCCCGGCTGGTCAAGGACATCAATTCGTGGGCGCTGTTGACCTCGGGGATGGTGACGCGGCAATGGCCGCTCATCGGCATGATCGATACCGGACGGTCTATGTTCACCGTGGACGGTGCCGAGCATCGGCGGCTGCGCAACAAGACGGTCAAGCCGACCGACGACCTCACCACCGCGCTCATCTTCGCCGCCGACGGCGGTGCGCCGCTGACCGAGAAGGCGCTCGTCGCGGCGGGACACGAGACAACCGTCGGACTTCTGCTCAACACCGTGCGCGCCCTGCTGGGCCGCCCGGAGCAATTGCGCGCAATCCGCGACGGTGACTTCGAATGGCAGCAGGCGATCGAGGAAACGCTGCGCTGGGATACTCCGGTGCCCATCCGCTCGTGTGCTTCGCCACCGAGGACATCACCGTCGGCGCCACCGTGATCGAGCGCGGCGAGGGCGTGGTCATGTCCTATCGCGCCATCGGCCGCGATACCGCGGTGCACGGCAGCGATGCCGACGATTTCGATATCACCCGTCCAACGGTCAACCGGCATCTCGCCCTCGGCGACGGTCCGCATATCTGCCGGGTGCGGCACTGTCAAGGGTGGAGGGCCGGGATCGGTCTGCCCGCGCTGTTCGAGCGTTTTCCCGAGCTGCGATTCGGTACCAGTCGAGGAGGTCCGCAATCTGCCGGTGCTCAGCCAGCACGACCTTGCCGTCTTCCCGGTGTACCTCGCCCGACGCGCTCAGTTGGTTCGCGCGGCGTATCCGAGCGGCAGCTTGTGCGGCGGACAGTTGATCACCGTATCGTCGTCGAGATCCCGGGTTTCCAGGAAGGTGATGCGCCCGGACGAGGCGACCAGGGTCAGCGGATAGGTCGGTCCCTTCTCCCGGTCGGCGATGATCGCGTCGAGATTGTGCTCGCATCGGGTGAGGGTGCTTTCGGGATAGTCGAGCATCCATTGCGGGTAGGAGATCGTGGTGTGCACCCGACGATCGCCGAGCCAGATGATGAGCACGGTGGTGGTTCCGGTCGGCTCCACCCAGGCGATTTTGTACAGATCGTCGTTGAGCTGGACCAGCTTCGCCGCCTGATTCTTGGACCAGCGCCCGAACATCGGTCCCATCAGACATCGCGATTCGATCGTCTGTGGACCCCGCACGTACAACTCGAATTTCCAGCCATTCTCATAGGCGTAGATGAGGTGTTTGCCGACAATTCCGGAGAGATCGCCGGTTAGTGCGGAGACCGTGATCGCTGACTGCTGCGCGCTCATCGGTTACTCCTCTCGGTCGACCAACGCGGTCGGGACCTGCGTCTATGTCGTCAGCCTAATCACCAGCGCGAGCATTGCGAACAGTTTGCCGGGAACGGCGCAATCATGTCCGCGCGGCCGCGTAGAGAATTTCGCGCATCCCGGGCAATGATTCCTGATCCGCGCGCCACACCAACCGCAGACTCAGATCGGGCACCGGGAAGTCCAAGCGGACAAGTGTGCCGTGCGCGAGGCCATCGGCGACCGCGAACTCCGGCAGCAGGGATATGCCGAGTCCGTGTTCGGCCCAGGCCCGCATGACCGGAACCGCACCGGCCTTCACTCGCCGCGGACCCGAGCCGAGCACCTTTTCACCCGCCATCCAGAACGAGCATTCGGGCACATTGACCAGCAGCCGTTCATCGATGAGGTCGGCGGCCGTCAGACCGGACCGCGACGTCAGCGGGTGCGTCGGCGCGGCGACCAAGGCCAGCGGCACCGGATCGAGGTCGAGGAAGGCCAGCGGTTCGGCGGGCGGCGGGAAGCCCAGATCACCAACGGCACCACCGGAATCCAGCAGCAGTGCCGCATCGAGATCGCCGCCCGCCACATCGGCGAGCAGGCCGTCGCGGGCGCGATCCGAGCGCACCTCGACCTCGATATCGGGCCGTCGCTCGGCCAGTCGGGCCAGTACCTGCGGCACATACGCGCCCGCGAGGGTTTCCAGCGCCCCGAGTCGAAGGACCGGTCGTTCGTCCCGCACGTCGCGCACCGCCTGCTCGGCCTGTTCGAGCAGCCGCCGCGCCCAGCCGGTGAGCCGCTGACCCGCCGGTGTGAGCCGCATGCCCTTGGGGTCGCGCACGAAAAGTGCCACCCCGAGCGCGGTTTCGAGGGTGCGGATCTGCTGGGACACCGATGACGGCGCGAGTTCGAGCGCGATCGCGGCCTCGGTGACCGTGCGGTGGCGCACCACGGCCTCGAAGGTCCGCAGCTGACGTAACTCCATGGCCTGGCCAACAGCGACGCGGCATTCGGATATTCCGAATGCGGGATGCGCCGCAGCCGGTGGAGCCGCCGTGCCCGTCCGGCGAGAGTCGATCGGGTCATCGAATGAGCCGAGGAGCTGTTGGATCGGATGAGCATTCTGCAATCGCGGGCGAATAAGTCCGCCGCGTCGATCAGGGCACTGCTGGGGATATCCCTCGGGTACTTCATGGTGCTGTTGGATATGACGGTGCTTTCGGTCGCCGAGCCGGATCTGGCGGCGTCCCTGCACACCTCGGTCGCCGGACTGCAATGGGCGACCACCGGCTATACCGTCGCCTTCGCCGCGCTGCTGCTCTCGGCGGGCGCGGTCGCCGATCGCCATGGTGCGCATCGGGTATTCCGTTTCGGCGCAGCGGCTTTCGGTTCGGTCTCGCTGCTGAGCGCCTTCGCGCCGAACCTGTGGGCGCTGGTCGCGCTGCGGGTGTTGTTGGGTGTCGCGGCGGCGGCGTGTGTGCCCGCATCGATGGCGATGATCACCCAGCTCTATCCGGATCCGAGCCGCCGCGCCCGTGCGATTTCGACGTGGGCGGCGATCAGTGGCGCGGCGGTCGCGGCGGGGCCGATCGTGGGTGGCGCACTGGTCGGGCTGGCAGGGTGGCGGTCGATATTCGTCGTCAATGTTCCCATCGCGGTGGTCGTATTGGCGCTGAGCATGGGATCCGCGGTGACCTGCGCGCGCGGTGATCGCCGCATCGACTGGGCGGCGCAGTCGACCGCGGCCGTCGCTCTGGCGCTGTGCACCGATGCGCTGATCGCGGCGGGTGCGCAGTCGTTGGGGCACACGGCATGGTCGCTGGGCGGCGCGGTACTGGCGGCGATCGTCTTCGTCTATCTCGAACGACGCAGTGCCACACCGGTATTGAATCGGGAACTGTTGCGCGCGGGCCGAGTGCGGGCCGGGCTGCTGGTTGGTGCGGCGGTGAATTTCGCGCTCACCGGGGCACTGTTCGTCTTGCCGTTGCTGCTGCAGCGACACCTGAATCCGCTGCAGACCGGGCTCGCCTTCCTGCCGCTCACCGTGCCGTTCGCCGTCATCCCGCCGCTCGCGGGCAAACTCGTGGCCGGCGTCGGACCGCGGCGACCGATCCTGACCGGGCTCGCCCTGCTCGCGGTGGGCGGTGTGGTGCTGGCCGCGGCGGTGTTCGCGGGCCTCGGTTATCCGGTGCTGGCGGTCGGCCTGCTGTTGTCGGGATTCGGCGTCGCCTTTGCCCTTCCTGCGCTCGTGGCCGCCATAGTCAACGTGGCGCCCCCGGGAACCGCGGGCGCGGTGGGCGGTCTGCTCAACGCCGTCCGGCAAGTCGGCGCGACCCTCGGTGTCGCGATCATGGGTGCGCTCGTCACCCCTGGCATCGGCTGGTCCTTGCTGACCTCCGCAGCGGTCTGTGCACTCGCCTGCATCGTCTTCGGTTACCACCGCGCCGCCGAATCCTGACGTCGGCGAAGCGGTAACGTGTCGAATGGACGCTGAGGTCTGAACGTGTTCAAGGGGGGTGCATGGGAAGCAAGGGCCTATGGCGGGCTGGCGTACTGGCGCTGACAGCAGTGCTGGTCACAGCCTGTGGGGGTGCATCGACACCGACCGATCCGTACCTCTGGTTGGAGGAACTCGACAGTCCGCGCGTGCAACAGTGGGTCGCCACCGAAAATGCCCGCACACTAGGGATATTGGAGCAGGATCCGCGTTTCGCGGGAAATCTGGCCGCGGCGACCGAACTCGGTAAATCCCCCGACCGCCTGCCCACTCCGACACTGCGCGACGGCGGCGTCGACAACTTCTGGCAGGACGGCGACCACACTCGCGGCATCTGGCGCACCACATCCGTCGCGGATTATGAATCGCCGCAACCGAATTGGAACACAATTCTGGATCTCGACGCCCTCGCGGCGGCAGAATCCAAGAACTGGGTGTGGAAAGGCATCGACTGCGATCCGGTCACTCATAAGCGCTGCCTCGTCAGCCTGTCCGAGGGCGGCGAGGATGCGGTGACCGTGCGCGAATTCGACCGTACTACAAACCGATTCGTGCCGGACGGTTTCGTGCTGGCGCGCAGTAAGCAGTATGCGTCCTGGGGCGACGAGAACACCCTGCTGGTCTCGCGGGAATGGCAGCCGGGTGAGACGACCACCTCCGGCTATCCGTACATCGTCAAACAGTGGCGTCGTGGTCAATCTCTCACCGACGCAGTAGAACTCACGCGCGGCGATAAGGCCGATGGTCTGGCTACCGCACCGCTGTTGCTGGACAATGGCGTCGGTCGGAGGTTGAGGTTGGTGCTCCGCCGCGCGTCGTTCTGGGAGAACGAGGTAAGTCTGGTCGGCGCAACCGGGCTGGTGCGGGTGGCATTGCCGCCCAAATCGGATCTGCAGGGCTTCGTCGGCAATCGAATTCTGGTGTCGCTGCGACAGGATTGGACGACGGATGGTGCGACATTCACCGCCGGATCACTGATCTCGCTCGACGCGGATGAGCTCATTGCGGACCCCACGCGGCTGCGCGCGAGGCCCGTCTATGTTCCGAATGCGTCGCAAACACTGGAAGCTGTGCTGACAACGCGTGATCGCATCGTCGTGACCTCGCTCGACGATGTGAAAGGGCGTGCCACCGTCTACACGCCGCAACCGGACGGTTCCTGGTCGGCAGCGCCGGTTTCCTTGCCGGACAACGCAACCGTCCATGCGGTCGATGCCGATTCGGCCGGTTCGCTCGCCTATCTGACGGTCACCTCTTTTCTCGACCCCACCACGCTGTGGCGGCTCGACACTGCTACCGGAGCGGTCGCACCGGTGAAAACCAGTCCGCGACAATTCGATTCGTCCCGCTACGTGGTCGAACAGCAGAAGGCCACCTCGCCCGACGGCACCAAGGTGCCCTATTTCGTCGTCCACGCCGCCGATATGAAGTTCGACGGCACCAATCCCACGATCATGTACGCCTACGGTGGTTTCGGCTCGTCCATGACGCCGAACTACAACGGCCTGATGGGCAGGCTCTGGCTGGATCGCGGGGGTGTGTTCGTGCTGGCGAACATTCGCGGCGGCGGTGAATTCGGACCGGCTTGGCACGAGGCCGCACTGACCATCAATCGCCAGCGCGCCTTCGACGATTTCGCCGCCGTCGGCCGGGATGTGATCGACCGGAAGGTCACCGCCCCGAGCCGTCTCGGCATCCAGGGCGGTTCGAACGGCGGTCTGCTGATGGGGGTCGAGCTGGTCCAGCATCCGGAGCTGTGGCAAGCGGTGGATATCGAGATACCGCTGCTCGATATGGTCCGCTACGAGCAGATCGCCGCGGGTGCATCGTGGGTGGGCGAATACGGCAGTGTCGCCGATCCGGTGCAACGCGCCTTCCTCGAATCCATATCGCCGTACCGGAATCTGCGCCCGGGTGTGCGGTACCCGGAGCCCTTCGTCTGGACCAGCAGCAAGGACGATCGGGTCGGCCCGCAGCACGCTCGCAAATTCGCCGCCCGGCTCGCCGAATTCGGCGACCCCTACCTGTTCTACGAGGCCACCGAGGGCGGGCACGGCGGCGGCACCAATATCGACGAGACGGCCCGCACCAGCGCACTCGAATTCACCTACTTCATGCGCAAGCTCATGTAGGGATGGTTGACCATGCGTGGTTCGGCGGTGCATGGTTGGCCGATGACCGGCGAAGAGGTCCGTGCGGGTGTAAAGCTGACCAATCTCGACGCACCATTGTTCGACGGTGCCGACGCGACGAAGCGTGATCTGATCGACTATCTCGAGTTCGTCGGTGATCGGCTGGTCGGACAACTACGCGACCGTCCGCTCTCGGTGGTGCGCATCCGGCCTGGCCAGGAACCGTTCATGCAGAAGAACCTGCCGAAGTACACCCCGGACTGGGTGCGTCGGGTGACGGTGTGGGCCGAGACCGCCAAACGCGAAGTGACCTACGCCCTCTGCGATGACGTGCGCACATTGTTGTGGTTCGGCAATCAGCGGGCAGTCGAATATCATCCGACCCTGCTGCTGGCCGATCACACCGCGGGCCCGACCCACCTGATCCTGGATCTCGATCCCCCCGAGGGCGGCCCCTTCCGGCGGGTCGTACTCGCCGCCGAACTGATCAGGCAGGCGCTCGCCGATGACGGACTCGCGGGAGCGGTGAAAACCAGCGGCGCAAAGGGTGTGCACGTCTTCGTGCCGATCCAGGCGGGCATCCCGATCGAGGATGTCGCCGCTGCCACCCGGGCGATCGCGGCCAGGGCCGAACGCATCGATCCGGATCTGGCCACCACCGCATTCATCCGCGAGGACCGCGCGGGCAAGGTGTTTCTGGATTCGACGCGCGCGGGCGGCGCGACCGTCGTCGCGGCCTACAGCCCGCGCGTGCGTCCGGGTGTGCCGGTGTCCTTCCCGATCGAATGGGCTGAGCTCGCAGATATCAGCCCGGGCGATTTCACCGTGCGCACCGCACCGAAGCAGTTGGGCGATCGGGATCCGTGGGCGCGGGAAATGCCCGCGCCGCAGGCCTTGCCCGCCGATCTCGTCGAGGAGGGTCACACCATCCCGGTGGCCCGGGTCCAAGCGATGCACGAGGGCAAGCGCCGAGCCCGGGCCCGCAGGCAGAGTTAGCTTTTCAGTGCTCGATGACGGTGCGGAAGTGCGCCGCCCCGTCGGTGATCGCGTCGACGGTGACCAGAGCCCGGAATTCGACGCCGTCATCGGTGACCGTACAAACCTCCGTCGCGCCGATATCGGCGTCGAGGGAGTTGGGGCAATGCACGTCCTGCGGGGTGTGCCCGGTCTGGTCGGTGAAGTCGATGGCGACCCGCCGGGCGAGCTGTGAACTGGAGATCGCATCCATGTCGTCGTCGTCGTCATTGCCCCAGCCGACGGAGGATTGGGCGAAGCTGCCGAGAATGCCGACGACAAGCATGACGATCAGCAGCGTCCGGCCGCCGCTGGAGAGCACCAGCGGGCGGGTCGGCGACTGAGCAGGTTCGGGCCCACCCGTCACCCGAGCACCACCGGTCATCGAATCGCCGGTATATATCGGACCGGATGGGGCCGCCTGCTTATCGCCGAAAACACCCGTCAGGTACGTCGGGGTCAGCAGGTACGTGTAGGCGGACACCCGCATTTCGATGCGCAGCACCGCCGAAGTGGCCTCGAAGATCGCGCGCGGCATCCGCCCGGTGATCAGGACGATCAGCCACAGAATGAACGAGATGATCCCCCATCCGGTGGTGAACCAGCCCGAGAGCACCAGGATCGGGAAGGCCAGGATGAGCCGGAACAGCACGGCGAGCCGGTTCAACGGCGTGGGCGCGGGGAACAGCAGGCGGATCGGATAGTTCGGCGCGGTCCAGGCGAACGGCGGGTAGTCGTCGACCAGCAACATGGCGTAGCCGTGCACCCGGACGGTGTATCCGTAATACCCGCGCAGGAACTCACCGCACCAGTCGGGCAATCGGCCGAGCACCAGCGCACCGAACCAGCCGCAGACGATCACCACGAAAGCGGCGATGCTCAGGAACCAGAGCACGATCAGCTGGGGTATGGCCAACAGCAGTCGCAGCAGAACGGTCCAGCGGCGGTGTTGCTCCGGCGGAAAGACATCCAGTTCGACCAATGGTTCGCTACTGGTCGGTGATCCTTCTTTCATTACCACGGCGACCCACTCACTTCCTTCGTCCAACGGAATTGTCCAGAACTCGGATGAGTGAGATCGAATGTAGCCCGTGGATTGCCGATAGATCGGTAACCGCGCCGACGGAGCCGGACCGCGGTGTGACGAGCTCTCTGTTAAGGGATCTTGAATAGCCGTTGCCGGACAGGCGCCGCCGATGGGCACGGCGCACAATTCCGTTGTCGGAGAGAACGATCCACTCCCGACGGTACGGGTCCTCAGTGGATCTGGTCGGACAGTTGTCAGCGGAGGAACCAGTGCCCCCACATGTGACCGTGATTCATCGAGTGCGCGGTGTCGACGTCCCCTACCTGGAGCGTATCGACCACAATGCCAATGCCGTCACCTACATTTGCGCGAAGGATCTGATCGACGGAATTCCGCGGCATGCTGCCGCCGCCGTCGAATTAATCGAAGATATGGCGAACGTGCCAGATGCCGTGCATGCGCTCGCGGCTCGATTCGGAACGCCGGACCGCATTGTCGCGCTGCGCGAATTCGATTTGCTGACCGCGGCTCAGTTGCGGAGGGAATTCGATATCGCGGGTGACAGTCCGGACTATGTGCTGCCGTTTCGCGACAAACTGGTGATGGGTGCGACGGTCGCCACCGCGGGTGTGCCGACTCCTGCCTTCACCCACGTCGGCGATGTCGAATCGATCATGGACTTCGCCGCGGTGCACGGCTTTCCGCTCATCGTAAAACCCCGTCTCGGTGCCGGGAGCAAGGATGTCATCCGGCTGAATTCCGTCGATGATTGCGCGGTATTGCCCGACCTGAGCGCGGAACCTTTTCTCGTACAACGTTTCTGCGCGGACGAGGTCGGTGCCGTCGACGGCGTGTGGACCGGCAGTGAGCTCGGTCCGTGGCGGGCTTCACAGTATCTCGGCAACTGTCTCGAATTCGCCAATGGTGGTACGACTCTCGGTTACGTCGAGCTCGACGATCCGGAATTGCTCGGGCCGCTGGCGGGCTTCGCCGAGGCTGTGCTCACCGCGCTCAGCGCCGACGTGCCGACGGTTTTCCACCTCGAATTCTTCCTCGGTCGCGACGGTGCCGCGCCGCGCATCCAGTTCCTCGAAGTGGCCGCGCGGGCCACTGGTGGCGAAACCACCCATATGTGGCGGGAGGTGCACGGCTACGACCTGCTCGGTGCGGCGGTCGATATCCAACTGGGCCGGATTCCCGACGCCGATCCGCTCAGTGATGAATCGGTAGTCGGTGGGTTGCTGATCCACCCGCCGGTGACTCCACCGTGCACCGTGGTGGACGTCCAGCTCCACGTACCGCAGCAGCATGCGCCGTACCATGTCTCGGTCCCACAGCCGGGGACGACCATCACCCAGACATTCGGCTATGCCGATATCGGTGCCGGATTCCGTTTCCGGGGCAACTCCACGGTGGAGGTCATCGACTCACTGCGACGCACCGCGGCGGGATTCCGGATGGATTGCGTGGCATACGATCCGGCCGCCGACCCGGCCATCGCCTGAGTCGCGGGAACGGATCGTGTCACGGTTCTCTGTTGCCCTGCCGCCGGTCGGCCCGCAGCGTGTGCTGACGCTGATCGCGGCGGCATCCGCCGTCTTCAGCGGAATCTATCTGTCCACCGTCGTCCTCTACTTCACCCGCATCGTGCACATCTCGCCGATGCGGGTCGGCATCGGCCTCAGCGTCGCCGGGGCTGTATCCATCGCCGTCTCGATACTGGCGGGAAAGCTGTCGGATCGACGTGGCCCGCTGGGCGTGCTGCGGGTCAGTCTGCTCCTCGCGGCGTGCGGCACCCTCGGCTTTCTCACGGTCGGCGAATTCGCGTGGTATCTGGTCGTCATTCCGGCCACGGCGGCCGCGCAGACCTGTGTGCAGCTGATGATCTCGACGATCATCACCCGCGTCGTCACCGATCGAGCCAATGAATTCCGCGCCTACATCCGTTCGATTCTGAATGTGGGCATCGCTATCGGCATCGGCCTATCCGCGGTTGCCGTGCAATGGGATTCGGCGAATTTCTATCACGCGGCCATCGTCATCGGCGCTGGTTGTGCTGCCGGGGCCGCACTCATGGTCGAGCGGCTGCCGGCCTTGGGGCCGGTGGCGGTGGAGTCCGGCGCGCCAGGACAGCGCTGGGCGGTGCTGCGTGATCGGCCGTATCTGGCGCTCACTGTGTTGGATGGGGTGCTGTCGCTGCAGTACCGGATTCAGTCGGTAGCGATTCCACTGTGGATCATCGGTGCGACGACGGCGCCGCGGTGGTCGATCGCCGCGATCGACATGCTCAATATCTTCGTCGTGGTGTTCTTCCAGGTCCGCGCGAGCCGCAGCATCGATACCGCCCGCGCGGGCGGTGCCGCGCTGCGGCGGGCCGGGTGGGCATTCCTGCTGGCCTGCGTCGTGCTGGCGGCGGCCGAAGGCCAGTCCGGCTGGCTCGCGGTGCTTACCCTCGCCAGCGGTGCGGCGGTCTCGAGCGTCGGTGAATTGTGGCAGACGGCAGGCGGTTTCGAGGTCTCGAATGCCGTGGCGCCGCCAGATGCCATCGGTGAGTATCTGGGCGTATTCGGCACCGGACTCCGATTGGCCGATGCGCTCGGTCCGGCCTTGCTGACCTGGTTGTGCATCGGGATCGGCGTCGCGGGCTGGTCTGTCGCGGGACTGATCCTGCTGGTTGCCGGTCTGCTCGCACCGGTGATCGTCGCGAAGGCGGAGTCCAGGCGGGACCGGTATGCCCTCGTGGCGGCATCGTAGGGCGCTACCCGGTGGCCGAGACCGCGGTATCAGCCGGATCGATCGGCAGGACGAAGTACAGTTCGCTGCGCCGGGCCACCCCGAGTTTGCGATAGACGCGGGTGAGATGTTGTTCGACGGTGCTGGTGGTAATGGCGAGTTTGTCGGCGATCTCGCGATTGGCCTTGCCGCGGGCCGCCAGTTCAGCCACCCGGCGTTCGGCGGGGCTCAGCGTCGCGAGCCCACCCGGAATCCGGCGCAGTGCGGGCATGGGTTGGGTCGGTTGTGTCGCGGTTTGGGGTTTGCCGTCGAGTAGATCGCGCAGCAGCACCTCGGCGCCGCAGGTTTCGGCGATACGTGCCGCGTCGCGGATCAGTGTGCGAGATCGCTCCTGATCGCCGATGTTGCGGTGTGCCTTGCCGAGTTCGCCGAGGGCCGTGGCCAATTCGACATCGTCACCGCCGGTGCGGGCGATCGCGGCCGACTCACGCAGCAAGCGGAAGGCTTGATATCGATCGCCGGTGGTGGCGAGCAACCGGAGTGCGACGCCGCCGGAGCGGTGCCGGTCGGCGGCGCCGAGCAGCTCGAGATGTCTGGTCGCGAATTCCTGTGCCTGCCGGTGCTCGCCGAGTGCGAGGTGGGCGGCGGCAATGTCATTGCGCCACGGCACCAGCCAGGGGAAGTCCATATTCCACCGGTCCATGAGATACCCGCAGCGGCGGAAACTGCGCAATGCCTCGTCGGCGCGGCCCACCGCGAGGTGATGGTGGCCCTGCGCCTGCAGATACGGCAGGCCGAAGCGCGATTCGAAAATTGTTCGGGGCACCGCCCTTTCGAGCTGGGTCGCGGCCTCGGCATGTCGACCGGTGATGGTCAGCGCGTGCACCATTGTGGCGATAGGCGTGCCGATCCAGAGGCCGAGGTGTTCGGCGGGTACGTAATTCAGTGCCAGCGCCGCATCGCTGATCGCATCGCGAATGTTGCCCTTGCGCAGCATGGTTTCCGCACGCAGCCCGGCGAAGATCGACTGCCAGGTCGGGGCGCGGCGGGCATCGGCCTCGGCGAGCAGCGATTCGCACCAGGCCGCAGCGGTATCGAGCCGGTTGCTGTAGATGAGGCAATGCACCGCCGCGACCAGGGTTTCGATCGTGGTCGAGGTGAGGCGATGGCTGGTGAGCAAACGCTGCGCGAGCGTCGCGATCTCGTCGAGCGGATGGGTGAACAGCCCGGTGAGCAGATCTGCGCCGTGGCGATGCGGTGAATGCTGGTCGGTGCGCAGCTTGGGCGGCCGGGCCGGTGCCGCGAAGAATCGCGGATGACGTTGGACGTGCGGGGGATAGGAGTACCGCAGCCAGGCGCGCAGAAAGTCGGTCTCCGGCGTCGCCTCGTCCGGTTCGCCGCTGTTCAATTGGCCGAGTGCGTGATCGGCCTGCTGCACCTGCCCGTGCCACAGCAGATACATGATGGCGGCGGGCAATTCGTGATACGGCACCCGGCCAGCGCGTAGCGCTGCCTTCAACCGGGTGAACTGGCGCGAGCGGGTCGACGGATTGATCCGCCATTCCAGGCAGACCAGCCGGATCGCGATGGTGGCCCGCTCGCCTGCGTCCCGGGTGGCGCGGTAGGCCAACTCCAGCCGATCGACCGCCGGTTCGATCTGGTCGTTGATTATCGCATCCTCGGCGGCGGTGCGCAGTACGTCGACGGCCCACGGGTAGCCGACGGCACCGGCGTCGACCAGATGGTCGGCGACGGTGCTCGCCGGAAAACCCCGATGGTGCAGCAGTTCCGCGGCCCGCCCGTGCAACTTCTGCCGGACCTGGTCGGGGGTGTTGCGCAGGATCCGCTCACCGATCTCCTGATGTTCGAAACGCGCGGTTTCGGCGAGTTGCCGGACGACGGCCCGCACCGCGGCCTCGTCCACCTCCAGCAACTCGGCGACCAGGCCGACCGTGCTCGCGGTGCCGAGCACGGCCATGGCCTGACCGACCCGGGATTTGGCGAAGTCGGCCCACTGGTCGCGATGCGCTGGGTTGTCGCTGTGTGGCGGGACAGGCTGACACATACTCGGAGCCCTTCGTCGAGGTGGTGAGCCCGACTGAGGGAGAGCACCATCGAAAACGAGCAGCTCGGGTGCACTGAGGATGCGGCATCGTCGCAGCGGGAAGGACGCGTCCACGCGCCCGATGATCCAGCCGGTGAACCCAGGTTAATTCGCCCGCCCGATCCTGTCACTACAACTGATCACACCTACGTAATATGAGGTGTTTCAATGCCTTTCGTGTCATTGACTCCCGGCGTGCGCGAATGCGTGCTGGTGGTAGGCCAGACAGGCGGCCGAGGTGTCGTCGGCGGCCAGGAAAAGCACAGTGCGTGCCGCACCGAGAGCGCCGCTGTCGCGCGCGCTCACGTACGCGTGCACCGGGGCCGCGGAGTACGGATTGTCCACCGAGGGATCGACGCCGACGACCGATTCCGGTGTGAATCCGAGCGCCGCCGCCAGGCGGGCACGGAAGGCGAGGGTCCAGGTAGGTGCGAGCAGCACCGCGCGGCCCTCGGCGAAATCGGCGACGTCCAGTCCTTCGGCGGTCAGGCAGTCGCGCACGGCCGCCGCGGCCAATTCGACCAGATCCTCGGCACCAGCCCGGGTGCTCATGGCCGAGCGGCCGTTCGCGCCGGCCTCGCCCATCGCGACCCATGCCGTCGGATCGGCGGGCCCGGCCGTATCGGTGGTGTGCAGCCCACCGAATCCGCCTGCGGTGCCCGATGTTCCGAGCAGGATCGCCGCCGCGCTGGTGCTGTAGGGAAAGCCGTCGACATGACGCTCGGTCGACGGGTGCGTATCACCGGCGACCAGCAGCGCATACGACACATCGCCGCTGACCAGGAAGCATTCGGCGGTCGCGATCGCGTGCAGTAGTCCGGTCCCGCCGTTCATCAGATCGAAGGAGAAGGCAGGCACCCGGCCGGGGGCGTATTCCAGGCCGATGCCGACCCGCTTCTGAATCAGCGCCGATACCGCGGGTTCGGAGATGTTCTGATCGCGGAAAACCCCGGCATTGATCAGCATTCCGACCTGCTCCGGGGCAATGCCCGCCTGCTCGAGGCAGGAGGTAGCCGCGCGCGTCGCCAGTTCGAAATAGCTACCGGTATCGAGATCGGCATTGATGGCGGCCGCGAGGATGGTGGTCGGCATGACTCAGGCCTCCAGACGGGAGATGGTGGCGGCGAGGTGTCCGGAGACGATGCCGGATGCCTCCGGAATCATCAGCACCTTGGACCCCTTGGGGATCTTCTGCTGCGCGAGGTGTTCGTGCAGGACCACGAAATGCGAGGTCGACGCGGTATTGCCGAAGTCGTGCAGCACATTCAGGGCTTGGGGCATCGGGGTGCCGAAGTGCTGCTCGGTGAGGTGCGAGATGTACTCGATGGCGGGCGCGCTGAACTGGTGGTGGATCCAGTAGTCGAACTTCTCGCTCTCCCAGGTGCGCCCGGTCTCCTCGAGGAAGCTGGACATGCGGTTGATGGCCTGCAGGTAGCGGCCCTCGTTCTGCATCGCGCGGTTGTCGGTGTACAGCGCGATACCGGGGGCTTGGTCGCTCGGCATGCCGATGCAGTGTTCGGCGCCGTCGGCGGAGGTCATCAGTTCGACGTAGTGGATTTCGTCGTCATCGTCACCGCGATCGTCGAGTATTACCGCGACCGCCGCATCGCCGACGGTCAGCGCGGCGAACTGCGGGTCGTAGGGCTTGTTGATCTCGCGCGCCGCGGTCTCGGCGATAGGCGTGATCTGTTCGCCGCTGACCACCAGCCCATTGCGGACCACACCCGCCTTGATCATGCGATCCAGCACCAGCACCCCGGTCATCATGCCCGCGCAGGCATTCGAGACATCGAAATGCCTGGCCTTCGTCGTGCCGATCTCCTTGCCGAGCATGACCGCGAAAGACGGTGCGTAGCAGAAGATTTCCTTCCCGCGAGTGCGGGTGATGGAGGCGGAGACGACCACGTCGATCTCGTCTGGGGCGTAATCGGAATGCGCCAGGCAGTCCTCGATGGCGCGCAGGGCCAGATCGAAGGAGGATTCGTAGCCCTCGTCGCTGGAGTCGTAGACGCGCCGATTCTTGATACCGGTAATCCGTTCCAGGTCAAGGGATCTCGGCACTGCCAGTCCGGCGATGATCTCCTCGGTGGAACGGACGGTGGATGGTGTGTACGAGCCGATGGACTCGAAACGTGTGCGCAGCATTACCCCTGCTTTCTGTGTCGCATTTGTTCCCTGTGTTGCCAGGAGTTTCGACGGCGCTGTCGTCGTGGACGCCCTATTCGGGCAGCCCGACCAAACTCGCGCTTACCTTGCACAATTGGTGGGCCCGCGCATCGTCGCGGGCCAGCCGCGACGGCTCCCGCTCGCGGGTCTTGCGGAAATAGGCACCGGTCACCTCGGCGACGCTCGGATCCGTCGCGAGGAAGGTGAGCGCCGCGGCGCCCTCGGCCGCGGTGATGAAGAACAGGCGTTTGCTCAGCGCGACGATCGGTTGCCCGAACCATGGCAGCGAATTCCAGATGCCGGTCGAGACCGCACCGGGATGGAAGGCATTGACCGTCACACCGGTGCCCGCCAGCCGATCGGCCAGTGCGCGGGCATAGAGCACATTGGCCAATTTGGATCGGCTGTAGGCCTTTTCGCCCGAATAGTCGTCACGGAACCCGAGATCGTCGAAATCGAGAGTCGCGCCGTAATGCATCACCGAGGAGGTGAACAGAATGCGCGCGGGGGCGCTCTGCACCAGCAGATCGATGAGCAGTTCGGTGAGCAGAAATCCGCCGAGATGGTTGGTCGCGAAGGTCGCCTCGATACCGTCCTCGGTTTCAGTGCGCGTCTGGTGATAGCCGCCCGCGTTATTGGCGAGCACATCGATGCGGTCATAACCGGCTTCGACAGCCTTGGCGAGCTGGCGCACCGACGACTGCGATGCGATATCGCATTCCAGCGTATCGACCGCGCCCGCCCCCGCGGCCAGCACCAATTCCGCACTGTCGGCGAGCTTCTGCGGATTCCGGCCGACCAACACCAGCCGATCGCCCCCTGCGGCGAGCTGTTGCGCGGCTTCGAGACCGATGCCCGAGGTGGCCCCCGTAATCAGGATCGTCTTCATGTTCGATCACCTTGCCATCTTTCGCATGTCCGAAATCCGCTCTGCGGGTTGCTTCGGCGAGTTGCCCGGTGTGTGCGGAAGACCTGGTGGCAGCGCGTGATCGATTGATCATGCAGATCAGCACGCGCGTGCCCAATTCGGTCCAATGATGCTGCGCCGTAGTTGTAGCCGTTGCGCATGACTGTCGATAGGGGTGGATAGGGGTAGGTCGTTCCATCTGATGGCAACCGGCGCCGAAACCGGATTTCGGCGATTCCGCCGCTAACCGGAATGTCGATATGTGGTTGGGCAACAGGCACTTTCCGCTCGATCGCTACGCGTCGACCGGATCAGTGCGATGCGGCCATCCGGGCGATCTGTGCGGCCAGGGTGTCGGGGTCGGTGACCAATTTCTTGGCCGGTGTCAGCCAACATTGCGCGAGCAGGTCGTACCCGATTCGACCGATCTCCGCATGCCGAGACCATTGTTCACGCGTCCAAGCCGGTTCGTCGCGATAGGCCGCGACGCCACTGAGGTGATTGCCGACTAGCTCGAACTGCAGATCGCGACGCAAACGCATGGCGGCCGGATCGGCCGGTGGCTTCGTGTGCAGGATCTCGACCAGGTCCGCGGCCACCCGCAGCACCCTGGATTCGTTCCACCGCAGGTCGTGCCGGTGCGCACGCGGCACGATCACCCACATTGCCGCAACCGCGACCAGCGCACCGACCAGCGTTTCGATCAGCCGATCGCGGATGGGGACGAGTATCGGCCCACCCAGCGCGCCACCGATCAGCAGCGCCAATGGCGTAATGAAGACGACGGCGATCCCGTAATTGCGCACTACGAACAGGTCCGTCAGGAACATCAGGGCCATGAGCACGAGCACGAGGACGACGCCCGACGGCCCGAGTGCGTGCAGCACCGCGAACACGATCAGCCCGACGACCGTGCCCCCGACGCGGTGCAATGCGCGCACGGTGCCGACAATGCGATCCGGCCCCAGATTCAGCACCAGGACGGCGGTGATCACCGCCCAGTCCGGTCGGCCGAGGTTCAACAGCACGCTCAGGCCACCCGCGATCACGGCAGCGGCCAGCGTGCGCAGGGCCGTGGTCGCCGCATGCGAGCGGATCGTCAGCGACCGCCGCAATCGCTCACCGACAGTCGGGCGGGTCATCGGCACCGGCGCGTCGAGCACGTCCGATGCGGAGTCCGCTATCCCGATGAACTGGCGATGTGCGGTCAGCAGCGTCCGGACGATCTCCGAATCCGGTTCGCGGGCAGGCAGTCCCGCATCATGAACCGTGGCCCACGCCGAATGCAGCGCCGCGCCCGCCGCATGTCGCTGTGCGGCCGAAGGTTGCCCGTTCTCCCGGGATTCGACATAGGCATCGACGGCACGCAACGCCGCCACCGCAGCAGCGTTTTCCGGCGCACGCGCATCGCGCAGCATCGGACTCATCGAGACGAGCACCGAACTCAGCACGCCGAGCGCGGTATATCCCACGATGACCGGTACCGAAACACCGGCGGCGGCCATCCGCGTCGCCACCGCGCACACCAGCACGAAGAAGAACATGCCCGGCGGTCCGGCCCGCGTCGCGACCATGACATAACTGGCCACCAGCGCGACAACGGAAAGTGCCGCCACACCGATGATTCCGGCCGTCGCGTGCCACAGATCGCCGATCATGGCACCGAGCGCCGCCGCCGTGAGAAAGCCCGCCCCCGCGATCAGCACTATCCGCCAACGCATTCGGTAGGCGCGCGCCTCGCCGTAGAGCACGGCGAACGCACCCAGTGCGACGATCAACGCCTGCTGCTGATGACCCGCCGCGAGCACGATCAGCGCGGGCAACCCGAATGCGAGCGCGGACCGCGCCGCCACCGGCCACCGCCACCCCGTTTGCGCCGACCCGAACAGCAGCGCGCGCCGCCGCGGCGGCGTCGGCGCCGGATGCTGCGACGGATCGAAGGTCGGGTCGTCCACCAGGCCATTCAACACCAACCGACCATTGGGTTTTGTGTGTCGGGTCACGCGTTCGTCCCGTTTGCTCTAGCGTTGGCAAGGTTGCTGCCGAGAGGGGTTATCGATGCGTTCCGGGATGCTGGAGTTGGTGCAGTTGCAGGCGCTCGTCGAGGCGGGCGAGATCGACACGGTGCTGGTGGCAATGACCGACATGCAGGGCCGTTTGCAGGGAAAGCGTTGTGCGGCAAGGTTTTTCCTGGACGAGGTGATCGGGCACGCGACCGAGGCGTGCAATTATCTGCTCGCGGTGGACGTCGATATGGCGACGGTCGACGGATACGCGATCTCGTCCTGGGAAACCGGCTACGGCGACTTCGTCCTACGGCCGGATCTGAGCACCCTGCGGCTGGTGCCGTGGCAGCCGGGAACCGCGCTTGTGCTGTGTGATGTCGAGCACGTGGAACCGGCGCGTGAGCCGGTCACGGTTTCGCCGCGGCAGATATTGCGAGCGCAATTGGCCCGGCTCGCCGAACGTGGGTTGCACGCCTACGTCGGGACCGAACTCGAGTTCCTGGTCTTCGACGACAGCTACGAGGACGCGTGGAATTCCGGCTATCGTGATCTGCGGCCCGCCAACCAGTACAACGTCGACTATTCGATGCTCGGGACCGCACGCATCGAGCCACTGCTGCGTCGCATTCGCAATGAAATGGCCGGTGCGGGACTGTATGTCGAATCGGCAAAGGGTGAATGCAATCCGGGTCAGCACGAAATCGCGTTCCGCTATGACGAGGCGCTGGTCACCTGCGACAACCACAGCATCTACAAGAACGGCGCCAAGGAGATCGCTGCCCAGGAGGGGCGCAGTCTCAGTTTCATGGCGAAATACAATGAGCGCGAAGGCAATTCGTGCCATATTCACATAAGTCTGCGTGCCGAATCGGGTGCGGCGGTATTCGCGGGTGACGGCCCGCACGGCACCTCCGCGCTCATGCGGCATTTCCTCGCCGGACAACTGGATTGCCTGCGCGAGTTCACCTATCTGCTCGCACCGAATATCAACTCCTACAAGCGATTCGTGTCAGGGAGTTTCGCCCCGACTGCATTGGCCTGGGGACGCGACAACCGGACATGTTCGCTGCGCGTGGTGGGCGAGGATCTGTCCCTGCGGATGGAGAACCGGATCCCGGGCGGCGATGTGAATCCGTATCTGGCCGTCGCCGCGACCATTGCCGCCGGATTGCACGGTATCGAGCACGCGCTCCCGCTCGAGCCGGAGTTCCACGGCAATGCCTACCGGTCCCAGCGCCCGCGGGTGCCGCGTACGCTGCGGGAAGCGGCGCAATTGTTCGGCGAGAGCAAGGTGGCACGGACAGCGTTCGGCGACGACGTGGTGGACCATTATCGGAATGCGGCACAGGTCGAGCTGGACGCCTTCGACGCCGCCGTCACCGATTGGGAGCGAATCCGTGGTTTCGAGCGGCTCTGAGCAGATCCGTCCGGTCATCGGCCTGCCCACCTACCTGGAACAGGCCCGATTCGGCGCCTGGGATGTGCCGAGTGCGGTGCTGCCGCACAACTACCTGCAGTTGGTGGAGCGCGCGGGCGGCATACCGGTGCTGCTGCCGCCCACCGGTGTGGCGCGCGCGGAGCTGGTGGATCGGCTCGACGGGCTGGTGCTGACCGGCGGCGCCGATATCGATCCGGCGCGCTATGGCGCGCCGCCGGATGCGGCCCTCGGCCCACTTCGCGCCGACCGTGACGATTCCGAGTTCGAGCTGTTGGCTCTGGCGCGCGCTGCCGGTTTGCCGATCCTCGCGATCTGTCGCGGCCTGCAACTGGTCAATGTCGCGTTCGGCGGCACCCTGATCCAGCATCTGCCGGATCTGCTCGGCCACGACGACCACTCCGGCACGCCGGGCGGCTTCCACCCCAACCGGGTCACGACCGTGCCGGACAGCCTGGTCGCCACGATCGCCGGAGCGGAGGTGAAGGTGAATTGCCACCATCACCAGGCCGTCGCCGTCCTGGCCGAGGTCCTGGTCGCGACCGCGCACGCGTCGGACGGCACGATCGAGGCGGCGGAGGCGCCGGACGGTCCGTTCCTGGTGGGTGTGCAGTGGCATCCGGAGGCGGACGCGACCGATACGCGATTGATGCGAGCACTGGTCCAGGCGGCGGTCACCTATCGAAAGGAACGACATTCGTGACGACAACGCAGGTGGTCAACCCGGCGACCGAGCAGGTCGTCACGACACTCGAACTGGTGAGCGCGGCCGAGACCGATGCGGCCATCGAACGGGCGCAGCGGGCCGGGGCCGATTGGCGCGCGGTCGCGCCGGGGGATCGGGCTCGGTTGCTGCGTCGATTCGCCGAGGCCGTCGACGCGAATCTCGAGCAGCTGGCCCAGCTCGAGGTCGCCAATGCCGGGCACACCATCGGCAATGCGCGCTGGGAGGCGGGCAATGTCCGCGATGTGCTGCATTTCGCCGCCGGGATTCCGGAACGTCTGCTGGGCAACCAGATTCCGGTCGCTGGTGGGGTCGACATCACCTTCCATGAACCGCTCGGCGTGGTCGGTGTGATCGTGCCGTGGAACTTCCCGATGCCGATCGCGGCATGGGGATTCGGGCCCGCGCTGGCCGCCGGGAATACGGTGGTGCTCAAGCCTGCCGAGCTCACGCCGCTCACCGCGATCCGATTGGGTGAGCTCGCGCTCGAAGCCGGTGTGCCGGAAGGGGTTTTCCAGGTACTGCCCGGCAAGGGGTCGGTGGTGGGGCGGCGGTTCGTGACCCACCCCGCCGTGCGCAAGGTGGTCTTCACCGGGTCCACCGAGGTGGGCAAGGAGATCATGGCCGGATGCGCGCGCCAGGTGAAGCGGGTGACGCTCGAATTGGGCGGTAAGAGCGCGAATATCGTTTTCGCCGATGCCGATCTCGAGCGTGCGGCAGCGACGGCGCCCTACGGTGTTTTCGACAACGCCGGACAGGATTGCTGTGCGCGATCACGAATTCTGGTGCAGCGCAGTGTATTCGACCGGTTTCTGGAATTGCTGGAACCGGCGGTCCGCGGAGTTCGGGTGGGCGATCCCTCGGCGGAGTCCACCGAAATGGGGCCGCTGATTTCGGCCGCGCATCGGGCTCGGGTGGCCTCGTTCGTCGAGCCGTCGACCAAGGTGGCATTCACCGGTACCCAGCCCGACGGACCCGGATTCTGGTATCCGCCAACGGTTGTGCTGCCCGACGCGCCATCGGATCGGGTGCTCACCGAGGAGGTGTTCGGGCCGGTGGTCGCGGTGGTTCCGTTCGAGGACGAGGCCGATGCCGTTCGCATTGCCAATGACACCGAATACGGTCTGTCCGGCTCCATCTGGACCAATAATGTGGGCCGTGCGCTGCGGGTGTCCCGAGGTGTGGAAGCCGGGAATCTGTCGGTGAATTCGCATTCCTCGGTGCGGTATTGGACGCCGTTCGGCGGATTCAAACAATCCGGGCTCGGGCGTGAACTCGGACCCGATGCGGCACTTGCCTTTACCGAGACCAAGAACGTCTTCATCGCTACTTAATCAAGGAGATGTGTTGCAGCGCTTACAGGATCGAGTCGCCGTCGTCACCGGCGGCGGGAGCGGCATCGGCCTGGCCACCGTTCGCCGGTTCGCGGCGGAGGGCGCCAAGGTCGTCGTCGCCGATATCGATGCCGCCGCGGGAGAGGCCGCGGCGGGCGAAGTGGGTGGGGTGTTCGTGAAGGTGGACGTTACCGACGAGGCGCAGGTCGAGGCCATGTTCCAGACCGCCGTCGACACCTACGGCGGACTCGATATCGCCTTCAACAATGCCGGAATCTCACCGCCGGAAGACGATTCGATTCTGACCACCGGCATCGATGCCTGGCGCCGGGTGCAGGAGGTCAATCTGACCTCGGTGTATCTGTGCAGCAAATACGCCATCAACCACATGCTGGAGCGGGGTAGGGGCTCGGTGATCAATACCGCGTCGTTCGTCGCCGTCATGGGTGCGGCGACCTCGCAGATTTCCTACACCGCATCCAAGGGCGGTGTGCTCGCGATGAGCCGTGAACTCGGAGTGCAGTTCGCGCGCAACGGCATTCGGGTCAACGCGCTGTGTCCCGGGCCGGTGAACACGCCGCTGCTGCAGGAGCTGTTCGCGAAGGACCCCGAACGCGCCGCGCGCCGCCTGGTGCACATCCCCGTCGGACGCTTCGCCGAGCCGGAGGAAATCGCCGCGGCCGTCGCATTTCTGGCCAGTGACGACTCCTCGTTCATCACCGCATCGCAGTTCCTGGTGGACGGTGGCATCTCCGGCGCATACGTCACACCGTTGTAAAGGTACGGTTGATTCGGGCGGACCGCTGAGCGGCAAGCCAGGATTCGCCATACGTCGCCGATCAGAGGAGGCTCGTGAGATGAGTACGGAAGATGGGCGATCGCCCGGGCTGTTCAGTCACGACGCCCTGACAACCGAGCCGTCCGTCCAAACCGACACCGGCGGTGCCGATTTCCGCCCGGTATTCAGCCGCAGTGACGGCAGCGCACCCGGTTCGTATCCCCAGCCGGATCAAGGAAACTGAGCACGCGTAGCGCCGCATCAGTGCGGCGCTACGCCTACTTCTTCGACCACCACCTCCACCACGTGATCCGTTTGGTGAAACCTGACGCAGTGCACCATCGGCTCGGTGTATTCATGGGGCCTGCTGGACTACCGACAGTGAACATCCGCGCCCACCCGAACTTCGCCGAAGCTGTAGCGGCCCAGGACAACGCACGAACACATCACTCGGCGATGGCAGATCGGGTGCGGGTGTGGTGTTTGCGGCATGGTGAGTCGGAGAATGTCGCTGCGGGGGTTGCGGGTGCTGTGCCGTGGTCGGCATTGACCGTGGCTGGTCGGCGGCAAGCTGTCGAGGCGGCCCGTAGGTTGGTTGATGAGCCGATTGTTCGGATCTATTCGAGTAGTGCGTTGCGTGCTCGGCGGACTGCCGCTGAGCTGGCATCGGGACGAGGGCTCGATGTTGTCGCGATGGATGAATTGGCCGAGGTCGGCATCGGTGAGTTCGACGGGAGCAGCGATCCGGCGATCCTGGGACGGACTGCGGAAGTGATGCGCGCGTGGATCGTCGAGGGTGATCTCGAGCAGCGCGTCGGGGATGGTGAGTCGGGGCGGCAGGTGGTTGCCCGGATGGCCGGATCGTTCCGGCGGATCGCGGCTGACCATGGTGGCGAGACCGTCGCTGTAGTCGGGCACGTCGCCAGCCTGACCGTGACATTGGCAAGATTGTGCGATCTCGGTGCTCGGGTGTGGGGAACTCCGCTGCCGCACGCCGAGCCGTTTCTCGTGGAATGGAATGGCACGACTTGGCGGTGCCTATCGTGGCCGGTGCCGCTGCCGTAGTGCCTCGATGGCACGCTGATGTCCGTCGCGGCGCGCGGAAAGTCGGCGGCGCGTCCCGACGTCGAAGTGCCCAGGACGGTCTTCAGGGAGTGTGTATCAGCTGACCGGCGAGCGTGAACAGGCGGCGGCCGAGCCGCATGACAGGGAGCCCGAGCGGAATGAGGATCAGCGTCACGCATAGCACCGCGCCGACGAGCCAGACCACGGCCGCGAGGATCCCGACTACCGTGGGCCGGTGAATAATTCGATGCCGTCGTCGGCGATGGCCTAAGAGGTGGTCTCGGCCGCGCGTGTCGACTGCCTGAAATCCCGGCGCTGCCGCCGTCTCGAATGGAATGGTTGAACCTGGCGGTGCCTGTCGTGGCCCGGATAGGGTAGGCACCGGCCCGTGCGTGGGACGCGTGCTTAGACTGACGGGGGAGAAGGAAGGACCGCTGATGAAGCGAAATCTGAACTGCCCCTGCGGCGAACAGATCGTCGGGACGGATGAGGACGACCTGGTCGAGAAGACCAAGGCGCATCTGGCCGAGAACCACCCGGGGCACGACTATTCCCGGGACGAGATTCTGTTCATAGCGTACTGATCCACCACACCCGGCTTTTCGTCACTGCTCGTGACAAAAAGCCGGGCGAGGTGGGCTATTTGGGGGAGCCGAGGCGCGCGCCGCCGCCCACGCGTACCACCACGCCGGTGGTGAAGGTGTTGTCGGTGAGAAATTCGATGGCCTTGGCGATATCGTCGGCGGTGCCGATCCGGCCGACCGGGGTCTGGGCCGCGATTCCGGCGAACACTTCGCCGCGGGCGTCCTCGGGGAGGAAGCTCCACCATTCGGTGTCGATCACACCGGGGGATACGGCGTTCACACGCACGGGTGCGAGTTCGACCGCGAGCACGGGAACGATGGCTTCGACACCGGCATTGACGGCGGCCAACGCGGCGGTTGTCGGCATGGCGCCGCCCGCGGATGCGGCCGACACCAGCGTGATCGACCCGTCCTGTGCGAGATGCGGCAGCGCCGCCTGAATGGTGGCGACATGCGGCAGCAGTTTGCCGGAGACATGGGCCTGCAGATGGTCGAGGCCGAGTTCGCGGAACGGGGTGGTGCCGGACGGTCCGGTCACAGTGACCACCACATGGTCGACCGGCCCGACTTCCGAAAATAGTTGTGCCAGTTCGTTTTCGGCGCGCGCATCCACGACCTTGCCGGTGACCTGCGGGCCGAGGTCGGCCAGTGCGGCGGCGAGTCGTTCTTCGTTGCGTCCGGCGATGACGACCTCCGCGCCGTTCCTGGCGAGTCGGCGAGCGGTCGCCAGGCCGATTCCAGAGGTCCCACCAACGATGACGACTTTGTTGTTCACAAGATCCTCCTGAAGTTCGAACCACGATGATTTTCGAACCACCGTGCCTCGTTAATATATTCGAGGCACGGTGTCTTGTAAAGTGACCCGCATGACAGGAACCCGCGGTCGACCCCGCAGCGAGGACGCCAGGCGCGCGATCCTGCACACGGCGCTGGAACTCTGCGAGCGCGACGGCTACCAAGACCTGACCATCAAGGCCATCGCGGATGGGGCGGGCGTCGGGCGGCAGACGGTCTACCGCTGGTGGCCGGACAAGGCCTCGATTCTGATCGAGGCGCTGATCGGTTTGGCCGAAGAGCATGCGGCACTGCGGGTTTCGGATGAATCGGTGGATGTGCTCGTCGCCGTCGAGCGCCTGCTTACGGCCACTTTCGACCTCGCGCAGAAAGTGACGGGTCAGGCGCTGGTCGGTCTGATGGCGGACGCGCAGCGCGATCCAGCCCTGTCCGAACGATTGCAGGACACCGTGATCGGTCCGCGACGAGCGACACTGCGCGCACTGCTCCAGCGCGGTGTCGACGCCGGAAAACTGACCCCGGCCGTCCCGCTGGATCTCATCGTCGATTTCGTCTTCGGTGCCATGTGGTACCGGCTGCTCAGCCACCACGCGCCGGTGAATGCCGCGCTGGCGAAGGATGTCACGAGCAGCGTCGCGACCATGCTCGCGCCGTGAGATCGCGAACCGGGGCAGTGAATGCCTCGCTCGCGAGGATGAGTGGCGAGTCATTCGTGCGGGGGAGGCGGATTGATTCGGGTGCGGGAGAAACTGGATTCGCTATGAGTTCTCCCGGTGTGCTTGCTCGGACCGTGTCCTGGTCGTCGAAGCGGCTGCGCGCGTTGCCGTCAGGTGCGGTCGATATCGTGCTCGCCGTGGCGGTCACGGTGGCCAGCGTCGGGCCCGCGATCGTGACGCGTGCGCCGTGGTGGGTGGTCGCCTGCTCTGTGCTCGCGTCCGCGCCGGTGCTGTGGCGGCGGCGCGCGCCGATTCTGGTATTGCTCGTGGTCGGACCCGCGATCACCGTGCTGGCCTGTTTGCATGCCATGCCCGCACTGCCGTACGGGACCATCATCTGTGTGTACACGATCGCGGCCTACAGTCCGACTCGGCCGCGGCGGTTCGCGCTGATCAGCGTGAGTGCCGGAATCCTGATCTCGCTGGTCGTTCCGAACGAGAGTCCGGATTCCTATGGTTATGCGGCCATGTCGTTCGTGACGGCGTGGGCGCTCGGTACCGGTGTGCGGGCGCGGCGGCTGCAGATCGAGATGTTGGAGGAGCGGGCGCGGCGGCTCGAGGAGGAGCGGGGTGCGGCGATTGATCGGGAACGGCTGCGCATCGCGCGGGATATGCACGATATCGTCGGCCATTCGGTCGGGCTGATGATCGTCCAGGCCGAGACCGGGCCGCTGCTGACCCACACGGATCCGGATCGCGCAGATGCCACCTTCGCGGGCATCGCCGATACGGGTCGTGAAGCGGTCCAACAGCTTCGGCGCAGTCTCGGTGCTTTGCGCGGCCCCGATGACCCGCCGCACCAGCCCGGGATCGAGGCGATTCCCGATCTGGTGGCGATGTCGCGGCGCAGTGGGCTGGTCGTGTCGTTCGACGAATTCGGCACGCGCCGTGTGGTTTCCGGTGATATCGGAGTCACGGCGTATCGGGTGGTGCAGGAAGCGTTGACGAATACGATGAAGCATGCGGGAGCCACCGATGTGCGAGTGTCGTTGCGGTGGTTCGAGGATCGGCTGATGGTGCGGGTGACCGATGATGGTCCGGCAGGTGCTGCCGTCGGCCGTGGTGGCAACGGTTCCCTGGGGCATGGCTTGATCGGGATGCGAGAGCGCGTCACCAGCGCAGGCGGGCGGCTGGAGTACGGGCGTTCGGCAAGTCTTACCGGGGGCTTCGAAGTCACCGCCGAACTTCCTATCGCACAGGGGAATTGAGTATGCGCGTGCTCATCGTCGACGACCAGGACCTGTTCCGTGCCGGGTTCCGGCTGATCCTGGACACCCAGCCCGACATCACCGTGGTCGGTGAGGCCGCCGATGGACTAGAGGCCGTCGAGCGGGCTCTCGAACTACAGCCGGACGTCGTGGTCATGGACGTGCGAATGTCGCGCATGGACGGCGTCGCCGCAACCGCCCGGATCTGCGCCGAGACCAGCGCGAAAGTGTTGGTACTGACCATGTTCCACCTGGACGAATACGTCTACGCCGCCCTGCGCGCCGGCGCCAGCGGATTCCTGCTGAAAGACCTACGCCGCGAACAACTGGTCGAAGCCGTACGCGTAATCGCAGCAGGCGACGCACTCCTCGCCCCAACCGTCACCCGCCGACTGATCGCCGACCTGGCCCACCGCGGCCACCCCCGACCCGACCTCACCCGCCAACTCGAAACCCTCACCGACCGCGAACGCGAAATCCTCCGCCACCTGGCCCGCGGCCTCTCCAACGCCGAACTAGCCGCCACCCTCGTCCTCAGCGAACACACCGTGAAATCCCACATCAGCTCCGTCCTCACCAAACTGACCCTCCGCGACCGCGCCCAAGCCGTCGTCTTCGCCTACGAATCCGGCCTGATAGTCCCCGGCCGCGAGAACCGCCGCTGTCATCAGTACTCCCGCGACGCGTCCGGCTTCATTTGACCCGCGTCGATCAACGTCTGCCGAGCAGCTGCCTTACGCGGACAGTCGTCGACGCGACATCCCTTGTGCCGCCCGATCGTCTTATGGAAACCGCTTCGCGATCGCCGCCGCGATCGCGTCCGGTGCGTGTTCCTGAATGAAGTGCCGCGCGCGCGGCAGCTCGACTACCTCGAGATCGGTGAAGGCGGCACGTATTCGCGGGATACAGGCGTTCGGACGGAACACCATGTCTCGCATTCCCCACACCGACAGGGCCGGTTTGTCGCCGAGCAGGACGGGCACGTCCCGGGCGAGTTGGTCCAGCAGCGGGCGTGCGGCACGAATTTCCTTGGGCGTTATGGCGAGTCCGCGCCGGGCTTCCGCGGTGGGCTGCACCATGCGATAGTGGTCGGCCTCGGCCGCAGTGAGCTTGCCTCCCAGCTCCGCGAGCAGGACGCGCTCGACGAGGAAATTCTGTTCGAGTATCCGCCGCTGCATCGGACGGCTGCCCATGATCACGCTGAAAGCCCGATTCGCCATCGCTTCGATCGGCCAGAACATGGTGTTGCCCAGCACGATCCCTCGCACCCGATCCGCGCGGGCAGTGACCGCGCCCAGACCGATGGGTCCGCCCCAGTCCTGTCCCATCAGAACGAAGCCGTCGAGCTGCAGGTGATCGATCAGCTCGCCGAGGACCGCGGTGTGCTCGGCGATGGTGTAGCCGAAACCCGCAGGGCGCTCGGACAATCCGAAACCAAGATAGTCGACGGCGACACACCGGTACCGATCGCGCAGGTCCTTCACGATGTGGCGGTAGAGGAAACTCCACGCCGGAGCGCCATGACAGAACAGGATCGGTGGTCCGGTCCCCTCATCGATGTAATGAACCCGGCCGACGGACGAGTCGAACCAGCGCGACTCGAAAGGGTACAGATCCCCGTCGGGAACGAAATCGATCAGCATTGGGCCCCTCCCTCCGACGCCAGATTACATGTGGTGCACCCGAGTACGCGGCAGCCTCCATCGAAATGGCCTTCTCCGGAGCGGGTTCTCGGCCCCTCCGCAGGAGCGAGGCGGGGTTCGCTCGTTCGGGCGATGTGGGGGAGAGGGTGGGCCGGAAATATGGGAGAGCATCCGATCGAATGTGGAGCTCTCGATGAAGCGTTACTCGGTCCTGGCGGCCATCGTGGTGTCGGCACTGCTGTGGTACCTCGGCACCGGCCTACATCCGTTGCCCGGCTCGGTTTTTCTCGCACCACTGCCGGTGCTGCTGGTAGCTCCGCGGGTAGGTGCGGCCGCGGCCTTCTTTGCGGGATTCCTGGCCTGGGGTGGGAGCGGATTGCGGTACTGGCCGTACTTCATCGACACGATCGAGCAACCTGTACTCGTCACGGTGCTGCTGCTAGGCGGAACCGCTGCGGTATTCGGCGGGTTGGTGGTGATGACGCGTGCATTGTTGCTGCGTGGCCGTACGGGCTCGGCGGTGCTCGCGCTGCCGACCGGTTGGGTCACCTTCGAATTCCTGGTATCGCTCGCCGGACAGTTCGGTGCCTGGTGGAGCATCGCTTACACCCAGTTCGAACTGCTACCACTGATTCAGACAGCCGCACTGACCGGTCCGTGGGGAGTCTCGTTCCTCATCATGCTGGTGCCCACGACCGTTGCGGCACTTACCGCACCCGGAGTCACCGGCGCGCAACGACTTCGGTTCGCGAGCGCGACCGCCCTGCTACTTGTTGCGGTCGGTGCATTCGGCTGGTGGCGCTTGGCCGTTGCGCCGGAGCGCGATACCGTGCGCGTCGGTCTCCTCGCGGTGTCCCAACCGCCGGAATACGTTCCGGCGAACTCTGCGGACGGTCGCGATATGGTCGCGCGTGTGGTGAGCGAGATCGATCGGCTCGCAGATCAGGGCGCGCAAGTTGTGGTGCTTCCCGAAAAGGCTTGGACCGCAGATGAATCGACGTTGACGGCCCTGTCCGGTCCGCTCACCGAGGTCGCCACCCGGCGCGGTATCCAAGTCGTCGCGGGACTCGTGAAAACCACCGGCGGAATCAGTGTCAACGCCGCCATCGCCTACCCGTCGGGCGTCGAATACGCCAAGCACCGCCTGATCCCGGGTCTGGAGGACGACCTCGAGCCGGGAAGCGGCTGGCAGCGGGTTCCAGGCGAACCTTGGGCACTGGCAGTGTGTTTCGACCTCGACGGTCCGGATCTGGTGCGCGAGAACCGGAATCGCGGGGCGACATTGCTGCTGGTCCCCGCCCTCGACTTCACCAACGATCGCTGGTTGCACAGCCGCATGGCCGTCATGCGCGGCATCGAATCCGGTGTCGGCATCGCGCGCGCACCGCAACTCGGCGAACTCGTGGCCAGTGATTCCCGCGGCCATATCCTGGCGTCGGCGCGGACCGATGTCACGGTGACCCGATCGGTGCTCGCCACCATCCCGCTGGACTCGGACAAGACGGTCTACGCCCGATTCGGCGACTGGTTCGCATGGCTGTCCGTGGCGGTGTTCGCAGCATCAGCCATGGGCTCGTTCCGGCGGCGATCACGCCTCCAACGACGTCCGACAACGAACAGCATTCGTCGCCCAAGAATGCAAGTGTGACCATGCTCACATTTACTTGAGATCGCGCAGGTGGCGTCGTGCCCGTCACCGGCTCGGCGGACCCGCCGCTTGTTTGCCCAGTTTGGAACCTGGGTACCGGTTAATTCCGTGCCTGCACTCGGAAAAACCGGATCGGGCCGGTCGAACGAATCGAGGCCCGTGACCTGGGCTGGTGAGGAGGCGCAGGTGACGGATCGCGAATCGGAGAAGAAGACGCTACGCCGATCGGTCGCCGCCTCGGCGATGGGCAATGCCACCGAATGGTTCGACTACGGTGTCTACGCCGCGACCGCCACCTACCTCACCGACGCATTCTTCCCGGGCGAACTCGGCACCCTCGGCACCATGCTCGGCTTCGCCATCTCCTTCCTGCTGCGCCCGCTCGGTGGCATGGTCTGGGGACCGCTCGGCGACCGACTCGGACGAAAAGTGGTGCTGGCCACCACAATTCTGTTGATGGCCGGTGCTACCGGATGCATCGGCCTGATCCCGACACACGCCCAGATCGGTTGGTTCGCACCGGTTCTGCTGATCGCCCTACGCGTCGTGCAAGGCTTCTCGACCGGCGGCGAATATGGCGGTGCCGCAACGTATCTGGCCGAACGCGCCAGCGACCGCAAGCGCGGATTCCTCGGTAGCTTCCTGGAATTCGGCACCCTCGGCGGGTTCGTCGGCGGATCGGCGGTCGTGCTGCTGTGTCAGCTCATCTTCGGTTCGGATGCGATGCACGACTGGGGGTGGCGCGTGCCGTTCCTGTTCGCGGTGCCGCTCGGCCTGATCGGCTGGTACCTGCGCTCGCATCTGAACGAGTCGCCCGTGTTCACCGAGGTGGCCGATAAACCGCACCCGCCGGGCGGCGTGTGGGAGGTGCTGACCACGTACCACCGCGAAACCCTGACGCTGATCGGCCTGGTGGTCGCCCTGAACGTGGTGAACTACACCCTGCTCACCTTTCAGCCGACCTACCTGCAGAACACCATCGGCGTCGGCGAATCGACCACCACCGCGATGATGCTGATCGGGCAATTGGTGATGATGATCGTGCTGCCGTTCTTCGGCAGGTTGTCCGACCGGGTGGGCCGCCGCCCGCTCTGGCTGGTCTCGCTGGTCGGACTCGCGATACTCGCGCTGCCCATGTACTGGCTGATGGGGCAGGGAACCGGTTGGGCCATAACCGGATTCATCGTGCTCGGCCTGCTGTATGTCCCCCAGTTGGCGACGATCAGCTCGACCTTCCCGGCGATCTTCCCGACGCATGTGCGCTATGCGGGGTTCGCCCTCGGCTACAACATCTCCACCGCCGCATTCGGCGGCACCGCACCGCTGGTCAACGAGGCCGCGATCGAATCGACCGGCTGGTCACTGTTCCCGGCCGCGTATATGGTGGGCGCCAGCCTGATCGGACTCGTCGCCTGGTCGTTCCTGCGCGAGACCGCGGGAACCTCGTTGCGCGGCACTGTCGTTCCCGATGCGCAGCAAGTGACGCCACCGATCGCGGCACAGACGGTCTGAACCTGGGAATCTGCTGAGCGCACACCCGTGCGAGTAGTGTCGGCATTGCCGACGGATTGCTGAATTCGCGCTCGGCGAGTCGGTAACCGTGGGCAGACACCTATCGGATTGGAGACGCTCGTGCAGATTCAGGTCAACACCGGCAGCAATATCCACGGCGGCGCATCGCTGGCCGAGCGCGTGGAATCGACGCTCTCCTCGACACTCGACCGCTTCGGTGAGCAGCTCACCCGACTGGAAGTTCATCTGACCGATCTGAACGCCGATAAAGGCGGTCCGGACGATAAACAGTGCGTACTGGAGGCCCGGATATCCGGTCAGCCTCCGGTCGCCGTAACCCACCGCGCGGCCACGGTCGAAGAGGCTTATACCGGCGCCGCCGACGCCATGGCGAACCTCCTCGACAGTCGCTTCGGCCGCCTACATCAGACAAAAGGCGGCGAATCCATCAGGCACATGCACGTCGAATAATAGACAACTTCGACCATATTCCCATCAGTGGGAATCGGCATACGATATCGGCGCAGCAGGTTACCCAGCCGCCCGCGGTCGTAACCATTCTCATAGGTAAGTCCGCCGCGCCCCGAACTTGTTGATACCGAACAGATTAAAAAGCCCACATCGGCACGGAACTCGTGTGTAATACCGATCGGTAATTGGTGTGTGGGGGCTGATGAGGGTCCGGTGATGCATGTGAATGCTGTCGATATCGCGCCTCGATCGGAGGGTCCGGTCAGCCGTCGTCGTACGGGAGCTTTCTGGTTCGGTCTGGTGTTGACGGTGCTCGGCACCGGCCTGCACCTTCCGATGTATCTCATGGCGCGCGACATGGGCTATCGAATGGCGGGCATGCCGATGGACGGCGCCATGATCACGGGGATGATCCTGATCGTCATCGGTTTGGCCGTCACAACTTACGGCCTGTTCCCGCAGCGCGCGGTGCACGACACGGTGGCCGGGCTGCGGGTGCGGGCACTCGACGACGCCCCGATCAATCGCGTGCACGTGGTGCTGCTGCTGATCATGGCCGCCGCGATCACCATCGACGTGATGAAGCCGACGACCCTGGCCTTCGTCGTTCCGGGTGTCGGCGCCGAGTACCACCTGCGCACCCCGGCGAGCCCGCATCTGGACGCGCTACCGGTGGCGCTGCTGCCGCTGTCCGGTATCACCGGAACGGTGCTGGGGTCGTTCCTGTGGGGTTGGCTCGGTGACCGCATCGGCCGCAAGGCGGCGATCCTGCTGGCCGGAATCTTCTTTGTCGGAACCGCGATCTGCGGCGCAATGCCGAGCTTCGAGCTGAATGTCGCGATGTGCTTCATCATGGGCCTGAGCGCGGGCGGGATGCTGCCGATCGCCTTCACGCTGCTCTCGGAGACCATCCCGGCGCGCCACCGCGGTTGGCTGCTGGTGCTGATCGGAGGCGATATCGCGGGGGCCTACGTCATCACCAGCTGGCTGTCCTCGACGATCGGCGAGACCTACGGCTGGCGCAGCATGTGGCTGATCGGCTTGCCCACCGGACTGTTGCTGGTGCTGCTGGTCCGCTGGATTCCGGAGTCGCCGCGGTTCCTGATGGCCATCGGCAGGCACCGCGAGGCCGAAGAGGTGCTGCGCACATACAACGCCGAGGTCATCGAGGTCGAGCAGCCGCAAGCCGCTACCGAGGATGATCTGCCGGGCGGGTTCGGTCAGCTGCTGCGCCGTCCCTTCGCCGGAATGACCATCGTGCTGGCGCTTTTGGGACTCGGGGTCGGACTGGTCACCTACGGCTTCCAGCTGTGGTTGCCGACGAATCTGCGCAGCCTCGGATTCACCGGCGTCACCGCCGACAAGATCCTGCGTGACTCCGCGCTGATCGGTTTCCCGCTGAACTTCCTGGTCGCCTACTGCTACCACCGCTCGACCAAATGGACGCTGATCACGCTCAGCACGCTGCTCGCCGTCGCGCTCGGCGGCTTCGTAATCCTCGGTGACCACGTCGCCGACAACACCACACTGCTGTATGCCCTTCTCGTGGTGCCGATCTGGGGTTCCAGCTCGGTGGTCGCGGTCATCGTCGCCTATGGCGCGGAGGTCTACCCGACCCGGATCAGGTCCCGCGGCAGCGGGGTCGCGGCGGCCATGACCAAGGCGGGCGGTGTACTGGTCATCGCGCTGGTGGTGCTCGCCGTGGCCACGCCATCGATCACCGTGACCGCGCTGATCAGCGCGGCGCCGATCGCGATCGCGGCGGTGGTGGCCGTCGGGTTCATCGTCGAAACCCGGCGCAAGCCATTGGAGGAGATCACCGCCGAGGAGTTGGGCGTCGCGGCGGCATAGCAAGGACGAGTACTGCTAGGTGAGGTAATGATCGACACTGCAACTGCGTTGGAGCCCGCACTAACCGGCTCGATGCGCGATCGCTTGATAGCGGCCACAGTTCAACTCATCTCGACGGAAGGACTCGCCTCGTTGACCGTGCGTCGCGTGGCGCGGATATGCGGGGTCTCGACCATGGCGATCTACTCCAACTTCAGCGGTATGCCGGGCTTGATCCAGGCGGTCGGCTCGGAAGGTTTCGCGCAATTGGTCGCGCGGCTGGCCGAATGCGAGGTCAGCGACGATCCGATCGCCGAAATCCTGGTGCTCGGCTTCATCTTTCGGGATGAGGCGGTGCGCAAACCCGAACTGTTCCGGCTGATGTTCGCCACCGAGTCGCCGAAGGCCGAGGTGAAGGTGCACCGCGGCAATGTGCTGGCCGATGGCAGCGATTCCGACTTCGAGAACTTCGCGGAGAGCTTCGATTTCGTGGTGCGCGCGACCCGGCGGGCGCTGGAGGCGGATCTGTTGCACAGCGCGAACGAGCGCTCGGCCGCTGCGCAGTTCTGGACCGGGTTGTACGGCTTCGTCCAGTTGGATATGGCCGGGTTGTATGGCGATCAAGGCGTGGCGGAGGTGCTGTTGCCCTCGATCGTCAACATCCTGATCGGCATGGGTGCCGAACGCGCGACGATCGAGCGGTCGGTGGCGCGTGCCCTCGAGCAGGTCACCGCGCTGACCGGCCCGCATACGTGATCAGCCACGGAGTTTGACCGCGAGGCGCTGGGCGCGGGCCATGGCTCGCTCGGCGAAACCGTTGCGCTTGGGCAGCAATTCGAGTTGTAGCAGCAGTTCGTTCAGATCCCATGTGGCTTTGCTGCGCCAGATGAGTCCGGAGCGGAACTGCCAGATGTCGACCACGAACAGGTCGAATTTCTTGTTGGTGCCTGCGAATCCGGGCGGATCGATCATGCCGAGGTGGGTGCCCGTCATTCGCCACGGCACGATCGCCGCCAGCGCGTCCGCGGTGACGACCGGTTCGAAGACGGTGGTGTAGTTGACATCTGGGAATGCCCGCTTGGTGTCGTGGACGAACTTCGCGACCCCGGCCCGGCCGATGATCAGCTCCCCGTCGGACGGGTCCAGCCAGCGGGTGTCCTCGGTGACGCAGGCCGCCACCGCGTCGCCGTCGCCGGTGTTCCACCCGGCGATGTAGCGCTCGACGAACTCGCGCAGCCAGCCGGTGTCCTCGATGGGCTCGGCGGCCGGGTCGAGTGCGAATTCACCAGAGTTCATGGCCGACAACGTACTTGGATAACAATGTCATGGAATCGAATTACATTGTTATTCGAACCCATGACATTGTTATTCTTCGAGTCCGCTGTGAAGTGCGCCGACATATAACGGCGTCAGCATCGGCGATAACAATGTCATGGCCTGTCCGATAACGCTGTAATTTCACTGTAAGGACCTCGATCGGCCCTCGTTGCAACAGGTTTCAGTCATTTTGCGCTGCCGATCGAATATCGAAAGTAAGCTGCCTACCGTTCAATGCTCAGGGTAGAAATCGAGGACTGCGCAATGCCCGATGCAGCAATCGTCGGTATCGGCTGTCGATTTCCGGGTGGAATCGACGGGCCGGGCGCCTTTTGGGATTTCCTGATCCGCAAGGGTGACGGCATCGTCGAGGTACCGCCGGATCGCTGGAGCCTCGACAAGTTCTACGATCCGGATCCGGACGCGCCCGGCCGGATGTACACCCGCAGGGGTGGATTCCTGACGCAGTCGCTGTGGGAGTTCGACGCCGACTTCTTCGGCATCTCCCAGCGCGAGGCCTCGATCATGGACCCGCAGCAGCGGTTGCTGCTCGAGGTCGCGTGGGAGGCGCTCGACGATAGCGGAATGGCCGGACGGATCGCGGGTCGCGATATCGGCGTCTTCGTCGGCGGTTTCATGAACGACAATGCGGTGGGCCGCAACGTGGTCCGCTCCGCGATCAACAGCCACACCCCGACGAGCTCGTCGCACACCCTGCTCTCGGCGCGCATCGCCTTCCTGCTCGACCTGCACGGCCCGACCATGACCATCGACACCGCCTGCTCGTCGTCGCTGGTGGCACTGCATCAGGCCGTCCGATCACTGGCGCTCGGCGAATGCAGCTCCGCCATCGTCGGCGGCGCCAATGCCATGCTGCAGCCGGAAACCTTCATCTCCATGTGCAAGGGCCGATTCCTGTCCGTGGACGGTCGCTGCAAATCGTTCGACGCATCCGCCGACGGCTACGGCCGCGGTGAGGGTGCGGGCGTGGTGATCCTCAAGCCGCTCGAGGCCGCGGTACGCGACGGTGACCGCATCTATGCGGTGGTGCGCGGCAGCGGCGTGAACCAGGACGGCCGCACGTTGGCCATTCCGGTCCCGAATCCCGTTGCGCAGGAGGAACTTGCCCGGCGCGTGCACACCAGCGCGGGCATCGCACCGTATGAGATCGGCTACGTCGAGGCGCACGGCACCGGGACACCGGTCGGCGATCCGGCGGAGATGACGGCCCTCGGCAGGGTCTACGGCGCGATCGACGGCCGGACCGAGCCGCTGCCGGTCGGGTCGGTCAAGAACAATATCGGCCACACCGAGGCGGCGGCGGGCGTCGCCGGAGTCATCAAGGCCGCGTTGACCGTTCACCATCGAACGATCGCGCCGCAGGCCCGGCTGGACCAGCTCAATCCCGAGATCCCGTTCGACGAACTGCGGCTGCGGGTGCCGATGGCGGCCGAACCGCTGGTCCGGCCACTGGTGGCGGTCAACAGCTTCGGCTACGGCGGTACCAACGCGCATGCGCTCATCGGCCCAGCGCCGATCACAGTCGAAACCCGTTCCGACACAAAGGCAGTGCGGCTGCCGATCCTGCCGCTGTCGGCGCGCAGCGAACCGGCGCTGCGCACACTCGCCGCAGGGCTATTGGCGGCGGCCGACACCGAACCGCTCGACGCCCTGACCGAGGCAGCCTGGGTGCGCCGCGCGCATCACCCGTTGCGAACCGCTTTCCGCTACCGCGATTCCGGCGAATTGCGTTCCCAGCTGGCGGAATTCGCCGCTGGCGGTGGTCAACCGCCCGCTCGTGCCATCGCCGAAGGCCACAGCGACCCGGTATTCGTTTTCAGTGGCATGGGGCCGCAGTGGTGGGCCATGGGCCGCGGCCTGCTCGCGGGCGAAGGCCCGGCAGCCGAACTGGCGCGCGAAATCGATAGGGAGTTCACCGAACTCGCTGGCTGGTCGATCCTCGAGGAGATGGGCCGCGACGAGGCGGACTCCCGGATCTCGCGCACCGAGATCGCGCAACCGGCGAACTTCCTGCTCCAGGCCGCGCTGACGGCGGAACTCGCCGGGCTCGGCATCAGACCGGCTGTCACGGTGGGACACAGCGTCGGCGAGGTAGCCACAGCATACGTATCCGGTGCATTGTCGCTGACCGAGGCGGTCACGGTCAGTTACCACCGGTCCCGCCTGCAGGCCACCACGGCGGGGACCGGCGGCATGCTGGCGGTCGGGCTGACCGAGGCCGAGGCGCGCGAACTGCTGACGGACCTCGACGGCGTGTGTATCGCCGCTGTGAACAGCCCGTCGGCGGTCACGTTGGCCGGGGACAGCCAGGTACTGGCGGGTCTCGGCGAACGTCTCACCGCCGATGGCATTTTCGCCAAGGCGCTACGGGTCGAAGTCCCCTACCACAGCCATCTGATGGACCCGATCCTCGATGATCTGCGCGCCGCACTGGCGACGCTCGCACCGGGGGATACCACCGTTCCCGCCTACTCGACGGTCACCGGTGCGCAAGCGACGCAACAGGATTGGGGTCCGGATTACTGGGCCCGTAATGTTCGCGACCAGGTCCGGTTCGCGGACGCGATCGGCGAGCTGCTCGATGCCGGACACCGGGTCTTCCTGGAAGTCGGCCCGCACCCTGTGCTGAGCGGCAGTATTCGGGAAATCCTTGTGCAGCGGGGTATTACCGGCGCCGCCATCGGCACGCTGACGCGTGGCGGCGATGACAGCGAGAACATACTGACCGTGATAGGCGAGTTGTACCGGGCGGGTTCATTGGACGGTGACCGCCTGCCCGGCGCGATCGATCCGGGTGTCGGGCACGTCGACCTGCCGCACTATCCGTGGCAGCGCCGCTTCGTGTGGACCCAGGAGCCGGAAACGGAGCTGGATCGGATCGGCACCCCGAATGGATTCGCCATGCTCGGCGATCGCACGGGCTCGGTGGCCACGGAATGGGAAGTCCACCTGTCGGTTTCGAATCTGCCGTGGTTGCGCGATCACGTCGTGGCCGGTGCCGTGGTGCTGCCGGGAGCGGCCTACCTGGACGCCGCCATGAGCGCCGTCGCGCTACGCACCGGCCGGGATTCGTTCGGGCTCGAATCCGTCGAATTCATCAGCCCGTTGGTCGTCGACGAGCACGATGTGCCCATCGTGCGGATCGGTGTGGAGGAGACCACCCGCCGGTTCACCATCCAGTCCCGGCCCGCGGGTGGTGGGGGATGGACGCTCAACGCGCGCGGCCGTCTCATCGAGGCGGGCACCGACGCTACGACCGTCGCCATCGCGCCGCCCGCGGACTCGGTGGAGGTCGCGGTCGAGGAGCTCTACGAGAGCATGGCGGAGCACGGACTCCGCTACGGCCCGGCCTTCCGGCTGCTGAGCCAGGTCTGGGTCGGACCGGATAGCGTTGTCGCACACCTCGATTCGTCTGCAACGATCGGTCAGCGGCATCTCGCGCACCCGGCAATAGTGGATTCAGCCCTACAATGTTTCGCCGCGCTGTACGCGAGAACGGCTGCGACACAGCCGAATTCCGGCACCGATGCCGACGTGGTCGTGCCTGCCGCGATCGCCGGGATCCGTTGGACCGGGCCGATTCCGGTCGATCCGGTCGTGGTCCTCACCCGCGTACCCGGTAGTCCGCTGCGCGCCGATATCCGCATCGCGTCTGCGAGCGGCGACGTCGCACTAACGATGTCAGGAGTGCAGTTCCGCGCTCTCACACCGCAGTCGGCGCTCTCCGAACAGCTCGACGGGCTGTTCTACGAACCGGTGTGGGAGATCGTGACGGACCCGGCGGAACCGGCGATGCAAGACCTGCCCGGTGACGAGGAGTTCCTGCTCGTCGTCAACCTCGGCGCGGAAATCTCCCAGCGCGCCAAGGAAGTCGCCAATGTGCGGATCGGGGCCGAAGTGGTGACGGTCGGCGAGCATGCCTCGGCGGCCGACCACGAACAGTTGCTGGACCTGCTGCGTACCGCGCATTCCCGGCCCGAGGTCGAGCGCCTGCGGCTCGTTGTCGTCGCCGGGTCCGAACTCGACGGCATGGGCAATGTGTACGGGCTCGCACAGGTCGCCCAGGCGATCAAGGCGCTGCTGTCCGATGAGCTGCCCGTGGTGTTCCACGCCGTCGTGGTGACCGAACATGCGTTGTGCCTGCCGATCGACCGGTTCGCCCGGCTCGAGCATTCGGTACTGACCGGAGCGCGTCGCGAACTGCTCAACGAACTTCCGGCCGGACAGTGGCGGCTGGTGGATACCGAACCCGCCTCCGCGGCGGCCGACATCCTCGAGCAGATCTACACCGACACCACCGTCGACGAGGTGGCGCTGCGTGCGGGCGCGCGCTGGACGATCCGCTGGCGGCAGACCCTCACCGACCGGCTGGCCGGATGGGATGTGCCGCGGCCGCTCACCGATCCCGAACAGTCCTTCCGGCTCGATATCCCACGCTCGCGACTGCTGCCGGAACTCGCACTGCGCACCTGCGATCGGGTCGCGCCGGGACCGGACGAGGTCGAGATCCGGATGCAGGCGGTCGGCCTGAACTACAAGGACACCCTCAAGGTGCTGGGTGTGCTGACCGAAAAAGAGCTGGACGGAACATTTTTCGGCACCGAGATCGGCATGGACGGCTATGGCGTCGTGACACGGGTCGGCAGCAATATCACCGATATCGCACCGGGAGACGAGATTTCGGTCGTGGCACCGGGAATCGTGCAGCGCTACGTGACGATCCGGCCGGACACCGGCGCGACCACCCGGATGGATATCTTCCCGCCCGGCACCTTCGATCCGCTGCACTGCACTTCGGTAATGCCGCTGTTCACCGCCGAAATCGGGCTCGGCGAACTGGCGCGCGTGCAGCCGGGCGAAACGGTGCTGATCCACGGCGCGGCGGGCGGCATGGGCATGGCCGCGGTCCAGGTCGCGCTGCGGATGGGGGCGCGGGTGATCGCCACCGCCGGTACCGAGGAGCGGCGCGCCCGGGTGCGGGCGCTCGGCGCGCACGAGGTGCTCGGTTCCCGGTCGATCGGTTTCGTCGACGAGGTGCTGCGCTTGACCGATGGTGCGGGCGTCGATGTCGTCTACAGTTCCGCGCCCGGCGAAATTCTGCAGCAGAACTTCCGGGTCGCGGGCGAATTCGGCCGCATCGTGGATATCGGCAAGGCCGACATCTACGGCTCGGGGACCATCGACCTGCGCCCCTTCGACCGGAATCTGGCATTCTTCGCCGTCGATATCGACCGCATCCTGGCCCGGCGACCCGCGCAGGTCCGCCGGGCGGCCCGGCGCGTGGTGGACGCGATGTTCCACGGCGAGTACACCGCGTTGCCGAATACACCGTTCGCACTGGACCAGCTGACCGCGGCATTCGAAACGGTGGCGCGCTCCGCCCAGATCGGCCGGGTCGTGCTCGATCTGCGCGAAGAACATCCGGCGGTACGCCACATTCCCGGCGAATTCGAATTCGACCCCACCGCAAGCTATCTGGTGACCGGCGGCTTCGGGGCCTTCGGTCTGGCCACCGCACGTCAGCTGGTGCGTGCCGGAGTGCGTCACCTGGTGCTCGTCGGTCGCAGTGGCGCGTCCACCGATGCCGCGCGAGAACAGTTGGCGCGGTTCGCGAACGAGGGGGTCGACGTGCGCGAGGAACGCGTCGATGTCGCCGACTACGACGCGGTCGCCGATCTGGTCGCGCGCATTCAGGTCGGCGGTGCGCCGCTGCGGGGTGTCATCCATGCCGCGGGCGTGGTCAACAACACCGAGATTCCCGAGGTCACTGCCGAATCGCTGCGCGAGATCTTCGATCCGAAGGTGATCGGCGCGACTAATCTCGATCGGGCCACCACCGCCGCGGGCGTGGAGCTCGACCTGTTCGTGCTCTACGCCTCGGCCAGCGGCATCGCGGGGCTGTCGCCCCAATTGGGTTATGCGTCAGCCAATTCCGCGCTCGACGCACTCGCCTGGGCGCGGCGCGCACAGGGCAGGCCCGCGCTGTCGGTGGACTGGGGTTTCATGCGTGGCGACGGCGGTATGGCCGACTCCCGGGCGGTATCCCGCTATGCCGAGATGACCGGATACGGCTCGCTGGATATGGATTTCGCGACTCTGCTACTACGGGAATGTCTGCGTTTCGACATCACCCAGCTCGCTCTACTCGACATCGACTGGGCGCAGTGGGCACTCGCGCACCGGTCGTCGGCGCGCGCGCCGCGTTTCGTCGAACTGGTCACCGCCGCGGGCGGCGGCGCGGCGGGCACGAGCGCTCTACGCGCCGAAATCCTGGCGCTGGACTCGGAATTCCGCGGCGAGGTGGTCGCCTGTCTGCTCGCCGAACAACTCGCGGTGGTCCTCGGCGTCGACGCGGACACCGTGGATCTGGCGACTCCGACCATGGAGCTGGGGCTGGATTCGCTGATGGCCATGGAATTCGGTGCACGCGTCGTGAAAAGCCTCGGCGTCAAGATGTCGGTCCTGTCGATCGGGGCCGGACTCTCGCTCGCGGGCCTCGGCGTCAAGATCGCCGCCCAGATCGCGCACGAAGAAGCAAGTACCGAAACGACAGCAGCGTGAGGACTACTGCATGACAACTGAGAGCATCGATCCCCGTGCGCTCGCCCGTGCCCTGATGGCCAAGCACGATGCGGGCAACGGTTCGAGCACGGCGACGGCGCCGGGACCCGAACGCGGTGCGGCCGAAGTGCGGACCGCTCGCGGCCCGAGCCTGCAGACCTCTTTCCGTGATCATCCGGGCGTGCTCGAGGCCAACGAGAAATTCGCCGCCTTCGACGCCTGGACGCGCGAGGCCGGTGTGCTCAATCCCTACTACCTGCCGCACGACGGCATCAGCGGGGCGGTGACCAGCTTCGCGGACCGGGACATGCTGAACTTCAGCAGTTTCGGCTATCTGGATCTGGCCGCCGAGCCGCGCGTGCATGCCGCTGCCATTGCCGCGATCGGCCGCTACGGGACATCCGCGGCCGCGGTCCGGATGGTCGCGGGGGAGCTACCGCTCTACGGCGAGCTGGAACGCGAGCTAGCGCGGATCTACGACACCGAGGCCGCCATCGTGACGGCCAGCGGTTTCCTCACCAATGCGGCGGCCGTCGCCTTCCTGCTCGGAAAGCGCGATATCGCGGTCTGCGACTCACTGATCCACAACAGCATCGTCTCCGGTACCGAATGGGCGGGCTGCAAACGCGTCACCTTCCGGCACAACGATCCCGAATCGCTGGACGCGATTCTGGCGATGTCGCGGCGCAGCTTCGATCGGGCCCTGGTGCTGATCGAGGGCGTGTACAGCATGGACGGCGATGTGGTCCGGCTGCCCGAAATCATCGAGGTGGCAAGGAAATACGACTGCTCGATCATGATCGACGAGGCACATTCCTTCGGTGTCCTCGGCGAGCGCGGGCTCGGCGCGCGTGAGCTGTTCGATCTGCCCGGCGATGCCGTCGATGTCTGGATGGGCACGCTGTCGAAAGCGCTCGGCAGCGTCGGCGGCTACCTGGCGGCCAATCGCGAACTCGTCGAAGGGTTCAAATACTCCGCCGCTGGTCTGAGCATGTACACGGCCTCACCCGCGCCGTCCGCGGCGGCGGCCGCCCTGGCGGGCCTTGCCGTGCTGCACGACGAGCCGCAACGTGTCGCGGCACTGCGGCACAACGCCGAGTACTTCCATCGCCGAGCCCGCGAACTCGGCTTCGACACCGGCAACGGCCAGGCCACACCGATCACCCCGATCCTCACCGGCGCGAACGAACCCGCGGTCCGTGCCTCGATGGAATTGCTGGAGCGCAATGTGATGGCCAATGCCATCGGGCATCCGGTGGTCCCCGAGGGCGAGGCGCGATTGCGGTTCTTCATCAACTGCCGTCATACCGAGGCGCAGCTCGATCACGCGTTGGACACCCTGCGGTCGGTGTTCGACGGTCTCACCACGGAAGAGAGTCCCCACTCGTGAAATTGCCGGTCAGTTCTTCTCTGTTGCGAAAAGCGTTGGTGCCATTGGCATCGGTGACGCTGATGGCGGTGCTGTTCGTACCGGCCCACTCGGCCATGATCGCCCCGGTCGAGACCGATCCGAACAGTCCGCTGGCGAGCCGGTTCCATTTCACCGAGATGCCGATCGCGCTGCCACCCGGCTTGCCCGAGCGCAAGATCCGGCATATCGAGCCACGGTACGAGCATGTCGTCGCCTGGATGTCCTCGGTCAACTCCGCGGCGGCGATCAACGATATCGACGGCAACGGCCGTGCCGATGATCTGTGCCTGGTCGATTCCCGATCCGACACGGTGATCGTGACGCCGACGCCGGACAGCGACACCAGCCGCTACGCACCGTTCGTACTCGATCCGGCGCCGCTGCCGACCGACGACCGGATGGCCCCGACCGGCTGTGTCCCAGGCGATTTCGACCACTCCGGTCGCATCGGTCTGATGGTGTACTACGGCGGCCGCACCCCGATCCTGTACCTGCCGCGCGCGGGAGCCAAGCATCTTGACAACAAGGCATTCCGGCCGGTGGAAATGGTGGAGCCGCCTGCCACCAAGGACGGCAGCTATCAGGGTGCGCGCTGGTTCACCCTGGCCGCCTCCGTCGCAGACTTCGACGGTGACGGCAACCCGGACGTCTACCTCGGAAACTATTTCCCGGACAGCGATTTCATCGGGCCGGACGGTCAGCACAGCCTGACCCTGAACGAATCGTTCTCCAAAGCGACCAATGCCGGGACCGACCGCATCCTCACCTTCCAGCAGGGCACCGGCGGTGCCGAACCGACCGCGGTGTACCGCGAGGTGGTCGATGCGCTCCCGGAGGGGAAGGCGAATGGCTGGACGCTGGCATCGGCGACACAGGACCTCACCGGCGATCAACTACCCGAGCTGTATGTCGCCAACGATATGGGCCCGGATCGCCTGTTCGTGAACAAGTCGACACCGGGACACATCAGCTTCGGCCTGGCCGAAGGCGAGCGCGGTCCGACGGATCCGAAGTCCTTTGTGCTCGGCCATGATTCGTTCAAGGGTATGGGCGCGGACTTCGCCGATCTCGACGGCGACGGCATGCCCGATCTGTTCGTCAGCAATATCGCGCAGCGCTGGGGCATCGTCGAAGCCAACCTCGCCTTCTACAACACCGCGCCCGATCCGAAACAAGCCGCGGCGCAGTTGGAGTCGGGTATCGCCCCGTTCGAGAACCGTGCCGTGGAGAAAGGCATCGCCTGGGACGGCTGGTGCTGGGATACCAAGGTCGCCGACTTCGACAACAGCGGCCGACCGCAGATCGTGCAGACCAACGGCATGTTCAAGGGTTCGAGTACGCGTTGGCCGCAGGTGCAGGAAATGGCCACGATGAACGACGACTTCAGCAAATACCCGTGGGCCTGGCCGAAATTCACCGAGGAATCGGACCTGGCGGGCAATAACCGGATCGGTTTCTTCGCCCAGGACGACAGCGGCAAGTTCACCAATATCTCGCCCGCCCTGGACACCTTCGCGGCGACACCCACCCGCGGCATCGCGGTCGGTGACTCGACCGGAACCGGCAACCTCAGCTTCGCGGTTGCCAGGCAGTGGGAAGCACCGGTCTTCTACCGCAACGACGCACCGCGTCCCGGGCAGTACCTCGGCCTGCGACTGCTGACCCCACCGACCACTGCTGCCGTCGGCGAGACAACGGTCGCGGGCAAGCCGGTGCTCGGGTCTCCGGCCCTCGGCGCCGAAGTCACCGTGACGATGCCGGACGGCAAAACCCATGTGGCACAGGTCGACGGCGGCAGTGGGCACGCGGGTAAACGGTCCACCGATATCCACGTCGGACTCGGTGATATCGATCCCACTGCCGCGCTGCCGGTACAACTCGCGTGGCGCGATAACCATGGCGCCGTGCACACCCAGCAGCTGCAACTGCAACCAGGGCAACACACCCTCGTTCTCGACTCCGATGCCCGGGAGGTGCACCAGTGAGTGTTCAAGCACATTCGAACGGAACAGCCGTCATCGAAAACACCAACGGCTCCGAGCCCGCGCTCACCCCAGTGCAGATTTGGCGGCGAAAGTGGTTGGGCGTCAATATCGAAGGACGTGATCCGCGCTATCTCGCGCTGCGCAACTTCGCGGCCTCGCTGACGATCTTCAATATCCTGGGCTTCCTGTGGCTCGGGTTCGAGCAGCCGTGGCTGTGGCCGTTCCTCAGTGCGGCCACCGCGTACGTGGTGGAGATGATCCTGGAGACGCTGGCGGCGTGGGCCTATCGCCGCCCGGCGGGATACCGGGGCAACGGACTTCGCGGGCTGATCGTGTTCCTGCTGCCCGCGCACATCACCGGTGTGGCCTTCAACTTCCTGATGTATGCGGCAGACCAGTTCCTGCCGATCATGTTCGGCATCACGGTCGCGGTCGGCACGAAGTGGGTACTACGGGCCAAGGTCAACGGCAAGGTCAAGCACTTCATGAACCCGTCGAATTTCGGGATCGTGGTCGCGCTGCTGGTCTTCCCGACGATCGCCGTGGTCGGTCCGTATCACTTCGTCGAGAACATCTCGGGTCCGGCCGACGCGCTGATCGTGCTCGGCCTGCTCGGCGCGGGCACCATGCTCAACGCCAAGCTGACCAAGAAGACACCGCTGATCATGGCCTGGCTCGGTGCGTATGTGCTGCAGGCGGTGGTGCGCGGCCTGCTGGACAGCAATATCTCGATCATCGCGGCGCTGCTGCCGATGACCGGTATCGCCTTCGTGCTCTACACCAACTACATGATCACCGACCCGGCGACGACACCGTTCGCCAAGCGCGACCAGATCATCTTCGGCGCCTCGGTCGGCCTGATGTACGGCGTGCTGATGGCCCTGCACGTCTCGTTCGGCTTGTTCTTCGCGCTGGTGATCGTCTGCGCGAGTCGCGGAATGTTCTGGTGGAGCCGGAATATTCGGGAGTGGCTGGCCAATCGCGCGACCGTTGTGGTGGTGGACGTCCAGGAGGCGGCACCTGAGCCGGATGAACTGGCGGCGGTTGAGTCGGGTGAGCTGGTGGCAGCTGAAGCGGGTGATCCGGTCGCGGTTGAGTCCGGAGACCTGGTGGCAGCTGAATCGGGTGAGCTGGCGGCAGTCGAGCCCGGCGATCCGGCGGTGGTCGAGCCTGCGGATCCGGCGGTGGTCGAGTCGGGTGAGCTGGTGGCGGTTGAGTCGGATGAATTGGCGGCGAGTAAGTCGGGCGAGCCGGTGGTAGCCGAGTCGGGTGATCCGGTGGCGGCTGAGTCCGGTGATCCGGCGGTGGTCGAGCTTGGTGATCCGGCGGTGGTCGAGTCGGGTGAGCTGGTGGTAGCTGAGTCGGGTGATCCGGTGGCGGCTGAGTCCGGTGATCCGGCGGTGGTCGAGCTTGGTGATCCGGCGGTGGTCGAGTCGGGTGAGCTGGTGGCGGTTGAGTCGGATGAATTGGCGGCGAGTAAGTCGGGCGGGCCGGTGGTAGCTGAGTCGGATGAGCCGGTGGCGGTTGAGTCCCGAGGCCTGGCGGCAGTTGAGTCCGGCGATCCGGCGGTGGTCGAGCCTGGCGAGCCGGTGGCGGTCGAGTCGGATGAACCGGCGGCGGTTGAGTCGGATGAGCCGGTGGTAGCTGAGTCGGGCGAATCGGTGGCTGTTGAGTCGGACGATCCAGCGGCGGTTGCGTCCGGCGATCCGGTGGCAGTCGAACCGGAGAAGGAACCGGCGCGGTCTTCATAGCCGAAACAAACACCACCCCAACAGAATCGAGGTTCATATGCCATCACTGATCGGACCACTTCGCTCCACCCTGCTCGGCACCAATATCGAGCAGGAACCGCTGAAACGCCCCGGCTTCGCGACGCCGAGCCCGGCGACCGCGGCCGAACTGGAGCGGGTCGCCACCCACCTGTCGACCAGCATCCACGTCGCCGTATGCAGTAAGAACAATGCGGAGTTGATCGAGCAGATCCAACAGCTGCCCGAGCAGTACCAGGGCTTCGCATTCGAGGGCGCCGCAACGGGTCTCGCGGCCGTCGACTCGATCACCCCGTTCAGCCACCGTGCCGCGGACCTGTTCACCGGTCCCGCGGCCAAACACGACCTGACCATGTACGTCGGCGTCGGTCTTGCGATGGGCAAGATTCCGAAACCGATTTGGAAGAAGGTCTTTCCGAAACATCCGGTGTACCGCTGGCTCGCGATCGACGGATACGGCTTCTACAACGCCTTCTTCCGTACCGAGAAATACATCGACCGCCAGCACGTCGACCAGCGCTACCCGTCCTGGATGGGGGATACCGCACCGTTGAAACGGGCTGCCGATCAGGGCATCGGGCGCGCGCTCTGGTTCATCGGCGGCGGCTCGGTCGAGGGGGTCGCGGCTCGGATCGCGGAGTTCGACCCGAGCAGGCATGCCGATCTGTGGAACGGCATCGGCATCGCGACCACCTTCGCCGGTGGTGTGGAAGTCGCCGACCTGGAAGCGATTCGGTCACTGGTGCCGCAGTTCCATCGGCAGTTGGCGGCGGGATCGACCATGGTCGCGAAGATCCGGCAGCAGGCTGACAGCGCCACCCCACATACCGAAGTCGCGGTGCGGACCTATACCGGCCGCACCATCGACGAGGCCGCGGCCTTGATCGATAAGGCGTTCGTCGGCATACCGGAGGACGGTACCGCCACCAGTTATCACGCCTGGCGCGACCGTCTCGGTGAGCTCGCCGTACCCGGCGGGAACTGAAAATGACTGTGCGCTGGACGGATAAGCATGTGATCGTCACCGGCGGCTCCGAGGGCATCGGGGCCGCCGTGGCCGCCGCGTTCGCCATGCGCGGCGCGCGCGTCTCGGTCATCGCCCGGCGGGAGGCGCCACTGCGCTCCACCGCCGAGCGGATCGGGGCCGACTGGCGCACCGCCGATGTCACCGACCGAACGGGGCTCGCGGTCGCTGTAAAAGAACTGGAGGAACGCAACGGAGCCTGCGCGGTGATCGCCTGCTGCGCGGGTCTCACCCTGCCCGGACTCTTCCTCGACATCGACAGCGATGAATTCGGCATCCAGAACGATGCGAACTATCTCGGCTCGGTCAATGCCATTCGATGTGTACTGCCCGGCATGGTCGAACGTGGCGAAGGGCGTGTCCTGCTGACCAGTTCGACGGCGGCCTTCCTCGGCATCCCCGGATATTCGAGCTACGGGCCGACCAAGGCGAGCGTCCGCCAGCTCGGGTTGTGCCTGCGCTACGAAGTCGAGCCCGCCGGAGTGACGGTATCCGTGCTGTACCCGGCCGACACCGACACTCCCGGACTCGCCAGGGAGAACCTGCGCAAACCGGCCGAGACCAAAGCCATTACCGGTTCGATCAAGCCGATGCCCGCCGACAAGGTCGGCGAAGCTGCGGTGCGTGGCCTGGAGCGGGGCCGCCACCACATCACGCTGGATCCGCTCACGACGTTCTTCATGCGGTGGGCCAATCTTCCGGAGGATCTGTCCCGGCCGTTCTTCCGCCGCAGTATCGCCCGAGCACGTCGACATGCCCAGCAGGAGCAGACCTGATGTCCACCACAGTCAGTGGCGGGGAAGCCTCGTTGCGTGCACAATTGCGCCGCATCTTCACCGCGGGCCCCGGCGAGGAGGGGCGTCCGCTGCCGCTGCGCACGAAGATCAACTACGCACTGTGGCTGACCCGCCCCGAAATCGCGCCGATGTCGGGTGCGGTCATGGTGGCCGATGTCCTGTTCAGCGCGCACACCGGCGCAGAGATCTGGTCGGCGCCGATGATCGTGGCCGCGGTCGTGCTGGCCGTCGCGATTCAACTGTTGCACGTCGCCAATTGCCTGGCCGATCGCTGGGTGGACGTCGAATACAAATCCAAGTTCTCCCGCATGGTTCGAGATCTCGGCGTGCGATTCGTAGCCTGGCAGATCTACCTCACCACCGCGGGCATCGGTGTCGGTGCCGTCTACCTCGCCGTGGCGACCGGGCATCTCGATCTGCTGCTGATCATTCCGGTCGGTACCCTGTTGCTGCTCGAATATTCGTTGCCACCTTGGCATTTCAAGGCCGCCGGATTCTGGCAGATCCCCTGGACCTACATCATGACCATGGTCTTTCCTGGCATTGTCGTGCTCCGGCTGTACGACCGCCCGATCGAAATACCCGCGCTCGTCGCCATTCTCGGCTTGGGGCTGACGACCACCGGAGTTTTCGTCGCGAACACCGCCGAAGACATTCCGGAAGACACCGAGCACGGATTCCGGACCTCGGTGGTGGCGCTCGGTCTGCGCGTCTCGCTGTTCGAGTCGATGACGCGGATCACCGTCGGCGCCGCACTCGTGGCGGGGTCCGTCGTCGCCATGGTGGGATTCACCTGGACCTTGCTCGTATATGCCGTTGGCGTGTCGATCGTTATCGGCTACCTGGGCCGGACCCAGCTCGGCACCTGGGGCAAGCCGCTGGACGACGCCATGCCGCTCGTCCGATCGCAGGCGAAGCTGTTCGTATACATGGTCGCGCTCGTTGCCTGGGCGGCCGTCGTTCCGGCTGCCGCGGTGTTCTGCCAACGATGAGCGGATCGCGAAAGACCATGGAGCCACGATCATCATGACCACCGAGATTCGCTCCGACCGCGAGGCCCTGCTCGTCGAACTCGTCGATGAGCACGGCCGCGCGATCGGATCACGTTCCGTGGCCGAGGCGCACCGCCCACCCGGCTACCTGCACCGCGCCTTCTCCGTACTGCTGTACGACGCGTCCGGACGGATCTTGCTGCAGCGGCGGGCGGCAGTCAAAACCCGCTTTCCACAACGCTTTTCGAACACCTGCTGTGGTCATCCCGCCCCGGGCCAGGAGGTGGTCGCCGCGGCATCGATCCGGCTGATGGAGGAGCTGAACCTGACCGTCACGGAATTGACCGAGGCGGGTATCTACCGCTATCGAGCCGCCGACCCACGCGGCGATCAGGTGGAGCACGAATGGGATCACGTGCTGGTCGGCGTCATATCCGGCGACCTACGCCACCCCAACCCGGCCGAGGTATCCGAATGCGCCTGGGCCGACCCCGCCGAGCTGCTCGGACGTATCGCGACGGCACCCGAGTCCTATACCCCGTGGCTGCGAGGTGTCCTCGAGATCGCCACGCACGCAGCTGATTTCACTCATGTGGGCAACCAGAAGCCCTCAACCAGGGGCTCGATCGGTGGGTCTTCCTGACGTGTGCGAGAGCGTGTTCTGCTCAATAAGAGTGTAATGATACGGTCGTGCATGCGCTACCTTGCCCGATGCTTTCGGGACGAATCAACAAATTGTGCCTGAAATATTGAAATGGGTATAAGGTATGTCGCTGGGATGGCAATAGGCAATACCAGGAGAGGCTGAGATGACGAGCAGCGAGCTGGCCGGTATCGCGATCGAAGCGATGCGATTGCAGAACGCATATGCGCGTGCGATCGACACGCGCGACTGGGACCTCTTCCGGACGCTGTTCACCCCCGACGTTGTCGCGGAGTACCCGGGCATGCCTTTCTCGGGGATGGAGCACTGGTTGGAGTTCTTCGTGCCCTTCCATGACGACTGCACCTGGATCCAACACGCGATGACAAATCACGTCGTCGGTGCGGACGCCGACGGTATCTGGGGAACCTGTTACGGGTTCGTCGAGTGGACGATGCGCGATAAACCGAAACTCATCAACCGGTCACGAACGCTGTACCGTGACCGACTGATTCAGCAGAACGGATCGTGGATCATCGCCCGCCGCAAATGCGACCTCCTGATGAACCAGCCCGACGCCCCCATCCCCGATGGCATCACCTACCCCCACTCCGTCCTCGACCTGGCCGACATCTCGTAGCACAGCCCGCGGGCAGCGCACAACTACCTATCGGACAGCCCGATGTCGGGCTGCCACCGGATCTGGAACCGGGCCGCCGATGGACGCCCGGTCCGCGTCGAGAGGAGGTCGCGCCCGGTCACCAAGATCATTTTCGGATCAGGATCGACTCGACGTGGCCGCATCGCTCTGCCACGAGAGTAGGGTTTGTTCCCACTCGCGATGTATTTGGTCGAGGCCGGAGAATCCGGCGTTGGTTCTGAAGCATGCGGTGGCGCTGTCCCCATAGACAAGTAGAAGCACGCTCAGCGGAATGTCGCCTTGGGTGGCCATGATCGGATCGATCGCGGTGACGGGATCACCGTGCAGCGCGAGGCGATGACGCAAAACGACATGTGACAGCACGGCCGGAGCGCGGCGCGGAGCCGAGATAGCGGAAAGCATTGTGCGCATGAGCCATGTGGGCGTTCCGTCGCCGATGCGACGGAACGCTGCCCGGACTGTTGGTGACTTCAACGGTGCGGTAGCGCGAATGGTGCTGGTCATCCGTTGTTCGAACGGAAGCGGCGCTCCTGGCAATCTGAGGTAGGTGGTGGCTGTCCTGTTGCCCGCCAAGGCCACCTCGTCCGGGCGACGGACGTTGGCAGGCACCAGTAACGGTATGTCGGGCAAGTCGGCACTCCCGCGGATCTCGCTCTGCCAACGGGTGAGCGTGTCGGCGATAGATGCGACATATGTGTCATTGCGGGTGCCGCCGAAAGCGCGGGCAGCGGAGGCGAGCGCACTGGTAGGTACGCGGCCCCATGCGAATCCGATCTCGCGCGAGGACTGGCGCCCAGGCAGGTCCCAGGCGCCCAGGCTCCGCATGCTCTGCAAACTCATCGAGACGCACTGCGCTCGTGTGCGGGCCGACGCGTGAGGGTACTGGGCGAAACCGTGATATATGGCGGACGATTCGCTCTCGGGGATACCAGGTGCGAACAGCGACTCCAATGTTCGTACTGTTCCCGCGGCGTCTTGCACGCAGTGGTGCACCAGATACAGCAGGGCGTACCGATCAGGCGCGTAGCCGCGCAGCAACCACATCCGCCAGTGCGGACCGTCCTCCGGCAGCCGAGTCCTCGCCAGTTCGGAAACGACCTGTTCCAGATTTTCCTGAGTGGGCACAATATGCTCGACGACGTAGTTGGTCAGGTCCATGTTGTCGGCCACCGTCCAATGCCGGGCTCCACGGGGCATCCATGCGGTCAACGCTGGCAGAGCGGCCAGCCGGGCAGCGATGTAGTCCTGGATGTCAGCGAGGTGGGGCGGTTGTCCGTCCAAATGGAGAACTGCACCGATATTCAGTTGATTGTCGGGGGCGCCTAAAACGCGCAGCGCCCGATCCATTGCCGTGGTGGGCATGTCGAGGGTGCTCCGGGATGCGCTCATCGTGCCGTGTCCTCCAATTGTGCGGTTGCGGCGGCATCGCCGCGTCAGCGTGGATTCTCCATCCAAGTCAGTAGTGCCGCCAGGTGAGATAGCTGTGTTTTGTTGTACTGCAAGGCGGTTGATCCTGCGGTAGCTTGTGTCGGAGGATGCTGTAGTCGAGGATATTTCAGCGTGGCGCACAGCGTTCGACGAGGTGTTCGCGCGGGTGGCGGGTGTTCTATCGGGCCGAGCCGCGGCCGTGAGCGCGGGCGTATCTGATCGGGCTACCGGCGTCCGGGGAGCGTAAGAATGGCATCCTTGGTATCGGCCATCACCCTCGCCATGCTTACGTACGTCATCCACTCGCTGTGCGGACGGTGGTCTACCGCGAAGAAGTGCCCGACCCGGCGCGGGGTACACCTCAGTCGTCTTCCGGCCAACTGTCCTCGATGATCAGGCGGCCGGATTGCATTGCCTGCGTGTACTGTTCGGCGACCACGGGGGTGGGGTAGGTGGGCCAGTAGGAGATGGCGCCGGTGGGTTTGTCGATGACACAGACCGAACCGCCGATGGTCGGGGGCAGTGGGGGGTTGTGTGGGTCGATACCCGGTGGGGGCGGGAAGATGGCGACGACGGTGAACCCCGCGTCGAATTCGGTGAGCAGGTTGCTGACGCCGTTGTCGGTGGACAGGTAGTGGTCGGCGAGGCGTTGTGCCTCGGCGAGATCCACCGGGGTGCTCGCCTCGGTGGGGTAGGCGTGGATATCCATGTCAGAGAATTTACGGCCAAAGGCGAACGGGCCGTGGTCATTCGAAGTGGACGGTGGCGATCATCCGGCGGGCCAGGGTTTCCGGATCGGAGCTGTCACCGAGTGCCGAATCCTGCAGTGCCCCTTCGCGCCACAGTGCCGCGAAGCCGTGGACCAGTGACCAGGCGGCGAGGCGGGTGGCTTGTTGCTGCTCGACGGTGTTGTCGGGCTGCATGAGCGAGACTCCGGAGCGCAGTGCCGCACCCGCCGCCGTGCGGGCGGCGACCAGGCGCTCGTCGTCGGCGTGCAGGAGTTCGCGCCGGAACATCACATCGAAATGGGCGGGATGTTCGCGGGCGAAGCGCGTGTAGGCGACCGCGACCTCGCGGAATTCCGGTCCGGCCGCGGCCAGCTGCTCGGCGAGCAGGTCGAAACCTTCGATGGCGAGTGCGGTCAATAGCCCCGCGCGATCACCGAAGTGATGCGCGGGGGCCGCATGTGAGACATCGGCCCGGCGGGCCAGCCCGCGCAGGGATACCGCGTCGACACCGTCGGTCGCGATCTGATCGGCGGCCGCGGCCAGGATGGTGGCCCGCAGATCGCCGTGGTGATAGCCGCTCTTCGCCATGTCTCGATGGTCGCCCAAAATCTAGCCATTGACAAGTTTCCCGCTCAGACCTAATCTAGTCACTGTCAAGATTTGGTGCTCGACCCACAGGAGACTCTGATGGCACCGCTGGTTGTACTCATCGTCATCGCCGGACTCGCTCGGTTCATCGGCTGGCTCGGCAACCTCGGTTGGCTCGACTCCTGGCCGCACGCCGCCGCACTCGGGCTGGCCGCGATGTTCGCCCTCACCTCGAGCGCGCACTTCGTCGAGCCGAAGCGCGGCGCACTGATCGCCATGGTGCCGCCGCGGCTGCCCAATCCGGCGGGCTGGGTGACCTTCACCGGCTTGCTCGAAATCGGCGGCGCGATCGGCCTTTTGATCCCGCCCATCGCCAAACTGGCCGCTGCGGGCCTGATCCTGCTGCTGATCGTGATGTTCCCCGCGAATATCCGTGCGGCACGGGCGGATATCGGCATCAAGACCATGCCGCTGCCGCTACGCACCATCGTGCAGGGCATCTTCCTCGGCGCGGGCGCGCTCGTCCTGCTCGGCTGATCACCGAAACCACCGTCGGCACACCGAATTCCGGTGTGCCGACGTCTGTTGTGTCAGAGCCTCGCGGGTTGCTGGTGTCGTATGTTGCGGCTTGATCGGCAGCACCTTGTTACCGACCTGCGACAGCTGCGCGGCCCGACGCGTGCGGAGGCCAGCGGTCCACAGCACCATGACGTGCGTGTTCGCATCGGTATCCTCCGACGGGCACGGTTGCGCCGTCGAGAGGATATCGATGTCATCACTGATTCCCGCGACACTCGGCTGGCTGGTGCTCGGCTACGTCGGCGCCATTACGCTGGGTCGGCTGATGTTGTTGCGGGACACGATCATCGATCAGCTCATCAATCGCAACCTGCTCTGGAGCATCGCCGCCCTGCTGTGCTACCGATGCGCCCAGACGAGTGTCACCAGTCCGGTCTACGTCCTCGCGCTGGGATGCGTGGAAATGACAACCATGCACCTGTTTGTCATAGCCCGATACATTCTCGCCGAGACCGATTCGACAGTGGTGTGGCGGCGGCTGCGTCGGTGCGGTTTCGTCGCCGCGGCGGCCACTGTCGCCATGTTGCTCGCCGGGATGATGGCACAGGACAACGGACGACCGGTCGATCTGAGCGCGCACGGGCCCGCGGCGATCTTCGGGATCGCCTATGCCGCACCGCTTGCGGTCAGTATGGTCGTTTTCCTGCTCTCAGGCATCCACGAGCTGCGCTTGGGCGACCTCAGCGCCAAGATGCAGGTGGTCTGCTGGATTCTGGGCATCAGCGGCGGCTTCGTCTTGAGTAATCAGGCACTTTCCACCGCGCAGTTGCTGACGGGGCGACCCGCCCTCGGTCCGCATCTGCCGCGTGGAGAACTCGATTTCGTGCTCTGCGTGACCCTCAACGTGACCCTGCTCGCCATACCTTTGCTCAGCGCGCTGCTCACGCTGGCCGGTTGGGATCGCGACGCTCGAATCTGTCGCCGACTGCGGCCGCTGTGGCGCGACCTCACCGCGGCGGTCCCGGAGATCGTGCTGCCCGCCGACACACGGCACGGTGCGGATTCGGTCACCCGGCTGTTCCGCATGACCGTGGAAATCCGCGATGCGATGCTGCATCTCGGTTCCTACCTCCCGGCCGCGACCCTGCCACCGCATAGGGTTGAATCGGACTGGGAGATAACCGATTACGCACACCGACTGGCACACGCCGTGCGTGCCAGAAAGGCAGGCGAACTGCCCGCCGTGGTCGGTTCCGGCCCCCGGCTGCCCAGCACCGCACGCGATTTCGACGCCGAACTCCGGCATCTGCTCGGCCTCGCCCGCGCCTGGCCGAAGACCGCGGTGCGATGAAGTTCGCACCGGGTGCCGCGGACCACGAACGGCCATAGGCTGTATCCCATGACCTACAAGATCGTTTCTCGGCAGTTCGACCTCGATGTGGACGGCTCATCGCTGAACGGTTATCTGGCTCGACCGGAGGGCGACAGCACATTTCCGGCCGTCTTGGTCGGCGCCGAGTTGTGGGGACTCACCGAGGACGCGCGCCGGATCGTCGATCGGGTCGCCGAGCTCGGCTATGTGGCCTTCGTGGTGAACGTCTATCACCGCTCGGGTCCGGAAACGGCTGCGGGACTGGCCGAGACCGACGAGAACCGGACGCGTGCCTTCGGCCTGCTCGGCGAACTCACCCGCGATGGTGTCGAGGCCGACTTCCGGGCGGCTATCGCCTATGCCCGCGAACACGGCGGTGCTACCGATAAGACCGGTGTGCTCGGCTTCAGCCTCGGCGGCCACCTTGCCTACTTCGCGGCCACCCGACTGGACCTGGATGCCGCGGCGATCTTCTACCCGGGCTGGCTGACCACCGCGGGCACCGCGTTGAGCAGGCCGGAGCCGCTGTTGGCCGCGACCGAGAACATCGCCAAGGGGGATGTGCGAGTGCTGCTGTTCTTCGCCGAACTCGATCACGTCATCGATGCCGAACAGCGCGAACAAGTCGAGGCGGCCTCGAGCCAGGCTGGTGTGCGGCACGAATCGGTGGTCTACCCGGGTGCGAAGCACGCCTTCTTCTTCCCCGGTCGGGAACCGTACGACGAAGCCGCAGCTCAGGATTCGTGGCAGCGGACCGCCGAGCTGTTCGCCACCGAATTGGGCTGAGCCCGAACGGAATACGATGAAAGCGCCCGACCGGCCCTGTCTCCCCCTCCGAAGACAGGCCCGATCGGGCTGTAATAAATATTCCTCGGAGAGCTTGACAGGGCCTTAAAGGAGCCTTAATGGAGACGTGTCAAGCGGATCAGTGCCGCTTGGCGCCGAGTTGGGCCAGGAATTCCGCATTGGTCGGAGCCTGACGCAGGCCCTCCAGCAGCAGGTCGGTGGCCTGCTGACCGTCCACCGCGGCGAGGGTGCGGCGCAGCAGCTGGGTGGCCGCCAATTCGTCCGGGGTGAGCAGCAATTCGTCCTTGCGGGTGCTGGACTGCGCGATATCGACGGCCGGGAAGACCCGGCGGCTCGCGGTCGCGCGATCCAGTTTCAGCTCGGCATTGCCGGTGCCCTTGTACTCCTCGAAGATCACGGTGTCGGCCAGCGAACCGGTCTCCACCAGGGCGGTGGCGATAATGGTGAGCGAGCCGCCGTTCTCGAAATTGCGTGCGGCGCCGAGGAACTTCTTCGGCGGCGCGAGCGCGGCGGCATCGACGCCACCGGAAAGTACCCGCCCGGAGGACGGTGCGGCGTTGTTGTACGCGCGGGCGAGGCGGGTCAGTGAGTCGAGCAGTACGACGACATCCCTGCCCATTTCGGCCAGGCGCTTGGCATGTTCGATGGCGAGTTCGGCCAATGCGATCTGCTCGCGCGGGGTTTGGTCGAAGGTGGCGGCGGCGACGTCGGCGGGTACCGACCTGGCCAGATCGGTGACCTCCTCGGGACGCTCGCCGACCAGTACGAGCATCAGTTCGCACTCCGGGTGGTTCTTCGCGATACCGTGCGCGATCGCTTGCAGCACAGAGGTTTTGCCCGCCTTGGGCGGCGCGACGATGAGTGCGCGCTGCCCCTTGCCGATGGGCATGACCAGATCGGTGACCCGGGTGGTCATGGCATGCGGTTCGGTTTCCAGACGCAACCGCTGGTTGGGGTAGATGGGGACGAGATCCTCGAAGCCGGGCCGGGCACGCTCGGGATCCTGACCGTTGACCGATTCGATGCGGACCAGCGGATCGAGCTTGCCGCTGCGTGCGGGCTCGGCCGTGCCGATAATGAAATCGCCACGGCGCAAACCGAATTCACGGATGAGCCGGGGCGGTACGTGCACGTCACGCGGGCCGGGGAGGTAGCCGTCGACCCGGAGGGTGGCGGCGCGGTTGTCGGCGATATCGAGGATGCCGCTGACGGATCGTACGGGGTACTGGGCGGTCTCGGCCGCCGCGCCCCCGTCTTGTGATACGGGAAATGTGGTGTCTTTCATGGGTTTTCCTTTGCATGGGGTACGGCGAACGGCCGTGTGAGGCAGCGGCGAGTGGGCTCGCTGCGGTGAATGTCCCTGTGGGCTCCGGGAACGAGGTGGACCACCATCGTGGTCGGGAAGTCGAGAAATCTTGCGGGAGTTCGGCTCTGATCGGCCGGGATACCAACATCCACAAGGACAGGGCCGAGGATACATCGTCCAACGGGTGTCGCGCAATGGTCACAGCTCGGTCACGGCAAACGGTGCAGGCCACGTTTCCGTATCGGTAGCCGCTCGTGCGAACGGCTCGTCGGTGTGTCTCGTATCAGTCCATATCCGGCCAGGACCGACCGAAGGCAGGAGCTGCAATGGCCGAACTCGAACCGTTCTACCAGCAAGTCCAATCGCACTACGACGTCTCCGACGACTTCTACCGGCTATTCCTCGACCCCTCGATGACCTACAGCTGCGCCTACTTCGAACGCGACGATGTGACCCTCGAACAAGCACAGCTCGCCAAGATCGATCTCGCGCTCGGCAAACTGGATCTGCGGCCCGGGATGACCCTGCTCGACATCGGATGCGGTTGGGGCGCAACGATGTTCCGTGCGGTCGAGCGTTACGGTGTGAAGGTCGTCGGTCTCACCTTGAGCCGTAATCAGTACGAGCACGTCCGCTCGGAGATAGGTCGGCGCGGTGTGGCGGGCGTCGAGATCCGGCTGCAAGGTTGGGAGGAGTTCGACGGGGGTGTGGACCGGATCGTCAGCATCGGTGCGTTCGAACATTTCCGCCGCGAGCGGTACCCGGCATTTTTCGAGCGCTGCTACCGCACGCTCCCGCCCGATGGCCGGATGCTGCTGCATACGATCATCGGTCATAGCCTCAACGACCTACGCCGGATGAATATTCCGGTGACCAGGGAGGCCGCGCTTTTCCACATCTTCATCAGGCGCGAGATCTTCCCCGGCGGGCAGCTACCCCAGCCCGCCGAGGTCACCCGCCTGGCCGGGCAGGCCGGGTTCGGCACCGAGCGGATCCAGCCGCTGCGCCTGCATTACGCGCGCACGCTGGATCAGTGGGCGCACGCGCTGGCGGACCGGCACGACGAGGCGGTGCGGATCGCCTCGGAGGAGGTCTACGCCAGATATTTGAAATATCTCACCGGATGTGCCCGGTACTTCCGCAGCGGGCACATCGATGTCATGCAGTTCACATTGGCAAAGTGAGGGATCAGAGGACGGCTTGGGTCTGCGTCACCTTGGCGACGAGTTTATCTGCGTCGTCACGGATTTCGGTCTCCACCACGATGAACGACCGTCCCGCGTGCAGCGGTCGCGCCGTCGCGGTCGCATAGCCGGAACGCACGGCCCGCAGGAAATTCGTCTTGGATTCGACCGTCGTCGTGCCCTGCTTGCCCTCGGGCAGATTCAGGAACGCACACACCGCGGCGGTCCCATCGGCGAGCGACATCAGCACCCCGCCGTGCAGCACTCCGCCCAGCGTGCACAGTGATTCGTCCCAGGCGATTCGACTGCGCACCAATTCGGTCCCGTGTTCGAGCACCTCGACTCCGAGGCGCTCGGTGAACGGCATGGACTGGTGAAAGAGCTTGGTGCCCACTTCGTCGATCATGAAGTCAGCTTGCCCGATGCACCCGGCGCGCGTCGATTACTCCTGAGGTAATCAGCAGTACGAGCAGCGCGGTCGCACCGCCGTAGAGCAGCACCGTCCCGGGCGATGTCCGATCCACGATCACCCCGCCGACCAGTGCACCGACACAGAAGGTCGCCTGGAATGACGCGGTGAACAGCACCGACGCCACCTCCGGCGCATCGGGCAGCGCATCGGCGAACCAGGTCTGCAGCACCACCGGCACGCCGCCGTATCCGATACCCCACACGATGAGCAGCGCGATCGCACCGAACTCCCAGCGCCCCAGCAACGGCAGCAGCAGCATCGCGGCCGCCATCGCACTCGCCGCGAAGCCGAGCGCGAGACGGGGACGGTCGAGCAAGGTGCCGCCCAGGAAGTTTCCGGCAATGCCCGCCACACCGTAGGTCAGCAGCAGCACCGTGATCGTGCCCGCACTCACCTCGGTGACCTGCTCCAGGAACGGCGTGACGTAGGTGTAGCTGCCGAACTGCGCGATCACCACGAAAAACGTTGCCAGCAAAGCGATTCGGACGCTCTCGCCGCGCAGACCGATGCGCAGTGTGGTCAGGCGACGCGCCTGCTCGGCGGGCAGCGCGGGCAGTGCGACCGCGAGCAGTACCAGCACCACCGCGGACAGCAGGCCCAAGATCACGAACGCGGCCCGCCAGCCCGCGACATTGCCGACGAACGTGCCCGCGGGCACGCCGAGCACCGAGCCGAGTGGGACGGAGGAGAAGATCACCGCCGTCGCCCGGTGCACCGACTCCGGCGGCACCAATCGGCCGGCCAGTCCGGCCGCGATCGACCAGTAGCCGCCGATGGTGATTCCGATCAGCACGCGGGAGGCGAGTACCACCCAGAATTCCGGTGCGAGCGCGGCCACCGCATTGGCGATCACCAGCAATAACGTGCAGCCGCACAGCAACAGTCGGCGATCGATCCGCGCGGCAGCGACGGTCACCAGGGGCGCGGCGATCGCGGCGAGCAGACCGGGCAGGGTCATCATCAGCCCCGCCATGCCGTCGGAGATCGTGAAATCGGCTCCGATCGAGGTCAGCAGGCCGATCGGCAGAATCTCGGTGGTCACGATCGAGAAGATGCCGAGCATCACCGCGACGACGGCGAGCCACCGGATCAGCGGCGACCGGGCGACGGTGCTGGGGGAGGACACAAGAGCTGTGGACATGCGCTCCAGTCCAGCAATCCCGCCCGTCGACTTCTGGCGGGTTCAGGCCCTCATAATGCGCTCAGCTCATCCGGGTGACGACCGCGCCGGGCAGATGCGGCAGCACCACATCGATGAGCCGCCACGGCCACCCCGGAACGCAGGCGCGGATCTTCTCGCGCTCGATCGCCCGCACCATCGCCGCGACGCCCTTCGCCAATGGCGTGACCATGCGTGCGTCACCGGCCTTCGCCGCCATATCGGTGGCGATGAATCCGGGAAGCAGTGTGGTCACCGCGATCGGTGAGTTGGCGAATTCGACCGTGAGCGCCTCACCGAGAGCGGCCAGTCCGGCCTTGCTCGCGGAATATGCGGCCTTCTTGCCCGGCAGCCCGCGCACCGCGCTCATCGACGACACCAGCACCAGATGCCCCGACTCCTGGGCACGAAAGATCTCCAGTGCCGCCTCGGTCTGGGCGAGGGCGCTGACGAAATTGGTGGTGGCCGTGGCGATATTGGCATCCGCACGGCCGGTGCCGATCCGCGCGCCTTTGCCTATACCGGCATTGACGATCACCCGATCCACTCCGCCGAGTTCATCGCGCAGCTCCGCGAAAACCCGTGGGACGGCCGCGTGGTCATCGACGTCGAGCGCGCGGACCGCGATGGTAATACCCGGGTGCGCGGCGGTGAGTTCGTCGCGCAGGGACTCGAGTGCATCCAGGCGGCGGGCGCATAGAGCCAGGTCACGGCCCATGGCTGCAAAATCTCGCGCCATGGCCGCACCGAGTCCGGCGCTCGCGCCGGTGATCAGGATTTTGCTCCGCGTCATGGTTGCGAACCATAGCGGCTACTGAACGCGAGTCAATATCCCGTGGGGTTCGGCTCAGCCGCCGAATGAGCCCGTGCTCGGTGGCACCATGTGCCAGGCGCCGCAGTTCACCGTCTTGAAGGCGACATCGGTCGGGGCGATCTCGGCGCGGACCGGACGGTTTCTGGTGAAGTCGTTATTGATGATGTAGTGCTGATCGGTGTTATCGCCTTCGACCTTGCGCAGCCGCCGCCAGTCGCAGCCGACCGCCGGGTCGGGTGTGCCTTGGCCCTCCCAGGTACCGGGGAAGATATCGACGCCGACCAGGTAGACGCCATCCTCGGTAATGGTGTTGCTCGGCTGGGCGGCCGCGGTGCCGGTGCCCAGCAGTGTCACGGTGGACGCCATTGCCCCCGCGATCACGAGCGTGCTTGCACGCATACTGCTGTCTCCTCGAATTGTGCTCTAGCCGCCACTGGCGGCTGACCTGCGGAGATCCCCGTATCTCCGGGGCCAAGGTCTACCAGACTCGATGGTCGATTTCGGTGGAATCGCCAGATTCCGCATCGGGTGTGATTCCACTCGCCCGCATTCCCGCGATATCTCTTATATGAGTGGTATTTGTCCGGTGGTTGTCGATGTCGCGGGCAGGCGGTCGACTTGCGGGGTGGCATGTGCTGGGCTCTGTACCGAGGACGGGCTCGCCTCCGTGCTCGCCGCGGACCGGGCGCTCCTGCATTGGCGCGCCATGCGCGGACTCGGCGATTCGGGCCTCGCCGAACACGCGGTGCAGGAGACGCTGCTGCGAGCCTGGCGCTCGTGCTCAGGGTTCGACGAACGCAAGGGCACGGTGCGCACCTGGCTGCTCGCCATCGAACGCAACGTCATGATCGATATCGCCCGCGCCCGCGCCGCCCGGCCCGCCGATACCGGCTGGGATGAGATCACCGAGCTCAGCGATGTCCGCTTCGCGAATCCGGACTTCGCCGAACGTCTCGTCGACGGTCTGCTCGTCGCCGAGCTTCTCGCCAGGCTGCCCGAACTGCAGCGCACGGCCGTGGTGGAGGTGATCCTGCGGGACCGGGCCTATCAAGAGGTGGCCGATGACTTCGGCGTCCCGGTCGGCACGGTCAAGACTCGGGTGCACTATGCGCTGCGGTCGTTGCGTCGCTTGCCGATCGGGGCCTGAGCCCGCATCCGGTTGGCAATCCCCGTTTCACGGCGGCGTGAGCCGCGTTTTGGTCGTCTGATCAGCGGGAATACACTCGACTGCATCGATAACATTTCGATAACGTAGCTTGCTTTGCTGATGCTGGCGTTGCCAGAGTGGACCACTGGGTTTGGTGTTACTAGTGGGAAGGGAGGGGTGCTCCGTCCCGGGGCACCGACACCGCACATGAAGCCAAGCATCATCAGCACCGGTATCTGCGGCGCCGTCACGGCCGCCGTGGTGGTGACGCTGTCGGGGCTGACCCCGGCCGCGATCGCGGATCCGGCAGCGCCGGATATGTCGACGAAACTCGCAGGCAAGACGATATTCCTGGACCCGGGTCATCAGGGGCCCAACCACGCCGAGAATTTGGCAACGCAAGTGAGCAACGGTCGCGGCGGCACCAAGGACTGCCAGACCACCGGCATGACCACCGTCAACGGCGTGCCGGAGCACACCATCAACTGGAAGGTGGCCGACCTGGTCCGGGCCGCCCTGCAGGATCTGGGCGCCAAGGTGGTGCTCAGCCGTCAGGACGACTCCGGGTGGGGCGGCTGCGTCGATGAACGCGCACAGGCCGCCAATGCTTCCGGCGCCGATGTCGCGGTGAGCATCCACGCCGATGGCGCACCGGCGCAGGACCGCGGCTTCCATCTGATCGTGCCGCAGCTGCCGATCCCGGATCCGAAGGCCGATCAGGTCCAGTCCGGACCCGGTCTCGTCGCGACGAAGGCGGTGCGCGACGCGTATCTCGAGGCCGGATTCCCGGCCGCGAATTATGCGGGCGCGCAGGACGGTCTGCAGACCCGGGCGGATGTGGCCGGTCCGGCGCTGACCACCGTGCCCGATGTCTTCATCGAGATGGGCAATGGCGCCAATGCCGAGGACGCCGCACTGCTGGAGAGTCCGGAGGGCCAGGTCAAACACGCGCTGGCCATAACGACCGGCCTGGTGGGCTTCTTGCTCGGTGCACCGCAGCAGGCGACGGCGGCGCAGGGGGCGGTTCCGGCGCAGACCGGGTCGACCGATCGGACTGCCTCGGCTCCGGTGTCGGATACTCCGCAGGCTCCCGCTGCGCAGCAGGCTCCTGGTGGAGTGCAGGCTTCGGCTATCCCGCAGCCGCAGGCCGTCCCCGAACCCGCGGTGGCCCCGAATTCCTCGGGGACGGTGCCGACCGCACCCGCGTCATCGAATCCGCCGCAGGGGTACACCCAGGCACCGGGCTACGCGCAGGTGCCGAGCTCACCCGATCCGCAGACACCGGGATCGGCGCAGTCGCCCAGTACTCCGCAAGCGGGTTCACCACAGAGCTATGGGCTCTCGCCGAATACCCCGCAGTCGCCCGGTTCTCAGTTGTCGCCGGGCCAGACAGCGCCGAACACGACCGGTACCCTGCCGGCCTTGGTCGGCACGATCATGCAACTGATGCTCCCGCTGGCGAAGTCCCTCGGTATGGACAACACCGTGATCACTTCGGAGCTGATCAACTTCGCCTACACCTTGGCCAGCACCCTGCTCGGCCCGACCAAGTAACACAGTCGCCTGACTGTGGAGTTAGTCGCGAGTGGCCCGCGTTCGTTGCGCTTGGACGAGCGAATGCGAGGCCACCGCACACCAGGGGGCCGCGAACACGCAACGCCGCAGGCGCTGCCAATAGACTCAGCCGGGTGGCCGAGCGGATTCCTGTTCTGATCGTCGCCGGGTTCCTCGGATCCGGGAAGACGACGCTGCTCAATCATCTGCTGCGCAATAACCGGGCCACGCGGATCGGGGTGGTGGTCAACGACTTCGGGGCCATCAATATCGATTCCATGCTGGTGGCCGGGCAGGTCGATGCGATGGTGTCGCTCGGCAACGGGTGCGTCTGCTGTGCGGTGGACGTCGGCGAACTCGACGACTTGTTCACCAAGCTCGCGCAGCCGCGTGCCAAGATCGACGTGATCGTGGTCGAGGCCAGTGGACTGGCCGAACCGCGCAATCTGATTCGGATGGTGGTCGGCAGCGAGAACCCGCGCATCCGCTACGGCGGTTTGGTCGAGGTGGTCGACGCCGAGCAGTTCCCGGACAGTCGCGAGCGTCATCCCGAGCTGGCCACCCATCTACGCTTGGCGGATCTGGTAGTGCTCAACAAGGCCGATCGGGTGTCGCAGGATCGGCTGGACGGTTTGCGGCAGGAGATCACCGAGCTGATCCGGCAGGTGCCGGTGTACGCGACCACCCGTGGCCGCATCGACCCCGGCCTGCTCTTCGACGAGCCGCTGCGGGAAATCCCGCGGGTCGCCGAACAATTGAGCTTCGACGAACTGCTCCGCGACCATGACCACCACGACCATGCCGATATTTTCGAGCGCCCCGCAAGCAGTCGCTGCGGGCCGCACCGGCATCTGCACGACGACTACACCAGCGTGTCCTTCACCAGCGACCGGGAATTGGATCCGCGCCGCCTGGTCGAATTCCTCGAGGATCCGCCGCCCGGCCTGTTCCGCGCCAAGGGTTTCGCCGCCTTCGGTGTCGCCGCCGAACGCCGCAAGTTCGTGCTGCACATGGTCGGTCGCCACATCGTCTTCGAACCGGTCTCCTGGTCGCGCGGTGAATCGCACACGACCCGATTGGTGCTGATCGGTGCGGGTCTGCCCGCCGACGCGGCACTGGCGCGGCTGCACGATACCGTGCACACCGCCGCCGAACCGCTGGACGAACAAGCCATGCTCGGCGTCTGGCGCTACACCCCGCACTGACGCCGGGAAAGGTTGGCGCGTTCTGCTCGAAGCTGGCGCGTTCGGTACTTGGCGCGGCGATCGCGCCGACATAGAACTGAGACATTGCCCCGCCGCATGCGGCATGTGCGCAACGGAGCGAACGTGGCGCGCGCGGTGTCGGTTCGGCCCAAGAACCGTGATCGACCGTATTTGTCTCTACGACCGATTGGAGAGTTCCGTGTCCGAGACCTGGGAGAGTGCCACCGCGTACGTGGTCGCCGCGTTGGAGGCCAAGGGCACCGCGACGCGTGACGATTTCGACGTGCCCGCCATCGTCGCCGCAACCCGAGATATCGCCGACAGCTGGGATTTTCGCGCTATCGAGGATGCGACCTTCTGGCGCATCGCGGCGGCCTTCCTGAAGGTCTGAACGGCCAGGCGTGACGATAGGGGATGCGGCGCGTGGGGATGCGGCGGATCAGGCCGGTAGTTCCGATCGGTACATGAGCTGGGTCATGGATCGACGGCGGGCCGCCCGCCGCATCGAACCCACATCCGAATATCCGAGCAGTTCGGCTTGGCGTGTTCGGCTCAGTACCGCGCCCTCGGTACTCGCCTGCGCGAGCCGGGCATTGCGCGCCCGCTCCAATTCCATCCGCCAGGTGGTGCCCGCCTCCATCAGCCGCCGCTGTAGCGTCCGCGGGCTGGTGGCGAGCCGGCGGGCCACCCGATCCAGCGATACTGCACCGTCCGCCATTGCCTCGGCCAGTGCGCTCGCTACTCGATCCGGCCATGCGGTCGCCAGGGGTGGCGGTGGCGGCAGGGCATCGGCGAGCGGCTGCAGCACGGCAGCCAGTACCGGATCGCTGGTGGTCAGCGGCAGATTCATATCGCCGGCGCGGAAGGTCATCGCATCGACCGGTGCGCCGAATTCGATGGCGGGAGTGCCGAATACCTCGACAAAGGTGTCGATTTTGGCCGGTGCCTGCTGCCGCAATGCCACCCGCAACGGGACGAGCGGGATCCGGACTACACGCCGTGCCCTGCTGAGCACTGCCGCCAGGCCCCACACCTGGGTGAGATCCCGGCCGCGGCCTTCGCCATTGATCATGTCGAGGTAGAGGGTGACCTCGTGCTCGTTCTCGGCGACGAGTTCGAACCTATGATTGGTGGTCACCGCACAGACGTAGGGACCGCAGGTCGCTAGGCCCGCGCCGAGTGTCGGCGCGGTGGCGAACAGGTAGTCGTAGAGGCCGAGACTGTTGAGTTTGTAGCGACTGGCCACGTGCAATGCGACGTTCGGATCGCCGAGCCCGTGTTCGCCCAGTTCCCAGAGTCGCGAGAAGGTGTGACTCGGCAGGTGTACGTCCGCGCCGACCATGGTCCATTCGGGTAGGCCGGTCTCGCGGATCAGTCGATCCCGATCCAGCCCGGCATCCGTGAGCTGCGAGATGACGAATCTGTGCAGCAGTACCTGATCGGTTCCCAATGCGCCCCTCCTACCGCGGATCGACGTCCTCGTGCGGGAGAACGCTATCCCGCGCCTATTGAATCGTCACTGAATTCGCGTCACAGTGTTGTTTCGGGTAACAACATCAGGCGCTCACATCGCCGTTATGCACAGGCAATGGGCCTTTACCCGCAGGCGTTCACCCATTCCGAGAGTCCGTCGGCGAAGAGTTGGCGCTTCCAGATCGGCACCTCGTGTTTGATCCGATCCACCAATTCCGCACAGGTGGTGAACGCTTCGGCGCGGTGCGGGGCGGCGACCGCGACGACGATCGCTAGATCGCCGACGGTCAACTGACCGATTCGGTGGACGGCCGCGACCGGGAGTCCGGAGCGCTCGGCGAGTTCCGCACAGCAATTTCGCAGGAACCGTTCAGCTTCCGGATGCGCCGAGTATTCCAGAGCGGAAACCGCCTGTCCGCCATCGTGATTGCGCACCTTGCCGGTGAAAACCACTATGGCGCCGTGCTCAGGTCCGGTCACCGCCGCCTCGACCGCCGCCGGATCCAGTGGCTGATCGCTGATACCGGTTAGGCGTACGGCCGCGAATTCACTTGTTGTCATGGTTGCCGCCTCCGGCTACTTGCGCGAGCAGATGATCCAGCAGCGGCTCGAGCACCGCCATGCCGTCTTTGACACCACCGGGGGAGCCGGGCAGATTCACCACCACCGATCGGCCCGCAAGTCCGGCCACGCCGCGACTGAGCGCGGCCAGTGGGAATTTCGCGGTGCCGCGTTGCCGAATCACCTCTGCGACACCGGGTAATTCGCGATCCAGGACGGCCAGCGTCGCCTCGGGTGTCGCATCGGTGGGGGAGGCGCCGGTGCCGCCGGTGCTGATCACCAGCGACGGCTCGAACCGCAGGGCGTCGGCCAGGCCGATGTCGATTTCGGCGTCGGCGTAGATCAGCGGGCCGCGCACCGAGAAACCGAGTCCGCCAAGCCATTCCGCGAGTACCGGACCCGTGGTGTCCGCTCTGGTGCCGATCGCGGCTCCGGTGGAGGCGACCAGGACGACGGCGGTGCGCTGGTCGGAATCCGAGAGCTCTTCCGGCGCAATGTCTTCCGTGGGTTCTGGTTCGTCGGCGAGGGTGGGGATGTCCACGGGAGCCTGCTCTGCGGGCCGCTCCCAATGCCCGTGTTTGCCACCCTCTTTGGTGAGCAGCCGGACGCCGTTGAGCGTCGCCGCGGGGTCGACTGCTTTGACCATGTCGTGCAGGGTGAGTCCGGCCACCGCCACCGCGGTCAGCGCTTCCATCTCGACGCCGGTGGGGCCCTTGGTTTTCGCGCTCGCCTCGATCGTGATGGTGTCCCGAGTGAAGCCGAATTCGACCTTCACCGAGGACAACGCCAGCTGATGGCACAGCGGAATGAGTTCGGAGGTTTTTTTCGCGCCCGCGATACCGGCGATTCGCGCGGTCGAGAGCACATCGGCCTTCGGCATATCGTCGGCCCGCACCAGCGCGACCACCTCGGCGGTGGTGCGCAGCTCACCGGCCGCGACCGCGATCCGAGTGGTGTCGGACTTCGCGCTCACATCGACCATGCGGGCGCGACCTTCCCGGTCGACATGGGACAACTCACTCATAGCGACCACACTCGCACAGGTGCGCCGACCGGCAGCGAGGTGACCTCGGCGGGCACATCGATCAAGACATCCGCCCAGGCCATGCCCGCGATGAGATGCGAACCGGGACCGGAGGCGACCTCGACGGCCGTCGGCCTGCGATGCAATCCGGGCGCGGCGGCGTCGTCGCGCACCAGTTGACCGCGCAGGAATTGGCGTCGTCCCTCCGGGGAGCGCACCGCATTGCGCAGCGGTACTTCGTAGATCTCCACCTCGGGCAGGCCCGCGATATGGCGCAGCATCGGGCGCGCGAAGACCTCGAAGGACACCATGGTGCTCACCGGATTCCCGGGAAAGCTCAGCACCGGCACGCCGTTGACGACGGTAAGCCCTTGTGGCCCACCGGGTTGCACCGCGACCGAGCCGAATTCACCGCCCAGCGGTTGCAATACCTCCTTGACCACCTCGAAATCGCCCTTGGACACCCCGCCGGAGGTGAAGACGATATCGGCGGATTTCGTTGCGGTGGAAAGCGATGCGCGGAATTTCACCGGATCGTCGGTGCTGTGCTCCACCGACACGACGCTGACGCCGTTGGCGCTGAGCGCGGCCGCGAGCGCGATACCGTTGGAGTTGTAGATCTGGCCGGGGCGCAATGGTGTTCCGGCGGCGGCCAATTCGTCGCCGGTGGTGATGACCGCCGCCCGAATCGGTTGGAATACCGGCACATTCGGCAGTCCGACCGCCGCCAGTGCGGCAATGTGACGCGGGGCCAGCAGGGTGCCCGCGCGAGCCAGCAGCTCACCGGTGCGCACATCGGTGCCCGGTTCGCGCACGAACTCACCCTCGGTGCGACCCCGCTCGACGGTCACCGTCGCGTCATCGCTGTGCACATCCTCCACCGGCACCACACAATCGGCGCCGGGCGGAATCGGCGCACCGGTCATCACCTTCATCGCGGCGCCGAGCGGCAACGGCGTCTGTCCGGCCGCACCCGCCGCGACCACACCGACCAGCGGCAGCGTCACCGGAGTGACCACCACCGATGCGGCACGCACCGCGTAGCCGTCCATCGCCGAGTTGCGGAAGACCGGCAGATCGACCGGCGCGTGGATATCGTCGGCCAGCTGTCGGCCCAGCGCCGCCGGCACCGCGACGGATTCGACCGCGCGGGCGGCCAGCGGTCGCAGCAGCGCCTCGATGGTGTCCCGGTAGGCGTCGACGGACCGGGCGGTGGCGGGCGGGCTGGGCCGGTGGCCACCGGAGGTGTCGGCACGCGAGGTCATACGGCCAGCCTAATCGCCCAGCGGTAGCGAGTTCTCTTGTCGTATCGCACGAACGCTCACCCGCTGAACTCGGAGTTTGTGAGCTCGAGATGGTGCGGTCCGCCCATGGGCACAGCGTGCGGACCGGTCATAATGGACTTGTGACGCTGGTCGAGATGGGGATTCCCGCCGTGCGGTCCAGGCTGCCCTCACTCGACGGGCGGCCGGACACGCCGTACCTGGTCGATCGATTCGGGCGCACCGCACGCGATCTGCGCGTATCGATCACCGAGAAGTGTTCGCTGCGATGTACCTACTGCATGCCCGAGGAGGGCCTGCCCGCGATTCCGCAGGACGAACTGCTGACGGTCGAGGAGATTGTGCGACTCGTCACGCTCGCGGTGCGGGAGCTGGGGGTGCGTGAGGTCAGGTTCACCGGCGGTGAGCCGCTGCTGCGCCGCGATCTGGAGCGGATCGTCGCGGGGTGTCACGAGCGGGTGCCCGGGGTCCCGCTGTCCATGACGACCAATGGCGTCGGACTCGCCCATCGGGCCCGCGGGCTCGCGGCCGCCGGGCTGAGCCGGGTGAATGTCTCGCTGGATACCGTGGATCGGCTCGGCTTCGCCCGCCTGACCCGCCGCGATCGGCTCGAATCTGTCTTCGCGGGCATCCGCGCGGCGAGGGACGCCGGACTGGCGCCGATGAAGATCAATGCCGTACTGATGCGCGATACCCTCGCCGGTGCGCCGGATCTGCTGCGCTGGTGCCTGGACGAGGGCTGTGAACTGCGGTTCATCGAGGAGATGCCGCTGGACGCCGATCACGAATGGGCCCGCGCCAATATGGTGACCGCGGCCGAATTGCTCGACGTGCTCGGTACCCGATTCACGCTGACCGAGGTCGGCCGGTCGGATCCCGCCGCTCCGGCCGAGAAATGGCTCGTCGACGGCGGTCCGGCGGCGGTCGGCATCATCGCGACGGTGACCCGCAAATTCTGCGATACCTGCGACCGGACCCGGCTCACCGCCGACGGCATGCTGCGGTCGTGCCTGTTCAGCGATCAGGAATTCGATGTGCGCCAAGCACTGCGGGCGGGCGCGGACGACGAGGAGATCGCGACCATCTGGCGCGGCGCCATGTGGAACAAATGGGCGGGACACGGGATCGATGCCGAGGATTTCGTCCCGCCGGAACGCACGATGGGAGCCATCGGTGGTTGAGATCCGCTACTTCGCCGCGATTGCCGACGTCGTCGGCAAGGACCGGGAAACCCTGGACTTTCCGGCCGACGCCACCGTCGCCGACCTGCGTACCACCCTCGCCGAGTGCTACGGTCCCGACCTCGACAAGATGCTCGCCGTCTGTGCCTACCTGGTCGGCGACGAACTCACCCGCGACCCGTCGGTCGCGCTGACTCCGCGCGTCGACGTCCTCCCACCCTTCGCGGGTGGCTGACGGTGTGTGTGGGCACGTAGGCGCTCGTCGACCGGGTTAGCATCTGCGCCAATGCAGTTCGCCGGACCGGATCAGGAGTCGATATGTCCCAGCCGTCGAATCAGGTACCTGCCCGGCACCCGGCGGTGGTGCGGTTCCACGAGGTGCGGGGAGAGAGCCTGCAACTGCGGGTGGCGGACTGGATCACGAAATTCGCCGGGTCGATGCGGTTCGTCTACATCCACGCCATCGGTTTCTCGATCTGGATGATCTGGGCCGAACAGAGTCCATGGCCGACGCTGACGCTGGTCGTCTCCTTGGAGGCGATATTCCTGTCCACCTTCGTCATGATCGGCCAGAATCGGCAGGCCGAGTTCCAGCAGATGAAGGCCGATCACGACTTCAACGAGCAGGAGTTGGAGCTCAAGACCAATACCGAACTGACCAGGGCCATCCACGAGATGACCAAGGAACTGCACCGCAGGCTACTGGAGACTCCGGACCCGAAGTAGTCAGCGCCACCAGGTGTCGAGCGGCGTGACCGGGACGGTGCGCTTGTGGCGGGTGTTCAGGAAGATCGTCTCCAGCTTCTGGGCGACTTCCGGCGTGACGTCATTGCCCTCCAGATAGTCATCGATCTCGCTGTAGCGCAGGCCGAGCGCCTCCTCGTCGGGCAGGGCCGGGCGGTCGTCCTCGAGATCGGCGGTCGGCACCTTGGACCAGATGCTCGACGGCGCACCGAGTTCCTGCAGCAGCGCCGCGCCCTGGCGCTTGGTGAGGCCGGTCAGCGGGGTGATGTCCACGCCGCCGTCGCCGAATTTGGTGAAGAAGCCGGTGACCGCCTCGGCCGCGTGATCGGTGCCGACGACGAGCATATTTTCCTGACCGGCGATGGCGTACTGGGTCACCATGCGTTCGCGGGCCTTGATATTGCCGCGCACGAAATCGCGCAGCTTGTCCACCTGCAACGCCGAGGCGACTTCGGCGGCAACGGCATTGGCGCCGGGGCGGATATTGACCACCACCGAGCGGTCGGGCTGGATGAACCGCAGCGCGATCCGAGCATCGGCCTCGTCGGCCTGCACACCGTAGGGCAGTCGCACCGCGATGAAGGCGGCATCCGCGCCGTCGGCACGCAACTCCTCGACGGCGAGCTGGCACAGTCGTCCGGTCAGCGCGCTGTCCTGACCACCGCTGATGCCGAGTACGAAACCTCGTGCGGGACTTGCGCTCAGATAGTCCTTGAGAAAATCGACCCGACGCCGAACCTCGAGCTTCGGTTCGATATTCGATTGGACGCCCAACTCGGCGATGATCTGTTCACGCAGGTTCCCCATGACGCATCACTCTACTGGCCGCGCCGAGATGACCACCCGCCGAACGAACGCCTCCCAGTTGTCGCCGATCTGACATCGGTCGTAACCGAGGACATGCATCTGATGCATCACCAATGCGGCGCCGAGCAGGCCCAGCAGACCATCGGCGACCAGTACGACATCGCCGTCGATCCGGGCCTGCCGCAGCAGCATCGTCACGTGTGCGCGCAGCAGTCCGTAGGGCGGGCCGGTGAAGCGGTCGCCCGCCTCGCCGATTTCCGCGGCGCGATGCAGTTCGCCCGCGACCTCGATATCGAGTAGCCGGGCCCGGCCGAAGGCGACCAGTCGCTCCACCGCCGGTGCGCCGGGCCCCATCGGCGGCGGTCCGAACATGAACTCTTCCTGGAACTTTCGCTCGGCGTGGTCCAAGAGCGCGCGCAGTAGCCCCGACCTGCTGCCGAACCGTCGGAAGACGGTGCCCTTGCCGACGCCTGCCCGCTTGGCGAGTGCGTCCATCGTCAGGCTGTCCACGCCTTGTTCGCGCACGATCTCCTGCGCCGCGTCCAGGAGTAGCTGCCGGTTGCGCGCGGCGTCGGCGCGTTCGTGATTTCCGGGCAGGGGCGCACCGATGCCGAGCAGTGGTCGCTCGGGCATCATTCCGTCCGGCATGGATGTGCTGTAGCTCACAGGCCTCTCGCGGTTCTCCCGGGAATGGAATCGGACCATGGTCCGGTTAGTGTAGGCAAAAGAACGGACACCCCATTCAGTACACCAGGAGAAAACATGAGCGCGACCCGGATTCTTACTCTTGTCGGCAGCCTCCGCGCCGCCTCGATCAACCGCAGGCTCGCCGAGGCTGCCGCGCAGACCGCGCCGGAGGGTGTCGAGCTCACCATCTACGAGGGCCTCGCCGATATCCCCTTCTACAACGAGGATCTCGACGTGCCCGGCTCCGTACCCGCCGCCGCGCAGGCGCTGCGTGACGCGGTCGCCGCATCCGACGGTCTGCTCCTGGTGACGCCCGAATACAACGGCAGCATCCCCGCCGTACTGAAGAACGCCATCGACTGGGCTTCGCGCCCGTACGGTACCGGCGCGCTCAAGGATCGCCCGGTCGCGGTGGTCAGCGGTTCGATCAGCCAGAATGCGGCCAAGTGGGCGCACGGCGATGTGGTCAAGGCGCTCGGCGTCGCGGGCGCCAGGGTTGTCGAGACCGCCCATCTGCACTTCGCCGGATTCGGCGAGCGGTTCGCCGCCTCGCATCCGCGCGAGGATGCCGAGGCGCTGACGCAGCTCGGCGCGACCGTGCACGAACTGGTGCAGGCGACCGGCGAACTGGTGTCCGCCTAAGCGTCGAGTCTTGCCGTCAGGGTCGCCCCCGGCTCCATTCGTGGAGTGCGGGGGCGGCCTTTTTTCGTTCGTCGAAGGAAGTTTGCTGGAAGGGCGCTACGGTACGAAATTGTGATCTGCGCCACTGTTGTGTCAGGTTGCGAATCGAGCGTCCAGGTACTTACCGCTTGGGAATTTCATCTTTGTGACTCGCAACATGTCGTGTTTTATGACTCTGTCGGCCACTAGGTGTAGTGTCTTCGGTACTGGAAGACGGGATGAGATCAGCTTCGGCCGCGAGCGGCTGAGCAGGGGTTTCAGGTACGGATCCAGGAGTTTGCGCAGCGTACGTCGGATCAAGCACTGCATACGGATCACAGGCTGTGGATCAGGCATAGGAGAGAGGGACATCAATGACCATCACCGTGTACACCAAGCCCGCTTGCGTCCAGTGCAATGCCACCTACAAGGCGCTCGACAAGGCCGGGGTGGACTACGAAGTCATCGACATCTCCGAGAACGATGAGGCGCGTGACTACGTCATGGCGCTGGGTTACCTGCAGGCCCCGGTCGTCGTCGCCGGTGAGGACCACTGGTCCGGCTTCCGGCCCGACCGCATCAAGTCGCTCGCGACCGTGGCGGCCTGACCGCATCCTGCTTTCCGGTGTATCCGATGGAAGGGGGAGGAGGTAGCCATGTCCACAGCGACAGCGCTGGTCTACTTCTCCAGCGCCTCGGAGAATACGCACCGCTTCGTCGAGAAGCTGGGACTCCCGGCGACTCGCATACCACTGCACACCGCTGACTCGCTGCGCGTAGACGAACCATACGTGCTGATCGTCCCCACCTACGGGGGCGGTCGGCACGTACTGGGGGGAAATAGATCCGATAAGGATTTCGTGCCGCGGCAGGTCGCCAAGTTCCTCAACGATCCGCACAACCGTGCGCTGCTGCGCGGCGTCGTCGCGGCGGGCAACACGAACTTCGGCGATACCTATTGCTATGCGGGCGAGGTGATCTCGCGTAAGTGCGGGGTGCCCTACCTGTATCGCTTCGAACTCATGGGAACCGCTGAGGACGTCGAGCGCGTCCGAGAGGGATTGGGATTGTTTTGGCAACAGCAACGACAGCACCGACCGGCAAAACGGCTCGCTTAGAGCAGCCACCGGTCCGTACCGCCGAGGCAGGCGAGGTCATGGACTACCACGCCCTCAACGCGATGCTGAACCTGTACGGCGCCGACGGCAAGATCCAGTTCGACAAGGACCGTGAGGCCGCGCACCAGTACTTCCTGCAGCACGTCAACCAGAACACCGTCTTCTTCCACAATCTGGACGAGAAGCTGGACTACCTGGTCGACGAGAACTATTACGAGGCAGAGGTTCTCGAGCAGTACAGCCGCGCGTTCATCAAGACGCTGTTCCAACAGGCCTACGCCAAGAAGTTCCGGTTCCCGACCTTCCTCGGCGCGTTCAAGTACTACACCTCCTACACGCTCAAGACCTTCGACGGTAAGCGCTACCTGGAGCGGTTCGAGGACCGGGTTTGCATGGTGGCGCTGACGCTGGCGGCCGGTGACGAGGTGCTCGCGAGCAAGCTGGTCGACGAGATCATCGACGGGCGCTTTCAGCCCGCCACCCCGACCTTCCTCAACTCGGGTAAGAAGCAGCGCGGTGAGCCGGTGTCCTGCTTCCTGCTGCGCATCGAGGACAACATGGAGTCGATTGGCCGCTCCATCAACTCGGCGCTGCAGCTGTCCAAGCGCGGTGGTGGAGTTGCCCTGCTGCTCACCAATATTCGTGAGCACGGTGCGCCGATCAAGAAGATCGAGAACCAGAGCTCGGGTGTCATCCCGATCATGAAGCTGCTCGAGGATTCGTTCTCCTACGCCAACCAGCTCGGTGCGCGGCAGGGTGCGGGCGCGGTGTACCTGCACGCGCACCACCCGGACATCTACCGGTTCCTGGACACCAAGCGGGAGAATGCGGACGAGAAGATCCGCATCAAGACACTGTCCCTGGGTGTGGTGATCCCGGACATCACCTTCGAACTGGCGAAGAAGAACGAGGATATGTACCTCTTCTCGCCGTACGACGTGGAGCGCATCTACGGGGTGCCGTTCGCCGATATCAATGTCACCGAGAAGTACTACGAGATGGTCGACGACAAGCGCATCCGCAAGTCGAAGATCAAGGCGCGCGAGTTCTTCCAGACCATTGCCGAGCTGCAGTTCGAATCCGGCTACCCGTACATCATGTTCGAGGACACGGTGAACCGGGCCAATCCGATCGCGGGCAAGATCACGCACTCGAATCTGTGCTCGGAGATCCTGCAGGTGTCGACGCCGTCGCTGTTCAACGACGATCTGTCCTATGCCGAGGTGGGCAAGGACATTTCGTGCAATCTCGGCTCGTTGAACATCGCCAAGACGATGGATTCACCCGACTTCGCACGCACCATCGAGGTGGCGATCCGGGCGCTGACCGCGGTATCGGATCAGACGCATATCTACTCGGTGCCCTCGATCGAGCAGGGCAACAACGAATCCCACGCGATCGGCCTCGGCCAGATGAACCTGCACGGGTATCTGGCCCGTGAGCGGGTGCACTACGGGTCCGAAGAGGGCATCGACTTCACCAATATCTACTTCTATACCGTGGTGTACCACGCGATTCGGGCCTCGAACCTGATCGCGAAGGAGCGCGGCGCCTATTTCGGCGGCTTCCCCGAATCCAAGTACGCCTCCGGTGAGTACTTCGACAAGTACACCGATCAGGTGTGGGAGCCGAAGACCGAACGGGTCGCGCAGCTGTTCGCCGATGCGGGCGTGCACATTCCGACCCAGGACGATTGGCGTGAGCTGAGGGCCTCGGTCATGGAGCACGGCATCTACAACCAGAACCTGCAGGCCGTCCCGCCGACCGGTTCGATCTCCTACATCAACCACTCCACCAGCTCGATCCACCCGGTGGCGTCGAAGATCGAGATCCGCAAGGAAGGCAAGATCGGCCGCGTCTACTACCCGGCGCCCTACCTCGACAACGACAACCTCGAGTACTACGACGACGCCTACGAAATCGGCTACGAGAAGATCATCGACACCTACGCCGCCGCCACCCAGCACGTGGACCAGGGCCTGTCGCTGACCCTCTTCTTCAAGGACACCGCCACCACCCGCGACCTCAACCGCGCCCAGATCTACGCCTGGCGCAAGGGCATCAAAACCCTCTACTACATCCGCCTACGCCAAATGGCTTTGGAGGGAACCGAAGTCGAGGGCTGCGTCTCCTGCATGCTGTAGTCGATGTCCGAAAGGGGCGGTCTGGCGTTGCGCGGCCGCCCCTTTCGGCTCTCCTGGCTAGAGTTATCGGACCATAGTGCATATGGGTCGACAGGAGGGGCGACGGACCATGGCCGATGTTGTGCTGGTGATCAATTCCGGCAGCCGACGAGATTCCGAGTGGCTCGACGAGCTGACCGATGAGCTACAGGCGGATCTGCGCGAGATCAGGGGTCTCGCGGTACGGCGTGCGACGGCGGCCGCGGGCGATGGCATGAAATCCGGAGCGCTCGAGCAGGTCGGCCAACTGGTGGCCTCCGGTGGTGCGATCGGCACCATGGCCTGGGCGATCCGGGACATCGTGATCAAGTTCCTGGACCGCACGAGGGCCGGTTCGGTCACGGTGAAAAATGGCGATCGGGAGGTCACCATCGCTCGGCCCAGCGACGGGCAGGTCGACAAGATCGTCGACCAGCTGCGCGACCTGCTCCACGATGAGTAGTCCGACCGGACGCCGGCTGGCGTTATTCGTCGCCAACGACACCTACCACTTCGACGGCCTGCCTCGGCTCTACGCGCCGGTCGCCGACGCCGATCAGCTGCGAGAGTTGTTGCGCGACCCGGAGATCGGTGGTTTCCGGCCGACCGAGCTGTTGATCAACGAGTCCAAGGCCGAGATCGAACGCAGCATCGAGCGGTTGTTCCGCGGGGCCGAGCCGGAGGATGTCATCCTCTTCTACTTCTCCGGTCACGGCCTGCGGACCAGACAGAACCTGTATCTGGCGACCAGCAATACCGACCCGCAGTTGATCAGCAGTACGGCGGTGTCCTCGACGTTCATTCGGGAACTGATCAGGGAATCGGCCGCGGCGGCGAAGATCATTCTGTTGGACTGCTGCTACAGCGGCGCCTTTCTCGGCCCGGATGTGGTCAAGTCCGCGCCGGATATCGATGATGTCGGCCGCGAACTCGCCGCGGGAGACGGTATTTGCGTGCTGACCGCATCCAGCGCGATCGAGACCGCCGAGGACGGACGGATGACCGCGGACCAGTCCGCGCCCCTTTCTGTCTTCACCTCGGCGCTGGTGAAGGGCATCGGCACCGGCCTTGCCGACAACGGCAGTGGCCTCATCGGAACGCACGATCTGTGGACCTATGTCAGTGCCGATGTGCGTAACCGCACGAGCAGGCAGACCCCGAATCATTACGGGGTGTTCAAGGATGAGGTGTACATCGCACGGGTCCGGCGGAAGTACTCCAGCATCCTCGAGGCAGGGATCGAGTCCAACTCGGCGAATTGCTCGGTCGCCTCGAACGCGATCCGGTCGCGGGTCTACGTGCCGAGAACTGGTGGGGGACAGGGCGACTGAAGGTGCCGATCGGTCAGGAGCGGCGCGCGGACGGCGCGGAGGGGGAGACGGTCTGGCTGGATCTGGCCGGTTCCAATGGGAACCTTCTGGTAATCGGTCGAGCCGGGGCCGGCAAGAGCACACTGCTGCGCACCCTCGCCGGATCACTGGCACTGACGCATACCCCGGACGAGGTGCAGATCTATGTGCTGGAGTCCAGCAACCGCCTGGGTTCGATGAGCGCATTACCGCACCTCGCCGACGTGGCCAGCGATGACGAACCCGAGCAGGTGCTGATGCTGCTGGAGCAGATCACCGCCGAGATCCGCACTCGCAAGAAGCTCTACCGCGACAACGATATCGACTCACCTGCCAGCCTGCGTGCTGCCCGGCCCTTGCTGACCGACGGTCCGGTCGCCGACATATTCCTGCTGATCGATCGGTGGGGTGACTTCCGGGAGCACATCGCCGAACTCGACAGCAAGATCAAACAGGTGGCGAGTGCGGGTCCGGAGTACGGCGTGCACGTGGTCGCGACGGCCCGCGACTGGACCGAAATCCCGGACTGGTTGGCCGATCTGCTGCCCGCCCATATCGAACTTCGGCTGCATCGACCGGTGGAGTCGCGGCTCAATCCCGAGCGCGCCGCGCGTCTGCCGGAGGGGCCGGGCTGGGCACTGTATGGGCAGCGGCCGTTCCGCATCGCCATGCCGGATCTGCGTGAGCTGCAACCGGATTCGGTGGGCATGGTGGAGATGACAGACGGCGCGGGCGAATTGGTCAGCCGGGTCGTCGGAGCATGGCCCGCCGCGCAAGGTCCACAGGTGCGGCGTTCGCTCTTCGACGGTGAGGTCGACTTCGCTGAACTGTTCGGACTGGATGCCGACGACCGGGTCGATCTCGACGTGGCGTGGCGGCCGAGGAGGGGGCGTGAGCGGCTGCGAGTTGCGATCGGTGTGACGCCGACGGGTGAAACCGTCGAGCTGGATCTGAAGCAAGCCGCAGAGGCGGGTATGGGGCCGCACGGTCTGGTGGTCGGTGCCACAGGATCGGGCAAGTCGACATTCCTGAAGAATATTGTCGCTGGTCTGGCGCTCAACCACGCGCCGGACGCGCTCAACTTCCTGCTGATCTCCGCCAAGGGCGGCGACGCGTTCGACGGATTCGCCGAGCTGCCACATGTTTCGGCGATCGTCGCCGATCTGGAGGCTGATCTTGCGCTGGTCGATCGCCTTATCGAGACGATCGCGGGTGAAGTGGCGCGACGGCAGGAGTTGCTGCAGTCGGCGGGGCAGTTCGCGAACGTCGACGAATACGAGTCGGCGCGTATGGTGGGCGTGGAGCTCGATCCCCTGCCTGCGTTGCTCGTTATCGTGGACGAGTTCGCCGAACTTCTCACGCAGCGGCCAGGATTCGCGGACGCGCTGGTCATGATCGGACGTCTCGGTCGTTCATTGGGCCTGCATCTGCTGCTGGCAACGCAACGACTCGACGGTTACCGGATCGGTGCGATCGAGGGGCACCTGTCCTATCGGATCGCGTTGCATACGTTCTCGGCCAATGAATCACGTGCGGTTATCGGTGTGCCGGATGCGTATCAGCTGCCGAGGACGCCGGGACACGGCTACCTGAGATACGAGCACAGCGAGTTGGTTCGCTTCCGCGCCGCGTACGTATCGCGACCCGAGCGTGGCGCACCTGGAAACCACACCGGCGCAACGGTTCAGCGGACGCTGCTCGAAGCATTGGTGGTGCAACTGCAGGGGGGTGCGCGACCAGCACGTACGGTGTGGTTGCCGCCGTTGACCGTGCCGAGGACGATCGACATGCTGATATCACCCCTGAACACGCCCGAGTGGTCACAGGCGCCGATCGGCATGATCGATGATCCCTACTACCAGCGCCAAGATGTGCTGACGATGATGCCGACCGGGCGTGGTCAAGGAAGTATCGCAGTCGCGGGCGGCCGAAAGTCCGGCAAGTCCAGGGCATTGGCGACCATGGTCATGTCGATCGCGGCAACGCGTTCACCAGAGGCGGTTCAGTTCTACATACTCGACTTCGACGGTGGATTGTTCGCGGACTTCGCGGGCATGCCGCACGTGGGGTTGATCGCGGACGGCTCGGATCCGGATCGAGTGCGGCGCACCGTGGCCGAGCTGACGGCATTGCTGCGTCGGCGTTCGGAGCTGTTCGCCGCGGAGAAGAGCACGTCGACGCCTGATCTCCCGCCTTGGCTGTCGGAAGGTGTTACCCCGCTCGACGCAAACCGTGCCGCGGATCCGCCGCGGTCGGATCGGTTCGGCCAAGTATTCCTCGTCGTCGACGGGTGGCGCGAATTGCTCCGGCAGTTCGAATCACTGGACACCGACCTGAATGCTCTTGCAGTACAGGGCAGCCAGTTCGGTATCCACGTGATTATCTCGGTATCCGGATGGCAGCATCTGCGACCCGCGATCCGCGAGCGATTCGGACTGCGAGTGGAGCTGCGGCTCGACGATCCGAATGAATCCACGCTCAGCAGGCAGGCGGCGGCCCTGGTGCCCGGAGTGTCGGGCCGTGGACTGATTCTGGGACCGAATGGTGTCCTGCACATGATGATGGCGCTGCCGCGGCTGGACTCGAATAGCGACTTCGATACGTTATCCGCGGGGATACAAGCCGCCGTGCGGCAGCTGAGCCAGGAATATCCCGATCGCCACGCGCCGGAGATTCGGATGCTGCCGGACCGCATCACGCGCACCGAGGTGCTCGAGGCCGCCGCGACATCGGGAATCGAACCGAGCTGGAATCGCATCGTGGTGGGTGTACGCGAATCCGATCTCGAGCCGGTGGTTCTGGATTTCCGTAGCCAGCCACACTTTCTGGTGTTCGCGGACTCCGAATCGGGCAAGACGACGCTGCTACGGAATATTGTCGCCGGACTGACCGAACACGCCGCGCCGGAGCAAGCGAGGATTGCGCTGTTCGACTTTCGGCGGTCGATGCTCGGCACGGTCGACGACCTACACCTCGCGAGTTACTCGACCAGCCAGCAGGCCGCGTCGGCCATCGTTACCGAACTTGCCGGGTTCCTTTCTCGTCGCACCCCGGGACCGGATGTCACGCCGCAGCAACTACGCGATCGCAGTTGGTGGCATGGGCCCGAGCTGTTCATCATCGTCGATGATTACGACCTGGTCGTCACCAGCTCGAGTAATCCACTGCTGCCACTGGTCGACTACCTCGCGCAGGCAAGGGATCTCGGGTTCCACCTGATCCTCACCCGGCGCACCGGCGGTGCCGGACGTGCCCTCTACGATCCGGTGCTCAGCAGGTTGCGTGATCTCGGGACCGAAGGGGTGGTAATGAGCGGGTCCCGGGAGGAGGGGGCGCTGATCGCTGGTGTACGGGCGTCGCCACTGCCGCCGGGCCGTGGAGTTCTTGTGACACGGTCTCGCGAACCCGAGTTGGTGCAGATCTGCGATATGCCGTGGGAAGACTGACTGCTCTCGGCCCCTTCTCGTTTCGAGAAACGGCTCAGCCGAAGAGTTGGAGGGGAGTCACTACGACGGTGAAGGTGCCTACGCACCAGAGTTTGATCAATTGCCAGAGGGTGGGGAAGGTGCCGTCGGGGTAGCGCAGGCGTAGGCCGAAGAATGCCTTGCCGAGTGTTGTGCCGGTTATGCGCTGGATGAATGTGCGGTGCACGAAAGATGTTGCGACGGCGGCGGTTATGGCCAGGGGAATGGCTTGCTCGGGGTCTGGGGCATATTCGGTGATCGTGAGCCAGACGCCGCCGCCGATGGCTGCGTGCACCAGCAGATCGATGGCGAAGGCGATGAGCATCGGCCATCTCGGCTCTTCGAGGGTGCCGTCGGGGCGCAGCCGACCGGCGTTCAGCGACGTCGAATCATATTCTGTCGCTTCGGGTTTGCGTACCGGCTCGACGTAGCGCAGTGCCCCGTTCGGGTCGTGTTCGAAGCGCGACTGCACAGCCGTGGGCAGCATCGGCGCGTCCGCATAACGGCCCGGATTGTCATGCACCACAGATATCTCCCGAGTCATCGTGTCGTGAGCTGATCGCCGACCATTGTGTCAGCGGTCCCACTGGTGGGAGGTCCGCAGGCGGCGTGGCCTGCGGACCTCGGTCCATCGGCAAGCGCACGGTCAGCCGCACCGAACTCGTTGGGGTGGAATGGATCACGCAACGACTCGGACTGTCGGTATCGGCGAAAGTGACTGTCGCGGACTGGCGTGTCCCGGCCCGTTCCTCGAAACTGCGGGTCCGGGGAATGGGATCAAGGCGCGACACGCCGGAAACGAGCGGTTACCGCAGGGTTGGTGCTATTTCGCGTTCGAACAGGTCGATGCCGCTGGTGTCGTAGGCGGCTTCGGGGAAGTTGAAGATGGCGTAGCCGAGGCCGAGTTCGCGGACGGCGGACAGGCGCTCGGTGATCTGTTCCGGGGTGCCGACGGCGGGGGAGGTGCGGAGCATGCCGTCGACGAAGGATTTGGCCTGGTCGTCGCTGATCGCCGTGGCCAGGCGGGCTTGCAAGGCCAAAAGGCGTTGCTCTACTTCGGCTTCGGTGGATCCGATGACGGCGTTGAAGTTCGAGGAGCGCACGATGGCATCGAAATCGGTACCCACCTCTGCGCAGTGCGCGCGCAGGATCTCGGACTTGTGGGTGAATTCCTCCGGTGCGCCACTGAAGTTGGTGTACTGGGCGTACTTTGCCGCGATTCGCAGCGTCTTCTTCTCACCACCGCCCGCGACCCAGATCGGAATACCGCCCTCCTGCAACGGAAGTGGCCGCACGATCGCACCGTCGACCTGGTAGTACTTGCCGTCCAGCGTGGCCTTGCCCTCGGTCCAGGCCTGGCGGAAGATCTGCACGCCTTCGTCGAGCCGCCCGAGCCGCTCACCCGCCGACGGAAACCCGTAACCGTAAGCGCGCCACTCGTGTTCGTACCAGCCGCCGCCGATGCCCATCTCGACCCGGCCACCGGAGATCAGATCCGTGGTCGCGGCGACCTTCGCCAGATATGCCGGATTGCGGTAGCTGATCGCGGTACACATCTGCCCCAGCCGAACGCGCGATGTGGTGGCCGCGAACGCCGCCATCAGCGTCCACGCTTCGTGCGTCGCCTCTTCGGTCGGCACCGGCACCGTGTGGAAGTGGTCGTACACCCATAGCGATTCCCAGGTATCTCCGGCATCCGCCCGCTGGGCGAGATCGCGCATCACCCCCCATTGCGCCGCCGGGTCGATATCGACCAAATCCAGCCGCCACCCCTGTGGAATGAAGATGCCGAAGCGCACAGATCTCTCCTTCGTATGTTTTCACCGAACCTAGCCGCAACGATCCTCGCGGGCCTCCCATGATTGGTGCAGAGTTCGGCTCGGCGTGCGTCGAATCTCCTGCTGGCCGGAAAATTCGCTGGCGGCGCGGGTGCGGTCCGGGTCATGCTGAAGGTCGATGAACAAAGAAAGACAACAGCGACTCGGCATCGACTTCGGCCGGGTCATCCAGGGGGCGGCCTTCGCGGCGGGCGCTTCGGACACCGTATTTCTGTCCGGGGGAATCGAGCAGGCGCTGGCATCCCCGCCGAGTGCCGACGCATTCGAGGTATTGGCGCGGTTGGTGCGTCGGTTCGACGGCCGGGCATGGGTCATCTCGAAATGCGGGCCCCGGGTTCAGGAGCGCACCCTGCAGTGGCTCGACCACCACGCGTTCTACGATCGGACGGGCGTGCCTGGGGGCAACGTGCGGTTCTGCCGGGCAAGGGCGGACAAGGCGAAGCACTGCGCGGAATTGGGGATCACCCACATGATCGACGACCGCCTGGAGGTGCATCAGGCGCTGCGCGATCTGGTACCGAATCTGTATCTCTTCGGTGTACAGGACGGGCCGGTACCGGACTGGGTGGAGCACACGCCGACCTGGCCCGATGTCGAGATCGCCGTCAGCGCCACCTTGCCATCCTGACACCGGATGTGGGTCCGATCATATTCGAGCGAGATATCGTCGATCTTTACGCGATTCGAGTGTGAACACCCGCGTCACCGCATGTATCCTTCAACCGGAAGCTGTGCGGTCGGCCCGATCCGGGCGGCGCATTCGAGAAATCCGCAGTGGTGACGGCCCTGTGGTGGCGTTGAGGAGGTGGGGTTGCGATGCGCAGCGAACCTCCCAGTCGAAGGCCGCGCGGCACCGCCCCTTCGTAAAACCGTCCTGTAGTAGTCGGTCCCGGGGTTGGTGCCCGCGGTGTGACTTCGTTCTTTCGATTCACTCGCTTATCTCGCCGTGTGCTGAGGACCTCCCATGTCGCAGACCGATCTCATCGAAGCACGTCCGACGCTGTCCGCATCCCTGCAGGACATCGTGGACACCCATCGTGTCGACGCCGCACTCGACTGGCTCGACAACCAGCAGCCGCATGTCATAGCGGACGAACTCGCACGCATGGACGCTGTCCAGGCGGGCGTCGCGTTCCGTCTCCTCGACAAGGATCTGGCGCTCGCCGTCTTCGAGGAGCTCGAACCCGTTGACCAGCAACAGATTCTGGAGGGTCTGCGCGATCAGAGCTTCCGCGATCTGGTCGAGGCCATGGATCCCGACGACCGCGCCAGGATGCTGCGCGAGGCGCCGGCCAAGGTCGCCAAGAAGGTGCTGGCCGGACTGAGTGCGCGCGAACGCCGGATGACCGCTGCACTGCTCGGCTATCCGGAGGGTTCGGTCGGGCTGTACATGACGCCGGAAGTCGTTGCGCTGCCGCGCAATCTGAGCGTGCCCGACGCGCTGCAGACGGTACGGATCAAGGGCATCAATGCCGAAACGGTGTACACGCTGCCCGTTGTCGACGCCGGTCGCCGGCTCACCGGGATTGTCGAATTGCGTGAGCTGGTGCTGAGTCGTCCCGAGACCATGGTGTCGGATCTGGTCGTCACCGAGCCGACATTCGTGCGCGCGACCGACTCCGCCGAGAAGGCGGCGCGGCTGATGCGCGAAACCAATGTCATCAACCTGCCCGTCGTCGACAGCGAGGACCGGCTGGTCGGGCTGCTCACCATCGATGACGCCGTGGAGGTCATCGAGGCCGCCGACAGTGAGGACGTCGCCAAGCAGGCGGGTTCGGCACCGTGGGAGGGCCACTACATGGCGGCAAAGGTGTTCCAGCTGGCCCGCTACCGCGCACTGTGGTTGCTGCTGTTGCTGTTCGCGGCCACCCTGACGGTCAGCGTCACCGACTTCTTCGAGGGCACCCTGCAGCAGGCGGCGCATCTGGCGCTGTTCATCCCGCTGCTCATCGGCGCGGGCGGGAATGCGGGTGCCCAGGCGGCGACCGCATGTGTGCGTGCGGTCGCCGTCGGCGAGGTGCGCGGCTCCGACCTGTTCAAGGTGATCTGGCGCGAATGCCGCGTCGGCCTGGTGCTCGGCACCATGCTGGCCACCGCGGGCGTCGCCATCGGCGCGCTGTTCGTCGATCCGGGCACCGCACTGGTCGTCGGCATCACCCTGATCATCATCTGCGGCTGGGCCGCGACCATCGGTGGCACCATGCCATTGCTCGCCAAGCGATTCCACATCGATCCGGCGGTCGTCTCGGCCCCGATGGTCACCACCCTGGTCGACGCCACCGGCCTGATCATCTACTTCACCACCGCCAAGCTGGTCCTCGGCATCTGAGGCGAATCGCCCTGGCGCACAAGGCCTGCCGTCCCTCGAACAGGCAGGCCAGCGTGTCTCCGGTGTGTCGGAAATGTATTCCGGCCGAAGCTTGGAAGTTGTCAGAGCCCAACGCTATTGTCGAACGTGCTTTCGACACCGAATGGCCAGGGGAGGGTTCGACCATGAGTACCAGCGGGAAGTCTCTTGAACAACGCGTATGCGAACTAGAACTGTGGCGCGATCACCAGATCACCAGGGATACTGTGACGGTGACCCAAATCCATGAGCAGTTGGCGGCGATCCACGCCAGCATGGGCGACATCCGCACCAGCATCGGTGACCTGGATGGCCGTTCGGTCGCATCGCGCTTGATTTCGATGAATGTCGACATGGGGAATATGGCGTCGCGTCAAGATGTGATGGATGTTCGACTGGCGTCGATAGAGTCGGATGTGGGCACGCTCAAATCGGATGTGGGCACGCTCAAGTCCGACGTTGGCACGCTCAAATCGGATGTGGGCACACTTAAGTCCGACGTTGGCACGCTCAAATCGGATGTGGGCACACTTAAGTCCGACGTTGGCACACTCAAGTCAGATGTTGCTCAGATTCTGCAGATTCTGCGGAAACCTGACGACGACAATTAGTTCAGGCGAAGAAATCTGGCTCGGCTCCTCTGGGGCCGAGCCAGATTTCATTGTGGTAGTTCAGAACTCCCAGTCTTCGTCTTCGGTATTGACGGCCTTGCCGATGACGTAGCTGGAGCCGGAGCCGGAGAAGAAGTCGTGGTTCTCGTCGGCGTTGGGGGACAGGGCCGAGAGGATGGCCGGGTTGACTTCGGTTTCGTCCTTGGGGAACAGGCCTTCGTAGCCGAGGTTCATCAGTGCCTTGTTGGCGTTGTAGCGCAGGAACTTCTTGACGTCCTCGGTGAGGCCGACCTCGTCGTAGAGATCCTGGGTGTATTCGACCTCGTTGTCGTAGAGCTCGAAGAGCAGCTCGAAGGTGTAGTTCTTGAGGTCGTCGCGTTCGGCCTGGCCGAGCAGTTCCAGGCCCTTCTGGTACTTGTAACCGATGTAGTAGCCGTGTACGGCCTCGTCGCGGATGATCAGGCGGATCAGGTCGGCGGTGTTGGTGAGCTTGGCCCGCGAGGACCAGTACATCGGCAGGTAGAAGCCGGAGTAGAACAGGAAACTCTCCAGCAGGGTGGAGGCCACCTTGCGCTTGAGCGGATCGTCGCCGCGGTAGTACTCCAGCACGATCTCGGCCTTGCGCTGCAGGTTTCGGTTCTCCTCCGACCAGCGGAACGCATCGTCGATCTCGCGGGTGGAGCACAGCGTGGAGAAGATCGAGCTGTAGCTCTTGGCGTGCACCGACTCCATGAACGCGATATTGGTGAGCACCGCCTCCTCGTGCGGCGTCGCGGCGTCCGGGATCAGGCTCACCGCGCCGACCGTGCCCTGGATCGTGTCCAGCAGCGTCAGGCCGGTGAAGACCCGCATGGTCAGTTGCTTCTCGTCGGCGGTGAGGGTGTTCCACGACGGGATGTCGTTGGACACCGGCACCTTCTCGGGCAGCCAGAAGTTGCCGGTCAGGCGATCCCAGACCTCGGCATCCTTCTCGTCGGGCACCCGATTCCAGTTGATGGCCGACACCCGATCGATCAGTTTCATCCTGCCTCCACACCCTTCCCGAGCACGCTGCCGTCACGGAATTGCTACGCCCTGGACACTACTCCTTGGGGGTGACAAGTCCATGCAGCACAACACCTTGTGTCGCAGCGGTGTCTTTCGCGATGGCGCAGATGCGCCGGTGACCACCGCCTGCGGCACCCATTGTGCGGCACATGCCACCGAATCCGTGCATCGATACCGGCGCCGTCATCGTGGTCGCCCGCAGGTTGCGGACCGGCCGGTCGCGGGGCCGGTGCGGCGAGGACACGTGGTTGTGGTGTCGGAACCGAGATTGCTGCACGTACTCGGTGGCAACCGATGGTGCGCCGGGCCCGGTCGGTTGCACCGAAGTGGGCGCAGCATCACATTTTCACTCGCGGATGTCTGAGCCCGGCAGTAGCATCGGTCCGACTGAGTGGCGGCGACCGAGGGGGCCCGATGTCCGCACCGACCGACCCGGATATGTCCGATCTGCTCGGCCGATTAGCGCGTGTGCCGAGTGGCCGTCGGAGCAAATGGGTGGTGCTCGGCGTCTGGATCATCGCCCTGCTGGCACTGGGCTCCTTCGCCGGAAAGCTCACCGGCGCACAGAAGAACGACAATGTCACCTGGCTGCCGGACAGCGCCGAATCCACCCAGGCATTCAAGCTGGCCGAGAAATTCGGCAATAGCGACGATGTTCCGGTGGTGCTGGTGTACGAACGCCGCGACGGGCTCACCGAGGCCGATCGGCTGGCGGTCGGCGCCGATGCCAAACGGTTCCGGCAGGTCGAGCATGTCGTGCCCGATAAGGTGCTCGGCCCGATCCAGTCCGGAGATGGTCAGGGGCTGGAAATCCTGGTGCCGATCTCGATGGGATCCGAGGGCTGGAACCGCCTGACGAATGTGGTCGGTGCGATCAATGACGCGGCGGGGGAGCGGCCCGACGGATTGTCCTTCTATGCCACCGGACCGGCCGGGTACGCGGCCGAATTCGGCGAGGTGTTCAAGGGGATCGACGGTCTGCTGCTGTACTCGGCCGCCGCGGTCGTCATCGTCATTCTGCTGCTCACCTACGGTCCGATGCTCTGGGCGTTTCCGCTTATCACTGTCGGTTTCGCGCTGGTGATATCGCAGGCCGCTGTGTTCGGCGCGACCAAGATGGGGCTGACCGTCAACGCGCAGAGCCAGGCCGTGCTCACCGTGCTGGTCTTCGGCGCGGGCACCGACTATGCGCTGCTGCTGGTTGCGCGCTATCGCGAGGAACTGCGCCGCCATCCCGATAAACACGAGGCGATGGCGGTCGCACTGCATCGCGCCGGGCCCGCGGTGCTTGCCAGCGGTTGCACCGTGATCGTCTCGATGTTGTCGCTGCTGGTGGCGGAGATGAATTCCACCAAGGGCATCGGGCCGGTCTGTGCCATCGGCATCACGGTGGCGCTGTTGGCGATGTTGACGCTGCTGCCCGCGTTGCTGGTGATCGTCGGCCGGTGGATCTTCTGGCCGCGGCATCCGAATTTCGGCACCGTCAACGAGACCGAATCCGGGATCTGGGCGCGCGTCGGATTTGCGATCGCCCGGCGGCCGCGCGCTGTCTGGATCGGCACCGCACTGGCACTCGGCGCACTGGCACTCGGCGCCGGTGGGCTGGAGGCCGAGGGCATCGCGAATAAGGACGCTTTCGTCGGCTCATCCGCCGCGGTCAGCGGAACCGAGGTGCTGGAACGGCATTTCGAGGCGGGCACCGGTCAGCCGGTGATGGTCGTCGCCTCGTCCGCGCGCGTCGATGCGGTCGCCACCGCGTTGGGCTCGACCCCCGGAATTACCGCGCCGTCGCGACCGATCGTCAAGGATGATCTGGCCTATCTCGAGGGCACGCTCACGGATCCGCCGGACAGCCGGGCCGCCGAGGCCACCATCGATCGGGTGCGTGCGGCCGTGCACGCGGTGGATCCGCAGGCCAGGGTCGGCGGGCAGACCGCCGTCGTGCTCGACATCAAACGTGCTGTGGCACATGACAATCGGGTCATCGTGCCGGTGGTGCTCGCCATTGTGCTGGCGATCCTGATGGTGCTGCTGCGCGCGGTGGCCGCGCCGATTCTGCTCACGGCGACCGTGGTGCTGTCCTATTTCGCCGCACTCGGGCTGAGCCGCTGGATCTTCGATCTGGCCGGTTTCAAGGGCGCCGACGCCGGACTGCCGCTGCTGACCTTCGTCTTCCTGGTTGCACTCGGCATCGACTACAACATCTTCCTGATGTCGCGGGTGCACGAGGAGGCGATCAAGCATCGCACCAAGGCGGGCGCTCTCATCGGCTTGGCCGCAACCGGCGGCGTGATCACCTCGGCCGGACTGGTCCTGGCAGGCACATTCGCGGTATTCGCGACCATGCCGGTGGTGACGTTCGCCGAAATGGGCATTGTCATCGCCGTCGGCGTGCTGCTGGATACCTTGATCGTGCGCTCGATCCTGGTCACCGCCCTGACGCTGGATATCGGCGACCGGATCTGGTGGCCGAGCACACTGGCCCGCCCCAGAGTGGCGGCGCAGCGCGAGCCGGAGACCAGTCTCAGTAAGTGACCCGCCGCCGCGCTGCCGCATTTCGGCTGGGGCGAGGGTTACCTTGTGGCCGTCGGTTACCACGCGTTTCGCCAAGGAGGGTGTGTTATGACCAGTCCCGGCCCGACCAAAACCGGACCCGCGCTCAATGACATGACGATCTTCGCGGGCGTATTGATTCTGATCACCGGCATACTGCATCTGCTCGCCGCCATAGCGGCCATCGCCAAGCGTGACTTATTCGTCTTGACCGAGGATCAGGTCTTCCAGGTGAATGTCTCGGCCTGGGGCTGGGTTCACCTGGTGATCGCGGTGTTGATCATTATCGCGGGCATCGGCATTATCACCGGACAGACCTGGGGTTATCTGGCGGGTATCGTCATGGCCTCGATCAGCCTGCTGGACAACTTCCTGTTCGCGCCGATGTACCCGTTCTGGTCGTTGGTGATGATCGCGCTCGACGTGCTCATCATCTGGGCGCTGGCACGGCAGATCGGCGCTGAAAGCGGAGTCGCCCGATAGGTTCGCGTTATCGGCCCCCGGCCCGTCGAGTACGGCCGGGGGCCGAGGTGTCTGCTTACCTCGTGCGCGGCGGCGGTCCGCCCTGTCCGCCGGGGCCACCTTGTCCGCCGGGACCACCCTGTCCCGGTGGCGTGCCGCCATTACCGGACTGGGTGTTCTGTGATTTCTCGGCGACGCCGACGGTGATCGAGACGGTCATCCCCGAACTCGGAGTGCCGGTGACCGTAGCCATTTCGGCATCCCAGCCGTCGCCGAAGACATTGTCCGAGGCGAGTGAGATCTGGGAAAGGTTGCTGATGCTCTGTGCGTATCCGGAGTCGGCGGCGAAGACGGTGCTGCACACGTCCTGCGGCAGTGCGATCTGTGAGGTGAGGCGGGCGTTCTCGCCCGCCACGGCCGTGCTGAGCGAGTCGTAGACCTCGAAATGGATATGCGGCCAGCGACCGGAATAGCAGGCGGGGAAGATCGAGGTGAACCGCACCTCGCCATTGGCATCCGCGACTTGGACGCCGCGCAGATAGTTCTGGTCGGTAATGCTCTTACCGTAGAGCGAGTATTCGCCGGAGCGGTCGCAATGCCAGACGTAGACGGCCATGCCCGCGCCCGCGGCGCCGCTCTTGGCCAAGTCCTGCAGCTTCAATCGCAGTGTCATCGGAACACCCTGTGCGACACCGGAATACGTGCCGAAGCTGGTCGTGATGTCGGATCGGACCACGCCGGATTCGATCAGCACATTGGGGCCGTTCGAGCCGTCGCCCGGGTACGGGCCCGCAGTCTCCTGCGGTGCGGCGGCGACCGTGCCGGTGCTGGTGCTGGTGCTGGTGGTCGTGGTGCTGGTGGTGGTCGTCGCCGATGCGCAGCCAGCCGCCACCGTCGCCGCCCCGGCTGCGCCGAAAAAGGCCAGGGCGCGGCGGCGTGACATCACCTTCATATCGTGGGCGAGTCCGAGATCGTGCTCGTGTGCGTCGCCATCGCGGCGGTGCGCGGGCTGTGCGCTCACTGCGTTGTCCTTCCGTCGTCGCGGTCAGCTGTCGACCGTGACGCTATGGACGCAGGCTAGGCGGTATGTGGGCCCAGGCTGGGAGCAAGCTGTGAGTGGTGGTCACGTGCCCGGTTCCGGTGTCGGCGCTGCCGCGAGGTGCTCATCGAGTACCGGCGCGATGATGGCGAGTGCGTGTGGCGAGGTCAGGTCGTTGTGGGCGAGGTCGATATCGTGGTTGACGACCCGGCCGGAGGTGTAGGGCCGCCAGCCGTCCGGCCCGACCATATCGGAGCTGTCCACGGTGGCGCTGAAATAGAGCAGGTCGCCCCGGTAGACCGGGCGGTGGTAGCCGGTGCGGGTGCGCGCGGCCGCGTTGTAGGAAGCCGCCATTCGCTCGATGATCTCGGCGTCGATGAGTTCCATACCGAGCCGGGCCTCGATGAGTTCGGCGGCCTCCTGGGCGCTCGCCTCGGCGGGAACGTCTTCGATGCCGAAGATCGCGCCGAAGGTATTGACGAACGCGCCCGCGGAAAGATGTTCGATGGAGTCGCTGTCGATATCGGCATGGTCGCTGTCCAGAAGTGCCACGACACCGACCGTTTCGCCCGCCGCCTGCAGTTTCGCCGCCATGGCGTGTGCGATGAGGCCACCGAAAGACCAGCCGAGCAGGTGGTACGGCCCGTTCGGCTGGACGGCACGGATTTCGCGGATGTACCGGTCGGCGGACTCCTCGATGGAGCTTGCGGCCGGTTCGCGCCCGCTGAGTTCCGGGGCCTGTAGTCCGTAGATCGGGCGACCCGGCCGCAGCCTTTCCGCGAATCCCAAGTAGCTCCAGGACATTCCGGACGACGAGTGAATGCAGAACAGTGCGGGCTCGGTGCCGCCGAGCCGGATCGGCAGCAGCACATCGAGACCGAGTCCGCCCGGTGCGGTGGCGGTTTCGCGTGCCGCAACCTGTGCGGCGATCGTCGCGGCTTCATCGTCGGCCGCGCGCTGTGCCGCGGGGGTGTGCGCGAAATGAGCTGCCGCACCGAGAATCTCGCACCACAGGTGGGACAACTCGGCGATCTCGGATCGGTCCACGAGTGTTTCCGGGAAGCGGAGATCCGCGTGCAACCGATCGTCGACGACGACCGCGCTGATCTCGATCGCGGACGCGACCGGGAGTTCGGGATGCTCATCGGCCCGCAGGTCGCCGAATTCATCGGTGGCGGACCAGCCCAGCCCTTCGAGTCCGGCGGGAATATCGACATCCGAGTGCCGACCGAGGTATTCGAAGCTGATCCGGCCCGGCAGTCGAGCCGGAAGTTGTTCTGCTGCAGTGGGATCGAGGTAGCGCAGCATCCCGTATCCGACGCCCTTGTCCGGCACCGCGAGCAGCTGGTGTTTGATCGCACGGATCGCCGCTCCCATAGCCGGACCGCCCGTGCTGGCATCATCGATATCGATCGCGGACAGATCCAGCCGCGCCGGGTAGACACTCGTGAACCAGCCGAGTGTCCGATTCAGATTCGCACCCGGGATCACATTCCGTCTGCCATCGCCCGCCAAACGCAGCAGGGCCGTCGACTCGTCCACATTCCGCCACCGCACCAGCGCCAATGTCAGCGTGGCGAGCAGAGCATCGGTGACCGCGCCCTGGAACAGTTCCGGCAGTGTGGTGAGCAGTGCGGTGGTGACCTCCTCGGATACCTCGAATCCGACTGTGCGCAGTGTGTGCGCCTGATCGATCGCCGGATCGAGCTCGCGGGAGCCGATCAGCGGATCGGGACCGGCGATCATGTCCTGCCAGTACTCGAGTTCGGCACTGCGCCGATCGGTCCGCGCCTCCTCGACGAGGGCATGCGACCACCGGCGCATCGACGTACCGACGTCGGCGAGAACAGGTGTGTTCCCGACCGAAACCTGCGCCCAGGCGGCGATCAAGTCCGCCACCAGAATTCGCCACGACGCGCTGTCGACGGCGAGTCGATGCGCCACCACGATCAGGCGGCCCGATCGGGTCCTGGCCCCGGCGTCGCCGACCGGATCGAGCCAGACAGCTTGCAGCACAATGCCATTCGCCAGGGAGAGCCGATCTGCCGCGGAATCCAGCTCGGTGGCGGCGTATTCGCGCAGATCGAGCGCGTCGGCTCCGGCATCGTATTCGATGCGGTGCACCAGCACGTCGACATCGACCGAGCCGGGCTCGTCGACCCGCCACTGCCAGCTGTCCTCGGCTCGCCAGAGCCGCGAGCGCAGTATGTCGTGCCGATCGACCACCGCGGCGAGTGTCGCGACGAGTTGCGCACGCTCGACGCGGACCGGAAGTTCCAACACCACGGACTGCGCGCAGCGGTCGATATCGCCGCCACGCTCGACCAGCTCGTGCAGGCTCGGAGTGAGCGGCAACTCGCCGATCCCGCCGCCGGGCAGTTCGTCGAGCGTCACGACCGGCCCGGCCACCACAGCGGCCAATGCGGCAACCGTGCGATGTTCGAAGACTTGCAGCGGCGTGCACTGGATGCCATGCATTTTCGCGCGGGAGACAAGTTTGATCGCCATGATGCTGTCGCCGCCGAGCGCGAAGAACGAATCGTCGACGCCCACCTTGTCGCGGTCGAGCAGCTCAGCGTAGATCTGCGCCAAGATCTCCTCGGTGGGAGTCGTCGGAGCGCGGTACTCGGTCTCCTCGACGACGAATTCCGGTTCCGGCAATGCTCTTCGATCGAGCTTGCCCACGGCATTGAGCGGGATGGCATCCATGACCACGAATGCGGCGGGCACCATATACGCGGGCAAGGTATCGGCGGCGAACGCGCGCACGCGGGCGATATCGAGTTCGATACCGGGCTTGCGCACGAGATACGCCGCGAGTGCCGTGGATCCGGTGGGACCGGGAACGCCGAGGGTGACCGCGAAGTCGACCCCGTCCGCACGACCGAGAACCGCATCGATCTCACCCAGCTCGATGCGCTGACCGCGCACCTTGACCTGGAAGTCGGTGCGGCCGATGTATTCCAGCTCCAACCCGGCCGCCCGAATCCAGCGCACCAGGTCACCGGTGCGGTACATGAGTTCGCCGGGACCGCCGAAGGGGTTCGCGATGAAGCGCGCGGCGGTCAGACTCGGCCGGGCGTGATAGCAGCGGGCCAGCGCGGGGCCCGCGAGGTACAGCTCGCCCGCGACACCGACGGGCACCGGACGCAGCCGATCATCCAGGACCAGTACGGCAGCACCGCGAATCGGCGCACCGATGGTGACCGGTGTGCCCGCGACGAGCGGCGCGGAACCTGTTGCCCAGATGGTGAATTCGGTCGGACCGTAGAGATTCAGCATGCTCCGGCCGTCACACCAGCGCTCGACCAATTCGGCACCGACCGCCTCGCCCGCCACCGCGAGCACCCGCACACTCGACACCTCGGCGGGATCGATGGTGGCCAGTGCCGACGGCGTGATCACCATGTGCGTGACCTGTTCGGCTGCAATCAATTCGGCGAGTGCGCTACCACCGAAGACCTCCGGTGGTGCGACCACCGATGCGCCGCCGGAGCCGAATGCCATCAGCGCCTCGAAGACCGATGCGTCGAAACTCGGTGAGGCGACCTGCAATACCCGCGAGTGCTCGTCGACGCCGAGCGATTCCCGCTGTGCCGCGATGAGGTCGGCGATACCGCGATGGGAGACGGTGACGCCCTTGGGTGTTCCGGTCGAACCGGAGGTATAGATCATCCATGCGGGGTTGTCCGGACGGATCGACTCCGACGACAACGGTGCGTCACTTGCCGCCCGTTGGCGACCGCTGAACTCGGCCTCGTCGAGCACCAGCCATTCGGTGCTGTCGGGCAGCAGTGGCCGGTAGGCGGCGAGGGTGAGGCCGACCCGGGCACCGGAATCGGTGAGCATGTGATCGATCCGGTCCACCGGATGTTTCGGATCGACCGGCAGGAAGGCGGCACCGGCCTTCGCGGCCGCCCACATGCCGATCAGCAGTTCAGCGGAGCGGGGGAGCCCAAGAGCCACCACGGTTTCCGTGCCGACGCCCGCTTCGAGCAGGAGCCGGGCCAACTGGTTCGACGTGGTGTCGAGTTCACGGTAGGTCGCCGTGCGTCCGTCGGCGACCAAAGCCGGGCGGTCCGAATAGGCTGCGGCGGATGCGGCGAGCGCATCGGTGAGCGTGGTGGTCCCCGCGGTCTCGCTGCCGCGAACCGGAACCAGCTCGGTGCGTTCGGATTCGGCGAGGATATCGATATCGGCCAGGCGGATATCGATATCCGAGACGGTTGCCGCGAGCACGCGACGCCATCGATCGACGAAGGTCGCCACCGTGGCTTCGTCGAAAAGGTCCGTCGCGTAGGTCAATACACCCTCGACGCCGTCCGGGCCATCGGCGGTGAAGCGTTCACGCAGGTCGAGCGTCAGATCGAATTGCGAGGCGCCGCGATCGAAATCCTCCACCTCGAACCGCAATCCGGGCAGTTCCAGGACCGGTTCGACGAAGTTCTGCAGTGAAAGCGACACCTGGAATATCGGATGGTGAGCCGTCGATCTGGTCGGGTTGAGCACCTGGACGAGCCGTTCGAACGGCACATCGGTATTGCCGAATGCATCCAGATCCGCGGCCCGCACGGTCGCGAGGAACTGCCGGAATCCGGTTCCCGGATCGACCGGCGTGCGCAGGGCCAGCGTATTGACGAACATGCCGACTAGTTCGTCGAGCGCCTCCTCGCCACGGCCCGCGACGGGCGTGCCGATCACGACATCGTCGGTACCGCCGAGCCGGGCCAGCAGCACCGCGAGCGCGGCGTGCACCACCATGAACACGCTGACATTGTTCGCGGCCGCGAATTCGATGATGGCGCCGTGCAATTGCGCGTCCAGCTTGAAATCGACGTCGGCGCTGCGCATCGACTGCACGGCCGGGCGGGGGCGATCGGCGGGCAACTCCAGCACATCCGGCGCACCGCCGAGGATATCGGACCAATACCGGATCTGCCGTGCCGCAAGCGATTCCGGATCCGACTCGCTACCGAGCAACTCGCGATGCCACAGCGCGAAATCGGCGTACTGCACGCCGAGCGGCACGCGGGTCGTGTCGGCACCGCTGGTCCGCTCCGAGTATGCGGCGACCAGATCGGCCGCCAATGGCGCCATCGAGGCGCCGTCGGCGCTGATGTGATGGACCACGAGCACGACGACATGCACAGCGGGCGGTTCGACCACCACCGGCGCCGCGGCCACGAGGGGAATCGACGACACCGGCGGAATGCCCGCGCCGGCGCCGGAAGGCACCGGCACCGATCCCTTGCCGTTCGCACCGGTGCCGTCGCCGATCCGGAAGATGCCGACCCGCAGCGGCGGCTCCTTGGTGATATCGAATCCGGTACCGGCCAAGGCATTGATCCGATGACGCAGGGCCGCGGTGTCTCCGGTGTCGATCACGGTCAACTCCGGCGCGGCGGCCGCCGTACCGATCACCACCTGACGGGGTCCCTCCGTATCGGCGGGGTAGATGGTGCGCAGACTCTCGTGCCGATCGACCACGTCGGCGAGCGCATGTTGCATCGCCGCCACATCGAGGTTCCCGGTGAGCCGCAAGGCGACCGCGATGTTGTACGCGGGCGAGGCCGGATCCATCCGATTGAGTACCCACATGCGCTGCTGGGCCGGGGACAACGGAATTCGATCCGGACGGATGCGCGGCGCCAGCGTGAACCGGCCCGGCTTGCCGTCGGTGGCCGGGATGACCCGTGCGGACAGTTGGGCGACGGTCGGCGCGTCGAACAGATCGCGCAGCGCGATGGTGGAGCCGAGGGACGAATTGATCCGGGCGACAACCTTGGTCGCGCTGAGTGAATTGCCGCCTAGTTCGAAGAACGACTCGTCGGCGCTTACCTGCTCGCTGCCGAGCACCTCGCCGAATACCTCGGCGACCGCCTGTTCGACCGGTGTCCGCGGCGCGAGATACGGCCGCTTTTCCGCCGAGAAGTCCGGCACCGGAAGGGCTCTGCGATCCAGCTTGCCGACCGGGGTCAGCGGAATGTCGTCGAGCACGACCAGGTATCCGGGCACCATATAGCTGGGCAGTTCGGCCGCCACCTGCTCCCGCAGGCGCTCGGGATCGAGTTCGGTGCCCGTGGTCGGCAGGACATACGAGACCAGCACGGTCGCGCCCGCCGGTCCGGTGAGGCCGATGGTCACCGCGTATTCGACCTGTTCGTCGCGTGCGAGCACGGCATCTATTTCGCCGAGTTCGATCCGCAGACCACGGATCTTGACCTGGAAGTCGCTGCGGCCCAGATACTCGAGCTCGAGTGCGTCATCGGCACCGGTGACCCATCGGACCATATCGCCGGTCCGATACATCCTTTCCCCGGCCGCGCCGTACGGATTCGCGATGAAGCGCGCCGCGGTCATCTCGAACCGATTGAAGTAACCTCGCGCCAGCGCCGGCCCGGCCAGGTACAGCTCACCAGCGATGCCCACCGGTACCGGGCGCAGCCAGGTATCGAGCACCAGATTCGACGCGCCGCGGATCGGCCCGCCGATGGTGATCGGTTTCCCCGGCAGCAGTTCGGCGGGGCTGGTCGCGCAGACGCTGAATTCGGTGGGGCCGTACAGATTCACCATCCGCCGCCCGACCGCCCAGCGGTCCACGAGTTCGGGTGAGACGGCCTCGCCCCCGACCCCGAGCACCCGCAGGTCGGCCAGATCGGTCGGTTCCATGGTGGCCAGCGCCGACGGCGTGATCGCGGCATGGGTGATCCGTTCGGTGCGCAGCAGATGTTCGAGATCGCTGCCGCCGTAGACATCCGGTGGCGCTACCACCAGGCGGCCACCGGTCGAATGCGCCATCAGCAACTCCATGACCGATGCGTCGAAACTCGGCGATGCGACCTGTAGCGAACTGATAGAGGGATCGAGTTCGAGGCCCTCTTGTTGTGCGGTGGCCATATTCGCGAGGCCGCGATGGCTGACCAGGACAGCCTTGGGCTTGCCGGTGGAGCCCGAGGTGTAGATCAGGTAGGCGGTCTGGTCGATATTGATAGGGCCGCCGCGCTCTTCGTCTGTGATGGGTGCGTCGGAGACGAGCATGACTCGTCGAATCGTGTTCAGGTCGTCGAGCAGCAGCCAGTCGATGGTGCCGGGCAGCGTCTCACCGGTCGCCGTGACGGTCACGCCGATCGGGGCCTTCGAATCGGTGAGCATGTGCTCGATCCGCTCCACCGGATAGCTCGGATCCAGCGGTAGGAAGGCCGCACCGGACTTGGCTAGCGCCCAGACGGCCACCACCGATTCCAGTGATCGGGTGAGTGCGAGTATGACGAAGACCTCCCGACCGACACCGCGACCGAGCAGTACCCGGGCGAAACGGTTGGACCAGGCGTCGAGTTCGCCATAGCTCATGCTGAGATCACCCGCGGTGATCGCGATGGCATCCGGCTCAATGCGCGCGGCCGCTGACAGGATGTCCGGAAGTGTCTGCGGCGGAACCGATTCCGCACCGCGCACGGGTGCCAGTGTCGCCAGTTCGGCGTCGTCGCAGTATCGCAGTTGGGAGACGAGGGTATTCGGGTTGTCGGCGAGTTGGGTCAGTAGCCGGACGAAGCGCTCGAGCAGTGGTTGTGCCGCCGCGCGATCGAGCTGGTCGGCCATGAATTTCAGGTTGATGCGCAGTGTGTCGTGCCCGTCTTCGCCGTGCACCGGAATGACCATGAGGCCCAACGGGTAGGGCGTCGCGTCGGTGCCCGCGATATCGAGCACCCGCATACCCGCGATATCGAGCGCCTGCGACAGCGCCTCCCGGTCGATCGGATACGACTCGAATACGGTGAGCGTGTCGAAGAGTTCGGCGAGGCCGATTGCCCGGTGGATGGCGGCCAGCCCCACATGCTGGTGGTCCAGCAGGCGCGCCTGCTCGGCCTGGATGCGGGTCAGCAGGTCGGCGACCTTCTCCGCGGGATCGAGCTGGACCCGGACCGGGAGCGTATTGATGAACAGTCCGACCATCTCTTCGACACCGGGCAGCTCCGGTGGCCTACCGGATACGGTGCCGCCGAACACCACATCCGTGCGCCCGGTCGACATGGCGAGCAGCATTGCCCATGCGGCCTGCACCACGGTGTTCACCGTCGCGCCGGATTCGCGTGCGGTGGTCTCCAGCCGCTCGACTGTGGCCCGGGTCAGGTCGCGGGAGATCATTCCGGCCTCGGTCGATTCGATCCCGGCCAACGACGGGACCGCGCGCGTCGGCGAATCCACACCGGCCAGCGATTGCGTCCAGGCTGCGAGCGAGGCCTCGTTGTCCTGCTCGTCGAGCCACGCCAGGAACTCCCGGTAGGAGTGCGCGGGCGGCAGTGCGGAGGTGTCGCCCCTGGTGACGTAGAGCGTCAGCAGCTCGCGCACCAGCAGTGGCGTCGACCAGCCGTCCAGCACCAGATGGTGATTGGTCATGACCAGCCGATAGATATCGGCCCCGATGCGGATGAGGGTGAAGCGGATCAGCGGTGGGCGGTCGAGTTCGAATCGGGTGCGGGCATCGAGGGCGATGAGGCGGTCGAGTTCGCGGTCGCGTTCGTCATCGTCGGCGATATCGGTGAGATCGATATCGTGCCAGCGGATTTCGCCACCGGCGAGAACGAGCTGGCGCGGACCGTCATCGGTTTCGGCGAAGGCGACGCGCAGGTTCTCGTGCCGCTCCAGCAAGGCCTGTGCCGCCCTGCGCAAGCGGGCGGCGTCGACGGTGCCCGCCAGGGTGAGCAGTGATTGGACGGTGTAGTCGTCGGCGGTGTCGGTGTCGTAGAGCGCATGGAAGAGCAGACCGTACTGCAACGGCGAAAGCGGCCAGACGTCGACGAGATTCGGGTAGGTGCGTTCCCAGCTCTCGATCTGCTGTTGCCGCACCGGGACCAGTTCGAAGTCCGACGGGGTGCGTCCGCCCGCACCCGGCGAGCCTGCGTGCGCCGCGAGCGCGCGTAGCGCCTGCGACCACAGCTCGGCGAGTCGAGCGACATCCGCCTCGTCGAGCAGCCGCGAGGCGTAGGCCCAGGTGACCTCCAAGCCGACATCGGTGAGCACGGCATTGATATCGACGACCGCGGCCAGCGGCGCCGACTCGTTGTGCGTCGCCGCGAAACGCTGTGGCAGCCAGGCTCCCGCGTGCCCGCCGGTGAGCGCACGGCCGAGATAGTTGAAGCTGAGCTGCGGGATCGGCGCGCCCGCGAGGGCGGCGGCGGACTCCGGATGCTGATAGCGCAGCATGCCGTAGCCGATGCCCTTGTCCGGCACCGCACGCAGCTGTTCTTTGACCTTCTTGATCGCGGTGCCCGCCGCGGCGCCACCGGCGAACGCGTCGTCGACATCGATGCCGGTCACGTCGATGGCCACCGGGTAGATGCTGGTGAACCAGCCCGCCGTGCGGGCGATATCGGCGCCTGGCAGCAGTGTCTCGGAGCGGCCGTGGCCTTCCAGGGTGAGCAGCGCGGTATTGCGATCGCGCCAGCGGCTCACCGCGAGGGCGAGTCCGGTGAGCAGCACATCGTCTGCACCGCAATGGAATTGGTCGGGCAGCGTGGCCAGCACGGTGTTGGCGATGTCCGGATCGACGGTGGTCCGGCACTGGCCCATGGTGGCGACGACGTCGACCGCGGGATCCAGTGCCGCCGAGCCGATGACCGGATCCGGGGTGGCCAGCATCTGTTGCCACAGTGGCAGTTCGGCCATCCGCTCAGGTGCCTGTTCGGCTTGACCGTATGCCCACCGCCGGAAGGAGGTGCCGATGGGCGCGAGTGCGCCGCCCGCCGCCCCGATCGCCAGATCCGGCAGCAGGATTCGCCAGGAGACGCCGTCGGTCACCAGATGGTGCAGCACCAGCCAGCACAGTGGATCGGCCCCCGCCCGCTCGATCAGCACGAAGCGCGCGACGACACCCGCCTCGGGATCGAGCAGATCCGCCGCTTGTTGCAATTCGCGCTCGTAGCTGTCGTCGGAGTCCGCGTCGGCCGCGACTACCTCGATCAAATCATCGGCGATTATCGAATCACGCTCGGCGACAACCCATTCCCAGCCGTGCTCGGTGTGCCGCAGGGTGGAGCGAAGCACATCGTGATGGTCGATGAGTGCTTGGACCGCGGCGCTGAGCTGGTCGCGGCCGAAAGCCTCCGGGAGACCGATCAAGACGGCCTGACCGAAGCGGCTCCAGGTCGGTCCCTGCTCCACCATCGCGTGCACGATCGGCGTGAGCTCCACGATGCCGACCCCGCCGCCGGGCAGTTCGGTGACCGTCTGCGCGCGCACGTCGGTCGCGATCGCGGCCAGCGCGGCAACGGTCTTGCGCTCGAACACATCTCGTGCACTGAAGCCGATCCCGGCGGCCTTCGCACGCGATACCAGCTGGATGGAGACGATACTGTCACCGCCGAGTGCGAAGAAGCTGTCGTCGACACCGACCGTCTCGAGTCCGAGGACATCGGCGAACAAGTCGGCCAATGCGGCTTCGCGCGGCGTCGACGGCGCCCGGCTCGCAACGGCTCGGACACTGAAATCCGGAGCGGGCAGGGCCCTGCGGTCCACCTTGCCGAGCGGTGTCAGCGGAATGCTGTCGAGCACCATGATGACCGAGGGGACCATATAGGCCGGAAGCGTCTCACCGACAGCGGCTTTCAGTGCCTCCGGGTGAATCTCGGTGCCGGGCTTGCCGAGCACGTACGCCACCAGTGCGGTCACTCCGGTAGGAGTCTTCGCTCCGATGGTGAGTGCGAAATCGACATCGGGCTGCCGTTGCAGCGCGGCATCGATCTCGCCGAGTTCGATGCGGAACCCGCGCACCTTGACCTGGAAGTCGCTGCGGCCCTGGTACTCCAGTTCGTCGTCTGCGGTCCACCGCACGAGATCGCCGGTGCGGTACATCCGCTCACCCGGCGCGTACGGGTTGGCGACAAAACGGCTGGCGGTCAGACCGTTGCGCTGGTGATAGCCGCGCGCGACGCCCGCGCCGGCCAGATACAGCTCACCGACCGCGCCGCGGGCGACCGGCCGCAGCCACGGGTCGAGCACGACAGCGGTGACGCCGCGCACGATGCTGCCGATGGTTACCGGCCCGCCGGGGCGCAATGGCCCGCTCAAGGTCACGGTGACGGTGGTTTCGGTGGGCCCGTAGCCGTTCAACAGCGTCCGCCCGGACCAGGTTGTCACCAACTCCGGCGGACACGCGTCACCACCGACGACGATCGTCCGCAGATCCGGCAGCGTCGCCGGGTCCAGCGAGCCAACCACCGTCGGGGTGACATTGAGATGGGTGACCCGGTGCGCGCGTAGAACTTCGGCCATCTCCTCGCCCGCATACGACGACGGCGGCACGACGGCGAGCGTCGCACCCGCCGCGAGGGTGACCAGGATCTCCTCGACGGAAATATCGAAACTCGGCGAAACCGCGTGTGCCACTACGGAATCAGCATCGACACCGAATCCGGCGCCGGAACCGGTGACCAAATTCGCCAGGCCGCGATGCGACACCAGCACACCCTTGGGCAGTCCGGTCGATCCGGAGGTGTAGATGATGTAGGCGATCTGATCCAGGTGTACCGGCCCACGGCGTTCGGCATCGGTGATCGTCGCCGAATCCTGCGCGTCCACTGTTTCGGCCGTCGCGTCGTCGTCGAGCAGCAGCCAATTCACACGGTCCGGCAAGGACTTTCGCGCCGGGTGTACGGTCAAGCCCGCGACGACCCCGCTGTCGCCGACCATATGCTCGATCCGGTCGGCGGGATAGGTCGGGTCGATGGGGACGAATGCCGCACCGGATTTCGCCACCGCGAGCGTGGCGAGGACGGATTCGGCCGAACGCGGAATCGAAATCGCGACGGTGCGTTCGGGTCCGGCGCCCGCCGCGATCAACACGCGGGCCAGGCGGTTGGTGTACTCGTCGACCTGACGGTAGGTCATGGTGGTATCGCCGCCGCGCAGCGCCACCGCCTCCGGGTCGAGTGCGGCACCGGCCGCGATGATTTCGGGGAGGGTGCGCGGTGCGACTGCTTCGGGTCCGCGCGCGGGCACCAGCCGATCCTGCTCCTGCGGGGAGACGACCTGGACGGTACTCAGCGGCGCATCCGGTCCGGCGGCCAGGAACCCGTGCAGGAACATCAGGAAGCGGGCATGGTGTGCGGCCAGTTCATCGGTGCTGTACAGGTTTCCGTTGCCCTGCAGATCGATGTGGGTGCTCTCGCCGCCGACGCCCGGATACAGGTTGAAGAACACGTCATCGATCAACCCGGATGTCAGCACGTGCAGTCGTCCGGTGACCGAGCCGAGCTGAATCCTGGTGTCCACCATCATCAAATTGACGGCCGGACCGAACGACGACGCCTCGTCCATCGACCAGCCGAGATCACGGACGATGTCCTCCTGCCGGTAACGCTGTCTGCGCAGCGCCCCGGTCAGCTCGCTCTGCGCTGCCCGGATCACGTCGCCGACCGTCGTGGTCGGTGACAACATCAGGCGCATCGGAACGACATTGGCGACCATGCCGCCGGAGCGGCGCAGTGCCGCCGTGGTGCGTCCCGAAACCGGCAGGCTCAGCACCACTTCGGGCGCACCGGTCATCGCGGCGAGATAGGCGCCGAAGGCGGCGACGATGGTCGGCGCGGCGTTCGAGCCGGCCGCCTTCGCCACGGTATCGAGCAATTCGGCCGTCGCGGCGGGCAGTGCGCCCGAGACCCGGCTCGGCGGCGCGTCGACATCGGCCTCGCGACCCGCGAGATTGACCGGGTCGGCCATCCCGGCCAGATGCTCGCGCCAGTACTCGCGGTCGGCGTCGAATCGGTCCGAGCCGCGGTAGGCCAGGTCGGCTTCGGCGATCTTCTGCAGTGGTTCGGCCTTGGCGGGCGGCGCCTCGCTGCCCTCGATGGCCGCGTTGTAGATCTCGCCGGTGCGCTGTACCAGTGCGAGCGCACCCATACCGTCCAGCACGATGTGGTGCATGCGCGAGTACCAGAACCAGTGGTCATCGGCCAGCCGCAGCATGGCCACCGCGACCAATCGGTCGTGCATCAGATCCAGCGGCGCGGAGTACTCCGCGCGCATCCAGGCATGTGCGGCTGCTTCGGGATCGGGCTTATCGCGCAGGTCGATGACGGTGAGTTCGTCGACAATGGTGGTGTCGACGAGCTGGTACGGCTGCCCCTCGACATCGAGCAGCCGGACGTATCCGGTCCCGAATTCGCGCCCGGTCTGCTGGGCGGCCGCGGCGAGCGCGTCGAGATCGACTTCGCCGATCAGTTCGACGTACTGTGCGATCGAGATAGGCGTATCGCCCGCGATGTGCTGGGCGAACCAGATGCCGCGCTGGGCCGCCGACAGCGGGAACGCGCTGTCGGGCGGTGCGGTGCCTATTTTTCCGTTCGAGGACGATGGCTGTTGCATAAGCACACCTGCGTTCTGACGTCTGGAGCGGTTGTGCACCGCTGGTCCCGACCGTCGCGTAGTAGCAAGTTCATTTTGGACCGGTGCCGAGCCGACCGAAGGCGTATTGACAACACTGTGTTCGATCGGCGGCGTCCCGGAGGCTTAGGTGGTCGCGCGGCGCTGCCGCCTCCGGGTCCGGCATACGCGCCGCAGCGCGCCCGAACTCCGTGGGTTCGGGCGCGCAGGCTGAATAGCAGGTCAGGCGGACTTCCGCTCGGTCAGCCGATCGGCATCGGTGATCGGGGCGTCGGAGCTGACCAGGTAGCGCTGCAGCGTCGAGCGGTCGTCCAGGAGCAGCCAGTCGATGGCATCGCTGAGCTCGGGGCGGCGGGCTTTGGTGGTGATGCCGATGTAGGCACCGGGGACGGCGGTCGCGTCCTCGGCCACCGATGCCGGAGTCGCGCCGAGCTTGACGACGGCGGATGCGGCAACCGTGGCTTCGATCTGCGGGTCGATCGCCAGCGCGATTCGCGTGTTCACGGCGGCACCACGATTGATCAGCACTCGGGCCAGCCGGTTCGCCCAACGATCCAGCTCGACGTTGGCGAGCGTCCCGGAGTCACTCGGGACCGCGCACACCTCGAGCTCGGCCGCTTTCCGCAGGCGCGGCTGCAGCTGGATGACGTTGGTGGCGGGCGCTTCGACCAGAGTGCTCATTGTGATCCCCTCACAGGTTCCGTCTTTGTTCTCGGTGCCCTTCTAATCTCGCTGCCGGGAGGGGTTGGCGACAGCTACCCAAGCGCTGGTGGGAGCACTCCAAGGGTGAGCGAATCCATACCCAAGGTGTGCGCCCCGATCGAATTGATCGAGCTGCTCGCAACGACGACGGAGCGAGTCTTACGAGCGACGTTCGCGGCCCGTCTCGCGTCCGAGTGGTCGAAGCGCATGCGGGGGCCTCAGCGATCCGGCACGTGTGTGGCAGGTGTAGGACGTCCTGCCCGTCAGTGACCATCGGGGAGCGAGTCTTACGAGCGACGTTCGCGGCCCGTCTCGCGTCCGAGTGGTCGAAGCGCATGCGGGGGCCTCAGCGATCCGGCACGTGTGTGGCAGGTGTAGGACGTCCTGCCCGTCAGTGACCATCGGGGAGCGAGTCTTACGAGCGACGTTCGCGGCCCGTCTCGCGTCCGAGTCGTCGAAGCGCATGCGCCGCAGGCGCGAGTCTCGACGGCTCGGACGCGAGACATCAGGGGGCCGCGAACACGCCGCGCCGCAGGCGCGGCCGAAGACTCAGTCGGTGACGAAACCGTTCAAGCTGCTGCGCAGGTCGGCGAGCAGGGCGCGGGCCGCGGTGAGCCCGTCGCCGTGCCACACGGTGTCTTCGACCGCGAAGACGCGCTTATCGGCGGAGGCGCCGAGATCCTTCCAGGCGTCGCTGCGCAGCACTGTCTTACCGTGCGCTTCACCTGCCTCGCCCGCGAAGACGACGTAGATGATGTCGCCCTCGACCTTGGTCAGGTCCTGCTCGGTCACGTCGAAGGAAGTGCCGCGCTGCGCGGTCGGCCGCTGCACGCCGACATCGGCGAGGACCTGTCCGGCGAAGCTATTGCTGCCCTGGACCTGGTCGTGATCGGCGGTGAAGCGGACCACCGAGGCCTGGGACTGGCTGGCGGCCAAGGCACTACCGGTCTCGCGCGCCTCGGTGCGGTAGTACTCCAATGCCGATACCGCTGCCGTGTGGCGGCCGAGACCCGCTGCGAGCGTGCCGAATTCGGTCTGCCAGCCACTGCCGGGATCGGCGAGTACGGTCGGCGCGATCGCCTGCAATGCGGCGAAACCACCTGGGCCGCTCGACATATCGCCGATGATCAGATCGGGATGCAGGGCGGCGATCTGCCCGAGATCGGGCTGCGCCGCCGAACCGACGGTGGGAATCTTCAGCACGCCGTAACCGAGATACATGGGCTGCGAGCGAGGTCCGTCGATCGGAACCGCGCCGACGACCCGCTCCCACAGGCCGACCGCGCAGGTGGCGTCCAACGCTGAGGTGGACAGCACGACGACGCGCTGCGGATCGGCGGGCACCTCCGAGGTGCCCGCGGCGTGGGTGACGGTGCGGGTCTTGCCGTTCGACGGATCGGGTGCGCTCGGCAGCGGGCAGGCCTTCGAGGTGTCGCGCTCCAGGCCGACCACGCCCGCGCCCGCGATATTCGTGGTGGTGCGAATGATCGAGCTGGCGTCGTCCTTCTGACTGCAGCCCGCGACGAGCAATGCGGCGCAGAGCAGGGCGACCGCCGTGCCCCCGTGCCGGACCGCGCGATTCCTGGCGGTGCCGTATCGGGGGGAGTCCGTGCGGTTTCGGGTGCGAACAGGGGCGCTCACCGGCATGCGGGTGAGGGTACCGCGTGGCGTGGGTGCCGGGACGCGAAGGCCACCGCCGCGTGCACGTCGCATCCGGGCCATGTTCGCGACCGCGCGGAATCCCGCTGTCGTACAGCGGATTCCGCGCGGTCGCCGGATCGGCTACGTGGCGTTGCCGCCGATGCTGAACCGTGCCCCGGTCGGATCGGCGACCTGTGCGATCCGGCCGTAGGGGGTGTTCTCGGGCTGGGCCAGCACGGTGCCGCCCAGTTCGACGACCTTCGCGACGGCCGCGTCGACGTCATCGGCGCCGAAGTAGACGGTCCAACCCGCCGGTACACCCTCGGGCAGGAAGGCCGAGGCATCCATGACACCGCCGAGCATCGGGGTGGTGGCGTGGATGGTGGTGTAGCGGAACTCCGGGGTGTCGGAAATGGCGAAGGTATCGCTCCAGCCGAAGACGTCACGGTAGAAGTCGAGCGAGCGGGCGTAGTCGCGGGTGTGCAGTTCGAACCAGGACGGGATGCCGACGTGGTCGGTCCAGGTGCCGCCCGAGGCGATGCCGATGGTCTCGAATCCGCCGAAGGTGCCGGTCTGCCAGATGCCGACGCCCGCGCCGCCGACATCGCCGAGCACGGCCATCGCGCCGAGATCGCCCACATCCATGGGCGGCACGACGACCGCACCGCCGTGCTCGGCGGCCGCGTCGGCGGTGGCCTTGGCATCGGGCGAAGCGAGGTAGACCGTCCATTGATCGGGTCCCTCGGCCCCGTCCGCGGTCTTGCCCATGCCGCCCGCGACGGCCTTACCGTCCTTGCGGAAGGTGATGTAACCGCCGAACTCCTCGTCCGCGCGGTCGGCGGTCCAGCCGAAGAGCTGGCCGTAGAAGGCAATGGCCCGGTCCGGATCAGAGGTGTAAACGTCGACCCAGCAGGGATCGCCGGTCTTGGGTGCGGGCCCACCCGTCGCCCGACCGTCGCCCCTCATCGAATCGTTACGCGATGCTGTGCTCATCAAAGGTCTCCTTGGCCGAGAGTGGATCACTGTCATCGATAGAGACGTCGGCTGGCCGGGAAAGTCATCGCTCGCGACTGCTTGCAGGTTGCTCGAAATGGTCGGCAGGCAAGGGGCCGGATTTCATGATCGCCGGATCGGTGGTTGCAGTCGCCCACACGGCGAAATACGACACAGAGTAGGACCCGTGCGGATGGCTGTCGCAGCACGGTTTACGATCTCAGGAGCGCAAGCGAACTCCTCGTCTGTCCACGGTAGTGGGGCGGATGCGAGCAGCGGAGCCTGCGGAGCGACCTAAAGGCACCTTTCAGGAGGATCAGTGACTGCCGTAGAGCCAAAGCCAGTCCCTCAGTTGGAAGCGACTCGGCCGTATCCGGCTCGGACCGGGCCGAAGGGCTCGTTCATCGTCAAGATGGTCACCACCACCGACCCCAAGGTCCTCGGTGTCATGTACCTGACCACCTCGATGGCGTTCTTCCTCATCGGTGGCCTGATGGCCCTGCTGATGCGCGGTGAGCTGGCCCGGCCGGGTCTGCAGTTCCTGTCCCCCGAGCAGTTCAACCAGCTGTTCACCATGCACGGCACGATCATGCTGCTGTTCTACGCGACCGCGATCGTGTTCGGCTTCGCCAATATCGTCCTGCCGCTGCAGATCGGCGCCCCCGACGTCGCCTTCCCGCGCCTGAACGCCTTCAGCTACTGGCTGTACGCCTTCGGCGCGACCATGGCGACCGCGGGCTTCATCACCCCCGGCGGCGCCGCGGACTTCGGTTGGACGGCGTACGTGCCGCTGACCGACATCCTGCACTCGCCCGGCGTCGGCACCGACCTGTGGATCCTTGGCCTCGCGGTCTCCGGTCTGGGCACCATCCTCGGTGGCGTCAACATGCTGACCACCGTGGTCTGCCTGCGTGCTCCCGGTATGACCATGTTCCGTATGCCGATCTTCACCTGGAACATCGCCGTCACCAGCGTCCTCGTGCTGCTCGCCTTCCCCCTGCTGACCGCCGCGCTGTTCGGCCTGGCCTACGACCGTCACCTCGGTGGCCACATCTACGATCCGGCCACCGGCGGCATCCTGCTCTACCAGCACCTGTTCTGGTTCTTCGGCCACCCCGAGGTGTACATCATCGCTCTGCCGTTCTTCGGCATCGTCTCGGAGATCTTCCCGGTCTTCTCGCGTAAGCCGATCTTCGGTTACACCACGCTGGTCTACGCGACCCTTGGCATCGCGGCGCTGTCGATCGCGGTGTGGGCGCACCACATGTACGCCACCGGCGCCGTGCTGCTGCCGTACTTCTCGTTCATGACCTTCCTGATCGCGGTGCCGACCGGTGTGAAGTTCTTCAACTGGATCGGCACCATGTGGCGCGGCCAGCTGACCTTCGAATCGCCGATGCTGTTCTCGCTCGGCTTCCTGGTCACCTTCCTCTTCGGTGGTCTGTCCGGTGTCATCCTGGCCTCGCCGCCGCTGGACTTCCACGTGACCGACTCGTACTTCGTCGTCGCGCACTTCCACTACGTACTCTTCGGCACCATCGTGTTCGCCACCTACGCCGGTATCTACTTCTGGTTCCCGAAGATCACCGGACGCATGCTGGACGAACGCCTCGGCAAGTGGCACTTCTGGACCACCTTCATCGGCTTCCACACCACCTTCTTGGTGCAGCACTGGCTGGGCGCCGAGGGTATGCCGCGCCGCTACGCCGACTACCTGCCCAGCGACGGGTTCACCACGCTGAACACCATTTCCACGATCGGCGCCTTCATCCTGGGCGCGTCGATGCTGCCGTTCATCTGGAACGTGTTCAAGAGCTACCGTTACGGTGAGGTCGTCACCGTGGACGATCCGTGGGGTTACGGCAACTCGCTGGAGTGGGCCACCACCTGCCCGCCGCCGCGGCACAACTTCTACGAACTGCCCCGAATCCGTTCCGAGCGTCCCGCCTTCGAGCTGCACTACCCGCACATGGTCGACCGGATGCGGGCCGAGGCCCATGTGGGCTGGGGTTCGGGCAAACATGCCACCGAGGTCCACGAAGGCGCCTTGGCAAAGCATTAGGCGGTGGCCGGACATTCGTCCGTCCAAGCGCGCAGAGAGTGAGCCCACCAGGCGAGTGAGCAACTACATTGTCCGGCAGAGAGGTACCCGGCAGTGCAGTAGCGTCGCCTTGATGAGTGTGCACCTACTGATCATCAGTGGGTGCACACTCATTTGTGGGACCAGCACCGACCGCAGCGTTGCGACACCGGGGTCCAGCACAGCTATGGCAAACAACTAACTTGGAGCACCTCAGTTGGCCGACACCACCGTCCTCGTCACCGTCACCGGACCCGACCGGCCCGGTGTGACCTCCGTGCTGCTCGCGGCGATGTCGCGGCACCACGTGAGCCTGCTGGATGTGGAGCAGGTCGTCATCCGCGGCCGACTGACCCTCGGCGTGCTGGTCACCTGCCCGAGCGATCCGGAGGCGCTGCAGGACGAGCTCGAAGAGGCGATGAATACCGTCGGCATGCATGTCGACGTCGAGGTCGACGCGCAGATCGGCAGGCAGCCGATGTCCACCCATGCGGTGGTCATCCTCGGCGCGCCGGTGACCGCGCGCGCATTCAGTTCGGTCTCCCGTCAGCTCGCCGCCCTCGGCGCCAATATCGATACCATCCGCGGCATTGCCGACTACCCGGTGACCGGTATGGAACTCCTGGTCACCGCGACCGATACCGGCCCCGATTCCGATGCCCGGCTGCGCACCGCGCTGGCCGAGGTCGCGGTCGCCGAACAGGTGGACGTGGCGGTGGAGCGGGCCGGACTGGCCCGCCGGGCCAAGCGGCTCATCGTCTTCGACGTCGATTCGACCCTGATCCAGGGCGAGGTCATCGAGATGCTCGCCGCGCACGCCGGGGTGGAGGATCAGGTCCGCGAGGTGACCGAGGCGGCCATGCGGGGTGAAATCGACTTCGCGGAATCGCTGCGTCAGCGGGTGGCGACGCTCGAGGGACTGGACGAATCGGTGATCGAGGAGGTCGCCGACCGGATCGAGCTGACCCCGGGCGCGCGCACCACCATTCGGACCCTGCGGCGCATCGGATTCCGCTGCGGTGTGGTGTCGGGCGGCTTCCGTCAGGTGATCGAACCGCTCGCGCACGAACTGGAATTGGACTTCGTGCAGGCGAATACGCTCGAGGTGGTGGACGGCAAGCTGACCGGCCGGGTGGTCGGCGAGATCGTCGACCGTGCCTTCAAGGCCACCGCGCTGCGCAAATTCGCGGCGGAGGCGGGCGTGCCGATGGAGCAGACGGTGGCGGTCGGCGATGGTGCCAACGACATCGACATGCTCAATGCGGCCGGACTCGGTGTCGCCTTCAATGCCAAGCCCGCATTGCGCGAGGTCGCCGATGCGGCCCTGTCGCATCCTTACCTGGACGCGGTCCTGTTCATCCTCGGCGTGACCCGCGACGAGGTGGAAGCCGCCGATGCACGCGACGGCGGAATCCGTCGCGTCCCGCTCGTCGGCAGCTGAGTCACGAGGGTCGGTAGGCTCGCTGGGGGTGTCGCGCCTGCGCGGCGGTTTTCGTTGACGATCGAGGTGACGTGATGTCGAGTATCCCGGAGGCCGAATTGTCAACGGGTGTCGAGGGATTCCGCATTCGGCATGCTGAGCTGGCGCGCGGCTACGGCGGTCTCGGCGATCCGGAGGATCCCGCTCTCGTGCAGGCCATGCAGATGGTGCTGCATATTCCGAAGGTCGATCCGCCGCGGCGCAGCGCACTGCTCGAGGCCGCGGCGGTGGCCACGGTGGCGCTGTGCCTGGATGAGCGGGTCGGGCCCGAGGGTGTGTGGGAGCAGCGGTTCCTGGCCTGGAAGCGGTCGCGGATCCGCAAGGTGGCGCGGCGGGCGCGCGGTGCGCAGTGGCTGGCGGCCAACGAAGCGGAAGGGGTGACCGTCGAGGTGGACGGTGCGCAGGCGCGGGCATTCGTGCCGGGGCCGGTGGGCGAGGTCGATCCGCGGATCAGGCGGCTGCAGATCAACGGCACCGATCTCGAACACGACGATCCCGGACCCGCCGATCCCGATCTGCCGGTGCTGTGGGTGAATGCGAAACTCGGCATGACGCTCGGCAAGGCGGCCGCTCAGGTCGGTCACGCCAGCATGTTGCTGGCCGGTGCGCTTACCGTGGACGAGGCGCTGCGGTGGTCGCAGCGTGAGTTCCGATGCGCGGTGCGCGAATCCGGACCGGAGCAGTGGGCGTCGCTGTGCGAGCAGGTGTCTCGTGGGCAGGCCGTCGCGGTGCGCGACGCCGGTTTCACCGAGGTCGCTCCGGGGTCGATAACTGTGATCGCGGTGCCTGGACAATACTGATTGCCTGGGGGGTGAATAGCCTCGCAACCGATTTACACCGCAGGTCCCGCAAGCGATTACGCGGTGTAGATGTTTCGCTGTTCGGCGCTGGGGGGATCCACCCGGGCCCGATCTGGGTACGTTCGACGCAATAGGACCGCCGCACACCACTCGCCGGAGGCCATCATGATGACGACGCTGTTGGTGATACTCGCTGTTTGGGTAGGTTGTTCGATTCCGCTGGCGCTGGTCGTCGCGCGGATGTTCCGCTCCACCGATGAGCCGCCGAAGAATCCGCCGGGAGCGGTGCGCGCACCGTCCGCGAAGGCACGCCGTGGCGGACGAATGGCCACGTCGTGGCTACCGGCATGGGTCGGTCGTACGAACACAGCGCATTTGAGCCAAGATGGAGCCCGTGCCGCAACCGGATCCCGATCTGCTCATTGATTTCACCGACGTGACCATCCGACGCTCGGGTAACACCCTCGTCGGCCCGGTCACCTGGCAGGTCGAGCTCGACGAACGCTGGGTGGTCCTCGGACCCAACGGCGCGGGCAAGACCTCGCTGCTCCGCATGGCCGCCGCCGAAGTGCATCCGACCTCGGGCATCGCCCATCTGCTCGGTGAAGTCATCGGCAAAACGGATGTCAGCGAGCTGCGACCGCGCATCGGCTGGTCCTCGGCCGCGGTGGCCAGCCGGATTCCGCGCGACGAGAAGGTCAGCGATCTGGTGGTCTCCGCCGGCTACGCGGTCCTCGGTCGCTGGCGTGAGCGTTACGACGACGTCGATACCGACCGTGCCATCGATATGCTCGAAAGTCTCGGCGCCGAACATCTTTCCGATCGCACCTACGGAACGTTGTCCGAGGGTGAGCGCAAGCGAGTGCTGATCGCCCGCGCGATGATGACCGATCCGGAGCTGCTGCTGCTCGACGAGCCCGCCGCCGGTCTGGATCTGGGCGGCCGTGAGGAATTGGTGGAACGTCTCGGCGATCTGGCCTCGGATCCCGATTCCCCGGCCATGGTCCTGGTGACCCACCATGTCGAGGAGATTCCGCCGGGCTTCACCCATGGCCTGCTGCTGAACGAGGGCGCGGTCATCGCGCAGGGTTTGCTGCCGGATGTGCTCACCGCCGAGAACCTGAGCGAGGCCTTCCGTCAGTCGATCGCGCTGGATCGCGTCGACGGCCGGTACTTCGCGCGGCGCGCGCGTCGGTTGGGGCGGCACCGTTCGCGCTGAGCCCGTGATGGGGATTACGGCGTAAAACAAGCAGGCGTTAGGGTGCAGGAGTGAGTGAGACGAACGCGCAGGAGCCCATTCCGCCGCTCAAGGACGCGTCGACGGTGATGTTGGTGCGTGACAGTGCCACCGGGCCCGAGGTGTTCCTGCAGCGCCGGGTCGGGGCGATGGCCTTCGCCGCCGGTATGACCGTTTTTCCGGGCGGCGGTGTCGATCCGTCGGACGGAACCGCCGATATCGAATGGGCCGGACCCGAACCCGCCTGGTGGGCGGCGAAATTCGGCACCACCGAGCCGAGGGCCAAGGCGCTCGTCGCCGCCGCAGTGCGCGAAACCTTCGAGGAGTGCGGAGTGCTGCTGGCCGGGCCGACAGCCGACACCGTCGTCTCGGATACCACCGGCTACCACGATGCCCGGGCTCGACTGGAGCGTCGCGAAGTCTCGCTGGCGGACTTCCTCGCCGAAGAGAAACTGGTGCTGCGCGCGGATTTGCTGCGGCCGTGGGCGAATTGGATCACCCCGGTGATCGAGCCGCGGCGCTATGACACCCGCTTCTTTGTCGCGGTGCTGCCGCAGGGACAGTTGGCCGACGGCGCCACCACCGAGGCGGCCGAGGTGCAATGGCGCACCGCGCCGGACGAACTCGACCGCTGGCGGGCGGGCACCGATGTGCTGTTGCCGCCGACCTGGTCGCAGCTCGATGCCATTGCCGAATTCGCTTCCACGGCGGAGATTCTGGCCATCGACCGGGTGATCGAACCGATCATGCCGGTGCTCACCGGTGACAGCGGGCGGCAGGTGCTCCAGTTCCCGGACAACCAGCGCTATTTCGCCGGACTGCCGGATACCAGCAGGCTCAGGGGATCCGCGCGTCCATGAGGCAGTAGGTTTCCTGCCATGGCCGAATTCGTGACCCTGGAGTTGCCCGAGGATCCCGCCGTCCGTGGCGTTGCCGTCCTCCGGATCGACCGTCCGCCGCTGAACCTGCTGAATGCGCAGCTGGTCCGGGAGGTGGCCGAGGCGGCGGCGGTTGTCGCCGCACACCCCGGGGTCGCGGCATTGGTCGTCTACGGCGACGAGCGGGTCTTCTGCGCGGGTGACGACCTCGCCGAACTCTCCGGGCTCGACCCGGATCAGGCCGAAGCCATGGCCGCCGATCTGCAGGCGGCACTCGGCTGCCTGGCCAAGGTGCCCCAGCCCACCGTCGCCGCGATCAGCGGCTACTGCCTCGGTGGCGGCCTGGAACTGGCCCTCGCCGCCGACCGCCGCATCATCGGCGACAACGTCAAACTCGGCCTGCCCCAAATCAAAGCGGGCCTCATCCCGCTCGCAGGCATCCGCCGCCTATCGCTGCTGATCGGCACCGGCCCCGCCAAAGACCTCGTCTACACCGGCCGCTTCGTCGAGGCCGACGAAGCGCGCACCCTCGGTCTGGTGGACGAGGTCGTCGCCCCCGACGACGTCTACACCGCCGCCATCCGCTGGGCGCAACAATTCACCGATGGCCCCACCCGCGCCCTCGCCGCCGCGAAAGCCGTCTTCGAAGCGGGCCCCCACGGCCTGGACCGCGCCCGCACCGAATGGACCACCCTCTTCACGACCGAAGACCGCCGCATCGGCACCGAGTCCTACCTGGCCGACGGCCCGGGATCGGCGACTTTCGTCGGGCGTTGACGGGGCACACGGCTCGGCCGAGTCGGGGGCGTTGGTGAGTCTCTCGGTCGATCTGCCCAGGCGGGTCTGATGGGCTCGAGCGTGCTCGCGCCGAATGGACCGCGCTCTTCGCCGCCGGGCCCGCATCGGCACGGGGCGAACCTGGCCGACGGTCCGGGTTCGGCAACCTCAGTCGGACGCTGACGGGCACCGACGCAACCGGCTGACGGTTCGGTTTGGCCTGCTTGTCGTTACTGGCCGGTAGTCAGGATCTGCGGTGCCGCGGCCCGTCGGGTCGGGATCGGGCGATCCGAGTGTCGATGCGAACCATAAACAGGAACACGTTCCTGGTCGGTGGGTGGTGTGACTTTCGCGGCACTCGATGATCGTGAGTCCCACTCGAGCCCCAGGTTGCCGACCGCATCTGGGGCGGGTGGCGGTGCGGGGGTAGATCGTCGGGCGGGTTCAGAACCAGAACGAGTCTCGGGGGACGGCGCGGTGGAGCGAAATCACGTCCTACTCACTGGTCCGCTGCAGACGTGCGGCGGAGGGTTGGCTAGGCTAGCCCACCATGACGGTCCACCCCGATGACCCGGCGCCGAACCCGCATGCCACCGAGGCCGAGGTCGAAGCAGCGCTGAAGGATACGAAGCTCGCCCAGGTGCTCTATCACGACTGGGAAGCCGAGACCTATGACGACAAGTGGTCGATTTCCTATGACGAGCGCTGTATCGACTATGCCCGCGGCCGGTTCGACGCCGCGGTCGGTCCCGCGCCGCTGCCGTACGAGCGCGCGCTGGAACTGGGCTGTGGCACCGGCTTCTTCCTGCTGAACCTCATGCAGGGTGGCGTCGCGAAGTCCGGTTCGGTCACCGACCTGTCGCCGGGCATGGTGAAGGTCGCGCTGCGCAATGCCGAGAACCTCGGGCTCGACGTCGACGGCCGGGTCGCCGACGCCGAGACCATCCCGTACGAGGACGACACCTTCGACCTCGTCGTCGGCCACGCGGTGCTGCACCACATCCCGGATGTGGAACTGGCGCTCAAGGAGTGCCTGCGCGTGCTGAAGCCGGGCGGGCGTTTCGTATTCGCCGGTGAACCGACCACCGCGGGCAACTTCTACGCCCGCTGGCTCGGCCGCATCACCTGGAAGGCCACCACCACCGTGACCAAGCTGCCCGCACTGTCGGGTTGGCGGCGTCCGCAGGCCGAACTGGACGAGTCCTCGCGCGCCGCGGCGCTGGAGGCGGTCGTCGACCTGCACACCTTCGATCCGAGCGACCTCGAGGCGATGGCCCGGCGCGCCGGCGCCACCGAGGTCAAGGCGAGCACCGAGGAGTTCGCGGCGGCGCTGTGGGGCTGGCCGGTGCGCACCTTCGAGGCGGCCGTCCCGGACGAGAAGCTCACCATGGGCTACCGGATGGCCATGTACCGTGCGTGGCTGCGGCTGAGCTGGTTGGACGAGAACGTCATGCGCCGCGTGGTGCCGCGCCAGTTCTTCTACAACGCCATGATCACCGGCGTGAAGCCGGGCTCAGCCGCCAAGTAGTGGGTTACCGCTTCGGCCGCGAGGATGTCGTCTTCCTCGGCAGCGCGGCGGGTCGCGCCGCGCTGGCCGAGGTGGATCGGCTGGAGCTGACTCCCGCGACGCACCTGCGCGATGTGGAGCGGGTGCGTCGCGAATTCGGCGAGCGGTCGGCCGCACTGGTGGAAACGGTGCGTCTGCGCCGTCGTGCCGCGGCCAAACTCGTCGATGCCGGACAGTGGCTGTTCACCGACGACGCACTGCAACAGGCGACGCCGACGCTGGTCGCCCGACACCGCGCCGCGCGCCTGTCCGGACGGGCCGTACACGATGTGACCTGCTCGATCGGCGCGGAACTCGCCGAACTGGCTCGCACCTGCCCTTCGGTGCTCGGCAGCGACCTCGACGACGTGCGCCTGTCCATGGCCGCACACAATCTCGCCGCATCCCGAAATGTCCTGCTCGCCAAGGCCGATGCCCTCGTCCCGACCAGCACCGGCACCGTCGTCATCGCCGATCCGGCCCGCCGCGCGGACGGTCGCCGCACCCACGATCCGGCCAAACTGCAACCCCCGCTCCCGGATCTGCTTGCCGCCTATCCCGGCCGCGATCTGGCCGTAAAGTGCGCTCCCGGATTGGATTTCGACCGCCTGGACTGGCCGGGCGAGATCGAGGTCGTCTCCCTCGACGGCGCGGTCCGCGAGGCCTGCCTGTGGTCGCCGGGCCTTTCCGACAGCGACGTCACCCGCCGCGCGACAGTCCTCACCTCCCGAAGCGAATCCGTCACCTACACCGACGCCGCCCCCGACGAGATTCCGGAACAGCCCCCCGGCGAGTGGATCATCGACCCCGACGGCGCCATCGTCCGCGCAGGCCTGGTGCGCCACTACGCCGCCGAACACGGCCTCTGGCAACTGGACCCGCAGATCGCCTACCTGACCGGCAACACCGTCCCCCACGGCGTCCGCGGCTTCCGCATCGTCGACCGCCTGGAATTCCGCGAAAAAACCCTCCGCCAAGAACTGACCCGCCGCAACTGCGGCCCCCTCGAAATCCGCATCCGCGGCCTCGACATAGACCCCGACACCCTCCGCAAACGCCTGAAGCTCCGCGGCACCCACCCCTACACCCTCATCCTCACCCGCCTATCCCGCACCGCCGCCGCCTTCCTCTGCACCTGACCCCACCATGCAACGGCGCCACCGGGAACGAGCGTCTACTGCTCGGGTTTGAAGGTGAAGACTTCGCCGATGCGGGTGGCGAGGACAACCTCGCCCTTGGGGCCGACGGAGGTGCCGGTGGTGGTGCCCTTCGCGTTCGGGAGGACGTCCGAGTCGACGGTTGCGCCGGTCTTGGTGTCGAAGGTGATCAGGTTGATGCCGTCGCCGATGGCGGCGGCGGTGTAGCCGGTGTCGCCCGCGGTCTGGACAGGGGTGCCGCGCAGGGTGAGATCCTTACGCTCCCAGGCGATTTCGGCGGCGTCGCCCTTGTCGCGCAGGGCGAGCAGGTGGCCGTCGTCGCCTGCCGGGATGATCAGGCCGTCGCTGGAGACCGAAATGCCGCCGCGCGGAGCCCAATCCAGCGGCTGCACCCATTTGGTCCGGCCGTCGGCGGCGTCGATCGCGATGAGGCGTTTGGAGTTGTCGCCGACGTAGACGGTCCGGCCGTCGGCGGACAGCGTCGGGCTGGTCGCGCTGCCGTCGGTGAGCAGGTCCGCGCTCCATTCCTGCTGAATCTTATTGTCGGCGTAGCGCAGTGCGACCAGTGCGGCGATCGGCTTGCCTGGCTGCCACAGCGTGACGAAGAAGCGGCCGCTGGACACCTCGATCGGCGAGATATTGGCGACCGGGCACTGCGGCCCGCCGATCGCGCAGTCGTCGAGACCCTGTCCGGACGCGGGTCGGGTGAGACCGGGGTACTCAAGGAAATCGGGATCGCCCAGCAGCTGGGCAGTGCTGACGACGCGCTCCCCGGTCTGGCGGCTCAGCACATCCATCTGACCGGACTGCGTGACCGTCAGGATGTTCCCGTCGCCGGTGAACTGCGCCGAAACCGGTACGCCCGCAACGGGAGTTCGCCAGCGCGGCTGCCCGATCGAGTTGAACGCACTGACCCCGCCGTCGTCGCCGACGTAGACATTGGTGCCGCTGTCGACCACCGAGGGCGCGGAGATCGCGTTCGGTCCCAGCGCGTTGCAGAAGCGCTTGCGGCCGGTCGGCATCTGCAGCGAGAGAATGGCGCAGTTGCTCGGGGTCAGGGTGGTGACGAACATTTGCCCGTCCGGGCCGAGCGTCACAGGTTCCTCGATCGGCCCACCGACCGGTCGCGACCAGCTCAGCGATAGTTTGCGCGAGCCGGTGACCGGGCTGACGCCACTGTTGCGGCCGTCGTGGTGCGCGGTGGTCCAGCCCTTGCCCGATCCGACGGTGATGTCGTCGACGTCGGTACCGCAGCCTGTCAACACCAGTGCGCCGATGGCCGCCGCCGCGCCCAGTCGGGACAGGGTGAGTCCGCGCGCCGGGTTGGCCAGTACGCCGCCGCTTCGCACCTGCTGCACTCCTGTCGTCGTTGCCCGCTGGGGACGTGACCGAAAGCGTGTCGACCCCCGGGTACGCGCACCACCGCCCGCGTGGAGGTTCGCCGCCGCCGTCGGCGGCGCAGCGATCACTGTACGGGAGGGTCCGCCGACGTTGTACGGGTCCCGGCGGTGTTTTCCGACGGGATAAGCTCTAGCCGTCGCGACCGGGACGGTCGCCATGTCAAAGACCACGACAGGAGATGACTTCGTGACGAGCATGTGGGGCGCACCGTTGCGCTCGCGGTGGCGCGGCTCGCGCCGCCGGGATCCGCAGCAAGCGCGATTTCTGACGCTGGCGTCGCTGCGCTGGGTGCTCGCGAACAAGGCGTACACGCCTTGGTATCTGGTGCGGTACTACCGGCTGTTCAAATTCAAGGCGGCCAATCCGCATATCGTGCTGCGCGGCATGGTCTTCCTCGGCAAGCGCGTCGAAATCCACGCGACCCCCGAATTGGGCCGGATGGAAATCGGCCGCTGGGTGCATATCGGTGACGGCAATGCCATTCGCTGCCACGAGGGTTCGCTGCGCATCGGCGACAAGGTCGTCTTCGGCAAGGACAATGTGGTCAACACCTATCTCGATATCGAGATCGGTGAATCCACGCTGGTCGCGGACTGGTGCTACATCTGCGACTTCGACCACCGCATGGACGACATCAATATGCCGATCAAGGATCAGGGCATCGTCAAGAGCCCGGTCCGCATCGGCCCGGACACCTGGATCGCCGCCAAGGTGACGGTGCTGCGCGAAACCCGCGTCGGCCGTGGCTGTGTGCTCGGTGCGCATGCGGTGGTCAAGGGCGAGATTCCGGACTACAGCATCGCCGTCGGCGCGCCCGCCAAGGTCGTCAAGAACCGCAAGGCGACCTGGGAGGCCGGTGCCGAGGAGCGCGCCAAATATGTTGCCGCGCTGGAAGATATCGAGCGCAAGAAGAACGGCGCCACCCAGTCGGCATGAGCGAACACGAGCCCCGGGATCCGGAAGGGACCCGGGGCTCGTGCTGTCTCGGCCGAGTATGCCGGTATGCGTCGGTGCCAGTCGGTACGGTCACGGCATGACCAGGTACGCGGCGCTGTTGCGCGGGATCATGCCGACGAACCCCAATATGAAGGGGGAGAAGCTACGCGGCGTGTTCGAGGGGCTCGGATTCGAGAAGGTCGCCACGGTATTGGCCAGCGGCAATGTGGTCTTCCGTACCGCGGACACCGATATCGCGAAGTTGGAAGCCCGCATCCAGGACGCGCTGAACAGCGAACTCGGAATTCCGGGCGGCACCATCGTGCGCGCCTATGACGAACTGCGCGACCTGCTCGACACCGATCCGTTTCCGGGCCTGACCCACGGCCGCGGCACCTACCTGACCGCGACCTTCCTCAAACAGGCCCCGCCCGACGTCGCGAAAGAGCTGGACAAGCACACCGAACCCGGTGTCCGTATCGTCGGCTACGACACCGCCGCCCGCGTCGTCCTCTCGGTCATCGACAACACCGAACCCCGCACCCCGAACTTCATGGCCTGGATGGAGAAGACCTACAGCAAGGAGATCACCACCCGCACCTGGCTCACCATCCAGAAGATCGTCAAGAAGATGGAGAGCTAGGCGCTACTTCGGATCGCGCTCGGGGAGGGGACGTTCGATGATGGTGGGGCGGCCGAGGGGGTTGCGGACCCGGCGTTTGGCCGAGGAGTAGACCAGGGCGGTTTCGGCGGCCACGACGTCCCAGGCGAAATCCGCGGTGAGACGTTCGCGCGCGGCGTAGGCGCGGTCCTGGGTGGCGGCCGGATCGTCGAGGGTGGCGCGCACGGCTTCGACGATGCCGTCCACATCCGCCGGTTCGAAGGATGCGCCGGTGACGCCGTCGATGACGGCCTCGCCGAGACCACCCGCGGTGGAGGTGATCAGCGGGGTACCGGCGGCGGCCGCTTCGAGTGCGACGATGCCGAAGGGTTCGTAGCGGCTCGGCAGCACGATGGCATCGGCGCCGTGCAACCAGCCGAGCAGTTCCTCGTGATCGAGCTGACCGGCGAAGGTCACCGCCCGCGCGACCCGATGCACCCGGGCGCGTTCGCGCAGCCATTCGAACTGGGTGCCGATACCGGCGACGGTCAGCGTGGTGCCGGGGTGGGCGCGGCGGATGCGCGGCAGCGCGGCGATCGCATCCTGCACGCCCTTCTCGTACTCGAGCCGACCCACATAGAGCAGACGCGGCGGACCGGTACGCGGTGCGCGCGGCCGAAAAGTCCACGCGCCCACATCGATTCCGTTGCGGATCACCGTCATCGGCACCCGCTCCGGCCCGTAGAGCCGCTCCACCTCGTCCTGCATGGAGGTCGAGCAGGTGATCAGCGCATCCGATTCATTGGCCAGCCACCACTCGACCGAATGCACCTGCTTGTTGACCCGGCCCGAGACCCAACCGCTGTGCCGCCCGGCCTCGGTGGCGTGGATGGTGGAAACCAGCGGCACGTCGTAATACTCGGCCAGCGCGATCGCCGGATGCGCGACCAGCCAGTCGTGTGCGTGCACGACATCCGGGACCCAGCCGTCGCCGATGCCGGGCTTGCCGAGCGCGACTCCCGCGCGCACCATCGCGTGGCCCATGGCCAGCGTCCAGGCGAGCATGTCTTCGCCGAAGTCGAAGCACGGCGGATCCTCCGCGACCGCGACCACCAGCACGCCCTCCGCGATGAAGGAGTGGGTGGGGTGGGTCACGGAGTCGGTGCCGGAGGGGCGGCGGGCGAGCACGACCACTTCGTGACCGGCCGCGGCCAGTTCGACCGCCAGGTGATGCACATGGCGGCCCAGCCCACCGACCACAACCGGTGGGTACTCCCACGACACCATCAAGATCTTCATGAATGTCCTTATCAGGCGGAGTCTCGGTCCGCGATCGCCAGCCGCCGTGCGTCCAAACTCGGGAAGAAGCCGTCGGCCGCCCCCCATCCTGCCGCCAACTGGTGTGCTTTGGCGACTTGGCCCGCCCCGACGGCGGCCGCGATTTCCCGCACGGCGTGGGCGTGTCGGTGTGCGCGGTCGCGTGCGTAGCCGGCCGCGGAGTCCTTGCTGACCATGAATGCCCAGTCGCTGGAGACGGTGAGGATGGCCTCGCGCAGCAGTTGATCGGCAACCGGGTCGCGCAGTGCGGCGCCGCCGTCCGCGGCCCGCATCTTGTCGACCGTATCGAGGGTGAGCCGGACAATATCGTCATTCAGATCCACCAGGTCTTTCACCTGGTCACCGGCCCATACTCGCCAATCCTTACCCGAACCCCAGGACGAATCGGCAAGCGGCACCGGCTCGCCGACAAACCCGCGCGCCCTCGCATCGGCGAGCGTGCCGAGGGTGACACCCGCCTCGGGCAGCGCCCGCAGCACCTGGGCCAGCCACTGCGGACCCTCGTGCCACCAGTGTCCGAACAATTCGGTGTCGAATGCGGCGACGACCAGGGCCGGACGTCCGATACGCGCCGATTCCTCGATCAGCCGTTCGCGCACGGTCCGCACGAAATCGTCGACATCGCGAACCACCGCTCCGGCCGCCAGTTCCGGGTCGTACGGGGCCTTGTCCGGACCGGCGACCGTCTTGCCGGTGACGCGGGCGGGCTTGAGACCCGTCGCGTGGTCATAGTGATGAAAGTCACGGTAGGCACTCTGGCCCGGGTAGCCGGACTTGGGCGACCAAACCCGGTAGCTCACCTGCAGATCCCGCCCGAAGGCCACCACATCCGATTCCCGGACCGGCCGACCGAGGGTAGTATCGCCGCGCAGTGCGGGTCCGTCGACCATGAAATGTGTCACACCCGCGGCCGCGTATCCGGTCTCCATGCCCGGGGTGTAGCCGCATTCGGGCGCCCAGATGCCGGTCGGGGTGTGACCCCAGCGGTGCCGGGCATCGACCAGGCCCTCGTCGAGCTGGAAGGCACGCAGTCGCGGGTGCAGCAGCGGCTGGAACGGGTGCGCAAGCGGGCCGCCGAGCAGCTCGATGGCCTCGGCGTCGATGAGCTGCCGCCAGACCGGCGCCGCGCCGTGGCGCCAGTGCTGTTCGAATTCCGCGAGTGCCGCCGCGGCCAGCCGGTGCTCATGCCTGCCGAGAGCGATATTGCCCGCCATCGCGGCCTCGTCGGCGCGCAGCTGCCAGTTGCCGAGCCAATGATGCATGCCCGCAAGGCAATGCGGATCGTCCAGCTGGGCGGCGAGCACCGGCGTGATGCCGAGGCTGAGCAGATGTGAACGGCCTTCCGCGGCAAGGGTTCTCAGCACGTCGACGACCGGAAGGTAAGAGGCGGCCCAGGATTGGTAGAGCCATTCCTCGCCGACCGGCCAGCGACCGTGGTGGGCCAGCCAGGGCAGATGGGAATGCAGGACCAGAGTGAACTGGCCGGGAACTTCTTGTCTACTCAAGGCTTCACCGCGAGGGCGACCAGATCGAGGCTCGCATCGATGTCCTCGGTGACCAGTGCGAAATCGTCGATGGCGACCGCGGCGACATCGGCGGTCAGCTCGGCGGGCCACGGCTCCCCGGCCAGCGCGCGCTCGATCTGGGCATCGATGAACGAGCCACCGTGCTTGGCGTCCAACGCCTTCAGCGTCGGGCCGTGGTGCACACCGGTCATGAGCGTGACCCGGAAACCCGCGTCGACGAGCAGTTCGGTGAGTTCGTCGGCATTGAGTTCGCGGGTGTGGAACGGGTTGAGCGGAGTATCGCGGCCGGGGGAGAAGGTGATCCGATTGGGCGTGCTGATCAGCAGCTCGCCGCCGGGCCGCAGCACCCGCAGGCATTCCCGGATGAACTGGCCCTGGTCCCAGAGGTGTTCGATCACTTGGAAATTCACCACGACATCGACCGACTCGCCTTCCAGCGGCAGCGCGGCGAGGTTGCCCTGGATCATCTCAACGCGCGGGTAGCGGGCGCGCACGTGCTCGACCGCGCTGGTGTCGTAGTCGAGGCCGATCACCTTGGTGGCCACATCGGCGATCATGTTCGCGCCGTAACCCTCACCGGATCCGGCCTCCAGCACGGTTTTTCCGGCACAACGCTCGAGCAGGCGTGCGTAGACGATCTCGTGCCGACGGAACCAGTAGTTCTCCTCGGCGATGCCGGGAACGGTCCGCTCGCCGGTCAGCGGCAACGGCTCCACGGCCGACTCGGGAGTAATGCCCGGGGTGGTGCCCACTGCGGCAGGGATCACAGCCTCGCTCATCGCTCCGACGTTACTGGTAACGCGGCCGCACATTATCGCCAGGACCACCGTTGTGAGAGAGAAGCGACTAAGTTACCCGTGAGTAACTTAACGTAGGGTAGTGTCACGCCCTGAGCTACAAACAAGGACGTACGGCACCGCTCGTGCGACCACCACACACGTGTAACCAGAACAGGAGGTCGACGAAGACCGATGCCGAACATCGTCGTACTCATCAAGCAGGTTCCCGACACCTGGTCCGAGCGCAAGCTGACCGACGGTGACTTCACCCTCGATCGCGAAGCCGCCGACGCCGTCCTCGACGAGATCAACGAGCGCGCCGTCGAAGAAGCGCTGCTGATCAAGGAGGCCCAGGGCGGCGAGGTCACCGTGCTGGCCGCCGGTCCGGACCGTGCCACCGAGGCCATCCGCAAGGCGCTGTCCATGGGCGCCGACAAGGCCATCCACATCAACGATCCGGCGATCCACGGCTCCGACGCCGTGCAGACCGCCTGGGTGCTGGCCAGCGCGCTGGGCCAGGTCGAGGGTGTCGAGTTGGTCATCGCGGGCAACGAGGCCACCGATGGTCGCGCCGGTGCCGTGCCCGCGATCATCGCCGAGTACCTGGGCCTGCCGCAGCTGACGCACCTGCGCAAGCTGTCCGTCGACGGCGACAAGATCACCGGTGAGCGGGAGACCGACGAGGGCGTGTTCAAGCTGGAGGCCACCCTCCCGGCCATCGTCAGCGTCACCGAGAAGATCAACGAGCCGCGCTTCCCCTCCTTCAAGGGCATCATGGCCGCGAAGAAGAAGGAAGTGCAGACCTTCACGCTGGCCGACCTTGGCGTCGACCCGTCGACCGTCGGTGTCGCCAACTCGGGCACCGCCGTCACCGCGGCCACCCCGAAGCCCCCGCGCACCGCGGGCGAGAAGATCGCGGACGAGGGCGACGGCGGCACCAAGATCGCCGCGTACCTGGTCGGTCAGAAGATCATCTGATCCCGCCCGAGACTGCTTAGGAGAGAACACAAATGGCAGAAGTACTTGTGCTCGTCGAGCACGCCGACGGTGCGATCAAGAAGGTCAGCACCGAACTGCTCACCGCCGCGAGCGCGCTGGGTGAGCCCGCCGCCGTCGTGACCGGCCCGGCCGGCACCGGCGAGAAGCTGGCCGACGCGCTGGCCGCCGCGGGCGCCGCGAAGATCTACATCGCCGAATCCGACGATGTCGAGAACTTCCTGGTCACCCCGAAGGTCGACGTGCTCGCCGGTCTGGTCGAGTCGATTTCCCCGGCCGCCGTGATCGTCGCCGCCACCGCCGAGGGCAAGGAGGTGTCGGGCCGCCTCGCCGCGCGCATCGGCTCCGGCCTGCTCGTCGATGTCATCGACGTCAAGTCCGACGGTTCGGTCGTGCACTCCATCTTCGGTGGCGCGTTCACCGTCGACGCGAAGGCCACCGGCGACGTGCCGGTGATCTCGGTGCGTCCGGGCGCCGTCGAGGCCACCGCCTCGGCCGGTGCGGGCGAGAAGGTGACCGTAGAGGTGCCCGCGCAGGAAGAGGGCGTCGTGAAGGTGACCTCGCGCGAGCCGGTCGTCGGTGGCGACCGTCCGGAACTCACCGAGGCGAGCATCGTCGTCTCCGGTGGTCGCGGTGTCGGCTCCGCCGACAACTTCGCGGTCGTCGAGGCGCTGGCCGATTCGCTCGGCGCCGCCGTCGGCGCTTCGCGTGCCGCGGTCGACTCGGGCTACTACCCGGGCCAGTTCCAGGTCGGTCAGACCGGTAAGACGGTCTCCCCGCAGCTGTACATCGCCCTCGGCATCTCCGGTGCCATCCAGCACCGCGCCGGTATGCAGACCTCGAAGACCATCGTCGCGGTCAACAAGGACGAAGAGGCCCCGATCTTCGAGATCGCGGACTACGGCATCGTCGGCGACCTGTTCAATGTCGCCCCGCAGCTGACCGAGGCGGTGAAGGCCCACAAGGGCTGAGCGCTCGCGCACCGACGCGACCCGTGGTCCCGGCCGGAAACGGCCGGGACCACGGGTGTTTCCGGGGCCTATCATTGCGTCATGTCCCTGCCCCGTATCGAGCGTCCTGACCTGCCCGCGCATATGACCTGGGAGGAACTGGAGCAACTCCCAGCGGAGATCGCGGAACAGATCGAGCTCTGGGAGGGGCGTGTGGTGTGGGTGCGTCGCGGTCCCGGTGAACATCAGATATTCATGCGCCGATTGACCCATGAGCTCGAGCGGTGCGCACGCAACGATATGGCGTCAGACGCTGAACGCTGCTGGGTGGCCAACCTCGAAACCAATGTCTTTCTCGGGAACAACGGGAAGTCCGACTTCCTCACCCCGGATTTCTTGGTGCACCGCTGTCTTGGAGGGGCTTACCGAGACGTCCGCGCCACCGACACCGTACTGGTAGGCGAAGTGCTGTCACCCTCCAATATTCCGTCCGATATCGAGGCCAAGAAGAGTCGGTATGCGAAGGCCGGGATTCCGTGGTACTGGGAAGTGACGCTGAAAGCGGATGTCAGCGCCATCGCATTCATCCACGCATATGGCTTGGAGATCGGGTACGCGCAGCTACCGGACGGGATCAGCCCGCTACACCCAGCCGCGTATCGGCTCGTCGGTGAATGGGTGAACGACGGCGAGGAGCGAGTGTCGTTCACGCACCCGTTCCCGATCAATATCCCGTGGACCGCGCTCGCCTACTGACGGGGAAGGTCTTTGCTCGCATCGATCAGGATGCGCTCGCCGGGCTGGGTTGGCCCGCCCTCAATGCGTTACCCCTGACTCGCCAAATCTGTTGTTGTGTAATGCGGCAACAGGTTTGGCGAGTCTTTGCGTTCCTGGGCAAACTCACCGGCGCGTGCAGTGGGATAACCTGCGGATATGGCTGTTCCTACGACTCGGATGCTGGTGCTCGCCGTGGTGCGGCTGCTGGCGCCGGTGCATGGTTACGACGTTCGGCGGGAGTTGCTGTCCTGGCGGGCGGACAATTGGGCGAATGTGAAACCGGGTTCGGTGTACGGCGCGCTGAATACCTTGCAGCGCGACGGGCTCATCGCGGTGGAGGGCGTCGGGCAGGACGGTGCGCGGCCGGAGCGCACGACCTATCGGCTCACCGCCGAGGGGGAGAAGGTCTTCGCGCAGCTGCTGCGTGACGCACTGTGGGATGCCGAGCAGCCGAAGCATCCGTATGCCGCGGCGGTCGCGCTGCTGCCGCAGGCGCCTCGCGACGAGGTCGTCGCCGCGCTGCGCAGCCGGATCAAGAAATTCGAGGCCGAACTCGAGCAACTCGATCGCGAGGAGCGTCGCGTGATGGCTGGTAGCGGCGATCCGGCGGAGACCGAGCCGCATCATGTCGCCGACGCGATCCGGTTGGCCTCCGAACATGTCCGGGCCGACCTGCGCTGGTCGCAGAAAACGTTGGAACGCATCGAAAGTGGTGAGTTGGAGGTCTGGGAACGGTTCCCGACGCGGGTGGACGGCCGGAGCGCCATCATCGACTGATCAACACTGAATAGTAAAGCTTGACTATTTGGTCGATCGTTTCTACCGTTGTTCAGGTGGAAACGATCGACTCCGTTCGTGATCGCACTCGCATCTCGGTGATCCGGGCACGCGGGCTGGCGCGGACGTTTGAAACCAAAAGTGGCCCCGTCCAAGCGGTTACGGGCGTCGACTTCGATGTGTACGAGGGCGAGATCCTCGGTCTACTCGGCCCCAACGGCGCGGGTAAGACCACGACATTGCGGATGCTCAGTACCCTCATCGCCCCGACCGCGGGCGAGGCGGTCATCTCCGACGCTGATCTACGGGCCGAGCAGCGGACTGTGCGTTCGCGCATCGGCTACGTCGCGCAGGGTGGAATGACCAATGACGATGCCCTGGTCATCGACGAATTGGTGTTGCAGGCACGGCTTTTCGGGCTGAGCAAGGCACAGGCCACGCACAATGCCGAAGAACTGCTCGTCGCACTCGACCTGGACGACCTCGGCCGGCGCAAATGCAACCAGCTCTCCGGCGGTCAGCGCCGCCGCGTCGATATCGCGCTCGGCCTGGTGCACGGCCCGGCGCTGATCTACCTCGACGAGCCGACCAGCGGCCTGGATCCGCAAAGCCGCGCGAATCTGTGGGAGCACATCCGGCGCCTGCGCGAGCGAGGCACCACGGTCGTGCTCACCACCCACTATCTGGACGAGGCCGACGCACTGTGTGACCGGCTGCTGATCATGGACCACGGCGGCATCGTCGCCGAGGGCTCGCCCGACGAACTCAAGCGCCGCATCTCCGGCGACGTAGTGAGCTTCGAAATCGAAAACGGCCATGCGGATCTCGCACTCCAGGTCGCCAAGTCGGTGCTCGAGGTGCGCTCGCTGGTGCGCTCGGAGGATGCGGGTCCGGACCGGATCGGTGCGACGCTGGTGCATCTCACCGTGGATCGCGGCGATGCCGCGGTCGTACCCCTATTGCGTGCCATGGACGAGCGCGGTCTCGTACCGGGTGCGCTCACTGTCAAACGTCCCAGCCTCGACGATGTCTTTCTCACCATTACGGGGCGTTCGCTGCGGGAGGCGAGTCACTCATGAGGTTCATGCGCGATACCGGACTGATCTTCTGGTCCCAACTGCGGGCCAATCTGCGAAATCCGGTGTGGGTCTTGATCGGTCTGTCCCAGCCGGTGCTGTATCTGGTGCTGTTCGGGCCGCTCGTCAAGGGCATCGCGCCGTCGCTCGGCGCGGATTCCGATCCGTGGAAGCTGCTCACGCCCGCTTTGGTCATCCAGACCGGGCTGTTCGGCGCGATCTATGTCGGATTCAGCATTGTGGCGGAATTGCGCGCGGGGGTCGTCGAACGGCAGCGGGTCACGCCCGCGAGCCGGGGCGCGCTGCTGACCGGGCGCGTGCTCAAAGACATGGTCGTGCTCGTTGTCCAAGCGCTGGTGCTCGTCGGAGTTGCCATGGCGGCCTTCGGGGTTCGGCCGGATCCGCTCGGCGTGGTGCTGTCGGTGTTGTTGATCGCGGTCATGGCGGCAGGTTTGGCCGCAGCGTCCTATGCGCTGGGTCTGTGGGCCAAATCCGAGGATGTGCTCGCCTCGGTGCTCAACAGTCTCGCGGTGCCGTTGATGCTGCTGTCCGGCATTCTGCTGCCGTTGAGCGTCGGGCCGAGTTGGTTGCGCACGATCGGCAAGGTGAATCCGTTCTCGCACACCGTCGATGCGGCCAGGGCCCTGTTCCGCGGTGACTACGGTGCGTCCGAGGTGTACCTCGGGACCGGGCTCACACTGGCGGTCGCCGCGGTGGCGATGGTGATCGGCGCACGTAGCTTCACCCGCGAGAACGCCTGACCTCGATGCCGCTGAGATCTGCTCGGAGACAGCAGATCTCAGCGGCGGTGCAATCCGGACAGCAGCGTGGTGAGGATCGGCGAACGGCGCGCATCGCTGCGCAAGACCGCGGAGACCGGAATACGAAGCCGGTGCTCGGCGAGGTGCAGGACGACCAGGCCCTCGGTCGGGCTGTCGGCGTAGAGCACCGTCCAGGCGTCCGGGCGATTGATCAGCTCCATGGTCGCGGTGTGGTCGGGTGGAATCGGCGGACCGAAGGTGGGTCCCGCCGACAGTTCGGCGAAGGCGGCCCGAATCACATTGTGCAGCAGGACCTGTTCCTGCTCGGGCGGGAGCAGCAGCGGATACGGGCTCAGATCCGCCAGCGTGACCTGGTCCTGCGGGGCCAGCGGATGGGCGGCGGAGGTGGCGATGACGAGGTCCTCGATCCACAGCTTCTCCACCGCGAGACCGGGCTCGTCGACACTGCCGCGGATGAGCGCGAGATCGCAGTCGCCGTCGGCCACCGCGGTGATCCGCTGCCGGAACGGTTTGATGACGAATTCGATTTCGGCATCCGGATGCGCGGCGCGCGCTCCGGCGATCGCCGACAGGGATCGAGTCGCGAAGGACATATTGGCGGCCAGCCGGATGCGGTGACCGGAGGTGCGCACGGTGGCGCGGATGGCCGACTCCAGACTGAGCATCTGTTTAGCCAGCGGAAGTAGCCGCATGGTCGCGTCGGTCGGCACAACGGCCCTGGTCGAACGCTCGAACAAGGCTACGCCGAGGTCACGCTCCAACCGGGCGATCTGATGGCTGATCGCCGATTGGGAGATGTAGCAGCGCGCCGCGGCCCTGCTGAAACTCAGCTCCTCGCACACCGCGACGAAGTAGGTGAGCTGGCGAAGCTCCACTTGATCTCCAATTCATGAGCGATCCAGATAAGAGTCATATCTATTATGCGCCTGAACACCTGAAATATCTGCGGATCGAATGACGGTTGGTAATGAGAGAAGGAGGCTGTCATGGAACACGCAGATGTTGTCATCGTTGGATCGGGATTCGGGGGGCTTGCCGCCGCTAAGCAGTTGGCCAAATCGGGCATCAATTACGTTCTTATCTCGAGCACTCCGGAGCATCTCTTCCAGCCGTTGCTCTACCAGGTCGCGACAGGTGTGCTGGCATCGCACGAGATCGCGCCGCCGATCGCCTCGGTACTGCGCAGGCACAGGGAAGCCGACGTCCGGGTCGGCAAGGTCGTCGCCATCGACGCCGACAATGCGGTGCTCACCTACGAGCACGACGGCGAGCGCACGCAGATCCGCTACGGCTCGCTGATCGCCGCCACCGGCGCCTCGCAGTCGTACTTCGGCCGCGACGATTTCGCCGATAAGACGTTCTCGCTCAAGACCATCGACGATGCGAAGCTGCTGCGCGCACAGATCGAACGCGTCTTCACCGAGGCCAAGGGCGCCGATGCGGAGACCCGCAAGCGACTGCTGAGCTTCGTAGTGGTCGGCGCGGGCGCGACCGGTGTCGAGGTTGCCGGTCAGCTGAAGGAACTCGCGAAACGGCACTACCACCAGGAAGTTTCGGTGACCCTGGTCGAGGGCGCGGGCGAGGTGCTGCCGCCCTTCGGTGGCGGACTGTCGGAATACGCGAAGGCATCGCTGACCAAGAGCGGTGTCGAGGTGCTGCTCGGCACCTTCGTGACCGATATCGAATACGGCAAGGTGACCGTCAAGGACAAGCAGGGCATCGAGCGCCGGATCGCGGCCGAAACGGTGGTCTGGTCGGCGGGTGTGCAGGCGGGCGGGTTCGCGCAGATCCTGGCCGAGGCCACCGGCTGCGAAACCGACCGGGCCGGAAGGCTTTTGATCAATCCCGACCTGACCGTCGGCGGACATGCCGATATCTACGCCATCGGCGATATGACCTCGCTCAACGGCTATCCGGGCCAGTCGCCGGTCGCCATGCAGGAGGGCAGGCACGCCGCCGACATCATTCGCCGCAAGCAGCTCCCCGGCACCCCGTTCAAGTACTGGGACAAGGGCAGCATGGCGGTGATCAGCCGGTTCAGCGCGGTGGTGAAACTCAACGAGCACATCACCTTCCGCGGCGTCATCGCGTGGACCATGTGGCTCGCGGTGCACCTGCTGTACCTGGTCGGATTCCGCAACCGTTTCGCCGCCGTGGCCTCGTGGCTGGTCGCCTTCATCGGCACGGGCCGCCCCGGTTTCGACGAGGTGGATACGGCGCGGGATCCGGTCCGGATATCGGAGCGCGACGCCGCCTGACTGTTCCGAAAAGGTCACGGATCAGGCAAAAGGCGGCGGTAGCGATGCGGGAGACGGAACGCGACGCGACAGTTCGGTGAACGCTCGGTGTGATCATCATCTCGTTCACCGAACCGGCATCGCGGCGACACTTCGAGGTTGCTAGGGCGCAGTTTCGGACTGGCTTCATCACGGATATGACTATTTCGTCCGTGTTGACAGCCCCGGCTCGACCGACGGACTCCGGGGCGGAACGGTCTCGGTATTCGCTGGTCGTCTCCTCCGATTCGGCGCACCGACTGGCCGCGCAGCGCCTGCGGTACGGCGTCTTCGCCAGTGAGCCCGGCTTCCGGATCCCCGACAACGGAACGGGTCTCGACGCGGACCATTTCGACGAGCACTGCGACCACCTGCTGGTCCGCGACGACCGGACCGAGGAATTCGTCGGCTGCTACCGAATGCTGCCGCCGGACAAGGTGACTGCCGCGGGTGGTTACTACACCGCCACCGAATTCGATCTGGCCCAACTGGATCCGGAGGGCAACCGGATCGTGGAAATGGGCCGTGCATGTGTGGTGCCCGACCACCGCAACGGCTCGGTGCTGACCCTCATGTGGGCGGGCATCCTGCACTACATCCAGCTCACCGGATACGAATGGGTGATGGGCTGCGTCTCGGTGCCCATGCAGGACACCCCCGCCGATCCGGCCGGTGTGAATGTGCGCGGCGTGCGCGATATGTTGCTCGGCCGCCACGGATCCGATCCCGAGCGGCGGGTGCACCCCCATCGCCCGGTGGTCGTCGACGGGCTGACGCTGGACGAGATGACGCCGCCCGCGCGCCCGAAGCTGCCCCCGCTGCTGCGCGGTTACCTGCGCCTTGGCGCGGAGATCTGCGGTGAACCGGCGCACGATCCGGATTTCGCGGTCGCCGATTTCGTCGCGCTGCTCGGTCTGAACACGATCAACACCCGCTACCTCAACCGATTACAAGACGCGGCCAATGCACTCGACGGGGGACGGTGAGTCAGATGGTGTTCGACGCGCCGCCCGCAGAGCGCACCGCGCATTCCTGGATGCCGTCGAGCCCATGTGGGCCCGGCTGCATCGATCCGGTCGATGAGATCGGCACCGCACGGGTGATCGGCCGACTATTCGGCGTGGCCGGATTGTTGCTCAGCTTTCCCGTTGTCAATGTCGTGACGCCGCGCGGACGGCGCGAACAGTTGCAACGGCGGTATGCGCGAACGGTTCTGAGCTGTCTCGGGATTCGGTTGCGCGTTGTCGACAACCGAGCCGGTGCGGGGGAGTCGGCCGATGCGCGCTTCGGCGATTCGGGTGACGGGCTGCTGATCGTCGCCGGGCATATCGGCTGGACCGATGTGGTCGTCATGGCCGCGGTGCAGCCACTGGGCTTCGTGGCCCGCGCCGATATGGTCGATTGGCCGCTGCTCGGTGGGCTGGCCAAACTCATGCGGGTCATTCCGATCGAACGCGAACGGCTGCGCGAATTGCCCGGTGTGGTGGCGCGCCTCGGTGAACGGCTGGCGGCGGGGGATCGAGTCGCGGTGTTCCCCGAGGGGACCACCTGGTGTGGCCGCGCCTACGGCAGGATGCGGCCCGCGCTCTTCCAGGCGGCGGTCGACACCGGAACCTCGGTGCAGCCGGTGCGCGTGCGGTATCTGGATGCGCACGGTACCCAGTCGACCATTCCCGGATTCGTCGGTGACGACGGCTTCGGCACTTCGGCGAAGCGGGTTCTGCGCTCGCGCGGCATGGTGGCCGAGGTGGTGCTCGAGCCGGTCGAGAATCCCGGACTCGATCGCCGTGATCTGGCTCGCCGGTGCGAACAGGCGGTGCGTGGCACCGAACTGTCGCGCCACGGGGCCATCGAGGCATCGGATTGGATCGAGGCGACGGCAACTCGCGTACAGGATCCGGAATCGGCCGAGGCGCAGCCGCAGCGACCGCCTCGGCGGTTGCGACCGTTCCGGCGCAGGGGCTCCGGCCATCAGGTTGCCGAGTCCGCAGTGTCCGCAGACTGATCGAAGGGCACGCCTCACGAGGCCGACTGGGCGATTGCCCGGTCGGCCTCCGCCATTTCGGCCGCGAAATAGCTCCGCCGCAATAGATTTCGGTGTGGGTGAGCAGCGCGGATATCTCGTGAAACGCGTGTGAGATGCCGGTGAAAGGCATCGCCCGGATGCTTGTTCGCAACCGCACCGACCGGCTGGGAGGAGCTGGCACGGAGCGGAGAACAAGGTCTATTTCGCGGGGAGGGAATCCATGTCCAGCAGCGTCCGTCGGTGTGTTGGATTCATCGGTGCGGCAATCGGTCTCGCCGTATTGTCGACCGCTGCGACACTGCCCGCAGTGGCCACGCCGAATGTCGGTGTGACCGGCGAGCAACTCAGCAAGGCGACTGTCACCGAGCCGATCCACATCGCTCCGGACGGCCCCGTCGATGTCCAGTTCTCCGTGCTCACCGTGGCCCCTGGCGGCAGCGTCGGCTGGCATTCGCATCCCGGTGACGTACTCGTGAATGTCGCCGACGGCATCGCGACTCGATATGAGGCCGACGATCGGCAGTGCGCGCCAACCACATTCGGCGTCGGTCGGGGCTGGGTCGAGCATCCGCGCCACGTCCACACCGTGCGCAACGAGACCGACAAACCGCTGACACTTGACGTCGTCCTCATCACGCCCGCTGGCCAACCCTCCGGCATCAGCGAACCGGACCCCGGCAACTGCCGGTTCTGAAACCCGAACTCGCACACGTGAAAGGAGGTAATCCCATGATCGAGACAGGAGTCGACGACGGCCCGACCTGCTGAACCCGAGGGGATCGCCCGTGCATACCGGGCGATCCCCGCTTCCATCCATAGGAGATCAGTCATGCGCCATGGCGCGCTCGTGGTGATCGCCGCAGGCTCCAGCGCATCCCTGGTCCTGCCGCTCTATCTGACCGAACTTCGCAAGACTCAGCCCGGCGAGATCGTCGTGCTGCTCACCCGCAGCGCGGAGCGATTCGTGCCACGGGAAGTGGTCGGCTGGTTGGCCGACGAAGTCATCACCTCCGACAGCCCGACCCTCAATCCGGTCGAACTCGCGCTGACCTCGAACGGCATCGTGGTGCTCCCGGCCACCGCGCACCTGGTCGCGGCCTCGGCGCTGGGACTCGCGTCGACGCCCGCGACGACCACACTGCTCGCCGCGCCTCGACCCTGCCTGTGGTTTCCGCATATGAACAAGGTGATGTGGGACAAGCCCGTGATCCAGCGGCATGTGGCGAGTCTGCGGGCGGCGGGCGAAACGGTCGTGGAGCCGGAATCCCGTGTCGTGTACGAGATGTGGCGCGGGGCGCGCGGCGACGGCGTGTCGATGGTCCCGCCGGACAAGGCGGCCGTCATCGTGCGCGAGTGGTTCGATGAGCGCGCGTAATGTCTTGCGGCAGAGCGATTTCCGTTTGCTCTTCGTCGGTCAGACGGTATCGATGGCGGGGGACGCCCCGGCGGTGCTCGCGCTCACCTTCGTCGTCTTGGAGATCGGCGGATCACCCGCCGCGCTCGGTGGCGTCCTCGCCGCCCGCTTCGTGCCGCTGACCGGACTGCTGTTGCTCGGCGGGGTGCTGGCCGATCGGTTTCCGCGTCGCGAGTTGATGATCGCGGCGGATCTCACCCGCGCGGCCACCCAGGCCGTACTGGCCGTATTGCTCGCATTCGGGGCGGCTCAGCTGTGGCAGATCATGGTGTTGCAGGTGATCTACGGCGGCGCGCAGGCACTGTTCACTCCGGCGTTGGGTGGCATCGTCGCGCAACTTGTGCCCGCCGACTCACTGCGCGCCGCGAACGCACTGGTCGCCATGTCGAGCAGCCTGCTGCGTGTTGTCGGTCCGGCGCTGGGTGCGGTACTCATCGCGGCGGCGGGGCTCGGTGCGGCGGTGGCCGTCGATGCCGTTACCTTCCTGATCAGCGTGGTTGTGCTGCTCGGGGTCCGCCGCCCGGCCGCGAGCGAGCGGACTTCACCGGAACCCCTATTGATCGCACTGCGAACCGGCTGGCGCGAAGTGGCGACCCGGACCTGGCTGTGGACCTCGATAGCGAACTTCACCGTCTTCAGCGCGGTGGCGGTGCCCGCCGTACTCGTGCTCGGGCCGCAGGTCGCGCAGCTGGAATTCGGCGGTCCGGACGGGTGGGCGGTGATCATGGCAACCTTCGCCGCGGGTGCCGTGCTCGGGAGCGCGGTCGCGCTGCGCAAATCCGCCGCCCGCCCGGCCGCGGTCTGCGCGGCACTGCTGGCCGTCGCGGCGGCGCGTCCCGCGCTGCTGGTCAGCGGGCTCGGTCTGTCGATCATCGGCGTCTACAGCGCGCTGTCCGGAGCAGCCGTCTCGATGGCAATGGTGTACTGGCGCACACTCTTACAGGAGCGGATACCGCTGGCGGTGCTATCGCGCGTGAGATCGATCGATGATTTCGGCTCGACGCTGCTCACACCCGTCGCCTACCTCGCCACCGGCCAGCTGGCGGCGTACACCGGGTTGCACGGAGGAATGGTGCTACTCACCGCGATCGCGGTCGGCGCCAGCCTCGCGACCGTCGCGGTTCCCGCCGTTCGGCGTGTATCCGGCGGCACACACGCAGCGCTGTCCGACGATGCCGCCTGGAACTGCGCCGTCACCTCGGACACAGCGCCTGGCTCGCGAGCTGGTGCCGGTAAGCACAGCTCGCGAAGGAGTTGATCCGCAGCGACCGCACGGTGGCTGTGGGATTGCTAGTCGCGTCCTAGTCGGGTCGGGTACGTTGACCCAAGGCGAGTACGTGATCGGCGATGACCCCGAAGAGGCGTCGTAGCGTGATCGAACTCGGCGGGCGATCGGCGGCACCTTCCCAGAGGGAGCGGCGCTATGGATCTCAATACGATCACCGATATCGTTCGGCGACCTTTCGACCGACCGGGCGCGGCCTGGTGCGACGGCGACGCGTGGCTGGCCGGGGGGACCTGGTTGTTCTCGACCGAGCAGCCGGAGCTGCGTCGTCTCCTCGATCTCACCGCACTCGGCTGGGACAGCCTGGTGCCGAGCGCCGCTGGCCTGGAGATCGGCGCGACGTGCACCATCCGCGAGCTGAATTCCTTTGCGCCGCTGAGTGACTGGCCCGCCGGGACGCTGTTCACCACGTGCTGTGAGGCGTTCCTGTCCTCGTTCAAGGTCTGGAACACGGCGACGGTGGGCGGCAATATCTGCTTGTCGCTGCCCGCTGGCCCGATGATCACGTTGACGGTCGCGCTCGAAGCCACGTACACGGTGTGGGCTCCCGACGGATCCGAACGCACCGTCGATGCCGCCGACTTCGTCCTCGGGGACCACCGGAACGTCCTCGGCCCCGGCGAGATCCTGCGCCGGATCGATATTCCGGTCGCCGCACTTCGCAAGCGGTGTGCGCATCGGCGCTTCTCCCTGACGCGCCTGGGCCGCTCCACGCTGTTCCTGATTGCCACCCAGTCGCCGGGGACCGAGGACCTGCTGCTCACCATTACCGCGGGCACCACCCGCCCGGTGCGCGTGGCGTTCGACACCATGCCCGACGCCGACGCACTGCGCGAACGCATCGACGCCATCCCCGAAGACCTGTGGTTCAGCGACCCGAACGGCACGCCCGACCACCGGCACCACCTGGCCGGGTACTTCGCTGAGGAGATCCGCGTCGAGCTCAGCGAAGGCGGTCCGCCGTGACATACACCGTGAACGGAAACACCTTTGATGCCGAGCCGAATCCGGGTCAGTGCCTGCGCACATTCCTGCGCTCGCTCGGCTGCCACGGCGTCAAGAAGGGGTGCGACGCGGGCGATTGCGGCGCCTGCACGGTATGGCTGGACGGCGATCCCGTGCACAGCTGCATCACGCCCGCATTCCGTGCCGAGGGACGCACGATCACCACTATCGAGGGTCTCGGTTCACCCGAGGACATGCACCCGATGCAGCGACAGTTCCGCGACGGTCCCGGCTTCCAATGCGGCTTCTGCACCGCGGGCATGATCATGACCACGGTGGCGCTCACCGACGCTCAGCGGCAAGACCTTTCGCGCGCGCTCAAGGGCAACCTCTGCCGCTGCACCGGCTACCGGGCGATCGAAGACGCGGTGCACGGTGTCACCGAGATCGAGGTTGCCCGGCCGGGCCGAGTAATCGGGACCAGCGTCGGAACTCCGGCGGGCGCCGAGGTGGTGACCGGTCGTGCCGAATTCACCATGGACACCGCGATCGACGGAATGCTGCACCTGAAGATGCTGCGCTCCCCGCACGCCCATGCCCGCATCGTGTCGATCGACAAGACCGCGGCGCTCGCGGTTCCCGGTGTGCATCGCGTTTATACCTGGGAAGACGTGCCGCGCAAGCGCTTCACGACCGCGATCCACACCGATCACCTCGTCGATCCCAGCGACACCTACATCCTCGACGACGTGGTGCGCTTCGTCGGTCAACGCGTGGTCGCGGTGCTGGCCGACACCGTCGGGGCCGCGGAGGAGGGCTGCCGCAAGGTGGTCGTCGAGTACGAGGTGCTGCCCGCGGTTTTCGATCCGGAAACGGCGATGGCCGACGGCGCACCCCAACTGCACGGCTCGCACGACCCGTTCATGCACGATCCCGAGCACAACATCCTGCTCGAGATCCACGGGCACGTGGGTGATGTCGAGGCGGGCTTCGCCGAGGCCGATGTGATCCACGAGGGCACGTATTCCTCGCCGCGCGTTCAGCATGCGCATCTCGAGACCCACGGATCGATCGCGTGGATCGAGGACGGTCGCCTGCACGTGCGCACCAGCTCCCAATCGCCTTCCATCGCCAAGAACAAGCTCGGCTATCTCTTCGACCTGCGTCCCGATCAGGTGCGCGTGTTCTGCAAGCGGGTCGGCGGTGCGTTCGGCGGTAAGCAGGAGGTCATCACCGAGGATCTGGCCGCCCTTGCCGCATTGGATACCGGGCGGCCGATCTGTTTCGAGTTCACGCGCGAAGAGGAGTTCACCACGGCCTCACCACGACACCCGATGTCGCTGACGGTGAAGCTCGGTGCACGGGCCGACGGCACACTCACCGCCATCCAGGTCCGCAATGTGTCGAACACCGGCGCCTACGGCAACCACGGCGGCGAGACGCTGTTCGCCGGTGGCGCCGCCGTCGCGGCCTACCGCTGCCCGAACAAGAAGTTCGACGCGTATTCGGTCTATACGAACAGCGTGCCCGGCGGCGCGCTGCGCGGCTACGGCATGACCCAGCCCGCATTCGCGATGGAGTCGGCCATGCACGAGTTGGCGGTCGCGCTCGATATGGATCCGCTCGAGCTGCGGCGGCGCAATATCGTGCGTCCCGGCGATGGCCTCGTCGCATTCGACGACGGGCCGGACGATGTCATGTTCCGTGAGGACGGCCTCGGCCGATGCATCGATCTCGTCGATGACGCGTTGCGGCGCAACGCCGTCGAGCCGCCACCCGGAGCCGACTGGCTCATCGGCACCGGCACCGCGTGCACGCTGCACGAGACCGCGCCCCCGACCGACCATCTCTCCGAGGCCTGGCTGACCCTCGGTGACGACGGCAGCTACCAGCTCGCCGTCGGCACCGTCGAATTCGGCGAGGGCACCCCGACCGCCCACGTGCAGATCGCGGCCGACCGGCTCGGCACCACACCGGCAAGGGTGCGCCTGGTGCAATCCGATACCGACCGAACGGGTTTCGATACCGGCGCATTCGCCAGCGCGGGTCTTTTCGTCGCAGGGAACGCGGTGCTGCGGGCTGCCGAGGCGCTGCGCGATCGCATGCTGTTCTTGGCGGCCGAACATACCGGTGTCGATATCGCTTCGTGTGCGATGGACGACACCGGGATCGTCTGCGGTGACAGCCGCGTATCGCTCTCGGAGCTGATCGAGGTGGCGCGCGGTCGCGGCATCCGATTGACCGAGGCGCGCAAGGCCTTCGGGTCACCGCGCAGCGTCGTCTTCAACACCCACGGCTTCCGGATCGCCGTGCATCGGATGACGGGTGAGATCCGCATCCTCTACAGCGTGCACGCGACCGACGCCGGCGTCCTCATCAATCCGGCGCAGGTGCGCGGCCAGATCGAGGGCGGTGTCGCGCAGGGCATCGGTTTCGCGCTGACCGAGAACTTCCACGTCGACGCGAACGGCGCGATGGTCAACCCGAACCTGCGCAACTACCGCATCCCGGCCTACGCCGACATTCCCCGCACCGAAGTACTGACGGTCGACTCCGCCGATTCCGTCGGGGCGATGCACTCGAAAGGCATCGCGGAGTGCTGCGTCAACCCGGTCGCGCCCGCGCTGGCCAATGCGCTGCAGGACGCGACGGGCGTCCGATTCCGCGCGCTGCCGCTCACGCCCGAGCGCATCTATCGGCGACTCATACCGGTTCCGGTCCGACCCGAGCCGTGAGGAGACTGGGATGGGAGCCGGGAAGCTCACCGATAACGCGGCGACGGTCATCATCGGACAGAAGGTGCGCCCGGGTTCCGAAGAGGCCTTCAGGTCCTGGCAAGAGGATCTGAACGCCGTGGCATCGGGTTATCCGGGATTCCTCGGAGCCGAGATCGCCGCTCCCACCGCGGTGCAGCCCGAATGGGTCGTGGTCTACCGCTTCGACTCCGTCGGTCGTCTACAGGATTGGATAAATAGCGCCACCCGTCAGGAATTCCTGGACAGCGGGCAGCGGTACTTCGACGGCCCCGCCACCCAGCAGGTCATCAGCGGCGGCACGCGACCGGTGGATCCCCTCGTGACGGTCGTGGTGACCCATCGCGTGATGCCCGACAGCGTCGCGGATTTCCTTGCGTGGCAAGCAGATCTGAGCCGGGAGGAGGCGAAATTCGAAGGCTTCCGCGGCACCGAGCTGTTCCGTCCGATCGAGGGTGTGCAGGACGAGTGGACGGCGCTCTACCGCTTCGATACCGCGGCGAACCTGGCCACTTGGCTCACTTCGAAGCGGCGGCAAGAGCTCCTCGCCGAGGGCGAGAAGTTCAGCGACTTCGAGCTGCGCACCATCGATAACTCGTTCGGCAGCTGGTTCGCCTTCGACGAGAACGGCAACGAGACTGCGGCTCCGTCGGATACCAAGACCGCCATCGCCGTATGGGTGGGCCTCTATCCGACCGTCGTGTTGCTCACCCTCGCGCTGTCACCCCTGAGGATGCCGCTCTGGCTGGGGTTGCTGATCGGCAACTTGTTGTCCAGTTTCGTCATGAGTTTCTTCACGATGCCGTACTACGTGAACCGGTTGCTGCGACGGTGGCTGAGACCGCCTCCGGACACACCGGCCGCCGAGACGAACCGCCATGGCGTCGCCATTGTCGTCGCCGTCATGCTGGCCTGGGTCGTCATCTTCTATGTAGTGACGACCAAGCTGTGGTCGTTGCCCTAACGGCCACCCAGCGGTGCGGGCCCAGTCGGTGCCGGAATCGTGCTCGATAGCATCGGTGTCAGCGTCGTGGCGTGCGGGTCGGCCCGGTTCAGTCCGAACTTTCGGATCTCGGCCGGTCCGCTGACGAGCAGATCCGCGCCGGAGGTCGTACTGGTGGTCCCGACCCGCACACCGCTGTCCGCAGGCGCATCGGTGAACGGGACGAACGACGCGATCTCCCGGAACGTGACCGTGCTCGAATGATGGTTCGGGCTCTCGGTATACATCGCGGGCTGCCCGTCGAGCCGCGACCCGCTCGACCACACGCGCACTGACCTACAGGCAAACCTGCCTCGTCGGCGGGAGCCTCGATCCGACAGAAGCTGTCCGCGATGCTGCCCCAACGCAAACCCATCGCGCAGACTCCTCTTGTCGCCGTGGGCTACATCAATTGTCAGCAGGCCCCCGTCGGAGCGACGCTAGGGAGGCTCGGCTGGCCGTTGCGTGCGCGGGCAGAGAGTTCGGATACCTCTGGGGCGGAACATATCTCGTGCAGACCAGCGAGAAGAAGACCGTCGCCGCACTGGCCCGGCGCGCGGAGACGGACCCCTCCGTCGAGATCGTCGTCGTCCCCGATACCCACCACCTCCGCGACCAAGACGAGCCCGCGACCCCTGCTCGCCGCATTCGGGTCTTCACGCTGCGATAGTGCCTGATCCGGCGCAGGAGTTGTATGGCGCTCTCTGGCCGGACCATCGAATGAGACGAGGGCACACTGCCAGCACCCGGCTGTCCGACGCGACGGACATTGCGCCGGGCAGGCGGTACGCCGGGGCGCAGTAGCGTTCAGGCGGCCCAGTCGCGCCGCGTCTGTCCAGTGCGTCGGTGTCCTAGTCTTCCAATGTAGGGAGTTCTCGGGCTTCCCGATTCTGCGATGAGACAAGCTTCGACCGGATTGGTAAGGAGGTGGGCCCCTAGACGAGTAAGTCCGAAGGCCCCGTGATGCCCGGACATGGCGGAGGGCGTCGAAGATCATTGTGTGACGAACGATCTGGACGCCCTCCTGACCGCACTGTACGTGAAGATCGATGATGAGTTGACCGGACCGCGGTGGACTGGGCGGCCTCCGGTGTTGACCGATTCGGAACTGGTGTGCCTGGCGGTGGCGCAGTCGCTGCTGGGGTTTACCTCCGAGGCGCACTGGCTGCGGTATGCCCGCAAGCATTTGACCGGCATGTTTCCGTATCTGCCGCAGCAGTCCGGCTACAACAAGCGGCTTCGGGCGGCTCTGGGCTTGGTCAAGCGGGTCGTTCGGATGCTGGCGCGGTCGAGTGATTTCTGGCTCGATGACTGCTGGATCGTGGACTCGACCCCGATACCGTGCGGGATGTCCCGACCCACAGTGGCGCGCTCGGAGCTGGCCGGGTGGGCCGGTTACGGCTACTGCGCGTCGCATTCACGGTTCTACTGGGGTTTGAAACTGTATCTGGTGTGTACCCCGGCGGGGATGCCGATCATGTGGGCCTTAGCAGACCCGAAAATCGGTGAACGCGAGGTGCTTTCGGCGATGCTCGAGGTCGACGCGGTCGTGGCGGGTGAGCACGACGGGATTCTGTTGATCTGCGACAAGGGTTTCGCGGGCCGTGATTTCGAGACACTGCTGGGCGAGTACGGGATCACCATGCTGCGGCCATCCCGCAAGGATGAGAAGGCCCGTTACGGTGAACCGCTGCTGAAGAAGGTGCGGCAGTTGATCGAGTCGGTCAACGACACCCTCAAAGGGCAACTCGACCTGGAAGACCACGGCGGACGCTCCTGCCAGGGCGTCGCGATCCGCGTCGCCCAACGCGTGCTGGCGATGGCCGCCGCGATCTGGCACAACCACACGATCGCCGCACCGGTCACCCGCTCACTGATCGCCTACGACCACTGACCAGGCTTCGGACTTACTCGTCTAGGCTCGTACTGTGGCAGGTATGGCGGGTGATGTGGCGGCTTGGGTTCCAGTGGCCGTGGCCGGGTTGGGGTTTGCGGGAGTGCTGGGGGCGCAGATCATCGGTTCGTGGCGGGAGGATCGGCGGTGGCGACGGGATCGCAGTCGGTATGAGGGGGATCGGCGGTATCAGGCGCGGCAGGAGGCGTATGCGCTGCTGCTGGGCGCGATCGAATATTGGGACACCACAGTGCATCCCGTGTGGAAGGCTTTGGCCGCAGGCGCGGTCTCGGCGGACGATGATCTCGAAAAGCTGAGGCACGCAGCCGATGCCGCGACTAGGGCGTTGGGGTTGGCGGTGCTGGTTTCGCCAGAGAAGACTCGCGGACTGATCCGCGAAGCGCTCGTTCCGCGGTTGGAATACACCGAGCTACTGGTGGCAGGCGAGGCGACTGGGGAAGAGCTCGACCGGAATTGGCGTATCTGCCAGGAGAACTATCGGACTCTGCGGGCGCTGATGCGCGACGATCTGGGGTTCGATGCCGAAAACGACTTTCTCCGAAGGGCTTTGACGCGCCGCCCGCGGGTCAGTCGCGCCATCGGTGATGGATGATCGCCGCTACCGCGGGCGGACAGTCGTCACGCTGAGCCAGCTCCAGGGACATACTTGTGGGACGGGTTCGCTCGTAGACGGTGAACGACAGGCCGATAGCCTCGTTCATCCCGGGCCCCGACACCGGCCACAGTTCATCCTTGACCCAGGAGCCGAATTCTGGTGATTGGATCATTCTGCCCAGGATGACCTTGTTGACCACATCGACGATGTTCTTGCCCACATCCGCGCAGTCCCAGCCGATCAACGCGTCGCGGACGACCGAATCCACCTCGCTGGACGGGAGCGTACGTTGCGCGAGCATGCCGATCGCATCCGCCCACAGATTGAAGACCGAGGTGATGGCTTCCTTCGAACCCACACGATCGGCTGCGAGCAATGCCGGAATCTTCAGCACCACGGCCGACAGACCATTGATGACACGGCGGACTCGTTCGGCGTCGGTCCATTGTAGGTTGATCAGCCGCGCCGACAAGCTCACCAGTTCCCGCCCGACATCGCGATTCTCGCCCTGCTCCACACGCAGCTCAGCGAATCGCGCGATTCGACCCTCGAGCATTGCCCGAGTTCGGTTCCGGCGGTCCTCGCCCTTGCTGGCAACCATAGCCCGGAACATCGGAGCGTGTTCGGCAAGGAACGCTGCGGGCGTGCTGCCGGCGAGCCAGGCATCGAGCGTGCTCCCGACCACCTGCGCTCCGTTTACTCGCTCGGCCCAATAGTTCTCGATGAACTCGGCCAGTAGATCCGCATGCAGATCCACATCGGCGCCGGCCAGAATCACTCGAGCCGTCCAGATCACGCGCGGGTCGATGGGTTCCCACTCGGCCAGCTTCGCGATCAGCTACTGCCGCACCGGTTTCGCGAGCCGTCGCGCAATACGACTCGACAATGTCGCCCTGGCACCCACCGATCGCCGGTTGGGCCGGTTGTGGTCGTCGCCGCCTTGACTGGAAACTTCTGCCAGTCGCGTGGCGACCAGGTCCGGGAACTCGTCGGCGACAAGTTTGGCCGTGTTCACCCAGCGACCGCGGGAGACAAGCTCATCCGCGTCGATTACCGCGGACAGCAACCCGTCCCGCACGGTCGGATCGCTTGCTAATCCGGTAATGAGCTTGATCTGTGCGTTGTTCCAGCGTGCAGGCAGATCCGCCGAAAGGAGTTCGCGCCAGTCCGTCCATCGTCGGCTCGTCCTGGCCTGGCTCGCGAGGTCGTAAGTCGTTGCGATGAAGGTGGAGGCGTATTCCTTTGCGCCGCCGGGTTTTCCAGTATTCGGTGAGGGCGGGATCATCCCATCGGCAGGGCCCTCTTTACGGACATCGACGAAGGTTCACGCGATTCACCCGTCCGGCCTGCCCCTGACAACCGAAACCGAATTCGGCCCTCCTATCTGCGAGTTCACTCGCATCGTGCGGTTTCGTGTCGCAACGGCAATACAGGACGTTGCTGGTGTGCGGGAGTGGGTTCGGCGAGTCGTGGGATGCCAACGCACAGTTCGTCGGTCGCGGGGCGGGCAGCCAACTAGAGTCTGGCGTGTGTCAGACTGTCGCTCGATCCTCAGTGTCGGCATCGCATGAGGGCCATCGTGTACGACCGCTACGGCGGCCCTGAGGTGCTGTCGCTCGCGGAAGTCCCGGTACCTTCCCCGGGGCCGAAACAAGTGCTCGTCCAGGTGCACGCGACGTCGGTCAACCTCTCCGATTGGGAGACCCTGCGGGGGACACCGCTGTATTCGCGCATCGGCGGGCTCCGGGCACCCGGACGCCCCGTTCTGGGATCCGACATCGCTGGACGGGTCGAGGCCGTTGGCTGCGAGGTCACTTTGTTCGCGCCGGGTGAGGAGGTCTACGGCGACAATCTCACGCTGAAGGGCGGGTTCGCGGAATATGCCGTGGCTCCCGAATCAGCGCTGGCCCGCAAACCGGCGTCGCTGAGCTTCGCCGAGGCGTCGACCCTGCCGCAAGCCGGGGCGATCGCACTGCAGGGCACGGCCGGTATCACCGCCGGTATGTCGGTGTTGATCAACGGCGCGGGCGGGGGCTCGGGAGCGTTTGCGATCCAGTTGGCCAAAAGCGCAGGCGCGCACGTGACCGGGGTGGACAACGCCGCCAAACTCGCGTTCATGCGCACGCTCGGCGCCGACGAGGTCATCGACTATCGCGCCGAGGACTTCACCCGAACCGGGCCGTACGACCGGGTACTCGATCTCGTCGCCCACCGATCGATCTTCGCGTATCGCAGGTCGGTCGCACGCGGCGGCCGCTACCGCTGCGTCGGCGGCACCACACGCGCGTTGCTGCGGATGACGACGGTCGGCGTGGTCGCCGGGATGGTGACCGGCCGCGGGCTCGGGGTCCTCGCGGTGAAGGAAGGGCCCGCGCACTTCACACCCCTAGCGGAGTTGTGTGTCGCGGGCCGAATCGCTATCCACACCGACCGCAGTTTCACGCTCGACGAGACCGCGGCCGCGCTGGCCCATGTCGGCGCGGGCCGCGCCCTCGGCAAAGTGGTGGTCGAGATCCGCTAATCGCAGCCTCGCCAGCCGCCCCACCAAGCTGGCTCTAGCGAACTCGAGTGCGCGCTCATGCCGATTGCCGGATGGTCTCGGCCGCCGGGGTGCACACGTCAACCCGCTCGACGGCCGGCGAGCAGGCGCAACGCCGACGACGCACGTGTTGCCATGGCCGCGCCTCGCATCAGCCGGCGGAAGGACTTGCTCGACGGCCCTGGCAGCAGTCCGGCGAGCTGGACCGCGTCGATGAGGTCGTAGAGGGTCTCTCCCTCAGCCATTACATTGTCGGTGTTGAAGGTGTAGCGATCGACGGCGGTGCACTGCACGAACGCGCCGTTACCAGGTATCGAGATCGCCTTGTCGTCGTAGGGATGCAGTTTCAGTGGGCCGACGAGGTGACCGGAACCGAAGTATCTGACCACCATTCGCACGGTGCCGTCGGGTGCGATATCGACGTAGGACTGGCCAGGGATCGGATCGTATCGCCAGTCGGGGATGGCGTCGAAGAAGGCGAAGTTGTACTTCACGAATTCGTCGAGACCCACCATCGTGGCGCCCAGGGTGGTGACATCCTTGTAGCGCAGATTCTCGGCGTAGAGCTCGTGGTTGTGACTCATGTCCCGGGCCTGCCAGCTCCACCAGTACTTCTTGGCCCAGTCGAGCGTCCAGGCGATGTCGAGGCCGTGCTCGCGGTAGAAGGCGATCTTCTCCTCGTATTCGTCGAACCACGCCGAAGTCATGGCGGACAATTCGGACTCGTCGAGGACCCGCACCGGCTCGGCGCGGTTGGTCAGGATGCGCGGGATGGGTTGGGCCAACCGCGGCTGGGCCAGCGCTTCCTGAAACTTGGCCTCGTTGAACATCGACTCTCCTGAAATCGGGAACCAACTGCTTCCGAATGTAATCCTCACTGTTATCGTGGTTTTGTGTCAAGGAGCTATGGCGGCAGATCTGCGGAGGATCGCACCGCCGGCCGCCGTTCTCGCCTGATCGACGCCGGAATGACGGTGGTCGGAACCCAGGGAGTGGCCGCCCTGGGCATGCGGGCGGTGTGCCGCGAGGCCGAATTGAGCCAGAAGTTCTTCTACGAGAGCTTCGTCGACACAGACGCCCTGCTCTACGCCGTATATGGTGCCGCGCTGTCCCGATTGGAAGAGGTAGTGCAACCCGCACTCCTTACTGGCAACCTGGCCGGGATCATCGATGCCGCCGCCCAGTTGATGGAACGCGATCCGCGAATCTGCCGGATCCTGCTGATCGAGCCGATTGCCGATCAGCGCCTGCGGGTGCACGTTCGGGCCCTCGCCCCGGCATTCGGCCCGCTTCTCCTGGGCGGGATCGTCTCGGGTGACCCGGGTGATCCGCAGGTCCGGATGCGCTACTCCGCGCTGTCGGGTGCGATCATTTCGCTCTTCATCGAATGGACCGAGGGCAATCTCGGCGACGATCGTGATGCCTTTGTGGCACATGTCGCCTTGGTTGCCGAACAATTGACGGGCGTCGCCCGACCCCGCCCGATGTGACCTGGCACGAGCACCTCGAGCATCGGGAACCTCGGTCGAGGCCGACAATCGGGCCGCGATCCGGCTGTATCGCCGTCACGGATTCGCCGACAAGGCACGCTCGCCCGACGACGTCGGCGAACGGCGCATATTGAGGTCGATAACCGTGAACCAGACGCCCGACGCCGCGATGTCCCGTGGAAATCCACGACCTACTACCCCAGCAGGTGATCTATGGCAGGCGAGCTCGAAGCATCGATACGATCCATCTTCACAGAGGGGGAAACGATCGAGCTGGAGTCCTGCCGTCACGAGGTGAATCCGCATCGATCCTTCAGCGCCCGCGACCTGGTCATCAGTTGGGCATTGCACGTCGACAAGATCGACCGTGATCGCTTCAAAAGTGCTGATGATCGCAGCATTTGGGGTGGATACGATCTCGTGGCGGCGATGTCGATGCGCGACTTCCTGGCGGGGTGCATCGACCGGCTTCCGGAACCGTTGCGCGGCAAGGTAGTTGCCACCACCGAAAAGTACGATCGGCAGTACCGTTCGATAACTGCCGCTGATGACGACGGCCTGATGGAACGGTTCACGGATGGCGAACTGTCCTCGGCTCCGTGGTGGTGGCATCGAATTCCGGACCGTGGTCCTACGCTCGACGAATTGGTGAACTGACAACGCGGGCGTCTCCGGGGCCTCCGGCCGGGGCATCCACCACAAGGCATGGTCGACTGCCGGTTGTGGGTCATAGCGGGGTGTGATGGTTTCCAATGTCCGGTTTTCCCAGGTTCGAGCCCTTGGCGGGACGCACGGAACACGGGAACACAGTCGACCTGTTGTTTTCGGGTAGACAGCTGGCTATCGAGGCTGGTTACCAGCTGTAATTGGTCTGCTGTCGCGCGTGGCCGTGTTCGGGGGCGTTGGCAGGTGGGCTACGAATCCGGTACGTCACGCTTTACGGCCTCGATCACTTCCATGTAGATATCCGTCATCACCGTGATCGAGCTATGCCGCAAGATCTTCTGCACCGTTGCTGCCTCCACGCCCATCGTGAACAACAGCGTCGCGCACGAATGCCTCAGATCCTGCACCCGCACCTGCGGAACTCCCGCCTTCTCGCGCAACCGAGGAAACATGCGATTCACGTTGAGGGCAACGAGTTCTGTCTCGACTGAGGGCTGCGAGCGTGGCACCTTCGCGTGAATCCAACGGCGATCAGCTCGAATAGCGCAATGCCGCACAACAACGAAGCCGCAGGTCGATGACCTGCGGCTTCGACAGCGGGTGGGCCCTAACGCTTCTCGTGCACGCTGATGCCGCTTACGGCGCTGATCGGATCGGCCATGGCCTGACACAGTCCTGACATGTCAACTGACACCGGCTTCGGTGTTCGGGTACATCACGAGATCGCGGGGCAGGCCGTGGGTGTCGTGCAGGTAGTGGTAGTCGTCGTCGGTCAATGGGCCGGTGAAACGGCTGTGGGACAAGACTTTTCGTCCGCGCTGGAGCAGCAGATCGAATTTGCGTTCCTCATCGAGCAGGATGGTGCGCACCTCGTGGGAGTGAACAGATTGCCGGATGTGCCCGAGGGTGTGTTCCACAAGCTCGATCGGCAGGTCGGACAGGGTGCGGGTCGGATCGTCGCGCCACAGCGTGGTCAGGGTGCGGCGGATCAAACGGCGGAGTATATGACCGCGACCGGACGGGGATGGGGTGACCCGGTCGCCGAGGACAATGATGCTGGATCGCAGATGGTCCGACAGCAGTCGCAGCGACCGGTTCGTCCAGCGGACCCCAGATTCGGGGCAGGGTCCTCAGCCAGGGCTGGAAAACGTCGATCTCGAAGAAGGACTGCGTGTTCTGCAGGATTCGCACCAGCCGTTCCAAACCCAGGCCGGTGTCGATGCCGGGCCGGCGGTGTATCGACTGGCCGACTATCTAGACCAGCACGGTGGCATTCTCCGCGCCGAGCAGGTTCCCCCATCCCATTTTGGGAAGCTGCCGCCCTCCACGCACACCCCGATGACCTGTGGTCCCTGGGCGCGGCCGCCTATAGACGTGGTCTCTATCGTGACGCTGCACAGCTGTGGAAGAACGGATCACGCTACGGTGAGATGTCCGGGGCAGCTTGGCTGCTTCGTACGCTCCATCGCGTAGGCACTCTGGATGAACAACCCACAGGCTGGGTTGTTCGGAATGCGATCACGGAAGACCCGGCGAACGTAGCCACGCTGATGGGTGCACTTCGAGAGATCGGTGCAACCACGCAGACCGATGAATTTGCCCACCGCGTCGCCACTGAGGCGACCCTCAATAACCTATCCCGGATCACCCAACTAATGGGTGTTTTGCATACGCACGGTGTGACCGCGCAGTTCGACGAACTTGCCCGCCGCGCAGTCGCGGAGACCGATCTCGAAAACGCCGCCGATGTCACCCAGCTCGTGGAGGCTCTACACAGAGCCGGCATGGTCGAGCAACTTGGTGCGTGTTATGTGCGCCTCGCGACTGTGGTCGCTTCCAATGACCTATCCCGGATTGCTCAGCTGGTGGATGCGTTGCATGCGGCTGGCGCAACCAAACCGGTCGACGAACTCGCCCGCCGCGCCGCCAGTGGCGTCCCCCTCGACGACGTCTTCCGTGTCGCCCGGTTAGTGGATGCACTCCGCGCCGCCGGTGCAACCGAACAGGTCAGCGAACTCGCCCGCCGCGCCGATGCCGAGGCCCCCCTCGAAACTGCCAGCGGTGTCGCCCGCCTTGTTGCCGCCCTACACACAGCTGGCGCGATAGTCCAGACCAGCAAACTCGAGCAAAGATCAGCCGCAGCTGGATGGTTCCATTACTCCCTTCAGGTAATGGCTGATCCGGGCCGTTATCGGTTCGGCCGGGAACCTGACGAGGACGCCGCCGATCCTTGGTCTTGGGACGACTTGGCTTAGCGGCGCCGCTCGCCGAAACCAACAAATGCTGCAGCTATGACTCCCACCGCTGCCGGACCACTTCGGCTCACGACCGCCCTGGTAGACGGACAGCAGGCGCAGGCGTTGATGCTGGGAGAGGCGTTGGTGCCGGGGTTGAGGGAATACCGTCGCGCCCGGCTCGGCTTGCATGTGGTGGGTGAATCGTAGACAAATCGTAGACAGCGGCGGGATACCCCGAAGATATGCAGGTCAACGGTGGGATAGGGTTTGTAGGTCATGAAGTCGGCTTTTGCGGGTCCGGTCCATGGGGCGCCCCAGACGGTCTACCTCGATCATGCGGCGACCACTCCGATGGTGCCTGCCGCGATCGAGGCGATGACGGCTGCCCTCGGGATGGCGGGCAATGCCTCGTCACTGCACGGTTCGGGACGTGCGGCCCGGCGGATGCTGGAGGAGGCACGCGAGTCGATCGCCGCCGATCTGGGCGCCCGGCCATCGGAGGTGATCTTCACCTCCGGCGGGACCGAGAGCGACAATCTGGCGATCAAGGGCATCTACTGGGCCCGCCATGATGCCGAACCGCGCCGGACCAGGATTATCGCGGGTTCGACCGAACATCACGCCGTCATCGATGCCGTCGAGTGGCTGGAGCAGCACGAGGGCGCGCAGGTGACCTGGCTGCCGGTCGACTCCGACGGTGTGGTGTCGCCGCGGGTGCTGCGGGCCGCGCTGGCCGAACATGTCGACGAGGTCGCACTGGTGTCCATCATGTGGGCCAATAACGAGGTCGGCACCATCGCGCCGATCGTCGAATTGGCCGCGGTGGCACAGGAATTCGGCGTGCCCATGCACAGTGACGCGATCCAGGCCGCCGCGCAGCTGCCGATCGATTTCGCGGCGAGTGGGCTTTCGGCGGCGAGTTTCGCCGGGCACAAGGTCGGTGGACCGCATGGTGTCGGCGTGCTGCTGCTCGGCAGGCAGGTGCCGTGTGTGCCGCTTATGCATGGCGGCGGGCACGAGCGCGATCTGCGCTCCGGGACTTCCGATACCGCCGCGGCCGTCGGACTCGCCACCGCACTGAACTACACGGCGACCGAGTTGCCGACGCGCACAAAGGAATTGACCGCGCTGCGGGACGAGTTGATCAAGGGCATCCGCGACGCCGTTCCGGATGCGGTGCTGAGCGGTCCGGACGGTGCGCGTCGGTTGCCGGGCAATGTGCACTTCACTTTCCCCGGCTGCGAAGGTGATTCGCTGCTGATGCTGCTGGACGCGGCCGGGATCGAATGCTCCACCGGGTCGGCCTGCAATGCGGGTGTGGCCACCCCGAGTCACGTGTTGATCGCCATGGGCGTGCAGCCGTGGCAGGCCCGCGGTTCACTGCGCTTTTCGTTGGGGCACACCTCGACGCGTGCCGATGTGGACGCGGTGCTGAATGTCTTGCCTCAGATTGTGGAAAGGGCCATGGCCGCGGGTCTGGCCGGTGCGAAGGGAGGTGTCTGATGCGGGTACTCGCCGCGATGAGTGGTGGTGTGGATTCGGCCGTGGCGGCGGCGCGTGCCGTCGACGCCGGTCACGAGGTGGTCGGCGTACATCTGGCGCTGTCCGCGACACCGGGCACCCTGCGCACCGGTTCGCGCGGTTGCTGCTCGAAGGAGGACGCGGGCGACGCCAGGCGGGCCGCCGACGTGCTCGGAATTCCCTTCTATGTCTGGGATTTCGCGGACCGCTTCAAGGAAGACGTGATCGACGATTTCGTCGCCGCTTACGCCGCGGGTGAGACGCCCAACCCATGCCTGCGCTGCAACGAGAAGATCAAGTTCTCCGCCCTCGCCGACCGCGCGGTGGCCCTCGGTTTCGACGCCGTGGTCACCGGCCATTACGCCCGGCTCCAGGACGGTGTACTGCGCCGTGCCGTCGATGCCGACAAGGACCAGTCCTACGTGCTCGCGGTGCTGACCGCGCAGCAGCTGTCGCGGGCCATGTTCCCGGTCGGCGACACCCCCAAGCCGCAGATTCGCGCCGAGGCCGCCGAGCGCGGGCTCGCGGTGGCGAATAAGCCCGACAGCCATGACATCTGCTTCATCCCGTCCGGTGACACCCGGGCCTTCCTCGGCGCGAAGATCGGCATCCGGCCGGGTGCGGTCGTCGACTCCGACGGGCAGGTGCTCGCGAATCACGAAGGCGTGCACGGGTTCACGATCGGTCAGCGCAAGGGGCTCGGACTGCCGGGCCCGGCTGCCGATGGCAAGCCGCGCTATGTCACCGAGATCGATCCCGACTCCGGCACCGTCCGCGTCGGCTCGGCCGAGGATCTGCAGGTGTGGACCGTAACGGCCGAGCGCGCCATCTGGACCTCCGGCGCTGCGCCCGAGGGGCCGATCGAGTGCGTGGCGCAGGTGCGCGCGCACGGTGGAACCGCAGCGGCCGTGGCCGAGGCGGTCGGCGACGGGCTGATCGTGCGACTGCGCGAGCCGCTGACCGGTGTGGCCCGCGGCCAGGCCGTCGTGCTGTATCGCCCGGATGCGTTGGGCGACAAGGTGATCGGCAGCGGCACCATCACCGGCACCGCGCGCGATGCGTCGGATTCTGTGAGTAGTGCGGGCGCGAGCACAAGGCAGTGAGCGAGCGTCAGCGACTGAGCCATCGACACAGCGTGCAATCGCGTACCACGGAGCCGAGCGTCAGCGAGGCGCGGTCGTGAGTGAAATCGCCAAGGAATCAGCCGAAATCCCGGCGAAGGAACCTGTGCGGATTCCGGGCGGGATCGCGACCGCGGTCGGTTCCTGGCCGGGGACCGATCCGCGGGAGGCCGCGGCGACCATCATCGGTGAGTTGCCGGATCTGCCGCATCTGGTCGAATTGCCCGGGCGCGGTGTGGGTTCGGACATGATCGGCCGCGTCTCGGCACTCCTGGTCGATATGCGATTCGACACCACCACGCGGGGTTATCGGCTGGCGGCCAGGCCCGGTGCCGTCTCGCGGCGTGCGCGCGATCTGCTCAGGTCGGATCTTGACGCACTCGAAGAGGCTTGGGCGACAACGGGTTCGGTAGGCACGGTCAAACTGCAGGCCACCGGTCCGCTGACGCTCGCGGCCCAACTCGAACTCCCCGTCGGACACCGGGTCCTCACCGATTCCGGTGCGGTTCGCGATATTTCGGAATCTCTGGCCGAAGGTCTCGCCCAGCACGTGGACGAGGTGCGCAAACGTCTCGGCGCGGAAGTCGTTCTGCAACTGGATGAACCATCACTGACCGATGTGCTGAACGGCTCCCTGCGCGGCGTCAGCGTGCTCAACACGGTGCGCGCGGTCCCCGAACCGGAGGCGCTCGCGGTGCTGGATGCGGTCATCACCGCGCAGGCCGCCCCGGTCCTGGTCCACACCTGCGCCGACGCGCCCGCCCTATCCGTCCTCCGCAGCAGCGCGGCCACCGCCATCGGCTTCGATATGGCCACCATCAGCACCCGCGCACTCGACGATATCGGCGAAACCCTCGACGCGGGAAAGCAATTGGCTCTCGGCCTCGTCCCGACCACGCCACCCGGCAAACCCCCGACCTGGCGCGATATCGCCGAACCCGGCGTCCGACTCATCGACCGCCTCGGCCTGCGTCGCACCGTCCTGGCCTCGCAGATCCTGGTCGCCCCCGCCTGCGGCCTGGGCGGTGCCCCACTCGAATGGGCCCGCCGAGCCCTCCGCCTCTCCACCGAGGTAGCCCGCGCCTTCGCCGAAGAGCCGGAGTCCCTGGACTTCTCCTGACGCCCGGCGCCGCCGATTGCTATCGTCGTAGGTACGGACGCGCGAAGACCACGGGCCGGTATGGGTTAGTCCGGTCAGCCTTCCGCTTCACACCGCACGCAGAGTGCGACCTGTGCGTCCCTTCCGTCGTTGTGCGCAAAGGGAGCGTCATGGCAGCGAGACGGCCGAGTCGTCGCATATTTCGCGGACGGCGGCCGCGCGGATGGTGATGTCCTGGTCGCCGCAGACGGCGTGAACTCCACTGTGCGACAGCAGTACCTGCCGCATGCGCGGACCGCCGACACCGGGGTGCGCCAGCTGTACGGCGCGGTGCCGCTCACCGACCGCACACGGGATCTGTTCGACGACAATATGTTCGGCGTTTTCAGCGCGATCACCGGTCCGGAGCGCACCTACCTCGGCGTCGCGCCGGTCGAGTTTCCCGTGCCGCCGCAGCATGCTGGCGCGGCGGCAGGCCTTACGCTGCTGCCGGTATCGGACTACATGACATGCTCTTTCGGTGCGCGGAGGGAATGGTTCGAGGATTCGGCGGACGTGCTGCGTGCGATGAACGGCGCGCAATTGCACGCCATCATGACCGCAGCGACCCGGGACTGGCATCCGCGGGTCCGCGAGATCGTCGCACGCTGCCAACCGGATTCACTGTTCGCGCTGCCACTGCGCACCAGCGTGCCGATCGACCCGTGGCCGACCACCCCTGTCACTCTGCTCGGCGATGCGATCCACGCGATGAGCCCGGCCGCGGGCTCCGGCGCGTGTACGGCACTGCGCGATGCGGCACGGTTGACCATCGCCCTGACCGAGGCGCGCGCGGGCGGCGATCTGATCGCCGCCTTGCGCGCGTACGAGACGGAGATGATCGGCTATGGATTCGCGGCGGTGCGGGCGGGCGCTATCGACGGGCAACGTCACCTCGGACAGGATCCGCTGCCCGGATAGTCCGCCGCGACGTGCGGGAATGTGGCGGTGACTTGTCGGTGGGCTCGACTAGTGTGCGTTGGGTGAGTGACAGCGACATTGCGGCGGAGCCGGCTACGGCAGAGCAGCGGGTGGAGTGGCAGCGGCTTGCGGACGAGGTTCGGGAGCACCAGTTCCGGTATTACGTGCGGGACGCGCCCATCATCTCCGACGGTGAGTTCGACAAGCTGCTGCGGCAACTGCAGGCGCTCGAGGACGCGCATCCGGATCTGCGCACGCCCGATTCGCCGACCCAGCTGGTCGGCGGCGGATTCGCGACGGATTTCACCGCCGTGGACCACCTCGAGCGAATGCTGTCGCTGGACAATGTCTTCGACTTCGACGAGCTGCGCACCTGGGCTGGTCGGGTCGAAGCCGAGACCGGGTCGAACCTGCACTATCTATGTGAGGTGAAGATCGACGGTGTCGCGCTGAACCTGGTGTACGAGAAGGGGCGACTGGTGCGCGGCGCGACCCGCGGCGACGGACGCACCGGCGAGGACGTCACGCTCAACGCGCGCACCATCGAGGACATTCCGGGCGAACTGACCGCGACCGCGGAGTTCCCGATCCCGGAACTGCTCGAGGTGCGCGGCGAGGTCTACTTCCGGCTGGAGGATTTCGAGACCCTCAACGCGGCGATCGTGGCAGAGGGCAAACCGCCGTATGCGAATCCGCGCAATACCGCGGCGGGTTCGCTGCGCCAGAAGGATCCGGCGGTCACCGCGCGGCGGCGGCTGCGGATGATCTGCCACGGCTTCGGACGCATCGAGGGTTACACCCCGACCTCACAGCACGAGGCCTACCGCGCGCTCGCCGCCTGGGGTCTGCCGGTCTCCGAGCACACCAAACTGGTGCAGGGCATCGATGCGGTGATCGAGCGCGTCAACTATTGGGGCGAGCACCGTCACGATATCGAGCACGAAATCGACGGCCAGGTGATCAAGGTCGACGAGATGGCGCTGCAGCGCAGGCTCGGCTCGACCTCGCGCGCCCCGCGGTGGGCGATCGCCTACAAGTACCCGCCCGAAGAGGCCACGACGAAGCTGCTGAATATCGAGGTGAACGTCGGGCGCACCGGCCGGGTCACCCCGTTCGCGGTAATGGAACCCGTCTCCATCGCGGGCTCCACGGTAGCCATGGCCACCCTGCACAATGCCTCCGAGGTCAAGCGCAAGGGCGTGCTCATCGGCGACACCGTCACCATCCGCAAGGCCGGTGACGTGATTCCGGAGGTGCTCGGCCCGGTGGTCGACGCGCGCACCGGCGACGAGCGCGAATTCGTCATGCCGACGCACTGTCCGGAATGCGGCACCGAGCTGGCGCCGCAGAAGGAGGGCGACGCCGATATCCGCTGTCCCAACCAGCAGTTCTGTCCGGCGCAGCTGCGCGAGCGGGTGTTCCATGTGGCCGGTCGCGGTGCGTTCGATATCGAATCGCTGGGCTATGAGGCCGCCAATGATCTGCTGAAGTCGAGCGCGATCACCGACGAGGGCGATCTGTTCGACCTCGACGAGGCGCGATTGCTCACCACCACGCTGTTCGCGAACAAGGACGGCGGTCTGTCCGCCAATGGCAAGCGACTGCTGGAGAACTTGCAGACCGCCAAGAATCGGCCGCTGTGGCGGGTGCTGGTCGGGTTGTCCATCCGGCACGTGGGGCCCACGGCGGCACGGGTGCTGGCAAGGGAATTCGGCAGTCTCGATCGGATCCAGGATGCCGCGGTGGAGGAACTTGCCGCCGCCGACGGTGTCGGCCCGACCATTGCCGCCGCGGTCGCCGAATGGTTCACCGTCGATTGGCATCGCGCGATCGTCGACAAGTGGCGCGCCGCGGGCGTGCGGATGGCCGATGAACGCGACGAGTCCATCGAGCGCACCCTCGAGGGGCTATCGATCGTGGTAACCGGGTCGCTGGAAGGGTTTTCCCGCGACGGCGCCAAGGAGGCGATCCTGGTGCGCGGCGGTAAGGCCGCGGGTTCGGTCTCGAAGAAGACGGCATTCGTGGTGATCGGTGATGCGCCGGGCTCCAAGGCCGCCAAGGCGGAGGAACTCGGTGTGCCGATTCTCGACGAGGACGGATTCCGCAAGCTGCTAGAGCAGGGTCCGGCAGCGGTGACGCCGGAGACGGCCGCGGAGGATGCCGAAGCCGAGGAGTAGATATGCCGTCGGCGAATACTCCTTGACCTGAACCTGACTTCAGGTATGACGATCGACTGGTAGGTAACTATCAGGAGATTCGATATGACTCACCGCACTACCGCTCTGATCACCGGTGCTTCGGCGGGATTCGGTCTGGCTCTTGCGCGCTCGCTCATCGGGCGCGGCTGGCGGGTGATCGGCACCGCCCGCCGCGCCGACCGGCTCGCCCGTGCCGGATCCGAACTCGGCGAAGCCTTTTTCGCTGTGCCGGGCGATATCACCGATCCGGCACATCGCGCCGAGCTGGCCGAGGTCGCGGGCGAATTCGGACATCTCGACCTGCTCGTGAACAATGCGAGCAGGCTCGGGCCCAGTCCGATGCCGCGACTGGCGAACTACCCGCTCGATCAGCTCGAGCTGGTGTACCGGACCAATGTCATTGCCCCGCTCGCGGTTCTGCAGTTCGCGCTGCCACTGCTCGATCCGGATGGGGTCGTGGTGAATATCAGCTCCGATGCGGGCGTCGAACCGTATCCGGACTGGGGCGGCTATGGCTCCTCGAAGGCCGCCCTGGATCAACTCACCGCCATCCTGGCCGCCGAACATCCGGAGCTGTCGATCTACGCCTTCGATCCCGGCGATATGCGCACCGAAATGCATCAGGCGGCATTTCCCGGCGACGATATCTCCGATCGTCCCGAGCCCGAGACCGTCGTGCCCGCGCTGCTGCGCTTGATCGAGCAGCGACCCAAGAACGACCGTTATACCGCCGCCGATTTCGCCGCGGGGGTCGGTAGATGACCACCGCGTTGAATGAATGGCCCGACGTTCTGCCACCCGAGCGCAATGCCGCCGCTCCGCCGGAGGCGCGTGGACTGGCTCGCGACGAGGTCCGGATGCTGGTGGCGGCGGATCGTCTCACCCACAACACCTTCCGTGAACTGCCACGGCATTTGCACGCAGGTGATCTTGTGGTGGTGAACAATTCGGCGACGCTGGCCGCAGCGGTCGACGGCACTCTCGACGGCATGCCGGTCACACTGCATCTGTCCACCTGGCTCAACGCGCCCGTCGACGGGGCGAGCGGGCCACCGGACACCTTCGGCGGTTGTGACGGACTGTGGGTAGTGGAGGTGCGCACCCGCGAGCGCTCGCCCTATTCGCGTGACCTCCACCCGGGCAATGAGATTCAGCTTCCGGAGGGTGCCACCGCCACCCTGCGTGAACCCTGGCTGCCGGGTGCGCGCCGACTCTGGATCGCCGAACTGAGCGCCGATCCCACCTGGCTGCTGGCGGCCCACGGCTATCCGATCACCTATTCGTATGTGCCACAACGTTGGTCGCCTTCGTACTACACGACTGTCTTCGGCCGGATTCCGGGCAGCGCGGAAATGCCGAGTGCGGCACGTCCGTTCACGCAAAGCCTGGTGCTCGATCTGGTGACCTCAGGTGTCGCGATCGCGCCGATCACCCTGCACACCGGGGTCTCCTCACCCGAGGCGGGCGAACCTCCGAGCCCGGAGCGGTTCGCGGTACCGGCGGCGACCGCACGTCTGGTGAACGACACCACGGCGGCGGGTGGGCGCGTCATCGCGGTCGGCACCACGGTGACGCGAGCGTTGGAGACCACCGTCGACCACAACGGAATCGTGCATCCGGCCCGGGGGTGGACCGAACTGGTCCTCGGTCCGCGACACCCCGCCCAGGTGGTCGACGGCATCATTACCGGCTGGCACGCACCCGGCGCATCGCATCTGGAGCTGCTCGTTGCGGTCGCGGGCGAGGCCACCGTCCACGAGGCGTATGCCACCGCCCTCGACACCGGATACCTCTGGCACGAATTCGGCGACAGCGCACTGCTCTTCAACACCCCCCGCAGCTGAATCCACCCGATGCCGACCGCCGAGAGTCGTCGAATGGCGGCGGGTCAGCCCCGCAGGGAACCACCATTCGACTACTCTCGGCGGTCGTTGGTGCTAGGAGGGGGTGATGCTGATGGTGGAGTCGAGCTGGCCGCCGACTTCGATGCGGCCGCATTTGCCGTTGGCGAGATCGAGATGGGCGGTCCTGGTTTTGGTCCGGCTCTTCTGGATGGTGGTGTCGACGATGACCTGGACCTTGCCCACCGAGCACACCTTCACGAGCGCGGGCGAGCCGTCGAAGCTGTAGGTGCCGCCACTCTGGCAGGTGTTGGTCTCGTCGTGGAAGAAGATCCGGGCGGTACCGTCCGGACAGGGCGCCTCGGCGGCAGCTTGCGGCGGTCCGAGCACGACCAGCGGGCCGAGTGCGAGCGCGGCCGCGACGGAGCTGCGGGCCACTAGACGACTAATCGTCAGGTCCATCGTTGAATCCCTCATCAGTACATTTCCGGCAGATGCCAACGGGTAGCCGCGGCGCCTGCATGATAACGCGTGACGTGCGCATTTGTCCGGCGGAAGCCTCCTGAGCGACGTCTGTCCAGGCCGGTGAAGCGGGTGCGGTGTCGCGGTGCGCCAGGCGAACCGACAGGATGGCGGGATGCTGCGCAGTTTTCAGGTGACGAATCACAGATCGCTGGCCGAACGGCAGGACTTGCGTTTGAGCCGGGGGAGCGGACCGGTCGCGGTGCCGGTGACGGCGGTGCACGGTGCGAGTGCCGCGGGCAAGACGAGCTTGATCGACGCGCTGGGGCAGATGCGCGATGCGGTGTTGCATTCGGTGACCGGCTGGGATCCCTACGCGGGACCGGTACGCGCACCGCACCGCGGATTCCCGGATCGCCCTTCGGAATTCGTGGCGAGCTTCGTCGCGGAGGGCGTGCCGTACACCTACGGGTTCCGCCTGGACAGCGCGGATGTGACGGCCGAATGGCTCTATACGCATCCGCGCTCGCGCAAGCGAATCGTGTTCGAGCGCAACGGCGAACAGATCAAGATCGGTCCGATGTTCGAGGCCGCGCGCTACGGTATCGCCGCATTGTTGCCGCTGGTGCGGCCGAATGCGTTGCTGCTCAGTCTGGCCGGGCAGATGTATGCCGAGGCGCTGGTACCCGCGTATCGGTGGTTCTCCGCGATGCTCGAAGTGCAGCACGGCGCGACGGATGCCACGGCGGTCGCGCATCGCCTCGGCAGTCATCTGTCCGCTGCACCGGACCACGCGGTGCGACTGCTCATGCTGCTGCGCACCGCCGAACTCGGCATTACCGATCTGCTGATCGCCGATCCGGACCCGATGTACGCGGACTATCTGCGCGAACTCGACGCCGACATTGCGGGGACCGGCAAACAGGTGGAGTTGTGTGCGACCTCGCCGGCGCATGCTGACCAGTTGCTGCGGGAGAACGGCATCACCGAGGTCATGCTCGAACGCGAGCTGAGCAATCTGAAGGCCGCGCGCGATGCCCTCTACACCCGGATGGTCGAGCGTCGCGGCGTCGGTCTCGGACTGGTGCACGGAGGCATCGAGTCCGCGTTCGACATCACCGACGAATCCTCCGCCACCCTCTCGATGCTGCGCTTGCTGCCGACCATGCTCGACGCACTGGACTCCGGCCGGGTGCTCGCGATCGACGATATCGGCGCGCACCTGCCGGTCGAGGAAACCGATCGGCTGATCCAGCTCTTCCAGAATCCGGAGACCAATTCCCGTGGCGCGCAATTGATCTTCACCACGAACAATCGATCGCTGATCGATCGCGCGAACGGTCGCTCCCAGCGCACCCGCACCGCGGTCTGGCAGATCCGCCGCACCGATCACGGCACCAGCGAACTCGCCTCGCTGTAGTCCGTGTCCTCAGGCCACATGAGCCGTCGACCGCTGTCAGTTTTCGTGTCCGGACCGAGTGCGAGCGGCGTGGTGCAACTCGGGATGCCAGCGAGCAGTTGCGCCGGACTCGGTTGTTGTCGCGTCTAGACGAGTAAGTCCGAAGGCCGGTCAGTGATCGTAAGCGATCAGCGACCGGGTGATTGGTGCGCCGATCAGGGTGTTGTGCCAGATCGCGGTGGCCATCGCCAGGATGCGCTGGGCAACGCGGATCGCCACGCCCTGGTAGGAACGTCCGCCGTGGTCTTCCAGGTCGAGCTGGCCTTTGAGAGTGTCGTTGACCGACTCGATCAACTGGCGGACCTTCTTCAGTAACGGCTCACCGTATCGGGTTTTCTCGTCCTTGCGGGACGGGCGAAGCATGGTGATCCCGTACTCGCCCACCAGCGTTTCGAACTCACGGCCCGCGAAGCCCTTATCGCAGATCAACAGGATGCCCTCGTGCTCAGCGGCTACAGCTGAATCGACTTCGAGCATGGCCGAAAGCACCTCGCGTTCACCGATTTTCGGGTCTGCTAGGGCCCACAGGATCGGCATTCCGGCCGGGGTACACACCAGATACAGTTTCAGCCCCCAGTAGAAGCGGGAGTGGGAAGCGCAGTAGCCGTAGCCGGCCCACCCGGCCAGCTCCGACCGCTTCACCGTGGGTCGGGACATGCCACACGGCACCGGAGTCGAGTCCACGATCCAGCAGTCGTCGAGCCAGAAATCGCTGGCGCGAGCCAGCATTCGGATCACCCGCTTGACCAGTCCCAACGCGTTGCGCAGCCGCTTGTTGTACCCGGACTGCTGCGGCAGGTACGGGAACATCCCGGTCAGATGCTTGCGGGCGTACCGCAGCCAGTGCGATTCGGAGGTGAATCCGAGCAGCGACTGGGCCACCGCCAGGCACACCAGTTCCGAGTCGGTCAGCACCGGTGGCCGCCCCGTCCAGCGTGGACCCGCCAATTCATCGTCGATTTTCACGTACAGTGCGGTCAGGAGGGCGTCAAGGTCGTTCGTCACACAATGGTCTTCGGCGCCCTCCGTCCATGTCCAGGCAACGCCGGGACTTCGGACTTACTCGTCTAGTGGCGCCGCAGTAGTGGCCCGGACGGAGCGGGGGTGGCACGGTGCCGTTCGTGGTGCCGGTGGGCGTGCGCGCCGACTCGGTTGTTGTCACGCCTTGTGGTGCCGCAGTAGTGGCCCGGACGGAGTGCGGGTGGCACGGTGCCGTTCGTGATCCCGGTGAGCACCTGCATCCCGGTGAGCACCTGCGCCGGACTCGGTTGTTGTCGCGTCTAGTGGCGCCGCTGTAGTGGCCCGGACGGAGTGCGGGTGGGGCATGGTGCGGTTCGTGGTGCCGGTGGGCGTGCGCGCCGACTCGGTCGTTGTCGCGCCTTGTGGTGCCGCTGTAGCGGCCCGGATGGAGCGTGGGTGGGCACGGTGCCGTTCGTGATCCCGGTTGAGCGTGCGCGCCGGACTTGGTCGCCGCCGCGTTTGGCAGGGCGGCAGTTCGCGTGCCTGGACCAATAGCATGGGTGCCATGGTGCAGTTCGCGATGCTGGTGATCATGGTCGGCGCGCTGGTGGCGATGGTCATGCTCTACCTGCGTGGCCGCAACGGTGTCAGGCTGTCGAATCCGGAGACGGGGACGCTGTATGTCACCGGGGTGAGCCCGCGGCCCGACGCGACCGGTGAGCAGTATGTGACCATTACCGGCAGCCTGACCGGCCCATCGGTGCCTGGCACTGTGGTTTACGGCCGCCTGGTGTGGGACGTGAACAACTGGCCTGCCATCGGGGATCTGATCCCGGTCGTCTACCCGTCCGGCAAACCGGAACGCTGGCAGATCTCGCACCCGGGCGCGCGTCCGGGGCTCGGTTCCTGACCGCCCGCCGTCGCTCGGCCAATGGCATCCCACCGAGCGACTTCCACGACGGACCGTGTTTCGGCGGCGGCCCTGCATAGAGTCGGCGGTTTTGCGCGGCGAGTCTTGTCGATTGTGACGGTGTCTCTGGGGCGGGCCTGCCTCGTGTCGACGGACGTGCGCGGCGAGTCTTGTCGATCGGGACGGTGTCTCTGGGGCGGGCCTGCCTCGTGTCGACGGACGTGCGCGGCGAGTCTTGTCGATCGGGACGGTGTCTCTGGGGCGGGCCTGCCTCGTGTCGACGGACGTGCGCGGCGAGTCTTGTCGATCGGGACGGTGTCTCTGGGGCGGGCCTGCCTCGTGTCGACGGACGTGCGCGGCGAGTCTTGTCGATCGGGACCGTGTCTCCGGGCCGGTCCCGCATCGATTCGGCGGCCTCCGCGGCGAGTCCGGTCGACCGACCGGGTTGTTTGGGAGTGGCTGCCTGGGCGGTGGGAGGATGCCGGTATGGATGTGCAGGACTCCCAGGTCGTCGTTCGCGACGCTCGCCCGGACGAATACGATGCAGTCGGTGACCTGACGGTCGAGGTCTACGTAGGGGAGGGCTATGTGCGCCCCGGCAGCCCGTATGTCACCGAACTCGCCGATATCACCCATCGCGCGGGCACGGCGCAGGTGCTGGTCGCGGTGCACGACGATCGGGTGGTCGGTTCGCTGGCGGTGGCTCGGCCGGGAACGCCGTACGCCGAGATCGCCCGACCGGGGGAGCTGGAGTTCCGGATGCTCGCCGTGTCGAAGTCGGCGCGTGGGCTCGGTGCGGGAACGGCGTTGGTGCGCACCGTCATCGAGACCGCACAGGCCGAATCCTTTGCCGCCGTGGTGCTTACCACGATGCCCGCCATGGCCGACGCGCGGCGGATCTATGACCGATTCGGTTTCGTCCCTGCGCCGGAACGGGATTGGAAGACCGATGCGGGCGAGTGGCTGTCGGTGCTACGGCTGGATCTCCCAGCCTGAATATCCGACAGCACCGACCGGCGCGGCGGTCGGTATTCGAGCATCCTCAGCCCAGGACGGTCGCGACGATCCCCGCGAGATAACCGAGTCGCGCCACTTCGGACGGGCGGAAGTCGGGCCCGCCAGGACGTCCCAGCAGCAGCACCTTGCCGGTATTTCCGAGCGGCGCGGCGGCCAGCTTCGTGTCCATATCGCGCCAGATCTGCGGCACCCAGTCGCCCTCGGGATCCAGGACGGCGGGCTTCTCCAACGGCATCCACGGCGCCGAACCCGCCTGCGTCTGCGGCGCACTCTGGCTGCCGACTACGCGGTAGGCGCCCTGCGGACCCATGTCGATGATCGTGCTCCAGCCGACGCGCAGCACTCGCGGCACTCCGTCGACGAGCACCTGTAGCCGATCGTCGCGGGCGCTGGCGACCTGATCGATCAGCTCGAGTTCGCGATGGGTGTCCAGCACACCGGAATACGGGCGGATCGAGTCCACGTGCACGTCGCCGATCGATTCGGCGGCGGTGATCAATGTGTCGGGTAGCGCACCCTGCGGCACCTCGACCACGAGATCGTCGACCGCGAATCCCGCACCCCGCTCGACCACGTCGAGGGAGAGGATGTCGGCGCCGACGGAGCCCAGTGCGAGCGCAAGCGCACCGAGGCTTCCCGGTCGATCCGGAAGTTGCACGCGGAGCAGGTAAGACACGCGCGTTCCTTTCCTTGGCGGCCGAGGCTCTGAAACGAATACCCGGGTCACGCAATACTTACACCCACAAGTCCGAGTTATCGACTCGAAGTACGGCCGGTGACGGATGCCACAGCGCGAATTAGCGCGGAAGCGGCGTGTCACGCTAGCCGGTGGGGTGTGTCGTTGCATGCGCGGCTCCTGTGAAAGTTGTGCAGTGGGGAGTCGCTAGGCTGTTCGGTGGCCGTTCACCAAGCTCAATCATGCCGAAAGGGGTCCGCGGTGCCCGCCATCTCCCGCGACGAGGTCGCACACCTCGCCCGGCTGTCCAGGCTCGCCCTGTCCGAAGCCGAACTGGATCAGTTCGCCGGTCAGTTGGATTCGATCCTGAGTCACGTGCGGACCATCTCCGAGGTCGCCGCCGCCGATGTGCCTGCGACCGCGTCGCCGAATCCGGCGACGAATGTGACGCGTCCGGATCAGGTCATCCCGTGCCTCACCCCGGATGAGGCGCTCTCGGGCGCCCCCGCGGTCGAGGACCAGCGGTTCCTGGTTCCGCAGATCCTGGGAGAGGGCGAATGACCGACCTGACAGTGCTGGCTGCCGCCGAGTTGGCGGCCAAGATCCACGGCCGCGAGGTGACCTCGGTGGAGGTCACCCAGGCGCATCTGGATCGGATCGCCGCCGTCGACGGCGAGTACCACGCCTTCCTGCACGTGGCAGGCGACGAGGCGCTCAGCGCGGCGGAAGCGGTGGACGCCGCACTCGCCGCGGGCGATGCGCCCGCGTCGCCGCTGGCCGGAGTTCCGTTGGCGCTCAAGGACGTTTTCACGACCACGGATATGCCGACCACATGTGCCTCGAAGATCCTCGAGGGCTGGGTCGCACCGTACGACGCGACGCTGACCAGCCGGTTGCGCGCCGCAGGCATCCCGATCCTCGGCAAGACCAACATGGACGAGTTCGCGATGGGCTCCTCCACCGAGAACTCGGCCTTCGGTCCGACCCGGAATCCGTGGGATACCACCAGGATTCCAGGTGGTTCGGGCGGTGGCTCGGCGGCCGCGCTGGCTTCGCATCAGGCGCCGCTGGCGATCGGCACCGATACCGGTGGGTCGATTCGGCAGCCTGCCGCGGTGACCGCGACCGTCGGCACCAAGCCGACCTACGGCACCGTCTCCCGGTTCGGTCTGGTCGCGTGTGCGTCATCGTTGGATCAGGGTGGTCCGTGTGGTCGCACCGTGCTCGATACCGCGCTGCTGCACGAGGTGGTCGCCGGATACGACCCGCGCGACTCCACCTCCCGCAATGTGCCGGTGCCGCCGGTGGTCGCCGCGGCACGCCAGGGCGCCACGGGCGATCTGCGCGGCGTGAAAGTCGGTGTGGTGAAGGAACTGCACTCCGACAGCTACCAGCCGGGCGTCATCGCATCGTTCGATGCGGCCGTCGGTGTGCTGAAGGATTTGGGCGCCGAGATCGTCGAAGTGTCTTGCCCGCACTTCGAATACGCGCTCGCCTCCTATTACCTGATCCTGCCGAGCGAGGTGTCCTCGAATCTGGCACGCTTCGACGCCATGCGCTACGGACTGCGCGTCGCCGACGACGGCAACCACAGCGCCGAGCAGGTCATGGCCGCGACCCGCGCCGCCGGATTCGGCCCGGAAGTCAAGCGTCGCATCATGATCGGCACCTACGCGCTGTCGGCCGGATACTACGACGCCTACTACGGTCAGGCGCTCAAGGTGCGCACGCTGATCGCCCGCGACTTCGACAAGGCCTATGAGCAGGTCGACGTCCTGGTCTCGCCGACCAGCCCGTTCACCCCGTGGAAGCTGGGTGAGAAGGTCGACGATCCGCTGGCGATGTACCTCTCCGACCTGTGCACCCTGCCCACGAACCTGGCGGGGCATCCGGCGATGTCGGTGCCGTCCGGGTTGAGCAAGGACGACGGCATGCCGGTGGGGCTGCAGATCATGGCTCCCGCGCTTGCCGATGATCGGTTGTACCGCGTCGGTGCGGCGTATGAGGCCGCGCGGGGTCCGGTCGCCTGAGAAGTATTGACCTGAGTGCCCACTCCTGTCCCGATCATGCGTGATTCCGCGTGAACTCGACGGGAATGGGCGCTCAGGACATCCTTATGCGGGCCAGACGAACTCGGGGTCGCTGAGGTAGTCCTTCCGGCGCTGATCCAGTGCCATCGCGACCATTTGGTGTGCGCGGGGGCCGATTACCTTGCGCACCGGTGGGTTCGGCGTATTCACGAGCGCGATCAGTTCCGCCGCAGCGACTTCCGGGGCCGCTTCGACCCACTCGGACTCAGCATCTGTCTCCGGCGATGGGGTGGTCGGGTCCGGGTAGTCCGGCATGCCCAGGATGCCGGTGCGCAGTTCTTTGTACACCGGGAGCGCCGTCGCGAACTTCATGCTCGATTTCGCCCAATCGGTATCGAAACCGCCGAGTTGGGCCAGCGTGACGTGAATTCCGAAGGGCCGCAACTCATCCGCGAGTGACGCGCCGAAACCCTCGAGTGCCCATTTGCTCGCGTTGTACATGCTGAACAGCGGCAGGCTGCCGACCGCGCCGATGGTCGAGATCTGCACGATATGCCCCGCGCCCTGCTTGCGCAGATGCGGCACTGCGGCCTGCGAAACCCACAGTGCGCCATAGAAATTGGTATCCATCTGGGCGCGGATCTCGGCTTCGGTCAGTTCCTCGACCGCACCGACCAGACCGTATCCGGCGTTGTTCACGATCACCTCGATACTGCCCGCGATCGCGAATGCCTTGTCCACCGTGGCGATCGCGCGGTCGCGGTCGCGAACATCCAAGGGCAGCACCGTCAATCGGTCGTCGTCGATATCGGCCATCGATCGCGGATCGCGAGCGGTCGCGACAACGCGGTCGCCACCGGCGAGCGCGGCGAGCGTGAACGCCCGCCCCAGCCCGCGGTTCGCGCCGGTGATGAACCAGGTTCTGGTCATTGTCGATCCTTTCGTCGCGAGACGATCCGTCTCGTTTGACGACCATGCCAACCTGACTCGGTCTTGTCAAGACGAGACGTTTCGTCTCGCGGCTTGGTAAAGTCTCATCATGGCCGAAACCCCCAGCGCAGCAAGGCGCAGCGAACGTGCCCGCGCTGCGATTCTCGGCGCCGCCACCGAACTGATCCGTGAGCTGCCCTACGCGAAGTTGAGCGTCGAAGCCATCGCATCCCGCGCCGGGGTCGGCAAGCAGACGATCTACCGTTGGTGGCCGTCGAAGGGGGCCGTCGTGTTCGACGCGATGCTCGAACTCGATTCCGGCCCGGGTGGTCTCGTACTTCCCGATACCGGCGATATCCGCGCGGACCTGCGTGAACTGCTCCGCGGCGCGATCGCCGAGCTCACCGATCCGAGTTTCGAGGCCTTCCTGCGGGCGATGTACATCGAGATACAACAGGATCAGGAACTCGCCGACGCCTACCGCGAGCGACTCCTGCTTCCACAGCGTGCGGCCATTGCCGAACGCTTGGCCGCTGCTGTCCGGGCCGGACAGTTGCGCTCCGATCTCGATACAGAGTTCGCGATCGATCTGCTGCTCGGTCCGATCCAATCCCGCTGGTCCCTGGGACTGCCCGGCCTGACGGAGTCCTACGCTGACGCCACCCTCGAAGCCGCCCTGTCCCACCTCGCGTCTTGACCACCGTCCCTTGAACGGTCGCAACGCATCGGCCCCGGCCACCATCCCTTCGCCCGACGTGACTCGATCGGTCTGGAAGATCTCGGCGACTGCACGGTCGTAGCGGGTACCGCATCACATGGAGGAGACCATCAACCCTTCTAAATGCCGTCGGGCCGACCGATCGCACGTGGCCCGGTGATGGCCACCTGGCAGCAGATGGTCGACACGGTGACTTCGAGGCAGTGCGTCCCGAGGTCGTCGCGGACTACTACCCGTGGCCGGGCTTGGCATTCGTTCCGATCCGCGATGCCGCGCCCTCCCGCTGGGCGCTGGTGAGGCGCACCGCCGCGGGGAGCCCACTGATCCGGGCATTCGCCGAAACGGTGTCCGATGTCGTCGATGCGACACAACGCGACAATGCGCCCGGCACCGCACTCGGATCCGACAGCTCACGAAAGGGCAGTGGAACAAGCTGATTCGGCGTGGGCGGGTCAGCGGATGTCGGTGAGGTCTACGGTTGCGGCCATGGTGCGGTACCCGGCGTCATTGGGGTGCAGGTGGTCGCCGCTGTCATAGGCGGGGGCCAGGCGGTGCGGATCGGTCGGGTCCGCGAGTGCGGCGTCGAGATCGACGATGGCGTCGTATTCGCCTCCGGTCCGGATCCATTCGTTGACCGCCAGGCGCTTGTTTTCGGCCGCATCGTTGAAGTAGGGCGAATCGCCGAAGGGGGGCAGCGTCGCGCCGAGGACGCGGAGTCCGGCGGCGCGGGCTTGGCCGATCAACTCGCGGTAGGTGGTGATGAGCTGTTCGGGAGAGACGTCGACGACGGTGTCCACGGCGGTCACGCCGGAGCTTAGGCCGATGTCGTTGGTGCCCTCCAGGATGATCACGGTCCCGACGCCGGGCTGGTCGAGCACGTCGTGCCGGAATCGGGTCCGGGCGCTGTCACCCAGCCAGCTGGAATCCACGGTGACGCGATTGCCGCCGATGCCCTCGTTGAGTACGGCACGCGGTATGCCTGCCGCGGCCAGGCGTTCGGCGAGTTCGTCCGGGTAGCGATTGTCGGAATTACCGGTGGAGCCGACGCCTTCGGTGATCGAGTCGCCGAAGGCCACCAATGCCGAGCGCGGCGGCGCGACATTCGCGACCTCGACGCCGGTCAGGTAGTACCAGGATTGGCTGGTCTCGGTGAAGGCAGCGGCGGTCGCGTCGGCGCGGTGGTCGCCGTTTGCCCGGTAAGTGGTGGCGAAGGACTGGGCGTGCTGGGTCGCCGGGCCGGTCGGTTCGGCCAGGTACAGGGTGATGGTCACCGACTCCAGCGGCGCCAGCGACAGCATGGCCGGATCGGTCACGAGATCGGCGCCCGGTGCGATGCGGAACGACGGGGCGAGGCCGACAGTCAGATTCTGCACGCTGTCCGGATCGATCGCGCCGTCGGCGGCGCTGCGGGCGATCGTCGCGCCCGCGACCGCGAGCGGTGTCGTCCCGTAGCGGTTGGTCAGCCGCACCCGAGTGGTCAGACCACCGTCACTGACCCGAACTACCTGGCGCACCGTTTGATTCGTGAATCCGCTCTCCGCCCAATTGGCCACGAATGCCTTGCTCGGCTGATGCGCCGAGGTCGCCCAGACCGTCGTCCAAATGAATGGTTTCGGTGGATTCGCGTCCGCGGTGCCGACGGTGGCGGGCAATAGCGCCAGCAGCAGCGCTACCAGGGCACGAACTGTACGCACGACGAAACCCCTTCTGTGGCAGTGGATCCGATCCGCTCATCGGACGGTCCACACAACCACCCGACCCGAACCCGCATTCCCCCACCCCGCCTTTACCCCGAAGAGACCCCGACCACACCCGCCCGCACACACCTTCGTTCGAGCGTGGCTCGGATATCAGTGTTCGGGATCGAACTCGAAATAGTCGATCCGCGCGCTCCCGCACATCTTCGCGGACGGGGCTCGGCGAGTCGGGCGGCATGTCGGTTTGCGACGTACCCGGGAGGTGTGCGGCAACCGCGCAGTGGGTTTTGGATCAGCGGGGCGTGCGGGCAGTGTCGCGTGCAGTCAGTTGGCGCGGAGGGATTCGGCTTGCTTTTGGATGCCTTCGGTCATGCCCGCGAAGCCGCGTCGGAGGTTTTTGCCGAGGGCGGCTACGACCAAGGGGTGCAGCCAGCCGCCGAGTTCGAAGTGGGATTCGTAGCGGGTGCGGTCGGGGCCGAGTGCGGTGACGCGGTGTGAGCGCAGGCTGTGCAGGGCGCCGAGGGGGACCGGCTTCATCGAGTAGCTGAGTTCGGTGCCCGGGGTGTGTGAGACCATCCATTCGCGCTGGCGACGCGGGCTGGAACCGGAGAGCGCGACCAGCATATCGATCGGCTCGCTGGGGACGAGGGTGCTGCGGCATTCGATGCAGAAGGGGTTCCACTCGCCGTAGCGGGGCAGGTCGGTGATCACCTGCCACACCAGTTCGGCGGGGGCGTCGATTTCGACGGTGGCATCGATGACAAAGGACATGGTTAGCAAATTAGAACATGTTCTATAGCCGATCAAGCCTCTCAGCAGGAAAGTCGCGGGTCAGCAGGCGCCCATCGCGGTGCCCTGATCGGTGCCGTAGCGGTGACCGTGGCCCGGCGGCGCGTTCAGTGCGGCGAGCAGATCCGCACTGGTCTGCAGGAAGCTGATCACCGGAAGCCACTGTGGCACAGGCGCATCCACCCGAACATCGCGGAGCTCGGGTGCGCGCCACAGCAGCGACGGCGACCAGTGCACCACCGGATCCGAGCTGTTGGCCAATACCGTCGCGCCCGCCCGGTGCACCTGACCGGCGGGTGGGCCCGCCCAGAGCGCCGCGCAGGTCCGACGGTCCTGGTCGGCGTCGTCGGCGAATATCGAGCTCCCGCCGAGCGCGCCGAGACTCTGCCCGTAGACGTAGAGCTCGGGCTTGTGGTCGAGCGTGCCGATGTGGCGTTCCACGGCATCGAACAGTGCTCGCGCGTACGCGACCGCATCGTCGCGTCCGAAGACGAAGGTCACCCAGCTGGGGGCGTAGGAGTACTGCATCCCGACGAGTGCGACATCACCGCCGAAGCGTTCATAGAACCCGCGAACCGCATTCGCATCGATCCATCCGGACCCGGTCGGCACCGCGAGCACGATATTCGACCGCTCGAATCCGCCGGACCGCTCCAGCTCTCGAATGGCCAGAGCTACGCGGGAATCGAGATCGGGTGCGGAGTCGAGTCCGACGTATACCCGGATCGGTCCCGCGGGCGATCCGGTGACGAACTTGCGTCCCTCCGCGCCTAATGAAGGCCAGCTGACCGCGGATTCGGCGCTTCCGGACCGAACATACGAAACCGGTTGCACCAGTGTGGGATCGATCGTCGCATTGGCGGCGGCATAGGTACTGCGTCGCCAATCGACAACCGCGGGTACCCCGACGAGGTAGAGCACCGACACCGCCGCCACCCCCATGGCGACACTGCGCACTGAACCCAGCTTGCGCGCGAGCCATCCAGTTGCGCGGACGATTCCGGCGACAACCCCCACGATCGCTACGGATGCGAGCGCCCAGCGCAGCCAATAGTCCGGACCGATCGGCGCGGTATCCATCGCGGCACGCAACCGGTTCTGCCAATGGGTTCCCTGCACGACCATGCCGACGATCGCGAGCACGGCCACGCCGAGCAACGGCGTGCGGAATCGATCCATCCGCCGGTTGATGTCGAAATCCCAGCGCCGCAACGCAAACCGAAGAACCCCGGCGACGGCCAGCGCAACTGCTGCGAGCAGCCCGGTCGACATCGCCTGGGCACTCGGTGTGCGCGGAAGCAGGCTCGGGGCCAGGGATACCGTGGTGCCGAGTCCGATTCCGAGCGTTGTGCCGATTCGCGGCCGCACGCCACGGTGAAATCCCTTGGCGACGTGCCTTTTCCAGCGATTTACCGGTCCGGGTGAAGTGCTCGAGCTGGGCGAATAACCCGAATCGTTCCGGGGAGAAACCGGTCTGGTCGCGGTCAACGTGCTCATGCCTGAACCCCCAGAGCGCCGATACGATTCGAAGCTCGTACCGAAGAACGACGTCGATCCCGCACATCGGTAAGCCGCCGCCGGACGGACGGCAGGAACCCGGCCGCCCCGAGCCCGGCCAGACCGCCACCGACGATCCACCCGCTGTTCCCGGAATCTTGTTCCCCGAAGCCGGATTCGGCAATCGGCACGCCATAGTCCTGCCGCCGCGAATTCAGATCGACGAACGTGTCCGCAATGCTCGCCATCGCATTGCACCGTGCCCGCGAGAACCCGTCGTCCCGAGCCGCGCACGCCTCGTGCATATGCACGGCCAGCGTCGCATCCAGCGCCTGCCTGGCCCACCCGCTCAGCGGCTGACCCTGCGCGTCCGCATAACGCAGGAGGTCATAACCCAAATCGTGTGCCTTGCAAGCGGTCTCGAACTCACTGGGCAACGTCACCGGCGACGAGCAATCCCCAACCGGATTGACCAGCAGCCCATCGACAACAGCCGGTCGATACCCGAACCGCTCCGCGAAATCGGCGGGAATCACATCGACCGACCCCGGCCCGCCCGAGGTCAGGCCGACCACCGCGGCACCGGCCGACGCATTCTCCACCGGCCGCTCGACGGTGGCGGCATGCGTCGCGGGCGCCAGCATGATGGTGGCCGCCATGGTGGTCAGTGCGGCCGCTGTGAGTGCGGCACAGCGTCGTGCGATGGATCGGGTTCGGGCGCCGGCATCGATGGTCGGTGTGCTCATGGTGCTCGACGGTAGGAATCCATCCCGCTACGCCACCTCACGCCGCGGAGCGGTTTCCCGGCCCGTGCCGCCGGGGGAGCGCGTGCGAGTCCTCCTACTGCGGTATCGGACCGGAATTCACCCGTGGGTATGAGGACCAAGACCGCTCGGGCTTCCTACTGTCGTAGCCATGAGGGAAAAACGTCGTAGCGGGATCAAGGGAATGAACGCGCGGATGTGGTTCGACGCGTTCACCGTGCTGCTCGCGGTGATCTTCTACGCCGTCGCGTGGCCGACACTGCACCTCACCCATGACGTACCGGTCGCGGTGCAGCCGTTCATCGCCGCACTCGCCGCGTTCCCCATCCTGCTGATCCGGCTCAACCCGGCACTGGGCTGGGCGATATCCGCGGGTTCGGCCCTGCTCATCGCCCTGGCCATCCCGAATCAGCCGGACAATGAGATCCCGATCCAGGTCGTGCACATCCTGTGCCTGTTCGCGCTGCTGTTCGCGGTGGCCCTGCGCGCGGCGGTCCCGATCGTCGCGGTCGCCTGGGGTGCCACCTCGCTGCTGCTGGCCACCACGATGACCAGCGACGGTGACATCTCCGGCGGCGCGTGGGCCTGGCCGATCGCCTTCGCCGCCGTCGTGCTGTTCGCGATGCTGGTGCGCTGGCTGGTGCAGTCGCGCAAACAGTTGCTGGCCCAGGAGGAGGAGAACGAACTGGAGCGGGCCCGGCGCGCCATCCTGGAGGAGAAGGCCCGCATCGCCCGCGACCTGCACGACGTCGTCGCCCACCACATGTCCCTGGTCGTGGTGCAGGCCCAGACCGCGCCCTATCGGGTCGAGGGCGTGACTCCCGCCGCTCGCGCGGAATTCGAATCCATCGGTGCGACCGCCCGCGAGGCATTGAACGAGATCCGCGGCATGCTCGGTGTGCTGCGCAGCGACGGTCAACTGCCCGAACACGCACCGCAACCGAAGGCAGCCGATGTGCTCGGCTTGTTCGAGGGCGCCCGCCGCGCCGGTGTGCGCATCGACTGGACCGTCGACGGACTGCTGGATCCGGTCCCGGATTCGGTCGGCCTCGCGCTGTACCGGATCGTCCAGGAGTCGCTGTCCAACGCTTCCCGGCACGCCCCGGGCGCACCGGTGCAGGTAGCGATCGTGATCGGCGCCGACGCACTGCAGCTGAGCGTCGGCAACGCGCTGAGCGCTACCGTCGCGCGACCGGTCGGCAACGGCGGTCACGGCATCGCGGGCATGCGGGCGCGTGCGCTCGCGGTCGGCGGCGAGGTATCGGCGGGTCCGCGTGCGGACGGCGGTTTCGAGGTCCGAGCCCGGCTGCCGATCACTCCGGCGTCCGGGTCGGCTCTCGACCCGGTGATGATCGCCACGGCGACTGCCGCCGAAGACGTTTGAGCGTATTGCTCCACGAAAATTCTTACAGTGCAATTGATTTCGAATGGACGTGGCCAACTCGCCGGGTACGCTCGAACTCGCCGTGCACCTGAATGTGACGCATGTGGCACCCGACTTGTCCGGCCGGAGTGGGCGGATAGGCTCTGCTGGTGGCAATTACTGTTCTGATCGCCGACGACCAGGCCATGGTGCGTCAGGGGTTCGGCGCCCTGCTCGCCGCCCAATCCGATATCAGCGTGGTCGGTGACGCGCCGGACGGAAAGGTCGCCGTCGCCGAGGCCAAGCGGCTGCGCCCGGATGTGGTGCTGATGGATGTGCGCATGCCGGAGATGAACGGACTCGACGCCGCGCGCGCCATCCTCGCCGCCGGCTTCGACCCGCCGGTGCGGGTCCTCATGCTGACCACCTTCGATATCGACGATTACGTCTACGAGGCGTTGAGCATCGGCGCCAGCGGATTCCTGCTCAAGGACGCGCCCGCCGAGGAGTTGGTGCGCGCGGTGCGTGTGGTCGCCGACGGCCAGGCCCTGCTCGCCCCGACGGTCACCCGCCGACTGATCGCCGATGTCACCCGCCGCCGCAGTGCGAGCCGCGTCAAACCCACACCCGCGCTGGCGTCACTGACTCCGCGTGAACGCGAGGTGCTGGAGTTGATCGCCAAGGGCATGTCCAATACCGAGATCGCCACCGCGCTGTTCGTCGCCGAGCAGACCGTGAAAACCCATGTCTCCAAGGTATTTTCGAAGTTGAATCTGCGCGACCGCGCGCAGGCGGTGGTACTCGCCTACGAATCCGGACTGGTCACCCCGGGTTAGCGCGGCTGCTGCTGGCACTTACCGCCGTTGAGATCGTCGAGGTGTCGCGACAGCAGCCGGGCCAGCCGATCGAGCAGGGCGGTCGCATCCTCGAAGGTGCCCGAATCCGCCTGTGCCGCAAGCGCGACCGCGACACCGCCGGATCGGGTCGGCACGATGCCGAACTGACGGACGGTGTAGACGCCGGTTTCGTCGTCCGGGCCCCAGCCGCCCTTGAATTCGGTGCCCTCGATGGTGCCGAGGCCCCAGCGCTGTTCCGGCGTGATCTGTTCCATCAACTCGACCACGGTGCCGGACTCGGGCAGGCACGGCAGCTGCGAGGCGAAGCGCACCTGATTGGCCAGCGTCCATTCGGTCGCGCCGAATGCGATGTAGTCCATGCTGGTCTTCGGTCCGTACACGTTGGTCAGCGCGTCGCCTGCCTCGTCGAGGACCTCCTGAACGGCCCGCGCGGCCTCTTCGCCGTCACCGAGCGACTCCCAGAGTGCTTCGGCCGCATCGTTATCCGAGACGGTGATCGCCTCGTGCGCGTATTCGACGACACCGGTCGGGTCGTGCCGCAGCGCGGCGATGGCCAGCGGCACCTTGATGGTGGACCAGGCGATGCCGCTGGTCCAGTCGCCGAAGATGGTCATCCGGCCGCCGCCGACCGGCATGATGGCCATCCCGACCTGCCCCGGCAGATTCGGCTGCAGTTGGGTGAAATCGGCGGCCAGCGAATCGGGCCGCGAGATCGACCAGCCCGGATGCCAGGATCCGGGCCGTTCGACGGGTAGCGTCGGCTCCGCGGGTGCGTTGTGGGTGCTGGGTAAGAGGGAACAGGAGGTGAGCGTGACCAAAACCGTGAGTGCCGCGCCGCGCAGCGCCACCCGATAATTCACCATCGTTCTTGTAGACCTCACCGCCGCGTTCTCCGCGCCACCACAACCTGACACCCGTTGTTCCATCGGCGGTGCGAAAAACATCCTCGTCACACCCGCCCGGTCGGTGACCGGACGTCGCGCGATCAGCACCGAATCATGCCAGGAGCCGACCCGGTGCTGACGCCCTGTTGATAGTTTCGCCGATTTTCCCGGAGAATTCGAAACAGCGTGGCCAAGGGGCTACCCGGTAGGCTCACAACTCTGTTTACGCGCTCGGACGACCGATGTCCGAGGGCCGCAGTCACCTGAAGGGGGTCGCGTTGCTGAACAGCGGTGAGGTGTTCGCCGGGTTCACCGTGGAGCGGCTGCTCGGCCAGGGGGGCATGGGCTCGGTGTACCTGGCCAGACACCCCCGCCTCGGTAAGCAGACAGCGCTGAAGCTGCTGAATCGGGAGTTGTTCACCGACGCCGAGGTGCGTGCGCGCTTCGATCGGGAGGCCGATCTGGCCGCGCATCTGGACCACCCGAATATCGTCGCCGTCTACGACCGCGGCTCCGAGGACAATCAGCTCTGGATCTCCATGCAGTACATCGACGGCGTCGACGCGGCGACCGTCGACCCGATGACACTGCCGCCGGAGCGGGCGGTGCAGATCATCGAGGGTGTCGCGGCGGCACTGGATTACGCGCACGGCATGGGGGTGCTGCATCGGGATGTGAAGCCCGCCAACTTCTTGCTGGCTCGTTCCACCGGTGGGCAGGGCGAGCGGGTCTTCCTGACCGACTTCGGTATCGCCCGGTTGCGCGAGGACTCCACGCACCTGACCCAGACCGGCATGTTCAGCGCGACCCTGTCCTACGCCTCGCCCGAGCAGATGACCGGCGCCAAGCTGGACAACCGCACCGATCAGTACTCGTTGGCGTGCGCGCTGTACTGGCTGTTCACCGGCATGGCGCCATTCGACGCGCCCGATCCGAACGACATCATCCGCGGGCATCTGCAACATGTCGCCGCGCCATTGGCAACCCGCCGCCAGGGTTTGAATCCCGCGCTGGACGGGGTGCTCGCCAAGGCGATGGCCAAACGTCCCGAACATCGGTACGCGACATGTGTCGAGTTCGCCGCCGCGGCCCGCAAGGCATTGACCGCTCCTCAGGTTGCTGCCGTGCAGGTGAATCCCGGCTTCCCACCGGTGTATCCGGGACAGGCCGTCGGATCCGCGCCACCCGCACCGGGGTTCGGTGTGCCCGCTGATCAAGGGGCCTTGGCGCAGTCCACGCAGGCGGTCGGGCCCGCTGGATATGGTGCTGCGCCGCAGGCCTATCCACCGCTACAGCAACCGATGGCGTCGGGGGCGCCGCAGGCCGCGGGTTACCCTGCGGCACCTGCGCAGCAAGCGGCGCCGCAGCCAGGTGCACCAGCGACGCAGGGGCCACCCGCGCAGGGGACACCGCAGGCCGCGGGGTACTCGTTGGCGCCTGCGCAGCCGGGTGTGCCACCGGCGCAGGGGGCACCACAGGCTGCGGCGTATCCACCTCAGCCGGGGGCAGCGCAAGCGGCGGCATATCCGGCGGCATCGCAACAGGCGGCTCCGCCTCAGCAGGGCGCACAGGGGCCTGTGGTGCAGGGGCAACCGGCGCAGGGCCAGCCCATACAGGGCGTGCCGGTACAGGGCCAACCGGGGCAGGCCCCAGCGGCGCAGGGCTCGCCGATTCCGGGCCAGCCGATTCCGGGACCACCGATTCCGGGTCAGCCGCCGCAACAGCCGCCGTCCGCGCTGTCGCCTGGCGCGGCACCACCCCCCTTCGGGCCGAATGCCGTTGGCCCGCAACCGACTCCGGACCATGGCCGGAGTACGGCCGTGCTGGCCGGCTGGATCGCCGTCGGCATCGTGGTCGCGGTGATCGCCGTAATGGGCACGCTCGTGGTCGTCGGCTGGGAGTCGGAAGGCCCGCCCGATGCCGCCGTGCCGCCACCCGTTACCGCCACGACGGCGGCCGCTCCGTCCGATGTACTTGCCAAGAGCCGCAGGCTTTTCCCGAATCTGGTGCCGCAGGGCAAGGACGATTTCGGCGAGGCCTATCAAGACGCGCGCTGCATGGCATCGGAGGCCGGGGAGCCGCTGGGGATCGAGGACGAACCCTTGAAATCCAGCCCCTGGGTCACCGCATGGGAATGCCATCGCGAAACCCAGGCCACCACGCAGATGAGTTACACCATCCTCGAATACGCCTCCGCCGCCGACGCCCGAGCCGTGGTCCAGGCGCTGCCCGCCAATGTCGCGACGGCCGGTAGGAAAAGCGGAATCCCGGTCAACACTCACCGCTGGGTCGTGGAAGACCCACCCGGCCCCCTCCAGCCCTTCTACCACACCGCCAAACTGGTGGTGAGCTTCGAATCCGACCCGGTCCGCTCGAACTTCCTGGTGTACGTGAGCAACCACGGCACCGCCGGTGGAGTGCAAACCGTCCCGCCGACACCGACGGCCCAGGACGCACTCACTGCCTGGTGGGACGCAGCACCGCTGTAATTGCCTGCTGGACAGCTGAATTGGTGCCGACTCGGAAATCTGGATGTTGATCGCGCCACTCGCAACCAGCCCACCTGGTGTCGCTCGGACCGAGCAACCAACCCGAGCTGGGCACATTTGCTGTTGGGACCGCGCGAGCAGTCTGACTCGACGACGCTGCGCTGGGACGAGTCGATCACCATGCCCGCTCACCATGCGCGGTGCATGCACGGCCGTATCACCCTGCCGAACAAGCCGATCGGACTGTCGCACGCAATGCGGCAACCCGATACTCAGTCGACCGCCAACGCCTCCACGATCGGCATCCGGGCCGCCCGCAACGCGGGCGGAATCGATCCGAGCAGCGCCAATGCGAGTGCGGCGGTGCCGTAGACCAGCAGCATCGGGCTCGGCTGGTATGCGATGTCGATGGTCAGCGCGTGCCCGACGGCGACGGTCGCCAGATATTGGATCGCCGCACCAGCCGCGAGACCTATTGCCGCGCCGATGAATCCGATGCCGACGGCCTCGGCGAGCACCGAGCGCAGCAGGAATTTGCGGCTGGTGCCCATGGCCCGCAGTACACCGAGTTCGCGGCGGCGTTCCAGGACCGAGAGCATGAGGGTATTCAGCAGTGCCACGGTGGCCACCAACACCACGATCCACAAGATGGCGTAACTGATCGCCGAGCCCTGCCGCAGGCTGGAGGAGATGGCGACGACCGCTTGCGCGCCGGTGTCGACGTGGATATCCACGGGCACCACGCGCCGCACCGCGGCCTGCACCGCCGACTTGTCCACGCCCGGTTGGAAATGCACCGAGAGCACGGTTTCACCCGGTCGCTGATACCACGCGCGCATCTGGTCGAGATTCATCACGACCACACCCGAGATGGCCGAGATATACGGAATCACGTCCAGCACCCGCACGGTGTGGTTGCCGGTCGGGGTCGGCATGGTCAATTCGGCCCCGGCGCCGACACCGAGCGATCGCGCGACATCCCGAGATATCGCCACCCCTTCCCCGGTGGCCAAGTGGGCCATGACTTCTCGACTCACCGAGCCGGTCTCGGATTCGTCCGCCTCGCTCGGATATCCCTGCAACATCACCCGCCCGGTGCCGAGGGTGGCGAAGGCCATCTGTGCGGGCCCGACCTCCCTGACACCGGGCACTTCGGCGATCTTCTCGCGTAATCCGTTGGGCAGCAACGGACCCGTCGGGAACTGCTCCATCGAGCTGGTGCTGACGAACAGATCGGTGTCGTTGAAGCCCGCGAAGGAGGCGGTGGCCGAATCGACCATATTGCGCGAGCCCCCGCCCATCGCGACGGTGGCGGATACGCCGATCATCACCGTCATCGCGGTGGCCCAGACCCGTCGCGGTGCGCGTTCGAGGGTGGTGGCCCCGAGCGTGCCCGGTGCGCCGAAGCGTCCGGCGATCGCCGCGGCGGCCCGCACGATCGGTCCGGTGGCGGTGAAGCACAGCGTCACCGCCCCGGCGAACGACATCGAGATCGACGCCAGCGATATGCGGCCCAGATCGGCTTCGGCAATGACGATCGCGCTGACGATGAGGCCGGCGCCGAGCACGATCGAGGTCCAGCGCAGCGCCGCACTCGTCGTATCGGTGCGCGCCACCCCCACCGGCGCCAGCGCCTCGATCGGTTCGACCTTGTACACCTGGCGCGCCGCGATGGCAGCCGCCAGCACGCTGGCCACCACGCAGGCGCCGATCGCCATCGGAATCGCGTACCCGGGCACCATGTATTCGGTGCGCGCCTCCACCGATTGCATGATGGCGGTGGGAAGTTTGCCGATCGCGACACCACCCATGGCGGCGCCGACCACCGCGCCACCCAACCCGCCGAGCACGCCGAGCAGCGCCGCCTCGACCAGCAGGTCACGCACCATCGGCCCGCGCTTGCCGCCGATCGCCCGCAGCATGGACAACACCGGCCTGCGCTGGGCGACCGCCATACTCATCGCGTTGTAGATCAGGAATGCCGAGACGATCAGGGCGGCCGCCGAGGCCATGAGCGTCGAGTACCGCACGATCTGGATGGCGCCACCGGCCTGTGCGGTGCGCAGCCCGGGATCGGCGACCACGGCGCGTCCGTCGACCACCTTGGTCAGCGTCTCGCGCAACTGGTCGACATCGGTGCCGTCGGCCGCGATGATCTGAATCGAGTCCAGCCGCCCGACGCGGTCGGTGAGTTTCTGCGCGAGCCCGAGCGGGGCGGCAATGATGTGGCCACCGTTGAGCTGCTTGGAGGTTTTTTTGTCGAGAACCGCTGCGACAGTGACGGTTCCAGAGCCGAGCGTGAAATGTTCACCTTCGGTGCGTCCCATCCCGGATCCGACCAGGACACCGTTCGGCACGGTGAGCAATTTGCTCGCCTGCGCGGCCATCGGCCCGCCCAGATCGCTGCCGAGTGCGGTAATGCTGGTGTCGGCGCCGATCAGCAGCGCCTTATCGGCACCCGATCCGACCTGTGCGCGCAACATCGGCACTGCCTTGTCGACGCCGGGTGTGGTCGCGATGCGTTGCAGTTCCTGCTGATCGAAGCCCGCGTCGGTGATCCCGGTGACCTCCAGAACGGCATTGCCACCGAGACTGTGGGTGAGCCGGTCCACCGAACCGGTGACCGAACCGGAGATGCTGAACACCGCGACCAGCAGCGATGCCGAAATGGACATCACCGCCAGTGACATGAGGGTGCGGCCGCGGTGGGCGAGCAGTTCACCGATATTGAACAGCCGCAGCCGATCCCAGGCCGCGCCGATCACGCGCGCACCGTCCGCATGGCGATATCGACCTTGTCATTGGAGCCGATCTGACCGTCACGCAACGTGATCACGCGGTCGCAGTATTCGACAGCGCCCATATCGTGGGTCACCATCACCACCGAATTTCCGTTGCCCGCGATATCGCCGAGCAGTTTCAGGATGGACGCACCGGTCTTGGAATCCAGATTGCCGGTCGGTTCGTCGGCCAGGATCAGCGGCGGATCCATGATCAATGCCCGCGCCACCGCGACGCGCTGCATCTGACCGCCGGACAATTCGGCGGGCCGATGGGCGGCGCGTTCACTCAGCCCGACCAGGTCGAGCAGTTCCAGCGCGCGCGGTTTGGCCTTGCGTAATCCGGTGCCGTCCAACAGCTTCGGAATGGCGACATTTTCCCAGGCGGTGAGGGTCGGCAGCAGATTGAAGAACTGGAAGATGAAACCGACACGGTGGCGGCGGAATTCGGACTGCCGCTCGTCGTCGAGGCCGCCGATCTCCTCACCCCGGAAGCGGATCGACCCGGAGTCGGGGGTATCGAGTGCGCCGAGCAGATGCAACAGCGTGCTCTTACCCGAGCCGGACGGCCCGATGATCGAGGTGAATTCACCGGATTCGATGCGCAGGCTGATGCCGTCCAGTGCGCGCACCGCCTGTTCGCCGACGCGATATTCCTTGGTGATATCCGTCAGTTCCAGCATGGCCTGGTCCGACATGGCGGTCCCCCACCCTCTTTCTCAACTATTCGATCTTGGTCGATTGTGGCGCACCGCAGTGTCGCACCTGCGCGTTATCGCGCCATCGCCTCGGCCGCCTGAACTCGGCGGCGATACTGTGCGTCGAGCACGGCGCGCAGGACCGGTTGTTCGGCGGCGAGTTCGAGATAGGCCTCGACCGCGGATTGGCCCTGCACCAGTGCCTGGTCCAATTTCGCGTCGAGATGGATATTCCACCGATATCGCAACGCGAGCAAGAGGCCCTCCGGTCCGCCGAACAACCGGTCCAGTTCCGGGATCTCCGTGAACAGGTCGGGGCTGGCCGGATCGATGGCCGCGCGGGTGAGCACGGTGTGCACGATCTCGGTGCGGCGGTGGTGATCTTCCCATCCGTTGCGACTGCTGTGTCGCTCGAAATGATCGCCGTGGCGATTGCTTGCGGGTCGCTCGAAATGATCGCCGTAGCGATTGCTTGCAGGTCGCTCGAAATGATCGCCGTAGCGATTGCTTGCAGGTCGCTCGAAATGATCGGACATCGCATATGCCCTTCCGTGATTTGGTAGATCTCACGCTACGGACGACGAAATACGGTGTCTTCGTGCCAGGGACGCGAATCGATCTCCTACCGCGGTAGGAGCGGCAGCCCGCTCCGAGCACGATGCACAGGCCCCGACCAGGCGGTTAGCCTTACAGGATGGATGTGACCCACGCCATCGCATCGTCGGCGGGCGCCCAACCGGCGATACCGTTCCGCGAGAGTGGGCGCGTCCGGGATCGGTTCGTGGCCTTCGTGCGCAGCCCGGTCGCGGTCCTGCGCCGCAATCTCGAAGAGCTGCCGTTCGACTACCCGCCCTCGGTGATGATCAGCGCCGATGCGGCTCTGCTTGTGGTCGGTGTCGGCGCGGTCATTCAGCGCCACGAATATTTTCCGACCGCGCTGCCGATTCTGGCGCTCGTCCTGGTCTTCGTCTCGGTGCCGCTGTTCTGCTTCTTCGGTGTGACGCCGAGCCCGATCCTGCTCGCGGTCTCCGGCCTGGTCGCGACGGCGATCATGCTCACCCAGCCGGTGTCGTCCGACCTTTCCCCGTTCATCCTGGTGGTGATGGTCGGCGAGGTCGCGGCCATCGTGCGAAAACGCTTCAGCGCCTTGTTCGCGATCGTCGCGGTGCTCGAGTTGATGGCCTTCGACGCGGCCGGTCACCTGATGTGGAGTGCGTCGGGTCAGCGATTGCAGGGCCTGCAGATGTACATCGTCGGGATCGCGCTCGGCTGGCTGGTCGGCGTGATGCTGCAGTACCAGCGCAAATTCCTCTATCAGGAACGCCAGAGCCAGCAGATCCGGGCCGAACGCGCCGCCGACGCGGAGCGCAGCCGGATCGCGCGCGAGGTGCACGATGTCATCGCGCATTCGCTGAGCATCACCCTGCTGCATTTGACCGCCGCCCGGCACGCCCTGCAGACCGACCGTGACGTGGACGAAGCGGTGGACGCACTGGTCGACGCCGAGCGACTCGGCAGGCAGGCCATGGCCGATATCCGCCGCACCATCGGCCTGCTCGACGCCCGGCCGTCCAAACTCGTGCCGGAGCCCGGTATCCGCGATATCGATGATCTGGTCGGTGATTTCGCCGGGGCCGGATTGGATGTTCGCTATACCCGTACCGAGGATCTGTCCGCGGTGTCCGCGGCGGTCGGGCTGGCGCTCTATCGGATCGGCCAGGAATCCCTGGCCAATGTGATCAAGCATGCGCCCGGCGCGACCGCGACCGTGCTGTTGGAGGTGGACTCGTCGGTGGCCCGGCTCATCGTGAACAATTCGCTGCCCAAGGGATTGCCGCCGGATCTCGGCGGCGGGATGGGACTGTCCGGTATGCGCCAGCGCGCCGAACTGCTCGGTGGCCGCATCAAGACCGGGCCATACGACGACGGCTGGACGGTGCGAGCCGAATTTCCGCTGAGCGGCGCGCGGGCCTGGTCGATGTCGTGCGGACTGCCCGACGTGATCCATGGGGCCGCGAGTGCGGTGCGTGACATGCGGCGCGACGGCGCGGTGGGGGAGGGCGCGTGACGACAGGGGCTGCGGCCGAGGAGACGGTCACCGTGCTGGTCGTCGACGATCAGGAACTCGTCCGCGGTGGGCTGCGGCGCATCCTGCGGCGGCGCGACGGTTTCGTGGTCATCGAATGCGCCGACGGCGACGAGGTACCCGCCGCGATAGCGGCCGATCGACCCGATGTCGTGCTGATGGATCTGCGCATGAAGCGCGTCGGCGGCATCGACGCGACGCGCATGCTGCGTGCGCGCGACGGTGCGCCGCCGGTGCTGGTGCTCACCACCTTCGACGACGACCAGCTGCTTTCCGGAGCATTGCGGGCCGGAGCGGCCGGATTCATCCTGAAGGATTCGCCCGCCGAAGATCTCATCCGAGCCGTTCGCACAGTCGCCGTCGGCGGAGCCTGGTTGGACCCGTCGGTCACCGGTCGGGTGCTCTCGGCATATCGGACAGTTCGCCCCGCCGTCACCCGCGACGACAGCCGACTCTCCGAACTCACGGCACGCGAGTACGAGGTGCTCGAATTGATCGGGCGCGGGCGCGTCAATGCCGAGATCGCACGCGACCTCGGCATCTCCGAAGTCACCGTCAAGAGCCATGTCGGACATATATTCGGCAAACTGGAGCTGCGGGATCGGGCTGCCGCGATCGTGTTTGCGTTTGACCACGGGGTGGTCGCACCAGGACAATCCACGGGTTGACGGGCAGCCGGATCGCGCATACCCGGAGCTGGTGATGGGCGATCTTTGCCCGGGATGTGGAGGAATGACGGGGTGGACGGACCTGGATGGAGAGTCGGCAGTCGGTTCGGGCCGTATGAGCTCAGAGCGTTGCTCGGTAAAGGGGGTATGGGCGAGGTCTACGAGGCGTACGACACGGTGAAGGACCGCGTGGTCGCGGTCAAACTGCTGTCCGACGAACTCGCCAGGGACCCGGTCTACCAGGTGCGCTTCCGCCGCGAATCGCAGGCGGCGGCCCGGCTGGCCGAACCGCACATCATCCCGATCCACGACTGGGGCGTGATCGACGGTGTGCTGTTCATCGATATGCGGCTGGTGCCCGGCACCGATCTACGCAAGATCCTGCGCAATCAGGGGCCGATGAGCGCCGAGCGCGCGATCGGCATTATCGAGCAGATCGCGGCCGGTTTGGACGCCGCGCACGCCGACGGACTCGTGCACCGCGATGTGAAACCGGCCAACATCCTGGTCACCGAGGCGGATTTCGCCTACCTGGTCGACTTCGGCATCGCTCATATCGAGGGCGACAGCGCGGTCACCCAGGCGGGCATGGCCATCGGCTCCTACACCTACATGGCCCCGGAGCGATTCGATTCCGGACCGGTGACCGGTCGCGCCGATATCTACTCACTCGCCTGTGTACTGCACGAATGCCTCACCGGAGCAACACCGTTCCCGTCCGGGAGCATGAGTGGGCTGATCCGGTCGCACCTCACCGAGGCGCCGCCACGACCGAGCGTGCAGCGACCGGGCGTGCCTGCGGCGATGGACGAGGTGATCGCCCGCGGCATGGCCAAGGAGGCCGCCGATCGCTTCCCGACCGCGACCGATCTGGCGCGCGCGGCCAGGGCCGTACTCGGCACCGCGCCCGCCGCCAATACGCCGACACTGATCGTGCGGCCGCCCGATCCGTCGCGCGGACCGTCGGATCAGGCTGTGGTGCACCGCGGTCCGGCCTCGCCCGCGGAGTCGACGGGAACGATTCCGGCGGTGATCCATCCGACCGGGCCGACGGTGGTCTCACCCGCCGACCTGCAGTTCACGCCGTTGCCGCCGCAGCAGCCCGCCGGTCCGTCGTTCGGGTCGCCCGGGGTCGGTCGGCAGGTGCGGCCGTTCCCGGATGCGCATTTGTACGAGGAGTCGCCGCCGGAGTTTCCACAGCACTTGCCGTCAGCGCGGTACCCGGGTGATCCGGCGGCTCCGGCCACTCAGCGGTATCCGGAGTCGCATTACCCCGAAGCGGGGTACCCGGAGGCTCGATACCCGGCGCGGCAGTATCCGGAACAGTATGGCGCGCAACAGGATTCGTCTGCTCCGGAGACGCGCCGGGTCCCGTTGCCGGAACCCTTCTCCGGCACACCGCCATTCGAGCCGCCGCGCGGTCCTGCCCATGCGGCGCCCAACCCGTACCGGCCGTCGCCCCAACCGGCTGAGTATTCGCCGCAGGGCTATGCCGAACCGGACTACGAAAACGATTACTACGCACAGGATCCCGCCGCGGATCCGTATCAGCGGGATCGATCGGTCATGCTGCCGATCATGGTCACCGTCTTCGTCATCGTGGTGCTTGCGGTCGGCGGTGCCATCGGCTGGCAGGTGCTCGGCTCCGGCAAATCCGGGAGTTCGAATGTGCAGGCAGGTGCGCAGGTGACCACGACGGCCGCCATCGGCACCGCAGGCGGTTCGAGCACATCGCCGTCGACCTCGACCACCAAGGCCGCACCTACCTCGGTCACCCTGCCCGCGGGCGCGACGAACTGCACGAACGGCCAACCCGTCGCGGGCAGCTTCACCCAGTCGGCCACCGGGTCCTCGGTCACCAGCTGCGGTTTCGCGGAAGCGGTCCGCAAGGCCTACGCCGAATCCGCCGCCACGAACGTCTCGCGCTCATCGCGCTCGGTAGTGGCAGCCAGTCCGGTGACCGGCCGGACCTACACCATGAACTGCGTCGCGGAGGGACAGTTGGTGACCTGCACCGGCGGTGAAAACGCGGTGGTCTACATCTATTGACGTGCGGCGACAGGCGGTTTCGATGTGCGGTCGGACGACGAGTGCGTCGCGTCGCTTGTCGTTGCCGGACCGAAAACGAACCGCTCCCGAGAGCGGAACCGTATGCCGGTTCGGGGGGATCGTGGACATCGCCTATCGCCTTCGAGCCCGTTCGCACATGAACGACCCTTACAGTCCCTCGTCGAACGGGTACCGGTTGTTCAAGGCGGACCGGTCGCCGACGAAGTAGTTCAGGACGAGGTCGTCGGCGACCTGGACCAGCACATCGCGACCCTCGACCGCGGATGCCCACTCCATCGGCAGCCCGGACACGCCATGGGCGGCGCCGATCAGGTTGCCCGCGACCGCGCCGGTGGAATCGGAGTCACCGGAATGGTTCACCGACAACAGCAGCGCTGCGCGGACATCGCCGGTCCGGACCGCGAACAAAGCGCAGTACACCGCGATCGCCAGGCACTCTTCGGCGATCCATCCCGCGCCGACCTGCTCGACCTTCTCAGCGCTCGCCACGCCCTCGGACAGTTCGACAGCGCGGGTCAGTGCCGCCACGGTTTCCGCCCCTGCGGGGAGTGCGGCGAGCTGAGTAATGGTCTGCTGCACAGCAATCGGCAGCTCGATACCGCTCACAACACGATCGATCAGTGCCGCGAACGCTCCTGCGGCGAGATATCCCGTGGGATGCCCGTGGGTCAGCTGCGCGCTGCGAGCAGCCGTGGTGAACGCGAGGTCCGGGCCCGCACCGGCCAGTCCGAACGGTGCCGACCGCATCACCGTGCCGCAACCTTTCGACCCCGGATTCACCGGACCGGGTTCATCGAGCATGCCTGGAGCGAGATACCCCAGTGCCTGCTTGTTCAGCCCGGACATACAGGCATTCCCCGGTGCCCGCGCCGCATACAAAAACGGCAGACTCGCCAGCCAACCATCACTGTCCAGTACGGGAGCATCCGGTGTCTGGGTCTGCAACCACCGCAGATACGCCCTGCGCACCGCTGGCACCGGGTCGACACCCGGAACGGACCGCAACAGACCCTCCGCGGTGAACAATGTCATCTGGGTGTCGTCGGTAATCTGTTGCGGCGCATCCGCGTCATGCTGAGGCAGAAAACCTTGCACTCCCTCGTCTCCGTAGCGTCGGCGAATCTGGGCCAGCTGCAAGAATTCGATAGGCCACCCGAGCGCGTCACCAATCGCCCCACCCAGCAGCGAACCCCGAACCCGGTCGAAGACCAACGTGTAATCACCCACGGGACAACATCATTGCGCATCCGGTCGACACAGACTCCACCCCGCCACACCTGAAGGGGCGTTCGGGACAGCCCCTGTCCGTGCGACAGTATGGCCATCAGCAGGCGCAAAAGGTCACGGAAATCCGCGGATCTCGACAACGCCGAGACCGACAGACCGGGCGGCGGTGTCGAACTTTTCCTGCCATTTGTCCACGTCGGTGCTGTCTACCAGGGCATCGGGCATGACCTCGACGCTGATGGACCACTGGTTTTCGCCGCCGCGCCACAGCTCGGCCAGTTCTTAGCGTCCCCGCCCGCGCCCAGCTCACGGGAACCGAACCGGTTGTTCTCAGGGTCGTCGAGACGGCCGCCGCGCCTCAGGCCGAGCGTGTCACGCAACTGTTCCAGTCGATTGTGGTCGAGTTCGACTTGGCGGGCGGCCGATCCAACAACCGGCGACCACGGCTTGATCGCGCAGCGTGGATCGGCCTCGGTTCAGCGGGTGGCGATGATTGCCGAGCCGTGGCCGAAGAGGCCCTGATTCACCGCGATGCCTGCACGGGCGTTCTCCACTTGGCGGCTGTCGGCCTGGCCGCGCAATTGCCACGTGAGCTCGCAGATCTGAGCGATCGCCTGCGCGGGGATCGCCTCACCGAAGCAGGCAAGCCCACCACTGGGGTTCACCGGTACACGACCACCCAAAGTCGTTGCGCCGCTGCGCAGTAGTTCCTCGGCGCCGCCGGTGTCGCAGAGCCCGATGTCCTCGTACCAGTCCAACTCCAGAGCGGTCGAGAGGTCGTAGACCTCCGCGAAGGACAGGTCGGCGGGCCCGAGTCCGGCTTCCTCGTACGCGGCGTGCGCGATGGCGGAACGGAACGCGTGCGGCGGGGGCTCGACGGCCACGGCGGAGTCCGTCGCGAAATCCGGCAGGTCGAGGACGGTTTTCGGGAACGTCGGCGTGACCGTCGACAGCGCCCGGATCCGGACCGGGTCGGTGACGCCGTGGCGGCGGGCGTACTCCATCGAGGTCAGCACCAGTGCCGCACCACCGTCACTGGTCGCGCAGATGTCGAGCAGCCGCAGCGGGTCCGAGACGATCGCCGAGGCCGCGACCTCCTCGGCCGAAACTTCCTTGCGGTAACGGGCGTACGGGTTGTTCAGGCCGTGCTTGGCGTTCTTCACCTTGACCGCGGCGAAATCGTCGAGCGTGGCACCGTGCAGCGCCATCCGGCGACGGGCATAGAGCGCGAAATAGATGGGGTTGGTGGCACCGAGCAGGTGGAAGCGCAACCAGTCCGGATCGTCGCGGCGTTCACCGCCGACCGGCTGGAAGAAGCCTTTCGGGGCGGCATCCGCGCCGATCACCAGCGCTACATCGGTCAACCCGGCCAGGATCTGGGCGCGCGCATTGGCGATGGCCTGCGCACCGGAGGCGCAGGCGGCGTAGCTGCTCGAGATCCGCGCACCCGACCAGCCCAACGCCTGGGCGAATGTCGCACCGGAGACGAATCCGGGGTATCCGTTGCGGATCGTGTCCGCACCGGCGACGTAGCCGACGTCGAGGTGGTCCACCCCGGCATCGGCCAGTGCCGCGCGCGCCGCGACCAGCCCGTATTCGACGAAATTTCGCCCCCACTTGCCCCACTGGTGCATGCCCGCACCGAGGACGGCGATGTCGCGATCATTCCTGTCAGGCATCGACCGGCCTCCACATCCACACCGTGTGCTCCGCTTCCGCGTCCTCGTACAGCACGCCGAGGGTCAGTTCGACCGGCATGCCGACGGCCAGGTCGTCTACCGTGAGGCCGCGCACGACCTGCCCGAGAATCACCATCTGCTCGACCTCGAGTTCCACCGCCGCGACGACATACGGCTCGAACGGATCGGGCGAGACATAGGGCGGGGGCGGCTTGTACCGGGCATCCGCGTATGACCAGATCCGGCCACGCGTGGAGAACAGGTACTCGACCAGCTCGGAGCCGTCCTTCGGGCTCGCACACTGCGGGTTGCGACAGGCCAGCGTGTTCCGCGGGAAATACGGTGTGCCGCACACATCGCAGCGAGTTCCCACGAGACGTACCGCGCCGTCGTCCGCAGTGAACCAATCTGCCACCGCGGGCCGTTGTTCTTTCTGCACAAACCCGACGTTATAGGAACACGTTCTATTTTGGGGCGGAAATCCGCTCCGGCGATATCCGCGCGGAGGTACGGTGAGTGCGGATCGAGGACGCGACGAGACCCTCGAGTCGACCTGGAGTACCGCAACGCCGATGGGCACCAAAGCCATTGACCCGCAGTCGATCCGCAACGTCACGATCATCGGGGACTCCGACGAGACGACCCGGGTCGTCCACCGCTTGTTCCGTCGTTTCGCCAGGACCGGGTCCGGCACGGCGGCGGCCACGGTCCGCTGGGTGACGGACTGCGTCGATCACACTATCCATATCGCCGAGCTGTCGAGCCACGCGCCCATCGCGGACCTGGAGCGGTCGATCCGGGTAGCCGACGGGGTAATCGCGGTCGTGAACGCTGCCGTGAAGAGCACCCCGCGACTCGGGACGATTCTGCGGCTTGCCGACGACCATCAGGTCGCACGGCTGTGTCTGGTGACCGGACTCGATCATCCCGCTGCCGACTTCGACCGCTGCGTCCGCGCGATCACCGAGACGCGCGGGGCGGTGCCGTTGGCGCTGCAGATTCCTATCGGCACCGATTTCGAAGGCGTCATCGATCTGGTCCCGATGTGGGCGCTCGAACCGATGGCCGTCGAATTCTACGGCGACCATTGGAAAGTCGCCGAGCAGTGGTACCGCGACCTCGTGGCCACGGTGATGGAACAGGACGTGCCGGATCCGGACGCCATCCCCGACCTGCGAGAGATCCCACCCGAACAGTTGCACGAGCGCATCCGCTGCCTCACGCGCATCGGCGACGCCGTGCCCGTCCTGTGTGATGCGGCGCCATGGAGTGACGACATCGCCCCGCTCCTGGACGCCATCGTCCGGTATCTGCCGTCTCCCATGCACGTCTGTCAACCGGAACATGCCCTCGACTATTGACGGACGCCGCCAGTGGCCGCCGAAACCGGCCGGAATACGGTGCACGGATGAGTTTCCGGCTGGCGGCCTACGCCGTGTGCATCGAGGGCGGGCGGGTGCTGCTGGCGCGTTATGTACCGCCAGAGGGCGAGTCGAACTGGACTCTTCCCGGCGGTGGAGTCGAGCACGGGGAGGATCCGTTCGACGCGGTGACCCGGGAGGTCGGGGAGGAGACCGGTTGTGACGCGGTGGTCGAGCGCTTGCTGGGTGTGGACTCGAGGGTTATCCCAGCGGCGGAATGCCGTGTGCCCGGACCGCTGCCACACCAGAATGTCGGCATCTTCTACGGGGTTCGTATCATCGGCGGCCGGTTGCGGCCCGAGCCCGACGGCGAGACCGCCGAGTCGGTCTGGACACCTATCCCCGACGTCGCTCATCTGCGCAGATCATCGCTGGTCGACATCGGTCTTGCCTTGGCTCGGACTGTTCCGGCAACTGGCCACGTCGCTGCTGTTCCAGTCGGCGGCCTGATCCAGCACTGAGCTGGGCGAGGATGCCAGCACTCCGGCGGTGTTGCTGGCGATCGCTACGACGCCGGCGGCGACGTCGCTGATGGCGGCGGTGATCCAGGAGGCGACGACGCCGACGACGACAGTGGTTCCGGCCAACATGCTCTATGCCGCCGGGTACAACTGCGGCGGCGGAATCGACGCCGACGTACGTTTCAACTACGGTGATTTCATCAGTGCCGCAGTGGGATTCAGTGCTGCGCATTTCTTCGTGCCGCCATCGCTGCCCTGCCGAGCGCGCGGCGGTCCGCTAGTTTGGTGGGCGATACCCGTTCGGCGATCAGGAGATGCGATGGAGCTCAAAGCGGTGTTGGGGCCTGTCGCGGCCGGATTCAACGCGGGTGTCATGGCGTTGACCAAGGCGCCATGGATCGGGCCTCGGGTGAGCCGGGCGATCACCGAGATCACTTATGTCGGCCGACGTTCCGGACGCACCATCAGCACACCGGTGGGCTTTCGACGTTCTGGTGACGAGGTCACCATCGCGGTCGCTATGCCGGACCAGAAGAGGTGGTGGCGCAACTTTCTCGGCGCGGGTGGCCCCATCTCGCTGAAGCTGGACGGCGTCGAAAGGTCCGGGCATGCTGTTGCCCGCCGCGATGACAGGGGCCGCGTCAGCGTGACAGTGCACTTGAACGAGGTCGATTAGCCCAATTCTGATGTCCGCGAACACAACAGTGCCGCCGCCGCGATGAGCACCACCACGAACCGCCACAACGCCACCCATGATCGAACTGGCGTTCGCGGCGGTTGCCAAGGTCAGTCCTGCGGAGTGAGCAGGACGACCGGGATTTCGCGCTCGGTCTTCCGTGCGTACTCGTCGTAAAGCGGGAAGATCCGCGCCATCTGGAGCCTACGTCAGTTGAGCTCCTCGACCAGCCCGATGATGATGCCCTCGGGGCCGCGAACGTAGCAGTACCGGTAGCTGTCCCCGTACCGCGCCACCTCGCCCACGAGTTCGGCGCCGTGGGCGCGCAGGCGGTCGAGGGTGTCGTCGACGGCGTCGACGACGAAAGTGAGGCGAGGGATGCCCGGGGTGTTCATCGGCGCCTTCGGCGCACTGCTGGTGGCCACCGGTGCGTGGAACGTCGACAGCTCGACCCGGCCGTGGCCGTCCGGGGTCCGCACGACAGCGATGTCCGCTCTAACGCCGTCCAGCCCGACGAGCTGATCCACCCATTCACCCTCGACTGCTGTCTCGCCCTCCAGTTCCAGGCCCAATTCGACGAAGAACGCGATGGCGGCCGCGAGATCTTCGACCACAACGCCGACGTGATCCATCCGGTAGATCATCGTTCCTCCTGCGTCAGGCGGCCCGTCGTGGCCGCTCGTGCCCCTGGGACGGAGCTGGCGCAATATTCTCGACACCATGACATCTGTGATTGTCGTCACAGTCCGATGCCCGCACGCCCGAGCGCTCGTCCCTCGACTCCTTTCATCTGCCGCCTGGATCACCGATGAGATCGAGCATCTCGCGGCGTCGACATCAGTGATCCACCGGAGAGGAGAGCGTTATGAACCAGTCGACCAACGAATCGGCACGCAGGCGCCTGGAGGTCTTCGTCGGGGAATGGACGATGCGGGCCGGACCTCCTGGCGGGCCGCCGTGGCCGGGTGCGGGCCGGGTCACCTTCGAATGGCTCACGGGCACACCGCTGTTGGTTCAGCGCTGGCATATCGACCTGCCCGAGGCTCCCGACGGTGTCGCAGTCATCGGTTGCGATGGAATGAGCGACACCTACTACCAGCTCTACACGGACGACCGGGACGTTCAGCGAATCTACGAGATGACCCTGACCGACGGCATCTGGACGTTGCAGCGCGACGGCGAGCCCTTCGCACAGCGATTTACCGGCAGATTTTCCGACGACGGTGCGACGATCCTGGGTCGCTGGGAGTTGGCCGAGGACCGAGGGACCTGGAAGACGGACTTCGACCTGACCTATACGAAGGTCGCGTAGCGTCGCACCGCAGGACCGCGTATCTGTGTTCGCACCCGATGATCACCACAGGTCCCGATTCGCCTGGCAACGCATCCCTGCTGTTCAGTTGGCCGCAACTGTTCGTTGCTAACCTGCGCCCGTGCCTGCACGACTGGTGGTGAGTGTCCATGATGTTGCTCCGGCCTCCGAGCGGGAAACCGCGCGCTGGTGCGCCGACGCCGACGCCTTCGGCATCCCGGTGTCGATCCTGGTGATCCCGGGTCCATGGCGGGGTGCGAGCCTGGCCGACGCGCCCGACTACGGAAAATTCCTGCGCGAGCGCCGCGCTCACGGCGACGAGATCATGCTGCACGGCTGGGAACACCGGGCCCCGAAGGAGGGTTCGTTCGCCCGCCGCGCGGTCGCCCGGATGGTGGCACGCGGCGCCGCCGAATTCGCCGCGCTCGACGTCGCCGCGGCCGACGCCCGACTTCGGCAGGCCATCACGGTCATGAACGAGATGGGCCTGACCACAACGGGTTTCACCCCGCCGGGCTGGCTGTCCTCGCCGGCTGGTCAGTATCCGGCGCGCAAGCGGACCCACCGCCAGTACGCGCACGCCGCTCGGCTCCGCGGTCGCCGCCTGCCGTACGGTGCCATGCTGCAATGCCGCAGCGACGGCGAACAGCACCGCAGACACCACGGCACAGGCGATACTGCCCGCCAGGCTGTGTCCGTTCGCTCCCGCCACACCGCACATCCTGGACACCCCGTATGAACCACGGTTGTCCCCGGGGTGACGGCTACGCCCTCATCACTTCGGCACGGAACCTAGTCGAGGCGGGTGGCGGTCACGGCCCATACGGGCAGGTGCACCCGGTTGTTCTTCAGCAACGGCGCGATGATCTGGAGTTGTTCTTGCATCGGCTTCATCCGCTCGGCCCATCCGGAGTCGCCGCTCATCTCCTTGGTGAGATGGGTGAACGTCTCCGGGCTGAAGGTGGCTTGGTAAGTGGTGGTTCCCAGGTGGTCGATGCGCCACCCGGCGGCGGGAAGCACCCGGTCGAAATTCTCCGCCGGTAACCCCTCGGGCTGAAGGCCATTGACGTTGTGGCGGCCGAATTCGAACATGAACAGTCGCGCCCCCGGTTTAGTGGCCCGGTGCAGGGCCTGCGCGTACTGGGTCTGGGTTTGTTCGTCATCGAGGAACACGTGGTAGAAGGCGCTGTCGACGACAGTGTCGAACCGATTCTCCAGGCCCTCGAGTCTGGTGGCATCGGCCACCTCGAAGTCCACCCTCACCCCGGCGCGCTCCGCGTTGCGCTCGGCCCGCTCGATCGCCGCCGGCGACGCGTCGATCCCGGTGGCCGAGTAGCCCTTGGATGCGTAGTAGATCGCGTGATGTCCCGGGCCGGTTCCGGGGTCGAGCACCTCACCCCGCACAGCGCCGTAGGCCACCAACTGCTGCACCACCGGCTGTGGGCCGCCGATGTCCCAGGGGATCAACTCGGGAGCATCCTGCTCCGGCGACGCGTCACGGTACAGCGCTTCGAAATCTGGCTGACCGTTGTGGTTCCGTTCCCTGCCCATGACTCCTCCTTCGATTGCGGACGGGCCACACCTGAAGGGTCGTGCTAGCGCTGAGACCAATGGTTCCCCAATTCGGCGGCGGACGCCACCGACTGTCGTGACTGTGGGGTGGGCCGGCTCGGATCAGGGCCGTGAGGGAAATCGTATCGGCCTGATGCCGGTGGAGAACCCGACGGCCTGGGACAGTACGTGTTCCCGCATCAGTCCCGTCCACTGACACGGAGACCGCAGCGAATATTCGCTGGCCGTAATCCGCCTGGACGCGGGATCATTGATCACCTGTGTCGCTCGTTCAATTCGAGACGAGGGGGAGCATGAGTTCACGCGCGACGGCGGTAAAGCTGGTGCTGCGTTTCTATGGCCGAGAAATGGCCTCTCGCAAGGCCATAACGATTCCGGCGCTGCTCGGGCCAGCGCTCGGCAATATCTGCAACCTGTACATCGCACCGCTGATCGTCGCCATGATGGTCGGCCGGGTCGCGGTGACCGGGGATACGGGTTTCGGGGCTCTGGCTTCGTATACCCTCGCCTTCGGCGGCACCCTGCTGCTCGCGGAACTGCTGTGGCGCATCGGGATTCACTGCTTGAACCGAGTCGACGCCTACGGAATCGAGCACCTGTATGTGTTTGCCATGGACGAGTTGCTCGCCAAGGACGCGGAGTTCTTCCACAACAACTTCGCCGGTTCGCTGACGAAGCGCTCGCTCAGCTTCGCGGCTCGGTTCGAACAGTTCGTGGACACCCTCGCCTTCGAGATTCTGGCGGCACTGGTGCCGCTGCTGTTCGCCTCGGTTGTGTTGTGGCGCTACAACCCCGCCCTGGTCGCCGTGCTGATGGGGATGATCGTGGTGACCGCGCTGGTCATCATGCCCTTGATCCAGCGCCGCCAGAAGCTGGTGGACGACCGCGAGGCCGCCATCGCGCTGGTTTCCGGGCATCTGGCCGACAGCTTGGCCAATATGCAGGTGGTGCGCGCCTTCGCTGCCGAACCACAGGAGGCGGCCGAGCATCAGCGAAGAGTGGCCTCGTCGCGGCGAAAGTCGTTGCGCTCCTGGGATTACGCGAACCTGCGGATAGATACGCTGGTGGCGCCGCTGGTGGCGCTCACCAACGTGATCGGCCTCCTGATCGCATTGGGCCTCAGCGGCGGGGATGCGGGGGTCGAGGCCATCGTGGTGGCATTCACCTACTACTTCAACGCCACCGGGATCATGTTCCGGTTCAACCAGATCTACCGGCGGTTGGAGACCGTGCTCACCGAGGCGGCGCAGTTTACCGAACTGCTTCTGGACGAACCGAAGGTGATCGATAACGAACATCCGGAACCACTGCGGCCCAAGGGCTTCGACGTGCGGTTCGAGACAGTGAACTTCACGTATGAGGGTGCGCGACAGCTGTTCCACGAATTGGATCTGCACGTGCCCAGCGGCACCAAAGTAGGCCTGGTCGGACAGTCCGGTGGTGGCAAGACCACCATCACCCAACTGCTGCTGCGGTTGATAGATATCCAATCCGGCACGATACGCATCGGCGGGCAGGACATAGCCCGGTTGCGGCAGGCGGATCTGCGCAGTCTGATCGCCTACGTGCCACAGGATCCGGCCATGTTTCACCGGACCCTGAGCGAGAACATCCGGTTCGCACGCCCGAGCGCCACGGACGAGGAGATCCTGCGGGCCGCCAAGGCCGCGCACGTCACCGAGTTCGCGGACGCGCTGCCGCAGGGTATGGAAACGCTCATCGGCGAGCGCGGCGTGAAACTGTCCGGGGGCCAGCGTCAGCGGGTCGCGCTGGCTCGGGCCATCATCCGGGACGCGCCCATCCTGCTCCTGGACGAGGCCACCAGCGCCCTCGACTCGGAAAGCGAATTGCTTGTGCAGCAAGCGCTCTGGGAGTTGATGCAAGGGCGTACGGCGCTGGTCGTCGCGCATCGGCTGAGCACTGTGGCCGGAATGGACCGGCTGGTGGTGCTCGACCAGGGGCGAATCGTCGAGGAGGGGACACACGAGGAGTTGCTCTCCGCGGAAGGAACCTACGCGCAGCTGTGGCGGTACCAGTCAGGTGGATTCCTCGGCGAGGACGTGGTCGCCCATTGATCGTGCGCCGCGTCGCCACCACCGAATGCATGTTGCGCGAGCAGTCCCGGACAGCCACCTGTCTCGTACGGTTTCGAATGCGGTCGGTGAGAATCGACGATTGAACCGTAGGTAATCGTCGGACACCTGTCAATTTCGATCTTTTGGTTCGACCTGTTGCGGCTGAATGGATTTCGTGGCCTGTAGCGGGTTTCCGATAATTTCGTGAACTTGTTGTTCGATCCATTGCCAATGGAGGGATTTTATGGCCCGTGACCCGTCGTCGGCATTCCGCGCGTGCGCACCATCATTCATCCGGTCGGTCGCCACAGCTTTTCGACCGACCGACAGCTGCCAATAGGTTTACGTATCGGTCTGTATTTCGATGTGGACACGATATCGAGGACTATCACTACAACTCACCATGCCCAGCCCACACTCGAACGGCCCCAAAAGATCCAGTGATCACCTTTCATGCTTGGACACCTGTATAGGTTTGCTGACTCGAAAGGAACTGCGATATGAGCTCTCTGGGCACCCCACTCAAGAAGATCGTCGCCACCGGCGCGATCATCGGCGGAGCCGGTATGGCATATGTCGGCCAAGCTTCCGCCGCCACCGATCAAGAATGGGACAGCCTCGCCGCGTGTGAATCGGGCGGTAATTGGAGTATCAATACGGGCAACGGGTTTCAGGGCGGCCTGCAATTCTCGCCGGGCACATGGGCTGCATACGGCGGTGCCGCGTATGCGCAGACTGCCGACAAAGCAACCCGTGAGCAGCAGATCGCCGTCGCCGAGCAGGTACTCGCCGCTCGAGGCTGGGGTCCTTGGGCAGGGTGCTCGGCAGCGCTCGGCCTCCGGTGAGAAACAGAGCTGTCCAGCGGGCACGACCGAGCCCACGGCCGGTGTTCCGGGTCAGTTCCGCTTCAGGGTGCCGACACTCAGCGATCCGCTCGCAGCGGTCCGCGGCTTCTTCTCCGCTTCGCGGACGTAGCTGACGGGATCCCTGTCCACGGGCTGGACGCCTGCGTAGTTGCGCGCCTCGTAAGCGGCGAACGCGACGGCCAGCTGATGGCGGCGCGGCAGCCCGGCCAGTCGGCGAAAGTCGGTGCGGCCCTCGCGTTCTTCCTCGGCCAGGTGATCGCTGTTGGCCGTGTTCGCTGCCGCGACGGCCGCGTACCAGCCATCGGTGCCGACCTGATGGTGCGTCGACGTACCGCCCCGCTGCCCGTATCGCCCGTGAACTTGACATTGTCACTGTGTGAAGGCCTTCACTGGCTGTCGGAGGTGGTCCCCATCAACTCGACACACAGGAACCCACAGGACACGCGACTGCTCGACGCATTGGCGGCTGCGAACTCGTCGACGCGGCTCGAGGCGGCTCTGGCAGTCGGCACGCATCCCGAGCCCGGTTTCGTCGACGCGCTCGTAGAACGCTGCGCGATCGAGCCGGACTTCTTTGTGCGCGACATGCTCACATGGGCGCTGACCCGTCTGCCGCCGGAGATCACGGTTCCGAAACTCCGCGCGGAACTCCGTTCCGAACGCGCACCGGCCCGGAGCCAAGCGCTGCATACGCTGTCCAAGATCGGGGACAGGGACGCATGGCCCGCAATCACACGGTCGTTGCTGCACGACGCCGACGACGAGGTCGCGCGGAGTGCGTGGCGCGCCGCTGTCGTTCTCGTGCCCGACGGGGACGAGCTGGGGCTGGCCGCGGAGCTGGCCACGCAATTCGGCCGCGGTGACCGGGAGGTACGACTGAGTCTGAGCCGTGCCCTCATTGCGCTCGGCGAGGTAGTCGAGCCGGTCCTCCTAAAGGCGCTGGCAAGTCACGACCCGACGGTGCGTGCGCACGCGAGCGCCACGGAGCGACTCCTGCATGACCCGGATGCCGGATTCGACCTCGCCGTCGGTGCGGCGAGACGGGTCGTCGCGCTCGGTCCGGACCGGGCGGAGACAACTGCGTGCTGATCGGCGAGGTGGCGCGTCGCTCGGGGGTGAGCGCCCGGATGCTCAGGCACTACGACTCCCTCGGTCTGGTACGACCGACCGGTCGCACCGTGGGTGGCTACCGCGAATACTCTCCCGAAGACATCCGGCGGATCTTCCATGTGGAGGGGCTGCGGTCCCTGGGGCTGTCACTGAGTCAGATCGGACGCGCTCTCGACGGTCCCGGATTCACCCCGTCCGGACTGGTCGGCGACCTCATCCGAAAGACCGAGGAAAGACTGAACCGGGAGCGAGAACTCCTCGACCGGCTCCGTACGGTCGATGCGACCGAGCCCGCCGACTGGCAAGACGTCTTGCGCATCGTCGAGCTGCTGCACGGACTCGGTTCGCAGAGTGCCGCCCGGCGGCAGCAGGCCGTCCTGGCTTCGGTCGAGGACGTGCCCGCCGAGCTGTTGGCCGAGGCGGTACTCACTGAATCCGATCCGAACGTTGCCGGGGCCCTGCGGTGGGCCCTCGCACGGGCTGGCGGTGACGGTGTGGCGAGCGTGGCATCCGGCATGGTCTCGGAGGATGTAGACGTCCGGCGGCGCGCGGTCCTGGCGCTCGCCGAGCTGCCGGGCGACGAGGCGACCGCGGTGCTCACGGACGCGCTCGGGGACATGGACGCGACGGTCCGTAGACATGCTGCGCTCGCGCTGGGTGCGCGGGGTGTGACCCGGGCCGTGCCGGAACTTGTCGGCACGGTGGTCGAGGGTCCGAACGATGTCGAGGCGGCCGAGCTCTTGGGAACGCTGGCGCGGGACGCGAAGTGGGCGGACCGGATCATGAGAGCGCTGGTCGACGAGTTCACCGCACACACAACGGACTCGGCGGTGCGGATCCGACTGACCCAGGCACTCGCCGAGATGCCGGGAACCATCGCGCTGGACACCCTGCGGCAACTGGCGCACGACGATGATCGGGCCGTGGCCCTCATCGCCTCGGCCCTCGTGGAAACGCTCGGAGAACGTTGAGCTCGGGCAGTCCCAGAGACGTTCGCTCATCGCTCGTGCGGTGGTGACCGGTCACGTAGCGATCTGTCACCACTTTGCGTCGTCGCTGGAAAACACACCCAGATGGTCGCCAGCCAAATGCTCACGGCGGCTAGGAGAAGAAGTGTGATGTTGAGGGTGACCCTGTGATCTTCGCCGGTCAGGTGGACCTGTTCCGCGATGCCGATACCGAACGGGTATCGTGCCAGCGTGGAGCTACGTACTCTGCGCTACTTCGTAGCCGTCGCTGAGGAGCGCCACTTCGGTCGTGCCGCCGTCCGGCTGCACATGAGCCAACCGCCGCTGAGCCGCGCGATCCAGCAGTTGGAGACAGAAGTCGGCGCCTCCCTGTTCGACCGATCACCCACCGGCGTCGGTCTCACCCGAGTCGGGGCGGTGCTGCTCGACGAGGCGCGCGCCCTGCTCGATCAGGCCGACCGCGTCAGCGCGCGGGTGTCCGCGGCGGCCGGAGCCTCGATCCTCACCGTCGGCATCCTGGGCGACGGCACCGACCCCGGCGTCACCAGGCTGGCCGCCGCCTACCGCCGAAAGCACCCCGGTGTCGACATCCGCATCCGCGACACCGATCTCACCGACCCCACCTGCGGGCTGAAGGCCGGACTGGTCGACGTTGCGGTGACCCGTGCACCATTCGACGAAACCGCCTTGGCCGCACGTGTCCTGCGCGCCGACCCGGTCGGCGCGGTCCTGCGCGCCGACGATCCGCTGGCCCACCGCGATCACCTGAAGCTGGCCGACCTGACCGACCGCCGCTGGTTCCAGTTCCCCGACGGCACCGACCCCATCTGGCAGACCTATTGGAATGGAGGCAAGACGCGTGCGGGCCCGGTGGTGCGGGTCGTCCAGGAATGCGTGCAGGCCGTGCTCTGGAACGGCACCGTCGGCATGACCCCCCTCGGGCACACCATGCCCGAGGGACTGGCCGTAGTCCCGCTGGTCGATATGGCGCCGAGCCGCGTGGTGGTCGTCTGGAACGAAGGTGACACCAACCCCTTGATCCGGTCGTTCGTGCAGACAGCAACCGCCGCGTATCGCGTGAATGGGCCGCGGCCCCAGTAGGTGTAGCGCTCGCCGAGCTGCCTGCAGATCGGACCATCAGGTCGAATTCGCAGCATGTCCGATGGCGCCTTTCAGAGCTTGCCAGCATCTCCGGGCGGCTCACGTCGCTGTCGACCGGCGTTAGTCTGTCGCCCATGCGGGTAGCGGCTCACGCGCCGACAACCACTGTTGCGGTATTCCGCGTATCGAGCCTCGATTTCCGATCCCTGTGTGTGCTGCCACGATTCCACCGACGATCGCGGCTGTGGTGTCCACGTCCCCTCCGGCTTGGATGCAGGCGGTGACAGCGGCCGGATAGTCATCGAGAAACGTGGCGGCGGCCCACAGCGTGAACGGCACCGTGTCCTGGGCGCTGACCTGTGCGCCGTTGCCGAGTTCGTAGGCTGCTTCGGCTACCGATCGGCCGAGCAGCTTTCGAGCTCGCCGGATACCGTCCGCGGTCCGCCCGTCAACCAGATACGGCTCTACGACGTGCAGTAATTCAGTTGGTGTGCAGCCTTTTCCGTGAGTTGCCGCAGCGTGGCTCGCCGCGGCGGCGACCGCCATCGCACCCACGATCGCTTCCGGGTGCCGATGGGTGACCTCGGCGGACAGCGCGGCTTGTGCTGCTGCTCGGGGCAGGTCTCCGGCGAAGTACGCCCCGAGTGGGGCGACCCGCATCGCGGCCCCGTTTCCCCATGATCCGCGTCCGCCGAAAGCGGCTGCGGCTGCTTCTTTCCAGGGGCGTCCGTCGCGGATCTCGTGCAGCACAACGACTGTGCCGCCACCGTAGCCACGATAGGGTTCGCAGCGATCGGCGAAGGTGGCTGCGAGCGCGTCCCGGTCGACACAGCCCCGGCCGCGGACTTGCGTGTATACCGAGCAGGCCATCTCGGTGTCGTCGGTCCACTGCCACGGCGCCGCCGGTGTTCGTCCGGCGAGCAGATCGGTGACGGAGTGGCCTGGTACGAAGTACTGAGCGCCCAGCGCATCACCAACGGACAAGCCCTCGAGGCTGTGATACGCGGAATCGGAAACCAACGGCATACGGTGGCCAATAATGCCAACCGCAACCAGCCACCGCAACACTCTCCGGAAGCCGAGTCCGGTCGTCTTTGTCAATTCGTTGGTTTGAAGACCCAGTAGCATTCGGCCGGTTCCAGTGCGCGAGCTGCCGGACGAGCAGATCGGCCATTCCGAACTGAAACAGGTTGCCTCGGAGCTGATTTCGGTCTATTGACACAGATAGGATTGGTGCAGGCGGCTGCGGATCGCCTGCACCGTGGCGCTGAGCCGGACCTGGTGCGAGCCCTGCCAGTAGATCCGCCCGCAGGTGCGGCACTTCCGGAACGTGTCGTAATGGCGGCGGGTGAGCGGTTGCAGCCGATCTTCGACCTCGGCTTTGGCGACCGCGACAACGGCGCCACCGCAGCGCAGGCAGCGGGTGAACGGCGCCAAGTGCTCGACGAGATCCAACCGGCGGATCACCTCGACGGTCTGATCGACCGGTTGGTCCGATCTGACGTACACGCCGTGAGTTACGTTGCGCCGCTTCAGCAGTCCACGGTCGCGGGTGAGCAGGGTCCGGTGCTCGGCCGCCGACAGCTCGGCGAGTGCGGCGTCGTCGGCGTCCCACCGACAGTGCACGTCCAGGCCCATCAGCCGCATCAGCTTGGCGAGGCCGCCGAGATTCACGTCGGCGACGAAGCGCGGCTCGCGCAGTGGGTGTGGGCGCACCCTGGTAACCCGGCCGATGTCCAGTGTCTCGAATACGGGATAGGCGGTGATCCGATCGCCTTCGCGGGGGCGCTGGCCGAAGGTGACCGGTTGCCCGTTGACCAGAACCAGGTCGACCTCGGTGTGCGGGATGCCGGCCGCCTCGATGACGTCCTTTACGCTCTGGTGCGGACGGAACGGTCGACGCAGCACCGTGTACCGCTCGTCGGGCCGTAGGAAATCGTTCAGCTCGGCGTAGACCCGCAGGTCGACGCTCATTCGACGAATACCGCCATCGATGCCGTGAATCCGTGCAACGCATTGCGGCCGGCGATGGGACCGATCTCGCCCGCGGCGAAGATGCCCGCGAGCGGTATGCCGTCGAGCAGGTCCTCGATCAGGGCGGCGTCATGGTTCGCGACCCCGAACATCCGGCGCCCCCGTCCGTTGCAGGTGAACAGCAGCGCACCCGCCGGGTGTCCTGGCAGGTCCGAACCCACTCGGACGAGGGCCGCACGCAGATCTTCGTCCGCCCCGACCGCGTCGCGGACCTGGAACTGCACGGTCGTGCCGACCTCGACGAGCTCGCCGATCTCGAGCGCGCCGCTCGACGGGTCGGCACCGAGGAGACCACGGATCAGGAAATCGCCCTGCCCGGGTACTGCCAGATGCTCGTCGACCACGATGCCGATCTGCAACCCGTGTGTCACCAGTTCCTGCTGGTCGGGTGGCAGCACCTCGACGATCTCGCGCAACCGCACGATCGGCGGTCGGCCGCCCAACTCGGTGATCAGCGCGCCACGCGCGCCGGTGACGATGTACGGATAGCCGATCGGTCGGCAGCCCTGCGACACGATGGGGACACCGTGCAGTCCGTGCAGCCGCACGCCGACCGCGCCGGAGGTCACCACATCGCGGTCGCGGAACAGTCGGCAGCCGCCCGGCCCCCGCGCGCCGCTCACCAGCCCGCCCATCACGGTGGTACCGGGCAGCTCGGCGTTCAGGTGCTCGAGCAGAATGTCGGCGGGGAACGAGAACGGGTCGGGCAGCAGCAGGTGGAAGTCGCGTGCGGCCTTGTCGAAGCGGTAGCCCGCGAGTACCCCTCCGGTCGCCGTGCGGACGAAGTCGAGCTGGAATGTCTCGGCGGCGGGCAATCCGGATGCCAGCCATACCGCCACCGCTGGCTCGTCCTCGATCTCACGGCGGCCGGCGACGATCGCCTGCGCCACACATCCGACGAGTGCGGGCACCTGGACCGTCTCGTGGACTCCGGCGAGGACCGCCGAGGCATCGTCGGTATGCGCACGTGAAGCCAGCAGCACAGCGAGCGACGGCGTCTCGCCCGCGATCTGATCGCGGGCGTGCGCTGCGGCTTCCGCTCCTGCCTGCCACGCTCCCGGCGCGGTGGAGAGCCCTACTCCGATCCGCACATCTCTATCGTAGCGAACCCCTATGTGAGCGCTGGTAGTGTTGCCGCACAAGGTATTTCGTCGGAATCGGACCAAAATGCGCCGTTGGAGCGGTGGGTGTGGGCATCGGTAAGGGATCCGGCTGGGCGTCTGGATGCTGAGGGCGCCGTAATCCCAGCACAACACGTTGCAGGCGCGTGCTTGGTCGGCGCGTGTTCGTCAGCGCAGGTGCTCGCGTCGAGAATTCCCGGTTCCCGATCGGGTTCGTCGTGCACCGATGGCTGCGCGGCACCGCCCACGGGGCGAGGTTCAGGTCCCTTCGTGCCGGGCTGCAGACTGGTTGGCAATGAAACTGCCCGAGCTTCCTGATCTGCCCGTGCGTGACGCGCTCGATCGCGTTGTCGCGACATTGACCGAGGGTGGTACCTCCGTATTGGTCGCGCCGCCGGGAACTGGGAAGACGACATTGGTGCCGCTGGCGTTGGCGAATCTCGGGCGAGTGGTGGTGGCCGAGCCTCGCCGTTTGGCGGCGCGAGCGGCGGCGGGGCGGATGGCCGCGCTTTGGGGTGAGTCGGTGGGGGAGACGGTCGGGTATTCGGTCCGGGGAGATCGGCGGGTCAGTGCCCGGACCCGGATCGAGGTCGTCACCTCCGGGTTGCTGGTGCGGCGGTTGCAGGGCGATCCCGAGTTGGCGGGCGCGGATGTCGTCGTCCTCGACGAATGTCATGAGCGGCATCTCGACGCGGACCTGCTGTTGGCGTTGCTGCTGGATGCGCGGGCCGGGTTGCGGCCGGATCTGCGGGTGCTCGCTACGTCGGCAACGGTTGCGGCCGAACGTCTTTCGGCGCTACTGGGTAGTGCGCCAGTGGTGGAAGTGCAGGGGCGGGCCTATCCAGTGGAGACGACGTATGTTCCGTCGTTGCCGAGGGAACGGCGCGAAGCGCAGGTGGCCCGCGCCACGCGGGCGGCGCTCGGCGGGGGCGACGGGGACGTGCTGGTCTTCCTGCCCGGAGCAGCCGAAATCCGCCGGACCATGGATCTTTTGGCGGATGTAGACGTGGATCTGGTTCCGTTGCACGGCAGGCTTTCCGCTGCCGGGCAGGATATTGCGTTGCGGCCGGGCTCGCGGCGGCGCGTCGTGTTGTCCACCGCTGTGGCCGAATCGAGTTTGACGGTGCCGGGGGTACGCGCCGTGGATTCGGGTTTGGCTCGAGTACCGCGCATCGATCGGGGACGCGGGTTGTCCGGCCTTGCGACAGTTCGCGTTTCGGCTGCTGTCGCCGAACAACGGGCTGGGCGCGCGGGACGCGAGGCTCCGGGAAAGGTATGGCGCTGCTGGCCGGAGTACGAGAACGGCACCCTGCCTGCCTATCCGGAGCCGGAGATTCGCACGGCGGATCTGACGCGTCTCGCATTGGAGCTCGCGTGTTGGGGCACCCCCGATGGTCATGGCCTGGCGTGGTGGGATGCACCGCCGCAGGGCGGATTGGCCGCTGGCCGAGATGTGTTGCGCGCGTTGGGAGCTGTGACCGGAGCGGGCGAGGTCACTGAGCGTGGCCGACACATGGCACGAGTCGGACTGCATCCCCGATTGGCGCGATCGCTGCTCGACGGTGCCGCCGAGGTCGGCACCCGGGCGGCGGCGGAAGTTGTCGCGGTACTCGACGACGACACCCTCGTGCCCGGTGTCGATCTCGTGGCCGGTCTGCGCGCGTTGCGGCGTGAGCGTCCGCCGCGCTGGCGGCGGGAGGTCGAGCGTCTGTCGCGGTTGGTCGACGCGACGGATGGCGACGACGATCCGGCTTTCGTTGTCGCACTGGCACATCCGGAACGACTGGCACGGCGACGTGGTCCTGGCTCGTCGAGCTATCTGATGGCGGGTGGCACGGCGGTGACCCTGCCGCCGGGTTCCGGATTGGGTGATGCGGAATGGCTGGCCGTCGCGGTCGCGACACGCGATCCGGGGCGTTCCGACGGGCGGATCCGGTCGGCCGCGGTCGCCGACGAAAAGCTCGCCCGGCGTGCGGCATCGAGTCTGCTGCAGATTGCGGACGAGGTGGACTGGGTAGACGGTGATGTGGTTGCCCGGCGGGTCGAACGATTGGGCGCGATCATGTTGTCGGAGCGGCAGATTCGTGATCCCGATCGCCAATTGCTCAGCACGGCAGTGCGACGCGGCCTGAATTCGACCGGACTCACTCTGCTGCACTGGGATTCCGATGCAGTAGTCCACCGCCAGCGCCTCGACTTCCTGCACCGCACACTCGGCGCCCCCTGGCCGCCGGTCGACGACGAATCACTGCTGGCCGATGCCGACGCCTGGCTCGGCCCCGAACTCGCGACGGCGCGACGCCGCGCCGACCTCGAACGCATCGACGCGGGACAGGCACTGCGTCGCCTGCTGCCGTGGCCCGATGCCGCGCGCATGGACGAACTCGCGCCGGAGCGCCTGCCGGTGCCATCCGGCAGTCGCGTCCGTCTCGACTACTCGACCGACCCGCCGGTGCTCGCGGTCAAGGTGCAGGAGGTCTTCGGCTGGACGCGGACACCGTCGCTGGCCGACGGGCGAGTGCCGATCGTGCTGCATCTGCTCTCACCCGCCCAACGCCCCGTCGCGATCACCGCGGATCTGGCCTCGTTCTGGCGCACCGGCTGGCCGCAGGTCCGCAGCGACCTGCGCGGTCGCTACCCCAAGCACGCGTGGCCGGAGGATCCCACCAGCATGCCCGCTCACCGCGGCACCGCCCGTAACGCCGGCTAGGTCCAGACGCGTCAGTCCGGCGAATTCGCCTCTGCCGCAATCCAGTTCGCCAGGACGGCGGCCTGGCTGTGGTCTACGTCGCGGGTGGCGGTCAACAACGTCACCGGATGTTCGCGGGCGATGTCGCGTAGTTGCGCGACGGCGTCGCGGTGCTGAGTATCGCGCAGCTCGGCCAGATAGCGGCGACGGAATTCGGCGAAGCGCTCGGGCTGGTGCCCGTACCACTTGCGCAGTTCGGTCGACGGTGCGATGTCACGCATCCACTCGTCCAGGTGCGCGTCTTCCTTGCGGATCCCGCGCGGCCAGACCCGATCGACGAGCACGCGGGTGCCATCCGACGGAATCGGCGTTTCATAGATTCTCCGGTAGGTGACGCGCTGGCTCATCATGCTCCCGTCCTGAGCTGGTCACTTCTCCTCGCGTGGAGCTCTAGAGGTAGCTCCCATGCTAGGCCTCCCGTAGTCGGCAATCATCGGTTCAATCAATGATTGAACCGATGCTGGGAACGGGGTTGACTGCAATCATTGTGGAACAGGCAGCTGCGGCGGCCACACGCGAGCGGCGATTGCTGGCGGCCGAGCGACTCTTGTTGACCGAGCGGTACGACGATGTCTCGGTATGCGCCCCATGCACGTTCCGGACCTGTCCGAAATCGCCTCGGTCATAGTCGATTACGCGAATGCCGCCCGGCTCGCCGGGCAGTCGGGTTTCGATGCGGTCGAAATCCACTTCGGCCACAACTACTTGGTGAGTTCGTTCCTGAGCCCCCTACTGAACCGGCGCAAGGATCGCTACGGCGGATCCCCGGCCGACCGCGCCCGGCTTGGCCGCGAGGTCGCGGTAGCGGTGCGCGAAGCCGTCGGCGACCACTTGGCTGTCACCGCGAAGTTGAATATGGAAGACGGTGTGCGCGACGGTCTTTCACTCCCGGAGTCATTTCAGGTGGCCGCCTGGCTGGAATCGGACGGCGCACTGGATGCGTTGGAACTCACCGCGGGCAGCTCCCTGCTCAATCCGATGCTCGTGGTTCCACGGCAACGAATGCATGCCCACCATCTACACCCGCACCCACTGCGTCCTCGGTCCCCCGACTGACAATTAGCCGAGAATGTATTGGTGGCGGGGCGCTCTCGGCGAGATTTGCCGCCACCGATACATGGTGATCGAGTGTCCAGATCCCAGGACCAAGCTTGCCGCAGGCGAGGGCGGGCAGCCTCTATCGAGGCGGCGGGTATTACAGCTTGTATCCGATTTGGCGCAGTAGTTTTTTGCGGGCTTCTTTGTCGGCGGGGCTTTCGATGCCGAGCGGTGCGCCCCCGTCGACGACTCCGATAATTCCGCGTCCCGATTCGGTCTCGGCAATCAATATCTCGACCGGATTTGCGGTGGCGCAGAATATTCCACAGACCTCGGGGACCTGCCGTACCGCATTGAGCACATTGACCGGATAGCCCTCGCGCAGGAACACGATGAACGAATGTCCTGCGCCGACCGCGACGGCATTCTTGGTGGCGAGCTCGGTCAGATCGTCGTCATTGCCGGAGGTCCGGATCAGCCGCGGCCCGGACGCCTCACAGAATGCCAATCCGAACCGCAGATGCGGACTGATCCCGACCAGTGCCTCGTGCAGGTCCTCGACCGCCTTGATGAAGTGGGCCTGCCCGATGATGACGTTGAGATCGTCCGGCTTATCGATGTGTACCGAAGTCAGCTCCATCGAACTATCCTGCGCCGCATTCGAGCCCCTGCGCCAGGGTGACACGCCCGTCCCTTCAAGGCGCGCAGTACCCCTGGTACCAGGAAAAGTGGGCGGTGTCGGATTTGTCGAGTACGTTGCGAGGCGATGAACACAAGGAGTTCGCGGATGAGGGTGGCAGCGCGCGGTCATGGACTACCAGTGGCGCAAAGCGGACGCATTACGGTGTACATGCCGGTTGACCACGCTGTAAGCCGTTGTCGCTGTTCGGGGTTCGGCGGCGTGGGCGCGGTTGCGGTGGGCGGTCGGTGTCGATGCCAAGTACGGTGTCGGGACGCCGTGTTGACATCGAAACGCGGGGGAGTTCGAAACGAGAATGTGTCGAAGTATGTATTTTGAGCTATCCCGGCGCCTGCGAAAAGCGGTCGGCGTTACCGCGCTGGCCGGACTCCTCATGGTGGCCGGATGCGGCACGGACGCCGACAAGTACTCTGCGGAGCCCAGTATCACCGCGGCCGCGGCGCACACCGATCAGCAGCACCTATCCGTCACTGTGCCGGGCACACTGGCCGCCGGTTTCCAGGAACTGCAGTTGAGTGTGCACGGCAAGCTGGGCATGGCGATCATGCCGGTCGGCGGCGAGAAGATGGTGACCTTCGGCGACTGGACCACCGGACCCGCCTGGTCGACGATGAAGGTACCGCTGGTCATCGCTTCGCAGCGCAAGAGTTCGACGAGTTCGAGCTACGCGGCGACGGCGGCGATCACCCAGTCCGACAACGCCGCGGCCGATACGCTCTGGCAGTCGCTCGGCACCGGCCAGGAGGCGGCCAAGGCGGTCGAGGCAGTGCTGCGCGAGGGCGGCGATACCAAGACCACGGTGCCCGCCACCAAGACGCGCTCCGATGCCTCCGCATTCGGACAGGCGGATTGGGCGCTCACCGAACAGGTTCGGTTCGCCTCCCGGCTGCCATGCCTATCGCAGAGCTCGGACGTGATCGATCTGATGGAACAGATCACGTCGAGTCAGCGCTGGGGCCTCGGCGAACTCAAGGGCGCGCAATTCAAAGGTGGTTGGGGGCCCGACACCTCCGGCTCCTATCTGGTCCGCCAATTCGGCCTGATCCAGGGACCGGGCGGTCAGATCGCGATCGCCATTGCCATCCAACCCGATTCGGGCAGCCTCTCCGAGGGAACGAACATCCTGGACCGGCTCGCCACCGTGATCTCCCAGCACCTCGACGAATTCTCCGGCGGCAGCTGTTCCTGATCCCGATCGAGTCGGCGCCCGCGGGTTCGCGCGGCGGCCCCGTGGGCGCGCACACTTGACCGGGTAACGGTGGCACCCGAGAATCCCGACTAACGGGTGAGATCGCAGGACCACGACCGTGGCGCGGTTCGGCGAGGTGGAGGTAACGGGGTGGATGAAACGCAGTCGCGGGCCGGTACGCGATTCGGACCCTACGAATTGCGTGCACTGCTGGGCCGCGGCGGGATGGGGGAGGTCTACGAGGCGTACGACACGGTCAAGGATCGGGTGGTCGCGGTCAAACTGCTGCCCATGGCGCTGGCCGACGATCCGCGGTTCCAGCAGCGATTCCGGCACGAATCCCGGGTCGCCGCGCGGCTGGCCGAACCGCACGTCATCCCGATTCACGACTGGGGCGAGATCGACGGTGTGCTCTATATCGATATGCGGCTGGTCCGGGGCAGCGATCTGCGCTCGGTGCTGCGCGACAAAGGACCGCTGAGCCCCACCCGTGCGGTCGGCATCATCGAACAGGTGGCGGCCGCATTGGATGCCGCGCATGCCGAGGGTTTGGTGCATCGTGATGTGAAGCCCGCCAATATCCTGGTCACCCCTTCGGATTTCGCGTACCTCGCCGACTTCGGCATCGCCCGCTCCGAGCGCGACCCCAGCGTCACCGCGACCGGCCAAGCCATCGGCTCCTACAGCTACATCGCACCGGAACGATTCGACACCGCCCCGATCGGCGGCACCGCCGACGTCTATTCCCTCGCCTGCGTGCTGTTCGAATGCCTCACCGGTACACAACCTTTTCCTGCCGACGGAATGAGTTCGCTCATCCGAGCCCACCTTTCGACGCCACCACCCCGTCCGACCACCAAACGAGCCGGACTGCCCGGCGCGCTGGACGAGGTCATCTCCCGCGGCATGGCCAAGGAACCCGCCGACCGCTACCCAACGGCCCGCGCACTCGCCTCGGCAGCCAGAGCTGCGGTATCGGGCACATCGTCCGTCCCGAACTCGGACTTGCCCACCGCCCAGATCGCCAACCCACAACCCGCCCCAGCGACCATCATCTTCCCGACCTTCGGACCGGAATCGACGATCGATCGGCAGTCGCCGAACTGGCCACAGCAGTCAGCCGGGTCGCAATCAGCAGGCGGCCCGCAGCAGTCGGGTGGATCGCTGCCGGGAGGTGGTCCGCGGCAGTCGGTCGGGTCGCAGTCAGCTGGTGGTGTGCAGCAGCCAGGCGGTTCGCAGCTGGGTCCGCAGCAGTCTGGTGGATCGCAGCAGTCTGGTGGACCGCAGCAGGCAGGTGGCCCGCCCCGGGCGGGCGGTGCGCCGCAGGCAGGCGGGGCGCAACAGCCAGCTGGTCCGCGGTCGGCAGGCGGGCTGCATCAAGCGGGCGGTTCGCAGCAGTCGGGCGGTTCGCCGCGGGCGAGTGGTTCCCGGTCGGGTGGGCCGCGATCGGTAGGTGGTTCGCTGCGTGCGGGTGGATCGCAGTGGGCCGGGGGTTCGCAATCGACGAGCGGACCGCAGTCGCCGGGCGGTTCGCAATTGGTGGGCGGTTCGCAGACGAGCAGTCCGGCATCGGAGAGTGGGCTGCAGTCGGGCGGCCAGCCACAAGGGAGCGGTTCGCAACAATCGAACAGATCTCAATCGCAAATCGGGCCACACTCCACCAGCGGGCCGCAGCAGATCACCGGACTCGAGCCGACTCTCGTGCCCCGGCACTCATCGGATCCGATACGCCGCGATATTCCGCCGCATGACGCGACCACCGAGGCGCTGTCGAGAACCGTCGGAATGCCGATGCCCCGATCCGACGCACCATATCCACCGGATCCGACACCCATTCCTGCGCGTCGATCGATGCGCATCGTCTGGATCGGCGCGGTGCTTGTAGTCCTGGCGATCGGGGGGATTGTCGGCTGGCAGGTGCACAACGCAAGCGAACATTCCGGTCGGCCGACGACCACGACCATGCCCGCGCACCTGCCCGCCGGTGCGAAACCGTGCGCCCAGCTGTATCCGGCGCTCGGCCGTTTCACCTCGTCCGCGATCGGCACCACCGTCACCAGTTGCGCCTTCGCCGAGGAGGTGCGTAAGGCGTACGCGAATGGTGGTGACAGCACTATTACCGATCGGTCGGTCATGGCGCACAGCCCGATCAACAATCGGGATTACACGATGAATTGCACGGCAGGTGATCAGTTCGCAACCTGTAGCGGCGGCGAGAACGCCATCGTCTATGTGTATTGAGTCGTAGCCGTTACCCGGTGTTCACGGGGGTGCGACCGCGCGATCGCGCGAAGCGGTGCAAGATATGCGCCATGCGCATCGGAGTGTTGACCGGAGGCGGCGACTGTCCAGGACTGAACGCGGTCATCCGTGCCGTCGTTCGCACCGCGAACGGACGCTACGGAGACGCGATCATCGGCTTCCAGGACGGCTGGCGCGGGCTACTCGAAGACCGAAAGATCACCATTCAGAACGACGATCGCACCGACCGCCTGCTCACCAAGGGCGGCACGATGCTCGGCACCGCTCGCACCAATCCCGACAAACTGCGTGCGGGACTGGACCAGATCAAACGCACCCTCGACGACAACGGGATCGAGGCACTGATCCCGATCGGCGGCGAGGGCACGCTCACCGCCGCGAGTTGGCTGTCCGACGAGGGTGTCCCGGTGGTCGGGGTGCCGAAGACCATCGACAACGACATCGACTGCACCGATGTCACTTTCGGCCACGACACCGCGCTGTCCATCGCCTCCGAGGCCATCGACCGGCTGCACACCACCGCGGAATCGCATCAGCGCGTCATGCTGGTCGAGGTGATGGGCCGCCACGCGGGTTGGATCGCGATCAACTCGGGCGTGGCGGCGGGTGCGCACCTCACGCTGGTTCCCGAGGTGCCCTTCGACGTGGACGAGGTGTGCTCGATGATCAAGCGCCGCTTCCAGCGCGGCGATAAGCACTTCATCTGCGTGGTCGCCGAGGGTGCGCATCCGGCCCCGGATTCCGGATTCGCTCTGCTCGAGGGTGGCATCGACGAATTCGGCCACGAACGGTTCACCGGTGTCGCGCAGCAACTGGGGACCGAGATCGAACGCCGCATCGGCAAAGAGGTCCGCACCACCGTGCTCGGTCACGTCCAGCGCGGCGGCAGCCCGACCCCGTACGACCGGGTGCTGGCGACCCGGTTCGGTCTGCATGCCGCCGAAGCCGTACATGCCGGACAATTCGGCCAAATGGTTGCTCTGCACGGCACTTCCATCGATCTGGTCCCATTGTCCGAGGCCACCAAGCAGCTCAAGCGGGTGCCCGCCGAGCGCTACCGCGAAGCCGAGGCATTTTTCGGCTGATTCCGGCGGTTGTTGCACAATCGAGACCTGCCGAATTCCTTGTCGCACAGCTACTCTGGTCGTCGTGGCTCAACTCCAGGTATCCGACCTGCCCACCGATGCTGTCGCCGTATTCCGCCGCCGTGCTCGCATCGCGGGCATATCGATCGAAGCTCAGGTCCGTCAGGAACTGATCGCAATGGCGCGTCGGCGAACTTCCGTGGACACGATCGTGGAATTCCTGGAAGCCCAGGGCCGCGATCTGACCCCGCAATTCGACTCCGATGCGGTAACCCTCATCCAGGTCTACGATCTGCCCGCCGACGCCCTCGGCATGTTCGGTCGCCGCGCCCGCGCCGCCGAACTCCCGCTCGGCGCATACGTGCGCCGTGAACTGCTCGCCATCGCGCGCCGCGGCGGCATGTCGGACGCCATGCTGGAATTCCAAGAGGCACAAGAAGACGACCCCACCCTCGAACTCGACATGGACGCGATCGCCGCCGCAGTTCGATACGCCCGCGGGGCCTGAACCTACGTCCCGGAGTTCCGCTGGCGGGAGCGATCGGGGCGGCGGTTGCTCGGGCGAATGGCAGCGATTGTCACGCCGGTTCGAGGCGCGGGCGGAGGTTGTTGCCGCGCAACGATGCCGGTTCGCTGAGCGGTCGTGCGCCGGTGTGGCGGGCGTGACCGCGAGGCCGCGCGCCCCGGAGTTCGTCCGGATTGTCCACGCGGATCGGTAATGTTGTGACATGCGCACTGGGCGATGGCTCGTCTCGGTTCTGGTCCTGATCGTTGCGTTGGTGGCGGGGTGTTCGTCATCGGATAAGGGCCGGACCCGGTCGTTGACCGGGGATTGGCATGGGTCCATCGAGGTGCCCGGCGCGCCGTTGGCGGTGGGGGTGAGTTTCGCCGATAACGGCAGCGCCACCATCGACATCCCGTCGCAAGGTGTGAACGGCGCGGCGCTGAAAGATGTTTCCGCCGAACCGGATCGAGTGGCGTTCACGATTCCGGACACTCCGGGTGATCCGGTGTTCGACGGCAAATCGGACAAGGATGCCAACCGGATCAGTGGTGAGTTCCGGCAAGCGGGCCAGAGCCTGCCGTTGACGCTCGAGCGCGGCAAGATCGGGACGTCCGCGCATCCACAGGAGCCGAAACCGCCGTACCCCTACCGCTCCGAGGACGTCACTTACCGCAACGGCGATATCACCATCGCGGGCACACTGACCCTGCCCGAGGGCAACGGCCCCTTCCCGGCAATCCTGATGATCTCCGGCAGCGGCCCCCAGGACCGCAACGAAGAACTCATGGGCCACAAGCCTTTTCTGCTGCTGGCCGACACCTACACCCGCGCGGGTTATGCCGTACTGCGTACCGATGATCGTGGCGTCGGCGGTACCAGCGGCAAACTCGACGACGCCACTTACCACGATCTCGCCGCGGATGCGGCCGCCGGCGTGCGCTTCCTACGCGCCCGCCCGGATATCGACCCGGCACGCGTCGGACTGTTCGGCCACAGCGAGGGCGGCTATCTCGCACCCCTGGTGGCATCGCGCCCGGACAGCGGCGTTGCCTTCGCGATCCTGATGGCGGGCCCCTCGGTACCGGGCTGGGAGGTGCTGATCGAGCAGAACCGCGCACTGCCCAGCGCGGCGGGTGCAACGCAGTCCCGAATCGATGATCAGGTCGCCTACATCACCGACTGGACCAACCTGATCCGCGCCGGTGACCTGGCCGCGGCAAAGGACCTCGCCTACCGCCACAACGAATCCCTCCCGCCGAACCAGCGCGCCTCCGCGGAAACCCTCGACGCCTACAACACCACGTACATGGCGTCCTTCATCACCTACGACCCGGCCCCCGCCCTCTCCGCCCTGCGGATCCCGGTCCTGGCCTTCTTCGGCACCAAGGACATGCAGGTCCTCGCCACCCAGAACGAACAACCGATGCGCGACCGCCTGGCCGCCGACCCGGACGTCACCGTGCACGTCTTCCCCGACCTCAACCACCTCATGCAACCGGCCAACTCCGGCTTGCCCAGCGAATACACCGGCATCGAAACCACCATCGCCCCTGACGTCCTCACCTACACCACCACCTGGCTCACCCAGCACACCCAACCCCGTTAGCCGAACCGCCCCGCTGGTCCCGTGTCGTCCCGCTCGTCTCGTGCGCACAGCTGGTCCCGTGTCGCACAGCTGGCGAGGTCGGCTCCGGCGATGCGACAGCCCAGCCGATGCTCCCGACGAGACACGGCGGTCGACGGGTGCGGTCGCTTGGCGAGGGCGGTGGGCGGGTCAATAGACTGATCACTATGAGTGCACCCACCGTCGACTTGATGGACTATGCCGATGTCATCGACCGGTTCGAGCCGGTGCTCGGCATGGAGGTTCACGTCGAGCTGAACACCGCGACCAAGATGTTCTGCGGTTGTCCGACCGAGTTCGGCGCGGAGCCGAACACCCAGGTGTGCCCGGTGTGCCTCGGTCTGCCCGGCTCGCTGCCGGTGGTGAACGAGCAGGCCGTGGCGTCGGCGATCCGGATCGGGCTGGCGCTGAATTGCGGAATCACCCCGTGGGGCCGGTTCGCGCGCAAGAACTACTTCTACCCGGACCAGCCGAAGAACTACCAGATCAGCCAGTACGACGAGCCGATCGCCACCAACGGTCACCTCGATGTGGTTCTCGACGACGGCAGTACTTTCCGTGTAGAGATCGAGCGCGCGCATATGGAGGAGGACACCGGCAAGTCCACCCACATCGGTGGCTCGACCGGCCGCATCCACGGCGCGAGTCACTCGCTGCTGGACTACAACCGGGCGGGTGTGCCGCTCATCGAGATCGTTACCAAGCCGATCACCGGCGCGGGGGAGCGGGCACCGGAAGTGGCGCGCGCCTACGTGACCGCGTTGCGTGAGGTCCTCGAGTCGCTGCGGGTCTCCGACGTCAAAATGGAGCAGGGCTCGCTGCGTTGCGATGCCAACGTTTCGCTGATGTCCATCGGCGCGACGGAATTCGGCACCCGCACCGAGACCAAGAACGTCAACTCGCTCAAGAGCGTCGAGGTCGCGGTTCGCTTCGAAATGCGCCGCCAGGCCGCCATTCTCGCCGACGGCGGTTCGATCGTGCAGGAGACCAGGCACTTCCACGAGAGCGACGGCACCACCTCGCCAGGTCGCCGCAAGGAGACCGCCGAGGACTACCGCTACTTCCCCGAGCCGGACCTGGAACCCGTTGCGCCCGCGGAGGATTGGGTAGAGCAGCTGCGCACCACCATCCCGGAGTACCCGTGGCTGCGCCGCGCTCGTATCCAGTCCGACTGGGGCCTGTCCGCCGAGGTCATGCGCGACCTGGTGAACGCGGGTGCGCTGGATCTCATCATCGCGACCGTCGATGCGGGCGCTCCGGTCAACGAGGCCCGCTCGTGGTGGGTCGCCTACCTCACCGAAAAGGCCAAGGAGCGCGAGGTTTCCCTGGAGGAACTGCCGATCACGCCCGCCCAGGTGGCCGAGGTGATCAAGCTCGTCGAATCGAAGACGGTGAACAACAAGGTCGCCAAGCAGGTCGTCGACTTCGTGCTCGCGGGCGAGGGTGATCCGGCCAAGATCGTCGAGACCAAGGGCCTCGGCATGGTCAGCGACGAGACCGCGTTGCAGGCGGAGGTGCAGAAGGCGCTCGAGGCCAATCCCGATATCGCCGAGAAGATCCGCTCGGGCAAGGTACAGGCCGCGGGCAAGATCGTCGGTGACGTCATGAAGGCGACGCGCGGCCAAGCCGATGCGGCTCGCGTGCGTGAGCTCGTGCTCGAGGCCTGCGCCTGAGTTCGGTCCGCACCGGCGGTTTCCCGACGAGCCGCAGTGGGCGGGTCCCCAGGGAACCCGCCCACTTTGCTGTCGGCGCGGTTAGTCCGGCCCGGTGCCCTGCGACGGCGGCGGGATCTTGATCACCCGATCGTCGAACGGTCCGTGATTATCGTCATTGTTGACGGTGGTCGCCCAGATGGTGCCGTCCGCACCGGCTGCCGCACCGCCGAGCCTGCCGTATTTGTCCTGCACGGTGAACGTCGGCGTGGCGGTGATCGCGTGGGTATTCGCATCCGGATTCGCGATCGCCATCGCCTTCGCTCCCGACATCGCGATCGCCACCACATCGGGTCCGGCCGCGCAGCCGCCGACGCCGGGCCGATCCGGCCAAGTCCACGCGGTGGTGATCGATCCGTCCCGGCCCAGGCGCTGCAGCCGATCTTCGGTCGGGGTGCGATCGGTGATCCAGACGCTGTCCTTACCGTCGTCGCACAGATCGCCCGCCGTGCCGAGGCCCGACGCCACGACCTCCGCATTGGCTCCCGGTGACGGCGAATTGATCCGCAACACCTTGCCCGCCAGCGACGACGGCGCGCTTGCCAGACCGGGATTGCCCGCATCGCCGGTCAGCACCAACAGTTCGGTCGGCGAAATGAATTCCAGCGCACCGTGATTGCCGACCGACCCCTTCGGAATTCCGGTGAGGATGGTCTTCGGCGGCCCGTTCTCCGCGATGCGCACCACCCGGTTATCGGATCCGGTGGTGATGTAGGCGTAGATGAGTCCGTCCTCGCGATAAGTCGGCGAGAGGGCGATATCGGAGATGCCGCCGTCACCGGAGCCGTCCACGTCCACCTGGCCCACCAGGATCGGCGGCGACTGCGGATCACTCGGATCCACCGCGACGGTCTTGTAGATGCGTCCGGTGCGCCGCTCGGTGACCAGCGCATCCTCGCCGAGCGAGATGATGCCCGCGGTGGAATCCAGGCAGGTTGTGATCACATTCGGATCCGGATCGATGCACGGGCCGGTCGGGCGCGGGCGCTGCGAGGGGCTCTGCTGCGGCGATTTGGGTTCGGCGGGGTTGAAGGTCGGTTCGGGTGTGAACGGGCTGGAGGCGGAATCGTCGAATCGGGCGCAGCCGACCAGCAGGACGGAGCCGAGCGCCAGGCTCAGGGCGATACGCCCCGCGACAACCAAACTCATGGTTCAGACGTTACGGAAACCGCGGCCGATGTGCCGCTCCGGGTCGATAAACGGACACGCCGTCGCATCGAGACCGCCCACGCGGGCGCAAGGCCGCATAGGGTATCGACCGTGACCGAAGAGCCCAAAGACACATCCGCGCGCAAAACCGAGGGGGCGGCGTCGCCCACGGATGAGCAGTCGGCGGTGTCGTCCACCGGTCGTGGCGTGACCAGTCCCTACGATTCACCCACGGGCGTGCTGCCCAGATTGCCCTCCGATATCCCATCGCTCAGCCCCGATTCGGCCAAGGATGTGCCGCGCACCGAGGAGGAACTCGGCCTCGATCCGGAGATCCCCTCGGTCGGTGAACAGACCAGGGCGAACGAAGCCGCGTCCTATTCCTATGCCAGCATTCCGCCCGCCGTGAGCCCGTCCGGTGGTGAGCCGAGCCGCCCGCTGCGCCGCCGCAACGGCGACGCCCGCCGCGGCACTCTCGACCTCGGCCTGTTCGTGCTGCGCCTCGTCGTCGGCGGCACCTTCATCTACCACGGCCTGCAGAAGCTCACCACCTGGTTCCACGGCCAGGGGCTGGACAACACCCGCGACATGATGGCGTCGGGCGGCTGGGACCACGCGACCCTGTCGACCATCCTGGTCATCGCCGGTGAAGTCGGTGGCGGCGGACTGCTTGTCCTCGGCCTGGCCACTCCGCTCGCCGCGGGTGCGGTGCTCGCGGTGATCATCGACGCGTGGCTGTGGAAGCAGGGCATGATCCCCGGCCTCCAGTACAAGTCCTCGGTCAAGAGCGGTGTGGAACTGGAATCCATCCTCGTGGGCACCGCCGTCGTCCTGCTGCTGACCGGACCCGGCCGCCTGTCCTTCGACCGCAACCGCGGCTGGGCCACCCGCCCCGCCTACGGTTCCTTCGTGGTCCTCATCCTGGCCGTGGCCGCCGCCATCGGCACGTGGTACTGGCTCCACGGCGGCAACCCGCTGACCGGGATCGGCCCGTTCGAGTAACCTGCCCAATTCCACTGGCGCCCTTCGTCTTCGGGGGGCGCCCTTTCGCTTCTGGGCGATGCCCGGTGGGGCACAAGGGATGCCGCGTCCCAGCGCTGATACCGACCGACGTCATCTGCTGGCGCGTAGTGCGTGTGCCGGGCACCTGCGTCCGCGATCGCCGACTGTGCCCGTAGTCGGGCCGCTGTTCGACGGCGATGTTGTCGGAACGTAAGCCGTGTCACTCGCAACGGCACCGCCGCGCCGATTCGAGGTCGACGCAAGTGCATGTCTCCTGCGGCGGAGCGTCGAGCCAGCAGTGGTCGGACGCAATCGCGTTGGGATGGAATGCAAACGGCGTCCCTCATGCAAGCACGAGGGACGCCGTCGGGTAATTACGGCACGCGCCGCACGGCACCCTTGTCGGCGGACGTCGCGAGTGCGGCGTAGGCGCGCAGGGCGGTGGTCACCGGACGCACCCGATCGACCGGCTGCCAAGGCCGTTCGGACGCTTCCATTTTCGCGCGGCGTTCGGCCAGCACGGCATCGTCGACGAGCACCTCGAGGGTGCGGGTGGTGACGTCGATGCGGATCTGGTCGCCGTTCTCGATCAGGCCGATGGCGCCGCCACTGGCGGCCTCGGGCGACATGTGGCCGATCGACAGACCGGAGGTGCCGCCGGAGAAGCGACCATCGGTGATCAGTGCGCACTCCTTGCCGAGACCGGCGCCCTTCAGGAATGCGGTGGGGTGCAGCATTTCCTGCATACCGGGGCCGCCCGCGGGACCCTCGTAGCGGACCACGATCACATCGCCCGGCTTGATCTTCTTGCCGAGGATCGCCGAAACGGCCTCCTCCTGCGACTCCACCACCACGGCCGGACCCTGGAAGGTGAACAGCTCCTCATCGATACCGGCGGTCTTGAGCACCGCGCCGTCGGGCGCGATATTCCCGCGCAGCACGACCAGGCCACCCTCCTTGGTATAGGCGTGCTCGAGATCACGGATGCAACCGCCAGCGGCATCGGTGTCCAGCGACGACCACCGGTTGCTCGTGGAGAACGGCTCGGTCGTGCGTACCCCGCCCGGTGCGGCATGGAACAGTTCGATGGCTTCCTCGGATGCCTTGCCGGAGCGGATATCCCAGGTGTCGAGCCATTCGTCGAAGCTCTTGGTGTGCACCGTGGTGACGTCGGTCTCCAGCAGTCCGGCCCGGCGCAGCTCGCCGAGGATGGCCGGAATGCCACCGGCCCGGTGCACATCCTCCATGTGGTAGTCCGAGTTGGGGGAGACCTTGGACAGCGTCGGCACCCGGCGGCTGGTCTCCTCGATGGTCGACAGATCGAAGTCGATCTCACCCTCCTGCGCGGCGGCCAGGGTGTGCAGCACCGTATTGGTGGAACCGCCCATCGCCACGTCCAGCGCCATCGCATTGCGGAAGGCCTTGGCATTGGCCACATTCCGCGGCAGCACCGACGCGTCGTCCTCGCGGTACCAGCGATTCGCGATATCGACGATTACGGTGCCCGCCCGCTCGAAAAGCGCGTGCCGGGCGGCATGGGTGGCCAGCGTGGATCCGTTGCCGGGCAAGGCGAGTCCGAGCGCCTCGGTGAGGCAGTTCATCGAATTCGCGGTGAACATGCCCGAGCAGGAGCCGCAGGTCGGACACGCGCTGCGCTCGACCTCGGACAGGCCTTCCTCGCTGACATTCATATTGGCGCTGGCCGCGATCGCGGTGATCAGATCGGTCGGCGCCTGTGCGACACCGCCGACGACCACGGCCTTACCGGCCTCCATCGGCCCGCCGGAAACGAAGACGGCCGGGATGTTCAGGCGCATAGCGGCATTGAGCATGCCGGGCGTGATCTTGTCGCAGTTGGAGATGCACACCAGCGCGTCGGCGGTGTGCGCGTTCGCCATGTATTCGACCGAATCGGCGATGATTTCACGCGAGGGCAGCGAGTAGAGCATGCCGCCGTGGCCCATCGCGATGCCGTCGTCGACCGCGATGGTGTGGAACTCCCGCGGTACACCGCCCGCGGCGCGCACCGCGTCCGCGACGATCTCACCGACGTTCTTCAGATGCACGTGGCCCGGCACGAACTGCGTGTAGGAGTTCGCGATGGCGACGATCGGCTTACCGAAGTCGGTGTCGGTCATACCGGTGGCGCGCCAGAGTGCGCGCGCGCCCGCGGCATTGCGGCCGATGGTGGTTGTCCGTGAACGAAGCGGTGGCATGTAAATCCTCGGGAGGTCGCGGGGGCTGATGTGCGACTGCGCGGAGTTCGCTCAGTGAGCGAATTCAGCGACCGACCACGTTACTCCTGCGCGCGGCGGGGATTTCGGGGCGGTCGACGGCACTGATCGCCATCGGTGTGTGGTTCGGGATGGTGTCGCCGCGAGGGTGGTCGTCGGCGCGGACGGTGTCATCGGCCGTGTCGGTTCCGGCACCGTCGGTATCCACTGGTCCGGTGCGTGCGGGCGGGGATTGTTCGTCCGACGCGGTCACCGGATCGCGCATCCGGCAGCGAGCCTACCCGGCGGCGGTCCTATCCCCGCCGCTGGTGAACCGCCAGTCGTCGGAGTCGCGCACGTCGATCGTTACGCGTCGGAGTCGCGCGCGTCGGTGTCGGAGTCGCGCGCCGCGATTTCGGTGGCAGGTGCTTCGACGTCGGTGCTGGCCTCTTCCACCTCGGCTTCGGCCGCTTCCGCGTTGGCCTCGGTCTTGGTCGCTTCCGCCTTGGCTTCGGCTTCGGCTGCTTCGATCCCGGCCTTGGTCGACTTCGCCTCGTCCTCGCTCTTGCGCGCCTCGTACTCCGCCTCCCGTGCCGCTGCCTCCGCCGCGAACAGATCCGGAATCCGGCCGTTCGACGCGCGGATCAGATCACGCAACCGGTCATAGCTGACCGCGGGCAGCTTCACCTCGGTGTCATCGGTGAGATGGGCACGCACGAACCCGCGCTTCGGAATGCCGACCCCCGCGACCTGTGTCCAGTCGAGGTGCCGCGAACCGAAAACCGTGCGCAGATCCAGCCCGTCCTCGGACACTGTGGTGCGCGTGCGTTCGATCCACAGCACCGCCGCGACCGGGAGCAGTAGCAGCCACCACAGTCCGATCGGCCAGCCGACGAAGGCGAAGAAGACACAGAACAGCAGTACGAGCACACCGAGGTGGGCCATCTGCGTAATGCGGATGACCTGCGCCGTCTGCGTCGGCTCGGTGGGTTCCGGCGAACTACCCGTCTCCGATCCCGCCGCGGGCGTGTGGGACGATTTAGCCGGTGGCACGGACTGATGCGGTGATGACACACCACCATCCTCGCATCATGGTGAACGGACTCGAGCACCCGCTCGGTCTCACATAATGAGACCTGTTTGACTGATCGACTCGCGCACACATACCGTCATGCGCGTGAATCGAAACGAGTTGCTCGTAATCGGCCGGCGCGTCCAGCGTTGAGCCTGACTACCTGAGTCGAATACGTCAGCTCGCGTTGCGACGCGCCACCCTCGAACAGCCATGCGCTGTCGGGGGCTTTTTTGTGTTCGGGACAAAAGTCCTGGCATGTGGCCGCTTCGCAAGGCACCACGTGCAAGCACAGTTGTCCGGGGTCTAGTACGAACAGTTAGGAACGAAGACGGTGAGTGCACCAACCGCACGGCCCGGGCCCTCGGCCCGCAGGCCGGCGCCTTCGGCGAATCAGCAGGCCGCGCCCGCTGGCGGTCCGACCAACGCGGCGAACCGCCGCCAGGTCCCGCCCGAGCGGGTCACCGGCGCGCAGTCCGTCGTCCGCTCCCTCGAGGAGCTCGGCGTCGACACGGTATTCGGCATTCCCGGCGGCGCGATTCTCCCGGTCTACGACCCGCTCTTCGATTCCACCAAGGTCCGTCACGTCCTCGTCCGGCACGAGCAGGGCGCGGGCCACGCGGCCACCGGTTATGCGCAGGCCACCGGCAAGGTCGGCGTCTGCATGGCCACCTCCGGTCCGGGCGCGACCAACCTGGTCACCCCGATCGCCGACGCGCAGATGGACTCGGTTCCGATCGTCGCCATCACCGGCCAGGTCGGGCGCGGCCTGATCGGCACCGACGCATTCCAGGAAGCCGATATCTCCGGCATCACCATGCCGATCACCAAGCACAACTTCCTCATCACCGATGGCATCGACATCCCGCGCATGATCGCGGAGGCCTTCTACCTGGCCTCGTCCGGTCGTCCGGGCGCGGTGCTGGTCGACATTCCGAAGGACGTGCTGCAGGCGCAGACCACCTTCAGCTGGCCGCCGGAGATGCGGCTGCCCGGCTACCGTCCGGTGACCAAACCGCACGGTAAGCAGGTGCGCGAGGCCGCGCGGATGATCCTGGAGTCCAAGCAGCCGGTGCTCTACGTCGGCGGCGGCGTGATCAAGGCCGACGCCTCGCCCCAGCTGCTGGAGCTGGCCGAACTGACCGGCATCCCGGTGGTCACCACCCTGATGGCACGTGGTGCTTTCCCGGACAGTCACCAGCTCAACATGGGCATGCCGGGCATGCACGGCACCGTCGGCGCCGTGGCCGCCCTGCAGAAGTCCGATCTGCTGATCACCCTCGGCGCGCGTTTCGACGACCGCGTCACCGGTCAGCTGGACTCCTTCGCGCCCGACGCGAAAATCATCCACGCCGATATCGACCCGGCCGAGATCGGTAAGAACCGGCACGCCGACGTCCCGATCGTCGGCGACTGCCGCGAGGTGATCGTCGAACTGATCGAAACGCTGAAGGCCGACCCCTCCGGCGCGCCGAAGCTGGACTTCACCGATTGGTGGCAGTACCTCGACGGCATCCGCAAGAGTTACCCGCTCGGCTGGACGACGCCGAGTGACGGCTCGCTGTCGCCGGAATTCGTCATCGATGCGCTGGGCCGCCTGGCCGGACCCGACGCCATCTACTGTGCGGGCGTCGGTCAGCACCAGATGTGGGCCGCGCAGTTCATCAAGTACGAAAAGCCGCGCACCTGGCTGAATTCCGGTGGTCTCGGCACCATGGGCTACGCCGTCCCGGCCGCCATGGGCGCCAAGATGGGCGCGCCGGACAAAGAGGTCTGGGCGGTCGACGGTGACGGCTGCTTCCAGATGACCAACCAGGAGTTGGCCACCTGCGCCGTCGAGGGCGTGCCGATCAAGGTCGCGCTGATCAACAACGGCAACCTCGGCATGGTCCGCCAGTGGCAGACCCTGTTCTACGAGGAGCGCTACTCCAACACCGATCTGGGCACGCACACCCTGCGCATCCCCGATTTCGTCAAACTCGCCGAAGCCCTCGGCTGCCACGGCATCCGGGTCGAGCGCGAGGAAGACGTGGAGGCCGCGATCCGCGAGGCGCAGTCCATCAACGACCGTCCCGTGGTGATCGACTTCATCGTCGGCAAGGACGCCCAGGTGTGGCCGATGGTCGCCGCGGGCACCAGCAACGACGAGATCATGGCCGCGCGCGGCATCCGCCCACTCTTCGACGAGGACGAGCAGGCCGCCGAGCCCGCCGTCATCCACGAGGCGATGTCGCACGACAAGAGCAAGGGGACCGAACAGTGAGTACGACTCACACCCTCAGCGTGCTGGTGGAGGATAAGCCGGGCGTGCTGGCACGGGTCGCGGCGCTGTTCTCCCGCCGCGGCTTCAATATCGAATCGCTGGCGGTCGGCGGCACCGAGATCCCGGAGATCTCGCGCATGACCATCGTCGTCACGGTCGAGGATCTGCCGCTCGAGCAGGTCACCAAGCAGCTCAACAAGCTGGTCAACGTCATCAAGATCGTGGAGCAGGACGCCGACACCTCGGTCGCCCGCGAACTGATCCTGGTGAAGGTGCGTGCGGACGCCAGCGTGCGGACCCAGGTCATCGAGGCGGTTACGCTCTTCCGGGCGAAGGTGATCGACGTCTCGCCGGATGCGCTCACCGTCGAGGCGACCGGAACCCGGTCCAAGCTCGACGCGCTGCTGCGGATGCTCGAGCCGTATGGCATCCGGGAGATCGTGCAGTCCGGTGTGGTGGCCGTCGGCCGCGGACCCAAGTCGATCACAGCGACTCGCTGACGCTCGCCGCGGTGGCCGCGCTGTGTTCTTCGGGCCAGCCCAAAAGCGGGCTGGCCTGCTGAACCGCTTGAAACTAAACAACTTTCGACAAGAAGAACAAGAAGGGAACCTACAGTGGCAGTCGAGATGTTCTACGACGACGACGCCGACCTGTCGATCATCCAGGGCCGCAAGGTCGCTGTCATCGGCTACGGCAGCCAGGGCCACGCGCACTCGCTGAGCCTGCGCGACTCCGGCGTCGAGGTCCGCGTCGGCCTCGCTGAGGGTTCGAAGTCGCGGCCGAAGGCCGAAGAGGCGGGCCTGACCGTCGGCACCCCGGCGGAGGTTTCCGCGTGGGCCGACGTGATCATGGTGCTGGCCCCCGACACCGCCCAGGCGTCGATCTTCACCAACGACATCGAGCCCAACCTGAAGGACGGCGACGCGCTGTTCTTCGGCCACGGCCTCAACATCCACTTCGGCCTGATCAAGCCGCCGGCCAACGTGACCATCGGCATGGTCGCGCCGAAGGGCCCGGGCCACCTGGTGCGTCGCCAGTTCGTCGACGGCAAGGGCGTTCCGGCCCTCATCGCGGTCGAGCAGGACCCGAAGGGTGAGGGCCAGGCGCTGGCGCTGTCCTACGCCAAGGGCATCGGCGGCACCCGCGCCGGCGTCATCAAGACCACCTTCAAGGAAGAGACCGAGACCGACCTGTTCGGTGAGCAGGCCGTGCTCTGCGGTGGTACCGAAGAGCTGGTCAAGACCGGTTTCGAGGTCATGGTCGAGGCGGGCTACGCGCCGGAGATGGCGTACTTCGAGGTGCTGCACGAGCTCAAGCTCATCGTCGACCTGATGTACGAGGGCGGCATCGCCCGCATGAACTACTCGGTCTCCGACACCGCCGAATTCGGTGGCTACCTGTCGGGTCCGCGGGTCATCGACGCCGACACCAAGAAGCGCATGCAGGACATCCTGCGCGACATCCAGGACGGTACCTTCGTCAAGCGCCTCGTCGCCAACGTCGAGGGCGGCAACAAGGAGCTCGAGGCGCTGCGCAAGGCCAACGCCGAGCACCCGATCGAGGTCACCGGCGCCAAGCTGCGCGGCCTGATGAGCTGGGTCGACCGGCCGATCACCGAAACCGCGTAATACGCGCGAACAGCACAGCGGCCCATCCCGATTCGTCGGGGTGGGCCACTGTCGTTTCGGGCCGACGCCGAAGTGGACCTCGGTGTTTGCGGGATTCGAGGGTATCGCGGATCGGCGTTTCTGGTCGGGATTCACGGAAAACCGATCTTCCTGGAGATAACCTCTCTATCCGATTCTAGATGCCATGGGTACTCCCAAAATCGCAGGAAGGATCAGAAATCGTGCGCAGCCGAATATTTGGATTGGCCGCAGCTTTGACGGGAACCCTCATTGTTGTCGGCGGCGGTACTGTCACTGCTCCACATGCATGGACGCAACCGGCCGGGGAGCAACCGGTCGCAGAGGCCGATTTCTACCTTCCGCCGCCATCGCTTCCGGACGGGCCGGGCACCATCGTTCGCGCCGAACCGGCGGCGGTGGCGATGTCGGCACCCGGGCAGCCGGGATTGGTCCCCGCAGCGGCGACGCGGCTCATGTACGTCAGCAGTGATACCCATGATGCGCGAACCGCGGTTGTGGGCACGTATCTGCAGCCGAGCGTGCCGTGGACCGGCCCGGGTGAGCGGCCGCTGGTCGCGTACGCGGGCGGTACCAAGGGACAGGGCGATCAATGTGCGCCCTCGAAGCTGATGACGCAGATCGTCCAGGCCCAGCCGCCATTGGACATAATCTTCGAATACGATCTGGTGGCAATCCGTTCGCTGCTCAACCGTGGTATCGCGGTAGTGGTGACCGACTATCACGGCCTCGGCACGCCCGATGTGCACGACTATCTGAACCGGAAAGCGCAGGCCTACGCGGTACTGGACTCCGCGCGCGCCGCGCTGCAATTGCCCGGCTCCGGCCTCAACCCCGGCACGCCGGTCATTCTCTACGGGTATTCGCAGGGCGGTATGGCCTCCGCCGGCGCGGCTGAACTGCAATCGAGCTACGCCCCCGATCTGAATGTGCGCGGCGCCTACATCGGTGGGCCGGTGGTGGACGATGAATACTTCATCGGCTACAACGACGGCCGCGCCGATTTCGCACCGTCGATCGCCTGGATACTCAACGGCATTGCCGCCGACTACCCGGAAACTCGCCCGGTGTTGGACGCCGAACTCAACGACCTCGGCAAGGCGATCCTGCAGGAATCCCTTGGCAAATGCGCGGTCCCGGTCGGACTTGCCCAGGAGCACGGGAATACGTCGGAGTGGACCACCAGCGGTGAACCGCTGACGGCCGTCATCGATCGGTCCCCGGCGTTGCAGTCGGCATTCGCCGAGCAGCGAATCGGCACACGCGCGCCGGCCATTCCGGTACTTGCCGCCTCGGCCATCAACGACCAGGGAGCGCCATTTGTGCCGGTGCGTGACGTGGCCGCCGGTTGGTGTGGTGGCGGAGTGCCCGTTCAGCTGGAATCGAACGCCGAAATTCCCCCCGCATCCGGACTCGTGGGCACCCACGTGATCGCCTTCTTCCCGTCACTGGTGTCCTCGCAGCAATGGTTGACCGATCGGCTCGCGGGTCTGCCCGCTCCATCCAACTGCGCGGCGCTGCCGTAGCACGGTGATTTTCGGTGCATAATGCTCCGGCGGCGGGTCGGTTCCAGGCCGAACCCGCCGCCGGTGTGCTGATCGAGTACCGCGTGCGATTCTCCCGACCGCGGCGACGATGCACCTCTCGGCTCAGGAAATTCGTTAGGTCAGAAGGTGGTTTTCGACAGATTGCTGGCAGTCTGCGCGGGCACAGCTATTCTGGAGCGACAGTTTTACCGCAACGGATTTCGGCGGCCCCACCCCCTGTCAGTGTTGTTCTGTTGGAGGCCCGAGGCACCTATGTCGATCTTCGAGAACACGGAAAGACGCGACCCCAAACGGTATCTGTGGATACTGGGGTTGATCGCTCCGACTTGCGCCGTACTTCCTTCACAACTCGTGGTCCATACCGGCCTCGAAATATTCTGGTGGATCGGTCCGATCATCGTGCTGGTGGTGATCCCGCTGCTGGACTGGGCGATCGGGAATGACGGGAGCAATCCGCGCGACGAGGATTACGAGTCCTTGTCCAACGATCGCTTCTACCGTTGGTGCACTTACCTTTTCCTGCCGCTACAGTTCATCGGCCTGCTCATCGCCGGATATCTCTGGGCCAGACCGGCGCTGAGCATATCCGACAAGCTGGGGCTTGCCGTGACGCTCGGGTTCGTATCGGGCATCGGAATCAACGCCGCCCACGAACTCGGCCACCGAGTCGAGCATCTCGAACGCTGGCTGGCGAAAATCGCACTGGCGCAATCGGGATACGGGCACTTCTTCGTCGAGCACAACCGCGGCCATCACGTGCGCGTCGCGACGCCGGAAGATCCGGCCAGTGCCCGATTCGGCGAATCACTGTGGGAGTTCCTGCCGCGCACTATGATCGGCGGCTTCCGCTCGGCTCTGGTTCTGGAGCGTGAACGCCTTTCCCGCAAGGGAAAGCGCTGGTTCTGCTTGGACAATCATCTGCTGCAGGCTTGGTCGATGAGTGTTGCGCTATTCGGCACGCTGATCGTCCTCTTCGGGCCCGCGGTGATCCCGTTTCTGGCGTTGCAGGCGCTGATCGGCGCCGGGCTGCTGGAGACGGTGAACTACGTCGAGCACTACGGACTGCTTCGCCCACGCGGTCGCAATGGCAACTACGCGCGCTGCTCCCCGCGTGACAGCTGGAACAGTGACCGTCTGGTCACGAACATATTCCTGTTCCATCTACAACGCCACAGCGACCACCACGCGAATCCGGGGCGCCGCTACCAGACCCTGCGCAGCTCGGAGCAGGCACCGCAGCTACCTGCCGGCTATGCGAGCATGATCCTGTTGGCCGCCGTCCCGCCGATCTGGCGCGCGGTCATGGACCGCCGTGTCCTCGCCCACTACGGCGGTGATATCAGCCTCGTCAACGCCAAACCTCGGACCAGGCGTCGCCGCATCTCCGCTCGCTTGCGCCGGACACGTTCACTGACAGCCGCATCGGCGGAGCCGGCTACTCGCCCGTAGCGGCGCGGTTGCCTATCGTCTTCGGGGACATCGGAGTCGGAACCATTTCTGCCGAACAGATCGCGAGTCGTGAGCATCTCATCCACCACACTTGTCCCCGCTTCCGTACCGAGCCCGGCGACGGCCGGTCAACGTGCTGAGGCCATCCACCGCTTTCTCGTCAAACCGGCCGACGCGGGCATCGCCGGTTCGGTCGACGGCGGCAAGCTACTCGAATGGATCGACAAGGTCGCCTATGCGGCGGCGGCTCAGTGGAGCGGTTGCTACTGCGTTACCGCCTACGTCGGCAATATTCACCTGGACCGTCCGATCGCGGTCGGTGAATTGGTCGAACTGCACGCGAATCTCGTGCACACCGGGCGCACCAGCATGCATATTCTCGTCAGCGTCTATTCGACCGATCCCACGCGACGCAAGCCGGTGCAGACGGCGCAGTGCCTGACGATCTTCGTCGCGATCGACGACAACCGGCGGACCGTCGAAGTGCCGCAATGGAATCCGACATCGATTCTGGAACTCGAGCGGCATCGGCAAGCGCGAGCGCGGGTTTCGGTTCGGAAGCGGATCGAGGAGGCGATGGCGGCGCAGCAGTACACAGCGGCGGGTACAGCGCCGACGTCGATTTTGCGATTCCTGGCCGCGCCTTCGGATATCAACTGGGGTGGCAAGGTGCACGGCGGTCGCACCATGCAGTGGATCGATGAGGCCGCGTATATCTGCGGTGCCGATTGGGTTGGGCAGCATGTGATTACGTCGTACTTCGGCGGGATCCGGTTCTACCGGCCGATTGTCATCGGGCACATTGTCGAGGTGAGTGCGCGGCTGATTTACACCGGGCCGCGGAGTATGCACGTCAGCGTGCACGTGACGTCGACGGATACGCATTCCGATGAACCGGCGCTCGCCGCGCACGGTCTCGCGGTTGTCGTCGCGGTCGAGGAGAACGGTAAGGCGCGGCCGGTGCGCCAATGGGTTCCGGTTTCCGCGGAGGATGAGGCGCTCGATGCGCATGCGCGGCATCTCATCGAATTGCGGGCCGAGGTGGAGCGGTTCACGCAGGCGAGTGATGTGCCCGCCGATGCCGAGCCCAACCATTTCCGGGTGCCGATGCCGTGACGGGTTGTAGCGGCTGGCCCGGGGTGCGACTTCCCGTTGCGGTGGTCCGGACCGGCTGAGGCCGGACCACCGCGGCGCGGGCTAGTTGGTGCTCGGTCTGTGCTGGTTGTTCGGGTTGAGCGGGCTGTTCGGGTTGGCCGGATTGTTGGGGTTGAGCGGGCTCATGGGGTTCGCCGGGTTGTTCAGGTTGTGCGCCCATTCGCGGGCCTCCCTGTCCCGCCGCTCTTGCTCGTACCGCCACGCCTGTTCGCACTCGTCTCGGTGTTCGGGTGCTTCACAGTCGTCCGATCCGGCGGAACCTGTTGCGGGCGCGGCCGACGCCGGAATTGCCGAGGCGGTCAAGGGGACAGCGATGAGAGCGGCGGCCACGGCCACCTGGGCCAGCATCCAGCGGGGCGTCATTGTCATTCTTCCACTCTTACGTGCGTGCGCCGAAAAATCTCCTGCCGCAGCGGGATTCGGGGTTATTTCAGTCGAAAGTATGAGCCGCGATGAGGCCGGAGTAGGGGGTGTCCCTTAGCCGGATCGACCGGAAGTCGATTACCGGCATAGCATCTCGGGCGCGTGCGGACGCGAGTCCAGCAGCGCCATGGTCGTCGCACATCCAGTAAGCACTTCGCGCAACGCATGGAGCCTATCGCCGAATTGCCGCGAATTTTGGCCGCGATCCAGGGCTCGCTGCTATGTCGACGACTGCCGCGCAATCGTGCCCACCCGAAGGCGATTTGATCCCCGGCGTGTGACGTTGATGTGACGGAATAGCCGCTAGCTTCTGCGTGATACGCACGGGGTATGCGACGGCTGCCAGGCTGGTGTTGGAGAGATAGGCGGTGTTGCGGGGGCGGGCGGAAGGTTGGTCGGGATGACAACGGCCCGGCGCCTGTGGTGCCGGGCCGTCTGCTCTCGATCAGCTGCTGCCGAATGTGCCGCGGGGGAACAGGTGGCGGGGGAATCGCCACGGGTCGTTCCAGCGGCCCGGGAGATCGCAGTCGTCCCAACGGCCGGGGCTGTGGCTCCAGTCGTCGAAGAAGCCGGGGCGGTCGCAATCCCAATCGTTGTTGTGCGGGTGCCGCACCTCGGTCACGCCGGGTTCGCTGGTGGCCGGGTCGGCCGAGGCGGGTATGGCCAGTGCGGTCAGCGGGACTGCGGCGAGGGCGCAGGCCATGGCCACTCGGGTGAATCGGCGGGGAGTCGTTCTCGAGAACACCGTGGTTCCTTTCTATCTGCGCGTCCGCGGGGACGCCGTCGTTGCTCGCCGGATGCGGGGGATGCCCGGCGACGCAACGATTTGCACGTCCACACTCGGCCGCGACCGGTCGGATGGCAATGGTGCGAACACGATTTCAGGAAGATTCATCATTTGGTATGACGAGTCCCCCATGCGGTGGGGGTCGGCCTCAGGGGCGTCGCGGAAATCCGCTGGTTCTAGACTGTTACCGATGAGTAAGTTCTTTGGCTCGGTCGACGAGGTGACGCGGCGGCTCACCGGCGCCGGATACCTGCCCTCCACCGACATCGCCACCGCGGTGTTCCTTGCCGGTCACCTGGGCAAGCCCCTGCTGATCGAGGGTCCCGCGGGTGTCGGCAAGACCGAGCTGGCCAAGGCGATCGCCGCCGCCACCGCCTCCGACCTCGTGCGCCTGCAGTGCTACGAGGGCATCGACGAGGCCCGCGCGCTCTACGAGTGGAATCACGCCAAGCAATTGCTGCGGATCACCGCCACCGACAACGTGAGCTGGGACAGCACCCGCGACCACGTCTTCACCGAAGAATTCCTGCTGCAACGCCCGCTACTGGCCGCGATCCGGAATCCGCATCCGACCGTGCTGCTCATCGATGAACTCGACAAGGCCGATATCGAGCTCGAAGGACTGCTGCTCGAGGTCCTCGGCGACTATCAGGTCAGCATCCCCGAACTCGGCACCGTGACCGCCGTCCGCAAGCCCTTCGTCATCGTCACCTCGAACGCCAACCGCGACCTCTCCGAAGCGCTGAAACGCCGTTGCCTCTACCTCCACATCGACTATCCGACAGCGGAATTGGAGCGCGCGATCGTCCGCATGAAGGTCCCCGAGCTCGATGAGACTCTGGGGGAGCCGGTAGTACGAACCGTCGCCGCCCTCCGCGAGCTCGCCCTCCGCAAACCGCCCTCGATCGCCGAAACCGTCGACTGGGCAAGAACTCTCGTAGCTCTTGGTGCCCGAAACCTATCCGGCACCATCGTCCGATCCACCCTCGGCGTACTGCTCAAATACCAAGCCGACCATCGCACGGCCATCGATCGCCTCGAGCTTCCGGCAGCCGATCTACACGAACGCAGGTCGTCATGATCGCGGCCGCCGCGATCCGAGTCGCGCCCGAATGGAGGTGCATGCGATGCACGGCGCATGAATGTGCCGCCCATCAACTGCCGCACCGTTTATCCAAATCTTTTGCGGGCGTCTGCGACGAGTGCGGATCTCGCCGACGCGTGGGGCAGGTGGGCGAGGCGGGTCGGCGCCGATCGGGCCGACGGACGCGGGCGGGCGCGTGTAGTGGAGAACCGCTCTGCGTGCGGTGCGACGATATATCAACTGCCACGCCGTATCTCGGCATCAGCACCTTTCGAGGCAACGGCTCGGGATCCCGACAATGGGTGCGGCTGCCGAGGGAGGGGACCGAGTGGTGACGTCACCCGCGCGGCGCAGCCCTGAGCAGCCCGCCGGCACTATGACCGATCGTTTGGTCGAGTTCGTCGGTTTACTGCGTGACCACGGCATCTCCGCGGGCCCGAGCGAAACCATCGACGCCGCCGAGGCAATGCTCGCGCTCGGCCTATCCGACCGCAACCGCCTGCGCTCCGGCATGGCCGCCTGCTTGCTGCGCCGCAACTGCCAGCGCGCCGTCTTCGATCAGCTCTTCGATCTCTACTTCCTCACTGCCGAGCAACCGGCAACCCAGTCGGCGACCGAATCCATCGACGATCTACGCGACCGCCTGGTGGACGCACTCGCTCGAGACGACCGTGCTGCCGTCACCGAACTCGCCCGGCAGGCACTCACCGCACTTGGTGGCTATGGGGGAGTCGGCGCTGGCGAGCCCATACGCCCGGTCACCACCGCATCTGGTGCGGGCTGGTCTTCCTATCTGACCATGAAATCCCTACGGCCAGAAGAACTTACCGATCGCATCGTCGAGAGCATGGGCACTGATCTCGACACCACCGTCCGCACCATCGAAGCCGACCGCCGCCTCCGCGAATTCCGCACCGCCGTCCAAACCGAGGCGCGCCTGCGCTCCGCCCAACTCCGTGGCACCGAGTACATCGCCCGCCGCGGCGTCGAATCCAGCACCGACCAGGTCGACTTCCTCGGCGCCCGCACTCAGGACCTCGCCGAAATGCGCCGCCTGGTAAATCCTTTGGCCCGCAAACTCGCCACCCGCCTCGCCGCGCGCCGGCGCAAGGCGGTCCGCGGCCAGATCGATATGCGCCGCACCTTGCGTCGATCCATGGCCACCGGCGGAGTGCCGATCGACCCGGTTCTTCGCGCTCGCAAACACGGCCGTCCCGACCTGGTCGTACTCGCCGACTTATCCGGCTCCGTAACGGGTTTCGCTGAATTCACCCTGCAACTCGTCCAAGCACTGCAGGACCAATTCAGCAGGGTCCGCAGCTTCGGCTTCATCGACACCTGCGACGAAATCACCGCCCACTTCACCCCTGGCGAACCCCCGACTCCCGACCTGGCCGCGCGAATCATCCTCCATACCAACGTCGCCCGCTTCGGCAGCAGCAACTACGGCGAGGCATTCCAGGGCTTCGTCGACAACTACCTCGACGCCCTAGGCCCCCGCACCTCCCTCTTGATCCTCGGCGACGCCCGCACCAACCGCACCGACCCCAATATCCCTGCCCTGCAAGCAATGTCGGATCGAGCCAAACACGCCTACTGGCTCAACCCCGAACCCGCCCGCTCCTGGTCCACCGGCGACTCCGCCGCCCAGGTGTATGCCGAGCGGATAACCATGCACGAATGCCGCAACGTCAGGCAGTTGGCTGAGGTGATCGGTCGGCTACTGCCAGCTCGAGCGCTCCGATGAGGTGTATGCCGAGCGGAATAGCCATGCACAATGTCGTGACGTCAGGCAGTTGGCTGAGGTGATCGGTCGGCTACTGCCAGCTCGAGCGCTCCGATGAGGTGTATGCCGAGCGGAATAGCCATGCACATTGTCGCAACGTCAGGTAGTTGGCCGGGGTGATCGCTCGGCTACTGCCAGCTTGCCGCTCCGAGAGCGGACATGACCGTGGCGACGGAGGGTATGCCGTAACCGCTTGCCCGGCGGTGTCAGCCGAGGATCGGCATAACCGTATCGACAATGGACTCTGTCGTCGGCAGCGCCGCGATCACGTCGGGCGGGCTCAGATGACGCTGTAATGCTCGTTGGTGCGCCGCGCCGACCAGCAGCAGGGCGGCGGCTCGCAGATCCACCGTGCCGGGAACCCGCTGGTCGGCGTGCTGTATCGACAGGTGCGCGACAACCGCGTCGACCGCACGATGCGGCCCGATATCCAACTCCCGGCTGCGCTCCGCAAACTTCGCGCGCAACTCCACATCCGACTGCACCGCAGCCATTACCGGGATGGCATCCAGAAAGAACTCCTCCAACGCCTCGACAAGCGCTACCAGCCCCGCCCGCAACCCCGGCTCCTCATCGACCTCCCCGAGCACGTCCTTCACCGGCCGCAAATGCCGCTGAATCACCGCCTGCAACAGCCCCATTCGATCGCCGAAGTGATAAAAAATGCTCGACTCGGCCACCCCCGCCCGCTTCGCAACCTCCTTCGTGGACAACCGAGCCACCCCCGCCTCCAGCAAAATCTCCTGCGCCGCAACCACGACCGACTCGCGCACCCCCGTCGAAGGCCGCCCCCGCTGCCCGCGCGTCGCCCGCGCTCCATCCGCAGCTTTCGCCACCGCAACCTCCTCTTCACACCGATCAGCCCTTGCAGTATGCCCCACCCGGGGCGTATTTTCTGAGTATCTACTCAGTAATTATCCGAAAAGCGGAGCAACCCCCATGACCAGCACAAAAACCCCCACCACCCAATCCCGAATCCAACGCACCGGCGACGCCATCGTCCGCTTCATCCTCCGCTCCCCACTGCACCCCCTACTCAGCAAACGACTCATCATCATCACCGTCTCCGGCCGCAAAACCGGCCGCGAATACGCCAACCCCGTCGGCTACGCCGAACACGAAGGCCACCTCCTCATCGGCACCGCCGCCAACTGGCGCCACAACCTGATTCCGGGCGTCCCCGTCCGAATCCTCCTGCGCGGCACCACCCTCCAAGCCACCCACGAGGTCATCACCGACGAACCCCAAGCCGCCACCCTCTACCGCGAAATCCTCACCCAAAACCCAACCCACGGCCGCTTCGCCAAAATCCACCTCAACCCCGACGGCACCGTAAACCTCCCCACCCTCCGCGCAGCCCTATCCCGCGGCACCGCCATAATCCGCCTCCGTCCCCTGTGACCTGCCATGATCTTCAGCGCTGCCCCACAACTGCTCGGCCAACTGGTCCGAATCCATAGTCATCGGGTCGACGGTGATCACCAGAGTTCTCAGGCTGGCATCCGATCCATTGACCGCGAAGACTTGCCGCGCGGCTTGGGCGAGACGTACGTCAGCCGTCAACTATGAACGTGCCCCAGCCGAGTCGAGTGTCGGATCCTTCGATGACCGACCGCGCCTATCGCTTCCCGCGTCTTCTCAGGAATTGTGTGTGAGTCGAGCGCTATTCTGACTCGGGTGCTACCGCATCACCTGGCCCGTGCGTTGCGCGGATCTTGTGCGCGCGAGAGTCGGCGGTCGGTGCGCGCACGCTTTGCTCCGACCGCGGCAATGATGGGGTTCGGCGAGGTAGTTAGGGGAGAGCTGACAGATGGCCCGTATTCGCGAGATTGTTCCCAGTACCCAGAACGTTCGAGCGCACAAGCTCGAGGACGCCGTTAGCTGTCAGTACAAGGTGATCGAGGATCCTGACGGTGCAACCCTGGTCCACCTGTCGACGTTCGGATCCGAACAGCGCGAGTCTCCACCTAAGAGCGTGTCTCACGTGGATCTGGGTCTGATCCTGTGATCATGTTGTGGTGGACGAACTTTCGCGGCGCCTGGTGCCGGATGAGTTGTGGGCGTTGACTGAACCGCTGATTCCGCGGTTCGAGGCGCGCCCGCAGGGTGGGGGTACCGCGCCGATGGATGATCGGGCGGTGTTCACCGCGATAGTGTTCGTGCTGACCAGCGGATGCGCTTGGCGGTATCTGCCACCGTCGTTCGGGGTCACGGTGCCCACCGCGCATCGCCGGTTCACGGCGTGGACCGAGGCCGGTCTGTGGCGGCGCCTGCATCGGGCGGTCCTCGACGAACTGGGCAGCCAAGGCTTGATCGACTGGTCACGCGCGGTCCTGGACGGGGCATCGGTCAGGGCGAAAAAAGGGGATCCATGACCGGCCCGAACCCCGTCGACCGGGGCAAGGCCGGCTCGAAGATCCACGTGATGTCCGACCGTGCCGGCCTGCCGCTGTCGGTGGCGATATCGGCCGCCAACACCAACGACGCCGACGCGCTCAAACCTCTCGTCAAAGCCGTCCCCGCGATCAAGTCCCGACGCGGACCGCGGCGACGCAAACCCACCAAACTGCACGCCGACAAGGCATACGACCATGTCGAACTACGAAAATGGGTGCGAGACAGGGGAATTACCGTCCGCATCGCTCGCAAGGGCATCGAATCCAGCAAGAAACTCGGCCGCCACCGTTGGGTCATCGAACGGTCGATCGCCTGGCTGTTCGGCTACCACCGGCTCTCGATCCGATACGACCGCAAGGCCACCCACTACCTCGGCTTCCTCACCCTCGCCGCCACACTGACCTGCTACAAGAAACTCGCGAAAGCCGGGAAAACAGCGACGTGAGACACGCTCTAAGAGCAGTCAGTCGATTCAGCTCAACCGCCAGAATGCCGCGGAGCTGATCTCCATATTGAGCGCGGCGTTCGGGTTTGCTTGGCGGCCCAGGCACGCTGCCGTCGTGGAGGATCAACCTGCAATCGATGCCGAGGCCCACATCGAGCCCGAATTCCCTGATGCCACCGACGAGCTCGCCGCGCAGTTGTACATGCCGAAAGAGTGGCTGCAGGAGTGCATCGACCTGCTCCAGGACCGACCGCAACTGATCTTCTATGGTCCGCCGGGCACCGGAAAGACCTATCTCGCAAAGGCTATCGCGAAGCATCTGGCCGGTGCAGAGCATGTCAAGATGGTGCAGTTCCACCCTTCGTATTCGTATGAAGACTTCTTCGAGGGGTTCCGTCCGGTCGAAACAGAGAACGGTCAGATCGCGTACGACATCCACCGGGGCCCGCTGCGCCAACTGGCTGCTACTGCGCGGAAAGATCCAGAGAATCTGTATGTCCTCATCATCGACGAGGTCAACCGGGGGAATCTATCGAAGATCTTCGGCGAACTCTACTATCTGCTGGAATATCGGGATGAGAGCATAAATCTGCTCTACTCCGACAAGGTTGAAATGTTCAGCCTGCCGAAGAACGTGCTGATCATCGGAACGATGAACCGAGCCGATCGCTCTGTCGCGCTGGTCGATTCGGCGATGCGCAGGCGTTTCGCCTTTGTGCATTTGCACCCGTCGAAGGAACCGATAAGGAGCGTGCTGCGGAACTGGCTGAAAGACCATGGGGAGAACGAAGTGATCGCCGACATCGTGGATGAGCTGAACGAATCTATCGCCGATGAAGACTTCAAGATCGGCCCTTCGTATTTCATGCGTCGAGGCGTCACTTCCAAGATCGGGATGGACATCGCATGGCGCACCACTGTTCTACCGCTCATGGAGGAGTATCACTTCAACACCGACATCGACGTGCACGATGAATATGCTTTGGCCAAGATCGAACAGCGCGTGGCTTCCCAAGAAGCTGAACCGGACACTCAACCGTGATACTCACAGTCGATCTTGTCGAGCATGGTCGGCCAGGAATGATCGATCTTTCGGAAGATCAGTATGAAGCCCTCCGCCGCGTCAAAATTGCTGGGATAACTCCTATCTCGCGAGGTAGGTACAGAATCAAACCCGGACAAAAGGTTGGTTCGGTCCGGTTGAGCGGCGTACAGATCAACGTGCGTCCGAAGATCGCCGAGCTGAATCGTATTCTGTTCTTCATCGGATACAGTTCGAACCCTGCGATCTGGCGAGACGAGTTCGTCCGACTCGCTAAGGCCGACGGACTCTTTCCGGCGGTCGCGGAATCGTTTGTCCGCTTGGCATCCGATGCTTACGGGCGTGGGTTGTTGCGCGGCTACCGCTCTACTGCGGACTCGCTGTCGGTGGTACGTGGGCGGGTTCGATTCCAGGAGCAGATCACCAGAAACTATGGCTTGCCGGTCCCGATCGCCGTCGAGTACGACGACTTCACGGCGGATATTCCGGAGAATCGGGTCATCCTGCTCGCCGCGTTACGCCTGCTCAGCATGCCGGATATCGGCATCGGTGCGCGGCAGCAGCTCAGTCGCATACGAGCGATCCTGGACGAGATAACGATCGTTTCACCTCGTGAACGAAGACCAGCGTACGGATTGAACCGGCTCAACCTGCGCTACCACGATATTCTCCGGCTGTCCGAAGTAATCCTCGACAATAGTTCGTTCGGCCAGCAGCACGGGCCTCTCGCTGTCTCCGGCTTCGTATTCGATATGTGGAAGATCTACGAGGACTTCGTCACCGGCGCGATCAGTATGGCGATGCAGCAGTTCGGGGGATATCCGAAGACCCAAAAAGATCATTACATGGATGCGGCGTCGAGGATCAAGTTCATCCCGGACCTAGTCTGGTGCAACGCTGATGGCGACCCGCTGGCGGTCGTGGACGCGAAGTACAAGGCCGAGAAGCCGAAGGGCTTTCCCGAAGCCGACCTCTATCAGATGCTGGCTTACTGCTCCGTTCTCGGTTTGAAAGAGGGCCACCTGATCTACGCCAAGGGCAACGAGCCTGCAGTCGAACACGCCATCAAGACCTGCAACATCACTATCCACTGCCACGCGCTCGATCTCTCTCTGCCTCCGAACGCCCTGCTGAAGACGATCGACACGCTGGTACGCACGATCCTCCATAAGTAGTCGCTAAGAATCCCGCTGGTCGTGCGTGGCTCATTCCAGAGCTGCCTCGCCCTTGGTCCGCGACTCCATTTGGACCCAAGCGACCTCCTTTCACTACTGTCTGATTTCACCACCGAATCGGTCGGCACTCATCTGCAGGAAAGTGTCTATCGCAAGGAGTTTGGAGGGAGATCGTCAAGCCAGTCGACATCGTTGTCGCGTTCGACGTACTTGCCGCCGGGCGGATTTTCCTACGCGGTCAGCAAGATAGTTCGAATTATCGGAGACGCAGCCGAGAGGTTTGATTCTCTGATTTCCTTCCAGTCGCTCCAATCCCATCCAGCACCTGCGTCGATGTTGAATATGGTTGCTTCGTGCTCGACTCCGTTGACGAATACCTGTGCTTCGGTTGGTCCATTGGGATCTCGGACAATGACCACCTCGACATGCGGCATCAAGCGTCGCCGGGGCGACCAGTTCATCAAAGCGGCGGCAGTCATTGGATGTGTCCTCCGGATAGGTGTAGGGCGTCGATGTCGAGGTATACGAGATACGCCCGCAGCAGTTCTGAGTGGCGCGACGGCGATTAGTTGTCTTCGTCCGTGTCGTCGCTGTGGGTCGGCCAGCCATCCTCGCCGACCTCACACCGCGAACCGTCCGCCCGATGGAGTATCGGTCGGCTGTTCGAGGGGGCCTGTTGCAGTTTCTCGACGGTGTCCTCGTGGAACATGGCAAGCAGTGCCTTTACAGAGGGCGGGATTTCGTTTGGTGGACAAGGAAACTCGGGCATCCGATCTAGGCGCCCGGCGTTCTGCGGCTGATAGCGGCCGGATTGAGTAGCGCTGCCCAGTAGTCATGCTGAAGGGCGTCCCACAGATCACTATGTTTGGGAAGCAGCTGTCGCGCGTCGGTCAGATCGGGGTAGGCATCGAACAGTATTGTTCCTGGTTGCGCGCGTGGGAGCCGTGTCTTGGATGGCAGGCGATGTGCTGTGAAAGTTTCGGAAATCAGCTGGACCCGGAGGATGCGGGGAGTAAGCCCGATCAGCTGCCATACCGCAACCTTGTGTCCATCTCGGGTTTGCGTGGTCCGCAATGCGGTTTGCTGCATGATCAGGCCTCACGTTCATGGCATCCGATACCCGAGCTCACGTCACCTCGGCGCTGAGCTGGCTGGGCCGCCCATCGTTCGACGGCGGCGGCAACGCGCGTGACGAGTTCGACTGGGGGCAGGTCGATCATTCGTGGCGGTACGCAGTATTTACCCCGAATGCGTTGCGGCAGTTCGCTACTCATCGCACCCTCCCCTTCTGGCATCTGTTGTCGTGTGGTGCAGGCGACGACAGCAGTCTTGGCTCACTGCCGGGGAACTGCTGTCGGCGCGACTCTCGGGCACGTCTTCAGCGTCGATCAGTTGCGGGGGCGTTCCTACTGCGTTTCGGGGACGTTTGGGACGCTTCACGATAAAGTCCCTGCTGTCCGGAGGGCGGAAGGAGGCGTACCGTGAACCATGCTTTGCGACAGGCCATGGCGAAGGCCAAGATCACCGAACAGCAGCTCGCCGAAAGATGTGAAGTCGACACGAAAACGGTTAATCGGTGGTTGGCAAACCCCATGCGCGTACCGCACGCTCGTCACCGTTGGGCGGTATGCGAAGTTCTAGAAGCTGAGGAGGCAGTCTTGTGGCCTTCGGCTGTGCGCCTAACTCTGAAGACCGGGCCGGATCGCGAAGTCGTTCAAGTCTTTCCCTACCGATCCGCCGCACCGGCCGCGCTGTGGCGATCGTTGATCACCAAAGCTAGCCGTGAGCTGACGTTTGCGGGCTACACGAACTACTTCTTGTGGCTGGAACAAGCCAATCTGGCCGATATCCTTCGCCGCAAAGCCGCGAACGGTTGTCGCATTCGCTTCCTGATCGGTGACCCGAATGATGACGTAACCCGAGCTCGCGAGCGCGAAGAGAATGTCCCACTTACATTGTCGACGCGTATCGCGGTGACGATCGGCGAACTACACAAGCTGCGAGGAGTGGACGGCATCGCGGGGCGTTTCACGAACGGGCACGTCAACCTGTCGGTTTTTCGGTTCGATGACGACATGATCATGACGCCGATTCTCGCGAGACGAGTCGGCCATGACTCGCCGATGTTCCATCTCAGACGTGAGCAAGACGACGGCATGTTCGACCGGTTCTCCGATCATGTCGAAGAGTTGTGGTCCCGAGGCCGCGATATTTGGGAGGCGATCGAGCATGGCACGACGTGATTACGAGAACGATCCCAATGCGCCCAAAGCGAATAGCCTGGTGCCCGCGGCTTCGGTCGTCGTAGTCAACGACACCGGTCAGATCCTGCTGCAGCGCCGCGTGGACAACGAGATGTGGGCATTGCCGGGGGGAAAGATGGAACTGGGCGAATCGCTCGCGGGGTGCGGTATCCGGGAGACCAAAGAAGAGACCGGCATCGATATCGAAATAACTGGGATCGTCGGCACCTACACGAACCCCGACCATGTGTTTGCCTACGATAATGGTGAAGTGCGACAAGAGTTTTCGATATGTCTCCTCGGGCGGCCACTCAGCGGAACTATCCGTGTGTCCGATGAATCTACGGAAGTGGCCTGGTTCGATACGGGTGAAATCGACACGCTCCCTATGGTGGCGAGTATTCGCAAACGGATCGATGACTGGCGATCTGGAAAGGCTCCTACCGTCAGGTAGGTGTCGCAATTCCGAGATAGGGTGCAGGCGAAACGAGTTCTACGGGTGCGCGCGATTGGGTCTCGGGGTCAGGAGTGGCACTCTGCCGCCCAGGGATCGGCCAAGGTTGCCGTCGACGAACTCGATCGAAACCGGGCCTACTGCTGCATCACGGGGAGCTTCAGTGGCCGGTGTGTTTGTGCTGCCAGGCGGCCAGGGCGAAGGTGACCACTCCGAGTAGCAGGAGCAGGACGCCGGAAGTCATTAGGCGGGTGGAGATTTGGGAGAGGCGGGTGGAGCGGGAGCGGGTGGTGAAGTAGGCGTCGGTGGGGAGGTTGTCGCCGATGAAGCAGGATTTGGCGGCTTGGGTGGCTTTGGTGGCGAGAGAGTCGGTGGCCACGGATGCGGTCAAGGCGGTGGCTGCGGCCGTGATGCAGAGGATCGAGATGGTGGTGAGTGCGGCGAATGGCATGAGATCCCCCGAGGATGTCGGTTTCCAGAGGTCAGTGAGTGGTCGCGCTGACCACGAGAAGTGTTGCAGTAGGGTCTGACATCTTTGCGGTACAACAGGTTCGTGAGCGGGCGTCGGTTTGTGCGGTTCGAAGCTGCGGAGGCGAACCGGCATGGTCGGCATCCGGGTGTGTTCGGGCTGGTCAATGGATTGGCGCGGGCGGGGGTGCTGACGGGGGAGCAGGAGCGGTTTCGGCGGGTCAACAATGATTGGTACAACGCGAATCTTGTTGATCCGAGTGAGGTGGATCCTGGGATCTACGACCGTGCGGTTCATCCAGGAGCGGCGTCGTGGTTCAAGGCGGCGGCTGTGGGGATGATCGCGCGGGTGGAGGGGTATCTCGCGATCCTTGACGCGCATGGCGTCAGGTGGGTGCGGTTGGATTCCGGTGCGCTAGACGAGTAAGTCCGAAGCCTGGTCAGTGGTCGTAGGCGATCAGTGAGCGGGTGACCGGTGCGGCGATCGTGTGGTTGTGCCAGATCGCGGCGGCCATCGCCAGCACGCGTTGGGCGACGCGGATCGCGACGCCCTGGCAGGAGCGTCCGCCGTGGTCTTCCAGGTCGAGTTGCCCTTTGAGGGTGTCGTTGACCGACTCGATCAACTGCCGCACCTTCTTCAGCAGCGGTTCACCGTAACGGGCCTTCTCATCCTTGCGGGATGGCCGCAGCATGGTGATCCCGTACTCGCCCAGCAGTGTCTCGAAATCACGGCCCGCGAAACCCTTGTCGCAGATCAACAGAATCCCGTCGTGCTCACCCGCCACGACCGCGTCGACCTCGAGCATCGCCGAAAGCACCTCGCGTTCACCGATTTTCGGGTCTGCTAAGGCCCACATGATCGGCATCCCCGCCGGGGTACACACCAGATACAGTTTCAAACCCCAGTAGAACCGTGAATGCGACGCGCAGTAGCCGTAACCGGCCCACCCGGCCAGCTCCGAGCGCGCCACTGTGGGTCGGGACATCCCGCACGGTATCGGGGTCGAGTCCACGATCCAGCAGTCATCGAGCCAGAAATCACTCGACCGCGCCAGCATCCGAACGACCCGCTTGACCAAGCCCAGAGCCGCCCGAAGCCGCTTGTTGTAGCCGGACTGCTGCGGCAGATACGGAAACATGCCGGTCAAATGCTTGCGGGCATACCGCAGCCAGTGCGCCTCGGAGGTAAACCCCAGCAGCGACTGCGCCACCGCCAGGCACACCAGTTCCGAATCGGTCAACACCGGAGGCCGCCCAGTCCACCGCGGTCCGGTCAACTCATCATCGATCTTCACGTACAGTGCGGTCAGGAGGGCGTCCAGATCGTTCGTCACACAATGATCTTCGACGCCCTCCGCCATGTCCGGGCATCACGGGGACTTCGGACTTACTCGTCTAGGGGAGATCCTGTACGAGGATTCGAATCAGGTGGTAGCGCTGCGGCATCCCGGTCCGACGGCGGAGTCGTCAACCGCTCGGTTTGTGTAATGCGTATGGCCAGTTTCCATTGCACGTACTCGTCGAGTGGTGTGTCCGGCCGTTCGCTGCTGCGCGACGGCGGCAGCTGGAGCACCGAATTGCACGCGACCCGAGCCGAGGACGGTGTTGCTGCAGCGCCGCTCGGTGAGGTTGCCGCGCGAGCGCCTAGCCGGATCAACGTCACCGGGAACTGGTGGAGGTCCTGCTCGGACGATGCCGCCAGGGATTCCCGGTGATTGTCGATTCAGTTGGGGTGCCCAGTGCGACGCAGACGACGCGGACCTGTCAGCGGCGTACTTCGGTCACCGCAACTGGCCGATTTTCGTGTCGCGAAAGTTCGCATGCCTCAGCGATATAGAACGCTTCGAGTGCGTCGGCAGGTGTGCAGGGGCTGGCGAGTTGGCCAGACACGACCGATAAGAACGCCGCGAGTTCATCGGTGTACGCCCGACGGAACCGTTCCATGAATCCGGGGTATGCGGGCAAACTCGAAGGGACGTATTCGGGTTCGACGGAAGTCAACGGTGCCCGGTCGTCCAACCCGACGACGGCATTTCCGAGGGAGCCGAGGGCTTCGAGGCGAACGTCGTAGCCTGCGCCGTTGTAGCGACTGAGCGAGACGGTTGCCAAAGTGTTGTCGTCCAGGCGCAGTAAGACCGCGGCGGTATCCACATCGCCCGCGGCGGTGAAGAATTCCTCGCCGCGGTTGGCGCCGGTCGCATAGACCTCGACCACCTCGCGCCCAGTAACCCAGCGGATTATGTCGAAATCGTGAACCCCGCAGTCGCGGTACAACCCGCCGGAACGTCCAACATATTCGGCCGGTGGGGGAGCGGGGTCGAGGGTGGTGGCACGCAATGTGTGCAGCCAGCCGAGGGAACCGGAGGCGATGGCATCGCGGGCGGCGCGGTAGCCTGCGTCGAAGCGGCGTTGGAAGCCGATTTGGACTGGGACGGTGGAGTTCTCGAGGTGGGCGATGACGTCGAGGGTGCCCTGAATGTCGGCGGCTACCGGCTTTTCGCAGAAGACGGGGATGCCCGCGTCGACGGCGCGGGTGATGAGTTCGGGGTGGGAGTCGGTAGCCGTGGCGATGATCAGGCCGTCGAGGGGAGAGGCGAGCAGGACATCGATGTCGGCGACCGCTTCCACACCCAGCTTTCCCGCGGCGGCATAGGCGCGTTCGGCGTCGGCATCCGCGACGATGACGGTGTCGACACCGGGCAGGTGTTTCAGCGTTTCGGCATGGGAGGTGCCGATACGGCCGACACCGGCCAGGCCCATGGTGAGTGCAGATGTCATCGGCTCTCCTTCGGGTGAAATAGCGGTTCAGTCGCGTGGTGCCGCGGTCGTCGCACGCACGACCAGGGCGGGTTCCAAACGGCGGCGCACCGGTTCGGTGCGACCGTCGCGCAGCCGTTCGATGAGCGCTTCGATTGCCAAGCGGCCCATCTGAATGCGCGGTTGATCGATGGTGGTCAAGGAAACATGTCGCAGCGCGGCCAGTGAGGTGTTGTCGTAGCCGACGACCGAAACATCCCGCGGCACCGAGAGCTCGGCCTCTTCCAGTGCCGACATCGCACCGACGGCGTTGAAGTCGTTGCCGCACACCAGTGCGGTGGGAAAGTTGTCGCGGGAGAAAAGGTTCAGCAGCTTCTGGATCGCGGCGATACCACCGGAGTCCGTGTGCTCGCTGGCGATGATCATGGGCTCCAACCCATTTCGCGCCATTGCGGCGCGGTAGCCGCGACGGCGCGAGGCCGCGGTGAAGGCGCCGCCGCCGTCGAGATGCACGATCCGGCGGTGGCCGAGCGAAACCAGATGATCCACGGCGAGTGCGGCGCCGAGCTCGCCGTCGTCATTGACGGTATCGACGTCGGCAATGGTGGAGCTGCGCGAAATGAGCACGATCGGGCACTTCTCGGCGGCGTCGCGGATGGCCGCCACCGGCAGTACGGGTGAGAGCAGAATGATGCCGCCGGGGTGGAAGGACAGCAGGCTCTCCAGCGCGGTGCGCTCACGGGCGGCGCTTCGGCGTCCGGTATTGAGGATCAACTCCACGCCCGCGTCCTGCGCGGCCGCGTCCATACCCTCCACCACATCGGCGAAGAACGCATTGTGCAGGTCGGAGACCATGACGCCGATGATGTTGGAGGTCCGGCTGGCCAGGGACCGAGCCATGATGTGCGGCTGATAGCCGAGATCCTTCGCGGCCGCCAGCACCGCGCGGCGCCGATGTTCGCTGACCTTGGGGGAGTTGCGCATGACGAGGGAGACCAGCGCGCGGGACACCCCGGCGCGGGCGGCGACATCCTCCATGGTCGGTCGAGCCATATCGCCTCCGTTCCGCATCCCACCGTCCTCCTGCAGTGTCGGACGTTACAAGGTCGGCCAAGGCTAATCAATAGAGCGCTCTAATCCGACAATTTTGCCACCGCGAGCGCCCGGTATTTCCGCTGGAAGCGCCAATTTTCGCAGGTAGCAGCGATAAAACAGCGACCGGTGCAGTACTTGACACAGTATGACCTACGTTACATAGTTGGAGCGCTCCAATAGCGCCATACGTCGATCGACACCGAAGGTCGGAGAGCTCGGATGACCCAACCCCGCTATCCGCTGCGCATCGCGGCCGCGCCGATCTCCTGGGGAGTCTGCGAAGTCCCCGGCTGGGGTCATGTGCTCGACGCGCGAACCGTTCTCACCGAGATGGCCGGGCTCGGCATCGCCGCGACGGAACTGGGCCCACCCGGCTACCTACCGCGCAATCCAGCCGAATTGCGGTCGCTGCTAGCTGATTTCGACATCACCTCGGTCGGTGGCTTCCTGGCCCTCCCGCTGCACCGTGCCCCGGAGCAAGCAATCGAGAACGCCCGCGAGAACGCCGCGCTGTTCGCCGCGACGGGCGCGGAGGTGATCGTCCTCGCGGCCGCGACCGGCCTCGACGGATACGACACGCGCCAAGCACTTTCCGACGAAGAGTGGCGGACCCTGATCGAAACCGCCGCCGCCATCCGGGATCTCGCCGCCGAATTCGGACTGCGCACCACCCTGCATCCCCATGTCGGCACCTACGTCGAGAGCGAAGCCGAAGTCGACCGGTTCCTCGCCGATTCCGATCTCGACCTCTGCTTGGACACCGGCCACCTGCTCATCGGCGGCACCGATCCGGTGCGCCTCGCACAGCGCTGTCCAGAACGCATCGGACATATCCATCTCAAGGATGTGCGCAAAGCCATCGCCGACCGAGTGCGCGGCGGCGCAATGGAATACAGCGATGCCGTCCGTCGCGGCATCTACGTTCCGCTCGGCGAGGGCGATATCGACATCGAGGCCCTGGTGCGCAGCGTGCACGCCGCGGGCTACCGCGGCTGGTATGTCATCGAACAGGACACGGCATTGCGCCCCGACGATTCGGCAGAACAGCCGAGCCGCGACGCCGCCCGCAGTCTGATCCACCTTGCGGGCATAGGTGCCGCGCTGGGCTCACCCCGATCCCCTTGGGCCCGAATCTAGATGGGAAGTGATGACAACGATGTCGCTCGAAATACGCACGGCATGGTGGCGGCGATCCCGCCGCGTACTGCCGTGGCTGGCCGCGGCCACCCTCCTCGCCGCGTGTACCGGTCCGGGCGCGGACGTCCCAGCGCCGACCCAATCCCCGGTCGCCCATGGCAAATTGGGCTCCGTCGCGGTCGTGACGCACGGCAGCCCCGGCGACGCCTTCTGGAATGTCGTCAAGAACGGCGCGGAGGCAGCGGGCAAGGACCTCGGCGTCCGCGTCGAATACAACTCCTCGGGCGATCCCGGCCAGCAGGCCAAACTCATCGATAACGCCGTCGCACAGGGCGTAGACGGTCTCGTCGTGTCAATGGCGAATCCAGAGGCATTGCGGCCCTCGATCGAAAAGGCAGTGGCGGCGGGCATTCCGGTGGTGACCATCAACTCGGGCGAGAGCGAGAGCGCCAAGTTCGGTGCGATCGGCCATGTGGGACAGAGCGAAACGTTGGCCGGACAGTCCGCGGGTAAGCGCCTCGCCGACGCAGGCCGCAAGAAGCTGCTGTGCGTGATCCACGAGGCGGGCAATATCGGGGCCAATCAGCGCTGTGACGGCGCGACGAAGGCCTTCGGCAACGGCACCACGCTGCAGGTGGACATCAACAATCCCACCGACGCCCAGTCCCGCATCAAGGGCGCGCTGGAGGCGGATAGGTCCATCGACGCCGTGCTGACGCTGAATTCACAGGTCGCCGCCCGCGCGGTGGACGGAGTGAAGGAATCGCAATCGTCCGCGACGGTCGCGACCTTCGACCTGAATACCGATGTGGTCGAGGCGATTCGGGCGGGCAAGCTGCTGTTCGCCGTGGACCAGCAGCAGTACGAGCAGGGCTATCTGCCGATTGTCCTGCTGCAGTTGTACCGGACGAATCTGAACTCGGTCGGTGGTGGCGCACCGGTGCAGACGGGTCCCGCCTTCGTCGACAAGAACAATGTCGAGGCCGTGGCGGCCCGCGTGGCACTGGGCATGCGCTGAGGGAGTGGATGAAATGACTATTGCCACAAAAACTTCCGAGGTCACTCCGAGTACTCCACCGGACGGACCGTCGCTCTTCCAGCGGATGGTGGTGCGACCGGAGATCGGCGCACTGCTCGGCGCCGCACTCGTCTTCGTATTCTTCTCGATCATTACCGACCGCTTCCTCAGCCCGCTCGGCATCGCGACCTGGCTGGACGATTCGTCCACGCTCGGCATCATGGCGGTCGCGGTGGCGCTACTGATGATCGGCGGCGAATTCGACCTGTCCGCCGGTGTCATGACTGCTTCCACCGCACTGGTCACCGCATTGCTCGCGGTGCACGCGGGTTGGAATGTCTGGCTCGCGCTCTTGGTTTCGCTGCTGTTCGCGCTCACGGTCGGTGCGTTCAACGGCTGGCTCGTGATGCGAACGGGGTTGCCGAGTTTCATCGTCACCCTCGGCACTTTCCTTGCGCTACAAGGCCTCGATCTCGGCGTGACCCGCCTGGTCACCGGAACTGTTCAGGTGTCTGGCATTCGCGGCGCCGACGGATACAACTCGGCCGGTTGGGTCTTCGCCTCGACACTCGATATCGGCGATACCCATCTGCAGGCATCGGTCGTGTGGTGGGTGGCGCTCACCGCGATCGCCGCACTTGTCCTGGTGCGCACCAAGTTCGGCAACTGGATCTTCGCGGTGGGCGGTGCGCTACCAAGTGCGCGGGCCGTCGGCGTCCCGGCCGATCGGACGAAGATCCTGCTCTTCATGACCACCGCCTTCGCCGGATGGGTCGTCGGATCCTGCAGCATTCTCCGGTTCTCCAGCGTGCAGGCGAATCAGGGCGTCGGGCTGGAACTGCACTACATCATCGCGGCGGTGGTCGGCGGCTGCCTGCTGACCGGTGGATTCGGTTCGGCGATCGGCGCCGCGATCGGTGCGCTGATCTTCGGCATGGCGCGACAGGGCATCGTCTTCGCCGGATGGGACAGCGACTGGTTCATGCTGTTCCTCGGCGTGCTGCTGCTGGCCGCGGTGTTGGTCAACAACATATTCAAGAAGCGAGCCGAAAGGGTACGGCGATGACGACACCATTGATCGAAGCAATCGATATCGGCAAAAGCTACGGCGGTGTCGTCGCGCTGCGCGACGTCTCGACCGTGGTGAATGCGGGACAGGTCACCTGCATCCTCGGCGACAACGGTGCGGGCAAGTCGACGCTGATCAAGATTCTCGCCGGTGTGCATCAGCACGATCGCGGGGAACTGAAGCTGGACGGCCAGCCGACTCGATTGTCCTCGCCCCGTGCGGCTTTGGACCACGGCATCGCGACCGTCTACCAGGATCTCGCGGTGGTGCCGCTGATGAGTGTCTGGCGCAATTTCGTACTCGGCTCCGAACCGACGGTCGGATACGGTCCGCTGCGGCTGCTGGACCGTCGCAAGGGCCGCGATATCGCACGAGAGGCGTTGGCGGACATGGGTATCGAGATCCGCGATATGGAACAGCCGGTGGGCACGCTGTCGGGCGGACAACGCCAGTGCATCGCGATCGCCAGGGCGGTGCACTACGGGGCCAGGGTGCTCATCCTCGACGAACCGACCGCGGCACTCGGCGTGAAACAGGCCGGTGTCGTACTGAAATACGTCGTGCAGGCGCGGGATCGTGGGCTCGGAGTCATTCTCATCACCCACAACCCGCATCACGCCTATCCGGTCGGCGACCGCTTCCTGCTGCTCAAACGCGGTGCGATGCTCGGCTCGTACGAGAAGTCGGAGATCGACCTGCCGGAGCTGACCCGGCAAATGGCCGGTGGCGCCGAATTGGACGCGCTGGAGCACGAATTGCAACGCGTGGTGACGCCGTGAAGCTGACAACGGCGCAGGCACTGGTCGGCTGGCTGGTCGCCCAGCATTCGGAGACCTTCGACGGGCGCGAAGTACCGTTGTTCCCGGCCACATTCGCGATATTCGGGCACGGCAATGTGCTCGGCCTCGGCACCGCCCTGTCCGAGCGTCGCGATGAAATCCCGGTCTGGCGCGGGCACACCGAACAGGGGATGGCCCTGGCGGCGATCGGTCTGGCCAAGGCGACTCACCGCCGTCAGGTCGGAATCGCGACGTCCTCGATCGGTCCCGGCGCGCTGAATATGGTGACCGCGGCTGGCGTCGCCCACGCGAATCGTCTTCCGCTGCTGCTGCTTCCGGGCGATACCTTCGTCAGCCGCGCACCGGATCCGGTGCTGCAACAGGTCGAACACTTCGGTGACCCGACCATTACCGTCAACGACGCATTCCGCGCCGTGAGCCGCTACTTCGACCGCATCACCCGCCCGGAACAACTCATCGCAACCCTGCCCCAGGCGGCCCGCGTACTGACCGATGCGGCCGATGTGGGCCCGGTGACACTGGCACTGCCACAGGACGTCCAGGCCGAGACCTACGACTTCCCGGATACCCTGTTCGAGCCGGTCGTGCACCGAATCACGCGTTCGCGCCCGGACTCGCGGGTGGTGGCCGAGGCGGCACGGGCACTGCGATCGGCCCGACGTCCGCTGCTGGTCCTCGGCGGCGGTGTGCGTTATTCGGGTGCGGGTCGGCTGATACTGGAATTCGCGGAGCGGCACGAGATTCCGATAGCAGAAACGACGGCTGGCCGCACTCTCGTACCGCACGACCACGAGCTGTACGCTGGTCCGCTCGGCGTGACCGGCTCCGGATCGGCCAATGCCCTTGCCGCACAGGCGGATCTGGTGTTGGCCATCGGCACCCGACTACAGGACTTCACCACGGCGTCCTGGACCGTCTTCGCGCCCGACGTCCGGTTGATCACCATCAACACCGCCCGGTTCGACGCGGTGAAGCACGGCGCGCTCGCGGTCGTGGGTGACGCCGCCGTTTCGGTATCGGAATTGGCTGCGCTCCTTGTCAATTGGCAGGTCGATGCCGCGTGGTCCGACCGCGCGGAAGGACTGCGGACCACCTGGGACGCTCACATCGACAAGCTGCGCGCGCCTACCCCGGGTACCCCGAGTTATGCCCAAATCGTCGGCGTCGTCAACGAATTGAGCGCACCGGACGACTACGTCATGACCGCCGCGGGCGGTATGCCCGGCGAGCTGATCGGCGGTTGGCGGGCCACCGGCACCGTGCCAACCATGGACGTCGAGTACGGTTTCTCCTGCATGGGCTATGAACTCGCGGGCGCCTGGGGTGCGGCCATGGCGCATGTGCACGGCCTGGTCACCACCATGCTCGGCGACGGCTCCTATCTGATGCTCAATTCCGAACTGTTCTCCGCGGCCTTCGCGGGCCACCGGTTCGTCGCGGTCGTCTGCGACAACGACGGCTACGCGGTGATCGCCCGGCTCCAGGAGGGACAGGGCGGTGACCCCTTCAACAACTTCTACGCCGACTGTCGCACCAACCACCCACAACCGCCCCGCGTCGACTTCGCGAGCCACGCAAGATCATTGGGCTGCGCGGTATTCACCGCGACCGATCTGACCGAGTTCCGCGGCGCATACGCGCGGGCCAGGGCGGCGGCATTGAGCGAATCCCGTCCGGCCGTGGTGGTCGTGCGCACCCAGCCGTCCGCCTGGACCGATGCGGGCGCGTGGTGGGAGGTCGGTGTGCCGGAGCAGCTGGCGGGCCGCGCGGCGTACGACGAGGCCAAGGCGGTGCAGGTGCGCTACCTGAACAGAGCCGAATCCGCGGAGTAGTCAGGCCTGAAATTCCATCTTTATGACGATCGTGTGGCACACTTGGTCACGGTCGCATAACTGAAAACCGACCACTTAGTGCACATCCAAGACCGAAGTCGCGCATTTTCTTTGCGAATTCTTAGCTTCGGTCCGGCGTCTGTATCCGGTGTAGTTGCTGGGATTCCGGCAGTGTTCGCGCGGGTAGCCGAAAGTGTGCGCTGACCGGCCGATCTATGCGCGGCGAGCGCTTTGTGATCCGGATAGCCAGTCCTTCGCAACCGGTGTTGCGTCCGTCACTACAGCGCTGCGCCAACGTCGGCTTGCTCACAGTTACCACTGCTGGATGTGGCCGAATTCGTCGGATGATGGCATTGTTGATCGAGAGATCGGGCTCATCGAAGTGATCTGCTCGGCTCATCAACAGGAAGTAAGAAGTAAAGAACATGGCTCAAGGCAGTGTGAAGTGGTTCAACAGCGAGAAGGGCTTCGGCTTTATCGCTCAAGACGGAGGCGGCCCTGACGTCTTCGTGCATTACTCGGCCGTTTCCGGCTCGGGTTTCCGGTCCCTCGAAGAGGGCCAGCGCGTGGAGTTCGAGATCGGCCAGGGCCAGAAGGGCCCGCAGGCCCAGGACGTCCGCGCTATCTGATCAAGCGTGACTTAGGAGGCTCGCACCCGGCAGGGGGTGCGGGCCTCTCGTCGTTTTCGGGGGATATTCAGGCGCTCCTGGTGAAGGTGACATGGGTGACCGCGGGGGATTGCAGTACTGAGCTGATCTGGTAGCCCGGCAGGGTGCCGAGATCGTCGTAGAGTCGCTCGCCCGCGCCGAGCAGAAGCGGGACTACCGCGAGATGCATCTCGTCCACCAGACCGGCGCGCAGGAACTGCCGGATCGCCGATGAGCCGCCCGCGAGCCGCACATCCTGACCGTCCGCGGCCTTGAATGCTTGGCGCAGAACCTCTTCCGGCGCTTCGTTCACGAAATGGAACGTCGTGCCACCCGTCATCGGCAGCGATGGTCGCGTGTGATGGGTCATCACGAAGGTGTCGTGGTGGTAGGGCGGGTTGTCGCCCCACCAACCCTGCCATTCGTGATCGGCCCACGGGCCGCGGATCGGGCCGAACATGTTGCGCCCCATGATGGTTGCGCCGATACCGGCATCGCCCGCGACCATGAAATCGTTGTCCACGCCGGTCTCGCCGGTGTTCGCGCCGTCTATCTGATGTGCGTAGCGCGTGGCCCACACCCAGTCGTGCAGCCGCAGCCCGCCCTCGCCGAGCGGATTCTCGGGTCCCTGATTCGGTCCGGCGATGTAGCCGTCGAGCGATATCGCGATGTTGTGTACGCGCAACTTGGCCATGATTCTCTCTTCCAATCTGATTGCATTTTGCAACTGCTTGTGTACAAGCTAAGCGCAACTGGTTGTAGAATGCAAGCAGCAATGTCGACGGAAGGAGCGCCGCATGCGCGACGAGGGACGTTCGGGCTGCCCGATCAACGCGACCATCGAGGTGATCGGCGATCGGTGGACGCTGCTGGTGCTGCGTGACGTGATGTTCGGCAATCGCCGCCACTTCCGCGAGCTGCTGGCCGGATCGGAGGAGAGGATCGCGTCCAATATCCTTTCCGACCGGCTCAAGCGCCTCGTCGCGGCCGGACTGCTCAGTCGTGAGGACACCCGTCCCGGTCAGAAGGCCGAGTACCGGCTCACCGAGCCCGCGATCCAACTGGTGCCGATCATGGCGCAGTTGGGCGCATGGGGGCTCCGGCACCGCCCGACGACGAAACGCCTGCGCGTACGCGCCGAACTCCTCGAGGAGGGCGGGCCGCAGCTCTGGGCCGAGTTCATGGACGAACTGCGCGAGTCGCACCTCGGGATTCCGCGTCCCGATCCGGATGCCCCGACCGCCACCGACCGGTTGGCGCGCGCCTACGCTGCCGCGGTCGCCGAGTGATGTAGAGCTGGCTACAGCCCTTCTGCAGCGGCCAGGACTTCCTGGCGGAAGAAGTCGGCGGTCACCGCGCGAGCCCGATCCATGTCCCGGTCGCGCGTCTTCGGGAAAGCAGCTGCCGCACGGTCGAATTCGGCCGCGATGAACTCCGCGATCGGGACCGGCACTGCCCCGCTACCCATTTCACGGGTTCGCGACTTCAGCTCGGTCAGCTCGGCGATCGCCGATACCAGCTCGCCGGGCAACTCGCACTGCTCCAGCAGCGAAGGCAGATGCATCGGTGCCACCGCCGCATCGGGATGCTCACGCAGCCAACGCAAGGCCATCGCGGGCCGCAGTGCATAGAACACCTTCTTCAGGGACCGATGGTGCTCGAACAGCGCCCACTGCCTGCTGCCCAGATGCAGGTAATGCCGGGCCACCTGGTTGCGATCGGCGACTTCCGCCGCCACCGTACGCAATTCGGTACGGAATCGATCGTCGCCGCGGTACACGATCGGCGACATCAACCATTCGATCAGCACCGCGTTGCCGTTCACCAGCAGCCGCAGCGCCTTGGCCAGATCCCAGCCGTTCACATCGAGCAGGCCGACCAGCGGCGTCTCGATGACATCCCTTGTCCGCCATGGCGACAGGTAGGTGTCCATATGCGCGAGATAGACGAACCGGCAGTCGTAGTCGGAATCGGGCGATGGGAATCCCCAAGCCCGGCTGCCGCTTTCGATGGCCAGCGGCACCGACACCCGATGCGCGTGCTCGATCCGATCGAGTTCGGCATCGATCGACCCGACCACCATCGGGTCCATCGAAGCCGGAATCGCGCGCAGGGACATGATCGGTGATCGTAGTTCGGCTCCGACATAGCGGACCAGCCGTTTTCGTACTGCCGCGACGACTGCGGGTGTGTGACGATGAGCGTCGTGCCGGACTGGACTTATCACCCGTTGCGCCCGATGGCGAATGCCCTGGTCGGGGAGCGTCGCGCGCAACTATTGGCCTTGCGGTTGCTGTCGGGTTTGATCGCGCTGCCGGGCGGCGGGCGGGCGATCGAGCGCGTTTTCGACCATCCGCGGTTGCCCGCCGAATGGGCTGAGCGATTCGGTGCACGGGTTCCGGTTCAGGTCGCGCGGCATGCCATCCGGGTGCTGCCGGTGCAGGGCGCTGCGATCGTCGAGGTCGGGCCGGTGGGCCGGGACGATATCGCGGCAGTGCGTGCCGCCGCCGTGGATCGCCGGTGCCGGGTCATCGCGCTCGTCGACGACCCCGAGGTGGGCGCGGAACTGGAGCCGCACGTCGATCAGGTGATCGTCGGCGAACCCGCCGATCGGCACTACCTGACCGAACCCGATATCGCCGCCGCGCTGACGGCCCTGGCCGACTGCGCCGCCACCGTGCTCGCGACCCCCGCGGTGCTGATCGCCGCCGGACCCGGCTGGTTCAACCGCGTCATCGAGGCCGCGCAACCGACCGCACCGGCGCCACCGACCCTGCGCGAGGTTCCGCTGGACCCACGCCGCTGGCCCGCGTGGTGCTGGGGCCTACTGGTCGGCATCGGCATGATCGTCGCCGGAATCGGAGCGGCGGCAATCACTTTGGGGCCCGTACTGCTCTGGTACGACCGCGACTACCTCGGCACGGACGTGGACGGACTGCACGAAATCAACCACCACCTGGTGCATTTCCTGCAGCACGATCGAATCACCATGGCGGGCAATATGATCGCGATCGGCGTGCTGTACACCGGCCTGGCCTGGGGCGGCATACGGCTGGGCCGCGTCTGGGCCCGCAACGCGTATCTGCTCTCCGGCCTGATCGGATTTCCGACGCTGTTCTACTTCCTGGTGATCGGCTTCGTCGAGCCACTGCACGTCACCGCGGCAGTGGTGCTGTTCCCGATGTTCCTGCTCGCGGTGTGGCGCAAGCCGACCACGCCGTATTGGACGGTGCCGCGAGAGTGCCCCGAGTGGATCAGGCGGCGTGCGCTCGTGGGCCAGCTGCTGCTGCTCGCGACCGGGGTGGGTGTATTCATCGGCGGCGTCGTCATCTCGACCGTCGGACTGACCTTCGTATTCGTGCCGACGGATCTCGTGTTCATGCACACCGATGCGGCCACGCTGGAATCCGCCAACGCGCACCTGCTGCCGTTCATCGCGCACGACCGGGCCGGCTTCGGCGGCGCGCTGATGGCGACGGCGGTGGCGATCGTGCTACTGGGACTGTGGGGTTGGCGACAGGGGGAGGCGTGGGTGTGGTGGACGCTGCTCGGTGCGGCCGTCGCTGGTTCGGCCAGTGCGCTGGTCATCCACTTCTTCATCCACTACACCGCGTTCGTGCATCTGCTCCCGGTGTATTTCGGTAGCGCCATGCTTGCTGTCGCGCTGATCTTGGCGCGCCCGTATCTGATGTATCGCGGCGACTAATACCGCTGACTCGCGATATTGCGGCAGTGCGGTCTGCTGTGTCCGAAAGTTGCCGGGGTTCCACCGGGCCTATCTCGGATAGATCTCGGTGGATGTCGCATATTTTCTCAGAGTTCTCTCAGAAAGCTTCCTTTGCGGAGATAATTACAGCTCTAAAAGATGCTTCCGACCTGCGTTCATGCGCATATGGCCTGATCAGAGGCGTGCTGGTCGGTTGTCCAGATCACAATGAAATGCAATATGTAGTCTGCGTCACAATATGTCGGAATTTCGTAACCGTATTTGTGTATGCCCCGATGTGCCATGTGTCAGCCAGTTCGACTGGATTTGTTTTCGACGAAGAGGAAATTTCATGATCCCCGTTATCATCGACACCGGTTCCGCGGCTCTGGACGGCCTGTTCTCCACCGGTAGCGCTGCTCTGCACGGTATTTTCAACACCCTGTGGACGGGTTCGTTCGGCGGCTGATAGCGCTGTCTCGGTCGATGGTTTCGACCGCGTGGACGCCGCGGTGACGGCGTACGACGAGGGAAGGCCTCGCACCGTTGGTGCGGGGCCTTCCTTCATGTTGAGGCACCCGCCTACCGGGGGGTAGGCCGCGACCGATTCCGGCCAACTAAGCTGGTGCGCGGTAATTGCCGACCCCCTTTCCTCCCAGGAGTACCCCACAGTGAGCCAAGCAGGCCGCCCTGTTGTTCTGATCGCCGACAAGCTCGCCCAGTCGACCGTCGACGCGCTCGGTGACGGTGTCGAGGTCCGCTGGGTCGACGGCCCCGACCGTCCCGCGCTGCTGGCCGCGGTGCCCGAGGCGGATGCCCTCCTCGTCCGCTCGGCGACCACCGTCGACGCCGAAGTGCTCGAGGCCGGGAAGAACCTGAAGATCGTCGCCCGCGCCGGCGTCGGCCTCGACAATGTCGATGTGCCCGCCGCCACCGAGCGCGGCGTCATGGTGGTCAACGCGCCCACCTCCAACATCCACACCGCCGCCGAGCACGCCGTCACGCTGCTGTTGGCCGCGGCCCGCCAGATCCCGGCCGCCGACGCCACCCTGCGCGAGCGCACCTGGGCGCGCAGCAAGTTCAACGGTGTCGAGATCTTCGACAAGACCGTCGGTGTGGTCGGCCTCGGTCGTATCGGCCAGCTCTTCGCCGCGCGTCTCGCCGCCTTCGAGACCAAGGTGATCGCCTACGACCCCTACGTCTCCCCGGCCCGCGCCGCCCAGCTCGGCATCGAACTGCTGCCCCTGGACGAGCTGCTCGAGCGCGCCGATCTGATCTCGGTGCATCTGCCGAAGACCCCGGAGACCAAGGGCATCATCGGCAAGGAAGCCATCGCCAAGACCAAGCCGGGCGTCATCATCGTCAACGCCGCACGCGGTGGGCTGGTCGACGAGCAGGCGCTCGCCGACGCGATCAAGTCGGGTCACGTGCGCGCCGCCGGTCTGGATGTATTCGACACCGAGCCGTGCACCGACAGCCCGCTGTTCGACCTGCCGCAGGTTGTGGTGACCCCGCACCTGGGTGCGTCCACCGCCGAGGCGCAGGACCGCGCGGGCACCGATGTCGCCAAGTCCGTGCTGCTGGCCCTGGCCGGTGAATTCGTGCCGGGTGCGGTGAATGTCACCGGTGGCACCGTCGGCGACGAGGTCGCGCCGTGGCTGGAGATCGTGCGCAAGCAGGGCCACCTGCTCGGTGCGGTGTCCAATGAGCTGCCGGTCAGCGTCGAGGTGCAGGTGCGTGGCGAGCTGGCCGCGCAAGATGTTGCGGTGCTGGAGCTTTCGGCGTTGCGCGGCATCTTCTCCGCGCTGGTCGAGGACCAGGTCACCTTCGTCAACGCCCCCGCGCTGGCCAAGGACCGCGGCATCACCGCCGAGGTCACCAAGGTTTCGGAGAGCCCGAGCCACCGCAGCGTCGTCGACCTGCGCGCGGTCTTCGGCGACGGCAGCACGCTGAATGTGGCGGGCACGCTGACCGAGCCGCAGCAGGTGCAGAAGATCGTCAACATCAACGGCCGCAACTACGACATGCGCGCCGAAGGCCTGAACCTGGCCGTGCTGAACTACGAGGACAAGCCGGGCGCGCTCGGCAAGATCGGCACCAAGCTCGGTGCGGCCGACATCGACATCCTCGCCGCGCAGCTGAGCCAGGATGTCGACAAGGAGGGCGCGACCGTGGTTCTACGTGTGGCCCGCGAAGTCCCCGCCGACGTCCAGGCCGCGATCGCCGAATCCGTCGGTGCGGCCAAGATCGTCCTGGTCGACCTGTTCTGACCACTACCGGCGCCGCGTACGTCGAGCGTGCGCGGCGCCGTCACCTGTGCCGGGCATGACATGTCACGCCGCGCACCGTGACTGCCGGGCTGCGCTGCCTGCCCGGCAGCGGCGTGCGGTGCGGGACGAAGTACCGTGGCGGTCGGCAATACTGAACGGAGCCTTGTTGTTATGAAGCTTGCTGTTATCGCTGGTGATGGGATCGGCCCCGAGGTCATCGCGGAGGCGCTCAAGGTGCTCGACGTGGTGCAGCCGGGCGTCGAGAAGACCGAATACGACCTCGGCGCACGGCGCTACCACGCGACCGGTGAGATTCTGCCGGATTCGGTGCTGCCGGAGCTGAAGCAGCACGATGCGATCCTGCTCGGCGCGATCGGCGACCCGTCGGTGCCCAGCGGTGTGCTCGAGCGCGGACTGTTGCTGCGCACCCGGTTCGCGCTGGATCATCACGTCAACCTGCGTCCGTCGAAGCTGTACCCGGGCGTGACCAGTCCGCTCGCGGGCAATCCGGATATCGACTTCGTGGTCGTGCGCGAGGGCACCGAGGGCCCCTACACCGGCACCGGCGGCGCGATCCGGGTGGAGACCCCACACGAAGTCGCCACCGAGGTCAGCACCAACACCCGCTTCGGCATCGAGCGCGTAGTCCGCTACGCCTTCGCCAAGGCGCAGGCCCGGCGCAAGCACCTGACGCTGGTGCACAAGAACAATGTGCTGACCTTCGCCGGTTCGCTGTGGCAGCGCACAGTCGACGAGGTCGCGGCGGAGTTCCCGGAGGTGCAGACCGCCTACCAGCACATCGATGCCGCCACCATCCACATGGTCAATGACCCGGGCCGCTTCGATGTGATCGTCACCGACAACCTCTTCGGCGACATCATCACCGACCTCGCGGCCGCGGTGAGCGGCGGAATCGGCCTGGCGGCCAGCGGCAATATCGACGCCTCCGGAACCAACCCGAGCATGTTCGAGCCGGTGCACGGCAGTGCCCCCGATATCGCGGGGCAGTCCAAGGCCGATCCGACCGCCGCGATTCTGTCGGTGTCGTTGCTGCTCAACCACCTCGGAAACACCGAAGGTGCCGCTCGCATCGAAGCGGCGGTCGCCAAGGATCTCGTGTCGCGCGGCGGCGCGGCCTCGACCGTCGAGATCGGAGATCGGATCGCCGCGGCGGTCTGACCTGTTCTGCCTGATGGCCCGCGCTCGAGCGAGTTCGAGTGCGGGCCTTTCGGCTTCGCAGGAACGCGAGGGAGTCCGATGAGCGAGCGTCGGGGACCGTATACCGATGTGGATCTGCATCGTTTACCGTACGGCGGTAAGGGGTTCGAGCTCGAGGACGGCTGGTTGATCGCGGTCGCGGGCGGTGCGCGCCACGATTTCGTGGTGCAGCGGCTCGGGCGGCTCATCGATATCGCGGCCGGTGGGGCCGCCGTGCACGTATGTATCGGCGGTGGTTGGGAAGTCAACACGCCCAGCGGCATTCGCAAGCCCGATATCGTGGTGATCCCGAGAGATGTTGCGCGGGCGGCGATTATCGCCGAAATGCCCAGGCTGCTCTCCGGCACGGAGGTGCTGCTCGCCGTGGAGATCGTTGCGCCGGGCGACGGCAGCGAACGCACCGATCGGGTCAGGAAGGTTCGCGAGTACGCGGCCATCGAGATTCCGCAGTACTGGATAGTCGAGCATCATCCGGAGGTCCGGATCCACCGAATGCTGCTCGCGGACGGCGCTTTTCGCGCCCATCCAACGGTGACCGCAGGAACCGTGTTCACCGCGGCGATCCGAGCCGATCCACCGTTTCGGGTGAGTTTCGATCCGGCCGCCTTGATCGAGATCTGACCTATTCCCGCTCGGTCAGCGCGCTGCCGACCGCCGTGGCCCTGCCGCGAATCGAGCCGTGGATGGCGACCGCGATGCCCTCGTGGACTTGCGCCGCGGGCTCGGCGATCGGCTTGATGGCATCGAACACCACACCGGCGACCGCTCGATGCTGCTGTTCGACGACAGTGGCTGCCGCACTGACGGATTCGGCAACCGCTGGTCCTAGCTCGGTCAGCTGCTCATCGGTGGATTGTGATTGTGCGTCGGGTTGAAAGGTTGGGTGGCTGCCAGTTGGGCGATGCCGCGGGGCTCGGCGGTGTCGGTGCGTCGGGCGGGTGGGGGATGAAGTCTTGGGGGCACGATTATCTCCTTTGTCGTAAGGGGATTCGGTGAAACAGGGATCAACGGGTCGGTGGGGTCGGAGGCTTTGGCATGTCGGGTGGGTTGGGCATCGGGGGTGGGCTGGGTGGCATGTGCGGCGGGGTGGGGAATCCCGGTGGTGTCGGGGGAATGGGAGGGTTGGGCGGCATCGGGGGTGTGGGCGGAATCGGGGGTGTGGGGAACGGGCCCATCGGGGGCATCGGGCCGCTGAAGCGTTGGAATGCCGCTTGGCGGGAGGTGCCGAGGAGATCGCCGATTTCGGCCCAGGTGTGGCCTTCTTCGCGGGCCTGCCGGGCCAGGGTGTGCAGGATGTCGTCGACGAGTCGACTGAGATTTCGGGTCGCCGTGAGCGCGGCGAGCACCGGCACGCTGGGCCTGCCCTCCTCCGGGCCCAGCACGCCCACGACCAGTTCCGCATTGGCGGACAACAACTTTCCGAGCATCGCCCGCTCGTCCTGCGGGTCTACGCGCTGCTGTTCATTGGACATATGTAAAGCCTGGCTTGACGCCACAGCCTTGTCAAGGCTGGATTTACATCGTTGGTTGGAGGTGTGAATCCATTGCTTGGCCTAGGGGATGGCGCCTATTGCTAGGACCGGCCAGATTTCGGCGCCCTTCGGTCGACGATCGGGCGGATAACGTCTCCTCGGATCGGCTTCGATCCTGCGGCGCAGCGCGATCTGAATCCGTGATTCCCTCCGGAGGCGGCCCCGACGCAGATGCATCGCGCCCGCCCCGGCGAACCGGAGCGGGCGCGAATTCCTAAGGGGCAGTTATTCAGATCGTCGATCAGTGGGGACCAACGGAACCGCCGCCATCGCCAGCGTGGCGGCCAACAGATATGCGGCGGGGAAACCGCTGGCGGTGATCAGCGCGCCGAAAACCGGTGGTATGGCGGCCATTGCGAGGTTCTGGCCGGTGTTCTGGATGCCGAGTCCGCGTCCACTCCAGAATGGTCCGGCGATTTCGGCGACCGCGGTGAACGCCAGACCGTTATCGGAGACCGTGATGACCGATGCGGCGATCAGCAGCGGAATCGCGGCCCACCACGCGTGCGTCCATGCGGCCGAAGCCAAGGCGCCCATGGAGATTACGGCGGCGATCGCGACGGTGCGCAGCGGTCCCAGTCGGCTGCCGACGCGATCGGACCACGTGCCCGCGCCGATTCGTCCTATGGCGCCGAGGAATTGGGTTCCGGTCACCAGAGCGCCCGCCACGGGCAGCGACCAGCCAACGTCACTGTGCAACCACAATAGTGCGAAAGTCCATACGGTCCCTTGGGGAATGCACAGCAGCACCGACACCGCATGGATGCGCCACAGCGTTGAATCACCGCGATACGGGTTGGCTCGATCCGCCGCCGCGCCCGCGGGCCGTGGCGGATCGACGATCCCGATCAGGCAGCCCAGTGCGGCGACGCCCGCCATTGCCGCGGGCACCAGAACGGCCGCGGAGACCCCGTGCGCGGCCGCGACGGCCGGAATGCTGAGCGCGCCGATGCCGACGCCGATGGGCTGCGCGGTCTGTCGAATACCCATGGCCAGTCCGCGCCGCTGCGGCGGAAACCAGCCGACGATCACCCGGCCGCTTGCCCCGTTGGTACTCGCCGCGCCGACGCCGCCCAGGAACAGCAATACGCCGAGCAGCACGTGGTCGGTGACGGTAGCCGCCGCGACGCCCGCGCCGAATACCAGCAGTGGTCCGCCGACCAGCACCTTGTGCTCGCCGATCCGGTCCACAACATATCCCCAGGCGATCAGGGTGCATACCAGGCCGACCGTCGGCATGGCCACGAGCAGACCCGCGGTAGCCAGTGGCATGCCACTGGCCGTCAGCGCGGGCAAAAGAAATGGAACCCCGTGGATGAAGACGGCGCTGGAGGCCTGTGCGAACACGCCGAGGCCGAGCATGGACCACCGTCGGACGTCGCGCATCTGCGTCACGGTCGTAGCCATCGGCCTCACCTCGGAATCTCAAAATATGGGAATGAGTTCTCATTGTGTGAACATCGCGTCTCACCGTACACCCAGTGGGCAAGCGGATTCCGCTGTGGTTCTGTCGAACTGCTCACATCGCGAGCCGTCGAACCCGTCGCCGCGCGCGGTTCCGGACCGCTCGGTCGGGCGCGTTCGAGCAGGTCGAGGGCGGTCGATAGACTGCGGTGCATGCGTCTAGGTCGAATCGCCAGTCCCGATGGAGTCGCTTTCGTCAGCATCGAAGGGGAGGGGAGCGAGAGCGTCGCCAAGGAGATCGCGGAACATCCGTTCGGTACTCCGACATTCACCGGGCGGAGTTGGCCGCTGGCCGATGTGCGCCTGCTCGCGCCGATTCTGGCCAGCAAGGTGGTCTGCATCGGTAAGAACTACGCCGCGCACGCGGCCGAAATGGGCGGGGTCGCACCGGCGGATCCGGTGATCTTCATGAAGCCGAGCACCTCGATCATCGGCCCGAACGCGTCGATCGTATTGCCGCCCAGCTCATCCCAGGTCGACTACGAGGGCGAGCTCGCGATCGTCATCGGCCGTCCGTGCAAGGACGTGCCCGCCGCCCGCGCACTCGACGTGGTGCTCGGTTACACCGTCGCCAACGATGTGACCGCGCGCGATCAGCAGAAACACGACGGCCAGTGGACCCGGGGCAAGGGCTACGACACTTTCTGCCCGCTCGGCCCGTGGATCGAAACCTCGCTCGACCCTTCGGATCTGGAGATCGTCACCCAAGTCGACGGCGAGGTCCGCCAGCGCAGCCGCACTTCGCTTCTGCTGCACGATATTCCGAAGTTCATCGAATGGGTGACCACGGTGATGACGCTGCTGCCCGGCGATGTGCTGCTCACCGGTACCCCGGAGGGCGTCGGCCCGCTGCGGGCCGGGCAGAACGTCTCCGTGACCGTCGAGGGCATCGGAACCCTCACCAATCCTGTTGCCGCCAAGCGCTAGTCGAAAGAGAGCCATGACTGAAGTACGGGTCCGCTTCTGCCCGTCACCGACCGGAACGCCGCATGTCGGCCTGGTCCGGACGGCGCTGTTCAATTGGGCGTACGCTCGCCACACCGGCGGCAAGTTCGTCTTCCGCATCGAAGATACCGATGCCGCACGCGATTCCGAAGAATCATACGGTGCGATCCTGGACGCGCTGCGCTGGCTCGGCCTCACCTGGGACGAGGGGCCGGAGGTCGGCGGGCCCTATGCGCCCTATCGGCAATCGCAGCGACGCGAGTTGCATATGGAAGTCGTGCGGAATTTGCTGGCGGCCGGTGAAGCGTACGAATCCTTCTCCACGGCCGAGGAAGTCGAGGAGCGTCATCGGGCCGCGGGCCGCGATCCGAAACTCGGCTACGACAACTACGACCGCGATCTCACCCCCGAGGAGATCGAAGCCCATCGGGCCGCCGGACGCCCGGCGGTAATCCGGCTCCGAATGCCCGACGAAGACATCACCTGGCACGATCTCGTGCGCGGTGAAACCACCTTCAAAGCGGGTACCGTGCCCGATTTCGCACTCACACGCGGTAATGGCGATCCGCTCTATACGCTGGTTAACCCGGTCGACGACGCATTGATGAAGATCACCCATGTGTTGCGCGGTGAGGACATTCTCTCGTCCACTCCGCGCCAAATCGCGCTCTATGCGGCTATGCGCCGGATCGGTGTCGCGGAGTTCACTCCGGAGTTCGGTCATCTGCCGTTCGTGATGGGGCAGGGCAACAAGAAGTTGTCCAAGCGCGATCCGGAGTCGAATCTGTTCGTCCATCGGGATAGGGGATTCATCCCGGAGGGTTTGCTGAATTACCTGGCGCTACTCGGCTGGGGCATCGCGGATGATCGCGATGTTTTCTCGATGGCCGAGATGGTGGCGGCGTTCGATATCTCGAAAGTGAATTCGAATCCGGCCCGTTTCGATCAGAAGAAGGCGGACGCGCTCAACGCCGAACACATCCGATTGCTGGAGCCGGGTGATTTCACGCACCGCTTGCGTGAGTTCCTCACCGAACACGGCGAGATCGGTGCCGACATCGACGACAAGTTGTTCGCCGCGGCCGCCGAACTTGTGCAAACCCGGATCGTGGTGTTGTCCGATGCGTGGGATCTGCTGCGTTTCTTGTTCGCGCCCGCGGAAGAGTTCGCGATTGATCCGGCGGCGGGGGCGAAGAACCTCGGTTCCGAAGCCACCTCGGTATTGGACGCCGCCATTGCCGCGCTGGAGCCGCTGACGGCCTGGACCACTCCCGCTATCGAGGATGCGCTCAAAACCGCGCTCATCGATGATCTGGGGCTCAAACCGCGTAAGGCGTTCGCACCAGTGCGAGTGGCAGTGACGGGTTCGCATATCAGCCCGCCGCTGTACGAATCGCTGGAGCTGCTCGGCCGCGAGACGAGCCTGGCTCGGCTGCGCTCGGCGCGGGACTGGACGGCACCGGCCTGAAATCCGCCTTTGACCGAAAAACAGGGCGTTGACCAGCCGATTTGTAGTAGACCGTATGCGGTTTGGTACTCTACTTCTCGGCTCGGAACAGGGCCTCGGGTCAGCCGGACACGAGGTCGAACGTCCTGGTCATTGGGGTATGGTGTAATTGGCAACACAGCTGATTCTGGTTCAGCCATTCTAGGTTCGAGTCCTGGTACCCCAGCGGAAATGTTGTTCTTCTCTCGGCGCGCGACCGAAAGTTGTTCAGCATCCGGCGATTTGGTCGCCGAGCTTCGGTCGGCTAAGCTAACCGAGCTTCCACTGATCGAAAGATCAACCGGAAAGGTCACCCGCTGAAATGTGGGAGATCGAGTCCTGGCCCCGTCGTCTAGCGGCCTAGGACGCCGCCCTCTCAAGGCGGTAGCGCGGGTTCGAATCCCGTCGGGGCTACGCAGAATGGAAGGCCCATGCTCATGGAGAGCATGGGCCTTTTTCTGCTTCGCATTGTCTTGCGGGGGTGAAACCCCCACACCCCCACCCGGAGGGCTTCGCCCCCGGACCCCCGAGTCCGGCCGGGGGCTTTGCCCCGGAACAGCAGGTCGGGGTGCCGTTGGGCATGGGTGCGCTGTTTCCTTGGTGGTGCTGGGCGCTTTGTCGTGGCATGTCACTGTTTGGCCATTCGCACTCGCGCGAAGCGGTGTGCGGGCCGCGCTGGGGATCTGGCAGGCGCTGCCGTGGTGCGGGTGCGGGCATGCGGTCGATGCCCCATGCAGCGTGCACCCGTCACCCGGGTGGCCGGATTACCGGAGGTGGCCGAGTCGGTGGCGAGTTTCGGGGTACCAAAAGGCCCTCCAGCGGTTCGCTGGAGGGCCTTGGCGGTGGGCCTATCCGCTCTTGCGGCGGAACTCTCGCTTGTGGCTGGCGTTGCTGTGGGGGGAGGTTGCCTTGGAGCGGCCGTCGAGGTGGTCGTTCGACTTGGCGTGGTGCTGGTTCTTGCGCTCCAGGGCTTCCTTGAACTTGCGTTTGACGTCTTCGGTGCTCGGTGCCGCCTTGCCGTTGGAACTGTCTGCTTCCGCCATGTCTGCTCCTCGTCGTCGCGGCCGGGTGGCGCGCCAATCGGGCGTCGCCGCGCTGCCGATTCGGGTCGATCAGGGTTGACGCTACTGTGCCGCACCCGGCGTGTCAGTCGGATTTTGCCCGCGTGGCGCGATCAGTCGAGGGGCTGGGCGGTGGTGCCGCCGAGGGGGAGTTGGGGGAGGCCGAGTTTGCGGTGGTCCCAGCTGCGGAGGCGATCCGGGACTACGCGGACCGCTATGCGCTTGTTGAGCATCTGCTCGACGAGCGGGCGGACTTCTTCGCTGTAGGGGCCGGTGTAGCGCTCCCAGACGCTCTCGCCGACGGCGAAGAGCTTGTCCGGATCATCGATGATCTCGGCGTGGCCTTCGATCGAGACGCCGCGCAACTGGTCGTAGGTCTGGCCTGCCTCGACCATGCAGGTCACGCGGGGGTCGCGGCCCAGGTTGACTGCCTTTTGCGACTTGGCCTTGGTCTCGAACCAGATCTCGCCGTCGATGAGCGCGTACCACATCGCGGTCAGGTGCGGCGCACCGTTCGGGCCGATGGTGGCCAGCGTCGCGATGCGGCTGCGCTGCAGGAATTCGGAAATCTCGGCGTCGGACATGACGATCTGCGCCCGTTGGTTCACTCCCATGCGCACCAACTTTAGAGGTTCGAAACTAGAACGTGTTACAGCCTCTTGTGGAGTGCTTCCGCGGCGGCGACCAGGTCGGCCGCCCAGCGGGCGCCCGGTCTGCGGCCCATGCGATCGATCGGGCCCGACACCGAGACCGCCGCGATGACGTGGCCCGCGGCGTCGCGCACGGGTGCGGAGACGCTGGCCACACCGCTGGCCCGCTCAGCGGCGCTCTGGGCCCAGCCGCGCTTGCGGACCTCGGCCAGCGCCCGCTCACCGAATACCGCATCGGCCAGGATGATGCGCTGCAGTTCCGAATCCGCCCAGGCGACCAGCACCTTGGCCGCCGAACCGGCGGTGAGCGGCAGGCGCGCCCCGATCGGCACGGTGTCGCGCAGGCCGACGGGCGGTTCCAGGGCGGCGATGCAGACCCGCGCATTGCCGTCTCTGCAGTAGATCTGGACGCTCTCGCCGGTGATCTCGCGCAAGCGCGGGAGAATGGCCGCGGCGGCCTCGTGCAGTGGATCGGTGGCCCCGGCGGCGAGTTCGGCGAGCGCCGGTCCGGGCCGCCACAGACCGTTGTTGTCGCGGGCGAGCAGCCGGTGCACCTCGAGCCCGACGGCCAGGCGATGGGCGGTGGCCCGCGGCAGTCCGGTGCGGGTGCACAGTTCGTTGAGACCGCATGGGTGCTCCGCGACGGCATATAACACTGACACCGCTTTGTCGAGGACGCCGATACCGCTATGCTGTCTCATGGAACGATATTAGCGTCTCGGATACTGAGAAAGCCACTTAAGGGTCTGCTCGCTCCGGACGCGTCGGAACAGCCAAAAAACTTGTGCAGCCGTGAGCGCGCCTCAGCCCGGATCGCGTACCTCGGTTGCTCGTCGGAAAGGTGATCGAGAATGGCCGAGCGCCGCACACTGGCCGAGAAGGTGTGGGAGCAGCATGTCGTCGCCCGCGGAGCGGGCGAGGGCGCCTCGCGGGAGCCCGATCTGATCTACATCGATCTGCACCTCGTACACGAGGTGACCAGCCCGCAGGCCTTCGACGGACTCCGCGCCGCGGGCCGTCCGGTGCGCCGTCCCGATCTCACCATCGCGACCGAGGACCACAACGTCCCGACGATCGATATCGATAAGCCGATCGCCGACCCTGTTTCGCGCACCCAGGTCGAGACGCTGCGCCACAATTGCACGGAATTCGGTGTGCGCCTGCATCCGATGGGGGACCTGGATCAGGGCATCGTGCACGTCGTCGGGCCGCAATTGGGTTTGACCCAGCCGGGGATGACGGTGGTGTGCGGCGATAGCCACACCTCCACCCACGGCGCGTTCGGCGCGCTGGCCATGGGCATCGGCACCAGTGAGGTCGAGCACGTCCTTGCCACGCAGACGCTCTCGCTGCGCCCGTTCAAGACCATGGCGATCACCGTGGACGGCCAATTGCCGCCCGGTGTCACGAGTAAGGACCTGATTCTGGCCGTCATCGCCCAGATCGGTACCGGCGGTGGTCAGGGCTATGTGCTCGAGTATCGCGGCGAAGCCATTCGCGCCATGTCGATGGAGGCGCGAATGACGATCTGCAACATGTCGATCGAGGCGGGCGCGCGGGCCGGCATGATCGCTCCTGACGAAACCACCTATGAATTCCTCAAAGGCCGCCCGCACGCGCCGCAGGGAGCCGACTGGGATGCCGCAGTGGCCGCCTGGGAGGCGCTGAAGACCGATGAGGGCGCCGGTTTCGATGCCGAGGTGCACATCGACGCCGCCGCACTGAGCCCGTTCGTCACCTGGGGTACCAACCCCGGACAGGGTGCGCCACTGGGCGAACAGGTGCCCGATCCCGCGCGGATTACCGACGAGACGGCACGCGAGTCCGCGGAGAAAGCGTTGCGATACATGGATTTGGAGCCGGGTACTCCACTTCGTGATGTATCGGTCGACGCCGTATTCGTCGGTTCGTGCACCAACGGGCGCATCGAGGATTTGCGTGCGGTGGCCGGGATTTTGAAGGGACGCCGCGTCGCCGACGGGGTGCGAATGCTGGTTGTACCGGGATCTATGCGGGTGCGCGCCCAGGCGGAAAAAGAAGGACTGGGCGAGATTTTCACCGCGGCGGGCGCCGAATGGCGTCAGGCGGGCTGCTCGATGTGCCTGGGAATGAATCCCGATCAGCTCGCGCCGGGTCAGCGCTGTGCTTCGACTTCGAACCGTAACTTCGAGGGTCGGCAGGGCAAAGGTGGCCGTACACACCTGGTTTCCCCCCTCGTAGCGGCCGCAACGGCGGTCCGCGGCACCCTGTCCTCGCCTGCGGATCTGGACTGATCGGCGCGCGGACGCCGTTGTGTCCACGCCGATTCGTGTTCCGCCCGCTAGCGACTGCTTGCAGGTCGCTCGAAACGACTGCCGTAGCGAGTGCTTGCAGGTCGCTCGAAACGACTGCCGTAGCGACTGCTTGCAGGTCGCTCGAAACGATCAGCCCAAATCGTCTAATGACCCAGGAGAATCAGCAAATGGAAGCCTTCACCGTGCACAAGGGGATCGGAGTGCCGCTGCGCCGATCCAATGTCGACACCGATCAGATCATTCCGGCCGTGTACCTGAAGCGGGTGACGCGAACGGGATTCGAGGACGGACTGTTCGCAGCATGGCGATCGGATCCGGACTTCATTCTGAACACCGAACCCTTTAACCGGGGCAGTGTGCTGGTGGCCGGTCCGGACTTCGGTACCGGATCCTCGCGCGAACACGCGGTATGGGCGCTGTCGGACTACGGCTTTCGCGTCGTCATCTCGTCACGCTTCGCCGACATCTTCCGCGGCAATGCGGGCAAGGGCGGACTGTTGGCCGCGCAGATGTCACAGAACGATGTCGAAATGCTCTGGAAGTTGCTCGAGGAACAGCCGGGTCTCGAATTGGTAGTAGACCTCGAGGCGCGCACGGTGACGGCTGGAACCGTCGTGTTGCCGTTCGATATTGATGACTACACACGGTGGCGTCTGCTCGAAGGATTGGACGACATCGGGCTGACACTCCGGCGTAGTGACGTCATCGGCGAGTTCGAAAAGGCAAGGCCAAGTTGGAAACCCACAACCCTTCCGGCGCATATTTCGCAGGCGTAATCACCCGGTAGCGATAGCTGAGTTCGCCTTGGGGCGGTAGCTGGACGTGTGCTAAACCACATGAATTTTGGCGTGGCACATAGACTCTTGCCCAAAGTGGGTTTACCGTGGTACCTAGTCGGTCCGACGACGGGCCATTAGTCTGCGGAGGATTCAATGAACAAGGCGGAACTGATCGACGTTCTGACCGAAAAGTTGGGTACGGACAGGCGCACGGCCACCGCGGCAGTCGAGCATGTGGTCGACACCATCGTGCGTGCGGTGCACAAGGGTCAGAGCGTCACAATCACCGGATTCGGTGTGTTCGAACAGCGTAAGCGTGCGGCTCGTGTCGCGCGGAACCCGCGTACCGGCGAAACCGTGAAGGTGAAGCCCACTTCGGTGCCGGCGTTCCGTCCGGGCGCGCAGTTCAAAGCCGTCATTGCGGGTAAGCAGAAGCTGACCGCGAGCGGCCCTGCGGTAAAGCGCGGCGCGAATGCACCGGTGGCAGCCAAGAAGGCGGCCGCGAAGAAGACGGCGGCCAAGAAGGCCGCCGCCAAGAAGACGACCGCCACCAAGGCGCCCGCGAAGAAGACGGCGGCCAAGAAGGCCCCGGCAAAGACAACGGCGCGCAAGGCAACTGCCACCAAGACGGCGGCCAAGAAGGCACCCGCAAAGAAGACCGTCGCCAAGAAGACGACGACTGCGGCCAAGAAGGCGACGACGGCGGCCAAGAAGACCACCACCGCCGCCAAGAAGACGGTCGCGAAGAAGGCGCCCGCGAAGAAGTCCGCGGCCAAGAAGGCTCCGGCACGTCGCGCGCGCTGACGCTGAAGGTGCACTGCCGCCGGGTGATTCGGCTCCGCTAGGCGGAATCACCGGCAAACCGACTCGAAACGGCCCCGAGGTTCGCCTCGGGGCCGTTTCGGCTGTCTGCGTCGGGATCTGGTGTCGAGAAGCGACCGTGTGACGGTTGTGGTCCCTTCGCTGCGTGAGGACTCGTCTGCGGCGTCAGGGCTTGACGATGGCGTCGGAGAGTGACCGGTCGAGGTGGTCGGCGGCGACCAGTCGACCCGAGACGAACGACAGCACCCACACACTGCCCTTGCGGTTGCGCGCCGACGGCAGTGTGATGCCGTCCCGTTCGGCCCACCACTGCAGCAGATCGGGAATTACCTTGCCCTGACTGCAAAGAACGCGCACCGCACGATCCGACACGAGTGATAGGGCGCGTTGTCGAGCCTTGTCCGGCGCTGCGGCATAAGCGGTTTCGGAGAAATCCGGTTCGATGCCGATGGTCGTGCCGAGTTTCTCCGCAAGTGGTTCCATCGTCTGGACACAGCGCAGTGGATCGGCCGAAAAGATCTCGGACGCACCGAATGCCAGCAGATTCGGGACCAACGCATCGGCTTGGGCCCGACCGGCTCGCTCCAGTGGGCGCTGGTCGTCCGGGCCGTCGAATCGGTTCCTGCTGCCAGCCTTGGCGTGCCGCACCACAACCAGCGTGCTGGTGGCGGCGGGCAGGCGGTTGAAGGCGCGCATCACCTGGCGGTCCATCGGATACGACAATTGGTCCATCACCCGGTCCAAGGTGTACCAGGACAGCGCATCGACCTCGGAATTGGCGCTGAATTCACCGCCGGAAACCTCGGCGGCCCAATAGTCCACCCGCTTGAGTTTCCGATGTCCGGGAATCGGATACGTGACGTGCCCGAGGTAGCGGCCGAGCCGGCAGTCGAGGCCGGTTTCCTCGCCGACCTCGCGCACGGCGGCGAGCACCGGTGTCTCGCCCGGATCGAGTTTGCCTTTCGGCAGCGACCAATCCTGATACTTGGGGCGGTGCACCACGGCGATCTCGATGGCGCCGGATTCAGCGGACGTTCTACGCCACAACACCGCACCTGCGGCGTGAATGTTGGCTGTTACCCGAGGATCCCAGAACGGCCCGCCGTCCATCTCGTATCCCGTCGTACCACTCACGACTGCGCCTCGAAGGTGCTCGGCTTCGTCGTGCGCGATTGCGCGCTGTGTTGAAGGTTCACTCGCTGCCGCTCGTTCACGGCTGATCCGGTCTCCGTACTCGCATCATGAATTGCTGGTGGTCACGTACCTCGACGCCGTTGCTATCGGCGCCGTCGGGTGAGGCCTGCCAGCTGCCGTCGGCTTGGAGTACCCAGCAGCGCGTCGTCGGATACAGCGCCGAGTCGAAGACCGAGCCCAGCTGCTCGCACAGCTTCGGATCCTTCACCTGTGCCATGACTTCCACGCGCCGGTCCAGATTCCGGTGCATCATGTCGGCGCTGCCGATCCAGTATTGGTCCTGGGCCTGGAAGTGCATGATCCGCGAATGTTCCAGGAAGCGACCGAGAATCGAGCGCACCTCGATGTTCTCGCTCATCCCCTCGACACCGGGTCGCAGACCGCAGATGCCACGCACCACGATCTGCACCGGTATACCGGCCTGAGAAGCTCGGTAGAGCGCGTCGATGACTTGCTCGTCGACAATTGCATTGGCCTTTATCCGGATTCGCGCCGGGACGCCTTGGCGCGCCAGTTCGATCTCGCGCTGGATCCGCTCGATGATTCCGGCGCGCACACCCTGCGGTGCGACAAGCAGGTTGCGGTAGTTGGCCTTTCGCGAGTAACCGGTCAGCGAATTGAACAGATCGGTCAGATCTGCGCCGATTTCCGGTGCGGCGGTGAGCAACCCGACATCCTCGTAGAGGCGTGCGGTCTTCGGGTTGTAGTTGCCGGTGCCGATATGGCAGTAGCGGCGGATGGTCGAACCCTCGCGACGCACTACCAGGCAGGTCTTGCAGTGCGTCTTGAGGCCGATGAGGCCGTAGACCACATGCACGCCCGCCTGTTCCAGCGCCCGGGCCCATTTGATATTGGCCTGTTCGTCGAAGCGGGCCTTGATCTCGACCAGCGCGACGACCTGTTTACCCGCCTCGGCCGCGTCGATGAGCGCGTTCACGATCGGGGAGTCACCGGAGGTTCGGTACAGGGTCTGTTTGATCGCGAGCACCTGCGGGTCGGCGGCGGCCTGTTCGATGAAACGCTGCACGCTGGTGGAGAACGAGTCGTAGGGGTGGTGCACCAGCACATCGCCCTCGCGCAGCGCCTGGAAGACATTGCGCGGGGTTTCCCGCTCGCCGAACGCGGGCGGCGTCGCGGGCACATACGGCGCGTCCTTGAGATTGGGCCGGTCCACGCCGTACACCTGCCACAGGCAGGACAAGTCCAGCAGGCCGGGCACCTGGATCACATCGCCGGGATCGACCTCGAGCTCGCGCAGCAGCAGATCGAGCATGTGCTCGGTCATGTCGTCGGAGACCTCTAGTCGGACCGGCGACCCGAAGCGGCGGCGAGCGAGTTCCCGCTCCAATGCCTGCAGCAGATCCTCGTCGCGATCCTCGTCGACCTCGAAATCGGCATTGCGGGTGATCCGGAACGAGTGGTGTTCGACGACCTTCATACCCGGGAACAGCAGATCGAGGTGCGCGGCGATCAATGCCTCCATCGGCAGGAAGGCCGCGACCGGGGTCCCGGAATCGGTGCGCCGCACTCGCACGAAGCGATCGACGTTATCGGGCACCTTGACGCGGGCGAAATGCTCGCCGCCGGTGGAGGCATCCTTCACCGTCACCGCGAGGTTGAGACTCAGGCCGCTGATATAGGGGAACGGGTGCGCCGGATCCACCGCGAGCGGGGTGAGTACCGGAAAAACCTGATCCTGGAAGTAGGCCGAGAGGCGCTGGCGCTCATCGTCATCCAGATCGGACCAGTCGATGACGGCAATGCCCTCGGCGGTCAGTGAAGGCAATACCGAGTCGAGGAAGACGCGCGCGTGCCGGTCGGCGATCTCCTGGGCGCGCGCCGCGATCAGCTCCAATTGTTCGGTGGGCGAACGGCCGTCGGCCGAACGCACCGAAAGTCCGGTCTCCGCACGGCGTTTGAGACCTGCGACGCGGACCATATAGAACTCGTCCAGATTGGAGGCGAAGATCGCAAGGAATTTCGCGCGCTCCAACAATGGCAGCGATGCGTCCTCGGCAAGTGCGAGAACTCGGGTGTTGAAGTCGAGCCAACTGAGTTCGCGGTTCAGGTAGCGATCACGTGGCAACCGCTGGGCGTGGCCGTCCTCGGCCGGTGGTGTCGCGGCGGGCAGTGTGGTCGGCAGCACCTGTTGCTTGACGGTTTCGATATCGCTCATGCCCGCGCCTCGCTGGCACGCGGCACCGACATGCGCGACGCACGCTGGTTCCGGAATAGCTTGCTTCGCTCACTCACGTCAACGATCATCCCCTACCAACCGGGCCGTGTGCAGCCCGACACCATCATTGCCGTGCGTATCACGCCTCATGTGGCGACCGGCTAGCACACCCGGCGTACCCGCTCGTGAACGTGAATCGGCCAGCCGATGTCGTGCAGCACAGCACCTGTCGAATCGCCCGCGCCGAGCTCGACGGCGCGGTCCAGATCGTCGGCGGTATCGACGTCGAGCCGCAATCCGGGCCAGTCACCGTGCAGGTCGACCGCACCCGCTTCGATGTGCCGACGCGCCGAGCCGGGACCGAAGCGCGGGTCCAGCGGGGCGACGGTATCGCGAACCAATAACGCGGCCGTGCCGCTGCCCGCGTGGTCGACGATGACCGAACGAACGCCGACCGGCGCGGTGGTCAGCATGTCCGCGAGTTCGTCGGGGCGCAGGGCGGGCAGATCCGCCTGCAGGGCCAGCAGCTCGATCGGACCGTGCCGGTGTCGCAATGCGGTGGCCGCGTCGGTGAGCGCGGTGTTCAGGCCGTCCGGATCGGTCGCGTCGATCACCTCGCGGCGGGGTTCGGGATGCACTACCGCGCCGAGTGTGCGCGCCAGCTCGGCGACGACCGGATCCGGGGTCACCACGGTGACCGACGCGATCTGCGGAACCGCCACGGCGGCGGACACAGTGTCGGCGAGCATGGCGAGCACCAGCCGGGCCCGGTGTTCCGGGCGCAGCCGATCGGCCAGACGGCTCTTGGCCCGATCGAGGCTCTTGACCGCGATCACGGCGTGCAACGCATGCGGACGCATGCTGCTAATCCTTCCATGAGTGGTTCCGTGGCATATTGGGCAGATGACGAGGGCGGCAGTGCTGGGCGCGGGATCATGGGGGACCGCGTTCGCGAAGGTGTTGGCGGACGCGGGAACCGACGTCACGATCTGGGCCAGGCGGCCCGAGGTGGCCAAGGCCCTGGCCACGGAACATCGCAATCCGTTCTATCTGCCCGATGTGCAACTACCCAGCGTGCGGGCCACCCACGACCACGCCGAGGCGCTCGACGGCGCCGAAATCGTGGTGCTCGCGGTTCCGTCCCAATCCCTGCGCGCGAATCTCGAGACGTGGCGGGACTCGATCGGGCCGGATGCCGCGCTGCTGAGCCTGGCCAAGGGCATCGAGACCGGTACGCTGCTGCGGATGAGTCAGGTCATCGGTGAAGTCACCGGTGCCGACGAGAGCCGGATCGCGGTGCTGTCCGGTCCGAATCTGGCCAAGGAGATCGCCGCCGAGCAGCCCGCGGCCACCGTGATCGCCTGCACCGATGCCGCGCGGGCCGTCGCACTGCAGCGGGTCTGCGCGAACGGCTACTTCCGGCCCTACACCAATACCGATGTGATCGGCTGCGAGATCGGTGGCGCCTGCAAGAACGTCATCGCGCTCGCCTGCGGCATCGCCTCGGGAATGGGGTTGGGCGACAATTCGATTGCCAGCCTGATCACCCGTGGGCTGGCCGAGATCATCCGGCTCGGGGTCGCACTCGGCGCGGAGCCGGTCACATTGGCCGGACTGGCCGGAGTCGGCGATCTGGTCGCCACCTGTACCTCGCCGCTGTCGCGCAACCGGTCGTTCGGGCATGTGCTCGGGGCGGGCGGGTCCATGGAGGCGGCCCAGGAGGCGACACATGGTCAGGTCGCCGAGGGTGTGAAGTCGTGCACATCGGTGCGGGCGCTGGCCGCGGCGCACGATGTCGAGATGCCGCTGACCACGGGGGTGCACCAGGTATGTCATGAGGGCGTTTCGGTACGCGAGGCGGTCGACAATCTGCTGGGTCGGCGGATCAAACCGGAATAGGGGCGAACGCTGTAACCGCACGGGCACGAGGTTGGTTCGGCACCCATAACGGGTACGGTTCCGTTCATGACGAACCGGATCAGGGTTGCTGTGGTGTTCGGCGGGCGCAGTAACGAGCACGCCGTCTCGTGTGTGTCGGCCGGCAGCGTGCTGCGCAACCTCGATCCGGAAAAGTACGAGGCCGTGCCCATCGGCATCACCCTCGACGGCGCCTGGGTGCTCGGTGGTTCGGAGGTGGCGTCGCTCGGATTCAAGGACAACGCGCTGCCCGCTGTGGACAGCAGTGGCACCGCGCTCACGCTGGCCGCCGATCCGAGCCGGTCCGGCTCGTTGGTCGCGCTCGATGATCCGAGTGCGGCACTCGGTTCGGTCGATGTGGTCTTCCCGATTCTGCATGGTCCGTTCGGTGAGGACGGCACGCTGCAGGGCATGCTCGAATTGGCCGGGGTGCCGTATGTCGGGCCCGGAGTGCTGGCCAGCGCCGCGGGCATGGATAAGGAATTCACCAAGAAACTGCTCGCCGCGGAGGGGCTGCCGATCGGGCGGCAGTTGGTGCTGCGGCGCGGGACCGACACGCTCGATGCGGATGATCGCGCGCTGCTCGGCCTGCCGGTATTCGTCAAACCGGCGCGCGGTGGCTCCTCGATCGGCATCACCAAGGTCACCGATTGGCGCGAGTTGGACGCGGCGATCGCGACGGCGCGCGAACACGATCCGAAGGTGATCGTGGAGGCGGGCATTGTCGGGCGGGAAGTCGAATGCGGCGTGCTGGAATTTCCGGACGGGCGGGTCGAGGCCAGTGTGGTCGCCGAGATCCGGATGCCCGACGCCGATGCCGCGGCGCCGGAGTTCTACGACTTCGACACCAAATACCTCGACGATGTCTGCGAATTCGATGTTCCGGCGAAACTGGACGACGAAGTATCCGACAGCGTCAGGGAACTCGCGGTGCGGGCATTCAAAGCGCTCGACTGCCAAGGGTTGGCGCGGGTGGACTTCTTCGTCACAGCCGAGGGGCCGGTGATCAATGAGATCAATACGATGCCCGGCTTCACCTCGATCTCGATGTATCCGCGGATGTGGGAGGCGACCGGAATCGACTACCGGGCACTGGTTTCCACGCTGATCGAAACGGCGCTCGCCCGGGGTACCGGATTGCGGTGAGCGATGCTCGACCTTTTGGGCTGGACCCGCGGCATCGCACGTACACAGGGCGCGGCGCAACGACGCGGGGGGTGAACGTCAGTTCGGCAGCGGGCCGGGATCGATCGGCTGGGCCGGTATGTTGGCCGTGATCGTGTCCGAAACTCCTTGTAGCGGAGTCGGTCCGGATCCGTCGGGGACGGTCAGCGCGATATAGGTCGCGCGGTCGACGGCGAACCAGGTGCTCGCCTTGGCGGCCGCATCGCGGACCTCGAACCATTGCACGCCATTGACGATCTGCAGCGGGGAGGCGCGGTTGAACTCCAACGGTCGCTCCAAACCGCAGCGCAGCACAATGGCGTCGCCGCCGTCCTTACGCTGCCAGGCGCGAGTCGCGGGGGGAGCCGGTTCCACCAGCGTGGATTTGGAGTAGTCGCCGAGATCGACCGGCAATGCGGGCAGCAGCGCGGCGCACGCCGGACCATCTGCCGCGGGTGCGGGAACCGGACCGAGAACCAGCGGTTCGCGTTCGGTCGGTGCGCGTAGGGCAAGGACCGCGGCGACCAGAACGGCGACTACCAGCACGACCGGGAGTGCGACCGCGGTCGCGATCAGCGCGGGCGGATAGCCGCTGGATTCGGTCGCGGGCTCGTCGGCGGGTTCGGTGCTGTCGGGGGTTACGGGTTCGGTACCGGCGGCCGCGGTTGCGGTGTCGGCGGGCTCGGCGTTAGCGGCATCGGTTGAAGCTGTGGCGGGCTCAGCGTCGTCGGTAACGGTTGAGGCTGCTACGGAGTCCGCGGTTTCGGTGTCGGCGGCACCGTTTGAAGCTGTTGGGGAGCCAGTGGTCTCGGCTTCGGCGGCACCGGTTGAGGCTGGTTCGGGCTCGGCGGGTTCGGCACCGGCGGAGGCTGGCTCGGGCTCGGCATGGGCCGCTGGGGATGGGCTCTCGGCTCCGCTGTGATCGACGGTGGACGTGGGTTGCGCCGTAGCGCTGTCCGCCGCGGAATCGGCCGTCCCTTTCGACAGCTCGGTCTTGGACGACTCCGCCTCCGACGAATCGCGGTCCGACGAATCCGCCGCCATGCTCACCGGTCCTTCCTGTTCGCGCTGGCGGGGCCCGGTCACCTGGGAGATGGATGCCGCGCTCCGGCCTGGTAGTACTCGATTGCCTTGGAAAGGGTACCCTCGGGGCGATTTCAGCCAGCACGACGCCGGGAAGGGGCCAGGTCATCAGCGACAGCACACGGCCGAAGACAGTGCGTGAGCTGGGGGAGTTCGCGCTGATCGAGCGGATCAACTCGGGGCGGGTGCAGGCGCCAGGCGTGCTGCTCGGCCCCGGTGACGACGCCGCCCTGGTGGCCGCGCCGGACGGCCGTTTCGTGGTCACCACCGACATGTTGATCCAGGATCGACATTTCCGGCTCGACTGGTCTGGTCCGCGCGATGTCGGGCGCAAGGCCATCGCGCAGAATGCCGCCGACGTGGTCGCTATGGGTGCGGTGCCGACCGCATTCGTGGTGGCGTTCGGCTGTCCGGCCGATACGCCGCTCGAGCTGGTGGATGGGCTCACCGACGGGATGTGGGCCGAGGCGCGCCGCGCGGGCGGTTCCATCGCGGGCGGCGATGTGGTGCGCAGCCCGCAGCTGGTCATCTCGGTAACCGCTTTCGGCGATCTGGACGGCCGCGCGCCGATCACCAGAGCCGGTGCACGCGTGGGGGATACGGTCGCGGTGGTTGGTCGCCTGGGCTGGTCCGCAGCCGGGTTGGCCGTGCTGACCGCCGGATTCGATCCGGCAGACGAACTCTTCGCCGAAGTGCTTGCGGCCCATCGGGTCCCACAGCCGCCCTATTCGGCTGTGCTCGCTGTTGTCGCCGATTCCGCTGCCGAAGTGGACAACTCCGAATTGCCCGCGATACCCACCGCGCTAACCGACATTTCGGACGGATTGCTCGCGGATCTGGGCCATATCGCCGAGGCGTCCGGCGTCGCCATCGATATCCAATCGAAGACATTGCGTGATCCGGCTCTGGCGACGATCGCGCGGCGTCTGGATACCGATGCGGCCCAATGGATTCTGACCGGCGGCGAGGATCACGCGTTCGTCGGAACGTGGCCCGCGCACCGGGATTTGCCGCCCGGCTGGGTGCCGATCGGACGGGTGCTGGCAGGTCACGGCATCACCGTCGACGGTGTGCGGCATCCGGGCAGTGGGGGCTGGGAATCGTTCAGCGGGGTGGACTCGGCATCCGAGCCCGAGCCACGATAGGTTGTGCGGTCATGGGCGCGAAACCACTGATGGAAATCATGGATCCGGGTTGGGCGAAGGCTCTCGAACCGGTTGCCGAACAGATCTCGGCGATGGGCGAATTCCTGCGCGCGGAGAACGCGGCGGGCCGCGGATATCTACCTGCCGGTGAGAATGTGCTGCGCGCCTTCCAACGCCCGTTCGACGCGGTGCGCGTGCTCATCGTCGGCCAGGATCCGTATCCGACGCCCGGACATCCGATGGGCCTGAGTTTCTCTGTCGCCCCGGATGTTTCGCCGGTGCCGCGCAGCCTCGCCAATATCTTCGCCGAATACAGTAAAGACCTCGGCCACGAGACTCCGTCCAATGGCGACCTGAGCCCGTGGTCGGATCAGGGCGTACTGCTGCTGAACCGAGTACTGACGGTTTCGCCGGGACAGCCCGCCTCGCACCGCGGCAAAGGCTGGGAGGCGGTGACCGATCAGGCGATTCGTGCGCTGGTGGCCAGGGACGAACCGCTGGTCGCGATCCTGTGGGGTCGGGACGCGCAGACACTGAAACCGCAGCTGGCCGCGGCCGAGGTGCCCTATATCGAATCCGTGCACCCGTCACCACTGTCGGCCTCGCGCGGCTTTTTTGGTTCGCGACCCTTCTCACGAGTGAATGAACTACTCGACGAATTGGGTGCCGAGCCTGTTGACTGGCGCCTGCCCTAGATCTCGGGCGTCGAGGTTAAAACACAGTAGAGGAGCACAATTACATGCAGAACAAGACCGTTCGCGGCGCACTGCGCGGCACCACCGCCACGCTGGCCCTGTGCGCGGCCCTGGCCGGCGGCAGTGCGGCGGCGAATGCGGCCGGGTTGCCGCTCGAGCCCGCCACGGAGACCTCCGCGCCGAAGACCGCCGCTCCGGTCGGCGAGGAATTCACCTCCAATGGCTCCTCGACCATCTCGTCCTCGGTGAATGCCAAGGTCGCGTGCCTGCTGCAGAACACCATCAGCGCGCAGGGCAAGTGGGACTGCTGAGGTCTCATTGACCGGGGCTCGCACGAGCCCCAGCGGTAACTGTGCGATCCTCGGATCGTGAGTAATGCGAACAACCTTCTCGATCCGATCCGGCTGCGGCTGCGCGGTTCGGATGGGATCGAGCTGGCCGCCGACCAGTTCGGCCCGGCGGACGGCCCGCTCGTCCTGTTTCTGCACGGTGGTGGTCAGACCAGGCACTCGTGGAAGCAGACCGGTGCGAAGCTGGCCGCCGCCGGGATGCGGGTCGTCACGCTGGACGCGCGCGGCCACGGCGACAGCGAATGGTCGCCGAACGCCGATTACCGGCGCGCCACGATGGTCGCCGACCTGGTCGCGGTCCTCGAACAGCTGGCCACCCCCGCGGTCGTGGTCGGCGCGAGCATGGGCGGGATGACCGGCCTGCTGACTACCGCGGATCCGGGCGGCGCGCCGATCACCGCCCTGGTGCTCGTCGACATCGTCACCCGTCCCGAACCCGCCGGTGTCGCGCGGGTGATCGACTTCCTCGGCAAGCATCGCGACGGCTTCGACAGCCTCGAGCAGGTCGCCGACGCGGTCGCGGAATATATGCCGCACCGGCCACGGCCCAAGAACACCGACGGCCTGCTGCGCAATCTGCGCCAGCGCGACGGCCGCTGGTACTGGCATTGGGATCCGGATATGCTCACCCACCGCGTCGAGGATCCGAGCGAGATGGTGCAGCAGCTCGAGGCCGCCGCGCGCGCCCTCACCATTCCCGTGCTGCTGGTGCGCGGCATGCAATCCGATGTGGTGACGCCGGAAGGCGCCGCCGAATTCCAGGCACTGGTGCCGCATGCGCAGTTGGTCGAGATCGGCGGCGCGGCGCATACCGCAGCCGGTGACGACAACGATTCGTTCACCGACGCGGTCGCGAAATTCGTGCTCCAGGTGCGTGGTTAGCTACCGGTTCCGGTAGTCGGGCTTGCGCTTCTCGACGAAGGCATCCACGCCCTCACGTCCGGCCGGGCTGTTCGCCGCGGCGCTGATGGCATCGCGCTCGTAGTCGAGCTGGTCGCTCAGCGTCGACGAATTCGACCGTGCCAGTAGCGATTTGATGCTCGCGTAGGCGGATCGCGGTCCGGTGGAGAGGGTTCGGGCCACATCCAGTGCCTCGGCCCGCACCTGCTCGTCATCGACGAGCCGACTCAGGATGCCGAGTCGCACCGCCGTTTCGGCGTCGAGAATCGCGTCGGTGAGCAGGATTTCGCGGGCGCGTCCGGCGCCGACGATCCGCGGCAGCGTCCACGACATGCCGCCGTCCGGGCTCAACGCGATGCCCGGATACGCCGGGCGCAGCTTGGTGCTCGGGCCGCCGATCGCGATATCCGCCGCGCACACCAGGCTCATCCCGGCACCGGCGGCCCACCCCTGCACCCCGGCGACGACGGGCACGATGGTCTCGTCGAGCGCGCGCACGAATTCGTGCAGATCCGTGGCGAGGCCGTAGATATGACCGGCCCGATCCTCGGCCGCCGCGAAACCACGCACATTGCCACCCGCGGAGAAGTTCGGCCCGGCGCCCGTCAGCAGGACGGCTCCGATCTCGCGGTCGGCCGACCGCAATGCCTCGGTGCCCGCGTTGACGCCTGCGAAGTCCAGGGAAGTGCCGTTCGCGGCGGTCGAGATGGTGATCTGTAGTACGCCGTCGACGACGGTGACGTACTCGGTCTGCGTGGAAGTCATGACCAGCACATTAGCTCCCCGCCCCGAGCCGTCTTCCGGTCAGAGGCGGACCATGCGGACTTCGATGGCGGGGGTGAAGGCCTCGATGCGGCTGGTGCCGTCGAGTTCGAAGCCGTGTTTGCGGTAAAAGGCCTGGGCGCGTGGGTTCTTCTCGAAGACCCAGAGAGAGCACGGAATGTCGGGTCGGACGGCGGCGCGGATGAGGTCGTGGGCGACGCCGGTGCCGTACCAGGCGGCGCGGACGTAGAGGGCATTGAGTTCGGTTGGGGTGACCGGTGATTCGTCGCGTGACGCGCTCGCACACGAGAAGCCGATCACCTCGTCGTCGACGAGGGCGACATAGGCGCTGCCCGGGTTGCGGACCCGGACGCGTTCCCATTGCTCCGCGCGGCGGTCGACCTCGAACGCATCCAGGATGTGGTCGGGGACCAGGCCGCGATAGGCCTCACGCCAGCAGACGATATGGCATTCGGCGAGGCCGTGGACGTATTCGGCGGTGAGCGGGGCTATGCGCCAGGCGGGCTGGGTCATAGAAACCATCGTTGCCGAGGGCGATCGCCGATGACCAGGGTCCGCAGATGACTACGCCCCGACCGCCTGGTGGCGTCGGGGCGTATGTCGGTCTCTGGAAAATCAGCCGCGAACGACCTTGCCCGCCTTCAGGCAGGAGGTGCACACGTTCATGCGGCGGGTGTTGCCCGGCGCGACCTGTGCGCGCACGGTCTGGATGTTCGGGTTCCAACGACGGTTGGTACGCCGGTGCGAGTGCGAGACCGACTTCCCGAAGCCGGGGCCCTTGGCGCAGACGTCGCAGACGGCAGCCATAGTCGCGAACTCCTTCATGTCATGTGGGGACCGCCGCACGTCGGCAGCATGTCCGGAAACAATGTCTTAATGCCCTGCCGACTGATGTCGGCCAGCGCGAACCCTCTCGGCCGCGCTAGGCAACCCTGCAAGGGTAGCTGGCGGCGCCCTGATCCACCAAACCGGGTCATGAACCGACGACCCGTGGGCACACCCGATGGTAGTGGATCGGTGTCGCCGATCGACTGTCGGTATCGCCAGCTAACCTGGCCAACGGTGGCAGAACCTTTCGAGCGATCTGCCAGCAGTCGCTTGGGTGCGGGTGGCACGGCGGTGTGAACGATCGCGGAGAGAGGTGGCGGTGCCCGGAGTGCGGGACATGATGGGCGACGGCCCTGACGCGGGTCTGCCTGCCGTTGCCGGTCCGAATGAACTGAACGGCACGGCCCTGCTGCGCTGGGGCCGCATCTGCCTCGAAGGCCTGCGACAGCGCCGCGAGGAGATCAACGCCCTCAACGTCTTCCCCATCGCCGACGCCGACACGGGTACGAACATGCTCGCCACCATGCGAGCGGCCATGCAGGCCGCGGATGCCGCGGTGATCTCGGCGCGCGGGTCCGAGCAATCGGACGGTTTCGCGGCCGACGGTCATGCAGTGGATGCCGAGGCGGTCGGTGGTTTTGCTGCGGATGCCGGGGCGGTCGGGAATGGGGCGATATCGGACGCCGGAGCGGACAGCGGGGTCGCGGTGTCGCAACCCGCGGCGGAGTCGCCCGGGGAGTTCACGGATCGGGTTATCGCCCGGAATGGCCTTGATCGCCCCGACTCGCTTGATCTTGCCGGGCGGGGCAGCTCGCGGAATGGCTTCAGCGCAGCGCCGTCGGGTGGAACCGTGGACGGGTATCTCGAACCGGACGCGCTCTCGACGCACGATGTGGCCGCGGCGATGGCGCGCGGGGCGACGCTCGGGGCCCGTGGGAATTCCGGGATCATCTTGTCGCAGGTGTTGCGGGGGATCGCCGAGGCGGCGCGCGGGGGTCCGCTGACGGGCCAGACGTTGCGTGACGCGCTGGCAACGGCATCGGCGCTGGTTCGGGAATCGTTGAGTGTGCCCGTCGAGGGGACGATCCTGACCGTCCTGGAGCGGGCAGCGGAATGTGCCGCGGCCTCTCCGGGATCAGCCCTGGCCGAGGTGGCGGTGGCGGCGGCCGACGGTGCTGCCGAGGCGCTCGGCGATACGCCTGCCCAGCTCGGCGTGCTGCGCGAGGCGGGTGTTGTCGATGCGGGCGCGCGCGGGTTGGTCGTGCTGCTCGACAGTCTGGTCGCGGTCACCCTCGGCCGGACACCCGATCGACCGGAGTACGCGCGCGGCGAATTCGCATTCGAGTCGCGTGTCGATCGCGCCACCGTCCCTGCGCATGCCGATTCCGCACCGCGAACCGACACCGAACCGCGCGGCACCTGTGCCGAACCTCTGAACAGTGCCGAACCCCACTTCGAGGTGATGTACCTCCTCTCCGACACCGACGACCGACGAATCGCCCGCCTCCGCGATCGCCTCGCCGACCTCGGCGACTCAGTGGTGGTCGTCGGCGACGGCGCGGGCTCCTGGTCCGCGCACGTCCACTGCGCCGACGCGGGCGCCGCCGTAGAAGCAGGAATCGCCACCGGCACCCTGAGCGCCATCCGCATCGAAAGCTTCACCGTCACCGCCCGCCCGATACCCGCGCACTACGACGCGGCCGCGCACTCGGGCAGATTCCCGCACGCCGACTTTGCCGACCGCGCCGAGGTTGTCGGGCGCCGTGACGCAGCCCCCGCCGATGCCGCGGATCGCACCGGTGTCGCAGCGCAGCCTGGTGGCGCCGAACGCGCGATCGCGCCCGCACGTACTGATGATGCTGGGCACCGCGATGTAGCCCCTGCGGGTCGCGCTGATGCCCTCGTGCAGCCCGGGTGCGCTGCCACGACCACGCGTATTGGTGCTGGTCGCTCTGATGGGGTCGCCGCCGACGTTGTGGGTCAGGCCGATGCCGTCGCGCAGCCGGGTCGTGTTGCCGCGACTACGCGTATTGGTGCTGGTCGCCTTGATGGGGTCGCCGCCGATGCTGCGGGTCGCGCTGATGCCGCCGTGCAGCTTGGAGGCGTTGGTCGCACTGATACACCCGCGCGTGCTGAGGCTCTCGGCACGACCATCGGATCCGGCACAACCGCGCCCATCGGTCCCGATCACGACGGTCCCGCAGACCGCGCTGTCCTGGCCGTCGCATCGGGGGATGGCGCCGCAGCGCTGTTCGAGGCCGGGGGCGCGGTGGTGCTCGGTGGGGACGGGCCGGTGACCAGTGCGGCGCTGCTTGCGGCGATTCGGCGGCTGCCGAATCGGGAGGTGTTGGTGCTGCCGAATGGTGCGCTGCCCGCGCACGAGTTGGTTGCGGTCGGTGTTGCGGCTCGTGACGCGCATCGGGACGTCTTGTTGTTGCCGAGCGGGTCCATGGTGCAAGGGTTGGCGGCGCTGGCGGTGCACGATTGCGGCCGGATCGCGGTGGACGACGCGTTCGCCATGTCGGAAGCGGCGGCCGCGACCCGCTGGGGATCATTGCGTGCCGCGACAGAACGGGCGCTCACCATGGTCGGCACCTGCGAGGCCGGTGATGGGCTGGGGCTGGTCGGTCACGATGTCGTGGTGATCGACCGGGATGTGCCGACCGCTGGCAGGACCCTGCTCGACCGGATGCTCGCCTTCGGTGGTGAGCTGGTCACCCTGCTGATGGGTGTGGCGGCCCCCGACGAACTCGCGGACGAACTGGCCGCGCATATCGCGAACGGCTTCCCCGGCGTCGAGGTGAGTGTGTATTCCGGTGGGCAGCAAGCGGATCTGGTGCAGATAGGGGTGGAATAGGGATATGGCGACACTCAGCGATCGGCTGGACCACCTGCTCGGCGTGAAGGCGGCCGAGCCGCTCGCCGATGCCTTCGACATGCACACCGTCGAGGATCTGTTGCGGCACTACCCATTGCGCTACGCCACCCAGGGCCAACCGCTCACCCAGGAGCAGCCGGAAGAGGGCGCGCACATCACCGTCATCGGCCGGGTGACCAAAACCGAACTGCGCCCGATGAAGAACCGCAGGGGGCGACTGCTCAAGGTGGCCCTCGACACCGGTTCGGTCGCCCCGATCGATATCACCTTCTTCAACGGAGACAAGGTGAGTTACCTTGTCCGCGAAGGAGTCCGGGCCATGATGTCGGGCACCGTGCACTGGTGGCGCCCGGACCGCTGGAACCTCTCACATCCCGACTATCTGATCCTGCCCGAGAAGGAAGAGGATTCGATCGAGAACCTCACCTCGGTGCGCGGCGGGGGCGCCTTGCGCGGATTGGCGCAGAGCGCGAAAGGTAAAGGGGGAGTGGATGTCTCGTTCTTCGAACGGGAGTACATCCCGGTATACCCGGCGACCGCGAAAGTGCAGAGCTGGGATCTGCTCGCCTGCGTCCGGCAGGTACTCGACCAGCTCGACCCGATCGACGATCCGCTGCCGAGCGCGCTGCGCGACGACCGCGCGCTGATGAAGATCTCCGACGCGCTGCGCCTGATCCACCTGCCCGAACACAAGTCCGATATCGAACAGGCCCGGGAGCGTTTGCGTTTCGACGAGGCGCTGGCCCTGCAACTGGTCCTCGCCGAGCGGCGACACGACGCGGAGGCGCGAACGGCCCGGCCGTGTCCGCCCCGATCCGACGGTATCGCAGCGGCTTTCGATACCCGCCTGCCCTTCGAACTGACCGAGGGGCAGCAGCAGGTGATCGCGGAGATCTCCGACGATCTCGCGCGCAGTCATCCGATGCACCGGCTACTGCAGGGGGAGGTGGGTTCGGGCAAGACCATCGTCGCACTGCACGCCATGCTGCAGGTGGTCGACGCCGGTCAGCAGTGCGCGTTGCTCGCGCCCACGGAAGTCCTTGCTGCCCAACACTATCGGTCGCTGCGTGCCATGCTGGGCGATCTCGGAACCGCCGGTGAACTCGGCGCCGCCGACAACGCGACCAAGGTTGTGCTGGTGACCGGCTCGATGTCGGCGTCGGCGAAGAAGGCCGCGCTACTCGATGCGGTCACCGGCGAGGCGGGCATCGTGATCGGCACGCACGCGCTCATCCAGGACGCGGTGGAGTTCTTCGATCTCGGCATGGTGATCGTCGACGAACAACATCGGTTCGGTGTCGAACAGCGGGATGCGTTGCGCGCCAAGGCGAAGTCCGGCACCAGTCCGCATCTGCTCGTCATGACCGCGACCCCGATTCCCCGGACCATCGCCATGACCACCCTCGGTGATCTCGAGACCTCGACCCTCACCCAGCTGCCGCGCGGCCGTTCGCCGATCGTGTCGAAGGTGGTGCCGCGCAAACAGCATCCGAACTGGGTCGATCGGGCCTGGGAGCGCATCCTCGAGGAGGTCGGCGCCGGTCGGCAGGCCTATGTGGTGTGCTCGCGCATCGGTGACGACGAGGAGAACGGCAAGAGCCGCAGCGGCAAGAAGCCGGGTAAGGCAGAGGAGAAGGAAGGCCCGACCACGGCCGCCGCCCTCGAGGTCTTCGACATGCTGCGCACCGGTCCGCTCGCGAGCGTCCGGGTCGGCCTGCTGCACGGCAGGCTCCCGACCGATGAAAAAGACCAGGTGATGCGTGCATTCAACGATGGCGATATCGATGTGCTCGTCTGCACCACGGTCGTGGAGGTCGGCGTCGACGTGCCGAATGCGACCGTCATGGTCATCGTGGACGCGGACCGCTTCGGTGTCAGCCAGCTGCATCAGTTGCGCGGCCGCATCGGCCGCGGCAAACACCCCGGCCTGTGCCTGCTCATCACCGACGCGGGCCCGACCGGCACCGCCATGGCCCGCCTCGACGCCGTCGCCGCCACTACGGACGGCTTCGAACTCGCCGTCCTCGACCTGCGCCAACGCCGCGAAGGCGACGTCCTCGGCGCCGCCCAATCCGGCACCGCCCGCTCCCTGCGCCTGCTCTCCCTACTCGACGACCTCGAAGTCATCACCGCAGCCCAAGACCTCGCCCGCCAACTGGTCGAATCCGATCCGGGCCTACACCACCACCCAGGCCTGGCCACCATGATGCACGCCGCCGTAGACGCCGAACGCCTCGAATACCTCGCGAAGTCCTGATCGAGAATGCGCTGATGAGTGGCCTTCTCGACGATTGCCTGCACCAGCGCACGGTGATCAATTGTCCGGAACTAGCGCAGGACTCGGGGGTAGGGCAGATCCGTGCTGATGTGCTCAGTGACTGCGAGGGGGCTGCCGATCTGAGGGAAGGCGCGCTGTGGGCAGGAGGGGCGCTCGCAGACCTTGCAGCCCGCGCCGATCGGCACCGCTGCGGCCGGACTGTCGAGGTGTAGGCCGTTCGAATAGACGAGCCGGTCGGCGTATTCGATATCGCAACCCAGACCGATCGCGAAATCCTTTGTCGCTGTGCTGAATCCGTGGGGTCCCGCCAGCGCGGTGCGGGCGATCCAGAGGTAGCGTCGGCCATCGGGCATCGCCGCCATCTGGGTCAGGATGCGACCAGGATTGGCGAATGCCTCGTGCACCACCCACAGCGGGCAGCTGCCCCCGACCCGCGAGAAATGGAATGCCGTGGCGGACTGGCGTTTCGAGATATTGCCCGCCCGGTCGGTGCGCACCAGGAAGAACGGAACGCCGCGCTGCCCCTGCCGCTGCAGGGTGCTCAACCGGTGGCAGATGGTCTCGAAGCCGACCTCGAAACGCAGACTGAGCAGATCGATGTCGTAGCGCAGTTCCTCGGCCGACCGCAGAAAGCGGCCGTACGGCAGCACCAGCGCGCCCGCGAAGTAATTTGCCAACCCGATGCGCGCCAACGTCCTGGATTCGCCGGTGAGCGACGGTGTTTCGGCGAGTACGGCATCCAGATCCTTGCCGTACAGCAGAAAACCGAGGGTCGTGGCTATTTGAAATGCGCGCTGCCCGGGACGCAGCCGCCGCGCCAGCGTCAGCGTGCGGCTGTCCGGATCGTAATGCCGTTTCGGGATGGACGGATCCGCGCCGTCACCGCGCACCAGCACGGTGACCCCGGCGCGCTCCTCGGCCACTCTCGCGAGTTGCCGATCGAGTGACCCGATGCTCAGGCCGCACTCCTCGAAGAGCTGTTCGGCCGCATGATCGAGTTGCGCGATGTGATTGTGGTGGTCGTAGAAGAAATCCCGCACATCCTCGTACGGCATGGGCACGCCGGGTGCGCCCGTCGGCGCGGCCACCCGTGCGGAGAGCAGATCGAGTTGATCTGTCGCCGCGCGTAATCGCCGATGCATCGCGACGACGATTCGGGAGACCTCCGGCAGTCGCGTCGCCAGTTCCTCCACCTCGGTCAGTGGCGCGCTGTCACCGCCCGCCGCATCGACGAGCACCTCGTGCAGATCCGAGACCAGCCGGGCATCGGAGTCGGCCGCGAAGAATTGCACGTCGAGGTCGAAGGTGGAGTTGAGCTTCAGCAGCACCGGAATGGTGAGCGGTCGCTGGTCGCGCTCGAGCTGGTTCAGGTAGCTGGGCGATAGATCCAGGGATTTCGCCAGTGCCGCCTGGGTCATTCGCCGTTCCTCGCGCAACCGTCTCAGTCGGGCGCCCGCGTACATCTTGCGCACCGCAAGATGGTAGCCCTCGGAATTCGCAATCATCGCAAAATGGAGGATTCTCGCCCGCAGAAATCTGCTATTGCAAGGGATTTTGCCGAAGATCAATCCTGCGTAGCGTGCGAAGTAGGGCCGCTGGCCCGTCTGGAACCGGAGGATGGATGAAAACCCACATCGTACGCGCCCGCGCCGCCGCCGCGGACTTTCCGCGCACAGAACATTTGGCCACCAGAATTGCCGAGGTCGCCGCGGATCCGGTCGAGGTGACCGCTGAGGTCAGCGCGATGATCGTGAACCGGATCATCGACAATGCCGCCGTCGCGGCGGCCGCGCTGGTCCGCCGCCCCGTGACGAATGCGCGGGCGCAGGCACTCGCACAGCCGGATGCGCGTCGGTCGGGCGCCACGGTTTTCGGCTTGCCGCCGCAGCGCCGGGTGTCACCGGAGTGGGCCGCGTGGGCGAACGGAGTCGCGGTGCGCGAACTCGACTTTCACGACACCTTTCTCGCCGCCGAGTACTCCCATCCGGGCGACAATATTCCGCCGATCCTCGCCGTCGCCCAGCACACCGGTCGCGGTGGCGCCGCGTTGATCCGCGGCCTTGCCACCGGTTACGAGATCCAGATCGACCTGGTGCGCGGAATCTGCCTGCACGAACACAAGATCGATCACGTCGCACATCTCGGTCCATCGGCCGCCGCGGGCATCGGGACGCTACTGGGCCTGGACACCGAGACGATCTATCAGGCGATCGGGCAGGCGCTGCACACCACCACCGCCACCCGGCAGTCGCGCAAGGGCGAGATCTCCAGCTGGAAGGCGTATGCCCCCGCATTCGCCGGGAAGATGGCGGTGGAGGCAGTCGATCGGGCCATGCGCGGCGAGGGTGCGCCCGCACCGATCTGGGAGGGGGCGGACGGCGTCATCGCGTGGTTGCTCGGTGGGCCGGAAGCGGAATATCAGGTGCCGCTGCCGAGCCCAGGCGAGGCGAAGCGGGCCATTCTCGACAGCTACACCAAAGAGCATTCGGCCGAGTACCAGAGCCAAGCGCCCATCGATCTCGCGCGCCGAATGCGGGTGCGCATCGGCGATCTCGATCAGATCGCCACCATCGTGCTGCATACCAGCCATCACACGCACGTGGTCATCGGCACGGGGTCCGGTGATCCGCAGAAGTTCGATCCGCACGCCAGCCGCGAGACTCTCGACCATTCCGTTCCTTATATATTCGCGGTCGCGCTACAGGACGGCGGCTGGCATCATGAGCGGTCCTATGCGCCCGAGCGCGCACGTCGGGCGGATACCGTCGCGCTGTGGCGCAAGATCTCGACGGTCGAGGATCCGGAATGGACGCGCCGCTACCACGCCACCGATCCGAACGAAAAGGCCTTCGGGGCACGGGCGGTCGTGACGCTGAAGAGTGGCGAGACGATTGTCGATGAGCTCGCCGTGGCGGATGCACATCCGCTGGGTGCGCGGCCGTTCGCGCGCGAGCAGTATATCGCGAAGTTCCGCACGCTGGCCGAGGGCGTGATCGAACCCGCGGAGCAGGACCGTTTCCTCGACATGGTGCAGCGCACGCCGGAGTTGGCCCCCGGGGAACTGGATCAGCTGACGTTCACGGTTTCGCCCGAGGTTATGCGGCGGGCACCGCAAGTGCGCGCGGGGATCTTCTGATGTCGGCGCTACCCTTCGCCCCAGATCAGCGCCTGTGCGGCGATCACATCGGTGCCGTTGAAGGTGACGGCGGGCGATCCGTGCAGCCGGTAGCCCTGATCGAGCAGGCCGCTGATCCGTTCGCAGAAGGTGGCGTCGTCGACGCTGGTGATCAGACGATAGCGCAGGGGACGATCTTCGGTCATGTGCACAGCCTAGGACGGTGGTCGCGATGACCGGACTGCTCGCCGCCGCCACGAGCGCTGCCGACAAACGTGTGGCACTGCGCGCCGGGTTGGCCTCCGGGCAAATCCAGCGCTGGCCGGGAGCCTTCAACCCGTTGGTGGCCAAGCTGATTCAGGAGCTCGGCTTCGAGGGCGTCTATGTCTCCGGCGCAGTGGTATCTGCCGAACTCGCATTGCCGGATATCGGCCTGACCACCCTCACCGAGGTGACTGCTCGGGGACAGCAGATCGCGCGGGTGACGGACCTGCCGGTGCTGATCGATGCCGATACCGGCTTCGGCGAGCCGATGAACGCGGCGCGCACGGTGACCCTGCTGGAAGATGCCGGGCTCGCGGGCTGCCATATCGAAGACCAGGTCAATCCCAAGCGCTGTGGGCATCTCGACGGCAAAGCCGTGGTTCCGGTAGACGAGATGGTCCGTCGGTTGCGTGCCGCGGTCTCGGCCCGCCGGGACCCGAACTTCGTCGTCTGCGCGCGCACCGATGCGCGCGGGACCGAGGGCCTGGATGCGGCGATCGATCGGGCTGAGGCGTATGCCGCCGCGGGTGCCGACCTCATCTTCACCGAGGCACTCGCCGATGCCTCCGAATTCGCGAAGTTCCGTGCGGCGGTGGATATTCCACTGCTTGCGAATATGACCGAATTCGGCAAGTCGGAGTTGCTATCGGCTCCAATCCTGGCGGATCTCGGCTACAACGCCGTCATCTATCCGGTGACCACGCTGCGCTTGGCGATGTTCGCGGTAGAGCGCGGCCTGCGTGAAATCGCCGCCACCGGAACGCAATCCGGGCTGGTCGGTGAGATGCAGCATCGGGCGCGACTCTACGAATTACTCGACTACCAGCAGTACAACGACTTCGATTCCGGAATCTTCAATTTCACCGTGAGCGAGCGTAGCGAGCGAACCATAAGCACAGCGCGCTTGGCGCACGACGGAGCCGAGCGCCAGCGAGGCGGAGGAGTGAGCGAGTTGACCGATGACTGAAATCAAGAAGGGCCTGGCCGGGGTGGTGGTCGATACCACCAGCATCTCCAAGGTTGTGCCCGAGACGAATTCGCTGACCTATCGCGGCTATACCGTGCAGGATCTGGCCCGGCACTGCGGTTTCGAGGAGGTTGCCTATCTGCTGTGGTACGGCGAACTCCCCGACGCCGCCCAACTCCAACTGTTGTGTCAGCGTGAACGCGCCCAGCGACGCATCGATCGCTCGATCCTGTCGCTCATCGAGAAGATGCCGCAGAACTGTCATCCGATGGACGTGGTCCGGACCGTGGTCAGCTACCTCGGCGCGGAGGATGCGGAACTCGATGCCGGACAAGGTGATCGGGCATTGCTGGCGAAGGTGTTACGGCTCACCGCGGTGTTGCCCACGGTCGTCGCCGCTGACATGCGCCGCCGTCGTGGACTGGATCCTATTGCGCCGCATTCACATCTGGGCTTCGCCGAGAACTTCCTGAACATGTGCTTCGGCAAGGTGCCGGATCCGCGCATTGTGCGCGCCTTCGAGATTTCGCTGATCCTCTACGCGGAGCACAGTTTCAACGCATCCACCTTCGCCGCGCGTGTGGTCACCTCGACCCGGTCGGATATGTACAGTGCGATCACCGCCGCGATCGGTGCCCTCAAGGGTCCGCTGCACGGCGGTGCCAACGAGGCCGTCATGCGCACGATGCTGGAGATCGGTGAGCCCGAACTGGCAGCGGAGTGGTTGCGCGCCAAGCTGTCCGGCAAACAGAAGGTCATGGGGTTCGGGCATCGCGTGTACAAGAACGGCGACTCGCGGGTGCCGACGATGCGCGAGGCTCTGGACCACGTCGTACAGGTGACCGGTGGCCAGCGCTGGTTGCGCATGTACACCGCATTGGAGCAGGCCATGGCCGAGGCCACCGGCATCGAACCCAACCTCGACTTCCCGGCCGGACCCGCCTACTACCTGATGGGCTTCGACATCGAGATGTTCACGCCGATCTTCGTGCTGAGTCGCATCACCGGCTGGACCGCTCACATCATCGAGCAGTCCGCCGCCAATGCCCTGATCCGTCCGCTGTCCGAATACGTCGGGGTGCCGCAGCGCGAACTGCTGGGCCAGGGCTGATCCTGGCGCAACCAAGCAATTGTTTGGTGTAATCGGGGCGATCGAATCGACCGATGTGCCCGATCGCATCTGCGCAAGGAAGCGAGCGAACCGAATGCCGAGCCCCGACGAAATCGTCACCGCCATGTGCCGCAGCTGGGCCGATCCCGACCCGGACCGGATCAGCGCCTTCTTCGCCGAAGACGCCGTCTACCACAACATTCCGATGGAACCCATCAACGGTCGCGCTGCCATCCGCGATTTCATCGCCGGTTTCCTCAGCACCTTCGAATCCATCGAATTCGACGTGCACCACCAGGTCGCCGCCGGGAATATTGTCATGAACGAACGCACCGATATCCTGCGTGGCCTGGGCAAAGACACACCGCTGCCGGTAGTGGGCGTCTTCGAGGTCGCCGACGGCGCCATCACCGCCTGGCGCGACTACTTCGATATGGCCGCCATCAATCGCGCATTCGGAACCGAGGCCGAATAGTCGAGGGAATCGGCGGAACCGAATCGGTCGGCCATGCGTCGAATAGGACATCGGGGGTGATATCTGATGGCGACGTATGAGGAGGGGTTACGCATGGATCGTTGCTCGGAATGTCATACGGCCTGGCGGCGGGGACTGAGCGCACGGTCGCGCCTGCGGCCGATGGTCCGCAACGGCGAAAGTTGTGAGAGGTACACGCCGCGCCGTCGGCTCCGGCCTTTCCCCGGGGCCGAATCTCATTGATATGCAGCCTGATAGCGCGGTGAACACACCGCGCTATCAGGCTGCGCGGGCTTTGGGGGCCTGCCAGATGGCGCGAACCCGGGCAGATGCGCTCGCCCCCGCCTCGAGAGGACGAGCGCACTATCCGCTTAGCGCACCGCTGCCGCAGCAGCGACCAGATTGCGCAGTGACGCCTCGACCTCGACTGGTCCACGTGTCTTCAATCCACAATCCGGATTGACCCAAAGCCGTTCGGCGGGAACGGCCTTCAGTGCGGCGCGCAGGGCGGAGGTGATCTCCTCCACGCTCGGCACCCGCGGTGAGTGGATGTCGTACACACCCGGTCCGACACCGAGATCGAAGCCTGCGGCATTCAAATCGTCGAGCACCTCCATATGCGAGCGCGCCGCCTCGATCGAGGTCACATCGGCATCCAATCCGGCGATCGCATCGATGACCTCACCGAACTCCGAATAGCAGAGATGGGTGTGGATCTGCGTGGCATCCGATACCCCGGAGGTCGCCAACCGGAAAGCGCCGACCGACCATTCCAGGTACTCGCCCTGATCGGCCGCGCGCAGCGGCAGCAGTTCCCGCAGCGCGGGCTCGTCGACCTGGATGATCCGAATGCCCGCGGCCTGTAGATCGACAGTCTCGTCCCGGATCGCCAGCGCCACTTGACGTGCCGAATCCGCCAGCGGTTGATCATCGCGGACGAACGACCAGGCCAGAATCGTCACCGGGCCGGTCAGCATGCCCTTGACCGGCTTATCGGTCAACGATTGCGCGTAGCCGATCCAGTCCACGGTCATCGGCGCGGGCCGCGCCACATCGCCGAACAGAATCGGCGGCCGCACGCAACGGGTGCCGTAGGACTGCACCCAGCCCGCTTCGGTGGCGGCGAATCCGTCGAATTGCTCGGCGAAGTACTGCACCATGTCATTGCGCTCCGGCTCGCCGTGCACCAGTACATCCAGGCCCAGCTGCTCCTGCAACGCGATGACATCCGCGATCTCGGACCGCATCCGTCGCACATACTCGGCCTGGTCGATCTCGCCCTTGCGCAGTGCCGCACGCGCCAGCCGGATCGCCGAGGTCTGCGGATACGAGCCGATCGTCGTGGTCGGCAGCGATGGCAACCGCAGCCGCTCGGCTTGCAATGCCCGTCGCTGTTGCGCGGGTGCCCGCCGAGTCGCATCCGCACCGAGCGTGGCCAGCCGCGCCCGCACCTGCGAATTGTCCAACCGAGGATCGGTGCGCCTGGTGGCGAGGGCGGCACGGACCGTGGCCAATTCGTCGGCGATCGCCTCGGGTCCCGCACTCAGTCCGGTCGCGAGCAACCGCACCTCGGCGACCTTCTCCGCACCGAACGCCAACCACGAACGCAGCCGCTCGTCGAGGCCGGTTTCGTTCGCCAAGGTGTACGGCACGTGCAGCAATGAGCAGGAACTCGACACCGCAACGGATTTCGCGCATCCCAGCAGCGTGCCGAGCGTCGCCAAAGCCTTTTCCAGATCGGCCCGCCAGACATTTCGGCCGTCGACCACACCCGCCACCAGTAGCTTGTTCGCCAGCGCCGGCGCACCGGACAGATCGGCGTCTACCGTGAAATCCAGTGCGATACCTTCGATTTCGGTCTCGGCCAAGCCGCTCAACGCCGCACCTGGCCTGCCGAAGTACGTGGCGACCAGCAGCGCGGGGCGATCCGTCGTGGCCGACAGTTCAGTGTAGGTCCGCCGCACGAGTTCGACCTCGTCAGCGGTCAGATCGGTGACCAAGATCGGCTCGTCGAGTTGTACCCATTCCGCGCCCGCCACGGCCAGCAGCCGCAACAGCTCCCGATAGAGCGGCACCAACTCGTCGAGGCGATCCAGTGCCGCACCGCCGGCCGCCTTCGCCAGCTTCAGGAAGGTGACGGGTCCGACCACCACCGGTCGCGCAGGAACCCCCAGTGCGAGCGCCTCCCGCAGCTCGTCCAGCACCTTGGCCGGATCCAGCGAGAACACCGTCTCCGGACCGATTTCCGGCACCAGATAGTGGTAATTGGTATCGAACCATTTGGTCATCTCCAGAGGTTCGACCGTGTCGGTGCCGCGTGCCGCCGCGAAATAGCGATCCAGCGGATCGGCGATTCCGGCCACCCGGGGCGGCAGCGCGCCGAGCAGTACTGCGGTATCGAGCACCTGGTCGTAATAGGAGAAGGTGCCGATGGGGATGGAATCCATTCCGGCGCTTTGTAATTCGGTCAGTTGAGCGCGCCGCAGGTCGCGGGCGATCGCGTGCAGTCGCTCCGCGTCGATGCGTCCGGCCCAGTAGGATTCGGTGGCGCGCTTGAGCTCACGGTGCGGCCCCACCCGCGGGAGACCGAGAACCGTCGCGGTGAACGGGTTATGCGTAACAGTCACGAATTTCTCCAGTGCTGAGATCGAAGACCATCGCCCTACGAGCTAGCGGAGACCGAATGACGTGCCGGCGCACCGATGGAGCCCGACAATCGCACAGAGGTCCGCGCGCCCAATCCACGAGGCGGTGGCCGCCGGATACGGCGTATCCGACACGGCTGGCAGGTCTTCGGACTTGCGGGCACGGGCCTTCTGGCCGACCCCGTACGGGGCTCACCTACTGGCCGTCGCTTCCCGGGTATTTACCCAGTGCTGATGACGGCGGTCGTTCCTGCATACCGCTGCGGGACAGTCCCGGATTCTCACCGGGTTCCCTCTCGTCCGCGCACCGGTTACACCGATCCGCGAACTCGACTCCGTGACGCGACGTCGGGGCTCCATCTCGTCTACGCACGGCGAACCAGCTGCGCTAACCAGCATAGGTGGCCGCACAATCGAATTGCACCGCACTCGGTGTATCGCGCGTTTGCGAAGTTGTCGCCAGATGCGTTCGAGCCGACAGTGGCGCCCGCCCGCACTTGTGACCGCGACGGACGGTGAGATGTGTCGGTGAGGTGAACAAAACTTTGCAACTCTGCTAGGACTCGTTGTGAATATTCCGCTAATGGGACTTCCCTGTCAGACCACGATTCCGGGCCGGGTACCTTAGTTCAATGTTCTCGAAAGTCTTGGTTGCCAACCGTGGCGAGATCGCCATCCGCGCCTTCCGCGCGGCCTACGAACTCGGCATCGGGACGGTCGCCGTCTTCCCGTACGAGGACCGCAACTCGGTCCACCGGTTGAAGGCCGCGGAGTCCTACCAGATCGGCGAAGAGGGACACCCGGTCCGGGCATACCTGTCGATAGAGGCGATCATCGAGGCGGCCAAGTCCGCGGGCGCCGATGCCATTTACCCCGGTTACGGCTTCCTGTCCGAAAACCCGGACCTCGCGGCGGCCTGTGCGCGCGAGGGCATCACCTTCATCGGTCCGTCGGCCGAAGTGCTCGAACTGGCTGGTAACAAGGCCCGCGCGATCGAGGCGGCGCGGGCGGCGGGTCTGCCGGTGCTGAAGTCCAGCGCGCCGTCGGCCGATGTGAACGAGCTGCTGGCCGCATCCGAGGCGCTGGAGTATCCGATCTTCGTGAAGGCCGTCGCGGGTGGCGGTGGCCGCGGCATGCGCCGGGTCGCCGATCCCGCGCAGCTGCGCGAATCGATCGAGGCCGCGTCCCGCGAGGCGGAGTCGGCCTTCGGTGATCCGACCGTCTTCCTGGAACAGGCCGTGGTGAACCCGCGCCACATCGAGGTGCAGATCCTGGCCGACCAGCACGGCAATGTCATGCACCTATTCGAGCGCGACTGTTCGGTGCAGCGCCGCCACCAGAAGGTGATCGAGCTCGCGCCCGCCCCGAACCTGGATCCGGCACTGCGCGAACGCATCTGCAACGATGCCGTGGCCTTCGCCCGCCAGATCGGCTACAGCTGCGCGGGCACCGTCGAATTCCTGCTCGACGAGCGCGGCAACCACGTCTTCATCGAGATGAACCCGCGTATCCAGGTCGAGCACACGGTGACCGAGGAGATCACCGATGTCGATCTGGTGCAGTCCCAGCTGCGCATCGCGGCGGGGGAGAGCCTCGATCAACTCGGTCTGAGCCAGGACAAGGTCGCCATTCGTGGTGCGGCCCTGCAGTGCCGGATCACCACCGAGGATCCGGCCAACGGCTTCCGCCCCGACACCGGCCGCATCACCGCCTACCGCACCCCAGGCGGCGCGGGCATCCGCCTCGACGGCGGCGCGAACCTGGGCGCGGAGATCGGCGCCTACTTCGACTCGATGCTGGTCAAGCTCACCTGCCGCGGCCGCGATCTGCACGCCGCCGTGGCCAGGGCCAGCCGCGCACTCGCGGAATTCCGCATCCGCGGCGTCACCACCAATATCGGGTTCCTGCTCGCGGTGCTCGACGATCCGGACTTCAAGGCCGGCCGGGTCACCACCTCGTTCATCGATGAGCGCCCGCAGTTGCTGACCCTGCGCGGTTCGGCCGACCGCGGCACCAAGATCCTGAACTACCTCGCCGATATCACCGTGAACAAGCCGCACGGCGAGCGTCCGACCAGGGTGTACCCGCACGACAAGCTGCCCGCCATCGATCTGAGCGTGCCGCCGCCGGACGGTTCCCGTCAGCGGCTGCTGCGCCTGGGCCCGGAGGGTTTCGCGCAGGCGCTGCGTGAGCAGAAGGCCGTCGGCGTCACCGACACCACCTTCCGCGACGCGCACCAATCGCTGCTGGCCACCCGGGTACGTACCAATGGTCTGCTCGGTGTCGCCGGACATGTCGCGCGCCTGACCCCGGAACTGCTGTCGATCGAGGCATGGGGCGGCGCGACTTACGATGTGGCGCTGCGCTTCCTGTTCGAGGACCCGTGGGAGCGGCTGGCCGCACTGCGCGAGGCGGTGCCGAATATCTGTCTGCAGATGCTGCTGCGCGGACGCAATACCGTCGGCTACACGCCGTACCCGGAGCAGGTGACGCGCGCGTTCGTGCAGGAAGCGACCGACACCGGTATTGATATCTTCCGCATCTTCGACGCACTCAACAATGTCGACCAGATGCGTCCGGCCATCGACGCGGTGCGCGAAACCGGTACGGCCATCGCGGAAGTCGCGATGAGCTACACCGGCGACCTGTCCAACCCGGACGAAAACCTCTACACCCTCGACTACTACCTCAAGCTCGCCGAGCAGATCGTCGACGCGGGCGCGCACGTGCTGGCCATCAAGGATATGGCGGGCCTGCTGCGCGCTCCGGCGGCCGCGACCCTGGTCTCCGCGCTGCGCAGCAACTTCGACCTGCCGGTACACGTGCACACCCACGACACCCCCGGCGGTCAGCTGGCCACCTACCTCGCCGCCTGGCAGGCCGGTGCCGACGCGGTCGACGGCGCGAGTGCAGCCATGGCCGGAACCACCAGTCAGCCAGCGCTTTCCGCGATCGTCGCCGCTGCCGCGCACAGCGAATTCGACACCGGTCTCAACCTGCAGAACGTCTGCGATCTGGAGCCGTACTGGGAGGCGCTGCGAAAGGTGTACGCGCCCTTCGAATCCGGGCTGCCCGCGCCGACCGGCCGGGTGTACACCCACGAAATCCCGGGCGGTCAGCTGTCGAATCTGCGTCAGCAGGCCATCGCACTCGGCCTCGGCGACCGTTTCGAAGAGGTCGAGGCGAAATACGCTGCGGCGGACCGGCTGCTGGGCCGACTGGTCAAGGTCACGCCCTCCTCGAAGGTGGTCGGCGACCTCGCGCTCGCACTGGTCGGCACCGGCGTCGATATCGAAAGCTTCGCCGCCGATCCGGGCCGCTACGACATCCCGGATTCGGTCATCGGTTTCCTGCGTGGCGAACTCGGCAACCCGGCGGGCGGCTGGCCCGAACCGTTCCGCAGCCGGGCACTGGCCGGACGCGGACCGGCCAAGCCGGAGACCCCGCTGACCCCCGCTGACGAGGCCGGACTCGCCGGGTCCTCCGAACTGCGCCGCGCCACACTCAACCGCCTGCTCTTCCCCGGTCCCACCGCCGAATTCCTCGCGCACCGGGAAAAGTACGGCGACACCATGGGCCTGTCGGCCAACCAGTTCTTCTACGGACTGCGCCGCGGTGAGGAACACCGCGTGCAACTGGAGAAGGGCGTCACCCTGCTCATCGGACTGGAGGCCATCTCCGAACCCGATGAGCGCGGTATGCGCACGGTCATGTGCATCATGAACGGCCAACTGCGTCCGGTCGCCGTGCGCGACCGCTCCATCGCCAGCGATATCCCGGCCGCGGAGAAGGCCGACAAGAACAACGCGGGCCATATCGCCGCCCCGTTCGCCGGTGTGGTGACACTGGCTGTGTCCGAAGGCGATTCGATCGCGGCGGGCGATATCGTCGGCACCATCGAGGCGATGAAGATGGAGGCCGCGATCACCGCGCCGCGCGCGGGCATCGTCGGCCGGGTCGCGATCGGCAAGGTGCAGCAGGTCGAAGGCGGTGACCTGCTGGTCGAACTCACGGTGCGCGAGTCCGCGGCCGAATGACCCGGATCGTCGCGGGTACCGCGGGCGGGCGGCGGCTACGCGTCCCGCCCGCGGGTACCCGGCCCACCTCCGATCGGGTGCGCGAGGCGCTGTTCAGCGCCCTGGACGCCCGCATCGATTTCGACGGCGTCCGCGTACTCGACCTCTACGCCGGATCCGGCGCCCTGGGCCTGGAAGCGCTTTCCCGCGGCGCCACCCACGCCATGCTCATCGAATCCGACCGCAAGGCCGCGGCCATCGTGCGTGGCAATATCGCCGACCTCGGCCTGCCGGGCGCCGAACTCCGCATCGGCTCCGTCGCCACTGTCCTGGCGGGCGGCGGTGCGGGCAAGTACGACGTGGTCTTCTCCGACCCGCCCTACGACGTCGACACGGTGACGGTCATCGCCGACCTGCGCGCCCTCGCCGAACACGACTGGCTGGCACCGGAGGCCCTCGTCGTGGTGGAGCGTTCCATCCGCTCACCCGAGATCGTCTGGCCCGCAGGCTATATCCCAGCCAAGGCGCGCAAATACGGTGAAACCCGTATCGAACTAGCCGAATTCGCCCCGGAGTAACTCCGCCGTCGCGGCATTCGAGGTGCGGATCCGGCCTCCTGATACCGTCTGTTCATGGCAGGAGCGCTGTGCCCGGGCTCGTTCGACCCGGTGACCAATGGACATATCGACGTCTTCGCGCGGGCCGCGGCTCAGTTCGACGAGGTCGTGGTGACCGTCATGGTCAATCCCAAGAAGCAGGGCATGTTCAGCGTGGAGGAGCGCATGGAGATGCTGCGCGAGGCCACCGCGCACCTGCCCAATGTGCGGGTCGAGTCCTGGCAGGGGCTGACGGTGGATTTCGCCAAGCAGGAGGGGATCGGCGCGATCGTCAAGGGTCTGCGTGATGCCACCGACTTCGGCTACGAACTGCAGATGGCGCAGATGAACAAGAAGCTCAGCGGCGTCGACACCTTCTTCATCGCCACCAACCCGACCTTCAGCTTCCTGTCCAGCTCACTGGTCAAGGAGGTCGCGACCTACGGCGGCGATGTCACCGACATGCTCCCACCGGCCGTCCACAAGCGCCTGCTCGATCGCCTCGCCGAACGCAAAGGCTGAACGCCCCCAACGAAATCCGCCCCGGTTCCGAAGAACCGGGGCGGATTTGTATGGGCTGTTGATCAGAAGACCAAGCCACGCAGGGCGAGGAAGCGCATACCGCCGACCGCGGCGGTAATGACCAGGACAGCAGCGGCCTGGAACGTACCGCCCATGCCGGGTGCCCACAGTTCGAGAGCGGCCAGCGCGGCGGTGGTGATCCCGAGTCCGACCAGCGCGAGCCCGCCGCCCTCCCACTGAGCGGTGAACCAGCCGACCCGGCCCGCGGCATGGAAGGTGAGCTGACGGTGCATTTCATTGGCGATCACGGTGCTCACGACCGAGCCCGCGATATTGGCGACCAGGGGACCGACGCCGTGCATCGCGAAGAACAGCAGTACGTAGGCGATATTGCTGGAACCACCGACCAGGGCGAAGCGGATCAGCTGAGCCAGCGCGCGGTCGCCACGCAGATACTGCATCAACTGGCCGAACCGAGCGGCCGTCCCCGGCTGCAGCACGGGGTAGGGCCCCACCCACGGCGTGTACAGGCTGCTTGTCGGCAGAACCGCCGTTCGCGGTAGTTCCAGTACGGTCATTGTCTTTCCGATCCCACACGAGCCTTCGGTACGGACAACCGCGATGGTCATCGCAATCCGCCCGGTCGGCCTCCTCTAACCCCACAGTCCCGGTCAGGGCCTGCGATCCACTTAAGAAGATCTTGTTGCGACCTTCCCGATAAATGTAACACCAAGTGGAGACATATCCTCCACTTGTTTTTGTGGCGTACGAGACACCTACACGACACACCGGTGGGGGACTCGGCACGAGCCGTGACGAGGGGCACACTGGGCGACGGCGGAAAGTTTCGCCGTAGGTCTGCACGAGAGTGGGGTAGGAGCATGTATCGCGTATTCGAAGCTCTCGACGAGCTGGTCGCCATTGTCGAAGAAGCACGCGGCATCCCGCCGACCCGCAGCTGCATCGTGCCGCGCGGTGATGTGCTCGAACTGCTCGACGACGTGCGCGATGCACTGCCCGGCGAACTCGACGACGCCCAGGATGTGCTCGATCATCGCGACAAGATCGTCTCCGACGCCCGCAATACCGCCGAGACGACCGTGACCACCGCCAACGACCAGGCGCACCAGACCATCGGATCGGCCCGCGAGGAAGCTGATCGGATTCTCGCCGACGCCAAGGCGCACGCAGACCGCATGGTCGCCGAGGCGAGCGCGCATGCCGACCACCTGGTGAATACCGCACAGGCCGAGGCCGACCGCATCGTCGCAGACGGCAATGCCGAATTCGAGGCCGTTACCGGTCGGGCCCGCATCGAATCCGAGCGGATGATCGAGGCGGGCAAGGCCTCCTATGACCGCTCGGTCGCCGAGGGTGAGGTCGAGCGCGACCGCTTGGTCACGCAGACCGAAGTGGTGCGTGCCGCGCATGCCGAATCGGCCCGGTTGATCGACGGTGCGAACGAAGAGGCCGATCGGATGCGCGACGAATGTGACCATTACGTCGACAGCAGGCTCGCCGACTTCGAGGAGACCCTCAACTCCACTCTGCGGACCGTGCGCGGCGGACGTCACCAACTGCGCTCGGGTGCGGGCGCTCCGGATTACGCGGCCGACTACCGTCGCTGACGGTTTGGGTCCGCGCCGGGCCCTCGCGTATTGTGGAGTGGTTGCCCATTTCCCCTCGAATGTGAAGTGAGTTCGTGATGTCCGCCGGTTCCGGTCCCGATTCGCGCCCTCGTTCGGCCTCGCGCCGTGCGCCGGACGCGGGTTTCGTGCTGGATGTCATCAGCCTGGGCCGTCGCCCCGGCACGATGAAAGAGATGCATCGCGTCGTCACCACCGACGGGCGGATCGGGCTGGATCTGATCGCCATTCCGGTGGGCGCCGAGGTGGACCTCGATCTGCAGTTGCAGGCGGTGTCCGAGGGTGTGCTCGTCACCGGGACGGTCTCCGGGCCGACGGCCGGTGAGTGCGCGCGCTGCCTCGAACCGTTCACCGGAACGGTGGAAATTCACCTCACCGAACTGTTCGCCTACCCGCACAGCGCGACCGAGCAGACCACCGAGGACGACGAGATCTACCGCATCGTCGACGACAAGATCGACCTGGAACCGGTGATCACGGACCAGATCGGCTTGGAGCTGCCGCTGCAGCCGCTGTGCACTCCGGACTGCACGGGCCTGTGCCCGGAATGCGGTGTCCGGATGGCGATTGCGGGTTCCGGCCATGGGCATGAGATACTTGACCCTCGCTGGGCTGGGTTGGCGAAGTTCGCCGGCGAGTCGCCCGGCAATGGCAGCCCCGATTCGGGTGCAACCAACACAGACCATTAAGACCGAGACAGTGCTGCCGTACCGGCAAGCAATAGGACAAGAGGAGAAGTAGTCGTGGCCGTTCCGAAGCGCCGGATGTCCCGTTCCAACACCAGGTCGCGGCGCAGCCAGTGGAAGGCCACCGCGCCGACCCTGATCACGTGCCCGAACCGCGCCTGCGGCGAGAAGACGCTGCCGCATATCGCGTGCCCCTCCTGCGGCACCTACAAGGGCCGCCAGGTCACCGCTGCTGTCTGATCGTTCGACCTGTCGTATCGACGTGACCGCCAGTAAGGACGAATCCGGCGCGTCCGGTGAACATGCGAGCCTGCTCGCGGCGCTCGGCGTCGACGTGCGGGCCGATCTGCTGCGGCTGGCGCTGACGCACCGGTCGTATGCGTACGAGAACGGCGGGCTGCCGACCAACGAGCGTCTGGAATTCCTCGGCGACTCGGTCCTCGGCCTGAGCATCACCGAGCGGCTATACCACGAGCACCCGGACAAGTCCGAGGGCGAACTGGCCAAGCTGCGGGCGAGCGTGGTGAATATGCACGCGCTCGCCGAGGTGGCGCGCGGGCTCGGCGAGGGCGGGCTCGGCGTGCACCTGCTGCTCGGTAAGGGCGAGGAGCTCACCGGCGGCCGGGATAAGCCGAGCATTCTCGCCGACGGCATGGAATCGCTGCTCGGCGCGGTCCACCTCGAGCACGGTATCGATGTCGCGCGTGAGGTGGTGCTGCGGCTGTTCGCCGATCTGCTCGAGCGCGGACCGCGGATGGGCGCCGGACTGGACTGGAAGACCAGCCTGCAGGAGCTCACCGCCGAACGTGGCCTCGGCGTGCCCAGCTACGAGATCACCTCGACCGGTCCCGACCACGACAAGGAATTCACCGCGACCACCGTGATCGGCGGTCGTCCGTACGGTCAGGGCGTCGGCCGCTCCAAGAAGGAAGCCGAGCAGAAGGCCGCGGGCGCCGCCTATCAGGCGCTGACAGACGAAGCCTGACGTGCCCGAACTTCCCGAGGTCGAGGTCGTCCGGCGCGGACTCGCCGCACATGTCGTCGGGCGGGTGGTCGAATCCGTCACGGTGAGCCATCCCAGATCGGTTCGCCGCCATCTCGAAGGCGCGGATGATCTGACGGCTCGGATGAAGGGGCTGCGAGTTGCCGCCGCCGAGCGGCGCGGCAAATACCTGTGGCTCACCTTCGACGATCCGGACACCTCACTTGTCGTCCATCTCGGTATGAGCGGGCAGATGTTGGTGCAGCCCGCCGACGCTCCGGTGGAGAAGCACGCGCATATCCTCGCAACCCTCGACGACGGTGCGCAATTGCGCTTCGTCGATCAGCGCACCTTCGGCGGCTGGGCGCTCGCACCGTTGGTCGAGGTCGACGGGACCCCGGTGCCCCAGCCTGTCGCCCATATCGCCCGGGATCCGCTGGACCCGCGCTACGACCCTGAGGTCGTGGTGGCCGCGGTGCGCGCCAAACAGACCGAGATCAAGCGGGTGCTGCTGGATCAGACCGTGATCTCCGGCGTCGGCAATATCTATGCCGACGAATCGCTGTGGCGGGCGAAGATCCACGGCAACCGGCTGGCGTCCGGGCTGACCAGACCCGCCGTGCGCACCCTGCTCACCGAGGTCGGCACGGTGATGGGGGAGGCGCTCGCGGCCGGTGGCACTTCGTTCGACGCGTTGTATGTCAACGTCAACGGCCAATCCGGCTACTTCGAACGCTCGCTCGCGGTCTACGGCCGCGAGGACGAACCGTGCCGTCGCTGCGGTGCGCCCATCGTGCGGGAGAAGTTCATGAATCGTTCTTCCTATTCCTGCCCGCGCTGCCAACCGAAGGCCCGTCGCCGCTTTCCGTAGCGACTGCTTGCAGGTCGCTCGAAAAGATCAGCGTTGACGAGCTACCGTTCTTTTAGGCGGCTCGGGAGCCGACCGGTCGTGGAGGAAGGACTTATGCGCAAGCTCACCTACTACGTCGCTTCGACTATCGACGGGTTCATCGCCACCGAGGAGGGGTCGGTCGACTTCTTCCCGGTCGGTGGCGATCACGGCCCGGCGATCACCGCGCAGTACCCCGAGACCCTGCCGACGAAGGTGCGGGAGGCCCTCGGCATCGATAAGCGCAACCGATACTTCGACACCGTGCTGATGGGTCGCAAGACCCACGACTTCGGCGTGCGGACCGGAACCTCCAGCCCGTATTCGCATCTGCGTCAGTTCGTCGTATCGACGACGCTGCCGGAGAGTCCGGATCCTTCGGTGGAGCTGATCTCGGCCGATCCGCTCGCCACCGTGCGAGAGTTGAAGCGGGACAACGGGCTCGGGATCTGGCTGTGCGGCGGTGGGGAATTGGCGCAGGAGCTGCTGCCGGAGATCGACCAGATCTTCCTGAAGCTGTACCCGGTCGTACTCGGCCGCGGCCGCTCGCTATTCGGTTCCGGCGCGCGCCTGCCCGAGGCGGCCCGCTTCCGGGTGATCACCAGCCGGGTGTTCGAGGACGGCGTCGCCTTCGTGAAGTACAGCCGGATCAGATAACCGCCGTGGCGGAAGACGATTCGATCGTCGCTCCGGATCCGGGGAACGCTCTGGGTCCGGTGGAGGCGCTGCGCGAGATCGGCTTCTGGTTGGAACGCGCACGGGCGCAGACACATCGGGTGAAGGCGTACCGGCGGGCCGCCGATATCGTTGACCAACTGTCCGAGGACGACCAGGCAGCCCATCGCGCCGCGCACAGCTGGCAACAAATCGCGGGGATCGGGCCGAAGACCGCCGCCGTCATCGAACAGGCGTATTCCGGTGCGGTGCCGGACTATTTGAGCGAGCTCCGCAAGGCCGCGCAGCCCATCGGGTCACCGGGCAAACCCATGCGGGCCCAGTTGCGCGGCGACCTGCACACCCACTCCGACTGGTCCGACGGCGGCAGTCCGATCGCGGAGATGATGGGCATCGCGGCCGCGCTCGGCCACGAATACTGTGCGCTGACCGATCATTCGCCACGGTTGACCGTCGCCAACGGGCTTTCGGCGGACCGGTTGCGGCGGCAGCTGGATGTGGTCGCGGAGCTGAACGAACGAGTCGCGCCGTTCCGGATTCTCACCGGGATCGAGGTGGACATCCTCGATGACGGGACCCTGGATCAGCAAAGCGATCTGCTCGCCGAACTCGATATCGTTGTGGCCAGCGTACATTCGCATCTGCGTGCCGACAGCGAGACGATGACCAAGCGCATGGTGTACGCGGTGGCGAATCCGAATGTTGATGTACTCGGCCACTGCACCGGCAGACTGATCGCGGGGCAGCGGGGTCTGCGGCCCGAGTCGAGTTTCGATGCCGAACTTGTCTTCGAGGCGTGCCGGAGTTATGGCACGGCGGTGGAGATCAACAGTCGTCCTGAGCGGCTCGATCCGCCGTCGCGACTGCTGCGGATGGCGGTCGAGATGGGGTGCTATTTCTCGATCGACACCGATGCGCATGCCCCCGGTCAGTTGGATTGGCTGGGTTACGGCTGCGAGCGTGCTATCGCGAATGATGTTGCGGCGGAACGGGTTATCAACACTTGGCCAGCCGAGAAGCTGCTCGCTTGGACGAAATCGGCAGCTGGGGACATGGTTTGATCGTCGCCTCGGCGCGAGCGGGCCGACCCGGTCGGAGGTGACTCGGCGGCAGCTGCTGACCGCCGGGTTAACTGTTGCCGAACACTCGTGCGGGATCTGGGAGGATGCCCGATGACGTTCGAGAATGGTTGACACAAAAGATCTCTTGGGGGTGGCGGCACCGGTGGGTGGTTTTCCGATCGAAATCGTGCTCGGACTCATCGGTATCGCGGTGCCGATCATCGCGTTCCTCTGGGAGTTCGTCTTCGTCGGACGCAAGGAAATCGGCTATCGGGTGCAGATGGATACGCCGGTCACCGGTGAGATCGAATCGGTCTTTCCCGGTGTACTGCCGCAGCTGCGCCCCGAGCACGAAGGTGTGAGTCCACCGCTGAAGGATCTATCGGTGGTGCTGGTCCGCATCGAAAACAGCGGTGCGACACCGATCGATACGCACGACTACCGGGCACCCGAGGCGGGGCGGGTCGGCCTGCATCTGAACTTTTCGCAGCGCAGGATCATCGGCATGGCGGTGACCGAACTGAGTGACGAGGGTCTGGCCGATTCGCTGGGGCGTGATTCGGGTATCGCGGTTCGCGAGGATACCGAAGGACATATCGGTGCCATCGATCTGCCGAGGGTTCCACTCAATCGCGGTGATCACTACAAGATCCTGGCCATTCTGCAACGTTCGGAGGGGACGGGGGAGTATGCGGATCCGGTACTGAGCGGGGGCATCAAGGGTGGAAGGATCATCGAAACCCAGAGCCGCACCGGCATTTCGCGAGTGATGGTGGCGCTCACGGCCTTTCTGGTCGTGGTGATCGTCGTCCAGCTTCTGGTCTCCGTGCTGTCGCCCGATCCGACGCCATTGGATTGTGCCGCGGGCAAACTCACGGTGGTCGGCTCGTCGGCCTTCGAACCGGTCATCCGCGATGCGGCCGCACAGTACGGGAAGCGCTGCACCGGAGCGGAATTCACCTTCGGCTTCGAGGGCACCGAACGCGGCCTCGACCGGCTCGCCGAGGAGGGCAAGGACGATCCCGATCTGCTCACGATCAGTGACGGCCCGAAAGGTGATGGCTACCAACCGCTGCTGGCCCGTCCGCTGGCGCTGTCGCTGTTCACCATGATCGTGCACAAGGGTGTCGGCGTCGCCAACCTTTCTGTCGCGCAGATCCAAGATCTGTATCAGGGCCGCATCACCAACTGGCGCGATGTCGGCGGTGCCGACCTGCCGGTCGTACTGGTCAATCGGATACCGGGATCGGGCACTCGAAATACGTTGGAGCGCAGGGTGCTCGGCGGTCCGCAGGCCGATCGGCCGCATGTCAGCTGTGTCGCGATCAAGGATGGCGCGCCCGCGACGGCCAGATATTGCGATGTGCAGGTCACCAAGGATATGCAGAAGGCTGTCGGCGATATTCCGGGCGCGATCGGCTACAGCGAGTTCTCCGAGGCGGTGAAGGCGGGAGCCACGACCCTCACCATCAATGGCGTAACACCGGGCCGCGATGCTGCCGTCAACCGCAGCTATCCGTTCTGGGGCGTCGAATACGCCTACAGTTACGGCGAACTCCCCGGCGATTCGCTCGGCGCGAGCTTCCTGCATTTCTTGACCGATCTGACCGGTAAGGATGTGCTGCGTGAGCATGGCAACGAGCCGTGTGGTGAGCTGCCCGATCGGGCACGCTGCCTGCCGTCTTCGTGACGTTGTCACAGATTCGGCGGCTGTCTCGTCCTACTCGGGTAAGCGATTTCGAGAGAGGACGACCCATGTCACGCATGCAACTCGCCGAGGTGGCGCCCGAGATCTACCAGGCCTGGTACGCCGCAGAGCAGGCGATCCGCCGCGGGCCGCTGGACTCGACGGTGCGCGAGCTGGTGAAGATCCGCGTTTCCCAGATGAACGGCTGCCTGTTCTGCATCGATATGCACACCACCGACGCGCGGATGGCGGGCGAGACCGAACAGCGGATCTACTACCTCAATGCCTGGCGCGAGTCGGTGAAGTTCACCGACGCCGAACGAGCCGCCCTCGCCTACGCGGAAGCGGTCACCCGACTCGGTGAACATGGTGTCAGCGACGAGATCTGGGCCGAGGTGGAGAAGAACTTCGAGGAGGGCGCGCGGGCCGGTCTGGTCGCGGTCACCGCGATGATCAACCTGTGGAACCGGATCGGGGTGCCGCTGCGCATGCAGCCCGCCTCGGCGGCCGAGTCGTGAGTCAGTCGTCCGAGGGCATGATCGGTCTGCTGAAGTAATCCTCGACCGGGACCGGACCGGTGTAGCGTCGGCAACCGCACTGCACCCATACGGGCCCGCCGTACGTCTTGCGGACCAGCTCGGCATGGCAGGTGCCCGCCTCCGGATCGTGCAGCGCCAGGTCGTGACCACAGCCGCACCGGGCCACTGTGGATCCAGCGGGCGAGCGCCTGCCGAACCGCCCGACGGCCCAGCCGACTCCGGCGATTCCGGCCCCGGCGGCAAGAGTGATGGGATCGAACATGCGTCTATTATATGTATGCGTATAAAGAGGCGGTAGCGCAATCGGACACCGGATTCGTTTACTCGCCCGGTCACCTCGGAACCGTCAATAGTCGGATAAATCTCCGCGATATCGACACCGGATAATGGGCCATTTCATCCCAAATGCTGAGATTTCACACGGACTGCGTGGTTTGAACACCCAGAAATAAGGTACGTCTGTGTGCGGCCCCCCTGTTCACGCCGATCGGCGTGACCAGGCCAACCAAGCCTTCATGGACGGCGGTGCAGGCTCCAGTCTTCACCTCCGCCGCGGCGGCCAACACGTTCGGCGCCCAGCGCACCGAAGTGCTGGGTGGATGTGCACAAGGTTGTCCCTGGAAGGATGGTCATGAGCGCAGGTCTGATCGCGCCGAATTCGGCGCACATTGCCGCTTCGGATTTGCTGTCTACCGATCACGTCGGCGAACGATTCCGCATTGCGATGGTTGTTCCGCCCTACTTCGACGTACCGCCGAAGGCCTATGGCGGAGTCGAGGCGGTAGTCGCCGATTTGGTCGACGCATTGGTCGCACGCGGGCACGACGTGACATTGTTCGGCGCCGGTGAACCCGGCACCACCGCGAAATTCGTTCCGGTGTGGGATCGCGCACTACCCGAACGGCTCGGAGAGCCGTTTCCTGAGGTCGTGCACGCTCTGAAGGTGCGCAGGGCGATCGAACAGGTCGCCGCGACCTCCGGCGTGGATCTGGTGCACGACCACACTTTTGCCGGACCACTGAATGCCCCGGCGTATATGGGATTGGGCTTACCAACAGTGGTGACCGTGCACGGGCCGGTCGACGAGGGCGACTGCTATCACTACTACCGCGAATTGGGCCAGGAGGTATCGCTGGTCGCCATCAGTGATCGGCAGCGCGAATTGGCGCCCGATCTGAATTGGGTTGGTCGCGTACACAATGCACTGCATGTCGACCAGTGGCCCTACCAAACCGAAAAAGGCGACTACGCACTGTTTCTCGGCCGCTTCACCGCAACCAAGGGCACGCATCTCGCATTGGAAGCCGCGCACGAGGCCGGAATTCCGCTGGTGCTCGCGGGTAAATGCAGCGAGGCCCCCGAGCGGGCGTATTTCGAGAAACAAGTGCGCCCACTGATCACCGAGCGCGATCACCTTTTCGGACTCGCGGATGCGTCGGCCAAGCGCAAACTGCTCGCGAATGCGCGATGCCTGCTGTTCCCCATCGATTGGGAGGAACCGTTCGGCATGGTGATGATCGAGGCGATGGTCTGCGGCACACCGGTTGTCGCGCTACGCGGCGGCGCCGTTGCCGAGGTCATCGTCGATGGCGTGACCGGTCGGATCTGTGACGATCCCTCCGAACTGCCCGCAGCGATCCACGAGGCGAGCCAGCTGGATCCGGCCGCGTGCCGTGCGCACGTCGAGGCGAACTTCGGCGCGGGCACGCTCGGGCGCGGGTATGAGCAGGTCTATCACCAGCTCCTGCGTTCGCGGCGCCATGCGCGCGCGGCACTGCTGCTCGATGAGACGGTGCCGGTCCGTATTCCCGCCAGCGAACGAGTATGACCGCAGACGCAGGCGCCGCGTCGAATCCCGCGCCGTTGAATTCCGGTGAGCCGACCGGTCTCGGCGGTTGCGGCAATTCGGTGACCTTGGTCGAGGGCGGTACCTTCTGCCTGTCGAATCGGCTCGGCGATGTCGAACCGGGACATCCGCACGGGTTGTTCTTCCGCGACGCCCGCGTCATCTCCCGCTGGGAACTGCTGGTGGACGGCAAACCCGCCGAATCGCTGTCGGTGCTCAGCCCAGAGGCGTTCGCCGCCAGATTCGTGCTGCGCCGGCCACCGCAGGCCGGACAGGCCGACAGCACCCTGCTGTTGGTGCGCGAACGCCTCATCGCCGATGGCATGCACGAGATTCTGACCCTGGAGAATATGGGCCGGGAGGCCACCGCGGTCACTCTGGAATTGCATGTCGACGCGGATTTCGTCGATCTGTTCGCGGTCAAGGAGGGCCGCGCGGCGCACGGCCGCGCCGAGGTCACCGTGGCCGAAGGCGAGTTGCTGTTGCACGACCGCACCGATCGGGTGCGCGGGCTCACGGTTTCGGCGACTGTCGAGCCCGCCGTTCTGCCCGGCACCCTGCTGTGGCGGGTGGTCGTACTGCCCGGCGAGCGCTGGCAGACCGAGATCGTGGCCCAGCCGACCGTCGGCAATCAGCGCGTCCAGGCGCCACTGGCGCCGGGGGAGCACCATGGGCTCAGCGCACCGAGCCGCAAGATGGCGGCGTGGCGACACACCGCGACGAAGATCACTTCCGCGGATCCGGTGCTCACCCAGGTGCTTCGCCGCTCGGAAAGCGACTTGGGCGCGTTGCAGATTCACGACGAATCCGGCGAGGGGCGCCCGTTCGTGGCCGCGGGTGCGCCCTGGTTCATGACCTTGTTCGGCCGCGACAGTTTGCTCACCGCGTGGATGGCGCTGCCTTTGGAAGTGGATCTCGCGTTGGGCACACTGCAGCAGTTGGCCGAATTGCAAGGGCAGCGGATCGATCCGCTCACCGAGGAGGAGCCGGGGCGGATCATGCACGAGATGCGGCGCGGCCCCGCGAGCGGGCATGTGCTCGGTGGCAGTACCTATTACGGAACCGCCGATGCCACACCGCTTTTCGTCATGCTGCTCGCGGAATGTCATCGGTGGGGTGCGGATTCGGAGGTGATCAGGGAACTGTTGCCCGCCGCCGACGCCGCGGTGCGGTGGATCACCGATTACGGCGATCGTGACGGCGACGGCTTCGTCGAATACCGCCGTGCCACCGATCGCGGGCTGATCAATCAGGGTTGGAAGGACAGTTTCGACGGAATCAACGATGCCGCAGGACATCTCGCTGAGGCGCCGATCGCGCTGTGCGAGGTGCAAGGCTATGCGTATGCCGCACTGCTGTCCCGGGCGGAGTTGGCCGAGGCCTTCGACGATCAGCGTGCGGCGACCCGGCTGCGTGAGCGGGCCGCCGAACTGCGCGGCAAATTCGCCGAACAGTTCTGGCTGCCGCAGCAGGGGTGGTACGCGGTCGCGCTCGACGGCCGCAAACGGCAAGTCGATGCGCTGACAAGCAATGTGGCGCACTGTCTTTGGACCGGTATCGCCAGCGACGAGCACGCCGCCGAAATGGTCAGCCGGCTCTCCGGTCCGGAAATGGACACCGGCTTCGGGCTGCGCACCCTCGCCTCGTCGATGCGCGCCTACAACCCGATGAGCTATCACTGTGGATCGGTCTGGCCGCACGATACCGCGATCGCCGTCGCGGGCCTGCTGCGCTACCGGCAGGTGCCGGGCGCGGTCGAGCTCGCCACCCGGCTGGCGGGCGGATTACTCGATGCGGCGGCATCTTTCGGTGGTCGGCTGCCCGAGCTGTTCTGCGGATTTCCGCGCGATCAGTTCGCGGTTCCGGTCCCGTATCCCACGTCCTGTTCACCGCAGGCGTGGGCCAGCGCGGCACCGCTATTGCTGGTGCGCTCGTTCCTCGGACTGGATCCGGCCGCGCCATCGCGCACGCTCACCGTCAGACCGCAACTGCCGCCGCAATGGGGCACGGTCACGCTGAGCGATCTGCGATTGGGTTCGGCGACGGTGGATCTCGTGGCCGAGGGCGATCAGGTCACCACGGTGCGGCTGCCCGACGATTGGCAGATCACGCGATGAACGGCGCTGGATCGGGTAATCCACCACTGTAAGGACATTGGTTCGCTTCTCCACTGAATACCAACAGGCTGGAGGTGCACAATGCAGACATCACTGGATCGCCGGGATCTGTGGAGCACTCAGCACCGTGATTGCAGTGCCGAGCCGATGGATCTCGATCTGGATCTGGCGCGCTTCATCTGTAGTACGCATGCTGGCCACGGACCGGACTGCCGCCAGTATCTCGCCGCGTCGGCGTATTGCTTCGCCTGCGTCGAGGACAACTGAACGAATCGGCCGAGCGCCCATTCCTGTTCGGGAATGAGCGCTCGGTTCGCTAGCCGCGCAACGGGTACCGCTTATCGAGATCGAGATTCAGCTCGACCACATTCACACGCGGTTCACCGAGGAAGCCGAGAGTCCTGCCCTCGGTGTGCGCGTCGACGAGTGCGCGCACCTGATCCTCGGAGATACTGCGGGTCTTGGCGATTCGCGCGACCTGGAGGGCCGCGTATTGCGGTGAGATATGCGGGTCCAGACCGCTGCCGCTGGCGGTGACCGCATCGGTGGGCACCGGTGTGTCGGTCGAGGCATCGCCGATGATCGGAACGATCCGGCCGACCGAGTAGTCCTCACCAGGCTTGGCGCATTCGACCTGAACACCCATGTACGTGGCCAGGAACGGCTTCGCCGGGCACGCCTCGTTGACGCTCACGACCTGCACCGGGTGCGAGACCTCGCCGTCCGCGTCGCGCGGTCCGATCACCGAAAGCACCGCGCCGACACCGTCCTTGGTGCAGAACGGACGACTGCCGTCGACCCCCTCACGGTCGCCGACCGCCTTGCTTCGCGCGCAGACCGTCGAGAGCAGGCTCAGCTTCACATTGGCCGGATCGGCGTCGAGCGTATCGACGATGCTCTCCGGGCCGAGGTTGGACGCCGCGGTGGACAGCGGGTCGTAGCCGTCGCCCGCCGCCGACGGACGGCTCTGGAAATACTGCACGAGTGCATTGCCGTCCTGATCGGTGAACGACTGTCCGATCAGGCTGGAACCGACGACCTCGCCGTCCACCGTGATCAGCGACCCGTCCGCCCTATCGTGCAGGCCGGGAATCTGGGCGACCACGAAAACCGCTACGGGATAGACGATTCCGGTGATCGCGGTGAGCACCAGCAGTGCGCGCAACGCGGCCAGATGCTGCCGGATCCAAGTCGACATACGCATATCAGGACATCCCGGGGAGGAGTTGGACGACGAGGTCGATCAGTTTGATGCCGATGAACGGCGCGATGATGCCGCCGAGACCGTAGATGGTCAGGTTGCGGCTCAACAGTTTCGAGGCATTGCTCGGCCGGTAGTGCACACCACGCAGCGCCAGCGGAATCAGCGCGATGATGACCAGCGCGTTGAAGATGACCGCCGAAAGGATCGCCGACTGTGGACTGGCCAGCCGCATGATGTTCAGCAGGTCGAGGCCCGGAAACAGCGCGACGAACAGCGCGGGAATGATCGCGAAGTACTTCGCGATGTCATTGGCGATCGAGAAGGTGGTCAGCGCTCCGCGGGTGATGAGCAGCTGTTTGCCGATCTCCACGATTTCGATGAGCTTGGTCGGATCCGAATCCAGATCGACCATATTTCCGGCTTCCTTGGCTGCCGAGGTGCCGGTGTTCATCGCGACGCCCACATCGGCTTGGGCGAGGGCCGGTGCGTCATTGGTGCCGTCACCGGTCATCGCGACCAAGCGACCGCCGTCCTGCTCCTGCTTGATCAGCGCCAGTTTGTCCTCGGGCGTCGCTTCGGCGAGGAAGTCGTCGACACCGGCCTCATCGGCAATCGCCTTGGCGGTCAACGGGTTATCGCCGGTGATCATCACCGTGCGGATGCCCATTCGGCGCATTTCGTCGAACCGCTCCCGCATGCCTTGCTTCACAACGTCTTTCAGGTGAATGACGCCGAGCAGCCGGGCCTTTCCGTCATCGACCTCACCGACGACCAGCGGGGTGCCGCCGGATGCGGAGATCCCGTCGACGATCACGCCGATATGGCCGGGGACCTCCCCGCCTTGTGCGCGAACCCAGTCTGTGACCGCGCTGGCGGCTCCCTTGCGCAACTGGTGCCCGTCCTGCAGATTTACGCCGGACATCCGGGTCTGGGCGGTGAATTCCACCCAGGTCGCACCGGTCAACTCACCAGGCGTGCGTTCGCGCTTGTTGAACGCCTGCTTGGCGTAGACCACGATGGAGCGCCCCTCGGGGGTCTCATCGGCGAGGCTGGAAAGTTGTGCGGCATCGGCCAATTCGTCATCCGAGATGCCGGGCATCGGCACGAATTCCGAGGCCTGCCGGTTGCCGAGAGTGATGGTGCCGGTCTTGTCCAGCAGCAGGGTGTTCACATCACCGGCGGCCTCGACCGCACGGCCGGACATGGCCAGCACATTGCGCTGCACCAGGCGGTCCATGCCCGCGATACCGATGGCCGACAGGAGCGCGCCGATGGTGGTCGGTATCAGGCACACCAGCAGCGAGACCATCACGATGCCGGTGACACCGTGCGCGTCCAGCGCCGAGGTATCCGCCACCCCAGGGTTGTTCGACTTCGAGAAGATCGCCAACGGCTGCAGTGTCGCAACCGCGAAGACGAAGATGATGGTCAGCGCGGCGAGCAGGATATTCAGCGCGATCTCGTTCGGCGTCTTCTGCCGCGACGCGCCCTCGACGAGCGCGATCATCTTGTCGATGAAGCTCGCGCCCGGCTCCTGGGTGATCTTGACGATGATCCGATCGGACAGCACGGTGGTACCTCCGGTGACCGCTGAGCGGTCGCCGCCGGACTCCCGGATGACCGGCGCGGATTCGCCGGTAATGGCCGATTCGTCCACCGATGCGATGCCTTCCACGACATCGCCGTCGCCCGGAATCACCTGGCCCGCCTCGACGATGACGTAGTCGCCGCGTTGCAGCGCCGGAGCCCCGACGCTCTCCTCGACGATCCGCGCACCCGGCGACCAGTCGATCAGACGCCGAGCCATGGTGTCGGTCTTGGCTTTCCGCAGCGTATCGGCCTGCGCCTTACCGCGTCCCTCGGCGACCGCCTCGGCCAGATTGGCGAATACGACGGTGAGCCACAGCCATACGACGATCGCCCAGGCGAAGAAGGTCGGCTTCGCCAGCGCGAGCACCGTCGACCAGACCGCGCCGATCTCGACGATGAGCATCACCGGATTGCGCCACATGGTGCGCGGATCCAGCTTTCGCACCGCTTCCGGGATGGAGGTCAGCAGCATCTTCGGATCGAGCACACCCTTGCGGACGCCACGTTTGTGCTGGACCGGTTCGGCTGTCGTAGTGGACATATCAGTGGATTCCTTCGGCGAGCGGCCCGAGTGCGAGTGCGGGCAGGAAGGTCAGCGCGACCAGGATCACCGTCACACCGACGACCATGCCGACGAACTGCGGCCGGTGCGTCGGCAGCGTGCCGATCGATTCGGGGGTCTGACCCTGCTGAGCGAGCGAACCGGCGAGTGCCAGTACGAAAATGATCGGCAGGAAGCGGCCGAAGACCATGGCAAGGCCCAGCGCGGTGTTGTACCACTCGGTATTTGCGGATAGCCCCGCGAACGCCGAACCGTTGTTGTTCGCCGCGGATGTGAAGGCGTACAACACTTCCGAGAGCCCATGCGGTCCGGCGTTGAGCATGCCCGCGCGCTGGCCCGGCATGGCCATCGCGGCCGCCGTACCCACCAGCACGATCAGCGGACTGATCAGGAAGTATGAAGCGGCGAGCTTGATTTCGCGCGGCGTGATCTTCTTGCCCAGATATTCCGGTGTGCGACCGACCATCAGACCCGCGACGAAAACGGTGATCACCGCGAGGATCAGCATGCCGTACAGCCCCGAGCCGGTACCGCCCGGCGCGACCTCACCGAGCTGCATATTGAACATCGTCATCATGCCGCCGAGGCTGGTGTAGGAATCGTGGAACGAATCCACCGCACCAGTGGAGGTCAGTGTGGTCGTGGTGGCGAACGTCGCGGAATCGGCCACACCGAAACGGGTTTCGACACCCTCGAGCGATGCGCCGATCGCGGTCGGCACCGTGCCGTGGTGCTGCAGTTGGAAGAGATTCTGCAAGGTGACGCTGATCAGCGCGATCGTGCCCATTACCGCAACGATCGCGTAGCCCTGTTTCTTGCTGCCGACCATGCGACCGAAGGTGCGCGGCAGCGAGAAGCTGATCACCAGCAGCAGGAAGATTTCGAGCCAGTTGGTCCAGGTCGTCGGATTCTCGAAGGGATGCGCGGAGTTCGCGTTGTAGAAGCCGCCGCCGTTGGTGCCGAGTTCCTTGATGACCTCCTGGCTGGCCACCGGCCCGCCGGTAATGGTCTGCTCGGTGCCGTTCAATGTCTGCGCGACCTGATCGTGCAGGTGGAAGTTCTGGATCGCGCCACCGGCGACGAGAATGATCGCGAAGACGAAGGCCAGCGGCAGCAGGATGCGAATGGTGCCGCGCACGAGATCCACCCAGAAGTTGCCGAGATCGCCGGTATGCCTGCGGGCGAAGCCGCGCACCAGCGCGACCGCCACCGCGATGCCGACGGCCGCGGAGACGAAATTCTGCACTGCGAGCCCGGCCATCTGCACCAGGTGCCCCTGGGTCGACTCACCGGAGTAGTTCTGCCAGTTCGTATTCGTCACGAAGCTGACCGCGGTATTCCAGGCCAGCGCCGGGGTCATCTCGGTGGCCGGATCGTGCAGATGCAGCGGCAGCTTGCCCTGAATCAGCTGAAGGAAGAACAGGAACAGAATGCTGACCGCCGAGAACGCCAGCACACTGCGCGCGTAGACGGCCCAGGTCTGTTCGACCTCGGGCTGGACACCGATGGCTTTGTAGATGACCCGCTCGGCACGGGAGTGCTTCTCGGCGTTGTACACCCGGAACATGTAGTCGCCGAGCGGCACATGCACCAGGGCCAGCGCGATGATCAGGGATGCGACGAACGCGATTCCCGCGGTGGTCGTGTTCAACTAGAACCTCTCGGGGAAGAGCAGCGCCGCCACCATGAAGACGGCGATGAGGACGGCGAGGACCAGACCGATCAGGTTCGCGATCACAGCTTTTCCACCCCACGCTGGATCAGGCCCAGTAGCGCGAAGATCGCCACGGTGAGCACCGTGAACACCACGACAGACATTTACACAACCTCCATTGGCGCTCCAGGTATGGCGCGCGACATGGCGAGTCAAGCGGTCATTCGAGCTGGTGCGGAGCTTGTTTACGGGTTCTTGGCGGCCCATCGACGAGCATTGACGCTTCGTTTACGGGTACGGCTCGGGCGCTGGGTGAAAGGATGCCGTCAAGGTAGGGGGTCAACCCGTCAACACACCGTAAAGATCCAGATAGGCCGCCGATACGGGAGTAGAAATTCATCGACCGGCCATGCGGGGGATGCCAGCGCGACCGGGGTCCTATTGGTCGGTGAAAGGATCGTCATGTCGGCTGTCACGGTCGCGGTGCTCATCGGATTCGTCTGTTGCGCGCTGATCATTCGCGCGCTGTCGATAATGGGTCAGCGGCAGGATTCGGAGATCGCGACGGAACGGGTTCGGATCTTCGGCGACACGCCGTATCGCGCGATGATGGACGAGTGAAACGCGGGCAACTGCGCATCTACCTCGGTGCGGCACCGGGGGTTGGCAAGACCTACGCCATGTTGGGCGAGGCCCATCGCCGACTCGAACGCGGCCGCGACGTGGTAGCTGCGGTAGTGGAGACACACGGCCGAGCCAAGACCGCGGAACTGCTGGCGGGCATCGAGCGGATTCCACCGCGCATGGTGGCGTATCGCGGGACGACACTGCCCGAGCTCGATGTGGAAGCTGTGCTGCGCCGCGCACCGGCCGTGGTGCTGGTAGACGAACTCGCGCACACCAACGCCCCGGGTAGCAAACACGGCAAGCGCTGGCAGGACGTCGAGGATTTGCTGGCCGCGGGCATCGACGTGATCTCGACGGTCAATGTGCAGCATCTCGAGAGCCTCAACGATGTCGTCGAGCAGATCACGGGCATCCAGCAGAAGGAAACCGTGCCCGACGCGGTGGTGCGCAGCGCCGACCAGGTCGAGCTGGTCGATATCACGCCGGAGGCGTTGCGGCGCAGGCTTTCTCACGGCAACGTATACGCCGCCGACAAGGTCGACGCGGCGCTGCGCAACTACTTCCGGCCCGGCAATCTCACCGCCCTGCGCGAATTGGCGCTGCTGTGGCTGGCCGACCAGGTCGACGCGGCACTGGCGAAATACCGGGCCGACCACAAGATCACCGAGCTGTGGGAGGCGCGCGAACGCGTGGTCGTCGCGGTGACCGGCGGTCCCGAATCGGAGACGGTGGTGCGCCGGGCCAGCCGTATCGCCACCAAATCCAGCGCCGACCTGGTCCTGCTGCACGTGGTGCGTGGCGACGGACTTGCCGGAGTATCGACGGAACGGCTGACCCGGCTGCGGGAATTCGCCGCGAGCCTGGATGCCTCGCTGCATACGGTCACCGGTGACGATGTGCCGAATACGCTGCTGGAATTCGCCCGCGAGGTGAACGCGACCCAGCTGGTGCTCGGCACGTCCCGGCGCTCACGCTGGGCACGCATGCTCGACGAGGGGATCGGCTCCGCCGTGGTGCAGGCATCCGGCAAGATCGATGTACACATGGTCACGCACGAGGAGGCCAATCGTGGGCTGCGCCGCTATTCGCTGATGCCGCGCCAGCCGATCCGCGCATGGCTCGCGGCGGTGCTGGTTCCGGCAGCCGTCTCGGTGATCTGTTCTTTCCTGGACGGCTATCTGCAGCTCGGTGGGCTCAGCGCGGTGTTCTTCATCGGCGTCGTCGCGGTGGCGTTGCTCGGTGGCGTTGTGCCCGCGGCACTTTCGGCGCTGCTGTCGGGCATGCTGTTGAACTGGTTCTTCGTCGATCCGCGCTACAGCCTGACCATTGCCGAACCGGACAGCTTCATCACGGTGGTGGTATTGCTGATCGTCGCGGTGGCGGTCGCCGCGCTGGTGGATGTGGCAGGCAAACAGACCAGGCAGGCGCGTCGAGCCTCCCAGCAGGCCGAATTGCTGACCCTGTTCGCCGGAGCCGTGCTGCACGGTGCGGACCTGCCCAAGCTGCTGGAGCAGGTCCGCGAGACCTACGGACTGCGCGCGGTCAGCATGCAGTTCGGCGACGAGGTGATCGCTGCGGTCGGCACGAGTCCGCCGCAGCGAGCGTCCGAGGCCGAGACCGCGATTCAGGCGGGCGATGCGACGAGCTGGCTGCTGTTGGCCGGACGGCCGCTCGCCGCGGTCGACCGTCCGGTGCTCAACGCGGTCGCGAACCAGGCGGCCGGGCTGGTCCGGCAGTCCAGGTTGGCCGAGGAGGCCAGCGCCGCCGCCGCCCTGCTCGAGGCCGACCGATTGCGCCGGGCGTTGCTGTCCGCGGTGAGCCATGATCTGCGCACGCCGCTGGCCGGCGCCAAGGCCGCGGTTTCCAGTCTGCGCAGTGACGACATCGAGTTCTCGCCCGAGGACACCGTCGAACTGCTGGAAACCATCGAGGAATCGGTGGATCAGCTGACCGCGCTGGTCGGCAATCTGCTCGACTCGTCGCGCCTGGCGGTCGGCGTGGTGCAGCCGCAGTTCCGTCGGGTGTACATGGACGAGGTCGTGCATCAGGCACTGGTGAGCGTCGGGATGGGTGCGCGCGGGCTGCGGCGTGCGGCGATGGATCGGGTGAAGGTGGAGGTCGGCGAGGTCTCGGTGCGGGCGGACAGCGGCCTGCTCGAGCGGGTGCTGGCCAATCTGATCGATAACGCGCTGCGGCATTCGACGCGCGATACGCCTGTGCGGGTCACCGCGGAACACGACGGCGAGCGGGTGTCGATTGCCGTGATCGATGTCGGTCCCGGTGTTCCGCCGGGCACCGAGGAGCAATTATTCGAGCCGTTCCAGCGGCTCGGCGATCGTGACAACACCACGGGTGTCGGGCTCGGCCTGTCGGTGGTGCGCGGTTTCGTCGAGGCGATGGGCGGCACCGTGCACGCCGAACCGACACCGGGCGGAGGATTGACGATGATCGTGGACCTGCCTGCCGATGAAACCGAGGTGAGCAGCCGATGATGAGCACAACGACACCGCGGACCGCACAGGAAGTCGTAATGACCGACAAGAAGCAGGAAGCACCGTCGACCAAGGTGCTTGTGGTCGATGACGAACCGCAGATCGTGCGCGCCCTGCGCATCAATTTGTCGGTGCGCGGCTATGAGGTGATCACAGCGGGGACCGGCGCGGCGGCATTGCGCGCGGCGGCCGACAAACATCCCGACGTGGTCATTCTGGATCTGGGTCTGCCCGATATGGACGGCATCGAGGTACTGGCTGGATTGCGCGGCTGGACCGCCGCCCCGGTGATCGTGCTCTCGGCTCGCACCGATTCGACCGACAAGGTGGAGGCGCTGGACGCGGGCGCGGACGACTACGTCACCAAGCCGTTCGGCATGGATGAGCTGCTGGCCCGGCTGCGGGCCGCGGTCCGGCGCGGCGCGACCGATACCGATGCCACCGATCCGGTCGTGGTGACCTCATCGTTCACCGTCGACCTCAGCGCGAAGAAGGTCACCAGGAACGGTGAAACGGTCCACCTGACCCCGACCGAGTGGGGCATGCTCGAGATGCTGGTGCGCAACCGCGGCAAACTCGTCGGGCGGCGCGAACTGCTGCGTGAGGTGTGGGGGCCGTCGTACGCCACCGAAACGCATTATCTGCGGGTGTATCTCGCGCAGTTGCGGCGCAAGCTCGAAATCGACCCGTCGAATCCGAAGCATCTGCTGACCGAGGCCGGAATGGGGTACCGCTTCCAAGAGTGATGTCTGGGAGATCACCGGCGATTCGCGGAAGGGCTCGGGCACGTGCCGCGTTGGCGGGGGTGAGAGTTCCGTTTCGAGAATGGCAGGATCGTGACCATGGCTGACCAGACCACCGCATCCGCGACCACCACCACCGCCGCCGCGACCGAGCCGACCACCCTGTGGGTCGAGCGCACCGGGACCAGGGCGTACACCGGCCGCAGCTCGCGCGGGGCCGAGGTATTGATCGCATCGCAGGGCGTGCCAGGGGCCTTCACCCCGGGTGAGCTGCTGAAGATCGCCCTTGCGGGCTGCTCCGGACTGAGCGCGGACTTCCCGCTCTCGCGCAAGCTCGGTGACGCCTTCGACGCGACCATCCGCGTCTCCGGCGACGCCGACCGCGAGAACGAGGTGTACCCGCAGCTCGACGAGGTATTCGAGCTGGACCTCAGCGAATTGGACGAGGAGGCCCGCGAGCGGCTGCTGGTCACCGTGCAGCGCGCCATCGACAAGGTCTGCACCGTGGGCCGGACGCTGAAGGCTGGCACCAAGGTCACGCTGACATTCGATATCGACGCCATCGACGCGTGATGCCGGAATCGGTTCGGCTCAGCGCGTGGGTGCACGGCTTCGTGCAGGGCGTCGGCTTCCGCTGGTGGACGCGCTCGCGGGCGCTGGCGCTCGGATTGGCCGGAAGCGCCACCAATGCCCGCGACGGTCGGGTGCATGTGGTGGCCGAAGGTCCGCGACCCGCGTGCGAAATGTTGCTGGATCTTCTGCGTTCTGGAGATACTCCTGGTCGGGTCGACCTTGTTGTGGAAAGCTGGGAGCCCGCGCGGGGAGATTTGTCCGGATTCGAGGAGCGGTAGTGGTTTCGACGACCGAGCGATGTGATCGTTGAGTACGGGAGGTCCGGGGGCGGGAGACGACCTGGGTCGGACTGCGCCCGATCCGGAGTCGGGGTCGTCTACGTCCGCGTCCGGCGGCGACGCAGGCTCTGAAGCCACACCGCCGCAACCGCTTTCGCCTGGCAGTGGGTCCGGTTCGGCGGATGCCGGGTCTGGTTCGGCTAGCGGTGGATCTGGTTCGGCGGGCGCTGGGGCCGGTTCGCCGGGCGGCGGCTCCGGTGCGGCGGGTGCTGGATCTGGTTCGGCGGGTGCGGGGTCTAGCCCGGAGGGCGGATCGGGTTTGCCGGGTAGCGGATCTGGTTCCACGGATGCCGGGTCCGGCGCGGACGGCGGGCCTGTTTCGCCAGGTGGTGGCCCTGGCCCTGGTGCGCCGGGGGACGGGCCGGTTCCGCCTGGCACCGGGCCGCGGCGGTTCGGTACCCCGCCGCAAAGGGGCAGTATCCAGCGCCAAGAGGCCGGTGTCACTCAGCCGCGTCCGCCCACGGTGGCCGAGGCGCGGGCGCGTGACAAGGCACGTAAGCGCGCCGAGGAGGCGCAGCGGGCCGCTACGGCCGCCGCCGAGCAAAAGAAGCGCACTCGCAAGCGCGTACTCATCGGCGGTGTCGCCATCGTCGGTGTCGCGGGTCTGGTCGGTGGCGGTTATCTCGCATATCGGGCGCTCACCAAACCCGATCAGGTGACTGCGTATTGCACCGTGATCGATCAGAACGGTCAGGAGGTCGTCGCGCCCGACGACGACTGCGAGGTCGCCTCGACCGCTGTCGGATCCGGGTCGACCGGCGCGTACACCGGTACCAACGGGATCTTCATCTACAACGGGCACCAGTACCGCTATTACTACGGCGGCAACAACACCGTCGGCAAACCGCCGAGCGGCGGAACCACGGTGCAGCCCAAGGGCGCTCAGATCTCGACCAAGAGCGGCAGCACCGTCACCCGCGGCGGTCTCGGTACCAGCAGCAAGAGCAGCGGGGGTTCGTAATGCGACGCGTGCGCGCCACACCGCGGCCCGGCTGGCAGCAGATCATCGAGGGCCAGGGCCTGGTCTACGGCTCGCCCGGCCGTGATGCGAGCGGTCTGCCCAGGCCGTACTGGGATGAATCGGTGTATTACGAGTTCGAGATGTCGGAGATCCTCGCGTTGGAGGCCGATGTCGAACTGCTGCATTCGATGTGCCTGAATGCCGTCGAGCATGTGGTGCTCACCGAGCGGTACAAGGATTTCGGTCTGCCCGAATGGAGTTGGGGGCCGATCGCGGAATCCTGGAAGCGCAATGACCCATACGTCTATGGGCGCTTCGATCTGCGCTACGACGCGCGCCGCCCTGCGAAACTGTTGGAGTACAACGCCGATACGCCGACCTCACTGCTGGAGGCGGCAATTGTGCAGTGGCACTGGCTCACCGCGCTCTACCCCGACGGCGATCAGTGGAATTCCCTGCACGAGAAGCTGGTCGAGCGCTGGACCGAGCTGCGCGACATCCTGCCCTCGGCGCAATTGCATTTCACCTGGTCCGGCGCGGATGCCACCGGCGAGGACAATGTCACCACCGCGTATATGCAGGAGACCGCCGCCGAGGCCGGATTCGACACCATCGCGCTACCGATCGAGGAGGTCGGATTCGACAGCGAGCTGGAGCGTTTCGTCGATCTGGCCGAAGGGCCGATCGATGCGATCTTCAAGCTCTATCCGTGGGAGTGGGTGCTCGACGACGATTTCGGTAAGCGCGTGGTCGCGAGCCTGCCGCAGACCATGTGGGTCGAGCCGCTGTGGAAGACCCTGCTGAGCAATAAGGCGATCCTCGCGATCCTGTGGGAGATGTATCCCGGGCACCCGAATCTGTTGCCCGCCTACCTCGATCAGCCCAATGAGCTCACCGAATACATTCGCAAGCCCAAGCTCGGGCGCGAGGGCGCGAATATGACCATCGTCGGCGCGGGCCTGGAGACGGCCACCGGCGGGGTCTACGGCGAAGAGGGTTTCGTCTACCAATTGCTCGACCCGCTGCCGGAATTCGACGATATGCGCCCGGTCCTCGGTGCCTGGATCGTCGGCGACAACGCGGCCGGACTCGGGATTCGCGAAACCGCCGGATTGATCACTGACGACGGCTCGGCCTTTGTCCCGCACCGCATTACGCAGTAACTACGCGACCTCACCTCGGAAGGATCACGATGACCGCAGTTGCCCTCGAATCGGGTTACTGGAACTCGCTCGGCACCGGCGTTGGAGCCATCGTTCTCTACGCCATCGTCGGCTTGGCCCTCATGCTCGTCGGCTTCTACGCCATCGATCTGACCACACCCGGCAAGTTGCGCGCGCTGGTCGCCGCGGGTAAGCCCAATGCCATCATCGTCACGGCAGCGGGCATGGTCAGCATGGCCTTGATCGTGGTGTTGGCGACCTATGCCTCGGCGGGCAAACTCTCCGAGGGCCTCATCGCGGCGAGCGTCTACGGGTTGGTCGGCATCATCGCGCAGGTGATTTCGGTGCGGGTCATCGAGCGCGCACTCGGCATCGATATCGGCGCGGCGCTGGCATCCGATGTCTACACCACCGAGGTTCTCGTGGTTGCCGCGGCGCATTTCGCGCTCGGTCTGGTTGTCGCCTTCGCCATTCTGTAGTTCTTCGGGTGCAATCCCGGTGCGGCGGATCACACTGAAATCCGATATTCCGGCACTGGCGAAAGGTTCTGGCACCCATGGGAACACTGGATAACAAGGTCGCGATCGTCTCCGGCTCGGGGCGCGGCATCGGGCGGGAAATCGCGCTGAAGCTGGCGGGGGAGGGCGCGAAGGTAGTGGTCAACGACCTCGATGCGGAACCGGCCAAAGACACCTTAGCGGCCATCGAAGCCGCGGGCGGACAGGCGGTTTCGTGTATCGGCAGCGTCACCGACGACGATTTCGCCGAACGTTTCGTGCAGACGGCCGTCGAGGCGTTCGGCGGGCTGGACATCATCATCAACAATGCGGGATACACCTGGGATTCGGTGGTTCAGAAGATGACCGATGAACAGTGGGACGCCATTCTCGACGTCCATCTCAAGGCGCCGTTCCGGATTCTGCGTGCTGCACAGCCGGTGATCAGCGGATTGGTGAAGCAGGCCAAGTCCGCCGGTGAGCCGGTGCCGTGCCGCAAGGTCGTGAACATTTCCTCGATGGCAGGCACCGGCGGCAATGCCGGACAGGCCAATTACTCGTCGGCCAAGGCGGGCATCATCGGACTCACCAAGGCGATCGCCAAGGAGTGGGGCCGCTACAACGTGACCGTCAACAGCGTTGCCTTCGGCATGATCAAGACCCGGCTCACCGAAGCCCCGGCCGGTGGCTCGACCATCGATGTGCAGGGCAAGGAGATCAAGGTCGGTGTGAATCCTGATCTGCTCGCGGCCATCGAGCACATGATCCCGCTCGGTCGCGCCGGTACACCGGCCGAGGCGGCAGGTGCGGTGTATCTGCGTGCCTGCCGGAATCGGATTACGTCAGTGCGCAGACGCTGGTCTGTGGTGGCGGATTCAACATCTGATCTATCGGATATCGGATGTGTGCGCCCGTAATCGGTTGAGCACGTTCCGGTTCCGGTCGGGATCGAGGGCGATTGTGGCGACCCATACATGAGCCGAGACGGTGCCCTCGTCGAAGCGGTCGATCCATGCGCGGATCGAGTCGGTGCCATCGAGCGTGTTGCTCTCCCATACCGTTGGTCCCAGCTCCGGCATGTGTATATAGAGCGCGGATGTGTATTCGCGTCCGCATGCGTCGAAAATTGTTGCCGCGCAGATTTCGTCGGCGGTCGGGCGTTCGCGCAATCGACCCGCTGCGGCGTAGACATCGAATGGACGCCCGAGACCGAGCAAGCCGAGTAGTTGTCCGACGTCAGGGTGCGTGACTCCAAGAACTCGTTGTTTCACTCCGGCTGAGTGGATGCGTTCCCTACAGGGTGTGAGAAGGCTGCGAATTCACCAGACCATAGGCACATGTGCCCGGACGTCAGTTGTCGTAGGAGGCAACTCCTACGGGCCCAACCCCCAGGCAGAGGTCGAGTCCTGGTGTGCGAGGACTGATTCGGAGCATGGACCCACTGCCGACCACGCGAAGGTAGACGCTGCTCAACCCCTTGCGAACCGGCGCGCCCACGGGCTCGCCGTGTTCGAACGAGACGGTAATCCGTCCGTCTTCGTTGGCCAGATAGTTGAGCTGCACAGTCCATTCGTGTTCGAGCATCGGTCCGTCGAGCGGAATATCACTCGGCTGCGGCCCCCGTATCCGATACCCACAGCCCTGCTCAGGCCCAGGCAGAATACTGCGATTCCACCAAACCGCCGCCTCGACGATTTCCCCACTATCAGTAATCATCCGCAGCCGCGAAGTCGAATCAGCAAAGGTGGTCGGCTTCGTAACCGGCGCAAGCACCCGACTGACCAAATTCTGCGGATAAGCCGTCGGATTCAACACATCCCACGGCACCTCCTGCTCCAGCAACGGCACCCCATCACTCCCCGCCAGCGCCCCCGTCACATTCGTCACGTACGTCCTCGTCGGATTAACTCGCCAGGACTCGACAAACGACGCGGTAGACCAAAGACTGCTGACCAGAAATACCACCCCGAACACAGCCGCGGCCCGCGATCCAGGGATGAAACCCTGGTCGCGCCCACCCAATACCGTTCTGCGCCTGCCTGTTCCGAGAACCCATCCGGCCAACCGGCCGCTCGACCCCGCAAGCAACACAGAAGCCCGCCCCCGTGACATCCCTATCTCGCCCCGCAAATCGCAAGCCGACGCAGGAGCTTCACTGCACATCACAGTTGCAGTGCCTCCCGGATCGGGACCCACTACGGCGGTGCGGTCATGTGCCACAGCTGCGTCCCCCCACGAGTCGGGAGGAGGCGTGGGTGCACGCCCATCCAGCTCGGTCGCGTCTTCTCGCAGATCTGCCCGATACGCGGGTGCGCGGTCCTGCGGCGTAGTTGCGTCGCCGCGCGAATCGGGGTGCGACGCCGCAGCGTGGTCATGAGGGTTGGTCGTGTTGTGTTGCGAGTCGGCAAGCACCGCAGCAGCGTGGCCACGTGACGTGCTCGCCACGCCGCGCGAATCGGGAGCCTGGCCGTGTGGGACAGCCGCTTCCTCTCCAGGATCGGGCGCCGCCGCCGCAGCGTGGTCATGAGGGTTGGTCGCGTCGTGTTGCGAGTCGGGAAGCACCGCAGCGGCGCGGTCGTGGAGACCGGCAAACAGCACACGAATGCGCCCTCGCACGGCTGGAGTGCGGCGACGCGAATCCGCGAACGGCACAGGAGTTCGGCCGGGGAGCGGCACGCGTATGAGATCGCGGAGACCGGGAAACAATTCAGCGGTGCGGCTGCGCTCATCTGGAAGCAACTCGGGAGTGTGGTCACGCGGTCGGGCACGCAATATCAGCGCACCCGCTGCGGCCAACACCACGGCGATATCGGCGAAGTAGCGCAGGGACTGCATGAGTTCGGCGGCGGTGTTCGGTCCGCTGCGGGCTAGCGCGACCGGCAACTGCGCGACGAGCACGTACGCCGCCGCTGTCACCCACACCGGTCCCACACGAAGCCGCGCCCGCAGCGACAGCAGCACCAGCGCACACAATGCGACCCATGCCGCCACGACCGCCCAACTCGGCGGATCCGCCCACGGCGTAGACGGCAGCCAGCGCTCCCAACTCCACGGTCCGCCGAACAGCGTCGGCACAATCCCCAATGACGTTGCGCCGGGCAATAAGTCGCGCAATTCCGCCGGACTTGTGTGCACCGCCGAAACATTCACCACCGTCAGATATCCGGCCAGCCAACAGGCGATCACCACACCGGATCCGCCCCACAGCGCCGCCCCACGCCGCGCCACGCCCCCCACCGCGGATCCGAGACCGTCGACGTGCCGAACGAGCACCGCAACAGCGAACGCGGCGAACGGAACGATCACCGACTTCTCGAAAAACAGCAGTGCCACCCCCAGCACCACGACTCCCGATACCGCATACCGCCGCCGCCCCGTCTCGACCAGCCGCATCGCATCACCGATCACCCACGCGAGCGCGAATTGCAGCGGCAGCGCATTGAGCGCAGCAGCCCACCACGCGAACGCCGGAAGCGACAGCGGACAAAACAGATAGAACCCCAGCGGCACCAGAATCGCCCACCGCACCCCCATGAGCACGACCAGCATCCGCACTACCGCCACCGACGCCGCCAATTGCAGCACCACCAGCGAAACCACCGGCCCAGCCCACGTCAACGGGGCAACCGCAGTCACCACCCAAGCCGTAGCGAACGCCAACGGCATGAAATGCCCATCGTGGTTGTACAACAGCAAGTCCGCAGACCACAGCGAATAGCTCCCCGCCCGCCCCACCAGAATCAGATCATCCCAATAAAAAAATCCACTCCCCGCCACCCACCCCCGAACCACCAACTGCACCACCACGAGAAAGGCCACCGCGCCGAAAACACCCCGCCCCACCGCACCCACCCGCACAGGCGCGACGTCGACCACCTCCGGCACCGCGACGGCATCCATACCACCCCACCGTAGTATCCCCCCTCACACACCCGACACCCTCGCCCCCCCCCGGAGCTGGACGGGCGATCAGGTGGAACTGGCGGCGGCAAAACGCGAAGCCCCCGCCACCAGTTCCACCTGATCTTGATCGGTCAGCGCGACGGGGCGGGCTTGGTTATGCGCCGAGGGCTCGGGCCAGGTGGGGCCAGGAGTCGTGGAGGTCGGTTTCGAACTGGCCCCAGGTGTGGGAGCCTTCGGGGCGGTTGACGTGGATGGCGGGGAGGCCGAGTTCGCTGAGCCGGTCAGCGAATGCATCGGTGCACGAGCTGGCGATGGCTTCGACCGGCGGGAAGCCTAGTCCGCCTTCATCGATCGCGCCGGGGGCTCCTGTGGCTGCCGAGAGGTAGATCGTCTTACCTGCCAAGGCACTCGCATTGGCGAACGCGTCGTGCATCCGCCAGATCCCTTGGCCCAGTTCACCCCACATGTTCACCGGATTGGCACCGCCGCGGATCACCTGCGCGCTGACCATCGCGACTCCGAGCGCATCCGAAGTCCACGGACATCCGCTGTAGGCCGCCACCGCGCTGTACACATCGCGCGCCTGGATCGCCAGATCCACCGCCGACCCCGCGCTCATCGACACACCCGCGATCGCATTGCGTCCGGTGCTGCCGAGCCGGGTATCGAGGACGGCCGGAAGTTCCCGGGAGAGATAGGTCTGCCACCGGTTCCGGCCGACCGCCGGATCGTCGTTGAGCCAGTCGGTGTACAAGCTGTACGCGCCGCCGATCGGCATCACCACGTTGACGTGTTTATCGGCGAAGAACTCCCGGACATCCGTATCGTCCCACCACGAGATGCCATCGGTGCCGCCACCGATTCCAGTGAGCAGATACAGCGTCGGCGCAGGACCACCCGCGGCTCGAATCACCCTGTTGCTCACCACCCGATCCATCGCGGGGGAGTAAACGTCCACTTGCGAAACCGAACCGTCCAGCGGCGTCTCACCGACCACTTGCGGCGCCGCAACAGCAGCAGGACACACAGACAGAACAGAAACTGCGAAACCGGCCACCAGCACACCCACGAGCGAGGCCAAAACCCTTGAAGCCCTCACCATTCCGCAATACCACCAATTATCAAGCCGCAAACCCAATGCATACCAACATCTTCGGAATACACCCCAAAACCACCCACTCCACGCCACCACAACCCCAGGACTCATCGTCGCCCATCCCCGGTAATCGTCCAAGGCAGCTCGGTCCCACACTCGCCCCGCTCGGCGTCCCTTTCCGAGCCGCCCCACCCGCGCCCTCTGTCGTCGATAATGTACTGGTGGAGTGGGTATCTCGCTGTTTGCCTCCACCAGCGCATGGTGATCAAGTGCCCCACTCCCTGCCCCTCGACGTCGAGAATGCTTTGGTGCAGAGGGGCTCTCGGGTGTTTGCCTGCGTCAGCGCATAGTGATCGGGGGTCCAAGTGGGGAGCAAAGGTGCGAAGGCTCGAGGAGGGGGCAGCGATCGAGCAATGGTTCCAGGGCTCGATCGCTGACCGTGGCGGGTGTCAGTTGGTGTGGCGTCCGAATCGGCCCGATTCGAAACCTGCCAGCATGCGGAAGGCGAGTACGGCGCCCCACGGGCCGATGACCCAGATCGGCCACGGGTAGGTGAATTCTCCGACGCTGATCGAGATCGCGGCCCAGATGGTGAGCACCAGCACGCTCACTCCGAGCCACGAGGTGCCTTCGATCTGCTGCCAGATCGGGAAGCGATTCATCGAATTCTTCTGTACGGCAGACTCTTTCGGCAACTTCGGCAGATCCGACAGGACCAGCTGCAGATCGTCGCGAACGCCGGTCTCATAGACGCGGGCGACGCGCTGATCGTATTCGGCAAGGTCGATCCGACCGTCTGCCATGTGCCGTCCGAGCAGCCGCACAACCTTCTCGCGCTCCGCATCGGAGGCCCGAGTACCAGGCGAGATTTCCATGTCCAGTTCCTAACGACTAGTTCCATATTCCACATTGGAAGGTGAAATCAGGATGCACCCTCCAATGTGGAATGTCAAGCCTTCGGGTGAGGTAGCGATTGTGCTGGCCATCACCGACGAGTACGAGACTTCGGCCGCTGCCGTGGCCTGGACGCACTCTGCACTGTGTTCGGCCGATGACCTGCAGAGACGCCTGGTCTGCACGGTCAGTTGCCTCAACACCGATGAGTGCTGGAGGTGGGGCTGTCGCCGCCTCGATGAGGTGGGCTATGCCGCGATGAGATGGGCTACTGTGCGTCAACTGCCGCACGGCCGATGACCTGGGTGATGTCAGACCGGTGCCGGGTTCACCACTGTGCCAGTTGTTTTCGCCCGCTCGGCCAATGCGGTTCGCCGGGGTGTGCGCGGGATTGCGCATGCCGACGGGTATTGATGTTCGCTCCGGCGACAGCTCGGACTGCCGTAGATCCACGGGGTTCCCGGCGATACGCCAGCTCGTCTCGGTTTTTTAGCTCTGGATGTCGCCTATGACCTGCGGTGACGTCGGTCAGGTGACTCGTCCTGCCGCCCCTGCGGTTCGCGCCGTCGGCGAGGCGATTCGCTGGGGTGCGCGCCGGATAGCACGTGCCGGTGTGCGCCGGAACCTTCGTCCCCGGGCCGACCGGTGGGCTGGCGATAGTCCACTTGTTCCCTGAGGCGGGTCGCTGGCGGTTCGTTCCAGCGATCGCTCGACGGCTCCGACCACCGTGGGTCTACAGGGGTTCCGCGGCGGCCGTGCGTCGGTGCGCCCAGTTCGTCGCGGGGCGACTCGGCGCGGCGTCGTTCAGGTTGTGTACCTCGGCTTGTGGACGGTTCGTCCGAGCCCTCACCTGAAGGCTCGGATCGAGGGAAATCCACGCGGGCCGCGCGGCGGGCGTGTGTTGGTGCGCCTGGTTCGAACGGTGGTTGATCGCGGTGTCGGGTCGGTGACGCGCCACGGCTGGCGGCCGACGGATCGATCCGGCTACCGGGCTCGTAACGGGATGCTTCCGATGGTCGGGTGGAGCGTGCTGGTGGACCATCCCACTGGTTGCTTGGTGGTACGTCCCAACTGTCGCTCGATGCGTCGTCCCGCTGGTCGTTTGGAGGTGTGTCCAAGTGATTGCTCGGTGCTGTGCCGCGATGGTCGCTCGGTGGTGCGTCCCAATGGTCACTGGGTGGTGCGTCCCGGCGATCACCCGGTGTTCTATCCGCATGGGGGTCCGACTCCGCATCCCACCGATCGCTCGCTCTTCGGCGCGTCTTCGACGGCTGGTCGCGGCGTCGGGTTGGTGGTTCGTCGTAGCGTTTGGCTGAGTGGCGAGGGTCTTGGGAGTCCGAGGCCCGGCGGCGGGTGGGGGCTGGAGTGTCCCGGCCGGGCGGTTCGCGGCGGCTCGAGCGGCTGGGGCGGGGCGGGTCTACCGGATTGTGGCGCTTGCTCGATAGCTTTTGTGCCCCAGTGGATTCACGGGATGATTCGCGTTGGGGACCTTCGGGCTCGACCACCGGCAGCTCGCGGGTGATGCGGTGGGAGGTATCGCCGCGCTCGCGGAAGGCGGCGGGGATGCCCTGGTTGTGCAGCCAGGCGCCGGGGTCGTACCGGCCTTGGCGGTCGAGATCGGGGACCGTGCGTTCGAGGAGGTCGAGCAGGTCGCCCTTGCCGCCGCCGAGGGCGGAGCGGATGTCGGGGAAGGTGGTGGCCCGGAAGGCCCAGTCCCATTCGTAGGCCGGAGAGGTGCCGCCGGCGTCGTGGCCGTGGAAGACGAGATCGCCGGAGCGAGTGATGCGGGCCCGCACCGAGATGTCGTCGGATTCGATGAGGAAACCGCGGATATCGGTGCGGGCGCGGGTCGCGGCGTGGTCAGCGGCCTTTATCTCGAACCAGGCGGTCGTGAGGCCGGTGAGCGCGAGTCCAGCGGCGAAGGCGACCTGCACCCAGACATCGGACAGATCGCTCTTCCGGCTGACCTCGCAGGCGTACAGAAAAACCAAGCTCCCCACGACCAGCGTCCCGATGCGCGTCAGCCGCAGCGTCGTCGCATGGCGAACTAGACCGAGCACGCTGCTGGTCTTGTCCGACATGCTCTGCACTCCCGAACTAACGGTCCGCTGGCGAATCAGACTGGATCGTATGCGCCCCGGCAGCCCGGCGATACCGCAAGCACAAACCGGTCAGTTCGGTGGAGTCGGAATGTCCGCCAAGCAGTGGAAGACGCCGCCCGGCGTGGTGATATCGCAGCGCACCCGGTTGCGTTCGAGTCCCGGACCAGCGCCGGGTCGACGAACTGCGAAGGGCAGGTGCTCAGCTTCGAAGTCGAGTCGGAACCCCTTCGCCGAGCCCGGCGACATTGCGGCACTTCTGCCTGTCTGGAACCACGTGCCGCTCATCGCTGCGCCACCGCCACCACACCCTGAACGCCCGAGGTGCGAACACCGACAAGGGATGCGAAACTGACGCGCGGCCAGCAAATGTGGAGCACACGGAAATGCGGGACATCGGGCGCCGAGTCGATAACCTACGGAGGTATCCGCCCGCTTACGGGGTAACCGTTGCCAGACGGATACCATGGCTGGTCGCCCCGAGTGGACGACGAATTGTCCGACCACCGCGCAGGGAAGGGGCGTCGAATTTGCACCTGAAGAGTCTGACGTTGAAGGGTTTCAAGTCCTTCGCGTCCGCGACGACCTTGCGTTTCGAGCCGGGCATCACCTGTGTGGTCGGCCCGAACGGCTCGGGCAAATCCAATGTCGTCGATGCGCTCACCTGGGTGATGGGCGAACAGGGTGCGAAGGCGCTGCGTGGCGGCAAGATGCAGGACGTCATCTTCGCCGGTACCTCCGGACGCGCGCCGCTGGGTCGCGCCGAGGTCACGCTGACCATCGACAACTCCGACGGTGCGCTGCCGATCGACTACGCCGAGGTCTCCATCACCCGGCGCATGTTCCGCGACGGCGCGGGTGAATACGAGATCAACGGCAGCTCCTGCCGCCTGATGGATGTGCAGGAACTGCTCAGCGACTCCGGCATCGGCCGGGAAATGCACGTCATCGTCGGACAGGGTCAACTCTCGGCCATCCTGGAATCGCGTCCCGAGGACCGCCGCGCCTTCGTCGAAGAGGCCGCCGGTGTGCTCAAGCACCGCAAGCGCAAGGAAAAGGCGGTCCGCAAACTGGAGGCGATGCAGGCCAACCTCGCCCGCCTCACCGACCTCACCACCGAACTGCGCCGCCAGCTCAAACCGCTCGGCAGACAGGCCGAGGTGGCTCGCCGCGCCCAGACCGTCCAGGCCGACCTGCGCGACGCGCGCCTGCGCCTGGCCGCCGACGACCTGGTCACCAGGCGCAATGAGCTGGAGAGTCAGCAGAGCAAAGAGGCGTACGCGCGCGAACAGCAGATCACGGTGCAGACCGAACTCGATGCCGCGAATGCCGCACTGGCACAGCAGGAATTCCAGCTGTCCCGGCTGACGCCGAGCGCCGAGGCCGCCGCGCAGATCTGGTTCCAGCTGTCCGCGCTGGCCGAGCGCGTCAATGCCACCATCCGAATCGCGGGCGACCGAGCCCGCAACCTGCACACCGAAATGCCCGTCGGCAGCGGCCGCGATCCGGAGCAACTCGAGGCCGAGGCCGAACGCGTGGAGGCCGAGGAAGCCGAACTGCGCGAGGCAGTCGAGATCGCGGCCGAAACCCTGGAGGCCGCGCGCGAGGCCCTCGCCGAACGTGAGCAGGCCGCGAAGGCCGCCGAGCAGGCGCATCTGGCCGCGGTGCGCGCCATCGCGGACCGTCGTGAGGGGCTGGCCCGGCTGTCCGGTCAGGTCGAAACTTTGCGCACCCGATCGCAGTCGGTGGATGCGGAGATCACCCGGCTCACGGTCGCGATCGGCGAGGCCCGCCTGCGCGGTGAGGCAGCCCAGGCCGAATTCGATACGGTCCAGGGCGAACTCGGTGAGCTCGAGGCCGGTGAGACCGGCCTGGACGCCCAGCACGAGCATGCGGTGCAGGCCCTCGCACTGGCCGATCAGCGCGTCACGGAACTGCGCGAACAGGATCGCGACGCCAGCAAACGGGTTGCCTCGCTGAGCGCCCGCATCGAAGCATTGGGCATGGGTTTGGCGCGCAGAGACGGCGCGGCCTGGCTGGTCGAGAATCGCGCACACGGCCTGCTCGGTCCGCTCTCCGGGCTGATCCGAGTGCACGGTGGTTTCGAGGCCGCGGTCGCCGCGACCCTCGGACCGCTCGCCGACGCCGTCGCCGCAGATACCGGAGATTCCGCACACGCCGCGGTGCGGGCGTTGAAGGAAGCCGACGGCGGTCGTGCCGCGCTGGTCTTCGATGCCGCGGCTGCGCCGATCACGTCCGACGGCGGGTTGCCCGGCGGAGCGCGCTGGCTGGTCGACGTGGTCGACGGACCGGACAACGTGCGCGGCGCCATTGCCGCGCTGACCGCAGGTGTTGCCGTGGTCGACGATCTCGCCACCGCCACCGAACTGGTCCGGGAACGGCCGGAACTGCGGGCGGTCACCCGCGACGGCGATCTCACCGGAACCGGTTGGGTGCTCGGCGGATCCGATCGCGCACCGAGTCAGCTGGAGATCCAGGCCGATATCGATACCGCCAAGGCCGATCTGGTCGCCGCGCAACGCCGCGCCGAAGAACTGGAGGCGGCCCTTTCCGGTGCACTTGCCGAACAAGCCGACCGCAAGGATGCCGTCGACCAGGCACTGCTCGCACTGCACGAATCCGATCAGGCCCTGGTCGTGATCTACGACCGTCTGGGCAGGCTCGGCGAGGTGGCGCGCACCGCCCAATCCGATATCGACCGGCTCACCGGCCAGCGCGCGGAAACCGAGTCGGGCCGGGAAGAGGCGCTGGCGGCGCTGGCCGATCTCGAAGAGCGGCTGCGCCGCACCGAACTCGAATCCGAGGTCGACGACGACGGCATGGGCGCGGCGGGCACCGAATCCGCCGGCCGCGACCGCGAGGAAGCCGCCGCCGCACTGGCCGAGGCGCGGTCCATGGAAGTCGAGGCCCGCCTGGCTGTGCGCACCTCCGAGGAACGCGCGGAATCGGTTCGCGGCAAAGCGGATTCGCTGCGCCGGACCGCCCGCGCCGAACGCGAGACGAGGGCCCGCGCCGAACGCGCGCAGGCCGCGCGCAGGCAGGCCGCCGAAGTCGCCGCCGCCGTTGCCGAATCCGGCGCCAAGGTCGCCGCGGAGCTGGAATCCGTTGTGGCGCAAGCGGGTGCGCGCCGTGACGAACTGGTGCGCCGCCGTACCGAATGCGCCACCCAGGTCGAGCAGATCAAGGAGCGGGTCCGCGCGCTGACCACCCAGCTGGCCCAACTCACCGACGCCGTGCACCGCGACGAGGTCGCCAAAGCCCAAGCGGCACTGCGCATCGAGCAGATCGAGGCGACCATCGCCGAACAGTTCGGCATTGCACTGGCCGATCTGATCGCCGAATACGGTCCGGATGTGCCGATGCCGCCATCGGATCTGGAGTGGCAGGAGTACGAGCAGGCCAAGGAGCGCGGCGAGCAGGTCACCGCGCCCGCACCGATGCCGTTCGACCGCAAGTCCCAGGAGCGCCGCGCCAAGCGCGCCGAGAAGGACCTCGCCACCCTCGGAAAGGTGAATCCCCTTGCGCTGGAAGAGTTCGCGGCGCTCGAGGAGCGCTATAACTTCCTCGCCACTCAGCTCGAGGACGTCAAGAACGCGCGCAAGGATCTGCTGGAAGTGGTCGCCGAGGTGGACGCGCGCATCCTGCAGGTCTTCACCGAGGCCTACGAGGACGTCGAGCGCGAATTCGTCGGCGTTTTCGCGAAGCTGTTTCCGGGCGGCGAGGGCAGGCTGGTGCTCACCGACCCATCGGACATGCTGACCACCGGTATCGAGGTGGAGGCCCGCCCGCCCGGCAAAAAGGTCAAGCGATTGTCGCTGCTGTCCGGTGGTGAGAAATCGCTGACCGCGGTTGCCCTGCTGGTGGCCATCTTCCGCGCCCGCCCCTCGCCGTTCTATGTGATGGACGAGGTCGAGGCCGCGCTCGACGACACCAACCTGCGCCGCCTCATCGGCCTGTTCGAGCAGCTGCGCGAGAAGAGTCAGCTGATCGTCATCACCCACCAGAAGCCGACCATGGAGATCGCCGACGCCCTCTACGGCGTCAGCATGCGCGGTGACGGCATCACCCAGGTGATCAGTCAGCGGCTGCGCGGAGAGACCCTGACTCCGGTCGGCGCGGCCAGCTGAATGTAAGGCCCCTTCACGATCCTCTTGTGATCGTGGCCTTTTCGATTCCGCGTTGTTGCCCGACGCCGACGCCCGCCGAGTACGTTGCGAAATATGGGCGGGAGGGTGGCGCTGGTAGTCGGCTCGGAGTGCACAGCGCTGCCCAGGTTGGGTTTCACCGACGACCTCGCCAACGGCCTCTACACCGAACTGCGCGAAATCGGTGGCTGGCAACCGGCCACCGGCACCGACGGCCCGCTGCTCGATCCGACGATCGACGAATTGGTCTGCGCGGTGGACGAAGCCTTCGACACCGCGTCGAATCGGCAAGCGACACTGCTGATCAGCTTCGTCGGCCACGGCATGACCACCGCCGCGGAGAACTTCTACCTGCTCGCCCGTGACTCACCGCGGCTGCCCAAGCTGCGCAACGCCTTTCACCTGACACAGGAAATCCAGGAGCGACTGAACAGTGCCGCGACACTGGACGGATTGATCGTCTTGATCGACGCCTGCGAGACGGGGGAGGGGGTGCGCGGGGCCGCCCGGCGCTGGCCGGAGGCCTCCGGCCCGAACGGGCGCGTCGAACTGCTGGTCGCCACCGGCAACGGACCCGCCTATTTCGGCTGTTTCACCAGGACGATCATCACCACCTTCGGCAAAGGGGTACCGCACGGCGGCGAAAGTCTGCTGCCCTCGGATCTGGTGCAGCCACTGCGCCAGTGCCCCGCGCTGGAGCCGCAGTCGTTCTCGTTCACCTCCGGAATCCGCACAGCCAGCAGCGATCCCGGGCTCTGGCTGGTGCCCAATGCCGCCCGCCGTGAGGACGCGGTCAGCGGCACCGCCGCGGCCGGTTTCATCGACCAGTTGATCAACGGTCTGGTCATTTCGGAGCCATTGCGGGAGCGGCTGACCCAGGTGGTCGACTCCGGCGAGGAACGGCTGCGCGGTGTGCTCGGTCCGGCGGGCTGCGGTAAATCGACGCTGCTCGCCACGCTGATCCGCCCGGGCTGGGTGGATACGCTGCCGATCAAGGCCGAATACGTCACGGCCGCCATATTTCTCGACGTCACCAGCTCCATGGAATCGTTCACCGCCGAGCTGGCCAAGCAGTTGGGCAGCAGGCTCGACGGTTTCAAAGCCGCGACGCGCATGGTCGAATTCGATCTGGCCGAGCAGGACAGTCGTGGGCTCGATCTTTTCGAGATCAGGATTCTGCAGCCGCTGTCCAGGCTGCGTACCTCGAAGCCGGTGCACGTTCTGGTCGACGGACTCGATCAACCCAAGCGCGGCAGCCGTACGCTGCTGTCGTATGCGGTCGCCGAGCTGACCCGTCGCCCGGAGCTCGCGCACGTCCATCTGATCGTCGGGATCCGTGAGGGCACCGGCATCGAGAATTCGCCGCGACTCGCCCATATGCGCCGCATCGAACTGCCCGCGCCGACGACTCCGGATATCGCCAATACCGTCGCGGCGGCACGCGGCCATACCGCGCATACGAATTGGCGCGAATGGATCGACGGCCTGCTGCAGCAGACGCCGACGGGCGGCTGGCTGCTGGCGCGCCTGCTGATGGAAATCCGTTCCGATATAACCGCTTCCGATCTGAAGCGGGGAATCGGCATCGATACTCTGGTGTCGCGACGGGTCCGCGACGTCGTCGACAACACGGATTCGGCCACGGGCGCAGCGGTATACGCATTGCTCGGCATTCTGGTTGCCGCCGGTGCCGGGCCGGTGCTGCCGCTGGAGCTGCTCGAGCGCGGTCTGGAATTCCTCGGTATCGAGCTGAGCACCAACCGGATTCGCGATCTGGTCGTCCGGTTGGGAGTGTTGGTCAGCCGCGGTCGCCCTGGCACCGAAGGCGAAACGCTGGGATTGGCGCACAACGCCTTTCGGCGCTCCCTGATGGTCGCCGGGCAGCCGGAATGGCGGCGCGATGCGCATCGGGCGCTGGCCGAGGTGATCGATGTGGATGCGGGCTCGCCGACACCCGCACCACAGATCACCGATTACGCGCGGCGATCGGCGGTGCGCCACTATCTCGGCTACGGCGATTCGGCCGCCGCGATGGCTTTCCTGGAACGATTGAACACCCCGCGAGCAGCGGATAATCGTGATCTGTGGGCCGCCTGGATACCGTCCTTCGAATCCGCGGTCGGCCCCGATCACTCCGACACTCTCACCGCCCGTAACAATCTCGCCTTCTGGCGCGGGGAAAGCGGCGATCTGGCCACCGCCATCACCGAGCACCAGGAGCTACTCGCCGAACGGATACGCGCGCTCGGTGCGGACGATCCGGGCACCCTCACCATTCGCACCAACCTTGCCCGCTGGCATGGCGAAAGCGGTGATTTTCGCACCGCCGTAGCCGAATTCGAGCAATTGGTCGCCGACCGGACCCGGCTGCTGGGCGTCGACGACCCTGCGACGCTGCGCACCCGGGGTGACCTCGCGCATTTTCGTGGCGAACAGGGCGAAACCGCCCAGGCCATCACCGATTTCCAGCAGCTGCTCGCCGACCGGCTGCGCGTCCTCGGACCGGATCATCCCGACACGCTCACCGCCCGTTATGAACTCGCGTACTGGCGCGGTGAGAGCGGCGACCTGGATGCCGCCATCATCGAGCTGCACCAACTGCTCGTCGATCAGCAACGCATTTCCGGCACGGCCGATCCGGCCTTCTTCAAGACTCGCCATCACCTGACCGAATTGCATGCCGAGAGCGGCGATCACATGCGCGCCATCACCGAATTCCAGCAGCTGCTCGCGGAACAGGAGCGGGTGCTCGGTCCCGATCATCCGCATACTCTGATCACGCGCAACGATATTGCGCGCTGGCGCGGTGTGAGCGGCGACCACGCCACCGCCATCGCCGAATTCCAGCAGCTGCTGACCGATCGGACCCGTATTCTCGGTCCGGAACATCCGCAAACGCTGCGCACTCGCAACAGCATTGCCTATTGGCGTGGCGAAAGCGGCGAACACCACAGGGCCATCGGCGAATTCCGTCAGCTGATCGAGGACGAGTGCCGCATCCTCGGCCTGGATCAGCCGCTCACCCTGAAGTCACGCCACAACCTCGCCCACCTATATGGCGAAATCGGTCACTACCTCACCGCCGTCGCCGAATTCGAGCAGGTGCTCCCGGCCAGGATCCGGGTCCTCGGCCCCGATAACCCGCATACCCTGCGCACACGTCACGAACTCGCCTTCTGGCGTGGGGAGAGCGGCAATCCGGCCACCGCGGTGCTGGAGTACCAGCAGCTGCTGGCCGACCGGCAGCGGGTTTTGCCGATCGATCATCCCGACACCTTGCGCACCCGGCACGCGGTCGCCTACTGGCGCGGGGAGAGCGGTGACCCGGCAGCGGCCGTCGCCGAGTACCGGCTGCTGCTGCGCGATCAACTGGCCATCCTCGGCCCGGAGCACCCCGAAACCCTCAGTACCCGGCACTGTCTCGCATTCTTCCTCGGCCAGAGCGGCCAGATCGCCACGGCCGTCACCGAATACGAACAACTGCTCGACGACGAGCGCAAAGTGCTCGGACCCTTGCATCCGGAAACCCTGCACACCTGGCACCGCCTCGCGCTCTGGCGCGGTGAGAGCGGCAATACCGCTGTCGCGCTCGCCGAACTCGAGGAACTGCTCCCGATGCGGCTGCGCATCCTCGGTCCCGACCATCCCGATACATTGCGCACCCGGCACAATCTGGCGAAGTGGCGCGGTGAGGCGGGCCAATACGCCACCGCCATAGCCGAATACGAGGAACTGCTGGACGACCGGCGGCGCATTCTCGGCGCCGACCACCACGACACGCTGACGACTCTGCACAACCTCGCCTACTGGCGCGGTGAAAGCGGTGATCCGGCCGCGGCGGTCATCGAATTCGAGCATCTGCTCGTCGACCGGGAGCGCGTACTCGGACCGGACCACCCCGACACCCTGCGCACCCGTGCGAATCTCGCGCACTATCGGGCCGAGAGCGGCGATATCGCCACGGCCCTTTCCGAATTCGAGTACGTCTTCGTGAATCGCATCCGGGTGCACGGACCCGAACACCCCAACACCTTCCGCACCCGCCATGACATGGCGTGTTGGCTTGGTGCGCAAGGTGATCCGGCCAGCGCGGTCGAGCGCCTCGAGCTGCTGCTCACCGATCGCGTCCGAGTGCTCGGCGATGACCATCCGGATACGCTGTTGAACCGAAACGAATTGGCTCGCTGGCGTGGTGAATCCGGCGATCCGCAATCCGCCGTGCGCGATTTCGAGCAATTGCTCACCGACGAATTTCGAATATTCGGCCGGTCCCATCCGCGTACCCTCAGCACCCGCTTCCACCTGGCGCACGCCCGCGACTCCGCGGGCGACACCGTAACCGCCGCGACCGAATACGCAGAACTCCTGGCGGACCAGCTTCGTGTTCTGGGTCCCGAACACCCCGATACCCGTCGTACCCGAGCCGCCTGCCCCAATGGAAAACCTTCACCGTCTCGTCGGGATCCGCACTAGACGAGTAAGTCCGAAGTCCCCGTGATGCCCGGACATGGCGGAGGGCGTCGAAGATCATTGTGTGACGAACGATCTGGACGCCCTCCTGACCGCACTGTACGTGAAGATCGATGATGAGTTGACCGGACCGCGGTGGACTGGGCGGCCTCCGGTGTTGACCGATTCGGAACTGGTGTGCCTGGCGGTGGCGCAGTCGCTGCTGGGGTTTACCTCCGAGGCGCACTGGCTGCGGTATGCCCGCAAGCATTTGACCGGCATGTTTCCGTATCTGCCGCAGCAGTCCGGCTACAACAAGCGGCTTCGGGCGGCTCTGGGCTTGGTCAAGCGGGTCGTTCGGATGCTGGCGCGGTCGAGTGATTTCTGGCTCGATGACTGCTGGATCGTGGACTCGACCCCGATACCGTGCGGGATGTCCCGACCCACAGTGGCGCGCTCGGAGCTGGCCGGGTGGGCCGGTTACGGCTACTGCGCGTCGCATTCACGGTTCTACTGGGGTTTGAAACTGTATCTGGTGTGTACCCCGGCGGGGATGCCGATCATGTGGGCCTTAGCAGACCCGAAAATCGGTGAACGCGAGGTGCTTTCGGCGATGCTCGAGGTCGACGCGGTCGTGGCGGGTGAGCACGACGGGATTCTGTTGATCTGCGACAAGGGTTTCGCGGGCCGTGATTTCGAGACACTGCTGGGCGAGTACGGGATCACCATGCTGCGGCCATCCCGCAAGGATGAGAAGGCCCGTTACGGTGAACCGCTGCTGAAGAAGGTGCGGCAGTTGATCGAGTCGGTCAACGACACCCTCAAAGGGCAACTCGACCTGGAAGACCACGGCGGACGCTCCTGCCAGGGCGTCGCGATCCGCGTCGCCCAACGCGTGCTGGCGATGGCCGCCGCGATCTGGCACAACCACACGATCGCCGCACCGGTCACCCGCTCACTGATCGCCTACGACCACTGACCAGGCTTCGGACTTACTCGTCTAGTGCGGATCCCGACGACTCCGATCAGTGCGAGGCGGCGAGACGGTCGCTGTCCTGTTGTGCCTTGATCACGGCGGCACCGGTTGTGGTGAGCCAGGATTCGAGGGTGGTGAGGGCGGGGTAGATTTCCCGAAGCGCGGGGATGTCGGCGTGCCAGCCCGCGGACTCGCGCAGCAGCCGCCAGGTGTTGCCGATCTGTTCGCCGATGGCATCCGCTTCGGCCTCGGTGACCTCGTGATAGCGCACCGGATATCCCGTGGCCCGGGTGATCGCCGCAAGGGCCGCGACGGGAGTTATCGCGTCACCGGCCAATTCGAGGGTTCGGCCGTGGAAGCGATCCGGATCGGCGAAGGCCAGTGCGGCGAAGGCGGCGATATCGTCGATCGCGATCATCTGCAGCGGCTGGTCCGCCGGGAACAGATGCTTGTGCACGCCGTCGATGATGCCGTCCACCGGACTGCCACGCAGAACGTAGTTCTCCATGAAGCGCACCGGACGCAATAGGGTGTAGCGCAGACCGCTGGCCGCCGCAGCCGCCTCGATGCTGCTCTTTCCGGACTGGCCCCAGGCCGCGTCATCGGTCATCGAAGCGACGCCGGTGAAGACGATCTGTTCGACCCCCGCACGCTTGGCCGCGTCGATCGCCGCGATACCGCGGGTTGCCTCCAACTCGGCTTGCCAGCCGTTCGGTCCGAAAGCGGCTGGCGGCATGAGGAATACACCGCGCGCTCCGGCGACGGCGGTGTCCAGCGTTGCGGGAGTGTCGAAGTCACCGGTCACCAATTCCGCACCGGCGTCGGCCAATGCGCGAGCCATGGGCGTCTGCGGATCGCGGACCAGCGCACGCACCGCGATGCCGTCGGCCAGCAGTCGGCGCGCGGTCGCGCCGCCCTGCTTGCCGGTCGCACCGGTGACCAGGATGGGGTTCTGCTGAAGGGACATGCTCGCCTTCTCTGCTCGATACAATCGGGTCGGATAACCCGTATTCGCACGATATGGGTGTGGCCACCCGCTTGGCCAGGTCCAGGAAACGGAAGGCCGTAACGAAATGTCTGCTTCGCTGTCCACTCCGGCGTCTTCCGCGCGGGCCGATGCCCGCCGCAATCGCGCGCTGGTGCTGGCCGCCGCGCAACGTGCTTTCGCCGAACACGGCACCTCGGTCTCACTGGCCGAGGTCGCCCGCAGAGCCGGGGTGGGCGCGGGCACCGTCTATCGGCATTTCCCCACGAAAACCGATCTGCTGGAAGCGGTTATGCAGCAGCGCGTCGACCGGCTCGCGACACTGGCCGCCGAATATCTCGACGCGCCGGATCCGGGTGCCGCGTTCTTCGCGGTCTGCACCGAGGTGGTCATGTCGGCCCCGGGCAGCCAGGCGCTCTGCGATGTCGTCCAGTCCGATGACGGTTGGCCGAAGGCGCTGTTACGAGGCGCGGGCGACCGCTTTCATCACGCGCTCGGCGCACTGCTGACGGCGGCGCAGCGCCGAGGCGCGGTCCGCTCCGATCTCGAAATCGCCGATGTGCTGGACATTTTCACCGGATGCGTCGCGGTTCAACGACGTCAACGCCCCGGTGGGCCACTGATTCGGGCTGTCGCGATCATGCTCGATGCCATGCGTGCGAATCCCGGAAGCATAGCCGTAACGAAACCCGATTCCGAGGCCAAGTTCAGTAACGAAACCGGCCCTCGTAACGAAACCTGTCCGATCTGCGGCACCGAGATCCACCCCACCGGCACCGGCCGCCCGGCCCGATACTGCTCGGCGGCCTGCCGTCAGAAGGCACACCGCCGACGAACCACCCGCGCGGCGCGGGCCGAGGCGGCCGTTCTGGGATAACACGACAGAATGTTCGGCGACCGTCTGCCCTGGAACGATCCGGGCATCGACGGTCGGCAAAAGGGCGGGGGAGCTAGAGCAGGTCGCTCACGTCGTCCGGCACATCGACGGCGTATTTGCGCAAGATGTCCATCGAGATCACTTCCAGGGCGTTTTCATGGGTAGCCGCCAGCACCACCGGCGCGGCGACACCGTCCTCATGGGCGTGCAACCAGCGCACGGCCACCACACACCACCGGTCGCCCGGCTGCAGGCCCGGGAAGTTGTTCTCCGGGCGCGGCGTACTCAGATCGTTGCCGATGGACGCCTGGTGTTCGAGAAATTCAGCCGTGACGACGGTGCACACGGTATGGCTGCCCAGATCCTCCGGCCCGGTACTGCAGCAGCCGTCCCGGTAGAAGCCGGTGAGAGGATCGGTGCCGCACTCTTCCAGCGGCCCCCCAAGCACGTTTCGATCGGTCACGTCGCCGATACTATTGTCACTTCGCGAGAAGTTCCGCAGGACAAGAAATCTCGGGGGTTGTGTGTCGGGTCCAGGACGCTGTGGTAAGGCGGATGACCTGGTTCTGCAAGGATGGTCGGCGTGAGCTCCGAAGCCTGGATCCTGATCGCCGCTGTCGCCGCCCTGCTGGTGGTGGCGTTTGTCGCCGGATTCGTCCTGTACAAGCGCCGTCGCGTCACGCTGACGCCACCCGCCGCCGAGAAAGAACTGACCGACCGGTCCGGCGGATACGCGGCCTCCGGTGGCTTCAACTTCAGTCAGGGCGGCACGGCCACCGCGACACGCCCGGAGCCCGCGCCGATCGAGCGGACCGATACGGAGGGGCAACCCCATGTCGGCGACGACGCGGCGATTCCGCGTGACGCACCGAAACGTGGCATTACCAATGTGCCGCTGCCCGAGGGCGATGTCGAAACCGCGGAATCCGCACCGGTCGAAACCGATGGTGCGGGCACCACGGCCGAATCGGCCACGGCCACGGTCGATTCGGATACCGCGGTCGAGTCGGACGAAGTAACCACCGAACCCGGAACGGCCCCGCCCACCAGCGCCGATGCCACCGCGCCCTCGGACACGACCGCGCCTGCGGACCCCGCCGCGCCCGCTGACACCGCCACGCCGACGGAACCCACCGCACCGACGGGCACCAAACCAGCCCAGCCCACGAGCACCACCCCGCCCGCAGCCACCGCACCAGCGCCGGCTCCGGACAAGAACGCCGTAGAAACCGCGGCCGAACCCACCGCCGCCGACGCGGCCACCACCCCTGCCCTGGAAGAAATCGAGCCGACCGCGGGCCGCCTGGTGCGCCTGCGCGGCCGCCTGTCCCGCTCTCAGAATGCCGTCGGCAAGAGCCTGCTCGGCCTGCTCGGCGGCGGCGACCTCGACGACGATTCCTGGGAAGAGGTAGAGGACACCCTGGTCCTGGCCGATCTCGGCACCGCGAGCACCACCGCGGTGGTGGATCGCCTGCGCGAGGAGATGGCCGCGCGCAGCGTCCGCAATACCGAACAGGCCCGCGCCGTGCTGCGCGAGGTACTGATCGAGGCGTTACGCCCCGAACTCGACCGGTCGGTACGCGCGCTCCCGCACGACGACCATCCGTCGATCCTGCTGGTCGTCGGTGTCAACGGCACCGGCAAGACCACCACGACCGGCAAACTCGCCCGCGTACTCGTCGCCGACGGCCGCCGGGTCCTGCTCGGGGCCGCCGATACTTTCCGCGCCGCCGCCGCCGATCAGCTGCAGACCTGGGGTGAGCGGGTCGGCGCCCATACCGTTCGTGGCAAGGAGGGCGCGGATCCGGCCGCGGTCGCCTTCGACGCGGTCAGCGCGGGCATCGAGGGCGGCGTCGATGTCGTCATGATCGATACCGCGGGCCGACTGCACACCAAGACCGGTCTGATGGACGAGCTCGGCAAGGTCAAGCGTGTCGTGGAGAAGAAGGCCGCGGTCGACGAGGTCCTGCTGGTGCTGGACGCCACCGTCGGACAGAACGGTCTCATGCAGGCGCGCGTCTTCGCGGATGTGGTCGATATCACCGGAGTCGTGCTCACCAAACTGGACGGCACGGCCAAGGGCGGCATCGTCTTCCAGGTGCAGCACGAACTCGGGGTTCCGGTGAAACTGGTCGGCCTCGGCGAGGGCGCCGACGACCTGGCTCCCTTCGAGCCCGGCGCCTTCGTGGACGCGTTGCTCGGCTAGCTCCGCGGCCACCGAATCCTTCTCCTCGGAAACAGCTGTCGGTTTGCTCCGACACGCATCGCACACCCGCGATGAAACGTCTGTGTACGCCAGGAAACGTGGTAGCAACACAACTGCCCCACGCGTTCACTTAGGTGAAACACAGCATCATCACGGATGAAACACCGAATGGCGACCCTTCTGTGCAGGTCCAATTGCCGGAGTCGGCAGGGCCCGAGATGAGGAGGACATTAAGGTGGCTTTTCCCCTTACCGGTGCACCGGACACCGGTGACACCGCCTGGATGCTGGCCAGTTCAGCGCTCGTGTTGTTGATGACGCCTGGCCTGGCGTTTTTCTACGGCGGCATGGTCCGCTCCAAGAACGTGCTCAACATGATCATGATGAGCATCAGCGCCATGGGTCTGGTCGGCGTGCTGTGGTCGCTATACGGATACTCGGCCGCGTTCGGTGACAACAAGTTCGGCGTGGTCGGCGATCCGGCGCAGTTCTTCGGTCTCAAAGGTCTGATCGGCGGCAATTCGGTTGCCGAGGTCAAGGACGCCACCGGTGCTGTCACCACTGCGGCAGTGAACATCCCGCTCGCGGGCACGATCCCCGCGACCGTGTTCGTCGCGTTCCAGTTGATGTTCGCGATCATCACGGTTGCCCTCATCTCGGGTGCGGTCGCCGACCGCCTGAAGTTCGGCTCCTGGCTGCTGTTCGCCGGTATCTGGGCGACGGTCGTCTACTTCCCGGTCGCGCACTGGGTCTTCGACTTCGACGTCAAGGATGCCGACGGCAATGTCGTGCACGAAGGCGGCTGGATCGCGAACAAACTGCTCGCGGTCGACTTCGCCGGTGGTACCGCGGTCCATATCAATGCCGGTGCCGCGGGCCTGGCCCTCGTGCTGGTGCTCGGCAAGCGCAAGGGCTGGCCGAAGACTCCGTTCCGCCCGCACAACCTGCCGTTCGTGATGCTCGGCGCCGGTCTGCTGTGGTTCGGCTGGTTCGGCTTCAACGCCGGTTCCGCGGTCACCTCGGGTGGTCTGGCCGGTTCGACCTTCATCACCACGACCCTCGCGACCTGTGCCGCGATGCTGGCCTGGCTGCTGGTGGAGAAGGTCCGCGACGGCAAGCCCACCTCGCTGGGCGCGGCCTCGGGTGTGGTGGCCGGTCTGGTCGCGATCACCCCGTCGTGTTCCTCGGTCAACGTGGTCGGCGCCCTGGTGATCGGCTTCGTGGCCGGTGCGGTCTGTGCGCTCGCGGTCGGCCTGAAGTTCAAGTTCGGCTTCGACGACTCGCTCGACGTAGTCGGCGTGCACCTCGTCGGCGGCATCATCGGCACCCTCATGGTCGGCCTCGTGGCCGCGCCGGAGGCGGGCGCGGGCAAGACCGGCCTGTTCTACGGCGGCGGTTTCGACCAGCTGTGGCGTCAGGCCGTCGGCGCCGGTGCGGTACTTGCGTTCTCCTTCATCGCGACCCTGATCATTGCCTATATCGTGAAGTTCACCATTGGGCTGCGCGCCAGCGAGGAAGCCGAGTCGGTGGGCATGGACGAGTCCGAGCACGCTGAAACGGCATACGATTTCGCTGCTGTGGGTGGCACGGCACGTACCGCCGTCAAGGAGGCATGACGACATGAAACTGATCACCGCAATCGTCAAACCGTTCACTCTCGAGGACGTCAAATCCGGGCTCGAGCAGGCTGGTGTGCTGGGCATGACCGTCAGCGAGGTACAGGGCTACGGCCGCCAGAAGGGGCACACCGAGGTCTACCGCGGCGCCGAGTACTCGGTGGATTTCGTTCCGAAGGTTCGGGTCGAGGTTGTCGTGGACGATGCGTCGGTCGACCGGGTCGTCGAGGTGATCGTCGAGGCCTCCCGCACCGGCAAGATCGGTGACGGCAAGGTCTGGGTGACCCCGGTGGAGTCGATCATCCGAGTGCGGACGGGCGAACGCGGTACCGACGCTCTGTAAGCGGAAATCGAAATCGAGCGGCGGCCCCGCTCCCACCGGATAGCCCGGTCGGGGCGGGGCCGTACGCATTTGGATGGACGGTGGTTTGTGGGTAGTCACGAGCAAGACGGCAGACAGGTAACCGAGAATGTCTCCAACGGCGCGACCGACCTGGTCCGGGCACGCAATCAATTGCTCGAGGGCGGACTGCCCCGTAATCCGCGTCTGGACGCGGAATCCCTGCGTTCGGCGCTGGTCGATCTGTTCGAACTGTGGCTGACTACGAAGGGCACCGATCTCGGCATCGGCCGCGACAGCGGTCTGGCCGTGGTCGCGGTGGGCGGACTCGGACGCAAGGAGATGCTGCCGTACTCCGATCTGGACCTGGTGTTGCTGCACGATGACGTCGATCCGGCGCGGGTGGCCGAGGTGGCCGACCAGCTCTGGTATCCGCTGTGGGACGCGCACATCAAGCTCGACCACAGCGTGCGCACCGTGCCGCAGGCATTGCGCGTGGCCTCCGACGATCTCATCGCGGCCCTCGGCATGCTCGAGGCCAGGCACATCGTCGGCGATATCGAGTTGAGCAATCTGCTGATCGGCGGGGTGCGCCGGGAGTGGCGGACCGGAATCCGTTCGCGCTTCGACGAATTGATCGAACAGGCCGAGACCAGATGGGACCGCAGCGGTGCGATCGCCCATCGTGCCGAACCCGATCTGAAGAACGGGCGCGGCGGACTGCGCGATATCCAACTGCTCGACGCGCTGGCCATCGCACAGCTGACCGATGCGATGCCGGGTCTCGGGCCGGATGTGCCGGGCGGTGGGGTGAAGCACGCGCGGCGCCGTTTGCTGGATGTTCGCACGGAGCTGCATCGGGTGGCGGGCCGGGCGCGCGATCAGCTGCGCGCCCAGGATGCCGACGAGATCGGCGCGGCCTTGCGCATCGGTGACCGTTTCGATCTCGCCCGCACACTGAGCGATTCGGCGCGGACGGTGAGTTACTCGGTCGATGTCGGTCTGCGCACCGCGGCCAATGCGCTACCGCGTCGTGGTCTCGCGCGACTGCGTCGCATGCCGGTTCGTCGACCACTCGATGAGGGGGTGGTCGAACACGCGGGGGAGGTCGTGTTGGCCCGGGATGCGCGGCCGCAGCGCGATCCCGGACTGATTCTGCGGGTGGCCGCGGCGTCGGCGCAGACCGGGCTGCCGATGTCCGCGACGACCCTGAACCGGCTCTCCGAGGATGCGCCGGAGCTGCGCGAACCCTGGCCCAAGGACGCGGTCAACGACCTGTTGATCCTGCTCGGCGCGGGCCGCGGCGTCATCGATGCGGTCGAGGCACTGGACCGAACGGGCTTGTGGGGCAGGCTGCTTCCCGAATGGGGTGCGGTGCGCGACCTGCCGCCGCGCGATGCCCTGCACACCTGGACCGTGGACCGGCACCTGATGGAGACGGTCGCCTATGCGAGCGCGTTGAGCACCCGCGTCGCCCGTCCCGACCTGCTGATGCTCGGTGCGCTGCTGCACGATATCGGCAAGGGTCGCACCGGTGACCACAGCATTGTCGGCGCCGAACTGGCCACCCATATCGGACGGCGTCTCGGCCTGTGGCCATCGGACGTGCGCACGCTCAGCGCCATCGTGCGCCACCATCTGTTATTGCCCGACACCGCGACTCGCCGCGATCTGGCCGATCCCGACACCGTGGGACTCGTCGTCGATGCCCTCGGCGGCGACGTGCAACTGCTCGAACTGCTGCACACCCTGGCCGAGGCCGATTCGCTGGCCACCGGACCCGGCGTGTGGGGTGATTGGAAGGCCTCGCTGATCGGGGAACTCGTGCGGCGCTGCCGCTTGGTCATGGCGGGGGATCAGCTGCCGGAGCCGGAGCCGATCGCACCGGAACTGCTGGCCAAGGCCGCGGCGGGTGGCGTGCACGTCGATCTGCGGCCCGGCGAGGGCAAGTACACCTACACGGTCACCGTGATCGCGCCGGATACGCCGGGCCTGCTCTCGGATGCCGCCGGGGTGCTGGCCCTGCATTCGCTGCGGGTGCTCTCGGCAACCGTCGGCAGCGAAGGTAGCTCGGCCATCAATACTTTCGTGGTCTCCCCGAAGTTCGGCGATCCGCCGGACGGCGGACTGCTGCGGCAGGAGCTGATCCGGGCGAGCGCGGGCGATCTGGATCTGTCCGCGGTGCTCGCGAAGCGGGAGCGCGAGGCCACCGGTACTCGCCCGAACCCGTACGCGCAGGCACAGCCCCGAGTGATCTGGTCGACGGCATCGACTCCCGGCCAGGTGGTCCTCGAATTGCGTGCCGAGGACCGGATCGGCCTGCTCAGCCGTCTGGCCGCGGCGTTTGCCGAATGCGGTGCCGACGTGCGCTGGGCGAAGGTGGTGACCATGGGTTCCGCGGTGGTCGATGCCTTCAGCCTCGACCTCGGCGTCGATATTCCGGAGCGTCGCGAAACCGTCGAAAAGGCGGTTCTGGCCGTGGTCCCGCGGCCCGCCCCGAAGCCGCCGGAGGGAGTCGGACCACCCGGTACCGGCTCGGACTCCTGACCGGAGTGATTGACATTTGCACATGATTTGCTGAAAGCGTATGCAGCGCGCCCGGCGCACCCTACTATCAGAGCGTCTGGCTATCGCGAGCATGAGGGGAGCAGGTCGGTGGCAATTGAAGTCGTTTCGGCGTCGATGATGACGAGTGACGAGACCACGCATATGGCGCGCTGCGTCGGCGGTGATCGGTGGGTGGTCTCCTGGCTGCCCGGCCGGACACTGACCGGTCAGCAGGCTGTGACCGCTATGACGATTGCCACCACCGTTGCCACCCACGATGTGCCGACAGGCACGGACTGGGCCATGCTCGACGACCTGGCCCTCGAGCTCGGCCTCACCGGTCGGGAGGCGGTTTTCATGGTTGCTCTGGAGAACCACGACTACCGCAAAACCGCCAGACCGCGCCGCCGCGCGATGGAATAACGCCACGAAGCGAGCACCGCTTGCGCGAACTGGTGGGCAGTCCCATTACCCTGGGATACCAAGTGACGTCCCACGAGATCAGGAGCGCGATCGGTGTTCGAATCCCTGTCCGACCGGCTTACCGGTGCCCTCAAGGATCTTCGCGGTAAGGGGCGTCTGTCACCGGCCGACATCGACGCCACCTGTCGTGAGATCCGCCTCGCCCTGCTCGAAGCCGACGTCGCGCTGCCCGTGGTGCGCGGTTTCATCGCCAAGATCAAGGAGCGGGCCAAGGGCGCGGAGGTCTCCGCCGCCCTCAATCCGGCCCAGCAGGTCGTCAAGATCGTCAACGAGGAACTCATCGGAATCCTCGGTGGCGAAACCCGCAGGCTGACCCTGGCCAAGAATCCGCCGACGGTGATCATGCTCGCCGGTCTGCAGGGTTCCGGTAAGACCACCCTGGCGGGCAAGCTCGCGAAATGGCTCAAGGGGCAGGGGCATCAGCCGCTGCTGGTGGCCTGTGACCTGCAGCGCCCCGGCGCGGTCACCCAGCTCCAGGTGGTCGGTGACCGCGCGGGTGCGCCCGTCTTCGCGCCGCATCCCGGCACCTCCATCGGCGGCGGCGAGAATCCGCTCGGCATTTCGGCGGCCGATCCGGTCGCGGTGGCCGAGGCCGGTGTCGCGGAGGCGCGCAGCAAACAGTACGACGTGGTGATCGTCGACACCGCCGGTCGCCTCGGTATCGATGCCGAGCTGATGGCGCAGGCCGCCGGCATCCGCGATGCGGTGAAGCCGGACGAGACGCTGTTCGTACTCGACGCGATGATCGGTCAGGACGCCGTCAATACCGCGGAGTCATTCCGCGACGGCGTCGGCTTCACCGGTGTCGTACTCACCAAACTCGACGGTGACGCCCGTGGTGGTGCCGCGCTGTCGGTCCGCAATGTGACCGGTGCGCCGATCATGTTCGCCTCCACCGGTGAGAAGCTCGAGGACTTCGACGTCTTCCACCCGGACCGGATGGCCTCGCGCATCCTCGGCATGGGTGACGTGCTGAGCCTGATCGAGCAGGCCGAACAGGTCTACGACCAGCAGCAGGCCGAGGAAGCCGCCCGCAAGATCGGCAGCGGCGAGATGACGCTCGAGGACTTCCTCGATCAGATGCTCGCGATCCGCAAGATGGGCCCCATCGGCAACCTGCTCGGCATGCTGCCCGGTGCGGGCCAGATGAAGGATGTGCTCGCCCAGGTCGACGATAAGCAGCTCGACCGGGTGCAGGCGATCATCCGCGGCATGACCCCGGCCGAACGCGCGAACCCGAAGATCATCAACGCATCTCGCCGCCTGCGCATCGCCAACGGTTCCGGCGTGCAGGTCTCCGAGGTCAACCAACTCGTCGACCGCTTCTTCGAGGCCAAGAAGATGATGGCCATGATGGGCCGCCAAATGGGGCTGCCCGGCTCGCGACGGGCCAACGCGAAGAAGGGCAAGAAGGGTAAGAAGGGTGGCCGTGGGCCGACGCCGCCGAAGGTGCGCGGTGGGTTCCCCGGCATGCCCGGTATGCCCGCAGGGATGCCGGATCTGTCCGGAATGCCCGCCGGGCTGGACCAACTGCCGCCTGGGCTCGAGGGTTTCGACCTGTCGAAGCTGAACTTCCCCAAGAAGTAGGGCGTGTTCGTGTTCGGCGTCGGCAGTAGGTCGGGTGCCGACGACGGTCGAGGAGGTTGGTGTGCATCTGCGGGGTGTGGTTCTCCCTGATGACGAGGTGCGTGACCTGTGGGTGCGGGACGGGCTGGTGTCGTTCGAGCCCGTCGCGGGGGCCGAAACACTGTGCGGCACAGGCTGGATCGTGCCCGGACTCGTCGATGCGCACTGTCACGTCGGCATCCGGTACGGCGGGGGCCACGAGGATCGCGAGGGCGCGATCGCCCAGGCCGAGACCGAGCGGGACGCGGGTGCGCTGCTGCTGCGCGATGCGGGGTCACCGATCGATACGCACTTCATCGATGAGCACGAGGAACTACCGCGGATCATTCGCGCGGGCCGCCATATCGCCCGACCGCGGCGGTATATCCGGGAACTCGGCATCGAACTCGACGACGAGCGCGATCTGCCGGAGATCGTCGCCGAACAGGCTCGGTTCGGCGACGGCTGGGTGAAGATCGTCGGCGACTGGATCGACCGGTCGGCGGGCGATCTGCGGCCGCTGTGGAGTGACACGATCCTGAAGGAGGCGATCGACGCCGCGCACGCCAACGGCGCGCGGGTGACGGCACACGTCTTCGGCGAGGACGCCCTGCCCGGCCTGATCAACGCGGGCATCGACTGCCTCGAACACGGCACCGGCCTCACCGACGACACCATCGAGTTGATGGTCGAACACGGCACCGCGCTGGTCCCGACGCTGATCAATATCGACACCTTCCCCGAAATCGCCGACGGCGCGGGCAAATTCCCTATCTACGCCGCACATATGCGCGATCTGCACGCGCGCGTCCGGCGTACCGTTGGCAATGCGCACGATGCGGGCGTTCCGATTTTCGCGGGCACCGATGCGGGTGGCTCCATCCGTCACGGCCGGATTGCCGACGAAATCGCCGCCCTGTCCGGGGCGGGGTTGTCGAACCACGACGCACTCGGCGCTGCCTCCTGGAACGCCCGCACCTGGCTCGGGCGTCCGGGCATCGAGGCCGGTGCGCCAGCGGATTTCGTTGTCTACCAGGAAGATCCGCGCATCAACCCGGCCGCGCTCACCGAGCCGCACTACGTCGTCCTGCGTGGCCGCCTCGTCAAAACCCACAATCCGGTCACCGGCCACCGCTGACCGGCCTGTCGCGTGCGCTGGGTCGTCAGTCGGTGTGCGACAGACTCCCAGGTCAGCGGGCTGATGTGGCCAAGATCGGGAAGGCTGGGGTGTGGCGCGCGTAGGGTCGGGTTATGACCATTCGCCTCGGTTATCAGATGCCCAACTTCAGTTATGGCCAGCCCGTCAGCGAACTCTTTCCGACCGTGGTCGCGCAGGCCAGGGAGGCCGAAGCCGCCGGTTTCGACACGGTCTTCGTCATGGATCATTTCTACCAGCTGCCCGGTCTCGGTGAGCCGAGTGAGCCGATGCTCGAGGCCTACACCGCACTGTCCGGAATCGCCGCGTCCACCGAACGAATTCAGTTGTCGGCGTTGGTAACCGGCAACACCTACCGCAATCCCGCCCTGCTCGCCAAGACCGTCACCACCATGGATCTGGTGAGTGGCGGACGGGCGGTACTCGGCATCGGGGCCGGTTGGTTCGAGCTCGAACACCAGTCCTATGGTTTCGAATTCGGCACCTTCACCGAACGATTCCAACGGCTCGACGAGGCGCTGCGGATCATCACCCCGATGCTGCGCGGTGAACACTCCACCTTCGACGGCAAGTGGTACCACACCGAGAACGCCATGAATGAGCCGCGGCTGCGCAATGACCTGCCCATTCTGCTCGGTGGCGGCGGCGAGAAAAAGACCTTCGCGCTGGCCGCCCGCTTCGCCGACCACATCAACATCATCTGCAACGCCTCCGAACTGCCCCGCAAGATCGAGGCACTGCACCAGCGCTGTGCCGAAATCGACCGCGACCCGGAGACTTTGGAGGTGAGCTACCTCTGTTTCCTGATGATCGATGAAGACGGCGACCGCGCACGCAAACAACAGCACGATCTTCTGCGCGGTATCGGCGTCGACCTGTCCACCATCTCGGAGGACGAGCGCAAGCAAACCATCGCCGACCGCCAATTCGTCGGCAGCCCAGCCGAAGTCGCCGAGCAACTGCAGACCAGGGTGCTCGACCAGGGTGTGCAGGGTCTCATCGTCAACATGGTGACGAACGGCCACGAACCGGGCGCCGTGGATCTTGCCGGACGCACTCTCGCCCCATTGGTCCGCTGAGCCGGTTGCCCTGAGCGCCCATTCGTTTCCCGAGCAGTGGGCGCTCAGATCAATGCCCGCCGGGGCAGATCACTCTTCGCCCGCTCGACCGGCGTGGGCGGCCCGGTCATGACGACTACCGCAGTCACCGGCGCCCTATGCCCTGCGACAGAGATCGGACGGGACATGACGATGAGCGCCGAGGTTGCGATGATTCATCCCTTGGGCCCAACGACTGTGGAAGACTGGCTGGCCGAAGAGCAGCCGTCCGATGGATCTCGACTCGAACTCATCCTGGGGTACCTGTACATGACGCCAGCGCCCGGCGGTCCGCATCAGTATGCGTCGCTGGAGTTGGCGATTCTGTTGTGCGACGCGCTGCGGGCCGCGGGACGGAGCGATTTGGATGTACTGCCGGCGGTAGCTGTGCGGATCAGCACAGCTTTCCGCACCGGGGTCATTCCCGATATCGCTGTAGTGAATGTCGACATCAACCACGCCAGCTTCGCGCCCGAGGACCTCGTGCTGGCCGTCGAGGTGTGGTCTCCTGGCAATACCCGCGAGGAGCGCGATACAGAGATCGCCGGATACGCGGCCGCACGTGTCCCGTACCTGTGGGTTGTCGAGTTGCCCGAGGACAAGCCAGCACGTTTCTGGGGCTATCGGCTCGGTGAGAGCGGATACCGTCAGGAGGTGTACGTCGCGGCGGGCGAGACGGTCGTGGCTCCGGGACCTGTTCCGATCACCGTCAACACGGCGGATCTGCGCTGAGGCGCTGCTGACACCGCGATTTCAGGAGCGGGGGACCGGTCTGGCAGAATGGACCACCGTCCTTCCTGGACAAGTGTCAGCCCGTCTCCGGTTACGTACCGCGCGGCGGTCACACACTCCAAGCGCAAAACCGGGCTCGCAGACCGTGCGGGTCGCTGAATTGCGCCGTGACCAAACAATGAAAGGCAGATCAGCACATGGCTGTTCGCATCAAGCTCACCCGTCTCGGCAAGATCCGCAACCCGCAGTACCGCGTGGTGATCGCGGACGCCCGCACCCGTCGTGACGGCCGCGCCATCGAGAACGTCGGCAAGTACCACCCGAAGGAAGAGCCCTCGCTGATCGAGATCAACTCCGAGCGGGTGCAGTACTGGCTGGGTGTCGGCGCGCAGCCGACCGAGGCCGTGCAGCGCCTGCTGGAGATCACCGGCGACTGGCAGAAGTTCAAGGGCCTGCCGGGCGCCGAGGGCACCCTGAAGGTGAAGCCCGCGAAGCCGTCCAAGCTGGACCTGTTCAACGCCGCGCTGGCCGCCGCCGACAACGAGCCGGTCGCCGAGGCCGTCACCCCCAAGAAGAAGGCCGCCAAGAAGGACGAGGCCGCCGAGACCGAGGCTGCCGAGTAACCGTGAGCGAGCGCAGCGAGCCAACCGTGGGCACAGCCGAGCATCGCTCGGTCATGGCGGAGCCGAGCGCCAGCGAGGCGGAGTCATGAGCGAGCGCAGCGAGCGAGCCATAGGCACAGCGCCCACGGCGATCATGACGGAGCCGAGCGCTAGCGAGGCGCAGTCATGAGCGCCGTCGTCGCCGATGCCGTCGAGCACCTGGTTCGCGGCATTGTCGCGAATCCGGATGACGTCCGGGTCGAGCTGATCACCGGCCGCCGCGGACGCACCGTCGAAGTGCACGTCAACCCCGATGACCTGGGCAAGGTGATCGGTCGCGGCGGTCGTACCGCGACCGCGCTGCGCACCCTCGTCGCAGGGATCGGCGGCCGGGGCATCCGGGTCGACGTGGTCGATACCGACGCTTGATGGAACTCGTCGTAGGCCGGGTCGCCAAATCGCACGGTGTGCGTGGCGAGCTGGTCGTCGAGGTACGCACCGATGATCCCGACGCGCGTTTCGCACCTGGTGTGCGACTGCGCGGGCGGGCGGCGCGATCCGAAGAAGTTCGTGAATTCACCGTGGAGTCGGCCCGAGAGCATTCGGGCCGGCTCCTCGTGCAACTCGTCGGGATCTCCGACCGCACCGCCGCCGATGCGCTGCGCGGCACGCTGTTCATCGTGGACAGTGCCGAGCTGCCGCAGTCGGAGGATCCGGACGAGTTCTACGACCACGAGTTGGAGGGACTGACCGTCCAGCTCACCGATGGCACTGTTGTCGGCAAGGTCACCGAGGTGCTGCATTCGGCTGCGGGAGAACTGCTTTCGGTGCGCGCCGCCGACGACGGCAGGGAGATCCTGATCCCGTTCGTCACCGCGATCGTGCCGACGGTGTCGCTGGCCGATCAACTTGTCGTCATCGATCCGCCCGAGGGTCTGCTCGATCCGGAGTAGCGGATCGCCGATCCACCGGAAACTTAAGGGACTACATGAAACTCGATGTCGTCACGATTTTTCCGGAGTATCTGGAGCCGCTGCGAACGGCGTTGCTGGGCAAGGCCATCGACAAGGGCCTGATCTCCCTCGACGTGCACGATCTGCGTCGCTGGACGCACGACGTGCACAAGTCCGTCGACGATTCGCCCTACGGCGGTGGGCCGGGCATGGTCATGAAGCCGACCGTCTGGGGCGCGGCCCTCGACGAGGTATGCCCCGACGACGCCCTGCTCGTGGTGCCGACCCCCGCCGGAGTGCCCTTCACCCAAGCCACCGCACAACGCTGGGCGAGCGAGAAGCACCTCGTATTCGCTTGCGGCCGTTACGAAGGCATCGATCAACGCGTCTTCGACGATGCCGCCCGCCGGGTTCGTGTCGAAGAGGTCAGCATCGGCGACTATGTTCTGATCGGTGGCGAAGCCGCAGTCCTCGTGATGGCCGAGGCCGTGGTCCGCCTACTCCCTGGCGTTCTCGGCAATCAGCAGTCCCACCAAGAGGATTCGTTCTCCGACGGACTGCTCGAGGGGCCGAGCTATACGCGCCCCGTCTCCTGGCGCGGCCTCGAAGTGCCGCCGATTCTGCTGTCCGGTGATCACGCCAAGGTCGCCGCGTGGCGACGCGAACAGTCCGTTGCCCGTACCCGTGAACGGCGTCCGGATCTGCTCGACGATTGAAACTACAGACTCGACGCCTTATCGAATGTATCGTTGATTAACGGCACGTTAATCAACGGTGAATGGTAGGTGGCTATGGTGACGGTGGCTCGCTTCGGGACAGTGCGTCGGGCGGTGGTCTCGACTCTGATCGGTGGCGCGATGATCGTCTTATCGGACCTAGCCGCCCCCGAACTGGTCGAAGTCAGAGTCGCCGCTGATCGGGACACCCATGAACCCGATGCTGGCCGTAGCCGCAACAGCGCAGGTCAGCGCGGCCGCAGCAGTAACCACGGGCAATACAAAGGGCGGAACGAGCGCCCTTGCCAGTACACCCCCGAAGGCGTCTGCACCGGCGGCCGCTGACGAGGTTCGGTCATCGTGTTCGCACGCCGCGTATCGGATCGTCCGAGATTCTGTGCGCGGCGTGCGAATGCGTGCGCGGGAGTTCGTTGGTCAGGGCAACAGGCCGAGGCGTCGGGCGGTGACGACGGCCTCGTGGCGCGAGTGCGCGTCGAGTTTGGTCATCGCGTTGCGCAGATAGCTCTTGACCGTTTCCGGTCCGAGCGAAAGGCGTTGGGCAGCTTCGTGATTGGTGCAGCCGAGCGCGATCTGGGACAGCACGTCGAGTTCACGTCGGGACAGGCGCGGGGCATCCGCGGGCGGGTCGCCGACCAGGACTCGGGTGAGGCGTTCACACACCGAGTGCAGGCGTTCGCGTAGGCGTTCGTCCTCAGTCGAGCGCGCCGCGCCGCGGAGTTCGGCATTGATCTCGCGGAGTTCCTCGGCGACGGCGGGTGCGGTCTCGGGCGCGGGAGTCGTCATTTCCAGCAGGCGCAGGCGGCGGTCCACCTCGTCGCGGATGGTGATTTCGGTGGCCAGGCGTCGGCCGGCCGCGACGACCAGATCGGCGGTGCGGTCGCCGAGCGGTACGCCGCCGCGGTTGGCGGCGTAGAGCACCGCGCGGGAGCGATCGTCGACCACCACGGGCACCGCGAGCACCGAGCGGATGCGTTCGCCGGAGACCGGACCGTCGTAGTGGTGGGTGATCTCGGAGGCATTGCGGTAGTCGGCGACCGAGGCGGGCCTGCGCATATCCATCACCCGGCCGCCCAGCCCGGAGGTACGCAGCACGGTCAGTCCCCGCAGGCCATTGGTGACAGTGCCGACGAATTCGGTGAGCAGCAGCGCATCATCGTGCACCTCGCCGCCGAAAACCACCGGCACGCCCGCCTTGGTCGCCACCCAGCGGATCTCGGCGCGCAGCGCATCGCCGTCGCGCGGCCGCAGCAGCGCGGTGGTGTGGGTCAAAAGACTCACCCCTTTTCGGGGGTAGTGCCGAACGTGATGTGACCCACATCCTATTGGAGACGAGGTGGCCTGGATCACCGATGAGGAGAGGCGAGATGACCGCGGACCTGAACGCGCGCGTGCGCGAGCTACTGGAAACCTACGACGGACCCGACGTCGGCGCAGCGGATCTGCTGTGCGACCGGCACCCCGCCGACCGCACCGCGTTCACCATCGTCGACCCCGACCTGACCTCGACCGACCTCACCTACGGCGAGCTGCGCGAGCGCTCCCAGCGCTTCGCCGTCGCCCTCGCCGACCTCGGTGTCGAACCCGGCGACCGCGTCGCCACCCTGATGTCGAAATCCGCCGACCTGGTGGTCGCATTGCTGGGCATCTGGCGGCGCGGCGCGGTCCACGTCCCGCTCTTCACCGCTTTCGCCCCACCCGCCATCGCCTTCCGGCTCGAGGCGAGCGGCACGACGATCGTCATCGCCGACGCGGATCAGGCGACAAAGTTGGTGCCGGGCGACGACATCCCGGCCGATCCGCCCTGGCGCGTCATCATTGCCGGGAATGGCCGGGCTGTCGCTGACAGTCACGCGGCCGCGCAGGGCGGTGGCGATGCCGCCGCCGAACGCGTGCATGACCCGGCCGACCGGCAGGGGGCGGACAATCCGACAATCGCTGGGTCGATCGGGGCACAGGATCCGACAGTCGCAGACCCCGCGGCTGAGGCGCCGCTGCGGCTCGCGGATCTGCTCGCCGCGTACTCCGCCGACGACCCGCGCGCGGCCGCTGTGCCGGTCGGCGGGGACGGGCTGCTGGTGCAGCTGTTCACCAGCGGCACGACGGGCACTCCGAAGGGCGTTCCGATTCCGGTGCGTGCACTCGCGGCATTCCATGCGTACCAAGAGTTTTCGCTGGACGTGCGCGCGGATGACGTCTACTGGAATGCGGCCGATCCGGGTTGGGCGTACGGACTGTACTGGGCGATTCTGAGCCCGCTGGCCTCCGGCATCCGCAGCCTGCTGCTGCATGCCGCCTTCTCGGCGCCGCTGACCTGGCAGGTGCTCGACCGCTTCGGGGTAACCAACTTCACCGCCGCGCCGACGGTCTACCGCGCGTTGCGCGCCGATAGTGCCGCTGCCCCAACAGATCTCCGGTTGCGGCGCGCGTCGTCCGCAGGCGAACCGCTGACTCCGGATGTGGTGACTTGGTCGGTCGAGACACTCGGCGTCGCGGTGCGCGACCACTACGGGCAGACCGAGCACGGCATGCTCATCTGCAATTCCTGGCACGACGCGCTCCGGGTCGACGCACCCGCGGGCTCGATGGGCCGGACGATGCCGGGATGGCATTGCGCGGTGCTCGCAGACGACGCCGACGTCGAAGCGCCGGTCGGCGAACTGGGCCGAGTCGCCATCGATACCCGACGCAGCCCGCTGCTGTGGTTCCTCGGCTACCTGGACGCCCCGGAACGCACCACGCAGCGCTATACCGCCGACGGCCGCTGGTATCTGACCGGGGATGCCGGATCCCAGGATGCGGACGGTTTCTTCCATTTCTCGGCCCGCGACGACGATGTGATCATCATGGCCGGTTATCGCATCGGCCCGTTCGAGGTCGAGAGCGTGCTGGTGCTGGATGAGCGGGTGGTCGAGGCCGCGGTGGTCGGCATGCCCGACGAATTGCGCGGTGAGGTGCTCGAGGCATTCGTGGTGCTGCGCAACGGTTTCGAAGGGAATGTCGAACTCGAGGCGGAATTGCAGACCTTGGTGAAACGCAAGTTCGCCGCGCACGCGTATCCACGCAAGGTGCATTTCGTGGATGCCCTGCCCAAGACGCCCAGCGGCAAGGTGCAGCGGTTCATCCTGCGACAGCAGGGGGTTCGGTGATGTCCGCACTGGCGAGTTACACATCCGGCACTGCGGAAACCCCGCTGCTCGGCGACACCATCGGCGATGACTTCGACCGCATGGCCGCCGCGTACGCGGACCGAGAAGCCCTGGTGGACTGTCCATCCGATCGCCGCTGGACCTATCGCGAACTCGCGGCCGCGATCGACGCACTGGCCACCGGATTGGCCGAACGCGGTATCGCCAAGGGCGACCGGGTCGGCATCTGGGCCCCGAACTGCGCGGAATGGTTCCTCACCCAGTACGCGACCGCGAAACTCGGTGCGATCCTGGTCAATATCAATCCGGCCTACCGCACCAGCGAACTGGAATATGTGCTGCGCCAAGCCGGTGTGCGCATGCTGATCGCGGCGCCGGAATTCAAGACCTCGAGTTACGTCGACATGATCGAGCAGGTCCGGCCGAATTGTCCTGGCCTGGAACAAGTGCTGATACTCGGAACTCCCGAATGGGATGCGGTGGCACAGTCCGATATCGACGCCGAACGACTCGCGAAGATCGCCGCGACGTTGTCCATGGACGACCCGATCAATATCCAGTACACCTCCGGCACAACAGGTTTTCCCAAGGGTGCGACGTTGAGCCATCACAACATCCTCAACAACGGCTACTTCGTCGGTGAACTCTGCGGCTATACCGAACATGACCGAATCTGCGTGCCGGTGCCCTTCTACCACTGCTTCGGTATGGTCATGGGCAACCTGGCAAGCACCAGTCACGGTGCGGCCGTGGTGATTCCCGCGCCCGCGTTCGATCCGGTCGCAACCCTGGATGCGGTCGCCGCGCAGCGGTGCACCTCGCTCTACGGCGTACCGACGATGTTCATCGCCATACTCGCGCAACTGGATTCGGGCAAAGACTTCGATCTGTCCAGCCTGCGCACCGGCATCATGGCCGGATCACCCTGCCCGGTCGAGGTGATGAAGCGGGTAATCGATCGCATGGGCATGAGCGAGGTGTGCATCTGCTACGGCATGACCGAAACCTCCCCGGTATCGACCCAGACCCGTCGCGACGACGGCATCGACCGCCGCACCGCGACCGTCGGCCGGGTCGGCCCACACCTGGAGGTCAAAATCGTCGACCCCGCAACAGGTTTGACCGTTCCGCGCGGCGAACCCGGCGAGCTGTGCACCCGGGGCTACTCGGTCATGCTCGGCTACTGGTCCGAACCGGAGAAGACCGCCGAGGCCATCGATGCCGCCCGCTGGATGCGCACCGGCGATATCGGCGTCATGGACGACGACGGGTATCTCGCGATCACCGGCCGGATCAAGGACATGGTGATCCGCGGCGGCGAGAACATCTACCCGCGCGAGATCGAGGAATTCCTCTATACCCACCCGGACATCCTCGATGCCCAGGTGATCGGCGTCCCCGACCCGAAATACGGCGAGGAACTGATGGCGTGGATCCGAATGAAGGACGGCACAACACCATTGGACGCCGACGCGATCCGCGCCTTCTGCACCGGCAAGCTCGCGCATTTCAAGATCCCGCGCTACGTGCACATCGTCGAGGAGTTCCCGATGACGGTCACGGGGAAAATACGCAAGGCTGAAATGCGTGAGCTGGCTGTGGAACTGCTCGCACCTTCGAACCGCGACGACTGATTTCGTTGCCACACGGGTAACTCGCCGGGACTCCGCCAGCAGATCGACCGCCGGTCCGCGACGGAAGTCTACGAGCACCTCACGACCGGCAAAAGGCCCCGGGAGGCGGGGGAGTCACCGTACGATTCAGGTCCAAGCATGCCGGTTTACCTGGGCATGGGCCGTTTGTCAGGTGACAACGGTAGTGTCTCGGGCGTGACGACAGCGCCCGAGATCGCCAGTTCAGCGACGAACACCGACACGACCGCCGCCGCACCGGCCGCGACCACAGCTCTGGCCAGCGTGGGCCGGCGCATCGCCGATGAGCTCGGCGTGCGCGAGACCCAGGTCCGGGCCGCCGTCGAGCTGCTGGATGCGGGTTCGACGGTGCCCTTCATCGCGCGGTACCGAAAAGAGGTCACCGGTGGCCTCGACGACGCCCAGCTCCGCCAGCTCGACGAGCGCCTGACCTACCTGCGCGAACTCGACGAGCGCCGCGGCGCGATCATCGAATCCATCAAGGGCCAGGGCAAACTCGACGACGCGCTGCTCGGGCAGCTGATGACAGCCGAGACCAAGGCCCGCCTCGAGGACATCTACCTGCCCTATAAGCCGAAGCGGCGCACCAAGGCGCAGATCGCCCGCGAGGCCGGTCACGAGCCCGTCGCCGATGCGCTGATCGGCGATCCGACCACCGATCCCGCGCAGTACACCGCCGAACAGCTCGACGGCGCCCGCGCCATCCTGGTCGAGCGTTTCGCGGAGGACGCCGACCTGGTCGGCGAGCTGCGTGAGCTGATGTGGAACCGCGGCCAGGTCAGCTCGAGCGTGCGGCCGGGCAAGGAGGAGGCGGGCGCGAAGTTCGCCGACTACTTCGAATTCAGCGAGCCGTTCGGCAAGCTGCCTTCGCACCGGATCCTCGCGTTGCTGCGCGGTGAGAAGGAAGAGATCCTGCAGCTGCAGCTCGAACCCGACACCGAGGAGCTGGAGCCGGGCGAGCGGTCGGTCTACGAGGGCCGCATCGCGGTGAAGTTCGATATCGCCGACCGTGGCCGGGCGGCCGACACCTGGCTGCTGGATACCGTGCGCTGGGCATGGCGCACGAAACTGCAAGTGAGTCTTGGTATCGACACCCGCATGCGCCTGCGTCAGGCCGCCGAGAAGGACGCCGTCGACATCTTCGCCGCGAATCTGCGTGACCTGCTGCTGGCCGCGCCCGCGGGTACCCGCACCACCATGGGCCTGGATCCGGGCTACCGCACCGGTGTGAAGGTCGCCGTCGTCGACGCCACCGGCAAGGCCGTCGCGACCGAGGTCATCTACCCACACAAGCCGCAGGGCCAGACCGAGAAGTCCCTGGCCGTACTCGGCGCGCTGGTCGCCCGGTTCGGCGTCGAGCTCATCGCCATCGGCAACGGCACCGCCTCGCGCGAGACCGATGCCCTTGCCGCCGAGCTGATTTCGCGGATTCCGGAGAACAAGCCGACCAAGATCGTGGTCTCCGAGGCGGGCGCGTCGGTGTACTCCGCATCGGCCTACGCCTCGCAGGAACTACCGGATATGGACGTCTCGCTGCGCGGTGCGGTATCCATCGCCCGTCGTTTGCAGGACCCGCTGGCCGAGCTGGTGAAGATCGACCCGAAGTCCATCGGCGTCGGTCAGTACCAGCACGATGTCTCCGAAACCCTGCTGGCGCGCTCGTTGGGTGCGGTGGTCGAGGATGCGGTGAACGCGGTAGGTGTCGATGTGAATACCGCATCGGTGCCGCTGCTGTCGCGGGTGTCCGGTATTGCCAATTCGATCGCCGAAAGCATTGTGGCGCATCGTGATCAGCACGGCCCGTTCCGCAGCCGCACCGCGCTGCTCGACGTGCCGCGCCTGGGCCCCAAGGCCTTCGAACAGTGCGCGGGCTTCCTGCGCATCCGCGGTGGCGACGATCCGCTCGACACCTCTGCCGTGCACCCCGAGGCCTACCCGGTGGTGCGGCGCATCCTGGAATCGACCGGACGCGGCATGGCGGAACTGATCGGCAACACCACGGCGTTGCGTTCGCTGCGGCCCGCCGAGTTCACCGATGAGAAGTTCGGTATCCCCACCGTCACCGACATCATCTCCGAACTCGAGAAGCCGGGTCGTGACCCGCGTCCGGAATTCAAGACCGCCGAATTCGCGGCGGGCGTGGAGAAGGTCGCGGATCTGCAGCCGGGCATGGTGCTCGAGGGTGTGGTCACCAATGTGGCCGCATTCGGCGCATTCGTAGATATCGGTGTGCACCAGGACGGACTCGTGCACGTCTCGGCCATGTCGCACAACTTCGTCAAGGATCCGCGCGAGGTCGTGAAGTCCGGTGATGTCGTCAAGGTAAAGGTGCTCGAGGTCGATGTCGCACGCCAGCGCATCGGGCTGTCGCTGCGGCTGGACGACGAGCCGGGTACGGCGACCAAGGGCGACGGCGGCCGCGGCCGTGGCCAAGGCGGTCGCGGCGGGCAGGATCGCGGCGGGCAGCGGCAGAATGGACAGGGTAAGCAGCAGGGCCAGGGTCGACAGCAGAATCAGGGCCGCAACCCGGGCAACCAGCGGCGCAACGCGCCCGCACCGAGCGGTTCGATGGCGGATGCGCTGCGGCGGGCCGGGTTCGGGCAGTAGGGCGATACGGGCGGAGGTTTGTAGGCGGCCATGCGACGGTGGCTCGAAGACGATGTGATCGGGCACGGCCGCCTTCCGCTGCTGTGCTTCCTCCTCGGGTTCATCGTCGGCTTCCTGCTGATCCGGCTCAGCGTCCGGTTGATCCGCAAGCAGGTCCGCTGGTGGCCGGGCAATGTGCGTTCCGGCGGTGTGCACATCCACCACATGGTGTTCGGGGTCATCCTGGTGCTGCTGTCCGGCATCGGGATGGTCACCATGTACCAGAGCGCCACCACACTCACCGCGAGCCTGCTCGCCGCCGCCTTCGGTGTCGGCGCGGCCCTGACCCTCGACGAATTCGCGCTGATCTTCTATCTGCGCGACGTGTACTGGGAGGAACAGGGCCGCACCTCGGTCGACGCGGTCTTCGTCGCGCTCGCGGTGACCGGACTGCTGCTGCTCGGAATCCACCCGCTGTGGTTATTGGATATCAACGACTTCCGCCGCGATCCCAGCACCGAAGTCCGCATCTTCATCGTCTGTTTCGCCGTGGTGAATCTGGGCCTGGCGGCAGTCGTCATCGCCAAGGGCAAGATCTGGACCGGCCTGTTCGGCATGTTCTTCCTGCCCCTGCTCGTGGTCGGCGCATTCCGGCTGAGCCGACCGGGCGCACCATGGGCTCGCTGGCGCTACCCGGGTAGACGCCGACTCATGTATCGGGCGATAGTCCGTGAACGTCGCTACCGACGCCCGGTGATCCGCGCCAAGATCTTCGTACAAGACCTGGTCGCCGGAAAACCCGACGTCGTCCATGTCCGCGAGGCCGCGGAGGCCGAATTGGCTCGCACTGTCGTCCCCGCACCTCCCGCCCCCACCCATTGGCACCTGCCCTCAGTGTCCGACCACTCCCTTCGCGATTGATCCGCGCCTCCCCAGCGCGCCGTGTGTCCCGCGCCCACGAGAATGCTCTGGCGGAGGGGTGCTCTCGACGTTTGCCTCAACAGTTGCATGGTGATCAAGCACTCGAGACTGCGTGTGGGATGCGGGCGGGGTCCGAGAGCAGGTCGATGGCGGTTATTTTGTCGTCGACGATGGTGAAGGCGATCAGGGAGACTGTCTTGCCCCTAGCGGTGTTGAGTAGGCCGGGCGCGCCGTTGACGAGGACATGTTGCGAAGCAAAGGCATTGGCGGCGCGCTGGAAGGCATCGAGCTGACCGGCCACCGTCGCGGCGCCGCGCAGTACGCGCATGCCGCCGGGGAAGCGGGCTCCGGCGTCGGCGCGCAACACCACGTCGGGGTCGAGAATGGCCAGCAGTGCGTCGAATTCACCGCCGCGGGCGGCCGCGAGGAAGGCTTCGACCACGCGACGTTGACGCGGTAGATCCCGGTCGGGTCGCGGCGCTCGACCCTGGACCCGGCGGCGGGCGCGGCTGGCCATCATCTTCGCCGCGGCCGCGGATCTGCCGATGATCGGGCCGATCTGGTCGAACGGCACCGCGAACATATCGTGCAGCACGAAGGTTACGCGCTCCGCGGGATTCAGCGAGTCCAGCACGACCAGCAGCGCGAGACCGACCGAATCCGCAAGTACCGCTTGCTGTTCCGGCTGCGTTCCGGCATCGGCGAGGACGATCGGGTCGGGCAGATAGGCCTCCTCGCGGCGGGACTTGCGCGACCGCAACATATCCAGGCAGACCCGCCCCACGGTCGTGGTCAGCCAACCGCCGAGGTTGTCGGTTTCGGCGGTGTCGACCCGGGAAAGCCGTAACCAGGCCTCCTGTACCGCATCATCGGCCTCGCTCAGCGAACCGAGCATGCGATAGGCCACGGTGACCAAGTGCGCCCGGTGCGCCACGAATCGGTCTGCCAAAGAATCGTTGTCGCCCACAGGGATCTCCTCGAGGTTGCTCGAAGAGATGACGGCGCCGAGGCCGTGAGTGTGACAAGCCGTTACCTTGCCGGGTCGCCATCCGTCACACAGATATGAACCTACGAAAGACCGCCCGCCTGGCCTACCTCGGCGCCACCGGAATCCTGCTGACCGAAACAGTCGTCGGGTCCTACTGGGATCTCGCGCGCATCTCCTACGTACGCCAGGTTTTCCAACGACTCGAATACCCGATGTACTTCGCCACCATCATGGGCGTCGCCAAGGCTGCCGCGGTCGCCGCGATCGTGACGCCGGGCTTCCCGCGTGCCGAGGAGTGGGCGTACGCGGGCCTGACCTTCGTCTACGGCGGCGCGGCCGCCTCCCATATCGCCGTCGGCGACGAGCCGAAGGCCTGGCTCGGACCACTGGGTTTCGCCGGGCTTGCCCTCGCGTCGTGGGCGTTGCGCCCGACCAGGCCACTCGCGGTCTGACGGGAGCGGAATCGCACCGATCCGGATCTCGTGCGCGGTGACCGCGCGCCCTGTGCGTGCGGCTTCGAGGCCAAGGGGCTGTACTACCCATTCTCGAGCGCGAACGCCTTCGGGCACACCGGCGCCGTGGGCAGCGATGGGTTCGCGGATCCGCGGAGTGGGTTGGCCTATGGCTACACTCGTCGGCGCGCGCGGCTTTCGGGTTCGGGGATGGCAGCTGGCGGGACTGTCTCGCGGCCGCCGTACACCGCGCGGCCACCCGGTGAGCCGGGCCCGATTTTTCCCGCGACGCGCCGATCTGGCACAATGCACAGGTTGCCCTGGGTGCATTCGGCCCACGGAGCACCCCTTATTCGGAGCATGAACCGGTCGAGCACGCGAGTGCCGCCAGGGTCCTCTGCTCGCGCAAACATCAGAAGGATGAAATGAACACCCTTGACTTCGTCGACGAAAAGTCGCTGCGCAGCGATGTCCCCGACTTCCGTCCGGGCGACACGCTCAACGTGCACGTGAAGGTCATCGAAGGCTCGAAGGAGCGCATCCAGGTCTTCAAGGGCGTCGTGATCCGGCGTCAGGGCGGTGGCATCCGCGAGACCTTCACCGTCCGCAAGGTGTCGTTCGGTGTCGGTGTGGAGCGCACCTTCCCGGTGCACAGCCCGAACATCGACCACATCGATGTGGTGACCCGCGGTGACGTCCGCCGTGCCAAGCTGTACTACCTGCGCGATCTGCGCGGCAAGGCCGCCAAGATCAAGGAAAAGCGCTGAGCAAGTAGCGGCACCGCTCGGCACGAATGTTCTTCAGCTAGCCCGGCACCGGACGTCAGTCTTGGTGCCGGGCTAATCTGTTCGGCGTGGCAGACGAAAGTGGGTCGATGACGGTGTCCGATTCGGACGACGAGGGCAAGAGCCGCCGCTCACGGCGCTCGAAGCGCAAGCAGCGCCCCTTCTGGCAGGAACTGCCGGTTCTCATTGTCATCGCCGCGGTCATCGCGGCACTCATGGTCAGTTTTGTCGGGCGGCCGTACGTCATTCCGTCCCAGTCGATGGAAGACACGCTGCTCATCGGCGACCGCATCTACGTGGAGAAGCCGAGCTACTACTGGAGCGAGCCGCAGCCCGGTGACGTCGTGGTGTTCGTCGGCCCGTCGTCCTGGAATACCCGCTACCAGTCGATCCGGTCCAGCAATGTCGCCGTGCGCGGCGTGCAGAACTTCTTCTCCTTCTTCGGGCTCGTGCCACCGGATGAGAACGACCTGGTGAAGCGGGTGATCGCCGTCGGCGGCCAGACCGTGCAGTGCTGTGACGCGCAGGGGCGGGTCATGGTGGACGGCAAGCCGTTGGACGAGCCGTACGTCCTGAACGACTACCCGTGGTACCCGGGTCAGCAGAATGCGACCTACCCGGCGGGCCGGGTATTCGGCCCGGTCAAGGTGCCCGAGGGCAACCTGTGGGTGATGGGCGACAACCGCAACCAGTCCGCCGACTCACGCGCCCACGTCAGCGATAACCTGCAGGGCACCGTCCCGATCGACAATGTGCGCGGCAAGACGGTCTTCAAGATCTGGCCGCCCAGCCGGATCGGTCCGGTGAAATCACAGGATCCCCAGACGAACTGATCGTTGCGGGCCGCAGGATAATTGGATGGTGGGGCAGGGTCGAGTGGCTAGGGCTAATGGCGCGACTCCGGGCAACGGGTGGCCGCCGCGTGTCGTCATGCGTCGAGCCGGTGGGTTGCGCACGCTGGAGGCGGCGCTGATCCGCAGCGGCCTCGGCCCGGTCGCCGGGGTCGACGAGGCCGGGCGCGGACCGTGCGCGGGACCTCTGGTAGTCGCCGCCTGCCTGCTCGCGCCCAAGGCCTACGACAGGCTGGCCGGACTCGACGATTCCAAGAAGCTCACCGAACCCGTGCGCGAGGAGCTGTACCCGATCATCACCCGGTTGGCGCTGGCCTGGAAGGTGGTCGTCATTCCGGCCTGGGAGATCGACTCGATCGGCATCCACGTCGCCAATATCGAGGGTATGCGCCGCGCGGTCGCCGGACTCGGACAGACACCGGGGTATGTGCTGACCGACGGATTCCGGGTGCCCGGGATTCCGGTGCCGTCACTGCCCGTCATCGGCGGTGACGCGGCCGCGGCCTGCATCGCCGCCGCGAGCATCCTGGCCAAGGTGACCAGGGATCGGATGATGGTCGAGCTGGACGAGCGGTTCCCCGGCTACGGATTCGCCGCGCACAAGGGCTACAACACGCCCGAGCACACGGCCGCGCTGGAACGGCTCGGACCGAGCAGTGAGCACCGCCGATCCTGGCGCAATGTGCGCTCGGCAGCGGGGTTGCGGCCGGTAGCCGCGGCGGAGTACGCCGATGCGGAACTGGCCGACGAGGTTTTGCTGGAGGGCGTCGAACCGGATAGCCGAGTGGCTACCGACGCGGCGCATGCGCGATGATGATTACAGCAGACGCAGTGCGGCGAGAAGGAGGACGTCCCACCCGATGAGTGCCGAGGACCTGGAGAAATACGAAACCGAGATGGAGCTCTCGCTATACCGGGAGTACAAGGACATCGTCGGTCAGTTCTCGTACGTGGTGGAGACCGAGCGCCGCTTCTATCTGGCCAACTCCGTCGAATTGCGGCCGCAGAACGCCGACGGCGAGGTGTACTTCGAGGTGCGCATGAGCGATGCGTGGGTGTGGGATATGTACCGACCCGCGCGCTTCGTGAAGCATGTTCGGGTGATCACGTTCAAGGACGTGAATATCGAGGAGCTGGAGAAGCCGGATCTGCGGTTACCCGAGTAGGGCTGGCGGCCAATACCATTGGGCACCGACAAGTAGGTGCAGTGCGAGGGTCGGATGCCCGGGTTGTCCACAGCTGAGCGGGTATCCACAGGTTTTCTGTTTGCGCAGGTCGGTGTCATCGGGCGTGGGTGTGGTCCGAGCACGCTGAGCTGGTGGCAGACAACCAGGCGCTCGGCGCACAAGGGGAAGAACTGGCGGCCCGATTCCTGCAGGCCGCCGGGATGGAGATCATCAGCAGGAATTGGCGGTGCAAGTACGGCGAACTGGATCTGATCGCCCGGGATGGCCGCGTTACCGCGTTCGTCGAGGTCAAAACGCGAACCGGAATCAAATTCGGCATGCCCGCCGAGGCGGTCACCTTCGATAAGCAGCAGCGGATCAGGCGGTTGGCGCTGGTGTGGCTGGCCGAACAGGACGGCCCGTGGCGCGATGTCCGTTTCGATGTCATTTCGGTGCTGCTGCACCGCGGCCACCGACCGGTCATCGATCACCTGAAAGCGGTGTTCTGATGGCGCTGGGGGTGGCGTATTCGGTCGCGGTGAGCGGGGTGGACGGCCAGCTGGTCGAAATCGAGGCGGATATCGGGCAGGGGCTGCCGTCGGTGCATCTGGTCGGGTTGCCCGATACCGCGCTGCAGGAATCCCGCGACCGGGTCCGTTCCGCAGTGGCGAATATCGGGGAGAAGTGGCCCGACGGTCGCGTGATCCTGGCACTGTCCCCGGCGACGCTGCCCAAAATCGGCAGTGTCTACGACCTTGCCCTCGCGATCGCGGTGCTCGACGCGGCGGGCGCGGTCCCCTCCGATCGGCTCGGAAAGACTGTATTGCTCGGGGAATTGGCGCTGGACGGGCGGGTCCGCCGGGTGCGCGGCATCCTGCCCGCTGTGCTCGCGGCACGCAATGCGGGCTGGATGCGGGTGATCGTGCCGGAATCCGCACTGGCCGAAGCCGGGCTGGTGGACGGCATCGAGGTTTTCGGGGCCGCGACCCTGCGTACCGTCGTCGCTTGGCTACGTGGTGAAGGCGGTCTGGTCGAGCCCGATGGCATGCTGCCCGACACGGTGCGCTGCGGTGGCGATCTGAGCGAGGTGGTCGGTCAGGAGGAGGCCCGGTGGGCATTGGAGGTGGCCGCGGCAGGCGGACACCACCTGCTGCTCACCGGGCCGCCCGGAATCGGTAAAACCATGCTGGCGCAACGTCTTCCGGGTCTGCTTCCGCCGCTCACCGAATCCGAAGCACTCGAGGTGACGGCCATCCATTCCGTCGCAGGCGCACTCTCCGATGACCACCCCTTGATCACCATGCCGCCTTTCGTCGCTCCGCATCACTCGACCTCGGCCAGCGCCATGGTCGGCGGGGGATCGGGTACCGCACGTCCGGGCGCCGTCAGCCGTGCCCATCGCGGGGTCTTGTTTCTCGACGAATGTGCGGAGATAGGAACCAAGGTCCTGGAAGCGATGCGAACCCCCTTGGAAGAGGGCGAAGTTCGCATCGCCCGCCGCGATGGCGTGGCTCGCTACCCGTCCCGTTTCCAATTGGTTTTGGCCGCAAACCCCTGTCCTTGTGCCCCAGCCCGCGATGTCGACTGCATCTGTGCCCCGCTCGCGCGTCGCCGATACCTTGGCAAGCTGTCCGGACCGTTGATGGATCGCATAGATATCTGGGTCCAGATGCGCGGCCACGCCGGCGCATCGTTCGCCGCCGAGGACGCCGAGAGCAGCGAGGTCGTGCGCCGTAGAGTCGCGGCCGCAAGGCAAGCCGCAATACAGCGTTGGCAGGACTACGGCTGGGCAACCAACGCCGAAGTCCCCGGCCACATCCTGCGCCAACGCTTCCGACTCCCCCACGAGGCAACCGCTCCCATCGAAGCCGCCCTCCGCCTGGGCCGCCTGTCCGCCCGCGGCGCCGACCGCGCCCTCCGCGTCGCGTGGACGATCAGCGACCTCCGCAACGCCGAGCAACCCAGCGCCCAAGACGTACTGGCCGCCTTGAACTTCCGTCAACGGGGCTCACATTGAGTGCGGCAACGGAAGACAAAGGCTCGATCAGCGGTGAGATTTCTGGAACGAGGTCCGCTGCGCTAGAGGTGGGTGCCGGTGCAAACGCCTGCGAGCTCACTGTGATGGCGCATGTCGGCGCGACCGCGCCGGATCTCGCGGCGGCAGAAGAGAGTTGCCCTGCTGGCGTCGGGTGTCCGGGCGAGTTGACGGGCAATGGCTTTCCAGCCGATTCGTGTGCGGCCTCGTCGCCGGGCAACGGCTCTGCCACTGTCAATAGGAGGGCGGTGGAATCGGTGGGTAGTGGTTCTGCCTCTTTCGGGCGTGCAGGCAAGTCGACGGGCACTATCTCGTGTGCCTCGGATTGCGAACCACTGACAATATGTGGCGGCAGTCCTGTAGTCGGTGCCACCGGCACCTCGGTGGGCACCGGGTCTTGCGCGGCGCGAGCCGTTGATGTCGCAGGACGTGTAGAGGCCCTGGCTGGCGGCGGATCTGCTGCTGTCGGGAGTGTGGGCGTGTCGGTGAACACTGTCTCGGATTGCCAAGCTCCGGCAGCCTGTGGCGGCCGTCGTGCAACAGTACGTTTGATGGGGGACGACCCTTGTGCGACAGAGGATTCCGAAGCGACGTCGGGTTGTGCAGAACTGGCGGCAGGTGGTGGATCCGCTGAGTCGGCGAGTGGTGCTGCGGCAACGGGAGCCTCGGGTGCGGCGGCGGGAAGCGATACGTATCCGGTCGCATTGGTAGTCAGGAAGATGGATGCGGCGAGGTATGCCGGGGCAGGGGGCGCGCGTGGTTCGGGGCATGGGGTTGTGGATCTGGATGGTTGGGATTCGGGGTGTTCCGAGCCGGCGGTTTCTGGCGAGGACGCTGATGAGCGGCGGTTGGCTTGGGCGTATTTGTCACGGGTTGTGCAGGGGCCGTGTGCGGCGTTGTCGTCGTTGATCGAATCGGTGGGGGTGGTGGAGGCGGCGCGGGCGGTACGGGAGTGTGAGCTGCCGGAGTCGTTGCTCGGGCCGACCGCTCGGCGGCGGGAGATCGATAGTGCGGCAAGGGATCTCGAGGTGATGGAACGGCTGGGTGGGCGGTTGGTGACCCCGGACGATCCGGAGTGGCCGGCCTGGCGGATGCTCGGGCTTCGGCAGCTCGAGCCCGGACGCGATCGTGACGGGGCGGTGCCATTGGCGTTGTGGGTACGTGGGCCGCGGTCGTTGTCGGAGTCGAGCGAGCGGGCGATCGCGGTGGTCGGTTCGCGTTGCAGCAGCGGATACGGAGAGCATGTCACCGGCGAGATCGTTGGTGATCTGGCCGCTCAGGGCTGGACAATCGTCTCCGGAGCCGCCTTCGGTATCGACGGTATGGCGCATCGCGCCGCCCTCGCCGTCGGTGCTCCGACGATCGCCGTTCTTGCTTGCGGCGTCGATCGCGCCTATCCGGCCCAGCACGAACGACTCTTGGCCGAGATCGCCGAAACGGGCTTGGTGATCAGCGAATACCCGCCCGGCACGGTTGCGCACAAGAACCAATTCCTGGCCCGTAATCGCGTGATCGCCGCGCTGGCGGACGGCACCCTCGTCGTAGAGGCCGGACTACGCAGCGGCGCCCGGAATACCGTGAAATGGGCCCGCCGCCTCGGTCGCCCCGCCCTCGCCATCCCCGGCCCGGTCACCGCCGCCTCATCGGCAGGCTGCCACCGCATGATCCGCGAAGGTGAGGCCCTCCTGGTCACCCGCGCCGATGAGGTCATCGATGAAGCAGGCCCACTACGCCTTTCCCTACCGACCCCCCAGCCGTCCGACCTCAGCGACCGACTGCAAGGCAACGAAGCAGCGGTCTACGCCGCCCTCCCCGAAATCGGCTCCCGCCAACCCCGCGCCATCGCCGAAACCGTCGGCCTGGATCTCCCGACCGTCCGCGCCATCCTCCCTGCCCTCGAACTAGTCGGCCTAGTAGGCATGGACGAATACGGCTGGCACCGAACCGCAAACCCTCCGAGCCGATGAGCGCTCACGTACCGGGCCGGTGAGCGCCTTATATACCGGGCTTATGTACTGGGCTGGTGAGCGCTTATGTACCGGGGCTGGTGAGCGCTTATGTACCGGGCCGGTGAGCGCTCACGCCCGGGGCCGATCACAGCTCCGCGACCGGGCGAGCTGCCCGGTCTCTACGCGGTCAAGAATTCAGCTCGGCGCGGATCGGTGCAGTCGCGGCTCGGAGTGATTCGGCCATTGCGGTCGGAGGAGATCCGGTCGGGACGCGGTGACGCGGTTCTCGCAGTAAACCGCGGCATTGCGGCGTGCTTACTTGCCAAGGGGAGCGGGGGCGGTGACGGTGGGGGGATGGAGTTGCCGGAGGATCTCGAGGCATTGCTGGCCGAGTATGAGCGGCATTTGCGGCTCGGGCGGAATCGATCGGTGCATACGGCGCGGGCGTATGTGGGGGATGCGCGGTCGTTGTTGGGGCATTTGGTTGCGCGATCGGCGGATTCGGCGGTGCGGGAACTGGATTTGGCGTTGTTGCGGTCGTGGTTGGCGGCGCAGTCGGCCGGTGGGGCGGCGCGGACGACCATGGCACGGCGGGCGTCTTCGGCGAGGACGTTCACCGCGTGGTTGACCGGTACCGGGCGGCTGTCGATCGATCCGGGGTTGCGGCTCGGGTCGCCGAAGGCGCATCGGGTACTGCCTGCGGTACTCGGTGCGCAGCAAGCTGTCGCGGCTATGGATGCGGCGGAATCCGGTGCGGTGCAACGTGATCCGATGGCATTGCGAGACCGGCTGATCGTGGAGCTGCTGTACTCGACCGGCATTCGGGTGAGCGAGTTGTGCGGCCTGGATCTCGACGATATCGATCGCGAACGGCGGCTGGTCCGCGTCATCGGTAAGGGCAACAAGGAGCGCTCGGTGCCCTTCGGAGTTCCGGCCGACGAGGCGATCGCGAATTGGCTGCAGTACGGCCGTCCCGCCCTCGCGACAGCCGATTCCGGCCGTGCGCTGTTGCTCGGCCGTCGCGGCAAACGGCTCGACCAACGTCAGGCCAGAACAGTTGTCCACGAGGTCGTTTCGGCAATCCCGGGGGCACCCGATATGGGTCCGCACGGCCTGCGGCATTCGGCCGCAACCCATCTGCTCGAGGGCGGCGCGGACCTGCGCGTCGTACAAGAGCTCCTCGGCCACGCCAGCATGGCGACCACCCAGCTCTACACCCACGTCTCCATCGAGCGCCTGAAAAAGGTCCACGACCAAGCCCACCCCCGAGCCTGACGGCCTATAGAGCGGCGACCGAGGATCTGCGGCGCGTTGGGGGAGGCCCGCTCCTGCGCAGCGGCCAGCCGTGTGCGAGTTCGAACTGCCCAGCAAACGACTCAGCCGCAATTCTGAAACGTGTTCTTGCTAATGAAAGTGGTGTGATGAGCGTGAAATAATACTATTCTGACACGGGTTCTAGTTTGGAGGATTTGTGGGCGCCGCACGATTTGTCGACCACTCGGTGGTCGACGCATGCTGCATTGCTGTCTCGGGGTGGGGCCGATGAGTTCGCATACTGTGCTGGGCAGGCAAGTGCAGATGCCGGTGCGGATTCGGCTCGCGCATGCCTTCATGGCGACCTACTCGGTACCGACGGCGGCCGCGCAGCGGCTCGTCGACTACTCCGGCCTGGAGATTCTTCGGTTGCCGGGTGGTCGCGCCATGTGCACGCTCGTTTTCGTCGATTACGTCGATGGCGACCTCGGGCCGTACAACGAGTTCGGTGTCTCGTTCATGGTCCGGCACCACACTGCTGGGCCCGCCGGTACGCTCGGCGATCTGCGTGCTCTGTCCACGGGCGGCGCGGGCGTCTTCATTCATCGTCTCCCGGTCGACGGCGAATTCACCCTGGCCGCCGGCCGCGGCATCTGGGGCTTCCCCAAGGAAATTGCCGATTTCGACGCGCAGCACGATGCAAGCGTGCGACACGGCGTTTTGCACCAGAACGGGCAGCTGATCGTCGATCTCGCCATCCGCCCCGGCCTCGCGGTCCCGCAACGTCGCAAGGGCTCCTCCTTCGACGCATACTCCCACATCGACGGCGTCACCCGCTGCACGCAGTGGCAGATGGAACCGTCCGGCATGCGCGCTCGCCCCGGCGGCGCCGAACTGTCCCTCGGCGAGCATGCCTGGGCCGACGAATTACGCTCCCTCGGCTTACCCAAGCGCGCACTCATGGCCTCGACCGTCGATCGGCTCGCGATGACCTTCCAGGACGCCACACCCGTCTGACCGGGAGTGCGGCATCCGCGATGGTGATCTTCGTAGACGTCGACAACGCCGCTCGTTAACCTGACGTAGCGGAGCGTTCGCATGCGGCAGTAAACCGACCAGCGATGGAGAGGTGCCCGTGAATTCCGACGACGACCATGGTGCAGTCCGAGCCGAGGCGCCATGACACTCCCCAACCCCGCCGAGGAATCCGAGGAGGGGGAGGAGGAGGTCGATTACCGCTTCACCCTCGCCAACGAACGCACCTTCCTGGCCTGGATGCGCACCTCGCTCGGCCTGCTCGCGGGTGGTGTCGCGGTGCATACGCTGGTGCAGCCGGTGCGGATGTCGGGGTTGCGCCGGACGCTCGCGATGAGCTGCATCGTGCTCGCCGTGATCATCGCGGTCGGTGCGTATGGACATTGGCGGCGCGTCGGTCGAGCCATGCGCAACGGTGAACCGCTACCCGACACCATCATGGTGCCGATTCTGTCGTGGGGTATTGCCGTCGTGTCGGTATTTGCCTGCGTGGTGGTGTTGTTGCGATGACCGCCGAGAGTCTGGCCGCCGAACGCACCGCATTGGCGTGGCGGCGTACGGCCATTGCCGCGATGGTCGTCGCCGCGCTTTTCGTCAATCATGCCGCGACCAACGGGTGGCGCGCCGTCGCCATCGCGCCGACGGGAGCGGCGATCACCATGGCAGCCGTTGCGGCCCTGTCTTTTTCGCGCAATCGCGCCTTGCATCAGGGGCGCTTCGGTCACGGCGGGCGAGTCATTGCTGCGACGATGCTGGCGGTGCTGGCCGTCGCATGTGTCGCGGCCGCGATCGGGTTTACGGATCCACGGCCCTAATGCGTTGCGGGCCGGACATGTTCGGCTGACAAGCACAGGAGGACGGATATGAGCACAGCGACCGAGCCGAGCGAATTCATCGTCGCCGAGCAGCAACGAGCGGCGGCCGCACTGCCCACTGACACGGCCGATCTCGCGGATGCGGACCGCGGGTTCATCGCGGCACTCGAGCCGGGAGAGGTGCGTGCATCGGATGGAAAGGTGGTGTGGGACAACGACTCCTACGGCTTCCTGCAGGGAACCTGCCCGGCGTCGGTCAATCCGAGCCTGTGGCGGCAGTCCGGGCTGGTCGTCAAGCAGGGGCTGTACGAGGTCGCGGCGGGCATCTATCAGATCCGTGGGCTCGATCTATCGAATATGACGCTGATCGAGGGAAGCGCCGGTGTGCTCGTGATCGATCCGCTGATTTCGGCGGAGACCGCCGCGGCGGGCTTGGCGCTGTATCGAGCGCACCGAGGCGATCGGCCGGTAACCGGGTTGATCTATACCCATTCGCACGCCGACCATTTCGGCGGTGCGATGGGTGTGACGACGGTCGACGATGTTGCGGCGGGCCGCTGCCCGGTACTCGCACCTGCCGGATTCCTCGAACACGCGGTTGCCGAGAACATCTATGTGGGAACTGCGATGGGGCGCCGGTCTGCCTATATGTACGGTGCCGCGCTGCCTCGGGGGCCGAAGGGGCAGGTCGGGGCCGGACTCGGACAGACCACGTCGCTGGGCACGATCACCTTGATTCCGCCGACGGTGGACATCACCGGTACCGGTCAGGAAGTAACGGTCGACGGAATCCGGATCGTCTTCCAGCTCACCCCGGGCACCGAGGCGCCCGCCGAGATGAACTTCTACTTCCCCGACATGCGCGCGCTGTGTATGGCCGAGAACGCAACGCACACACTGCACAACCTGCTGACGCTGCGTGGCGCGCTGGTACGTGACCCGCATGTGTGGGCCAAATATTTGACCGAGTCGATCAATCTGTTCGCCCGCAATTCCGACGTGGTCTTCGCCTCACATCACTGGCCGACCTGGGGTACCGAGCGGCTGGTGGAATACCTATCGCTGCAACGGGATCTGTATGGCTACCTGCACGATCAGACGGTGCGCAGGCTCAATCAGGGTTATCTGGGCGGTGAGATCGCCGAGATGCTGGAGCTGCCACCGGCCATCGCCGACGCGTGGCATACGCACGGGTATTACGGTTCCGTCAGCCACAATGTCAAGGCCATCTACCAGCGCTACATGGGGTGGTTCGACGGCAATCCGGCGCATTTGTGGGAGCATCCGCCGGTCGAATCCGCCAGGCGTCATGTGGAATTCATGGGTGGTGTCGACGAGGTGCTGCGTAAGGCGCAAACCGCTTATGACGCAGGGGATTACCGGTGGGTCGCGCAGGTGGTCAACTATGCCGTTTTTGCGGATCCGGCTAATGAGGCGGCGAAAACGTTGCAGGCCAACACCTTCGAGCAGCTCGGCTATGGTGCGGAGAATGCCACCTGGCGCAACTTCTATCTCAGTGGAGCCTATGAGCTGCGCAACGGGTCGTTCGGCACGCCGACGACGACGAATGCGCCCACGATGCTCGACGCGCTGACCATCGAGCAGATCTTCGATGCGATCGCGCTGCGCATCGATGGACCGAAGGCGTGGAATCTGCGCGTGGTGATCGACTGGCACATCACCGACGAAAAACGCACCTACCGCCTCGAACTGCGCAACGGCCTGATGGTCCACTACGACAAGCCCGACGGCGCCGACTTACCCGATCCGGACGCCGCTTTCACCTTGACGAGGTCGATCCTGATTCGAGCCTTGTTGGCAGGGGAGAATCTCGGCGCACTGGTCGCCGCGGGCGATATCGCCATTGCCGGGGATCCCAGCGGGCTGAACGCGGTGGTCGGTGTGATCGACGCGCCGGATCCGGACTTCGCCATCGTCACCCCCTGAGATAGCGCTTGCGGGCCGCTCGGCCAAATCGCTCGACCCGTGAGGTCCCGGCGCGTACGGTCGGCGACCATGTCCACCGAATCCATCGACAACTCCGTACCTCTGCGTGCGCGCCTCCGCACTGCGCTGTCCGCCGCGATGAAGACCCGCGATCGCAGCGCGATCTCCGGTCTGCGATCTGCGCTCGGTGCCATCGATAACGCCGAAGCCATCGACACGGTGGACATCAAGGCCGGAGCCGTCGAGAACAGCGCGGTCGGACTCGGCGCCGCCGAAGCTCGCCGACGCGATCTCACCGAGGCCGATATCGAACAGATCGTCCGCACCGAAATCGCCGACCGGCAGCAGGCGGCTGTCGAATACGACACCCTCGGACGCTCCGATCACAGTGACCTGTTGCGCGCCGAAGCTGCCGCACTCGAGGCGCAGCTCTAGGTGCCCGAGGCCGTGTGCGCTTGCGTGAGCCGAGTTGGTTACGCGACGCCTGGATGGCCGTCGAGCACATCATTGCCGCAGGTTTTTGGTGTTGTCGCCATCCGGACACGTGCGCTGAATTCAGCTGCCCTGCAGCGGAATCCGGTGGCCTGACCTGGGCGTTGTGCGGATCCTAGGCGGAGGTCGGGAGTGTGTCGATGTACTTTCCGGCGATGATGTGTTGGATGGCTCGCACCACCGGTCCGCCGAGCCGGACGTACCAGGCCCCGGGGCGGGAGAAGGCGGTGACCAGGCCGTAGACGGCGTCATCGGTGGGGTCGTATTCGACAGCGAACAGTTCCTCGCCGATCTCGGGATGTCCGGGCAGCGTGCCGTATGCAAAGCCGCGCCGGTCGGGTTCGTCGAGGACGTAGACGACCCGGCACGGTGCGGTGATGCTGACCGGACCGGCGCCCAACCGCACGGTCAGCCGCGTCCCCGGCTCTGCGGTCGGTGTGTCGGCCTCCCGAAAGATGCCAGTGCCCTTCTGCATTCGATACGCCAGGATCTCCGCACCCGCACGCTCGAACAGCGCCCGCCCGGACCCGATGCGGCGGCGCAGCCGAAACCGGTGATAGCCCGCAGGCAGCACCTCCCTCGTCGCGCCGACCTCGGCATAGGTGAACGGCGGATCTCCGAACGCATATCCCATTACCCGATCCTCGCGCCCAACCCGTCATTGCGGAAGGGCATCCTCCGAAGCTGCTGCTCGGCCCTGAATTCATGTCACCGGCTTCAGTCGCAGGGGAGTCGGGTGCAGTAGTCCGAGCGGATCGATGTACTCACGTCGGCTGTGACCGCTTGTTTCTCGTCTCGCACCCCAATGCAGGCACGCCGCCGCCACGCAACCCACGTGTCCCGCCTCCAAATCGCCGATTCGCGTTCCGCGACCCACTCGCATGCCCACCGAAACCTCTGCTTGCACCGGCTCGTACGTGGTTCGCAGCCCGCCGGGGTGATCGATCGAGACGACGGGTTTGCCTGCGACCGTTCCCGCGAACACCACGATTCCGTCTCCGGCCGCGAGGACCGCCTGCCCATTCGTACCTGCCAGATCAACCCCGCGATGTCCGGGTAGCCAGTCCTGCGCCGGTTTGTCGAATTGCCGCTCGACCGCAGGCCGTGGTTGCAGCGGCCAGCTGAACTCCCCGTGCGGAGCAGCCGAAACCGACTGCTCCGCAACGAGTCCCAGCAGTGCGATGACCCCGAGGACAATCGAAATCAGCCGCCGCCCATGTGGGCCGCCGATTCTGCTGAGGCGCTTCATCCGAGATCAGCGCGGCAGCGGGAGCGGAGCCCGCTGAACGAGATCCAGCAGCCGCGACAGCAGATCGCTGAAAACCCGCGGCAACGCGCTCGCCGACCCGGTGCCAGCCCCACATGCAATGTCGGCGGCGAGCGGCGTCGCACCCTCCTCAGAGGCCGGTGTCTGCGCCCCGTCGGCCGAACGCAGGTCGGATGCAGTGTCCACTCGGAGCATGTTGGGTGCAGTGCCCACGCGAAGTGCGTCGGGCGCCATATTGACGCGGAGAGCGTCCGGCGCGATGTTCACGCGCGGTGCATCGGACGCGACGTCCACCAGTGGCTCGGAGGCGACATTTCCGTGGAGTCCGTCGGAAGAGATGTTCACGCGCAATGCATCCGGCGCGACATTCACCCGGAGCGCATTCGGCGCGACGTTTACGTGAACAGCATGTGGCGCGATGTCCAGGTGCAGTGCGTCAGGCGCGACATATGCGCCCCACGCACCTGGTGCGATATTCACGCGGGCTGCGCCGAGCGCGATGTTCACGTGGGGTGCATCCGGCGCGACTCGCGCATCCAGCACGCCAGGCGCGATATTCACAACGAGCGGCGCAGCACGAAGCGGATCCGGCATCCGCGACGACCCGCCACCCGCCGAACAGGCCGAACCCGTGCACTCCCCGAACACGACTTCCGATCCAGGGAAACCGCCATCCGGCGCAGCGGTTGCCGCGGATCCCCAAGGCAGCGCTACCGGAGCCCCGCCATTGGGTGGTGCTGCCGAAACCGGCTGTGCCAGAGCCAGTGACAGCAGGAACAGCGGTGGGATGAGCATGGTCATCGAGATAGCTATGCGATTCATGTTTCAAGCGTCGGCCGCATACGGGACCCGCAGTACCCTCGCTTCGGTGAGTGTGGACAACTTGCTCGGTTGTGGAGATGGCCCGTTTCGACCCTTGACAGGGCGATTTAGGAACTCGCCCCCTCAGCCCGTAGACTGGTCGAGCGGTCTGTGCCTGCACGGACCGACTTCGCGCGCCACCCCGTGCTTGTTCGTAACGGCGCTGTTCGAACCGGAGCTCGACTTCGTGAACCGGCAGCGCATGCGAAGCAGGGAATCATCGGCTGGTCCTGATCCTCGCGATCGGGTCCGATGATTCGGAGGCGCCAGGGCGGCGGATCACCGATTCGCCGCGACAACCGGCAACGAAAGAGAGATACGGCACCATGGCTGTCGTAACAATGAAGCAGCTGCTCGACAGCGGCGCACACTTCGGACACCAGACTCGGCGCTGGAACCCGAAGATGAAGCGGTTCATCTTCACCGACCGCAACGGCATCTACATCATCGACCTGCAGCAGACGCTGACCTACATCGACAAGGCCTACGAGTTCGTCAAGGAGACCGTCGCCCACGGTGGCACCGTTCTCTTCGTCGGCACCAAGAAGCAGGCCCAGGAGTCGATCGCGGCCGAGGCGACTCGCGTCGGGATGCCCTACGTCAACCAGCGTTGGCTGGGTGGCATGCTCACCAACTTCTCCACCGTGCACAAGCGCCTGCAGCGCCTCAAGGAGCTCGAGGCGATGGAGCAGACCGGTGGCTTCGAGGGTCGCACCAAGAAGGAAATCCTCATGCTCACGCGTGAGATGAACAAGCTGGAGCGCACCCTCGGCGGTATCCGCGATATGGCCAAGGTGCCCTCGGCCATCTGGGTCGTCGACACCAACAAGGAGCACATCGCCGTCGGCGAGGCGCGCAAGCTGAACATCCCGGTCATCGCGATCCTGGACACCAACTGCGATCCCGACCTGGTCGACTACCCGATCCCGGGTAACGACGACGCGATCCGTTCCGCCGCTCTGCTGACCAAGGTCGTCGCCTCCGCGGTGGCCGAGGGCGTGCAGGCGCGGGCCGGTATCTCCTCCGGTGACGAGAAGCCGGAAGCCGGTGCGGGCGAGCCGCTCGCCGAGTGGGAGCAGGAGCTGCTCGCGCAGGCCGCCCCCGCCGCGACCGAGGCCGAGGCTGCCGCCGAGGCCCCCGCCACCCCGGCCGACGCCTGATCGTCGCGACAGCGTCTGTTCACCTTGCCGACCTCTCCTGCATAGGAGCGGTCGGCAAGGTGGTGTTACCACCCGAAACAACACACAGGAGGATCGCCACCCATGGCGACATACACCGCCGCTGACGTGAAGCGGCTGCGGGAGCTCACCGGCTCCGGGATGATGGACTGCAAGAACGCGCTGGTCGAGACCGACGGCGATTTCGACAAGGCCGTCGAGGTGCTGCGCATCAAGGGTGCCAAGGATGTCGGCAAGCGCGCCGAGCGCGCCACCGCCGAGGGTCTGGTCGTCGCCAAGGACGGCGTGCTGATCGAGATCAACTCCGAGACCGACTTCGTCGCCAAGAACGACGAGTTCCAGGGCCTCGCCGACAAGATCGTGACCGCCGCCGCGGCTGCCAAGCCCGCCGACCTGGACACGCTGAAGGCGCTGAAGCTGGACGGTCAGACCGTCGAGGAGGCGCTGCAGGCGCTCGCCGCCAAGATCGGCGAGAAGCTCGAGCTGCGTCGTGTCGTCGCCTTCGACGGCCCGGTCGCCGTCTACCTGCACAAGCGTGCCACCGACCTGCCGCCCGCCGTCGGCGTGCTGGTCGAGTACCAGGGCGAGGGTGACGCCGCTGCCGACGCCGCGCGTGCGGTCGGCATGCAGGTCGCCGCGCTCAAGGCCAAATACCTGACCCGCGAGGATGTGCCGGCCGACGTGGTGGAGAACGAGCGCCGCATCGCCGAGCAGACCGCCAAGGAAGAGGGCAAGCCCGAGGCCGCGCTGCCGAAGATCACCGAGGGCCGCGTCAACGGCTTCTTCAAGGACGTCGTCCTGCTGGAGCAGGCGTCGGTCACCGATTCGAAGAAGACCGTCAAGGCGCTGCTGGACGAGGCCGGTGTCACCGTGACCCGCTTCGCCCGCTTCGAGGTCGGCCAGGCCTGATAACGCCCGCGAAACCCCTCGTGCTCCGGATACGGTGTACGAGGGGTTTCGGCTGTCCGGACGCCGGCCGTTCATCCGCAATTCCCGAGCCTGACCGGGCGAGTTCGTTGCGTCCGAGGGGGTCTTCTACCCACATCGAATCCGAGTAGGGCAGGATAAGGGCGCTCCGTATTGAGCCTCCGCGTTGCCATCCGGCCCACGTGCTGTGTCGACAGACCGAAATCTATCGCCGAAGGAGACGAACACCCATGACGGACCCCGGGACCGACCGCCCAGGATATCGCCGGGTGCTCCTCAAATTGGGCGGGGAGATGTTCGGCGGCGGCAAGGTCGGGCTCGACCCCGATGTGGTGCAGACGGTCGCCGAGCAGATCGCCGAGGTGGTCTCCAGCGGTGTTCAGGTCGCCGTGGTGATCGGCGGCGGCAACTTCTTCCGCGGCGCCGAACTCGAGGAGCGCGGTATGGAACGCGCCCGCTCGGACTATATGGGCATGCTCGGCACCGTGATGAACAGCCTTGCGCTGCAAGACTTTTTGCAGCAGCAGGGCATCGACACCCGGGTGCAGACCGCGATCACCATGGGGCAGGTCGCCGAGCCCTATCTGCCGCTGCGCGCCAAGCGGCACCTGGAAAAGGGCCGCGTTGTCATTTTCGGCGCGGGCATGGGCATGCCCTACTTCTCCACCGACACCACCGCCGCCCAGCGCGCGCTGGAGATCGGCGCCGACGTGGTGCTGATGGCCAAGGCCGTCGATGGGGTCTTCACCGCGGATCCCCGGGTCGACCAGAGCGCGACCATGTACACCGAGATCACGCATAAAGAGGTCATCGAGCGTGACCTGAAGGTCGCCGACGCGACGGCCTTCAGCCTGTGTATGGACAACCAGATGCCCATCCTGGTGTTCAATTTGTTGACGAAGGGCAATATCGCCCGTGCGGTCGCCGGTGAGAAGATCGGCACATTGGTTCGGTCCTGACCCCGCGCCCGCGGATCATGACGATGACGACGCTGTGGAGGAAACGGTCGTGATTGAAGAAGCGCTCTTCGACGCCGAGGAGAAGATGGAGAAGGCCGTCTCGGTGGCGAAGGACGACCTCGGGTCCATCCGTACCGGTCGGGCGAATCCGGGCATGTTCCAACGGATCGTCATCGACTACTACGGTTCGCCGACCCCGATTACCCAGGTATCGAGCATTACCGTGCCCGAGCCGCGGATGGTGGTGATCAAGCCGTACGAGCAGTCGACGCTCGGCGCGATCGAAACCGCGATCCGCAATTCGGATCTCGGTGTCAACCCAACCAACAACGGTGACATCATTCGGATCTCGGTCCCGCAGCTCACCGAGGAGCGGCGCCGTGAACTGGCCAAGCAGGCCAAGGGCAAGGGCGAGGACGCCAAGGTCTCGATTCGGAATGTCCGCCGCAAGGCCATGGACGAACTGTCGCGGATCCAGAAGGATGGCGAGGCGGGTGAGGACGAGGTCGGGCGCGCCGAGAAGGAGCTCGACAAGACCACCGCGAAATATGTCGGCCAGGTCGATGAACTGGTCAAGCACAAGGAAGCTGAACTGCTCGAGGTCTGAGGTCCGAGGCCGGATCTTTCGGGCCCGCCCGGGCGGGGGACGAACGGAACGACGAGTTGAGCGACGGGACAATCGTGGCCGAGAACGCCGCCGCGACCGGTGCGGCCGAGGAGCCGAGGCCGGCCAACGGCACTGTTGATGCGACGGACGGGCGCGCGGTCGATGCCGCGATTCCCGAAGCCGCACCTCCCGAACCCGTGCACACCGACTCCGCGACGTCCGAGGCCGAACGTCGGGGATCCTCGGTGGAGGCCTCGACCGGTCGGTCCGCGACTCCGGGGGATGCGACCGTCGCACCCTCGGGTCCGGCGACATCCGGACCCGCGACCGATGGTGTCGCGACAGTCGGCCCCGCAGCATCCGGCTCGCCGACCGATGGCCCCGCGACTGATGAACCCGCGACTCCGGGACCTGCGACCGATGAGCCTTCGACCTGGGGACCGGCGACGCCCGGACCCGAAAACGATGGTTCCGCGACCCCCGAATACTCCGCCGCCGAGCCGGTGAATCCCGTAGCCCAGCAACAGAACTCGGACGAACCCGCAGCTCCCGCCTCGCGCGCCGGTCGCAATCTCCCAGCCGCCTTGGCCGTCGGCTTCGGTCTCGGGCTCTCGCTCATCGCGATCCTGCTGTTCGTGCCGAAGGTATTCATCGGCGTTGCGGCAGCCGGAGTCGGCGTCGCGACCTGGGAGGTCGCCAAGCGGCTGCGGGAGGCGGATGTCCTCGTCCCGCGGATCCCGCTCATCGTCGGCGGTCAGGCGGTGTTCTGGCTCGGCTGGCCGTGGGGCGCCAGCGGCGTGGCGGGCGCCTTCGCCACGACCACGCTGGTCTGCATGGTGTGGCGCCTTTTCGATCACGGCTTGCAGACCGCGCCGCGAAACTTCTTGCGCGACACCGCGATCACGATCTTCACCCTGGCCTGGATCCCGCTGCTCGCCTCGTTCGCGACGCTGCTGCTGCTCGAGCCCGACGGCAATCTGCGGGTGCTGACCTTCATGATCCTGGTGGTCTGCTCCGATGTCGGCGGTTACGTCGCGGGTGTGCTGTTCGGGCGGCATCCGATGGTGCCCGCGATCAGCCCGAAGAAGTCCTGGGAGGGCTTCTGCGGTTCGCTGGTGTTCAGCGTGATCGGCGGTCTGCTGACGGTGACCCTGCTGCTGGAAGCCAACTCGATGATCGGCGTGGTGCTCGGCGTCGGCCTGGTACTGGTCGCGACCGTCGGTGATCTCATCGAATCCCAGGTCAAGCGGGAACTGGGCATCAAGGATATGGGCACCCTGCTGCCCGGCCACGGCGGCATCATGGACCGCCTCGATTCGATGCTGCCCTCGGCCTTCGTGTCGTGGCTGGTGCTCAGCAGCTTGCTCTAGCGCTTCGCAGCGCGGCGGAGCTGAATGATCCGCACCCCGCCGACCAACGCCATCACCAGCGCACCGGCGATCACGGACAGCAGCACCATGATGCCGACCGGCATGGAGAAGCTCCAGAAGAACAGATCCACTCGCTGCTGTTCCAGGTTCTGCAGGATGAAGATCAGCAGCACGATCCCGATCAGCGTCGCGGCGACCAGGGCGACCCAGGTGTCGCCGGTCCGGGACTTCATCACCGACTTGCGGCCGGTCGGCTCCACCGTCTCACGGCCGGTCGACGCAGGTGCGGCATCTTCGGTGCGCTCCGGCTCGGACGACTCGGCGTGACTGGTCATCCTTCGATCATTGCCGATCGCTATCGTCGGTGCACGCATTTCTGTCCGGTGACCGGCATGTCGTGATGTCGAAGCAGAGCTGCTCACCGGCCCGATCGAACGTGACGTTCGTCGCGTCGGGCGTCGTGATGGTCACCTTCGGTCCGGGCCGCACACGCGAGATGGGACACTGGAGGGACTATGACCGTCTCCCTGCCCCTCGTCTTCGATGCTCCGCGCCGTGGCATGCCGCCACGGCACCTCGCCGACCTCGATGCCGACGGGCGCAAGGCCGCGGTCGAGCAGCTCGGTCTGCCGAAGTTCCGCGCCGACCAGATCGCGCGCCAGTACTACGGCCGCCTGCAGGCCGATCCGGAGCTGATGACCGATCTGCCCGCCACCGTGCGCGAAAAGGTCGGCGCGGCGCTGTTTCCGCCGCTGATGTCGGTGGTCAAACATGTCGCGTGCGATGGCGGCGAGACGCGAAAGACCTTGTGGCGTGCGGGCGATGGCACCTTGCTGGAGAGCGTGTTGATGCGCTATCCCGATCGCGCCACCCTCTGCATTTCCAGCCAGGCCGGCTGCGGTATGGCGTGCCCGTTCTGTGCCACCGGTCAGGGCGGCCTCAACCGCAATCTCTCCACCGCCGAAATCGTCGACCAGGTCCGCGCCGCAGCCGCTGCCATGCGTGATGGCGAGGTCTCGGGTGGTCCGGGCCGCCTGTCCAATATCGTCTTCATGGGCATGGGGGAGCCGCTGGCGAATTACAAGCGGGTGGTCGCCGCGGTTCGTCGCATCACCTCACCCGCGCCCGACGGCTTCGGTATCTCTCAGCGCAATGTGGTGGTTTCCACCGTCGGCTTGGCTCCGGCGATCCGCAAGCTCGCCGACGAGGACCTCTCGGTGACCCTCGCGGTGTCGCTGCACACACCCGATGACGAACTGCGCGACACCCTGGTGCCGGTGAACAACCGCTGGCCGGTCGCCGAGGTCCTCGACGCCGCCCGCTACTACGCCGATAAGAGCGGGCGCCGGGTTTCCATCGAATACGCGCTGATCCGCGATATCAACGACCAGCCGTGGCGCGCCGATATGCTCGGCGCGAAACTGCACAAGGCGCTTGGCTCCCGCGTGCATGTGAACGTCATCCCGCTGAACCCGACGCCGGGCAGCAAGTGGGATGCCAGCCCGAAACCTGTTGAGCAGGAATTCGTTCGGCGCGTCAACGCGCAGGGCGTTCCGTGCACGGTGCGCGATACGCGGGGCCAGGAAATTGCCGCGGCCTGCGGGCAGTTGGCCGCAGAGGGCTAGGCTGCCCCCTTTTCGCGTCAGTGGCCGCCCGGCTCGAGGAGTTCGCGGCCTTCGTCGGCCTTGACGCGGCGGTGTTCGGCGAGGATGAGTCCGCCGCCGCAGATCAGGCACAGAGCAGTGGCGATACCGGCCACGACGGCCCAGCCCGCGAATCCGTAGCCCGCCGCGGTGAGCGTCAGGGCGGCGCCGACTACGCCCAGCAGCACCAGGATGACGCCGGGCCAGTTGTGGGTGTCGGCGATCATTTCGCCCGCGTGATTTCTGGTGTTGCGTGCGTGGTCCGGGAAGTCGGAACGCAGCCGATCGGATGCGTCGGGTCCAGGAAACATCGCGTCCTCTCCCTTCGGATGGATCGTCTCGTTCGAGCGGATACCCGACATGTTCCGGATCAATCAGGGTGTATCGGCGATCACGTCGGGTACCGCGAACCCGAATCTGCTTGCGACGAACAGGAGGGCAACCATGGCAACCGCGCGGGAACTCATGACCGAAGGCGTGCAGTGCGTGCGATCCAGCGATTCGGTGGTCGAGGTCGCGAAGCTGATGAAACAGCTGAGCATTGGCGCTGCCGATATGCGGTGAGGACAATCGGTTGAAGGGCATACTGACCGACCGCGACATCGTCGTGAAGGTGCTTGCCGAGAACAAGGACACGATCGGCGTCAAGGCGGGGGAACTGGCCGAGGGCACACCGATTACGGTGCAGGTGGGCACCGATGCCGACGAGGTGCTCAATGTGATGGCGGTGCATCAGATCCGCCGGGTGCAGGTGCTCGACGGTGACCAGTTGGTCGGCATTGTGGCGCAGGCCGATGTGGCCGTCGCGCTCGGCAATGCCGATACCGGCGGCGTGGTGGAGGCGGTGTCGACGGACTGACCGCGACCTTCGAACCTTCTCGTCCGCGCTGCCCTGAGCGCAGGTGTGAGTGTGCCGCTCGCGGGTATGCGCGGACGAGAGGAGCCGCGGTGGCTCCGTCCCCGATCGAGGAGGTACCGTGCGCGATGTGCGCGGCTTCGCGACGAAGTTCTATACCGCCCAGGGCAATTACGATCTGGTCGGCAATAACTTCCCGGTGTTCTTCATCCAGGACGGAATCAAATTCCCGGACTTCGTGCACGCGGTGAAACCCGAGCCGCACAATGAGATTCCGCAGGCCGCCTCCGCGCACGACACCCTCTGGGATTTCGTGGGGCAGCAGCCGGAGACACTGCACGCGATCATGTGGCTGATGCCGGACCGGGCACTGCCGCGCAGCTATCGCATGATGCAAGGCTTCGGCGTACATACCTTCCGGCTCGTCAACAGCGAGGGCCGAGGCACTTTCGTGAAGTTCCACTGGACGCCGAAACTCGGCGTGCATTCGCTGCTGTGGGACGAATGTCAGCAGATCGCCGGGCGTGATCCCGACTTCAATCGACGCGATCTGTGGGACTGCATCGCGGCGGGCCAGTATCCGGAGTGGGAACTCGGCGTGCAGCTGGTCTCGGACGAAAGCGAATTCGGCTTCGACTTCGACCTGCTCGATCCGACGAAAATCATTCCGGAAGAACAGGTTCCGGTGCAGCCGGTCGGCCGCATGGTGCTGGACCGCAATCCGGACAACTTCTTCGCCGAGACCGAGCAGGTGGCCTTCCACACCGCCAATCTGGTGCCCGGTATCGATTTCAGCGATGATCCGCTGCTGCAGTTGCGCAACTTCTCCTACCTGGATACCCAGCTGATCCGTTTGGGCGGGCCGAATTTCGCCCAGCTGCCGATCAACCGGCCGGTCGCCGACGTGCGCAATCACCAGCAGGACGGCTACGGTCAGCACGCCATTCCGCGGGGCGAGGCCGCCTATACCAAGAACACCATCGGTGGCGGTTGTCCGGCATTGGCGAATACCGAGATGTTCCAGCACTATGCCGAGCCGCTGTCCGGTTCTGCTATTCGTCAGCGCGCCAGCAGTTTTCGGGAGTACTACCGGCAGCCGCGGATGTTCTGGCGCAGTATGTCGCCGCCGGAGGCCGACCACATCGTCGCCGCCTTCGCCTTCGAACTGGGCAAGGTGGAGCGGGCGATCATCCGGACCAGGGTGCTCGAACATCTGGTGCGAATCGAGCCCGAACTGGCCGAGCGGGTCGCGAGTGAACTGGGTATGCCTGTGCCGCAACCGGACTCGGGTGATCGCGAGGCGGCGGTATCTCCTGCGCTGTCGCAACTCAATACGGTCACCGATACCATCGCGACCCGGAAGATCGCGATCCTGGCCGCCGATGGGGTGGACACACTCGGTGTGCGCCGCATCAAATCGTGGTTGACCGACCGTGGTGCGGTCCCCGAAGTGCTTGCGCCGCACGCCGGTACGTTCGGCGGCGACGGCAGCGACGGCGAAACCCTCCCGGTGGACCGGTCGCTGGCCACCGTCGCCTCGGTTCTCTACGATGCGGTGCTGGTCGCGGGTGGCGCGCAGTCCGCCGACACGCTGGTGGGCAATGGCGCGGCGGTGCACTTCGTCCTGGAGGCGTTCAAACACGCCAAACCGATCGGCGGCTTCGGCGACGGTGTCACGCTGCTGCGGGTCGCCGGTGTCATATCCGATACCGATCATGACGCGCGAACAGGTGTCTTCACCACGACCGCCGTCGGCGCGGGCGTGTCCGAGGAATTCATCGAGATGTTCGCGAATGCGCTTGCCCAGCACCGGGTCTGGCGTCGGTCGACCGTCGCCGTACCCGCCTGGCCGTCCCCGTTCAGCTCGGGGCGGGCTGGATCTCCTTCTCCCACGCGGTGAAGAAGCCATCCAGATCGGGCCCGATCTGCTGGACGTACAGTTCGTCGACACCGGCATCGAGATACTGCCGGAGTCGGCGGATATGACGTTCCGGATCGGGCCCGGTGGCGAAGTGCTCACGGGTGGATTCGCGATCGAACGGGCCCCGGATAGATCACCGAGGCCCGTTCGACAGGTTGAGCTAGCTGCCGCTGTGGCTGTGCTGGCCACCCTTCTGCTTGGCCGCCGTCGGCTGCGCCCGCGCGCCCTTACGACCTGCCTCGTGCGGGTCGGCCGCATTGCGCTGGCCGAAGCTGCCGGTACTGGCCTTGCCGCCCTTGCTGGCCTGCTCGTGGGTGTCCTTGCGATTGCCGAACTGCCCGGGATTCTTCGGATCTGCCATGACAGCGCTCCTTCTCGGTAGTTGGAACTATCTGCGGCCCCGGTTCGGACCACATGTGCGACCTACCCGGGATCCGGTCGGTTAATCGAGTGGATATCACCCGGCGGTCCGGCTGTTTCGCGGCCCTGAAAAGTGGTGTTTACCAGTAGTATTCGCGGGTGGACCGAGAGGGGGTCTGGCCGAATTCGCCGTCGCGAGGCTACGGTGAGCAGCGTTGTCGATCCGACCTGGGCATGGCGGACCGGTAACGGAAACTGAACTGCCGCAAGTAGATCGAGCTATCCGACGACCGACTTCATCCAGTCGATGACGGCGGCATGATATTGCGCGGTGTTCCGTGCGAGATTCACCGAATGTCCGCTGCCGGGCAGCACGAAGGTACGCAACCGCGCGGCTGGACTGAAAAACGCGGCCTCCGCGGCCTGCAGGGTCGTGCTGTCGGCGCAGATCGCATAGGCGGGTCCACACGACAACCGGTCCAAACTGCCATTGACGACCATGACCGGGGCGGTGATCAAGCTGGACATCCCTGGCAGGGTAGAGGTGAGGCCGTCGGGATATTCGGTGAGCGAGAAGGTTTCCTTCGTCGCCTCATCGATCGCGAGCACCTGCGGATCGTAATTATCCGGCCCGAAGAAATCACTGGCCCGGGTGCCCGGCCGGGTCACGAGATAGCCCGAATCGTATCCGCGGCTGGCGAATACGGGATCCTGTACCGCCTGGTAGTAGGTGCCGATCACGCCGAGGACGTCCGGCACGCTCAGGGTGTGCGAATATCCGGTGAGCAGCACGCCGTCGACATCGTGGTAGGTGGTGGCTTCCATGACCGAGGTGCCGGAGCTCAGCGAATGACCACCGGTGACGACCTTGTCGAACGGCTGTGCGCCCGCGAGTCCGTGGCGCAGGGCCTGCACGATGTCGTGCAGAGCTTCAGCGGTGGCGGACGCGGTCAGTGACATGCTCGGCGGACGGGTGCTTGCGCCGTTACCGAGCCGATCGGCTACCAGCGTCGCGTAACCCGCCGCGTTCATCGCGCGCCGGAAATTGTAAGTCTCTGGGGCGTAAGGGAAATCCCAGTAGGTGTGGTTGTAATTGGACCCCGCCATCAACACCATGACGGCGTCGGTCGGCCGGTCCGGCAGGCACAGGGTCGCGCCCAACGTCCCCTGCGGCACCGGGAAAGAGATCTCCTGACAACGGTCGGGCGAGGCGGTCGGATCAGCACTGGCCCCGCCCGGCACCACACCGAGTATTGTCGCCGCCGCGGTAGCGGCCACCAACATTCGGGCGTAGAGCTTCTTCGTCACCGCGTTCCCTCCGAATGGGAAATATCGTGCGCCGCGCCATCTTCTGGCGAATCACCATACCGCACACGAACATCCGTAGCTATGGGGTTGCGTGACGAAGATGCGATCTACGATGCACGGCATGGGTTCGCGTGGTGTGCACTTTGTCGGCAGCTTTCCGGGTACGAGTACCGACGATGCGATGCGCGCGATGCTCGATGCCGCGGGGCCGCGCCTACGCACGCTCCCGACCGGGGAAACGCGTCGCTACGAGTTCTACATCCAGCCGATCATCGAGGATCTGGTGGCGCAGGGCGCATTGGAAGTGAAGAAGTCGGGTACGTGGCGCTCGAGTCGGGAGCGGACCATCCATCGCGTTCCGACTGGTCGCGAGCTGACGGGCGACATGATGGAGCTCGGTTATCTCGCCGAGGCCCAGGAGGCGCTGCCGATGTTCCAGGGCTTGCGTACGGTGCGCGAGCTGCCCGAACTCACTCTCCAGATCGGGATGCCGACCGATTTCACCCTGGCCTTCATTGCCATGGGCATTCCAGGTGTCCGGTTGCACCGCAAGGCATTCCGTGACGCGACCGTGCGCGATATCGCGGCCATCCACGAACTGGTCGGTACCGACGACGTGGTCGTGCAATTGGAGGCGACCGCGGAAATGGTGCTCATGGCGAAGGCACAGCCACTGCACCGACCGTTGGAGGCGGCATTGCGCCTCGGCGAGGGGATTGCGGCGCTGGCCGAATCCGCGCCTGCGGGAACCAGATTCGGCGTGCACCTGTGCGTCGGAAGCCTGCACAACAAGTCCCGGGCCAGTATGCGTGATCTGCAGCCTTTCGTGGAGCTGGCCAATTCCGTTGCCCGGCAGTGGCCTTCGGATCGCCCGCTGACCTATGTGCACGGTCCGCTTGCGGCCGGAGATATCCCGCCGTCGGCGGATCCCGCGTTCTACGCACCCCTCGCGGACCTGTCACTCGGCGCGGGCACCAATTTCTACGCGGGATTCGTCCACGACACTCCCACGGTGCCAGAGCAGGTCGAGACCTTGCGGTTGATCGAGAACGCGCTGAGCAGACCGGTGGACGGCGTCGCGAGTGCATGCGGACTCGGTCGCCGTCCGCGTCCGATCGCCGACGCGCTCGCGGCACGCGCCGATACGCTTGCCGCGATCTAAGGTTTGCGGCCGACGCCGCCCAAGATCACCAACTTGGTGTGCGGCAGGTCGTCGTCGAGCCAGTCTTGTACCGGCACCAGACCGGGTTCGACTATCTCGAAGCCGTCCAGGTACGCGGCCACCATATCCGGGGTCCGGAATTGGACCTGCGCCGAGCTGCCGTCGGTATCGCCGGTCGACTGCGCGACGAACTCCGCGTACGTGTCGACCGATCCGTGGGTGAAGGCCAGGATGCTTCCCGGCGCCATCACATCGCGCAGTCGCGCGATGATCTCTGCTGGGTGTTCGTCGTCCATCACGAAGTGCAGCACGCCGACGATCAGGATCGCTACCGGCTGGTCGAAGTCGATCTGTCCCTCGGTCCGCGCCTTCTCGATGATCTCGTCCGTGCGGCGGATATCACCGAGTATCGACGCGACACCGGATGTGCCGGACAGGAGCGCGTTGGTGTGCACGTGCACGACCGGGTCGTAGTCGATCATCACGACGCGTGCCGCCGGGTCGACCTTCTGCGCTATCTCGTGCACGTTGGGCGAGATGGGGATTCCGGCACCGATATCGATGAATTGCCCAATCCCCGCCTTGGCCGCCTCTTCCACGGCGTTGAGCAGGAATTTACGACTGAACCAGGCCGTCGTCTTGGTGTCCGGCGCGACCGCGAGCATTCGCTCGGCGACCCGCTGGTCCACCTCGTAGTTGTCTTTACCGCCGAGTAGATAGTTGTACACCCGAGCAGCGTTCGGCTTGGATGGATCGACGCGTACCGGCGCCCGATCGGCCTCAGCCACCGCACCTCCCTTGATGCCCCTCGGCACATCGTAACAACGTCTGGTCGTTTGTCCGCATGGACCGGGCTGCGATGCTCGATTGCGGTGAATCCTTTGTGCGGGTTTACACCTCTCATACTTGTGTCGGCAACACGGTCGGCACGAAATCGGGAGGTTTGTCGTGATCATAGCCGCGATTGTTGTTGGGGCGCTGCTCATTTGCGCGTGCAGCATTACCGTGCTGCGGCGGCGGAGCCGGTCGGAATGACCGAGGTGTGCTGGCCCGACGAACATCTCGTCGCCGCGGCGCGGGCGGGCGATATCGAGTCGATCACCTCCCTGGTGTCCGGATCGCATCCGCATGTGCGGCGCTTCGCGTACTCGCTGTGCGCGACGCCGGAGGATGCCGAGGATGCGGCGCAGGAGGCGCTGATCATTCTGTACCGCAAGATCGGGACATTGCGAGCATCGGGTGCGTTGGCCTCGTGGATGTTTCGCATTGTGCGCAATGAATGCCTGCGGCAATTGCGGTTACGCGTGCGTCGGGCCGAACCGATTCCCGACTCGGCTATCGCATCGGCGGAAGAGGAGGCGATCAATCGCTGGGAGGCCGAGCGGGTGGCCGCGGCGATCGCGGCACTGCCCGGAGATCAGCGGCGGGTGCTGATCATGCGAGATGTGCAGGGGTACAGCGGTCGAATGGTCGCGGATCTGCTCGGGCTGAGCACCGCGGCCATGAAATCACGGCTGCATCGGGCGCGTATGGCGGTGCAGGGGAGTTTGGAGGTCGGCAATGTCGGATGAGTTCGCCAGTGCGTCGCTATCGCGCCATTTGGCCCGTGGCGCAATCGGATTCGGCGCTGTGATCGGTTCGTTCGCACTGATGCCTGCGGTAGGGCCCGTCGGTCTGCTGCTCCTGCCGGTCGGTCTCGTCGCGCTGCGTGGCTGCCCGACCTGCTGGGCGATCGGCTTGCTCCAGACGCTTTCCCGCGGCCGACTGCAGCGTTCGTGCACCGACGGATCCTGCCAACTGGTCACCACGAAATCCGGTGCGCCATAACCGCTTCCATCACCCGGCTACAGCCGCACCCAAGTTGGGTGCGGCTGTTCTACGTGTGGTTCTTGGCGGGGCGGTTGGAAGCGGCGCGGCGTTCGGCCTGTTGGGTTTTGATGCGCTCGTTTTCCTTCAGCACCGCGGCGTAGTTCTCGCGTTCGCGGATCAGCCATTCGGGCGGGTCGGCGAGCAGGGCGGCGATTTCCTCGGCGTTCATCGCGTCCGAGACTTCGGCGCGGGCCAGGCCGGTATTGGAAACTCCGAGTTTGCGGGCGACGATATCGCGGGGGAAGGGGCCGTTCTTGCGCAGTTCGGTCAGCCAGGCCGGGGGGTTGGTGCGCAAGTCTTCGAGTTCGGCGCGGGAGATCGGGGAGTTGCGGAATTCCTCGGGCGTCGCCGGAAGGTAGATGCCGAGCTTGTTGGCCGCGGTCAGCGGCTTCATGGTCTGCGGTTTCTTATCCGGGCTCACCGGTACAGCCTAATGGGCACAGCCGGACGCGGTCCGCCCGCGGTCTGTTGCGCTTGGACGAGCGAATGCGAGGCCACCGCCTATCCGGCCCGGGCGTGCCCTCAGACCACCCGCCTGGCGAGACGACAGCCCCGATGGCAATACCCTCGTACGAATGAACCCCGAGTCCATCGACGTGACCCGCCTGCGCTGGTTTGTCGCGGTTGCCGAGGAACTGCATTTCGCCCGTGCGGCGAAATCGCTGCACATTTCGCGGCAGAAGCTGAGTCACACGGTGATCGACTTGGAGCAAGAACTCGGGATGAAACTCTTTGTGCCCGGAGCACAGCCGACGCAGCTGACCGACGCCGGACAGCAATTGCTGCGCGATGCCAGGGATATCATCGCGCGCGCCGAAGAAGAGCCCGAGCCGGTGGCCGCGGAGGATGTCGCATTGCGGGTCGGCTTCGTCCCTGGCGTGACGGTCTCCAAATGGACGCGGATCTGGGGTGAGCGGTTCCCGGACACCCCCCTGGAGATGCTCCCGATCCCGATGGCCGAACAACTCGCCGCGCTGCGTGACGGGCGCGTCGACGCGTGTTTCGTCCGTCTGCCCATCGAACGCGAAGGCCTGAGCGCGATTCCGCTCTACCGCGAGCTTCCCGTCGTCGTGGTGCCCAAAGACCACACACTGTCGCTTTTCGATCAGGTGGGTATGGGCGATCTAGAGGGTGAATTGATCCAGGACTCGAGCGATATCGATGCGATCGGTGGCACCATCGAATTGGTCGCGGCCGGTGTCGGCGTCGCCATCGTCCCGCATTCCATCGCCCGGCTGTACGCCCGCCGCGACCTCGTCTACCGGACGATGATGGGCGTCGCGGCTACGGAAATCGCTTTGGCCTGGTCGACCGCGCACACCACCGAACTGATCGAAGAGTTCGTCGGCATCGTGCGCGGCCGTTCGGAACGCAGCTCACGGGCCCAGGCTCAGCGCAAGAAGACCGAGCCGAAGAAGACCACCGGCAAGCGCTCGACGAGGAATGTCGCCAAGAACGCCGGAGCCAAGAAAAAGCCCGCCAAGCGACGAGGGCGTTAGGCGGGCGAATCCCCGAGCGAGTCGATACCTTCCGGTATGGACTACCGAGGCTTGCGGCGCAGGATCGAGTCGCGGATCATGATGCCCGCGATCACGGCGGCGAAACCGACCAGGAACAGGTCCTCGATGTGGCCCTTGTGGTTGCCGATCGTCATGGCCACCAGGATCACGCAGACGATCCAGCCCGCGACACGGAAGGTGCGGCGCGATTCTCCGCTCCAGCCCCATTCGGCGGACGGAACCTCGGCGGTATCCACGTGGGTGACGATTGCGCGGTCACTGGTGGGTTCGAGTTCCGTGGCGGCCACGATCGCTCCTTAGCTCGGTGTAAGCGTTGCTGCCGATATCGTGGCATACGACCGCTCGTCGTAGCCAGCAGCCCTGCCACAATAGGGCCGTGTCCGACATCGTGAGAGTCCTTCTGCTCGGCAGCACCGGTTCCATCGGTACCCAGGCGCTCGAGGTGATTGCCGCCAATCCCGACAAGTTCGAGGTGGTCGGCCTGGCCGCGCGCGGCGGCAATACCGAGCTGCTCGCGGCCCAGATGGCCGCCACCGGGACCCGCAATGTCGCGGTCGCCGATCCGGCCGCGGGCACCCGACTCGACCTGGCTCTGAGCGGCCCCGGCGCGGTCACCGAACTGGTGCGCCGCACCGAGGCGGATGTGGTACTCAACGCACTCGTCGGTTCGCTCGGCCTGGAGCCGACCCTGGCCACCCTGCAATCGGGCACCCGGCTGGCGCTGGCGAACAAGGAATCCCTCGTCGCGGGCGGCTCGCTGGTGACCCGCGCCGCCGCACCCGGGCAGATCGTGCCGGTCGACTCCGAACATTCCGCGCTCGCCCAGTGCCTGCGCGGCGGCCGGGCCGAGGAGGTGGATCGGCTGGTGCTGACCGCGTCGGGAGGTCCGTTCCGCGGCTGGACTACCGAAATGCTGGAATCGGTGAATCCGTCCGAGGCGAAGGCGCATCCGACCTGGTCGATGGGACTGATGAATACGCTGAATTCGGCCTCGCTGGTGAACAAGGGCCTCGAACTGATCGAGACACATCTGCTGTTCGGGGTGCCCTACGACCGCATCGATGTCACGGTGCATCCGCAGTCGATCGTGCACTCCATGGTCACCTTCAAAGACGGCTCCACGCTGGCCCAGGCCAGCCCGCCCGATATGAAGCTGCCGATCGCACTGGCACTCGGTTGGCCCGATCGCGTATCGGGCGCGGCCGCCGCCTGCGACTTCAGCACCGCTTCGACCTGGGAATTCGAGCCGGTCGACAATGCGGTATTCCCCGCGGTCGAGCTGGCCAGGCAGGCGGGTACCGCGGGCGGCAGCGTCACCGCGGTCTACAACGCGGCGAATGAGATTGCCGTGCAAGCCTTTCTGGACGGGATCATCCGTTTCCCGGATATCGTGCGCACCGTCGCCCGCGCGGTCGAGGCGGCCGATCGGTGGCGCGCCGAACCGGAGACATTGCAAGACGTACTCGCCGCCGATACCTGGGCCCGCGACTACGCGCGCACCCTCGTCAATCGCTGATAGAACCGTATCGGGCGCGCCGTAGGACGGCGGCCTGGCAGACTTACCAGAGAGGGTTGGTCGGCGTCCGGTTACTGTGGTCGGGGTGCCCGCGGCGCGAACGGACGTGCCTGTGCGGGTAATCGCGGCCGCTGCGGGCGGCCGCACTTCATTTGAGGCGAGCTGCGCAACGCAGGAGGGCTGTACAGCAAATGGTGTTCGCGTTGGGGTTCGTACTGTTCGCCCTCGGCATCACGATTTCGATCGCGCTGCACGAATGCGGGCATATGTGGGCCGCCCAGTCCACCGGCATGAAGGTGCGGCGCTATTTCATCGGTTTCGGTCCCAAGATTTTCTCGTTCCGGCGCGGTGAAACCGAATACGGTCTCAAGGCGCTCCCGCTCGGCGGCTTTTGCGATATCGCGGGCATGACCGCACTGGACGAACTCGCGCCCGAGGACCTCGACCGGGCCATGTATCGCCAGGCCACCTGGAAGCGCCTGGTCGTGATGTTCGGCGGGATCGGGATGAACTTCGTACTCGGCTTCCTTCTGCTGGTCGTGCTCGCCATCGGTTGGGGACTGCCGCGCTTCGACCAGCCGCCCGCGACCACCATCGGCGCGATGAAATGCGTCGCCCAGCAGAATCCGGACAAATCGCTGGCCGATTGCCAGGGCACCGGACCGGCGCAGCAGGCCGGTATGCAGCGCGGTGACGTGGTCAAGGCCGTCAACGGCGTGAAGGTGACGACCTGGCAGCAGTTCACCGCGGAAACCCAGAAGCAGACCGGCCCGTTCACCTACACCATCGAGCGCGACGGTCAGACCAGGACCATCGAGGTCACCCCGGAACGCGTCACGCGCTATCCCGATGACGGCGGGCCGGGCCGCGAGGTCAGCGCGGTCGGCGTCGGCTCGGAGTACTACGCACCCCTGAAGTACAACGCGCTGGCCGCGATTCCGGCCGCGGGTGCGTACACCGGGCAGATGTTCGTGCGCACGGTGGAATCGCTGGCCCAGATGCCGCAGAAGGTTTCCGCGCTGTGGACCGCGGTGACCGGTGGCGAGCGCGATCCGGAAACCCCGGTCAGTGTCTACGGCGCGAGCAAGATCGGCGGCGAGACCGCCGAGCGCGGCCTGTGGGGCGTGTTCATCCTGGTCCTGGCCAGCCTGAATTTCTTCCTCGGCGCGTTCAACCTGCTGCCGCTGCTTCCGCTGGACGGCGGCCATATCGCGGTGGTGCTCTACGAGAAGGTCCGCAATACCGTCCGCGGCTGGAAGGGACTGGCGCCGGGCGCTCCGGTCGACTATTTGAAACTGCTTCCGGTGACCTACATCGCAGTGGTGATCGGCGGTGCGTATATGGTGCTCACGCTGGTCGCCGACATCGTGAATCCGATCCAGTTGTTCCGCTGATGCGCTAACCTGTCGCGGTTGTTCCGCGATAACCACCGCGTACGCCGGATTGCTGGCATTTCGGGACATCGGTGTGTCATGACTCATGTCATAGCTGTCACAGGGTGAGCAGCCGCGACACGCGGCTATCCTCGGTAGGCGAACGGCCCGAAACAGTACGCACGAAAGTAGGCAGCCGAAAGTGACCAGCACAATCGGATTGGGGATGCCGACCGCACCCGCGGCCGTTCTCGCGCCTCGCCGCAAGACCCGCCAATTGATGGTGGGCAATGTGGGCGTCGGCAGCGATTACCCGATTTCCGTGCAGTCGATGACCACCACCAAAACTCACGACGTCAACGCCACCCTGCAGCAGATCGCCGAACTGACGGCCTCGGGCTGCGATATCGTGCGCGTCGCCTGCCCGCGTCAGGAGGACGCCGACGCACTGGCGACCATTGCGCGCAAGAGCCAGATCCCGGTCATCGCGGATATTCATTTCCAGCCGCGCTATATCTTCGCCGCCATCGATGCGGGTTGTGCCGCGGTGCGCGTAAACCCCGGCAATATCAAGGAATTCGACGGCCGGGTCGGCGAGGTGGCCAAGGCCGCGGGCGCCGCGGGCATCCCGATTCGCATCGGTGTGAACGCCGGTTCGCTGGATAAGCGGATGTTGGAGAAGTACGGCAAGGCGACCCCGGAGGCGCTGGTCGAGTCGGCGCTGTGGGAGGCGAGCCTGTTCGAGGAACACGGCTTCGGCGATATCAAGATCTCGGTCAAGCACAACGATCCGGTGATCATGGTCGAGGCCTACCGCCAGTTGGCCGCGCAGTCCGACTACCCGCTGCACCTCGGTGTGACCGAGGCCGGTCCGGCGTTCCAGGGCACGATCAAGTCCGCCGTCGCATTCGGCTCGCTGCTGTCCGAGGGCATCGGCGACACGATCCGGGTATCGCTGTCCGCGCCGCCGGCCGAGGAGGTCAAGGTCGGTGGGCAGATCCTGCAGTCGCTGAACCTGCGCCCGCGCAAGCTCGAGATCGTCTCCTGCCCGTCCTGCGGTCGCGCTCAGGTCGATGTGTACACCTTGGCCAATGAGGTGAGCGCCGGTCTGGAGGGCATGGAGGTGCCGCTGCGGGTGGCCGTGATGGGCTGCGTGGTGAACGGACCGGGCGAGGCGCGTGAGGCCGACCTCGGTGTCGCCTCGGGCAACGGCAAGGGCCAGATCTTCGTCAAGGGGCAGGTCGTCAAGACCGTGCCGGAGGCGCAGATCGTGGAGACCTTGATCGAAGAGGCCATGCGCATTGCCGAAGAGATGGGCGAGACGGAAGGCGTGGGCGAACCCGTCGTCACCGTCGGCTGACCTTTCGAGCGACCCGCAAGCGGTCGTTACGGGCGGGAGTTCCCGAGTAGCCGTATCACAGTCGACCGATTCGTGGCAGGCTGTCGATGTGCGGAGTCTGCTGGAGCCGGCGCGACGGGCCAAGGATGCCCCCGCGCGTCAGCTCGCGAATCGGGATCTGGCACAGGTGCTGCGGGTGCTGGATAGCGATCCGATCGCCTCGTGCATGGTGGCGGCGCGGTTACAGGAATTCGGCTTGGATACCGGCGTCGGACACGGTGAACTGTGGAGTCGGGGTGGACCGTCGGAATCCCTCTGCTTCTCCGGTGCGAATTTGGTGCCGCTGCGCGGTGACGAGGATGCGTTGCGCGCCTTTGCCACGCGGGCGGTCCGCTGGCCGCGGGTGTGTTCCTCGGTGGTCGGGCGTCAGGAATTGACGCTGCCGCTGTGGGAGATGCTGTCCGCGCATTGGGGACCGGAACGCGAGCTACGCGGTGCGCAGCCGCTGCTAGCTCTCGGCCAGCCCGCGCTGGCCACCGCCGATGCGCAGGTCCGCCGGGTCCGGCCCGATGAGTTGGAGCGCTATCTCGCCGCGGCAATCGCCATGTTCATCGAGGAGGTCGGGGTCGATCCGCGCGCGGGTGACGGCGGCCGCGGCTATCGGCGCCGGATCCAGAGCCTGATCGAATCCGGCCGCGCCTGGGCGCGTTTCGAGGACGGCGAAGTGGTGTTCAAGGCCGAGGTCGGATCGCTGTCCCGGCGTACCGGGCAGATCCAGGGCGTGTGGGTACATCCGCAACGTCGCGGTGCCGGTCTCGGCACCCGCGGTACGGCCGCCGTGGCGAATGCGGTGGTTGCCTCGGGCCGTACCGCGAGCCTCTACGTGAACGACTACAACAGCATTGCCCGCCGCGCCTACAGCCGGGTCGGATTCCGGCAGATCGCCACCTTCGCGACCGTGCTGCTCGACTGAACCCGGCACCGAACATCGGTGTGCCACAGCCGTTTGCTCGCGGTTGACTATACGATCGGTCCCGATGTCGACTCGCATGCTCATTACGCTGGCCGTCGCGGCTTTCGCGGCGGCCGGATCCAGCTGCTCGGCCGACCCGCAGGGACCGGTGCCCGCGGCCGATGCCTTCCTTGCCGCCTTCGCCGGCCACGACATCGAGGCCGCGGCCGAACTCACCGGTCAGCCCGAGAAGGCAACCGCCGCACTGCGTTCCGCATGGGCCGAGTTGCAGGCCGAGAAGTTGACCGCGCATACCGGCGCGGCCAGGGTCACCGGCGATACCGCGACTGTCGAATACACCTACGAGTGGCGCCTGCCCAAGGACCGGATCTGGAAATACACCGGCCAATTGCAGATGGGCCGCAGTGATGGCCGCTGGATGGTGCGCTGGACCTCCGCCGATATCCACCCCAAACTCGGCGCCACCCAGACCATGGCACTGCGCGCCAACCCGGCCCCGCGCGCCAGGGTGAACGAGCAGTCCGGCAGCGATGTGCTGGTGCCGGGCAAGGTATCTCGGGTCGCGTTCACCGTGGCCTCCGCACCGGATCCGGGTTATACGGCGACCTCGCTGGCGGCGGCGTTGCACCGCTTCGACGACCGGCTCACCCCCGAGGCGATCCTGAACGCTGCCTACGCCGCCAAGAGCGAGTACACCGTCGCGCTGTTGAGCGAGTACGAATTCGATCAGGTGAGTGGAGATCTCATCGGTCTGCCCGGGGTAACGCTGACTCAGCAGTGGGATATGGTCCCCACCGACCGGGATTTCGCACCCGATCTGCTCGCGCAGGTGCGCAAGACGGTGATCGCCGAGGTGGACGGCAAGGCGGGCTGGAGCGTTGTCACCATGAACGCCAACGGCGCCGATACCGACGTACTCACCGAGGTGCCCGCACAACCCGCCCCGTCGTTCTCGCTCAGCATCGACCGCAATGTGCAGAACTCCGCGCAGCGCGCTGTCAGCGGCCGCGAGGAGCAGACCATGATGGTGGTGCTGCGGCCGTCGACCGGCGCGATTCTCGCTGTCGCACAGAACAGGGCGGCCGACCGTGCCGGTCCGGTGGCCACCATCGGCCAGTATCCGCCGGGTTCGGTCTTCAAGACGGTGACCGCAGCCGCGGCGATGTCGCTCGGAAAGGCCACGCCCGAAACGGTTTTGCCGTGTCCGAGCCGAATTGTCATCGGGGAGCGGACAATTCCGAACTACAACCTCTTCCAACTCGGTGACGTACCGATGGCCACCGCCTACGAGCGGTCCTGCAATACCGCATTCGCGAAACTGGCCAGCGACCTGCCCGCCGACGCGCTGCACGACACCGCCGCGAAACTCGGTGTGGGACAGGGTTATACGGTTCCGGGCCTGCCGACCGAATCGGGTTCGGTGCCACCGGCCGACGATATGATCCAGCGAACCGAGGACGGCATCGGGCAGGGCAAGGTGGTGGTGAGTCCGTTCGGAATGGCGGTGCTCGCCGCGACCGTCGCGCACGGGTCGGCACCGGTGCCGTATCTGATCGCCGGACGGACAACGGAGATCAAAGGGGACCGTCCGGCCATCGGGGCCGAAGTGATCGATGGTTTGCGCATGATGATGCGCAAGGTGGTCACCGGCGGTACCGCCGAACGCATTGCCGACCAGGGCGAGGTGTACGGGAAAACCGGGGAGGCCGAGGTCGACGGCGGCTCGCATTCGTGGTTCGTCGGCTATCGCGGGGATCTGGCCTTCGCGACCTTGCTGGTCAAGGGCGGCAGTTCGGACAATGCCGTTGCGGTGACGCGGGATATGCTCGCCGCCCTGCCCGCAGGGTACTGAACCCCGCTCAGTTGGTGCGACTGGTGGATTCCGGCGGGGCGCCGCGATCGGGCATCTCGTAACGCAGTGTGGTGGAACCGATTCGGATGACATCGCCGTGCGCGAGTGCGGTATCGGCACCGATCGGCACACCGTTGACGTAGACGCCGTTGGCCGAATCCCGATCCCGGATGAAGATCCGGTTCTCGCGCGGCACGATGCGCGCGTGTTTACGGCTGACCCGGGCATCGTCGAGCACGATGTCGTTATCCCATTCCCGGCCGATCCGCAGCCCGGTCGCCGGAATGGCGATCGCCTCACCGTCGCCGACCCGCAGCCAGGCCTGCCGCAGCACATCGGGCAGATCCCGCTTGGTCGCCCCGGGGGAGGAGGAGATCGTCGGCAGTGCCTGCTGGCTGCGGATCGCCGCCTCCAGTGCCAGGGTGCGCGGATCCGGGTCGATGCCCTGCTGGTCGGCGAGGTTGCGGCGGATGCGCAAACAGGCGGCGAGTGCGTCGGCCTGGCGGCCCGCGCGGTAGAGCGCGGAGATGAACAGTCGCCAGAGCCGCTCGTTCACGGCGTGTTCGGTGGTCAGTGCGGTCAGTTCGCCCAGCACCGCGCCTTCGCGCCCGCATGCGATATCCGCGTCCAGGCGATCGGCGATGGCATTCAACCTGCGTTCGTCCATGTCGGTGGCGAAATTGTCGGCGAAACGCAGTCCGCGCAGTCCGGCGACCGCCTCACCACTCCACTCCGCGAGCGCGTCGGCGAAACATTCGGCCGCGGTTTCCAGATCGCCGGTGGTGAAGGCCAGCGAGCCCTGGGTCCTGGCCCGCTCGAAGCGGCCGACATCGCATTGATCCTCGCCGATATCGAGAAGGTATCCGGCGTGCACGGTGCGCAGGATGGCCCGGTCGTCGACCCCGGCCGAACGCAGCACGGTGCGCAGATTGGAGACGTAGGCGTAGAGGCCGTCGACGGAGCGATTCGGCATCTCCTCTTCCCAGATGCTGTTCGCCAGTGCGGTTTTCGCGACAGCATTGCGGCGGTTGATGACGAGCATGGCGAGCAGCGCGCGAAGTTTGGCGCCGGGCAACGGTATCGCTCGAGCATCAACCAGCAGGCGCACCGGTCCGAGCACTCGAAGATCGAGCGCCGGTCGATTCGAGCCCGCAGAGCCCACCAGATTCCCTCCGAACGCAATCTGCTTCCGGACCGCCGCTGCCCCACGGCTGTTTCGCCGACGGAAGCGTCACGCGATGGAATTCAGCATACGCACCGATGGCACACCGTGCCCGTCGCGACTACGCCGTCGGCGAAATGAATACGCGCCGTGCTGGATTCGGATCGATAATGTGATCGTCCACCGCCGGGGTGGACGTTGTCGGCGATCTTGTTGGAGTTGACCGGATGGAAGATGTACTGCTGACCCCGCCCGATGCGGCCGAAGTGGAGCTGCTGGCCAGCGGTGTGGTCGCCGCGGCGTCCGGCGCGGACGGGCTGACCCCGCTGCAGCAGTTGCTGATTCCGTCGCTGTTCCTGTCGATGACCGGACATCGAGTCGAGTTGGAGACGCTGCCGCCCGTCGATGCCGAGACCTTCGCGGTCGGTCTGGCCCGGCGCAATCGGATCTTCCGGGAGCGAATCGTGCAGACGATGCTGCTGTCCGCGCTGGTGGTGCGGCCGTTGCCGCCCGCGGTCGCGACCAAACTGCGGGAGTTCGCCGACGCGCTCGCGGTCGACGACGAGATGATCGCGGTGGCGCAGAAATATGCCGAGGGCGCGATCGAGCTCGCCGCGGTCGACTTCGATCGCAACGGTTATCTCGGTGGGCTGGATCCGAGCCGGTTGACCGCGCTGCACACCGAAAGTCTGGATTCGTCCTGGGGGCAGGTCAGCGATGATCCGGCGTTGGCCGCGCACTGGGCCACCCTGCGTGAGTTGCCCGTCGGTACGCTCGGCCGCGGCGTCTCCGATTTCTATGCCGACCGCGGTTTCGTCACGCCCGGCCTGCCGGGTTCCGCGCCGCCGCTGCTCGCCCAGCACGACTGGGTGCATGTGCTCGCCGGATACGGCACCACGCTGGAAAACGAGATCGAGGTCTTCGCATTCATGGCACGCGCCAATGACGACCCGCGCGCGTTCAGCCTGCTCGCCATGGTGATTTCACTCTTCGAAACCGGCTACCTACATGCCGGAGCCGGATTGTTCGAAGCCAACGAAGGACATTTGAGCACCGCGGGCATGGCGACGCGCCTCGGCGATGCCATGCGACGCGGGGCGCTCACCCATGGCAGCCACGACTTTCTCGACCTGGACTGGTTCACGCTGGCCGATCGGCCGATCGCGGTGGTGCGCAACGAGATCGGATTGACCGCGAAGTCACCCGAGGCCGTTGCGGCGGGTTCCGTCGGCGCTTGGGAGGCGGGCGGTATCACGCGGTACCAACTGCATTCGGCCGAGGCGGCCGCTGAGGCCGCGGGCCGACCGCACGTGCCATGGCGCCCTGATCCGTCCCGCGACTGATCAGGCGCGGTGCAGGGTCGCCGCGAGGTGGTGGGTCAGTGGTTCGCCGACCGCGGCCATGCGCAGGGTGTAGTCGATGGTGTCCCCGACCAACTTGATCGAACGGCCGAGGGCGGTCACCACCTTCGCGGTACTGCTGCGGCCGATGCTGGTCGAATCGAATTCCATCCGCAGTTCGCCATCGACGATGGTGAGGCTGCCCTCACAGATCTCGGTGATGCCGGTCGGGTGGGCCAGGATCAATTCGACGTGATCCGGGCGCGGGCACCGCAGATAACCGGTTTCGGCGTGCATCGGCCGGCTGCCGTCGGCGGCGCGGGTGCGCTGCCGGTAGGTGAGGAACGGTCGGCCGAGGTGGCCGAACTTGATTTCCTCGACATAGTCGAATGACTCGATGGTCGGGTACTCGCCGTGCCCTGGTCCGCGCCATGTGCCGAGCAATGGAGCGAGCGGAGCGATATCCGGATGAGGGGCGACGGAAGGTTGGGGGGCGACCACGCGCGACAGCATAAACCCGTCGGATTCGGGACGTTCCGATACGGTCGAAATTCCTCCAAGCTAAGGTTAGCGTCGCCTAATCGCCAAATGAGGGTTGCGAGTGGCTGGAAAGGACGAAGAAGTTGAACGCACGCCTTAGTGAATTGCGCCGCAACGGTGCCTGGCGGTCGCGGGCCCGCAACGGTCTGCTGCGCGCCTCGGTGCTCGGCGCTGCCCTGGTCGTGGCCGCGGCATGCTCGGATTCGAAGTCGTCTAACGATGAAGTGCCTGCCCTCGACGGCAACCACTACGCGCAGACCAACCTCGCCGCCAACACGGCCGAATACAAAGCGCAGTACACCTTTCCGGATATGGTGAACGCGTGGGGCCTAGCCGATCGCCCGAAGGGTGCGGGCGGGCACTTCTGGGTCGGCGCGGGCGGTAAATCGTTCCAATTCGTCGGCGATGTCAGCGCGTCCGCGGATCCCAAGGTGCAGAAGCTGTTCCAGGATCCGTTGAAGATCGTCACGGTTCCGGGTGCGGATGCCGACACCTCGGACAAGAGCATCGGCAAAACCACCGGCGTCGTGTTCAACGGTGCTCCCATCACCTCCGATCTGTTCGTCGTGCGCGACCAGCCGGTGGATGTCGACGGTGCGCCGGTGCTGCTGACCGGTTCGTCGCGGTTCATTTTCGCCACCGACTCCGGCAAGATTTCGGCCTGGACCGAGCAGGGGCCCGAGGGTGCGATCATCCGGCACGACGGTCCGGCGAATCTGGTCTTCGACGGCGAGTCCCAGGGCATGGCGTTCTTCGGCATCGCGCTCGCTCCGTCCGGTGACAAGCTGCTCGCCGCCGACTTCGGCGAGAACCCGCAGGTCCGCACCTTCGACAAGGACTGGCAGCTGATCCCGACCGCCGGCTTCGCCAACCCCTTCGCCACCGGCGACCAGATCGACGCGGCCGCCCCGGATAAGGGCAAGAAGGCCAAGCCCGGCGACCCCGCCCCGTTCAATGTGACCACCATCGGCAACCGCGTATTCGTCTCGTACGCGGACACCAAGCCGGATGAGCAGGACGCGTCCAAGTTCGACAAGGCCGAAGAGGATTCGCTCGACAAGGACCAGGAGAAGGACGCCAAGGGCAAGCCCGCCAAGGGTAAGGTCGCGGAATTCGACGGCAGCGGCAAGTTGGTCCGCATCCTCGACGACGGCGGTCGCCTCAATGCGCCGTGGGGTGTCGCGGTGGCGCCCGCGAACTTCGGTCCGCTCAGCGGCAAGCTGCTCGTCGGCAACTTCGGTGGCCTCGGCCATGTGCTCGCCTACGACGACGCCACCGGCAAGTTCGTCGACTACCTGCGCGATGAGAAGGGCCAGCCGGTCGAGATCGAGGGTCTGTGGGCGCTGATGTTCGGCAATGGCGAGAGCCTCGGTGATGCCGACTCGCTGTACTTCACCGCGGGTCCGGACGACGAGAAGGAAGGTCTGTTCGGCAAGCTCCGCTTGAAGTAACCCGTTCTACGCGAAGGCGGTTCCCGGTAGTGCGCCGGGGACCGCCTTTGTCGTACGCACTACTCGGGATCGGAGGACGGCGGGGTCCATCGTTCGGACCAGCTCCAGAGTGGCCGCAGCGCCGCGGTGAGGTCGAGGCCCGCGGGGGTCAGTTCGTAGGTTTTGTCCGCGTTCTTGGTGATCACGCCCGCGGTCTGGAGGTGTTGCAGGCGGGTCGAGAGCATGCTCGACGAGCAGTTGCCCATGCGGCGGCGCAGTTCGAGGAAGCCGAGGCGGCCGGGTTCCAACTCCCAGAGGACGCGCAGGATCCAGCGTTGGCCGATGAGCTCCATGGTGGCCAGCATGGGCGCGTGCGCCGGGTCGTCTTGCCCGCGCGACGGCTTGGCTCCATTTGCACTTCTCATTTCGAACTACCATAGTGATTCTAAATTAGAAGCGTTGCTGTGGGCTGATGAATGAGAGGCAGATGGTGGGCGACTCGACGGAACGACGGATTGTGCTGATCACCGGCGCGTCGCGGGGGATAGGGGCCGAGACGGCGAAAGCGCTTGCGGCGGACGGTGATCACGTGATCATCAACTATCGGGAGAAGCGCAAGCGCGCCCAGACGATCGCCGATGAGATCGGCGCCGTCGGCGGTAGCGCCTCGATCGCCGGTGCGGATATCGCGGATGCGGACGCCACCGCGGCGATGATCGCCGATGTGGTGACGGAGTTCGGTCGGCTGGATGTGTTGGTGCTCAACGCATCCGGCGGTCTCGAGCGCAATGCGGCACCCGGCTACGCGATGGCGTTGAACCGTGACGCGCAGGTCCGCCTGGTGCGGGAAGCCTTGCCGCACCTGCCGTCCGGTGGCCGGATCGTCTTCGTGACCAGCCATCAGGCCCACTTCCACGGCCGCAAACCCGTTCCGGCGGACTATGAGCCGATCGCGGCGAGCAAGCGTGCGGGTGAAGACGCCTTGCGCGCAATGATTCCGGAGCTGACCGAGCGTGGTATCGGGCTGAACGTGGTGTCCGGCGACATGATCGACGGCACGATCATTGTCCGCCTGCTGGAACGCCGTAATCCCGAGGCGGTTTCGGCTCGCCGCGATCACGGTGCACTGCCGACCGTCGAGGCGTTCGCCGCTGTCGTCGGCGAGGCCGCAAGTGCCGCAAGCGAATCCGGTCGCACGTTCTATGTCGGTGGTCAGGATTATCTGGCGGAGGGCGTACCCGCGTAGTCGAAGCTACGCGGTCGCTGAGCATCGGACCATAGTTTGGGTTACTGCACATTTGCCACGGGCGCGCCGGTCTGTAACAAATTGATATCGGCGTTTCCGATCGCGGGCACGGATCTGGGTCGATAATCGAAGTGTCACGTGCGGTCGTGCGGTGTGGAAACGACGTTGCTGGTCGGGAGGTTCGCCGATCGCGGCGCGTTCCGGCGTCGGTGGGAGGCCCAGATGAGAAATGTCGGAAATAACCGGATGGTTCCGGGGCGGGACATGTTGCTGGCCGCATGCCGCGGGCTACCGCACGACGATCATCCGATGCTGGAGGCGGCGGGGGAGCTGGCGCAGCTGCACGAAATCCGGGAGCGGACGCCGGTGCGCGAGATCCCCAAGCTGGATCGGCGGCGCGCCCAACTGGTGCGCTCGATCGATATGTGGGTGACGCTGGCGATGCCAGTGCCGTGCTCCGAGGCGCAGTTGCACTCCGAAACCGTCGGCGAGATCGTGGATCGGCTGGCCAGAATGACCACGCAGGCCTTCGTGCCATTGTCCGAGGCGCCGGAACCCGTCTTCTACGACGCGTGGGTGCAGCTCAACGAGCTGGCGGATAGCTATCAGGATCTCATCGATGGATTACGTGAGGGCACCCGCCGACTACCCGGTGGCTAGCGCCCGCGTCCGAAAAGTCGGAACGAACGCGCCGGGCGGCGCGGCAGGGTGGCATAGACCATGGTCATATCGGCGAATACCTCCGCTTCCCGTTCGCGGTCGGCGCCGAAATGCTCGCGGCCGAGCACATGCTTGATGGAGGACGGTGAGATGGATGGCAGTAGTGCGGCCAGCGACGGTGTGATCGGCTCGCCCGCCTCCGTGCCTTCCTTGCCGTGCCCGAATAGCATGTGACCGATCTCGTGCAGGATGATGTGATCCGCGTTGCGCTCGGTGGCGGACGCGTCGTAGACGATGATGTCGTCGTGACCGCGCGCGATCCAGAGTCCGCTGCCACGACATCCGATATCCGCGAGCGCGGCCGCGGGGACCGCCTGCAGCGAGATGGAACGACCACGGTGCGCGGCGACACTTGCGAGGTAGGCGGACAGATTCCAAGGACTGGGGAGGGGCACGGTCCGCGCTGCTTCACGGAAACGGGCTTCCATGCTGGTCATCGGGGCATACATTACTCACCCCGTGCGCGGTAGTCACCTCGCGAATCGGACATTCCGTCGAAACAGATAGCGACACTGCATAATTCACGCGCCGTTGAGACGCCGTTCTACTCGGGTCGGCACAACACCTTGGTGGGATTCATCGCCCCCTCGGAGTCGTCGTTGCGACACCCGGGGACGGTATCGAAACGTCATCGGTGCGGCGAGATTGGACGACGAGCCGATCGCCCGACACGGTGGCGGCGCGCCCGATTGCGGTGGGCAGGGGACGAGAGCGAGCGAGATTGATCATGCGATACGTACTCGAAGAGTGCGGAAAGCAGTACCGGCTGCGGCTGCGTGCGACATGCTGAGAACAGCCGGTTCCCCACCGACAAGCACGGTTGACGCGCAGGATGGGAGCGTGCAGATGAGCATCGGTAGCGACGCGGTATCGAGCACCGTTCAGCAGGAACGCGGCGACGGGGAAAACCGCCGCCTGAGCAGCGAGCGGCTGGTGGACGCGCCACCGCCGCGGATGGCGACGGTGGCGCAATGGTGGGCGTTGACCTCGCGCCTGGTCCGGCCGTCTTGGCGCAATGGTGAACTATTCACCGCGCTGCTCGCGCCGGTGGTCTTCACCGTCGGCTTCTATGTCCCGCTGAACCTCGTGATGTCGCTGAACCCGCTCCGCCGGGGCGGGCTGAGCAACTACGCGCAATTCCTCATGCCCATGATCGCCATGCAGGCGATCGCCTTCTGCGCCATTACGGCCGCATTCCGAGCGGCCGCCGATGCCAAGGACGGGCTCAATGTGCGGTTCGGATCGATGCCGATGCTTTCGCCGGTGCCGCTGGCCGCGCGAGTCACGACCGCGCTGGGCCGGGCGGGGATCGCGCTGGCCGCGGCCCTCGTGTGCGGCCATGTGATCGGCTTCCGCTTCTATGGAAGCTGGTGGGAAACAATCGGTTTCATCGGGTTCGCGATGCTGATCGGGCTGGCGCTGTGCCTGGGTGCCGATCTGCTCGGCAGTCTGACCAAGAGCCCGGAGGCGACCACCCAGGCGCTGATCCTGCCGCAGCTGATCCTCGGCATGGTGTCGAGCGGACTTTCCCCGGTCAGCCAATTCCCGCACTGGATACAGGGGTTCGCACGCAACCAGCCGGTCTCGCAGTACGTATACGGGTTGCGGGCGCTGGCCGGTGATCCATCGGGCCACGCGGGCGTGGTCGGCTGGTCGATCCTCGGGCCCGGGCTGGCGTGGATATTCGGTCAGATCATTCTCTTCGGTGCGGGCGCGGTATTCGTTTCGATCCGGAGGTCGGCATGACCGAGGTACTGACTCCCACGGCGGAATTGCCCAAGGTCTACGGCCGGACCGAGACTTGGCGTCTACTGATCCCGCAGACGATGATCCAGACCAAGCGGCTGCTGATGCGCTGGTGGCGTGATCCGCTGACCGTCGTGCAGTCGCTCGTCTTTCCCGCGCTCCTGCTGATCGTTCTGAATACCGTTCTCGGAAAACAGATTTCGGAGTTCTCCGAGGTGAGTGCGCTGTACGGCTTCGTGCCGATGTCGGCGCTGGTCGGGGTGATGTCCGGTTCGGTGGCAGGCGCCATCACCCTCGGACGCGAGCGCGACGAAGGTCTGCTGGCCCGCTTCTGGGTGCTGCCGGTGCACCGCGCGTCCGGACTGATCGCGCGCATTGTCGCCGAAGGGATCCGGATTGTGCTGTGCACGGCGGTGATGTTCGCGGTGGGTGTGGCGCTCGGCTTCCGATTCAAGCAAGGGCTGCTCGCCGGTATCGCGCTGTTCGGGGTGCCGCTGCTGTTCGGCATCGCCTTCGCCACCGTGGTCACCGCGGTGGCCGTATTCAGTGCGAAAGCCGCACTGGTGGAGGCTGTTTCGCTCGGATCATCGTTGATGATGTTCTTCAGTACCGGGTTCGTGCTGCTGGTCGCCTATCCGCCGTGGGCCCAGCCGATTGTCAAGCATCAGCCGATGTCCTACGCCATCAATGCCATGAAGGGGCTATCCGTCGGCGGGCCGGTGCGCGACCCGTTACTTGCCACCATCGCCTGGTGTGTCGGCGCGCTCGTAGTCTTCGCGATCCCGGCGGCGGTCGGTTATCGACGAGCCAGCCGCAGCTGATCAGCTCATCTCCTTGGAGGCCCGGTCGATCAGCGCCATGGAGTCGCGCGGGCTGAGCGCCATGGCGCGCAGCTGGTCGAAAATAATGCCGAAGCGGCGGATCTGGGGATGGCCCTCGATCAGCTGATCACCCGCGATGCCCTCGACGTACACCAGTTCCGGATCGGCCGGATCCTTGAAGTCCAGCAGTGTGAAGGATCCGGCCATGCCGGGATGCACCCCCGCGCTGAACGGAAGTATCTGCAGGATGACGTTTTTCATCTGCGAATCGTCGAGCAGCCGCTTCAGCTGTGCCTTCATGACATCGGGGCCACCGACCATCCGTCGGATCGCGGCTTCGTCGAGCACCACCCACAGTTCCAGCGGATCCGGCTTGGTGAGATGCATGGCCCGATCCATCCGCGCCCGCACATTGTGCGACACCGTGGCTCCGTCCAGCTTCGGCATATTGGTGTCGATGACGGCCTCGGCATATTCCGAGGTCTGCAATAGCCCTGGGATGTAGGAGGTTTGGTAGTGCCGGGCCGAGAGCGCCTCGGATTCGAAATTTATATAGGCGGCGTGCACCTCGGTCAGCGTCGCCTCGTACGGCCGCGACATCCCGGGCTTGAGCGCGTCCGACAGGAGTTCGAGCGCATCGTCGCGTTGCTGTTCGGTGACGCCGTAGAGATCCAGCATCGCCATCAGCGTGCGCCGCTGCGGGCGCGCCTGCGCCGTCTCGATGCGGTACAGCGTGGTGATATTGATGCCGGTCTTGCCGCTGACGTCCTCTTTGCTGAGCCCCGCGTGTTCGCGCATCTCGGTCAGCAGCACCGAGAGCCGCCGCAAACCCGCGGTGAGGACTGTGCGCTTGCCTGCCATGACAACCCTTTCGCCCGGCGCACCCGATAGCACTCTTGCGTACATGTCTGTAGTAAGTGCCCGCCACACACGCAAATATGCATTCGCAGCGTGGTCAGAGACTACCGCCTTTTGCAGCAACGAAGTTCGGAGTTTTCGCTGCGATATTCCCTTGTCACGGTAGATCGCGGCTCGATGGCCGGATCTATGGGGTGCTCGTCCTTGTAGTCGCGGCACCGTCTTCTCGGGACCGGGGGCATGAGATCGGCCGGGCATGGCGACTTAGTGGTAGCGGTTTCGAATGGTGTGCTGCTGCTCGATCCGGCCGGGCATTCGTCTCGGCCGCGGCCGCGCTCCTCGCCGGGCGACGGGGCCACCACGCACTGACCGGCATGCGGTGAGCACGCGGCGTGCTATCCCGGAATCGATGTGGACGCCGATGCCAATGACGTGCGCGATGGTCCGATCGTCACCTCGGCGGGCGTGGCCGCGGGCATCGATATGGCACTCGCGCTCGTTGCGGATCACGGCGCTGAATTGACGCGCATTGGCCGAACATCCGGTTTCTCCGAATCAGGAGGCACGACCAGATCAGGAGTTGACCTATGCCCGTTTCGCGCCGCACTGTCCTCGGGGTCGGATCCACGGTGCGGTGGCGGGGGAGACCGGCTGCGGCACAACCGGATTCACTGTCATTGCCGTTGGCTCGTGCCGCACGGGAATCAGTCGCACGCGAACAGGGCAGCACGATATCGGCATCGCCGAAATAGCCAACGATGAACAGCGATGTCGGGCATCGGTATCGACGTGGCCGCCGGTCCGTCCGAGTCGCCGCCGGGTGTGCCGATCGAATGCACCGCGGGCATCCGCGCTTTGGTGGCACGCGCGCGGACGCGCCTGCCGTCGCCGATCCGAACAAGCCGCCGCTGGATGACTAGTTACCTCGGGACTCCTCGACCGTAGGCGGCGATCGCATACTGCCCACGCGCCGGGCGATGATGTGGCAAACTCTTGGCCACCAGTCCAGCTCCCCGCGAGTATCGAGCGTGAAAGTCGTTGTCACTAGCTGTCTGTGGGGTCGCTCCCCGGTGACCATGTCGTTACCGCAGCAATGAGAACGCACTCTTGCGTTCTTGCATTTGTAAGAGCATGATCCAGCTACGCTAGTTGTGAAGAACCGATCCGATGACCGGGATAACCGAATCGAGAGCCAATCATGTTGGTACAAAGCGCGTTGGTGTCGGGTGAATTCGGGGTACGGCGATGAGCGCGCCGACGGTGGGGGTGCTGCCGACCGCTCCGCAGATATTGTGTGCATTTCAGGGACGACGTTTTCAAGATCGTGAATTACTGCGTTCCGCACACGCCCTCGCCGAACTGCACGCACGCCGTGCCGAGATTCAGGACATGAATCTCGTGGCCGAAATCGATTGCCGTCGTAGCGAACTCGTCGACGACATCAATGAGTGGATTGCGCAGGAGATCCCGCAGCATCGCAATGGTGCTTCGCTACATACCGAGAGCCTCGGTGCGGTGGTGGATCGGATGGCGCGCAGCTGGGTGGTGGCCAACACGGCCATCGATGTCGATGGCGCGCGTAGCGACAATACCCATAAACACTGGTACCACTTGGCGGAACTCGTCGACGGCTACACTGATCTGGTAACCGACGTGGCCGGTGGCCGCCGCCGTTTGCCTGAACAGTAAAGTCTCGACGGCGACTTTCGTCCGCAATAGTGACACTGCCCCGACAGCGTTACTGCTCAGTCGGCGACGTCCCGGGTCCGCGTTGTCCGACCAATGACCAGACCCGGACGCCAACGTCGCCGGCACAGTGACGGCGGGCGCAACGGGGCGCCCCGCCCGGCGTGCCGCGTGGTCGACTGGCGCGGCACGCCCGCCACGAGTTCGTTGTTACTCCGAATTCGAAAGCACCCGAAGTCATTCGGCAACCATCAGAGCGCTGTCGCCGCGGTCCGAACATCGACCATCTCATGCGCGCGTATCGCAGCCGGCGGATCGACCCGCGGTTCCGATCAGCCGAAGTGCTTGACGCACTGCTGGATCAGCATCACCGCGGCAAGTAGGCTGGCCAACTCGCCGCTATCGTGATGGCTGGGCGAGGTGTCGTCGTCCGGCCGCGCAGTGGCCAGGGCGCTCGGCAATGCCGCCTCAGGTTGTGACCTGTCGTAAGGGAGGGGGCGTCGGCACCAGGCCGAACGTCCGCCGTACGGTTATCGTGGCTCGGGAACGATGACAGGGCGCGGGGAATTTCGTGAGTGAGGGTTACCGATGTCGTACAGTCCGCCGCCGGAACCGACCAACTCGGCCTGGCATCCCGGCGCAGCACCTCCCGGTCCGAACGCCGGATACTCCGTGCCCCTCCCGCCCGCGCCGAACCCTCCTCGGCAGCAACAACCCTGGGTGTACACCAACGCCCCAGGATGGCAAGGCGGCCCACCGCCGACTGATCGGCGGCAGGGGCCATGGCTCGCCGTCGGGTCGCTCCTCCTCGGCATCGTCGGTTGCGTACTCCCGTTCCTGCCGGTCGACCTGACCGGCGTGCGACCGTTGGTCGGCCTGCCGTTCGCGATCGCCGGACTCGTCCTCGGGATCATCGGCTGCACCGGACATCGCCGCGCCAAGGGCTTGGCGGTCGCGGGAATCATCCTGTCCGTCCTCGCACTCACCGTCGCCCTCATCATGCTGCCTCAGCTGTTGTAAGCAGCGAGTTCAACTGCCGTATGCGACCATCGGGCCGAGTTACCCAGTTGTGCAACCGGATTCGACTATGGGTCGCGGGGCACGGTGTTGCGTGTCGGCCACGAGGACACGATCGATGAGCCCGTAATTCCGTTGCGGGGCAGAGAATTTACGCTGGGAGACAGCGTGGCCGCGAAGACAGGCCGGAGCTCGTTCCGCGGCAACGACACTGGATCGGACATCGCACGTGACCCTGCGATCGAAAACCGGGAGGTGACGTGACCGCGCTGGCCTTGGTGTTGCGCCCCGCCGAATTCGCCGCCGATCGGGTTGTCGGCATCGACGGCCACACTCTCGCTCGGCGTCAGATCCCGGCGCGCGGGGTGTGGCAGAGCTGTCGGGATCTGCTCCTGGATGTCGCGGGGGACGACGAGATCACCGCGGTCGGCATCGCCGCCGCCGGGCGCATGCGCATGCGTGCCGGGGTGGTCGCGCCCGCTGAAATCCTGGAATGGCGTGCGGGATTCGGCATTGTGGCGGCAGTACAGCGGATGTTTCCCGTCGCTGCCGTGCAGTTGGCTCCCCCCAGTATGTGCGCCGCACTGGCCGCGCGCGGTATCGGCGCGTCGGCATCGGGCGACGTGCTGACCGGCACCGGATTGCTCGCGCTGCTCGTCGAGGATTACGCCATCCGGCGTTCATCGGCACGCGAGCACGGCCTGAAACCCAGTGGGCAGCGCCCCTCCGGACCACGGTATCCCGCGGCCTGCATCCGGCCGCGGTGAGCTGCCGTCCGATGTATGTCGTCGACGACCTGCCACCCACGGAACACCTCGTCAATTATGTTCCGAGGCAGAGAAGTTATGTTTTCGGGTCGGCTGCGGATATGCGAGTTCGATTGTCGGGCAGGATATTCGCTGCATCGCGCAGCATTCGACCGACAGGCAGGCAGAATGGCAACGGAATTCCCGTTCGCGCAGCTGACTTCCAACCAGCTGACCTATTCGGAGCGTGACGAGAGGTACCGGCGGCTGCATGCGTGGCCCGAGCGCAGCTACCACCATGATGCCGGGCTGCGCCTGGTGTGGCGCTACGACGACGTGCGTGAACTGCTGGAAGCCACGGCACCTGAAATTTCGAATGCGCAGGCACTGCGACCATTGGTCGGCTTCGGACGTATTGCCGCGAATCCGCCTGCTTTGGTCCATCTTTGTCGGCACCTGCTCCCGATGCCTGCCAGGGCAACGGCGGACCTGACCGATGACATTCTGCACCGGCGAGTGTGGGCCACCATGGCGGGGCCGACCGGATACTTCACCGTGCCCCCGGACGCGCGATCCGAGCGGGCCGACGCGCTCGCCGAGCATTTCCGGCGGTCGTTGCCGGTCTCGGGGGAGGTAACCGAACCGCTCGACGTAACCGCAGCATCAATTACCTACGCCACTCGCATTATCGGCGAAACCATCGGGCTGCCCCAACGGGATTGGCCCGCGGTGGCGCAATGGAGCGGCGCGCAATCCGGCCTGCTCGGTCGGCGGATGCGTGGACGCGAGTTGGCCGACGCGGTCGGCGCGCTCGGGCGGTTGTTCACCGTCAGCGGTCTGGCGGTGGCGCACAGCCGCCAGCACGGCACGGGCTTTTCCGGACATCTGCGCGCGGCCGATATTCCGCCGAGGGTGGCGGTCTCGGTGGTCGCGAACTCGCTGGCGGCCGGTGTGCATACGGTCAGCGGCAGCATTCAGCAGGGCCTGCAGCGGCTGCTCGACGACCCGGATCGGCAGTGGTGGAAGCTGCTCGGCGAAGACACGGGTGCCACCCGCGTCGCCGCCAAGGTACTGCAGCTCGATCCCGGACTGGTGGGCTGGAAGCGAAATATCCTGCGCCCCATCACTTTACGAAGCGGCACCACGCTCCCGCGCGGGCCGGTGCTGGTAATGTTCGCCGCCGCCAATCGCGATCCGCGGGCATTCGCCGATCCACTGGCCGTCGACAGCACCGGAAAAATGCCATTGACCTTCGGATTCGGTAGGCATACCTGTCCCGGGAAACAGCTGGCACAGCTGGCGGTGGAAGTGTTCCTGCGCGAATTGCACAGCCGCGCACCGCATGCGCAACTGGTCGCGCCGGTGCGGTCGGCCCGATCCCGTCCGGCAGACCTTTTGTTCAGCGGAGCGGATATCGTTGTCCGGTGAGGTGATCGGGGTGTCGACATGATCTATAACGAACTGCACGTGACCGGCGTCGATGAATGGACCGCCGTGGCGAACGGCATCGTTCCGATGGATCATCGGTATCGCGACCGGAGCCGGTGGCAGGTCACGCTGATCAGCCAGCACGCGGGAAGCTACAACCTGTTGCGCTGGGATCAGCCCGGTGACCGGCTGGCGTTCCGCACGCCGTCGAATATCCGCAGGGGACCTGCCGATAACTTCTACTGGCTGGTGGTCCCGGAGCATGGCACATTCACCGTCGCCGATGATCGCGAAGCCACTTGTATCGGACCGGGTCAGGCGGTGCTGATGGGGTTGGATCAGACCCTGCGGCTGGGGGTGCCCAGCTCGGTGGCATTCGGCTTCCAGATCCCACGCACCGAGGTCGACCACGCGATATCGCCGCTCGGCGCGCGCCGTCCGGTATTCGATCTCGACTCCGGACTCGGACGCGTTACCCGGAGCATGATCCGCGACACCCATGCCGAGCGCTCCCGGCTCACGGGTCGGCAATTCAACGCGGTTTGCGACCGGACCACCGAACTGCTGTGCATGATGGCCGTGGGCGACAGCACCCCGCAGCGGCCTCAGCTGGCCGAGACAGCCGAGGCCGTGCGCCGGTATGTACGTGACAATATCGGCGTCGCCGACCTCCGGCTGGCCGCGGTGGCTCTGGCATTGAGCTGGTCGCCACGACAGCTGCGGACCGCACTGGAGCAAGCCGGAACCACGTATCGTGAAGTGCGCCAGGATGAATCACTGCGTGCGGCGCGCGCCATGCTCGAAAGCCCGAGCACGACACTGACCATCGGCGAAATCGCCGCGCGCAGCGGATTCACCGTCACCTGGTTTTCCGCCGCGTTCAAGACGCGCTACGGCGAAACCCCGAGGGACTTCCGCAAACGCCGGTTGGCCGAGACCGTCGACCAGCCGGCACCGGTGCTCACTCGTCCGGATGCAACCGCACCGGCAGAGTGATCGGGCCTGCGGTCAGGATCTGCGGGCTGAGCTGCAGTGCCGCTGAGTCACCCGCCAGGCGCAACTGTGGGAAGCGGTTGAACAGCGTGGACAGCGCGATGCGCGCTTCCAGCCGGGCCAGCGGAGCGCCGAGGCAGATGTGCGGCCCCCAGCCGAAGGCCAGCTGACCGCGGTGATCGTGATCGATATCGAAGACATCGGCGTTCGGGTATCGGTCCGGGTCGCGTCCTGCATTGCCGTTCCAGATGACGATCGCGCCCTTCGGCAGGTCCACACCCGCGATGGTGACATCCTGCTGGGCGTAGCGCAGGTTGGCGCTGTACACCGGGGACCGGTATCGCAGTGCCTCCTCGACCACATCCGCCCAGCGGTCCTGGGTGCGCGCCAATTCGAGCTGCGTGGGGTTCTCGCTGAGGGCGATGATCGCATTGGCGAGCAGGTGCACCGTCGTCTCGTGTCCGGCCACGATCACCAGCCACAACATATTGACCAGCTCGTCGGTGGTCAGGTTGTCGACATTGGCTGCGATCAGAGCGGAGGTCATATCATCGCCCGGTTCGCGCCGCTTGCCTTCGATGAGCTCGGTGAAGAACGCGATCATCTCGCCCATGGCCGTCTGCATCTGCTCGATGGTGCTGGTGTGCGACACGATCGTGGTGGACCAGTCCCGGATGCGGGACCGATCGGCCTTCTCCACACCGAACAGTTCACAGATCACCCGCACCGGAAGCGGCGTGGTGAAGCGCGGAACGAGGTCGAATTCGCCGGGCTCGTCGGCGAATTCATCGATGATCTCGGTGGCGATCTGATGAATCCGAGGCTCGAGTCCGGCCACCCGAGCAGGTGTGAATGCGGCGCTGATCGTCTTGCGTAACCGCCGATGGTCCTCGCCGTCCTTGTTCAACATATGGTCGATATCGGTCAGTGCGCGCATCGGCCAGTCGGCCGGAATGGTGCCGTCGTGCAGGGCCGGACAGTTCTTGGCGCTCTTGCTGAAGAGTGTGCCGTCACCGGCGAGTACTTCACTCACCGCCTGGTAGCTCGCCGCGCTCCAGGCGGCGACACCGCCGGTCAGCTCGACCGGAACCATCGCCCCGCGTCGAGCGATTCGCTCATAGGTTTCGATAACCGTTTCGCCGTCGGTGGGCAGCTGGATGACCGACTCGGACATTCTGTCTCCAAATTGGTGTGATCGACGGATGGCATCCCCGTCCATCCGAGTTCGTGCGAGGTCAGTGTCGATCAGCCGCCACGCCGCGGTGCACCCGATCGATAACCTCTGCTCCGCAACGGAATTTCGCCGCGATCGGAACATAATTTCGGGCGCGTAAGTACTTTCGGCAGACGCGTGGCAGGGTGTACTGGATGAGCAAGCTCGAGTGGAGTCACAACGCCTACTACCAACGGTTTCTCATACGGCAGCTGCCCATCCCGTCTACCCGGGTGTTGGACGTCGGCTGTGGGGCTGGGGCATTCGCGGGGCGACTTGCGCGACGCGTCGAGCATGTCGATGCGATTGATCGGTCCGCGGTGATGATCGACGCGACGCAGCAGGCCGTGCCGGAGAATGTCAGGTGCATTCTCGGGGATGTGCTGGAGCAACCACTACCCGATCAAACCTACGACGCGATCGTGTCGATCAGCACGTTGCACCACATGCCCCTCGAAGAGGTGCTGCCGGTATTGGCACGGGCACTACGGCCGGGTGGTGTGATCGCGGCAGTGGCATTGCCACGAACCGATCTTGTTCGGGAACTACCCGTCGAGTTGGTGGCGGCGATCGGGCAGCGGGTGCTGGGGATGGTGTTTCGGATTCTTCGGGCGCGTGGGCAGGGGAGTTGGTATGCGGTCGAGCAGACGCATGATGTGATGCCGGTTGTACTCGATCCGCCGCTGACGACGCGGCAGGTGCGGGCGCGGGTCGCGGCGGTTCTGCCCGGTGCGCGGGTGCGGCGGCTGGTCTTCTGGCGCTACTCGTTGGTGTGGCGCAAACCCGGCTAGACGGCCACCGCGCGTTTGGCCTCGCGACGCTGTCTGCGGCGAATGCGGTAGCGGCGGATTCGGCTCGCCAGCAGATAGACCAGGATCAAGCCGATCACCAGCAGTGTGCCCGCACAGGCGGCCGCGACAACCGGATGGAAGATCGCGATGGTGACGATGCCGCCGACGGTCAGATCCTCGACGAGGCTCATGACGATATTGCTGGCGGGTTCTGGCGAGGTGTTGATGGCCATCCGTGTTCCGGCCTTCACGAGATGGCTTGCCAGGGCGGTGGTTCCGCCGACCGCACCGGCCGCCAGTTGGGGAAGCGAACCGTCCTGGCCCGCGAGCAGCGCCGCGACAACCGCACCCGATGCCGGGCGCACGATGGTGTGTACCGCATCCCAGAAGCTGTCGAGATAGGGGACCTTATCTGCGACGGCCTCGATGAGGAACAACACACCGGCCGCGATCAGCACATCGGTGCGCTGCAGTGCCTCCGGCACCTCGTCGGACAAGCCGGTCACGCCGAAGATGCCGAGCAGCAGGACCACCGCATAGGCATTGACCCCGCTCGCCCAGCCCGCGGTGAAGATCAGGGGCAGTGCTGACATGGGGTCATCGTATGGTGCTCAGCGCAGCGCGGCGCGACCACGCAGCCGACCGAGGACGACCAAGGCGATCAGCGTCACCGCCAACAGCAGGCAGGTACTAGCGGCCGCGTCGAATACCTCACCGCGATCGGTGAGCCCGAAAATGGTGACCGGCAATGTTTTCCAGGTGGCCGGATAGACCATGACGGTCGCGCCGAGCTCGCCCATCGACAGCGCGATCGCCAAACCCGCGGCAGCGCCGAGCGCGGGCAGCAGTAGCGGCAGCGTCACCTGGAACAGCACCCGGACCGGACCCGCACCGAGGGATTCCGCGGCCTGCCGGTAGGCGGGATCGAGCCGATCGAGCGCGGCCGAGACCGTGCTGAAGGCGTAGGCCAGGACAAGCACCGAATGTGCCACGATGACAATCCATTTGGTGCCGCCGAGCAGCAGCGGCCGCTCATTGAAGGCGATGAGCACGCCGAGACCGATGGCCACCGACGGCACCGCCACCGGCAGATGGAAGACCGCGTCGGTGAGTTTGCACCACCAGCCGGGGGCCTCGCGCGCGGCGAGTGCGGCCCAGGTACCCAGGATCAGGGCGACCCCGCCGGAGAGCAGTGCGGTCTGCAGACTGACCGAAAGACTCGCGGCCTCTTGGCCGGACAGCGCTGCACGGAAGTTGGCTACGCCGAGATTCGAGGGCAGCGGCCCGGTCCAGCTGCCTGCCAGCGCGGCCCCGACCACCGTGGCGATCGGCGCGACGAACACCACGACCACGACAAGGGCGAAAACCGCCAACACGATTCCCCGGCCACGACGCGTCCAGACCAGCATGGTCAGCTCTCCCTTCCGGCGAAGCGGGCGAAGATCAGCCGGTAGCCGATATACAGGCTCAGCGACAGCAGCACCTGCACCGAGGCCAGTACTGCCGCGCCCGGCAGGTCGAAGGTCACGATGCCGCGGGTGTAGATCAGCGCGGGCAGGGTTGTCACGCCCTTCGCGCCGGTGAACAGCACGATGCCGAATTCGTTGAGCGTCAACAGCAGAACGAGACTGCCGCCCGCCGCCAGCGCGGGCCATGCCTCCGGCATGACCACCTGGCGCAGCACCCGCCACGGCGACGCGCCGAGGCTGGCCGCCACATCCAATTGTTCGCGCGGCAGTTGAGCGAATCCGGCCAGCAGCGGGCGCACCACGAACGGCGTGAAGAAGGTGATCTCGGCGAGGATCACACCGAGCGGTGTGCTCAGGAAGTCCAGCACCGGCGTCTTGTCCCCGGTGATCCTGGCGATCAGCGCGTTGACAGCCCCGGCCGTGCCGTACAGAAACGTGAAGGCCAAGGTGATCAGGAATGAGGGCAGCGTGAGCACCGTATCGATCAATCTACCGACCAGCGCCGAACCGGGAAACGGCACGAATGCCAGCACAATCGCGAGAAACGTGCCGAGCACCAGACACCCGACGGTCGAGCAGACCGCGATGGAAATGGTGCGCCACAACGCATTACGGAACGATGCCGAGCTGAGCACCTGCGACCATACGGCCGTACCCCGACCGTCCTCGGTCTCGGTCGATTCGGCGAGTACCCGCACTATCGGATACACCGCGATGAGCAGCACCACGAGTAGCGGCGGCAGGGTCCACAGCACCGGCCGCCAATTGCGCTGAACTGGCGGAGCGTTCTCGGTGAGCTGTGGTTCGATCAGGGCGGAAGTGCTCATGCCTGAGCCTCACTGCCGCCCGGATCCGACATGCCCGTCGAGGCGAGTTCCGTCGTCATCCCGGCGAAGACCAGCACCCACTCGGCGGTTGGGCTCTGGTCGTCGCCGGGACAACGGAGATGTCCCCTGATAACGGGGAACACGGGGCTCCACCGAGCCGGAACCGTGCCGCCCCTCATTTCGGCACGCCCGGCTCGAGCGCGGCCGAAGTCCCTGCCGTCGGCGGGATCAAGACTCCCGCCAGGTCCGGGAACCGTACACCGACGAGCGCGCCGACCTCGGTATCGAGATGGCCGGGCACATCGGCGGTGATCTCGTCACCCGATCCGTCGACCGTCAGCCGCAATCGCGTCGAGGCCCCACGCCACACATTCGATACAACGGTGCCGGGTACCGCATTCCGCTCGGAAGTGGCACCGATCTGCACAGTATGCGGACGCACACAAAGCAATCCGGGTGCGTCCGCGCCCCAACCGCCGGGGATATCCGGTGCCTCGGCCCGCAGCGTAAAAGTCCCGACGGTAACCAGCGCCGCGGTGCCGGACACCCGATTCACGATGCAGGGCAGAAGGTTTGCGCCACCGAGGAAAGCCGCCGTGAAGTCGCTCGGCGGTCGCCGCCACAGATTCTCGGCGGTGTCGATATCGACCAGTCGCGCATCGCGCATCACCGCGATCCGATCCGCCAAGGCCAGCGCCTCGGCCTGATCATGGGTGACATACAGCATCGCCGTATCCGGCAATGACTTTCGCAACTCCTGCAACTCGCCGAGCATCGACTGCCGCAACTGGGTGTCCAGCGCGGCCAGCGGTTCATCGAGCAGCAGCACCTTCGGCCGGATCGCCAGCGCACGCGCGATCGCCACCCGCTGCTGCTGACCACCGGACAGTTCGCGCGGCAATCGCCTCGCATAGGCGGCCATGCCGACCATTGCCAGCGCCTCCGCCACGTGCCCGTCGATCTCCTTGCGCGGCACCCGATGCGCCCTCAATCCGAATGCCACATTGTCCTGCACCCGCATATGCGGAAACAGCGCATAGGACTGCACGACCACACCTATCCCGCGCTTGGCGGGCGAGAGGTCGGTGACATCGCGCCCGGCCAGCCGCACCGCACCCGAGCTCGGCCGGACGAATCCGGCCAGCGCCCCGAGTGCGGTCGACTTGCCCGAGCCGCTCGGTCCGAGGAGCGCGACCGTCTCACCGGCGGCGACGCGCAGATTGAAATCGGTCAGTGCGACCGTGGTCTTGCGGCCGCGGCCGTAGCTGACCCCCACCTGGTCGAACACAATCGCGGGTTCGATTGCGGTGGTGGTCGATTCGGCTGCGATGGCCGACCTGGGATGCGCGTCACCGACGGACATGATTGCGGCTCCTCGGTTTCGGTGGATCTACTGCCCAGTTGCCTTGTTGTAAGCCGCCACGTCGGCGTCCAGATCCGAAAGCACCTTGGTCCAATCGACATTCACGACTTCGACCCCTTTGAGCACGGCGCTGGCCGAGGGACCGGAACCGGTCGCCGGGGCATCACGCAGCTCCTTGCGGGCAGGCACCGCGAAGGTGTCGGGTAGCGACTTCTGCGCGTCGGCCGAGAGCAGGAACTCCATGAGCTGCTTCGCCTCGCTCTGGTGCGGAGCGCCCTTGGCCAGGCCCATTACGTACGGCACGGCCACGGTGGAGCGCTTACCGTCGGCGGCGGCCGGGAAGAAGATATTGAACTTCGAGCCCTTGTCCTTGACGGTGGTGAGGTTCATCTGGACATCGCCATTGGCGACAACCAGCTCCCCCTTGTCGACCTTGGCCTGCAGCTTGCCGGTGGACGAGGACGGGCCGACATTATTGGCCTGCAACTTGGCCAGGTAGTCCAGTGCGCCCTGCTTGCCGAGCAGATTCTGCAGCAGGATCAGCACCGCGGTGCCGTCACCGGCCTGACCCGGCGTCGAATATTGCAGCTTGCCCATGAACTCCGGCTTCAGCAGGTCGTCCCAGGTGAGATTGGTGGTGTCGACCGACGGATTGGCAATGAAGGACAGGTAGTTGCCCGCCAGCGTGACGTACTTGCCGTCGGCATCCTTATCGCCTGCCGCGACGAAGCTGGTGTCGATTCCGCTGTCCTGCAACAACCCCGAGCTCTTGGCCTTCTGAATGAACGGCGGCAGCGTCACCAGCACATCGGCCTGCGGATTGGACTGCTCCTTGTCCACCCGATTGACGACCTCACCCGAACCGGCCTCGACCAGGTTCACCGAAATGCCGGTCTTCTTCTTGAATTCGTCGAATTGGGTCGTGTACCAGCTGCCGACACCGTCGGCGGAGTACACGGTGATGGTCTTGCCGCCGCTGCTGTCGGTGCCGGTGCCGCCACAGGCCGCGGTGAGCGCGACGGCGGTGACGGCGGTGACGGCCAGCGCGGTCCGGGAAATGGTGCGTGCCAGACGGCCCTGCGTGTTCGAAGTACGCACGATGACTACAACTTTCGGTTCGTGTCGGGTGTGGAATCGAAGGGACGGGGGATTCGGGGCGATCAGGTTCGGTCGAGGATCAAATCCGCGAATTCGGTGACCGAGGCCACCACGTGGGTGGCTCCCGCCGCACGCAACTGCGCTGTGTCATGTGCGCCGGTCAGCGTCCCTGCGACAATTCGCGCACCGGCGGCCAGACCGCTGGCGATATCGCTGGTCGTATCACCGAGTACCGCAACCTGATCCACGGCATCGATGCCGAGCCGCAGCAGCGCGGTCAAGACCATGTCCGGGTACGGGCGGCCGCGTCCGGCATCCGCGGGGGCCAGCGTCAGATCGGCGATCTCGTTCCAGCCCAGCGCATTCAGCAGCCGATCCTGGGTAGTGCGGCTGAAGCCCGTGGTCAGCGCGACCTTGACTCCCGCCGCGCGCAGTGCGGAAATCGCCTCGGCCGCACCGGGAATCGGAGTGATATCGACCTCGTCGATCAGTGCGTCGTAGGCGGCCTCGAAGGCGAGGTTGGCGGCCTGTGCGCGCTCCTCGTCGCCGAGCAGGGCGCGAAAGACCGCGATCTTCGACTGGCCCATGGTGTCGAGCACATACTGGCGGGCCATATCACGTTGCGGCCCTTCGATTTCGATACCGGCACTGGTCGCGGCGGCATCGAAGGCGCGCAGTACCAGTCCGCCGTCGGCGACCGTGGTGCCCGCCATATCCAGGACGGCGAGGGTGATGTGCTTATCCGGCACGGGTGCTCCTCAGAGATTCAGCAGGTCGGCGGTTTCCGCGCCGATCGCGGGGCCGAGGGTCATACCGCGGCCGCCCGGGCCGGTGACGACCCAGATGTGCGCATCGGCCTTCGCGCGGGTCACGATGGTGGCCGGATCGATGCTCTGGCTGTAGACGCCCGCCCAGCGCCGCACTACCCGCGGGAGTTTGCGTCCCAGTAGTTCCTCGGTGACGGCGGTGAGGTGTTCGTACGGCGCCTCGTCCACATCGAAGGCGAAGGGCTCCTCGTATTCGTGGGTGTCGCCGATGGTGAGACCGCCGTTGAGGCGCTGCACGCACAGCAGCTGCATCCTGTGCTCGGCGGCGATCGCGGTCTGCGACTGTTCCGCGTTCAGCACGTCCAACTTCGGACCGGCGAAGCCCGGGTAGTAGCGGAAGCTGTCGCCGTCGGCGATCGCGGTGGTCAGCGGTTCGCCGAGCGGCGCGGTCTGCATCATCTGCAGCCGGACTCGGCGCACCGGGATGGTGCCGACGAGTTCGCGGGTCAGGCCGGTGTGCGCCGCGCCCGGACAGACCAACACGAGATCTGCCTCGAAGGCGCGACCCTGATCGTCGAGAACCGTTGCGCCGGAACCGGTATCGGTGACCTGGCGGGCCTCGGTGCGCGCATGGAAGGTGTAGCGGTCCGATGCGGTCATATAGGCGCGCAGCGCGGGCAGTGCCTGCCGGGACTCGACGGCGGCGTCGGTCGAACAGTGCAGTCCGGCAAGGAATTTGCCGCGCAGGGCCGGATTGATCGCGCGCACCTGTTCGGGGTCGAGCAGTTCGAAGCCGCGGGCTCCGGCATGCGGGCTCGCCGCGGCGGCCTCGGCGACCGCGAGTTCGGAGGGGGTGCGCACCAGCGTGATCGATCCGGCGGCCCGGAATCCGACACCGGGCACCTTGCCGCCGATCTCTTCCCACAGCTGCCGGGAGCGCAGCGTGAAGTCCAGTTCGGTGGCCGAGCGCCCGGAAACCCACACCAGGCCGAAATTGCGCACCGTCGCACCGCGCGCCTCGGGCTCGCGCTCGAGCTGCACGACCTCGTGACCACGGCCGATGGCGGCCAGGGCGTGCGCGGTGCCGAGGATTCCGCCGCCGATGATGACCAATCGCATGAATACATAATGCGCAATGGTCTAGACCAACGAGTGTTGCCCGCGCGAACGCTGGGTTAACAATTGGTATAGACCAATTCGGGGTAGGCTGTCGGTATGGACACATCAGGTGCGACGAGAGCCGAGGCCGACGAAATGCGCGGCGGGCGTATCGATTCGGCGCCGCGGCTGCCGAAGTCGTACCTGGTGCGCACCGAACTCGAGCAGCTGCTGACCGATCTGGAGGAGGGCGACCCCGTCCCCTCCGAGCGCGACCTCGCCGTTCGATTCGAGGTCGCCCGCGAAACCGTTCGGCAGGCGCTGCGAGATCTATTGGTGGAGGGGCGAATCCGCCGCCAGGGCCGTGGGACGGTGGTGTCCCGGCCGAAGATGGTGCAGCCGCTGTCGCTGCGCTCCTACACCGAGGGGGCCATCAGTCACGGCCGTGTGCCCGGCCGCCTGCTGGTCGGCTGGGACGACATCCCCGCCGACGTCGATACCGCGCGTGACCTCGGGCTCACCCCGGGCACCCCGGTCATGCACCTGGAACGCGTACTCCTCGCCGACGGCGAACGCATCGGCCTGGAGAGCACCTTCATGCCCCTCGACCGTTTCGGTCACCTGCGGGATACCTACGATCCGACGACATCGCTCTACGCCGCGGTGCGCGCCTCGGGCGTGGTACTCGGCAAGGCCACCGAACGCATCGAAACCGTCCTGGCCTCCCCACGCGAGGCCGCCCTGCTCGAGTGCACCACGGCCCTACCGCTGCTACTCCTGCACCGGCGCAGCGTGGACCAGCAGGGTGCGCCCGTCGAACGCGTCCGCGCGCTCTACCGGGGCGACCGCATCGCCTTCGAAGCGCAACTCGGTGGATAGGCCCTTGGGCTGCATCCACTGCTCGCCGTGACGGTTCGAGCCTCGGTATCGCGCGTCGCGAGGCGGAGATCTGTTGCGCGCGTGGATGGTCGGCCAACTACGCTGTGCCGGTGTTTGCCCTCTGCGGTGCTGCGCTCGCGATCGTGAGGGGTGCCACCTCGGCCTGGATCGGTTACTACTCAACATCCGCAAGGACCGCTTGCGGTGGGACCGCCAGCCACAACCACGGCACCAGGAGAAGGTCCTTACCTCGTGAGGGTCCTTCAGCGCACCTGTGGTGCGACCTTCGCGCCGAGCAATTCGATGTTGTGCAGCACCTTTTCGTGCGGCAGGGTGCCGACGCTGGTGTGCAGCATGAAGCGGTCCAGGCCGAGGGTGTCGCGGATGTCGGCGATCTTTTCCGCGACGTAGTCCGGGCTGCCGACGAAGAGGGAACCGCTCTGGGAGCGCAGGGCGTCGAACTGTGCGCGGGTCATCGGGCCCCAACCGCGTTCGCGCCCAATGGTGCTCATCGCCCCGGCGTACGGCGCGTAGAAGTCGGCGACGGCCTGTTCGTCGGTATCGGCGATATAGCCGTGCGCGTGCACCGCCACCGGCAGCTTCTCGTGGCCGCCCTGTTCGAGTGCCCGGTGGTACAGATCCACCAGCGGCTTGAAACGGGCGGGCTGGCCGCCGATGATCGCGATCGCCAGCGGTAGGCCGAGCAGTCCCGCGCGGACCACGGATTCCGGGCTGCCGCCCACCGCGATCCAGACCGGCAGCGGCCGGTTGTCGGTGCGCGGGTAGATCACCGCATCGCGCAGCTGAGCACGGAATTTGCCGTTCCAGGTCACCGGCTCGTCCCCACGAATGTGCAGCAGCAGCGCCAGTTTCTCCTCGAAGAGCTCGTCATAGTCGCTCAGGTCGTAACCGAACAGGGGAAAGCTCTCGGTGAACGAACCGCGTCCGGCCATCAGCTCGGCGCGACCGTTCGAGAGTCCGTCCAGCGTGGCGAAATCCTGGTACACCCGTACCGGATCATCCGAGCTCAGCACGCTGACCGCGCTGGTCAGCTGGATGTGCTCGGTCCGTGCCGCGATCGCGGCCAGGACGACCGCCGGCGCGGATGCCGCGAAATCCTTGCGGTGATGTTCGCCGACGCCATAGACGTCGAGTCCGGCGCGCTCGGTGGCGACCGCCTCGTCCACCACCTCGCGCAGCCGTTCGGCCGCGGTGGGCGCCGGTCGGTCCCCGACCGGGTACAGCTCCGCGAAAGTCGTGAGTCCCAGTTCCACAGCTCGAGTCCTGTTCGTGTGAAGTTTCTACGTCAACCACCAGTCTAAACGGACCGTGGTCCGCAACTATTCCTTCAGTTGACCGCGCGTTCGCGGCTCGGGCAAGGACAGTGCTCGATGACCGGTGCGGATACTCTTGTTCCATGTCAGTGCGTACCCGCCAGCCGCTTGTTCCCGGCACGCTCTCGCCCACCCGTGAGGTTCCGCGCTCGATCGAGCGTCCGGAGTATGCGTGGAAGAAGACCGTGAACGAGGGCCGTGAACCCTGGGTGCAGACGGCCGAGACCATCGAGAAGATGCGGATCGCGGGCAAGATCGCGGCGCAGGCGCTCGACGAGGCGGGCAAGGCGGTCGCGCCCGGTGTCACCACCGATGAGCTGGACCGCATCGCGCACGAATACATGTGCGACCACGGCGCGTATCCATCGACCCTGGGCTACAAGGGTTTTCCGAAGTCGTGCTGCACCTCGCTGAACGAGGTGATCTGCCACGGCATTCCGGATTCGACGGTGATCGAGGACGGTGACATCGTCAATATCGACGTGACCGCCTATATCGACGGCGTGCACGGCGACACCAATAAGACCTTCCTGGCCGGTGATGTCGACGAGGAGGTGCGACTGCTGGTCGAGCGCACGCACGAGGCGACCATGCGGGCCATCAAGGCGGTTCGGCCGGGCCGGGCGCTCAATGTGATCGGACGCGTCATCGAGTCCTACGCCAACCGTTTCGGCTACGGCGTGGTGCGCGATTTCACCGGGCACGGCGTCGGCCCCACCTTCCACAGCGGCCTGGTCATCCTGCACTACGACCAGCCCGCCATCGAATCGGTCATCGAGCCGGGCATGACCTTCACCATCGAGCCGATGATCAACCTCGGCGGTATCGACTACGAGATCTGGGACGACGGCTGGACCGTGGTCACCAAGGACCGCAAGTGGACGGCGCAGTTCGAACACACGTTGGTCGTGACCGACACCGGCGCCGAAATCCTCACCGTGCCGTGACCAGTGGACCGGACAGGTCGAAGCTCGCGCTATTGGGTCGTGACCGACACCGGCGCCGAAATCCTCACCGTGCCGTGACGAGTGGACCGAGCAGGTCGAAGCTCGCGCTATTGGGTCGTGACCGACACGGGCGCCGAAATCCTCACCGTGCCGTGACCAGTGGACCGCGCAGGCTCGCGCCGTGACCAGCGTTTTGAAGGGCGCGCTGCTGATCGCCGGAACGACTTCCGACGCCGGGAAAAGCGTTGTGGTGGCGGGACTTTGCCGCTTGCTCGCCCGGCGCGGCGTTCGAGTCGCGCCGTTCAAGGCGCAGAACATGTCCAACAATTCGGTGGTCACCCTCGACGGCGGCGAGATCGGTCGCGCGCAGGCCCTGCAGGCGGCGGCGTGCGGGCTCGAGCCGAGTGTCCGGTTCAATCCGGTCCTGCTCAAACCCGGCAGCGACCGGCGCTCCCAACTCGTGGTGCGCGGCAAGGCCATCGGCACCGTCGGCGCGCGTGACTATTTCCAGCATCGCCAGGACCTACGCGAAGTCGTTGCCGCCGAACTGGATTCGCTGCGTGCCGAATTCGATGTGGTGATCTGTGAGGGCGCCGGTTCGCCCGCCGAAATCAACCTGCGCGCCACCGATCTGGCGAATATGGGGCTCGCCCAGGCGGCGCGACTGCCGGTGCTCGTGGTCGGCGATATCGACCGCGGCGGCGTGCTCGCGCACCTGTTCGGCACCGTGGCCGTCCTCGAACCCGAAGACCAGCAACTGATCTCCGGCTTCATCGTCAACAAGTTCCGCGGCGATGTCGAATTGCTGCGTCCCGGACTCGACCGGCTCACCGAGCTGACCGGACGTCGCACACTCGGTGTCATTCCCTACGCGGACGAACTGTGGATCGACGCGGAGGACTCGCTCGGCACGGTCGCCGACGCGCCGGTCGGCCGTCCCGGCCCGCCGGTCGGCGCCGAATGGCTCACGGTCGCCGCGATCCGTCTGCCGCGCATCTCCAATTCCACCGATATCGAGGCGTTGGCCTGTGAGCCAGGTGTCGCGGTGCGCTGGGTCGGCGAACCGTCCCGGCTGGCCGATGCCGATCTGGTGGTGCTGCCCGGCAGTAAGGCGACCGTCTCGGATCTGGAGTGGTTGCGGCGCACCGGAATTGCCGACGCGCTACAGGCCAGAGCCGCATCCGGGCGGCCGATCCTCGGCATCTGCGGCGGATATCAGATGCTCGGGAGTCGCATCGTCGACCGGGTCGAATCGGATGCGGGGACGGTCGCGGGTCTGGGTCTGCTCGATCTGGAGATCGAATTCGCCGACCGGAAGGTGCTGCGGCGCAGCACCGGGCGTGGTAACGGAATTCCCGTGCACGGCTACGAGATTCACCACGGTCGCGTCGAGCGCAGCGGTGATCCGGCCTGGCTGGAGCTGGACGGCTCCCCGACCGCGGAGGGCACTGCGCGCGACGCGATCTGGGGCACACACCTGCACGGCCTGCTGGAATCGGATGAGTTCCGCCGCTCCTGGCTCCGCGAGGTCGCCGTCCACGCCGGACGGCACGGTTTCGTCGTCGCCGGAAATACTTCGGTAGCCGCGATCCGCTCGTCCCAACTCGACCTGCTCGCCGACCTGATCGAACAGCACCTCGACATCGCCCATATCGAACGCCTGCTCACCGACGGTGCACCCACCGATCTGCCGACCATCATCTCGGGCCTGGGAGTCGGCAGCGCACCCTGTTGATCAGCCCGCACAATCGCCGAAACGGGCATGTGCCGAAGCCGAAACCGGCCGAACCAAGCCCCTTTCCGCGCACGCCATGCGGCTTCGCTGAAAGGCTGATGTGAACGCAGCCCGCAACATCGCCGCACGCGGTGTGGCGGGCTGGGCAGTGAGTCACGGCGCCGACGACGCGGCCAACGCGACGCCGGTCAGAGGTGCAAGCTCGCGCCCCTACGGACCGAGAAGTTGACTTCGGGCGTGTACCGTATTTCGGGTGAAATCTCGGCGGATCACGGTCGGTGACCGGGCATGGACCGTACGGGTCGACGGCCCGGAGTCTCGGCACAGCGTGCTGCTGTTGCCCGATGCCGGTGATCCGGTCGACGTCTACAACCAGGTGTGTGCGCGGCTGCACACCTCGGACCTGCGCACCATCGCGGTGGAATCGATAGCGGACCTGGATCCGGCGGGCGTGCACGCCATCCTCGACGAACTCGGCATCCCCTGGGTGAATGTCGCCGGACGCGGCGCGGGCGCGCAACTGGGCTGGCAGGTCTGCGCGGGCGGTTTCGGCCGGTTCATCAGCCTTGTCGTCGCCGATCGCGGCCATCCCGCGATTCCGGCCGCCGACGGCACCGTCGCGGACCCCACGTGTCGGCCGGTGGAGGTCGCCGCCACCGTGCTGGTCACCAAGAATCTGCCGCGTTCGGTCGCGGATGCCTCCGGTCGCTACGTCTACGGCGAATTCCGGGTCGTGGAGATCGATGTCGACAATGTGGCGACCGAGGCCGACCACGAATTGGCCACCGAGATCGTGCTACGCACCAGCCTCTGGTGATCCGGCGGTCTTCCGATGGAAGGCCGCTAGCGACTGCTTGCAGGTCGCTCGAAATGGTCAGCCAGCCAGTCCAGCCAGCTGTCGAGTTCGGCGAAGGCCTTGGCCAGCGGTTCGGCCGAGGACAGGAAGACATCGTGGCGGGCGCCGTCGATCGGGACGATATTGGTCCGATCACCGAGGCAGCCCGACCAGCGCTGGATCTGGCGCACATCGAGCACCGCATCCGCCACATCGACGGCCGGACCGTACTTGCGCGCGAATTTCGTGATGCGCGAACGCAGAATCAACGCGGGCACGCCGACCGAGAGCCCCGCCTGCAGCTGGGCGTGCCCGTTGCGGATCGCGCGCAGCCAGCCGAGCCGGACCGGGAAGCCCGCCAGCGGCTTCCAATCCAGGTTGTAATCCCACTCGCCCGCGACGCTGTGGTGCAGGCTGTCACCGTAGGAGCTGATCTTGTTCCCGGGTAGCTCGACCATCGACCGGATCCGGCCGAGCATCTTGATCACCGGGGTCCCGATGGTCCGGTAGTACGACGGGCCCTGCAGATCGAACCAGGGGCTGTTCAGCACCAGGCCGACAATGCCCGACTCGGCCGTGCCCTTCGCCTTGTTGAGCCGGTTCAACCAGAGCGACACGATGAGTCCGCCGGTCGAATGCGCGACCAGCAACACGTTGTCGCCCGCCTCTTCCTGGACGACGCGCAGTGACTCGTTCAGCTCGGCGTCGTACAGGGCCAGATCGGTGACGTAGTGCGGTGTCTGGCCGTCGCGCAGCGAGCGACCGCACTTGCGCAGATCCAGCGCGTAGAAGCGATGTCCGCGCCCGGCGAAGTGCTCGGCCAGATGCTGCTGGAAGAAGTAGTCGGTGAAACCGTGGACGTAGAGCACCGCGGGTTCAGTGGCTGTGTTGTTTCGAGCGACCCGCAAGCGATCGCTAGCGGCGGCACCGGTGTCGGGGGTGTAGCGAACGAGGGTCGCGACGGCCTCGCCCTCACCATCGGGGTCCGGACCGAGCGACAGAGTGCGCTGCTCATAGCCCGCACCGAGGACATCGGGCTGCCATCGCTCGGTTCCCGGGGCGGTGATATCGGACACGCTGAGCGAGGCTTCATTCGTCACAAGGATCAATCTAACCGTAGTGACTGCTTGCAGGTCACTCGAAAGGGTCAGCGACGTCAACGCCGTTTCGAAGGTCGAACCCAGGAAGGAATCTATGTCACATTCAGTAGGTTCGTTGCCGGACTTCGAACAGGTGAGGTGCACAATTGGGCTAGGTGAACGGCGGGTAACCTACACCTCGCCGAGTCACGCAGGACTCGCAACAACCACATAGCGCCCGTGCCCAGCAGGCCCACCGTGGGGGTGGGCGTGCGCAGAAGGACAAGGAAGTCGATCTACCCGTGCCGAACGCTGCCATCACTGAAAAGACCGATGTAGTACTCATCGGTGCCGGCATCATGAGTGCCACTCTCGGCGCACTGCTTCGGCAGTTGCAGCCGGAATGGTCGATCTCCCTATTCGAGCGGCTGGACGCGGCCGCCGCCGAGAGCAGCGATCCGTGGAACAACGCGGGCACCGGACACTCCGCACTGTGCGAACTGAACTACAGCCCGCAGAATCCGGACGGCTCGGTCGATATCAGCAAGGCCATCGACATCAACGAGCGCTTCCAGGTCTCGCGCCAGTTCTGGTCCTACGGCGTGGAGAACGGCATCCTCGGCGATCCCTCCGCCTTCATCAACCCCATCCCGCACGTCAGCTTCGTGCACGGCGCGGACAACGTGGACTACCTACGCAAGCGGTACGAGGCGCTGTCGCGGCATCCGCTGTTCTCGACGATGGAATACGTCGACAGCCCCGACGAATTCGCCAAGCGGCTGCCGCTGATGGCCAGGGGCCGCGACTTCTCCGATCCGATCGCGCTCAACTGGACCGATGAGGGCACCGATATCGACTTCGGTTCGCTCACCAGCGAACTGCTGGCCTACCTCGGCCGCTCCGGCGTCGATCTGGCCTTCGGTCACGAGGTACGCGACCTCACCAGGCAGTCCGACGGCTCCTGGCTGGTCAAGGTGCGCAACCTGCGTACTCGCCGAACCCGGACGCTCATCAGCAAATTCGTCTTCGTCGGCGCCGGTGGCGGTGCGCTGCCGCTGCTGCAGAAGTCGGGCATCAAGGAGGCCAAGGGGTTCGGCGGCTTCCCGATCAGCGGTCAGTTCATCCGCTGCACCAACCCGGATCTGATCTACAAGCACGAGGCCAAGGTCTACGGCAAGGCCGCCGTCGGCGCACCGCCGATGTCGGTGCCGCACTTGGACACTCGCATTATCAAGGGCCGTCCCGGCCTGCTGTTCGGCCCGTACGCCGGGTGGACGCCGAAGTTCCTCAAGGACGGTAAGAACACCGATCTGTTCAAGTCGGTCAAGCCGAACAACATCTTCTCGCTGCTCGGCGTCGGCGTCACCGAACTCGGCCTGACCAAGTACCTGGTCAGCGAGCTGCTCAAGTCCGAGGCGGGCAAGGTGGCCACGCTGGAGGAGTTCATTCCGCGCGCGGACGGCCACGATTGGGAGCTGATCACCGCGGGGCAGCGCGTGCAGGTCATCCGGCGCAAGGGCGCGGGCGGTGTGCTCGAGTTCGGTACGGCGGTCATCGCCGCCGAAGACGGCACCATTGCGGGTCTGCTCGGCGCGTCACCCGGCGCGTCGACCTGTGTGAGCGCCATGATCGACGTGCTGCAGCGGTGCTTCCCGCGCGAATACGACGACTGGTCGCCCAAGCTGAAGGAAATGGTGCCCTCGCTGGGCGTGAAGCTCTCGGAGAACCAGGCGCTGTTCCAGGAAGTCTGGGATTGGTCGACCAAAACCCTGAACCTGAACGGTGTGTCGGACAACACGCCGAAGCACGCAGGGGTCGCGCCGATCGCGTAGTTGTGATAGCAAGACGCGATGATGTCAACGGTTGCACTCAAACGGTCCTGGGCGCTCGATCTCGACACTGCCACCCTGTACCAGCTGTTGAAGCTTCGCGTCGAAGTATTTGTCGTCGAGCAGAAATGCGCGTACCCGGAGCTGGACGGCTTCGACCTGCTGCCGGAGACACGGCATTTCTGGCTCGATGACGAGGGCGAGATCATCTCGACGCTGCGGTTGACCGAGGAGCACGAGAACGGCGTGAAATCGTTCCGCATCGGCCGGGTGTGCACGTCGGTTCCGGCGCGCGGGCACGGGTACACCACCCGGCTGGTGCAGGCCGCGCTCGCCGAGGCGGGTTCGGCGACCGTGCGCCTGAGTGCCCAGACCTATCTGGTCGACTTGTACGCCAAGTTCGGGTTCAAACCCGACGGCGACGAGTTCGAAGAAGACGGCATCATGCATCTGCCCATGCGCAAGGGCTGAGCTCTGTTGTTGGCCGCGCGGGCGCGGCGTGTTCGCGGCCCCTTGTGTCTCGCGTCCGAGCCGCCGAGACTCGCGACTACGTCGCATGCGCTTCGGCCACTCGGCCGCGAGACGGCCGCGAACGGTCGCTCGTAAGACTCGCTCCGTGGTGGTAATTGACTGGAAGGCCCCGCTCTTTCCTTCAACGCGGCCCTGGAGGATGTCTCGCAGTGGAGGGTGCTGGGAGGTGGGTGTGGTGGCGCTAATAGAGTCGGGGGCGTGTCAATGTCCCGTACCGAAACCGCGCCGCATGCCTCTTCGCTGACCGGGGCTCGTTCCGGTGCCGATGGTGATGCGGGCTTTCCGTTCTCGGCGGTGGTGGGGCAGGAGCGGTTGCAGCTGGCGTTGATCCTGTGTGCGGTGCATCCCGGGATCGGCGGCGTCTTGGTGCGCGGGGAGAAGGGAACCGCGAAATCGACTGTGGTGCGGGCGCTTGCGCAATTGCTGCCGCCCATTGTCGATGAGACGGGTGCGCGGCCTGCTCGGCTGGTCGAGTTGCCGGTGGGGGCCACAGAAGATCGAGTGGTCGGTTCTTTGGATCTGGAGCGGGTGCTGCGCGACGGCGAGCAGGCGTTCCGGCCCGGACTGTTGGCGGCCGCACATCACGGCGTGCTCTACGTCGACGAGGTGAATCTGCTGCACGACCACCTGGTGGACGTGCTGCTCGATGCTGCCGCGATGGGGCGGGTGCATATCGAGCGCGATGGCGTCTCGCATTCGCATCCGGCACGATTCGTGCTGGTCGGCACCATGAATCCGGAGGAAGGTGAGCTGCGGCCGCAGCTACTGGACCGGTTCGGGCTCACCGTCGATGTCGCGGCCTCGCGGAATGTGGACATGCGGATGTCGGTGGTGCGGCGTCGGCTGGACTACGAGGCGGATCCGGCCGGATTCGCCGCACGCTATGCCGCGGCCGATCGGGAGGTGGCCGAGCGGATTCTCACCGCCCGCGAGCGGGTCGCTTCCGTCGCGCTCGATGATGTGGAGTTGCGGCGGATCGCCGCGCTGTGTGCGTCATTCGATGTGGATGGGATGCGGGCGGACCTTGTGGTTGCCAGGACCGCTACCGCGCATGCGGCCTGGCGTGGGGCGGACGCGGTGGCCGAGGCGGATGTGCGGGTTGCGGCCGAGCTGGCATTGCCGCATCGGCGGCGGCGAGATCCGTTCGATGAGCCCGGGATCAGCGAAGAGCAGCTGGACGAGGCGATGCGCGCCGCGGGGGAAGAGGCGGAAAAGTCCAGCGAGCGTGCGGAATTGGAGCATGGGGCGGAGGATCTCGCAGGGGATGATCTCGACGACGGCCGGTCGGACGATGGTGGTCCGGACGGCCGCTCCAGCGATGTCGACAGTGCGTTGAGCAATGCGAATGATCGGGATGGCGGTTCCGGTAACGGTGGACCGGATGATCGAGGCCCGGACGACGATCCGGATGGCGGTCCAGGCCCTGGAGGTCCGGGTGCACCGGCCCCCGACGGCGATGGACCGGATTCGCCGGGCGGCGGGCAGTCACCGTCCGCGCGCGAGGGGCGTATCGGCGCGCCCGCGACATCCGTTGTGACACCGCCGCGTTGGGAGGTGCCCGGTGTCGGCGAGGGGGCGGCAGGCCGCCGTTCGCGCGCACAGACCAGGCAGGGACGCACGGTGCGGTCCAGTACCGATACCTCCGGCGGCCTGCACCTGCTCGGCACCGTATTCGCCGCCGCACCGCACCAGCACTCCCGCGGCCGAACCGACGGCCCGTTGAAACTGGCCGCCGAGGATCTGCGCGGCGCGTATCGCGAAGGGCGCGAGGGCAATCTGGTGGTATTCGTGGTCGATGCCTCCGGATCCATGGCGGCGCGCGACCGTCTATCGGCGGTTACCGGCGCGGTCGTCGCTTTGCTGCGCGACGCCTACCAGCGGCGGGACAAGGTCGCCGTGATCACCGTGCGTGGCGTAGAAGCCGAGCTCGTCCTACCGCCGACCTCCTCGGTGGATATCGCGGTGCGACGCCTGTCCGGTATTCGCACCGGCGGTAAAACCCCACTCGCCGCAGGGCTTTTGAAGGCCCGCGAGGTCGTGCATCGCGAACGCGTCCGAGATCCGCGCCGCCGCCCGATGCTCGTCCTGCTCACCGACGGGCGCGCCACCGGCGGCGTCGATCCGGTGCCCCGCGCCCGCGCCGCCGCGAATCTGGTTGCCGCCGAGGCGATCACCTCGATCGTCGTGGACTGCGAACGCGGTATGGTCCGCCTGGGGCTCGCCGTCGACCTGGCCCGCACCCTCCGCGCAGGTTATCTCCAACTCGCCGAACTGACCGGCGACTCGGTCGCCGATGTCGTCCGCGCGGGGTCCGGTCGCCCCGGCGTGACACGAGCCGCCTGATCGTGGCGGATCTACCTACCGAACCCGTAGCCGAACAGCGGTATTCGGCCTCTCAGCACCTGGTGGATGTGCAGTCGGGCAGCTTCGATCTCGTAGCACGTGGCGGTTCGGCGGGTGTGGACGTTCTGATCAATGGGCTATCAAGGAGTTTCGATGCCTAAGGGTGTGCCGGAGACGGTTCCGGATGATGGGCTGACGACGCGGCAGCGGCGGAATTTGCCGGTGCTCGCGGTGCATACGGGGCCGGGGAAGGGTAAGTCGACGGCCGCGTTCGGGATGGCGCTGCGGGCGTGGAATCAGGGGTTCGATATCGCGGTATTCCAGTTCGTCAAGAGTGCCAAGTGGAAGGTGGGGGAGGAGGCGGCATTTCGCACCCTCGGCAGCCTGCACGAGGAGACGGGTGTCGGTGGGCCGGTCGAATGGCACAAGATGGGTGAGGGGTGGTCGTGGACCCGCAAGCAGGGCACCGATGAGGACCATGCGGCCGCCGCGCTGGCCGGGTGGCGCGAGATCGCGCGCAGGCTGCAGGCTGAGCAGCACCGCTTCTACGTCCTCGACGAATTCACCTACCCCCTCAAATGGGGCTGGGTCGATGTCGACGAGGTAGTCGAAACTCTGCGCAACCGCCCGGGTAACCAGCATGTGGTCGTCACCGGCCGCGATGCCCCCGCGCCACTATTGGACGCCGCCGACCTAGTCACCGAAATGACCAAGGTCAAACACCCCATGGAAGCGGGCCGCAAGGGCCAACGGGGCATCGAATGGTGACCTCACCCACCGCGGAGCCGCTCGAGAATGTACTGGTGCAGGCTGGTACTCGGGGTGTGCCTGCACCAGCGCATGGTGATCACCCGACCTACCGAAAGCTGGCGCGGGTCGGTACTCCGCGTTCGTGTGCCCGTGTGCATCGTGATCGCTCGACTTCTTGGAGTGCGGTCTGGCGCCGGGGATCGGACAATTGGCACCCCGTGTCGGGCTCCGTGCCCGGTGTGGGCGCACACAAGGGGGTCCGAGAAAGTGTGCGGCGGTCGTGAGCGCGGGGCAGGTTCCGGCGGTGGTGATCGCCGCGCCCGCTTCGGGTAGCGGGAAGACGACGTTGGCGACCGGTTTGATCGGCGCACTGCGGCGGGCCGGGCATCGGGTGGCACCGTTCAAGGTGGGGCCGGACTACATCGATCCGGGGTATCACGGCTTGGCGGCCGGGCGGCCCGGTCGCAATCTCGATCCGGTGCTGGTCGGCGCGGAACGTGTGGTTCCGCTGTATCGCCACGGTGCCCAGGGGTGTGATCTGGCGGTGGTCGAGGGCGTCATGGGTCTGTTCGACGGCCGAATCGACGAGAACAACGCCGCACCGATCGCCGAGGGATCGACCGCGCAGGTCGCCGGATTGCTCGGCGCCCCAGTGATTTTGGTCGTCGACGCCCGCGGGCACAGTCAGAGCCTCGCCGCACTCCTGCACGGCTTCGCCACCTTCGATACCGCGATCCATTTGGGCGGCGTCATCCTGAATCGCGTCGGCAGCGAGCGTCACGACCAGGTACTGCGCGCCGCCTGCGACCGAGTCGGACTTCCGGTCCTCGGATCACTACCGCGCATGGCCGAACTCGAAGTCCCCTCCCGCCACCTCGGCCTCATCCCCGCGGTCGAACACGGCCACGCCGCCACCGCCGCCGTCGAAGCAATGACCGACCTTGTGGCCGCCCACGTCGACCTCCCAACCATCGCCCGCCTCGCCCGCTCGACTATCACGACTCCAGCTTGGGATCCCGCAACCGCGATCAGCGAAACCGAGGATTCGGTGTCCGCGAGCAATGCGGCAGCGAGTGTGGACGAAGCGGTGTCCGCCGTCGTGACCAGCACGTCTGCGGGGGGCGCGAGTGGTTCGAATGCCCCCGGTCCCGCAGGTGCCAGTCGCACGGCCGCATCCGCTGGGAACATCGCCGAGCTCGGGGAGGTCGGTTCGAGTCGCGCGACTGGTGCTGCTGCAGGCGTCGGCAACGGAGCGTGTTCAGCCGATGCAGTCGCAGCGGGTCGTGCGACGCCGACGGCCACACGTGTCCGGGGTGCGGCCACGCGGTCCGGGCTCGATCCTGTGATTGCGATGGCTGGCGGACCGGCATTCACGTTCGGGTATGCGGAGCACCGGGAGTTGTTGGAGGCCGCAGGAGCGCGGGTTGTGGTCTTCGATCCGATGCGGGACGAACTTCCCACGGGGACAGCCGGTTTGGTATTGCCCGGCGGGTTTCCGGAGGAGCATGCGGCGGCATTGGCGGCCAATGATCGGCTGTTGGCGCAGGTGGCCGAGCAAGCCGGGGCGGGCCTTCCGGTGCATGCCGAATGTGCCGGATTGCTTTACCTCAGCCGCTCACTGGATGGCCATCCGATGGCGGGTGTGGTCGATGCGACAGCCGAATTCGGCCCCCGCCTGACCCTCGGCTATCGGGATGCCGTGGCGCTGGCCGATTCCGCCCTATGGCGCGTGGGCGAACGGGTGCGCGGCCACGAATTCCACCGCACCCGCCTGGTCACCACCGGCACCGATACTCCCGCCTGGGGTTGGCACACCGCAGGCGATCGCATCCGCGAGGGCGCTCTCATCCATCGTGTCCACGCCTCGTACCTGCACACCCATCCCGCCGGAAACCCCAGAGCCACAAGCCGTTTCGTCGCGGCAGCCGCCGACTACGCCCGCACCCGTGCAACCGTCTGACCCGCCCGAGTTTCGCACCGCCGCACCGGTGATTCGGCCTGACTCGTTTGCGGCACAGCTCGATCCGGCAGTAGATCCACACGATCCCGTGGCAGCGCTGTGCGATATGACGGCAGCGCCAGCAGGATATCCGCGAGCGCCTGAACTGGCTGTTGGTCTCGGGTTCCGGTCGGGCACATCGACCGGACGGATTCTGAATGCGCTGCGAGAAGTGCTGGGCGACAAGCTTATTACCTGTCTCGCGAGCATCGATCGACGCGCCGAGGAACTACGTGCTGCCGCCGACTGCTTGGGCGTCTCGGTCCGCACATTCACGGCGGCCGAGCTCGCCCAGGTCGACGTCCCGAATCCCTCGGCACGCACCGATGACGCACTCGGCACCGCCAGCGTCGCCGAGGCGGCCGCGCTACTGGCCGCCGACGGTCCGCTCGTTATTCCCAAGCGGACCGTCGACGGAATAGTGATCGCGGCCGCGCTCACCCCGAAATCGCCACTGACATAACGAGAGTCAGGACACCTTTCCCAATTCGATCGGCAGGGACAACGGGCCGATGGTGAAGAACGACGGCGAGTAGGGAATGTCGTCCGGATCGATGGTGAGCCGCAGGTCGGGCAGCCGCTGGTAGAGCGAGGCGAGGGCGAGTCGGCTCTCCAATCGGGCGAGCGGTGCGCCGATGCAGTAGCGCGCTCCGTGTCCGAAGCCGAGATGGCCGGTCTGTTCGCGGGTGAGATCGAACTGGTTCGCGGTCGCGCCGTACTTCTCCGGATCGACGCCGGTCGCCTGATAGACCACACCGACCGCATTCCCCTTGGGAATGGCTACCCCGGCGATCGTCACATCGGTCAGCGTGAACCGGTAGCTGGTCATCATCACCGAATGGCGGTATCGCAGCGTTTCCTCGACCACATCGGCCCAACGGTCTTCGGCCTTGGCCACCGCCAGCTGATCGGGGTTCCGATGCAGTGCGACGACGGCGTGACCGAGCAGATGCACCGTGGTCTCGTGACCGGCGATCAGCATCAGCCAGAGCACGCCGACCAATTCGTCGGTGGTGAGCCGATCGTCCGCATCGCGGGCCTGCACCAGATCCGAGGTCAGGTCGTCGCCGGGTTCCTGTTGCTTGCGCTGCACCAATTCGTGCAGGAAAGCCCCGAGTTCGTTCTGGGTCGCGAACGCCACCTCCGGCGGGGTGGTATGCGCCAGCAGAGTGGAGGTCCATTTCCGCAGCCGTGGCCGGTCTGCTTCGGGCACACCGAACAATTCGGCGATGACCGCCATCGGCAGTGCGTCGGTGAAGGTCGGTACCAGATCCACTCCGTCACCTGTGGCGATCACCTCGTCCAACAGACTGTCGATGAGCTCTTGGATGCGCGGTTCCATCGCCTGCACCCGTCGAGGTGTGAATCCCTTCCCGACCAGACCACGCAGCCGACGGTGATCCTCGCCATCCTTCGTCGACAGGTGGTCGCCTTGGACGATGGCCCGTAGCGGCCAGTCCTCCGGTATCGATCCGTCGTATAGCGCGGGCCAATGCTTCGGGTCCCTGGCGAAGGTCTTGTTGTCGCCGGCGAGGACTTCCGCAACGGCGTTGTGCGTCAACGCCAAATAGGCAGGCACGCCGCCCGGGAATTCCACTTCGACCACGGGCGCGGTCCGCTGTAGCCGGATGCAGGTGTCGAGCGGGCTTTCGTCGGCGGCGGGGAATGCGGGAAGACTTGTCATGATGACCCCTCGGGCGGTGCCGACCCGTTGGCACGGGTATGGACGATCGGTCGCTTGCGCAACCAGACAAAGCTTCCGCCGAATCACCTTGTTCAGCAAGATGTTTCGTCGGTGGAGCGGCATGGTGCCAGGGATCGGGCGCACCCGCCAGCAGGACAGTTCTCAGTCGCGGGAAGCCCATCGAACGTCCCGAGTCGGCACGGTCGACGAGCTGAATCCGGTGGGCACGCGCGAGCACATGCCCACCGAAAACCTCTACGGCGCGACCGAACCCCAGTCGGCGAACCCGGTCGGATCGTGCCGCCCGAGACTTCCGTGTTCGAACAGGCCCCACCCCTCGGCATCCCCGCAGCGCGCGTGCGCGACATGATCGATGACCCCGAACGGGATGCGCCCCGCGATGGCCGGATCGGTGAGGTCGTAGCTGCTGCTGGAGGACCAGTCGCGACCCATCCATCGACCGTGCAACCAGTCCGGATCCCCGCCGTATCCGCAGCCGACGTGCAGGGGGATATTGGTGACGGTCCGGACCTCGACCTCGAGCGGCTTACCGTCCCGGGTGGTCAGCTCCAGCCGCGCGCCGATGGGATGCCTTGTGCCGGAGCGGTATTCGATGTGGTAGTGCGGCCACCCCAGCTGTTCGGTGCGACCGTCCGGGAAGATGCGGACGGCGTCGTTGAGGGTGCGCTTGCCGTCCGGTTCCTCCTGCAGGATCAGCACGATGGCGAAATCGTCGAAGCGCAGCGGCACGTACATCCACCAGAATCCGCCGGACGGTTCGGCGGCGGCCCGGCCCGGCGGCTCGGGTTCGCCGACCGGGCGGATGCCCCAGGAGCGGTCCCGGGTGCCCATCCAGACGGCCGGGTCGACGGTGAGATCCGTGCCGTCGACGTGCAGCGTTCCCTCCCACGAGCCGACCTGTGCGAACCGGGTGGCCTGGATGATCGGGCGGTTGCCGTTGAGGATCAGATGCGGTTGTTCCTGGACGGTGGGGAAGGATCCGTGCCAGGTGAGGTCGAAGCCGAGGTCATCGTGCTCGCAGATCACCCGGATCCGCTGCAGCGGTTCCTGCACCTCGATGCGGTAGCCGCCGACGCGCAGCTCGACGCCGCGATCGCCGAGCGCGTCGGAGAAGCGGACCGTGCGCTGGGTGTCGCCACGCCGGACGCAGGCGTACGCGTCGATCACCCCGAGGTTCGGATACACCCCGCCGCCGGTGACGAAGAAGGTGCCGCCGTCGCGGTCGTGACCGTTGAAATAGCTTCTGTCGTAGAAGTTCCGGTCGCTGCTGGCGACTCGGGACATGGACAGGTGGGTCTGGTGGATGGGGTATTCGTCGAGGGGCGAGGGAGCGGAGCCTGCGGAGCGACCATCAGATGCAGCCATGATTTCCTCTAATCCCATTCGTAGGTTCCGTCGAGCAGCGCCTCCAGGCTTGCACGGTGCATCACGTAGTCGTCGCGATCGGGGGTGTCGGTGTCCTCGCCGAAGTGGATCATCCGGCGCTTGACCCTGGCCATCACGATCGCGTGCCGCAGCGCGGCGTACACGATGTAGAAGTCGAGATCCCGAACCGTATATCCGGTGGTCTCCTCGTATTTCGCGACGACATCCGCGCGCCGCAGGAAGTCCGGCAGCCCTGGCTGATCGAAGCGGGTGGCAAGGTCCTGGAAGAAGCGGTGAATGAAGATGACCCAGGCGATATCCAGTTCGCGCGGGCCGAGTCCGGCCATCTCCCAATCGAGTACCCCGACCGGGGTGAAGCCGTCGTACAGAATGTTGCCCGGTCGCGAATCGCCCCAGCTCAGTACGTCCGGACCGGGATCGGCGGGCCAGTGCGCGTCGAGCCAGTCGAAGGTCCGCTCGATCAGGGGAATCGGGTAGCCGTCATCGGCCAATGCCCAGCGGTACCAGTTGCGGTGCCATTCGACATGTCGGCGCAGCGCCTGACCAGGGCCGTCCAGCATCGGGAATCGCGTTGCCGGATCGGGGATTTCGTGCACCTTCGCAATGATCTCGACGGTCTTGGCGGTCAATTCCGCCCGCTCCTCGGGACTGGCGTCGAAGAGCCAGCCGATGAACACATACGGCGGATTGTCCGACGGCACCCGCCCATCGACGCGCCGCATTACGAAAAACTTTGTGCCGAGCGGCTTCTCGTCGGTCTCCAGCCAGCACAGCTCGGGGACCGGCACCGCCGAGGCGGCCGTGACCCCGGCCATGATCTGGTATTGCAGCTCCAGGTCGTAGTTCTCGAAGACCGGGAACGAGTCGGCCTCCGGTGTCATCCTGGCCACGAACGAACCACCGTCCGCGCGCCCGTCCACACTCCATTCGGCATCGAAGAGCACCGTCGGACTCGACATCCCCGCACCCTGCGGCCGCGACAGCGCCGAAATCTTGGGCGGGTGATCCGCGTGGACCTTGCCGTCCAGCCACCGGGACAGGTCCTCGGCGAGGGTGTCGAGGTCCCGCGCGCTGACGGTCAACTGCCGTCGCGCGGTGGGATCGGGATCGTCGGCCATTCTTTGTCCTCCTGACGCATGTGCCTGCGGAAACTGTAACGCGTTCTAGTCGGTGCTTACCGCAGAAATTCGAAGAAATCGAGCGACCCTCACTGGGTGATATTCGGTATTGACAATCCACCGCACCAGGTGGGGGTCATACTTCCGGCGGAGTCGCGTACACCGATGGATGGGGGTGCGAATCGGGGTTTTCCTGGAAGCGGTCGGGCCTTCGTCGCCGATACCGTCGGCTGACGTGGAGTCGTGAGAGGGAGGGATCGGTGTGAGTGCGGTCGGTGCAGAGGTTCTCGATCGGGAAGATAGCCTTACATCACCCGAGCGGCCCGTGCGGTGGAATCCGTTGACCAGGATCGCTTTCCGGTTCTCCTTCGGCTATTTCGGACTGTTCTGCCTGCTGTTCACCCAGATTCCGTTCGCCTTCGCCGGGCTGCTCGCCGGTTCGCTGTCGGAGAGCGCGGTGCTCTGGGAATTTCGCGCTTTGCGCCCGATCATCGAGCCGGCCGGACGGCTGTTCTTCGATACCGATGTCGTGCTGCGCGAGGATTCGGGCAGCGGCGACCAATACTTCATCTGGACATTCGTCTTCTGTGTGCTGATCGCCGCCGCCGTAGCGACCCTCGTCTGGACCGCGCTGGACCGGCGCAGGCCGAACTATCGGCAGCTACAGGCCTGGTTCCTGCTCTTCATCCGTATGTGCCTGGGCGGTCAGATGCTGCTCTACGGGTTCGCCAAGGCGATTCCGACGCAGATGCCGGAGCCGACGCTGGCGAAACTGCTGCAGCCCTACGGTGAGTTCAGCCCCGCCTCGGTGTTGTGGAACCAGGTCGGGAGTTCACCCACCTACGAGATCCTGCTCGGCTGTGCCGAAGTGCTGGGCGGACTGCTGCTGTTCCTGCCGAGGACCGCGACGCTCGGCGCAATGCTGAGCCTGGTCAGCTTGGCGCAGGTGTTCGTGCTCAATATGACCTTCGACGTCCCGGTCAAGATCCTGGCCTTCCACCTCATGCTGCTGAGCATGGTGCTGCTCGCGCCGCAGGCGCGGCGGTTGGCGAATATGCTGGTGCTGAATCGGCCGTCCGAACCAGCCACGCAACCGGATCCGTTCCGCGGCAACCGAACCCGCCGGATTGCGATGGCGCTGCAAGTCGCTCTTGGTCTGTGGATGGCAGCGGGCTTCGTGCACACCGGCCTGAAATACTGGAACGAAGGTGGCGGTGGCAGCCCGAAGCCGCCGCTGTACGGGATCTGGGCGGTATCGGAATTCACCCAGGACGGTGTGCCGGTACCGCCGCTGACCACCGACGAAAAGCGTTGGCAGCGAGTCGTTTTCGATGTAGCCGGGATGACCTACCAGAAGATGGACGGCAGCCTGGTGCCCGCCGTCCCCTCCGTCGATGCCGCCGCCCATAAGATCTCGGTGTCCACGCCGCCGGAGCGGCCAGACGCGCAACCCGCCCAGATCGCCGACTTCACCTTCGAACAGCCCGCGCCCGACCGTCTGACGCTGAACGGGCAGCTGAACGGTCGGCCGGTGACCATCACCTTGCAACAGGTCGATCTGAACGGCTTCCCGCTGCGCGGCCGTGGATTCAGCTGGGTGCAGGACTATCCGTACTTCCGCTGAAACCGTTTGTCCGGCATCAATCCTCAGCTACCCCGATGTCCTCGTGCCAGAGCAGCGGTTGGTCGGCGATGAATTCGGCCATCAGGTCGATGCAGCGCTGGTCCTCGAGCACGGTCACCGCGATGCCGTGCTCGGCCAGCCAGTCATGCCCGCCGTAGAAGGTCTGCGCTTCCCCGATGATCACCGCACCGATCCCGAACTGGCGCACCAGCCCGCTGCAGTACCAGCACGGTGACAGGGTGGTCACCATGATGGTCGAGCCGTAGTCGCGGCGACGGCCCGCATTGCGGAACGCATCGGTTTCGGCGTGCATGCTGGGATCGCCGGACTGCACCCGCCGGTTGTGCCCGCGTCCGAGCAGGGTGCCATCGGTCGCGAACAAGGCCGCGCCGATCGGAATCCCGCCTTCGGCCTGGCCGCGCAGTGCCTCCTGGTACGCGACCTCCATCAGTTGCTCTGCCTGCGTCATGGCTCCAACCTGCACCCCGGATCCGCCTGTGCGGCACCGCTCGTCGCGAGCCGCCCGATCAGCGCTGCCGATACCGCCGCCCGACCCCAGCGATTCATGCGCAGAAGTATAGGGAGGCCGTCCGCGGCGGGTGATTGCCGGGCACGCGCACACAGGACGTAGGCTCGAACATTGTGCCGAACACGTCAGTACCTATCGATGACCAGCCGGAAATCAACCCGGCCGACCGTCCCGCGAGTGATCCGAACTACCTGGTCGGGCTCGATCTCAATGGGCGACGCGTCGTCGTGGTCGGCGGGGGGACGGTCGCGCAGCGCAGGCTCGGCCTATTGATCGCCTCCGGGGCGGACGTGCACGTCATCAGTCGCGAAGTCACCCCGGCCGTGGAGGGAATGGCTACGTCGGGGCAACTCACGCTGACATTGCGCGCCTACGCCGAGGGCGATCTGGACGGCGCCTGGTATGCGATCGCATGCACCGACGAACCCGAGACCAATGCGGCGGTCGTCGAGGAGGCCACGCGGCGACGGATCTTCTGTGTGCGCGCCGACGTCGCGCGGCTGGGCACCGCGGTAACTCCGGCGACAGCTCGGCACGATGGTCTCACGCTCGGCGTGCTCGCCGGTGGTCAGCACCGGCGATCCGCGACGGTGCGCAACGCATTGCTCGAGGCGCTGCAATCAGGTGTGGTGACCGACGATTCGACGCCGATCACCCCGGGTGTCGCGCTGGTCGGCGGCGGTCCCGGCGATCCGGATCTGATCACGGTGCGCGGCCGCCGCCTGCTGGCCCGCGCGAATCTCGTTGTCGCCGACCGGCTCGCACCGCCGGAGCTGCTCGCCGAACTCGGCTCGGACGTCGAGGTGATCGACGCGGCCAAGATTCCGTACGGGCGGGCGATGGCGCAGGAGGCGATCAATTCCGCGCTGATCGAGGGCGCCAAGGCGGGGAAGTTCGTGGTGCGGCTCAAGGGCGGCGACCCATATGTGTTCGGACGCGGCTACGAGGAGCTCGAGGCCTGCGTCGAGGCGGGCATTCCGGTGACCGTGGTCCCCGGCATCACCAGCCCCATCTCCGTCCCCGCCGCCGCGGGCATTCCGGTGACCCATCGCGGCGTCACCCATGAATTCGTGGTGGTCAGCGGCCACGTCGCACCCGACCATCCGGATTCCCTCGTCGACTGGCCCGCGCTGGCCCGCCTGCGCGGCACCATCGTGCTCATGATGGCGGTCGAGCGCATCGAACAATTCGCCACGGCTCTCATCGAGGGCGGCCGACCGGCCGACACCCCGGCCACGGTGATCCAGGAGGGCACCCTGCGCACCCAACGCGTGCTGCGCGCGGACCTCGGCACTGTCGCCGCTCGCGTTCGCGAAGAAGCCATCCGCCCGCCCGCGATCGTTGTGATCGGCCCCACAGCGGGCTTCTCCACCGAATCCGCCGCACCGCGAGCCGAGTCCTCCGCCGGGTGATGCTGCACAACCGCTGGACTCCCGCAACTGGAGGGTCTCACAACCGCCCAGTGACTTTCGCTATGACTAGGTGAATCGCACCCGCGGGAGCGGAGACCCGGGTTCCGGATCAATTACAGTGGCTCACCGTGCTCGATAACCCCCCTGCGAAGACGCAGTACCCGGTGACGCAGCGGGCCTTCGGGCTCGCCATTCTCGTGCTGAGCGGGCTGCAGCTGATGGTTGTGCTCGACGGCACCGTGGTCATTTTCGCGCTGCCCCGACTGCAGGAAGAAATGGGCATGTCCAGCGCGGGCGGCGCGTGGACGGTGACCTCCTACGGTCTGACCTTCGCGGGGCTGATGCTGCTCGGCGGGCGACTCGGGGATGCGTTCGGTCGCAAGCGCATGCTGATCCTGGGCGTCGGGATGTTCACCATCGCCTCGCTGCTGTGCGGGTTGGCGCAGAGCCAGGCCATGTTGATCGCGGCCCGAGCCGTGCAGGGCGCGGGCGCGGCGATTGCGGCGCCGACGGCATTCGCACTGGTGGCAACCACTTTCGCGCCGGGAAAGGCGCGTAATCAAGCTATTGCGATCGTCGGCTCGATGGTCGGTATCGGCTCGGTCGGCGGTCTGGTGGTCGGCGGTGCGCTGACCCAGTTGTCCTGGCGGTGGATATTCCTGATCAATGTGCCCATCGGCGTATTGATCATTCTCGGTGCGCTGTCCCAGCTCGCGGATACCGAACACCATCGATCGCCACTGGATATCCGTGGCGCGGTGCTCGGCACCGTGGCCTGCGCGTCGATCGTGTTCGGCGCGACCGAGGGGCCCGAGTTGGGTTGGGGGAGTCCGGCCGTTATCGGCGCGCTGGTGGCGGGTGCGGTGCTGCTGATCGTCTTCGTGGTCGTCGAGCGCACCGTCGAAGACCCGCTGCTGCCGTGGTCGCTGTTCGACAGCCGCGATCGGGTCACCACCTTCATGCTGATCTTCCTGGCCGGTGGCGTGCTCGGCGCGATGACCTTCTTCGTCGCGCAGTTCCTGCAGAATGTGCTCGGCTACGGACCGCTGGTCGCGGGTATCGCTTCGATCCCGTTCACCATCGGCATCGGCATCGGCGGCGCGGTGGCCTCCAAAGCCGCGTTGTTCGTCGCGCCGCGCTGGTTGGTGTGCGGCGCGGCATTCGTGCTGGCCGCCGGACTGCTGGTCGGCTCGCAGCTCGACGGCGGCGTGAATTACCTGACCACGCTGCTGCCGTTGTTGATCGTGATCGGCTTCGGTGTCGGCGTGGCAATGGTGCTCGCGCCGCTGTGCGTACTCGTCGGGGTGCCTGCGTCCGATATCGGTCCGCTGTCCGCGGTGGGGCAGATGTTCATGAACCTGGCGACGCCGGTATTCATCGGTCTGCTCACTCCCATCGCGGCATCGCGCACCATGTCGATGGGCGGGCGCACCGGTAAGGCGGCCGATATGAACGATGCCGAGATCTTCGCGCTCGGCAGCGGATACACGCTGGTGCTCGCGGTCTGCTCGCTGGTCGCGGTGCTGGCGGGTTTCATCGCGCTGACATTGCGCTATTCGCCGAGACAACTGGCCGAGGCACAGCACGCGCAAGAGGAATCGCAGCGGACCGGCTCCATGCCGGTGGTGCCGCGGACGGGGCCGCTACCTGTCATCCGTCGCTCTGACTACAGTGGCTGACTGTGCCAGACAATCCCGCTACGACGCCGTATCCGGTGACGCGGCGGGCCTTCGGCCTGGCGATCCTGGTGCTGAGCGGGCTACAACTGATGGTCGTCCTCGACGGCACGGTGGTGATTCTCGCCCTGCCCCGCCTACAGGACGAACTGGGTCTATCGAGCTCCGGTAGCGCCTGGATGGTCACCGCCTACGGTCTGCCGTTCGCGGGTCTGATGTTGCTCGGCGGCCGGATCGGCGACTCCTTCGGCCGCAAACGCATGTTCATCGTCGGCGTCGCACTGTTCACGCTGGCCTCGCTGCTGTGCGGACTCGCGCAGAACGAGGGCATGCTGATCGCGGCCCGCGCGATCCAGGGCACCGGCGCCGCGCTCGCGGCTCCGACCGCACTTGCCCTGGTGGCGACCACGTTCGCACCCGGCCGGGTGCGCAATCAGGCGATCGCGATCTTCGGCTCCATGATGGCGGTCGGCTCGGTCGGCGGATTGGTGATCGGCGGCGCGCTCACCGAGGTGAGCTGGCGCTGGATCTTCCTGATCAATGTGCCGATCGGTGCGCTGATCCTCGTGGGCGCGGTGCTGCGGCTGCGCGACACCACCCACCACCGACTACCCCTGGACGTGCGCGGGGCGGTACTCGGCACCCTCGCCTGCGCGGGCCTGGTGTTCGGCGCGACCGAAGCGCCCGAATTCGGCTGGGACAGTCCGGTCATCATCGGTTCGATTGTCGCCGGTCTGGTGTTGTTGATCGTCTTCGTGCTCGCCGAACGGTGGGTGGACAACCCGCTGCTGCCCTGGTCGCTGTTCGACAAGCGCGATCGGGTCGCCACCTTCGGCGCTATCTTCCTGGCCAGCGGAGTATTGGCCGCGACAACCTATTTCGCGGGATTGTTCGTGCAGAATGTCGTCGGTTACAGCCCACTGGTCGCCGGAGTCGCGTTCATCCCGTTCACCATCGGCGCGGGTATGGGCACCGCAACGGCTTCGCAGCTGGCGATGACGGTCGCGCCGCGCTGGCTGTTGAGCGGTGCCGCGGCGATTCTGGTCGTCGGGCTGTTGTTCGGCTCGACGCTCGAACGGGGCGTACCGTACTGGCCGACCCTGTTGGGGCTGTTCATCATGATCGGATTCGGCATCGGTATGGCCGTGGTGATCGTCCCGCTGTGCGTATTGGTCGGTGTCGCGCCGGAGAATATCGGCCCGCTCTCCGCGGTCGGCCAGATGTTCATGAACCTCGGCACACCCGTCGCGATCGGTCTGCTCGCGCCGGTTGCCGCTTCCCGCACGGTGTCGCTCGGCGGGCGGACGGGTAAGCCCGCCGGTATGACGCCCGCGGAGTTGGATGCGCTCGGAAGTGGTTACACGCTGGTGCTTTTCGTCACCGCCTTCGGCGCACTGCTGGTGGGGCTGGTGGCACTGACACTGCGCTACACGGCGGCCGAGGTCGGCCAGGCGCAGCACGCAAGGGAAGAGGCCGGGCAGGGCTGAGCCGCCCGGCCGTGAGCTCACAGGCGACCGGCGACCTTGCGCGGGGTCACCCGCACGATTACACGGGGTCCGTCATTGACGGAGGCGGGGTTGAATTCGACGTACGGCAGCCCGGTGTAGTGGTGCGACAGCTTGTTCGGCAGCGTCTTGTCGGGATCTGGGGTGATTGTGGCGGTGCCGCGAATCTCCGCGTACGCGTACGGATTATCCGGCGGATTGATCATCACCGTGATCCGTGGATCGCGGGCGAGATTCTTGCCCTGCTGCCGATCCACCGTCGTGGAGAACAGCAGATCGTCGCCATCGCGCTCGAGCCAGATGACGGTCAAGTGCGGTTGTCCGTTCGGTCCGATCGTCGCCGCGGTCGCGAAGACCTTCGACTCGTCCAGGTACTTCTTCAACTCGTCGGAGAGCACAGCTGTCATGCGTTGATGAAACGATTGCCGACTCGAGAACATTCCCGGTCCGGTCGAAATCACCTGTCGGTCCTGGAGTTCGAGTCGGCGGTCAGATCGCGGATGAGCAGTGCGGTATGCAGTGAGGTGCGGGATTCGCCGTCCTCGAGGTCGACGTGGAGAATCCGCTCGATGCGGGCGAGCCGGTCGTAGAGGGTCGGTCTGCTGATATTGAGCCGTTTGGCGAGTTCGGTCTTATTGCCCGCGACGTCGAGGAACTGCCGCAGCGTGCGGGTCAGATCGGCCGCATGCCGAATGTCGTAGCGCAGCAATGCACTCAGCTCCGTTTCGGCGAAGCTCTGTACACCGGGTTCATTGCGGATCAGCGAGAGCAGTCCGCGCAGCCGGATGTCGCCGCTGCGATAGAACGGTCGCGGCCGATCAGATGCCGCGTCCAGCGATAACGCGACCTCGGCGATGTGCGCCGCCTGCGCCAATTCGCGTGCGGTGTCGAGCAGTGAATCCGCTTGCGCGCCAACGCCTATGACCACCCGCCGCACCCCATCCACCCGCCGCACCTCGGCGATGATCGCCGAGCACACGGTGCGGAGCGTGTCATCGAGATCGGCGCTGCGCGGGATCGCGAGCACCATGCCGACGCGGTCGCCGTGCTCGGCCGCGGTCAATGCGGTGGCCTTCGACAGTCCGAGACCGTGCGTGACCGCGTCGAGCACGCCCGCGCTGCGGCGCTGCCTGGCGACCTGATCGGATTCAGCAAGGGCGGCAACGTCTATCGCGAGCGGAACGTAGTGCGCGCGTCGGGTCGACAGGCCCAATGCGGCCGCCCTGGCCTGCGCGTCGCGTTCGTCGAGGACGCGGCCGTTGACCATATCGTCGATGAGTCCGGTCTGCGCTTGGCGATGCAGGCCGAAGCGATCCCTATCGATCATCCGATGCAGCGTCAGCGTCTGTGCGGCACGCTCGAGTACCATGCGGGCGCGCGGCGTCGCCAGCCCGCTCGAACGCAGGATCAGCCGACCCCAGCGCTGGGTATGCGGGCCGACCTGCACCACATCCCAGCCCTCGGGCAGCAGTCGCGAGGTGGTCTCCCAGTTCTCCAGAATCGCTGAAGTGCTGGTATGCCGGGCGGTCAGCGCCAGCACCCGGTGCGCCAGATCTTCCAGTACGACCGAGGAATCGAGCATGTCCGCGGCAGTCTCGACGATTTCGGCCAGCGCGGCGCGGCGCACGCTGAGCTCGGTGAACGTCTCGTGCACGGTGCGCGCGAATTCGAGTTCGGCGTACTGGTCGGCCACGATCACCCGGTGCACCGCCTCGGTGATCTCCACGAAGCGCGTGATGCGATGCAGCGCGATGACCGGGAGTCCGAGTGCGTCGGCCGTCTCGGCGACGATCGACGATAACCGCGGCACGGCCTCGCCGAGCTCGACGACCAGTCCGGCGACCCCCGCGGCGGCCAGCGAATTCAGATACGTGACCGTCGACTCGTCGCTGCCGGTCAATGCCAAGCCCGTAGTCAGCATCAGCTCGCCGCCGACCAGCAATTCGGCGACCTCCGGCAGGTCGCTCACGTGCACCCACCGCACCGGCCGATCCAGGGCCGCCGCACCGACGACCTCTGGCTCGCCCGCGCGCACAACCGGCATTGCCAGCACATCGGCGACAGAGAGCAGCATCCGACAAATCGTAATAGGAAATCCGAAATCGCATACAGAACGTCGGGCCGAAATCGGGCATCGATGGTGCAGAGTCGAAACCACGACACCATCCGGCGCTCGGGATCGAATCGAGGAGATATGCAGACAATCGCGCACTGGCTCGACGGCAAACCCTTCGCGGGCACGAGCTCGGCGACCGCGCCGGTGACGAATCCGGCGACCGGGGTGGTGACCGGGCAGCTCGCACTGGCCGGTGTCGAGGATGCCAGGGCGGTGATCGCATCGGCGAAGGCGGCGTTCCCGGAATGGCGCGATACCTCGCTGGCGCGGCGCACACAGATCCTGTTCCGCTTCCGCGAACTGCTCAACGAGCGCAAGGAAGAACTCGCCAAGCTGATCACCGCCGAACACGGCAAGGTGCACTCCGATGCGCTCGGCGAAGTGAACCGCGGTCTCGAAGTGGTCGAATTCGCCTGTGGTGTACCGCATTTGATCAAGGGCGGTTTCACCGAGAACGCCTCGACGAAGGTGGATATCTTCTCGATCCGCCAGCCGCTGGGTCCGGTCGCGGTGATATCACCGTTCAACTTTCCGGCGATGGTGCCGATGTGGTTCTTCCCGATCGCGATCGCCGCCGGGAATACCGTGGTGCTCAAGCCGAGCGAGAAGGATCCGTCATCATCGCTGTGGCTGGCCGAGCTGTGGCACGAAGCCGGTTTGCCCGCCGGGGTTTTCAATGTGCTGCAGGGCGATAAGGTCGCGGTCGACGAACTGCTCGACAATCCGCACATCAAGGCCGTCTCGTTCGTCGGTTCCACACCCGTCGCGAAGTACGTCTACCAGCGCGGCACCGCCGCCGGTAAGCGCGTGCAGGCGCTCGGCGGCGCGAAGAACCACATGGTGGTGCTGCCCGATGCCGATCTGGATCTGGCGGCCGATGCCGCGGTGAATGCCGGATTCGGGTCCGCCGGGGAGCGCTGCATGGCGATCAGTGTGGTGCTGGCGGTCGGTGCGGTCGGCGACGAACTGGTCGCCAAGATCGCCGAGCGCGCGAAGACCATCAAGACCGGTGACGGCACCCGCGATACCGATATGGGTCCGTTGGTGACCCGCGAGCATCGCGATCGCGTCGCCGCCTATATCGATGCGGGGGAATCCGCCGGTGCCAGTGTCGTTCTCGACGGTCGCGGCGTCGAAGCCGATGGTGCAGCGGATGGATTCTGGCTCGGCCCGACGATTCTCGATCATGTGGGCACCGAGATGAGCGTCTATACCGACGAAATCTTCGGTCCGGTCCTGTCGGTCGTGCGCGTCGACGGCTACGACGAGGCGCTGGCACTGGTCAACGACAATCCCTATGGCAACGGAACCGCCATTTTCACCAATGACGGCGGTGCGGCCCGGCGCTTCCACAATGAGGTGGAGGTCGGCATGGTCGGTATCAATGTGCCGATCCCGGTTCCGATGGCCTACTACAGCTTCGGCGGCTGGAAGAATTCGCTGTTCGGCGATTCGCATGCGCACGGCGTAGAGGGCGTGCATTTCTTCACCCGTGGTAAGGCGGTCACGACGCGTTGGCTCGATCCGAGCCACGGCGGTCTCGAACTCGGATTCCCGCAGAACAAGTAGCTACGCAGGAGAATTCGATGACCCTTCCGAATGGATCGGCACCCGAACTCGCCCGGCAGGCCGCCGCCCGCGCCGACGAGCTCGACCGCCGCCATGTATTCCACTCGTGGTCCGCGCAGGCGCACCGGACGCCGATGGCCATTACGGCCGCTCAGGGCTGCTACGTATGGGACGGCGACGGTAACCGGCTGCTCGATTTCTCGTCGCAGATGGTGAACACCAATATCGGTCACCAGCATCCGAAAGTCGTTGCCGCGGTGCAGGAGCAGGCCGCAAAGCTGTGCACCGTCGCACCGCAGCACGTCAACGATGCCCGCTCCGAGGCCGCCCGGCTGATCGCCGAGCGAACCCCGGGCGAACTCGACAAGATCTTCTTCACCAATGGCGGCGCCGATGCCGTCGAACACGCGGTTCGGCTGGCGCGCCTGCATACCGGCCGCTACAAGGTGCTTTCACGCTACCGGTCCTATCACGGCGGCACCGACACCGCGATCAACCTCACCGGCGACCCGCGGCGCTGGCCCAACGACCACGGCAACAGCGGTGTCGTCCACTTCTTCGGTCCGTTCCGGTATCGCTCGCAATTCCATGCGGGCACCGAAACCGAAGAAGCCGAAAGGGCTTTGGCGCATCTCGAGCAGACCATTGTGTTCGAGGGGCCGAATACGATCGCGGCGGTCGTGCTCGAATCCATCCCCGGCACGGCGGGAATCATGGTCCCGCCGCCCGGGTATATGGCGGGTGTCCGGGCGCTGTGCGACAAATACGGCATCGTCTTCATCGCCGATGAAGTGATGTCGGGGTTCGGGCGCACCGGAAAGTGGTTCGCCATAGAGCATTTCGAGGGCGTCGTCCCCGACCTGCTGACCTTCGCCAAAGGGGTGAACTCCGGTTATGTGCCGCTCGGCGGTGTCGCGATCAGTCCCGCCATCGCGGCGACCTTCGATGATCGTCCGTACCCCGGCGGGCTGACCTATTCAGGCCATCCGCTGGCGACGGCCGCCGCGGTCGCGACCATCAACGCGATGCGGGACGAGCGCATCGTGGAGAACGCCGCCGATATCGGTACCCGCGTCCTCGGACCCGGCCTGCGTCAACTCGCCGAACGTCACCCCAGCATCGGCGATGTGCGCGGGGCGGGTGTGTTCTGGGCACTGGAACTGGTGCGGGACAAGCGAACTCGCGAACCGCTCGCCCCGTACGGCGGGACCAGCGCGGCCATGACCGAAACGGTCGCCGCGGCCAAGGCGGCGGGCCTGCTGCTGTTCGTCAACTTCAACCGACTGCACGTCGTTCCGCCGTGCATCATCAACGAGGCCGAGGCCAAGGAGGGGCTGGACATTCTCGACCACGTACTCGCACTCGCCGACGAGCACACGCTCTGACCTGTTCCAACGCAAGGGAACCCGAGGGCGTAGCCTGCCCTCGGGTTCCTTGGTGCCACCCAAATTCGCGCACCGGGTCGGTGGGATCGGATCAGACTGATACGACGTGTCATACGATTAGACCATCTTCCATTGTGGCTGGAAGAACGGGATTTGAACCCGTATCTCGTCGCGATTGTGTCCTTCCTCGTGATCGGGTGTTCGGCGGCGAATGCTCAATCTGGAGCGAGAGTCTGAGGTTCCGGCTGCCTCTACCGCTTGGGCTATCCGGGCCTGTGCCCGGAGCGGGATTCGAACCCGCACTGTCACCGTGTCTTCAGGCTTATCTTCAGTTTGAGTTTGCGCTCTTGCGCTTCCCCCGCACGCGGCGGGGGAGTCTGTGGAGTCGGGGGCGATTGTTCGCACCCGACCGGCTCAGCGGAAGAGGTAGCGGAAGATCACATCACCGGTCTTGCGGTCGGTGACCTGGCTTCCGTTGGCCTCTTCGCGGGCGAATTTGACTGCCTGCTGGAGCTTTTCGATGCGCTCGATCAACTCGTTGACCCGGCGGGCAGGCAGCGCACCAGAGAACTTCACCGTGGTCCAGTAACCGATGGCGATGTCCTCGTAGTACACCTCGACCTGCGCCGGGTGCTTCTCGGTCGCCTCGGCCTTGACGTGGTTGCGCGGCACCTTTTTGGTGCGGATGGTACGCACGGCGTCGGTGCGCCAGGTGTCGGACGAATCGTCGAATGCCCAGGCCTCGGCGGCGTCGAGCACCGGCAGCTTCTTGACGAAGGTGTGCAGGTCGGCCAGCTGCTTCTCCAGGAACAGCAGGTACGACACCGGTACGGCGGTCAGCAGGGTCTCCTCGTCGACGCGCACGTCGGCCCTGGCCTCGCAGTTCGCCCAGTCCTTGGTCGCCGTCACATCGAAGAGCCGGGTCAGCGTCGCGGCCGTCTGGCGCAACACCTCCTCCGACTTCACCTGCACCCGCGTCGACTCCGGTGGAAGCTGTTCGCCCTCTTCATCTTTCGGCTGATAGGTGCGCGCGATACCAGACAGCAACCCCGGCTTCTGCAGCTGCCCCTGGGTCTCCGCCAATTCGCGCAGTGCGCCGCTCTTGACGCCCTTCTCCACCGCGATGATCTGATTCAACTTCGTCATCGATTACCTCCCCGGGCGCCCTCGACGCCGTCACATTCCTTGTGCGGCCCTACATTTCGGATTTCCCCCGCCGCTCGTCGAACACTACAGACCGATCATTTTGCGCGCATCCGAGTTTTTCGCGTGCGGGACGGCTGAAGGTGGTCGAGGTCATCACGCCGGAGGACAGCCGAACCGGGCTTCGCGCCCCGTCGACCACCCGTCATCGGCTGCGCGCCCAAGGGGCCTGGTGTCGGCGCCTTGCAGCGGTCGTCAGAGTCGACCTCGACACCGAATTCGGTTCGTCGGCCGCCTCGGCCGGCTCCGATGCGGCGAGTGCGTCGGATTGCCGCCCGCGCGTGCTGGTGGCGGCGCTGTTCATCGCCGCGGAACCGTCGTCGAAGCCGGTGTAACCGTCAGCCGCGACATCGGGGCGCACCGATGGCATGTCGGAACAATCGCGGCCTCAACTCGGTTGGGACCGGGCATGACAACGCTTGGATTGATCGGTAGCGGGAATATCGGCGGCACGCTGGCACGGTTGGCCGTCGCGGCCGGACTCGATGTCGTGGTCAGTAATTCACGTGGCCCGGAAACGCTGGCGGAACTGGTGGCCGAGCTCGGGCCGCGGGCGCGCGCCGCCACCGCCGCGGAGGCGGCCGCGGCCGGTGACATCGTCGTGGTCACAGTGCCGTTGAAGAACTACCGGCAGGTCCCGGTGGAGCCGCTGGCAGGCAAAGTCGTCATCGATACCAACAACTACTACCCGGACCGCGACGGCACCTTTCCCGAACTCGAGGACGGCACCACCACCAGCAGTGAACTGCTGCAACGCCACCTGCCGACCTCGAAGGTCGTCAAGGCCTTCAACAATATTTTCTATCCCCACTTGGCCACCCTCGCCCGCCCCTCCGGTGACCCCGACCGCTCGGCCCTACCCATCGCAGGCGACGACGCCGCTGCGAAGCAGGCCGCCGCCGAACTACTCGACATCCTCGGCTACGACATTGTCGACGCGGGCTCTGTGAAGGAGAGTTGGCGCTCCCAGCCCGACACCCCCGTCTACGGCGACCCCTATGCCGCGGACCTCCCGTTCTGGGAGCACCCCGCTGCCCCCGCTCCCGCCGAAAGGATCCGCGCCGCCCTCACCGCCGCGCAGCGCTGACAGCGCTCTGGACGGCACCACCCCGAGCACGCCACAGGTGGTGTCGCATATCCACTGGACGTCGCGCATAGGTTGCAGCTTGTGCGCGGCGTTGCCCTGTTCTGCGCCAACCTCTGTCACTGTGGTTCGCGTGGCCAGGCAGGGGGAGCGGCGTGGAGTTATGCACAGGGTGCGAGTTATCCACAGTCCGAGGGTTGGGGCTTTCGGCTCGGTGGGGGTGGTCGGGAACATCAGGGGGTGGACATACCTCGAACTATTTCCCGGCGGAATGCGCTGGAAGCTGGATTCACCGGACGTGAGCTGAGCAGGCGGCCTTGGCAGCGGGTGTGTCGGGGGCAGTACGTGAGTGCGGCCGATATCGGCGAAATGACTACTGAACAAAGGCATCTGGTGCTGACCAGTGCTGTCGCCGCGGGCTCCAGTTCAGCTGCCGTCGTCAGTCATATCTCCGCGGCTGTCGTGCACGGTCTGCCGGTGTGGTCGATCCCGTTGGCACGGGTTCATTTGACCCGCAATCGAAGAACCGGGGCACGCACGGGTAGGCGGGTCATGATGCACGCCGCGTCCATCGAGTCGGACGAGGTGGTGCGGATCGGCGATCTGCGGGTGACGACAGCGGCGCGCACGATCGTCGACCTGGCCAGAACCGTGCCGTTTGAACAAGCTGTCGTAATAGGTGATGCCGCACTGCGCCTCGGGCGTACCAGCGGTGCCGAACTGGCGGAACAACTACTGCGCGCGAACGGCCGCCCGGGCTGTCCGGCCGCGCGCCGCGTCATCGACTTCCTCGACGGCCGCGCCGAGAGCCCCGGTGAATCGCGGAGCAGGGTTGTCTTGCGCAGTGCGGGACTGCCCGCACCGGAACTCCAGTCGACCATCCTGGGTATCAACGGCGGATTCGTCGCCCGAGTCGATTTCCTGTTCCCGACGCTGGGCGTCATCGGCGAGTTCGAGGGAATGATCAAGTACCGCAACAACTCCTGCCACGGCTTGCCAGAATCCACCGTGATCGCCGAAAAGCTCCGCGAGGACGCCCTGCGCGCCCTGGGTTGGGCCGTTGTCCGCTGGACCTGGCCTGACCTGGACACCCCGGACCGCTGGCTGACCCGACTGGCTCGTGCCGCCGCCTTCGCTCATCGGATCCACCGAGCCGGTACCTGGCGTGCCACCGAGCGTGGATGACCGACGCAACCCACCGACTTCAGCCAGTGAAGCGCTCACACCGAGCCAGCGCGTTACCTCGCAGAAGGTAGGCAGGACGCGGGCCGTACCTCAGCTGGTGATGATGAGGAGTTCGGTAGGGGAGGCTATTTCGGCGCGGAGGCCGGATTTGGTGGCTATGCGGGCTACGGCGCGGATGTCGGTGGGGTCGGCGCGGGTGAGGACGAGGGCGCGGGCGAGTAGGCCCTTGTGGTGTTTGTTGAAGTGGCTCACCACGGTTCGAGAGCCGTCCGGATGTTCGGTGAGGACATTGGCGGTGATGGCGTCGGGGATGCGGCCGAGCTGCTGGTAGGTGCCCGAGCGCAGGTCGATGACGAGTTCACCGGCGGCCTCGGCGACCAGCGCGTCGGGCAGGACATCGCGCCAGATGGCGGAAAGGGTCCGGAGGCCGGGAAGTTTGGCACCGCCGGAGAGCCGGTAGGCGGGGATGAGGTCATCGGCGCGGACCGCGCCGAACAGAGCGGAGCCGATGCCGAGGCGGGCATAGGCCTTGGCGCGTTGGACCTTGGTGAAGGAGCGGGCATCGAGGGCGTCGTAGAGCACGCCGGTGTAGCGCTCCAGTGCGGGCCGGGTGGCTGACGTGCGCAGCGTCGCATTGCGCGCGATCTCGGTATCAGCCCCCTTGCCGAGCCCGAGCACCGCGCGCGAAGCGTCCGGGTCGGCGGCCAGCTTGACGACCTCGTCGATGAGCCGATCGCGCACCGCCGTGAGCTGCGGCATCGCCAGCGACGCCAGCTCCAGCGGCACATCGGTTCCGCCATCGGACTTGGTTTCGGAAGGGGGCAGCAGCACCAGCACGAGCGGATAGGGTACCGGCGTGAGCGAGCGTCAGCGAGCGAACCAATAGCACCGCGCGCTCCGCGCACGACGGAGCCGAGCGTCAGCGAGGCGCAGTCGTGAGCGGTCAGGGCTCGGAGGCGGTAGCTTGCGTAACCACGGAGAGCCCGCTCATGCCGAAATGGGCCAATGCGTTGCAGACATCGTCGGGCCAGGGACTACCCTGTCGTTCCGTGATCACCCGCCTCTCCCACCTGTTCCTGCGTACCCTGCGCGACGATCCCGCCGACGCCGAGGTGCCCAGTCACAAACTCCTCGTCCGCGCCGGATATGTGCGGCGTATCGCCCCGGGCGTGTACTCGTGGCTGCCGCTGGGCCTGCGGGTGCTGCGGCGGGTCGAGCAGGTCGTGCGGGAGGAAATGAACGCCATCGGCGCACAGGAGATCTCGCTGCCCGCGCTGCTGCCGCGCGAACCGTACGAGACCACCAACCGGTGGACCGAATACGGCGACGGACTGTTCCGGCTGCAGGACCGCAAGGGTGCGGACTATCTGCTGGGGCCTACGCACGAGGAGCTGTTCGCGCTCACGGTGAAGGGTGAATACAGCTCGTACAAGGATCTGCCGGTCACGCTCTACCAGATCCAGACCAAGTACCGCGACGAGGAGCGGCCTCGCGCGGGCATTCTGCGCGGCCGCGAATTCATCATGAAGGACTCCTATTCCTTCGATCTCGACGAGGACGGACTGAAGGCAAGCTACAACGCCCATCGCGAGGCCTACCAGCGCATTTTCAACCGGCTCATGGTCAAGTACGTCATCGTCGCGGCCACCTCGGGTGCGATGGGCGGCAGCGCGTCGGAGGAATTCCTCGCGGACAGCCCGGTCGGCGAGGACACCTACGTGGTGTGCCGCGAGTCCGGCTACGCCGCGAATGTGGAAGCGGTGGTCACGCCCGCTGCCGAACCGCAGCCCATCGAGGGCCTGCCCGCGGCCGTCGTACACGACACCCCGAACACCCCGACCATCGCGACGCTGGTGGATTGGGCGAACGGTGCGGGCTTCTCCGCGCAACCGGTCACCGCGGCCGACACCCTGAAGAACATCATGGTCAAGCTGCGCCACCCGGACGGCAAGACCGAACTGCTCGGCATCGGCATTCCGGGCGACCGCGAGGTCGACGACAAGCGCCTCGGCGCCGCGGTCGAACCCGCCGAGGTGGAACTGCTCACCGAGGCCGATTTCGCCGCCAACCCGTTCCTGGTCAAGGGCTACATCGGCCCGAAGGCATTGCAGGCCAACGGTGTTCGCTACCTCGTCGACCCGCGCATCGGCACCGGAACCAGTTGGATCACCGGCGCCGACGAGCCGGGCAAGCACGTCGTCGGCCTGGTCGCGGGCCGCGATTTCACCCCCGACGGCACCATCGAGGCCGCCGAGGTGCGCGACGGCGATCCTTCGCCCGACGGGCGCGGCGTCCTGGTATCCGCGCGCGGGATCGAGATCGGCCACATCTTCCAGCTCGGCAACAAGTACACCGACGCGTTCGAGGTCGATGTGCTCGGCGAGAACGGCAAGCCGGTGCGGCTCACCATGGGCTCCTACGGCGTCGGCGTCTCCCGCATGGTCGCGGTGATCGCCGAACAGCAGCACGACGAGAAGGGGCTGCGCTGGCCGCGCGAGGTCGCCCCGTTCGACGTGCACGTGGTGATCGCGAACAAGGACGATTCCTCGCGCGAGGGCGGCGAACAGGTTGCGGCGCTGCTGGACACGGCCGGACTCGAGGTCGTCCTGGACGACCGGAAGGCCTCGCCCGGTGTGAAGTTCAAGGATTCCGAGCTGATCGGCGTTCCGCTGGTCGTGGTCGTCGGCCGCGGCTGGGCCGAGGGCAAGGTCGAGATCCGCGACCGCTTCACCGGAGAATCCACCGAGGTCCCGGCCGATTCGGTAGTCGAATCGGTGCTCGCGCAGGTCCGTGGCGGGCGGTAGGTCGGCCTTCGGCAACCGGTAGGGCGGCCCGGTCGACCGAGCCCGGTCGGCCGGGCTTCTCGCATTCGTCCGGACCTACGGTTCCGTAGGCACGATTCGTGGCGCGCGGTAATCCCGGACCCGCTTCTTACTGCTGTTACCCGCTGGTAAGTTAGCGGCATGACGAGCACCGACGCGTTGTTGTTCAACCCCACCAGCTATGACCCGAAGCAGTTCGACGCCGAGACACGGCGGCTGCTGAAAGCCACCATCGAGTGGTTCGAGTCGCGGGGCAAGCGGCAGCTGCTGGCCGATGACGCGGATGCGGTGTGGGTGTCGGACTTCCTCGAGTTCGTCAAGAAGGAGCGTCTGTTCGCGACCTTCCTGACCCCGGCCGCCTACGCCGACGGTGACGCGAACCGGCGGTGGGACGGTGCGCGCAACGCGGCGCTGTCGGAGATCTTCGGCTTCTACGGTCTCGCGTACTGGTACGCCGAGCAGGTCACCATCCTGGGGCTCGGGCCGATCTGGCAGAGCGCTAACGAGGACGCCAAGAAGCGCGCGGCCGCCGATCTCGCCGACGGCCAGGTGATGGCATTCGGTCTGTCCGAGCGCGATCACGGTGCCGACATCTACAACACCGACCTGATCCTGACGCCGACCGAGCCGGGCAGTGCCGATGCTGAGGCCGGTATCCTGTTCCGCGCCAATGGCGTCAAGTACTACATCGGCAATGGGAATGTCGCATCGATGGTGTCGGTGTTCTCCCGCCGCGCCGATATCGAGGGCGCGGACGGCTATGTGTGGTTCGCCGCGGACAGCCGCCACGACGACTACGAGCTCATCGACAACGTCATCCACGGTCAGCTGTATGTCAGCACCTTCGCGCTGCACGACTACCCGGTGACCGCCGCCGACATCCTGTCCACCGGTCCGGAGGCCTTCTCCGCCGCGCTCAACACCGTCAATGTCGGCAAGTTCAACCTGTGCCACGGCAGCATCGGCATGGTCGAGCACTCGTTCTACGAGGCCATCACGCACTCCAACAACCGCATCCTCTACGGCCGGTCCGTCACCGAATTCCCGCATGTGCGAACGAATTTCGTGGATGCGTACGCGCGCATCGTCGCGATGAAGCTGTTCAGCGACCGCGCCGTCGACTATTTCCGCAGCGCCGGCCTGGAGGACCGCCGCTACCTGCTGTTCAACCCGATGACCAAGTCCAAGGTGACCTCCGAGGGCGAGACCGTCATGACGCTGCTGCTGGATGTGCTCGCCGCCAAGGGATTCGAGAAGAACACCTACTTCGCGCAGGTCGCCCGCTATATCGGGACGCTGCCCCGGCTCGAGGGCACGGTGCACGTCAATGTCGGCCAGATCCTGAAGTTCATGCCGAACTACCTGTTCAACCCGAAGGACTACCCGGAGATCGGCACCCGTGTCGATGCGGCCGACGACGAGTTCTTCTTCCGGCAGGGCCCGGCTCGTGGCGCGGGTAAGGTGCAGTTCGCCGACTGGACTCCGGTGTACGAAAAGCACGCCGATCTGCCGAATGTCGCGCGCTTCTACGAGCAGGCCCAGGCCTTGCGCACCCTGCTGACCACGGCGGCACCCGATGCCGATCAGCAGAAGGACCTCGACTTCATGCTGACCATCGGCCACCTGTTCTCCCTGGTGGTCTACGGTCAGCTGATCCTGGAGCAGGCCGCCGTCACCGGCCTGGACCGCGACATCATCGAGCAGATCTTCGACTTCCAGATCCGCGACTTCAACGGCCACGCCACCACCCTCTACGGCAAGCCCTCCGCTACCCCCGACCAGCAGGCCTGGGCCGCCTCCGCCCTGCGCCCGCCGGTCGCCGACCGTCCCCGCTTCGACCGCGTCTGGGCCGAAGTCGCCGCCTACGACGGCACCTACCAAATGCGCCCGTAGTCATTCGCACCCGCCGCGCACGAATTCGCTGACGAATCCGTGCGCGGCGCGAAATCTGCCGACCGGTCGCTGCCGGTGTCGAGATCCGCGGTGGTGGTCGCCATCGTCGGACAGCAGGCCACGAGCTGTTCGTAGTCCAGGTCTGGCAGTGGGTGTCGCGTTCGAGAAATTCGGCACGGAGCGCGCAGTCAGGCCTTGCCGGGGAAGGCGACCGTCGGTGGGTTGGCGCCGAGGATGGCTTGCCAGCTTGCCAGGCGCAGCGCGCATTCGGTGAGAGCGTCGACACCTGTCCGGCGGATGGATTCGGAGCTGCCGTTCTCGACGACCGCGCGCCAGGCGACGGCGGTATCGGTTTCCACCGTGACGGCCAAATTCGCCGCCGGAATCGGATCGTTCACCGGGAACGGCGTGGTGTAGGCGGCGTCCGGCGGCGGTACCGCGATTCCGGACGCCTTCAACGCATCGATGGTGGTGTCGCGGCGGGCACGGTGGGCGGCGGTGTTCTGCGCGACCAAGCGGACTCGCTCGGCGGAGGCGTAGGCCGCGATCACACCGTAGGCGTACACCGCCGCGTATTCGGCGCGCAACGCGTCGAGCAGGGCTTGGCGTTCGGCTTCGGTCATGTGCGCATCCCTGTCCGGATCAGTTGAGCGGTGCGCACGGCATGGCGTGCGAGGTAGGTCGAGGCGGTGCGACTCATGCCAGCAACACCCCCGCCTGCGCCGCGCACGATGCGCTGATCGAGGCCAATAGCCCTGCCCGATAACCGGATTGTGTGCGGGCGAGGTCACCCGCGAACTGCTGCGACTTGGCCAGCCGGGTGCGCAACTCGTCGATGCTCGGCGGTGTGGTGGGCGATCCGGATCCGCCCGATGCCGCGGGGGAAGTGCCGGAAGCGGACGGGGAGACTTCGCGGGTACGGTGCGTCGGAGTGGTGCCGTCACCGTAAACGCCGATCACACGGTTGATTTCGGCACGCAGCGCATCCGCGTGTGCGGTGCGTTCGTCCGCGATCGCGGTCAACGCGGCATGCCGCTGCGGCGTCACCGCGATCGCCGCCGTCGCGGCCGCTGCGTCGGCGCGTGCCAGGTTCTCTTGTGCGGCAAGCGGATCGGGCTGATACACCGTCTTGTCCGTACATCCGGCCACCGCGCCGACGGCTAGCGCACCCACGGTCGTGCCGCCGGCCAGCCGCAACGCGGTGCGGCGGTCGACGATGCCGATGCGGCCGACACCGGCGCTGCCGTGCTGGGATTGATGCCGGTCGACGGGGATGCCGGAAGTGCACCCGGCGCGCGGCGGGGCGGGGAGACGGATTGGCACGGCACCATCGTGCCAGATTCGCGCGGCACGGCCGACCGAGCGTCTACCGTGCGGTCGGTGCGAGGCCCGGCGCGCTGTATGGCGGGCGCGTGGCCAGGAAACTTGCTCGAGGCCGCTGGTCCTTTACACTCTCGAGGCGCGTTACGCTAGATCTCCGGTAGAGAATTTTCCCGCCGTATGACAACTGAACCAGGAGCCGCCCCACATGCCCATGCCGACCGAGGAAAGGGTGAGCCAGCTCGTTGCTGGGCTCGTCGAGCGCCGAGGATTCGACCTCGAGGGTGTCGAGATCTCGACGGCGGGTAAGCATGTGGATGCCCAGGCTCGGGTGCAGGTAATCGTCGACAGCGATGCCGCTTCCGATCTCGATGCCATTGCCGGACTGAGTACGGAACTCTCCGAGGCCCTCGACAATGCGGGCGATTTCGGCGAGACGCCGTATCTGCTCGAGGTGACCAGCCCCGGCATCGACCGCCCGCTCACCGCCGACCGCCACTGGCGCCGCGCCCAAGGACGCAAGGTGCGGATCAAGCTACATACCGGCGCGCCGTCGCCGGATCCGAAGTCATCGGACAAGTTCGAGGCCAGGGTCGGTGTTCTCACCGATGACACGGTGGCGCTGGTGCTCGGCGGGAAGAACAAGCCACACCGGGTGACGATTCCGCTGGCCGATATCGCCGAGGCCGTCGTCCAGGTGGAATTCAACCCGCCCGGCGCGCGGGAACTGGAACTCGCGGGCGGAGTCGCGCCCGGCCGTCCGCGGCCGGGGCAAGAGGAAGCGGTGGATCCCACCGCTGACGTCCGAGGAACAACCGATGTACCAACCGAATCATTAGAAGCGTCCGATTCGCCGACCGAAGGGATCGTGGAATGAACATCGAAATCGAAGCCCTGCGCGCGATTGTCGCCGATAAAGGGATCTCGATCGAGACCGTGATCTCCGCGATCGAGTCGGCACTGCTCACGGCCTACCGCCACACCGAGGGCCACCAGCCCAACGCGCGCATCGATATCAACCAGAAGACCGGCGTGGTCCGGGTGATGGCGCGCGAACTCGATGCCGACGGCAATGTGATCTCCGAATGGGACGACACCCCAGAGGGTTTCGGCCGGATCGCGGCGACCACCGCGCGCCAGGTAGTGCTGCAGCGGCTGCGCGATGCCGAGAACGAGAAGTCCTTCGGCGAATTCTCCACCCATGAGGGCGACATCGTCGGCGGCGTGGTGCAGCGCGATGCCCGCGCCAATGCCCGCGGCACCGTCGTGGTGCGTATCGGCAGCGAACTGCACGGCACCGAGGGACTGATCCCGCCCGCCGAGCAGGTGCCCGGCGAGAGTTATGAGCACGGCGACCGGATCAAGTGCTACGTCGTCGGTGTCTCCCGCGGCCCGCGCGGCCCGCAGATCACCCTGTCGCGCACCCATCCGAATCTGGTGCGCCGACTGTTCGCGCTCGAGGTGCCCGAGATCGCCGACGGTTCGGTGGAGATCGTCGCGGTCGCCCGCGAGGCCGGACACCGTTCCAAGATCGCGGTGCGCACCACCGTGCCCGGCGTCAATGCCAAGGGCGCGTGTATCGGCCCGATGGGTCAGCGTGTGCGCAATGTGATGAGCGAACTGGCGGGGGAGAAGATCGACATCATCGATTACGCCGATGATCCGGCGACCTTCGTCGGGAATGCGTTGTCGCCGTCGAAAGTTGTCTCGGTCACGATCGTGGATCCCGAGGCCCGCGCCGCACGCGTGGTCGTCCCCGACTTCCAGCTCTCGCTCGCCATCGGCAAGGAAGGGCAGAACGCCAGGCTGGCGGCCCGTCTGACCGGTTGGCGGATCGATATCCGCAGCGATGCCACCCCGGATGCGGGCAGCGGCAGTGTGCGGACGGAGGCGCATCGGAGTTGATCGATTCCCGCGAATCGAGCCCGCCGGATGACATGTTCGTAACGTCCGAAGGGGCGGGGTTCGGTGTTCCGAGCGGGACAGCGGTAGAGTGGTCTCAGGTTCAACGCGAGTCTTCGGTTTCTTTGCCCGAACGCATCACCGAGCTGACCCCGGCGCACCGACGCCGAGCGGCTCCGATGCGGACGTGCATCGGGTGCCGAAAGCGCGAGTTGGCCGTCGATCTGTTGCGGATCGTGGCGCAGGACTGTGAAACCGGTGACGGTTCCGAGGTTGTTGCGATAGTTCCCGATCCGCAGCGCAGACTTCCCGGACGGGGTGCCTGGCTGCACCCCGTTTCGGTTTGTTTGCGCACCGCAGAACGACGCCGAGCATTCGGCAGAGCACTACGAGTGTCCGGAAAACTGGATATCTCAGCCCTGGAGAAGTACCTCGAGAACAGGCACGAGCACTCATGAGCACACCGTGAAGCACCAACGATGAACGTCCATCGGAGATAACCCGAGGTCGTGCGGGCCCGCCACCCCTAGGCGGAGGCACTGCTCGACCTCTCAGTGAGGAGAGCAGTGGCAGGCAAGGCCCGCGTGCACGAGTTGGCCAAAGAACTCGGTGTCACGAGCAAAGAACTACTCGCAACGCTCAAGGAGCAGGGCGAGTTCGTGAAGTCGGCGTCCTCGACGGTGGAAGCACCCGTCGCACGTCGACTGCGCGAGTCGATCGCGGGGAAGTCCGCCCCGTCGAACGGCACCGCGAAGTCCGGGGCCCGTCCGGGACCGGCATCCACTCCGGCCGCGAAGCCCGCCGCAGGCGGCGGTCCGCGGCCGGGTCCACGTACCCCGTCGCCCGCGCAGGCGGCGACCCCGGCGGCTCCGGCCGCCCGTGAGACGGCGGCTCCGGCCGCGCGTCCGTCCGACGCAGTGCGTCCCGGTCCGGCCGCACGTCCCGGCCCGGCCAAGCCCGCCGCCCGGGAGACCGGTCCGGTCCAGGAGACCCCGGCGGCTCCGGCCGCGAAGGCCACCCCGGCGCCGAGCACTCCGGCGCAGAGCGGCCCTCGCCCGACCCCGGGTGGCGCACGTCCCGGTCAGCAGCAGCGTCCCGGTGCTTCGGCACACGGTGGTCCGCGTCCCGGAGGTCCGGGCGCCGGCCCCAAGCCGGGTCCGAAGACTCCACGCGTCGGCAACAACCCCTTCTCATCCGCACCCGACCGTGAGCGTCCCGCGCCGCGTCCGGCCCCGAGCCAGGGTGGACCGCGTCCGGGTCCCGGCCAGGGACCGCGTCCGGGTCCGGCCCAGAGTGGTCCCCGTCCGGGTGGTACCCAGGGTGAGCGGCGTCCGTCTCCCGGCCAGGGTGGTCCGCGTCCCGGTGGGCCGCGTCCGAGCCCCGGCTCGATGCCGCCGCGCCCGAATCCGGGTGCCATGCCCGCGCGTTCGGCCCGTCCGGGTCCGGGCGGCGGCGCCGGTGCAGGTCGTCCGGGTCGCCCGGGCGGTGGCCCGGGTGGCGGCGGCGGTCGTCCCGGTGGTGGCGGCGGTGGCGGTGGCTACCGCGGCGGCGGTGGTGGCGGCGGCGGCACGGGTGCGCCCGGTGCAGGCGCCGGTGCTCCCGCGGCCGGTGGTTTCCGCGGTCGTCCCGGTGGCGGTGGCGGCGGTCGTCCGGGTGGTCCCGGTGGCCGTGGCGGTGCGGCCGGTGCGTTCGGTCGTCCCGGTGGCGCCCCGCGTCGTGGCCGTAAGTCGAAGCGGGCGAAGCGCGCCGAGTACGAAAGCATGCAAGCCCCCGCCATCGGTGGCGTGCGGCTGCCGCGCGGTAACGGCGAGATCATCCGGCTCGCCCGCGGCGCTTCGCTGTCGGACTTCGCGGAGAAGATCGATGCGAACCCGGCCGCCTTGGTGCAAGCCTTGTTCAACCTCGGCGAGATGGTCACCGCGACCCAGTCGGTGAACGACGAGACCCTCGAGCTGCTCGGCAGCGAGATGAACTACGTCGTGCACGTGGTCAGCCCCGAGGACGAGGACCGCGAGCTGCTGGAATCGTTCGACCTGACCTACGGTGAGGACGAGGGCGGCGAGGAAGACCTCGAACAGCGGCCGCCGGTGGTGACCGTCATGGGTCACGTCGACCACGGTAAAACCCGACTGCTCGACACCATCCGTAAGGCCAACGTCCGTGAGGGCGAGGCCGGTGGCATCACCCAGCACATCGGCGCCTACCAGGTGCTCACCCATCTGGGCGACAACGACCGGCTCATCACCTTCATCGACACCCCGGGTCACGAGGCGTTCACCGCCATGCGTGCCCGTGGTGCGAAGGCCACCGATATCGCGATCCTGGTGGTCGCCGCCGACGACGGCGTCATGCCGCAGACGGTGGAGGCCATCAACCACGCGCAGGCGGCCGATGTGCCGATCGTGGTCGCGGTCAACAAGATCGACAAGGAAGGCGCGAACCCGGACAAGATCCGGCAGCAGCTGACCGAATACAACCTGGTTGCCGAGGAATACGGTGGCGACACCATGTTCGTCGACATCTCCGCCAAGCAGGGGACCAATATCGAGCAACTGCTCGAGGCAGTCCTGCTGACCGCGGACGCGGCGCTGGATCTGCGGGCCAACCCGGACATGGACGCACAGGGTGTCGCCATCGAGGCGCACCTCGACCGCGGCCGAGGCCCGGTGGCGACCGTGCTCATCCAGCGCGGCACGCTGCGCGTCGGAGATTCGATCGTGGCGGGCGACGCCTACGGTCGCGTCCGCCGCATGGTCGACGAGCACGGCGACGATGTCGTCGCGGCGCTGCCGTCGCGGCCGGTTCAGGTCATCGGCTTCACGTCGGTGCCGGGCGCCGGTGACAACCTGCTCGTCGTCGACGAGGACCGGATCGCTCGCCAGATCGCCGACCGCCGCAATGCGCGCAAGCGCAACGCACTGGCCGCGCGCAGCCGCAAGCGGATCAGCCTGGAAGATCTGGATGCCGCGCTGAAGGAGACTTCGGAGCTCAACCTGATCCTCAAGGGCGACAACTCCGGTACCGTCGAGGCCCTCGAGGAGGCGCTGCTCGGTATCGAGATCGACGACGAGGTGCGCCTGCGGGTCATCGACCGCGGTGTCGGTGGCGTCACCGAGACCAACGTCAACCTGGCGTCGGCGTCGAACGCGATCATCATCGGGTTCAACGTCCGGGCCGAGGGCAAGGCGACCGAGCTGGCCAACCGCGAAGGTGTGGACATCCGGTACTACTCGGTGATCTACCAGGCCATCGACGAAATCGAGAAGGCCCTCAAGGGCATGCTCAAGCCGATCTACGAAGAGGTCGAGCTGGGCCGGGCGGAGATCCGCGCGATCTTCCGTTCGTCGAAGGTCGGCAATATCGCCGGTTGCATGGTCACCTCGGGTTCGGTCAAGCGCAACGCCAAGGCGCGCCTGCTCCGCGACAACGTGGTGGTCGCGGAGACGGTCACGATCTCCACCTTGCGGCGGGAAAAGGACGACGTCACCGAGGTCCGCGAGGGCTTCGAATGCGGTATGACGTTGACCTACAACGACATCAAGGAAGGCGACGTGATCGAGGCCTACGAGCTGCGCGAGAAGCCGCGCGACTGATTTGTTCGTCGGTGGTCCGGTCCGGCCATCAGCGCTGGACCGGACCACCGAGACAATCTTTCGTAGGCGCCGATACAGGAGGCTTGGGTGTACCTGGGTGCACTGGAGTTCGACATCCTGCTCGGAGACGTGCACTCGCTGAAGCAGAAGCGCTCGGTGATCCGGCCCGTGCTGGCCGAATTGCAGCGTTTCGGCGTGAGTGCCGCCGAGGGTGGGGAACAAGACCGCTACCGTCGCTCATTGCTCGGAGTCGCCATGGTCAGTTCCGGTATGGATCACCTGACCGAGGTACTCGACAAATGTGAGCGTCACGTCGCGGCTCGTCCGGAGTTAGAGTTGCTGGCAGTGCGCCGCAGGATCTTCGGACCCGAAGACTGATCCGCGGCGGGAATGACGGGCCCGGAGGCCGTAGCTTGCGTAACCACGCAGGGCCCCGGTCCCGCCGCAAAATGAACACAGCAAGTGAGGAGGGTTCAGCCATGGTGGATCAAGCCAGGGCACGCCGACTCGCCAAGCGGATTTCCGCGATCGTGGCGACCGCGATCGAATACGAGGTGAAGGATCCGCGTCTGAATTTCGTGACCGTGACCGATGCGAAGGTCACCGGCGATCTGCGCGAGGCGACGGTGTACTACACGGTGATGGGCGAAACCCTCGACGTGGAACCGGATTACGCGGCCGCGGCCGCAGGTCTGGACAAGGCGAAGGGTGTGCTGCGCTCGAAGGTGGGCGCGGGCACCGGCGTGAAATTCACCCCGACGCTGGCGTTCGTGCTGGACAAGGTGCCCGACGCGGCACGGGATATGGAAGAGCTGCTGGCCAGGGCGCGGGCTGCCGATGACGCGGTCGCGAAGGTGGCGGCCACCGCCACCCATGCCGGCGAGGCCGACCCGTACAAGGTCGAACGCGAATCCGACGAGTGACGTGCGGTAGACCATGACGACGATGCCCGTCGACCCGGGTAGGGGGGTCGCTGTCGATGCGGTCGATTTCGGACCGGCCCTTGCCGCATTGAACGCGGCGCGTTCGGTCACCGTCCTGTGTCATGTGCAGCCCGATGCCGACACCATCGGCAGCGGGCTCGCTTTGGCATTGGTGTTGCATCGGCGCGGTGTCCCGGTGTGGGTATCGTTCGCCGAGCCCGCCGAACTGCCCGCAACGATGCGGACGCTGCCCGGTGTGCAGCACCTGGTGCCGCCCGCCGATGTACCCGCCGAGGTTGATCTGCTGGTTTCCGTGGATTGCGGCAGTGCCGGTCGGCTGGGTGCGCTCGCCGATCGATTGGCCGGGGCCCGAACGACTGTGGTGTTCGATCATCACCGCTCCAACACCCGGTTCGGGACGATCAATGTGATCGATGCGAGTGCGGAATCGACGACGAGTCTGATCGCGCGGCTGCTCGATTCCTGGCAGGAGCCGATCGATGCCGAAGTGGCACATTGCCTTTACGCCGGATTGGTCACCGATACCGGATCCTTCCGCTGGGTGCGCCCCGGTACCCATCACCTGGCCGAGCGGCTACTGGCCACCGGCATCGACGGTGCCGAAATCACGCGCTCGCTGATGGATACGCATCCGTTCGGCTGGTTGCCGATGCTGTCGCGGGTGCTCGGCTCGGCTCGGCTGGAGCCGCAGGCCGGTGGTGGGACCGGACTGGTGTACGCCATTGTGCGGCGCGAGGATGTCGATGGTGTGCGCTCGGAAGAGGTGGAGAGTGTGGTCGATATCGTCCGTACCACCTCCGAGGCCGGGGTTGCCGCGGTGTTCAAGGAATCGCGCACGATTCCGGATCGGTGGACGGTGTCGCTGCGGTCGCGCGACAGTGCGCCGGGGGCGCAGGATGGTGTCGATGTGGCCACTGTCGCAACGTCTTTGGGCGGCGGGGGCCATCGGTTCGCGGCCGGATACACCACTCATGGCACGTCCGAATCGGTCGTCGCGGCGCTGTTGGCCGAACTCGGGTGAGTTCGGAAGTCGGCGGGGTCGCGTCGAATCCGATCGGCGCGGTGGGGCCGCGACGGATTCTCGGGCTCGCCTTGCCGACCTTGGGTGTGCTGGTGGCCGAGCCCATCTATCTGCTCTTCGACCTGGCGGTGGTGGGGCGGCTGGGGGCGTTGGCATTGGCCGGGCTTGCGGTCGGCGGATTGATTCTGGCGCAGGTCAGTTCGCAGCTGACGTTCCTGTCGTATGGGACCACGGCGCGGGCGGCGCGGCGGCATGGGGCGGGGGATGAGCGCGGTGCGATCGGGGAAGGGGTGCAGGCGACCTGGGTCGCCGTGATCGTCGGGATGCTGGTTCTTGTCGTGGGGCAGGCGATTGCGATTCCGCTGACGAATGTGATCGCGGGTGGTGGGGATATCGCGGGGGAGGCGTTGGTCTGGGTGCGGATCGCGTTGTTCGGAGTGCCGCTGATTCTGATCGCGATGGCGGGTAACGGGTGGTTGCGCGGGGTGCAGGAGACGCGCAGGCCACTGTTGTTCGTCGTTGCGGGACTGCTGGTTTCGGGCGTGCTGTGCCCGACGCTGGTGCACGGGTTGCTGGGTGCGCCGCGGCTGGAGTTGGCGGGTTCGGCGGTCGCGAATGCGGCGGGCCAGTCCGTGACGGCCGGGCTGTTCCTGACCGCGCTGGTGCGCGCGCGTATTCCGCTGGCGCCGAACTGGTCGGTGATGCGGGCACAGCTGGTACTCGGTCGTGATCTGATCGCCCGCAGTCTCGCATTCCAAGCCAGCTTCGTGTCGGCGGCGGCCGTCGCCTCCCGATTCGGGGCGGCATCGGTGGCCGCACACCAACTGGTCCTGCAGCTCTGGAATTTCCTTGCCCTGACCCTGGATTCGCTCGCCATCGCCGCGCAAACCCTGATCGGTGCGGCACTCGGCGCGGGCAACGCCACCGGAGCGCGCGGTCTGGCGCGCCGCATCACCCGCTGGTCGGGTGGATTCGCGCTGGTCCTTGCGGCGGCCTTCGCGGCAGGCGCGACCGTCATCCCCGAACTTTTCACCGACGACCCGGCCGTCCTCGACCGCACCCACGTCGCCTGGTGGTTCTTCGTCGCCATCATCCCGATCGCAGGCATCGTCTTCGCCCTGGACGGCGTCCTGCTCGGCGCGGGCGACGCCGCCTACCTCCGCAACACCACCCTCGGCGCCGCCCTCCTCGGCTTTCTCCCCGCCATCTGGCTCTCCCTCATCTTCAACTGGGGCATAGCGGGCATCTGGACCGGCCTCGTAGCCTTCATGCTCCTACGTCTCGTCGCCGTAGTCTGGCGCGCAGAATCCGGCAGCTGGGCACAAATCGGTGCCGAGGTCCCGCGTGTGAGTGCCTAGCCCGGTGCGCGGCGCACGGGTTGCATTCCACGCATGTTTTGCCGAGTGAACGTGCCCGGCGGCTGGCGGGTTGCAGTGGTGTCAGCGGTTGACCACTCCTGCTCGGCGAACCTGTTTGCGGCGGCAACGGGTCGTCGGTGATGTCGGCGGACAACTCACCTGCCGGGTGAGTTCGTGCGCGGTGGATGGCGCGTCGTCAGCGGTGTCGGCGGGCGACGACCCTGCCGGACGAACTTGTTTGCGGCAGGTGGCGGGTTGTCAGTGGTGTCGGCGGACGACCACTCCTGCCGGACGCACCGAGCGGCCGGAGACCGTCAGCCCGGCTCGGACGACCGATTCAACTGTGCGGTCCAATGCGGGATCGTCTGTCTTCGCGACATCCGCCGCTTCCATGGTGAGTGAATCGAAGGCGTCATCGGTGCGCGGGGTGACCAGTGTGCCGCCCCGGCCGACGATCAGGCGTTCGATGCGGGTGGCGACAGCTTCGAATGCTGTTCGCTCGCGCGGGGATTCGGCGGTGTCGGCGCAGGCGGTGGTGTCGGTGTGGAGGGCGAAGAGTTCCAGGACGAGCGGGAGGTCGGCGCCTGCGCGGTCGCGCCGGTCGCGGGCCTTGGCCTCGTCGGCCAAGCGGTCGATGGTGGTGGCTTGGCGGGCGACTACTCGGGTGAGGTCTTCGATACGTTCCGCCAAGTGGGCGAGCGAGTCGGTGGATTCGAGCTGTGGTGTGTGGGAGTTGACAGGGAAGCCGGTCTGCGGCGCGTTCAGGGCCTCGACCTGTGGCGTAAGGGGATCGGCGGTGTGATCGGCCCGTGGTGCGTGGTCGGTGGAAGTCTCGGCCTGCGCTGCGGGTGGGTTGGTGAGGTGACCAGACGGTGGTGTCGCCGGGGTGGTCTCGGCCCACGGAGTGCGGGATTTGGCGGGGTGACCAGTCTGCGGTGGGGTTGAGGCGGTGAGGTTTTCGGGCGGTGGCGCGAGAGGACTGCTGGGGTGACTGACCTGTGCTGTGGTCGGGGCCTCTACCTGCGGCGCGGCGGGTGCGGTGGGGTCCTCGGGGTGCGGCGCGGCGGGGTCGGTCATGTTCGCACTTTAACGCGAGTTCGCCGGGGTGCGGCGATTGTTTTGGGCGGCATCGGGATCCACTATTGGGAACTGGGCTGGTGTCGGATGTGGCTGCTACCATCGCGTCTCATGGGGGTCTACGGCATCGACCTTGGTACGACGAATTCGGCGATCGCGCGGATAGACGCCGATGGTCGGCCCGAAGTCATGATCGGTTTGAACGGCGAGGCGACAGTGCCTTCGGTCGTTTTGTTCGCGTCGGCATTCGATCACCTGGTGGGCGAGGGTGCGCGGCGGCAGGCCAGGCTCGATCCGGAGCATGTGTGCGCGCTGGTGAAGCGGCGGATGGGCGATACGGATTGGCGTTTCGCCGCGCACGGGCAAACCTGGTCCGCGCCAGCGGTTTCGGCGCTGATCCTGAAAAGCCTTGCCGCGGATGCCGAGTTCAGCGGTGGCGAACCGGTGAAGCGCGCGGTCATCACCGTGCCCGCCTACTTCGGTGACGAGGAGCGGCGCGCGACCATCCAGGCGGGCACGTATGCGGGCTTCGATGTGGCGGGCGTTCTCTCCGAGCCGATCGCCGCGGCATTGTCCTACGGTTTCGGCAGACTCGACGGCAGCCCCGTGGTGCGAGCGACGGGCCCGGAGGCGGTAGCGCCCGGACAGGCACAGTCGGCCGAAGGGCGCCCGTTGAGGGTGGCGGTGGGTGACGGGCGGGCTCACGCAGGGGGCCGGGAGCACCGCGAATCGAACACCGACGTCGGCATGCCGGGCCCGCGCGAGACGGTTCTCGTCTACGACCTCGGCGGCGGCACGTTCGACGCCACGGTCATCGAACTCGCCGACCGCCGCATTTCGGTGCTCGCGGTCGAGGGTGATCACCAACTCGGCGGCGCCGACTGGGATGAGCGCATCGCGCTGTACCTTTCGCAGAAGTTCTGCGAGGCGAATCCGGATGCCGAAGACCCGCTGGACGATTCGGCGGGTTCGCAGATGCTGGTGCTGGCCGCCGAACGCGCCAAGTGCGAGTTGACCGATGCCGAGCGCACCGATGTGGTGATCGCGCACGACGGCGCCCGCGCGGTGATCCCGCTGACGCGCGCCGAAGTCGACGCGATGACCGCCTCGCTCATGCGCCGCACCATCGACCTGACCCGCGACTGCCTGACCGCGGCGAGCAAGCGCGGCGTCGCATCCGTCGACCGTCTGCTGCTCGTCGGGGGCTCTTCGCGCATGCCGATGGTCGAGCGCGAACTGCTCGAGGAACTCGGCCTCGCCGGTGAACTGCGCGATCCCGACCTTTCGGTGGCGCGCGGCGCGGCGCTCTACGGCGAGAAGCTGGAAATGGAACGTCTCGTTCGCGCCGACCTCACCACGCGCGGCCGACTGCGCGACGGCGCGAATATCGCGGACGCCGCACCGGCCGATCTGGACCAGTCGATCGCCCGCGTCGCCGCCTCCTTCGGACAACCGGTCGGACTGGTGCGCCGGATGCTCGAAATCCAGGTCGATACCGTTGTTTCGCGCGGATTCGGTGTGCTCGCGCTCGACTATCAGTACGGGCTGGCGGCGACCTGGTTGGTGCATCGCAATTCGACGCTGCCGGTGAAGGTGCGTCGTTCCTTCGGCACCGTGCGGGCCGATCAGGACGAAATCGCGCTGACCATCGTGGAACAGCAGGGCCAGGCGGCATCGGCGCGCCCCGAGGATACGAAGGTGCTGGTGGAGGGGCGCATTCGCGGCATCCCCGCGGGCTATCCCGAGGGCAGCGAGGTACGGGTGACCTTCGAGATGGGCTTCGACGGCGTCCTGCGCGTCACCTGCCATCACGTCGATGCCGACATTCCGTTGGTTCTGACCGCGCAGACCGGTGCGACCCTGTCGCAAGCGGATGTGGCGCGCGAACTCGATCAGGTCCAGCGCACCCGCCGCCGCGACAGCTGAGCCGTGACCATGCAGGCGTTCGATCCGAACGACTACCGCAAGCGGGTGCTCGCCGACGTCGAGCGCCGCGGCGGGCTCGAGGAGTCGGATCCGTTCGAGCTCTACGACATTCCGCTGGAGGAGGCGGAGTCGCTGAGCGATGCCGAGATCGCCGCCCGGGTGGCGGAGGTCTGGGGTTTCTGGCAACGCCAGCGCGACCATCCGAAATACCGGGTGCTGGTGGGGCTGCTGGTCGACGCGCATCCGAAGCTGTCTCGCGTACTGCTGGATTCGGCGGTCCGCCGGGCAGAAGCGGCGCGGATCCGGGAGACGCGCGAGCGCCGGGATGCGGACCGCTACGAGATGCTCGACGCGGCGATCTCGCGATTGGTCCAGCGTCACGGCGGGGTTCCGGCAGGGAAGGTTCCCGGGCTGGAGGAGATCGGCGCGATGGGCGGGCTCAGTTCCGCCGAGGTCGCGACTCGTTTGCGCAGGCATCGCGTTGTGGAGGATGCTCCCGCGCCCGCCGGTGTGCTCACCGACCAACGCAGACAACAGATTCGGCAGTTGCTCAGCGAATGGGAACGGCTGATCGACGGTGAACCGACGCCGACGTTGTTCGCGCTGCTCCGGGTGGATCCGGCGAAGGCCGGTCAGACCCAGGAGATTCGACTGCGCGCCGAGGCATTGCGCGCGCGGTCCCGGGAGCTGCCGCCCGGTCGCATCCGAGTTGTGTTGGACGAGTTGCTGATTCACATCCATGATGTGCTCGAATCGGGTGAGGCGGCGCTGCGGGAGTATCTGCGGACGGTGGCCGAGGATGTCGCCAAGGAATTGCGGCCGAAGGTCAGGGCGGCGGTGCTGGTCGAGGACGAACTGGTCGGCGACGACTTCCAGTATCTGCTCGACGAGGCGATGCGGTTGGGTCTCGATCGGGCCGATGCAACCCGCGTGCTCACCGATATTGCGGCGGAACTCGGTGCGCGAGTAGGGAATTCGGCACCTACCGCGCCACCGCGACCCATATCGCAACCGCCTGCGCCCAGACTCTGGGAAGCACCGCTCAAGGCCGCCAGGGCGGCGCTACGCGGGGGTCGCCCACAGGAAGCCGCACGGCATGTCGAGGAGGCGCGCCGACTGGTCGGGCCCGACGGGGACGGGCTCACTCCGATCCGTTCGGTAGCCGATGAGGTCGAACGGGTGCTGAACGAGGCACAGGCGCACTGGCGTGATGCCACGGTCGCGTGTGCGGCAAAGCGGTATGTCGAGGCGTTGCCCCATCTGGACCAGGTGCGCCGCACCGCATCCGATCTGCTGCCGCCGAATCAGGTGCCGAGTATCGACCAGTTGCTCGCCGAGGCCCGAGCGGCCGTTGCCGAGGCGGACCGGCTCGTCGCCGAGGCCCAAGCGGGATCGGCCGATGCCAGGATGCGCGGGTTGCTCGCCGCGGTCGAGGTATGCGCCGATCACGCCGGTGCGGCCGCCGCGCTCGCGGAGTCGCCGATCGAGGCTCCGCAGCGCGTCGAGGCCACCCGATTGGCGAATGGGTCGGTGCTCGTGGTGTGGTCGCCGACCGCGACGGATAGCGTCGCCTACCGGGTGACCAGGTTGCAGCCGGACGGATCGTGGCGCGTGGTCGGCCGCACACAGGCGACCGAACTCGAGGACGGTGGCGCACCCGCCGTCGGCCAGCCGGTGTACGCGGTGGCCGCCGCTGTCGCGGGCAGATACTCCGAGATCACCCGATCCGATACCGGCCAGGTCGCGAAACCGCAAGACAGACAGGAACAACCGCGGGACGATCCGTCGCCGAATGGTATTCCGACCGTGACCGGACTGGACGAACAGGCGGGGCTACTGGTCTTCACCTGGCCCATCGGCGTCACCGAAGTCATGGCCGTTGTGCGACCCGACCAACCGCCGAGCACCCCGGACGACCCCGAGGCCCGCTCCTGGAAGGTCACCAATATGCGCTACGAAATCGACGGTGGTGTCCGGATACCGCCTGATATCCCGCGACCATGTCACATCGCTATCGCATCCTGCCGCCGCGAACTGAATGGAAAGCTCACTGTCGCTGCGGGTTTCGCACCGACGGCGCGGATCCGCTGGCTCGGATAGCCGAGACCGGTCCGCGTGCCGTCGATCCCGAGATACAGACTATCCGCGGCCGGAGCGTCGGCACCTCGATAACGCTGCGGGCGCCCGCGCCGTCCTTTGGTGTGTGGATTCTCGATTCGCATCCGGACCCTGCGCGAGATTGTGAGCGGGCGTGCCAGGTTGCGCGCCAACCGGCTCGCCGCGAAATGGGCGGCGCAATGCGGGGTGATCCGCCCGCAAGCGGGATTTCGGGACAGCACAAGGCAGGATGGGAACGTGCTCGCACAGAACGCTGTGAATTCGGTACGGACGCGAGTGTCCTCGACATATGCGCTCGCCGCGCTGATCGCCCTCGGCCTGGTTCTGCAGGCACCGCTGGTGCGTGCGGTGGGTGCGTCCGCGCGATTGCAGACCGCGGTGACGATCTTCGTGGGTGTCTTCGTGCAGGCGGTGCCGTTTCTGGCGCTCGGGGTGTTGGTGAGCGGTGGTATCGCGGCCTTCGTCTCGCCTGCGGTGCTGCGAAAGATATTGCCGCGCAACGAACCTGCCGCGATCGGCGTCGCCGGGTTGGCCGGGATGGCGCTGCCCGGCTGTGAATGCGGTGTCGTGCCGGTGGCGCGACGACTGACCGATCAGGGTGCGCCCGGATCGGTGGCCTTGGCCTTCATGCTGTCGGCCCCCGCGATCAACCCGGTGGTGTTGATCGCCACGGCGGTGGCGTTTCCCGGCGAGCCGGGAATGGTGGCGGCGCGGTTCACCGGCTCACTGGCGACCGCAGTGGTGATGGGGCTGATCTGGTCGCGAATCGGACGCCCGGCTTGGCTGCTGCCACGTGGCACCGGACGTGACCACTGTGTGACGGGGCGAACCCGGTGGGAGGTCTTCACCGAGGCCGCGCGCCACGATCTCTTGCAGGCCAGCGCATTTCTGGTACTCGGCGCCGCGGCCGCCGCCGCGTTGCATGTACTGGTTCCGCCCACCTGGTACGAGCGGTTGGCCGGGCAAATGGTGGTCGCGATCCTGATCATGGCGGTGCTGGCGATCGTGCTCGCGCTGTGTTCGGAGGCCGATGCATTCGTCGCGGCGAGCATGTCGACGCTGCCCCTGCTGCCGCGGCTGGTATTCCTGGTCGTCGGCCCCGCCGTCGACGTGAAGCTCTTCGCCATGCAGGCAGGCAGCTTCGGCCGCCGCTTCGCAATGCGCTTCGCCCCCATGACCTTCGCCGTCGCCGTGGCCTGCGGCACGATCGCCGGATACATCTTCCTGGGAGGTGCCCGATGAAACGAGAAACACAAAACCTCCTGTTGCTCCTCATCGGCAGCGCAGTGCTCTGGACAACTCTCGACGGCAACTACCTACGCTATGTAAAACCGAGCCTTTACCCCTTCCTGCTGATCAGCAGCATCGGCTTCATCCTGCTCGCCCTGGTAGCAATCTTCCGAGATATTCGCCGCAGCACCGCATCCGACGAACACGCCAACGTGCACGGCCACAGTGACCGGCACGGCCACATGAACACGAGCAGCCCCAGCGACAAGCACGGCGGCGACGATGTGCTGGGCCATGCCAGCGTGCACGGTCGCAGCGACATACTCGGCCAGGCGAATTCGCACGGCGACGGTGACATGCTCGAGGGAGCATTCGGCGGCGAGGACGCACTGAGCCACGCCAACGCACGGAGCCACGACGATGCATTCGGGCACGGCGCTGCGCAGGGTGACCATGAGCACGGTTCTGGCCGCGCGCAATGGTTGTTGCTCGCCCCCGTCGCTGCCCTCCTGCTCATCGCACCTCCCGCACTGGGCGCGGGCGCGGCGGTAACCAGTTCGCCCGTCCAGGTCGTCCCGCGCGACATCGCCGCGGAGCAGCCGAAGCTCTGGGCCTTTCCGCCGCTGCCGGCTGAGCAGGCGCCGCGTTTGCCGATTGTGGACCTGGTGGATCGGGCGTTTCAGGACTCCAGTCACTCGCTGGACGGTCGTGAGGTCACGATCAGTGGGTTCATTATTCGGCCCAAGGATCTCGAGCAGCAGCATCCGGATACGCCCGATGCGGATCTCGCGCGAGTGGTCATCACCTGCTGTGTCGCTGATGCCCGGTATGTACTCGTGCACCTGTCGGGGATGCCGGAGGTGATCGAGGACGATGCCTGGCTCGAGGTCAGGGGTGTCGTCGAAACCGGTAGTGCTCAGCGGGATCCGGATCACACGCCCACTCTTGTCGTCACCGGCTACCAGCGGATCGAGGCTCCGGACCGGCCCTACGAACGCGGCCGTTAGCGGGCGCACACGCACTGGTGTCGCCCATGATCATCGAGCCGAACGGCGGTAACTCCCGCGGATATGCCAATGTAGGTGTGGTGATACCCAAGTTGATGGCGGTGAGCGACATTCACGTCGGGCACCAGGGGAATCGTCCGGTCGTCGAGCAGATTCGGGCGGATTCGCCCGAGGACTGGCTCATCGTGGCCGGGGACGTCGGGGAGAAGTCCGACGATATTCGCTGGGCACTGGAGCTGCTGCGCGGCCGCTTCGCCAAGGTGATCTGGGTGCCGGGCAACCACGAATTGTGGACCACGGCGAAGGATCCGGTGCAGATGCACGGTGTCGCCCGCTACGACTACCTGGTGTCGATCTGCCGGGACCTCGATGTCATCACACCGGAGGATCCGTTCCCGGTCTGGACCGGCGCGGGGTCCGAACAGTACGGCGGTCAGGTGACGCTGGTTCCGATGTTCGTGCTGTACGACTACTCGTTCCTGCCGAAGGGCACGAAGACGAAGGCCGAGGGCCTTGCCCTGGCCCGGGAACGCAATGTGGTGGCCACCGACGAATTCCTGTTGTCGCCGGATCCGTACCTGACCCGTGATGCCTGGTGTCACGCCCGAGTACAGGTCACCAAGCGGAAACTGGACGCGCTGCCACCCGAGACGCCGATCGTGATGATCAACCACTTCCCGCTGGTCCGCCAGCCCACCGAGGTGCTGTGGTACCCGGAATTCGCGCTCTGGTGCGGCACCGATCTGACCGCCGACTGGCACACCAGCTACAACGTGGTCTGCTCGGTCTACGGCCACCTGCACATCCCGCGCACCTCCTACTACGACGGCGTGCGCTTCGAAGAGGTGTCGCTCGGCTACCCGCGCGAATGGCAGCGTCGCGGACTGCCCGACCAGTTGCTGCGCCAAATCCTCCCTACCCCGGATTACCCGCCGGGTTCGCTGAACAAATGGGGCGGCCACTTCAAGGTCACCCCCGAGATGGAGGCCGCCGCAGCCGAGATGCGCGCAAAAGCCGAGCGTCGCCGCGGCGTTTGAGGCGGGTACCTGGTCCTCGACTAGGCTCGACCGCGATGATCGAGAAAATTCTTCCCGCTGGCGTGGCTTCGGCAGAGCTCCTGGACTATCCCGAGGATCTGCAGCCGCATCCGGCCGAGGCGCACCTCATCGAGAAGTCGGTGGAGAAGCGTCGCCGGGACTTCATCGGTGCTCGGCACTGTGCCCGGCTGGCGCTGGTGGAACTGGGTGAGACTCCGGTCGCGATCGGCAAGGGCGAGCGGGGTGCGCCGGTGTGGCCGCGCGGCATCGTCGGCAGCCTGACGCACTGTGACGGCTACCGGGCGGCGGCCTTGGGCCACAAACTGCGGTTCCGCTCGATCGGCATCGACGCCGAACCGCACGGCACACTCCCCGAGGGCGTGCTGGATTCGGTGAGCCTGCCCCCCGAGCGGGACTGGTTGGCGCGGGTCGACGGTTCCGGTCTGCACCTGGACCGCTTGCTTTTCTGTGCGAAGGAGGCCACCTACAAGGCGTGGTGGCCATTGACCGCGCGCTGGCTCGGCTTCGAGGACGCCCACATCACCTTCACCATCGATGAGAGCTCCGACGGCGCGGGTTCGGGTACCTTCCACAGCCAGATCCTGGTGCCGGGACAGGTCACCGACGGTGGCGCGCCGTTGATTGCCTTCGACGGCCGCTGGATGATCGGCGACGGACTCATCCTGACCGCGATCGTGCACGACTGATGGCCGACGCCCGGATCGACGCACTCGGCGGTCTGCTCATCGTCGACAAGGACGGCGGCTGGACCAGCCACGACGTCGTCGCGAAATGTCGAAAACTATTGCGCACCAAGAAGATCGGCCATGCCGGGACGCTCGATCCGATGGCCACCGGCGTGCTGGTGCTCGGCGTCGAGCGCGCCACCAAACTGCTCGGCCTGCTCACACTGACCACCAAGGCCTACACCGCGACCATTCGTCTCGGCCAGGCCACCACCACCGACGATGCCGAGGGTGAAGTGCTCTCGACCGCGTCTGCGACCCATCTCACCGATGCCGAAATCGCCACGCAGACTGCGAAACTGACCGGTGATATCGAGCAGGTGCCTGCCACGGTCAGCGCCATCAAGGTGAACGGCGAACGCGCCTATGCCCGGCACCGGGCCGGTGAAGACGTGCAGCTCGCCGCTCGCACGGTCACCGTCTCGCACTTCGATATCCTTGCTCGCCGTGATATTTCGGACTTCGTCGATCTGGATGTGGTCGTCGAATGTTCGTCCGGCACCTACATTCGCGCCTTGGCACGCGATCTGGGCGCCGCACTCGGGGTCGGCGGCCATCTGACCGCCTTGCGCCGCACCAGGGTCGGTCCGTTCACCCTCGAACACGCCAGAACCCTTGATCAATTGGCCGAATCCGAGGACGCGCCGTTGAGTCTGGATATCGACGACGCCATCCGAACCGCGTTCCCGCACCGCGATATCGATGACAAGCAGGCCGACGATCTGCGCAACGGCCGCTGGCTCGAGCCGGTCGGCATATCCGGTGTCTATGCAGCCGTCGACCCGTTCGGCCGTGCGATCGCGCTATTGCGGGAGAGCGGTAAGCGCGCGGCCTCGGTCATGGTCGTGCGTCCGTCGAATCTTTAACCGCGCCGAGCGGTTCCAGCGCGCCGAGCAGCGCGCCGACGCAGATATCGCGGAGTTCGCCGCGGGTGCAGGTGCGGTTTTCCAGCCAGTCGACCGATAGCACCCGGACGAAGGTCAGCCAGCCCATCAGCACCGATGAGGTGAGCTCGCGGATTTGGCCTTCGACGCCCATGATGTCGAGCAGACGCACCCGGAGTTCGCCGAGTTCGCCCGAGATGATCGCCTGGATGGTCGGATCGCCCGAGAGCAGGCGGTTGGCGGCCACCACCGTATTGGCGTTGGCCTCGAAATAGTCGAAGTGCTCGTCGAGTCCGGCCGCGAGCTGTTCGGGCAGCGGGGTTTCGGTGTCGAGTTTCGTGGCGACCAGCAGGCGATCGGCGGCCAGCTGATAGACGCCCGCGAAGAGGTCGCGTTTGGTCGGGAAGTGGCGGTAGAGCAGGGCGCGCGAAACATCGGCCGCCGCGGCGACATCCTCCATCAGCACCGCGTCGTAGGCGCGCTCGGCGAACAGTTTCGCGCCCGCGTCCAGCAGTAGGCGGCGGCGTTCACCGGGGGCGAGGCGGCGGCGGGTCACCCTGCAAGCTTAGTTGACGTATGTCTACTAAGCGTCGTAGGGTCGAGCTTAGTAGACATACGTCTACTAGCGAAAGGAGGAATTCATGACCTCGGCACTCAAATGGCTGTCGATGGCGATGGGCGTTGTCATCGTCGGGATCGGCATATTCCACATGGCCGCCGGAATCGACGGCATCCCCGATATGGGCTCCTCCGGCGTCACCGCCGACAGTCAGACTCGCTTCTTCGGTGGCATCTTCCTCGGCTACGGCCTCGCCTGGATCTGGGCAGCCCGCCAAAATCCGATCTCCGTGCCCGCGGTGCGCTGGCTCGCCGGAATCTTCCTACTGAGCGGCGTCGCCCGCTTGATCTCGGTCGCCGTCTACGGCTGGCCGCACTGGTTCCAAATCGTCCTCACCGCAATAGAATTCGCCCTCCCCCCGATCTTCTTCCGGCTAGCCGCCACCCACGAAAAGCGCACTGTCCTCGCCACCGCCCGCGTGCCCGCCGCTGGCTGACCGGTGCGTCAACTGGGCCAGCGATCCGTACAGTGGGCGCAGTAGACAGTGCGACGAAGGCAGTTGGGGCGATGAGTGGACAACCGGTGGACACGTTCGAGCTCTGGGACCGGGACGGCGACGGTCTGGTGTCCGTCGAGGACATAATCACCGGAATCCGTTCGCTCGGACTGGAAGTCGATGACGAGGCCGTCGAACGGATGGTCGCCGCCGCCGATACCAATGGCGACTTCCTGGTCTCCCGAGCCGAATTCGATGCCGCACTGATCGGCGGCCGTATCGAGGTCACCGATGCCGATGCGGCCTTCACGGTCTTCGATATCAATGGCGACGGCAAGATCTCGGTCGAAGAACTCGAATCCCTGATCCGCCACGTCGGCGCCGGGCTGATCGACGAGCCCGCCGAATCACTGCTTGCGGCGGCGGATACCGACGGGGACGGCTACCTGTCGCCGTCGGAATTCCGTGCGCTGCTGAACTTCCTGTCGCGCTGACCGATTCGACGCGGCGAAATTTCTACGGGGCTTGACCTGTGGTAACTCCAGGGCCCAACGATGCGATAGGTGGGTATCGGAGTTTGTTCTTGCCGCGGACGCGGTGGCCGCGGCGGCGTGCGGTGGTGACAACGAATCGTCACCACTGGCACGCGATCGTCAGTCGCTGAGCCAGATGGCTTCGGCCGCAGGGCGGCCGAGATCGATGGTGCGGTCCCCGATGCGAATCGCGATGGTGCCCGCGAAGTCGCGGCGTTCCACCACGACGATCGGCGTATCGAGCGCGATACCGACCGAATCGAAGTAGCGCAGCATATCCGGATCGGCATCGGAAATCCGTGCGACATGGCCGGATTCGTTCGCGCGGAAGTCGCTGAGCTGGCGGGCGGGCGGCGTCGGCACCGCACCGTCCACCGAGGGAATGGGATCGCCGTGCGGATCCCGGTCCGGATAGCCGAGTTTCGCGTCGATGCGCGCCATCAGCAGCTCCGAGACCGCGTGCTCGAGCACCTCGGCCTCGTCGTGCACCTCATCCCAGCCGTAGCCGAGTTCGTTGACCAGGAATGTCTCGATCAGCCGATGCCGGCGCACCATGGCGACCGCCGCGCGACGCCCGTGTTCGGTGAGGGTGATGGATCCGTACCGGGCGTGTTCGACAAGGCCTTGATCGGCGAGCTTGCGTACCGCCTCGGAGACGGTGGAGGCCGAGACGCCGATCCGTTCGGCGAGCAGTTTCGTCGATACCTTTTCCTGCGACCACTCCTGAGCGGTCCAGATCACTTTCAAATAGTCCTGGGCGACCGAGGTGAGCTCCGGCGCAATCGTCGCGGTGCTGCCGTGGGGGCCTGTGGTCTCGGTCGGCTGCGCTGCGGTGTCGGCCAGCTCGCGTCGGGTTGCGATGTCTCGTTTACCGGGCACATCTTCGAGCTTATGCATTGGGCTCCCGATTCACACATTCAGACACTTGAACACTCCTCACCCGGCTGAACCCGCAATTCACCCCATGTACACACGGGACTCGGGCCGGAGTGCGGATCGACACCTCCGAATACTGTTCGCCCCTCGTTTTGCGTAGGCTGCGGATTGTGCAGAGATGGCGGAGCCTCGATGACGTACCCGCGGACTGGGGGCGGTGCGTGCTCACGATCGGCGTATTCGACGGTGTGCATCGCGGCCACGCGCAGCTGATCAGCAGGGCCGTGAAGTCCGCTGCCGCGCGGGGTGTTCCGGCGGTGTTGATGACCTTCGACCCGCACCCGATGGAAGTGGTGCGCCCCGGCTCGCATCCGGCGCAGTTGACCACGCTGACCCGGCGCGCGGAATTGGCCGAGGAACTCGGCGTCGACGTGTTCTGCGTCATGCCCTTCACCCAAGAATTCATGAAGCTGACGCCGGGGCGCTACGTCCACGATCTGCTGGTCGAGCGGCTACATGTGACCGAGGTCGTGGTCGGTGACAACTTCACCTTCGGCAAGAAGGCCGCGGGCACCATCGAGACCATGCGTGAGCTGGGTGAGCGCTTCGGCTTCGAGGTCGACGGCGTGAAACTGCTCGGCGAGCACGCGGTCACCTTCTCCTCCACCTATATCCGCGCCTGCGTCGACGCGGGAGATATGGCCGCGGCCGCCGAGGCGCTCGGCCGTCCGCATCGGGTCGAGGGCGTGGTCGTGCACGGCGACGGCCGCGGCCGTGAGCTCGGCTTCCCGACCGCGAATATCGCACCGCCCATGTACGCCGCGATTCCGGCCGACGGCGTCTACGCGGGCTGGTTCACCGTGCTCGGTCCCGGCCCGACCATCGGCACCGTGACGCCGGGGCAGCGCGCGATGGCCGCGATTTCGATCGGCACCAACCCCACCTTCTCCGGGCGCGCCCGCACCGTCGAGGCCTATGTGCTCGACAGTGAGGCCGACCTGTACGGCCAGCACGTCGCGGTGGATTTCGTCGAGCATCTGCGCGGTATGCGCAAATTCGATTCCATCGACGAACTCCTCGAGGCCATGGCCCGCGACGTCGAGAACTCCCGCAAGGTCCTCACCGCCGCCGACTCCTGACCGGATTCGGTTCGGCGCGGGGGTGTCGGGTAAGGTGGCTCCTCGGGTTTGCTGCGGTCCGCGGTGGCGCCCGGCCGGGTAACCGGAATCCTCGAGCGCGGAACTGAGAAATAGGAGTGGATGCCCCATGGCGCTGACCACCGAGCAGAAGTCGGCCATTCTCGCCGAGTACGGCGTGCACGAGAAGGACACCGGTTCCCCGGAGGCGCAGATCGCGCTGCTGTCCAAGCGGATCGCCGACATCACCGAGCACCTGAAGAAGCACAAGCACGACCACCACACCCGCCACGGCCTGATGGCGCTGATCGGTCGTCGCAAGCGCCTGTCGAAGTACCTCGCCGACAAGGACATCCAGCGCTACCGTTCGCTGATCGAGCGCCTGGGTCTGCGGAGGTAATTTTTTGCCGCGCCTGCGGCGCGGCGTGTTCGCGGCCCCCTTCTGTCTCGCGGCCGAGCCGTCGAGACTCGCGCCTACGGCGCATGCGCTTCGACGACTCGGCCGCGAGACGGGCCGCGAACGTCGCTCGTAAGACTCGCTCTGTGGTGGTCGGGTCGGGAACGGACGGTCTCGACACGCTGACTACCGGAGGCGGTCGATCAGGTGGCCAACGGGGAGAAGTACAATCTCCCCGTTGGCTATATGTGTATGAGGGGTATTTACTCCCCGTTTGCACGACAACATTGCACAGCCGTATGCACCCGCCCGCGTGGCGTCGGTCTTCGGTAGTGGCCTCCCGGCAGGCGAGCAGTCGCCGGCGGGCTTCGATCGATGACCGCCTCCGCGTCGCCGTTTCCAAGGGGATTCGGCCGGGTGTGCGCGTCGCAGCCAGGAGGGTTGCCGCGCGTCCGTATCCGGTACGGCTGACGAGAGCTGGATCGCGCCCACCCGGCGCTCGATCCAGCGAAGACGAGAGGTTGAGAGCAGAAAAATGTCTGAAACAACTACATCTTCGGCCATCGAGGTCGAACCCGGTGTGTTCGAATCCGTCGCGCTGATCGATAACGGCACCTACGGAACCCGCACCGTCCGCTTCGAGACCGGCCGTCTGGCCCGCCAGGCCGCCGGTTCGGTCGTCGCCTACCTGGACGACGAGACCATGCTGCTTTCCGCGACCACCGCGGGCAAGCACCCCAAGGATCAGTTCGACTTCTTCCCGCTGACGGTCGATGTCGAAGAGCGCATGTACGCCGCAGGGCGCATCCCGGGGTCGTTCTTCCGTCGTGAGGGCCGCCCCTCCACCGACGCGATCCTGACCTGCCGCCTGATCGATCGTCCGCTGCGTCCGTCCTTCGTGGACGGTCTGCGCAACGAGATCCAGGTCGTGGTCACCGTGCTGAGCCTGGACCCGAACGACCTGTACGACGTCGTGGCCATCAACGCCGCCTCCGCGTCCACCCAGATCTCGGGCCTGCCGTTCTCCGGCCCGGTCGGCGGCGTGCGCGTCGCGCTGATCGACGGCCAGTGGGTCGCGTTCCCGACGGTCGAGCAGCTCGAGGGCGCGGTCTTCGACATGGTCGTCGCGGGTCGCGTTGTCGAATCCGGTGACGTGGCCATCATGATGGTCGAGGCCGAGGCCACCGAGAAGGTCATCGCACTGGTCGAGGGCGGCGCGCAGGCGCCGACCGAGGCCGTGGTGGCGCAGGGTCTCGAGGCCGCCAAACCGTTCATCGCCCGCCTGTGCAAGGCGCAGCAGGATCTGGCGTCGCTGGCTGCCAAGCCGACCGAGGAGTTCCCGCTCTTCCCGCCGTACGAGGCCGATGTCTACGAGGCCGTCGAGGGCACCGCCAAGCGCGAGCTGGGCGAGGCGCTGAGCATCGCCGACAAGCAGGAGCGCGAGGCGAAGATCGACGAGATCAAGCTCGCCGTGCTGGACCGGCTGGCCGACGACTTCAGCGGTCGCGAGAAGGAACTGGGCGCGGCATTCCGCTCGGTCACCAAGAAGCTGGTGCGCCAGCGCATCCTGTCCGACGGCTTCCGCATCGACGGTCGCGGTCTGGCCGATATCCGTGCCCTGTCCGCCGAGGTCGCCGTGATCCCGCGCGCCCACGGCTCGGCGCTGTTCGAGCGTGGCGAGACCCAGATCATGGGCGTCACCACCCTCGACATGGTGAAGATGGCCCAGCAGGTCGACTCGCTCGGCCCGGAGACCTCCAAGCGCTACATGCACCACTACAACTTCCCGCCGTTCTCCACCGGTGAGACCGGTCGCGTCGGTTCGCCGAAGCGTCGCGAGATCGGCCACGGCGCGCTGGCCGAGCGGGCGCTCATCCCGGTTCTCCCGAGCCAGGAGGAGTTCCCCTACGCCATCCGTCAGGTCTCGGAAGCGTTGGGCTCCAACGGTTCCACCTCGATGGGTTCGGTCTGCGCCTCGACCCTGTCGCTGCTGAACGCTGGTGTGCCGCTGAAGGCGCCGGTCGCCGGTATCGCCATGGGCCTGGTGTCGGACACCATCAAGAACGACAAGGGCGAGGACGAGGTCCGCTACGTCGCGCTGACCGACATCCTCGGCGCCGAGGATGCCTTCGGCGACATGGATTTCAAGGTCGCGGGCACCCCGGACTTCGTCACCGCGCTGCAGCTGGACACCAAGCTGGACGGCATCCCCTCGCAGGTGCTGGCCGGTGCGCTGAGCCAGGCGCACGATGCCCGCACCACCATCCTGGAGGTCATGGCCGAGGCCATCACCACCCCGGACGAGATGAGCCCCTACGCTCCGCGCGTCACCGCGATCAAGATCCCGGTCGACAAGATCGGTGAGGTCATCGGCCCGAAGGGCAAGGTGATCAACCAGATCACCGAGGAGACCGGCGCCAATATCTCCATCGAGGACGACGGCACGGTCTACGTCGGTGCGACCAACGGCCCGGCGGCGCAGGCGGCGATCGACCAGATCAACGCCATCGCCAACCCGCAGCTGCCGAAGGTCGGCGAGCGCTTCCTCGGCACGGTCGTCAAGACCACCGCCTTCGGCGCGTTCGTCTCGCTGCTGCCCGGTCGCGACGGCCTGGTGCACATCTCCAAGCTGGGCAACGGCAAGCGCGTGGCCAAGGTCGAGGACGTGGTGAACGTCGGCGACAAGCTGCGCGTGGAGATCGCCGATATCGACAACCGCGGCAAGATTTCGCTGGTGCCGGTCGACGAGAGCGCCGACGAGCCGGAGGCCGCCGAATCCGTTGATGCGGGCCAGGCGGAGACCGAGTAGTACTTGTCTCTGTGACGAAGAAGAAGACGACAACCCCTCTGCTCCGCGGCGAGCAGGGGGGTTCGTCTCTGGAGCTGCGGATGGACCAGATGCGGGGCACCGATGCGGGGGTACGGCGCACCGTACTACCCGGCGGGCTGCGCGTGGTCACCGAACATGTGCCCGGCGTGCGTTCGGCGTCGATCGGGGTTTGGGTGGGGGTCGGCTCGCGCGACGAGGGACCGACCGTCGCGGGTGCCGCGCATTTCCTGGAACACCTGCTGTTCAAGGCGACTCCGACGCGTTCGGCGCTGGATATCGCACAGGCGATGGACGCGGTCGGCGGCGAGCTCAACGCGTTCACCGCGAAGGAGCAGACCTGCTACTACGCCCATGTCCTCGACGAGGATCTGCCGCTGGCCGTCGATATGGTCTCCGATGTGGTGCTCAACGGCCTGTGCCGGGCCGAGGACGTGGACGTCGAGCGGCAGGTGGTGCTCGAGGAGATCGCCATGCGCGACGACGATCCGGAGGATCTGGTCGGCGACGCCTTCCTGTCCGCGCTCTTCGGTGATCATCCGATCGGGCGGCCGGTGATCGGCTCCGTCGAAACCATCGAGGCGATGAATGCCGCGCAGTTGCGCGGGTTCCATCTGCGGCGCTACCGGCCGGATCGGATGGTCGTCGCGGTCGCGGGCAATGTGGAGCACGACCACACCGTGGAATTGGTGCAGCGCGCATTCGCGCCCCGGCTCGACCCGACCGCCGAGCCGGCCCGCCGTCGCGAGGGCCGCTTCCGGCCGCACAGCGCACCTGAGCTGCACTGGTGCCATCGCGACAGCGAACAGGCGCATCTGGCTTTCGGCGTGCGCGCCTTCGGGCGGCACGAGGGGGAGCGGCGCTGGCCGCTGTCGGTGCTCAATACCGTGGTCGGTGGTGGCCTGAGTTCGCGACTGTTCCAACGCATTCGGGAGGAACGCGGACTGGCGTACTCGGTGTATTCCAGCGTCGACACCTTCGCCGATACCGGCGCGTTCTCGGTGTACATCGGCTGTCAGCCGGAAAACCTCGGCAAGGTGGCGACATTGGCGCGCGGGGTGTTGGAAGAGATCGCGGCCAATGGCATCACCGACGCGGAATGCGCGCGCGCCAAGGGTTCGTTGCGTGGCGGACTTGTGCTCGGCCTGGAGGATTCGGCATCGCGGATGAACCGGATCGGGCGCAGCGAACTGAGTTACGGCAACCACCGCAGCGTCTCGGAGACGTTGACGCGCATCGATGCGGTGACCACAGATGAGGTTTCCGCGATCGCCCGTACCCTGCTGGCGCGACCGTTCGCGGCCTCGGTGGCCGGACCGTACCGGCGCACCCGGGACTTGCCCGCCGCGGTGCGGCGATTGGTCGAGGACTGAGGTAGATCAACAAGGTGGCCGGTGCGATTCGCTCCGGCCACCGATCCGATCGGGGTGGATATGACGGGATCGGCGCTGGGGCGTGCCGAGGTGGCGGTCGAACTCGGACGGCTCGACGAGGCGCGCCGGATCATCGGCGAGGCATTGGTCGAGCAACCGGACGATCCGGTGTTGCTGGAACGCATGGCCGACATCGCCTATCGACTCGATCGGACCGACGAGGCGCTGCGCTATGCGACCGCGGCGATCGCCGCCGATCCGGCGCGCATCGACGCGTACCTGACCGCGGCCCTGGCCTACGACGCCTACACCATGCGTGACGAAGCGCTACGGCACGCCCGCATGGCGACTCGGTTGGCACCCGACAATGTCGCCGCCCTGCTGGTGCTTGCGCGAGTCGTCGCCGATGCGGCGACCTCCGATAAACCACGAGCCGAAGCCCGCGATGCTCTCGAACGGGCTATCCAACTCGCCCCCGCACATGCGGGCACACATGCTCACGCGGCGGAAACCTATCGGCGACTACATGATTCGGATGCGGCCCGACGCCACGTCGAGGCCGGTCTCGCCGAGGACCCGGCGCACGCCGAACTGCTGCAGACCCGCGCGCGGCTGGACTTCGAGAACATCGCGACCAGGGATAAGGCGGTCGCGACGCTGCGTGGACTGCTCGGCTCGAATCCGGGCAATGCGGGCGCACGTCGGCTGCTCGCCGAAATCATGTGGCGGGCGCTGATCCGGCTGGCCGCCTGGGTGTGGTTCTTCGCGGCCGCCGTGGTTGCCCTATCGATGTGGATTCCCACGGGTGGCATGCGGGTGCTGACACCGGCGCTGTTCGTGGGTGTCCTCGGTGCGTGGTTCGGCGTGTTCCGGAAACTGAGTAGTCGGCTGCCGCCGGGATATATGCGTAAGCGGCTGATAGGGCGTCCGGAAGCGTTGTCGGCGTTGGTGATCGGGCTGCTCTCGAGTCTCGTCGCCGATCTCGGTGCGCTGGTATTGCGATCGGATTGGTCGGCCGAGGATGTGCGCGGCGGGTACATCGTGGTGCTGGTCGGGGTGGTGGGCGCCGCGCTGGCGCATCTGCTGCTGTTCGGGGCGTGGGTCGTGCGGCGCGATGGTGAGTCGGATCGCAGTGCGGGGGAGGAGTTCGCGCTGTTGATCGTGATCGTCGTGATCGTTGGGGGGCTGCTATTCGTCGGAATGCTTGCCGCGCTGCGGCATTGGGCTCGTCAGCCCGCGGCGTTCGGGGTGTTCGTCGCCATCGTGGGCATTGTGGTTGTGACGTTGCTGCTCGAGATTCTGCTGGTGCAGGCACTGGAGTACCGGTGGCGGATGTTCGACGCGTACGTCGGGGGCGTGCTGTTGGTCGCCGCGTTGATGGCGCTCGCGATTTGGTGGGGTTTGCACCAGACCGCGACGCAGACCTTCCACAGCGATGAGCGGACTCCGGTGCCGACCGCTCCGAAATCACCTCCGCCCGTTCCGACCTTCCACTTCACACCGCCGCCCGTTCCGACGTTCCATTTCACGCCGCCGGTGCTGCCGACGCCCACGGGTTGACTCAGTCGCTGTGGGCGCGGTTCGCCGCCTCGACGATCGAGGGCAGCAATCCGGGCAGGGCATTGTCGAGGTCCTCGGAGCGCAGGCGCTGGCAGGTCTGCCCGTCGATAATCAGTCGCTCGATGACACCGGCTTCGCGCAGAATCTTGAAGTGATGGGTGGCGGTCGACTTGTTGATCACTTCATAGAGCGCGCCGCAACGCACCGCGGCACCCGCATTGCTCAGCCTTCGCACCATCTCCAGCCGCACCGGATCCTGCAGGGCGCCGAGCACGGCGGGTAACGAGGCGACCGGTGGCGCCTCGGTGGCCGATTCCTTAGTTTCGGTCATGATCTACCTCACAGTGGTTTGATGGTTATCGTACCGGCTGTATCGTCTATTGAAGTTCGATCATCATCAAACTTACCTGATCGGGGTTCCGATGGCAGCGACAATGACGGTGGCGGCCGACCAGCAGACCTCTCAGCGCTGGGCCTATGCGCTGATTCTGGCGGCGAGCGGGGTGGCGCTCGGCGTCTCCGGGGTGCCGGCGCCGCTGTACGGCATGTACCAGAAGGAATGGCATTTCACGCCGCTCACGACGACGTTTGTCTTCGCGGTGTACGCATTCGCGGCGCTGGCCGCGGTGTTGGTCTCCGGTCGCATCTCCGATGTGGTCGGTCGCAAGCCGGTGCTGCTCGGCGCATTCGCCACCATGATCATCGGGCTGGTGGTGTTCCTGTTGGCCGACAATGTGGCGATGCTGTTGGTCGCGCGGGCGCTGCACGGGCTGGCGGTCGGCTCGACGGTGGTCGCCGGTGCCGCGGCACTGCTGGATCTGCGGCCGAAGAACGGTGCGCGGTCCGGTCAGCTCAGTGGTGTTGCCTTCAATGTCGGTATGGCTGTGGCGATTCTGGGCTCGGCATTGCTGGCGCAGTACGCCCCACATCCGCTGCGCATGCCGTATGTCGTCATCACGGTGGTGTGCCTGCTCATCGGCGTCGGTGTCATCGCGTTGCGGGAACCGCACACCGCTCGGATCGCCAGCCGCATCACGATCGCGAAACCAGCGGTGCCGCAGGAGATTCGCGGTGACTTCTGGTTCTCCGCGCTGGGTGTGATGGCGGCCTGGTCGGTGCTGGGCGTGCTGCTGTCGCTGTATCCGTCGCTCGCCTCGGCGGAGACCGGCATCCACAATCTGGTCTTCGGTGGCGCGGTCGTCGCGTCGACCGCGGTGGCCGGTGCCACCGCTCAGCTCTTCGCGACCGGAATTCCGGCGCGGCGCGCGGCAATCGGGGGCGATACCGGTATGGCGGTGGCGCTGGTGCTCACCGTGCCCGCATTGCACACCGGCAACTGGGGTGTGGTGCTGCTGGCCGGAGTATTGCTCGGCGCGACCTTCGGACTCGGCTTCGGCGGTTCGCTACGGCATCTGTCCGAGGTTGTGCCGCAACACAAGCGCGGCGAGACCATGTCGGCGTACTACTTGCTTGCGTACACCGCCATGGCGCTGCCGACCATCCTCGCCGGCTGGGCGGCCACCGAATGGGGTCTGAGCGAGGTGTTCCCTTGGTTCGTCGGTGCGGTCGCCTCCGCGTGCCTGGTGGCGGCGGGGCTCGGACTGCGCCGGAATCAGAAAGCGAAAACGCAAGGGGCGCAGGGGTAGCCGATCCTGTGCGGTGGTCGAAGAGTGACTACCCGGCTACCTGGATATGGGCTGGTGCTGTGCCCCTTCAGGGCGGTGGGCAAGGCCCACGGGGGAGGGCCAAGGCCTGAGCGTGCCCAAGAACAGGCGATCCTGTCCCTCGAGGACTTGCTCTACCACCGATAACGGCGCGTCCCGGACTGAACAAACTGTAACGTGTGGGATGTGCAGTTGCGGTACACCTTTCGCATCTATCCGACGCCGGGACAGCGGCAAGCGTTGTCGCGGGCGTTCGGGTGTGCACGGGTGGCGTTCAACGATGCGTTACGTGCCCGCCAGGACGCACGAGCCTGTGGAGACCCGTATGTGAGCGACAGTGAACTGTCGCGGGCTTTGACCGCTGCGAAGAAGACCCCGGAGCGGGCCTGGCTGGGTGAGGTGTCGGCGGTGGTGTTGCAGCAGGCGCTGGCGGACCTGAACACCGCCTACCGCAACTTCTTCGCCTCACTCAGCGGAAAGCGAAAGGGCCGCAAGGTTTCCCCACCCCGCTACCGGTCCCGCAAGGATCATCGGCAGAGTATCCGTTTCACCGCCAATGCCCGCTTCGCGGTAACTGATGGTGGCAACTTGCGGTTGCCGAAGATTGGTGATGTCGCGGTGCGGTGGTCGCGGGAGTTGCCCTCGGTTCCGTCGTCGGTCACGATCATCCGCGATGCTGCCGGACGATATTTCGCGCCGTTCGTCGTGCGGGTCGACAGCGAGCCTCTACCGGTGGCGGACGGTGAGGTCGGTATTGATTTGGGCCTGACCACCTTTGCTGTCCTCTCCGACGGGAAGGTGATCGAGTCCCCGAAGTTCTTCCGCCGCGCCGAACGCAGACTCCGCAAGGCGCAACAGGCGCTGTCGCGGAAGCGGAAAGGCAGCCAGAACAGGGCGAAGGCACGTCTACGGGTAGCGCGGGCCCACGCGAAGGTCGCTGACACGCGCCGGGATCGGGCGCATAAACAGTCCACGATGATCATCCGTGATAACCAAGCGGTGTATGTCGAAGACTTGTGCGTCAACGGCATGGCACGTACCTGGTTGGCGAAGTCTGTGCAGGACGCCGGGTGGGGTATGTTCGCTCGGCTGTTGGAGGAGAAGGCCGTGCGTTACGGGCGGTACTTCGCCCGGGTGGACCGGTTCTTCCCGTCGTCGAGGCTCTGTTCGGTGTGCGGGGTGATCGACGGCCCCAAGCCTTTGTCGGTGCGGACCTGGACATGCCGGTGCGGTGCGGTCCACGACCGGGATCACAATGCCGCGAACAATATTCTCGCCGCTGGGCAGGCGGAGAGACGAAACGCTTGTGGAGTGCGGGTAAGACCGGAACCTGTTCCGGCGCTGCGCGGTGAAGCAGGAACCCGCAGAGAGGCCGTAACGGTCTAGTAGGAATCGTCTCCGTTCAGGGAGGCGAGGATGTCAACATGCGGTGATGCGATTGGGGGGCAGAATGGGCAACCGACTACACCGCGCGGCACTGTTGCTCGCGGTGTTGGGTGCGGTTGTCGGTGGATTGGTGATTGCCGGGCTGACCTGGTGGTTGTTGTGGTGGCTCCTGGGTGCGAAGGCCGAGACGCCGAATCAGTTGGATCTCACCAAGATCGCGCTGTCGGTGGCTGCCGGGGTTGGCGGAGCGGTCGCGCTGGTGGTGGCGTATCGGCGGCAGCGGGATTTGGAGCGTGGGCGGTTCGCGGAGTTGTTCGGGGCGGCGGCGCGGCAGTTGGGGGATGCTGATGTGGCGGTGCGGATCGCCGGGGTTTATGCGATGGCGGGGGTGGCCGATGAGTTCTCCGCACCGAGTCGAAGACAGCAGTGTGTCGACGTGCTGTGTGGGTATCTGCAGTTGCCGTACGAACCGGCCGATGGCGCGAATCATCTTGTCTCGCGGGCCGAATCGACGGACGAAGCGGGGATCAAGGTCGAGCTGGTCTACCAGTTCCGGCAGAACGATCGCGAGGTGCGCCGCGCCATCGTCCGTGTGATTGCACAGCATCTGAGACCCTCGGCGGACATCTCGTGGTCGGCGTGCAGCATGTCTTTCCGAGGTGCGGTGCTGGAGACGGCTGATTTCCGAGACGCGGTGTTCTCGGGGCGGCACACGGCGTTCGCCGGGGCGAGGTTCATTGGACCCTCGACCTTCGAGCGCGCGCGGTTCGACGGTCACCATGTCACCTTCCGTGGCGCGACCTTCCGGGACGGCCCGGCGCTGTTCGACCGCGCGACGTTCGATACCAGCCTCATCGAGAAGCGGGAACTAGCAGGCTATGGTACGACCTTCGCTGACGTCACTTTCGAAAGTTCGGTGTCATTCGAGAGTGCGACTTTCAAAGGTCCGCGCACAAACTTCAGCGGTGCCCGCTTCCTCGGCGCGCGAACCTCGTTCCAGGACGCGAAGTTCCGGGCGGAGCTGACCTTGTTCGAGCGTGCCGCCTTCGACGGTGACCACATCGCCTTCGATCGCGCTGAATTCGTGAGTGCCCGTGTCACATTCGGACGCGCGCAGTTCTACGCCACGCTCACGGCCTTCGACGAGGCCAGAGTAGGTGCGTCGAATCGACTGCGAAACAGGGGCACTCGCGAAACGGACTTTGCGCGCGCCGAGTTCCACGGTGGCGTCAGATTCCCGCAGACGGTGCTCGGCGGGCGCATGGTCGATTTCACCGAAGGCGACTTCTTCGGCGACATCTCCTTCGTCGGCACCCGTTTCGCCGCCCAGGAAATCAACTTCGATCGTCCGAAGGCCTGGGTGGGCATCCACTTCGATTGGGATGATGTGCCGACCCGCAAACCGACCAGCGTCAAACCCAATCCCTGGCCACCGTCTGCCGCAGGGTGACGCTCAGCCGACCCGCGCGAACAGGCCAGCAGGGCTCCGCAAAACGAGCCCGTCGGGGCATCCACGGTTGACGGCTGCCCCGACGGCGCGCACTACGTCGGCCACCCGCCATAGGGAACGGTGATAAGTTCCATGAAGTGACCACTCGGGTCGAGGAAATAGACGCCGCGACCGCCATCGTTGTGGTTGATCTCGTTGACGCCCTGTTGCCGGGGGTCGGCCCAATGCTCGAGTTCGTAGCGCTGGATCTTGGCGTAGGCCGCGTCGAACTCGGCCTCGGAGATCAGGAATGCGTAGTGCTGGGGCTGGATTTCGGTGATGTGCGGCGGCACGTTCGCGAAGTCGAAAGTAACTCCGTTACCCGTCGGCAACGGGATGAACGGGCCCCACTCTTTTCCTAGTTCCAAATCCAGGATGTCCGACCAGAATTCGGCGGACACCCGATTGTCGTGGCAACCGACAATGGTGTGATTGAACTGAACTGACAGGGGATTTCTCCTTGTGTCGTGACGGTCCCGACCCCGGGCTCGGTACAAGGCGGCCTACGGGAGCACCGTCACGGGCGTCGAGATTAGCCAATCGCGCTGCATGGTGCCACCCCCGAGTGATGTGGGCCATGTTGCCCTGTCTGTGACGCTGCGCGGTAGCGTCGTGGAATGAAGATTCGAGGGGCGGTCCTGGAGCGGATCGCAGCGCCCACGCCGTTCGCCGAGTCGGTGCCGATCACCGTCTGTGAGCTGGATCTGGGGGAGCCGGGTCCAGGTGAGCTGATGGTGCGGATCGAGGCCGCCGGGCTGTGTCATTCCGACCTGTCGGTGGTGGACGGAAACCGGGTGCGACCGGTGCCGATGCTGCTCGGGCACGAAGCGTCGGGCATCGTCGAAGCGATCGGGCCCGGTGGGAGTGATCTCGCGGTGGGGCAGCGCGTGGTGATGACCTTCCTGCCGCGCTGCGGTGAGTGCGCGGGCTGTGCCAGTGACGGCCGCACGCCGTGTGGGCCGGGCAGCGTTGCCAACAATGCGGGTGAGCTGTTGAACGGTGGACGGCGGCTGCACCGCGAGGGTGCGCAGGTGCATCATCACCTCGGTGTGTCCGCTTTCGCGACGCACGCCGTCGTCGATCGCCGATCGGTGGTTCCGGTCGATGCCGATGTCCCGCCGGAGGTTGCCGCGGTACTGGGCTGCGCGGTGCTCACCGGTGGTGGTGCGCTGCTCAACTCCGCGAAACCCGGTGCGGCAGACCGGATCATGGTCGTGGGGCTCGGCGGCGTCGGCATGGCGGCGGTACTCGTCGCGGTGTCGCTCGGTGCGCACGAGGTGATCGCGGTCGATACCGTGCCGAAAAAGCTCGCTCTCGCAAAGGAACTCGGTGCGAGCGCCGCATATACACCGGCCGAACTCGCGGAAGCTGGCATCCGGGCTGATGTCGTGGTCGAGGCGGCGGGCAATGTGCGCGCCTTCGAAACCGCCGTGGCCGCAACAGGACCCGGTGGCACGACCGTTACCGTCGGACTGCCTGCCCCCGATGCCCGTGCGAGCGTTTCGCCCCTTGCACTGGTCGCGCAGGGTCGCACCATCGTCGGCAGCTACCTGGGCTCGGCGGTGCCCTCCCGCGATATCCCGGAGTACGTTCGGATGTGGCGCGAGGGTCGGTTGCCCGTCGAGAAGCTGGTTTCCTCGCACGTCGGATTGGACGAAATCAACCGCGCTATGGACGAGCTCGCTGCCGGGCATGCGCTGCGGCAGGTCATTGTGTTCGATTAGCGCGGCAGTGTTTCATCTCTCGCGGGGTCTGTGCAGGGTTTTTCAGTTGCGCGGATCCCGGTGTTCGTCGAGTGCGTCGACGAATCGTCCGAGCAGGCGGGCGAATTCGGTGCGCTCACGGTCGGTCCAGTCCGCCATCGCGGCCGCCATGGCGCCGCGGCGGCCGTCGCGCGCCGCGGTTACGGCGGCACGTCCGGCGGGGGTCAGTCGTAGGACGGCTCGCCTGCCGTCCTGCTGATCCGCCACCCGCTCCAGGTGGCCGGATGAAACTGCCTGGGCGACAAGACGACTCGCGCGTGGCTGATCGACGCCCAATACCGGGGCCAGGGTGCCGACGGTGTCCGCATTCGCGCCTGCTACCGCGTCCAGCACCCGGAACACCGCGATCGGCACCGGCGAATCTTTGCCGAGTGCCCCGCGGGTCTGCCGCCGCCGGATCCGCACCATCGCCGCCTCGACGGCCGCGGTCACCGCATCGCGCTCTTCCATCGGGCCTACTTTCATGTCATATTACATGTAGTTGTAATTCTACATTCTTTGGAGAAACGATGGCAGCACTACGTCCGATCGGCTACTGGCTCAAGGAACTGGATCGCCGGATCGACGCCCGCTTCGAGGACGATCTCGCCGCGTCCGGTCTGACCCGCCGCCACTGGCAGATCCTCAACTCACTCGCCGAAGGTCCCCGCCCCGCCGCCGACGTCCGCGACGGCCTCGCCCCCTTCTGGAACGACCCTTCGGAGTGGGGCGTCCAACTGGCGCAGCTGGTGGATCGCGGTGACATCAGCGACGATTCGGGCACCCTCGCCCTGACCGACACCGGCCGCACCACCCACCACCAAGCCTTCACCCTGATCGGCAAGCGCCGCCGCGCCATGCTCGACGGCATCACCGACGACCAGTACGTCGAGACCGTTCGCCTGCTGGAGCGGATGGCCGGGAATATGGCCGGCGCCTGAGCTGCGTGTCGCCGATCACCGGAGGTCAGCGGACCGGAAGGGGAGCGGGGTCGATAGGCTGGCGGGGTCGTTGGTGGAATTAGGAGGTGCGGTGACCATTCGGGTCGGAGTGCTCGGTGCGCGGGGGAAAGTCGGTCAGGCGATCTGTGCGGCGGTGCAGGCGGCCGACGATCTGGAGTTGGTCGCGACCGTCGACAAGGACGATTCGCTCGAGTCGTTCACCGAGTCGGGTACGCAGGTGGTCGTCGACTTCACCAATCCCGATGTGGTGATGGGGAATCTGAAGTTCCTGGTGGAACGCGGAATTCACGCGGTCGTCGGGACCACCGGATTCGATGAGGGGCGCCTGGACGAGGTGCGCGGCTGGTTGGCCGGGCGGCCGGAGACCGGTGTGCTCATCGCCCCGAACTTCGCCATCGGCGCCGTGCTGTCCATGCGGTTCGCCGAGCAGGCGGCGCGGTTCTTCGATTCGGTCGAGGTCATCGAACTGCATCACCCGCACAAGGTCGACGCGCCCTCGGGCACCGCATATCGCACCGCGGGCCTGATCGCCGCCGCGCGGGACAAAGCCGGAGTCGGCCGCAGCCCCGACGCCACGACCCAGGAACTCGAGGGCGCGCGCGGCGCCGATGTCGACGGCGTGCGGGTGCATTCGGTGCGCCTGGCCGGACTCGTCGCACATCAGGAGGTGCTCTTCGGCACCCAGGGCGAAACCCTCACCATCCGCCACGATTCCATCGACCGCTCCTCCTTCGCCCCCGGCGTATTGCTCGGCGTCCGCGAGATCGCCAATCGCCCAGGCCTGACCGTCGGGCTCGACCCGTTCCTGGATCTGTGACACAGGAACCGGTCCAGCCGGAAGACCAGGGCTCGGACACCGACGCGCGCGGCACCGACGTCCGCAAGGTCGTCGCATTCGTCGCCGCCCTGGTCGTCGTGCTCGGCTTCTACTTCGTGTTGCTCGGCCGCATCGCGCTCAGCCTCATCGCTTCCGGCGACCTCGCGGCCATCGTCATCGGCATCGGCGTCCTGATCCTGCCGCTGCTGGGCGTCTGGATCGTCGTCGCAACCGTCCGCGCGGCCCTGGCGCACCAACACCTGGCCCGCCGCATCCACGACGAGGGCCTCGAACTCGACACCTCGAACCTCCCGCGCCGCCCGTCCGGCCGCATCGAGCGAGCCGCCGCGGATGAGCTCTTCAACAAGGTCAAACAGGAATGGGAGGCCGACCCCGACAACTGGCGCGTCTCCTACCGCCTGGCCCGCGCCTACGACTACGCCGGCGACCGCACCCGAGCCCGCGAAACCATGCGCCGCGCAGTAGCTTTGGAGAAACTGGACCACGCCCCCTGACCCATCGCCCCACCTGAGTGTGGTCAGACGATCACCATGTATTGGTGCAGGTAAACGTCGAGAAAGCCGGGCCACCAGCGCATTCTCGTCGGCTCGATGTGTCCGGCGATGCCGTGCCCATGCGTCCGCATCAGCCTGTCGGCATGCAACTCGGAGAGTGGAACAAAAGAACCCCCACACAGATCAGTCCCCGGTAGTCTCCATCGAATTCGTGAGTTTCAGTCGTCGCTGACAGCTCCGATATTCGACTGGCTTGCCGGGGGCCTGGCCAGATCCTCGAAAGTGTCTCCCATGTTTTTGGACGTCTCCGCCGACAGTTCGGCACTTCCGGTTTTCTGGTGTAAACCTTTATTTTCCTCCTATTTTGCCGCCAGTCAATAGCTGAAGGCCCTTAGATCCGACTCGAGTTCAAGGCGGCAGTACGCTGCTGGATGTGCCACGGCTGCTGATCATTCATCACACTCCGTCACCGCATATGCAGGCGATGTTCGAGGCGGTGGTCTCGGGAGCGACGGATCCGGAGATCGAGGGGGTGGAGGTCGAGCGCAGGGCTGCGCTCGCGGTCACCGCGAGCGATGTGTTGGCTGCCGATGGTTACCTGCTCGGTAGCCCGGCGAACCTCGGTTACATGTCAGGCGCGCTCAAGCATGCGTTCGACACGTTCTACTACCCGTGCCTCGATTCGACGCGTGGTCGGCCGTTCGGCTTCTATCTGCACGGCAATGAAGGCACCGAGGGGGCCGAACGGGGCGTGCGAAGCGTGACCACCGGACTCGGCTGGGAGCAGGTTGCCGCGCCGGTCATCGTGATGGGCGCGCCCGGTAAGGAGGAGATCCAGCAGTGCTGGGAACTCGGCGCGACCGTGGCGGCGCAGCTCATGGGGTAATGCGCGTCCCCCGAATTTTGGTGTCTGACCGGTATCCGGCGGATCCGGGCATACTACGAGGCGACGTTGTAGCGGCGGGGATGTGACGAGTTTGCTCGGGAACGGAGTATCGAGGTGATGTGGGCCGAAGGGGGCGAAACAGCACCGCGCCGGATCGGGCTGGTCGAAGACCACGAATCAGTGGCTATCGGGCTCGCCGCGATGCTGGCGCCGGAACCCGATCTCGATCTGGTGCTGACAGCGGGGACCGTACCGGAGCTGCTTGCGGCGGCGGCGAATAGCGCTCCGCTGGATCTGGTCGTGCTCGATCTTCGACTGGCCGACGGATCCTCGCCCGAAGACAATGTGCGCGCGCTGCGCAACCGCGGCGTCGAGGTCCTGGTATTCACCGGCGCGGACAACGCGTTCCTGGTGCGCGCGGCGGCGAAGGCCGGTGTGCTCGGCGTGGTGCGCAAATCCGAGGACGTGCCGACGGTGGTCGCGGCGGTGCGCCGCGCCGCCTCGGGTGAGCAGGTGGTGACCACCGACTGGGCCGCCGCCATCGACGGCGATCCGCAACTGTCCGACGTCGGTCTGAGCCCGCGCCAGGAAGAGGTGCTCACCCTCTACGCCTCCGGTGAGAAGGCCTCTCGCGTCGCGCGGCTGACCGGTCTGTCCGAACAGACTGTCAACGATTACCTGGGGCGCATCCGGCAGAAGTACGCCGATGCGGGTCGTCCGGCTCCCACCAAGACCGACCTCTACAAGCGGGCGGTCGAGGACGGATGGCTACCGGTTCCCGAGCGGCATCCCCGCGGATGACCGCGTCCAGCGCGCTGGACACCTCGATAACCACTGCGAGCTCCGCCGACCCGTTCCGGGCGAGTCGGTGGCGCCGTGGGCGGACCGCGGTGTCCAGGGAGAAAATTATCGAAGCGGCCTCGGATCGCATTCTGCGCCGGATGGGCCTGGCCGTCGGAATCGCCGGTGTGATCGTCGCGATCGTCGAATTACCCGACATCGCCGATCAGGCCAAATTCGTCTCCGGCCCGTGGGCGAGCCTGGTGGTCGGCGTGGCGCTCGGCTGGTTCCCGGTGCTCGCGGTCGTCTCGTTCACTATGGGCCGCAGGGCGATTCGCGTGGTGGCCGGTGCGGCCGCGCTGAGTTATCTTGCGGCGCTCACCACCATGCCGTTCATCTATGCCGTGCCGTTGACCGACACCACATCGGTGTGGATGTATCGGGTGATCGCGCTCGGCGTGCTCGCGGCCGTATTGGCCTGGCGTCCGGCGCTGGCAACCTGCTATCTCCTGGTGGGCGCTGCTACCGCCGCAGTGGCGAACCGGTATGTGCTGCCCGATGCGACGGTCTGGTCGCTGATCGGCGATTTCGCCAGGGCCGCCGGCCTGTGCGCACTGTTCCTGTGGTGCTGCGTCTACGCACTCGCGGCGGCCGCGCGGGTGGACCGGGAATCGGTGATCGCGAGCCGCCGCGCGGCCGCCGTGGCCGGTGCCGCGGCACGCGATCGTGAGCGCGCCCGCTTCGCCGCGTTGATCCACGACGCGGTGCTGTCGACCCTGCTCGACGCCTCGCGGGCGGGCGCCGAATCGCCGGTGCTGCGTGGTCAGGCCGAACGCACGCTGGAACAACTCGACGAATGTCGCGGCACCAACACCGAACCCGACCGACTGGACGCGCAATCGGCGATCGGCTTCCTGCGCTCGGCTATCCACGAGGTGAATCCGGGCATCCGATTCACCGCGCGCCGCTGGGCCGGACTCGACGACCTGCGCCTGCCGGTACACGCGGCGGGCACAATCGCCGCCGCCCTGGCCGAGGCGGCGCGAAATAGTCTGCGCCACGCCACCGTTGCGGGCCGCACCGTGCAGCGCACCGTCACCGTGACGATCAGTGCGGGCGGTATCCGTGTCGTATTCCGCGATGACGGCGCGGGTTTCGATTTGGACCGGGTGCCCGCCGATCGGCTCGGCGTCTCGGTCAGCATCCTCGGCCGGATGCGTCAGCTGGCCGGCGGCGCCGGATTCGTGGAATCCCAACCGGGGGAGGGAACCACGGTGACCTTGGTCTGGGGTGGCGATGGCTGATACCGACAACGAATTCGGCTTGCGCGATCTGCTCGGGCTGCGGGACCGGTCCGCCTGGCTCTTCCTGGTCATCTTCGAGGCCACGATCCTGCTGTACATGGTGCGCAATTTCGCCGAATCGCCGCTGCTGCTGGCCGCGACCGCACTGGTGTTGGTGGCCGGCGCCGGAGTGCTGGTCCTGGTGATCCCGGTCGATCCGCTGCCGCTGCCCGCCGCCATCGCGGTGGCCGCCGCCGGTCCGATCGCGGCGGCGCTGACCACCGTGAGTATCGACCACGGCATGTCCAAGCAGGTCTGGACCGCATTCGCCTCGTCCTATGTGCTCGCGGTGCTGGTGGTCCGTGGCCGGTTGGGTGCGGCGTGGTGCGGTGTCGCGGGCATTGCGGCGGTGATCGCGGTGGTCGGTGCGACGAACGGCCTGCGGGTGGTGGTCGGATCCATCGTGCCGATCGCCACGGTTGCCGGGGTCTCGATCGGCGCGGCGGTCATGCGGCCGATGCAGCGCTCGCTGCGGCTGCTGCGCGAGGAGGCCACCATGCGCGCGGCCGCCGAGGCGACCATGGCCGCGCAGAACGGCGAACGGGATCGGCAGCTGGCCCGGCTCGACAAGGTGGCGCGGCCGATTCTGGAACGCATCGCCGACGGCGCCGAACTCACCGCGGGCGAACGCGAAGAGTGCAGGCTGCTGGAGGCCGAACTCCGGGACGGTCTGCGCGCACCGCAATTGGTGACCGACGAATTGAGCAGTGCCGCCCGCGGCGCACGTTCGCGGGGGGTCGAGGTGGTGCTGCTCGACGACGGCGGATTCGCCGGGGTGCCGAAGTGGGTGCGCCAGCAGGTGATCGAGTCGGCGACCCGGGAATTGGATGCCGCCAATGCCGGTTCGGTGACCGTTCGGGTATTGCCGATGGGCCGACGGGTACTGGCCACGGTGCTCGCGAACGCACCGGATCGGGATCGGCGCACCGAGATCGATACCGCGGGCGAGGTCTCGGTCTCGACGTAACTTGTCGTACCCCCATGGCATTGTCGCGATCATGCGGACGATGAGTGCGGTCGCGGCGCGTCGGACGGCGCTGGCCGCGCAGGGTTTCGGGCGGCGCAAACCGGCCGCGCCGACCCGGCGGACGATCCTCGATGTGCTCGGCAGAACCCAATTGCTGCAATTGGATTCGGTATCGGCGGTGGTGCGCGCGCACTACGCGCCGGTCTTCAGCCGGATCGGCGGCTACGACCGAACGGTGCTCGACGATGCCGCCTGGAGCAATGGTGTGCGCCGCCCGCGGCGGCTGGTCGAATACTGGGCGCACGAGGCCGCACTGATCCCGGTCGAGGATTGGCCGCTCATGCGCTGGCGGATGCGGAAATACGAACACGGGCGCTGGAGCGGCATGCGCCGGGTAACCGAACGCAATCCCACCCTCGGCAAGGACATTCTCGACGTCATCACCGAGGTCGGCGCCGCCACCGCCGGTGAAGTGGAGCGCCACCTCGAGCTGGACAAGCCGCGTCCCAAGGGCTCCTGGTGGAATCTCAGCGACACCAAGATGATCTGCGAGGCGCTGTTCGCGGCAGGTGCGCTGTCGGTCGACAAGCGGGTCGGGTTCACCCGCCACTACAACTTGGCCGAGCGAGTGATCCCGCCGGAGATCTTGGCGCGCAACGTATCCGAGGCCGAGGCGGTACGGGAATTGGTGCTGCGCGCGGCCACCGCACTCGGCGTCGCGACCGAGACCGACCTGCGCGACTACTACCGCCTGCATCGCTCACAAACCGAACCGGCCATCGCGGAGTTGGTCGGTGCGGGAGAGCTGGAACCGGTCGAGGTGGTGGGCTGGGGGAAACCCGCCTATCTGCGCGCCGGTGCATCGACACCGCGCCGAATCGAGGGCGCGGCCTTGCTGTGCCCCTTCGATCCGCTCATCTTCTTCCGAACCCGCACCGAGCGGATCTTCGATTTCCACTACCGAATCGAGATCTACACGCCGGAACCCAAACGAGTGCACGGGTATTACGTCTTTCCGTTTCTCCTGAACGGAGAACTCGTCGGACGGGTCGATCTACGTGCCGAGCGTGCGTCAGGCAGGCTGCTGGTGCCGGGTGCCTTCGCCGAACCGGGCCACAGCACGCCGGAGACGGCGCGGGCACTCACCGATGCGCTGCGTGAGATGGCCGACTGGCTCGAACTCGACGAGGTGGTGATCGGCGATCGCGGCGATCTCGCGCCGCTGTTGTGAACTGCTCAGGCCGATTTCGGTTTCCGCGTGGACTGCGATCTCGGCGGCGCCTGCCTGCAACAGGATCGGCGGCAGATCCGGCCCGACCGCACCCAGCACATTCAGCCGCGGGTCGTCGAAGTGGTCCGAGCCGGATAGTCCAGGCTGAAGAGCGGTCGGTCCGCGAGTGAATCAGCCACGGGGTCTGCTTGCAATAGTTAGCGGTACCGAAGTGGTATCCAAGTCAGATGTCGCGCTTGGGTCCGTATCCGCGCATCTGGTCGCGCAGTGCACCGCTGACGGCATTCGACAGCCACGAGTTCAGCGAAACCCCGCTGGCCGCAGCGGCTTCCTCGGCCTTGGACTTCAATTGCTCGACCATCCGCAGGGTGACTCGGCTGATATCGCCGGTCATCTCCTCGATCGTAGGATGCTCGTTTTCCGCCGCCGGATTCTTTCGGACGTCGATGGTCGCATCGGTGCCGTTCACCGAGACGTGAACTGAGCGGTCGCCGAGCTCCGCACTGACCTCCGCGGCGAGGTCCGATAGCGCCGCGAGCAGCGCCAATCGTGCCGAACTCTCGGTCGCAGCGGCCAGGGCGGCGGCGGTGGCCTGGGTCTTTTCGTCGCCGAGCGCGGCGGCCGCGATGAGGTCCTCGCGTAGCTGTGCGGTGTATTTGTTCAAATCCATGACATCAGTGTGACGCCAATGATGGCGTCATTCAAGGGTGGATTTGACATCATGATCGAGTACTGCGAGGTGAATCACTCGCCGTGGCAGGCCGTTCGGCGATGAGGGTGTCGAGGCTCTTCCCGGGAGCGGGTAGCCTTTCTGACCATGACGAACGGTGAATCGACGCCTACGGAGCTGCGTGCGTCCGGCACAGTAGGTGTCGCGATGGTGACTCCCTTCGGTGCCGACGGCAAGCTCAATGTCGATGCCGGGGTCGCGCTCGCGGCCCGCCTGGTCGACCGCGGCGTCGATTTGCTGGCGATTTCCGGTACCACCGGGGAATCGCCGACCACCACCGAATCGGAGAAGGCGGATCTGCTGCGCGCTGTCGTCGACGCCGTCGGCGCTCGCGCCACCGTGATCGCGGGCGCGGGCACCTATGACACCGCGCATTCGATCGAACTCGCGCGCAATGCCCAGCGTGCGGGCGCGCACGGCCTGCTCGTGGTGACGCCGTACTACTCCCGGCCCACCCAGGACGGTCTGCTCGCGCATTTCACCGCCGTCGCGGATGCCACCGACCTGCCGGTCACCCTGTACGACATTCCGCCGCGCTCGGTGGTTCCCATTGCCAGCGACACCATTCGCAAACTCGCCGAGCATCCGCGCATCGTCGCGGTCAAGGATGCCAAGGGGGATCTGAACGCGGGCGCGGATCTCATCGCGAATACCGATCTGGCCTTCTACTCCGGTGACGACGCGCTGAACCTGCCGTGGCTGTCGGTCGGCGCGACCGGATTCATCAGTGTCATCGGACATCTCGTGCCCGAGCGGCTGCGCGCCCTGCTCGAGGCCTACACCGCGGGTGACGTGGTGCGCGCCCGCGAGATCAATGCTGGCATGTTGCCGTTGAACGCCGCGATGTCGCGACTTGGTGGCGTCGCGATGAGCAAGGGCGGGCTGCGTCTGCTCGGTGTGGATGCCGGCGAGCCGCGCCTGCCGCAATTGATGCCGACCACCGAACAACTCGATGCCCTCGCCGCCGACCTCCGGCTGGCAGGGGTGCTTTCATGAGGAGTGAGCGAATCAGAATCACCGCATTGTCAGACATGATCGAACCGACCAGTAGTGAGGTGCAGTCATGACTGAAGCAGCAGGTCGTCGCCCCCGCCGGACCGCGACGCGGCCCGCGGGCGCACCCGAACCCGCCGCGCAGCGTCCACCGGCCGGGACCGAAAAGTCCGATCGGACAGCGCAATCCGACGTCGGCGATCCAGCGCAGTCCGATACCGCGTCCAGACAGACCGCGCCGGAGCAGGCCCCCGCGAAAAAGGCCGCGCTGAAGGCCCCGGCCGAGCAGCCCCGCAGACCGGCGCGCGGCCGTCAGCAGCGCGGACGCGGCCGCGGTGAGCAACCCGTGTCGGCTCCCGTCGAGCGGGCAGCAGCCGACCGGCTCGGTGCCCCGCCGAAGCTGCCCAAGAACGGTCTGCGTGTCTTCGCCCTGGGCGGCATCGGCGAAATCGGCCGCAATATGACCGTTTTCGAATACGGCGGCAAACTGCTCATCGTCGACTGCGGCGTGCTGTTCCCGGAGGATCAGCAGCCCGGCGTCGACCTGATCCTGCCCGACTTCCGGCCCATCGAGGACCGGATGGACGATGTCGAAGCCATCGTGCTCACCCACGGCCACGAGGACCACATCGGCGCGGTGCCGTTCCTGCTGCGCCTGCGGGCCGATATTCCGGTCGTCGGTTCGAAATTCACCCTCGCGCTGGTGGCCGCGAAATGCCGCGAGCACCGGCAGCGTCCCAAGCTCGTCGAGGTGATCGAGGGCCAGCACACCACGCACGGCCCGTTCGGCTGCGAGTACTTCGCGGTCAACCACTCGATTCCCGATGCCATTGCCGTCGCCATCCGCACGCCCGCCGGTGTCGCGCTGCACACCGGCGATATCAAACTCGATCAGCTGCCCCTGGACGGTCGCCTCACCGACCTGGCCGGTTTCTCCCGCCTCGGTGACGAGGGCGTCGATCTGTTCCTGGTGGACTCCACCAATGCCGAGGTGCCGGGCTTCGTCACGCCGGAACGCGAAATCGGCGGCGTTCTGGATACGGTGATCGGCAAGGCCAGGCACCGGGTGATCGTCGCCTCGTTCGCCAGCCATGTGCATCGCATCCAGCAGGTGGTCGATGTCGCCCAGAAATACGGGCGGCGAGTGTGTTTCATCGGTCGCTCGATGGTGCGCAATATGGAGATCGCGCAGGAACTGGGCTATCTGACGGTGCCCGACAGTGTGGTCGTCGATCTCGATGTCGCCGCGACTCTGCCTGGCGATCGGCTGGTGCTCATCTCGACCGGCTCGCAGGGCGAACCGCTGTCGGCGCTGTCGCGGATGGCGCGCGGTGAACACCGCCAGATCAATATCCGCTCCGACGATCTCGTGGTGCTGGCCTCCTCACTGATCCCGGGCAATGAGAATTCGGTATTCGCGGTGGTGAACGGTCTGTCGCGGCTTGGCGCCACGGTGATCACCCAGCAGAATGCGAAGGTGCACGTCTCCGGACATGCGTCCGCGGGTGAATTGCTGTATCTCTACAACGCGGTGCGGCCCACCAATGCCATGCCGGTGCACGGCGAATGGCGGCATCTGCGCGCCAATGCCGCGCTGGCCGTGGCGACCGGCGTGGCGGAGGATCGGGTGGTGCTCGCCGAGGACGGCGTGGTGGTGGACCTGGTCGACGGGATCGCCTCGATCGTGGGGCGCGTGCCGGTCGGACATGTGTATGTCGACGGACTCTCGGTCGGTGATGTCGGTGAATCGACGCTCTCGGATCGGCTGGTGCTCGGTGAGGGCGGGTTCATCTCGATCACCCTCGCGGTCGACTCGACCACCGGCAAGGCTGTCAGCACGCCCGAGATCAGCGGGCGCGGGTTCTCCGATGATCCGACCGCCCTCGTCGATGCTGCGGAACTCGTCGAGGCCGAATTGCTGCGACTGGCCGGTGAGGGCGTCACCGATACCCACCGCATCGCACAGAGTGTGCGGCGGGTGGTCGGTCGCTGGGTGGCCGAAACCTACCGCCGCCGCCCGATGATCGTGCCGACGGTCATCGGCGTCTGACACCTACGTCCGTCGGAGTCGGACTGCCACGCCGACTCCGCATCCGATATGTTCGGCAGATGAGCATGGCGCAACGGGAACGTCGGGCACTGGTGGACACGATGTCCGCGGTGGGGCCGGACGCGCCCACGCTGTGCGGCAGCTGGACGGTGCGAGATCTGGCCGCGCACTTGGTAGTTCGGGAACGCCGCCCGGACGCGTCGCCCGGCATCATGCTGAATTCGTTCGCCGGATATCTGGAGTCGGTGCAGGCCAAGGCGGCGCGGCGGCCATTCCCGGAACTGCTGGCGGATGTGCGCTCCGGCCCGCCGTGGTGGTCACCGCTCAAACCGTTCGATGCCTTCGTCAATCTGACCGAGATGTTCGTCCATCACGAGGACGTACGCCGCGGCGAACCCGGCTGGGAGCCGCGTGACTTCTCCGCCGCCGAGGAGGACAAGCTGTGGTCGGCGCTGCGTCGCATGGGCCGGATGGCCTACCGCAAAGCGCCGGTCACCGTCGAACTGGCCACCCCCGACGGCAGGCGGGCCGTGGTGCATACGAAGTCCGGAACGGCGCAGGTGACACTGACCGGCAAGCCCTCGGAACTGCTGCTGCACGCCTTCGGCCGCGATGAGGTCCGGATCGAAACCGCGGGTGATCCGGCGGATGTGCGGGCTGTCCTCGAGGCAGATCGCTCTTTGTAATCAGGGCCGACACGCCAAGAACGACCGATTTCGTGACGGCTGATTTCGTACGCACATGGGTAACTCATCGGATACGCCCAAAAGCCGCCTAGCTCTTTACTTCCGGCCCGGTCGGGTACTCCGGTGGCACTCACGACCGGCAAAATACTCGGGGAGGCGGGGGAGAGACGTGCGATACGTGTGTGGTTGATGGTCTGGATGGGGCGTTTGCGGCTAGCCTGAGTCCATGGCAGGTAAGTCCCGCAGCTCCACGACCACTCGTGCGCGGGCGGGATCGGCTCGGGGGAGGACCACGGCGGCATCTCGTTCGGGCCAGGCTCGCACCACCGCTCAACGCCGCTCGCCCGCACCGCGCGCCCGCACCACACCGGCGCGCCGCCCGGTCCGTCGCAAGTCCGATACCGCACCGCTCGCGGTCATCAGCCGCGGCATCAGCAGCGGCTGGAATATGCTCGCGCGCGGACTCGGCGCCACCACCAGGGCCGTGAGCCGGGCGGGCGAAATCGAACACGGGCATCGCCGCGACGGTATCGCACTGGCCCTCATCGCCCTCAGCGCGGTGATCGCGGCCGCGGTATGGCTCTCGGCGGGCGGCCCGATCGGGCACTGGGTCGAGGAGGCGATTCGTGCGGTGTCCGGGTCGGCATCGGCCGGATTGCCGTTCGTGGCCACCGGAATCGCCATTGTCCTGATGCGGACCGAGGCACGTCCGGAGATCCGCCCGCGGCTGGTACTCGGCGGATTGCTGATCGGACTGCCGGTCCTGGGCCTCTGGCATATCGCCGCCGGATCGCCGACCGATGCGCACGGGCGTTCGCGCGCAGCGGGTTTCGTCGGATTCGTGGTCGGCGGCCCGCTGACCAGCGGGCTCACCGCCTGGCTTTCGGTGCCGATTCTGTTGCTGGCCATCATTTTCGGTGTGCTGCTGGTAACCGGAACCACTGTGCGCGAGGTACCGCAGCGGTTGCGCGAGTACTTCGGCACCGGCAGCGGCGGCGACGAATACGGTGACTACGACGGCGAATCCGATTTCGATCCGGCCAATTACGATGCCGACGGATTCCCGCTGCATCGCAGTAGCAAGTCGAAACGGCGCGGTCGCACCCCGGAGGAGAACTACCCGCCCGACGAATTCGGCGGCTCCGATGCGGTCACCGAGGTCATGGGCGAACCGCCGCTGCGCGATGCGAAACCGATTGCGACCGAGGCGGCGCCCGAAGAGAAGCCCAAGCCGAAGAAGCGCGCACCGAAGGTCGAGGACCAGACCCCACCGCCGCCGAAGCAACTGGAGTTCATCAACGACCGTGAGGTCGAGGGTGATTACACCCTCCCGCCATTGACGCTGCTCACCGACGGCGATCCGCCCAAGAAACGCAGTGCCGCCAATGAGTCGATGATCGAGGCGATCACCGAGGTGCTGGTGCAGTTCAAGATCGACGCGGCGGTCACCGGTTTCGTGCGCGGCCCGACGGTCACCCGGTACGAGGTGGAACTCGGGCCCGGCGTGAAGGTCGAGAAGATCACCGCGCTGGCCCGCAATATCGCCTATGCCGTTGCCACCGAGAATGTTCGGCTGCTGGCCCCGATTCCGGGTAAGTCCGCCGTCGGTATCGAGGTGCCCAACTCCGATCGCGAACTGGTGCGCCTGGCCGATGTGCTCAAGGCCCCATCGACCCGAAATGACCACCACCCATTGGTGATCGGGCTCGGCAAGAATATCGAGGGCGATTTCGTCTCGGCGAATCTCGCGAAAATGCCGCATCTGCTGGTCGCGGGTTCGACCGGTTCCGGTAAGTCGAGTTTCGTGAACTCGATGCTGGTATCGCTGCTGGCGCGCTCGACTCCGGACGAGGTCCGGATGATCCTCATCGACCCCAAGATGGTGGAACTCACTCCGTACGAGGGCATTCCGCACCTCATCACCCCCATCATCACCCAGCCGAAGAAGGCCGCCGCCGCGCTGGCCTGGCTGGTGGAGGAGATGGAACAGCGCTACCAGGACATGCAGGCCAATAAGGTGCGCCACATCGACGACTTCAACAAGAAGGTCAAGTCGGGTGCCATTACCGCCCCGCTGGGCAGCGAACGGGTCTATCGGCCCTATCCGTACATTCTCGCCATCGTCGACGAGCTCGCCGACCTCATGATGACCGCGCCGCGCGATGTCGAGGACGCGATCGTGCGCATCACCCAAAAGGCCCGCGCCGCAGGCATCCACCTGGTACTTGCGACGCAGCGCCCCTCGGTGGACGTGGTCACCGGTCTGATCAAGACCAATGTGCCGTCCCGATTGGCCTTCGCCACCTCGTCACTGACGGATTCACGAGTCATCCTGGATCAGCCCGGCGCGGAAAAGCTGATCGGTATGGGTGACGGGCTGTTCCTGCCGATGGGCGCGAACAAGCCGACCCGGCTGCAGGGCGCGTTCATCTCCGATGAGGAGATCCACGGGGTCGTCGACTTCACCAAGAACCAGGCCGAACCCGAATACCAGGAGGGCGTCACCGCCGCCAAGGCCGGTGAGAAGAAGGATGTCGATCCCGATATCGGCGACGATCTGGATGTCTTCGTCCAGGCCGTGGAACTGGTCGTCACTTCACAATTCGGCTCGACCTCCATGCTGCAGCGCAAGCTGCGCGTCGGCTTCGCCAAGGCCGGTCGCCTGATGGATCTGATGGAAACCCGCGGTGTCGTCGGCCCCAGCGAGGGGTCGAAGGCGCGCGATGTGCTCATCAAACCCGACGAGCTCGAGGGGCTGCTGTGGATGATCCGCGGCGGCGGGGACGCGGAGCCGGGTACCGGGGAAGAGTGAAAATGCCTCGGCGGCAACTATTCTCACCGTCGGTGGGGCGCGGTGTCGTCGGTACAGTGGCGCGACGTGATGATCTGCGGAATCAAAGTGTCGCACGACGGCGGTGTCGCGATTGTCGAGGACGACCGGTTGGTGTTCAGCATCGAGATGGAGAAGCTGGACAACGGACTCCGGTACAGCCCGCTGGGTGATCTCGACCGGGTCGCCGAGATCTTGCGCTCGGAGGGGTTGCGGCCCGCCGATGTCGACCGGTTCGTCGTCGATGGCTGGTTCGCGAATGGTGCAGTGCCGGACACGGATTCGACGGAGCCCACGAGCATTGCGACGCTATCCGGTGGTCGTCCGATCGAACTCGCGGTCGCGCCGTATCAGGATCGGCCGGGACACACGGTTCCGCTCGCGCGGCATCGCTTCCATGCGCACGGATTCGGTTCCGCCGCTGCGGAATACGTCAGCTATCACCATGTGGACCAGCACATCATGGGTGGCTACTGCACGAGTCCGTTCGCGGAGCGCGGGGAGGATGCGCTCGTGCTGGTCTGGGACGGCGGGACTGTCGCGCGGGTTTACCACGTCGCGGCGGCGGCTCGAAAGGTCCGCTCGGTCGCGGTCGTGCTGCCGATCGTCGGCAACAGTTTCACGTACTTCAGCGCGCGTTTCGAGCCGTTCATTCCGAATGTCGAGGGTCGGTCGCGGGATCGGATTCTGCGTCAGCACCTGGCCATTCCGGGTAAGGCCATGGCCTATGCCGGGCTCGGCACCGTGATGGAGTCGGTGTATCCGGTATTCGACGAGATCATCGCGGCCGCCGAACCTCGGGCATCGCAAGATGCGGCCCGGCTGGTCGGGGCTAAGGTAGCGGCCGATCGCGGCGAGCTGTTTCCCGGATTGTCCGAGGCCGATCTCATCGCCACTTTCCAGGGCTATCTGGGGGATCGGTTGGCGCGAGGACTGAATTCACTTGTGCGCCAGCATCCTTCGTTGCCGTCGAAGCTGGTGGTTACCGGGGGATGCGCGCTCAACATCAAGTGGAACTCGCTGCTGCGGGCGCAGGGGATTGTCGAGGAGATCTGGATTCCGCCGTTTCCCAACGACTCCGGCGCGGCCATCGGCGCCGCGTGCTGTGAAATGTTCCGAAAGGGGCATAGTCCGGCATTGCGGTGGGATGTGTACTCCGGTCCGCGGGTCGGTGTCTGTGGTGTGCCGGACAACTGGCGCAGGCGGCCCTGTGACGAGTCGGGGGTGGCCGAGTTGCTGCACCGGGAAGGTGAGCCGGTGGTGGTGCTGTCGGGTCGTGCGGAGATCGGTCCGCGGGCGCTCGGCAATCGCAGCATCCTCGCGCCCGCAACGGATTCGGCGACGAAGGACCTTCTCAATGACATCAAGAACCGGGCCGCCTATCGGCCGGTCGCGCCGGTGTGTCTGACCGAGCGGGCAGCGGAGGTCTTCCAGCCCGGCGGTCGCGATCCGTACATGCTCTTCGAGCACCGGACCCGTCCGGAGTGGACCGATCGCATTCCCGCTGTGCTGCATGTGGACGGTACCGCGCGGTTGCAGACCATCGATGCCTCGGCCAATTGCGCGACCGCGCGGATTCTGGCGTCGTACGAGGCAATCAGTGGGATTCCGGTGTTGTGCAATACGAGCGCGAATTTCGAAGGGCGCGGATTCTTTCCGGATGTGGCCGCCGCGGCCCGATGGGCCGGCACTCGATACATCTGGTCCGAAGGATATCTCTACACGAATCAGACCTTCGGGGGATGACCGGCACAGCCCGGCCGGGATCTCCGGCCGGACCGCGCTCGGGTCAGCAGCGGTTCGACGGAACCTGCGGCATGTCGACCTGTCCTTGCGATGCGAACATCGCGGCGATCATATTCAACAGTGCGTCCACGGAACTACCTCCTCTCGGTCGTCGTTCGACCCCGGACCCGACGGGAGCCGGGCGTGCCCGAACGGCTGGGCTTCGTGGGCGGTGTGGCGCCTACTGCTCGTCGAGATCGACCAACTTGCAGACACACAGGGTCACGGTGTGCGCGAGAATGCCGCCGAAATAGCTCTTGCAGAACTCCGCGTAGCCGATCGGATCGCACTGGTGCGCGTGCCAGGCCGAATCGACCTCGAGGTCGTCGGGCAGGTAGTTGCCCTGCATGCCGCTGGCCCGGAAACGCTCCAGCGACCGCTGATAGCGGGTGACCCGGTCCTTGATCTGCGCTTCGGTCAGCGCCGTGGAGCCCGGCCAGAACAGGTGGCCCCACCGCAGGTTCTCCTCGAGGTGCGTGGTGTCGAATTCGGCAGGGGGGACATCGATTTCGGTCGACACCGGGGCGGTCGTAGTCGTCATAGCCTGGTTCCTCGATTCGCTGAGAACTCACCGTGTCGGCCAACAAGGCTCCAGAAGTGCTGGAGAACTACGAGTTTCGGCAACCGCCCGAACAGTGTCAACGATCACACCGTCCCCAGCCTTGGGGGTCGGTGAAGTCGAAACTAGTTGTGCTGCAAAAGGTTTGCTTTACTCTGTCAGAGGTCGGCGGGGAAGTCGTAATGGTCGGGCACCGTCGGCGTCATCGCGCGGGTGCCGACTACCAGCGCGACTTCGTCATGTGGCGCAAAGCGATACGATCCCGGATCTCCGGGAAACCGGGTGCCGTTGATATAGAGCTGGACGGTCTCGACGGGTGTGAGGTGAATCGGGCCGACCTGGTCGCCGGTGAGCGGCTGGCCCCACTGGGTGAAGAACTGCCCGAGGGTGAAGGGGATGTCCTCCTCCGACTCGAGGTGCAGGATCCCGGTCGCATCATGGGTGTGCATGGGCGAACCCATTCGCCTGGCGTCGTCGATGCCGACCAGGGCCGGAACGACGACCGGCTGTCCGTACACGATGACATCGAGATGCGCGTGATAGTGGTACGTCGTCGACATCGTGCTCAGCAGCGGCAGACCAGCGGCGTGCACGGCGGCGGCGGTATCCGTCGGCAGGTCCCACCTCGGTTGCAGCAATGCCGAACCGGACGGCGGCGCAGCCAGTGCGGTGGTGCCGACCGGACCGGCCAGAGTGACCAGCGCGGCGACGAGAAGTGAAGAGGCAATTCGCATTTCACGACACTATGCACGAGGGGACGCTTGACTCGTGCGTCCTTCCCATCGGTGACGACGCGGTGCGGTGGTAGCTCATCGTGGAGTCGAACCACGCGGCAGGGCCTTATGAGAGCCCCGGGGCGAACCTGCATGAGCCTGGGTCGGTGTGCGCTGGAGTGCCAGGATTCGAACCTGAACCGGCGGAGTCAAAAAGTCCGTCGTGCTAGCCGTTTACACCACACTCCATCGGTGCGCTCGGAAGGATTCGAACCTCCATCCGCCTGAGTCGTATTCAGGTGCTCCGTCCGTTGAGCTACGAGCGCTGATCCACGCAAACCGCGCGGACTGGTTCCCTCGGCGAGATTCGAACTCGCACCGTCCGGATTCTAAGTCCGGTGCCTCTGCCAATTGGGCTACGAGGGAATGGTTTTGGTACCCGTGGGTGGGATCGAACCACCGACCTGCACCGTCGGAGGATGCCGCTCTGTCCACTGAGCTACACGGGTTCAAAACTGGTATGCAGCAGGGTTGTTCATATCCAGTAATACGAAATGCCTACTGTCGTATATTCACTGTGAAGTTATGGCGCGGATGGAGGGACTCGAACCCCCAGCCGACGACTTTGGAGATCGTCGCTCTTCCAGTTGAGCTACATCCGCTGGACAGAAAAAGGGCCGCTCCGTGGCGAGTATTTCGCCGGGAGCGGCCCCTGCTCAGGCCTTCTCGAATCGAGACCTCAGGGGCGGCTCCGCATACTCGCCTGTTGCAGCTGCGACATCGGCCGCCGGGTGCCGGAACGCAATTGCCAGGCACCGGCGAGGGAGCGTAGTCCCTGGTCCTGGGTGCTGGTCATTGCCTTTGCCTTTCGTGGTTCCGATTATCGATCGATTACGTTATGGATAACGCTAACACCGACCGACGCGATGAGGAACCCATTTATTCCCCACCGGCGAGTTGTCGGCGTGCCCGCGGTGTGTAAGTCGGTGGAAGACGTTCCGGATGCTCGCCGAGCCGCCACTCGCCATTCGCCTCGCGCACCATCTGTCCGGGCAATGCCTTCCGGGGAACGCTGCGGTGCTCCACCAGTCCGGTGATCGTCATGCCGTGATCGAGAAGCGCGGTCACCACACCACCGAGTCCTCGTTCCACTCGTGCGTCGTGAACTGTGTGAATTCCGTATCGGCCTCGACATAAGTCGTTCCAGACGAAAACACGGTGAGCTCAGGCATTTCGAAGTAGGGATAGCCGACAGTCGTTCGGCCGGTGCGGGTTTCGTCCATGGACCGCGGCTGGCGACTGCTTGCAGGTCGCTCGAAAGGGTCGGCATCCGCGCAGTCGCGCGATGCGGCGTGCGTTGGCACGCGCTCGTCTCAATTCGCTCTGTTCGGGATGCGGTAGTAGTCGGTCATGCTCGCGAGGGTGACATGTCGGCCGCCGGACCCGCATGTGAAATTATGGTCAGCAACTCTTCCGCTAGCTCGACAGAACGGACAAATCGGGCATGATTGCTGTCATGAAGCGCGTTTACGCCCCGGAGCCCGCATGCAGGTAACCGCACTCGAATGGACCCTGACGATCGTGGTGATACTGGGTCTGTTCGTCTTCGACTTCTTCGCCCATGTCCGCACGCCACACGATCCGACCTTCAAGGAATCCGGTTCCTGGTCGGCGATCTACATCGGCCTGGCCCTGGCCTTCGGTGGATTCGTCGCCTGGAAGTGGGGCTCGACCTTCGCGGGCGAGTACTACGCGGGCTTCGTCACCGAGAAGGCCCTCTCGGTGGACAACCTGTTCATCTTCGTCATCATCATGTCGAGCTTCGCGGTGCCGCGGATCTACCAGCAGAAGGTGCTGCTGATCGGCATTGTGCTGGCGCTGGTCATGCGGGGTGTGTTCATCGCCGTCGGTGCGGCGGCGATCAGCGCGTTCAGCTGGGTGTTCTATCTGTTCGGCCTGTTCCTGGTCTATACCGCCGTGAAACTGTTGCGTGAGAGCGGACACGAGGTCGAGCAGGAGGAAAAGCGCGACAGCCGGATCGTGGCGCTGGCCAAACGGGTGCTCCCGACCACCGACGAATACGACGGCGACAAACTGCTCACCCGGATCGACGGGCGGCGCGTGATCACCCCGTTGTTGTTGGCGTTGTTGGCAATCGGCTTCGCGGATCTGCTGTTCGCGCTGGACTCCATCCCCGCCATCTACGGCCTGACCGAGCAGCCCTACATCGTGTTCACCGCGAATGCCTTCGCACTCATGGGTTTACGGCAGCTGTATTTCCTCATCGGCGGCCTGCTGGATCGCCTGGTCTACCTGTCCTACGGCCTTTCGGCGATTCTCGCGTTCATCGGCGTCAAACTGGTGCTGCACGCATTGCACGAGAACACCTTGCCTTTCGTCAACGGTGGTCGGCACGTCAAGGTACCGGAGATTTCCACGCCGGTCTCGCTGAGCGTGATCATCGGGATTCTGCTCATCGCGACCGTCGCGAGCCTGATCAAAACCCGCGGCGCGGCCCGGTCCGCCGAGAGCCGGGTAGCCGATTAGAAGACCCGGTTGTTTTCCGGCGTGATCTCGAAGCCGCGCCCGGTCGCGTCATTGCGGCAGGTCACCCCGACAGGCTGGGCCAGGCAGGTGAAGCCGGCCACGCTCAGGCTCGACCCGACCGGCAGCACCGGTGCGTCGGCATCCGCTCCGGATGTGGTTCCGACGAAGTAACCACGGTTCACGCAGAGATATCCGGCGCTCTCGCCGACGGCCAATGCGGCCGCGCTCGGGTCGATACCCCAGCAGGCCTGCATTGCCGGTGGAGTGGGCTGGGTCGTGCCCTGGCAGCCCACCGGTCGTTTCGGCTGTCCGAACGGCTCATCGAGGAAGCCGCATGCGATGCCGCCGTCCGCGGTCCGGAAGTAGTAGCCGTCGGCGGCGCGGTACATCGACTCGTCGACCGAACCCGGTCGTAGCAATGGACGATCCCCGACCGTCAAGTTTGCCGTGGTGTCGAAATCGGCGGCCGTCGAGCAGATGGTGAGTGCGAGGCCTGCGACCGACATCGACGCGAAAATCGCGACGGATATGCGCATACGGGGGAGTCTGCGTCGGCAGGCGCGGATTCTTCCGCACCTGGCACGGCGTGTCGCCGTAAGTTTGCTGACTGCCGAGTGTCGAGCGGCGACACGCGGCGGTCAGCCGGACGGTCAGGAAGCGAATGTGCCCATCACCGGCAGCCACTCGACCGCCCGTACCTCGTCGATGAGGTTCTCGCGGGCGAACGGATCCTGCGGCAGCAGTTTCTCGAGGTCCGCCTCGTCAGCGACCTGGAACAGCAGCAGTGCGCCGGAACCGTCCGGGTAGGGACCGCTGGTCAGCAGCGAACCCGCATCGATCAGGCCGTTGAGCCAGGCCCGATGTTCCGGGCGGAAGCTGTCGCGCGCCTCGACGGTGGCATCGGAGTAGGTGTAGTGCACGGCGAAGATGGGCACGATCGATCCGTTCTGGTCAGAGGTTCAGCAGCATTCGAGTATTGCCGAGGGTGTTCGGTTTCACATAGCTGAGGTCGAGGAATTCCGCGACACCCGGATCGAAAGTCCGGCACATCTCCGCGTACACCTCGGCGGTCACCGGAGTGCCGTCGATTTCCACGAATCCGTGCCTGCCGAAGAAGTCCACCTCGAAGGTGAGTACGAACAGCCGTCCGAGCTCGAGTTCCCTGGCCACCGTGACCAGCCGTTCCACGATGAGCCGACCGACACCATGCCCCTTGACATCGGGATGCACCGCGACCGTGCGCACCTCGCCGAGGTCCGCCCACAGCACATGCAGTGCACCGCAGCCGACCACCCGGCCGTCGAGTTCGGCCACCCAGAATTCCTGCACCGCCTCGTACAGTGTGACCAGGTTCTTTTCCAGCAGGATCCGACCGGCGTATTCATCGACGAGGTTCTTGATCTGGGGCACATCGGAGGTTCGGGCGCGTCGCACGACGGGGACAGATTTGTTCGCGGCAGGTGCCGCGCCCGGATACGCGTCGCTGGTCGAACCACCTAGTGGTCCCCGAGAGGTCATGTGGTGCACAGTAGTCGGCCCGGTTACCGATACTCTGAACGTGTGCCGCACATCCACCCGCTCCGCTCACCGCATCGCGTCGGCATGCGTCCGAGCCTCGTCGCGGTGGGTGTTGTGGTCTGTGCGCCGGGTTCTTACGCCAGCGAGGCGGAGGCCGTGAGGGAGCGTAGCGAGCGAACCATGTCACAGCCGTGCACGCACGCGCCGGAGCTGAGTGCCAGCGAGGCGGAGGCCGTGAGGGAGCGTAGCGAGCGAACCATGTCACAGCCGTGCACGCACGCGCCGGAGCCGAGCGCCAGCGAGGCGGAGGCGTGAGCGTGCAGCCCGAAGAGATCGATCGACGCTGGGTCGAACCCGCGGTCCGCGCCGGATTCCCACCCGCCCAGGCCGATCCCGTCGTTCCGCTGATGAATATCGCGAATGTGCTCACCATGCTGCGGATCGCGCTGGTGCCGCTGTTCGTGCTGGCGCTGTTCGCGGGCGGCGGCCACCAGACCGGCTGGCGGATCGCGGCCGCCGCGCTGTTCGGCATCGCCGCGATCACCGATCGCTTCGACGGGCAATTGGCACGCAAATACGGTCTGGTCACCGATTTCGGCAAACTCGCCGATCCCATCGCGGATAAGGCGCTGATCGGTTCCGCGGTGATCGGACTTTCGATACTCGGCGATCTGCCGTGGTGGATCACCCTGGTCATCTGTGGTCGCGAGATCGGGATCACGCTGCTGCGGCTGGTGGTGGTGCGGCGCGGCGTGATTCCGGCCGGACGCGGCGGCAAGTTGAAGACGCTGGTGCAGTCCGTCGCGATCGCGGTACTGCTGTTGCCGCTGCACGGCGGATTCGCCACCGCCGGTATGACATTGATGTATGTGGCCGTCGCGCTGACGGTCATCACCGGCCTCGACTATGTGGGGCAGGCGGCGCGGGTGTGGCTCGCGGGAGGTACGGGCCGGACACGCGGCGCATGACCGATCCGCTGACAACCGGAGCGCCCGTCGTCGAATTGGTGCGCGAGCTGGGTGTCGCCCGGCAGACCGTGGCGACCGCCGAATCGCTGACCGCGGGCCTGCTCGCGGCGACCATCGCCGGGGTGCCGGGTGCCAGTGCGGTGCTACGTGGCGGGCTGGTCGTCTACGCGACGGAACTCAAACACAGCCTGGCCGGTGTCAGTGACGAAGTGCTCGCGACCGAGGGACCGGTCGCCGCGAGCACTGCCGAAGAGTTGGCCGTCGGTGCGCGGCTGCGCTGCGGCGCGGACTGGGGTATCGGATTGACCGGGGTAGCCGGACCCGAATCTCAGGGCGGACATGCCGTCGGCACTGTCTTCCTCGGACTGGCCGGGCCCAGGCATACCGAGGTCATGCGGCTGAAACTGGACGGCGACCGGTGGGCGATCCGAATCGGCGCTACGCACAGCGCGGTACGGGAGTTGCGTCGTATCGTGGGAGGCGGCCACTAGGTGCTGCCGCGCCTGGTTTGCCACCGTGGGAACCAACCGGGCCCTGTTCGACGTTGTGCCAGAAAGGACGGCGTGCGCAGCGCTGGTAGGCGCCCGCGGACCCGGTTACTGGGAGCTAAGGAGAACGACATGACGCTGCTGCGAGAGGCGATCGGGGACAGTCTGCGGCGTGCTCGTCTCGCCCAGAGCCGGACCCTGCGTGAGGTCTCTACCTCGGCGCGCGTGAGCCTGGGATATCTGTCGGAAGTCGAGCGGGGCCGTAAAGAGGCCTCCAGCGAACTGCTCGCCGCCATCTGCGCGGCTTTGGATGTGCCGCTGTCGCGGGTGCTCTGGGATGTGAGCACGATCATGGCAGGCGCCGACGGTCTGCCCGCCGACGCGCCCGCTCAGACCGCCGATGCACCCGAGGCGGAGCGGACCGCCGCGGCCGAACCCGCCGAGGCCGCCGCGGAGCCCGCGACCGCCACGATGTCGGTGGCCGGCGCCCGGCCGCAGATCGCCGAGGACACCCGGATCGTCATTCCGGCCCCGCGGGCCGACATGCTGGTCCTGGTGAAAAGCAACTGATCAATAGACGAGAGGTGGCGTCCGCGGCCGACGCTGCGAACCGGTGCCGAAAGCGGATAGATTCTGTTCTAGGCGTCAGTTGGGCCGGGTTCGCCCGGCCCGGGTGCCACATGGTGGAGGATAGGCACATATCGGGTGCGTGACGGTCGCGCACTAGAGTCGCGGTGAAGCGCGGCGCATCTTATGGAGGCGGGATCAATCGATGGCTAATCCGTTCGTCAAGGCCTGGAAGTACATGATGGCCCTCTTCGATTCGAAGATCGAGGAGCATGCGGATCCGAAGGTCCAGATTCAGCAGGCTATCGAGGAAGCTCAGCGTCAGCATCAGGCCCTCTCGCAGCAGGCCGCGTCGGTCATCGGCAACCAGCGTCAGCTGGAGATGAAGCTGAACCGTCAGCTCGACGATGTCGAGAAGCTCAATGCCAATGCGCGCCAGGCCGTCATGCTGGCCGATCAGGCCGCCGCGGCCGGCGATACCGAGAAGGCGATCCAGTACACCAACGCCGCCGAGGCCTTCGCCGCGCAGTTGGTCACCGCCGAGCAGGCCGTCGAGGACCTCAAGGTGCTGCACGACCAGTCGCTGCAGGCGGCCGCGCAAGCCAAGAAGGCGGTCGAGCAGAACGCGATGCTGTTGCAGCAGAAGGTCGCCGAGCGCACCAAACTGCTCAGCCAGCTGGAGCAGGCCAAGATGCAGGAGCAGGTCTCGGCATCGCTGCAGCGGATGGATTCGACGCTGTCCGCGCCCGGCACGACGCCGAGCCTGGATGCCGTGCGTGAGAAGATCGAGCGCCGCTACGCGAATGCGCTGGGCGCCGCCGAACTCGCGGGCAATTCGGTGCAGGGCCGGATGCTCGAGGTACAGCAGGCCAGCATTCAGATGGCCGGACACAGCAAGCTGGAGCAGATCCGCGCCTCGATGCGCGGCGATGCGCTGCCCGCAGGCGGAGCGACTCCGGCGATCAATCCGGGTGCCGCGCAGGCGAATCCGGCACAGCCGCAGCCGCAGATGAACAAGGGCCAGACCGCGCAGCAGTAGCCCGTCGTTCGAAATACATACGGCGTTCGAATAAATACAGTTCGGCGAGGACTGGTTCGGTGGAAGACATGGCACGGGTACCTGGCGGGTCGGCCGTCGGTCATGCTCGGGCCCTGCCTGTCCGGCCACCGCGGGTCGCGCCGAACGCGTGCCCTGGAGGAGACCGATGAGCCCGCAGGGACCTCGCGAACAAGGTAGGAGTGGTCGTCGTCGCGGTGCCGCGCTTGTGCGCGCACAGGCGGCACTCGCACCGCAGCCGGGGAGCCTGCCCGACAGTCTGCGCGAGGTGGGCGAACATGCGCTGGTCGCGGTGCGGCGCTGGGCGGATCCGCGCGAGCGGGAGTTGCGCAAGCGCCGCAGGGCCCGCCGCCGCAGCTTCCAACTGGGCACGGTCGGCGGTCTCACCACCGCGGGAACCGTTGGGCTGATGGTGCTTTCGGCACCGGTATGGGCGGTTGTCGTGGTCGGCGGAGGAGCGGTGGCGCTGGTCACCGGTACCGCGCTCAGTGCCCGCCGCTACCTCCAATTGCGCAGCTCACCGCTACCGCAGGCAGCTTTCGTGCCGCGCAAACAGCCACCCCCGTGGTCATCCGCGCGCGGGCCTATTTCCCGCCTGGTTCGGGCGGAGAAGGCGCTACACGGCCTCGGCACGCAGATCGCCCGCTCGAACCGGCTACCCGAGGACGAGCTCGCCGACATGATCGAAACCGCAGGTTCGGGTGCTGCCGCGCTGCACGCGCTGGCCGCCGACATCACCGCGATGGAACAGGCACTCGGCGCCATGGGGCGCTCGAAATCCGTTGCCGCCGTTGGCCTCACCGAGAATATGCAATTCGCACTCGGCCGCCTCGACAGCGGGGTCGCCGAGTACGAACAGGTAGTCGCGGCGGCGGGGCGGATTCTCGCGGTACCCGAAAGTGCGGTGCTGCGGCATAACTTCGACACCATCGTCGCCGATCTGCGCGACGCGGCCGATCGCCTGGACGGGTGGGCGCAGGCCCTCACCGAGGTGGCCGATCAGCACGCCCCCACTTCACTTCCGCCGCAGGGGAACTAACCAGCGGCTCATGCCGTGCCGGGCCGAGGTGCCCGGCAGGAGAAGACCCTCAGTCGCACCGCAGCTGGTCAGATGGTCACTGAGCGCTGGTGGAGGCAAATACCGAGAAGGGCCCGCCGCCATGCATTCTCGTGGGCTCGGTGTGCTGTGGGGCTAGGTGGTTGGGCTGATGGGCGGGTGGTCCACCATCGTGAGGTGACCGGCTTGGGGTCGGTCGGCCCGATGTCACCGCCGCGGTTCTCACGGCCCGGCTGCGCCTGCATTCCGCCGCCAACCTGGCGCTGCTGGACGAGTACCCTGACCATCTGCGGGCGCTGTCGAGCATCATCGCGAACGGGTACCCGAGCGACCCGCAGACATTCGGCCTGGCCGAGCAGCTCGCCGATTTCGGCCGAATCCAAGCGGAGCGCATCCGAGAAGCGCAGCGGGCCGGGGTATTTCGGGATTTCGACCCCACGTCATGGTCATCGCCATGCGGGGCGCGCTCGGGCTGTGGGTGCTGGCCCCCTGTTAACCTCGCATCCCTTCATGCGCAGTGCCGCCCGCACGATCGTGACAGTCAAGATCGGCGAGGAAGGCTATCGGCAGTGGGATGCCCGCTGGGACAACGACTCTCGATTTCGCAGCCAGCTGCGGGTACTGACCGCGGTCTGGGCTTCGTCCTCGACGCCGTGGTGTGGGGCGTGTTCGCCTACCCCTCCCGGTCGATTCGGTGCCGCTGGTGAGCACGCTGCAGTGGCTTGTCGTCCTCGGTGGGCTCTTCGTGTTCCATTACGCCTACGGCACCAAACACGGGTTGAAGGTCTGAGTCGCCACCGAAACCCCGGCTGACCACGCGTGCTGGTTTGGCCGGGGCTTTGTGCTGTCGGCACGCGGCCCGAGCCCTATATGCAACCAATGGTTGCGCGATGAGCTGTGGTCGGCTACCGTGATGTGCAACCAAACGTTGCAGATGGAGGAAGAGTATGGAGTACGGCAGCATCGAGCGCGAGATCCACGTCGACGCCTCACCCGAAGTTGTCTTCGAGGTGGTCAGCAGCCCGGAACACATCTCGGAATGGTGGTCCGACGCGGCCGATTTCGAGGCCACTCCCGGCGCGGTCGGTGAACTGGTCTTCGGCGACCGGGAACATGTCGCCCCGATCACAGTGGTGACCGTCGAGCGGCCGCGGCTGTTCTCGTTCCGCTGGTGCTATCCGGAGGGCTCGGCGGACCTCGCCGACTCGCTGCTGGTCACTTTCGAGCTCACCCCGGCGGGCGCGGGCACCAGGATTCGCCTCACCGAGACCGGGTTCCGTGAGATGGGTTGGGAGGCTGCGAAGTTGGAGGAGGTCTACCAAGACCACAGCGCCGGTTGGGACAGGTTCGTTCCGCAACTCGGCGAGTACATCGCGCGGCTGGTGTCGACCCCGTGACCGCTACCGTCGACGACGACCTGTGGTCCGCGGTCGGGGATCCGACCCGTCGGCGGATGCTCGACCTGCTCCTGGCGGCCGGCGATGGCACGGCCACCAGTCTCAGCGAGCAGCTGCCCGTGACACGGCAGGCCATCGCGAAGCATCTGGGCGTGCTCGACCGCGTCGGCCTGGTGCACGCCACGCCCGCGGGGCGGGAACGGAGGTATCGGGTGGATGAGGCGCAACTTGCCCGCGCGGTCGCGCAGTTGTCCTCGGTCGGGGCGGCGTGGGACGCCAGGCTCCGGCGCATCAAGCGGATCGCCGAGGCGATTCAACGCACAAAAGATCAGCAGCAGAAGTGAAAATCCGACACTGGAAAGAGGATTCGAAAATGGTGGATATCCTGCACCGAGTCGCAATCAAAGCGCCGACGGCCGAGGTCTATACCGCCCTGACCACCGTCGAGGGGCTCGCCGGCTGGTGGGCGAACAACACCCAGGGCAAAGGCAATGACGTCGGCGGCGTGCTCCAATTCCGTTTCGATGCCGGTGGATTCGATATGGAGGTCCTCGAGCTCGACCCGGGCAAGCGCGTGCGCTGGGAGGTCGTCGAGGGACCCGAAGAATGGGTCGGCACCCAGGTGGACTGGAAGCTCGACCAGGTCGACGACTACACCGTCGTCCTCTTCGAACACGAAGGCTGGAAGGAACCGGTCGAATTCATGCACCACTGCAGCACCAAGTGGGCGGTCTTCCTGCTGAGCCTGAAGTCGCTGGTGGAAACCGGAAAAGGCGCGCCCGATCCGCACGACGTCAAGATCGACAACTGGAACTGACGCGGCGGGCCTTCCGGCGAATCGAACAGGCGATCACCATGCGACGACGGGTCAGGTCTCTCGACCGATGCCGCCCAACGCATGGTGATCATCTGTCCGGATCAATGGTGTCAGGAGTGGATGGTGTGCTCGGCGATGGTCCAGGCGCGGGCTTGGTCGCTGATGGTTACGCCGAGGCCGGGGCGCGATGACAGGTGCATGCGGCCGTCGGCGATGTCGAGGCGTTCGTCGAAGAGGGGGTCGAACCATTCGAAGTGTTCGACCCAGGGCTCTCGTGGGTAGGCGGCGGCGAGGTGGATGTGGATTTCCATCGCGAAATGTGGTGCCAGTTGCAGGTTTTGGCTGTCGGCGAGGGCCATCACCTTCAGGAATTGGGTTATGCCGCCGACGCGCGGTGCGTCCGGCTGCACGATGTCCGCGCCATGGGCAACGATGAGTTGGGTGTGTTCGGCGACGCTGGTGAGCATTTCACCGGTTGCGATGGCGGTGTCGAAGGTGGCACTGAGTTGGGCATGGCCTTCGAAGTCGTAGGCGTCGAGGGGTTCTTCGATCCACACCAATCCGAACGGCTCGAAAGCCCGGCACATACGGCGAGCGGTGGGACGGTCCCACTGCTGGTTGGCGTCGACCATCAACGGCACCCGGTCCCCGAGCTTCTCGCGCACCGCGGTGAGCCTCGCGAGATCCACCGCGTGGTCGGGGTGTCCGACCTTTATTTTTATGCCGCCGATGCCGTGTTCCAACGATGCCGCGGCGCGGTCGAGGACTTCTTCGACGGGTGCGTGCAGGAATCCACCGGAGGTGTTGTAACAGCGCACCGAATCACGGTGTGCACCCAGCAGTTTCGCCAGCGGCAACCCGGCGCGTTTGGCCTTGAGATCCCACAGAGCGACATCGAAAGCGGCGATCGCCTGCACCGACAGCCCGCTGCGACCAACCGAGGCGCCCGCCCACATGAGTTTGTCCCAGATCTTGGCGATATCGCTGGGATCCTCACCGAGCAGTACGGGCGCTATCTCGCGGGCATGTGCGAACTGGCCGGGCCCGCCCGCGCGCTTCGAGTAGCTGATGCCGATGCCGTCGAGCCCGGCCTCGGTGGTGATCTCGGCGAAGAGCACCGCGACTTCGGTCATCGGTTTCTGTCGACCGGTCAGCACCTTCGCATCGCTGATCCCGGTGGGCAGGGGCACGGTGACCGAGGAGATCTTGACGCTGGTGATCCGGTCGAGGATGGGTGAATCCATGGTGGGGTCCTTCGGGGTCAGGCGATCGTCTTCACGAGGGTGGTCAGCTCGGCGAGTTCGGCCTCGGTGAGGTCGGTGAGCGGCGGGCGGACCCGGCTGGATGGTCTGCCGACCGCGGTGAGCCCGGCCTTGATGATCGAAACCGCGTAACCGGGGCGGCGGTCGCGGATGTCGAGGTAAGGGATGACGAAGTCGCGCAGGTGCGCGTAGACGGTCGCGCGATCGCGAGCGCGGACCGCGCGATAGAAATCGAGCGCGAATTCGGGCGCGAAATTGAAGATCGCCGAGGAGTACGTGGTCACGCCCATTTCGGTGTAGGGGAGTGCGAATGTTTCCGCGGTCGGCAGGCCGCCGATGTAGGTCAGCCGAGCGCCCATCCGGGCGTAGATCCGCGTCATCGACTCGATATTGCCGACGCCGTCCTTGAACCCGATGAGGTTCGGGCTGCGCTCGGCCATCTTTGCCACCGTCACGTCATCGCAGGCGGCATTGGCGCGGCTGTAGAAAATCACCCCGAGCGAGGTCGCCGCACACACCTGGGCCACATGTTCGACCAGCCCGTCGGGTGAGGCTTCCACGAGATACGGCGGCAGCAGCAGAATTCCGTCCGCACCTGCCGCCTCGGCCGCGCGCGCCTGCTCCACCGCCACCCTGGTGCCCGCCGTCGCGGGCGCGATCACCGGAACCCGTCCGGCGGTTTCGGCCACCGCCGCGCGCACCACGCGATCGATCTCCGTGCTGGTCAGGGCGAAGCCTTCGCCCGTGCCACCGGCCGCGAACAGGCCAGCGACCTCGTATCGGGACAGCCAGCCGATGTGCTCCCGGTAGGCCCGCTCGTCGAAGTTCAGTTCGGCGTCGAAATGGGTGACCGGGAACGAGAGCAATCCGCGCCCCAGCGCGGGTCCCAATTCCTCGGCGGATAGCTGCGACACGAATATCCTCCTGGCGACGGAAATTGCTGATTTCTCTGGAGATTAGGTCCGGCACCTGATGCCGGTCCAACACTGTTTTGAAATCAACCGATACTCGAATGGCATCGGATACGACTATGCTCTCGCCGACCGGCACCTGCTCGTTCGGGTATCGCTCAATACCGAATTGGTGTTCGACGGGTATCGCTTCCGGCCTTTAGCCTCCTTTCACACCCATTGCAGGGTGATCCGGCGCACACCGGCCGGTCACAGGAGGACAGTGATGTTGAAACGTGAGAGTATGCCTGCCACCCGCGCCGTGGTGGCACCCACCGAACAGCGGCGCGGTCGTCGCATTCCGACGCGCTATCTGGTGCTCGGGCTCTTGTTCATCATCACCGCGGTGAATTACGCCGACCGCAGCAGCCTGTCGATCACGGGCAGTGCGGTGCGGGCGGATCTCGGGTTTTCCACCGTCCAGCTCGGCTACATCTTCTCGGCATTCAGCTGGGCCTACGTCGTCGCGCAATTGCCCGGCGGGATGCTGCTCGACAGATTCGGCGCACGACGGGTCTATGCGGCGAGCCTGGCATTGTGGACGCTGGTCACCGCGGCGACCAGCCTGGTCGGCCTGATCACTACGCCGGTGCTGGTCGCATTGTCGATCGTATTCGGACTGCGATTGCTGCTCGGCGTATTCGAATCACCGGCCTTCCCCGGTAATGCACGGGTATCGACCATGTGGTTTCCGACCGCCGAACGTGGCCGGGCGACAGCGGTTTTCAATTCGGCACAGTATTTCGCGACCGTAATGTTCGCCCCGGTAATGGCTTGGATCACCAATCAATTCGGCTGGCGCTGGGTATTCGTGCTGCTCGGTGTGCTCGGCTTCAGCTTGGCCGTGTTCTGGTGGCGCTGGCTTTATCCGCCGCGTGCGCACCGCCGCGTCACCCCGGCCGAACTCGAAACGATCGTTTCCGGTGGTGCGCTGGTCGATCTCGATACGACCAAGGGCGAGAACGCGACTCGACGCACGCGACTCGATCGGCGCATGCTCGTGCGCGTCTTCTCCACCCGGCCGCTGTGGGGCGTCTACGTCTTCCAGTACGCGGTGAACGCACTGACCTACTTCTTCATCACCTGGTTCCCGATCTATCTGAACAAGGGCCGCGGCCTGTCGCTGGTGCATGTCGGATTCGTCGCCGCGCTGCCCGCGCTCGCGGCATTCATCGGTGGCCTGGTGGGCGGCATCCTGTCCGATGCCCTTTTGCGTCGCGGCCGATCACTGACGGCGGCGCGCAAAATCCCGGCGGCCGTGGGCATGTTGCTCACCACCCTCATCGCACTGTCCAACTTCAGCGACAGCACCACCGTGATTGTGGCGATCTTGATCGTGGCCTTCTTCGGCAAGGGCATCGGTTCGCTCGGCTGGGCGATCACCACGGATATCGCACCGACCCAGGCGGTCAGCTTCGTGAGCTCCACCATGAATGCGTTCGGCAATATCGCGGGCATCGTCACCCCGATCGTCATCGGCTATCTGGTTTCTTCGACCGGCTCGTTCGATACCGCGTTGTGGTTCGTATCGGCGCACGGGCTGCTCGCCGTGGTCGCGCTCATCGGTATGGGCACCATCCGGCGTATCGAGTTCGACGCCTGATCCGAAATCCGCACGGGCGCTACGTCTACGCCACCGACGAACTGGACGCAACGCTCGGTCGTGATCCCAACTGGGTCGAGATCATCGGATATGCACTGAGTGGCACTGCTTTCCATGACGATTCCATCTCGCGACACGCGGAATGTGTTGGGACGCCATCCATCCGGGCCTCGGCTCCGAATGACAGGTGATCGACGTTGCTGACGCTCGCCGAGCTCGACCTCGGCGAGCCGTGTCATGCGGCGCAGATCCGGTTGGTGGGTTCCGGGAGGTGTGTCGCTACATGCTGTTGATATTCATCGTGCCCGTTCTTGCGGCGATTATCGCTGTGGCCATCTTCGTGATCGGAGATCGGCTGCGACCGAAGTCTTGGGTGTCGACCGACGAGGACGCGGCCGGTTCCCTCGTGCTCGAGTTGATCAACACGCTCTTCCTGGCGGTGGTCGCCTTCGTGGTGGTGATCTGCTGGCAGGAGTACGACAACGCGCACAATCACACCATTGCCGAGGCGAAGGCGCTGGTGGATACCTATTCGACCGCGCATTCCATGCCGGATCCCGAACATCGCCAGATCCAGGGCCTGGTACGGGATTACACCGATCAGGTGCTCACGCGGGAGTGGCCGGTCATGCAGGCGGACCGGCGGTTGAGTCAGCCCACCCAGGATACGTTCGACAGCCTGCGCGATGCCGTCGCGTCGGTGAATACGACGGATCCGGATGTCGCGGACCTGCGCACGAGTGCCATGGCCAGCCTCGACGCGGCTGCCGAGGCGCGCCAGGACCGGGCCATGGACGCGAGTTACCGGATGCCGGTATTCCTTTATGCGGCACTGTGGTTCGGCACGATCCTGCTGCTGTGCACCGCGGTGCTCTCGGGTGTGGAGGTCACCCGGCGCAGTGTGCTGATGACCTCGCTGCTCGGTATCGTCGTCGGCACGACGGTGCTGGCGATCTACAACCTCGACCGGCCGTTCTCCGGCGGAAACAGTGTCCCCAAGGACGCCTTCGAATACGCCATGTCCCGCTACGCGCACATCACCTGACGGGCCGTCCGAGACCTGCGGAGCTGCGACGGATGGGATATCGGCAACATGGCGCTTGTTGTGCAAAGACGAAGGGCCGCACTTGGATTGGCCGTGGCAACGGCGGTGCCGTTGTTCGCGGGCGGACCCGCGGCTGCGGACTCGACCGGCCCCGAGTGGCCGGTCATCGGTGATATCGCCACCGGGAGTGCTGCTGTCGACGCGACTGGGACCGGAAGTGCGGCTGCGGATTCCGGGAGCAGCGCCTACGGCGGCATCCTGAATCTCGAACCCAGGGGTGTCGCCACCGGAAGTGCGGCCCCGGGGACGGCGATGTCGGGCAATGCGAAGCGGGGCGGCGCGGCGACCGGCACAGGCGGCATCGACAACGGCGCCGATGACCCGCCCTTCGGCGGGCACGCGGATGTGACGGCCGGAGTGGGCGAATCACTTGGCCTCGACCCGGGCAGCGTCCGAACCGCCTGCACCGGCAGCGCCGTAATCGGCAGCGCGACAATACTGCTCGGACTTGCGACCGGCAGCGGCATAACCGGCAGCGGGTTAACCGGCTCCGGTTTGATCGGCACCGGTTCGGTCGGTTCGAGCGGATCCGGCCTCGGCAGCGTCGTCGTCGGCAGCGCGATGACCGGCAGCGCACTGCTGACCTGTCTGCTGCTACTCCCGGCCCCTGAGCCGCCCGCGCCAGGCATTCCCCTCCAACTCGGCCCACCGCCGCCCGCTCCAGTGAGTCCCGCACCGGCAGCGCTGATCGCCCCGCCGGAATTCCCACCGGCCGCGCCGGCACTCGCGATCGCTCCGGAAACACCGAGCCGCACCACCCCGCACCGGCCACCGGCCGTGGCGGCCGAATCCGCCCCCGAAGATCCGATCGCCTGGAACCTGTTGGAGCTGGTGACGGTCATGGTGGTCACCGTCCTGACCGTGGTCCGCAAGATTGCTGTAGGTCGCAACAGGCGAGCCGAATGACGCCCGCCGGGGGAGCCCTGATCTACTGAACCCGGGCGAATGCTTGCTCGAACGGACGTTGGGGCTGCGCGTCTGATGAGCGGTGGCTATCATGACGGCGGACACTCAAGAACTGGTCTGGGGCAACGGATTTGGATCATGGGCACCGGCAGGATGCGCATGACCCGCACCACACGTGCTGCCCACGTGGGGCAGATCGGCGCGACTGAAGTCGCGCGAGCAGTTGTTCGTAATCTGTTGTTCATCAACCTGCCGTAGCTCGCCGCTGTGACGTAACTGAGGTCAGTGCTGGGTCCGCTCGATTGTCAAGGTTCTTTAGTTTTCAAAAGTTCGGAGTTCATCTGTGGCAACGCATACGCATTACCCACCGGAATCAAGGTCCTCGGTCGGCGGCTCACCGGGCTTCGGAGCCGAGCCGCGCATCGTGATGTACACCCCGGAATTCGCCGCCGACCCGCACCGGGCCTACGGGCAGATGCGCAAGAAGTTCGGTTCGCTGGTGCCGGTGGATCTCGCCCCCGGCGTACCGGCCACTTTGGTGATCGGCTACTACACCGCGGTCCGCATTCTGACCGATCCGGACCACTTCCCGGCGGATCCCCGGACGTGGGAGCGAAACATCCCGACTGAGTGCCCGGTGCTCGGCATGATGAAGCGGCGGGAGAATGCCCTGCGCACCGACGGGCAGGAACATAAGCGCTACCGCGACTCCGCCAGCGCGGCGATCAATGACGTCGACCTGCTCGGCATGCACGCGGTAATCGAGCAGATCGCGATTCCGCTGATCAATACGTTCTGTGGCGATGGACACGCTGATGTGTTGCAACGCTACGTTTTTCCGCTGGTGTTCACCGCGGTGAACACCATGCTGGGAGTCGACGCCGATATCGGCGCGCGGGTCGCGGCGGCGCTGGACGCCATGTTCGATGCCGGGGCCGAGGTCGGTGCGGGCGACCGCATGCTGCACGAGGCGCTGCGGCTGCACACCGAACGCAAGCGGGAGGAGCCCGGTGACGACATCACGACTCGATTGATGCGTCACCCGAGCGGTCTGACCGATGAGGAGGTGATCCAGCAATTGGTGACGCATTACGCGATCGGGGTCGAGCCGCTGGTCCACCTCATCGGCAACGCGTTGCGACTGATGCTCACCGACGATCGATTCGCCGCGGGCATGCACAGCGGTAGTCTGTCGACCCGGGATGCGCTGGACGAAGTGCTGTTCACCGACCCGCCGTTGGCGAACTACTGCATTTCCTATCCCCGGCAACCGATTCTGCTCAATAGCGTGTGGTTGCCCGCGCACCAGCCGGTCGTCATCAGCATGGCGGCGTGCAACAGCGATCCCACCGTCAATGCCGTCGACGGCGTCGAGCGCGATGGCAATCGTTCACACCTGGCCTTCAGCGCCGGACCACACATGTGCCCGGCACAGGACGCCGCCTACCTGATCGCCCAGGACGCGATCGACCAACTGCTCGATGCACTGCCGGAGATCGAGTTGGCCGGTCCGGCTGCCGAACTCGGTTGGCGCACCGGGCCGTTCCACCGCGCGTTGACCGCGCTGCCGGTCGTCTTCCCGAAGTCCGCTCCGTTCCCGGAGTTTCCGCCTCCCTGAGAACCGTATCGTGCCCAGGGCCGAGATCGCCGTTCCATCGACGATCTCGGCCCGCGGGCTACATGATTTTCATCGGCGCTGACGGGCTGAAAACGACCGGGAATGCCGCCATCGCACGGTGGAAGGGACCGGGCCGCCAGATCAGCTGATCCGGGTGCACCCCGAGCTGGATGTCGGGAAGTGCGTCGAAGAGCTGATCGATGGCGTACTGAACAGTAAGGTACGCAACCCCTTTGGCTGGACAGGTGTGTGGTCCGGCGCTCCACGCCAGGTGTGAGCGATTACCCAGACGTCGTCCGTCGGCGTCGTCGTTGCCACGGATCTCCGGGTCGTTATTGCAGCCGGTGAGGCTGATGACGACCGGTTGGTCGGCGGGCAACCAGATATCGTCGACCATGATCGGCTGGCGCGGATAGGTGGTGCAGAAGTTCGCCATGGGCGGGTCGTTGAACAGAACTTCGTCGATCGCCGTGATCGTCGAGAGGTTTCGTCCGAGGACATCCGCGCACTTGAACCGGTCGTCGGTGATCATCAGCAGCAGCGCATTGGTGATCAGGTTGCGCTGTGCTTCGAATCCGGCGCCGTAGAAGCTCATCAGCTGCGCGAAAATTTCTATGTCGTCCATGGCGGCCGAGTGGTGTGCCAGCCGTGAGGTGACGTCGTCGCCGGGATGCTCGCGCTTGAGCTGGATCAACTCCATCAGTGCCTCTTTGAGCATCGCCATGCCCTGGGCGCTGCGGACCGTGTCGAAGCGCGCCGCCATGCCGCTCGCGACACGCTGACCGATCTCGGGTGGGCAGCCGACCATTTGGTTCAGGACGCCGAGCACGAGCGGAAATGCGTACTGGGTAACCAGATTGGCGTTCCCGGCCTTGCAGAAGGTGTTGATCAGCGGGATGGCGATCTGTTCGATGATCGAGGGCAGTCCGTGCACATCGATTCCGTCGATGCTCACGACGGAGGCATCCCGATAGCGGGCGTGGGTCGGTCCGTCGTTGTTCCGTGCGGCCGGGAGCCAGGCCATCATCGGCCGCACCGGGCAGTCATCGGGGACCGTCTTCTGCCAGGTCCGGGGGTCGGCGGGAAAGTGGGTGGGGTCGTTGAGGATTCGCACTGCGGTCGCGTAGCCGATCACGAGTGTGGCCGGGACGCCGGGAGCCAACTCGATCGGGACCAGCGTGCCGTACTTGCGCCGCATCTCGTCATAGGCGTGGTGCGGATCGGCGACGAACTCCGGTGTGTACAGCGGAATCCGCTCGGCGGTAGTGCTCGATGATCCGTGCGGAACGGGGCAGACTCCGGTCATGGTGGTGTGCGAATCGGACGTGGGGGGATGCGGTGTGGTCAAAGACGTTACTCCAAACGGTGGAACAGAATTCGACAAAGACTGAATCAATGAGCGCGGGCAGATTCCTCGAACAAGGTCAGCGGTGTGTCGTCGAGCATTCGAAACGACACACCCTACCTAGGACCTTTCCGGAACCTGGCGACTCGCCCACGCTAGCAACATAGCAACGGGCAGACGACGATGCCCGGGGAACCTGGTTGCTACCCGGTTGGTTCGAGCGTGTCGTGGACGGCTATTCGACCGGACTGCGGATGGGTAAGCGGTCGACCGGGGTGGCCGGATCAGCCCGTGGCGCCTCGTGGAAACCGATCAGCTTCAGCATCGGTGCGGTCATCGCCGTTGTCACCAAAGCCATTACCACCAGCACCGAATATAGTTGTGGGCCAATAAGTCCCGCGCTGAGACCGACGTTGAGTATGACGAGTTCTGTCAATCCGCGGGTGTTCAGCAAGGCCGCCAGCGCGGCCGCCGATCGCGACGGCAGACCTGTCAGTCGTCCAGCCACATAGACACTTCCGAGCTTCCCCGCGACGGCCACCACCATGATCACCACCAACTCGCCGATCGCGGCTCGGTCGATCGCTCCGAGATCGACCGCGAGCCCCGCCACGACGAAGAATCCGGGCAGCAACACCAAGCTCAGGATCCGGGCGCCGGATTCGACCGCCTCGCGTCGCGCGCGGGGGAACACCACACCGAAGGCGAACGCACCGAAGATCAAATGCAGTCCGATCCACTCGGTGATCGCGCCGAGCAGCAGCGCGCCGCCGACACCGACCACGATCATCGTCTGCTCGGTGCCCGCGGCGGCGATCCGCGTCAATGCCGGACGCACGATCCACCACGTCACAGCTACCACAGGCACCAGCAGCGCCAGTCGCCATTGGCTGCCCGTTCCGGGGTGCGCGACGGCCAGCACGACGGCCAGCGCCGTCCAGGCGAAGATGTCGACCAGCGCCGCACAGGCGAGGCTGAGCTGACCGATTCCGGTGCGTGTCAGTCCACGATCGTGCAGGATCCGGGCCAGCACCGGAAATGCGGTCACCGCCAGCGCGCAGCCGATGAACAGCGTGAAGCTCGGTAGGTCACCGGTTCGGTGGCGGGCCAGCGCGGTCGCGGCGATGCCACAGCCAAGGACGAACGGCACGGCGTAGGCGGCGACCGATACCGCCGGGATCGACCGTCGGCTGCCCGCGAATACGCTGCGGTCGAGTTCCAGTCCGGCGACGAACATGAACACGGCGACGCCCACATTGGCGAGCAGGGTCAGATACGAGCGGATCTCGTGCGGAAACAGCATCTCCGACAGATGCGTCCCCAATACGGTCGGGCCCGCGAGTATTCCGGCGGTGATCTCCCCGATCACCGCGGGCTGGCCGACGCGTTCGGCCAGTCGGCCCAAGATCCGAGCGGCCGCCATGATGAGGACGAGATCCATTAGGACCATGACGATTTGACTACTTTGCACTCACTTCTCCCTCGCGATTCGGCGGCGTGCGCCGATCAGCTTGCCCACATCGCGCTCAGTGTGGTGACGACACAGCGCAATGCCCGTCCGGTATCCAGTCTGGTATCGAGGCGATTTCGGGGTTCGCAATCCAGGTGCAGGCCAGCAGGCACGGTCCCCGTGGTCCGGCAAGCGCTGACGAAGGTGTGAATCGCGGTGGCGGGATCGTCGGCCTGCATCGGATCACACACCCAGCCCACCGGGGTGCCGCACCGGGCGGCCGCCTCGAACAACGCGGGAAGTGCGTCGGCGGTACGGGTGCCCGACAGTGCGGGGACGAGCGTGAGCCGACCGGGCCGACGCTCCGGATTCAGATATCGGCACAGGAACTCGACATCGTCCGGCGTCGCGGTGGGGCCGAGGGTTACGGCCAGCGGGTTGCGGACGCGGGCGGCGAAAGACAGGTGCTGGGAAGTGAATTCGTGGTTCCGGTCGCCGATCCAGAGCAGTTGGGTCGAGCGGTCCCACTCCGGCCGCGTCAGCCGAGGTCGAGCCGCATTCGAATCACAGGACCGGGCCGTGCGCGAGATATGCAGGCGTGCAACGGAACTGTACAGTTCGCGGGACGCGGCCGGTGCGCTTGCCGCGATGGGGAGCATTGCGGCGACCTCGACCAGCAGATCCCGTGCCACCGACGCCGGGTAGTGGTCCGCGGCGCCGCGCAGCATGTTCGTGCAGAGCGCGATGGGCGGAATCGAGACGCGCCAACTTTCGAGCAGTGCCGCGGCCCGGCGGTATCCCTCCGGCAGCCGATCTCCAGGCGAAATGCTGGAATCGTCTGGTGCACTGCATAATTCGTCGTCATAACGCAATTGGCCGATGGTCACGATCGGCGTGTCCAGTCCGTGTTTCAATACTGCGGCGGCGCTGATCGCGAGCGCACGGCGGGCAGGCAGTGTCGTGACATCGAGGGCCGCCGACGTGCGTGCGCCGAGATGTACTATGAATGCCCGCCCGCGCGCGGCGGCGGCCAAATCGATAGTGAGCGAGTCGGATTCGCGTGGATGGACCAGCGCGGGCAGCGCTCGCGAACACTGTCCGCTGGTGCGCGGTGACTCGATATCGCAGCCACCCCGGGGTGTTGTCGAGGGGTGGGCCGGTCGTGCTCGGGTGTAATCCGGCTCATCGGCCCAACTCAGATCTTCAGCCGAGAGGGGGGCATGCTCCGGTGGCACAACGCTGGGATTGAATATCTCACGGATGTAGCACAGCGGCTGATGATCTCCGAGCATGATGACGTACGCCTTGGCCGCGCAGAGGCGACCATCGGGCCATCTCGTGACGCCCGCCCGCAGCACATGTCGCCGCTGGGACAGACCCCGAGAAATCAAGCCGCGACCGATAGGCACATGCAGATCGTCGGTGCCGGCCGCGGTCGCCTGCCCGCTCACGGCGACGACATAGTTCATCGATGCGGTCACCATGTCGGAATTGATCAGACACGAGCGACGGACGATGACGCGGTCGGGACCGGCCAACCGCAATGCGTCGGAGACGGTTGCGGGCAGCTGTTCAGCGGCGAGTTCGTCTTGGCGCAGCACCCGCACCTGGAGATCCGTGCCGAGGATGGCCTCGAGTCGAGGCTGGGTGAAGCCGTCGCTGGCCAGCAGCAGCCGGGTGATCGGATCGCCGAAGCGCGCGATCTGTTGTATGGCTGTCCGGGAACCCGAACCACCGACCGGGGAATCGCCCGGTGGTTCGGGGTCGGAGCGCGTGATCGTCATAGTGACCGGCTTCGCGCAGTGGTGTTCACGAAGGCCGGAACTAGAGCGCGGGGACGTTGGCGGCCTTCGGGGGGAGCACCGGACGTGCTATGGCCTCGACCTCTGCGGCGTCGCGGGGACGCGTGGTCAGGCCGAGTACGGGTTCGGTGGTGATCCGCACATCGTTGAGCACTGTGTCCGCCAGCGGGTCACGCCAGTGGTCCCAGACGACCGACATGTCCAGATGGCCCATGTACTCGAGGTTGGCCGACTCCGCGTGCAGTTTCTCGGTCTCGGTGAGCTCGGAGGCGATGGTGTCGGTCGGGGTGAGCTCTTGCTCTCCCGAGGATTCGTCCACATCGGTGAGCCCGGCCATGATCCGGGTGAACGACACCTCTGGGGTGTCGCCTTCGTGTGCCTCGGTGAGTTTGTCTGCGTGCGAGAAGTATTCGTCGGAGCCGATGTACTGCTCGTACATACGCGAGACCAACACGAGGAATCGCGAGTAGGCCCGTCGGGCAGTGTGCTCGTAGAAGGCCATCGCGTCGGTCTCGCTCATTTCGCCGCGAAGCGTAGTTGCGATCGCGGCCGCGGCGACGAGTCCGCCATACGTCGCCAGATGCACGCCGGTGGACAGCAGCGGATCGAGGAAGGCCGCGGAGTCACCGACCAGTGCGTAACCCGGACCGCAGAACCGGTCCGACACATAGGAGTAGTCCTGCTCGGCCTTGACCTCGGCGACCTGCTTGGCGCCTTCGAGCAATGCGCTCATGGCCTTGCTGTCGCGAATCGTGTTGAGGTAGTACGCGTCTCGCCCCTGCTCGCGTAGTCGCTCGCCCGCCTTGCGTGCGGACACCACGTAGCCGACGCTGAATCGGCCGTTGGACAGGGGGATATGCCAGAACCAGCCGCCCTCGGGGGTGGACACGACATTGATCGCGCCTTCCGGGCTGTCCGGGTGCAGGCGCGCGCCCTCCCAGTACGACCACACCGCGACATTGCGGAACGCGGGGTGCTGCCGCCGCATGTTGAAGCGCCGCTTGGCCAGCAGGCCGTATCGTCCCGAGGCGTCGACGAGGAAATCGAATTCGGTGGTCCGAGTACCGGTGTCACCGGGTCCGGTCCATTCCACGGCTACCGGGCGGTCACCATCGAAAATCACGTTCTCGACATTGGCGTTCTCGATCACCGTCGCGCCTTGTTCGGCCGCGTTGCGCAGCAGAATGTCGTCGAACGCGTCGCGCTCGACCTGGTATGACCAGGCTTCGGCATCGACGAGCTGGGACCAGTCCAGCAGCCAGTTATCGTTCTGCCACTGGAAATAGCCGCCTCGTTTGATCTGGAAGCCATGCGCCGCGACCTTGTCGAACGCGCCGGAAAGACGCAGCGTCGACAGGCACGATGCGAGCATCGATTCACCGATGTGATACCGCGGGAACGTATCTCGTTCCAGAAGCGTCACGCGTATTCCTGCTCGAGCCAGCAGCGCCGCGGTTGTCGACCCCGCTGGGCCGCCACCGACAACGAGGACATGCGGATCGTTCGCCATTGCACACTCCTTGGAACAGCGGACACCGACGCGGACTGTGCGTCCACATCGATAACCGAACCAACTCCGGTCCCACGGTGGTGGATCAACCCGGACCGAGCGTCGCCATCAGTTAGCCATGCGGGACGACGCCCTCGTCAAATTGTAGCGGTAACGATCGAATCATCAACTACCGGAGTCGATTTGGCGGTCCAGATAATAGGTGGTAACCGGTGGCTGAAGGGTTGCGAAAACTCGGAATCGGACCTACTCGCCGACCCGCCCTTACGAAGCACGCCTGGGTGGGTGTCGGATGTGGCGGCGCGGTGTCCGCGGATGCATGTCAGAGCAGCACTTTTCGTGGAGATCGTGCGCCGCGATCAGAGGGAATCGCCTGGGCGTGACAGGCGAGGCTGTTCGTTGTCGTTGGCATCACCCCGCTCTTCCGGCAAATTTAGAGTAAAGCCCAAATCAATACCGCGCGAGGCGTTCGCAAAGTTGACTTCTGCGGTTGGCGACCGATGCGGAGCGATCAACACGCGGATTCCGCTGTGGCGGAAGTGATTTGCCCATGCAGACGCCAGCAACGCGGGCGCGAACTGTCAAGTGCACCCGCGTTACCTGATCACGACGCCTATTCGGATGTCTGCTCGACGGCCCCTGCCACCGCGACCGTGGCTTCGGCGGCGTGGCGGGCGACCTCGGGGGTGCATCGTCCGAGACCGCACGCGGTGGCCACACCGAAGGCATTGCGACCCAAAGCCTCCTCGAACAGCGCACGCGCCCGGTTGCTGTTCTCGACTGAATCCGTGGAAACCACACCCGCGATCACTCGCCAGTCGGGGGCGAGCGATCGCAGGGGAGCGTAGAAGCGAGGTTCCAGTGGTGCGGGCTCGGCACCGTGGGCGCACGGAACATGCACCGGGGGTAGTTGTACACCTTGCCGATCCAGCAGTCGCGCAGTGCGATTGAGCAGTGCTACCGCGGGCGTCAGACCCCGTGGGGACAGCATGCTCTTGTGCTGATAGTCGCCGTAGCACAGGTGCACAACGGTTTCCGCGCCGATCTCGTGCAGCCGTCCGAGGACGCCGGCGAGCTGGCGTGCCACCAGCGGGGCCAACGCCCATCGTGAACCCAGTTGTGTCGCTTTGACCATGCTCAACAGTGCGATCGGGGACTCCAGCTGCCACACAACACGGTCACCGTGCCGAGCGACTACTTCCGATACCTCCTGCACCATCGCTTCGGTGAACACCGGCAGCTGCCGCAACGCGGCGACCGTGAGATCGTAGTGCCGCAATGCCTTTCCGGTCGGCAGCCCGCCGGACACGGCCGCGCCCGCGAAGACGAACATTGCGAGATCGAGTGGATTCGGCAGGCTTATCTGGACTTTCGTCTGCGCCAACTCCGGTCGTTCGCGCTGCAGTGACTCGAAGGCCGTCACTACCGCATCGATGCGCTCGGCCCGGTCCATCGAAACGTGCTTTGTTTCCAGCTTGCGGCCGGATCGCAGGCCGTAGCTGGGGAAGTCGCCGTAGTCGGCGTATCCGCCGTCCCGGACGATCTCGAAGACATCGGAATGCTGCTTGCGCGTCCGCAGATAGTCCATGATCCAGTCAGGGTCCAGATCGCAGGGGAGCGCGGTGACCGGTCTGCCCGCGGTTCTGTCGGCAAACCATTGCAGGACAGCGCGATCGCCCGTCATCAGGTCCGCCGGAAGACTGCCGACATAATGTGCGTACCTGGTCATGGGTGGCCCCTTAAGGTTCGGAATACATGCGAGCGGACAGCCAATAGTGACGCAGTGCGCAAGGTGCGACAACTTCGACGTTTTCCGTTGTCGCACTTGGTGACTTCGGAAATCGGACGGGCTGTCAGGGTGCTGAGCAGAGGTCAGGGTGAACCCTGATCTTCACCCGGATATCGGTGCTGAGCTGGTGATTTATCGCCATCCGGCTGCCAGCATGGAGGAGCCGGATCGTCGGATGACGGTTCGCCCGAGACCTTCTGGAGGCTGGCATGTTGTGGAAAATCATCGGTGTCGTAGCGGTCGTCTGGATCGCGCTCGCCATCATCGGTGCGTTGATCAAGGGGCTGTTTCCGATTCTGGTGATCAGCGCCGTCGTCTTCGGGTTGTACCTGCTGTACAAGGCGGTCGCGGGCTCGGACAACTCGGTGAGCAAGCTGTAGCGTCCACCGCGGGCCCGCCGGGACTTCGGGCGCCGCGGTTTCGAGAGGTGGGCCGTGCGCCGTCCGACCGGGCAGCGCGCGGCCTACCCGCGTTCGGACGTCTGCTTGAATGACCCGTGTGGAGCAGGTTCCCGAGGATTGGCAGCGCGGCCTCGTCGTCGTGGCGCATCCGGACGATATCGAATACGGTGCGGCCGCCGCGGTGGCGCGTTGGACGGGGCAGGGCAAGGACATTCGCTACGTGCTGGTGACCTCCGGCGAGGCCGGGATCGCGGGCATGCCGCCGGCGGAGGCCGGACCGCTGCGGGAGGCCGAGGAGGTCGCCGCCGCCAAGGTGGTCGGGGTGCACGAGGTGGAATTCCTCGGTTATCCGGACGGTCGCGTCGAAGAAACCCTTGCGCTGCGCCGTGACCTGGCCGCCGTGATTCGTCGTCATCGTCCGGAATTCGTGGTGCTGTTCAATTTCGGCGACACCTGGGCTCCCGGCTATGCCAACAGCGCCGACCATCGCGCGGTCGGGCGCGCCGCCCTCGATGCCATATCCGATGCGGGCAACGAGTGGATTTTTCCGGACCTCACCGAACCGCCGTGGTCGCCCCGGCTGGCCGCGGTGGTCGGCCCAAGCGCCACCCACGCCGTCGACGTCACCGACACCATCGAGCAGGCCGCCGCCTCGCTGGCCGAGCACCGCCGCTACCTCGAGGTGCTCAGCCCCGAGCCGGTCGCGGACCAGGTGCGCGCGGTGATCGACATGGCGACCGCCCCGAAGCCGGGATTCCCCGCCGCGCGTGCCGTCGGCTTCGAGCTCTACTACTTCGGCTGATCGCTGTGACGGCGATCACGTCGATTACGAGTCTCGAGGCTGTTTTCGCGAAAATGTCGCGGAAATCACGTTCGATGGTGGCAACCGGGCCGGTCGCAGGTGGTCGCGAGCCATTGCCGTGATAGCGATACCGTATTAACGCGGGGGTTGCGGCCGAGGGTGGAAACGTCGTGAGCGACCTTCACCTAGGCTGTTACGGGCCCGCGTTGTGAGGCCGATCGCGTTTCTTCGAGCGATGTCGTAACAGATTCCCGCTCTTGGGGATATGTGACGAGTTCGCTCTTGTAAACTCGAACGCTTGGCTCGCGGCGGTATAGCGGTCCGGTAGTGAAGTACGTGCGTTCCATTATGCGGGTGCGGTCTTTAGGCGCGCAATAGGTGAGAGGTGTAGTACCGGAAATGGCAAGGGATCGTCGTTCCGCACGTGGTAGTCGTCGCCGAGTCGGTCTACTCTTCGGGAATTTGCTCGCGGCCGCTGTGGAGTCCGCCGCCGATGCCGTCGCCATCCGGTTCAACCCTTCGGGCGATCCGTCCGATGACAGACAGCTGACCTATCGCGAACTCGACGAGTCGTCGTCGCGGTTGGCGCGTGAACTCATCGAACACGGTGTGGGCGCGGGCGATGTGGTGGCGATCGGTATCGCGCGCAGCATCGAGTCCGTGCTTGCCGTCTGGGCGATCGCGAAGACCGGCGCCGCATACGTGCCCGTGGATCCCGGATATCCGTCCGACCGGATCGCGCACATCCTCACCGATTCCGGTGCCGTCCTCGGGTTGACCACCACGGCTCACCGCTCGGTGCTCGGCACGAGTGTCGACTGGATCGAACTCGACGACCCGGCGCAGGCCGGGCGCATCGCCGAACGCCCGGCTCATCCGATCTCCTACGCCGACCGGGTCCGTCGGCTGGACGAGCGGCACCCCGCCTACGTCATCTACACATCGGGATCGACCGGGCGGCCCAAGGGCGTCGTGGTCTCGCATGGCGGCCTGGCCGGACTGGTCACCGCGCAGCGCGAGCAGTACGCGGTGACCGGGGAGTCACGGGTCCTGCATGTCTGCTCGCCCAACTTCGACGTTTCGGTGCTCGAACTCCTGCTGGCCTTTTCCGCCGGTGCGACCTTGGTGATCGCGCCGCCTTCGGTGTTCGGCGGGGCCGAACTCGCGGATCTGCTGCGGCGCGAGCGCGTCAGCCACATGCTCATCACCCCGGCCGCCCTGGAATCGGTGGATCCGGACGGTCTGGACGAGCTGCGGGTCGTCGTGGTGGCCGGTGACAAGTTCGGCACCGAGCTGGTCGGCCGCTGGGCGGGCGAGCGCGCGTTCCACAACGGCTACGGCCCCACCGAGGCGACGATTCTCGCCACCGGCACTCCGCCGCTGGTGCCGGGCGAGCCCATCACGATCGGCACGGCCATTGCCGGTGTCGGTGCGTTCGTCCTGGACGCGCGGTTGCGCCCGGTGCCCGCCGGGGTGATCGGCGAGCTGTACCTGTCGGGTCCCGCGCTGGCACAGGGGTATCTCGGGCGGCCGGGGCTGACCTCGGAACGGTTCGTGGCCAGCCCGTTCGGCGCCGATATCGGCAACCCGGGCGCGCGGCTGTACCGGACCGGAGATCTGGTGCGGCGCACCGAAGAAAGCGGCGTCATCGAGTACCTGGGTCGCTCCGACTTCCAGGTGAAGATTCGCGGCTTCCGCATCGAGCTCGGCGAGATCGACAACGCGCTCACCAGCCACCCCGAGATCGACTTCGCGGCGACCCTCGGCAAGACGCTGCCGTCGGGTGCGACCGCGCTGGTGGCCTATGTGCTGCCGAGGACCGGGGCCGTTGTGGACACCGACGCGCTCGCCGAATTCCTCGGAGAGTCGCTGCCCGCGTACATGATTCCGGCCGCCTTCGTGGTGCTGGACGAGATTCCGCTGACCCCGGTCGGCAAGCTCGACCGTGCGGCACTGCCCGAGCCGGTCTTCGCCCCGCGCGCGTTCCGTGCCGCCGAGACGCCGGTCGAAGAAATCATCGCCGAGGTATTCGCCGGGTTGCTCGGTGTCGAGCGCGTCGGCCGGGACGACTCGTTCTTCGCATTGGGTGGCGATTCGATCCTGTCGATCCAGCTGGTCTCGCGGGCGAAGGCGCGCGGTGTCGTATTCACCGCCGCGGAGGTGTTCGAACATCGCACGGTCGAGGCATTGGCCGAGATCGCCAGATCGGCCGATGCGGTGGAGCAGCAGCGGCTGGCGGAGCTGCCCGGCGGCGGGGTGGGTGAGTTGCCATTGCTGCCGATCATGGCGGCGATGCTGCCGAGCGACTCGTCGTATCGGCGGTTCTCGCAGACGATGGCGCTGCGGCTGCCCGACGGCATCGATCGGGAGACCCTGGTCGCGACCATCGGCGCGGTCTTCGATCACCACGACATGCTGCGCGCTCGGTTGCGTGAGGCCACCTCGGATACCGTCCGGACCTTCGAGGCCTTGGAACGCGGCGCGGTGGACGTCGACGCGCTGGTGCATCGGGTCGAGGTACCCGCCGATATCGACGATGCCGAGTTGTCGCGGCGGGCGAGTGCCGAATACGACGCCGCGCTGGGCCGCCTCGATCCGGCGAACGCGGTGATGGTGCAGTTCGTCTGGTTCGCATTCCCGCAGGGCGGTCGCCGTCGTGATGTCCTGCTGGTCGTCGCGCACCACATCGTGGTCGACGGGGTGTCCTGGCGGATTCTTATTCCGGACCTGGCGATGGCCTGGTCGCAACTCGCGGCGGGGCAGCAGGTGGCGTTGCCCGCCAACGGAACCTCGATGCGGCGCTGGGCGCACGCCCTGCGCGATGCGGCGCAGGATCCGGCGCGGCTTGCGGAACTGCCTTTCTGGCAACAGGTTTCGGCCACCGAAGACCCGCTGTTCGGTGCGCGTGCGTTCGATCCGGCGGTAGACACCTTCGGCACCGTCGATCGCGTCGAGGTGACGCTGCCGGTCGAGGTGACCGATGCGCTGCTGACCGCGATCCCGGGCCGGTATCGCGGTGGTGTCAACGACGGCCTGCTCTCGGCGCTGGCGCTGGCGGTGAGCAAGTGGCGTGGCGAAAGCGCGGGCGGCACCGCGCTGGTCAAGCTGGAAGGCCATGGCCGCGAAGAGGAGATCGTCTCCGGCGCGGATCTGTCCAGGACCGTCGGCTGGTTCACCAGCGCGTACCCGGTCCGGCTCGATCTCGGGGGCGCGGACCTCGCCGAGGCGTTCGCGGGCGGAAAAGCCTTGGGCGACATCGTGAAATCGGTGAAGGAGCAGCTGCTCGCGGTCCCGGACAAGGGACTCGGCTACGGCCTGCTGCGCTACCTGAACCCGCAGACCGCCACCGAACTGGGCGGCGCCGCACAGATCAGCTTCAACTACTTGGGCCGGATGGCGACGGGAGAGATTCCGGCGCAGCTCGGTGCATTGGGCTGGGTGCCGGTCGCGGATCTGGGGCAGCTGGATGCCGAGATGGATCCGGATATGCCAGCGAACGGCGTGATCGACATCAATGCGATCGTCACCGACGGTGCGGACGGACCGCAGCTGGGTGCGTCGCTCGCCTTCCCGCGCGGGTTGTTGTCGCGGGAGCGGGTGCAGGAGTTCGCCGATCTGTGGGTCGCGGCGCTGCACGCACTGGCCGAGCACGCGCGGCATCCGGATGCCGGTGGGCTGACGCCGTCGGATCTGCCGTTGGTCACGGTCGGCCAGGCGGATATCGAAGCGTGGGAACGGAATTACCCGGCGCTGTCGGATGTGTGGCCGCTCTCGCCGTTGCAGTCCGGGTTGCTGTTCCACGCGCAGCTCGCCGAGTCGAGTATCGACGTCTACACCTCGCAGGCGACGGTCGACCTGGGCGGCGATGTGGACGCCGAGCGACTGCGGGCCGCGGCCCAGGCCATCCTGGACCGCTACCCGAATCTGCGGACCGCATTCGTCGCCGGTGCCGACGGCCGCGCCGTGCAGGTGGTCCTGGATCGGGTCGAAGTGCCTTGGCGGGCAGTGGATCTGACGCATCTGCCCGAATCGGAGCGGTTGGCCGAACTGCGGCGGCAGGTGGCCGCGGAGCGGGAGACCGGCTTCGATATGTCGGCCGCGCCACTGATGCGGTTCACCCTGTATCGCACCGATCAGTGGCATCTGGTCATCACCACCCACCACATCCTGCTCGACGGCTGGTCGATGCCGCTGCTGATGCGAGATGTGCTGGTGCTCTATGCGACTCGGGGTGATCGGTCCGCGCTGCCGCGGGTGCCCTCCTACCGCACCTTCCTGAGCTGGCTGGCCGGGCGGGATCGGGAGGCGTCGCTGCGGGCGTGGGAACAGGCGCTGTCCGGTGTGGCGGAGCCGACGCTGCTCGCCCCGCAATCGCGGACGGTCGCAGCCGCGGGCAGCGGCAAGGTGGTCACCGAGATCGACACCGAGCGCACCCGCCGGATCACCGAGCTGGCCGCCGAACTCGGCGTCACCGTGAACACCGTGCTGCAGGCGGCGTTGGGTATCCTGCTCGGGCGGTTCACCGGTCGCGACGACGTGGTGTTCGGCACCACGGTGTCCGGCCGTCCGGCCGAGTTGTCCGGCGTCGAGTCGATGGTCGGTCTGTTCATCAACACGCTGCCGGTGCGCGTGCGGGTCGACGGCAGGCTCGCGGTCGGCGAGTTCCTGCGGTCGCTGCAGCGCGAACAGGCGGGTCTGCTCGACCACCACTATGTGGGTCTCACCGACATCCAGCGGATCGCCGGTGCCGGAGCGCAATTCGACACTCTGCTGGTCTTCGAGTCCTACCCGATCGACCGCGAGGCGATCGCCGCCGCCGATTCCATCGACGGCATGTCGGTGCGGGCCGTCGGTATGGAGGACGGCGCGCACTACCCGCTGACGCTGGTGGCGATCGCGGCCTCGACGATCGAGCTGACGTGGCGGTATGCCGGTGGCGGGTTCACCGCCGATGAGGTGGGAACCCTTGCCGCGCGGCTGATCCGGGTGCTCGACGCGCTGGTCGGCGAACCCGCGGCCCTGGTCGGCGATATCGACATCATGCTGACCGACGCCGAGCGCGATCGAATCCTGTTGGAGTGGAACGATACCGGTCATGCGGTCGAACCCGAGCTGCTGCTGGACGGCTACCGGCGCGCTGTGTCGGCGCATCCGGGTCGGGTCGCGGTGTCCTACGAGGGTGCCGAACTTACCTATGGAGAACTCGACGAGCGGGTGAATCGCCTTGCCCGCCTGCTGATCTCGCAGGGCGTCGGTGCGGAATCGCTGGTCGGCCTCGCGGTCCGGCGCTCGCTGGATCTGGTAGTCGGCATGTACGCGGTCCTCACCGCGGGCGGTGCGTACGTGCCCGTGGACCCGGATCATCCGGCCGACCGCGTCGAGCACGTGCTGACCGCGGCGCGGCCGGTGTGCGTGCTCACCACGACCGCGGACGCCGTGCCGGTGCCGGACGGAATTCCGTTGCTGCACATCGACACCGCCGATCTGGACGGATTCGCCGGTACCCCGCTGGCGGCCGGGGAGCTGCTGCGGCCGGTGCGCCCGGAGAGCCTGGCGTATGTGCTGTTCACCTCCGGCTCCACCGGACGGCCCAAGGGCGTCGCGGTCTCGCACCGGGCGATCGGCAACCATCTGGCCTGGATGCAGTCCCGGTATCCGCTGCATGCCGACGATGTGTACCTGCAGAAGGCCGCCTTCACCTTCGACGCCTCGATGTGGGGCTACTTCATTCCGCTGCGGCTCGGCGCCAAGCTGCTGATGGCCACGCCCGACGGCCATCGCGACGCCACGTATATCGCGGAAACCATTGCGGCGCAGCAGGTTACCGTCACCGACTTCGTGCCTTCGATGCTCGCGGTGTTCGCCGCCCATACGCCCGCCGGGACGCTCCCGACGCTGCGGCACATCATCGTCGGCGGCGAGCTGCTGCCCGCCGAGACCGTGGCCGCGGTGCGCGCGGTCTGCGACGCGTCGGTGCTCAATGTGTACGGGCCGACCGAGACCGCAGTCGCCGTCACCACCTGGCTCGCGACCGTCGACGATCAGGGCGGCCTGCCGATCGGATCGCCGGTCTGGAACAGCCGACTGTACGTACTGGATTCCCGCCTGCGGCCGGTGCCCGCCGGTGTCACCGGTGAGCTCTACATCGCCGGTGATCAGCTGGCCCGCAGCTATCTGGGGCGCGCGGATCTGACCGCGGAACGGTTCGTCGCCAACCCGTTCGGAACCGGTGAGCGAATGTACCGGACCGGTGACCTGGTGGCTTGGAGCGCGCCGAGTGTTCTGAAATACCTGGGCCGCACCGACTTCCAGGTGAAACTGCGCGGACAGCGCATCGAACTCGGCGATATCGAGGCGGCGCTGCTGGCGCAGCCGCCGGTGAATCAGGCGGCTGTCCTGGTGGTGCCCACCGAACTCGGCGACCAGCTGGTTGCCTATGCAGTGCCGGTGCCCGGCGCACACCTCGAGGTGGAGCCGCTGCGTGCCGCGCTGGCGGGCACCCTGCCCCAGTACATGGTTCCGGCCACGATCGTGGAGCTGGCCGAGTTCCCGCTCAGTACCGCGGGCAAGCTGGACCGCAAGGCGCTGCCGCGGCCGACCCTGGTCGCCCGGGAATTCCGCGCGCCGTCCACCCCGCTCGAGGAGATTGTGGCCGGTGTGTTCGCCGAGGTGCTCGGTGTGGACCGGGTGGGTGCCGACGACGACTTCTTCACCCTGGGCGGCAACTCACTGGTCGCCACCCAGGTCGTGGCCAGGCTGAGCGCGGCGTTGGGCGCGCGGGTGCCGGTGCGCACGCTGTTCGACGCACCGGTGGTCGCCGAACTGGCGGCGCGGATCGTGCCGGATTCCGAGCACGCGGATCGTCCGCCGTTGGCACGGGCCGTGCGACCGGCGCGCATCCCGCTCTCGCTGGCACAGCATCGGATGTGGGTGCTCAACCAGGTCGACACCGAATCCCCGTCCTACAACCTGCCGTTCGCCATCCGGCTCACGGGCACCCTGGACGTGCCCGCATTGCGTGCGGCCGTCGCGGATGTCCTGGAGCGGCACGAGGCGCTGCGCACGCGGTTCCCGGTCGACGGTCCGGACGCGACGCCGCGCCAGGAGATCCTGTCCGTGGCCGAAACGCTGCCGAACGGACTGGAGGTCGAGACGACCGCCGATCCGGACCGGGTCGCGGCACTGTTGTCCGCCGGATTCGATGTCACCGAACATCCGCCCGTGCGCATCCGGTTGTTCTCCGACCCGGCGCGCGAGGAGCATCTGCTCGTCCTCGTCACGCATCACATTTCGGCGGACGGTGTCTCGCTGGCACCGCTGGCGCGGGATCTGGCGACCGCCTACCTCGCGCGTACCGCGGGGATCGCTCCGAGTTGGGCTCCGCTGCCGGTGCAGTACGCCGATTTCGCGCTCTGGCAGCGCGAAGTCATCGGCACCGAAGACGACGAGAACTCCATTGCCGCACAGCAATTGGCCTACTGGCGGCGACAGCTGGCCGGTGTGAGCGAAACCGCGCGGCTGCCGCTGGACCGCCCGCGTCCGGCACAGGCATCGATGCGCGGTGCGGCGACCGAAATCGCCGTGCCCGCACCGGTGCACGCCGGGCTGGCCGACCTTGCGCGTCAGCACAATTCGTCGCTGTTCATGGTCGTGCACGCCGCGCTGGCCGCGCTGCTCGCGCGGCTGTCGGGTGGCTCGGATATCGCGATCGGCACGCCGATCGCGGGTCGCGGTTCGGCCGAACTGGACGATCTGGTCGGCATGTTCGTCAATACGCTGACCCTGCGCACCGATGTCGATCGCGATGCCCCGTTCGCGGCATTCGTCCAGCAGGTCCGCGAAACCGACCTGTCCGCCTTCGCCAATGCGGAGATTCCGTTCGAGCGGGTGGTCGAGGAGGTGCTGCCCGCCCGTGCCGTCTCGGCTAATCCGCTGTTCCAGGTGATGCTGTCGTTCCAGAACATCGAGCAGCCGACACTGGAGCTGCCCGGTCTGACGGTTTCGGCCGTCGACACCGGTGAGATCGTCGCGAAATTCGACCTGCAGGTGATCGTCGAGGCGCGCCAGCACGACGATGGCACGCCGGACGAGCTGGTCATCGGCTTCGCCTATGCGACAGACCTGTTCGAGGAAGCCACCATCGTTGGCCTCGGCCGCCGGTTCGAGCGAATCCTCACGGCGGTCGCCGCCGACGCGCAGGTGATCGTCGGTGCCATCGACATCCTCGACGAGGCCGAACGGGGCCGGGCGCTCGCCGCGCCCGTCCGGACCGCCGAACCGGTCCCGGCCGAAGAGGTCACGCTGCTGCCGCAGCTGTTGGCCGATGCCGTCGACACCAATCCGGACGGTGTCGCGGTGATCTTCGCCGATGCCACCGAGCAACTGGCCGAATGGGAGTACGTCGACCTCGACGAGCGCTCGAGCAGGCTGGCTCGACTGCTGATCGATCGTGGCATCGGCCCGGAGGATCTGGTCGCGATCGGCATTCCGCGCTCGGCCGAGTCCGTGCTCGCGGTGTGGGCGATCGCCAAGACCGGTGCCGGATTCGTCCCGGTGGATCCCAACTATCCCGTCGAGCGGGTCCGGCACATGATCGCCGATTCGCATGCGGTACTGGGACTTACGGTCACCGAGATCGGCGCCGACCTGCCCGGCGAGGTGCAGTGGCTGACCATCGACGCCGACGATATCGATCGGCGGCTCGACGACTACAGCGCCGATCCGGTGACGGACGCGGATCGGGTGCGGCCGTTGCGCGCGACGCATCCGGCCTATGTCATCTACACCTCCGGATCGACCGGTAAGCCCAAGGGCGTGGTCGTCACGCAGGCCGGTTTGTCGAGTTTCTGCGCGGAACAGCGCGAGCGCTACCGGGTGACGAGCAGTTCGCGCACATTGCATTTCGCATCGCCGTCATTCGACGCGTCGGTGCTGGAACTGCTGCTGGCCATCGGTGGCGCCGCGACCATGGTGGTGGCCGCACCGTCGGTCTACGGCGGCGAGGAACTGGCCGCGCTGCTGCGCCGGGAGCGGGTGACGCATGCGTTCATCACGCCCGCGGCGCTGGCTTCCGTCGATCCGGCGGGCCTGGACAAGCTCCGTGTCGTCATCGCCGGTGGCGAGGCCTGTCCGCCGGAGTTGGTGCGGCGCTGGACGATTCCGATCGCCGGACGGCGCACCCGCGAGTTCTACAACGGGTACGGGCCGACCGAGACCACGATCATGACCAATATCAGCGCGCCGCTGGTGCCGGGGGAGACCGTCACCATCGGCGGGCCGATCCGCGCCATCACCGAGTACGTACTGGACGATCGGCTCTCGCCGGTGCCGGACCGCGCCGTCGGCGAGCTCTACATCACCGGCGCGCAGGTGGCCCGCGGCTACCATGAGCGCCCCGCACTGACCGCCGCCCGGTTCGTGGCGAATCCGTTCGACCGTGACGGCGCCAGGCTGTACCGGACCGGCGACCTGGTCCGCCGGACGGTCGACGGTGCGCTGGAATATCTGGGCCGCAACGACTTCCAGGTCAAGGTCCGCGGCTTCCGCATCGAACTCGGCGAGATCGACGCCGTCCTCGCGGCGCACGAAGCCGTCGACTTCGCGGTCACCATCGGACATGAAATCGCCAGCGGTGCAACCATTCTCGTCTCCTATGTGCATGCCGCCGCCGGTGCGGTGGCCGATACCGACGAACTCACCGCATTCGCGGCGAACAGCCTGCCCGCGCATATGGTGCCGACCCTCGTCATGGTGCTCGACGAGATTCCGCTGACCCCGGTCGGCAAACTCGACCGTGCCGCGCTGCCCGTGCCGGTGCTGCACACCAGGGCATACCGTGCCCCGTCCGGGCGATGGGAAGAGCTGGTCGCGACCGTATTCACCGAATTGCTCGCGCCCGCGACACCGGTCGGCGCCGACGACGACTTCTTCGAATTGGGCGGCAACTCGCTGATCGCCACGCGGCTGGCGGCGCGGTTGGGCGCCGCATCCGATACCCGGGTTCCGGTGCGCCTGCTGTTCGAGGCATCGTCGGTGTCCGCGCTCGCGGCCAGGCTGAGTGCGAACGAGGTCGGAAGCGACCGTCCGGAGCTGGTCGCCGGTCCGCGGCCGGAGCGGATCCCGTTGTCGGCGGCGCAGCAGGGCATGTGGTTCCTCAACCGCTTGGATACGAACTCATTGGCCTACAACGTGCCGATGGCGGTGCGCTTGACCGGTGCCGTCGATACGCAGGCATTGCGGGCGGCGATCGGGGATCTGGTCACCCGCCACGAGATCCTGCGCACGGTCTATCCGCCCATCGATGCGGGCCCGGTGCAGGTGATCCTGCCCGCGGCGCAGGCGATTCCGCCGATGCTGGTCCAGACCATCGACCCGGCCGAAATCGTGGACGCGGTGGCCACCATGGTGCGGACTGCCTTCGATCTCACCGTCGAGGTGCCGGTCCGGGTCAGCCTGTTCGACCTCGGCGACGGTGCGGATGGGCGCGAATACGTGCTGGCCATGGTCGTGCACCACATCGCGGGCGACGGTTCGTCGATCGGCCCGCTGGCCCGTGATCTGATGACCGCGTATGTGGCGCGCAGCGCCGGACAGGCGCCGAATTGGGTCCCGCTGCCGGTGCAGTACGCCGACTACGCCATCTGGCAGCGCGAACTGCTCGGTGCCGAGGACGATCCGGAATCGTTGGCGGCCAAGCAGATCGGGTACTGGCAGCAGGAATTGGCCGGATTGCCGGAGCAGCTCGACCTGCCATCGGATCGGCCGCGGCCGCTGGTGCGGTCCTTCGCCGGTGGCCAGGTGTCGGTGCGGATCGATGCCGAAACGCACAGCGCGCTGGCCGAATTGGCGCGGGCCCAGGGTGCGACCGTGTTCATGGTCGTGCACACCGCACTGGCCGTGCTGCTGGCGCGCTTGTCCGGGACCAGCGATATCGCCATCGGTACACCGACCGCCGGACGCGGCGACGCCGTGCTCGACGACGTCATCGGCATGTTCATCAATACCTTGGTATTCCGAACCCGATACGACGGCGGCGCGCGTTTCACCGAACAGCTGGCGCGGCAGCGGGAGACCGATCTGCAGGCCTTCGCGAACTCGGATGTGCCGTTCGAGCGGCTGGTCAATGTGCTGAACCCGGTGCGGTCGCCATCGCGGCATCCGCTGTACCAGGTGGGGCTGTCGTTCCAGAACCTGGACCGCGTCGCACTGGAACTGCCGGGGCTGACCGTCGCGAGCCTGGATATCGGTGTCGAGGTATCGCAGTTCGATCTGCACTGGTATATCGGCGATGCCTACGACGAGGCGGGCACGCCGCTGGGTATCGGCGGCATGGTCACCTACGCCGCCGATATGTTCGATCCCGCCACCGTGCAGGGTTTCGTGGATCGGTTCGCGCGCCTGCTCACCGCCATCGCCGCCGATCCCGGTGTTGTGCTCGGCGAGATCGAGCTGACCGATGCGACCGAACGCGCCGCGCTGCTCTCGGATGCGGCCGACACCGCGCACTCGGTTTCGGCGGATTTCCTGCTGACCGGCTACCGCCGTGCCGTGGCGACGACACCAGATGCGGTGGCCGTCGTGCACGACGAGACGGCCTGGACCTATCGGGAATTCGACGAGCGCGTCAATCGCCTCGCCAGGTATCTGATCGCGCAGGGCGTCGGTCCCGAATCCGTTGTGGCGCTGGCGATACCGCGTTCGCCGCAGCTGGTCGCCGCGATGTATGCGGTGCTGGCCGCGGGCGGCGCGTATCTGCCGCTGGACCTCGACCATCCGGCCGACCGGATCGGGTACATGGTGGCGACGGCCGAGCCGGTCTGCGTGCTGACGACCGAAGGCAATTCGGTACCCGTCACGGGGGTTCCCGTTGTCGATATCGACTCCCTCGAGCTGTCGGCATACTCCGGTGAGCCGGTCGAGTCCGGCGAGCTGCGTGCGCCGCTGCACGCCGATCATCCGGCGTATGTGCTGTTCACCTCCGGCTCGACCGGTCGGCCCAAGGGCGTCATGGTCTCGCACGGCGCGATCACCAACCAGATCGAATGGATGGTGGCGGAGTACGGGTTCGGTGCCGAGGATGTCTATCTGCAGAAGACGGCGACGACCTTCGACGTATCGCTGTGGGGTTATTTCGCCCCGCTGTGGGTCGGCGCGGAGCTGGTGCTCGCGGCGCCGCACGGACAGCGCGATCCCGGCTATATCGCCGAACTGATCGCGACCCACCAGGTCACGGTCACCGATTTCGTTCCGTCGGTACTGCAGGTCTTCCTGGCCGCTGCGCGGGTGGACCAATTGGCCTCACTGCGTGCGGTTTTCGTTATCGGTGAGGCCTTGCCGCCCAATACTGTCGCCGATTTCGCCGCACTGTCGGATGCTGGACTGCACAACCTGTACGGCCCCACCGAGGCAGCGGTCTCGGTGACGTACCGGCCCGCCTCCATCGACGACCGGTTGACGGTGCCGATCGGTGTGGCGCTGTGGAATACCCGCACCTATGTGCTGGATTCACGGCTGCATCTCGTGCCCGCCGGTGTCGTCGGCGAACTGTATCTGGCAGGAAGCCAATTGGCGCGCGGCTATCTCGGTCGTGCCGACCTGACCTCGGATCGGTTCGTTGCCGACCCGCACGGCCCGGCGGGTGCCCGGATGTACCGGACCGGCGATCTGGTGCGTCGCCGCGCCGACGGGGTACTGGAATATCTGGGGCGCACGGACTTCCAGGCGAAGATCCGTGGTCACCGGGTCGAGCTGGGCGAGATCGAGGCCGCGCTGCTCGCGGATCCGTCCGTCGCCCAGGCCGTCGTCGTGGTGGCGAAGTCGGAGACCGGTGATCAGTTGGTCGCCTATGTGGTGCCCGCAACCGAGCTCGAGGCAGATACCCTGCGCGAATCTCTGTCACATGTGCTTCCGGGCTATATGGTGCCCTCGGCCATCATGATCCTGGAATCCTTCCCGGTGAACAGCAGCGGCAAACTGGATCGGGCCGCGCTGCCGCGGCCGGTCCTGCGCGCCCGCGAGTTCGTCGCACCGGCGACCGATACCGAGCGCGCCGTCGCCGAGGTATTCGCCGAGGTGCTCGGCATCGCCCGGGCCGGAGCCGAGGACGATTTCTTCGATCTCGGCGGCACCTCGCTGCTCGCCTTCACACTGCAGCGCGCATTGGCTACCCGGCTCGGTATCGATGTGCCGATGGCGGCGCTGTTCATCGCGCCCACCGTGCGCGGCCTGGCCACCCGTCTCGACAATCCGGACGAGCCCGCGGCCGTGGTGCCGGGCACCGACACCGAGACGATCACCACCGACGCCGTGCTCGAACCCGAGATCGACAGTGCGGGTCGAGCACCGGCTCGTGCCGAGGCCTCGCGCGATGTACTGCTCACCGGCGCAACCGGATTCGTCGGTGTGCACCTGCTGCGGGAACTGCTGTCCAGCACCGGGGCAACGGTCTGGTGCCTGGTGCGCGGCGAGGACAGCGAGCGGGCCTACAAGCGGATTCGCGACGCCATGCAGCTGTACCGGATCTGGGACGATGCCTATCAGGGGCGAATCGTCGCTGTCGCCGGTGATCTGGCCGCACCCGGACTCGGGCTCGACCGGTCCGACTGGGCCCGGCTCGCCGAGCAGATCGACGCGATCTACCACAACGGCGCTCGCGTCAATCACATCGAGCCGTACGCGCGGTTGCGCGCCGCCAACGTGTCGGGCACTCGTGAGGTGCTGCGGCTGGCTACCACGGGTCGAATCAAGCCGGTGCACTTCGTCTCCACGGTCAATGCCGTGATTCCGAATGCGCCCGCACCGGATTTCATCGCCCGCGAGGATGTGCAACTGCACGTCGACGAGGTTTCCGGAAACGGCTATGTGGCGAGTAAATGGGTCGCCGAACAACTGATCCGCCAGGCCGGTGCACGCGGTGTGCCGGTGACCATCTACCGTCCCGGCACTGTGTCCGGTGATCCGCGGCTCGGAGTGAACAGCGTCGACGACTCGTTCTGGAACATGATCCGGGCGGCCGCCATTCTCGGACTCGCCCCGGAGATCGGCGACGCCACCATGTCGTTGGTGCCGGTGAACTATGTGGTGGGCGCCATCGTCGCGCTGGCGGATCAGTCGCCGGTCGGCGCGGCCTATCACCTGGTGAACGCTCGTCCGGTGGCGATCGGCGATATTTTCGAAGCCTTGCGCAGGCACGGTATTCCGATCGAGATCGCATCGATCGAGGAGATCGCGACCAAACTGGCCGAGGAAGCGGCGGCGCGCGATGCGACCGGCGACGATTCGCTGGTGCGCGCCGCGTTGGTCAGCGGCAACTACGGTGGGGCCGCGGCTGCCGTCGACGACACCGACACCCGAATCGAGTTGGCGCAGTACGGTATCCACTGCCCGCCCATCGATGCCGCGGCCCTGGACGCCTATGTCAGGTCCTTCATCGATGCGGGTTTCTTCCCCGCCCCGAGCGACGTTCAGCTGTAGAGAGGAAAGCATGACCGCCGAAGCCCAGTCCCGTCCCGCCGCTGCCTCGGGCACCTTCGCCCTCGGTGGTGACCTACCGGTCACGCGCCTGGGCTATGGCGCAATGCAGCTGACCGGTGACGGTGTGTGGGGCGACCCGAAGGATCCGGATGAGGCCGTGCGCGTACTGCGTCGTGCCGTCGAGCTCGGTATCACCCTCATCGATACCGCGGATTCCTACGGTCCGTTCGTCAGCGAAACTCTCATCCGCCGGGCCCTGCACCCGTATCCGGACGACCTGGTCATCGCGACCAAAGCCGGGCTGGCCCGGCCCCGTCCCGGCGAGTGGGTGCCGATCGGCCGCCCCGAATATCTGCGCCAGCAGCTGGAATTGAGCCTGCGTCATCTGGGTGTCGACCGCATCGATCTCTTCCAGCTGCACCGGATCGACCCGCAGGTGCCGCTCGCCGACCAGCTCGGCGAGCTGGCGTCGCTGCAGCAAGAGGGCAAGATCCGCCATATCGGCCTGTCCGAGGTGACCGTCGCTCAGCTCGACAAGGCCCGCAAGATTGCCGATATCGTCTCGGTACAGAACCAGTACAACCTCGCCAACCGCAGCGCGGAGGACGTACTCGAATACGCCGAGGCGAACAACATCGCCTTCATCCCGTGGTTCCCCATGGCCACCGGCGATCTCGCGCGTCCGGGTGGTCCGCTGGACAGCCTCGTGCGCGAGGATGCGAGCCCGTCCCAACTCGCGCTCGCGTGGCTGCTGCGCCGCTCGCCGGTCATCCTGCCCATTCCCGGCACCTCCAGCGTGGCGCATCTCGAGGAGAACACCGCCGCCGCCACCATCACGCTCACCGACGACGAATTCGCCGCGTTGTCCGCGGTGAGTACCCCCGCAGCGGGTGGTGCTCGCGGTTGGCGTTCCTTGCTGCCGAAAGTGTCGCGCGGCTGAGGAAGCGCTGGGTTCCCGGGGATGCGGCCGGGGACCCGGAGCTGGATCGGTCGCGCCGACACCCGATGTGGATTCCGGCAGACGTGATCGCCCATGACGGATGGCATAGTGCAGCAATCGGATCGACGAGAGCAGCATGATGGATGAAGCACAGATGGTGGCCAATGACGCCGCCTATTACTACTTGGCCTGCTCGGGCCGGGTTACCGACTGGCCGATGTGGTGGGTATTCGACAACGGCGACACACCGCTGACCGCCGCCGATATCGCCGATCATTTCGGTGCGCGGGCCGATCTGCTCGAACCGCTGCGCCGTCGGATCCAGGAGGTGCCCGGCGGGCTCGGGCACCCGTTCTGGGTGGCCGACGACAGTCCCATCGACGCCCACATCGTCACGCATGCTGTGGCGCAACTGGATTGGGCGCAGTGCCAGGACGAGATCGGGCGCATTCTGGCGCAGCCGCTGGATGCGCGGGTCAGTGCCTGGCAGCTGCACGTATTTCCGAACGTGAGCGGTATCGCGACGCCGAGCGGCACGGGTGCTGTTGTGCTGATGCATGTCAGTCATGCGCTGTTGGCTGGTCCGGCCATGACGTCGCTGTCGGAGGCGTTGTTCGCCTCGGTGCCATTGCGGATCGAGGGGCAGGGTCCCGCCACTCAGCGCCCACATCCGGCGCTCGCCGCCATGGCCGGTGCGCTGCGCTGGCCATGGCAGGCCTTGCGGTTCAACGTCCGCGTCCGGCGTGAGATGCGCAGGATCGCCCGTGAAAACGACGACAGCGGCCCGAACACGCCACCGGTCACCGCTACTGTGCTCAATCGCCGGATCGGGCCGGGACGCGCCATGCGGTCGATTCCGTTGGAGCTGCGGGACGTTCGTGCGCCGGGGATCACGGTGACGGCCCTCGGACTGACGGCGATATCCCGCGCCATGCAACGCTATCTCGAAAAGCGGGATGGGTCGTGTCCTGACGACCTCGCGGTCCTGGTGACCGTCGCGGTGCCCGACGCGCCGGTGATGGGTGTCAATTACGTCGGGGCCGCCGCGGTCGAGCTGGCCGCTGCGGAACCCGACGTCGCCGCTCGTGCACGGGCGGTCGACGCCACACTTCGCGTGCGCCGCGATTCGCCGTCGGGTCGCCGGGAACTGAATCGACTCGGACTCATCGACCTGCTGCCCAGTCGCACCTACCGAACACGATTCGGTACGCTCGCGCCCGCCGACCCGGATACTCCTGCCTATGCACACACCATCCTGACCAGCATTCGCTGTGAGCCGACCGTCGAATGGTCACTGGCGGGCAAGCCGTTTCGCTTCGCGGGCATGCTGCCGCCGGTGTATCCGGAAATCGGTTTGGCGCATTCGTTCGTCGGCGCGGGCGACACCTTCACCGTATCGGTGGTGTGTGACCCCGAGATCGTCCCGGATCTCGACGACTACTGCGACCTACTGCGGGAGTCGTGCAACGAGGTCGCAGGCGCCCTCGGCAACTAGACGAGTAAGTCCGAAGGCCGGTCAGTGATCGTAAGCGATCAGCGACCGGGTGATTGGTGCGCCGATCAGGGTGTTGTGCCAGATCGCGGTGGCCATCGCCAGGATGCGCTGGGCAACGCGGATCGCCACGCCCTGGTAGGAACGTCCGCCGTGGTCTTCCAGGTCGAGCTGGCCTTTGAGAGTGTCGTTGACCGACTCGATCAACTGGCGGACCTTCTTCAGTAACGGCTCACCGTATCGGGTTTTCTCGTCCTTGCGGGACGGGCGAAGCATGGTGATCCCGTACTCGCCCACCAGCGTTTCGAACTCACGGCCCGCGAAGCCCTTATCGCAGATCAACAGGATGCCCTCGTGCTCAGCGGCTACAGCTGAATCGACTTCGAGCATGGCCGAAAGCACCTCGCGTTCACCGATTTTCGGGTCTGCTAGGGCCCACAGGATCGGCATTCCGGCCGGGGTACACACCAGATACAGTTTCAGCCCCCAGTAGAAGCGGGAGTGGGAAGCGCAGTAGCCGTAGCCGGCCCACCCGGCCAGCTCCGACCGCTTCACCGTGGGTCGGGACATGCCACACGGCACCGGAGTCGAGTCCACGATCCAGCAGTCGTCGAGCCAGAAATCGCTGGCGCGAGCCAGCATTCGGATCACCCGCTTGACCAGTCCCAACGCGTTGCGCAGCCGCTTGTTGTACCCGGACTGCTGCGGCAGGTACGGGAACATCCCGGTCAGATGCTTGCGGGCGTACCGCAGCCAGTGCGATTCGGAGGTGAATCCGAGCAGCGACTGGGCCACCGCCAGGCACACCAGTTCCGAGTCGGTCAGCACCGGTGGCCGCCCCGTCCAGCGTGGACCCGCCAATTCATCGTCGATTTTCACGTACAGTGCGGTCAGGAGGGCGTCAAGGTCGTTCGTCACACAATGGTCTTCGGCGCCCTCCGTCCATGTCCAGGCAACGCCGGGACTTCGGACTTACTCGTCTAGTGCGGTGTCCAGATAGCTTCTGCCGTATCACTGCTCGGTCTCGGGTTCCGTCGAACGCAGTCGAATGGTGGTCGCCCACGGCAAATTCGACCGCCATATCGCTATGCTCGGCGAGCTGCCGGAGGCTATGGCGCGGCGAGTGATCTTGGGCTACCAGGCCACCGGGAGGGCTTTCGGTCCGCGCACCAGTAGACCGGACTTCCATGGCACCTCGTCGACGGGTACGGCGAGGTGCAGGGTCGGGAATCGTTGCAGCAGCGACGCGAGCGCTACTTGCAGCTCAACCCTGGCCAGTTGCGCGCCGAGGCAGTGGTGTGCTCCGTGTCCGAAGGCCATGTGCGGGTTGCGTTCTCGGGTCAGGTCCAGGTCTTCGGGGTCGTCGAAGACGGTCTCGTCGCGGTTGGCGGCCTGGGTATTGACGAATACCGACTCACCGGACCGAATTTCGACCCCACCGAGCGCGAGATCCTCGGTGGCGATTCTGGGAAAGGAACCGCCCGCACCCAATTGGACGTAGCGCAGTAGTTCCTCCACCGCACTGGGGACGAGTTCTGGCCTGCCGCAGAGCAATTCCCAGTGTTCGGGCTCGGTCAGCAGCACATAGGTGAAGTTGGCGATCTGATTGGCCGTGGTCTCGTGGCCCGCGATGAGCAAGCCGATACCCAGGTTGACCAACTCCGGCTCGCTGAGCCGGTCCTCGTCATCGCGCGCGGCGACCAATGCGCCGAGCAGATCGTCGGTCGGCTGCTCGCGACGCTGCGCCACGAGCTCGGCGAGATACGCCTCCAGGCCCGCGCGTGCGGTGCTGATCTGTTCGCGAGTGTATGCGGTGGTGGACAGCACCGTATCGGAGAAATCCCGGAAGCGGTGCTGGTCTTGCGGTGGGACGCCGAGCATTTCGCAGATCACGGTGACCGGCAGCGGCAAGGCGAGCAGTCGCACCAGATCGGCCGGTGGGCCGGATCGCTCGATTTCGTCGAGACGCTCGTCCACGATCTGCTGGGCGCGCGGGCGCAACGCCTGGACCCGGCGGCCGGTGAATGCCTTGACCACGAGTTTGCGTAGCCGCGTGTGCTCCGGCGGATCCATGCTCAGCAGCGAATTGCGGCGCGCGGGTTCCGGCGTGGTGCGCGGAATGTCCTCGCGTTCGACCGCCGCGGCGCGACTGAATCTCGGGTCGGCGAGTACCTGTTTGACGTCCTCGTAGCGGGTGACCAGCCAGCCGTCGCCGCCGTAGGGGAGTCGTACGCGGCTGATCGGTTCCTCTCGGCGCAGCCGCGCGTAGAGCGGATCCATATCCAGGCGGACCGGAGTGCCGAAGGGGAAGCTCCGTACCTCGTGGTCGACGGGCCCACCCGTCGCCCGACCGCCACCCCCCATCGAATCGCTGCGCGATGCTGTCCACATCAGATCTCCCTTCCGCAACGCGGCAGTGGGGTGCCCGAGCAATGTAAGCGAGTGCTTACAACTGATGGTAGGAAGGGCACGTCGGCCCGTCAACGGATGAATCCTGTTATGTAGGTGGAAATTTCACATCCACCCGCTCCAGTAACACCCGCGCGGCGCGCAGCACATGCTCGGCAACCGCGGCCGGATCGGCGCTGGCCAGCGGATCCCGGCGATGTACCGAACGAACCAAGCCGATGCCGAGCAACCAGGCGAGCAGGAGATCGGCGCGCAACTCGGCATCAGGTCCATCGGTGAGTGCGGATAGCGCGCCTACGTACTCGTCGCCCAGTTCCCGCCGCACCGCGGCCGCACCCTCGTCATGTCCGCTGGAGCGCAGTGCGGCTTGTAGCCAATGTGCCTGTGCCGCAGAGCCGGTGGGCTCCAGCGCGCGTGCCAGTAGGCGGCCGAGCAATGCTTCGGCAGGTCCCTCCTCGAGTACACGCCGACCCCGGTCCGCTATCGACGCACGGAACAGTTCGTCCTTATTGCCGAAGTACCGGAACAGCAGCGCCTGATTCACCCCGGCGCGTGCGGCTATCTCGCGTACCGTGGCGCGCTCGTAGCCGCGTTCGGCGAACAGTTGTTGTGCCGCCGCCAAAATGGCGAGTCGCGTTGCGGCCGCATCCCTTTTGCGGCCGACGGGCTCGTACTGATCAGACATGCACCCTCCGGTTGATCCCAGACAGTGCAGCGTAAGTCGCGTTCCCAAAAATGGGAACGGGGATTGTGCGGGCGGCGATGTTGTGGCGGTACTGTTCTGCCCTGGCACCGCTGAGAATTGGACCTCGATGTGGTGCCGGAGGCGTCACGATGCGGAAAGGCGTTGGTCGCGCGGCCCTTCGGGTTCCATTGCTCACCTCTTGTTCCCCCTTGCCGGGAGGTGCCGGGGAAAGCCGCCGCGACCTGCGATGGGTGCCGTTCGTGACCCCACTCCCGCTTGCGGAATCTCGATTCCGCAACGGGAGTGGGACACCACCCGCGCCATCGGAAGGACAATTGATGGATGCCTGCGATCGGCCGTTTCTTGTTTCCGCTGATGCCGATCCGCTCCTGTCATTCCGTCAGCTGGAGGCGTGGGCCGAAACCGTCGCATGGAGTTTGCAGAAGAATGGCGTCGGCGCGGGTGATGTAGTGGTCGCCGAACTACCGAATTCGCCTGCTTTTGCCGTCGTAATGTCGGCCGCCTGGAATATCGGTGCGGTATTCGCGCCGGTGGATCCGCGGCTGAGTGCGCGGGAGAAACAGCAGATTTTTACACTGGCTCGACCTCGAGCGGTGGTCGCGTCGACTCTCGCTTCGATCGATTCGCCGACGCTATTGTGGCGCAACCCGTTCGAGCCCCCAGCGCAGTTGGAGTGGATCCCGGCCGCGCCCGCGCGCCGCGGGGGCTGGATGCCGACAGTGCCCGCGCCCACGGTCCACGAGGACGACCGGCTGATCCTGTTCACCTCCGGCTCCACCGGAGCGCCGAAGGCGGTGGCACTGTCCGAGGCCAATATCGCCGCCGGAATCGCCGCTGTCGCAGACCATTTCGCACTCACACCGGACGACCGCACCATCGCACTGCTGCCGTGGGCGCAGAGCCACGGCCTGTTCGCGAACCTGATGGCGACACTGCGCAGCCGGTGCACCATGGTGCTGCCCGCCGCGGGCGAGGCGCGCCAAACGCACCGACTACTGGATGCGGCGGCGCCGACCTGGCTCACGGTGATGCCGATGCAGCTGGCCGGTATCACCGCGGGACTGGTGGCATCGGGAAAGCGGGCGCGCGGCATGCGTTTCCTGCGCACCGCCTCGGCCCCGCTGTCTCGCCTCGCGGCCGAACGCGCGGAACGGCTGCTCGACTGCCCGGTCGTGGAGGCACTGGAACTCGCCGAAACCAGCCACCAGGCGGCGGCCGATCCGCCGTCGTGGGAGCGGGTGCCGGGTACGGTCGGCACCCCGACCGGCGTCGAATTCCGTCTGGCCGGTGACGAAATCGCGGGCGGCCGCGAACTGGAAGTCCGCGGCACGGCACTGTTCAGCAGGTATGTCGGCAATCCTGCGGCCACCGCCGCCGCCTTCACTGCCGACGGCTGGCTGCGCACGCGTGACGTGGCGCGCCGGGAAGAAGACGGGCGCCTGCGAATCCTGGGTCGGCTCAGCGAAATCGCGCACCGCGGCGATCACGCGGTGGCACCGGTCGACGTCGAGGCCGCGCTGGACGAACATCCCGATGTCGTCTCGTCGCTCGCCACGCGGGTGCCGCATCCGCATCTCGGCGATGATGTCGCGGCGGTCGTCCATTTGCGCGAGGGTTCGCAGACCACCAAGCGCGACATCATGCGCCACTGCCACGCGCATTTGGCCGAGCACCAGATTCCGGGGCAGTTGCGCATCGTGCAGCGGCTACCCCAGTTGCCGAATGGAAAGCCCAGCCGTCGTATGGCGGCACAGTTGTTCGAAGTGGGCTGAAACAACCGACCGGACGGATGAATCATCCTGTCCTGCACGGCTTTACCGTGGCGCATTCCGAGGGCCGAGGACCGCCGAGCGTAGTCGAATTGTGGCTGGTCAGCGCCAAACCGCCCTTCGACTACCCTCGGTCGGCTTCGGGCCGCCGCAGCGCCACTGATCCCGATGATCTGTACCTGGTGGTAGCACCGGACAACCTGCAGCCACGGTTGTTGCGAGGCGCTAGAACGTTGGTATGGCCTTCGATGGGGTGAGGGTGCTGCTGCCCGTCCAGTACTCGGGCAGCGCCATCTTCTGCAGGATTCCCGATGCCGCCGCAAAGTTCTCGGCTTCGGCGGCGGCCAGGTACTCCCGGCTGAGGTGCACATTGATGAAGCGGTTCATCAAGGCGGCACGCTCCCGTGTCACGGTGCCGGTCAGATTGGGCAAGGCATTCCCGGTGCCTGATACGACATCCCGAATTGCGTGGATGACCGGCTCGGTCGGGTTGTTGAAGTAGTCGCGCAGGAACTGCTGCTCCGGCGCGGTGAAGCTGGTGAACTGCAGATCGGGATCGGCGAAGCGACGGTTCGCCAGTCGGTGGGCGGTCCGTCTGAACAGTGCGACGTTGGCCGGGGTCCGGCCCAGTTTGAGCACGCCGAGCGAGGCGATGGCCTGTCCGACGTGCTTGTCGCCGTCCCACATGTTCGGGCCCCAGCTCGTTCGGTAATTGAATGCCTTCAGAGCATTGGTTCGCATTTCCTTATTTCCGAATCCGGCGCTGAACATGGCCGCTTCGGCATCGCCGAGGCTGCCGCCCCGGTCGACTACCCGGTCGATCGCGACGGCAGCGCCGAGCGGGGTGTGGCCATACTGTGCCGCGGCCGACCTGGCGGAGTCGATGATCTGCTCGCGCGTGCGGTAATAGTTGCGAATCCAGCCGAACCGGTCCGCCTCGACTGCCATACGCATATTCGCCAGTTCCGCTCGCTGCCGCATCCCGGAGCGCGAACTCAACGGCGATCGGGTACGGCCCATCAGGTATTCGGTCACCGGCGACGCGTTGAAAGTATTGAGCGCGGCGAGTCCGGTGACAAGCCGTTGTGTACCGGTCATGCTGCCGCCCGATCCCAGCGTCGCCCCGCCTGAGCCACCACCGGACTGGCCGGTGTGCCCGCTGGCGAGCACACCGGTGATCTGGTTGGCTATCCGCCCGGTTCCGGCGGCGAGACCATGACTCATCCGGCGCAACAACACGATTCCGACAATCATGAACGATCCGCCGATGAAGATGACCGCGATGCCGTGGCCCTTCGCCTGTTCGAACACATCACCGAGGACCAGGGCGTAGATGCCGAGATAGACCGTGAACGCGACCATCTTCCCGGACGATACGAAGGCATCGACGAGATTGCGCACCAGGAAGTTCTGGCTCGGTCCATAGATGTATCCGCCCGCGGCGAAGCCGAAGATGGCCATGAAGGCGTGATAGACCGCCTCCGCCGCGGACACCACGATCTTTCCGGACAGGTATACGCCGAACATCAGCAGGACCGCGGCGAAAATCAGCAACAGCAGGCCGGTGCAGATCTGGCCCGCATTGGGATTCTGTGTCTTGGAGTAAGCGGCGGTGTCGCCGCAGCGTTTCATACCGCTGGTGACCTTGTCATCGCTACCGGCCAACACCCCTTCCGACCACGCTGCGCGGCAGGCCGGTGAATCGTCCACGACATGGCCGAAGTTCCACACCTGCAATGGATAACGCACGAAGTTGTCGGCGAGTGTGCCCTCTATCGAGTCCACAACCGCATTCGGGCTCGGATTCGATTCGCCGTTGAGGCCCGCGGCTACCGCCACACCGACGTCGCGTCCCTGTGCGAGCAGCCCGTCCGAGGAGAGCACGTCGGCCAGCGGATGCGCCAGATAGGGCACACTGAACATCGCGACCGCGATCATCGTCAGCACCTGCATGGTTGCCTTGGAGAAGTATCCGCGCACCACGAACCATGCCACCGGTATCCCACCGATGGTTACCGCGAGCACAAAGATCATGGGCGTGCCGACTTGACCGGCCAGGGTGTCGGCGACCCGGCTCAGCGGTTCCGCGACCAGGTCGAGCCAGCGAAAGCTCACCACATAGTCGATCGCCCAGATACCGGTGACCTCGGTGGCCATGAACCCCGCGAATTCCAGATCCAGCGCGGTCGACAACGCGGCATTCCCGGGATGCAGAATACTGCCGTGATTGGTGGCGAAGACATAATTGGCCAGCGGAACCCCGTGCGAATCCCGGACATTCATCCAGCCGACGGCATCGATCGTCGAGGACCCAGCGGTCGCGGTTCCCGTCTGCGCCGACGCCACCGCGCCGATCGTCATCGGAACAACGAACAGCACAAGCACGCCGAGCAGCAGCCGCGCCGTAATTCGGCGCAGTCGGGTCGCGCCGATCCAGTGTCCGCATCGATTGATCACCGCGCGCGGCCGCCAACGCGTGGTGTCCCAGAATTCCAAGTCCGACAATGCATTTGGGCGCTTCGTCTTGTTCGCCCCGAGTCGCCTGCCAACAAGATCATCCGATTGCCCGAACACGGAGACAAATATAATGGTCGGCCGAGAATCGAAAACGTATTGAACTCAGGATGATTCGTATGGGAAGCGTATGGAATTCAGCGAACGACGCCGACGGCGCGGCAATTCCTGGTCGGCGGAGAGAAATTTCGTCATACGACTGAATGTGCTGCGCGTTCGCGAGGCGAGATAGGCGCCGAGCCGTTTGCTGACTGGAATTATTATGCGGTCGGCGGCAATTCGGAGTGTCTGGCGAAGGCCTGATCGATCAACTCCGATGTCGCGCGGGTGGCGATCAGTCGTGCAATGGCCAGATCGGTCTCGAGTTTGGTGCGATCCTTGGGGGTGCGCTCGGATTGCTCGTAGCCGCGCCCGGCCAGGCTGTAGAACATCTCGGTGGCATAGCGATCGGCGATCCGATCGCAATCGGCGCGCAGCCGCTCGACCAATTCGAATGCGGCGGTTGCCGGGAGGCCGACATCGACGAGCCGGGTGGCCAGATCGCAGCAGCGCGGATTGGTCAGGCGGTAGGCCTCCAGCGGATCGTTGCTCGAGGCGAGGGCCTGCTTCACGTACTCCGGCAGTTCGGCCGACTGCTCATCGCGGGCGGCGCCCGCGTGCTGTGGGGTGGTCGGCGGCTCGGCGGTCGATTGGTCGGCCGCGACACCGAGTACGTCGGCCAGACCGTCGCCGCGATCCCAGGCCTCGAGCAGTTCTCGGATGCCGTTCAGCTTCATGCCGCGGCTGAGCAGTCGACTGATGGTCTGCAGTCGCTCCAGGTGGTCGGAGCGGTAGTAACCGATCCGGCCACGCACCTCGGGTGAGGGCAGGAGGCCGCGCTCGTGGTAGACGCGCACGCTGCGCACCGTGGTGTCGGCTACCCGGGCCAATTCATCGATCGTGTATTCCGACTGCACAGCCATACCTCACAGGAAACCACAACTTACCCCGTAGAACTCGGCCCGTGGATGAACGTGCCGTTAACCAACGATACGTCGGGATCACTACTTGGTCAATGTGCCGTTACATAGCGGCGAAAACGGTTGCCGGGTAACGGATCGTAAGTTAACGTTCGTCGTACGGCAGTTCACTGCCGGTTTCCGGGGACTGTTGAGCAGCCCTGATGCCCGCCCGATATCGGGGCACGTCTTGCGCGACGTGTACCCCTCGGCAGTCTCGGAGACGGCTATGAGCATCATGCAGGCACGTCGGCCAGCGATCGGATCGCAAACGGCGACACAGATTTCGGCGATCCCCACCGCGGCCAAGGCCGCGCACCGCCCGCCCTGCGCGGATGGTCCGGACGATTGGGACCTCGACGTCGGCACCCCGGAATCCTGGCGGGCCGCCATTCAGACTTGCCATCACTGCCCCTTATTCGCCAAGTGCGGGCAGCTGGCGCAGACACTCACCGCGCGCGGCGACGGCCCGCGGGCAATGATCTGGGCCGGAGTGGCCTACGACAGCGCGGGCCGGGTAGTGGAAAACCTCGATCGGCACCGCACCGCCCCGATCGATCACAAGCGGCCACTTCGCATTATTCGCAACAGCACCCGGCCGGTGTGCGCTGATCTTGTGCCCGCGACCCCGCGACGGCGTATCGTGCTCGGGCATCGGCTACGGTCGGCCGGGACAGGTGGTTCCGAATTGGCGTCCGGGCAGTAAGTGGAAATTCTTGTGGCGGTGAGTGGCTCATGACAATTCTGGCTCTGGAGATCGGTCCCGCGGGGTTCGCGGTGACTCGCGTCGCCGACGACGTCGATCCCGACGAGGTTCGCAGGATTCCCATACCGTCCGGCGGCGCGTGGGCCGCCTGTCGCGATCTGCTGCTCGAGTGCGCCGAAGGTACCGAAGTCACCGCCGTCGGCATCGGTTCGATGGGGCCGGTCGACATGGCGGCCGGTGTGGTGGCGCCGACTCAGATCCCGGAGTGGCGAGCTGGTTTCGCCCTTGTGGACGCCGTGCAGAAGATTTTTCCGATCGCGCTGGTGCAACTCGCACTCGACGGTGTATGTCTGGCCTTGGCCGAGCGGAATTTCGGTGCTACCAGCGCGGTCTCGGATTCCCTCTCGGTGGTCGTCTCGGACCGGATCGCCGCCGGAGTCATGGTCGGTGGGTTCGTCGTGGTGGGGCGCACCGGGAATGCCGGGCATTTCGGTCATGTTCTGGTGCCCGGCTTCGATGACCTCTGCGAATGCGGGGGACGCGGCTGCCTGGAAGCGGTAGCGAGTGGAGCCTCGATATTGCGGTGGGCCAACAGTCAAGGGTGGGTCGGGAACTCCGTGGAGGCCCTTGTCGGGGCCGCGCAGGCCGGTGACGAGATCGCTGTATCCGCGCTGAACCGGGCTGGCACGGCCCTCGGCCGTGCGATCGCCTCGGTGGCGTCTCTGCTGGATATCGATCTGGTGGCCGTAGGCGGCACCGTTGCGAAATCCGGACCGGCACTGTGGAAGCCGCTCGCCGCGTCTGTGGCGACGCACGCCCGCCTCGGCTTCTTGACTGCACTGCGCGTGGTTCCGTCGGAGTTGGACCTGCTCGGCGTACTGGCGGGCGCGGGTCTGCTCGCGATGATGGCCCAGGAGGCGGCGGCCCAGGTCGCCGACTAGTCGTTCCTGGCCGACATGTCCACCGGGAAACCGGCGGCTAACAGAGCGATTCGCAGGCGAAGGCCGCGGTGGCGACGCGGCGCTCGATCCATGTCATCACCCGTTCGGGCGCGGCGTCGTTCGAATTGTCCGAACGCCCTTGCGTAGCGGAGTATCCGCAGGTCACCAAGGCTCCTTGGCTGATCGGCGGCGTACGCGTGTGCCCGGGAATGCCTGTGCCGCTGTTCATCTTGTCTTAGGACTAGGTTAAGAAACCAGCATTCGGTTTGCTCCGTCCGGTATGAATCACAAGACTTCGTTCAGGTGAACCTGTTCCTGACCTGTTGATTGGACCGCTAAACAACGGTACATTGAGCAGGTCACGATCATGGCTCAGCTGAGTCATGACTCCGGAGGAACGGCTGGTACGGGCAAGCGAGATGCGGAGCGACGCAGTAATCCCATGGGTGACCATCGAAACGTTGACGCCGGACACGATGTCCGTGGCGTCGGTGGGGGAAGCACCGCGTGAGTTCGCGGGCTGGCCGCGGGTTCTCCAACGGCTACTGGCGAAAATGCCTGCGGTCTATGACAGTCTGACAACCGCGCGGCTGGCCGCGGCCATGCAGGCGGCACGCGACCAGGCCGAGGATGTGGATCTGCGGATCCCGACCCGTTCGGGTATGCACGAGTTGAAGATCCGGCCGATATTCGGGCCCGCGGGCGATGTGCACGCGATCCGGCTCTGGCTCGGACCGACAGCAGCGCGGGCGCCGGAGTTGCGCGCCGCGGTGGGCGTGATCTGGGATCTGAATTCCCAAACCATTCAGCAGCCCATCGGCGTCACCCGGCTCTCCGGAAGTGCGCCGGAGGAATATGTGCCGAGGATGTCGATCGCTGAGCTGTTCCACCGGATGTCGGCGTTCGATCGGCACGCCGAGGTGCTCGATCTGCTCTACGACCCCAAGCCGGGAGACAAACTGCAGTTCGATGTCACGGTGCCGCACAGCTCCGGCCGAGCTGGGCGCTGGCGCATCACGATTCGGGCCCGTGACGACGAGCGGACCCGAGGGGCCTGGTGGCTGATCGAGGACGTCTCCGCCGACGATCAGCCCGCCTCCTGGGCCACGCTGGAGCGGGTCGGGTTGCGTGAGGCGCATCGTCGTGCCGGAACTCACCTAGCGGTTGTGCAACTCGAACACACCAGCATTTCGCATTGGCTCACCGATCCGGCGCCATGGGTGCGCTGGGATTATCTGTTTCAGCCAATCGACGTATTTCATCCGGACGATCGGGTCCGGTTGATCGAGATCAGTGATCGACTGCGGGTGGGGGAAACCGCTGGGGTCACGATGCGTGCGCTCAACTATGGCGGCGGTTATACGCCGACGTCATTGCTGCTGTATCCGTACCCCGGATATTCGACGAGGCCGCTGGCGATCGCGCAGTTGGTACGGGTCGCCGATGACGTGCCCGTGCTGGAGCCGCACCAGCAGGCTATCGAGCCGCACGCGCCGGTAGGTTACGACGATCAGCTGCGTCATTGGCTGGTCGACCGTATGAAACGCACCCCTGCCTACTGATTGGCGTTATTCCCAGGCGCGGGAACAGTAGGGCAATTGGGAGCGGTTCGGCTCTCTACCATTTCGAGAGTGCGGACAACGGCTGGCAGGCAGGCAGATTCGGGCGAGGAATTACTTCGCCGGATGGCCGCACGCCGCCGCCGCGACAATGCCATTGTGGCCGTCATCGCCGTGCTCGCTGTGCTCGGTGGTGGTCGTACGATCCTCGGCTGGTTCGCCGATAAGCCGGTCGCCAAGTCGCCGGACACGATGTCTACCGCGATCATCGGCCACGCCAGGCTGGCCGAGTCGTTCGCCGAGGAGTTCGTGGTCACCTACCTGAGCGCCTCGTCCGGACAGCAGGAGCGCCTCGGCGAGTATGTCGGTGGTGGACAACAGATCAATCTGCCCGCGACCGGGCGACAGGTGTCGGACCCGATCGTGGTGTTCACCTCACGCAATCTGAGTACCGACGCATTCGACGTCTGGTCGGTCACGGTTTCGGTCCGGGTAGCCAAGACCGGTGCCGGAGCCAGCGGCAATCGCGAGTACTACCGAGTCGCGGTATCGGTGGCGGCGGACGGCAGGCGACGTGCCTTGGCGGTGCCCGCAGCGGTCGAGCCGCCGGGACGCGGTATCGATCTGGTGTTGGGATATCAGAACCCGTGTGGCGCGGAATCGCCACTGGCGCAGGTGGCCTCCGGATTTCTATCGGCATATCTCACCGGCTCCGGCGATATCGCGCGCTACACCGTACCGAACTCCGGCATCGCCGCGCTGCGGCCCGCGCCGTTCACCTCGGCGGAGACCACAACGGTCTCATCGGACGACGCCGGCTGCGGTGTCGGCGGATCGAACGCCCGCGTGTTGGTCACGGTCAACCCGAAGACGGCCAGCGGCGCAGCGCCGACTCTGGCCTATCCCCTGACGATGATCCAGACCGCTGGGCAGTGGCAGGTGGAGTACCTGGATTCGATGCCCGAGCTTCGCGAACCCATGACGGTCGTCGCCGCCAACGAAGGGTCGGGCGGCGCCCCAACCAGCACAGCGACCTCAGCACCCAGTTCCGCGGTGTCGATCCCACCGGCGACACAGAACTGAACAGAAAGGCATCCTCATGGGTAGTCAAATGAGCATCATCCTCTACAACGGGCTGATCTTCATACGTTGGGCGGGGATGATCGTCATCGCCGGTTGCGGCATGGTTCTGCTCATCTCCGAAGGGGTGAAGTCGAAGCTGTCGCCGGGCAAGCTCATCGGCGTCACCCTCTCGGCGTTGATGGCGGGGATCCTGTTCTGGACGCTGCCCACCCTGCTCAACTACGCGCGCGTCGACTCCAATAGCCGGATCGTCCAAGACCAACCGATCGGCGGGATGTACCGCCAGTGACCCAAGTCGTCAAGGTGTTCACGCCGATCAAACGGGTCCCCACCATGATCGGCAAGGCCCAGAACGGGCAGAAACTCCCGTTCGGGCCATACACCTTGCCGCAGTTGGTCGGTGGCGGCGTGCTGCTGGTGATCACCTCGGTGCTCGCCATGACGCTGCCGGTCAATCCCGCCATAACTTTCGTGGTGGGTGCGGTCCTCGCCGTCGTCACCGTCTTCGCATTGGGGTTGGTGCCCTACACAGGCGTGCGGTTGACATCTCGGATGTTGTGGATCGGTCGGCTGATCATCGTTCGCAGGCCGGTTTCCGCGTCGGGCATGCCGGTTGGCGAGGAGTCCGGGCGGCACACGCTGTTCGTAGAGGAGAGCGTGGTGATCCTCCTGCCCGACCGGAGGGTCCTCGCGGTCGATGACCGCGCGGCGGTAGCGGTATTGGCGAGTGAGCGTCCGCTCAACATTCTCGAAAAATGGAGCAAGACATTGCCGCAGGTGACTGAGAACGGCGATGGCGCGTTACCCGGAGGGCGGAACTGATGGCATTCGAACGAGATCTGCAGCCCACGGCCGCCATTCGCGGGCATCTGCAATTCACGCACGGTGGTCTGGTTACCGCCAACTACTTCATCAGTCCGTTGGGCTACGGGTTGCGCAAGGCCAGTGACAAGTTCGATGTCAAGGCGGCCCATCATTCGCTGATCAACAATCTGCCGAACGGTTCACTGCTCCTCGGTATTCAGGCTCGTCTCAATACCCTCGACGTGCTGAGCAAAATGGTCGAGGGCGTGGATTTGGACGAGTGCGAGGATTACGCCACCGAGGTGGTTTCCTCCTTCGAGCGGGTGCGTGCGATTCTGCCGCAGACCCGGATATTTCTGCTGTCGATCCCCGTCGGAGCCAGCAATTCGGGTATTTCGGCCTTGTCCCGGATGTGGCGTGGCACCACCACGACCATCGACGCCGCCGCGCTGTCTCGTGCCGACCTGGATGCATACGATGACAAGGCCAATGAGATCCTCTCGCGCATCGGCGGCGATTTCGATCCGATTCCGGTGCCCGCCGCGCTGTTCCAATGGTTGTGGGAGCACTATCTGAGCCGCGGCGCGGTGGGCGATCCGGTCGCCCCGACTCGGGCCGGCGTGCTGGACGACGCGACATCGGCTGTCTTCCGCTCGGCCGCCCTCGATGAGGGAGCGCAGGCCGACAGCAATCGGCGCATCCGCCCCTCCTTCGTGCCGGTGATCAAGGTGGTACAGCCGGATCTGGTTTTCCAACCCTCCTACCAGGCGGTGCTGACTCCGCGCTCGTTCCCGTACACGGGCATGTCCTTTCCCGGCGGCAGCGAATTTCTCAGTGTGCTCGAGGGAATCCAGGACGTCACGGTCGACTGGGGCATGCGGATATCGACGAAGCCCGCGGAGCAGGTGCTCAAGAACAATGAGCTGAGTCTGCGGCGGTTGGGTGAGCAGATGGACCAGCGTGATCAGGAGGTTTCCTTCGCGCAGAACACCCTGATGTCGAAGGCCCAGATGCTGGGCGAGTACAACCAGCATTTCGAGGTCAACGGCGGTGAATCCGAAGTCTCCTTCACCACCGTGATCGCGATCGGCTCGGCATCGCGCGATGCGACCATCGATGCGGTCAATATGCTCAAACGTCGGTACCGGCGCTTCAATGTCGAGATGACCGCGCCGGTCGGCGCACAGGTGGATCTGTGGTCGATGCTCATCCCGGGCAGTCCGGCGCGGCGGGCCTATGACGATTTCGCGCATATCGTGCCCTCCGATATGTGGGCGGGCTTCGTACCGTTCACCACCAGCCAGATCGGCGATGACAGTGGACCGGTGATCGGGGTCAATCTGTTGTCCGGAAATTTCGAGCCGATCCATTTCGGGATCATGGAGGCGGCGCTGCACGACCTGTCCGCCTCGTTCGCGGTCACCGGCGAGCTCGGGTCCGGCAAGTCGTATTTCTTGAAGCTCATGGCCGTGCTGGTCCACGATATGGGCGGGCAATTCCTGGCCATCGATCGCAGTCAGGTCGGCGAATGGGAGCATTTCGCGTCCTCGATCGACAATGCGGTCATCATCGATCTGGCCAATCCGACGGTGTCCTTGGACCCACTGCGCCTGTTCGATCCACGGATCGCGGGGGAGCGGGCGCTGGATTCGATTCTGCCGCTGCTGGATCTGTCGCCGACATCCGGCGCCGGCGCGGCCGCGAGCAATCTGCTCTCGCCGAGAGGTATTGCCGAGCACGGCATTCGGAGTCTGCTGGACTTCCTGCAAGTCGTCCGGCGGCTGCGGGACACACCCGGGGTGGGCGAGGACTACGCTGATCTGGCGGCGCGGCTCGGGACGGTGGTCGACCGGGTTCCGGTGTTGTTCGATCCGAAGCTGCGACCACTGCGGCTCGATGCCGCGGCGACGGTGGTCCGTAGCCACAATCTCGCCTTGCCGACCGCGGAGGAACTCACCACCCCGCACCTGTACAACCGGTTGCCGCTGACCAAGCGTCTCGGTACCGCGCTGTACGAGCTGGTCGGCGTCGCCGCCCGGGAAGCGTTCCTCACCGACAACGGCAGATTCGGTCTGCTGGTCGGCGACGAGGCGCACCATTTCACCCAGACCCAGGTCGGCTCGGCGGTGACCTCCGACTTCAGTCGTGACGGTCGAAAGCATTTGGCCGCAATCGGATTGGCATCCCATGATCCGGCGACGGACTTCCAAGGCGCGGCGCACAACCTGATTCCCAACCGGTTCGTCTTCCGGCAGCGCGATGAAACGCTGGCCCGCAACAGTCTGGAATGGCTCGGCGTCGATCTGGAGGAGGCGCCGTTCCTGCTGCAGATCCTGCGCGAAGAGACCTCGCCCCCGGTCGGCCAAGGTCGGCAGGTGCCGGAGGAACGGCGCGGCGAGATGTTCATGCGGGACGCGCTCAACCGCATCGGCCGTGGCAAGGTGCTCGGTCCGGCGCGCGCCGATCGCGCCGAGGCGATCAGCAGTACGCCCTCGGGGAAGGGCGGCACTCGCTCCGCATTGCCGCAACGTCAGGAAATCGCATGAGACTCCCGTCTACCGTGCCCACCTGGTCGCGCGCGTGGCATGGGTCCGATCTGCGCAGCGAGCTGGAGTCCTGGGATCCTGTCCACTGGCAGCCGAGGGTGCTCGCGCATCGATGTTGGCTGTGGATCACGGCGACTCGACGCCGACGCTGGATCTTCTGGGGGCTCGTCGCTTTCTTCGTGCTCGTCGTGCTGCCGGTCGCGCTCGGTGCGGTGGCGGGCGCGCAAACCGACACCGATACCGCGCAGTCCGGCGGTAACAGCGCGCTCGGCTTCACGAATATGCGGGATTCGTATGGTGTCCCGGTGTCGCGATATACGTATATTACGAGCGACGGAAGCATATTCCATCCGATAACGACCGTGATGGCGTCGGTCCTCGGTCTTATGTGCGCGTTATTCCTTATTGTTGTGGTCCTGCCGATCTGGGGGTACGACTCCGCGGTCGGCCTGGGTTGGCTCGATTGGCTCCGCGCACCATTGTCCGGGGCTGCCGAAGGCGTCACCGCTCAGATCGCGACGACGGCGATGTTCTTCTTCTTCGTCACGCTGGGCGCATTCTTCGTCGCTTATTTCGTGGCTCGTGGTTTTTTCGCCAAGGCTTCGTTCCAGATCATGACCCTGCTGGTGCTGGCGAGCTTGAGTGCGCTGTTCCTCAGAGATCCGCTCGACGAGGTATTGTCCCCGCACGGCATGCTGGCTCAGGGCCGCGACGTCGGGCTTTCGGTGGCGGCTGGTGTGAACGGTGACAGCAGCCCGAATCCTGCGGCGCTGGCACAGACCATGCAGCAGAGCATGGTCGACAATTTCGTGCGGCACCCGCTACAGGTGTGGAACTTCGGCCACGTCGTCGACGATCGGCCGGGTTGTGCCGCTGCGTGGTCGTCCGGCATGTCGGCCGGAAGCGACAGCCAGGTCAAGAAGGGTTTGAAGTCATGCGGTGATTCCGCCGCTGCCTCGGCCGCGGACAATCCGAGCATGGGACAGATCGGCGCCGGTCTGCTGGTGCTGGTATTGATGTTGCTCGGGATCGTACCCTTCTTCGGATATATGTCCATCAGGATTGTCTGGTCCGGGCTCGATTCGATCTATTGGGCATTTATGGGACTCTTCGGCTTCGCCGCGGGTGGCTATGTTTACGGTCCTACGCAGACATTCACGATCCGCAGTATTGTGCACGGTTTCTTTTCGTTCTTCCGGATGGCCGCCGAAATCGCTTTTGTCGCGGTCATAGCATTGATCGAGAACGAGATGCTGAAACAGGCGAAAGGCCGGGAAATCGCGGTTTTGTTCTTCACCGCGGTGGTGATGATCGTCGCCTTCCTACAGGCCAGGCGTTTCACCGGCAACCTCGACCGTGGGAATGAATGGATTGCAAACCGCTTCGCGCTCGCGGTCCAGAACGGTGGAAGTCGCGCGGGCGCAGGTTCCGGCGGCGGTGGTGCGATGGCGCTCGGCATGGGACAAATCGGTGCGAGCCACAAGATGTCGGGTATGGGGATGATGGCCCTGATGGGTGGTGCGAGCACGATTGCCAACTCGCCGTTGACCGAATGGCTGATGTTGGGATTGCCCGGATCGCTCCATCCGCAATCCAAGCTGAAGAAGGCGATAACGGAGGCACAGGGCGGGGTTTGGGCCGAGGACGGGCGGTTCGGTGGGCGTATGGGCTGGTATTCCCAGTCATATATGCCCTGGGAGCTTTATGCGCGGACTGCTGAGGAGGAAGCTCGGGCGTACGGCGGATTGGACACGTACTTGGGAAATGCCGGTGGTGTGTACGGTGTGATGGCAAAAAACGGTGCTAATTCGGGCCAAGCATTCGCGGCACTCAGAGGTGCCGGTGTGCGGGATGAGAGAATGGCGAGAATGTCGGTCGATTCGGTCGAGAGCATCAGAAGGGCCGCGGCCAACACTCCGTTGCGGGATGCCGACTTGTCTTTCGTGGCCGCTGCGGTGCGACAGGTCGAGAATTCGTCGCGACTGGTAGTCACCGGAGGGGGTACTCGGTTGCAGCAGCGGCGCAATATCGAGGAGACGGCGGCCCACATCGGGACCCTGCAGCAGGCGGTTCGGGAGTACCGCGGGAACAACTCGGGTGGTGTTGCCCTTGACGGCGGTGCCACATCTGGGTGGCGGCCTCAGCTCCGCTACGTCCGGGAATACATGGGCAACATTGTCGCCGATCCCAATCGTGCGGAGCTGATGATGCAAGCCCTGAATGAGGTCTCGGCAGGCGTGGCGTACGATCCGGCCTCGCCCACTGCCCTCCACAGGTTTTGGTTGCAGAACGCCAATGTGGATGCGCCGACGTCGGACCGCATGAAGCAGTGGATCAAGAACGAGCATGCCTTGGAGGTGGAGGAGGCCTTCGATACGCTCCGGCAGGACGTAACCAATCCGGGGTCACATCGTGGTATGCGGACCGCGGCCTACCGGGCCACCAGAACGCGCCACATAATGGATGGCGGCACCGGAGCCGGACCGACTATGGTGACTCCCCCTGGCGGAAATACCCCTCATCCGAATTTCCAGCAAGGCATGGACCCCGTGAACAGAGCGATCGGGAATTAATTCGTCTACTCGGCCTGCACAGAGAGGGGTTCGATGATCAATCGCCTGGTAATCATCGCGATGATCCCTGCGTGGGCGTGGGTTCTCATTGCCGTGGTGGGGGTGTGCGGAGTCTGCGGGGGCGGTGGGATGCTTATGACGCTGGCGGGGAACACATCCACGTCGTCCACTGCGGATCTGCACTATCAATGCGATAGTGCCGTCGGCCCGGATCCGGCCATCACGACAACCCCATCGAGCGCTACCACCTCGCGCCGGGCAGCCGACACCCTTCCCGAGTCCGAAGCGCCGACCACGAACCCGTACGCCGAATGGACCATCGCGCCAGATGATTCCGATGCCTCGAACTGGCAGCGATCCTGCGCGTCCGCGATGCGGTCGGCATCTTGGCAGCTGCCACCACTGCAGACCGTCAATACCGGGCTCGCCGTCGAGTGCGCGCGGCAGTTCGCGCTGGCGGTGGCCCGCAATCCGGCGATGCTCGAGCCCGGCCGCAACGGTTCGCCGGGCACCGCCGATGCCACGACATTGACGAAGAGTGTCATCGATGTGGCATCGGATGCGGCGATGACGGGTCAATGTCTCGCGGCGGCGGGCACAAGTGCCGGTGCGGTCGGCTCGTCATCGGGTGCCGCGATACCGCGGACCGGGTCGACGCAGGTTGCCTGCGGGCGGCCGTCGAGTTCGACAACCACCGCTCGATCGGCTGTCGTGCTGCCGAGTGACATTGCCGCCCAAGGTGTTTGCGGTCAGCGGGTCGATACTGCGGCGATCTCGCCGGGGGATCTGGTCTTCTGGGACTACCGATCCAACGCTCCCACCCGAGTCGGTATCGCCGTCGACGCGACCCAGATTATCACCGTTGATCCGGATTCGGGGCAGGTTGTCGAGCAGGTGCTGCCGACCGGAGGTGATGTGCGGGTCAAGCGGGTGTTGAAGGGGGACTCTTGACGAGTCCGTTGGTGTGGGCCGCGGAGGCGGAGCCGGTTGTCGATGATCCGGGTGTGGAGGGGGATTCGGGTGATGGTGACCTAGCGCGGGTGGTGACGCCCTGGACACGAAAGCCTCGGCAGGGCGCGAGCCCTGGGGCGGGGTGGCCGGGGCCCGGTTCGGGCGGGAATTCACAAGCGCCGCAGGAGGGTTCGAACTCGGAGAATGAGCCCGCCTTACCCGGTCAGTCTGCGCAGGCTGGATCCGGGCAGGGGAGTGAGGTGCCGGGTCAGGCGGGTTCGGGTAAGGGTGTGGTGCCTCCGGCTGCTGGGGGTGGTGCGCCGGGTGTGGCTGGGCCTGCTCAGGCGGGCGCGCCCGCTCAGGCGGCTCCAGCGCCGGGGGCTGCTGGGCAGGCGGCGCCTGCTCCGGCGGGTGCGGTGGCGCCGAATACGGCTCGGACCACTGATGATTCAGCGGCCGGGGATCACGCGGGTGGGTTGCTGGATCCGGAGACGCTGACCGCGATGGCTCCGACGGCGATGATGGCCGGGGCGATGATGCTGCCGATGATCGCCTCCGCGCTGGCCGGACTCGGCGGCGGTGGCGGATCCGGTTCGGGTAGTGGGGGTTCGGGCGAGAGCGGGGCAAGCGGTGGACTCACCCCCGAAGCGCAGAAGGCCATCGACGTGCTCAAACAATTGAAAGACGTCTACGGCACCAAAGACGCCGACGACTCCGAAACCCCCACCGGCGGAAAACAACTCGGTACCACCACGACCAGTGGTACCGGATCCGGGACGACCGCGACCAAACTCAAAGCCCACCAGCTGTATCAACGCAACGCCGCCACCGCGTTCAACAACCTCGACAACGAACTGCTCAACTACATGCGCTCCATGGCGGGCAACCACAAGGTCGACAGGAAAGCCGTCATCGAGCTCATCCGCGACGTGGACACCCAACTCGCCGAAATCGGGTCCGCCGCCTACACCAAAGCCGGACAACAAAAAGTCCACCAAATCCTCACCAACGCCCTCGCCAAAGCCGCCAAAATCGTCTCCGGCGGCAACGCCACCGCCACCGGCGCCGCCGCCGAAATCAACCGCCTCACCAACCAATACATCTACAACCTCGCCGGACGGGAATACAAAGCAGCCAGCGGCAGCAGCGGCGCAACCACGGGAACGACAGTCGGCGGCACCGTCGGGCAGTGGATTCAGCAGGCGCTGCAGGTGCTGCAGCAGATGGGGTACGACATCAGCAAGATCGACCCCGAAGCCATCGCGATCATCATTCAGAACGAATCCAATGGTAATCCGAACGCCATGAACCTGACGGACAGCAACGCCGACAACGGGACTCCGTCGATCGGCTTGATGCAGACCATCGGGCCGACCTTCAATCAGTGGGCAGTGCAGGGGCACACCAATATTCGCAACCCCGTCGACAACATCATCGCTGGCGTCCGCTATGCCATCAATCGGTACGGATCGGTACAGAACGTGCCGGGTGTCGTCGCGGTCCGCAACGGTCGAGCGTACGAGCCGTACTGATGCCACCGGATCGGGAAGTGCCGGAACCGAGTGTCGACGATGCCCGGGACGCCCGCGCTGGGATCACAACGTCCGAGCCGCGCCGCAACCCTGCCGCCCCGGCCCGGGGCGGTCTGGTGCGCATGCCGCCGTTGCAGTCGGCCGGTGCGGCTACCGCCGCCACCTCTAGTTCGGCAGCCGCCGCAGTGCGCGGCCAATCGACGAGTCCTGTGTCCGGATTATCCGCTCCGACAAGCACTTCGGCCGTCGGCGGCGGGTCGGACCTGGCTGCCGCCGCAGCCGGTGCCGGTCCGTTGGCGGCCGCGGCGATGGGCGCGCTCGCATCGATCTCGGCCCAATATGGTGACGGCATGCCAACGTCCAGCACCGGCCAGCCGAATGCGCCGCCGCTGGTCGGCAATGGAGCGCCCACCGGACCGGTGCGCTGGGATGGCGCTTTCGGTTCCCAGTATTCGGCCAGCAGTCAGAACAGGTCCCAACAGAACGACGCGCTGGGCAACCTGAACGCCGAACTCGGTCGAATTCTCGGCGGTGCCGCCGCCGACACCATCCAGGGGCGGGCGGCGATCGCCTCGATCATCGCCGAGGCCGATGCCGCGTTGACCGCGCTCGGTGCGGTCGGAAATTCCGCGGCGACCCAGCGTCAGGTGATGGTCGCACTCGGTGATGCCCTGCAGCGGGCCGGAGCGGTGCTCGGGAATGGGCAGTCGGCCGCGGCCGTCTCGGCCGAACAGGTTGCCGCACTGGCCAATCGGTACGTCCAGGACTCCGGGCGATCCAGACCGCAGGTATATTCGCGCGCCGCCAGCGGTGGCCCGCCGAGCGCGCAGCCCAGTGGTGAAGTGGGGCAGTGGATCAACTCGGCCCTGCAGATCCTGCGCCAGAACGGCTATGACGTCAGCCAGATCAACCCCGCCGATATCGCGGCGATCATCCAGCACGAATCCGCGGGCAATCCACACGCCATCAATGGCTGGGACAGTAATGCCGCGGCCGGACATCCCTCCAAGGGGCTGATGCAGACCATCGATTCCACCTTCAATGCCCACGCCCTACCCGGACATCGCGATATCTGGAATCCCGTCGACAACATCATCGCCGGGGTGCGATACGCGATCGATCGCTACGGCTCGGTGGCCAATGTGCCCGGCATCGTGAAGTTGCACCACGGCGGCGCGTATGTGGGTTACTGAAGCCGCGGTGGATCCGGATCAGCTCCACCGACTGGCGTGATAGCTGCTCGGGAGGTTGATCACGCGGACATTCAGACCGGTGCGCGGCGCTTCGACGCATTTCCCGTTGCCGATATACATCATGACGTGGCCCGGGTTGCCGTTGTTGAATTCGGAATCCGGGAAGATCAGATCACCGGGACGGATGTCAGCGGGGTTGACCTTGGGGAGCTGACGGTACTGGTCCGCGGCCACTCGTGGAATATTGACTCCGGCGGCCCTGGCCGCATATTGCATGAGTCCGGAGCAGTCGAACGAGTTGGGGCCTTCCGCGCCCCACACATACGGATCGCCCTGCTGGGCCATCGCCACGGAAACGGCTTGCTGTGCGGCCGCCGTGGTTGCGCCGCTGCTGCCGCTGGCTGCTTTGTATTCCCGTCCGGCGAGGTTGTAGATGTATTGGTTGGTGAGGCGGTTGATTTCGGCGGCGGCGCCGGTGGCGGTGGCGTTGCCGCCGGAGACGATTTTGGCGGCTTTGGCGAGGGCGTTGGTGAGGATTTGGTGGACTTTTTGTTGTCCGGCTTTGGTGTAGGCGGCGGACCCGATTTCGGCGAGTTGGGTGTCCACGTCGCGGATGAGCTCGATGACGGCTTTCCTGTCGACCTTGTGGTTGCCCGCCATGGAGCGCATGTAGTTGAGCAGTTCGTTGTCGAGGTTGTTGAACGCGGTGGCGGCGTTGCGTTGATACAGCTGGTGGGCTTTGAGTTTGGTCGCGGTCGTCCCGGATCCGGTACCACTGGTCGTGGTGGTACCGAGTTGTTTTCCGCCGGTGGGGGTTTCGGAGTCGTCGGCGTCTTTGGTGCCGTAGACGTCTTTCAATTGTTTGAGCACGTCGATGGCCTTCTGCGCTTCGGGGGTGAGTCCACCGCTTGCCCCGCTCTCGCCCGAACCCCCACTACCCGAACCGGATCCGCCACCGCCGCCGAGTCCGGCCAGCGCGGAGGCGATCATCGGCAGCATCATCGCCCCGGCCATCATCGCCGTCGGAGCCATCGCGGTCAGCGTCTCCGGATCCAGCAACCCACCCGCGTGATCCCCGGCCGCTGAATCATCAGTGGTCCGAGCCGTATTCGGCGCCACCGCACCCGCCGGAGCAGGCGCCGCCTGCCCAGCAGCCCCCGGCGCTGGAGCCGCCTGAGCGGGCGCGCCCGCCTGAGCAGGCCCAGCCACACCCGGCGCACCACCCCCAGCAGCCGGAGGCACCACACCCTTACCCGAACCCGCCTGACCGGATCCGGATCCGGCCGGGGGTTGTCCCGGTATTGCGCTCTGACTACCCGGATCCGTCGATGAGCCCTGCCCGTTCCCACCCGGCGCGGTGACATTCGGCTGCCCCGGTGATGTACCGCCGCGCCGCCCCAACCGCGTCCACGGCGTCGCCGACTCCGGTGAATCCCCCTCTTCTGTACCAGCCTCCGCCTCCGGATCGAGCTCAGGATCGGCGACAACCGGCTCCACCAAAGGACTCGTCATAACCCACCACCCAACGCCCGCATACGGATGACACGCAGCGCGGAGATCTCGAGTACCAGGTGGCGACTCATCCGGTTTTCCTCCCATCGGTCACCGGGCCGGGCGAACATGCTGGCGGCCACGGCAACTCGTGCGCGTCTTCCCAGAATTATCCTGACCGCGCCGCTTTCCACCACAGTTCCCAACGTTGGGAATCCTCGACAATGGGTTCGTCGAGGGCTTGCCCGAGCGGCACTGTCTATCGACGCTGAATTTGCAGGTCAGGGTCCGTTCTTGGGCGGAGTGCGCGATCGAAAGGTGGATGCGGTTATGGCGATGTGCGCTGACCACGTCATCCGTGCCTGGATCACCGGTCCCGCCGGGATGGCCGATTGCCGGTTCGTTGTTCAGGTCGCAGGTGCTGCCATCGACCCCGTACTGAGTAGGTGAACAGATGGGCTTTCTCGGCCTCGACTGGAAAGATGTCGCTGTAACCGCGGTTTCCTTGGTTCCCGGCGTGGGTGCTCCGGCGGCCGGTCTCCTCGATGCAGGTTTGACCTGGGCCGAAACGGGAAGTTTGAAAGAAGGACTCGCGGCCGGTGCGACAACCTGGGCGATGTCGGCGATTCCGGGTGGGAAGCTCGCGGGCGGGATACTCGCGAAGGTGGGCGGTCCGATCGCGGAGAAGCTTGCGAGCAAGGCTGCCACTGACAGCTTGATCGGCAAGGGTTTCGATTGGATCGCTAACCATTCCATGACGATGCCGAAGTATCTCCCGAAGTCCGGCAAAACGTTCGGTGGTCTTGCTCCCAAAGCGGTCGGCAGATCGGCAGGGCGCGCCACCGGTCGCGCCATGGGTGCCTACGCCGGGAGTCGCCTCGATGAGGCCGGTTGGTGGCCGGGCAATGGCGGCGGAGGCGGCGGAGCGGATAAGTCTGTCACAATATCGACTCGTCCTGCGGGCGCGGATATGAGTGGCAACTACTATGGGGCCAAGGATTCGAAGGCGGTAATTGGCGCTTACGACGCGGACGGTAAGTCGCAGCAGCCGTGGCCGGTGTCAGCGTGACGGCTACTCCGGAAATGCCCATTCTCTGGGTGCCGGATGACCATGGAAATGGTTATCCCGACGGGAAGGCTTACCAGATATCGCAGCCTTCCAAACAGCTCGTAGATAACCGGCTGTTGAAATTTCTCATCACCAACTGGGATGCCCTCGGCAGCGGGAAGACGTCCGATCTGCCGGACGCTGATTCGGTGAGTCAGGTTTCCGAGGTCCAATTGAGTCAGTTGCGGTCGGGGGCCATCAGCAATTATGTGCAGAAGGCGAGCTCGCTCAAGGCTGCCTTCAATGACCTGCAGGTCAAGTTCACTGCGGTAGTGAAAGAGACGACGAAGGATACGAAAGAAGACCGACTGCAATATCAGAGCCAGATGGGTCAGCTGATAAACGGTCTGAGTGATTGTGCCACGAAGTCGCTAGACGGTAGCACGACCATGGATGACTATATCATGGGCTACGTTGCGGATGGACTCGAGGCCGGAGCGCAAATCTATAAAGACACTTTGGACAAAATGTCTGCCAGCAAAGCCAAGATCGACGACCAGACCAAGCAAATCGCCGACCTGACGCAGAAGGTGAAGGACGGGAGCGCGCTGGCCGATAAGCTCCAGAAGGAAATAGACGACCTGAAGAAGAAAGGTACGGGCACCGGTAACGGTAATGGCGACTATACTTACGATCCGGGCCAGGCCCAGCCGGTAAACAATGGCAATGGCACCGGCAATGGCACCGGCGCCGACGACACCTGGAAACCCATCGACCTCGGTGCCGATGGCTCCTCCACCGGCGACGGCTCGTCGACCGGCACCGGGACCGGCGGCTCGGATGGCACCGGAGCGGGTTCGGTCGGGTCGGGAGACACCGGCTCCAGCTACCCCAGCAGCACCACCCCGACCCAAGCGAGCTATCCCGACTCCGGGATGGGTTCGGGCGTCGGCTCCGGTATGAGCGACATGATGAACTCGCTCGGGCAGCAGCTGGCGCAGATGGCGCAGCAGCAGCAGATGCGCGACATGATGAATCAGTACGGCCAGAACGGCCTGGCCCAGCAGCAACCTCTCGCCGCGCAGCCTGCGGTCGCCACGCAGCCCCAAGCCCAGGCCCAGCCAGCGTCGACAACCGCACCTGGTACCCCGGCGTCGACGCCGCCTCCCGGCACTTCCTCGTCGCAGACCGGCCAGGGACAGCCCGGTGGCCCGGTGCCCGGCCACACTCCGGGTACCGACGGCATGGTGGACTACACCTTCCCCGACGGCCGCACGCAGAAGGTCCCGGCGGTGGTCGCGCAGGCGCTGGATGCCGCGTTCGGCAACCAGAGTGGCACCGACGCGCAGGCCGCCTACGGCAAGACACCGGCGAAGTGGTCGGACAAGAAGCAGATCGGCGACTCTGTGGATCCGAACCAGCTGATGACAGGCGACGTCGCGGTCTGGAAGGACCGCACGGCCGTGGTCGTGAAGTTCGGAACCCCGGATTCCGGTGGCACTCTCGAGGCGGTTATCGGCGGCAAGTTGACGGAGTTGACCTCCGACAACTTGAACCAGTTGTCGGACACCGCCGGGGAATTCGGCGAATTCTCCGGATTCGCCCACCCACATGGCATCGAGGCAACCGCGGCGGGCAACCAGTCCGGCCAGGCGCCCGGCGGCGCCCCGACGGGCGACCAGTCCGGCGCACCGATGCTCGCGGCTACGGGAGGGGCGCCTGCCTGAGCATGCGCTGGGGTGAGAGGAGACAGTGATGGCGTTGGACGTCAATCCGGCGGAGCTGGCCGCCGCGGCGGCGAAACTCGCCGCGCTGGCGCATGCCACCGGGCAATCGCTACCCAAGGGCTGGGTGCTGCCCGCGGGTAGCGACCCGATTTCGGCCGAGGCGGTGCCACAGCTCAATGCCCACGCCGCCAATCTGCTGAACGGAATGTCGGGTGTGCTCGGTGAGATTCACAAGACGGCGCAGAAGCTGGGTACGGCGGCGGCGGATTACACCGCCGCTGACGACGCGGGCGCGCGCGAGATAAATGGAAGTGGCGGTGAGGTTTTGGCCAATCCCGTCGCGGAACCGATGCCGCTGAATGTGCGGCAACCGCCAGCTTTCAATTTCCCCGCGGCCGGTGCCAGCGTCGATCCGCTGACGTTCGCGCAGCAACTGCGTGGCGGACCCGGCACGGGTCCGGCGAACAAACTCTCGACGGATGTGCGCGGCTTTCTCGGCGGCTTCCATCCCGCGGCTCTCGCCGGCGTGGACGCGGCCACACAGACGATGCAGCATTGGGTTCCGGTAGGCTCCGCCGCTGCATCCGAATTGACCAAACATCGGAGCTGGCTCGACGAACTCGGCACCGGATTGGGCAAGCTGGTCGATGGCATCGACACCTACAGCAATGCCTTCACCACGGCGAAGGCCAAACACCCTACGCCCGAGGAGATCATCGCCGCCCGCAAGGAACTGTTGAAGGCGATCCGCTCCAAGAACGAGGTCGGTATCCAGGCCGCGCTGGCGAAGTTCCAGGAGCAGAACGCGCGCTCGGCGGAGACCATCACCGGTTACGCCACCACCGTCGGCTCCAAGAACGCGGAAAACGCCGGTTCGTCGAAAACCGGTTCGGACGAGAGCGGTTCGAGCGGTTCGGGCGAGGCCAGTCAGATGCTGAGCAGCCTGGCGTCCATGCTGCCGACCGTGATGAGTTCGCTGATGTCGTCCGGTCTGTTGAATCAGAACAGCACCGACTCGACGACGGAAGGGCTGGACGATTACGGTTCCAGCGACTACGGCTCGACCGACTACAGTGCACTGGGCGGCGGCGGTTCGAGTGGCGGCGCGACGCCGATCTCCGATATCACAGGTGCGATGAATTCATCGGGGACGTCCTCGTCGTTCACCGTCGGCCCGATGCCGATGGTCGGTTCCTCGGGCAGTGTCGCGAGCGGTTCGTCGAGTCTGCCGCGAACATCGGTGATCGAGCCGCTGTCGACATCGGCGGCCGGTGCGGCGCGTGCGGCGGGCACCGGTTCCGGCATGATGCCGTACATGCCGATGTCGCCCGGCATGGGCGGTGCCGGCGGTGGCAATAACGAACGCAACCGCGTGGTGGCCTGGCATCCGGATCGGCTGATGTATGTCGACGACACACCGCATACCGAGCAGGTGATCGGTGAGAAGCCGACGATCGCGCCGACCGTGACACCGCCGACGCCGTCCCAGCCCAATCAGGCGTCCCAATCCGGAGGTTCCGCATGAGTGATATCCACCCCGACGTGCAGGCGGCGCTCGATGCCGCGCGCGAACTCCGCCACAAGATCGCCGACTTGCGCGAGAAGATCGATGGCATCCGCGCCCGTCGGCCGTCGCCGAGCGGCGCGGTGATTCCCGAGGTCGATGCCATGGGCCGACTTGTCGGGCTCTACCTCGCTCCGGGCACTGTCGACCGGCTCGAAAGCGATGAACTGGTCACCGAGATCGTCGCCGCGATCCGGGAGAGCACCGCCGATGCGGCACGCCAGTACGAGCAGCTCATGGACAAGGATCCCTGGGCCGATGAGCCGGAAGCGGAACCGGCCGCGGCGAGCGCGGAGCAGAAGTCATGAGTGATGGCGATGGCGTCACCGTCGCCGATACCGTCCGGTGGTTGCACCGCGAGGGGCTGGTCCGATTGGCCGGGGTCGCGGATCGCACCCCGGATCTGTTGTGCGCGTACGCGATCGATGTGGCGACGGGCACGGTGAACGCGCATCCGGTCACCGGAGTCGGTGTCGGTTCGGATGTGATCGCCTTGGCCGCGGACGATCTGCCGTATCCAGCCGGTTCGCCGAAGCGGTTGGTGGTCGTGGGCGTTACCAGCGCCGAGGCCGTCTTGGTCGTGGATCTGGCTGCGACACTGACCATCTCGATCAATGCCGACAATCCGGAGCAGGCGGCCCGTTCCTGGGTGCTGCAGCTGCTGCTGAATCCGGACGTCACTCTCACCACCAACAGCTCCGATCTGGCGGTGGCCGCGAGCGATCGCTGTCGGCAGAGTTTCATCCCCGGCGGCGGCGCGACGATCATCAACGTCGACGATCAATTTCCTCCGGCTACCACGATCAGCCTCAATCCGACCACGGATGGGCCGGACCATCTCGACATCGCTCCGGACGGCACCGGCGAAATGTATCTCGGCGCCCGATTCTGGCAGTTGAGTCAGGTCATGACCATCGGTGACGCCGCCTGGAATGCGTTGGCACAGCAGCTGTCCGCCGCCGATGATCCGGCTCCGGAGAAACCCGCCGCGGGCCCGCCCGACCGAGTGATCGCGCCGCCCGGCACTGTCGCACGCACCTAGGAGTAGCCGATGACCGAATTCGATGATCTGGACCAGGACGACCTCGACGAGGTCGCACCGCCGGATTGGCGCAACCTGATCTATGAGGTGTTCAATCCGGACCACACCGTCGGTGTCGCCTGTGGTCGTGACGGCGAGGTCGTCGGGCTGCACATCACCGACGACGCCAGGGACAACGGGGACACCTGGCTGGCCGCGGAAATCGTCCGGCTCGCCCGGCTGGCACATCTGAAGTCACGGGTCGGTCTGCGGGCCGAGATGGAGCACAACGGCACCCGCCCGTACACCATCGATTCCTTCGATCTGCCCACCGAATCCTCTTATCGGGCAACCGAGATCGCCGAATTCGGCACCACTTCCTGATCGCAGGAATCTTTCAGACAGGACCCGCCATGACCTACATCCTGGATACGGACGACCCGGACGATGTGACGGCGACCCACGGCCAACACTTCGGGGTCGTGACCTCCAGCACCGGCCACGTCAGTGCGACCACCGATGCCTTCGCGTTGCAGCACAGCCCGGTATCGGAGCTCGATCATCGGGCCGTCAGGGTGCGCGATCAGATCGTCGGCTGGTTCGGGGACGCGGTCGACGATCTGAACGACCATGCCGGCTCGATGCATCGATATGTCGTCGAGACCAACCAAGCCCTCCACGGCAGCGATGTCGCGGGCGGTGCCCAGGTATCCGGGTCGATCTGATTTCCGGATGGACCCGGAGGAGCGCAACAGTCCGCACTGGAAGGCCATTGTCGGCGAGAACTGGCCGGAGATCTCGCCGCGCGAGTGGGGTGCGCTCGAGCGGGTGGCGCGTGAGGGCGCCGAGGCTTTGGATCCTGCGGAGGCCGATCGTGCCCGCCGTGCCTTCGACGAGAGCGTCCGCTCCAGTGCCGGATTGGATCCGATCAAGGATGATCTGCGCGCCCAGCAGGGAACTCTGCGCGGTTTCGTCGATGCGCTGGTGGCCACCGCGGACACCTTCGAGCGGATCGCCGGAATCGTCGACCGGACGCGCACCCACATTCTCGACATCGTTTATCGCGCGGACCGCAAAATCCGCGCTATTCCCGATGAGGTCTCCGACGAGGACGGCGACGGCTCGACCGCCGATGAGGAACGCGCCAAGGTCAGGGAGACCATCGCACAGGCACGGGCCGAGGTCGACGAGGTGGCGAGGCATGCGCTCACACTGATCGGGCCGGGTGGCCTGCCGGAGTTGCCGATTATCGCGGCGGCGTTGGGGAAGCCGGGGCCATCGGATCGCCACTCTTCCGGAGGAGGACCTGGGAATCGGCGGCATTCGGATCCGCATGCCGGGCACGGACCGCGCCACCCGGGGAATTCGCAGCTGCCGCCCGGTATTCCCGGCTGGCCCAATGGCTGGCGTCTGCCCGATGGCCTCGGTGTGCCACGGGTTCCGGCATTGGATGCGCTGAACAGGCTGTTCGATCAGCTCGGGCTGCCGCGGCCGTTCTCACCACTGCCCGGTGGTGATCTCGGCGGACCGCACGGGCCGGGCGGCACCGACAACCCAATTGCGACGCAGCCACCGACGGGACCGCAGCCGGGTGACGTGCCGCAGTCGCAGGCGCCTGATGCGTCGTCGACCGGCATGGGTGCGCCCGGTTACGGTGCCGCACCCGACTCCGGCTACGGACCGCAGCGTATCGGTGAATCCGGGGGTGCGGCGGACTCGGGCGTATCGCACTCGGGCTCGACGAGCCCCGGCGACAGTGGCTCGACACCCACTGCGGCGGAAACTCTCTCGACGTCCGAGGGCGGTTCCACCGACCATGACGTAATAGGAATGGCGTCGAAGTCCGGTACGGATAGGTCGCTGGGGGTTGAGCTCGATGGCAAACACTCCGAATCGGCGCCGGGCGGCTTGCTCGGTTCCATGCCGGGCGCGTTCGCGGGTCCGGTAGCGCCGTCGCCGGTCATCGGGCCGCCGACGGTTACGGCACCGCCCACTACCGCGCCGCCCGCCGCGGCAGGCGCCACCGCGAATCCCTCGGCGCCAGGCGCGGATACGCGAGCGCCCCAGGGCGGCGATTCGCGAACTTCCGGTGCGGGACCACGGGTTTCGCCGGGATCGCCTTCGGCGTCCGGTGTTTCGGCCCCGGGTGTTTCGGTACCACCCGGCAAGAACGCGCCACCGGTGCGTCCGGCCCCGGGGGTTCCGGTCCAGTCCGATGCGGCGCCCGACGACTCCGAAAAGTCTTCCGGCAGTGACCATATGCGCGATGCGGTCGGTGCCGCGATGATCGCGGCGGCGGCCCCGACCTTCATGGTCGGTGAACGGGTCGACGGTGATCTCGCACTGGCGCGCACCCTGCTGAGCAGCCTGCTCGCGGCGGCCGAATCCGCGACGGTCGGCACGGCCTGGGCGGTGTCGATCATGCGGCATCCCGGCGGTGTCGGCGCGTTCGTCACCTCGAACGAGGGGCAGGGCTGGTTACCCGCGCGGGTGTATCTGCCTCGGGAACTCTCGACGCCGTGGATGTGGTCGGTCTCGGATCCGGCCTGGGAGGGGATCGCCGATCCGGCCCGGGTACTCGCGGAATTCGCATTGTCCTGGGGCAAGAAAACCGGGGCTCGGCTGACGGCACTGGCATCGTCGCTACCGATCGAGGACGCGCTGAGCCGACAACTGGGCGAAATTCCGACGGCGGGTTCGGTCGGTGCCGCCGCGATGATGGATTTCGCCGGTCCGGGAACGGGTTTGGTGGACCGACTGGAACTGGTCGGTGCACCGCAACTGCTGGAGCGGGCCGTGTCCGTGCCCGCCGACCGGATCGGTTGGCGCTGTGTGGAACTCGCCGTCGACGCGCATGCGCGCACGGCACGGCTGGGACCGAATGCCGCGACCGCGCTCGGGACCGCCGCCGTGCGCGAGCGGATCCTGCAGGCGTTCCGGCAGGCCGAACCGGTTCCGGAACAGTGGTGGGATGAGCTGCGCGATGCCGATGATCTGGTGGTGGCGTCCATGCTGCCGCTGAAGGCGGATGTTTCGCGAATTCCGCTGGGGGAGTTGCGATCGGAAACTGCCGTGGGCCGCTCCGCCTCGGATGCGTCGGTGCTGCGGTCGATGCTGTTCGAACGGCGCTGCGACGAATTGGTGTTGCTATTGGCCGAGGAGCCGACCCGTCAGCGGTTGCGCGATGCGATCTACGCGCACGGACAACTCGTCGATCATCCGGCGTTCACCCAAATGTCTTCCCAGACGCCACAGCCCGCGCCGCGCCGCGCGTCGGTCATCGCACCTCCGACGAGGTGAATCCGGGAGCTGCTCGTCGTAATGCCCACCGACCGCGACCACGATGATCTCGGTCGGTGACGGCGTAAATCAGCCGATGTTCGTGGGCGATCGACACGAATGCCCTCCGGGGTCGGCGCCCGCGCCGATCGACTGTCACCGAGGCGTCCGTGCGGGAATTCCAGGAGTCTCGGCCGTGGATATCGATATTCTGCGGGATTGTGCGGATATTCCGGTCCGGTGCGGCGGATGTTCTCGGTTTGTCGCTGCCATAGCGTTCCCGATGTCAGAAATTGACTTTCCTACGGCAATGTTTCGGGATGTTCGATGGAGAAATATACCAAGTCCGTGCGCGTGGTTGCCGCAGCCGACGTCGCGGAGGTTGTGGGACCGCAGGAGCAGCATCTACTGCCCTGCATAACGAGGGATACCTGTGGGGCTGAGGGAATTTCGGCGGCCCTGGTGAATATGGCGCCGGGGAAGGTGGCGCGGGCGCATCTGCACGAGCACAGTGAAACCATCGTGTTCTGCGTGACGGGACGGGCGGTGACGCTGATCGGCCCCGAATTGGAGCCCTATGCGCACGGGCCCGGCGAATTCCTGTACATCCCCCAGGGTGTGGTTCATGTGGCGGTGAATCTCAGCGACACCGAGGGATTGGTGGCGGTGGATGTGCGCACCGATCCGCTGTTCAGCGATGATCTGGTGTTGACGCCGGAATTCGATGTGGCGGCAGTGGAAATCGCCGCGCGACTGCGGCGGGAGTTGGCTCGGGTATGAGCGAGCGCAGCGAGCGAACAAACAACACAGCCACGAGCGTGCTCGTGCCGGAGCCGAGCGCCAGCGAGGTGGAGGCGTGAGCACGGGTGTCGCGCTCGGCAGAGAAACAGCCATGCGCAGCGGGCCGATCGACGACGCGTTCGCGACATTGGCGCGCCGACCGGATGTGATCTCGTTCGCGGTCGGCGCGCCGGATCCGGCGCTGCTGCCGGGTGAGCTGGTGGCCTCGCTGGCCGCGGCCGCGATCGCGAAGTACGGGAGTACCGCATTGCAGTACGGGCTCACACAGGGTTTCCCGCCGTTGCTGGAGCAGGCGCGAATACTGTTGTCCGGTCGTGGAATCGGGTGTTCGCCCGAGCGGGTACATATCGCCACGGGCGGATCCGGTGCACTGCACAACATCTGCATGGCGCTGCTGTATACCGGCGGGGTTGTGCTGGTGGAGACCCCGACCTACGGTCCGGCCGTGAAGGTGTTCCGCAGCCACGGCGCCCTGGTGGTCGAGGTCGCCTCCGATGCGGACGGCATCCTGCCGGAAGCATTGGACAGTGCACTGGCACACCATGATCCGGCGTTCGTCTACCTGTTGCCCACCTTCCAGAACCCCACCGGCCGGACCATGTCCGCAGCCCGGCGCGCGCGGGTCGCCGAGGTGATCACCCGGCACCGGGCGCTGGTCGTGGAAGACGATGTGTATACCGACCTGCGGTACCGCGGTGAGCCGGTGCCGACGCTGTGGTCGTTCGCGCCGGACCGTACGGCCTATATCACCTCGCTGTCGAAAACCCTTGCACCGGCATTGCGGATCGGCATCACGGTGCTCCCGGACGACCTGCTCGAGCCGGTACTCGCCCTCAAACAGGGCATCGATATGCAGACCTCCGCCTTCAATCAGGCGATCGCCGCCGAATTCCTCGGCACGCCGGTGGGATCCGCGCATCTGAGTCTGCTCGTGGAATCCTATGCGGCAAAACTGAATACGGTGGTGACCGCGTTGGGTCGATATTTGCCGTCCGGATTCAGCTGGACCGAACCCGATGGCGGCATGTTCGTATGGGTGGAGGGCCCGGCCGATTTCGACGCCGATATGTTGGTTGCCCCAGCGTTGAACAGGGGAGTGGCATTTCTGCCCGGATCCGCCTTCTTCGCGGCTCCCGATGCCCCACGCAACGCGCTGCGGCTGAGCTTCGCCACCGTGCCCGAACATTGCATCGAACCCGGCATCGAACTCCTCGCCGGACTGTGCGCATGAGCATCGTCGGCGTCTGGGAAGTGGTGGCCGATGGCGCACCATTCGGCTACCACGTGATGACCTTCCACGCGGACGGCACCATGGCGCAATCGAATCCGGACTACGGCAACCGCGCCACCAGCGACAGCAACGGCATGGGCACCTGGAAGGCCGACGGCGCAACAGTATCGGGCGCATTCCTCGAATTCACCGTGGACCGTGCGGATCCCGCGTCGGTGCAGAAGGGAATCGTGCGCTTCGACCTGATCGTGCACGGCGACGAATTCACCGGCTCGGCAAGCGCAACCTTCTACGACCTGTCCGGCACCCCTTGCCGCGGCCCGCTCCCCGCCACCCTCACCGGCCGCCGGTTCATATGTCCGGTGTCGCTATAGCGGTATGAACACCCTCATACTCAATGGTATGATTGGAGTATGAAGCGGATTACTATCAGCATTCCCGATGACGTGGCCGCCAAGGCTGAGGCTGCCGTCACCCATGGCGAAGCCTCCTCGGTCTCCGCCTGGTTTTCCGATATCGCCCGCCGCGAACCCGACTGGGCCACCGCTCGGGAGATAACCGCCGAGCTTGCCCGCGAGGCCGGTGTGACGGATGAGGATCGCGAATGGGCGCGGAGCGTGCTCGGCTTGGATGAAGCCGAAATGGGTGGTGCCGCGTGATCATTCTCGATGCCGGTGCGCTGATCGGCATCGAGAAGGGCAACGCCCGAGCTGTCGCGCTGGTCGACGAAGCCGTTAATGCGAGGCTCCCTGTCCGCGTACCTGCCTCCGTGCTCGCACAGGTGTGGCGCAATAGCCCCCGCCAGCATCCGATCGGGCGGTTGCTCGGTGCAGGCAGTGTGGAGATCATCGACCTCGACCGTCGTCACGCCCAAGCCGTAGGCGCACTCCTCGCCGGTTCCGGTACCGCCGACGTTGTCGACGCGCACGTGATCGTATGCGCTCGTTTGACGCGGGCCCGCGCCGTGATCACTTCCGATCCCGATGATCTTCGCGCCCTCGACCCGAACATCCGGCTCGAAGTCGTGTGACCCCGAGCGGTCGCCCGAAACAGCTTCGGAGTGCGGCCGCTTGTCTTTCGACCGTGGCGGACGGGTACCGTGGTGCGAATCCGGGGCGAAAGGTATTGCCGCGGTCAGTATTCGAGTTCGGTCCAGGGATGGGGAACGGGGCGTCGATGGCGATGCCGTCAGGGTTGTCGTGGGTCCATTCGCTCGCCAGGATGTAGTTGGCTGGGCGCAAGGGGTGGACGCCGTCCGGCAGTTGGGCGTGCCCGATGTCGAGGCCGTAGGCGCGGACTGTTGCGATCGCGCTGGATTCGCGGTCCAGACGCACCTCCCAGTACCAGGGAATCCCAGCGCCCGCGTAGCGGCCTTTCTTCGCCTCGATATCGGTCTGTGTGTTGGAAGGAGACAGGACCTCGCCGACCAGCACGACGGCGGCACTCCGAAGATCCTGGTAAGGGGACTCCAGGCACCGATGGACGAGGAAGCCGGGTGTCAAGAAATCGGATTTGCCGTTGCGCCCGAGGAAGACGTTTGTTTCGGTGGTCACCCGCCAGCAGTGCTCAGGATGCTCCGACATCGTCTTTCGTGCGCAGCGCTCGATCGTGCTCCACAGACGGTTCGAAAAGGTCTGATGTTCCGCGGGGCCGCGGCGCACCCATACCACGCGCCCGTTCCACAGCTCGATCTGTGCGGCGATCTCTTCGGGGAGTCGCTCCAGCTCCTCCCAGGTCATGTACTCGGGGAGGTCCGGGCGCTCGATACGCGGAAGGGACACGCCGTCATGATAGAGGCCGAGCGGCCGCACTCCGATCTGTATTCGGACTGCGGCCGCTCTGGGTTTCTGCTCCGTTGTGGGTGTTCAGGCGGGGTGGTTGAAGGCTCCGGCTTGGACGCTCGCGGTGAAGGCATCCCATTCGGTCGGGGTGAAGGTCAGGGCTGGGCCGGTTGGGTTCTTGGAGTCGCGGACGCCGACGATGCCGGTGTCGAGGAAGGCGACTTCGATGCAGTCCTTGGTCCCGCCGCTGCGACTGCTCTTGAACCACCGGGCTCCGGACAGGTCAACGTTCATGCTGATACTCCCTTGCCATCTTCCGCAGCAGTGCTCTGCTACTGACCTCATCCAACGCGGCTTGCTCAATGCGTTGGTACGCCTGCCTATACCGCTGCACGATACCGACCTTTTCCGAGTACATATCGCCGGTGTAGTTCTCGGCGTAGACGATCGTGGGTTCGATCGGCTTGCCCCGGCTGTCCACTGGGAACTCCAGGATCACGAAGGTTCCGATCAGCTCACCAGTCGGCATTCCTGAGGAGAACGGCAGGATTCGGATACTGACGTTAGGCATCGTGCTGGCGTCTGCCAAGTGTTTTAGCTGCGCCGCCATGACCGACGGACCGCCGATTATGCGGCGCAACACCGTCTCGCCGAGGATCACGTTGATCGTGGCGGGCCTCGTTTTGCGAGTGATGAGATTCTGCCGACGCAGTTTCATCTCGACGCGTCGCTCGCGTTCTTCGTCGGTATCACCAGGACTGGCGATACGCGCCATGATCCGCGCATAGTCAGCCGTTTGCAGCAGTCCCGGAACGAGATCCGGTTGGTAGGTCGTCAACTTCTCCGCAGCGGACTCCAACCCCATGAAGACACTGAAGTTCTCGGGAATCAGATCCCCGAACTCATGCCACCAAGACTTCTCCGCCGCCTGCTTCGCCAACCCCCGAAGCCCTTCCGCGCGTTCGGGATCGATGCGATAGATATCGATCATCCCGTCGAGTTCCCGCATCCGGATCTTCTGGTTCTGCCCCTTCTCGTACCGCTGAAGAGTGCTCTTACTCCACTCCATCAGCCGGGCGGCGTCCTCCAGTGTCAATCCGATCTCGTCACGTGCTTCGCGCAGCAATCGCCCGAGCTGTCGGCGAGTGATGCTGCTATCGCTGTCCACCAATGAATTGCCCCCTTATTTCGAGCCGACATGTGCTCCAGAATCGGGAAGACCCTCCCACAAACTTCGGCTTTGCGCTGGGCTTTTTCGCCGATTGACAGGGGTTCCCGTTTTCGCCTTCCAAGACCCCCGCGGGCGGTGTGTCCTAGTCGTGGCGATCGGCCGGTCCCTCGGGTCGAGCGCCACCATTGACCACCGATACGCCGAGGCGAAGGTTCGCGACAATGACGAACATACAAGCGGGACAGCCGGATACAGCCTACGTCCGCAGTCGGCCGGACGTCGGCGACGCGCGCAGACCCAAAGCGGTCGGCCTGGTCCGCACCGGCGTGTCCGGCCTGGCCGCGCCGCGACATGCGGCCGAGATCCGCCGCCACGCAGAGCAATTGGGATACGAGTACCTCTACACCGTTCGGCCACCGGAGAACCCGGACACCGATCCGATCGGCTACGGCCTCACCATCGCCACCGGTGTGCAAGCAGCCGCCCTGATCGTCTACGACCTGACCACCGTGGACAACACCCCCGCCCGCGTTTGTGAAACCTGCGACCTCGAAACGGTCTGCCCACCGGTGACATGGGCGCGCGCCGTGCACAGCAGCATTACACCCGACCACGCCCACCCCGACCATCCACTCACGGTCGCCGAATCGCACCGAATCATGCAGCGGCACATAACATGTCGCGCCATCACCTGCCCACTGAAGTCCGCGGCTCTCAGGTGCCTGGTCCGCGCAGGCGCGCTCGTCCCACCGGCAATGAGCCCGCGCGAACGCGCCGCGGCCCGCGGCCTGCCATTCGAACCGATCGGAAATGAACTCCCGCCGAGGCGCGCGCTCGGTGCACCCGGCACGCCGTCACCGAGCACCCGGCCCTCGGTATGGCGCGGCCCCGATCTCGCAACCCTGTTGGATGTGCTCGACGCGCTAACCGTCACGGATTCCCACGCCGCCAGAGACAACCGGTCATAACCGCCGCCGACCCGTATGGACGGCATCCACCGAACCGAAGTCGACGGCCTCCAAGCGATATGGCACCTGAACCAGCGCCACGAGATCGCAATCATGTTCGTACACAACACATCCGACTCAACCGCGATCGCCTCCTTCGAACCCGGCGACTATCCCGATCTCGTCCAGGCACGCGAACTCCTGCCCGAACTCGCGAAACTCTGGGACGCCGTCCGCCACGACTTCTGGACCGAAGCCATTCCGGCACATCGCCGTCCGCGCCCACCTGGAACATCGGCCTGAACCTGGAACGGGCTCCGATCCTCGAACGCCTGGCAGCCGCTTCGGGCACTAGGACGACGGGGGTGCCTCCGCTTCGCGGCGGAGCAGCTGCAGGGTCTCCTGAAGCGCTTCATCGGCTTCTGCGTGGTAGATCAGTCGCTCGGCCACAGCCTCGCTCATCCGCTCCCCGCGCAGTCCGGGCGGCAGTTCGCGATGGAGTGCGCTGAGTTCGTCATGCAGGCGACGGATTTCGCGCGCGGCCGTGCGCGGCGCCCAGTGCACTGGAAAGCGACGCGCGGTCTCGTCGAGCACATCGGCAGCCTGGCCGAAGTGGTGGAGCCCGGAGGTGAAGCGACTGGTTTGGTTCGTGACGTACATTCCCGCCGTGATCAAGCTCCGCAGATAAGGTTCGGTTGTGGCGGCGAAACGTTGATCATTGCGGTCTCGCGCCAACCCGTTGTCGTGATACTTCCTAGCTCGGCCGCGCAGGTTTCCGAAGACATCAACGAGTTCGGGGGCGAAGTTCCCCTCCGAGTGCACTTGCAAGGTGATATCAGCCGAGTGGTACCGGTTGGAAACACGCAGACCGGACAATTCCACGAGTCCATGCGTTGTCTGCTCGAGGAGCGCGATCAAGCGCTCGCGGCGGGGGTCGTCCCGGCTGGAGCTGCGGGCAGAGACGACGTCCCTGGCCTCGTGTGCCGCCTCCACAATCTGTTCCAGACGGCGATGAATTTCCCAGAACGGCACCGGGATGTGGTGTAGCGGGTGCGGCCTGGACCGCGGGTCGCGCACCGCGCCGACGCTGTCGAGCACCAGGCTCGCGCTCAGCCACATCTCATAGGCGACAGGCTTCCAGCCAGCGATGGTGAACAACATCTCCGACAGTGCTTCGTTGTTCAAGACGCCCGGGTCGAGTCCGAATTCGCTTGCGGCGATGAATTGCTTTTCGAGGTATTTCGCCAATGCGGTAGTCAGTGCGTTCAGTACCCGTGCCGCGCTGGTCAACTCCGCGATCGGTGGTGGATCGCCACGATGCAATGCCGCCAGATGGGCGGTGACCTGTTGCCGGGTCTGCGCCATCAGCAGTCGAGCCTCGTGGAAGGGCAGCGCAGAGGCCCACTGCTCGAGCTGCTCGAAGGTGGCTGTGAGGTCCGGCATCGCGATGTCCGTCCGCAATGGCATCGCGCGGGGAATCTCTGTTGTATCGGCGTCGTCGCCTCGAGCCGGTGCCGTCGCACGGTCGCCCGGCGGAAACCATCGCGCGGGCGGCACCGAAGCGCCGAGGGCGTCGAAGATCCGTGTGCTGGGCAGATCAGGGTGCTGCGCCCATGCCGGTCTGGAAGTCGCAAAGGCACTGCGCAATTCGTTGCCGACGAATTGGATCTGCTCCGGGGTGAGTTGACCGTACTTCGCTGCTCGCCGAAGTCGGATGAGGTCGTGAATGATGCGCTGGATCTCGAAGAACAGGAAATATACATCCCATACATTCGGCGATGCCGACACCGTCTGCCGCAAGTGCTGTGCGGCCGGTCCGGCACCGGTCAGGTGATACATGCGGACAAAGTCGATGACGCGATCCCCGGGCCTGGCCAGCTCCCAGTCCACCGCGACCACCTTACCGGCTCGGTTGCCGCGCAGAATGCGGAGCAAGTTCCGGAAATGCGCGTCGAGATGCACGATCGCGAACGGCGCGAACCACTCCGACGACATGACGCCCGAATGGATCCAACGCACCACCGGTTCGAACGGTTTTTCCGGGATCCCCAGCGCGGCAAAGCAATCGGCGAGTTCGGGCAGCGCCGCTCGAATATTGGCCATTTCCTCGGCGACGAGTTCGTCGATGAGCTTTCGCCGGTCCCCGGTCCCCAGGAAGGTCTGCCGGTGCAGAGCGTTGAAGAGTTCGACCACCTCGTCGATCACTTCGTCGGTCAGGCCCCCGCGATCCATTACCTCGGCGAGCTGTTCGGCATCCAGGTACTCCATGAGAACGACCTCGTCGATCCGGCGGCCGTCGGGCATTTGGACGTCGTTGAACACCCGGTACACCCGCGGCACCGATGGCTCGTTCGCCTCTGCGAATTTCCGATAGACCCGCCATTCGACGAGCTTGACCTTGTCCAGGTCGTCCCCGCTGGCCGCTGGAAAGCGCACCATGAATTGTGGCTTCCCGTCGACATAGCCGACCGGGACGTTTTCGTTCTTACTCCCCGCCATCGCGGTCGACAGGCTGTTGAGTCCCTGCTCGAGAAGGGCCGCGGCGATCTCGTCGGGCATGGTCTGGCCTGTCGTTCCACCGATCGGCATGTACTGATCATTGGTACGCAGGTTGGGTATGGATGTGTCGGCTTCCGGTACCGCGCCGCTCGCGTGCTCTGGGGCGTCGCCCTCGTTCTCGAGAGCGACCGCTGCCACTGCCGCCGCCAGTCGGCGTAGTGCGCGACGTTCCAACTGGCGCGGAGGTTCGTCGACCTGCATCTGGTGGGCTGTCTCGTTGCGGGTCAAGCCGTCCCAGAACCTTGCGGTCAAGTAATCGCGCTCGAGATCGGACAGGGTCGCCAGACCGCGTTCGACCTCACGGCTGCTCCGTCCGGGTGCCAGCGCGCGGGCCAAGGGGTCGGCGGGGTCGACCTTCACGAATTCGATCAAGGCGCGCAGCATGGCCTGTCGGAAGAGTTCGGATCGCACGTGGTCGACCGCGCGATTGCGGGCGTGGACGATGACCATCTCCGGGGCGTTGTCCGCGTGATCCGCGAGCACCTCCGTGGTAATGGCATCGGCCGCCTCGGCCGAGCCCACAATGGGCTGTACCTGTCGAAAAACTATGTCCTGGAGCGGCGTTGGAGACGCGATCGCCGGGCGTCGGCGGTTGATGATTCTCGCTAGATCGTTGGGCGTGAGGGGCGCCGGTCGGCTGGCCGTAGCCGAGGCGGCTACCGGTTCCGTCGGCCGCATTCGCGGCGTGGTCGCGATGGTGACGAGATCGTCGGGCACCGGGAAATGGATCGGCTCGATGGATTCAGACCTGCGCTGTTCGAAGTCGAACCGCAGTTGGGTCGGCCATGCCCATGCGGCGCGGTTTTCATCGTGCAAGCCTTCGAAGATCGGGCCTGGGTCGGCCGGGAACTGCGCCAGTTCCGTGGCCAACCGACGGAGTGTCTGCGCGAGCCGAGGTCCTTGCGCCGTAGTGGCCAAAGCTTCCAGGCGCGCGAGGCTGACGTTGTCCGCTGCGACTCGGCGGACGGTTTCCGCCGATGCGCCGAGCGGAGACCCGTACTGCCTGTACAAGCTGTATTCCTCGGGCCACATCTCGAAGATTTTCGGAAAGTCGGCGGTGTTCGTCACCCGCACCGCTTGCGCGGTCAGAGCCCCCTCATCCATGGGAAACAGGGTCCAGAATGCCTGCAACAGCGGCTCGACAGCCGGATCGGTCCGGATGGCGTCAGATAGCGTAAAAGACCAGGTCAGATCCGTCGTTGCGGCGCCGTGCGCCGCCGCTGGCCAGGAGAATCGATGGAGGCGATGGCGTTCGAAGAGCTGATTCGTTGCCAACCACTTCGCGGCGAATACCGCTCGCCAGTACGAACCGCGGAATTGCTCCTGAGTTATATCGCGCGGATCGGCACCGCGGGCTGGGGCCTCGGTTCCTGTTCCTGATGGGCTGTGTGCCACTTCGATGCGGGTGTCCGCGTCCCGTGTCGCCTGCCGCGCAAGTGTTCTTGGTCGGATATACCGATGTGAACCCAACCAATCCCGGCCGTGCTGGACCGCGATCATTTTGGTTGGGAAACGGGTGTGCAAGGCCGCATCGATCATCCTCGACACTCGATCGAAGTGGGGACCGGCGACAACCGGACCGTAGAACTCGATCCACGCGTGGGCGGTGCCCTGCGGGTCGAGTGCGTATTCGATTCGGCAGTCGACTGGGGGATCTCCGGTTCCTGTATCGATCGTGATTGTTGTCGTACTACGGGGTCCATCATCGATCTCGCGCCACCGCACGGTTTCCGAGGCATGCAGAACCAGCACACCGGACCGCGTCTCCGCGCTGACGACGGTCCCGCTGATTCCGAGAGGCCGTTCGCGAGTTTCCGGCCGGGGCGAACGCGAGTCGACGACCAGCACACCGGATACCGCATCCTCGTCGAGGTCGCTGGAATGCGGATTTCTCCCGACCCGGGCCGCGGGCGGCGGTGCTTGTTCGGGAGCTGTCTCCAACTGGTGATGGAGTTCGAACCAGGCGGAATGCCGGGTGCCGCTTTCGGATCGAGTGGTGCCGAAATCGTCCGAGAAAGCCCTGAGCGCAATGGTGGGCTCATCATCGATCTGCGCCTCGGTGCTCCCAGGCGCACAGATGGTGACCACTTCGACGCGCGTTTTGCGAGTGTGTTGTTCGTCCGTCGCCGTCACGACGGCCTCGATCCGGGTGTCCGGCTGCTTCCTCGCTTTCGTAACCAACTGCGTGAACAGCACGTTCGCTGCCGCGACCTGCTCGTCGGTGAGCCAGGTGAACCGTTCGCCCAGCAACCGCAGTAGTCGGTCGCGCGCCGGATGGGCGGCACTGATGGTCTGGTTCTCGGTCGTATCGGTGGTGTCGCGGACGACGAACTGTTCGTGGGTATGCGGCGACGATGTTTCGTCAGGTTCTGGCGGTACATGTTCCACCGGGCTCGCGGGATCGTCGGCTGGTGGTTGTGCCGCCGCCTGCTGGTCGCCTCGGCTTAATGCGCTTGTGCCCGAGGCATTTTCGTTCGGCTCCGATGGGACGTCGCGATGCTGGTGCGGTTTATCCCATTGCACGGGGTCGCCGGGAACGTCGTCGTTGTGGTGGAAGGCCAGGAACTGGTTACCGAGGTGCTGCGGTCGTTTTCCACCGGCGAGGCGGTGGCGTTCAGCGGCGAACGGGTTGTCCCTGGGATGGTGGAAGGGCTCGGGTTCGGCGGCGTTGTGTCCGGGGAGTGTGCCGGAGCCGCCAGCGGCAGGCCCGGGTCGGCGGGTCGGCAGGTCCGCCACCGGAGGATTGCTTATCCCGTGTAGGAGAGCCAGGGTCTGATCCATCGCGTCGCCGAAAGATGAGTCGAGGAAGAGCCGGTCATATGCGCGGGTGGCCATCACTCGTGGCCGCACATAAAACGACCTGAATTGCGATGCCTCGAGTTGTTCGTGCAGTTCGCGCGCGGCGGCGGCGGTGTGCGCCGCCTGGTGTCCATGCAGACGCGCATCGATAGCGTGCAGGGTCTCGGAAAGACGGCCGAGATGTTCGAGACCGGATGCGTAGTCACTGGTCCTGAGCAAGTAGTATCGCGTGACCGTAGCCAGGCACTCCAGATAGGCCGCTGCCGCCGCGGCGAAGTCCGGCTCGGCGCCGTTTTGTGCGCGAGCGAACACTGTCGCGAGGTCCGGCAGCCTGCTGAAGGCGTCGGCCACCGCCGGGTCGAGTTCGTGCCGCAACGACCGCAGATAGGTGTCGGCGACATCGGTGTAGAAAGCAGTTTCTTGTGGGTACCCGACGGTTTTCATCGCCGAAATCAGGTGCGCGAGGCGTGCTGTCCTCAAATCGTCCGCACCGGCGGGACCAGGGGTATCTCCGGGGTCCGCCGACCCGGCCAGCAGTTCCAGCTTATGCGCGAGTTGCCCAGCCGATACCGAAAGTTCGTGAAGGAGTGGAGGTGGCACATAGTGCATCCGGAGGCTGCCGATGCAGTCGAACACCGCGCGTGCCCCGAGGTGCATTTCGCTGACAATCGGCGCCCACCCCGCGAAATACTCCGTCACCTCCGACAGCGCTGCGTCGTCGAGCAGTTCGAGGTACTGAGCATCGCCGAGGAACGCTATTCCCTCGGAGATTCTCTCCCAGAGTACAAACGTAATCGTGTTCAGCGCTCGTGCCGGACCTGTCGGTACTCGAGGTGACCTCATACCACGGTGAAAATCTGCCAGCACAGCGGTGATTTCGGCGCGCAATGTAGCCAAGACTTGCTGAAGCTCATCGAACGGCAACTGGTGAGCCCATTCCCATAATTCATCGAATGACGCGTCGGTGAAGCTGGGTATCGCGGTTTCAGCCCGTCCGGGCGGGCCGATGACGTAATAGAGGGGATCAATGTCGGTGGCCAGCATCTCAGGGCCGGTAATCTGCGCGGGAGGCGGGCTCCAAACTCCGATGGCTTCGAAATACTGCTGCCTGGACAAGGGGCCGCGGATTCCTTGGCTCCGTCTGGCCGCTCTGAACGCGCTCGCCAACTCGGTTTCCGCGAAATGGATCATCTCGGGAGTGAGCAGACCGAACATCGCCGCGCGCCTGTGTCGAACGGTGTCGATGAGGGTTCGCTCGATCTGCGACAGCAGGTCGTATATGTCATCGCGCTCCGTTCGCGGCAGCAGCCGCCGGAGCAGTTCCGCGCTCGGGCCGGCCCCCTCGAGCAGGCGAAGGCGGGCCCAGTCGAGAGCTGGGTCGCCCGGCCTGGCGAGTTCCAAGTCGAGGAGCGTCACCGTGCTGTCGAGATCGTAGAGAATATTCTTGAAATGCGCGTCCGAGTGTATGAGAACAGGATCGATATTCTGTCCCGGCGACACCATCGCCAGAACGGGTGCGAAGGGATCGCTCGGGATTCCCAGCGCGTCGAAAGTATCCCGGTATTGTTCGCGCGACCTCGCGAAGACGGACATTTTCTCATCGACCAGTCTCTGGACGAAGCTCAGGAGGTTCAGCCTATTTCCGGACCCCTTGGTCTGTGCATGCAGTTTTGCGATACTCGCCACCACGATCGCGATCGGCTTTTCCGGCAGATCGTGGAATAGGCGTGCATTGTCCACGAATCCCTGGATCTGCACGCCGTCGACGACAGTGCCATCGGGCAGCACGACACCGTTCATGATGTAGTACAGCCGTGGAATCTTTACGTCGATCCCGCGTTTGGCGAGCCACTCGATCACTCGTGGTTCGGAAGTAAGTCTGGTGTCCATACTGTCGATGCCCGATTTCCGTATGCGCACCAGAAATGAGCCGACCCGGATATTCAGATTGTAGTTGCCGTCCAAAGCCGACGACAGGTTGCGCAGGGCTTCCGCGATGATCGCCTCTGCCATCTCATGTGGCATATCGACACCGTCTCCACCGCCCAGGAAGCGAAGATCCTCGATCAGGGGACCGGGTATCGGGCGCGTGGTCGCTGGGGCCGGTGCGAATTCGGATACCTGGTCGTCCGACTCCGGCAGGGCGACGATCGTGGCCAGCTGTGTTGCGACGCGCCGAAGTGCGCGGCGTTCCACCGCCCACGGTGCCTTGTCCAGTTGCAGCCGATCAGCGGCCTGTCGCCGAGCGAGCCCGTCCCAGAATCGTGCCCGCAGAACGCCACGTTCGTCAGGTAATTCGGCAAGGCAGCGTTCCAGCTCGCTTCTGCTCGCCTCGGCCAGGGCGCGAACCATGGGATCGGAAATGTCGACCTTGGCGTCGATGATGAGAGCGACCAGCAGAGCCTGCCGGAATCGGGCGAAGCGCACATGATCTACTGCCAGCTCGCGGGCAACGGCGAGCAGCGCCTCGGCACCCTGCTCGCCCGCCTGCGAAAATGCCTCGGCCGCAATGTCCTGTGCTACGAGGTCGGCGCCTACCAGCTCTCGCACTTCTTGGAGCACGACCCGCATGAGCAGCGTGTCGGGGTGGTCCGGCTGTTCGGCCGCACCGGCAGGCTCATGCGAGCCGGGGTTATTCGAGGTCTCGCCGCTCCCTTGCGTGGTCCGCGACTCATCCGACTCGCTCTGCAACTCGCTCGTTCGCTGTCGGTCATCGCTCGCGTCGGCTGGTTGGTTGGATTCTTCGTTCGCGGGTGGGCCTTGGACTTTGTGTTGGCGTTGTTCTCGGGTGGGGCCGTGGGTGTTCGATCGAGGCTTGGGGTGGAGGCGGCCTTCTTCGTCTTTTGTGAATTCGAGGATGAAGGCGTCTTTGATATCGGGGAAGGTTTGGGGGAGGGTTTGTTCCCATTGGTCGCGGTCGCGGACGCGGGGTATGCGTTTGGGTTGTTGGTTGGGTGTGGTGGTGGTTTGTTGTTCGTTGGGTGTGGGGATGTTGGTGTCGAAGACGAGGGTTTTGCCTTTGCCTTCGGAGGTGACGAGGAAGCTGTGGGCGTTTCGGCCGTCGTCGATGACGAAGGCGATGGCTTCGATGTTGTTGTTCGGGTTTTCCAGGGTGTCGATGGCGTGGGCGATGGCATCGTTGATGGCGTTGGGGGTGTCGGTTGTGGGGATTCTGGTGTAGTTGCCGTGGAGGCTGTCTTCGAGTTCTTTCCAGGTTTCGGCGTTGTTGTTGGTGGGGATGTCGGCGTCGTCGTAGCCGATGGCCCAGGCGGCGCGCACGGTTTGGACGAGGCATTTGCGGAGGTGCTCGGGAATATCGCCGGATATCATGTGCCGTCCCGCCTCGATCATCGCGTTCAGACTCGAGAGGTCCAGTTTGACGGCGATACGCGCCCGGTAACCGGGTACCGCGTGCTCCGGCAGTCCCAGCTCATTCCCGATACTCGTATTCGGCAAGCCGTTCACGACCAGACGAAGGACTTGTTTTTCGAGATCGGACAGCTCGGTGTCCGCGTCGACGGTACGGGCGGCGAGACGCGGCAGGACCCTCGCTACCAGTGCTGCCCGGCTCTCGCTGCCCAGCTTGTCCTTGATCCGGCGGTAGTAACGGCCCACGCTGACCTCGTGGATGCCGAGAATCTCGGCGATGAGTCTGTTCGACATTCCTTTCGCGGTCATTGCGAGCAGGTCGAATTCGACTTGGCGCAGGTCATCGTCCACGCTCACAACGTCGGCCGCTGAACTGCTTCGATTTTCGATGATCCGCATCCGGATGGCTGTGGCTGCGAGCTCCGCCCGGGTACCGGTGCCGAATTCGGCTTCCAGACGGCTGAGATACACGTTGACGGTGCCCGGGGTCAGGCCGAGGATTTCCCCGATCTCCCAGTTCGTCTTGCCTTCCGCAACCAGCTCCAGAAGCCGGATTTGCTGGTCGGTCGGCGTGAAGTGTTCGTCGTCGACGAGATGCGCACGTCTGGCCTCGTCCAACGTGGCAGTGAGATCATCGGCCCCCAGTTCACCGGATATATTCGCGAGGTCTTCTTCTACGGTCGTATGTGGTATTCCGAGGACTTTCCCGATCTCGTGCGGGAACAATCCGCGCGCTGCCAGCTGAAGTATTTCGAGCTGCTGCTCGGAAAATGCGAGCGCCGCGTCGTCCTGGCTCGACTCGCGCGCCGGGGTCACGAATGCGGAGGCCCGGGCAACCGCCAGATTCGTCCCGGTGTGTGCGGCAGTAATCGCGACGGCCAACTTCCGAACAGCGCCCCACAGCAATGGGTCCGCGTTCTGAACGTCGGCGGGTGGCAACGGATCTGTCGAGGCGTCGGGCCGCGTCTGCCACAGCAGGGCAATCTTCCGCTGCTGGTCGGAGGCGAGGTTCGCGCGGAGGCAGTCCTGTATCCGGCTGCGGTCCGCCACGGCCAGCGCGCGGCTTGCCGGTCCGTCTGCCTCGACGTCGGCGCTGGCGACGAAGATATCCCAGATCCGCTGACGGAACTGGACGAACCTGCGATGTTCTGTCATGAGGTTACCGGCGTTGCGGAAGACCCATTCCTCGACGCTGAGGTTGCCGATCTGGCCGAAGCGGGCGACGGCATTTGCGCAGGCCTTGTCGGTGATATCCCGTGCCGCCTGGTGCTCTCCGATATCGGCCGACACCCATCCGAACACCCTGGCGCCGTATTTCTTCTTGATCAGAAGAATGGCTCGATCCGAATCCCCTTGTGCGACATGCTGTTTGATCCGGTTTCTGATCTGCTCCGGTGCGGGCCGGGGGTCTGCGCCGAAGCGGAGTTCGCTGGGTGGTGGTGTCAGGGTGCTGCTGGGGAGGTGGAGGAGTTCACCTGTGGCCATTATGTTGGGCGTGCGGGGTGTCATCTCGAACCACACCGCTTGCCGCCAGCCCGAATCGGAATGCCTGAAAAGGTCGACGCCGGATCGCATCGAGACGGAATACCCTTCTGCCGCAACTGGTTCGGGGACTGGGGCAGCGGAGCTGGTGGTATCGAATAGAGTTACGCGCAGCACTCCGTCGGTTACTTGTGATCTGACATGGACCTTGCCGATGCGGTGTTGGAGTGCGTCGTCGACCATCGCGGCGAGCGTGGCGCAGGCGACCTCGAGTTCCCCGGCTGGCAGGTCCGGATGCTGTTGGGCCAGCCAGGCTTTCGCTTCCTCGGCGGCCTCCGTGTTGTACGCGCCATGCTCCTTCGCGCGCACCATCAGTTCCGCATAAGGCGGCGCAACGTCCGGGCGCGGCTCGTGGATCTCCTCCGCGCGTATGTTTTCCGTAGGTGGATTTCCGCTGCCTTCGGCCCACACGGCACCCGACTCGGTCAGCCACGATGCCAATCGCTCGTGCAGGACTTGCAGTATCGCGATGGTTCGTGCCGGATCTCGGCCTAGATCGACGTTTTGGTACCGGGCGGTCACGACGTCGCCGTTCCGGCTCAACGTCACGGCGACTCGGCCGGGGTCGGAGCGAACCGGATTGAGGACCCAGGTGAGTGCGATTCCATCTGGTGTGGACTCCAGCCCGGCGAGATTGATCCAGAAGGCCATCCGGAGGCCGACGGGTAACAGATCGCCGTAACCGCTCGCCAGCACTCCCGCGTCGCGGCCGCGGTCCCGGAGCACCTGCCCGACCGGCATCTGGGCCGACTCACCGCGCCACACCAAGCCCTGGTGATCGGCGCTGAACTCGGTATTGAATTCGCAGCGTGTGAGGTCCGCCCCTTTATCGAGCAGTGAGTCCAGAATTTGTGCGGGGAACATCGGATCGTCGTTCCACTTGCTGAAGCCCTCGCAGAACGCATCGACCTTCTTGATACGGCCGCTGGTTCGCCATAATCCGTATCCGCTGACGCCGGGCGCGTCCTCGGAATCCGGTGCGATCGAGTGCCTTTCGAGATATGCGAGGTACAGATCAACGTGTGATGTATCCGGTGCGGTGAGAAGCACGCCCGTCGAAAGCAGTACGAAGTTGTCGCCCAATGGGTGTTCGGTGTGGTACGGCTCGCCATCCGCGCAGACCCACCCGCGCGAATCCACATCGACCTCGATGAGATCGACATCCAGCGCATCATCGTCCGCCGGTACGGTTACCGCGTCGTAATCTGTGCGCCGCGCAGGCGCGTGCGTCGAGGGGTCCGTCGGTCGATCGGCGGGCGACGAGGGGTCGGCCGGGCTTTCCGGTTGCTTGGTTCCGGGATCGTTTGGGCTCGTGGTGTTTTCGTCGTTGCTGGTGGGTTTGTTCTGTGGGTTGGGTTGGTTTGGGTTGTTGGGTTTGCCGAGGATGGGGTGTTGGCGTTGTTCGGGTGTGGGGCCGTTGCTGTCGGATCGGCGGATGGGCTCGAGTTGGCCGGTGGTGGTTTTGGTGAATTCGAGGTAGTAGGCGTCTTTGATGTGGGGGAAGGTTTGGGGGAGGGTTTGTTGCCATTCGGTGTGGTGGCGGACGCGTGGTGTGCGTTGTTCTCCTGGGGTGGTGGGTGGTTGGGGTGTGTTGGTGTCGAAGATGAGGCCTTCGGAGGTGGCGAGGAAGCTGTGGGCTGTGGTGCCGTCGTCGATGACGAAGGTGATGGCTTCAATGTTGTTGTCGGGGTTTTGGAGGGCGTTGAGGAGTTCGAGGATGTGGGTGAGGGGGTTGGTTGTGGTGGTTGTGGTGAATCCGGCGTGGAGGCTGTTTTCGAGTTGTTTCCAGGTTTGGGCGTTGTGGTGGGGGATGGTGGCGTTGTCGTAGCCGATGGCCCAGGTGGTGCGGACGGTTTGGGCGAGGCATTTGCGGAGGTATTCGGGTACCTCGGTGGCGTCGAGCGGGTTGTTGTCGATGTGGTCGACCGGCAAGGGCGGTGCGGGCGCATCGCCGTGCACGGTGTCGGGGATCCCGTCGCCGGCTGTCGTGCCGCTGCCCCCTGACTGGCGGGCCACATACTCGGTGAGATTGCTCGCGGCGGGGATACCCAACGTCTCGGTCGCGTTGCGGTATGCCGCGAGTACTTCGCGCGGGATTTCCTGCTCGACGATGTGCCCTTTGCTAGGAGACTCCAGTAGGCCCTTTATCTCGGCCAGGATCTCCGTTACGACTTCGTGTGGCGTCGGCTCCGGGTGGGAATCTGATCGCAGTCCGTGGCGGATGTAGTTTTCCACCGAAACCGGAGCCCCGACGATCGAAATGTTCTGGACGTCAGGACATTGCTGCCTGACGGTCGCCCACACCCGCCGAGCGTGTTGCGGGGTGCAGAAGACAATGATGGATTCGACATCATGACCATGTTCCTGTAGCAGAGCTACCGAATACGCCGCATTTTGCCTGGTGTTCCGGGCGTGCGGTTCCTCGATGATGCGGTGGGAGCCAAGGCCGAGTTTCTGCGCACCCAATCTGAACTTGGCGGCCTCGGAGTTCCAACCGGAGAACACTACCGGGATTTCATCGAGCCCCTGCTCCAGAACAAAGTTTGTGACTACGGCAGGCGCACCGTCGTCCGGGCTACCGAACACGACGATGGCACCATAGTCCCGTTCTGGATCGAACGCCCACTTCGGATCATTTTGGAGGAACTCCCAGATCATCGCCAGGTCCGACATCGTCCGTTCGGTATCGACCCCCCGATCGGTCAGCTCTTGCAGCCAATCGGCATAGGCATCGGCGGGTTGTGTGGTGGAACCGGACGCGGCCGACAGTTGGCGTGGGCCGATTACTCGCGACTCGTCGGGCCGGTCGGACAGGTTGTCTCGCTCGACGGTGATGCGCAGCCTCTCGATGGCCGCAGCGCTCATGCGCCGGACGGCTGCGAGTTTCATCCGCAGCATTCCGGCTATCTCTGCTTCGGTGTAGCCGTCGACGAATAGGAACTCCATGACCTGTTGGACTCGATCCGAGTCGGGCATGTCGGCTACAGCCGTGCTCAGCACGTCTATGAAGTCCGCCATGTCGAACGGCAGTTCGGCCCTTTGATCGGCGAATTCGCGGGTGTGGGTACCTCGTTTACCTTTGATCGGCTCGTCGGTCCGGATCTCTCGGTAACCGAGCATCGTCAGTAGCTCGGTGACTTCCGCCGGATCGAGGTCCAGCGCCATCGCCACTTCGGCGACATCGGATTCGGTCATGGTCGCGCTGGAACGTCTGCTGACATACTCCTGGACGCGCATCAGCTGATGCCGTGTCTCCTGGTCCACTTTCGGATACAGGTATTCGAAGAAAGCCCTGCGTATGGCGTGATGTGCTGCCGACCAGGCCGCTGGGGCGAAATCACCGGGCGGGACAAAGTTCTTGGTGGCGACGAGAATCGCTGCAAAGGCTATATTACGCAGATCGTCGAATTGCTCGCCCGGAATACGCCAGCGTTTGGCCATGGTCTGCGCGACCCATACGTACTTTTCGCAGATTCGGCCGCGGATATTCTTCTCGTCGTCGGACCCCGGACGGGTGGCGATCAATTCCCAGAAAAACTGTTCCTCGGTCGCGTCGCCCGCTGGGACGTCGTGCGAGTAATGCCGCCGAAGCACTTCGACCAGCACCTCGTTGGGGATATCCAGTGCATCGCGCAGCGTGCGCAGGAAAGTAACGTCGGGTCTGGAGCCGGTCTCGAATTGGCTGATCGACGATTGCGATTGCCCGGTAAGTGCGGACAATTCGTGCTGGGGCAATCTGCGATACAGGCGTGCTGCCTTCACCCAATTATGCAAATCATATTCGGCCGGATCGGGAATCGTCTCTCCGCCGCGATCCATCCGATAGCTGTATCCCCACGCTTCGGCCAGGTCGTTCCACGGTCCGGCGCGGTGCAGACCGCGGGTATAGAAATCCAGCACGACGAGATCTTCGAGCGTTTCGCTGGCGTCGTTGTAGTGGTCGCGCACGGTTGAATTCGGGAGCTCCAGAACTGTTCCCACAGTCCACTTCTCGAGATGGTTCAGCCGCCCGAAGTAACGCAGGTACTCGCCGAACGATGTGGTCGCTGCGAAAGCCGGGAAAAGCAGCGTCGCCCTCGGCAGGTACAGGAAGTTCTCGGCGATTTCGTCGTAAGTCACGCCATGCGGGAATGGAAGGGCTGCCGCGATCGACAGCAGCGCCGCCTGGGAAGGCTTCTTTTTCCCGGTCTCCCGGTCGGTGACGCTGAGCTTGGAACTTCCGGTCAGTTCCGCGTACCGGCGCTGTGTCAAACCTTCCGAATTGCGGTGGTATCGAAGGTATTCGCCGACGGTGGAATAGCCTTCCGGGAATTCCGGTTTTCCGTCGGCGTCGAGTAGACCTGGGTAGCACGCGGCGGCGCCGCGATAGCAATCCCGGGCACCCGGTACGCGGCGTAGCAGGGCTCGCACTTGCGCGATTTCCAACTCGTTCTGCCCCTGTTCGGCGGCCTGCCATGTGCCCGAGGTGGCGCCGAGCAACTCGTCCATCCGCTCCGGGGACACCGCAAGGTAGCGGCGCGCCGCCGCCAGCCAAACCGCCTTTTCGCCGCCGACTGGGACCGGGAAGGGTTCGGCCGCGATGTTGTCGAGAGCGGTCGCGTCGAGGCCCGCGTTGGTCAACCAGCGCCTCACCTGCCCCATCTCCAGGTGATGCATGGCGATGTAATCGGCGAGATTCTGCCCCGGCTGCCCGGATTCGTCGCTCAGTCGCGCCCGGCACCACTCCAGAAAGCGATCCTCGACCGACACGATCGACACCCCTGCCGGGGCGGCATTGCCAACCGGCAGCGGGCCCCCGGTCGCGGCCGATGCGGCGGCGTTGGTTGTTCCGGGCTGGGTGTCGGGGGTGGGTGCAGGTTCGGGTTGGTCCCAGAATCGGTGGTCGTCACCGTTGTTTTGGTGGTGGAATTCGAGGATCTCATTGTTGAGATTTCGTCGTTTGTTCGCCGAGCCCGTGTGCGGGAAGTGCTCGTCGAGCGGGTTGGGGACGGTGTCGTGGAAAAGCTCGACCCCGGGCGGCAGTGGGTTGGCCGGGAGTCCGCCGGTGCGGCGGTCGGTAGTCCCTTGTACTTCGCTGGGCTGTGCGGTGGTTTCCGCGCCGCGGTTGTCCGGTTCCGTGCGGGTCTCATCGGTGGCGTCATTCTGAATCTGCGGTGTCGCCGTCCCGATCAGGAGGCGCCAGCGGTCGGCGAATGCGGTCTGGAGCCGTCCGATCGCCTGATCGCGTAGCTGCTCCGCCGCCGGTAGTGCGATCCCCAGACGCTCCGCTACTTCGCCGAGCGGACAGCCGTCCACGAAATGGAGCATTACGAACTCCCTGGCGCGAGCGGAATCGGGCAGGTCCGCAAGTGCCTCCGCGACGGCATCCTCGAATTGTGAATTGTCGTCCTCGTCGAATTGCGGATCGCCGAAGGAGGGGTGATCACTGCCCGCAAATATCGACTGAGCCGGAAGATCGTGCAGGTCTATGCCGGATTCAGTCATCGGCGCATCCAATGAGTCCATCCCGTGCCTCAGGATGTCCCTCGCCTCGATTACGTCGGATACGGTGAGATCTGTCGCTGCCGCGATCTCGTCGTTATCCGGTTCCCGGTGGTTGTCGTTGGCGTACTGACTAATGTACGCCTTAACCGTGCGGAGTAACTCGCGGGATTCCTTGTTCGCATCCGCTTGCCTGCTCTCAACATAAGCGTCGCGCATTCTGAAGTTGACATGAGACCAGGCAAGCCTCGGGAAGCTGCTTCCCGGAATGATGTATCCGGTGGCGACAATGATCGCCTGGAGACCGCGTTGGACGAGATCGTCGTACTCATCGGCATTTCGCCAGCGGTTGGCTGCTGTAGTCGCGATCCAAGCATATTTTTCGACCAGTGGATTACGCGCAGCTTCTTCCTCAGGGGATCCGACGGGTGTCGCGATAAGATCCCAGATGAGTCGGTCGTCGGCTGTATCTACGGCGGGAAGATTTGAGCGTCGATAGTGGTTCGTAATTACGGCTGTAACTGTTTCGTTCGGAATGCCCAGCTTGTCGCGAATTTTTCGGATAGTGACGAGTCGTCGGGTATATCCCTTTGAATCGAGGTTACGCCAGAGCCCAGCGCTGCCGACCTGCTCGTCGAACTGTGTCAATGTCATCCGACGGTACAAGCGTTCCGCTCGGATCCATTCGTACAGAGTTTTATATTCAGCAGAGTCGGGATCGGTCTCTCCCGCGGGGTTCATTCGATAGGTATAGCCCCACGCCACGGCGAGATCGTTCCAGGGTCCCGCCTTGTGCAGCACGTGATCGTAGTGGTGCAGCATCTGCAGCTCTTCGACCTGCTGAGTTCCACCGGTTTGGTGCAAATGCACAGCATGCCCGGAGAGGCCGAATATCTCAGCGGCTTCCCCTCGCGCAAGATTGTTGACTCCTCGGAAGTATCTCAGATATTCGCCGAAAGATTCTGTCGCAGATGTGCCCGGGAATATCAACGATTCCCGCGGCAACTCGGAGTAGCATTCGGAAAGGTCGTCTCTGGTAACACCGTGCGGCGGTGGTATTACAGCCATCAGGCTGTCGACGGTATCTTTCGAAGGGTGGACCCTGTCGTGCTCGATAAGATAGTATGCATTCGCGCTGAAAGTTCCTAGAGCGGCTACACTGGGCCGCGTGTATGTATCGTGTTTGTCAAACTCTCTGGTTGCCAGAAAGAATTCCTCGATTACATTGTTGTGATAATCTCGGACGAATTGGAAATATTTACCGATGAGTTCGTACCCCTCGGGGTAGGCGGGCCGACCGGTCGCCGTCAATAGTTCCGGGAACAGTCGTGCGGCGTCCGGATACGCCGCACAGGCGCTGGGGACTCGGCGCAGCAGTGCGCGGACATGGGTGATCTCGAGGTCACTTCGCCCTCGTTGGGCTGCCTGCCAGGTTCCCGGGGGCGCGCCGATCAGTTCGTCCATTTGCTCGGCGGGTACGCCGAGGTAGCGGCGCACGGCGGCCAGCCAGGCAGGCGCCTGCATACCGACAGGGCTGGGGAATTGCGTCGGCAGCGGTGAGGACGGCTCGGTCGATTCGAGTCCCGCGCGCGACAGCCACCGGTTGACCTGCGATGGCAGTAAGTGGTGCATCTTCATGTAGTCGGCCAGGTCTTGCCCCTGACCTGCTTTTCGTCCTCGGAACCAGCCGACGAACCGCTGCTCCGCGGAAGGTGCCGCCGACGTCGGTTGCGAAAGTTCTGCAGGCGCACCGATCGTCGATTCGTCGTCAGCGGGTACGGAAGCATCTGCGGGGGTCTCGATGCCGAGGTCGATACCTTTGTCGCGTGCCGCCTGCACCAAGTCCTCGCCAGCGGCGGCATCGAGTCTCCTGCGGATTCTGATAAAGGAGATTTTGACGGCTCCGACCGTTATTTCTTGGTCGGCGGCGATATCGTCGTACGTCATCCCCGTGGCCGCCAGGCGAAGTAACGTGATTTGGCGACCGTTCAATATTGGGCGAATGTACTGCGGCCCATCATTGATCTCGATGCCGCGATGTCGGGCTGCCGACTTCAAATCGGCCTGTGCCGAGACCCCGAGCTTCCTGTATATCCGGTGGCGGCAGGTTGCGACGAAGCCCACGGATGCGTGTAGTTGCTTCGCAATCATCGGATTTGTCATGCCCCTGACCAGCAATTCCAATACTGTGATTTCGCGCCCGGACAGTTCTTTTTCCGCATTGTTTGGAGTGTTCCACCTCGACCATTCTGGACCGGTGAAATCAATGATTCCCTCCCGCAGTCCAACTGGTACGAGACTTCCGGCTCCAGCGGGAATTCCGAACGCCCGGCCGATTCTATCCATGATGGCTTTCACTTGGCCGGGCGAAACCTGCCGCGCCCACGAGTCGGTCAGCGTCTCTGCGATCGCCTCACCCGTCATCCCCTTCGCGTTCATGATCAGTACGGTGGTCTCATCCGATGCGAGCGCTATTGGATTCTGTCGAACCGCCGACGGAAGATCGAGGACATCCAAAACCCCTCTGCGAATCGCCTCCGCTACGACCGCAACCTTGTTCGCCGTGCCGAACTTCATGATAATTCCATCGGTCACCCCAGTAACCGTCCTCGGGGAACTATCGACGATCTCGGCAATTTCTTTGGCTGTCAACCCCTGCGTCAGCAGTTCGAGAATTTTGATTTCATTCGGAGTCAGCTTGTCATTTGTATTCGGTACACCGCATTCGGTGGCCACTGAACGGGCGAGTCGCCGTACCGCGCCCGCCGTCAAGGTCCGGGTCGCTACATCTCCGAGAGGTTTGGCCGGTGCCGCGACCGTGTTCAGCACATGCGCCGTCTCGGTTTCCGACTTTCCTCGTCGGTAGCGAAGGATCAGGGCTGCTTGCTGGGTCGTTCGGAGCTGACCGAAAAGCCTTCCGAACTGCGCGGTGGGCGCATTGGCCAGTGCCTCGGCAATGGGATCGGAGTTCCCAACACCTTCGAGCTCCATATATGCCGTCGTGACGGTTTTCTGCAAATGCCGAAGGATGCCCTCGAGGCCACCGGCGACCGGCCCGGATGACTTCGACTGTGCGGTCTGTTCGGCTACTTCGGGCTGCGGCGCGGCTTGTTCCTCTGGCTGCACAGAGGGCGCCGTCGGTCGATCGGCGGGCGACGAGGGGTCGGCCGGGCTTTCCGGTTGCTTGGTTCCGGGATCGTTTGGGCTCGTGGTGTTTTCGTCGTTGCTGGTGGGTGTGGGTTTGTTCTGTGGGTTGGGTTGGTTTGGGTTGTCGGGTTTGCCGAGGATGGGGTGTTGGCGTTGGTCGGGGGTTGGGCCGTCGGGGTGTGGTTTGGGGTTGGGTTGGAGGCGGCCTCGGGTGTCTTTGGTGAATTCGAGGTAGTAGGCGTCTTGGATGTGCGGGAAGGTTTGAGGGAGGGATTCTTGCCATTCGGTGTGGTGGCGGACGCGGGGTGTGCGTTGTGTGGGTTGTTGTTCTCCTGGGGTGGTGGGTGGTTGGGGTGTGTTGGTGTCGAAGATGAGGCCTTCGGAGGTGGCGAGGAAGCTGTGGGCTGTGGTGCCGTCGTCGATGACGAAGGTGATGGCTTCAATGTTGTTGTCGGGGTTTTGGAGGGTGTCGAGGAGGTTGAGGATGTGGGTGAGGGGGGTGGTGGTGTCGGTCGTGGTGACTTTGGTGAATCCGGCGTGGAGGCTGTTTTCGAGTTCTTTCCAGGTTTGGGCGTTGTGGTGGGGGATGGTGGCGTTGTCGTAGCCGATGGCCCAGGTGGCGCGGACGGTTTGGGCGAGGCATTTGCGGAGGTACTCGGGTACCTCGGTGGCGTCGAGCGGGTTGTTGTCGACGTGGTCGACCGGCATGGGCGGTGCGGGTGTATCGCCGTGCACGGTGTTGGGGATCCAGTCGCCGGTGTACTGGGCGGGGGTGGTGAATCCGTATGGGAGAGTGAGCGGTACCTCGGGGCCGAAGTGGTAGTAGCCGAGTATTCGTGATCCGGTGATTCCGCCGATGAGTTGGACGGATCGATCCGGATCGGCGCGCGGGAATCCGGCCTCGGGGCGTGCGGCATAAACACGTCCGGTTACCGACCAGCGGCGGGCTTGGTCGATGTCGCGGTATGTGGTGAGTGGGCCTTCTCCTCTCGGCGTAATGCCGGTCGTGAGTACTTCGGTCGGCGGGTAGCCGGGGTCGGGGATGTACACGAGTCCCGGGTCGGTGGTGTATTCGACGGGGAAGTGGTCGTGGTGGCGGGCGAGGAATGCGAGATTCCGCTCGACGTCGACATTCCGGTCGGCCGCAGATGGCATGGGGTCGGCGTCGGCGGGCAACCCGATCCGTTCCCGTACTGTTTCGTCGGCCTGCGGCGATGCTTCGTTCGATGGCCCGCCGGGGAGTGGTTCGGGATTCGGTCGCGGCCTGGTCGTGCCGCCACCGGGATCGTCGTCATCGTCGTTCGTATCCGAGTTCACTACCGACACATCGTTGTCGGGCTGATCGCCTGGGGCTTGGGGTTGCTGCGGCGGTGTCGTCGGCCGGAGGCCGGTCATGATCCGCGAATACGCCAGTTTCTGGGCGTCGGTTGCCAGCTTCCCGTGCAACGTCACCGCGTTGTAGACCTCGGCGTAGAACTCGGACAGGTTGAGTTTTCCGTCCTTGCCGAAGCTGTACCCGGTGAGTTGTTCCTCCAGCCAAGTCACGAACTTATCCGGGTCCAGATAGGTTGTCCGGTTGGTCCGCACGAAAAGCTGCACCAGCTCGCGCATGATGTTGTCGAAGTCGTCGGGGTCGTCGTGGAGTCCGCTGAGGAAATGAACCGCGTGGCCGCCCTCATGGCCCATGACCGAGTCACCGGGCCGAGCACCGTCGCCGACCAAGAATCCGACTTCTACCTGCTGGGCCATAGTCTCATGGAATAGCGGCGCGTTGACAGCGAATCGTTCGCTCAACATGAACCCCGTGGCGCGGGTGTGGCCGTTGATCGTCGACCAATTCGTCCAAGCCATGGCGGCTTCTTTCGCATACGGCCCAATTCCGATGACCGGCCGACCTTCCTTCGGATCGGCGATAAGCAGATCGGGGTGGTCGGTGAGCAGAACGCGGACCCTGCTGATGAACTGCTCGAAGATATCGGCGTCGAGATCGGCCCAGTCGGACCCGACAACCTTGACGTCGAAGTCGCGTTCCAGATCCTGGGCCAGCTTCTTGATCCGAGCCGATGTCGCCCCCTCGTCGCTCGTCGACGTGCGGGGAGCACGCCCACGCAGTTCGTGTGCTCGGTCGACCAGCAGCTTGTACAAAGTCTGCTTGCCCGCGGTGACGCCCGGGCTTCCTAGCTCAACATCCCGGAACGACCACACCAGAGCCCCGCGGACGATCAGGTTCCCCTCCTCGGTGAAGTAGGAATCGGGGAACTGCAGTCTCAACCACGCGCGAAACGCTTCCTCGTCCACCTCCCCGCCTGCCGGTTGGAAGCGGTTCCGCAAGGCGTTCATGGCGTGCGCCTCCGCCCGCCATCGCCCCGCGTACACCATTGCCGCGGCGAACAATTGGGTCGTGGCATCGCGAACTTGATCCGGCCTCAACCCGGCTACGAAACCAGCGTCCAGATACAGCGATAACGTACTTACCTTCGACCCGGTGAACTGCGGAACGGCACTGCTGGCTGAGCCGTCGACCAGGCGGGCGATGCCCATTGTGCGGACATCCACCGCAGAATGCTTTTCGTGTAGGTCGTGGAACGTTTGGGTGAACACCTGAAATGCTTCCAGGTCGGTTCTCGGATTGCAGGTCACCTTCGTGGGGTAATGGTGCTTCGTGAATCCGAATTCAACGTCATCCAGGTTTTGATATTGCGCCGCAACCCATGTGGGTGACGCTGCGGAGCCGCTTTTTCCAGTGACCGCCGTATCCGATTGTGCATCCCCGACTTCGGCGCTGATGTGTCCATCGGGATCCTGTGCTCGTGTCGCATCGGTGTCCTTGATGCCGAACATGGTGCGCAGGCGAGATCGGACGTGCTGCACTGCGCGCCCCGATATTTCCAGTTCCCCTGCCGTGGCGGTGTTCGAGAGATTGGGGGCCGGTAAGCCGAGGACCTGCCGTTCGCGGTCGTCCAGCTCGGTCTGTGCTGGATGTGCGTCATCGGTTTCGGTCGGTGTGACCGTGCGCGCGTCATTGACTTCCGGTGTGGTCGAGCCACTTTCGTCGCTATCGGCAGGTCGTGCTTCGGCCGCGCTATCACCGGTGCTCGTGGGTGTCGCCGGGGCTTCGGGGCGTGGTTGTGCGCTCGGTGCGCCAGCATTGTCCGGAACCGCGGCATCGGAATCGTTCAACGCACGCAGGTCTGCTGAGAGCTGCGCGTGAAGAGGAGCGACCCCGCTCGAGTCGGGGTGACTACGCATAAACCCTCGAAGACGCTCCAGATCCTGGCTCGTCCGCTCGATTGCGGCCGCTCGTTCTGCAGAGCTACCCTCAGCTGCAATTGTGCGATTTGTCAGTATGCGCCATTTAATTCCGGACCGATCCAGCGCTTGCCGCAGCGCCGCACCCGGCGCCTGGTGCAGCGTGATGAAATCTATGTCGGAGGTAGTGACGTCGAAAATCTGAGCTTCGATGAAAACTCCGGATCGAAATGAAGCTCCAGTATAGTCGCGACCGATAGGCGGGTTGTGCATATCAACGCCGTAGGAATACTCCGACGGATTATCCAACGGTGAGGGTACCGTCTTGTCCTTCTCTACGATCGAGTCGCCAACGGTGATCGTCGTTCGGGATTTCACTTCTGGCTTGAGATAGATCTGGTGATCGCCGTAGTCGAGCTCCGACAATGCATCGATTATGCCGGATTGCGAAGGGCGGACCCCGTCCACGGCAACGAATCCGTAGACGGGAGGGTTTTCATGGACGTGCGAGCCGAACCACTCGGCTTCGGCATCGGCACGCTCGCCAAAGGGGTTGCGACTTCCCCTGATCCGCCCTTCGTCGAGGATGGCCACCAAATTTTCCTCGCGCACTCGGATACCAATCGGCTTCCCATCCAGCGCGGCTTTCAATTCACGTCGCATCTGCTCACGCATCTCGGCACTGGATCTGCCGAGCGAAGCCGCCATCTTTTCGATACGCCAGTCGATGATCGCGTACTGGCGCAGCAAGGACCACCGCTCCTCCAGCATCTCCTCATCAATTTCGTGCGCCGCGGACCGCTGCCTCAGTTCCAGTTCAAAAGCCTGCCTGGCCTCGGTTAATGTCGCGCGGTCCGGTGGTGGAGAACACAGCCCCCGCTGCCGGACGCGAGTGAGATCCGATCCGACGTCTGGTGCGGCGACTCCAGAGGTCTCTGCGCGGAAACCTATCGGCGAGCCGGGGTCGGTTGCGCCGCCCTGCGAGGTACTGGCTTCCGCTGCCGGTTCGGTTGTCGGTGGGGTGGATTCGGGGTGGTCAGGTTGGTTGCTGGGTGGTCCTTCGAGTTTGTGTGGGTGTTGGGTGTGTCGGTACCAGGGGAGTCGGCGGCGGGCGGGGATGGATTTGCCGTGTTCGTCGGTGGTGAAGTCGGCACGGAAGATTTTCTTGATTTTGTGGTATTTGGGCTGCCATTTGTTTTCGCCGTTTTCGTCGCCGTGGTAGTTGCGCACGTGGGGGATGTGGTGGTCGGTGTTGTCAGGATCGTCGACGAGGGTGTCGAAGACCAGGACTTGGTCTTCGACATTCGGGATCTGGCTTTCGATGTTGACGAAGGTGATGATGTGTGCGTTTGTGCCGTCGTCGACGGCGAGGATGACTTTATCGATGCCGTTTTGTTTGGTGCGGACGGTTTCGGCGATGGCGGTGAGGTAGGGGTCGCCGTCGTATTTGTCCGGTTGGAGCTGGGCTCCGAGGGCGGCTTCGAGGGGTTTGTAGTTCTTTTCGGAGTGCCATTGGGGGTTGTTGGCGTCCGGTTCGGGGGTGTCGTCGTCGATGAGTGCGAGGGCTCGGTTTACGCGGGCAGTGTGGAGGGCGCAGTTTCGGAGGATGTTGGGGTCGACGGTGTCCGGCTGCGCGGTCTCGCCCGCGCGGGCCGCGGGGACGGCTAGGACTTGGGCGGTATCCCAGGGAAGAGCGACGATGCCGAGACCGTATTCGAGGGGCGTGAGGATATCGCGGCTCCGCCTTGCCAGCGTGAGGGCGCCGTAGCCTGCGGCAGTGGCCACGGTGATGTTTGCGGCCAGATCGGCGACGGCGTCGCCGCTGTACGCGGAGGCCAAGACGCCAGCAAGAAATGCGCCGATCGGGAGACTGGTTCCCTGGAATAAACCGCGCACACTCCCGGTGCGGCCCTGGAGTTCGCCGGGGAAGGCATTTTGCTGGTAAGTGCCGATCTTATTGTTCGTTGCCGCCATCAGCATCGTGTCGAAGAATCCTGCAAGCGCTATCACGACAGGGTTGGTGGACGATGCCTGGAGCGTGAACAGCGCGGCCATATTGGCGAGTGCCACCGGGTACAACTTGGTGACGTCGATCTTGTCGAACCATTCCGGCAGGTAACCGCTCAGCATCGCACCCACCGCGGGTGCGGCGACCACAGCGCCTCTAGCCCAGTCCGACAGGTCGGCTTCGTGCAGTACGGTGGCGGTGCGGAGCCCGAGCATGGCCCATGCGGCGTTGTTGATCGTGCTGACTGCGGTGAGTTCGCGGAGAAATTTGTTCCGCCACACTGCCCGCGCGGCTTCGCCGATCTCTCTGAACAGGTTGTCCGGTTTCGCGTGGACCTGGGTCGGGAACTGCAATCCCAGTATGTTCGCGAAATTTCCCAAATAGGACAGGAAGTTCAGACCGAATGGCGCCGCGGGCGCGAATCCCGCCATAGCGGGGCCCAGTGATTGACCAGCGAAACCAGCGGCGGATCCAGTGGAACCCGTCAATCGGTTTCCGGTATTCCGCTGGTTGTCGGCGAGGAAATCCCGGACGACTGTTTGAAAGACGCGGAAGTAGTAGGTGGCAGCGATGGATTCGACGATCGTTGTCACGGTCAGCCCGAGTGCGAGATCGGGTGCGTCGATCAGCACCAGGGCGGTCGCGGCCGCCGCGGCCGCCGCGCCGACCGCTTGTGCCATGAGCATGATCTGTTTCCGGTCGTAACGATCGGCGGCGACACCGGCGTGCAGTTCGAGGAATCTCGCGAGCCCCGACGCGGCCATCGCCGCACCGGCGGCGATCTCTGATTCCGTCGCATCCAGCACAACATATGGCAACGCGTACTGCGCAGCGACGGAACCGAATTGATTGGCGACCTCGCCCGGCAGCCACAGAATCTTGTTGCCGATTTTGCGCGGCAGCCAACTGACGTCCTTGCCTATCCAATCGCCGAACAACAATCTCGCGAATGGTTTGTTGACAGTGAGCAGTTGTCGTTTCGAAATCGGCCCTTCGGCGGCCGGATCGTCCGGTATCTGCGCGGGCTGATTCTCGGCGGCGGAACGCTCGGAACTGTCTGGGCTCGTGACGTTTTCGTCGTGGCCGGTGGGTGTGGGTTTGTTTTGTGGGTTCGGTTCGGTTGGTTGGTTTGGGTTTTCGGGGTTGTGGGTGGGTGGGCCTTGGACTTTGTGTTGGCGTTGTTCTCGGGTGGGGCCGTGGGTGTTCGGTCGGGGTTCGGGGTGGAGGCGGCCTTCTTCGTCTTTTGTGAATTCGAGGATGAAGGCGTCTTTGATGTCGGGGAAGGTTTGGGGGAGGGTTTGTTCCCATTGGTCGCGGTCGCGGACGCGGGGTATGCGTTTGGGTTGTTGGTTGGGTGTGGTGGTGGTTTGTTGTTCGTTGGGTGTGGGGATGTTGGTGTCGAAGACGAGGGTTTTGCCTTTGCCTTCGGAGGTGACGAGGAAGCTGTGGGCGTTTCGGCCGTCGTCGATGACGAAGGCGATGGCTTCGATGTTGTTGTTCGGGTTTTCCAGGGTGTCGATGGCGTGGGCGATGGCGTCGTTGATGGCGTTGGGGGTGTCGGTTGTGGGGATTCTGGTGTAGTTGCCGTGGACGCTGTCTTCGAGTTCTTTCCAGGTTTCGGCGTTGTTGTTGGTGGGGATGTCGGCGTCGTCGTAGCCGATGGCCCAGGCGGCGCGCACGGTTTGGGCGAGGCATTTGCGGAGGTATTCGGGGACGGAACTCCGTGCTGCCGAATCGGTTTCAAGATCATGGCTAGCAGCCGACACCAGCTCGGCCGCGGTGTCGCGTCGCTGTCCGCCCAGGATGCCGTTTTCCTCCGACAGGTATGCCGCCAGCTTCCGGCAGTTCTCGCAGTCGTCGAGGTGGGTCGAGACCTTGGCGTCAGCCCGTTTCCGCAGACCGTTGCGCGCCCAGGCGCCCAGGTTTTCCACGGTCGTGCGGCACGTCTCGGTGGTGGTCTGCTTCAGATGCGCCTGCAGATATAGCTGGCGCAGGCGCTCACGCGCCCGGAAGGCAGCCACTGCGGTCGCGTTCGCGTTCGACTCCAGCAGGTCGGCTGTCCCGATTGTGGTGAGACCTTGAATCTCGATGTGCCACAACAGGGTCCGCATGGTCTTCGGCAAGGCATTGAATGCCTGTGCTGCCATGGAAGTTTCAAGACCTACCAACGCGGTGTCGGTGTATGGCTCGGTTATGTCATGGTCGCGCATATCGCCGCTGAGCACCAGACGGGTATTGGGGTGGAAACGTCCGGTGTTCACGGAATGATAGATCGTGGTGAGCAAGTACTGACGGAAGTCCCACACGGGTCCGCCGCCTTTACGTAGCGTCTCCCACACCTTGAGGAATGCCTCGGACACAACATCGTCCACGCTGTCAGCCGGGGTTTGGAGACGTTCGGCTGCCCTGCGCGCGGTGGAGGCGTGTCGTTCGTACAACTCGCCGTAAGCATGCGCGTCTCCCGTCCGCGCGGCTGCTACGAGTTCGTCGTTGCTCCGACGCTCAGAGAGATTCTCGTGCCGCAGCACGATCGACGTGACCACGTTGTTGTCGCTGACCTCGAAACGTCCAGCAAACAAGGGAGATGCGGGTTCGGATGGCGCTGTGTCATCAGTGAGTCTTGCCTCGAACGTGCCGGTATGGGCATCGGTGGCGCTCGGGTGGATCGTCACCACCACCTGGTCGTGCCTCAGTTGGTGCCCGGTGAGCCGCCCGTACAGGTCGAGTATGTTGGCCTTGGCGGAGGCGAGTACTTGATCCCAATGTGTTCCCGTGTGGGCCGCGCTGAGCTCCCTCAGGTGGATGCGTTCCCCGTGTTGCGTCATCCCGATGATCACGTTGGTGTGAAGTCCGACATGATTCTTGGCATCGATGTTGAAGGCAAGGAATTTGGCGCCGTCGGCAAGCGCTACGGCCGTAAGGTTCTCGGCTCGGACGACTATCCCGATCAGCCCCTCGGGCCATTGCAGCTCGCCGTCGGGCCCCATCGGTATCGGCGCACCGCCCAGACCGAGCTCTTCGAGCACTCGCTCGGCGCACAACCGCACGTTCAGCGCGGAACTGCGCTCATTCCCGACGATCTCGGCAACGTGCATCGCGGCTGGCAATACGCGCCCGATCACGCCAGTGTTGTGATGTGTTTCGGGAGCGGTCGCGTGGTTCGGTGCTGCGTTGTGCATGGGATCGGCCGCTGGCCGAGGGCCGATCATCCGTGGCTCGTCGGGCTGATCGGAGAAGTTGGGGCCATGGTCGTAGAACTCGTTGACCGTTATTGCCTCATCTGGACAATGCTCCAGCAGCGCGTCGTCGATCATGCGACGGATGTTGTCGAATTCCGGGTTGTCGATCGCGGGTTCGTGGTACGCGATGTAGGCGATGAGTCCGTTGTCCGCCCGGCGATACAGCATGATCGCGCACCGTACGGTGAGATCGTTGCACTGGATTTCGAGATCGGGCGGGGCGGGTAATTCCAGCGCTTCCCGTATCTGCGGGTGTGTGACTCCTTGCGCCTGAACCAAATACAGAGTCAGAGATCGGGCGTTCGTGTTCGTCCCGGACTCGTTTGTCGTAGTCCGACTATCGGTTCGGGCGGCGGTGACCAGACCCGACGTCACCTCGCCACGCGTGTCGCTGATCTGCTGGAGTGCGGGAGGTGTGTCGAGCAGGACAATTGTGCCGGACACATCGGGCGCGGTTTCGAAGACCGCATCGCGAGAGAAGACCGGAATCGTTTTGCCGGAGTAGTTGATCGCGACGACTTCGACCAGACCGGGGATTACCGGTTGCTGTCGTAATCTCGCGCCGAGATCGGCGGGCGTAAAGGAATTGTAGAACAGATCGACCACGACACGGCCGGACGGCTGATCACGCACCATGTTCGCGAGGCCGGTGACGAACTCCTCGATGTCGTCGGTGTCCAATGCAAAACGAGCAGCCGATTGAGGTGTGCCGAGGATTTTGTGTTGGCGTTGTTGCTGGGTCGGGCCGTCGGTATCGGATTTGTGGATGGGTTCGAGTTGGCCGGTGGCGTTCTCGGTGAATTCGAGGATGAAGACGTCTTTGATTTCGCCGAAGGCGTGGTGGATTTCCGGGAGGGTTTGTTCCCATTCGGTGCGGGTGCGGACTCGCGGTGTGTAGTGGTCGGGTTGTTCTTCGTTGGGTGCTGTGGTGGGTTGTGGGATGAGGGTGTCGAATATCAGGGCGGTGCCGTTGACGTTGGATACGGTGTAGCTGTGGGCGTTGGTGCCGTTGTCAATGACGACGATGATGGTGTCGATGTCGTTGCCGGGGTTTTCGACGGTATCGATGGCATGGGTGATGGCGTCGGTGGCAGGGGTGGTGGCTGCTCTGGGGATCTTGGTTAGTTCGGCGTGGAGGTTGTTTTCGAGTTCGTCCCAGGTGTCGGCGTCGTCGTTGGGGCTGGTGGCGCGGTCGTAGCCGAGGGCCCAGGTGGCGCGGACAGTTTGGACGAGGCATTTACGGACATGCTCGGGTACTTCCGCGCCGGAATCGGTTGCGGTGGCGGCTGATTCGGGTGCCTGGCGCGCTTCATCGTCTGACGGGCGGGCGGTGTGGTTGCCTGCGGCGATCGACGTACCGTCAGCGCGCGTGCTGCCCGACGCGCGATGTGTCGCGACGGAATCGCTCGTGGCCGACTCGGAGGTCCCGGGGTGCGCTGCCTTGGTCGGTGTTTCGCGCGGGACCTTCATTCCGAACCAGATGGCCCCCTGCATCACGAGCTCGCCGAGCCGCGGGTTGTCGCCGGTGACGATGGCGATCTCCTGAGGTGACGGCAAGTCCGGTCCATCGAGTCGCTGCAGGATGGCGTCCAACAACCGCTGATCACCGGGCGTGGCTTTGGCATGGATCTTGCCGATGCTTCGCTTGACGTTGCCGATCGAAATGGCCAGCAGTACTGGTTCGAGGTCCCAGCCGTATCCGGCCTTCACCCAGACGCGGCCACCGTCTGTGCCGCCCGCTTCGATGTAAATCCCCGCGACGCCGCAACGGCGGTAGTAGTCCTCCAGTGCGGCGAAGGCGGTCGAGAATCCTTTTCGACGGGCATGTTCCTCGAGGTGGAGGTCGATGTTGTGAACGACTATGCGGTCGCGCTCATCGCGATAGAACGTTCGCTCGAACTGGCCGACTTCGACACCGTTATCGTCGAAGATCTTGCCGGACATCGTGATGAAAACGCCTGGTGTCAGCCTGATGCCAGAAGCCAGAATCGTGGTGCCGGTCGTTGTCGTACCGAGGATTTGATCGTCATGGTAAACCGATGGATCCGGAATTACGTACGACGCAGCGATTTCTCCTATCCAGTAGGGCCCGTAGCGCCCCGCGAGTCCGCTGAGTTTGCTCGTCAATACCGCGTCATCGCGATCTTGTATCGGAACGTCCAAGAGTTCGCCGAGCGGCGAAACCGACGATAGGTCCGGAGTCGCCGCGTCGGCGATTTCCCCGCGCGAATCGCCATCGGTGACGCCGTCGATAGGTTCGTTTTCCCGGGCGTGGTGTGCAGCCTCGGCCGTGTCGGAACTTCTTGCTGCCGAATTGGATTCGGGTGATTCGCTATCGCCGCTGTTGGCACGTGGTGCGGCTGTGGGATTCGCGGTTTGCGGTTCGGGTTCGCCAACACGCTGTTCGCCACCGCCGTCGCCGTCGAGCTCGGCAAGGTTCGCGACACGCGGATCCGGGTTTGACGATGCAGTGCTGCCGCCACTGTCGCTACCGTCATCGTCTTCCGTCTCGTCGTCAGCGATCGTCGATGGCTTGGGAGCAGTCTCGCTCGGCGACGCGGGCGCTGGGCTCGCTTCGTTGCATTCGAAGCCTGAACCGGCACCTGAGACACGCAGCAGACGGCTACCTCGCTCGCCGGATACGCGCACCACGATGCGTATTTCATTGCCCCGTTCAGCCGCCTCCGGGGCAATCAGATCGGCCAGCTTCCGGCACGCGTCTTCTACCATCTCGGGTGGCCAATCGGGCATCTGCCCGACCAGCCAATCTCGCGCCTGGGATGTGGCGGCAGCGTGCTCGGCTGCACCGGGCGGATCGTCGGTACCCGTCCTCCACCGAGTCTCCGCCTGCCTGTCCGCGCCAGGTTGTGTGACGGCCGCGGCCGCCAGGTCGGGGAATCCGTTGTGCCGTAGCAGATAGCGTGCGAAATGGACGTAGATCGCGACCATATATACGTGCGCTTCGGCGGACCACCACAGCTCGTTTCCGCGTAGATGGTCGATATCGGTGAGCACGTCGCCGGGCATGCGATCCGCGGCCACGGTCCGGTGACGGACCGGACGCGAGCCCGCGCACTTGCGCTCGACGACGTCCACATCGGCGCGACCGAAGATGTCCAGCAGGTCACCGTCGGGAGTGCGTACGGCGCTGGTCGCAGGCGTCCATTTTCCGTCGTCGAGGCGATCTATCGCCACAATGTCCCAGCCGGTCAGGGTGTGCAGGGCGGCGGCGAGCCAATGACAGTGGAACTGACCGAGAAGCTCCTGGGCTTGCCAGTCGAGGGTGTTCGCGGTGATTACCAACTCCTCGTGGCCGTTATTGGTTCGCACTGGGATTTGCAGGGAAATGGTGCCGTTGAAGTCGACCAGTCTTGGATCTCGGCGCCAGAACTCGTCCGCGTCATCGGTGTTCTGTCTCTGGGGGCCGCTTTCGGCCGGATCGGTTTCGCCCGGCTGTGGCGAATCGGTGGGCGGCACTGATTCGCGGGCTGTGTGTCCGGCGGAGCTGGTTTCAGTCGAGTCAGTGGCACGTCGCGGCGGCTGTTCGCCGGGTTGCTGGCTGTCGGGGAGGTTGTGGAAGAAGACACCGCCGCGTTGGAAGGACGCGAGAGGATGTTGTTTTCCGAGTGCGGGCTTGCCTTCTACCACTGCTTCGAGTTGTGCCATGGCGGCTCGATGTTCGGCCAGGATGTTTTCGGCGATCTGGAACAATCGTTGTGCGGCGTCTTGGGTTTCGGTGGGCAGTTGTTCTTGGGCAGCGCGTGCGTGGACTCTGGCGGTGAGGTTTCGTGCTATTTGTGGGTCGCCCAGCTCGGCCATGAGTCGGTGGTAGACATGGCTGTTTTCGACAGGTGCGGCGGGTTGGTCGAAAACCTGGATGGGATCGCCGGAATCTGTTGCGGTGTACGCTGATTCGGTGTGCGGCTCGGTATTGGAGTCGGTATCTTCGGCTCGGCTGCCCCTGGCCTCCGAGCGGGGCTGTTCCCAGGGCGTTGGCACGGGAGGTCGGGCTCGATCGGTCGGGCGACTGGAACTCTCGGTTGCGAGCGGTCGCGCCGGCCACAGGTCCGGGCTCGCCACCGACGTGCCCACCCCGTGACTGCTGACCAGGTACCCCTCGCTGCCCGCCTGCCGATAAGCGCGTCGCACCGAGCTTTCCGAAATGCGAAGCTGATTCGCGAGCTCGCGTGCAGGGGGGAGCAATCGTCCTTCGGTCAACCGGCCCGAGGTGATCGCCTCGTGGAGGGCCGACACGATCGGCTGCCACACTCCACCGGCGCATGCACGCATCAGGTCATCGGCCGGGGATACCTCCGCGAAGATCGTGAGCATCTGTCCCGCCGTTACCGGCCGATCGGGTGCGGGTGTGCTCGGCCAGTACTCCGGGCCGGTCACCCGCGTCCCGGCTCCCCGATTGCTCACCACGTAGCCTTCCTCGGAAAGCTGCTGGTAGGCGCGGGCGATGTGGATTTCCGGTATCGCCAGGTGCTCGGCGAATTCGTGGGCCGATGGAAGCACAGAGTTTGGGGGGACAGCGCCGACGCGGATCGCTCTGCGGACCGTGTCCGACACTGCCCGTCGCCAACCGATCTGCGCGGCATCGGCCGCAAGCTCGTGCTGCGTTTGCTCGCCGATGAGGGAGTTTCTCGCGTCGAGAATCGTGCGCAGTGCCTGTGCGGCGCGGCGATGCAGCTTCTTGGCCGCGTTGGCGGTGCGTTCTCCGCCCATGTCGACGGCAATCTCGGCGTATGTCCGGCTGCGCTCATGCCGAAGTTCCAGGCACAGTGCCCATTCAGGGTTGTCGAGCCGCCGGACGGCGCTCCGCAGCGTGTCGAGCAGCGCGGTGTCTCCTAGATCGGCCGCGCGCAGGGCCGTCCGGAAGGCCTCGGTAATTTCATCGACGGTGCCGCCTTCCAAGGTCGGCCTCGGCGGGCTGGCCGACTGCTCATCCGGTTCCTCATCGAATTCGATGTTGTCCTCGGGGGGTATTCCGGCGACGGCGTGCGCGGCGTAGTACTCCATGGCTCGGATCGTCGTGACTCCGTACCTCATCACCTCCGAGGTTCGTTCCCGCGACAATCCCTCGACATGTCGGAGTGTGAGGCATCGATACTGTGTCGGGTTGTTCCTTTGAAGGGCATCGAGGCGGTTCCGTAGATCCTGGCGGGTGGCCAGGCCGAGAGCGCGGCCGAGTCGTCCGGCGCGCGCGTATTCCGGCAGGACCGACCAGATGCTGTGCCGATATCGGGCCGATTCGAGGTGGTCGCGGGTGACGTTTCCAAAGATCGTGCCCAGCGTTCGACCGGCATCCGAGGCGTCGGGGGTGATCTGGTCGCGTGCGAGGAGGAATGTCTCGTCGGTGATGTCACGCGCCAGCTGCTTCTGCTGTACCGCGTCGAGTTCGAGAGAACCTTGCTGAACCCGGTTCGCCACGGCGACCAGCGCCCGCTGGAAAACCTCGGGTTCGAACCCGTCGCGCAGCCGATCGGAAGGTGCGTCCGAGGAGCGCTGTGTGGGCGGGGCGGCCCGGTCGCCGCTGGTTGGCCACTGGTCGCGAGCCGCGACCGTGGTGCGTACCCCGCGCCCACCACTTAGGACGTACCCCTCGCTGCCCAACTGGCGATATGCCTTGCCGATCGAGGTGTCCGACGACAGCCCCAATTGCTTTGCAAGGTCACGTGCTTTGGGGAGCACGCCTCCCTCCGGCACGCGACCCGACCGAATCGCCTCTCGCAGTTCGGATACCACCGTTTCCCGCCAGCCTCGGCGCGCGCCGGCCTCCGCCAACTCCGTGCTCGAGGTTGCATCCGCGAAGATCGCCAGGAGTCGTTCCGCGGTGATCGGATGATTCGAGTCCGGGTCGCTCGGCCAGCGGTCTGGGCTGTTCACCCGAGTGCCGGCAGCACCGTTGCTCGCGACGTAGCCTTCGGCAGACAGTTGCTGGTATGCGCGCGCCACCGGGGTCGGCTCCGCTATTCCCAGCTGCTCGGCGAGTGCGCGGGCCGAGGGAAGCACCGCTCCCGGAGCTATCGCGCCAGATCGAATCAGGGTGCGGACCGCTTCGGTGACGGTCGTCCGCCAACCGGTCTGTGCAGCCGTTGCCGCCAGATCCTGAGTTGACAGGTCGAAGGTGGAAGTGGTCTGCGGCGATGCTTGCGTCGGCTGGGCGGCAGTGTGGGGCGGGTTCGACTCGGCCTGCTGGCCTTTCCCTCCGGACCACGGTGTAGGCGAGCCGGGCTTCGTCCGTGACTCTCGTGACTCTCGTTCCGGCCAGTGTGCCTGCTGAGATACGAACGGCCGGTCGTCGTCCACGGGCCGCGCGGAGTCCAGCCGGTTGACCTCGTCGGCGTTGTCTACCAGGGTTTCGAGTCGGCGTGGACCTTTGTCGGGCTGTGCGGGGTCCACTTCCAACATTGCGGTATCGACGTCGTCTCGCATGTCGGCTGCGGCGTCGCGCATTTCGCGCGCCTGCTCGCGCTGGCGAACCAATCGCGCCCGCGAGTCCTCGACCTCGCCGGCGCGTACTCCCGACCGGGGGCTGGCGGGCTCGCCGTCAACCGATCCCTCGGGTGAGTGCACCGCACCACCGGACCGAGGTGTGTTCCATGGTGTCTTCGGTGCTGAATCCGCTGACTCCGTTCCGCCGGAACGGTTTCCATCCCAAGGCGTCGCGCCCTTGTCCGACGGACTCTGCATCGGCCCCAGGACTCTGCCGTCCTTGCGCGGGGCTTTCAGCGCGGGGTCGTGAGGGTAGCGGTTGGTGAGGTTGTCTTCCTCGTCGGTGGTGAGGAAGGCGACGAAGGCCTCTTTGATGTCGGGATAGGCCTCATTCCATTCGTCGGCGGTGCGGACACGGGGGATGCGCTCGGGGTCGTTGGGGTCGGTATGGGGGTCGTCCGGGTTGGTGATGTTGGTGTCGAAGATGACGACGTTGCCGCCGGGTTTGTTGTCTGTGTTGGTGATGGTCAAGGAGTGCATCTTCTTGCCGTCGTCGAGGAGGAGGACGGCGGTGTCGGCTCCGTCCTCGAGGTTTCGGACGGTATCGATGGTCTTGGCGACAGGGTCGGTGGCGGAGGCGGACTCGATTTTGACGAGTTGGGTTGCGATGGCTCGCCGGAGGTGTTCCGGGCTCTTTTGCCGTCTCTTCGGTTTGATTCCCGTGTTGAGGCCGAGTGCCCAGGTTGCTTGGGATGTTTGGTTGATGCAGTCCAGCAGTCTGCGGGCCTTGAACAGCCGGTTGTACAGGGACCAGCCCGCGATGGTGCCGAATGTCGCCGCGATGGATGTCCCGGTGGTTTGTTGTCCCAATAGCGCTATTGCGCCACCGGCGACCGCTGGACCCAGCGCGAACGCGCCTCGGGTCGTCACGACGCCGATCGATCTCACTCGTCCGCGCACTTCGGACGGGGTCGTCTTGTTCAAGTAGGTGTTGATCGGTATCCCAGACGCACCGAGGACTGCCCATGTGCTGGCGAGTCCTGCCGTGGCTATCCAGGGGTCGGTGGTGGTTGCCGTGAGAATCGCGGGCCCGGCCAGACCGGCCAATCTGGCCGTGAGCAGCGTGTCGATGCTGGTTTTCTCCAACCAGCTCTTGGGTAGCACGTTCCCGATCACGCCGCCGAGCGGGGTGAGCAACAGTGCAGTTCCCTGCTGCCACGCCGAAAGACCTGAGCTGGCGATCAGTGACGTGAACTGTAGTGACTGCAGTCCCAAGTAGAAATTGGTGAAACCCAAGTTGGTGTTGGAGCGTCGCCGCACCGGGAGATTCTGGACGGCACGCACGCCCTCCGCGATCGACTCACGAATGCTTTGAGATTCGCTCGGATTGGCGTTCGGGGAGGCCGGCAACCGCGACAAACTCATCAGATTCACAACGTTCGAACTGAGGTCGATGAGGGGAGCCGTCCATGCACCGGCTTTCAGCACCATGGGGCCGAGGCCCTTCCCCAGAACGCGGGTGGCGTTCATTTTCAGGTTGTTGTAGCGGACCAGTCCCTCTTGCGCATCGCCGACCCTTTCGACGAGCCACTTGCTGGCGGCGCTGCCGTAGACGACGGTGGCGGCCGCCTCGACGAGTGTTGTTCCGACGAGTATGGGGACGGAGTAGGACGTTCCGGATGCGAGGGCGACCGTTGCTGTGAGTCCTGCAGCCGCGGCCACGGCTTGGCTACCCATCAGCAATATCTTGGGTGAGGTGTGGTCGGTCAGATGTCCTGCGATCAGTGCGCCGCCGATGTACGGCAGCTGGGTGGCCCACCCGACGGCGCCCGCCACTCCCGGTCCGCCGTGCTCCAGAAAGTAGAGGGACGTAACCGTCGCCATGACCTCGAAACCGGCATCGTTGAAGAAGTCGGCGCCGAGGCGGATGCCGACATAGGGGTCGGTGCGAACCAGGTGCAGCAGTGAATGGCTCTTCTGGTTTTCTTCGGTATTTTCTGGTGCTTCTGTTTTGCTGGATTCCTCGGTTTCGGTCGGCTCGGCACCGGTCTCATTCGCTACCGGGGAGAGCGCCTGAGCGTGCGGCGACTCCGGTGAATACTCGCTTGTGTTGTGCTGGGCATCGGGTACCGATGCTTCGTCCGAATTGTCGGGGGTGTTGTTTTGGTTGCCCAGGATCGGGTGTCGGCGTTGTTCTTGGGTCGGTCCGTCGGTGCGTGGTCGGCGGACGGGGCGGAGGCGTCCTTTGTTGGTCGTGGCTTGGGTTTCTTTGGTGAATTCGAGGATGAAGGCGTCGGTGGTTTCACCGAAGTCGGCTCGCATTCGGGGCAGGGATTGTTCCCACTGGGTTCGGGTGCGGACGCGTGGTGTGCGTTGTTCTCGGTTGGGTTCGGTGGTTTGGGGGATGAGGGTGTCGAAGATGAGTGCGGTGCCGTCGATGTTGGTGACCATGTAGCCGTGGGCGTTGGTGCCGTTGTCTATGACAATGACGACGGTGTCGACGTCGCTTTCGGGGTCTTCGACGCGGTCGATGATGTGGGCGAGTGGGTCGGAGGTGGTGGTTGATATGGCGGTTCTGGTGAGTTCGGCGTGGAGGCTGTGTTCGAGTTGCTGCCAGGTTTCGGCGTTTTCGTCGGGGATGATTGCTTCGTCGTAGCCGACGGCCCAGGTGGCGCGCACGGTCTGGACGAGGCATTTGCGGACGTGTTCGGGTATCTCAGAGGTGCCGGAATCGGTTGCGGTGGGCGCTGATTCGAGGTCGGTGGTATTGATGTGCGCCTGCCCGCTCCGCGCGTCGTCTACGGCGGCGGCGAGGTCGGCGACAGAGGAACGCGGTGCCGGGGTGGTCGTTTCGGAGAGTTCCTCGCCGACGGCGTTCTCTGGTCGTGCTGCGGCGGTGACGACAGTCAGTCGGACATGCCCGGGCTCGATTACGGTCGTGGTCAGCTCCAGCTGATCTGATGAGCGGCCGAGCGCGATCGCGGCCAGCCTGTTCGCTTCGCGTTGCGTCGCCGAGTGCAGGTCCCCGGGCAACTCCTCGGGTATCGGTTCGGCGGCGAGTCGGTCATCCGGGTCGGGCACCCGATCATCGCGATCGGCAAGTGCGGCAGCAATTTCCGCCGCACCATCAGTTCTGTCGCCGAGCACCGCCCACACGGTGTAGCCCCCCTGGACGTATTCGATCCCGGAGTGTTCGGCATAGATCTCGGCGAGGTGCAACGCCGGGGCGTCCGCGGTACCACGAACGTGCAACTCGAGACAGAGCGCCGTACCCTCATCCGTTGCCACCGTGGTGAGGACCAAGGAGGCATCGACCTCTGGATCATCCGGAACGGCGCCTACCAGCTCGTCGGCCAAAAGCGTTGCCGTGCCGGACTGCTCGGCCGGCCAGGCGTCCTGGCTCGCTAGCAGATCTCGGACCAGGCCGGCCGCTTCGGCTCGGATCTCGGTCCGGTTCGCGGCACCGTGCCCGATCGCTAGCAACCGCAGCTCCGCACCGGCGAGGGGAGTCGGCCCCGCCTCGACCGGTTGCTCGGTAGCGGTCGGGAGTGCCTCCTCGATCGCATCTCGATCGGTCGTCAGCGACGCCTGGCCGTCCAGCACTCGGAACTCCATGAGCCGACTGCCCGGTTCGCCGGAGATCTCGATCTGGAACCAACCCGTCTGATCCGGATCGGCCGCAGGGCGAGCGTCGAGGAGCATGCGCTGGGCCGTATCGGCGGCCAGCAGGCGTTGCTCGGTCGTCCAGTGGGTGGTCAGTTCGCCGACCACCGTCCGCAGCTTCGCCACAGCCGTGTCCACGGGTTGGTCGGGATCGATCGCCATCGCGACCCGCACCGTTGCGCCCGCCGCATCGGCCGGTCCGGCGGCCAGCATCATCCCGGTCTCACGTCGACCGGAGCCCCGTCCCTGCACAATTGCCATGGTGTTGGCACCGGCTGCGAGGTGGGATATATGAAGGACGCACCAACTGTCGTCCGCGGCGCCGAGGGTCAATTGATCCGCGACACTGTCCATCGCAATGGACTGCGTGTCATCGTGCCAGTTCCACACCATGGTGTTGACCAGGGACGGCAGTTCCCCGTCGACGCGCACCACGTTCAGGCTTCGCTCTATCCGAGTGTCCGCGGCCGACAGCTGTTCGACCAGGGCCACATAGCCGGCCACCCGGCGCCCGAGGTTGTCCGACATCGCGACTTCGAGTTCCGCACCGCCGCCCGGCCGGTCGACGAGCCGCGCAGACAACTGTGCGCTGTCGACCCTGGCGCCATCGTTGTAAATGGCATTGACCATCATGGCCGCCATCGCGCGCCCTGCCTCGAGAGCCTCGGCCGGTTGCCCCGACATCACGTCGCCGACGAGCTCCTGCAGTTTCCGCTGCACTTCGTCCGGATTGTCGCCGGCGCGAAATTCGACGACAGTGAGTACGGGCTGCTCCACGTCGGTCGCTGTATCCATATCGACGGCGTGGGCCCACTGGATACCAGCGGCCGCCAAGTCCTCCTGCAAACCCTCGTCCGGGAGTTCACGGTGGAACACGATGAAGGCCATGTCGGGAACCGAAATGCCGCCATGAGTTTGGGTCAGAATATGGGCGTTGTCACGGAATCGCTTTCCGTCATAGTCGCGGTCGATGCCTTCGAGGCCGAAATATCCGAACTGGCCGTGCCCGCTCGGCGTTGCGCCGAACGACTCGGGCTGCGGATCGTCGACACTGCTCGGTATCGCCTTTACAAAGGTCGGACTGCCTACACATGCCGTTGTCCTGCCTCGCTCCGAACGAGCAACGACGATATCCACGTCGCCGAATTCGCGAATGGTCGGGAGATTGCCCTCGCTCAGCCAGGAGCGCCGACCCGTGCGAATGCGCCCGTGGACCGGTCGCGATTGCGCAGGCAGGTCGAGCGGATGCCCGAACAACTCCTGTTCGAGTCGTGCCCTTGCCGCGACCGGTAATTGCGCGAGTCTGCTCCTTCCGACGACTTCGAACAGGGTTTTGAACCTGCCGTCGGCGAGAATCTTGCGGAGGGTCGCGGTTGTGACGCGAATGACGATCTCGCCGCTGAATGCCTGCCTCAACTCCTCGGTCATCAAGACATCGAGCTCTTCAGGCGTGATTCCTGATTCCGCGGCCAACGCTGCGGCACGGCGGGCATTCCCTACATACCGCTCGGCATAGGCACGCTTGGCATCGTCGGTGATGACACGCTCCGCCTCGGCTCGAAGTTCTTGGGCCTGCGGATCGCCGACAGCCTCCGCATCGAGGATTCGCTCGAACAATTCCACCGCTGCATCGGTCGGCCGACCGGGGAACGCCGGTAGCTGGCTGGCAGCGGGTAAGCCCTCGGTGGCGGATGGCTGCGTGGTGGATAGGTCGCCTGACGGTGTTGCGGGTGCTCGTCGAGCGGCACGCCCGGCGCCCCATACTTCGTCGGGCGGTGCCATGAATGAGAGGAAGCCTTCGACCGGCGTCCCCTTCTTCGTGCTGGGAACCGCTTCTAGGTGGCCGCCGTCATTTCGGGGCGCGCGACCTGGTGTTGTACCGAATGAGTCGCCGGTACCGCGGTACTCCTTCGGTGCCTCCGATGATTCCTGTGTTGCCGACGCGGGCGTGCCGGGCGCGGATTCAGGTGCGGGAACCTTTATCAACGCAATGGTCATGTTGTCATCTGCTCCGGCGGCGAGGGCGCGTTGCCGGAGTGCGTGCGACGCCGCGAGCAGGTTCCCATTGGATTGGGCCAGGGCCTGTTTGATGATTTCGGTGAGTTTCTCGGGCGATGCTTCGCCGGTAATCGCCTCCAGCGCACCGTCGGAAAACAGGCCGACAATACCGTCACCGGCCAGGTCGTCGATGACCGTCGCGTGTGATTCGCCGGGCTTCGAGCCCGCACCGAGGTAACGCTCCAGTCCGCTGTACATCGACGATGTCTTGGCCTGCTCTTCGGTCCAGTCGTCGAACATGCTCCGAATCTGCGCGATATTCGTATCGTCCGCGGTCAGCCACTTGGACGGGCCGTTGTCCAGGGCGAGCCAGGCCGCTCGGCTGTCACCCTTCCAGTCCAGAATTAGTCGCCGCCCCACCACCATTGCGCCGACGATCGTGCAAGCCGGAGGTTGTCCGACACCGGCGTACTCGGGCAGGTTCGCCAGATCGCGAACTGCCTTATCGGCGGCCGCCGTCGCCTGCTGCACGATCGACAATGGATCCCAAGGCTGACCGGGTTCGAGCGCGGCCAACGCTGCGATCGCGTGATCATGAAAAGCGTCTGCCGCGACCCGCGCGGCATGATCGCCACGCGGCCGCTTCGATATGCCGTCATCCACCACCGCGAGGTAGACGGGTTGCCCGTCGGGACCGGTCGCCACCGCAATTCTGAAAGCATCCTCATTGGTGTCATGCCCGCCGTTTTCCGGCCCAACGCCGATATCGCTCACCGCGGCGACAGGACCCAGATTCAGCTCGACCCGAGGTTGCGGCAGCGGCCACGCGCCTGCCTCATGTTCTGATTGCGCCGCAGCACTGCCATCGTGCTGTGGTGCCGGTTCTGCTCCGCGCAGCTCGCGTACTGCTTGCTGCAGCAAGTCGCGGAACGGCGTACCGTCCGCGAGATGCTTGAACGCGAGTGTTCGCATCGCGAGCGGGTGACCGTAACCCGGCAACTTCGCCGCGCGTTCAGCGATGGCAACGAGTAGATCGCGCACTATTCGCGCCGCAGCATGCAACGGCTGCAGATCAGGCGCGTGGGCTGCGATCGCGGCAAACGCCCGTTCCATTCTTTGGGCGATGTCCAATGCGAGGTCGGGCTGCAGGGTTCGGGCCAGGAAGTATTCGGCCGCCGTTGCAATAACGGGCAGGAGGGATGCCGCGCTTGCGGCTACGTTCTGGCTCGAACCGGTTTGCGCGCGGTCGAATTCCGCCAATGCCGTCTGCAATGACTGGAAAGCTTGGTCTACATCGGCATCGAATCCGTCGACCGATCTGGCCAGAAGATACCTGTCGATGAAGTCGGCCCAATCGGTACCGTCGGCCCTTTGTGCGTCGAGGTGTCTGCCGAGTCCGATTGCTTTCTCGGTCGAGTCCTCGGTGTCTTTGCGGTGGCCTGATGCAGGTCGGACATTCTCTGGAAGAGAAGATTCTTCGGCCCAGGGTACGGACTGTACAGTCTTCTCCATAAGCTCGACCATGTGCCCGATATGCGATGGAACACTGTCCAGAAAATTCAGCTCGTTATCTGGAGCCGGAAAGAGATCGGGTATCAGCGGCGCGCCGAGGGGAAACACACCAGCGAGGTTGAACAGTGCGTTCGCCGCGGCATATAACGCCCGGGCTTCCGGCAGCCGAGCCGCGATGTCGCGGGCGACGGCGAACAGCGTCGGGTAGTCGGGGATGTCGCCGGAATGAGTCTTCGTCTTGAATCGGCGGAGTTGCTCCCACAACACGACATTGAGCAACCGCCCGGCGCCGACCGCGGTTCGGACCGATGGTGACTCGCCGCGGCGGAAAGCGTCGAGAATTGCTGCGATTTCAGCTGTTGTATCGGCGAGCAGTCGCTGTGCGTCATCGTCGGAAAGCGTTGCGGCCCAGTTGTGCAACTCCTGGTCGGTGGAATCGTGCGGATCCGGGGCACGGGTTGCTTCGATGCTTGCCCTGTGCGTCGTTGCCTCGGGCCCTACCTCCGGTCCCGCGGTTGACTGGGCGGCCGCCGCACCGTCGCGGCTGCTCGAGTTCAGCGCATTCGCCAGCGTGCGGACTCGGTGGGCGGCGGCGCGATAGCGCTCGACCGCTGCCAGTGCCCGCGTCGCCGTCTGCCGCTCGGCTACGGCGTGGAAGTAATGCACCAGCAGACGAAGCCGTTGCGGGGGAAGTGCGTCCGGATGGTCGACGGCATCGCGCAATTCGTTGAGCAGTTCGACATTCCGGCGCAGCTTTCGCAAAAGCTCGAGTTCTTCGGGCGCTGCGGTGCGCGGATCCACAACCGCGGCTCGACGCTGGGCTTCGGCATTCGTGCATGCCGACTCCAACTCGCCGGAATCCACTGTTGCCAGCAAAGTCCGGACGTCGATGTTTGCCGGGGCGCCTGTTTGTGCCGTCTCCAACGCGGCCGCGACCTGGTCGACCCGCTCGGCGGCGGCCGCCAAACGATCGGACGCCTCCTGTCTGCGTCGCGGATCGCGGATATCCTGTCCGCCGAGATGGTTTGTGCTGTCGGCCAACGCGGCTTGCCGTTCGGCTTCCGCATGGAATAAATGCACCAGCGACCTGAGCCGTTCCGGGACAACCGCCTCCGGATGCTCCATCGCATCGGTCAACTCTCCGAGCAGATCAATTGTCCGGCTCAGCTGCTGGAAGCGCTCCAGATCTTCACCCGCCGCCGCGCGCGAATCCACCACTGCGGCATGACGTTCCGCTACGGCGGCTTCGCGTACCGCCGCCAGTTGTCCCGTATCGACAGCTGCCAACAGATCCGCGACCGCAGGGAGATTCGGTTCGGAACCTCGACCCACGCCCGGGCCCGGGTCATCGGTTGGGCCGGTGATCGGGTTCTGGGGATGTGTTCGGGGATCATCCTCCGGGCCGGGGCCGTGCAGGGCGGAGAGGACGCCGTTTTCGGACTTGAAGTAGGCGACGAATGCCCTGTCGACGCGTGGGTAGGGCGGGCTCCATTCGTCGTAGTGGCGCATTTGTGGAGTGGCGAGTGAATCGGATATCACGACTTCGCCGTTGACATTGGTGATGACGTAGCCGTGAGACTTGTTACCGCGTTCGACGACGACGGTGGCGGTGTCCACGCCGCCGCGTTTGTTGCGGACGATGTCGACGACCGATGCCAGGGGATCGGCGATCTCCGACTGCTCGGTGTTCGGCTCGGTGGCGGTGGCGGGCAGTTCCACTTCGACGAGCTGTGCGGCGATGGCGGCTTCCAGGTCGGACCAAAGGTTTTCGCCTTCACCGGGCACCCATGCACTGTCGTGGCCCAGATACCACAGTGCTCTGACCAGCTGGATTATGCAGTCCTGCCGAACCTGGGCCGTCGCCGCGGCCCGCGCCTGTGTCGACCGCGTATCCGTTGGTTCGCCAGGATTAACGGAAGTCGTTGTGGCCGAGTTACTTTCGGCTGCGGCACGGGGCGGCGTAGTGCCGACGACGCGGAGGTCGACTTCTGTGCCGATTTCGATTTCGACGCCGTGGTTACGCGCCGCGAGTATGGCGTCGGCGAGGGTGGCGGCATCGAGTTTGCCGCGGATACGGCGCATGTGGGTGCGGACCGTCGGCTCCGCGATGTGCAGTGCCTGCGCTACTTCCCGGTAGGTCAGACCAGCTGCGACGAGGCGTAGCACATTGGCCTCACGTTCGGTCAGCGCACGGTGTCCTGCAGGGCGCTCGGCTGGCATCGCCGAACCCGCATCGGGGCGGGACGGGATTGCGGGATCGATCGGAAACCGTCTGTTCAACCAGTCGAGGACGGTACGAAGTAGCTCGTGTGCCGTATTTTCCGTCGGGTCGGCCGAATAGGGCAGCGTTGCCTGCGCACTCACGTGCTGGAAGGCTTGCTCATACGGCGCCGACTCGGAAATACCCAGCCGTGCCGATAGCGGTTGCGCGAGCTTCGCCCGCGCTTCCACCTGCACCTGCGCGACTCTCATTTCGGTCATACCGGTCGCGGCGGCGGCTTCGGGCACACTCGACCCCGCCGCGAACAGCAACCGGGCGACCGGAAGTTCCTCGTGATCGAGAATGCCCTCGCGATGGGTCCATTCGATGCACCATTGCAGAACTTCGGGTTCGTCGGCGCGGGCGGATTCGATGAGCGCTTCCATCTCCGCAGCGGTGAGTTCTGGTTGGTCGGTCCGCTGCGCAGCAACCGGAACGGTCACAGCCGTCAGCGCGGGTGGGCGGTATTGTCCGCGCCGGAAGCCGATGCGTTTCGCCATCCGGCGAACCGCCCCCTGCGCCAAATGCGTGACGGTGGACTCGTTGTCGTAGCCCAAGGCCGAAGCCATGGCGGCAGGCGACAGTCCGCGCGCGTAGAGACCGACGACGATCCGTTGCTGCAGAGGTGTGAGCCGACCGAGTGCCTCCCGCAACTCCTCAGGGCTCGCCTGCGCCAAAGCCCTGTTCAATATCGCCTCACGCTGCTCGTACGCGGTGGAAATCGTTGCGACCAGTTGGGCGGCGGATTGGATTGCCGTGTTCCGGATCGTCGGACCAGTTGGTGCCCCCTGCCGGAGCAGGCGCAGCGCCTTCCGCTGGTGGACGCTGAGTCCGAGGATCGCGTCATCGAACTGTTCCGTGGACGCCTCGGCGAGGATCTGTTCCGGATCGGGCTGTTGCGCACCCGTCCTCAGCGCGGCACACAGCGCGGTTCGGAGATTGTCTACGGTTCCGGTAACCGCCGACGGTTCCGACGGGGACAGCAGGCCCGCGTCCATAGCCACCGCCACCATCAACTCTCGGCGGCCCCCGGTACCGAGCCTGCGGCCGATATTGGCCACGTGCTGGTCCACCGTCGTGTAGGACAATCCGAGGATCAGCGCGATCCGCACGTTCGTTTCGCCGAGCGCGACCAACTTCAGGATCTCGATCTGGCGAGGAGTCAATGTCCTCGGGCGTGCGTTGTCCGCTGTATCCGAATGCGTCTGGTCCGATGCCATGCTCGGATCCGGCGCATCGTTCGGACGAGCCGCGGTCTGCGCGGGCGAGCCATTCGGCGCATCGGGCTGAACAGATCCTGTCGCAGATGGCGCGCCGCCTTGATGCGGCGCGATGTTGTCGGTTTCGGTGGTGGAACCGTCGATCACCTCGATGCGGTAGTCGATGACCCGCCCGGATTCGTCCTCGATCCGAATGGCCTCGAGGGCGGTCCGGATCGCCGGATGCACGCCGCTCATGAAATGCCACTTGATCTGTGGTGGAACGCCGTCCACCCAATACTCGCGATTCAGATACGCGATGCGGAGTTGCTTGCGTGCCTGCGCCTCCAGCCTGGTCTGCCTTTGAAGCTGTCTGTCGAGGTCGTAGTCCTTCGCCTCGTGCCACGTTCGGCCTTCGTCGGTCGAGATATCGATCTCGCTCTCGAGCAGAACGCCATCCGGCATTTCGAGGTGGACGGGAGTGCCCAGCGCATGGATCACTTCGAACTGTTCGGCTAGCCCGATCTCCCCCTTGATTCCGCCGAGCTGGGCAGGGTCGCTTTTCGCGATCTCTTTCACCATGCGGAAAGTGATCGGTACCCCGATGGCGATCCAAGCCTCGACGGCCTTGGAAAGCTGTTCGGCCTCAGCGCGCCCGGTGTGGAAACCGGCGGGCCAGCGCGCCGCGTCCGCCTTCGACATGTTCGGTGTCCGTGCCAGGATCGCGTTCCGCCGCGGCACTAGTTCATCGAATGCGGCTCGCACGGCACGCGTCCGATCCTGGAGTTCGTCTCGCTGCGCCTCGGACAGGGGCTGGTGATTCCGCCGGTAGATATCGGCCAGCAGGTCTGCGAGATTGCTGCCGGTTCGCCCGGCCCTTCTTCGAGTCTTGTCGACCCACTGGTTCGTCATGCGTATAGCGATATCCACGGCCAGTCCGCGAGCCTTTTGCGTCTGTATGAAGGCATCGGCCGATGTCTTGGCCAATCCTGCCGCGACGTTTTCCGGGAAGTCGGCCGCTGACGCGACAGCGTGCTTGCTCAGTTGGTGATCGCCGTATACGGACTGGGTGGCTGTATGCAGGTACTCGCTGTAGATATTGAGAACGGCAAGGTTCGCCTGATCGGTGACCGTCGCATCGTGGCTGGCGCTCTCGATCTGGGAGAGCGTCGCGGTCAGGCCGGTCGGCAGCTGACTGGTGTCATGAGCGAGTTCCTGCGCCGTGATGTGGTGCGCGGTAGGCGCCGCAGCCTGTGTGGTCTCGTGACCAGGCGAGGATGCGAGATCCCGCAGCGCTCGCAAGAGCATGATGTCGTCGGCCCACCGGGCGGTCTGTTCCGCGGCGATGCCGTCCTGTGCCGGGCCGCTCCCGGGGATCTTCCGGCGCTGCCCCTCATAGCGGCCGAGGATGACTTGCTTGACCTGTTCCGCCATCGCCGGATCGATGCCGATCTCATCGATGCGGGTCAAGATCTCCTGGAGTCCAATTGGATCCGAGTCTGCAGGTCGCTCCGCTGCTGTCGCATCGCTGTCCGGGATGTGTGTGCGCTGTTCGTCATCCAGCCGCGGCGACTCCGATGACGGCCGTGCCGTATTCGATTGCGCTACTCTGCCTTGGGCCGCAGTCGGATCCTGGTGATTCCCGGTTTCTCTTGCGCCCTGGTCGTCTGATGGCCCGGTGATCGGGTTTTGCGGGTGTGCTCGGGGGATATCGTCCGGGATGGGCTCATCGAGGGCCGATAGTTTGCCGTTGACGTTCTTGAAGTACGCGACGAATGCCCTGTCGACAACGGGATAGGGCGGGTCCCATTCGTCGTAGTGGCGCACTTGCGGGGTGGCGAGCGAATCGGATATCACGATTTCGCCGTCGACGTTGGTGATGACGTACCCGTGGGACTTGTTGCCGCGTTCGACGACGACCACGACGGTGTCCGCGCCGCCGCGCTTGTTCCGGATATCGTCGACGATCGAGGCCAGCGGGTCGGCGTTCTCGGGTTGTTGGGTAGTGGCATCCGGTAGTGGGACCGGGACGAGCTGTGCGGCTATGGCGTTTTCCACATGGGGCCAGAGGTTTTCGCCGAGTTCGGGTTCGAACGTGGTGTCGTGACCGAGTGCCCAGAGTGCCTTAACGAGTTGGATCACGCACTCCGCCCGCCGGGCGGCCTGCTCGAGGTCGCTACGGTCACCGAGGCCGAGTTTGCGGACCATACGGTCCAAATGGGTGCCTACGGTCGTCACCGAAATCCCCAGGGCATCCGCGACTTCCGTGATCGTCTTACCCTGCGCGCGCAAGACGATGATTTCGGACTCGCGCGCGGTCAAACGTCCGCCGACAGGTCGGGGTACGGCAGCGGGATCGGCGCTGGAGAGTGCCCCGGCGCGCAGCGCCGCCACCGACATACCGGCCCGAGTGCCGATGCCGAGCTTGCCGGATGTCCGCGCCAGGGTGTCCTTCACGGTCAGCTCCGCCACGGTCAGGTCCGCGCTGATCTCTTTGTTGGACATGCCGTTTGCCGCCATGCCGAGGATTTGGGTCTGGCGCTCGGTCAACTTGGCCGACAGGGTGCGCGACGTTCCCGCGAGTGGAATTTTGCCCGTACGGATTGCCGACACCGCCATAGCTGCCCGCTCGCTGATGCCGAGCTTCGCGCCGATGCGGGCAATATGCACCTTCACGGTGGCGCTCGACAGCTCGAGTGCGATGCCGATTTCGACGTTCGACATGCCCTCTGCTACCAGGCTGAGTACTTCGATTTCGCGGTTGCTCAGATCGTCGGAACTCGGCTGCCGTCCCATGACGACGAGATCGCCCAAGGACTTGACGGCATCGCATTGAGCGGGGGTGGGAGTCTCTTCCGACTCCATCGCCTCCGTAATTCGTGTGCGCTCGGTGGCATCCAACTGATCGAGGCGCTGCTGCAGATCCGCCTCGGTCAGCTGCGCCAGCGCGACGCGCACAGGGGCTGACGGCCCGATCCCGAGAGCGGCGATGAAGGCTGCGATAAGACCCGTCCGCTGGCGGTACCTGGTGGTTTCTTTATCGGTACGGGGGAGTCTGTTCTCGCGGTGCCGCGCGGCCTCGACGAGTACCGCACGATCACGCGCACCCAGCTTGTGCAGGATGCTGGTCAGCCGGTCCGATGCGATGGCCTCGGACAGCCCGAGTTCTTCCGCGACGGCCTTATCGGTTTTCCCGCTTGCCGTGAGGTCGAGCATGTCGGCCTCGTCGTCGGACAACATGTTCGGGCTGGGCAGTAGGTCGGCGTTTCGGGCCGCTTCGGCCATTTCCGCTCTACCGGCGACACCGAGTTTGGCGTGTACGCGGGACAGGTATGTCTGGACTGTCCGTGGCGATATTCCTAGTGCAGCACCGATTTCGATGTTGGTGAGTTCTTCCTCGACAAGTACGAGGATTTGCTTCTCGCGGTCGGTGAGCGGGGCTTGGTCGTCGATGGGGGCTTGTTCGGGAAGGATGTCCGCGCGTGCGGCTGTCACCGCCATGCCCGCGCGGCCGCCGACCGGGAGTTTGCCTGTCGCGCGGGCAAGGTGGGTCTCCACGGTGTGCACCGAGATGCCGAGTGCGGTGGCGATTTCGGGGTTCGACTTACCGGCGGCGACGAGAGCGAGGACTTCCTTTTCCCGGTCGGTCAGCGGGGTTTCGATGTCGGCGGGGTCCTGTTCGGGGAGCGCACCTGCGCGTGCGGCTGTCACCGCCATACCCGCTCGACCACTGACCCTCAGTTTGTGACGGATGTTGACGAGGTGGATCATTGCCGTGCTCGGCGCGATGCCAAGTGCGGCACCGATTTCGGCGTTGGTTTTGCCTTCGGCGACCAGCGCGAGCACCTGCGCCTGGCGCTTGGTCAGATTGCGGCGCACAGATTCAAGTTCTGGGTCCGCAGGGGCCAGTGTTTGTGCGTTGTTACGGGCCTCGGCCAACGCGTCCGCGATTACACCCCGGTTGATGCGGCTCAGTGCACGCAGGCGCCGCGCCAAGGTATCGTGCGCCAACCGACGCAGAGCCTCGGCGATATTCCCGTCCTCGGCAAATGTCGAACCTTGTGCCTCGGCTTCATCGAATACGGTCCGATTAACCGATTGCGCGAACAGCAGAAGTGGTCTCGGTAGCCGTATACCCGGTGAGAGGTTGACATTTAATAGGCTGAATATGTATTCGAGGGTTTCTCTTCCGTGTTGTTCTTGAATTGTTTCGGATACGGTGGGGTTATCTTCCCGCTCGCGCTGTTCACCGTTATGTGCGACCAACGCGGCCATACCTGCTCGCACACCGATTCCGAGCTTGTCGGCGATGTGGCCGAGGTGGGCCTTGACCGTCCCGGGAGATATGCCCAATGCCGCACCGACTTCTCGATTTGGCATTCCCTGTGCGACCAGGCTGAACACTTCGAGCTCACGTTGGGACAGCGTGATGCGGTCGCTCATTGCGGGTTCGGTTGTAGCGGCGTTGTCGCCGCCGACCGGGGTGACATTCTCGCCTGCCAGGGTGGCGGCTAAGCCCGCACGCCCGCTCGTGCCGAGCTTACGGTGAATGCTTTTGAGGTGGGATTTAACCGTGCTTTCCGATATGCCGAGAGCCGCAGCGATTTCAAGGTTGGTCATCTCCTGCGCGAGCATGCCGACCACATCGCGCTCACGTGGCGTCAATCCATGCGCCAGCGGGTCTCTTGATCCCTGGATTGTCGCCGGGTTGTTCGACTGGGCTGTGTCGGTCGAAAGTCCGTCAAGGTCCAGCCCCAAGTCGTCGAGGCCGAAGTCCGACAGGTCGATGGCGAACGATGCCGCATCTGTCTGCTGTCGCACACCTCCGGCGGACTGGCGGATCTCGAATGATTGCTCGATCGTGATTTTGCCATCGGAGAAGGTGAGTTGCCGGATGGACATATCGCTCTGCTTGAGCACGACCTCGGTGCCGCGTCCTCCTTCCCGATCAGAATCTTGTTCGGCTACAACGAATTTCGGCAGCCGCTCAGCATGGTTCGGCGCGAGGTCGTTGCTTACCGTCACTCGAATCACAAGCTCGCCCACAGTGCCGGTCGCCTGGACATCGACGACGGCCTCCGTGCTCAGGCCATATGTCTCCGCGTAGTTATAGAGGTGTGCCTCGGCATTGGTGAGCAGTTCGGAGAACATCTCCTCGATTGCCCAGATCTGTTCGTCGGAGAGCCACGGGTGCTCGTCTTGCAGCCGTCGTGACAGTGCACGTCGCTCGATGCCGATCCGCTGCTGGTAAGCGGGCCGATCGCTGGACGACTCTGCCAGCAGCGGTGTTGCGCGGTCATCTCCCATTTGCGCGCCAGCACGTTGTGGGCGTGGTTGGGTACTCGGCGGCCGAGCGGCGCGTTCGACCGGGCCGGGTGTGCGGCCGAGGTGCCAGATCGCCCGGGTGCGGCTGTGTGCACCGGTTGTGTCGGTCACTTCGATATGCACCGCGTCGTCGGTGACCTCCGCAACGACATCGACGATGCCGTGGCCCCATCGGACGGACGCGGAGACGGCGTCTGCGATGGCGCGGACGTAGTCCTCGTCCGACCAGTCGTGCAGCAGGGTCGTGATGTTTTCCTCGACCAGGTCGGCTTTCGCGGAATCTCCGTGAGCGATGCCGGTGATATTGATGCCCCGGGTGCCCGCGGGCTCTCGATCGGCAGGGGGACCGGTGATCTTGTTCGGGTGTGGGTCCTCTTCGTGGTTGTCGCGCGGTTCGTTCAGTGCGGTGAGTACGCCACCGTCGTTTTTCAGCTCGGCGACATAGACGGTGCCTGTGCTGTAGGTGGATTCCCACTCGTCGTAGCTTCGGACGCGCGGGGCGGCGCCCTCGATGAGGGTGTCGAAGACGATGAGCTCGTCTCCGACTCTGGTGATGACGAAGCCGTGGGCGTTCTCGCCGTCGTCGACGACGATGGCGGCGGTATCCGGGCCCTCCCCGCTGCGGATGCGTTCGGCGATGGCGGCGATGGGGTCGGTCCCGTCGGCGGGTTTCGGCTCGACTCGAAGCTGGGTGAGGATACCCGCTTCGAGGGTGCGCCAGTTGTCATCGGCGAACCAGGCGGGATCGTTTTCGTCCGGCTCGGGTGCCTCGTCGTGACCGAGGGCCCGCACTGTGCGGGCGACGCGGATGGCACAGTCCAGGACATATCGACGCGCGGCACGGATATCCGAACCCGGTGCGGCTGAATCATTTTCGGTGCTCGGTCCGAGGGTAGGCCTAGTCGACTGCGACTGGTTAGTGCCCATTGCGCGCACATCGTCCGCGGTGTGCCCTCGGGTGAGGCCAGGGAGGGCGAGGTCACCGCGGCGTAATGCCTCGACGACGGCTGCGGTGCGATCGCCAACAGCCAGCTTTGCCATGATTACGTGCACTGCGGATCTCGCGGTTGCCGAAGAGACACCGCGAGCGTCGGCGATCTGATCGTCCGAACGGCCGACGGCGACGAGACCGAGTATCTCGGTCTCGTGGGTGGTCAGCGGACGCGGCGGCGCGGTCTCCGGCTCAGGGAGGTCGTGCAGTTCGAAGATTCCCATGCCCAGTGCCAGCACCACGGCATGGGTCCGGTCGCTGGCACCGAGCTTGGTGAAGATGTTCGCGACGTCGCTCTGCACATCGCGGTACCTGCGCTGCAATTGTTTCGCTATTTCGCGGTACGTCTTTCCGGTGGCGATTTCGGTGAGTACCGCGAGCTCGGTGCCGGTCAGTCCGCCGTTGTTCGGCTGTGTTCGATCAGCCAGACGCTGTGTGATGCGGTGGATCCAGGCGAATTGTTCCTCGGTCAAATCTCGGCCGAAGCGCATCATGCCGATCGCGCCTGCCAGCAGGACGCGGTCGGCGACGGTCAGTTGGTCGAGGTTGTCATCGATTTCGGGTTCGTGGTCCTGGAGATCCCAGCCGAGGGTGGTCAGTAGCTGCCGGAGAGTGTCGTGTCCGTACGGTCGACGCAACTGCTCGACGAAGTCCTGGTCGAGCGCTGCGCTCGGCCTGCCGCCGGGATGGACCGCCGTAATTGTGCCGCCGACAGGCCTTGCGCCCGCGTAGTTCTCGCGCGCGACGCCGGGCAGGTCGATGCCTCTGTCGAATGCCGCCGCGACCGGGTCATCCGCCGCGGCTACCCCGAGCTTCGCGCGGATCCGCTTGCGGTAGGTCCGGACGGTTTTCCCGGACAGTCCGAGACGGGCAGCGATCGCCGCACTCGTCGTGCCGTCGGCGAGAAGGGCGAGAATCTCGAGTTCCCGCCCGGACAGGGTGCGCTCGTCGGTGCTCACGTCGGCCCACATCGTCCACGCGGCACCGTTGACGTCGAGCAGGCCCTCGCGCAGTCCAACGGCAACCATGCCCGCACGGTCGCGTACTCCGAACGTGGTGCCGATGGCGTCGAGGCAGTTCTTCACCCGCGACTCCGACAGGGGCAGGTGTTCGGAGATGGCCTCGTCCGTCAGGCCCTTCGCAACCAAGGCGAGGACGCTGAGTTCGATTGCGGACAACTCGACGGGCCCGTACTGCTCGGCCATCGGGAAGTTGGTGATATCGAGGTCGCCCCGCCGGACTGCCGCGGCCACCGATGCGGCCCGGTTGGCGGTGTCGAGCTTGTCGGCGACCTGGTTGACGGCGGCAATCGCTTGCGCCCGTGACCAATCGAGTTGCTCCAGCGCCGCGATCTCGAACGGCAGCAAGCCCTGCGCCGTCCCGTACAGAACGGTGACCTCATCTCCGGTCAGGTTCTGTCCGATTCCGGGCACGCGGAGTGCCGTGGCAACGGATCTGGCCAGGCAGCGTAAGGCGCCTGCGGTGATGGTCCGCACCGCGGCGGCCCGGAGGGGGCGGGCCATGGTCATGCTGTTGTTCAAGGCCGTTGCCGTCTGGCCATCCGATTGTTCGTGCCGGAATCGAAGGGTGAGTGCCGCCTGCTGGGCTGGTGACAGGGCGTTGAAATGCCGCTCGAACGCGGAAACTGTCATGTTGGCGAGGGCCGTGGCCACCGGGTCGGATGCCGGAACACCTTCGAGATCGGTATAAGCCGCTACAAGCCTTTGCCGGAACAGGGCGAGTGCCTGTGGTCCCGCGGCGACAGGTTCCGCCGCGAGCGGTGCTTTGAAGTCCGGTACCGGGTCCGAATCCACAACTGTGCCGGTTTCGTCGGCCGTCGCGCCACTTGCTGCAGTTTTGAAGGTCGGCGGCGTTGATTGCAGGGCGCTCACGTGCTGTTCGTCGGCCTGGTGGTGCAGTGGCGCCGGATCGCCGTCGCGATGCTGTGCGTGCTCCGCTTGCCCGGGGGCAGTGTGTGCACCCACCGCGACCGTCGGGAACTGCGTCTGTACCGCCTTGGTCATCGCATGGATCGCGCCGACCTGGAGTGGGCTGAGCTCGCCGCCGTTTCGCAGCGCGTCGTGTACGTCGGCGATCGAGGCGATTTGCCCGTCGGTCATGTGAATTACGCTGTCCAGCAACGCATTTCGCAAATGTTCGCCCAGGTAGTCGCCGAGCTCACGGCCTGCGGGGAGCTGCCATCCGTTGAGTTGCGCGGTGTGGTACCCGGCCGCGTTGATCGCGTGCGCCAGCTGCTGCACCGGCTCGGGCGCCATGCCGTGCGCCGGATCCCAGCCGAGCACGGTCAGCACATGCTCGAAGGTCGCGTCCCCGAAGCGCTGCTGCAACACCTGTGTCGCGGCAGGGTCGCCAGCCTGTGCCTGCCGCAGCACAGTGGCTGTGTCGTCGACCAGCGCCTTGCCGGACTTGCCGATCTTGTCGTCGAGGATCTGCTGTTGCCCGGCGGTCGCCGCGTCGAGGGCGCCACCGGACAGTGTCGGTGGCATTTGATTTATGAAGGGCGAGTGTCTTCGGCTCGGATCGTCCGACTGGGTTGTCGGAGGTGCATGCGCGCTCGGACCGGAGGTACCGCCGCCCCGAGCCAGCTGATGCTGCGCGTCCGCCATCTCTTGCAGCGGCGTGACCAAGTCGCGCAGGTTCTCCTCGGCCTTGGTGAGCCGTGCTCGCGTCTCGGTGGTCGGCGCCGCCTGATGTTCGGCGGCGGCCTGGTTGTACTCGTTGATGTACTTGACGACGACCTGCTTGACCAGCGGGTTGTTGGTTGGGGCGTAGAGGCCGTCGGTGGGTGAGATGTAGTACTGGACACTGCCCGGTTCGCCGTTGCGGGCGGCGCGATTCTCGGCCTGGATATCGATATCGCGTGACAGCGCGGACCGGCCGGTGACCGCGACGTGCAGGCCGCCGAGGTCGCGGGCCGCCGCGCTGATCGGGATGTCGACACCGCGGGCGCCCTGCATATTGATGATCAGGACTTTGCCCTCTTGGCCCGCCGCGTCGAAGAGCAGTTGCAGGTCGTCCTCGGCTCTGGTGCCGTGCTCGAGGAACCATTTCGCGTCCACCGCGACGAATTCCACGTCGGGGTGCTCGGTTTTCATGACGTTCGACAGTGCGGCGACGAGGTCGTTGCGGTCGCACAGGATCAGCTGCGGGCGGCCGGTTTTCTGCATCGTCTGGGTGTCGGCGGCGATCTGCTTCAGTTTCGCGGCCTCGTCCGACGAGATCGCGTCCTGTCTGACCTCGAGCTTCGATTCGGTGAAGCGGTCGATCTTGACGACATCGCCCATGCCGAACCGGCTCTTGAGCGTGCCCGCGGAGCCTTCGGCGGTGCCCGACGCACCCGTGATGTGGTCGTAGTTCTCACTGCTGAAGAGTTTTTGCGCGGTAATGGATTTCGAGCTGTTCGGGTCGTTGCGGATGGGCAGGTCGTGTTTGGCCTCGACCGCCTGGGCCAGGCCGCCGTTCCAGCGACTCTCGGTGGACGTTTCCGGATCGAACATCACCTTGTGGGTGGTCTGATCGATGATGAAGATCCGTTCCTGCCCATCGATTTCGTGCCGGACATAGTGCACGTTCTCGACGTATTCCCACTTGGCGGAGGCCGCCATGTTCAGCCGGGTCAGCTCTTCGTCGGTCAGCGCGCGGCCGAGCTGGCGTTCCAGGGTCTGGCGTCCGGTCTCGGTCAGATTCGCCGGGCCGCCGCGCTGGTCCGCTGTGCGGCCGAAATCGGCTTCCTTCAGGACGCCCCGGTCCAGACATTCGGTCAGGAAGTCGCGGGCATCGCTGACCTGCGCGGCGACCTCGGGGTCGGCGAGCTGGCCCGCGCCGTCGGACAGGATGTACTGGGTATCGGCGTGCACGAGCGCCTCGTCGATCTCGTCGATCGAGGCGCGCCGACCCGGCACCCAGTTATCGCGCAGCGCGGCGAAACCCACATCCTGCTGGGTGCCGATGTAGATCGTCGGTTTACCCGGCTCGGGAGGTGGCGGCGCGGTGTCCGGATTCATCCGTACCACATCGATACCGAGCGGGCCCAGAACCTCTTGGTATCGCACGAATTCGCGGTTGGCAAGGTTATCGCGGGTGGTGATCACCTGCACCGCACCGTGTTCCATGGCATCGCGGGCCGCGTGGGCGAGGAAGACCAGCGACTTGCCCTCCCCGGCATCCATATTCACCGGACCGTCCCGCATCGCCAGCATGGCCGCGACCTGTGTCCAGCGCAGCACCTTGTTCTCGCCACGGCGGATGGTCTCGATCAATGCCGCCGTCACCTCGGCTTGGTCGCCGCTGCGCAACATCTCCACCAAGGTTTCCGCGGAGGCGTTCACCAAGCGCTGTTCTTCCGGAAGATCCGGTGCGCAGCGATCCGCGTAGTCCTTCAGGGCGTCCTCGGCGGTCTGTCGGCCCGCAGCTGGTTCGGCCGCATCGACTTCGGTCTTATCGGTCGCGCCCGCTGTAGTCGTCTCGCTATCGGCGGCCGAGGGGTGTGGCCGCGCGCTGTCGGTTGCTTCGGGCGTGGCGGGTTGTTTGCCGGTGGTGTGAGCCTCGTCGAGCGTCGGATTGTGCTGGGGCGCTGGTTCTTCGGTGTGAGTGTTGACCGGTTCGTTGTCGGCCGGGTGCGGAAGCTTGCCGTTGGCCGGTTCGGTTGCAGCGGGTTGTTTGCCGGTGGTGTGGATCTCGTCGGGTGTCGGATTGTGCTGGGGCGCTGGTTCTTCGGTGTTGGCCGGATTGTTGTCGGTGGGGTGTGGCCGCGCGCCGTCGGCTGTTTCGGGTTCGGCTGGGTGCTGTCCGACCGTTGTGGGCGCATCGTCCGGCGCGTGATCGTTGTGCTGAGCTGGTTGTGCGCCGACTGGTTCGTCGGGGTGGACGCTGGCCGGATCGTTGTCCGCGGGGTGTGGCGGGGTGCCGTTGGTTGGTTCGGGTGTGGTGGGTTGGTGGTTGGTGTGGGTCTCGTCGGGTGTCGGATTGTGCTGGGGCGCTGGTTCTTCGGTGCTGGTGTGGGTGTTGGCAGGGTCGTTGTCGGCCGGGTGTGGCCGCGCGCCATCGGCTGTTTCGGGTTCGGCTGGGTGCTGCCCGACCGTTGTGGGCGCATCGTCCGGCGCGTGATCGTTGTGCTGAGCCGGTTGTTCGCCGACTGGTTCGTCGAGGTGGACGCTGGCTGGATTGTCGTCGGCGGGATGCTGGGTCGGCCGCTGCCCTTCCGTCGCTGTATCGATGGGTTCGGCCCGCACCTCGGGGGCGCCGGTGTGATCCGAGGTGGCGTTGGGGTCGTGGGTAGTGCCGGAGCGCCCCGAGGTTGCCGCGGGGTCGGCATCGGCCGTCACCGCTGGCCTGTTCGACGGCGAATCGGCGGGGCGTTGTGCCACCCAGCCCGCCTTGTCCGGACCGAACGCATTCACGAGGGCAGGGTTCGTGTGCTGGTCGTGTGGCACCGCTATGGCGAGATCCGGTGGTGGGGTGCCGATCTCGGGGGCCACCACCCGGCGACGACCACCACGTCGCGGTGTTCCCATATCCGGCGTGGCCTGGCGGTCCCGGCCTCGTCGCTGCGGTCCTGCCGGATTGTCCTGGCGGGACCGGGCCGGACCGCCATCAGCGGGATGCGTGGCCGCGGCATCGGCCGGTCGAGCGGCAACCGCCGCCCCGTCGGCGGAACGAGCGCCGGTGGGCGCGGCCGCGGCCGGAACCGGTTGTGGTTGTTCACTATCCGCGTCGGAGTCCGCGGGGTGCGATCGTGGGCCGTCCACGGTGTCGGAGTCCGCGGGGTGCGGTCGTGCGCCGTCAGCGGCATCGGAGTCGGCTGGGTGTTGTCCGCTGGATACGAGAGCCTCATCCGGCGTCGGACCGTCTCGAGGTTCCGGCTGGGCCTCGGGTTCGTCGGCATGAGCGCGCGCATCGGCCGGTTCGTTGTCGGCGGGATGGGGCCGCGCACCGTCGGTGCCGGTAGGGCGTTGACTGTCTGATGCGGCGGCCTCGTCCGGCGTGGGACGGTCCTGCTGAGCCGGATATCCGCTTGCTGGTTCGTCTGTGGTGCGGACATTGGCCGACTGGCCCTCGGCGGGGTGCGGTACCGGAGCAGGTGCGGGGTCCTGCGCCGAGCCGCGGCCGACGGCAACCGGCTGCTCCGAGGTGCCGGGGTCCTTCGGCGCGGGATCGGGCTGGCGAATCGGTTGCGGGGTCGGCTCGTCGGGATGTTGGCGGGCGCTGGGCGGTCCGCTGTCGCCAGGATGCCGCCGCTGGCTGCCCGCCGCTGGTTCGTCGGAGTGCTGACGGAGGTTGACCGGTTCGTTGTCGGCGGGGTGCGGGGTCGGCCGCTGGCCACTCGCCGCCGGATCCGCGGCGCGTGGACGCGGGCCCCCGTCAGCGGCATGGTTCACCGGGCCGTCGCCAGCTTGCGGATTGGCGGATTGTGTTGGTGCGCTGGGTGATTGGGTGTTTATCGGGGGTGTGCTAGCGACGTGAGGCGCGTACACGTTCTGGAGACGCGGTGCCTCGTTCGCCACCACCACTGCGGCGGGGTGCTGGATTTCGTCGACATGGGTGTTGTTGACGACATCGGGAAGCGGATTCTGCGGATCCTTGGGCTTCCAGATGCCGATGTTGTAGTCCTCGCGCATGAACGGCGCGGGTGCGGTGTTGAAGTCGTTCGCCGGTTGCCGCAGCCGTGTGACGAGTTGGTTGAGTTGCTGTTGCTGGGACCCGGCCGGGTCGGCCGGGTCGAAGTCGCGGGTGATAATGCCGTGGTCGGCGAGTGCGTCGACAAGCGCCTGAGTGAGTGGGCGTTGGCCGGTGCCGGTGTTGGCTGCGGTGTCGGCGGGCACGGTGACCTCGGGTACCGCGGTCTCCGGTGTCCGTGTGTTGCTGCGAATTTCGGCGGCGCCGTGGGCGGCGGCGCCGAGGAAGCCGCCGGTGATGGCGGGGATGAGAGTTTCGGTGACGGCTTTGGTGGTGATGGGTTGGCCGGAGAGCAGGATGGAGGTGAGGGCGCCGAGGATGCCGCCGACCAGGCCGCCGGACGCACCGACGAGGGAGGTCCCGGCGAGTTGGAACCCCACCCGCCCGGCGGTGCTGGTGGCTGCTTCGGCGCGGGCGACCGTGCTCGGGATGATCCAGCGTCCACCGACCCATGCCCCGGCGACCGCGCCCGCGCCGCCGCCGACACCGCCGGCAGCGGCGGCGATTCCAACAGACTTCCAGTCCATCGACTCACGGTTGCCAGCGAGGATCTGTCCGGCTTGGACGGCGGCGCTGATACCGCCGATCTGCGCTGCTCCCCAGAACATGGCTTTGCCGGCCAGGACGATAGTGCCGCGCTGGGTGGCGTATTTGGCGGACTGCCCGGCCAGGAAGATCATGAATCGGCGTTTGGCGACCTGGCAGGCGGTGTCGGTGGCCATGCGGTCGATGCGGAACTCGATAGCGGCGCCGACGGGGGAGAACATGAGTGCGGCGCGGGCCAGTTGCCAGGCCAGGATCGTCGCGAAGCCGATGACGGTCCATTTCTGGTTCTCGATGTTGTTGGCGGCTTCGTAGAGTTCTTCGACGAGGGTGTCGATGAAGTCGGCTTGTGAGCGGAACTTCTCCGCGAGGTCGAGGTGGTTCTTGGCGATCGCGGTGCCGGTGTCACCGCGCAGTTCGTTGTCGGTGCGTGCGGCGAGGGCCACGTGGTGGTCGGCGTAGCCGCGGCATTGTTCGGCTTTGTCGGACCAGTAGTCGGCGGTGCGTCGGGTTGAGGTTTCATCGCCACGCGGGAAATGCCCGGCGACACAGTCGATCACCGGTGCGGGTAAACCCGGCGGAAGAGTCAGCGTCATCTACGGTCTGACCCCGTCACACCCCGCGCGCCCAGGAAACTCCCGCCTTTTCCACCAGCAACCGATCCAGCACGCCCAATTTTGACCTATTCCGAGGTGAGTTCCCATGTATGGGGATAGCGCTGCGTCACCGCGCGCGGTGACGCCTAGTCGGCCCGGTTCTCCTCGCCACGGAAGAAAGCACGGGCTTCGCGCAGGTTCGGCGCCTCGTCGGCGATATCGGAAAGATCCGGCATGTCCTCGAGTTCGGTGCCGACCGGACTGGTCAGCGCCGTGTGCTGTTCACGGGCCTGGCCGACCGCCTCCTGGACCGCATCGAGAATGGTGCGGGCGAGCTGGTCGGGGGATTTTCGCACCGCGGCGTCGGTCAGTGTGAGATCGGTGAGCACGCCGTTGGCATCGACGACCACCTGAACCGACTGATCCGGTGAGCTCGCTTGTGCGCGAACAGCTTCCATCTGCCGGAACACCTCGGCCAGCCGAGGCTGCTGCTGCTCGTAGGTGTCGAGGAGATGTTCGATCTGGTTGCGCAATCCGCTGTTGGCCGACCGCAGGCCTTCCCTCTTCCATCGGTCCACGCCGATCTCCTTTCTAGACACCGGTTCTGCCACTGGTGGTGCACCCACCGCTCATTACTCGTCGAAGATGGATGCCTTCGCCATCGTCACCAGCAGTCGATGCAGAGCCTTCGCGGGTCCGCTGGCCGCCTCGCCGTCCAACTCGACGGCGGCGAAGGCCTCCGCGAGCGCCGTGGCGGGCGCGAATACGCCGTTGCGGAAGCTGTGCTCGCTCAACGCACTACGCCACTGCCTGTATCCGCTGACGACCCGTGCGAGCGTGTCGCCTTTTGCACCGTGAATACGCAGATACTCGGTGATCAGCGCGCGCTGCGCCTCGGCGCGCGCCTGGAATCCGCCGCTGACATCCAGCACACCACCGAGAGCGCGCATCATCGTCGCGTACATCGGTCGTTCCGGTTGGCCAACTTTCGGCGATGGTGCTGCCGTGACGCCCGGCAGGTGGGAATTCGCGGCGGCCGTTCGATCCAGCACGATCCACGGCGACGGATCATCGGTTTCCATTGCCGTGTTTCGATTCTCGACACGTGACGGGTCACCGGCCAGATCGGTGATCTCGATCCCGTGCAGTGGCAGGGTATATCGATCGAGCACGGTGTCGAGGGCGGCGGCCATCTCGCGCACCGTAGTCTCGTGGATTCCCGCCGTCTCGAAGCCGCGGATCTCGAGATTGTGCCTGGCGGCCATCTCACTGGCGATCCGCATTGCCTCGTTATCGGTTTCGGCCCGCCGTGCCACGGCGCGCCGTGGTGCGGTGCGCTTCTGTTTGCCCTTGTCCGTCGCATCCTTGTCGGTACCCGGGCGACCGCCGGGGCGCGGCGGGGAAACCCGTGGTGGCGCGCCGTTCGACGGGGTAGAGGTCGGAGACGACGCGGCCGGGGACTTCGACCACGGAGTGTTCGCCGGATTTCCCGACCAGGGTGTGCCCGCGGCGCGCGCGGCCGGCCCGGACTCCTTGGCGGACACCGGATTCGCCCGCGGAGCAGCGCTGGCGGTGGGATTCGCTGCGGCAGTATTCGCGGCGGGGGCTGCGCCGGTGCTGCCGGGCGTGGCGATATCGCCGGTGGATTCGGGATCGCCGGTGGGATCCTGGGAGCCATCGGTCCCACCGTTTCCGCCCGTGTCCTGGTTACGTCCATTGTCATCGGCCGGTGAATCCGACTGCGGCGTAGCGGATTGCGCCGATGGTGACTGTGCGGAGGGGGACTGCCCGGTGTTGTGCTGCGCGGCCGAGTCGTCGACCTTCGGACCATCGGTGGTGGTCGGGTCGGGATTCGATACGGGTACCGACCCTTGCGATGTGGGCTGGGCGGTGATCGGTGCCGAAATCGGAGTTCGATATCCACCCGTGTCGTATCCGTCGGGTTCTGTGGTGAGCGTGGTCGGGTTCGCATTGTCGATGTGTTCGGCGCCGCCGAGGTCCTGCTGCGCGAAAGTCTCGGCCGCGCCTGCGAGTTGGCTCTGCATCGCGCGCACCGCTTCGACCAGATTCTGCATACCTTCCATGGCGCGGTCCGCGCCGGGCACATACGAATCGGCAATCATTTTTCCGGGATCGTCGTTACCCCAGAACTCGCCTTCGCGCGCGAGATCGGCCTTCAGGTCCGCCACCATCCGCGCGACCTCGTCGGCGACCCCATCGAGCTGTGCCGAGGAGGCGCGCATGGCGTCGAGATCGGCCCATAGCGATTCGGCCACGTCGATCTCCTAGGTGTGCTCGTGCTGATCGGACTCGTGCAATCCGCCTCGCGCGCGGGGTATATCCGAATCCATTCGGCCGTCCATTGTCGAGTCTTCCCAGTACGAGGACGTTGTCCGGCATCCCCAGCGGTGGGAAGGATCGACAATGGTGTGCGTCGGGTGGCGGGAAAGGATCTGATTGCATATGCCGGACGGCAGCATGGAAATCGACCCTCAGGTGTTGTATCAACTGGCGGATCAGCACGATCGGGTCCATGACGATACGCTCGAATGGGCCAAGAAGCCCGAGGCATGGTTGAATGCGTTTCCGGACAGCTACGGCGCGATCGCCCACCCGGTGCACAAAGCCCTGGAAGGCTACTACGACGCTCGGGAACGCGCCGGTCGCGCGCTTGCGGGCGAGCACAAGAAGACCGCGGACGATTTGCGTAAGGCCGCTCGGGCATTCGAAGACGCCGACCTGGACGGCGGCGCGGGTATCCGCCGGATCATGGACGATTCCGGCGCGCATGGTCAGCCGCACACCTCGCCGCTGCCGAACGGCACCTCGCCGAACGGGCAGGCGCCCGTCAACACCAGTCCGTCCGAGAACGTGCCCGGCGGTACCCAGCAGCCTGGCTCCACCCCCGGCTCGGACGACTCACCGGTCGGTGTCGGACCCGTCACTGCACCGACGACAAACGGTGCGCCGCCCGCCGGGCCCGACGGGACGGGTGTGTCGACGCCGGTGACGGGCACTGTGCCGCCTGGCGGCCCTGGCGGCGGCCCCGGCGGTGGACCTTCCGGACCCCCCGGTGGCGGACCCTCCGGTCCGCCCGGAGGCGTCATGTCGCCAGTCTCCGCGGGACCTGGCGGTGGACCTTCCGGCCCCGGTCCGGACGACCGGACAGCGGACCGGTCGTCCGGTGTCACCGCAGCGGGCGATCTGCCGCCCGTTCCCATGGCCACGCCGTTCGCATCGGCCGTCGCCTCCGCGAAGGACAAGGAGGCCGCGCCTGCGTACGTGGTCGGCGATGCCGTCGACAACGATCTGGTGGTCGCGCGCACCCTGCTCGGCGCCGTGCTGGCGGCGGTGGACTCGTCGGTCCTCGGCCTGCACTGGGCCGTGGCCGTGATGCGCGGTCCGGGTGGCGCTGGTGTATTCATCACCTCCAACGAGGGCCGTGGCTGGTTCCCCGCCGGCCTGTATCTGCCGCGCGAGGTGTCCACACCATGGCTGTGGGACGAACTGCTCGGCGCCGGTTCCACCGATGCGGCATCGCCGTGGGAGGGCGTATCCGATCCGGCCCGCATCCTGGTGGAATTCGGACTGGCCTGGGGCGCGAAGGCCGGAGCCTCGCTATCGGCGGTGGTGTCGTCCGGACCGATCGATTCCGGTCTGCGGTCGCGGTTCAACGATGTGTCGATGGAGGGCATGGTCGGACCGTCCTACGATGTCGATCTGCGCGTGCCGACCCCCGACACCGCCGATCGGCTCGCGCTCGCCGGCTCCGTCGACGCACTGGAAAAGATTGCGGCCGTACCGGATTCCGGTCTGCGCGCGCGGTGCATCGAATTGGCGGCGGACGCGCACGCCAAGGTGAGCCGGATTCGCGACCTTCCGCCGGACGGTGCGGGCGCGCGCGGAGTGCGGGAGCGCATTCTCGGCGCGATCCAATCCGGACGCGACATCCCGAGATCCTGGTGGGACGAACTGCGCGACGCCGACGATCTGCTCGCGGCCTCGATCATGCCGCGCCGCGTCGATGTCGGCCGGGTCGAGCCCGGGGATTTGCGGGTCGACGATGCGGACGGCGGATTGCGCGCGATGGTATTCGAGCGGCGGTGCAATGAGCTGGTCCTGCTGCTGGCCGAGGAAACCACTCGCCAGCAGTTGCGCGACGCGGTCTACGCGCATGAGCAGATCGTGAAACATCCACGATTCGTGGAGATTCCGGCGGCGGTTTCGACGTCGGTGGACGATACGGTGTCCCGTCCGGCGGCTGGCGTCGGCCAGGTTTCCGCGCCGACCGTTACCGCCCCGAACGTTACGGCCGGGCCACCCACGGGTGCGGTCGCCGCGCCCGATTCGGCACCACCGGGCGTAACCGGACCGGCCTGAGAGGGATATCGCGGGCATGGGTGATACACCGACACCGACATCGACACCGAAGACATACAGCCCGGCGGACCCGACATTCACGAACGTGAACGGGGTGCCGAATCAGACGTTGAAAACGCCGACGACGACCAGTTCGCCTTCGCCGACGACGACCAGTTCGCCTTCGCCGACGACGACCAGTTCGCCTTCGCCGACGACGACCAGTTCGCCTTCGCCGACGACGACCAGTTCGCCTTCGCCGACGACGACCAGTTCGCCTTCGCCGACGACGACCAGTTCGCCGTCGTCGTCCAGTTCGCCGTCGGCCTCGACGTCGCCGAGCGATTCCGCACCCACTCTGACAAACGCGGACATGTATGGAAAGGCGGGTGACCGGATCAATGCCGGGTATACCCTCCTACCGGGCGATAAGATCACAAAGAAGGATGATGACGGTAATGTCGTCTACACTCTCTCCCGGAATAAAGACGGCGACTATCTCCTGACCGATGCCAACGACAAGCCGATGTGGGGCTACTCGGGTGCCGGTAGTGACCTGGAATCGATGGCTTTCGATCGAATTCTGGGGGCCAATGGCAGCATAAAAACTTCCTACAATGGCAGTGATGTAGCAACAATAGTCCCCGGAAATCTCAAACCGCATTTCGAGCTTATTGTTCTGCACCATCCCAAGTATCAGTCGATGGGATCGAAATTCCTGATCGACCACGGTCAGGACAGCTTGCAGAAGGCGGTTGATCTGGCGGGTTCCGGCGATGCGAAGGATGTACCCGATTTTTCGAAGTGGCTGCACAACAACGGTCTGCCGGATTTCGACGACAGTGCGGATATGGTCGAAAAGTACAATAGCAAAGTCAGTGACATCGGCAAGCTCAAGGACGACCTGAAGGACCTGGACAAGAAGATCGACGCTACGGCGTACGATACCAAGGTCCGATCTACCGACGTCTTTCGGAATACCCTTACCGCCCGGGACGAGCTGAATGATCTGCTGAACGGTGCCGATAAGCCCGAGAATTATGAGCGGAAAGAGGTGGAAGGAACGCCGCAGATGCGGGCGCATCTGCCCCCGGAAGACCGCTACTACTATCGCATCCGGCGTGATTATGAGCAGCAGATACAAAAAGAGCTCACCACCAAGATCACCGCTATCGAGAAGCAGATCCGCGATACGTACCACGCCAACGAAAAGGGCGGCGATGACGTCAAGGATCCGCCGGCGCCTAAGCCGACCCCCAGCCCAACGCCAACGCCGACGCCGACGCCGACTCCCACTCCGACCCCCACCCCGACCGCGGACGCCGACCCCATCGACTTCAATAAGGAACTGGGCCTGGACGGCCTCGGCGATGGCGCCTTCGGCGATGACGACGGTCTGACCACCTCCGACGAGCTCACCGGTGCCGACGGCACGACGGACACCACCGACACGACCGGATCCACCGGCACGGGTTCGGATATCGCATCGAAGATCGATAGCGCCATCGCACAGATCCAAAGCGCGGCTACCGGTGGTGGGTCGACAAGCGGCGGTGGGTCCGGTGGTAGCTCGAGTGGCATGAGCAATCCGTACGGTATGGGTAGTAATCCGTACGGGAGTGGGTCGAGCCCCTTGTCCTCGATGATGAATCCGTACAATCTGCCGCAACAGGTGCAGAACGGCACGAACCCTTACTCGCAGCTGGCCGGGAATAATCCGGCCACGGCGGCGACGGCGGCTGCCACCAATCCGCAGACCTTGACGAATGCGGCGAACAGCGCGGTCTCCGCGGCAACGGCCACACCGGTATCAGCGAATCCGAACGCGATGGTCGACGCGAAAATACCCGGTCTCGGAGATGTGAAGCTGCCAGCGGGGACGCTCGCCGAAGCCTTCAACCATGCGATCAACGATCCGAACGGTGCCGACGCGCACGCGGCGTATACGGGCACGGCCGGGCAGGAAACCGACACTCGCCCGTGGGCGAATATCGGAGAGGGCCAAGTAAGAACCGGGGATGTGGTGCAATTCGAACACCGAAGCGCGCTGGTCTATGTCGACGAGCACAATAAGATATTCGCCATTGTGGGCGGAGGCGCGATACCGCTCGACACCGCGTCTCCACCGGATGCCAGCTTCGGCAGCTTCATGACATTCAAGCACCCCACCGGACTCGATGGCGTCGGCAATGCCACCCAACAGGCCGCGCTGCCACCGGTGACCACCGCAGGAACGGCGCCGTCGTCGCCGCCGCCGGTTTCCGCCGCCACGGCCCAGGCCTGAGAACCTCATCTCGCGGTGGGGTGGGGCCCACTTCCGCCGCGAGACTCAGGAGTCCGCACGTCCGCATCGTGATGGCGAACGACTCTGCCAGAACATGTTTCGGGCTGCACCCGATCGGTTGGCAACCCGCGCCCGGCCCTGTGTTAGTGCCGCGTCCAGATAGGTTGCCGCGCTATCAGGTCCGACTCGCTCGCCGAGCGCAGCCGAAACGCTGCACCACACGCCCCGCAGCACCGCCATAAGACTGCGCTCGACGGATCTCGATACCTCACAAGCTATCTCGACGCGGCATCCAAGGCGCCAGGTCAGGTCTGGGCTGTGGGCGTGACGGCCACAGGTGCACTCGGATCGCTCGGTGTCGCGGCAGGAGGTTGGGTGGTCGCAGGTGCGGTCACTCCTGGCGCAGCCGCGGGCGGCGCGGTGGCCGTCGCATTGGGATCGGTCGTCGCGGGTGCGGTGGCGGCTGGCTCCCCAGGCGCGGGTGTGCCAGGCACGGGTGTGCCAGGCGCCGCGTGCTCGGACCTGGCCTTCTCTTGCTCTTCGCGTTCCTTGCGCTGTTGCTCGCTTTGCCACAGCGTGCTGGCCACCATCACCCCCGCCGGGACCAACATCGCGAGCGTCTGGAAGATCTGGCCGATTCCGCCGTCGCCGCCACCGGAACTACTACCACCACCCGATGAACTGCTGCCGGAGGAGCCGTTGCCGGAGGAATCTTTGTCCGAACTGCCGCTACCAGAGCTGTCGTTGCCGTTTCCGGCCATGTTCTGATTGTTCTGGTAGACCGCCTCGACCTTCCGGTACACCTGCTCGACCGCGGTGGCGATCTTCTCCATGAGCTTCATTTCCTGCTCGGCCTTGTGCTTACCGGTGATCGGCACCTTCAGGTCGGTCTGCAGGGCGTGCACGATTTCCTTGATGGCTGCGAGCGTCTCGTCCTTCTTCGCGGCCACTTCGATCGCGGTCTTGGCGACCTCGTTGTCGTAACTGAGCAGTGAGGTTTGCCGGGCCTGCACGGCCGACAGGGCCTGCTGGTAGGCGACGGTGGTTTCGCCCTTGCCGAGCGCCTTGTACACCACGGTTCGCAGCAGATCACCGACCTCGGGCGGCGGTTCTGGAACGCCGCGCCCGAGCAGATCGACCGCGGACTGAATTGCGGCCTCCGCCATGGCGACAAACGATTTCAGCGCCGTTGACGCGCCCGGCGGGGGATCCAGTTCGACGGGCCAATAGTGTTTCGTGGCGGTGGGCGGTTTGTCGCGGCAATCAGGCTGCTTGTCCTTATCCGGCGGTGGATTCTTTCCGTCGGGCGGATTCTTACCGTCGGGTGAGTTCTGCCCTCCGGGGGGCGGGCCTTGCGGATCGGGCGGCAGCTTCTTGTCGGTACCGGTGGTGTGATCGGTGGTGCTGGTCGGCGCACTGGCCCAGGCGAATGTATCGGCCGCGACCTGGTGGTGCTGGTTCGTCAGCGGACCCAATACGCCAGGGTCGATTTCCGTGCTGCCGTCCGCCATATGCGATCAGATCCTTTCCCGCCACCCGACGCCCACCATTGTCCAGCCTTCCCGCAACTGGGAAGTGGGATCGTTTCCGTTTCCCGCCGCGATTGCCGCATAGTCGTGTGCGACTTCGTAGTTCGAGAAGCTTCTACATTTCGTCGGCGACACGACAGCTGCGTCGATTCGGAAGGCGGTCGATGATGAGCGATGGCGAGTCGGTCGGATGACGCCGCAACTCACACTCGACCTCAACGGGGTCCTGAACTCCCTACTCGGACTCTACGGTTCGGGCCAACCGAGCCCAAGCACGATGGCGACCGCCGTGTCGTCGGTTGCCGCCCGCACCGAGGACGGTCATCGCGGTTCTTTGATGGTCGGCTACGGCGACATGCGCGGTATGCATCAATCCGTCGCCGAATCCCATGCGGGCAAGGACAATATCGTGAACCGGGCGGTGGCGTCCGCTGGTGACGGCACCATGGTCGGCCGGAACATGGTGAACAATCAGATCGCCGATCTGCAGACTCGCCTGCAGGCGATCGCGACGGTCGGCGATACCCGCTTCAGCGGTCCGGCGCTGCTCGATGCCGCCCAGAACACCATCACCAAGGTCGCCAAGCAGGTCGACGCCGATGTCGCGGCGGCGCGGCACCAGGCGGCTCAGATCATGCCGCCAGCCGCACCACAGGTCACGCGCGGTCGCGTGACGGGCGGTGGGAGCCGTCGTCGGCGCCGGAGTCGTGCGCGCACCACGGGCCGCGCGACCTCTCGACTGCAAGCCATCGCCGGGCATCCCGTTCCGTCGGACGGAACCGCCGGCGGCAAGGCGGTCAGCGCGGCCAGTGCCTGGCTGGGCACGCCGTACATCTGGGGCGGCGGCGGTGCGGGCGGTCCGACCGGCGGCGGCTTCGACTGTTCCGGGCTGACCCAGTATGCCGTCGCGCAGGCCACCGACGGCCGAGTCGTACTGCCCCGCACCACTTATGACCAGATCTACTCCGGTGTTCGAATTTCTCCGCACGACGTGCGGCCAGGCGACCTGGTTTTCCCGGCGAGCTCGTTCAGCGCGCGGGGGCCGGAGCACGTCCAGCTCGCGGCGGGCAACGGGCTGGTGATCGAGGCGCCGTACTCGGGTTCGACGGTCAAATGGTCGCGCATGTCCAGCGACGCCGTCGTTGTGCGAGTGATCTGAAGTGTGCGAACACCTCAGGCGAACATCACAGCGGCCGGTGGCTGCCTGAGTGCCACCGGCCGCCAGGGGAGCCGTCGGGGATGGGGGTTCGGCGACTCACCACGGATGTGGGGAATCCGTTGTGCACGGCGGCCTGTTGCCGGGTTGCGACTCCAGGCCGCCGCTCGAGGTTGTGGGCTGCCAGGATGAGGACCGCCAGCCCGCTGTTAACTATACCGCTAAATAGCGGTGCGATCAATAGTGTGCCGTTGAATCTGTAGGTCCCTGTCTGGTCGATGATTGATAGCCGTGAACGACAGCGGCCGGTACCTGGGGCGGGTCGGATCAACTGCGCCTGAAGGTGTGTGCTCGGGGAGCGCTCACGTTGATATTGCCGTTAAATGATGGCACTATCGATAACGGCTACTTGTCTAGAGGGATGCATTTCCCCTGCCCAAGAGGCTTCCCAGTGTTGGGAATTGGGTGGAAACGGCGGCAGTCGCGAAATGTCTATGGTTCCCGCAGGCGAGAGTGGCGGAAGGGATGTCCAGGTGTCAGCGGCCGAGGACGCGTTCTATACAGGTGTTCAATCACTGGGATTGGTCGCCGGGGGAGTGCGAAACGAACAGCAAGCGGTGGCCGCGTTCCGGGCCGCCACCGATCTTGATCCGGATATGTGCGATGCCTGGCTCGGCTGTGCCATGGCCGGTGAAGTCACCTCCGAGGTGATCTACGGTGCCTACCGCTCCGTGCACAACCTCTATCGGGACCAGCAGCGCGCGGGTCTGGTCGACCGCTCACTGTGGTGTCAGGTCGAGATCGGCATGTACGGGCTGCGGGTAGCGATGGCCGATCGCGATCAGATCGCGATCGCGCAGGCATGTTCATACGCCGAGGGCGGCGAGTGGCAAGAGGCCGCCGCGATTCTCGATCAGGTGCCCAGCGACGATGTGGCCGATTTCGTCCGCATGTCGTTGTTCTTCCGGACCAAGCAGTGGCTGGATGTACTCAGTGCGCGCAATGCGAAGCCGGTGCTCGAGGACGGACTGCTGGATATCGCGGCCGAGCTGATGACCGCCCAATCGCTGGCGCATCTGGGGCGGATGGGCGAGGCCATGCCGCGCGCACAGCGCATCGCCGAGGATGCCGCTTCGGGCAATCTGTCCTACCTCTGGGCGGATGCGCACTTCCTGTTGGGCATGCTGTACCGGCACAACGGCGATCACGAGAACGCCGACCGAATCCTCAAGGGGCTGCAGGGATCCGGCCTGTGGACCGAGCGGGAAGAGTGGCAGCGCGCGGTCAAGGACAAGTCGTATCGGCTCGAGATCACCACGCCGGATCTGCTCGCCTCGCGCACCGACAAATGGGATCCGAAGACCGGTGCCGATCCCGCCGAGGCCGCGGCATCGGCGGCGCGCGAGGAGCGGGAGACGCTGCTGACGGAGGCCTCGGAGCTACTGCAAGCGCAGATCGGCATGGATTCGGTCAAGGAGCAGGTCGACCGGCTGAAGTCGGGTGTGCTGATGGACCAGGTGCGGGCCAAGCGCGGTCTGGCCGTGGAATCCAAGTCGCAGCATCTGATCTTCTCCGGACCGCCCGGTACCGGCAAGACCACCATCGCCAGGGTGATCGCGAAGATCTTCGCCGGCCTCGGTGTGGTGAAGAATTCCGAGGTGATCGAGGTCTCTCGCAACGATATGGTGGGCACCCACCTCGGCCATACCGCACCGAAGACCAATGCGTTGATCGACTCCGCGCTCGGCGGGGTGCTTTTCATCGACGAGGCCTACACACTGATCCAGGAGGGTCTGTCCGGCGGCGACGCATTCGGCAAGGAGGCCGTCGACACACTACTGGCACGGATGGAGAACGACCGCGACAAGCTGGTCGTGGTCATCGCCGGATACGAGGACCAGATCGACCGGTTCCTGGCCTCCAACGACGGCCTCGCCTCGCGCTTCACCAAGCGGATCCGGTTCTCCAGCTATGGCGCCGACGAGCTGACGCAGATCGCCGATCATATTGCGCGCAAAAAGGATTCGCTGCTGTCGGAATCGGCGCGGGAGATCCTGCGGGATCGCTGCGAGCAGCTGTCCGGACAGACCAAGAACGGTCGCTTGCTGATCGACCTGGCGGGCAACGGTCGTTTCATTCGCAACGTCGTCGAGGCCGCGGAGGCCGAGCGCGACTATCGCTTCACCAAGGAGAATGTGGATGTCGCGTCGATGAGCAACGAAGAATTGATGACCATCGACGCGTTCGACATTACGGCCGCGCTGGCAGGTTTGGCGCCGACAGGCTGAGCCGGTGGCGCGTTTCCGGGTGGTGACCAAACACCAGATATCCGGCTGGCGATTCCTCCTGCGCCGTATCGAACATGCCCTGGTGCGTCGCGATGCGTCGATGGTCGACGACCCGCAACGCGGGCGATCCACCGCACTGTCGATCGGCATCGCACTGGCCTGTGTCATGGTGGCCGGTGCGGCGGTGCTGGCGTTTTTCAAGCCCGCGAAACAGGTCGGCAACTCGAATATCGTCTCGGAGAAGGACAGCGGCGCACTATTCGTGCGCCTCAACAACCGGTTGTATCCGGCACTGAATCTGACTTCGGCGCGATTGATCCTCGGTACCGCCGAGAATCCGGTGCCGGTCTCCCGTGACGTGCTGGCGAAGTATCCGCGCGGACCGTGGGTCGGTATCCCCGGGGCGCCGGGCACCATCGTCGACAGTGGTACCCGGGATTCGTCGTGGACGATCTGCGATACCACGTTCATCGGTTCGGCCGCGCCGGTGAATCAGTCGACCGGGCTGCCCACCACCGCCTCCTCCGCGGTCCGGACCACCGCGATCGGCGGCTCGCTCACCGTCGACGGCGACAGCATCCGCACGCTCGGTGCCGACGATGCCCGGCTGGTGCGCAACGGCAACGACACCTGGTTGCTGTACAACGACGGTGAGAAGGGTGTGGTCCGCGCGGCGATCAGCCTCGCCGACTCCGCGGTGACATTGGCACTCGGCATCGACCCGACCACGCCGGTGCCCAATGCGTCCAGCGGACTCATCGATGCGACGCCGGAGGTGCCCCCGGTGCGAGTGCCGGATGTACCGGGCGCGGGCGGTTCGACGACCTTGAGTTCGGGACTGTCGGTCACGGTCGGATCGGTATTGAGCATGTCGACACCGGATCGCGGCGCCTCGTACTACCTGGTATCCCAATCGGGCTTGGTCCAGGTCAGCGCGGTATTGGCGGCGATTGTCCGCAATGCCGACTCACACGGTATGCCCGCGACGACGGCGGTCGGGCCGGATATCATCACGGCCAATATGCGGCCAGGGGCCTGGCCGGGGACGGCCGATTACCCGGCTCGCCCGGTCAAGATCGTCGACCCCACTCGTTTCGGGGTGAGTTGCTACCACTGGTCACGCGATAACGGTGATCCGAATGCCCGCACCGAGCTGCTGGTCGGCAGGCAGCTGCCGTTGACGACCGGGGATCAGGTTCGCGTCGTCGACCTGGTGACCGCGCCGAGTTCGGGTGGCGCCACTGCGGATTCGGCCTATTTGCCCGGTAGCAGCGGTCGTTTCGTACAGGTCACCGGAGCCGATCCCACGTCGCCGCTGCGCGAATCGCTGTACTGGATCTCCGACAGCGGAGTGCGTTACGGCATCGACGTCGGCACCGGTGACAACGGTAACCAGACCTTGACCGCACTGGGACTGCGCAGCCCGGTGCCCGCGCCGTGGAGCATCGTCTCATTGTTCGCGGTCGGTCCGGTGCTGTCGCAGAAGGATGCCCGCGTCCAGCACGACGGGATTCCCACCGACAAATCGGCCACCGGCCTGAAGACCGGCGGTACGTCATGACGACCACGCGTCGATTCGTGCGCCCGGCGCGCGCCGTCCGCGGTCCCAAGGCGCCCGCCGTAACCGAGTTGCGGTTGCAGCCGCCCACCGAGCTGCCCAAACCGGTGCCGCCGTCCAGAATCAAAATGATCATGCCCGTGGTGATGGTCGCGGGTATGGGCGGAATGATGGTGATGATGTTCCGCAACGGCGGGCAGATGTCACCGATGATGATGATGTTCCCGGTCATGATGCTGGTGTCGATGTTCGGCATGATGGGCGGATCGATGGCGGGCGGTGGCGGTGGCAACGCGGCCTCGCTCAACGAGGAGCGCAAGGACTATCTGCGCTCTATCGCCGATAACCGCAAGACCGTTCATGCGGCGGAATCGGAGCTTTTCGCCTTCCTGCGATACACCCATCCCGGCCCCGCGGAGATCTCCCGGCTGGTCGGCGGCACCCGGATGTGGGAGGTGCAGGTCGCGAGTCCGCAGTTCCTGCGGGTGCGAGTGGGCCGGGGCCGGATCGCCAACCAGGTGCGGGTGATCGTGCCGGAGGCGGCGCCCACCTCGGACCTGGATCCGGTCGGCGTTGTCGAGGTGACCCGGTTCGCGAAGGCCTATTCGACCGTCGGCGGTATGCCCGTCGCGATCAATCTGCTTTCGGCGCCACAGGTCGGATTCGACGGTGACGCGGACGTGGTGGCGGCGCTCGTGCGCGCGATGATCGCCGAGATCGCGGTCCTACACGGACCCGACCAGGTGGCCATCGCCGCGGTGCTGTCGGATCCGGACGGACAGGACTGGTCCTGGCTGAAGTGGTTGCCGCACACGCAGCATCCGAGTGAGACCGACGCCATCGGATCGAGCCGGATGGTGTACCGGTCCGTATCGGAATTGCGCACAAAGGTTCTCGCCGGTCTGAATCGCGGCCCGTTCTCGGCCAACTCGCAACCCACACTCGACCGCACGCACTACATCTTGATCGTGGATGTGGGTGGCGCGGCCAATGAGCGCGATATCTCCGGTGTGGACGGCTGCACCTGGCTGCGGCTCGGCGCGGCCGAACAGACGCTGCCGCGGGCGCTGAAGTTCTCGGTGAGCGAGAACCGGGATCTGCACGAGATCACCGCGCGTGGGCCGCGCCGGGTCGGCACGTCCGATTCCATGTCGGTGCCCGCGGCAATCGCGTTGGCGCGCAACATCTCTCCGCACCGTCTGTCGACCGTGGTGGAGGCGGTGGCCGCCGAACAGGCCAGCGGCGGCACCTCCTGGGAGGACATGGTCGACATTTCCGATCCGGGCAATATCTCGGTCGATCTGCACTGGCCGAATCGCCGCGACAGCGACCGCGCCAGGCTCAACATCCCGTTCGGCCACGATCCGACCAGCCAGCTCGTCTTCCTCGACATCAAGGAATCGGCCGAGGAGGGTATGGGCCCGCACGGTATGTGCATCGGCGCCACCGGTTCCGGAAAGTCGGAATTCCTTCGCACACTGGTGCTTTCGGCGGTCGCGACGCATTCGCCGGATGTGCTGAACCTGCTGCTCGTCGACTTCAAGGGTGGTGCGACCTTCCTCGGCTTCGACCGGCTGCACCACGTCACCGCCGTGGTCACCAATATGGAAGAGGAAGCCGATCTCGTCACTCGTATGGAGGACGTGATCAATGGTGAAATGGCCAGGCGGCAGCGGATTCTGCGCGACGCGGGCAATTTCGCCAGCGTCGCCGATTACGAGCGGGCCCGCGAACAGGGCGCACAACTGCCGCCGCTGCCAACACTGCTCATCATCCTGGACGAATTCGCGGAACTCCTCGAACAGCATCCGAATTTCTCCAAGCTGTTCGTGGCCATCGGCCGACTCGGCCGGTCGCTGCGCATCCATTTGCTACTCGCGTCGCAGAAGGTGCCCGCCAACCGGATGGGTGAGCTCGAGGCGCATCTGTCGTATCGAATCGCGTTGCGCACCAACCAGACCGCCGACTCCCGTGATGCCATCGGCACCGCGGATGCCTACCATCTGCCGAAGAAGCCGGGCTCGGGATATCTGCGGGTCGGCTCGGGTGATCTGCAGCGCTTCCAGGCCGCGTATGTGGGTTCCAGCTACACCGCGCCCGCCCAGGCCAATGCGGCCAGCGCCCAGCGCGCGCGCCGGATCGGCGGCGGATACCGGCCGCCGCAGCAGTTCACCGCCACCCAGATCATCAATGTCCGGTCGGAGCCGGTTGTCGCACCCGAGCCGGTCGCGCCTGAGGTGGACCCCGACGGCGAGCCCGTCACGCTGATGGAGACGGTGCTGCAGCAATTGGCGGGTCACGGTCGCCCGGCGCACAAGATGTGGCTGCCTCCGCTCGGTGTACCACCCACGCTGGATCGGTTGGTCCGCTCGACCACTCCCGGTGCACTGCAGCTGGCGCTGGCGATTGTGGACAAGCCGCGCCAGCAGCGTCAGGACGTGTGGTCGGTCGATCTATCCGGCGCCGGTGGGCATATCGCCGTCGTCGGTGGACCTCAGTCGGGCAAGTCGACCGCACTGCAGACCTTGGTGGTGTCGGCCGCGTTGACCCACACTCCGGAACAGGTGCAGTTCTACTGCCTCGACTTCTCGGGTGGTCTTACCTCACTGCGTAATGTGCCGCATGTGGGATCGGTTGCCTCGGCGCGCGACGGCGACCGGATCCGGCGCACCTTCGCACTGATCACCAATCTTGTCGCGAGCCGGCAGGCGCTGTTCTCCGAACTCGGTATCGACTCCATGCGCGAATTCCGGCGTCGGCGCGGGGTGCCGCGGGAATCGGCGGAGCTCACCTCCTACGGCGATACGCACGGCGACGTATTCTTCGTCATCGACGGGTGGGATATCGGCTTCTCCGTCAATGGGCCCTACTACGACGAATATGTGCCGGTCATGGAGTCGATCGCGCTACAGGGTCTGAACTACGGCGTGCACCTGGTGGTCAGCAGTTCGCGCTGGGCCGCCATCCGGCCGAACATCAAGGATCTGCTGCAGACGCGGCTGGAGATGCGTCTCGGTGATCTCACCGATACCGTCTTCTCCCAGCATCGTGGGGTGGTCTCGGCGATTCCGGCGGATCGTCCCGGTCGCTGCCTTTCCAACGATGGGCTGCATATGCTCACCGCGCTGCCGCGCATCGATGGTGTCGGCGATGCCGAGTCGGCGGCCGCCGGTGTCGCGGGCGCGATCGACGAGCTCACCCGTCGATACCAGGGACGCCGGGCACCGGAAGTCAAGCTGCTGCCGGATCGGATCACCCTGGCCGAGATCCGCGCGAATCGGCCGGAGCCGACCACCCTGGCGCAGCGGCTGGTCGTGCCGTTCGGCGTGCGGGAATCCGATCTGCGACCTGCCGCCATCGATTTCGGTGTCTCGACGCACATGGTCGTGCTCGGCTCGTCGGGCTGTGGCAAATCGACGGTGATCGGGGCGTTGCTGGAATCGATCCGGACGCAGTTCACGAAGGACCAGGCCCGGGTACTGCTGGTGGACTACCGCCGCCAGCACATGGAGGCAATTCCGGATGAACAGCTGGTCGGGTATCTGACCAGCGAGCGCGATCTGAAGGACGGGCTGCCTCCCTTCGCCGCCAAGATGCGCGAACGCCGCCCACCAGATGGGGTGACCCCGCAGCAGTTGCGGGAACGCTCGTGGTGGAGCGGACCGGAGATCTTTGTGGTCGTCGACGACTACCACATGGTGGCGCCACGTGGTTCGATCAATCCCTTGGACACGCTGCGCGACCTCATTGTCGACGGCCGCGATACCGGTTTCCATCTCATCGCCGCGCGCAATATCGCCCAGGCCGATATGGCGCTGTACGACAACGTGCTCGGACAGGTCAAGAATCTCAACAGCTCTGGACTGATCATGGATGGTTCAAAGTTGGACGGCATGCTCATCGGTGACGTAAAGCCGAGCAAGCAGCCCGTCGGCCGCGGGATCTTCGTCGAGCCGTTGCACTCCCGCAAGGATCTCGTACAGGCCGCGTGGACCCCACAGCCGGAATGATCCCTGGTCAAGGCCATTTGTGTACGACATTCCCAGAGTTGGGAATGCCTTAGCGTTCTTGGTGTATCGACTCGCGAAGAGTCGGCACCTCTCGTTAGGAGACTTCCATGAACCTCGATATCGTTCCGGATCATCTCCCGGTTATCGCCGCGCAGCTCGGTATCAGTGCGGCTGAGCTCATACAGATGCTCGGTTCGGTCGCGTCGGCCTCGATCCCGCTGCCGCCCGGGTTGGATGATGTCAGCGCATGCATTCCCCAAGCATTCGGCAACCAGGCCGCACGGGTATTGCCGTGCACCGCAAACGGAGTCGCGCACGGAGTCAATGGCGCGGAAGCGCTACCCGGAGTGGGTGTCTTCTTCGCGGTCACAGATGTTGGTGGCGGTGGCGAGGTCCTCAGTAACGCTGTGATAGCCGGCAAGTAATCGAGGGCAACCCGAGCGAAAGCATGATGATATGCTCTTGCCTTTTTTCATCGCACAGACACCCGAGGAGATAATCGGGCGCCTGCTCTGCGGTCCCGGGATCTCCGGGACGCTGGTGACATCGGGTGCGTATCAGGCGATGGCGATGCAATTGAATGCTGCCGCCGCGGCCACCGAGGGGTCGATGACCGAGTTGAGCGGAACGTGGCATGGGCTGTCCGCTGACCAGGCGCAGTCGGCGTTCCGCAACCACGCGGGGTGGTTGCGTGCGCAGGCCATGGTGGCGGTGCAGACAGCCGTGTTGGCCGATGAGGTAGCCGTCATCTATACCGGAGCCCAGACCGCCATGGAGGGCGTGGCCGTGTGGCTGGCCGAATTCCGGGCGAAGGAAGCCGTGCTGGCCGCTTCGGCCGTCATGGGCGCGCCGACCGGTCCGGTACTCCTCGCGCAGGAGTTGGAGTACTTCGCGATCAAGGTGGCCGCCACCGGCGTTATGGTCTCCTACGCTGGGGCGTTGTTGCCCACGCTCGCGGCACTGCCGCCGCCGATCGAAGCGCCCCCCATCGTGACCGGTGGCGATCCGGGCATGCAGATGGATTACGTATCTTACGACGACCCGACGACCTATAGCGGGACCGAACACACCACTACCGGCACAACCCAAACCACGACGCCGCACAGCACGGACACCGGCGATACCAACACCACCGGTGGTGACAATCAGACCGGTGGATCCGATAACGGGGGATCGGGTGGCAACGATACGCCGAACGATCCCACACCGACGGATCCGACGAACTCGGCAACGCCCACCGATCCCGAACAGTTGGCGCCGCAGGCGGATCCCGGTGCGCTGAACGGTGATTCGGGCGCCAACGGCCTCGACTACGGGTCGTCGGACCAGATGGAACTCGTCGGCACGTCACAGTATTCGACAACGCTCGCGGGATTGAACGGCGGGGTCGGCAGCCTCGTCGCGCTCAATATGTTGCGCGGCGGCGTCGGATCGATGCCGGGCGCTTCGACCGGATTCCGGATGCCGGGCAACTGGAATCCGCTTGCCAGCCGAGCCTTCGGTGCCATGCCGCAGCAGTCGGGAACCGGTCCGATGGGACCCCGCCAAGGCCCGCCGCGTGGCGCGGTCGCGCCGAAGTCCCGGATGCGGCGTCGCCGCGACGACGAGAAAAGGCCGTCGAAGGTATTCGTACCGGGCGAACCTCAGGAAATTCCAGTGCTCGAGCAGGCTCCCGTTGTCGGGGTTATCGAGTATGCGGATGGTAACCGCGACGAGCCCGTGCTCGAACCGGTCTTGGCGGTCGGCGTCATCGAGCGAATCGAAGACGAAGCGGTGCTCGCCTCGGCAGAACGTCCCCGGTGAAGCGCACCGAGGCCGAATATCCAATTGATGGAGAGGAATAACAATGGCCATTACGGACGTCGATCCGACCCTGGTCCGGACGACCGCGGACAACACGTTCATCGGTATGGGCGAGCTCGAAACGCATCTCGCGAAGATGCAGGCCGCCCAGGACGAGTTGTACGTCGCGGTCAGGGGAAATACCGGTGATGCGGTCTACCACACGATGAGCGAGGCATACCAGCAGGGTAAGAAGCTCGCCAAGGACTTGCAGGAAATCATCAATGTGATGAACAAGAACGGCGTCACTTTCGATGAGAGTGATATGGACCAAGCTCAAAGGGTTTTGGCGCAGATGGGTGGCGACGGGGTCAACTCCGGGGAAGCAACCAATTGGCTCAGCGACGGTGCTATCAAGGCTGAGGCAAGCAAGGTAAACCTGAATTTTTCATGAGGTTTCGGAAACCACTTAATCGAAGTCAGGAAGGATTAGTTCGATGACCAAGCCTATTCACCTCAATCACGCCACCGCGGCGGCCGCCATTGGCGATGTCACGGCGCTCGTCGGTGCGATGATGGAGAACACCGAGCGATTGCGTGGACTCCAGAAGGGGCTGGAAGCCGTGTTGCAGGGCGCCATGGGCGACGCGTACCACGGCACGATGACCAACTACAACAACGACCTGTCTGCCTACGATGCCCAGGTCAAGAAGTTGAACACCGCGGTCCAGCACAGCACCAGCGAGATCCAGCAAACCGACTTCCGGGCGGGCGCGCTGTTCCAGGGCCTCGGCAGGGCCTAACGATCGCGCAGTTTCCTTCCGTGCCGTCGCATGTTTCGCGGCGCGCACGGGCTGTTTCCGATGACTCGACATTCGGTGAAGGTGTGGAAGACGATCCAATCGCAATCGACCTGAATGTCGATGCCGCCCTGCTGCTCCAGCAGTTGGTCGGCATCGACTCCTATCCGCCGGTATTGGCGCTGCTGCCGAATATCTATCGGCCCGAAGACCGGGACCGTGTAGACGCCGTCGTCGGCGCACAGCTCACCGAGGTGGGCGTGCTCGAGGACGGGCGGGTGCACCCGGTCGTCGAGCAATGGCTGCGGTGTCTGTATCGGCCGGATGCGGAACTGGTTGCCCGGATCCTGGATACCGGCTCGGAGGACGAACCGCAGGCAATGCTGCGGTTGTCGCTGGTACGCGCGGGCGAGACACATGTGCTCGCGGTGCGTTCCGACGACCACGTCGTCATCCAGTCGGTATTCCTGCCGGATCGCCAACTCGGCACGCTCACCGCGGCGATCGCCGCTGCGCTCGGTCCGATGCCCGCTGTGCGGTTCGAGCCGATGACGGCGACGGCCGAGCAATTCGGTGAAGTGCCCGACGACCAGGACGAACGGCGGCGCGCCCTGGTGGAACTCGGTGCCGAACCACACACTGCCGGAGTGCTGAGCCGGGTGATGGACGAAGTGGTACGCCGGGCCGAGGTGGTGGTGATCGAGCACCACGACGGCCGCGAGGCGCAGCCCGAGTTCTGTGTGAGCGTGCTGGACGCCCCGTCGGGGCGGATCATCGTGACTCCGAGCGTTGCGATGGACGGGCAGCTGTGGTCGACATACGCACCCGGCGACGACGTGGCACTGCATGCGGGCATCGGGGCACTGGTCGATCTTTTACCCAGCCGCAGCTGGTTCGAAACCAGCCGCGCCGACTGAATTGTGCCGCCAGGGTTTTCGAGAGGATGAGCGAAGTGAACCGAGCACCGAGTATGAACGGTCATTCGACCGAGTCCGTCCGGGCTCGAGGCGGATACGATGCCTTCTTCTCACCTGTACCCGAACAGAGCGGTCCTCCGGCCGCGGACGGATCGGCTCCCGCGGGCGCGAGCGCGGCCGGTGCATCGGCGGCCCCTGTGCCTTCCACTGGGGCGGATCGCGTTCCAGGCGGTACGGTTCCGCCCGTGCCGCATTTCGATGGTGGTGAGCCCGTGATCGGAGCCCCACCGCAGCCGCCGAGCCAGACCATCGCGTCGGAAGGTGCCGGTACTCCGGTATCCGCTGCGCAACCGCCGCAGGCGAGTAGCGCTGCCGCGTCCGTGGTCGGCCCACCGCCCGTGCCGAGTCCATCCCCTGCCGTCGCGCCGCAGCCGCAGGCCTTCGTCGAACCGCCTACCGCCGCGACCCCGCCGCCGTCGTATCCGGCCCAGGCTGCGCCGACCGAAACATCCAGTGCGGCATGGCAATCCACACAGTCTGCCCAAACTGCCGGTGTGCCTTGGCAATCCGCCGCGAGTGCGGAACCTCCGAGAGCCGCGGAGCAACCCGCGTCGTGGTTGCCCGACCGTATCCAGCAGGCGTCTCATGATCCGTCCGAGCGTGTCGAGGTGCTGCCCGCGCTGACATCGGCGGATCTGCTCTCGGATATCGCGGCAGCCCGGCGTGCGCAGCTGAAGTCCACCAGCGGCATGCGCGGCGCGCTGAACAAGGTCGGCTTCAATCTGGGCCTGTCACCGGCCGAGCAACGTAAGCAAGACCGGCGCGGCCGGATTCGCCGACAGCTCACCGCCCCGTATCAGATCGCGGTGATCAGTGTGAAGGGCGGCGTCGGCCGGACGACTCTCGCGGCGACCCTCGGTTCGACGTTCGCACATCTGCGTCCCGACCGGGTAGTGGCCGTCGACGCGAATCCGGACTTCGGCGATCTGCCGACCCGCACGAGCCCGCATCCGTACGGCCTGACCCTGCGTGATCTGGTGCGTTCGTCGAATCTCGAAGCATTTTCCGCAGTGCATTCGTTCACCTCGATCAATGACGCCGATCTCGCGGTCATCGCCTCGCCCTGGAATACCGAAGCCACCGAGGCGCTTTCGGGCCGGGAGTACTCGATGGCGGTAGAGATCCTGCGCAGGCACTACAACCTGGTGCTGGTGGATTGCGGTACGGGTGTGCTGGATTCGGCGACGAGCACCGTACTGCAGACCAGCGATGCGGTCGTGGTGGCCACCCCGGCCACGGTCGGCGGTGTCAAGGGTGCGGTTGCCACCCTCAATTGGCTGAACTCGCACGGCATGCAGCATTTGATCGCCAAGTCGATCGTCGCGATCATGCACCATCATCCGACCAAGCCGACCGTCGAGGTCGACCAGATCGAGAAGTTGTTCGCGACGGCGCAGCGGCCGACGGCCGTGGTGCCCTATGACGCGCACCTGGCCGAGGGTGGGCCGATCGATCTGCGATTGCTCGATTCCGAAACCCTGCTCGCGTTCGAGGAACTGGCCGCGGCACTGGCCGACGGCTTCGACGGCTACCAGACCCAGCGCCCGTCCCAGGATCGCGGAGAGTGGCGATGAGCACTGCTATCGCGCCGCCGCCACCTGCGCCCTCACCGTCGGCACCGCAGCCGTCCGCGGAGGTCGCGCGCGCCCGGATCGCGGTCATGGTCGCGTCCTACCAGGTAGACGTGGTCGTACCGACCAAGTTCACGATCGAGACATTCATCGATGATCTGCTCGGCGTGCTGGCCCGCGCCATCGGTGACGACACCGTCGACTTCACGCCGCCGAGCGGGCAGTGGAGCCTGGGCCGTCCCGGCGAACCGCCGATGCCGCGCTGGCGCAGCCTCGCCGATCACGATGTCGTCGACGGCACCGTGCTCATGCTGTCGCCGGTCGAATCGGCGGAGGTGTTCACACCGGTCGTCGAGGACATCACCGATGCGCTCGCCATGATCAATGAGCGCGAATTCGCCGAATTCAACGCCGAGACCGCGGCGATCGTCGGCCTGAGTGCGCTCGGCGTCGGCTCGGCCGCGGTGGCGGGCCTGCTGTCGTGGTCGTGGACCGAGAGCGCTTCGATCCTGTGGTGTAGCCTGCCCGCCCTGTTGCTCGGCGCGATCTGCTGGGGCGCCGCGCTGGCCGCCGGTCGTCGTAGGGCCGCGGCGCGGATCTGCCTCGGCCTGGCCCTGAGCGCGCTTCCGCTGCTGTTCGCCGGTGGCGCGATGCTGGTGCCACCGGCCTACGGCGCGCCTGGTGCCTTCGCCGCGGCGAATGTGGCCGCTGGTTCGGTGGTGGCCGCCATCGCGGCGGCGACCATGCTGCGCTTGACCCGACTCGGCATCGCCACCTTGATGGCGGTCACGGTGCTCGGTGTCGTGGTCACCGCCACGGTGCTGCCGGTGACCTATCTCGATATTTCGGTGCGGCAGGTCACTGGTGGCGCTGTATTCGTCGGGCTGGTGCTGCTGACCTCGGCCCCCAGGTTGGCGGTGGTGGCCGCCCGGATCCGCCCGCCCGACCTGCCGGACCCCGGCACCGATGTGGCCCCGACGAGCCTGACCGACATCTTCGATGCCGAGGCCGCCAGGGATGCGGAGCCGGAGCATGATGATGCCGAACTGCACCGCGAACAACTCGGCCACGGGATCGAGGGCCGCGCGCGGCTGGCGGTGACGAGTCTGCGTGGATTGATCGCGGCGATATCGGTACTGCTGTCGGTATCGGCCGTGCTGTCGGCTGCGGCGAGTCCGGGCGGTATCCGGGAGATCGTCATGGCCGCCGCTGTCGCCGGGCTGCTGGCTATGCGGGCGCGCTGGTATCCGGACCTGGTGCAGGCCATCGCCCTGCTCACAGCCGCAGCTGTGACGGTGGTCGGCGTCGGTTTCGTGCTGGTCGGGGCCTATGACACGGCGTTCGCACGGCTGCTGGTCGCGTTGGTGGTCGCGCTGGCCGGTGTCGCCGGGTGCTTCGCTGCGATCCGGTTGCCGGGACGGCGGCTCTCGCCGGTCACCCGGCGGATCATCGACCTCGTCGAATACGCGCTGATCCTGATCGTTCCCGTCATCGCGTTCTGGATCATGGGCATCTACACGGCGATGCGAGCGATCTGATGCGGATCGGCAAGGCCGCGGCCGTCGGGTTGGCCGCGGTGGCGCTGGCCATCGGCGCCGCGCCCGCGAGTGCGCTGGAACCACCGCAGGTGGTGGTCGGTACACCGCCCGCGGATGGTCCGCCCGGACCGGAGGCACCGACCAAACAGGACAAGGGTTGCCTGGCCGCGGGTGTGCTGCCCGACAGTGATCTGTCCCAGGCGCCGCCGCCGGAGCGGGCGCTGGATCTGCCGCGCGCGCGGGCGTTGAGCCGTGGCAGTGGCGTCACCGTCGCGGTGATCGATACGGGCGTATCGCCGGGGGCGCGGCTGCCGAACCTGGTCGGCGGTGGCGACTATGTCGCGACCGGCGGCGACGGGCTGTCGGACTGCGATGCGCACGGCACGTTGATCGCGGGCATCATCGGGGCATCGGCGAGTACCAGCGACGGTTTCATCGGCGTGGCCCCTGATGCGCAGCTGATCTCCATCCGCGTCCGCTCGGGTGCGTTCAGCCCGGAGAACAACGCCAATAGCGATGCGAATCAACAGCTTTCGCTCGAGATCCGGACCGTGGCCCGCGCCATCACCCATGCGGCGAATCTCGGGGCCGGGGTCATCACCGTGGCATTGCCGGTCTGCGTGCCGGTGGATGCCAAGGTCGATCAGTCGATCCTGTCGGCGGCCATCGGGTATGCGGTACACATTCGCGGTGCGCTCATCGTGGCCGGTGCGGGCAATACCGGTACCTCGGGCTGTGAGCAGAACCCGGCGATCGATCCGGCCAAGCCGCTCGATTCCCGGAACTGGAAACAGGTGAAGACCATTTCCGCGCCCGGGTGGTTCGCACCCGACGTGCTGACGGTCGGTTTCACCACCGCGACCGGTGCGCCGATGGCGGATTCGCTATCCGGGCCATGGGTTTCGCTAGCCGCGCCGGGTACCGGCATCGAATCGCTCGGTCCGGGCGGCGGCGGGCTGATCAATGGCGTCGGCTCGCCCGACAAGCTGGTACCGGTCGGCGGCGCGTCCTTCGCCGCGGCGTATGTCAGTGGTGCTGCCGCGCTGCTGCGGTCGCGTTTTCCGAATGAGACCCCCGGTGAGATCAGCGCGCGGCTGCAGGCGAGTGCACATGCTCCGGCCCGCGGCATCGACAATACCGTCGGCGCGGGTGTGATCGATCCCCTTGCGGCGCTGAGCTTTCGCACACCGCCCCAGCCGCCCGCCGGGCTGTTCCGATCGTCGACTCTGGTCATGCCGGATCCGCCGCGCGCGCGGGACCGCCGCCCCGCGGTCGTGGCTACGATCATCATCGCGGCGGCCGTCGTATTCGGTCTGGGCGCGAGTTATGCGAACAAGGTGATCGGGAGACGTCGGTGAGCTTTCCGAGCATTCGAGCCGGCGGTCTCGAACGCGGACCGGTCGCCGCGGTGGTGATCGGCAGTAGCTTTGTGCTGGTTGGTCTTTGGGCGCGGGTCCCGCTGTGGGTCGGGCCCGCGGTGGTGACCGCATTGCTGGTCACCGTGGTTGTGCGGATCAACGGCCGTACCACGGCGCGCTGGCTGCTGGACTGGGGTGCGTATCGGTTCGGCCTCGAGGCCAGGGCACGCGAGCGCGCCGAACGGCTGACGCTGCGTGATGTCGAGGTGGCAGCCGGGGTGTGCGGTGTGCACGAGGCGGGCTCGACGCTGGTCGCGATGATCCAGCTGGCACCGAATCTGGATCTGCCGACGGTCATTTCCGAGAAGAGCCTCTACACCGAGGATGTGGTGCCGGTCGGCGCGCTGCTGCCGCTGCGCGATCAGTTCGGCATCGCCGTCGATATCGATATCGTGACCACTGGTCAGCGCGTTCGTCCGGCCAGCAGCTACAGCATGCTCTACGACCAGCTCATCGGTTCCCATCCGGTAGTCGGCAGCCGGGTGACCTGGCTGGTCGTGCGCCTGGACCAGGAACGCAACCTGTCCGCGCTGTCCCGGCGCGGTCCGGTCGAGGTGGCGGCGCCCAAGGCCTTGGCTTCCGCGGCGCACCGGATCGCGGGCAGGCTGCGTGAGCGCGGCATCGCCGCCCACGCGCTGCCCGCGGACGCACTGCGCGACGCGACCCGGTTGCTGCATGCCGGTGTCGAACTGTCCGACCTGCGGGAGAGGTGGGGCCATCTGGAATCCTCGGCGCCGGGTCGGCTGGTGACCAGCTTCCTCATCGATTGGACCCAGCTCGACGACACCGGACTCGATGACTGCTGGTCGTGGAACCGGGGCCGGACCACCGTCGTGGTGAGTCTGGCGGGCGGTGCGCTCGGCTCACGCGGCCTGGTCCGCTGTGTGGGGCCCGCGGCGACCAGCGAACCGCCCGGATTCCTGCGTCCGCTCGGCGGACGGCAATCGACGGCGCTGCTGGCGACCCTGCCGACCGGCACGTCGGTGCACGACCTGACGGTCGACGAACCCGGCATCGAGATCACGCCCGGCGAACTGCTCGATCTCGCCGTCACCATCGGTCCCAACGGCCAGATTCTCGGCGCGATCAGTGGACAGCCGCGGCATACCCTGGCGCTGCCGCTATTCGATCCGGCGCGCTACAACCCGCGCAGGCGCACTATCGATGTGCACGCGAACCTGCCGGTGGCACAACAGATCGTGCTGCGGGCGATGGTCGTCGGCGCGGATGTCGAGGTTCACTCGGCCCGCCCGGATCGGTGGTCGCAGCTGGTATCCGCGGTCGGCGATCCCAATTCGTTGCGACTGGCCACCGATGGCCGGGAAGTCAATCCGGATGCGGATTCGGCCACGCCGCCCGCGACCATCGCGGTCTTCGACCAGGTGCCACCGCAGGTGTCGGCGGCCCATACGACCGTCACCATCAGCGAACCGGGCACCCCGCGGCGCCGGTCGGTGGATCTGGCCATCAATCAGGTCAGTGCCACCGCGGTCGATGTCAGTATTCCGATGCGCACGGTCCGCGTCGATCTGATCGAGCCACGCGGCGAGACCAGGTACTACGACCCCTCGATCGGTCCACCCGCGCGCAACGGCAACGGAAATATGCCCGCACAGCCGACAGCGGTTCCGCAACCGGGGGCGGCGATGACGGACGAATCGAGGCGGTAATGTTTGTCGGTGTGGTAGCGGACCCCCAGTCGGATAGCGGCCAGATTTCCTCCCAGGATGGCGAGGATGCGCTTACCCCAAGGCAAGCCGCGGCTTCGATCTTTTCCAGTCGACTATCGGAATTGATCGCGGAATCGGTGGTTTCGACCGAAGACGGGTCGACGCGCGGTTTGACGCTGTACTCGTTGGCGCAGCATTTGGAATTGGCATATCCGGATGTCCCGGTTTCCCAATCCGGCCTGTATCGGCTGATCCACGGTGACGCGATTCCGCGGCTCGATCTGATCATCGCGCTGGCTCGCGTATTCGATGTTCCGCCAGAATATTTCGTCACCGAGGAGAAGCAGCGCTGACCAACGGCTGTTCCCTCCAGCGGGAATAGCCTTCCTCGGGTGCGCCGTCCGGCCTGGATACGATCCGGATTATGCCCGCCGAGGACTCTGGGGATGTGATTCTCCGCAATCGAACCGCGGTCTTGGACGCACTGCTGTCCGATCCGTCGTTCGGCGATGCCGGTGCGGAGACCGACACATCGACACTCAGCGGGCCGTTGACCGGTGAGCCGACCGATGCCCTGGATGATCTGTCGAATGCGATCGGCGCTATGCCGGTCGAGGCGGCCGCTCGTCGATCCTCGGCCGACGGGCCCAAGGCCAGTGAACGCATCATCGCGCTGCTGAACGGCCAGACGTCGGATTCCGCACCGGCAATGGACTTTTCGTCGGATTTCTCGGAGGCCGCCAGCCGGACGGCACCGGCCGAGTCCGAGTCCGCGTCCGGTGGTGCCGGGAACCGGGGATCGTCCGCGCGCCAGCCGGAGTTCTCCGAGCGGGTCACCAAGGTCGTCACCCACCTGAAGAACCCGAAGGTGGCCCTGGCGGTCTGCGCCGTGATGGCGGTGTTGCTGGTGCTCGCGCTGATGACCACCGGCGGCAAGGAAGAGACGAAGCGACCGCAGCAACTCGCGGTCGTCACCTCGACCGCGACCGCGTCGGCCAAGCCGGAGTCGAGCGCGGTCCCGGTCAGCGGCGGACCCCTGACGGTGAAAGGCGCACAGTCGCACTGCCCTTCGGGTAGTACGCCGGGTATGGATGCCTTCACCGGGCAGCAGGGCAAGGCCTGGTCGTGCGTGCGCGCCTTCAAGGTCGACGGACAGGTGCTGACCATTGATCTCGGCAAGACCTATCAGGTCGATTCGATCGGCATCGTCCCCGGCTGGGACGGCGTCGGTACCGACGGTTCGGACCAGTGGACGAAATTCCGTACGGTCAGCCGGGTTTCGTACCAGTTCGACGATTCGAACAAGACCACCTATACCCAGCAGACGTTGGATCAGCGCACCCTGGTGGTCACGAAGATGGAGCCGCCGGTGAGTGCCACGAAAATAACTCTCACGGTCCTGCAATCGAAGGGCGATCAGACGATCAATGCCGTCGCCATCTCATCGATTGTGATTACGGGACATTGACTTTCGCCGAACGGGTCTGTCAGTACTGCTCGCATGTGAGTGCGGGCACGGAATCCCGGTGCGGGCATTGCGGCGCGCCGCTGCACCGCCTGGCGGCCGCGACCGGTGCGGCCGCGAGAGCGGGGGAGAGTGTCGTCGGCGATACCGAGAAGGCCGTAGCGGGTGCCGCGAGCGTCGTAGCGGGTGCCGAATCCGTCGCTGCCGGTGTGGAAAAGCCTATCGCGTCCGGTGTGGAAAAGTTCGTCCAGCGATATCCGCAGCACTGGCAATGGCGCGCCGCCATCGCCGGGATCGTGGCGACCTTGCTCGGCTTCGTCTTCGCGATCGTGCACTCGTGTTCGGGGCCGCTGGTTCCGTCGATGCCCGATCTCGGTGCCTCGGTCGGTGCCTCCGGGGCCCTGCCGGAAACGGTGCGCACGGCCGCGTCCTGTCAGCAAATCTCCACCGCGGCCGAGCAATGTGTCATTCTGGCCGGTAGTCCGCTACTCGCGGGCGGTATCACCGGTGGGCGGGAACTGTCGCTATCGGTGACAGTGGATTCGCCGGATCGCTTGCCCGCCAACATCTCCCGCTGGCGCGCGGCGGGCGGCACGGTGATCGCGGACGGTCCGGTCTTCGTGGCGATCGGACCGTCGGCAACGGTGTGGTACGCGAACACCGCATCCGGCGTGCGGATCGAAACGGGGTCGTTCACCGGCCGTGCCGGTGCGCAGACCTTCCTGACGCGATCGGGTCTGGCGCGGTGAGCCGCCGGTCCCGAGTTGATCTATGACGCTTGACCTGGACCGATCGACCGGTCCATGCTTGTTACGCATCTAACGTACCGCTATACAACGGCACATTAAACAGGTAACGTATGGGAACCGTACACAACGGTCTCAAAATCTCGGGAAGGCACGGGTCGATGGCGGCACCCACCCAGCAGACGATTTCTTTCAAGCGGTTCCGCGATGATCCAACCGATCTCGAGGCGGCCTACTTCCGTTGGATCCAGCCGGGCGCCACCGCGCCGACGATCACCGATCGGGCCGAACAGATCTTCCGCCACCACCTGGAGTTGGCGGCGACCCGCCTGCCGGGAGTGGCGATCACCCGGGTATACCGCCCCGAGGACGGCAGCGGTCTCGGCGCGGCGATCCAGATCGTCAACGACGACATGCCACTGCTGGTGGACACGGTGACCACCGCGCTGCGCCGGCTCGGGGCCACGGTGACCGAGGTCGTGCACCCCGTCTTCGATATCGTCCGCGACCGCCGCGGTCGGCTGCGCGCGATCGCCCCCCGCGAGCGCGAGGGCGGACAGGTGCCCGACAGTCACACCCTGCCCGAGTCCTGGATCCACGTGCAGCTGAGCTCCTCGGTCGGTGCCGCGGAGTTGGACCGGATCAATCGCGAACTGCCTGCTCTGCTGCGAGTGTTGCGCAAGGTCGTCGACGATACGCCGAGCATGACGAATGCGATGGTCGCACTGGCCGGTCGGCTCGACCACATCGCGAACCGGTCCGATGATCCCGAGATTCCCGAATGCGCGAAGTTGTTGCGCTGGTTGGCCGATGGCCACTTCACGGTGCTCGGCTACGGGTACTACCGGCATGGTTCCGCGGCCGCCGCGAGCGAGCCGCAGCAAGCCCCCGGCACCGGGCTCGGCGTGCTGTGGAACGGATCGGATATCGATATCGACGTCCCGGTCCTCGGCGGCTCGCGTCCGGTGCTGCGCCTGGCCAACGGTTCGGTCGATTCCCTGATGCCCGGGTCGGGCGAGCTCTACTTCGTCAGCGTGGCCGATTACGGCAGCGGCGGCGGGGCGGCCAAGGCGTTGGGCCCGGTGCAGGGGGAGCACGTATTCGTCGGTTCCTTCACGGTGACCGGACTGCACGAGAACATCCTCGACATTCCGGTCATCTCCCGTCGCGTGCACCAGGTCATCGAATGGGCCGGTTTCGAACTGAATTCGTTCTCCGGGCAGGCGATGCTGGAGATCCTGCAGTCCTTCCCACGGGTCGAGCTGTTCTCCACCGATGCCCGGCGGCTGTTCGAAACCGTCTCCGCTGTAACGAATTTGGGACTGCGTAGGCAGGTCCGGCTGTTCATCCGGCGCGACGGGCGCAGCGGCGCCGTGTACTGCCTGGTTTATCTGCCGCGCGACCGCTATTCGACCGAGGTCCGGTTGCGCATGGAGGCCATTCTCCGCGACCAGTTCGACGGAGAACAGGTGGCGTACTCGGCGCGTGCGAGCGAATCCGAGTTGGCCGTGGTCTATTTCACCGTGCACCGCCGTCCGGATGCCGATCCGGCCGATGTCTCCGAGTCCAACCGCGAGCGCGTTCAGGAGTTGCTGTTCGCGACCACCCGGACCTGGGCCGACCGTGTGGTCGCCGAGGCCACCGGAGTGAGCGCGGTGACCTCGAAGGTCGCCACCGCCTATGCGGCCGCATTCCCGGCGAGCTACCAGCAGGAGTTCGAACCGGCCCGCGCGCTGGCCGACCTGCAGCGTTTGGAAAACCTTGCCGACGGCGCGATCGATACGAATCTGTACCGCAATGCCGAATCGCCCTCGGGCGAATGGCGATTCACGCTCTACGTCGCGGGCGAGGGGGTGTCGTTGAGCCGGGTGCTGCCGGTGTTGCACAGCCTCGGCGTGGAAGTGGTCGATGAGCGGCCGTATCGTGTCGCGCTCGAGGACGGGCAGCAGAAGTGGATCTACGACTTCGGGCTGCGCGTGCCCGCCACGCTGCTGCGCACCGCGATCGACGCCGATCTCGAAGCCGATCTGACTCGGTCCGCCGACGAGCCCATCGCCGAAGGCAGTGTGCGCAGGCGGTTCCCGGAGGCGGTGGCGGCCATGTGGTTCGGCCGTGCGGAGGTCGACGCCCTGAACGAACTGGTGCTGCGGGCCGGTCTGCATTGGCGGCAGATCTCGATATTGCGCGCCTACGCGAAGTATCTGCAGCAGGCGGGATTCGCCTACACCCTCGGCAATATCTCCCGGGTCCTGTTGGCGCAGCCCGCGATGGCGCGGCTGTTCACCGAGCTGTTCGAGGCCTACTTCGATCCCGACGGCGTCGGCGCCGTCGCCTCGGCTCGGGCCGCCGGTATCGCGGAGCGGTTGCAGGCGGAGATCGATGCGGTCGTCAGCCTCGACACCGACCGCATCCTGCGCGCCGTGCTCGGACTGATCACCGCGACACTGCGCACCAACTACTTCCGGCTCGACGCCGACGGCAATGCGCCGGAATCGTTGTCGTTCAAGTTCGATCCGCACGCCATTGCCGAATTGCCCCGGCCGAGGCCGCAATTCGAGATTTTCGTGTATTCGCCGCGGGTCGAGGGTGTGCATCTGCGCTTCGGTCCGGTGGCGCGTGGCGGGTTGCGCTGGTCGGACCGTCTGGAGGATTTCCGCACCGAGGTCCTGGGCTTGGTGAAGGCGCAGGCGGTGAAGAACGCGGTCATCGTGCCGGTGGGTGCCAAGGGCGGTTTCGTGGTGAAGCAGCCGCCGACGGCGACCGGTGATCCGACCGTCGATCGGCAGGCGCAGTTGACCGAGGGCATCGCGTGCTACCGCACCTTCATCTCCGGTCTGCTGGATGTGACCGATAACGTCGACCACGCCTCCGGCGAGGTGCTGCCACCGGAGCGGGTGGTGCGCCGCGACAGCGACGACACCTACCTCGTCGTCGCCGCGGACAAGGGCACCGCCACCTTCTCCGATATCGCCAATGATGTTGCGCGCCAATATGGTTTCTGGCTGGGTGACGCCTTCGCCTCGGGTGGTTCGGTCGGTTACGACCACAAGGCGATGGGCATTACCGCCAAGGGTGCGTGGGAGAGCGTCAAACGGCACTTCGCCGAGATGGATATCGACACGCAGACAACCGATTTCACCGTCGCCGGAGTCGGCGATATGAGCGGCGATGTCTTCGGCAACGGCATGCTGCTGTCCGAGCACATTCGCCTGGTAGCCGCGTTCGACCACCGGCACATCTTCCTGGATCCGAATCCCGATGCGGCGAAGTCGTTCCGGGAACGGCAGCGGATGTTCGCACTGCCACGCTCGTCCTGGGCCGACTACGACAAGTCACTGATCAGCGCGGGCGGCGGCGTCTACGATCGGTCCGCCAAGGCTGTTCCGGTCAGCCCGGAAATACGCGCGGCACTGGACTTGGATCCGAGCGTGACCACCCTGTCCCCGCCGGAGATGATCCGGGCGATTCTGCTCGCACCGGTCGATCTGTTCTGGAACGGCGGTATCGGCACCTACATCAAGGCCTCCACCGAGACCAACGCCGACGCCGGTGACAAGTCCAACGATGCGGTGCGTGTCGATGCGAACCAGTTGCGCGCCAAGGTGATCGGTGAGGGCGGCAACTTGGGTGCGACGGCGCTCGGCCGCGTCGAATACTGCGCCAACGGCGGCCGGATGAACACCGACGCGCTGGACAATTCGGCAGGTGTCGATTGCTCGGACCACGAGGTCAATATCAAGGTGCTGCTGGACGCGGTCATCTCCGCTGGCGAACTCGCCGCCGCCGATCGCACTCAGCTGCTCGCCGCGATGACCGACGAGGTATCCGAACTCGTTCTGCGCGACAATATTTCGCAGAACTTCCGGATGGGGCTCTCGCGCGCGCAAGCGGTGCCGATGTCGGGCGTGCACCGGCGATTGATCGCCGATCTCGAATTCCGGCGCGGTGTCGATCGGCGGCTCGAGGCACTGCCCTCGGATGCCGAGCTGAAAAGGCGTGCCGCGGCCGAGCGCGGGCTCACTTCGCCGGAGCTGGCGAATCTGCTCGCCCACGTGAAGCTTTCGCTCAAGGACGACCTGCTGGCCGGGGATCTGCCGGATAACGCGGCATTCAACTCGGCGCTGCTGGCGTACTTCCCCGCGCCGCTGCGCGCGCGGTTCGCCGACGCGATCGGCAGGCACCCGTTGCGCCGTCAGATCGTGGCCACCATGGTGGTCAACGACATGGTGGACCACGGCGGCATCACCTATGCGTTCCGCCTGGCGGAGGAGGCGGGTGCGAGCACTGATGACGCGGTGCGCGCCTTCACCGTCGCCGTGGAGATCTTCGACCTGCACACGCTCTGGCAACGTATTCGCACCACGCCGATGCCGACGGCCGCGCGTGACGAACTCGAGCGGGAGACCAGGCGCACCCTCGATCGCGTATCCCGCTGGCTGCTGACCAGCCGCCCGCAACCGATCGCCATCGGCGCCGATATCGCCCGCTACCGCGACGGCGTCCGCAAGCTCGCCGAGCACATGCGGCCGTCCCGGCTCCCCGCGGCCCACGCCGAGGATCTGGCCACGCATGCGCGGTCGGCTGTCGAGCGGGGCGCACCGGCGGAATTGGCGCAGGAGGTGTTCCGTCTGATCCACATGTTCCCCCTGCTGGACATTGTCGACGTGGCCGATATCGCCGAGCGGGAGGCACAGGAGGTCGCCGAGCTCTACTACGCGCTCGACGATCACTTCCAGATCGAGCGCCTGCTGACCGCGGTGAGCAACCTCGCGCGCGATGACCGGTGGCGCACGCTGGCCCGGCTCGCGGTCCGCGACGACCTCTACGATTCGCTGCGCTCGCTGACCCTGGACGTGCTGACCGCATCCGAACCGGATGAGAGCACCGCCGACAAGATCGCCGAATGGGAATCGGTCAACCGCCCCCGCCTGGCGCGCGCCGGTGCCTCACTCGGCGAAATCTTCGCCGCGGGCACCCACGACCTGGCGACGCTCTCGGTGGCCGCACGGCAGGTGCGCAGCATGGTCAGCAGCGGGGAATCCGCTGCGGCAGCACCTGTTTCGAGCTAGCCAGCCGCGTATCCGCGCAGTCTCGGCGAACGTCCGCCGAGACTGCGCTGATAGACAAAGGGTTTGGCGAATGTTTCCGTCATCCCCGCGAACATCGGGACCCACCCCTCCGCAGTGGGTCCCGGTGTTCGTCGGGATGACGGGACCGCTCGAGAGCTCGACATCGATTGCGCGAGCGGCTATCCGAGCGAGTGTTCTTTACCGGTAGATGATGTCCCTGCCGCCAGCGGCGACAACCAGGATCATCAACCGATTGTTCTCTATCCGATAGATGGCACGATAGTCACCGCATCGGAGCCGATAGAAGTCGGCGTATTCGCCCGCCATCGGTTTGACCGCATTGTTCGGGGCGTAAGGATCATCACCCAATTGTGCGAGCTTCTGAAGTAGCCGGATGGCGTCCGTGTTGGGAATGTTGCGGATGTCCTGTTGTGCTTCCGGGGTGAACTCGAATCTGTACTTCACTTAGGTTCGTCCAGGATTTCAGCGAACATCTCGGTGAGGTTGATCCCTCCCTCGCCCCTGTACTGCTGGTAGCGGTGCTTGGCGATGTCGGCGAGCTGTTCGTCTTCCCAGTTTTCCAGGGCTTGGAGCATGCTCACAGGGACCAGGGCGGCGACGGGATGGCCGTCGCGGGTGACGATGGTGGTCTCACCGTGCTCCGCCGCATCCAGGGTTTTGGCTAGTCCGGCACGAAGTTCGCGGACGGTCACATGCTCGGTCATATACGCAGTGTACACCGCCTGTGTACACTGCCGGAGATGACGGTGTAATCGGTACTCTCGTCGATCCGTGGGGTGCCGAGTGTGTTCTGTTGCACCGCGCGCGGAATCGTGGAATATGCCGTGCGCGGGAGCATCTCGGGCCTATATGCGGTCCTGTTCGGATTCGAGTCGGGATTGGATGGCGTGGGCGATCCAGGTGCTGAAGTGGGCGGCGAGGTCGGTGGGGGTGGTCGGTTGGACGGTGATGTGCTGGTCGTGGAGTTCGGTGTAGCGGCCGTCATCGGTGATGTCGTGCCATTGGACGGCGGCGAGGGGCGTGTTCGGTTTCTCGACGGGACCCGTGTAGAGCAGAGCGGACCCGCCGCCGTCGGCGGGCCGGTGCAGAAGGCGCTGAACGTGTTCGTGCGGGGTGCCGTTGTCGGGGTGGCAACTGCTCTGCGGTTGGGTGCCGGGGTTGCAGGGTGGAAGGCAATCGGCGAGTTGTGCCGGGAGGTGATCGGTGGGGAACAGATGGCAGCGAATCGGGCCGTCGGTATTACCGAAGGTGGCTTGGGCCAGCGACATCGCGTGCTGGTCGGTGCGCGCGCCGACGACGCGGTAGAGGCGGACACCGCCGTTGGGGTTCTCGTGTCGGGTTGTGCCGCCGAAGATTTGGATGCGGATGGTCGAGGTGATCAGGGTATGTAGGGCGAGTTGGATTTTTTCGAATTCGTCGGGGGAGTAGCGCTCGCGCATGGTGGCCCGGTGGGCATCGAAATCGTCGCGGTGGGCGAAGCGACTGGTGAAGCGGAGCGGATTGGGGAAGCGTTCATTAATGGGGTTGAACCACAGTGCCGCGAAATCGTCTGGTTCCCAAGTCCATTCGGTCATTTGGCCGATCCAATCGGTGCTGGGTGCTGGGTGCTGGGTGCTGGGTGCTGGGTGCTGGGTGCTGGGTGCTGGGTGCTGGGTGCGATGTCGGCTGTCGTTGTGCTGCGGCAATCGAATCCCGTTCGCGAGTTATGACGCCTTTCGCGCTGGTTCACCAGGGTTTGCCCCAGAGCCGATGTCGCCGTGCCGAATCGGGGTGGATGCGCCCGGCCGCGACCAGCGCATCGAATGCCGCGTGCTTGCGGTCGCAGTCGTGCTCGCGGTGCAATTGCATCGCGATGTGGGCGTCGGCGAGGGTGAACGGTTGCTCGGGAGGGCCGCACGTCCACGCTTTCGGCCATTCGACCGGACGTAATCGGCAGCGCCGTGTGGCGGGCCGGGCGCGGCGTGGCTGGTTGATCGGCCACACGCACGCCACCCCGACCATCGCGAATGCCCCGCCCCCGACGACCGCGAGGATGCTGTGCACTATTTGCCACGGCCCCATAGCCGTTCACTTCTCGACGCCGTTGCCGGGGGAGGTCGGCGGTAGCGCCGGTTGGGCGAGCCCGTCGAGTACTTGGTGCAGTGTTCGAAGTTCGGGTATTCCCTCGGAGAGGGCGCGGTCGGTGTCGATAGGGAAGTCGATGCCGCGCAACCGGGCGCGTTCGCGCGGGCTCAGCCTCGGTGGCACGATCCGGCCGTGCCGCACGAGCGTGTAGTACGCGACCCGCTTCCACGCGCACCGCGATATCCGGCACGCACGGTGTTGCCGCATCTGCGCGTGCGCCAACTCGACCTCGGCGAAGCCGCAGATGGTCGGCGGACTGACCAGAGCATCCACGTTGATCACGCTGCCCCCTTATCGACGCCGGGCAAGCCCTGAGCCGAACGCGCCCAAGTGCCTTGCGGGCAAACGGTTTCCAGGTCGAACCCTTTATCGCAGATCAACGCTGGCCGACAATCGACGTGACCGAGGTCGAAGACAACTATCACCCGCACGTCGAGCCCGGCCGCTATACCGAGCGCATAAGCGATCGGGTCGTCGACATCGGCAGGTGGGCGGACCGTGTACACGTGTTGATACCCGAGGGTGTTCGCGTGCCGTTGCACTTCCAAGGCGTGGCGTGGGGCATGCATGCCGGAGACGTCATTGCGAACGAAGCCAATGGCTTTCGGTTTGTCGCCCGCAATGATCGTCTGCGGCGACTCGATGCTTTGGTTGGGTGTCATGGTTCCCCCAGAACCTGGTTGGTGGTGTGGTCGATGGGGCGTTCGGAGCCTTGCCGTGAGCGATTGGTGCACTCTCGAAGCGCATGTTCAGCTCACACCCATGGAGGGAAGTTCACAATCTCTATTGGCAAGATTATTCACTTCGAAAAAACGTAGTAGCCTGGTGGCGGACGAGAGTTTTACCTGGTCAAGCCAAGGAGGTCATCGCATGCCCGCACAGCCCGCCGCCCCATCGGTTCCTCGTCGGCAGGTGGCGCGCATCCTGTCCAAGCTGCATCGAGAGTCCGGGCTTTACATCAAAGATGTGGCGGAACAGGTCAACCTGCATCACGTCACGGTGACGAAGATGCTCAAGGGGCAGCCGTGCAAGCTCAAGCCGATCTACGTCGACAAACTCTGCGATATCTACCATGCGACACCGGAGACCAGGGCGAACGTGAAAACTCTTGCCGCAGAGGCGGAATCGGCTCGGGGCTGGTGGCATGCCTTCAGTGACACGGATTCGACGGACAAGCTGAGCACATACATCGCCCTCGAGGGAACTGCCAGTGCCCTCATGATGTACCAGAGCGCCCGCATCCCCGGTCTGCTGCAAACCGAGGACTACGCCCGGGCCCTGCTTCGCACCAGCCCTGACCTGACGCCCGACGAGATCGAACGCCATGTCCAGGTCCGGATGCACCGACAAGCCGTTCTCACCGAAGCCAAGCCGAAGTTGGATGTGATCCTCGACGAGAGTGTGATCCGTCGACCGCTCGGTGCACCGGAACTCGCCGCCGGTCAGGTGCGACGCATCATCGAAGTCTCTGCGTTGTCCAATGTCAGCGTTCGGCTTGTGCCCTTCGAGGTAGGCATCTATCGCGGTACCGAGGCGGGCCCCTTCATTATCCTCGAATTTGCTGGGACGGCTGACCTCGAACCAGAACCCCCGGTCGTGTACATCGAAGCTGGCGTCGGGAGCGCCGTGTACTTCGAGAAGCCTGAACAGGTCGCCCGGTATCGTCACTCATGGGCCGACATAGAGCGGTCCACGTTGAGCGCGGCCAAGACCCGTGCTTACTTGTCAAAGATCGTGAAGGAGTTACCTCGGTGAACACCGAGTGGTTCAAGAGCAGCTACAGCACCCAGACCGGGGAATGCGTCGAAGTCGCCTTCCTCGACCACGGGATGGTCGGAATGCGCGACAGCAAGAACCCGAACGGCCCGGCGTTGGTCTTCACGCCCGGCGAATGGGATGCCTTCACCGCAGGCGTAACGGACGGAGAGTTCGACCGCCGCGCCTGAGCCTGGCACCGCAACGGCCCCATCCTGACAAGTCCGACGTCATGATGGGGCCGTCTGCTGTCTAAATCTCGGTCAAATCGAAACTCGCGCAAAGCTTCTGGTTTTCGCATCGGAGTGTTGCGCGGAGAGTCGATGTGCGACAGCACCGAGGGTGTGCGAGGTCGGAAACCTACAGTCCTGGCCAGGAGAAGATCTTGGCTTGGGCGGGTGCCTGGTGCGGCAGATTCGCTTCCAGGTCTTGGTATTTCGCGGCCTGCTCGGTGTCGACGCCGGTGATGCGTTCGCGGACGGTGCGGAAGAGGGTTTGGAAGTCTTCGATGACCTTGTAGTGCGATTCCATCACCGCGTAAACGCTGTTCTCCGAGCCTTGGGACTTCTCTCTCCATCGCTTGACCATCGTCTTGGCGGAGATCAGGTCTCGGTCCCCATCCTTCGGGAAACCCTCACCGACACCCCATTTCTCCTGGTTAGAGATGTCAGTCATCGTTCCTTGAATCAACCGGATGACGCTTTTGAAGTACTCGCAGTCGCGGTCGATGTAGACGAACTTCTCGAGATCCATCCGAATGGTGATTCGGCCCTCACGGGCCTCGGTGATGAGATTCGCCAGTGGGCTCGCTGGAGTCTTGTCGTCGTTTGCCATACGTCCCCTCCCATATTCCGTGGATCAGTCAGGCGGTGGCGGGCAGGCTGGGCACGACCTTCTCCGCCAACTCACGAGCGAGCACGCACGAGTCCATGCTGCCGGTGTCGCGATTCGATGGCGGGTTGTTCAGATTGAACTCGAGACTGCCGCCTTTCATCTCCACATCCACGGTGCAAGCTTCCTTGACGAAAGGGCCATCGAACTGGCGGGTCGATATCGCACGCCTACCGTTGATCGTGAATTCGGTTGCCTCCGGGAAGTTGCGACTCCGGACGAGGTCCACGGTGAGATTCGTCGTTCGGATGCTGACCGAATATCCATTCGGCCTTACCCATCGACACCCACGCCACGCTACGCCACCGCTGGCGTCGTTATTAGCGACAATCTTCATACCCAGCTTCTCCGAGTCCAGCACACTTTGCGGGACGTCGTTGCAAGGCGCATAGCCATTAGGCGCGTCGGCTGCCAGCGACGCTTCCGCACTCGTGGAAGTGGTGACCGGTTTCGCGTCTCCACCAGTCGACGACCCACACCCCGGCAACAGGACAACAGCACCAACCGCCAACACAGTGCCGAGCAGTGTGCTCCCCCTGCTGATCATGCGTTCCTCCTGGTCACCAGCGGTGTCGACGGCATCGATCATGCCTGGAACGGCTCCCGCCCCTGTTCAGTTGGTTCGACCGTACCGGCAGGCTGATCCGCCTACAAGCCGCGGATGTCTCGTGTTCGACACCGGCATTCGTGGTCGGTAGCGTCCGTTAGCGTGAGCGACGGGGGGACTCCAGCTTCGGGCAACCGGCTCTCGGTGGTGCCCGAGCAGGTGCGCGACGTCGGAAAGTATGTCTACGAATTGGCTGAGAAACTGCGCACGGCATTGGATTCCGCCGCCACGGACGTGGATACGGTGGCCAACGGCAGTTGGACCGGTCGTCTGGCAGCGGAGTTCGCCGATGGCTGGTGCGATGTCCGCTTTCGATTGCCATGAGCGAGTTCTCGGTCGATCTCGAAGACCTGGACCACATCGTGGCCCGGTTGTCCGGCCTCGCCGATTTCATCAACGATCATCTCGACGACATCGATGACGAAGTGGCCGCGCATACCGGAATCGGCTGGGAAAGCGTTGCAGCCCAGCAATATTCCGAAGCACACCAGCAGTGGATGACAGGAGCGCGCGAGTTCGCCGATGGCGTCCGTGAGATGAGTGACGCCGCCCGCAAGGCGCACACGCGGTACAGCACCGCGGCCGACGTCAACAAGCAGATGCCGCGGGGCGAATAAACCCGTGGGTGACACCTGGGTCATCGACTCCGGCATGTACTTCGATGCCGCTGAGAAATGCCAGTCCCTGGCCAGCGACATCTCGTTTGCGTTGGGCCCGCTGCAACGCACTCCCGTCCATGGCTGCGGCGGTATGGCTGGGGATCACGAGAAGTCCGAGCCGTGGACGACCGCATATGACCGGAATGCCTGCGACATAGTCACTCTCGCCGCCCCCCTCTGCAATGCATACCCGGAATTCGGCCCGTGGTGGCGCAAAATGAACGGATTGCCGCAGCAATGATGATGATCGATGTCGTCGGGCACGGAATCGCTGCCATCGACGAGGATGACAAAGACGCCATGTACTCGGCGTCGCATGTACTCACCTTCGCAAGTCCAGCGACGGTTGATCTTGGCGTTGATCGTGATGTTCGTGTCTTGGTCGAGGTGCAGCGCCGCCTCGGTGGTATCGCGCCACGTGCACTGCTCGGGGCTGAGTTCGTCGTCAGCAACGGCTCGACGACGCTGACCGAGGTGCGAGTCGCGGCGTTCGAAATGCTCGACAGTGATGATCAGCCGAAGTGCCGGAGTCGCCTGTGATATTCACCCAGGCTGCGTCTCTCCTACGCCTCGCCCTCGCGACGAAGCTGCACGGTCACGACCCAGAGCCAGTACTCCGAGCTGCGATTCGAAGCTGGTAAAGGACATGGATCCGTGCCGGTCACAGACATTCTTGTCTTGGTCGAGGTGCAGCGCCGCCCTCGGTGGAATCGCGCCACGTACGCAATTCTGTACGGGATTCGATACACTGATCGGTACCGGCAAGATCTGATCGAAAGGGCATCCTATGCGGGCCATGCATGCCAGTGACGCACGCGCCAACTTCGCCGCCGTCTTGGACGCGGCCACCGAGGACCACGACGAGGTGATCATCACGCGAAGCGGCGGCAAGCCCGCTGCGGTCGTGATCTCATTGGCCGAGTATTCGGCACTGAAGGAGACGAACTACTTGTTGTCGAATCCGGCCACGGCACGCAGGTTGGCTGAAGGCGTCGCCGACTTCGACGCGGGGCGTACCGAGGTCCATGAGCTGATCGATGTACCGTCCGAGGATGCGGGCGGCGACGAGTGAGTCTCAAAGTTCGGTTCAACTCCAACGGTTGGGACGATTATCTCTACTGGCAGCGCGAAGACCGAAAGATGTTGCGGCGCATTAATCTTCTGATAGAAGATATTCGGCGCAATGGCAACGCCGAGGGTATTGGCAAGCCGGAACCGTTGCGCGCCAATCTTTCTGGTTGGTGGTCGCGGCGGATCGACAGCGAGCACCGGATCGTCTATCGCGCCGACGACGACAGTGTGAACATCATCATGTGCCGAGGCCACTACGACGATTGATCGCGGGACAGGGCCTGATCAAGACGTGTGCCTAGCTTCTGGTTTCGAACTGGTGTGTCGCCCTGAGTCTCACGCGCGGCAGCGCCGCGGGTATGCGCGATGGTGAATACGTTTCTCAGCGGCGACCGGGTTTCAGCGGGGCGGATTATTCGAGCACAGGTCAGCTCGCGGCGGCGGTGCCGCAACTTCCGCAGAACTTGGCTGCCGCGGTCAGGTCCGTGCCGCATTCGGTGCAGTGGCGCGGGCGGGGCGCCAACGGGCCACCGCAGTTCATGCAGAATCGCGCGTTCGCGGGGTTGTCGGTTCCGCAGCTGGTGCACACCGGCGGTGTGCCAGACGGAATCGGTTGTGCGGCAGCTGGAATCGCCTGCCGCTGCCATGGATTGGTCGGCGCCTGCTGTTGGATCGCGTTCAAACCCAGTGCGGCGCCGAGGAATCCGTCGCCGCCATGGCCATGGCCGTTGGCGAAGCCTTGGCCCGCGCCGAGCGCCATTTCGCCTGCCGCGTAGCGCTGGAAGTCTCCAGCCAGACGAATATAGGTGACATCCTTGGCAAGTCGCTTGATACGGTCCGCGTCCTCGGGGGCCAGGGTGATGTCGAAGTTGCCCAGGCGTGGGATGCGCAGGCCGTATTCGTATAGCGTCAGATTGGTCTGGCGCACTACGGCGGCCTCGATCGGCTCCAACTGTCCGGACAGCCCGAGTACGGGCCAGTCGCCCCGGGAAATGCCCTGTGTGACAGCAATTTTCATCGCCTTCAGCAGCAAGTCCGAGCTCCAGGACTCTACCGTGGCCGGGACGCTCAGGTCGGTGGTGCCCGCCAGCGAGGTGACCAGTTCGGCCGGATCTCGCACCGACAGTGCGAATTCCCCGAAGACCCGCAGCGTCACGACCTGCTCGCTGACCGGATCGGCGATATCGGCCAGGCGGCCGCCGAACTTGATGCCGGGAAACTCGCGGGTGGAGACGAAATACAGTTCGGCGCGATAGAAGTTGTTGCCGGTCAACGTATCCACGAGTGCGCCGAGGACCGGCAGCTCGTCGGCGTCGATCCGATGCCGACCGGGCCCCATCGCGGCCACCACCTGCCCGGACTTGACGAACAGGGCGATCTCGTCGGCATTGACAATGGCACGGCTGTAGCGACGGATGTTGACATCCGGCCACTTGTAGATCAGTTGATTCTTGCGGCCCTCAGGGACCGCGATGAACTCCCGTTCGAACCATGCCATGCTCGCGCTCCATCAGCCGTAAACGTATCCAGCGTACCGATGTTCAGCGGTACGATCAACTAACGCCGAGGTCACGGTAGGTAGAGCGGCGCCCCAACGTTTCCGCGCGGTTACAAGTCTTGACTCGCTATTGAACGTGCCGTTGAATAGCGTTACATTAAGCAGCGATATGATCGCCGTCACGTGAAAGGCACCACCATGACAACCGTTCAACACTCCGCGGAAGTGCCGGCGCCCGCGGATGGTCTGCACGCAGAGGATGCGGGCTATCACAAGGCGTTGCGCCCGCGCCAGCTGCAGATGATCGCGATCGGGGGCGCGATCGGAACCGGACTGTTCCTGGGTGCCGGTGGTCGGTTGCACACTGCCGGTCCCGGATTGTTCCTCGTGTACGCGGTATGCGGCATCTTCGTATTCTTCATACTGCGGGCGCTGGGCGAGCTGGTGCTGCATCGTCCGTCCTCCGGCTCGTTCGTCTCCTACGCGCGTGAGTTCTACGGCGAGAAGCTGGCTTTCGCGGTCGGGTGGATGTACTTCTTCCACTGGTGCATGACCGGCATCGTAGACATCACCGCGATCGCCACCTATGTCCATTTCTGGGGAGCGACCGAGGCGATACCGCAGTGGTTGATCGCGCTGGTGGCGCTCGCCATCGTGGTCAGCATCAACCTGATCTCGGTGAAGTGGTTCGGTGAACTGGAGTTTTGGGCCGCGCTGATCAAGGTTGTCGCGCTGGTCGCCTTCCTGATCGTCGGCACCATCTTCCTGGCGGGCCGATTCAAGGTCGACGGCGAGACTACCGGTTTCACCGTGCTCTCCGATAACGGCGGCCTGTTCCCGACCGGTTTGTTGCCCTTGGTCACCGTCACCACCGGTGTCGTATTCGCCTATGCCGCAGTGGAATTGATCGGTACGGCCGCCGGTGAGGCGGAGAACCCGGAAAAGATCATGCCGCGGGCCATCAATTCGGTCATCGCCCGCATCGGTCTGTTCTACGTCGGTTCGCTGGTGCTGCTCGGACTGCTGCTGCCCTACGTCGTCTTCAAGGCCGGTGAAAGCCCGTTCGTCACCTTCTTCTCCAAGCTCGGTGTCGGCGGTGCGGGTTCGATCATGAACCTGGTGGTGCTGACCGCGGCGTTCTCCAGCCTCAACGCGGGCCTGTACTCGACCGGCCGCATCCTGCGCTCGATGTCGATGAACGGCAGCGCGCCGAAGATCGCCTCGCGGATGTCCAGCGGCGGTGTGCCTTACGTCGGCATCCTCGCCACCGGCGCGATCGCACTGGTCGGTGTCGGACTCAATGCGATGGTGCCGGACAAGGCGTTCGAGATCGTGCTCAACATGTCCGCTCTCGGCACCATCGCAGCCTGGGGTGCGATCGTGGTCTGCCAGCTGCAGCTGTTCCGTTGGTCGAAGAAGGGGCTGATCGAACGGCCGTCGTTCCGGCTGATCGGTGCGCCCTACACCAGCTACGCCACCCTGGCGTTCCTGGTCACGGTGATCGTGCTGATGGCATGCAGCCATGAAGTCGAGCAGCGCGGTGCTGTGATCGCCATGGCGGTGGTCGTGGTTCCGGCATTCGTCGGCGGCTGGTTCCTGGCTCGCAAGCGGGTGCTGCAGGTGGCGCAGGAGCGTGAGGGCATCACCGGTCAGTTCCCGGTGCTGGCCGAGCGGCCGCGCCGCGAGAGTGAGCCGGTCGTCGTTCTCGACAAGCCCGACGAGGAGTAGTAAGCAGATCATTTCGAGCGACCTGCAAGCAGTCGCTACGGGATCTCCGCCCCGGGCAACATGTCCGGGGCGGAGCTATTCCCATAGGGGGGAACAGGGTAGAAGCACGGCGGCGGATGGCGGAAGAGAATGGGACCCCGATTCAACAGGCTCGAAAGGTTCCCATGCCGGAGCAAGGCACGCCCTCCGAGAATCCGCTGCCGCACCCATGGGCGAATCGGCGGATGCGCGGCACCGAAGTGCCGCGGCGAACTCCGCTCCCCTGGGCAACCCGGGGCATGTCGAAAGTCGAGCCGTCCCAACGTCTTCCGCACCCGTGGTCACGCCCGCGCACTATCGAGGGCATACCGTCGCAACGCTTCCCACTCCCAGGCCTCGGGTCGCGGGGTTCGCCGGTCGAGGCGAGCATGACCCAGCCGATCACGGATACCTCGGAGCCGGTTTCCGGTCCGATCGTCGGACTCGACGAGGACGACGAGCCCGGTTCCGGGCGCAGTGGCCGCTCGCGCCCGAGCGTGCGCCGGCTCGGCGCCGGGTTGGTGCCGATGCCGCGGGTGGCGCCCGTCGACCCGCGCAGTGCCATACTCCCGAATCCCGAAGTGCCGGAGCTGAAACGGTTCTGTTGGAAGTGTCAGGAACCGGTGGGCCGCCGCAGTGCGGCCGGACCCGGTGAAGTCGTCGGCGAATGCAGCCGCTGTGGATCACCGTTCAACTTCCGGCCCGCGCTCCAGCCGGGCGAACTGGTGGCCGACCAGTACGAGGTCCAGGGTTCGCTGGCCCACGGCGGCCTCGGTTGGATCTATCTGGCCGTCGACCGCAATGTGAGCGATCGCTGGGTCGTGCTGAAGGGATTGCAGAACCCGCTCGACTTCGAGGCGCATGTGGTCGCCCTGGCCGAACGGCAATTTCTTTCCGAAGTTGCCCACCCGGGCGTTGTGAAGATTTACAACTTCGTCAAGCATCGGTCCGCGCGTGATATTCCGGATGGCTATATCGTCATGGAATACGTCGGCGGCCAATCGCTGAAGAAGCTACTCGACACGCGGGGCAAGGAGCGCATTCCAGTCGTCGAGGCCATTGCCTACATAATGGAAATTCTGCCCGCGCTGGACTATCTGCATTCCTTCGGATTGGCCTATAACGATCTGAAGCCCGACAACATCATGGTGAGTGAGCACGAGGTCAAGCTCATCGATCTGGGTGCGGTCGCGGCAATGGACTCCTACGGCAGCATCTACGGCACGCCCGGCTTCCAGGCGCCCGAGATCACCGAAACGGGGCCCACCGTGGTATCGGATATCTACACCGTCGGCCGGACCCTGGCGGCCCTTGCGCTGAATCTGCCGAGGGACCGCGACGGTCACTTTCTCGGCGGTATTCCCGAACCCGATGAGGATCCGCTGCTGGCGCGCTATCAGTGCCTGTACCGAATTCTGTTGCGCGCCACCGATCCGGAGCCGGAGCGCCGGTTCCCGTCCGCGTATTCGATGTACTGTCAGCTGGCCGGCGCGCTGCGGATGGTGCTCGCGATCGATACCGGCCTGGAACATCCGCAGCCATCGGTTGAATTGAGCGCCATGCGCGACGATTTCGGCACCGACACGCTCATCGGCCAGACCGACGGGATCACCGACGGCGTGACCCGCATGCCCATGCTCAGTGTCGGCGATGTCGTGGCGGCGCTGCCGACCCCCTTGATCGATAGCGAGGATCCGAGCGTCGAACTGCTGTCCAGTCTGCTGCACGGAGAGCCGAGGCATGCGCTGGATGCCCTGCGCCGCGCCCATGAACGCATCCGCTCCGGCACGATCGTCGCACCGGAATCCTTCGAATTGGAGGGGCCGCTCACGGCGGTGCGCGCCTACCTCGACCTGGGGGAGACGGCCACGGCCCGCCAACAGCTCGCGGGCCTGCGACCCAACTACGGCGCCGACTGGCGCATCGAGTGGTACGAGGGTGTCGCCGCGTTGCTCGACGGGCACTATGACCGGGCCTGGCAGCATTTCGATATCGTGCACGCGATGCTGCCCGGTGAAATCGGCCCGGAGCTGGCGCTGGCGGCAACGGCGGAACTCGTCCTGCAGCATCTCGATATTCCGGCCGATACCGAGCGCTGGCACCGTGCCGCGATGGAGCACTATCGGGCGGTGTGGCGAACCAACCACGGTGTGGTGAGTGCGGCCTTCGGTCTGGCCCGGCGGCTCGCGGCCGATGGGGAACTGCTGGAGGCCGTCGCGGTGCTCGATCAGGTGCCCGCCGCCTCCCGCCATCACGGCGTCGCGCATACCACCGGCTGCCTGCTACTGGTCTCGCGGCCGATCGCCGATATCACCGAGGCGGATATCTGTGCCGCCGCGGCGCGGCTCGAGGCGCTGCCGGATGATGCTCGCACCTTGCAACTGCAGGTCATCGTGGTCGGTGCGGCGATGGAGTGGTTGCGCGTCGGCGGCCGACCACGGAAATCGAGTCAGACCATCCTGGGGTTTCCGCTCACGCACGCGGGGTTGCGGCTCGGGCTGGAGACGAGTCTGCGCGCGCTGGCCCGGACCGCGCCGGATCGCTGGCATCGCTACCGCTTGGTCGATCTGGCGAACTACGTCCGGCCGCACACGAGGTGGTAGGGCGGCCGCTCAGCGCAGCCGCTCGACCACCCATACGGCGACGATGCCGGTGCCGGCCAGCAGCCACAGCCAGTTCCCCGTTGCGACGGCGAGTACGACCGCGATGATCGCGATCACCGCGGCGACCGTCGAGAGCTGTCGCAGTGGATTGTCGGGGTGTACCTGGGGCGCGGCGGGTGTGGCACCCGGCAGGTCCACGAACAATTCCGCTAATTGTCCTTTGGTGGTCGCCGCCGCGGCAATGGCACTGCGTTCGTCGAACTCGGTCAGGCTCAGTCGCCCGGTGCCGAGATGGTGCGACAGTTGTTCCAGCGCCCGTTCCCGCTCCGCCACGGTAATTCGAGAAGCCTGCGCCTCGGTCATATCCGAAGGATAGGCCCCGGCGGCGTTGGATCCGGCGTAGCGAATTGCCAACGGCGGGAATAGTTTGCGATGTCATCCGGGCTGGACGGCGGCCTCTCGGACCATAGGTGCCCGACATCACTGACGTATGCTTACCTACGAGTAATGTTTCTGTGTGGTTTCCTAGACATATGGCAGGGGACGTGGAGTACACGATCGATGAGCTGGCGCGCGAGGCTGGTACGACCGTGCGCAGCCTGCGGGTTTACGCCGAGCGCGGCATCCTGCCCCCGCCGCAGGTGAAGGGCCGCACCGGCTTCTATGGACCGGATCACCTCAATCGGGTGCAGACGATCAGCCGCTTGCTGGACCGGGGGATCAAGCTCAACGGCATCCGGGAACTGCTGGAGGCATGGGATCGCGGTGACGATCTCGGCGACATTCTCGGCGTCGCGGAGCCCGATGCGACGCAATCCACCGCGCCGTCCCCTGGCGATACGATCGCGGCGACCGAACTCGAGCAGCGCTATCGCGACGTGCCCCATGGATTGGCTCGCGTGGTCTCGGCGGGACTGTACGAACCGATCGACGCCGCGACCTACCGCATCGCCGATCCGCAGCTGATCCGCATCTTCGATCAGTTGGAGGGCGCGGGCATGCCGGTCGACGCACTGCTCGGCGAACTGGAGCGGCTGCGCGCGGACTGCGATCGGATCGCCCGCCGTTTCATCGATCTGTTCCATCGGTCGGCGTGGGAGCCGTATCAGAACTCCGGGCGCACACCCGCGGATAAGGCCGTACTCGCCGACCGGGTGGCCGAGGCGCAGGTCCGCCCGGGGCAGGCGGCCGGCGAACTCGTGAACCGCTTTGTCGCGAAGTACCTCGAACAGGACAGCGAACTCATCGAAGCGTTGCCCGACGCCTGACGCGCTCTCGGCTCACGCCGACACGTGCAATTTCTTGCCTGGCTTGCGGCCGATCCTTCGGTTCCGCGCGTCCCTGGCCAGGATCTTCCTCTTTCATCGTTCCCACAGTTGGCGATACTTAGCTCAACGTGCCGTTAAATAGCGTTACATTAGACAGCGGGAACAGCACCTCCCGTTCGGTCCGTATCGACGTCGGCCGGCGGGCGAGACAATGATGAAGGAGACGTCGATGATCAACGTCAGCGAACTGTGCGACGCAACCAGACCTACTGAATGTCCCGACCAGGCTCGTAATGCCAAGGGGCGCACTAAGATTCGAGTACTCTCCTTGCTTGCGGCGGTCGCGGCGGGCGTCGGTGGATTCGGTGTCGGCATCGAAACGCCTACGGCCAGTGCCGATATCGGCGTGCGCTGCCTGTGGGCCGGTGACGCCATTCCGCAGGGTGTGGCGATCTCGGCGGGTGGCTGGACATACCGGTGCGAGTCCGATTTCTTCGGCTTCGCGCGCTGGTCTCGCGAAGGCTACGCCCGCGGCCGCAGCTCCGTGTACAACCCTGGTACCAACGGCAATCCGGCCGGTAAGTTCAGCCCGGGGGCGCAGCAGCCGGGTACCGACTACATGGACTACTGTGTCGGCAGTCAGCTGATCGAGGGCCGCGAGGACATGTACGAGGCCGTTGCGGACGGCCGCGGCGGGCTGTATTGGCGTGCGGCCGGGTCGATTTCGAACTGGACCTTCGATATGGCCGCGAACCGGCCGGGGCCGTCGTGGCGGTCGTCGAGCCTGTGTGTCGACGGCAGCCTCACCTGAGATACCTGACGCGAATTCTTTTGCTGCTGATGCCCTTTCGGGCGGTCGTGCAATTCGTGCACGACCGTCCGGGAGGGCATCGCGCTGTGTCGGCCGTCATTCAGGCGTGCACATACGAATGCGACCGCCACCCCGTCGGGGTGGCGGTCGCATTCGGAATATGAACAGTCGCAACGACAACCGGGTCAGCGGCCCTCGCCGGGAACCCAGACCCAGCGCCCGCTGTTGTTGGAGCCCCGGCTGTTGTCGTTGGCGTCGGAGCTGGTGGAGGAGTGATCCTGATCGGCGACGCGCCGGTTGCCGCCGCTGGTGCTGTTGCCGTAGCCGCCGCGGGCGCCGCCGCCATTGCTGTTGCTGTGGTTCCCAGGGGCCGCGACGGTCGACTGAATCGCCATGGCGGCAGGGGTGATCACCAGTGCGCCGACGACCGCGCCGGCAATGACGACCTTCTTCGACTTGAGGTTCATGGTTACCGATATCTCCTTCGTCCCGCCGGGCCCGGACTTGGTCGGTAAGTAGGTGTGCCGGGGATGCAGGTTGTCTGGTATCTATTGTGCCGCTATTCAGCGGCACAATCAATAGTGACACGTTAGGAGATTCGCATCTTTCCAGATTTCGGGACTCAGGCGTGGGTTCGGTGCACGTTGATTCGAACGCCTGTGTGGCAAATGGATTCGGCCACGCACGGAGAGTAGTGGGCGCCGTGCCCGGATGCTTCTCAGGAGCGGGGACAGGCGCTTCGGTTCAGCGTCGGCCGAGCTCGGGGGTGACGCACACCTTCCTGACCCGGGCGGCCAGCGCTGATTGCGCAAGAAACTGCGAACGCGGGCCGGGCCAGCGCAAAACCGGCTCGCACTGGTGGTTGTCGTCGGCCGACATGTGGACCACATGCTGAGTGCCGATGCCGTCGAGCGGTTCGACGCGACAATTCTTGTGCCAGCCGAACGGCATCAGATGCACCTGCTCGCCGCGTTCCTCGAGCCGCTCGGCGACCTCGGTCAGCACGTCGAGGGCATCGGCGAGTTCGGCGAGCACATCGAATCCCACTGGGGTGCTGTGTCTTTCGCCGGGGCCGGGCAGACGGGCGAACCCCTCGACAACAATCGGTCCGGCATCGGATTCGGTGAGGACGTGCCGGAGCAACTGCACGACGGTGCCCGTCAGTGCCCGGTCGCCGCGGTCCACCCCGATCGTCACCAGCAGGCAGTCGTGGAAGCATCTGCGTGTCCCGATGACCGACGGTTCGATATCAATGGCGCACGGGCTCGCCGTCGTCACCGTGTATTCGACAGTGCGGCAACGATTACTGACAATGCGCATCGGCGACCTCCGGCCCGCTCATCCGGTCGCCTCGACGGCTCCGGCGGCATCGAGGTCGACCACGGCCGTCGCCGTGCGCTCGATGATGCCGAGGCAGACCTCATCGGGCTGGTACTTGGGCTGAATGGCGCTGTGGCCGATGGTCGAGAGCCAAATGAAATACGGATAGAGCGCCTGCTGGCGGTAGGCCAGCCAGGCCGTGTCGAAGTCGGGGGCCGGTGCCCCGCAGTCCGCTAGTCGTGCCAGGTACCCGGTCAGTAGCTCGCGTTCCCAGGCGCGCCGGTCGGCCACGTCCAGACCGGAGGTGACGACATACGCGAAGTCGTAGGCCCAGTTGCCGCGCAGTACGACCTGCCAGTCGGTGAAACCCATCCGGCCCGCGGCGGTGACATAGGTATTGCCGATATGGCTGTCGCCGTGCAGGAAGGTCTGCGGTCCGGTGCTGGCGATCTCGAGCGAACGTTCCAGGGCGCGGTACAGCCGATCATGTTGCGCCGGTAGTACATCGGGAATCACCGAGGCCGCGCGTCGAGCCCCGACGCGCGCCCGTTTGGACATGCCGATCAACCGGTCGAGATTGGCGAAATGTGCTCGCGGCGCTTTGAGCCACGTGTGCAGCCGGAGTCCTTCGTCGTCCCAGTAGCGAGCGTGCCAGGTCGCCATGGTGCGCAGCAGGTCCTCGATCTGCTCGCGCCCGATCGGGGTGCCCGGCGTGCAGAAGCTGGCGCCCTTGGTGCTGACGATGTCCTCGAGCAGCGAGATCGAGCGCCCCGAACGGCTGTCGACCGCGCTGTGATAGCCGCGCGGGGCCTCGATTTCCAGATTGGGCCGTACATGTTTGAAAAAGCCGGGTTCGCCGTGCATGATGTCGGCCAAGTCGAGGGTCAACCGCTGTTTGAAACCCGCGGTCGTCTTCGCGAACAGGTTTTCCGGCAGGCCCGCGGCCCGGCCGATCTCGTTGTATCCGACGGTGAGTTTCCACCGTGTCGAGGTACCGCTGCTCTTATCCGCGATATCGAACGCCTCGACCACCGCACCCGGATGGTCGTAGCACAGTACGGCGGTCAGCCAATCGGTGGTCAATTCTCGACCGGTCACCGGCACATCGGCCGCATGCATGGCCTGTGGACGGGTGACCGCTTCCCGCGCGAGATGACCACCGATGCGGGTGATTCCGCGCACAACCGCGAGTGCGGGGTGCCGGGTAGGTGCCTCGGACTGCAACGGTTCTCCTCTGGTCGGCGGCCGATCGGATGTGCTGTAACCGGCCGGTTCCGGGTCGCGGTCGGCCGTCATCGGCGAACCCTAGGGCAACCCTGCGCCGGGAACATCCGTCATAGCGGGTGGGAATATCCGCATCGGGCGGCCGGAAATCGCGCTGAGCGGGGGATGTGCATTCTGCACAACGGCGCGCGGACGCATAGGATCCTCTCCGTGCAGGGTCCCCTTACCTCCGTCTTCGTCGGTCGCGATGCCGAGGTCGAGCGTGTGGTGTCGCTAGGTCGGCGCGCCGTCGCGGGGGAGGGGATGGTGGTGCTCGTCGAGGGCGAGCCGGGTATCGGCAAGACCGCGCTACTCGATGCGGCCGTTGCCGGATATGCGGCAGACGGTCTGAGTGTGCGGCGGGGCGCCGCAAAGGAATTGCAGCGGCAGGTGCCGTTCGCTGCGGTGTGCACGTGGCTGGACAGCGATCGCGGAACCGATCCGGTGCGTGCGCTGCTGCGCAGTGGGGATCGAGCCGGCGACGGTGCGGCGACGCACGAGTTCGCGATCACCGAGGCGATCCTCGATCTGGTCGATACCTGGTGTGCCGCCGGTCCTGTCGCATTGATCATCGACGATGTGCACTGGGCGGATCGGCAGAGTCTGACGGTGCTGAACCGGCTCTGTGGGGTTGTCGGGGATTCGCCGCTGCTGCTGGTGCTGGCGGCGCGCCCGCTGCCACGGGATACCGGATTGGTCGCGTTGACGGCCGAGTTGGTGGAAGGCCGTGCGTCGACGATTCGGCTCGGTGCGCTGCCGGAACAGGCTGCGTCGGAACTGGTTCGGCATATGGTCGGTGCGGCTCCGGGGCCGGGTCTGATGCGGCAAGTTGTCGGTGCGGGCGGAAATCCGCTCTACATCACGGAATTGGTGGCCTCGCTTTTGCGTGACGAGGCGATCACGGTGGTCGCCGATACCGCCGATCCGACCGACCTGGCCGATGGTCCCTCCGCATCGTTGGCGGGGGCGATCGCGCAGCGGCTGGAATTCCTGTCACGGTCGGCGCGGCAGGTGCTTCCGATGGCCGCCGCACTCGGGCCGACCGTATACGTCGCGGAATTGGCCGCGGTGCTGGACAGTCCGATCCTGGAGATCTGGAATGTGGTCACCGAGGCGACCGACGGTGGCTTGCTCACCCGCGCCGACTCCGAACTGATCTTCCGCCACGACTTGATCCGTCAGGTGCTCGCCGATCAGCTGCCCGATTCGCTGCGCGCCGGATTGCTGCGCCGGGCCGGACAGATCCTGCTGGCCACCGACGCACCCATCGAGCGGATCGCGTACTACCTGTTGGCGGGGGAGAACGAGCTCGATACGCGGACGCTCGACTGGTTGGTCGCGGTGGCCGACAAATTGATCGTGCGCGTACCCGAGATCGCGCTGCAGCTGTTACAGCGTGCGGCGGGCATGGCGGATCTCGGCATGCGTCCCATACTGCTGCAGCTGCACGCCCAAGCGCTGCTGTGGAACGGTCGTGCGGCCGAGGCCGAGGCCTTGGTGCGCACGGCGCTGCTGAACCAGCCGGAGAACGATCTCGAACTGCGGTGGTTACTGATGCAGGCCTGTCACGCCCGCGGTGATCTGCGTGAAGTCGTGGTCGTGGCCGAAGAGGCCCTGGCCACACCGAATCTCACGGAGGAGGAGGCGGGCCGAATCCATGGGATGATCGGCTTGAACAACGTCTTCCTCAACCGGCTCGATGCGGCGGAGGCGGCGGGTGCGAAGGCGTTGGCGATCGGGGAGGCGATCGAGAATCCGCTGGTGACCGGATACGGACTGTTGACCGTTGGGGGCGTGCGGTATAGCCACGGATATCTCGAAGAGGCGCTGGAACTGAGCAGCCGTATCCTGGCCGTCCTCGAGAACGGATTCGGCTCCGATCAGTTCGACCCGTACGTCCTCAACGCACACTGCTTGATCGAGCTCGATCGGCTCGCCGAAGCGGAAGCGGTGCTGCACAAGTCGATCGGGCACAGTCGCCGCATCCACGGTGTCTATCTCGGTACGAGTTTGGTCGCCAAGGCGCGGCTCTATCTTTTGGCTGGACGCTGGGATGATGCGGTCGTCGAATGCACTTCGGGTCTATCGGTGCCCGACGCCATCGGCTACACCCCGATTCTGCACAGCCTGTCCGCGCTGATCGGCATCCACCGCGGCACCTTCCTGTCGGATCCGCAAGCCATCCCCGCACCGAACGACCAACCCGGCAGCAGTAGTTACGGCCAGTTCTATCCGTGGGTCCAGGCCCTGATGCTCGAGACCCAGGGTGATCCGCGCGGCGCACTTGATCTTCTCGTCGACGCAAACGAGCGCCTCACGGGCGGTTTGGCCTCGTCCACGCTGTACTACATTTTCCCCGATATCGCCCGTCTCGCTGCCGATGTCGGTGACGAGGCGGCGGCGCGTTCGGTGGTGGCGGCCTCGGCGGAGTCGGCTCGGCGGCAACCGACGGCGGCCAGAACCGGTACCGCGCTGCTGTGTCGCGGTGTCGCCGAGCGCGACCCTGCGGTCGTGCGTACGGCGGCCGCTGATTTCCGGAAGGCGGGGCGACCGTTCTATGAAGCGCAGGCATATGAGAACGCCGCCTTATTGTTCGCCGCGGATGGGCGTGGCTCCGATGCGCGCAGCGCCTTGGATTCGGCGGTCGAGCTCTACAACGGCCTCGGCGCTTCTTGGGATACCGCCCGCGCGGTTGCGCGCATGCGCGCGTATGGAATTCGCCGCGGCGTGCGCGGACCCCGCAACCGTCCCAAGTCTGGGCGGGCCGCTTTGACCGATACCGAACGTAAGGTCGCTGCCTTGGTGGCCGAAGGTTTCTCCAACTCCGATATCGCCGCGCAGATGTTCCTGTCGGGCAGGACGATTCAGTCCCACGTATCGAATATCCTGGCGAAACTCGGCATCGGATCACGCCGCGACATCGCGGCGGCGCTGTCCAGGAATTAACGCCGACACCCGGAGCTGGACTCAGCTCGCTCCGGCGCACCAGATCGCGCGCCGCGCATGCTTATTCATGTGCGCTGCGAGCGAAGGCACGCGGCGCGCAACCTGCCTGCGAGCATCAGACCCGGTTGATCGTTGCGAGCCAGGCAGGTGCGCCGTCGTCGTGATATCTCGTCTCGATCCGTTCCGGTTCGAGGGCAGTGATATTCCATCCACTGCCGGAATCGAATGCTGTCTCGAGTTCTTCCCGGCTGACGGGGTGCGGGCCGGTGTCGGGACCCTCGTCACTGAAGCACAACACATACAACGTGCCACCGTGCTCGGTCACCGCGGCCAGACTCGCCACATATCCCCGCCGCTCGTCACCGTCGAAGGTGTGGAACAGCCCGCAATCCAGCACCGTCTCGAACTTGCGCCCCAACCGCTCCAGTTGCAACGCATCAGCCGCAACGAACTCGACGTCTATCCCACGCTCAACGGCCTGAGCCCGTGCCGTCGCCAATGCCGTCTCCGCCACATCAACGCCGAGCACCGAAAACCCGAGCGCCGCAACGTACAGCGCATTCTCCCCACGCCCGCACCCTGCATCGAGCACCGTCCCCGCGAACCCGCCGTCGGCCCCCAACCGCACTATTGCCCGCTGCGGCCCGCCCACATCCCAGGGCGCGGGCCCATCCTGATACGACGCATCCCAAGGCACCCCCGTCATCCGCTCATGACTCGTCGGACGCCGCCCCTCGAAAGAATCCGCCATACCCCAGATCCTCCCACCCCATCCCACCCGACGTAACCCCAACCCAACTGGGTCAGGCGATCACCATGCATCCTCGGCGGCATCGCCCGAGAGTGCCCCTCCTGGGTTACACGGTGATCATCTGTCCAGTTAGTCGGCTCCGGGATGCCTCGCGGGCCGGAGTCGCGGCGGGCGGTAGGGCATCAGAGGTTTCGGTCGAAGTGGGCGACGGCTTGGTCGATGGCGGGCAGTACGTAGGTGTCGTCGTCGTAGAGGTCGATGTGGTTGGTGGTATCCAGCACCAGCAGTTGCTTGGGTTCGGGGGCTTTCGCGTAGGCGGCTTCGGCATCGCCGACCGGGATGGCTTGGTCACCGCGGCCGTGCACGATCAGCAACGGGGTGGTGAGCAGCGGCAGGTATGCGTCCACATCCAGGGTCAGTTCCTGGAGCACCGACATTGCGGTGCAACGGTTTTCCCAGCCGGGGCGCGCACCGCGATCGGTGCCGTAGTACTCGAACGGTTCGGGTCCGGGATTGCCCGCGGGCATCCCCTCCGGATTGACCGCAGGCCAGTACTCGACCGCACCGGAGTCGGACTGGCGCTGCGTAATCTGTGCGAACTGATCCATCAGCGCGGCGAAATTGTCCGCCCCGAAGCGATTTCGGATCAGCGTCGGATTGTTGTACGCGGCGGCGATCAGCGCGACGGCCTTGATCCTCGGATCGAATGCCGCGAGCTGCGTCGCGTAGATCCCGCCCAGGCACACGCCGCACACGGCGATCTTGTCGGCGTCGACCTCCGGCCGTGCGGCCACGAAACTCACCGCGTCCCGCAGATCGGACACCTTGGCCGTGGCATCCTCGTGCTGGCGCGGCAGCCCTTCGCTATCGCCCCAGTTGCGGTGGTCGAACGACAATGCGACATAGCCGCGCTGGGCGAACCGTTCCGCGTAGTAGCCCGTAACCTGTTCGCGCACACCGGAAAACGGTCCGGTCAGCACCACCGCGCCGCGCTCGGTGCCGGGTTCGGGCAGGTGCAGATCGCCCACGATCCGATGTCCGTCACTGGTGAACTCGATCTTTTCGATCCGCGTCATGGTTTTCCCTCTCTTATGACCGGACAAAGACAGTAGGCGCACTGGGTTCGGTCGGTCTTGTACGTTCTTGCGCGGCACTCGAAGTCCAGCTCCGCCGCGCAGTGCCTTGAAAGCTCGACCGGTAGTTCGCCGGTGTGATTCCGTAGGCGGCGGTGAACACCCGCGTCAGGTGCGGCTGATCGTGAAAGCCTGTCGTATAGGCGATTTCGGCGATATCCATACCCCGCCGCAACATCCATCGGACGTAGTCCAGGCGCAGTCGGACATGCAGTTTGTGCGGCGGCAGACCGAAATGCGCCGTGCAGGCTCGAACGAGCTGATACTTGCTGGTACCCGTAACGCCACTGAGCTCGTCGAGCGTCACATTGCGAGAGATGTTCTCGCGCAGGTAATCCCGAATTTCCGCTGCGGTCCGGCCGACCCCACCCGATCCGCGATCCTCATGGTCCGAGCGCAGCGCCAGCGCGGAGACGAACTCCAGCAGGCCACCCTCTCGACTGAGCGCGGAACCGGGGCTGCCGCCGGGTTGATGCAGGAGCCTATGCAGAGACCGGAACTGGTTCGCCAGGGCGCGATCACCGATGACGACATCCTCGAACCGCATCGCCGACGTCGGCATGACCTCGGCGATCACCGACGGCGACAGGCACATCATGCGCCAGCTCCCCGAGTCGAGATCGTCGGGCGCCCCACTGTGCGCGTCATCGGCATGCAGCGCGATCAGCTCGCCCGGCGCCGCGTGATGGACGGTGCCACGCCTGCGGACCGTGAAGCCGGAGCCGGTCACCTGAACCAGCTTGATCTCTTCGTGCACATTGTTCCGATACGACCGTGCCGGTCCGGCCACGACCATCACATCGGATACGTCGTCCGGCGCGAACGGCGTCCCGGCGGTTCGTTCCAGTCCCATTCGACCACCTTGCCCGAAACTACGATTTTCAGTTATTACTGAAATAACTAGGTTCCTCGCCATTCGGCAGAACGAACCCGGTCGGCGCTTCGATGACGATCTCGCCGAGGTCCGTCGTCGCATCGGCTCCTGGCACGATCCGATTCCCGCACTGCTCGACGTGACACCGTCGAATTCAATACTGCGCCACGATATTTCCGACCTCGACCCGCTCGAGACCTACGTCGACGGCCGGATCGTCCTACTCGGCGACGCCGCCCACGCGATGACCCCGTTCCTAGCCCAAGGCGCATGTCAAGCACTCGAGGACGCCGCGGTACTCGCCGCCGAACTCACCGGCGCTGTCGAAATTTCCACGGCACTGGCGCAATACGATCGGCAACGCAGGCCGCGCAGTCAGCGGGTGCAGCGGATGGCCCGCCAGGATCCGCGCATCAGCCTGTCCACCAGTCCGCTGGTCTACGGACTCCTGACTCGGCTCACCCGGCTCGCCGGTGGCGGGGTGGCCGCACGCAAAGCCGCACGTCTCTGGAACTGGACGCCACCCACCGCCACTGAGAATTGTTAAGGTGCGCATCTGATCGATGGTGCGCAAGATGCAGGAGCGGGTGGATGCTATACGGCCGGATGGCGGAGCAGCGCAGGATCGATGAGCTGCTCGCCGACGCCGTAGCGGGGCAGCCGGGTGCTCTGGTCGTGCGAGGTGAAGCGGGCATCGGTAAGTCCGCGCTGCTGGAATACGCCGAGTCGGCGGATGCTCGACTGCTCCGCGTCACCGGGATCGAGTCCGAAACGGAATTGCCCTATGCCGCACTGCATGTGCTGTTGAGTCCGGTATTGGAGACGGTTACGCAGTTGCCGCGACAGCAATCCGATGCGCTGCTGGCAGCATTGGGGTTCGGTTCGGCGACACCGGCGGACCGCTTCCTGATCGGCCTGGCCACCCTGAGCCTGCTCACCGAACTTTCGATGGACGGACCACTGCTGTGTCTGATCGATGACGCGCACTGGCTCGATCAGGAATCGGCTGACGCGCTGCTGTTCGCAGTGCGCCGACTGCACAGCGAACCGGTGACGCTGATCTTCGCTGCCCGCGACGGGGAACGCCCCTTTCCCGCACCCGGTGTGCCCGAGCTGATTTTGACGGGACTGGATCACGCGGCCGCGGAACAGCTCGTCGATGCCACCCTCGCACCATCCGCGCGCGATCACGTTATCGCCGAGTCCGGTGGCAATCCGCTTGCCCTGCTGGAGATTCCACGCACGCTGACGCCCGCGCAGCGTGCTGGAGACAGCACCCCGCTCGCGTATTCACTCGGCGGGTCCGAGCCGCCGTCGAGCCGGGTGCTGACCGGATTCCGCGAACGGATCCGGGCGTTGCCCGCGGCTTCCCGATGCTGTCTGCTGGTCGCCGCGTTGGATGACAGCGGACTCATCGAGCCGGTGACCCGCGCGCTGTCGGCGCTCGGTGCGACACTGACGGATTTCGCGCCTGCCGAACAGGTCGGGCTGGTTCGGGTTACCGCGTCGGGAATCGAATTCCACCACCCACTCATCCGCACCGCGGCACGGCTGGCGTGCGATGTCGCCGAGCGGGTCGCTGCGCATCGGGCGTTGGCCGGTGCGGTGGACGACGATCGCAGAGCCTGGCATCTGGCCGCGGTGACCGCATTGCCGGACGAGGCGGTGGCGGCGCAATTGGAGCAGGCCGCGGTGCGCGCGCGGCGGCGCGGTGGGCAGATCGCGGTGAGTACCGGTTATGCCCGTGCCGCCGAATTATCGCCAGCCACCGTGGACAAGGCACGGCGCTGGACGATCGCGGCCGCCGCCGCATATGAGGCCGGGCTGCCGCAGCGAGCAGCCGAATTGGCCCAGCGGGCAACTGATTTGGCAGAGCCGACCTCTTACCTGGCGCAGAGTGCACATACTTCGACCGCGCGGGGACCCGAGTTGACGCAGCCCGTACCCGAGTTGACCGAGCGCGTGCCCGAGCTGAGCGAGCGTGCATCCGAGTTCGCGCCTGGGGTGGCCCAGGGTGCGCCCGAGTTGGCCGAGGTTCCACCTGAGTTGGCCTGGCGTGCGCCCGAGGTGACCGAGTTCCCGCCTGGGGTGGCCCAGGGTGCGCCCGAGTTGGCCGAGGTCCCGCCTGAGTTGGCCTGGCGTGCACCCGAATCGACCCAGTTCCCCGCTGAGTTGGCCCAGTGTCCGCCCGAGGTAGCCGAGCGTGCGAACCCCGGCTCGATCGAGCGCACAACCGAATCGGCGCAGCGTGAGGGCTCCGGGGCGCCGCTCATCGAGCCGGCGATCGTCGCGGAACTCGCCAGGGTGCGCGCCGGTCTCGCCTTCGAGGCGGGGCATCCGCTCGAGGCCACGCGCCTGCTGCACGACGGTGTGCTCGCACTGGCCGCCACACAGGATCACCAGGCCTGGGCGATGCTCGGCTGGGCCGCGATCTACACGTGGTCCAGCCGACCGCATCCGGACCAACTCGTATTGGCCCGCCGCACAGAAGAACTCGCCGCCCGGGTGTGCGGGCCGCAGCACGCGATCCACGCGCTCGCCCGCGATATCCGCCTGCTGCTCGAGGGCGATCGGCTGGCGGTCAATATTGCCCCGCACGACCTCGGTGATGTCGCGGATCTACCGATCGACCTGCACGTCGTCGCCGCCTATCTGGGCTTCGCACGCGGCGATGTGGATGGTATGTACCGGGACGCGACGCGGCTGGTCGACGCCTGCCGCCGCGCAGGGCGGATCGGACGGATGCCACAGGCCATGATGATGCTCGCGATCGCCGAACTCGCGACCGGGCGACATCGCGCCGCCAGGGCCACCGCGGCCGAGGGACGGCGGCTCGCCGAGGACATCGGTCAGCACTATTGGAAGTACTACCTGGCCGGGATCGCCGCCTGGTTGACGGGAGCGGCGGGTGCCGAGCAGGAATGCGCGGCACTCGCGGCGGAAGCGATCGAAGAGGGCGGGATGTGGATGACCGGCTTGGCCTGGGCCACCTACGCCCTTGCCGCACTCGATTCCGGTTACGGCCGGTATGCGCAGGTGCTGGACCGGCTCGACAAGGCGGCAGCGGGTCCGGGCAGGCACGCATTCGTCTGGCGCTACGCCTATCCGGACTATGTCGAGGCCGCCGTCCGCACCGGCGATCCCCAGCGCGCGCAGCAGGCGCTGACTCGGTTCGCCAACTGGGCCAAGGCAATCGGCCAGCCGTGGGCGCTGGCGGTCCTGCATCGCTGTCACGCCCTGCTGACCGATGGCGATGCGGCCGATCTCTACGAGCGCGCACTGCGATTGCACGCGCGCGGCGATCAGCCCTTCGAACAGGCCAGGACCGAGCTGATGTACGGCGAATGGCTGCGCCGTCACAACCGGCGTGTCGAGGCGCGGACACATTTGCAGGCGGCCATGGCGACCTTCGATCTGCTCGGCGCCGTCCCGTGGTCGGAGCGTGCGGCGGCGGAATTGCGGGCGACCGGGATATCGATATCGGATCAGAGCCGCGAATCCGATCCGCTGGCTTCGCTTACTCCGCAGGAACTCCAGGTGGTTCGACTGGCCGCGACCGGAGCAACCAACCGGGAGATCGGCACTCAACTTTTCCTCAGCGCGCGGACCGTCGGCTACCACCTGTACAAGGCGTTCCCCAAGTTGGGTGTGGCTTCGCGCGCCGAGCTCGCCAGGTACGCCATGACTTAAGCGCACGTGCGAATCACCCTGGCTACTACAGTCATTCGACGGACGCGGCCACGAGGTGTCCGACCGTAGCGTCACCGACATGAACATTCCCACCCAGACCGATGTGCTCGTCGTCGGCGCCGGACCGGTCGGCATGGCGCTGACCGCGTCCCTCGCGGATAAGGGCGTTTCCGCCGTCCTCATCGACAAACAGGCCGCGGGCGACAACACCTCCCGCGCCGCCGTCGTACACGCCCGCACGCTCGAGGTGCTCACCGAGTTGGACGTCACCGAGAAAATGATCGCGCGCGGAATAGTCGTGCCGCAGGCCACCGTTCGCGAACGCGACCGGGTGCTGCTGCATGTCGGCTTCGACGATCTGCCCACCGACTACCCCTATACGCTGCTGATTCCGCAGGACAGCACCGAGCAGATCCTGTTGGAGCGACTGGAGGCCACCGGCACCCGGGTCACGCGGCCGTGTGAGCTGACGTCGTTGGCCCAGGATCCGGACGGTGTCACCGCGACGACAGCCGCGGGCGAGGCGATCCGGGCACGCTATGTGGTCGGCGCCGACGGGATGCACAGTCTGGTCCGCGAGCAGGCCGGTATCGCTTTCGAAGGGGACACCTACGCACAGTCCTTCGTCCTCGCCGATGCGGTGCTGGGCGGTGATGTGCCGGATGCGGAGATCCGGCTGTACTTCTCTCCGGAAGGCGTCACGGTCATCGCACCGCTGCCGGGCGGACGGCATCGCATCGTGGCCACCGTGGACGATGCCCCGCCGCAGCCCGACCACTTCCACGTGCAACATCTGCTGAGTACCCGTGGCCCGCAGCGGAATCCGGCCACCGTCGAGAAAATCGTCTGGAGCTCCCGTTTCCGTGTGCACCACCGCTTGGCCGAGCACTACCGCGCCGGGCGGATCTTCCTCGCCGGTGACGCCGCGCATGTGCACAGTCCGGCCGGGGGACAGGGCATGAACACCGGACTGCAGGACGGGCTGAATTTGGCCGCCAAGCTCGCCGCGGTCATACGTGACGGTGCCGACGACAGTGTCCTGGATACCTATGAGGCCGAACGACGGCCGGTCGCGGAGAGCGTCGTCGCATTCACGGACAAGATGACGCGCGTCGCGACCGTCGGCAGCGCACCCCTGCGCGGTCTGCGCAATACGGTGCTGCGTGCGCTGGATTGGGTCCCCGCAGTGCACCAGAAGATGGCCATGAACCTCTCCGAACTCGGCATTGATCCGCAGCGCGGCCAAACTTAAGCCGATGTAAATCTGCGATTCGCCGGTTGGCGGGGGCGTGGTGACAGCGTCGAGAATTCCGTTGTCGGAGAAGTGGACCGCAAGGTTTGTACGCGACACCTGATCCTGCGTCGGCGATCAAGCATCCATCGGAGTAAGCCAGTGCGGCCTCACATCAGCATCGATATACAGCTCACCGAGGACGATCTCGCGGCCACGCTGCGCGCCGATATCCTGCGGGGACTGACCGGCAGCCGCGAATGGCTGCTTCGCCGATCCGCCGATGTGCTCGTGGCGGCGGAGGCCGGGGAACTGATCGAACGCGGCTCTCGCGGACGATGAGCGATCTCGCCGCACCGAACCTGGTCGCGCCCGCACCACCGCGCCTGCGTTCGGTCACCGGACGCTGGGTTGTCGCGGCGTCGGTGCTCGGCTCGGCGGTCGTGGTGCTCGACGCGTCGGTCGTCAATATCGCGGTGCCGCGGATCGGTTCGAGTCTCGGCGACAATGTGGCCGATCTGCAGTGGGTAGTCGGTGGCTACACCTTGGCCCTGGCATCGCTGATCCTGGTAGGTGGGGCGCTGGGGGATCGGCTGGGGCGACGCCCGGTATTCATCTGGGGCAGTGTCGGTTTCGCGCTCGCATCCCTGTTGTGCTGTGTCGCGTCCTCGATGGAAATGCTCGTTGCGGGGAGGGTGCTGCAAGGGATCGCGGGTGCGCTGATCACGCCGGGCAGCCTGGCATTGATCTCGGCGACAATCGATCGTCGGGACCATGGTGCCGCAATTGGCATGTGGGCTGGGCTGATCGGCGTTATCGAGGCGGTCGGACCCATTGCCGGTGGCTGGTTGACCGAGTTGGCCGGGTGGCGCACGGTATTTCTCGTCAACGTGCCTTTCGCCGTGGCGGTCGCCGTCGTATCGGTGCGCTACCTTCCGGAATCGCGGGATGCGGATGCGCGGCCGCTCGATCTGCCGGGTGCGGCGACCGCCGTGGCCGGGCTGGGTGCGCTGACCTATGGGTTCATCGGCGGGCGAGGGTGGATGTCGCTGCTCGGCGTGGCACTGCTCGGGCTATTCGCGTGGGTCCAGCTGCGCGGTGATCATCCGCTGCTGCCGCCCGCACTGTTCACCTCGCGTGTGTTCACCGCGGCCAATCTGGTGACAGCTGCGGTATATGCGGGTCTCGGCGGCGTGTACTTCCTGCTGCCACTGGAATTGCAAGTGGTCGCAGGGTATTCGCCGCTGGCGGCGGGCTCGGCGACGGTGCCGATTACCGGGATCATGCTGGTGTCGTCCGCGTCGGCCGGTCGGTGGGCGCAGCGGCGCGGCGCACGGATCCCGATGATCCTCGGGCCTGCGCTCGCGGCGTGTGGCGCGGTTCTGCTGACCGGGATCGGCTCGCGCGCAACCTATCTCAGTGCGGTGTTCCCGGGGACCGTCATGCTCGGTATCGGATTGGCGGCGTTCGTGGCTCCGCTGACAGGTGCGGTGTTCGCCGCGGTTTCCGCAAGGGATTCCGGGATCGCCTCCGGGGTGAACAATGCTGTCGCCCGCACTGCTCAGTTGCTCGCCGTCGCCGCGCTGCCGGGGCTTGTCGGCATTTCGGGGGCGAGAATCACCGATGCCGTCGCGTTCGGCAGTGGCTTCCGCATTGCCCTGTTGATCTGTGGCGCACTGCTTCTCACCGGCGCGCTACTTGCCGCGGCCCTGATGCCGCGATCGTCGGATGCGCCAATGGGGTGACCGGTCAGGCGGTGCGCCCTGCCAGGGCACCCACCGCCATCGACTCCTCGATATCGACCGAATTCGCCACGGCGGCACTCGGATTCCACCGGTAGCCGTAGCTGTGGATGGTGGTGATCAGTCCAGGACGGTTCAGCTTCGTGCGCAGCGCATTGACGTGCACGTACAGCGCATGCGATACCGCGACGAACGCATCGCCCCAGATGCGGTCGAGCAGCTGCTCACGGCTGACCGCCGTACCCGGCTGCTCGACAAGCGCGCGCAGCACCGCGAATTCGACCCGGGTCAGCTGCACCCCTCGACCGCCGACCTCAACCGTCCCGGCCTCCAGATCCACCCGGACATCGCCCGCGACGACCATCGTTGTCGGGGTGGGGACGGCGGGCACCGGAAGCCGTCGGGTGATCGCGTAAAGCCGGGCCGCCAACTCGGCTACCCGCGGCGGCTTCACCAGGTAGTCGTCGGCACCACTGCGCAATGCCCGCACCACCGAGCGCTCATCGGTATCCGCGGTGAGCACGACCACCGGCACCGAGCTGACCTCGCGCAGCTTGCGCAGCGCCGTCAGCCCGGACATATCCGGCAGGTCGAGGTCCAGGATGACCGCGTGATAGCGATGGTGGGTAACCAGCAGGTCCGAGCCTCTACGTTTGCGATCGGCGTGGTGCCCACGCAGGCGCAGCTTGTGCACCAGCGCCTCGCCCGCATCATCGTTATCGTCGACCACGATCAACCGCATACCCGATTCCTCTGCGCTCGAATGCTGTGCCCGCCCGGCTTTTCGCCGGGACCGGGCTACTGCAATTCGAAATTTAGGGCAGTGGCGCAGTGAGATCATCCGCCATCTCGGGCAGAAATATCCGCATTATTCGTAGGTCTGGGCCGACACAACACTGTGGAAAGCCCCTGTTCAACTTCCGTTGGGCCGCGAGATGTCACCACAGGCATCGAACATCGTCCGAGGCCGGAAACCGGATCATCCCGCGGCACGACCACAACGGTAAGGCGTTGCCACGATTGGGAATCGTGCTCGGCTAGTCGGCCGAAACCTCACTGCGGTCGCCGCTCCACAGCGTGTGGTACTTGCCCGGCGCATCGATGCGCTCGTAGGTGTGGGCGCCGAAGAAGTCGCGCTGGCCCTGGGTGAGGGCTGCGGGCAGGCGTTCGGCGCGCAAAGCGTCGTAGTACGAGAGCGAGGATGCGAACGCGGGTACCGGGATGCCGAGCAGGGTGGCGGTGGCGACCACACGGCGCCAGCTGTCGATGGCCGTTTCGATCGCCTCGCGGAAGTACGGGGCGAGGATCAGGCTCGGCAGTTCCGGGTTCTGGTCGTAGGCCTCTTTGATCCGGTTCAGGAAGCGGGCTCGGATGATGCAGCCGCCGCGCCAGATGGTGGCCATATCGCCGGGACGCAGGTTCCAGTTGTATTCGGCACTGCCCGCGGCGATCTGATCGAAGCCCTGCGCGTAGGCGACGATCTTCGACGCGTAGAGCGCCTGGCGGATGTCTTCGGTGAATTGCGCCACGTCGGTGGGCTTTTCGCCGAGTTTGCCCGCGGCGAGACCGACCGCGGCCTTGCGCTGCGCCCGCGAGCCCGACAGCGCTCGCGCGAAGACCGCCTCGGCGATGCCGGTGACCGGGATGCCCAGATCGAGTGCGGACTTCACGGTCCAGCGGCCGGTGCCCTTCTGCTCGGCCGCGTCGACGATGACGTCCACCAGCGGCTGACCGGTCTTGGCGTCGACCTGCTCGAGCACCTCGGCGGTGATCTCGACGAGGTAGCTCTCGAGTTCGCCGGAGTTCCACTGCGTGAACACATCGGCGATCTGCTTGGCGTCGAAGCCGAGCGCGTCGCGGAACAGGTGGTATGCCTCGCCGATGAGCTGCATATCAGCGTATTCGATGCCGTTGTGCACCATCTTGACGAAGTGCCCGGAGCCGTCGGGTCCGATATGCGTGCAGCACGGTGTGCCGTCCACCTGCGCGGCAATGGATTCCAGCAGCGGACCGAGGGATTCGTAGGATTCCTTGGGGCCGCCCGGCATGATCGCCGGACCGTTGAGCGCGCCCTCCTCACCACCGGAGATGCCCGCGCCGACGAAGTTCAAGCCGCGCGCCTTCATGGCGGCCTCGCGGCGGATGGTGTCGGTGTAGAGCGCGTTGCCGCCATCGATGATGATGTCGCCCGGCTCCATCGCGTCGGCGAGTTCGGCGATGACGGCATCGGTCGGGTCGCCCGCCTTGACCATGATCAGCACCCGGCGCGGCTTCTCCAGGGCCGCGACGAACTCCTCGATCGTCTCGGTGCGCACGAAGTTGCCGTCGCCGCCGTGTTCGGCAAGCAGCGCGTCGGTCTTGGCGATGCTGCGGTTGTGCAGTGCCACCGTGTAGCCGTGCTTGGCGAAGTTACGGGCGATATTGCTACCCATGACCGCCAGGCCGGTAACCCCGATCTGTGCGGATGCTGTTGCGGACGCCATATATCAGCCCTCTCCATTCGGCCTTGTTCCCTTCGGTTCGAAGCCTAGCCCTAGTCCCGTCCGGCCCTTCGCTCGTGTTCGGCAGCACCTGCCGGTGTCGGCGGAGTTTGTCAGTACCGGCGTCCGGCGTCTCCCGGACCGAACCCGGTGAGCACCATGGGGTTCGCTCCGCCGTGCACCGGGGTGATCGCCTGGTCCACCCAGATTTCGCGAGCACGTTGCGGGCTGATGCCGAGGGCAGCCGCAATCGTGTCGGCACCAGGGGGCATCGCGCCCCGCGCCGGGACGGGTGCTCGATCATCTGCCGGGCCGTCGGCGACGGCAGCCGCCGATGCGTCGGGATCCGGAAAAACGCTGAGGGCCACGCGCTGGGTCCAGCTGCCGATCCGCCCGAGGATGTGGCCGACACCGGCGAGCACATCGGTTCCGGTGCCCCACACCAGTTCGCGCAGTTTTCCGGGGAGAATGCCGAGCAAGTACCGGTCGACGACCTGCATCATGTACTCCTCGGCTCGTCGACTGCCGATCATCGACCAGAGCCGCGCCGCCAGATACCGCGAGCGCAGGTACTCGTCCGAATCGGGGTCGAGCGCGCGGCAGCCGGGGAAATGCAGTGCCGACCACAGGTCGTCCTTCGGGTGCGCATCCCAGAACGCGAACTCGTCGGGGGTGAGCACCCTGCGCATCCGCTCGCGGTCGCCGTCGAGCATCGGCCTGCCCGAGTAGTACTGCATCCGGCCGCGCGCGATCGCCAGCAGCTGGGGGAGCTCGTCCAACGAGGTGTCGCGCACGAACTGCTGCCCCCGGCTGATGCGGTCGGCGGTATCGCGGTTGCTCGGCTTTTCCTGCTCGTCCTCCGGCATGGTCCGGAACTTGTAGACGATAGTTGTTTTATCGCCCTGTACCCGCTTGACCTGTTTGAAGAACAGCGAGCCCGGGCTGGTTCGGGGAAGATGCAGCAGTTGCTCGACCTTCAATCCCGTTGCGACGAGCAGGGTCAGGGTGACATAGACCGGAAATCGCTCGAGGATGCGTCCCAACTCGAGGTAGTCCTTCTCGGTGAGCTCCACTTCTCGTAGCTTCTCGACTTCGTCCGAGAACAACGCGTCGAACCATGCGCCCCGATTGCTGACCCACTCGTCGCCGGAGGGCTCCCCGGGCTCGGGTAATGGCAGGTCGCGGATGTATTCGAAGGCCTTCGGATCGATCTCGAGCAGTTGCCGCTTCAGGTCGGCTATGGTTTCGAGCTCCTCGGCGGTGAATGTCCGCGGACTCTCGGGTACCTCCGGGGTGGGTGGCATGTCGTTCGCGGCGGCGCTGGCGGCGGCTGGTGGACCGGTGATCGGGCCCCGGCGGGGGAATGATCGGGCGGCGTCGGGGATGGGCTCGTCGCGCGCGGTCAGCTTGTTGTCGCCGGATTTCAGATAGGCGACGAAGGCTTCCTCGATGTGCGTGAAGGACTGCGTCCACTTGTCCTGTGTTCGGATACGGGGCGTCGACGGCTCGTCGGAGTCCGGGTCCTCGACGTTGGTGTCGAATACGACGACCTCGCCGTCGACTTCGGTGACCAGATAGCTGTGCATCTCGGTGCCGTCATCGACGAGGACTACCGCGCTGTCGGTTCCGTTGTGCCTGTTGCGGACGGCCTCGACGATGGACGCGAGTGGATCGCCGCCGGTCGGGGTGGTCGGCGGGTACACCGGGGTGAGCTGTGCGGTGACGGCCTCCTCGAGGGCTTCCCAGTCGTTTTCGCCGGGCACGGGTTGGACTCCGTTGTCGACGCCGAGCGCCCAGGCCGCGCGGGAAACCCGGGTGATGCAATCCCCGAAGGGGTGACCCACTCGGTGCAACCGCGTCAGTGTTCGGTCCAGTGCGGTCGTGCCGGGCGTTGCGGGCGCGAGCCGGGTGGACGCCAGGTCCGTTATTTCGTCGCCGCGGTCCTGCGCCGCATCGTCGAGTAGCGCCGTGAGTTCGCTGTGCAATTGCCGCAGTTCGTGATGGGCTGTCCCCGGCGCCTGCCCGAGTGCCAGCCGCGTATCGACCACCGACAGGACATCGGTGATTCGGCTCAGCAGATCGAGTCCGGTGGCGCGATCGTCGGCGTGGGTCAGGTGGTGCCTCGTGACGGTGATCAGATCTGCCAGATAGGCGTGCGCCGCCGCGGCGAAGTCGCGGTCGGTACCGGCTCGGCCTTGGGTGAATGAATCCGCGTGGCCGGGCAGTGCCCGCTGGGCCGCGGATACGGGTTCCGGGATCGCTTCCGCAGTACCCGCGGGCGTGGCTTCGTTTCGGCGCCAACGGAATCCGAGCAGCCCACGGCCTCGGTTGACCAGTCTGCGGGTGGCAGCTCCGGCCGCGGCGGCGCCGATGATGGCCACCGGAATCCAGCCGGCCGGGGTGATGCCCTGGGACGACAGCACGGCGCCGCCGAGTAGGCCGCCCATGGCCGGGCCCGCCCCGAGGACCATACTCTTCGCGCTGGTAGCCCGGCCATAGAGACTCGGCGGCAGGACTGCCTGCTCGTAGGCCGCGACCCGGGCATTCATACTGACACCGAGCGCCGCGACGCCGAATGCGCCCGCCGCTATCGCGATGGGGTCGGTGCTGACCGCCTGCAGCGTGGCGACACCGGCGAAACCGGCTAGTTGCGCCGGATACACGACATCAGCGCGCACCTTCTCGATAAACCGGTTCGGCAGTAGTCCGCCCACGACGCTACCTACGCCCGCGGCGGCCAACACCGCTCCGGCGGCGAGACCCGGCGCTGACGCAGCGTCGAGCACGGCGGCGGTCCGAAGGTTGAGGGCCGCGAAACTGGCATTGGTGAGCATCGTGAGACCGGAATATTCGCGGAGGAACGGTTCCTGCCATACCGTCCGCATCCCCTCGCCCATGCGGCGCAGTGAATCTCCGAAGCTGTGTGAGTCCGCCGCGGCATGGAGTGGAAGGGAGTCGCGCATCCGAAACAGCGTTGCCAGGTTCCACCCGTAGGTCGCGCCGTTGGTGATGAACGGCAACGACTTCGCCGCGTCCAGCAGGATGGGGCCGAGCGCACGTCCACCGGTAGTCGCTATGCCGACTTCGATTTCGGAGAGCCGGTTCGCTCGTGGCCGCTGTGCGGAGGTGACCAGGTCCAGGACCGCCGACCGCAGACTGCGCCGGTAGAAGACGGCCGCGGTGCCCTCGACCAAGGTTGCGGTGGCAAGCGCGGTGCCGAGATCCGACGCTCCGACCAGGACCATCGCACCGGCGGCCGCGGTACTCGTGAGACCGACGGCCTGCGCGAGGAGCATGGTCCGCCGCCGATCGTGGAAATCGGCGATATAACCGGCGGGGAGTTCGAAGAGGACTTGTGGCAGGAACAGCGCGAACGAGGTCACACCGGCCGCCATCGGTGAGCCGGTCAGATCCAGTGTCAGCAGCGGGAGCGCCGACCGTTGCACGTTGTCACCCACGCCGGTGAGTGCGTTGGAGATGTACAGCCGCCGGTACGGCTTGTTCGTGCTGAGGAGTTGTCGTAGCGAAACCGGTTCTTCGGCAGGCGGATTCGGCTTTCTGCCGGTCGGCTCGAAGGCATGCGCGTCGTCGCCGAGATTCGGGTCGGCCGCGAATACCACCCCGGTGCGGTGTCGCTCGCGCAATGCCTCCAGTGGATCGCGATCGATGCCGGTCAGGTCCGGACGCTTGCCCTTGGGAAGGTCGAAAGCCGCTGCCACGTCAGGTACGGCACCGGCACGCGCGGGGGCGCGTACGGGTTCGCCTGCTCCGCGCCGCCGCCACGGCGACGATGTGGCCGGGGGTGCCGCCGGGCCGAGCACAAGCTGGCTTCCGTTGTCCGTCAGCCGGTTCGGCTCGGCCGCACCTTCGGGTTCATCGTCACCCATGACGACGGCGAGCGCCGTCTCGTTCGCTTGCCACCAGCGCAGATCACGCAGTCGGCCGGTCGCATCCGCGGCGGGCCGGTGCTGCGCACGTTCGGCCGAGTCGGCTTTACCCGCACAGACCAGGGCGATATTACGCAGCGATACTGTGGGCTGCCCCGGTTCGAGGTAGGCCAGGTAGCCACCGTGGATCCGCTTGACACTGCGGACGGTCGACGGCATCGCGGCCGCGAGCCGGATCGCCCCCCAGGGGCCGACCGGGCTACTGCCATGGGTGAAGCCGAAGTATCGGTCGGTCGGCTCCGGGGTTGCGCCCCCGGCTTTCGTCACCGGATCGCGGTCGTCGGCCACCGCGAATACGTTGTCGGCGCCGATGCCGAATTCGTCCGCGTGAGCCATCGGCCCGGCACCAGGGGATCCGGTCAGTACCACCTGATCGAGATGGGCGGCCAAGCGTCCCCCGATGCCCGCGTAGCACAGCGTGGTCGACCCATAGCTGTGTGCGACAACGGTTCTCAGTCGCGGCCGTGCCGCACCACCGGGCAGGTTCGCCCAGGCGGCGCGTGTCGCGTCATAGGCGGCGATGTCGGCGGCGACCACATGGCCGCCCTGCTCGGCGAGTTCCGATGACCTGATCTCCTCGATCGTGTTCGGATGATGGAAACCGATATCGATGATGGTCGCCGTCGGGACGCCCGGGTTGTGCCGGGCCGACTCGACATACTGCGCGATACCGGCCTGCGCCCGCTTCGGCAATTTCAGCAACGTGTTGCCCACTCCGCCGAGGTGCCGAGTCACGATCGCCGCCTCGTCCGCATCGTCGATCGACACGATGATCCGGCCGTCGCCGTCGTAGGCGGTCGCGTCGAATGCGATCAATTGCACTGGGGGCGAACCGAACTCGCGCACATCCTGCTCCAATGCGGCCAAATGCTGGAGGGTTCTGACCAGATTGGTCAGATGGACCTTCTGCTCAGGCGAGAGTGCGAGGCCGGGCCGTCCGAGACCGAGCAGTGTCCTCGCCTCGGCAAGGAGTCCCGTCTGATCGGCGTCGTCCCTACGTTTCAGGAAGCCCTTGATGTCGTCGATGATCGATCGACGGTTCGCCTCGTCCCGGACCGAGTACGGAACACCGTCGGCATTGCCGATCTGATGCGGATGCAACAGGATCAGGGCAGCCTGCTGCGGAAGGGTGAGGGAATTCCACCACCGCGCCACCGCGTGGGCGCGGGCGGCCGACGCCTGCACCACATCGTCGGGGTCCACCGGTGTCGTCAAGGACAACAGCGTCGCGTCCGGACCCAGATAATTCCGCAGCAGGGCGATGGCGCCAGCGGCCAACTGTCTCAACTGGACTGGGCTCAGCCCGAGCCGGTCCACCAGCGCCTGGACACGGTCCGGCGGCACGGGTTCGGTTTCGATCGCGTCCGTCTCGATGGCCGGGTTCGTGGCCGGAGTCGCGCGTGCGTGCCGGAATCGCTTGTCGGCATTGCGTTTCAACGCCGACCACGGGGTGCCGCCATCATTGGTCGAGCGGACGTGCCTATCGCCCCCGGGTGGCCGGTGCGCGTGACTCCTTCTGTCCTTTCCGTACGCGTGCAGCACGTCGAGCGTGTCCGACCGATCGCCCCGCGGCGGCTCGCTGAATTCTCCCGGCCTGCCGCCGACGATATCGAGTGCCTGATCGGGCCCCGGATTATCTGTCAGCTCTGGCCCTTCGGTCGAAACAGACTTCTGCCACGGAGTCGCCGGGGGTTGATCGGCGCCCGGGACAGTCGCACTCGTCGACGGCTGGGCGTAGTAGGTGGATCTGAGCATCGCGTAGCGCGCCGCCGACCCTGCCACCGGTGCGAAATCCCCTGGGGGAACGAAATTGAGAATTGCCGTTCGGATTGCGTCCCGGCCGATTTCGGCGAGGGCCGCACGCTCCTGTGTGGTGACATTCCAGCCGCTCGCCAGCTCATCGGCGACTTCCGTGAACTCCCGGAAGATCTGATCCTGGATTTGCGATTCCTCGATACTGCCGGGGCTGGCGTCGATCAGTTTCCAGAACAGCAGTTCTTGAATCGAGTCCGCGGCCGGAGAATCCGGGTGTGTCGGGAAGCACAGCAGCACGTCGCGCAAGACGCTCGTCGGCATGCCGACCGAGTCTCGGAGCTTCCGCAGGAAGAGAATGCCAGGTCTGCTCTCCCCGTTCTCGATATTGACTATCGCGGTCACCGATCTATCGGTCAGTTCGGCAAATTGCTGCAAGGTTATTCCACGATAGATCCGGAGGGTGTGCAACCAGTGGTTTATAGACTCGCAGTCGGTCGGATCGGGAATTGATTCCCCCGCACTGTCAGTGATTATCCGCGGATATCCCCATGCCGTCGCGAGATCGTTCCACTGCCCTGCAGAGTGCAGGAAACGGCGGTGTGCCCCCACTATGAAGGCCTCGATATCGCCTTCCGGATACTCTTCTTCGCGGGCACGGATCGTATGCTTCGAGTATCCGAATCTGCGTGCTGCCTCGGCTCGAGTGAGATTATTCGATCGCCTGAGGTAGCGCAGGTACTCGCGGAAAGATTTCACTGCGGAGAAGCTCGGGTAGACGAGATTTTGTCTCGGTAGGTAGTCGAAGTTCTCCGCGACCTCGTCGAAGGTGACGGCGTAGTCGGTAGGAATTGCGTCGAGTAGATCTGCCACCGCTGCCGCGGGTGGCAACGCCGCGCCGGTTTCCCAGCGCCGGATGGTGTAGACGGCCTTTTTGATGAGCGCGGAAACGTCCGACTGGGTCAATCCTGGGATCGGTTGCCCCGTGTTCGAGGTGTTTCGGCGGAACAGAAGATATTCGCCGATGTGCTCGTATCCTTCCGGATATGCGGGCTCGCCATTCGGTGTACATAGCGCCGGAAACAGCAGTGCGGCGCGATCATATGTGCGGCGGGCGCCCGGTACACGGCGCAAAAGTGCGCGCACGGCTGGTATGTCCAGCTCGATCCGGCCTTGCTCGGCCGCTATCCAAGTCCCTTGCGGTACACCGATCAGTTCGTCCATCCGACCGGCAGTTACCCCGAGGTATCGACGCACACTCGACAACCACGCCGCAATCTCATCTGTTTCTGGCGCCGGGAACTGTCCCACCTGCTCGACGGTGTCGATATCCGGATCGATTCCGGCGCGGGTCAGCCAGCGATACACCTGTGCCATCTCGAGTTTGTGCATTTCCAGGTAGTCGGCGAGACCTTGTCTCGGCAGCCTGGAGTCGTCCGCGACTCGTGCGCGGTACCACTCGAGGAATCGTTGCTCCTCGGGTGAGGGCTGCTCGTCGTCATCCGGTTGGGTGGCGGTTCCGCTCGCAACCGTGCTCGCCGCCGCGCGCATATGGTGTGTTGGAATGCGGTCCAGGTCGAGATATCCCAGGCGCAGTGCGGTGATCACAGCTTCCGTTCGGTCGCGGACTCCGAGCTTCCAAAAGAGCCGGAGCAGAGCCGCTTTCACAGTCTCCGTGGCTTGCTGCAGCGCAGCTGCGATTCGGCTGTTCGAGTTGCCCGCGGCGACAAGGCGCAGTATCTCGATCTCGCTGGGCGAGAGCCGGTGGGATTCGTCGGTCAGCGGCAGATCGTCCAGCTGGAGATATCCCAGGCGCAGTGCCTGAATCACGGCTGCGGTTCGGTCGTTCGTGCCGAGAGCTCGGACAATTCCGCTGATCGCGCCGGCCACCTCGCCGGTAGCGACAAGTCGGAGCGCTTTCACCTCTCGGTCGGATAGTTCGCGAGTAGGAATTACGTCCGGCAGCGGTATGTTGTCCAGATCGAGAATCCCGAGGCGTAGTGCTCGAACCACTGCCTCGGTTTGGTTGCGTGCACCGAGTATCCGGAGCATGCGTCTGATGCGGGCTGCCACATTACTCGTCGATATCGCGATGGCCTGAGCGATATCCTGATATGAGGCCGCTGTAGTGAGCAGGAGCAATATTTGGTGATCGCGATCGTCCAGCTGGCTCGCGGCGGCGGAGTCGGGTTCCGGTATCTCGTGCAGCGCCAGCACCCTCAGGCGCAATGCCTGAACGACGGCCTCGGTCCGATCGTGTACGTCGCGCTTTCTGAAAAGACTCCTTCGGTGCGTGACGACGTTGTCGGTCTGCGGGAGTGCGTGCGCGATTTCGCTGTTCGTCTTACTCGCCGCGATGAGCCTGAGTATCGCGAGCTCGATTCCGGATAGTTCGAGGGCACCGACGACCCCGTTCATCATAGATATCTTGCGCACTTCCGTGGCCAGCCTGTTGACCATGACCAGTTGCAGGTAGCTGATCTCACGGCCATTCTGAACGGCTTTGCTGGATTGGTTTATGAGCGTCCGTTGCGCGTGATTGAAACCGGACCGCAGTTGGCGCAGTGTCGCCTTGTTCATATTCGCCAGCATCAGCGCGGTCTCGACGGCCATCGTGCGTTCCTGTTTTGCGAGAATCCGTCGCAGTTCGGCATCGGCGGCCTGCCCGATTCTGCGGATGATGGCCGGGCTGACTATTCGATTGCCGATGAGGTAGGTGAGCAGAATCCGGCGCCGGAGCAGCAGGAATTCAGGGTCCAGCCCGGTCGGCGACGCTTCGACGGCATCTGTGCTCGCCGACGGCGGTTCGAGCTCGCTTCGACTCGGCACACCGAGCTTGTCACGGATCCGCCGGACGTGAGTTTTGACGGTTTCCACGGGCATCTGGAGGCTGTCCGCAATTTCCGCATTGGTCTTGCCTTCGGTAATCAACGCGTAGATCGTTCGCTGGCGTTTGGACAGCGGGCGGCTGCCCGGGTGGGTGGCAGCTCGCGCGTATGCCAAGTGCACGCCGGTCCCAGGCTGCGGGCTGGTATCGGCCGGATCCGTATTGTCGGGTGAATCGTGCGACAGTCCGTTTCGGTGATCGTTGATGCTCTCCAACATTGCCGCCAGCGCCATATCCCTGTCGAAAACCTCGTCGGGGACGGGCTGGTCGAGATCCGCCTCGAGCTGGCGGGAAACCGCCTGGAGATGTGATACGAGCTGATCGCTGACGGCCTGCAACAGATCCGGTGTGTGGGCCGTGCCGACCAGACCCTGTGTTCGGGCATCGGATCGGAGTATGCGGCGCGCCGACTCGCGCTGCATCGGTGCGGCGCCGCCGTCGAAGGCGAGCAGGGTGAGCCGCGCGACTTCGGTGTCCAAGCGGTCGAACTCCCGCTCGAAGTGCGCCGCGTTTTCCGCTGCGGCTTCATGGGCTGCCGATTCGGTAGCGGCGCGGACGGTGGACATCCGGTCGCGCTCCGTACGCCACCGATCTCGTGCGATGCGCGCCCGCTCACGCTCGGCCACCAGGTTGTCGCGATCATCGAGCAACTCCGGCAGGGAGATCGGGGCGCCGGACGCACGGGTTACGCCGTAGCGGCCGAGGTGCTCATCGAGGTACTCGACGGTGCTGTCGATGAGCGATCGCACGGATTGATCGTCGGTTGCCGCGGACAGTTGCATCGAGTCCGCAGGGCTGAGTTCAGTGGACCATGCTCGGCCTTGGGTATCGACCCGCACCTGGCGATAGGCGATCCGAATCCCAGCCTGAGCCAAGGCTTCCCGCATCGGTTGCGGCAGAAATTGCTCGGGATCGGTGAACGGTGACACGACCGTGAGGACGTTGCCGTCGAGGCGGGCCCAGCGCCCGAATCGTCGTCCCGGCAATAGGTCCGAGCACTGCTGGGCTGCGGCGGCTGCGGCTTGTATGCGGCTTGTCCGCAGATACTCGGTGAGCATCTCGAGACGGGCCAGGAGTGTGCGCTGTCTGGTGGCGTCTGCCGCGGTCATCCGGTCCGGATCGACCGGCGTGGGGAACAGGCGCTGCCGGACGGCCGCGGTCCGCGCGAGCTTGCGCTGCGCGTCGGTGATCCGCGCACCCCATGCGGGCAGCGCCTGCGGCAATTCGGTCGTCGCACCGAGCTGCCATGATGATTCGAGTGCGGTCGGCACCTGCTCGTCCGCCGCCCGCGCGTCGTTGGTCGGAGTGCCCAACTGCCACAGCCGATCCTGGCGGTGTGTGATTGACCTACGCACCGGTTCCGGGAGGTCTTCGACCAGGACCCGCCCGGTCGGATCTACTCGAACCTGGCGCAATATCACTGGAATTCCCAGCCGCCGCAACATATTTCGCAACACTTCGGTCGCTGCGGACGGTTGGTCCCGCCTTTCGAACACCTCCACCCGGTTGCCATCGACTATCTGTCCGAACGGTCCCAGTGCTAGTCCGCCCCGGGCTGCGGCAACATGTCCCACCGCCAATTGCTCTGCACGGGCACGCGCGGAGGCCAACGCGGTGTCGAGATTGCCGCATTGCCGCGCGATCGCATCGATGTGACCAGATAGTGCGCGCAGCCGGCTTCGCGCCCGGTCTCCGACATCCTGGCGGGAAAGTGCCTGCTGAACCCGGGTACGCAGGTCCGCGATATCCAGGTATGCCTGCGCGGCGCCGGCGTCGGCCCAGGCGCCGAGACCGAGCATTTCGGCCGGGCTATCGGCCGCGGCCAGTGCCTGCCGTAGGTCGCGCAGGAGTTCGGCCCGCTCCCATGACATTTCGGACACCACGCGCAGCCGTTGCGCCAGCTCACCGGCGGGCGCGCAGTCCCACTCGGAGAATCCGGGCAGCGGATCTCCGCTATCCGACACATGACTGCGCGAATTGGCACCCCACCCTTCGGCCAGTTGCCGATTGACCAGGTGGACCAACTCGTCCAAGCCGAAGCTCCGTCGACCGTCCCGGCCGACGGCCATCAGGACCGGGGTCTCGATCTTCTGCGCATGCTGCTGATCCGGAAGCAGGACACCCCATCTTCGGCTGAGCTCTACCAGCACCCCATCGGGACGCATGCTCGCCTGGAACCCGGACGCCGCGGGCACCGGTCCGCGATCTTCTGCTCGCGCGGCGGCTCGGTCGTTACGCTGCTTCGCATCTCGCCATACCTGCGCTACCGGAACCCCACGCAATAGTGCCTGTAGCGCGTAGACCGGATGCGTGAAATCGTCGGGCGCGCTCTTGCCGAACGCATTGTTCGCCTCCGGGAGTGCCTCCCTCGGGTTGAAGACGGGCCGATCGCCGAGTGCGGGCTCGGCCACACCCGGATTTTCGGCATCGGAAAATATGCGGCGCCGACTGCCGGCATCGAGCTGCTTCAGTTCTCGGCTGTAATTGTTGAGCAGGTCCAGCCACTCGTCGAATCGGGTTTCGACGGGGAGGGCGCGCGCCTGCTTCAGTCCCACGAAATGCGTATACAGGAAGCCGAATGCCTTTGCTTCCAGCCAGCCGGTGTAATCGCGGCGGCGGTCGAACCGGGCATCCGGATGCAGTGTGCCCGCCGCGCGTTCCGCGGCCAGTTCCGCATACGGCGTGCCAGGGCTTTCCGTCAGATGGTGCGGGTCCCGCAAGTGGGCGACTTCATGGCGGATAAGGTCATAGGCGGGATCGCCGGTCGGTCCGTTCAACCGGGCCGCCGCGACCTCTCGTTCGAATTCGTCTCGGAAATTCTCCGGATGTCCGAAGTATGTGCTATTGAGAAAAACAATGTGCTCTGGGCCATCCAATATCTTTCCGGCCGCAGCGTATGTGCCATTTTCCAGAGGAGCGACAACGATCGCGTCTATCCGAACCGGGCCGTTTTCGGCCAACTCGTCCACGATGGCGTTTCGGATCGACATCGCTGTATCGATGGAAATCGTCGGCTGGTCCAGCCCGAGTACCTCGATTCCATAGGACAGGAACAAGTCCGCCGCGATCGCCTGTTTGATGTACTTTTCGGCTTCCGCGTCGGGATGTGATATCGGGGATTCCGGCAACGATGGCGCGGACGGGACACGCGTCGCGGTGGCGACCCCAGCAGCGGCTTTGCTCAGGGCGCTGCTGCCATTCGGCGTCGGAGGCGTTTCCGGCTGTGGATCCGCAACCAGCGTGCCCACTCCGTGGCGGGTGACCACATATCCCTCGTCGGCCAGTTGACGATAATCCTTGCCTTTGGAGGTGCCCGACGACAACCTCAGTTGCCGCGCGAGCTCCTGCGCCGTTGGCAGCAGTCGGCCACGCGAGTTCGCGTGCACCTGCCGCGTGAGCCGATCGATCTCGGCGGCCTGGCGCTCGGTGAGGTCGATCAGGTGGCGCGTCGCGTCGGCCGCGTCGGTGAGGAGCTCGCGTTGGGCGGTGGTCAGCTGGGCGAGGTTGTCGTGCCACGTTTTTCGTGCCGTTTCGAACAGCCAATCGCCGATGTCCAGGCCCGGCGGGACGGCCCAGCGGTCGCGTTCTGCGGCACGCAGCGCGGTGACGCCGATCGCGGACGCGAGCCGCTGGACCGGCTCCGGGGCTGTGCCACGAGACGGGTCCCAGCCGAGCAGGGCCGACACGCGCTGGGTGGTGCCGGGTGCGAGGCGGCGGTTCAATGTCTTGGCGGCACTGCGGCTTCCCTGCCGCGCCAAGGACAGCAGCGCGACCATATCGTCGGTGGGCCACTCGCCCATTGGGTCGGACATCGGTGATTGCTGTGGTCGGTCTGTCGAATCCGTGCTTACCGTGTCGTTCGCGCGCGTCGCTTCGGCCGTGGTTGTCTTGCCGGACACGGGAGATGTCGACTCCGGACCGCGCGCATCCAGTTCCTCGGGCGCGGTCCGTGGGTCGGTCGACGCGGGAGTTGCGTTGTGCCCGTTGGTATCCGGTTGGTTGTGTGAAACAGGTGGCTGGTGCGGGAGGCGTGCGTTCGGCCCGATGGGGTTGTCGGGATCGACAGCGGTGACCATGGCGGGGTCGCGACGGATCCCAGGGGGACTCGCGACCCAGGATTCGTCCTGGAAGGTGTCCGATGCTCGCTGCGGGGACACCGAGTTGGTGGCGATGATCGGCCGCGCGGGCATCGCGGCGCGCGCATTCGTGGCTTGTGTAGGTACGGGCGTAGTGGCCGTGCCGGTGTCGGCCTGCCCCGGGTCGGCGGCGCTTTGCCGGGTGTGTGCGGCAGATCTGCCGCTCGGCGTTTCCGGGGCGGTTGCGTTCGTGGTCGCAGTGGCGGACCGGTTTGCGGCAGGTGCGCCGGATCGTGGTTCGGAGGCGGTGTCGATCGAGGTGGAGACAGTGGATTGGTTGGTCGCGGTGGTCGGTGGCTGCTGGTTGTGCAGGATGGTGCCGAGCTCGTCGAGCTGCTGTTGTCGGGCGGCGACGGGGTCGAATGCCCGCGTTGTGAAAGGCAGTGCGGGGATGGGTTGGGGTGGGCGCTGTGCCTGCCCGGGGGTGTGCGAGGTCCGGGGAGTGTCGGCGGCCGGTGGTCCGTTGGGGAGGTGGGCGGTGGCAGGATCGGAGGTCGTCGGACGTCGGATGCCGGATGTCTGCAGCTTCGAAACCATTCCGCGGATATCGCTTTCGGCGGCAGCGAGTCTGTGCTGCGCCGTCTGGAGGTTGTTGGTGGCGGCGGCGAGTTCGGCCTTGGTTTCGGCGGTGGGCGCGGCCTGGTGTTCCGCGAATGCGAGTTGATATTCGGCCACCGCGGTCTCATGTCGGGCGACGGCGCCGGTGTAGCGGATGACGGTGATCCGGGCTTCGAGACTGCCCGCATAGAGGGCGTCGTCGGGCGAGCTGAAGTATTGGGCGCTGCCGTTTCCGCCGCTGCGGGCGGTGCGGTTTTCGGCCTGGACATCCACGTCGCGGGATTCGGCCGATCGGCTGGAAATCAGGACGTGCAGACCGCCGAGCGCGTCGACGTCCGCGGCGACCGGGATGTCGACGCCGCGCCCGCCCTGCCGGTTGATGACCAGCACTTTGCCCTGTTTTCCGGCTTCGTCGAAGATCTGTTGCAGCTCGGTCTCGGCGTGCACGCCGCGCGCGAGGAACCACTTCGCGTCCACCGCAACATGTTCGACGCCTCGGCTGTGCAGCAGCGCCGACAATTCGGCGACTTCGCTGTTGCGGTTGCAGATCGCCAGTTGGGGACGACCGCTGGACTGCCGCTCGGCGATGCTTTCGGCCATCGCCCGCAGCTTCGTGGCCTGGTCGGGGGCGACGTGGTCGTCGGCGACTGTCAATTGTGACTCTTTGAAGCGAGGGATTTCGACCACCTGGTCGACACCATGGTTCTGTCGCAGCTCTTCGGCCACGCCCTTGGCGGTGCCGGATGCGCCGTTCAGTTTGTCGCAGTTCTCCTGAGAGAACAGCTCCCGCGCGGTGATGGAGGTGGAACCGGCCGGATCATCGCGGATCTGGATGCCGTGTTCGGCCTCGATGGCTTGCGCCAAACCGCCGTTCCAGCGGCTTTCGGTGGATGTTTCGGCATCGAACATCACCTTGTGGGAGGTCTGGTCGATGATATAGATCTTGTGCGATTCGGGGTTGCGGATCGGTTCTCTGTCCGCGGTGGTCACGACGCTTCCGTCACTGTCGGTGCGGAATTCGGGACCCAGTTCGGGGTGATGCCAGACGACGTAATGGTCATTTTCGACGTACTCCCATTTCGCGGTGGCCGCCATGGTCAATCGATGCGCCTCGGCGTCGGTGAGTTCACGACCGAGAACCTGTTCGATCTTGGCGCGGCCCGCTTCGGTCAATGCCGTGCCGCCGCCGATCTGGCCCTGGTAGCGCCCGAAATCGGCTTCCGTGAGCAGCTTGGCGTGCAGTGCGTCGGCGAGGAAGTTACCGGCATCGGCGACCTGCGCGACGACCTCCGGGCCCGCCGGGCTGCCGGAACCTTCGGACAGGATGAAGGTGGTGTTGGCGTGCACCAGTGCCTCGTCGATCTCGTCGACGGATTTATATCTGCCAGGCACGACGTTGCCGCGCAGTTCGCCGAAGCCCGCGTCGTTCATGGTGCCGATGTAGATGGTGGCCTTCCCGTCGGCCGGTTGTGGATACGGGTTGTCGGGGTCCATTCGAACGATGTCGAACCCGTACTTGCCCAGAATGTTCTGATACTGATCGAAGGCGTGATTGGCCAGCGTGTCACGGGTCGTGATCACCTGCGCCGGGCCACCACTAGCCGAGTCCACTGCCGCTACGGCCAGGAATACCAGCGTTTTGCCTTCACCGGCATCCATATTCACCACGCCGTCACGCATGGCCAGCATCGCCATCACCTGGGTCCACCGCAGCGTCTTCCCCTCTTCGCGGCAGATCACCTCGACCACTGCGAGCGCGGCTTGGCGCTCGTCTCCGTGGCGCAGCATCCATTCCAGGCCCTCCGCCGATACGGTGCTCCAGTTCGTGGCCGCGTGCTCGTCGAGGATGGCGTCGGCTTCCGCGTGGTATCGCGCCGCGAGTTCGGCTGGATCGGGTTCGACAGCGGTCGCCGAGTCATCGTGTGTGCGAGCGGGTTCGGCTTCCGTCGTGGTCGGTGAACCGTCCGCGTCGTCGGTGGCGGGCACGTGCCGAGGCTCTGGTTCGTGTGACGGCTGCGCGGTATCGGCGTCCTTCGGTGGGGCCGACTTGTCCGTGGGAGCGGGATGTTCACGTGCGGGGGTGCCGTCTGTCGTCTGGCTGTGTCCAGGTCGCGGTGCGTTGGCATCCGTCGCTGCCGAATTGTCACGTTGGTGTCCGGGCCGCTCGGCCGCGGGGTGCGTGCGCGGGGCACCCGACGTGTTGTCGGCGGGATATGTTGTTGTAGGGCCGGTTTCGGAGCTGGGAGGTGGCTCGGCGGTGCCTTGATCCGAATCCGGCATCCGGGCACGGCTGGCACCGTTGTTGTCGCCGCCGGAGTGTCCGCGACCTGGGCGAGCGGCCTCGGGCCTGGGCGCTGCGGCGGGTGATTCTGCCGGATCCGCGGGATGTGGGCGCGCCACGGACGATTCGCTGTCCGCGGGGTGCTTCGCGGTTGCGAAGTCGAGGTGTTCCGCGAGCGCGCTGCGCAGCGGGGTTGGTTGCGGTGGTGTCGATTCCGGTGCCGTCGCGGTGTGGACCCTACCCGCCGGATCGGTGGTGCTGACGGCGCGGGCGGGGAATTTGACCGCCTTCGGTGAATTGGCATTGTCGGGCAAGGCATTTCGCAGGCCAGCGAGCTGATGATCGACCCGGTTGTGTTTCTCGGGGTGGTAAGGCTCCGGGGCTGGTTTGTCCACCTTCGTGCTCGGTTGACGCAGCCGCGTGAGGAGTTCGTCGATCTGCTGCTGACGGTGTACGGGGGAGGGGTTGTTCGGGTCGAAGTCCCGGGTCACGATGCCGTGCGCCGCGAGCGCGTCCGCGAGGTCGCGCAGCGAGCGGGTGGGCGGCGCAACAGACTCCGGTGTGCTGGCTGCGGATATTGGGGTGGCGCTGCGTATTTCGGTGGCGCCGTGGGCGGCGGCGCCGAGGAAGCCGCCGGTGATGGCGGGGATGAGGGTTTCGGTGATGGCTTTGGTGGTGAGGGGTTCGCCGGAAAGGGCTAGGGAGGCGAGTGCGCCCATGATGCCGCCGACGAGACCACCGGCAGTACCGGTGAGGGAGGTCCCGGTGAGCTGGAACGCGACACGAGCCGCGGTACTGGTGGCCTTTTCGGCGTGGGCGATGGTGTTGGGGATGATCCAGCGGCCACCGATCCACATACCCGCGGCGGCGCCGGCGGCGCCACCGACACCACCGGCCGCCGCGGCGATGCCGACCGATTTCCAGTCCATCGATGTGCGGTGGTCGGCGGCGATCTGTCCGGCTTGGACGGCGGCGTTGATGCCGCCGACTTGCAGGGTGCCCCAGAACATGGCTTTGCCGGCGAGGACGAGTACGCCGCGTTGGGTGGCGTATTTGGAGGCTTGTCCGGTGAGGAAGATCAGGAGTTTGCGTTTGGCGATCTGGCAGGCGGTTTGGGTGGCTTGGCGGTCGATGTAGGCTTCGATTGCGGCGCCCGCGGGGGAGAACATGAGTGCGGCGCGCGCCAACTGCCAGGCCAGGATGGTGGCGAAGCCGATGACGGTCCATTTTTGGAGTTCGATGCTATTGGCGCCCTCGTAGAGTTGTTCGGCGAGAGTGTCGTTGTAGTCGGCTTGGCTGCGGAATTTGGTGGCGAGTTCGCGGTGGGCTTGGGTGAGTGCGGTCCCGAAGTGGCCTCGGGCGTCGTTGTCGGTGTTGACGGCGAGGGTGTCGTGGTGGTCGGCGTAGCCGCGGCATTGTTCGGCTTTGTCGGACCAGTAGTCGGCGGTGCGTCGGGCCGCGGTTTCATCGCCACGCGGGAAATGCCCGGCGACACAGTCGATCACCGGTTTGGGTAACCCTGGTGGAAGGGTCAGCGTCATCTACGGTCTGACCCCGTCGCACCTCGACCGGCCGTATCCGTCACCGAGCGGTGGGCACGTCGGCATACACCTCGTCCTCCGTGCTCGAACCCGTCCATCTATCTCGGCAGGGACATCCACGCCAGCTCGATCTTCGAACCGAAGAACCCAGCAATTCTCGCGCACGCCACGGAGCTTTCCCGGTCGTGGGAAGGTCGGGTCGCCGGAACGGACCGGCTCCAGGTCTGCTCGGGCTTTCGCTGGTATTCGCGCCAGCGGGTGATCAGGCCGTGCATGTTCTGGTGGACGAATCGGGTTGCTGACCGCTCAACCCTGCGCATCGATGAAGGCCCGCACCCATCGGCGACTCGGTTGCAGATATCGGTGCCGGGCCTCCGCGAATAGTTGCGCGCTGGCGGGGCCCGGCCAGTCGTCGGGCAGCATGTCGTCGGGCAGACCCGGATCGATGTATGGGATGATCCGCCACTCGTCGAGCATCAGCGTGAAGTGTGCGAAGGCACTTCGGTCATTGCTGCCGACGTCGAGGATTCCGTGGTGCTTTTCGTAGAACGCTCGGTGTTTGGCCGCGAGATCGTCGAGATCCCACCATTGCGCGGCGGCCGCGCGCAGGGTGCCGGGCACGGTGGGGTCGGTGGCGCGAAACGAGGTCACATAGTTGTCGAGATCCAAGGCCGTGACAATGGCGGCTGCCTCGGCCGCGAGGTACTCCGGATAGATCCACAGCCCCGCCGCGACGATGCCACAGCCGATCGCGGACAGTCGTCGCCGAAGCTGGTGGCGCGCGGCGCGGTTGGACTCCGGGATGGCGTAGGACAGCAGCCGCCACGCATCGCCGGAGGTCATCTGGCGGAACCCGAAGATCCGTGGGTCGCCGCGGGCGAACATGGCCAGGGCGGCGTCGGTCAGTGCGTAACCCGCACGCCCACTGCGGGTTTCGGAATGCAGTACGCCTTTGCTCTTCAGGCGTGTGATAGCGGTGCGCGTGCTCGGTGCGGGAATGGCGAGCACGGCAAGCAGTTCGGTGAAATCGGCCACCGCGATCCAGCCGCCGAGGTCGCGGATGTACGCGCCGAGCACCGTGCGGGTGAGCGAGGTGGCGCTGCCCGGCCGTGCATCGAAATCGTCGAGCACTGCGGCTGCGAGCGACTGTTGGTCAGTGGTCATCGCGTGTCGGGTATTCCTTCGAGGTCGAGGTCGAGGTCGAGGTCGAGGTCGAGGTCTGATTCGACTCGGCTCGATCGGGCTATCCGCCGATTCGGTCAGTGTCCGGTCCAGGTGCGGACGGCGAACAGTTCCGGGAAGTAGGTGTGCTCGAGTGCGCGCTGTAGAAATCCGGCCCCGCTGGAGCCGCCTGTCCCGCTCCGTCTTCCGATGACGCGCAGCACCGTGCGCAGATGACGGAATCGCCACAGCTGGAAATTCTCCTCCAGGTCCACCAGCTCCTCGAACGTCTCGTACACCGACCAATGTTCTTCCGGCGCTTCGTAAATCGACTGCACCAGGGCGAGCAATTCGGGGTCGAGCGTGTGGGCCTCGCTGACATCGCGTGCCAGCGTCGAGCCCGGCACCTCCAGTCCGGTGCGGGCGAGATGACGCCAGAATGCGTCGTAGAGGGTCGGCTCCGGCAAGAGCGTGGCCAGCATTTCGTGCGCCTCGGGATCGGATTCGAACACTCGAAGTACCGCCGCGTTCTTATTGCCGAGGATGAATTCGATGGCACGGTACTGGTACGACTGGAACCCGGACGAGTTCCCCAGAAAATCACGGAACTGCGCGTATTCGGTGGGCGTCAACGTCGCGAGCACGGACCACTGCTCGGTCAGCGTTTTCTGGATATGTTTCACCCGCGCAATGCATTTGAGTGCGATGCCGGTCTCGTCGGCATCGAAAGCCGCACGCGCGGCGAACAATTCGTGCAGTACCAGCTTCAGCCACAGTTCGGTGGTCTGGTGCTGAATGATGAACAGCAGCTCATCGTGCTGCTCGGGTCGGCTGACCGGATGCTGCGCGCTCAGCACGGTACCGAGGTCCAGGTACGCGCCATAGCTCATGCGAGAGCTGAAATCGGTGACGATGTTGCGTTCGAGTGCGTCGCGTCGGCTGGTCATCAGCGGCCCGTTCTCCTATGGCCCCCGATTCACCGTATTACACGAATGTGACGCTCGCTAGGGTTGTGTCATATGGCGGTCCGGCGTGATCCCGGCGTCCGTGGCACCGAGGCTGGCCAGCAGGCGCAGGTTGTCATGGGATTCGGTGCCGGGTTCGGCGGACAGGACGACGAGTTCGGTGCCGGTTTCCTCGGGTAGGGCGAAGTTTTCCTGGTGTAGGTCCAGGGTGCCGACCAGGGGATGGACGAAGGATTTGCGGCCGTGGGTGCGGGAGCGGACATCGGCGCGGGCCCACAGCTTGCGGAAGCGGTCGCTGTGCACGGCGAGTTCGCCGATCAGGGCCGACAGTTTGGGATCGTCCGGATACTTGCCCGCGGCCAGGCGCAGGTGGCCGACGGTATCGCGGGTACATAGATCCCATTCCGCGTAGAGCGAGCGGCCGTCGTCGTGCAGGAAGATTTGCCGGGCGATATTCAAGCCCTTCATCGGGCTGTGTCCGTACAGCAGTTCCGCGAGCCGGTTGCCCGCGACCACATCGAGACGGTGATCGAGGATGAACGCGGGCGCATCGGGGATCAGATCCAGCACCCGCCGCAACTCAGGCCGGATGCGGACATTCGGCGCCGACTTCGCCGGACGCTGCGGTCGGCGGGCCAGCCGGTGCAGATGCTCGCGCTCCACCTCGTCGAGGCCGAGCACCCGAGCCAGCGCATCGAGGACCTGCGCGGACGGCTGCCGAGCTCGCCCCTGCTCCAAACGCACGTAGTAGTCGACGCTCACCCCGGACAGATGCGCGACCTCCTCCCGGCGCAATCCGGCTACCCGACGGCGCGAATCGGTCGGGATGCCGACGGATCCGGGATCCACCCGGGACCGCCGCGTGCGCAGGAAGTCGCTGAGCTCGTCCATCCCTCCAGTATTGCCACGGCTTCGCGGGACAAGGGTGGTCCTGTCGATACCAGGAAGTCCCGTCCGATGGAAGAAGCGTCCCTGAACAGCGGCCGATTCAACTGGCGAAGATCGAACACATCCGATCCGAAGGAGCAGCAAATGCGGACACTCATCGTCCACGCCCACCCCGAAACGCGGTCGCTCAACGGCGCACTGAAGGACATCGCGGTGACCACCCTGCGCGAAGCCGGGCACGAGGTACAGGTCAGCGACCTGTACGCGATGCGGTGGAAGTCGGCGGTCGACGCCGACGATTTCGGCGGGACGAGCGGCCCACTGCGGGTCGCCGCGGAATCCGGCCGCGCATACGACACCGGAACGCTCACCGCCGATATCGCGGCGGAGCAGGAGAAACTGCGCTGGGCCGATACCGTGATCTTCCAATTCCCACTGTGGTGGTACTCGATGCCCGCAATTCTCAAGGGTTGGTTCGACCGGGTCTTCACCTTCCACTTCGCCTATGGCGTAGGCGAACACAGCGATACCCGCTATGGCGACCGCTATGGCGAGGGCACTCTCGCGGGCAAGCGGGCGATGCTGTCGGTGACGATCGGTGGCCGCGAACCGCACTACACCGACCGCGGCATCAACGGCCCCATCGACGACCTGCTCTTCCCGATCCAGCACGGCATCCTCTACTACCCGGGCATGGACGTCCTCCCGCCGTTCGTGACCTACAGCGTGGATCGCTTCTCGCCCGAAGACTTCACCGACACCGCCAAGGCGTGGGAGCAGCGCCTGCTGTCGATCGAACAGACCGACCCGATCGCCTTCCGCACCCAGAACGGCGGCGACTACGAAATGCCCGCCCTGCGCCTGCGCGAAGGTCTGGAACCAAAGGGCCGCACGGGGTTCGGACTGCACGTTCGGGCCTGATCCGAGGGGCTCGATGTCGTCGCTCCGAGGCGAGATCGGCTAGGGCTGTGCCGATCTCGCCCGCGGACTGGCCCGATGGCGGTTGCAACCATGTATCGGTGGCGGCAAATGTCGAGAATGCCCCTTCGCCAGCGCATTCTCGTTGGTGTGAGGTCAGAGCTTGCGGTTCGGCGCTGGGGTCAGGAGGGGGTGGGCGAAGAGGTAGATCTGTTCTGCGGCATCGAATTCCGTGGTTACGGCCGCGCCGGGGGAGTCGGCCCATTCGGCGGGGACGGGCGTGCCCGGCCAGGTGTGGCCGCCGCCGAATACCCTCCATGAGGTGACCTGCGTCCCGCCGACGCCGCCGGTCATCGTGTGTCGGCCCGAGTGCTCGGTCGTGATCGTGCCACCGTCGTGCCAGCAGCGATCGAGTGCCCGCCAGTGACGAGCGGTTTCGATCAATCCCAGTGTGCGGCCGCGAGGTTCGCCGTTCATTCCGCGGTGGCGCGAGTGGCCGCCGGTGATCGGTTGAATCGGGTCGGTATCACCATTGATGAGCATCGCCGATACCGCATGGGTTGGCCGCATATCCAGCAACGCCGCCGGGAAGCCGCCGGCGACCGCGGCGAATACCGGCACTCGATCGGCGGCTTCCAATGCGAATCGGTGCGACATGAACGCGCCGTTGGATATACCGGCGACAAGTGTCCGATCCGGTGCGGTGCCGAACCGGTCGGCGCACCAATCGATTACCGCGTGCAGAAACGAAACGTCGTCCACCCCGGCCTCGTCGGCCGTTGTGATACCGCGCCCATCGGCCCAGCAGCCACCGTGACCGTCGGGATACGCGACAGCAACGCCCCATTCGTCGGCATGGGCGGCAAAACTGGTCCAGTCGTACATGATCGGCCTGGTGTACGTCCGCGCGCTACCCGAGTGATTGCCGTGCAGCACCAACACCAGCGGCGCATTCCGTCCACGCGGCGGGCGCACGGCAAAGCTGCGCGCAAGCCCGTCAACGGCCAACTCACCGGTCACCAACTCATCGCTCACCAGCCGAGGTATACCACCGCCCGCACCTCGTCCAGGTGAGGAGTTTGTCCCGGAGCCGTATCCAGTTCGATGGATGCCGCTGCGTCCGCGCACCATCGGCTGCGGCGGCACCTGTAGCCTCCGATCGCGCCACGGCAGCCATTCGCCGTGCTGGGCGGTACAGGTTGCACTGCTCGGTTTCATGCATCGACCAGATGTGCGGCGCTGCGCTGCGCCCAGCGCGCGATCGGTCCAATGCCGAGTCCAGCGGTCAGGAATATGCCGCCGAGCAGAAGCCATCCTGCCTGGCCCCGGTCGATGCAGAGCACACTGAGCAGAGCTGGGGCAGCGGCGATGAAGACGCCGGTTCCCATGCCGAAGATCCCCTGATAGCGGCCTTGTTCATGATCCGGTGCCAGCGCGAAACCGAGTTCGAATTCGCCTGCGGCGTGGGCGATCTCGCCCAATGTGTGCACTATTACCGCGACCGTCAACACCAGCATGGCGAATACCGGTGAGCCTGTTGCGCTGACGCAGAACAGCAGGCAGCCCAGCGTCAGCAGGACGGCAGCCTGGCGGGTGATCGTGATTGCGTCGGCGATGGAATCGACGCGACGGCCCGCTCGTACCTGGAGGCCGACGACGAGCAGTGTGTTCGTCAGCAGCAGCGGCGAGACCAGCCAGGCCGAAGCGGTGGTGTGGGTGAGGATCCACAGCGGCAGCGCGACGGTGAGCACCGCATACTGCAGCGACAGCACGCCGTATAACCCGGTGACGGCCAGGAACGGCAGGTCCAACCTGCCGGGGCGCACAGTATGGTCGCGGTCGGGCCGAGGCAGCGGGGGCTGTCGTGGCATACGAGCGATGACCAGCGCGGTGAGCAGGAAACTGGCGGCATCGATGAGAATCAGCACCGAATACGCTGTGCGCGTGTCGAATCGGATGGCCAAACCCGCACCGGCGGCACCCAATGCCACGCCGATATTGGTGACGGATCGCAGATAGCCGCGCAGACGCGCTCGCCCATCCCCGCCGACCCGTGCGATCAGCGCGCCGCGCACCGCTCTACTGCTCTGCTCGGCAATGCCGACCGTGGCCGCGACGACCACGAACATCGCAAAGCCGTGGACCAGGACGAGGCTGCCGGTGGCCAGCGCCTCGGCGGTCAGCGTGAGCAGGTAGATCTCGCGCGCACCGAAGCGATCGGCGAGGTGGCCGACCACCGGTCCCGCACCTAGCCCGGTCACACCCGCGATGGTCAGTCCGAATCCCACATCGGTTCCGCTCAGCCCGACCGAGCGGGTCAGAAAGAGCACAGCACCGGCGAGGTACAGGCCGTTGCCGATGGCGGTGATCAGCACCGCGCAGGCCAGTGCCCGGGCGGACCCGCTCACCACAGGACCATGGCTTGCGCGGGTCCGGGACACGGCAAATCGGCCCATTGACCACGCGGAATATCGGCGAGTGTGCCGATGAGCGCCACTGCCGTATTCGCGTGGGTGACCACGACCAGCCGACCTGTGCTCCGGGGCCGCCCGGCGCATTGGTCGAGCAGCACGGGAACGGCCCGCCGCGCCACTGCCGCCAGCCCTTCCCGGCCGTCGAATACGCCGATATCGCCGGACAGCCAGCGGGCGAACCCATCCCGGTTGGTGCTCGCGATTTGCGCCCGGGTGCGGCCTTCCCATGAGCCGAGCGATTCTTCGCGCAGCCCACTGCTGATCGTGATCTCGTCCGGGTCGAGCCCGGCAGCCAGGGCGATCGATGTAGCGGTTTGTCGTGCCCGCGCCAGGTCGCTGCTGAGGATGCGTTCCGGGAGCGGTCGACGCAGTGCCCGGCCGAGTTCGGCCGCGCGGGTCCGCCCCTCCGCTGACAGGGGGATGTCGGTATGACCGCTGAATCGCCCCGCCCGTGACCACTCGGTAGGGCCGTGCCTGGCTATGACGATCTCCCAGTCAGGTGCGGCCACCGGAGCCGCCCGAGACATCGATGGAACTGCCGGTCACATAGGTGCAGATCGGCGAAAGTAGCAGTGCCGCAACCGGAGCCACCTCCTGTGGTGTCCCGAAGCGCCCCAGCAGGATGCCCCGACGGCTGGCCTCGCCCGCGCACCACTGCTCGAACGGCTCGGCTGTCCCGGCCGCCAGGTATCGGGTGTGCTGACGGTCGGTCGCTATCGCACCGAGGCTGATCGCATTGACGAGGACCCCGGACGGTGCTAGTTCGACAGCGAGTGAGCGGGTCAGATTGGCCACTGCGGCGCGCGTCGCGCTGACGGCGGCCATGCCCGGATCGGGCGCGTGCGCGGTGACACCGTTGACGACCACCACCCGTCCGGCATCCGACTCGCACAGCGCGGGCAGCGCCGCAGTAACCAGATTCAGCACCGATCCCACCTTCACCTGGAATTGGTTGTGCCACTCCGGTTCCGGTGTCCTCAGCACACCGCCGGAGATGCCGGCTCCCGCATTGGCCAGCACTCCGTCGAGCCGTCCGAATCGTTCGAGCCCCTGTCCGACGGCCTGTTCGAGCGCCGCCGCATCCCGTACGTCGGCGGTGTGCGTCTGCAACCGGTCGGCGTGCTCAGGCGGTAGGGCGGCACGCATCTGCTCCAGCGCCGCGGTGTCTCTGGCACAGGTCGCGACCGCCGCGCCCTCGGCGAGCAGCAGCGAAACCACCGCCCGTCCGATGCCGCGGCTGCCGCCCGTGACGTAATAGGCGCGTCCGGCCAGTCCGAGATCCATCGCGGGGTCAGCACCGTCCCGTCGCGGACTCGGCTGGCAGGTGCTCGTCCAGCCACGCGACGACAGAGTCGTACACCTGTCGCACACCGAAATGGTCGTCGCCCGCCAGCAGCGCATCGACCGCATAGTCCGACACCTTCGCGGCCAGCCCGGGTCGATCATCCCGGTGGAAGCGCAGGACCCCGGGCAGATCGCAGTGCAGACCAAGGGGGAGCGATCGCGGCGACCGCGGCACCACGATATCTCCATAGCAACGGCCGGATTCAGGCATCGTGCGCTCGACCGGCACGTCGAGGCCGGCCTGTCCGAGACAGGAAGCCTGTTCCAGATCGATACCGAGCGCATCGCCGGCGATCAGGTTCAGATTGCCGCCACCGGTGCGGCAAGCGATCTCACAGAGCATCAGGCCCCGTTGCGGGTGATCGAAGAGCTCGCAATGAAAACTCATGGTCTCCTCCGGGGCGGGCAGTGCGCGCAGCAGCCGGGTGAGGTAATCACGGGCCGCCGCGACGCGCGGATCGTCGGTGTCGAGCAGCAGAATGCCATGCGGCGCCAGCTCGACCAGCGAGTGCAGGCAGGTCCGTGTGTAGGTCCCGACCATAACGGCCTCGACCTGTCCGGCTCGCATCAATCCGTCCACCGAAAGCATCGGCGCCACAACCCGTTCCTCGACGAGGTAGTCGGTGGGGTCGTCACACGACAAGGCGCGGGCATGCACCCAGGACTCGATCTCGGTTCGGTTGTACAGCTCGATGACGCCGACCGAGCCCGACCCGTCGACCGGTTTGACCACTACACCGTTGGGGTGGAGGTCCGCGAAGTCCATCAGAGTGGAAACCGAGTCGACGAGCCGGTGCTCCGGAACACGCAGCCCGCCCCGGCCCGCCAGCGATTTCATGACGAACTTGTTCCGGAACGCGGTGGCAGATGCCAGGCTCTGACCCGGAATATCGAGGTGGGCGCGCAGTTCGGCAGCACGGACGAGATCACATTCGCTCAGCGCGACGATCCGGTCGAAGGGCTGTTCGCCATGCTCGGCGGCCACCGCTTGGTCGACAGCTCGGTTGCGCTTCCAATCCGGAAAGAGGCTCGAGGTCGAGTATTGGTGTGTTCCAGCGAGAAAGGCGCGACTTGCTGGCGTGTCCTCTGCGAAAAGGCTTGTCCGGATACCGAATTTCGAAAGCCAGCGATCGTAGCGATGCGTTGTCAGCGCTTTCTTCGACAGCACCGCCACCCGGCTCGGCCGCTCGTGGATCAATTCAGCCACCGAACCCCCTCGGCCCACCAGCGCGTCGTCTCCCGGATTCGCTCTCGCACCTGTTCGGCGGTGTCGGCATGCACCGCGACCGCCGCCGCCGAGTGTGCGGCGTACTCGGGTCCGTGCGCGAATGTGCCCGCGGGCATATGCAACTCGACCTCCGTCCCGGCAACCGGGCAGGCACCAGGGGCCGGCTGGAATCGGCCGTGTCCGGGTGGGAAGAGCACCCAGCCACCGGCGCGGCGCGGCGCTGCGGGTTGCTGTGTCAGTTCGAGGCCGAGTCCGCACTGGCCGCGCAGATTCTCCCGGGACAGGTGCACCCCGAACGCTTCCCGATAGATGCGGGCGATAAGTGCACCGCCGGTTCGCGAGGCGACCTCACAGAGCACGGGCTTGCCGTGCGCCGGTATCCACGCCTCCAGATGGAAACTCGTCGGAAACGCGGGACTCGGCAATGCGCGATGGACGTCGGCGGCAAAGCTCTGCAGCAGCACCGTTCTCGGATCGTCGGGAGCGAGCAGAACGCTGGACAACTCGGACTCCGCCTGCGCCGCTTCGGCATTGCCGCTGCTGTACTGGCTCGGCCAGCAGTGCACCACCGCCCCGTCCGCGATAATGCCGTCCACATGGAAAAAGTCGCCGTCGACGTATTCCTCGGCAATCCACCGCCCGCAATGCTGTGGTGCCGCGGGCAATTCGCCCGATGCCAGGAATGCGGTGACATCGCGGCCGTCGCGCAGGATGCGCACCCCGATGGACGCGGAGCCGCGACGCGGCTTCACCACGACGGGCAATCCGGCCTCCTCGACGAACTCGATCAGGTCGGTAGGCCGATCGATGGCCCGCCGCAGGGGGACAGCCACTCCGGCCCGCGCCGCCGTATCCTTCATGATCAGCTTGTCGCGGTAGGCGTGTGCGGATTCCAGTGTCTGCCCTGGTAATCCGAGCCGACCGCGCAGCCGCGCACTGCGCAGCACATCGTCCTCACTCGAACTGGCGACGAGACCGATTCGGTGTTCGCGCGCTGCGCATTCGGCTGTCCACTCCGTGGACCACGATTGGTAATCCGATACGGTCCGGCAATCGCGAAACCGGTCGCGCACGTCCGCGCCGATATCCGCCAACGCCCCGGGCACGGTGACGAGAACGGTATCGGTCACGACCTCCGCGAGCCACTCGTGCAGCGGGCGCTCGATGAGCGGTTTGCGCGAGAGCAACAAGATCCGCTGCGGCGCAGACTCATTCGGCATTGACGACAGCCAGTGGCAACAGTGTTGCCGGTTTCCACTCGGGCGCGGGGTTCACCACCCCGGTCGGGGACGACCAGTTCAGCCGGGCTGGGCACGACGCGACACCGTGGGCGTCCATAATCCGCGGATACAACTCGCGGCGACGCTGCACGCACGCGAGCAGGCCTCCGTCCTCGGGAAACCAGCTGCCCAGGTATTCGTCGGAGAAATTGCAGACGAGCGCATGGCCGCAGGGCTCGCAGTAGATCTTGGCCACATTGGCGCAATCCTTGACCGTGAATCCCAGGTTCCGTGCGGGCGGATAGCAGGAGACGGTCACCTCCGGACCGCCGGGCTGTTGGACTTCGTCGTAGAGCTCTTCCATGATTCCGGTGAACCGATCGAACAGTACCGAGGGGCTCAGGCTCAGCTCGGTCTGATTGGCCGCCGCGAGTCCGGACGGAATCCAGGGCTTGATCTGCACGACATCGACGCCGATCTCGCGCATGATGCGATAGATCTTCGGTGCCTCGTCGAAGTTGTGCTTGCCGAGCCCGATTCGAATGAACACCCACAGACCGGCCGCCTTGGCCAGCTCGATGTTGCGCAGGATCAGTTCGGCGTCATCGGATTTCGAGCCCTTCATCAGGGCCGCAAGCCGCGCGGCATCGGCAGTGTTGTAGGTGACCTTCACCCCGGACAACTTCATATCGACCAGTCGGGCGATCCGCTTCTCGTTCAGCAACGTGCCGTTGGTCACCAGGCGTGTGGTGATGCCGCGTTCACCCAGCGGGCGAAAGACCTCCTCGACCAGATCCAGTGCCATCAAGGGCTCACCGCCGGTGCCGTAGACCGCCTCGGGCCGTTCCGGCTCGGTGGGCGAATCGATCCAGTCGAACAGCGACTGCGCGAAGCGCCCAGTGTCCAACGGATTCAACCGTTTCCCGATGTAGTCCTCGTTCACACAGAAGATGCACGACCGATTGCAGCCGTCGAGAAATTTGACTTCGACGCCGTCGACGGGAAGGTAACCGGCCAAGTCGGTCTGCGGGAAGTTCTTCACCCGGAACTTGCGATATCTATCCGGAATCGGGTCCCGCTCGCTGGCCATCACGATATCTCCTCTGCTGGAGTCGATTTCGCAGTCGCTGCGCCCCGCAGACGGCCGCCCACTCGAGGCTGTGACTCGCAAAAGCATTGGGGTGCAAGGAAAGCAGGCCCATTTCGAGCCAGGAGAGATTGTCCGTCATCGGCTCGATGACGGTTCTTCCCCGCACTGAGAAATCGGGTACAGAGGGTGTCGCGATTCGGTGTGGTCGATCGACCTACTGCGGAGTCTGCTCGGCGTTCATGGGAAGTCGCGGATCGATCGCCATATCGGTCCAGGTGCCGCGCAGCCACGTCTGCGCCGGGTCGTCGCTGATCCGCCAGGCCCGTTCCGGTCCGGGGCCCGCCATGATGTTCAGGTAGTACATGTGATACCCGGGCGCGGCGATGGACGGGCCGTGGTAGCCGTGCGGCACCAGTACCACATCGCCGTCGTGCACCTCCTCGAGCACATCGATCGGCCGCTCGACGGTCCCGTACACACGGTGGAACCCGAAGCCCGGCGAATCGTCGGCGCCACGGGCGAATTCGAAGTAGTAGATCTCCTCGAGCGGCGTCTCGGTATCGGAGAGCTCATCGTGTTTGTGCGCCGGATACGACGACCAGTTCCCGCCCGGGGTGATCACCTCGCAGGCGATGATCGAATCGGCCTCGAAGGTGTCCGCGGTCGCGAAATTGTGCACCTGGCGACTGCAATTGCCCGCACCGCGCAACTCCACGACCACCTCGGCGGCGGGCACATAGCGGAACGGCAGCTGCTGCTCGGCACGCGCGCCACCGAGCGCGAATCGCCCACCGTCGGTACTGGTTACGGTGTAGGCGCTGTCCCGTCCGATGTAGGCGAAATCGGTCGGGCCGTCGAAAACACTGTCGCGCCCGGCTAATTCGAACGATTCGGCAGCACTGGTCACGGTGCACGAACCGGATAGCGGAACCACCACGATCTCGTCGGCATGGCTGTGCGTGCGATGCGATTGCCCCGGCGCGAGCTCGATGACGTGCAGGCTGGCGTGATCCCACCCCGCCGCCTCCTGGGTGAGCGCCACCGTGTACGGCGCGCGATAGGTGCGGGCGGCGGGTACGTAATGCTTGCTGTGCATCGCGATCACCGCACCAGCGATACGGCCGTATCGACCGCGCCCGCGACATCGTCATCCGGCGGATACAGCAGCGCACGGCCCACAATGAGGCCCCGAACACCCGGCAGCGCAAGGGCTTTCGCCCAGCGCGCGTAGGTTTCGGCCGGGCTGGTCTGCGGGTCGCCGCCGAGCAGCAGGGTGGGCAGGGTGGTGGCGTCCATGACTCTCTCCATCTCCGCGACGACGGGTAGTTTCAGCCAGGTGTAGGCGGAGGTGGAGCCCAATCCCTGCGCCAGGTGCACGCTCTTGATGACCGCATCCGGTGACAGATCGTTGACCACCTTGGTCCCCGGCCCATCGGGCCGATGCGATATGAACGGCTCGAGCATCGCGGCCAAACCGAGCGCGGCGAGCTCATCGATGGCGACGGCGCTCGCGGTCATCATCGACAGCGTGCCCGGATCGGTGAGATCGAACCGGTTGAGCATCTTCGCGCCGTTGAGTCCGGCCGCGGCGGTCGCCCGCGCGGTATAACCGGTCATCCGGTCGTCGAGTTCGAAATCCGCGCCCGCGATGCCACCGCGGTTCATGGAGCTGAAGACGACCTTGTCCTCGAGCGCGCCGAGCAGCAGCAGATCCTCGATGATGTCCGCGGTGCCGAGCACACCGTCCACGCCCGGCCGGGCCAATGCCGTGACCAGCCGGTCCAGCAGTTCCCTGCGGCTGTTCATGGCGTAGGGGTTGCCCGAGGCCGACAGCGCTCCGCGGGCCGGGTGGTCGGCGGCGATGATCATCAACCGGCCGTCGCCGCGCACCAGACCCCGACGGGTCCGCGTGGCGAAGGCTCTGGCGATGGCGCCGGGATCGGCCGCACGCAACTCGGTCAGCTCGGCATAGGACCGCACTCCTTCGCCACCCCTCATCGAATCGCCGCGCGACGCCACCCTCATTTCCGGGCCTTTCCAATCAATGACAGCGCGACGAGATCGTCGATTTCGGCGCTGGTCGGCATGGCGGTGGAGCATTCGAGCCGGGCGGCCACAATGGCCCCGGCGGCATTGGCGCGGTGCAGGATGGTCTCCAGCTCCCATCCGGCCAGCAGGCCGTGACACAGGCTGCCGCCGAAGGCATCGCCCGCGCCGAGGCCGTTGCGCACCTCGACGGTGGCCGGGGGCACCACGACGGATTCGTGGCGGGTCTTGCCGAGCACCCCATCCGGTCCCTGTTTGACGACGGCCAGTTCGACACCCAGATCCAGCAGCGCGTCGGCGGCCCGATGCGGATCGGTCTCGCCGACGGCGATGCGGCACTCCTCGCGGTTACCGACCGCGACCGTGACCTGGGTCAGCGCCTCGCGTACCTGTGCGCGGGCCTGTTCCTCACCGGCCCAGAACATCGGCCGGTAGTCCAGATCGAGTACGGTGAGCGGCCGCCGTTCCCGGATCGACCACGCATCGAAATGCGCTGCACGAGAAGGCTCTTGGGACAGGCCGGTGACAGTCGACCAGTACACGCCCGCACCGCGGATGATATCGGGATCCACTTGGCCGCCGGTGATCTGCAGGTCCGGCGCGCTGGGTTCGCGGTAGAAGTACAGCGGGAAATCGTCCGGCGGGAAGATCTCGCAGAAGGTCACCGGGGTCGGCAGGTGATCGGTGGTCTGCACGAGGGCATCGGATACGCCGAGCCGGACCAGTTCGCGCCGCACGTACCGACCGAAGGGATCGGTGCCGACGCCGGACCACAGCGCGGTGCGCCGACCGAGCCGCGCGGCCGCGACAGCGACATTGGCGGCACTGCCACCGAGGAACTTGCCGAAAGTCTCGACATCTTCCAGCCCCACTCCGGATTGGAGCGGGTAGATGTCGACGCCGACCCGACCGGTCGACACGACCTCGAATTGAGCGTTCACAGGCTGACTCCAGGGTTCGGGCCTCGGGGGCGGGCATAGCCGCGTATCCAGACTGTGCGCCCGTCGTACCCGCTTGTCAAGACTTTGTCAGGACATACTTACTTACGGACATATTAACAAGAACTGTTCGTTGTGATTTACAGTGGAAGAAATTGGCGCTCACCTGCGCCCGCTCGCCCCGAGGAGCCGACGATGCCCGCGCCACTGGATGTCGCGATCGACCGCTCGAGCCCGGTCCCGCTGTATTTCCAACTGGCACAGGGGATCGAGAACGCGATCCTGGAAGGTCGGCTCGCCCCGGGGGATCGCCTCGAGAACGAGCTCGACCTGGCCAAACGGCTCAATCTGTCGCGGCCGACGACAAGGCAGGCAATCCAGGCACTGGTCGACAAGGGGCTGTTGATGCGCAGGCGCGGGGTGGGCACTCAGGTGGTGCAGAACCAGGTGCGTCGGCCGGTCGAATTGACCAGTCTGTACGACGATCTGCTCACCGCAGGTCAGGAACCGACCACCGAACTGCTCGATTATCAGCTCGGCACTCCGGATCCCGATATCGCCGAGGAACTCGGCGTGTCCGAGGACGCCCGCTTCGTGACCTTCCGCAGGCTGCGCCGTGCCGGGAGTGAGCCGCTGGCCGTCATGACCAATTACGTGCCCGCCGAATTCGCACCCGCGCCCGACCAGCTCGAACTGCATGGTTTCTATGAATGCCTGCGGGCCAAGGGAATTCACATCGCGCTCGCGCGCCAGCGGATCGGTGCGCGCGGTGCGACCAGGGCCGAGGCGCAACTGCTCGACGAGCGAACGAACGCGCCGCTGCTGACCATGCAGCGGGTCGCCTTCGATGATTCCGGGCGTCCGATCGAAATGGGCAGGCATGTGTACCGGGCCTCGCGGCATTTCTTCGATACCACGGTGCTGAGCCGCTGACGTGTATCACCCACTTCCTGGCCTGCGTCTGCCGCGGATCCGGGCGAGCGCCGTACGCAGCGGCGTCACGTGGATGCCGTGCTCGGCCAGATGCCTGCGGGTCTTCAACCGGGTGATCAGCACACCGGTGATGGCGATCAGCCAGATCGGGTATTGAACCAGCCACGCCAGGCGGAACGACGAGAAGCTGTATCCGCCTGCGTGATCGAGCACGATGCCCATGGTCTCGATGACCAGCAGGGTCGCCAGAAAGCCGCCGATATTCACCATGCCCTGTGCGGTGCCGAGCACGGTATTCGGATTGAACATGCGGGCGTAGTCGAATCCGATCATCGAGCCGGGGCCCCCGACCGAGATGACCACGACCAGCAGTACCAGCAGCCAGATCGGGGCGGGTTCGTTGCGCATCAGCACTACCGTCCAGACGGTGGCATTGGCGCACATGATGGTCAGCACCAGCCACGATCGGCGCAGTGGATAGCGGGCACTGAGGATGCCGAGTATCGGTCCGGCGGCGATCGCCGCGCCTACCGAAACCGTCAGCAGCAGACCCGCACTGGACTGCGACAACCGTTGCGCCGAAACGAGATACGGGACGCCCCACATCAATGCGAAGGTGGTGATGGAGAACTGGGTGCCCATATGGGTGAAGAAGCCGAGCCGGGTGCCGGGATGCGTCCATACCGCGCGGATCTGGGCACCGACCTCGCGCAGTCGGGTCGGTGCGTCGGTCGTGGTCTCGCCCGGCGGTTTATCTCTGATCAGCGTCGCGGCCAGGACCGCGAACAGCACGCCGAGCGCAGCGGCGGACAGGTAAGCGGGCGGCCAGCCCGCGGAGTGCAGCACCGCCAAGAACGGCAGGGCCGAGAGCACTTGGCCGAACTGCCCGAGTATGCCGGTGAGTTGGGAAATCAGCGGCACCCGCCGCGGTGCGAACCAGTGCGGAACCAGCCGCAGTACCGAGATGAACGTGAACGCGTCACCGGTACCGACCAGCACCCGGCCCGCAATCGCCAACGGAAGCAATTCCGTTGACGCCAGCACGCCCTGCCCGAGCGCCATGATCGCGGCACCGGTAACGATCATCGCCCGCGAGCCGAACCGATCCAGCATCAACCCCGCCGGAATCTGCATCCCCGCATACACGATGACCTGCAGCACAACGAATCCAGACAATGTCGCGGGACTGGCGTGGTACCGCTCGGCGGCAGCCAATCCGGAAACACCGAACGAGGTTCGCTGCAATACCGCGATCATGTACGCGGCAACACCGACCCCCCAAATCCAATAAGCCCGCGTCGTGTGCACCTACGCAGCGTAGTTCCCGCTATCCGCCGTTCAGATGCTCGCCGGGTTGGGTCGGTTAGGTCTACCCTTCCGCGGCTGCCTTGCTGTCCGCGTTGACTGGGGTTTCGGAGCGGCTCGCCATGTGCACGAGGATGAGTCCGACGGCCGCGAGGAGGAAGTTCTGCAGTGCCGCCGACGTGGCATTCACTTGTTTGTTCGCCCACATCCGGAACCACTCGCCGCCGATGGTGAGGAAGCCGCCCGCGAACAGCAGCACGGCCATGGTCCAGCCGAGACTCGACAACTTCGCTGCGAGTGCGGTTCTGGCGGAATTCCGGCCGAACAGTGCCCACCAGCCGGTCGCCGCCCCCGCGAGCAGCACGAAGCCGGTCAGATACTCCCAGGTCACGATGAGGATGTAGGCGATAAGGACGACCGTGCTGTTGGTGATGGCATGCCAGTCGACACCGGAGTGGTGGATCGTGGCTTGCATCGACAGCACCGCCTGCACACCGCGCCGGTTGGTATCGGTGTCGATGCAGTTGGTGACCGCGACGATCAGGTAGTACAACGCGGTGATCGATGCCAGCACCGTCACGGCCGTATCCCGGCTCCCGGCCACATCCAGGAATCGCTTACCACTCAGACCCATATCCGCCACCTCGGTCGATCTGGCACAAGATTCGAGACCGCCGCTCGGCACCTCGAACCGACAGCCCAAGTCATCATACTTCACTTCGCATGATTCGAAATGCCTTGTTTCGCAAGGTATCCAGCCCCTGATCAAGATCAGGTGGCAGTGCGGGCGGTAGCTTCTCGGACCGATGCCGCCATAGATTCCACCTGATCTTGATCGGGGGTTGTTGTGGCGGATTCGGTGGTTGCGGCAGTTCGACATGGGGCGAGTTATTGCGACCAGTTGCTGATGGCGACGGAGCGCGGCGGTGGATTTTCGAGTCCACCGCCGCGCGGTCGCTTATTGGGATGGGTTGGGCTGCAATGGATTACTGGCCGGGCTGGCACTGCGGTGGAGGGCCCTGCGGGTGGTCGCCGGGGGGCGGGCCGTCCGGGTGGTCGCCAGGGGGCGGGCCTTGGTGGTCGCCGGGGGGCGGGCCGTCCGGGTGGTCGCCGGGCGGCGGGCCCTGCGGGTGATCGCCAGGAGGCTGGCACTGCTGTCCGGGCACCGGTCCCTGGGGTCCGTCGGCGCTCGCCGCACCGGCTCCGATGCCGAGCATGCCGAGCGCGACGGCACCGGCCGCCGCGGTCACTGCCAGCTTCGATGTGAAACTCATCTGCGTTCCTCCTGTTGTCGGATCAGATCCGAAACCGTCGGCCCGCTTCTCCGGGCCGACCCCGAGAATCGTTGAGCCCCAACATTTGTCCATCGTTGGCGGAAGTTAAGTGCCAGCTATGAACCGATCAGTTGCCGGTTCGGCTCTGCCCACCGCCCCTACCGCCCCCGGACGTGCCGTCGCCCAGTTGGCCGGGTCCACCGCCCGCCTGGCCGGTGCCGCCGCTCATTTGACCCGGTCCGCCGTTCATCGCACCCGGACCGCCACTCATACCGCCGGGCGCGGTCGCATTGCCTGCGGTGATCGAGGTCACGGTGACGGCGCCATCGGTCTTGGTGGCGCGAATGCTCACCGTATCCCCGGCTTTCACCGTCGACGCGCTGGTCGTGCCGGAGATGGTGTAGGTCTGGGTGTAGTTGTCGGTGCTGGTGGCGGTGATGGAGGTCGCGCTCACGGCGGTGACGGTGCCGGTCTGGGTGAGCTCGGTGGTGTAACCGCCATTGCCGTCGGCGACGACGAACTCCCCGTGTAGCGCAGCGGGAATCATGGTGCCGGAACCGGGGCCGCCCGCTTGACCGGACCGGCCCGACGCGCCGTTCATCGACATTCCGATGCCACCGGGACCGCCCGGACCATGGCTGTTATTCGAATTGGACGACGACGCCGCATAGATGGCACCGCCGCCCGCCGCGGCGATCGCTCCGGCGATCCCGACAGCGGCCAGGGTCTTCTTGGTGGACCAGGTGCGCGTCTGCGCGGGCTGGGGTGCGCCCCAGACCGCGTCGGGTTCCGATGGCGACTGTTGAGTGGGTTGGCTCATGGTGCTCCTTGCGGGTGCGGACCGGATGAAATGCTCGGATCCGACCTTGGTCCGCCTACCTTGGCGTCGGCTGTGCGCTGGTTCTGGATCCGCTGGGTGCGCGCTCACAGCTGACACATAGTTTCGGCACAGCTATCCCCCAGCGTTCGCGGTCATGGTAGGACGATGTCCGCGATGAGCGCCGGGAACGGGCCGGCCGAACGAGTTGTCATGCGCCGCGCCGACGGCAGCGCCATCACCGTGCTGGTCGTCGACGACGAGCCCGTGCTGGCCGACATGATGTCGATGGCCCTGCGGTACGAGGGGTGGGAGGTCAGCACGGCGGGCGATGGTCGAACGGCGGTCGCGAAGGCGCGCGAGGTCCGCCCGGATGTGGTCGTGCTCGATGTGATGCTGCCCGATATGACCGGGCTCGAGGTGCTGCGCAAACTGCGCGCACAGCTGCCGTACCTGCCGGTGCTCTTGCTGACCGCCAAGGATTCGGTCGAGGACCGCATCGCCGGGCTGACCGCGGGCGGCGACGACTACGTCACCAAACCCTTCAGCATCGAAGAGGTGGTGCTGCGGCTGCGTTCGCTGCTGCGCCGCACCGGCGTCGCCACCGAGGACAGCGGCGCACAGCTGGTGGTCGGCGATCTGGTACTCGACGAGGACAGTCACGAGGTCACCCGGGCCGGTGAGCTGATCGTGCTGACCTCCACCGAATTCGAATTGCTGCGTTTCTTCATGCGCAATCCCAAGCGGGTGCTGAGCAAGGCTCAGATCCTGGACCGGGTGTGGAGTTACGACTTCGGCGGCCGGTCCAACATCGTCGAGCTCTATGTCTCGTATCTGCGCAAGAAGATCGACAGTGGACGGGCACCGATGATCCACACCCTGCGCGGCGCCGGATATGTCCTCAAGCCCGCGAGCTGAGGTGGCGCGCCGGGTGCTGAAGCCGCGGCGCTGGTCGCTGCGGGCCCGCCTGTTGGTCGGACAGGTGCTGTTGCTGGTGATCGTGGTCGTCGGGATCGGCGCCGCGACCGAGTTCGCATTGCAGCAGTTCCTGGTGCATCAGCTGGACACCGAACTGGTCGATGTGCAGAAGCGTTCACTCGGTGATGTCGGCGGCGGTCCGAGTCTCGGGCCACGACCCAGCGGCCAGCCGTCGATGCCGCCACCGCCGCCTCCGCCACCATCGGGTTCCGGTCCTGGACCGGATTTCCTGGACCGGCGCGGCATCCAGCCCGACACGATCGGCGCCATCGTCCACGAGGGGAGCGTCACCAAGGCGGGCCGGATCGGTGCCGACGGGGCGCAGCGTGCCCTCTCGCATACCGCACAACAGCAGCTTGCCGCGGTACCGGCGAACGGGAAGCCGGTCGATGTCGCGCTCGACGGTCAGGGCCGCTACCGAGTGGTGGCGGATACGGCGTGGTCGGGCGAGATCGTTGTCACCGGTATGCCGTTGACCGCCGTCGACGCCACCCTGCTGCGCGTCCTGCTGATCCTCGGGATCGTGACGGCGATCGTGTCGATCATCGCGATCACGGTCGGCATCTGGCTGATCCGGCACGCGCTCGCACCACTGGATCGAGTCGCGGCGACGGCCGCGCGGGTGGCCGATCTGGAACTGGATCGCGGCGAAGTCGTACTGCCCGTGCGGGTTCCGGCCGCGGACGCCGATCCGCGCACCGAGGTCGGGCAGCTCGGCTCGGCGGTGAACCGGATGCTCGATCACATCACCAGCGCGTTGTCGGCGCGCCACGACAGCGAGACCCGGGTCCGGCAATTCCTCGCCGATGCCAGTCACGAACTGCGCACCCCGCTGGCCGCCATTCGCGGCTATGCCGAACTGGCGCAACGCAAACGGGCCGAGGTGCCCGCTGAGGTCGCCTATGCGATGGGACGGGTGGACTCCGAATCCCGGCGAATGACGGGTCTGGTCGAGGACATGCTGTTGCTCGCGCGGTTGGATTCCGGACGGGGGCTGGAGCACGAGCCGGTGGATCTGACCCAGCTGACGGTGGACGCGGTGAGCGACGCGCATATCGCAGGTCCCGAACACCGCTGGGATCTCGAGCTGCCCGACGAGCCGGTGGTGACCACCGGTGACGCGGCCAGGTTGCATCAGGTGCTCGCCAATCTGCTCACCAACGCGCGTGTGCACACCAGGCCAGGTACCACGGTGCTCACGTCGCTGGAATTCAACGGCGACGGGGGAGCGGTATGGCGGGTGAGCGACGACGGTCCGGGCATCCCGGAAGGCTTGCAGCCGATGGTTTTTCAGCGTTTCGCGCGCGGTGACTCGTCGCGCTCGCGGCGGGCGGGCAGTACCGGTCTCGGGCTGGCGATCGTCGCTGCCGTCGTCAAGGCGCACGGCGGCGACATCTCCGTGGACAGTGCGCCCGGCCGAACCGAATTCACCGTGCGTCTGCCCGGTGCTGCTGCCGCGAACTGAGCGCTGCGCCACACAGCGAACTCACAGTTACGGCAGAGCTGGCAACTACGTCGGGCCGCGACGATCGAAGCATGACGACAACATTGCTGGGAGCTCCTGCCGCCGCGGCGGTCGAGCCATCGGATGCGCGGCCACCCGGGCGCGGCCCGCTGTGGCGGCGGGTATCGCTCGCGGTGCTGCTCATCGCGACAGCACTGCTGTATCTGTGGAATCTCGGTGCCAGCGGCTGGGCCAACGACTTCTACGCCGCCGCGGTGCAGGCCGGATCGCAGAGCTGGAAGGCGATGCTGTTCGGTTCCAGCGACGCGGCCAATGCGATCACCGTCGACAAGACCCCCGCAGCGCTGTGGGTGATGGATATTTCGGCGCGGCTGTTCGGCTTCAACTCCTGGAGTCTGCTGGTGCCGCAGGCGCTCGAGGGCGTTGCGGCGGTCGCCGTGCTGTACGCGGCGGTACGCCGCGTCAGCGGTCACTGGGCCGGGATGCTGGCCGGTGCGGTGCTGGCGCTGACACCGGCGGCGACGCTGATGTTCCGGTTCGACAATCCGGACGCACTGCTGGTGCTGCTGTTGACCGTCGCGGCCTATTGCGTGCTGCGGGCCATCGAAAAGGACAGCGGTGCTTGGTGGTTGCCGCTGGCCGGTATCGCGGTCGGCTTCGGCTTCCTGGCGAAGATGATGCAGGCGTTCCTCGTGCTGCCCGCCTTCGCGCTGGTGTATCTGCTCGCCGCGCATGCGCCGCTGCGCACCCGGATCGTTCGATCGGTCGCCGCCGTGCTCGCGATGGTGGTATCTGCGGGATGGTATCTGGCGCTTGTCACGCTGTGGCCCGCGTCGTCGCGGCCCTATATCGGTGGCTCCCAGCACAACAGCGTGCTCGAACTCGCGTTGGGCTACAACGGTTTCGGCCGGTTGACCGGTAACGAGACGGGCGGCCTCGGAAATCTGAATTTCGATGTCGGCTGGGCCCGTTTGTTCGGCTCGGAAATGGGCGGCCAGATCGCCTGGCTGCTGCCCGCCGCATTGATCCTCGGCGCAGCCGGACTGTGGCTCACCCGTCGGGCCCCGCGCACCGATCCGACCAGGGCGGCGCTATTGCTGTGGCTGGGCTGGCTGATCGTCACCGGCGTGGTGTTCAGCTACGCCAACGGCATCCTGCACCCGTACTACACGGTGGCGCTGGCACCGGCGATCGCGGGCGCGATCGGAGTCGGTGCGGGCCTATTGTGGCAGCGCCGCAACGATATTCGGGCGTCGGCCGTACTGTCCGGTGCGCTGGTGGTGACCGTCGTGCTGGCCTGTGTCCTACTCGCACGGACCCGCGACTGGCTGCCGTGGCTGGGACCGGTGGTCGCGATCGCCGGTGTCGGAGCGGCGGCGCTGCTGCTGGTAGTCGGTCGGTTGCCGAAGGCCGTCGCGACTGGTGTCCTCGCGGTCGCCGTGGCCGTCGGCCTGGCCGCACCCGGTGCTTATGCATTGGCCACCGCGGCGACAACACACAGCGGTGCGATTCCGTCCGCAGGACCGGCCGGTGCGGGTCGGTCGTTCCCGGGCGGCGGGCGACCGGGCGGCACCGATGGCGGCGCGGGCGCGCTTGGCGGTGGGGCGGGCGCGCCGACCGGCACCGGCGGTGGGGCGGGTGCGCCAAGCGGCACCGACGGTGGTACGACTGCGCCGAGCGGCACCAGTGTTGGGGCGGGTGCGCCGGGCAGTACCAACGGTGGCGTGGCTGCGCAGGACGGCACCGGTGGTGGAGCGGGTGCGCAAGGCGGTGGCGCGGGTGCATGGACTGGCGGTGGCGCGGGTGCGCGGGGCGGCACCGGCGGCGGTGCCCCGATGGGCGGAATGTTCGGCGGCATCACACCGGGCGCGAACCTGACCGCGGCGCTGAGCGCCGACGCCGACAACTACACCTGGGTCGCCGCCGTCGTCGGCTCCAGCAATGCCGCCGGATACCAACTGGCCACCGGTGATCCGGTCATGGCCGTGGGCGGCTTCAACGGCACCGACCCGGCGCCCACGCTGTCGCAGTTCGAAGCCTATGTGGCCCAACACAAGATCCACTACTTCATCAGCGCCCAGATCATGGGCGGGATGCGCGGATCCGCGAGCGGCGGCAGTCAGGCCGCCAGTGAAATCGCGGCCTGGGTCCAGGCCAACTTCACCGCCCAGACGATAGACGGCGTCACGGTCTACGACCTCACCGTCAACCACTGACCACTTTGAGTAAACGAGAGGGACTCGAGATGACCATGACCGAAGCGGCGCCCGTGCGGCACGCCGAACCAGCGGGTCCGCGGCACGCGGGCGCGCACCGGAAACGATCGACCCGCTGGCTGTTCGGCCCACCTGATCAGCCACGCTGGGCCCGCCCCGGATTGTGGACTCTGCTGGCGGCCACCGCCGTGCTCTACCTGTGGGGACTGAGTAAATCCGGTTGGGCCAACGACTTCTACGCGGCCGCGGTCCAGGCGGGCACGCAGAGTTGGAAGGCGCTGCTGTTCGGTTCGCTGGATTCGGGTAACGCCATCACCGTGGACAAGCCGCCCGCATCGCTATGGGTGATGGGCTTGTCCGGCAGGCTGCTCGGTTTCAGTTCGTTCTCCATGCTGCTGCCGCAGGCACTGATGGGCGTGGCGTCGGTCGGTCTGGTGTACGCCGCGGTGCGCCGGTGGAGCGGCCCGGCGGCCGGATTGCTCGCGGGCGTGGCTCTGGCCGTGACTCCCGTTGCGGCACTGATGTTCCGGTTCAACAACCCGGACGCACTGCTGGTGCTGCTGCTCGTTGTCGCCGCGTATTGCACGGTCCGCGCGACCGAGCGCGGCAGCGGCCGCTGGCTCGCATTGGCCGGTGTGGCAGTGGGATTCGGCTTCCTCACCAAGATGATGCAGGCCTTCCTGGTACTGCCCGCGCTCGGACTGGTGTTCCTGGTCGCCGCACCGATCGGTTTCTGGCGTCGTATCGCCAAGCTGCTCGGCGCTTTTGTCGCAATGGTGATCTCGGGCGGCTGGTTCGTCGCACTGGTCAGCTTGTGGCCCGCTGATTCGCGCCCGTACATCGGCGGCTCGACCGACAACAGCCTGCTCGACCTCGCGCTCGGCTACAACGGTCTCGGCCGTGTCCTCGGCGGCGAAGGCAACGGCGGCGGTGGTGGCGGCGGTGGCAACACCGGCTTCGGCGGCAGCACCGGGATCACCCGATTGTTCGGCGATTCGATGGGCACCGAAATCTCCTGGCTGCTGCCCGCGGCTTTGATCGGTCTGGTCGCCGGTTTGTGGTTCACCCGGCGTACACCGCGGACCGGACGCACGCGCGCGGGCCTGATGCTGTGGGGCGGTTGGCTGCTCGTCACCGGTGTCGTGTTCAGCTACATGCAGGGCACCATGCACCCGTACTACACCGTCGCCCTCGCCCCGGCGATCGCGGCGCTGATCGGGATCGCGGTGGTCGAATTGTGGCGCGGCCGCCAATTCGTCACGGCGCGTATCGCACTCGCGGCCATGTCCGCCTCGACCGGTATCTGGAACTTCATCCTGCTCGATCGCACACCCGACTGGTACCCGGCGCTGCGCTGGATAGTGCTGATCGGTTCGATCGTGGTCGCGGCCATCATCGCGGTCGGCGCACACCAACTCGGCAGGTTCACCGCCGTCGTCGCCATCGCCGGACTGCTGTTCGGCCTCGCGGGGACCACCGCGTACGCGATCGAAACCGCGGCGACCGCGCATTCCGGTTCCATTCCGACCTCCGGCCCGGCTGTCGCGGGTAAGGGGATGGGTATGGGCGGACCGGGGGGCGGCGGGGGAGCGGCACCCGATGGTTCCGGCGAATCAGGAACCAGCGCACCGTCATTCGACGGCGCGGCACCTGCACAAGCGGGTACCGGACAGAGCGGCACCGGGCAGGCAGGGACCGAACAGACCGGGTCCGACGCGACCGCCAACCGTGACGGCGGCGGTGGACCGGGCTCGAACTCGTCCAACACCGAACTGCAGCAGCTGGTGCGCAATACCGATACCCGGTGGGCCGCAGCGGCGGTGGGCTCGCAGTCGGCGAGCGGCCTCGAATTGTCCACCGGCGCTTCGATCATGGCGATCGGCGGTTTCACCGGCAGCGACAATTCACCGACGCTGGCGCAATTCCAGCAGTACGTCGCCAACGGCGACATCGCCTACTTCATCGCGGGCGGCGGCATGGGCGGTGGACCCGGCGGCGGATCCAACAGCAGCGCAAGCGAAATCACCGCATGGGTCAAGGCGCACTACACCGCCATCACGGTCGGCGGCACCACGGTCTACGACCTGAGTCAGCCCACCTCGTGACCCCCAATCGAGGCGCGCCTGACCCGATCAGGCGCGCCTTTCGGTCAAAATGACGTGTATGATACACGCTGCGTGTAACATGCACATTCGAGGTTGTAGTGCGCATCCTGTGTGATACACATGCGTCATTGGTGACGCGCGCATCGGCAGAAGGGTCGGGATGGACAAGCCCACGCATTTGATCGAATTCGAGACCATGCTGCTCGGGCGGTACAGCCTCGCGTCTCGGCGTGGTGCCAGTCGTATGGACCGCAGTGCGTACACCTTGCTCAACCGTCTGCACGGGGAGGGGCCGATGTCCATCGGTCAGCTCAGCGACGCACTGGGATTGGAGGCGTCCACGCTGCGTCGGCAAACCGCCGCGATGATGCGCGCGGGGCTGATCGAACGGATTCCGGACCCCGAGGGCGGCATGGCTCGACTGTTCCGCATTACTCCCGAAGGAAATCGCCAACTCGACGCCGACCGCACGGAGAGCCTCCGCGTGTTGGACGACATCATGGCCGACTGGACGCCCGACGATGTCGCCGCCTTCGCCGCCTATCTCGAACGCTTCAACACCGATATCGAGCGCTACCACGGCCGTCCGTGGCCGCGGCATTCCGCCATCAGCCACTGATCACGCCTCGCGCAGGCTCTGCCGGATCCGGTACTTCTGCACCTTGCCGCTCGGGGTGCGCGGAAAGTCCTCGACCACCACGAGCTGTTCCGGCCATTTCTGCTTGGTCAGTCCCGCCTGTGCGAAATGCGCTTGCAGATCCGCGAGCGTCGGGGCGTTCGAACCCGGGTGCAGTCGCACCACAGCGGCCACATGCTCGCCGAGTCGAGCATCGGGCGCGGCGACGGCAACGGCCTCGGCGACCGCCGGCATGGTCAGCAGGACCTCCTCGACCTCGAGTGCGCTGATGTTCTCTCCGCCGCGGATGATCAGGTCGGAGGTGCGGTCGGTAATGGTGAGGAACCCGTCCTCGTCGAGTACGCCGATATCGCCGGTGTGATACCAGCCTTCGTCGTCGAAAACCTTCGCGGTGAGCGCCTCGTCGGTGTAGCCGAGGCACAGATCCGGTCCGCGGCTGAGGATTTCGCCGTCCTCGGTGAGCCGGATCTCGATGCCGGGCTGCGGATCGCCGTCGGTATAGAGCCGTTTGCCCTCCGGGGCGGTGCAGTCGGAAGCGGTGATCGAGGGGTGTTCGGTGCTGCCGTAGGAGCGGTAGACGATGAGGCCGAGTTCGTTGAGCCGCTCGGTGACCGAACTCGGCACCGAGGCGCCGCCCATGCCCGCGTACTTCATATGCAGCAGATGTTCGGCGGTGAAGTCGGGGTGGTCGACCAGGCTGGTCAGGTAGTAGGGCACGCCGCCCGCGACGGTGATGCCGTAGTTGGTCATCAGGGTCAGGATCTGGGCCGGATTCCAGGTGTCGACGAGGTTGACCGCGATGCCGTCGCGGATCGGGATGAGGAAGGCGTTGAGCATGCCGATGAAATGGCCGACCGGCGCGGCGGTGATCTGCGGGCCGAGGTCGGCCGGATAGTGCTCGGCCAACTGGCGGGTCTCGCAGCCGAGGGTTTGATGACTGTGGATCACACCCTTGGGCGCGCGGGTGGTGCCCGAGGTGAAGGCGATCAGCGCCGGTCCGGCCGGGTCGACCTCGACGACCCCGGTGAACGGCTCGTCATCGAGCAGATCGTCGAAGGTGCGTCCGACGACGCCGACGATCGGCACATCCGCGTAGACGGCCGGGTCGTACTCGATCGAACCGAATCGGTCGGTGGTGACGAAGACTCGTGGACGCACCGCGCCCAGAATGTAGCCGACCTCCCGAGAGCCGTAGATGTGCACGATCGGAACCACGGTCGCACCGAGAAAGGTTGCGGCCCAGAAGGTCGCGGCGGCCTCCATCCAATTGGGCAGTTGGAAGGCCACCACATCACCGGGACCGACACCCCGCTTGTGCAAGCCCTTGGCCAGTCGGCGGGCGACCAGTTCGACGTCACCGAAGGTTCCGGTATATGGCCGGACCGCCGAGTGCACGCGGAACCGGGCATCGGGTGCGGCGGCCAGACCGCGGGCCAGCAGATCGCCGAGCGAATCGCGGGTCCACCATCCTTCGTCTTCGTACCGTTTGACCAGGTCGGCGGGGATTGTGCGCATATGGACTCCAAGTACCCGGCGCGCGGGCACGAGTCGGCCACACCCGCGGCGCGGTCGGGTGGTTACGGGATGAGTGTCGGGGCTGCCGCTCCGAATATACTATTCTCCTGAAAGTAGAATGCCAATATCTTGATCGGAGAACTGACAATGGTGGAACTCGAGCTGAGCGACGGGCTTGCGGTCGTCACCATCGATCGCCCGCAGGCGCGCAACGCCATCGCGCCGGAGACGATGGACCAGCTCGAGAAGGCGCTCGACGCGGCCGAGGGGGCTCGCGCACTGGTTATCCGGGGCGCGGGGGACAAGGCATTCGTCTCGGGGGGAGATCTCAAGCAGCTCAGTGCGATTCGGACCCTCGAGGCCGCCGAGGAGATGGCCTGGCGAATGCGGGGCATCTGTGATCGCCTCGCGGACTTTCCCGCCCCGGTGATCGCCGCGATGAACGGCCACGCCTTCGGTGGTGGCGCCGAAGTCGCGGTCGCCGCGGACATCCGGGTCGCCGCCGACGACATCAAGATCGCGTTCAATCAGGTCGCGCTGGCGATCATGCCGGCCTGGGGTGGCGCCGAACGGCTCGGCGCGCTGGTGGGCCGTAGCCGAGCGCTGCTGCTCGCGGGTTCGGGAACCGTGCTCGACGCCGCCGAGGCCGAACGCGTCGGCCTGGTGGACCGGGTGCTGCCCCGTGCGTCGTTCGAGGAAGGTTGGCTGGCACTGGCGCGCTCGCTGGCCAACGCGCCCGCGGGTGAGATCAAGCGCGTGCTGTCCGGCGTTTCCCCGGCCGAGGCCGTGAATGCCTTTGCGCAGCTTTGGGTTTCGGACGAGCACTGGGCGGCGGCGGACAAGGTGCTGAGCCGTCCGCGATGAGCTGCGGCGCAGCCTAGGATTCGGGCGCGGTCAGGTAGGTCGCGCCGAATTCCGAGATGAAGTCGAATATCGCGCCGGGCTCGCGTGTGCGACAGGAGACGACGATCCAGTCGACACCGGCCTTGTCCAACGCCGCGAAGGCTTCGCGATGCCGGTCGGCATCCACCGCCGGGGTGGCGATGCTCGCGTCCGGGTAGGAGTACACCAGATCGATATGCTCGGACCGGCCCGCGTCCTGGGCCGCCGATCGCACCTCGGCCATCTTCGCGGCGAGCTGGTCGAGCGTGCCGAGTTCCGGTGTGCGGGCCGAGGTGCTCAGCTCGGCACCGCCGGTCATCGGGATCCAGCCCTGTGCGCGCGCGGCGACCCGGCGGCGGCTCAGCTTCGAATTGCCGCCGATCCAGACCGGGATCGGGTTCTGCACCGGCCGCGGCCGGGCGATCACATCGCGGGCGCTGAAATGACGGCCCTGATAGCTGAACGGCTCGCCGCTCCAATGCAGCGGCAGCACGTCCAGCGCCTCGTCGAACAGTGCGTTGCGTTCGTCGAAATCGACTCCGAGAGCGTGGAATTCGCTCTTCTGATAACCCGTGCCCAGACCGACGATCGCGCGCCCACCCGACAGTTTGTCCAGCGTTGCCGCCGCTTTCGCCAGCAGGAACGGATTGCGGTAGGGCAGCACCGCGAGATAGGTGATCAGCCGCAGACGTTCGGTCACCCCGGCGACGTAACCGAGTGCGACGAACGGATCGAGCGTCTGATGTCCACCGGAAGCCAGCCATCGAGCGCCCGGAACGGGGTGCTCGCTCAGTGACAGTCCGTCGAATCCGGATCGTTCGGCCGCGATCGCCACGTCGTGCAGTGCGCCGACATCGAGCATGTCACCGTCGTAGCCGGTGGTCTCGGGGTAATGCAGGATAAATCGCATCGGGTCCTCCGTGTGCCTGGGTCGGCGTGCGTGTTTTCAAGAATGCCATTCTCTAATATGTAAGTTATATTATCGCGATGCTGAAGGCTCGGTTCCGTGGGATCCGGACACGGATTCTTGTCATTGCGCTGGTACCCAGCCTGCTGCTGATCTGCGTCGGGGTGGGTACGTCGATCTACCTGTTCAACGACGGGCGACACGCTGAGGACTACGCGCGCACGCTGGACAGTCACCTCGCCCCCACCCGTGAATTGGTACTGGCTGTGCAACAAGAGCGGTTGCTGTCGGTGTCCCAGCTCGCGGGCGAGGCCATCGATCCCGGTGCGCTGGTCGCCGCGCGGCTGCGGTTCGACACGGTGCTGAAGTCGCTGGCAGCCACCGAGGACGAGTTCCAGCGCGTGGGCGGCAGCGCGCTCGGGAGCACGGTGGCAGCCTTCGACCAGTTGAAGGCTCGGTTGCCGGAGTTGCGCAGTGCGATCGATGCCGATCGGCTACCGATCGCCGACGCCTACGACTTCTACAGCCGACTATTGGACGGCATGGACCAGGGTTCGGCGACGATCGGACAGTCTGCTCCGGATGCGTCCACCGGCTCGGAACTCACCCGCAATCTCAGGTTGATGCGTGTGCTCGAATCCATGTCGCGCGCCAGCGCGCTGACCATGGCGGTCGTCAACCCACAGAGTGGGTCGCCGACGCTGTTCGCCGAATACCGCAACCTGGTCAGCTACTACCACGTCGAGATCGCGCGATTGGCAACCGAACTCGACGCGGCCAACGCACAGCGCATAAAGGATCTCACCGCTTCCGCGGCCTGGCAGCACGTCAGCGCCATGGAGAGCGCCATCATGCAGGTGCGGCCCGCAAGCGCATCGCAGTTACCGATGAGTGTTGCGCAGTGGCGGGTGGCCGCGGACGAGGTGAGCCAGCAGTTGGTGGCATTGTGGGTGGGGCATATGCAGCAGGGCGAACGGCACGCAGCTGATGCGGGTGCCCGGCATGCGCGCAACTCGTTGCTGGCCGCGGGCGTTTTGGGTGCGGTCGCCGTGTTGGCGTTCCTGGTGTCGCTGTGGCTGGCCAACCAATTGATCGGACGGCTGAAACGATTGCGCTCGGAAACGCTTGCGGTGGCAGAGGTTCGGTTGCCGGAGACGATGCGACGCTTGAACGAAGGTGTGCGGATCGACCCGGAAACCGAAGCTGCACAGCTGGATTTCGGCACCGACGAGATCGGTCAGGTCGCCCAGGCTTTCAATCGGGCGCACGGCGCGGCGGTCGCGGCAGCGGTCACCGAGGCGAACACCCGCGAGGGTGTGCGCGCGGTATTCAGCAATATCGCGCACCGCAGCCAGATCGTCGTGCACCGGCAGTTGGAGATTCTCGACGCGGCCGAACGGCGACAGGAGGATCCGGCGCTGCTGGAAACGCTGTTCCAGCTCGACCATCTCGCCACCCGCGGGCGCCGCAATGCCGAGAATCTGATCATCCTCGGCGGCGGCCGTCCGGGTCGACAGTGGCGACGTCCGGTTCCGCTCGGGGAGCTCGTCCGGGGTGCGATCGCGGAAACCGTTCAATACGCGCGAGTGTTCACCGGCGCCGGACTGCCGTCGGTTTTCGTCAACGGTGCGGTGGTCGCCGATCTCATCCATCTACTTGCCGAACTGGTCGACAATGCGACCGCGTTCTCGCCACCGCAGTCGCGCGTGGATGTGACCGGCAATCTGATCGGCACCGGCGTTGTCGTGGCGATCAGCGATCAGGGCATGGGCATGTCGGATTCGGAACTGGAGCGGGCCAACGAAGTGCTCGCCGACCCACCGGATTTCAGCGTCGCGACACTATCGTCGGATTCGCGGCTCGGGCTGTTCGTGGTGGCCCGGTTGGGGATTCGGCACGGCATCTCGGTGCGCCTGACCGAATCCGACTACGGCGGAGTTCGCGCCATCGTCGTGATCCCGACAGCGGTGCTGGCCGCGGAGAACGCGGGCATTGCCGCGCCGAGCACCGTGCAACGGTGGTGAATCCGAGTCAATCGGACCGGGCGTCGGTCATCGTGGTCAGCGCCACCGGTCCGCTCCACCCGCACGGCTGCGCGCAGGTGGCGACGAGTTGTGATTCGGTGGCGCCGTCGGCGAAGGTCTGGATCATCGCCGACGCGGTGGCGGAATAACCGCAGCGCGGGCACTTGCCGAAGTAGTGAAGCACGTCGACGACCGAGAATCGGATGGGCGTATTCATGGTATTGGCCTCAATGTTCCGCGGACTGCGCGTCCGCCCAGCGCGCGATATCGGTTTGGTCGGCGCTCGGACCGAGGTCGGCTGCGGCGCGCGTCCACAGCTCGACGGCGCGTTCGCCGAGTGCGGCCGGTATGCCGAGCGAGGCCGCCAGGTCGGTGGCGATCCGCATGTCCTTGAGCATGAGCGCGAGCGCGAATCCGGAGTCGAAGGTTTCCGGCAGAATCGCCTGTGGGAACTTGAGTTCGGTTGCGGCACTGCGGCCGCTGGCGGCATTGATGGTCTCGACGATCACGGCGGGGTCCAGGCCGAAACGGCGTCCGGCCGCGACCCCCTCGGCGGCGGCGAGCAAATTGACCGCGGCGAGCAGATTATTGATCGCCTTGACGGCATGACCGGCCCCCGACGCACCTATGCGCCGTACCTTGCCCAGCGGTGCCAGCACCGAATCAATGTGGGCGACAGTGTCTTCCGGGCCCCCGACCATGATCGTCAGGGTACCGTCCGCCGCCCCGCGCACGCCGCCGGACACCGGTGCGTCGATCAGCGTTATCCGACGCGCGGCCAGTTCGGTGGCCAGCCGCCGCGTCGACTCCGGTTCGGATGAGCTCATATCGATCACGATCGCGTCCGGCCCCAATGCGGCCAGTAGCTGCTCGTCACCGAGTACGGATTCGACGACGGCAGAGCTGGGCAGCATGAGAATCAGGTGGGTGGCACCGGCGGCGGCTGCCGCGGCGCTGGTCGCGACCCGTCCGCCGACCGCGGCCAAGCCTTCGCGGGCGTGCTCGGACGGGTCGAATCCGACGACGTCGAAACCCGCCGCCACCAACCGTCGCGACATGCGCGCGCCCATGGTGCCGAGGCCGAGAAAGGCGATATGTCCGGTAGCGCGTTCAGGCATCGGCGTGCTCCTGCAGGATCGGTCCGGCGATTCGGAAGGCTTCGACTCCGGCCGGGACACCGGCATAGACTGTCGCGTGCAGCAGCACCTCTCGGATCTCGTCCGGGGTGACGCCGTTGGTCAATGCGGCGCGCACGTGCGTGGCGAATTCCGTGGCACGGTTGAGCGAAGTCAGCATCGCCAGCGTGATCATCGACCGCGCCCTGCGGTCCAGGCCGGGGCGGGTCCACACCGCGCCCCAACAGTATTCGGTGACCAGATCCTGCAGTGGCTCGGAGAAGTCGGTGGCGGCGGCCAGCGCCCGGTCGACGTAGTCGGCGCCGACGACCTCGCGGCGGACCTGTAATCCGGCCTCGTAGCGCGCCCGTTGGGCGGGATCAATTGTCATATCCGGCAATCCTTTCGGCGATCAGTCGAGGAACAGGTCCGGTGTCGGGTGCGCGCCGCCGCCGTAGCGGGACAGGTCCTCGACGCCGCCGAATCCCGTCAACGCCTCGGCATCGATGAAGCAGTTTCCGGTGACCTCCCGCGCGGGCTGGGACACGATCTCGATCGCGGCATCGGCCATGATCTCCGGACTGCGCGCGGCCGCGAGCTGATTCGTGCCGTCGTCGAGGTTGGCCACCGCGGAGGTGGCGATGAAGGTCTCGGGCCACAGGCAGTTGAATGCTATTGCGGCGTTGGCGTATTCGACGGCCCAGCCCTGCGACAGCAGCGTCATTCCGTACTTCGACAGCGTGTAGACCGGGTGCGCGCCGAGCCAGCGCGGGTTCATATTCACCGGCGGCGCGATGGTCAGCACATGCGGGTTGGCCGAATTGCGTAGGTGCGGCACGCAGGACTGGGTGAGCAGGAAGGCGCCACGGATATTGATGTCCATCATCAGATCGAACTTCTTGGGCGACAACCGCTCGGTCGGGTCGGTCGCGATGGCGCTGGCATTGTTGACACAGATATCGATGCCGCCGAAGCGTTCCAGCGCGGTGCCCACGACCCGCTGCACATCCTCCTCGCGGCGCACATCACCCACCACGGCGGCCGCCTTGCCGCCCGCGGCCTCGATTTCGGCGGCCGCGGTGTAGACGGTGCCGGGCAGCCGTGGATGTGGTTCGGCCGTCTTGGCCAGCAGCACCACGTTGGCGCCCCGGCGGGCGGCGGCGACCGCGATGGCCAGCCCGATGCCGCGGCTGGCGCCGGAAATCACCATGGTGCGGTCGGTCAACGGTCGGTGCTGCTCGGGCATCGTGCTCCTCGGGGAAACGGATTGTGAGAACTCACTCGCTTCAGATGGTATTGGCATTCTCTTTTTTGGCAAGTAGCGTATTCACTGATGAACGACCAAGTGCAGACCTCGTCCGGTATCCCGCTCGAGCCGGTCTACGGACCGGAAGACCGGCGTGCCGATCCGCCCCAGCCGGGCGCATATCCCTTCACGCGTGGCAACTTCGCCTCCGGCTACCGGGGTCGGTTGTGGACGTTCCGGCAGTACTCGGGCTTCGGCACCGCGGAGGAATCCAACCAGCGCTACCGGTATCTGCTCGGCCAGGGCGGCACCGGACTGTCGGTGGCATTGGATCTGCCGACGCAGTGCGGCTACGACTCCGATGATCCCGAGGTGAGCGAGGAAGTCGGCCGGGTCGGCGTCGCCGTCGACACGCTCGCCGACGCCGAGGTGCTCTTCGACGGCATCCCGCTGGACAAGATCAGCACCAGCTTCACCATCAACGGCACCGCGGCGATCCTGTTGGCGTTCTATGTGGCGGCCGCGGAGAAGAAGGGCGTGCCGCGGGAAAAGCTCACGGGCACCATCCAGAACGACATCCTCAAGGAATACGCCTCGCGCGGCACCTGGATCTGGCCGCCGGAGCCGTCGCTGCGGTTGATCGCCGACACCATCGAGTTCTGCGCTGCCGAGGTGCCGCGGTTCAACGCGATCTCGGTGGCGGGCGCGCACTTCCGCGACGCCGGGGCGACCGCGGTGCAGGAGATGGCCTTCACCCTCGCCGACGGCGTGACCTATTGCGACACCGTGGTGGAACGCGGCCGGATGACGATCGATCAATTCGCGCCCCAGATCTCGTTCTTCTTCTACACCCACGGCGACTTTTTCGAGGAGATCGCGAAATACCGTGCGGGTCGGCGGCGTTGGGCCACCCTGGTGCGCGAGCGCTACGGCGCGAGCACGGACAAGGCGTCGATGTTCCGGTTCGGCTGTGTCGCCGGAGGCGCGTCGCTGTATGCGCCGCAGGCCCAGAACAATCTGGTGCGGGTCGCGTACGAATCGATGGCTTCGGTGCTCGGCGGGGTGCAGTCGATGTTCACCGCGGCGTGGGACGAACCGTTCGCGCTGCCGAGCGAGGAGTCGGCGACGCTGGCGCTGCGCACCCAGCAGATCCTCGCGTATGAGACCGGCGTGACGCGGGTGGCCGATCCGCTCGGCGGCTCCTACTTCGTCGAGGCGCTCACCGACGCCACCGAGGCACGCATCGTCGAGATCATGACCGATCTGGAGCAGCACGGCGGCATGGTGCGCTGCATCGAGGACGGATATCTGCAAGGTCTGATCGCCGACGAGGCGTACCGGCTGCATCAGGAGGTGGAGTCGGGTTCGCGTCCGGTGGTCGGGGTGAATCGATTCGTCTCCGACGAGCCCGCACCCGATATCGGCACCTATGAACTCGATGCCAAGGGGCGGGAATTGCAGCTCGAGCGCCTGGCTCGGGTGAAGGCCGAACGAGATCCCGCTGCGGTGCGTGCCTGTCTCACCGCTTTGTCGCATGCCGCCGAAGGAGACGGAAACCTGATGCACAATCTGATCGACTGCGCCAACGCGTACTGCACGGTCGGCGAGATGACCGCCGCACTGAAGTCGGTATGGGGCGAATTCCAGCAGCCGGTGGTGTTCTGATGCCCGCACGCGTACTCGTCGCCAAGCCGGGTTTGGACGGTCACGACCGCGGTGCCAAGATCGTCGCCCGCACCCTGCGCGATGCCGGGTTCGAGGTCATCTACACCGGCATCCGTCAGCGCGTGGAGGACATCGTGTCGATCGCGTTGCAGGAAGACGTCGCCGTGGTCGGTTTGAGCATCCTGTCCGGCGCGCATGTGTCGATGACGACGCGCGTCGTGGACGCGCTGCGGGCCGCCGGCGCCGGGGATATCGCGGTGGTGGTCGGCGGCACCATCCCGCAGGCGGATGTGCCGCGATTGCTGGAAGCCGGTGCGGCCGCGGTCTTTCCGACCGGCACCGCGCTGGAGACGCTGGTCACCGAGATCCGCGCGCTGTGCTTACCCACCCCGTCGGCTCCGCCGACTGCCGTCCCCGAGTGCTTACCCACCCCGTCGGCTCCGCCGACTGCCGTCCCCGAGTGCTTACCCACCCCGTCGGCTCCGCCGACTGCCGTCCCCGAGACCGAAACCACGACACCGTCGTGATCCCGGGCGGCAGCAGTCGTCCGGAAGAGCTTGGAAACTGGAGGAATTCGTGCGAATCGGAGTGATGATCGGGCCGGAGAAGGGGGACTCCGCCCGCAAGCTCAGCAGGATGCTCGACGATATCGAATGGGCCGAATCCGCGGGACTGGACACCGCGTGGATTCCGCAGATACCCACCGATTTCGACGCGCTGATCACCATCGCGCTGATGGGGATGAAGACCACCCGCATCGAATTGGGCACCGCGGTCGTGCCATTGCAGGCGCAGCATCCGATCGCCCTTGCCCGCCAAGCGCTTTCGGCGCAGGCCGCGGCCGGTGGTCGGCTCGCACTCGGTGTCGGCCCCTCGCATCACTGGATCGTGCAGGACATGCTCGGGCTCCCCTATACGAAACCGGCGGCCTACACCCGCGACTACCTGGACGTATTGAATGCCGGTCTGCGGGGGCCCGGCCAGGTCGATATCGAAAACGACACCTTCACCGTGCACAATCCGCTCGACCTCGGTCCGGTAGCGCCGGTGCCCGTGCTGATCGCCGCACTCGGACCGGTCATGTTGCGCATCGCCGGGGAACAGGCCGACGGCACCATTCTGTGGATGGCCGACGAGCGCGCGGTGGCCGACCATGTGGTCCCGAAAATCAACAAGGCCGCCGCCGACGCCGGGCGGCCCGCACCGCGCGTCATCGCCGGGCTACCGGTGTGTCTGTGCTCGCCGTCGGAGGTCGACGAGGCCAAGGCGCGGGCCAATCGGATTCTCGGCGAGGCCGAGGTCTCGCCCAACTATCAGCGGCTGCTGGAACAGGGTTCGGCCCGCGATATCGGTGATATCTGCGTCGCGGGTGACGAGCGGGCGATCGCGGCGGGACTGCGGCGCTTCGCCGACGCCGGTGCCACGGATCTGTCGGTGCGGCTGCTGCCCATCGGCGACACCCGCGACGAACTCATCGCCTCCAAGCGCCGCACCCGGGAGATGATCGCCGAACTGGCGAAGGAATTGCGGTGAACCGACCGGTATCCGGTGAGGCCGCTGGGCCGCTGGCGGGGATCCGGGTACTCGAGGTCGGCACCATGCTCGCCGGTCCCTACGCCACGATGATGCTCGCCGATCTCGGCGCCGAGGTGACCAAGATCGAACCGCTGAACGGGGAGATCTCGCGGCAGGTCGGCGACTCCTATTTCGCCAGCCTCAATCGCGGCAAGCGCAGTATCCGACTCGAATTGACCAGCCCCGCCGGACAGCGTCGGCTGGCCGAACTCGTCGCGGAATCGCATGCGCTGCTGGTGAATTTGAAGCCGTCCGCGATCCGGCGGCTCGGCCTGACCTATGAGTCGCTGCGGCAATTCAACGAGCGGATCGTGTGTGTGGCGATCACGGGCTTCGGCTTGGACGGCGGTGACGACCCCGCCTTCGACTATGTGATCCAGGCGGCGACGGGCATCGCCGCGATGACGGGCGATCCGCAGGGGCCGCCCACGTTGCCCGGGTATTCGTCGGCGGACAATTCGACCGGCCTCACCGCCGCGCTCGGCCTGCTCGCCCAGATAGTCTCCGGCCGCGGCGGGCAGGTGGACGTCTCGCTGTACGAGGTGATGCTCTCGCAGCTGAACTACCATGCGTCGGCCTATCTCAACGACGGCAAACAACCGCAACGCCGAAAGTTCGGCGCACATTCGTATTACGTTCCAGCACAGCTCTTTCCGACCGCCGACGGCCACCTCGCGCTGTTCATCACCCACGACGGCTTTTGGAAGGTCTTCACCGCGGAGGCCGGTGTCGACGGATTCGAGACGATGGCCGAGCGGGCCGCCCATCGCGACGAGGTGCTCGCCGCGGTGACCGCGGCTCTGGCCACCGACACCGCCTCCGGCTGGGAATCTCGCCTGCGCCCACTCGGCATCCCGGCGGCCGCGGTCCGCACCCTGCCCGAAGCGCTGGCCGCCACCCCCGAAACCATCGTCACCGTAGGCGATTACCGGCTGATCGGCAGTCCGATCCGAATAACCGGATACCAGCCGCAGTACGGTCCGCCGCCGGTGCTCGGCGAGCACGAGGAGTAGTCGGGCCGGCGGTGTCCGATCGGCACCGACAGTCCGTACGTTTCCCCAGAATGAGTCACGTTCGAAATATTGCTCACAGGTGCGGCTGCCTGTTGTGAGTTCCGTGAAATGCACAGGCCATGAATGGAAAACGGGCTGCGACAGCCGACTAACGGGACGGAAACCGACCGGTGCTGTCCTGAATGCATGGATATCACGTCATGGTTCAAGTCCAAGTCCAAGTCCGGGGCGGCCGCGGTAGCCGAGCCCGGCACAATCTACGAGCAGATCGGAGGGCAGGAGGCGCTCGAGGCGGTAGTCGAGGACTTCTACGTCCGCGTCCTCGCCGATGACCAGCTGGCGCCGTTCTTCACCGGTACGAACATGTCTCGGTTGCAGGGGCGTCAGGTCGAGTTCTTCTCCGCCGCGCTCGGCGGCCCCGGCCCCTACGTTGGTGCCCCGATGAAGCAGGTCCATCAGGGCCGTGGCATCACGATGCAACATTTCAACCTCGTTGCCGGACATCTGACCGATGCGCTGACCACCGCCGAGGTGCCGACGGCGCTGGTGGAACAGATCATTGGGGCCATTGCCCCGCTGGCCGACGACATCGCGTCCGGCTCTGCCGCAGAGTCATCGCGCTGACCTTTCCGCCGTTGACCGGCCCCCAGGTTCGCGAGCGCAAGAGTGCAGGCGCTCGAGGGATCGCAATGCCCGCACGCCGCCACGAGCGATCGCGCTCAGCTGCCGCCCCCAGCTGACTAGGGTGTCGGTATGGAGTGCGACGTCGACGGCGTTTCCGTGCATTACGTCGAATACGGTAGCGGGACTCCGATCTTGATGATGCACGGTTCGGGGGTGGATCATCGTGAGATGGTCGCGACGATGGAGCCGATCTTCGGTGACCTGCCTGATTATCGGCGCATCTATCTGGATCTCCCGGGTATGGGGCGCACCCCGGCGCCGGAAACGATCAATAGCTCAGATGATGTGGTCGAGCTCGTCCTCGGGTTGATCGATGTTGTGATCGGTGATCGAAATCTGTTGGTTATCGGCCATTCCGTCGGCGGCTATTTTGCCCGGGCCGTCGCGAACAGACGCCGCGATCAGGTGAGTGGGCTGAGCGTAATCTGCCCCCTCATCGAGGACCCGCGCGCCATACCCGCACACCAGGTGGTGCACGCCGCAGGCGACCTCGGCGACGTTCTGGGCCCGGACGACCGTACCGAATTCGAGGCCTACTTCGTGGTGCACACACCCGCCATGCAAGAGCGGTTCCAGCACTATGTGGCTCCCGCCGTCCCCTTGGCCGACCAATCCGCGATGGCGCGGATCGGCGAACGCTGGCGGCTGAGTTCCGGCCCCGAGGACGGACCGCCGTATCCCAACCCGACCCTCATCATCGCCGGGCGCCAGGACTCCTCGATGGGATTCGCAGGCCACTGGGATCTGGTCGAACACTATCCCCGCGGCACGTTCGCGGTGCTGGACCGCGCCGGGCACGCGCTGCCGCACGAGCAGGGTGACCTCGTCGAGGCGCTCGTCTCCGAGTGGCTTCGGCGCGTCGAGGAGCATCGCCCGGCGTAATACGGCCGAATGCTCGCCCCCGCTGTCGCAGCCTATTTCGGTTTTTGCCAGAGCAGGCAGAAAGTCTTCCCGTCGGCCTCGAAGTAGTTGGTGCTGTACGAGCCTCGATCGACACCAGCCGGAAGGTAACCCTCCCGGCTGCGATCGGCGGGGCACTCGGCGCTCTTTCCGTTGCCGAGGACTGCCGAAACCTGGTAGTACCCTTCGGGGTTCCCGCAGGACACCGTCTTGGTCAAGTTCGCTCCTCCGCCGATGGCCCGGTGCTTTCCGCCGAAGCAGTCGCCGACCTTTGCAGTACCGGGATCGTAGGGGCCACTGAAATGGTCGACGACGCTGCTGCACGCGGACGCGGCGGTGAGAGTGAGCCCCGCGGCCGCGATGACCACAACAGATCTCCTGGAACGGGAGTTTCGTTCGGACACCGTCATTCCCTTTGCTCGAGGTAACACCGACACCGACATCAACCGGCCGATCGAGCAAAGAGTTGGGGTGCAAGCCGAAAATTATCGCCAAGCACGGGCGGGAACGGCGCGCGCGTCGACGCCGACCCGGGCCGCGATCTCACAGTCAGCCAGAGATCGTTGGGTATCGATCACTCGTAGTCGACGGTGATGGAGTCCGTGTCCGGTACGGCCTGGCAGGTGAGGACATAACCTTCGGCGAGTTCGTCGTCGGTCAGCGCGTCGTTGCGGCGCAGCGTGGCATGACCTTTCGTCACCTTCGCCATGCAGGTGGCACAGTTACCTGCCTCGCAGGAGAACGGGGGTGTGAGACCGGCGCGGCGGGCGCTGTCGAGCAGTGTTTCGCCGTCCTTGCGCGGAACGGACTTCTTCTTGCCGTTCAGGATGATCGTGACAGTGTGGTCGGTGGTCGCAGCCGGGGTTGTAGCCGTGGGGGTTTCGACGATCGCGGCCGAACTTGTGTCCGTAGGGGTCTCGGTGGCCTCCGGGGTAGCGGGCAGCGCCGGGGCCGGCGCGCCGAATCGTTCGCTGAACACCAGGCCCGGTCCGGGCAGAGCATTCTCGACCATCTCCATGAAGGCCTCGGGTCCGCAGATATAGCTGTCGCCGCCGCCGTCCGCGCCGACGAAATCGCGGATCGCGTCGGGGGTCAGGAAGCCGCCGTCGGCGTCGAGGTGGCGGATCACCTCGAGCCGCCCCGGGTAGCGGCCGACCAGTTCCGCGAGTACCGCCTCGAAGATCACCGACTCCCGATCGCGGTCCGCGCACAGCAGCCGCACTTTCCTGGCGGTGCTCGTCAGCGCACTCTTGGCCAGCGACAGGATCGGTGTGATACCACTGCCGCCGCTGAAACCGAGCAGCGGCGCCTCGGTGGGGCGCAGACAGAATCGGCCCGCCGCTCTGGTCAGCTCCAGTTCGTCGCCCTCGACCACGTTGTCGTGCAGCCAGTTCGAGACCTGTCCGCCGGGCACCCGCTTGACCGTGGTCATCAGTTCGCGGTCGGTTTCCGGCGCACTCGACATCGAGTAGGAGCGGAACAGATCCTTGCCGTCCACGTGGACTCGGAACGTGCAGAACTGCCCGGATTGATAAGCGATCGGCCCGTCGTGCGGGTCGAGCACATAGGTGCGCGCGTCGGCGCTCTCTTTAACGATCCGCGTTACGGTCGCGCGCTGGAATAACGGGGGTCTCGCCATGAACTGCCTCCTCCTGGTATTAAGATTCTAGTACAAGGAGAATTATATTCTCTCTGACGAGACAGGATCTTCTCATATGGGGTCGAACGACAGCCGCCGCGGTGCCGCGACCGTGCGCGCCGAACCGGTCGCCCTCGCGTTCGAGGACCGCGGGTACACGTACCGGCAGCTGGATCGGCTGGCCGGAGGTCTGGCCGTGGACTTGGTGGCGCGAGGTGTGCGCGCCGGGCATCGCGTCGCGCTGATGTCGACGAACCGGCCGGAATTCGTGGTCGCGGTACTGGCGACATGGCTACTGGGCGCGACACCCGTGCTGATCAGTCCCGCTTGGAAGCGTGCCGAGGTCGAACATGCCCTGGCGCTGACCGAACCGGCGCACGGACTCGGCGATGCGCCGATATTGGCCGAGTTGCTGCCCACGCGCCACCTCGACGATCCGATCACACCGCTGACACACACCTTCGGACAACCCGATCCGGAATCCGACGCGGTGCTCGTATTCAGTTCGGGCACTACCGGATTGCCGAAGGCGGTGCGGCACACCCACGCCTCGCTCGCCGCGGCGGTGCGGCACTGGACCCGGGTGTTGGAGCTGAATTCCGACGACCGCTTGCAGATCGTCACGCCGCCCTCGCACATCCTGGGACTGCTCAATATCGTCACCGTGCTGGAGGCCGGCGCCTGGATGCGGCTGCACCGGCGCTTCGACCTGGAACGGATGCTGCGGTGCATCGCCGAGGACCGGATCACCATCGAGATGGCCGTCGCGCCTATCGCTCTAGCGCTGGCCGCGCATCCCGAACTCGAGTCCTATGACCTGTCCTCGCTGCGCTACATCGTGTGGGGCGCGACGCCGGTCACCGCATCCGTCGCCGAAACCGTCACCACCCGAACCGGTGTCGGCTGGCTGCCCGCGTACGGAACCACCGAACTGCCAGTCATCGCATGCAGTCCGATCGGGAACGTGCGGTACGACAGCGTCGGAAAAGCGGCGGCGGGCGTGCAACTGCGGGTGGTGTCGACGACCGGAGAAACGTTGAGCCCCGGCGAGATCGGTGAAATCCAGGCGCGGTCGCCTTCGCTCATGGCCGGATATCTACCGGCTGATGCAACGGCGGAAGCCTTCGACGACGGCTGGTACCGGACCGGTGATATCGGCCGCGTCGATGCCGACGGCTGGGTCCAGCTGACCGACCGATCCAAGGAAATGATCAAGGTCCGCGGCTTCCAGGTGGCCCCCGCAGAAATCGAGGCCGTGCTGCACGGACATCCCGCGGTGGGCGACTGCGCGGTGTTCGGTATCGCCGACCCCGCCGATGGGGAAGCGATCGTCGCGGCCGTCACCCGCACCGCTGCGGTCACCGACGACGAACTCATCGCACTGGTCGGCGACCGGCTGGCCGGATACAAGCGACCACGCCGCGTGCTGTTCGTCCCCGAAATCCCGCGCCTGCCCTCCGGCAAGGTGTTGCGCCGAATTCTCAAGGAGCAGTATGGACGTTCGTCTCACGAGTGAACAGCGACAGTTGCGGGACGCCGCCGCGAAATTGGCCGATGACCTCGGCCCCGGCTCGGTACTCGACCTCGACGACGCGGCGCGGCTGACCCGGCTGGAGAAGGCGATCGACCAGACCGGCTGGCGGGCACTGCGTTCGGACGGCGCTACCGGAGTCGAGGTGGCGATCGTGGCCGAGGAGTTCGGGCGCGGACTGGTCGATGTGCCGTTCCTGGGACCGGTACTGGCCGACGATCTGCGTGGTCCGGCCGATGACGGTCAGCGTTGGACCGTCGCGGTTACGGACCGGGCGATCGACGCGCACGGCGCCGATCGAGCACTGGTGATCGACGATGGCCAGCTGCTCGTCGGTGGGGTCGGTGCCGAACTCCCCGGTGCGGATCTCACCAGGGTCGACGCGGAGCTCACCGGTCGACCCGACTTCCTCGGCGAATTGTCCGCCGATCAGGTGGCTCAGTGGCAGGCATTGGCGCTGGTGGCCACCACCGCCGATCTGGTGGGTGTCGCCCGCGGCGCGCAGTCCCTCGCCGTCGAATACGCGAAAGTCCGTGCGCAGTACGGCAATACGATCGGCTCGTATCAGGCGGTCGCGCACCTGCTCGCCGAGAGTCAGGCACTGATCGAGGGATCGATCAGCGTCGCGCGGCACGCGGCCTGGGCGGTCGACGAATTGCCGCATGCCGAGTCGATGCGGGCAGCGCGGATCGCGAAGCTGTACTGCGCGCGGGCCGCGCGGACGGTATGTGAGACCGCGATTCAAGTGCACGGCGGCATCGGCAACACCTGGGAGTGCCTCGCGCACGTGTACCTGCGCCGTGCCCTGACCTCGACCGAATTGTTCCCCGTCAGCCTGGAGGAGATCGACCTTGGACTTTCGTGACGCACCGCAGGAGGCCGAATTCCGGGACCGGCTGCGCGCCTGGCTGGCCCAGGTGGCCGGGACGTTTCCGACCTCGGGTGACGAATACTGGGCGCGGCAGGGCGAATGGCATCAGGCGCTCTACGCGGCCGGGTTCTTCGGTTTGTCGTGGCCGCGAGAATTCGGTGGCCACGACCTTTCACCGGTCTATGACGTCATCCTGGACGAGGAGTTGGCGATCGCGGGTGCGCCGCCACGGCCCAGCCTCGGCTACCTGGTCGCAGGTCTCGGACGGCACGCGAGCAAGGAACTGCAGCAACGGTTCCTGCCCGGCATGATCAACGGCACCGAGCGCTGGTGCCAGGGTTTCAGCGAGCCGGGGGCCGGTTCGGATCTGGCGGCGCTGACGACCACCGCGTCGCGCGAGGGCGACCACTACGTCATCAATGGCCACAAGATCTGGACCAGCTACTCCGATGTCGCCGACTGGTGCCTGGTCTTGGCGCGTACCGATTCGGATGCGCCACGGCACAAAGGCATTTCGGCATTCATTATCTCGATGAAGCAGCCCGGTGTGCAGCAGCGGCCACTGCAGATGATCAGCGGGGTGACCCGGGAATTCGGTCAGGTGGAATTCGACGGTGCGATCGTGCCCGCGGATCAGCTGGTCGGTGCACCCGGGGAGGGCTGGAAGCTGGCGATGACCGTCGTCGGGCACGAACGCGAGCCCTCCACTCTGGGGTTCGCGGCTCGATACGGAAAGCTGGTGCGCCAGTTGGCCGCTCGCGTCGAGGGCAAGGCACCCGAGGAACTCGCTTGGGCGGCGGTGCAGACCGAGATGCTGCGCCTGCACGTGCGGCGCCGACTCTCCGAACAGCTCGACGGCGTCACCCACGGGCCCGACGGATCGCTGGACAAACTCCTCATGACCTGGGTCGACCAAGCGGTCGGCCATGCGGCGCTGGCCGTCGGCGGCACCCGCGATCCGGAACTGCTCGGGTCCTACTTCTACAGCCGCGCACAGAGCGTCATGGGCGGTACCTCGCAGATACAGAAGAACATCATCGCCGCGCGCATCCTGGGATTGGGAGTTTGAAATGTACGACATGCCAGCCGAAATCGATGTCCGCGCCGAGGGACCGGTCCGGATCATCACGCTGAATCGACCCGACGCCCTCAACGCCGTCAACGATCCGCTGCATGCCGGGCTCGCCCGGCTGTGGCCGCGGCTCAGTGCGGACAGTGGGGCGCGGGTAGCAGTGCTGACCGGCGCGGGCCGAGCCTTCTCCGCGGGCGGCGATTTCACGTATCTCGAAGAACTCAGCCGCGATAGCGATCTGCGCGCCAAGACAATTGCCGACGGCCGGGACATCGTGCTCGGCATGGCCCGCTGCCGGATCCCGGTGATCGCCGCGGTCAACGGTCCGGCAGTCGGTCTCGGCTGCAGCCTTGTGGCATTGAGCGACATGGTCTACATCGCCGAAACCGCGTATCTGTCCGACCCGCACGTGCAGGTCGGATTGGTCGCCGCAGACGGCGGCCCGCTCACCTGGCCGCTGCACACCAGCATGCTGCTGGCCAAGGAATACGCGATCACCGGCGCACGGATTCCCGCCGCCAGGGCACGCGAGATGGGACTGGCCAACCATGTCGTCGAAGATCCGGTCGCCGAGGCGCTGGCCTGTGCCCAACGGATGCTCGAACTGCCGCAGCAGGCGGTGGAGAGCACCAAGCGCGTGCTCAACCTGCAACTCGAGCATGCCGTGCTGGCGACTCTCGACTACGCCCTGGCGGCCGAGGATCTGACATTCCAGAGCGAGGACTTCCGGGCCAACATCGCCAGGCTCACCGCAAAGCGCTGAGGTTCGCGCAAGGCCTCCTGTTCAAGCGGTCATCTCCTGGGCGATGGCGGCTGCGAAGGCGTCCACGTCGGCCTCGGTGGTGTCGAACGAGCACATCCAACGGACCTCGCCGGTGCGTTCGTCCCAGGTGTGGAAGCGGAACCGTTTCCGCAGCCGCTCGGTGACCTCCCGAGGCAGTACGGCGAAGACGGCGTTCGCCTGGACCGGCCGTACGATTTCGACGCCGGGCACCCGGGCGACGGCTGTGGCCAGCCGCGCCGCCATCGCATTGGCGTGCCGGGCGTTGCGCAGCCACAGGTCGCCCTCCAGCAGCGCGACGAACTGCGCCGACATGTACCGCATCTTGGAGGCCAACTGCAGCCCGGCTTTACGCAGGTACGTCACGCCGCGCACCGCGTCCGGGTTCAGCACCACGATCGCCTCGCCGAGCATCAGGCCGTTCTTGGTGCCGCCGAACGACAGCACATCCACCCCGACGTCAGTGGTGAACGCGCGCAACGGCAGATCGAGTGCGGCGGCCGCGTTGGCCAGCCGGGCGCCGTCCACATGGAGCAGCATGTGACGTTCGCGCGCCAGCGCGCCGATGGCCGCGATCTCACCGGGTGTGTAGAGAGTGCCGAGCTCGGTGCTCTGGGTAATGGAGACAACCTTGGGCTGGGCGTGGTGCTGATCGCCGAAGCCCCACGCGTACCGGTCGAGCAGCTCCGGCGTCAGCTTGCCATCCGGGGTGGGCACCGGGATCAGCTTGAGCCCGGCCACCTTCTCCGGTGCGCCGCACTCGTCCAGGTTGACGTGCGCGGACTCCGGGCAGACCACCGCGCTCCACCGGTCGCACATCGCCTGCAGCCCAACCACGTTGGCGCCGCTGCCGTTGAATACCGGAAAGACATCGGCACTGTCGCCGAAATGGTTCTTGATCAGCTCGCGCAGCCGTGCGGTGTGGACGTCCTCGCCATAGGCCGGCTGGTGGCCCTCGTTGGCGGCGGCCAGCGCCGCCAAGATGTCCGGGTGCACGGAAGCGTTGTTGTCACTGGCGAAACCGCGTAGCGGCTCGTCCTCGTTGGCAGCGGTGTCGCTCACTGATCCTCTTCTGTCAGCAGTGGGAAGGCGCCGTTCTCGTCGTGGACCTCACGGCCGGTGAGGGGCGGGTTGAATACGCAGACCGCGCGGAACTCGGTGTGGGCGCGCAAGGTGTGATGCTGGTGTGCGTCGACCAGGTACATCATGCCGGGCTCGAGACGGTGCTTTGCACCGGTCTCGTGGTCGACCAGTTCGCCCCGGCCCTCGATGACGTAGACGGCCTCGATGTGGTTGGTGTACCACATCTCGAGCTCGGTGCCCGCCTCCACCACGGTGTCGTTCAAGGAGAAGCCGACCTTCTCCTCGGCGAGCACCAGGCGGCGGCTGGTCCACGTGGGGCCCTTCACTTCGCGGTCGGTGCCGATGATCTCTCTCAGTGAACGGACGATCATGGAGTGCGTTCCTTTTGTTTCGTGCGTTTCCTGCGAACACTAGGAGCATGGCTGCTGGCACAGCATCTCCGACAGTGGCAGGAATGCCCCCCTTCATTAAGATCGCGCCATGCAAGAACGAATGAGTACGGCTCACATTACCGACGACAGCGACACCGACAATTTCCCTCGACAGCCCTGAGCGGCAATCCCTTTGGCGGCGGCTCGACCTGCGGTTCGCGCGCTGAGGCTTGGTGCAGGCGGCGACGCCGACAGCACCAAGCTCGTCAATCGCACTACCTCCGCCGAGGTCACCCACTCACCTGACCGTCGACGACGTGGCATTACTGGGCCGGGCAGTTGTGGTAGGCGGTGAGCAGCCAGCGGTCGTCTCGGCGGATCAGGGTCCAGGTCGCCAGGACCCAACGGTCGGCGGGCGCTTCGGTTTCACGTGCCATGAGGACGGCGCTGCGGCTGACCACGATGGCGGTGTCGGGGGTGGGGAAACGGACGAGTTGGGGTTCGTCCAGGGTTTTCGAGCCACGCAGCGGGCCCTCGAAGCCCGCGGCCATCCGGTCTCGGACGGCGTCGCGGCCGGAGTTGAAGACGCCGCGCAAGATTGAAGTGGCGTCGGGATCATAGTCGGCGACGAAAGCGTCGGCATCATTGTCGGCCCAGGCACGGTAAAGGTTGTTCAGGACATCGAGAACGGCCTCGCGGTCGGCGTGCACTGCGGTGTCGGTCATGGTTTCTCCTCGGTTCGTGGCCGCGGTGAGCGGCTCACGAGTACCTACCAGCGGGCTACGCCCGATTCATCGCCCGCAGTGTAGAAAGATTCGGCAGAGCCGATTTCGAGGAGCTGAGGGTCGACCCGCCACCCCGATTGCCCTGAGCCGCAGCCAGTTCCACCGCGCACACCGTCCCCATAGGCGACCGTCGAGAATGTATTGGTGGCCGTAGACGTCGAGAGCGCCCTTCTCACAATGCATTCTCGGTCTTCAGGCGATCGATTGTCTGTGGACGCTGCGCGGTGTACGCCCGGGTGCTGGCGGATCTCCTCCGGCGGTGGCTGCTACCAGTACTGATGCCGTTTTCCGTCGGTGTCGGCAATGAAGATGACCGCGTCGGCGCCGTCCAATTCTGCTGGGGTGAGCGGGATGTGGCCGGGCAGGATCGGTTCGCCAGGGCCGATCGACGGGGGAAGCGCGGCGCGCAGGGCCGATGCGGGGAACAGGGCGCGGCGGGTGGTCGCAATAGCCAACATGCCCTGGAAGGTGTCCGGATCGCTGTCGGGTTTGGCGTCGGTTGCCAGGAACGCGTAGCGCTCGCCGAGGGTGCGCGCTACCAGCGCTCCAGCGTTTCCCCAGCTCACTTTGTCCCCGCCGTCCGACTGGGTGCGTTGCAGGTGGAGGTGGAGGTTGTGCGCGAACACCAGGCTCGGTCCGCGTCGCTGCTCCTGCGCGACGATCGCGAGCAGGTTCTCGGCCATCATCTCGGTGCGCAGGCTGACCAAGGTCGCGATGCGATCAGGGGCTGGACTCGCCATGGCCGCGTGATAGCGCAGCAGGCTCTGGGCGGTGCGCGCGTGCGCGACGGCGTAGGCGTAGCCGGTCGGGTCGGCGCGGTGCAGGTCGGGCGCCGCGCGGCGCAGCGTGCTGGCGAGGTCGTCGGCGATGATGCGCAGGGCGCGGGCGCGGTCGGAGTCGCCGATGGAGGCTGCCGGATCGAACATGGCCGCCGGATTCGTCCAGTCCGTGTCCTCGCCGAGTAGCGTGTCGAGGTCGTGGACTGATTCGGGCCGCAGGGCCGCGGGCAGGTACTCGATCACCGAGGACAGCGCGCGTCGCGGGCTCGGCGCACCCGAGTACTCCGTCGGCGCGTCGAAGCCGTAGAAGCGAACCCGATCCTGCGGCGCGCGGCCTGCATTGTGCGCGCGAAGCCATTCGACGAGTTCGTGGTTGCCGGGTACGGCACCGAACCCATGGCTGAACCCGGTCGCGAGCACCGTGTCGATCTGCGCCGGTGCCCCGGCAACGTAGTCATCGACGACGGACGCGGCGAAGACATCGGTTTCCAACACGATCGACCGGTACCCCCGTTCGACCAGGTGGCCGAGGATTTCGTTGCGCAGCAACGGGAACGCCTCGATCCCGTGGGTCGGCTCGCCGAGGGCGAGCAGGGCCGGCGGCTCGGGCCGCGCGGCGAGCAGCTCGTCGAGGGCACGGCCCAGGTCGGCCGCGTCGTCGAGTTGGCGGCCGATCCCACGCAGTGCTGCGGCAGTAGACATGAACACCCCTTCCAGAAGTATCTACCCTCGACGGTATCGTTGAAGATTCGTGTGAAACTTCTGAGACTTCTACCTGCAGTCGATAGATGAAAGCCTCAATCGGAGGTACAGCTGCGCCCCATCGACCTCGCCAGAGAACACGGGTTGTCCGCACAGGCGATCCGCAACTACGACGACGCTGGCATCCTCCCGCCGACCGAGCGCAGCCAGACCGGCTACCGGCGCTACACGCCCCTGCACGCGCAAGCCCTGCGCGCCTTTCTCGCGTTACGCGGCGGCCACGGGCACCAGCAGGCAATGGAGATCATGCGCGCGACCAACCGGGGCGATGCCGGGTCCGCTTACCGGCTCATCGATGCCACGCACGTCGCGCTCCTCACCGAACGCGCTACCCGCACCGAGGTCGCGGCGGCACTCGACAGCCTGTCCACCACGAAACCGCCCCCTGTCAACGGCCGTCCGCTGACCGTGGGCGAACTCGCGCGCCGGCTCGGCGTGCACCCGGCGACGTTGCGCACCTGGGAGACCGAGGGCATCCTGCGCCCCGAACGCGACCGGGCAACGGGCTACCGCGAATACGGACCGGATTGCGTGCGCGACGCCGAGATCGCACGACAACTGCGTCGAGGCGGGTACCTGCTGCACCAGGTCGCGCAGTTCATCGAGTCGCTGCGCGAGGCGGGCGGTGCGGACGCGTTGAGTGCCTTCCTCGACTCCTGGCAGGACCGGCTGACCACGCGCAGCCGCAGCCTGCTCGCCGGTGCAGCCCAACTCGACGCCTACCTCGCCCTGCTCGATCAGCACGCCCTATGAACCCATCGCCGACCAACACTTATCGCGCGATAAATGGGCATGAGCGTGTGTGTGACAGGCGGCAGAGCCGTCCACGCGACTCCACCGTTCGGTGGCTACCGCATTCCTGCTGTGTGCGTGGCTGACCGGTCGTGTGATGGTGGGGCAGGCCGACGGGCCGAGCAGAGCCCTCGGCCTGGCCGGCGACCGAGGCGCCAGCGGCATGACAGCGCGTTCGATCTGATCAGGTTAGGGTCACGGTGGTGGGAGTCGTTCAGCACATAAGCCTCGATGCGGCCGACCATCCCAGCATCGTCATCGCCCTGGACCCGAGTGCGAGCGTGACGACGCATACGCATCCGCAGCACCAATTGTCTTGGGCGCCTGACGGTGTACTCACCGTGGAGACGGACCAAAGCCGTTGGATCGTGCAGCGTACACGCGGGTTGTGGGTGCCCGGTGGGGTGGCGCACGCGGTGACGCCGAGCCCGGCCGGGCGGCTGCTTTCGCTGTTTTTCGAGCCGGAGCTGTGCCCGATCGGTTGGACCACACCGACGGTGGTCGACGCCACCGGACTGACCGGGCCGCTGCTGAGCTATCTGATGGAACTGGGTGAGCAGGATCGGGATCGGCGCGCGCACGCGCTGACGGTGCTGTGGGATGTGCTGCGGCCTATGTCGGTCACCAAGATTCCGACGGCATTGCCGGTGGATCCGTACGCCCTGCGGGTGGCATTGGAGATTCGGCGAAATCCCGCGCAGGACAGGGGATTGGATGCCTGGGGACGCCTGGTCGGTGTGTCGGCACGGACCTTGTCGCGGCGGTTCGGCGCCGAGACCGGCGTGAGTTTCGAGAGCTGGCGCACCTTCGAGCGGCTCAATGCCGCGCTACCGCTGCTGGCGACCGGCGCGACGGTGGCGGGCGCCGCGCGGGCGGTGGGCTACGGGACTGCCAGCGCCTTCATCGCCGCGTTCAAACGGGAGATCGGCACCACTCCCGCGGCGTATTTCGGCCGGAGTGATGCCGATCCGGAGATCACTGCCTGAATCGCACGGCGTCCCGGGCGAAGATGGCCGCCGCGAGCAGGGTGGCCACGACGCCGATCACAGTGCCCAGAGTGATCGCGGCATCGAGCCCGTCGACGGCGGCCCGGTTGGCGATATCGGCGAGAGTCGGTGCGAGCGTCGCGAATTCGTGCGGTACAGCGTCACCGGCCTGTCCTCCCGCACCGGCTGCGGCGGCATCGATGAACTCCCCTGAGCTGATGGACTGCGCTCCGGGCAGCGCTGCCAAGCCGCTCTTGGCGGTGTCGCGAGCGGTACTGCTGAACAGCGCGCCCAGTCCGGCCACCCCCATGGCCATGCCGACCTGGCGCAGTGTGGCGAAGGCGGCGCTGGTCATTCCGGCGTCCTCGGCGGGCGCGAAGGTCAGCGACGCGGCCTGGGCGAGTGCGGTGATCGCACCCAACCCGAGCCCGCCGACGACCATGCCGGGAATGAAATGCGTCCAGTCACTGGTGATCCCGACGCCGCCGAGCAACCACATGCCGAGCGTCACCAGGCCCATGGTGACCGGCAGTGAAACGCCGACGGGCACGCGTTTGGCCAGGACGGCGGTGGTCGGAGCGGCGACGAGTGCCGCGAGGCTGATCGGCAACAGCCGCATGCCCATCTGCAGCGGGCTGAGCCCGAGGGCGCCGATCATGAAAACCGCCAGATAGTTCGAGGCGGCCATCAGCGTCCCCATGTAGGCGACGGACACAATGGCGGTGCCTGCGAATCCGGGCTTACGGACCATGGACAGATCCAGCAGCGTGTGCGCGGTCCTGGTCTGCCACCAAGCGAAGGCGATCAGCAGGACGAAGGAGGCGCCGACGAGGGTCAGCACGGTGGCCGAGGTCCAGCCGAGCGCATTACCCCGCGTCAGTGCGAACACACCGGAGGTCAGTCCGCCGATCAGCAGTAGCGAGCCGAGCCAATCGGTACGACGTCCGGACGTCCGCGCGGATTCGGGCATGCGCGCCAACGCTATTCCCGCGACTACCAGCCCGACGGGCACATTGACAGTGAAGATGGATCGCCATCCGAACTGGGTGACCAGCGCCCCGCCGAGAACCGGCCCGGCGACACTGGCCGCCGCCATGACCGCCCCGTACACGCCGATGGCCTTGGCGCGCTCGCGGGAATCGGGAAACGCGACCGCCAGCAGCGGCAGTGCGGTGGCGAACAGCATGGCCGCGCCGACACCCTGCACCGCACGCAGCACGTTCAACTGAATGAGACTGCCGGACAAGGACAGTGCCAGCGAACTCGCGGTGAACACCGTCATGCCGGTGGCGAACAATCGCTTCCGGCCGAACCGGTCGCCGACAGTGGCGAATGTGAGCAGCACCCCGGCCAGTGGAATCGCGTAAGCGTCGATGACCCACTGCAGTCCGTCGATGGAACAGTCGAAGTCGGCACGAATATCGGCCAGGGCCGCGGTGACGACGGTGGTGTCGAGCATCAGCATGAACACCGCGATGCCCACCAGGGACAGCACCAGCGCGGGCCGCCGCCCGCGCACACGTTCCGCTGATGGAACTTCGATGGTCGTAGACATGGCGTCCTTTTCTCTCGGCAAGGAAATGCACTGCGCTGTAACGGTTCTCGTGATTCGAAGGCCATCACGCGAGTGCACTTCCAACGCTAGGGATCGGACGATTTGACGGAAATGACGTATCAGGACAGGTAGTTGCGCGTATGCGACAGCGATCCGTGTCGACCCGACGCCGCAGCAGTCGCGGCGACTCGGCTGCAGCCCCGTCTTACGTCGAGCGTCGGAGAGTATGATTCTCATTCACGGAAAACTCGCACGCCATTTTGGCGAGTCGAATTATCGCAGCGCAAGGAACGGGTCAGGCATGGACTACCGCAAGTTCGGTACAACCGGCGTGGAGGTGAGCAGTCAGTGCCTCGGCGCGATGATGTTCGGCCAGTTGGGCAACACCGACACCGACGAATGCACGCGGATCATCAACCGTGCGCTGGACGCCGGGATCAACTTCATCGACACCGCCGACGTGTATTCCGGTGGGGAAAGCGAGCAGATCGTCGGACAGGCCGTCCGGTCGCGCCGCGATGACGTGGTGCTCGCGACCAAATGCTTCTACCCGATGGGCGCGGACCGCAACCAGCGTGGCGGATCCCGGCGGTGGATCACGCGCGCGGTCGAGGCCAGCCTCCGTCGGCTCGGCACCGACTACATCGACCTCTACCAAGTGCACAAACTCGACTGGGATACCGATCTGGAGGAGACCCTCGGCGCGCTGACCGACCTCGTGCGCCAAGGTAAAGTGCGCTACCTGGGATCATCGACCTTCCCGGCGGACTGGATCGTCGAAGCCCAGTGGGCGGCCGCCAGGAGGGGCACCGAGCGCTTCGTCAGCGAGCAGGCGCAGTACTCGATCTTCGCACGGTCGGTGGAGCAGGCGGTATTGCCCACCTGTCGGCGGCACCGGATGGCGATGATTCCATGGAGTCCTCTCGCGGGAGGCTGGCTGACCGGAAAGTACCGGCGCGGCCAACAAGCACCGGTGGGGTCGCGCTTCGACCCGAACAGTCCGTTCATGCAGGGCAGATTCAGCCGCGCCGAGGAACTCGCCGCCCCCGTGCGCTTCGATGCCGTTGACGCTTTGCGCGGTATCGCCGACCAGGCCGGTATCGCCCTGACCACAATGGCCCTCGCCTTCGTCGGCAGTCATCCCGCCATCACCTCGACCCTGGTCGGGCCGCGCACCATGCGGCATTTGGACGACGCGCTCGCCGCGGCGGAGGTCCGTCTGGACAATGACGTGCTCGATGCCATCGACAAGGTCGTGCCGCCCGGCACCGACCTGCCCGGAATCGACCACTTCATCGAGTACCCGGCGCTGCGGCCGGAGTCCCGGCGGCGCCCCTATCGAGAATCGTAAGAGCGAACGGGCTGATATCGCTGAGCGCTGAGGTCCGCGCAAGGCCCCGAAGACCATGCTTCTTCGGGGCCCTCGCGCCGATCATCCCCGCGGAATCAGCACTTCCGAACGCTGGACCGTGCCGGTAATACCGGCGGCATCCTGGCCCGCGAGCAGCACCGCGGCGCGGGCGATCGTTTCCGGCGGCTCGACCATGTTCGCTGGAATTTCCTGGCCACCGCCTCCGGCCTGCCAGCCTTCGGTCAGTACGACCCGAGTCGGGCTCAGGCAGTTGACCGCGATGTTGTCGTCCTTCAGTTCCGCGGCCAGACCGAGGTAGAGGCGTTCGACGGCAGCCTTGGACACCCAGTACGCGTTGGCGCCGCGGATCATATCCACGCCCGTGGTGGTGATCGCGATGAGCGAGCCGCCGCCGCGGGCTTTCAGATGCGGTATGACGGCCTTGGTCGCGAGGAAGACGCCGGTCAGATTGACGTTCATGCACAACTGCCAGCGCTTGAGCGGTGTGGTCTCGATCGGACCCAACCACATCACCCCCGCATTGGCGACCAGGATATCGATTCCGCCGAATTCCGAAACCGTTGCGGCCACGGCATTTTCGACCGACTCCTCGCTGGTGACATCGCACGCCACCGGCATTGCCGTTCCGCCCGCGGCGGTGATCCGGTCGGCGACCGAACCGATGGTGCCCGGCAGCTTGCCCTCGGTTTCCGAGCGCGCGGCGACGGCCACCGCCGCACCCGCTCCGGCCAACCCGGCGGCAATCGCCGCACCGATGCCGCGACTGGCACCGGCGACGAATGCGACCTTGCCGCTGAGTGTTTCGCCCCACTCCGGGTACGGCTGCCCGTTCATTTCGGTGGGAAGCGCAGCGCGCCGTCGAGCCGGATGACCTCGCCGTTGAGGTAGTCGTTCTCGATGATCGACTGGGCCAACTGCGCGTATTCCACCGAGCGGCCCATCCGCTTGGGGAAGGGCACCTGCGGGCCCCAGTAGCCCTCCAACTGGTCGGCGGCCTTGCCGTAGGCGGGCGTGTTGACCGTGCCGGGCGCGATGGTGACCACCCGGATGCCGAGCGGGGACAGGTCGCGGGCCGCCACCAGGGTCATACCGATGACGCCACCCTTGGCCGCCGAATAGGGGAGTTGGCCGATCTGGCCCTCGTATCCCGCGATCGAGGCGGTGTTGACGATCACACCGCGGGCGCCCTCATCCTGTGCCTCGGTCTTGGCGATGGCGGCGGCCGACAGGCGCAGCACATTGAATACGGCGGTCAGATAGAACTCGATGGTGGTGCGGAAACCGTCGAGTGCCAGCGGCGAGCCGTCCTTGCCGACGAGGCGGCCGCCGGTGGCCGGGCCGCCATGGGTGTCGACCGAAATGCGCAGCGGTCCAAGGGATTCCGCTTCGGCAATGGCCGCGAGCACCGACTCCTCACTGGTCGCGTCGGTGTGCACGTAGCGGATGCCGAGTTCTTTCTCGAGTTCCTTGCCCTTGTCGTCGGCGACATCGGCGACCACCACCTTCGCTCCGGCGGCGTGCAGGCGGCGCACGGTGGCCTCGCCGAGTCCGCCGGTACCGCCGACGACGATGGCAGCGCTCCCACTGATCTGCATATCGCAATCCTCTCTTGCAACTAACACTCTCCTATGGAGAGAATAATGTTCTCATGAATATCAGCATGATCCTAGACATGGCCGCATCGGCGGGCGATCGGACCGTGATCACGGTCGGCGATCGCTCGCTGACCGCCGCCGCCCTGCTCGGCAATGCGCGTCGCGCGGCCGTCCGCTTCCAGCGGCACCCCGCGGTGCTGTATCTGGGCGCGAATCACCTGGCCTACCCGGTCGCGCTCTTCGGCGCGGCGCTGGCCGGGGTGCCATTCGTACCGCTGAACTATCGGCTCGGCGAACAGCAGTTGGCCGTGCTCCTGGATCGTCATCCAGGGGCGCTGGTGCTGCGGCCCGAGGACCTCGACGACTTGGTCGAGGAGGGCGCCGACGCGCCCGAACTCGAGGTGCCGTGGGATGGCAATGCGGTCGCCGCGATCATCTACACCAGCGGCACCACCTCCGAACCCAAGGCGGCGTTGCTGCGGCATCGGCATTTGATGGCCTATTTGTTGAACACCGTGGAGTTCGGCGGTGCGCAGGAGACGGACGCGGCGCTGGTGTCGGTGCCGCCCTATCACATCGCGGGTCTGACGAATCTGCTGTCGAATCTCTACTCCGGTCGCCGGGTGGTCTACCTGGCGGCGTTCGACGCGTCCGGCTGGCTGGAAACCGTTCGGCGCGAACGGATCACCCACGCCATGCTGGTGCCGACCATGTTGGCGCGCATCGTCGCGGCCGTCGACGGCGCCGACGCGGGAGTGCCGACGCTGGCCAGCCTCGCCTACGGCGGCTCGCGTACGCCGCGCCCGGTGCTCGAGCACGCGCTGCGGGTGTTCCCGGACACCGGCTTCGTCAATGCGTACGGACTCACCGAGACCGCGTCCTCGATCGCGGTACTCGGACCCGACGATCACCGTGCGGCCTTCGCCTCAGATGATCCGGCCGTCCGCGATCGGCTCGGCTCCGTGGGGCAGCCGCTGCCCGGGATCGAGATCCAGATCCGCGCCGAGTCCGGCGAGCCCACCGGGGTGGGGGAGGTCGGGCTGGTATTCGTGCGCGGCGAGCAGATCTCCGGTGAATACGGCGGCCGCAGCGCACTGGATGCCGAAGGCTGGTTCCCGACCCGGGATCTGGGCCGCCTGGACGCCGACGGCTATCTGTTCATCGAAGGCCGTGCCGACGACACCATCATCCGCGGCGGCGAGAACATCGCGCCCGCCGAGATCGAGGACGTGCTGCTGGAATATCCGGGCATCACCGAGGCCGCGGTGATCGGGGTACCGGATCCGGAGTGGGGGCAGCGCCTGGTCGCGGTGCTCGTCGGCGCGGGCGAGCCGGACGAGATCAAACAGTGGGTCCGCACCCGACTGCGGTCGTCGAAGACGCCCGACACCATCGTGTTCCGCCGCGAACTGCCCAAGACCGAAACCGGAAAACTGCTGCGCCGCAACCTCGTCACCGAAATGGAGAACACCAATGCCTGAAGCTGTCATCGTGTCCGCCCTGCGCGCTCCGATCGGAACCGCGCGCAAGGGCACGCTGCGCGATACCAATGCCTTCGACCTGGCCAAGCACGTGGTGGCCGCGGCCGCCGAGGGGCTCGACCCAGCCCGTATCGATGACGTCGTCCTCGGCGAGGGCCGCTACGGCGGCGGCGTGCTGGCCCGGCACGCGGCGATCACCGCCGGACTGACCAATGTCGCCGGTGTGGCGCACAACCGGCACTGCGCCGCGGGCATGGCCGCCGTGCAGACCGCGGCCGCCGGAATCCGGGCGGGAATGGACGAACTCGTCATCGCCGGTGGCGTGAATTCCGAATCCACCGCGCCGCGTGTGCGTTTCCGGGTCGGCGAGGACGAATGGATCGACCCGTGGGTTGCCCCGAGCCATCCGGACCGGCCGGACGCGCCCTGCCTCGATATGTCGATCACGGTCGGCTGGAACACCGCGGTGGCGTCCGGCATCTCGCGGGCGGAGATGGATGCGTGGGCGCTGCGCTCGCACCGCAATGCCATTGCCGCCATCGACGAGGGCCGGTTCAAGGAGGAGATCGTGCCGATCGACACGCCGCACGGACTGTTCGCGGTCGATGAGCACCCGCGCCGGGACACCAGTCTGGAAAAGCTGGCCGGATTGAAGGTGCTGCACCCGGAGATCGAGGGCTTCAGCATTACCGCGGGCAATGCGTCGGGCTCCAACGACGGCGCCGCGGCCTTGGCCATCGCCAGTGACCGGCTCGGATTGCCCGCCCTCGGCATCATCCGCGGATGGGCCTCGGTCGGCGTCGATCCGCACGACACCGGGCTGGCGCCGATCGAGGCGATCACCAAGGCCGTTGCCAGGGCCGGTATTTCGCTGTCGCAGGTGAGTCTGTTCGAGATCAACGAGGCATTCGCCTCGGTGCCGATCGCCGCGACCAAGGCACTCGATATCGATCCCGATCGGGTCAACTTCAGCGGCAGCGGATGCTCGCTGGGCCATCCGGTCGCCGCCACCGGAGCCAGGATGATCGTCACGCTGGTGCACGAATTGCGGCGTCGCGGTGGTGGTTTCGGAATCGCGGCACTGTGCGCGGGTGGCGGGATGGGTTCGGCCACCGTCATCGAGGTTCCGGCTCCGTAGCGCGTGGGGACCATTGCGGAGCTCATCGCCGCCGCGCGGGCCGGATCGGTGCGGGCCGCGGGGCGGTTGCTGAGCGCGGTCGAGGGACCACAGCGCGACGAGGTGCTCGCGCTGCTCGAAGCGGTCCCGGTGCGGGTCGTCGGTGTCACCGGCCCGCCGGGCGCGGGTAAATCGACCACGATCGCTGCACTGGTCGCCGCCTATCGCGAGCAGGGCCTGCGGGTGGCGGTGCTGGCGGTCGACCCGTCCTCGCCGTACAGCGGCGGCGCGCTGCTGGGTGATCGAATTCGGATGGCACAGCACATCAATGATCCCGATGTGCTGATCCGGTCGGTGGCCACGCGCGGTCATCTGGGTGGTCTCGCGGCCGCGGTGCCCGCCGCCATCCGATTGCTCGGCGCGCTCGGCCACGAGCTGATTCTGCTCGAAACCGTCGGCGTCGGACAGTCCGAGATCGAGATCGCCGCGATCGCCGATCCCACCCTGGTGATTCTGAATCCCGGTGCGGGAGACGCGATTCAGGCGGCGAAGGCGGGTCTGCTCGAGGTCGCCGACATCCTGGTCGTCAACAAGGCCGACCGGGAGGGCGCCGACCAGACCGTGCGGGATCTGCATCAGGAGTCCGCCGCCCCGATCCTCACCCTGGTCGCGGCCAAGGGCGTCGGGATCGCCGAGTTGGTGGCCGCGATCGACGCACACCATCGCAGCGACACTCTCGACCGGCGCACCGCGCGGGCGCGCGCGCAGATCCTGTCCCTGGCGCAGACCCGTTTGCGGGCCGATCCGGCGTTGACGGTATTGGCGGACTCGGTCGCGGCGGGACAGCTGGACGCGTACACCGCCGCGGAGCGACTGCTCCCTGTTCGCATTTCGCCGGAAATAGCGTATACATTTTATGAGAATGACATTTCCACCTGATGGAGGACGGCATGGCAAAGGCCCTCGCGCCCGATGTCTCGACGTGGCCGGCGGAGAATCCGCAGTTGATCGGTAGCCGCTGCGCCGCATGCAGCGCGGTCACCTGGCCCAAACAACCACGCTGCCCGCGATGCAGCGGCCCGGACATGTCCGAACGGCTGCTGCCACGACGCGGCACGCTCGTTGCCTGGACCACCCAGGGCTTCGTCCCCAAACTGCCGTACGCGGGCAAGGAGACGGCCGAAAGCTTCGAGCCGTTCGGGATCGGACTGATCCAGCTGGGCGATGACGTGCGCGTGGAGGCCCGGCTGACCGTGGCCGAACCGGCCGAGTTGCGCTTCGGGATGGATGTCGAGCTGGCCTTCGTCCCCCTTTATGTCGACGACGACGGGAACGAAGTCGTCACGGTCGCTTTCGCACCGGCCTGATCAGCGGCCACGGCTACCGAGGAGATTTGAATGAACGACGTTGCCATCATCGGCGTCGGCCTGCACCCGTTCGGCCGCTTCGCCAAGTCGGCCATCGAAATGGGCGCCGACGCAATCCAATTGGCGCTGACCGACGCCGGTGTCGAGTGGAAGGACATCCAGTTCGGCTTCGGCGGCAGTTATGAGGTCAGCAATCCCGATGCCGTGACCCGGCTGGTCGGGCTGACCGGAATCCCGTTCACCAATGTGTTCAATGCCTGTGCCACCGCGGCCAGTTCGATCGAACAGACCGCGGAGGCGATCCGGTCCGGACGATACGACCTCGGCATCGCGGTCGGCATGGACAAACACCCCCGCGGTGCGTTCACCGACGACCCGGCCAAGCTCGGGCTGCCCGCGTGGTACGCGGAGAACGGACAGTTCGTCACCACCCAGTTCTTCGGGATCAAGGCGAACCGCTACATCCACGAGCACGGCATCTCCCAGCGCACCCTGGCCAAGGTCGCCGCCAAGAACTTCCGCAATGGCGCACTCAATCCGAATGCCCTGCGGCGCAAGCCGATTCCGGAAGACGAGATCCTGAACTCGACGATGCTGAACTATCCGCTGACGCAGTACATGTTCTGCTCGCCGGACGAGGGCGCCGCGGCCGTGATCATGTGCCGCGGGGATATCGCGCACCGCTACACCAGCAATCCGGTGTACCTGCGCTCGACCGCGATCCGCACGCGTCGCTACGGCGCGTACGAGGTGCACAGCACCTGGGCGGCCATCGACGAGGACGTCTCGCCGACGGTGTACGCATCTCGGGCCGCATACGAGGCTGCCGGGATCGGACCCGAGGATGTCGACGTGATCCAGCTCCAGGACACCGATGCGGGCGCGGAAGTTATCCATATGGCCGAGAACGGCTTCTGCGCCGACGGTGACCAGGAGAAGCTGCTCGCCGAGGGGGCTACCGAGATCGGCGGCCGCCTACCGGTGAATACCGATGGCGGGCTCATCGCCAACGGGGAACCCATCGGCGCCTCCGGCATCCGGCAGGTGTACGAACTGGTGCTGCAATTGCGCGGCCAGGCGGGCGAACGTCAGGTGCCGGGTAATCCTCGTGTCGGCTACGCCCAGGTCTATGGGGCGCCTGGTACCGCGGCGGCATCGATTCTCAGCCTCTGACAAGGTTTCGACCCACCATCCACCCGGCGAGGAGGAGTAGCCGATGTTGATACGCGAGGGACAGGTCGCCGTGATCACCGGCGGTGCGAGCGGCATCGGCTACGGCCTGGCCGAGGCGCTCGCCGCGCGCGGGGTACGGCTCGTCGTCTCCGATATTCGCGAGGACGGCCTGATCGCGGCGGCAGCAGCATTGCGCGACGCCGAGGTCACGGCCGTGGTGGCCGATGTGAGCGACGAGGCATCGGTACGCGCGCTGGCCGAACGCACCATGGCCGCCTACGGCCGGGTGGATCTGGTCTGCAACAACGCCGGGGTGGTGTGCCCGGCCGCGCCGCTGTGGGACCAGGACGCGCGCACCTGGCAGCGGATGATCGGGGTGAAGATTCTCGGTGTCGTCCACGGCGTCAAGGCATTTGCGCCCCTGCTCATCGAGCAGGGCGCCGGTCACTTTCTCAACACCGCCTCCTCCGGCGGCCTCGCCCCGCTGCCCGGCCGCACCCCCTACACCGGCACCATGCACGCGGTGGTCGGTCTCACCGAGACGCTCGATATCGAGCTCAAGCAGGTCGCGCCCGCGCTGGGCGCAACCGTGCTCTGCCCGGGGCTGGTCGACACCCCGCTCGGTCAGAACTCCGCCGCGCTGGGCGCGATCGAACTACCGGCCGGTGCCGGTGCGACTCCCTCGATGCGCAGCCTCGCTGCCGCCCGCAGCGGAATCCTGTCCCCGCGCGAGGTCGCCGAGTCCGCACTCGCCGCGATCGAGGCGGGCCGCGTCCACGTGGCTCCCGGTGATGGAGTAGCCACGCGAGCGCGAGCACGGGTAGACACGCTACTGGCTGATATCACTGTCGCCTGAGCGCGAATTACACACTGCGGCAATAGATCCCGCAGTGGGAACCGATCAGCCGAGCGCGACCGCGATCCGCTCAGCCGAGCGTGGTCCGCGATGTGCGGGCGTAACCGTCGCTTGGCCGCGAATCGGCCACTGCGGCAACAGATACCGAGGCGTGGGGGCTTGGGGTCGACACCGCGTTCGTCAACGAAGCGCTCTCGGTCGGCCACCGAGTTCCAATAATCGTGGCGCACATTCATCGGGCATATCCGAGCGGCTGCCCCGCACGGGCTATCACTTTCCGGCTGACATCAGGTCGGCCGTAAACCGGACCGTCTCCAGCGATGCAAACCGTCTGGATCTCGGCAGATCCCAATCAGATCCGGGACGGATCGCCCGAGCGCAGCCGTAATGTGCAGGCATCACTGTCGCCCGGCCGCGAATTGGCCACTGCGGCAACAGGCATTGTGTGGGGACGACAACCGCTCAGCCCGAGCACGGCCGTGACGTGCAGGCGCCACCGTCGCCTGGTCGCGAATCCATCACTGCGGCAACAGATATCGCGTGGTGTCGACACCGTTCGTCCGAGCACGGCCGTAATGTGCCCGGCGAACAGGGGCGCGGTCCGCTCAGCCGAGCGGGGTCGTGGTGCGTTCGGCCGAGCGGGGTCGTGGTGTGCTCGGCCGAGCGGGGCCGCGGTCCGCTCAGCAGAGCACAGCCATCGTGTGGTCAGCCGAGTGTGGTTGCGATGTGCGGTAAGTCGAGGGTCGATCGAATCCCGGGATCGGCGGCACACACCGCCGGAATCGCATTGACCGCGCGATTGGCGGTATAGGCGGGGGATACGGCGGCCATTTGTTCCAGGGGAATCGGGAAGCGCAGATCCACTTCCAGTGGCGCGTCGCCGACCACCGATATGTGCCATCCGGTATCGCGCAGGTCCCAATCGGCCTCGATATCGGTGGTGCAATACCAATTGGCGCGGAAGTTGAGCACCGGTTCGCCTGCCACCAGACCGGAGACCGTAGTTCGTTGGGCCGCAACGGTTCCCTGCTCGATCGTGCCCGCCGCGATACGCGTGGTCGCCCGCGCCGTCGCCACCGAACCGTGTGCCTCGATCGAATCCAGCGGGCAGCCGAGCGCGTCGCCGACCAATCGCAGTGACGGGCCGAAACTCGCGGCCAGATGTTCCGCACGGGCCGCGTTGGAATCACCCGGTGGCCGCCCGAAACCCATGACGTCGAACAGCATGGCGGGCGAATCGCGTTGCGACAGGTCCGCGTATTCGTCGATCATCAGCCGGTCCAGTCGGCGCTGGATCGAGGACAGCACCAGCGGCACCGCCTCGGTGATGAAACCCGGACTGCTGCCGGTGCTGTGGATCGAGGTGCCCCCGAGCGTGCAGGCTTGCTGAATGCGTTGGCGCAGTTGGGGATCCATACTCGGCGGGTGGTGGAACAGGCCGCATGTCGTCACCACGTTGGTGCCCGATGCCAGCAGGCGGATCACCACCTCCGCGTCGAACACGAGCGGCATATAGAGCACACAGTCGGCGTCGAGTTCGACGATCCGCTCGATGTCATCGGTGGCCAGCACACCGGTGGCCGGGATATCGCAGAACTCGCCCGCGTCGCGCCCCACCTTGTCCGCGCTGTGCACGAACAGGCCGACCAACTCCATCTTCGGATGTTCGACGACACCGCGCAGCGCACGCGCGCCGATGGTGCCGGTGGCCCATTGCACCACCCGGTGCGGCCGGTTCTCGGGTGCGTCGGAGGATCGCTTGATCACCATTCGATTCACGACCACGGGTTCACCCGACCTCGGATGGGAAGCGCACCATGGCTTCTTGCGCGTACGAGGCGACCAACCGGCCGCTCTCGGTCAGCACATCGCCGCGGCCGAAACAGCGGCTGCCCGCCATGAGCGGGCTGTGCTGGCGCAGCAGCAGCCATTCGTCGGTGCGCAACGGTCGGTGGAACCACACGCTGTGCGAGGTCACCGCCGAATGGAATGCGGTGCCGTTGCCGCGCTGACACACGCCCTCGATCGGCCGCAGTGCGGTGCCGATGAGGTTGAGATCGGTGGCGTAGGCGATGATCGCCGGGGCCAGCTGTGGATCGACGTCCGGTGTGCGCATCCAGAACTCGAATTCCGGTGGGGCGGAAGCGGTGTCGTCGAGATCGGCGGCGGATCGGGTTTCCCAGGGCAGCAGGTCCCACGTCACTTTGTGCTCGGCGCTGAGCAGCGGGGGAGCGGCGGGCACGCTCTGGTGCTCCGGTCCCTCCGCCTCCGCGTGCAGTGACACCGATGCGGTGGCCACGACCCCGTAGCTCTGCTCGGCGACGATGGTCACGGTGCCGAAGGAGCGGCCTTCGTGATGTCGGCGCACCCGATAGCGGATCGGCTCATCGGTCCTGCCCTCGCGGGCGAACAGTGCGTGCAGCGACTTGACCGATTTCTCCGGGCAGGTCAGATCGGCCGCGTGGATGAACTGGCCGAGCAACTGCCCGCCGAAGACGCGGTAGTACTCGAGCTGCTGGTTGCGTCCCTCGAAGACGGATTCGTCGTCGAGGGACGGCCGAGCGGTCAGGTCGAGACAGCCGAGAAGATCATTCCAGAGGTCGGGCATGCCCCCGAGTGTAAGTGAAACTCTCCCCGAGTGAGAATATTATTCTCAATCCTTGGTGAAGCCGTGTGCGCAGAAGTTCCAGACCTCGGTCGCGGTCAGCGGGTGCACGGTCTCCTCGTCGGTGCCGCCGGTGGACTGGGCGATGAACATGACCGTCTGCATGACCATCGCCGCGGTCCGCCGCGGATTCGCGTCCGAGCGCAGTTGATCGGCCTGTTTGGCCTGCTCCATGAGCTCGGTGAACAGTGCGAGCAGCGGTGCGTGCGCGACCTTGACCTGCGCCGGATGCGTGACGAGCAGCTGTGGCGCGAAGTCGGTGAACAGCGGGCGCTGCGCGGCCGGATCGGGCCGGGACAACTCGAATAGCAGCTCGACGGTTACCTGCAGCCGCTCCAGTGGGTCGGCTTTGGCATCGGCGGCGGCATGCAGCTGGTCGGCGGTGCGTACGAGTGCGTCTTCGAAAAGGGCGAGCAGCAGCTCGTGCTTGCCGTCGAACTGCAGATAGAAACTCCGCAGCGACTGGCGTGAACGATCGACGACTTCCTGGACGGTGAAGTCGGTGCTGCCCTTCTCGGTGATGATGGCCTGCGCTGCGTCGAGGAAGCGCTGAACGCGCTGTTCGGCCCGCAATTTCGCGGTCCGTAACGAGCGCTCGACGGCGCGCTGCTTCCAGGCGGGCTCTTCGCTCGGGCTGGTCACCGGCGCTCCGGTCCTCGGTCATGTAGAGAGAACATGGATGCACTGTACCGGAGAATGTGCTGTCTCCGTATTGGCTGGACGCTGTGTCAGCGAACAAATGCGAGACTCTTACTTTCCGAACTGGAGAATGATATTCTCAGCTCTGTAGTGTGTCGGAGTGGCAAGGAGGCAGGCCGGATGCTTTTGGAGTTCGACTCCGATCAACTGCTGTGGCAGCAAACCGTCCGCGAGGTGGTCGCCAAGCAGTGCCCACCGACCCTGATCCGTGAGGTCGCCGATAAGGGCGCCGATCCGGAGGGGCTGTGGCGTACCTATGCGGAGCTGGGATGGATGGAGCTGACCGACCCGGCCGACGCGGTGGAACTGGCGATCGTGCTGGAGGAGCTGGGGCGGGCCACCGACCCGACCCCGTATCTGGCCACCATGACCCAATTCGCGCCGCTCGCACCAGATTTCGTGCGCCAGGGTGAACCGGGCGCCGCGGTGTACGACGGTGTGTCGGCGGTGCGCGATCGGGACGGCTGGCTGCTGAGCGGCACCGCGCGTCATGTGCTCGACGGCGATCGGGCGCGGCAGCTGGCGGTCGTGACCGAGGCCGGTGTTTTCGTGGTGCCCGCCGACGACGTCATCGTGCGGCGCGCGGCAGTGTTCGACCCGGTGCTGCATCTCGCCGAAGTGAGCTTTGTCGAGGTGCGGGTTCCGGACGATCGCTACCTGCGCGTCGATCCGCAACCCGCGCGCCACCTGGCCACGACCGGAATGGCGCTGACCATGGTCGGCGCATGCCGACGGGTACTGGACATGGTGCTCGAGCATGTGCGCGGTCGACAGCAGTTCGGCGTGCCGATCGGTTCGTTCCAGGCGGTCAAACACAAGGCCGCCGATATGCACATCGCGATCGAAAGAGCCCGCGCCCTGGCGTATTTCGCGGCGATGACGATCCGGGAGAACGATCCGCGGCGGCGGCTGGCCGCGTCGATGGCCAAGGCCGCGGCGGGCGAATGCCAGTCGCAGGTGTTCGGCCGCGGCATGCAGTTGTTCGGCGCCATGAGCTTTACCTGGGAAAACGACCTGCAGTTCGCGCTCAAGCGGGCCAAAGCCGGTGAGCTGTTGCTCGGCGGCGCGGCCGAGCACCGGGCGCTGATCGCCGAGGAGTACCGTGCGACTGACTTTTGATACCGAGGTCGAGGAGTTCCGGGCCGAATTCATCGCCTTCCTCACCGAATTCATGCCCGACGAGGCGGTGGCGGCCCAGGATCGGCCGATCTCCAGTGCGGAGGTCCCGCCGTGGGCGCGGGAATGGCAGCGGCTGCAGTTCGACCACGGCTGGTTGCTGCCCGGCAACCCACCGGAATTCGGCGGCCGCAATGCCGGAATCCTGCAGCAGTATGTGCATTTGGAGGAGCTGTCCAAGCGGCGCATCTATCACAGCTTCAACCCGCAGGGGCTCGGCATCATCGCCGCCTCGCTGCTGTCGTTCGGCAGTGCGGAGCAGAAGAAGCATTGGGCGGCAAGGATTTTGCGGGCCGAGATCACCGCGGCGCTCGGCATGAGCGAACCGGGGGCGGGGTCGGATCTGGCCGGGCTGCGCACCCGGGCCGCGCGCGACGGCGATCATTTCGTGGTCAACGGGCAGAAGGTATGGACCTCCGGCGCACACGACGCCGACGTGCTGCTCACCTTCGTGCGCACCGATCCGGATGCGCCCAAGCACAAGGGCATCAGCGTGCTGTTGATCCCCACCGATACTGCGGGCGTGACCCGGCGACCGTTCGCCTCCATCTGCGGACCGCACGATCTGGACTTCAACGAGGTGTTCTTCGAGGACGTCCGGGTGCCCGCGGAAAATCTGGTCGGCCCACTGCACGGCGGCTGGGGCGTGGCCAACGGTTCGCTCGGCCATGAGCGCACGCTGCTGTGGCTCAGTTTCGCCGACCGGCTGCAGGAGCTGATCGAGGACTTCCACCCGCGCACCGTGCTCGATCGCGACCGGTACGCGACGCTGGTCATGGATGCCCAGGCGCTGCGGTTGCTCGGGTCGGCGGCGCTGGCGCGCGAGGCGCGGGGCCAGCAGGACGTGGCCGCGCTGTCGGTGCTGAAACTGCTCGGTTCGGAGGCAGTGCAGAACGGTTCGGAACAGGCGCTGTCCGCACAGGGCCCCGACGGCCTGATCCACCCGGCAATGACCGCGCCGTTCAATCCGCTGAACAATGACAATTTCATCAGCAGTTGGTTCGAGCGGTACGTCCGCAGCTTCGCCGGAACCATCGCCGGCGGCACCTCCGAAATTCAGCGCAATATCGTCGCCGAGCGGGTGCTCGGACTGCCCAGGTAGCGGAGTTCGCAATGCATATTCTGTACGCCGTCGCCGACAAGATCGCGACCATCACCCTGAACCGTCCCGAAGTCGCGAACGCCCAGAACGGTGAATTACTGGACGAACTCGATGCGGCATGGGCTCGGGCGGCGGCCGACGACGACGTATCGGTGATCGTCCTGCGGGCCGAAGGCAAGCATTTCTCCTCCGGTCATGATCTGCGCTCGGGCGGGCCGCTACCGGACAAGATCACCCTGGACATGATCTACAACGTCGAATCGCGCCGCTATCTCGAGTATTCGCTGCGCTGGCGGAATGTGCCGAAACCATCCATCGCCGCGGTGCAGGGGCGCTGCATCTCCGGTGGCCTGCTGCTGTGTTGGCCGTGCGATCTGATCGTCGCCGCCGAGGACGCGCTCTTCTCCGATCCGGTCGTGCTGATGGGCATCGGCGGCGTCGAATATCACGGGCACACTTGGGAATTGGGCCCGCGCAAGGCCAAGGAGATCCTGTTCACCGGGCGTCCGGTCACCGCTCGCGAGGCCGAGCAGGTCGGCATGGTGAACAAGGTGGTGCCGCGAGCCGAGTTGGATGCGCAGACCACCGCGCTGGCCACGCAGATCGCCGCGATGCCGCCGTTCGGATTGCGTCAGGCCAAACGTGCGGTGAATCAAACGCTGGACATACAAGGCTTCTATGCCGCCATCCAATCGGTCTTCGATGTGCACCAGACCGGCCACGGCAATGCGCTCAGCCATTCCGGGCTGCCGATTCTGGTGCATCTGGACGAGATGAAGGAAAAGATGCAGTAGTCGGCCGCGGCGCGTGCGGGCGACCGCGACGCTGGAGCTGATTCTGGCTGTGGCGGAACGGCTTTTCGCCGAATACGGCTGGTGGCGGTGTCGAATCGGCAGGCAACCGAGGCGGCGAGCACTCGGCGGCGAGAACGACCTCTCGCTTGCCGATCTGGTGGCGTTGCCACCAGGCGCTTGCGATCAGATCGAGCAATAGCGGAGCAATGGCCGGGCTCGCCGCGATGGTATGTGCCGCAGTCAGGCTGAGCGGGCTGCCATCGGAATCGGTTACAACAGCGCCACTTTCGCGTGCGATGAGAACCCCCAGCCGCTTCGCCGGGCCGGGACCTGTTGCGGGAGTTGGTCTCCAGTCACAACCACTGAAAATCAGCGGATTCCGAGGAGATCGGTTCTACTTATTGTCATGTCTTCCACCTCCGCGGTCAGCGCCCTGCCCCCGATGGTCGCCGGCCGCCTCCGCAACACCAAACGCTTTGTCGTCGACCCGATTTCGTTTCTATCCGACTCGATGACTCAGCACGGCGACGTTTTTCGATTCCAACTGGTCAACGGAAGCATGGTCGGGATCACCCATCCCCACCACATCAAGTACGTCTTGCAGGAACGCATGGCGAACTTCACCCGCGAGACCCAGATGTACGACATCATCGAGCCGTTCGTGGGCCGGGGGCTGGCGACCATCGCCGACCACAACCGGTGGAGACGCAATCGGCGCCTCGTCCAACCGGCCTTCTACCACAAGAAGATCAGTGCGCTGAGCGAGATCATGGTGGCCGAGATCGACGCCATGTGTGACCGATGGGCCGAACACGCTCGCGCCGGACGGACGATCGACATCGGTGAGCAGATGAGCCACCTCACGCTGCGGATCGTGGTGCGGGCGCTGTTCGGATTGGATCCCAACGGCCCGGAGGTCACCGGCTTCGCCCGCGTGACGCAGGAGGTGAACATCGAGCTCGGACGGTTCGTGCGAATGCCCTGGGTTCCCCTGAAATTTCCGACACCCAGCCACCGCCGTTTCTGGCGCGGGATCGCCGAAATGGACGCCATCGTCTACAAGGTGATCGACGACTTGCGCGACTCCGACAGCGGTGGGGTGTTGTCCATGCTCATCAACGCCACGGACGCCGATACCAATGAGAAACTCACCGACTTGGAGCTGCGCGACGAGGTTGTCACCATGCTCTTTGCCGGTCACGAGACCAGCTCCTCGGCATTGACGTCGGCAATTCTGCTGTTGCAAGTGCATCCGGAGGTGCGCCAGCGACTGCGCCATGACGTTGACAGCGCGTTGACCGGCAGCCATGCCACCCTGGCCGACCTGCCTACGCTGCCCTACAGCAAGCAGATACTGGAGGAGGTGTTGCGGCTCAAACCGCCTGCCTGGATGGGGCAACGTCGCGCTGCCGAGGACGATGAGATCGGGGGCTACCACATCCCGGCAGGCACTCCGGTGATGTTCAGCTACTACCACGCGCACCGAAACCCCGAGTGTTGGGACCAGCCAGACGCTTTCGACCCGGACCGGTTCGCAGCCGACGCGGTCGCCGCCCGCGACCGGAACTTGTGGCTGCCCTTCGGCGCGGGCGGACACCTCTGCATCGGCAACGCATTCGCGATGATGGAGATGCAGTTGGCGCTCTCGACCATTATGAGCCGGTTCGAGCTGACCATCGACAACCCGGACCTCACCCCGATCTCCGCGCTGACCCTCAATACCAAGTTCCCGGCAATCGCGAGGGTGACCGAACGGCAATAGCCTTGTGCAGAGTTGGTTGGAAGCAGCCGAATCACCAAGGAAGGAAATCGGTTACACGGCAGACAGAGAAAGGGATCACGGCTAACTTGTCCGTGCGTTGGCCACACAGATCGCCAAAATGCCGCCGTTCGGGCCGCGTCAGGCCAAGCGCGCGATCAACCAAGCGCTGGATTACAGGGCTTCTCCGCCGCTCTGGTTGGCGAGGCGGATCGTTCCCAGGCCGTTGTGTCGGGTTCCCCTGTCGCCGTTGCATTTTACTCGGAAGCTGCTGTGACGCGCGCGTTTGACGGAGCGTCCGCGGACATCGCGCACACATTTTCCATCGCTCGCACGGATCACACCACGGAGTCGGTGGCCAGCGTCGTTGCGAACTTCGTGTCAGTTGTCTAGGCGGCAAATCCATTGCTGGAGTTCGCCGCTGGGGACCGATCGCGGCTCGTAGCCAGGCGCGCTCGAAGAGCCGCTGACTAGGGAGGTTCCGAGTGTGGATGTTCGCGGTCGCCACCACGTCAACCGCACCGCTTTGTCGTGCGTTTTCGAGGACGACACTGTGCACTTCCTCCAGTGTCCGGTCCGCAACCGATCCACCCCGGCCACGAACCGTCCTGCTGACACCGATTGCTGCGACATGAACAGAGAATAGCGAGGTAGACACCTCCGGAATCGCGTGAGCGACCGCGAGGATTTCGTTGCTGGGGTTGGACCATCCGACTATCAGCAGACTGCCTGCCTTCAAGCAACGCGAGCTCTGCCGGATGATGCCTTGCGCGGTCCATTCCCACGGTTTCGGATGAGGCATCTTCCGCCCCTCCGGCGTCCTAGGGTACGGCTCAGTACACGAGAACTCGTGAAATGGATATTTTTTCACCTCGGTACGTTCGGTGATCGCGCTCCAGCGGATGCCTGCCAGATTCACTGTGCAGACTGGCTTTTCGTAGCCAGCCAGTCCTCCAGATCAGCTCGACTCGGCCGAGCGGCAAGCACTCGCTCGTAGGCGTCTACGAACTCGCTGTCGTCGTCTGGCTCGGGGAAATCTATCTCGTCCACGGGCACATCCAGCACCCACGCAAGGTGCTCGGGCGAGGCGGCACCGGCCTCAACCCGGCGCTGGAGCGCATCGACCAGAGCGGAGGGAAACACGCGGGCGGCTGACTGTTGCTGGCGCACAATCAATTGCTTCGCACCACCGATCACTCCCTGATCCTCACCCGAATTGGCGCGAATCAGACTAGGTGTGGTCCGCTTCAGAGCGGCAACCACTTCCGCCGACACCAACACTCCCAGCGAGGCTAGTCGTTTCCCCAGGGCCATCGTGGATACCCCCGTCTGCCAGAGGAATTCCGCGACGCCGCGCTCATCCATTTGCTGCCAATCTTGCCCAGCAATCAAGTCCTCCGGCAGTAGCAACTCTGCCGCGAATCGGTCGGCTGGCGCCTCGTCCTTCTCTCCTGGTTGGGAGTCCCCGTTGTGGTGGCCGAGCGCGAAATGCGCCAGCTCATGAGCCAATGGAGAGCGCACGGATCTTCGAGCTGGGCTTGCCTCGGTCGGTCGGGTTAGGACCGGTCTGGTCGCCCCTCTTTTGCCCGCATGATCGCCGGATCCGCCACTGCCCTCGACCAATCGATCAGCCCTTGGCGGCCCAGCTCGTCGAGGACCGCACGATGCAACCGCCGCCATGCCGCGGCTTTCGTCCACACCGTGAACCGCCGATGCGCTGTCGGCGCCGTCACCCTGAACGACGGCGGCAGCATTCGCCATACACAACCGCTGGTCAGCGCGTACACCACCGCCGTGAACACGCACGTTGATCCACTGGGACGACACCACCGCCCTGCGGACGCGGCGTGAGCTTCGGCAGCAGCGGCTCGACCAGCTCCCACAGCTCATCCGGCACCAAACGCTGCGGCTACGCATCCGCCACGACCGAACATCATGCAACACAATCGATTTCAACGTGAGCGAAACGAATTACATCCACGTGAGATACGGTCCAATTGGCATTGCGCCTACACCCGCGCTCCGATGGATTGATCCATCGGAGCGGGGAGGTGCTGCTGAATTACTCTCGAGGGCCTTCGAATAACTCCGTGCCGGTCGGCCGCGCGTCTGTTACTAGACCGGCTGACATCAGCGATTCGAGGATTTCTCCTATATCTTGGCCGCGAATAGCGAGCATTTGTGCGAATGAGAACGGTTCGCCGACCATCCCGTCCGGGGAGACCGCCGACCATGTCCCGTCGTCGCGCCGAAGCCGAGACGACGGGACCTCTACGGGTTCCGGCGTGCGAGCTGGCAGGGCGCGCAACTCGTCCGCCAGCCTGGTCAGCTCGTGCTGATCCATGGCTAGAACCCGAAGCGCGGGCGCGGAGTCGACTGGGGCACAAGCCGTTTGGTGTGAACGAGGAACGTCTTGGCCTGCAACTTGACCGCGCATGCCGTGATCGGGCATTCCTTGTGCGTCTGCATGACATGGTGCGCGAGTTCGGGGGTCATCTGGTCGCGCGCGTGGTGGTCGAGAAGGTAATCCATGGCAGGGTCCTTCCAAAGGCGTTGGATGCACCCGGCCCCAGGGCGGAGGGGTCGCCATCAGCGAATCGCGCTCCGTGTGCGATGGCTGGTGTGCCCTAACAGACTGCGGCGGTGGAAGTTAGGGCCATTCCTGGGGCCGTGTGCAGACATGAGAATGCGCCGTGGAAGGGGGCAGAAGAATTACAAGGAGTTATACCGTCAAGTGATCGAGGCCGAGACTGTGCGCGAGCGACTGAATGCGACCTTCGACCGCCCGACGCCGGGCGCGCCGTATCAGCGCGGAAACGGAGTCGAGAACCATTGGGTCCATCCGGACACGTTGGGGGTCAACCATTTCGGCTTCGGAGAATGCTCGGACGGCTCCGGCGTCATCACCGGTCGCTGTGAGTGCGTGCCCGTAGTCGGTCCAGTAGTACACAACTCTGTTGGGTGCCTGAACCGGGCGCGGGTCTATCCCTCGCGCTACGCTGACAGCTTCGTCACTGTCGCCGAGTTCTGCCGCTACCGATACCTGCCATATGGCGGTGCTCGTTGGACCGAACCAGAGCAGGCCGAATCCGCCATCCTCGGAATCGCCGAGAGAGCCTGCCTCCGAGAACGCTTCGCTCAAAAAGCCCGATGCGCCGCTTGCGTCTCCGGATACCGCGCTGGCGAGCGCGCCTCGGCACAGTAGATTCCCGTAGGCTTGGCGCACGTCGATGTCGCCGAGCATCGGTTGAATCTCGCTCGCGGTTCGGGTTGCCAGTCGGCTGGTTAGTCCGGCGTTCTCCGGTGGCATCGCATTGAGCCTGGAAATCTCAGCTAGGCCGATCCACTGCGGGGAATCGAGATCGAGAGCAACATCCATGCCGATCCCGGCAACGGTCGCGGCACGGTCGGGATAGCCGACGCCCTTGACCAGAAATCGGGCGTTGAACGTGGCCTCTACAAACTCCGGCCCCTTGTAGTAGAAGGCATCTCGTAGTAAATCAGCCATGCCGGGCGCGAGACCAGCGTAGTCCGCAGCGTTGCGCAGGATCGACGAACGCCTGACCGCCTCACGGACGGCGTCTCGCGGTCGATCGGGCTTGCGTCGTTCACCGACGGACATTTCCAGACACGCTGATCTGATGTCGGGCACGACGGCTGTCGCTGCTGCCTTGGCCGGGTCCGTAGGGTCTCCAGGCTGTCCGAGAAGTTGCGACACGGTGACATTCAGAGCCTGCGCGATCGCTACTTGGGTGGCCCGACGATCGAGTGCACGCTGTCCGCTCTCGATCAGGGAGATATAGCCTTGCGAGACTCCCGAGCGGTCAGCCAGCATCTTCTGACTGATGCCGCCGCGTCGGCGTCGCCAGTACCGGATGCGTTGGCCGGTGTGCTCCATATGCTGAGGGTAAGCCTCCCCGGTAATACCCACCAGACTTCCAGTCAGGTAGCACCGACGAGCTGCAACGGGTCGGCGCGGCGCTGGACAACGCGCACCGCTACTTCGACGGCGCGGTCGTGCTATGCGGGTCAGACAGTGTCCGATACCACCGTGATCACGGCCGTGATCCGGTCCAGTTCGCGCGGTATCGCACCGCCGAAATGGGTCAGGCCCGGCGCGATCACCGCGTCCGCGTTCATCTTGCGCGCCAGGGCGACCAGTTGTGCCACCGGATTGTCGGTCTTGGCGCTGAAGGCAACGGTTTTGGTGAGGTTGTAGCCGAGACGCCCGGCTAGGCTCCGGATCTGGGTTTCGTCCCAGCCCTGCCGTATTCCGGATACATCGCTGCGGAGATAGCCGATCGCGGTTGGAGCGAATTTCATGGCGGGCGCCTCGGAGTTTGCGGTTCGGATCTACAGGTGAACCAGGCGCGGTGCCGCGCCCGCGGTGCGGATACGGGTGCCGGCCTCGCGGGTGAGTTCCCGTGTGCTGCCGAGCAATCCGTCCAGGATCAGGACGCGGCGGATATGCCGCTGCAGGTCGTGTTCGGCGGTGAAGCCGATACCGCCGAGTGTCTGCTGACAGTGTCGAGCCGCGATCAGTGCCGCGCGTCCGGCAGCGGCCTTTGCCAGCAGCGCGCCGAACTCGTCGTCGGCGGCCGTGAGGGTGGCCTCGGCGCCTTCGATGGCGACCAGCGTCTCGGCGAGGCGGTGCCGGATCGCCTGGAACGACGCGACTGGACGGCCGAATTGCTTGCGGTCCAAGGCATGTCGGCGGGCCAGTGACAGCATGGCGCGGCTGCTGCCGAGCAGCCACCAGGCCAGCGCACGACGACCGGCCGCCACCCCGACAGCGGTTCCGGTCGCTACCGGGTGCAGGGGGAGTTCCTCGTCCACCGTGGTGCCGGGCCGATCAGCACGCTCCCAGACGACCCACGACCCGCCCGCGAACGGCAGCGGGTGCGTGACACCGAGGGACGTACCGACGGCGTGGGCGATGACATCGTTGAGCAATGGCGCGTGCGCGCCGGTCTCGCCGAGCAGGCGGAATACCAGAGGTATTGCCACGTCCGGCATTTCGGTGAGCAGGTCGGGCCAGCCGAGGTCGGTCAGCGCCTGATCGAGTTGCCGACCCGACGTCGCCGTCATCGTCTTGCGCAGCGTATCGGTGAGCAGTTCGAGCTCGGCGGTATCGGTATCGATGCTGGTCACGACTTACTCCTTGCCCAGGTCGAGCAGACGGCGCGCGATGATATTGCGCTGGATCTCGGCCGTGCCGCCGTAGATGGTGGCCGCGCGCGAATAGAGGAATTCGGTGCGCAATTCGGGATCGGTCAGCTCTACCGAGCCGGGCAGCACGTCGCGCATGGTGTCGAACAGTTGCTGTTCGGCACCGGCCAGTAGCACCTTGTCGATCGAGGTTTCCGGTCCGAGATGCTCGCCGTCCGCCAACCGCTGCTGGGTCAGCCGGGAGCGGCAGCGCAGCGTATGCAATGCCAGATAGGCGGCACCGAGGTCGGCGTCGTCGGCCACCGTTGCCGCGGTCGCCAAGCGGTCGAGCCGGGTGAACAGATAGGCGCCGCGGTGCCAGAAGCAGGTGGAGCGCTCGTGCGGGAGCAGATCCATCGCGACCCGCCAGCCATCGCCGGGCCGCCCGAGCATGCGGTCACCGGGTATCACGACATCGTCGAAATACACCTCGGCGAATTCGTCGACGCCGTGCATGGTGCGCAGCGGGCGCACCGTGATGCCGGGGGAGTCCATATCGAGGAAGAACGCGGTGATCCCGTCGTGTCCGGGGGCGGTGCGGGTCAGCAGCACGCAGCGCGCCGAGTACTGGGCCAGACTGGTCCACACCTTCTGGCCGTTGACCACCCAATCATCTCCGCGTGCAACGGCTTTCGTCGTCAGCGAGGCGAGATCGCTGCCTGAACCCGGCTCCGAGAATCCCTGGCACCACTGCTCGCGGCCGGACAGCAGCAACGGCACCATTTCCGCCGCCAGCTCCGGGCTCGCATACGAAATCATCGTGGGCGCAAGCACTTCGACCATCGAATAGAGTCCGGGCTCGGCCAGGTCGCGGGTGGCGACCTCCTCACCGAGAATCGCGCGGAGCATGGCGGGCCCGCCGAGACCGCCGATCTCGGCGGGCCAGCCGTAGCGCATCCAGTCCGCGTCGTAGAGGGCCCGGCGCACGCGGGCCAACTGCGCGACCTGACCGTCCAGCGAATGATCCGGACCGGGGGACAGATCGTGCTCGTCCAGCCACGCCCGCACAGCGGACCGGAATTCGGACACGTCCATGGTCATCCGCGGGTGTTCTCGAAGGCGTGTGGGATGCCCGAATCGTGCACGCCGCTGCGGCGGATGAAAGTCATCCGCCGCGTCTTCAGCCGCCATCCCGCTTCGGTTCGTACGATGCTGTCGGTGTAGTAGCCGATACGCATGTCATGGGTGCTGTGGTCGATGAAGCACAGCGGCTGGGTACCCGCGGCGGTGTCACCGTCGATATCGAGAACCGGTGTGCCCGTGAGGAACAGTCCCTTCGGCGCGGCCGCGACCAGCTCGGGGAACAGGTCGAGGGTATAGGTGTCGCCGAATGCGCTGTAGGTGCCGTCGGGGGTGAATACCGCGAGCAGGCCATCGATATCGCCCTTGGTGATCGTCACCGCGTAGCGGGCCAGCAGCTGCTGGATCTCCAGCAGATCATCATTTCTGGACATGGACCTTGCCGCCTTTCATGACGAACCGCACGTTCTGGGTGACGGTGATGTCGCGCAACGGATCTCCCGGCACGCCGATGATGTCGGCCAGCTGTCCCTCGGCCAGCCGACCGCGGTCGGTGACATCGATCAGCTCGGCCGCGCGCACGGTGGCCGCGCGCAGCACGTCGATCGGGCTCATGCCGCGATCGACCAGTGCCACCAATTCGTCGGCGTTGCGGCCGTGCGGGATCGCCGGTGCGTCAGTGCCGACGGCGATCTTCACCCCGGCCTCGTAGGCCGCCCGGACCGAGGTGCGGGCCTTCGGGAACATCTCGGCTGCCTTGGCCTGCAAGGCCGGATCCGCCTTGGACACATCCATCGCGTCGGCGAGCCGGGTGGTCGGCACCAACCAGGTGCCCGCCGCCACCATCATCTTGATGGCCTCGTCGTCGATGAGGAAGCCGTGCTCGATGCAGTCGATTCCGGCGTCGACGGCATGTTTGACCGCCTCCGCCCCGTGCGTGTGGGCGGCGACCTTGAGCCCGCGCCGGTGCGCCTCGTCGACGATCGCACGCAGCTCCTCGTCCGAATAGTGTTGCGCCCCAGGTGCTCCGGTGAGCGACATGACGCCACCGGAGACGCAGATCTTGATCAGCTGCGCGCCGTGCTTGATCTGGTACCGCACCGCCTTGCGCACCTCGTCGACGCCGTTGGCGATGCCCTCCTCGAGGGTCAGCTTCAGCACGTCGGGCGCGAAGGCGGAGAACATGGTCGGATCCAGGTGTCCACCGGTGGGCGTGATCGCATGTCCGGCCGGGACGATCCGCGGACCCTCGATCCAGCCCGCGTCGATCGCCTTGCCGAGCGCGACATCCAGCAGGTAGCCGCCGGTCTTCACGAACAGTCCGAGGTTGCGCACGGTGGTGAAACCGGCCCGCAGCGTGCGGCGGGCATTGCCCACCGCACGCAGCATGCGCAGTGCCGGATCGTCTTTCACACTGGAGGCCAGGCCGGTCTCGCCGCGACCGCCCATCAGGAGGTTGACCTCCATATCCATCAGGCCGGGCAGCAGCACCACATCACCGAGATCGATGACCTCGTCGGCATCGTCCGCGGTCGCGCCGAGGCCGACGATCCGATCGCCGTCGACGCGAACGATGCCGGGTCGGATTATCTCGCCGGTGTCGATATCGAGTAGACCGGCCGCCTTCAGTGTCAGCATGGGTTAGACCACCGGCTCCTTGATCACGTCGAGATAGGCGGCACCGGAGTCGGGCACCCGCGGCTGCTTCCACACCTCGATCGGGAACGACACCATCACCAGCGACTGCAGCAGGTGGAACAGGTGCCGGGCGTCATCGGGCAGTTCGGACCACTCGAACTTGTCGCAGTAGTCCAGCGCCGCCTGCAGGCGCGGGAAGGCGGTGTCGTACAGGTCCTGCATTTCCTCCATCGGGGAGGCAAGCCGCTTGGCGTAACGCTCGGGCTCGGTGGCCAGGATCCAGTCCGAAAACCGCTCCAGGTCGGCGAATTCGGCGGGCAGCGCCTTCTCAGTTGTTTCGGGCATCGCGGTACTCCTTGACGATCTTCTGAACGGTGAGGTGCAGGTGGCGCAACAGCACTTCCTGGTCGTTGAGCGGGAATTCGGTGATCACACCGGTCTCGAGCATGGTCTGGGTCGCCTCGAGGGTGTTGGCGTCCTGCAGCGCGTATTCCTTGAAAGTGACCGCCGCCAGTTCCTTGCCGAGACGTTCACGCGCGGTCTTCGACGGCACGAAGTACAGATTCGCCTCGAAGATGTGCTTGTTCACCGCGGTCGGCCAGTAGTGGTAGGTCAGGTACCAACCCGGTGCCCAGATGAGGATGCCGAAGTTGGGGAAGACCTCGAATTCGTCAATGCCCCAAGCCTTGTGGCCTGCGGGGTTGACACCGGACGGCAGCGGATCCAGGCCCTCGATATCGGGGCGTTCCCACGGGCCGAACAGGCCGCTGCGCAGTTCGCGCTCGATCGGCTTGACCATATTGATGTCCTTGGGCGGGGCCATACCGCCCCACGAGGACACCATCGAATGCGGGGTCCAGCACTCGTAGTGCAGTGCCTCGAAGCCGACATTGAGCAGCTTGTCGGCCTCGTCCTTGACCGCCTGCTTCATATGCAGCACCGGCGCGTGGTAGAACTCGGCGAAGGCGTCGATGAACAGCTTCCAGTTGCTGCCGATCTCGGCCTTGTAGCTGTAGACCTCGGTCATCTCGTGGAAGGGGTAGCCCTCCAGGCCTTTCGCCCATGCGCCGAGGTACTCCTCCAGTGGCTGGGCGTTGTCGTCGAGGTTGATGAAGATGAAGCCTTCCCACACCTCGCAGCGCACGGCCTTGAGCCCGAACTTGCTCTTGTCGAGGTCGAAGAATTCCTTCTCCTGCTGGACGAAGGTGGCTTCGCCCTCGAGGCTGTAGCGCCAGGCGTGGTATTTGCAGGTGAACTGCCTGCAGCTACCGGCGGTCTCCTCGCCCGGGAAGTCGTCCCAGACCAGTTTGTTGCCGCGGTGCCTGCAGATGTTGTAGTAGGCCCGCACCTGCTGATCGTGGTCCTTGACGATGACGAACGAGGCGTTGACGCAGGCCAGCTCCCTGGTGAAATAGCTGCCGACACGCGGCAACCGCTCCACCCGGCCGACATTGAGCCAGCTCTTCTTGAAGATGGCTTCCTGCTCGTCCTTATAGAACTGGGGATCGGTCGAGTCCGTGAAGTCGACCATCTCGGTGCCGAGCTCGGGATAGTTCTCCGTCCAGCTGCCCGCCGTCGGTTTGGTGAAGTGTGGCAAGGGATTTACCTTTCAGGGTCGGGCTGTACGCCGAAGGTGTTGAGCGCGATGGCCAGCAGGATGTAGCCGCCGACCGTGAAAACCAGGTCCATGCGCTGCTTTTCATCGAGTCGTTCGGCAAGTGCCGCCCAGGTCTGGTCGGACAGTTCGGATGTGTCGTCGAGTTCGTCGACGGCGGTGAGGACGAGGCGGTCGAAGTCGTCGGCGGCCTCGCCGCGGGTGACGGCCTCGATCTCGTCGAGGGTCAGTCCGGCATCCTGGCCGAACCGCAGATGATGGGCCCACTCGTAGGCACAGCCGCGCCGGTGGGCGACCCGCAGGATCGTCAACTCGCGCACCCGGGGCGGCAGCGTGGACCGGAACAGCAAGTAGACGCTGAATCCGAGATAGGCCTCGGTCAGGTCCGGGTGCCGGGCCAGCGGTCCCATGGCGGGGCCTGCCCCTTCCGCGTTGCGGATCGCGCGCGGCAGTAGCCCCTTGAAGGCGTCGCGGGTCCGGTCGTCCCATTGGTCCGCGGGCAACGGCGGCAGACGCATTCCTGTCCTCCTCTCATGAGAATTAGATTCTCCAAAACTGAAGACTAGATTTCCATGGACGGTTGCGATAGTCAACGTCGGCGTTGCAACCGGGCGAAATCCCAGCTGACGACGTGGTCCGGCGTCAGCCGCAGCCAGCCGTGGCGGCCGTCGTACCGAAACGGCTGCCCGCCCATGTACTTGTCGGCGAACAGCCGCTCCGGTTCGGCAAGCTCCTCGATCGGCGTGCCGGTGCGCGGCGTTTCGCCGACCGCTTCGACGCGTCCGCGCAGTTCGACGCCGCGCAGCTGCAGGAAGTCGGTCCCGCCGTCGTCGACGATCGCGCTGATCCGTGGATCACGGGTGATATCGGTCCACCGCTGGCTGCGCACCAGCGAGTTCAGCCACAGGGCCGTGCCGTCCCAGGCGAACCACAGTGGGCTCGTGTGCGGGTGTCCGCCGGGGCCGAGGGTGGCGACCCGGCAGATCGGCTGGCCCTGCAGGAAGGCGTCGCGTTCGGTGGCGGTCATCGCGATCGCCCGTGCTCGTCGCTGCTCAGTCATGGTCGTCTTCCGATCAGATGTTGATTCTCCAAAGAAGAGAATATAGTTTTCTAATAACGAGAGCGCGACGAAATGCGTGTTCCGTCGGTCCTTCGATGCGATCGGCTCGGGGATCGCCTGAGCGGAAAGGAGATTCACCATGACGGCGCCGATTCGTCCCGGTGAACAGTTCGCCAGCACCGTATGCGGCACGCGGGTGGTGGTGGTCCGGGCGCCCGCCGACGCTCGGCCGGAAATCGCGTGCGGTGGCGCGCCCATGGTGCCCGCGGCCTCGGCCCCGCCCGGGAAATCAGCGGGGGCCGATGCGGTCACGTTGATCGGGAAACGCTATGTCGACGACGCGGAGACCGTCGAGCTGCTGTGCACCAGTTCGGGCACCGGTGAGCTGACCTGCAACGGGACCGCGATGACCCTCAAGGCCGCCAAAGCGCTGCCTGCCTCCGACTGAAAGGGGTTGCCCCGTGCGCGACGACACGAACGTCGGAGGCATGAATTTCGAACTCACCGAGGATCAACAGCTGATCCGCAGCACGGTCGCCGAACTGTGCCGCAAGTTCGACGACCAGTACTGGATGGAAAAGGACCAGGCGCACGAATTCCCGACCGAGTTCTACAACGCCATCGCCGAGGGCGGCTGGCTCGGCATCACCATCCCGGAGGAATACGGCGGACACGGGCTGGGCATCACCGAGGCCACGCTGCTGGCCGAGGAGGTGTCCCGATCGGGCGGCGGCATGAATGCGGCCAGCTCGATCCACATGTCGATCTTCGGCATGCATCCGGTGATCGTGCACGGATCCGCGGAATTGAAACAGCGGACGCTGCCGCGCATCGCCACCGGTGATCTGCACGTGTGCTTCGGCGTCACCGAACCCGGTGCGGGCCTGGACACCACCCACATCACCACCTTCGCGCGCCGCGATGGCGACCACTATGTCGTCAACGGCCGCAAGGTGTGGATCTCCAAGGCGATGGAGTCGGAGAAGATCCTGCTGCTGACCCGCACCCAGCGCTACGACGAGGTCACCAAGAAGACCGACGGCATGACGCTGTTCCTCACCGACCTCGATCGCGCGCACGTCGATATCCGGCCGATCGCGAAGATGGGCCGCAATGCCGTCACCTCCAACGAGGTGTTCATCGACGGGCTGCGTATCCCGGTCGAGGATCGAGTGGGGGAGGAGGGCAAGGGATTCAGCTATCTGCTCGACGGCCTGAATCCCGAGCGCATGCTGATCGCCGCCGAGGCGCTCGGGCTGGGCCGGGTCGCACTCGACCGGGCCACGAAATACGCCAGGGAGCGCGTGGTATTCGGCAGGCCGATCGGCATGAACCAGGGCATTCAATTCCCACTCGCCGATTCGCTGGCCCACCTGGATGCCGCGGAATTGGTGCTGCGCAAGGCGACCTGGCTCTACGACAACGGGAAATCGTGCGGACGCGAGGCGAACACCGCCAAATATCTGTGCGCCGACGCGGGATTCACGGCGGCCGACCGGGCCCTGCAGACCCACGGCGGCATGGGTTACGCCGAGGAATACAACGTAGCCCGCTATTTCCGGGAGGCCCGCGTCATGCGGATCGCCCCGATCAGCCAGGAAATGATTCTGAACTACTTGGGCTCCCACACGCTGGGCCTACCCAGAAGCTATTAGCAGAGGCAGGAAATAACCGAATGGCAGCCAAGAACGGACTTTTCGAGCTGACCGGGCGGGCCGCGATGGTCACCGGCGCGGCGGGCGGCATCGGCTCGGCGGTGGCGCAGGCCCTCGCCGCGCAGGGCGCGGCGGTGCTGGTCACCGACGTCGATGCGGACGCGGCCGCGGCCGTCGCCGAGAAGATCATCGGAAACGGTGGTAGCGCGGCGAGTTTCGCTCTCGACGTGTCCGATCGCGCGGCCGCCGACGCGGCCGCCGCCAAGGCCGCCGAATTGGCAGGCGGCACACTGCATATCGTGGTGAACAACGCCGGGGTCACCGATCCGCACATGTTCGCCGACACCAGTGCCGACTCGATGCGGCGCCTGTACGAGATCCACACGCTGGGCACCTTCAACTGCTCGCAGGCGGCCTTGCCGTACCTGCCGACCGACGGCACCGGGCGCATCATCAACGTCACCTCGTCGGCCGGGCTGGTCGGCACGCTGGGGCAGGTCAACTACTCCGCGGCCAAGGCGGCCATCATCGGCATCACCAAATCCCTGGCTCGCGAATTGGCACGCAAGAACATCCTGGTGAACGCGCTGGCGCCACTGGCGGCCACGCCGATGACCGAGACCATTCGCACCGGCGACAAGTTCGCGGCGCAGATGCTGAACCGAATTCCGTTGCGGCGCTGGGCCGATCCCGCGGAGGTGGCCGGCGCCTTCGTCTTCCTCGCCTCCGATGCCGCCTCGTTCGTCACCGGGCAGGTGCTGCCGGTGGACGGCGGCATGGTGATGTGATGCCGGATACGGCGCAGGGACCATTGGCGGGTATCACCGTCGTCGCCCTGGAACAGGCGGTGTCGGCGCCGATGTGCACCCGCACACTCGCCGATTTCGGCGCCCGCGTGATCAAGATCGAAAACCCGGACGGTGGCGACTTCGCCCGGTACTACGACGATGTGGTCGAGGGGCAGGCGGCGCATTTCGTCTGGGTCAACCGCGGCAAGGAATCGGTGACCCTCGACCTGAAAACGCCTGCGGGCGTGGCGATTCTGCATCGCCTGCTGGATCTGGCCGAGGTACTGGTATCGAATCTGGCGCCCGGTGCGACCGACCGGCTCGGTCTCGCACCGGCGGATCTGGCCGAGCGGCACCCGGATCTGATCGCGGTATCGATCGACGGATTCGGCTCGGGTGGACCGCTGTCGCACAAGCGCGCCTACGACCTGCTGGTGCAGGCCGAATCGGGGGTGTGCGCGGTCACCGGATATCCGGATGCCCCGGCGAAACCGGGCCCGCCGATGGCCGATGTCATCACGGGACAGTATGCGGCGCTGTCGATTCTGGCATCGCTGTGCGGACGACAGCGCCGGGGATCCGATGCGGGCGCGACGATCGCGGTCAGCCTGTTCGACACCATGGCCGATGTGATGGGCTATCACCTCACCTACGCCAGGCACTCCGGAATAGATATGCAACCGCTGGGCATGAGCTCGGCGGCGGTCGCGCCCTACGGTGCCTACCGCACCGCGGACGGACAGACCGTGGTGATCGGCACCACCAACGATCGGGAATGGCAGCGGCTGGCCCGCGACATCATCGACCGCCCCGACCTGGCCGACGACGAGGGCCTGCGCACCAATCCGGACCGCTGTAAGCGGCGCGACATTCTCGATGAGGCCATCGGATCCTGGTGCGCCCGACACGATCTCGCGCGGATTCAAGAACTCGCCGACGCGGCCGGGATCGGCAACTCGCGCTACAACCTGCCCAGCGAGGTCATCGCCCACCCGCAACTGTCGGCCCGCGATCGCTGGCGCAGCATCGACACCCCGTCCGGCCCGATCCCGTCGCTGCTGCCACCGGCCATTGTCGACGGTTTCGATCCACCCATGGGCGCGGTTCCCGGACTCGGCGAGCACACCGACGCCGTACTGTCCGAAATCGGCTGCGGCGGTGCGGAAATCGATGAACTCCGCGCGGCGGGTGCAATCGGTCCGGCATATCGGCAACCCGCGGGGCGGGCATGAGTTCGCTGCTGACCGAGGATCGTGACGGCGTACGGACCTTGACACTGAATCGGCGGCATCGCAAGAACGCGATCGATGCCGAACTGTGGCAGGCGCTGGCGGATGCGCTCCGGGCCGCCGCGGCCGATCGCACCGTGCGAGCGCTGGTGCTCACCGGGGCCGGTGGCGCTTTCTGTTCCGGCGCCGACATTTCGGTGCCCGATAACGGGCATCCGGTCTATCGCATGCGGGCATTGACCGATGTGGCGTTGCTGCTGCACGAGCTGCCGATGCCGACGGTCGCGAAGGTGAGCGGCGTTGCCGTCGGCGCGGGATGGAATCTGGCGCTCGGCTGCGACCTGGTGGTGGCCACGCCCGAGTCCCGTTTCTCGCAGATCTTCGCCCGCCGCGGCCTTTCGCTGGATCTGGGCGGCTCGTGGCTGCTACCGAAACTCGTCGGGCTGCAACAGGCCAAGCGGTTGGCATTGCTGGGCGAAATGATCGCCGCCGAACAGGCGCGGGAACTGAATCTGGTGACCTGGGTGGTTCCCGAGCACGAAATCGACTCCTGGGTCACTGATCTCGCCGCACGGCTGGCCGCAGGCCCGCCGGTGGCGCTGGCACAAACCAAGGCCCTGCTCAACGCGGGTGCCGATCACACTCTGCGCGAAGCGCTCGCCGGGGAGGCCGCCGCGCAGGGCCTCAATTTCGCCACCTCGGACGCCCCGGAGGCATTCGCGGCCTTCGCCGAGAAACGAGAACCACAGTTCGACGGTCGCTGGACCGTGCACAGACCACCGGTCCGCGGCGCGGGCCGGTCCGAAAACGGGAGTACAGCAGATGCGTGAGGTAGTCATCGCCGGAGCGGTGCGGACCGCGATCGGCAAACGCAATGGCGGACTGTCGGGTACGCATCCCGCCGATCTGTCGGCGATCGTGCTCAATGCGCTTGCGGGCCGCACGGGCATCGACCCGGCGGTCATCGATGACGTCATCTGGGGTTGTGTCTCCCAGGTCGGCGACCAGTCCAGCAATATCGGGCGCTATGCGGTGCTCGCCGCGGGCTGGCCGGAGACCATTCCGGGCACCACGGTGAACCGGGCCTGTGGATCCAGCCAGCAGGCCCTGGATTTCGCCGCGCAGGCGGTGGCGTCCGGTGCGCAGGAGGTCGTGGTCGCGGGCGGCGTCGAGGTGATGAGCCGGGTGCCGCTGGGTGCCGCGCGCGCCGACGGCATGCCCTATGGCCCGAAAGCTCTTGCCCGCTACGACAATTTCGCGTTCAACCAGGGCATCTCCGCCGAATTGATCGCGCAGAAATGGGGTTTCGACCGCACCCGGCTCGATGAGTTCTCGGTACTGTCGCACGCACGGGCCGCCGCCGCTCAGGATCGCGGCGCGTTCGAGGAGCAGATCGTCGCCGTCGCAACCGATTCCGGGACGGTGAGCGCCGACGAGGGCATCCGGCCCGGCAGCACGGTCGAGAAACTGGCCGGGCTGAAACCGGCTTTCCAGGCCGATGGTGTTATCCATGCCGGTAACTCGTCGCAGATCTCCGACGGTGCCGCGGCACTGTTGGTGACGACGGCGGAAAAGGCGCGCGAGTTGGGGCTGACGCCGCTGGTGCGTTATCGGGCCGGTGCGGTCACCGGTGCCGATCCGGTACTCATGCTGACCGGTCCGATTCCGGCCACCGAGAAGGTATTGCGCAAGGCCGGTATCGGTCTGTCCGAGGTCGGCGTCTTCGAGGTGAACGAGGCATTCGCCCCGATCCCGCTGGCCTGGCTGGCCGAAACCGGGGCCGACCCGGACCTGCTCAATCCGCTGGGCGGGGCGATCGCCCTCGGCCACCCGCTCGGCGGATCCGGCGCCGTACTGATGACCCGGATGATCCACCACATGCGCGACAACGGAATTCGCTACGGCCTGCAGACCATGTGCGAGGGCGGCGGCACCGCCAACGCCACCGTCGTCGAACTCGTGCACTGAAGGAGCCGACCGTGCGACGAGACATTTTCACCCCAGACCACGACGCATTCCGGCAGCTGGCCCGCGAATTCATCGATAAGGAGGTGGTGCCGCACTACCCGGACTGGGAGCGGGCCGGGCAGATGCCGCGCGAAATCTTCGAGCGGATGGGCGAACTCGGCTTGCTCGGCACCGCGATCCCCGAGGAGTACGGGGGCGGCGGCATGCGGGACTACCGGTTCAATGCCGTGCTGCAGGAGGAGGCCTACCGCGCGCTCGTCACGCTCAGTACCGTCCGCACCCAGATCGACGTGATCCTGCCCTACTTCTTGGAATACGCCGACGCCGAGCAACGCGAGCGCTGGTTTCCGGGTCTGGCCTGCGGCAAGCTGCTGACCGCGATCGCCATGACCGAGCCGGGCACCGGCTCCGATCTGGCCGGTGTTCGCACCACCGCGGTTCGCGACGGCGAGCAGTACATACTCAACGGCGCAAAGACATTCATCACCGGTGGTCTGCTCGCGGATCTGGTGATCGTAGTGGCGCGCACCTCGTCGGATCCGGACAATCGGCGCGCGGGCCTGAGCCTGATCGTGGTGGAAAGCGGCCGAACCGGATTCACCAAGGGCCGGGTGCTGGACAAGCTGGGCTGCAAGGTGCAGGACACGGTGGAACTGGCATTCGACAATGTGCGCGTCCCGGCGACGAACCGGCTCGGCGCGGAGGGGCAGGCATTCACCTATCTCGGCCACAATCTCGCTCAGGAGCGGATAACGGTGGCCGTCGGATCGGTGGCGCAGGCCAGGTCCGCGATCACCGCGACGATCGAATATGTGCAGCAGCGCAAGGTTTTCGGCCAGCCGGTGGCGGCCTACCAGAACACGAAATTCGAGCTGGCCGCGCTGTCGACGGAGGTGGAGGCGGCCCAGGCCATGGTCGATCGCGCGGTGCTGGAATTGGTCGAGGGTCAGCTCTCGGGTGCCGATGCCGCGCGGGTCAAGCTGTTCTGCACCGAGGTGCAGGCGCGGGTGGTCGATCGCTGTCTGCAACTGTTCGGCGGCTACGGCTACATGACGGAATATCCGATCGCCCGGCTCTACGCCGATGCGCGTGTCGCGCGCATCTATGCCGGTACCAGCGAGGTGATGAAAATGATCATAGCTAAATCTCTCGGTCTGTGATCCAGCCCAAAAATTGGGCTACCTGAGACCCTTGTCACAGCCTCGGAACCAACCTACTGTGTCTTCAGTAGGTTGATCGAACGAAGGAGTTCGGTGTCCGATCCGGAAGCCGGTACCCCGCGGCCATATGAGACTTTGCTGGCCAAAGGCGAGTACCGCAAGCTGCAGATTCTCTCCGTCGCACAGCGACTGCTCACGCGCAACGGCTGGCGTAATACGACGCTGGCGCAGATCGCGCGGGAGGCCGGGGTCAGTACGGCCGGGGTGCTGCATCACTTCGAGTCCAAGGAACAGCTGCTGCATGCGGTACTCGAGGCTCGCGACACCGACGACGAACTCCATTCCGACCGCCGTCGCGATCTGATCGAGCAGCTCGAAAACGTCGTCGACCGGTTCCGGCGCTCGCCGGATCTGGTCGGCATGTTCACCGTGCTGCTCGTCGAGAATCTCGACCCGGACGCGCCCCTGCACGATCGCCTGCTCGGTCGGTACCGAGCCGCCGTCGCCACCATTGCCGGCGGCATCCGACGCGGTCAGCGCGCCGGCCGATACCGCACCGATCTGGACCCTGCCGTCAAGGCTGTGGAGATAGTCGCATTTCTCAACGGGATGGAAACCTCATGGCTGCTCGACCCCTCGATACCACTGAACCGGGTATTCACGGAGTACGTCCGCTCGCTCGAGCGCGAGCTCATGCCCGCAAGCACCCTCTGAGATATCGGCTGGCGGTCATCGCCCCCGATATCGCCGATGTGGTGCGGTACTCGGGAGGTTGGCTATTCGACCGCGCGATGGCCGGGTGGGAGGTGACGGTTTGCGTGGGCGACGTCGCCGATATCCGACCGCTGCGGATCCTCGGGGCAACCGTGCTGGATCTGGAGACCTCGATGGCATCGCTATCGGATGCGGGTGTGTGGCCGAACGGAATGGCCATCGCCGCAGAGCTTTTCGAATCCGATCCGCGGGTCCGCCAGGGGGTGCTGAAGAACATCGAGGATCGGTCGTTCGAAGTGACGGTGTGGGGCGCTGCCTGTCCGAGTGAACTCGATTGCCGGACCGAGGGAGTGCAGCACCGGCTGAGCGTGGCAGCGCGAGCCTTTAAGGCGCGGGCGTTGGCGGCGTTAGGCCAACCGTTCGATGTGCTCGAGGATGTGGAGATGTTCCGCTGCAGCGAAACCCAGGATCACCTGGCGGCGGATCTGCTTCCGGTGGGGTGAGTTTCTGACATGTGTGGATCTGTCCGGTAGGTGAGCGGTGGCGTCCCGTGGAATCGCCGGGGGCGCCACACGGGACGACATCGGGTGTGTCCCAAGCTATTCCGGCGATTCTGGACCGATTTCGCTGGATCGAACATATTTGCGATTTCTTCGAGTACGGTCGCGCGCATGGTCAGCTCCCAGCACGAGGCTATGCACCACCTCTTCCGGCAGGATCCGGGCGTATTCGCCCGTACGATCCGTGATTTGGGACTGCCGTTTCCGGATCCGATCGATGTCGCGCTGCTGCCGACCGATCTCACCGAGATCGACCCGTTGGAGCGTCGCGTCGATACCCTGCTGCGGATAGAGACTGCGGAAGGAGCGTTTCTGCTGCTCGTCGAAGCCCAGGGACACGAGGACAAGAAGAAACCAAGCTCCTGGGCTTACTACTTGGCACACCTGCACGCTAAATACCGGCTACACCCTGTGCTGCTGGTCGTGTGCCAGGACACTTCCACGGCCACTTGGGCCCGTGGACCACTCGCCATCGGTCCACCGCAATGGACCAGTCTCATCGTTCACCCACTGGTATTCGGCCCGGACAATGTTCCCGTGGTGACCAACCTGGACGCCGCTGTCAAAGACATTCCGCTGGCGACGCTCTCGGCAATCACACACGCCGCCGACGATTCCGTCATCGGTGACATAATGAACACGCTGGCCACCGCACTGCACAGCATCGATAACCCCGACGACCGTGTGATCTTCACCGAACTAACCGCACTCGGATTGGGCAAAGGCCCGGCCGGACAGACCTGGAGGCAGTTGATGGCCGTGGATACCTCGTTCTTCCGTTCCGAATACTGGCAGGAAGTTCGTGCTGAGGGGCGTGTTGAGGGGCGTGTTGAGGGGCGCGCTGAGGGGCGCGCTGAGGCCCTTCTGCAGCTATTGGCACTGCGTGGGATTGCGGTATCCGATGAGATGCGTGCCCGCATCGCTTCTTGCGCGGATCGTGACCAACTTGCCGACTGGTTCGAGCGCGCCCTCAGGGCCGACTCCATCGACGACCTCTTCGCGTAGGACGCACTGAGCGCACGGGAGGTTGTTGATGGCGGTGCCGACGTGGTTCCTCCGTTCCGAGTGGTGGCAGGCAATCCGTGCTGCGGGCCATGCAGAAGGTCGCGCTAAAACTGAGGTCAAAATTTGGGCCGCATCCATCTTGCGGATCTTGGAACTGCGTGAGATGGCGGTACCCGAGGATGTACGTGCCCGTATTGCAACTTGCACAGACCTTGACCAGATGACTACCTGGTTCGAGCGCGCTGTCGAGGCCGACACTATCGAGGAGTTCATCGCATAGGGTGCCTCGCCCACTGGTACGGCGGGTTTGGAGCAGATATTGCCCACGATGATGCGGTCGTGGTCGGATGTGCCGCCGCGCCCTCCACTATGTCTCGATCACATCGTCGACCTAGTCAGTGTGATTCGGGTTGGTGGTCAACAGGTTTCGTTGCGCCGGGCTAGGCTTTCGGATCGAGCAGGATTTTGCCGATGGCCTTCCCGTCGGCGACGCGCCGTAGTGCGGTGGCAGCCTCGGTGAGCGGATACACCGCGCTGATGTGCGGAAGTACCCGGCCGATGGTGAGCAGTTCCCGCAATTCGTCCTCGTTGCGCCGGAATTCGTCGGGATCCAGATCCTGGAATTGGAAGCCGAGCACGTGAATTCCCTTGACCAGCACCAAATTCAGCGGGATCCGCGGGATCTCGCCGGAGGCGAAGCCGACGGTGACGAACCGACCGCCGCGGCGCAGCGACCGCAGCGCGGGCTCGGATAGTCGCCCGCCGACCGGGTCGACGACGGCATGGGCGCCGTCGGGCAGTGCTTGCTTCAGCGCCGCGCGCAGGTCACCGCTGGTGTGGTCGATCAGTCCGGTGGCACCGTGAGTCGCTGCGGCGCTGAGCTTTTCGGCGGAGGATGCGACGGCGGTGACCTCGGCGCCCAAATGCACCCCGAGTTGCACCGCCGCAAGGCCGACGCCGCCACCGGCCCCGAGTACGAGCAGCCGGTCCCCGGGCTGCACCCGGGCCACCGAACGCAATGTGTGATACGCCGTGCGGTAGGCGACGCCGAACGCGGCCGCGCGATGGTCGTCGACTCCGTCGGGGATGCGGCCGAGTCCCGCGGCGGGCACGGTGACCTCTTCCGCGAACGCCCCGACGATCCCGGTGCCGGTGACTCGGTCGCCGATGGCGAATTCGGTGACGTCGTCGGCGGTTTCGGTGATCGCACCGGCGAATTCGCTGCCGGGCACGAACGGTGTCGGCACCTTGATCTGATATTCGCCCGCGATCACCAGCACGTCCGGGAAATTGACCGCGGCCGCGCCGACCCGCACTCGAACCTGTCCCGATTCGAGTGCGGGCGCCGCACGGTCTTCGATGCGCACGACCTCCGGCGGCCCGTAGGCCGGGCAGATCACCGCGCGCATCTCACCGTCCTCGCCAGTTCGGCGTGCGCTTCTCGGCGAAGGCGCGGGCGCCCTCCCTGGCGTCTTCGCTGCCGAATACCAATGCCTGCCATTTGCCGAGTCGATCGGTGGCCGCTTCGGCATCCGAAACCGCCAGGCGGGCAAGCTCTTTCGAAGCGGCCAGCCCGAGTGGCGCGTTGGCGGCGATCCGCTCGGCCAAGGCCAGCGCGGTCGAGAACACGGCATCCGGTTCGGCCACCGCGTTCACCAGACCGATCCGCTCGGCGCGCTCGGCGTCGACGAGATCACCTGTCAGCAGCAGTTCGAGTGCGATGCCGAGCGGGATCCGGGTGCCGATGAAGGTACCGCCACCACCGGCGAAGAGTCCCCGCTTGACCTCGGGGAAGCCGAATTTCGCCGCCGCGGACGCCACGATCAGGTCGCAGCCCAGTAGTAGTTCCAGTCCGCCGCCGACGGCGCTGCCATTGGCCGCGCCGATCACCGGGACACTCACCTGCCCCTTGGCCAGCCGCCCGTAGGCCTCGGCTTCCGCGCCCTTGCCGAAGTCTTCGCCACTGGCGAAGGCGCGCAGATCCATTCCCGAGCAGAAGGCGCGATCGCCGGTGCCGGTGAGCACGACTGCGCGCACCAGCGGATCGGCCTCGGCCGCGATGATCGCCGCGCCGATTCCGCGCATCATGGTGCCGGTCAACGCATTTCGCGCATCCGGACGGTTGAGCCGGACGACCATGACCGGGCCGTGCCGGTCGAGGACGAACTCCGCATCGCTCATGACTCCGCCTCGCTGGCGCTCGGCTCCGTCACGAGCGAGTGCTCGGCTGTGTTGATTGTTCGCTCGCTGCGCTCGCTCATGACTCCGCCTCGCTGGCGCTCGGCTCCGTCACGAGCGAGTGCTCGGCTGTGTTGATTGTTCGCTCGCTGCGCTCGCTCATGACTTGTACTCCGTACTCTCGGCCAATTCGGCGGCGGCGCGCATGGTGTCGACCACGATCGGCCCGAACGCCGCCAGCTTGACGTCACCCTTGGCGCGTTGGAAACCGCGCTCGAGCACGATGGCCAGCTTCCATTTGGCCAGGATCAGGTAGTAGTCGATATCGTCGACCTGGCGTCCGGACACCTGCGCGTAGTGCGCGAGCATCTGGTCACGCGAAGGCATGTACTGCATATTGGCGTAGCCCTTGGTGGCAACAGCCGGGTCGCTGGTGTCTTCCGGCCACCCCTGCAGCATCCAGCCCAGATCGAGCTTCGGGTCGCCGACCGTCCCCATCTCCCAGTCCACCAGCGCCGCGAGCCGCGCCGGTCCGCCGTGTTGGAACATCACATTGGCGAACTGGTAGTCGCCGTGCATCAGGCCGGGAATGTAGTCCAGCGGGCGGTGGGTGCGCAGCCATTCGGTGGCCACGTCCATGCCGTCGAGCGTGCGCGCGCCATCGATCTTGTCGTAGAAGCCCAACCACCGCGATACCTGTCGCTCGTGGTAGCCGTCCGGACGGCCCAGATCCTGCAGGCCCTTCGCCTGCCAATCCACCTTGGACAGCAATGCGATTCCCTCGGCCAGTTGGTAGCCGAGCCCGGCCCGCGCTTCCAGGTCGGAGTCGAACGGCTCCGGCCATACGCCGCGATGGTCCATCGGCGACCAGCCGTCGACGAAGCCCATCAGGTAGAAGGTGCGGCCGAGCACGCCGGAGTCGGTGCAGACTCCGACGGCGGCGGTATGCGGGACGTCGGTGCCGTCGAGGGCCTCGATGATCCGCCACTCGCGCAGAATGCCCGCATCCCGTTCGGCGGGCGCCTCGGCAGGTGGGATGCGCAGCACGCTGACGTGTTCGCCGCGGCGGATCTGATAGATCTCGTTCTGGGTTCCGCCGGACAGGAAGCGGGTTTCGAGGGGTTCGCCCTTACCGGGCAGGCCCTGGCCGTCCATCCAATCGGCGAGCCGGGTGGTATCGATGCTCACTGGTTCCCTACTTCGTGCTCGAGATATTCGGCGAACTTCGCCCGGGCGGCTTCCTGCTTTCCGGGAATCCATTCGGTGGGCCACATGCCGTCGGTGGGCTCGTAGTCCCGCAACACCTGCTTGGCCACGGTGGTCTTGTGCACCTCGGTCGGCCCGTCGGCCAGCCCCATGACACCGGCTCCGTGGATCATCCGGAAGAACGGCATCTCGTTGGTGGTGCCCAGGGCGCCGTGCACTTGCATTGCGCGCCAGGCGATATCGTGCAGCACCGTCGGCATGACGATCTTGGCCGTGGCGATGTCCTTGCGGACCTTCTTGTAGTCGTTGTACTTGTCGATCTTCCAGGCGGTGTGTAGTACGAACAGCCGGAACTGGGCCAGCTGGGCGTAGGAGTCGGCGATATAGCCCTGTACGAACTGCTTATCGGCCAACCTGCTGCCCGCGGTGGTGCGCGACAGGGCCCGCTCGCACATCATGTCGATGGCCTTCTGCGCGAGCCCGATGGTGCGCATCGCATGGTGGATGCGGCCGCCGCCGAGGCGGGTCTGCGCGATGACGAAGGCCTGGCCCTCGCCGCCGAGCAGGGATTCGGCGGGCACGCGCACGTTTTCGTATTGGATCAGTGCGTGGCTGCCGTCGTTCATCGGCTCGCCGTAGAGGCCGACGTTGCGCACGATATTGATGCCGGGGGTGTCGGCAGGCACCAGGAACATCGACATGCCCTTGTAAGGGCTGACGTCCGTATTCGTCACGGCCATCACGATCAGGAATGAGGCGGTTCTGGCGTTGGAGGAGAAGTACTTCCAGCCGTTGATGATCCAGTCGTCGCCGTCGCGCACCGCCCTGGTCTGGAATTGGGTCGGATCGGCGCCGGCCTGCGGTTCGGTCATCGAATAGCTGGAGAACAGCTCACCGTCCAGCAGTGGCTGCAGGTAGCGCTGCTTCTGGTCGGCCGTCCCGTAGTGGGCGATGATCTCGGCATTGCCGGTATCGGGCGCCTGACAGCCGAAGACGATCGGCGCCCAGGACGAGCGGCCCAGAATCTCGTTCAGCAGGGCCAGTTTCAGCTGTCCATAACCTTGGCCGCCGAGGTCCGGGCCCAGATGCGTGGCCCACAGACCCTGACGCCGTACCTCCTCCTTCAGTGGCTGGATCGCCTTGCGCCGTGTCCCGTCGAGTGGCACGAACTGCTCGTGCTCCCAGACCAGGTCGAGTGGTTCGACTTCCGTGCGCACGAACTCATCGGCCCAGTCCAGCTTCTTCTGATACTCCGGATCAGTCTCGAAATCCCATGCCATTGCATCTCCTCTCGCATGATGAGAATATGCTTCTCGTGATGCGGAATGCAATTCTTGTAGGAATTTCGAGCCGAATGGAGGTCCTGTCGTGAGGGCCGAGGATCAGTTCCATATCGGGATCGTCGCGGCGGACTTCGAGGCCACCGTGGCGACGCTGACGTCCGTACTCGGATACGAGTGGGGGCCGGAGGTCGGCGGGCCGGTGTCGGTGGACCTGCCCGATACCCGGACGGCTGTCCTGGAGTTGAAATGCCGATACTCCACGACCGTGCCCCGCCTCGAGGTCGTGCGCAGTGTCGCGGGCACGCTGTGGGAACCGGCGGGGGCAGCCGGACTCCACCACGTCGGGTACTGGTCCGACGATGTGGCCGCCGATGCCGCGGACCTGGTGCGGCACGGCTACGTCACCGAGGCCACCCGGCCCGGCGCCGACGGGCAGCTGTTCTTCGCATTCCTGCGCGGGGCCGACGGCTTTCGGGTGGAACTGGTCGACCGGGCCGCGGAATCGAGCCTGGCCCAGTGCTGGGCCGCGCCAAGGACCGATCGGAGTGACACGTGAAAACAGTGGGTATCGCGACGGGCGCGGGTCGCGGTATGGGCTATGCCTGCGCACAACGACTGGCCGAGATGGTCGACATACTGCTCCTGGTGGATCGGGACGCGGCCGCCGCGGCTGCCGCGCGGGACCAGTTGGCCGAAAATGGTGGTGCCGCAGTCGAAGCGGTGGAGCTCGACGTCACCGATGCCGAGGGGCTGGCGCGGCTCGCCGAGCGGGTGGATCGGCACGGCGCACTGCGCGCTGTCGCCCATGCCGCCGGTATCTCTCCGACGATGGGTGACTGGCGCCGGATCTTCACCGTCGATCTGATCGGGACGGCGCTGCTCGCGCAGGCCCTGCGCCCGCTGGCTGTAACCGGCACGGCCATGGTGTGTTTCGCTTCGATGGCTCCGCTGCTCGATCCTGTCGCGCCGGACCCGGCCGGCCTCGCGGTCGTGGACGATCCGCTCGATGAGAAGTTTCTCGAGCGCATCCACGATGCGCTCGGCCCCGCCGTCGAGGCTCCCGGTCTCGCCTACAGCTGGGCGAAACGAGGCGTGCACCGCTTCGTGGCACATGAGGCGGTGCGCCTCGGCCCGGTCGGCGCGCGCATCTGCTCGGTCTCACCCGGCATCATCGACACTCCGCAGGGCCGCCAGGAAGCCGACAATCATCCGAGCATGGCGGCGCTGGTGCAGCGAACACCGTTGCGGCGCAGGGGTTCCGCGGACGAAGTCGCCGCCGCCGTCGCCTTCGCGCTGTCGGATCAGGCGAGCTTTCTCAACGGTATCGACCTGCTCGTGGACGGTGGCGCGATGGCGGCGGTGCGGACAGCCGGTTAGTCCCCGGTGCCCGCGCCGCGAGCAGCAACGCGGGCAACGGGATAACTACACGTTCAGCAGCCGGGCCAGGTTGCCGCCCATGATCTTCGCCTGGTCGTCCAGAGGGAGATCCTTGATCTCGTTGACGTAGCGTGCGGGTTCGGCCAGTCCCTCCGGATGCGGATAATCCGATCCGAACAGCACATGGTCGGCCCCGATGAGATCCGACAGCGCGACCAGATCCTCCTCCCAGAACGGGCTGACGTGGATCTTCTTGACCGCCTCGACCGGATCGCCAGGGAAGCCCTGCGGGGCCTTCTTGTAGACCTTGGCGAGGGTCTCCAACAGTCCGGGCAGCCATTCGGCGCCGTTCTCGATGACCGCGATCTTCAGCTCCGGGAAGCGGAAAAGTGCGCCGTGGCAGACCCAGGACGCCATCGCGTCACGGATCGGCTGCCACTCGTTGATCATCTTGAAGGTGTTGGTCACGAACGGCAGCATCTCCTGCTGGCGGCCGTCCCATTCGGAGGCGAAGCGGGAATATCCGCTGTCGGAGGAGTGCATGGTCACCAGCACGTCCAGTTCGACCACGCGCTTCCAGAACGGATCGAATTCCGGCAGTGCGAACGAGCGCGGTCCGCGCAGGCCCGGCACCGGTGCCGGTCGGACCAGGATCGCCCGGGCGCCGCGCTCGACCACCCACTCCAGCTCCTCGATCGCCTTCTCCACGATGGGCAGGCTGATCACCGGCACGGTGAAGATGCGGTCGGAGTAGTTGAACGACCAGGTCTCGTACAGCCACTGGTTGAGCGAATGTACGACCGCGTGGATCAGCTCCGGATCGTCCTTCATGCGTTCCTCGACCAGACTGGCCAAGGTCGGGAACATCAGGGCGCGGTCGATCTGGAGCTCGTTCATCAGTTCCAGGCGGGGCGCCGGTTCGCGGAAGGCGGGCGTCGAGCGGATCGGCTTGCCGAAGATCTCGCGCATGCTCTTGCCCTCGGGATTGCCGTTCTTGAAGTACTCCTCCATCGCCCCTGGAGGCGCGACCACATCGAAGGTCGGGTTGGGGATGTATTCGCTGATCTGGCCGCGGATCGCGATTTTGGTGCGACCGTCGACCTCGACGTACTTGACCGCGTTTCGATAGTGCTTGGGAAGGTAGGTGGTCAGCGCCTCCTTCGTCTCGTACAGGTGGTTGTCGGCGTCGAACAGCGGGTAGGGCAGATCCCATTTGGGCATGAAACTCTCCTTCGCATTCTAGGAGAATTTTATTCTCATGAACGTGCGGCGTTCAATAGTTGAGACGAAGTGCCGACCGTCGTCGGCGATCCGCATCGCCTACGGCTGCCGGGCGCCGGTCGTCGGCCATCTCCTCGTCGAGCGCCTCCTGCGGCGGCGCGGTGTCGAAGATCCACGCCCGCGCGCAGCAGTGCGAATTCCGTCAGGTCGGCGAAATGCGGGACCGACGGAAGCTTTCAGAGCAGTTTGAAAACAGCCACTTATCGAGGACCTGATAGACAACCGAAAGAGTTTTGGTAGAAAAGGCTGGAGAATGAATTCACGAACTCGGATTCAAATCTCCGGGCTGATATCCACGGCCGCGCGGGTCCGGCGTGAAAGTCGTGTGGAAGTGGACGATCAGGGTAGATAGTCTGCTACTTCTGATATAAGGCGTCGGCATCACTGACAGTGCTCAGTGGCGCCTGACCGTCTGAGAATCATAGTTTCCTTGAAAGAGAACGGTACTCTCAAACGGTCGACTTCGGCAAGGGCGGATCAGGCCCGGTATGGATTCCATTGATCCGGTGCCAGGAAGCGGGCCGACCACGTACCCGACCTGGTCAGGCGCGCGGCTTCCTCGCGGAGCACATCGCCGATCTTGAATGCGAACTCCCGGGGGAGGTCCATGCGCGCCGAGGCGGCCACCACGAGATGTTGGGTCAGCGTGGGTTCGACCAGCGGCGCGTAGCGGAGCCGTTCGGTGGCGATCTCCCGGCCGCAGGCGGATATCGGCAGCACGGCGTAGGCGTCTCCGCGTTCGACGAGACCCATCATGACCTGCAGCGAGTCGGTCGCGATCCGGGAGTGGATACGACGTTTGAGCCGCAGCGCCGTGTTCTGGACGGCGACGGCGATTCCGATGGGCGATGCGGGCAGTACCAGCGGCAGGTCGAGCAACTGGGTGAAGCTGACCGGCCGATCGGACCGCAGGTCCGATTGCGGGCCGCCGACCACGATCAGATCCTCGACCAGCAGGTCGCGCACGAACAGGCGCTCGTCGGAGACCTGGTTGATCACGGCCGTGTCGATCGTGCCGCGCAGCATGGCCTCGATGAGCGCATCGGTGCCGGCGACCGTGACGTCGAAGCTCACCTTCGGGAAGGCGGCGGCGAGGCTGGTCAGCAGTGGTGCGGCCAGGACGGCGGCGACCGTCGGGGGCATGCCGAGGCGCAGTCCCCGCTCGATGCGGGCCAGGGGTGAGCCGGCGTACTGGAGGGCGAGTTCGAGCTGGCGCAGCGGTGCGGCGGTGGAGGCGCGCAACCGCTCGCCGTCCTCGGTGAGTTGCACACCGCGCCTGGTCCGATGGAACAGCGAAATGCCGAGGTCCTCCTCGAGCAGGCGGATCTGGCGGCTCAGCGCGGGCTGGGCGACGCCGAGCACGGCCGCCGCCCGGGTCATCGAACCCTCTTCGGCGATCCGCAGGAAGTACTTGAGCCGGTGCGTGTCCATCGTCGCATCAGAATACGTGGCATAACCAAGTTGTATGACTGAATGACGAAATCAGTATTGGTCTGCGAAAAGTCCGGAGTTCTACTCTTCTCAGGCATAGGCGAATCCGTAAATGCGGTAAGCCGATCTGGATGCGCTCCGATGACGGAGCGGAGAGGAGGTCCCGGATGGACACACAGGACCAGGACTGGGCTCGAGTATTGGGTTTCGACCGACTGCCCTATGACACCGTCGACAAACGCGTGACCGATCTGTTGGATTTACGCGGAAAGAAAGCGATTGTCACCGGTGCCGGTGGTGACGGGCTGGGGCAGGCGATCGCGAACCGGTTGGGTGGCTGCGGCGCCGATATCGCGCTCGTCGGGCGGACATTCGAGAAGGTGCAGCGCCGGGCCGCGGAGGTCGAACAGCGCTGGGGCGTCCGGGCGGTCCCGATCAAGGCCGACATGTCGGACTGGGATCAGGTGCATCGCGCGGTCGCGGAGAGCCGGGAAGCGTTGGGCGGATTGGACATCATGGTCAACAACCCGGTCATGGTCTCGGCCGGGGCGTTCGAACGGCACACCAAGCAGGAGATAGACCTGACGGTGCTCGGCAGCCTGACCATGATGATGTACGGCGCGCACGCCGCGCTGGAATTCCTGCTCGAGCAGGGCTCGGGGAAGATCATCAATATCGGGGCGGTGGCGGGCCGGGTGCAGCAGAACGGCCTGACCGTCTATGCGGCGTGCAAGGCGGGCGTCATCGGGTTCACCCGCAACCTCGCCTACGAGTTCGCCTCGCGCGGTGTGAACGTGCTGGCGGTGGCTCCCGGCATCATGATCAAAGAGGATATGAAGCGCTACCTGATGGCGCCGCGTAACGACGCGGAGCGTGCGGGGCGCGACTCGGTCGCCGAATCGATCACGCAGCGGGTGCAACTCGGCCGCGCCGCACTGCCCGAGGAAGTGGCCAACGTGGTGGCCTTCCTGGCCTCCCCGGCCGCCGACTACATGTGCGGGCAGACCATCGACGTCGCCGGCGGACAGTGGATGGGCTGAGCCGATGCCGACCATCGATGACATGCTGAAAGCCGCTGTCGCACAGACCGATCTGGACGATTTCGGGGACGACTCGTTCCGCGAGGGTCTCGGCGTCCTGCTGGATTCGCTCGAGCGCGAGGCTCGGTTGAACTCCGCCGGGGAGGCGTTCTTCTACGACCGCATCGTCAAGTACCTGAGCCAGCGCCTGCAGGTGGAGGATTGGTATCGGCGGCATCCGGAGATCGATGAGGTGCCGATCGTCGCGCCGTTGATCGGATTGGGATTGCCGCGTACCGGATCCACGGCGCTGTCGCTGCTGCTGGCGCAGGACCCCCAGGTGCGATATCTGCGCCGCTGGGAGTCGTCGCAACCGTGCCCGCCGCCTTCGACGGTGGTCGGTGTCGATCCGCGGATCCCCTCGGACAAGGGCGAGATGGTCGGCACCCGCCATCACGTGCCCGTCGACAAGCACGGGCCGATGGAATGTCACGAGCTGATGGCGCTGGACTTCAAATCGCACATCTTCCATTCATTCGCGCAGATCCCGGCCTATTCGGCCTGGCTGGTCACCGACGCCGACCTCACCTCGACATTCGCGTATCAGCGGCGGGTGATGAAGTTGCTCCAGTGGGGTGAGCCGACCCGGCCGTGGCGGCTCAAATGTCCCTCGCACGTCCTGTTTCTCGAGCATCTGGACCGGGTGTTTCCCGATGCGCGGTTCGTGATGACCCATCGCGATCCGACCGACGTGATTCTGTCTGTGGCCGAACTGTACGCCGATATCACCGGCCGGTTCACCGACCATATCGACCGGCCCTACATCGGCAGGCTCAACGTCGAGCACTGGACGTTGGGGATGGACCGCGCGGTGGAGTTCCGCGCGGCCGGTGCCGAGGATCGGTTCTACGACATCGATTTCCGTGCCATGCAAGCGGATCCGATCGGTGAGGTGCGGGGTCTGTACGCCTGGCTGGACGAACCGGTGACCGGCGAGTTCGAACAGCGGATGCACAGCTGGTGGACCGCGGCCGCGGCCGAACGCGAGCCCAGCCACAAGGCCGATCCGGTCGAGTTCGGAATCGACCTGGATCGGGTGCGCCCGGCGTTCGCGCATTACGTCGAATGCGCTGGGCGCTGGACCGCGCACTGAAATACATTGCTATGAAAGGAATTTCCATGCCTGTGGATCTGACGGGTGGCATCGATTCCGCACGCGAGTACGTGTTCGCGCAGCGACCGGAGAATCCGGAGATGCGGGACTCGGTGAGTTTCTGGGTTTCCGACGACCGCGGCGAACTCGGCTTGCCGCGCATCGGGATCGAGGCGGTGAGCGCCAACTGGGAGTCGCACGATATCCAGGTCAACGTCGCCTTCCCGGACGGGCGCGCATACCGATTGCGCGAAACAGCACCGGCCTTGCCAGCGGCGGGACCGGACGGGACGCCCACGGTGCTCGGTGCGGGCGGGCTGAGGTTCGAATGCGTCGAACCGTTCCGCACCTGGGTCATGACCTACGCCGGAAAGGCCGTGCAGACTTCGTCTTTCGACCTGGCCGCCGGGCAAACAGACGGCCCGCTGGTCGATATCGAGTTCCGGGTGGAGGCCACCATGGCGGTACCGCCATGGGTGCAGGGCGCCCTGCGCAACGACGCCGGTGAGCGGCTGAAGAATTCGGTCGAGGGCGATCTCATGGGCGGGCCCCGCTACGAGCAGTTGTTCCGCGCGACCGGCTCGGTGACCGTGGACGGCAGCGAGCAGCGGTTCACCGGCAGCGGGCTGCGGATCCGCCGTCAGGGCGTGCGACGGCTGGCCGAGTTCTGGGGGCACTGCTGGCAGTCGGCGGTATTCCCCAGCGGAAAAGCCTTCGGCTATATGGCTTATCCGCCGAGGGACGACGGAAAGCCCACCTTCAACGAGGGTTTCGTCTTTCTCGGTGAAGGAGATCTCATCCCGGCACGGGTGGTGCGGGCGCCATGGCTGACCCGATTGCAGGCACTCGGTGAGGACGTATCACTCGTGCTCGAAACCGCCGACGGCACAGTGTCCATCGAGGGCGAGACCGTGGTCTCCACCCACGACGTGCACCACAGCGACAAGACCTACTCGGTCGAGTCGCTCAAACAGGAACAGTCCGACTTCCCGGCCGTTCAGCAGGCCGGTGTGCGCTATCGCTGGGACGGCGAGGAGACCTTCGGGATGCTCGAGCGGTCGAATCCGCTCGACAAGATCGTGCGGGAATAGCCCGGATGCTTTCGCGGCGACCGCTGTATGCAGCCCAGCGGCCGCGAATCTTGTTATCCGGCCGGAGAATTCGTGGAGAAACACTATGCGTGGATTGCGTGAGAAGACTTTTATCATCGCCGGTGGCGCGACCGGGATCGGTGCGGCGACGGCCGAGCGGCTGGCCGAGGAGGGTGCGTTCGTCACCGTCGGTGACATCAATATCGCCGGGGCGGAGGCGACAGCCGAGCGGGTAGCACGGGCGGGCGGCCGGGCGATCGCCGTCGAATTCGATCTGTCCGACGACAAATCGGTGCAGGAGCTGGTGGATCGGACGATCACCGAATTCGGTGCGGTGCACGGGCTGCACAACGTGGGTGCGGATCTGTCGCCCGGCAATCTGGGGCGGGACAAGACCCTGTTGGAGACCGAGTTGGACGTCTGGCAGCGCACCCTGGACGTCAACCTGCTCGGCTATGTCCGCACCGCTCGTGCGGTGCTGCCGCATCTGCTGGAACAGGGTGGCGGCAGCATCGTCAACACCTCGTCGGGTACTTCGGTGGGTGGCGACCCCTCCCGGGTCGCCTATGGCGTCTCGAAGGCCGCGGTCAATCAGCTCACTCGGCACATCGCGATCAACTGGGGCAAGCAGGGCATCCGAGCCAACGGCGTCATGCCGGGGCTGGTCATGGGGGAGACCGTGCGGAACCAGAACGATCTGGCACTGCAGGAGTCGTTCCTGGCCGCGGCCCGCACCACGCGCCTGGGCGAGCCGGGGGATCTGGCGGCCGTCGTGGCGTTCCTGCTGTCCGACGATGCCGAATGGATCAACGGCCAGGTGTGGTTCATCGGCGGCGGCGCGCAACTGCGCAACTGAGCCATGCGGTCACAGGGAGTAGAGAGATGACCATTGCGGCACAACACGATTCCGGTCACGCCGTGGGTTTGACCCATCTGCAGCGGTTGGAAGCGGAAAGCATACAGATCATGCGGGAAGCGGTCGCCGAGGGCGAACGCCCGGTGATGCTGTACTCGGTCGGCAAAGACAGCTCGGTGCTGCTGCATTTGGCGCGCAAGGCTTTCTACCCGTCGCGGCTGCCTTTTCCATTGCTGCACGTGGATACGACCTGGAAATTCCGGGCCATGTACGCGTTCCGGGACGAGGTCGCGGCAGCCGATGACCTGGACCTGATCGTGTACCGGAATCCGGAATGCCTCGAGCGCGGCATCAATCCGTTCGATCACGGTTCCGCGCTGCATACCGAGATGTGGAAGACCGAGGGTCTGAAACAGGCCCTGGACAGCCATGAATTCGATCTGGCATTCGGTGGTGCGCGCCGCGACGAGGAGAAGTCGCGGGCGAAGGAACGTGTGTTCTCGCTGCGTTCGGCGCAGCATCGGTGGGATCCGAAGCGGCAGCGCCCGGAGTTGTGGCGGCTGTACAACACTCGCAAGCAGCCGGGGGAGAGCCTGCGGGTTTTCCCGCTGTCGAACTGGACCGAGCTGGACGTCTGGCAGTACATCCTGCTCGAGCGGATCCCCATCGTGGACCTGTATTTCGCCGCATCCCGCCCGGTCGTCGAGCGCGACGGCGCACTGATCATGGTCGACGACGAGCGAATGCGGTTGCAGCCAGGTGAGATTCCCGAGCAGCGGATGGTTCGGTTCCGCACGCTGGGTTGCTATCCGCTGTCCGGCGCGGTGGCGAGCACGGCGACCACGTTGCCGACCATCGTGCAGGAGATGCTGCTGACCACCAGTTCCGAGCGGCAGGGCCGGGTCATCGATCGCGATTCGACCGGTTCGATGGAGAAGAAGAAGCAGGAAGGGTACTTCTGATGGCGCACACCATGAATGATCTCGTCGCCACCGATATCGAGGAGTATCTGCGCAGGCACGAACGTAAATCGATGCTGCGGTTCATTACCTGCGGCAGCGTCGACGACGGTAAGTCCACGCTGATCGGGCGACTGCTCTACGACTCCAAACTGGTGTTCTCCGACCAGCTGGCCGAATTGGAGCACGACTCGAAAACCGTTGGCACCCAGGGCGGTGAGCTGGATTTCGCGCTGCTGGTCGACGGCCTGGCCGCCGAGCGTGAACAGGGCATCACCATCGATGTCGCCTACCGGTTCTTCGCCACCGAAAAGCGCAAGTTCATCGTCGCCGACACACCGGGCCACGAGCAGTACACCCGCAATATGGTCACCGGGGCATCGACCGCCGATCTGGCCGTGATCCTCATCGACGCCCGCAAAGGTGTGCTGACCCAGACCCGCCGCCACAGCTATCTGGTGTCACTGCTCGGTATTCGCCATATCGTGCTGGCGGTGAACAAGCTCGACCTGGTCGAGTATTCGCAGCGGCGGTTCGACGAGATCGAAGCGGAGTACCGTGCATTCGCCGACGGCATCGGCCTCGGCGGTATCGTCTGCATCCCGATGTCGGCGCTGCGCGGCGACAACATTCTGCAGCCCAGTCCGAACACCCCCTGGTACACCGGCCCGAGCCTGCTCGCTCATCTGGAGACGGTCCAGGTGACCGATGAGCGCGACGACAGCCCGTTCCGGATGCCGGTGCAGTGGGTCAATCGGCCGGACCTCGATTTCCGGGGGTTCTCCGGCCAGATCGCCGGTGGCACAGTGCATCCCGGCGACAAGGTGCGGGTGCTGCCGTCCGGTCGCGAGAGCACCGTAGCGCGGATCGTGACCGCCGACGGCGATCTCGCGACGGCGGTGGCCGATCAATCCGTCACCGTGGTACTCGCCGACGAAATCGACGTGAGCCGCGGCGATGTGCTCGCTGCCGCCGAGAATGCGCCCGGCCTGGCCGACCAGTTCGAATGTCAGCTGGTCTGGATGAGCGAGGAGCGGATGCTGCCGGGGCGCACCTATCTGCTCAAGCTGGCCACCACCACGGCCGTGGCCCAGGTGGCGCAACCGAAATACGCCGTCAATGTCAATACGCTCGAACATGTCGCCGCCCGCACGCTCGGATTGAACGAGATCGGCATCGCCAATCTGCATCTGGATCGGCAGATCCCGTTCGATCCGTATGCCGACAACCGGGATATGGGTGCGTTCATCCTCATCGACCGCTTCACCCAGGACACCGTCGCCGCAGGCATGCTGCGCTTCGCACTGCGCCGCGCGAACAATATCCACTGGCAGTCCGTGGAGGTCGACCGGCAGGCGCGATCCCGTAGCAAGGGACAGCGACCCGCGGTGGTGTGGTTCACCGGACTGTCCGGCGCGGGCAAGTCCACCATCGCCAATCTGGTCGAAAAGCGTTTGCACGAGCAGGGATTCCATACCTACCTGCTCGACGGCGACAATGTCCGGCACGGCCTCAACGCCGATCTGGGCTTCACCGACGCCGACCGCGTGGAAAACATTCGTCGCGTCGTAGAGGTCGCACGGTTGCTCGCCGATGCCGGTCTCATCGTGCTGGCCTCGTTCATCGCGCCGTTCGCGGCCGAACGTCGGCGGGCACGTGAGCGTATCGGAACAGAAGAGTTCTTCGAGGTGCATGTCGACGCTCCACTGGAGGTGGTCGAAGCGCGCGACCGAAAAGGCTTGTATGCCAAGGCTCGTCGCGGTGAACTGGTGAACTTCACCGGAATCGACTCACCGTATGAGACGCCGGTCGCGCCGGAACTGCACCTGGATGCCAGCGGCACGCGGACCCCGGACGAACTTGCCGACCAGGTGATCGAACACCTGCGCCGGGCCGGAATACTCGCCCCTGCGGTCGAAGGATAGCCATGGACGACCACGATCTCGCCGCCACCCTCGCCGAGGCGGCCGGGAATCTTCTGCTCGCCATCCGATCACAAGGCGGCGCGGCCGGGGACCGGCAGGCCAATACGCTCCTGCTGGACCGGCTGCGGCAGGCCAGGCCCGGCGACGGCGTACTGTCCGAGGAAAGTCCCGACGACCCTGCCCGCGTGCAACATTCGCGCGTGTGGATCGTCGACCCGCTCGACGGCACCCGCGAATACGGTGAGCCGCCCCGGCAGGATTGGGCCGTGCATGTCGCCCTCGCGGTGGACGGGCGCCCGGTCGCCGGAGCGGTGGCGCTGCCTGCCGCGGGATTGGTCCTGCACACCGGGCAACCACCCGAGCTCGCACCCGCCGTGCCGGGACCCATTCGGGTGGCCGTATCCCGCAGCAGGCTCTCCGAACAGGTGACGCGGCTGATGGATGCGCTGTCGGCGACGCCGGTCCCGATGGGATCGGCGGGAGCGAAGGCGATGGCCGTCGTCCGAGGTGCCGCCGACGTCTACGCCCATTCCGGCGGCCAATACGAATGGGATTCGTGTGCCCCGGTCGCCGTCGCCGCGTCCGCCGGGCTGCACGTATCTCGCCTCGACGGGACGCCGTTGCGTTACAACCGCCCCGATCCCTACCTGCCCGACCTGCTGATCTGCCGACCTGAATGTGCCGACGCGGTGCTGCAAGCACTCGCCGACGCCTGATCCGCCATTCCCCTTCGCAACCGATGTCGCTTGCATTTTGGAGTTCTCCATGGCCACCGCCGAAACCCTGTCGGACAACGCCGACGACCCCGCCGCCCTGGACGCCGGTCGTCTCGAGGGCGCATCGCGCCCGCGCATCTTCGCGGTGCTGGCGATCATCGTGCTGTACACGGAGGTCGTCCCGTTCCAGTACACGATGATCGCCGCCGCGCTGCAGAAGATGAGCCGAACCTTCTCCACCGTCGGCGGAAATATCAACTGGGCGGTGATCATCCTGGGCGTGGTGGGCGCTTCCGCCACGCCACTGCTGGGCAAGGCCAGCGACATCTGGGGCAAGAAGAAACTTTTCCTGCTGTGCGGGATACTGTTTTTCGCCGGTTGTGTCATCTGCGCGCTCACCACCGACTGGACTCTGTTCCTGGTCGGGCGCGGTCTATCGGCGTTCTCTGTGGCGAGCCAGTTCATCGCCTACGGCTTGATTCGAGATCTGTTGCCGCGCAAGTACATTCCGATCGGCCTCGGCATGGTCGGCGCCGGGCTCGGCTTCTCCGGTGCGCTCGCACCCGTGATCGGCGGGATTCTGGTCGATCATTTCGACTGGCCGGCCATGTTCTGGTTCCTCGCGATCTTCACGCTGGTCCTGACGCCCTTGGTGCTGTTCGTCGTGCCGGAGACCCCGTTGCGCAGCAACGAGCGCATCGATCCGATCGGCGCGGTCCTGCTGTCGGCCGGAATCCTGCTCACCCTGCTCTACGTGGACAACGGGCAGAACTGGGGCTGGGGACGGCCGAGCGCGCTGGCCTGGCTGGTCGGTGGGATCGTGCTGCTCGCACTGTTCTTCGTTGTCGAATTCAAGGTCAGTCGGCCGATCATGGACATGCGCCTGCTGATCAATCCGAAAGTAGGCATCGTGTTGGTGATGACGGCGTTCGGTGTCGGCATCACGGCGCTGATGCCGCTGGCGCTGGGATATATGACGCAGACGCCCGATGCCGCAGGGCTGCGCGAGCAGGTGGTTCAAGGGGTGATCGCGCATACCGAGCAGATGACCGGCGCGAATCTCCCACCCGAGCTGGTGCGGGTGGTCTTCGACCCCGGCTACAGCTACGGCAACGGCTTCGGCATGCTGGCGTACGCGCTGCACGTCGGCATCTGGGCGGGCCTGATGGTGGTCATCGTGGCGCCGATCGCGGGCGTCATCGCCCGCCGAGTCGGCAGCCGGATACTCGCGATCACCGCCTTCGCGCTGCTCACCGCGGCCGCTGTCGGATTCGCCGTCGTCCCCTACAGCTGGACCGCCTACCTGGCTTGCTACCTCGTCGGCGGAATCGGGAGCGGCTTCCTCTACACCGCGCTGCCGAACCTGATCGTCGAGGCGGTGCCCGCGGAACAACAGGGCATCAGTGCGGGCATGCTCGGTGTCGTGCAGAGCATGGGCTCCGGCATCGTCATCGCCATCACCACCGCCCTGCTCAACAACAACCCGGTCGAGGCCCACATAGACGTGGCAGGCCACGCCTCGACTCAGGTCATTCCACAGGTGTTCACCGACCGCGGCTATACCCAGAGCTTCTGGCTCGTGGCCGGTACCACGATCGTGGCGTTGGTGATCGCGGTGCTGATGCGTCACGGCCGCAAACCCGCCACCGGCGGCGTGTAGTCGGGCGCTGCGGTCAGCCGCTGATTCGCGCTCCCGAATCGAATCCCCAAAGTGCCAGCGTCATCAGCAGATTGACACAGATCATGACGGTGATGCTGGCGCGCATCGCGCGACCGGCGGCAATGCCGACGCCCACCGGACCGCCCGCGGAGTAATAGCCGAAGTAGCACTGGATCGTTGTCGTGATCACGACGAAGACGACGGCCTTGGCCAGCGAATACATGACGTCGGTCGCACTGAGCACCATGCGGAAGTAGTGGTCGTAGGTGCCGGGCGATTGGCTGCCCGCGACGCCGATAGCCACCTCGACCGCAACGAAATTCATTGCCAGACAGACGAGATAGAGCGGAACGATGGCGGCCACCGAGGCCATGAGACGCGTGGTCACCAGGTACGGGATGGACCGGATGGCGAGTGTTTCCATCGCGTCGATCTCCTCGGCGATGCGCATGGCGCCGAGTTGGGCGGTGAATCTGCAGCCCGCCTGGGACGCGAAGGCGATGGAAGCCATGATCGGAGCCAGTTCGCGCGTCGACGCGGTCGCCGAGACCAGACCTGTCGCCGGGCCGATGCCCAGCAATTTCAGTGCGCTGTAGCCCTCGATCCCCACCAGTGCACCGCCGCTCGCGCCGAGCACGACAATGATGCCCGCCGTACCGCCGCCGACGATGAGAGATCCGTTGCCCCAGGTGATGTCGGAGATCAGCCGCAGTAGTTCCCTGCGGTAGTGGCGCAGGACGACCGGAATGGAGGCGAGCGCGCGCAGGAAGAATATGGCCATATGCCCGAGGCGCATGGCTCCGCGCAAGGGCGCGTCGGCAACGCGGAGCACCTGCCTGATGTGCAGCGGATAGTACGGTGCGGCCATCTCAGAGCGCCTGCCGCGGGAAGAGCATGGTGTACATCTGGGTGAACCCCACGTTCACCACCATGAGCAGCACGATCGAGGCCACCACGGTGGCATTGACCGAATTCGCGACACCGCCGGGACCGCCCTTGGTGCTCAATCCCTTCTGGCACGCGACGACGGTCACGATGAGCCCGAACACCACGGCCTTGACCACCGCCAGATACATATCGCCGATGCGCGCGAACGAGGAGAAGGTGGCGATGAAACTACCGGGCGTACCGCCCTGGACATAGACATTGAACATATAACCGGCGAGGAATCCGACGAAAGCGCTCAGCCCGGTCAGCCCGACCGCGACCAGCACTCCGGCGGCCACCCGCGGCACCACCAGTTTGCGCAGCACAGAAACACCCATCACCTCGAGTGCATCGATCTCTTCTCGGATGGTGCGGGACCCGAGATCGGCGCAGATCGCCGAGCCGACCGCCGCCGCAAGCAGCATTGCGGTGACCACCGGCGCCGCCTGGCGGATGACCGCGAGACCGCTGGCCGCCCCGGCCAGCGAGGTCGCGCCGACCTGACCCGCGATCAGTCCGAATTGGATCGAGAGGGTCGCACTGATCGGCAATGCGACCGCGACGGTCGGCAGGTAGGAGGTCTTGATCATGAAAGCGGCCTGCCGCACGAACTCTTTGAATGCGAAACGGCCTGTCGCGACGTCGATTACGAGATACTGCACCGCTCGCACACCCAGAATGAACTGGGCGCCAACGGTATCGAGTGATGCGACGGGATGACGGTGCAGATAGCCGCGTCCCCAGTTCCTTATCCGTGTGACCGAGGGTGCGGTGGATTGATCGATCACATCACACCAACTCCACTTTGCCGGCCAGCCAGCTGTCGCCGATCCGTTGCATGGTCATGACCATGCGGCTGCGATCGATCCGTGGATCGGGGCTCACCGAGTTGGTGACCTCCTGATCGACGAACAGCATCACCTCGACCCGGTCCTTCGTCGCCGACTTGATACTGAAGCCCACCACCTTTCCCTTGCTCACCGCGTTGTTCTGGACCAGCAGCGTCTTGAGTTGGTTGCTCGACTGGGTATAAGTGTCCTTGAATTCACCGGTCGCACCGCTGAGGACGGCGGCGAAATTCTGATCGATGTGCTGGGAATCGATGCTGGTCAGCGTGATCGCGTAGTTCTGCGCGGTGGTCGCGGCCTGCCGGGCAGCGGCATCGACCTCGTCGCGGTCGTGCAGTTTCCAGCCGAGAATGCCCGCGAGCACCGATGCCGATACCGCGACGACCGCGATGGCGCCGACCCCGGCGCGAGGCACCCAGGGACGTCGCCGGAACGGCGGCGCGGCCTCCTCGTCCACGGCCGAGTCCTCGGTCACCGAATCCGAATCGGTTGTCTCGGTAGCGGTTTCCGTCTCCAGCACTGGTTGCTTCATCGAAACTCCTGGCCTTCGTTGTTATTTGCTACTTCGGCGGTACATATGCCGGAACGGGTACGCCGCCATACGGTGTCGGGACCGACAGCGGGCCCTGCGGTGTCGGATCGGCGGTCGCCAGCGGATCGACTCCGGGCGGTGGGTGTGCGGTGTCGTCGCCGGGGGGCCGTGGTGCGTTGCGCGCGCCACGCGGCACGAGCGTCGGATCCGGGTCGGTGCAGTAGGCGTACAAGTAGGGTTCGGGATGGTCCGCGACGGTGATGGGCAGGCGAGGAAGGTTGTAGTCGCACTGCTTTCGCGGATAGATGCTGGCGATCGCCCACACCGCGCCGTCGTGGAATGCGGTGCCCAGTGCGTCCGCCGCGGACCCGGGCCGATGCGTGGGGAAGAACAGATTGTTCATGGCAGGCACGTGCACGTACGACATCTGGGCCACGGTCGCGAGATTCCCGAGTAGTTGGACCATGGTCGGGGAGTTGTCGGCGATGATCTGGTCCATCGTCCGCAGCATCTCCGGCGCGGTGTCGACCAGGGTTTCGAACCCGCCCGTCATCGAATTCACCCCGGCGAGAGTGCGTTCGAGATCGGCCGCGGTAATCGCGAGGCCAGGTCCGAGGTCGCGTGCGGTGCCGAGCACCACCTCGCTGTTGCGCAGCAGGCTGACGGTCTGCGGGAGTACCGCACCGAGGGTGGTGATCATGAAGGCGCCGCCATCGATGATCGCCGCCAGCTTCTCCGGCGCCGCTGAACTCGCGCCCAATTCGTGCACGATCGCCTGGAGCTTGTCGGGATCGAGTTGTGCGATGGTGCCGGTGAGGTCGCCGAGCAACTGGGCCAATTGCACCGGCACTGTGGTCCGGTCGGTGCCGATGACCGCACCGGCGGCCAGATACGGGCCGCTGGAGGTGGCGGGGACGAAATCCAGGTATTGTTCACCGGCCGGTGAGAGTCCGGCCACCCGGACCGTGCTGTCGGCCGGGATCTTGGCGCCTGCCTCGATCGATGCGACCGCGACCACTTGACCGTCCACGAGATCGACCGAAGTCACCCGGCCGACGCGGACACCGCGCACTGTGACATCCCGGTCTTGCAGCAGACCACCGGATTGGGCCAGGTGGACCCGGATCTGATACGTCGAGGCGAGCGGGTTCAGCTCGAGCGATCCGAACACGACATACGTCGCGCCCACGATCAGCGTGACCACCAGGGCGATCAAGGAGACGACGAGCCGATGACGGACCAATCGGTCGGTGACCGCGAGGGCCGCGCTCGCCGCCGACTCCACGCGCACCTCGAGGGACCGATTCAGGTCCGGGCGCTTCATCGTCCCGGCCCGATCACTCGGCCGTACAACCGGCCCAACGTGTATGCCAGCGAACCGGCGAAGTTGGCCCAGTCGGTCTGGTCCGGCACCCGGGCTTCCGGGTTGCCAGGAAAGTTCGGATCGGGCACTGCGCCGAGCGCTATCTGATAGATATCGGCGTCGGCGCTGGCGGCGGTGGAGTTGGCTACCTTGCCGCCGACCAGGGCCAGGGTGTAATTCAACCCGTCGAGGTTGGCGCCGGGGTCGGTCGCGGCGGTGTTGAGTCCGGCGGCGAGATTGTTGAGATCGCTTACCAGACTGCGCTTTCCGGTGGCGTTGATCGACGGGAACTTGGTGAGCTGGCTCGCGATCCGATTCAACTGGGCGGCGATATCCACGATGTCCTGGGTGCTGGCGGCCACGACATCCAGGGCCGGGCCCGCGGCGGCGACTACGTCGTTCACCACCGACTGCTGCGCCGCCACGGTGGCGGTCAGTGCGGCGGTGTCGTGGACGACCGCTCGGATCTGGTCCGATCGCGCCGAGAGGGTCTGGACCAATGCGGTCGTCTGGGCGATCAGTTCCCCCATGCGATCACCCCGCCCACCGAATTCGGCGCCGAGACCGTTGATCACCTTCGTCAGATCGCGGATCACCCCGCCGTTGACCAGCAATGCCGCCCGCGTGAGCACTTCCTCGATGGTGGCCGCCGCCGAGGTCGACGACTGCGGAATGCTGTCCCCATCGCGCAGCGCCGGGGTGCCCGGAGTTGGACTGGGTGGCGGGTTGAGCGCGACGAACACATCGCCGAGCGGTGTGGCCGAGCGCAATTCGGCGGTCGTGCCCGCCGGTAGCACGACCTCGGATCGGATCCGCAGGGTGACGACGGCGGCATAATCGCGTGCCGTCATGGATTCGACCTCCCCGACATCGGCGCCGTCGACCTTCACCTTGGCCTTGGTCGGGAGATTGAGCGCGTTGGCGAAGGTGGCCGTCAGTGCGAAGCTGTGCGATCCGACCGAAGGCGCGGGCAGCGGCATCCGGTCCAGCCCCGCCGAACACCCGCTCGCCGGAGCCACGGCCAGGAGTACGACGGCGGCAGCGGTGAATGTTGCTTTCCTGGTGGTCATTTCGGCAAACCCGCGATTCCGGCCAGCATGGCCACGATGCCGAAGTCCGGCCCCATATCGGACATCTTCCCGGTGTTGCAGCCGAGTTGTTCGAGGTCGAGCAGATTGCACACCTGCTTCACCATCTGCCCGTCCAATGCGACCTTGTCCACATTCACGTGCACCCGGCCAGCACCCACATTCGGGTCGATCACGGCATAGGCGTTGTCGACGACCAGCGGGAACAGGTCCATGAATTCCGCGACGTTGCGGTTGTAAGCCGACAGACTCTGGAAGATGACGTTGGCTCCGCTCGCCGTACCGGCCAGCGTGCCGCGATTGCGCTGCATGAGATCGGTTGTCCGGGTGAGTATTTCGTTCAGTTTCGCGCCGGTGTCGCCGGTGCCGAGGTTTTGTTCGGCGAGCAGGTCGCTCAGCTGACGGACCCCGGCGCCGAATTCGCGAATCGTCTGGTCGTTGCTCGCGGCCGCGGCGGTCAGCGCGTCCAGGTTGTTCACCAGGGTGGTTATCGCGTTCTTGGTCGCGGCGCCGTGATCGTCGCCCATGCGCAGCGCGCGGGACAGTTGATCCAGCGCGGCCTTGATCTGCGCGCCGTTGTCGGTCGCCACCGCCGCGCCGACATCGACCGCGTCGGCGATCGGGCCGTGGCCCTGCCCGTCGCCCTGCAGTGACGTGGACAGCTTGTCCGCCATCGCGAGCAGACTGTCGAATTCGACCGGGGTCTTCGTCCGATCGAGTCCTAACGTCGCACCGTTGGACAGTGTCGGCCCGCCGCGGTAGACCGGGGTGAGTTCGATGTGCCGGTCGGTCAGCACCGAATCCGACACGGTCACCGCCGTGACGTCGGCCGGAATCCGTACCGAGGCATCCACATTCATCGTCACTTCGACATAGGAGCCGCGTTGCGCGACGCTCGCCACCTTGCCGATCCGCATGCCGAGCACATCCACCGGGTTTCCGACGAAGACACCGGCGGCACTGTCGAAATGTGCTGTAACGGTAATGGTTTCGCGATTCAGCTGGGCAAGTGGAGCGCTGGCGGCGCCCGCGATCAGCGCGATGACCGCGAGTACCAGAACCAGCTTCACCGGGCGGGGTAACGATCTCATCGACAGTCCTCCGAATAGGGCGGCAGCTGCACCTGCGCGCGGCCGACCAGCGCGCACATGAAGGAGTCGACGAACGCTCCCGATGACGCGTTGGCGTCCAGTTCCGTGCCGGAGCCGGTCACATCCGCCCAGCTGCGCCAGGGAACCGGAAGGATCTGCAATATGTTGCGCAGCAGGTCGTCGTGCCGGCTGAGCATCTGCACCAGCTGACTCAGATTGTCGAGCAGGGATTGAATTTCGGGTTGATCGTCCACGACGATCGGCTGCAGCGTCCGCACCACATTGCTGGTGGCGGCGATGAGGGCCGCGATGGCCTGCCGTTTCGCCGCGACCTCCCGCAGTAGATCGCGACCCTGGTCGACCAGCACGCCGAGGCCGGCCCGCTGGTTCTCGATGACCGTGGTGAGTTGGCTCGTGCTGGTCAGCAGTGTGCCGATCTGCCCGCGACGTTCGGCGATCACACCGGACAGCGTCGTAATGTTCTGCATCACCGACGGAATCAGCTGCGGCAAACCGTGCAGCTGGGTGGACAGTTCGGTGAGCGCCTGCCCGACCTTGTCGGCATCGACCTGATCGAAGGTGGTCGTCGCGTCGGCGAGGGCCGACTGCAGATCGTAGGGAACACTGGTCTGTGCCAAGGGAATTCGGCCGTTCGGCAGTGCACCGGATCCGGACGGTGCCAGCTCCACGTACCGATTGCCCAGCAAGGTGGTGAGTTTGATCGACGCGGTCGTGGCGGGGCCGAGCGCCACATTGTCGGCGATGCTCAGCGTTGCCGTCACGCGGTCGCCTGCCAAGCGCAATCCGACCACGTGGCCCACCGGCACCCCCGCCACGGTCACCTGATCGCCTGCGCCGAGTTGCGCGGCCTGGGCGAAGTCGGCCTCGAGGCGGCGTTCACCGATATCCAGCGAATTGACGACCAGCGCGGCGACGACCGCGACGACCAGGAGGGCAATCGCGGTGAAACCGAGCCATGGCCTGCTGAGGTCTTCCAGTTGCCGACGCCCGATTCGCGTGTGGCCCTTGTGATTCCACGGTATGCGCATGTGCTCACCTGCACTTGGAGGTGTGTTGGGCCACCCCGCCGGGGGTCACCGCGTCGACTATTTGCGGAATCAGCGGTGTCAGACCCGGGACGAGTGACAGGGTCACATCGCAGACGTAGGCGTCGATGTAACCGCCTTCCTGCGATATGCGGGCCAGCCCTTTGAGGATCATCGGCAGGTTGTAGCCGAGGTACTCGAACTTCGCCTTGTTGTCCAGGAAGTGCTGCGCGAATCCCGGTTCCCGATTCAGGAAGTCGACGAGGGTGGGCTGGTCGGCGGCCACGATCTGCGAGGCCCGGCCGACCACCACCGCGATCCGGTCCACGGAATCGAACAATGCCTGCCGATTCTGTTGCAGGCCTTCGAAAACCGATCGGGTCCGGTCGATCACGGTGGTCAGATTCCCGCTCTGCTGGGCGAGGTTGCCCACGATGGTGGCCAGATTCGAGATGACCTGGCCGAGCACCTCGTCCGGCCCGGCGAAGGATTCCGCCAGCCGGGTCGTCTCGGCGATCAACGTGGTGACCGAGCCGCTGTCGCCCTGCAATGCCTTGATCAGGGCACCGGTGATGTTGTCGACCGCGGTCCGGTCCAGCGTGCCGAACAGCGGCTCGAAACCGTTGAGCAGCTTGGAGATATCGAAGGACGGCTCGGTGTGGTCGACGGGGATTTCGGCGCCCGGTTTCAATACGGTGGGGTCGCCGTGGTCGCCCATGGCCACACCGAGATAGCGCTGCCCGATCAGGTTCTGATACGTCACAGATACCGTGCTGTTCCCGGTCAGCGCCTGATCGCTGTGGATACGGAAACCGACCCGCGCGAGCGTGCCCGCCAACTCGACCGATTCCACCCGGCCGACCCGCACCCCGGCCATCCGGACGTCATCGCCGACGCGCAGGCCGGATACGTTGGTGAACAGTGCTGAGTAGCCGGTGGTCTGGCCGCTGATGCCACGCTCGAGGGTGACGGCGACCGACCAGCTGAGCAGCGCCGAACTGACGAGGAAGGCGATCAGCACGACCAGTGATCCGCGGTAGCTCATCGGGTGCCTCCGTTCTGGTCCGGTGCGATCGCGACGGTGGCGCCGCGGGCGAGCGGACCGAACAGGATGTCCGCGGCGGCATTGGGTTCGCCGCCGAGGATTTCGGCGATCCGCTCCTGTTCGGCGGCGCTGCCCACCGGCCCGATATCACTGGTCAGCAGGGAGCTCGGTGGCTGGAAGCGGCGTGGATCGAAGCCGGGCGGCAAGCCCTCGGCCGGGGCGGGAGTCGCCGGACCGCTCGCGCAGTTGGGACCGGCCAGCTCGCCGTACCGGGGGCAGTCCGCCGAGGTGTACTGCCGGTTGGGCGTCAGCTGCAGAATGACGCGCGCGTTGAGCCGTTGGGTCTGCGGATTCCACAACTCGTTGAATCGGCCGGTCATTCGCGTGAGCGAAGTACTGATCTGCGGAAACTTGCTCGCACCGTCACCGAGTGCGCCGAGGGCCGGTGATATGTGCGTGGTGACGTCGATGATTTTGTCGGTGTTGTGGTCGAGTGCGGTGCCGACGGTACCGAGCGTGTACAGGCCGCCGGCCAGCAGCGCGGCGAGTTTCGCCCGCTGCTCTGCCAGCGTCTGCAGCGGGACTATCGCGTGGTGCATGGCATCGAGCAGATCCGGTGCCGTCGACTGGAGTTCGCGCATTGCGGCCGAGAGCGAGTCGAGCGTGGAAGGGGCCGCGTTCACTGAGACGACCTTGTCCAGTTCGACGACGATATCGCGCAGCCGTGCCGCCGCATTCTCGATCCCGGCGCCGCGCCCCTCCGTGGCTTCGGCGAGGGTCGCCAACATGCCGACCGCGTTGTCGGTGTCCTCCCGACCGACCGCGGCGATGATTCGCCGCAGCTGATCGAGCGAGGTCTGCAGGCGCACGGTCGCCAGGCTGTGATCCTGGCTGATCCGGGCGCCTGAACTCAGCGGCGCCGCCGCACCGTTGTAGACCAGTTGCACCGAGGGCACCGCGAATACGTTGCTCGGCACCACCCGCGCGGTCACCGTGCCCGGAATCGCCTGCGCGAAGTGCGGAGTCAGCTCGATGCGGACATCGTTCATGCCGGTTTCGGCGGCCGGCGTCACCGCCGTCACGAACCCGACCCGAACCCCTTGGAATTTCACATCCGACTTGGTGGGCAGACCATCGCCCACATTGGCCATGACGGCGGTCACCGTCACGGTCTTGCGCAGTGCCCCATGGGAATTCGCGACCATCACGGTGGCGGCGGCCGCTATGACGACGATGCAGCAGACACCGGCCACCAGCAGGCGAACCGAGGAAGGGCCTCGGCCGTCGGGTTCGAACATGATCGACACGAAATCCAACTCACTCTCGCGGCGCGGATGCGTCTCGTGGCGTGAATCGGATATGTAGATCGGTGAGCCCACGCAGGATGTAGGTGGGTTCGTAGCGGTAGCGGCGGTCGTCGGCGGGACCGTGCTCATCGGCATCGATCGTGATGTCCAGCATCCGATCCAGGATGCGTTCGAGCGATACCCGACCCTCCACTCGCGCCAGCGGACCGCCGGGGCAGGAGTGCACGCCACGGCCGAAGGCCATGTGCTCGCGGAAGTTCGCGCGATCCATGCGGAACTCATGCGGGTTCTCGAACCGGCTCGGGTCACGGTTGGCCGCGCCGGGGCAGACCATGAGCGTGGATCCGGCCGGTACGTCCACCCCGCCGACCTCGGTGTTCCGGCGCGCGAGCCGGAAGCCGCTCTTGACCGGCGCGTGCATGCGCAATGTCTCCTCGATGAATACCGGGATGCGGCTGCGATCGGCACGCAGCGCCTGCTGCAGCTCCGGATCGTCACCGAGTACGCGTACGGCGGCGGCGAGCAGCTTGGCGGTCGTCTCCTGTCCGGCACCGAATACGAAGGTCGCCGAACGGACCACGTCGATGACCTCGGGGGTCGACCCATCCGGATATTTCGCCAGTGCCAGCGAGGTCAGCACATCGTCGCGCGGCTCGCGCCGCCGATCGCTGATATAGCCACTGAACTTTTCGTCCAGCCACTCCAAGGGATTCGTTCCGACCGACACCTTGTCCAGCGCACCGACCTGGCTGCCGGGCCGCTCGGCGCCGAGCACGACCCGGAACTCCTGGTGGTCCTGTTCCGGCACGCCGAGCAGGTCGGCGATCACCAAGAGCGAGAACGGTTTCGCGTACTCGGCGACGAATTCGGAGCGGCCGTTGGCCAGGAATTCGTCGAGCTGGCGGTCGGCCAGCCGCCACATGAACTCCTCGTTCTCCTTCAACCGCGCGGGTGTCAACAGCCGGTTCAGCACCGACCTGGCATAGGTGTGCTCCGGGGGATCCATCGTGACCATGTGTTCGTACATGGGCAGCTGGGTGCGGTGCGCCTCGATCTGCGCGTCGATGTCGTCGCCCTCGGGCTCGAACGGCAGCGGTGGGAACGGCCCGCCCACCGCGATGCACGAGGAGAAGGTCTCGGCGTCGCGCATGACCTGGGCGACCTCCTCGTAGCCGGTGACCGCGAGGACGTTGTAGTGCGGCTCCCGCGTCACCGGGCATTTGGCGCGCAGGTGATCGAAATACGGATAGGGATCGGGCACGAGTGCCGGATCGGTGAAGTAGTCGATGGTGTCGAAATCGGTCATCGTCGGCTCCTGGGTCGTGAGATCACGGGTACTGCACGGTGATCGAGGTGGTCTGGGGAACGGCCTGGCAGGTGAGGATGTAACCGGCCGCGACGTCGTCGTCGGTCAGCGCGTCGTTCACCTTCATCACGACCCGCCCCTCGACGAGGGTGGCCATACAGGTTCCGCAGTTGCCTGCCTCGCAGGAAAACGGTGGTGTCAGCCCGGCCCGGCGTGCGGTTTCGAGCACGGTATCGCCGGCTCGGCCGGGCTGTGCGGTCGTGGCACCGTCCAAGTGAATTGTCACAATTCCATTTGCCACCGCATTGTGAGGTAGCCCGGGTTCGGCGGGCGCGGGAGTGTGCGGGATCAACATCGATCGCGAAATCACTTTCGTGGGATTATGGCGGCAGCGCATGCGGAGAAAAGCTGCTCGAAATCGAATCAGTGTTTCCGATCCGATTTGCTACGCCGACGATTGTGCGCGCGGTCACAGGTCGGGTCAATAGGTGCGAGCAAATATTTTTCGCTGCTGCCGATTCCTTTTTCGGGCGCGTTGGAATACACCTTCACCGCATGATAATCGGAGGGTGCATCGAATTCGGGAACCGAAAATTCCGGTCACCCGTCCAACTTAATTCTATTTCTGTTGAACGATCGGATTTCCGATCAGAAATACCACCCCCCGCTGTCGCCCGGCCGCGGTGTCGCGGCGACCCGGCGGACCGTGTGGCTGTGCTCGGGGCGTGCTAGCCCGCGTTCGGTCGATGTGCGGCGTCGTCCTGTGTCGACGCGTCGGTGTCCAGGGGCCGTTCCCGTACGAAAGGTGCGGTGACCGATGGATCCAGTACCAATGGCTGCCGCTGGTCGGTGGCGCTGCGCCGCTCGCGAACGGCCCGGTCCTGGTCGGTGTTGTCCGCGGTGAGGCGCCGCACGGTGCGCTCGAGTACCGGCAGGATCTCGTCTATGTCGAGGGTCTTGTCGGCGACCCGTGCGATCAGGGCGTAGATCACGTTGGTCAGTATCAGTCCGATGTCCTCGAGGTACTCGGGATCGGCACCGTCGAGGATCTGTCCGGCTACCGGTAGGACGGCGGCGAACCCGTCGACGCTCAGGCGCGCACCGCCCGGGGCCGAGTGGGCCCGGTGGAACGCCTCGAGCATCGTCGGATTGCGCTCCCACGGCTCGAACACATGCCGCAGCACGCGAATCACACCGTCCGCGATCGATTCCTCGGGGGTGGGCGGTGCGATGTCGGGATAGGTATTGGTCGCCATCCACTCGTGGACCGCGGCGATGATCAGCGCGTCCCGGGTGGGAAACAGCTTGTAAACCGTCGCGAGCGATACATGGGCGCGCCGCGCTACCTCGCGCAGCTGAACGGCGTCGTAGCCATCGGTCTGTAGCAGTGCGAGCACGGTTTTGATGATCTTCTTCGACGGAATCCGTGCTGCTGTCCGACTCACGCGAGAACTGTAACACGGTTACCATGGTAACCGTGTTACTGCCTCGAGGGAACGCTTTCGGCGGGATGGATCGGCCGATCGGTGGTATGCAGTGGTCGGGTCGATCCGCCGCGCCGGACCGCGACGATTTCGGCTCCGATGGCGACCGCGGCCTCGGCGGCGGTCCGTCCACCCAGGTCCAGGCCGATGGGAGAGTGCAGGCGGGCCAGCTCGGCATCGGTGAGGCCGGCCGCGCGCAACCGGGTTCGGCGCTCGGCGTCGGCACGGCGCGAACCCATCGCGCCCACGTAGGCGATCGGCAGGCGCAGTGCGATCTCCAGCAGTGGGATATCGAATTTCGGGTCGTGGGTCAGGACGCACACCACGGTTCTGGCGTCGATCGGGGTGTCCGCGAGGTATCGGTGCGGCCAACCGACGACGACCTCGTCGGCATCCGGAAAACGATCTCGCGTCGCGAATACCGCGCGGGCGTCGCACAGTGCGACCCGATAGCCGAGCAGGCCGCCCACCCGGCACACCGCCGCGGCGAAATCCGTTGCCCCACAGACGATCATCCGTGGTGGTGGCGCGAAGGACTCGACGAAAAACGTCGATTCCCCTGCGTCGCAGCCGATCGTGCGCACACCGGTGGCGCCGATGTCCAGCATGGCGCGGACCTCTGCGACGACGGCGTCGTCCAAATCCGCCCCGACAGTGCGGCTCGGATCGACCGTGGTCATGGCCCCGCTGTTCAGATCGCGGACCAGCGCTACCGGGCCGGGTGGGCGCAGCGCCGCTTCGATGATCGGATGGTCGACCGAACGCACCCGATGGATGAAAACATCCATGGTGCCGCCACAGGTCAGACCGACCGCGAAGGCGTCGGAGTCGTCGTAGCCGAAGCTCGCGCGCGTCGGCGTGCCCGATCGCAGCACTTGTCGGCACAGTTCGTATGCTGCGGCCTCGACGCAGCCGCCCGAGATGCTGCCGAGGACGGTCCCGGCGGCGTCGACGGCGAGCGTGGCGCCGACCGGTCGGGGAGCGCTTCCGGTCACCCCGACGACGGTCGCGATCGCGTAGTGCGCACCGGTCGCATGCCAGCGCAGTAATGACGCGGTCAGTTCCCGCATGATCGACCCTCTCGACGACATTGCGCGATGGCAGGTGCAGGTGGAAGAATCATAAGTGCCCAACAGGAGATCATAATTCTCAGTCAAGACATATTACACTCTTGACACCGTTATAGCAGCGGTGCTAGACAATTCCTCAGCAGCGATGAGCGGCTCCGAGGGGTGCCGGATCGCGTTGATTCGAACGGATTGCGATGCCCTTTTTCCCTGCTCCCAGATTTTCATCGCCCTAGTGCATATTTCTTCCGGCAGAGCGTTTCCCGACACCATTTACCCGGTGGTGGCGGAAACGCTGCGCACAGTGAATGGGAGGCCCGCCTGATGACAGATATCGGGATTCGTCAGGTGACGGAAGCGCCGCCGACCGGATTCGTCGGCACCCGGGTGCCCAGGGTCGAAGACCTCCGGTTGGTGACCGGCGCGGGCAGCTTCGTCGACGATGTGCATCGGCCGGGCATGCTGCACGCCTGCTTCGTGCGAAGTCCGATACCGCGTGGTCGCATCGTCGGCATCGATACCGCGGAGGCCACGGCGCTCGACGGAGTGTATGCCGTGTTCACGGCGGCCGACCTGAATCCTGAAGTGCACCAGTTCTCGTACTCGCTGGACGCTCCCGGACTGCCGCCGGTGCCGCGGCCGCCGCTGGCCGAGGGCGAGGTGCGGTTCGTCGGTGATCCGGTCGCCCTGGTGGTCGCCATCGATCGGTATGTGGCCGAGGACGCGGTCGAGTTGGTGGTCGTCGACTACGAACCGCTCGAGCCGGTCGTCGACTATCGCACGGCACACGAAACCACCGAGCTGGTGCATGCGCAGTGCCCGGGCAACCTGGCCGGCGCGCTGAGTGGGCGTCCCGCGGCCGAGCTCGACCCGATCTTCGACTCTGCGGCCCATGTGGTGCGGCAGCAGATCTTTCAGCAGGCGTACGCGCCGGTGCCGATCGAGACGCGGGGTTTGATCGCGGAATGGTGGGCTCCCAGCGGGGAGCTGACGGTCTGGGCATCCACCCAGGTGCCGCACGAGATCCGCGGCTTCTGCGCGCGACTGCTCGGCATCGCCGAACATTCGGTGCGCGTCATCATGCGCGATACCGGCGGCGGCTTCGGGCTGAAGGCCGCGCCGTTGCGCGAGGACGTCTGCATCGTGCTGGCCGCCCGCAAGCTGCCGGTGGCGCTGAAATGGATCGAGGACCGGCAGGAAAACCTGATGGCGGGCGGCATGGCGCGGCACGAACACGGTGATGCCCGAATGGCCTTCGATGCGGACGGCACCATCCTCGCCGCCGCCATCGACTACGTGCAGAATGTCGGCGCGTATCCGACACCGTCACCGTTGACGGCCGCCATCCCGGTCGGGATGCTGTTCCCGGGACCGTACCGGGTGCCTGCCGCGACATTCGATGTGCGGCTTATGTATTCGAACACCGTGGGGCGTGTCGCCTATCGCGGTCCCTGGCAGTTCGAGTCGGTGGCTCGCGAGGTGCTGCTGGATACCGCGGCGCGCCGGATGGGGATGGATCCGGTGGCACTGAGACGCCGAAATATGTTGCGACAGGACGAGTTTCCGACGTTCAACCCCAATGGCATGCCGTATTCCGATGTGTCGCCGTCCGAGACGTTCGAGCAGGCACTGGCCATGCTCGACTACGACGCCTTCCGTGACCAGCAGTTGCGCGCCCGGGCCGACGGCCGGTACCTCGGGGTCGGCACCTGTACCTACCTCGAACCGACCACCGGCGGCACGCCGCTGCACAGTACCGAAGGCGCGACCATTCGGATCGAACCCTCCGGGAAGGTCAATGTGTATGTGTCGGGCGGATCGTCGGGAAACAGTCTGGAGACCACCGTGGTTCAGCTGACCGCCGATGCGCTCGGTGTGGACATCGCCGATGTCCACACGATTCAAGGTGATACCGCACTGACACCGTTCGGCGGCGGCACCGGCGGCAGCCGGTCGGGTTCCATGCTGGCCGGTGCGATCGCGGAGACGGCCGCCGTACTGCGTGAGCGGATGGTGGCGATCGCCGCGCACAAGCTGGGCGTGCCCGTCGAGGAGGTGGAGTTGACGCGTGGATGGGCGCAGGTCCGTGGCGTGCCCGATGCGGCGATGACGCTGGCCGAGATAGCGGATATCGCCTACTTCAACGGATACGACCTGCCGCCGGGAGTGCCCGCGGGCTTGGAGGCCAGCGGCCGATATCGGACGCCGCACATGATGATCTGGGCCAACGCGACCCATGTGTGCACCTGCGAGGTCGACATAGAAACGGGTGCGGTGACATTGCTGCGCTACATCGTCAGCGAGGACTGCGGACCGATGATCAACCCGGATGTGGTGGAGGGCCAGATCTTCGGCGGCACCGTCCAGGGCATCGGCGGCGCGCTGTACGAGCACCTGGCCTACGACGAGAGCGGGAATCCGATCAGCACGACCTTCATGGACTACCTGCTGCCCACCGCGACCGAGGTGCCGGTCATCGAGGTCGGACATGTCGAGACACCGAGCCCAGGTCCGGGCGGTTTCAAGGGGGTCGGCGAGGGCGGCGCCATCGGGTCCGCGCCCGCGGTGATCAATGCCGTGATCGATGCCCTCGCACCGTTCGGCGTGGAGCTCGCCCACCTGCCGCTCTCGCCCGCCGCGATCGTCGCACTGGTGGACCGGGCGCGCGCCGATCTAACCGGGACGGTGCAGGCATGAAACCCGCGCCGTTCGAATATCACGCGCCGATCTCCACCATCGCGGCCGTCGAGCTGCTCGCCGAACTCGGTGACGATGCGAAGCTCATCGCCGGTGGGCAGAGTCTGGTGCCGATGCTGGCATTGCGGTTGGCGGTCCCCGAGCATCTGGTCGACGTGCGCCGCATCGATAAACTGCGCGGTATCGAGTCGCGCGCCGACTCGGTGTGGATCGGGGCGGGGACCACCCACACCGCGGTCGGCCGGTCGGCGGAGATCAATCAGGCGGTGCCACTGCTGGCACGGGCGACTCCGCTGATCGGTCATCCCCAGATCCGCAACCGGGGCACGATAGGCGGCTCGATCGCGCACGCCGATGCCGCGGCCGAATATCCGGCGGTGGCCATGGTTCTCGACGCGCGAATCGAGGCGGAGTCGCCGCGCGGGCGCCGCACACTGCCCGCGTCGGATTTCTTCACCGGGATGTGGAGCACGGAACTGGCCGCCGATGAACTGTTGACCGGGATCGTCTTTCCGGCGCGACGCGGCCGGTGCGGTTTCGCGATCGAGGAATTCGCCCGCCGCAGTGGCGATTTCGCATTGGCGGGTGCTGTCGTGGCCGTCGGCCTCGACGCCGACTCCCGCATAGACCGGTGCGGTATCGGTCTTTTCGGACTCGGACCCACCCCGACCAGGGTCACCGCCCTCGAGGCGGAACTGATCGGACGCGACATCGCCGATGTCGCTCCCGAAGAGGTCGGACATGCGGCGACGGAACCGTTGGCCGCGGTGCCGTCCGATCTGCACGGCGCGGCCGATTATCGCAAACGGGTCGCGGCGGTGATGGTGGCGCGCGCTTGGCGTCGCGCTGTTGAGGAGGCGAGTAATGACTGACATCGATATCGAGGTGCGGGTCAATGGGCGTGCCCGGCGCCATCGGGTGCCACCTCGCCTGACGCTGGCGGACTACCTGCGCGAAATATGCGGGCTGACCGGGACCCACCTGGGTTGCGAGCACGGGGTGTGCGGTGCGTGCACGGTATTGCTGGACGGCCAGGCGGTGCGTGGCTGCCTGGTCCTGGCCGTGCAGGCCGACGGTGCGGAGGTGACGACCGTTGAGGGGATCGCATCGCCGGACGGCCGACTATCCCCGGTGCAGGCCGCATTCCGAGACTGTCATGGGCTCCAATGCGGTTTCTGCACACCGGGTTTCATCACGAGTGTGACCGCCTTCCTGCACGAGAGTCCCGACCCGTCCGACGATGAGATCCGAGAAGCGCTGTCCGGCAATGTATGTCGCTGCACGGGGTATCAGGGGATTGTGAAAGCCGTTCGTGCGGCGGCGGAATCGATCGCCAAGGAGTCCGCATGAAATTCGAGAACACCTTCAGCATTCCCGCCCCCGCCGCACAAGCCTGGCGGGTGCTGCTCGACTTGGAGCGGATCGCGCCCTGTGTCCCCGGAGCCGCCATCACCGGGCGCGACGGCGACGACTACCTCGGCAAGATCAAGGTCAAACTCGGTCCGGTCACGCTGTCCTATACCGGCACCATCAAGATCGCTTCTCAGGACGAGGCGGCCGGGATCGCGGTGCTAGAGGGCGGCGGGCGAGAGGCGCGCGGCAACGGCACCGCGAAGGCGATGATCACCTGCCGACTCGTCGAATCCGATGGCGTGACAGATGTTTTCGTCGATACCGACTTGGCGATCACCGGCAAACCGGCCCAGTTCGGGCGCGGCGCCCTCGCCGAGGTCGCGGGCACCCTCATCGGAACGTTTGCCACCAACCTCGCGGCGGAGATCACCGCCGGTGCGCACACCGAGCCCGAATCCGCTTCCGCCGATGGGGAAGTCGAGCACGCGTCGAGCGCAGAGTACGCCGCCGTCGCCGAGCCGCGCGCATCAGCCGCGCCGATCGACCTGCTCGCCGCCAGCGGCATGAGCGGTGCGGCGCGCTACGGCGCGATAGCCGTTGCCGCCGTGCTGGCGACCGTTCTGCTTTTGCTTCGCCGTCGGCACCGGGCCGACGGCCATGAACCCAGGGAGTGATACCGATGACCGGACGAGTAGAGGGCAAGGTCGCCTTCATCACGGGTGCAGCGCGCGGTCAGGGGCGCAGCCATGCGGTGAAACTGGCGCAGGAGGGCGCCGACATCATCGCCGTGGATGTCTGTAAGCAGCTCGACGGTGTCACCATTCCGATGTCGACACCGGATGACCTGGCCGAAACGGTCGCACTGGTCGAGGCGACGGGTCGGCGCATCATCGCCGTCGAGGCCGATGTGCGCGATCTGGAGACCATGCAGGCCGTGGTCGACGACGGCGTCGCACAACTCGGTCGCCTGGACATCGTGGTGGCCAATGCCGGGTTGGCCAGCGATGGCGATGCGATGGACAAAATGAGCGAACAGACCTGGCGCGACATGATCGACGTCAATATGACCGGTGTCTGGATGACCACGCGGGTCTCGGTGCCGCACATTGTCGCGGGCGGTCGCGGCGGGTCGATCCTGCTCACCAGTTCGATCGGCGGCCTGCGCGCCGTTCCGAATATCGGCCACTACGCCGCCGCCAAGCACGGTGTCATCGGCATCATGCGCTCGCTGGCAATGGAGTTGGGGGACAAGAGCATTCGCGTCAACGCGATCTGCCCCACGAATGTGGCGACGCCGATGCTGCTCAACGAGCCCACCTTCCGCATGTTCCGACCGGATCTGGAGAATCCGACCGTCGACGACTTCATCCCTGTCGCGCAGATGTTCCACGTATTGCCGATCGCCTGGGTGGAGCCGGAAGATATCAGCAACGCCGTGCTGTTCCTGGCGTCCGACGAGGCCCGCTACATCACCGGGGTGGCATTACCGGTCGACGGCGGCATGATGCTCAAGTAGGGGCAGGACATGGATTCCACCGCGATACGGTTGTCCGTCATGCAGCGGTGGGCGCTGATGCTGTCCTGTGCCGCGGTGGCGCTGGTCGTCGCTTCGATGGCGGCGCTCTACACCGCGTTGCCCGAGATCGCCGCGGCCACCGGCGCCACCCAGCAGCAGCTGACCTGGATCGTGGACGGCTACACCCTCGCACTGGCCTGTCTGGTGCTGCCCGGCGGCGCATTGGGGGACCGGTACGGACGCCGCAGGATGCTGCTTATCGGGCTCGGGGTGTTCGCACTGTTTTCCGCTGTGCCGCTGCTGTTCGACGGTCCGATCTGGCTGATCGCGGCTCGTTCGGCGGCCGGGTTCGGCGCCGCACTGGTGATGCCGTCGACGCTGTCGCTGCTCACCGCCGGATTGCCGGAGAGCAGGCGCGGCGTCGCCGTCGGGATGTGGGCCGGTTCCGTGGGTATGGGCGCGGTGGGCGGGATCCTCGTCTCCGGCCTGCTGTTGCAGTTCTGGACCTGGCTTTCGATCATGGCGGCGATGAGCGCGTGCAGCGCGCTGCTTGCCGCCACCGGATGCGTCATCCCCGAATCGATCGCGTCGGCACGGCCCGGTTTCGACCCGTGGGGCACGGTGACCTCGGCAATCGGCGTCGGCATGATCGTGGCGGCGGCCACCGAGACGCCGCAGCTCGGCTGGTCGCATCCGTTGGTGATCGGTGCCGCCATCGGTGGCATCGTGTCGCTCGCGGCATTCGCGCTGATCGAATTGCGAGTGGCGCATCCGCTGCTCGACGTCCGGTTGTTCGCCGATCGTCGATTCGGCACCGGGACCGCCTCCGTCGCGATCCAGTTCCTGGTCTCGTTCGGCATGTTCATGCTTGTCGTGCAGTTCCTGCAGCTGATCCTCGGCTACCGTCCGCTGATCTCGGCCTTGGCCATGGCGCCGATGATGATTCCCTTCGTGACCATCTCGCCGATCTCGCCGTGGCTCGCCGAGCGATTCGGATTGCGGTTGCAAACCCTGTGCGGCCTCGCGCTATTGGGCGTAGGGCTCCTGGCGGTCGCCCGATTGTCGGTCGATGGCACCTATTTCGATGTCGTCTGGCCGCTGCTGATCGTCAGTCTCGGCATCAGCCTGTCGGCGGCGCCGGCAACGGCCGCGATCATGGCGGGTGTGCCTGCCGATCAGCACGGCATCGCGGCGGCCGTGAACGACGTATCGCGCGAGGTCGGCGCCGCGATCGGAATAGCCTTGGCCGGAAGCATTCTCGCCGCGGGTTACAGCCACCAGATCGGGGCGATCCTGCCGATGCTCCCGCAACAGCTACGCGGTCCGGTCTCCGGCTCACTGGTCGGGGCGCTGGCGGTGGCCGAGCATCTGGGCCCGCAAGCCCAACCGCTCGCCGACGCGGCCAAGGCGGCGTTCGTCCACGGCGTCCGCCAAGCAGCGGCGATCCTCGGCGCACTGACCTTGGCCGCCGCCCTCGCCATCGGTTTATGGGCCCCCGGTCGGCGCGTCGGCCGAACCCCGCCCACCGCCGCACCGAGCGCCACACAGGTGGCCGAACCCGACTAGCCGGACAACCGGTGGCGCAGCAGTGGCAGGCCGGGGCCGTCCAGCTCATGCATGAGTGCGGTGCGGCCACCCACGCTCATCAGCAACGCTGCCGCCGACCCACGAACCTCGGCTCCGTGCCCCCACGTCCGATCGATATCGTTGGTGCACAGGCGAATTCCACGCAGTCGACCCAATGGCACGAAGCCGATCCGCCAGGGTGCGGTCAGGAAGTCGAGCGCCAGACCGGCCCGCCACCGGTCCGGAGCGAAGGGCAGGCCGAGTGGGATCCTGATGTCGCCGCTGTGCACCACGATGTCGGCCAGCGGGTCGAGTGGCCCGAACAGTGGCGGGCTGATGGGGCGATCGGCACAGCGACGCAGTGTGTCGGCGATCTCCGCGGCCGGTTGCCGAGCGCGACGTCGCGCCAGCGCATCGATCCCAGCGGCCAGACTCCGGTGGCGCACTGTCCGCCATTGGAACGTCCAGAAACTGTCGGCGAGCACACTGACCAGGTGTGCGGCCACCGTCTTGATATCCCATCCCGCGCAGAGACTCGGCGTCGCCAACTGTGCGTCGTCCAACTCGTCGAGCAGATCCGCGATTCGCCGCCGCTCGTCCGCGACGGCGGCGAAGAGCTCCGTCGCATCGGCCTCGCTCATCGTCTACCTCGATTCGGGGCTTGCCGCGCGTACGGTGACCACCGCCGACCGGGCCCGCGCTAAGCATGTGCTCAGCGCGAAATGCTGAGCATATGGTTAGCATGTGGGACAGGTCGTGGTCAACACTTGCGGGCGAGGTCGACATCGGGTCGATGACAAGGGTTATGGAGGTTGTTGTGATGGCATCGCCGAGGAGGATCGGTACGCCCGATGCGAAGAATCGTGCCGTGCTGCTGGATGCGGCCGAGCAGTTGATGCTCGAAGAAGGTTATGCCGCAGTGAGTTCGCGCAGCGTCGCGCGCAAGGCCGGACTGAAGTATCAGCTCGTCTACTACTACTTCCGCACGATGGACGACCTGTTCCTCGCGGTTTTCCAGCGGCGCGCCGAAGAGGGGTTGAAGCGCCAGGCGGCCGCACTGCAGTCGCCGGATCCGTTGCGCGCGCTGTGGCAGTTCAACCTCGAGGCGGCGGCCAGTGGTGCGCTGACGACGGAGTTCGTCGCGCTGGCCAACCATCGAAAGGTGGTTCGCGCAGCGCTTGCCGATTATTCGAGCCGCTTCCGGGAGGCCGAAGTCGCGGCGATGGAGAAGTTGCTCGAACGCTACGGGGTCGATTCCGCCGAGTGGCCCGCCGCCGTGGTGGCGTTCGTGATGGCGAGTGTGTCTCGAACCATGGTCCTGGAGAACGGGTTCGGGATGACGAGCGCACACGCGGCGATGACGGAGTTCGTCGAACGGCAGCTGGACCGGTTCGGCCCGCTGCCCGTCGAACCCGAGTAACCCCCGCAACCTGATCGCTGACGGCAGCGCGCATGCGCATGCCTTGACCGGCCTCGGCCACGCGTGCTAAGCATGTGCTCAGCAACAAATGCTGAGCACTTGGTTAGCATGGCGTCGACCGGCGGGGATATCCTCCCGTGATCGCTGGTGGGCTGTGCGGTGCTCTTTCTCGCTAGGAGCCTGCCGTGAGCATGTCCGACGAAATCGATTTCTTCACCGACATGTCGACCGTTGTCGATCCGCACCCCTACTTCGACGCGTTGCGTGCGCAATGTCCGGTCTTTCGCGAGCCGCACCACGGTGTCGTCGCGGTGACCGGCTACGACGAGGCGGTGGAGGTGTATCGCAACCATCAGGTGTTCTCGAGTTGCGTCGCGCCGACGGGGCCCTTCCCGCCGCTGCCATTCGAACCCGCCGGTGACGATATCGGGCCGCTGATCGAACAGCATCGGGAGAAATTCCCGCTGCACGAACACATGGTGACCTTCGATCAGCCCGAGCACACCGCGCAACGCGACCTGCTGAAAACCCTGTTCACGCCGCGGCGGCTGAAGGAGAACGAGGAATTCATGTGGCGGCAGGCCGATCAGCTGCTCGACGAGTTCGACACCCGCTCCGAGCTCGAATTCCTGCGTGAATACGCACAGCCGCTCGCCATGCTGGTGATCGCGAATCTGCTCGGTGTGCCCGAACGCGACTATCCGGACTTTCGGCAGGCACTCGCTTCGCAGACACCGCCGGGTGCCGTCCAAAGCGAAGCCTTGATAGGCAATCCGCTCGAATTTCTCGCCGACCGCTTCACGTCCTACATCGAGGAGCGCCGCCGCAAACCGAGTGGTGACGTGCTGACCGCCTTGGCCTCTGCGAAATTCCCGGACGGCGCACTGCCTGCCGTCGACGAACTCGTCCATTTGGCCGCCTTCCTGTTCGCCGCCGGTCAGGAAACCACCGCCAAGCTGATGACATCCGGTCTGCGCATACTCGCCGAACGGCCGGACCTGCAGCAGATATTGCGGGAGGACAGTTCGGCCATGCCGGGTTTCGTCGAGGAGTGCCTGCGCATGGAGGCCCCGGTCAAATGCGATTTCCGATTGGCCCGCAGGACAACGAAACTCGGCGGCGTCGACCTTCCGGCGGGCACCATGGTCATGGTGGCGCCCGGTGCCGCCAACCGGGAACCGAGCCGGTTCGAGGATCCGCACGAGTTCCGTTACGACCGTGCGAACGCGCGCGAGCACATCGCGTTCGCCCGCGGCATCCACACCTGCCCCGGCGGCCCGCTCGCCCGCATGGAGACGCGCATCAGCTTCGAGCGGATCCTGCAGCGCTGGCGCGATATCAGGATTTCCGAATCCGAGCACGGCCCAGCCGACGCCCGGCGCTACACATTTGAACCGACATACATATTGCGTGGGCTCAGCGCATTGCATGTGGAATTCACCCCGGTCGGTTGATCGCATTTCGCATCGGTGAGGAGCAGTGATGACACAGGACACCGCGAAGCGAGTCGCCATTGTGACCGGAGCTGGGTCCGGAATCGGGGCGGCAGTAGCCCGGCAATTGGCCCGAGGCCCGCACCGAATGGCTTTGTTCGACCGCGATGCCGAGGCGCTCGGTGAGGTCGCCGCGGAATTGCGGTTTGTCGGTATCGAGGCGTTGACCTACGCGGTGGACGTCGCCGACGAAAATTCGGTCACCGAGGCGATCGGGAGCGTCCGCAAAGAATTCGGTCCGGTGCAGATAATGGTCACCAGCGCCGGTGTTCAGGAGCATACCCCGGTTACCGACATCACGAGAACGCAGTGGGAGAGGATCATCGCGGTAAATCTCACCGGCACCTTCGCGTGCATTCAATCCGTCGTTCCGGATATGATCGCGGCGGGTTGGGGGCGGATTGTCACGATATCGTCGTCCAGCGCCCAATCCGGTGCGGCCAATATGGCTCACTATATTGCTTCCAAGGGTGGCGTGATCGCCTTGACGAAGGCGTTGTCCGCGGAGTTGGCGCCGAAAGGCATTACGGTGAACTCGATTCCGCCGTCCATCATCGACACACCCATGGCACACCAGGCGACGAAAGCGGGCTGGTTCCCCGGTTTGGCTGCCATTGCCGCGGTGACGCCGGTACGCCGCGCCGGGACCGCCGAGGATGTGGCAGCCGCGTGTGAATTCCTGTGCTCCGATCAGGCCGGTTTCATTACCGGGCAACTCATCGGCGTAAACGGCGGCTTGTACGTCTGAACATGGAGATATGTATGAAAATATCTGTCGATCCGCAGAAATGCGAAGGGCACGCGTTGTGCGCGGCCATCGCGCCGACCGTGTTCGAAGTCGGTGACGACGACCTGTCCCGAGTCATCGATCCGGCACCCGATGACAAGGCCTGGCCGGACATCCGAGCGGCGGTGGCTTCCTGTCCGACACTTGCCATTACGGCATTCGACGACATAGCCGATCAGGAGTAGGAGGCCGAATCATCGTCCGGTAGGCTCGGACAAGTGAGAGTCGGGCACGGTGTGAAAACTAGCGTCGGTGCGTTGTCGACCGATGGCCGCCGAAAGGATGAAATTCTCGAGACGGCCGCTCGCCTGTTCGCCTCCTCCGGCTTGCGTACCTCGCTGCAGGAAATAGCGGATGCGTGCGGTATCAAACCGCAGAGTCTCTATCATCATTTCGGTTCGAAAGAAGCCATCGTCGTCGAGTTGGTTCAGCGCTATCACGTCGAAATCGATCGCGTGGCGGAGACGGCTCGCGCGGGCCTGAAAGGTTCCCGATTCACCCCGGATAATATCGTCGAATTGGGTAAGGCGATCGCACAATGCGCCGCCCGGAACAGTGCCGCCCTGCAGTTCACCTTCTATGAGCCGTCGGCCGGCGCCGGACTCGAGCTGGTGCGGTTGACCAGCCGTGGTGCGACGGCGATCGAATTCGCCGTGCTGGAGACGCTGCGCGCCGGGCGGTCGATCGGATTCATTCGTCCGGGTATCGATCTGGTGACGCTCGCCGATCGAATGTGCCAGACTTTTCTGCACGTGGGTCTGTACCTGTTCCACCGTTACACGGCGGTCGATCGGGTGGCCGACCTGTTCTGCGAGATCCTGCTGTACGGCGTGGCCGCGGCGTCGCCGGAAAATGGTGAATTGGATAAGTCGGATGCTCTGGTCGCGGTCGATCGAGTCATCCGACTGTGGAACGAGACGGACGAGGCCGACGAGGACAGTAAGGTTGCCTTGATCCGCCAGGTCGCGCGTTCGGAATTCGGCCGCCGCGGTTATGAGGTCACCACGATCCGAGATATCGCCGCGGCTGCGGGCATGAGCATCGGGACCGTCTATCGGGCGGTCGGCTCGAAAGAGGAACTGCTGGCCTCGATCATGAGCTCGTTTTCCAAGAAGACCGTCGCGGGCTGGGAGGCCGCGCTCGGCTCCGATTCGACCGTCGTCCAGAAACTCGACGCCCTGGCCTGGCTGCACATCAATGTCGTGGACCGGTTCAATGACGAGTTCAAGATCCAATTGACCTGGCTACGTCAATCGCCGCCCGAGGTGAGCAATCCCGGAATGTCGTTCCCTGCCGTGCTTCGGCAGTTGCGGACCCTGCTCGGTGCCGGTGCCGGTGCCGGTGCCGAACAGGAAGAGATCCGCCTCGCCAACCCGGCGGCCGAACTGACCGCGCGCTGCGTCCTCGAATTGACCTGGATGCCCGAGAACATCGTCCGTCGTATCGGCAAGCGCGCCGCGCTCATTCACGCACGCGATACCGTGCTGCGCGGTGTAGCTGTGCGTTGACGGCTCCGGGCGACGTGTGAGCCGATCTCCCGCAGGTACCGGTCGGGTCCGCCCAGGAACGCGCTCCAGCTCAACAGCCGCTCTAGGTAGAGATGGGCATCGTGTTCCCAGGTGAAGCCGATGCCGCCGAAGATCTGGATCGCGGCTTCCCCGACGGTCGCGAGTCGGCCCGCGAAGGCCTTGGTCCGGATTGCGGCCAGGTGCCGGTGCTCGTCCGAGGCGAAATCGGCGGCCCAGAGTGCGTGCAGCACGCCGCCGCGAGCCAATTCCACGGTTTCGAACATGTCGACGCACAGGTGTTGAACCGCCTGGAATGCGCCGATCGGTCGGCCGAATTGCTGACGGGTCCCGGCATGGTCGAGGCTCAGTTCCAGAATGCGTTGTGCCGCACCGAGAGCGTCGGCGGCCGATGCGATGAGAACGTCGTCGATCACCGCCGCGAGCCTCGTCGTCGGCGCGGTGCCGAGGTGTCGAGCGGGCGTGTTCACCAGAGTCACCCGAAATTGCTTGCGGGTCCGGTCCACAGTGGGTTGCGGCGTGATTTCCGCTCCGGCCGAAGGTATTTCGACGGCGAACAACGATATGTGCGTTGCCGTCGGGACTGGTACCAGCAGTACGTTCGCGGCCGCCGCATCGGGCACCGCGGTGAATGTGCCGGTCACCGACGAGTCGGTGCCGAGCGCACTCGCGACGACGTCTCGGGCATCCGGCAGACAGACCGTGGCCGTCGCCGATCCGTCGGCGATGCCTGCCAGCACATCGGCGGCGTGCTCGGTCGCGTCGAGCCGGGCCAGGGTTCGGGTCGCGGCGACCGCGGTGGATTGCCACGGCCCCGGATCCAGTGCGCGACCCATTTCCTCGAGCACGATTCCGGCTTCCACCATGGTGGCGCCTGCGCCGCCGTAATCCTGCGGGACGAGCAGGCCGGTCACGCCGAGGTCGGTCAGGCCTTGCCACAGCGGCTGCGTGGTGCCGGTGGGATGGTCGAGCATCATGCGCACATGTTCGGTGATCGGTGCCTTTTCGGAAAGGAAGCGACGAACCAGATCGCGTAGTGCCACTTGCTCTTCGGTGAATTCCAGGTTCATCGGTGCGGTAGCCCCAGTGCGCGAGTTGCGGTGATGTTCTTGTTGATCTGTGTTGTGCCACCCGCGATCGTCAGGGCGCGTGCGGCCAACCGCATTTTCGCCCACTTGCCGTCGGCGGCATGCGGACCGAACACATCGAAACCGAGCGTGGCCAGATCTTGACCCAGCTCGCCCCATACGGTCTTGGCGAGGCTGGCCGAACCGATGGCATCGTTGCCTGCCATCGCCGCCGAAACCGCTCGGCGGCAAAGGTCTTCGAGAAATGCGATCCGTACGGCCACCTCACCGAGCCGATGCAGGGTGTTCGGCTCGTCCAGGGGGGCGTGGCCGTCGACACCGGTCTCGTCGAGGTCGGCGACGAGATCGTCGAGCCGGACCTGCAGCTCCGAATACAGCCGGGCGGCATTGGCCCGCTCGTGGCCGAGCGTGGTGGTGGCCACCTGCCAGCCCTGGTGCACCGGACCGAGTAGGGCAGTGCGTGGCACCCGTACCTCATCGAGGAATATCTCGGCGAATTCGGCCTCGCCGGTGAGCGTCTTCAGCGGCCGCACTTGGATTCCGGGCCGTCTCATATTCACGATGAGGCACGAAATGCCCTGGTGTTCGGGGGCTGCGGGATCGGTGCGGACGAACAGCTGGCACCAGTGCGCGCGCTGGGCCAGCGAGGTCCAGATCTTCTGACCGGTGACCACGAACTCATCGCCCACCCGCAGCGCGCGGGTGCGCAGCGATGCGAGGTCCGAGCCGGAGTCGGGTTCGGACATGCCCTGGCACCAGATATCGTCGGCGCGGACCATGCGCGGCAGCAGCGTTCGTTTCTGCTCCGGCGTCCCGTAGTGCATGATCGCCGGGCCGATATTGTTCAGGCCGATGATATTGACGGGCAGTGGAGCCCGAGCACGCACCGTTTCTTCCACATAGACGAGCTGCTCCAGCGGGCCCGCCCCACGACCGCCGTACTCCTCCGGCCAGGACACCGCGCCCCACCCTGCGTCGGCCATGGTGCGATTCCAGTCGCGCACGACCTCGAACGCGGCCGGATCGTCGGCGATGTGCTTGCTCGCCGTCACGATGTCATCGGTCAAATGCTCGGCCAACCAGGTGCGCAGCTCGTCTCGAAATTCCTCGACGTGCGCGGGCAGGGAGAAGTCCACGCGGACCTACCCGAACAGCACTGGCAGCGCGGTGGGCGAGCGGAACACCTGACCGCGGATATGGGGGTCGTCGCCGTCCGGATCCAGGCGCAGATCGGGCAGGCGATCGAGCAACCGGTTGAGCGCCACGCGCATTTCCGTGCGCGCCAAGTGAATTCCGAGGCACAGATGTGCGCCCTGACCGAACGACATATGCGGCCGGGAGGCGCGCACGATATCGAGGCGGTCCGGATCCGGCCAGCGATTCTCGTCCCGATTCGCCGCGGCGAGCATGAGCATGACCGTCGACCCGGCCGGGATGGGCACACCCGACAGCACGGTGTCCTGGGTGGCCAATCGAGTGATGTTCAGCAGCGGAGTCTCATACCGCAGCACCTCCTCGATCGCCCGTGGCACGAGCGCGCGATTGGTGCGGATCGCTTCGAGTTCGGCCGGACGCGACAGCAGGGTCATCAGCATGTTCCCGGTGGAGCGGTAGGTCGTCTCGACGCCGGCGGGCAACAGCAGTCGCACGAACGAGAAGATCTCCTCGTCGGTCAGGCGCTCACCCTCCAGCTCGGCGCGGGCCAGATCGCTGATCAAATCCTCCCGCGGGGACCGACGCCGCTCGTCGAGGATTGTGGCGAGGTATTCCTTGACCTCCTGTGCGGCGGCCACCGCCAGCTCGCGCTGGGTGTGGAAGCTGAGAATGGCGATGGACCAGCGCTGGAACTGCTTGTAGTCCGCGCGCGGCAGCCCGAGCATGCCCGCGATCACCTGCGTCGGGAACGGGAAGGTGAATTCCTTGACCAGCTCGGCTCGTCCGCGGTCGGCGAAGCCGTCGATGAGTTCGTCGGCGATGGGGGCGACGAGTTCGGTTTCCCAGCGCGCCAACGCTTTCTGCCGGAACGCGGTCGATACCAGTCCGCGGTAGCGGCGATGTTCGGGATCGTCCATTCCGAGCATGATGTGCTTGCCCATGATGTCGCCGAGCAGCATGTCGATGATGTGCCCGGAGGAGAACCTCGCTCCGTCGCGCAGCACCTCGAGTATGTCGTCGTAGCCGTAGACGAAGAACACCGCCTGATCGTCGGCGTGCGGCATATTCGAGGTGTCCAAGCGCTGCACCGGATTGGTTTGCCTGGCGCGGGCCAGCTCGGGGTACGGGTCGCGGACATCGCCCGCGACGGCATCGTCGAACACTTCGAAGTCGCTGTCGTCGCCTGCGCGGCGATCCTGGTCGGCATTCGCATTGCCGGTCGTGGTCCGAACAGGGGTGTCCACGGCTTCTCCTTGCATCTGACCGAATATTCGTTCCGAGTCAGCGTAAGTGAGTCGAATGGTCGCGTCAACGGTCTCCGGCGGCTGTCGCTGCCGTTCAACCAGGTCAGCTGCGGCGCTCGGGAATTGGCGTCGGGCAGGCCCGATCGATCCGTTGACGGCACCGGTACCGCTACGTAACATTCTGAACGAATTTTAGGTTCGGCCTGAGAAAGGCCGCGCGGACGGAGAGTGACGTGGCCTACGAAAGCACTGCCGAGCCGATCAAACTCGGCTATCTGTTCGACTTCCGCCTCCCGGAGGGCTATCCGCCCGAGATGCGAGCGGATCTGACCCGCCCATTCGATCTGGTCTTCGAACAGGGCCGCGGGCACGGCATCATCGACCGCCCCGTCGAGATCGTGTTCCGCGAGGTGGAGGGCCTGCCGAAGGGCACGGTGAAGGCGGTGATCGACGCCTACGGCGAACTCGTCGACGAGGGCTGCCTCGCGGTCTTCGGACCGCACATCACCGACAATGCGGTCCCCACCCGCGAGGAGATCGAACGACGATTTCATGTTCCGGCGATCAATGTGTCCGGGACCGACGACTGGCTCGGCGAGTGGACATTCGCGCTGCCGCAGGGCTCGATGACCGATGAACCGGTGTTCTGGGCGCATCTGCTGGCCAAGGGCGGACACACCGACGTCGGTGCACTCGTGGAACAGTCACTGGTCGGCGAGAGCTATATCAAGAACTTTCGCCGCGCGTGCCGGGAGCAGGGCATCCGGATCGTGGCCGACGCGCAGATACCGCAGACGGCCCAGGACATCAGCCCCGCGGTGCGCACACTGCGGGAAGCCAAGGCGAGCGCAATTGTGCACTGCGGCTTCGGATTCGGCGTCGCCATGGTCACGCCCGCGCTGCACGCGCTCGACTGGGACCCGCCCCGTTTCATGGGCACCGCATTCCAGAATGCCTGGATCAATCCGCTCTTGTGGCGGGCCTTCCTCGGCTGGACCGGTGTCGATCAGTACGACGAGGGAAATGCGGTCGGCCAGCGGTTTCTGGACGAGTACGAGACCGCCTACGGACGCCGTCCGCAGTATTGCGTGCCGGTGATGAACCGGGATATCGCGACAGTGCTGTTGCACGCGTTCGCCGACGCTCATCCGCTGTCGCCGCGCGGGGTGAAGGAGGCCATGGAGCGGGTGAAGATGCTGCCCGCCGCCGCGGGTGCACCCGGAACCCGGCTCTCCTTCGGGAAGTGGACTCGGCGGGGCTGGATGGGCGCCGGGTATCTCGTCGCCCGCAAATTGGATCCGGATGGACAGAATTCACATCTCGTCGCGCGATTCGGTGAGGACTGAAACCATGACATCGTCGAAATCGGATACGAGCGAAACAGCGCTCGGCACAACGGATCCGGTCGCAGCAGGGCATGCGCGAAGGTGGCTGCCGATCACGGTGGTGGCGGTGATCATCGTCGTGATCGGGTTGATCGCCGCCAACGCCAGGCGCGGCGCCGACGATCCGCGCATCGCGAACCCCGACGTGAGCGGTGCGCCCCGTCCGGTGCCGCCGCTGTTCGGGTGGGACCACTGGATCACGCTGCACGAGATCGGGACCGTCGTCATGATGGTCGCGCTGATCACGGTGGTTGTGGTCATGTGGCGGCGCCATCCGCGCCATCCGGTGCTGTTGATGGTGCTGGTGACAACGGCGATCGTGTGGCAGGACCCGATCATGAATTGGGCCCCGTACGCCGTCTACAACCCGCAACTGTGGCACTGGCCGGTGCATTGGCCGCTGGTCTCGCTGTCGCCGACGGTCGAGCCGTTCATCGTGATCGGTTACGCGACTTTCTATCTCGGACCGTTCTTTCCGGCCATCTGGCTGCTGCGGCGAATTCAGGCCCGCCGGGCGCCCGGCTCGTTCATCTGGCGGCATCCGCTGATCTGCTTGGCCGCTTTGATTCTCGCTATCGGGTTCGTCTTCGACGCACTGCTGGAATGCTTTCTGGTCCGGACCCAGCTGTACATCTATTCGCAGGTCATTCCGTTCGGTTCGGTATTCACCGGTGAGTCCTACCAGTTTCCGCTGATCTGGGAGTCGGCGCTGGTCACGGTCGTGATGATCCCGGCGGGCGTGCTGCTCTATCGGGACGACACCGGTCGTACCGTCGCCGAGAAGTTGGCGCTGCGGGTGCGACTGTTCCGCGGCAGGCCCGTGCTGGGTGCGTTCGTGGTGATGTTCGTGATCGTGAACGTCGCCTACTTCTGCTACGGCGCCGGTTTCACGCTCATTCGCGATACCCGAGTCGCCACATCGGTGGCCTGTCCGTGGCCGTTTCCGGAGGCGAAAGTGTATGACCCGCAAGGCTTCTACGAGAAGGCAGGACAGCCAGGCCCCTATTCCGCCGGGATCTGGTCGGGGTGGGAGAGCGCGCAATCCGGACGCCCCGCCGTGACTCCGCCCGCGGATGGCGGCCGCTGTGGAGCGAACAATGGCTGAGGTCAGCGGCGAGTTCGGCCTGCCGAATTCGAGTCGGCGGCGGGACTAGCCGTGGGGATCGGATGATCGCGGTCGGCCCTGGTCGAGAGCGGCAGCCGGATCGATTCGGATTGCTGGCTTCGGGTATCGCTGGTCGGCCGCTCGAGGTGGTCTCGGCGCAGGTCGGCGAACCGGCCTGGACCGACGGTACCCGCGTCCACCTCGATCCGGCCGCCACCATCCGGGAGCAGATCACGGCTGTCGCCGTGCAGGCATCGTTGCTCGCCGCCGGTAGCCTCGCGCCCGAAGTCGTTCGGCCACTGGCCCGTCGGCCCGCGCTCGCCCGGCGATACCTGGCGATCGAGGGCCATCGGGCCTTGGCGGCCAACAGGTTCGCGCTGCCGTGGCCGGTGCAGTCGATCATCGATGTCGATCTGGCCGGGCGCGTCGGTTCGGCGGCCGCCTCGCTGGCCGTTGCCCGTGGCGCCGACCCGTTGCCCGATCCGCCTCCGAGTTTCGGAGTCATCCACGCGGAACGCTCGACAATGGCGGTGGAAAAGTGTTCGGGAGCGGCGATTCTGGGCCAACGCCCGGTCGACGACGAAACCGGGCGCCGGAAGCCCGAATCCGAAACCGAAGACGATTCGGCAGCCCCATCGTTGAGCATCGATCTGGTCGGCGGTCGAGGGGCACTATCGAGGCTGTTCGAGCGCATGATCGGATTCGGCCGCACATCGCGGGGCGGCGCCACCGGTGGGGACCGGCCGCGAGTCATGCGGGTCGCCGCGGCGCGCCTGCGTGGCACCGGACCGGTGATCGGTACCGCCGCGCTGCGTGCTGCGGTACCGGCGATCCGACATCGCGGTATCGCGTACCCGGAATGGGATCTCGGCCGCGGACGCTACCGGCCCGACTGGTGCACCGTGACCGAGCTGGATCCGCGCGATCTCGGCACACCGGTCGTCGTCACCGGTCCCGGACTGTATCGACCGCTGGCCCGCCTTGGCCTGAGTCTGGAACGCCGCCGTCGACGGCCGCAAGGTGACGATCTGGATGTGGACGCGGCCGTCGAGGAGCGGGTCGATGCCATGACCGGTACGACGCCCGACGGTGCGGTCTATATCGAAAGTGTCCGGCGCAGACACGATCTCGCGGTTCTGGTTCTGCTCGATGTCTCGGGCTCGACGGCCATGCCGAGCCTCGGCGGGGCGTCGGTGCACGAACTCCAGCGAGCCGCGGCGGCATCGCTCACCACCGCGCTCGACGGTCTGGGCAATCGAGTCGCACTGTACGGCTTCTATTCCCAGGGACGATCCGCCGTCCGCCTGGTGCGGGTGAAGAGTTTCGACGATCGCCTCGATCTGCCCGCGCTGCGCCGCCTCGGCGCGCTCGTGCCTGGGGCGTATACCCGCCTGGGTGCGGTAATCCGGCACGGCACAGCGCTATTGGAGACCTGCGGTGGGATGACTCGCCGCATATTGGTCGTGCTCTCCGACGGGTTCGCCTACGACCACGGTTACGAAGGCCCATACGCGGAGGCCGACGCGCGGCGTGCCTTGGCCGAGGCCCGCGCGCACGGCACGGGTTGTCTGTGCCTGAGTATCGGTGCCGATGCGGAGCTGGCCGCACTTCGCCGGGTCTTCGGAACCGCCGCACACGCCGCCGTGCCCCGGCCGGACGATCTGGTGCCGGTGATCGGTCCACTACTCCGCGACGCAATTCGTGCGGCAGACCTTCGGCAGCAGACGATCTCCAGGAGACCCCCATGACAGTTTCGCTACGTCCCTGCTATGTGCCGGTCGGTACCGAGGAAGAGGTCTTCAAAGCGGCATTCCGGCAGGGTTTATCGGTCATGCTGAAGGGGCCGACCGGTTGTGGGAAAACGAGATTCGTCGAGGCGATGGCGCACGCCGTCGGGCGGCCGCTGATCACCGTTGCCTGCCATGACGACCTGACCACCGCCGATCTGGTCGGTCGCTATCTGCTGCACGGTGGCGAAACCCGTTGGGTGGATGGACCTTTGACGCGCGCGGTGCGCGAGGGCGCGATCTGCTACCTCGACGAGATCGTCGAAGCTCGACAGGACACGACGGTCGTGCTCCATCCACTGGCCGACCATCGCAGGCAGCTCCCCATCGATCGCCTCGGCGTCACGCTCGATGCCGCCGAGGGTTTCTGTCTCGTGGTGTCCTACAACCCCGGATACCAGAGTGTGCTGAAGGATCTGAAGGATTCGACGCGCCAGCGCATGGTCGCCATCGAGCTCGGCTTCCCGCCGATAGAGGTGGAGGAGAAGATCATCGCCGCCGAAGCCGGTGTCGATCCGCAGACGGCCGCGCGACTGGTGCAGATTGGTCACGCCGTTCGCCGCGCCGACGGCGTCGGTCTCCGTGAGGTCGCCTCGACCCGGGTGCTGGTCACGGCCGGCCGGCTCATCGCCGAGGGACTGGATCCGCGAGATGCGGCACTGGCGGCGATTGCCGGTCCGCTCAGCGATGATCCTGCCGTGACGGCCGGACTTGTCGAACTCGTCGATGCCTATCTCGGTAATTGATCGCGGACGCACTTTTGCTTGTGAACCGAATATTCGTTCCGTAAGCTGAGAAGTCAGACGGGGGTCGAAATCGAAACTGTGCGAAGGGAAATCGAGATGGGGCGTGTTGCAGGCAAGGTCGCATTCGTCACGGGTGCGGCCCGCGGCCAAGGGCGAAGTCACGCGGTGCGACTGGCCGAGGAGGGCGCCGATATCGTCGCGGTCGATCTATGTCGCGATATCGAGACGATCCGATACGCCTTGGCGCGACCGGAAGATCTGGACGAAACCGCCCGGCTGGTGCAGAAGGCGGGTGGGCGCATCCTGACGATCCAGGCAGATGCGCGGGACCCCGAACAGATGCGTCGAGCAGTCCAGCGCGGTATCGCCGAATTCGGCAAGCTCGACATCGTGGTCGCCCAGGCGGGTATCGCCGGGATGCGGGGCGAACCGCAGGATCAGGCGTGGTGCGACGTGATCGCCACCAATTTGATGGGCACCATCAACGCCGTTCAGGCGGCACTGCCGCATCTGCGGGAGGGCGCGTCGGTGATCGCGACCGGCTCCACCGCGGGCTTGATGGAAACCAAGAAACTGGACGTCCCCGGCAGCGATCCGGGCGGTATCGCCTACCCGCTGTCCAAACGCCTGCTGTCCCAATACATGCACGAGTTCGCGGCACAGTTCGGCCCACGCAGGATTCGTGCCAATGTCATTCACCCCACCAACTGCAATACGCCGATGCTGCACAGCGAGCCCATGTATCGCGCGTTCCGTCCGGATCTGGAGAATCCCACGCGCGCGGATGCCGAGGTGGCCTTTCCGGTGCAGCAGGTGATGCCGGTGCCTTACGTGGAGCCGGAGGACATCAGCGAGATGGTGGTATTCCTCGCATCGGACGAATCACGCTACGTGACCGGTATGCAGATGCGGGTGGATGCCGGTGGTTACCTCAGGTGGTACGACTACCACGTCTGACACGCGGCCCCGGGAATCACCGGCTGACCGCGGGGGTGGCCACGCCGACCTCGACGCGGACTCGATCCTGATAGAAACCGATGTGGCCGCTCAATATCGCGACCTCCGCATAGGGCTCGGCGTACTCCCAGGCGACCGGATCCGGACCATCGGCCGGACGCCAGTACCGCGCCGTGCCCTTGAACGGACAGCGTGATGTCTGCTCGTGGGGGACGAGCAGGTCGAAGCGCACATCGGATGCAGGCAGATAGAACACGATGCCGTGATCCTGTTCCGCGACAAGCAGACTCGCGGTCGACTCGCCGAAAATCCGTTCGCCGGAGGTGACTCGGACCAGATTGCGGATGCGTCGGATTTCGACGCGATAATCCGGCCGGTCCAGATAGCCCGTTGGCTCCAAGATGTCTCCTGTGGGTCAGAGCAGTGTGTCGGAGTTCGTGGCGCGTGGTTCGAGGCCACGCACCATCGCGTGCACACTGTAGGAGGCGACCACGGCCCCCGCTTCGGTATACACCTGGCCCTCGCTCTGGGCGTGGCCGCGTCCGGCGTAGGTGACGCGGGTGGCGTACAGCAGCCACCGCGCCACGTCGACCTCGTCGTGGAAGGTGATGGTGGCCATCGTGATTCCGGTGGAGATCGACCGGTGCGCCATCGCCTCACCGAAACCCGCGTGCGGGCGCAGCGCGGCGGCCACCGTCCAGTGGGTGCTGGACTGAGTCAGCAGCGCGGCGTGCAGGTAGTCGTGCTCCGGTGCGTCGCGAAATCGCGTCCAGACGAACAACTCCGGCGGGCCGACCCGATTCGGATCCGGGTCGTAGGCGTCATCGACCACCCGCATGTCGCGGCCGTCCACCTCGGTGCCCGGAATGGCGAGTGGGCGCAGTCGATCCGGCGGATCGACCTGCGGCATCGGGGCCGCCGAGCGAATCAGGTCGGGCGCACCGGCGTCGAGCAGCACGATCCCGGCGCAGCGCGGCGAATCGTGCTGGCGGATGGTGACCTGCGCGGTGGTGTAGGTGCGCCCGGATCGCAGTGCATCGACCTCGATATCGAGCGGGGCCGTATGTGCGGCGGCGCGCGAGAAGATCATCGATGCCGAGGTAACGCGTTGGTGCGGTACATGTTTGGCCGCTGCCACCACCGCGTCGCCGAGCATTTGTCCGGCTTCGACCACATCGCGGGCCGTCGGACCGTGAGCCGGGGCCAGATATCGGCCCGCGCCGGACGGCTGCACATCCATCAGGCGTTGTAGTTCCGCCTGATTCCACGCGGGCGCGGCAATATCTACCTGCGTATCGAATTCGTCGCTCAGCATATGGCTCGCATTCAGTGGCCGTTCGGGAGGTGCGGGAGGAGTTCGGTTTCGGGCTCGACGCCGAACGAACGCAAAGCCATGGCAACCAAAGCATAGGTGCCGACCGTGAAGACCAGGTCCATCAGCTGCTTGTCGTCGAACTCGCCGACCAGAACGTGCCAGGTGTCCTCGCCGATCGTGCCGTCGGCGAGCAACTCGTCGGTCGCGCCGAGTAGGGCTCGCTCGCCTGGCGACCAGTCCGGAAGAGCTCCGTGCGCTACGCGGGCGATCTCATCGGGAGCGATACCGGCCCGTTCGGCAAGGATCGTGTGCTGTGCCCATTCGTAGCCGCAATTCCGTAGGTGCGCGACCCGCAGGATGACCAACTCCCGTTGCCTTGCCGACAACGTGTTCTCCGCCAGCAGGTGCCGGTTGAAGCTGAGGAACGGCTTCGTCAAGGCCGGATAGCCCGCCAATGTGCCGAGCAGATTGGAACCGCTCTGGTGACTGTCGTCCGGTTCCTCGCCGATGACCGAATTGCGGAATCGGGCGATGAACGCCGTCATATCCTCCGACCATTCCGCGCGGGGTACCGGTGCTATGCGAGCCATAGTCGTCGAATCCTTTCGAGTCGGTCAGGTATTGCGGCCGCCGTTGACGCCGATGACCTGACCGGTGATGTATCCGGCCTCGGCACTTACCAGGAACGCGCAGGTGGCGGCGATATCCTCGGGTTGGCCGATCCGGCCCACCGGGGTCGCGGCCACTTGCTTGTCCAGGTCGAATACCCCTCGGCGCAGACTCTCGCGCATCATGGGGGTTTCGATGAAGCCGGGCGGAATCGTGTTGACCGTAATACCTTTTCGGCCGTATTCGAGTGCCAGCACTTTGGTCAGACCGACCACGCCCGCCTTCGACGATACGTAGGCCGCCATACCGGGAACACCGGAGTGCATGCTCGAGGACGAAATATTGACGATGCGCCCCCAGCCTTCGTCGATCATGTCCGGCAGCACTGCCTGGCAGCAGGCGAACGTTGCGGTGAGGTTGACCGCGAGCACCCGGTTCCAGGTCTCGGCGGTGATATCGAGGAACGGTCCGGCGATGGTGACCCCCGCGCTGTTCACCAGGATGGTCGGCTTGCCCAGCCGGGCGCGGGCCTCGGCGACACCGGCATCGATGGCGGAGCGGTCGGCCACATCGACGGACAGACCGATAGCCCGGCCACCGGCTGTCTCGATCGCGGCGGCCGCGGCTTCAGCACCGTCGAGATCGAAGATCACCACCTGCGCACCGTCGGCCGCCAGGCGATGGGCGATCGCGCCGCCGATACCGGAGGCGCCGCCGGTGATGATGGCTGTTCGAGTGGGATCACTTGTGCGAGAAGTCATTTGATCGACTCCTCGCCGACGACGGTGGACCGGTGCATCCGGCGCGGCAGTGTTCGGTCGAATTCGCACGCCCGATGGATCAGGCCGGTGTTGTCCCAGATCACCATGTCGCCCACCGACCAGGTGTGCTTGTACACCCGGTCGGGCGCGGTGGCGCGTGCCGTCAGATCGTCCAGCAGCGCTCGCCCCCGCTCGGGTTCCATCCCGACGATATGTGACGCGGAAGCACCGAATACCAACGACTTTCGGCCCGATAGATGTGTCCACACCAGCGGATGCACGCGGTCGGGCCAGCGCGCCCAATCCGACTCCTGTTCCGGTGCCGGATTCGGGTAGGTGAGGCGCTGGATCCGGGCCATCCGGTGGATCACCTGGAGATCGGCGAAGCGCTCGCGCTCGGGATCGGATAGTGAATCGTAGGCGGCGTAGGTGCTGGCGAATGCCGTTTCGCCGCCCTTGTCGGTGATCACGTGGGCGCTCATGATCGAGGCTTTGGCGGGGACCTCGTCCATGGCTCCGTCGATGTGCCAGTAGTCGTTGCTGGGGTAGTACTTCGCATTCGGATTGTCCGGGTCGAAGCTGATGATCATGACGTGCGGGTTCGGATAATTGGGGAATCGCGCCAGCGGCCCCAACTTCCGGGCGAACGCTACCTGGGCATCGTCACCGGCGTGCAATTCGCGAAACAGCAATACGCTGTGCCGCTCGAGCAGTTCGAGACACTGTGCGGGCAGATCGTCGTCACCGAGCAGTCGCTCGACATCGATGTCGAGGATTTCCACTCCGACCGTCGCACTCAGTTTCTTCGTGGCAAGCGCGGCCATCGATGACTCCTACTGGTCCGCGTACCCGAGAATGCCCTTGATTTCCACATATTCGTCGAAACCGAATTCGCCCCATTCGCGACCGTTGCCGCTCTTGCGATAACCGCCGAAGGGGCAGGCGAAGTCGAAGGCATCGTTGATCGATACCCAACCGGCGCGGATGCGTCGGGCGACGGCGCGGGCCCGGTCGAGATCCGCACCCGCCACATTGCCTGCCAGCCCGTACTCCGTGTCATTGGCTATCGCCACGGCATCGTCGATGTCGTCGTAGCCGAGAATCGATAGCACCGGACCGAAGATCTCCTCGCGGGCTATGGTCATGTCGTTGGTGACATTCGCGAACACCGTGGGTTTGACGAAGTAGCCCTTGTCCAGCCCGTCGGGACGGCCGGTGCCGCCGATCACCAGCGTGGCGCCCTCATCGATGCCCTGCTGGATCAGCGCTTGGATCTTGGCGAACTGCGATCCGGACACCACCGGTCCGATCGTGGCGTCACCGTTCGGATCACCCACCGTCACTTGGGCGGTCGCAGCGCGTGCTGCCTCGACGGCCTCCGCCATGCGGCTGCGCGGGACCAGCATACGCGTTGTGGCACTGCAGGTTTGGCCGGAGTTGAGCATCACCCCCGATACACCCCTACCGACATTGTCGGCGAAGTCGGAGTCGTCGAGGATGATGTTCGGGCTCTTGCCGCCGAGTTCCTGAGTCACTCGCTTGACCGTCGGCGCGGCATTGCGGGCGATATCGATGCCCGCGCGGGTGGAACCGGTGAAGGAGATCAGGTCGACATCCGGATGCGCCGACAGCGGCACGCCGACGCTCGGGCCGTCACCCTGCACCAGATTGAACACCCCGGCGGGAACACCTGCGGCATCAAGGATTTCGGCAAATATCTGCCCGGTGAACGGTGCCTGCTCCGACGGCTTGAGTACCGTGGTGCAGCCGGTCGCCAGGGCCGGAAATACCTTCACCGCAATCTGATTCAACGGCCAATTCCACGGTGTGATCAGGCCGCAGACCCCGATCGGCTCCTTGACGATCAGGGTTTGTCCGCGCTGCACGGCGAAGGCGAAGGTTTCCAGCACCTCGATCGCCTTGGCGAGATGCCCGGCCGCGAGATCCAATTGGAATCCATTCGCCAACCCGGTCGGCGCGCCCATCTCCTCGGTCAGCGCGGTGCCCAGATCGTCACGGCGCTTCTGGTACGCGTCCGCGATGGCGCGTAGCACATCCAGCCGCTCGGCCACGGTGGTTTCCGACCAGGCCGGAAATGCCGCACGGGCCGTCGCGACCGCACGGTCGACATCGGCCGAGGAGCCGAATGCGACTGTGCCGCAGACCTCTTCGGTCGCGGGGTTGACGACATCGATCGTCCGCGCCTGGACCGCCTCGACCCACTGCCCGCCGATATAGAACTTCGAATACCTACCTATCACTGCATTCCCTCCGCGTACCAGGTGCGGAACTCGTCATAACTCGGCATCTCCTCCGAATTCGCCTTCGGATCCACCGCGACATGGATGACGCCCGGTTTGCCGCTGGCATAGGCCCGTTTGATCGCCGGGGCGATATCTTCATCGCGTTCGACATATTCGCCGTAGCAGCCGAAGCCCTCGGCGACCTTGTCCAAGCGGGTGTTCGTGCTCCAATGCACACCCGTCTCGAGTGATCCCTGGCCGAAAGTGCGCTTGTAGACGCCGACTTCGAGACCCCAGGCATAGTCGACTCCGACAACGACAACCAGCGGCAGATTCAGCCGCGCCGCCGTCTCCAACTCGGCGATCTGGAATTGGAACGACGAATCTCCGGTGATGAGCATGACCGGACGCTTGCGGCCTTCGGCCACCGATGCGCCGACGGCGTAGGGCAGGCCGGTACCCAGATGCCCGAAATTCTGGTTCCAGATCACATCGTGCGGCTTGGCCTGGGAGTAGGTCCAGCCGAATATCGTGGTGGCGCCGCCGTCGCGGACCATGATGCCCTCCGGCGGGAACGCCTTGGTCGCCTCGACGATCAGGCGTGCGGGATGGACCGGGGACGTGCCGGATGGGGCGGTCTCGGCGAGTTCGGCCAGCCGGGCCGCATCTCGCTCGATCCAGCCCGCCAGTTCGGGCGAGGCCGTGCGCGGTGAATCCTGCAGTGCCGCAACCAATTGCGGGACGATCGCGCGCAGGTCACCGACCAGCGGCACATCGATGGGCCGGTTCACGCCGATCGCGGTGGGGTCCTGCTCGACGAGGATCCACTTGCGGTCGGCCTCACCCGCGACCCAGTGCCGCCCTCGGCCGTAATGCACCGGCTCACCGAGTTCGGTGCCGATGGCCAAGGCCAGATCCGATTGCACCACCGCCTCGACCGCCGAGGGGGAGAAGCCGTAGGGGAAGGTGCGGTCCTCGAGACCCTCGATATAGGACGTGCCGCCGGAGGTCTGGATGACCGGCGCCGCCATGAGGTCCGCGAGTGCCTTGACCGACGCACCGGCGCGGGCGGTGTGCACACCGTGGCCGACGAGCAGGACCGGCTGCCGCGCCGCGCGGATCAGCTCGACGGCCGCGGCGATCTTGTCCGGTCCCGCCGTCTGTCCGACGAGGCGATACCTCTCCGGCGGTAATGCGGGTGCGACGTCGAGCTCTTCGAGGATGACGTGCGACGGATACTCGATATAGACCGGCCCCGGCGTCCCGCTGAGTGCCCTGCGCAGGCCCTCCCGGATGATTTCATCGGTCTGATCCGCGTATTCGATGCTCGCCGCGTACTTCACCGACGGTTCGAACAGCCCGGACTGCTTCACGAACTGGATCCGCCCGCGACGCACCCGCTGCTCGGTAATGCGGGCGCGCTGTCCGCCGAGGAAGATGACCGGCGAATTCTCCACCTTGGCGCACATCATGGCGCCCGCCAGATTGGCGACGCCGGGGCCGAGCGTGCCGATGCATACCGCAGCTTTGCCGGTCATCCGCGAGACCGCCTCGGCCATGAAACCGGCGGACTCCTCGTGGTGCGGTGCCACGACCTGCCAGCCGCGCTCTTCGGCGCGATGGAAAAGGTGCACGAAGTTGGGGTCCGGGATGCCGAACAGGGTATTGATTCCTTCGGCCTCGAACAGGTCCAGGATGCGCTCGTAAACCTTGGTCCTCATGCTCACTTCCATTCCGTCGCCATCGCGAAGCTGCGCCCGATGTGTTCGCCGAAGGCGGACGGCACCGGCGGCAGCACCCAGGAGTTCCCGGTGTCGCGGATCTCGTCGATGCGCGCGCCGACCTCGTCGATGGTCCAGGACGGCTGATACACCCCCGGCGTCTCGGCGATATAGGCGCGCGCCACCCGTCCGGCGATGGATACCAGCAATTCCCCACTGACCGAACAGGATTCGTGGGCCAGCCACCCCACCGTCGGTGCCACCAGTTCGGGGCGCATATCCGGGTAGGCGGAGGTATCGAGACCTTCGGCCAGCCGGGTCAGCGCGGCCGGAACGATGACATTCGATTTGACGCCGACCTCGGCCCCCTCCAACGCGACCACATTGGACAGTCCGATCACACCGGCCTTGGCGACCGCGTAGTTGGCGACCGCCAGGTTGCCGTAGATGCCGCCGATCGACGACGTCAGCACCACCCGGCCGTAGCCCGCCCGGCTCATCCGCGGGAACGCCGCCCGCACCATGTGAAAGGCGCCGCGCAGATGCACGTCCACGACGGCGTCGAAATCCTCGTAGCTCAATTCGGTCAATGAGCCGTAGCGCACATTGCCCGCGTTGTGGATGAGTATGTCGATGCGACCGTAGGCATCCAACGCGGTATCGATGATCGCCTGACCGCCCGCGGGCGTGGCGACCGAATCGGTGGACGCGACCGCCGTGCCACCGGCGTCGGTGATCGCCCGCACCGCCTCGGCCGCGACATCGCCTGCCGTGTCATCGCCGCGCACGGTGCCGCCGACATCGTTGACCACGACCTTCGCGCCATGGGCGGCCAGCAATTCGGCATATGCGCGCCCCAAACCACGTCCGGCGCCGGTGATTACGGCGACACGATCGTCGAATCTCAATTCCGACAATGGGTTTCCTCTCCCGATAGGTCGATACCGGTCAGCTCAGCGTCAGGCCCCGCAGGTCGCCCGCATCGCGCCAGGCCTGCAGCAACTCCTCGAGTACGTAGAAGCCGCCCCAGAAGGGATCACCGAGGAACGAACGCCCGTTCGGCTCGCCCTCGCCGTTGTAGTAGCCGGGCGTGCATTCCATGACGAAGGCGCTGTTGTCGAAGGCGTTCGCCCGGATCGTCCGGACCCACTCCGCCTCGGCTTCCGCGGTCGGCTCCACAATGGCCGCGCCACGGTTCTGCGCCTCTTTGATGATGTAGGCGATGTGATCGGCCTGCTGCTCGAACATCAGGGTCGTCGCCGCGGTCACACCGCCCTGAATGAAACCGGTGGCGAAGTGGTTGGGGAAGCCGTGCGCCATGACGCCGTGCAGCGTGCGGAATCCCTTGCCCCAGTGGTCGTAGAGCGACTTGCCTTCGCGGCCCGCGAACGGCTCGATATCGAGTTGGCGGTCCAGGCCGGTGGTGATCTCGAATCCGCTCGCGAAGATGATGCAATCGACCTCGTACTCGAAACCGTCTGCGACAATGCCCTTTTCGGTAATACGCTCGACGCCCTTGCTCTGCGACACATCGACCAGCGTGACGTTCGGTCGATTGAAGGTCGGCAGGTAATCGTCGTTGAAGACCGGCCGCTTGCACATATTGCGGTAGTACGGCTTCAGCTTTTCCGCAGTCTGCGGATCCTCGACGATCTCCTCGACGCGCCGCCGGAGCCGTTCCATCGCCCGGTAGTCCTCGTCTTCCTTCCACTCCATGAACTTCTCGGGCGTCAGCTCCGCCCAGCGATTGCCGCGATTCAGCTTGGCGGCCAGGTTGCGGGCGACCTCGGTCCAACCGTCGCAGATGAGGTCCGGTTCGCCGGGGGAGTAGAAGGCGAAGGCCGCGTTGTGGAAGTTGCGCTGCCGCTCGGCCCGCCAGCCCGGTTGCAGCGTCCGTACCCACTCGGGATCGGTGGGGTGGTTGTCGCGCTCGAAGATGTAGGACGGGGTCCGCTGGAAAACGGTGAGATGCCGCGCGCCACGCGCCAGATGCGGAATCGCCTGGACGCCACTGGCACCCGTGCCGATGACGGCGATCTTCTTGTCGGCTATTTTGTCCAACCCGCCGTGCAGATCGCCGCCGGTGTATTCGTAGTCCCAGCGTGCGGTGTGGAAAGTGTGGCCCTTGAAGTCGGTGATGCCGGGGATACCCGGCAGCTTCGGCCGGTTGTACGGCCCCTGGCACATGACGACGAAGCGGGCCCGGATCTGATCGCCACGGTTGGTAGCGATGCGCCAGCGCTCGAGCTGCTCATCCCATGCCAGCGAGCGGATCAGGGTGTGGAAGATCGCCTTCTCGTAGAGCCCGAAATGCTTGCCGATGCGCTGGGCGTGCTCGAAGCATTCGTCGCCGTGGGAGAACTTCTCCTTAGGCATGAAGCCGGTTTCCTCGAGCAGGGGGAGATAGCAATAGGAGTCCGAGTCGACCTGGATGCCTGGGTAGCGGTTCCAGTACCAGACACCGCCGAAATCGCCGCCCAATTCGATGATCCGGAAGTCGGCGACACCGGCCTGCTGTAAGCGGTGCGCGGTGATGAGACCCGAAAAACCTCCACCGATGACCACCACCTCGATGTCATCGGCGATCGGCTCCCGTGGCACGACCGGCAGGTGCGGATCGCCCTCGTAGAACTCCGCGAATTCGTTCTCGGCCTGCAGATACTGGTTCCCGCCATCGGGACGCAGGCGCTTGTCCCGCTCGACCAGGTACTTCGCTCTCAGCGCCGCCTTGTCGACGTCGGGGGTCTGCGTGGGTGCGCAGTCTTGCATGCCAATTCCTTTGTTACTGATGATGATTCAGGTCGAGAAAACGGGGCGTCAGCGCAGTTCGTGCGGTTCGCCGGTGCCCATGTACCTGGCCAGGTTGTGGTGCAGGTTGACGATGGTGCGTTCGCGATACGGGTTGGGTTTGGGGCCGGAGAAACCGCGTGACTTCATGCCCTGCTGGACGGCGGCCATATTGTCGAAGTCCTGTGGCAGCACCGTCCGCCAGTCCTTATCGCCGACCGGTGTGTAGATCCACTCCGTTTCCGGTTCCTCGCCCGCCGGGAAGAGTTCGAACACCGCGGCCTCGAAAATGCATTTGTCAGGGTCGTAGCCGTAGGGCCGAAATCGGTAGCACAGCATGTTGTTCAAGGCATGGCCGATCTGGAAGTTGGGGAAGATCTGCCAGGCGGTGCCGCTCTTCGCGACGGTTTCGGGGTCCACGGTCGGCCAGATCACGCCGCGCTCGGCGTCCTCGCGGCGGCACGTGTCCAGCCAATACCGCAGTACCTCGGTCGGGGGCGTGCCCTCGGGCAGTTCGTCGGCCAGCCGATTGGCGACGGCGACCATCGACTCGGTGGTGTTGGTATTGGCGTTGTCCCATGTGAAGTTCTGCAGCTGGGCGGTGGACAGGCGAGCGTCGGGGCCGCTGCCGATCCGCAGCTTGCCCTGGTTCTCCTCCATACCTTTCGGTGCGTCGTAACCGATATTGCTGTGCTTGCCCTGGGCCCGTCCCCAGCCGAGGAAGTTGCCGAAATTCATGAACTCCGGGTGGGTGTAGGGCACGTGGTAGGTCTCCATGAACGCCTCGAAGGCGACCTTCCAATTGCAGTCGAAGGTCAGCCACCGCCGCCACCGGTAGCGCATATTCTCCAGGTGGAAGGGGTCGAGCAGACCGGCCGCGGGTTCCAGATATTCCCTTAGCGGTTCGCATTCCGGATCCATATTGATCCAGACCCAGCCGCCCCAAGTGTCGATCGCGACCTGCCGCAGCCCGTCGTTGCGCTCGGTCAACCCGCAGGTCCAGTCCGCGCGTTCGGGTACGAATGTGTTCTGGCCCTCCAGATTGTAGCGCCAGCCGTGGAAACCACAGACGAACTGTTTGCGGCTGCCGCGGGCGTCGTGCGCGCCCGGCGGGGTGTCGATCAGCCGTCGGCCCCGGTGCGCGCAGACGTTGTAATAGGCGCGAATGGTGTCCGGCGCGGTGCGCAGGATGATGAACGAGTCGTCGAGGATGTCGTAGGTGAGAAAATCGCCGACCCGTGGAATCTCTTCCACGCGACAGACCTGTTGCCACACCTTGGCCCACAGCCTGTCCCGCTCGGCGCGGGCGTACTGCTCGGACAGATACGCCTCCACGCCGATCGTCATCGGCGTCGATAACGGCTCGGCCGGTGCTTGTGCGTTCTCGACGGTTTCGGTCATGGCATTCTCCTGATGTCAGTGGGTGATTGCCGCGCGGAACGACTCGTCCTCGAGAAATAGGGAGGTATTGTCGGCGCCCAGGTGGGGCCATTTCAGATTCAGACCGCCGTCCACGAGCAGGGTCTGCCCGGTGATGTAGCTCGACAGCTCGGACAGCAGGAACAGAATCGCCCCCGCCTGCTCGTGCGGCCGGCCGCGGCGGCCCATGGCGATGGCCCGGCGATCGCGCTCGACATCGTCGCCGACATACGCGCCCGAGGCGGGCGTTTCCGTCACGCCGGGGGCGACGGCATTGACCCGGATATCGTCCAGCGCCAGTTCGACGGCCATGGTCCGGGTGGCCGCCACCAGCGCGGCTTTGGCTGTGCCGTAAGCGATATGGAACGGCGCGGTGTTCATACCGCTGATCGATGAGATCGAGACGATCGATCCCGGACGACCCCGCGACTTCAGCTCCGCCGCGACCGACTGGCTCATGAAGAACATCGTTTCGAGGTTCTGGGTGAACAGGGCACGCCAGTCGTCGCGGGTCACCCGGGTCGAGGGCATCCAGGTCGACGGCGCGGCGCCGCCTGCCACATTGACCAGCCCGTACAGTTCGCCGTCGAGCAGGCGCGCTCGCTCCAGCACCGTGGCGACGCCGACGTCGGTGGATGCGTCGGCCGCCACTGATACGACCGAAAGTCCCTCGGCGGCAAGCGGTTCGATGTGCTTGCCGAGATTTTCCGCGGATCGGCTCACCGCGAGCACGGTGGCCCCGGCCCGCGCGACCATGCGGGTCACCGCGGTGCCGATACCGCCGCCGCCCGCGCCGGAGACGATGACAATGCGTCCGCCGAGGCCGAAGAAGTCGTTGTCCGCGTTGGTCATAATCGGCTCATTCGGTCCGGCGCAGCGCCATGACACTGCCCTCGGCATCGGCGGAAAGGTAGAGCGTGCCATCCGGACCGGCGGCGATCCCGGCGAAGGGCCCCTGCGGTCCGGAGAACGGCGGCAAACCGTGCAGCGGTTTGGGCGTTACCCCGGCCGGTGCGCCGACCGGCAGGTCACGGGCGATGATCCGGCGGGCGTTGGTGGTCAGATCGACACTGATCAGCGTTTTGGCTCCGGCGTCGACCACGAACAACTCTCCGTCGCGGACGAGGATGCCTTGCGGTTTGTCCAAGCCGTCGACAACCGTGTCGGTTCCCGCACCCGTGATCGAAATGATCCGTCCCGCACCGGATTCGGAGACCAGACAGGTGCCGTCCGCGCCGAAGGCGACTCCGAGCGGCTCGTTCAGCCCCGTGGCCAGCACCTCGACTGTGCCGGACCGGATCGACAGCACCCGTCCCCGGCCGAGTTCGGCGGTCACGACGGCCCCGCCCGGGGCCACTGCCACGCCGTAGAGTTGGTCGAACCCCTCGGCCAGCACCTCGGTTTCGGATGCACCGGTAAGGTAGCGGCCGACCTCGCCGTTCGCGGTGGTGACGATGAATTCGCCTGGACCGACGGCGATTACGCCGCGGAGGAAGCCCGGGTAGCCCGGTGTGAACAGCATCCCGACCGTTTGCGGTTCGCCGCCGGGCCGCAGCGCGTAGAAGTAGGTACCGTCGGCGACGTACAGGATTCCGTCGGGTCCGACGGTCAGATCCAGCGGCCAATTCAGGCCGCCCGGAAGGGTTTCCCGGGTTTCGCCGCCGCCGAGGATTTCGGTGATCGCACCGGTGAAGTGCGAAACGAAGAGCCGACCATCGACGAAGGTGCAGTTGTCCAGCCCCGGTGTCAGGGCGGCCAGCACCTGGCGTTCGCCGTTGCGTGGGTTGATGCGCAGTACCTCGCCGCTGGCCACCTGAGTGGAGACGATGAATCCGTCGGCATCGAATTTCACCGAGTCGGGGACGCCGAGGTCGCCGACGACGCGTTCGGGTTCACCGCCTTCGGGATCGATGCGCCAGATGTCGTTGCTCCCCATCACCGGGTAGTACAGGAGGCCGTCGGGGCCGACCTCCATGGCATTGGGCATCGCGATGTTCTCCACGAGGACGCGCGGTGCACTACCGTCGAGCGGCAGTTCCATCAGCCGCCCGCCGACCCGGCATTCGTTCACGAACAGCCGTCCCTCATGCACGGTAATGCCGTTGGCGCTGGGCAGATCGTCGCGCAGCAGCCGACTGCGGCCGTCGGTGCCGCGTGCGCTGACCCGGCCGTCCATCACCTCGGTGGCGTAGAGATTGCCGGCGTCGTCGAAGGCGACGTCATCGGGTGCGATGATGTCGCCGCCCTTGGCGCTGATGGTTTCCACCTGTCCGGTGGTGACGTCCAGGGCGCTGATCGTGCTGCCGGTCACCTGGGCGACATAGATGCGTCCGTCGGGACCGGTGCGTAATCCGTTGGCGCCGAACAGTCGGCTCGGCGGTGTGAGTCGTTCCAGACTCCAGCCTGCGGCGAGAGTTACTGGTGCGGTGCTGGTATAGCGCGCCCCTCGAGTCAAGGCGGGGCCTCCCATGCGAAGAGAAGGTCGATGTCCACGATGTGGTGCTGCACGCCGGGCCGGGATCGGTGGTCGTGACGCAGGCCACTTTTCGTGGGCTCACGCTACTTCAATCCTCATAAGGATAGCAATACTTGACTGGTCGAAATTCGCCAGTCGACATTCCGGGTTTCGAGAATGCTGTTCTCGCACTCAGTCGAATGCGTACCGTGGCAGGGTGGTCGGCATATCGAGGGAACTGAGCAATCCGGCTCGCGCGTCCACCACGAACGGGATGGCGTTCACGACACGCATCGCGGTCGCAGTCATCGCGGCGTGCCCTGCCCCGTGCCCCTCGGCGGCGCCAAGGTTCATCGCGCAGTGGATATCCGGATCGCCTTCGATGTCGACCCGGTAGGTGGCATCGAATTCCGATGTCGCCCAGTCCGGGGCCACATCGCGAGACATCCGGATGATGTGCTCGATCACGATCGCTTCCCGGCCGTTCACGACGCCCGCGGCTCGGGTGCGCACGGCGCCACAGGTTCCGGCGGCGATCGTGCCGAAGGCGACTTCGATATCCCGCTCTGTTGTTTGCCGATCGAGTGCTCCGTGCACCTGCTCCACCTCGACGCCGAGACCTTCGGCGATCAGGTAGATCGGTGCCCGCCAAGCCATTTCGATGAATCCGGGGGTCGCGAGCATCGGTTCGAAATCCAGCGGCCTGCCGAAACCCATCCCGTCCGTCATCACGTCGGCCACCGGGTAGTGGTCGTTCAACGCGACTTCGGTCGCCTTGACGCATCGAATCTTCTTGGACTGCGTGGCCAGCAGCAGCGCCAGGTTATCCGACCCGAATCCCGGAAAGATGCCGGACGCATAGAACGACGCCTTGCTGGACTTCGCGGCGGCCTCGAGTTGGTCGCGCCATTCGGGCGAGTAGTACGCCGGGGGCGTAGCTGTTCGCCCGTTTTGCGCCAGAACGTCACATCGTGATGTAGATTGGGTGAAGTCGACTAGCAGTGAAAACCAAGCTGCCAGTCCGTTATTCGTTACACCATGTCACCGTCTAGGCGAGTTGCGTCGGACGTTAAACGCTTGCTGGAAACCGTGTAAGACCAGGCTTAGGCAAGGCGGTGGTACTGCCACGAGCAGACCTGCGGCTTCGGTTGCAGGCCAACCCTGCGGAGTAATCCGTCAGGTCCCTGGAGCGTTTTGACCTGTTCCAGGGAACGGGATACACCAAACTGGTGGATGGCCCCACGAGTTCAAGATCCGGCTGTCAGCCGATGGCGTTGATCGCGATTGGCTGACGTCGGTCTGCCAGGCAACCGTTCCGGGAAGCCGTCAGGGTGACTGCTTAGCTTGAAATTTGGTCAAAATCGACCGGATTGTGTGGCTCGGCCGAGGTGCCTTACGAATCAACCCGCTCGCTCGATGACGCCGCGCAACACGGTGTCGCGGACGTGAATCTGGGACGCGTGCGTCCCGATATCCCGCAGGATGTTCTCCGGGATCCAGCCCACGACGATCACGCAGCGGGCGAGCATCTCGTTCGACGGACTGTCGACCTCGATCTCATTCGATCGAATCGCTTCGGCGAGCAATGTTTTCATCTGTCGCAGCCGCTTTGTGAAGAGCCAGCCCGGATTCGGGGTGTCGGGCGGCGACTGCCGCATCCACGCCAGTTGGATGCGGAACTCGTCACCGAAACGATCGAGCGCGTTGGTATTGATCCAGCTCAGCGCATCCAGCTTCTCGACCGCCGAGGCATCCGATCGCAGCACATTCGTCCAGCCGAGGCCGATCTTCTCACCGAAGGACTGCATGATCGAGGTGAGCAACTCCTCCTTCGAGCCGATCAGCCAGTACACGGTCCCGGTGCCGAGTCCCGCGGCCGAGGCGATATCGCGGACGGTCGTATTCTCATATCCGCGGCGACCGAATTCGGCCCGCGCGACGGCGCGGACGCGAGCCGCCTTGTCATCGGGCTCGCTCTCCTGCGACCAGCTCCGGACGACTTCGTCGGCGGCGCGGAAGGCGGCGGAACGGTCGAGCTCCGCATCGGTGTGCTGCCGTGTGGCCAAGCCCTCCAGCAGAATTCGGCACAGCAAGGTGGCCAACTGATCCGGCGATCCTTTGTGCCGGATGACGTCCAAACCGACCTGCAGCATCGTCTGACAGATCCGATCGGCCAGTATCGGCAGATCGACATCGGCCCGCAGGTAGCCGCTCCACCGCGCGGCGCGCAGGGTTTGCAGCATTGCGTCGAGTACGGCGGTCGGTCGCTGCCTGGTCAATTCGACGAGCTCGGGTTTCGAGCTCGGCCCCTCGTAGAACGACATCTGCAGGGCGGCGCGATGGGCGACCGCGCACTGCGCGATCGCCGAACCGAGTTCGACGATTCGATCGAAAGGCGGTCGCGAGTCCGGATGGTTCAACCGGTCCTGTGCCCGCTGCGCGACCTGGTCCAGGTCCGCGTGATAGCGGCGCAGCAATTCGACGAGGATGGCTTCCTTGGATTCGAAATGGTGGTACAGGCTGCCCGGGAGGATGCCGCACGCGTCGGCGATCTCCTGCAGCGACGTGCGCAGCCCAGAGGTTGCGATCAGGGATGCGGCGGTCTGCAGGATCTCGGTGCGTCGGGTGCCGTCGTCGTAGGCGTGGCCGATATCGGCGGCGATGGCGCGCGGCCGCACATCGCGCTGCGCCGGCTTACCCTGGCCACGCCCCACAACACCTCCCCGACACCTCGCCGCCGTTATGGGCCCCTGATAATTAGGGCTACCCAATGTTTGTTCAACGGTAGCAGAGGGGCTCAAGCCGACGGCGTCGGCAGTTGCCGGGCCAGGTCGAGGACCGTCACGGTATCGGTGCCGGTCTTCTTGAGGCGTTCGGATGAACGGAATCCCAGGTCGACGTCGGTGGCCTGCGCCCGGAGTGCGCCGACCGTGGCGTCCTGCTCGGCCAGATGTTTGAACATGTCGAAGGAATACAGCCGCAACGCATTCGCGTGGGTGATCTTGTCGATCTCGTCGTCGGGCACACCGTCGAGGTAACCGGCCAGTGTCTCTGGAGCCAGCGGCCAGGTGGAATCCGAATGCGGGTAATCGCATTCCCAGGCGACCATGTCGAGATCGAGGTTGTGCCGGTTCTCGACGCCGAAGCCGTCGTCGATGAAGCACAGCGCGATGCGTTCGAGGAAGACCTCGCTGGGCAGCCGGTCGCCGAAGTTCTGGTGCGTCCACGCCCGGTGCATCTTGTACACCCGGTCGACGCGCTCGAGGAAGTAGGGCACCCAGCCGATCCCGCCCTCGGACAGCGCGAAGGTCAGATCCGGGAACTTCCGCAGCATCGGCGACCAGATGAGGTCGGCGGCGGCTTGCACGATGCTCATGGGCTGCAGGGTCATCATCACGTCGACCGGTGCGTCGACCGAGGTGATGACCACGCTCGACGACGAGCCGATATGCAGATTCACCACGGTGTTCTCGTCGCTGCACGCCTGCCAGAACGGATCCCAGTGCGGGTCGTGCAGTGAGGGATAGTTCAGTTTGGCCGGGTTCTCGGAGAAGGTGACGGCGTGGCAGCCCTTCTTCGCCACCCGTCGTACCTCCTCGGCCATGAGTTCCGGATCCCAGATCGGGGGGAGCGCCTGCGGGATCATTCGTCCCGGGTAGGCGCCGCACCACTCGTCGATGTGCCAGTCGTTGTAGGCCCGCAGTACGGCCAAGCCCAGGTCCTTGTCCTCGGCGCGGGCGAAGTACTGACCGCAGAATTGCGGATAGGACGGGAAATTCAGCGCTGCGGCAACGCCATTGGCGTTCATATCGCGGATGCGCTCGTGGATGTTGTAGCAGCCGTCGCGGATCTCGCTGAGTTTGGTCGGCTCGGCGCCGTACTCGTCCGGGGGTCGGCCCGCCACCGCGTTCAGGCCGACATTGGTGGCTTCCTGTCCCTCGAACACCCACGCATCGGTGCCGTCCGCTCGCTGGATGAGCTTGGGCACATCGTTTTTGTACTTGGCGGGGATGTGGTTGTCGAACATGTCCGGCGGTTCGACGAGATGGTCGTCGACCGAGACGAGTACGAAGTCGTTCATGTCCATACCGCGCTCCTTGTCTACCGTTCGTTCGGACTGTAACTCTGAACAGATATTTGGTCAACGGTCGATGGATCGCTTCCCGAAGGGTTACGATCCGAACAAAAGTTAGGTGCGTCGAGGAGTCGTCACATGGCCGATGAACTGACACAGGGCGTCACCGCGCTGCGGGCCTCGGCGCAGTTGCGTGAGTATTTCGTCGGTATCCTCGCCGAGCGTCGGCGCGTGCCCCGCGACGACATGATCACTGTGCTGGCGCAGGCCGATATCGACGGCGTCAAGATGTCCGATGAGCAGATCTACGGGTTCCTGCGAAACCTCTTGCCCGCGGGCGCGGAAACCACCTCGCGATCCACCGCCAGCTTGGCCTTCGCACTGCTCACACACCCGGATCAACTGGCCGCGGTCCAGGCCGACCGCGGCTTGCTGCCCCAGGCGATCGAGGAGGGCATCCGCTGGGAAACGCCGCTGCTGAACTTCATGCGTGAGACGACATACGATATCGAGTTCCACGGTGTGGCGATTCCGGCGGGTTCGTTGATGGCGGTCAACCTCGGCAGCGCCAACCACGACGAGCGTAGGTGGGTCGATCCCGAGCGCTTCGACATTTTCCGGGAACGCAAGCCGCACATCGGTTTCGGTCATGGCGCGCACGTCTGCCTCGGCATGCATCTTGCCCGGCTCGAGAGCATCGCGATCTTCGAAGCGCTGTTGGACCGATTGCCGGGGCTGCGCATGGATCCCGAGGCCCCGACGCCGTACGTCGCGGGCACGTTCTTCCGATCCCCGCCGCACCTCGAAGTGGTATGGGACCGATAGTGATTGACCGACCGATCCATCCGTCGCTAGTCTCTGAACAAATATTAGGTTTGGCACGCGTTCGAACGACACGGAGGATCAATGCCGAACGAATCGCGCAGCGTTGTCATCACCGGGGCTTCGCGAGGTCTGGGACTCGCCTCCGCGGCGCATCTCTACCGGCGGGGGTGGCGAGTAGTCGCAGCCATGCGTTCCGTCGATACCGGGCTCGATCAGCTGCGCGCGAAGACCGGTGCGCAACAGGGTGATCCGCGCTTGATCGGCATCCGGCTCGACCTGACCGATCCGTCGTCGATCGAGGAGGCCGCGGCTGCCATCATCCGTGCGGTCGGCGCTCCCCACGCGGTGGTGCACAACGCCGGCGTCTCCGCGGCCGGAATGGTCGAGGAGACACCGGTGAACGTGTGGGAGCGAATGTTCGCGACAAATCTGTTCGGCCCGGTGGCACTCACCAAGGCGCTCCTGCCTGCGATGCGGGCGGCGGGCCGCGGGCGCATCGTATTGGTTTCCAGCCAGGCCGGTGTGCGGGGAATGCCCGCTACGGCAGCGTATTCCGCGGTCAAGGGCGCACTCGAGCGGTGGGGGGAATCGATGGCCATCGAGGTCGCGCCGTTCGGCGTAGGGGTCACGGTTCTGGTCTCGGGGACCTACGACACCGACATCATCACCGATGCGGGGACCACCGATTGCCGTGATCTCGACGGGCCGTACGCCCGCCATCACCGCACCATGGACCGGCGCGGGCGGGCGGCGATGAAGTACGCGGCCCGCTCGCCGGAACAGTTCGCCGCCGGGCTCGCCCGAGCGCTCGGCGGCACCGCACCGTTCGTGCGCCACGCGGTGGGTCCGGATGCGCGAATGCTGTTGACCGCCAGTCGCATTCTGCCCGCCGCGGCCTTGCACCACCTGACCCGTCTGATGCTGGGGATTCCACGGTCCGGTGCCGCGAGCCACCCACCACCTGCCGACTTCCCTTCGCACGAGAGTGAGAGAAATGCCTGACACTGTTCACGAATCGAGGATGTTGATCGACGGGGAGCTCGTCGACGGCCGGGCCGGGACATTCGACAACATCAACCCCGCCACCGAGGAGGTGCTCGGTACCGTCGCCGACGCCTCCGAACTCGATATGCGGGTGGCCATCGATGCCGCCCGCCGCGCCTTCGACGAAACGGCCTGGTCCACCGATCATGCCTTCCGGCAACGCTGTCTGCTGCAATTGCAGGACGCATTGGAGTCCGAGCGGGAGGAATTGCGCGAGGAACTCGTCCTCGAGGCGGGCTGCCCGCGGGCGATCACGATGGGGCCGCAACTGGACGCGCCACTGGTGGATGCGCTCAGGTTTCCGGCTGAGCTGATCGACGGTTATCCATGGCGAACCTCCCTCGGCGAAGCGCTGGTGTCGGTCACGGGCGTGCACACGACCAGGCAGGTCTGGCGTGAGCCGGTGGGCGTAGTCGGCGCGATCGTGCCGTGGAACTTCCCCTTCGAGGTCACCATCCACAAGGTCGGTCAAGCGTTGGCGACCGGCAACACCGTCGTGCTGAAGCCCGCGCCGGATACCCCTTTCAATGCCACCCGGCTAGGCCGGTTGATCGCCGAAAAGACCGACATACCACCGGGTGTGATGAATATCGTCACCGCATCAGACCATTTGGTCGGCGAGGAACTGACGCTGTCCGGGAAGGTCGACATGATCTCCTTCACCGGTTCCACCGCCGTCGGCAAACGGATCATGGCTAAGGGCGCGGCGACGATGAAGCGCCTGTTCCTCGAACTCGGCGGCAAGTCGGCGACCATCGTCCTGGAGGATGCCGATTTGGCCTTGGGCTGCATGATGGGTATTGCGCCGTGTATGCACGCCGGTCAAGGCTGCGCCAATCCCACCCGACTGTTGTTGCCGCGGTCGAGGTATGACGAGGGCGTTGCGATTCTGAAGGCGATGTATGAGGGGGTCGCACCGGGCGACCCGCAGGATCCCGCCACGCTGTGCGGTCCGGTCATCTCCGATAAGCAACGCAGTCGCATTCGCGGCTATATCCGGACCGGTATCGACGAAGGCGCCACGTTGCTCGTCGGCGGCGCCGAGCAGCCACAAGGCTTCGACAGGGGATTTTTCGTCGAGCCAACGCTTTTCGTCGATGTGGACAACTCGATGACCGTCGCCCAGGAGGAGATCTTCGGTCCGGTGCTCGTCGTCATCCCCTACGACGACGAGGACGATGCGGTTCGCATAGCCAACGACAGCCCGTACGGCCTCGCGGGCAACGTGATGTCGGGATCCGTGGAGCACGCGCTTGCCGTGGCCGCACGATTACGCGCGGGCTTCATCGGCATCAACGGCACCGCGGGTTACGGCGCGGACACCCCCTTCGGCGGATACAAGGCCAGCGGGGTGGGCCGCCAGAACGGCATCGCCGGATTCGACCAGTACACCGAGGTCAAATCCATCGCCTTTCCCGCGATGTGAGTTCCGGACGCTAGATCCGTGGCCCTCGACTTGCCTGGATCGCCTGGCGCGCCATGTCGGAGGTGGCGTTGACGATGCCGTTGTCGAAACGCTCCAGTACCAATGCTTGGGTCGCGGTGAGGTGGGCCCGATAGAGCCGTTCCGCCGCCTCGGCCCGTCCGGCGGCGATTTCCTTCAGGAGGCGGCGGTGGGTGCGAACGGATTCCTCGGACTCGGCCTCGGAGGGGTATTCACCGCGTTTGGTGAGTACCTCGGCCCAGGCCTCTTCCTGCGACGACCACAGGGCGACGAGGCTGCTGACCACGTAGCGGATCGTCGCATTCGGGGTGAACGAAACGATGAGATCGTGGAAGTCGCGCGCGGTATGGGTGAAGGGCAGGCCTTCGCCGATCAATGCCGCGGATGCCTCGATATTGGCTTCGAGTGCGGGCACGACCACCTCGGCGCGGTCTTCGCGGCGGGCGCATTCGGCGGCGCACATGGGCTCGAGCGTCCGCAGGCCCGCGGCGAGATCGCCCAGCGTGACCCGGGCGCCCTGGAGCGCGAGACCGAGGTGATATGCCGCCGACGATTGGTCCGGGCGGTGCACCTCGGCGCCGCCGACATTGCCGCGACGGACGGTGACCAAGCCCTCGGTCTCCAGGATGCGCAGCGCCTCCCGGATCGAGGGGTAACTGACACCGAAATCCTGCACCAGCTGATCCTGGGTGGGGAGCCGGTAGTCGTCGTCGCCGGACAGGATGCGCGCGCGCAGCTCCGCGGCGACGCTCTCCGCGATGCGGCGTTGCGGAATCCGGCCGCGCCGGGCGTTGGTCACGCAGACCGCCTTTCGTCCATCGCAAGCCGCCTTTCATCCATGCAGGGAGTTTACTCATAGGCTTGTGACCATTCAAATATTGCTATCCTTATGAGGATTGACGTAATGTCCGCCGTATGGACTTCACGATGGGTGAGGCCGCCGCCGAGCTACGCAGTGAGCTACGCCGGCTGGTAGCCGCCGAGGTCTCCGCGGATTTTCTCGGCGCTTTCACCGACGATCCCGCGGATCTCGCGGTCGCCCAGCGGTTTTCCCGCATCCTCGCCGAGCGCGGCCTGCTGTGTCTGGCCTGGCCGGAAGAGTTCGGCGGTCGCGGCGCCTCGGTTTGGGAACAGACCGTGGTCCGGGAGGAGATGTGGGCCCATCACGAGCCGCGCGGCGCGCAATATATGGGCGTCAACTGGGTGGGCCCGACCATCATGCGACACGGCACCCCGGAGCAGCAGCGCAAGCATCTGCCGCCGATCGCGCGCGGCGAGGTGATCTGGTGTCAGGGCTTCAGCGAGCCCGATGCCGGTTCCGATCTCGCATCGCTGCGCACGGTGGCCCGCCGCGACGGCGACGGCTGGCGCATCTCCGGCCAGAAGATCTGGACCTCCTACGCCACCATGGCGCAGTGGTGCTTCCTCCTCGCACGGACTTCCAAGGGGGAACGCAAGCAGCAGGGGCTGACCGTATTCCTGCTGCCGATGTCGGATCCGGGCATCGAGGTTCGCCCCATCCGGTCCATGCTCGGGCCGCATCACCTCAACGAGGTCTTCTTCGACGGCGTCCGGGCCACCGAGGCCGATGTGCTCGGTCAGGTCGGCGAAGGTTGGCCGGTGGTGCAGGAGGTGCTGGCCTTCGAGCGGGTCGGCATCGCCCGGTATGCCCGCTGCGAACGCTTGCTGCAGGCCGCACCCGCGGTACTGGGTGAGCGCTGGGACGAGTTGCCCCGCGAGCTGCGCGGCAGCTGGGCGCGCCTGCTCACACACTGCAGGCGGGCCCGCCTGCTCGCCTACCAGGTGCTGTCGCTGCAGAGCGCCGGGCAGGTCGCACCCGGCGACGCAGCGGCCTATCGCATCGCGGTGACACGGCTCGACCAGGACAGCGCCGCGGTGCTGTCCGAGATCGCCGCATTCGCCGCCGCGGATGATCAAGCGCAACAGCGGTTCCGACGTGCCGTGGAGGATCACTGGCGGTACGCGAACGCCGCGACGGTCGCCTCGGGCAGTATCGAGATGCAGCGGATTCTGCTGGCGCGGTCGCTGTTGCGGGCGTCCGGTGGAGTGGGGGAGGCGGCGTGAAAATCGAACTATGTTCGCAGGCACGGGAGTTCGGTGGACCAGTGCTGCATGCGGTCGGAGGCGACGAGTTGGCGCTGCGGGTGTTCGGGCGGGCGGGGGCGGCAGCACGAATTTCGAACTATGCGTGGAGGGGCAGGAATTCGGCGGGCAGGTGCTGGGCGCGCTGCTGGCCGCCAGGGACGACGAGTTGGTGCAGCGGGAGTCCGGCTCGATGGGGCGGCAGCACGAATTTCGAACTATGCGTGGAGGCGCAGGAATTCCCCGGGCAGATGCTGCCCGCCAAGTACGACGAGCTGGTGCTGCGGGTGTCCGGCTGGGTGGGGGAGGCGGTATGAATATCGAACTATGTTCGGAGGCACGGGAATTCGGTTGGCAGGTGCGGCGTGCGCTGCAGGCTGCCGGGGGAGACGAGTTGGTGCGGCGGAGCGAGGGGGAGCCCGGGCTGCGGCGGACGCTGATCGCGTCGGTGCTCGGTGAACTCGGTGCGTGGGAGCTCGAGCCGTTGCGCGATGCCGCCGAGTTGGAAGCCGCTGCCGCATTGTGCCGTAGTGCGGGCTACTGGGCGCTGCCGTATCCGGTGGCCGAGCGGTTGGCGCGGCCGGTCGGACTGGGTGTCGACGGACTGGTCGTGGTGTCCGGCCGGGAACCGGCCGCTCCGGTGGCGGATCTCGACTTGCGTTGGGGGGCAGTGACACTGGACGGTGCACTCGGGTGTGCGTCGGTGCGGCAGGTGGATTCGTCGCCGCGAGAATCGGTGTTCGTCGCACAGCTGGATGTGCACCCGATTGACGGCAAGGGCCTTTCCCACTGGGGCGACTCCGGCCAGGCCGGTACGACGCATCTGGCTTTGGGGCTGGTGCTGCCGTGCTGGACGCTCCTCGGAATGCTGGACCGCGCAATAGATCTCGCGCGCACGCATGTCATGACGCGCGAGCAATTCGGCCGTCCGCTCGCGCAGTTCCAGTCGGTGCAGTTCCAGTTGACCGATGCGGAGGTCGAGCGCCGGGGCGTGGAGATGCTGGCCCGGTACGCGTTGTGGCGCATCGATACCGGCAGCGATGCCGCGGTCGACGACGCGCTCGCGCTGCGGCTGGCCGCATTGGAGGCCGCTGATATCGTCTTCCGCGTCGCGCACCAGTTGCACGGCGCACTCGGCTTCTGCGACGAGTCGGCGCTGTCGTGGTTATCGCGGTACAGCAGGCCGATTCGCCGACTGCCGCTGGGACGCTCGGCCGCCGAGGATCTGCTGACTCGCAGCATCGATCGTGCCGGTCTAGCCGGGCTGTATTCCGACCCGACGGGTGTGTGAGCGACGTGCGGTACGACCTACCGGCCGCGCTGACGGTCGAATGCGATGGGCCGATCCGCACGGTTGTGCTGAACCGGCCCGACGAGTTGAACGCGGTCGGCGCAGCGCTGCACTGGGCGCTGGCCGATGTCTGGCGGCAGTTGGCGGCAGATCGCGAGGCGCGGGTGGTTATCCTGACCGGCGCGGGCCGGGCCTTCAGTGCCGGTGGCGATTTGGATTGGATCACTTCATTTCTCGACGATCCGGCTGCGCGGGACGAAAGTATCCGGGAGGGTGCGCAGATCGTCGAGGAGTTGCTGCGCTTTCCGCTGCCGGTGATCGCCGCCGTCAACGGTGCGGCGGTGGGACTGGGGGCGAGCGTGGCCGTGTTGTGCGATGTCGTGCTCATATCGGAGCGGGCGTATCTGGCCGATCCGCACGTCGCGGTGGGCCTGGTCGCAGGCGACGGCGGCGCCGCATTCTGGCCGCTGCTCACCCCGATCCTGCGTTCCAGGGAATACTTGTTCACCGGCGATCGCATCGATGCGGCTACCGCGGTCCAACTCGGCCTGGCCACCCGTGTCGTTGCGCCGGAGCAACTGCTCGCCGAGTCCCGGCTGCTGGCCGAACGGTTGGCCGCCCAGCCCGTGGAGGCCCTGCGCAGCACCAAACGTGTTGTGAATATGTACCTTTCGCAGGCGCTCGGCGGTCCGCTGCAGGCGGGTTTCGCCGCCGAGGTGGTGACTATGCAGTCCGCCGAGCATCGTGAACGGCTATCGGCCCTGCGGCAGAAGGCGGCGCGGCGATGACCTGGGCGGTTCGGGGTAAACCTCCCGGCATGCCGGGACGACGGTGCGTGGCCGACGCGGTGAGATCGGTCTCCCGATGACCGCGGCAGGCCGCGATCCGGCCCTTTTCCGGGCCGAGGTGCGGGACTGGTGCCGAGCGCACATCCCCGCCGACTGGAGGCAGGCGCAAACTGGTTGTACAGCTGCGGAATTCGTGGCGTTTCAGCAATGGTGGTTCCAGGAACTGCGTGGCGGCGGCTTCGCGGTGCCGCATTGGCCGAAGGCGTGGGGCGGCGGGATGCCGGTCGCCGAGCAGATAGTGCTCTATCAGGAGCTCGCCGCACACGATGCGCCGCGGCTGGTCTTGGCATTCGTCGCCATCCACCATGCGGCGGCGACGCTGCTGTCCGCGGGCAGCGAGGCGCAACGCCGCGAACATCTACCCGCCATTCTCGACGGTGAGATCTGGGTGCAGGGTTTCTCCGAGCCCGCGGCCGGATCAGATCTGGCCGCGCTCGCCACCGCGGCGCGCCGCGATGGCGACGGCTATCTCGTCACCGGGCAGAAGGTATGGGCGAGCGGAGCGCAATACGCCGACTGGTGCCTGCTGCTGGCGCGCACCGATCCGAAAGCGACCAAACGCCAGGGCATTTCGTATTTTCTGTTGGATATGCGCACACCCGGCATAGATGTGCGGCCCATCCGGCAGGCCACCGGCGAATCGCACTTCTGCGAGATCTTTCTCGACGAGGTGCGCATTCCCGCCACCCAACTGGTCGGCGCGGAGCACGCGGGCTGGCAGGTGGCGCAGCAGACCCTCGGCGCCGAGCGCGGATTGACCATGCTCGAGTTGGCCGAACGACTCGGCAACGCCGGATTCCGGTGGCTGCTGCGGGCGTGCGCCGGGCCGGACGCGACGGGACGGCGTCCGATCGATGATCCCGTGGTGGCCGATCGTCTGGCCGGGTTCGAAACCGAGATCGCCGGTCTGCGCGCACTGTGCCGCGACCTGGTGCAACGCCACGATGCCGGAACCGTCGGCCCGGCCGACGCCTCGATCGTGAAGCTGTTCTACAGCGAATTACTCCAACGGGTAACGGATTTCGGCGCGGAGATCGGGGGAGTGGCCGCCCATACGGTGCTGCGCAAACCGATGTCGGGTGGTTGGGAGTCCGGGGCATGGGTACTGGATTTCATCGGCTCATGGGAATGGACGATTCCCGGCGGGACGAGCGAGATCCAGCGCACCATCATCGGCGAACGCGGCCTCGGCCTGCCCCGCGAACCGGCAGCGACATGAAGGCCGGAACAGTTCGCAGCGAACCGGATTTCACCGAAATCCACGACGAACTGCGAGCGGTTACCCGCGACGTGCTCGCGACCGTCGCGCCGGGGGAGCGCATCGAACCTCGAGTGCCTGCCGCCCAGGGCTGGCTGGGCTTGGAGGTGCCGGAGGAGTTCGACGGTGCCGGAGCGACTTTCGCCGAGGTGGCGATCGTGCTCGAGGAGTTGGGTCGCGCGGTGGCCGCCAGCGGCTATCCGAGTGCTGCCTCGGCCGCTGGAGTCTGCGGGCTACTCGCCCCCACATCCGCCAGGGACGAGTTGTTCGCTGCTGTCGCGGCGGGTGCGGCCATGGCCACGGTGGCATTCGCCGCCGACTGCGACGCCACGGCACCGTTCCGGCTCGACGGACCGGCAGGACAGCTGAAGGTTTGTGGCCGTGCGGAATTCGTTCCCGACGCGGTCGCCGCCGATCGGTTGCTACTGGTCGCCGCCGATCCCGACGGTATCCCGGTCATCGTCGCCCTCGCGACGGACGCGGCCATCTGCTCAGCCCAGCCGATGCTCGACGAGACCCGGAGTTTCGGCACCGTGACCGCCGATGCGATCGCGGTCCCGGACGACGCTGTGTGGCGCTTCGCAGGCGACCCGTCCGCCGCGATCCGGCGGCTGCACGATCGAGCGGCCGTGGCAATCGCCTGCGACAGCCTCGGCCTCAGCGAGGCCATGCTGGCGGCCACAGTCGCCTACGCGAGCACCCGCACCCAATTCGGCCGCCCGATCGGTTCATTCCAGGCCGTAAAGCACGCCTGCGCCGACATGCTCGTACAAACCACCGTCGCCCGGCAACTGGTCAGCACCGCGATACGGCAGCTGGTGACCGATTCCCCCGAAGCCCAGGTGGCCGCCGCAATGGCGAAGTCCTACACCTGCACCGCCGCAGTCGAAATCGCGGGCAAGGCAATGCAATTGCACGGCGGCCTCGGTTACACCTGGGAAAGCGGAATCCACCGCTACCTGAAACGAGCAGCCCTCAACCGCTCCCTCTTCGGCTCCCCGGCCACCCACCGCCGCCACCTGGCCGCCCGTTACCGCTGATCCGCTGAAGCGGTCGCCCGTCCACGCGAGTCGCGGTATCGGTGGGTGAGCTCACCGGATCCCTCACCAGAGGTGCAGGAAATTCCGGACATCGTCGAGGCCGTCGAGGGCCCGTCCGTCCACGTCCGACGGATCCACCTCAGCGCGCGCCGCCAAGGAGCGTGCCAGCGCAACGGCCTCATCGCTGAGCCGTCCGAACCGTCGAGCAGTATGTCCCAGGCACAGGCCGACCAGCCCGAGCAGCGGGCTACCCGGCACAGCCCGCGTTCCGACCTGCACACACCAGTGCTCGACGAACTCCCGGTCGTCGTCGTTCAAGGCACTCCCCACCAGAGCATCCGCCGCGTCGGGCTCATGCGCCCGGTCAGCGAGCGCCCGCTCCAACACCGCGACTACCACGTCATGCGGCAGGGCAGCAGGATTGTGGAAGATCAGATGTGAATGCACGCCGCGAGATTATCCATCCACTGTGGCCCCAGCCCGTGAATCGACCGGGCGAACCGGCACCAGCCACCCGCTGCCGCTGATCCGCGAGGGGCCGCGCGGACTCGCGAAAAGTGTTGTCCGGTCGGGATGCGGCCCAGGTGATTAGGGTCGGGGTTGTGGATGTGCTGGACAGGCTTCGGTTGGATGTTCCCGTCGCGCAGGCGGGGATGGCAGGCGTTGCGGGCGGCCGTTTGGCCGCTGCCGTCGCGAGCGCGGGTGGGCTCGGGACGATCGGCCTGCTGCCCACGACCGATTTGCGGGCCGCGATCGGACGGGTGCGCGACGAGGCTCCCGGTCGTTCTGTGGCGGTCAATCTGCTGATGCGGTTCACGCGCCGTCGTCATGTCCAAGCCTGTATCGAAGCCGGTGTCGATGTCGTGGTGGTCGCCTTCGGTGGGGATGCCGCGCTGGTGCGTGAGCTTCGCGGTGCGGGTGTGTTCGTGTTGGTGATGGTCGGAACCGAGAACCAGGCCCGTGCTGCCGTGGCATGGGGCGCGGACGGTCTCATCGCTCAGGGCCGCGAGGCGGGTGGGCATCTGGTGGGAACTGTTGCGGCCCTGGATTTCTTGCCGCGAGCACTGGTGGTGGCGCAGGACCGTCCGGTGTTTCTGGCAGGCGGTGTGGCAACGAGCGGTGACACTGGTGCCGCGCTGGCCGCCGGTGCGGCCGGAGTGGTTGCCGGGACCCGCTTCGTTCTCACCGAGGAATCCGGCGCGCACCGCGAATACCAGCGTCGAATCCTCGCCGCCCGTACGACGCTGGAGACAACTCTGTTCGGGTTGAGTTGGCCGATGCGGCATCGGGTGGTGCCCAACACCGCTACCGATCGTTGGTGCCGCGCGGATGGGGCCGCGCGGCGGCTTCCGGCGCTGATCAACTCGCTCAGCGCCCCGCTGGCCCGTGTGGTGCCCGAGAGAAGCGAAGGAACGGCGCTGCGGATGCAGCGGCCAGCGATTCCACTGTTCAGTCCAGCAGTTCCGCTGGAAGGAATGCCCGAGCAGTGGGTCGATCGGGCCGCACTGTATGCCGGTGAGTCGGTGCTCCGGATCGACGGCGTGGTGCCGGCAAAACAAGCAGTCGCCGAGCTGGCCGGTTAATGCAGGAATCCGCGGCCCCCTCGACGTGACTATCAGCTGGAATCAGCTCGACCTCGGATTGGACTGAAGCGCGCGACTACTGCGTGAGGCGCTCGGCCGCAAGCGCGCGGAGGTCGCTGGATTTGATTTTGGCGCTGCCGGTGAGGGTGAGGTCGGCTTCGTCGAAGAACAGTACTGCGCGGGGGACTTTGTAGCTGGCCAGGCGGGCTTTGGCGAAGGTGCGGATTTCCTCGGCGTCGAGTGGGGTTCCGGTGTGCGGCACTATGCATGCGACCACGAGTTCGCCGAGGGTTTCGTGTGGTACGCCGACGGTTCGGGCGACTTTGACTCCGGGATAGGCGGCGAGTATCTCGTCGACCTCGAGTGGTGAGACGTTGGCGCCGCCGGTTTTGATGATGTCGGTGAGCCTGCCTTCCCAGAACAGTCGGTCGGTGTCGTCGAGGTGGCCGCCGTCGCCGGTGTGGAAGAAGCCCTCGGCGTCGAGCGTTTCGTCCAGGGGCGTACCGATGTAGCCCAACATGAGCGTGGGTCCCTTGACACAGATCTCGCCGGCTTCGCCTCGCGGTACGACGGTCCCGGCGACCGGGTCGGTGATCTTGATCGTGACGCCGGGCAGCGGTACACCACTGCTGCCCGCGTGTATTTCGTCAGGTGTATTCGCCGGGAAAGCCGTTGTGATGGTGAATGTTTCGGTGTTTCCGTAGGCGTGATTCGGCTCGTCCCAGCGACTCGACACCGTGGGGTGTCGCGCCAATGGGCTGCGGCGGTCGACGAACCGCATGCTACTCAAGTCCACGCTGCCCCACGTGGGCGCGGCCTCCAGTTGGGCCCACTGGTGTGGCCAGGCGAAGGGGAAGTTGACCTGTTCGGCCTGCATGATTTCCAGCGCCTCGGCGGCGTCGAAGGTCGGCTGCAACACGATCGCACCGCCACTGGCCAGCGTCGCGCCCAGCGCCAGGGCGAAATTGCCGGACCAGAAGAATCCGTTGGCGGTCCAGCAGCGGACATCGTCGGCTGGGACGAATCCGTACATGCGGCGGAAGCGCCACATCTGGATCGTGACACCGCGATGTGCGCTGAGAATGCCCTTGGGGCGGCTGGTGGAACCAGAGGAGAAGAACAGCACGGCGGTATCGCTCGGCCGGACCGCCGCCGCGATCGCATCGATCACACCGGCCGGTTCGGTGCGGCCGAGCGCCAAGAACTCGTCCCAGGTCTCGATTGCGTTGTCCGGCATCGGTTCTCCGACTACGACTAGACGGCGTAGGAAGGGAAAGCGGACAGAGTGCAAGCAGCCGGGCGCTGCCGTGTGGATCCGCGGTTCCAACTCGGTCAGGATCGCGGCGAAATCCCTTGCCGCCACGTCGCGTTCGAACAGCAGCACCGATACGCCGGACTCGTCGAGCAGATACTCCAGTTCGGCGGTGGTCGAAAAGGTGCTGAGCGTGACCGCCACGCCCCCGGCGAGGGAGGTACCGAACACCGCCGCGATCCACTCGGGACGGTTGGTCATCAGCACACCGACCCGTCCGCCGTGCCCGACCCCGGCGGCACGCAGCGCGCGTGCCACCTCGACCGCACGCTCCCACAACTCGCGGTAACTCCATCGAACGGTGCGCCCCACCACCGCCTCGCGATCGCCGTACAGCCGCGTCACCTCACGCAGAAATCCGGGCAGCGTGCGCGCGCCGATACCAGGCTCCTCGGCGAGCGGCGGCCCCTTGGCGATCGAAACAGGTTGTGCGGGTTCAGCTGTGGCCATCGGTCGCTCGCTCCTCTCGGGCTACTTTCACAACGGCAGTTCGACCTCGGCGGTGCTGTCCACCAGCACACCGCCGTCCTGATTGGTCAGCCGCAGCTCGAGCTCGACCAGCGGCACGCCCCACGTGGACACGGCCTCCTTGCCGATGACCTCGGCGTCGAAATAGGTCACATCGCCTTCGAAGGCCGGTCCGCGGAAATCCGATTTGATGTGGCGCACCAGACCGTCGTTGCCCGCCCAATACGCCAGGTAGTCGGTGCACCAGGCGCCCATCGTCGCGCCGTAACCGTAGGCGCGGGCCATGCCGACCGCACCTGCTTTGTCACCGTCGATATGGCCGCGCGACGGACCGACATACAGACCGTCGCGTTTGCGCGGATCGATCTTGGCGCCCTCCTCGTCGAAGGCGAAACCCTCGGTCCAACCCGGATCTTGGTAGACCCACGGATCCTCGACGCCCTCGGGTGTCACCCAGCCGAAGGTGCCCCAGATATTGAACAGGAAGGCCCGGTATTCGGTGGTGAAGCTCGCGATGCTGTGCGGTCCGAGCACCCGCCTCGGCAGCGTATCGCCCACCTCGACCTCGTCGAAATGCGGTGAAATACCGAGGCGATTCGACATCAGCCACTCATGGCGCAGGACGGCGATTTCGTTCAATTCCAGTTCGGTCCAGCGCTTCACCTCGCCGACCTGGTTCTCGTACATGCCGCGCTTGTTCGCCTCGGCGGCGAGATACCGGATGGAGGTGGACCGTTCGCGCGCCACCAGGGTGCCGTGCTGATTGCGATGGGTGGTGTCGCCGCGCTGGAACATGGTCGGCCCGGCGAATTTCGTCTGGACCACCTTGTAGTCGTGAAAACGCCTGTCCTGGACCAACTTGTCGCCGGGCCGTACCGCGGCGCCGTAGAACCACCATTCCTCGCCGCCGAAGATCAGGTGGCTGCCCGGAATGCGTCCGACACACGCGGGCGCGCAGCCGTGTCCGTAATCCAGGGCCACCGCGATGGATTGCGGCGCGATGATGCCGCCGTAGCGGGACTCCCCGGCGAATTTGTGGTCCCAGTGCAGCGGATTGGGATAGTCCATCGCCATCACCCAGCGGCGAATGTCGGAGGCGCTGCACGGCTCCCACAGTTGTCCGCCGCCGATCGGCTGTCCGACACGAGGTTCCACGTCGGACAGGTCGAGCTCGATGACATCGGGTTCGGGGGTTGCGTTGGGGCTCACTGCTTCTCCTGAGGTGATGGATTACCGATTGACATCGACGACGATGCGGCCCCGCACCGTGCCTGCTATGAGCTGACCTGCGGCATCGATCGCATCCCCCAGCGCGATCTCGCGGGTGATGGCCTCCAGCGCGGCCGGATCCAGATCGCGCGACAGGCGGCTCCAAGCCGCGAGACGTCGCTGTTTGGTCGCCTGCACGCTGTCGATGCCGAGCAGAGTCACCCCGCGCAGAATGAACGGTGCGACCGTCGACGGAAAGTCCATGCCCCCGGCGAGACCGCACGCCGCGACCGCGCCGCCATAGCGGGTCTGAGCGCAGGCATTGGCCAGGGTGTGACTGCCGACGGCATCGACGACACCCGCCCAGCGTTCCTTCTGCAGCGGCCTGCCGCCGTCGGCGAGTTCGGCCCGGTCGACCACTGTGGCGGCACCGAGTCGCAGTAGGTAGTCGACCTCCGCGGTCTTGCCGGTCGCGGCGGCCACGGTGAAACCCGCCTTGGCCAACAGGGCGATCGCGACACTGCCGACACCGCCTGTCGCGCCGGTCACCAGGATTTCACCCTGGTCCGGCCGCACGCCGTGGTCCCACAACCCGTCCACGCACAGGCTCGCCGTATAGCCAGCCGTGCCGATGGCCATCGCCTGCCGGGCGGTGAATTCGGCGGGCAGCGGCACCAGCCAATCCCCGTCGACTCGGGCGCGCTGCGCCAAACCACCCCAATGTGTTTCGCCGACACCCCAGCCGTTGAGCACGACGTTGTCGCCGACCGCCCACGCACCGTCAGTGCTCGCCGTGACGACACCCGCGAAATCGATGCCGGGCACCATCGGGAACTTGCGGACCACCGGCGATGTGCCGGTAATGGCCAGGGCGTCCTTGTAATTGAGCGTGGAGTACGCCACCTCGACGGTGACGCTTCCGTCGGGCAGGCGGCTTTCGTCCAAGCTGCTGGGCGAAACCGATTGCCCGGCTTCATCTTTCTCGATCAACAGTGCGGAAAACATTGGCGGAAGTCCTTTCTGGCGTCCGTCATCGCGCGGTCCAGCCGCCGTCGACGACGATGGTTTGACCGGTGACGTAGCTCGCGGCATCGCCGGCGAGCCAGACGATGGCGCCGACGATGTCGTCGGCGGTCGCTTGCTGGGGTAGTGGGGTATTACGGCGCAGATACTCGGCGCCGCGCTCGCTGTCGTAGAGCGAGTCGGTGATCTCGCTGCGGAAAAAGCCGGGTGCGACGGTATTCACCCGGATCGAATACCGGGCCCACTGCACCGCCAATTCGGCGGTCAGGCCCGACAGGCCCGCCTTGGCCGCAGCGTAGGACGCCTGCGGGATGCCGGGGATGCCGACGCGGCCGCTGATCGACGAGACGTTGACGATCGCGCCGCGTCCGATGGCGCGCATATGCGGAAATACCTGCTGCGCCAACACAAATGGTGCGAGCAGATTGAGATCCATGGTGTCGCGCACATCATCGAGCGTCTCGGATTCGGCGCGCTCGGTGGTGAACCGGTTTCCGGCGGCATTGACCAGAATCTCCGGTGGACCCAATTGTCCGACCACGGACGACACCACGCCACCGATGCGCTCGAGATCGGACAGGTCGCCTGCGACGGCGATGCCGTCGACTCGCTTCGCGAGTTCGGCCAGCCGGTCCTGCCTGCGGGCGACCACCGCCACCCGCGCACCCAACGATGCCAGCGATTGTGCCGCCGCCGCGCCGAGGCCGGACGAGGCGCCGGTGACGATCGCGACCCGCCCGTCGAGATCGAACATGCCGGTCACCTGGTCTCCCCGGTATCCCGGTGATGGACGACGAGCTCGGCAAGGCGGGTGCGGTCGACCTTGCCCATGGCATTGGTCGGCAGGGCAGCGACCCGGCGCCAGATCTCCGGCACTTTGTATGCGGCGAGCGCCGTCCGGCACAGATCCGCGAGATCTCCGAAATCGAGTGCGTCACTGGCTGATTCGACCAATGCCGCTACCCGTTGCCCGAGTCTGTCGTCGGGTATCGGGCACACCGCGACCTTGTCCACATCCGGATGGGTCCCGATGACTCGCTCCACCTCCAGCGGGTAGACATTGGCCCCGCCCCGGATGATCACCAGCTTCTTGCGATCCAGCACCGTCAGCCACCCCGCGTCGTCGACGGTTCCGATATCACCGGTGGCGATCGGGCCGGATTCGCATGCTCGGAGACCGCCGGATTCCCAGTACCCGAGCAACGGCCGCCACCGATGCGCCCACGGCCCGGACGTGGTTGCACGCAGCCGCAATTCGCCGAGTTCGCCCGCAGGTAGGCGTTGGCCCTCGTCGTAGGCCGCGACGTCGTATTGCGGCAGCACTCGTCCGCTCGAGCCCGGCCGCCAGTCGCCATCGGCAGGGTCGATCGACACCACCGTCGGCGCCTCGGTGAGGCCATAAGTGGCTCGTGGCACGACACCGTGGGCGGCGGCGAAGGCCATCCGCAGCTGGTCCGGAGTGTCACTGCCGCCGCTCCACACCTCCCGTAGCGAGTTCAGATCCAACTCCGGACGCCCGGCCAGATCGAAAAGCTGTGCGGGAGCACCGTTCCAGACCGTCACCCGGCGTGTGGCGATCCACTCCGCCACCCCGTCGACATCGCGACGGTCCATGATCACCGCGCAACCACCGGCTTGTGCGGTGAGCAGGGTGGACAACACCATCAGGTTGAGGATCGTCAGCGGGAAGCTGTCGCCCTTGCGCAGGTCGGGTCCCCAGCCGCGGGTCGTGACCAGCGCGGCGCCCGGAAGCAGCAGATTGCGCTGGCTGTGCACGACGGCCTTCGGTCGTCCGGATGTACCACTGGTGAAAGCGATCGCGGCGGGTGCGTCGATATCGGGGTCGACCGCTGGAGCCGCCTCGGCGCGAGCGATGAGCTGTGCCCAGCGTCGGGTGTCGACGCACTCCGGCGCAATCAACCGGCAGCGCGGGCCCGCGAGTACGACCGTCGGTTCGCAGAGCTCGTAGAGAGCCTGCTGTTCGCTCTCGGACAGTGCCTCACCGATGCCTGCCCACATCGCACCGATCCGTTGTGCGCCATGGAAAGCCGCGACGATCGTCAGATCATTGGGCAGGCAGGCGGCCACCCGATCGCCGGGGCGCACACCGAGCGACCACAGCGCGCCCGCGGCCCGTCGCGCCTGCTCGTCGAGTTCCGCATACGACCAGATACCCGAGGCCGCCTCGATCGCGGGCGCGTCCGGGCGGGTGGCAAGCGCGGTGTCGAGGACCCGCGCGATGCTACTTTCCACGTCCTCTTGATATCAGTATCGTTGCTATCCTTGCAAGGATTAATCTTATAGTCTGTCGACGCTGGCGGTGCTCTGGGGACCGCGCCGAATCGTGGAGGCTGAGGCAGATGCAACGTTCGGGTCCGTTGTCCGGGGTGCGGGTCGTGGATCTCACGGCAATGGTGATGGGGCCCTACTGCACTCAGATCATGGCCGATATGGGCGCGGACGTGATCAAGATCGAACCCCCGGCGGGGGACAACACCCGCTACATCTCGGTCGGACCCGAATCGGGTATGGGCGGGGTATTCGTCAACGTGAACCGCGGTAAGCGCAGTGCGGTGCTGGACCTGCGCTCCGCGGACGGAAAGACCACACTGCGTGAATTGATCGGCACCGCAGACGTTTTCATCCATTCGATGCGCGCCAAGGCGATCGCCGATCTGGGCTTCGACTACAATGCGGTCGGCGCGCTGAATCCGTCGATCGTCTACACCAATTGCTACGGTTACGGCCGCCGCGGACCGGATGCGAATCTCACCGCCTACGACGACACCATCCAAGCCGAATGCGGCCTGCCGTTCGTGCAGGAGCAATTGACCGGTGCGCCAGGCTATGTCGGCACCATCATGGCCGACAAGGTGGCCGGCCTGACGGCGCTGTATGCCACCGTCATGGCGCTGTTCCACCGCGAGCGGACCGGTGCGGGCCAGGAGGTGGAGGTCGCCATGTTCGAGACCATGGCGGCGTTCCTGTTGGTCGAGCACGCCAACGGCGCCCTGTTCGACCCGCCGTTGGGCGCCGCGGTGTATCCCCGTGCGGTGACGCCGAATCGGAAACCGTATCGCACCGCCGACGGCTATATCTCCGCGCTGGTGTACAACGACAAGCAGTGGTCGGCGTTCGTCGACGCCGTGCAACCATCATGGGCGAGTGCGGAATTCGCCACACTCGAGCGGCGGGCTCGCCGGATCGATACCGTCTATGCGCTACTCGGTGAAACCTTCCGGGAACGTTCGACGGGGGAGTGGCTGGAATTGCTGCGGTCCCTCGATATTCCCGCCGCGCCGGTCCGCACCCTCGACGAACTGTTCGACAATCCGCACCTCAACGCGGCCGAATTCTTCGAAACAGTCGAATCCCCCTACGGCGCAGTGCGTTTCCCTGGTCCGCCGACCTGGTTCTCACGGACACCAGGTCGTGTCGCGGGTCCGGCGCCCCGGCTCGGTGAGCACACCGCCGAGATCGTCGGCGAGATCGGCGTGGTGGGGGAGGCGCGCGCATGAAGATCATCTCCGGCACCGACCTCGATGTGCGCGAATTCTTGCGTCCCGGCGATCGCATCGTCATCGGTCAGGCCTGCGGTGAGCCGACCACCCTGATCGAGGCGCTGATCGCGGGCGGCGGCGAGATCGGCGGGCTGTCGGCATTCATCGCGACCAGCTTCTCCGGTCTGTTCACCGAGCAAGCGACGCAAAGCTTTTCGCTGTCGAGCATGGGCGCGATCGGTGCACTGCGCGCACTGGCCGAAGCACACCGGCTCAGCGTGATCCCCTGCCATGTCAGCCAGGTCGCCGCGCTCATCGAGGACGGGATCATCGGCTGTGACGTGGCCTTTGTTCAGGTCGGTCCCACGGACGCGCGCGGCAACCACAGCTTCGGCTTGATCAGCGATTATGTACGCGCGGCCGTGGCTCGGGCCCGGGTGGTGGTCGCGGAGGTCAACGAGCAGGTGCCGTGGACCCACGGCGAACAGCTGTCCGCAGCCGAAATCGACTACGCCGTAACGGTTTCGCGGCCGCCGGTACGGGTGCCGCCCGCGCGCATCGGTACGACCGACACGGCTATCGCCGAGCACGCCGCCGCATTCATCGAGGATGGATCGGTCGTGCAGACCGGAGTCGGAGCGGTGCCGGACGCCATCCTGCGCCTGCTGCACGACCGCCGGGATCTCGGCGTGCATTCGGGCATGATCGGTGACGGGCTTGTCGATCTGGTCGAGGCCGGAGTGGTCACCAATGCGCGCAAACGCATCGACCGCGGCGTATCGATCACCGGCGCCTTGATCGGCACCGGGCGACTGTACGAATTCGCCCACCGCAACCTCGGTATCCGCATGTGCCCCACGTCGTATACCCACAATCCGGAAGTGCTTGCCCGGCTGGACAAGCTGGTGACGATCAATTCGGCGCTGGAGGTCGACCTCACCGGCCAGGTGAATGCGGAGCAGAGCGGTTCGGCCTACCTCGGCGGTACCGGCGGTCAGGTGGACTTCGTGCGCGCCGGGACGCGCTCGCGGGGTGGGCATTCCATCATCGTGCTGCCCGCGACCGCCAAAGGCGGCGCCATCAGCCGGATCACGGTCGGCCTCTCGGGGCCGGTCACCACCGCGCGCAGCGATGTGGACGTGATCGTCACCGAATTCGGCGCGGCCGAACTGCGCGGCCGGACCCTGGCCGAGCGTGCACGCCGCCTGATTGCCATCGCCCATCCCGACTTTCGGGAAGAGCTGGCGCGCGCCGCCCGCACCATCGCTGAGAGGGGATTCTGATGAGCGACGCTGTCCTGTTCGACGCCCGCGACGATGGCATCGCCGTGATCACGCTGAACCGACCGGAGACACGCAACTGCCTGGCCGCCGACGTGCGCGCGGGACTGGCCGCGGCCTGGGACCGGTTCGAGCGAGATCCGGCCCTGCGCATCGCGATTCTCACCGGCGCAGGTGACAAGGCCTTCTGTGCGGGCGGCGATCTGAAGGAGATGGTGGAGACCGGTATGCGGGTGCCGCCGCGCGATATGTTCGCGCTCCCGTACGACACGATCGAGCTGTCGAAGCCCACGATCGCGGCAGTGAACGGTGTTGCCTACGCGGGCGGCTGGATGATCGCCCAGGCCTGCGATCTGTGTGTCGCGAGCAGCACCGCACGCTTCGCGATCACCGAGGTCAAGGTGGGCCGGAGCGCACCATGGGCGGCACCGCTGATTCATATGATCCCGCAGCGGGTCATGATGGAAATCCTGCTCACCGGCAAGCCGATAACCGCCCACCGCGCCTATGCGATCGGCCTGGTCAATCGCCTCGCCGAACCGGGGGAATTGCTGGCGACCGCGCTCGAGTTGGCCACCGAAGTTCTCGCGGGCGCTCCGCTGTCGGTGCGGGCGGCCCGGGAAACGGTCATGCTCGCCACCGAGATGGGTCGTACGGCCGCCCTGCAAGCCGCACGGCACGCGGCCGAATACTGCTACCGCAGCGAAGATGCGCAGGAGGGGCCGCGCGCATTCGCCGAAAAGCGTTCCCCGCGTTGGCAAGGACGATGAGCCGTGCCATCCGCGACCGATCATGCGCTCGTGCGGCCGCTTCAACTCTGGGGTGAACCCTTCAGCATCGGCTGAGCAAGCTCGGCCTGCACGAGATCGTCGGAAAGGGAGGCGGCGCACCTCGATACGAGATCGAACGGGACAAGGAGCGGCCGAACGGATGTCGAGTTCGGCCGCTCGGTCGTACCTCGGAACCACGTATCCGATATAACGAAGTCGGATTCTCGGTAGGAACGTGGAAGTGGGCTCGAATGGATAACGGCGATTTCAAGAACAAGTACGGGCCGGTGGCGCTCGTCACGGGCGCATCATCGGGCATCGGCAAGGCGTTCGCCGATGTATTGGCGGCGATGGGGCTGGACCTGGTGCTGGTCGCCCGTCGACTCGATCGGCTGGAAGAGTCGGCCGCAAAGCTGTCGCAGGAACACGGTGTACAGGTGCGGCCGGTTCAGGTAGATCTCTCGGCGCCGACGGCCACACAGCAGATGCTCGACGCTACCGGCGCGCTTGATATCGGATTGGTGGTCAGCAACGCGGGCTTCGGCATGAAGGGTGCGCACGCCGACAACGATCCGCAGGCGATGGCGGACATGCTGATGGTGAATTGCCATGTGCCGATGCAGTTGGCCCACGGTTTCATCCCGCGCCTGCGTCGACGCGGCCGCGGCGGCATCATCTTCACCAGTTCGGTCGAAGCCCTCATGGGCTGCCCGTATTCCGCCGCCTACTCGGCGAGCAAGGCGCTGGTCAAATCGTTGGGCGAAGGCCTGTGGGCAGAGCTCCAGCCCGACGGGATCGATGTGCTGACGCTGTGCCCCGGCGCAACGGAATCCGAAGCCGCAGCCAACCAGGGCATCGACATGTCCACACTGCCCGAAGTGATGTCGGCCGAGGAAGTAGCGCGACTCACCCTGGAGAATCTCTCCAACGGTCCCGTCTTCATCAGCAGCGACTACTATCGGGCAACGTTCGAGACACTCCTCTCGATGCCGCGGCGCGATGCGCTGATGGCGATGGCGGGCAGATGAGGCGCTGATGCCGGAGCCTGTGCGCCTCATCGGGGAAGGGGATACGCCTAATTCGGGCCGATGATTCCGCGGCGGATTTCGCCGGGGCTGTGTGCGATCTTGGATGGGTCGCGGGTTCGGGACGAGCGGAGTTGGTAGGGCACGCTGGTGACCATGACGCTGGGTTCGAACAACAGCCGTGCTTTGAGTCGCAGCGAGCTCTGGTTGTGCAGCAGGTTCTCCCACCAATGTCCGACGACGTATTCGGGGATATAGACGCTGACGACGTCGCGGGGTCGGGATTGGCGTACCCGTTTGATGTAGTCGATCACGGGGCGGGTGATCTCGCGGTAGGGCGATTCGATCACCTTGAGCGAGATGGCCACGTCCTGGCGTTCCCAATCCTGGGCCAGGGCACGGGTTTCGGGGTCGTCGACGTTGACGGTGATGGCGGTGATCGTGTCGGGACGGGTGGCGCGGGCGAACTGCACGGCGCGCTGGGTCGCCTTGTGCCAGCCGGAGACCAGCACGATGGCGTGCACCCGGCCAGGCAGGGTGGGGGTGTCGTCGGGGTCGATGTCGAGTTCGGCGCGCACCTTCGTGTAGTGGCGATGGATGAGGTACATCACCAGCACCAGCAGCGGCATAGCGATCACGACAAGGTAGGCGCCGTGGCTGAACTTGGTGATCATGACGACGACGAGGACGACACCGGTGAAGCAGGCCCCGAACGCGTTGATCAGCCTGCCGCGGTGGATGCGTAGTCGCTGCGCCGCGGTCGTCGCACTGCGTAGTTCGCGGTTCCAGTGCCGGACCATGCCGGTCTGGCACAGCGTGAACGAGGTGAATACGCCCACGATATAGAGCTGAATGAGCCGGGTGGTCTGCCCGTCGAAGGCGTAGATGAGTCCGGCCGCGACGACCGCGAGCAGGATGATGCCGTTGGAGTAGGCCAGGCGGTCACCGCGAGTGTGGAGTTGGCGGGGCATGTACCGGTCTTGGGCCAGAATCGAATTCAGCAGCGGGAACCCGTTGTACGCGGTGTTGGCCGCCAGGATCAAGATCAGCGCCGTGGTCACCGTCAAGTAGTAGAACGCGATGCTGCTGCTGCCGAAAACGGCCGCGGCGATCTGCGCGATCACGGTCCTCTGGGCATCGGTGCGGCAGTCGCCTGGGAATCCGACGAGGTCGCAGGTGTTCTCGGTGACCTTGGTGTGGGAGATCATCGCCAGCGCGGTCACTCCGGAGAACATGGTGATAGCGATGACACCCATTGCGGTCATGGTGCGGGCCGCGTTCAGTGCCTTGGGTTTCCGGAACGCGGGCACGCCGTTGGAGATCGCCTCCGCGCCGGTCAGTGCGGTACAGCCGGACGAGAATGCACGCAGCGCGAGGAAAGCCACCGCGGCCGCACTCAAACCGACATGTTCGGCATGGATCTCGTAATGTGCGCTTTCGGCAACGGGTGCGTGCCCGAGCAGCGCCTGGCCCGATCCGATGGCGACCATTGCCAGCACACCGACCACGAATCCGTAGGTCGGCACCGCGAACGCCCGGCCGGATTCGCGGACCCCGCGCAGATTCATCGCGGTCAGCGCCACGATGAATCCGATATCGATCAGTACTCGGTGCGGGTTCAGGTCGGGGACCGCGGAGATGATGTTGTCCACGCCCGCCGCGACCGACACCGCCACGGTCATCACGTAATCGACCAGCAGCGCCGCCGCAACCACCAAACCAGGGATCGGACCGAGGTTCTCGGCCACCACCTCATACGAGCCGCCACCGGAGGGATAGGCCTTAACCACTTGGCGATACGACACCGCGACCACCGCGAGCAGCACCACGACGCCACCGGCCACCCACGGCGTCAAATACAGGTAGCTGAGCCCGCCGAGGGTGAGGATGAGCAGGATCTCCTGCGTCGCGTACGCGACTGAAGACAGCGGGTCGCTGGCGAAGATGGGTAGCGCCAGTCGCTTCGGAAGCAACGTCTCACCGAGCCGATCGCTGCGAAACGGGCGCCCCAGCACAACTCGCTTAGCGATGTCGATCGGTGAAACCACGATGAATGAGCGTAAGTCCCGAGCGACACGCCGAGTCCGGCGAAGCCGTAGGAATATCGTAAAAAATTGCCGAGACGCCGGAAGAAGCACATCAAGAAGGTCCTACCTGGCCATTCAACCGAGGCCGATCCTGCTTTTGTCGGCGCGCGCGATGGCGTGTGTCCTGTTGTGCCCGCTCCGCCCCGTAATTGCAGCACCGTCCTCATCGCCATCGAAGCCGCCCAGATCCACCAGGCCCAACCCAGCCCCGTCGTGACCGAAATGACCCGCAAAATCACCGCGGCCCTCGACGCCTGACCCCATGCCGACCCACGCCGCCACCGTGTCGCGAAGTCCCGCACCCGACTCCGCGACACGGCAATGCGCGGCGGATCAGCAGGTGGTCCACGCGGCCCAGATAATCCAGCTGATCACCGCTGAGCCGGACTCGGTCCCCGGTCCGAATACCGCGTGGAAACCGTTGCGCCCGTGAAATCCTGGATGACCGTCGGTGCGGTCGAACCGGCGACTGCTCCTGGCTTGCGATCGCCTGATGCCCTCGACACAGATGACATGTAAACAATCCCGCGAGCCGAGCCGGTAGTGTCCGCCACGATGCGCGAGCATCCGATCAGCAGCCCGCGCCGAGGAGGATCACCGTGGCCGACACCTCACCCATGACCACGCCCAGTGCTGGACCGGCGCCCGATCATGGTGGGGGCATTCAGGATTCGGCGCGGCCGGCGTTGGTGATCGGGGCACTCGGCGTGGTGTTCGGCGATATCGGGACCAGCCCGATCTACACGCTGCAAACAGTGTTCAACCCGGAAGATCCGCATCCGGTCCCGGTCAGCCGGGACAACGTGTACGGGGTGGTGTCACTGATCTTCTGGTCGGTGATGATCATCGTCACGGTCACCTACGTCCTGCTCGCCATGCGTGCCGATAACGAGGGTGAGGGCGGCATCATGGCACTGATCACGCTGCTGCGCCGGTGGAGTGCCCCGCAGGGACGACGGGTGGCCCTGGTGCTGTCGGCGCTCGGAATCTTCGGCGCCTCCCTGTTCTTCGGCGACAGCATGATCACGCCTGCGATCTCGGTGCTGTCCGCGGTCGAGGGTCTCGAGGTCGTGCGCCCCTCGCTCGGGGAATTCATCGTGCCGATCACGGCTGTGATCATCGTGGCGCTGTTCATGGCGCAGCGCCACGGCACCGCCGCCGTCGGCCGGCTGTTCGGCCCCGTGATGATCGTCTGGTTCGTCACCATCGGCGCGTGCGGAATAACCGGAATCGTCGATCACCCGGAGATCTTGAAAGCGCTGTCACCCACGTATGCGCTCGGTTTCCTGTTCGGTCACTTCGGCACCGCGTTCTTCGCCCTCGCCGCTGTCGTGCTCGCCGTCACCGGCGCCGAGGCGCTCTATGCCGACATGGGACACTTCGGCCGTCGGTCGATCACCCGGGCCTGGCTGATCCTGGTGTTCCCCGCCTGCATTCTCAGCTACTTCGGACAGGGCGCATCGATTCTGGCCGACCCCGGCAACATCAGCAGCCCGTTCTTCCTGCTCGCACCAGGCTGGGGACGACTACCACTGGTGGTCTTGGCGACCGCCGCGACGGTGATCGCGTCGCAAGCGGTGATCACCGGTGCGTACTCGGTCGCCTCCCAGGCCGCCCAGCTCGGCTACCTTCCGCGACTGCGCATCGCACACACCTCCGAATCCACCATCGGGCAGATCTATGTGCCGTGGATCAACTGGCTGCTGATGGTCTCGGTGCTCACTCTGGTTTTCGCGTTCCGCAGCTCTACCGCGCTGGCTTTCGCCTTCGGTATGGCGGTCACCGGGACGATCACCATCACCACTCTGCTGTTCTTCTATGTCGCCCACGTGAAGTGGGGCACCCCGTGGTGGCTGATCGGTCTCGGCGCAATCCCGCTGTTGCTGGTGGATCTGTTGTTCCTCGCGGCCAACATGACCAAGTTCGTGCACGGGGCGTGGCTGCCGTTGCTGATCGGGGTCACCGCGTACACCGTCATGACAACCTGGCAACGCGGCAGGCGGATCGTCACCACCGAACGGGAACGCCGAGAAGGATCACTGCGCGAGTTCATCGACGAACTCCAAAGCGGGAAACCAGCATTGCAACAGGTGCCCGGCACAGCCATCTTCCTCAACCGCGGCAAGCAGACGGCACCGCTGGCCATGCGCGCCAATGTCGAGCACAACCACGTTCGGCACGAACACGTTGTGATCGCGGCGATCCAGACCGAGCCAGTACCCCGCGTACCAGTCGCCGAATGCGTCACCGTCGATCACCTCGGGTACGCCGATGACGGCATCATCCACGTCACCGCCCGCTTCGGTTACATGCAGACTCCCGACGTGCCACGGGCACTGGCCGCAATCGACCCCGCCGAGACCGAGGGGCAGCTGAACCTGGACCAGGCGTCGTACTTCCTGTCGAAGATCGAACTGCGACGCGGTACCGCGCCCACGATGGCGATGTGGCGCAAACGATTGTTCATCGCCACCTCCTACATCACCGCCGACGCCGCCGAATACTTCGGCCTGCCCCGCGACAGCACCGTGATCATGGGCTCGCACATCGAGGTGTAGCACCGTTGGCGGCCGCCTACGCCCCCCACGAGGCGGCCCGGTGCTTCATCTTACGCGGCGTCGAGGGCCGCGGTGATCTTGCGAGTCATCTCGGTCATGGTCGGACTGGGCTGGCCCTTGCGGGCTCGGGTGGCTGCTTCGATGGCGACGAGGACGGTGCTGCGGAAGTTGTCGGCCTCCGCCGGGGCCTGCTGCTCGAGCAGGCTCATGGCTGCCGTCAGTGCCGGCAGCACCTGGTCTGCCAGTTCGGCTACGGACTTGCCTTTCAGATTCATACCCGCCGTTGACTTCTCGGCGAGCACGTGTCCGACCACGCCGGTCGCGGAGGACAGGGCGAGGCTGCCGTCCGTGGCGATCTTGTGGGCCGAGCCGCCGACGGCACCGACGGCGGTCATGAGGGAGACGGCGCCGAACGCCGCGGTGCGCAGGGTCAGCTTGTCCTGGTCGGTCAGTGTGACGGACATGGTTGGGTTCTCCTTCAAATCTGTTGTGATGAAAGTTGATTGGACGCTGTTCGTGTGAACACTGTTGCCAGTCCGGCTGACACCGACCTGACACCGACCTGACACACCCGCTGATACGGTGTTGGGACTGGTCACCGGTCCGCATCTCGAATGCATTACCCGGGTCGTCGAGGAGGACTTGATGTTGCCCGTGATCTATTCGATGAGCGTGTCGCTGGACGGTTTCATCGCAGGACCAGGCGGCGACATCAGTTGGAGCCCCCTGACGCGGAGCGGATGCGTTTTCGTATCGAGCAGACTCGTCACATCGCCGCGTACTTGTGCGGGCGCAGCTTGTACCAGGAGATGCTGGTGTGGGAGACCGCCGAGCAGACCATGTCCGGCGCGGCGGAGTTGGAGTTCGCCCGGATCTGGCGGGCGATCCCGAAGGTGGTGTTCTCTCGGACGCTGAATGCGGTGGTCGGGAACGCGCGCCTGGCCACCGACAATATCGCCGCCGAGTTCGATCGACTGCGTGATCAGCCCGGTGCGGGCGTGGTGTCCATCGGCGGGGCGGGCCTGGCCGCGGCTGCCATCGGCGAGGACCTGATCGACGAATATCGCCAGTTCGTCAATCCGATCATCCTCGGCGGCGGTACCCCGTACGGCGACCGGGCACGTTCGAACGATCGCGTCACGATGCCGCTGGGCGGGCGATCACCGACCCAGATGCGCTGCGGCTCAGGACATCCCGCTCATGCCGATCTCGGCTAGCGGCCGGGGTAGATGTTGCAGAAGTCTTCGGGTTGCAGGAGGCTGCCCTCGCGCGCGATGCGCGCCTGCTCCTGAGTGATGCACTCCTGATACTGCAATCGCCGATCCAGATCGTTTTGGTCGTCCCCGCTGAGGAACCCGGCGATGAGCGAACCCAGCACCACGACCACCGCGCACACGATGGCGACCACCCGCTCCGTCGGCACAGAGGCCAGGCCTGCTGGCGCCCCACCGTCCTGCAGTGGCGAACCATCCCTCGACAGTCGGCGGTCGGATGTACCCATCGCCGACACCAGGTCATCCGGGCGACCCGGTGTCCGGTCCACAGTTGAACCGTCCGTTGGATGGGAGTATGTATTTTCGCCGATGTGTCGATCCTGTTGTCCGAAGTCATCTGTCACGATGAACCCCCATTCGCCGATTCCGTTGTGCCGGAAGTAATATCGCGGACTCGGCCTGGAGAATGCTGAACACAACCTTGTAAACCGGCCAACGCACTTGGGTGACAGACGAACTCGCTATAGCTTGGGGTCAGCCCGCCGCGCCCGCGTGGCAACATCCGTGCAAATCCCATTCCGACGTTTCGGTCGAGCCACAACCATGGAGCGGCAGGCAATCTCGCCGGAACGCTTGCTCATGCCGATTATCGGGCGGTAGGCAGTGATCGGACGTTGGTACCGTGAGGCCGAAGCGCTCGGCGGTAGGTGTCCATGGGAGGAGAGCGCATATGCCCACGGTGCGGCGGTTCTGGATCGAATTCGATCTGGAGCACGAACCAGATTTCCGGGTTGAGCTCTGCCAGGGCGTCGGTGTGACCGGATTCGACGAGCGGGACTGCTTGGCGATGGTGGCGGATCTGCTCCCCGACGACACGGAGTTGCCCCCGGTGCGCCGCATCACGGTCGACATCTCACTGGCCGAGAAACTCCCGGTGCACCCTCCCACTCTCGGAGTCCCGGTGTGGCGAGGTGTGTGGTACCCACCCATGAACCTGCGAACCGGGCCGACGTGGCACCCCCGCGGCGTCGATCGAGCGTTCAACCCCTCCTATTACCCGGCGCCTGTCGCGAAATCACGCCCTCACCCAAGGGCCAGTGAGACTTTGCGCGCGAAGACCAGATGGTGGGACGAAATCCCGCACATCAATCGTCTGCTGTGGCCGCTCGTATACATGCACTACGCAGACTTGGGTGACCAGATGTGGCGTTTTGCCCCGGCAGAGCGCGAAAACGTCGCCACGAATCCGGTCTACGGGGACATGATGCGTGACGCTCTCGACTACATGATCGCGCGGCGCCCGACGCCGAGCGAATGGTTCGACCCGACCAAATCTTGGTTTTGCGATCAACGGGAACTGGACGAGTATCTGCGGGCCTTCCGAGACTATTTGTTCGGAGATCGCTTGGAGCCGATCTCCCCTCCCGGCAACAATCGATTTCCACCCGATGCGGGAACTGCAACCGATGGTCGAGCGAGAGAGTCGGGTGGACAGAACGTCCCGTAAGTAGCCGCTTATCGGCGGTTTCCGCTGGCGGTCGGTGGATCGCGGAAGATCTTGCGCCGCATTCGCAAACGCTTGCATCGAGCACAGGCGCCGGGCCGGTAGGGTCGGTTTGATGGAGTGGAGTTTGCGGTCGGCCGAAGAGCTCGCGGCTGCGTTGCGTGCCGGTGAGGTGACCTCGGTGGAACTGACCGACGAGGCGATCGCTCGTATCGAGCGGGACGACAAGGTGATCAACGCGATCTGTGTGCCGGACTTCGACCGTGCGCGTGCCGCTGCGCGCAGTGCCGACGAGGCGCGTGCCCGCGGCGAGGATCGGCCGCTGCTCGGCATTCCGGTGACGGTCAAGGAGTCCTACAACATGGCCGGGCTGCCCACGACGTGGGGCATACCGCAGCAGCGGAACTATGTGCCTGCCGAGGACGCGGTGCAGGTGTCGCAACTGAAGGCCGCGGGCGCGGTGGTGCTCGGCAAGACCAATGTGCCGTTCATGCTGGGAGATCTACAGAGCTTCAACGAGATCTACGGCACCACCAATAACCCGTGGGATCTCGGCCGTACTCCGGGTGGTTCCTCGGGCGGATCAGCGGCGGCCCTCGCGTGTGGGTTCGGCGCGCTGTCCATCGGCTCCGATATCGGCGGTTCGCTGCGCACACCGGCGCATTTTTGTGGCGTCTACGCGCATAAGACGTCATACGGGCTGGTGGCGAGCCGCGGTCATGTCCCGCCGCCCGCGCCGGCACTGCCGTCCGAGCGCGACCTCGCCGTCGTCGGGCCGATGGCGCGCACCGCCCGCGACCTCACACTGCTGCTGGACGTGATGGCCGGCCCGGACCCGCTGACGCTGGGCGTCGCATTCGACTTGGCTCTTCCGGCCGCCCGCCACGAGCGGCTTTCCGATTTCCATGTCCTGGTCATCGACGATCATCCGCTCATTGCGACCAGCTCCGCTGTGCGGGCCGCGGTGAACCGAGTCGCCGACGCGCTCGTCGGCGGCGGCGCCCGAGTCGAACGGCAAAGTACGTTGCTGCCCGATCTGACCGAGGCCGCGACGCTCTACACGCAGTTGCTGCTGGCGAACCTGGCCGCAATGTATCCCGTGGAGCGGTACGAGCAGATTCGGACCCACGCCGCCGGACTGAACGCGGACGACCAGAGTCTCCACGCGGCGCGGTTGCGCGGCGCGGTGTTCAGCCACCGCGACTGGATCGAGGCCAACATCCGTCGTGAGCGCCACCGCCAAGGCTGGCGGCAACTCTTCGCCGAGTTCGATGCCGTGGTCTGTCCGATCACACCGACTCCCGCTTTCCCGCACGATCACAACCCCGATCTGGGAGAGCGGCGGATCGACATCGACGGCGTGGCCTACCCGGGCGCCGACCAGCTTGTCTGGGCCGGTCTGGCCACCATGCCCGGTCTCCCGTCCACCGCCATACCGGCGGGCCGGTCCCCCGAGGGCCTGCCGGTGGGAGTGCAGCTCATCGGTCCGATGTTCGAGGACCGCACCTCGCTGCGGCTGGCCGAACTGCTCGAGCAGGAGATCGGCGGTTTCGAGGCGCCGACGTCAGTGGCCGAGCAGGTTCGATAGCCGACAAGCGGACTGAAATGTGTTGCTGCGCTATGTGACTCGCGGTCTGCGCAGTCCGAGTATGCGGCGGCCGATGTCGAGCAGCTGACGGTTCAGCGTCTCCTGATCGACATCGCTCGGCGCGCCGGAGGCAGCACCGGCTAGCCCCGTCAGCACCGCCGTGGCCGCGATGACACCATCCGGTCCCGGGGTGAGCTCGGCCAGTAATGCGACAGGCCGATCGATCACCTTGCGCCAGTCCGGTTGCTGGCGCACCACCCGAATGACGCTGGGGTCGGTGGTCACGACCGCGGCGATCGATCGGCTCGCGGCGGCGAGTTCGGCGTAACCGATCAGCATCGACTCCGCGCGGGCGCGGGCGGTGCGCTGCTGTTCTGCGGTCTCGATCACCGACCGGAGTTGTTGCAGCAGTGGGTGCAGCACTGCGAGGAGTAGTTGTTCTCGGGTACGGAAGTGGTAGTAGATCGCGGCCTTGGTGAAGCCGAGCTCATCGGCGATCATCTGCAGCGAGGTCCCGGCGAAGCTGTGCCGGATGAAAAGTGCTACCGCGACGTCGATCAGGCGCTGTCGACTGTCGGCTTCACGCGCGACAACATCTGCCCTAGTCATGACGTTCCTTCCGGTGAGCTCATCGTGATGCCTAAGACTGTACTTGACGATCGGCAAGGCATTTACTTTACGAACGGCTAGCAATCTACTTTACGAACGACTAGCATTTCCTGGTGTCGGCGGCCCGTTGGCCGTGGTATTCGATATGACGGGAGCTACAGATGCCGCATTTCGCGAAGCCCGCGGAGGGGTCGTGGACGGAGCACTATCCAGAACTCGGCACCGGCCTGGTGTCGTTCGAGGATTCGATCTCGCCGGAGCACTATGAGCTCGAGCGCAAAGCGATCTTCGCGCGGACCTGGCTGAATGTCGGTCGGGTGGAACAGCTTCCACGCAAGGGCAGCTACTTCACCAAAGAGCTCGCGGTGGTGAACACGTCGCTGATCATCGTCAAGGACAACGATCAGCAAATCCGCGCTTTCCACAATGTCTGCCGCCATCGCGGCAACAAGCTGGTCTGGGACGACTATCCGGGCCAGGAGACTGCCGGTACCTGCCGACAGTTCACCTGCAAGTACCACGCCTGGCGCTACAGCCTCGAAGGCGAGGCCACCTTCGTGCAGCAGGAGCAGGAGTTCTTCGACTTCGACAAGGACCGATTCGGGCTGAAGTCGGTGCGTTGCGAAGTGTGGGAAGGCTTCATATTCATCAACCTCGATGACGATGCCGCGCCGCTGACCGACTATCTCGGGAAGTTCGCGGAGGGCCTGGCGGGCTACCCGTTCGGCGAGATGACCGAGGTGTACAAGTACCGGGCCGAGGTCGGCAGCAATTGGAAGCTCTACATCGACGCCTTCGCCGAGTTCTACCACGCGCCCATCCTGCACGCGAAGCAGTATGTGTCCGGTGAGTCGTCGAAGCTGTCGAACTTCGGCTTCGAGGCGCTGCACTACGAACTGGACGGGCCGCACGGCATGGTGTCCTCATGGGGTGGCATGGCACCGCCGAAAGACCTGAATATGGTCAAGCCGATCGAAAGAGTATTGCGCAGCGGCAATTTCGGCGCCTGGGATCGCCCGGACATCCCCGCGCTGGACAATCTGCCACCCGGTCTGAACCCCGCCCGGCATCGGGCATGGGGCCTGGACTCCTACGTCTTCTTCCCGAATTTCATGATCGTCGTGTGGGCGCCGGGCTGGTACCTGACGTATCACTACTGGCCGACCGCCTACAACAAGCACATCTTCGAGGGCACCTGCTATTTCGCCCCCGCGCGCAATGCCACCGACCGGTTGCGTCAGGAACTGGCCGCGCTCACCTTCAAGGAATTCGGCCTGCAGGACTGCAACACCCTCGAGGCCACCCAGACCATGCTCGAATCACGGGCGGTCACCGAGTTCCCGCTCAATGACCAGGAGATCCTGTTGCGGCATCTGCACAAGCAGGCCACCGACTTCGTTGCCGGGTACCAGGCGCAGTCACGAAACGGCTGACTGCACCAGCCGGTCGCGCAGTGCGGTGAGAGTCGAGGGCGATAGCCCGGCCCTGGTACGCAGGTAGCCCTCGATACTCCCGTGCTGTTCCCGGAGCGAGGTGAGCAAGGTGGCCATCGCCAGCCGTGGCGCGCCGAACACCGCGCGGTAGCGTGCGGGGTCGACATCCTCGGGGAGGCGGGCGAGTAGGCGGGGCAGGCGCCGATCGGTGAAGTGGATGGCGCTGAGTTCGTAATCGTCGAGAATCGTCGTCTCGTCGACTCCGAGTGCCGCCAGCAGCAATGCGGCGGCGACGCCGGTGCGGTCCTTGCCCGCGGTGCAATGGATCAGCGCCGGTGTACCGTCCGCATCGGCTAGCTCGGTGAGGATCCGCCCGAATATCCCGGCGTCGAAATCGGCCATCCGGCCATACATTTCGGCGAGGAAGTCGTCGGGAATGTCGGCGGGCCGGGTCCGGATCATCTCGGCATTGGCCCGGGTGTGGGCGGCGGTGCCGCCGATGGTGAGCGATATCCGGCGCACGGTGGCGGGCAGGGCCGAGGGGGAGCGGTCGCGCTCCTCGTCGGTGCGCAGGTCGTAGGCGACGAGCAACCCCAGGCGTTCGATGATGGCGAGGTCGTCGATGCTGAGCCGGTGCGGAGCGTCGGAGCGATAGACCATCCCCCAGCGGGTGTATCCGCCGTCGACGGTCGGATAGCCACCGAGATCGCGGAAGTTCGTCGCACCCTGCAGGGTGAGGACACGCTCGGGCATTTGCGCCGACTCCTAATTCTGAGAATACTCTTCTTGTGAGCGAGAATAGCCTTGCAGGTCCAAAGGTTGACGTGGTGGGCCGCATTGCAGCGCGGGCTCTCGCCAAGCGGGAGGCGACCTACGCCGACGAGGTGCGCCGCTTGCTGGATGCCGCGCTGGCCGTCATCCGCGCCAGCGGAACCGCGTCGCGACCGCGCGTCGCCGATATCGTCGCGGCCGCCGGTCTGTCCAATGACGCCTTCTACCGGCACTTTCCGTCCAAGGACGCACTCATCTCCGCGCTCATCGAGGATGGCGCGGAACGCCTGGTGCGTTATGCCGCCCGCCGAATGCGCACGGCGGAGACACCGGAGGGCCAGGTGCGCCGGTGGGTCGAGGCGGTGTTGTCCCAGGCCGCCGAGGCCACGGCGACATTGACCAGGGCGGTGCTGTGGAATGCGGGCGGGTCGGCACCGGATCTCGATGGCGGGTCGCCAACGCCGAGCGATCGGCTCGCCACACTGCTGCACGGCGCTTTCACCGAATTGGGCAGTCGGGACCCGGCATTCGATGCCGGGCTCGTCGCGCACGCGACCGTCGGCAGTCTGACCGATTTCCTCTGGCGCCGGGTGGAGCCGACCGCCGCCGATATCGACCGCACGACCGCGTTCTGCCTGCGCGCGATCACCCCGATCAACTCTGGAGATAGCGCAGCGGAGCGTAATTGGCCCAACCGGTATCCGGCCAGTTGAACCAGCCCGCCGATGCCGAGGTGCCGCCGTCGGGGTGCAGAGTGGTACCGGTGAGGTAGGCAGAAAGGGCCGAGGCGAGGAAGACCACGCAGTTCGAGACATCGGTGACCTGACCGGGACGCCCGAGGGGGATGGCGACCCGGGCCCCGGCCGGATCGGACATGGCGCCGTCACCGTGTGAGAACCTGGCGAGGTTGGGGGTCGGCACGAAGTCCGGGGCCACACTGTTGACCCGGATCCGGTCCGGTGCGAGTTCGATGGCGAGGGTGCGGCCGAACTGTTCGACGGCCGCCTTCGCGGCGGCGTAGACGGCGAAACCCGGTGCGGCACGGTGTGCTTCGATGGTGGTGATATTGACGATGCTGCCGCCGCGTCCACCGTCCCGCATCCGCGGCGCCGCCAGTGCGCAGGCGTGGAATACGTGCAGCAGATTGGTGCGCAGCAGTGCGTCCCAGCCCTTCGGTGTGGTGTCGGTGAACGGCGCGCGGAAGGTGCCGCCGACGACATTGACGAGGGTGTCGAGCCGACCCCAGCGCTCGTCGACGGCGGTGAACAGTGCCGCCAGCGTATCGGGATCGCGGGCGTCACCGACCTGCACCAGGGCGTCGTGGTCGGCCATCGTGTGCCGCAGGGCCTCGGCTGCTTCGGCATCGAGGTCGAGGACCGCGGGCCGGACACCGTTGGCGACCAGATCGTGCACGATCGCCTGCCCGAGACCGCCTGCGCCGCCGGTGATCACGGCCACGGTGCCGTCGAGGCCGCTGCGCTCTTCGAACCAACCCGTCACTCAACGACCTCGCTCAACTTTGTTGAACGGCACGTCGCGGTCGGCGGCGTGTTCGCGCGGCATGCCGAGTACGCGTTCGCTGATGACGTTGCGGGCCATTTCGGTGCTGCCGCCCGCGAGGCTCCAGGCGTTGCGGAACAGATAGTCGATGCCGAGTTGGCCGACGCCGGGACCGTCCGGATCGCCGGTTACCGCTGCCGCGCCCGCGATCGTGACCGCGGAATCGGTTTGCAGCAAGGCATTTTCGGCACTGAACAGGCGCACGATGGATCCGGCCGCGGGCGGCAGTTCGCCGGTGCCGATGGCGTGCGAGACGTGTGCGATGAGTTGGTTGCGGACTACGATCATGGCCCTGGCGGCCCCGATATCCTCACGCACCCTTGGATCGTCGAGTCGGCCGGTCGCGCGCGCCAAGTCGACCAGTGTGGTGGCCTCTGCGCCGAGGTGGGGTCGCTGGCCGCTGGTGTAGGGCGAGGTGCCGCCCATGGCGGCCCGTTCGTGATTCAGCAGCCGCGACGCCGCCGCCCAACCGCCGCCGACCTCGCCGATCACGGCGTCGGCGGGTAGCCGGACATCGTCGAAGAACTCCTGGCAGAACTCGGTCGATCCGGTGACCTGTTTGATCCGCTGAATGGTCACGCCCGGCGCGGCGACCGGGACGAGGAACAGGGTGAGCCCGTTGTGCTTGGGCACGTTCCAGTCGGTGCGGGCCAGGCACAGTCCGTAGTCGGCGGCATAGGCGCCCGAACTCCAGATCTTGGAGCCGTTGAGGATCCACTCCGCACCGTCGCGGTCGGCGCGGGTGGTCAGCCCGGCCAGATCCGAGCCGCCGCGCGGTTCGGACAGGAACTGGGCCAGGATCTCCTCACCCCGCAGCACCGCCGTCAAATGCGAGCGCTTCTGCTCTTCGGTGCCCAGGTCGAGCAGGGTGGCCGCGCAGATCGCCAGGGTCGGCACATTCAGCACCAGCGGCATCTCGTAGCCGAGCGACTCCTCGGTGAAAGCTTGCTGGTGCGCGGGCGTGAGCCCTTGGCCGCCATAGGCTTTCGGGAAGCAGATACCGGCGAAGCCGCCGTCGGAGAGGATGCGCTGCAATTCGCGCGCGCGATCCCACACCTCGTCGTGGTCCGCGCCGGTATAGGTCTGCGTGGTGGGCGGGAGGTTTTCCTTCAGCCAGCGCCGGGCGCGGTCGCGGAAGCTGTCGACGGGTTCGAGATCGGTGGTCATGCGGCGCTCCGGACGAGTAGATCGGTGATGCGGCGGTGATGTTCCTCCGGGGTGCCGTACAGGGCCCGGCCGTAGGTGACGCGCCGCAGAAACAGATGCAGGTCGTGTTCCCAGGTGACGCCGATGCCGCCGTGGATCTGGACGCAGTCCTGGACGATCACCGGGGCCTTCGTACCGACATAGGACTTGGCGACGCTGACGAATTCGGCTGCCGTGGAGGGGTTTTCGTCGATGGCCGCGGCCGCGGCACGGGCGGTCGCACGGCAGGCCTCCAGCCAGGTCTTGTTATCGGCCATACGATGTTTGAGGGCCTGATAGGAGGCCAGTGGGCGGCCGAAGGTGTAGCGATCGAACATCCAGGTCACCGTGGCGTCGAAAGCACGCTGGGCGGCGCCGACCGATTCCGCGGCGCTGAGTGCCGCTGCGATATGCAGTTGCGATTGTGTTGCCGTGGTGGCGGTTTCGCCCTGCTGGACCACGGCCTCGGCGCCGACGAAGACATTCGCGAACTCGACCTGGGCGGTACGGCGAACGAGGTCGAGCGTCCAGGTCGGGGTGACCGTCACGCCCGGGGTATCGGCGCGCACCAGGAGCTGGATCGGGCCGTCCGGGGCGTGTGCGGTGACGAGGAACAGGTCGGCGCGGTCACCGGCTTCGACGCGATCTTTGAGTCCGGTTAGCCGGTAGCCGGTGCCGTCGGGTTCGGCGCGGGTGTCCGGGGCGGTGAGATCCAAACCGTGGCCCGGCTCGTAGAGCGCCCACGCGGCGATGGCATCCCCACTGACGATCTCGGCGATCACATCCGCGAACCGATCGCCCGCGGCTGCCAGTCCGGCGAGTACGGCGCTGGTGGGGATCAACGGGCCGGGCGCGCAGGTGCGACCGAACTCCTCGGCCACCAGCGCGAGCTCGGTCATCGGCTGACCGGAAATCGAGCCGCCCCCGAGCCTTTCGGGCACCAGCATCGCCGTCCAGCCCAACTCCGCGCCGCGTCGCCACCACAGGTCATCGAAACCCGATGCGACATCGGCGAGTTCACGCACCGTCTCGATCGGGACGGTCCGGTCGAGGAACTCGCGGGTCGTCGTCTGGAACAACCGCTGATCGCCGGTCGGCTCGACACTCATGATTTCCGGTCCTCCGAATCAACCGCTGAGCACCTGCTCACCGGGCTGAGACGCGCTGGTCGGAAACCGCGCGCCGCCGTCACCTATTTGACGCTCTTCCATACTGATGTGAGAATCTGATTCAGCAGTTATTGAGAGTAGCATTCTCGCGTGCCGGTCGGTAGGTCCGTGGAGCGCGCGATGGCGAAGGGAGCCATCAGTGGTGAACGACTTCGAGGAGATGGATTTCTTTCTCGGGCGGGAGCTCATAGCGGATCCGTATCCGTACTTCGACGCGATGCGGGCGCAGTGTCCGGTGGCGCGCGAGAACCACCACGGCGTGTACATGGTGACCGGCTACGACGAGGCGCTCGAGGTGCTGAACGACACCGAGCACTTCTCCTCCTGCACCTCGGTGACCGGTCCGTTCCCCGGTTTTCCGGTCCCGCTGGAGGGCGATATCGATGCGCTGATCGCCGAACACCGCGACAAACTGCCGTTCAGCGACCAGCTGCCGACCCTGGACCCGCCGGTGCACACCCAGCATCGCGGCCTGCTGATGCGATTGATCACCCCGAAGCGCCTCAAGGAGAACGAGGACGCGATGTGGACGCTCGCGGACCGGATGCTCGACAGCTACCTCGCACCCGGTCGCGGCGACTTCATCCGCGACTTCGCCGGACCGTTCACGCTGTACGTCATCGCCGACCTGCTCGGCGTGCCCCCGGCCGACCAGGAGGAATTCCTGCAGGCATTGCAGCGCGACCCGCACCGGGAAGGCTCCACCCTCGGCAGTACCGAGGGTGAATCCATGCACCACAACCCGATCGAATTCCTCTACGGCAAGTTCGCCGACTACATCGAGGACCGGCGTCGCGAACCGCGCGGCGATGTGCTCGGCAGCATGGCGACCACGATGTTCCCGGACGGTTCCGAACCCACGGTGCTCGATGTCGTCCGGGTGGCCGCGAACCTGTTCTCGGCCGGTCAGGAGACGACCGTTCGACTGCTCAGCTCCGCGTTGAAACTGCTCGCCGAACAGCCCGACCTGCAGCGGTGGCTGCGCGAGGACCGTTCGCGCGTACCGAATTTCATCGAGGAGGCGCTGCGCATGGAGAGCCCGGTCAAGGGCGACTTCCGTTTGTCGAAGGTGCCGGTCAGTGTCGGCGGGGTCGACCTGCCCGCCGGTACCACCCTGATGGTGGTGAACAGTGGCGCCAACCGGGATCCACGCCACTTCGACGACCCGACGACCTTCGATCCCGAGCGCTCGAATGCTCGCACCCACATCGCCTTCGGCCGTGGCATCCACACCTGCCCGGGTTCGCCGCTGGCCCGGGCCGAGGCCCGGGTGGCCATCGAGCGACTGCTGGACCGCACGACCGATATCCGCATCGACGAAACGGTGCACGGCGCCGCCGACGCACGCGAGTACGAGTATGTGCCGACCTTCGTCCTGCGCGGCCTGACCGCGCTGCATCTGGAATTCGATATCGCGGAAGGTGGTACCCGATGAAGGTCTCGGTCGATTCCGACCACTGTCGCGGACACGGAGTGTGCGTGGCGTTGTGCCCGGAGGTGTTCACCCTCAACGACGACGGCTACGCCGAAGTGCGGACTCCCGAGGTTCCGGCCGATTTCGCCGGTGCCGTCCTGGTGGCGGTGTCGGCCTGTCCGGAGCATGCCATCACCGCGAGTTGACCGGTTCGGTGTGGCCGCCGATATTCAGCTGACCAGCATCGAATTCCAGGAAGAGTGTTGTTCCATGGCCGAGAATCACAGTGCCGGACACGGTGATCCAGTGGCGGGCGACGACGTTGTGCGGACCACCGCGGCACCGATGACGCCCGGCTGGCACGCCGATCGGTCGCCGGATCGCCCGGCGATCGTGCTGGCGTCCAGTGGCGAGGTGGTGACCTATGCCCAGTTGGAGCAGCGGTCGATCCGGTTCGCCAGGGCCCTGCGTTCACGCGGGCTCGCGGTCGGCGACCACATCGCGATTCTCATGGAGAACAATCGCCCGTTTCTCGAGATCGCGTGGGCGGCGCAGCGCTGCGGTCTGTACTACACCGCGATCAACCGGCATCTGAAAGCCGGTGAGGTGCAGTACATCCTGGACGACTGCGGCGCCAGCGCGCTGGTGACCAGCGAGTCCATGGTCGAGGTGGTGGCCGAGCTCGACCTCTCCGCCCTCCCGGTCCGGATCGTGGCGGCTGGGGAGCTGGTCGGTTTCGAGCAGTACGAGGATGTGCTGACCGCGACATCGCCGCATCCCCTCGGCTCCGACGAATGCGAGGGCCGGGAGATGCTGTATTCGTCGGGAACGACCGGGCAGCCCAAGGGAGTTCGCAAACCGCTGCCCGCCGCTCCGCTCGGCGATCCGGATTCGGCACCGGTGCAGATCGCGCGGGGTCTGCTGGTGAGCGGCGCCAGCGCGGATGCGGTGTATCTGTCTCCCGCACCGCTGTATCACGGTGCGCCACTGGTGTTCTCGATGTCGTGGCATCGAATCGGCGCGACCGTTGTCGTGATGGAACGCTTCGACCCTCGGCAATGTCTGGAGCTGATCGAGCGTCATCGGGTCACGCACGCGCAGCTGGTGCCGACCATGTTCGTGCGCCTGTTGCGATTGCCGAAGGCCGAACGCGAACGGTATGACATCTCGAGTCTGGTGAATGTGGTCCACTCGGCGGCGCCGTGCCCGGTGCCGGTGAAACGGCAGATGCTGCAGTGGTGGGGACCGATCATCGGCGAGTACTACTCCGGCACCGAGGATGTCGGGAACACCTACATCAGTGCCGAGGAATGGCTGGCACATCCGGGCTCGGTGGGCAGACCGGCGCAGGAGTGTCACATTGTCGGCGCGGATGGCGAGGAGTTGCCGCTCGGCCAGGTCGGGGTGGTGTTCTTCGGTGGGGGACGGCCCTTCGAATACCACCACGATGCCGCGAAGACGGCGTCGGTGACTCATCCGAAGGGGTGGCGCACCCTCGGCGATATGGGCTATCTCGATGCCGACGGCTATCTGTATCTGACCGATCGGCAAGCCCACATGATCATCTCCGGCGGGGTCAATATCTACCCGCAGGAGGCTGAGAACCTCCTCGCCGCGCATGCCGCGGTCGCCGACGTCGCTGTGCTCGGGGTGCCGGACGAGGAAATGGGCGAGGCGGTGAAAGCCGTTGTCCAACTGGTTGATCCGGCTGCCGCCGGTGCCGAACTCGCGGCCGAGCTGATCGCCTGCTGCCGCGCGGAACTAGCCGCCTACAAATGCCCGCGCACGGTCGACTTCGTCGCCGAATTGCCCCGGGATCCCAGCGGCAAACTCTACAAACGTCAGCTGCGCGCCCAGTATTGGGAAGGCCACGACACACTGGTCAGCTGAGCGGCCTACCGGGCGGGCATCGGCTCCGGGCGCGGCCACGTCCGTCCGTACAGCCGCTCGATATCGCTGTTGAAACGCTCCAGATAGCGAGCGAATTCGGCGCGCTCCTCGCCGGTCCAATCCCGCGTCACCGCTGCCAGGACCTCGATGATGACAGCGCGCTCCTGGTCGAGGCGGTGACCACCCGCGGCGGTGACGCGAAACTTGCGCGCGATACCGCCCTCCGGATCGGGAATGCGTTCGACGAGTCCGGTCCGCAGCAGTGTGGCGGTCTGCCGATGCAGCGTCGACACATCCAATCCCAGCGCATCGCTGAGCTGTCGCAGCGACATCGGGCCCTGGATCCGCAGTCGGCTCAGTAGCAGATACGAGCTGCGCTCCAGCGGGTCATCGGTACGCCGATGCTGCGGGCTCAGTCGGTAGTGGCCGAGTAGCAAGGTCTCGAACTCGATCAGTTGTATGCGCTTGTCCATGCCTTCCTTCCTCGGAGATGTGCATCACACACAGTGCGTGTATTGTTCACGTGGAATGCATGATACACATGTAGTGTACGATACACGCTGATTGTTGTGAGTCCGAGGGAGATTTAGGTGGACAAGCCTGATTCCGCTGTCCGGCCAGGCGCCATCCTGGCGGTGCTGGCCTATACCGGCATCGTCGCGTCGCTGATGCAGACGCTCGTAGTGCCATTGCTCGGCGAGTTGCCGCAGATTCTGAATTCCTCGGCGGCCAATACATCCTGGGTCGTCACGGTCACTCTGCTGGTGGGTGCGGTCGCCACCCCGGTCGCCGGACGCCTCGGCGATATGTTCGGCAAGCGCCGGATGGTGATCGCCTCGACCGTGCCGCTCATAGTCGGCTCGGTGGTCTGCGCCATGGCGGGTTCATTGCTGCCGATGATCGTCGGCCGCGGCCTGCAGGGCCTCGGCTTCGGCACCATCCCGCTGGCCGTCGCGCTGCTGCGCGATGTGCTGCCGCCCGAGCGACTCGGCTCGGCCATCGCGCTGATCAGTTCCTCGCTCGGTATCGGTGGCGCGCTCGGGCTGCCGTTGGCGGCGGCGGTCACCGAGTACAGCAACTGGCGGGTGCTGTTCTGGGCGGCGGCTGCGCTGGTCGCGGTCGCCACCGCGCTGATCACGCTGATCGTCCCCGAGGGCATTGCCGAAGGGCCGTCGGGTCGTTTCGACGGACTCGGTGCGGTACTGCTCGGCGCCGGTCTGGTGTCGCTACTGCTCGCCGTGTCCAAGGGCGCGACGTGGGGGTGGACGAGCGGCAGCATTCTCGGCCTGTTCGTCGCGGCCGTAGTGGTGCTGCTGGTGTGGGGTTGGTGGGAGCTGCGGACCGTCGAGCCGCTGGTCGACCTGCGGGTCACCGCCCGGCCGCAGGTGCTCGTCACCAATCTCGCGACGGTCGCCATCGGCGTCGGCATGTACGCGTTGCAGCTGAGCGTCCCGCAGTTGATGCAGCTGCCGAGTTCACTCGGTTACGGTCTCGGCCAGTCGATGATGGCGATGGGTCTGTGGATGGCCCCCGCAGGCATCATGATGATGCTCATCTCCCCGGTCGGCGCGAAGCTGTCGGCAATGCGCGGTCCGAAGTTCACCCTTGTCGTCGGCGCCGTCGTCATGGCCATCGGCTACGGTGCCGCGCAGGTCCTGATGGGCAGCACCTGGGGCCTGCTGATCGTGAACATCATCTGCAGCTCGGGTGTCGGTTTCGCTTACGGCGCCATGCCCGCGCTGATCATGGGTGCGGTGCCGCAGTCGGAAACCGCTGCCGCCAATGGCTTCAACACCCTGATGCGCTCGATCGGCACCTCGATCTCCGCGGCCGTGGTCGGCGCGGTGCTGGCACAGTTGACCATCACGGTCGGCGGTCACAGCATCCCCACCGAGGACGGTTTCCGCGTCGCGTTCTTGATCGGCTGTGGCGTATCGGTTCTCGCGGCATTGGTCGCGATGGCCATTCCGGTCCGTCGTGCGATTGCCGCCGGTCCGGCCGAGCAGACCGAAGCGGAAGTTCCCGCACGGGTCTGATGGCTCACCCGCGCAGCGTGGCGCGGTGGGAACGGCGCCCCGAACCTGTACCGGCAGCAGGTTCGGGGCGCCGTCTTGTATGCGTCAGTGCCGGTTGTCGATCGCGTCGTCGAGTAGGCCGAGATCGGTGCCGAGTTCGGCGGCGATCGACCGGACCGCCGCGACATCCTTGCCGACGAATTCGCCGACCGATGCGCTGAATTCGGCCACCGACCCCCGGCCCGCGACACCGGTCAGCGCGCGACTTGCCGCACTGCCGTGCGGCAGCGCGGCCAACAGGGTGGTCTCGGCAACGCCCAGCTGTTTCCCGAGATCCACTGCCGCGGTGAGTATTCCGAGCTGTGCGGCGAATACGGCATTGTTGACCAACTTGACGCGCTGGCCCGCACCGAGCGGACCGACGTGCAGAATCGGGTCGCCATAGGCGGCCAGCACGGGCCGGACCCGGTCCACGGTCTCGGCCGGGCCGCCGACGAAGAGAGTGAGCCGCCCGGCCGCGATATCGGGCGGGCCGCCGCTGACGGGCGCGTCGAGCACCTGGATGCCGTGTGAGGCAACGGCTTCGGCGGCAATGGCCGCCGTCGTGTGCGGACTGCCGGTGGTGTGCAAGACGAGAGTCGATCCGGATGGCATGGCGGCCAGCAGCGGTGTGCCGAGACATACCGCTCGAACCTGTTCATCGGTGAAGACGCACACGATGACCAGATCGGCGTTGGTCCCGACGGCCGCGGGGGCCGATACCGCCTGCGCCCCGATCTCGGTAAGGGCCCGGCGTGCTTCGAGCGTCCGGCCGAGCGCGCACACCTCGTGTCCGGCCCGGACCAGCCGCTCGACCATGGGACGCCCCATCCGCCCGGCGCCGAGGAATCCGATGCGCATCAGCGCGGGTGATCGATCATCGCGAGGGTCGCGTCCGCGGCGTCGAGCACGATGCCGGGTTCGGCGCTCGCGGCGGCGGCCAGGTCCGCGATCAGGCCGACATCCTTGCGCAGCAGCGGCCCGGCGTGCGCGGCGATCCGGTCCAGGGTGCCGCCCGCGGAGACGACACGGCCGAGCGCGAAGCTGTCGGCGGTGCCGTGCGAGATCACCTCGCCGAGGCGGGTCGGATCGATACCGATCGACGCACCGAGCGCGAGAGTGCTTGCCGCCGTGGCGAGATTCGCGGTGAACAGCAGGTTGTTGAGGAGCTTTGCGGTCTGTCCGGCGCCGAGCGGGCCCAGATGGACGACGGGCTCGGCGTAGGTCTCGAATACCGGGCGAGCGCGTTCGACGATATCGGTCGAGCCGCCGACCATTACCAGCAACCGGCCGTCGGCGGCCGCAGCGCCGCCACCGCTGACCGGTGCGTCGATGATCGAAACACCCTGTGCCACAGCGATATCGGCAAGATCGCGGCAGGTGTCCGGATGCACCGTGCTGTGCACGGCGAGGATCGTGCCAGCTGCCATGCCCGCCAGTACGCCGTCGGCGCCGGTCACGACCTCGCGGACATCGGCGTCGCCGACTACGCAGAGGCAGACGAGATCGCTCGCCGCGGCCAGTTCCTCGGGTGATGCGGCGACCTTCGCCGCTGTATCGGCGTACGGCTCCAGTGAGGCGGGCCGCCGCGCCCACAGCGTCGTCTCATATCCGGAGTCGACGATCCGGCGTGCCATCGGCCCACCTTGGCTGCCGAGTCCGATGAATCCGACCCGCATCACTTTTCGCCTTTCGCTTCGGGCCGCCAGAACACGGCGAGCAGGCCCGCGGTGGCGACCAGGCCGACCCCGAGGGCGATGCCGCCACCGGCCCAGCCCGTTATCTCGATATCGGCGGCGTGATCGATGGACAGCGACCCGGGACCGAGCAGCCCCAGCGCCAGCGAAACGACCGCGAGCACGAGCACATACTCGTAACCCTCTTTGAATACGAAGAATCCGTTGGTGCGGTGGGCGAGCAGACCCGCGACCGCCATCACCGAGATGACCGCCGCACACGCCAGCGGGGTGAGCAGGCCGACGATCAACAACACGCCCGCACCGATTTCGGTGACAACGCTCAGCCACGCGTGCAGAACGCCGCCGCGCAGTCCGAGGCCGCTGAACCAGCGCGCGGTGCCCGCGATCTTGCCACCGCCCACCCAGTGATTGACCCCGTGGGCGATCATGGTGGCCCCCACGACGAGCCGCACGAGTGCGATGGCGACGTCGACGACGTCCATCAGTTCACCTCCTGGGTTGCGCCGTTGAATTGTATTGCCGGGCCGGAGAATTCGCCGAGACTCCGGGCGACGGCGGCTTCTTCGGCGAAGGCCAGCAGACCGAGGTGGTAGGCGGCCGCCGTATGTCCCATGCTGAGGTTGTGGCCGCTGTTGGGCTGGATATTGAGCACGACCCTCGGCGCGGCGGTGAACCGGGCGGCGACTTCAGCGAGTGCCTCCGGATCGTTGCGCCACACCCGTTCGTGGTCGCCGACGGTGAACCGCACCGGAATCCGCACTTCGGCGGCAAGTGTGGGGAAGGTGACCGTCGGCCAGTCCTCGACCGAATTCCCTTCGTAGCGTGGGCCATAGGAGCCGATCCGCGCACCGCCGACCAACTCGGGCGGGTACAGCCGGGCCGGATACCACAGCAGTTCGGTGACGCCGCCCGGCACGCCGTCGCGACGCATGCGCCGTTTTCCCTGCGGATCCGGTCCCCACAGGATGTCGTAGGCCTCCTGCTGATGTTCCAGCCCGGTCCCGGCCAATTCGAGGCCGAGCAATTCGCGGCCGCGCTCGTCGGCCGCCATCCGCAACGCCAATTCACTGCCCGCGGAATGGGCGAGCAAGAAGGTGCCCGCGCCGCGGGGCCGAGATCCGAGATGCTGCTCGGCCGCCGCGTACATCAGATCGACACGGCGCTGTGGGTCGGCGAGTTCGTCGGCATGCGTGCGCGAGCTGCCGTAGCCCGGACGGTCCAGGGCCAGCACGGTGTATCCGGCCGCTGCGGCCAGCCGCAGCAGTGACAGCCGCGGATGGTCCGGGCAGTCGAAATACGCCGAGGTGGTGGCCCCGCCGTGCAGGGCGAGCACGACCGCCCGCGGTGTCTGCGCCTCGGCCAACAACCCCGACATCGGAATGCCGTCGACTTCGGTGACGACCGGAATCGGTTCGTCTCCGGTCAGCAGCGAGAAATCGGATTCGGTAATCGTCATGAATCACTCCGCAGCAGCATCGCCCCACCGGGCGTGAGCCCGCCGCTGGACACCACACCGATGCGGGCATCGGGTACCTGGCGTGCACCGGCTTCGCCGCGCAGCTGCAAGATCGCCTCGTGCAGCAGGCCCATGCCGTGGGTGCGGCCGTGCGAGAGCTGGCCACCGTGGGTATTGAGCGGCAGCAGGCCGTCGCGGGCGATGTTCTTGCCGCCGTCGAGGAAGTCCTTGGCCTCGCCGATACCGCAGAAGCCGAGGGCCTCCAGCCAGGACAGGCAGTTGAAGGTGAAGCCGTCGTACAGCTCGGCGATATCGACGTCGGTGGGGCGCAACGTGGTTCGGGTCCACAGGTGCGCGGCCGGGCCGAGCACCTGTGGTTCGTGGGTGAGGGTGCTCTGATCCCATTCGATGCGCTCGATGATCTGGGTGCCGACCGCCTCCACCAGCACCGGCGGCTTGGCCAGATCGCGCGCCGCGTCCACGCTGGAGACGATGACCGCGATCGCGCCGTCACAGGGCACATCGCAGTCGTAGAGCCCGAATGGCGTGGTGATCGTGCGCGCCTCGAGATAGTCCTGCATGGTCATCGGATCGCGGTAGATCGCGGTCGGCTCGAGTTCGGCATTCGCGCGCTGATTCAGTGCGATCCAGCCGAGGGTTTCGCGAGTGGTGCCATAGCGATGGAAGTGCCGTTGTGCGTTCTGCGCCAAGGTATGTGCCGCCGAGGTGGCGCCGAAGGGGGCCATCCAGCCGGGTGTGCGCCCACCGGATGGCTTGATCTTGCCCGTGCGCATCAGATCATTGAAGGTGGCTTCCCACAGGGTGCGGAAGCACAGCACGTGTCGGGCCAGCCCACCCGCCACCGCGAGCATGGCCGCGATGACCGCCCCACCGGGGCCGAAGGTCTCGATGCCGCCGTTGTACCAGGTCGGCCGGATACCGAGGGCGGACTCCAGGGCGGTGACACCGCCCTCGCTGAATCCGCCCATATTGCCGCCGCCGGGATAGGTCGACAGGCCGTCGATATCGTCGAGTGTCAATCCGGCGTCGGCGATCGCGCGTTCGCAGGCCTGGATGGTCAGCCGCAGCGGCGGAACCTGCAGCCGCCGCCCGATCGGTGACATACCGATACCGGTGAGCGCGACCCGGTCCTCGAACTTCTCCGACCGCACCATGGGCCGCACATGCCGCCAGAACTCCTGTGGCGCAATATCGTCCACGGGCAGCGGGGCCGGTTCGGGCTGTGTTTCGACGGGCCGGAACAGCGGCAGCCAGACGTCGTCGTCCTGTTGGAAGACCACCTCGAGCCGCATGCCGAGAACCAGGGCATCTGGATCGCAGTCGATCACATTGGTGGTCAGCCGAACTCGCGGATCCTCCTCGAGCGCGACCTGCGCCACGACATAGGGCGCGGGCAGTCCCGGCACACCGAACCGATGGTTGACGGTGAAGCCGGCGAGTGTGGCGAAGCCCGAGACGGCACACACTCCCATCTCGTGTCCACGGCAGTACCGGCACACCGGCTGCGGTGGATGGATCAGTGCCGCACAAGATTCACATTCCTGTATGCGCAGCGTGCCATCGCTCCCCGAGGTCCAGAAGAACTCGTTCTCGAGGGTGAGCAATGGCAGTGGACGTCCCGATGCTTCGCCCATATCGCCTCCTCGCTCTTTCGTCAGATCTGGGCGTCGCCCTTGCGCACGGTGACCGGTTCGGCCAGTCGCTGCTCATCGCAGACGCGCTGCAGTTTCGCCAGGGTTTCGTCGAGTCCGGCGCCCAGCCGGCTACCGGGGGTGAAGGTGGCAGGCAGATGCCGCATGCCCTGGATGACGCCGATGGTGTCGTAATGTACGGCGTCCTCAGGATTGCAGCGATAGTCCGGCATCCGGTCGAACACCGCGAGCAGCATTCGCTTGAACACCATGCGCGCCATATTGGAACCGATGCAGCGGTGCACGCCGAGACCGAAACTGTAGTGCCGATTGCCCCGGCGTTCCATATCGATCTCATTGGGGTTGTCGAATACCTCGGGGTCCCGGTTGGCCATCGCCCACGACAGCCACAGCCGCTCACCCTCGGCGAACTGTTTGCCCCCGACCTCGCAATCCTGGGCGAAGGTGCGGCCGTCACCCGGTGCGGGGGTGAAGTAGCGCAAGAACTCCTCGGTGGCGGAATCCAGGATGAGATCGCGTTCGCGGCTGAGCAATTCGCGCTGATCCGGATTCTCCGACAGCCATTCCAGTGCGTGCGCGGTGAGCGCGGTGGTGGTGTCGAAGCCGCCGCCGATAATGAGACTGAGCATGCCGAGCGCGTCCATATCGGAGATCGGCTCGCCATTAAGGGTGGACTCCGCGACGGCGTGCAGCATGCCCGGCCGCGGATTCTGTTTGACCTCCAGATAATTCGTCAGCAGGTCCAGACCCATGGTGCGGTGCATTTCGGCGATGCGCGGGGTGTCCGGCGAATCCGGTGGGGTGTACACCGAGGCGTGCGCCGGTTCGTTGTAGATGGTCCACTTGTCCAGTGGGATGCCCAGCATCGCGAGGGTGAGCACCGCGGGCACGATATTGGCCAACTCGTCGACGAAATCGATGCTGCCGCTTTCGATCTGCTCGTCGATGCTGGCGCGCACGATTTCGTCGACGAACGGAATCCAGCGCTGCACCGCCGCGGGGGACAGGTACGGATTCAGCGCCGAGCGCAGTTCCCGCTGTTCTGGCGGGTCCATTTCCAGAATGCCCGCGCGAATGCCCTGGCCGCGTTCCGGTGTCGGAATGGAAATCCCCTTGTAGCCACGACGTTCACCGTTGGGGTCGTTGTCGTTGGAGATGTGTGGGCAGCGGGCCAGTTCGAACACTTCGCGGTTACCCGCGGCCACCCAGTGCCCGCCGTAGGTTTCGGTCCAGGCGACCGGGCATTCGCTCTGCATCTGCTGGGTGATGTCGACGAACTGTCCGCGATATTGCGGGGTGTGTCGATCGAAATGGAATTCCGGCTGTCTGCGCTCGGCGTCGGATGCGATATCGGTCATCGGCGGTTCCTCTATTCGGTGCTGGAGATCGCCCGCTCGGGGCAGGACCGGACGGCCTCGCGCACGTTGTCCTGCTGATCGGCTGGAACGTCTTCGCTGACCGGTGACGAATGCCCGTCGATTTCACTGAGTTCGAACACTTTCGGGGCGATCATCGCGCACAGCGTGTGCCCTTGACAGCGTTCGTCATCGACTCGAACCTTCACGGTAATTCTTCCCTTCAGACGCGGTAGTCGTACCACTTCAGATAGCCGCCGGCGTCGACCCGCAATTGGGTACCGGTGATGAAACGGGACTCGTCGGAGGCCAGGAACAACACCGCGTTGCTGATCTCCTCCGGATCGACAAAGGGGACCGGCATGGCCTGCTGCACGAAGAAGGCTGGTTCGGCGTCTGCGCGGGTGGGATGTTCGAGATCCGGCCGGAACGACCGGTACATCGGCTCGCTGTGCAGCATGGGGGTGTCGCAATTGGTCGGGTGCACGACATTGGCCCGAATACTGCTCGGGGCCAGGTGCGTGGCGATCTCGTGGATATATTGCGACAGAAGACGTTTGGCGACCATGTAGGCGACACCGCCCGGATCCTTGCCCGGCTGGTCGACTTTCGAGAAGTCCATCAGCGCCGCGGTCGAGCCGGTGGCGATGATCGATGCGCCTGCGCCGAGATGCGGCAGCGCAGCCTGTACGGCGTTGATCACGCCCAGCAGGTTGGTATCGATGACATCGGTCCAGGCCTGCCACTGCGGCTCGCCCTTCATTCCGGCGATGCCTGCCTGTGCCACCACGATGTCGAGATGGCCGAATTCGGCGATACCGCGCTCGATCACAGCCGCCAATTGCGGTCGGTCGCGCACGTCGGCCTGTTCGGCGATGATGCGCCGTCCGGCCTTCTCGACGAGACGGGTGGTCTCCTCGAGATCTTCCGGTCGCGACAGCGAGTACTGGATGCTCTCGATATCGCGGCAGATATCCACCGCGATGATGTCGGCACCCTCCTCCGCAAGCTTCACCGCATGACTGCGGCCCTGGCCTCGCGCGGCTCCGGTGACGAAGGCGACCTTGCCCTCCACACGTCCCACGGCTCTTCCTTTCGGTCCTACTTCTTCTGGGCTGCACCATCCGTGCCGGGGCACGGGCGGGTTCAGGTATTACGGCCGCCGTTGACGCCGAGGATCTGTCCGGTGATGTAACCGGCGTCCTCGGAGATCAGGAACGAGCAGGCGGCGGCGATATCGGCGGGGCGGCCGACCCGGCGCACCGGGGTGCGCTGGATGTGCTCCTCGATGGTTCCGCCGAGCAACTGCTTCTCCTCGGACCGGCGCAGCATGGGGGTATCGATGAAGCCCGGCGGGACCGCGTTGACGGTGATCCCGTACGGCCCCAGTTCCAGCGCAAGCGATTTGGTGAGGCCGTTGAGCCCGGACTTGGCCGCGACGTACGCCGCCATGAACGGCTGGCCGGAGTGGGTACTGGAGGAGGAGATGTTGACGATGCGTCCCCAGTTCGCGGCCGTCATATCCGGCAGAACGGCTTGGACGGTGTGGAATACGCCGTGCAGGTTGACATCGATGATGCGCTGCCACTCCTCGAAGCTGAGGTTGTGGAAGCGGCGGTACTTCTCGATTCCGGCGGCATTGACCAGCACGGTGATCAGGCCCAGTTTGGCGCGCACGTCGGTCAACGCCTCGGCGATCTCGTCCGGTTTCGTCACGTCGACCTGATAGGCGAAATCGTCCTCGGCGGACGGGTTCAGGTCGAGGGTGGCGACGTGCAGGCCGTCAGCGCGCAGGCGCTCGACGATGCCGAGGCCGATGCCCGAGGCGCCTCCGGTGACCACAGCGGTTTTCACGCAAGAATCTCCCTTCCGGATGTTGAGAACCGTACTCTCGCGTGGAGCTTAAACGCAAGACTTCCCGGGTGATGCGGGTATGTCGACATGCGAACGCCAACGACATCCATGCGCTGACAGGTGTCGCCTATTTCGGAATGTTGCTACAGTCTCGCAATCGACGAATGTAAGATTCTCCAATAGAGAGAATGAAGTTTCCATGCGCAGTCGAGGAGACCGGATGTCAGTGCAAGAAGAAGTGGCCGCCCGGACGGAGCAGATTCCGACCCGGCGGCTGCTCGTCGACGGACAGTTGATCGAGACCGGGCGCACGCTCGCCTCGCTCAATCCCGCGACGGGTGAGGTGTACGGGTACGCACCGGAGGCGGGCCTTACCGAGACCGACGCGGCCATCGCCGCGGCCCGGCGGGCCTTCGACACCACGACCTGGGCCACCGACGCCGCATTCCGTGCGCACTGCCTCGAACAGCTCTACCAGGCCTTTCGCGATAACGTCGAAGAACTGCGGGAGCTGACGATCGCGGAGGTCGGCGCGACCAGGCAGCTGACGCACGGTAACCAGCTCGAGATCCCGTTCGAGATCGTTCGCTACTATGCCGGACTGCTGTCGAAGTTCTCCTTCACCGAGGACCTCGGCGATATCGAAATCCGCGGTCAGCGCCATCGGCGCTGGGTCGAGAAGGAAGCCGCGGGCGTGGTGTCGGCCATCGCCGCATACAACTATCCGCATCAGCTCGCATTGGCCAAGCTCGCGCCCGCGCTCGCGGCCGGTTGCACGGTGGTGCTCAAGGGCGCACCGGATACGCCGCTGGCCACCCTGGCGCTCGGCGAGATCATCGCGCGCCACACCGACATTCCCGCCGGTGTGGTCAATGTGCTCACCTCCTCGGATGTGGCTGTCGGAGAACGGATGACGACGCATCCCGACGTAGACGTGGTCACCTTCACCGGCTCGACGCCGGTGGGACGCAAGATCATGGCGGCCGCGAGCGAGACGCTGAAGCGGGTATTCCTCGAGCTCGGCGGCAAATCGGCCGCGATCATGCTCGACGACGCGGACTACCGAACGGCGGCGCAATTCGCGGCGTTCAGCATCGTCAATCACGCGGGCCAGGGGTGTGCACTGACGTCCCGGCTGCTGGTGCCGCGCAAGGATCACGACGCGATCGTCGAAATGGTCGCGCAGAACTTCGCGCATGTCCGCTACGGCGACCCCGGCGATCCGAAAACCTATATGGGCCCATTGATCAGCGAGCGCCAGCGCGACAAGGTCGACGGTTTGGTGCAGCGCGCGGTGGCGGCGGGCGCCCAGCTGGTGACCGGTGGCAAGAAGGTCGACCCGGGCTTCTTCTACCTGCCGACGCTGCTGGCAGGTGTCGATCCGGACAGCGAAATCGCCCAGGAGGAGGTCTTCGGGCCGGTGCTCGCGGTGATCCCGTACGAGGACGACGACCATGCCGTACGGATCGCGAACAACTCGATCTACGGTCTTTCCGGCGGTGTGTTCAGCGCCGATGAGGAGCGGGCGCTCGCGGTGGCGCGGCGCATCCGCACCGGCACCATGAGCATCAACGGCGGCAACTACTTCGCCGCCGACGCGCCCTTCGGCGGTTATAAACAGTCCGGCATCGGCCGGGAGATGGGAGTCGACGGGTTGACGGAATTCCTGGAGATCAAGACCTTCGCGGCGGCGGTCCGATGAGCCGGGGACCACTCGACGGGATCCGCGTCCTCGAGGTCGCGATGTACGGGTTCGTGCCGTCGGCGGGCGCAGTGCTCTCCGACTGGGGTGCGGACGTGGTCAAGGTCGAGCACGCCGTCACTGGTGACCCGCAGCGCGGGCTGCGTCAGATCGCCACCTTCAAGGTCGAGGGCGAACCGAATCCCAATGTGGAGCATGCCAATCGGGGCAAGCGCAGCATCGGGGTCGATATGTCGGTGCCGGAGGGCCGGGCGGTGATCCACGACCTGGCCAAGACCGCGGACGTATTCCTGACCAGTTTCCTGCCGCAGCACCGAAGCAAGTTCGGCATCGACGTCGACGACATTCGGGCGGTGAACCCGAAGATCATCTATGCCCGCGGCAGCGGGCTCGGCCCGCGCGGTGCGGAGGCCGACAAGGGCGGTTACGACATGACCGCCTACTGGTGCCGCGGCAGCGTCGCCGCCACCATCACCCCGCCCAATATCGATGGGCTGATCCCTCCGCCCGGTCCGGCATTCGGCGACACCATCTCCGGAACCAACCTGGCGGGCGGCATCGCGGCCGCGCTGCTGAAGCGGGAACGCACGGGTGAGCCGTCGATCGTGGATGTGTCCCTGCTGAGCAGCGGGCTGTGGTCGATGGGGCACACCATCGCGCTCTCGGCGTATATGGGGGAGCCGCTGCGGGCGTTCCCGACCGGATCACACGGTTCGCCGTCGAATCCGCTGTCGGGGTTGTACGCAACCAAGGACGGTCGGTACCTGTCGCTGGTCATGTTGCAGCCCGGCAAATTCTGGGCCGACGTATGCAAACATATCGACCGGCCCGACCTCGCGGAAGATCCGCGATTCGCCGATGCCGCCGCGATCGCGACCAATACCGCTGTGGCCGTGGAGATCCTGCGCGAGGTGTTCGCCACCCGGACGCTCGCCGAGTGGACCGAGCGTTTCGCGACCCTGTCCGGGCCGTGGGCGCCGGTGCAGGACGCGCTCCAGGCGATCGACGACCCGCAGGTGCAGGCCAACGAATATGTCCGCAAAGCCGGTGAGCTGCAACTGGTTTCGAGTCCGGTGCAGTTCGATCTCACCGCGCCCGACCTGCGTCCCGGCCCGGAATTCGCCGCGCAGACCGACGAGGTCCTGCTCGAACTCGGCCTGGACTGGGATCGCATCATCGCGCTCAAAACCGCGGGTGCGATCACGTAATTCGCTGGAGTACCCATGACCTACATCGCTTCGATAGGGACCTACCTGCCGTGCTGGGGCGCCCAGCGCCATCGGACGCTCGGTGACGACGAGGACGCGATCACCCTGGCCGTGGAGGCCGGTCGCGCCGCGCTGCACGACGCCGGTTCGGTGGAACGGGTAATTGTGGTCAGCCGTGATCTGCCGCTGGTGGGAAGCAGTAATGCCGCGGTCCTGCTGGCGGGACTGGGGCTTGATCCGGAACTGGAGGTGATCGAGCGGCTCGGCGGTGCGCCCGCCACCCTCGACTCGCTCAGTTCCGCCCGGCCGCGCACCCTGATCATCGGGGTCGATACCGAGCCCGCGGGCGCGGCCGCGGCATTGGTCTCCGATCACGGCCTGCAGGTGCGCACCGCCGCCCGGGTGGCGCGCAGCCTGCCGGTGCGCACCCGCAATGCCGTTGGGGCCGTACACGATTACGGCGATCCACGCCTCCTGCACACGCGCGGCCTACTGGCCTCGCTGGCTGCGGCCTGGCTGGATACGCCGGTGGCGGTGGCCGGGGTCGACGACAAACAGGCGGCCGCGCTGTGCCTCGGCGGCCCGCCATCGCTGCCGACGATGGGCGCCAGCGCCGGGCTGTTCGCCTTGGCGGCCATGTCCGAATGGGGTAGCACGGGTCTGCTGGTGGGGGTGGAGCAGGCCAGCCTGTCCGGCATCACGGTGGCCACCGGTACGGCCGTGCTGCACCGGCGGGAGTCGACGGCCAGAGCGTTGCCCGACGGTGACCTGTGGCCCGGATCCGAGATTCCGATCTCGCTGGCCGCCTACGAGCGCGCATTCGAGGCGAAGGTGCGCTGGGAGGCCGGAAAGCACTCCGGCAGTGATGAACTGGACTTCCCGCCACGCTATCGGGTCGCCGCGGACGGCGGTCTGAGCACCGACTACACCCTGGTGCCGCTGCCGCGCACCGGCACCGTGTACACCGAGGCCACCGTCGCGATACCGGTGCCGGGGCTGAGAAGTCCGTACACCCTGGTGATCATCGAACTCGACGGTGTCGGGGTGCGGGCGCTGGCGAAGGTGACCGGCACCGATCCGGGCACGGTGGCGATCGGGGACCGCGGCCGCATGGTGCTGCGCCGGGTCGCGGTGCGCTCGGGGGTGCCCGACTATGGATACGCATTCGAACCGGAGGTCGCGCGGTGAGGGAAGTGGCTATCGTCGGTGCGGGTATGACGCCCTTCGCCGAGCATTTCGCCCTCGGCGTCAAGGATCTGGTGCCGATGGCATTCGCCGAATGCGCCGCCAGCATCGACAAGGGGTTGGCCACCTCCGATCTGCAGGCGGCCTGGTTCGGTGCGATGGGCAATACCGACGGATTCCCGGCCGGGATCGTCGCCGATGCGCTCGGGCTACCGGATCTGCCGGTGACCCGGGTCGAAAACTCCTGCGCCACAGGCAATGACGCGGTGCGCAATGCCCTGTTCGGCATCGCCTCCGGCGCATTCGACGTGGCCCTCGTCGTCGGCGCGGACAAGTTGCGCGAGACCGCGCAGAAGGACATGCTGTGGGAATGGGAGGCGATGGCGCGCGATATGGCCTGGGACTACCCACTCGGCCTGATCGCGCCCGTCGGATTCGCGCTGCACGTGGCCCGATATCTGCACGAATCGCCTGCGACCAGAGAGCATTTGGCCATGGTGGCGGTGAAGAACCACCGGCACGGTGTGCGTAATCCCAAGGCCCGCTTGCGTTTCGAGATCAGCCTGGAACAGGCGCTGGCCGCGCCGATCGTGGCTGGACCGTTCGGGCTCTACGATTGCGCACCGCAGAGCGACGGTGCGGCGGCGTTGGTGCTCGCCGCCGCGGATGTGGTCGACCGGTATACCGATCGCCCGGTGTGGATCCGCGGCGTCGGTCTCGGCCTGGATTCGGTAATGCACCAGCACAAGCGGGATATGACGACCTTCCCGGCCACGGTGCGAGCCGCAAAGGCGGCTTTCGAGATGGCGGGTCTGACTCCCGCGGATGTCGATGTCGCCGAGGTGCACGACTTCTTCACCGGAATCGAACTGATCAGCTACGAGGACCTCGGCTTCGCCGAGCGATTCGGGGCCGCGAAACTGATCGAGAGCGGGGTCACCGAGGTCGGCGGCGCCCTGCCGGTGAATCCGAGTGGCGGCCTGAAGGCCAAGGGACATCCGCCGGGGGCGACCGGCGTGGCGCAGTGCGTCGAGTTGTTCGAGCAGCTGCGCGGCACGGCGGTAAATCAGGTCGACGGTGCGCGGATCGGCTTGGCGCACAACCTCGGTGGGCCGACCGCGGTGTCGGCGGTGACGATTCTGGAAGGACCCGGCGCTTGACCGCGGCGGCCGTCGCGCTTGTTTCGGGCAGCCCGAAGAGTCGCCGTGCCGTATTGGAGCGGGCCGCACGGTGGGTCGGCGCCACGGGCACCGTGCACGTCGTCTGTGACGGGATCTCGCCGTCGATGCTCTTCGGATCCATCGCACTGAGCGGACTGTTCGTCGACGCCGTCGGGCTCGAGGACGCGGACTTCACCAGCACCGCCCGTATTCTCTCGCGACACGGTTGTGGCTGGAATTGGTGGTGGGGGCCGGTCGGCGCGCACGCCGTCGCGGTGCGGCGGGCCGCGGCGCTCGGCGCGGTCATGGTGCTGCCGACCCGATCGCTGATGTTCCAGGTGCGAGTCGCGGTGCGGCTGCCCGATGCGCACCACGACCTCGCCGAAGGTAAAGGTCGGGCTGGCTAGTCCGGTGCGACTCCGTCCTCGTGCGCCATCCAGTGCACGAAGCGGTGCAGCGGGTACATCGCGTCGTGCGGGTTGCCGATCGTGCTCGGTCCGGCTTCGCCGAGGCGGACGATGCGCTGTGCGCCGCCGCTGGCCAGCCGGTCGCGGTAGTCGGCCATCCGGTCGAACGGAAAGAAGCCGACCGTCTGCGTTGCCACATTGACGTACTTCATCGCCGTGTCGAGGCGGTCCACACGAACCACGTTGGCGGTCTTGTTGATCGGGTGGAAGTCCACCGGTTCGTCGGAACGGATCACCAGTCCCTTGCCGTCGGTCCGTCCCCAGACCTGGAACTCGTCGTCGAGCATCATCAGGGTATCGATCTGCTCGCGCAAATCGATATCGAGCGGTCGGGTGTCGCCCGAACCGGTGGCCTTGTCGACGATGCGGGCGTGCAGCCGGGCGCAGAAGCGGTCGGCGTCGGCCTGATCGGCCTCGACATAGACGAACCGGCTTGCGACGCAGGCCTCCTGGTTGAGCACCATTACATCGGTGGCCGCGAGTTCGGCGGCGCGGTCCAGGGCCTCGTCCGAGGCGAACGCCTCCCGGCCGACCATCGAGATCGACGTCTTCGGGTCGAAGGACACCAGTTGGAAGCCCGGCCCGAGGTATTTGATCACGTTATCGATCGCATCGCCGCCACCCCAGGCGACGATCTTGTCGAAATACTGCGGCCGGTACAGCACCCGCTCCACCGCGTCGTCGCCGCCGCGCCAGTAGAGCGCGGACATCGACCGCACAATGGCGTGTTCGGGATCGATATCGGCCATGGTCCGCAGGATCGCGACCGTGGTGAACGGATCACTCGACGACATCTTGAACAGATTGACCGCCTTGACCAGTGCGCCGTGGGCAATGGATTTCACCGCGACGCCGGGGGAGTTGCCGGGCAGTACGTGAATCAGCCGGGGTGCGAATGCCCGCACGAAACTCTGGCGACCGGTGAAGTCCCGCTTGGGAATCCACTCGTCAAGCGCCCGCGGGTTCGGAAAGTTCTGTTCGACCACGGTCTCGAGCAGCCGCTTGTCGAGATAGCCCGCCGCACCCATGACCTGTGCCTGCAGCACGGCGCGCGGCAGCACATGGGTGGACGACATCCGGTCTATGCAGTCGCGTACGAACGGGTTTTCGGGGGCGCGCAGTTGTCGGCCGGTCTCGACGAGGAAATCGATGATCTCCGCGAGCGGAACGTTCAGCAGCGGCGGCACCTCGCTGCGCGGATGCACCGCGCGGTCCATGGGGATGTGCGGTGTCGCGAAGGTGACGCCGAGATCGCGCGAGCGATGCGTGACGTCGTCACCCTCGAGCAATTCGCCGCGCAGGAAGAACGGCGCGGCCGCCACGGTGTCTGCGATGGTCAAGAGAGGCCCCTTACGTACGCGTCGACGGTTCCGGCGCAGCCGATCTTGTCGTCGCCCTTGATATCGGCGTATCGGACGATGTCATTGCGGACCGACGGGCCCTTGTTGCCACAGGCGCAGGGGTCGACGTCGAGTGCGATCTTGTCGCCGGTGATGATCCCGCCCCAGCGTCCGTCCAGCGAGAGATCGAAAAATGCGGCGCGGCCTTCGATTTCACCGGATTCGTGCGGCAGCAGTGTCGCACCGTCCTCGTCGAGTATGAACGGCACGATCCATGGTGGTATGTGATAGCGATCGCCCTTGCGGCACTTGGGCATTCCGGAATTGAGTTCTTGCATCGAGTAATTCTGGAAGTCCCGGTCGGCCGGGATATTGAAGGTCTGGTGGACGAATTGCTGGTAATCCGGCGGCAATTGGGCGCGCTTGAGCCCGCCGCCGACGTAGAGGCAGTTGTCGGGGTGGAAGTCCGCGGCGGAGTAGCCCATATCCCGGACGATCGCGGCCACCTGATAGAGCGCATTCCACATGCCCGAGATATAGAGCTTGTCCGCGCGGTATCGCACGAGCGCTTCGGCACCGGCGATCATCGCCTTGTCGAGCGCCTCCTGCCGCTCCCGGGAGGTTCGGTCGAAATCGGCCAGTTCCTCCGGTCGCGCGGTGCCGTCGGCGATCTTCTTGCGCAGCACCACCATTCTGGTCAGTGACCCGACGGTGATCGGTGGAATGGGCAGGCGGAAACGCTCTTTGGCCGGATCACCGAACGCCGCCTGCTGGGCCGCGGCGATGACCGTGTTCTTCGGGACGGATGCGGTGGCGGCGATCCCGACCATCCGCCGGTCCTGTGCGGGCCGCACACCCGAACCCCAGGAGAAGACATTGACCGTATCCTTGCGCGACCATTCCATATCCCGCTCCGAGGCGAGCAGCATGGCCGACTTACCTGTCGTTCCGCTGGAACAGGAGACGTAATGCCCCGCGGCCTGCAGCCGCCCGATCCAGTCGTCGATATCGGCGATCTCCGAGGTCTCGATCGGGCTGATGGGGTAGGGCGATACGGTGGCGAGCCACTTGCCGAGCCGATCCCACTTCTCCTCGATCAGAAAGCTTTCCGGATAGCTCTTGTAGACCGAGTGCGGGAACAGCAGCGGCACCATATCCGCGCGGTCGCGGATCTCGGTGATACCGGCTTCTCGTGCCCGGTGTCCGAGCAGCTTGATCCGGTCGTGGTGCTGTCGGAGTTTTTCGTCGAGTGCCGCGACCTGGGTTTCCCGCAGGTCGGCGGCGGAGTGGTCGAAGCGATCGGCGGCGTCGGCCAGTTGTGTCAGGGTTTCGATGGCTGAGCTCACGGGGGTCCTTCCCGGTGACGTTGCCCACTGGAAAAATGGCAACTCATGCGTATCATTATTAGCGATCGGAGGCACGATGACGCAAGCGGCAATTTCGCGGAGGCGGCGATGACGGAGGTCGGACCGCCCATTCGGCGCGCGGCCGGGCGGCCTACCCGGGCACAGGCCGAGGCGCGGCACGAGGAATTGCTCGACACCGCACTGGATCTGTTCCTGGAGCACGGCTACGAGCTGGCGACGATCGAGATGATCGCCGGTCGCGTGAATATGACCAAACGCACCGTCTACGCCCGCTATCCCGATAAGGCGTCGCTGTTTCTCGCCGCCGTCCGGCGCGCCATCGAGCGGCAGGTCGTACCCGCGGACGTGCTCACGGGCTTCGACAACGGCGATCTGGCCGAGACGCTGACCGCGGTCGCCCGGCTGCGGATCGATCAGGTGATGACGCCGAACGGACTTCGCCTGCAACGCATTATCAATACCGAGAGCTATCGCTTCCCCGAGATCTTCGTCGCCAACTACGACCTGAGCGCCGGACCGGTGGTCGACTTCGTAGCCGGTGTCCTCGACCGCGCTATCGCCGCCGGGACGATCGCGCCGACCAACTCCGGGCAGGCCGCCCGCGCCTTTATGAGCATGGTCGTCGGCGGCCAGGTGCGCTCCATCGTGGCCGGTCGCCCGCCAACTCCCGAACAGCTCGACGAGCGGGTCCAATTCACCGTCGGCCTCCTGCTCGACGGCCTGCGGCCCCGCTGAAATGACTGAAAGGCAATGACTTTGACATTCGAGGCAGATCGTCCGGTCGCGGTGGTGACCGGGGCCAGCTCCGGTATCGGCGCATCGACCGCCGAAAAGCTGGTGGCACGCGGCTGGCAGGTGATCGGTGTCGGTCGCGATTTACAGCGTTGTGCGGCCGCGCGAACGCGGATCACGGCCGCCGTGCGCGACGGCGGCGGCTTCGACATGGTGCGCGCAGACTTCACCCTGATGACGGAGGTGGTGCGCGTGGCCGCCGAGATCGCCAGCCGGACAACGCGTCTGGATGTGCTTGTCAACAATGCGGGTGGCGTGCGAGACCGGCAGAACATCACCGCCGAAGGCGCCGAGGCGACCTTCGCGGCCAACCACCTCGCCCCGTTCCTGCTCACCAGAGAACTGATGCCGCTGCTGCGGAAGAGCGCGGCGGGCCTGCCATCCGGATCGGTGCGTGTACTCGCCGTATCGTCGAGCGCGCACCGTGCGACCGAGGGCTTCGATTGGGCGGATCCGCAGAGCCTGAACGAGTTTCACCCGACCGCGGCCTACTGCCGTGCGAAACTCGCCAATATTCTGTTCACCCGCGAACTGGCGCGACGTGCGGCGCCTGACGGCATCGTCGCGCAGGCCATGCATCCGGGTGTCGTGGCCAGTAACTTCGCCACACACGGCGATGCGGCGATGCGAGCCCACATGGCCGCGGCCGATACGGTGCCTCCGGATGAACCGGCCGACACCCTGGTGTGGCTGGCCACCGATCCCGAGGGCGGTCGCGACGGCGGGCGTTACTTCTACCAGAAGACGGTGGAAACACCGGCCCCCGTCGCCCTCGACGATGCCGCCGCCACCCGCCTCTGGACCGAAAGCGAGCGGCTGCTCGCCGATCTCGGGTGCTGAGGACATGCGGATCGCGGTCGTTCGAGTCACGGTCGATCCGGCGCGCGAACTGCCGCCGGAAACCCTGCGCCAACGCTCGGAATACTTTGCGGCACAGGCGAACAAGAGCGGAATGCGGGTGCTTTCGATGCCGACCGAGCAACATCGGGAACTGCGGGTTTCGCTGCCCGGCACCGACGCCGCCGAACTACGCGAGACCGTCGCCGCATTGTGTGCCGACGTATTCGGCACGCGGCCGGAAATCGGTCCGGCCACCTTCGTCAGTCACGGCACCGACGACGATGCGCACGGCGTATTGGCAGGTTTCGGAATTGCCGGGGAATTGTCCCGGGTCGACAGTGGCGAGGGTTACGACATCGTCACCGTGCGGCTCGCGGCCGCGGATATCGGAGGTATTCCGGAGAGCCGGATTCGGACCGCACTGGAGGCTGCGCTGAACTGTGAGGTCCAGGTGATCGTGGACTGAGCGGCTCAACCCGCGATGAAGTCCAGGATGGCCGGTGCGGCCAGTACCCAGGTATCGAATCCGCCGACGTCCTCCCCGCGGGCGCGCGCCTCGAACGAGCGCTCCCAGGCATCCTCCGGCCACGGCGGCTCGATGAGCGTGGAACCCTCGATGAGACAGTGCACTTCGAGCGATGTGCGCTTGGGATGGTCCGGATCATCTTTGCCGCCGCGAATGATCAGGGTGGGAATCGTGATGTCGGCGAACAGATCATCGGGGACGCCCGGGATGGTCTGTCCCGGCTTGGGTACGTAGGCGTCGAGCCAGCGCAGCAGCACTCGATTCAGTTCGGCCCGGTCCAGGGCGAGCAAGCGGTCGCGGTTCTTCGGGTTCTGTTCGATGCGCTCCTGCCACTCCGGCAGCTCGAGCAGACTCTCGATTCCCTTGCCGCGCAGGGCGATCAAGTTCGGCAGCACATAATAAGCGCCGAGGTTGAACAGGCCAGGCACGCCGCCGACGATATTCCACAGGATCAGCTCGGTGACCATATCCGGGTACAGGAGTGTGGTGATCATCGAATCGCGGGCACCACTGGAGCCACCGGCCAGTACGACCGGTCCGGTATCGAGGGCCCGCAGCAGTCCGTACAGACTCTCCGCCCGCATATGCGATTCCGTCGGGCCGAAGAACTGCACATCGGACGCGCCGCAATTGGGCCGGTCCCACAGCAGCACCCGGTGACCGCCTGCGACCAGCGCATCGGCCAGTGGCCGCACGCCGCGAAAATCCTTGCTGTACCGCCCGCCCGGCGTCAAGACGATCAATTGACCTGTGGTGCCGAGGATTTCGTAGACGATATCGCCGCCGTTGACTTCGACCGTGGGCATCATTGCTCCTTCAGGCGGTGACCAGAATATCCTCGCCGACCACTCGCACCGGATAGGTGCGGATGCTCCACTCCGGTTTGACCGCGGTGGTGCCGGTGGCGAGTTCGAAACCCCACTGATGCCACGGGCAGTAGACGAATTCCTGATCGCGCACCATCACCGCATCGCCCGGCGCGGACTCGTCGACCACGGTGCGTCCCCGGACCCGCCCCGAGCACAGCGGTCCGCCCTCGTGCGGACAGTAGTTGGTGATCGCGTAGAAGGTGCCGTTGACGTTGTAGACGCCGACGCCGTACCGCCCGATCGGCACGAGTTTGTGTGTGCCGGGCGGAATCTCGGCCACGGTGGCCACTATGTGCTCACGACCGCGTGCCAGTCTCGGTTCGCTCACCTCACCACACCCTCGTCTGTCCGGGTAGCGCCGGCACCGACTCCGGCAGGTGATAGGTCTGAATTCCGTTGCGATACATGATCGCTTCCCTCGCGGGCGCGGGCAGATGCTTGATCAGCCAGCGGGGATCGTCGAAGGTCCAGTGCGGATAGTCCGAGGAGAACAACAGGATCTTCTCGCACTCCATCCATTCCAGCGCCTTGGTCAGCTCGGCCTTGTCCTCCGGATGATCCAGCGGCTGGGTGGTGAATTTGATGTGCTCCTTGACGTATTCCGACGGCTTGCGCTTGATGTCCAGCCATGGTTTACGCGCCGCGTAGATGGCGTCCATCCGCCACATCAGCGGCAGGATCCATGTGAAGGCATGTTCCACGAGCACTATCCGCAGGTTCGGGAACCGGTCGAAGACGCCGTCGAAGATCAGGCTCATCACCTGGTTGGCGGCCAGAAGTGAATAGCTGACCATGAAATCGTGGTTGTAACTCGGTATGCCGACCGGCGGCGCGGGCAGCGTCTCGGCGAAACCGCGGGACAGGTGGCAACTGACCGGAATGTCGTGGCGGACAGCCGTTTTCCATACCGGGTCGTAGCGCGGATCGCCCCACGCGGGCCGCGGCTCGGCGCGGACGAGGATCTGCGCCATATACGGATGTCCGGCCCACTTCTCGATCTCGCGGACCGCGCCCGCCGGGTCCTCGGCCGCCGCGCAGATCGATCCGCGCCAGCGCTGATGCCAGTTGTTGTGGCCGTCGAGCCAATGCTCGGCCAGCCAGGTGTTGTGCGCGCCGCAGATGGCCTGCGTCCATTCCGGCAGCCGTTCGGCCTTGATACCCGGCTCCAGGATCGCGATATCCGAACCGGCCTCCATGATCAACTGCTGGAATGCAACATCCGGATCGCTGCCGGGAAAGCCGCCGTCGGGGGTGAACGCGTCGACCCGCATCGCGAATGCGTGCGCGAAATCCGGTGCGTCGTAATAGATCGTGCTGCCCACCTTGTGGGACATGATCTTGCTCCGGTACGGCTCCGGCAGATATTCCAGTATCTGGCCCGGCCGGGGAACCGGGTGCACATCAGAGTCGACGACTCGCACCGGAACCAGCTCGGTGCTCGGCACCCGCGGTCGAGTAGCTGCCTGTGTCATCGTTGCCTCCGCTCATCCAGCAGGGGAGTCACCGCACGGCCGCGGTGGGGACGTCTATGCCGTAGAGCTCGGCGGCATTGCGCCAGCAGACCTTGGCGAGTTGTTCGGCACTCCAGGCCGACGGCAGCAGCGCCGGATCGGCGAGTTGCCAGTGCGGATAGCTGGAGCCGAACATGATCATGTTCTCTTTACCGGTGAAACTCAGCCAGTCACCGGCGAATTCGGCCTCACCGGGTCCGTCCATGCGGCCCTGTACGAAATACACGTGGTCGGGCAGATAGTCGCTCGGCATGCGCGGCGCCCACGGGGTCTGCTCCAGATGCGGCCGGCCGAAGGTGTCCATCCGCCACATGAACGGTGTCAGCATGTCCGCTGCGCCGTCGGCAAAGACGAACTGCAGCTTCGGAAACCGCTCGAATACGCCCTCGGCGATCATATTGAGCAGGTGATAGATGTAATTGAGCGGCATGAATGCCGCGTACTGCTCGTAGGTGCGCGGATGCCCGGACGGCGTCGGCGGCAATTCGATCCCGCTGCCGGTCTCGATATGTATCGCCACCGGCCACCCGGCTTCCTGCGCCGCCTCCCACAGTGGCCAGTACTGCGGTTTCCCGTACAGTTCCCGCGATTGCAGCGGGATGCCGAGCTGCACGATCCGCGGATGTCCCTGCCAGCGCATGATTTCGCGCACCGCACCGGAGATATCGTCCGGATTCACCCGCAGCGTGCCGCGATATCGGTCGGCGTAGTGACCCGATTCCAGCCAGCGGGTCACCATCATCTCGTTATGGGCCGCCAGGACGGCCGTATTCAGGTGCCGGTCCGGGAGAATGCCACGCGTCATCGGGTGCAGGATCGCGGTATCGACGCCACGCTGATCGAACAGATGCCGACCGACGACATTCGGGTCCGAGCCGGGATAGTGACCACCCGGCCCGGTGGTGCCGGGCGCGTATTCCCCGCCCGGCGCGCCGTACCAGTCCATCTCCACATCCGGAATCCCACGGCTGCGAAAGGGCTCGCGCAGGAAATTCCGGAAATCCGGATTCGACCGGAAGAAGATATGGACGCTGGTATCGATCAGCGGCATCTGTTCCCCGTCACGCAGCGTCAACATGCGCGATCACCTACATTCTTTGTCGATAATTGCCCGTAGGCTGCGGGTCAGATCGGCTCCCAGATCGTCATCCGCGTGTTGGCCGGATCGATCGACGGGCTGAGCCGCATCCGGCCGTCCTTGGACCGGGCCATCAGTTCCTTCATCACGGTGTCGATATCACCGTCGATGTCGTAGACGGCCAGATATTCGGCGGGCTGGTCCTGGGGGGTCCGAAGACGATGGCGCGTACAGGATTTCACGCCATCGATGGCGAGCATCTCGGGTACGTGGACCTCGCCGTACCAGGTGTTGTATTCCTCGTCCCGGCCGGGCTGCGGGCGGGAGAAAACCATCAACTGCATATCGTCTTCCTCGATCAGTGTGCCTGCTGGGCATAGGCTTCGGCGTATTGCTGCCGCGTCGTCGTCGAGGTATCCCAACCCGCGGCCTTCGCGCGCAGCGCACCGACGGTGGCCTGCTCTTTCGGGGTGTGCTCGAACGGATCGAAATTCAGGAAACGGCAGGCGTTCTGCCAGGTGATCTTGTTGATATCGGAGTCGTCGGCGTGGGCGGCGTTCAGCTCCTTCAGCACGAATTCGGGTGCGTCGGGCCACAGCGAGTCCGAGTGCGGGTAGTCGCATTCCCACGCGATGATGTCCATCCCGACTGCGTCGCGATAGGTGAGTGCGGTCGGGTCGGTGACGTAGCAGGCGATCACGTGCTCGCGGAAGACCTCGCTCGGCAGCTTGCCGCCGAAGTCGCGCTGCAGCCACCTCTGGTTGGTGTAGTGGCGATCGGAGCGATCCAGGAAGAACGGGATCCAGCCGATGCCGCCTTCCGACAGCGCCACCTTCAGATTGGGGTAGTTGCGAAATGCCGGGCCCCACAGCAGATCCTGGACGGTGATCTGGGAGACCGTCGGCGCCAGGCACATCAGATTGTCGATCGGCGCGTCCGGCGCCAGCTTGAGCGCCCCGAATCCGGTGCCGATATGCAGGTTCATGACCAAACCGGTTTCGTTCAGCGCCCCGAAGACCGGTCCCCAGAAGTCCTCGTCGAAATAGCTGGGGCTGCCCTGCAGGTGCGGCAGTTCTGCCATCGTGACGCCGCGGAAGCCCTTGACGGCGACGCGGTGGATCTCGGCGACGGCCAGCTGCGGATCCCACAGCGGCAGAATAGCGTTCGGGATGAACCGGCCCGGGTAGACGTCGCACCAGCCCTCGAGATGCCAGTCGTTGTATGCCTGGATCATCGCGACGGTGATCTCGTCCTTGAAGTGACTCAGGTGGCCGGCGCTGAATCCGGCGAAGGTGGGGAAGCACATCGAGGCCAGGATGCCGTTGGCGTTCATATCCCGTATGCGGGCGTGGATGTCGTAGACGCCGGGCCGCATTTCCGCGTAACCGGCCGGGTCGTACCCCCACTCCTCCGGCGGCCAGGAAACGACCGCGTTGAGTCCGGTGACACCCGTCGGTTTGCCACGGTAGACCCACCGGTCGACGCCCTTTTCGTCGACGATCACCTTCGGCGCCAGATCGGCCCACTTCTTCGGCACCCGGCCGTCGAACATATCGAGCGGCTCGACGACGTGGTCGTCGATGCTCACCAGGATCATGTCGTCGATGTTCACGTGACTCCTCGCTGTTCGTGCGACGCCGGGGGTGTGCGTCACCCCGATCTGGACAAGCGGAGAGATGGTCAATCTTCATTTGGGAGAATGCCACTCTCGCAGTGAGATCGACCATACACCCTGCGCGCGGGCGCGGTCGACAAATTCCCACCGGATATCGACAACGAGCTTGCGGAGCCGGGGGCTACCCCGACGCGGGTGCTGAACTGGTGCTCAAACTCGGACTGAGCGCATGCCGCGGATCACGAATCCGCGGCCTCGATCGCGGTGCGTTCGGAGGCCGTCGCCTCGAACCTGTCCAGGTACTGCTCGACGAATGCGACCAGATCCGCGTGGCCGAGCGTGACGCCGACGGCATCCTCGGTCGCGATGACGCCGGACACGCTGGCGATGAGCAGTGAAATCACCACCGGCGGCAGTTCGGTGAGGTCGAGGCCGCTCGCCCTGGCGATGAAGGTCAGCGCGGTCACCTGGATATCGCGGAAACGTTCGATGTAGGAGGCGATTTCGGTCCGGATGGCCGGGCGCTGGTTGGCCAGCGCCATGAATTCCTGCTGGAGCCGGGTGCCGTACGGTTCCCGGCTGAGCTGCCAGAGCGCATGCAGCGGCTGCTCGGAGAACATGGCTTGGCGCTGCCGCTCCAGGTTGGCCTCCGCGCCGCGGCGGAATACCGCCAGGAACAGGTCGTCCATGGTCGGGAAGTAGTAGTGCACCAGTGCGGGTTTGACCCCGGCCAGCGCGGCGACCCGCCGTGACGTCGCCGCGGCATGTCCCTGCTCGAGCATGATCTGCGCGGTGGCGTCGAGGATGGCGAGTCGGGTGGCCGAATCCTGCGCGCCGATCCGGCGTACCCGGGCGGTGCCGCGCGTGGTCGCCGACTCGTCCGTGCTCGCCCGGCCCCTTGACCTGTCATCCGTCACGGTGTTAAGCATATGCACATATCAAGTTTGGGCACTAGTTCAGCACTCGCAGGGCATCGACCCGCATGCTGCCGTACCGAAGAGGCGCATCATGACCGTCACCGCCATCCCCGTGACCGACCACATCGGACTGGAAATCACCGGCCTGTCCGGCAGGCAACTCGCCGATCGGCGCGTTGCCGACGACCTGCGCGCGGCGCTCGACCGCTACGGGGTGGTGATCTACCGCGACGCCCACATCGATGACGATGCGCTCGTTGCGCTGAGTCGCCTGCTCGGTGAGGTCGTGGTCGCGCCGTTCGGTGGCGAGAAGGCGCATCCGGAGGTATCGGCAATCACCCGTGATCCGGCCAAGAGCGTGCTGGCCGCCTATCGGGAGGGCACCTTCTTCTGGCATATCGATGGTGCGACCGATGCGGTCCCGCAGCAGGCCACCCTGCTGACCGCGCTCGAGGTGGCCGCCGACGGCGGTGGCACCGAATTCGCCAACACTTTCGCCGCCTACGCGGCGCTGCCGGATGCGGAGCGGGCCGAACTCGAAACCCTGCGAGTGGTGCACAGTTTCGCGCATGCGCAGTCGCTGGCCAATCCGGATCCGACGGATCGGGAGCGGGCCGCATGGGCGAAGGTGCCGACCCGGGTGCATCCGCTGGTGTGGACTCGCAAGAACGGACGCAAGTCGCTGCTGATCGGCGCGACCGCGGCGCAGGTCGTCGGCATGTCGGCGGACGAGAGCCGGGCGCTGCTGGATCGGTTGCTCGACTGGTCCACCCAGCCGCAGTTCGCCCTGCGGCATCAATGGCGGCCCGGCGATCTGGTGGTGTGGGACAACACCGGCATGCTGCACCGCGCCCAGCACTACGAGGTGAGCTCGCGCCGGTTGATGCACCGCACCACCCTCGTCGGCGAGGAAGCCGTCGCCTGATACCGAATAGGTGGGCCCCGCCTTCCTTGTTTCCGTTGCAGAATGTCATTACCCTGTGGCGAGAACAGCATTTCCCACTTCGGTGGCGCAAGCAATGACGCGGGAGTCCCCATGATCGACAACGCCAGCGAATCCGTCGCCGCACCGACCTGCCTGACCTGGGAGTTGACCCACGCCTGCGATCTGTCCTGCATCCATTGCTCGTCCGGCACTCGCGGACGCGATCCGCGCGAGCTGAGCACCGCCGAATGCAAGGCCCTGATCGATGAATTCGAGCGGATGCGGATTGGCCGCGTCGATATCGGCGGCGGCGAGCCGACCGTACGCTCGGACTTCTGGGAACTGGTCGACTACGCCACCGCCAAGCACATCGGAGTGAAGTTCTCCACCAATGGAATTCGGATCACTCCCCATGCCGCGCGGCGGATCGCCGGAAACGGCGATATCGACGTGCGGATCTGCCTCGACGGCGCGACCGAGGCGGTCAACGACGCGGTGCGCGGCAGCGGGGCATACCGGGCGGCGGTGCGCGCGATGGAGTTGCTCGCGTCGTCCGGCGTCTATGGATTCGAGCTGTCCGTCGCGGCGACCCGACATAACGTCGGCAGTCTGGATGCGCTCGAGGCGATTGCCGATATGTTCGGCGCTCGGCTGCGGCTGACCCGGTTGCTGCCGTCGGGCCGTGGCTGGGACGAACTGCATCCGACGGCGGATCAGCAGTGGGTGATCGACGCCTGGCTGCGCGAACACGATGTGCTGACCGGAGATTCGCGGGTGGGGTGTCTGATCGACCCGGTCGGCGACGTCTTCGCCTGTCCGTTCGCAGGCGAGGACCGCTTCCGCGCCGGAAACATCCGTGCCGCAGGCGGATTCGAACCCATTCGGCGGAACTCGGAACTGTTCACCCAACTGCCGTCGGAGTATCGGCGCCGATCGGTTGCCCAGTATCCGGCGGTTCGGAGGTCGGCGTGACCTCGCGTTCGGAGCATCGGCGGGTCGCACTGGTCACTGGCGCCGCGCGGGGGATCGGGGCGGCGACGGTGCTGGAATTGGCGTCTCGGGGCTGGTCGGTGCTCGCGGTGGATCTGGCGAGCGATGATCCCGCGCTGCCCTATCCGATGGGGAGCAGACAGGAACTTGTCGCGGTGGCGACCGAGGCGAGCAGCCGGGTGAACCGAGTCGGTGCGGTGCGACCGTATATCGCGGACGTGCGCGATCCGTCGGCACTGCAGGCCGCGGTGGCCGAGGCGGTCGGTACTTGGGGTGGGCTGGATGCGGTGGTCGCGGCAGCCGGGGTGATCGCCGGTGGAGTTCCGTTGTGGGAGATGCCGATCGAGCAGGAGCGCGCGGTCCTGGACGTCTGCCTGGGCGGGGTCGTGAATCTGGCGCGGGCGGCGGTTCCGGCACTGCTGGCCCGGCCCGCACCGCGATCGGGGCGGTTCCTGGCCGTCGCCTCGGCCGCCGCGACGAAGGGGCTGCCGCAGCTCGCCGTCTACTGTGCGGCGAAAGCCGGTGTGACAGGGCTGATTCGGGCACTGGGCGCCGAGCTCGGCGGTACCGGGGTAACCGCGAACGCGGTGAGTCCCGGCTCCGCCGATACCGCGCTGCTTGCCGAGATCGCGCGCCTCTACCGGCTGCCCGACGTGACGGGATTCGTCGGCCAACAGCCGATCGGACGGTTGCTCGATCCGGGTGAGATCGCCGGCGTGCTGGCGTTTCTGGCCGGGCCGGACAGCAGCGCGATGACCGGTGCGACGGTCGCTGTCGACGGTGGCCTGGCACTGTGAACAATCCGACGCCCGAGTGGTTTCTGTTCTTGCCGCAGATCAAATTGCGCGCCGACGACATCGTGGAACGGGCCCGCGTGGCCGAGGCCAGCGGGTTCGACGGCATCGCGTTCATCGATCATCTGGTTGCGCCCGGTGCCGAACAATTGCCGCTCTGGGAGGCGATGACGGTGGCCGCATGGGTGGCCGCGCGAACCGAGCGGCTGCGGATCGGACATCTGGTGTTGTGCGACTCGTTCCGGCATCCGGCGGTACTCGCCAAGGAGGCGGTGACGCTGCAGGAGGCATCGGGCGGCAGGTTCGAACTCGGCCTCGGCGCCGGTTCGGTACCGCACGAGCTGGTGGGATTCGACATCACCCGGGACCGGGCGCCCGCGCGACGGGATCGGCTGCGGCGCAGTCTGGAACTGCTGCACCAGTATTGGGGCGCACCGAATACCGAGGGGCCGGTGCAGGTACCGGCGCCGAGTACACCGATTCCGATTGTCATCGGCGGCACGAGCGCACCCATGCTGGAATTGGTGCGTGGCTATGCGACCTGGTGGAATCTACCTGCGCCGCAACTGAATCGGCTGACCGAACTGCGACCCGAGATCGGGTCGGCGCGGGTATCCGTCCAGCAGATGGTCGGTTTCGTCGGCCACGGCCGGGATGCCGCGGAGGTGCACGCGCGCAGCACTCGGCGATTCGGTCAGCTGGGTGACGGCCTTGTCGTCGGTGACGCCGCGCAACTCGTCGCGCACTTCGGCGACCTCGTCGAGCGCGGCGTCGAGCGGTTCTACGTGTGGTTCACCGATTTCGCCGCACCGGAGACATTGGCCGAATTCGGCGCGAAGGTGATCGGGAACCTGCGGTAGGCCTACCGCAGCTGATCCTTCATCACCTTCCCGGTGGCGTTCAACGGCAGCGCTTCCCGGAAATCCGCGAAACGCGGGACCTTGTAACCCGCCATGCGGGTCTTGGCCCAGCCGATCAGTTCTTGTTCGGAGATCGGTCCGGTGGCTACCACGAACGCCTTGCCGACTTGCCCGAGCCGATCGTCGGGAACGCCGACCACCGCCACCTGCGCGACGGCCGGATGCTCGAGGAGAACGCCTTCGATCTCGGCCGGATAGGCATTGAAGCCGCCGACGATGAACATGTCCTTCTTACGGCCGATGATCCGCAGCCGTCCGTCGGAATCCAGGCTGCCGAGGTCGCCGGTGTGCAGCCAGCCCTCGGGGTCGACGGCCGCGGCGGTCGCCTCGGGATCGTCGAGGTAGCCCTGCATGACGGAGTACCCGCGGACGAGCACCTCGCCGTCATCGGCGATGCGCACTTCGATGCCGTCGCAGGCGGTTCCGACGGTGGTCGCGATCTGCTCGAAGGTGTCGCCGGGCCGTGACGCCGTCGCGGTGCCCGCCTCGGTGAGCCCGTATCCGGTCATGATCGATCGGAACGGCAACTCCTCGTGCACCCGGCGGATCAGTTCGACCGGAATATCGGCGGCACCGGTGACCGCCGTCCGCAGCGACGACAGCTCGTAACGGTCCTTGGCCTCCAGTAGCGAGTGATAGAGGGTCGGCGGACCGGGCAGCATCGTCACCCGCTCGCGCTCGACCAACTCGAGCACCCGATCGACATCGAAGACCGGGACCGGGAGGATCGTCGCGCCGCGGATGAGCGACGCGATGATCCCGGCCTTGTATCCGAACGTGTGGAAGAACGGATTGACGATCAGATAGCGATCGCCCTCCCGCAGATCGGCCAGCTCACACCACTCCGAATACAGCCGCAGGGTCTGCAGATGATTCATCATGGCGCCCTTGGGCTTTCCGGTTGTGCCCGAGGTATAGATGATGTCGGCGATATCCGTGCCACGCACCTGCCGTTCGACCGGCGCACCGCTGGACAGGAAGTCCGACTTCAGGTCGATCACCGGCACGCCGTCCGGACCCGCGTAGTCCACGCCGAGGAAGCCCTGCTGCACCAGCAGCAGTTTCGCACCGCTACGGCGCACGATATCGTCGGCCTCCTCGGCCTTGAACCGGGTGTTGACCGGGACGAGCACCCCGCCCGCGGTCAGCAACCCGAACGCCGCGATGATCCACTCGGCCGAATTGGGCGCCCAGATCGCCACGCGGTCACCGGATTCGACTCCGGCGTTCGCGAAGGCGCCCGCGGCCCGGCGGACCCGTTGCGCAAGTTCGGTGAAGCTGATCCGCAATGGTCCGTCCACGACCGCTTCGGCGGTGCCGAAGCGGTCGGCCGCACTCATGACCATCTGCGGGATGGTCTCCCAGGTCATACGCTGTGCCAACTTGGCGTATGAGCGGGGCCCTGCGTGGTTACGCTTCGCTGCCGCCTCCGGGCCTGACCACTCATACGCCGAGCAGACCCGCCAGGTTGCCGCCCATGATCTTGGCCTGATCCTCGACCGGCAGATGGGTGAGCATATCGGCGAAGTGGGTCGGCTGGGCCAGGCCCTCGGGGTGCGGGTAGTCGGATCCGAACAGCACCCGATCCACGCCGATGAGGTCGATCAGGTCGCTCACCCCCTCCTCGTAGAAGGGGCTGACGAAGATCTGGTTTTTGATGGTCTCGATCGGATTCTGCATGCCGAAGCCTTCGGGCGCCTTCTTGAAGGTTTCGGACAGTTTGTTCATGAGCGGGCCCAGCCAGGCAGCGCCGCTTTCGATGATGGCAACCTTCAGCTCCGGATGCCGCAGCAGCGCACCGTGGCACAGCAGCGAGGTCACGGCGTCCTCCACCGGTCGCCATTCGTTGACCATGCTGAAGGCATTGGTGACGAACGGCAGCATCTCGGCGTTCGCGCCGTCCCATTCCTGGGTATAGCGGGCGTAGCCGCTGTCGGAGGTGTGCATGGTCACGGCGACGCCGAGCTCGACGACCCGCTTCCAGAACGGATCGAATTCCGGGAGCGCGAACGAGCGCGGGCCGCGGAAGCCCGGCACCGGAGCGGGGCGGATCAGGATCGCCTTGGCACCGTGCTCGACGACCCACTCCAGCTCCTTGATCGCCTCCTCGACGATCGGCAGGGTGATGACCGGAACCGCGAAAATCCGGTCCTTGTAATTGAACGACCAGGTCTCGAGCATCCACTGGTTCAGCGAATGGACGATGGCGTGGATGGCTTCGGGATCATCGCGCAGGCGCTCCTCCACGAGGCTGGCCAGGGTGGGGAACATCAAGCTCCGGTCGACCTTCAGCTCGTCCATGAGCGCCAGGCGCGGCCCGGGCTCACGGAAGGCGTCGATGGCCTTCATCGGCTCGCCGAAGATCTCGCGGCGGCTCTTGCCCTCCGGGTTGCCGTTCTTGAAGTAATCCTCCATGGCACCCGGACGCGCGACCACCGAGAAGGTGGGATTGGGGATGTACTGGCTGATCTGCCCCCGCACCGCGATCTTGGTCCGGCCGTTGACCTCGACGTACTGGATGATGCCCTCGTACCGCTTGGGCAGGTGTCGGGTCAGTGCTTCCTTGGTCTCGTACATGTGGTTGTCCGCGTCGAACAGCGGATACGGCAACGGGGTTTGGGCCGACATGAGATCCTCCTTCACTATTTGTGAGAATCCTATTCTCATTCCTGTCTAGAGGCAATCGCGTGCTGATGGGTTGTCGTGGGGTGGGCTTGGTCGGGCGGTGCCCGAAGTTCGATGTAGACCACATTTTCCAAATCGGCCCTCCTGATTCTCCCTATATGGAAAGCTGCTTTCCCAGTGGCGAGAGCACCAGATCCGGTAGGGGCGCCGCTCGATGAAGAACAGGGACGCGGGCCTCGACCGATCGTGGTGGCGTCCCATAGAGGAGGAAACGTGAAATCGCAGCGAATACTCGTTGCGCTGCTGGCAGCCGCGCTGCTGGCAGCCGGCTGTAGTCGTGGTGGTGAGGAAGTCGAGGGCACCAACACCACCAGCTCGACCGCGTCGGGCGACTTCGGTGATCTGAAGAATGTCTGCCAGGCCGGTAAGCCGTCGAGTTCGTCCGCGCAGGGCGTGACCGCGGGCGAGATCAAGGTCGGTGTCTTCAGTGACGTCGGTTTCACCAAGAACACCGAATTCGTCGATGCGGCAAATGTTTTCACCTCCTGGTGCAATGCGGCCGGCGGTATCGGCGGGCGCAAGCTGGTGGCCACCGTGCGCGATGCGAAGCTCATGCAAGTCCGCCAGCGCATGATCGAGGCCTGCCGCGAGGACTTCGCGCTGGTCGGTGGCGGCGCCGCACTGGATTCGCTCGGCGTCGAGGATCGGTTGAAGTGCTTGCTGCCGGAGTTTCCGGCGCAGGTCGTCGATGTGAAGAACTCGGGATCCGACCTACAGGTCGGCGGCGGCGCGTCGGCCTCCCGCCCCTACGACATCTACACCGCATACCACCAGTGGCTGCTCACGACCTACCCCGCCTCGGCAGGTGCGGTCGGCATCATCACCGGCGATTCGCCGGTGACCAAGGCGATGGTGCCCAAATTCCAGGAATCGCTGAGCGCGATGAACGCCTCGGTGGTGTACAACGAGCTCTATCCGGCCACCGGCGTCGCGGACTGGACGCCGTATGCGCAGTCGATCAAGAGCAAGGGCGTCAAGGGGCTGATCTTCCTCGGCGATTTCCGCAGCCTGGCCAAGCTCGAGGATGTGCTGACCGGGATGGATTACAAGCTGGACTGGGTCGACGCCAACAGCAACGCCTACAACTCGCAGTTCCTGGAGCTGGCGGGCAAATCCCTCGCGGCGCAGAACAATTTCGCCGATCTCAGTGGCATCGCGCCGCTCGAGGCGTCCGCGACGGTGCCCGATGTCAAGCTGGTGAAGGACCTGTTCGCCAAGTACGCCCCCGGTAAGGATGTCACCTATCCGGCGCTGCGTGCGTTCTCCGAGTGGCTGCTTTTCGCCAAATCGGCTGCGAGCTGCGGTGATCAGTTGACCCGCAAATGCGTGTACGACGCCGCCAGCAAGGAGACGGCGTGGACCGCGGGCGGCCTGCAGGCACCGGTTGATCTGCGGCCGGCCGGAGCGTTGCCGAAGTGCTACAACATCGTGCAGGCGACTCCGCAGGGCTGGCAGCAGGCCACCGGTTTCAAACCCGATACCGGGCCATACCGCTGCGACATGGACGCGTACGTGTACAAGAACGACTACGGCAAGGCCATGACCCTCGCCGATGTCGGGCTCAGCATGAGCGACTTGAAGTAGCGGAGTCGTTCGGCAAATGGAGCAATTCCTCGCCTTCGGCATCGTCGGGCTGAGCACCGCGGCGATCTACGCGATCATCGGTAGCGGCCTGGTGCTCACCTACACCACCACCGGCGTATTCAATTTCGCGCACGGGGCGGCAGGCATGATGTCGGCATTCGTGTACTGGCAGTTGAACATCGGCTGGGGCGTGCCCGCGCCGTTGGCGATCGCCGCGGTGCTGCTGGTATTCGCGCCGCTGTTCGGCTTGTTCTTCGCGTGGGCGTTGGCCCCTACCCAAGGCCTCGGCGATGCGGAGAAGTTGGTGATGACCATTGCCCTGCTGAGTGGTCTGATCCTGCTCGCCCAATGGGTGTGGGACCCCAACACGGCCCGCACCCTGCCGAAGTTCTTCGCCGAACAGCGGCCGATGCACTTCGGCGTCATCACCATCACCTGGCATCAGGCATTGACGATGGTGGTCGCGATCGCGGTTGCCGTCGGCCTGCGGATCCTGCTGTACCGCACCAGGACCGGTGCGGAGATGCGGGCCACGGTCGACGATCGTGCGCTGGTGGGTCTGACCGGCGCCGACCCGCGGCGGGCGAACCGAGTCGCGTGGATTCTGGGCATCGAGTTGGCGGCGATCGGCGGCATCCTGGTGGCGCCGACCGTCGCGCTCGACGCGCCACAGTTGTCGCTGCTGATCGTCAGCGCCTACACCGCGGCGATCTTCGGCCGGTTGCGCAGCCTGCCGATGACCTTCCTCGGCGCGATCGTGGTCGGCTGTCTGGAGAGTTACCTCACCGGCTACCTGCCGCAGAACGAATATCTACCGGGTCTGCGGCTGGCCGCACCCGCGCTGCTGTTGTTCATCGCGCTGCTGCTGTTCCCGCACGGACGGCTGCGCGGCCGGGATCGGCGCCTCAGTCCGGTGCCGCTGCCGACGGTTTCGGGATCGGCCGCCTTCGCGGCGGTGGTCGTGGCGCTCGGCGTCGTGCTGGCCACTGTCCTCGGCGAGGCCGATCTGATCACCTACGGGCAGATCTTCGCCTTCGGTGTGATCGGGTTGTCGTTCGTACCGCTGGCCGGATACGCGGGGCAGATCTCGCTGTGTCAGCTCAGCATCGCCGGAGTCGGGGCGGTCATCTATGCCCAGTACGGCGCGGACGGGCAGTGGTGGGCATTGCTGCTGGCAATGGCGGTCGCGGGTGCGGTGGGTGCGGTGATCGCATTGCCCGCGCTCCGGCTGTCCGGGGTCTATCTGGCCCTGGCGACGGTCGCTTTCGCGGTCGTGCTCGACCGGTGGGTATTCACCTTGCCGACCGTGCACCTATTCGGCACGAAGATCAACTTCTTCGAACAGGGCTCGGTGAGTCTGGTCGGTCCGCACCTGTTCGGCCTGCACCTCGACAGCACCGCCCAGGTGACCGTCTTCGCGGCGGTATGCCTGGCGGCGGCGGGCTTCGCGATAGCGATGCTGCGGCGCAGCCGGTTCGGGCGGCGATTGATCGCGATGCGCGACAGCGAGGCCGCGTACGCGACCCTCGGCGGCAATCTGCTGATGGCGAAGGTGCTGGTGTTCGCGCTCTCCGCGGCGATCGCCGGACTCGGCGGTGCGCTGTACGGCATGCAGTTGCGTGCGGTCACCTCCGATCACTTCAACCTGGTTTCCGGGTTGCCGATCTTCCTGATCGTGGTGATCGCCGGTCTCGGCGCGGTCGGCAGCGGCTTCTTCACCGGAGCGGCCTACGCCGGGCCGCTGCTGGTGATTCCGGTGCTGTGGCCATCGCTGTTGAATCTGTCCCAGGTGCTGCCGTCACTGGGCGGTATCGCCTTCGCTGGCGGCATGCTCGGTCAAGGTGCGATTGCCACCATGCGGGAAGAATGGCTGCCGATGCTCCGCGATCGAGTGGTAATGCCGGTGGTGCTGGTCGTCTCGGTGCTGCTGTGGGTGCTTCGACTGGCTGATGTGATCACCGGCTGGCATTTGTTCTTCGGACTGGTGCTCGTCGTCATCGGTGCCCGCGTCTGGATCGCGCGGCAGCGTGTGCCGGCCGAACCCGAACTACCGGTCGAATGGTGGGGGATTCGGCGGCCATGGCGTACCCAGGACGAGGAGGTGTTGAGCCGTGCCACCGCTGCTGCAAGTTGAGGATGTGAGCGTCGTCTTCGGCGGCCACCGCGCGCTCGACGGCGCGGGGTTGGTGGCCGAAGCCGGTCATGTCACCGGATTGATCGGTCCGAACGGTGCGGGCAAGAGCACGTTCTTCGACGTGATCTGCGGTCTGCGCAAACCGGCCTCGGGGCGCGTGCTGATCAACGGGCGCGATGTCACCCGGCTCGGTACCGGCCGCCGCGCCCGGCTCGGGATGGCCCGCACCTTTCAGCGACTGGAACTGTTCGGACGCTTGAGCGTTCGCGACAATCTGCTGGTCGCCGCGGAACTCGGGCCGCAGCGCCGGCATGCCGCCCGGGTCGTCGACGAGATCATCGAACGGTTGGACCTGCGCGAAGTCGCCGACAGCAGTGCCGACGCGCTACCGACGGGGACCGGCCGGTTGATCGAGGTCGGCCGGGCCCTTGCCGCGCGACCCGAGCTCATCCTGCTCGATGAACCCGCGGCCGGTCAGGACCACAGCGAGACCGAACGATTCGCGGCGCTACTGCGTTCGCTGGCCGCCGACGGGACAGCGGTGCTGCTGGTCGAACACGATATGGGGTTGGTCATGAATGTCTGTGACGAGGTCTATGTACTCGACCTCGGCAAGGTCATCGCCTCGGGCCCACCCGAGGTGATCCGGCGCGACGAAACCGTGCTCGCGGCCTATCTGGGGGCGGCATGATCGTGGACAGTGTCGAAACAGTCACGCCGACAACGGATCTCGTCGCAGATCCACTGTTGGAACTGCGCGAGGCGCGTGCGGCCTATGACGCGATCACGGTGCTGCACGGCATCGATCTGAGCGTCGTCGGTGGTCAGGTGGTCGCGTTGCTCGGGCCGAACGGCGCGGGCAAGACCACCACACTGCAGGTCGCCGCCGGTGTGCATCCGGTCGCGTCCGGCCAACTGCGGTTGGGCGGGCGCGATATGACCGGTGCTGACCCACGCGACCTGGCCAGGGCCGGGGTGTGCTTGATCCCGGAGGGGCGCGGCGTATTCCCCAATCTGTCGGTCCGCGACAACCTGCTGATGATGACCTTCACGGGTCGCTCCCGCGAGGAGATCCAGGAGATCGCCTTCACCCGCTTCCCGATTCTCGGGAAGCGGGCCGATCAGACGGCGGGCACCATGTCCGGCGGCGAACAGCAGATGCTCGCCCTGGCCCGCGGCCTGGCCACCGATCCGGCGGTGCTCATGCTCGACGAGCTGTCCATGGGGTTGGCGCCGCTGGTGGTCGGTCAGCTCTACGAGCAGGTCGCCGAAATCGCCCGCCAGGGCGTGGCGGTCCTGGTCGTCGAGCAGTTCGCCGCGGCGGTACTGGATATCGCCGACCACGCGGCCGTGCTCGTGCGCGGTCGCATCGAAAAACAAGGCCACCCCGACAGCATCCGCGACGAACTGGCGGCCCTCTACCTAGGAAGCTCCGAATGACCGAAACACGCGCGGACCGCTTCGTCCGCGAACTCGACGAAGCCAAGATTCCCGACCCCGCGGCCGGCCGTGCCGTGCTGTGGCTGCGCACCGGAGTGACCCTCATGGTGCTCGGCCTACTGGTGGCGGTGGTGGCGTACTTCATGTCGCATGGCACCAAAGACCCACTGGCACAACGTGATGCGATAACCCTCGCACTCGGCGGCGTGGCGGCGAGCGTGGTGGGATCTGCGCTGTTCCTGCGCTATTCGCTGACCGGATTCCTGCGCTTCTGGCTGGCCAGGCAGTCCTACGATCTCGCGCAGCTGGGCGACCAGTTGAACGGAAAGTCGATCACCCACGACGGTGCCGCCGTCTCGTAGGGCGGGCGGCGGTCCGTTGTGCGGCAGCGCCGGGCGATAATGTAATTCTCATGAATGAGAGCCAGTTCGAGCCGTTACCCACCGAAGAGCACCACGAAGGTGGGTTTCGGCCGGCACGGTCTCCGTCGCTGGATCGCACGCCCGACATCTCCCGTGGCGGTTCGCACTACGGGGAGTTCATCGAACAGATTCGCGGCCTGATGGACCGTGTGCGACTGGCCAGCCCCTCCGATGATGTGGCGCTCGAGACGATCACCACGCTGAAGGAGCTCAACGGCCTGTTGGACACGGTCCTGGTCGACGAGTGGTCGGTGCCCACTTGGGTTCGATCCGACCTGCCCGCGAACGGCAATATCACCCTGCCGCCGTTCGTCGTCGACCGCTCCGACCGCGACGGCGTGTCGGCTCGTATTACCTTTCGCCGCTTCCATCTCGGCGGCAATACGGCGGTGCACGGCGGTCATATCGCGCTCGCCTTCGACACTGTGCTCGGCATGAGCGGGGTCGCCTATTCGGGGGCGGCGATCCGTACCGCTTCACTGACCATCGACTACCGGTCCATCACCCCGCTCGACACAGAGCTGACCATTCGCGCCAGGGTCGAGCGGCAGGAGGGGCGCAAGATCTTCTTGGTCGCGACCCTGCACGACGGCGACCGACTGTGCGCCGAGGCGCACGCGCTGTTCCTCACCTTGCTGCCAGGACAGCAGTAGTCGCCAAATATTCGCAAAAGCACCTCTAACTGCCCGCATCCCTTGTAAGAATGACATTCTCTCAATGGAGAGAGAGATTCGCGTAGGGAAGAAGTCAGTTATCGTGAAGATGAGGAACCGCACCGCGGCGGCCGTTCGCCAGAAGAAGACCGCTGAGGGGCAGTAGCTGTGAACCGTCGCGGACGACGCGTGCCAACCGTCGGTGCCTACGCGGTGCATAGCCATGCCGTTCTTGCATATAGGCATGATGTCTTTCTATTTCTTGGCTGCATCTTTGATGGCATCAGCATTCTCGTTCTATGAGATCGTGATTCTCGCTCTTCTTCAGCTCAAATATCAGTGAGGCAGCAACATGCATCAGATACCCAAGGCGGCCGGATGGGCGGCCGTTGCGATCGTGGCCAGCACGATTTGTGCCGGAACCGCGACGGCCGAGGCGGATCAGGCCGCGACCGCATCCTCGGTCGCGGTCGATAGTTCCCAGCAGCAGCCCAGTGCCGGGCCCGCAGATCCCGGGCAGGAATACATGAACGCGTTCACCGCGATCACCGGCGCCTTCGCCAACGATTCCACGGGAGGCCGGGTGGTCGGGACGACGATCGGCGTGCTCGTCGGGTGCCCGTTGGGTGCGGTGACCGGCGGTGCCCTCACGCTCCCGACGGCCGTATTGACACCGGTCGGGATCGTCGGCGGCTGCATCATCGGTGCGAGCACCCTCGGCTTCCTGGGTGGCACCGTCGGCAGCATCGTGACCGGCTCACCCGCGATGAGCAATGCCTTTGGCCAGCAATACAACTCGCTGCACTCCAAGGGGCTGATCGCGCAAGAGGTCCCGAATCCCGATTCGGCCCAATAGCTCACCCGACCCAGGAGAGAGATAACAATGAACCTCAAGACTCGTGGTATGGCCGTCACCACATTGACCGCGGCAGCGGTCGCGATCGCCGCCGGTACCGCGCGCGCCGACGCGGATACCGCAGTTGCCGTCGATGCCAAGCAGAATCAATCCGTCACCACCGACGTCGCGCCCGGCGTGCATTTCAGCGACGACCTCGCCGTCGGAAAGTCGGTGCTCAGCACGCCTTTCGGCACTGTAGTCATGCAGCAGGGCCAATTCGACGTCCGTGATGCTACGGGCCGGACGGTTGCCGGATCTCCGATCCAGGACGATGCCAGCTCGGCACCGGCTGTCTCCGACTCGCCGACCACAGCTGCGGCGCTTCCGATCACCGCGGCCGCGGCGCCGGTGGCGGGCGATCCTATGTCGAACTTCAATCAGGCTGTCGAGGCTGCGAATCCGCATATGGGCGCCGCCTTCGCGGTGGGTTCCGCGGTGGGTTCGGTGCTCGGTGCCGTGGTGGGTTGTCCGTTCGGCATGGCAACGGGCGGCACTCTGATGTCGCTGGTGTCGGCGGGCGTGCTGACGGTCCCCGCGCTCGCGGCGACCTGCCTGATCGGTGCGGTCGCGGTGGGCGGCTTCGGAGCTACAGTCGGCGGTCTCGCCCTGGCTATCCCGGTCGGTCTTGCCGCCGGAACGCAGAAGTACAACCAGTTGCAGGCTCAGCACGGCACCGATGCGCCTGCGGCTCCGGCCCATTCGTAACCCTCACGCAGTTGCCCCAGCGGGGCGATCACCGGCTGTGCTCCGGTGATCGCCCCGCTGGTTTCGTAGTGCAGCTGGTCCGATCGCCGGGTCGGCTGCGCTACGGATACCGGCGAAAGAGCCCGCATGACAAAGACTCTCGGAATCATCGGTAGCGGGAATATCGGCAGTGCGGTCACCCGGCTGGGCGTCGCGGCCGGTCTGGAGATGGTGCCGCGGTCCGCGGGTCGGCCGGTGGGCCGAATCCGGTCTTCGATCGGGCTGACCCGATTTCGGGGAAGTGCGCTGAGGTCTGAGCCGGTTGATCTGCCCGGCCATCCTCGGTGCGGCCTCGCCGCGAGCGCTATACCGCCGCGAGCACCGCACCGAGCGAGCGCTAACCGAGCAGTGGCAGCGCCGAGAAGACGTGGTCGCGCCACAGACCGCGAGAGGTTTCCTCGGGGTAGGCGACGACCGAAGGTTTCGTATCGAGGATATGAGTCAGGCGCTGCTCCGAATCGTAAGCGGCCCAGCCCGGTTCGCCGGTCCTGACGAACCCGCTCCAGCGCGCACGCATATAAGCCGACAGTTCCCGGGCCTCGGCCGACGGTTCTGGGCCGAGGAGCAGCGGGCCGAGCTGGGCGCCGAAGGCGGCGAACAACAGTGGTCCGTCGAGGCCGTGGCAGGCGCCGAGGACGCCGCCGTTGCCGGGCGCGGGCCAGGTCAGCTCGTACAGATGGGCGCGGCCACCGCCCGCGGCCTGGGCATCGGCCAGGTGCAGTGCGGGCATCCGGAACAGCCAATCCGTCTGAACCAGTTCGAACAGCTCTTCCGGCCCGGCGGACGGGAATGCCGTGCGGTATGCGTGCGCACCGTCGGACCCCGGGCCGAACATCTGCAGCGCGTGCGAGGCCTGTGTGTCATCGATCGTGCCGAGTTGCCCGCCGAGGGCGAGGAACAGCCGGAATTCGTCCCGGTTGTGCCCGACGACCACCGTGACATCGCGCGCGGAGCCTTCCGCGAGCGCTCGCCACGGTGCCTTCGGCAGTACGTCACCGTCGACCACGGGCGAGAACGCGGTAATGGTGTGGGCCACCGCGCCCCATCGCTCGTATCGCCGCATCGATGCGCCGACCGCGGCTCCCGCGTCGGTCAACTGCCATGGATCGACACCTGACAGGTCCGTCACGGTCGGCCGCAGATCGATTTGTCCGGCGATGGCGGTCGCGATATCGGTGGCGAGCTCCTCGGAGAAGAACGTGCCCGGCAGGCTTTGCAGGATCGCGCGCCGGAACAGCCCGGCCGCGCTCGGCATGGCCAGTAGCGCCGCGATGGACCCGGCACCGGCGGATTCCCCGCAGACGGTGACCTGATCGGGATCCCCGCCGAATGCGGTGATGTTCTCGCGCACCCACTCGAGGGCGGCGACCTGGTCGAGCAGGCCACGGTTGGCCGGTGCGCCGTCGATGCGCGCGAAACCCTCGATACCGAGCCGGTAGTTGAGCGTGACGACCACGAGGTCGCCGTCGCGCGCGATATGTTGCGCGTCATAGCCGGGACTGCCGGAGAAACCGAGCTTGTAGGCGCCGCCGTAGATCCAGACCAGCACCGGCCGACGGGCAGCCGGGTCGGGATCGGGTGTCCAGACGTTCACGGTGAGCCAGTCGTCGCCCTTCGGCAGGACGACACCGCCGGAGCGGTTGCCGAACGAGGTCTCCTGCGGCGGCGGCGGTCCGAACTCGAAGGCATCGCGCACGCCGTCCCACTCGGCGACCGCCCGCGGTGCCGCGAAGCGCGCAGCACCGATCGGTGGCTGCGCGAAGGGAATCCCGCGGAATACGACCAATCCGTTCTCCCGTCGCCCACGGACCGCACCTGCAGTGGTGCGGAGGGTGGGCTCTGGGCGCGCCGTAACTTCGGTCATGCACAGTCCTTGTCGGTCGGGGCCAGGTGTGAGAATGGTTCTCTAATTTCAGAGAATGCTATTTCAGCTGGACCTGGCCCGCCAGCACCGATCCCGGCGAGCGGAAGCAGACTGCGGCTCATTCGTAGGTGACGACCACTTTTTCCGCCGCGCCAGGGGTGAGGGCCATTTCGAACGCCTTCTGTACATCGGCGAAGGGAACCTGGTGACTGATGAGCCGGGCGAAGCGGTCGGCATGCTCGGCGATCTCGGGAGTGACCTCGAAAATCTCGGTGGGGTAGCCCTGAGATCCGATGATGGTCATCTCGTTGCGCAGGATGGCGCCGAGGTCGATCGGCTCGGGCCTCTTGTGCACGGCGACGGTGACCAGCTTGGCACCCCACTTGCCGTTGGCGAGGGCGATATTGACGACGGCGGCTACTCCGGCCGCATCGATGTAGATGTCGGTGTCGGGGCGCGGTGCGCCGAGGGCATTGCTCCCGTAACCATGCAGTTCACCGAGACGGGCGGCGACATCCTCGGTGGCGGAGTCGATGACCGCGTCCGCGCCAACCGCGAGGGCGGTGTCGAGCCGCGAGGCGATCACATCGGCGACGACGACGTGCTCGACGCCGCGCAGCTTCAGCCAGATCACCGCACCGAGCCCGATCGGGCCCGCACCGAAGACGATCGCCTTATCACCCGGCTTCGCCTCGGAGCGGTTCACCGCGTGCCGCGATACGGCCATCGGCTCGTTGAGCGCGGCCACGGCGAAGGGCACTGAATCCGGCACGATGGCGACGCTCGAGCCGACCTGGGCATTCTCGATCAGCAGAAATTCGCTCATACCGCCCAGCGGTCCGCCGCAACCGATGATGCCCGACGGGGCGGCCTGCGGATTGACCACGACGTGATCACCGATCCGCAGTCCGGTGACATCGGCGCCGACCTCGACGATCTCGCCTGCCGGTTCGTGGCCGAGCACCACCGGACGCATCTGGTCCGGCGTCAGGGCCTCGGCCTTGACCTGCGGCCCGAGCACCTTCGGCATACCGCCCATGTGCACGAAGGTCGCGTCGGTGCCACAGATTCCACACGCCCGGACCCGCACCAGCACATCGGCCGGGCCTGGCGTCGGGCGCTGCTCCTCGACCACTGTGATCGCGCCGGGTGTGCTGGTCTGAACCGACTTCATCGTTGCCATGCTGGCCGTCCTCTCTGGGTTCACCGTCGGCTCGGTGCGGGGGCCGACGACTTCGTTGGCATCAACGATGCCCTCGCCGGAGAAGCGAGCCCAGGGAGTGAGGTCCCGAAACGATGGTGTACCTGGGTACACCTCCGATCAATGGGGACCAGTGGTGGTGAGAGCGAACTGAGCGAGTGTCGTGGAGACGATCTCGGGTCGCCCGTTGTTCTGGTTCGTGGCGGCGGTGAGTACGTCGAGGTGGTGGTAGCCGGGCGCGACCACGGTGCTGCCGCGACCGGGATGTCCGCTGGCGATGGCGATTCCGGAGCCGCCGATCAGGTTGACGGTGGGGTGGGCGTCTATGGCGCCGGGATGGGTGGTGTGCCGAGCGATGTCGGGGGCGTGCAGTTGGTAGGTATCGGCGGCCAGTTCGGTCGGGAAGTACCACTCGGTGAAGTCCAAGGGCTGTGCCGCCAGACTGCGCGAGAGGTCCCGCAGATCGGTTACCTCCTGTCCGGAATCGGTGAACGGGACCCCGTGGCTGTCGACCGGTATGGCGACATCGGCGAGCCGGTCGTAGTCGCGCCAGGTGTAGAGCGGTCCGTCGGGGGCTGCCGGGATCGCCTTGCGATCGGGACCGAGCATGGTGCCGGTCAGTCCGTGCAGCGCGGGTATCGCGGCGATGTCGCCGGGAACCGGGAAGTTCTTCTCGGCCACCGGTCCACCGTCGAAGAATCCGAACCCGGTTTGCAGCAGTGCGAGTGGCTGGGAGTTGGCGTCGAGGAAGGCACCGAGCACGGCGGCGTTGGTGACTCGGAAGTCGCGGACCGATGGTGAGCCGGTGGCCGCGGTCGCGGCATCGCGTGACATCAGCACCCGATAGGTGGCTTCCTGATTGAGGCTGTTCGGAATGTCTTGTGCCAGATCCGATTCGGTGTCCGGCGCCAGATATGCGGCCAGCCCCGCGATGCCGAGCAGGTTCATCGTCTCCGGGTTGATGACCGCCGGTAGTGCCAGCACTCGCGGGAGTGCGCCGCTGACGAGCCCGGCCGTCACGGCATCGTAGCCGCGGCCGCCGATGGACAGATCGACCATGTCCGGGATGCCGTTGAGTGCGGAGAGCGAGGTGTCGATCGCGGAGTCCAGTGCGAAATAGCCCGCGCATTGATCACCACCGGCGACGCCGTCGAAATCCCATTCGGCGAAGACGCCGGTGACGATGCCACCGAGCGAGTGGCCGCCGCACAGCACCTTCTGTCCGCGCATCGCGGGATCCGGCAGTTCGGCGGTGAGCAGGTCGAATTCGTCCTGCACGGTTTGTGCGATGCCGAGGTGGCCGAGCCAGGCCGAACGGTCGTCGAGCAGGTAGCCGTCGAACCGGTGACCGTCGATCTCGGCATTGCGGTAGTAGTAGTCGACAGCGCGATGGACATCTCCGTCGGCGAGGGCGGCGTGGATTCCGGTGTGGTCCTCGAGGCAGTTGGAACGGCGATCCAGCGCCCAGAATTCCACGTGCCGACCGACTTTCGCGGCCGCGGCCACGGTATTGCGGGCGACGCTGTCGAACGCTCCCGCACCTTCGAATATGCCGGGCTGGGCGACCAGAACGGCGTCCGCATCGGCTGAGCGACGCGGACCGTCGATGTCGCGGTAGCGCAGATACGACAGTTGGTCGCACGTGCTCGGATGCGGTCCGACCGACTCCGGCAGCGGAATCCGCACGGTTACCACGGATTCGGTGACCGATGCGATCGCCGATGTGGAGATCACCGGCACTTCCGTTCGCGCGGCGTCGCTCGGCTCCGCGTGCGCGGGCACCAGCACGGCTGCCGCCGCGACACCCGCCATCGCCGAAGTTATTGCGCGCCACCATGTTCTTACCGACCAGAGATCTGACCACGCACGCCGTATCACGCTGAGTTCCCTTCGTCGGGCCGGATTCCCGTTCCGGTCCGCCGAAGCTACGAGTCGCCCTCCTCGGTGTCAATCACGCAGTCGCGCCGCACTATCCATGCTGAGCAGGGCTTTTGTGAAGCATCTGTAACAGGTTCCGCTATTTTTGTGGTATCTGACGAACTCGCTCAGCGTCCGATGAAACCTGGCGTGCGCTTGGCTTTGAACGCCGCGATGCCCTCGGTGACATCAGCGGTCTCGAAGAGGGCGGACTGACCTACGCGTTCCAGGTCGAGCGCCTGGTCGAGTTGGGCCAGGGCCATCGCGTTGAACGCGCGCTTGGTGCGGGTGTATGCCGCCGTCGGCCCGTTGGCGAGCTTGGTTGCCAGCCTTGCGATTTCGGCATCGTAGTCGGTATCGGGCACCACCTGGCCGATCAGGCCCCATTCGGCAGCCAGCGGTGCGGGAATGCGTTCGGCCAGCATGGCCATGCGGGCTGCGCGGGCATATCCGATCAGAGCCGGGACCATGGCGGTGGCACCGCCATCGGGCATCAGACCGACATTGGCGAAGGCGAGCAGGAAGTAGGCGGATTCCCGGGCGACGGTGATGTCCGCGGCCAGGGCCAGTGAACATCCGACGCCGACAGCGGGACCGTTGATCGCCGCGAGCACCGGTTGGGGTGCGGCGCGCAGGGCACGGATCAACCGGTTCGCCGCGTCGAGCGTCGCGACCTGCGGACCATTACTGGCCGAGTTGGAAAGATCCGCTCCCGAGCTGAATGCCCGCCCATTGCCGGTCACGACGAATACCCGAACGGTCGGATCGTCGCCGAATTTCTCGACGACGGCCGCGGCCTCGTTCATCATGTCGCCCGTAAGGGCGTTGAGCCGGTCGGGGCGGTTGAGGGTCAGCCGCACGATCGTGTCGGTGCGTTCCACGAGGACATCGGGCTGATCGGTCATTGTCGGCCTTCCGGGTCGAGAATCGGACATGAGCTACTCTAACCAGATTAGGTATACTCTTTCCGGTCGGTTCCGGCCATGAACGACTGGAGCGTCGATGCGGTTGGTCCCTCTCATCGACGCGGTTAGTTTTTAGTTATGCCGGATTCGGGGATCGATTTGTTCGACGAGTTCGCGGTGCAGCTCACCGCGGACGGAACTCCCGCGACACCCATGGTGGTGGTCGCGCTGGACGCATTCGGCAGGGAAACACCGGACCGAATCGCCAGGACCGCCGAGCGGATGAATCAGGCGCTACCGCTCGTCATCGGGGTGCTGCGTGGGCCGGTGACACCCGGCCTGACGCCACTGCTGGCGGCGGCGACGCTCACCCTCGCCGCGGACGCTACGGCGAACTCGGTGCCGCAGGCCGTTGTGGTGGACGACATCGATGCCGCACTCGAGCTGCTGGGGGCGGCGGTGCGACATTCGCCCCGCGCGGCCGTCGCGTGTGGACAGTTGCTGCGCCAAACGGTGCGGTTGCCGACCGTGCCCGCGCTGGCGGCGGAGGCGGCGCTGTACTCGATGCTCCTCGGTGGCACCGAATTCGAGCGCTGGCTGGCCGAGCGTGGCGCGCCGCGCACGGTCGCGCCGCCGGAGCATGCATTGGTCCGGACACACCGCGACAACGATCGCCTGACGATCACGCTGAATCACCCGCAGCGGCGCAACGCACTCAGCACGCGGCTGCGTGAGGAGTTGCTGGAGGCGGTGCGCCTGGCCGACCTCGATTCCACGCTCACCACCGTCGAAATCAACGGGGCGGGACCGGTTTTCAGCAGCGGCGGCGATCTGGACGAATTCGGTACGGCGACGGATCTGGTGGCCGCGTATCTGGTCCGGCTGGACCGGGCGCCGTGGCGGATCATCGACCGCATCCGGGACCGGGTCACGGTGCGCGCCCATGGAGCATGCATCGGTGCGGGCGCGGAGGTGGCCGCGTTCGCGGGCACGGTGATCGCCGCCCCCGACACCTACTTCGCATTCCCGGAACTGCGGATGGGCCTGGTGCCCGGAGCGGGCGGTACCGTCAGCGTGCCGCGGCGGATCGGCCGCTGGCGCGCGGCCTGGTTGATGCTGACCGAACAGCGATTGACCGCGGCGGCCGCGCTCGAGTGGGGCATGGTCGACGCGGTGGAACAGACGAGGAGTTGATCGCACACGAATACCTCGGCTACGGCAGCGGTGCTGCGGGATTGGGTGCGGTCGCTGTGCCCGTCGGATGTCCTGTCGCGCCCGGTCGAAGCGCAGCCGGAGTGCGCGGCGCTCGCCTGGGCCGCGTCCGGCGCCATGGATCTGACCGGACACCCTGATGGCGCTCCCACTGTCTCGCCCGCGGCGGCATACGGACTACTCCTCGAAACCACCGCGGCGCTGGCGCGAATCACCGCGCAGATCGGCTCCGAGGTCCGCGCCGATCCGGGGCTGCTCCTGGCCGGTCGAGCCGGATTGCTGAACCTACGGCGCGGCGGTCGGCAGACGGCGGGCGGAGCCGGTCGCTTGCTGCGCACCTCCGACGGTTGGTGCGCGATCACCTTGAGCCGCCAAGACGATATCGACTCGGTGCCCGCGATCCTGGGGATGGATTCGGTGGCCGACGATCCGTGGGAAACGCTCACCACGGCCGCCCATGCGTGGACCGCAACCGACCTCGCCGACCGAGCGCAGTTACTCGGCGTTCCCGCCGCCGCGCTGCCATCCGCCGCGTACCCTGCCGACTCGCTGCCTGCCGACGCGCGCCTTGCCGACGCGCTGTCCGCTGCCGCGCCCCCTGCCGCTGCGGTGTCTGCCGACGCCTCCGCTGCTGCCCGCCCCGCCGACGCGTCGTCCGCTGCCGCGCCCCCTGCTACTGCGCCCCCTGCCGCTGCGGTGTCTGCCGACGCCTCCGCTGCTGCCCGCCCTGCCGACGCGCCGTCTGCTGCCGCGCCCCCTGCTACTGCGCCCCCTGCCGCTGCGGTGTCTGCCGACGCCTCCGCTGCTGCCCGCCCCGCCGCCGCGTCGTCCGCTGCCGCGCCTTCCGCCGCTGCGCTGCCTGTCGACGCGGACGCCGCCGCACACCCTTTCGACGCGCACCCTGGCACTGGGGTGCCCGACGACGCGGCACACCCTGTCGCCGGATCATCGGCCGCACCATCCGCGACGCCCGGTCCCCAATGCCCGTGGCAGACAAGCCGGATAGCCCAACCGGTCGTCGGAGCGCGGCTGGATGGGTTGGTGGTCGTCGATCTGTCCTCGATGTGGGCGGGACCGCTGTGTGCCCACCTGCTCGGCCGCGCAGGCGCGCGGGTGATCAAGGTGGAGAGCACGCGACGCCCGGATGGCGCTCGCCGCGGTGACCCTCGCTTCTTCGACTGGCTCCACCGCGGCCATGAACAGATCGCCGTCGACTTCCATACAGGCGCGGGGCAGGAAACGCTGCGCGAGTTGGTGTCCACCGCGGACGTGGTGATCGAGGCATCACGGCCGCGAGCGCTGGCTCAACTGGGGCTGGCTCCCGGGGAACGTGTGCATCGCGACGGGCAGGTCTGGTTGAGCCTGACGGGATACGGACGCGCCGAGCCGATGCGCGTGGCGTTCGGCGACGATGCGGCGGTGGCGGGCGGCCTGGTCGGCTGGGACGGGGGAGAGCCGGTGTTCTGCGGTGACGCCATCGCCGATCCACTCACCGGAATCTGTGCGGCACTGGCGGTATGCTGCGCCGTTCTCGGTGGCGGGGGACAGTTGATCGACCTGTCCATGCGCGCCACCGCCGCCGCCTTCGCCTCGGCCCCCGCGCTCACCCATGGACCGCATCGAGTGCTTGCCGATGGTGCGGATTGGGTTGTCGAATGCCCATATCACGGTCGTTCGCAGCGGGTGCTACGTCCGCGGGTGCCGCCACTGGGTGGAATGAAACGAGTTGTGCCTCATGTTGATTCGTGACGCCGAGGTATTCGGTTCGGGCCGGATGGACGTGCGCACCCACGGCGGTGTCATCACCGAATGCGCGACCGGGTTGGTTCGCCTGCCGGGTGAGGACGAGATCTACGCGGGCGGTGGCTGGTTGCTGCCCGGACTGCACGACCACCACATCCATCTGCGTTCACTCGCCGCGACCTACGATTCGGTTCCACTGGGCCCGCCGCAGGTGCGCACCGCAACCGAGTTGGCGGCGCGACTACAGGAAGCCGATCGAAAGCTGCTTCCTGGCAAGTGGATTCGCGGCACCGGATACCACGAATCGGTAGCTGGGCCCCTCGATCGCGCGGTGCTGGACCGGATGCTCCCGCACCGTCCCGTGCGCGTGCAGCACCGCACGGGTGTGCTGTGGCAGCTCAACTCGATGGCATGCGAGCTGGTCGGCCTGGACAGCAATGACGCGCAGGGTGTGGAACGTGACGAGACCGGACGGCCGACCGGGCGGCTGCGCCGACTCGACTCCTGGCTGGGGGAGCGAATCGACTCGCGGACCACGGATCTGGCGGCACTGAGCGCCGCCGCCGCGACGATGGGCATAACCGGATTCACCGACGCGACCCCGGGGCTCGCACAGTCCGATATCGACCAACTGGCCGAGACGGTCGAAACCGGGCGGATCGTCCAGCGGGTGCACTGCATGGCTCCTCCCGAAGTGCTGGAGCCCAGCGGCACACGATTCACGTTGGGCCCCACCAAGATCGTGCTCGACGATTTCGATCTACCCCCTTTCGACGAATTCGCCGACCGGCTGCGCGCGATTCATGCGGCAGATCGGGCTGTGGCGGTGCACTGCGTCACGCGGGTGCAGTTCATCTTGACCATGGCCGCGCTGGACCTGGCCGGTGTGCGAGCGGGGGATCGGATCGAACACGGTGCGGTGATCCCGCACGAATCGCTGGATTGGCTACGCGGGCAGCGAGTTTCGGTCGTCACCCAGCCGCATTTCGTGGTCGAACGAGCCGAGCAGTACCGCGACGAGGTGCCCGCGGAGGATCTGCCCGATCTGTGGCGACTGCGTTCACTCTTCGATGCCGGGGTTGGCGTCGCAGCCGGGTCCGATGCGCCATTCGGTGCACCCGATCCGTGGTCGGTAGTGCGTGCCGCGGTACATCGGCCGACGGAATTCCATGCCGCGGAAGCGGTGTCGGTCCGCAACGCGCTGGCACTGTTCTTCGGCGCACCCGACAGCCCGGCGACGCCGCGCCGGATCACACCGGGCGCGGTCGCCGACCTGACACTGCTGTCGCTGCCGCCGGACGAGGCTGCCCATCACCTCGATGCCGAGATCGTCGTGGCGACCATTGTGGAGGGTGACCTGGTGTATTCGGGTCAGTAGACGCCGCACATACCGTCGATCGAGACCTCTTCCACCAGGACGTCAGCGATCACCAGGTCGGACTCGTGCACAACGCCCTGTTCGTCACACATCCGGTACTCCTCGCCGATGGACTTCGTCGGTTGATGACAAATACTGGACGATAGCGAGCGCCCGGCGACGGCGTGTCGGATCCCGGTGAGCGGAACGATCTCGAGTACGTCTGGAGATCGCGTCCGCAACGGCTTTCCGGAATCCCGGCACTGCCTCGGCGACCCCACCGGAGCTCGGCTTTCCCGACTATGATCGGCAGGTCGGGGTCGGCGGTTTTGCCTCGAGAGGTGATCGTATGGTCGGACATTGCGGCTGCGGGGGTTCGCGCGGATCGACGCCGGTCGATTAGCCGATTCGCCATGTCCGACCACGAGAACGAACGCACTCAGCGCGATATCCGGTTCGGGATCGCCGCCGAACTGACCGCCGCCGGATTCGAGGATGCCGAGGAGATCGGCCGCGGGGGTTTCGGCGTCGTCTATCGGTGTCTCGAGCCCTCGCTCGATCGCACGGTCGCGGTCAAGGTGCTGACCTCGGAGATCAGCGGCGACGAACGCGAGCGCTTCGTCCGGGAACAGCATGCGCTCGGTCGGCTCTCGGGTCACCCCAATATCGTTGCGGTGCATCAGGCCGATGTGATCGCCGACGGTCGTCCGTTCATCGTCATGCCCTTTCATTCGCGCGGATCGCTTGATGCGCGACTGCGCGCGACGGGACCGCTGCCGTGGCAGGAGTTGCTGTCGATCGGGGTGAAGATCGCCGGGGCGCTCGCTGCGGCGCATGCGACGGGTACGCTGCACCGGGATGTGAAGCCCGCGAACATTCTGGTGACCGATTACGGTGAGCCGCAGCTGGCGGACTTCGGCATCGCGCATATCGGCGGTGGATTCGAGACCTCTGCCGGACACATCACCGGTACACCGGCATTCATCGCACCCGAGGTGCTGCGGGGCGCGCCGCCGACTGCGGTTTCGGACGTTTACAGCCTCGGCGCCACCATGTTCTGCCTGCTGACCGGGCACGCGGCCGTCGAACGCCAGTCCGGTGAGGCCGTGCTCGCGCATTTCGTTCGAGTCACCTCGACACCCGGGCCCGACCTGGGTGAAGTCGACGTCCCCGCCGAACTCCGCGCCGCGATCGAAGCCGCGATGGCCACCGATCCGGACCGAAGACCGCGTACGGCAGTCGAATTCGGCTATCTGCTGCGCGATGTCCAACGGAATTGCGGGCTCGATGTGGACGCCATGGCGGTGCCCGGGGATGCGCACGAACCGCGGTCCGGGCCGATAATGGTGCCCGCACAGCGCGGGACCGGCCCGCGGACCACCGTGCCACCGCCGGTCGCGTCGACCAAATATCGTCCGCCGACCTCGGGCCGCCCCTTGGTGGACCGGCCGCGGCTGCTGCGCAAACTACAGGAGGGCGGCAATCGCCGACTGCTGCTCATCCACGCGCCGCCGGGCTTCGGCAAGAGCACACTGGCCGCGCAGTGGCGCGATGTTCTTACCGCACAGGGGATGTCGGTCGCGTGGTTGACGATCGACCACGACGACAACAATGTCGTCTGGTTCCTCGCCCACCTGGTCGAGGCGATTCGCCGGGCTCGCCAGGATCTGGCCGGCGGACTGGTGACGATGCTGGAGGAGCGTTCCAACGATGCCACTCGATACGTGCTGGCATCGCTCATCGATGAAGTGCACGACAGCGGTGCGCCGCTCGCCGTCGTCATCGACGACTGGCACCTGGTCACCGATGCCGGTACCCGCGCCGCCATGGAATTCCTGCTGGACAACGGATGTCATCACCTGCAGGTGATCGTCACCTGCCGAACGCGTGCGGGATTGCCGCTCAGCCGGATGCGCGTCGGCGACGAACTGGTCGAAATAGATTCCGGCGACTTGCGATTCGACGATGCCGAATCGGCGGCCTTCCTGCTCGACATCAATCGTCTGACGCTGGGCAGATCGCAGGTCGCCGAACTGCTCGACTCGACCGAAGGCTGGATCGCGGCGCTGCAACTCGCTTCACTGTCGCTGCGCGGCAGCAGTGATCCCGCCGAATTCATCGATCAACTCTCGGGCCGGCATGAGGCGATCGGCGAGTACCTCGTCGAAAACGTGCTCGATACGCTCGATCCGGACCTGCTGGACTTTCTGCTGGCGACCTCGATCACCGAGAAGATCTGCGCCGGACTGGCCGAAGCGCTGTCGGGCCCCTCGGCCCCAAAACTGTTGCAGCAGGTCAAGGCGCGAGATCTGTTCCTGCGCAATGCCGACTTGCGCGACCATGTCGGCGACCACTTCGAGTGGTTCCGCTATCACCGCATGTTCGGCGATTTCCTGCGCCGCAGGCTCGCCGAACAGGATCCCGATAGATGCATCCGGCTGCATCGCATCGCGGCCGACTGGTTCGCCGACCACGCGATGTTGAACGAAGCGGTGGATCACGCACTGGCCGCCCGCGATTCGGCGGGTGCGCTGCGCCTGATCGAGGAGCGCGCGACGGAACTGCTGGAGAGTGCCCGGACGGCCACCCTGCTCGGGCTGGTTGCCAAACTGCCGACCGCGGTCGCGGTATCGAGTGCGCGCCTGCAACTGTTCGTGGCTTGGGGCAATATCTCGCTGCAGCGGCCGGTTGCCGCCGAGGCGGCCCTGGATCGGGTCGACGCGGTGCTCGGCGCCGATCGGCCGGATGCGGACGACACCGCCGAACTCCAACTCGAGGCCGCGCTGGCGCGGGCCGCGTGCCGACTCACCGCTGACCGATTCGCGGAATTGCCGGAGTACGTCGTGCATCGGCTCGAGTCGGAGGTCGACCCGTTCATCGCGACCATCGCGGCGGGGGTCGGATCGGCAGCCGCCCTCTATCGGTTCGACTTCGACGAGGTGTACCGGTGGCAGCGGTGGGTGGCGCCGCATCGGGCCCGGGTCAAGGGGCCGACCGGCTTGCTGCACAGCTACGGCTTGACCGGTGTGGCCGCCTTCGAGCAACTCGATATCGCGGCGGCGCAGGCGCATCTGGAAACCGCTCGGTCGCTGGCACTGGAAACGGGTCGCTATTCCTACATCACGCGTATGACGGGCGCACTGCTCGGTGCGATGTGTTATTGGCGGGGCGAGCTCGACGAAGCGGAGGCGCTGCTCGACGAGAGCGTCAAGGCGGGGCCCGAGGGTGGAGCGGTCGAATTCGTGTCGGCAGCATATGGAATCGGCGCGCGGATCGCGGCGCTGCGGGGCGATCTCGGAGCGGCGCGGGAGCGACTTGCCGAGGGCGCGAAGATGGCCCGCAGTCTCGCGCTGCCCCGGTTGGCCGCCCGCATCGTCAACGAGCGAATCCGGCTCGGCCTGCCCATCGCCGCGGACGAGGCCGCGGCACTGGAGCGGCTCGAGCCCTACCGCGCCGAAGGAGATGGAATCACCATCCTTACCTCGGAAATCCAGTGGGATTCGGCAATACGGCTGCTTCTGGCGGATCGCTCGGCCGGGGCCGCCGAGACTGCCACCGTATTGGCCGAGCGGCTGGTGCGCGGCCTCGAGCGCCAGCGCCGCCCGCGGGCGTTATTGGACGCGCGACTGCTATCGGCGTGCTGCCTGGCAACCGCAGACCGCTTGGAAGAGGCCATCGCCGTGCTGGATCCGGTATTGGCGCAGTGCGCCGAACTCGGCCTGCCGCGGTTGGCGGCCGATGCCGGAGCCGCCATCGAGCCCGCCATCGTCGCGCTCACCGGTACCGATCCGGCGCTGCGCCGGACGCCGCTGTCATTTCTGACGCAATTGCTGCCCGCCGGTACCCGTCGATAGTCCTCGAGATATTTGTGGCGTGGGTCACACTCGTCTACTCGCGCCCAATCGCTGAGACTATATTAAGTGCACTGAATTGGTCGCCGTTTCATCTGCTCTCGTGCGGGAAGCGGCGCACCGATAGTTGCACGACGAGGAAACGACAATGGCCCGATACGACACATCGACGGTGTTCGAGCGCCAGCCCGACTGGCAGCCGATATCGCTGCGGCGGTCCCGCCCGCGTTGCGACGATTGCCGTATCCGAGTGCGTTTTCGTGGGCACCCCACGCTGCAGTATCGCGCGGCCCGGGAGGCCGCCGAGTGTTTCGCGGCGGCCGTGCGGGGATTGGGCGTCGACGTCGACATCGATACCGAGCTTTACGAGGGGCTGCTTCCGCTGCCCTGTGCGCGGCTGTGGACGTCGTAGCCGAATATCGACAATGAGGAGTCTCTTTTCGCATGACAATGATCGATACCGCGATCCTGGCGCTCCGGCTGGTGGTAGGCCTGACCATGGCCGCCCACGGCTATAACCACCTGTTCGGCCCGGGTGGTGTGGCCGGTACGGCGGGCTGGTTCGCCTCGATGGGGCTGCGGCCGCCCCGGGTCCATGCGGCATTGAGCGGTGCGGGGGAGTTGGCAGCCGGAATCGCCTTCGCGGCCGGACTGCTCACCGCGCCCGTGGCGGCGTTCATCGTCGGCAGCATGGCGGTGGCCGCGGTCATCGCGCATCGGAAGAACGGCTTCTTCGTATTCAAGGACGGCTACGAATACGTGCTGATGCTGGCGGTGGTGGCCGCCTGTATCGCAGCCATCGGGCCGGGCAAGGCGTCATTGGATCGTGCGCTCGGCATCGACGCGACCCTCGACGGTGGTCTCGGACTGGCCATCGCGGTGATCGGTGGAGTCGGCGGCGCGGCGATTTTGCTCGCCGTGAGTTGGCGGCCGAAAGCGCAGGCAGAATAAGGGAATTCGGCGGCCCCGCACCGATGGTGGTGCGGGGCTGTTCGCTATTTCAGAACCACGCGCCCCGCTCGCCCATGGCGACCAACTCGCCGAGCGCTTCGCTGGGCAACGCGATCCGTGGCGCGGCCGGAACGTGACGTGGCCGGTCCGGCTGCGGCGCGACGCCGAACAGCTTCTCCGATATCGCGTGCGCGGTATTGGCGACCAGTGGCGCCAGTCGTTCGAGTGCGGCCTGGGCGTCGCAGACGATGGATATCGCGCCGATCGGCCCGTCCGGCCCGCGCACCGCCGCACCGACACAGGCGATATGCGAATAACATTCGCCGCGCTCGAAGGCGAGGCCGTTGCGCGCCCGGATCCGGCTCAATTCCTGGTGCAGGATCCCGATATCGCTGATGCTCCGGGTGGTTCGCTTCTGGATCGCGCCCTTGAACTGTTTGTCGACCCGCTCGGGTGACAACCACGCGAGCATGCTTTTGCCGATGGCCGTGCAGTGGGCGGGGGCTCGGCCACCGACTCGCGACGGAATTTCCACCGCGGCCCGGCCACCGAATTTATCCAGGTAGTAGACCTCGGTGCCGTCCAATACGGCCAGGTGCACGACCATCTCGGTGCGCACCGCCAGCGCGTGCAGCAGTGGGAATGCCGCGGCGCGCAATGCGTTGTGGCCGTCTTCTCGTCCGCCGAGACCCAATGCCAGGGATCCGAGGCCGTACTCCCTGCCGTCGCGCTCCAACCAGCGCAGCTGAACGAGATGTTTCAGAATGCGGTGGGTCGAGGACCGGGGTATGTTGGTCCGGCCGCTGACCTCCTCGAGCGTGAGGCGCGTCTGCGCGCCCCCGAACGATTCCATGATCAACGTCATGCGTTCTACCAGCGAGGGGGATAACGCAGACTGCTCTGCGGCGTCGGCAGCTTCACTGATCCTCAACATCGAGGTCATTTCAGCGCCTCCTTACTTCGGAGACTCGAACTTCAGCGGCCAGTCTAACCACGCGAAGGCACTGTTTCGGCGGAAATCGCTCAAATTTATACAGATCGGTACAGAGAATTTTGCCGGAAAAGAGGGTACTGATCTGTATCCCGACTGTTACTCGCCGCCGGGCGCTCCTGGTATCGGCCGGGAGTTGTTCGCCCCCGGCCGAGGCTCAGGTTACTGAATATTGCTCGTGCTCAAGCAATCTCGGTCATCGGGCGCCTGTCACTCGGCGGCGCCTGCGAGGTCGAGCGCCGCGAGATACGAGAAGACCAGGGAGGAGCCGACCGGTGTCCCCGCGCCCGGGTACACCCGGCCGGACATGGCGGCCATCGTGTTGCCGCTGGCGTACAGGCCCGCGATCGGCTCGCCGTCCTCGCGCAGTACGCGGGCGTTCTCGTCGGTCTTCAGGCCGCCCTTGGTGCCGATGTCGGCAAGCGCGACTGTGGCGGTGTAGTAGGGCGGAGTGTCGATCGGCGCCACCAGGGGGTTCGGGTAGCCGTTGTCGAGTGGATTCACGTAGTTCATCACGGGTCCAGCGGGGAATCCGACGATGTACTGGGCCATCTGGTCCCAGACGGTCTCGCCCCGGTGGAACTTCTCGTCGACCCCCTGGTCGGCATAGGAGTTGAACTCTTCGATCGACTTGCGGAGGTTCTCGGCGGGCACGGCGATGAGGTCGGCCAGCTCCTCGATGGTGTCGGCCTTGCGCAGCGCACCCGATTCGAACCACTCGGGGCGGGGCGGCACGGCCGGGTCGCCGCCGAAGCTGTCCCGGTCGATGTGGCGCTGATCGAAGATCCAGTGGCACGGAATGTGCGCGACGCCGGTCTCCTTGTGCTGCCGCAGCATCTCGCGCCCGGCCCGGTCGTAGGGCAGCAGTTCGTTCATGAAGCGCTCGCCCACGCTGTTGACCCAGATGCCGCTGCGCGTACCGGTGTGGAAGACCGGCCGTCCGCCGGGCTGTACAACACCGGGTACGTACCAGGCTTGATCCAGCAACTCGGTAGCTGCTCCGATCGCGACGGCCGCCTGCAGCGCGTCGCCGGTGTTTCCGGGAGCGCCGTCGGACCAGTCGCCGTGATACGGGGCGACCTTGTGCTTCTCGCGCAGCTCGCGATTGCGCTCGAATCCGCCCGCGGCGAGGATGACGCCGCGGGTAGCGCGAATCCGGACGCGCTCGCCCTTGCTGACCGCCTCTACGCCGACCACCCGGTCGCCCTCGACGATCAGGCTCTCGAGCGCGGTCTCGAGTTTGTAGGAGCCGTTCCCGGTCTCGAGGAACGCCTTCAGTGCTCGCGCGATGAGGGCGCGGCCGCCGGTGAGCAGTGGTCCGGCTTCCGCGCCCGAGAGCTCGTTGGGGAGCAGGTCGCGGATCAGCGGGGCGAGATCACCGAGCTCGGCGGCCTCGATCTCGGCCGGGAAGATGGTGTTGCCCGCGGCCGTCGCGCCCGGCTTCTCCGCGAAGTAGTCGGGCACTGGCTGGTAGGTGAAGGACCCGAACCACGGGTTCTGCTCGATTTCGTCGATCAGCTGCGGCCCGGTGCGCAGGTAGGCGTCCTGCATGACTTCGCGGGATGGATCGTCGACGATCTCCCGGAGGTAGCCGCGCACCGTTTCGGCATCGTTCTCGACGCCCGCGCGCCGCAGCGGGGCACTGCCCGGAAACCACAGTCCCGCACCGGAATAGGCGGTCGTGCCGCCGAAGCGATCGGTCTTCTCGATGACGAGTGTGCGCAGGCCACGAGACGCGGCGGCATAAGCGCCGACCAGCCCTCCTCCGGACCCGACGACCACGACGTCGTAGGTTTCCTCGTCAGCGGGCATATCCATCTCCTTGCTTCCAGACCGCGAATCTCCTGCCATCGCCCGCCCAGTGACCTGGGTCACCCGGGGCGTAGACCTCCCGAGTGTGGGGGCTGCGGCAATCGGGCCGGGATCTGTTCCCGCTGTGCGGAAGCAGTGCCTCCTCCGGCCACCGCGACCGCACGGCTTCCGGTGGGCGGAAATTCTCCTGGTGGCGCACGCCACACGAATTAGCGTTCCTGGCCGTCAATCGATTTCAAGGAGAGCTCGCATGACTCTTTCCCACGACTACGATCCCGGCCCTCGGATCGCCCACGCGGGTGGCATCAATCTCGGCACGACGGACCTGGAGCGTTCGCTGGGGTTCTTCCGCGACCTGCTCGGCATGGAGGTCGTCGCGCAGACCGACGACGGCGTGGCCTACCTGCGCGGCTACCAGGAGCTCACCCACCACTCGCTCGTGCTGACCCAGCAGGACGAGGCCACGGTGAACACCTACAGCTTCCGGGTCCAGCGCCCGCAGGATGTCGAGCTGTTCTACGAGCAGCTCCAGCGGCAGGAGATCGAGACGATAGAGCTGCCCGCCGGGCACGAGGTGGGCCGCGGCACCGCGATCCGGTTCCTGGTGCCGGGCAGTGAGCACCCGTTCGAGCTCTACTACGACATCGAAAAGCCGCTCGCGCCAGAGGAATTGCGCTCGAAGCTGCCGAGTAACAGCTCGCGCCGCCGCGGTTTCGGCGTGCGCCGCCTCGACCATCTGAACGTGCAGACCAGCGCGAGCACGGTGAACCAATCCGAGCAGTGGCTGCAGGACGCGCTGGGCTTCAAGCGCCGTGAGTTTGCGATGATCCCGCAGTTCCCGGAGACCCTCATGGCGTCCTGGCTGTCGGTCACCCCGCAGGTGCACGACATCGCGATCGGGGTGAACGGTGAGGACGCGAAGGCGCGGTTCCACCACATCGCCTTCAATATCGAGAACTACCACGACATTCTGCGGGCCGCGGACGAGATCCGTGATCTCGAGATCGACTACGGGCACGGTCCGGGCAAGCATGGCATCGGCCAGGCGATGTACCTCTACATCCACGATCCCGGCTCCGGTCACCGCGTCGAGCTCTACTCCGGCGGGTACCTGATCATGGATCCGGACTGGCAGGCGCTCGAGTGGAAGGTGCCCGAGCTGCAGTACGGCCAGACCTGGTACGGCGACGTCCTCGACGTCGGCCCTGGCGCCGGATTCCTCAGCACTTCGCCGTCCGCGGGTCTGAAATGACGCAGCGGACCGCTGATGTCGACGGGCTCACCTTCAACTACCACGAGGTGGGTGCGGGTGAGCCGCTGATTCTGTTGCACGGTTCGGGTCCCGGTGTCAGCGCCTGGTCGAACTTTCAGCACAATCTGCCGGTCCTCGGTGAGCAGTTCCGGGTGATCGCACCCGATCTGCCGGGCTTCGGTGGTAGCGCGCTGCCCGAACTCGACGAGATCTACCCGGTGGTCGCCGCGAAGTGGATCGCGCGGCTGATGGATCACCTCGGCATCGATTCGGCGGTGTTCATCGGCAACTCCATGGGCGGAGCGGTGGTGGCGGAATTGGCCGCCCTGCATCCCGAACGAGTGCGCCGGATGGCCATCATGGGCTCGGGCGGACTTTCGGTCGGAATCTTCCAGGCCGACCCCAGCGAGGGCTTTCAGCGATTGTTCGAATTCCTCGGGGATCCCACCCGCGATCGGATGATCGCCTGGATCAAGGCGATGGTGTTCAACCCCGCGCTGATCACCGACGAGCTCGTCGACGAACGCATGCGCAATGCCACCGCCGAGGGCGTGCTCGATCGGATGAAGGCGATCTTCGGTTCGATGTTCGATCCGAAGCTGCGCCAGACGTATACGCCGCTGTGGACCAAGGCAGCCACCATCACGACTCCGACGCTGATGCTGTGGGGTCGCGACGACCGGATGCTGCCCTACGACCAGGCGCACTTCGCGAACCGGTGGCTGCCCGATGTCGAGTTGCACACCTTCGCCCGCTGCGGGCACTGGGTGCAGATCGAGCGCAAGTCCGATTTCGAGCGGGTGGCGATCGAATTCCTCACCCGTAAACCAACCGCCTCATAGTCCGCCCGACGCCAACGCACCACGCGTCTTTCCAGTGAGCGGAAAGTCCGTGGTGACCGAATGGACCAAGGAATCACAATGAGCCAATCCCCTCGCCAGATCGGCACTTTCGGTGGCCGTCGCGGCGGCACCTGTAGTTTCCCAGTAAGTAGGAGGTGTGCGTCGTGGCACACGAAGTAGTCCAACGTGTCGAGGAGCTGGGGCCGGAACTGGCCGCACTCGCCGAGGAGAACGAGAAGCTCGGCAAGCTGAGCGATAAGACCGCCGAACTGCTGCGTTCGGCGGGGGTGATGCGGCTGCTGCAGCCCAAGGAGTTCGGTGGTTACCAAGCGCACCCGCGTGATTTCGCCGAAGCGGTGATGGCGGTCGCGCAGCACGACCCCGCCGCGGGCTGGGTGTGCGGCGTCGTCGGCGTTCATCCGTGGGAGATGGCGCAGATGGATCCCCGTCTGCCACAAGAGGTTTGGGGTGAAAACCCGGACACCTGGATCGCCTCGCCCTACATGCCGATGGGCGTCGCCGATCCGGTGGAGGGCGGTTACCGGCTCAGTGGGCGATGGCCGTTCTCCTCTGGCACAGACCACTGCGAGTGGGTCTTCCTCGGCGCCCTGCTCGGTGACGGCACCGGCAAGCCCGCCGGGCCGCCGACCGTGCTGCATGTGGTCGTCCCGCGTGCGGACTACAAGATCATCGACGATTCCTGGGACGTGGTCGGCCTGTCGGGTACCGGCAGTAAGGACGTGGTGATCGAGGGGGCGTTCCTGCCCGACTACCGCGTCATCGTCCAGGACGAGATCATGCAGGGTGCGGCGGCAGAAAAGCGCGGCCTTACCGACGCGGTGTACAAGCTGCCGTTCACGACCATGTTCCCGCTCGGGTTGACCTCCGCGGTCATCGGGATCTGCGAGGGCGGACTGCGTGTGCATCTGGACCAGCAGCGCGAGCGCGTCGCGGTGACCGGTGTCCAGGTGCGCGACGATCCGTACACGCTCTACGCCGCGGGTGAGGCGGCTTCGGAGATCGAGGCTTCACGGATTCAGCTGATCAACGGCGTCAGTCGGCTGTATGACCAGCTCGAGTCCGGGCAACCGATCACGCTGGAGGACCGGTTGGATATCCGTCGCAATCAGGTCCGCTGTGCCTGGCGGGCGGTTTCGGCATTGGACGAGATCTTCGCCCGCTCCGGTGGAAACGCCGGTCGGCGGAGTAACCCGATCCAGCGGTACTGGCGTGACGCGCATATGGCACTGCAGCACATGGTCCACGTTCCCGGTACGGCCTATCACGCGAACGCACTGGTCAAGATGGGGCTCGAGCTGCCGCCGTCGATGGTCGTGATGGTCTGACACGAGCGGATAGGGAGGACGGATATGAGCGAGATCCGATCAACGCAGGAGACGGTGGTGGCCATCAATACGCGCCACTTCCGGAATGTGCTCGGCCATTTCCCCACGAGCGTGGTCGCGATCACCACCCTCGACGATGATCAGCGCCCGCACGGGTTCATCGTAGGGACGTTCACCTCCGTCTCGCTCGACCCGCCCCTGGTGTCGTTCCTGGTGGACACGTCGTCGACAACCTTGCAACGCATCCGCGAGACCGGGCGGTTCTGCGCAAATGCGTTGGCGGGCAACCAGGAACATGTGTCGCGGCGAATGGCGTCCAGGGGTGGCGACCGGTTCGAGGGTGTGACGTGGCAGTCGTCCGCATTGGGCAATCCGGTATTGGACGGCGTTGTCGCGTGGGTGGACTGCACCGTTGCCCAGATCGTCGAGATCGGTGACCACGTTCTGGTCGTCGGGCAGGTGCACGAACTGCGGGTGGAGTCGGTGCGTACTCCGCTGCTGTTCTTCCGCGGTGGGTACGGCGACTACCTCGCCAGCGCGTCGCTGGTGATGGACCAGCTCGTCGGCTGGTAGTCACCTGAACCCGATGTAGCAGTGCGCAATTCGACGACCCCAATGGCAGGGCAGGCCATTGGGGTCGTCGTCTGTTCAGACCAGCATGTCGTCGACGTACAACCCGAACGAGCCGCGGCCGCACAGCGCCAGCGACGATTCGACATCGTTACCGGCATGAATACTGCCCGTATGCGCGTCCCTCCAGGCCCGTTCGATCGGGTTGCCACGGCGTCGTGACATGCCGCCCGCGGCCTGGAAAACCAGATCGATCGCGGTGATCGCACGCTCGGTGCCGCACACCTGATCCCGGCGGCCGCGCAGCCGCAACTCCATCGGGATGTCCTCGCGGCGGCGCGCACGTTCGTACAGGTCCTGCAGGTTCCGGTGCAGCTGCAGGACGGCGGCGTCGACATCGGATTCGGCCCGCGCCACGGCGATCTGCACGGACCGGTCCGTGCTGAGGCTGCCGCCACCGAAACTCGGTCGGTTGAGATTGCGCATGCGTGTGAGAAATTTCTCCAGGCAGCCTTCCGCCAAACCGATCATCGGCGCGGTGACCGAATAGCTGTACATCGTGCCGAACGGCATGCGATACAGCGGACCGGTATTCAGTTTCTGGCCCGGGCCACGCCGGTGGGTGACGTCGTAGTTGCGCGTCGTCCGGTATTCCGGGACGAATATGCGATCGATGTGCAGGTCATGGCTGCCGGTGCCGCGCAGGCCCACGGAGTCCCACACCTTGTCGATGCGGTAATCCGTCCGCGGTACCAGCGCGGACACGATATCCACCGGATCACCGTTCTCGGCGTAGACGGTGCCGCCGAGTACCGCCCATGACGCGTGTGCGCAGCCGGATGCGAAGCGCCACCGTCCGCTGAGTTCGTAGCCCCCTTCGACCGGCGTCAACCGGCCGACCGGCGCATAGGACGGACAGATCAGCGCGTTGGGGTGATCTGGGCTTACCCGCCCCGCCGACTCCGTCGGCTGCCATCCCCCCGACCACACCTCGCGTTGGGCGCGCTCGTCGAAAAGCGCCACATGCCAGGGAACTACCCCGAGCACCGAGGCCACCCATCCGGTGGAGCCGCAGACGCCCGCGATCATCCGGACCACGTCGTAGAACTGATTCGGATCGGCTTCCAGGCCCCCGCTCCACTTCGGTTGCAGCAGCCGAAAGACGCCTGCGGCGATGAGGTCGGTCATCGTCTGTTCCGGTATTTCGCCGGTCACGTCGACCTGCGCCGCGCGTTCGGCCAGTTCCGGCAGCAGCCCGCGCACCGCCTCGGCTACATCGTTGTCCATGCCGTAATCCTGCGCCCTGAGCACCGCGTACTCCAGCCGGAACACGACCGGCTCGCACGCGGCTGCCGCTGAACGGGAATGCGCGGCTCCGACGATGGGGCGGCTGTGCGGCCGTCCCGCTCTGCGGAAGTTCGCCGACGGTCGAATGTGCGGGTCATCACACTAGGGGAGCTTTCGTCCTCGGGACGGAATTGCTGGCGATGAGTGCAGAGATCGAAGGAGATCCGTTGAAGAAATCAATCTATTTCAGATTACAGCGCTGGTCGGCGTGGAGCGGATTCCTGGTCCTCGTACTGATGCTGGTCGCCTACGGTGTCGGCGACTTGCTCTCGCCCATGAGTCCGACGATGTCCGCGAATGAGGTTCGCGACTTCCTGGTCGAGCATCAGCACGGGATTCTGCTGTGTGTGGCCATCATGGTGCTGACCGTGCCATTCGAATATCCATACGTCGTCGCGACCAGCATGCAGATGAAGCGGGTCGAGGGCGGCTGGGGCTGGCTGTCGATGGTTCAGCTGACCACCGGCGTCGTCGCGCCGACTGGCTTCTTCTACCCCTTGGCGATTCTGGCCGCCGCCGCATATCGGCCGGAAAGCCATTCCCCTGATGTCCTGTCCGCGATGACCGACATCTTCTGGCTGATGTATGTGGGCAACGCCTGTATTTTCGTACTGCAGGTCTGGTCGATCGGGTTCGCTTCCTACTTCGACCAGCGCGACAAGCCGATTTTCCCGCGCTGGTACGCGCACCTGAGCATGCTCCTGGGTGTCCTGCTCATCTCGGGCGCCTTCGTCTTCCTGAACAAGACCGGCCCGTTCGCGTGGAACGGCATTCTGGCCCAGGGCATTCCGGCGATCGCCTACCTCGTCTGGAAGGTCGCGACGCCGCTGGTACTGCTGAAGGCGATCAAGGGTGAGGAAGCCGAACTCGCCGCGAAGGAAGCTGTCGAGGCGGAGCCTGCGACCGCATAACTCTGGTGGCGGCTGCCGGTTTCGTGCGGGTTGCACGAAACCGGCAGCGTCTTTATCGGTAGGTACCGTTCAACTCGATCGATGACGAGTCGGAGGAATACAGGTGCGTGATTCGCGGCCGACCTTGCACGTACCGGCGCGGGATATACCGGTGCCGACGTCGGTGAGCGAGCAGGCGCGAACGATACTGGCGCGGGGCATGCTCGGGCCGTCGCCGGAATATCCGGCGCTGAACGACGTCCAGGGCTGGCGGGACATGATCGCATCGACGGACGCCGAAGTGCTCGGAATGCTGGCGATGCGGGGCGGGGCGACCGATGCGCCCGGTCCTTCGGTATCGGAGATCGATACCGGCGGCGCCAAGGTCTATGTGATCACCCCCGAGGCAGTCGCCGATGAAGACCGTCGGGTGTATCTCGATCTCCATGGTGGGTCCTGGATCCTGTGCGGCGGCGAGATCTGCCGCGCGATGGGTGTCGGCGCGGCCGCTTCGGTAGCGGCCCGGACCTGGTCGGTCGATTATCGGATGCCGCCCGACCACCCGTTTCCGGCCGCGCTCGACGACTGTCTGGCCACCTACCGCGCCCTGCTGAAGGAATATCGTCCGGAGGAGATCATCGTCGGCGGCACTTCGGCCGGAGCGAATCTGGCTGTCGCGCTGATCCTGCGGGCTCGCGACGAAGGTCTCCCACTGCCCGCCGCGGCGGTATTGGGTACGCCCGCAGTCGATCTCACCGAGTCGGGTGACACGTGGCAGACCAACCAGGGCCTCGATAATGTGCAGATCGGGAGCTTGATGCCCGCCATCCTGCTGTACGCGGCGGGGCACGATCTGCGTGACCCGTATCTGTCGCCGCTGTTCGGGGATTTCACGAAGGGCTTCCCGCCGACCCTGCTGCTGAGCGGCACCCGCGATGTGTTGTTGTCGGACACCGTGCGCCTGCACCGGAAGCTGCGCGCGGCCGGTGTCGGAGCGGACCTGCATGTCTTCGAAGCCGCGGGTCACGGCATGTTCCTCGGGACCGCACCGGAGGACCGGGAAAGGGCCGGGGAAATCCGACGATTCGTCGACGAGCACTGGGCGGCGCGCTGACCCGAAACCGCGGCCGGGTCTCGCAATAAGTATTGCGAGACCCGGCCACAGTTGTTGATGCGCAGAACAATTCGGCGCAACGTTAGACCGAAAGTGCGAAACCGCCTGTCACACGGAGTGTTTCACCGGTGACGAAGGACGCCTTCGACGAGACCAGGTAGAGCAGTGCCTCGACGATGTCGCGCTCCTCGCCCTCGCGCTGGAGAATCTGCTGACCCATGACGCGCTCGGCCTCGTCGCGAGCGAGTTCGGCCCGAATGGTTTCGGTGAAGATCAAACCGGGTGCGATCGCGTTGACACGGATGCCGTCGGGGGCGAATTCGCGGGCGAAGGACATGGTCAGGCCGCGCACGGCGAGTTTGGAGACGCCGTAGACGGTGCGGTTGGCGTAGGCCGCCGACGACGAGATATTGACGATCGATGCGCCCTCGCGCCCGGTCATCGCCTTGTGTGCCGCGAGCGTGCAGTTGACCACGCCCATGACATTGACATCGAACACTCGCCGGACCTTGGCCAGGCCGAGTTCGGTGAACGGCCTGTTGTATGCGGCGTGCAGGCCCGCATTGTTGACCAGGATGTCGATACCGCCGTGGCGTTCGGCGACCGCGTCGATCATCGCGGCGACGCCGTCCTCGTCGGCGACATCGCAGGCCACGCCGGTCGCATTGCGGCCCTGCGCGATCAGTTCCGCGGCTGCGGATTCGGCGACCTCGCCGTCGATATCGGCGAGCACGACGTGCGCGCCCAGTTCCGACAATGCGGTGCCGAATGCCTTACCGAAGCCGCGGCCACCTCCGGTGATCACCGCGATCTTGCCCTCATGTTCGGACATCGCGTCCCTCCTTCGAACAGGGCACCGTAATACGATGCCCGACTTGAACTTTCGTGTTCGAAACCGCGACTATTTCGGGGCGAACCGCTGGCCCGCATCGAGACGCAGGCACTGGCCGTTCAGCATCGGGTTGTCGATGATGGCGAGGGCGAGTTTGGCGTACTCCTCGGGACGGCCGAGCCGTTTGGGGAAGGCGGCGTCCTTGACCAGCTGCGCCCGCGCCTCGTCCGGGATCTTGGCCGTTATACCGGTTTCGAACAGGCTGGGCGCGATGGCGAGTACCCGAATGCCGAGGGAGCCGAGATCACGGGCCATGGTCAGGCACATAGCCGCGATGGCGGCTTTGGAGGCGGTGTAGGCGACCTGACCGATCTGACCTTCGAAGGCCGCGATCGAGGAGGTGTTGATGATGACGCCGCGTTCGCCGGTGTCCTCCGGATCCTCCGGCTCGTTGCGGCTCATATGCGCCGCGGCGAGCCTGCTGATATTGAAGGTCGCGACGGCGTTGAGGTCGAGCACCTGACGGAAGGTCTCGAGATCGTGCGGACCGTCCTTGCCGAGCGTGCGCTTGGCCTTGCCGCCGCCCGCCGTGGTGATCGAGACATGGAGTCCGCCAAGGGAATCCACGGCGTCGGCGAGTGCCTGCTCGGTCGCCGCGAAGTCGGTGATGTCGACGGGGTAAAAGCTGGCGCCGAGTGCGGCGGCGACCTCGGCGCCCGCCGTACCTGGACGGTCCAGCACGGCGACATCGGCGCCACGCGCCGCGAGCAGTTCGGCACTGGCCCGGCCCATACCGGAGGCGCCGCCGAATACGACGACCTTCTTACCCTTGATTTCCATAGGATTCCTTCTCGTTCAGACGGATGCGGGGGACTGTTGCAGCAGGGTGCACAGCCGGTCCCGATGGACGGTGACGCCGCCGTAGAGGACGGCGTCGGTCTCGGCTCGGCGCAGGTAGAGATGCAGGTCGTGCTCCCAGGTGAAGCCGATGCCACCGTGTAATTGCAGGGCACGGGCCGTGACTTCCCCAGCGGCGGAAGAGGTATAGGAGGCCGCGACGCAGGCCGCGCGCGTGGCGTCATCGGCATCGGCGGCCATCGCCGCGTAGTAGGTGGCCGCGCGGGCGCCGTGCACGAACATCGCCATGTCGGCGCACGCGTGCTTGACGGCCTGGAAGGTGCCGATCGGCCGCCCGAATTGCACGCGGGCCTCGGTGTATTCGACGGTGAGTTCGAGCATGCGCGCGATGACCCCGACGGCATCGGCACATCGCAGTACGGAGGCGTAGTCGAGCAGCCGTTGCACCTCGGCGGGCCCGACCTCGAGGCGGCGCTGGGCCGGGACGCGCACCCGCTCGAGCCGGACCTCGTAGAACGCGCGCGTCAGATCCAGGACCTGCTGACGCCGCACGGTGACCCCGGCGCTGTCCCGGTCGACGAGAAATGATGTCGGAACGCCTTCGTGCCGCGCGGTGACCAGCAGCCAGCGGGCGCCGCCCGCATCCTGCACCGCGGTCTTGACCCCATCGAGAATGAACTCGTCCCCGTCGCTGCGGGCTTCGGCATGCACCCCGTCCAGGGTCCACGGTGCCCGCGGTTCCGCGAAAGCCCACGTGGCCCAACCGGATCCATCGGCAAGCGCGGGCAGCACCTCGGCCCGCAGTGCGGGTGCACCCGCCGCGGCGATCGCGGCACCGACGACGGCGGTCGAGATGAACGGGCCGCGTGCGAGCCCGCGCCCGATCTCCTCGGCAACCAGTGTCAGCTCGACCAGCCCCTGGCCCGCACCGCCGTACTCCTCGGGTAGCGCCAGGCCGGGCCAACCGAGCTCGGCGGTGAGCCGCCACAGCTGCGGGTCGACGTCTTCGTCGCGCTCCATCCAGGTCCGTAACGCCGCGATCGGCGCCCGGTCCGACAGTAGGTCGCGCGAGGCAGCGCACAACATCGTCTGCTCGTCGCTGAGCTCGAAGTTCATCAGTCACCACCCGATGCCGAAGACATAAACGTCATTGCGAAGGTATCCTTTTTTACATCTCGAGTCGAGATTCACCACGCTTTTCGCCGCGCATCTTTCAGGCGGCGCGGTAATAGAGTACAACGAATTATATGACTGACGCCGTTTTGCTCTCCGCCTGCCGTACCGCCATCGGCACCGCCCGCAAGGGCACCCTGCGCGACACCAGCGCCTTCGATCTCGCCACCGTCGTTGTTCGGGAGGCGGCGCAACGCAGCGGCGTGCCGCCGGAGCTGATCGATGACGTCGTGCTCGGCGAATCGGTGGCCGGTGGCGGCGATATCGCCAGATATGCCGCGATCGAGGCCGGGCTGACACATGTTCCCGGCTTGGCGCACAACCGGCACTGTGCCTCCGGATTGGCGAGTATCGCGACCGCCGCCGGGAGCGTGCTGGCCGGGATGGATCGTGCGGTGATCGCCGGTGGGACCCAGTCGTTCTCGACCGCTCCCGTTTCGCGGCGGCGGATTCCCGGTACCGACGACTGGCAAGACCCGTGGAGTTCGCCGTCGCATGTGTCGACGCCGGAGGCGCCGAGCAACGATATGGCGATGCTCGTCGGTTGGAATACGGCGCGGCTGGCCGGGGTGTCCAGGGAGGAGATGGACGCCTGGGCCCTCGGTTCGCACGAGCGGGCCATCGCGGCGATCGACGCCGGACGGTTCCTCGACGAGATCGTCCCGGTCAAGGTCACCGATCGGGACGGCGGGGTCTCGGTTTTCGACGTCGACGAACATCCGCGCCGCGGCTCCACAATGGCGAAACTCGCGGCGCTGAAGCCGCTGCATCCGGAGATCGAGGGCTTCTCGATCACCGCCGGTAACTCCAGCGGATTGAACGACGGTGCGGCCGCGGTGGTCGTCGCCAGTTCCGAACTGGCGGCCGAACACGGGCTCGCACCGCTGGCCACCGTGCGGTCGTGGGCGAGCGTCGGCGTCGATCCGGTGCGCACCGGCCTCGCGCCGATCGAGGCGATCCGAAAGGCGTTGGACCGCGCCGGAATCGGCATCGGCGATGTGGATCTGTTCGAGATCAACGAGGCCTTCGCATCGGTGACCGTGGCCGCCGTGCGTGGGTTGGGCCTGGATCCCGAGCGGGTCAATCCGTTCGGCAGCGGTTGCAGCCTCGGCCATCCGATCGCGACCACCGGCACCCGGATGGTGGTGACCCTGGCCCATGAATTGCGCCGTCGCGGCGGCGGTACCGCGGTCGCGGCCATGTGCGCGGGCGGCGGCATGGGGTCGGCACTGGTCATCACGGTCTGAGTGGCCGTGATCGAGAGGCCGGACGAAGGACTGGGCGCTGCGGGGGTCGGGCGTCGAACCGCCGAGCGCGGAGGGCCTGTGTCAACATCGACAGCGGCGTGTCACAGATCGAACCCGCGAAATACGAGCCCAGCCATCTGTAACGTGTGAGATGTGCAGTTGCGGTACAACTTTCGCGTATACCCGACACCCCGACAGCAGCAAGCGCTGTCACGGGCATTCGGGTGCGCGCGAGTGGTGTTCAACGACGCGCTACGCGCACGGCAGGATGCGCGAGCCGCAGGCGAGCCGTATCTGAGCGATGCCACGCTCTCGCGGGCTTACCGCTGCGAAGAAAACCCCGGAGCGGTCGTGGCTTGGTGAGGTGTCGGCGGTGGTGTTGCAGCAAGCGCTGGCGGACCTGAACACCGCATACCGCAACTTCTTCGCCTCACTCAGCGGGAAACGAAAGGGGCGTAAGGTTTCCCGGCCCTGCTACCGGTCCCGCAAAGACAATCGGCAGAGCATCCGGTTCACCACCAACGCTCGCTTCGCGGTCACTGATGGTGGGAAGCTGCGGCTACCGAAGATCGGCAATATCGCGGTGCGGTGGTCGCGGGAGCTGCCGTCGACACCATCGTCGGTCACTATCATCCGAGATGCCGCTGGACGGTATTTCGCATCGTTCGTCGTGCAAACCAGTGATCAGCCGCTGCCCGAAGTCGATACAGAGGTGGGGATCGACCTCGGACTGACAACGTTCGCGGTGCTGTCCGATGGCACCACGATCGCAAGCCCACGGTTCTTCCGGCGCGCCGAACGTCGTCTCCGGACGGCGCAGAAAGCGTTGAGCCGCAAACAGAAAGGCAGCTGCAACCGGGACAAGGCACGTGTCAAGGTGGCGAAGGCTCACGCCGTCGTGCGTGATACCCGCCTGGACTGGACGCACAAACACTCCACGGCGATCATCCGCGCTTTGGAATGCTGACTGAGCGATCTCATCGATCGAGCGAGCACTCTGGTTGTGGCGGCCAGAGTGCTCGCTGTAGCGATGCGGGCGTCCCTGTCAGGTCTTCCCGATTCGGGCTACTTCGGTGCGGGCATCGGCGAGTTGATCGTGGTGAAGTACTGGACGGCCGCCATGATCGCGATCGGCGCGGTCACCAGAATCTGTCCGGCCAGGGTGCCCAGTGCGCCGATGGCCACGATTCCGCCGAGACAGCCGATGGCCGCGGCGGGAATGAACGCACCGAACAATCCGACGATCGTCGCCGAGGCGACGGTGGCACCGGCAATGCCGCCCAGGACACAGCCGACGGCCCCGCCGCTGATGCCGCCGACCAATGAGCCGATGGTCGCACCCATCGTGACGGTGCCCAACATTCGGCCGAACGCGGCCTGTTCCCGGTCGTACTGGGTCTTCCAGGGGGCCTGGTCCTCGTAGGGCAGGGCGACCGGCTTGTACACCGCGTGTTCACGATCGAACTGCGGGGTCAGTGTGGCGGTGCGATCGGTGATCTCCGCGGCGATGGGGAAGACGAAATCGTCCACCCGGAAAGCCAATTCGGCACCGGCGAGGGTGACCCCATTGGCTGCCTTGATCTTGAATACCCCGTCCTCCACGGCCATCGAACCGGCATCGGTGCTGATGATCGTCGATTTGTCGGTGACGTTCGCCGTGTAATGGACGCCGTCGTCGGCCTGTGGTGCGGCGACACCGGCCTGTGCGGTGACAGCGAGCGCGGTTGCCAGTAACACACCGGCGGCTGCGGTTTTCCTCATCCTGTGTTTCTCTTTCTTTCGGATCCCTCGGACTTCGATGTGGAGGGACGTCTACTTCGGCACGACCTTCAGATCCGGAATCTGCTCGCCGCAGGCCGGAGCGCCATTCGTGTCCGGCACGAACTTGTCGCCGCGCAGGATGGAGATGAAGGTGCAGTTGCCCGGGGAGCCGACGGAGTAGGAGCCGCGGTTCTCGAAATCGGCAGGTTTCGGAAACAATCCACCGGCGGTCCAGGTCTTGTCGGTACGCAGCGCGGACATCAACTGTTCCTGGCTGGCGTTGCAACCGGCCTTCTCGAGCCCCTCGATCAGCAGGTCGGCGCTGACCCAGCCCACCGCCATCGAGAAGGACGGGATACCGGTCTCCGAGCCCGCGTATTGCTTCAGCGCCGCCGAAAACGCCCGGGTCGCTTCGGTATTCATTTCCGTCGGTGCAAAGGAAGTCATGAAGCCGACGCCCTGGCCCGCCGCGATCGCGGGCGGCGACTTCAGCAGATCCGCCCCGTAGCCGGTGGCCAGCAGCACGGACTTCATCTCGACTCCGGCCTGCCGCAGTCCGGTCATGAGCGCGAACCCGGTATCCGGAATGACCGGCGCGTACAGCACATCGGCACCGGATTCCTTGATGCCGAGGACGTAGGGACCGACATCGGTGGTCCCGAACGGAATACGGATGTTGACATAACCGCGCGTCAGCCCAGCATGTTCGGCCGACAGTGCCGCGCCTTCCGCCGACTTCGTGGCACTCGGGGTGTTGTAGGAGAGCACGGCGGCCTTGGTTCCGCCGATCTTCTTCCAGTAGTCACCCAGGGTCGTCGCGGTCTTGTTGTAGTCGGTACCACCCGTCGCGGCGAATAGGTTGTCGTACTTCGGGTTGAACCACTGCTCGCCGCCGTCGAAGCCGGCGCCGAGGAACGGCGTCTTGCTCGCCTGGGTGCCCGCGTACTGCCCCGCGCCGTAGAAGTACGTGCTCACCGGCAGTACCGCGTAGACGTGATCCTGCTGCACCAACTTCTGCGCCGCGGTCAACGCGCCCTGCGGCGTGGACTGGTCATCACCCATGACGACGTCGAAGCCGCGCGCCGCGCACTTGCCGTTCGCCGCCTGGTATGCGGCGAAGCGGGCTTTCACTCCGGGTTCGGTACCTGCGTAGTTGGCGGTCGCGGCGCCGCTGAGCGAGGTCAGCACGCCCACCTTGATCGGGCCACTGGTATCGGCTGGGCCGCCGCTGCCGCACGCGGGAACCAAAAACATTGCGGCGCATACCCATGCTGCGATCGCACCGACTCTGCGCATCTGCACTCCTCTAGCTATCGCCGGTCCGGCTTCGATGCCCGGACGGCTATGAGGGCTACAGTTGAGCATATTCAGTACCCTTTGTATCCGGTTTTCGAGAAGAATCCGGACAAAATCCTTGACGCTGACCCGCTATTAGCGCACTCTTACCCATACCTTCAGAGCGTCGAACTGGTTAGGGGCCTCACCGTTGCTCTCCTACGTTCTCGCCGGGCTAGCCCTCGGCGCGATTTACGCAATCGCCGCGGCATCGCTGGTCGTGACCTACGTTTCCTCGGGCGTTTTCAACTTCGCCTTCGGTGCCATGGCCTTCGCCGTCGCCCGCTTCTACTACTTCCTGCACGTCGAACACGGGTGGTCGATACCGCTCGCGGCCGTGGTCGCGATCGGGCTGTTCGGCCCGGCCCTCGGCATCGCGCTCTACGCGTTGCTTTTCCGCTACCTGCGGCTGCGCTCACCGCTGGTCAAGATCGTTGCGACGATCGGCCTTTCGGTCGCATTGCCACCGCTGGTCAACCTGGTGCTTGGACACCTGGTGAACACCACGGCGCCCGGCCTGGCTCCCCAACCGCTGCGGATATTCCACGTATTCGGGGCGGTCGTCGATATGAACCAGGTGATCACCTATACGGGCCTGGCGGTGGTTCTGCTCGTCGGCACCGGGCTGCTCCGGTATACCGATATCGGCCTGCGGGTTCGGGCCCTGGTCGACTCCGAGGCGCTGACCGCCATGTCCGGAGTCAGTCCGACTAGGGTGTCGCTCGGCGTATGGGCATTCAGTGCACTGTTAGCCGGACTTGCCGGTGTGCTCGTCGCGCCGACCGCGGGACTCACGGTCGAGGGCATGACCTCATTGATGTCGGCCGCCTTCGCGGCGGTGGTCGCGGCGCGGCTGCGCAATCTGCCGATGGCCGTCTCGGTCGCGCTCGCCATGGGTGTGGTCACCAATGTCATCCAGCGCTACCTCGACCCGCAGAGCCCGTTCTCGGCGCAGATCGTGCCGAGCATCCCGTTCATGTTCATGTTGGTCTTCCTGCTGTACTACGCGGTACGTGGACAGGCGGGCGACACCACGGCGGGCGGCGCGCTCGATCGCGCGATCCGCACGGCCGATGCCGGAGCGCCCGGTAGTTCGGGCGGGTCACGCACCGGGCGGACCCGACCGACGGCCGCGCTCGTCGCAGCCGTGGTCACGTTGGTCATCGTCGCGGTACTGCCCCTGGTTCTCGAGGACTTCTGGGCCGGTCTGGTCGGTGCGGGTATCGCGCTCGCGATCGCGCTGCTGTCGTTCACGCTGGTGACCGGTGAGGGCGGCATGATCTGGCTGTGTCAGATCACTTTCGCGGGGTTGGGTGCCGTCTTCGCGGCCGATCTGACCACCAATTCCGGGTGGTCGCCACTGGTGGCGGTCCTGGTCGGTGCGCTGTGCATCGTGCCGATCGGTGTGATCCTCGGCTTGCTCACGATCCGCCTCGGCAACCTGTACGTCGCCCTGGTCACGCTGACCTTCGGCCTGCTCGCCCAGAACCTGATCTTCATGCGGGACCGGTTCTACAACTCCGGCCAGGGCATCTATATGCCGCGCCCCGAATGGGCCGCGGACAACGCGACATTCGCTCTGCTCGCCCTGGTGGTGTTCGTCGGGCTCGGTCTGCTCGTGGTGAATCTGCGGCGTTCGACCGCGGGACTCGCGGTGACCGCGGTCCGGTGGAGCGAACCCGGTTCGCGCACGCTGGGCCTGAGCATTCTTCCGATCAAGGTGCTGGTATCGGCCCTCGCCACGTTCGTCGCGGCGATCGGCGGTGGATTCCTCGCGCTGAATTACCAGTCGGCCCTGCCCGATTCGTTCAACGCGTTCACCGGTCTGGTCTGGCTGGCGGTCCTGGTCACCCTGGGCTCACGGTCGATCATGGGCGCGCTGGTCGCGGGGGTGGCCTTCGCCGTGCTGCCCAGCGTGTTCCAGACCTACCTGCCGACGAGCTGGGCCGAGATCCCGGTCATCATGTTCGGATTCGGTGCGATCATGCTCGCCCGCAATCCGGACGGGATCGTCGCGATGCACGCGCGGCAACTCGACGATGTCATTCGTTGGTGGCAGGGCCGACGGCCCGCCGTCGAGAGCTCCGAAATATCAAAGGTAACAACGGGTTCCGAGACGACACCGGCTGCGGAGCAATCTCGCGAGCGCGTCGAGGAACCACAGCTGACTCCGGGAGACCTGGCATGACCACCGACCCAACTCCACCGCGGATCGAGGCCAAGGGCGTGACCGTCCGCTTCGGTGGACTCGTCGCCCTCAACGACGTCGACCTCCAGGTCCCGCCCGCTTCCATCGTCGGTCTCGTCGGCCCCAACGGCGCGGGTAAGAGCACCTTGTTCGCGGTGCTGTCCGGACTGCTGAAACCGAGCTCCGGCGCCGTCCTGATGGACGGTCACGACGTCACCAAGGCAAGTGCGCAGTCGCGGGCCCGGCGCGGTCTCGCCCGCACCTTCCAGCATCCCGAGCTGTTCCCCGGACTCACCGTCCGCGAACACGTGGTGCTCGGCTACCGGCTCCGGCACGCACGCAGCCGGATGTGGACCGACCTCGTGACGGCGGGCGGTTTCCGCCGCGCCCCCGCCGGCGAGGACCGGCGGGTCGACGAGATCCTCGCCGCACTGCAACTGACCGGGCACGCCGATCTGCCGGTGGCCGGGCTGCCGCTCGGCACCAGCCGGCTCGTCGAGATCGCCAGGGCACTGGCCGTCGATCCGAATGTGCTACTGCTCGACGAGCCGTCGTCGGGGCTGGACGCACGCGAAACCGATGAGCTCGCGGGCACATTCAGCCGTGTCGTGGCCGACCACGGCGTCTCGCTGCTGCTGGTCGAGCACGATGTCGATCTGGTGCTCGGGCTCAGCGATGTCGTCCATGTGCTCGACTTCGGCGTCAAGATCAGCGAAGGAACCCCGGCCGAGGTCCGCGCGGATCCGGCCGTGCGCGCCGCGTATCTTGGCGCGGGCCCCGACGAGGAAAGGACCTCGGCATGACCACCACATCTGCCTTGCTCGCCGTCCGCGACCTGAGCGTCCGCTACGGCGCCGCGCAGGCACTGCAGGGCGTGACCTTCGATGTGCACCCGAACAGCGCGCTCGCCGTGTTGGGGCCGAACGGTTCCGGAAAAAGCACGCTGGCCAGGGCGCTGTCCGGGCTCGTCGCACCGGTGGACGGAATCGTCGAACTCGACGGCCGCGACATCACCGGCGCGACGCCGGACCGGATCCGGCGCGCGGGCCTGGTGCATCTGCCCGAAGGCCGCGGCGTATTCCCGACCCTGACCGTGCTGGAGAATCTGCGCATGGCCACCGCGGCCGACCGGCGGCGCAGAGCCGCGGCCATCGAGCATGCCTTCGAGATCTTTCCCGTGCTGCGGCAACGGCAGCGCCAGGCCGCGGGCACCCTGTCCGGCGGTGAACAGCAGATGCTGTCGCTGGCCAGGGCGCTGATGGTCGAACCGCGGTTGGTGATCGCCGACGAGATGTCGCTCGGCCTGGCGCCGAAGATGGTCGATGTGGTTTTCGAGAGCCTGCAGCGGGCCAGGGCGGCCGGTGTCGCGGTGATCATGATCGAGCAGTTCGCCAGTCGCGCACTGGCTTTCGCCGACCACTGTCTCATCCTGCAGCGCGGGCGGATCGCCTGGTCGGGTGCCGCCGACCAGGCCGGTGACGAACTGCTGCGCGGCTATCTCGGTGACGCCACCGCGGCTTGAGGCGCGCATGGAAACGGGGCCGAGGCGCATCGCCTCGGCCCCTTTTCGGATCACTCCGGCTCGATGATGGAAACCGTCTTGTAGCGCAGGAATTCGTCGATTCCGGCCCGCCCGCCTTCCCTGCCGTAACCACTGATCCCAACGCCGCCGAAGGGCGTATGCGGGAGGTTCTGGCGCGCGCCGTTGACGTAGACGCCGCCCGCGCTCAGTCGCTCGGCGAGTCGGTGCACCCGGGTGAGATTGGTCGACTGGATATTCGCACCGAGCCCGTAGGGCGTGCTGTTGGCCAACGCGACCGCCTCGTCATCGGTCGAGAACTTGAAGATCAGCAGCACCGGGCCGAAGATCTCCGTCTGCGCGATCTCGTGGCCGGGATCGGTATCGACGATGATCGTCGGCTCCACGAAGTTCTTGTCCGCGAGGTCGCCGCCTGCCTTGTTGCCGCCCAGCACGATTCGGCCCGCGCCGTCACGCCGGACGCGGTCGAGCATGCCGCACACCCGCTCGACGGCGGCGGCATTGATGAGCGGTCCGACCTTGACCTCCGGATCGAACGGATCGCCCACCTTGTAGGTGGCCGCGATGGCGGTAACCCGTTCGACCATCTCGTCGTAGATGTCCTCGTGCACGATCAGGCGGCTCGGCACGGCACAGCCTTGGCCCGCCAGTACTCCGATGCAGTCGCGCACAGCGCGGTTGGCTACGGCCTCGAGGTCTCCGGCGTCCGGGAACACCAGGCTCGCGGTCTTACCGCCCAACTCCAGCACCGCGGGTTTGAGCTGGTCGGCACACGCGTGCATGATCTGGCGCGCCGCAACGGGCCCGCCGGTGAAACTCACTTTCGCCACCTTCGGATGCCGAACCAGGGCGGCTCCGGCCTCCGGACCACCGGTGAGAATGGTGCAAACTCCTTGCGGCACACCGGCTTCCCGCAGCAGTTGCGCGAACAGATCAGGGGAGAAGGGAGTGAACTCCGATGGTTTCACCACGACGCAGTTTCCGGCCGCCAGCGCAGGTACCACCTTCATGCCGAGGGAGATGACCGGTCCGTTCCAGGTGACAATGATGCCCACCACGCCGTACGGCTCGGGCGCGGTGTAGGAGAAGTACTCGCGGGTGTCGAGAGTCGAGATCAGTTCGCCGGACAACTTGTCACACCATCCGGCGTAGTAGCGCGCCCAACTGATCGAGTTGTCGATGATCCGCCGCCCGAAGTGCAGTGGCGTACCGCCGTCGAGCGCTTGCAGATCGACGAAATCCTGACGGTGTTCGATCAACAGGTCGGCGAAGCGCGTCAGCACATCGCGCCGCGCCTCGGGCGTCCAGCGCCGCCACGAATCCGCCTGTGCGGCAGCCAATTCGACGGCCGCATCGATTTCGGCCACACCGGCCAAGGGAATTCGCGCCTGAACCTCGCCGGTATAGGGATTGCGATGTTCGAAAACGCCGCCCGACCCGGAGTCGAGGACCGTATCCCCGTAGCGAAGTTGAACTCGGGGAGCGATCGTGGGCATTCATACCTCCGTGATGGGTGAAATTCAGCGAATGGTGAATCCGGCGTCGAGCGGTAGCTGGACTCCGGTCAGGTAGGCCGCCTCGTCGGACACCAGCCACGCGACGGCATTGGCGATGTCCTCGGCCTGCAGGATGTCGATCGGCAGGGCGTTCTGCATCTGGCTGATCGTGTTCTTGTCACCGCTGGCCGCCTGCGCGTGCAGCGCCGCCATGACCGGGTTCTGCGTCATGCCGGAAACCACCCCCGTCGGGTGGATGGTGTTGACCCGGATCATTTCGGCGGCGTACTGGTTGGCGAGCACCTGCATGAGACCCACCAGGCCGCGCTTGGCGGCGGTATAGGCCTGGGCCCCGGCCTTATCGCTCGCGACCCCTTTGATACCGGCCGAGGAACTCGTGATCACGATGGACCCGCCGCGCCCACCGGCACGGATCGCCGGAAGTACCACCTCGATGGTGCGCCACACGCCCGTCAGGTTCACATCGATGATGTCGGTCCAGATGCGGTCGCGGTCACCGCCTTCGGATAGGTGCACGATCCCCGCATTCGCGAGCAGCACATCGACGCGCCCGAAACGCTCGAGGCCCAGATCGAGCACCCGCTGCAAATCGGCGGAACTGCGGACATCGCCTGGTTCGGCAACGATCGTGCCGCCGACCTCTTCGACTGCTTTGACGGTGGCCCGCAGGTCATCCGCCGTGGCGTTCGGGTAGTCCATCGACGCGATGTCGTCGCAGATATCGAGACCGATGATGTTCATGCCCTTGGCCGCGAGCTTCACCGCGTGCGCGCGTCCCTGCCCGCGGGCGACACCGGTGATGAATGCGACCTTGTTGTCCGATGCCATTGCACCTCCATATTTTTGGCTGTTCATGCGTGCCGCCGATCAGCTCGGCGTGCTGCCGGTGTGAGCCCGCGCGAGACGCAGGCCTTCCCACTGGGTCGATGCCTGGATGGTCCATTCGCCGCAGGAGCACCAGCATCGGTAGTGCTCGCCGTCGGGGACGATCGCCTGGCCATCGCAGGCCCCGCCGCTGTTCGCGATGCTGGTCAGGAATTCGAGCGGCTTCTCCTCGAGCGCGCTGTCGTATTCGTCGTCCATCGCTCACTCCTCGGCTTTCCGGAATACCGGCAGGAGCCAGCCGTGGCTGATCGGATGGAAGTCGACGATCAGCTCCATACCGATCCGCACCTGCTCGGGTTCGATATCGATGACGTTCGTGACCAAGCGGGCACCGGGGGCATCGGGCAAGTCCACAACGGCGGGGACCAGAGTCACGTCCGGCAATCCAGGGAAGCCGTGCACCACGGCGAAGCTGTAAATGATTGCGCGGCCGGATAATTCGGGCCAGTCCACCGCGGTGGACAGGCATTCCGGGCAGAACGGCGTCGGCGGTAGCCGAAATGTCGCGCAGTCGGCGCATTGCGGTGCGACCAGCCGCCGCTGCCTCGCCGCCTGCCAGAACGGCTCGGTCACCGAGTCGGTGGTGATCGCGACGAAGTCCGATGGAAGCGCTGTGGCCAAGCGCGCGGCGTTCATCGGTCACGCCCCAGGATCAGACCGCTGACCGGCAGGCTGGCGGGTCCGCCGGTGCAGAGCGCGAATTCAGCGTCGGCCACCTGGTTGATCGCGGTGCCGCGCAGTTGCTCGACGCCCTCGACGATCTGGGTCATGCCGATGATGTAGGCCTCGGAGAGCTGTCCGCCGTGCGGGTTCACCGGGATGGTTCCCGGTTTTCTGCGTGGGGTGTACCGAATCGCGCCGCTCTCGATGAACGGCCCGCCCTCGCCCTTCTCGCAGAATCCGTAATCCTCCAACTGCATCAGCACCATCGGGGTGAAGTGGTCGTAGATGAGCGCCACATCGATGTCCTGTGCTGTGATTCCCGCCTGCTTGTACAGCCGCCCGGCGATCGGTTTATGTCCGGACGAGGCGAAGCTTTCCTCCGGCATGCCGAACCACGAGAAGGCGCGCCCCCAATCCCGGGTGCCGCCGTGCGCGACGGCTACCACGGGCACCGGCTGCCGGCGCAGATCGCGAGCGCGATCGATCGAGGTAGTGATCACCGCGACCGCGCCCTCGGTCTCCAGACAGAAGTCGTACACACACAGCGGTTCGGCGATCATGCGCCCGCTGAAATATTGCTCCTTGGTCAGCGGCGTCCGCTTCATCGCCTTGGGGCGATTCAGCGCGTTATGCCTGGTCGATATCGCGATTTCGGCGAACGCTTCCCTGGTGGTGCCGTACTGATGCATATGACGCCGGGCGAGCACCGATATCAGGTGGCCCGGACCAGCCAGCCCGGCAGGCTGCAGGAAGGACCCGACCGGGCTGACCGGCTTGGCCGCTATCACGGTGCCGAGGCGTTGCTTCTGCTGCTGCAGCGCCATGACAGTGACCACGACCGAAGCGTCACCGGCAACGATGGCCGCCCGGGCCAGGCCGATCGCTCCGGCGGACCCGCCGCCACCGGATGTCAGCGACGCCGAGAAACGGATTTCGGGAATACCGAGGGTCTCCATGAAGTCGACGGACTCCATCTTGTCGCCGTACCCGGCGCCCGCGCCCGAGTAGTACGCGAAACCATCGATATCCCGCACCGACAGCCCGGCATCCGCACAAGCGGCGAGGATGGCTTCGCCCGCGAGTTGGACGATGCTGTTGCCCGCGGATTCACCCCGCCGGTAGTAGGGGGTGGCTCCCACACCGACGATCGCGACGTCACGCAATCCCGTATCGCTGGCCATCGGCTCACACCTCGTCGGCTGGAATCGGCGGAACATGGGGGAACAGCTCGAAGAACGCGCCCTGCGTTATCCGCAGCCGGACCTCGTCCGAGACACCGTCGAACAGCGATTTCAGCGTGTCCTGGGTGTGGCCGAAGGTGCCTTCCATATGCGGGTAGTCCGAACCGAACATCACGTTCCGATAGCCCATCGCCGTATACGCGGCGACCGCGGTCTCATCGTGCTGGAACGAGGCGTAGACCTGCGTCATCAAGGTCTGCTTCGGATCGCGCGCGAGCTTCGGCCGCACCGCCATGTGGTGCTGCCGGTAGCCCTCGAGCATGCGATCACCGAGGAATGGGATCCAGGTGGCGCCCCCCTCGGAGATCAGCACCTTCAGATCCGGATGTCGATCGAGCGCGCCGGACGCGACCATCTTCATGGCGGCCCGCTGACCGGAGAAGGTCGATTCGGCGTAGTTCAGAACCGCGCCGCCCGGGCCGCGGTAGACGACGCCCGCACCGCCGCTGGTCATATCCACCGGATCCGTCCCGATGTGGAAGGCGAGCACCATGCGCGCGCGTTCGGCCGCATCCCAGAACGGTTCCCAATCCGATCGGTGCCAGTCGGGAGCGCTGGCATGCGGGGTGGTCGGCAGGAATACCGCTCGAAAGCCTTGCGCGGCCGCCCATTCCAGTTCGGCGATCGCATCCTCGACCACCAGCGTCGGCACCTGGGCGGTCACGACATAGCGGTCCGATACCGCGGCGATCTCCTCGAGCGCCCATTCGTTGCTGGCCCGCATGCAGGCCCGGAGCAGTTCGGGAGTCCGGAACGTCGATGCCCACATCCCCAGCGAAGGAAAGATCACCTCACCCCAGACGCCTTCCTGGTCCAGATCCCGCAGCCGCGCTCGCGCATCGCGGATGCCCTGCGCCTTGCGACTCGCCTCGAGGAACTCCACGGCCACCGAGCTCGGCAGTTTGCGTCGGAACGACTGTCCGTCCACGTGCACCGTCTCGTACTCGCCGTCGGGATCCCTCTCGGACTTCGGCGTCAGTTCCGCGAGCCGTTGGGGCAGTCGCGATTCCCAGAGATCGGTCGGTTCGAGGAAGTGGGAGTCGCCGGAATTGGTCCAGATTTTCGGCATGAGGGTCCTCTGAAGCTCGGGCCGCGAGCGCCGCGGCAGGTAGGTCTCGAATCGGATGCTACGTCAATTTCTAATGGTTTGCCATTAGAAATTGGGTTTGCGCAGTAAGTGGCGCTTCGGCGAACATGGGCATCGGGCGGCCACCCGACGAGAATGGGGACCCATGTCAACAGGCGCAGAGACCGCTGGCAGCAGACGACGGCACATCACGGGCGAGGCGACTCGCGAATTGCTGATGACGACGGCCGAGCGACTCTTCGCCGTGCGTGGGGTGGAGGGGGTGACGCTGCGCGAGATCCAGCTCGAAGCCGGTCAGTCGAATTCGTCGGTCATCACGTACCACTTCGGCTCGAAGGCCGGACTGGTCCAGGCGCTGATCACTTTCCGGTACCGGACAATCGACGCACGCCGGGCCGCACTGGTGGAGCAGGCACGTGCCGACGGATCATCCGACGATCCACGGGCGGCGGTTTGGGTGATCGTCAGGCCGCTGGTCGAGAGCATCCGAGCCGGTGAGATGTTCGTGCCGTTCCTGGCCAGGCTGAGCGAGAATCCCCGCGCGCACGCCGAATACTGGCCGGGACATATCAAGGACACCACGGTCGACGTGCTCGAGGAATTGGTCCCGGCCGCACTCGGCGGCATGCCCGATCGAGCACAGCGCGGTCGGCGGGTGCAGCTCTACAACAGCGTGCTCAACCTGCTCGGCGAGCACGCGCGCAGCCGACAGCGGATCAGTGAGGCGCAGCTCAACAATTACGTCGACGGCTGGGTCGGCATGCTGACCGCGCCTCTCTCGCCGTCGACCCGTGCACTGCTGGAGTCGGAGGCACGGGCCGCGACGTAAGGCGTTTCAGCCCACGATCTGTTTATCGCGCAGGTCTGCGATGCGAGCGTCGTCGTACCCGACCTCACGCAGTAGCGCATCGGTGTGCTCGCCGATGGTGCACCCCGCGTCGGCCTTGACCGACGACCGCGAGAACCGGTTGAGCGGTGCCAGCCGCCGATGTTCGTCGAATATCGGGCTGACCGCGTCCACGGCGTAGCCCGCGTTGTAGAACTCGTCGGTCTGCATCTGCCACTCGGCCGACTCCTGGGCGACCGCAACGCAACCGACGTCGCGCGCCGTGAGATAGGTTTCCCACTCGTCTTTGGTGCGCTCCGCGAAGATTTCGGTTAGTGCCGCCGCGAGCGCCTCGCTGTTGGCTGTTCGCGCTTGCGATGTCGCGAACTGTTCGTCGGCGAGTTCTTCGTGGCCGAGCGCCTCGACCAGTGTCTCCCACTCGTGCTCCGCCGGAGCGGCGAGGAATACCCAGCCATCGGCTGCGGCGTACATCCGATAGAGCGGGCCGAGTCCGCGGAACTCCGCGTCGACGATCGACATCGCGGGCCGCCCCGCGTAGCTCGTATTGCGCGCGATCAGTGCGTGTGTGCTGGTGGCGAGCATGGTGGTGACCAGCTCGGTCATCGCGAACCCACGACGCTTCGCGCAGAGCCCGAGCAGCAGTGCCGACGCCACTCCGAGAGCGGCGATTCCATCGCATTGGACCGCGGGAACCGCACTGGCCGAGTACAACTCGCGGGCGCTGCGGAGCGACTCCGCGCGATCCTCGGGGGATCGGCCCGCCATCGGCGCGTCGGTCAGCGAAATCCCCGACGCCGCGCCGATCGACGGCGCATAAGCCGGTCGGGCGGCATACGGGCCGTCGATCCCGTAGCCGGGAGCGTGCACATAGACCAGATCCGGGTTGATCGACTTCAGCGACGCCTCGTCGACGCCCATCCGGGTGGCGACCCCGGCACGGAAGGTTTGCAGTACCGCATCGCAGCCACGAACCAAGTCCCGCACCACCTCCCGGCCCGCCTCGGAACCGAGATCGATGGCGATGCTTTCCTTCCCCTGCAGAACCTTCGCGCCACCGGCCTCGGGAAAGGCCATCAGCCAGCGGATCAAATCGCCGTCGAGCGGCTCGATTTTGACCACCCGCGCGCCGAGGTCGGTGAGCAGCGTCGCGCCGTACGGTCCGGCGTACATCGAGCCCAGTTCCAGTACGGTCACCCCCTCGAGTGGATACCGTCGGGCCTCGTCCGCGCCGACGGCGGTCGACGCTTCCGCGTCCTCGTCGGCGAACTGCTGTATTTCCTGGTCGTACTCGCCGAGCTGCGGGGCGCGCCGGATCTCGGTGAGCGCGCGACCGTTCGCATGCACCAGCGACGACGGCTGCCGGACCGGACCGAGCCGCGGATCCGCGACGGTGACCACGCGGCCCTCGTGCACCAATTGGGGATGCGCAAGCGCTTCGGCGGGTGTGCGGAACTGTTCGCCGAATACGTCCATGGTCGTCTCGAACACCTGCCGCCACTCGTCCAGGGTGCGTTCCTCGACCTTCGACAGCATCTTGTTCCACCACTCGAACCGCAGATTCGGATCGGGCATGGTCGGAAAGCCTTCCCATTTGGGGTCGGCCAGCTCGGCCCACAGGCCGAGCTCTTCCAAAAACGCCTGCGTCAGCCGCGGCGAGGTCTGCGCGAACTGCAGCCAGGTTCCGTCCTTCGTCACGGCGCTGAGCAGGGCATACATCAGCCGGGATTGTGGTCGTCCCTGCTCGTCGAATGCCGCGACGAGTGGTTCGAAGGCATCCGGGTAGCGGTGCAGGATCATTTCGAAAAACCAGTTGTACGGATCGTGCGCCCCCACGCCCGTCACCAGATTCGACTCCACGACCTGGCCGAGTCCGCTGTGGTCGCGCTCGATCAGGGCCGCGAGAATGCCGTGGACCGCCGCCTGGGCCGCGCCGAACGATGCGTACGGCGCCGAGACGAACGCCGGATCCGGGCCCATGGTGAGCTGGCGTTTGGAGTGGAAAACGCCGGTCTTGGCCAGGATCAGGCCCTCATAGCCCTTGTAGTGCGCCCACGGTCCGCGCGAGCCCCAGCCGGTGATCATCGCCGCGACCAGCCGCGGATACCGCTCGGCCAACTGCTCGGGCGTCAAACCCAATCGCTGTGCCGCCGCCGGTCGCATGGTGCTGACCAGCACATCGGCCTTGCGTAACAGCCCGCTCAGTGTGCTGCGGCCCGTTTCACTGCCGAGATCGAGTGTGACAGCGCGCTTTCCGCGCAGCAGGCCCGGCCAGCCCGGATCCCGCCGCAGCGGACTGCCGCCGATCGGCTCCACCAGGATGACGTCGGCTCCCGCATCGGCGAGAAACTGCGTGGCCTGTGCACCCGGCAGCGTCGTCGAGAGGTCGACGACGACGAGTCCGGCGAGTGGGCCCTCGGCAGGGGTAGCGCTTGTCATTGGTCCTCACAATCCAAGAGACACAGGGATTTTCGCCACGCGTGACATTCGGCGGCCGACGGCGAACATGTAGTCCTGCTCCAGCGGCAACGGCGATGGCGTCGCGAACTTTGCCCGCTCGATCGGGATGATCGCCACGGCTGCTTCTCGGTCGGCGGCACTCGGGTGGCCTAGCGCCCGGTGGTGTCACCGACTTCGGTCACGTTAGCTAATGGGTGTACTAATTACAACGAGTTCAGTAACTTGCTGGCAGGATCGATGTAGAGGTGACCTCATTATGCTGATCGGCGATAGGATTCCCGTATGAATGGCGCGACTAACTCGGCCACGCCCATCCCCGCGAACAGGGCGATTCGATGACTGTCCGCCAGGAACGCCGGGGCCGGGTGCTCGTGGTTCGGATCGACCGCGAGGAGAAACGCAATGCCATCGATCGAGCGGTCGCCGACGGCATCGACGCGGCGCTGAACCTGCTCGAGGACGATCCGACGCTCTGGGTCGGCGTACTGACGGGGACCGCGTCGGTGTTCTCGGCGGGCACCGATCTCAGGGACGGTGCGGGCGGCGGCACCGAACGGGGCGGGGAGTACGGCATCATTCGCCGCCGCCGGGCGAAACCGCTGATCGCGGCCGTCGAGGGGCCTGCCTTCGGTGGTGGTCTCGAGATCGTCCTCGCCTGCGATCTCGTAGTCGCTTCGCGCACAGCCCGTTTCGCACTTCCGGAGACCCGGCGCGGTGTGGTCGCCTCCTCGGGCGCGCTCTTCCGCACGCTGCGCGCCCTGCCGCTGCACATCGCCAAGGAGTTATTGATCACCGGCGCCGTATTCGACGCCGAACGCGCTCACCAACTCGGGCTGGTGAACCGCGTTACCGAAGCGGGCCACGCACTCGATGCGGCACTGGAACTCGCCGATGACATTTGCGCCTCGTCGCCCGTGGCGATCGGGGCGACCCTGGCGGCGATCGCGTCTCAGCACGACGCGTCCGATGTCGACGGTTGGGACGCCACCGCCGAAGCCGTAGCGCGGGTAATGCGCAGCGAAGACTTGAAAGAAGGTGTTGCCGCATTCCTGGAAAAGCGCCCACCGCAGTGGCGGGGGCGCTGACCAGTCAGGCGACGTTGACCGGGGCCTTCTTCACGCTCTTGTCGAAGGCCACGACATCGGCCAGAGTGCCGCCGAGGATGATGGCCCGCTCGTCGTCGGGAACCCCGGCGAAGTTGAAGTCGATGCACTCCTTGCTGCTGCGGAAGGTGCCTTCCGCGTGTGGGTAGTCGTTGCCCCAGATGACGGTCGACATGCCGGTGATGTGGCGGGCCTGCACGGCCACCGGGTCGTCCGCGAACTGCACATGGATCTGACGCTGGAGGTATTCGCTGGGCGAGAGCGGGTAGGGCCATTTCCCGTTGATGGCGAACAGCCTTCCCATGGTCGGCTGGTCGGTCGGCGGGCGAGAGTCGTCCCAGAATCCGAGCCACCAATCGGCGTCCTGGCCGATGCCGGTCCGCCAGGATTTGTCCATCATGCCCATGAACGAGACCAGCCAGCCCGCACCGAACTCGGTGAGGTTGAAGTGCAGGTCGGGGAATCGTTCACACACACCGCCGCCGATGAGCGATGCGATGATCGCCTGGGGGCTGGCCGATGCGGTGTTCCCGCCGCCCATGGTCCGGCCCGCGACCATATCGTCGGTCAGCTGTCCCTTGCCCATGTTCATGGCTGTCATCAGGCCTTTGACGGTGGTCGCCGTTTCGGACACCGACTCCTTGACCATTACCCCACCGGTGGCGACGTGGAAGAACACCGGCAACCCGTGTGCCTGCGCGGCCGCCCACACCGGGTCGTACTCCCGCGACCAGTAGGGCAGCGGCGGGATCTCCGGCAGCAGGAGTGCGCCCAACCCCATGCGCGCGCATCGCTCGATCTCGGCGACCGCGTCCGGGATGTCGGTGAGCGGGATCGCCGCCGTGGGGCGCATCCGATCCTTGTACGGGAGATACCGTTCGACGACATAGTCGTTCCACGCGCGTGCGTGCGCCATCGACAGTTCATGGTCGTCGGTGAACAGGACGAACAGCGACAGGTTCGGGAACATCACCGAGGCGTCGACGCCGTCGAGATCCATATCCCGGATGATGTTCTCCGGCTCGCCGTCCGGCGTCCGCCCGCCGAGCTGCCGGTACTTGGAGATGGTCCAGCCGTCGAACCCGACCGTGTGCAGCTTCTTGAACTCGGTGTGCCCGCCCGCCACGATCGGCTCGTCGAGGGTGAACTCCTCCTCCCAGAGTGCGCGGTCCCGAAGATGTTTGGGCAGCCGGGTTTTATACAGGTCGACCGGCTCGATGATGTGCGTATCGCCCGATACGACGAAGAAATCCGACACGTTGACACCTTGCTTTCTTGACAGTTCCGCGCACCGGCGCGAGTAGAGACTTAGCCTCATTAGTGAGACTGAGTGTCAGAGTAGCGCGCAGTGCTCAGTTATGTCACGAAATTGCAAAGGGTAGCGTCATGCCCATGAGCGGAACCAAGCGCACGAGAATGATCGCCCGCGCCGCAGTGCGAGCCGACCTCGCGCAGGTCGCCTATGAGCTGACCCGTGAGCGGGGGTTCCACAACGTCACCGTGGATGACATGGCCGCGGCTGCCGGGGTATCCCGCAGCACTCTCCTGCGCTACTTCGGCAGCAAAGAGGAAGCGGTGCTGAGCGCGTTCGACGCCCACGCCGACCAGTTCGCGGACGCGCTACGGGCCAGGCCCGCCGAGGAGGACGACTGGACGGCGCTGCGCCGGGCCCTGGGCGGGGTCATCGAGTTCTATCTGCAGGACCCGGTCGCCGCGCTCGCCATGACGCGACTCATCTTCGACACCCCGGAGTTGTCCGGGCGGCAGCTGGAGAAACAGCACAGTTGGCGACCGGCTCTTACAGCTGCGCTGGCCGAGCGGGCAGGCGTGTCGGGGCCGGTCCCGATCTCGGTGGAGATCAAGGTCGCCGCCGCGACGAGTTGTCTGAATATCGCCGTCGAGCGCTGGTCGGCATCCAATGGCGAACTCGATCTGGCGCAGTTGCTCGATGAAGGATTCGACGCGTTCTCGTCGGCTCGGAATGGGCGCGCGCACTAGCGGGGTCGCCCGCTGAGGGGCGACCCCGCCAGGTGGTCAGATGATCGAACCGACGTCTTGTGCCACGAGCTTGTCGAGTGCACGTTCGGCGACGGCGGCGATGGTCATCGATGGATTGCAGGCCGCGCTGTTACCCGGGATCAGCGCACCGTCGAGCACATAGAGCCCGCGCTGCCCGTGCACGCGGCCTTCCAGATCGCAGACCGGGCCCATATTCGCACCGCCGAGCGGGTGCCAGGTAGAGGGTGCCGCCAGATTCGTATCGCCGAGAACGCTTGCGGGACCGGCGATCTTCTGCACCAGCGGACCGATGGTGCTGTTCTGGATCACCGCGTCCCCGTCCTTGGGCCAGCGCAGCACGGCCTCGTCCTTGCCCGAGTCGTATACGAAACGTCCGCGCGCATTGCTCACGCCGTAGCCGACCAGCATGGTAGTGCGCGCGTCTATGCCCGCCGGTGGGATCGATGCCTGGATGACAGTGGCCGCTTTCGCGGGATCGTCCCAGTTCAGGCTGCCGTAGACGACCGGTCCGCCCTGTGGTGAGCCGAGATCGCTGTCGAGGCAGGTCCAGGTGTAGATGCGGTCGGCATTCGTACCCCAACCCGTACCGAGACCGTCCGGCAGATCCGGGATACTTCCCTTCGCCTTGGCCCGCACCAGCAATTTGGTGGTGTTGAGACTCCCGGCGGCCATGACCAGCGTGCCCGCGGTGAGGATCTTGTTCTCCAGCACCGTGCCGGAGGAGTCGGTCCGGTCGACGTAAACGGTCCAGCGTCCGTCCTTGGCGCGCTCGACCGCGGTGACATGGTGGAGTATCTCCACCTGTACCCGGCCGGTGGCCTCCGCGGCGGCGATATAGGTGACGTCGACGGAGTGCTTTCCGCCGTTGTTGACGCCGAGCGCACCGTCGCCATTGGTATACGAAGGTTTCATCTCGCCACGGAGTTCGGCGAGCGCGTAATTCCAATCGATCGGCATCGGAATCTTCGACACCGGCAAACCGGCCTTGCGCACGTGCTGTTCGAAGACTCGGACGGCCTGATAGTTCGGACTGGCGATCAGCTCGTCCGGGGCGACCGCGAGCTGCAACATCTGCGCGACGCGGGGATAGTGGACGCGGTTCATCGTCGGCCAATCCAGGCCATCCGGGAACTGCGTGGCGAACGCAGCCTGCGACGGTTGCAGCGACATGCCTTGGTACACAAGCGATCCGCCGCCGACACCGGCCGCGCACAGCGCTGTCATATTGTCGCCCGATACCGTCTCGAGCAGTCCGGCGTACGGGTCGAACGCCACGGGCTTACCGAACAACTCCGGCGCGGACTCGTACCAGAGAATGCGCTTGTCCGGAGACGTGGCATGCGGGAACGTCTCCGCGTTCGGACCTGTCGGCCAGCGTAATCCGCGCTCCAGCATCAACACCGGTACTCCGGCCTGGGCTAGGCGCAGCGCGGTGACACCGCCGCCGAATCCGGTCCCGATCACGATGACCCGATGGTCTTCGCGAACAAGCGGGACCGTCCTCATGTTTGTCGCGATACCGCTGCTACCGGCGGCAATTCCCGTACCCGCCAATGCGATTGCGGCACCGGCGGTGCCACCGAGAAACGACCGGCGCGTGAATGCGGACATAGATTGATCGACCTCCAGACCGCGGGGATCGGATCCCGCGGGGATGTTGAGAGCAAGGAATATCGGCCCGCGCGGCAGTGGATTTCGCGCGCGGGGTTTCGTCGGACCTCCCGCGGCGGATCCCGCGGGATGCTGAGAGGAAGAAGTACCGGCCCGCGCGGCAGTGGATTTCGCGCGCGGGGTCTCGGGGGATCACCGCGGCGAATCCCGCGGGATGCTGAGAGCGAGGAATACCGGCCCGCGGCAGTGGATTTCGCGCGGGGGTTCGGGGGACCTCCCGCGGATGTCGGTGGGTGCAGGGGGTTGACGACATCCGCGGGAGGTCGAGTCCGCCGACCAGACGTGGGCACGATGGGTGACGGCCGTCGGCGGGGGATTGTGTTGCGGGAGTGGGTTACTCCGCGTGGTCGGCGCCGCCACGCGCCGCTGCGCGGCCGTGCCGCAGGATCACCGCTAGGACAAGTGCGATCACAGCGGTGCCCAGTGCGAGCCAGAAAGTCTGGGTGTAGCCGCTGTCGGCGAATACCTGCGGTATCGGCTGGACGGCGTGGTTGCCCATCACGTCGATGTTCGCCTTGATCGGGTTGTTGTTGAGCAAGGCGGTGACCACGGCGAGGGAGACCGCCGTGCCGAGGTTGATGGTGACACCGAGCATGCCGGTACTGATGCCCTGCTGTTCCTGCGGTACCGCGTCGACGACGAGATTGGCCACGGCGGCGTAGAAGAAGCCGAACCCGATCCCGGACAGCGCGTAGAACACCGAATAGGTGGCCCAACTGTAGTCGACCAGGATGTAGCCCACACCGGCGACGGCGTTGACGGCGAAGCCCGCGATCGCCGGTATGCGAGCGCCGTATCGATGTGCCAACCAGCCGCCGAGGGGGCCTGCGATGACGGCGACGAGCCCGGCCCAGAGTCCGACGTGCAGCGCGTATTGCAACATGGTGAAGCCGTTGCCGTAGGTGTAGCTGGGATCGAGGACCACCTTCACCATGTCGACCGGCAGCGTGGCTCCGGTCATCTCATGGGCTTTGGCCACGACACCCTGGGCGACCTGGTCGCGCAGCCCGTCCGCATTCGGGGTCTGGGTCATGTACGCCAGCGTCAACGGCTGTATCGCGATGATGCCGACACCGAAGAAGGACATCAGCAGCACCATGCTGACCTTGGGGTTCAACAGCAGCCGCAGGTCGACCATCGGGCGGCTCACTCGTGTTTCCACCACGAAGAACAGCGCCAGCAGCACGAGTCCGCCAACGAGCCAGGCGATACTGGTCGCGCGGCCCCAGCCCCAGCTCTGGCCGTTGTCCAGGTAGAGCAGAACCAGCAGCGTACCGACGGACAACAGCACCGCGCCGAACGGATCGATCCGATCGCGTACCCGCAGCTTCGATTCCGGGACCACGAGCACGACGAGCAGCGTCATCAGGGCGGTGAAGCCGCCCAGACTCCAGAACAGCGACCGCCAGGAGAAGTGGTCGAGCAGGACACCGCCGATCACCGGCGCGACCGCGGCGGCGATACCGATCCCGGCGCCGACGAAGCCGAGCGCGGTCGCCACGAACCGCCGCGGCATCAGATCCCGGATCAGGCCGAAGGCAATGAACTGGCTGGCGACGGCGAACGCCTGCAGACCGCGTCCGATCAGGAACAGCGTCCAGTTGTCGGTGACCGCGTCGATCAACGAGCCGACGACGAACAGCACGCCGCACGCCACGAACAGCAGCTTCTTGCCCCAGATGTCGCTCATCTTGCCGAGCAGCGGTGTCGCGGAAGCGCCGACCAGACCGATCAGGATGACAATCCAGTTGATGTTGGCGCCGACGTCGGGGAAGGTGGCGCTCATATCGTGCAGTGCGGGGGTGATCATCGTGTACTGCACGGGGACGACCTCGGTCATCAGCACGATGAGCGCGAGAACCGCGTAGATGCGAAGTCGCGAAGCGTTCTCGAGCCGACCGGTGTCGACGGCGAGGTCGACTTCATCCGGTGGAGGAGTGGTGGTGGCGGACATAGGGCGCTCCAGGGGGAGAAAAACGATGAGTGGGAGTCACACAGCGGCGGCTCTTGGCGGCGGACGATATGAGGTTCGCCACGTCGTCCGCGCGTTCGTCCTACTCACCGGAAATTCGGGCATTTCCGTGCGGCGACCTTCGGTGATGCGGTCGAGACCGAGGCGTGACGGTTGTGGTTGTCCCACTCAGCGCTGTCGCACCGATGAGCTACGAGCACGCTTTGCCCGCTGAGCGGAACAACGGATATGCGACGGGTCATCGAGGGCTTTCATGTGTCTCCCAACACACCCCCTTCACAAGGACGCACCATGACTCATCTGTTCGTTCGCCGGGTACTCGTCACCGCCGGGGCCATGGCAGTGGTCTCGGCAACCGTCATCGGTTGTTCCAGCTCGAACGACGACTCCGCGAGCACCACCACCACGACGGCGACGAGCGCCGCCGCCGCGGCACAGTCCACTGCCGCACAGGCTGATTCGAACGACCCGGCGGTCAAGGAAATCACCGACGCCTTCGTCGCATTCTTCGACGGCAAGACCCCCGCCGACACGAAAGCCGGTCTCGTGGAGAACGGTTCGACATTCGCCCCGACGCTCGCGGCGCAGGCGAGCAGTCCGATGGCCGCCGGTTCCACGGCGACGGTGTCCACTGTGAAGCTCGATGACAGCACGCATGCCTCGGTCACCTACACCGTCCTGATCAACGGCAACCCGGCCCTGCCGAATCAAGCCGGTAAGGCGATCAGCGTGGACGGGAAGTGGAAGGTCGCCGCGGCGACCTACTGCGGTCTGCTCAGGTTGCAGGGCGGCGCTCCGGCCAGCTGCTGATTGCCGCGCTACGGGTCGGTAACTCGGTTTTCTACTGAGTGAGACGGCGACCCGCGAAATTCCCGCGGTCAATAGCATCGGCCCAGAGCGCAGCGCCCGGTGAAACTCGCCGGTCTGCACGGGATCCGTTGTCGTCCAAGATTTTTCGTATCGCACGCCGAGTGGCGGGTCGCCGATGCTCATTCGGCCGTCGATGAAAGGCATAAACGCTGTGGTGCATGAATTAACCGGCAAAGTCGCCGTCGTTACCGGCGGCGCGGCGGGAATCGGCGAGGCCATTGTCGAGCGGTTCGCGGCCGAAGGTGCCCGGGTCGTCCTCGCCGACCGGGACTCCGATCGCGGGGAACAGTTGGCGGAACGCCTTGGCGCGGACGTCATCTTCGCCAAGACCGATGTCGCGGATCCCGAGCAGGTCACCCAGCTGGTCGCCACCGCCGTCGAACGGTTCGGCGGTCTCGACATCATGGTCAACAACGCGGGTATTTCCGGTGCGATGCATGCCGGATTCCTCGACGACGACCTCGCCGATTTCCATCAGGTGCTCGGTGTCAACCTGCTCGGTGTGATGGCGGGAACGCGGGAAGCGGCACGCCACATGGTTGCCAACGGCGGCGGCTCGATCATCAATCTGTCGTCGATCGGCGGAATTCAGGCCGGTGCCAGCGTGATGTCGTATCGCGCATCCAAAGCGGCGGTAATACATTTCACCAAATCGGCCGCGATGGAATTCGCCGCCTCCGATATCCGAATCAACTGCATCGCACCCGGAAACATTCCGACCTCCCTGCTCGCCTCGGCCGTCGCGAACATGAGTGCGGAGGACGCCGAAAGGTTTGTCGGCGCCGCCCGCGAGATCATGCGAAATAACAAACCGTTGCGGCGAGACGGCGAAGCTCGCGATGTCGCCGAGGCCGCACTGTATTTCGGCAGCGACCGGTCGGCGTATGTGACGGGCACGATTCTGCCGGTCGACGGTGGCACCGTCGCGGGCATGAAGAGCCAGGTCAAGGACGTTCGATGAAAGTGATTGTCGACCAAGACAAATGCCTCGCGAACGGGCAGTGCGCACTGTACGCCGGCGAGGTATTCGACCAACGCGACGAGGACGGCGTCGTCGTCCTGCTGAATGAACGTCCGGCGCCGGAGCAGGCCGACGCCGTCCATCAGGCCGCCGACGCCTGCCCCGCACGCGCCATCCATATCGAGGAATGACGGAGACCATGTCCGAAACATCGATCGGAACCGCCACCGACGCCGCCGTGCCCCAGTATCCGATGGAGCGCTCGATGCGCTGCCCCTTCGCGCCGCCACCACAGCTGCTCGATATGGCGGCCGCGAAACCGCTGAGCAGAGTGCGGATCTGGGACGGCAGCGAACCGTGGGTAATCACCGGATACACCGAAGTGCGGTCGCTGTTCTACGACCCGCGGGTCAGCGTCGACGACCGCCGCCCCGGGTTCCCGCACTGGAACGAGGGCATGAAGGCGATGTCGAACACGCGCCCGGCCTCGGTATTCAACCGGGATCTGGACGAACACGCCAGGTACCGGCGAATGCTGACGAAACCGTTCGCGCTCAAGCGGGTCGAGGCATTGCGGCCGGTGATCCAGAAGATCACCGACGAGCACATCGACGCCATACTTGCCGGTCCGCAACCGGCCGATATCGTCGCGGCGCTGGCCCTGCCGATGCCGTCGCTGGTCATCAGCGAACTGCTGGGCGTGCCGTATGCCGACCACGAATTCTTCCAGCGCCACAGCGATGTCGGACTGGGGCGGTACACCACAGCGGAGGAGTCGCAGCAGAACGTCCTCGGCTTGCTCAACTATCTGGCGGAGCTGACGGAGGTCAAGGCCGAGAATCCCGCCGAGGACGCGATATCGGATCTGGCGGAACGGGTCAAGGCCGGTGAGATCGATAAGTGGGAGGCCGCGATGCAGGGTGTCGGCCTGCTCGTCGCGGGGCACGAGACCACCTCGAACATGATCGGTCTCGGTGTGCTCGCCCTGCTGGAGCATCCCGAACAGCTGGCGGTCATCCGCGACACCGACGATCCGAAGGTACTGGCCAACGCTGTCGAGGAACTGCTGCGGTATCTCAGCATCATCCACACCGGGCAGCGGCGAGTTGCCATGGAGGACATCGAAATCGGTGGCGAAGTGATCCGGGCGGACGAGGGCATCATCATCGACCTGTCTCCGGCGAACTGGGATCCGAACACTTTTCCAGAACCGGACCGGCTGGATACCGACCGGGCCAATGCCAATCAGAACATGGCATTCGGACACGGGCGGCATCAATGCGTCGGCCAGCAGCTCGCTCGTGCGGAGCTGCAGATCGTCTTCCAGACACTGTTCCGTCGTATTCCGACGCTGCGGCTGGCGACGACCGTCGACCAGATCGACTTCAAACACGACCGGCTGGCCTACGGGGTCTACGAGCTGCCGGTCGAGTGGTGACCAATTCCGACAAGAAACGCATGGAGGCAAGTGATGTCAAGCCCGACCAAGAACGTCTCGTTATATCCACCCGAGGGCTACGGCGCGCCGAAGAACCGGCACGGCAACGCCACGGGCGAAGTGGGACTGCCCCCGGGGACGGAGGTGTTCTCGGCCGATAATCACATCTCGCTCTCGGACGATATTTTCTTCCAGTATCTTCCCGAGGAGCTGAAGGCTCAGGCGCCGCGGATCTGGTATGAGGAAGGCGCCTATCAGGTCGGCGCAGTCGGACATTCGTTCCTGCCACCCGAATTCAGCGCTGTGCTGATGCAGTACGACGACCTCGTCGGCGCGGCAAGCGGCAACCTCGAGGCCCGTATTCAGCAGCTCGCCGAAGACGGCGTCTACAAGGAACTGGCGTTTCCGAACGCCGTCCTTGCGCTGTTCTTCCATTCCGACAAGGAAATGCGCGAGCGTCTGTTCCGGATCTACAACCAGTACATGGCGGGCCTGCAGGAGCGCTCCAAGGGACGGTTCTACGCCGCGGGCCTGATCAACTGGTGGGATCCGGCGGGTACGCGCCGGACGTTGGAAGAGCTGAAGTCGTTGGGGCTCAAGACTTTCCTGCTGCCACTCAATCCGGGTACGGATGCCGACGGCAACCAGATCGACTACGCGAGTACGGCGATGGACCCGGTATGGGACGAGATCGAAGCGTCGGGCGTGCCCATTTCCCATCACATCGGGGAGACCGGGCTCAAGGCGCCCTGCGAGTTCAACACCATCGTGGTGGGGATGATGGTCAATGTCGACTCGTTCCGGGAGATGTTCGGCAGGTACATCTTCTCCGGCATTCTCGACCGGCATCCGAAACTCAAGATCGGCTGGTTCGAGGGTGGGATCGCCTGGGTTCCGTCGGCACTGCAGGACGGCGAACATCTGTACGCGTCCTACCAGCACATGTGCGAGCCGAAACTGCAGCACGACGTCCGCTACTACTGGAAAAAGCATATGAGTGCCGCCTTCATGGTGGATCCGCTCGGCTTGCAGCTGATCGACCAGATCGGCGTGGACAACGTGATGTGGTCCACCGACTACCCGCACAACGAAAGCACTTTCGGCTATTCGGAGAAGTCGCTGCAGCTGGTTGTCGACGCCGTCGGCCCGGAAAAGGCAGCACAAATCGTCAGCGGCAATATCAAGAAATTCCTGGGTATCGAATGACTAATTCTCCGACAGCGGTAGGGACGTCGATCCGGATTCCGGACGAACCGGATCGCGCCCGCATGCGGCGCGAAACCGGAGCCCGGTTGCGGGCGGCGATGGCGGAGCAGGGCGTGGATGCGCTGGTTCTGCTCGAAGATCAATCCGTCATGTATGCGACGGGAGCGAGCTGGCCGCTGGGCGACGCCGGTCTGTCGCATATCGAGTGCCCGGTCGCGGTGGTCCTGGTAGACGACGAATGGCCGCATTTGTTCATGCCCTTCCGTGAGGGCGCGGCCACCGAAACCGAGCTGCCCGCGAACTATGTCCACGGACCGGTCTATCTCGAATTCGACGAAGGCGTCACGGATTTCGCGCGGATCCTGGCCGAGATCGTCCCCGGCGGGGCGAGGGTGGCGGTGGACCAGTCCACGGGTGCGATGCGACGCGCGGAGCAGAAATTGTTCCCGTCCGGGTCGCCCACCGACGCCGCCCTGGTGCTCAGCGCGGCCAAATTGGTCAAGACCCAGGACGAGCTGGCCTGCATCCGCACGGCGTGCCGGATCACCGACACCGCGATGGTCGATGTCCACGCGGCGCTGGCACCCGGAATCCGGCAGATCGACCTGTCGGCGGCGTTCGTGCGGCGGGCATTCGAGCTCGGTGCCACCGCCAATATTCTCGACCCCATCTGGCAGGTCATGCCGGAAAGCAAGGCAGAAGGCGTCTGGACCGTACACGACGATCTCGCGCTGCCCTTGCTGACGACCGAACGCGAGCTGGCGCGCGGCGATGTCCTGTGGACCGACGTGAGCATCAGCTACGGCGGGTACTGCTCCGACTTCGGCCGGACCTGGGTGGTCGGCCAGGACCCGACCCCGAGGCAGCAGGCGCAATTCACCAGATGGCGGGAGATCCTGGACGCGGTGCTCGCGGTGACTCGCGCCGGAGCCTCGCTGAACGAACTGGCCAGGGCGGCCATCGACGCCAATGGCGGTAAAAAGCCCTGGCTGCCCCACTTCTATCTGGGGCACGGCATCGGCGTCGGCCCCGCCGAGATGCCCATGATCGGCACGGATCTGGGCGAAGACTTCGACAAGAACTTCGTCCTCGCGCCGGGCACGGTGGTGGTGCTGGAACCGGTGGTGTGGGAGGACGGCACCGGGGGCTACCGCAGCGAGGAGATCATCGTGATCACCGAGGAAGGCTTCATTCCGTTGACCGACTACACCTACGCGCCCTATGGCAACTGAAATCCTGGCCGACGAACGCGCACTCCGTCTCGGGCGACGGGAGCGCGTGCTGGCCCAGATGGAAGCCCACGACCTCGACCTGCTCGTACTGGGCAGGCAGGCCAATATTCGCTATGTCACCGGTACACCGCAGCTGTGGACAGCGGGGACCAGGCCGTTCGGTCCCGGATGCGTCCTGGTCCGCGAAACCGGCGACATTCATCTGTTGAGCACCTGGGACGAAGGCGTTCCCGAGGACATTCCGCACGAAAACCTGTACGGGATCATGTGGAATCCGCTCAACCTCGTGGGGGTGCTGCGCCAGATCGGCGGTGCCGCCACCGCCAGGCGGGTGGGTACCGATGCCCTGTCCCCGTTGTTCTCCCAGTTCCTGCCGATGGCATTTCCCCAGGCGGAACTGGTCGACGGCGAACAGGCCATGCGTGCCGCCCGGCGGATCAAGACTCCCGAAGAAATTGTGGTGCTTCGGGATTCGATCCGCATCGCGGAAGCGGGCCTGGCGGCGGCGGTCGCCGAACTGCGGCCCGGGGTCACCGAGAAGACCCTGACCGGAGTGATGTTGCAGGCGATGGCGGCCGGGGGCATGAGTACACCGGCCACCCAGGACGCCGCGTGGGTGACCGCTCCGGACCACCCGTGGCGGCGCGCGTCCGGTGACCGGCGCGCGCAGGCCGGTGACCTGGTGGCCTTCTCCGCGGGCGTCATCGGCAACGGCTACATCGCCCAGATCGGCCGGACCTGGCCGACGTGGGCGCCGAAGGACGGCACAAGTGCCCTCTACGAGCGGTGGGATCAGCTGTGGTCGCGCCTGCTCGCCGCCTGTCGGCCGGGTCGGCTCGCCGCCGAATTCCTCAGCGCTTACGAGGCTGCCGGTGAACCGTTGCCGCCGCTGCCGGTGGCCCATGCGCTGGGTCTGGGCTTCGATGCGCCCGTTGTGTCGCAACAACTTCCGGCCACTGCTGCCGCCGAGCACCTGGAACCCGGGATGGTGCTCGCCGTCACCGGCTACGTCTGGGAGCAGGGCATCGGCGCTGTCTTCCGACGGGAGATGGTGCTGATCACCGAGGGTGCACCCGAGGTGCTGACGTCCGGCCCGGCATGGAACAGCAACGCGGGCATCGCGATTGGAGCATCGAATGAGTGAGTCCGCGCCTTCGGCCGAGGAAATCATCCTCTACGCGAAGGATCCCAAGACCCGGATCGCCACGATCACATTCAACCGGCCCGACCACCTCAATGCGCCGACCATCGCCGCGCGGGTGCGCTATGCCGACCTGCTGCACCGCGCCAGTGTCGACGACGAGGTCAAGGTGCTCGTGATCCGTGGCGAGGGCGATGATCTCGGCACCGGTGCCGACCTGCCGGAATTCATGGCGGCGCACACGAGCCCCGATCAGGGGCCCAAGCTCGCCGAATTCCGCATCGGCGCCGACGAAGTCACCTATCCGCCCCAGGGGTCGTTCCGGCACGGCGCGACGCTCAGTTCGTGGTATGCCAACTCCCACTCCGGAATTCGCAGCCTCCAGGATTTCAAGAAGATCAGTATCCTGGAGGTGAAGGGCTACTGCTACGGGTGGCACTTCTATCAGGCCGCCGATGCCGATCTGGTGATCTCCTCCGACGACGCGCTGTTCGGGCATCCGGCCTTCCGCTACGTCGGGTGGGCGCCGCGGATGTGGTGGTGGGCGCAGACCATGGGCCTGCGCAAATTCCAGGAGATGGTGTTCACCGGGCGGGCGTTCACCGCCGCCGAAATGTACCAGTGCAACTTCCTCAACAGCGTCGTCCCGAGGGACCAGCTGGAAGCGGAAGTGGACAAGTACGCACAGGCCTGTGCCACCAACCGCCCGACGGACACCGTGTTCATGCAGAAGTCCTTCTTCGAGTTCATGAAGCAGTACCAGGGCGAATATCTGGGCAGCATGATCAGCGGACTTTTCGAAACGGTCGGCGGCTTCGCCGCGCCCGACACCGACGACATGATGTTCGATCAGGCCATGAATCGCGGAATCAATAACGCGGTCAAGGACAACGACAGCAAATTCCCGCCGGAATGGCGGCTGAGCAAGCGTGCTCGGGAGCGGAAGGACTAGCTCGTGGAACCGCTCGATGGTTACGTGGTCGTCGATTTCTCCAGTGGGATCGCGGGTGCCTACTGCACCAAACTGCTGGCCGACGCTGGTGCCGAGGTCGTCAAAGTCGAAGCGCCGGAAGGTGATCGGCTGCGAACCTGGTCGGCATCGCACACCGAAATAGCGCCCGGCGCCGACGGTGCGCTGTTCGGTTTCCTCGCGTGCTCGAAGCACAGTGTCGTCGCCGCTCCGGATGAGATCGACTTCGTGGACCGGCTGCTGGCGGGGGCGGACGCGGTGGTCTGGAGTCGCGGATCGAGTGTCGCGGAGCATCCGTCGTTCACTCCGGAAGCCATTCATGACCGGCATCCCCATCTGACGGTCACCTCGATCACCCCATTCGGTCTGCACGGTCCCTGGCAGGACCGACCGGCGACCGAGTTCACGCTGCAGGCGTGGTCGGGCGGGATCATCGGGCTCGGTCGCGGCGCGCCGGACCGTGCTCCGGTCTATGTCGGCGGCCGAATCGGCGAGTGGGTTGCCGGGGCCTATGCCGCCGCGGGCACCCTGGCATCGCGGGTGCGGTCACTCGATACCGGGGTGGGCGAGCTGGTCGACCTTTCCATGCTCGAGACCCAAATTCTCAGTCTCACTTACTATTCCGTCACCTTCTTCGAGGCGCTGGGGCGGCTGATGCGGCCGGGTCGCGGGCTCATGGTGCCCGGCGTGGCCAGTGCCGAGGACGGCATGGTGGCCGTCGGATGCGGGACCGCCCAGCAGTGGTTCGACCTGTGCGCGATGGTCGGGCATCCGGAGTGGATCGATGAGAGCGCGCCGTTCTCGATCAGCGGGCGGGCGGGCGACCTGGCCAGTGAGATCGCCCCGTGGTTCGCCGAGCACACCGTGGAGGAAATCCGGGAGCTGGCAACGGCTTTCAGAATTCCCAATTCCCTGGTGGCCAACGGCGAGAACATCGCCGAGATGGACCACTACCGGGCGCGCGGATCATTCGTGGCCAACCCCCGTGACGGCTACACCCAACCCGCGCCGCCGTTCCGCCTGGGATCCGAGCCACCGCCCTCGCCTCGGCCCGCCCCGCGCCTCGACGAGCACGGGGAACGGTATCGTGCGGTACCCCCGGCCGCTCGCCGAGACACCGCGAAAGGGTTGCCCTTCAACGGACTTCGCGTGCTGGATATGACCGCGTTCTGGGCCGGGCCGTCCTGCACGCACTTGCTCGCCATGCTCGGTGCCGAAGTGATCCACGTCGAGTCGACCACCCGGCCCGACGGAACCCGGCTCATCGCCGGTGTCCCGCTCAGCGAGGAACAGTGGTGGGAACGCTCGCCGATATTCTCGAGCCTGAACACCAATAAGAAAAGCGTGACGCTGGACTTCCGAAGCGAGCGCGGGATCGAGGTGCTGCACCGGCTGATCCAGAGCTGCGACGTGATCGTCGAGAACTACACCCCGCGGGTGCTCGAGCAGATCGGGCTCGACTACGAGAAGGTGCGCACGCTGCGCCCCGACGCGATCATGGTCCGGATGCCGGGATTCGGCCTCGACGGGCCTTGGCGGGACAACCCGGCCTTCGCCTACATCATCGAGGACGCGTCCGGACTCACCTGGTTGACCGGCCATCCCGATCAGAACCCGGTCGAGCCGTTTTCGATCGGCGATCCGAATGCCGGTCTGCACGCCCTCAACGCGCTGCTGCTCGCGCTGGAACACCGGCGGCGCACCGGCGCGGGCATGCTCGTCGAGGCGGCGATGGTGGACGCCGCGATGAACGTCGCCGCCGAACAGGTGATCGAGCACTCCGCATACGGGCAACTCCTTGTGCGCGACGGTAATCGGGGACCGGAGGCGGCGCCGCAGAACCTCTACCGAACCGCCGATATCGACGAATACGGCGGCAACGACTCCTGGGTCGCGGTCGCGGTGGCCACCGATGAGCAATGGTCGGGCCTGCGCGATGCGATCGGTCGGCCGGATTGGGCGATGGAGCTGGAGTTGTCCACTGCCAGCGGGCGTCGTGAGCAGCACGACCTCATCGACAAGAATCTCGCCGCGTGGTGTGGGCAGCGCAGCGCGGGCGAGATCGTCCAAATCCTTTGGGACGCTGGAGTTCCGGTGGGCAAAGTGATGCAACCGCATCGCGTCGCCGACTTGCCGCAGCTCGAGTCGCGCGGTTTCTATGAATACGTCGAGCATCCGGTGAACCCGACGGTCCGGCACAGCACGGTGCCGTTCACGCTCTCGGACGGCCCCGAGCGGTGGCACACGCGCCACGCGCCGTTGTTGGGTGAGCACAACCAGGAAGTGCTGGCGGGACTCGGACTCAGCGCATCCGAGATCGCCGCACTGGAAAACGACGGTGTCATCGGGCAGGCGCCCGCAATGGGCAGGGGAAAGTGATGAACGACTGGGACCATACAACCGACTTCCTGGTCGTCGGCAGCGGCGCCGGGGTCGTCGGGGCATTGCGTGCCCGTGCCCTCGGCAAAGATGTTCTCGTCGTGGAGAAGTCCGACCTGCTCGGCGGATCGACCTGCATGTCGGGTGGCGTGATGTGGCTGCCCAACAATCCACTCATGCAGCGCGAGGATGTATCCGATTCGCTCGACACCGCCCTGGCCTATTTCGACTCCGTCGTCGGTGATGCGGGCCCGGCCTCGTCTCCGGCCCGCCGACTGACCTACATCAATTCCGGAATCGAGATGGTCGGGTTCCTCGAATCCGAGGGGCTGAAATTTCGGCGTTGCGAAGGGTACAGTGACTATTACGCCGGGGTCCGGGGCATCGAAGGCGGATCTGCGCGCGGGCGATCGATCGAACCGGAGATCTTCGACAAGAAGAAACTCGGTGCGTGGTGCGACCGGATCCGGCCCGGCTTCGCGGGCGGCATGGTGATCTACACCGTCGAGGCGGCGCCGATGTCGTTGATGCGCACGCGAATCGGCATGGCCACCATGGCCAGGGTCGGGCGGCGCACCGTTGGTGGGCGCATTCGCGGACAGAAGTTGGCGGCCAACGGCGCGGCATTGATCGCCCGGTTGGTCGACGCCCTCCTGCGGCGCGAGATCCCGATCTGGACCGAGTCCGCGCTCACCGATCTCGTCGTCGAGGACGGCCGGGTCGTCGGTGCCGTCATCCATCGCGACGGCCGGGATGTGCGCGTGCGTGCCCGGGATGGAATCCTGCTCGCCGCAGGTGGTTTCGCCCGCAACGAGACGATGCGCAAGGAGCATTCGGACGGGCGCCCCGTCGGTGCCGAATGGACCTCGTCCAACCCGGGGGACACCGGCGAGGCAATCCGGATCGCGGAGGGACTCGGCGCCGCGACCGACATGCTGGACGAGGCGTGGTGGATGCCCTCGTGGATCATGCCCGACGGCACCCCCGGCATGTGCCTGTCCGAACGATGCAAGCCGGGCTCGCTCATCGTCGACGCGCAGGGCCTTCGATACTTCAACGAGGCGTGCTCGTACCAGGAAGCCGGTCAGCAGATGTACGCGCGGCACCGCGAGAACAGCGCGGCGATTCCGTCCTGGCTCATCATCGATTCGCGCCACCGGTCGCGCTATCCGTTCGGGATGGCTCCTGCGGGCTGGACCCCGAAGGAGTTGATCACCGGCGGTGTGCTGAAGCGCGCTGACACCCTGGAAGACCTTGCGCGCCAATGCGATATCCCCGCCGACACGCTCCGGGAAACGATCGATCGGTTCAATCTCTTCGCCGAAACCGGCGTCGATGAGGATTTCCATCGCGGCGAGGGCGACCACGAGCGGTTCTATGGCGACCGCACCCGCCAGCCGAATCCGAGCCTGGGCCCGATCGAGAAGGGGCCGTTCTACGCGGCGGCGCTGTACCCCGGCGATATCGGTACCAGTGGCGGGTTGCTCTGTGACGAGTTCTCCCGGGTGCTGAATGCCGATGGGGAGCCGATCGGCGGTCTGTATGCGACTGGCAACTGCACTGCCTCCGTGATGGGACGCAAGTACCTCGGAGCCGGGGCGAGTATCGCCGCCTCCGCGGTATTCGGTTATGTCGCAGCGAATCACGCTTCGCCGGACCCCGGGGTGGCCTAGTGCCTGTGCGGAAACGCCTGTGCGGCAACGACCCTCGTCATTTCGGCATGCTCTCGGCGGACCGAAGCCATCGGGCCGTCGCGGGAATGTGGATGCGAGCCGAAAGCGTGCCGCAATGACGGGTTTCGCACTCGACTTCGCTGAACGAGGCATCGGCGACCGGCTCGTCCCGTCCCGATCCACCACCGTCATGCATTCCGAAAGTTGTTGAAGACATGCATCTCTCAGCGATGGTCGAGATGATCGAGTCGGGTTTCACCGACCGTATCCTGTTGGGCGACGCCGACCGGCGAGTGACCGGGGCCGAACTCGGTGCCCTGGCGAAGGGCGCAGCAGCGACGCTGCGCGATTTTTCCGCGCTGGTATATGCGGGGGAGAACCATCCGCTGCTGCCGGTGGCCCTGTTGGCTGCCGCATGCGCTGGGGTGCCGTTCGTGCCGGTGAACTACCGGTTGGACGACACCCAACTGAACAGTTTGATCGAACGGCAGTCAGGGGCACTCGTGCTGGCGGACGTCGTGACCGCGCCGAGAGTGGCGGCAGGTGCACTCGTCTTCGAAGACTGGCTGGCCGGTCTGCCCACCGACGTGGCGCCCATGGATCCGCGGTTCGACGACGACGCGGTGGCGGTCGTGCTGTACACCAGCGGCACGACCGCCGCCCCGAAGTCGGCGCTACTGCGGCACCGCCACCTGATGGCCTACCTGCTGAGCACTGTCGAATTCGGCAGCGCCGGATCCGAAGAGGCAGTACTGGTTTCAGTGCCGCCCTACCATGTCGCCGGCGTCGCCAACATGCTGTCGAACATGTTCGCCGGGCGCCGCCTGGTGTACCTGCGCGCCTTCGATCCATCGGCATGGCTCGACACGATCCGCGTGGAAGCCGTAACCAATGCGATGGTGGTCCCGACAATGTTGGCGCGCATCGTCGACGCGGTAGCCGGATTCGACAGCGCGCCCCTCCCGACGCTGCGCTCCCTCTCGTATGGCGGCGCGAAAGTTTCCGAACGCATACTGCGCGAGGCACTTACGCGATTCCCCGACGTCGGATTCGTCAACGCCTACGGTTTGACCGAAACAGCATCGACAATCGCCATCCTCGGCCCCGAAGACCACCGAGCCGCCCTGCTCTCCGATGACCCGCAGATCCGAGCCCGTTTGTCCTCAGCAGGCCAGGTCCTCCCGACAATCGAAATCGAGATCCGAGACGACGACGGCCGCGCCCTACCCCCGGGCAAATCGGGCATCATCTTCCTACGCGGCGACCAGATCTCAGGCGAATACGCCACCGGCAGCCTCCTCGACGCCCACGGCTGGTTCTGCACCCGCGACAAAGGCCACGTGGACCCCGACGGCTACCTATACATCGAAGGCAGAGCCGACGACACGATCATCCGAGGCGGCGAAAACATAGCCCCGGCAGAGATCGAAGAAGTTCTCCTGTCCCACCCAGCAGTAGCCCAGGCCTGCGTAGTCGGCCCGCCGAGCGACGAATGGGGCCAAACCCTCGCCGCCGCAGTAGTACTCCGCGCAGGCGCCGTCGCAACCGACGATGAATTACGCGCACTCGTCCGATCACGCCTACGCGGCTCTAAAACCCCGGAAGTAATCGTCTTCCGAGAATCGTTGCCGCACACCGACACCGGAAAGCTGCTGCGCAGACTCGTCCTCGAGGACCTGAGCGCCCCCTAGAAAGGGAGAACCCCATGCCCCTATCCCTGAAACCCGGCACCCGCATCTTCAGCGCAGTCGACTCAACAGAACTAATCGTCGTCAAAGTTCCCACAACCCCGATCGACCTCACCATCGGCGGTGTCCCCGCAGTGCTCTCCGCCGCGGAAAAGAACGGCACCGCTCCGGCAACCTCCACCGGCGGCACCGCCATAGGCAAGCGCTACACCAACGCCGGTGCGACGGTCGAATTGCTATGCACCAAGCCAGGTCCCGGTTTTCCTGCCATCGATGGCGAGGTGCTGGTGCTCAAGGAAGCCAGGCCCCTCCCAGCATCGGACTGACCGTCAGCCCGCCCGCTACTCGGGTGAGGCGGCTGGCAAGAAGGAACTCAAATGCTCGGCGAAAGTGGACGGTGGCTGTGCGCTGCCGCGGTAGCGCTCGCGGTCTCGATGGCGGGAACGGGGAGTGTGGCAGCGGATTCCGGCCCCGAAGGGAAAGCTCTTGTAGTACTGGGTGATTCGTTTTCCGCAAACGCGTGGGACTTCATGGACCCCGATAACAGTTGCCTACGCCACGGCACGACTGCCTGGCCGGTGCAACTGGGCAAATTGATGGGCGTGAACGGGACCGATGAGATGGTCGACGTGTCCTGTCCGGGCGCGTCGATCGACAGCGGGCCGGGGTGGACAGTGGGCATGCAGGCTGCGAAGGCGGACAAAGCGGGCGCGTTCGGACCGCGGACCGAACTGGTTACCATGCAGTTCGGGATGAATGATCGCTGGGGCGGATCCCGGCAAACCTTGTGGACATCGCTGCGGGACTGTGTGTTCAATTTCGTCGACGGCTGCGGGCCGGAGAGCGTGGGGCAGGGCCGCATTCCCGACTACAACGCAGTGTCGGGCGCTTTGTTCGCCGATCGCGTGCGCAATGCGGTGACCTACATCCGCTATTACGCGCCGAATGCGCGCATCGTGCTGGTCGGGTATCCGGAACTTTTCACGCCGGGATCGGACGTATTGTGCCTCGATTTCTTCGGCGTCGCGCCGCTCATCCAGCCGCGCGGGCGCGCGGTGGTCGAGTACTTGGATCGAGTCGACCAGGCGCAGCGGGAAGCCGCCCGGCTATTGAACGTGGACTTTCTCGATGCCCGCGCGCTGACTATCGGGCACGGACTCTGCTCGAACGAACCGTGGCTGAACGGCGTATTCGATCCGCGGGCAGACATAGCGGGTCTGTACTTTCACCCGTCCAGTCGCGGTGACGCCGTCGTCGCAACCGCGATGTACGACAGATACGGAAATTGACGCGATCCGGCGGAGTCGTGGATCGTTCTGAAAATTTCGGGGTTGGGCGAATCCGAGTTCGGCATGGGGGTGGGTTTCTTGCATATACCAGTGAAATGAATTCCTGCACTTCAGTTTTCGATTCGAGGACACAATGAAGTTTCCTTTCCATGGGGTTTTCGCAATCCGTTCGGCGGCAGCCGCGATCGGAGGGCTCTTGCTGATCGCCGGTGCTGCGGCGTGCGGCAGCGACAAGGCATCCGGCGGTTCGCCGGATGGTGACGCGCCGACCAGTGCGGTGGTGGCTCCGGTAACCAGCACGACCTCCCCGCCGAACGGCCCTGCCGCACCGGTGACCAGCACAGTCGCACCTTTACCGGAGGGTGAGGCCGTGCCCGCGCCCCAGCCCGAGGCTCCCGAACCGCCTGCGACGCAACCGGTCGCGCCGCCGCCTGCGGTGCAGCCCGCGCCGCAGACCCAACAGGAGAAGCCGGCGCCGCCGACCTTGGACGTGCCGGGATTCGAACCACGCGCGGGCTACTGAGGAAGCCGGGGCACTCATGATGATCCCCCGACGCGAGGTCGTCCCCCCAACGCTCGAGGAAGCCAGTAACGCTGCCGAAGCGTTTTCCGCGGAGCTGGATCGCCCCGCGCTACCCTCGCTGACCGGTGCCCGGTGGTGGGCGGCGTTCGCGGTATTCGTGTTGCACGCCTTGGTCTTCCTTCCGGTCTACCCGTTCCAGAAGTCCGAGTTGTTCCAGCAGATCCACCGGTGGGTGCCAATGCAGCTGGGGGCGGCGGGGGTCACTTTCTTCTTCGTGCTGTCCGGATTCATCATCTACTGGTCGTTCCGGCCCGGAATGTCGGTGCGTGGGTTCTATCGGCGGCGAGTGCTGAAGATCTATCCCATGCACGTGCTGGCTGCGCTGGCCTTCGTAGTGGTGGCGAGTGTGCCGCTGTCCCGGCTGGTTGTGTGGGTGCCGAATCTGTTACTCGTGCACACCTGGGTACCGAAGTGGACCACCGTGGGCGGATTGAATGTGCCCGCCTGGTCACTGGCCTCGGAAATGCTGTTCTACCTGAGCTTTCCGCTGCTGCTTCCGCTCATCATGCGGATCCCCGGTCGGCGGGTGCTGCTGGCGCTGGGGCTGCTGATGCTCGGCATCATCGCCCTGCACACCGCCTACTACTTGTGGGCACCCGGCCCCAAGGGGATCGCCAATGCCTTTGCGCCCCGACTACTTCCAGGGGACGCTTCCCCGTTCTTCGAACTGCACGCCGATCCGCGCTGGTTCGCGCAACCGGATATCCCGGTTTCACTGTCGTACTGGTTGAGCTACAACTTTCCGCTCTCCCGGCTGCCGGAATTCTTCCTCGGCGTCCTGGCGGCCCGCATGGTCCTCGAAGGTCATTGGCGCACAACGCGACTCACACCGCCCCTACTGGCGCTGGTCGCCGCCTACGCGGCGACCTGGGTGGTGCCGGTGAACTACAAGATGTCGGTGCTACTAGTTGCGCCGATGACTGCGGTAGTGGCCACTATGGCCGGGCGGGATCTGCACGGTATTCGCGGACTCAACGCGCATCCGCGCATGGTATGGCTGGGTAACATCTCCTACGCCTTCTACCTGATCCAGTTCCCAGTGATGGCACTGATCACCCGAAACCTCATCGGCGGCAGACAGTTCGGCATTATCGGCTGGGCCGTATTCGCAGTGCTCAGCCTGGTCGTCTCGACTGCCACCGCCGCCGTGCTCTACCACTGGGTGGACCTACCGATCATGCGCCGCTTCGCTCGCGCCAAGCGAACCGCCAGCCCGCAACCGGCACCGGCCTGAGTCGGCGCGTCACGCTGGCTCCCGTCCTCGCCGGTTAGGACCCGAGCCTGTCGTTTTCGGCAGTGCCAGCGGCATTGAGCAATTGTCAGGCGTGGCCGAGGTTCTGCTCGACCGCCGCGAGCGGCTAACCGGTCATGGCGAGGCCCCCACGTGACCTCACCGCCGCCTCTCGCGGTCCATCGCAGGCCCTGACCCGAATCTGCTGTCGGGAAGTTCGCGCTTGCGTTCTATCTCGATCAGTGGCATGGGTTGATATCGTCTCGTGCGGATGGTGGCGTGAACGCGGGCCAGATTGGTTTCGAACAGTGCTGGCGAGCGTTGCCGAAGGCATGCTGAGGTGCGGCCGAGTGAGTGACCGGAATTGTTCTGAAAAGGGAGCATCTGCTTTGGAACACGCAAGCGGAGTGTTGTGAGTTCCGTCCGGCATCTATGGTCGGATGCATGAAAGACGATGTCTCCGTGTGGATTGGCACCGCCACTGACGCGAGGGATCATTTCGATTCGATCTGCACACTGTACGAGGCGGCGTTCTCAGCGCCGCCGTTCGTGTGGCCGGAGTCGGAGGCACAGAGACATCGCGAGATGCTCGATCGCATGATCGGTTCGCCGACATTCGGGATCGCCCTGGCCGAGTCCGCTGGCACGCTGATCGGATTTGCGTATGGCGACGCACTTTCGACCGAGACTCGATGGTGGGAAGGGTTCCAGGCTCCGGTGGCCGCCGAGGTCACTCGGGAGTCGCTTGGTCGGACATTCGCGGTCATCGACCTCGCTGTCGAGGCATCGGTACGTCGACGGGGTATCGGTCGGCGGCTCCTGGACACGCTTCTCGACAGCCGAACTGAGGAACGCGCGACGCTGGCAGTGCAACCGCAGGCCGAAGGCTCCCATGCCTTCTACGATGCGCTCGGCGGCTGGCAGCTTATCGGGCGGCAGGACACACCTGCGTACGTATCGCCGCAGTTCGATATCTACCTTCGAGTGCTGAAGCCGTAGTCGGCCATCAGCTCATCAAGGCTGCGGACACACAACGCGTCCGCCCATGGGGTCAGCTCCGCGCGCGCGTCGGTGATGATCTCCGATAACCGATCCGATCGGCAGGCCGCCGCCAGCCCGGCCGCTTCCCCGACCACCTGCGCTGCGTGATCTATCTCACGAGATTCGATGTGGGCGTGCGCCAGGTCCACATACGCCAAAGCCCGGTTGCGGGTGTAGCCCTCACCGATCAGTTCGAGGCTCGACACAGCTGCCTGATGCGCATCGGCGGCCCGCCCGAGCCGATACATGCAGTCACTACGGAACGACAACGCCAGCCCTGGCCCGTGGAAATAGGCCACGCTCGACTCCGCTCCACTACCGTTTGCCAGTACGTCGTCTGCCGCGTCGAGCGCCGTCAGACACGCGTTGGCCCGTCCGCTCGTTGCATACGCGAATGCTGCGATCACTTCCGCATAGGACCGCAGTAATCCGTCGTCGACGTTGCGTGCCCAAACCTGGGCTGCCACAGCGTGATCGATGCCCGTCCGTGGTGAACCTCGCCAAGTGGACAGGTAGCTCAGATTGCACAACACCAGCGCGACCAGCGAGTCGTTGCCCGCCTCGTGCGCGGACTCGCGGGCCGCCTCATAACTGGCGTTGGCCAGATCGAATGCGCGCAGATCGAAATGCATCCACCCGGCCAGCTGCGCCAGTTGTGAATGCACGTTCAGCAACCGTGGCCGCAACCGATCGGGCGACTGCGCCAGCAGAGCCCGCGCGATGGCCTGCTGCGCTGTCACCGTCGGCAACACGGCTTGCGGGCCGTACAAATCATTTTGTGCCAGCGCAATATTCAGCGCGTCCTCGATATGGCTGATGGTGGCATCGTCTATGCGTTCGGGGCGGATCATGACCCTCACATGCCCGCCGCTGCTCGTAGGTGTCCAGGCCCGCCAGGATCGCGGCGACGGCGGGTAGCCCGCCCACGACACCGCCGAACAACTGCAGCAACTCGCGTCGATTCATCTCGACCCACATCCGCAAATCATCATCCAACGGCGAGTTTAGGCCCGTTTGCTCCGGCGCCGCTGAAACAACCAGCGCGAGCGCCGACGACGGCTCGGTTTTGTGGAACCGGTGCGCCTGCTCACGAGTCAGGCTGTCCAGCAACGTATCCATCACGTCCGCCGCTCTCGGGCTCAGCAGCGCCTTCGCACCTTCCTGCTCCCACTTGCCGATCGTGCGTACACCACGCCCACACACAGCGGCGAACTCCGCCTGATTCAAGCGCATCGCATTGCGAAGTGCCTTCACATCGGCACCGGTCCATTTCTCGATCATCGCTGATCCCCGCCCCTCGCCCTCGGCGTGTCGAATACCGAAAGAGTAGGACCGAATTGCCAGTTGCGTACCTGGTTTGTGGGTCGCGGGGAACCGATGCTGGACGAGCACCCGGCTGCCGGAGTGCTTACAACCTGACACCGTGACCAGGGGGACAAGTGTTGACCGCAAGAGAACTGCCGAAGCGTGCCGGTCTTTTCGGGCCACCACGCCCGGCCATCTGCAGTCTGTCGGCACACGTGCTCACGAGCTATCTCGGAGCGCTCAAAGAGTGGGAGGCCCCAATCGAGGTTGCCATAGACAGCACAGGTCCGGGAGTGGGGCCGAACGCGATCGGCGTGGTGCGCAGGGATGTAACAGCGGCGGGTGCTTCGGCCGCCGCAGAGCTGAAACAACTAGCGGCAGAGCACAATTACTTCCTCATCGAGGTCATCATATTCGACCTCGGCTCCAGAGCCGCAGAGCTGGTGTTGTCGCAACATATCGGGGACGCTGAAGCCGTAGCCGTGCTCACCCCCAGTTTGGAGCACGTCGGTGAGCTGAAGCGAGTGATCACCCAAGTATGCGACCTGGTTACCCCCGAGCGGGTGTATCGGTGCAGTCACCAATGGCCGCCGACCTTGACCATCGTCGATGGTGGCCAGTGATGGGCGAGTCGATACCGGATCTGTTGGCTGATACCCCCACCAGTCGATGTTTGTACTATCGGCAGATCTGCGGGCTAGCGGCCGGAGTCGACCCGGCCATCGGGCGGATCATGGTAAGGGCAGGCAGTGTATCCGCGGTCACCATGCCGAGCGCACTCGGCCAGATGGTCAAGGCGCATATGCAAACTCGGCACTGTGCTCTCGGCCCGATCATCTCCCACCCGCGTTCACAGCGATGGACGTTCATCGTCAGGCCCGACCTGCCCGACGAAGTGCCTCTGTTCTCAGAGTTGTTCCGGCTCAACGTCACTGTCGCCAGGTTCGGTGCACAGATCGCGTTACCGTCGCCCGCTGACAGGCATGGCGGGCTGCGGGTCTGGATCGAACCGCCCCGCGACACCTTCCGGCCCTCCGGAGTCGCCGTGGTCGAGGCGATCCGCGCATGCGTTGGCGCCCGTCCACCGGGAGCCGACCGGTGACCGACAGCCCAGAAACGGCCAAGGCAATCGGGATTCTAGTCATCGCGCCCGGCATTGCCGACTTCAACATTCGCGCGCGGGCAATCGCTGTTGCGCGTGATCTGATCACGCCCGCCAAGTTCCTGCTCTGCTCGGACGCTGGCCGATCACGGGACAAGTCGCATGAGTGAGAAGACTTCGCCACGACCGGGTGAGCAGGACGTGCACTTGTCGGTCTTCCTGCACGGTCTGCGGTTCGATTTCGCCGCGTGTCTGACGGCGGCGTTGAGCTTCGTGCAGGAGCATCAACCTAGGCATTACACCGACGCCGTGACGTTGGATCTGCGTGACACCAGCGGGTTGGAGCGGCTACCGAACGAGCGGTTGTATCTCGAGCCGTAGTCGACTGAACGGTTCGGCCTAAAGCACGGAGAGGTGCGGCATGGGGCGCGAAGTCTGGTATACGAAAGCTCAAAGCCCGACCGTGAAACAGAGCACGACGTACCGTGCGAAGGGTTCGGCGCTGTGGAGTTGGTTACGCACCGAGACTGAGCGCGCGATAGATTGCGACAACCGTGGCTGCGCCGATGATCTCGCCGCGATCGATCATCGCTGCAGCCTCGTGCAGAGATATCCAACGGATGGCTTCGGCCTCGTTGATGTCCGGCAGCCTGCCGGTGAGGTCTGCACCTCGCGCGATGTAGATCTCCTGCGGATGGTCCAGGCTGCCGACAGCGGGCTGGTAGGTGACCAGGTGCTCCATCGATCGGGGCCGCCAGCCTGTCTCTTCCTCCACTTCGCGGGCAGCCGCAGCAGCAACGTCTTCGGCGTCGTCGACGTAGCCGCCCGGCAATTCCCACACCCATTTGTCGATGATGAACCGGTGGCGGTACATCAGGAGGGCTTCGCGGTTCTCGTTGAGTACCAGCGTCATTGCGCAGCGCGGCATCCGCGCCACCTACTGGGTGAACTTCACGCCATCGGGCAACTCGACATCGACGGTCGACAATCGGATGTGTCGGTTCTCGTCTACAAGCTTCTCGCCGTGGATTTTCCACTGGTTGCGCTTCACTGCTCGACCCTACGTCCGCGCGACGACGGCCTATGGAACTTCCCATGCGGCAGGCCCTTTGGATGGGGAAGTGGAGCGAACTCATCGGCGGCGCACCTGTGGTGCTGTCCGCGGCGGCGATGCGGACGCCTTCAACAACGGCGGCACGGGTCGCGCACACTGGGCAACGGAGGTGCCAGTCGAGGGCTCACTGCAGAGCTGTGACCGCGATCTCGAGGAGCGCGTCGGTCACCGCTCGCGGTTCGGTGATCATCAGATCGTGCCCGGTGTCGATGTCCCACAGACAGCCTGCGGCGCGTGCCTGCTGGATGAGTCCCGGGTCGCGTGTGGCCAGGGTCGAGGTGCAGATGATGTGGTACTGAGGCAGTGCCCACAGGGCGTCCTCGTTGCGCAGTTCGAGTTTCTCCTCGAAACACCGCCATGGGTGTGCGGTCAACCGCGAGCGCATCCACTCCATGTCGGCGGGATCGGTGACTCCGTAGAACAGCGGGGCGTCCTCGGTCGGTAACAGCACCAACTCCACGCCGTCGAGGACTGTGCCGAGGGGACGGGTCGCCTCGATGATCGGCCCGGCCACGTCGACCAGCGACTGACCGTTGACCGGGTTGGCCGCGTCCAGATAGACCAGTGAGCGGATGCGGTCGGTGGCTCGGTCGGCGGCGCCGGTGATCACCATGCCGCCGTAGCTGTGCCCGACCAGGATCACGTCGCGAAGGTCCTCGTAGTGCAATAACGCCGCGACGTCCTGGACGTGGGTGTCGAGACCGATATCGCCCAGCGGTAGGTGTGATCGCTCGGCCAGGCCGGACAGTGTCGGTGCGTACACGTTGTGCCCCGCATGTGAGAGCAACCGTGCCACCCGTTGATAACACCAGCCTCCGTGCCCGCCACCATGTACCAGAACGAATGTAGCCATTTTCTCTCCTGAAGCCCGGTGCGTTACCCGTGACGAGTACCCGGGCAACGACCGTATTTCATTATGCAGCAGGCCCTTTGGCGGAGACAGGGAATAGGCCGGGGGTGATCAGCCTGCGCTCGACCAGGATTCGGGCGTCGGCGAGGATCAGTGGCAGGGCCGCGGCGCTCGGGAGGGCGGGGCCGAGTGCGCCTGCTCGGATCAGGTGAGCCTGTGCGCCGTACCGCCCGAATGCCAGCGCGATCGAGGTGGCGGCGCTCGGGTCGGCGTATCGGTGCTGCGGTTCGGGGAAGCACCATTGCCAGGGACCGGCCGAGGTCGCGAAGCGCAGTTCGATGTAGTCGGATCGGGCTGGGCAACGCAGTGCGATCTCGAGTGTGGCAGGCAGGAACGATCTCCCCGACAGGGTTGATTCGGTTACTCGGGTCATGGCCGACTCCTAAGCGGTTGGTCCGGCGAGGTCGAGTGCGGCGAGATAGGCGAAGACGAGGCTCGAACCGATCGGTGTTCCGGCGCCGGGGTACGCGCCGCCGGACATTGCGGCCATGGTGTTGCCGGTCGCGTAGAGACCGTCGATCGGCGTTGCGTCCGAGCGGAGTACGCGAGCGTGCTCGTCGGTCACGAGACCACCCTTGGTTCCGATATCGGACAGCACGACGGTGGCCGCGTAGTAGGGCGGGGTGTCGACGGGGATGAGCAGCGGGTTGGGGAGGTCGGTCGCCAGCGGCACGAGGTAGTTCTGCCGGGGGTCGGCGGGGTAACCGACAATGTACTGGAACATCTGGTCCCACGGCGCCTCGCCGCGGTGGAAACGTTCGTCGACACCGGATTTCGAATAGCCGTTGTACTCCTCGATCGACTTGCGCAGTTTCTCCGGCGGCACGCCGATCAGTTCGGCCAATTCTTCGAGAGTGTCGGCGCGGCGCAGGGCGCCGGACGCGAACCACTCCGGACGCACTGGCTGCTCCGGGTCGCCGCCGAAGCCGTCGCGTTCGAGCTGCCGGTGGTCGAATACCCAGTGCGCGGTGCTGTGCGTAATGCCGGTTTCGCGTTGCAGCCGGGCCATTTCGTGCCCGGCGCGGTCGTAGGGCTGCGTCTCGTTCATGAAGCGCTCGCCCTCGGCATTGACCCAGATCCCGCCGCGGGTGCCGGTATGGAAGACGGGCCGACCGTCGGGCTGCACCACACCGGGGACGTACCAGGCCTCGTCGAGCAGGTCGGTGGCCGCGCCGATCGCGCGGCCGGCCAGGATCGCGTCACCGGTGTTCTGCGGCGCGCCGTGGGACCATTCGCCGGTGAGCGGCACGGGTGAATACTGCTCGCGCATCTCACGGTTGTGTTCGAAGCCGCCCGCGGCCAGGATCACGCCGCGGGTCGCGCGGAATGTGCGGCGCTCGCCGCCGCTGAGCGCCACCACACCAGTGACCCGGCCGTCCTCGACCAGCAGGTCGGTGAGGGCGGTCTCGAGCAGGTAGGAGCCGTTGCCCGTTGCCAGGAATGCCTTCAGCGCCCGGCCGATCAGCGCGCGGCCGCCGACGAGCACCGGTCCTTCGTCGATACCCCAGCGTTCTTCGGGGACGGAGCGGCGGATGAGCGGGGCGAGGTCTCCGAGTTCGGCGACCGAGATCTCCTGCGGGAACACGGTTCGCCCGGTCGCGGTCGATCCGGGACGCCCGTAGAAGTATTCGGGCACGGGCTGATAGGCGAAGGACCCGAACAGCGGGTTCTGCTCGAGATCGTCGATCAGCTGGGGCGCGGTCCGCAGGTAGGCATCCTGCAGCGGCTCGCGCGAGTTGTCGGCGACAACGTCGCGCAGATAGGTTCGCGCGGCCTCGGGATCATCCTCGACGCCCGCGCGCGAGATCGGGGCGCTGCCCGGAAACCACAGTCCCGCACCGGAATACGACGTCGTGCCACCGATCAGTGCGGTCTTCTCCAGTATCAGCGTGCGCAGTCCGCGGGCGGCGGCCGCATAGGCGCCGATCAGGCCACCGCCGCCGGAACCGACTACCACGACGTCGTAAGTTTCCTCGTCAGCGGCCATTGCTGTCTCCTTGATTTCACCGTGCGGCAGCGGAGTGGGGGGATCGAATGTCCGTCGAGTGTGCGACCGAGTATGTCGAGCAGAGGGTGAGATTCCGCTGAGCGGGATGGCGCGGGTCGTGGTGCAGGAGCCGTTCGTGGCGGCTCGTCGGAGTCCGGCGCATCCCAGTGTTCGGAAAGTCCGGCATGCGCTGCCCGGTTCCTCCTCAAACTAGCCAGCCAGCAGGACATTCCGACTCGAAGGAGAGCTCGCATGGCTGGTTCGCACGACTACGATCCCGGCCCGCAGATTGCCCACGCCGGCGGCCTGAACCTGGGGACGCCGGATCTGCGGCGTTCGATCTGGTTCTTCCGGGACCTGCTGGGCATGGAGGTGGTCGCCGAATCCGACGGCGTGGCCTATCTGCGCGGGTATCAGGAACTGGTGCACCACTCGCTGGTGCTCACCCAGCAGGACGAGGCACGGGTGAACAGTTACAGCTTCCGGGTGAAGCGGCCGCAGGATGTCGAGCTGTTCCACAAGCAGCTGACCGAGGCCGAGATCGAGGCGGTGGAGCTGCCCGCCGATCACGAGCTGGGCCGTGGCACCGCGATCCGCTTCCTGGTCCCCGGCAGTGAGCACCCGTTCGAGCTCTACTACGACATCGAAAAGCCGGTTGCCCCACCGGAATTGCGTTCGAAGCTGCTCAGCAACAGTTCCCGCCGTCGCGGTTTCGGCGTCCGGCGGCTGGACCATCTGAACGTGCAGTGCAGCCCGACCACGGTGAACCAGGCCGAGGGCTGGTTGCGCAATGCGCTGGGGTTCAAGCGCCGCGAGTTCGCGATGATCCCGCAGTTCCCGGAGACCATTCTGGCCTCGTGGCTGTCGGTGACCCCGCAGGTGCACGATATCGCGATCGGTGTCAACGGGGAGGAGAAGAACGGCGCGTTCCACCACGTGGCATTCAATATCGAGAACTTCCACGACATTCTGCGGGCGGTCGACGAGATTCGTGATCTCGAGATCGACTTCGGCCATGGTCCGGGCAAGCACGGCATCGGTCAGGCGATGTACCTGTACATCCACGATCCCGGCTCCGGTCACCGGGTCGAGCTGTATTCCGGCGGATACCTCATTTTCGATCCGGACTGGCAGGCGCTCGAGTGGAAGATCCCCGAATTGCAGTGGGGGCAGACGTGGTACGGCGAGGCCCTCGATGTCGGTCCGGGCGGCGCGTTCCTGTCGACCACACCGTCGGCCGGATTGTGAGGGGATCGGTATGACGCTCGAATCCCAGGGCACCCATGACGGTGTGCCCGCCTACGATTTCGACAATCGCCTATCCGGTCCACTGCTGAGCCATCATGAGCAGTGGGACCGACTCGCCAGCTCCCACTCCGCGTTCAGGAGCACTGTCGCACAGGGGTATTGGGTCATTACGGACGGCCAGGCGATCCAAGAGGCGCTGCAGGACTGGCGGACGTTCTCCAGCACCTCGGTGACGGTCCTCGAGCCGAATCCGAAGTTCCTGTGGATTCCGGAGATGCTGGATCCGCCGGTGCACACCAAGTGGCGGCGGCTGTTGGGCAGCGAGTTCGGGCCCAAATGGGTCGCCGCCCGCGAGCCGGAGATCCGCAAGATCGCGGCGGAGATGATCGACCGGCTGCGGCCCGAGGGTGGCGCGGACGTCCTCGACGAATTCGCCCGCCGGTTCCCGACCTTGATCTTCATGCGGCTGATGGGCCTGCCCGAGCAGGATCTGGAGCAATTCCTGGAATGGGTGCACGAGATGCTGCACCTACCACACGCCGAGGATCCCGACCACCGTCGGCAAATTGCCGCGATGACCGCCGCGTCGGCCTATTTCGGAGAACAGATCGCGCTGCGTCGCGAGGCCCCGCGCGATGATCTGCTGTCCCGCATGATGACCTGGCGCATCGATGGTGAGCTCCTCAGCGACGCCGATATGCACGCGTTCTGCATCCTGATGTTCCAGGCCGGTTTCGACACGGTCCCCATCGCCATCGGCTGGGCCATGTACCACTTCGCCGCGCACCATGAAGATCGTGCGGCCATCGTCGCCGACCCATCGCTGATCGCCAATGGCGTCGAGGAAGTCCTGCGCGTCTATTCGTTCGTCATCCCGGCGCGAAAGGCGACGCGGGACACCGAGATCGGCGGCTGTCCGGTGAAATCCGGCGACATGGTGATGCTGCCGCTCGCGGTGAGCAACCGGGACGCCGAGCGGTTCGACAATCCGCTCGAGGTGGATCTGCGGCGCGCCACGAACAACCACATCGCCTTCGGTTCGGGTCCGCACCGCTGCTTGGGTTCGCACCTGGCGCGACTGGAGCTGAATGTCGCGATGGAGGAGTGGCACAAGCGAATCCCGGACTACCGGATCGCGCCCGGCCAGCAGCTCGAGCAGACCGGAAATATGTACGGCCTGATGTCGCTGCGCCTCGACTGGTGAACACAACCGAAAGGCAATACCACGTGGGAATTCGCGACCAGCTGACCCGGCTGCTCGCCGAGGCTCCGGCCGACGCCGAAGCGATCGAGCACGAGGAGATCTGGTGGACCTGGGGTCGGATCCAGGCGACTGCGCGCTCGCTTGTCGATGCGCTGGAATCGGCCGGTCTAGGTGTGGGATCCCGAGTCGGTGTGGTGCTGGAGAACCGGCCTGAACATGTGGCGGTGGTCGCCGTGCTGATCGCGTCCGGTCGATGCGTCGTGCTGCTCGCTCCGCTGCAACCGGCGCCGCGGCTGGCCGCCGACATCATCGCGTGTGATCTGCCCGCGGTCGTGTGCGGATCCGAGCTGCTCGCCCGTGACGGCGTGCTCGATGCCGCCACGGCGGCCGGTATCGCCCTGGAACTGCGGGACGACGGCTCGGTGCGGCGAGTGGGCGGCCAGGTCCGTGCCTGCGCCGTGGCCAATCCGGGCACCGTCGTGGAAATGCTCACCTCCGGGACGACCGGTGTGCCCAAGCGGGTGCATCTGCGCACCGAGCAGCTGGATCAGGCACTGGCCTCCGGTGGGCAGACGGCACGGGGAGACCGGTTGCTGTCCCGGTCCGCGGTGCTCGTGAACGCGCCGCTCGTGCATATCGGCGGCCTGTGGCGGGCATTGGCGTGCCTGGCCATGGGTCGGCGGATGATTCTCATGCCCAAGTTCGTCTTGGAACCATGGGTCAGCGCTGTGGAGCGGCACAGGTTGCGGGCCGTGAGCCTGGTGCCCGCCGCGCTGCGGGCCGTACTCGACTCCGGAGTGTCGCGGGACCGACTCGCGAGCCTGCAGGTCGTCACGTCCGGGACCGCGCCGTGTCCGAAAGAGTTGGCGGACTCCTTCTTTCGCACATATGGCATCCCGGTGCTCATGACCTATGGGGCAACCGAATTCGCGGGCGCAGTGGCCGGTTGGACGCTGGCGCTGCACGAACAGTGGTGGGACCTGAAGGCAGGCAGCGCCGGTCGTGCCTTCCCGGGCGTCGAGTTGCGGGTGACCGGCGAGGACGGCGTCGAGCTCGGCGGCTGGACGACCGGACGGCTCGAGGTCCGCACCGCGCAGACCGCGGAAGGCGCCGGAGAGTGGGTCCAGACCAGCGATCTGGCGCGGATCGATGTCGACGGCTTCCTCTGGATCGACGGACGTGCCGACGACGCCATCATCCGCGGTGGCTTCAAGGTCCAGCCGGAGACCGTCAAGCGGGTGCTGGAGTCGCACGTGGCGGTGCGCGAGGCCGCGGTGGCCGGACTGCCCGACGCTCGGCTCGGACATGTGCCCGTCGCCGCGATCGAAATCGAACCGGGACTGATCCCTCCCGACAGCGACGAACTCGTCGCGCTCTGTCGTGCGCACCTGCTGCCGTACGAGGTTCCGGTGCACATCGTGGTTCTGGACCAGCTGCCGCGCACGCCATCGAGCAAGGTGAGTCGGATGGAACTGCTCGAACTCATGCGGGAGCGACGGAACCGATCATGACCGCTCTGACGATCGGATTCATCGGCGCGGGACGTATCGGCGCGGCCATGGTGGAGCGACTACTGGCGGCCGGGCACCGGGTCCGGCTGTACGCGCGGCGGCCGGAGGTACGGGACCGGCTGGCTGCACTCGGCGCGGAGCCCGTCGATCGGATCCGAGATATCGCGGCCGCGGATGTCGTCGTCAGCTGCCTGTTCGGCGACGACCAGATATCCACGCTGCTGCCCGAAGTCGTCGAAGCGATGGCCGAGGGCACGGTCCTGCTGTCGCACACCACCGGGACGCCGGAGGTGCTGCACAGTCTGGACCGGTTCGCGCCGACCGGACGAGCCGCGGTCGTGGACGCGACATTCAGCGGCACACCGGAGGCGGTGCGCGCTGGCGAGTTGGCGGTCTTTCTCGGTGGCACACCCGAAGACGTCTCGATCGCGCGCAGGGTCGTCGATTGCTATGCCGGAACCGTCATCGAAACCGGTGGGCGGGGTTCGGCGCTGCGGGTGAAGTTGATCAACAACCTGCTGTTCGCCGCGGTCTCACAGCTCACCCTGCAAGGTCTGGCATTGGGCCGCGGGGTTGGGATAGACGAAGGTGTAATGCTCGAAGCGCTCGCGATCAGCAGCGGCGGTACGACGGCCGGGCGCTATATCGCCGACCGCGGCGGATCCGAATCCTTCGCCGCCGCGGTCGCACCCTTTCTGCGCAAGGATGTCGCCGCCTGCCGAGCCGCATTGACCGATTCAGGCGTCGATTACTCGGGCCTGCTCGGCGCGGCCTGCGGTGGTCCGATCGATATCGGCGATATTGCCCCTAAAGAGGGAACTTAATTCCGATATCGCCACCTTAGAGGGGTCCTCTTTCGCTACACTCGCGCTGAGGTTCAAGCTCCAAGAAGGAGGCTGGCCAATGGCCTCAGTGGTGAATGACAACGCGGTCGCCACCTCCGAACGGCAAGAGTCGCCACCGTCGATGGTGGAGCGGATGACACTGATCATGGATTCGTTCGGTGGCCCGCAGATCCGGCTCTCGCTCGAGGATGTCGCCGGACGCACCAACCTGCCGCGCTCGACCACCCATCGCATCCTGGAACAGCTGGTTCGGCTGCGTTGGCTCGAGCGCAACGGTCGCGACTACGGCCTCGGTCAGCGAGCGCTCGGGTTCGGTGGCCGGGAAGAAGGGCACGGTGCGTTGCGGACAGCGGCGTTCCCGCTCCTGCACAACCTGTCGGTGCGCACGGAAATGGTGGTGCACCTGGCCGTGCTGGACGGTGCCGAGGCGTACTACCTGGACAAGTTCGGAGGCAAGGCCGCGGTCCAGGTGCCGTCGGTCGTCGGTGGCCGGGTGCCCGCGCACTGCACGGCCGTCGGAAAGAGCATGCTGGCGTGGCTGTCGCCGGAACAGATCGACGATCTGTACCGCGATGTACTCGCCAAGCGGACCGCGCACAGCATCGGCGATCTCGAGGTCCTGCACCAGGAGCTGATTCGCATTCGTGCACGCCGTGGCCTGGCCTTCGAACGCGGCGAATGCTTCCAGCACATCGCCTGTGTCGGTGCGGCGGTCCGCGGTCCCAAGGGACCGGTCGGCGGAATCTCACTCGTCGGCGACGTGCGAGCACCCCTCGAGCGGCTGGCACCCCTGGTCGCCAATACCGCGCACGCGATATCGGAAAAGCTGATGGGTGACACCGCGCGCAAACATTCGGCGCGCTTCGAAACCGTCCTCGTGCCGGATGAACCGCAGAGCCCGGCACTCACCGAGACCGTCGGACGAATCCTCGCTCTGGGCGAGCGCGGCGAGTGGTTCTGAGCTCCCCGCGCGCAGGCAGGCCGTTTTCCGCTGAGCGGAAAGCGCCACAGGTCCACCCCGTTTCCTGACCAAACTTGCGTTCCAGTCGGCCATCGGCTCGATCCCCCCGCAAGAGAGGTGAGGACCCCTATGAGTCCGCTTCCGGATCCGGTGTCGATGGGCGCCAGGCGCTTCCGCGATGTGCTCGGTCATTTTCCGACGAGCGTTGTCGCGATTACCACCACGGCACCGGACGGGCGTCCGCACGGGCTGATCGTCGGCACCTTCACCTCGGTTTCGCTCGAGCCGCCATTGGTGTCTTTCCTGGTGAGCCGGACTTCGTCGACGCTGTCGATGATCCAGGAGGCGGGCCGATTCTGCGCCAATGCGCTCGCGGGCAACCAGGAACCGACCTCACGCCGGTTGTCGGCCCGGGACGCGGACCGGTTCGACGGGGTGGCCTGGGCGCCCTCACCGCTCGGCAATCCGGTGCTGGACGGCATCGTTGCGTGGGTCGACTGCACGCTCGTGCAGGTCGTCGAGATCGGTGACCACTATCTGGTCGTCGGCCGGGTCAGCGATCTGAATATCGAGTCGGTGCGGACGCCACTGCTCTTCTTCCGCGGCGGATACGGCGACTATCTCGCCAGCGCGACGCTGCTGATGGATCGTCTCGTCGGCTGGTGGTGACCCGGGTCCGGGCTCAGACCAACATGTCGTCGACCGGCAAGCCGAAAGTGCCGCGCCCGTACAGCGTCAGCGCCGTGCCGACATCGTTGGACGCGTGAATGCCCGCGATATGTGCGTCGCGCCAGGCCCGCTCGATCGCATTGCGACGGCGCAGCAGCATCCCGCCGGTGGCCGCGAACACCAGATCGATCGATGTCAACGCGCGTTCGGCACCACAGGCCTGATCACGACGAGCGCGCAACCGCAGCTCGAGCGGAATGTCCTGTCGCTCACAGACGCATTCGTACAACTCGCGCAGGCTCCGGCTCATCTGCAGGACGGCCGCGTCGATTTCCGCGCTGGCGCGCGCCGCGGCGGTCGGCTGGTCGGCGGTGATACTGCCGCCACCGAAACTGAGCCGGTTACTGTCTCGCATTCGCGACAGAAAGACGTCGAGGCAACCCTGTGCCATGCCGACCATCGGTGAGCTGTTCGCGTAGGTGTACATGGTGCCGTACGGCATCCGGTAGAGCGGGCCGGGATTCGTCTTGTGTCCCGGGCTCTGTAGCAGTGCGATGTCGTAGAACCGCGTCACGCGGTGCTCCGGGACGAAAATCCGCTCAGCGTACAGATCATCGCTGCCCGCGCCGCGCAGTCCGGCCGCATCCCACACCTTCGACATCCGATAGTCGGCACAGGGCACCAGGCCGCTGACCATGTCCACCGGCTGGCCGTTCTCGGCCACGATGGTGCCCCCGAGCAGAGCCCACGACGAGTGCGCGCATCCGCTGGCGAATCGCCAATGGCCCGAGACTTCGTAACCTCCGGCGACCGGAACGAATCTGCCGACCGGTGCGTAGGACGAACAGATCAATGCGTCCGGATCGTGCGACCACACATCACGTTGCGCGCGCTCGTCGAAAAGTGCCACATGCCAAGGGGCCAGGCCGAGTACCGACGTCACCCATCCGGTCGAGCCGCAGGCGGTGGCGACCGCGCGGACCGCATCGTAGAAGTCCAGCGGATCGGCCTCCAGCCCGCCTTGCGATTTCGGTCGCAGCAGCCGGAAGATGCCCGTACCGATCAAATCGGTCATCGTCTCCGCGGGTATCTCACCGGTCTCGTCGACCCGCGCCGCCCGTTCGGCCAGCGTCGGCAACAATTCGCCGACCGCTGCGGCTACGTCTGCATTCATGCCGGGTTCTTTCGTGTCCTCGCCCCCTACACCAGTGACTTCACGGCGGAGCGTAACAGGCACGCGGCCATTCGAGCCCGGTCGTTCAGCGCGCGGCCCAGCTGATGGCCTTGGTCTGCAGGAATTCGTCGAGGCCGAATTCGCCCCACTCCCGGCCGATTCCGCTCTGCTTGTATCCGCCGAACGGCAGGCGTGGGTTGACCCCTCCACTGCTGGCGTTGATCGCTATGCCGCCTGTGCGAACTCTGGTCGCGATGTCGTAGGCGGCCACGGTGTCGGCACTCCAGACGGCGCCAGCCAAACCGTAGGGGCTGTCGTTCGCGATCCGCACCGCTTCGTCGTCGGTGCGGAACGGGATGACGACGCCGACCGGTCCGAAGAACTCCGTCTGCGCGATCGTCATCGAATTGTCGACATCGACGAAGAGGGTCGGCTCCACGAAGTAGCCTTTGTCGAGGCCCGCCGGGCGTCCGCCACCGGCGACGATCCGCGCGCCCTCCTCCTCGCCGACGCGGATCAGCTTCTCGACCTTTTCCCGCTGCGCCGCGGTGATCAACGGACCCATCGTGGTGGATTCGTGTGCCGGATCGCCGACCCGGACACCGGCGAGGGCGACGCGCAGCCGCGCGACGAGTTCGTCGTGGACGGATTCGTGCACGATCGTGCGGGTCAGGATCGAGCAGCCCTGGCCCGCGTGCGCCGTGATGCCCATGAGTGCGGACCGGACCGCCCCGTCGAGGTCGGCATCGGCGCGGACGATATTCGCGGACTTGCCACCGAGTTCGAGTACGACCTTCTTGATCGAGCTCGCGGCCTGCGCATACACCATTCGTCCGACGGTGTCCGATCCGGTGAAGCTGACCAGGTCCACCATGGGATTGGTGGTCAGTTCCTGGCCCGCGTCGATATCGCCGGTGACGATGTTCAGTACGCCCGGCGGAAGACCGGCGGCGTCGGCGAAGTCACCGATCAACAGGGACTCCAGCGGAGTGGTCGGCGCGGGCTTCAACACGGCGGTGCAACCCGCGGCCAAGGCGGGGATCACCTTCATCATGCTGAGGAAGAACGGGAAGTTATAGGCCGCGATCAGCGCGCAGACCCCGAAGCCCTCGCGCCGGATCTGTCCCTGGGAGATGCCGATACCCGCGGCGATCGTGGGTTCCATCGGGCGTTCCCACGCGAAGGCCGGCATGACGCGCTCGGCCATATCGCGCAGATGGGCCACCGGCACCCGGGTCTGCAGCGTCTCGGCCAACGAGCGGACCGAGCCCGCCTCGGCCATATTGACCGCGACGAGCTCGGGCAGGCGGCGCTCCATCTCCTCGGCCATGCGCAGCAGCACCGCGGCCCGCTCGGCGGGCTTCATCCGCGGCCATGGACCTTCGTCGAATGCCTTGCGCGCGGCCGTGACGGCGCGACGCACGTCCAGGATCGAGGCCTGCGGAACGTAGGCGATCGTCTCCTCCGTCGCGGGATTGCGCACATTGATGAGCTCGCCCGATTCGCCGTCGGTGCGGTGCCCGTCGATGTAGAGCTGCGTCGAGAACGAGTACGCCGTGGTCATGTTCGGTCTCCTGATTGCCGGATCTGCGTCGGTCGTCTGGGCAGGCTCACCTGCGGCGCTGCCCGCACACCACGCCTTAAAAGTGTACTGAATAGCCGAACTGGCTGAGTCGTTTGTCCAATTGCCGCTGAGTGGAAAGGTCGATTGTGTGACCCGCCCCACAGGGGGTGTGCTGTCGCGTACGTCTTCGCCCCACTCCGAGCAGGGCGAATGCGATCACCAAACCAAAGCCACGGCTCGATTGCTCGGTGCGAGTCGGAAACGAGAGCTCCGTGGCAGCCCCCGAAAGGACTCGATCGATGAGCCCTGCAATGCAATTCGACGAATCGCCCGATGTCGCACCGACGCCGGATGCTGCACAGACATGGACGCCGCGGCTGGTGCTTTCCCTGGCCTCGATCGTGCTGACGCTCGAGATACTCACCCTCAGCTACATGATGGTCGCGATGGCGGCGCCGGAAATCTCCGTGCATTTCCAGACGACCCAGGGCGCCTGGCTGCTGACGGCATTCCTGCTGGTCGGGGCCGTGACAGGTCCACTGCTGGGCAAGCTGGCCGATATGTACGGCAAGCGGAAAATATTGCTGGCCTGTGTCGCCGTCTCGGTGCTCGGCTCGCTGCTCTCCGCGGTCGCTACCAGCTACGCGGTGCTGATCGCCGGCCGGGCGTTGATGGGGGTGCTCACGCCGTGTGTCTTCCTGGCCTACTCGCTGATCCGGGACGTGTTCCCGAAGAAGACGGTCGCGCTCGCGGTCAGCGTTACCACCAGTGGTTTGGGACTCATCGCGATACCGGCGCCGTTCATCACCGGCTGGCTGCTCGACGACTATGGTTTCCGCAGCATCTTCTGGTTGTTCGTGATCGGGCTCGCGGTGTTCGGCACCCTGGTCGCACTCACCACCGACGAATCCACCGTGCGGGTACGGTCGGGGATCGACTTCGCCGGTGCGCTGCTGCTCGGTTCCGGCATCGCGGGCATACTCGTCGCACTCAGCTTCGGTCCCTCCTGGGGCTGGACGACCGGTTCGACGCTCGCCTACCTCGTCGGCGGCGCTGTGCTGGTGGTGGGCTGGCTGGTTTCGGCCGGGATCGTGCGCGACCCGCTGCTCGATCTGGATGTACTGCGCAGGCGGCCGGTGCTGCTGATCTCCATCGGTTCCGCCATGTGCTACGGCTGCAGTGCGCTCATCACCATTCTGCTGCCGATGATGGTGATGACGCCCGCCGCCGTCGGACTGGGCTACGGATTCGGTGTCAGCGCAAAGGGATTCGCGATCTTCCAGGCGCCGATCGGCGGCATGGTCGTGGTCGGCGGTGTGGTGGTCGGCATTCTGGTCAGCCGCAAGGTTCGGCCGCGGTTGCTGATGATCGTCGGCCTGCTGCTGTTCGCGCTCGCTTTCGTGCTCATCGCGGCAAAGCATGACGACAAGGCGCTGCTGCTCGTGTTCGCGGGTATGGCGGGCACCGGTATGGGGCTGGGCTACGCATCGGTTCCGAATCTGTTGATCGAGGCGGTTCCGCCGCAGCTGCAAGCCAGCACGGCGAGTATTGCGAATGCCGCGCAGAGTGTCGTCGCGGCGGTTTTGCCGGTGCTCGCGTTCACCGTGCTGAACAACTCCTATATCGCGCCGATTCCGCTCGAAATGACCCATGGTGCGGTGCTGTACACGGATAGGGGATTCCAAGTCGCGTTCCTGATAGGCGCGGTGGCCTGCGCCATCGGCGCGCTGCTCGCCGTGCTGCTGCCCCGCAAGATCGAGCAACTGCCCGCACCTGTCGCGCAGGATGCGCAGGCTCCGGTATTGACGCACTGATCGAGTCGAGGGCGGCCGCGCGCAAGCGCGGCCGCCCTTGCTCAGGGTGTGGTGCCGATCAGGGCGAGGCTGGAATGGGCATATGCCGCACGACGTTTGGGACTCACCAGATACGAGGGCGGGGCGAAATAGCCGACATCGCGGGGCAGGGCGTCGGCGCGGCGCGCGAGGGCCGCACGGGCGTCGGCGGTGGTCCCGCAGAGCGCGATCTCGGCGAGCATCTCGTCGGTGACCGCCTTGACCATGCCGTCGGTATCGCCCGCGCGGAATGCCGAGCGCAGTTGCGCGACAGGGCTTTCCCAACCGTGATGGGCGACATAGGGGTCGTAGGTCTTGACGGTGAGGTAGAAGGCGATCATGCGGCGGGCGTCGGCGATGGCGCGTTCCGGTGCGTTGTCGTCGATGGCGGTGATGATCCAGCCGTGTTCGAGCGGGCGCCGACCGCTGCCCGCCGCCCCGCGGTCGACCGCCGGGCGCACGATGTCATTCCACCAGGTGCGGGTGAACAGGCCGTGGCCGATCACGCCGTCGCCGACCCGGCCCGCGGTGGCGGCCATCCGGCTGTTGAATCCCGCGAGCAGTACCGGGATATCGAGGCGGCCGAGTACCGGGGCCCGGACATCGGCGTCTATCGAATAGAACTCACCGGAGTACTGGATCTTCTCGCCGTTTTCCGCGTGCAGCCAGGCGCGCACCACATCGATGGTCTCGGCGATTCGGTCGACCGGGCGATCGGCGGGGACGCCGAACCAGTCGCGGTTGATCCGGAAGGCGGCGGTGCCGAGGCCGAGGAACAGTCGACCGGGTGCCTGCGCGTGCAGCTGCCGCATGGCGGTGGCGTGTGCGTACGGGGTGCGGGCGAAGGCGTAGGCGATGGCCGGACCGACCAGTGCGCGTTCGGTATTTGCCACGATCTCGGCGACGGTGAGGTAGGCGTCGTGGTCGACGAAGTCACCGGTGCAGAAGGCTTCCACACCGGCCTGCTCGGCCTCCCTCCCGACGTCGCGGCCGGGCCACGGCATACCGAACTTCATCGAATTCTCCTCTTGGACAGTCTGATCGGTGGTGGATGCGCGTCAGCGCAGCGTCCATTTGCTGCGGGGCACCGCGGCACGGTCGACTTCGGCCTTGCCGATGGGGTTGCCGATATGGGTGTAGGACAGGCCGGTCCGCAGTGCCTGGGAGCGGGTGGCGTCGAGCGACTCCCAGATCGCCCGGACCGTGCCCTGGATCGCGGCCGGTGGCTTGGCGGCGATGATGCGGGCGATCTCGTCGGCGCGATCCCAGAGCTGATCGCGCGGCAGAATCTCGCTGACCAGGCCGATCTGCATGGCGCGCTCGGGGGACAGACGCTCGTCCAGGCCGAGCAGCGCGATGCGCAATGTCTCACCCAGCGGAATGCGGCGCGCGAGCCCGATCGGTTCCAGCGCGGCGGTCAGCCCATAGCTGACATGCGGGTCGAAGAAGGTCGCGTCCTGCGCGCAGATGATGATGTCGGCCTCGTTCAGCCAGTAGAACGCGCCACCGGCCGCCATTCCGTGCACCGCGCAGACCAGCGGTTTCCACACCTGGTTGAGCTTCGGCGACAACTTCTCGCCGGGATCGGTCTGCGACCAGATATTGGACTGCCGGTCGAAACCCTGTTTGACGTCCATGCCGGTGCAGAACGCCCGGTCGCCCGCACCGCGCAGCACGACGACATGGATATCGTCATCGAATTTCACTCGCTGCCAGATGCGGTCGAAGTCCTCGAGCATCTCCTGGTTGAAGCTGTTCATGGCTTCCGGTCGGTTCAGGGTGATCGTCGCGACGTGGTCGGTCACGTCGAACAGGACGGTTTTCAGCTCCATCCGGAAACTCCGATGTTCGTGGGTCGGCTGAACGCGGCCCTCCGGAGAGCGGCCGTATTAGAGTGTAACAAATTGTTCTACCGACGACATGTGACTCTGCGCTGGTCGTGGTCCGATTCGAACCGCTTAATATGTGGTAGACAAGCAATAGTGCCGCGCGGCCCGACCCTTGGGCTGCTGCAGATTCTAGATAAGTCGTATACTCTTCTCTGGTCTCGGTCGTCCGGATGTGTTCGTGACGACGGCGGTCGGGGCGAGATGGCACGACGAGATCCACGGAGGAAGTTGCGATGAAGCCACGCGTGGGGCAGACGCTCGCCAGCACGGTCGACACGACGACGGTCATCGTCGTGCGCGCTCCACAGGCCGATCTGGAGATCACCTGTGGCGGGGCGGCGATGGTCGATCCGAAGGGTCCCGGCGGCATTCCCGTCGGCACCGCCGATCCCGAACAACTCGGTGGTTCGCAGCTCGGCAAGCGCTACGCCGATGAGGAACTCGGTGTGGAACTGCTCTGCACCAAGGCGGGTCAGGGCACGCTGGCGGTGAACGGAGTCGCGTTGCCGCTCAAGAACGCCAAGCCGCTGCCGGCCTCGGACTGAGAGCGCATCGATGAACGTAGCGATGCTGTTGGATATGGCCGCCGACGGTTTCGGCGACCGAATCGTGGTCGGGCGGACGGCCGATGGATTCACGCCGGTGCGGCTGCGCGAGTTGGCCGCCGGTGGTGCGCGGGTGGTCCGTGCGGCCGGAGCCGACGCGATCGTGTACCTCGCCGTCAACGGTCGGGCCTTCCCGGTCGCGCTGTTCGCGGCGGCCCAGGCGGGTGTGCCGCTGGTACCGGTGAACTACCGCCTCGGCGCGGAGCAACTGGACGCGTTATTGGCGAATCATCCACGCGCACTCGGTATCGCCGATCCCGAACAGGCCGAGGCATTGCGCCGGGCGGGGCTGTCGGTACGGAACCCGCAAGAGTGGTTGGCCACCGCGGCGGATGCCGGTGTCGACGATGGTGACGAGATTCCGGCCGCTCCCGAAACACCAGCGGTGTTGATCTACACCAGCGGCACGACCTCCGCGCCGAAGGGTGTGGTCCTGCGGCACCACAACTTGGTGTCGTATGTGCTCGGCACGGTGGAATTCGCGGGTGCGGACGCCGACGAGGCCGCGCTGATGAGTGTGCCGCCGTACCACATCGCGGCCGTATCCAACGTTTTGACGAACCTGTATGCCGGGCGTCGGGTGCTCACTCTCGAACAGTTCACACCGCAGCAGTGGCTCGAACTCGTACGCGAGCAGCGGATTTCGAATGCGATGGTCGTTCCGACCATGCTCGCCCGCATCATCGACGGCGACGGGCTCGACCGCTCGGTCCCGTCATTGCGTTCGCTCGCCTACGGCGGCGCCAAGATGCCGGTGCGGGTGATCGAGACCGCGCTGCGGGAGTGGCCGCATGTCGATTTCGTCAATGCCTACGGGTTGACCGAGACCTCGTCCACGATCTCGGTGCTCGGGCCCGAGGAGCATCGCGCGGCCGTCGCCAGCGAGGATCCCGCGGTGCGCGCTCGCATCGGCTCGGCCGGTCGGCCGGTGCCCGGTATCGAGCTCGAGGTGCGTGCCGAATCCGGTGGTCTCGCCGCGGCGGGGGAGCCGGGCCAGATCTGGGTGCGTGGCGAACAGGTCTCCGGTGAATACGCCGGGCACGGTGCCTCGGTCGACGAACGGGGTTTCTTCAATACCCGTGACCACGGCCGCATGGATGCCGACGGCTATCTCTACATCGAGGGCCGGGTCGACGACACCATCATCCGCGGCGCGGAGAATATCGCGCCCGCCGAGATCGAGGACGTCCTGCTGCGGCATCCGGATGTGCTCGACGCGGTCGTCGTCGGTGTGGTCGACGAGGAGTGGGGGCAGCGGATCGAGGCCGTCGTCGTTCCTCGCGGCGGGGTGGATGTCGATGCCGAACAACTGCGCGCGGAGGTGCGAAAGACATTGCGCGGCTCCAAGACTCCCGATCGCATCACCTACTGGCCGGAACTGCCGCGCACCGCGACCGGCAAGCTGGTGCGCCGGGATATCGTCGCGGCGCTGACGGCCGATCGTCAGCCGACCGCAGGGTGAGCACCCTCGACGTCACGATCGAGGGGCCCGTCGCATGGGTGCGCTTCGATCGGCCGGACGCGCGCAACACGGTGATTCCAGAGCTTCTCGTCGAGATGCATTCCGTGCTGACCGAATTGAGCCGCGACGATGCACTCGCCGTGGTGGTGCTGACCGGAAACGGCGCGACGTTCTGTCCCGGTGCGGATCTGCACCGCGCCGGGGCGGGCGGGTCGGCCGCGCTGCCGCCGCCCGAGGTGTACCAGTCGGCGACCCTGCTGCACGAGATGCCGCAGTTGACTCTCGCCGCGGTGAACGGAGCCTGCGCGGGCCCGGGATTCGCCTGGGCCGCGGCGTGCGACCTGCGCGTCGCCGCGGCCCGTGCCCGATTCGCGACGGCGTTCCTGCAGGCCGGTGTGTCCGGTGAACTCGGCCTGCCGTGGACATTGTCGCGGGCACTCGGTGCGGCGTCGGCGCGGGACCTGTGCTTCCTGCCGCGCAAGCTGACCGCGGACGAGGTCCGTGCCATCGGATTCGTCTCCCGGGTGTTTCCCGATGACGAATTCGACCACGAGGTCGCCGATCTGGTGCGCGAACTCGCGGCGCGCAGGCCCGCCGCCCTGCGGACCCTGAAGGCGAATTTCCTGCTGGCCGAACGCACCGAGCTGGCGGACTACATCGCGGTGGAAAGCGAACGGCACCACGGATTCTTCACCGGAGAGCAGCGGGCGCAGACCGCCAAGGCGTTGCGCGTGCAGGGCGATCGGGTGCATGAGTCGTGAGGGTAGCGCTTGCCGCGGTTCCGGACTGAGCAGTGCGGAAACGATCGGTCGAAGGTATCGCCGAGATGACCAGAATGCGCATCCCTTCGGAGGGCACCTGCGATCTGATCGCCACCGTACCGGTCGCGAAATGCCTTCTCGCCCAGAGCATTGCAGGTGGCGTATCGACATCGTCGCGAGCAGTGGCGCTGAAACTCGGACCGGCACATATGGTTCGCCGATCGTACCGACGAAATGACAAGGGTGAGTGAGCATGAGCGTTGTCGCGAATAGTTCGGAGTTGGTGCAGGAGCTGACCGCGCGCACCGCTGTCGCGGTCCGCGACTGGGCACCCGGCGCGACCGTAGTGGGTGTCGAACCACTCACCGGCGGAACCTCGAGCCTGACGTATGTGGCCGGATTATCTGGTGCCCCAGCCGGATACGAGCGCGTCGTGCTGAAGGTGGCGCCGCCCGGTCTGGCGCCGGTCCGCAACCGAGATGTCCTGCGCCAGGCCCGAGTCATGGAAGCGCTGGCGGATCGACCCGGGGTGCGGGTGCCGAAGGTCCTGTTCCACGATGCGGGCGCACCGCCGACGGTCCCGCCGTTCGTCGCCATGGACCTGGTGCCCGGCACCTGCGTCGAACCAGTGCTCGTCCCGCGCGGCACCGTGCCCGCCGACCAGGTTCGGACCCGAGCCTTCGACGCGGCCGGAATGCTCGCCGATCTGCATCGAGTAAAACCGGAGCACACCGCGCTCGCGACCGAGCCGGTGGTTTCCCTCGGCGCTGAGATCGACCGCTGGACAAGGGCTTTCACCACCGTATCGGACGATCTGCGCACCGGCTACGAGAAGGTCGCGGACCGCCTGCACGCCACCGTGCCCGCCCCCTTGACACCGGTCTTCACCCACGGTGACTACCGGCTCGGCAACACACTGTGCGAAGCAGGCCACATCACCTCGATCATCGACTGGGAGATCTGGTCCCTCGGGGACCCTCGGATCGATGTCAGCTGGCTGACCTTCTTCACCGACGATGCCGCGCATCCAGCATCGGTATCCGATGAGCCGACCGGCATGCCGGGCAAGGCGGAACTGGTCGACGCCTACCAGGAGGCGCGCGGCGCCGCACTGCGTGACCTGCCCTGGTTCGAGGCGCTGACCAAATACAAGGAGTCCGCCGCGACCGCATTGCTGATCAAACGCGGCCGCAAGTCCGGCCAGTGGAACGACATGCACCAACGCATGCTGCCCGCATTACCGGTGTTGCTTGACGAGGCAATGGAATTGCTGGGCTGATGCCGATGTAGACGGGGGCGACATGGATCGGGCGCGCCAGCTCGAACGCGGTGATGCGCACCATCGGAACGTCGATTCGAATGGCATCGCGGCTGCCGCGTTCGCACTGCGAGTCGGTGCCCCGAAACATTATCGGCGACAGCGCATTCCGTGTCGCGATGGCATCTGCCAGCGCCGCCCTCGCCGTGATACCGTCGGCTCTGCGACGGACGCAGCGGCGATCGCTGCCGGCACGGGTGGATCCGTCGACTACTTTCGAGCGTGCCGGTACCGATTGACGAGCGCCGTGGTCGAGCTGTCGTGTGCACCCGACTGATCCGTGGTGAGCTCGACGTAAATCTTTGTGGCGAGGACCTTTCCGAGTTCGACGCCCCATTGATCGAAGGAATTGATGCCCCAGATCCAGCCCTGGGTGAAGATCTTGTGCTCATAGACAGCGATGAGTTGGCCGAGCGTGTACGGCGTCAGGTGGCGTAGCAGAAGGGTGTTGCTCGGCCGGTTTCCCGGGAAGTCACGATGGCCTTGCAGTGGACCCGCGTCATCGACACTGCCGAAGGCCAGGGCTTCGGTCTGTGCGAACAGGTTGGCCATGAGCAGGTCGTGGTGCTCGGTCAGATCGTGCCGCGGGTGCAGCACTCCGATGAAGTCCGCGGGCACGGTCGTCGTGCCCTGGTGCAGTAGTTGATAGAAGGCGTGCTGGCCGTTGGTACCCGGTTCGCCCCATACGATCGGCGCGGTGTCGTAGCCGAGCGGAAGGCCTTGGCGGTCGACGGATTTGCCGTTGCTCTCCATATCGAGCTGTTGCAGGTAGGCGGGCAGTCGAGACAGCCGCTGATCATAGGGGAGAACGGCGTGGGTATGGGCGTGCCAGAAGTTGCGGTACCAGATCCCGATGAGCCCGAGCAGGATCGGAATGTTCTGTCGCGGTGGGGCGGTGCGGAAGTGCTCATCGATCGAATGCGCTCCGGCGAGCATGCCGCGGAAGTTGTCCGGGCCGATGGCGAGCATGAGCGATAGACCGATCGCCGAATGCAGCGAATACCGGCCGCCGACCCAGTCCCAGAACTCGAACATATTGGCCGGGTCGATACCGAACGCGGCGACCTCACGGGCATTGGTCGATACCGCGACGAAATGCCGGGCGATAGCGGTCGGGTCGTCGAACGCGGCCAGTAGCCATTCGCGGGCCGTGCGGGCATTGGTCAGGGTCTCGATCGTGGTGAAGGTTTTCGACGACACCACGAACAGGGTGGTGGCCGGATCGAGGTGGTGCAGGGTGCGGGTGATGTCGTGGCCGTCGATATTGGCGACGAACCGGATATCCAATGTCTCGGAGGCGAATTCGCGCAAGGCCTGGTAGGCCATGGCGGGCCCGAGATCGGACCCGCCGATGCCGATATTGACCACCGCGCGGATCGGCGCACCGGTCGCACCGCGCCACTGCCCGGAGCGCACCCGCTTGGCGAATGCGCTCATCCGGTCCAGCACGGTCCGTACGTCGGTGACGACATTGCGTCCGCCGACCTCGATGCTGCGCGCGGCGGGTGCGCGCAGCGCGGTGTGCAGTGCGGGACGCGATTCGGTGGTGTTGATCGGCTCGCCGGTGAACATGGCGCGGATACCGGTCCCGAGTTCGCGCTCATCGGCCAATTCGACAAGCAGGTCGAGGGTTTCGGCGGTGAGCAGGTTCTTGGAGTAGTCCAATACCAGGCCACTGTGCTCGATGGTCATCGCCGGTCCGCGGCCGGGCTCCTGATCGAACAGATCGCGCAGCCGGATTTCGCGCAGGTTGTGCTCATGCGTCCGGAGTTTGGTCCAGGCCGCGGTCTCGGCGAGGTTCATGCGTTGATCGTCGACCTGTCCAATAGGGCGAGTATCTCGTCGGTGGTACCGGTTTCCGCGATTTTGGGGAACACCTTGCGCAGCGCGTAGTCGTGATCTTCCTGATCCAGATCGGTTACCGCATCGGTGGCGATGGTGACGTTGAAGCCGTATTCGTGCGCACCGCGCGCGGTCGATTCGACGCCCATGCTGGTGGCGATCCCGGTCACGACGACCTGGGTGACCTCGCGCTCGCGCAGCCACCCCGCGAGCGTGGGATCGTGGAACGCGCCCCAGACCCGTTTGACCACGGTGTGGTCACCCGGTCGCGGCCCCAACTCGGACAGCAGCGCGACGGCCTCGGCCGCCGAACTCGCGGCCGCCGAGCTGGACTGTCCGCCCGCCGCGCGAGCACGGCTCGCCTCGGTGCGACCGGGCGCGACACCGGCCGCCGTCACGATCACGACCGGGAGGTTGCGTTCCCGGAACGCGTCGGCCAGCCGGATCGACTGCTCGACAATCGACTTCGCGGAGTGCACGGTCGGCAGCGCTACCACCGCATCCTGCAGGTCGACGACGACCAGCGCGGTGTGCGCATCTATTTCGGTCAATGGCATGAGATCGCCTTTCGGTCCAAGATCGACATTATTCTCCACTGAGAATGCCAATTGCGCTTTTCGGCAATCGGGCCAGCCCTCAGTACAACCCGCCGTCCACCCGGATCAGTGCGTCGGTGGTGTAGCTGGAGGCGTCGCTGGCGAGGTACAGCGCGGTGCTGATGATCTCCTCCGGCTTACCCGGCCTGCCGAGCGCACTGCGGGTGATGTGTCGCTTCTCCTCCGCCCAGGCTTTGGAGATATCGGTGAGGAACGGCCCCGCCGAGATGGTGTTGACCCGCACCTTCGGCCCGTACTCCTGAGCGAAGACGGTGGTCAGCACATTCAGGGCGGCCTTCGCTCCGGCGTAAGGGCCGAATCGTGGTTGCGGCAGCAGTGCCCCCGAGGAGGAGATATTGATGATCGAGCCGCCGTCGCCGTCGGCCATCCGCCGCCCGATCAGCGCCGCGAGCCGGAACGGGCCCTTGAAATTGACCCCGATCACCTTGTCGAACAGCTCTTCGCTGGTCTCCTCCGAAGACGGTGCCAGCGGCGACATACCCGCATTGTTGACCAGGATGTCGACCTTGCCGAACTCCTCGTAGGCCGCGTCGGTGAGTCGGCCGAGGTCGTCCCAGTGGCCGACGTGCGCGGCGAACGGCAGGGCACGCCTGCCCAGTTCGCGAACCTCCTTGGCGGCGACCTCACAGGCGTCGAGCTTGCGGCTGGTGATCACCACGTCCGCGCCCGCGGCGGCGAAGGCGCGCACCATTTCCAGGCCGAGGCCCCGGCTGCCGCCGGTGACCAGCGCGACCTTGCCGGTCAGATCGAAAAGCTGCGCCGTCATGCGTTCACCCCGCCGCTGAGGCTGTCGTCATTGATGATGTGCGCGTAGCGCTTTCGCGCATCCTCGAGCTTCGGCGGAATGTGCTCGCTGGGGAACAGGCCCTCGGCGGGCCGGTATTTCTTCAACATCTGCTTGGCGACCGTGGTGCGGTGCACCTCGGTCGGGCCATCGGCCAAGGCGAGATTCGGGGCGGCCATCCACCACTTCGCCAGTGGCAGTTCATTGGTGGTGCCGAGCGAGCCGTGCAAGTGCAGCGCGCGCTGGATGATGTCGTGCAGCACCTTGGCCATGGCGACCTTGCACATCGCGATCTGCGTGCGGGCGGCGCCGTGCGGCTGGGTGTCGATGATCCAGGCGGTGTTGAGCACCAGCAATCGGTACTGCTGCAATTCGATCCAGGAGTCCGCGATGAACTGCTGGACGGCTTGCTTATCGGCGAGCAGGGTGCCTTGGGTGCGGCGGGAGATCGCGCGCTCGCACATCATGTCGAAGGCACGGGTGCATTTGCCAACGGTGCGCATGGCGTGGTGGACGCGGCCGCCGCCGAGGCGGGCCTGGGCGACCTTGAAACCCTCGCCGGGTGCGCCGAGCATGGCGTCGAGCGGGACCCGGACCTGGTGGTAGCGGATGTAGCCGTGGATGCCCTCGTCGAGGGAGTCGCGTTCGTCCATGGTGCCGACATTGCGCTTGATCTCGATGCCGGGCGTCTCGGCGGGCACGATCAGCATCGACATCCGGGCGTGCGGCGGCGCGTCCGGATCGGTGACGGCCATGACGATGAGGAACGACGCGTACCGGGCGTTGGAGGAGAACCACTTCTCACCGTCGATCACCCATTCGTCCCCGTCGCGCCATGCGCGGCAGACGAACTCTTTCGGATCGGCGCCCGCCTGCGGTTCGGTCATCGAGAAGGTGGAGACGATCTCGCCGTCGAGCAGTGGCTGCAGGTAGCGGGCCTTCTGCTCCTCGGTGCCGAACATGGCCAGGATCTCCGCATTGCCGGTGTCGGGTGCGGCGGTGCCGAAAACCGTTGGCGCCCAATAGGACCGGCCGAGGATCTCGTTGAGGTAGGCGAGCTTGACCTGACCGTAGCCCGGCCCGCCCAATTCGGGCCCGAGGTGACAGGCCCACAGGCCCTGCGCCCGGACCTGCTCCTGCAACGGCCGCAGGATCGCACGGGCCTTCTCGTTACCGGTGTCGTACGGGTCGCCGCCGTGCGGGAACAGCAGGTCGAGCGGCTCGACCTCCTTGCGCACGAACTCCGCGGCCCAGTCCAGCTTGGCCTGGAACTCGGGTTCGATCGTGAAATCCAGCATCGGTCCTCCGAAAGGGATCAGTGGGTGAGATAGGTGCGGGCGGCCATGAGCAACGGCGGGATGCCCTGGCGCATCCGTTCCACCCGCTCGGTGACCTGGCCGCGGCGCTCGGCGTTCTTGACCAGCAGCGCGGATGCGGCGGCCTGTTTGTAGCGGACCAGGGCGTCGAACCAGCCGAGATCCGCGACCGGTGCGCCGCTCGCTGTCTCGTATACGGCGAGCAGTTCGTCGGGTTCGAGCGTCGGGGTGGCGGGCGCGACGGCCGTCGGATGCGCGGGATCGGACATCAGTCGCAGCCACGCCAGGTCCAGGCGCGGATCGCCGACCGACCAGATCTCCCAGTCGATCACCGCCCGGATCTCGGTTCCGACGCACTGCATATTGCCCAGCCGCCAGTCGCCGTGCAGGAGCGCGGGGGGCAGCGGTTTCGGAATCGCCGCAGTGAGCAGAGCCCGGCACTTGAGTTCGTCGAGCTCGGCGTCCGGTTCGAGGGCACAGGTGGCGAATGCCCGCTGCCACCGCTCGACCTCGGCGCCGAGGGTGACCGCTGGTTCATCGATGCCCAACTCGGCGGGACCGACGGTGTGCAGGGCCGCCAGCATGCGGGCGGCCGCCGCGGCCCGTGCGCGCACCTCGTTCGGAGCGGGACGACGTTCGAGCGCGATATGGCGGGGTTCGTAACCTTCGCCGTCCGCGAAGGACATGACGAACAGCGGCGGGATCTCCGGCGGTGCGCCGACGTCGGAACCGAGCACCTTCGGCACGGCCACATCGGGTACCTCGGCGAGTGCGGTTAGTGCGCGGGCTTGGCGCAGTACATCCCGGTTCCGGACGGGCTCGAGGCCCGGCGGGGCGACCTTGACCACGACGCGAACCCGCTCGTCGGTCACCGCCGAATAGGTGAGGCTGGAGGTGCCGCCGGTCAGCTGCGTCAGGTCGTGCAGTGGACGGCCGATCGCCGCGGCCGCGCGATGCGCGATATCGGCGGGATCGGCAATGCCGACCGTCGGTCCTACCACCTGTGACCCGTCGGCCATACCCACTCCGTTCGACAGAACGCCATACCACCGTGCAAGAAATTGATTCTGGTGAATCGGTATTCGAACAGTACACTCTTTTACATGACGAGTCCACACGTCGAGGACGACCCGGTCGGTGGTGAATCCCTGGTGGCCCGCGCGGTGCGGCGGCGTACGGGGGATCGGTACGCGATTGCGCGGGACGAAGTGCGCCGCCTGCTCGACGCGGGCATGGAACTGATGCGCGACGATCCGAACGGGAATCCGCGAATCGTCGAGATCGTCCGCCGGGCAAGGGTTTCCAACGACGCCTTCTACCGGGCATTCCGGAGCAAGGACGATCTCATGGCCGCGATCGCCGACGACGGTGCCCGGCGGTTGCTCGGCCATATCCGTCGCCGCTGCGCGCGGCACACCGACCCGGTCGACCAGGTCAGGGCCTGTGTTCAGGTGGTTTTCAAGCAGGCGGCCGATCCCGAGGTGGCCGCGACGACCCGCGCGGTGCTGCGGAATACCTCCCGCGACGGCCGGTCGGCCTTCGGGGGCGTCGAGCTGCGCCGCCGGATCGCCGAACTGCTCGCGGTGCCGCTCGGTGCGGGTGGGAGCCCCGATCCGGACCGTGACGCCATGGTCGCCGCCTGTGCGATCTTCGCCGTGATGGAGCAATTCCTGTGGGCCGAACAGGTGCCGACGGCCGCGGATGTCGAGCATCTCGTGGCCTGGATCGTGCCACCGAAACCAGGGCTGACCGATGCGATCTGACCCTGCACAACCTTGTGGTGTCCGTTGAATAGCGGATACTCTTCTTCAAATACCGACGCTAAGAGGAGCTGGTTCGATGCACAAACCGATGCAGGGCGTGCGCGTACTCGAGGTCGCGCAATTCACCTTCGTCCCGGCGGCGGGCGCGGTGCTCGCGGACTGGGGCGCCGACGTGATCAAGATCGAGCACGCGGAACGCGGTGATGCCCAGCGCGGACTGGTCCGGGTGCTCGGTTACGAGGCGAACAGCGCCGGGTCGTCGTTCTTCCCGATCATGGAGGGGCCGAACCGAGGCAAACGCAGTGTCGGTCTCGCACTGGAGAAGCCGTCGGCGCGCCGGGTGCTGGAGGAGTTGATCCGCAGCAGCGACGTATTCCTCACGAACTTCCTGCCGGAGGCGCGAGCGAAACTGCGAATCGATCTCGAGGACGTGCGCGCGATCAATCCGGACATCATCTACGTGCGGGGCAGCGGCTTCGGTGTGCGCGGCGCCGAGGCGACCAAGGGCGGCTACGACAGCACGGCATTCTGGGCGCGCGGCGGCAGCGCGGCCGGGGTGACCCCGCCCGGCGCCGACCGGATGACCCGGATGCCCGCGGGTGCCTACGGCGATTCGATCGGTGGCATGACCATTGCCGGTGGTATCGCGGCTGCGCTCTACTCGCGAAAAATGACGGGGGAGCCGTCGGTGGTGGACGTCTCGCTGCTCGGCGTCGGCGCCTGGGCCACGCAGTTCACGGTCAATCTGGCATTGATGAACGGTGGTCCGCTGCCGGTCAATCCGCCGCCGCGGCACGGTTCGGCCACGAATCCGCTCATCGGGGCGTACCGCACCTCGGACCAGCGGTGGCTCGAATTGTCGATGCTGCAGCCCGGTCGCTACTGGCCCGAGTTCTGCAGGCTGGCCGGTCGCGAGGAATTGGCCGCGGACGAACGCTTCGACAACACCGAGAAGCTGATGGCCAATGCGGCGCAGGCCGCCGAGCTCGTCGCCGAGATCATCGCGGCGCGTCCGTTCGCCGAGTGGGTCGAGATCCTCGGCAGCGGCGAGGGGCAGTGGGCGGCGGTGCAGAACGCGTGGGAGGTCGGTCAGGATCCGTCGCTGCGTGCCAACGATCTGATCGCCTCGGTCGTCGATGCCGACGGCGTCGACCGTGAACTGGTCGCCAACCCGGTCCAGTTCGACGAGACGCCGGTAACTCTCACGCGGGCACCGCAATTCGCCGAACACACCGACGAGGTCCTGCTCGAGATCGGTCTCACCGAGGAGGAGCTGATCGCGCTGAAGATCGACGGCGCGGCCACCTGATCGCTGGCATGCGGAAGGAAAGTGTCCTCTTTCAAGCCGAACGTCCATCCCATGGGATGGCGCCCCGACCCGCATTCGGCATCAAATAGGCTGCTAATTGCGAGTTGTTCCAGAGAGTGACGAGCAAGATTTCGTCGCCCGTAGGCAAAAGAGGTTACGAAATAAGGGCTGGCCGGTATATTGGACCAGCACGACGAGTCGAGGCATGCCAGGTCATGGCGTGCGCATGACGTACTACGAGGCTGCGACGCGGCACGGGTGCGGCCGCAACGCCCACCGGCCCGCGGAGACGCGAATACAGCGCCCAGCGCGGCGGCCTTCCAGAGAGGATCAGCGATGAGCATTGCGCTCGAGCCCGAGGGCACCTATGAGGGTGTCCCCGCGTATCACTTCGACAACCGGCTCGGCGGTCCGGTCCTGAGTCATCAGCTGCGATGGGATGAAATCGCCCGCACCCATTCCGGATTCCGCAGCACCATCGCGCGCGGGTACTGGGTCGTCACGGACGGCCGGGCGGTGCAGGAGGCGCTGCAGGACTGGCGAACCTTCTCGAATACCTCGGTGACCGCGCTCGAGCCGAATCCCCGCTTCCTGTGGATTCCGGAGATGCTCGATCCGCCCGTGCACACGAAATGGCGGCGACTGCTCGGCAACGACTTCTCCCCGAAGACCATCGCCGCCCGCGAGGAGGAGATCCGGCAGGTCGCGATCGAGCTGATCGATCAGCTGAAGGACAGCGGCAGTGCCGATATCCTGGACGAATTCGCCCGCAGGTTCCCGACCATCATCTTCATGCGGCTGGTCGGCCTGCCCGAGGCGGATCTGCCCATCTTCCTGGACTGGGTGCACGAGATGCTGCATCTGCCCTATGACGAGGATCCGGAGGGAATCCGACAGCTCGCCGCGATGCGGGCCGTTTCGGACTACTTCGACGAGCAGATCGCACTGCGGCGCGAGACCCCGCGCGACGATCTGCTCTCGCGTGCACTGGATTACGAGATCGATGGCGAACCGATCAGCGATGCGGATATGCACGCATTCTGCATTCTGCTGTTCCAGGCGGGCTTCGATACGGTCCCGATCTCCATCGGATGGGCCCTCTATCACTTCGCAACCCATCCGGAGCAGCGCGAAGCGATCATCGCCGACCCGTCGCTGATCGCGACGAGCGTCGAGGAGATCCTGCGCGTCTACTCGTTCGTGGTACCCGCGCGGAAAGCTATGCAGGACACCGAGATCGGCGGCTGCCCGGTCAAGGCGGGCGAGATGGTGATGCTGCCGCTGGCGGTCACCAATCGCGATCCCGAGCGGTTCGAGAATCCGCTGGAAGTGGATCTGCACCGCACCGCGACCAACCACATCGCCTTCGGCTCCGGCCCACACCGTTGCCTCGGCTCGCATCTGGCGCGCCTGGAGCTGAACGTCGCGGTCGAGGAGTGGCACAAGCGGATTCCGGAGTATCGGATCGTGGACGGACAGGAGCTGTCGCAGCACGGCAACATGTACGGCATCCGGTCGCTGCGATTGGAGTGGTGACCGCCATGACGAATTCCCCTGTGACACAAATACTTCGGGCTGAGGATCTCTACCACACCGGGATCGTGGTGCCGGATATCGAGGAATGGAAAGCACGGATGACCGAGCTCGCGGGTTACCGGTGGACCGCGACTCAAACCGCCGAAGTGCCGGTCCGGCTGGCCGACGGCGAGCGGGTGATGCAGCTGACCTTCACGCATTCCCTCGACGCCCCGCACATCGAACTGGTGCAGGAGATTCCGGGAACACCGTGGACGGCGGCGCCGCCGCACGTCGCGACGCACCATCTGGGCTACTTCTGCGATGACGTCGCGACCACATCGAAGCGGTTGGCGGCGGCGGGTTTCGCCCTGGAGGCCTGCGCGGTGGTCGACGGCGAGCCGTCGATCTTCGCCTATCACCTGTCGCCTTCGGGTGTACGGCTCGAGATCGTGGACCGGTCGCGGATGCCGGATTTCGACGTCTACCTGCGCTCGAAGCTGCAGTGATGGCTTTCTCTTTCACAGCGGAGCAGGAAGAACTCCGCGCTACCGTGCGCCGGTTCCTTGCGGAGAAATCGCCGAGTGCGGCGGTGCGGCACTGGATGGAAACCGAACCGGGCCACGATCCAGCGGTGTGGCAGCAGATGGCCGAGCAACTCGGCCTGCACGGCCTGGCGCTGCCGGAGGAGTACGGCGGTTCCGGCGGCGGACCCGTCGAACTGGGCATCGTGCTAGAGGAGATGGGGCGAGCGCTGCTGCCGTCGCCGTATTTCGGGACGGTCGCACTCGCCGGTCAGGCGCTCGCCACTTGCGGTGACGAGGCGGCCAAGGCGCGCTGGCTGCCCGCGCTCGCCGACGGGTCGCTCACCGCGACACTGGCGCTGGCCGAGGAGAGCGGCTCGTGGCGGCTCGCGGACGTCACCACCGTGGCGACGCGGGTGGGCGAGGCATGGACCCTGTCCGGCACCAAAATGTTCGTCGTCGACGGCGAGACCGCCGACCTGCTGCTGGTGGCGGCGAAGGGCGAGGCCGGAGTCGGACTGTTCGCCGTGGACGGAACCGCGGCCGGGGTGACCAGAACCCGGTTGGAGACGCTCGATCCGACCCGTCGGCTGGCCAGAATCGACCTGAACGACGCTGTGGCGCAACGGATCAGCCCACCTGCTGATGCGTCGGCGTACCTGCAGGGCGTGCTCGATCTCGCGGTCGTCGCGCTGGCCGCCGAGCAGGTCGGCGTGGCGCAGGCATGTCTGGACGCCGCGGTCGAATACGCCAAGATCCGGGTTCAGTTCGACCGGCCGATCGGCTCGTTCCAGGCCGTCAAACACAAGTGCGCGGACATGCTGCTCGAGGTCGAGGCCGCACGCTCGGCCGCCTACCATGCCGCGACCGTGGCGGCCGCCGGTTCGACCGAGCTGCCGACGGCCGCGGCGTTGGCGGCGGCGTACTGCTCGCGGGTCGGCACCCATGCGGCCAAGGAGAACATCCAGATTCACGGCGGCATCGGATACACCTGGGAGCATGATGCGCACCTGTATCTGAAGCGTGCGAAGTCGTCCGAGCAGCTGTTCGGCGGCCCCGCTTCGCATCGCGCGCGGCTGGCCGACCTCGTCGGAATCTGAGCGGTCCGGGCCGGGGACGTCGACGGCGTTCGCCCGGCCTGGAATCCGCACTGCGCCAGGTCTTCTCGTAGCGACTGCAGGTAGATCATCGGTGCTTTGATCGATAGCCTGTCATATCGGTGCCCTGAAATAGATCGCTGAGCGATAGCGCGTTGGTGCAGCGCATCAGTCTGCCACTTGCGTCACTATGCATGAACGATGCTTGAATCATGTGGCAGAGGGGAATTCTGTAGCCGACATCTGCACGTCGCACAGCGGATGTGATCTATCAGGCTCCCCAGTTGTCTATTCGATCCAATAAATCAGTGTACTCTTATCTCGACGGTGAGCTCGTGGACTCGATCTCCGCGCACACGGAGTGGTCCGAGCAACGCACCCGATGCGGCGTTATCGCACGGAGTCGAACACCGTGACCAACGTTCTCGCCGAGCAGGTGCTCGGCCTTCCGAAAGGCTGATCACATGGGAATTCGCGACCGACTGTCCCTGTTGCTCGCCGAGGCGCCCGTCGATGCCGAGGCCATCGAGCACGAGGAGCGCTGGTGGACCTGGGGCATGGTCCAGGAGACGGCGCGGGCGGTGAACGGTGCGCTCGATGCCGCGGGTCTGCATGCCGACGCGCGCGTGGGCGTGGTGCTGGAGAACCGGCCCGAACACGTCGCGGTGGTCGCCGCCGTGATCGCCTCCGGGCGCTGTGTAGTGATGCTCAGCCCGCTGCAGCCCGCGGCCCGGCTCGCTGCCGATATCGCCCGCTGCGAGCTTCCGATCGTCATCGCCGGGTCGGAGGCGCTGGCCCGTGCGGGCGTACTCGCCGCGGTGACCGCGCACGGTCTCGCCGTGGAACTCGGTACCGACGGTGCACTGCGTCCGGCGGGTGGCGCCGCCGCATTCGACGCGCCGACCAATCCGGGTGTTGCCGTCGAAATGCTCACCTCCGGCACGACCGGTCCGCCGAAGCGGGTGCACCTACGGGTCGGACAGCTCGACCACGCCCTTGTCTCGGGCGGGCAGACGCCGAAGCCGGGACGGCTGCTGACGCGGTCGGCGGCACTCGTATCCGCGCCGTTGGTGCATATCGGCGGACTGTGGCGGGCGCTTGCCTGCCTGGCCACCGGGCGTCGCATGATCCTGATGTCCAAATTCGCCCTGGAGCCGTGGCTGCGCGCGGTGGAACGCCACGAACTGCGAGCGGTGAGCTTGGTGCCCGCGGCCCTGCGCACCGTGCTGGAGGCGGATGTGCCGAAGGAGAGGTTGGCGAGCCTGCAGGTGGTTACCTCCGGCACCGCGCCGTGCCCGCCCGAACTCGCCGACGCGTTCTTTCAGAAATACGGTCTGCGCGTCCTGATGACCTATGGCGCAACGGAATTCGCCGGTGCGGTCGCCGGTTGGACGCTGCCGATGCACGAGCAGTGGTGGGATCGCAAGGTCGGCAGTACCGGGCGCGCCCTGGACGGCGTCGAGCTCCGGGTGACCGACGAGAACGGTGCCGAACTGCCGACCGGGAAGACCGGACGGCTCGAGGTCCGCACCGAGCAGACCGCGCAGGGTGGCACGGTGTGGGTGCGCACCAGCGATCTGGCGAGGATCGACGCGGACGGCTTCTTGTGGATCGAGGGCCGCGCCGATGACGCCATCATTCGCGGCGGCTTCAAGGTGCAGCCGGAGACGGTTCAGCGCGTGCTCGAAGCGCACGACGCGGTGCGGGAGGCGGCGGTCGCCGGTCTGCCCGATCCGCGCCTCGGCGCGGTGCCGGTGGCGGCGGTCGAAGTCGAACCCGGACGCACGCCCCCCGCCGTTGCCGAACTGGTCGCGCTCTGCCGTACTCAGCTGATGCCCTACGAAGTGCCCGCGCACATCCTCGTGCTCGACGCATTGCCGCGCACACCGTCGAGCAAGGTGAGCCGCGTGGAGCTACTGGACATCGTGCGAGCCCGGCTCGCCGAACGCACGACGGCCTGACCGCAAAGATCGAGGAGGATCTGTGACGAGCACCGAGGACAAGCCCGCCGAACAGTTCGGCGTGCTGACCGACCAGGCGATCGAGCGGTCCCGCCGCCGTCTCGGCATACCGAATCCGCAGCGCAACCCGCCGCACAACTACCAGGTGACCTGGGATGGCGTGCGCCACTTCGCATTCGGCTACGGCGACGACAATCCGCTGTACTGCGATCCGGACTACGCGGCGCGGACCCGCTGGGGTTCCCTGATCGCGCCGCCCACCTTCCTCTACACAATGGGCGAGGATGCCGCACCGAAGCCCGACGCCGAAACCAAGGCGCTGCTCAAGGGCGACCCCTTCGCCGGGCTCGGCTCCTATCAGGCGGTAATGGAATTCGAGTGGTGGCAGCCGCTGCGCCTCGGTGACCGCAGCCGCGTGCTGCAGACTCAGGTCGGCGTGCAGCCCAAGCGCAGCAGCTTCGGCGGACGCACCGCGCACGTCACCCAGGATTACCTGTACACCAACGGATCCGGCGAGATGCACGCCGTGCGGCGCGGCACCTGGATCAATGCCGAGCGGCACACCTCCAGTAAGCGGGCAAAAGAGAAACTGGAGCAAACCCCTTATACGCCAGCACAACTCGCCGAGATCGACGCGGCGTACGCGGCCGAGACCAGGCGCGGCGCGGAACCGCGCTACTGGGAGGACGTGGCGGTCGGCGAGGTGCTGCAGCCCAAGGTGAAAGGGCCGCTGACCACCACCGATGTGGTCGTCTGGCATCTGGGCTGGGGTATGCAGCTCACCCCGCCGGGCGCGTTCAAGATCGCCGCGAATATCCGGCGTAAAGCTCCGGGCCTGTATCCGGCCAACGGATTGAACATTCCGGATACCGTGCAGCGCCTGCACTGGGAACCCGCGCGGGCGCAGGAACTCGGGCTGCCGAACTCCTACGACTACGGCGGCATGCGCGAGACCTGGCTGTGCCATCTGCTCACCGACTGGGTCGGCGACGACGGCTGGCTGTGGAAACTGCGCTGCGAGCACCGCAAATTCAATTACATCGGTGACACCACCTGGGTGCGCGGCACGGTCGTCGACAAGCGACAGGTGGACGGGCGCAACGAGATTCACCTCGAGGTGCGCTGCGAGAACCAGCGGGGTGAGATCACCACACCCGGTACCGCCGTCGTACTGTTGCCGACCCGGGACGGCGTCGTCGAACTGCCCGCACCACCCGCCCCGGATCTGGACGGCATGGTGGCCCACGAACTGGCCCGGTTCAGCGTCAGCGGCTGATCCGGACCCGGCGGCCGGGACGCGGACCACGCCAGCGGTCGGCGTCCCGGTCGTCGAAACTTCAGTGGCGCTGCGGAATTCGGTCCGGCGGGAGGGTCAGTGCCACCAAGGGGCGAGTGCGTCGAGGTGGCGGCGCATCCGGTGCCTGGCGATTCCGGCATCGCCCTGGACGATCGCGTCGAGGATGAGCTGGTGCACGTGCTCGACCTCCTCGGCGGCGGTGTCACCGGGCAGCGGCTGATCGTGTCCGGCCGCGTGGCGGCGGAAAAGTTCGGTGATGATCGACAGGAACAGCGAAAGCACCGGATTGCCTGCCAAATCGGCCAATTCGGTGTGGAAGAGGTCGGCCTTGCGCGGGTCGTCGGCCGGACCCTCGGTCGGCCACCGGACCGCCGCCGCGAGGCGTTGCGCCACTTCGTTGTCGCCGTCGGCGTAGCGGGCGGTCACCCGGGCGACGATGCCGAGTTCGATGGCATTGCGGACGATTCGCAGATCGTCGGCGGTGACGCCCTCGTATTCCAGGAACAGCGCCATCGTGTCGATACTGGCCTGCGGTTCGGGTTCGGTGACGACCAGCCCGCCGCCCGGTCCGCGGCGCATCTGGGCGACCGCGTGGTATTCGAGCAGGCGGACGGCCTCGCGCAGCACCGCCCGGCTGATCCCGTAGCGGGCGAGCATATCGGTCTCCGAGCCGAGCACCATGCCGACCTGCCAGCCGCGCGCGGCGATATCGTCGTGGATCCTGGCGGCGACCACCTCGGCCAGCTTTGCCCGCGGCCCCTCGACCATTTCGGGCTCGATCACATTGCCCGCGACCCGCGGCCCGCGACGCACCCGGTGCTTTTCGATCCATGCCGCCACCGACTCCAGATGTGCGGTCAGATCCGTTTGCGCCCGCGCGCCGTCGCCATCGATGACGGCATCGATGATGGCCCGATGCGCGATGCGCGAGGTCTCCTTGGAGCTGAGAATCTCGGCCTTCGAGAGCCTACGCGAGGTGTTCGCATATCGTGCGGTGAGGCGGGTCAGCACGTCGATGAACAAGTGCAGCACCGGATTTCCGGATAATTCACCCAGCATCGGGTGCAGCGGATCCTGCGACTGAACCCCGGGTTCGTCGGCGTGCCTGGCCTCGTATTCGAGGGCGGTGCGCAGGGTATCGATACCCTCCTCGGTGATCCGCTCGGCGGCCAGACCCGCGGCGATCGGCTCGAGCAAGAGCCGGGCCTGCAGCAGATCCGACACACTCGTGCCGACGTACTCGAGGTAGATCACCATGGCGCGCGTGGCCGGGCCCGCATCGGGAGCGCACACGAACAGGCCGCCATTGGGACCGCGCCGCATCTTGGCGACCTGGTGATGTTCGACCAGCCGCACCGCCTCGCGCAGCACCGCGCGGCTGACCCCGAAGCGCTCGCGCAGATCCACCTCGGATCCCAGGGACTCGCCGACCGGCCAGCCGCGGCGCATCACATCCGCCTCGATACGATGGGCGATCTGGGCCGCGAGCTTGCCGACCGGTGCGTCGGTCTCGACGGTGGTGAGGTCGGAGTCCTGCTCGCTGTCGGCGGGCTCGACGTCGACGGCAGTCACTATGGGCCAACTCCTCAATGCGGGCTTTGCGGATCCTCAGTCTACTGGCCGGTTGGCCAAAAGTGCGTGCGACGTGCGGGGGAAAGTGGTGAGTGACGAGATTAGGGCCACTGTTTGTCACTCACTCACCGGGCGTCAAGCGCCCAGCATCTGCAATCCTCCGCTGACCGCGATCAACTGGCCGGTCATATAGCGCGATCCCGGACCGGCCAGGAATACCATGACGGGCCCGAGGTCCGCGTACGGGTCACCGAGTTCGCCACGCAGCGGGATGGTCTCCCGTAGGCGTTCGGCGAACGCGGCCGAAGCCGCCGGGCCGAGATGCTCGCGAAACCGTTCGGTGCCTGGTGTCTCGACCGCTGGTGCGAGTGCGTTCACCGTGACGTCGAACCTTCCCCACGCCGCGGCCGCGGATCTCGTCCATGCCTGCACACCGGCCTTCGCGGCCGCGTAGTGCGGCGCGAGCGGATTTCCGCGAATCGCCTCGCCCGAACCGAGATTGATGATTCGCCCGCCGGTGTCGCGCATACGCTCGAACGCCGCCTGGTTGGTGACGATCGTGGTCCGGAGATTGGCGTCGAGGACGAAATCGAACTCGTCGTCGGTCAGCGTCTCCGGGGTGCTTGGCTGCCAGACGCCCGCGGCGTTCAGGAGGATGTCGAGTCCGCCGAGGATCGCGGTTGCCGATTCGAAGGCGGCGGCGACGGAAGCGCGGTCGCGGGCATCGCAGGACAACCAATCGCAGCGCCCCTTCAACTCGTCCGGCGGCGGCGTGTGATGGAAGAGGCCGACGACACTGGCGCCGGCGTCCAGGAATGCGGCAACGGCCGCGGCGCCGAGTCCGGTGGCCGCACCGGTCACCACGGCGCGACGGCCGGTGAGTGGGCGGCCCGCCGATACCTGCTCGGGCTCGAGGGGCGTACTCATCGCGGATCCTTTCATTTGATAAGGAGTATACTCTTTTGAGTGTTAGATCAAGATGTATCGCGGAGAATGGCGCGAATCCTTGGTTGAACAGTGGGTTAGAGTGGCCCCATCGCGAGGTCGTGGTGCCCGACGATGAGGAGTAGATAGCGATGCAGCTGGAGTCCACGCCGGAACTCGAGGCGTTCCGGAAGAAGGTGCGGGCATTCGTCGCCGAGCACGCGCCGGGAATCAAGACCCACACCGGTGTGCGCGCGCCCGAGCCCGAACTGATGCCCGCGATCCGCGAGTGGACCGCGAAGCTGTTCGACGCAGGCTTCCTCGGCATCAACTGGCCCGCCGAATACGGTGGGCGGCCCGACGCGCATCCGCTCGAACCGTTCATCGTCGTCGAAGAGATCACCCGCGCCCGCACCTGGCAGCCCATCGGTGCGGCCGCGCTCGCCTCGGCCGCGGTGATCGACTTCGGCACCGACGAGCAGCGGGCGCGCTTCCTGCCTCGCATCCGCACCTGCGAAGACGTGTGGTGCCAGCTGTTCAGTGAGCCGGGTGCGGGCAGCGACCTGGCGGCCTTGCAGACGCGGGCGCGGCTCGAGGGCGAAGGCGATGACGCGGTATTCGTCATCGACGGCCAGAAGGTCTGGACCACCAACGGGCAGCACGCCGATATGGGATATCTGCTCGCGCGCACCGACCGCGATGCGCCGAAACACAAGGGCATCACGGCATTTGCGCTCGATATGCGCACCCCGGGCGTCGATATCAGGCCGCTGCGCGAGATCACCGGGACCACCGACTTCAACGAGGTATTCCTCGACGGTGTCCGGATTCCGGTCGCGAATGTGATCGGTCGGGTGGACGACGGCTGGCGGGTGGCGATGAGCAGCCTCGGACACGAGCGCTCCGGCGTGGCCGCGCGCGGGGTGGAGTTGTTCGCCGCGCTCGACGATCTGTTGCGGCTGGCCGGTGCGACATCGGTCGGCGGCAGGCCCGCGCTGGAGGATTCCGCCACGCGGCAGGTGATCGGTGAGCTCGCCACGCGGGTGTATGTCAACGCGGCAATGGTCGGCCTCGCCCAGTCCCGGATGCTGCACCACACCGAACAGCCCGCCGACGCGCCGATCGGGAAGATCTTCTTCAGCGAACTCAATTACGACCTGGTCGAATTCGGGATGCGGCTGCAGGGCACGGACGGGCTGCTGACCGAGGCCGATCAGGATGCGGTGGCGGCGGGCTGGTGGCAGGACGCGCACCTGTATTCGCGCGCCTACACGATCGCCGGTGGTGCGAACGAGATCCTGCGGACTCAGGTCGCGGAGCGGGGGCTGGGACTACCCCGGGAATCCCGGTGACAACCGGCGAGATCCGGACGCTGATTTCGGAGATCGAGCGCGGCGCAGCCGAGCACGGGGGAGCGCCGGTGGTTTTCGCCGGAACCGAGCGGACGGTTTCGGCGACGCTCGGTGAGTTGGTGTCCGACGCGACGCGGGTGGCGGGTGCGCTGCAGGGGCTCGGGGTGGGGCCGGGCGATGTCGTCGCCGTGCGGCTGCCGAACTGGTACGAGGGCGCGGTCGCGCAGACCGCCGTGGCGTTGTGCGGCGCGGTGCTGCTTCCGATCGTATTGAGCTACGGCCCGAGGGAACTCGGCTTCATGCTCCGGCGGTCCGGGGCGCGCGTACTCGTGGTGCCCGGTGTCGGTCGCGGTCACGACCATGCGGCAATGATCGCGAGCCTCGGCGATCTTCCTGAGCTACGTGTTGTCGTGGTGGATGAGCGAGGCCCGGCGAGGATGATTCCGTTCGGCGATCTCACCGACCACCGCTACCTGCGGCCCAAGGTTCGCCCATCGGATCGTGCGTTACTCGTCTACACATCGGGGACTACGGCTGATCCGAAAGGCGTACAACATTCGCACGCGTCACTACTGGCCGAGCTGGATTCCCAACTGAAACTGCGCGAAAGTGCGCACGCGGCAAGGCATCTGGCGTTGTTCCCCTCCGGACACGTCGCCGGACTGCTCGGGCTGCTGCGCATCCTGATCCACGGCGACGAGACCGTTGTACTCGACGCCTGGCAGGCCGCTCGGGCCGCCGCGCTGGTCGACGAATACGGCCTGACATCCGGTGTCGGCGCGCCGATATACCTGGCCGGATTGCTGGACGAACGCGACCGCGGCACCGCCTCCCTCGCGACATTGCGCGAGTTCCTCGTCGGCGCCGCCGGGGTAGCGCCCGCGCTCATCAACCGTGCCGATCGCGCCGGTATCGCCGCATTCCGCTCCTACGGCTCCAGCGAGCATCCGACCATCAGTTCGGGGCGACCGTCTGATCCGCTGCTCGAGCGGGCCAACACCGACGGCCGCGTGACCCATGGCAACCAGGTGCGCATCGTGGACGACAACGGCATGGATGTGCCGGAGGGTGAGATCGTCACCAAGGGTGGCGAGCTGTTCCTCGGCTATACCGACCCGGAACTGGACGCCGCGGCGTTTCTGCCGGGCGGCTGGTTTCGCACCGGCGATATCGGCCGCCTCGACGCCGACGGCTGTCTGACGATCACCGACCGCAAGAAGGACATCATCGTTCGCGGCGGGGAGAACATCTCCGCGAAGGAGGTCGAGGACGTCCTCGCGCAGCACCCCGCGGTGGCCGAGGCGGCCGCGGTGGGCTTGCCCGATGAGCGCTACGGCGAGCGCGTCTGTGCCGTGGTCGTGCTGCGCGCGGACTGCGCGCTGGATCTCGACGAAATCGGAAGGCACTTCGCCCGAACCGGTTCGGCACGGCAGAAGACGCCCGAGCGGCTCGTCATCGTCGACGAACTGCCCCGAACGTCCGCGGGCAAGGTGCAGAAGTTCGTGCTGCGCGAGCGGATGCGCGGCCAGCGGTAGCCGCCCATCCGTCCGCGATCAGCTGGCTGCGTCAGAACGAGTAGGGGCCGAACCGGCCCCACGCGATCACGGCGGCAAGTACGAACAGCACAACGCTGGGCGCGATTTCGCCCCATTCGCTGCGGCGTGCGTGTGTCAGAGCAGCGCCGATCATGATGATCGCGACGCCGACCGCGGCGATCGGGGTGAGCACCGGGACGATTCCGGTGAGCGCGGGCAGTACGAGGCCGAGTCCGCCCACCACCTCGATCGCGCCGATCGCCTTCACCTGCTGGTCGGTGAAGCTTTCGACCCAGGACATTTTGGCGGCGAGTTTTTCGCGCGGCTGGGCGAGTTTCGTAGCGCCGGCGGCCACCAAGACCACGGCCAACAGGCTCTGGAGGATCCAGAGGAAGACGTTCATCGAGAACTCCTAGTCAATCGCTCGACCGGAGGGCGGTGAGCGGGCGAACACGAACAGAATCGAAAACGGACTTTACCCCGCTTTCATTCCCGGCGGTAACTTGGAACTCGTGGAACCGACCGCGCTACACCTTGGCCTGCCGCGTAACGAACGCGGCGATGCCGCACGTAATCGACGACATCTGCTGGATGTGGCTCGCCAGTTGGTCGACGAACGCGGCGTCGAAAAGGTCACCATGGACGGACTGGCCGAACGTGCCGGACTCGGCAAGGGCACGGTGTTCCGCCGATTCCGGACCAGGGCGGGCATCTTCCACGCTCTGATGGACGAGGACGAAAAAGCCTTCCAGCAGTCGGTACTGTCGGGCCCGCCACCACTGGGCCCGGGTGCCGACCCGATCCAGCGATTGATCGCCTTCGGCCGAGCTCGCCTGGATTTCCTGTTCGACCACATCGCGATCGCCCGCGCAGCCCTGGACACCAACCAGCCGATCCCCGTCGGTGCGGCCACCATCTCCCAATTCCACATCCGCATGCTGCTGAACCGGGCGCACGTCGATTTCCCCGGCACCGACACCCTCGCCGTTCAGCTGACCGCGGCCCTGGAAGCCCCGGTCCTGCTCTACCTGCACACCACGACCGCAGCGGATACCGCTGACGCGCGACAGCAATTAGCTGATGGTTGGCAGCGCCTGGTGGAACGAATTGCTACTCCGAATCCCGTGGACAACAAGGTGATTCGATAGCCGACCCGGCGCGTGCGGTCGGCTATACCTGCCGCGTGGGCGCTCCGCCTTTCAACGACCCGTTCCCGCATGTCAGGAGATTGTCGCCGGATGAACTGACGAATCCTGACTGTCCTCGACCAAGGTGTTGATACGGGATACTCTAATTTCGACATGGGCTATGACCGCGACGACTACGTGACGCAAAGCTGGACCGGGACAACGGAATCGAACCATCAGGAGCGAGCGATGCAGCTCACAACACTGGCGGCGGAGCTGGCGGACAAGCCCGCGATCATCATGGGTGGTTCGGGTGACACACTCACCTACCGCGAGCTCGAGGCGAGGTCGAACCGGATCGCGCGGATGCTGCGGGCGCGGGGGTTGCGCACGGGTGACCACATTGCGTTGTTGTTCGACAACACGATCGACATGTTCCCGATCGTGTTCGCCGCTCAGCGGTCGGGCCTGTTCTACACGCCGGTGAATTGGCATCTGTCCGAGTCCGAGGCGATCTACATCGTCGAGAACTGCGAAGCCCGCGTACTGTTTTCCGCGCCTGCCCTGGAGGATTCGGCCGCGGCAATCGGCCGTACCCTGCCCGGCATCGAGCGGATCGTCACCAGCGATGTTTCCGGGGTGGAAAGCCTCGACGACGCAATCGCGGGCTGTTCGACCGATCCGATCGAGGACGAGTCCGAGGGTTACTACATGTTCTACTCGTCCGGCACGACCGGCCGACCGAAGGGGATTCTGCCCGAGATCTCCGGTCTGCCGTTCGGCGCGGGACTGCCGATCGACCACCGGATGGCAGCCGCCTTCGGCTTCGACCGCGACACCGTCTATCTCAGTCCCGGCCCGCTCTATCACGCCGCGCCGCTCGCCTGGACCATCGGCACGATTCGCAATGGCGGAACAGCCGTGGTGATGGAGAAATTCGATGCCGAACAAGCATTGCGATTGATCGAACTGCATGGCGTAACCCACGGCCAGTTCGTGCCGACCATGTTCGTGCGCATGCTCAAACTCCCCGAGGTGGTGCGGGCGCGCTACGACGTATCCGGTCTGCGCGCCGTCGTACACTCCGCCGCCCAGTGCCCGGTCGAGGTGAAAGAGCAGATGATCGACTGGTTCGGCCCGAAGCTGGTGGAGTTCTACGGCGGCACCGAGGGCACCGGATTCTGCATGATCGACACCCCGACCTGGCTGACCCACAAGGGCTCGGTGGGCAAACCGCTGCGCGGCATCCCGCACATCTGCGACGACGAAGGCAACGAACTGAAGCCGGGCGAAATCGGAACCATCTGGTTCGGTGAGGCCGGGCAATTCTCCTACCACCGTGACCCCGACAAGACGGCCAGTGCATACAACGACAAAGGCTGGAACACCCTCGGCGACCTGGGCTACGTCGACGAGGAGGGCTACATCTACCTATCGGGCCGCCGCACCGACCTGATCCTCTCCGGCGGAGTCAACATCTACCCCCGAGAAATCGAGGACACTCTGACACTGCACCCCGCAGTCGACGATGTAGCCGTAATCGGCATCCCTGACCCGGAATTCGGCCAACGCGTGCACGCCGTCATCCAGCCCGCCGCCCCAGCCACCCCAGGCCCAGACCTCGCCGCAGCACTGATCGCCTACTGCCGCGAACACCTCGGCCACTACAAATGCCCGAAATCGGTCTCCTTCGAAGCGGTGCCCCGCCTGCCCAGCGGCAAGATCCTGCGGCGCGAACTGATGAAAGCCTACGAGGAGTCCCAGCTCTGACTGCTATGCCCTCTTCAAAAGCATTGCGCCGGAAGGGACGCCGCCGCCTGCGGTGACCACCGCAAGCTGAGCGTCATCGACCTGACGCCCATGCGCATCCCCACGCAATTGCAGCATTGCCTCGCGGACGAAGCCGTAGCCGTGTAGGCGACCCGCTGAGAGTTGTCCGCCGTGCGGGTTGAGGGGGAGGGGGCCGTCGAGGGTGATGGTTTTGCCGCCTGCGATGAAATCTGTTGCCTCGCCGGGGCCGCAGAAGCCGAGACCCTCGATCCAGGACAGGGCGTTGAAGGTGAAGCCGTCGTAGAGAAGGGCGAGGTCTACGTCGGCGGGGGCGAGATCGGTGCGGGTCCAGAGGTGGGCCGATGGGCCGCGGGACTGCGGGGTGTGGGTCAGGGTGTCCTGGTCCCAGCTGAGCCGTTCCAGGATCGCGGTGCCGACGGCCTCGACCAGCACCGGTGGGTGCGGGCGGTCATCGGCGGTCTCGATGGCCGAGACCACGACGGCGATCGCGCCGTCGCACGGCACATCGCAGTCGTAGAGCCCGAAGGGGGTGGTCACCATGCGGGCGTTGAAGTAGTCGTCGATGGTGAGCGGGTCGCGGTAGAGGGCTTCCGGGTTGCGGACCGCGCCCGCGCGTGCGGTGACCGCGATGGCACCGAGCGCTTCGCGCCCGACGCCGTAGCGGTGCATGTAGTGCGAGGCATTGCAGCCGATCCACTGTGCGGCGGACATGGCACCGAAGGGAGCCCGGAACTCCATCATTCCGTTCGCGCGGCCACCGTCGGGATGCCATTCGCCGGACCGCAGCAGCGCGCTGTGCGACGCCTCCCAGACCGTGCGGAAGCACAGCACATGTCGGCACAGCCCGGCCGCGACCGCGAGCATGGCGGCGGTAATCGAGCCGATCTGCCCCGGCACCTCGCGTGCACCGTTGACCCAGGTCGGAGTCAGCTGGAGCGCCTCGGTGAGAGCTGTGATGCCGCCTTCGCTCAAACCGCCGGGGACCGCTCCCGGATAGGTGGACAGCCCGTCGATCTCGCTCAGGTCGAGCCCGGCGTCCGCCACCGCGGCCAGGCAGGCGTCGACGGTCAGCGAGATCGGGTCGACCATGAGCCGTCGGCCCACCTGCGACTGCCCGACCCCGGTGAGTGCCACCTTGTCCTCGTACTTGCGCGGGGAAGCCATGGGCCGCAGCGCATTTCGGACCTCGCGCGGCTCAGGTAACGGCCCGGGCCCCTCGGTCTCCGGGTCCGGCTCGAACAGGGGAAGGTACAGATCATCGACCTGTTCGAAGCGCACCCGCACCCGCATCCCGACGCGCACATCGTCCGGCTCACATCCGACGATATTGGTGGTCAGTCGCGCCCGATCGTCCTCGGCGAGCGCAACCACCGCCACTACGTACGGCGGCGGGAACTTCGGCAACCACGCCTGATGGTTCACGCTGAACCCGACGACCACGGCTTTCCCGGAAGTCGGCGCGAGCGACACCGCCCGCCCGCGGCAGGACGGGCACACCGGCATCGGCGGATGGAAGAACCGCCCGCAGTCGGCGCAGTGCGAAATCCTGAGCACGCCGTCGGCACCGGATCGCCAGAACTCGGCGCTCGCGAGTGTCGGTTGCGGAAGCGGGCGATCCGGGGCGGACGACGTCATGATGTGGGATTCCTCGAATTTCAGTGCAGCAGTTCGATAATGGTCGCGTTGGCGGTGCCGCCGCCCTCGCACATGGTCTGCAGTCCGTACCGCAGATTCTCGCGCCGCAGCTGTGCCAGCAGGCGCGTCATCAGAATGGCACCCGAACCGCCGAGCGGGTGGCCGACACCGATCGCCCCGCCGAGCGGATTGAGCTTTTCGGCATCGGCACCGGTTTCGGCCAGCCAGGCCAGCGGTACCGGCGCGAACGCCTCGTTGACCTCGAACGCACCGATATCGTCGATGGACAGTCCGGCCTTGCGCAGCACCTTCTCCGTCGCCGGGATCGGCCCGGTCAGCATCAGGATCGGGTCCGCGCCGCTCACCGCACCGGAGTGATAGCGCGCGATCGGCGTGAGACCGAGTTCGCGTGCCCGTTCGGTGGTCGTGATGAGCAGTGCGGCCGCACCATCGGCGATCTGGGACGAATTGCCCGCGTGGATTGCGCCGTCGGGCTTGAACGACGGCTTCAGCCCGGCCAGTTTCTCCGCCGTGGTGCCTCGGCGCAGTCCCTCGTCCACGGTGAACTTGGTCCCGTCGACCTCGATCGGCACGATGTGATCGTCGAAGACGCCTTCGTCGATCGCCGCGGCCGCCTTGGCGTGCGAGCTCGCCGCGAACTCGTCGAGCTGGGGGCGGGTGAAGCCCCACCGTTCGACCATCAACTCGGCGCTGATGCCCTGGTTGAAGTCGAAGTTGTCATAGCGGGCCAGCACGGCGGGGCCGTACGGCTGCCCCGTGGTCCGGTGCGACCCGAGCGGAACGCGGGTCATCGTTTCCACACCACCGGCGACCACGAGGTCGTATTGCCCGGCCATGACCGCGTGCGCCGCGGAGTCGATGGCCTGCTGGCTGGAGCCACAGGCCCGGTTGATCGTCACGCCCGGCACATGTTCCGGCCATCCGGCCGCGAGTACGGCGAACCGGCCGATATTGCTCGACTGGTCGCCGATCTGAGTGACACAGCCCCACATCACGTCGTCCACGACGGCGGGATCGATCCCGTTGCGCTCCACCAGCGCATTGAGCACCTTCGCGGACAGATCGGCCGCGTGCACCGGCCCGAGCGTCCCGTTGCGCTTACCGATCGGGGTGCGGACCGCATCGACGATGACAGCGTCTCTCATATGGACCTCCTCAGTCCTGCGGGTCAGCACGGTGGCGACCCGGTCTGGTGTTGGTTGCCTCTTGGCTCGCCTGCCTGGCGGCGCCGCTGTGGACGAGTTCGTCGCCGCTGCCGATTCCCCAATCCTGGAATACCGCGCGGGTGTCCGCGCCGACGGCCGGTGCGGTCGCGCCCGGTTGTGCCGGGGTGGCCGAAAATCGCGGCGCCGCGGCGGGTTGGACCACACCGTCCCGGGTGATGACACTGCCGCGTGCGGCCAGATGCGGATGGGCGGCCGCCTCGGTGAGGCCGAGGATGGGGGCGACGCAGGCGTCGGTCCCTTCGAACAACTGAGCCCATTCGTCGCGGGTCCGCTCGGCGAATCGTTCGGCCAACATATTTCGCAGCTTCGGCCAGGTCGACCGGTCGTGCTGTTGTTCCGGGTCGATGTCGAGGTCGAGCAGTTCGATCAGCTGCCGGTAGAACTTCGCCTCCAGCGCACCGACCGCCATGTGCCGACCGTCTTTGGTCTCGTAGACGGAATAGAACGGCCAGCCGCCGTCCAGTTGATTGACCCCGCGCTCGTCGGTCCACGCGCCACGCGCGAGTTTGGCGAAGGTGCTCGCGAGCAGATGCGCGGTGCCGTCCACGATGGCCGCGTCGACGACCTGGCCGCGGCCGGTCCGCTCGACGGCGTACAGCGCGGCGAGCACCCCGATCACCAGATAGCAACCGCCGCCTCCGAAATCGCCGACCAGATTGAGTGGGATCTGCGGTGGTCCGCCCGCGGACCCGATCGCACCCAGCGCCCCCGTGAGGGCGATATATCCGATATCGTGCCCGGCCGCGGCGGCCAGCGGGCCGTCCTGGCCCCATCCGGTCATCCGGCCGTAGACCAGCCGGGGGTTGCGAGCCAGGCATTCGTGCGGCCCGATACCGAGACGCTCGGTGACGCCGGGACGAAATCCTTCGATCAATACGTCGGCACGCTCGATCAGGTCGAGCAGTGCGGCCGGACCCGACGGGTGCTTGAGATCGAGCACCACCGATCGCTTTCCGCGGTCGGTCACATTGGTCGGGCCGCTCGCGTCCGGCTCATCGGCGCGCTCCGGTCGATCCACCCGGACGACCTCGGCCCCGAGATCGGCGAGGAACATCCCGGCGAAGGGACCGGGGCCGATGCCGCCGAGCTCGACCACCCGGCACCCGGCCAGCGGTCCGCCGGTCATCAGCGACCTTTCCAGATCGGTGCCCTCTTTTCTGCGAAGGCGGTGGCGCCTTCGCGGGCATCGTCGGAGGAGAACACCGGCTGTGCGATGTCGACCTGCTTGGCCCAGCCCTCCTCCAGGGTCCAGTCGGAGCTGGAACGGGCGATCTCTTTGGTCGCCGCGATGGCCAAAGGTCCGTTCGCCGTGATCGTTTCGGCGAGCGCCAGGGCGCCTTCGAGCGCGCCGCCCTCCTCGGTGAGCCGATTGACCAAGCCGATCTCGGCCGCCCGCTCGGCGCCTATCGGATCGCCGGTCAGCAGCAACTCCAATGCGATCGCGTACGGCACCCGCCGCGGCAGTAGCAGCGCGGCGCCGCCACGCGCGACCAGCGACCGCTTCACCTCGGGCACACCGACGCGCGCGGAGCGGGCCGCGACCACGAGATCGCAGGCCAGCAGCAGTTCGAAGCCGCCCGCGACGGCCCACCCCTCGACCGCGGCGATCAGCGGTTTGCGCGGCGGCGTCATCGTGATTCCGCACAGGCCGCGGCCTTCGATCGCGGGGCTCTCACCGCGCAGCCACGCCTTCAAATCCATTCCGGACGAGAACGTCCCGCCTGCGCCGGTGAGCACGCCCGCCCATAACTCGTCCGACTGGTCGAGCTCGTCGACCGCGGCGGCCACCCCGGCCGCGACTCCGGCATTGAGGGCGTTCTTCGCCGTCGGGCGGTTGATCGTTATGACCTGGACCGCGCCACGGCGCTCCACAAGCACTTCGTCCGACACATCTTCTCCTTCGCACTGGCCGTCGATCGGCGCCGCTCCCGGGCCGTTCGATTCAGAACAGTATACTTAATTTGGCTAATTTTCCGAATGAATGCGTATACTGAATTCGGCGCGACGGCCCTTGGCGGTCCATCGCGACGCGCTCGCTACGAGGAGGTAACCGGATGCGCCGGACGCTGTTCACCCAGGACCATGAGGACTTCCGCCTCCTGGTCCGGGACTACCTCGCCCGCGAGGTGGTCCCGGAGTACGAGCAGTGGCGCGAGGCGGGCCTTGTTCCCCGTGAACTGTTCACCTCGCTGGGCAAGCTCGGCATCATCGGCACGGCGATCGCGGAGGAGTACGGCGGCGGCGGTCAGGACGACTACCGCTACAACGTGGTGCTTCAAGAGGAGTGCGCGCGGGCGGGCGTGACGCTCGGCGGGCTGCGCACTCACCTCGACATCGTCGTCCCATACTTCCTCGGCTTGGCCGACGACGCCCAGCGGTCCCGCTGGTTCCCGGGTCTGGCCTCGGGTGAGCTCTACACCGCGATCGCGATGAGCGAACCGGGAACCGGCTCGGATCTGGCGGGCGTCGCGACCAAGGCGGTTCGCGACGGCGACCACTACGTGCTCAATGGAGCCAAGACCTTCATCACCGGTGGCTATCACGCCGACCTGGTCATCGTGGTCGCACGGACCAGCACCGATCCGGACAATCGTCGCGCGGGCCTCTCCCTGCTGGTGGTGCAGAAGGGGATGCCGGGCTTCACCGTCGGACGCAAACTCGACAAACTCGGTCTCACCGTGCAGGACACCGTCGAGCTGTCCTTCGCCGATGTGCGCGTCCCCGTCGCCAATCTGCTGGGCGCGGAAGGCGAGGCGTTCTCCTACCTCGGCCGCAATCTGGCGCAGGAGCGGCTGGCCATTTCGGTCGGCGCGGTCGCGCAGGCGCGGGCCGCGCTCGAGATGACCATCACCTACGTCCGGGACCGGACGGTATTCGGCAAACCGGTCGCGCACTTCCAGAACACCAAATTCGAACTCGCGGCCATCGCCGCCGAGGTCGAGGCCGCTCAGACCATGCTCGACGCGGCCATCACGGCATTGGTCGCGGGCGAGTTGAGTCCCGTCGACGCGGCCAAGACCAAGCTGTTCTGCACCGAGATGCAGGGCCGTGTGGTCGACCGCTGCCTGCAACTGCACGGCGGCTACGGCTACATCCTCGAATCTCCGATCGCGCGGCTCTACGCCGACGCCCGGGTGAGCCGCATCTACGGCGGCACCAGCGAGGTCATGAAGACCATCATCAGTAAATCCCTTGGCTTATAAGGAGTTTGGTATGCACATCGACGGTTCCTCGGCACTGGTCACCGGTGGCGCCTCCGGGCTCGGCCTGGCCACCGCGCGTCGGATCATCGACCGCGGCGGCCGCGTCGTCCTCGCCGACATCTCCGAGGAGCAGGGCGCCAAGGCCGTCGCCGAACTCGGCGACGCGGCACAGTTCGTGCGCGCGGATGTGACCGACGAGGCCGAGATCTCCGCCGCCCTCGATGCCGCCGAAAAGAGCGGTCCGCTGCGTTTCGTCGTGCACTGCGCGGGCCGCGGCGGCGACCGGGTCCGGATCATCGACCGCGATCGCAACCCCGGTGACCTGGCGACCTTCGCCGAGGTCGTGCGGATCAATCTGATCGGCACCTACAACGTGCTGCGCCTGGCTGCCGCCCGCATGGCGGCGAACGAAATCGTCGACGGCGACCGCGGTGCCATCGTCCTCACCGCATCGGTCGCCGCGTTCGACGGCCAGATCGGGCAGACCTCCTACACCGCCTCCAAGGCGGGCGTGCACGGCATCACCCTGGTCGGGGCCAGGGATCTGGCCAGCTGGCAGATTCGGGTCAACACCATCGCGCCGGGCATCATGGACACCCCGATGCTCGCCCGGCTGCGCGACGACATCCGCGAGGGCCTGGCCGCCACCGTGCCGCATCCCAAGCGTCTCGGTGACGGTGACGACTACGCCCGCCTCGCCGTCGAAATGCTGGAGAACCCCTACCTCAACGGCCAGACCATCCGGCTCGACGGTGCCATCCGCATGGCCCCGCGCTGACCGCCGCATCGATCGCAACCATGGAGGAGCCAGGTGACTCTCACGTTCACCGAGGAGCAGGTCGAGACCGATGAGCAGTTCCGGGCGCGCCTGCGGGCGTTCCTGACCGACCATCACCCCGGCCGTCGGCCCAAGGATCCGGCCGAGCGGCTGGCTTGGCAGAAGGCTTGGCTGGCAACGCTTTTCGACGCCGGATACGCCGGTCCGAGCTGGCCGCGGGAATACGGTGGGATGGGCCTGAGCTTCGGCCGTCAGGTGATCTACCAGGAGGAGTACGCGCGGGCCCGGGTCCCGGGTCCGCTGGGGACCGGGCTCGGCATCGCCGCGCCGACGATCATCAAATATGGCACGGTCGAGCAGAAGCAGCGCTTCCTGGCTCCGATGTTGCGCGGCGATATGGTTTGGGCGCAGGGCTATTCCGAGCCGGGCGCCGGATCGGATCTGCCCGCGCTGCGCACCTCGGCGCGGCTCGAGGGCGGCGGTCCCGATGATCCCGGCGCGGAGTATGTGGTCAACGGGCAGAAGGTGTGGAACAGTGCGGCCGATATCGCCGACATCATCTTCACCCTGGTCCGCACCGGCCCGCCGGGATCACGGCAGGAGGGGATCAGCTATCTGCTGATCGATGCGCACGCGCCCGGCGTGAGCGTGCGGCCGCTGCGCGACCTGACCGGCGACGCGCACTTCTGCGAGATCTTCTTCAGCGATGTGCGGGTGCCGGTCGCCGATCGGATCGGCACGGAAAACGGCGGGTGGCCGCTGGTGCGCACCAGCCTGGGCCATGAGCGCGCGGCCGGGGCGATGAACCAGGCCGCGATGTACCGCCGCGTACTCGACGAGCTGATCGAGCTGGCGCACGAGCGCGGTGCGACCGCGGATCCACTGGTGCGTGATCGCTTGGCGGACTTCGAGATCCGGGTGTCGATCATGCGGCTGACGGGCATGCGCACGATCGCCGACATCATGGCCAAGGGGGAGCCCGGGCCCGCGTCGTCCACATCGCGGTTGTTCATCGTGACCTTCGAACAGGACCTGCACGAATTCGCCGTCGATATGCTCGGCGCCTACGGTGTGCTCGGTCGGCGCGATCCGCACGCCGTGCAGCGCGGCCGCTGGGTGTGGGGTTTTCTGCGCACCCGGGCCTCGACGATCGGTGCGGGAACCGCGGAGATCCAACGCAATACCATCGCCGAACAGGTGCTCGGACTGCCGCGCGATCCGGCGATGCCGTCGGTTGGGCGGACCCGATGAGGGCGGCGCGCTGCACCGAATACGGTGCGCCCGGCGGACTCTCGGTCGTCGAGCTCGACGATCCCCAGCCCGGTCCCGGCGAAGTGCTGATCCAGGTACATGCCGCTGCGGTCAACTACCCGGATGTACTGCTCATCGCGAACAAATATCAGGTATCCCTGCCGCTGCCCTTCACTCCCGGCAGTGAATTCGCCGGTGTTGTAACAGCTTTGGGTCCAGGGGTGTCCGGCCCGCCGGTGGGTTCACCGGTGGCCGGAGCGGTGATGGGCGGTGCGTTCGCAGAACAGGTCGTGGCGCCCGCCGCGGGTTTGCGCCCGATTCCGGACGGTCTCGACATGGTCCATGGCGCTGCGTTCCACGTCACTTATGCCACCGCCTACCACTCGCTGGTCACCATCGGCCAGGGAAAGGCGGGGGAGTGGGCACTGGTGCTCGGCGCCGCGGGCGGGGTCGGCTCGGCCACCGTTGATGTCGGCACCCGGCTGGGGTTGCATATGATCGCGGCCGCGTCGAGCGAGGATCGGCTCGTGGTCGCGCGCAAGCTCGGCGCCGAGGCCGGAATCGATTATGTCCGTGAGGATCTGAAGAAGCGGTTGCGCGAAGTGACCGATGGCGAAGGTATCCACCTGGTGATCGATCCGGTGGGCGGTGACTACTCGGAGGCCGCCCTGCGCGGACTGCGGCGCGGTGGCCGGTTCGTCACGGTCGGTTACGCCGACGGGAAAATTCCCAGCATTCCGCTGAATCTCGTACTGCTCAAAGAAGCGACCGTGCGGGGCTTCGAGATCCGGATGTTGCGGCAGTACGCCAAAGATGCTGTGGCAGCGGGTGATCGCGCGCTCGCCGCGATGGTTCGCGACGGGATGCGTCCACTCGTCTCGCACGTCCATCCACTGGCCGATATCGCCACCGCGTTGACCGACGTGGCCGAACGCCGCACCACCGGAAAGATCGTTCTCGATATGACCGCTGGCTGAACCACAATCGCCGTTCGGACATGCACAGGGGCGGCGCCACCACGGTGGTGCCGCCCCTGTCGATGCGGTCACGCCGTGAGGGCGTCGGCGCGGGTTTCCACGATATCGGCGAGGGCATTCATCGCCTGGCCCGCGACGATGCCGCCGTCGACCGGCAAGACGGTCCCGGTGATGTAGCCGGACCGATCACCGGCGAGGAACACGGTCGCCTCGGCGATATCGGTGGCCGAGCCCTCGCGCCGCAGCGGCCGGATGGTCTTGATGGCCTCGCGTAACTGCTGGGTCATCTCCTCGGCGTCTGCCAGATGGGCGAGGGTGCTGCCCATGATCGGGGTCGGAATCGCGCCCGGCGCAATGCAATTGACCCGGATGCCGTGCGCGGCGAGGTCGATGGCGGCACATTTGGTGAAGTGGATGACCCCGGCCTTCGCCGCGCGATAGGTCGCCTCGCCCGCGCCAGCCTGGATGCCGCCGATGGAAGTCGTGTTGATGATCGAGCCGCCGCCGTTGGCGGCCATATACCGGGCCGCGTGCTGGGTGCCGAGCATGACGCCGAGCAGATCGACGGCCATCACCCGCTGGAAGTCGTCGAGCGGATCGTCGAGGAAGTGAGGGTACATCACGGTCGGAATACCCGCATTGTTCAACATGATATGCAGTCCGCCGAATTGCTCCACCGTATAGGCGATCAGCTCTTCGATCTGCGCGGAATCCGCGACGTCGGTCTGCTTGAACAGCACCTCGGGACCGTACTCGGCGGCCACGGCGGCACCCTGTTCGGAGTTGATATCGGCGATGACGACGCGAGCGCCCTCTTCGACGAATTTGCCGACGGTCGTGCGCCCGATTCCCGATGCGCCGCCGGTGACGATCGCAACCTTGCCGATCAGTTCCTTTGTCATGGTGATCAATACCTTTCGTGAGCTACCAGGTGACCGGTAGTGCGTGGACGCCGTGGGCGAAGTGGTCTTCCTTGAATTCGATGTCGTCGAAGGCGGTGGCCAGCCGGAGGGTGGGAATGCGGCGATAGAGCGTGCCGTACACGACCTGCAGTTCCACCCGGGCCAGCTGTTGGCCGACGCACTGGTGGATGCCGAACCCGAAGGCGTGATGCTGGCGCGCCTGTCGGTGCAGGTCGAGCGATTCGGGTTCGGGGAAGACATCCGGATCCCAGTTGGCTACCGGCAGCGGCACGACAATGCCGTCGCCTGCGCGGATGATCTCGCCGCCGACCTCGATATCTTCCACCGCGATTCGGCGCAGTCCGTGCTGGGCGATGGACAGATAGCGCAGCATCTCCTCGACGCCGCCCGCGATGACCTTCGGATCGTCGCTGTCGCGGAATACCGCGAGCTGCTCCGGATTCCGCAGTAGTGCCAGGGTGCCGAGGGCGATCATATTCGCGCTGGTGTCGTGTCCGGCGATGAGCAGTACGACGCCCATCTGCGCGGCCTCGTGCACGGTGACCTCCCCGGCTGCCACCCGCTCGGCGAGCTCGGAGATCCAGCCTTCGCCAGGGGAATCCATACGGGCCGTGATGAGCGCGGCGAGGTATTCCAGAATTTCCGTGGACGAGCGTGCGTTCTCTTCCGGCGTGGCATTGCGGTCGACGGCGACGCCCGCGTGCCGGTGGAAGAATTCCTTGTCTTCATAAGGGACACCGAGCAATTCGCAGATCATCAGCGACGGCAGGGGCAGCGCCAGCGCGGTGACCAGGTCGGTGGGGTTGGGGCCCGCCAACATATCGTCGATCAGGTCATCGGTGATCTGCTGGATCACCGGACGCAGCGCCTCGACCCGCTTCACGGTGAACGGGAACGTCATCAGCCTGCGGAACCGGCTGTGTTCCGGGGCATCGGAATTGAAGATGGTCAGCGGGCGATGGTCGACGGTTTCGGCCATGCCCTGGTTCTGATGCGGGAAGCCGGGACGTCGCTCGTCGGCGCTGAACCGCGGGTCGGACAGGACCACTCGCTGTTCGGCGTGGCCGGTGACGAACCAGTGCGTGCTCCCGTCCCAGATCCGCACCCGGCACAGCGGTTTCGCGGCCCGCAGTTCGCGCTGCCGCTGCGGCGGCCCGAATGGGCAGCCCGCGGTCCGTGCCATCGGGAATTCGGGCAGGTCCGCGGCAATTATGGACTCGGACATGGGTTTTCCTTTCGCGGACGGTTATTCCTGGATGGTGATGACCAGTGCCGGGCAGACCGCGGCAGCCTCCCGGACATCGGCGGCCTGGTCCTCGGGCGGGTTCGCGTCGAGCAGGATGACGATGCCGTCCTCGTCGCGCTGGTCGAAGACATCGGGGGCGACGGCGACGCACTGCCCGCAGGCGACGCACTTGTCTTCGTCGATGGTGACTTTCATGGGATACTCCTCGCTGTCAGTGCCGACTGGCCGCGACCGACCGGGCGTCGATGATTTCCTGCCTGCGCAGGCGGGTCTGTTTGGGCATGTTCCAGCCGACGACGCCGGTGACCCGGCCGTCGAGGGTGTAGCGGGCGACGAATCTGCGCGCGTCGGTGGAACCGTCCACGATCTCCACGTCCGCTCCGGTCGGAAGGGTGCCGTGGACCTGGATCTTGGTGTCGAACTGATCGGTCCAGAAGTAGGGGACCGGGGTGTAGCGCTGTTCGGCGCCGAGCAGATTGGCGGCGACCGCGGCGGCCTGTTCGGTGGCGTTGGTGCGGTTCTCCATCCGGACCAGCCCGCCCACGTGGTCGTCGTGCCAGCGGGCGACGTCACCCGCGGCGTAAACGCCCTGGGCCGCACGGCAATAGGAATCGCACACCACGCCGTTGTCCAGTATCAGTCCGCTGTCGGTCAGCCAATCGGTCGCCGGGACCGCGCCGACCGCGACCACCACGACATCGGCGGGCAGTTCCGCACCGGTATCCAGCCGCACGCCACCGACCCGGTCGCCGTCGTGGATGAACTCGCTGACTCCGGTGCCGAGCCGCAACCGCACCCCGCGTTCGGTGTGCAGGTCGCCGAGCAGCGGTGCGATCACCGGGCCGAGCTGTCCGGCCATGGGGGCCAACAGGGGGCCGACCACCGTGACATCCAGGCCCATAGTCCTTGCGGTGGCGGCGATTTCGGAGCCGAGCACGCCTTCACCGACGACCACGAGCCGAGTGGCGCGCAGCAGGTCCGCACGCAAGGCGATCGCGTCTTCGAGGGTGCGCAGCACGTGCACACCGGCCAGGGCGTCCGCGCCGGGCAGGGTGCGGGCGCGCACCCCGGTGGCGATCACGACGGCGTCGGCCTGCACGGACAGCCCGGATTCGGCGTGCACGATGTGGTTCACCGGGTCGAGGGCGACCGCGGTCTCGCCGAGCACCAGGTCCATCGGCATCGCGGCCAGATGCGTGGTGGGGCGCAGTTGCGCCTTCTCGGGTTCCCAGGCTCCGGCCAGGATCTGCTTCGACAGCGGCGGCCGGTCGTAGGGGAGTTCGGGTTCGGCTCCTAGGATGGTGATGCTGCCCTGATATCCGTTGCGCAGCAAGGCTTCCGCTGTGGACAGTCCGGCTGCGGAGGCGCCGACTACCAGTACGCTCTCGGGTGCATGCATGGCTGACTCTCTTTCGTAGTTCTCGTGGTTCGGGTCAGACGAGCTGCAGGCGCCTGCGCAGCAGAGCGGCGCCCGCACCCAGCGAGACCAGACCCATGCCGACGCAGGTGACTATCTGCTGGACACCCGCGAGGCCGAGGCTGTCGGCGACCGGTTCGAAGCCGACCGCCAGCGCGATGGCGAGGTTGAACAGGAACAGGAACCAGAGGGTGGGCTTCGCGGAGAGCAGCGTCTGTACGGACTTCATGGCGATTCCTTCGAGATCGGAGCCGGTTAACGTCTGGCATAAACGATTCCGGCTGCGGCTCGTCGCAAACAGGGAGCGCGGTCCCGAAGTCGGGGTGTACCTGGCTACACCCCTCGGCGGTACTGCACTACACCGTCAGCGGGCACCGCGTCGCATAGCCTGGTCACATGCGGAAAACGGTGCGACAGGCGGCGCGGGCAACCGTGCAGCTGGCCAGAGTTGCGGCGTTGGCCTTCGGCTCGTACCTGTTCATCGCGATGCTGTTGCTGACGCTGGCCGGTGCGCTGGCGCTGGTCGGTATCGGGATGGTGCCGGTGACGGTCCAGTTGGTGCGCCAGTTCGCGGGCACCAAGCGGCGCCAGGTGGCCGATTGGACGGGCCGCCCCGTCCCTGAGGCGTACTCGCCGATCAACGGCCTGCTACGGCAGAGCCTGCGCGCGGTCGTGCGTGATCCGACCACGCTCGCCGACCTGCGCTGGATGCTGGCCTACTACTTCTACGGCGCCCTGGCCTACCTGGCGATACCGCTGTGGTTGATCGGCTTGCCCGTCGACGGCGTGTGGTGCGGTCTGCTCGGCCGAAAAGCGTTGGTACTCCCCCTGATCGGTCGACTGGCCGATCTGGACGCCGAATGGTCGCGGTCGCTGTTGCGACCCCCGCCCAAGGCATGGCTCGCGGCACGGGTCGACGAGCTGACGCAGACGCGCGCCAGTGCGATCGCCGCGCACGGCGCCGAACTGCGCCGGATCGAACGCGATCTGCACGACGGCACGCAGGCACGGCTGGTGTCGCTGTCCATGCGGATCGGTCTGGCGAAACGCGCGTTGGACCGCGATCCCGCGAACGCGCGCAAGCTGCTCGACGAGGCGCAGCAACTGACCGAGGAAGCGCTGACCGAACTGCGCCACATCGTGCGGGTGATCCACCCGCCGATCCTCACCGACCGCGGCCTCGCCGGAGCCATCCTGGCACTCGCGACCGACAGCGGTCTCGACGTCACCGTTGACGTGGACCAGATGTCGCAGGGGCCGCGCGCCCCGGCGGCGGTAGAGGCGGCGGCATATTTCGTCGTCGCCGAGGCATTGACCAATGTGGCCAAACACAGCGGGTCCGAGCGGGCCGAGGTCCGAATCATCCGGATACACAACGGTTTACGCGTGTCGGTGCGCGACGAGGGCCGGGGCGGAGTCGAGGATATGTTGCGGGGCAACGGTTCCGAGGCGGCGGGGTCCGGTGTCCTCGGCATGCAGCGCCGGGTCGCCGCGCTCGACGGAACCTTTACTGTGACCAGCCCCGTCGGGGGCCCAACCGAAATCGAGGTGGAATTGCCGTGCGCGTGGTGATGGCCGAGGACAATGCCCTGCTACGGGAAGGACTCGTCCTATTGCTGACCTCGGCCGGACACGAGGTCGTGGCCGTGGCGGGTAGCGGACCGGAGATCCTGCCCGCATTGCTCACCCACCACCCGGATATCGCGGTACTCGATGTCCGGCTGCCACCGGCCTTCCGGGACGAGGGTCTGCGCGCCGCGCTGGCCGCGCGCAAGGAATTGCCCGGATTGCCGGTGCTCGTGCTCTCGCAGTACGTCGAGGAGTCCTATGCAGCCGAATTGCTCGGCGGCGGGGCCAGCGGGGTCGGCTATCTGCTCAAGGATCGGGTGGGGCGCGTCGACGAATTCCTGGAGGCACTGGACCGGGTCGCGGCCGGTGGCACCGCGCTCGATCCCGAGGTGGTGAGCCAACTGCTCACCCGCCGACGGAATTCACCGCTGGACTCGCTGACGCCGCGGGAGCGCGAAGTACTCGAATTGATGGCGGCCGGGCACGACAACGCGACCATCGCCGAGACACTCGTCGTCACCGAACGTGCGGTGAGCAAGCACATCGGCAATGTCTTCCAGAAGCTCGGCCTGCCGACGACAGACAGCGGACATCGCCGGGTGCTGGCGGTGCTCGCGTACCTCAACAACGCCTAGAGGCTCGCGGGCGGCGGGGTGATCGAGTACAAGCGCCCCGTCCAGAGACCTGCGGCAGGTTCTCGACGAGGCGATGAGTATGGGCTGCTGGGGATGAAAGGTGTTACTCGATGGTGATGGCGCGCTCCGGACAGGCCATCTCGCCCTCGCGTGCCGCATTCTCCAGATGCGCGGGCACTTCCCCTGCAAAGGGCAGGGCGTAACCGTCGTCATCGAGTTCGAACAACTCCGGTGCCGCGGCCGCGCACCGGGCATGTCCGGAACACAGCGAACTGTCGATCGTGATCTTCATCGAACAACTCCGTTCTCGAGAGTAGAGATTTCGCCGAGATCCATCGGCCCGGCGTAGGCGATGGCCAGCAGTTCCGAGAGGTCGACGCCCACTTCGGCCGCGACCTCCCGGCAGGCCGCCAGATCCTTGCGCAGGAAAGGACTGACGGTTTCGGTGTACTGATCAGGACTGCCGACTGCCGCGATATGACGCCCCGCGTTGCTGCCACCGGCGCTGACCGCGAGGGCTTCGAGCAAGGCGCTGTCCTCGATACCCACCGCGCGGCCTGCCGCGAGACCGCGCAATGTCACCTGCGAGATCGTCGCGAACAGCAGATTGTTGAGCAGCTTCATCAGCATCGCCGTACCGCGCGCGCCCGTCGTTATGACGGGGTCGGCATAGGCGCGCACCACCTGACGTGCCGTCGCCACATGTTCGGGCTCGCCGCCGAGGTAGACCACGAGCCGTCCGGCGCGCGCCGAATCCGCTGTCCCACTGAACGGTCCGTCCACGATCGCGGCCTTGCCGGTGGGGGCGAACTCGTCGAGGCGACGCAGCGTCGTCGGCGTCCCGGTGGTGTGCGATATGAGAATCGCGTCCGCGCGCATGGCTCCCACGATTTCGGGCAGCACCTCGAGCACCTGGGCATCACTGAACAGACAGCTGACGACGACGTCGGCGTCCGCGATATCACGAACCCGGTCGACGAGTTCGGCTCCGGCAGCGGCGAGCCGGTCGCCGACCTCCGCGCGCCGGGTATACAGGCGGACCCGGTGACCAGCCGCGAGCAAGTGCTGCGCCATCGGTTCACCGATACGGCCCGCCCCCAGGAATCCGATCGTCGGGAGCACGCTCATGGCTTGGTGGTCGACCCCGCGTCGACGGTGAACTGCAGTCCCGTCACGTACCGCGCCTCGTCGGAAGCGAGGAACAGCACGGCATTCGAGATATCCCGCGGCTCGACGTGCGTGTGCAGCGTATTCATCGCGGCCAGCGCGAACAGCGGCTCGCGTTCCTTCAGCTCGTCCATCGGCACGCCCACCGTGATGCCGGTGTCGCTGACGCCGGTCGGATGCACGGTGTTCACCCGGATCCGGTGTTTGGCAAGCTCATTGGACAGCGCCTTCATCAGGCCGACCACACCGTGCTTGCTCGCCACGTAATGGGCGTAGGGCACGTGGCCCCGGATACCCGCGGCCGAGCTGGTGATGATGATCGATCCGCCCGCATCGGCGGCGATCATGCCGGGCACCGCGGCACGCACGGTATTCCACACGCCCTTGAGGTTGACGTCCATGGTGACGTCCCATTCCTCCTCGGACAATTCCCACGCGCGACCGGCACTCATCACCCCGGCGTTGGCGACAATCGTGTCGAGGTGACCGAATTCCGCGGTCGCCGCGTCGACCGCGGCCCGCATATCGCTGAGCGAGCGCACGTCGGCCTGGAGGGTGACGCACCGGCCGCCGACGGCCTCGACCAGCTTCGCGGTCTCCTCGAGCTGTTCCTTCGTCGCCAGCGGATAGGGCAGCGCCTGGCTGATCTCCTGGCAGACATCGGTGATCACGACGGCGGCCCCCTCTTCCGCCAGCCGCACCGCATGCGAGCGGCCCTGGCCGCGCCCAGCTCCGGTGATGAGTGCGACCTTGCCCTCTACACGCCCCATACCAACCTCAGTTCCTTTGTTGTGCAATGCTTTCCGCGTACCTGACCGACGTGTCCGGTCAGGAGCCGAGCAGATCGGCGGCGGCCTCGCGCAGCGCGCGCAGCCGGGTTTCGAGCAGCTCCCGCTCGGCAGTGTCGGCCGGACCGAGTTCGGGCAGCCGCGCCTCCACCTCGCCGATCTCCTCCTGCAGGCGGCCGTAGGCCTCCTCGCGGGTCAGCAGGTCCAGTTCCGTCCAGTCGGAGCGCTCCGACTCGGGCTTGCGACTCATGTTGTACCTCCTGCGGCATGATCGGGGCCCTGCGTGGTTACGCTGCGCTGCCGCCTCCGGGCCTGACCGCTCATGCCGCCACCTCGCTAGCGCTCGGCGGCGTCACGAGCGGTCGCCCGGCTGTGTTGATTGTTCGCTCGCTGTGCTCGCTCATGCCGCCACCTCGCTAGCGCTCGGCGGCGTCACGAGCGGTCGCCCGGCTGTGTTGATTGTTCGCTCGCTGTGCTCGCTCATGCCGCCACCTCGCTAGCGCTCGGCGGCGTCACGAGCGGTCGCCCGGCTGTGTTGATTGTTCGCTCGCTGTGCTCGCTCATGCCGCCACCTCGCTAGCGCTCGGCGGCGTCACGAGCGGTCGCCCGGCTGTGTTGATTGTTCGCTCGCTGTGCTCGCTCATGCCGGGAGGTTGTACAGACGACGGGTGTTGAGCTCGACCATCGCGTGCACTTCGTCATCCGGTACGTCGGCGAGCACTTCGGCCGCGTAGGCACGGCTCTTGGGCCAGTACGAGTCCGAGTGCGGGTAGTCGCATTCCCAGGTGATGCGCTCGACGCCGATGTGGTGGCGCACCTCGATGCCGAACCGGTCGTCGATGAAGCAGCCGTGGAAATGCTTCTTGAACAGGTCCGACGGCCGCACATCCTGATTGATGTTCTGGTAGAAGCGGTGTCGCTCCCACGTTCCGTCCATCCGCTCCAACATGTACGGCATCCAGCCGATGCCGCCTTCGGATAAACCGACCTTCAGCTTGGGGTGCCGGTGGAACACCGGCGAGAACAACAGGTCCGCGGTGGCGAACATGGAGTTGCAGCCGAACAGCGAGATGGTCACCGCGAACGGGGCATCCTCGGAGGTCTTCGGCGGTTTGCCCGAGGTGCCGAAGTGCAGGCACAGCGGCATGCCGGTCTCCTCGAGCGCGGAGAACATCGGATCCCAGTAATCGCTGTAGAACGACGGCAATCCCAATGGCGCCGGATTTTCCGGGAAGGAGATCGCCTTCGAGCCCTTGGCCGCGACCCGGTGGATCTCCGCGACGCACGCCTGCACATCCCACAGCGGCAGAATGCTCAGCGGGATCAGGCGGTCGGCCGGACCGGCGGTGCACCACTCGTCGAGCACAAAGTCGTTCCACGCCCGCACACACAGCAGCGCGAGTTCCTTGTCCTGGCCCTCCAGGAATACCGTGCCCGCGAAGCGCGGGAACGACGGGAAGCACAGCGCGCCCCAGACGCCGTCGAGGTCCATATCGCGCAGCCGGGCCTTCGGGTCGTAGCAGCCCGGGATCATCTCGTCGTAGCGAGTCGGCTCGGTGCCGAATTCCTCGGGCTTCTTGCCCGAAACGGCATTCAGGCCGATATACGGGTAGATGCGACCCTCATAGGTCCACACCTCCGCCGGTGCGGCATTGCCCTCTCGAGTCTGCTCCACGATCCGCGGACCGGCCTCCCGGTACTTCGCGGGCAACCGGTCCACCCACAGCCGCGGGGGCTCGATCAGGTGGTCATCGGTCGACAGCAGCTTCATCCATGGCTGCAATGGCATCGTTGTGCTCCCTCGTCCAGATCGCGGCGCGCCGGGGGAACCGCCTCCCGCAGGAGGCTTGCTCCGCCCTCGACACACGCAGTGCAGAGCCGAAAGCCAGCTGTGTGCTGGCCCACAAACTCTATATCACTCGGTTTATTGTGTACACCTGATTACTTCTCACTCAGCGGAAACTGTGCCTTCGTCAACTAATCAGCCAATATTCAGTCTACCCATTTCCAGCTGCACTCACTATGCTCATGGCACCGGCTCGCTGGGATCGTGCGGCCGCGCTGTGTCCACGCCCAGCGCCGGAGTAGAGCCGCGCCCGCACTCGAGGAGTCCCGCCGCGCCGCGAGAGTCGATGGAAGGAAAACCCACGATGGGTCGAGTACAGGACAAAGTCGTCTTCATTACCGGAGCCGCCCGCGGCCAGGGGCGCGCACACGCGCTGCGGCTTGCGGAAGAGGGCGCCGACATCATCGCCGTGGATCTGTGCGAGAACATCGCCACCAACGGCTATGCATTGGCGACTCAGGACGATCTCGATGAAACCGCCCGCCTGGTGGACAAGCTCGGGCGGCGCATCGTCGCCCGCAAGGCCGATGTGCGCGACCCGGCCGCGTTGAAGGCGGTAGTGGCCGAGGGCGTGGCCGAGTTCGGTCGGCTCGACGGCGTGGTCGCACAAGCCGGTATCGCTCCGCTGGGGCCGCAGGACAGTGCGCTGGCCTTCATCGATGCCATCACCGTCGACTTCAACGGAGTGGTCCATGCCGTCGAGGCGGCCCTGCCGCATCTGAAGGCCGGTGCCTCGATCGTCGCGACCGGATCGATCGCGGCACTGATTCCCGCGAGCGTCGACAACCCGGCCAACGGTCCCGGGGGTCTCGGTTACTCCTTCGCCAAGCGCACCGTCGCCGCCTTCATCCACGATCTCGCGACCGTGCTGGCATCCCGGCAGATCAGAGCCAATGCGGTGCACCCGACGAACGTCAACACCGACATGCTCAACAACGAGCTGATGTACCGCTCGTTCCGGCCCGATCTGGAGAATCCGACGCGCGAGGACGCCTTGGTTTCCTTCCCCGCGACCACCGGCATGGGTAACCCCTACGTCGAGCCGGAGGACATCGCCGACGCCGTGCTGTTTCTGATTTCCGAGGAATCCCGCTGGGTCACCGGCATGCAGATGCGCGTCGACGCGGGAGGTTATGTCAAGAAGCGCCCCCAGCTGCCGACTTTCTGACCGGGTGGGTGGGCAGTGGTCGGCTGCCCACCCGCCGCTTTCAGGCTCGGGCCGAGCGCGCCACATATCGCGCGATCACATTGCGCTGAATCTCGTTGGTGCCCTCGCCGATTTCGAGGATCTTGGCATCGGCATAGAAGCGCGAGATCTTCGACTCGCGCATATAGCCGTACCCGCCGTGGATCTGGACGCTGGCGCTGGCCGCGCGATTGGCCACCTCGGAGGCGTACAACTTGGCCATGGCCGCCGCTTGGCCGAACGGCCTGCCCTGGTCGGCGAGCCACGCGGCGCGATAGACGAGGGCGCGGGCCGCTTCGACCTCGGTGGCCATATCGGCGAGCTTGTGCTGTACCGCCTGGAACGCCGAGAGCGTCTTGCCGAACTGCTCGCGCTGGGATGCGTGGGTGGCCGCGAGATCGAGCGCCTCTTGGGCCAGCGACAGTGCCAATGCGGCGACGCTGATGCGGCCGCCGTCGAGCACATCGAGGAACTGCCGCAGCCCGTTGCCCTCGTCGCCGATCAGGTTCTCGCCCGGGATCCAGCAATCGTCGAAGATCAGCTCCCGCGAATCCATCGCATGCCAGCCGAGCTTCTTCATCGGATGCCCAACGGTGTAGCCCGGTGTGCCGGTCGGCACGAAAAACGTTCCGTACCTTCTGGTTCCGTCATCGTCGGTACCGGTCACCGCGAGAATCGTGACACCGAGACTGATCTCGGTGCCCGCATTGGTGATGAACATTTTGGTGCCGTTGATGAGCCATCCGTCACCGTCACACTTTGCGGTGGTCCGGATACCGGCCGCATCCGAGCCCGCGGTCGGTTCCGTCAGCCCGAAGGCGCCGATATGGGTTCCGCTCGCGAGCGGCGTCAGCCATTTGGCCTTCTGTTCCGCGGTGCCGAAGGTGGCCAGGGGGAGTGAGGCGATGGTGGAGTGGGCGTTCCAGCAGGCGGCCAGCGACTGATCCGCCGCGCCGATCATTTCCATGGCGGCCACGTAGGAGACGAACCCGGCATCGGTGCCGCCGTACTCCGGCGCGACGAGCAGCCCGGTGAGGTCCAACTCGCCCATTTTCAAGAAGACCTCGGACGGGAATCGTTCCTGCTCCGACCAGGACTCGGCGTGCGGCTCGATCTCCCGTTCGGCGAAGTCACGGCACAGCTTCTGTAGCTCGATCGCCTCGGCGGGCAGGTCTAGATCCATGGCGAGTCCGTCCTGTCATCTGGTCGCCAACAGCGACTCTTGTTTTTTCGAACACTCGGTATAATATTGACTGTCGGTGCCGCACGTCAACAGTCGCACCGAGTGCGAGGCCGTCGAGCGATCGGTGAGAAATCCATGACAATGACTGAATCCAACTTGCGGACAACGGACTTGGGGAATGCGGCGACGCTGACCGAGATCTACCGGAGAATGCTGACGATTCGGCGGTTCGAAGAGCACGCCGCCCGGCTCTACCGCGACAGCCGGATACCCGGATTCCTGCACCTTTCCATCGGTCAGGAGGCATCCGCGGTCGGCGCCTGCTGGCCACTGGACGACCGGGATGTGGTGACCTCGACCCATCGCGGCCACGGCCACTGCATCGCCAAGGGCCTCGATGTCGACGGCATGTTCGCCGAGCTGATGGGCAAGGAGACCGGAACCTGTAAGGGGCGCGGCGGATCCATGCACATCGCGGATCCGCGCAAGGGGATCTTCGGTGCGAACGGCATTGTGGGCGCGGGGCTCCCGATCGCGGTGGGTGCCGGTACCGCGGCCCAGCTGCGCCGAGGCGGCGGCGTGGTCGTCGCCTTCTTCGGCGACGGCGCCATCGCACAGGGCGTGTTCCATGAATCGGTCAACTTGGCCGCGGTGTGGGACCTGCCCGTCATCTTCTTCTGTGAGAACAACGGCTACTCCGAATTCTCCGCGGCGGCCGACCAGCACCGGGCGACCCTGCGCGAGCGCGCGGCGGGCTACGGCGTCGAATACCACGGGGTGGACGGCAACGATGTCGTGCAGGTCGCGGCGCTACAGCGCGAGCTGGTCGCGCGGCTGCGCGCCGGGGCGGGCCCGATGATCGTCGAGGCCACCACCTACCGCTGGCACGGGCACTACGAGGGCGATCCCGAAAGCTACCGGGATGCCGAAGAACTCGCCGAATGGAAGAAGCGCGATCCGCTGATCCTGCTCGGCGACACCCTGCGCGGGCGCGGGCTGGCCGAGCAACTGGCTGTCGTCGAGCGCGAGGTCGATGCCGTGATCGCGCACGCGATCGAGCAGGCCACCGCCGCACCGTATCCCGCCGCCGAGACGGTCGGCGATTTCGTCACCACGCCGCGTGCCGAAATACCGGAACCGGCGACCCCGACCGGCGGAACGCTGAAGATCATGCATGCGATCACCAATGCGCTGACCCGCGAGCTCGAGGACGATCCCACCGTCTTCCTGGCGGGTATCGATGTCGGAAAGGGCGGCAATGTCTACGGTCTGACTCGCGGTCTTGCCGAGAAATTCCCGGGCCGCGTCCGCGACACCCCGATTTCCGAGAGCGCGATCATGGGGACCGCGGTGGGTGCGGCGATGGCGGGCTACCGCCCGGTCGTCGAATTGATGTACTTCGACTTCATCGGCGTGTGCCTGGATCAATTGATGAACCAGGCGGCCAAATTGCGCTTCATGACCGGCGGCGCGGTGACCATGCCCCTGGTCGTGCGCACCCAATTCGGCGCGGGCAAATCCTCCGGCAGTCAGCATTCCCAGAGCCTGGAGGGTCTGCTCGCGCATATCCCCGGGTTGACGGTGGTGATGCCGTCGACTCCGGCCGACACCTACGGCTTGCTGCGGGCCGCGATCCAGGATCCCAATCCGGTGATCTTCATCGAGAACCGCCTGCTGTACGGCAAGAAGGGGCCCGAGCCGTCGGCGGATCACCTTGTGCCACTCGGCAAGGCGATCGTGCGGCGTCCGGGCGTGGATGCGACCGTGGTGTCGTACTCGAAGATGATGTACGACTGCCTCGCCGTCGCCGATCGCCTGTCCGCCGAGGGCATCGAGGTCGAGGTCATCGACCTGCGGACCATCAGCCCCCTGGACTTCGATACTGTCCTGACCTCCCTGCAAAAGACGAATCGTCTGGTGGTCGTCCACCAGGCCGTCGGTGAATTCGGTGTCGGCGCCGAACTGGCCGCTCGCGCTGTCCGCGAGGGATTCTGGTACCTGGACGCGCCGGTGATCCGGGTGACCGCCGGAGCGACACCCGCGCCGTACACTCCGGCGCTGGAGCAGATCTGGCTGCCCGACGAGGCGCGCATCGAGGCCGCGATTCGCGAATCGCTGGACGCCCACCCGGGACAGACGCCGACACGGTAGTTTCTACCGACCGTTCACTCTGCGTATACTCGGTTCGCACGCGACCGCGGGAGGGATGAGATGGCTCGACCACCAGGACACGGACCCGCCTACGAGGTCAAGCGACAGGAAATCATCGATACGGCAGCGGCGCTGTTCGCCAAAAAGGGTTATGCGGCGACCGGGATCATCGAGATCGGTGACACGGTCGGCTTGGCCAAGGGCGCGCTGTACTACTACATCGGCTCCAAGGAGAATCTGCTCGTCGAAATCCAGGGCCGGGTTCTCGACCCGTTGCTGGTCGTCGCCGCGCGTATCCAGGAGTTGGATGCGCGGCCACTGGTCAAACTTCGGTTGTTGTCCGAGGAATTGCTGAACGTCATCTTCGAGCGCTTGGATCACATCTGGGTGTACGAACACGACTATCGCCAACTGACCGGCGAGAATCTGTCCCGCATGCTCGAGAAGCGCAAAGAAGTGGAGCATGTCGTGCGGTCGCTGCTGGTCGACGCGATGGACGACGGATCGCTGCGCAAGGCCGATCCGACCCTGGCCATGCTGCAGTTCCTCAATATGCACAACCGCACCTATCAGTGGCTGGATCCGGATAAGCGCTGGGATGCGAAATTCCTGTCGAAGTCCTACTGCCACACGCTCTTCAATGGCTTCGCCGACGGCAAATGTGATCTCGAGGCGCTGGAGGCGCAGGTCGAGGCACAGACGGCAGCGAGTACCGCCTAGTACCTGACCGATCGGAACGCCGCGTTCGACAGCCACGTGCTGTCGGACGCGGCGTTCGGCGTTTCCGGGGTCGGCACGCCGGACCTTGACAGATTTGTGGTTTTGGTTTTGTATACCGAGTGTTCTAATTAATTCACTGTCCCGACATGGGAGGCCGACATGGGTTCGAGGCTCGAAGGCAAGACCGCGGTGGTGACCGGCGCGGGTGGCGCGCTCGGCTCGGCGGTCGCCCTGCGCTGCGCCGAGGAGGGGGTTCGTGATCTCGTCCTCGCCGATCTCGTTGTCGATGCCATGGCATCGCTGGCGGATACATTGCGCGACAAGGGAATTGCCGTGGTGACCGAACGGCTGGACGTCGCCGACGGTGACGAGTTCGACGCACTCATCCGGTCCGCCGTCGAACGCAGCGGCACCGTCGATGTGCTGGTGAATACCGCGGGCATCGTGTCGCCGAACGCCCGTATCCACCATCTGTCCACCGCGGACTGGCAGCGCACGATGTCGGTCAACTTGACCGGCACCTTCCATGGCATCCGCGCCGTCGCCCGCGCACTGCGCAAGAAGGCGAATGTCTCCATCGTCAATATCGCCTCCGTCAGCGGGCTGACCGCTTGGGCGTATGCCGCGCCCTATTGCGCGTCGAAGGCCGGAGTGATCCACCTGACCCGGGTCGCCGCACTCGAATACGCCAAGGAGGGAATTCGGGTCAATGCCGTATGTCCCGGCACCTTTCCGACGGCCGTGCACGACGGCCTGCCCGCCGAGGCGATGAATGCGATCGAGGCCAAGCATCCGCTCGGATTCGGCGCACCGGCCGACATCACCGGCGCGGTCGTCTATCTCGCCAGCGATGAATCCCGTTGGGTCACCGGGCATTCCCTGGTCGTCGACGGCGGCTACTCATTGCCGTGATGTGGCGGAACCGTCGTCGATGGTTGTCTGCCGCGCGACGGTTGATTAGTCTGACCGGTACAGAAAACTTACAGCTTCCTCTTCACAGCGAAGGCCCGTGAATGTTCAACTTCGCCGCCGTGTTCGACCGGAACGCGCAACAATACGCAGCCGACATCGCATTGTCCGAAGGCGATCGGGCCCTGACCTACGCCGAGCTGCGCACCCGCGTGCATGCGCTGGCCCTCGTGCTGCGTGAACTGGGTGTCGACGCGGGCGATATCGTCGCCGTGCTGTTGTACAACCGGGTCGAATTCGTGGAAACCATGCTCGCGGCCAATCACATCGGCGCCGCGATCATGCCGCTCAACTATCGGTTGTCCCCGGCGGAATGGCAGTACATTCTCGAGCATTCGAACGCCGGCGCCATCGTGACGGAGTCGGAGTTCACGGCGGGGATCGATGCGTTGGCGCCGTCGCTGCCGCTGTTGCGACACCGCGTGACGCTGGATGCCGCGCCGGATCCGTCGTGGCTGGAATACGACGCGCTGGTCGGACCGAATATCGGCCGCACGACCGAGGTCGTCGATGTGGAACCCGATGCGCTGCAACGACTTATGTACACCTCGGGCACGACCTCGCGCCCGAAGGGCGTGATGATCTCGCATCAGAATCTGACCTGGAAGAACCTCGCGCACATCATCGAGTTCTCGCTGACCGCCGCGGACAACACTCTGGTGTGCGGCCCCCTCTACCACGTGGGCGGGATGGATCTGCCGGGTCTGGCCACCTTCCACGCCGGTGGCCGACTGAGCCTGATCCGCCGGTTCGACGCCGCCGCGGTGATGGACGCGATCGAACAACTGCGCCCGACCAATGTCTGGCTGGCGCCGTCGATGATGAACGGCCTGCTGCAACTGCCTGATATCGCCGATCGCGACACCTCGTCGATCCGCTTCATCACCGGCGGTGGCGAGAAGATGCCCATTCCGCTGCTCGACCGGATCGCCGATGCCTTCCCGGGTGTCTGGTTCGCCGACGCGTACGGGCTCACCGAAACCGTCTCCGGCGACACCGTCAACGACGCCGAGCACATGCGATCGAAGGTCGGCTCGGTAGGGCGGCCGGTGGCCGATGTCGAGGTCGCCATTTTCGACGAGCGCGATACCCATGTTCCGGCCGGACAACTCGGTGAGATCGTCATCCGCGGGCCCAAGGTGACTTCCGGCTACTGGCGGGACGAGGCGGCGACCCGCTCGGCCCTGCGCAACGGGTGGTTCCACACCGGCGATATCGGCCGTCTCGACGAAGACGGGTACCTCTACATCGAGGACCGCAAGAAGGACATGATCGTCTCGGGCGGGGAGAATATCGCCACCCCGGAGGTCGAGCGGGTGCTGTACGAGAACCCGGACATCATCGAGGCGGCGGTCGTCGGCATGCCTCATCCGCGCTGGGGCGAGGTGCCGAAGGCATTCGTCGTGCTGCGTGCGGGTAGTCACTTCGACCCCGAGGCGCTGAAGGATTTCTGTCGCACCCGCTTGGCCAAATACAAAGTGCCCGCGGAGATCGAATGCATCGACACCTTGCCGAGAACCCCTTCCGGAAAGGTGCTCAAGCGCGTATTGCGCGACGGTACAGCCTGATTCGCTCACACGGCCGTCGCGCCACCCCCGTCCGCCCGCCCGGAATCGCCGATATGCCGTAAAGCGCTGGCGGCGTGCCGCAGCGAGCTCATGAGCGCGCCGCCGGATCACCGGCGGCGTCGTGCGGCAGGCATACCACCGCGTCCTCGGTGCGCCGTAGGAATTCGAGCACGAAGGCGCCGCCCACGAATCCTGTTGCGCCGGTGCGATGGTGCGGCCGATACCCACTGTGCGGCTTTGGCATTCGTCATCGTGCGCACCGAACAGCATCTGGCGACCGTCACCGCCGTAATGGTGTAGCCAGGTACACCGTCCATCCGGGACCGCGCTCCCTCGCCCCGGCGCGTCGTCCTCGGCATCGTCGAGTTGACGAACTTCGGAATTCGAGGGCTGTCGGGCCGGGTCCCGCAGCCGACAACAGGAGGATGGCATGACGACAGTAGGTATCGCGACCGGCGCGGGCCGGGGCATGGGCAATTCGTGTGCGCAGCGCATGGTCGATTCGGTGGACGTGCTGCTGCTCGTCGACCGGGACGAGGCGACGGTGACCGTGGCTGCCGAGGAACTGGACCAGGCCGGGCGCGCGAGCGTCGAACCGTTCGTCCTCGATATCACCGATGTCGACGGGTTGGCTCGACTCGCTGCTCGCACAGGCGAACTCGGCACACTGCGCGCGGTCGCGCATGCGGCGGGCATATCGCCGACCATGGCGGACTGGCGCCGGATCTTCGAGGTCGACCTGATCGGTACGGCTCGGCTGGCCGAGGCGCTGCGGCCGCTGGCCACGACGGGGACGGCGCTGGTGTGCTTCGCATCGATGTCGCCGATGCTCGATCCCTCAGTGCCCGATCCGGCGGCGTTGGCGATTCTGGACGATCCGCTCGACGAGAAGTTCCTGGAGCGCATGCGCGAGACGCTCGGCGTATCCGTCGAGAACACGGGCATCGCGTACAGCTGGGCCAAGCGCGGCGTGCACCGGTTCGTGCGGCATGAGGCAATGCGCCTCGGCCCGGCCGGCGCGCGCATCTGCTCGGTATCGCCCGGCGTCATCGCAACGCCCCAGGGCAGACAGGAAGCCGAAGCGCATCCGATCATGGGCAAGCTGGTCGAGGGCACGCCGTTGCGGCGGATGGGCAAATCGGGTGAGGTTGCCGCCGTGGTCGCCTTCGCGCTGTCGGATCAGGCGAGTTTCCTCAATGGCATCGACCTGCTCGTCGATGGCGGCGCGTATGCCGCCGTGCAGGTGGCGGCCGGGAAATAGGTTCACTCTTTTGTCCCGGGTCCGGCGGCTAACCTTGATTGTACCGACCGATAGGTCTAACATTCGATTGTCGCCGGGCACCAGGCAGTCGAACAGGAGTCGCAGATGAGGTTTGTTCGCGAGGCAGTCGCATGACCGCGCCGGAACAGGTGCTGGTGGTCGGTGCGTCGGCGGCCGGACTGTCGACGGTGGAATCGCTGCGGCGCAAGGGCTTTCAAGGCCCGATCACGGTGCTCGGCGATGAGCCGCATGCGCCTTACGATCGGCCGCCGCTGTCCAAGCAGGTGCTTTCGGGCGCGTGGGAGCCGGATCGGGCCGCGCTGCGCAAGCAGGAGATGCTGGCGGCATTGGATGCCGACTTCGTACTCGGGGCCGCGGCGACGGGGTTGGATCCGGCGACCCGAACCGTGCGCACTGCGGCCGGACACGAATTGCGGGCGGATGCGGTCGTGCTCGCCACGGGGGTGCGGGCGCGGACATTGCCCGGACACGATGACCTGATCGGTGTGCACGTATTGCGCACCCTCGACGACGCGTTGGCGCTACGGGCGGACCTGCTGATCAGCTCGCGGTTGGTCGTCGTCGGCGAGGGCGTCCTCGGTGCCGAAATCGCCGCCACCGCAACCACGCTCGGGCTGGACGTGACGATGACCGGTCCGCAGCCGGCCCCCATGGCTTTGCAGGTCGGCCCGATGGTGTCGAAACTGTTGGCGGACTTGCACGCCGAGCGCGGTGTGCGGCTGCGACTCGGCACCGGTGTCGTCGGCCTGGACGGCGCGGACGGTCGGGTTACCGGCGTGCGGCTCGGCACCGGCGAGGTGCTGCCCGCTGATGTGGTGGTCGTCGCGATCGGCGCGGCCCCGGCGACCGAGTGGCTGAAAGACAGTGGGCTGCAGCTCGACAACGGTGTGGTCTGCGATTCCCGCTGCCGCGCCGCCGAGGGAATCTACGCCGTCGGCGATCTGGCCCGGTGGCATCACGAGCAGTTGGGCGGGCTGATCCGCCTGGAGAACCGGACCAATGCCACCGAGCAGGCCGCGGCCGTCGCCGGTGTGATCATGGGGGAGGACCACCCCTATGTGCCGGTGCCCTACTTCTGGACCGATCAATTCGACGTGAAGATCCAGGTGCACGGCAGGCTCCCCATCGGCGCCGAGGTCGACATCGTGGACGGTGACCCGGCGACCGGACGGTTCGTCGCGCGGTACCGCGAAGCGGGTGTCGTCACCGGAGTCCTCGGCTGGAATATGCCCAAGCAGACTCGCCTGCGCCGACAGGAGATCGTCGATGCGCTCCCGAGTCTCGCGGCAACCAGCCCTCGGCCCTGATCGCCTTCAGCCCCAGCCCAATTCACCGAAAGACCAGGAGAGACCCGATGAAGGTTGTCATCGACGAAGACAAGTGCGTCGCGGCCGGAAATTGCGTTGCCGCCGCTGTCGAGGTGTTCGACCAGCGTGACGAGGACGGCATCGCGGTGCTGCTGAACGAACACCCATCGGCCGAACAGGCCGAGGACGTCCGTCAGGCGGCGGCCGTCTGTCCCGCGATGGCGATCTCCATCGAGGAATGAAATGTCGACCCAAGGAGAGCCGATCATGACCGAGACCGTGGATGTCCCCGAATACCCGACGCCGCGAGATGCCAAGTGCCCGTTCCTGCCTTCGCCGGAATTGCGTGAGCTGCACGCCGCCGGTGTCCCGCTGTCGCGAGTGCGCACCTGGGATGGTCTGACCCCGTGGCTCATCTCATCGCACGCCGTCCAGCGACAGGTAATGGCGGATCCGCGCGTCAGCGCCAACGATCATCTGCCCGGGTTCCCGTATATGACCCGGGCCATCGCCGAGACGATTCACGAACGGCCGAAGACCCTCTTCGACACCGACGGCCCCGAGCACGCGCGATTGCGCCGGATGCTGACGAATTCGTTCACGCGCGGGCGGATGGAGAAGGTTCGCCCGGCGATCCAGCGGGTCACCGATGACCTCATCGACAAGATGCTGGCGGGCCCGAACCCGGCCGACCTGGTGGAGGCGCTCTCGCTGCCGCTGCCGTCGCTGATGATCTGCGAACTGCTCGGCGTGCCGTACGAGGATCACGACTTCTTCGAGGGGCACGCCAAGATCACCAATGGCCGGGAGGTGACCCCGGAGGAGAGCAACGCCTCGAATGCGGAGCTCGGCGCCTACCTGGGCAAGCTGATCGTGGCCAAGATGGAAAAGCCCGAAGAGGACGTGGTCTCCGACCTCGCGGCGCGGGTCAAGGCGGGCGAGCTGGATATGCCCGGCGCCACCATCATGAGCATGATCATGCTCATCGCCGGTCACGAGACCAGCGCGAATATGATCACGCTCGCGACCGCGCTGCTGCTGCAGAATCCGGACCAGCTGGCACTGCTGCGCGAAACCGAGGACAAGAAGGTCATCGCGGGCGCGGTCGAGGAACTGCTGCGCTATCTGACCATCCCCCATCTGCTTCAGCGGCGCATCGCCACCGAAGATATCGAGGTCGAAGGACATACGATCCGTGCGGGGGAGGGCATCATCAGTTCATTGCCCTCGGCCAACTTCGACCCGATGGCTTTCCCGGAGCCCGAGAAGCTGGATCTCCTGCGCGAGGCGCGCCACCATCATGCCTTCGGCTGGGGCCCGCACCAGTGCATCGGCCAGCAGCTCGCGCGCATCGAACTCGAGGTCGTATTCGGCACCCTCTACCGTCGCATCCCGACGCTGCGGCTGGGCGTCGACTTCGACCAGCTGCGGTTCAAGGGTGATTCGCTCGCCTACGGCATCTACGAGCTGCCGGTCGCCTGGTAGCGATTAGTACCCTCATTTCCAAGACTGGACCGACCGGTACAAGTAACCTTGGGTGCGGATCCCTGAACCGATTGCCACCAGCGCATCGAGGGACGAGAGAGGTACCGCTTCAGGGCTTGGGAGAATTGTGGACCGCAGTCTAGTCCGGTCGTTTCTGCTGGTCGATGTACTTCGCGAGCGCTGACAGCGGCGCACCGCTGCATAATGCCGCGAAATACGTCGGCGACCGGAAATACCCGCCCCACAAGAACTTCCGAACTTGGTTGGGAAACTCTTGCCGTTGTTAGTGTGTCAGCGTGAAGCTGGTTGTGCAGGTTAAACTGCTCCTCGACGCGGCGACCGCGTCCGCGCTGCGGGAGACGCTGACGCTGTGCAACCAGGCGGCTAACTGTGCTTCGCGTGCCGCGTTCACCACCGGCATCATCGGTAAGCAGGCCCTGCAACGGCTGACCTATACCGCTGTCAAGCAACTCGGGGTATCAGCGCAGCCCGCCCTGCATTGCATCCGCAAGACCGCCGGGGCCTACGCCACACTGAAAGCGAATCTGGCGGCCGGGAACTACGGCCCGGCCGGGTCGAAACGTCGCGAACGTGTTGAAGCTGAACCGATCCGGTTCCGCAAGGACGCGGCGCAACCGTTCGACGATCGCTGCCTGTCGTGGCAGCTCGATGCCCGCACTGTATCCATCTGGACCGTCCACGGCCGGGCCAGGAACATTCCGTTCGACTGCTCTGCTGAGCAAGCGAAGATGCTTACCGACCACCGTCGCGGCGAGTCCGACCTTGTGTATCGGGGCGGGCACTGGTACCTGTACGCGACGTGCGAGGTCCCCGAAGCTGAACCCATCACCCCGAGCGCCGGGTTCGTCGGGGTGGATCTGGGCATCGTCAACATCGCTACCACCAGCGGCGGCGCTCGCTACGCCGGGAAACAGCTCAACCAGGTCCGGCACTGCAACCGGCGCATCCGCCAACGCCTGCAGCGGAAGGGAACGAAGTCATCGAAGCGGCTGCTGCGTAAGGTCTCCGGCCGCGAGAAGCGGTTTGCCGCCGACACCAACCACCGTGTTTCCAAGATGATCGTGACCGAGGCTCAACGCACCTCACGTGGTATCGCCCTCGAAGATTTGGGCGGTATCCGCGAGAGGGTACGGCTACGCAAGCCCCAGCGGGTCACGTTGCACTCTTGGAGTTTCGCGCAACTGGGCACCTACATCGCCTACAAGGCGCGACGCGCCGGGATCCCCGTCACCTACGTCGACCCGAGGTATACCTCCCAGCAATGCTCAGGGTGCGGGCATGTGTCGAAGAAGAACCGGCCGAACCAGGCCAGTTTTGTGTGCACGTCATGCGGTTTCGCTGAACACGCTGACGTGAACGCAGCCCGTAATATCGCCGCACGCGCTGTTGCGGGCTGGGCAGTGAGTCACGCTGCCGACGACGCGGCCGAGTCCACGCCAGCCAGGCGCGGGTAAGAGCTGCGAGCTCGGTCCTTCAAGGCTGAGAAGTTGACTATCAACGCGAAGTGGCCCAGGACGTCCAGCGCCAGATCCCGTGCAGTTCGCCGACGACCCGACCGCGGTCAAGGCCCGGCCGGATTCGCCTCCAGATCCACATCATCGGGGACCGCCACCGGCGCCGTTGCCGGGAAGCGGGAGTGCCGAGCACTCCCACCTGGAGGCGAATCCATCCGGCCGCGAACCGGGCTTCGGCGGATCGAGTCTGTCAGAACAGGTAGCGTCCGCCGTTCACGCTGAGCGTCTGACCCGTGACGTAACCGGCTTCGTCGGAGGCGAGATAGGCGACTGCGTGGCCGATCTCCTCCGGCTGCCCGGCCCGCTTCATCGGCATATGCGCCGCCGCCGCTTCCACGTCGATGGTCTGGCGGGTCAGCGGGGTGTCGATGAATCCGGGCGGAACATGGTTGACGGTGATTCCCTGTTCGATGAACTCGACCGCCAACGCCTTCGTCAGGCCGATCACGCCGCCCTTGGAAGCCGCGTAGTGGGCCATGCCCGGTGCTCCGGTCTGCGCGGAGGACGAGGAGATATTGATGATCCGGCCCCAACCGGCCGCGAGCATATCGGGGACCAGCGCCTTGGTAACCAGGAAGGGGCCCTTGAGATTGATCCCGATCATACGATCCCAGGAATCCTCGGACAGGCTCGTGAAGGGCTCGTACGTGGTGATTCCGGCATTGTTGACCAGCACGGTGACGGGTCCGAGCTCGGCGTGGGTGCGGGCCGCCGACGCTGCGATGGCATCGGCATCGGCCGCATCGCCGACGACCGCGATGGCGGTGCCGCCCGCTTCGCGGATCGAGGCGACGGTCTTCTCGGCGTTCTCCGGATTCAGGTCCCAGATCGCGACGGCGGCGCCCTTGGCCGCGAGTACGGTCGCGATGGACTGGCCGATCCCGCTACCGCCGCCGGTGACGACGGCGATCTTGCCTGCGAGTGACATATTCGTTCCTTTGCGTCGAAATCGGTTGCCGGGCCGGGCTATTCGCCCGGCGCCGATTCACCCAGCGCGGCACGGGCGGCGGTGCGTGCCGCGGTCGCGCGCGGGAATCCGGCATAGCCGCTGGCGTGGTAGATGACCTCGGCGATCTCGTCCTTGGTCAATCCGTTGGTCAAGCCGATTCGGACGTGATGGCCGAACTCGGTCTCGGACCCGAGCGCGATCAGGATGCCGAGCGTGACCAGGCTGCGATCGCGCGGGGCGAGTCCCTCCCGGCCCCACAGCTGGGCCCACACACTGACCAGGCCGATCTCGACGAGGTCCTCACCGAGCTGACCGTCGCGCAGGTCGATATCGCCCTCGGGAAACACACCGGGCAGGGCCGCGCGCATCACCGCGAGACCCTCGGTGCGCAAGTCGGTGTCCTTGGTTGTCATCAGCGACTCCCATCGCATTCCGTTGTGCTGCTGGTTGCCGCAATGTTAGAACAATCGGTCGGTACAATCAATGAGTGAACAGCGTTCGCGCGTGCGAAATGTTCGGACGAGGACGCTGTTGATTCCGATCGGATTCGGCTCTAGTCTCGTGACCAACGTCATAGACCGACCGGTCGAAACATCTTTGGCGTCGTGCAGCAGACGACCCATTCGAGATTGGAGAACGTATGAGTGGATCGGCGAAAGCCGCTGGTACGACGGCTGACGCGGTCGACGTCCTGGTGGTCGGCGCGGGCGTGACGGGCATCTATCAGCTGTACCGGGCCCGCGAGGAGGGCTTCTCGGTGCAGCTGCTCGAAGCGGGCGACGGCGTCGGCGGGACGTGGTACTGGAACCGCTATCCCGAGGCGCGTTTCGACTCCGAGAGCTACAGCTACGGCTACCTGTTCTCCAAGGAACTGTGGGAGGAGTGGGAGTGGTCGGAGCGGTTCACCGGCCAGCCGGAGAACGAACGCTACTTCAACTTCGTGGTGGACCGATTCGATCTGCGCCGCCACATCCGATTCGGCGTCCGGGTGACGGCCGCGGAATTCGACGAGTCGGCCGGTATCTGGACGGTGCGCACGGATGACGGCGCCGAGCATCGCGCACGCTTCCTCGTCGCCGCCACCGGCGTGCTCTCGGTGCCGTTCATTCCGGAGGTGTCCGGACGCGAGATGTTCGGCGGCGAACAGCACCACACCGGCCGCTGGCCGAAGACGCCGGTCGACTTCACCGGTAAGCGCGTCGCCATCATCGGTACCGGATCCAGTGGTGTGCAGATCGTTCCGGCCATCGCCGACCAGGTCGCCTCGTTGACGGTGTACCAGCGGACTCCGGACTGGTGCACACCGCTGAACAACGCGCCGCTCACCGCGGACGAGCGGGCCGAGATCAAGGCCGACTTCGAACGGATCCGCGAGACCCTGAACACCTCGCCGAGTGGATTCCTACATGCGCTGCCCAGCCGCTTTTCCACCGACGATACGGCCGAACAGCGGCAGGCTTTCTTCGAAAAGATGTGGAACAGCCCGGGTTTCACGAAGTTGACCGAAAACTACATCGACTTCACGACCAATCCCGAAGTGAACAAGGAGTTCTGCGAATTCCTCGCGGACAAGATCCGCGGCATCGTCACCGATCCCGCGACGGCCGACAAACTGATCCCGAAGGACCACATCTACGCCGGTCGGCGTCCACCCTTCGTGACCGGTTACTTCGAGGCCTACAACAAGCCGAACGTTTCGCTCGTCGCGCTCAAAGAGACCCCGATCGTTCGTATCACCGAGACCGGGATCGAGACGGCCGAAGGCCTGCGTGAGTTCGACATCATCATCTGGGCGACCGGCTACGACTTCGGCACCGGTGCGCTCAATCGGCTCGGCGTCCGCGGCCGCGACGGTCTTGCGCTCGAAGAGTATTGGGCGGAGGGCCCCAATACCTACCTGGGCGTCGTTACCGCCGGTTTCCCGAACTTCTTCTTCCCCGGCGGTCCGCACGGTGCGCTCGGGAACAACCCACGCTACGCGGGCGACCAGGTCGACTGCGTCATCGGAGTGTTGCGGCACGCGCGTGCGAGCGGCTTCGACATCGTCGAGGTCGATCCCGCGGCCGAGGCCGAGTGGACCGAGACCGTCAACGGCAGTGGGTCGCTGTTCCTCGAGAGCAGCTACTTCTTCGGATCCAATATCCCCGGAAAAGCGGTCAAGCAGCTGCTGAATCCGACCGGGCGGCCCAATCTGCAACGCCTGATCGGCGAGCTGGCCGCCAGTGAATACGCAACCTTCATCGGATCGCAAGCGGAAGAAGCCGCCGCATAAGCGATCGGCGGCGCCGGTGCGATCGGAGGATCGCACCGGCGCCGCCGAGAGGGTCAGGTCATGGTCGGAACACGAAGAACCACAACGTTTCTCACATGACGAAGCTGGTCTTGCGGGACTTGAACCGCCAGCCGTCTTCGGTGCGGTGCAGGATGTCCTCGTACTGTCCGACGACCCCGACGGCCCAGCCCGACTCGCCACGCTGGACGAAGACGAAGTCACTGACGGCGCTCGCCTCGTCGGCGGTCGCGGAGGTGATGACCGTGTTCGCCACCAGGTGCCGCTGCGGCTGAGTCGGCGCCATGTTCGCATAGAGCTGGCGGATGGCTTCATGGCCTTCGACGGCCGCTATGCCAAGGATTTCGGCCGAGCCGTCGGAGAGGAACAGGGCGACGATATCGTCGGTCCGTCCCGAATCGAGGGCATGCGCGTACTCGGCGATGGTGCCGAGCACACCCGGTGTGACGGCGGCTTCGGTGGAAGTGCTCACGTGGGTCTCCAATCGAGGTTCGGTGGTCAGGCTTCGTAGGTGGTCTTGCGGCGCTGCAGCTTCCAGTTCCCGTCCTGGCGGGTGAAGGTGTCCTCGTAGCGGCCGACCACCCCGACCGCCCAGCCCGCCTCGCCGCGCTGGAAGAAGACCACGTCGCTGACGGCGGTCGCGGAGTCCTCGGTCCAGGAGGTGATGACGGTGTTGCCGCCCAGGTGCCGCTGTGGCTGGGTGGGGGCCCAGCCCTTGAACGCCTCCCGCAGGGCCTCCTGGCCACTGATGGGGTCGGCGCCCGGAATCTCGAGTACGCCGTCGGCGGTGTACAGCGCTACGACGGCTTCGCTGTCACCGGCGTCCTGGGCTTGGATGTGCCTGCCGATCAAGTTGCGTACCGCCGCCGCGACGGCGGCTTCCGTCGAATCGCTCATTGTGTGTTCTCCAAAAGGGTGATCTGCCTGCGCGGATCTGCGAAGGCAATGATGTCTCGACCGGTCAGTCTAATAAACTCGGCAGGGTCGAGGTAGAGGTTTCGCCGCATCGGTCACCGAAAAACAATCTTTCGTTGACCGATCGGTACAACATACATAGAGTGTGACTTCAGTCATCGACGACCGGACACAAGGAGGAACCGTGACCAAGCGGTGGAAGCAGCGCCCGCCGGGCTCGAACTGGGGCGATTTCGGCGAGGACGACGAACTGGGGCGGGTCAACCTGCTCACCCCGGAGAAGGTTCTGCAGGGTGTGCGCGAGGTCGAACACGGCATCACCTTCAGCCTGAGCCTGCCGCTGGACTACCCGGGCGGTAGCGCGCTGAACCAGCGCCGGTATCCGCCGATCCTGCGGCCGACCGAGGATCTGGCGCACAACCAGGACACCTTCTACAACGTCGTGGCGCGCGACAAGATCGCCCCCAGCTTCATCGATCTGTGGAGCGACGATGTCGTGACGCTCTGGCTGCAGTATTCGACGCAGTGGGACTCGCTGGCGCATCAGGGCGCGCTGTTCGACGCGGACGGCGACGGTGTCGCGGAACCGGTGTACTACAACGGATTTCGTCCAGGGACCGATATCGTCGGTCCCCAGGAGGACGCCAAGGGTGACGGCAGTGGAAGCGTCTCCTTCGCCAAGCACCTCGGTTGCGAGCACATGGCCGCGCACGGCATGCAGGGCCGCGGCGTCCTGATCGACGTATCGCACCTCGGAAGCGACTGGCAGCCGGTCGATTTGAAGATGCTCAAAGACATCATGGCGAAGGACAACGTCGTGGTGGAACCGGGCGACATGCTCCTGCTGCACACCGGCTTCGCCACTCAGGTTCTCGCCTGGGAGAAGAACCCGGGACCCGAAATCCAGGCCATGTACCCCTATCTCGACGCGACCGATGAGTCGCTGCTGGAGTGGATTGCCGAATCGCAGATCTCGGCACTCGTCTCGGACAACTACGCGGTCGAAGGCTGGGCGCCCGACAGCGAGACGCCGCACACGCTGCTGCCGATCCACAACCTGTGCCTGTTCAAGCTCGGCATCCCGTTGGGTGAGCTCTGGTACACCGAGGAACTGGCGACCTGGCTGCGCGAACACGAGCGCAGCCGCTTCCTGCTGACGGCGCCGCCACTGCGCCTGCCAGGGACGATGGGCAGCCCACTGACCCCGGTCGCGACCGTCTGACGCGGGTCGGCCGGATTCCGGATTCGGTTCGGTGCAGGTGAGGCGCTATGCCTGACCTGCACCGAACTGTTTTCGCTCGAAGGAAGGAGCGCCGCGATGCCTGCAACGCGCACGGAACGCGCGAAAACCGCCCGCTACTACCGCAAGCGGGAGCAAGTGGTGGATGTCGCCGTCGAGCTCTTCTCGAAGAACGGCTATGCGAGCACCGGGGTCGCCGATATCGGCACGGCCGCCGGACTGGCCCGCGGTGCGCTGTACTACTACATCGGCTCCAAAGAAGAGCTGCTGGCCGAGATCCACGACCGCGTAATGGATCCACTGCTCACCGAGGCCTCGGCGATCGTCCGGCTGGATATCGGCTTCCAGACCCGTCTGCGATTGCTCTCGGAATCGCTACTGCGCCAGATCGTGCACCGGCAAGATCATGTGTGGGTCTTTCTGCACGAGCACCATCAACTGCAGGGTGAGTACCGCATTCGATTCCGGGCCAAGCGCCAGCGTTTCGAGTCGCAGATCCGCGACGTGCTCGCCGACGGGCATCGGCAGGGCAAGCTGCGGGTGCGGGATCTGGAACTCACCACCCTCGCGTACCTGAACCTGCACAACTACACATATCAGTGGGTGGGTCGGCGCGCAGACCTGCAGGTGGATGAGCTCGCGCGCTTCTATTGCGAGATCTTCTTGAACGGAATTCTGATCGAGCGGATCGACGAGGCGGCGGCCGAAGCCGAACTGGCCCACGGCCGTTCCGTGCTCGGTGTGCTGCTCGCGAAGGGACTCGAACACTAGAAAGCCCGTCGCTCGCCGCACCTGTCCCACCGGGTGCGGCAAGCGACGGGCTGCTGCCTGTCGCCGCTATGGCGTTGCGTCTGCGCTCATCTGAGCGAACTGATGCTTCAGGAATGTGGCGGACCAATTCATCAGATCCGTCGGCACGTAATAGCCGGTCTCGTCATTGATCGCCGCCCAGTGCGCGGCGACATCCTCGATCGTGGCCGGGCCCTGTGCCAGATAGCCTTCCGTCGAGGCCAGGAACAGTCGCGCGAAGCGTCCCGCTCCCGCGGTGTAGATCTCGCCGTTGACCGGGCAGCTTTCGTGGGCCAGGAAGGCGGCCATCGGCGCCACCGACTCCGATGGCATCGCCGCGGCGGCGGCCGCGGCATTCTCGTCGCTGTCGGGATCGCCACCGGCCATGCGGGTATAGGCCGCGGGCGCAAGCAGATTCACCTTGATCCCGTGCGGTTCACCGGCCAGCTTCGCGCTGCGCGCCAGGCCGATGAGGCCAGCCTTCGCCGTCGCGTACGGCAGGTTGACGTCCATGCCGAAGACTCCGCTCGAGGTGGTCAGCACGACCCGGCCGTAACTCTGGTTCAGGAAATGCGGCCAGGCGGCCTTCATGGTGTTGAACGAGCCGAGCAGATGTACGGCGAGGTGTCGCTCGACATTGTCCAGTTCGACATCGGGCAGGCCCGCGTACCTGACGATGCCCGCGTTGTTGATCAGGATGTCGATGCGACCGAACCGCTCTACCGCGGCGTCGATGATCGCCTGGGCCCCGGCCGGTGTCGAGACGTCGTTGCCGTCGGCGATGGCCGAACCACCGGCCGCGGTGATGCCGTCGACGACCGCCTGCGCCGGTGTGGTGTCGGCGCCGTCGCCCTCGATCGATCCACCGAGGTCGTTGACGACGACGCTCGCCCCGCGTTCGGCCAGGAGTCGGGCGTGGGCCCGCCCGATGCCGCGACCCGCGCCGGTAACCACCGCGACGCGGCCCTCGAAACTCAACTCACTCATTCGCGACTCCTGTCGTACTTCATTGTCGATCTGTGGCCCCGGTCACGGTATTTTAGACCAATCGGTCAGTACATACAATGACGGTTACCGGCCCTGGAAGGTTGCTTTTCGCGGGCCGTCCTGGACGAAGCTGCGCAGACCGCGCTGTCCGTCCTCGCTTGCGAAGCATCGGGTGATCAGGTCGGCTTCCAGAGCCAGCCCATCCTCGATCGGCATGCCGAACCCGTCATCGATCGCCTGCTTCGCGTACCTGAGCGCGAGCGGGCCGCGGGCGTACGAGAGGCCTCGCTCGACGGCGGCGTCGAACACGTCGGCGTCGTCGAGCAGTTGATCGATGAGGCCGATGCGCAAGGCTTCCTCCGCGCGCACGGGGCGTCCGCTGAGGATCAGATCCTTCGCTCCGGCGAGTCCGATGATCCGCGAAAGACGTTGCGTCCCACCGGAGCCGGGCATGATCCCGAGCGTGATCTCGGGCAGGCCGAGGACGGCGCCGCGACCGCCGATGCGGAAGTCGGCGGCCAGCGCCAGCTCGCAGCCGCCGCCCAGTGCGTAGCCGTTGATCGCCGCGATCGTGATCTGCGGAGCCGTAGCCAGGGCGTGAAATGCTTTTTGCAGCACCCGGTTTCGCTGTCCGAATGCCTCGGTGGACAGGCCGAGCATCTCCTTCACATCGGCGCCTGCCGCGAAGTGTTCGCGGCCGGTGATCACGACCGCCCGATAGGTGGTGCTGCTGTGCAGCTCCGCCGCAACGGTTTCGAGCAGATCCCACATCTCCTGGTCGAGCGCGTTCACCGGATGGCGATCGATGCGCAGGATGGCCAGTCGCTCGTCGGCGGGATGCGGCTCGAGCCCGACCTTGGCGGGCGCTGGATTGCTGCTCACTATTCGATGCCTCCGTCTATGTGCTACGTTCGCGGTACAGTGTACCGACCGGTCGAAGAATTTATCGGTGGATGGACGGTGAGATGCAATGGGTATGGTGCATGCCGACGTATCAGGGCGACGCGTAGTCATTACCGGCGCCGGACGCGGCTTGGGACGGGTGCTCGCGACCGCCTTCGACGCGGCGGGGGCACAGCTGGGATTGGTCGCGCGGTCGCAGCGCGCGCTGCGCGAGGTGGCCGACTCCCTGCGCGGCGACCCGCTGGTGTGCGCGGGTGATGTGCGCGACGACGAGTTCAACGACACCGTCGCCGAACGCATGGTCGAGCGCTTCGGTGGCGTGGACGTGTGGATCTGCAATGCCGGTGTGTCACCGGAGGTTTCGACGGTGACGCACACCAAGCCCGCCGTATGGCGCGACATAATCGATGTCAATCTGACCGGGACTTTCCTGGGCGCGCGTGCCGCGTCGGAGGTGATGGGGGAGGGCGGTCGGATCATCGTCACGGGTTCGGTCATCGGCCAGCGGCCGCGCGCCGGACTTTCCGCGTACGCGGCCTCCAAGAGCGGTGCCCACGCCCTGGTTCAGGCCCTGGCGCAGGAACTCGGACCGCGTGCGATCACCGTCAACGCGGTCGCGCTCGGCTGGTTCGACACCGGGATGGGAGCGCACTGGCACCGAGATGCCGAGCGCGAGAACGATATCGTCGGCCATACCGCCCTCGGGCGCTGGGGAACTCCCGCCGACCTGCCCGGCATCTATCTGTTCCTGGCCGCCGAATCCTCGGCCTATGTCACGGGCACGACGATCACGGTCGACGGCGGATATTCACTGCTGTGACCGCTGCCCCGCGCTACACCGCCGCACAGGCCGCGGCCGCCGCCGGGATACCGCTCGCGCGGGCCCGCCGGTACTGGTGCGCGCTCGGTTATCCGGCCGCGGATGCGGCCGATCTCGAATTCACCGAATCCGATATCGAGATGCTGCGCATGATGACCGGGTTCGTCGCCGAAGGCGCGGTGGCCGAACCGGATTCGCTGCGGTTGGCCCGGGTATTGAGTCGCTCCATCGCGCATCTGGCGCAGTTGCAGGTGGAGATCGTCACCAGCCGGTCGGGAGCGAACGGTATCGGGCGCGCCGACGCGGTCCGAGTCCTGACGGACCGGACCTCGGAGGTGCAGTGGTTGCTCGGGCAGATCTGGCGTCGCCAGTTGGGCGTCGCGGTGGCCATGCCCGAGGCCGACGAGTCCACGTCGGCCGTGTCGGGCGTGGGCTTCGCCGATATCGTCGACTTCACGGAACTGAGCCGGGATCGCTCCGATATCGAGTTGACGCGCCTCATCGCGCGATTCGAATATCGCGTCACCGAGATCGTCGTGGACCGCGGTGGTGACGTCGTCAAAATGCTCGGCGACGAGGTGCTGTTCACTGCCGATAACGCCGCTGCCCTCGCGCATATCGCCACCGGGCTGATCGCGGCCTTCGAAGACGATGCCGATATCCGCGGCCTGCGGGTGGGTTTGGCGCTGGGGCCGGTGGCCCGGCACCTGGGTGACGTCTTCGGCACCACGGTGAACCTGGCGAGTCGGCTCACCGTGCGCACCGAACCGAATTCCGTACTGGTCGCACCCGCGGTGGCCGAGGCGCTCGCCGGACATCCGGACTTCGACCTCACAGCGCTGGAACCTGCGGATATTCGAGGATTCGGCCCGACGACGCCGGTCCTATTGCGCAATAAAGTATCCTGATTTCCGTCGCGGCCGTCACCATCAGCGCATTCCCGACCTCCGGCCGTGTTCGAGGAGATTCCATGAGCGTGCCGCCCATCCTGCGCGACCTACTGCGCCTGCCTGTTATCGCGTCCCCGATGTTCATCGTGTCGAATCCTGAGTTGGTCATCGCCCAGTCGACCTCGGGCATAGTCGGGTCTTTCCCCTCACTCAACGCACGCCCGGAATCCGAACTGCGGCACTGGCTCACCCGGATCACCGAGGCGCTGGCCGAATTCGATGCCCGAAATCCGGAGACGCCGAGCGCGCCGTACGCCGTGAACCTGATCGTGCACAAGACCAACGATCGGCTCGACCACGATCTCGCGGTGGTCGAGGAATTTCGCGTCCCCATCGTGATCACCTCGCTGGGTGCGCGGCCGGAGGTCAACGAACGCATCCACTCCTACGGCGGCATCGTGCTGCACGACGTCATCAACAATGTCTTCGCCCGCAAGGCCGTCGACAAGGGCGCCGACGGGCTCATCGCCGTGGCGGCGGGCGCGGGCGGTCACGCGGGAACCCAGTCGCCATTCGCCCTGGTCCAGGAGATCCGGAGCTGGTTCGACGGACCGCTGGTGCTGTCCGGATCGATCGCGCACGGCAACTCGGTATTGGCCGCCCAGGCGGCGGGTGCCGACTTCGCCTACATCGGGTCGATGTTCATCGCCACCGAGGAGGCGAACGCGGAACCCGACTACAAGCAGATGATCGTCGATTCGACCGCCTCGGACATCGTCTACAGCAACCTCTTCACCGGCGTGCACGGCAATTACCTGCGCGGCAGCATCATCGCCGCCGGACTCGACCCCGATGCGCTACCCGGATCCGACTCCGCGGCAATGAATTTCGCCGGTGGCAGCGCCAAGGATGCGAAGGCCTGGCGCGATGTCTGGGGTGCCGGTCATGGCATCGGCAACGTCGACGCGGTGCGTCCGGCCGCCGCCGTCGTCGACCGCCTCATCGAGGAGTACGAGACGGCTCGGGCGCGTCTGTCGGCCGTACCCGTCCGTACGTGACGGTGGTGCGCAGGGAATCGGTGCCGCGGCGGTCGACCGATGGTTGGCGAGTCGCTGCGTAACTGTCGTATCGCTGGGTATGGCGGGTTATGACGGCTACTTGCGAAGAAGGTGAGTTTCCGATGTTGATGGATATGTTCTGGATGACCGTGAACTTCTTGCGTTCCATGCTCGGCATGTGATCAGCGACCACATCCACGGCCGGTTCCTGTCGTAGTGCGGCAAGGACCGGTCGCGTCATATCCGGTCAAAGTGTCAGCACTCCGTGTGATCTGAGGAGTTTGGTGAGATTGGTGCTGACCAATCCCGCCGCCCGCTTTACCGCGTCGGCCGCGGCCGGGATTCGCTGGACTTCGGCCACGGTGGCCGCCAGCGCCGCGACGATCTCACCCGCGGGGCCGTGCACCGGCGCAGCCACACAGGCGAGTGGGAATCGGCTCATATCGGTGTCGTAGGCAAGGTCCCCATCGCTCATGTCGACTCGGCGAGTCCATTCGCGCGCCGAAAAACCTTCCGGCGGTGTGGGATTCGGGTGACCGAAAGCCAAAACCTGCTCAGCGGCCGTGCCCGGCGGCAGCAGTACACCAGGCCGCAGTGGAAAGATCTCGTCGATTTCGCGTCCGATGCCGCCGATGAGCATGGTGTGTCCCCGGTCGGTCATCGCGAGGCTGAAGCCGCCGCGATCGGATGCCGCGGTGAGCTGTCGCAGGGGCCGGGCCGAGGCTGCCCGCAGCAGCCGCGCCGGTTGCCAGGTCTGGCCGAGCCGGAACACCCGGGGGCCGATCTGATAGCGGCCCTCGCGCCGCTGCACCGCCCCCTCGGCGACCAACTGGTTGAGCAGCCGGTACGCCGTTGCCTTCGGTAATCCCGCTGCCACCGCCAATCGGGTCAAACCCATTTCGTTGCCGTGCGCGAGCACCTCGAGCAGGGCGAATGCCCCCTCGAGCACGCTGCGCCCGCCGATGGTTCCCGTGTTCTGCGTGATTGCTTCGCTCACTGTCTGTCCTCCCGTTCAGATAGTGAGAAGCCTCCGACTTCCAGCTCTCATCCGCGTTTCACCGACGTCTCACGGTGCTGCGGGAACCTCGGGCGATCACGAGCCAGGTGGTTCTCCCTCGTCGTGAATTCTGCCCGGCGGTTCGCCTTCGTCGCGAACCGCCGCCGCTTTCACGATCTGTCGCCTTGCGCGGCCGGAGAACTCGTCGACCAGCCCGGCCGTCACGGTCGTCTCGATCGCACCGATCGGACGGATCGCGTAGTCCTTCGTGATGGTGTGATCGACCCGGACATGAACGGCGGGAGGGACTTCGGGATTGTCCATGATCGGCATCGGCTCACTCCTCTGGGTGTCGGCGGTCTGTCCAGACTGTCGCGGCAGGTAGGTACGCGTCCAGCGCATAGTCCGCTGGACGAACCGGCTGTCCGGCGATCGCGTTGCGGGTTCGTTCAGCGGACCCGGTCCTCGACGCTCGCTCGCCTGCCTGGCAGCATTGGCGGCACCAATCACGCAGTCCCCGCGATCGCTGAAAGACGTTGCATCGCTGGTGAACTCGCTTCCAACGCCGTCACATGGAGTAGCCGATGGCCATCATGGACAATCCCGAAGTCCCTCCCGCCGTTCATGTCCAGGTCGATCACGAGGTGGAGAAGGACTATGCGGTCCGCCCGATCGGTGAGGTCGAGGTGACCATCACGGCCGGGCAGGTCGACGGTTTCCTCAACCGTCCGTCGGGACTGGTCGCGAGGTCGAAACCGGTTCCCGAAGAGGGCGATGTCACGGTGCGCCCGATCAGCAAGTCCGCGGTAATAGTCGCAGACGGTTTGGTGGACGAGTTCGCGAATCGTCCCGCCCAGCTCGTTTTCAGCCCGCAGCGAGACGACAAATGACCGACACGTCAACAGGTTTCGGGTTCGCCGATTGGTTCACGCCGTTGGATCTGGCGGAATTCCGCGACGGTGTGCTCGGCCGCGAGGTACTGGTCACCGAACCGCGCGCGGACCTGGCCGAACGGCTTCGCGAGGCGCTCGCCATCCAGTCCGTCGAGGACCTGTTCGTCAAGCGGGTCCGCCAGGTATCGGCGTGGTTGCCGCTGCTGGACGGCACGCTCGGTTCGGCGATTATCCGCCCGGACAGCGCGCGAACCTTCTACGCAGCCGGCACCACGCTGTTCTATCAGGACGTCGCCGAATTCGCCTCGTTCGCAAAAGAAGCCGCCGACGCGTTCGGGGTCTCCGCGAAATCGGCGAAATGCCAGCTTTTCTGCAATCGCCCCGGCTCAGGCACCTCCGTGCACTTCGATCCGGTCGATGTCATCACGGTGCAGCTGACCGGGTGCAAGACCTGGCGGGTCGCACCGAATCGCTTCGCGCCCGCTCCGCTGGAGGGCTGGGCGCCGAATGATCCGGTGTCCGCGGTGATGCGGATCTACGGTGCAGGCGAGCCGCCATCGGAAATACCCGACGACGCGGCCGAGTACCGGCTCGAACCGGGCGCAGTACTGCATGTTCCGCGCGGCTACTGGCACGAGACCAGTTCCGACCAGGAATCGATCTCACTGCATATCCTGCTGATCCCACCGCTACGCCTGGACTTCCTGCTGGCTTCGCTCCGCAACGAACTGCTCCGGGAGCCGTACTGGCGTGAATCGGTATACGACCTCGACAACACGCAGTGGCTCACCGCCGCCCAGGATGCCTTCGATGACGCGGTCGCCAGAATCAGCATCCAGGATCTGGTCCGGTCACCGGTCCCCGACTTGCCCGTGACTCCCGAAACCACCTTTGTCCGAGCCGGTCAATGCGCATTGCACGTCGACACCGCCCGCGCCGAAACCGCCGGAATCTCCGTAACCGCCTATGGCTTCCGCGACACCTCGACCACGACCGTGCAACTCGACCGGGGCTACCTACCCGCGTGTCAGTGGGTGAACCAGCTGCCGACCGGAGTCTCGCTCGACGTAGCCGACGTACTCGGCGCGGCACCTGAACTGTCCAAAGCGGAGGCGCAGCACCTGCTGGGCCTCTTCGAGCGAGCCCGGCTCGTCCGCCGCATCCAGTAGGGCGGTGGGGATCAAAACCTCGAATAGTGCCGAGAGGCTATTGACAGGAATCGGGATGAGGGTGCTATACATTAGGGGAGGCTTACCTCTTTAGATGAGGCTAACCTCGTGAAGTGTCCCGCTCGCACAATGAGGCATCCGTGTACGTCTGTATATGCAACGCCGTCTCCGAATCGGACGTGCACAGCTGTGTCGCCGCAGGCGCCAGCTCGACCGCGCAGGTCAAAAAGGCGTGCGGTTGGAAGCCCGGCTGCGGCAGTTGTACCCGGCGCCTTTCCGAGGTCGTCGGCCGAGCCTGCGCGACTCCTGCCCAGGGCGTCGAGGTGCCCGCAGCGTAGTCCGACACGATAGGCCGTCCTTACCGGTTCGCCGATTGTGAGCTGTGACACCATCACCCCCATGGAAGGCGATAAGGAAATCATCACGCTGCTCAACGAGCAGCTGACAGCCGAACTCACGGCCATCAATCAGTACTTTCTGCACGCCAAGATGCAGGAGAACTGGGGTTTCACCAAACTTGCCAAGCACACCCGCCATGAGTCCATCGATGAGATGAAGCACGCGGAGGTGCTCACCGATCGCATCCTCTTCCTCGAGGGGCTGCCCAACTATCAGAAGCTCAACCCGCTGCGCATCGGCCAGACCGTCCCCGAACAGTTGCGGGCCGATCTGAAGATCGAGATGGAGGCCGTGGACCGGCTGCGCGGCGGTATCGAGCTGATGCGCTCACGCGGTGATGTCACCTCCGCGCGCATCTTCGAGTCCATTCTCGAGGATGAGGAATCGCACGTCGACTATCTGGAGACCGAACTCGATCTGATCGAGAAGCTGGGCGAGCAACTGTACCTGCAGCGTTATACCGACACCCCGGAAGGCGACTGACATCGTCACCGGTTCCGGTTCGTCTATCTCGCCGTCCGGAACCGGTGATCACTCAGCGAATCGGCTGCGTGACGGCGTCGTGTTCGTCGTTGACCAGATGGAATGCGATCGCGAGATCATCGATTACCGCCTGCCACGCGGCCTGACTGCCCTCGCCCCGGGGATCGCGGGCCAGCGCCAGCAAGGTGGTCGCGGCGTCGACGGCCTGAACCGCGGCAGCCAGTAGCGCGGGCACGGGCGTAGGGGCATTGCGGGAGGCCAGTGTGGCGATGTGGTGACGCAGCCACCGTGCGTCGAACTGCGCCTGCACCGACACATCACCTACGGCGTCTTGCTCCGCGGTCGCGGCCATCGACCAGTGGCCCCTGTACTGCCCGAGTGGGTCCTGGACTACCAAGTCCCGCAGCTCACTACTGATCAAACCGTGTAGCCGACCCGCAAGCTCGGCGCGTTCGACGGGCGGTTCGGCAGACCAGCCGGAGGCGGTCTTTTCCATGTCGGCCTGCAATACCGCCAGCACTGCTCGCAATTGCGCAGCTGTTGCCACCTACGCCCCTCTCCGTCGTTCCCTCCGAGCTACCGTTGCGCGACAACACTTCGTGGACCCAAGCGAGTACTTCGAACCCTCCCGGCACCTCCGCTGCACGGCCGTTCGTGTCGAAACGTCCGCCACCCGACGGTAAGTGCAGACACGACGATACAGAAGCAGACAATCTCGAGCTACCGACAAGCGGCAGCCAACAGGCGCTGTATTCGCTACAGGTGAACCTCGGTTCCGGACACCGTGAACATCAGGGACTAGGTATTGAAACCTGTGCGTTCAAAACTTGCATCCAGTCGGTTCAGCAGAAGCCTGCGGAGGCGCCTCCGGTCGGCGGGGAAACCGGGCGAAATCAATTGCGCGAACACACCTCTGGTGCCTGCTGTCCTGCGGCGGCACGTCACGTTAATATTGGGTTGATTGCTTTCCCTCCGAATGCGGCGCGTCCGCCCGACCGAAGGCTGGTGAGTCCGCCGATGTCGGTATCGATGTTCGATGAGGCGCTTCCACGCGGCGAACGTGATGGAGTCGGTCTGCGAGTCGGTGCGATCATCGACCGGGGCGGGGAAGTGTTGCTGCTGGAGGCCCACAGCACCGGACCGCTCCCGCTGACCCGCAAACTTCCGGGCGCCACCGTGGAACCGGGCGAATCGGTCTCCGCCGCACTGATTCGCGGAGTCCGCGAAGAGACCGGACTGACCGTCACCGACATCGGCCACCACATCGGCGACTTCGACTACCTGTCGCCGGCCGGAAAACCGGTGCGACGCTTGCATTTCGCCGTCGAGGTGGCGGCCACCGGCCCGATCGTCCTGTCGGCTCACGCCGATTACGTATGGGCACCGCTGGACGGTGACCTGCTCGTGACGCCATCCATCCGCGGCATCCTGGAAGCCTACCGGGACCTCCTCAGCCACTGAGCGCCGTTTCGGTACTCGATTGGGTTGTGCCCGTGCGCTTCTCACGCTGAGCGTGCCCTGTCGAGCTCGTCGAGAGCCCGCACTCCGCGTCGTCCGTGGGATCGGCGATGCTGGACTGCCGCCCGGATGGACCCGATCGTGGCTGCCCGGCGCATGATCGCGGCTTGTCGATTCCTGATTGCTGATGTTATCCAATATTCGTGAGCAGCAACGGTCGGTAAAAGGTGCGAATGACCAGCTGAAATTGGGATCTGCGTCCAGTTCTTTCCGCGTTTACCAGTGCGCTGGCGGCTAATAAGTTACTGTAGATTCATACTACTTCGGCCTCTTGGTAGCTGGGGAGCAGCATGGTCGTCCGGTGTCAGGTCGGGGGAGAAGAACGACAGAACGTACACACACCTCACTCGACCTCTGCAGAACCCGACAATGGAAGGAATCCGATGACCGCCATCGCTGAACCGCTGCCCACCCTGGGGCCACTGACCACCAGGGAAACCCGGATCCATATTCCGGCCATCCATCGCTCGCAGACCAAGCGGCCGCTGAAACTCGCTGACGCACTGGACTTCTGGAATTTCGCGGGTGCCGCCGCCAATGTGGTGATGCAGATGGCGCGACCTGGTGTCGGCTACGGCGTTTCGGAGAGCCGAGTGGAGTCGGGTGCGTTGATGGTGCATCCGTGGAAGCGGGCCAGGACCACCACGCAATATCTGGCGGTGGCGATCCTGGGCACCCAGGATGAGATCGATGCCTATCGGGAGGCGATCAACGTAGCGCACCGTCAGGTGCGGTCGGGCCCCGATAGTCCGGTGAAGTACAACGCCTTCAATCGTGATCTCCAAAAGTGGGTCGCTGCTTGTCTTTTCATCGGATTCGAAGACACCTACCAGTTGTTGCACGGCAAGATGAACGATGAGCAGGCCGAGCAGTTCTATCAGACCGCTTCCACCCTGGCGACCGGTGTGCAGGTCACCAAGGATATGTGGCCCGCCACGCGCAAGGACTTCGATCGCTACTGGAACGAGGCGAGCAGCCACGCCGTCCTCGACGACAAGGTCCGCGCCTATCTCGATGATCTGCTCAACCTTCGCATGATCCACTGGTATCTGCGGCTGCCGTTCCGAAACCTGTTGAAGTTCTTGACGATCGGTTTTCTAGCGCCATATTTCAAGGAGCAACTGCAGGTCGAATGGACCGACGCCGATCAACGCCGCTTCGAGCATCTCTTCCTGTTCGTCGGGTTCGTCAACCGTTTCATCCCGCGCTTCCTGCGCTTCGCCCCCACCTACGGGCTGATGCGAGACCTGCGCTGGCGCATCCGCAAAAACAAGAGCCTCATCTGAGAGCTCCCGTCAGCTCACCCGCAGCCCTCGCTCCTTAATTCTTTGCCCCCCAAGCCGTCTCGTCGAGCGGAAACGTGGGATCGGAGGTGCGTGCATCCGCCGTAGCGTTGCCGGTATGGAAAAGAGACTGGATAACCTCGAGGATTTGTCGGCCTTCAAGCTGTCTGATGACGACCGCGAGAGGTTGTTCGAGCTGCAGAACGAATGCACCGTCTGTTGGACCAACAAGGATGGTTGGCCGGTCGGCATGCCGCACTCTTTCGTCTGGTCGGACGGCAAATTCTGGGTCCACACCACCACCAACCGGAAGCGGGTGCGGGCACTGCGCGCCCGCCCGCAGAGTTGCATCGTGGTGTCGAGTCTGGGCACCGAAATGATCGGGGCGATGGTCACCACCAAGACGATGGCGAAGGTACACGACGGTGACCGCGACCTGGTGCGGTGGCTCCTGCCGTTGTTCTTGGCGCGGGTCGGGATGGCCTCCGACGAGGAATCCTTGCGTCAGCAGACCGCGCTACTCGACACGCCAGGGCGTGTGGTGATCGAGTTCGACCCGGTCGATTCCTTCACCTACGACTCCCGAGCGCTGAGCCAGGCCGTAGCGGCCAGCGGCTACGACCGCTGGGACCGGGGCTGAGGAGGATCGGTCAATGGGCGACATCGAGGCCATCGAACAGGTCAAATACCGCTATCTGTATGCCATCGACACCAAGGCATGGGACGTCTTGGAAGACACTCTTACCGAGGACGTCATCGGCGACTACGGCGAAGACGGCCATCAGGGCGGCAATCTCAGGTTTGCCAATCGCGCCGATCTGGTCGAGTTCATGCGGTCGGCCCTCGGTGCGGCCGTCCTCACCGAGCACCGAGTGAATCATCCGGAGATCACTGTGTACGGCGATGAGGCGACCGGTCGCTGGTATCTGCAGGACCGGGTGATCATGCTCGAGCAAGACCTGATGCTGATCGGAGCCGCCTTCTACAACGACCGGTATCGGCGCACCGCCGACGGCTGGAAGATAAGTTCCACCGGCTTCGATCGCACCTACGAGGCAACCGTCTCGCTCCAGGATTTGCCCAGCTTCACCGTCAGAACCGGAGTAGCGCTCAATCTTTGACCACCTGGAGCCGCCACAGCGCCCATTAGATCCAAGGTCTCCGATTTATTCACATGACCAGTTTTCTTTTATTCATATGACCAGTTCATTTTATTTCATGTGACCAGTTTGTTTTTGCCCCCGGGGGGAATAGTTTTATCGCTTTATTTGTTCATTTCGCGCACATCTAGCGTCCTCGAAATATTTGGGATAACGGCGACTGCGGGTTCTTAGGATTGCCCGGCCCTGGTGCTGCCAGGGCATGGTTATCCCTCAGGAGGATTCGTGTTCAGGAAGCGCATTGCGCCCGCGATCATGGCGGCCGCGGCTTTTATCGGTATGGCGACGTCCGCTGTCGTCAGCTCGTCCAACGCGCAGGCGGCGACGAGCGTTCCGGTGTTCGACCACATCGTGCTGGTGATGTTCGAGAACCATTCCTATTCGCAGATCAACGGTAGCTCCAGCGCCCCCTACTTCAATAACCTGGCAGGCCAAGGAGCGAAATTCACGCAGTCCTTCGCGGTCACGCACCCAAGCGAGCCCAATTACCTGGCGATGTTCTCCGGGTCGACCCAGGGCATCACCGACGACAGTTGCCCGCACACCTTCGGCGGCAACAACATCGCCAACCAGCTGATCACCGCGGGCAAGTCCTACAAGAGCTACTCCGAGGCCATGCCCTCGGACGGCTACACCGGCTGCTCGAGCGGCACGTACCGGCGCAAGCACAATGCGGCACCGTTCTTCAGCAATGTGCCGGCGACCAGCAATGTGCGGTTCAGCCAGTTCCCGTCGGACTATTCGACGCTGCCGACGGTCTCGTACGTGGCGCCCGACATGTGCAACGACATGCACGACTGTTCGATCAGCACCGGTGACACGTGGCTGCAGAACCACATGGATGGCTACGCGCAGTGGGCCAAGACGCACAACAGCCTGCTCATCGTCACCTTCGACGAGGACAACGGCGGTTCGTCCAACCACATCTTCACCACGTTCGTCGGCGCACACACCCAGGTCGGCACCTTCTCCAACCAGATCAACCACTACAACGTGCTGAGCACCATCGAGAGCGCCTACGGGTTGTCCCACCTGAACCCCGCCTCGGAGATCACCAACGTGTGGAACTGACCGTTCGCGGATATCCGCGACTGATCGGTAGCTGGTAATCACCCCGCTCGCGGGCATGCCGATGGCGTGTCCGCGAGCGGCTCCCGCAACTCACTGAGGTGGCACACCCATGTACCTGTCCACGATCGACCGTCCGCACGCCGGGGACGACGCCACGAAACCGTCGCGAAGAAACGTGTTCTTCCTGTTGAGCGGCAACGTGTTCGCGCTCGGCGCGGTCAGCCTGGTCACCGACATCTCTTCGGAAATGATGACCGCGGTACTTCCGGTGTACCTGGTCGTCGGGCTGCACCTGAGCCCCGCCGTCTACGGCGTCGTCGACGGCACCTACACCGGGGCGACAGCACTGTTGCGGCTGGTCGGCGGATACATCGCAGACTTGACGCGGCGCCGCAAGTTCATCGCGGGGATGGGCTACGGGCTGTCGGCTGCTGCGAAAATCGGGATGCTGGCGGTGGGCAATTCGGTCGGCGCGATCGGGGCGGTGATCGCGATCGACCGCACCGGCAAGGGTCTGCGCACAGCGCCACGTGACGCTTTGATCACCCTGTCCACCCCACCACAGCTGTACGGCCGCGCGTTCGGCGTGCACCGGATGATGGACACGATCGGAGCTTTCGCCGGGCCGCTGGTCGCGCTCGGCATCCTTGCCGCGACCGCGCAAGCCTACGACGCGGTGTTCGTGGCCAGCTTCTGCATTGCCGTATTCGGCGTATTCGTACTGGTGCTGTTCGTTCGGGATCACCGCGGCGAACAGCCATCGAAGGGCACCGTGTCACCCTCGGCGCTCGGCGGGCTGATGAGGATGGCGCCGGTGCGGCGGCTGGTGGCGGCTGCGTGCGTGGCCGGGATGGTCACCATCGGCGACGGCTTCGTCTACCTGCTGCTGCAACAGCGCGAACACCTCAGCGTCAGCTGGTTCCCGTTGCTGGCCGTCGGCACGAACCTGTCGTATTTGCTGCTGGCCACGCCGCTGGGTGTGCTCGCCGATAAGGTCGGCCGGCTGAGGGTCGTGCTCGGCGGCTACACCGCGCTGGTGCTGGTGTATCTCTTGCTGTTCGGGCCCTTCGGCGGCACGGCCTTGCTGCTGGTGGTGCTCGCCCTCTATGGCCTGTTCTATGCGGCCACCGACGGGGTGCTCATGGCCCTGGCCAGCCCGGTCCTGCCCGAATCCGTGCGCACCACCGGAATCGCGCTGATCCAGACCGGACAGGCGTTGTCCTACCTGGTGTCCTCGGTGCTGTTCGGGCTGGCCTGGACGGTGTGGGGACCGGCGAGCGCGAGCCGGATCGCCGCGGTTCTGGTCGCGGCGGCTGTGCTCGTCCTGGGTCTGCTGCTGCGTGGCATCCCGGCCACGAACCGCTCCGACACCGCCGAGGTCGCCGAGGAGCAGGCATGACTCGGCGGGTATTGCTCGCACTACTCGGGGCGGCGCTGCTGACCGCGGTCGCGGTCGGCTACGGCGTGTTCACGGTGACCCGCGTGCGACCTGCGGTGTCCGTAACCAACGGGCTGAGTCTCACGGCCGGGCCAGGAATCCTGTTCCGCAGCACGGCACCGGACAGCAAGGGCCACCTGGCGATTGTTGCCACCGAGGATCCGGGCGGCTCACGCTCGGTATCCGCGCTCGACTGCCTGCGGGTCGACGCGGCAGGCGGCACCGGCATCTGTCTACGGCAGGACGGCGCGCTCCCCACCTTCCAGGCCGCCGTCTTCGACAGCTCACTCGACGTGAAGAAGGAAATCCCGCTGGTCGGCGTGCCCAATCGCACCCGGGTATCCGGGGACGGGCGACTGGCGGCTTGGACGGTGTTCGTCGCGGGCGACTCGTATAACAACGGGCGGTTCTCCACCCGAGCCGGGCTGATCGACCTCGAGACCGGGGACATGATCGACTCACTGGAATTCCTTACGGTGACCCTGGACGGCCATCCCTACACCGCTGCCGACCTCAACTTCTGGGGTATCACCTTCGCCGCCGACGGCAACACCTTCTACGCCACGATGTCCACGGCCGGACACCGGTACCTCGTGGAAGGTGATATCGCGGCGAAAAGCGTCCGAACCATCGCGCAGAACGTGGAATGCCCATCGCTGTCCGCGGATGGCAGACGTATCGCCTTCAAGTCGGCGATCGATGGGGACCCCGCGAAGGGCTGGCGGTTGTCGGTGCTGGATCTGGTGTCGGGCGCGCGGACCCCGCTGGCCGAAACCCGCAGCGTGGACGACCAGTCGGCTTGGTTGGACCCGAACACCATCGGTTACGCGATCCCGCGGGGCACCGACGACTCGGATATCTGGGCGGTCCCGGCAGACGGCTCCGGCAGTCCGCGGCTGCTCATTCCGCACGCCGAATCCCCGGCGGCATTCGGCTGACCGGAACACGGAAATCCTGACAGGCACTACTCGTTTCGAAAAGAAATTAATTCCTGATGCAATCATTGGATAGTAACGAACCCGGTCCGAACGATTCCAACCCAACCGATATCGCTGACCGCGATGCAACCGAATTTATCCGCCCCCCTGACAGCGGGACCACCGATTACCAGACAAAGATGCTCAGCGGGACGACCGATCATGCCGCTGTCGATACCGGCGACGAACGCAGTGAAAGCGGTGCCGTTGATTTCGGCGACGATTTATCCGACGACAGTTCCGTATCCCCGGATTCCGGGCCGTCCACCAGGTTTCTCGATCTTCGTAAGCGCTTGTCGCATCTCGCGGCCGGAGATGTGCGCCGGCACCTGCCCTATGCCGCGGCTGCCGCTGTGCTGATCGCACTCGTTATCGGAGCGGTGGCAGCCGCGGATTCGAGGCGAAACGAAAAGGCAGGCAATGTCTTGGCGTCGTCGGAGGTCTCCGAGACGTCGAGCACCGCGGATACGACCACCGAGATCGGGCCGATCAGCGACGTTGCCGATAACTCGGAGACGCCGAATGACGTGCCCGTTCCGGATGACACCGCAACGGCGGGCAGCGAGGCGGACGCCGCGACCGAAACGACCACCGGCGAGTCGACCGACACCACCACGAGCGATCCGGGCACGACGCCACCCGACTCCGCGGCCTCGACCACAGCCCCCAGTGTTTCTGTCAGCGCGAGTGCCAGTTTCTCGGTGCAGGCCGCCCCTCGATCGGACATGAGTCAGCCCGGCGTGGTACCCACCCCGGATCCGATCACCGCAACCACCGTTCCGGTGATCGTCGCCCCCTCCAGCACCACCATTGTCTCGACGAGCCCCGCGCCGACCGAAACGACGCCGCCGACCGACACGGCAACGATCACCGGCACCACGACAACATCGGTCTTCCCGACAACCACGACGGCTATCGGCAGGACGGCGACATCGACCAGCGCCAGGACAACCACGCCGTCCGGCAAGACGACAACCACATCGGCCCAACGCATTCCGATGACGACCACAATCACGAAGACGACCCAGAGCAAGCCGGTACCGCCACCGTCCCAGCCGACGATCGCGCATCCACCGACCACGACTCCGCATCACTCGACCGCGCCCAAGCCCACGAAGGTGACCGCGAAAACGTCGCCACCCCTGCGCACCGAATAGCGAGCGGCCCGCATTGGAAGACCCACTGCAACAGTGAATTTCGAGGGACGATGACGAATTCCTATCCGCCCGGCCCGCGCGGTCGCGGCGTGATCACAGTGCCCACGGCGCTGCTCGTGGCAGCGGTAGCGACAATCCTCGCGGGATGTGGTGGTGCATCCGATCCGTTGCCGCCCCGTGCGGGTGAGCCGGTACCGGCGATTCGGCTCGACGCGGTCGATCACCCGCTCGATCAGCTCGGTGACTGGGCTCGAGTGCGAGCCGGAAAATACGGGATCCCGGTGCGTGCGTTGCAGGCTTACGGATATGCGACGGTGGCCATGGCGAAGGCACAGCCGACGTGCCATCTCGGCTGGGTCACCCTGGCTGGGATCGCCCGTGTGGAAAGCGATCACGCCCGATTCGGCGGTGCCACCATCGCGGCCGATGGTCTGGTGCGGCCACCGATCCGCGGAATCGCCTTGAACGGCACCGGCGGCAATGCCCTGATCGTCGACCCCAACGCCTCGACCAGAGCCGGGCGCACGGTGTATGTCCGCGCCATGGGACCGTTTCAGTTCATCCCTGACACCTGGAAACGCTGGGGTGTGCGCGTCGGCACCGACTACAGCACCCTCACCAAAACCTTGGAGACCGGCAAACCCGCTGCCACCAGCGATCTTTCGGGTAGCCCCGACAACATCGACGATGCGGCGCTGGCTGCGGGCCGCTACCTGTGCGCGGCAGGCGGTGACCTGGCCACCGCCCATGGCTGGCGGCAAGCCATCCTGGCTTACAACCACTCCACCGTCTACGTCAACCGAGTACGCAGCGCCGCAATCGGTTACGAGAGCTGACGGAGCACGGAACGGGCTGCCCTCAGGGGGTGGCCCAGCGAGATCTCGGTCGGCCATCGACACGAATTGATACCTGAGCGCTGTGACGGTCTATCCTGCGGGTACGGCCGCGGATGATGGTGGAAAGCATCCGGGTTGCGCGAGTGGGTGAGTGATCATGAAGACGAGATCGCCGGAGACGGTGAAATGCCGGGGGTGTCACTGCTGGTGGCCTTTGAGCGCGCACAATGTGTGCCATTGTTCCCAATGCCATCAGACGTTTACCGGTGAGAAGGCGGCGACGCTGCACTTGGTTGTGGATTATCGCCACAAACCGCACGTCATCTGCCGCACGCCGCAGAGCGTCGGCCTCGTTGATGCCGGCCGCGATTACCCCTGCTGGGGCTTCCCGCAGAATTAGCCGGTTCTGATCCCCCGATCCGGACTACCGGCCGGTCGTGCTTTGGTCCTGCTGGGCGAGGACGAAGGTGCCCTGGCCGTTCGGGTCCAGTTCGGTGTCGAGGATCTTGTCGTCCAGGAAGGCCGCGGCTTGCTCGTCCAGGAAGATCCGTGACCCTTCCGCGGTCAGGACCTGGTCCTGCTCGGCCGGTCCCGCGGCGATCGCGAGTGACATCGTCTCCGCGCCATCCGTCGTGGAGATCCGCAGCCCGGCATCCGTCGGCGTACCGTCCGCGGAGGTGATGGTGCGAACTGCCTCGATGGCATTGGGGGTGAGCATCAGCATGTGTCTGGTTCCTTCCGCTGTCGTGGCAGTCGGCCGAGGTAAGCGGCGGACTGCATTTCCCGCGGGCTAGTCTCCAGCCCCGATCATGAGCCGGTGGCGTCCTCGGCACCGGCATCCTCCTAGCTGTAGCCATGAACTGTCTCGGGCAAACTACCTTTCCGGGCATCGCAACCGATCTCATGGCCTACACAGGAAAATCTTAACTTACTCTCAAGTCAGATTACTTCTGAGTTACCTTACTTAGAAGTAATGTCAGTGGCATGACGCTGGCGTCTACGTGGTGAACGTCTACCTCACCGTCAGCTCCACCAGTGTTCAGACGCCCGGAGGCGGGATGACCACCGTGGCCTACAAAGTCACCGTGAACAAGAGTGCGGGCTGGAAGATCACCGACGTCGGCACCGACCATCCGGTGAAAGCCACAACGAAATGAGTACCGACACCCGTCCGACTGTCCGGAACTGATTCCATGATGTTTGTCCGAAGTAATCCGTTGCTGCTCATGGTCGTTCGCCCAGCGATACCGTGGTAGGTGGAAGGGTTCGGTCAGGCCCGGCGAGAAGCCGGTGGAAGCCAACCAATCTCAGCAAACCGAAGCGACGGGCGGATCAACCCTCCAGTACCTGTTCAACGTGCCGGCAGCAACCCCGCCGTGCCGAGGACTGCAGAGGAGGAGATCGTGACAACGGTTCAAATTCCCGGTCCCGTCGCCGAGGTCATCCGGCGAATGCACGACATCAAGGACGAGCTCGATCCGCGCGACGGCGTCGCGTGCTTCAACAACATGTATTTGCGCGTCACCGAATTGGTCGGTCAACAGATCACCGCGGGATTCTTCGCCGACCCCGAATTCGTCGAACGCCTCGATGTGGTGTTCGCGCAACTGTATTTCGATGCGATCGACGCCGACAAGGACGGCAGATGGCCGAATCCGGTCTGGCAGCCGGTCTTCGATTCCCGGTCCAACCGCACCGTGTGGCCACTCCAGTTCGCGTTGGCGGGCATGAATGCCCACATCAACCACGATTTGGCGATGGCAGTCGTGATGACCTGCAAGGAGCGGTCCACCACGCCCGACACCAAACCGGTGCACGCCGACTATCTGAAGGTCAATGAGCTGCTGGCACGGGTCGAGGCCGAGGTGCGCGCGGAATACGAGCCCAAGTTGCTCCGGCTGACCACCAAGGATGCCGAGACGATGAAGCACATCCTGTGCAGCTTCAGCATCGCCCACGCCAGGGACGCGGCCTGGGCAACGACGCAGTCGCTCTGGATGCAACGCAACAACAGCATGCTCCGCCGTATGACCGAGCGCGGACTCGAAGAAGGCGTCGGAGCCACAGGACGGCTGCTCCTCACCCCTGTAGTCCCGCCGCCGAAGTAGACCTCAGCTTGTTCCTTGTCCGCCGGATCGAAACCGGCTGGCTTGGTTGAATCGATGGTGGAGGCGCGACCCGGGCCTCGCCTTTGTCGGCGATACGCTGAACATTGGCGAAAGGTAAGCGCATGTTGCCCGGTGACCGAAGACATGTCGGTGGGATCGCACTCGGCCGATGACCCAGGACGATCCGCTTCGCACACACCATGAGGTGGCAACGACCACCATGGCGGAGTTGGCCGCGGCCGGTTTCGAGGATGCGGTGGAGCTCGGCCGCGGCGGTTTCGGGGTGGTAGATCGCTGCTGTCAGGTCGCGCTGGATCGAACGGCGGCCGCGGATGTGTACGCGCTCGGCGCGACCCTGTTCTGCGCGCTGACCGGCCATACCGCGTTCCGGCGTCGTAGGGGTGAGAACGGGACACAGTTTCCGCGGATCACCGCCCAACCGATGCCGGACCTCCGGGACAGTGGCATCCCCGACGATGTGTCGGTAGTGGTGCCGCGATGAGCCGCGACCCTGACGAACGTCCTTCTGCGGCGGGTGTGGGGGAGAGCGTTCGACAGGTGCAGCAGCGCCAGGGTGTCGCGGTTGGTGAGGCGGGCCGACAGTCGGATTCGATTGTCGAGCATCGGGACCGGGAGCCAGCGGTGGAGGGACGGCGCTCGTCGGCCGCGGGCGCCGAGGGCAGTGGTGGCAATCTGCCGTTCGAGCTGACTAGTTTTGTCGGCCGACGCACCGAGTTGTCGGCGGTAAAAAATCTGCTTTCCACGTCCCGGCTGATCACCTTCACCGGAGTCGGCGGTGTCGGCAAGACGCGGCTCGCGCTACGGGCCGCATCGCAAGCGCGGCGGGATTTCGCCGACGGAGTGTGGTTGGTCGAACTGGCCGAGGTCTCCGATGCCGCGCTGCTGGTCGATGTCGTCGCGGCTACCCTCGGTTTGCGGGACGCGGCGCCCGGTCCTTTGCGCGATGTTCTGGTCAAATTTCTGGGCGCGCGGGAAATATTGCTCGTTCTGGACAACTGCGAGCACATGGTGGAAGCCGTGGCGAAGTTGACCGAGGCGTTGCTGCGGACCTGCCCGGAGCTGCGGATTCTCGCCACCAGCCGGGAAGCGTTGAATATCGCGGGGGAGGCGGTGCTGCGGGTGGCGCCGTTGACGGTTCCGGATCAGGACCGGGAGCCGGCGCTGACGAGGCTGCCCCGTTTCGATGCGGTGACGCTGTTCGCCGATCGCGCCGCTGCAGCCGTGCCCGGCTTCGAACTCGACGAGCACAACAAGGCTGCCGTGACCCGGATCTGCGCTCGGCTGGATGGGTTGCCGCTGGCGATCGAACTGGCGGCGGCTCGGATGCGTGCGATGTCACCCGAGCAGATTCTGCAACGCCTCGATGATCGGTACGCGCTGCTCACCCGTGGCAGTCGTACCGCGCCGACCCGGCAGCAGACGCTGCGATGGTGTGTCGACTGGGGCTATGAGTTGTGTGCCCCGGACGAACAGCGGCTGTGGGCCCGGCTGTCGGTGTTCGCCGTGAGTTGCGAACTCGACGCCGTGGAACAGGTATGCGGTGTCGGCCTTGCGCCGCACAGCTCGCTCGATGTGCTGTCCGCCCTGGTGGACAAGTCGATTCTGATCCGGGAGGAATCGGACACCATCGTCCGATTCCGAATGCTCGAGACAATGCGTGACTACGGTCGGCAAAAGCTGCGAGAGTCCGGCGAAGACACGGAGCTGCGCCGACGGCACCGCGACTGGTACCAGCAATTGGCGCTGGACGCCCAGGCCGGGTGGATCAGTGACCGGCAGCCCTACTGGATCGCCCGCCTCGAGCGCGAACTCCCCAACCTGCGCGAGGCGCTCGAATGCTGCCTTTCCGAGGACACCGACGAGGCGGCTGCGGCCGGGCTGCGAATCGCCGCCGCGCTGCACGAATTCTGGATCCTTCGCGGAATGTACGGGGAAGGCCGAACCTGGCTCGACCGCGTACTCGCCCACCCCGGCGCGCAATCGATACCCGACCGCATCGGTGCGCTACGCGCCGCCTGCGAGGTTGCTGCGCCACAGGGGGATTTCCCAGCCACCGCCGCCCTGCTGGAGGAGGGGCGACGGCTCGCTCAACAGGCATCTACCCCTGCCATCCAGGGACAGCTCGCCTACGCTACCGGCATCACCGCACTTGCCAGCGGCGCAGCGGCCGACGCATCCTCCGCCCTGGAACGAGCTGTCGACCTGCTCGGCTCGAACCAGACCGGAGAGCTCTACATCAGTGCTCTGACCATTCTCGCCTGGTCATACGAACTGCGCGGCCACATGGTTCCAGCGACCGAGCATTACCGCCGAGTACTTACCATCACCGAAGCGCAGGGCGAATTGCTCTATCGCTCTGCCGCGTTGCGTGGCTTGGGCGTTTCCGCATGGCTGCAAGGCGAACGGGACCGTGCCCAACGGTTGCTCGAGGCGGCATTACGAATCAACCGACGGCCGAATAGTCCGGTGTTCACCGCATTCAGCCTCGAGGCGCTGGCCTGGACTACCGCCGACCAGGGCGATACCGAGCGCGCGGCCGTGCTGATGGGGGCAGCCCAGGGAAAATGGCTGGTGGGCAGCAGTGTGCGGGCCGTCCTGCGGAATATGTCGCGCTTTCACGAGGAATGCGAGCGGACGACACGTCAAACCCTCGGCACTCGCAGATTCGATGGTGCCTTTCGGGAAGGCGGGGAGATGAGTATGGATGCCGCTATCGCGTATGCGCTCGGGGTACAACCCGCCGATGCGGCCGCCGCGGCGGGCGCCCCCGCGAAATTGACCAAACGCGAGCGGCAGGTCGCCGCCCTCATCGCCCAAGGACTCACCAACAAGCAAATCGCTGCCGAGCTGGTGATCGCGCAGCGCACGGCCGAAGGTCATGTCGAACATATCCTGACCAAGCTCGGATTCAACTCCCGCGCTCAGATCGCGGCTTGGACAGCGGATCAAACCGAAGAACACTGACCGGGTGAGGTAACCGAACACTGCGGCTGCGTTCGTGAATACGGTAGCCAGCGGTAAACTGTCTTTGACGCCTTCCGCGATCCGGATGACGTCTTGTCCGGCCGGTCGATGTTGCAGCTGTCGGCCAGTCGAATGCGCGTTTCTCTATCGGGACGCATCAGATACTTCACCAAGTAGCGAATCGCGTGTCGCAAAGTCGATTCGGCACGTAACGCACTCGCAGCCCAGTCCGGTAGCTCGGCAGCGCGGCCTCCTACACGGACGAAACAAAGCTCGTTGTAAGGAAGCGAAATGTCCAGCAATATCGTCAAAACCCTGGTCGCGACTGCCATTGCCGCGCCCCTGCTCGTGCTCGCGGCGCCCGCAGCCATTGCCGATTCGACGGTCGCCGCGCCTACGGCGTCCTCCATTGCTCCGGTCGACGGATCATTCGGATCAGCTACGTGGTGTTTCCCCCTCGGCAGTGTTGTCTGGTGCATCTGAGTGAGCGTCTGGGAACTCCGGTGTCGGGTGTGACATTGCTCGGAGTGCTGCAGCTGGTGTCCGGAGGGGGTGTCGACCAGTACGCCAACCTCCTGCAACACCGAAAACTGCTGGTCATCGGCAAATCGAACTAGGCGATGAACTGGCCGATGATCGCACCGACCGCACAGCCGATGATGGCACCCACCAGGAAGAACCAGATTCCGATCAGAATGCCGATGACACAACCGATCATCTCGCCGACCTCGACGACGGCGAAGTTTCCCTGTGCCTGGTGCAGCCCGGGCACGGGGGCCGACGCCGGAGTCAGCGTCAGTTCCGTGCCGGTGTTGTCCAGCGTCGGCGTGAGGTCGAACGTCTGCCCGGTCTGGGCCTGCAATGTCGTCGGAATGGTGCCGACGACGGTGCCGTCGTCCGCGGTCACCGTGACCGCGTCGGGGCCGAGGGTGAATCTGCCGGAGGCCAGCCGCACCAGCGCGCTGGTGCGATCGGCGGCGAGGGCGGTGGTGTAGGCGACGGGACCGGCGTTCGCGCCGACGGTGACATCCGAGACCACCCCCGCCTGACCGTTGGCCATGACGGTTGTGGTGCCGGTGGCCGCGATCGCCAAGATCGCGGTCGCCAGGAGCTTCTTGATCTTCACCACACTTCCATTCGTTCCGATTTTCGACATTCGCAGACGAACGGCACTGAATGGGATCGCTCCCGGCTATCTTCTTGTCTTCGGACAATATCGCATTTCAGGGCAAAGCTTTGGCGCACATGCCGCTTGATAGCTATCTCATCGCAATCGGGCATCCTTGCTGGTGAGGGTGTCGAGGTTGCGACAGCCGATCGGCAGGCCCAGCGCTGCCCCGCCGATCACGATCGGCGGGGCAGCGCTGGGCGCAGGTGCCTGACCTCGGGCTCGAAACCGAAGGTTCAGTGGGGAATCGGGAAGTTGGCGCGGAATACGCCGTGTGGGTCGCGGGCCCGCTCGAGCTTTCGCAGCCGGTCCAAGGTGCCGGTGTCGAAAACCTCTGCGACACTGTCGCCGGGGGACAGGACGGTGTACGGCTTGCGGCCGCTGACTCGCGCGCCCAGATCGGCGATGATGCGCTTCTGAGTCGCGTGGACCGCGGCAACGGTGTCGGGGTCCGAGCCGGTGGCCTGCAGAGACAGTGCGTAGGGCTCCGCGAACGGCGGAACCGCGCCTCGGGTGGGCTCGGCGAGCGCACCTCCCAACTGCCGGAGCTGGATACCCATCAGCGGATCGATCGGCGCGTGCAGCAGAATCTCGGCGGCGGTCTCGTCCAATACGGTCAGCAGCTCCGTTCGCAGCAGTCCGGGGCCTGGCGCGGTGGGCTCGTTGACGATGGTGCCCAACTCGGCCGGGGACAATTCCCGGCGCGTGTCCGCGAGGATGCCGTCGATCGTGTCCAGCTGTCGCAGCAGTTCCCGTCCGCGCGCTGGTTCGCCCAGGTAAGTGGCGGCGATCGCGATCATCGGGCGTGCCTGCGGCAGCTCCAGCCGATTGAGCCAGACCGTGAGCTCGGCCGGTGCGTGAACGGTGATGTCCTGGAAGGCATCACGGACCGCCTCCGTCTGCTCGGCCGGCCAGGCGATCAGGCCACCGAACAGGGCCGGAGCCGCGAACAGATCGAACTCCATTGCCGTCACCAGTGCGAAATCCCCGCCGCCGCCACATAATGCCCAGAACAGCTCCGGGTCGGATGCCGCGGTGACCCGGGCCTGATGACCGTCGGCATCGACGATGTCGAAAGCCCGGACGCTGTCGGCCGCCCAACCGTATTTGCGGCCGAACCACGACAATCCGCCACCGAGGGTATAGCCGACAACGCTGACCACCGGGGAGCTTCCGGCCAGCCCGGTCAAGCCGTGCTTGGCGGCCGCCGCCAGCACCTGGCCCCAATTGGTTCCGGCACCGACGCGGGCACGTCGCCGCACCGGATCCACCTCGACCCGATCGAGCCGACGCGTGCGCACCAGGATGGCGCCGGCGGTATCACCGGAAGCGCCGTGGCCGTTGGGCTGAGCGGTCACCGACAGACCGGCGTCGCGCGCGTAGCCCACCACGGCGGCCATATCGTCCGCGTCTTCGACGTGCACGACCGCCGCGACCGGCTGGTCGATATTCAGATTCCACGGTGTCCGTGCGGTATCGAACTCCGCGTCGCCCGGCAGCAGTACTCGTCCGCGCACGGCGGATCGCAATGTGTTGTGTGACATCTGGATTCCCTTCGCTGAGAAACACTCACCGCGTCGCGCCCGAGACACCGGGCGAAGCCTGGCTCGGGGCAGGGTGCCGTGTGGTCGGGTCGGTCGCCGGGGAGATGGGTGTGGGCATCGGAAAGGCCACTTCGATATGGGCGGCGGCAGTCAGCGCGCGGCGCTCGGCGAATGGGGCGGTGATCAACTGGACCCCGATCGGAAGACCCTCGGCCGAGACGCCCGCGGGGACCGTGACCGCGGGCAGGGCCAGGTAATTGGCGGCGATCGTGAGGCCGTGCGCCGCATACATGGTCGCGACCTGTGCGGTGCCGCCGAGGTCGTAGCCGACCGGCCAGGGCAATTCGGTCGAGACCGGGCCGAGCACGATCGGGTGCTCCGCGAGGAAGCGGGACCAGGCCGCGCGGCGGGTGAGGCGCTCACCCAGCGCGGTCATGTAGCCCGCCAGATCCAGCGGCGGGAACAGGTCGATCGCCGCGTCTATGAAGGTGTTCAGCCCGGCGCTGCCGATTCGCCGCATGGCCTCGCGGCGCTGGACCACCACCTCGGTGGAGACCAATCGGCCGTAGTCCGCCGCCACCTCGCCCAATTGCGGCGGATCCAGTTGGGCTACCGGATATCCCGCGCGTTCGAGGGCGTCGGCGCAGCCGAGCACCGCGGCCCGCACCTGCGGATCGATATCGTCACCGAGCGTGACGGCGACCGCGGGCAGGGCGGTATCGGTCGCGTCACGCACCGGAATCCATCCGGGATCGCGCACGTCAGCGCTGTCGCTGAGGACCTCGAAGGCGGTCGTCAGATCGCGCACGGTGCGCGCCAACGGCCCTGGTGCCGCGAACAATTGGTTTGTCGGTGCGGGTGCGGCACCGGGCAGGCTCGAGGCCACCGCCACCCGGCCGGGCGTGGTGCGCAGGGAGGCGACTCCACAGAACGCGGCGGGTATCCGGAGTGAACCGCCGAAGTCGGTGCCCAGGCCGAGGGGTGTCATGCCCGCCGCTACCGCGGCGGCGTCACCGCCGCTGGAACCGCCCGGGCTGCGGGTCGGGTACCACGGATTCACCGTCGGGCCCGCCTCGTCGTTGTCGGTGTGCCAGCGAGTGGCGAAGTCCGGCATGTTCGTTCGCCCGATGACGATCGCCCCGGCTCGCCGTAATGCGGACACCGCGGGTGCATCCGCTGTCGCGACGGCCTGTCCGAAGCCCGCCACGCCCCAGGTGGTCGGGCTGCCCGCGACATCGAGGTTGTTCTTGACGGTGACCGGAACCCCGTGTAGCGGCCCGGTCGGCACCCCGCGGTCGGCCGCGGCCGCCGCCGCACGCGCGGCCTCGGCGAATACCGTGGTGAGCGCGCCGATTTCGGAATCGACCTGCTCGATGCGCTCGAGATGCGCCTCGACGACCTGGGCCGCGGTGACCGCGCCCTCGGCGATCAGCGCCGCGAGCGAGACCGCGTCCCGCGTCCACAGCGCGCTGTCCTGGCCGGTGTTCACGATGCCTCCTGTTCGGCGAATACCGCTGCGGTGCACGGTGTTCGGCTGTCGTCGATGGATTTGCCGAGCGTGATGAAGAAGAGGATCAGCCCGGCGGTCAGCAGGATGTGGCCCACACCCGCGCCGAGCGCGATCGCCTCACCACTGCTCTTGCCCAGCACGGTGAGGGTGCCGTGCAGCGTCATGGCCGCGACGGTGATGGCCAGGCCGATGTTGTACAGCCAGAAGAACCAGCCGTACAGGCTTTTCCGGGCGCTGAGCGTGAACTGCTTCTCCAAGGCCAGCACGATGAGGAAGAACAGCATGCCCAGCGCCAGCACGTGGGTGTGCACGACACCGAGCTGCGACTGCCCGGTGAAATGTTCGATCTTGGTGATCTCGCGGTAGTAGAACCCGGAGATCAGGCCGATGATCATGTAGATATGAGCGGTATTGACCAGTGTCTTCATCGGGCGCTCAACGGTTTTCACGGCGCAGCAGCAGCGCGCCGGTGGCGGCCACCAAGCTGGCGGTGAGGCCGTGCACGCTCAGGGCGGTGGCGGTGGAGCCGCGGCGCACCAGGATAGTGAGCATGTCACCGGTGGGGATGAGGGCGATGGTGAGTAGGGCGACGCCGGCAGCGCGGCGCTGCCCGGCCGCGAGCAGGGCGAGCACGATCAGGCCGGTGACCACATCGCGGACGCCCTTGACATTCAGGAAGCCGTCGGTCTCGCCGTGCGGCCAGTCGGTGAGGCCGAACTCCGAGGCCATTCGCTGGGGGGCGAGCAGATAACCGCCGCCGACGGACATGATGAACCCGGCACCCAGTACGGCACCGGCCGTGCCGAGACGTTCGCCGAGTCGGCGGGAACCACGCACGGAAACAACTGATTCCGTGCTCGGGGGAACGGACATGAACACTCCTGGATCGGTGGGATACGCGTCCCGAGCATCCAGTGCGGCCCGTACCGTTCGCTGACAGTCGTTGTCAGCGAACGGTACGCAGCAGTTCGAGCACCGCCTCGTCCGGAAGCCGAGCGCCCGCAAGGAATTCCGTGCCCATGCGCACGGGGCCGAGCGCCGCTTCCGCCTGGTCGAGCGCCCGCCGCCGGAACGGACCGATGCGGATCACCCCGGCCCTCCGGTTGATCCGGTCGGTGGCGCCGAGAATACGGGCCGCACGCCCCGGTGCGCCCTTCGCCAGACCGATCAGGGCATAACCGATACCGACCTCGGCCAGCAGCGCCGCCGAGGTCTGGGCGGCCAGATCGCGGGGCACGGCCAGCTCTCGCAGCGCGTCGTCCGGTCGCCCCGCCGCGACCAGAGTCGCCGCGTGCGCGGTGCTCACGAAGACCAGGTTCACGAAGCGGGCGGTGTCGTGGCGTCCGGCGGGTGGCGGGCCGGAGGGGAGCGGCTGCTCGGACATCCGCCGGTACAGTTCCAGCGCGCGGTCGTTGTCGCCGCACAGGTGGGCCAGGTGCGCCTGCGTCGCCGCCAGGAAGCGCCCGGGTGCGGGGATGATGTGCGGGGTGATCAGGGCCTCGGCCCGGTCGAGATAGGTTGCCGCGCTATCGGTATCGCCACCGACCAGGTGCATCTCCGCCGCGAAGAACAGCACGCCGATGCGCTCGGCGGCGCCCAGGTCGGCGCTGAGTAGTTCCAGCGCGCTCACGATCAGCGGGCGGGCGCTGTCCAGGCCGAGCATCCGGGTCCGGTAGCTGGCCAGGGAGGTCAGGGCGCGGCTGTGTGACCGCGCGTCACCGTGCGCGCTAAGGCAGGTCAGCGCCGCCTCCAGAGTGGGCAGGGCGCGGGCCGGATGGTCGCCGCCCAGTTCATCGAAACCCCGTGCTATCAGCGCATTTCCGCGTAGCCATGGATCGTCGGAGGTGGTGCACGCGGTCAACAGGCTGTCGTCGTCGCCGAGCAGGTCACGCAGCGCCAGTATGAGCACGAACATCGGGTGCGGGGGCCGATCCTCGGTGAGGGCCGCGCGGGTCAGCCGCTCGAATTGGCCCGTGTTCTCCAGGATTTGGCCCCACCAGATATTGGTGAAGTACGCGGGCAGCTCCTCGGCGTACCGGCAGGCCAGATAAGCCCCGGTGCACCCCGGCGGCGGTGCGTCGCCGAGCAGGGCGAGGACCTCGCGGCGGCGCTCGGAGATGTCGCGGTGCAACCCGCGCAGCAGCCAATACCAGACGAGATTCGCGTACAGGCGAACCGCACGCTCACCGTCGCCGACGTCCAGTGCCCAGCGCAGCGCGGTTTCGCAATTGCCGTGTTCGGCGATCAGCCGCGCGAGCCAATCGGGGTGTGCGGCAGTGCGTAATCCGGTGGCGGCGACGTCGGTGAAGTCCAGGAAGCAGTCGGCATGGATACGGGCGACCTCGTCCGCATCGCCGACTGCGGTCAATTCCGCGGTCGCATAGGCTCGGATGGTCTCGGCCATTCGATAGCGCTGTCCATCGAAGTCCACCAACGACTTCGTCACCAGTGAGGTGACCGTGTCGATGGCGTCCGGACCGCACACCCGGGTGATGGCGTCCAAGGTCGCGCCGCCCGCGAAAATCGAAAAACGCCGGGCTGCTGCGGCTTCCGCGTCGGTGAGCAGTCCCCAGCTCCAGGCGACGGCCGCGTGCAAGGTGCGATGGCGCGGGACCGCGAGGCGAGTGCTGTTGGTGAGCAGCCGGAAGCGATCGGTGAGCCGCGCGCTGAGGTCCGGCAGCGGCAGGCTCCGCAGGCGAGCGGCGGCAAGTTCGATGGCCAGCGGCATGCCGTCCAGGCTGCGCACGATGGCGCGGATATCCGCGGAATTGCTCTCGGACAGCGCGAAATCCGGGAGTGCCGCGGTGGCGCGGTCGATGAACAGCCGGACCGCGGGCGATGCGGTGACCGCCACCATACCCGCGTCGGCTTCGGGCAGGTCCAAGGTCCGGACCGGATACAGTCGCTCGCCGTCCACGCCGATCGGCTCCCGGCTCGTGGTGAGCATCCGCAGCAGGGGCAGCCGCTGCAACAGATCGTCGATCAGGCGCGCGGTCGCCTCCACGACATGCTCGCAGTTATCTAGTACCAACAGCATTCGGCGGCCGGACAGGGTCCGCTCCAGTACTTCGGCCCACTCCGCGGACAGTTCGTCGGGTCGCTCGAACTGAGCGAGCGCGTTCGCTATCGCCACTCCGACCGCGGTCACGGCCGACCGATCGGCTCGTTCCCGCTCGAGTGCGGCGAGTTCGACGAAAGTGTAACCGTCCGCCCAATCCTTGGCGTGCGCCCCGACCATCTCGGCGGCCAGCCGGGTCTTCCCCACGCCCCCGGTACCCGACAGTGTCACCAGTCGGGCCTCGCACAGCGCCCGTCGCACTCCTTCCACGTCGCGTCCGCGTCCGACGAAGCTGGTGCACCTCCTGGGCAGCAGCGGCGCGGACACTTTTGATGTCCCGCTGGTCCGGGATGCTGCCGTAACTCCCGTTCGACCCGATCCGGGCGTCGTCTCGATGGCAGGTTCGTCGACTGCGGGATTACGGGGCGCGTTCGTGTGAATTTCGGCCAGGGCCGAGCGCAGCACCTCGGCGGGTGTCGTGCCGAGCTCGTCCAGTAACAGGGTCTCGGTTCGTTGAAACTGTTGTATCGCCTCGGATGTTCGCCCCGCTGCCGCCAGCGCCCGCACCAGTCGTGCGGCCAGCGTCTCCCGGAACGGATGTGCCGCTGCTTCCGTGCGGAGCTCACCCAATACCTCGCCGCCTCGGCCCAGGGCTCGAAAGGCGTCCGCTCGCAGTTCGACTGCGTCGAGCCGCTGTTCGGTCAATCGCAGTGCCGCGGCGCGCAATTCCTCCGATTCCCCCGCATCGATCAGCGGCTCCCCGCGCCACAACGCGAGCGCGGCATCGAAGCACGCGATGGCTCGTTCGGCCTCACCTGCCGCGAGCAATGCCCGCCCCGCCTCGACCTCACGTGTGAACCGATGCACATCGACGTCCTCGGGTGCCAGTTCGAGCACATATCCGCCCCCGTCATTACGCACCACCCCCGGCGACGCCGCGCGCAACCGACTCGCCAAGGTCTGCAACGCATTCCCGGTCCCCGCAGGCGGGTCCTCCCCCCATACCCCGTCCACCAGTCGCGCCGCGGGCACTATTCGCCCGGCTTCGAGCGCCAGCAACCCCAGCAATGCCCGCACCCGCGGCCCCCCGACTGACGCCTTCGTCCCGTCCGCGGCCTCCACCATCACCGGACCCAATAGCCTTACCAGCATGAATCGTCCATCTCGCGGTCGATCCTGCGCGGCGCCCGGCCCTCTCGTCAACCCGGGCGAACCGGGGACCTCGCCGCATTGCGGCTATCGAACCGCCTCGGGCGAAAGCCGGCGAAGGCCGACTCGCGGGGACTTGATCGAATGACCTTGGGGCAGACGAGAGAGCGCCGGTTCCGAGTCCCGGCACCCAGCCGCGGTCACCGATTAGCGGCCAGCACTGCCGCGAGGCCTTCTCGCAGATCCTTGACGAAATACTCGGGAACCTCCAGCGACGGGAAATGTCCCCCGGTTTCGGGCGACCTCCATCGGACGATTTGTCGGTACCGCTGCTGTGCCCAGGGGCGTGGACACTTCTCGATGTCGCGGGGATACATACTGATTGCTGACGGGACGTCGACCCGAAGTTCGGGGTCGAGCGAGTTGTGGCTCTCGTAGTAGATGCGGGCTGACGATGCGCCGGTGCGCGTCAGCCAATACAGGGTGACGTCGTCGAGAACTCGGTCTCTGGAAATCGTCTCGAACGGGCTGTCTTCGGTGTCTGTCCACTCGGCGAACTTGTCGAGGATCCAGGCGAGCAGCCCGACTGGTGAGTCGACGAGCGAGTAGCCGATGGTCTGCGGCCGGGTCGCCTGCTGCTTGGCGTACGCCGCGTGGTGGCGCCAGAAATCGCGGGTTTCCTCGGTCCATTTGCGCTCGGTCGCCGTCAGCTCGTCCGTTGTCAACCCGGGCGGTGCCTGTGCGGTCGTTGTGTGGATGCCGAGAACGTGCGCCGGGAACCTGCCGCCGAGGACCGTGGTGATCACACCTCCCCAGTCGCCGCCGTGGGCTGCGAACTTGCTGTAGCCGAGCCTTCCCATCAGCTCCACCCATGCGGCCGCGACCTTTTCGGTTCCCCACCCGGTGGTGGCCGGCTTGTCGCTGTAACCAAAGCCTGGTAGCGACGGGGCCACGACGTGGAACGCTGGCGCGTCTGCATCTTTCGGATCTGCCAGCTCGTCTACTACATCGATGAACTCGGCAATGCTGCCTGGCCAGCCGTGCGTCATGATCAGAGGAGTGGCATCTGCGCGCGCGGATCGGCGGTGTAGGAAGTGGATTCCCAGATCGTCAATGGTCGTGCGGAACTGGCCGATCCGGTTGAGGCGCGCTTCGAACGACCGCCAGTTGTACTCGGTGCGCCAGTAGTTCACGACATCGACGAGGTCGGCGAGAGGAACGCCCTGTTCCCATCGGCGAGGGTCGGGCGCGGCGCGATAGACCGTCTCAGCTTCCGGCAGTCGTGCCGCGGCTAATCGCGCGCGCAGATCGTCGAGGTCGGCGTCAGTTGCGTGGGCTTCAAATGCTCGCACGTCGCTGGGGTCGGGCGTGAAAACCGGATTGAGGTGGCCAAGTGTGGGCATGAGACCTCCTGGTGGTCGCGGAACCGGCTCCGACCTATCGCGAACCGGCAAAGACGGTTCTAGCATGCCCCCGTGTCAGCCAGCAACCCGCTAAGGTGGTTCCATGCCTGCTGGGTTCCCTGACTTTCGCCTCGGTAACGTGCTAGCGACCAGCTTCACGGGGACTCTGACGGAGCGTCGTGGCGACGCTGTGGAACGCATTCCCACGCCGCAGCGACTCGTCGACTGGCTGGCCGTGAACGGTCTCGCCGTGGACTCCTGCACCACCGCCCAGCTCGAACTCGCTTGGGAACTGAGGGAATCGATTCACGCCGCCGCGACAGCGGCCGCGATCCAAGACGCTCTCCCTGCGTCCGCTGTCCAAGTCATCAATGACTGCAGCATTCAGGGGCGGGCGGCGGCTATCCTGACGCCCGAGGGCCGTCGTCGATGGCGACTCAGCTCGGCTTCCCGCGTAGAAGATGCCCTAGGCGTAATCGCCGCCGACGCGATCAGCATCATCGCAGGCGAACGAGACGGAAAATTGGCCTTGTGCGCATCGCCGACCTGCCGAGCCGCCTTCTTCGACACCAGCCAAAGTCGCACCCGCAAATGGTGTGACATGAACACGTGCGGGAATCGTCAGAAGAAGGCGCGCTTCAATGCCAACCAGCGCAAAAACACGCTGTGAAGCCACGTGGTCGCGCGGAATGCATTGCCGGGCTGTGCAAGTCGCCGTTCGACGGTCGCGCGTCCCTCCGGCATAACCGCAGGTAGAACGGTGACGTGACGTGCTTTCTGTGTCCGGAGGGGGACTTGAACCCCCACGCCCGATAAAGGGCACTAGCACCTCAAGCTAGCGCGTCTGCCATTCCGCCACCCGGACCGGTGTTGCTGAGCAAGGGTAACGGATGTATGCGGAAGTATTGAAATCGGTGGGGTCAGCGGGTGCCGGCGACGCGTTCGATCACTGGACGCCAGGACTCGACGGAGGCGACCCGAAGGCCGACCACCTTGCCCGCGTCGTCGGCGCGGCGGAGGGCGAGGGCGGCGGTGAAGCCGGGATCGGTTCGGAATTCAGCGATTTCGGTCTCGGTCATCGGACCGCCCTGGGCGACCAGGGTGCGTCGGCTGGCGGGAGACAGGGTGTGGGCGGGGTCGGTGGCGGCCAAGTAGCGTTTGGCGACAACGTGTAGTTCGACCAGTCGGGCGACGCGGTCGCCGAGTAGCGAACGAATCGCGTCCGCGCCGTGTCGGCCGTGACCCGCGTCGTCGCCGGGAACGAGTTTATGGCCGATATCGTGCAGGAGTCCGGCGAGTTGCAGTTCCTCGTCCTCGGGATGGGATCGGCGCAGCAGCTCTGCGCATTGCAGGTCGTGGTCCAGGATGTCGACGAGGTCGCCGCTGCGGTCGGGCATATCCCAGACCTCGGCGCATCCGGCCAGCAGGTTCAGCAATTCGTCGATGGTGGTGACGGGCACCTCGACCCCAATCTGTCGATCCGGCCGGAATGGTCTAGACCAGGATGCCCTCGATCGGCGCTCGCCGGGTTTCTTCCGAATGGCATTTCGATGAACGCGGGCCGCACTGGGCTGCTCGACCGATCCGGGTCCGCTCCGCACCGAGTTCCGGCACCGATGTGGCAGGCTGGCCGCATGCGTGTTGCCGTTGTTGCCGGGCCGGATCCCGGCCATGCGTTTCCGGCGCTGGCGCTGTGCGAACGCTTCCTGGCCGCCGGTGACGATCCGGTGCTGTTCACCGGACCACGTTGGTTCGACGCCGCCAAGCAGGCGGGCATCGCGGTGCGCAGACTCAAGGGGCTCGCGCCGCGCACGGTCGACGACGATGATGATGCCGGTCAGCGCATTCACGAGCGTGCGGCACATATTTCGACCGAAATCCTGCCCGATCTGAGCGCGATGCTGCCGGAGCTCGTGGTGTCGGATGTGCTGACCGCGGGCGGCGGGATGGCAGCCGAGCGACTCGGGGTGCCGTGGGTCGAGCTGTCGCCGCATCCGCTGTATCTACCGTCGAAAGCGTTGCCGCCCATCGGAAGTGGCCTCGCGCCGGGGGAGGGGGTGCGCGGCCGCCTGCGTGACGGTGTGCTGCGCACCATGACCGCCCGTGCCGTTCGCAACGGTCTGCGTCAGCGCGAGCACGCCCGCGAAAGCGTCGGATTGCCCGGCACCGATCCAGGCCCGGCGGCCCGCCTGATCGCCACCCTGCCTGCCCTCGAGGTGCCGCGCCCCGACTGGCCCGAGCACACCCACGTCGTCGGCCCGCTGCTGTGGGAGCCGACTCCGAAAATCCTCGAGCCACCGCCCGGCGATGGGCCGCTGGTCATGGTCGCACCGTCGACCGCGCATACGGGTGTCGCGGACATGGTCGAAACCGTGCTCGCCGCATTGGACGGAGCGGGCGTCCGGGTGGCCATTTCCATGCTCGACACCCCGCCCACCGACCTGCCGCCATGGGCAACGGCCGGACTCGGCCGTCAGGACGAACTGCTCACCCATGCGTCGGTCGTGGTGGGCGGCGGCGGCCATGGTCTGCTCGCGAAATCCCTGCTCGCGGGTGTGCCGATCGTGACGGTACCCGGCGGCGGCGACCAGTGGGAACTCGCCAATCGCGCTGCTCGCCAAGGCAGTTCGATACTGGTCCGCCCCCTGACCGCCGGCGCGGTGCGTACCGCAGTCCTCGATCTGCTCGATACGCCCGGCTACACCGAGGCGGCGCAGCGAGCGGCCGCCGGTATCGCGGAAGTTGCGGACCCGATCCGCATCTGTCACGACGTCCTCAGCGTGCGGACCCGCTAGCCTGTTCGCCAATCGAACGGCCCGAGGGAAGGCCCGCAGCGGCGCGAGTATCTTGAATACGGTGCGGTTGACCGAGTTCCAGGAGCTGTTGCACACCGAGTTCGGTGTGTCCCGCGGCGATGCGCTGCTCAGGGACCACACCATCCCGGCATTGGGCGGGCGGACGGGCGCCGCCGCCATCGAGGCGGGCATCGACCCGCGTGACGTGTGGCGCGCGCTCTGCGCCGACTTCGACGTCCCGAGAACACGCTGGTGAGCGATCACGGATACCGCTTCGACGAGCGGCTGCGCATGATCCCCATCGATCATGCGCAGCTGGCCGCTCGCGTCGCGACCGCACGCCCGGTCGATTTCGCCGAATTCCGCAAGATCGGCATCGAGCTGATGCTGCTCGGCCGCTACGCCGAGGCCCTCGATCACCTCGATCGCGCCCTCGAACTCGCCGATAGCGACTATCGCCGGAGGTCGGTCTGGATCAACCTCGGTGATGTCTACCGCTATTGGGGTGACATCGTCACCGCCGAAACGCTGTATCGCCGAGCCGTGGACCGAGCCGGCGACTCCGAGGTGCTCTCCTTCGCGCTGCAGCACCTGGGCAAGGCCCTTGCCGAACAGGGCAGACTGCCCGAGGCCAGGGCGCGGCTCACCGAGGCGTTGAAACTGCGCGTCGTCGAGGGGGATGCCGAGCTGATCGAGGCCACCCGCACCACCCTCGACCTGCTCGATGATCTGCCCACGACCTTGCCGCCGAAGGTCGCCGCGGTGCTGGGTGCGGACCCCGCGTGGTCGGAGGACCACGAGGGAATGAGCGGCGGTGTCGCGCATGTCGACGGTGCGTACTGGGTGAAGCGGGGACCGAAGGCCACAGCCGAGTACGCGCGGTTGAATTGGCTGCGGGGCAAAGGGATTCAACTACCCGACATTGTTGTGTTCGAAGAGGATGTGCTGGTTCTCGCCGACGCGGGTCTGCCGAGTCTGGCCGCTGAACCGACAGAATCGGTGGGCGCGGTCATGGGCGCGCTGTTGCGGCGGCTGCACGATATGCCCGTTGCCGAGTGCCCGTTCGACGGCAGGTTGGATGTCATGCTGGCCCAGGCGCGCCGCCGTGTGCTCGAGGATTTGGTCGATGTCGACGACTTCGACGACGACAATCGAGGGCTGACGCCGGAACAGATCTACCAGCGACTGCTCGCCGAACGTCCGCCGGACGAGGATCTCGTTGTCGCGCATGGTGATTTCACCCCGTCCAATGTGCTGGGCGGCGGTCTGCTGATCGACGTCGGCGGTTTGGGTGTCGCGGATCGGTACCGCGATCTGGCTCTGGTCGAGCGCGACCTGCGCGAGGACTTCGGTGCCGACGAACTGAGCGCGTTTTATGCCGCCTATGGACTCGCCGAGCCGGACCGGCGGCGACTTGACTACTACCGACTACTCGACGAACTCTTCTGAGCTCAAGCCTTTTTGGCGTAGTGGCGTGCGGCCTTGGTGCGGTTGCCGCAGGTCGCCATCGAATGCCAGCGGCGGGTGCCGTTTTTCGAGGTGTCGTAGAAGAACAGGACGCAGTCCGGATGGGCGCACTGGCGGATCCGGTCCGGCGCCTCGGCCAGTAGCCGCAGCAGGTTGTCGGCGGCGAGCCAGCCGGGGAGCCAGGTGGTTTCGGGTACATCGACGATTTCGGTGGGGCCGGTGTCGGTCAGCATGCGTCGGATCCGGCCGTGGTCGAGGACCTCGTTGAGCGCGGTGTGTGAGGTGTGTTTCACGGTGTCGTAGATGGCGGTGCGGGCGGCGAGCACCGCCTGCAGGGTCCGCTCGTCGGCATTCGCGCGATCGTCGAGTCCGGCCGAGGCCAGCCATATGCCCAGGCCCGCGACATCGGTGAGCAGATCCTGCGGTCCGTCCTGGATCCACCGGGTGTTCAGCAGGTCGAGTGCCAGCGGTTCACCGAGGTGGGGGCGTGGATCAGGCATACCTGAGCGTAGCGATCTTCCTTTCGTTGCCAAGGCAACCACCGCCGTTCTAACCAGTTAACCTTATTTTAGAGGTTGACGTCCTTCTGGCTGTTGGTTATGTTCTAACTAGTAAAGCTACTTAGAACAGTTATAAATTCCGAGGAGGATCTCGATGACCACAGCCGTCGCACCCCAATTGGCCACCGGACACATCGGCCTGAACGTCTCCGACCTGGACCGATCGGTGGACTTCTACCGCCGCGCATTCGGTTTCGAGCAGCTCGCGGCCAGCACCGACAGCGAAAAGCGTTGGGCCTTCCTCGGTGCGAACGGCAAGCTCGTGCTGACCCTCTGGCAGCAGTCCGACGGCGCGTTCTCTACCGAAACCCCTGGTCTGCACCATCTTTCGTTCCAGGTCGACACCATCGAACAAGTGCGCTCGATCGAGGCGCTGCTGCGCGAACTCTCGGTGAGCTTCGCCCACGACGGGGTGGTCGCGCACGGCGAGGGTGTCGCCTCGGGTGGCATCTTCTTCGTCGACCCCGACGGTATCCGTCTCGAGGTCTACGCACCCACGGGCGCCGAATCCGCTCCCGCGCCCAGCGGTGCCGCCCCGACGTGCGGATTCTTCTGAGCCTGAACGCTGTTGAGCACTGTGATGTCACACTTTCATTCGGGCGAGGTCGCCGTACAGCAGCGAATGGGTCAGGCGCATATCGCCGACCGGGTGGGACGGACGATTCGTGCCGACATCCCGGATGTCGCGGCGGGTTTCCTGGCGGAGCAGCCGATGGTCGTGATCGCGGCTGCGGACCTCGACGGACGGATGTGGGCAGGCGCGGTGGTCGGGTCGCCGGGATTCGTGCACGTCGTCGATGCCGAGACGATCGCAATCGATGCAATTCCGGCATTGGGAAATCCGCTACACGAAGCACTGACCGGCCCCGCCCGGATCGGCATGATCGCGCTGCAGCCTGAGCGGCGCAGGCGAATGCGTGTCAATGGATTCGCGGCTCCGACGGAGGCGGGACTGCGGATTGCCGTCGATCAGGTGTATTCGAACTGCCCGAAGTACATCTCGCGCAGGCGGATCGAATCGTATCGCCCCGATATCGAACTCCCAGCACCCCGGCGCGGCACGGAACTCGATGCGCGGCAGCGTGCACTGGTCGCCGCTGCGGACACTTTCTTCGTCGCCACCGCGGATACCGACGGCAATGCCGACGCCTCCCACCGTGGCGGAAATCCCGGTTTCCTGCGGGTGCTTTCGCCGACTCGGCTGAGATGGCCGGACTATCAGGGTAATTCGATGTTCATGACACTCGGGAACATGGTGGTGAACCCACGCTGCGGCATCCTGATCCCGGACTGGACGACCGGCGGAACCCTCCAACTCACCGGGACCGCCGAATTGTCCTGGGCACCGGAAACCTTCACCGCCGGAGCTCAGTGCTCGATCGACTTCACCATTACGGAAGTGATCGAAATCCACGGCGCGGGCCCGCTCCGCTGGAGTCCAGCCGAACTTTCCCCGGTCAACCCCTGACCCCGATCCCTCGAGAAGAGAATTGCAATGCGACCTCCACTGCCACCATTCGACTCGGAATCCGCCAAGGCCAAGGTGCGCGCCGCCGAGAATGCCTGGAACACCAGGGATCCCGAGCGCGTCGCCGCCGCATACACCGAGGATTCGGTGTGGCGAAATCGTGACGTATTCTTCACCGGCCGCGCCGCCATCGTCGAATTTCTCACTCGAAAGTGGTCCATCGAAAACGGTTATGCACTGCGCAAGGACCTCTGGGCGTTCGAAGGCAACCGCATCGCGGTCCGCTTCCAGTACGAATGGCATGACGAATCCGGCCAGTGGTGGCGCAGTTACGGCAATGAGCAATGGGAGTTCACCCCGGAAGGCCTGATGTCGCGCCGGGAGGCCAGCATCAACGATGTCCGCATCGACGAATCCGACCGCCGCATCCCCGGCCCGCGCCAGGAAGGCGACGAATCCGTTCTGCCGCAGCAGTAAATCGGCGATGCCGGGCACCCCGTTGCCGGACCGGGCACCGCGTGTGCGGGGTACCCGGCCGGTGTATGGGGTGCCCGGCCTTGATCGCGCCGACGGGGCTCAGGCTGCGACGGTCTCCGGCTGGACGGGGGCATCGGCGACCTGACGCGGAGGTTGGAGCAGCCCGAATGCGATCACTCCGAATACGATTCCGACTCCGGCCGCGACACCGAATGCCGCGTCCAAGCCATCCACGAAACGCGACAATGTCATCGGACGACTGTCATCGGCGACTTCGCGGAATACGGTGCCCAGCACCGCGACTCCGAGTGCGAGACCGAGCTGTCGTGCGGTATTTACCGCGCCTGCGGCGATCCCGCCCTGGTGCGGCGGCACCGCCGCCATCCCCACCGCGACCAGCGCGGGTGCGTTGACGCCGATGCCCGCACCGATCACCACGAATCCGGGAGTCAGTGCGGCCCAAGATGATTCGGCGTCAATGATAGTGAGCAGTCCGGTACCGATGCCGACCAGCACCAGACCGGCTCCGATCGTCCACTTCGGCGAAACATCGTGCAGCAGTTTGCCGAAGGCGCCGGCGACCACGAACGCTGTCGCCGCCATCGGCAGCATGGCGAGTCCGGCGTGCATGGGTGACATATGCAACTGCTGCTGCAGCCAGAGCGAAATCAGGGGTGTGGCGGCGAAGGCGGCGAACGTCTGGCCGGATGCGGAGACAAGGGTGGCCCCGAAGTTGCGATTGCCGAGCAGTGCCAGCGGAAACATCGCTGCCGCGCTGCGGGATTCGACGAATACGAAGGCCAGCAGCGCGACCGCGCCGAGCGCCATGGCGAGCAGCGTAGGACCATCGGACCAGCCGTGTTCGCCGCCGCGGATGACACCGTAGGTGACCGCCGTCGCGGCGGTCGCGAAGGCGAGCATGCCGGGCACATCGATGGCCCGATCCGCCTGCCGTGGCGACGGCTGGAACACGACGGCGGTCAACACGATCGCCAGTACCGCGATCGGCAGGTTGACGAAGAAGATCCACCGCCACGACAGTGCCTCGGTGAGCACACCGCCGAGCACCACACCGATCCCGGCCGCGGCACCCGACACCGCACCCCAGACGCCGAAGGCGACACCCCGATCACGGCCGGTGTAGGTGGAGTGCAGCAGCGACAGTGTGGTCGCGAACATCGCGGCCCCGCCGATGCCTTGAAGTGCGCGCGCCGCAATGAGACTCGCCGAGGTATCGGCGGTCCCGCAGATCAGCGATGCGATCGCGAAAACGACGAGTCCGGCGAGATAGGCGCGCTTCGCACCGACCCGATCGGCCAGCGAACCCAGCACCAGCAGCAGCGCCGCCAGCGCGAGCGCGTATCCGTCCATCACCCATTGCAGTCCGGACAGACCGGTGCCGAGATCGGCGGCGATGTCGGGAAGCGCGACATTGACGATGGTGACGTCGATGAGCAGCATCAGCGTGCCCAGGCACGCGGCGAATAAGGGCAGCCATTTCCTCACGGGAGCCTCCGAGGCGATTCGAACGATATCGACACTCAGGGTGCGGCAGGTGTTGATATCCACATAGTCACGTGGCCATGTGCGTTAGATTCCTCCTATGCAGTCCGAAGACGGCACGGATTCCTCCGTACTCGATGTCCTCGAGAAGCAGATCCTGCACGCGCTGGTGACCGATGCGCGCATCCCGTTCGCCAAGCTCGGCGCCATCCTCGGGGTTTCGGAGCAGACGGTGGCGCGACGCTACCGATCGCTGCGGCAGCGCGGCATCCTGCATGTGGCGGGGCAGGTCAACGTGGTGCCGCTCGGGCATGCGCGCTGGGTGATCCGGCTCCGGTCGACTCCGGACAAGGCGGCGCGGCTGGCCGAATCACTGGCGCGGTTTCCGGATCTGAGCTGGGTCACATTGTCGGCCACCGGATCCGAGGTGACCTGCGTGAGCAGGCCGCGCTCGATCGAGCGGCGTGACAAGCTGTTGATGCAGACGCTGCCCCAGGCCAGTCAGGTGATCGGACTGACGGCCCACGAGGTGATCCACCGCTTCCCGCTCGACGAGGAGTGGCCGGATTTCCGGCACCTGTTCACGGCTGCGCAATTGCGCGACCTCGGCCCACGGCCGTCGTGGCGGGCCGATACGGGGCCGGAAGTGCCGGTGGAACTTTCGGCGCAGGATGAGGCGATGCTGGCGCTGCTCGGTCGCGACGGACGCGCGCCCTATGCTCGGATTGCCGCCGAAATCGGCTGGACCGCAACGAAAGTGGCGCGGCGCATGGCCGAACTCGTCGAATCCCGGGTGCTGTACTTCGATCTCGATTTCGCGGTCGAACGGATGGGATACGCCGTGCGGGCAGCGCTGTGGCTGCGCACGCGACCGGCGGATCTCGAGGCGGTGGGCACCGCGATGGCAACCCATCCGGAGATCGTCTTCATCGCCGCGACCACGGGGCCGACCAACCTGATGGCGTCGTTGATATGCCGCGATACCGCGCACCTCTATCGGTATGTCACGCAGCGGCTGGGTGCACTCGACGGGATCGCCGATGTGGAGGTGACCCCTGCGTTGCGGGTGTACAAGCAGGCGCAGACATTGCTGGACAGTGATCGGATCTCGCTGGTTCGGTGAGGTCGGGTGTTCGGCGCCCGGAAAGGGGTTGCGAGCGGCCGTAGCGCAGCGGTTGCCGTGTCCGGAAGTTCGGGGCGCGTGTTGTCGGGCGCGTCGCTTGACTCGAACATCTGTTCGTCTAGGCTGGTCGCCAGAACTTGTCGGTGCCGCCCTCTAATGTGGGCGCCAACCAAGAACGAGACTTACCCGTCGAGAAGGGGATCAGGATATGGCACCACAGGCGTACGACCGTGATAAGGCGCTCGAGCTGGCGCTGGCTCAGGTCGAGAAGAGCTTCGGCAAGGGCGCGGTCATGCGTCTCGGCGAGGAGGCCCGCCAGCCCATCTCGGTGATCCCGACCGGATCCATCGCCCTGGACGTGGCGCTCGGCATCGGCGGTCTGCCGCGCGGCCGCATCATCGAGGTCTACGGTCCGGAGTCCTCGGGTAAGACGACCGTCGCACTGCACGCGGTGGCCAATGCCCAGGCCGCGGGCGGTGTCGCCGCCTTCATCGACGCCGAGCACGCGCTCGATCCCGACTACGCCCGCAAGCTGGGCGTCGACACCGACGCACTGCTCGTCTCCCAGCCCGACACCGGTGAGCAGGCGCTGGAAATCGCCGACATGCTGGTGCGTTCGGGCGCGATCGACATCATCGTCATCGACTCGGTGGCCGCGCTGGTACCGCGCGCCGAAATCGAGGGCGAGATGGGTGACAGCCACGTCGGTCTGCAGGCGCGCCTGATGAGCCAGGCGCTGCGCAAGATGACCGGTGCGCTGAACAACTCCGGCACCACCGCCATCTTCATCAACCAGCTGCGCGAGAAGATCGGTGTGATGTTCGGTTCGCCCGAGACCACCACCGGTGGTAAGGCGCTGAAGTTCTACGCCTCGGTGCGCCTGGATGTGCGCCGCATCGAGACGCTCAAGGACGGCAGCGATGCGGTCGGCAACCGCACCCGCGTGAAGGTCGTGAAGAACAAGGTCTCGCCGCCGTTCAAGCAGGCCGAATTCGACATCCTCTACGGCCAGGGTATTTCCAAGGAGGGTTCGCTCATCGATATGGGTGTCGAGCAGGGGTTCATCCGCAAGTCCGGCTCCTGGTACACCTACGAGGGCGACCAGCTCGGCCAGGGCAAGGAGAACGCCCGCAAGTTCCTGCTGGAGAACACCGACGTCCGTGACGAGATCGAGAAGAAGATCAAGGAAAAGCTCGGCATCGGCGCCGACGTGACCGCAGAGGGCGCGGCCGCCGAGGTCCCCGCCGACTTCTGATCCGATGACCCCTCGGCGCCCACACCCCACCCGGCCCGCATCCGATACAGCGCGGCCCGACCCGGTAACCGAGGTCCGTCACCGCCTGAACGAACTACTCTCCGCCTCAGGCCGCCCACCCATCCAGACCCCCGCCGGATCCGGTTCGGACGAGTCCGAACCGGGGCGGGTGCATTGGTCCGAGGGCGATGAGTGGGATTCGGAGGGATCGGGTTTTCGGGGGAAGGGGCAGGGGGATAAGCAGGTCCGGTTGGCCGAAGGTGGTTTGGCCGATTCGGACATCATGGGAACTCGGTCGAGCGCGCCCGATCCGCAGCGGGCGCGCTCGACTGGGTCCCGGCGCGGTCGCGGGCGCCGGAACGAGTTCCAGCGCAACGACTCCCACTCGGCTGACTTACAGAGTTCCGAAGGCCGATGGGCGGATCCGGTGGCGGCTGGATCCGAGGAGGGTGTGTCCTCGACGGGCACCGGTGCGAACCGGTCCCGTGTGGAGCGCACTCCCCAAGGCGGGACGGTCGAGCAGGCGAAGGAGGCGTGTCTTCGCCTGCTCGCCGTCCGCGCCCGCAGCCGTGCCGAACTGGCGCAGCGTCTCGCGGCCAAGGGCTTTACGCCCGAGATCACCGAACGCGCCCTCGACCGCTTCACCGAGGTCGGCCTGATCGACGACGCTGCCTTCGCCGAACAATGGGTCCAGTCCCGCCACACCTTCTCCGGCAAGGGCAAACAGGCTCTCGCCCAAGAACTCCGCCGCAAAGGCGTCTCCCAATCCGACGCCGCCTGCGCCCTCGACGCCATCAGCGCCGATGACGAGGAACAACGCGCCACCGAACTGGTCCGCCGCAAACTACGCACCATGCCCGCAAACCTGGACCGTGACAAAACAATCCGCCGCCTCGTCTCCATGCTCGCCCGCCGCGGCTACAACCAATCCACCGCCTTCACCGTGGTGAAAGCCGAACTGGAACAGGCCCAGTTCGACGCACCGGACCTCGACTGAGCGTCTGCTGTGCCCGGCTGTCCGGCGGGTCGGCCTGCTGCGGTGTCGGCTACAGAAACTGCGCCGCGCAGCCTTTCTCGCACCGCGCACGAATTCGCCGGGCGAAAACATGCGGCAGCAGCCCCAGTGAGGCTGGGGGCCGGGTTAGTTGCGGAGGGCGGGGGCGAGGACTTCTTCGCACCATTGGCGGAAGGTGGTCGGAGTCGTGGCTCGGGGAGTGCGGGGTTCGGCGTTGTCGAGACCGTTCTCCTTTGCTTCCAACATGTCGTACATACCCTGAGCCATGGCCTCGGACATGCCGGATTCGAGCATGGTGGTTTTGTAGGCCGCGCCGGAGACTTGTTGGAACCGAATCGGGCGGTCGAGCACTTCGGACATGATTTGCGCCATGTCGTTGTTGGACAAGTCCTCTGGGCCGAGTACGGGAACGCTGTCGTATCCGTCCCACGAGTCGTCGAGCAGCAGTTCGGCGGCGACGGCGGCGATATCGCGGGTCGCGCATGTGGGGCGTTTCAGGTCGGGAGACAGCGGTGCGAAGAACATACCCTGGTTCTTGATCGCATCGACTTGGCGAAGAAGATTGTCCATGAATGAGGGCATAGTCAGCGCTCGGTAGTTCACGCCCGTGCTCGCTATCAGATCGTCCATGGCCAGCGACGCTGTGACCAGTCCGGCGTTTCCGACCACCGCGGACCCGCGACCAATGGACGAGACGCCGACCACTCGCTCGACGCCTTGACCCTTGAATGCCTCGCACGCGGGCCGTGTGAAACCCAGAACCGCGGCATCGAGGCTCGCTCCGCGATGAACCGGAGGCAGCAACCAGAACACGGCGTCGGCACCGGCGAACGCCTGGGTGACGACATCAATATCGCTGTGCGATCCGGTCACGACTTCGACGTGCTCGCGGACGTGCACGGGCAGGCGTGCGGGATCACGCGCGATAACGCGGACCGGCGCGCCGCGATCGAGGAGATGCGGAAGGACCTGACGGCCGATGGCGCCGGTCGGGGCAGTAACAACGATCATGACAACCTCTGCTCGAGTGATGTGGCACTGGCAAGTCAAGTCGGCGCGGCACGGAACCTGAAGGACCGATCCGATAAGCGTTGATACCGTGGGGATATGAGTGATCTGGAGGTTCGCCAACTCCGATACTTCGTGGCGGTCGCGGAGGAACTGCATTTCGGACGCGCAGCCGACCGACTGGGGATGGCGCAACCACCCCTGTCGCGGGCGATCCGGGAACTGGAACGTCAACTGGGCGTTCAACTTTTCGAGCGCACCACCAGACACGTCGTGCTCACCCCGCCCGGTGAGACCTTGCTCCGCGACGCGCGGACCGCACTCGATGCCGTTGCGGCGGCCGCGGAGCGTGCCCGGCACGTAGGTCGGGCCGCACCGGGGCTGCGGCTCGCGCTCAAAGCCGACTATGACGCCGGACTCCTGCCGCAGATCGTCGAGACATACCGCCTCGAGGAAGCGGCTGTCCCGGTGGAGTTCATGTTGGGTGGTCGGGGTGAGCAGGTCCCAGCATTGCGTCAGGGCCGTGCGGATGTCGCGCTCATTGCGGCCCCGTTCGACGACAGCGGCCTGGATATCGAACCGCTGCTCACCGAACCCCGCCTGGTCGCACTGGCCGCCTCCGATCCGCTCGCCGCCCGGACAACCCTGTGCCTGGCCGACTTGGCCGGTCGACTGCTCCCTGATGGAACGCACGCCGACCGCGACGGCCTCGTCCCGTCATCCGGAACTCCGCGTCCAGTGCGCGATCTTGCGCAGATCTTCAACCTGATCGAGCTCGGCGACAGCATCTGGTTCCCGCCCACCTCGGTCGCCCGCCGTCACCCCCGCCCCGGCATCGCCTATCGGCCGGTCACCGACCTGAAACCAACTACCCTCGCGGTAGCGTGGCCGCAGAACTGCCATTCACCCGCGGTGGCCGCCTTCGTCCGCGCGGCCACCGCCGTGGCAGCGGCCACCTACCCACCCGAATCCGTCCCGTTCGCCGAACCTTTCACCTCCACGGTCCACCCCGAGACCGGAGAACTCCGCAGCAGCATGCCCTCGTCCTGATCACTGCGGCCGAACGCGGACGGGGCCGGAAATCAGGACCCCGGTGGGCCGCACGCCCGTACAGCGATAGTGCGGCCGCAAAGGCGATCGCGGAGAACACCGACGAAATCGACTGAGCCCGAAAATGGGTCTGAGCGTGCAATTCCCGCGAAATCCGGCAATTTCTGCCCGATTCAAGCGAGAAGTGCACGCTCAGAGCCGCTGGCCTCACGGCTTCTGCGTGATATCCATTCCCGGAGTCGCATCGGCCAGAATCGAGTCGGCCGCCACGACGGCGGCACCCTTGGCCCGCTTGCGCGAGCGCAACCGCTGCTCCAGCTTATTGGCCACGATCGTCAACGTGCTGTTCAGCAGAATCATCACCACGGCGACGACCATCAGCGCGGGCACCGTATTGCGTTCGGCCGCACCGAGTTGCGAGCCCTGACGCACGATCTCGAGGTAGGTGATCTGATAACCGAGCGCCGAATCCTTCAGCGCCACAACCATTTGCGAGATCAAGGCGGGCAGCATGGCGGTAATCGCCTGCGGCAGCAGGATCAACCGCATCAGCTGCCCCTTGCGCAGACCCAGCGCAACCGCGGCCTCGGTCTGCCCCTTCGGCAGCGATTTGATGCCGGCGCGCACGATTTCGGCGATGACCGAACCGTTGTAGACCGTCAGCGCGATCACCACGGCCCACAGTGCGAGCTGATCGACCTTGAACACCTTGTAATCGGAGAAGATGTAGAACAGGAAGATCATCAGGATCAGCACCGGAATGGCCCGGGCCACCTCGACGATCGCGCCCGCCACCCAGCGCACCACCCGGTGCTCCGACAGACGCAGGATGCCGAAGACCATACCGATCACCAGCGCGAACACAATCGACAGCAGCGCCGCGACCAGGGTGCCGCGCAGACCGGGCAGCAGATAGGTCTTCCAGACGTCCGCCTCGATGAACGGCTTCCACTTCTCCGCGGTGAACTGTCCCTTATCGGCGAAGCCGCGGTAGAACACCCAGCCCAGCGCGACCACCGCGACAACCGCGACGACCGAATAGATGGAGTTGCGAATGCGCGCGCGGGGCCCCGGCGCATCGAAAAGAACTGAAGCTCCCGAACTCATCGGGCCACCTCGAATCGCTTGGCCAGCCAGCCGAACAGCAGGCCGGTCGGCAGGGTCAGGATTACGAAGCCGAGTGCGAAGATGAAGCCGATGGTGATCAGTGCGGCCTCGTTCTCGTTCATCTTGGCCATCAGGGTGGCGGCCTCGGCGACGCCGATCGCCGAGGCGATCGTCGAGTTCTTGGTGAGTGCGATCAGCACGCTGCCGAGCGGAGCGATGACCGAGCGGAATGCCTGCGGCAGCACCACGATTCGCAGATTCTGCGTGAAGGTGAAGCCCAGTGAGCGGCCCGCCTCGGACTGGCCCATCGGCACGGTGTTGATGCCCGAGCGCAATGACTCGCACACGAATGCCGCTGTGTAGATGCTGAGTCCGAGTACGGCGTAACGGAAGTTGTTCTGCGCCAGCGAGTTCGGGCCCTCCGGTGCGAGCTTCCAGCCCATGGTGGAGTAGAGGCCCAGTGAGCAGAACACAATGATCAGCGTCAGCGGGGTATTGCGGAAGATGGTGACGTAGGCGGCGCCGAGAAAACGGGCGACCGGCACGGGGGACACGCGCATCGCGGCGACGAATGTGCCCAGGATCAGGGCAAGGACCGCCGACGACGCGGTCAGTTTGATGGTCACCCAGAAGGCGCCGAGGACGTCATACCTCGAGATCAGGTCGAACACGGTGCTCGCGTCCCTCCGATCGGATTGTGCGGCGGCTGGAGATCGTCCTTCCGCGCGCGATGTACAGGTTGCTCGTAGCCGGGAGATCGGGTGGCCCGTGCGGACCACCCGATCGCGATCCTCAGTACCGGTTCACCGTCGGCGGCGTCGGCGCCTGGTAGCCGGAGACGCCGACCGTGGAGTCGAACGCCTTCTTCCAGGACCCGTCGGCGATCATGGCCTCGATCGCGTCGTTGACCTTGTCGCGCAGCTCTTTATCGCCCTTCTTCAGGCCGATGCCGTAGTTCTCCGTGGTGAACGGCTTGCCGACGACCTTGAACGTGCCCGCGCTCTGCGCGGCGTAACCGGCAAGGATGATGTCATCGGTGGTCACCGCGTCGTACGAACCGGCCTGCAGGCCCTCGAGGCACAGCGAGTAGGTGTCGTTGGTCTGCAGCTGCGTGGCGGGGTAGTTCTTCTCGATGTTCTGGGCCGGGGTGGAGCCCTTCACCGAGCAGACCTTCTTACCCTTCAGGTCATCGGGACCGTTGATGCTCGAGTTGTCGGCCTTCACCAAAAGTGACTGGCCCGCAACGTAATACGGCCCGGCGAAGTCGACCTTCTGCTTACGCGCATCGTTGATCGAGTAGGTGGCGACGATGTAGTCGACCTGACCGTTCTCGATCAGCGTCTCGCGCTGACCGGACGGGGACTCCTTGAACGTGATGTTCTCCGGCTTCACACCGAGCTTGCCCGCGACGTACTTGGCGACCTCGACGTCGAAGCCGCTGTAGGAGCCGTCCTTATTGCGCAGGCCGAGGCCCGGCTGGTCGAATTTGATGCCGACGGTGAGTTTTCCGTCCTTGGCGTTGTCGAGTGCGGACTTGTCGCTTCCACCGCCACAGGCGGCGGTTGTTGCGGCCAGCGTCAGGGCAATCGCCCCGATGCCGAGTCGAAGCGAACGGTTGATCCTCATCGTGTTCCTTCTCCCTCTGGTGATTTCGGTGGCCGAGGTCTTTACGTTTGCGGTGATTGCTCGGTTCAGTGGCTCAGAATCTTGCCGAGGAAATCCTTGGCACGGTCGGACTTCGGCGCGGTGAAGAACACCTCGGGTGTGTCGTCCTCGACGATCGACCCGTCCGCCATGAACAGCACGCGGTTGCCCGCCTTGCGCGCGAAGCCCATCTCATGGGTGACGACCAGCATCGTCATCCCCTCCTTGGCCAGCGACACCATGACGTCGAGCACCTCGTTGACCATCTCCGGGTCCAGCGCCGAAGTCGGCTCGTCGAACAGCATCACCTTCGGGCTCATCGCCAGCGCGCGGGCGATCGCCACGCGCTGCTGCTGGCCGCCGGAGAGCTGCGCCGGATACTTATCGGCCTGATTGGCGATCCCGACGCGTTCGAGCAGTTCCATCGCGCGCTTGCGGGCGTCCTCCTTTTTCACCTTGCGAACCTTCAGCGGCGCGAGCATCACGTTCTCGACGATCGTTTTATGCGCGAAGAGGTTGAACGATTGGAACACCATGCCGACGTCGGCGCGCAGCGCGGCAAGCGCGCGGCCCTCGGCGGGCAGGGGCACGCCGTCGATGGCGATATCGCCGGAGTCGATCGGCTCCAGTCGGTTGATGGTGCGGCACAGCGTCGACTTCCCGGACCCCGAAGGGCCCAGAACGATAACAACCTGTCCCTTGGGGACCTCGAGGTTGATATCGCGCAGCACATGGAGGTCACCGAAGTGCTTTTCCACATTGCGCATCGAAATCATCGGCGCGCTTGTGGCGGTACTGCCCTCATCAGAACTAGCTGCCCCGGTTTTGGCCAACCCGATTGTGTCGGGTGCGGTGGCGTCGTCGGTCATGGTCCAAGACCTTAAGCGGAAAACGGCGATTTGCCCGGGTTTCGGCGACACACCGTTACGCCGCGCCGATACGACACAGCGCCGTAACCCTTCCGATGCGACCGGGGCGGGGCCCGGAGCCTGCGCCGATGCGCTGAAAACCCGCGTTGCGCACCCCCGTACCCTGGACGGGTGGATTCGATCGGACAGGCAGTGTTGTCTCCCGCCCCTGCGGCCGCGGACGGCGCACGCAGTTACGAGGTCCGCACCTTCGGTTGCCAGATGAACGTGCACGATTCCGAACGCTTGTCGGGCCTGCTCGAGGATGCGGGTTATGTGAAGGCCGCGCCGGGAGCGACGGCCGACCTCGTCGTCTTCAATACCTGCGCGGTGCGCGAGAACGCCGACAACAAGCTCTACGGAACCCTCGGCCACCTCGCCCCGATCAAGGCCGACCGGCCGGGCATGCAGATCGCCGTCGGCGGCTGCCTGGCGCAGAAGGATCGCGACACCGTCGTGCGCAAGGCGCCGTGGGTGGATGTGGTGTTCGGCACACACAACATCGGTTCGCTGCCGGTGCTGCTGGAACGCGCGCGGCACAATGCCGAGGCGCAGGTGGAGATTCTGGAATCGCTGGAGGCGTTCCCTTCGAGCCTGCCCGCCAAGCGTGAATCCGCCTATGCTGGTTGGGTTTCGATCTCGGTCGGCTGCAATAACACCTGCACGTTCTGCATCGTGCCTTCGCTGCGCGGCAAGGAGGTCGACCGCCGTCCGGGCGATGTGCTCGCCGAGGTGCAGGCGCTGGTCGATCAGGGCGTCCTGGAAGTCACGCTGCTCGGGCAGAACGTGAACTCCTACGGTGCGTCCTTCGCCGATCCCGACGAGGCGCGCGATCGCGGTGCCTTCGCCAAACTGCTGCGCGCGGCCGGGCGCATCGATGGGCTGGAGCGGGTGCGCTTCACTTCGCCGCATCCGGCCGAATTCACCGATGACGTGATCGAGGCGATGGCCGAGACGCCGAATGTCTGCCCGCAGCTGCATATGCCGCTGCAGTCCGGATCGGATCGGGTGCTGAAGGCGATGCGCCGGTCCTACCGCAAGGCGCGCTACCTCGGCATCATCGAGAAGGTTCGGGCCGCGATGCCGCATGCCGCGATCACCACCGACATCATCGTCGGCTTTCCGGGCGAGACCGAGGAGGACTTCCAGGAGACCCTGGATGTGGTCCGGCAGGCGCGGTTCACCAGCGCCTACACCTTCCAGTACTCCAAGCGTCCGGGCACACCCGCCGCGGATATGCCCGACCAGCTGCCCAAGGCGGTAGTGCAAGAGCGCTACGAGCGGCTGATCGCGCTGCAGGAGGAGATCTCCCTCGACGCGAACAAGGCGCTCGTCGGCACCGAGGTCGAATTGCTCGTCGCCGAGGGAGCGGGCAAGAAGAACGCCGCGACCGCCAGGATGAGCGGCCGTGCCCGCGACGGTCGGCTCGTGCACTTCCGCCCCGAAGGCACTGCGGAAAAGATCCGCCCCGGCGACATCATCACCGTCGACATCACCGACGCGGCCCCACACCACCTGATCGCCGACGCCAACATCAAAACCCACCGCCGCACCCGCGCAGGCGACGCCCACGAACGCGGAATCACCCCCAAAACCGACCCTATCGGCGTCGGCCTCGGCCTCCCCCGCATCGGCGCCCCCACCCCCGAACCCGTCGCCTCAGGCTGGTCGACCGGCTGCGGCGCATGAGCACACGGTCGGGTGACGAGGACCTGACGCGTGCTGAGGGAGCGGATCTCGCACCGGGAGCGTCTGGGGCGGATGCGCGTGGTGCGCAGCCCGATCGCGGGGAGCATGCGGGTGGGAGTGCCGCGTTGAACGGTGGGCACCGCGAGGTCGTCTCGAATGCGGGCGAACACTGCGTGGGCTCGCGGTCGGGTGAGGACTCGGGGCCGCGCGTAGGCGCTTCGGACTCGCGTGGAGGCAAGGGCGACGCGGATTCGGAATCAGGCGGGGGTGGCGCGGAATCGCGTGCGGGTGACCCCGGCGGTGTCTCGAATGCGGGCGAAGGCAGCGCGGATTCGCGTGCCGGGGAGGACTCAGGACCGGGCGAGGGCGCTTCGGACTCGCGTGGACGCAAAGGGGGCGCGGGTTCAGGAACCGGCGAGATCGGTGCAGATTCGAGTGCAGGCGCGGGCAGCGCGGCGGATTCGGGACCTGGCCAGGGTGGCGCGGACTCGCGATCGGGTGTGGGGGATGCGAGTACTACCGGACGTAGTGGGGTGACTGCGGGGGATGGGGGCGGTGATGGCACAGTGGATGCGGGTAAGGCAGCGGAGCAGGGATCAGCCGAAGGAGACGAGGGCGCAGTGAACTCGGTCGAGAGCAGTAATGGCTTCGAGCAGTTCAAGGACGATCTCGATGCCGTCGAGCGGCGCATCGCGGGCGAGATCGACCCCGGGGTGCGCGCGATGGTGGTCGCGGGCGCGGTCTTCCTGCTGCTGTTTTCGCTCGTGTTGTCGCATGCGGGTGGTGCCCGTGGGTTCGATGTTCTGCTCGGTACCGATGCCGCGCGCGCTGAGCACATCGGTCTGCCGTCGCGGATCTTCGTCTGGTTCGCCGTCCTCTTCGGCATCGGCTTCTCACTGCTCGCGCTGATGACCCGCCGCTGGGTGCTCGCCTGGATCGCGGTCGCCGGTTCCGCGATCGGCAGCGTTTTCGGCGTCTTCTCGATCTGGCACCGCCAGACCCCCGGCCTCGGCAACTACCACGGCGCAGGCCCAGGCGTCGGCCTCATCCTCGGCACCATCGCCATTATCGTGCTGACCTTCCACTGGATCCGGGTCGTCTGGAGCCGCACCGCCCTGCAACTCGCCGCAGAGGAACAGCGCCGCAACGCCGCAGCCGCCGCCGAGGAACGCGACCGCCGCCGCCTCACCGGCGACTCCTGACCCACCCGGCGCGCCCCCGATACCGGACCTACGCTGAGCCACGCCACTATCGCGCGACCGAGAAGGCCGAGTTCGTGCGAGAGCATGCTCAGACCCATCCAGCGACCGGGCGCTGCCGGTCGGTATCAGCTACCCCGACCGCACAGTCAGCGCGGCCGCACGGCCGGTGCGGCAGTCGCCGAGCACCAGATCCGTTGCCCGCTGGACGGTTTCGTGGTTCAGCCTCGAGGCTGACGGAGTCGCGCTTGCGGTGTTCGAGCCGTCGCGGCATGGACGGTGCCGTTGCGTCAGTCCTGCAGCGTTGCCTGTCAGCGTGGCTATCCTGGCCGCACAGTCGGCGCGGCCGCAGGGTCCGGAGCTCGAGTCCGCCCGCTGGGGGCGATGCCACTGGATCGTTGTTGCTCCGGCGCCTGGCGTCCCGTGCGCAAGTGTCGGTACGGCTATCCAGGCCCCGCGGCAAGCAGGCTCTCAGCGTGAGCACCCTTCCCGCTGCACTGTCGGTCCGGCCGTATCGCATCGACAATCGCAGATCCGATGCCCCGATCCGCTCCGGCGGGCAGGCGCTACGGAGGATCTCACTTGTCGCTGCGGTGAATCCGTTCCGCACAGAGATTTCGTGATCGGTGTCTCCGGAGACGGATCGAATTCCACGCGAGTCCGAGACCGAGCCGCGCGGAAGACACGCAGCACTGGCCTCGCGCGTGCCTGGATGGCACTTGTCTCGCCTCCGAGGGGCCGCATCGACGGCCGGGTGCCGATCGCACCCGAGCTCGGCAACCGATCGCGCGGCCGACCGGGCGATCGGCGCCACCGGATGGCGGTACAGGGTCAGCGGTTGCTGACTGCGCCCTCTGCCGCTTCGGCCCACTCGCGCCACTGTTTGGCTTGCTCGAGTGCCTTCTCCGCGTCGCGCTTGTTGCCTGCGGCGGTCGCCTTGGCGGCCTGTTCCTCGAATTGGGCGACGCGTTCGCGGAATTGGGCGGCTCGGGCCATTGCCTCGGGATCGGTGCGGCGCCATTGGGCGTCGGCCGCGTCGCGGACGCGCTTTTCGATGGTGCGGAGTTTGCCCTCGAGTTCTTGGATGCGTTCGCGCGGGACCTTGCCGATCGCGTCCCATTTGTCCTGGAGTTCGCGCAGGGCGGCGCGGGCGGCGTCCAGACCGGTCGAGGGATCGATGTGTGCGTAGGCGTGCAGCAGTTCTTCCTTGGCGGCGGCGTTCTGCTCGAATTCGGCGTCGCGCTCGGAGACGGCGGCATTGCGGGCGGCGAAGAAGACGTCCTGGGCGCTCTTGAAACGCCGCCACAGCGCCTCGTCGGCCTCGCGCGGCGCACGGCCCGCGGCCTTCCATTCGGCGAGTAGATCGCGGAAAACACCCGCCGTGCCGACCCAGTCGGTGGAGTCGGAAAGTTCCTCGGCGCGCACGCAGAGTTCTTCCTTGCGCGACTTCGCGGCCGCGCGTTCGCGGTCGAGTTCGGCGAAGTGCGCGCCACGGCGGCGGTTGAACGCCTCACGCGCCTTGGAGTAGCGCTTCCACAGTGCATCGTCGACCTTGCGGTCCACACCGCGGATGGACTTCCACTCGTCCAGGATTTCGCGCAGCCGATCGCCCGCGGCCTTCCACTGGGTGGATTCGGTGGCGATCTTCTCGGCCTCGGCGCACAGCGCTTCCTTGCGCTCGGTGTGCTCGTGCCTGGCCTTTTCCTTCTCCTCCTTGGCGTGCGCCGCCGCCTCTTCGGAGTGTTCGGCAATGGCCTGCAGTCGCTGGGCGAGCCCCTCGACATCGCCGATGACCGCCGCGGTGGGCAGCGATTCGGCGATGGTGACCGCGGCCGCCTTGGTCTTGCGGGCATCCGCGCCAGCGGCCAGTCGCGCCTCGAGCAGCGCCACCTCGGTGGCCAGATCGTCGAACCTACGGCCGAAGTGTGCCAGGCCCTCGGCGGCATCACCGGCCTGCCAGGATCCGACGATGCGCTCGCCCTCGGCAGTCTTCACCCACGCGGTGCCGTCGTCGTCGACGCGACCCCACGCACTCGGATCGCTGACGGTCGGCACGACGACCGGATGCGGATGCTGCTGTGCGGCCGGCCCCGGGGCCGGTTTGACCGCATGCGGCTTGGGATGGGCCGTCGGCCCGCCCGGTTTGGGGGCCGGGGCTGGTTTCGGGGCGGCGGAAGGTTTAGGCACGGCGGCCTTCGGGGAATCCGAGGGGCGCGACGTGCTGCCGGGGGTCGCTTTCGCCGTTCCGTTGCTCTCGCTCATTGCTCCTCGTCCCTGCCGCGCGTCACGGCTGCCTGGTTACGCCCTAGCTCACTCCATTGAACCCGGTCCGAGCCCTGTAAACCATCGATCAATGCCCTCCGACTGATGATTCCCAGGGAAATCAACCCGTGATGACCTGGGTTGTAGCACCTCGAACACTATCAATCTCGGCCGAGTTTGCGGCAGAGACACTCGAACCCGGAGGTTGCGGACGCCGCAGCGGTGCTGTGGATCGCGGATTCGGCGAACGACTACGGTTACGGCGTGTTCTCCATTGCGGCCCTGGTCCCGTCGCCGCCGATCCTGGTGCCCGAGCTCTGCGGCGGTCTCGCGCACGCGGCCGGGTCGGATTCCGATGACGCGCCCGCGGTATTGCGCGCGGCCGCGCTCGCCGCGGTCGGCGCGTTGGCCGCGACGACTCGGCACTGGACCGTCGTGGGTGTGGGCGCGGCCGCGCAGGTCGTCGGACCGGACGCGGTCGGCACTTTTCGCGGTTTCGGTGCGGACGTGCACGTCGGGCTTTCGGCGGCCGCGCTGTCGCGATCGGGGCGAGCATCCGGCGCGGCGGATCCGCAGCAGCCGTTGCCCGCCCTGATCGCCGGGTGGTTGCGTGGTCAGGTCGCACCGGATGCGGTGGCCGCGACGACCCTCGTCGCCGTCGACACACCCGCCGATGAATGCGCCCGGATCGGGGCGCAGCTGCGTTCCGCCCTGGACGATTCGCCCGAGGAGGCGGGCGTTCTCGTCGTCGCGGACGGCGCGGCGACCCTGACCCTCAAGGCGCCGGGCTACCTCGACGAGCGCGCCGCCGACGTACAGCGCGAACTGGACCGTGCCCTGGCCGACGGCGATACCGCCGCACTGCTCGCCATGGATCCGGCGTTGTGCGCCGAGCTCGTGCTATCCGGCCGCGCGGCCTATCAGGTGCTCGCCGGACTTTTCGCCGCCGATTCGGTCGCCCCATCCGTCGAAACCTTGTACAGCGGTGCCCCGTTCGGCGTCGGCTATCAGGTGAGCGTCTGGCGCACATCGGGAGGTGATCGGTGACAACGCCGATCGCCGTCGTCGGGCCCACCGCCACCGGCAAATCCGACCTCGGCCTCGATCTCGCCGAACGACTCGGCGGCGAAATCGTGAATATCGACGCGATGCAGCTCTATCGCGGCATGGATGTCGGCACGGCGAAACTCCTGCCCACCGAACGCCGGGACATCCCGCATCACCAACTCGATGTCCTCGAGGTCACCGAAACCGCGACCGTCGCCGCCTATCAGGCCGCGGCCAGCGTCGACGTGCGCGAGATCATGGCGCGTGGCCGTACGCCGATCATCGTCGGCGGCTCGATGATGTATGTCCAAGCGCTGCTGGATGATTGGGAATTTCCGGCCACCGATCCGACGGTGCGCGCACGCTGGGAGACACTGCTGGCCGAGCGCGGTGTCGGCGCGGTGCACGAGGCGTTGAAAGCGGCCGATCCGGCGGCCGCGGCGACCATCCTGCCCACCGACGGGCGCCGCATGGTGCGTGCGCTCGAGGTCGTCGAACTCACCGGGCGACCCTTCGCGGCCTCGGCGCCGGTCATCGGAAAACCGCGTTGGGACACCGTGATCATCGGAGTGGACCGCGACACCGCCGAACTCGACGAGCGCATCGAACGCCGCACCGCGCTGATGTTCGAGGCCGGTCTCGTCGACGAGGTCCGCGGACTGATCGATAAAGGTCTGCGGGACGGCGTCACGGCGCGCCGGGCGATCGGCTACGCACAAGTCTTGTCGTACCTGGACAACGAATACGACCTGAACCACGCGCAGGAACGCACCCTGATCGGCACCCGGCGCTATGTCCGGCGGCAGCGCTCGTGGTTCCGCCGCGATCCCAGGGTGCGGTGGGTGGACGGCGCCGATCCCGATCTGGTCGTGACCGCGTTGTCCCTGCTCGAGAAGGAACGGACCCCGCAGTGACACGTCGTGTGAGTACCCGAAATGCCTCGGTCCAGGTGTGGCAGGCGTATCTGAACAACCGGACCAAGCGCCACCGCGACGGCCGCTTCCTGGTGCAGGGCGTGCGTCCGATCACGCAAGCGATCGCCAACGACTGGCCGCTGGAGACGATGCTCTACCGCCTCGGCGCGCCCGATCTGTCGAGTTGGGCACGCGAACTATTGGAGACCAGCGGCGTCCCGCAGGTCGGCCTGGTTCCGGAGTTGATGGCCGAACTCGGCGAAAAGTCCACCGGCATACCGGAATTGGTGGCCGTCGCGATATCCAGGCAACCCGAGTTCGACACCTTCGAGCCCGGCGAACCCGGTGACGCCGCGCCACCTGTCGTGGTGGTTTTCGATCGCCCCAATTCGCCGGGCAATCTCGGCACGCTGATCCGCTCGGCCGACGCATTCGGTGCCAGCGGCATCATCGTGACCGGGCACGGTGCCGACCAATACGATCCGCAGGCGGTCCGCGCATCTACGGGTTCGCTGTTCGCCGTGCCGATCTTCCGCGCCGCCGGGCCCGCGCAAGTGCTCGAATTCCGTGACCGGCAGATCCAGCGCGGCATTCCGACCCGCATTGTCGGCACCGATGAGCACGGCGCGGACGCGGTTTTCGACTACGACTTCACCGAGGCGACGATCCTTGTCGTCGGCAATGAGACCAGCGGCATGAGCGCGGCCTGGCAGCAGGCCTGTGACGATATGGTCTATATCCCGATGGGCGGCACCGCCAGCTCGCTCGGTGCTCCCTCGGCCGCCGCGGTCGCGCTGTACGAAATTTCGCGGCAGCGCCGTACGTTGGTTCGAGGACGATAAGCAGGGAGAATGCGCGACGTGTCGAATATCGAGTTCACCAAGGGCCACGGCACCGAGAACGATTTCGTGGTGCTGCCCGATCCGGAGGTCCGGCTGGACCTGACGCCGGACCGGGTCGCCGCGCTGTGCGACCGTCGCCGCGGACTCGGCGCGGACGGTGTGCTTCGGGTGGCGCGCGCGGGCACGCTGCGGGACGCCGGTGTGCTCGCCGAGATTCCCGAGGGTATCGCCGATACCGACTGGTTCATGGACTACCGCAATGCCGACGGCTCGATCGCCGAGATGTGCGGCAACGGGGTGCGGGTCTTCGCGCACTACCTGGCGGCGAAGGGACTCGAATCGCGTACGGAGTATGTCGTCGGTAGTCGCGCGGGGGCGCGTCCGGTCACAGTGCATTCCGGTGGCCCTGCCGATGGTGAGGTGACCGTCGGGATGGGGGTCGTACGTGAGCTCGGTTCCTCGAACGCGACCATCGGTGGTTGGGCGCTGCCCGGCATCGGCATCGACGTCGGCAATCCGCACCTGGCCTGCGTCGACGCGAGCCTGTCCGTGGACGCGCTTGCCAAACTCGATCTCACCGTCGCACCCGGCTTCGACCCGGACCTGTTCCCGCAGGGCGTTAATGTCGAGATCCTGACCGCATTGGTCGACGGCGCGGTCGATATGCGCGTCTACGAACGCGGTGTCGGCGAAACCCGTTCCTGCGGAACCGGAACCGTCGCCGCCGCGGCGGCCGCGCTGGCCGCCGACGGTTTCCGCATCGCCACCGACACCGGCGAGGTGCGCGTGCGGGTGCTCGGTGGTGCGGTCACCGTCCGCCTCGCCGAGGGTGCGGCCTGGTTGCGCGGACCGTCTGTGCTGGTGGCGACGGGTCGGATTGCCGAAGACTGGTGGTCGTCGTATTCGCCGAGCTGAGCTCGCTGATACCCCTCGCCTGCGCAAAGGCGGGGACCGGCCCCGGGCGTGTCCAGGGATAACCGAATGCGCATCGGTCCACACTCGTGGCAGCATGGATGTTGTATGACGAAATCGAAGACTTTTGAATTCACTCCGGCCGCCGAAGACAACGACCACGTCGAGGCCGCCGAGGACACGACGGAAGACACCGGCGATGTAGTCGCCGAGCACGCCGCGCGGATGCAGCGGTCCGGGTGGACCGCCGATCCGACGGTCGGCGAGATGCAGCTCGACGAGCGCTCCTCGCTGCGGCGTGTCGCGGGTCTGTCGACCGAACTCACCGATATCACCGAGGTCGAGTACCGGCAGCTGCGGCTGGAGCGGGTCGTGCTGGTCGGGGTGTGGACCACGGGCACCGCCACGCAGGCCGAGGCGAGCATGGCCGAGCTGGCCGCACTCGCCGAAACCGCGGGTTCGGAGGTGCTGGAAGGACTGATCCAGCGTCGTGACAAGCCGGATCCGGCCACCTATATCGGTTCCGGCAAGGCCGACGAACTGCGCGCCGTGGTACTCGAAACCGGCGCCGATACCGTGATCTGCGACGGTGAACTGACCCCGGCGCAGCTGACCGCGCTGGAGAAGGTCGTCAAGGTCAAGGTGATCGACCGGACCGCACTGATCCTGGATATCTTCGCCCAGCACGCCACCTCCAGCGAGGGCAAGGCGCAGGTATCGCTGGCCCAGATGGAATACATGCTGCCGCGACTGCGCGGTTGGGGTGAGTCCATGTCCCGGCAGGCCGGTGGTCGCGCGGGCGGCAACGGCGGCGGTGTGGGTCTGCGTGGTCCAGGTGAGACCAAGATCGAAACCGACCGTCGCCGCATTCGCGAGCGAATGGCCAAGTTGCGCCGCGAGATTCGCGAAATGAAGACAGCACGCGATACCAAGCGGGCCCGCCGCACCTCCAGCGGTATCCCGTCGGTCGCCATCGTCGGCTACACCAATGCGGGCAAATCCAGCCTGATGAACGCGCTGACCGGTGCGGGCCTGCTGGTCCAGGACGCACTGTTCGCGACCCTGGATCCGACCACCCGCCGTGCCGAACTGGACGACGGCCGCGAGGTCGTCTTCACCGATACCGTCGGATTCGTGCGGCATCTGCCGACCCAGTTGGTCGAGGCGTTCCGGTCCACCCTGGAGGAGGTCACCGGGGCGGATCTGCTGCTGCACGTGGTCGACGGTTCCGACCCGTTGCCCGCCGAGCAGATCAAAGCGGTCCGCGAGGTGATCACCGATGTGATCAAGCAGTCGGGGTCACCGGCGCCGCCGGAGCTGTTGGTGGTCAACAAGATCGATGCGGTCGACCCGGTCGAACTCACTCGGCTGCGCGCGATGCTGCCCGACGCGTCCTACGTCTCGGCGCACAAGGGGACCGGCATCACCGAGCTGCGTGAGCGCCTCGCCGAGGTGCTCGGTGGCCTCGACGTCGAAATCAGTGTGCTGCTGCCCTACACCCGGGGCGATCTGCTCGCCCGTATCCACGCGGACGGTCGCATCACCACCTCCGAGCACGAGGAGGGCGGCACCCGGGTGCGCGCCCGGGTCCCGCACGCACTGGCGGCGGCGCTGTCGCAGTACGCGCATGCGGGTGGATCGTCCGAGACGAACGGCACGGGTTCGTCCGAAGCAAATGGTTCCGCGCACTGAGTCGCTGAACGAAGGCGGAGTCGGCCGGGTTCGCTTGCGAACCGGCCGGTCGGTAGCGAATGCCTGGCACATCCGGTGCGACACAGGCGAATTCGTTGCGCTATCGTCATCGAATCGACATCAGGAGGGTTAAATGTCGCATGACCACTCCGGTGCGGCCGATTCGGGTGATCGGCGCTCCGGTGATTCGTCGCTCGCCGCCCCGGTGCTGAGCGACGGTGCGCCACTGTCGGTTTCGCTCACCGATACCGACGTGCGGGTGCTCGACACGCTGCTCGCGCCGCTGCGCGCGTGGACGAGTCCGCGGTTCTACGGCCTGGAGAACATTCCGGCCGAGGGACCGGTGCTGCTGGTCGGCAACCATAATCTGATGGGCGGCATCGATGCGCCGCTGTTGCTGCCCGAGGTGCTGCGCAGGCGCGGTCGACTGATCCGCGGGCTGGCGGAGAATGTGCTCATCAGTGTGCCCGGCATCCGTCAGCTGCTGCACCACTTCGGCACGGTGCGCGGCAACCGTCGCAACTGCCTGGCGTTGCTGGCCCGCGGCGAGGCCGTCATCGTGTTTCCGGGCGGTGGTCGCGAAGCGGTGCGCCGCAAGAACGAGAAGTACGTCCTCAAATGGGAGGGCCGCTCCGGCTTCGCGCATATGGCGATCGAGGCGGGCGCGCCGATCGTGCCGGTGGCGATGATCGGTGTCGACGATGCCTACGACATCGTTTTCGACGGCGACCATCCGGTCATGCGACCGCTGCGCTGGGCCGTTGAGGCGCTCGGCCTGAACCGGGACCTGACCCCGCCGCTGATCCGTGGCGTCGGACCAACCGGCATCCCGCGTCCCGAGCGGTTCTACTTCTCCGCCGGTGCGCCGATCGACCCGGCGCCGTGGCGTGACGCGCCGGATAAGCATGCCGCCGCGGTGGAACTGCGTGACGTGGTACGCAAGGAGCTGGAGGAGGAACTGAAGTTCCTGTTCAGCGAGCGCGATCGTGATCCAGGTCGCACCCTGTTCGGCCGATTGCGCAGTCTGTTCTGAGTCTGCTCTCAGTTATTTGTCAGTAACTCTCCATATTTTGGCCGAATGGCTGGAACGAGAGTACGTATGGCGGCGGTAGCGGGTGTAGCGGCAGTTCTGGTGGGATTTCCAGCTGCATCGGGTGGCTTTTTCGCGTCCGCGGCCACGGGCGCCGATCCGGTCGTCGCATCCGGCAAACTGCTCACCTCGTCGCGCTCGTCTGATGGCTCGTATGTTGCCGACGTCGCGGTCGAGGACAACCGCAATCTGACGCTGCAGGTGTACTCGGCCGCCATGGGCAAGAACATCGAGATCCAGGTGCAGCGCCCCGCGGACACGTCCGCACCGCGCCCGACCCTGTATCTGCTCAATGGCGCGGGCGGCGGCGAGGATTCGGCGACCTGGCAGGCGCGGACCGATGCCGCGCAGTTCTTCGACGACAAGGATGTGAATGTCGTCACACCGGTCGGCGGCCATTGGAGCTACTACACCGACTGGCGCACCCCCGATCCGGAGCTCGGCGTGAACATGTGGAAGACCTTCCTCACCGAGGAATTGTCCCCGCTCATCGATAGCGGACTCGGCACCAACGGCACCAATGCCATTGCGGGCCTGTCGATGTCGGGTACTTCGGTACTGCAACTCCCCATCGCCGCGCCGGGGCTCTACAAGTCCGTGGCCGCCTACAGTGGTTGCGCGCAGATTTCCGACCCGGTCGGCTACAACTTCGTCAACGCCGTGGTCGCTGTCGGTGGTGGTGATTCGGCGAATATGTATGGGCCGCAAGGTGATCCGATGTGGGCCGCCAATGATCCATACGTGCACGCCGACCAACTGCGCGGCTTGAACCTGTTCATCTCCGACGGCTCCGGCATCCCCGGCCAATGGGACACCCTCAACGGCGAGCATGCCCTGTCCGGCATGGGCGGTCTCGCGAACCAGGTCGCCCTCGGCGGCGCACTCGAAGCCGCCACCAACTACTGCTCACACAACCTGCAGTCCCGCCTGAACCAACTCGGCATCCCCGCCACCTACGACTTCCAGTCCACCGGCACCCACTCCTGGGGCTACTGGGAAGACGCCCTGAGGGCCTCCTGGCCCGTCCTCGCCCAGGGGCTCGGCCTGCCCGCCTGACTGGACGAACGGTCGCCGTGCGACGGTGCGGGCAAACCCCGAGAGCGAATCTCCATGAGCGCATTTTCGCCGCAGTGGGCAGCTGGGGTGGCAGGTGAGGGTGGGATTTCGGGGTGGGAAGTGAACGGCGGTTCTTGTTGCGGGTAACGTATGAGGGAACGACGGGTCGGTGTGGACCGGCCGTGGGGTCACTAGGAGGTTGGCGTGGAGCGCACACTGTTCGAACCCGAACACGAGCTGTTCCGGGAGTCGTTCCGCAAGTTTCTCGATCAGCACGTCGCGCCGAATCACGCGAAGTGGGAAGAGCAGGGCATTGTCGACCGCGAGGTCTGGCTCGAGGCCGGTAAACAGGGATTCCTCGGCATGGCCATGCCGGAGGAGTACGGCGGCGGCGGTGTCAAGGATTTCCGCTACAACGCGATCGTCGCCGAGGAGTCGGTGCGCGGCCAGTACTCCGGCCTCGGCTTCGCCCTGCACAACGATGTGATCGCGCCTTACCTGCTCGAACTCGCCAACGATGAGCAGAAGCAGCGGTGGCTGCCCGGCTTCTGTTCCGGTGAGATCATCACCGCCATCGCGATGACCGAACCGGGCACCGGCTCCGACCTCCAGGGCATCAAGACCCGCGCGGTGCGCGACGGCGACGACTGGATCCTCAACGGCGCCAAAACCTTTATCACCAACGGCATCAACTCCGATATCGTCATCGTTGTCGCCCAGACCGATCCGGAGAAGGGCGCGATGGGCTTCAGCCTGCTCGTCGTGGAACGCGGCACGCCCGGTTTCGAACGCGGCCGCAACCTCGACAAGCTCGGTCTCAAGGCGCAGGACACCGCGGAGCTGAGCTTCACCGATGTCCGCGTTCCGGGTAAGAACCTGCTCGGCACCGAGGGCATGGGCTTCATCCACCTGATGAACAATCTGCCGCAGGAACGCCTGTCGATCGCCGTCATGGCGGCCGCGGCCATGGAAGCCTGCCTGGAGATGACGATCCAGTACGTGCGCGACCGCAAGGCCTTCGGTAAGCCGATCGGCGCCCTGCAGAACACCCGCTTCGTGCTGGCCGAACTGGCCACCAAGACCACCGCCGTCCGCGTCCTGGTCGACCGCTTCATCGAGGACCTCAACGCGGGCAAGCTGTCGGTCGAGGATGCCGCCATGGCCAAGTGGTGGAGCACCGAGGAGCAGCTCTACCTCATCGACCGCTGTCTGCAGCTGCACGGCGGGTACGGCTACATGAAGGAATACCCGATCGCCAAGGCCTACATGGACGCTCGCGTCCAGACCATCTACGGCGGCACTACCGAAATCATGAAGGAAATCATCGGTCGGTCGCTGAAACTGAGCTGATACCAACCGATTTCGCGTTCCAGCCGCAGGCTCCGGTCTGCGGCTGGGCAATCGAGCCTGTTGCGCCACCGGCCGAAGTTGTCTAGTCCTGTTATCGGGCCACCGCGGTTCGAAGGGCGAGGGAGAAGGTAGGTTGGGCACAGTGACGGAGCAGGCCCTCGGGCACGAGCACACCTTTGGTACGAGCGCATTCGCGACCACATCCGACGGCCGTCGACTGCACTACATGGTGCGCGGAACCGGTGGGCCGACCGTGGTTTTCGAATCGGGTATGGGCTTTTCGCGGTCGATCTGGGGGTTGGTGCAGCCGGTGGTGGCCGAGCGCGTACGCGCCGTTGTCTACGACCGCGCGGGGAGCGGCCGCAGCGATGACGATCCGAACCCACGCACCCTCACCCGGATGGCCGACGACCTCGCCGTGGTGCTGGCGGAACTGGGGGAGGGTCCCTTCATTCTCGTCGGCCACAGCTGGGGCGGCCCCATCGTCCGGGTCGCCGCGACCGCGGATCCGACCCGCATCCAGGGAATCGTGCTGGTCGATCAGAGCGACGAGAACTGCGAACTGTATTTCCTCCCCTCGGCGGAGAAGCGGTACGCGATGACCAGGGTCCTGCTGCCCAAACTCGCCCGCTCCGGCCTCTACCGCCTGCTCGGCAGCCGGATCGGCGGTAAACAGCCCGCCGATATCGCCGCCGATCACCGCGCCGAGGATTTCACCCCGCGCGCCGCGCGCACCATGCTCGCCGAACAGGACCAATTCAGCGCAGGCCTGCGAAACCTCCGCGACCAACCGCACGAACTCGGCGCGGTGCATGTCAGCGTCATCACCGGCACGAAACTTCCGAGAACCGACAAGACCACCCGAATCGCACTGACCGCCGCCCACCGCCGCACCGCCGCCGCCTTCCGCAACGGCCGGCTGGTCGAGGCCGAGCGCTCGGGACACCTCATCATGTTCACCGAACCCGACCTGATCGTCGACGAAATCCTCCGCATCGCGGACCACGCCTAGGGCCGGGGTCCCAAGGGCAGCAACGGAATATGGGGCAGGGTCGGTAGTAGTCAATACAAGGTCCCTACGGCCCTTTCGGCTTCGCGCGCGAAAACCCTATGGTCAGAGCGTGGTAGGAGGGTGGGCCGGGGGGCTCGATCCCGCGGAAATTCGAACTCGCGAAGAATTCGCCGCTGCGTTGTCGGCCTTGCGCGTCGCGGCGGAGCTGACTGTCCGTCAGACCGTGGAACTTTCGGGATGTCCGCAGGGCACGCTCAGCGGATGGTTTGCGGGACAACATGTTCCGACCGACGGCAATGAGAAGATGTTTCGCGCGGTGCTCGCCGTCTGCGGCATCGGCACGCGGGCGGAGCAGGAGCCCTGGCTGACCGCGGTCCGTCGGGTGCGCGGTACCACCGGGCGTCGCCGCCGCGATGACGAGAGTCCGTATCGGGGGCTGGAGCCGTTCCGATTCGATGATGCCGGTTGGTTTTTCGGACGCGCCGAACTCACCGCGGAGTTGGTGGGCAAGGTCGATGTCCTGCTGCGCGCGCGGGGACGACCGCGCATTCTGTTCGTCATCGGAGCGTCGGGATCCGGCAAATCCTCCTTGCTGTCGGCGGGTCTGCTGCCCGCGCTGCAGCAGGAGGGACTCACCGCCGGTGTCGCGCTGCCGGGCACACATCCGCTGGACGCACTGCGCGAACTCGAAGAGACCGAGGTCGTCGTACTCGATCAGTTCGAGGAGACCTGGACTCAGTGCGAGGACGAGGTGCAGCGGGCGGCATTCCTGGAGGCGATCGCCGACCACCAGGGCACCCGAACGGTTTTCGTGCTCGGCCTGCGTGCGGACTTCTACCGGCACGCCGCGGAGGAATCGGTACTGCACGATGCGCTGGCCGCGAATGCGGTGCTGGTCCGCCCGCTGACCAGTGACGGCGTGCGCGAGGTCATCGTCGAACCGGCGCGCAAAGCGGGCTGGACCGTGGACGAGGACCTGGTGCAGTTGCTGCTGCTCGAACTCGCACCGCACGGCTCCCGCGCGGCACACGATGCGGGTGCCCTGCCGCTGCTTTCGCACGCCCTGCTGCAGACCTGGCAGCGTGGTACCCGGCGGCGGATGACCGTCTTCGACTACAACGCGGTAGGGCGGATCGGGGGAGCGATCCAGCGCAGCGCCGACGCAGTCTATTCCGATCTCACCACTGCGCAACGTCAGATCGCGCGCCGCACCTTCCTGCGGTTGGTGACCATCGACGAGGAGAGCGTGACCCGGCGGCGGGTGCATCGTTCGGAACTGTTCTTCGACGACGACACCGCCGCCGACGTCAATGCCGTGATCGATCGCTTCTGCGCCCAGCGCCTGCTCACCTGTGAGGAGGAGACCGTCGAGATCACCCACGAGGCGATCATCGACGCGTGGAACCGATTGTCGGACTGGGTGGACAGTGATCGCGGCGGCCTCATCGTGCACCGCAGACTCACCCACGCCGCCCAGGTGTGGCACGACAGTGGTTGCGATCCGGGCGAATTGCTCGGCCCGGCAAGGCTGCCGCTGGTGCAGGAGTGGGCGAGCACCGGCGGTCACCACCGCGACCTGAATCAGCGCGAACGCGACTATCTCGCCGCCAGCTCAGCGAAACAGCAAGCCGCGATCCTCGCCCAGCGCCGCCGCACCCGCATCCTGCAGCGGCTGGTCGCGGCATTGGCGATGGCCTCGGTGGTTGCCCTCGTGCTTGCGCTGGCGGCCTACACCCAGCAGCAGAGTGCCGCGCAGGCGCGCGATGACGCGATGTCCCGGCAGATCGCACTGCAGGCAGTTCGATTGCGGGACAAGGACCCCGCGCTGTCGGCGCAACTGGCCTTGGCGGCCTATCGGGTCGAGCCGACATTGGAAGCGCGTTCGGCGCTATTGGATTCTAGCGCCGTGCACACTCCGGTGCGGTTCGTCGGGGAACACGCGGGGCGCACGGTCGTCGCCACCGATTCTCGTGGCACGCTGCTGGCCATCGGTGCCGTGGATGCGACGGTCGGCCTCTACCAGGTGAGTGGTGGCACTACCCCGGCGAGCGAGGTCGGTCGGATCCCGGCACCCGCGGGACCGCCGGGGCCGCAGCCGATGGTGTTGGAGATCGGTCCGGGTGACGATGTCCTCGTCCGGATCACCGCCGGTCGGATCGAGCTGTGGAATATCGTGGATCCGCGTGCACCGCATCTGCTTTCGACCGTGCAAAGTCCCGGTGCCACGCACACGGGTGTGGCATTCAGCCCGAACCGACGCCAACTCGCCGCGGGCACCACCGATACCGGCCTGGCCAGATGGGATATCGCCGATCCCGCCCACCCGGTCGCCTTGCCCATGCTCGTCCTGCCCGCCGGTTCCCCGGTTGTGGCTTTCAGCCCGGACGGCACAATGCTGGCCGCGGCGGGACCCGAAGCGTCGGTGCGGATCTGGCGTCTGCGCGGAACCAACACGGAGCAGGTCTTCGACCGCGCTCGAGACGGTTCCACCGCGCAGGCGTTGGCGCTGCGGTTCAGCCCCGACAGCAAAACCCTTGTCGCGGGCGGCCGATCGCGCGAAGTGCTGCGCTGGCGCGTCGACGATCCGGCCGCACCGACCGAGTTGCCGAGATTGCGCGGATTCGACAGCTACATCAACGATCTGATCTTCAGCCCCGACGGATCCCGGCTCGCCGCGGGCAGTTCCGATCACAGCACCCGCATCTGGAACACCACCACCGAATCGACCGAGCCCGAGCTGATCCTGCCGAATCTCGCGATCGTGGTCTCGGTGCGCTACGCGCTCGGTGGACGCATGATCGTCACCGGTGACGAGACCGGCGTGGCACACCTGTGGCCACTGCCCGGCCCGGTGTTGCGCGGTGCGCAGAGCACCATCTATCAGACACCGATCGAGCGCACCGGCACCAAATTCCTCACCGGAACCGGCGCGGGCGACAGTCGTCCCCGCATTTGGGATATCACCGACCCGGCCACTCCGATCGACTACCCGGCGCTCGGGGTGGGCGATGACGAAAAGACCTGCGGTGCTGTTGCGTTCTCCGCCGACGGCACCCGCGCCGCCATCGGCACCCGCACCGGCCATATCTATCTCTGGGACGTCCGTGATCCCCACCAGCCGCATCGGCTGGGGCAACCGATCGAAGCGGTCGAGGGCATCGTGGCCGCGATCGCCTTCAGCCCCGACGGATCCGTACTCGCGGTCGTCGGACAGGACAATCCGATCGCAACGATGTGGAACCTCACGGACCCGAACACTCCACAGCCCATCGCCGCCCTCGATCTGAAAGAGGCGTTGCCGAATCTGGTCGCCATCGACTCGACCGGTAACCTGCTCGCCATAGCCACCACCGACGACGTCGTGCGCGTATGGGACATCCGCGAGCGCGGCCGACCGCCTCGAGAACTGCCGTCGCTCAAAGGTTTCGACAACGACGTGGCCTCGGTGGCCTTCAGCCCGCAGGGCCGGACGATCGTCGCGGGCAGCACCGACCACACCGCCCGACTCTACGACCTGTCCGATCCCGAAAATCCGCGCGGCCTCGGCACGCTCGACGGACCACCCGACCCGATCATCACGGTGAACTTCAGCCCCGACGGCCGCTACGTCGTCGGTGGCGGTGAGGGCAGCGATATCTGGATCTGGGATGTCATCGATCCGGATCGGCCACGCCGTGTCGCCGTGCTGACCGCATACACCGGCCGGGTCAACGACGCTGGCTACGCACTGGGCGGGCAACTGCTCATCGGCGCCGGTCCCGATAAGGTCGTGCGGCTGTGGGCGACCGATCCGGACCGTGTCGCCGATGCGCTGTGCGATAGCGGCAGCACCGGACTGAGCACGGCCGAATGGCAGCGCTACCTGCCCGGCGTGCCATCCCGACCGCTCTGTTCGACACGCTGACCCGCCGCGCAGCGCCTGTATGGACCTTGTATGGACTGTTCCGCATGGCGTTATCGCAGGTCGGACGATTGCGGAGCACTACTTCCGACTCAGGGACAACCATCATGTCGATACCTCTGCCAACCGTGAAACCGGACCCGACACCGGGATTCCAACGTGCGCTCGGTGTTTTCCACCGTGCTGCTCGGCAGGTTCCCGCCTACGCGGACTTCCTCGCCGCGCACGGTGTCTACCCCGCCGATATCCACACCCTCGCCGATTTCGCCAATGTGCCCGCCATGACGAAAGAGAACTATCTGCACCGATACCCGCTCGACGCGCTCGTCTGGCGCGGCGATATCACCAGGGCCGGAACGTGGTCCACGAGTTCCGGTTCCACCGGCCACCCGACCTATTGGCCGCGCGATATCGCCTCCCTCGACGAGAGTACCGAACTCTACGCGCGGATCTTCCAGCAGTGCTTCGGATCCCAGCGCCGTTCGACGCTGCTGGTGATCGGCTTCGCCATGGGCAACTGGATCGGCGGCACCTACACCTACACCGGTGCGCTGATGCTGCGCCGCCGCGGCCATCGACTCTCGGTCATCGCCCCCGGCATCGACGCCGAAGCGATCCTGGAGAATATCGCGACGCTCGGCCCGCGCTATGACCAAGTGGTGCTCGCGGGCTATCCGCCGTTCATCAAGGATGTGCTGGACCGCGCGTCCGAAGCGGTGCTGAGTCAGGATCTGCGAATCCTGTTGGCGGGGGAGGCGATCAGTGAGAACTGGCGTGACTGGGTGCTGCGGCAGATCGGTAAATCCGGTGATCCCACCGCAACCTGTCTGATGTACGGCACCGCTGATGCGGGCATCATGGGACACGAGACCGCGACCACCATCGCCGTGCGCCGACTGGCCGCGCGACAGCGCGTCGTCGGCACGGCACTGTTCAGTGCTGACGAAATCCAGCCCACCCTGGTCGAATACGATACCGACTACCGCTTTGCCGAACTCGATGCCGAGCAGCGCTTCCTGTTCACCATCGACACCGCGATCCCGTTGGTGCGCTACCGCATCAACGATCAGGGTGCGCTGTTCTCGGCCAGCGAACTCGCGGATCTGGTCGGCGACAACGATATTCCGATTACCACCTCGACCGCTTCGTGCGGATTCCTGGCTCTGCACCGGCGCACCGATATCGCCGCGTCCTTCTACGCGCTGAAGATCTACCCGGACAGCGTGCGAATGGCCTTGGAACATCCGGACATAGCCCCGACGGTGACCGGAAAGTTCGTGCTCGCCACCAGCACCGGCAGGCAGTTCGAGCAGACTCTCACCCTGCGGGTCGAATTGCGCGCGGGCACGCACCCGATCGAGGGGTTCGCGGTGCGGCTGCGGCGCGCGGTCGTGGACGCGCTGGAACGTACCAACACCGAATACCGCCGCCTGCACCGGACGCTGGGCCCGGCGGCCGAGCCCGAGATCAGCCTGCGGCCCTTCGCATCGGCCGGATTCGAAGCCGATATCAAACATCGCTGGACGGGGCGTGCGGCATGATCGAGATACTGCACCCTGAAAACGATTCCGCGCGGATCGCGGAATTGCTCGCACCCGGCTCCGGATTCCGCTACGTCGATGCGTGGGACGGCTGCCTACCCGAACTGGTCGCCCTCGACCATCCCCGGCTCGTTGCCGCCACACGACAGGCACGAGCGGAAATGGCGAATCACATCGCGTCGCTGCGCCGTAGCGGACCGGCCGCTCGCTATATCGTCTTTCCTTGGCGTCGAACCGTGGTGAAACTCCCCGATGCCGAACACTTCTGGCGACTGCGTACGGCCCGCAACCGATTCCTGATCGCAACCCACGAGCAGCGAACCTGGTCGGAGGCTTTGATCGGCATAGCCGGGCTGAGTGTCGGCGCGGCGGCGCTCTCGGTCTGCTCGCTGACCGGCGCGCGACGCTTCCGCCTCGCCGAACGCGACACCCTCGGCACGACGAATCTCAACCGCTTGGCCGCCTCGGTCTGCGATCTGGGGGAGTCGAAACTGACACTCGCGCAACGCCGCACGCTGGAGGTCGACCCCTACACCCGGATCGATGCCTTCCCGCACGGCTATGTGCCCGAGTTCGCGGATGACTTCCTCGGCGGGCATGGCACCGAGCAGTTGGCGGTGCTGCTCGAGGAAATGGACGATCTGCCGATGAAATTCGATATTCGACGACGCGCGAAGGCAGCCGGAATTCCGGTCGTCATGGTCACCGACAACGGCGACAATGTGCTGCTCGATATCGAACGCTACGACCTCGACCCGGCCTATCCGATCCTGCACGGGCGTGTCGAGTTCGCGGCGCACTGGTCGCTCGCCGAACTCGGTGATCCGGGTCAACGGTCGCGGCTGGTCGGTGCCATAGTCGGCGGCGGACTCACCTCCCGGCTGCGCTATTCGCTCACTCAGGTGGGCGATACGCTGCCGACCTGGCCGCAGCTCGGCACCGCGGCGACCATGGCCGGCGCCGTCGGCGCACTGGCCGCACGCTTGATCGCGTGCGGTGACGGGCTGCGCTCCGGGCGCTATCGGGTGGATCTCGACGAACTGCTGCTCGGTGTGTCAGCCGTGAGTACGTCGTCGTGACCGTTGCGGCGGCACCAGCTGAGCAGGTAATGCGCGTGCACGCCGCACCACCGGTAGATCGCATTGGCGGTCAGCGGTAAGTCGGGATCGTGCTCGCCGCGTTCGAGCACGATCGGCCCGATATAGACGCTGGCCACCTTATTGGCGGTATTGAGACCGACCCGGGCGGCCTTGGCCAGTGAAACGGCATCGGTGGCGCGACCCGCGGCAATGGCTCCGGCCAGCCGCGCGGCCGTCTCACCGCGCTGCCCCTGGAACAGCCGATACAGCGGGGGCGGCGTGGCCGGCGGCGGCTCGAGATATGGCCGCCGTCCGGTCGCCGCCGGGGGAATCGCCTCCAACAATGCCGGGACGCCAGAGGATTTCGAATAGAAGCCGGCCAATTCCGAAGACCTGAGCAGTGCTTCGTCCAGATGGTCGCGCTCCATGCTGTGCCCCTGCGCCGCCATCAGCACCGCGGCCTGGCGTTGCGCCGAACCCAGCATATCCAGCACGTCCAAGCCGTCGAAGCCGTACTCAAGCGCCGGATCGTTCCAGATCAGATCGGTGATCACCACATCGAAGCGGACTTGGTGCACGACCTCGCGCCGCACGGCCTGCCGGTCCAGCGCCACCGCGACGGTCGAACCAGCGAATGCTTGCTTCAGTACCGGCTCGATGACCCGACCCAGCGGCGAGGCCACCAGTATTCGCAGGTGCCCCATATCCCGTTCGAGCAACATATTGCCCGCACCCAGGCTCATCGGGTGATTCTTACACCCGCCGTGGTCAGGTGCAGGCGAATTGCGGTACAGCACAGTGAATTTCCAGGAACTGATCCCGGTGAAATGTTTGGCTACCGGTGTGCAATGCCCAGAGTGTGACCATGCGAACCCCGAAGACTACGCGTTCTGCGGGAACTGTGGGGCGCCCTCGCGCCGAGTGGATCCTGTGGAGGGGAGGACACAGCCGACCGGTCCCGGTTCGCTGCGTCGTGACGAGGCCACCCGGTATCTTTGCGCGGCTGTCCATTTGGACAGTGTGCTCGCCACCGAGGTGGTCGAGAAGGTGTTGGAAGAACCGCTGCGATCGGTCGCTCGTTCACCCGGGGTGGATCTGGTCGCGGTGGCCGAACACGCGGTGGCCGCCCGGACTCGGCATCTGATCCGTGATCTGGCGCTGTGCACTGTGCTGGTCCTGCTGATCGGCAACCAATTCCTCGGCGTCGAGCCCGGTAGCGCGCTCAGCTACCTGAATGTCCTCGATCCGTTCGCGCTGTTGTCGAAGCTGGCGATGTTCGCCATCGTGCTCGCCTGGGTGGCGGTTTTCGCCGAAGCGTATGCGGCACGCTGGGGCCGCACAGCGCATACGCTGCGGCGCGGCGTCTTTCGGGCTTCGAGCGCACCGGTGCCGCACCTGGCGGCGGTCCGCGCCGAAATCGACCATGTGGCGGCGTACGCGGGCGGCAATGTCACGGTGTACCACGGATATCAGCCGTTCCTCGGGCACGGATTTCCGCTCGGCGCGTGGTCGATGGCGCTGGATATCACCAAGGCGCGCAATGACGATGCGCCGATCCAGGAATTCACCGTCACCGAGCTGAATGAACGGCTGCGCAAGCAGATCGCCCAACTCGATGTGCCGAATCTCGACGTCTACAACCGATTGTTCGTCAACGGCAACGATATTCATCACGATCGGCGCTTCCTGCCGGATGCGCTGGGCCGCCCGCTCGACCGGGTTCCGGAGTCCACGGTCGAAGCGCTGATGCTCGCGCCGGAGGACCGCGCCCGGCCCTATCTGACCACCGAAATCGTCGGCTGGGACGGCGAATTGGCGTGGTCCGGCTTTCTGCGGCTGGCCGCCAGCTCTACCTCGCTGTTCGTGGAGTCCACCTACTGCATGGTGCCGCCGCTGCGCAAGGCCTATCACGAAGTCGACGAACTGCTGTTGCGCCCGCGCCCGCGCCAACTGCTGAACCTGCTGTGGCGCAGTCTGCTCCGGCTGCCGCGCATGTGGCTGCGCGCTGTACCGAATGTCGTGTACCAGGCCTTCGCCGACGTGCGCAGGCGGCGGAAGCTGGCGCGTCAGCAGAACGAGATCAGCCAGGTCTTCACCTTCGATCACGGTGCGCTGCTGAGCATTCGGGAGGCGGCCAGTGATCTGCGCGTCGACAAGCGCGGCAGGTCGATCGGCTACCACCGCTACTTCCAACTGCTCGATCAGGAGATGTACACCAAGATCCTGGAGAAGCGGGTCTTCGAGACGCTGGCCGCCTTCCTCGTGGAGAAGAACGTCGATCCCGACGAACTGCTGCGGCGCGGCGAACAGATCACCAATAACAGCGTGACCATCAGTGGCGATGCGACGCTGCTCAATTCGTCGATCGGCGGTTCGACCGCGACGACGGTGAACGCGACGGCCGGCGACGCGGCCGAGCGATGAGACCCACGACCCCAGTGGCACAGGAAGGCACCTATGGACAAGAACACCGGAGTCACCATCGGCGGCGATGCGCGGCTGTCCCGATCGGCGATCGGCGGACACGATGCGACGGTCACCAACACCAATGGTCCGCGCCATGCGACGGCCCCGACGAATCTGCCCGAACTCCGCGACGCGCTGACCGAACTGCTGAGCGTTATCGGCACGGCCACCGAGGGCATGAGTGATCGCGACGATATCGTCGCCGCCGTCGAACAGGCCCGCGCCGAGGCCGACAAGGACAGCCCGAACCGGCATCTGCTCGTTGGACTCTTGCATGCCGTCGCCAGGGCGGTGGTCGGCATCGGCTCGCTGGCCGGGGTGGTGACGGCCCTGGAGGCCGCCGCCACCTCGATCCTCGGCGGCTGAGCGACGACGGTGTCCGGCGGTTCTCATGTCGACATGCTGGAAATGCCGGGGCCTGCTCCCGGGGACCTGGCAGCGGCACTGCACCTCGTGCGGTGCGCAGGTGTGCTGGAACTGTGGACGCGAACCGGCCGATACCGCACGCCGGTTCTGTACCGGCTGCGGCACCGACCTCGCGCCTGGTCAACCTGAACGGCCCACTCCGAGAACGTCTTTCGTGAGGGTGCCGACGCTGGTGCTGGCAGCGCTCGCCACCACCGTATCGGTGGTACTGGTACTCACACCGTCCGACGGCCGGTCGGGGCCGTCCGCGACGCCGAGCGCTGCCACGGTCCCGGTGGTGGAAGCGCTCGGCGCTCGCGCCCCGGCGACGACAACGACCAGCGCCCCGCCGACCACTGTCGCGGCAGTGGTATCCGCCTCCGCCGCAGTCGTTTACGCCTATTTCGACGCGATCAACCGGCGCGACTATCCGCAGGCGTGGGAACTCGGCGGCCGCAATCTCGACTCCAGCTACGACGATTTCGTGGACGGCCTGGCCACCACGGACCGTGACGCGGTGACGATCACCGCGGAGGAGGGCGATACCGTCCACATCCGGCTGTCCGCCCGGCAATCCGATGGCACCTACCGCACTTTCGCGGGCTACTACGTCGTTCGGGACGGCGCGATCGTCTCCGCATCCATTCGCGTGGCCTGACCCAGCAGGGCGGCGATGGTCGCGGCGGTCCAGCCGAGTTCCGCGCCGGGGCGGGTGGCGATGTAGCCGGCGATCTCTTCGACTGTCCAGGCGTGGGATTCGGTCAGGCCAGCGGCGAGGTGGCGGATGTATGCGGCCGACGGTGGGTTGCCGGGCAGGTCGGTGTAGCGCCAAGGCGCGGTGATGGTGAGGACCGGAATCCCTTCGAAAGTGCCGGTGCAGACCAGGGTTTCGTAGCGACCGGGACCGAGTGTCACGCGGCCGTGGGTGATCGCTTCGCGCAGGTCCAGGTCGGTTCCGGGGGTTCGGTACATCTCCTGGGCGGCGATATCGCAGAACTGGTCGATGGTGACCAGATGGGCGCGGGCGGCGGTTTCACCGGAGGCGTCGGGATCGTAGAAGGCTCGGCCGCCGGTCCAGGTCAGGGATTCGGTGGCGAAATATTGCAGGCCGGGCAGCGTCAGCGGTACCGAGCGCAGCGGTTCGGCCCCGTGGCGGCAGCCGGGCAGCGTGATCGCGCCGCCGTCGGGTGTGCCGCCGGCGAGGTAGCAGCGCAGGCGGCTCAGATGCATATTCGAGCCGTACGACGCGTACCACACGGTCTCGGTCATGGCGCTGATTCGGGCATCGCACCCGCCTTCCGGTCGGAGAACACCTATGACACGAGCATGCCACGGGTGGCGGTATCAGCGCCGTGCGACCGTGAGCACGTCCGGTACCAGCGAGTTCGGCAGTGGGCGACGGACCGGCCGCTGTTCGACAACGGTGAATCCGGCCGCCTGGACCAGCGAACGCATCTCCTCCGGCGGCGGAAAGTAGGCGAGCCCCCGCACCGCGGGCGGCTGTAGCGCCATTGCCCACCGGCTGCGCGGATTATTGATCACGATCGCGAGCAACCCGCCGGGCGCCAGCACCCGATGGAACTCCGCGAGTGCCGCCGCATGATCGAAGAAATGGAAGGCGTGCGTGGACACCACCGCCTCCACCGCACCGTCGGGCAGGCCGAGATCCTCGGCTCGGCGATTGCGCCAGTTCACCCGATCCGACCGCGCCCGCGCCCGCTTCAACATCCCCACCGACGCATCGCAGCCGTACACCACATCCGGGTGCAGTTCGCATTCGATGCGGGCGGCGAGAATGCCGGTGCCGCAGCCGATATCGGCGATCCGACGCGCCCCGCCGATCCGCAATTGCGCGATGATCTCGTCCTGTGGTGGGCGATAGGCCACCCGTTGCAGCATCGGGAAGTTGTAGAGCTGCGCGGCTCGGTTCCAGCCGTGGGTCACCAGCCCGTTGAGTGCGCGCGTTGGCGATTCCGATATCGCAGACATCGCTGTCCCTTCGAAGACGTCACCACAGCCTAAGTTGTCTGGGACGGAATCGGAACTCTGGTCCGTACGGTGCTGGCGTGTGTGGCTGACTCGTGGGGATACAGATTTCCGCAAAGAGTGATGTGTCGGTCCGCTGAGCGTTGCTGTCTCAGGAGGCTATTTGACGGTGATCTGGAAGTTCAGCGTGCCATCGGGGCTGGTGGTATTGAGCGCCTGCGTGATGAGACCGCCGATATCCAAGGGCTGCAAGGCATTTGCCGCCAGCGCGGCCACGGGCCGCACGAGCGGGATCATGGCTGCCAGATCCGGTCCGATCTGGTCGAGCCGCACGGAAAGTTGCCGCAGCAACGGCACGAGCCCGACCGTCTCGTTGGTATCGGTCAGGTAGTCGGCGGGCACATCGCCCTTGCGGACCACCCGCGCGATCGAGGCCGCCACTTCACCCACTCGTGGTCCGAACGCGGCCCACGGTCGGGAGGCATCGTGCAACGCGGGCCCGGACCACGACATATCGGTGGCCTCGGCTTGGAAAGCGAGCAGCATGTCGCGGATGACATCCGAACGGGCGAGCAGTGTGGCCGCGAGCAGATCCGTCGACCGGGACAGTTGCGGGACGACCGTCTCGGTCCCCGCCAGGCCCTGGCTGAAGGTTTCGACAATGGCGCCCATTGCCTGCGGATCGAGCTGGTTCAGGATGCGGGTCGCTGTTTGGGCCACTTCCGGGATGGAGATCGGCATGACGATCTTGTCCGCGGCCACCGTCTGCCCGTCGCGCAGATACGGGCCCGCACCGCCGCTGCGCGGGCGGAAGTCCAGATAGGACTCGCCGAGTCCGGACAGACTCTCGATCCGCGCAATGCTCGAGGTCGGGATGTGGTACTTGTCATCGACGCGGAAGTGCACGGAAACCTTTGTGCCGGTATGCGATACCGAGGTGACCTGGCCGACCTCGATGCCGGACAGCAGCACCTTGGACCGAGGCAGCAGGCCGCCGGAGTCGGTGAGCACCATGGTGGCCTCGGTGTACGCCTCGAGCCAGCCGACCTTTACCACGCCGAAACTCAAATAGCTGCTGCCGATTACCAGGATCGCCGCGATGGCGGCCAGGGAGACGGCTGAACTCGGTTTGACGGCAAGGGATTTCATCGCACCATGCCGATCATGCGCAGGCTCGCGATAATGCGATCGACCTGGTCATCGGTGGATACGGCCGAGCCCTCGACGCCGATTCGGGTCAGATTCACTTTCGGGCCTCGCTGCACGAATGGGATGATCTTGTCGCGCAACAGCGCAACCAGCCGGTTGAGGTTGGACGGCGCGGACAGGTCGAGCGGGTCGGCCGCCAACAGCATGGGCACGAACGCCTTGGCGGCGGCATCTCCGGCCTGCAGCAACGGGCCGAGCCAGGCGATGGCGTGGCCGATGACGCCGAGCGCGCCGACGACACCCAGGGTGTACACCAGCGAATTCGCGAAGGCCGGAATATCGTGCGCACCGCGCTCGGAGAGCAACGCATCCAACTCCTCCCGGTTGTCGAGCACCGCCCCGAGGTCCTGCTGTATCGCGTCGATCAGGCGGTTGACCGAGTCCAGATTGTCGGCCACATCCTGGGCGTCGTGGCCGAGGGTGTCGAAGATCCGTGCGGTCTCGGTCGGCTGCGCGGGCAGGACGGCATTGGTGCGGTTGACGATCTCCTGCATGCTGTGCAGCGCACCGCCGCCGATGAAGGTCGACATGCCCGCCATCAGATCCTCGATCTGCAGCGCTGGCCTGGTCTGTTGCAGCGGAATGGTGCCGCCGGGTGCGATGGTGGTGGCGAAATCGGCTGGCGGAGTGGTGAGTCCGATGTAGATATCGCCGAGGACGGTGTTCTGGCGCAATTGTGCGGTGGTTGTCGTCGGCAGCCGCACCGAGCTGGAGATATCGACGATGGCGTCGATCCGGCCGCTGTCCCGGGCGGATGGATCGACCACCGTGACGGTGCGCAGGCTGCCGATCCGGGCGCCGTTGGCCACCACCTTGGCCTGCTTCGGCAGATTCAGCGCATTCGCGAATTCGATCCGGACCTGATAGGTCGGACCCGTCACCGACGCACCCGGCACGGGTACCGATGACGGATCGAAACCGCAACCGCCGAGCAGCATTACCGCCGCCGCGCACCCGGATCCGACCCTTCGCAGCAGAACCGACTTTCTCATCGCGCACCTACCGGAGCGAAAACGAGCGCGGCCAGATCGACGTCACCGAGCCCGTTCGCCACGCTGCGGCACCGCCCGGGCAGCACCGCATTCACCGTGGCACAGATCTGTTCGGCATTCTCCTGTGGCAGTGTGACTTTCGGCGGAGCATAGGTGAGCTTCACCTGCCCGGTCCGCGGGTCGATCGCCCGCTGGAACGCTCCGACAAGCGCCGGGATCATGTCCACGACCTGTTGCAGCGTCCCGACATCGGCGCTCAACAAGCGCAGGTACGGTGCGAGATCGTCGAGTCCGCGGAGAATCTCGCGGCCGTACTTGCGTGAGATGTCATTGAACATCGGCAGGTCGACGAGCAGCGAATCGACCAATTGCACCACCTTCTGCCAGATCTCGTTGACGAAGGCGATGCCCGCCCCGGCGTTCACCAGCGCGGTTTTGATATCCGCCCAGTTGGTCGAGATGCTGGCCGACAGCTGCCCGAGCGCGTCGATGAGCGCCCCGATATGCCCGATGGCGGCATCGGGGGCGCGTAGCGCGGTGCCGAGATCCTTGATCAGGGCATTGATGGCGGGACCGGTTCCCGCGGTGGCCTTTTGGAAGGCCGCCACGCTGTCGCTGATCCCTGGTGCGCCATGGGTATCGAGTTCACTTGCCAGACGCGAGAAGGCCGACAGTGATTCGGTAATGCTCTTGGGTGTGAAGGTCTGGGTGATGCAGGTATCGCGTTTCCATGCGGTGCCGCCGGGTTCGCCCAGAACCGCGAGATCGCGATCGGCGACAAGGGTATCGGAGACGGTGGTGGCGCTGACCTGTCCCCGCAGCGGATGGCCGGCCTTGACATCGAATTCGACGCGCACACCGTCGCCTTGTGGTTCGACCGAGGTGACGGTGCCGACCGGCATGCCGAGCATGGTGACGTGATTGCCGACATAGAGACCGACGGCATCCGGCATGATCGCGCAGTAGCCGAGCTTGTGCTCCATCGGCCGGAACGCCACCAGATAGCCCGCCACCGCGACGACCGCGATGACGATGCCCCCGATAATCGTGACGAACCCCGGCGAACCGAGTAGCCGTTTCATGGCCTCAGCACCCTCTTCCCGGGACGGGGATGCAGGTGGTGATGGTGTCCGCCGACTGATCGATGACAATACCGTCCTGCGAATGCACCGCGGTCCGCAACTTCGCCTCGACGCCGCGCAGCATATTCAGTGAACCATCGAGCTTCCCGACGAGATCGCGCAGTGCGGGCAAAGCCTCCATCAACTTGTCGACCATTGGCTGCAACTGCTCGCGCCAGGACGGTTCGAGCGCTGCGATCCGGGACAGCAGTTCGGCGGCGATCACCAGCGCCTGGGTGATCTCGGCCTTCTTGTTCAGCCCCTGCACCTCGAGCAGGCCGATCTTGCGGACGAATTGGCCGACCAGTGACCGGTTGTCATTGATGACGGTGAGGAATTCATCGGTGACGGTCAGCGAACGCGACACCTCGGCGTTCTGCCGGTTGAGGATGGTCACGAAGGTCTGCATCGCATTTCCCATGCGGCGCAGACCGTCCGGGCTGCGGTCCAATGAAGTTCGCAGTGCGGCCAGATTCTCGCGCAACGTGGTGGCATCGACCTCGGCAACCGGTTTCGCCGCATCCCGCAATGTGCGCACCAGACTGTAGGGCAGTTCGACCCGATCCGACGGAATCGCACTCCTACCCAACGGCTTCTGTCCGGCCGGGAACACGGCCACATAGTGACCGCCGACGATGGTGAGCATCCGGATCTCCAGGGTGGTCGCATCGCCGACGAAGACATCGCGGTCCACGGTGAATTCCATCCGCACCCGATCCGGTTGCAGCTCGAGCGAGGTCACCGCGCCTACCGGGACACCGGCAACACGCACCTGGTTGCCGACACGAATCGATTGCGCCTCGGGCAGATACGCGGTGTAGGTGGACTTGCCGATCGGCAGCACATAGATCACCGCGGTCGCGCCGAGAGCCAGCACGAGCACGATCGCGCCGATCAGGCCGAGGCGCAGTTCCCGGCGCTGTTCGGTGGCCTCGTGCCGATCGTGCTTCAGCTTTTGCATATCGAAATCCTTTGCCCGGCAATCAGTACCGCCACCATGGACGGCACTTGGGCCTGCCCTTTCGAACAGGTGAGGTCGACCTGCACCCCGGTGCGGCCCGACGGCACCAGTGCGGACAGCGATTGCAGCAGACCGGGAAGTCTGCCGAGCAGATCCAGAGCCGTCGCCGGATCCGGAAACAGCAGGCGCAGATCGTTCTCCAGATTCGGATTCGCGGCCTCGGTGAATCCGAGAATGGCCAAGAGACTGTTCAGCGGACCGAGCGCGGACGGGGCCACATTGGCGAAATCGATCAGACCGTCGAGCTTTTCCTGGAATGCGGTGAACACATCGGACAGCCCACGCAGCAGCGTCACCAGATGTGGTGAGCGGCCGCCGATCTGGGCGGAGATCGATTCCAGATTGCCGACAAGCGTGGCGAGTACGGCCTGCCGGTCCGATACATACGAGCTGAGCCGCCCGATCGCATCGAGCGCGGGCCCGATCCCGGCACCATTGCCCTCGATCACCGCGAGCACGCTCTCGGTGAACTGGTTCAGCGCGCCGGGGGAGAATTCCTGCAGCACCGGCTGTAAACCATTGAAGAGCTGGGTGATATCGAACGATGGGATGGTGTGGTCGGCCCCGATGGTGGAACCGTCGGCCAGTTTCGGCGTCGGATGCTCGGGCTGGCGGATATCGATATAGCGCTGTCCGGTCAGCGACTGGTAGCGAATGGCGAGCACGCTGGCGTCGTAGACAGGCCGATCCCGCTGCACCGTCAATTCGACAGCGGCACGGCCATTTTCGAGAGAGATGTGCTGCACCTTGCCGACCGCGACGCCGTACATGCGCACGTCGTCACCGGTCTTCAGGCCATTGGCGTCGGTGAATTCCGCACGGTAGGTCGCGGTATCGCCGCCGACCGGTCGGACAATGGCCGCCGCGATCACTGCGAGCAGCGCGATCATCGCCGCCGCGAACAGGCCGAGCTTCCATGCCACCGCAACGGTCGAGGTCGGCTTCATGACGCACCGCCCAGCATCGCGAATCCTTGCTGACCGAGGAGCGGCACCGCGATGCCCGGCACGCCGCGCAATGTGACGGCAGCATTGAGCGCAGTGCCGTCGGAAGTGTCGGCGAAGATGCGATCGAGCCGCTGGATCAGTTCGGTCAACTCGGCATGTGATCGGCCGGGATCGGGGACGGTCGCGGCGAGAGCGGCTACGAACGGGGCCAACATATCGCCGTAGCCGGAGAAGTGCTGGCGGGCAATATCACCGACGGTGCCGATGGCCGGGAAGGCCTGCCCGGTGATCATCAGGATGGACGCGTCGTATTTGGCCCGATCGTTTCGCAGGACTTCGATATCGAGGACCGACTTCAGCAGTTTGAAGGTCGCGGAGGTGAACGAGCCCAATCCGTCGCAGAACGACGCGTATTGATCGATCAGGAACGACGACGGGTAGCGCTGGGTATCGGCGACCGCACGACTCAGCATGACGGCGGCCTCCAATATCGGCGTGAAGGCCCGTAGTTCACCGCTGAAGGTCTGGAGTACTTCGGCGAATTGGGGAGTGAAGACCTCGGTCGAGGTCTCGGTGAGCGCACGCAGCAACCGCCCCATCGTCGCGTCGCGGACCCGATTCGCGTGCGCGCCTGCGAGATCGACCACCGAACCGGAGCGCAGCGGGGCACCGCCGTCGGCACGCCGCAGGGTGACCGCACTGATGCCGAAGAGGTTCTCCGGCGCGTAGTCGACGGTGAGATCCTCGGTGAGTCCGGCGGTTTGGGCTCGGTCCAGATCCAACGTGATGAGCTGGCGGCCCGTGCCGATACTGGCGATATCGGTGATGGTGCCGACATCGACGCCGTCGAAGCGCACCGCGGTGCCCTCGGCAATGCCCTCGCCGATCTGCTCGGTGCGCAATTGCACCCGCATGCGCTCGCCGTCGGGCTGGTTCCGATACCCGTTCCAAGCCAATGTGACTCCGACCGCGACGACCAATGCCGTCGCACCCAGCGCGCGCGATCCGCGCCGCCCCATGGTGACGCCCGGCAATCCGTAGTTCGGCATCTGGCCTACCCCGGGAATTCGATGGCCGAGTCGACACCCCACAGCAGCAGGGTCAGCACCATATCCAGCGCGATGATCGCGACGAAGCTGGCGCGCACCGCCCGCCCCGACGCGATGCCAACGCCCTCGGGTCCGCCGGAGGCGAAAAACCCGTAGTAGCAATGAATCAGGATGACCGCGATGCCGAACACCAGGATCTTGATCACCGCGGCGAGTACGTCGTAACCACTGGTGAACTGGAAGAAATAGTGGTCGTACACACCACCCGCCTGGCCGTGCAGCAATACCACCACGGTCGAGCAGGCCAGATAGCTCAGGATCAGCGCTATCAAGAAGGTCGGCACGATCGCGATCGCACCGGCGATCACCCGCGTGGTCACCACGAACGGAACCGAGCGCAGGCCGAGGGATTCGATCGCATCGATCTCCTCGGAGATGCGCATGGAGCCGATTTCGGCGGTCATCCGGCAACCCGCCTGTGCGGCGAATCCGACCGCGGCGGCGATGGGAGCGAGTTCGCGGGTATCGGCGAAGGCCGAGACGACACCGGTGACCGGGCCGAGCCCGAGCAGGTCCAGGGTGGTGAAACCTTGGATGCCGACGCCCGCGCCCATGGCGATGCCGAGCACGATCAACATCGGTACGGTGCCACCGCCGACGATGACCGAACCGCGGCCCCAGGTCATATCGGTGATGGTGCGCATGGTTTCGCCGCGATAACGCCTGAATGTCAACGGAATAGCCGCAAGCGCTTGGAAGACGAACCCGAGCGCGAAACCCGCATTCTCCAGCGCATCCAGCACGCGCGCCCGGTCCAGCAGTCGATTTGCCCAGCGAAATCCCCTGGGCACGTAGCGAGTAGCCATCATCACGCCACCCGCAGCGGCAGAAACATGGCCACGACCTGCGTGATCACCAAATTCACCACGATGATCGACGCCACCGACAAGACGACCGCGGCGTTGACACCATCGGCGACTCCGCGCGGCCCGCCGCGGGCTTCCAGCCCACGCTGGCAGGCGACGATCACCACGATGAACCCGAAAAGTACTGCCTTGGTTATGGAAATCCACACATCGGTGAGCACGGTGAACGAGCCGAAGGTCGCCCAGTAGCTGCCGGGCGTGACGTTCTGCGCGCCGATCGCGACCGCGTATCCGGCGACTACGCCGACGAAGATGATCAGCACATTGAGCAGCGGTGCGATCAGCAACATCGCGGTCACCCGTGGAATCACCAGCCTATGGACCGGGTTGATGCCCATGGTGCGCAGCGCGTCGATCTCCTCGCGAACTGTGCGTGCGCCGAGGTCGGCGGCAATGGCCGAGGCCCCGGCACCGCCGAGCAGCAGACCGGTCGCGATCGGCGCGCCCTGCTGGATGACACCGAGCCCACCCGCCGCGCCGATCAGCGAATCCGCGCCGAGCTGATGGATCAGATTACCTACCTGCACCGAGACGACCACCCCGAACGGCACCGCCATCAATACCGCGGGAATCGCGGTCACGGTCACCAGATACCAAGCCTGGCGCAGCATTTCGTGCCACCGGAACCTGCGCGTGGCGATATCGGAGACGGTGCCCCGCGCCGATTCGAGGCCGAGGTCGACCACCCGTCCGAAGGTGCGCAGACTCGACAGCGTGGTGTCGGTGAGGTTCTTGCGCGCGACCTGCGTCGTGGTCGGTGCTGTCTTCGATAGCCGCATCGATGCATCGGCGTCCATCGATGTTCCCTCCTCTAATTCCCCCAGCAGGCCACAACCGGGCGCCCCTGCCCGTCGCGGAGTCTCGACAGTTGTTGCCGTACTGACCGCGGGTCTGTGAACGCGGTCACCCTGTGCCCCCGGTGTGATCGACACCATCGACTGCCGGGCAAACGCTAACACTGCGGACGCACCGAATACAACGGAATCAAATTCCACGCACCCCTTGCGCCGGTGCGTTATTCGCGTGCTGGGACGTCGAATCCGCGGCGGGCGCGAGCGAAATGCGTACACTGGCCCAGCCGGAAGCAAATCTGAAACAGGTGTCCGTCAGCCGACGTTGGAGGGTAATTGTCAACACGACGCGACGACATTCTCGACGCAGCACGGGACCTGATCGTGCGCGAGGGTTACGGCGGCGCCAGTATGCACGCGATCGCGCGAGCGACAGGTGTTACCCGCCCCGCGCTGTACGCCGAATTCGGTGACAGGGAAGAACTTTTCGAGGCACTGCTCGATCGCGAGGAAGAACGGGTGCTGGCCATGGCGGCCGAGGCGACTCCGGTATTCCAGGAGGGCGCGGATCTGGCCGCGATCGCGGCGGACGTCTCGGCCGATGCCGTCGATATCTTTCTCGAGCTCGTCGCGGCCGCGCCGCAGAGCTGGCGATTCGTGCTGATGCCCGGCGACGGCCTACCCGAAACCGCGCACGAACGGGTGGATCGCGGCCGGGAGGCGCTGCGGGAGCGCAGTCGAGCGGTACTCGCGCTGATCGCCGCGCTCACCGAGCGAGATATGGACGAAGAGTTGTTGAGCCACGCGGTGATCAGTGCGAGCGAGACCGGTGCGAGGCTGGTGCTCGCCGAGGACGGCGCGCAACGGCGCGAGGCGGTATCCGAGACATTGCGCTGGGTGGCGCGCCGGGCGGTCGCCGCCGCCGGAATCAGAGAGAACTAGCGATGGCCGACGCGAAACAAGCAGCGCCCCACAAGCAATCGCCTAAACGCAAGTACGCCAAGCGACTTCAGCCAGCGGACCGGCGTGAGCAACTGCTCGACGCGGCGTTGCGCATGGTGGCGGAGGCGGGATTCACCAGCGTGAGCATTGCCGCCGTCGCCGAGCGGGGCGGGGTGACCAGGCCGGTCGTCTACGACTCCTTCGGCAGCCGTGACGAACTACTCGAGGCGCTCATCGAACGCGAGACCGCCCGCATGGCGGCGGCAGTCGCCCGCTCGGTAGCCGATACCGCCACGACACCCGAATTCGGAACCGCCGCACCGGAACAGCTGCCCGCGATGCTCGGCCACTTTCTGACCGAGGTCTGCTCGATGCCCGATACCTGGCGACTGGTGTACTTCCCGATCGACGGTGTGCCGCCGGTACTGCGGGAACGGGTCGCCGCGGCTCGCGACGAATTGCGCGCACCACTGCGGCAAGCACTCGGACTGTGGCTGGCGGAGGAGCCCGATGCCGATGGCGTCGATCCGGATGTATTGGCCCAGGTCGTACAGGGCACCATCCAAACCGCGGCGCGTCTGGTGCTCGACCATCCCGATGAATTCGGCATCGACCGAATTCTGGCGCTGTTCGACTATCTGTTCTTCCGTGCGGCATAGCGACTTTCGCCGTTCGATCAGTTCGCGGATCTCGGTCCAGCGGGCCGTGATTTGACCCTGACGTTACGTCAGGCTCGACGATGTGGCGGTGAGCGAAACCTACCCAGCATTCGATATCAGTCCGGTTCCCGTACCCGCGCTCGACGCCGTGGCGCCGGAACGTTTCCGCGGCCTCTACGGGATGCCGATGTTCGTCACGGTGCCGACCGCCGATCTGGTCGCGTCGGTCGACTTCTGGACGCGCGGACTCGGCTTCTTCGACCTGTTCTCCATTCCGGGCCGACTCACCCATCTGCGGCGCTGGGCATTCCAGGATGTCCTGCTCGTATCCGCCGACCAGACCGCGGCGGCAACCGAACTGAGCGTGAGCTTCGCCTGCGTGCTGAGCCAGCTCGACGAGATCGCGGCCGCGTGCGAGCAACTGCTGCCCGGTTGCACGTCCGGTCCGCGGCCGATGCCGTGGAATACGGTGGATCTCGAGATCCGAACGCCGGACAACACGCGGGTGATCATGACCGCGGCGCGACCATACGATCCGAACAGTGCCGAAGCCGAGCTGCTGCGGTCCGTCGGGATCGGGGAGCCACCGGCATGAGCGCGCCTGTCAGACTGGGCGGCGTGACTGATCAGGCCGATGCCGGTCTCACCGTCGGTACGGCCGCCGCGTGCACGGGCGTCACGATCCGGACGCTGCACCATTGGGATGCGATCGGGCTCGTGTGCCCGACCGAGCGCACCGACGCCGGGTACCGGCTCTACACGAGGGCGGACATCGCCCGCGTCCATCGTGTGCTCATCTACCGTGAGCTGGGCGTACCCCTCGATGAGATCAAGACGGTCCTGGATGCGCCTGCCGCCGACGCGACGTCGTCGCTGCGTCGGCAGCGCGACGAACTCCGCGAGCGCGCCGCTCGTCTGCAACAGATGGCCGATGGCATGGACCGCGTGATCGAGGCCAGAGAATCCGGAATCCTGCTCTCCGCCGAGGAGCAGATCGAGATCTTCGGCGAGGACTGGCAACCCACCTGGACCGCCCAGGCCCACGACCGCTGGGGTGACACCGCCCAGTGGGCCCAGTACGCCGAACGCGCCGCGGACCGAACCGCCGAGGATTGGCAACAGATCGCCGACACCGTCGACGCACTCAACGCCGACCTCGCCGCCGCCTACCGTGCCGGAGTACTCCCCGGCAGCGACGAAGCCAACGCCTTGGCCGAACGCCACCGCGCCTCCATCGACACCTACTTCGACTGCACCCCCGCCATGCACATCTGCATCGCCCGCACCTATCTCACCGACCCGAACTACAGCACCTTCTTCGACACCCTCGCCCCCGGCCTGACCCCTTGGCTGTCCGGCATCATCCACGCCAACGCGGGTCAGCCGAGAATGGACTGATGTAAGCGTCCTCTCGACGTTTGTGCCGAGGGTTCACCTGGTTGCGACGAGCGTCCCGCGGGCTCGGAATTCCTGTGGCGGACAGCCTTGCCAGCGACGGAAAGCGCGGATGAAGGAGGCGGCCTCGGCGTAGCCCAGGCGGGCCGCCACCTGTTCGGTGGTCATATCGGTGTGGCTGAGCAGTTCCTCCGACATCATCTGGCGTACCTCGTCGAGCAGGTTGCGGAAGGAGGTGCCTTCGTCGCGCAGGCGGCGAGACAGCGTACGCGGGCTCATGAAAAGCGCTGCGGCGACGGCGATTTGGTCCGGAATCTCACCCGGATTGCGGACCAGCAGGTCACGCACCGAACCGGCGACACCGGTGCGGGCGCGGCGGGCGGTGAGCAGATCGCGGCACAGTTGTTCGCATGTTCCGCGCGCCCATTCGTTGGCCTGCGGCAGCGCGACATCGAGATACGAACTGTCGAAAGCCAATTCGTTGACCGCCGCGTCGAATTGCGGTTCGACACCGAAGACGGTGCGGTAGCGCGTCGTATCCGCCGGAGCGGGATGGCGGAAGCTGATCCGGGCGGCGGGCACACCCGCGGAGAACCGCTCCCGGCCGATGGACTGGATACCGGTGATGACACGCTCGGTGAGGAAGGCGCGCACATCCTCCGGAATCGCCGAATCGTCGAAGATGAGCCGCGACTCGGCCGGTCCCTCCTCGAAGGTCAGCCGACCGAACACGAAGGCCGAATCGACATACCGCAGCGAAACCTCGATCACCTCGCGCACCGTGCGACTGCTGAGCAGCGCCAACCCCCACGGTCCGTACAGCGATAAGTGATAGCGGTTCCCGGCCTCGACGCCCAATCCTGGTTCGGCGCCGCAACGCGCGAGCAGATTCCGCACGACGCGCACCTCTTGCCGCGCCGTCACCGCGGCATCGGGATCGCTCACCGCCTCGGGCGCCAGCTTCGTGCCCTCGAGACAGGCTTCCGCCGACATGCCGCGTTCCTGCGCCAATCGCATCAGCACATGCACGCTGGATGTACTACGCAGGAGATCCCAATCGAACACTGAACTGCATCCTCGTCGAAGCCTGGTCGCGTCTTGCTCTTGGCGGAAGGTATCAATCCTTTCTTCTCCATCGCAGGAAAATCGGAACACCCGGTGCCACGTCGGCGGAAATGCCACGCTGGAGGGAGGGGCACAGCACAGGAGGTGAGCCGGATGAGTACGGCGGAACAGCAGGTCGAGATCGAGGTACACAATCCCGCCGACGGCAGCGTCACCGGCCGGGTGCCCGACGAATCGAGTGCGGCGGTGGCCGCGACCGTGCGCGAATTGCGCCTGTTCCAGCCGGAATGGGAGGCGATCGGTCCGGATAAGCGCGCCGAATGGCTGTTTCGGCTGCAGGATTGGCTGATCGATAATTCCGACGAGCTCACCGATGTGGTCCAGTCCGAAACCGGTAAGACCCGCTACGACGCGGAGATCGAGGTGCCCGCTGCGGTCAATCTGATCAAATACTGGGCGCGCAATGCCGCGAAATTCCTGCTCGATGAGCATCCGGTTCCGCACAGTCCGCTCGGGCGCACCAAGCGGCTGGTCAAGACCTATCGGCCGCATCCGGTGGTCGGGATCATTACGCCGTGGAACTTTCCGCTGCTCAATGTGTGCTTCGATGCGCTGCCCGCGCTGATGGCCGGTGCCGCGGTGCTGGTCAAGCCGTCGGAGGTCACGCCGTTGAGTGCGGTCGCGCTGTCGCGCGGATGGGCCGAGATCGGTGCGCCGCCGGTGTTCGCGGTGTCGACCGGGCGCGGAGATACCGGACGCGCGGTCGTCGAGGCGGTCGATTACGTCCAGTTCACCGGGTCCACCAAGACCGGTAGGGCGATCGCCGCCGCCTGCGGGGCGAGCTTGACCCCGTACAGCCTGGAACTCGGCGGCAAGGATCCGGCGATCGTCCTCGCGGATGCCGATATCGAGCGGGCCGCGGCGGGCATCGCCTATGGCGGACTGTTCAATTCCGGTCAGGTCTGTATCTCGATCGAGCGGGTGTATGTCGAGGCGCCGGTCTACGACGAGTTCGTGACCAGCCTGACCGAACAGGTGCGCAACCTGCGGCAGGGACACGACGGGCGCGGGTTCGCTTTCGATATCGGCGCGATGGCGACCGAGGCCCAGCGCGATATCGTGGCACGCCATGTCGAGCAGGCGGTGGCCGCGGGCGCGCGGATCACCACCGGCGGCAAGGCGACCGGGGTCGGCACCTTCTTCGAACCGACCGTGCTGGTGGATGTGGACCATTCGATGGCGTGCATCAGCGAGGAGACATTCGGCCCGACCATTCCGGTGCTGAAGGTCGCCGACGAGGACGAGGCGGTGCGCCTGGCCAATGACTCGGTCTACGGCCTCTCGGCCACGGTCTGGACAAGAGACCGCAAGCGCGGCGAGCGGGTGGCGCGGCGACTGGAAGCCGGTGCGGTCAATGTCAACGACGCTTTCGCGAATCTGTTCAGCTTCGCGCTGCCGATGGGCGGGTGGAAGGATTCCGGGATAGGCGCGCGGTGGGGCGGGGCCGCAGGAATCCGGAAATACTGTCGCCAGCAAGCGATTACGGTGCCGCGTGTACCGGCGATGAAGCGTGAGCTGATGTGGTATCCGGCCTCGCGTGGGCGCTTGCGCGTGGTGGCGGGATTGATGCGCGCGCTCGACGGGCGAGGCAGGCGCAAACTGCCGAAGTTCTGGGTCGGCGGGCGATAAGGCGCCGAATCAGTCGAATATCGAACGCGCGACCCGGAATCCGACATCGTCGATCCGGTAGGTCGGATGGCTGCGCCGTCGCACCGAGGCCCGGCAACTCCACTTCTCGTCGGACCAGCCGCCGCCCCGTAGCACCCGATACGAGTCGTACACCTCGGCGTCGTAAATGTCCCAGCACCAATCCCATACATTGCCGAGCATGTCGTACAGCCCCCAGGCGTTGGGCATCTTGGCGCCCACCTCGTGCACATGCTCTGCGGAATTCCCTCGATACCAGGCGATTTGGTCGAGCTCGCCATATCGCGGCCCCGAAGTGCCCGCCCGGCACGCATACTCCCACTCGGCCTCGGTCGGCAGCCGGTACCCGTCGCTATCGGCATCCCACTCGACCTCGTCGTCGTGCACGCGATACGCGGGCGGCAAACCCGCCCCCGATGACAAGCCATTGCAGAACCTGATCGCATCGAACCACGAGACACCCTCGACCGGCAGCCGATCACCTCGAGCCACACTCGGCACACCGCCGGTGACCTGCTCATACTGCGACTGGGTAATCGAAAACGCCGCGAGCCGGAAATCTGCCACCTCGACCGCCCAACTCCGCTGGGTCCGCCGATCCGACAGCGTCACCCGCCCCGCGGGCAGCGCGACCATCTCGATTTCCGCACGCACAGCTTGCCGATGGTAATGCATGCGTATCGTCTTGCGGCGTCGCGACGACCAGGGCGGGTCATGGATTTCTGATACCTGCCGCACTGACGAAGCGGAGCGTATCGGCGAAAGCCTTGGCGCGCCTATGACCTCCGGCCTAGCCTGGACTCCAGCGCGCGAAGAGGAGACGACAGTGCCCGACGTCCGTGAAGTGTGGCAGAGCCGAGTCTGGGGGAATCTCGGGGCTCCGGTTTACGACTTCGTGCTCGACCATCCACAGGTGGCCCGGCCCGCCGGGCAGGTGATGTGGGGCTGCGATACCCGACGGATGTATGCGGCGATGGATGTCGTCAATCAACTGCCGGAGGGTTCCGCACTGCTTGATCTGCCGGTGGGCGGCGGCGTGACCCTGCGTCGACTCGCACCCGATCGCAAGCTCCGCTATGTGGCCGCGGACATCTCCGATGACCAGTTGGCGGCGGCGTGTCGGGCGGCCGAGCGCGCCGGGCTCTCCGATATCGACTATGTGCGCGCGGACGTGGTCGACCTGCCCTTCGCCTCCGGCGAATTCGATCTGGTGGTGAGTTTCGCGGGCCTGCACTGTATGCCGGATCCGGCCGCCGCGGTCGCCTCGCTCGCCCGGGTACTCGCGCCGGGTGGACGGCTGGTCGGCAGTTGTGTGGTGCGCGGAGTCCGGCCGCGCTTCGACGTGCACATGCGGGTGATGCGGACGATGGGTGTATTCGGTCCGTCCGGAACCGCGGCCGAGCTGTCGGGCTGGATCGCCGCGGCGGGCCTGCGCGAGGTCGAACTGGTGTGCAACGGCGCGCTGGCGCAGTTCACGGCCGTGAAGGACTAGCCCCCGGCTCGTAGCGCGGGCCGACCAGGGCGATGGCCGTATCGACCGCGACGTCGATGATGTCACGGATGTCCTTGCCCGCCTCGACTGTGGAGGCGATGAGCTCGCGGTAACCGCCGTAGAGGATGGTCGCCATCTGACGCGTCGGCGGGTGCAGTCCGGGAGCCTCGAAACTCGGTGTGGCGGTGAGGCTTTGGATCAGATTGATGAATGCCTCGCCGGTATCGTGGTGGAGCTGGCGAGCGGCCTCGCCGAGCGCGGGGATGTCCCGAATCCAGGCGAGGGTGATCGACGTGTCCTGATCGGATGCGTGGATCCAGGCCTCGATGGCCTGCCGGACCTGGGTGCGCCAGGGCGCGGCCGGATCGACGGCATCGTAGATCTGCTGGATGGTCTCGTTGTTGCGCTCGGCGAGCAGCGCGATGAAGCAGTCCTGTTTGCTGTCGAAATTCTCGTAGAAGGTGCGGCGAGAGGTGCGCGCATTGCGGACCACATCGGCCACGGTTGTTTCGCGATAACCGCGATCGCGCACGGCCTCGGCCATCGCATCGAGGAGGCGACGCCGGAATGCGGATTCCGGCGTGCTCTCGGTGGCGAGGTTGGCGGTGGGCTCGGCACGGGTCACAAGAATCAGGTTAGTTCGCCCCGCCGACACTGCGATCACGGCCTCACACGCACCGGAATCTGGTCCGATACGGCGGCCCGGCTCGCGAACCGGATGGTGCCGTCCTCGATCCGCCCATGGCGCAGTGCGAGCACATCGTGGGCGTAGTTCATACCCAATCGCCACGGTCGTCGCGATCCGGCCTTGGGAAAATGGTCGATGGAACGCTGGACATAGCCGGACTGGAAGTTCAGCAGGGGCTCCGGGGCGATACTCGGATCCGGCCACGGCGTGCACTGGTCATAGCCGTTGTCGTCCATATGCCGCAGCAACCGGCACACGAATTCGCCCACCAGATCCGCCTTCAACGTCCAGGACGCATTGGTGTAGCCGATGGTGAAGGCGAAGTTCGGGACGCCGCTCAGCATCATCCCCCGGTAGGCCATGGTGTCGGGCAGTGGGATGTCCCTGCCGTCGACGCTGAATTCGATTCCGCCGAAGGCGAGTAATTGCAAACCGGTGGCCGTCACCACGATATCGGCGGGAAGCTCGGCGCCGGAGGCCAGGCGCAGGCCGTCGGCGGTGAACTTCTCGATGCGGTCGGTGACCACGGCGGCGCGCCCGGCCCGGATCGCCTGGAAAAGATCCCCGTCCGGCACCAGGCAGAGCCGTTGATCCCACGGGTTGTAGGTCGGTTTGAAGTGGACGTCCACCTCGTATCCGGTCGGCAGTAGCGCGGCCGTCTGCTTGCGGATGAAGTTGCGCATCATGCGAGGACGACGCTGGCTGAGTTGATAGATGAGCGTGCCGATCAGCACGTTCTTCCAGCGGGTGATCGTGTAGGCCCGGCGGGGTCCGAGCCGTTCGCGCAAGCGGATCGCCACCGCGTCCTCGGTGGGCACGGACATGATGTAGGTGGGGGAGCGCTGCAGCATGGTCACCTGGGCCGCCGCCTCGGCCATGGCCGGAACCAGGGTCACCGCGGTGGCCCCGCTGCCGATCACGACGACTCGCTTGCCCGCATAGTCCAGGTCGGCGGGCCACTGCTGCGGATGTACGAGCTGCCCACGGAAATCATCGATTCCGGCGAACTCCGGGGTGTAGCCGTGGTCGTAGCGGTAGTAGCCGCTGCACATGTACAGGAAGCCGCAGGTGTATGTCGAGGTGGTGCCGTTGTGTTCGGCCGTCACCGTCCACCGCGCCGCTTCGGTCGACCAGGACGCGCCGATGACGTTGTGCCCGAACCGGATTCGGCGATCGATACCGGCTTCGGACGCGGTATCACGGATGTAGTCGAGGATCGACGGTCCGTCGGCGATGGCCGCTGCCCGCGTCCACGGCCGGAAACGGTAACCGAGGGTGTGCATGTCGGAATCCGAACGCACCCCCGGATAGCGGAACAGATCCCAGGTGCCGCCGATTGCCGTGCGCGCCTCCAGAATTGCGTAAGTGCGCTTCGGGAAGGCAGTCTGCAGGTGGTGTGCCGCGCCGATGCCGGAGAGACCGGCACCGACGATCAGCACATCGAAATGCTCTGGCCCACCCGTCTCCCGGCCGCCACCCGTCATCGAATCGCTGCGCGACGCTCTCATACCGTCACTCCTGCCTTGGCGCGAGCCCGCAGCTGCCGTTCCAGGACCGCGAAAATGTCGTAGTAGTGCGTCGGTGCGATGCGTGCGAGTGCGTCGAACACGTAGGCATCGGGCCCGACCAGAATGCGGGACTTCCCGCGTTCGACTCCGCGACAGATGATTTCGGCCGCCTTATCCGGTGAGGTCAACGTGATCGCCTCGAACTCCGCCGCCATCTGCTCATGCGAACGGCCGCGCCCCTCGGGATCCTTGCGCACCCGGGCATTGCGCGCGATGTTGGTGGTGATACCGCCCGGGTGCACATTCACCGCGGATACGCCGGTGCCCCGAAGTTCCTGGCGCAGTGAGTCGGTGAAGCCGCGCACCGCGAATTTCGCCGCACAGTAGGCACTTTGATTCGGCATACCGAGCAGTCCGAATACGCTGGAGGTATTCACGATGACGCCCTGGTCCTGTTCGACCAGGATGGGCAGAAACGCGCGGGTGCCATTGACCACGCCGTCGAAGTTGATCTGCCGCAGCCATTCGTCGTCTTCCGGAACCGCGTCCAGCACCGACGAGCTCACCGCCACACCGGCATTGTTGAATACCGCCGCCAACGGCTCGGTCAGCCAGTCTTCGACCTCGGCGGCGAAGGCGAGTTGGTCGGCGGCATCGCGGACGTCGAGCACGCGCATGAGCACCGGACCGGTCAGGGTGGCGGCCGTCTGCTTCAAACCGACCTCGTCGATATCGGCGATCGCCACGGGCGACCCACGGCGCGAAAGCAATTGGGCGAGACTGCGACCGATGCCGGAGGCGGCGCCGGTGATCATGGCGGGACGGCCGGACAGCGGCCTAACGGTGCGGGGCATCGGTGCTCCTGGCGGTGCGGATGTGGGTGTCGATGAGGTCGGTGAGCGTCGGCTGGACGCCGACAGGCAGGTCGTGGCCCATGCCGGGCAGGGTGTGCAGGCGCGCACCCGTGATGGCACTCGCCGTGACGGTGCCGCCGGTCGGATTCACCATCAGGTCGCGGTCACCGTGCAGGATCAGCGTCGGGGCGACGACGGCGGCGAGTTCCGCGGTGCGGTCACCGGATTTGAGGATGCCGGCGAGTTGACGGCCGACGCCCGGTGCCGGATGGGGATCGCGGTCCCAGGTCGCCGCCGCCGCGGTGCGCACCGCCTGCTCGTCGAACGGGTAGCCGTGCGAGCAGATGTGGCGGTACATGCGTACCGAGCGGTCGATGTGTTCGGTCCGGGTGCGGGCCGGTCGGGCGAACATCCGCCGCCAGGTCGACAGGGCCGGACGCCCGACCCGCGCCGCGCCCGTGGTCGACATGATCGAGGTCAGCGAGGCGACCCGGGCCGGATAGCGGGCGGCGACCGTCTGCGCGATCATCCCACCGAGCGACATCCCGACCACATGCGCGGAGCTCAGCTCCAGCGCGTCGAGCAAACCGACCGTGTCGGCGGCCATATCCGAGAGGTCGTATTGCGCTGTGTGCCAACGCTTTCGCAGGAAATCGAGCGGGCCAGGTGGCGGGAAGCCGAAGTGCGTCGACTTGCCGACATCGCGATTGTCGAAGCGGATGACGTCGTAGCCGCGCGCGACGAGTTGTTCACAGAGACCGTCGGGCCAGTCGTGCAGTTGCTGACCGAGTCCGGCGATGAGCAGCAGCGGAGTGCCGCCGTCACCGAGGCGCTCGTAGGCCAGGGCGACGCCGTGGCCCACATCGGCGAATTGCTCCCTCATGCCGTCACCTGTTCGGCCTTGGTCGCGGCCGTGATGGGCCGGGGCGCGCGTCGATACACCACGGCGCGGCCCTTCTTGGCGGGCACCAGCGCGACCCCTCGGAAGTGCGTGCGCTCATCCGGCGCGTCGGTCGGCTCGAGCGTGAAATCCCGCAGCAGCGTGCGCAATACGATATTCATCTCCATCGTAGCGAAAGCCGCGCCGATGCAGCGCCGAGCGCCGCCGCCGAACGGAATCCAGCTGAAGGTGCCGGGCCGGACACCGACGAAACGATCCGGATCGAAGGCGCGGGCGTTCGGGAACAGTTCCTCGTTGTCGTGCATGAGCCGAATGCTGACCAGCACATTCTGCCCCTTGGGCAGCGTCCACCGACCCAGCTGCATCGACTCCGCGCGGATGTTGCGGACCGTGGAGTCGATGACCGGACGCACCCGCTGCACCTCCAGCAGGGTGGCCTCGCGCAGTGCCGAACCGCCGTCGTCGACCTCGGCGACCAAGCGCCGCAACACTTCCGGATGTCTGCGCAGCCGCTCGACGGTCCACGACAGGGTGGTCGCCGTGGTCTCGTGGCCGGCCGTGAGCAGGGTGAGCAGTTCGTCGGCGATCTCGCTGCGGGTCATCGCGGTACCGTCGTCGTAGCGGGCCTGCAGCATCATCGCCAGCACATCGTCGCGGTCGGCGAGGTGCTCATCGGCGGCGGCGCGGTCGATGAGCCTGCCGACTATCTCGTCGTAGTTGCGACGGTGTGCGGCGAAGCGGGCCCATGGACCGTACCGCCCCAAGAACTTTTGCGGCACCGGAAGTGCCGCGAGCGCCGATCCGACCAGCACCAGTTTGGGCAGCAGTTCGCGCAGTTCGTCGAATTCCTTGCCCTCGGCGCCGAATACGGCGCGCAGGATCACATTCAGGGTGATCCGCATCATCGAGTCCATCGTCGCGAACTCCCGGCCCTGCGGCCAGGTGGCCAGCTCGCGCACCGTCTCCTGCTCGATCAGCGTCTCGTACACCGCGAGACGACGACCGTGGAACGGCGGAGTGAGCAATTTTCGCTGCTTACGATGTTCGGCGCCGCGCAGCGAGAACAGTGAGCCGGGACCGAGGAACTGCCCGAGATTGACATCGACGTTATCGGCCACATCGGAGCTCGCGGTGAACAGCGCCTTCACCTCGGCCGGCTCGGACAGCACCACGATCCGCCCGAAGCGCGGTAGGTAGACCGTGAATGCCGAGCCGTATCGCTGATGCAATCTGCGCCATGCGCGGGTGCGGCTCGCCATCACCTCGATGGCCTGTAAGAAGGCCGGGCTCGTCGGCCCGTCTGGCAATTTCACCGTGGTCATGCGGCACCTCCCAGCGTGGTACATCGATGTACCATCAGCACGGTACGCTCACGTACCGTGTGTGGCAAGGGCCACTTTCGGAATTGCCGCCCGTGGCGGCGGTGCAGGTAGTTAGCGTGGGCGCGTGCGCAAGCATCGTTGGGTGACAACGGGCGGCTGGTTTCGCGGCACGGCTCGGGGTTGGTTCGCCGTCCTTGCGGCCGTCATCGTGCTGATCGGTGTGGCCGGACCGGCGCCCGCCGAGCCGGTCGCCGCCGATCTCGTCACCGTCGAGACCGGTGAGTTGCGCGGCGTCGTGGCCGCGGAGCATCGACTGTTCGAGGGCATTCCCTATGCGGCCCCACCGGTCGGCGAATTGCGGTGGCGGCCCCCTGCTCCGGCCGCACCTTGGCCCGGTATTCGGGATGCCACGGTGGCCGGGCCGAGCTGCCCGCAGGAAAACGACTTCTACGGGGTATTCGCTGCGAACCCGACGAAGTCGGAAGACTGTCTGTCTCTGAATGTTTCGACGCCGCGCAACCTGCCCGCCGACGGCGGTGGTCTACCGGTGCTGTTCTGGATCCACGGCGGCAGTTTCGTCACCGGCTCCGGCGATATCTACGGCGCCGACCCGCTGATCGCGCACGGTGACGGCGATCTGATCGTGGTCACGATCAATTACCGGCTCGGCACGCTCGGATACCTCGCCGCCTCGGCGCTCGACGACGGTTCCGGGCCCGGTAACTACGGCTATCTGGATCAGCAGGCAGCATTGCGCTGGGTGCAGCGCAATATCGCGGCATTCGGCGGTGATCCGGAGCGCGTGACGCTGGCGGGCGAGTCGGCCGGTGCGACGTCGGTATGCACTCAGATGGTCGCGCCGAGCTCGCGTGGGCTGTTCCGTGCCGCGATCATGGAGAGCGGACCGTGTAGTCCGGGTGTGCCCGCCGCGATGGCGGTGGCCGATGGTGACGCGTACGCCGCCCGTCTCGGGTGCGCCGGACCCGATACCGCGGCGTGCCTGCGCGCACTGCCGGTCGATACGCTGGTGAACGATCCCATCACCGCAACGGTGTTCGGGGGCCGGTTCCTGCCGTCCGGGCCACAGGCGGCCGTGCGCAACGGCGCCTTCGCCGATGTGCCCACGCTCGTCGGTGCGAACAACGACGAGATGTCGCTGTGGGTGTACATGAAATACGGTGTGCCCCTTGGCAGGCCGCTGACCGCCGCCGGATACCGCGACGCACTGGCCGCCGCCATGCCCGACCTGACGCCGGAGCAACTCGACCGTGTCGAACAGACCTATCCGGCCGCCGCCTATCCGGAGCCCGCACTCGCACTGTCACGCGCCTGGACCGATCGCATTCTCGCCATGCTGGTTGTCGAATACGCCGGGCTCGGCCCGCTCACGCCCACCTACACCTACTCCTTCGACGACCCGGCGCCGCTCGGCCCACCGAATACCTTCCCACTGGGCGCGTACCACGCCAGCGAATTGGCCTCGCTGTGGAGCCTGCGCGACCTCGGCTGGCTGTACGGCGCCGTCCAGACACCGGACCAACAGCGCCTTGCCGCCGAAATGCGAAGGTACTGGACCCGATTCACCATCGAAGCCAGCCCGGATCCGGCCGGTCTCGAACCGATCCCGGCCTATGACCCGGCCGCACCGCTGGTCATGTCCTTCCGGCCCAGCGGAAACCGGGTCATCGACTCCTATGCCGTCGACCACCGAGCCGACTTCTGGAAACCTATGCTTCCGCGCTGAACTCGGGTCAGATCTTGCGGATGACGGTGACGACCTTGCCGAGGATCTGCGCGTCATTACCCGGAATCGGTTCGAACAGCGGATTGTGCGGCATGAGCCAGACATCCTTGCCGGTGCGCTTGAACGTCTTCACCGTCGCCTCACCCTCGATCATCGCGGCCACGATATCGCCGTTGTCGGCGACATTCTGCTGGCGCACGACCACCCAGTCGCCATCGCAGATCGCGGCGTCGACCATCGATTCACCGACGACCTTGAGCAGGAACAGCGAGCCGTCGCCGACCAGTTCGCGCGGCAGCGGGAAGACGTCCTCCACCGCCTGCTCGGCCAGGATCGGGCCACCGGCGGCGATCCGGCCCAGGACGGGCACGAAGGTCGGGACCGGCCTGCCGGTCTCGGCATCCTCGGTGGTGGGCAGGCTGGTCACCGCGCGCACCGCCTCGTCGAGACCGCGAACGTCAACGGCGCGTGGGCGATTCGGGTCGCGGCGCAGATAGCCCTTGCGCTCGAGGGTGCGCAGCTGATGGGCGACCGACGAGGTGGAGGTCAGTCCGACCGCATCGCCGATCTCGCGGATGCTCGGCGGGTAGCCGCGCTCGCTCACCGAGGTGCGGATGACCTCCAGGACTTTGCGCTGACGCACGGTGAGATCCGCCCCGCTACCGGACGGGTCGGTGCCAACTCCGCTCTCATCGCCCGTGTCGTCTGTGTGGCTCACCGCAACCGCCCTTCTGTGTCCATTGATTTCGTTTAACGAATCTAGTCGGGTAACGCCGATGTATCAAACATCTGTTCGAGGCATGTCGGCGTTTTCTGCTGACTTTGTCGGTGGAGCGTGGTAGAAATCTTTCGAACACTTGATCGAATAGCTACCCTCCCATCGTCTCGCGACATACCTGAGCACCCACAACACCCCTTCACGGAGGTTTGTCCGATGAGCACAGCGATCAGCGCCCTGAGCACCGACCTCGAGGATGAGGCCGACGTCGATCTCGGCTTCGAATCCGTTCCGCGCGTGCAGCGCCCGCATCGCGGTGGCGTGCGCGCCTTGGAGTCCGCGCGCGTCGTGACGGATCGGCGTCCGCGTGACAGTCGGCCCGGCGGTGCGGTGGTGCTGTACGACCGCGGTCCCGTTCGAACGCCCGCACTACGCCAGGCGCGGGGGCCGCATCCGATGGAGCGGGTCGAACAGGCGCAGGTCGGTTTCGCGGTGCTCGCGGTGTCCGCGCTGCTGAGTGCGCTGGCGGTGACGGCTTTGATCGGGTTGGCGCATTGGCGCGCAGGAACTTTCGGCGGCGAGACCCCGACGACCGTGCCCGCCGTGGTCGAGCAGCAGCCGGTTCCGGACGGTGTTGGAGTCGGTGCGCCGCGGTAGCTCGTCGAAAGCCGGTGTGGCGGATGGCGACCGGTCGATCCGCCACGAAGTGTGGCCGAAATTGTCGATTGCAAACTAGAACATGTTGCTACTGTCCCTGAAAACGTGATCTAGGCAACTCTTGCCGACGAACGATTTCGGGACACCACGCAATGACGCATCGCTCCACCGCTGCACTCGCCGTCCGTCTGCTCGCCCGGATCGGCGGGCTACTGGCCTGTCTTGTCTCCGCGCTCACCATGATTCCGGCCGCACAGGCAGAACCCGCATACGAGGCGTACCTGGATTTAGCCGCGCTCAACGGAGACGGAACAGGGGGCGGTGGTCTGAATCCCGCACTGCCACTGGACGAGTCGACGTTGCGTGTGGCGCTCGACCAGGCCAGGGCCGACGGGGTGGCACCGAGCCGCTATGCCACACTGCTGCACCAGTATTGGCTGGTGGTCTCGACCCGCAATGCCGATATCGACCTCGCGGCCTGGGATCCGGCGCTCGGCGTGCGTGCCAACCAGCGCACCTTCAGCCAGGTGTACGTCAACTACTTCCGGCTGGCGAATCAGCATCAGGAGTACTGGTGGGCGGGCCTTGCCGGAATCGCGGGCGGCTCCTTCGCCTCGGGGTTCTTCGACCTGGGCGATGTCGGGCTGGTGCTCGACGTACCGGGCATCCATCAACTCGGCGACGCGGTCGCCGACCTGTTGCGCGGCACCCCACCGGAATTGGTGGCCGGGTTGCCCGCCGATATCCGGCTGCTGGCCACCGAGGGGTCGCGGTTGAGCGCCGAGGATGTCGCCTGGTACCAGACCCGGCTGATGATCATGCAGAAGCACATCTTCACCGATCTGGTCCCGATGCACGAGGCGTATGCCGCGCTGGGGATGGCCGGAATCGACGAAATGTATGCGGCCGGGGTGATCGATGCCGATATCCGCACCGCCTGGCAGTCGATCGATTCGCATACCCGCGACGGATACGTGGACGCGCTCGTCCGGATGACCGATCGTGAGCAGAACCGTGTCATCGCCGATCAGTGGGATGCCACCTCGGCGGGCCGGGGCGCGATGGGCCGGGTCATGACCTATGTGAGCACGGTGGCCGGCAAGCCCGCCGTCCCCGGCGTGCGCGCACCCGGTGTTTTCGCGCCCGCCACCGTCAGCGCGGATATCGCGGGACGCACCGTCTCACTGCGCACCCCGCTGCCGGACTTCGACTGGGCCGACCGCGATACCCGCTGGGCCTACATCACCGGCGATCTGGTGCTGCGCCACATCGATATGGAGAGCAACCGGCCATTCGCCGAGGTGGTGCTCGGTGAGTCGTTCTGGAGCAAGCTCGCGCACGGACGGATGATCGCGCGCATTCCGGATCTGATCGCCGATCTGACCACGCAGTGGCAACTCGGCTGAGCGTCGGTCGACGGTGTAGTTGGGACGTGTGAGACGGTTGGTGACCCCTCCCGGGTATCCTGGACCTGATATGGACGTATCGGTCTAGACCCCTGTACACGTGCTCGCCGGATCGGGACTGGCGAACCGGAGCCGATTCGGACGCGGGCGCGCGCATCGACGAAGGATCTCTCGGATGCATTGCCCCTACTGCCGACACCCCGACTCCCGGGTCGTCGACTCGCGTGAGGCCGAGGAAGGCGCGGCCATCCGCCGCCGGCGTTCCTGCCCGCAGTGTGGGAGACGATTCACCACCGTCGAGACCGCGATCCTATCCGTGGTCAAGCGCAGCGGCGTCACCGAACCGTTCTCCCGGGAGAAGGTGATCCGCGGTGTTCGTCGCGCCTGCCAGGGCCGCGAGGTCGCCGAAGACGCCCTGAACCTGCTGGCCCAGCAGGTCGAGGACGCGGTGCGCGCCAAGGGGTCGCCCGAGGTGCCGAGCCACGAGGTCGGCCTGGCCATCCTCGGCCCGCTGCGCGATCTGGACGAGGTGGCCTACCTGCGTTTCGCATCGGTATACCGCTCCTTCACCTCCGCCGACGATTTCGAACGAGAAATCGCCGACCTGCGCAAGCATCGCGAGGAAGCGACGGTCGCCGCCTCCGCCGACTGATCCCGGCGGTCAGAGGCAGATCCCCGGCGGGCACGAGCAGCCGAAGCTGCCCATCGCCTGCCCGGGACAGATGGTGACCGATCCGGTGTCGAGCAGCCGAACCAGCTGCCGGAGGACATCGGTGTCGGTGCGCACCGGCGCGGGCTGTGGTGGCACGGTTGCTGAAGCGGTTGGCATCGGGGCAAGTGCGACGGCGCAGGCGGCGAGAATCGGCGTGAGCGACTTCCGCATAGCGAGCACCTCTTTCGAGAATTCGCGCCGAACTGCTGAACGACGCGCGGTGCGGATACTGTGAGCGGCCGCAATACTCTTGCGCGCCATTATGCTTCGGCGACTATATCGCCGTAGCGCGGCTCCGGTCGCGCCCCCAGAACTACCGCTGCCAGCTCGGTCAGCGCTTCGGTTGTCCTCGGACGCGCTGGCGGCAGCCGCACGGCTGATGGGTCAGCGGCGGATGGCGGCGATGGCTTTTTCGATGCGTTTGGTGGAGACCGGGTACGGCGTGCCGAGTTTCTGGGCGAAAAGGCTGACGCGGAATTCCTCGATCATCCACCAGATTTCGGTGACATCCGGGGCCTGCTTGCGGGTTTCGGGCAGGGCATTGACGAGGCGGTCGTAGGCGGCGAGTGCGCGGTCGATTTCGACCATGCCCTGTCGGTCGCGGACCGCGGAGCCGGGTAGCGCCTCCAGGCGGGTGCGGGCAGCCGTCAGGTAGCGCGGGAGCTCGCGCAGCCGAGCGCCGCCCCACTCCGAGATGAAACCGGGGAAGATCAGATCGTCGAGTTGGTGGCGGACATCGTCGGCGATATCGCGTTCGGTGGTATCGGCGAGGGCGGACGAAACCTGGTGCGCCCCTGCCAGCACCGGCACCGCCAAGCGCACGATGCGGGCCACGGCGGACACGAAGTCGGGGCGGATCTTCGCGACCAGAGCGTCGAACTGCTTCGGACTGCGCACCGGCCCACCGGCGGCGGCGATCAGTTCGTCCGCGGCGGCGGCGCGGCAGTCCTCGATGAGCGCGTCGAGCGAGCCGTACGGATTCTGGCTCAGCGCAAGCCGATCCCGCGGTGGCAGACTGGCCGTGACGGTGCGGACCGAGGTGGGAATGGCGCTCAATACCAGTGCGCGCGTGCCCGCCCGCATCGCGGCGGCCTGCTCGGCGGGGGAGCTCAGCACACGCACCGCGACGCCCTCGCCCTCGGGGACCAGCGCAGGGTAACCGGTGACCGTCTGTCCGGCCACTTCGCTGCGCACCGTCGGCTCGACCGTCCCCAGCGATTCCGACGTCCACACGGTCGCGGGGGCACGTTCCGCGCCTGCGGTCGCACGGGCGACCGAGGCCGAAACCTGCTCGGACAGCTGGGTTTTCAACTGGGCGAGGTTCTTCCCGCGCGCCAGCACCTGACCGCTGTCCGCGATCGCGGCGAAGGTCATGCGCAGATGGTCCGGAAGCCCGGCGGGGTCGAGATCGCTCGGCGCGATGGTGACCGAACCGAGCCGCGACAGCTCCCTGGCCAGGCCGATGCGCAGGGGTTCGGCGCGCGGCGTGAGCGCGGCGAGCGCCGCCGCGGCGAAGTCGGGTGCGGGAACGACGGTGCGGCGCAGAGCCTTCGGCAGCGTCTTGATCAACGCGGTGGCCAACTCGTCGCGCATACCGGGCACCAGCCAGTCGAAGCCGACGGCGCGCACATGCGCCAGTTGCTCGACGGGGATCCGCACGGTGACACCGTCATCGTCATTGCCGGGCTCGAATTGATAGGTGAGCGGGAAGCTCAACTCGCCCTGGCGCCAGGCGTCCGGGAAGTCGGTCGGGTCCAGCGTCGCCGCGGTGTCGTTGACCACGGTATCGGTCGAGAAGTCCAGCAGCGCGGGATCTTTGCGCTTCGCGGCGCGCCACCAGCTGTCGAAGTGGCGCACCGAAACGATATCGGCCGGGATGCGCTTGTCGTAGAACTCGAACAGCACCTCATCGTCGACGAGGATGTCGCGGCGGCGGGCGCGGTGCTCCAAATCGGCAACATCGTCGAGGAGTTCGCGGTTGCGGTGGAAGAATTCGTGCCGGGTCTGCCACTCACCCTGTACCAGGGCATGCCGGATGAACAGCTCACGCGACAGTTCCGGATCGATCCGGCCGTAATCGACGGCACGGCTGACCACCAGCGGTACGCCGTACAGCGTGACCCGCTCGTAGGCGCGCGCCGCGCCGCGCTTGGACGACCAATGCGGTTCGGAGTAGGTGCGTTTCACCAGATCCCCGGCCAGTCGCTCGGCCCACTCCGGCTCCACCCTGGCCGCCATCCGGCCCCAGAGCCGGGAAGTCTCGACCAGTTCGGCCGCCATCACCCAGCGGGGTGGCTTCTTCGCCAGCGAGGATCCGGGGAAGATCATGAATTTGGCGTTGCGGGCACCGAGGAATTCGCGGGTCTCGGCCTCGCGGACGCCGATATGGGAGAGCATGCCCGCCAATAGGGCCTGGTGGATGGCGATCGAATCCCATAGTGTGCCATCATCTTCGGCGGCCTGTGGTTTCGGTGCGGCGGAGTTGTCGCGGCCGCGGTTCGCTTTCGCGCGAGATGAATCGGACTTGCGCTGTCCACGTTCCGAATCGCGACCATCCGCAGCGGATCGCCCACGGCGCGAACCGCTTTCGCCGTCCGAACCGTCGCCGTGCGCCGACCACCCGAGCCCCCGAGTGATCGTCCGCAGCTGCCCGTGCAGATCCTGCCACTCCCGGATCCGCAGATAGTGCAGGAACTCGTCACGGCACATGCGCCGGAACTGATTGGACGACAGCGACTTCCGCTGCTCGGTCAGGTACTCCCACAACCGCAGGTAGGCCAGGAAATCCGAGCCTTCGACCACGAAACGGGCATGTTTGGTGTCCGCGGCCTGCTGATGGTCCGCGGGACGTTCGCGCACATCCTGAATGGACAGTGCGGCAACGATGATCAGCACATCGGCGAGCACGCCATTGCGGTGGGCTTCGACCAGCATGCGCGCCATTCGCGGATCCACCGGTATCTGTGCCATTTCGCGGCCGGTAGGCGTAAGTGTCAGTGTGGTGTCCGGCACCTGGTCCGCACGCCCGGTGCTATCGGTGGCGGCAACTTCTTGCGCCGTCGAATCAGCCTGCTGTCGAGCGGGTTTCGCGGGGGCGCGCGGTGCAAGTGCGCCCAATTCCTCCAGGAGCGCGATACCGTCGCGAATGGCCCTGCGGTCGGGCGCCTCCACGAAAGGGAACTTCTCGATATCGCCGAGTCCGAGCGCGGTCATCTGCAGGATTACGGCGGCCAGATTGGTTCGCAGGATCTCCGGTTCGGTGAAGGCGGGCCGGGATTCGAAATCTTCCTCGGAGTACAGGCGGATGCAGATGCCGTCGGCTACGCGGCCGCAGCGTCCCGCGCGCTGGCGTGCCGATGCCTGCGAGACCTCTTCGATGGGCAGGCGCTGCACCTTGGTGCGCATCGAATAGCGCGAGATGCGCGCGGTGCCGGGATCGACGACGTAGCGGATGCCGGGGACGGTCAGCGAGGTTTCGGCGACATTGGTGGCCAGCACAACTCGTCGCCCCGGATGCGGAGCGAAGACCCGATGCTGTTCGGCCGTGGACAGGCGCGCGTACAGCGGCAGTATCTCGGTGCGCGGAATCTGTAAGTCGCGCAACGCATCGGCGGCGTCGCGGATCTCGCGTTCGCCGGATAGGAAGACCAGCACATCGCCGTCGCCCTCGGCGAAGAGTTCGCGCACCGCGTCACCGATGGCGTCGACCGGGTCGCGGTCCACGATCCGGGTGTCCTCCTCGTCGTCATCGGTGGCGACGGGTAACTCCAGCGACAGCGGCCGGTACCGGATTTCGACCGGATAGGAACGGCCGGATACTTCGACAATCGGTGCGGGAGTACCCGATTCGTCGGCGAAGTGCTCGGCGAACAATTCCGGATCGATGGTCGCCGAGGTGATGATCACCTTGAGATCCGGTCGGCGCGGGAGCAATTGCTTCAGGTAGCCGAGCAGGAAGTCGATATTGAGGCTGCGTTCGTGCGCCTCGTCGATGATGATCGTGTCGTAGCGGCGCAGCAGCCGGTCGCGCTGGATTTCGGCGAGCAGGATGCCGTCGGTCATCAGCTTGACGAGTGTGCGATCCGAGGCCTGGTCGGTGAAACGCACGGTGTAGCCGACGACATCGCCCAGTTCGGTGCCCAACTCCTCGGCGATGCGCTCGGCGACCGTACGCGCGGCCAGACGGCGCGGCTGGGTGTGGCCGATGGTGCCGCGGATGCCACGGCCGAGTTCCAGGCAGATCTTCGGAATCTGGGTGGTCTTACCCGATCCGGTCTCACCGGCGACGATGACGACCTGGTTGTCCAGGATCGTCTTGGCGATATCGTCGCGGCGCGCGGAGACCGGTAGCTGTTCCGGGTAGCGGATTTCGGGTACCGCGGCGCGGCGGGCCTCGACGCGCTGCTCGGCTGCCGCGATCTCGGCCGTGATGCCGGTGAGATCGCCGCCGCGGGCCCGGTCCAAGTTGCGGCGCAACCGGTGTTCATCGCGGAGGGTTACGGCGGCCAGGCGGGTCCGAAGCTCGCGGAGATTCGCGTCGGCTGTCCTGGTCATTGCGCTCACCAGGGTAGCGAAACCGGCGCGTCTGATCCGAGTCGGGCGTGGGCATCCGGTGAGCACACAGGCGACGCGGTCGGCGAAATTGTGCGGTCGCACGGCTCGGCTCGCCGCTCGGAGCGGTTCTGATGTGGGAGTATCCGACGATGACAGCCGGTGTCGCCCCACTGTGGATCCGTGCACCGCGCTTCGTCTTTGCCTTGCTCGGTGTCATGACGCTGGTCTGGATACCGGTCCGCAACATCGGCGAGTCCGGGTTATTCGTGGCCGGCTTTCACCATCGAATCCAATGTGCTCGGCGTCATAGTGCTGCTGATCCGCGACCCTCCCGCGACCGCCGCTGGCAGGTGATCCGGCTGTCGAACATCTGCGTGGGGAGATGAACAAGGGTGGGTCGATGACGTGCCGCAACGCGTCATGCCTATGGTGATGATCGTGGACCGGGAGTCGGCACCGGTCACGCTCGGCATTTCCGAGCGGCTGATCGCGGGCCGGCTGGTCTACCCGCTCGGCTACGGCGCGTACACCCTCATTCGTGGGCCGATCGTCGACTGGTATCCGTACCCGTTCCTCGATCCACGGCATCAGGGCTATGTGTCGATGGCGATGGGTCCGGTGGTCCTGGTCATCGGATTCGCGCTACTCGCCGTCGCGGTGGTCGCGCTCGGTGCGGCCGTCGGCGCGGACGAGCCGGACGAGCGACGAAGTGACGTGGTTGTCGAGTAGAGGTGGTAGACATGGGCGCGCTATGGCATGGATTCGCCGATATGGGTGCAGTCGAACGCGATGGCGCGTTCGTCGTCGCACGTGGTGCGGGCGCCTACATCTACGACCAGGCGGGCACCAGGTATCTGGACGCGACGGCCGGACTGTGGTTCACCAATGTCGGGCACGGACGCGCCGAGATCGCGGATGCGGTCGCCGCACAGCTGCGCACGGTCGCGCACTATTCGAACTTCGGTGATTTCGCCGAACCCGCCACCCAGGAGTTGGCGGAGAAGTTGGCGAGCATCGCACCGGTACCGGGCAGCAAGATCTTCTTCACCTCCGGCGGCTCGGATTCGGTGGACACCGCGGCCAAGCTCGCTCGCCGCTACTGGCACGAGCTGGGGCGGCCGGACAAGACCATTGTGGTCGGCAGACAGCGCGCGTATCACGGAATGCATATCGCGGGAACGGCTTTGGCGGGGATCCCGGTCAACCGCGAGGGCTACGGCGAGTTGATGGCCGATGCCCGCACCGTCGAATGGGACGATGCGAAGGCGCTGCTCGCGCTCATCGAGGAGATCGGCGCGGAGCGCATCGCGGCCTTCTTCTGCGAACCCATCATCGGCGCGGGCGGGATCTACCTGCCGCCGGACGGCTACCTCACCGAGGTCCGCCGCATCTGCCGCGATCACGACATCCTCTTCGTCGTCGACGAGGTCGTCACCGGCTTCGGCCGCATCGGCGGATCCTGGTTCGCCGCAACCCGTTTCGAGCTCGAACCCGACCTCATGACCACCGCCAAGGGCCTCACCTCCGGCTACGTCCCCATGGGCGCGGTCTTCATCGCACCCCATATCGCCGATCCCTTCTTCCGCGGCGGCGTCTGGTGGCGCCACGGCTACACCTACGGCGGCCACGCCGGAGCCGCCGCCGCAGCCCTCGCCAACCTCGCCATCGTCGAACGCGAGGGTCTACTAGGCGAGGCGAAGCGCCTGGAATCCACCTTGCACGCCAAACTCGCTCCGCTCGCGGAGCACCCGCGCGTAGCCGAGGTCCGCAGCGGTCTCGGCGCGGTGGCCGCGATCCAGCTCGCCGATCCCGCCGAGGGCCTACCCTTCGTGAAATCCCTACGGGAGCACGGCATCTCAGGACGTGCGGCAGGCCAGGGCGCAATGCAGATCTCGCCGTCGTTCGTGATGACCGACGACCAGGTCGACGAACTCGTCGAGGGAATCACCCGCGCGCTGGGCTGAGCACTCGCGACACTAGTAGATCTTGGCCATCACATGCTTGACGCGGGTGTAGTCCTCCAGCCCGTACATCGACAGGTCCTTACCGTGTCCGGACGACTTGAACCCGCCGTGCGGCATCTCGGCGATCAGTGCGGTGTGGGTGTTGATCCACACACAGCCGAAGTCGAGCGCGGCCGATACGCGCAGCGCCCTCGACACATCCTTGGTCCACAACGAGGACGCCAGCCCGTATTCGACGCCATTGGCCCACCGGATGGCGTCGTCTTCGTCGGTGAACGACTGCACGGTGATCACCGGGCCGAAGATCTCGTGCCGGCTCAGCCGATCATGCTGGAGCAGCCCGCCGATGACGGTCGGCTCGACGTAATACCCGCGGTCGCCCTGCCGGTGTCCGCCGACCACGACCGAGGCGTGATCGGGCACATCATCGAGGAAGCCGAGCACCCGCTGTAGCTGGTCGGCGTTATTGACCGGTGGTACCCAGGCGTCTTCGTCATCGGCGGCCTTGCCGAATGTCGTTGTGGCACTGCCTGCCTGCTCGGCCAGCGCCGCAGTCAAATCATCGGCCACCGACGCGTGACCCAGCACTCGGGTGGCCGCGGTGCAATCCTGCCCGGCGTTGAAATAACCCGAGGCCGCGATGCCTCTGGCGGCAGCGGCGATATCGGCGTCGGGAAACACGATCACCGGTGCTTTGCCGCCCAACTCCAGATGTGTGCGCTTCAGGCGGGCGCCGGCCGACTCCGCGACAGCACGACCCGCTGCCACCGAACCGGTGATCGACACCATCTGCGGGGTCGGATGCGCCACCACCGCCGCACCGGTCACCCGGTCACCCGTGACCACGTTGAGCACGCCTGGCGGCAGGTGCTCGGAGGCCAGTTCGGCCAGCATCACCGTGGTCACCGGGGTGGTGTCGCTCGGCTTGATCACCACGGTGTTGCCTGCCGCGATCGCGGGAACAAATTTCCAGACTGCCATCATCATCGGGTAGTTCCACGGCGTCACCTGCCCGATGACGCCGATCGGCTCCCGGCGGATCCACGATGTATGGTCCGCCAGATACTCGCAGGCCGACTTACCCTCGAGTACCCGTGCCGCGCCCGCGAAGAATCGGGTCTGGTCCAGCATCTGCGGGATCTCCACGGCCGAGGTGATGTGGTTCGGTTTGCCGGTGTTGCGACCCTCGGCCGCGACAAGCGCGTCGGCGGCGGTCTCCAACTCGTCGGCGAAATCCAACAATGCCTTCTGGCGGTGCGACGGCGTCCAGCGCTTCCAGTCTTCGAACGCCCTCGCCGCGGCTGCGTACGCGTTGTCGATGTCCTGTTCGTTGGACGCCGGGGCGGTGCCGTACCGATCACCGGTGGCAGGGTCGACCAGTGCCATCGTCGCACCGCCGACCGAGTCGACGAGCTTGCCGTCGATGAAGTTCTGGACCACTGTCATGCTGCCTCCTCGGTTGCTCTGTTGAGTCGACAAATCTCTGGCGTGGGACGTTCGGTCGACTTGGCATCTGGTGCCGTCGCCTACTTGTCGATCATGAATATTTCGATGTTATCGACACCGAATGGATCGAGCTTACGCCTTTTATTGCTGCCGAGGACGACAAAGTCGGAGCCTTATTCATTTGCGTTGCACAGCATTGTTTCGCCTTGCATTGCAACGACTTTCGGCTGCGCTGCAACATTGTCATTCGAGTTCCCGGAAAATCGGTGCGCCATTGCCCCTGTGCCCGGGTTTTCGGCAATTTACGAGCCCATGTTCCGCCGTCATATCGGTGTCGGTGGAATGCGTCTCGAAAACAGGTTTTGCGGCGCAGAGCCGCTCGATCGCGGGTTCCGCTCGCACCGCATCGACGAGTGGCACACTATGGTCGCGCCTGCTCGGCCCCGTGCCGCGTCCGTGTGCCACTCGTCGGCCATGCCCGCTGCTTACACCGTCGTCACGACCTCGTCGTAGGTCAGGCGGGGCGAGCGGGGGAACCAGGCGTCTGCTCCCGGGGTGCCTATATTGACCACGACGAGTGAATTGTGGGTGCCGTCGGGGAAGAAGTCCTTGTCCAAGCCCTCGGCGTCGAATCCGTTCATCGGGCCTGCGGCCAGGCCTGCGGCGCGGATGCCGAGAATGAAGTAGCCGGTTTGGATGAGAGCGTTGAAGCGGGCCGATTCGGTGCGGTAGTCGGGATCGGCAAAGTATTCCTTGGCCTCAGGGGCATGCGGAAAGACTTTCGGCAGGTTTTCGTGGAAGTTCAAGTCGGCGGCCAGGATTGCGGTCAGGGGCGCGGCCGCGGTCTTGGGCTTGTTGTTGTCGATCATGTGGGTGACCAAGCGTGCCCGCGCCTCGGGGCTGCGGACCAGGACGATGCGCAGCGGTTGCTGGTTCATCGATGTCGGGCCGTATTTGATCAGTTCGTAGATATCGCGGATCTGGTCGTCGGTGACCGGTGCGTCGGTGAAGGTGTTCGCGGTGCGCGCCTCTCGGAACAACAGGTCCTGGGCTTCGGCGGCAAGGGGCAACAGGGTTGCCGGCTGCACGGTGTTCACGTGGTTCTCCTCGAAAATTGGTCGGGGACAGCGGATTCAGTCATGGGCGACGCGCCGGGACCGGGTCAGCAGATTGCCGTCGACGCGGACGAGCACGTCGTGCACGACGCAGCTCGGCGCGATTTCTGGCTTGCTGTTCGGCCGGATCTTGACCACGAGGCAGTAGGCAGTGGAGACGATGGTTCCGTCGTCCTGCGGCTGCAGGTTGATCATGTTGAACCAGTGCCTGCGCTGCATCGGATCGGCCTCGAAGCGCTTGTGGAATTCGACCAGGTCCGAGACGATGCCCGCTCTGGTCCGGGCCGGTGGCCGGCCCGGTGTGTGTTCGAATTCCGCATCCTCGGTGAAGGTTTCGGCGTAGCCCGGGATGTCGCGGTTGTCCAGCCGCTGCATCTGATCGGCGTAGAACTGCTGGACCTCGGCGTACAACTCGGTGCGGCTGGCGACGGTGGTCATGGTGGCTCCTTGGTTGCGGCGGGGCGCGGCTGCACGCAAGGCTCGCCGATTCCGCTAGAGGCTGGCTCGAGCCGCGCGCGGGTTGACCGGGGCTATAGCACCCGCGACGAGTCTGGAGGTCGATAAGCCCGGCGAGTACGGAAAGACCGATGGAGGAGTCATGGCGGAAAGTCAGCGCGTCGCGCTGGTCACCGGAGCGACCAGCGGTATGGGCCTGGAGATCACCAAAAGCCTTGCGGCCCAGGGCATCGCGGTATTCATTTGCGCCCGCGATCAGCAGCGGGTGACCGATACGGTCAAGAGCCTGCAGGACGACGGACACGAGGTCGACGGCACGGTCTGCGATGTCGTCGATGCCGCGCAAATCCGTGAATACGTCGACGCGGGCGTGCGGCGCTACGGCCCGATCGACATCCTGGTCAACAATGCGGGCCGCAGCGGCGGCGGCGTCACCGCGCAGGTCACCGACGACCTGTGGTTCGACGTCATCAATACCAACCTCAACAGCGTCTTCCTGATGACCAAGGCGGTGCTGACCGCAGGCGGCATGCTCGAGCGCGGCAGCGGTCGTATCGTGAATATCGCCTCCACCGGCGGTAAACAGGGTGTCGTACACGGCGCGCCGTATTCGGCCTCCAAACACGGTGTCGTCGGCTTCACCAAAGCACTCGGACTGGAACTGGCCAAGACGGGGATCACGGTGAACGCGGTGTGCCCCGGCTTCGTGGAAACTCCGATGGCAGAACGCGTTCGGGAGGTCTACTCCGGTCTGTGGGGCGTGGACACCGACGAGGTGCACGCCAGGGTCAGCGCGCGCGTCCCGATCGGACGTTACGTGCAGCCGTTCGAGGTCGCGGCGATGGTCGACTATCTGATCGGCCCCGGCGCGGGTGCGGTCACCGCACAGGCGCTGAATGTCTGTGGCGGACTGGGCAATTACTGAGAGGCCTGAGCAATGACCGCGGTGCAGGACAACATAACCGGGCACGACGAGTATCTGCGGGTACTCGAAGCCATCCAGACCGGCGCGCTGCAACTGCTCGCGGGCTTCCCGCAGCAACCGAGCGCGCTGCGTGTCCAGGTGGGGGAGGTGACGATCGAAGCCGAATGGCAGGTCTCGGGGGCGCCGGTGGCCCCAGCACCCGCGCCAGTGGAAACCGGTGTAGCACAGGATGACCCGCCGATCGGTGCGGTGTTCCGCGCACCCAGTGTCGGGGTCTTCTACCGCAGCCCGGAACCTGGCGCGGACCCGTTCGTCCAGGTGGGCGACCCCGTCACGGCCGGACAGCAGATCGCCATCGTGGAGGCGATGAAGTTGATGATCCCCGTGACCGCCCAGACCAGCGGTGTGATCACCGGAATACTCGTGGAAGACAACGAACCGGTCCAATTCGATCAGTCTCTATTTTCGTATTCTCCGGAATGACAAGGGATTTCAGGCGGGTGGGCGGGAGCGGCGCCAGCTCAGCACCCGGCGCTGCATCCGCCCCCCGACCTCGGCGGCCCCGATCAGCGTGAGAATGTCGCCGTCGAGCGACATCTGGCGCACCTGTTCGGTATCGGCCCAGGCCGGGTTCGAGCACACGGTGATCGTGTGCACCATTTCCGTGCCGCGCCTGCGCCAGGTTCCCGCATAACCCATGAAGGGCGGTGCGTCTGTGGCTGCGTCGGTACGCATCATGCTGACCGACATGTAGCCGTGTGCGCCGTAGATCAGCAGGCCGCGCGGTGCGGCACCCAGTGGCCCGGTGCTGGTCGCATCGTGTTCGTCGATATCGAAGTAGGACAGCAATTCCCAGGTTCCGACGAGATCGGTCGCGTTCATGGCTCCCACGATGGCGGCCGCCGCTCTAATCACGCTGTAGCCGCCCCGCGCGCGAAGTCGTGGCTGATCCGTACCAGCCGCCAGACCACCTCGAGTTCGCCGAGATCGCGTGGCCCGTAGACCATTACCAGCGTCTGCGGCAGAAAACGCTGACGCGCCATCGGGTGCAATTCCGCCCACTCCTGCGCGATCGACTCGGCCGCAATATCTTTCGGCAGACACATGTGCAGGCTGCCGTCGTCGTATCCGTGTAGATGGGCGAATTCGGTGCCGACCAGATATGCCTCGCCGGGTCCCTTGGCGATGGTCGGGCGCAGATGCAGCGCCCGGGTATCGGGTAGCGAAACGCCGCTGCGGCCGAGCAGCACGCCGTTCAGCGTGGTCATCCGCGACCACAGGATTTCCTGCAGATCCGGTGGTGCGAGCTGACTGAGCTGCTGATGTGGATTATGTGCCCGGGTGTGCGGCCGGTCGCCGGAGCGGCGCGGCAGAACGATGCGTCCGTCCACGGATGTCGTTGTCATGACTGTGTTCCCTTCGGCTTTCGTTCGCGGTGATGCTTGCTCACGCCCCCTGGCCTCACAGTACTTTCCAAAGTATAGTACTTACCAAGTGGAAAGTGAGAGCCAATGAGACCGGCATCGCGTAGCGATTCGACGAGAGGCGGGCCCGCCACCGTCGATCCGTGTCCGATCACGCCGGTGATCGACCTGGTTTTCGGCCGCTGGTCCACCCAGGTGCTCTGGGTGCTGACCCATGACGGCCGCCTGCGCTTCACCGAACTCGAGCAGCGCATTCCGGGCCTCACCCCCAAGGTGCTGACCCAGCGCCTGCGTCAGCTGGAACGTGACGGACTGGTGTCGCGCACCTACCACGCCGAGGTGCCGCCCCGCGTCGAGTACGAAGCAACCCCGCTCGCGGTCACCCTGACCCCGGTCTTCGCGAGCATCGTCGACTGGTCGAGCGCACATCTCAGCGAAGTACTCGCCGCCCGCGCCGCCTACGACGCGGCCGAATCCTGACCCGATCCGGCTGGTCGGCATCAGGCAAGACTGGTCCGCGGCGCCAATGTCACGAGGTGACCGGCCAATTCGCGTGGCATGGTGATCATGCAGTCGTGTCCGGTCGGCAGCACGTGCAGGCGGCCGGGCGGCAGATCGGCCGGCGGCAGGGTGCGCGGCATGGCGGCGCGCATGGCCTTGTAGGCTGCGCCGCCCTCGCTGCAATACACATGTGTCACCGGAATATTCGCCAGTGCAACGGGATTCGTGAGCAGCATGCGCTGCTGGAACGTCTCGAGGGACTGGGCGGTCATCAGCGAGGCGGCCCAGCTCAGATCGGGCTCCTCGGTAATGCCGTACAGGCCGCCGTCGCCCATCGGCTCGGTCTGCGGCGGTACGCGCCAGCCGTCACCGTATTCGGCCGCCGCGGCGGCGAAGGCATCGACCATGCCGGGCATGATGTCGGCGACCGCCTCACCGTCGCGCGGGACGAAGGTGTCGATATAGACGAGTTCGGCGATGCGGTCGGGGACGGCGTCGGCGAGCGCGGTCACCACGATGCCCGCGTAGCTGTGCCCGACCAGGATGACGTCGGTGAGATCCGCGGAGGTGAGCAGGCCGACCAGATCCTCGACGTGCGTATCCAGGCCGACCGCTGGAGTCAGTAGGTCGGCGCGGTCGCCCAAACCGACCAGGGACGGCGCCAGCACGCGGTGTCCGGCGCCCGCGAGCAGGGGCGCCACCCGCTGCCAGGCCCAGCCGCCGTGGAATGCGCCATGGACGAGCAGATATGTCGACACGATCAGTTCTCCCTGAATTTCGTTGAGGCAGTGACGGTTCCGGCGATGTCGGCCGCCGGTGGCACGTGTTCGGGCCGGATGCCGAGCCCGATCACCCGGGCCACCAATCGGGGGAGGCGGGGAAAGCGCCGCAGCAGACGCACCAGCAGTGGCTTATCGGTGCCCGGCCGCCCGGCGTTCGGATAGAGATCCGACAGCAGCCGCAGCTGCGCGAATTGCACTACCCGCATGGGGAATTCACGCCTGGACTGCACGGCGCGCAATTGTGCGGCGCTCGGTCGAGCACCCGTGCCGAGGATGGGCGCGAGCAGCCGGGCGGCCGCGATCGCGTCCTGCACCGCGAGATTGATGCCGACTCCGCCCGCCGGTGACATGGCATGGGCCGCATCGCCGATCGCGAGCAGACCGGGCCGGTACCAGCGGCGCAGCCGATCCACGCGCACATCAAGGGGTTTCACGTCATCCCAGGTGCGGATCTCGGCGGCCAGATGCTCGGTGAGGCTGGGATAGATCGCGGCGAGGTCGGCGCGGAAGTCGGCGAGTCCGGCGGCTTGGACGGTCGCGAATCCGCCCTTCGGAATCATGTAGGCGACCTGCAGGTAGTCGCCGCGATCGATGCAGACTATGAAGAAACCATTGCCGCTGCGCACGGTGGGCAGCCGTTCGCCCTCGGGCTTGCCGACCCGGAACCACAGCACGTCCATCGGCGCCGCGCTGGCCGCGACCTCGAGCAGGCCGCCGCGCACCATCGAATTGCGTCCGTCCGCTGCGATCACCAACTGGGACCGGACTTCCAGAGGTCCCTCGGGCGTGCGTACCCGTGCGCCGACCACGGTGTCGTGCTCCCGGACGAGTTCGGTGACCTCGGCGCGCTGGATCAGTCGGAAGCCCGGATACCGCCCACCCGCCTCGGCCAGGAAGTTCAGCACATCCCACTGCGGCATGAATGCCACGAACGGAAAACCGCCTGGGAGAGTGCGGAAATCGGCGAAGATCACCGGCCCGCTCGCAGTGGCCATCGGCAGCTGCGGCAGTTCGACGTGCGGCAGCGCGAGGAATTCGGTGGCGAGCCCGAGTTCATCCATCGCCCGGAGAGTGGAAGGGTGCACGGTATCACCGCGAAAGTCCCGCAGGAAGTCCGGATGCTTTTCCAGCACAAGCACTTCCACGCCGGATCGGGCCAGCAGCAGACCGGTCATCAGCCCTGCCGGACCGCCGCCGACCACACAGACCTGCACCGATACGGCTGTCACGCCAGACATGTCGGCACCTGCCCATGGTTGTACACGATCATCTCGCCGAAAATCGACAGCACATCCAGCGGTTCGCCGAGCGGACCGCCCGCCGACTCCGCATCGGCGCGGTACAGATTGCCGACTATGCGCTCCTCGTCGACCAGATCGGCGAATTCACCGTGATCGGCCTCGAGCGCGATGGCCAGCGGCGTGAGTCCGAGGGCACGGCCCTCGGCGGCCAACTCCTGCACCCACCGCAGATATCGCAGCGTCTGCTCGAAGATCTCGGGCCCGGTCACCGGACCGTGCCCGGAAACCACGGTTTCCGCGCCCAGCTCGGCGAGCCTTTTGATCGCGGTTATCGACCCGCTCACCGATCCCATCAGGCAGAACGGCGCGGCCCCCGACATCACCAGGTCTCCGGCGAAGAGCACCTTCTCCTCGGGAAGCCACGCCACCACATCATTGGTGGTATGCGCGGCCGGTCCGAGGTGGATGAGTTCGACGCGCCGGTCACCGATGTACAGCGTCACGCGGCTGCTGAAGGTGATGCTGGGCAGGGTGACTCGCACATCGCCCCACTGCACCTGCGGCCAGAGTTCGGTCAACGCGAGTCCGGTCTCGATCATTTCCGGCCGGATCCGATCGTGGCCGATGACGACGGCGGTGGGCCCGAAGAGATGATTGCCGAAATTGTGGTCGCCGTGGTGGTGGGTGTTGACAATCGTTCTGGCCGGACCGATACCGAGCCCGTCGACGAATTCGACCAGCGAGCGGGTGCGTCCCTCGGTCGCCAGAGTATCGATCACGACCGCGCCGTCCGGACCCGCCAGCACGCCCGCATTGCTGACACACCAGCCGCCTCGGCTGTGCGTGTACGCATAGACCCGGTCGGCGATTTCGCGCACTACCGGGCCCCCGGCCACGTGTGGTAGTTCGGTGGCGGTCATGTCGGTGACTTCACGGATTCGGCGTACCGCACCGCGCAGAGCAGGGTGTTGCGACTGTTGGTCGACAGCGCCTCGGCGAGATATGCGCGGGCATCGGCGAGATCGGTATCGGTCCCGAGGATTTCGCGCGCGGCGACCGGATTGATCGCAACGGTATGCCGCGCCGTCACCACCGCGCCGTCCGGAGCGTCCGCGAATTCCCATGCGCCGCTGTGCCCGAAGAGCATGGCGGGCGGCAGCAGCTGCTTGTAGTCGATGCGTTCGTCGGTGACACAGACGCGCACGGATTTGGTGGTGTGCGCAATGCCGCGCGCGGTAACGGTATCCATCTCCATCAGCTGCACGCCATCGGCATCCTCGTCGAGTTCGATGCGGCCGACGTGCGGGACCTGTTCGGGCCAGCGCTCACTGTGGTAGATGAAGTCGTATGCTTCGGCGGCCGAAATATCGAGCGGGACAGCGTCTTCGAAGGTGTGCACCACATCGTCCACCGGGTGTCCCAGCTCTGCGATGCGAGCCAGCGCCGCCAATTCGGTCTCGCTGTTGCGATCCACCGCACCCGCGATCAGATCCGCATCCGCCCCGTCCACCACGGTGAAGCGGTGGTCGAGGGTGACCTTCGTCGTGCCCGGACCGATTTCGCGGAACGACCAGCCGCCGCCCATGGACGCTATCGGCGCTTGACTGCGCTCCTGTTCGAAGACGATGCGCCGCTGCGCCGCATCCAGGACTCGCCGCGAGGTCCAGTTCTTCACCTCACCGTTGACGGTGGCCCACAACCGGAACCGCTCCTCATCGGGTCCACGGTGCAGATGGCGCACCAGCACGCTCGGCGCGAAGATCACCGGCCATTTGGTCACATCGGCCACCAGGTCGTAGACCACCTCCGGCGGCGCCTGCACCACCTTGGTGTGGCTCATCACCTGGACGTTCATGCCGCACCGCGCAATTGGCTGTTGACGATATCGATCAGCTCCTGCGGTGTCTTGACATCGATGAGCTGCTCCTCCGGGATCAGCACGCCGAAATCGCGTTGGATCCGTGCGGCCGTTTCGATGAGCGCCAGCGAGTCGTAGCCGAGCTGTTCGAAATCGAGTCCGGCGATATCTTCGGCGATATCGTCGCCGCCCGCGCACTCCACGAGGATCAGGCGCAATTCGGTGATGGTCATGGTCATGATCGGCTCCTTCAGGTTTGGTCGACAGCGCGCACGACGACCGCGGAGTTGAAACCCCAACGGCCACGCGCCAGGACGAGGGCGCCGCCGACGGTGGCGGGCCGTGGTGCGCCGAGCACCAGATCGATCCGGTAGTCCTCGGCGAGGGTGGTGGTGTAGGCGGTCGGCGGAATCACCGAATCGCGAATGGACAGCAGCGCGGTCACGATGTCGAGCGGGCCCGCACCCGAGAACAGCCGCCCGGTAAGCGGTTTCGACGCCGTGACCGCCACACCGTTGGCACCGAAGACGGCCTCGATGGCCGCCGCCTCGTCCCGGTCGCGGTCGGGTACGCCCGCCGCGTCGGCGAAAACGACATCGATGTCGCCCGGCCCCATACCTGCATCGGCCAGTGCGAGTTCCGCGGCGCGGCGTAGACCCGATGGCCTTCCCGTCTCCGGTGCGGGATCGAATGTCGAGGCGTACCCGGCGATTTCGCCGTGCACCTTCGGCACGCCGCGGGCGCGGGCCGCCGTGGCGTCCTCGACCACCAGCATCGCACCGCCCTCACCTGGCACATATCCGGCGGCCGCGATGTCGAAAGGCAGATACGCGCGCTCCGGCGTAGCCGACGTGCTGACCTCGCCGCTCGCCAGGTGCGAGGCCCAGCCCCAGGGATCGAGCGCGGAATCCACCCCGCCGGTGACCACCAGCGGTGTGCCGCGTTCGACAGTCCGCCGGGCATGCCCGACCGCGTCCAAACCGCCCGCCTGTTCGGCGACCAGCGCGCTGCTCGGTCCGCGCATACCGTGCCGGATCGAGATCTGTCCGGTATTCACCGCGTAGAACCAGGCGAACGATTCGTAGACGCTGACATGCTCGGAACCGCGCGACCACAGCTTATTGAACTCACGATGGGTGAATTCGAAACCGCCGGAGGCATTTCCGGTGACCACACCCATGTCGTAGTCGGTCAACGCCGCGGTATCGACCTTGGCGTCGTCCAGGGCCCACTGCGCCGCCACCAATGCCATCCGCGTCGAAATATCGGTCTGTGGCAGCAGTCGGCTCGGCAGATGTTCGGCCGCATCGAAATCGGCGACCTGTCCGGCCGATCGCGCGGTGCTGCGGCCGGTGTCGAACCGGGTCAGCGGTGCGATACCAGTGCGGCCGTCCAATACCGCATCCCAGAAGCGTTCGACGCCGAGGCCGTTCGGCGCGAGCACGCCCATACCGGTTACCAGGATCATGCCGCCACCGCCTCGGGCTTACGCAGCACCATCGCGCTCTGGAAGCCACCGAATCCGCTGCCGACGGTGAGCACGGTGTCCATCCGATGTCCGCGCGCGGTGAGCGGCACATAGTCCAGATCGCATTCCGGATCGGCCTCGTGCAGATTCGCCGTCGGCGGTACCACCTGGTGTTCCAGCGCAAGCAGGGAGGCGGCGATCTCGACCGAGCCGATGGCGCCCAGCGAGTGGCCGACCATCGATTTGATGGAGCTCATCGGTGTGACGTAGGCGTGCCTGCCGAGACTGCGCTTCACGGCGGCGGTTTCGTGCCGGTCGTTCTGCCGGGTGCCCGAGCCGTGTGCATTGATGTAATCCACGCCGGTGGGGTCGATGCGCGATTCGTCCAGTGCGACCCGGATCGCCTCGGCCATCTCCCGGCCGTCGGCCTTGAGGCCGGTCATGTGGTAGGCGTTGCATCGCGTGGCATAGCCGGTGATCTCGGCGTAGATGCGTGCACCCCGCTTGCGCGCGCTCTCGTACTCCTCCAGCACGAACATCGCCGCCCCCTCCGCGAGCACGAAGCCGTTGCGCGAGTTGTCGAACGGCCGGGAGGCATGTTCGGCATCGTCATTGCGGGAGGTGGTGGCCTTGATCGCATCGAAGCAGGCCACCACGATGGGCGTGATCGGGGTATCCGCCGCACCGGCCAGCATCACATCGGCCGAACCCTCACGGATCAACTGCACGGCGTGGCCGACCGAATCCAACCCGGAGGTGCAGCCGTTGGAAACCATGGCGACCGGCCCCTCCGCGCCCACACTCCAGGCCACCTCGGCGGGCATCACGCTGGGCACCATGTAGTCGAACATGTGCGGGGACAGGTAGGTCTGGTCGACCAGCCAGTTCTTACCGGAATCCGACAGCACCAGATATTCCTGCTCCAGGCTGGTCGCCGCGGCGACCGCGCTGCCGAGACTGACGCCGAGCCGGTGCGGATCCAGCGATCCGATATCGATGCCGCTGTCGGCCACCGCCTCCCGTCCACACACCACGGCGAACTGCACCGCTCGGTCCATGCGGCGAATTTCCCTGGGCGACAGCCCTTCCTGAATCGGGTCGAAATCGGCTTCGCCCGCCACCTGGGACCGATAGGGGGTGGGGTCGAAGAATGAAATCCGGCGCGTCGCGGTGCGGCCCTCGGACAGCAGTTTCCAGAACTCGTCCTTACCCGAACCGCCGGGCGCGCGGACACCGAGTCCGGTGACGACAACGCGGCGGCTCATACCGCACCACCGAATGCGTTGGGGTTCATGGCGTTATCTCCCTTCGATCGTGAAGTCAAGCATCGAAGGCGCACCTCGAACCTGACTCGAGCGCCGGAGTCGAGCTGTTCTCTAGCGGGTGCGCGCAGGCTGGGTCGCACCTTCCCCGAGCACAGGAGACATGCGTGATGAAGTCAGCACACGGCCTGGACGGTGCCGCGGACTGGGTGCTCTGCCCGGCCTGTCTGATTCCGCTGTACGGCAAGCGATTCGCCCGCGACCTCGGTGTCTGCGGTGAATGCGGCGGGCATACCCCGATCACCGCCGCGCAGCGCATCACCCAGCTCGCCGACGAGGGCCGGTTCGAGCCGCTCGCCGTCGTCCGCACCGACGACGATCCACTGACCTTCACCGATACCAAGCCCTATCCGGACCGGCTCGCCGCCGCACGGGCTCGCACCGGCATGCACGATGCCGTGCTGTGCGCGCTCGCGGCGATCGAGGGCAATCCGGTGATCATCGCGGCCATGGATTTCCGGTTCCTCGGTGGCAGTTTGGGTACCGCGGTGGGTGAGATGATCACCCGGGCTGCGGAAACCGCGCTCGCCGAACGGATTCCGCTGCTCATCATCACCGCCTCGGGTGGTGCGCGGATGCAGGAGGGACCGCTGTCGCTGATGCAGATGGCGAAGACCAGTGCGGCGCTGGAACAGCTGGACCGCGCGGGCATCCTCACCATCACACTGATCACCGACCCGACCTATGGTGGGGTGGCCGCATCGTTCGCCACGCTGTCGGATGTGCTGATCGCCGAACCGGGGGCCCGCCTGGGCTTCGCTGGTCGCCGGGTGATCGAGCAGACGATCCGGCAGAAACTTCCCCCGAAGTTCCAGACCGCCGAATTCCTGTTGGAGCGGGGCCTGATCGATATGATCGTGCCACGCTCCGGATTGCGACAGGCACTCGGTTCGCTACTGCGAGTGGCCGGTCCGGTCGATCCGAGCGGCGATGTGGTGACCGAACTGGACGCGGGAACCATCACCGACCCGGCTCGGGTTCCCGACAGCGATCCCTGGGCACAGGTTCGGCGGGCGCGCACGCCGAGCAGGCCCACCGCGCTCGATTATTTCACCCTGGCCTTCGACGGCTTCCGGGAGTTGCGCGGCGACCGCATCTCGGGCGACTGTCCGGCCATCGTCGGCGGTACCGCCTGGCTCGGTGACCAGCCGGTCGTGGTGATCGGACATCAGAAGGGACATGAGCCGAAGGAGCTGATGGCCCGCAACTTCGGCATGCCGACGCCAGCGGGATACCGAAAGTCCGCACGGCTCATGCGCTTCGCGGAAAAGCTCGGGCTGCCCGTCATCACGTTGATCGACACCCCTGGCGCTTATCCCGGCGCGACCGCCGAGGAGCAGGGGCAGGCGGTGGTGATCGCGGAGAATATCCGGCTGATGTCCGCGCTGCGGGTGCCGGTGATCAGTGTGGTGATCGGGGAGGGCGGCAGCGGTGGCGCGTTGGCGCTCGGCGTTGCCAACCGGGTGCTGATGTTCGCCAACGGGACATACTCGGTGATCAGCCCGGAAGGGTGCGCGGCCATCGTGTGGAACGATCCGGCTGCGGCGCCGAAAGCCGCTGCCGCGCTGTCACTTACGGCCGCAGACCTGCTGCGGCTCGGTGTCGTCGATGCGGTGCTGCCCGAACCGGGTGACGACGTCGGTGCCGCACCGCTGGCGGCGGCGAACCAACTGCACCGTGCGCTGACCGCGAGCCTGCGCGAGTTGACCGGTCACAGCGGCGAAGACCTCGCCGTCGAGCGGCGCGCCCGGTTCCGCCGGTTCGGTGCGCGGCAGCAGGTTCCGGTTCGGTCGGTGGCGTAAGGGAGTGCGGGACACCATGTTCGAGAAGATTCTTATCGCCAATCGCGGCAAGATCGCGCTGCGGGTCGCGCGCACCTGCCGGGAACTCGGGGTGCGCACCGTCGCGGTGCATTCGGTCGCCGACGCGGAGTCGGCCGTCGTGCGGTTCGCCGACGAATCGGTGCAGATCGGGCCTGCCGCGGCCAAACGCAGCTATCTCAATGCTGCTGCCGTTCTTGCCGCGGCCGAGACGACCGGCGCCGATGCGATCCATCCCGGCTACGGATTCCTCTCGGAGTCACCGGATTTCGCGGATGCCTGCCGTGCGGCGGGTATCACCCTGATCGGTCCGCCCGCCGATGTGATGGCCCAACTCGGTGACAAGCAGTCGGCGCGCACTCTGATGGCCAAGGCGGGGCTACCGCTGTTGCCGGGGAGTCTGGATCCGCTCGAGCCCGAGCAGGCGCACACGCTGGCCGACTCCATTGGATACCCGGTGATCATCAAGGCCGCCGCGGGTGGCGGCGGGCGCGGGATGCAGGTCGTGCGCGACAGTGCGGCGTTCCCACGCGCCTATCTGGAGACGCGGGCGACCGCGCGAATGTTGTTCGGGGACAGTCGAGTCTATCTGGAGAAATACCTCGAGGGCGCCCGGCATGTCGAGATCCAAGTGCTGTGCGATGGCTACGGCAACGGTGTGCACCTCGGTGAACGCGACTGCTCGGTGCAGCGCAGGCACCAGAAGCTCATCGAGGAGTCGCCCGCGCCGCGGCTGCCGGAGGGGCTCGCGGCACGGATGGGCAAATCCGCGGTGGACGGGGTGCTGGGCGCCGGGTACGTCGGCGCCGGAACCGTGGAATTTCTGGTGGACCGGCAGGGGAATTATTATTTTATGGAGGTGAACTGCCGAATCCAAGTCGAACATCCGGTCACCGAAATGGTAACCGGTATCGATTTGATCGCCGAGCAGATACATATCGCGGCCGGGCAATCGCTCAGCATCGCGCAGTGCGATATTTTCCTGCGCGGTGCGGCAATTGAATGCCGCATCAATGCCGAGGATCCGTCCGCTGAATTCGCACCGGCGCCCGGAATCGTGTCCGAATTCACGCCGCCCGGTGGCCCGTTCGTGCGCGTCGATACACACGTGCACGCCGGATTTTCGATCCCACCACACTACGATTCACTACTTGCCAAACTGATCGTCTGGGCGCCGGACCGGGACCAGGCGCTCGCACGCATGCGACGAGCCCTGGCCGAATTCCGGATTTCCGGTGCACACGTCGCGACGACCCGGGATTTTCTGCGGGAAGTACTCGACCACCCGGCGATGCGGTCGGCGACGCATTCGACAGCGCTGGTGGACGAGATGTTGCGGGCGGATTAGGCGGGTTTTGCTCGAGCCGAGCGGAATTCGGGGGAGTACCAGCCGATGAGGTATTCCGCGTGGCGGCTGTTGAGCATGGCACTGACCGATACGTCGGAGGCGGCGAGGATATCCTGATGCAATTTCTGCAGCTTCTGGCAGGGATCCAGGCCGAGCTCGCGCTGCATCGACCTGCTGAACTGCTGGTAGGACTCCAACGCGCGGGCGCGCTGGCCCGCACGGCTGAGAGCGAACATGTAATACGCCTGCAGCCGCTCGTGCAGCGGGTGCTGCATGGTGAGTCGGGCCAGGTCAGGGCATGCTTCGCGATATCGACCGAGTCGCAGCTCAGCCTCGACGCGCAGCTCGATATTGGTCAGCCGCAGGTGATCCAGATGCGTGATCTCCGCGGCGAGCGGGATACCGCCCTCCACGTCGACCAGTGCCGGACCGCTCCACAGCGCCTCCGCGGCGGTGAACAGATCGACCGCGCGATAGTCGTCGCCGGCCTTGGCGGCGCAGCGCGCGGCCTCGGACATGCTCTGATAATCGCGCAAATCGAAGACGCAGTCCTTGACGTCGAACGAATACCCTTTACTGCGGGTGCGGAGAAAACGTTCGGCCACCTCGGCCTGTCCGATGCCGAGCTGCTCCGCCATCTTCTTTCGAATTCCCAGCACATAGGTCTGCACGACGGTCACGGCGCTGCGCGGCGGATCGTCGTTCCACAACTCTTCGACGAGTGTGGTCACCGGAACGACGGTATCGTGTCTGACGAGTAGTAAGGCGAGTAGTTGGCGTTGTTTCTGTGCTGTCGGCGTTGCGTTGTGATTATTGAGAGCAAGCGTCAACGGACCCAACACGCGAGCACACACTGGATACTTCATCTGGAGTTCTCCTACGGGCGTTATTCCCCCCGACCGACGTGAGTTCTCGAAATCCCACCTCGCTGTAGGCAATATCCACACTATCGAAAACCCGGTATCAAGTCGATGAATCTTGAGTTATATCGGAGTTAACTCGACTCGGAGGGTATGCTAATTCTCCTCCCCGCCAAGGAGATTCGCGCATCGGGCTGGTTCGCGGGACGGCGCTCGCTCGGGTTGCGCGTAGCTGGTTATTCGCTTTCGGATCGCGGTGGGTCGTTCGCGGCCGGTCGGTTCGGAGTCGTTCGGCCTCGCGGCGCTACCGCCCACCCTGAACTTGCAGTTTCTGAAAAATTGCAGTTTGTGCTACTTTGGCGGACATGTCCAAGGTCGAGCGCCCGATCGGGTTGCGGGAGCAGAAGAAACGCCAGACCGAGCTCGATCTCTGTCTTGCCGCGCGTCGGCTCGCGGTCGAGCACGGGCTGGACGCGACGACCGTCGAGGACATCGCCAGAGCGGTCGGAGTCTCGCCTCGCACGTTCTTCAACTACTACGAGACGAAAATGGATGCGGTAGTTGGGCCGGTCGGCGAGATCGGCACACCGGAGTTGCGCGAGCAGTTCATCGCGGGCGGGCCGAGTGGCGTGCTGATGGACGATCTCACCTGGTTGTTCGTGCACGGCTTCGAATCCGAAACCGAGGTGCGCGAGGGCATCACGCTGGTTACCGAGATCATCAAGAGCGAGCCGCGGGTGCTCGCGGCCTTCGTCGCCTCGGGCGCCCGCTTGGAGAGCGTGCTGACCGACCTGCTCTCGGCTCGGCTCGGCAGTGCCGTATCGACCGAATTCGCCGGTCTGGCAGCGGGATTCATGACGACCATCGCCACGCGGGCAGCGGTGACCACGGTCGGAGATCCGACCGCGTCGCTGGCGGCGGCAGTACGCGAACACTGCGCAATGGCCGCGCGGCTGTTCGAACAGCATGACGGGAAGAAGGAGAGACGCAAGAGATGACCATCACGGCTGAATCGCCGCCCGAGCCGATTATCCTGACCCAGAAGCGGATCTGGCTCATCTTCGGCGCACTGATCGCGGGGATGTTCCTGGCCAGCCTGGACCAGACCATCGTCGGCACCGCGATGCCGACCATTGTCGGCGATCTGGGCGGCATCGCCCATATGGCTTGGACCGCAACGTCCTATCTGCTCGCGACCACCATCATGATGCCGATCTACGGCAAATTCGGCGATCTGTTCGGGCGGCGCTGGCCGTTCCTGTTCGCCATCACGATTTTCACCGTGGCCTCTATCGGGGCCGCCGCGTCGACGAGCTTCTGGGAGTTCATCACCTTCCGCGGTCTGCAGGGCGTCGGCGGTGGTGGTCTGATGATTCTGGCGCAGGCCATCATCGCCGATGTGGTGCCCGCCAAGGATCGCGGCAAATATATGGCTCCGATGGGCGCGGTCTTCGGCATCACCTCGGTCGCGGGTCCGCTGCTCGGCGGTTTCTTCGCCGACCATCTCGGCTGGCGCTGGTGCTTCTGGATCAATGTGCCGATCGGAATCGCCGCACTGTTCATCGCCTTCCGCTACCTGAGCATCCCAAGCCACCGGCCCAAGACCCGGCCCGACTATCTCGGTGTGGTGTTGATGTCGGCCGCGACCACGCTGCTGATCCTGATCACTGACTGGGGCGGCAAGCAATACGCTTGGGGCGGGGCGGTTATGGTCAGCATGATCGCGGCGTTCGTCGTGGTGGTCGCTGCCTTCGTGCTCGTGGAGGCGCGTGCGGAGGAGCCGATGCTGCCGCTGTGGTTGTTCCGCAATCGCACCTTCGTGCTGACTTCCGCGATCGGCTTCGTGGTCGGCCTGGTGATGTTCGCTGCCCTCGCCTTCATCCCGACCTATCTCCAAATGGCAACGGGCGCTTCGGCTTCGGTCTCCGGTCTGTTGCTGATTCCGATGATGGTCGGTCTGATGATCGCATTGATCGCCTCGATGACGATGATCACCAAAACCGGCCGGTACAAGCTCTATCCGCCCCTGGGCGCGGTTTTGATGTTCGCGGACATGCTCTGGTTGACCCGCCTGGACGCGGATACCCCGATGTGGGTCGTCTCCGCCATGCTGTTCGTCATGGGGGCGGGCCTCGGTCTGATCATGCAGATCATCGTCTTGGTCGTCCAGAACGCCGTGGCCCCCGACCAAATCGGCACTGCTACCAGCGCCAACAACTATTTCCGCGAAATGGGCGGCGCACTGGGCGTGGCGATTTTCGGCTCCATCTTCACCAACCGTTTGACCGAGGGCCTCACCGATGTCTTCGTCTCCCACGGGCCCGAAGCCGCGGCGGCGAAGCTGGATCCGGGCGCGTTGGTGCCCTCGGTGGTCAAGCATCTACCCGACGGCCTGCACGACGCCATCGTCGGCGCCTACGTGGACGCCTTGGTCCCCGGCTTCTGGTACCTGATCCCGGGCGCGGTAATCGCCTTCGTGCTCGCGCTGTTCATTCCCCATATGAAGCTCTCCGATGAAGCGGGCATGGTCGCCCGCGGCGAGGCCGTCATGGAAGAAGACGCGGATCCGCAGCTCGTCGGAGAACGCTGAGGCAGGCGAGGCGGACATGAGAAAGGCCCGGGCGGAATCCGCCCGGGCCCTTCCATGCGCAAATCCGGTGTCATGGTACGACTTCGACCACGTCGCCGGGGTTGAGATAGCGGTATGTCGCTTCGGCGCCCTCGGGAGTCATCCGGATGCAGCCGTGCGACTGCTCCTCGATGGGGCCGATATGGGTGGCGATATCGCCGTTGAAGAAGACCGCCCACTTCATCGGAGCGTTGTGCATGGTGCTCCAGAAGTCTTCCCGCTTGAACGCGACCTTGAAGACGCCCGGCGGTGTCTCATACCCGGGCCGACCGTGCGAGATCGGGGTCGGACCGTAGGTGACCTTGCCGTTGTCCATCAGCCAGGCCTCGTTCGTCGACAGCCGCATGCACATGCGTGCGGTGGTGCCACACGGTGCGACGATCGGAACCGGCGGGATGATCGCCGGTGAGCCGATATCCGGTCCACCGGGCCACAACGGTTCGGCCTGTGCCGTCCCCGCCATCAGGAGACCTGCGGAAACGGCACCGACGAGTAAAGCGGATCTGACCGACCAGTTTCGAAAACGTTTGCTGTTCTTCACGCTTCTGACCCCTCTAACCCTTGCTGGCACCCTGCGCGGGGATCGCCAGGGTGATGATGGGACCAACTCCGTCGCGACAAGCATAGAACCGGCGCGAGGTGAAAGTGATCATTTCCGCATTCGACCTCGGTCTCTGCGGAAGCGGACCGGTGTCGGGCTCAAGCGACGGATCCGGCGGCATAGACTCCAGCGGAACGAAAGGATCCGCGCGCGCATTGCCCGGGTCCCAAGTACGCTCGGAGTGTCGAAATGTGACGCGACAGATTGGTTTCCGTACTAAGGGGGAACAGTGGACGCGCTGAAGCTCGACCCGGCGGCGATGGCCGCCTACACCACAATCGCGAATACGGTGTCGCAACAGCTGGCCTCCGCGTCGGCGGTCGCGGGTGGCGCGGTGAATCCCGAGCGGCTGGTCGCCGACCTCGGCCAGGTCGGTGCCGGATTCGTGGCCCGGTTCACCGAGAAGGTGAACGAACACGTGCAGGCGCTCTCGACCGCAGGGCAACTGGTCGCCGCCTACGGGCAGGTGCTGCGCGACTACAGCGCGGACATGCAGGGTATCGATATCGATTCCGCGGGCGCCCTTGCCCGGCAAGGAGAGGCGCTGCCATGAGCGAACCAACTGAATGCGCCATCGCGCAGCGATTCGATGAGGGGCGGTGGTCGGGCGACGGGTGGGCGCGAATCATGTGCCACCGTGCACGGCACATGCCCGAGCCGAGCGTCAGCGAGGCGCAGGCATGAGACGACTGCTTCGACGGCGGCCCGCGAACAATGCGGCCGATACTCCTGCCAGCACGCCCGTCGATCCGAATGTGGATCCGCCGATCGTAGCGGCGCTGGTCGAGCCGCTGCTGCAATTGCGGGCTTCGCTCGGCAGCGGCGTCGCGACTCCGGACCAGTCCGTCGTCAACGCGCTGTCCACCGCGTCCACCCAGGCCGCCGATGCCGAGGGCCCGCACCGCGAGGGCCTGCACGCCCTCGAATCGACATGGACTTCCCGCGCCGCCGACGATGCCGTTCCGGCATTGCGCACCACGCAAACTCAGATCGGTGATATCACCGATCGCGGACCCGAGTACCTGTCGGTGCTCGGCGATGCCCATGCCACCAGCGCCCGTGCCGCGCAGAAGGTGGATCAGATCATCGCGGACTTCCGTCGCGACGCCAAGCAGATCATGAGCACCGCGAGCGCGTCCTCGGATTCCGACGCGGTGATCGCGCGAGCGACCCAGGCGTTGCGCGACGCGGTCACCGCGGTCAGCACGGCGCAGTCGGAGATGGATGACCACACCTCGCGGTTGGATGCGATGGGACCGCTCACGGTGACCACACCGCAGGGTGTCGGCACCACCCAGCAGACGGTCGTGCCGGGTACGACGAACGGCGTGACCACGGCGGGCGTGACCACGACGACGCCACTGGATCCGGTGCAGGCGGCCCAACTCCAGTTGCAGCAGTACCTGATCAACGCGGGCGTTTCGGTCGGCACCGCGGCCATCGATGCCGGGGTCAATATCGGCACCCACCTGATCGATAAGATCGCCGAAGTCGGCACGCACGCCATGGATACCGTGGCCGCGTCCGCGGACAAGGTCATCGATAAGGCGATTCCCGAGCTCATCCACCCGGGCAGCACCACGAATTCGCCCTCAGGCGGTGACAGCGCGAGCAAGCCCACGAATGTCATCGACTTCGGTGGTGGATCGGGGCAGTCGTCCAAGCCCGCGCCGAATATCGGAACCAACTCGGTGATCCCGCCGAGCATGGACGGCCCGACCGCGACGAAACCCGCGCCCGCACCCGCGCCGCAGGCACCGGCCGCGAGCGCGGACACGCCGCCGTCGCGCCCGTCCGGGCCGGAACCGACGAATCAGCCCGGCACCACCGGTGGTCTGGCGATGCCGCCGTCGTCGCAGTCGGATGAGGACCGCCGCCCGCGCGACGGTCAACTCGGTGTCACCGTGCCGACCGTATTGGCGACCGTCCCGCCTGCGGTGATCGGCGAATTCGACGATGACGAGCTCTGATTCCGGCTCCTCGAGCCAGAACCAGGGCAATCCGTTCGATACCGGCCTGCCCATGGTCCGGCCTGCCGCTCCGGCCCCGAAGCGGCGCCGCCGTCCGAACGCACGCCGCGGTTCGGGCCAGCCCCGGACACCGCTGGCCGATGCGCTCGATCCACCCGAGCGGCCGCGCCGTCCTCGGCCGGCCGGGGATTGGCAGGAGTGGCTCGAACCGCAGCGCCCGGCGGCGACGCCACCGGAGGCGAATCGCAGTCGGCCTCCGGCGCGCGCGGTCGAAGCCGAGTCCGAGCTACCGGCGGAGACGAGTTCCGTCGTACCGACGATCATCGATCGCTCCGGTGGCAATCCCGGTCCGGCACTGCGGCATCCGCCGCGTCGTCGCGATCCGCAGCCGACCGGCGGTGGCAACCGAGTTGTCGCGGTGTTGATCGTGCTCGGCGTGGTGTTGGCGGTGGTCTCGGTGCTGATGTTCGTCTTCGGCGGCTCCGGCGATCACAAGCGACCGGCCGCGGCGACAACACGGGCGGCCGCCCAGGGGACTGGTGGGCGCGCTCCAGCGACTACGGCACCCGGTGACCAGCCGTCCGCGGTTGCCACCCCGGGCTGCGAACAGCGGCGCACCGGTGATGTCATCTCCGGCACCGATCCCGGCGGCACCAGCGATGGGCCGTCGGCGATCCTCGCGTTCGAACGTGCCTACTATGTGCAGCGTTCCGGATTCGCCGCGCGCGGCGTAGTCGCCAATGATGCGAATGTGCCTGCCGCCGACCAGATTCAGCGCGGAATCAACCAGGTACCGATCGGCACACTCTACTGCGTGCAGATCACCCGCGCGGGCAGCGATGCGGGGGAGGCGCATTGGGAGGTCCGGCTGACCCAGCAGCGTCCGGGCGAGCAGCCACAGACCTTCACACAGATCATCACGACGCGAACGGCGGGCAATCGCACGCTGATCAGCGCGATCAACGCGGGCTGACGGTCCGATCCACCAGGCTTCGATGGGTGCGGGAGGTCTGCTGTCCGACGCGTGGAATCAGAGGGTGCGCGTCATGAAGACGCTGTGTGGATCCTCGACGTAGTCGGCGAAGGGTGCGCAGATCTCGAATCCGTGGCGGGCATATAGCCGCAGTGCGGGGACGAAGTAGTCGGAGGCTCCGGTCTCCAGGCTGAGTCGCTGGTAGTTGCGTGTGCGGGCCTCGGCGATGAGACGGTGCAGCAGGGCCGAGGCGATGCCGCGGCCGGTGCGATCGGTGGCGGTACGCATCGACTTGACCTCGGCGTGGGTGGGGTCGAGCTGTTTGAGTGCGCCGCAACCAGCGAGTTCGTCGTCCTCCCAGGCGCTCCAGAAGGTGACGTTCGGGCCGCGGAGCGCATCCAGGTCGAGTGCGTGCACGCTGTCTTCGGGCGAGTTGTCGTACATCTCGGCCAGATGCTGGGTGAGCAGGGTAGCTACTTCGGGACCGGACAGATCATCGACGACGATCCGCAGCACGGCGGCGGGTGCGGTTGGGGTCCGTAGGCGGTCGCCCATATCGCTGGACATTCGTCCATCATGGATTGTGCCTGCATCGGACCTGCTGTCTGGGTCGGTGCTCGACGAATCCGCCGGAGACCCTTTACTGTGAGGGCACTCGCCCTCACCTAGGTGGACAACGATGCCGAAACTCGAGAAGTACGCGCTGCACACGGATTGCGCGCTGACGGGGTCGCGCCGACAGCCGGTACCCTTGGGCGCCGTCGTCAGCCGAGTGGGGCGCCCCGTCGCTTACAGACGCGTCGGCCGCACGGCCGCGGTGTCAGAATCGGCTGCGGCCGAAGGGATTCGGGTCGGCGAGCGGTTCGGCGAGATTGGCGTCAGGATCGAATCATGAAGTTTGCGAACAAGGTCGGGGCGCTGGCCGCGGCTGCGGCGCGGCGAGCCGCCGATGAGACCTACTACGCCGCGTTGACGGTGCGTGCCGGACTCGCGACTCCCGAACGCCCGGATCGACTCGCCCTGATGGGTGCCGCGGTGCTGCGCTCCGGACTGCTCGGCGGCCTGACAACGGTTGCCGCCCTGCGCTATCGCGATCGCGCCGCCATCATCGATGAACTCGGTCGCGTCAGCTTTCGTGAACTCGACGAGCGCAGCACCGCGCTCGCGAATGCCTGGCGGGCGCGCGGACTGCGTGATGGTGAGGGTGTCGCCATCCTGGCGCGCAACCACCGCGGCTTCCACTACGCGGTCTTCGCCGCCGCGAAATGCGGTGCGCGAATCATCCTGCTCAATACCGATTTCGCGGCGCCGCAACTGCGCGAGGTGGTGACCCGCGAGGGTGCCGATCTGCTGATCTTCGACGACGAATACGCGAGTATGCTCGGCGATTTCACGCCGCGCCGTGGACGCTACCGCGCCTGGGCCGATAGACCGGGCGTCGACACCATCGACAATCTGATCGCGGGTGCGGCGCGCACGCCACCGCGTAGGCCGCGCACCGCCCCTCGCATCATCCTGCTGACCAGCGGGACGACCGGTACCCCGAAAGGTGCGCCGCGCAGCAGCGAGCCTGCCTCACTGTCGCCGCTGGGGGCCATCCTCGGCAAGGTGCCGTTCCGTGCCCGCGAAATCACCGAATGCCCTGCGCCGCTGTTCCATACGCTCGGATTCGCGCACGCCGTCCTCGCGGTCGGCTTCGGTTCGACGCTGGTGATCCGGCGGCGCTTCGATCCCCAGGAGGTGCTGGACAGTCTGGACCGCCACGGTGCCACAGCCATGGTCGCGGTGCCGGTGATGCTGCAGCGGCTCGTCGACGCCGGACCGAAAGCTTTTGCCGGGCGAGATCTTTCGCGGTTGCGGATCATCTTCGTCGCGGGCTCGCAGCTGGGTGCGGACCTGTGCATCCGGGTGACCGAGGCATTCGGGCCGGTGGTGTACAACGTGTACGGATCCACCGAGGTGGCCTACGCGACTATTGCGACACCCGCGGATCTGGCGGTCGAGCCCGGCTGCGTCGGCTCTCCGGTGCCCAGCACCACCGTGAAGATCTTCGACGACAACGACCGAGAGGTAAGCTCCGGCACCACCGGACGCATCTTCGTCGGCAACGACTACCAATTCGAGGGCTACACCGGCGGTGGTGACAAACCGCGCATCGGACGGCTGATGTCCACCGGCGATGTCGGCCATTTCGACAGTGCCGGAAGACTTTTCATCGATGGGCGCGATGACGACATGATCGTCTCCGGCGGCGAGAACGTCTTTCCGGGCGAGGTCGAGGAACTGCTCGCCGCACATCCGGCCGTGGCCGAGGTCAGCGCATTCGGCGTACCGGACGATCGATACGGTCAGCGCCTGCGCGCGGTAGTCGTTGTTCGCGAAGGGCATTCGCTCACCGGGGACGAGGTGCGCGAGCACGTGAAGACGCATCTGGCCCGCTTCAAGGTCCCGCGTGACGTGCTGTTCGTCGACGAACTCCCACGCAACCCCACCGGAAAGGTACTCAAACGGGTCCTGCGGGAGCTCCCGGCCTGACGGCTCACATACTGCCGAGCATCCGCCGCATCGTATGACGCAACTGCGCCGGATCCGGCATAGCGGTACGGAACCACCCGGTCGGCGGTACCACCACCAGTCCGCCGCGCCGGTGTTCGACGCAGTCGACGATCGCGTCCGCCACCGCCTCCGGATCGGGTGCGTACCCCGGCGCGATGGTGCTGACCAGTACGCCCTGTTCGGCGAGTCCGCGATGCAGTGCGGTGCCGAGTCCGACCACCGCATGCTTGGTCGCGCAGTACACCGCGGCGCCGAGCGCGGCCGTGACGCCGATGGCGGAACCGATATTGACGATATGTCCGTGGCCCTGTTCGACGAAACGCATTCCGGCGAGCCGGGATCCGGTGATCACCGCACGGAGATTGATATCGATCTGCCGATCCGATTCGCGATCGGATTCGGCTAGAAACGAACCGATTGGTTCGATATCGGCGGCATTCACCACGACATCGAGACCGCCCAGCCTGCGTTCGGCGGTCGCCAGGAATTCGGCGAAACTCACGCCGTCGGTGACCTCGACGGGAAGGCCGACGGCGTCGGCCCCATGAATCCGGTTGAACTGGGCGGTGATTGCACGCACTTTGCCGATGTCCGCGTCACCGATCGCCACATCGGCACCGACGGCCAGGAAGGCCAATGCGGCCTCCTTGCCGATACCGTAGGTGCCGCCCGTAATCGCGACGCGCGTACCGACAAGGGTCTTTCTCGGCATGTTGTTCTCGCCTACCTTGGTCTTCGCTCGACGATAGCTATGACGGTAGGTAAGCGATGGTGCGGTTGCCATGCGATATCGGGTCATGAGATTGCGCATACCGGTCAGGTCGGGCCGAACTCGCTTGGTGTATACGATGTTCGGCCAAAACCTTGCGAGTATCGGCCAGCAGCGCTCACGATGTGTACGTGGCCTCATGGGAGTGGCGGCGGTCGGTGGCGAATGCGGCGATCCTTGCCGAGCTCGCCGATGATCACAATCTGACGCGCGCGGACCTCCTGTGTGGCACCGGTATCGATTCGGTGGTGTTGAAAACGCCCGGCGCCGAGATCACTGCGGCACAGGAACTTCTACTCGTCCGCAATCTCGTCACTTTGCTCGACGACCAACCGGGACTGGGCTTCGAAGCGGGTATGCGCACGCGCATCACGACCCATGGCGTACTCGGTATGGCGGTGCTGAGCAGTCCGACCATGCGTTCGGCCATCGATGTCGCGATGCGCTACTTCAGCATGATGACCTCGTTCGCGCGGGCCTGGCACGTCTACCACGGTGACGAGATCTGGCTCTACGGCGACGATCGGGATCTGCCCGCAGATGTGCGCGCCTTCTTGGCGGAACGAGATGTGGCGGCCCTGCTTTACAACTGGTATCTGGTGTTCGGGGTGCCGCCGCCGGTGGTGCGGGCCGAAGTCGCCGGTGGGCTGCTGTCCCGAATGCGGCCGATACTGGAGCAATTCGAGATTCCCAGCATCGAATCCCCGGAGCTCCAGCTCGCGGTTTTCGACGCCACCGATATCGATCGACCGATGCCCAATGCCAGCCCGCTCACCGCGCTGATGTTCGAGGAACAGTGCGCCGATCTGCTGCAGCGCCGAGGTTTGCGGCTAGGCTTTGCCGGTTCGGTGCGTGAGGTGCTGCTGCATCAGATGAACGGGCGCATCACCCAGGAAGATGTGGCCGAACGCCTGCACATGAGCCTGCGCACAATGCGCCGCCGACTAGCCGACGAGGGCACCTCTTACCGCCGACTGTGCGTCGAAACCTACGGCACCCTCGCCGAGGAACTACTCGCCACCGGTCTCACCGTCGAGGACGTCGCCTACCGCATGGGCTATTCCGGCGCCCCCAGCTTCTCCAACGCCTTCAAACAATGGCGCGGTATCTCGCCGGGCCGCTTCGCCCGCGCCGCCACCGAGCGCCTGCGCCCCAGCGTCGCGCGCTGATCCCCTCGTGTCGAGAAGGGGTGTGGCTGTGGGAAAGTGCGGCGGGTGGGGTGTCGGGGTGCGAGCATGGAGGGGAGGACATGGGTCGGGAGGTGGGTGTGGTGGAGTTCGCGCAGGAGTATGCCGCCTTGCGGTGGTCGGTGGTGGTGGCGTTTCTGTTCGCGGCCGCGGTGGTACTCGGTCGATTGGCGGCGCCGGACGGCGTCGGTGGGGCCGAACCCGTTCGCCTGCAAGCAGATTCGCCCGGCATGAATGCGGCGGCATGTCATGAATCCGATGCCGCCCATCTGATCATGTGCATGGTCATGCTTGCGATGCTGATCTTTCCGATGGGAGCGGATCCGGTCGTGCTGCGCGGTGTGCTGATCGCGCTCATCATCGTCTTCGCGGCTTTACTGGCAGTTCGAATTATGCAGTGGCGCAATACGACTCGCGTACTACCCGATGATCGAATCATCGCTGTCGGATATCACATCGCCGTCGCGGCCGCCATGCTGTACTCGATCGCGGGACACGGTGCGGGCATGCACGCCGACGGGCCGGCCCCCGGACCGGCACTGGCACTGACCGCGCTCTTCACCGCCGATGCGCTGGCCTTGATCGTCGCGGCGAGTACCGGTCGTTGCCGACGCTGGCTCGGCCACCCGATCGGCATTCGAACCGGCCCGCAGCGGTCGGCTTCCTTCGTCGCCCGCGCACTGACATCCGCGATCGTGCCGCATATCGTCATGGACCTCGGCACGGCCTACATGCTGATCGCCGCCGTCTCGGGATAGGCCGCCCGCGTCGCTGTCCGATCAGGCGGCTGCGAGACGGGGGAACAGGGCCTCGGCGCTACCGCGATTGATCGCGTCGAGCTGGCCGGGTTCGAAGCCCTCGTAGCTCTCCAGCAGAGAGTCGAGAAGATCGCCGCTTCCCTCCGGGGCGAAGGGAAAGTCGCTGCCGTAGCAGATGTGTCCGGGCGCGGCGAAGGCCAGCAGGGAGGGCAGGGCGGATGGCGTGGTGGACAGTGCGGCGTCGAAGTAGAAACGCTGCAGATCCGTCAGAATGCCCATGGGCGTTGTGCCCGGATTGAACTGGGCGCCTCCGGTGAACCGCCAGGCTGCGTAGGGCAGGAAGCCGCCCGCGTGCGAGAGGATCACTTTCATCCGGGTGTGCCGGCTCATCACGCCGTTGAGCGTCATATGTACGGCGGTGCGGGTGGTGTCGAAAGGGAAGTCGAGCAGGGGGCTCGGCATGCCCTCCAGCATCGGCATCGGCGGGGCGGTGGGGTGGATGAAGACCACCGCCGCGCGAGCGTCGAGCTCGGCCCAGAGCGGCTCGAACTCCTTGTGGCCGAGGTAGCGGCCGTAGTAGTTGGATAGCAGCACAACACCGTCGGCGTGCAGTTCGTCCAGCGCGTAGGAGGCTTCGGCGATCGCGCCCTCGACGTCCGGCAGCGGGAGACTCGCGAAGAAGCCGAAGCGGTCGGGCCGGTCCTTGGCCAGCTCCGCGCTGTACTCGTTGACGTCGCGGGTGACCGCGCGGGCCTCCGCGTCGTCGCCGAAGTGGGTGCCCGGTGAGCTGATCGAGAGGATGCCGGTCGTGATCGACCGGCGGTCCATCATCGCGATCGCACTCTCGGCGTCCCAGGCGGGTGTGGGCCAACCCCCGGCCGTCTCCCCATGGCGGTCCATTGTTTCCCGGTAGGCAGGCGGGATGAGGTGCTGGTGGACGTCGATCCGGGATGGAGAGGCCATTTTTCGCTCGCTTACTAATATTTAGCTTGCTAATTATTGTGATGCTAGGCTAGCAGGCGTGGCAAACACCGGCAATGTCCAGCGGATCGCGACGGATGCCGACGTAACCGGGGAGGAGATCGCGCAGGCGGCCGACGCACTGTTCGTCGCCATGCGGCGGGCCCGTTCGGCGGGTGCCGAGCAGATCGGTGGACTCTCCCTTGCCCAGGTCGCACTCCTGGAACCGCTGGCCGGGGAGGCGGACATCCCGGTGGGACGGCTGGCGAGCAACGCGGACGTCAGCGTGCCCACCGCCACCCGTATGTTGCAGCAACTGGAGGCGAAGGGTGTCGTCGTGCGCCGCCGATCTCCCGAGGACGAGCGGCGAGTACTGGTGAGCCTCACCGACGACGGCGCCGAGCGGCTCGCTCTGCTCCGGACCCGGCTGCGCGAGCGCCAGTTGCGCGCCTACGAGGCGTTCATGCCCAGCGAACGGGTCCAGCTCGTCACGCTGCTGCGCCGCCTCGCCGAACTCGTCTCCGATTCCGACCGCCATCCGCGGCCGCCGGAATAGGTCGTCGGATAATTGCGGTCTAGAGGTTGACGACCGAGTCGGCGACCACGCGGCCGCCGAGTCGGACCCAACCGTCGGAGTCCCATTCGGTGAAGATCTGCGAGCCCTTGCCCTGGGTGATGATCAGGCCGCGGCGTAGCAAAGCGGTGAGGGCGACGGCGGCGGCTCCGGTGGCTTCGTCCTCGGGTACGCCCATGGCGGGGGCGAACATGCGCGAGCGCAGGGCACCGCGGTGTTCGTCGGTCCAGGTCCAGAGGTAGTGCGAGCCGCTGTCGAAATCGTCGGGGCGCAGATTCGCCAGCTCGTCGAGGTCGTCGAGCTGGTGAAAGGTGAAGTCCGGGGCCCACTCGCCGCGCGCCTTGATCCAGACCATGCCGTCGGAGAGTTCGACGGCGACGGGACCCGCCGACACCTGCAGAATCCGCACCGGCCGGCCCTGCTCGGCGAACCACCACGCGGTGCCCACCGACGGATGCCCGGCGAAGGGCAGCTCCACCGCAGGGGTGTAGATCCGCACCTTGGCGACCTCGTCGACAGGATCCTCGACAACGACGGTCTCGCTGTACCCCGCCTTCGCCGCCAGCGCCTGGTGGTCGACCTCGGCGACATCGGCGGCGCGAGCGATGCCGAGCTCGTTGCCGCCTCGACCGGTCGGGTCCGTGAAAACGCGCACGACCTCGACCCGCGTACCGATGGCCTCTGGTTCACCCTGTGTGCCCATGTTCGCGAGCCTACCGGCACCCAAAAGGTCCAGGAAGTGCTGTCAACGCGGGCCGCAGAGCCAGGCGAGGTCACGCAGGATTTCCGACACGGTCACCGGGCCGAGGTCGGCGAAGGTAGGGCCATTGCGGCCCGCGAGCGCGGCGTACCTGAGCTCGTGCACGGGAGCGACCGGTTCGAACGGCTCCATGCCCGGATCGATCCCGATACTGAAAACCCGGTCGTCGGGGAGCCGCTTGTCGAAGGTATCGATGCGACCGCCGTCACCGCGCTCGGGTGGATTCCAGCCGCGGTTGGTCAGGCCGTGGATGCGGCCGAGGGGAACGGTGGCATTCGCCGGAATCGGCACCGAGGAACTGGCGAGCAGTTCCGGATCCGGATGGTGCACCTCCCGGTCGATCTGTGGAAATGGTTGCAGGAGTTCGTAATCGGCGAGCACATCGGCCCAGGCGGCGGTCGGCGCGGCGCCCAGGTGGAGGGGATGGGCGATACCGATGACGGCATCTTCGGCGACGTCGAATGTGGCGTCCTCGGCGTCGGCGAAGGTGTTGTCCTCGGCGATCCGGAACGAATCGAGCGCCTGGCCGTCGCGATAGGTCGCCCAGATCAGGCGGCGAGTCACGTTGATGCGCACCGGATGTGCGATGAACAGGGTGCGTAGTTCGTCCAGGGTGAAGCGGCGTTCGGTGACCATGGCGCGTTCGAGCCGCCGGATCTGATCGGCGGCGAACTTCTTGACCGACTTGCGGATCGAGCGATAGGTCGCGGTCGCGTCGGCGGCCGAGTACTCGTCGTCGCGAACTCCGGCCTTGGGCAGTGCCTTGTGGCGGGTGCCGTCGGTGCCGGTAATGATGGGGCGCAGCTGTTCATCGAAGCCGAGCACGAATTGGCGCGGCCCGAAGTCCAGCAGCGCGGTACCGTCGGGACGCAGGCCGAGATCGGGAACCAAGCGGTCGGCGAGTTGATCCTCGCTCAAACCCAATTCGTCCGCGACATCGGTGACGCGGATCTGTGCCGCATCCCGGACCGCCGCGTTTCGGCCCTTCTCGTTCAAGGTGATCAGCGCCGACAAGGCGTGGTCGGTGCCGATGGCGGCGAGGGTGTCGAGCGCATTGTCCTTGGCTCCGCTCCAGAGGATATTCGGCAGCAGGTCCTCGACCGTCTCGTCATTTCCGAAGGCAGCCAGCACTTCCCAGACCCAGGTGTCCTTCGACGGGGCACCCGCCCTGGTCCACTGGCTGTGGATCGCACCAGCCGCGGCGGCCAGACTCGCCGCGTCGCAGTCTTCGCGAACCCGTGCCAGCGCGGCATGTGGCGCACCGGGTTCCGACAGCATCATCAACGTGACGAGATTGGCGACCGCCTCGGGCGGCAGCGCGTGGCCGCCGGTCAGCGCGATCGTGGGCAGCTCCGCGATCGACAACCATTGCGGGAGAACCGGAATCCGCGTGGGCACGATCTCGGCGGGATCGGTATCGAGCAAATCGCGTACCGCCGCGGTGGCGTCATATGCAGTGGCCGCATCAATGATGGCATCGGTGTGACCGAGTGTGACGAGGGTGCGCAGAGCCGCGGCATGCGTGCGTCTTGCCTTGCGTGCCTTGCCGATCGCTCCCGGAATGAACGCGGTCGCGGCGTAGGCGGGATGGCGGCGCAACCAGTCCAGCGCGATGCGGCGGCGCGAGCGCATACGCAGCCAGTCCACGGCCAGTTCGGCGACGGCCGGACTCTCGAAAGGGGCGATCGCCGCGGCGTGGTCGCGCGGTCGCTTCGTGACGGTGTCGATGACCAGATCGTGCGTAGCGGCGCCGTGTTTTGCCGTGAGTGCGAGCAGGGGAGTCGCGGACCAGAGTCCCCAGCCCACGGTGCTGGTGCGAAGGTACGGTTCCGCGATCGCGAAGTCGACCTGGGCGAGTGCGTGCAGTGTCCAGTCGTTGACGAAGTCATTGCCCGGCGGAATGCGCTCCAGCCGCTCGCGTATCTCATCCTCGGACAGCGTGCCGACGCTGTCGAGCCATTTCTCCTGCTCGCCATCGCGCCACGAAATAGCAACGCCCGCAGGGACTTCGAGAGCTACGACGGCAGCAGGGCTGTGACGCGGCCGTTGCCATGGCGGTGTGCTCAGGATCGCGGGAACGAGTTGGGCGGGAGCCGTATCGACCGTCTGCTCTTCGGGCAGACTCTCGGTGATCAACTGCTGTGCGGATTCGGGCAGTTCGTCGCGCATGGCGACGGCGAGTTCGGGATGGCGGCGGACGTGCTGGCAGAAGTCGGCGGCGTTCTCCTGCAGGGTGGTCCGTGCACCGAGCACCCGCATGGCACGAGACGGAAACCGTTCGGTCGAGGCGAGCAGCGCCGCGGCGGTCACATTGCGCCACGAATGCCTGGCCAGGAAGGCCATCGCTTCGTCAGTGGGGAGGCGGGCGAGCATGCGCGACAGGGTCTCCGGTCCCGGAGCGGAGCTGTTGCCCTGGCCCGCCTCCCACAGCCGAGTGAGGACCGAAGTGGCGTCGGGGCCGAGATGTGCTGCGACACTATAGATCAGCGATTTGTTGTCGCGCAGCAGATGCCAGTGCCAGCCGAGCAGATCGAGGATGCGGTGCGCGTGCGCCGAATCGGTCACCGAGGCGAGCAGGAATATCGATCCGAAGCTGTCGGTGAGTTTCGGATCGGCGAGATCGGTTGCGACCCAGTCCTGTTCGGTGGGGAACAGGTATGAGGTGAGCAACCGGATCGCGAGCGGCCCGCGGCGCAGCTGCCGTGCCTGGTCGAGCGCGTCGGCGTAGTCCATCGCCCCGGCGGCGGCCAGCAGGGTGCGCAGTCGCCGGACCAGGGTGGCGGGCGGGTCGCACGGACTCGACACCAGAACGCGATTCGATTGCCCGCCCCAGGTATTCGATGCTTCCGCGTGAATGCCGCTGAGCGCGGCCACGGTCGCCACGGCACCGCCGAGACCGTGGGTCGCGACCAGATAATCGGCGAGATCTGCGTGGTCGTCGTAGTATCGGCCGAGGGCACGGGCATCCCAAAGCATCGCGTCCATGCCGATCGCGGCGCACACGGCCGCGCCGAGCGGGTCCGCACGCCGCTCTTCCAGGTATCGCGCACCGCGCTCCGCGAGCACCTGGTGCGAGCCGGAATGGCTCAGGATGGCGCGGATCCGATCCGCGGACTGCGCCAACTTGTCGGAGATGGTCTGTGCCGCAGCCGTATTCACGGCAATCTTGCGTGCGGGCCATCGGCCGCGGAACGGATCGGTTTTCGACCACCAGGCACCGGGTACCACCCAGATGTCCTCATCGGTCGGCGGCGTGCGGACAGCCATCGGCCCTGCTCCCTTGTTCACGAGGTGCGTATCGCGGACAGGCTAGCGAGCCGCTCCGACACTGCCGGTCGTCGCGGAAACGGCAACGGCCCCGTCCATTCGGACGGGGCCGTTGCGTGTTTCCGGCGAGATATCAGACCGCGGCGGTGGCCAGCGTCTCCGTGGATTGCACGGCCTGGCCGACACCGGCGACGATGGCGGCCGCGCGCAGCGATTCGAAGATCACCTCACGCGAGATGCCCGCCTCGCGCAGGGTCTTCTCGTGCGCCTCCAAGCAGTGCGCACAACCGTTGATCGAGGAGACCGCGAACGACCACAGCTCGAAATCGGCCTTGTCGACACCCGGGTTGCCGATGATGTTCATCCGCAGACCGGCACGCAGATCGTCGTAGCGGCCCTCCAGAAACGCTTTGCCCCGGTAGAACACATTGTTCATGCCCATGATCGAGGCGGCGCCGAGTGCGGCGTTGTAGGCCTCTGCCGACAGATTGTCCGCGGCTTCCTCGGCGATTTCCCGCAGCGTCGTCGCCGACCGGGTCGCGGCCGCCGATGCGAGCAGCGTGCCCCACAGCTGCTGTTCGTTCAGCACGGTGGTGCGTGCGATGGACGACAGATTGAGCTTGAGGTCCTTTGCGTACTCGGGAAGGGAGTTCTTCAGGGTCTCAATGCTCATTCGGCGAATCCTCTTCTCGTTCGGGGGTTTTCAGGTGGTTCGGATAATGCTCAGACGCTCGCGGCGAGCAGTTCGCCCGCGTTGATGGTCGGATCGCCCTTCTTCCAGTTGCAGGCGCACAGCTCGTCGGACTGCAGTGCGTCCAGCACGCGCAGCACCTCGTCGACATTGCGGCCGACCGAACCCGCGGTCACCGAGACGAACTGGATCTCGTTGTTCGGGTCGATGATGAAGGTGGCGCGGTCGGCGACGCCGTCGGCGTTGAGAACGCCGGTGGCGGAGGCCAATTCACGCTTGAGGTCGCTCAGCATCGGGAACGGGAGGGTCTTGAGATCCTCGTGCTGGGCGCGCCACTGGAAGTGCACGAACTCGTTGTCGACCGAGGCGCCGAGCACCTGCGCGTCGCGGTCCTCGAACTCCTCGTTGAGCTTGCCGAAGGCGGCGATCTCGGTCGGGCACACGAAGGTGAAGTCCTTGGGCCAGAAGAAGACGATGCGCCACTTGCCGGCGTGGTCGTCGGAGGTGATGCGGGTGAAGTAGTCGTCAGGCTGCTGAGCGTCGACCTTCGACAGGTCACCGCCGATCACCGCGGTGAGGTTGTATGCCGGGAACTGGTCGCCGATGGTCAGCAAAGCCATGCTTGTCTCCTCGTCAGTCGGTTTGCTAGAGCGAGTGGATCGAAAAGCTCACTGGTGATCTTGCCCAAAGGCCGGTGAAAGGTAAACGTGATCAGTCGCACTACACTGATAGGCGTGACTGATCAGACTTATCAGCCGACCCTGTCGCAGCTGCGTGCGTTCGTAGCGGTCGCGGAGTACCGCCACTTCGGCACCGCGGCCGCGCGGCTCAGCGTGAGCCAGCCCACGTTATCGCAGGCACTGGCCGCATTGGAACACGGGCTCGGGCTGCAGCTGATCGAGCGAAGCACCCGGCGGGTGCTCGTCACCGCCGCGGGTACGCGGCTGCTGCCGCAGGCGACGGCGACCCTCGAGGCGGCCGATCGATTCGTCGCCTCGGCGACCGGTGACAGTCTGGGTGGCACCCTGCGGATCGGCATCATCCCGACGGTTGCCCCATATGTGCTGCCGGATCTGCTGCCCGAATTGCGCAGGGTATTGCCCGCTTTGAATCCTCAGGTGGTCGAGGACCAAACCGCCCGGCTGCTGGAGGGATTGCGCACCGGTGTCCTGGATGTGGCGCTGCTCGCGCTGCCGACCGAAGCGCCCGGTCTCGTCGAGATCCCGTTGTACACCGAGGAATTCGTCCTGGTGACTCCGCGCGGTCACGAGCTGGCCGGTCGCACCGATATCGCACCCGCCACCCTGGACGCGCTGCCGCTGCTGCTGCTCGACGAGGGGCACTGCCTGCGTGATCAGACCCTGGAGTTCTGCCGCTCCGCCGATGCCCATCCGGGCGCGGTCGGCGATACTCGTGCCGCGTCGCTGGCAACCGTGGTCCAGTGTGTCGCAGGCGGTCTCGGGGTGACGCTGATTCCGGAGATGGCGGTCGCCGCCGAAACCGCGCGCGGCACATTGGAAACCGCGCATTTCGCCGCCCCCGCTCCGGGGCGCACGCTCGGTCTGGCGTTTCGCGCATCGACGGCACGTGCGGATGATTACGAACGGCTGGCGGAGATCATTCGGTCCCAGCGGCCCGTAGTGAACTGAATCCGCGGGATCAGGGTGCCGCGTCGCCGAGGAGTTCGGTTGCGGTGCGGTGGATTTTGCGCAGGGCGCTCATGAGGTGACGGCGTTCGGTGGGGGTGAGGTCGGCGGTCACCTTGTCCTCCAAGGCTTGTCGCTGTGCCTCGATCGGCAGTTGGAGGGCGCGGCCCTTATCGGTGAGCCAGAGGCGGACCAAGCGGTTGTCGTGGTCGTCGCGACGGCGCTCCAGCAGGTCCGCGGCGGTCATACGGGTGGCCATCTTGACCACCGTCGGGGTGGTGACGTTCAGTGCGGCGGCGACCTCGCCCGGGGTGCGCCCGTCCTGCTCCCATAGCAGGGCCAGCACGTAATTCTGGCCCAGATGCAATCCATGCGTACGCATTTCGCGGTCCGCGAGTGCGCGCAGCACCTTCGAGCTGCGGCCGTGTAGGTCGAGGAATTCGGGCATCTGTCGATCTCCTTGGCTATTGACGAATAGATCGTTAGCCGTCTAACGTTCAAATTCGTTAGACGGCTAGTGATATGGAGATCTGATGATAGTGGTCACCGGTGGCACCGGAAATATCGGTCGTGAACTCGTCGGCGAACTCGCTGCAAGAGGTGCGGAATTTCGTGTTCTCGTGCGCGATCCGGCTCGTGTCGCGGATCCGGGTGGGGGTGAGTTGATCGTCGGCGATCTGGACGATCCGGCTACCCTCGCGCCCGCATTCGGCGGTGCCGATGCGCTGTTTCTGCTGGTGCCCGGCATCGGTCTGGAGCACACCGTCGATGCGGTGAACGCGGCGCGAGCGGCCGGAGTGCGACATATCGTGCAGTTGTCGTCGTTCAATGCGATGGGCGATCCGGTGCCGGCCATGGGGCGTTGGCATCTCGAGCGCGAGCGGATCGTCGCCGGATCCGGCATACCGGTGACCGTGCTGCGGCCCGGTGGATTCATGACGAATGCGCTGGCGTGGGCGCAGACGATCCGCTCCGGCGGTGCGGTCCTCGATCCCACCGGGCCCGGTCGTTTTGCCCCGATCGACCCCGCCGATATCGCCGCGGTGGCGGTCGAGGTCCTCATCGGCGACGGCCACCACGGCATGACATACACCCTCACCGGCACGGAAACCTTTACTGTCGCAGAACAGGTCGCGACCATTGCCCGCACGATCGGTCGCGCCGTCGAGGTGCACGAGGCGGCCACACCGCAGGAGGCTTTGGAATCCCGCTATCCGGGTGGTGCGCCGTCGGCGTTGGCGGCGGCGATCATCGAGGGGTTCGAGTTGATGCGCGCCGATACGGTGGGGTTCCGCACCGACACGGTGCGTGAGCTGCTCGGCAGAAGTCCGCGGACGTTCGCCGAATGGTGCGTACGCAACGCCGATGCGTTCGTGTGAAGACGCTATTCGGGTGAGGTAATGCTCTGGCTCGGTCGGAGCGTCCGGCCATCTCGACGCTGTCGGGTGAGCAGCCCCGGTTCCGGCGCGGATCTATCGGATCGTCGGGCGTAATCTCCGCTGGTAGGCAGTTGGAAAGGGTTCACGGTGGATGAGTCGGGTGTCGATGTGTCGACCGAGCCGGGACAGCGGCTCGGTCGCTCGATCGCGAACGGCGATCAGCTGTTCGTCTACGGAACATTGCAGTTTCCGGAGGTGCTGGTCGAATTGTTCGGGAGGTGTCCGGAATTGGTGGCGGCGGAGCTGACCGGGTGGCGGGTGGCGGCACTGCCGGGGCGGGTTTATCCCGGGCTGGTGCCCGCCGTGGGCGGGGTTGCCCGAGGTGTGGTGTTGTCGGGGCTCGACGCGCGGGAGTGGGCGGTGCTGGATGCGTTCGAGGATGACGAGTACGAGTTGCGGCGGGTTCGACTCGGTCCGGCCATATCGGCGTGGACGTATGTGTGGACTTCCGTTGTCGCGCAGGATGATTGGTATGCCGAGCGCTTTGCTGCCGAGCATCTGGGTACGTTCGTGGCTCGGTGCGCCGAATGGCGACGATTGATCTGAATCAAGGTCGGATTTGCCATTCCAAGACGACCGGTCATATATTAACTCCATGGCGCGACCCCGACGCAGTGATGACACTCGGCAGCTTCTGGTGGAGCAGGGCGCTGCCGGGTTCCTGACGAACGGCTATCACGGGACCGGTATCAAGCAGATCCTGGATGCGGTCGGCGTGCCGAAGGGTTCGTTCTACAACTACTTCGATAGCAAAGAGAGTTTCGGGCAGGCCATCATCGACCACCATTCGCTGTGTGTGCAGCGGAATCTGGCCGAGGCGCTCGGGACTTCGCCGGATCCGGTCGCCGGGTTGCGGGAGTTCTTCGGGCGGCTCATGGATGATTTCGTGCGGGCGGAGTTCACCGGTGGATGCCTGATCGCGAACCTCGGCGGGGAACTCGAGGGCAGTGAGGTGCTGCGGGAATCCTTGGTGGGGGCCTGGAATTCCTGGCGCGACGGGGTGGCGGCGGCATTGCGGCAGGCACAGGAGCTCGGGGCGATTCGCGACGATATCGACGCCACGGAATTGGCTGATCTGCTGTTGGAATCGTGGGAGGGCGCGGTGATCAGGATGAAGATCCAGCGTTCGCTCGAACCGCTGCACAAGTGTTTGCGTCGACTGCTGGATGACTACTTTCGACCCTGACCCGTAGGTATTGCCGCTTTGGGTGGCCATGTATCCATTCCAAGACGACCGGTCGTATCGGTAAGTATCACGAGAAAGAGAGAAAAATATGGTCAAGACGGTCATCGTCACCGGATCCTCCAGTGGGATCGGGCGCGATATCGCTCGGACCTTCGTGGAGCGTGGTGACAATGTCGTGCTCAACGGGCGGGATGCGGACAAGCTCGCGGCGGTGGCGGACTCGTTGGGCGAGCCATCGAGGTTGGCGGTATTCGCCGGTGATATCGGCACGCCCACAACGGGTTCCGAGCTCGTGCGGCTTGCGGTGGAACGTTTCGGTCGCGTCGATGTGCTGGTGAACAATGCCGGGATCTTCGGGGTCAAGCCGTTCGTCGATGTCACCGAGGCGGATCTGGACAGTTACCTGAACGGCAACCTGAAAGGGACCTTCTTCACCACACAGGCCGTCGTGCGTCAGCTGCGAGCGCAGAAAAGCGGTGGCAGCATTGTGAATATCGGGACGGTGCTGATCAACCACGCGCTCGCGGGGCTGCCCGCATCGGCCGCACTGGTCAGCAAGGGCGGCGTCCACGCGTTGACCACGAGCCTTGCCGCGGAACTCGCCGCGGACGGCATTCGGGTCAATGCCGTCGCGCCCGGCATCATTCGCACACCACTGTTCGGTGACGGCGACGAAAGCGCCTCGGGCCGACTGGCTTTGCTCAACCGAATCGGTGAAGTGAGCGAAACCACCGCAGCGGTACTGTATCTCGCGGACGCCGCCTTCACCACCGGCCACATCTTCCCCGTCGACGGCGGGTTCATCTCGGGAAGGGCCGCATAATGCCTTATGTCAATATCAAGGTCACCAACGAGGGTGTCACGCGAGATCAGAAGACCCAACTGATCAAGGGCGTAACCGACCTGCTCCGTGATGTCCTCGGCAAGGACCCGGCGACCACGTTCGTCGTGATCGACGAGGTCGAGCTGACCGATTGGGGTATCGGCGGGATGAACGTCGAGGACTGGCGCAAACAGGCATAGGTCGTGTGCTCGTTCGCCCATTCTTGCTCGGATTCAGCGGGATCTCCTGCGGGATCGAGGCAGGAATGGGCGCTGAGGCCACTACGGTACAGCCCGGACATGCAGTTGCTCGGCGCGCGCCGCATACAGGAATGGCAGACGCGCCAGCCGACTATTAACCTGAGATCCGATGTATCCGGTGTAGGAGCAGCATGGCTATGCCCGGCGAGGTTCGAGCCGAGATCGGTTGGCGACAGGCGATTATCGACCGTGACGTTCCGTCCGCACTGATCGCGCGGGCACGGCGCAATGGCGGGATCATGCGGGTCAGGGTGCCATTGCCGGGCCGGTCCTGGCTGATCACCGACAGCGATCTCATCGACCGTGTGTTGCGTACCGGTGCGGGCGAATTCGACAAAGGTGGTCCGATCTACCGGATCATCCGTAACGCAACCGGCGACGAGGGTTTGTTCGTGGTCAACGATCCGCGACTGTGGCGTACATTGCGTGATCACACGAATCCCGCGTTCGCGACTTCCGAGCTCGCGCCGCTCGCGCACGAGAGTGTCCACCGATTGAACGACCGGATCGACAGCTGGCATCCGGACCGAGCCGTCGACGTGTTCACCGAATTCAAACTGCTCAACGTAGAACTGCTGGCACGGCATCTTTTCGGTCAGTCCGTCGATTGCGCGGCACTGGTGCGACTGGCCCAGCCCATCTTCGACAGCCAGCGCAAGCAGTGGTTCCGGATCGGCGGCGGCAAGTACCGGCGCGCCATCGCCGCCATGGACGCCGAGGTCCACGCCATCATCGACCGGCGGCGCACAATGGACGATTGCGCGAGCGACCTGCTCGGACACCTACTGCAGGTGCGTCCGGAACTTCCGGGCCAGCGGATACGCGATCAGGTGATAAGCCACTTGATGGCAGGTTTCGATAGCACGGCATGTGCTCAGGCGTGGGCATGTGTGCGGCTGGCCGACCATCCCGCCGAGCTGGTCGAATTGCGGACCGAAGTCGAACAAGTGCTGGCGAGTCGCGCACCGGCCGCAGCCGATCTCGCCCGGTTGCCCCTGCTCACATCGTTTTTCGGCGATGTTGTGGCACAGCGACCGTCGTTCCCGCTCATCTTCCGCCACGTCGCGGTCGATACCGAACTGGCCGGACGCCCGCTGCATCGGGGCGACCAGCTGTTCATCGCGCTCGGACCCGCTCGCCTGCCGTTCGGTCTCGGCAAACGAAAATGCATCGGCGAACCGATGGCGCTACTGACCGGCGCACTGCCCATTGCAGTACTCGTACAGCGGTTCGGCCGATGGCAGCGCACACGGCCGGGCAACCAGCAGATCCGCTACGCGACCACCGCCCCGCCCCGACACAGCGAGATCCATTTCACGCGATAACCATTCAGTTCTCGGCCACGAGCGGACACTCCGGTCGAACGCTGAATCGCACCGGCTCGAAGGGAAAACCCTTGGGAACCGGTGCGATTCGAGAGTGCTGCTAGACGCGCAGCGCGTGCGGTTCGATCGCGCCGCGCACCAGCGCCCGCGCATCGATCGTCTCGGCGCGGTAGGGCAGCGTGCCCAGCCGATCGGTCATCGCCTGCACCGGGTCATCGATTCGCTCGTTCAACCCGAACAGGAATGTCCACTCGTGCTCGTCGCTGCCGTACTGCACCACGGTGCCGAACTGTTCGTGGAAGCGCTTCCAGGACCGCTTCAGCGTCTCGTTGCGCCACATCGTCGCGCATCCGGCCTGTGCGCTGAGCACCCCGCCGGGTGCGAGCAGCGCCCGACATCGCGACAGGAACTCCGACTCGTAGAGCCGGTTGTGCTGCGCGTCCTCGACCCGCTCATCGGGCAGATCGATGACTATGACGTCGTAGCGGGTGCCCGCCTCGTCCGCGTTGGCAAGGAAGTCCCAGCCGTCGGCATAGTGCACCTTGACCGGGCCCGCACCCTTCACCGCGGCGGCCAGCTCGTCGCTGGTGTAGCCGTAGGGCAGGTGCTCGGCGCACAACTCGACCTCGCGCTGGTCGATATCGACGTGATCCACCAGCGTCGCGCCCGCGGCGACCGACATCTGGCTGGCCACACCCTCGCCCGACCCGATGATCAGCACCTTGTCCAGCTTCGCGGCCAGCGCGAAGGCCGGGACCATCATCGCCTCGTGATAGGTCAGCTGGGAGAACTCCGTGGACTGGCGATCGTCGTCGGAGAACAGGCTGATGCCCTGTTCGGTGCGCGCGATCACCATGTGCTGGAACGGAGTATGGGTGTCGACGATGATCTCGTGCAGATCCCAGATGCGGGTCAGGCCATTGCCCACCGGCTCCTCGATCCGCGTCGAGCCGTGCCCGCGCTGGATGACCTGCATGCGAACATCCCTGGGAGACAACTTGTCTCGCAGTAGTTCGACAGCCTTCGACGCGCCGGCGCCGATACTTCCGCAGGTGAATACGTCGACAAAGATGTCGCCGGACTCCGGATAAGTGTGAATCGAGGCGTGGGACTCCGACAACAGCGCGAGGACGGTCACCCCCTGCGGATCGAACTTCTTGTGTACGACATCGCAGATGGTGACGCCCGCCGCGATCAGAGACTCACGCAACGCCGATTCGAGTCGTTCGAGATCGTCGCAGAGATCTGCGTCGACACCACCGAACTCGGCCAGCACATGCCAGCCGGTGAATTCCGCCGTCATAGGCAAACTCACTCTCGCTCAGCGCCCGAGACATGAACGGTCAAGGGCGGAAAACCATTGAAGGACACCGACGAATAGCTCGCGGTATAGGCGCCGGTATCGAGGATCTGGATGCGATCACCGGCTCGCAACGAGGTCGGAAGAAGGACCTTCGTGCGTTGATACAGTACATCGTCGCCATCGCAGGTCGGTCCGGCCACCACCGCCTCGTCCACGGGATCTCCGTCACGTTCGGTGACGAAGCGGTATGCGATGTACTCGTTCTCGGTCTCGGCCATGCCGTTGTAGCGGCCGATGTCGAGATACACCCAGCGCCGTCCGTCCGGCGCGATGCGCACGCCGACGACCTCGGCGTGAATGGTGCCCGCCGAACCTACGAGCGCGCGGCCGGGCTCGATGACGAGTCCGGCGGTCTCGGGCAGGAATTCGGCGGTGGCGGCCGCGATGACGGCGCCGATATCGTCGAGTGCGGGCGCCGCCTCGACGTACGAAATGGGCAGGCCGCCACCGATATTCACCGAGCGCACCGGAATATCCTTATCCGCCAGCGCTGCCACGATGCCGCCCGCCTGTTCGATACCGATGCGCCAGGCCCGCGGGTCGGTCTGCTGGGAGCCGACGTGGAAGTACGGACCCCCGACGATCAGTCCGAGATCGCGGGCGCGCACGAGCAGGCGCAGCGCCTCGGTGGGGGAGCAGCCGAATTTGGTGCCGAAGGGTGTCGTCGACTGCGGCGCCGAGGACAGGAACCGGCACTCGACTTCAGAACCCGGCGCGTGCTCGACGATGCGCAGCAGATCGTCCTCGGTGTCGAAGGCGTAGCGGCGCACACCCACGGCGTAGGCAGCCGCGATGTGGGCGGCCTTCTTGATCGGGTTCCCGTAGCACATGTGAGCCGGGTCGACGCCCTCGTGCAGGCACAGTTCGATCTCACCGACACTGGCGACATCGAACTCCGCGCCGTGACGGTCGAGCAGACGAATGATTTCCGGGACCGGACTCGCCTTGACCGCGAAGCGTATTCGGGCTCCGGGTACCGCGGCCTGGAGTGCGCGGTAGTTCTCGCGCACCCGCTCTGGATGGATGGCCAGATAGGGCGATTCGGGCAGGTTTGAACCGGTCAATCTAAGGGAACTCTCCGTCGTTTGGGGGTCGGCCTTCGTTCGGGCACCGCGCGAGAGAGTATCAGCGCGATGCCCCTGGTAACCAACTCGTTGACGACACCTTGATCATGATCACCCTGCGACTACCGTGACCTCGTCGAATACGACCTCGCCCGCGGCATCGGACTCGGCGAGATCGACCACCGCCGCCAGCGCCCAGCCGCGGTCCCCGGCGGGATCGTCGAGCACCTGGCGCACCTGCCAGAAACCGGGGCGTTGTTCCACCTGGAACAGTTGCGGACCGCGAGCGTCCTGGCCGGTGCCGATGCTTTCGTACTCGTCGAAATAGGGGGTCAGCTCGGCCGCCCAGTCCGGTCCGGTGCCCAGCTCGGCGAGGGTCTCCCAGCGGCGCAGCGCGGCGAGTTCGACGCGACGGAACATGGCATTGCGGATCATCACCTTGAACGCGCGCTCGTTGGCCGAGATCGGCCGCACCGTTTCCGCGCCGAAGGCGAGCTGATCGGCATCGGTCTCCGCGCCCGGATTGGTGAGCTGTTCCCATTCGTCGAGCAGACTCGAATCCACTTGGCGCACAAGCTCACCCAGCCATTCGGTCATATCGTCGAGATCCTCGGTGCGCGCGGATTCCGGGACGGTGCGCCGCAGCGCGCGGTAGGCGTCGGCGAGATAGCGCAGCACCACCCCCTCGGAGCGGGCCAGCTCGTAATGCGAGATCAGCTCGGCGAAGGTCATCGAGCGTTCGATCATGTCGCGGACGACGGATTTGGGAGACGGCGCGAATTCCGACATCCAGGGGTGCCCGGCCCGGTAGGTCTCGAAGGCGGGTTCGATCAGCTCGGCCAGCGGTTTCGGCCAGGTGACCTCTTCCAGCAGCTCCATGCGTTCGTCGTATTCGATGCCGTCGGCCTTCATCTCGTTGATCGCCTGGCCGCGGGCCTTGTGCTGCTGGGCCATCAGCAGCTGGCGCGGATCCTCGAGCGTCGACTCGATGAGGGAGATGACGTCGAGGGTGTAGCCGGGGGCGTCCTTGTCGAGCAGGTCGAGCGCGGCGAGGGCAAAGGGCGACAGGGGCTGGTCGAGGGCGAAATCGCGCTGCAGGTCGACGGTGAGCCTGGCGCGGCGGCCCTGTGCATCGGGTTCGGGAAGCTGTTGCACCACACCGGCATCGCGCAGGGCGCGATACAGGCGGATGGCGCGCAGGATGTGGCGGCGTTGCGCGGGGCGGGGCTCGTGATTGTCCTCCAGCAGATGGCGCATGGCGTCGAAGCAATTGCCCGGGCGGGCGATCACATTGAGCAGCATGGAGTTCGTCACGTTGAAGCGCGACACCATCGGTTCGGGGCTCGCGGCGACGAGCCGGTCGAAGGTCTCCTCGCTCCAGGAGACGAAGCCCTCCGGCGGTTTGCGGCGCACCACCTTGCGCTGTTTCTTCGGATCATCGCCCGCCTTGGCCAGCAGCCGGGTGTTCTCCACTTCGTGGTCGGGCGCCTGCACGACCACGGTGCCCATGGTGTCGTAGCCCGCGCGGCCCGCGCGGCCGGCGATCTGATGGAATTCGCGGGCCTTGAGCCTGCGGGTGCGCACACCGTCGAATTTGGTGAGACCGGTGAGCAGTACCGTGCGGATCGGCACGTTGATCCCGACACCGAGGGTGTCGGTGCCGCACACCACCTTCAGCAGACCGTCCTGTGCCAGGCGCTCCACCAGGCGGCGGTATTTGGGCAGCATGCCCGCGTGATGGACGCCGATTCCATGGCGGATCAGCCGGGACAGGGTCTTGCCGAACCCGGAGGAGAAGCGGAAATCGCCCAGTGCCGTTGCGATGGCGTCCTTTTCGGCGCGCGTGGCGAAGTTGACGCTGGTCAGCGCCTGTGCGCGTTCCAATGCGGCGGCCTGGGTGAAATGCACGACGTACACCGGTGACTGGTTGGTCGTGACGAGATCTTCCAGGGTTTCGGTGATCGGGGTGCGCGCGTAGGAAAAGCTCAGCGGGACAGGACGTTCGGTGCCCGCGACGATAGCGGTCGGATTACCGGTGCGGCGTTTCAGATCGGCGGCGAAGAAGTCGACCTCGCCGAGAGTTGCCGACATGAGCAGGAATTGGGCGCGCGGAAGTTCCAGCAGCGGTACCTGCCAGGCCCAGCCGCGGTCCGGATCGGCGTAGAAGTGGAATTCGTCCATCACGACCTGGCCGACATCGGCGGCGGCGCCCTCGCGCAGCGCCATGTTCGCCAGGATCTCGGCGGTGGCGCAAATGATCGGCGCCTCCGGATTCACCGCCGCGTCACCGGTCACCATGCCGACCCTGTCCGCGCCGAAAACCTCGCACAGGGCGAAGAACTTCTCGCTGACCAGCGCTTTGATCGGGGCGGTGTAGTAGGTGCGCAGGCCGCGGGTCAACGCGAACAGATGCGCGCCGACCGCGACAAGGGATTTACCGGATCCGGTGGGGGTGGCCAGGATGACATTGGATCCGGACGCCAATTCCAGTAGCGCCTCGTCCTGCGCCGGGTACAGCGGGGTGCCCTGCTCGGCCGCCCACGACCCGAAGGATTCGTAGAGCGCGTCGGCGTCGGTTCCCGGTATCTCCAGCAGTTCGGTCAGATCCACTCCGACCACCCTACGGGCAGCCGTCCACGGCCCCGTCAGGGTGATCGGGTCAGTTGGACTGTTCGTCCTCGTCGCCGTCGTAGCCGCCCTGCTCGGCCAGGAAGCGCTCGAATTCGGCGCCCAATTCGTCGCCGCTGGGCAGTTCACCATCGCCGACCAGCAGGCTCGACTGGCGTTCCTGCGCGGAGACGAAGCTGTCGTACTGGCGCTCGAGCGCGTGCACCACGGTCTCGACCTCGGAATTCCCCGCGATGTGCTCGTTGACCTGCTCGCGCACCCGCGCGGCGGCCTCGCCGAGGGCGGCCAGTGGGAATTCCAGGCCCGCGTTGTCGGCGACGTGCTCGAGCAGGGTCTGCGCGGCCTCCGGGTAGGCGGTCTGCGCGAGGTAGTGCGGCACATGCACCGAGAATCCGACGGATTCGTGGCCGTGCTGGGCCATCCGATACTCCAGCAGCGAGGACGCGCTCCCCGGCACCTGTAGTTCACCCGGCCAGCGCTGATGATCGGCGATGAGGTCGCGGTCGGAGGAGTGCGCGGTGATGCCGAGCGGGCGGGTATGCGGGATCGCCATCGGGATGGCACTCAGTCCGATGCTGCGCCGCACACCGAGCTGTTCGGCGAGCAGACGCACCGCGGTGGTGAATTTCTCCCAGCGCAGATCCGGTTCCAGGCCGGACAGCAGCAGGAACGGGGTGCCCGCGGTATCGCGCAGCGCCCAGAGATTCAGCTCGGGCTCGGCGTAGTCCGAGAAGTGGTCGGTCTTGAACGTCATCAGCGGACGACGCGAGCGGTAGTCCAGCAACTCGTCGACATCGAACGAGGCGACCAGCTCGCTCTCGAGACTCTCGCGCAGGTGCGTCGTGGCCAGCCGCACCGCATGCCCGGCATCGGTGAAGCCCTCCAGTCCGTGTACCAGGACCGGACCCAAGCCATCGTCGTTCGACAGCTGCGGAGCTGGGAACTCCAACTCGTACATTCGCGACTCGTGGTCCATCGCGTCTCCTTCCTGCGCGGTTCACCGACGCGAGCTTTCAGGTTCACAGGCCTGTTGGGCAATTCGCGGCGGTCAACCACTGTCCATTGTCCCCCATGGCCCCGACACACGTTGCCATGGGCGACACCGACCCATAAGAGAGGGCAACATCAGTAGTACCCCGCACATTCCCGGTCACTCGAGGATCCGGCGTGGCATCGTGGGCGGGCACGGGGAGTTTGGCACAGTGGACCGGTGACCGTGCCGAATTCGACGCGCAGGGGGCCACGCGGATTCGGGGTATCGGGTTGGGTGCCCCTCGCCGCGAGTGCGGTGCTGCTCGCTGGCTGCGCGTCGACGGTGACCGGACATCCGGTCGCCGCCGGTCCTGGTACGGGGACCCGGTATGTGACGGCACAGCTTTCGGCGCTGCTGCCCGATCCCACGCAGTTCCCGGCCGGATACGAGGCGGTCGTGCTGCCACCGGAGGCGGCCGCGCAGGCGGCGGGGGATCTGACCGGGGCCGGGCGCGGTTCGACCGTGCAGCCCGACGGATGTGTCCCGCCCGCTCAGCAATTCGGTCCGAATCAGACGGCCGTCGCGGTGGGCACCGACAACGAGACGCGCGCCACGATGACCGTGGAGTTGACCAGGACCGGACAGCCGTTGTCGGCGTTGCGTGACCAGTTGCAGCGGTGTCATCAGGTGCATGTGAGCCGAGCGGGTGCGACGACGATTGTGACCACCGAACTGCAAGCGCCGCCGGCGATCGATGCCGACGACACGCTCGCGCTGCGCCGCACGGTGGTGCCGCAGGTGAGCGCCGCCGGGCTGACGCAGTCGATGCAGACGCTCACCGGGCAGGTCGCCGATGTGCGAATCACGGTGACGTACATGACATTCGGCGATACGAAGCCGGATGCCGCGGCATTGGACGAGCTGTTCACGGCGGCGGTGCGGAAGGTCGAGAAGGGGTGAATACGGAGGGGTTCGCCGATCGGCAGCCGGAGCGTGCGGCCAGACAGTAACAGGTGGCACCGACATAGTCGCCGCCGTATCGGTGCCCGATTCCCGATTCGTCCACAGTCCGAGCGTTTTCCACAGGGCATTTCCGTCCCGCGATATCCCCAGGTCGGCGTCCCGGGCCTCGCGGTGGGTGAGCGCACCCTCGATGCATGACGACTTCCACGAATCCCGCTCCCGCCCTCGGAGATCCAGGCGACGGCGCATCGCCGCGCACCGGTTTTTGCACAAACCCGGCCGTTCACCTCCGTAAATCCGCCCACCCGTCGCGTATCGGCGACTCGGGCCACCGTGATGTCGAGGATTCGCGTGACGGCGCGGATGCGGGCGGCGGTGTGCGAATCGATCAGCCAATGGAAAGTCCAGATGCCGCATGGCCACGTGACGGGATAGGTACCGACAAGCCAGCGGACCATCTAGCTGCAGGGCATCCAGCGCTGCGGTTCGACGAACCAGCGCGCGATAGCGTTGGGGCGCATCCGTATCGCACGTGGCCCGTGGACAAGGTCTCGGCCCGAATCGATTCGGTGTCCTTCTTCGACCGTGATGTCGACGACGAATTGTCCGAATGCACACGGGGTTTCGGGAAAGAGCCGCGACCGGGAATCTGTGCGGAACCGCCGCCGGAATTCGGGGATCGGATCCCAGGGGATTCACTGCATGTCGACGATCCCGGTGAATTGATTGTGGCGGTGCCCGCCATGGTCGGATTCGTGCCGGAGCGGTCGCTGGTGGTGGCGGTGCTGCGGGGTGCGACCGATGCGGAGCAGAGTCCGATCATCGATGCGGTGGTGCGGTTCGATTTGGATCAGGAAGGCGGGAGTCGGCGGGGGCTCGCGGCGGCATACGCGGAATGTGTTTCGCACATCTGTGCCGCAGAGGGGGCGACGGAAGTACTCGCGGTCATCGTCGATGACCGGGTGCGCGAACCGCGCCGCACGCGCCGAAACGGTGCGGGAAGTACGGGACCGTGGGGCACGCTCATCGCGGCGTTCGCGCGCCGACTGGCCCGGGACGGGGTGTACCTCGAGGGCGCCTGGGCAGTGCGCGCCGTCGAGGCGGATCAGCGGTGGTGGAGTCTGCTCGATGCGAATCACCATGGGACGCTGCCGGATCCGGCCACATCGATGGTGACGGTGGCGCATGTGCTCGAAGGGCGGCCGATCCGGGGAACCCGTTCGGAGCTGACCGCGCTGGTCGCACCGGATGAGGAACTGGCGCACCAGGTCGCGGCACATCTGGACAGCGCCCGCGCGCTCGCGCACGAGCGGTACGCGGCGGCCGTCCGGCGCGGTGATCCCGACGGATACCGCCGGCGGGCACTCGAACATGTGCTGTGGCAGATCGCCAATATCGACTCCGGTATGACCCTCACCGCCCAGGAATACGCGGAACTAGCCGCGGCGCTGCGTGATCGGACGGTGCGCGACTCGCTGTTCGGGCTGGCCGTCGGAGATCACGCCGGCCCCGCGGAAACCCTCTGGGTGGCGTTGACGCATGCACTGTCGGGAAGCGACCGCGCCGATGCGGCAACACTTCTCGGCTACAGCGCCTACATCCGCGGTGACGGGCCGCTCGCCGGCATCGCACTGCAGGCTGCCTTGGAAGCCGATCCCGCCCATTCGATGGCGAGTTTGCTCGAGATCTCACTGCGCACCGGGATGCGTCCGGATACGCTGCGCCGCCTTGCCTACTGCGGGCTCGGCATTGCCGCGGACCTCGGTATCGACTTGGGGCCGGTTGTCCGGTGAGCCCGTTCGCGTTCTCGGGTGGCCAGAGGTGAGTTGGCGAGTCACATGGTGGTCGTGGCAAATGCGGGACCACCATGGGACCGCGCTCGATGGTGAGCTGGCCTACTGCGCACTGTGTGCCCGCGGACCGAGGTCACGCAGGAATTCCCAAGCATCGGCGACGATTTCGTCCAGGTTGTTGTGCTTGGGCTGCCAGCCGAGATCGGTGATGGCGCGGTCGCTGGACGCGATCAGCGTGGCCGGGTCACCGGCGCGGCGCGGTGCGTCCTGGGCGGCGATGGGCAGGCCGGTGACGCGCTCACAGGCCGAAATCACCTCGCGGACCGAGAAACCGGTGCCGCTGCCGAGATTGCAGATGCGATGTGTGCCGGATTCGGCGGAGCCGAGGGCCAGCAGGTGGGCGTCGGCGAGGTCGCGAATGTGGATGTAATCGCGGACCGCGGTGCCGTCGGGTGTGGGCCAGTCGGTGCCGAAGATCGAGATCGCCTTGCGATGACCGAGGGCGACCTGGAGCACGAGGGGGATGAGATGGGTTTCCACCACCCGGTTTTCGCCGAGGCCGCCGTAGGCGCCCGCGACGTTGAAGTAGCGCAGGCTGGTCGCGGCCAGACCGTGCGCGATCGAATAGGAGGTGATGGCGTGGTCGATGGCCAGCTTGGAGGCGCCGTAGGGGTTGGTCGGCCGGGTCGGCGCATCCTCGGTGATCGGCACCCGCTCGGGTTCGCCGTACACCGCCGCGGTCGAGGAGAAGACCAGCCGCGGCGTCTCGGTGCGGCGCATCGCCTCCAGCAGCTCGAGCGTCTTCACCACATTGCCCTGCCAGTACTTCTCCGGCTGCTGCACCGACTCACCGACCAGCGACTGCGCCGCGAAATGCAGAACACCGTCGAAGGATTCGGCCTCGAGCAGCGCGGGCGCGGCGACCGCGACATCACCCTCGACGAATCGCGCCTCGGTAGGCACGCCCTCGGCATTGCCGGTCGACAGATCGTCGACCACCACGACCTCGTGCCCCGATTCGAGCAAAACCTGCGCGCAGACGCCACCTACATAGCCCGCGCCACCCGTGACCAGAAGTTTCACGCCTCAGACCAACTTCACCTGGACGGCGTGGGCCATCTCGTCCGAGAGCTCGAAACCCGCGTGGCCGGGCACGGTGATGACCACCGAGCCGGGCTTGGTCTCGACCGTCACACGCGCGTCGGGCACCACGCCCGCCTCCCGCAGCTGGCCGATGACCTCGGGATCAGTCTGGATGTGCTCGGCGAGGCGACGCACCACGACCGCGTGCACCTGGCCGTGCGGCAGATCCGACAGTCGCACCAGGGTCTCGTCGGCGCCGCTCTGCGGGGCGAGGCCCAGCTCGTCCAGGCCCGGAATCGGGTTGCCGTACGGGGAGGTGGTCGGGTGGTTGAGCACCTCGACCAGCCGCCGCTCGACGTCCTCGCTCATGACGTGTTCCCAGCGGCATGCCTCGGCGTGCACGTTCTGCCAGTCGAGCCCGATGATGTCCACGAGCAGCCGCTCGGCGAGGCGATGCTTGCGCATGACCGCGACCGCCATGCTGCGGCCCTTGTCGGTCAGTTCGAGATGGCGGTCACCGGCGACCAGCAGCAGACCATCGCGTTCCATCCGCGCGACGGTCTGGCTGACCGTCGGGCCACTCTGCTCCAGGCGCTCGGCGATGCGCGCACGCAGGGGCACCACGCCCTCTTCCTCGAGGTCGTAGATGGTACGGAGGTACATCTCCGTGGTGTCGACCAGATCCTTCACCTGTTACCCCTTCGTCGGCACGAATTCTACCCACGCACGTCGGCACCCCCGTGTGCCGCATGGTTTCGCGCTACACCCGTGACTGCGCTGTGGGAATTCTGTCGGCGCACGGCCTGTCACCGTATTCGCTCTTGCTTGTATTTCTACTGCATACGAACGTCCAACGGGGCCGTTACCTTCCCGCGTAGCGTTGCGAGCATGGCCACTGCACCGCACGGCGAACAGTCCGCGCCGCTGGACGAAAGCGATCTCGAGGCGCGATCGGGCACGGTTGTCTGGACCGACCGCTTCCTCGACTACGCATGGACGCCGGAACACCCCATGAAACCGGCGCGCCTGCAGTTCACCATGGCCCTGGCGGAAAGTCTCGGATTACTCGACGGTGTCGAGCGATTGGTGCCCGAGCGGGCCGAAGTGTCCGATTTGCTGCGCATCCATACCGCGGACTACATCGAGGCCGTCGAAAATGCCACACCGCCCGCGGGTGCGCCGCTCGCACCGCCGTACGGTCTCGGCTCACCGGATAATCCGGTGTTCCCGCGGATGCATCAGGCGGCCTCGGTGATCGTCGGTGGCACACTGACCGCGGCCCGCGAGATCGCTCACGGGCGCACTCGGCGCGCAGTGAGCATCGGTGGCGGCATGCACCACGCGATGCCGGATTCGGCGGCCGGATTCTGCATCTACAACGATGCGGCCGTGGCCATCTCCTGGCTGCTGGACCACGGATTCGATCGGATCGCCTACATCGATGTCGACGTGCATCACGGTGACGGTGTGCAGCGCGCCTTTTACGGCGACCCCCGAGTACTGACGATCTCGATTCATCAGCATCCGGCCACGCTGTGGCCGAATACCGGCTGGCCGGAGGAGACCGGCCACGGCGCCGCCGAGGGCACCGCGATCAATCTGGCGGTACTGCCGGGCACCCGGGATCCGCAGTGGCTGCGCGGCTTTCACGCGATCGTGCCCGGCGCGCTGGCGGCGTTCCGGCCGCAGCTCGTGGTCAGTCAATGCGGTGTCGACACCCATCGGGAGGACCCCCTCGCAGATATGGAACTGACCGTCGACGGTCAACGCGCCGCCTTCATCGCCATGCGCGATCTGGCCGACGAATACGCCGAAGGCCGTTGGCTCGCCGTCGGCGGCGGTGGCTACGGCCTGGTGCGGGTGGTGCCGCGCGCCTGGACGCATCTGCTCGCGACCGCGCTGGATCGCACCATCGCACCGGAAACCGTGGTGCCGCAGGACTGGATCGATAGGATCCAGTCCGCGGCGCCGACCGTCGATCCGCCGCGCACCATGGGTGACGGTGGTGACACCGCCTACCGCCCGTGGGATGGTCCCGGCGGCACGGGGGAAACTGGGGACGCGCGCACCGACCGCGCGCAACGCGCTATCGATACGGCCGTATTGGCTACGCGCCGAGCCACCTTCGGGTTGCTCGGCCTTGATCCGGAGGACCCCCGTGACTGAGAACCCACCCGTCCCGGATTCCCCGAATACGCCCGTTGTACCGCCTCCGCCGCCACAGCACTGGTTCGCCGATGTACTCGCCTCGGACGGTGGCGTGGTGCGACTGCGCCCGATCACGCCCGATGACACCGAGCGGCTGCAGGAATTCCACACGGCACTGTCGGATCGCTCCCGATACCTGCGCTACTTCGGTCCGTACCCGCGTATTTCGCCCAAGGATCTGTACCGCTCCACCCATGTCGACCACCACGACCGGGTCGGACTGCTGCTGGTTCTGGGTGAGGCGATCATCGCGGTCGGCCGCTACGAACTGCTGACCGACCGCACCGGGCCGCGCGCCGCCGAAGTCGCGTTCGTGGTGGCCGACGAGCATCAGGGACGCGGGCTCGGTTCCATCCTGCTCGAACATCTGGCGGGTGCGGCTGCGGAGAACAAGATCGAGACGTTCGTCGCGGAGGTGCTCGCCGAGAACACCGTGATGGTCACCGTATTCCGTGACGCGGGCTATCAGGTCGAGCGCGCCAGGGACGGTTCGGTGCTGCATCTGGAGTTCGCCATCGATCCCACCGAAGCCCTACTCTCGGTCCGGGATTCGCGCGAACGCGCCTCCGAGGCGCGCAGTGTCGGCAATCTGCTCGCGCCGCGTTCGGTCGCGGTGATCGGCGCCACTATGGGCCCGGCCCGGGTCGGCGGAGTGATCTTGGCCAATCTGCTTTCCGGGGTTTTCCAAGGGCCGGTGTTCCCGGTCAATCCGAACCGGCGATCGGTGCGCGGGGTGCGTGCCTACCCGACGGTGCGCGATATTCCCGATGAGGTGGATCTCGCGGTGGTTGCCGTGCCTCCGGAGGCGATCAGCTCGGTTCTGGACGACTGTATGGCCAAGGGCGTCAAGGGATTGGTCGTGCTCACCGCGGGCTTCGGGGAGACCGGCGATGGCGGCGTGGTCGCCGAACACGAGTTGGTTGCCGCGGCACGCGGACACGGGATGCGGGTGGTCGGACCGAGCGCGCTCGGCATCGCCAATACCGATGCCTCGGTTTCGTTGAACGCGACCCTGGCTTCGGTACTGCCTGGGCCCGGGCGCATCGGATTCTTCTGTCAGTCCGGGCCGTTGGGTGCGGCCATCCTCGGTGAGGCGGCCGCGCGAAACCTCGGGTTGTCGACATTCGTCTCGGCGGGTAATCGCGCGGATGTGTCCGGCAACGACCTGCTGCAATACTGGGACTCCGACTCCGCCACCGATGTGATCCTGCTGTATCTGGAGAGCTTCGGTAATCCGCGCAAGTTTTCCCGGATCGCGCGTCGGGTCGCGCGGAGTAAACCGATCGTCGCGGTGAGCAGTGGGCGATTGGCCGCGCGGGCCCAGCCGACCGGCGATATGGACCGATCGATTGTGCGGGACCTGTTCGCGCAGTCGGGAATCGTTCAGGTCGACTCGATTTCGGAGTTGTTCGACTGTGCGGCGCTGCTGGGCTATCAGCCGCTGCCCACGGGGCCTCGGGTCGCCGTGATCGGCAACAGCGCGGCGCTGAACTGGCTGGCCGTCGATGCCGCACGCGGAGAGGGGCTCGAGGTCCGACGTCCAGCCACGGTGCCGTTCGACAATGTTCGGCGACCGCGCCCGACCGAGCGTGTGGTGGACGAGCAGTCGATCGGCGATCCGGTGAACTTGGGGCCCGACGCGACGCCCGGTGCCTATCTGGACGCGGTGGTCGCCGCGCTGCGCTCGGACGAGATCGATGCGGTTATCGTGGTTTTCGCACCGCCGGTGCCACTGCGGATGGCCGGATTCGCCGATGCCATTCGCGAGGCGGCAGCGGCCGTGCCCGATGCGGCGAAACCCATTCTCACCACTTTCGTTGCCGAGCAAGGGATTCCGAACCTACTGGCCATGCGCGGTCCGGGCGGTACGGCGGTGCGCGGCTCGATACCCTCCTATCCGGATCCCGAGCGGGCCGCACGGGCGCTGGCCAGGGCGCACCGATACGCGCAATGGCGCACGAAACCGGTGTCGACCGTGGTTCGTCCGCCGGGCATCGACGCGGAACGGGCCGAGCGGCTGGTCGCGGGCTGGATGCGCGAATCCGACGGGCGTTGGCTCACCGATCTGGAAGCAGTGGACCTGTTGGACTGCTACGGAATTCGCGTCGTCGAATTCCGCGAGGTCCGCAGCGCCGACGAGGCGATGGCGGCGGCCGAAGAACTCGGCTATCCGGTCGCGGCCAAGGCGACCGGCGAAATGTGGCGGCGCAGACCGGATCTCAGCGGGGTTCGGCTGGACCTGTGGCGGCCTGAAGCCGTGCGCCAGGCCTATTCGCACCTGGTGGAACTATGCGGTGATCCCGCCGTGCATATCCAGAAGATGGCCAGCCCCGGCGTCGGCTGTGTGCTGCGTGTGCAGGACGACCCGTCCTTCGGCTCGGTCATCGAATTCGGCCTCTCCGGCATGATCATCGAACTCCTCGGCGACCGCGCCTACCGCGCCCTCCCACTCACCGGCGACGAAGCGAGCGCCCTCATCGACGCCCCTCGCGCCGCCCCCCTCCTCTCCGGCACCCCCGCCAGCCCCCGTGTCGACAAACCCGCGCTTGTCGAACTCGTCCAACGCGTCTCGGCCCTATTCGACGACCTCCCCGAAATCCGCGAACTATCTTTCGATCCGGTCCTGGCCTCCGCCAACGCCGCCGCAATCCTCTACGCCCGAGCCCGCTTCGGCCCCCAACCCAGCCGCTTCGACACCGGCCCCCGCCGCCTCGGCTGAGCTCCCGTAACTCGCCGCCGCTCCGAGCCACACGACCCCCGAGCCGCTCAACGCACCAGTCTGCTGCACTCGCGCGCGCTGCGGTCCTGCGTCAGGTGTGAATCGCCGCCGGGTAGCGCATGAGCCGGTTCGATCGATCGTGAGTGGTGTACGGGCCGCGCCCGAGAGCATCGGCGCTAGTCGACGAAGTCGCGACGCTGTGCGAGTTGCTCGTGTCGGCCGGTCAGGCGGCGACCGGCTGCACTCATCGGCATCGCGATCTCGCGTCGGCTGGTGCGAATCGCTGACCGGCTAGCGTACGCACCGGTTCGATCGGGGGTGCGCGGTGCGGGGGATCGCGGTGGCGCCGTGGAGCATCAGCAGCGTCGCGATCGCGGGCGAACCGGTCAGCGGCGGGGTTGAGCAGGTGGCTCGAAGTGCCGGTGCATGGCGCATGGACCGCTTCGATCGGAGACCGTGGCTGCACGGGAGCGGGGGCCTACGTCGCAATCCGTCAGATTCAAGCCGGTCGTTCGATTCGCTACCGTTTTTGCGCGTGGAGCGGTTTGCTAGGTGCTGAGCCGTGCAGCGGGGCCGTGGCTGCGCCCAGGAGTATCTCAGCGGCGTCGCGATCGCGGGCAGATGTGTCAGTGGCGGGGTCGGGCGGTGGACGCGCGGGGGACGAGGGATGGGGGGAGGAGGACCGAGCGGGGGGTGCGGTCGGGTTCGGCGATGGATTCGAGGAGCATGCGGGCGGCTTCGCGGCCGATGTCGTGGTGGGGGATGGCGATGGTGGTCAGGGCGGGACTGAGCTTGTCGAGGTAGGGCATGCCGTTGAAGCCGGTCACGCTGATATCGGTGGGGCAGGTGATGTTCCGTTCGGCGAAGACGTCGTAGCAGCCGAGGGCGATGAGGTCGTTTCCGGCGACAACGGCGGTGAAATCGTCGGCGGAATCCAGTGCGGTGCGCAGGGCTCGGGCTCCGGCGTCTTCGGTCCACCTGTCACACACCATGATTCGATCGGAGTCGTCCAGGTCGTGTTCGCGAGCGGCGGTGCGGAAGGCGCGCAGGCGCTCGACACCGGTGGAGGTGGTCTGCGGGCCTGCGAGGTGCAAGATCCGGCGGTGGCCCAACTCGACGAGATGCTTGACGGCGAGCCCGATGCCCGCCGCGTCATCGGCGGCGACGGATCCGACGGCGAGTTCCTCGGTGCGGCGGTTGACCAGCACCATCGGCACGCCCTGCTCGTGCAACTGCTGCAGTAGCGGATGTTTCAGCAGTGCGGTGGCAATGATCAGACCTTCGGCCTGGCGCGAGCGCAGCGAGGTGATCTGCGCCTGCTCGCGTTCGGGCCGGTCGTCGGTATTGACGATGAGGGTGCTGTACCCCGCGGGGGCCAGCACATCCTCGATGCCGCGCGCGATCGGTGGAAACAAGGGGTTGGTGAGATCAGGGATGACCAGCCCGACCGTCCCGGACTTCGCGGTCTTCAGACTCCTGGCAATCGGATTCGGCCGATAACCGAGCGTTTCCGCCGCCCGCAGCACTCGCCGCGCAGTCTCCGGATTCACCAAGGCGCGGGCATTCGGGTTCAGAGCGCGCGACGCCGTGGCCGTATGCACACCTGCCGCATCGGCCACATCCCGGAGCGTGGGTCCCTGCATTGCAGAAATACTAAGCGGCCCCCGCACGGCCCCACCTCGCGTCATCCCCACGCCAAGCGCCGGATTCAGCGCCTGGGCCATCCCGGACGCCGTGCGTGCAGATAGCGGCAGCGCAGGCAGATATCCGTCCGCTTTCTCGGGCAACGACTTCAGCCGCAACCCGAAGTGGCTTGTGGTGTTCAGCCGAGTCGAAATCGTATGCCTGCGTCGGGCGGGCGGTGATGAGCGATCGGCGTCGCGCGATGGACGGGCGGCTGCGCGATGTGCCGCGGCGATGGCATTGGGCAATCGGTGACGGCGCGATGGCGTTGGGCCGCAGGGCTGCGCGCGATGGAGTAGGCGTCGGCACGGTGTGCCGTCGAGAGGAACTGGACAGGCGGTGCGCTACGGCGATTGGCGGCAGCGCGTGGTGCGCGATGAGCGGCGTCGCCACGATGTGCCGCGGCGTGGGAATGGACAGGCGGCGCGATGGCTATGGCGATTGCCGTAGCGCGATGGGTTCGGTTCGCGATTGCCGAAGGGCGGGCGGCGTGGGACGGGCGGCGATGGCGTTGACGATCGGTGACGGCGTGCGATGGGCGATGGGCCGCAGTGCGCGATGGATATAGGCGGCGGTGTGGTGGGCCGGCGGCGCGCGATGGAGCGACGGCGGTGCGGTGGGCCCGCGGCGCTGGAATGGGCCGCTGGCGCGCGATGTGCGGCGGGCGGCGGCGTGGGATGGGCAACGGCGTTGACGATCGGTGACGGCGCGTGGGATGGGCGGGCCGCAGTGCGCCATGGGTGTGGACTGCGGCGCGCGATGAACAGCGCTATGAGCCCACTATGGCCGTGGGCGCCCTGCACTCGTTTGCACCGTAGCAGGTGGCAAGAGCCCTGCATGTTAGTGTGAGTCTTACCCATTGTCGTTGCAAACGATTGCATAGGAGTGCGGGTGAACCCGGAAGAATCGCCTCAGCAACAAGCGGTCGGCTGGATCGGCACGGGCAGAATGGGCGCCGCGATGGCCACCCGCCTGGCCGCTGCGGGCACCCAGGTCGCGGCGTGGAACCGAACAAGAGCCAAGGCCGAACCACTCACCGAGCACGGCTGCGCAATCGCCGACCACATCGCGGATCTGCGCACCCTCGACGTGGTGTTCACCACGGTCTCCACCCAAGCCGACCTTGAACAGGTCCTATTCGGCGCCGACGGCCTGCTCGCCGACGAAGAATCTGCACCCGCGATCGTGGTGGACTGCTCGACCGTCTCGACGGAATCCTCCGCGGCCATTCGCGCGGCCTGCGAACTGCGTGGTGTCGGCTTCCTGGCCGCGCCGGTCAGCGGCAATGCGAAAGTGGTCGCCGCGGGCGGACTTTCGTTCGCGGCCTCAGGTCCACTGGAGGTCTACGAACGCGTCGCACCACTACTGCGCACCATCGGCAAATCCGTCACCTACGTCGGTGTGGGCGATGCGGCGCGGCTGGTCAAGATCTGCCACAACCTGTTCCTCGGTGTGGTCACCCAGTCGATGGCCGAGGTCACCGTCCTCGCGGAGAAGGGCGGAGTATCCCGCGCGGCCTTTCTGGACTTCCTCAACAGCAGCGTCATGGGTTCGGTCTTCACCCGCTACAAGACCCCAGCCTTCGTAAACCTCGACTACACACCGACTTTCACCCCGATCCTGCTGCGCAAGGATTTCGATCTCGGTCTCGACGCGGCCCGCCGATGCGAGGTGCCGATGCCGCTTGCGGCGGCCACCGCACAACTGGTCCAGGCCAGTGTGGGCAGCGGTCGAGTGCACGAGGATTTCGCGATCCTGCTCGATCTGCAGGCCGAGAACTCCGCACTCGAACTGGAACCAGAGAACGTCGCGGTCGACGATGGACTCGGCGGCGATTGAATGGGGTTCGCCGACCGGCTCGCGCGAACCCGGAGGGGGCGGGACGCGCGGTCACCGGTCGGCGTTTCGAGGTGACCGTCCAGGGTCACCAAGCCGGACGCCGAACCGGCCTCGGAGTGGTTCGGCGTCATGGGCACGCGCCGGGATCACCGGCACGAGTTATTGCGGGAATCAGCTGGCGTAGGCGCGCAGGCGATCGGCCCGCTCTCCCTTGCGCAGCTTCGACATGACCTCACGCTCGATCTGACGAACACGCTCGCGGGAGAGCCCGAAGAGCTTGCCGATCTGATCGAGAGTGCGCGGCTGGCCGTCGTCCAGGCCGAAGCGCAGCCGGATGACCTGCTGTTCGCGCTCGTCCAGGGTGGCGAGCACGCTGCGCACATCGTGGTGCAGGAGCCCGGCGATCACGGCGGATTCGGCCGAGGTGGCCTCGGAGTCCTCGATGAAATCGCCCAGCGGGGCCTCTTCGTCATTGCCGACCGGCATATCCAGGCTTACCGGGTCGCGGCTGTGGTCGAGCAGATCGGAGATCTTGTCGACCGGAATGCCGGACTCGCTGGCGAGTTCGGCATCGGTGGCCTCGCGACCGAGCTGCTGATGCAGTTCCCGCTTGATCCTGGCCAGCTTGTTGACCTGCTCGACCAGATGCACGGGGAGGCGGATGGTGCGGCTCTGATCGGCCATACCGCGGGTGATGGCCTGCCGAATCCACCAGGTGGCATAGGTGGAGAACTTGAATCCCTTGGCGTAGTCGAACTTCTCCATTGCCCTGATCAGGCCGAGGTTGCCCTCCTGGATCAGGTCCAGCAGCGGCATTCCGCGGCCGGTGTAGCGCTTGGCGAGGGAGACCACGAGCCGGAGGTTGGCTTCGAGCAGATGCGAGCGCGCGGCCTGGCCTTCGCGAACGACGGCGGCCAGATCGCGTTTGCGGGTGGCCGACAGTCGCTTGCCGGTCTCCAGCAGATGCTGCGCATAGAGGCCCGCCTCGATGCGCTTGGCCAGCTCGACCTCGTCGGCTGCCGTGAGCAGTGCGGTACGGCCGATCCCGTTCAGGTACACACGTACCAGGTCGGCGGCAGGGCTCTGGGCGTCGAGGTCCGAATCGCTGGTGCGCACACGAGTGGTGGCGGGGCTTGTCATGACTTGCCTCCTGTCGGTGGTGTCTCACTCCGAACAACGGACCCGACAGGTAGAAAGTTCCCCGCTACTGCTCCGATAAACCGCTCTGAACTGCGGTTTCCATCACTCGCGTCTGAGAAGTTCCTGAGAACCCCACCCTGTCGGAACAGCCCGTGCGCGAAGCGTCCGGCGGGATGCGAGCGGTTGCCGCTTCGTTACACGGGCCGCACCAAACCGTGGCGAACCAATCCGGCCACCACGGATAATGCGTCGGCCGCGAACTCCTCGGTCACCTCGCCCGATCCGTCGGCGAGCGCGAACAGTTCTATCAGCTCTTGTAACGGCAAACCCTCGGCGCGCATTCCCGCGACGAGTGCGATGGTGGACTCGTCCACTTCGTGCTGCCAGCGCGGTCCGTCGCCGCGGTGCAGCCGCGCGACCTGCTGTTCCCAACCGAGTTCGCTGTGCAGATAGACCCGTTCAAGCGCGGTTGCCGGATCGACCACGAAACGTGTTGACCAGGCGAGATTTTCCTCGGCGGCGGCGCGGCGCAACCAGGCCGAGCGCGCGAAATACGCGGTGGCCTCGGCGCCGAGCGGATCGTCGAAGCCGTGCCTCAGGTCCTCGGCGAGCAGTTCGGTCGGACCGTCGATGGCGTGCAGGTAGACGAAGCCGAAGCCGATGCCCTCGACGCACGCGGCGGTGAAGGCATCGAGCCACTGCTCGGCGCGCTCCTGTGCGGCCGGGTCGCGCGGATCCAAACCCGCGTCACGCAGCCATGTTCCGACATAGAGGGCCGGATCGGCGACATCGCGCTGGACCACCCAGGCATCGACGCCGTGCGCGGGCAGCCAGGACGAGACGCGTTGGCGCCAGTCCTCGCCGTCCACATGCACCCATGCCGCCAGCATCGCGGCGGTGCCATCGGGGGCGAGCAGGGCGGGGGCTTGCGAGATCACCAATTCGCTCGCGCCGTCGAGGGCGAGGCCGGAGTCGCGGTAGGTGTGTTCGATGCGCGCGGGGCCGACGACGAACGGCGGATTGGCCACCACCTGGTCGAAGCGGCGACCGGCCACCGGCTCGAACCAGGAACCGGCCAGAAGTTCGACATCGAGTCCGTTGAGTGCGGCCGTCGCCTCGGCCAGCCACAGGGCGCGCGGGTTCACGTCGGTCGCGGTCACCCGGTCCGCGTACGCGGCGGCGTGGACGGCCTGGACGCCGCAGCCGGTGCCCAGGTCCAGCACCGAACCAACGCGGCGGGTCGGAGTGGCGCGCAACAGCGACAGGGAGGCATGTCCGACGCCGAGTACGTGATCCTCGGTCAGGGTGCGCCGGAACATCGAATCGTCGAGGTCGGACAGGATCCAGCGGGTGCCCTCGCCCGCGTCGAGCGGACGCAGGTCCAGGGCCGCGCGTACATCGTCGCCGTCGCGGGCGAGCAGGCCGGCGGCTACCGCGCGGTCGATCTCCACCGGTGCCAGTGCGGCCGCGACATCGCGTTCGGGCAGTGCGTCACCGAGCAGCAACAGGCGGATCAGGGTTCCGAGTGCGCCCGCTCGGCGAGCGGCGCGACGCACCGGTACCGGTTCGGACCGGCCCAGCGCGGCGTGCGCGTCGGCGCCGAGCACTTCCAGCAGCGTGTCGGCGTCGTAGCCGACGCGGGTCAGCGCGGCCCGCAGATCGGGGCACAGCGCGGTGAGCAGCGATCCGGTGGTCGTCTGGTTGGTAGGCACACCGGTACTCTGCCACCGCGACACGCCGACAACCGAAACATGCTCGTCGTGTCACCCGGACAGCGCGCGATCTCAGACGCCGTTCGGGTCGCGGCCGGTAATGCAGTAGGGCGCGTCGGCCGGATCGGACATGACGATCCAGTGCTCATGGCGCTCGACCAATGTCGCGCCGAGGGACTCGTGCCAGGCGGCGGTGGCGTCGATATCCGCGGAGGCGAGGTCGATGTGCGCGCTGGCGGGTCGGTCCTCGCCTAGGCGCTGCAGCAGAAGCTGTACGGGCAGTGGCTCTTTCGCGCGCAGCCGGGCGAATTCGGGCAGGCGGCCCTGGGTGAGATCCCAGTTGGTGAGGGTGGTCCAGAAGCGGGATTCGGCGGCGTGGTCGGTCGGGCCGATATCGAGGCAGACCTGGTCGAGGCGGGTGAGGGTGCCGTCCGGGGCGCGCACGGCCGGGGCGGGCGTGCCCTTCGCGCGGCCGCTGGGGGTGAAGCAGAAGATCTGACCGCCCGGGGACCGCAGCACGGCGTAGCTCTTGTGGTTGGCGACCAGTTCGGCGTCGAGGTCGAGCGCGATGCGGACCGCGGCGGTGACATCGGCGACGTCGAAATCGAGGTGTACCCGGCCGAGTCCGGTCACCGCCTGCATTTTGACGCCCGCATCGGCGAAGAGTGCGGGGTCCGGTAGGAGCGTGAGGAATTCGTCGTTCTCGCCGCGTCGCGGCGAGAGTTGGGTGTCGGTGATCGTCGACCAGAATGTCGCGCATTCGTCGAAACGTTGCGTCGGGCGGTCGAGGAAGGCCCAGACCCACCGAATCATGCTTTCTCCTGTTTCCTGGCGGGAGTTCCCGCGCCGCAGCCGGGCATGCAGTTGTCGCATCTTCCGGCGATTCGGCGCCGCCCGCGCCCGGTTGGCGCGGATGTGTCGCACATCACTGGCGCTGAGAGAGTTCCCGTCGCTTACCCCCGCCACACAGTAGGTGTCGCCCGCGATGCTGTCGAGCCGGTTTCGGCTCGGCCGTGACTGGCACGATCTTGGCGGTTTATGGCATTCCGGCCACTCGTTCGATGCGCGAAATTCCGGCACGCTCAGCGGGTGACTGAACTGCAGACGCCTCGGACACCTGTCGATTCCGTGCCGAGGCGGCTGCACCCCGCCTGGATCGTCGCCGGTGTGGGATTCATCGCGCTCCTGGGCGCGGCGGCGTTCCGGTCGGTGCCGAGTGTGCTGCTGGATCCGCTGCACGAAGAGTTCGGCTGGTCCCACGGCACCATCGGGGCCGCGGTCTCGCTGAATCTGTTGCTGTACGGGCTGATTTCGCCGTTCGCGGCGGCGCTGATGGACCGATTCGGTATCCGCCGGGTGGTGGCGTGCGCACTGGTACTCGTCGCGGCGGGCAGCGGGCTCACCGTATTCATGACCCAGCCTTGGCATTTGGTGGCGACTTGGGGGCTCTTGGTCGGAGTCGGCGTCGGATCGATGTCGATGCCGTTCGTGGCGACGATCACCGGTCGCTGGTTCGTGCGTCAGCGCGGACTGGTTACCGGCGTGCTCACCGCGGCGGGCGCGACCGGGCAGCTGATCTTTCTGCCGGTGGTGTCCGCTGTCGCGCATGAGCACGGCTGGCGAGTACCCTCGCTGATCGTCGCGGGTGTCGCGCTGGCGGTGGTGCCGCTGGTCCTGCTGTTCATCCGCGATTTCCCCAGTGACGCAGGCGTTTCCGCGTACGGCGCCGAACCCGGCAGCACAGTTGGACTGCGTGTGCAGGCGACCGGCGGCGCGACCCGCGCGCTGACGGTCTTGACCACGATCGCGCGCAGTCCCGGATTCTGGCTGCTCGCAGGCGGATTCGCGATCTGCGGCGCATCGACCAACGGTCTGGTCGGCACCCACTTCGTCAGTGCCGCACACGATCACGGCATGCCGCCGACCACCGCCGCCGGTCTGCTGGCGCTGGTCGGCATCTTCGATGTTGCGGGCACCATCTTCTCCGGCTGGCTCACCGACCGCGCCGACCCCCGCTACCTGCTGGTCGGCTACTACACGCTGCGCGGACTTTCGCTGCTGATCCTGCCGTCGCTGTTCGCGCCGGACACGCAGCCGAGCATGTGGGTGTTCATCATCTTCTACGGCCTGGACTGGATCGCCACCGTCCCGCCCACAGTCATGCTGTGCCGCGAGCTCTTCGGGGCCGACGGCCCCGTCGCCTTCGGCTGGGTCTTCGCCTCCCACCAGATCGGCTCCGCCATAGCCGCCACCGGCGCCGGCGTCATCCGCGACGTCCAAGGCTCCTACAACCTCGCCTGGTACATCGCCGGCGCCCTCTGCGCCGCCGCGGCCCTCATGTCCGCCGCCATCCGCCGCCACCCCTGACACCGAGAATGCGCTGGTGGCGGGCGGTTCTCGACGTTTGCCCACACCGTTGCACGGTGATCACTCGTCCAGCTTGATCGTCGGCATGTCGGCACCCGCGTGGTGGCATGCCGCGATCCTGCCCTTTGCCTACCGGCCCAGGACCTAACCCTCCCCGCCCGCGGACCTCGCCCGACCCCAGCCTCAGGAATCGATGGCGCGATGCGGCCGGGATTCGATGGCGGTGCGGGGGCGGTCCCAGCGGCTGGGTTCGTCCTTGCGGCGCGGTGGGCGGTCGTTGGCGATGAGGACGGCGATCCAGGGGAGCGGGATCGAAGCGGTGATGATCAGGATCGAGAGCAGGGCGTTGCTGAAGACGCTGTAGGCGATCGCGGCCAGGATCAGGCAGGGGATGCGGAACGCCATGATGATGGTGTAGCGCCGAACCCTGGCGCGGTGCTGATCCTCCAGTGACGGCGCGGCCTCGGTGATCAGCACCGGGTGCTTCTCGTCATTGCCGGGGAAGTAGCCGGTGGACTTGCGGGGTGGCGTCGGCATCGCGACGTCCGGGCGATCACCGCTGCCGATGTCGTCGGCGTCGGGGGTGTCGCCGTACTGCTGCATACCCTGAGTCTTCCACTGTCGACGGCGCACCGCACATGGCCTGGTCAGCTCGACGAACACCGACCGTCATCAGCCGAGCTCGCGAGTATGCGGCATCATGGAATCCGTGAGTACCGACACTCTGGTTCGCCCGGATACGACCACCGACGAGACGACAGGCGACGACACCCCCAAGTTCTTCCACTACGTGAAGAAGGACAAGATCGCCGAGAGCGCCGTCATGGGCACCCACGTGGTCGCCCTCTGCGGTGAGGTCTTCCCGGTGACCCGCTCGCCGAAGCCCGGCTCGCCGGTCTGCCCGGAGTGCAAGAAGGTCTACGACGGCTTGCGCAAAGGCGACTGAGCCGACGCCGATGACGGATCGCCGGGCGCGCTGAGTCGTGTCCGGTCGGCATCGGCGCCGTTGTCGTGTGTCCGCTCGATCGGCCCCTGAGCCTCCTGTGGGTTCGGGGGCTTCGCTGTGGCTGGATCATCCTGTTCGGTGTCGGAGTCGTCTCCGCCCAACTGATTGGACAACCATTCCTTCACCTGATCGATGCGGGTGCTGCGAGCGGGCCAGAATTCCTGCACCGCGGCATTGAATTCGGCGCCGAGGATGACCGCGAAGCCGAGGAAGAACGTGAACAGCAGGAATGCGATCGGCGTTGCGAGCGCACCGTAGCTGACACCTGTCCTGGTGACCCAGGACAGATAGCGTCGCAGTCCCTCGCTGGCGGCCATGAAGAACACGCCCGCGACCAAAGCCCCGCCGAACAAGCGATGCCACGGCAGCGATTTGTGCAGTGCCAGCTTGTACAGGGTGGTGAGCCCGATGATCAGCACCAGGCCGACGCCCGGGTAATAGAACGAGTCGATCAGCCGCAACCCGGGTTCCCGCCACGAATCCGGCAGGACCCGTCCGATCAATGTCGGCCCCAGCGCGATCAGCGGGAGCAGGAATACCGCGACCACCAGGAACAGCACATACAGCAGCAACGCGAAGATGCGCTGCCACACCGGATGCCGGGCATCCTTCTGGCCGTGCGCCTCGACGATCGAATCCACGAAGGTCGACATGGCCGAGGATCCCGCCCACAGCGACATTACGAAACCCACCGAGACGAAGGCGGCGCGTCCGCGACTGAGCACATCGGTGACGGTCGGTTCGATCAGATCGCTCACCACACTGGTGCTGAACAGGTCCCGGCTGAACGCGATGATCTTCTGCTGGACGATCTCCACGGTATCGGGTCCGAACCATTCCCCGACGTAACCGAGGCTGCCGAGCACCCCGAGCAGCAGCGGCGCCAGCGACATGGTCTGCCAGAACGCCGCGGCCGCGGATTTGGCGAAAATCGAATCGTTCCATGACTTCACCGCCACCCGGACGACAAGTTTGCCACCATGTCGCGCGACATGCGCAGCTCGCGTTGCGGCGTTGCGCGCATAGGTCGCCGCCGTGGGTTCCGCGCCGCCTCCGCCGCTGTGGATCGGCTGGTCGCCGACCCCCGGGGTGTGGCGCGGTAGAGCACTTTCGTCGGTCATGATGCTTAACAGCATTGCGCATCCGAGCATATTGTTCCGGTTTGCCGTGGCATCGAGACGATGGGGAGCAGATGAACACGGCGTGGCGCACGGTTCGGCGTGTGACGCCCGTCGCCCACGCCGCGTCGGTTTGGCGACACGCCATGGGGGACAGCTAGGGTCGTCCTCGTGACTGTGTCGGGTGGCGCCGCTGTGGCGGGAGAAGCGGAAACACCGGGCGATTCGCAAAAATCGAGCGCCGCGGGTTCCTCAGGTGGTTCGCTACGTGCTTGGCAGCGCCGGGCCCTGATGAAGTATCTGTCCACCAAGCCCAGGGACTTTCTCGCGGTGGCGACGCCGGGCGCGGGTAAGACCACCTTCGCACTGCGGGTCGCGGCCGAACTGCTGGCCGACCGCACCGTCGACCAGGTCACCGTGGTCGCTCCGACCGAACATCTCAAACATCAGTGGGCCCAATCCGCGGCCCGCGTGGGCATTCAGCTGGATTCGCGCTTCTCCAACGCGACCGGTGCGACCTCCGGCGACTATCACGGCGTCGTGGTCACATACGCACAGATCGCCTCGCATCCCGCGCGGCACCGTGTCCGCACCGAAAGACGCAGAACGCTGGTGATTCTCGACGAGATCCACCATGCGGGCGATGCGAAGTCCTGGGGTGAGGCGACCGCCGAGGCATTCGGTGACGCCACCCGCCGGCTCGCGCTGACCGGTACCCCGTTCCGCAGCGATGACAGCCAGATCCCGTTCGTGATCTACGAACCCGATGAAGCCGGTTTCCCGCGCTCGCGCGCCGACCACACCTACGGCTATGCGGAGGCATTGGCCGACGGCGTGGTCCGGCCCGTTGTCTTCCTGGCGTATTCCGGTGAGGCGCACTGGCGCGACAGCGCGGGGGAGGAGTATTCGGCCCGCCTCGGTGAGCCGCTGAGCGCGGAACACACCGCCCGTGCGTGGCGCACGGCCTTGGATCCAGCAGGCGACTGGATGTCCAAGGTGCTCGTCGCCGCGGACACCCGGCTGCGCCAGCTGCGTGCGACCGGTATGCCGGATGCCGGTGGGCTGGTGATCGCCACCGATCAGGAGCGGGCCCGCGATTACGCCGAACTGCTGGAACACATCTCCGGCGAGCGGCCAGCGGTGGTGCTCTCGGATGATCCGTCCTCCTCGAACCGGATCGCCGAATTCAGCAAGAACACCCAGCCGTGGATGGTCGCGGTCCGCATGGTCTCCGAGGGCGTCGATGTGCCGCGACTCGCGGTCGGCGTCTATGCGACCAGCGCCTCGACCCCGCTGTACTTCGCCCAGGCCATCGGCCGGTTCGTGCGTGCGCGCAAGCCAGGCGAGACCGCAAGCGTGTTCCTGCCGTCGGTGCCGGTGCTGCTCGATCTGGCCGCGCAGCTGGAACTGCAGCGCGATCACGTCATCGGCAAGCCGCACCGCGAGCAGAACGGCCTCGAAGACGAACTCCTGATCGACGCGAACAAACAGAAGGACGAGCCGGGCGAGGACGAGAAGCCCTTCGTCGCGCTCGCCGCCGACGCCGAACTCGACCAGGTGATCTACGACGGATCCTCCTTCGGCACAGCGACTTTCGCGGGTAGTGCCGAGGAGGCCGACTACCTCGGGATTCCCGGGCTGTTGGACGCGGAGCAGATGCGGGCGCTGCTGCGTGAACGTCAGTCCAAGCAACTCGCCGAACGCGGTGAGGCCGCGACGCCCGATCCTGGTCCGCAGGTCGCCTCGGCCGCCGAGCGGGTCGCGACCGCGGACAAGCTCGGTGAGCTGCGTCGTGAGCTCAACAGTCTGGTCGCCATGCACCACCATCGCACCGGCAAGCCGCACGGTGTGATCCACGGTGAGTTGCGCCGCGAATGCGGTGGTCCGCCAACGGCATTGGCCACCGCGGACCAACTCGGTGAGCGCATCGCCGCCCTGCGCCGTAAGTAACCGCGGTGATCAGTGTGCGATGGCCGACGCGGGCCACGCTGCCATGGCACAGTCGATGGATCGGGTGAGTTCGGTGTGCGAAGCGCCGTCGCGGGCGCAGATCGACAGACCGTACAGGACCGTGGTGTAGAAGCTCGCGAGAGCCGCGGTATTGGCGTCGGGAGATAGATCACCTTCCGTGACACCGCGATCCAGGCGCTCGCGGATGTCTTGGGTTGTCTCGCGGCGCTTTTCGACCAGGAAGTCGCGGATGGATTCGCTGCGGGTGGTGTAAGTGGAGCCCGCCAGCACGACCATGCAGCCGTGCGGTTTGTCTTCGTGGGTATAGGCAGTGGCGTTGTCGCGCAACATGGCTTCTATGCCGGCGCGGGCGGTCGGCTCCTCGCGCAGGGCGCGTGCGGTGTAGCCGCCTTCGGTCTCGCCGTACAAGCCGACAGCCGCGCGGAACAGCTCTTCCTTGCCGCCGAATGCGGCGTACAGGCTCGGTGAGTTGATGCCCATCGCCGCGGTGAGATCGCTCATCGACGAGCCCTCGTATCCGTGTTCCCAGAACACCTCCATGGCGCGACGTAGCGCGACCTTGCGGTCGAATGCGCGTGGGCGTCCACGTTCGGCCATGACCCATTCCTTTCTGTGTCAATCGTTAAATATACCCCTTGACGCCGTCGCGCCTCATGCGCTTAGCTATTTATGTACTGATCGACACAGAATTAGGAGGAGTCACGATGTCGGATCTGACTGGCAAAGTTGCGCTGGTGACCGGGGGTAGCCGGGGGATCGGAGCGGCGATCGTGCGGCACCTGGCCGCGGCGGGCGCGGATGTGGCACTGACCTACCAGCACAACGAACTGCTGGCGAAATCGGTGGTCGCCGAGGCGGAAGCGTTGGGGCGGCGCGCCATCGCCATTCGAGCCGACAGCGCTGACGCGGGCGCGGTCGTTGCGGCGGTGCATCGGGCCGCGACCGAACTCGGCAGGCTCGACGTGCTGGTCAATAACGCGGGCATCTTCCCGGCCAAGCCGTTCGAGCAGTTCACCGTCGAGGAGATCGACCGCGCGCTCAGTATCCACGCGCGGGCGGCGTTCGTCGGCTCACAGGCGGCGGTCGAGCATATGTCCGAGGCTGGACGAATCATCAGCATCGGCAGCAACCTGTCCGAGCGCGCCGCATTCGGTGGACTCACGCTGTACAACCTGAGCAAATCCGCACTCAACGGATTCACGAAGGCCCTTGCGCGCGAACTCGGTCCGCGCAACATCACGGTCAACCTGGTGCAGCCGGGCTCCACGGACACCGATATGAACCCGGCCGACGGTGACCACGCCTCCCATCAGATCGACCTGAACGCGCTCGGCCGCTTCGGCACCACCGACGACATCGCCGCCACCGTAACCTTCCTCGCCGGCCCCTCCGGCCGCAGCATCACCGGAGCGACCTTCACTGTCGACGGCGGCACCAACGCCTGACTCCGCAGCGCGCGATTACCCGGTGAAGTAGCGGCCGGGGGAGACGCCGACGGTGCGGCGGAAGGCGGCCACGTAGGCGCTGGGGGTGGCGTAGCCGACGCGGCCCGCGATGCGGGCGATCGGCAGACCCTCGGCGAGCAGGGGGAGGGAGGCGGCAAGGCGGATCTGGGTTCGCCACTGGCCGAAGGAGATTCCGGTTTCGACGAGGAACAGACGGGCCAGGGTGCGGGGGCTGGTTGCGGCGTCGGCGGCGAATTCGGCGAGGGTGCGGGGGTCGGCGGGGTCGCGGGTCATGGCGTCGGCGACCCGTCCGGCTCGGGCATCCACCGGTCGGCGCGCGCCGACGGGAATCACGTCGACCGGCTCGAGCAGGTCGAAGATGACCGCCTCCGCGCGCTCGCGCCGCGTGGCGGGATTTCGGGTCGCCGCCGCGGCGGTCCCTTCAGGTCGAGCGTCCGCGAGCGGGCGGGCGCTGACCGGATTCTCGTCGGCCTGCTCGAATCGAACCGCTTCCGCGCGCTCGCCTCGTGCCGCGGCGACGTTGTCGGCGCGATTTCCAGTCGCCGCGGTGACCACCCCGTCGGTTCGGGTGTCCGTGCGCGGGTGCTCGCTGGGAGTGGGCTCGTCGACGTGCTCGCGTCGCTCCGCGTCATCTCCGCGCGCGAGGGCGGTGTCGGGTTCGGTGAGATGGTCGAACAGTTCGCGCAGCAATGGCGACACTCGGAGCATTGTCGGGGTGGTGAGCGAGACCGGGCATCGGTCGGGTGCCACGAAGATGCCGCGCATGATCGCGCCCTGGGCGGTTCCGGTTCGGTGTCGGGTGCCGCCGGGGATCCACAGGGCACGGGTGGGTGGCAGCACCCAGTACCCGTCGCCGATTTCGACGGCGATGACGCCCCTTGCCGCCCAGGCGATTTGGTGCTGCGGATGTTCATGGGTGTCGAACCAGTAGCCCGCGGACATGACGCCCGCGCCGAAGACCATGGCGGTATCACCGATCGCGGCAGGGAATACCGCGGATCCGTCGTTCAGTTGGGATGTCCCGGGTTGGGGCACCAAGAATTGGCCGTTTCGCGACACAACTTGTCACCGTAGCCTGTCGTGGTCACAGCCGACCGCTTCTAGCGTCGATCGCATGGCGATGAACTACGTACACAAATTGATGTGCCGATCGGCCGCGTGGGAGCGTACGAGTACGACGCGGATCGTCCCGTGGGCGCTGTCCGGTCTCGACCTCGGTGCGTCCGCACTCGAGATCGGCCCCGGCTACGGTGCCAATATCCGCGCCTTGCGAGAGCGCACCAGCAAACTGACCGGTGTCGAGATCGATCCGGTGCTCGTCGATCGGCTGCGCACGCGGCACGGTACCGCGATGACGGTGATCGAGGGCGACGGTGCGGATATGCCCTTGCCCCCGAGCCAATTCGACTCGGTCGTGTGCTTCACCATGCTGCACCACGTACCCACTGTCGGAGCACAGGACGCGCTTTTCGGCGAAGCCCTGCGTGTCCTGCGTCCCGGCGGTGTATTCGCAGGCAGCGACGGCCTCGACGGCCGCGTATTCCGCCTGCTGCACCTCGGCGACACCTGCGTGCCGGTACCGCCGGAGCACGCCGCGGACCGGCTCACCCGAGCCGGTTTCACCGATGTCGAGATCGAAACCGGCGAACGCAGTTTCCGTTTCCGCGCCCGCCGTCCCGAGTGAATCCTTTCAGCGCACCGCTATTGCGGCCTCGAAGTAGTCCGCAGGATCGAGTGCATTGATCGGCGTCCAGCGGGGAGACGCGACCGGCGCTGTCGAATCGTGCGGTGCCGCTTGAAAATAGCCTTGGATCTCCAGCGCCAGGCGAGGGTTCTCGTCCACGCGGCGGGCCATGTCGTAGCACACCGCAAGGACGTGCACGCAGCGGGCGATGCGAGCCGGACAGGAGCAGTCCGTCCCGGCTGGGCCAGGCGCCGGGCTGATGCCGGCGTCGACCAGCGCTCGGTGCATTTCATCGGTGAGAACTGTTGTATCCGGGATGATTTCGGCGATCGCCGTGATGGCTGAACGGGAAAGTGGCGCGACTTCGAGGTGGGTTACCGAGGCCTGCCCACCGCGATGGATGGCGGCGCGGACGATGCGCCCTTCGACGGTCGCCTGGACACCGTTGTTTCTGGCAATACTGCGGGCTCGGGGGAGCAGCGGGTCGGGTCGGGTCTGGCGCAGAGGTTCGGCGAGCCGGACCCAGTCCATCCCCCATGCCGTGTATCCGAATTCGTTGTCCGCCATCAGTTCTCCCTCTTGCGGCGCAGGATTTCGATGAGCTGGTCGTCGTCGAGGCGGGCCAGTGCGGCGATCCCGGCCGAATCGTTGAGGTCCGCGAGGGCGGATTTGCGGTCGTGCATGCCCGCGATGTGCTCCTCGACGGTGGTGCCCGAGGTCAGGGTGGTGATGGTGACGGTGCGGGTCTGGCCGATGCGGTGCACCCGGTCGGAGGCCTGAGCTTCGACGGCCGGATTCCACCAGCGGTCGAAGTGGATGACATCGGCGGCACGCGTCAGGGTGAGACCGGTGCCTGCGGCGCGCAGACTCAGGATCAACACGGGCGGACCGTCTTCGGCCTGGAAGCCCGAAACGATCTCGGCCCGCTCGGCCTGACTCAGTCCGCCGTGGAAGAACGGCGCCCGCACCCCGAACTGCTCGTGCAGGTGGCGGACCAGCAGGTCACCGGTGGCGCGATACTGGGTGAATATCAGTGTCGGGTCGCCGGTTTCGAGATTGTTGGCCACGATATCGGCGCACAGGTCCAGCTTTCCGGACCGGCCCGCCAATTCGCTCAGCTCGCCGGTGATCAGGCCCGGATGGTTGCAGACCTGCTTGAGAGCGGTGAGCGCCGCGAGCACCCGGCTCTGCCGTTGCACGCCATGGCCGAAGCCGTCATCGATCGCCTTGTCGAGCAGCTGGTCGTACAGCCGTTCCTGTTCGGTGGTCAGATCGCAGAGCAGATCGCTGTGGATCTTCGCGGGCAGCGAAGCGGCGACCTGAGCCTTCTTGCGCGCCAACAGCACCGGTTCGAGCGCATCCCGCAACCGGGCCGCCGCGGCCGCCGAACCCTCGTGGATCGGCCGGACGAATCGACGACGGAACTGTGTGCGATGCCCGAACAGCCGCGGCGCCACCAGATTCAGCAGCGCCCACAGCTCCTCGAGATGGTTCTCCACCGGCGTACCCGTCAGCGCGACCTTCGCCTCCGCCGTCAATGCCCGCGCCGCCTTGGACACCTGCGCGCGCGGATTCTTCAATGCCTGCGCCTCATCGAAAACGACTGTCGTCCAGGAGCGATCGGTCAACACAGCACCGTGCAACCGCAGTATCGGATACCCGGTCACCACAATGGTCCCGGCCTCATCGGCGATCTCACCCCCACGCCACGCCACCACCCGCAGCCCCGGCGCGAACCGCGTGATCTCATGCGCCCAGTTCCCCACCAGCGACGTCGGACAAACCACGAGCTGCGCTCCGCTCTCGGCCCGCCCGAGCAGAAACCCGATGGTCTGCACCGTTTTTCCGAGCCCCATCTCATCGGCCAAGACCGCCCCACCGTGCGCCGCGACGGTCTCGTGTAACCATCCAACCCCGCGCACCTGATACGGCCGCAACTCCGCCTTCAGCCCGGCCCGCAGTTCCGCCCCGGCACACCGTGTTTCACGCAACACCCGCACCGCACGCTCGGCGGACACGATCGATGTTCCGACGCCGTCAGGGACAGCGTGCGCCGCAATGGGCAGCGGCACCGTCTCGGCATCACCCGGTCCGGCTCCGTCCTGCAGTACTGCGCGCCAAGTGTGTACGGACGGGCCCGCGTTACCGAGCTCCAGGTCCAACAGCTCGTCCGGATCAACGAGTGCGCATTCGACATCCGTGACCTCGATCGCGCCGTCCGGACCCGTCGGCACTGCCAAAGAGAGTGCTTCCCGATCACCGTCGGGCGCGCGGCCGGGCGCGGATCCGTTCCAGGTCCACAGTGCGAACATGTGGCGGTCGGGTAGATAGGTGGCCTGTGTGCTGCGCAGAGCGGTCCCCTAGATCGTCGTATGGTGTACGGAGTATTATAACAACGTACAGCGTACCGAATTAATTCCGAGAGGACCGCGTGACCGACCAGGCGAAACAGTTGATGAGCCTGCTCTGGCGACATGCTGTGCCGCCGCGATCCGGTGGGCGCGGCCCGAAGCAGACGGTGAGTGTCGATGAGGTCGTCGTCGCCGCGATCGCCCTCGCCGATCGGGAGGGGTACGAGAAGGTGTCGATCCGCGCGGTCGCCGCCGAACTCGGCCTGCGCCCGATGAGCCTTTACACCTATGTGCCGAGCAAGGAGGCTTTGACCGTGTTGATGGTCGACACGGTCGCACTGGAGGACGCGCCCATCCCGATCGATCTCCCGGTCCGCGACCGAATGTCCGCGATCGCCGAGCAGGTCCGTGCGGAACTGATCGCGCACCCATGGCTGCTCGAGGTGCCGCCGTGGCGGCTGGTCCTCGGTCCGGGCCGGATGCGCCGATATGAACGGCAGCTGGCCGCGATCGAGGGGATCGGGTTATCCGATCTGGCTATGGATCGGGTGATCGCGGTGCTGTCGGAATTCGCGACCGGCAATGCGCGGATGGCGATCGCCGGAATCCGCAGTACCGCGGAGCTGACCGACGCGCAGTGGTGGGAGCAGCACGGCCCGCTGCTGACCGAGGTCATGTCGGTCGAGGAGTTCCCGATCGCCTCGCGGGTCGGTGCGGTGGTAGGCGAACGCTATCAAGCGCCGTCGGACCCGCCGGGCGACTTCGCCTTCGGTCTCGGCAAACTACTCGACGGCATCCTGTCCGGGGTAGCGGGACCGGAAACGCCGACAGCGGGCGACCTGTAGGTCGCCCGCTGTCGTCTATCAGCGATGTTCTGTTGTTCGATGCTGTTGTGTCGGGACGCGAGGACTGGTCAGAGCGTGGGAGCCGATTCCGTATCGATCACGGCTTCGAGCTCACGCAAGCGATCCATGTGTTCATTCGCGTGGTGCTGGCAGAAGAGCAACTCGCCACCTGCGGGCAATACGGCACGAACTCGTGCGGCAGCACCGCAGCGGTCGCAACGATCGACCGCGGTCAGTGGGGTGCTTGTCAGGGTTCCTGGCATGACTCCTCCGTCCTGGCTCCCGGCACTACAGTCCGTTCACCTGGTGTGGGGCCCGTGGTCACTCCGCGGGCTCGCTACCGCTACTTCCCAGCAGGGGTATGACTACTCTGTCAGACGTTCGGGACGGGGGCTTTGTTCCCGGAAGTGATTCTGTGTGTTTTCGATAACACCACCTGGGATTTCGCTACTGGCGAACATCACTGGTTACGTATCGAACTCCACTCGACCACGATCACGAACAGGCCTATCCAGTTGTCTACCGGGAGATTACCCGTGATCCATGACACTCACACGCTCGTTCACATTTGCACACTCGCCGATTGGCTGACCGCCCGGCAAACCGGCGAGTACCGCCCGGAATCGTTCGAGGAGATCGGGTTCATCCATCTGTCCACGCCACAGCAGGCGCATCTGCCCGCCAACCGATTGTTCGCCGGACGGCGTGACATGGTGCTGCTGCGCGTCGATCCGGCTCGCGTCGGCGCGCCGGTGAAATGGGAACCGGGCGTGCCGACCGATCCGGAATCGATGCTGTTCCCACATCTGTACGGTCCGCTGCCGGTCGGCGCGGTCACCGCCGTGGTCGAGTACCAGCCCGGGGCGGACGGCACCTTCGCCGCGCTCGACCCGAACTTTCCGGCATCCTGACCTACCGCTTTCTGGCCTCGCGCGCCACGATGGCGGCCTGAACGCGAGACCGCACACCGAGTTTGGTGAGCACACGTGAGACATGTGTTTTGACTGTTGTCTCACCGATGAACAGCCGCGTGGCGATCTGCGCATTGGACAGACCGTCGCCGAGGCAGTCGAGCACCTCGCGTTCGCGTTCGGTCAGCTCGTCCAAGCCGTCCGGCGCGGGCCGGGCCGGTTCGCCATCGGTCGAGGCGAACGCATGGATCACCGCGGCGGTCACCTCGGGCGCGAGCACGCCGTCACCCGCGGCAACCGCACGCACCGCATCGACAAGTGCCTGTCCCGACGCGGATTTCAGCACGAAGCCGGACGCGCCGGCGCGCAGCGTCCGGAAGACGTACTCGTCCAGGTCGAAGGTCGTGAGGATGAGCACCCTGGCCAAGCCGTCGTCGGTGATGCGGCCGGTGGCGGTGATGCCGTCGACGCCCGGCATGCGCACATCCATCAGCACCACATCCGGGCGCAGCGCCTTGGCCTGTGCCACCGCGATATCGCCGTCGGCGGCCTCGCCGACCACTTCGATGCCTTCGGCGGTCTCCAGGATCATCCGCAGTCCGGCCCGGATCGCGCCGTGGTCATCGGCGATCAGTACCCGGATCATGACACCTCCGTCGTCGAGATCGGCAGTCGCGCACGGACTTCCCAGCCACCGGCGCTGGGTCCGGCGGTGAAGGTGCCGCCGAGGGCTACGGCTCGTTCCCGCATATTCATCAGACCACTGTGGCCCGCGTCCTCGGATCGTCGATTGTGTACCGGTACCGTCGGATTGCGCACCGAGAGGGCCAGATCCGTTGTCTCCGTACGCACGTCGATATCGACCGCCTGTCCCGGTGCGTGTTTCATGGCATTGGTCAGTGCTTCCTGGACGATTCGGTAGGCGGCCTGGTCGACCGCGCTCGGCAGCGCCGTCCCGTTCAGCGAATCCCGCACGCGCACGGTGATTCCGGCGGCCCGGGCAGCATCGACGAGAATTGGCAGCTGAGCCAGTTTGCGCGGCGCGGCCGCGTCGTCCTCGGCGCCGTCGTCGCGGCGTAGCAGACCGATCATGGTGCGCATCTCCTGCAGCGCGCTGACACTATTGGATCGGATCGACGAAATGATCCCGGCGACAGTGGGATCGGTTTCCCGCCGGGCCAGCACCCCGAGCGCCGCTTCGGACTGGATGGCGATGGCCGACAGGTGTCCGGCGATCACATCGTGCAGATCGCGCGCCATCGTCTTGCGTTCGTCGGCGATGGCGGCGCGCCGATCCAATTCGGCGACCAGTGTCATCGCCTGTGCGCGTTTGCGTTCGGCCTCGGCGATCTCCTTGTGTCCGCGCACCGACAGTGCCCACCACAGCGGCGTCGCGACGAAGGCGAACAGTGCGGCGATGGTGATCACCGCGACCCGCCAGTCGCCGAGCACGAGGGCCAGCACGGTCAGTACGGCCGAGACCACGCCGCAAACCGTGACCAGCCAGCGCGAACGCGCGGGCGCGGCATACAGCACACCGGCATAGACCAGATCCGAATAGATGAGCCAGACCGGCACCGTCGGACCGAGTGCGAAATCGATGGCGAACGGGATCAGCCCGATACCGAGTGCCGACATCGGCATGCGACGCCGCAGGAAGGTCGCCACGCAGATCAGCGTGAGCACCCCGAACCGCACCGGCAGCGGCGGATGGCGGCTCAGGTCACTGGCCATCTCGAACAGGCCGGTCAGATAGAGCGCGGCGCCGAGTACAAGCGCGAAGGCGGCGACCAGCGCGTCCTGCGCGGTCGCCGACAAAGCATCCCAGTGCCGTCGCATCGCCCCATCACAGCACATGCCCTCGCGTCCCCGGGTCCGCCGAAGGAATGAGTGTCGGTGGGCTGTTGGGCGGTCAGCCGCTTTTGCCGGTTAGGGTGGAGGTGTGAACGTCGATGTCACCGCCCTACCCGGGATCGGGGTACGCAAAGACTTCCAGCTGCGGTCGGGCCGCAGGATCGGTGTGGTCGATCATCGCGACGGCGGCATCGATCTGATCGTCTCCAAACCCGATGACCCGGACTCCTGCGCCGCGCAAGTACCGCTGACTCCGGACGAGGCCGCGGTGCTCGCCAACCTACTCGGCTCGCCGCAGCTGGTGGCGAAGCTGCGCGAGGATCACCGCGACCTACCCGGGATCACCACCCGCCAGCTACCCATCGCCGAGGATTCGCCGTACGAGGGCCGCACCCTCGGCGAGACCGGAATGCGCACGCGCACCAAGGCTTCCATCGTCGCGGTGATGCGTGCGGGGCAGCTGCACCCCTCGCCGGGACCGGATTTCACTTTCACCGCCGACGACATACTCGTGGTCGTCGGTACCCCCGACGGTCTGGACGCGGCCGCGAAGATCCTGACGCACGGGTGAGAGCGTGAACGAAACCGCGCTCGCCCTCATCGAGCTCGGGGGGGTGTTATTCACCCTCGGCATGCTCGGGAGAGTGGCGGCACGCTTCGGCATGTCCCCGATTCCGCTATATCTGCTCGGCGGGCTGGCTTTCGGCCAGGGTGGCTTGGTAGAACTGGGCGCCGCGAACGAATTCGGCCATATCGCAGGCGAAATCGGCGTCGTACTGCTGTTGCTACTGCTCGGCCTCGAATACACCGCGGCGGAATTGGTGACCGGATTGCGCCGATCCTGGGCCGCAGGTCTGGTCGATCTCGTCGCGAACGCGACGCCCGGCGTGGTGGTCGCCCTGATACTCGGCTGGGGGATGACCGGAGCGATCACCATGGCCGGGGTCACCTACATCTCGTCATCGGGCATTGTCGCCAAGGTGCTGAACGACCTCGGCCGCCTCGGTAACCGGGAAACCCCGGTGATCCTGTCGATCCTGGTCTTCGAGGATCTCGCGATGGCGATGTATCTGCCGATCCTCACCGCGATCCTGGCCGGTACGAGCTTGCTGAGCGGGTTGACCGTGCTCGGTCTGGCCCTGGCCACTGTCACCGTCGTCCTGGTCGTCGCGCTGCGCTACGGCCGGTACGTCTCGGCGATTGTGGACAGCGCCGACCGCGAGGTATTCCTGTTGAAGCTGCTCGGCGCGGCGCTGCTGGTCGCAGGGCTGGCATCGGCGCTGAATGTTTCGGCGGCGGTCGGCGCATTCCTGCTCGGCATCGCGATCTCCGGTTCCACCGCGCACGAGGCGACCAAACTGCTGGAACCGATCCGGGATCTGTTCGCGGCCATCTTTTTCGTGGCCTTCGGATTCAGCACCGATCCGCGGGCCATTCCGCCGGTACTCGGCTGGGCGATCCTGCTCGCAGTGGTCACCGTGCTGACCAAGGTCGCCACCGGCTGGTGGGCGGCGAGTCGGCAGGGTATCCGCCGGATGGGGCGGGCGCGCGCGGGCGCGGCACTGGTCGCGCACGGTGAATTCTCCATTGTCATCGCGGGTTTGGCGGTGGGCATGGGTGCGGTCGACGTCCAACTCGCCGCACTCGCCTCGGCCTATGTCCTACTGATGGCGGTGCTCGGCCCGATCGCGGCCCGCGTCGTCGAACCGGTCATCGGCATGGTGCAGCGCCGCTTCAGCCCCGCCGTCAGCACCGGATAGCGGCTGCGCCGCCACGGAATTCGTCCCGGTATCGGCGGCGGCCGCGGGAATCCGGGGCACCGTAAGCCGATTCGTCGACGCCGGTGTCGGCGCGGCGGAAATCGCGTCGCGTTCGGTACGAAGACGTTCGATGCGCCGCCAGAAAGTCGACGCGACGAATCCGATCGCCAAACCGATCAGGGCCGCGCACATATGCCCGTAGTCGGTGAAGGTCGGTCCGATAAGCAGCGCCGAGCCGAGGAATACGACGATGACACCCGCCCACAGTGCGCGGACCACACCGCGGAAGTGGAACGCCATGGCCGCCAAGACGGCGGTGAACCCGTAGCTGGTGCCGACATCCGCCGCATACTGCACCCGCACCGGGATGACGTGGTGGTCGATGGCGTGGTCGATGGCGGTGACGGTGAGCAGCGTCGCGCCGATATGTCCGGTCGCGAACAGCAGAATCCAGCGACTGGTGCCGAGCCAGCGTTCGGCGAAGCCCATGACCACCAGAATCTCCGCGATGGTGACCCACGGAAATTGCCCCTGAGTCCAGAACGCCGAGGCCACCAGCACCTGGATCGGGTTGTGCTGCATGTTGTAGAGGTTGGTGGAGGCCGAGAAGATCAGCCTGCGCTCCACCGAATCACCGACCCCGCGCAGCGTCCACCAGGTGACGAACAGGGTGAACGCGTAGGCCGTGCTGGCCGGCGCGCCGGACAGGTGCTGGCGCAGTTCGGGCAGCAGCCGGCGCATCAATCGGGGCCGCCGCGCCCACGACCAGACCGCACGCAACTCGTCACCGAGGTCGACGGTCTGCGTCCAGGGGGAGTGGATTCGGCGCAAAGTGGGGGCAACCACATGCACAAGTCTGCCGGTTCCGAGGAACTTCTGCGCGCAGACCCGCCCGGTCTGTGTCCTGGCTCACCTGAGCTGGTCTTTCCGCCCTCACGTCGATTCGCATCCGGGGCAACGTCGGCTCCGCAGAATTGGTCCGCCGACCAAGAGGGCAACCTCTGTCAGTTCGGCGCGAATACTGCAGACCCGCCGCGAGCATACGACGCCGGTCGAGTCCGGTTGGCGACCGAGCCTCATCCAGCTCGGCGGCGCTGGGCCGCAATGAGATTCGGCATGCGTACCGAAATTGCCGTGGTGTTCTTGCAAATGCGCGAACGCTTGGTGTCGATCGGCGAATTCTTGAGATCCATTGTGGCCCAGCAATATCGGTGCTGATCGATTGCCAGTGGTGACGATCAGCAGGATTCGGCGGCGGGGGACCGTTCGGTATGTATCGGGCACGGGTGGTCGCCGACGGATAGCGGGCACTGTCTCACTGATTGGATTCATCCCATGACAAATTTAGCGGACGGTAGTACTGTAAATCGCCTACCTGCTGGTTCTTAGAAGCGGGCAGGCTCGCACTGTCGCGATGACGGTCGACGTCAGCCCAACGAGGGAGTTCGCGTGCTGGAAATCGATCACTTCAGCCACGGGTTGCTCACGCCGGTTGTCGCGTATCTGATGTCATTCACCGGATCATTGCTGGGACTGCGGTGCGTGGTTCGGGCGCGGGCCGGTAGCGGCCACGCCGGATGGCTCGTCGCCGCGGCCGTTGCGATCGGCGGCACCGGTATCTGGGTCATGCATTTCATTGCCATGCTGGGCTTTTCGATCCACGGCGCATCGATCCGCTACGACGTGCCGATCACCCTGCTCAGCGCGGTGATCGCGATGGTGGTGGTGTGGATCGGATTACGGGTCGCGCAGCTGCCGGGATTGGAGCCGGTGGCGCTGTACATCGGTGGTGCGATCACCGGCGTCGGTGTCGGTGCCATGCACTATTCCGGCATGTATGCGATGAAATCCGACGCGGTCATCGAATACGACGGACGAATAGTGTTGCTGTCCATGGTGATCGCGGTGATCGCCGCGACGGCGGCGCTCTGGTTCGCGCTGCATGTCCGCGGCACCCTGGCCACCATCGGCGCGGCACTGGTGATGGGCGTCGCGGTCTGCGGCATGCACTACACGGGCATGTTTGCGATGCATGTGCAGAACGGCCATCACATGCACCCACCCGCGGGCGCGGGCGCGACACAACTGCTGACTCCGCTGACGGTCGGCGTCGGTATGGTCACCATGATGCTGCTACTGCATATCGGCATCACCGATGTCGAGGATCCGGCCTACGACGGTGCGCGCGGACCGCGCCCGGCGCGCTACTGGCCGACCAGGGACTGAGTCGCATCGCCCGGTGAGATCGCGCTGTGAGCTTGTCGCACAGGCGATTTCGATGGTTCAGTGCCGCGGTACCTCGGTCCGCGTCGGCCAGTACGCGGTCGGCAGTATCTGCGGTTCCACCGGTGGCAGCGGCGGTAGCGGATCGGTTTTGGCGCGCGGCGCGATGCGCAGCGGCGGCAGTTCTACACTGCGATCGATCTCGGTCAGGCTGACGCTGATGAGCAGCAGCATCGTCACCACGCTGATCACGACGATGATCGGCGCGATCAGTTCCATGGCACCGGTCCCTTCGGGGGTGTGCATATCTCCGGTGTGCGCATGCATCGCCGACATCCCGGTGTAGTGCATGCCGCAAACGGCCACACCCATGATCAGTCCGGCGCCGATGGTTGCGAAGAATCCCTTGACCCGCAACGTGAACCAGAGCGCAACCGTGGCCGCCACCACCGCAATGACCAACGACAGCCCGACCCGCCGCGCGTCATAGCTGATCATCGCATTCGACTTCATGGCATACATGCCCATGTAATGCATGGCCCCGACGCCGAGGCCGGTGATCGCACCCCCGGCCAGCAGTCCGCGCAGCGACGGTTCGGGTTTGACGACGATGAACAGCCCGATGCCGACCACGGCTATCGCGGTGATCGCGCTGAGCAGGGTGAGTGGAATGTCGTACCGGATCTCGGTGCCACGGATCGAAAAGCCCAGCATCGCAATGAAATGCATGACCCAGATACCGGTGCCGCCGATGGCGACGGCCGCGCCGAGCAGCCAGCCGATCCGATCCTTGCCGCTGCGGGCGCGTGCGGCGCACTGCAAGCCGAGCAGGCATCCGGTGACCGACATGGTGTAGGCCAGCAGCGGGGTCAGTAGACCGTAACTGAAATGGTAGATGTCGAGCACGCACGCTCCCACTGCCGAAGAAAAAGCATCGGCGATTGAAACAACAGCGGGTCAGACGATACGACAGCCGTCGACCTGATGGGAGCCGAAATCTGCTTTTGCAGAAGTGGTTTCGGTCACTTTTAGGTTTGATTGAAACCCGAATTGGTTAGCGAGCCGGACGCTGTCTCGTTTGCCGCCCCATGGCTGATCGTTTGCGCGACAGAACGCCGAAAGTGACTGTTGCAGAAGCAATTCGGCTCAACGCAATTGAAAACCCCAATGGGGGCAGCCGGATTCGACGATAGCGGGACCGTAGGCGGAGCGAATGCGGGCGGAGTTGCCGGTCGACCGAACGACAAGGAGGCCGGTTGCGAAAAAACGAAACGCCCGCGCTGTCAGGCGCGGGCGCTTCGGAAAATCGAGCAGAACGAACTAATCGAGGTAGTCGCGCAGGACCTGCGAGCGACTCGGGTGGCGCAGCTTGCTCATGGTCTTCGACTCGATCTGCCGGATGCGCTCACGGGTGACCCCGTAGACCTGGCCGATCTCGTCGAGGGTGCGCGGCTGGCCGTCGGTCAGGCCGAAGCGCAGCCGAACCACGCCCGCCTCGCGCTCGGACAGCGTCTCCAGCACCGACTGCAGCTGATCCTGCAGCAGCGTGAAGCTCACCGCGTCCACCGCGACGACGGCCTCGGAGTCCTCGATGAAGTCGCCGAGTTGGCTGTCGCCCTCGTCGCCGATGGTCTGGTCCAGCGAGATGGGCTCACGCGCGTACTGCTGGATCTCGAGGACCTTCTCCGGCGTGATGTCCATTTCCTTGGCCAACTCCTCCGGGGTGGGCTCGCGGCCCAGATCCTGGAGCAGCTCGCGCTGGATGCGGCCGAGCTTGTTGATGACCTCGACCATATGCACCGGGATGCGGATGGTGCGGGCCTGATCGGCCATGGCGCGGGTGATGGCCTGCCGGATCCACCAGGTGGCGTACGTGGAGAACTTGTAGCCCTTGGTGTAGTCGAACTTCTCCACCGCGCGGATCAGACCCAGGTTGCCCTCCTGGATCAGGTCCAGGAATGCCATGCCGCGGCCGGTGTAGCGCTTGGCAAGCGAGACCACCAGGCGCAGGTTGGCTTCCAGCAGATGGTTCTTGGCGCGGTTGCCGTCGCGAACGATCCACGTGTAGTCGCGGCGCATCGCGACCGGCAGCTTCTCACCCTGCTCGGCGAATTCGCGCACCTTCTCCGCCGCGTAGAGACCGGCCTCGATCCGCTTGGCGAGTTCGACCTCCTCCTCGGCGTTGAGCAGTGCGACCTTGCCGATCTGCTTGAGGTAGGCGCGCACCGAGTCGGCCGATGCGGTGAGTTCGGCATCCTTGCGGGCCTGACGCAGCGCCTCGGATTCCTCCTCGTCCCAGACGAAGTCGCCGGAGGCCTTGTCCGCGGCGGACGGTTCGTCGGTCTCACCCTCCTCGACTTCCTCGGCGACGTCCTCGACCAGTTCCTCGGCCTCGTCGGCGAGATCGTCCTCGGAGACCTCTAGATCGCCGAGATCCTCGATGTCGAGATCCTCGGCCTCGAGGTTCTCGTCGCCGCCGGGCTCGCCGTCGGGTCCGGCCTTCTTCGGTCCGGCCTTCTTGGCCGGGCCCTTCGTCGCCTTCGCGGCGGCGGCCTTCTTGGCCGGGGCCTTCTTGGCTGCGGCCTTCTTGGCCGGGGCCTTCTTCGCGGCAGCCTTGCGGACCGGCCGTGCTTCGGTTACATCTGCGGAGTCGGCATCGGCCGATTCGGCGGTCTGACGGGTCGTGGCTACCACGTACGCCCTTTCGTGACGGTCTCGTGCGGCGTCACGCCAGAGTGGTGTTCCGGCGGAGCGGTCTGTCGGGTTTCACCGGCTGAACGCCGGGTCTGGGGTTTCCGGCTCGCGGCCGGAGTACGTTCCATTGTAACGATCGAACCAGGGTACCTACGGCACGATCCCGGCAACGGCTAATGCCGTACCCTCCGCGCGTCTACGGTGCGATGCCCGCATCGATGGCCATGGCCGCCCCCACGATGCCCGCGGTGTTCTCCAGTCGGGCGGGAATCACCGGTGTTCGGTTGGTGAGCAATGGAATCCATTGTTCGGCATCGCGGCTGATGCCGCCACCTGCGACGAAGACCTTCGGCCAGAACAAATTCTCCAGGCCGCTGAGCACAATGCTGACCTGGGCGGCCCACTGCTCGTAGGTCAGGCCGTCGCGATCCTTGATCGAGGCGGCGGCGCGGTGTTCGGTCTCCATGCCGCCGATCTCGAGATGGCCGAGTTCGGTATTGGGCACCAGCGTGCCGTGGAACAGCAGCGCCGAGCCGATGCCGGTGCCGAACGTCAGCAGCACCACCAGACCGTCGAATTCCTTTGCCGCGCCGTAGCGATCTTCGGCCAGACCGGCCGCGTCGGCGTCGTTGAGCACGGTGACGGCGCGGCCGTCGAGTGCCGCGGAGAACAGCGCCCGCGCGTCGGTGCCGATCCATGCCTTGTCGATATTGGCGGCCGTCTGCGCGACGCCTTCCAGCACGACCGAGGGCAGCGTGATGCCGACCGGGCCGTCCCAATCGGCCTGGGCGACCAGTTCGGCGACCGCGTCGGCGACCGCCTGCGGTGTCGAGGGATGCGGTGTCAGGATCTTTATCCGCTCATGGACCAATGCTCCGGTGGCCAGATCCACCGCGGCGCCCTTGACGCCGCTGCCACCGATATCGATACCGAATGCGTGCCCCCGAGCGGACATGACGTTCCCTCGTTCCCTGTGCTGGCCGATGTGATGAACGCACCGCCGCACAGGAACTCACCACCGGCTGGTCGCGGAGCATGCGGTGTTGTGCCCGACGACGGCGTTGTGTCGTGCACGACAAGAGTAATGGGCGGGCATCGGTTCCCGTTCGCCGAGGATGTGTGATGGCATGGGGGCATGCCGGAGACCACAGCGTCAGTTACCGCCCGCCCGCCCGCGACGCCATCCGAGGATGTCGCCGAATTGCGCCGGATCGCGGTCCAACTCGCCGAAACCGCGGCCGCGCATGTGCGCTCGCGCCGGCCCGAGGTATTCGGTCCGGAGGGTGCGCGCGACGGGGCCGTGCAGGCCAAGGGCCACCCCACCGATCCGGTGACGATCGTCGATACCGAGACCGAGGATCTGATCCGGCGCCTGCTCGACGAAGCGCGCCCCGGCGATCCGATCCTCGGTGAGGAGGGCGGCGGCAGCCTGGCCGGCGGTGACGGGGACACCGTGCACTGGGTGGTGGACCCGATCGACGGCACCGTGAACTTCCTGTACGGCATTCCGGGCTACGCGATTTCGGTGGCCGCGATGCGCGACGGACAACCCGTCGCCGGGGCGGTGGTCGATGTCGCGCGGGCGGCCACCTACAGCGCCGGACTGCGGATGGGAGCCACGAAGGTGACCGGTGACGGCGCCGTGGAACACCTGCGCTGCACGCCGGTGCGATCGGCGGCGATGGCCTTGGTGGCCACCGGATTCGCGTACGGCAAACACCGCAGGGCCAGGCAGGCGGAGCTGATCGCGCAGATCCTGCCGGAGATCCGCGATATCCGCCGCCTCGGCGCGGCGGCACTGGATCTGTGCTTCGTCGCCGAGGGCCGCGTCGACGCGTACTACGAACACGGACTCAACGCGTGGGACTGGGCGGCGGGCGCTTTGATCGCCGCGGAGGCGGGTGCGGCGCTGCGCTTGCCCGCCGCGACCAGCCCGGGTGCGGCAGGTGAGCTGGTCGTTGCCGCCGCACCGGGCGTCGCGAACGAGTTGACCGAGCTGTTCGAGCGTGTCGGCGCGACCACCGCGATCCCGGACGCCTGAAAACGGATCGCCCCGGTCTGCCGAAGCGGCAGACCGGGGCGATGAAGGTCGGTTCAGGAAAGGTCAGCAGCGTGCCGTGCGCGCCGCGGACAGCAGTTTGGGATCGATGGACGTCGATCCGCCCGGTGCCGGATTCTTCAGCGATTTCAGCACTTCCTCGGCGTCGGGGCTCGGCCGCAGCGATTCGCCGAATACCGAACCGAGCACCAGGTCCACGGTGTCGTCGTTGCGCTGATCCTCGATCAGCTCGGCGCACGGCGCGACCAACTGGACCGAGGCGGCGGCCGGTCGGCCGTTCACGCCGAAGCGGATCTGGCCGGTGCAGTTCAGGTCGCCGTTCACATAAACCGGATCGTTACCGAATTGCTGTCCCGGCGCGCTCGCGAAGCCCAGATCGCCGAGCGCCGAGGCGATGTGCGAGGCCTGACCGCTCTTGTTGTTCGCGTTCAGTACGCGGACCTTCGACGAGGCCAGTGCCGCCGGTTCGACGTCGGTCAGCCGCGATTGCCCCACCCGCTGGCCCATCGGGGCCGGTTGGGGCGATTTCGCGTCGGTGGCCGGGCTCGGCGAATTGCACGCCATCGCGGTTCCGCTGCTGTCCTCGGTGGTCAGGGCCTTGATCCACACCACGGTGCAGATCAGGAGTAGGACGCCGACCAGGATCAACCATGGCTGGTTGCGTCTCCGGAGGAAGGGTTGACCCGTTCGATCCGTTGCGCTGCCTTCGGTGATGAGTGAAACCACGTGCATACTCTACGAAAATGTGTCCGCGCCAGTGCGTAAGGTCTCGGCGAGTTCACGGTTGGTGTCGATTACCCCTCAGTTTCGAATCGTCTGTGTTTTGATTGCGACTTTTGCCGTGGCGTCCGCTATTGTCTGGCGGCCCAGATCGAAACATCGCAGCCCAAAACGGTGGTCGGTCGCGGGAACAAGAAGGGCATGTCCTGCGTTTACCGAGCGCTATCAAAGGTGGGTCCGCATGATCCGCCCTGATAGGGGACCGGTGTACGTGTGACGTGCACCACCGGCGGGGCGGAGCTGGTCATTCCGATTCCGAGGGAATCGGTGTGAGTGGCCCGGTCCGGGATATACGGAGTAAGGACGAGGGGAAGACGACATGGCAACCGACTATGACGCACCGAGGCGCACTGAATCCGACGAAGTGTCGGAAGATTCGCTGGAGGAGCTGAAGGCTCGTCGCAACGAGGCACAGTCCGCCGTCGTGGATATCGACGAATCCGATACCGCGGAGTCGTTCGAGCTTCCCGGCGCGGACTTGTCCGAGGAAGTCCTGACGGTTCGGGTGATCCCGAAGCAGGCCGACGAGTTCACCTGTTCCAGCTGTTTCCTGGTCCATCACCGGAGCAGGCTGGCCAGTGAGAGTGGCGGTCAGCTGATCTGCATGGACTGTGCAGCCTGATCTCCGGCGCGAGATCTGATCTCCAGCCGAGATCAACGGTCAGCCCGCGCTCGGCACGCCCGGCCTCAGTCAGGTATGCCAAGCGCGGCCAAGACCCGGTCCGGCCGTCGCGTACTGATCAACCAGTACGGCGTCGGATCGTCCGGGTCGTCGAGTACAAGTAGCACCATCGGCCCCACCCATGGCCGATGTTGGACATAGGCGGCGGGGTCGAGCTGGCGGCCCAGCGCCGCACTCTTGGCGGTGGGGGCCACCGTGGCCGATCTGGCCACGAAGTTCACCGGCAGATGCGCGCGATCGGCGCGGAGTTCGCGGATGCCGGAACCGTCCTGGGCGACCTCCACCCGATGACGGCTCAGCCACAACAGCACCCACACCGGTACCGGAAACAGCAACGCGTAGGGCAACCAGGCGCGCAGACCCGGTGCGCCCATATGGATTTCGGCGGCCAGCAACCCGGCGATGGCGAACGCGATCGGCCACCACCACAGCGGCACCCAAAGGCGCTCGCGGTAGGGCTCGAAGCTTCGCTGTTGTTCGTCCATAGTCACTGGGTTGGGCTGGTCCGACACGACTCAACACTAATTCACTGAGGTCGAGGGCGTACGCGTAGGCTCGGTGAACGTGAGCGCCCTTTCACCCATACCTTTGCTGCGGCTTGATCCCGGCATCCCCGTGCCAACGCGTGCCCACCACGGAGACGCGGGCGTGGACCTGTGCACTACAGAGGACGTCATCATCGAACCGGGGGAGCGCGTGCTGGTCGGCACCGGTGTCGCGGTCGCACTGCCGGTCGGCACGGTCGGCCTGATCCATCCCAGGTCCGGACTCGCCGCGAAAACCGGTCTGTCCGTGGTGAATACGCCGGGCACCGTCGATGCGGGCTATCGGGGCGAAATCAAGGTGTGCCTGATCAATCACGATCCGCGCACCCCGATCGAATTGCGTCGCGGCGATCGGATCGCGCAGTTGCTGGTGCAGCGGGTGGAACTGGTCGATTTCGTGGAGGTCGACGTACTCGACGACACCACGCGGGGTGCGGGCGGTTACGGGTCGAGCGGTGGCCACGCCAGTCTGGCCGCGTCGGCCGACGAGGCGGCCACTCTCGGCAAGGAGGCATGACCGGCATGTTCGGGAAGAGACGCAAGTCCGGCGGACGTGATGAATACGTCGAGGACCGATACGACGACTACGCCGACGAATACGGCGAGTACGCCGCCTACGGCGACGCGGGTTACGACGATGAGCCGATCACCGACGAGAACCCCATCATCGATCCGATCACCGACGAGAATCCGATCGTCCCAGCCGCTTACGTCGCCGCGCACTACGACGACGAACCCGAGTACGACGAATCCGAGTACGACGAGCACGACTACGACGACGATGTCGTGGACATGCCCAAATCCGGCCCGTACGACTACGACGAGGTGGCCGAGCTGCTGGACAATGTGTCCGATCAGCGCCTCGATCTGGGTTCGGTGATCCTGCCGGTGCCGCCGGGCGGCCAATTGCAGGTCGAGATGACCCCGGACGGCACGCCGCAGGCGGTGCACCTGGCGACCGAACACGGTCGGATCACTGTCGCGGCCTATGCCGCGCCCAAGTCGGCGGGCCAATGGCGTTCGGTGGCAGCGGATCTGGCCGAATCGCTACGCAAGGACGGCGCCAGGGTCGCGGTGGAGACCGGACCGTGGGGCCGGGAACTGCTCGCCATCACCGAGGGCGCGGACCTGCGCTTCATCGGGGTGGATGGTCCGCGATGGATGGTGCGGCTGGTGGCCGCGGGGCCGCAGGGCGCCGCCGATGACGGTGGGCCGCTGGTGCGGGCCGCGCGAGCGATCTTGACCGAGACCGTGATTCGGCGCGGCGACGATCCGATGCCGGTGCGCGAGCCGCTGGCCGTCGTGCTGCCACCGGAACTGGCCGAGCAGCTGGCCGCCGCGCATCAGGCGCAGGTGGACGCACAGCAGCAGGCGGTAGCCGCACAGCAGGCCGCGGTCCAGCCCACACCCCAGCCGCTGGTCCCGCCGCGTATGCCCAATGAACCGCGACGCGGTGCGGACGGCTCCGCCATGCAGCAGCTCGGGCTGAACTAGAACGCCGCGAGTCCCGCGTTTCCGAGAATCGCGGGATCCGCGCCGAGTTCGTCGAGGGTGATCCGGATCAGCTCGGCGCGCGGGATCAGCTCGGCCCATTCCTCGGCGACCGACAGCGGGTGCACCGGATCGTCGACAGCGGTGACGATGGTGACGGGCACCTCGACGGTGCCGAGTCGTTCCGCATCGGGCCACTTGTAGTCGGCGGCCTCCTGCAGTGCCTCGGGCAGCCGCGGCCACTGCGCATGCCAGGACTGGGTGAGCGCGTCGGCGAGCCAGCGCGGGCTGCTCGCGCGCATGCGTTCGACCACCGTGTCGAGCCCGTCCGCGCGCAATTGTGCCGCGGTGGCGGCAGCGCTGAGCGCGGCCGGGCACGCGGCGGTATCGGGACCGGTCCAGGCCGGTAGCGCCGCCACTACGCCGGTTGCTGCCCCGGGATGTTCAGCCGCCCATTCGAGTGCGACCGCCGCGCCGAGGGAGATCCCGGTGGCCAGGACCGGCCCGCGCCCGGCGGCCTCGTCGAGCGCCGCCCGATACCCGGCAACCACTCCGCGCGGGTCGGGTTCGACGGCGATGAATTCGATTCCGCGTGCCGCACAAGCCGGTCCGAAGGCGCGGCGAGCGAAGTCGGCATCCGAACCGGTTCCCGGCAACGCCACGGCGATCGGGGCGCGGCCGCTGCGGTCCGGCGCGAAATGTGGGGAGTCGAACACCGGTCCGAGCGTAGCGGGGGGATGGTTGCCCATCTACAGTGGCGGGTATACGGCCTTAAGCCGGTCGTCACCGGAACAACCATGATGGCGTGGGACCCACGTCGTCTTGCTCCACGCAGGAGAGCGTCAAATGTCATCCGCCGCCTCAGGTTATTTTCGCCGTCTGAGCCGCAGACTGACCGAGGATCTCGATCAGTTGGACGCCGAGGAACTCGCCGAATCGGCCGATGCGTCGGGTGCCTGCCGGGCCTCGGACTGTCAGCGCGGTGACGAGGCGACCATGCTCGGCCGACTACGCAGTGTCGAGGCGTGTCCGAAGTCCGTCGGCGCCAGTGTTCAGGCAGAATTCTTCGACGGCACCGATGCCATCAGTCTGGTGTGGATCGGTCGCCGCCGGATTCCCGGTATCGAACCGGGACGCAAGATCCTCGTCCGCGGTCGTGTGGGTGACCGGGATGGTCGTAAGGTGATCTACAACCCCTACTACGAATTGCGTGAGAACAGCTGACGTATGCCATCGAGCAACGAGAACGCCGCCGAGATCCACACCCGAGGTCGTGAGCCGATCGACGCGGGCCCGTCCGACGTCGTAGATCGCTCTGTAGACGCCGAAAACGAAGAGGCCGAACAAACCCTCCTCGAGCAGTTGGGCGGCTTCAGCGGCCTGATCTACTCGACGCTGCCGGTGCTGGTCTTCGTGCCCGTGAACACCTTCGCCGGGCTCACCGCGGCGATCTGGTCGGCACTCGGCGTGGCCGCCGCGATTCTGGTGTGGCGGCTGGTGCGGCGCAGCCCCATCCAGCCCGCGATCTCGGGCTTCCTCGGGGTGGGCATCTGCGCGTTCATCGCCTACCGCATGGGTGAGGCGAAAGGCTTCTTCCTGTTCGGCATCTACACCAGCCTGGTCTACGCCGGGGTGTTCCTGGTGTCGATGCTGGTGCGCTGGCCGCTGGTCGGCGTGATCTGGGGTGTGCTCAACGGCCACGGCACCGAATGGCGGTCCGACCGCCGCGTCGTGCGCCTCTACGACCTGGCGACCACCACCTGGGTGATCGTGTTCGGCGCGCGCTATCTGGTGCAGTCACAGCTCTACGACACCGATCGCACCGGCTGGCTGGCCTTCGCGCGCATCGCGATGGGGTGGCCGCTGACCGCCGTCGCGCTGGCCGTGACCGTATGGGCGGTGCGCCGGGCCGGACATCTGCCGGTGCGCCGGGATACGGCCGCCGAAACGGCCTAGGAATTCCCGCCCCGAATTCCGCTGGGGTGTTAACGAATCGCCGCCGGAGGTGGGGGAGTACCCACCCTGGGGTGCCTGGTTGGGCGACCGAGTTCATCAGACGATCAGTGCAAGCAAAAAAGCACGATCGGCGAGGAAGGACTCGGAAGTTGGCTACCGAGCACAACATTGCGACACTGTCGAAAAACCAGGCCCACCACAACCCGGCCCTGTCGGAGAGCCGCCGGGTATCGGCCGAACTGGATAAGTTGATCGGTCCGGCGGCCGCGGGCGACCGTGCGGCGGTCACCGAGATCATCCGGCTGGTCCACCCGCTCGTGCGCCGGTATTGCGGTGCGCGCCTTGGCAATACCGCACATCTGCACGTCACGGCCGACGATGTGGTGCAGGAGATCCTGCTGGCCACCGTCAACGCCATTCCGCGCTACCGCGATCAGGGCAAGTCGTTCCTGGCGTTCGTCTACGGCATCGCGGCCAACAAGGTGGCCGACGCGTTCCGGCGTGCGCAGCTGCACCCGATGTACCCGGTCGACGAGGTGCCCGATACGGCATCGACCGCCGCGGGCCCGGAGGAGTGGGCGATCGCGTCCGAACGTCGCGAGGCCACCCGGGAATTGATGAAGATCCTGGCGCCCGCGCACCGCGAGGTGCTGGTGATGCGGATCGTGCTCGGCTGGACCGCAGCGCAGACCGCCGAGGCCATCGGCACCAGTCCCGGCGTGGTTCGGGTCATGCAGCATCGCGCGCTGAACAAGCTGCGCGCGCAGCTCGCGGCCGCATCCTGAGGTCGGACAGGCGCTGATCCGTATCAGCCTTGTCGGGGAGTCAGGGTTTGATACCGTGCGTGGCCAGCGCCACCCGCAGGTCTTCCTCGGCCTCCACGGAGGTCACGAACAACAGCTCGTCATCGCCTTCGAGGGGGTCGTCGGGCTGCGGCACGATCACGCGGCCGCCGCGCAGAATCGTCACCAGGGCGGCGTCGCGCGGCAGGGTGAGCGTGCGGACCGGCTTGCCCGCCAAGGCGGTATCGCTGGGCAGGGTGATCTCCACCAGATTGGCCTGACCCTGCCGCAGCGTCATCAACCGGACCAGATCGCCGACCGAGACCGCCTCTTCCACCAGCGAGGCCAGCAGCCGCGGCGTCGACACGGCGACATCGACGCCCCAGGACGCATCGAAGAGCCATTCATTGCGTGGGTCGTTGACCCGCGCCACCACCCGGCGCACGCCGAATTCGGTCTTGGCGAGCAGGCTGTGCACCAGATTCGTCTTATCGTCACCGGTGGCGGCGATGACAACCTCGTAAGTCTGCAGGCCCGCGTCCTCCAGCAGCGCGAGTTCGCACGCGTCGGCATGGACCCAGATGGCATCCGGGATGGCGGCGGGGTCGATGTGGTCGAGCTGGCGCTCGAGCAGCATCACCCGATGGCCGCCGCGCAATAGCTCCCTGGCTATCGATCGGCCGACTGCGCCGGCTCCGGCGATCGCCACTTTCATTTCAGTCCTCGCTTGCTGGGGGCTTACCGGCCAAGGCGACGGCCTCGCCGACGGAGCCGGAGGTGGCTGCGACATAGACGACGTCGTCGGCTTGGACCACGGTCTTGCTCTCGGGGAGCAGGCCCTGACCGAACCGGATGATGAAGGCGACCCTGGCGCCCACATTGCGCTCCAGATCGCGCACGGTGCGCCCGTACCACTCCTCGTGCAGCGTCAACTGGGCTACCGCAACGGTGCCCGTCGGATCCCGCCAGGTGGTGGTTCCGCCGTCCCCGATCAGCGTGGTGAGGAAGCGGTCGGTGGTCCACGGCACGGTGGCGATGGTCGGAATGCCGAGGCGCTCGTAGACGGCGGCGCGTTTGGCGTCGTAGATGCGCGCTACCACGCGCTGCACACCGAACATTTCCCGGGCCACCCGCGCGGAGATGATGTTGGAGTTGTCACCGGAGGAGACCGCGGCGAAGGCGTCGGCCCGCTCGATTCCCGCGCGGGTCAGCACATCCCGGTCGAAGCCGACACCGACCACCCGCTCGCCCGGAAAGTCCTCGCCGAGGCGCAGGAAGGCGCTGTGATCCCGGTCGATCACGGTGACCTCATGGCCGACCCGGACCAGGGCGCGTGCCAGCGATGAGCCGACCCGTCCGCAACCCATGATCACTACGTACACCGCAACCTCGTTCCTGGAACCATGGCGTTCGGTTTGCTTACCTCGGCATCGAACCGTACCCGCCAGATGTTTCCATGGCCCAATTTCCCCTCCGCCTGTCAACCAAACATACGACGCGAACCGGCCGAGGGAGCGCTGCATCCTGCGGGGATCTATGCTCGCTCCAGTGTCCAAGTTGACGACGGCAGCCAAACGTTTGCTGCTGGGCAGGCCTTTCCGTAGCGATGCGCTGGGCCACACCCTGCTGCCGAAGCGAATCGCGCTTCCGGTGTTCGCCTCCGATGCCATGTCCTCGGTGGCCTACGCCCCGGAGGAAATCTTCCTTGTTCTTTCGGTGGCGGGCATTTCTGCCTACGTCTACGCGCCCTGGGTTGGTCTTGCCGTCTCATTCGTGATGGCCGTGGTGGTCGCCAGCTATCGGCAGAATGTGCACGCCTACCCTTCCGGCGGCGGTGACTACGAGGTCGCCACCACGAATCTCGGGCCCAATGCCGGGCTCACCGTCGGCAGTGCGCTGCTCGTCGACTATGTGCTCACGGTGGCGGTATCCATCTCCTCGGCGGCGTCGAATATCGGGTCCGCGATTCCGTTCGTCGCCACGCACAAGGTGTTGTTCGCGGTCGTCGCCATCGTCGTGCTGACATCGATCAATCTGCGCGGCATCCGGGAATCGGGTGTCGCCTTCGCGATTCCGACCTACGCCTTCATCTTCGGCATGTTCGCGATGCTGGGCTGGGGGCTGTTCCGCATCTTCGTACTCGGCGACGACCTGCGTGCCGAATCGGCGGGCTTCCAGCTCAATGCCGAGGAGGAGCACCTATACGGACTCGCGTTCACCTTCCTGATCGCGCGGGCGTTCTCCTCCGGCTGTGCCGCGCTCACCGGTGTCGAGGCGATCAGCAATGGTGTGCCCGCATTCCGGAAACCCAAGTCGCGCAACGCCGCGACCACACTGCTGATGCTCGGCAGCATCGCGATCGCGCTGCTGATGGGCATCATCATCCTGGCCCAGAAGATCGGGATCGTGTACGCGCACAACGAATCCGAGTTGATCGGCGCGCCCGCGGACTACCACCAGAAGACGCTCATCGCCCAGCTGGCCGAAACCGTCTTCCATGGCTTCCCGATCGGCTTCTTCTTCATCACCACGGTGACCGCGCTGATCCTGGTGCTCGCCGCGAATACCGCGTTCAACGGCTTCCCGGTGCTGGGTTCGATTCTGGCGCAGGACCGTTACCTGCCACGGCAGTTGCACACCCGCGGCGACCGATTGGCGTTCAGCAACGGCATTCTGTTCCTCTCGGGTGCGGCCGTCGCATTCGTCGTGGTGTTCGGCGCCGAGGTGACCAAACTCATCCAGCTGTACATCGTCGGGGTGTTCGTCTCGTTCGTGCTCAGCCAGACCGGCATGCTGCGGCACTGGACCCGGTTGTTGCGCACCGAAACCGATCCGTCGCAGCGGGCGCGGATGAAGCGTTCGCGGGTGATCAACGCGATCGGGCTCAGTGCCACCGGGACGGTGCTGGTCATTGTGTTGATCACCAAGTTCTTCGCCGGTGCCTGGATCGCGATCTGCACCATGGTGGCGATCTTCGTTGTGATGAAACTCATTCGACGGCACTATGATTCGGTTTCCCGCGAACTCGACGAGCACGAATGGGACGGCGTGCTGCCGAGTCGGTCGCATTCGATCGTGCTGGTGTCCAAACTGCATCTGCCGACGCGCCGGGCGCTGGCCTACGCGCGCGCGACCCGCCCCGATACTTTGGAGGCGGTGACGGTGAACGTCGACGAGGCCGACACCAGGGCGCTGGTGCGGGAGTGGGAGCGCAGCGATATCACGGTGCCGCTCAAGGTGATCGAATCGCCCTATCGCGAAATCACCAAGCCGGTATTGGATTACGTCAAGCGGGTGCGGCGCGATTCGCCGCGCGATGTGGTGACCGTATTCATTCCCGAATACGTTGTCGGACACTGGTGGGAGCAGATTCTGCACAACCAGAGCGCGTTGCGGCTCAAGGGCAGGTTGCTGTTCGAGCCGGGTGTCATGGTGACGAGTGTGCCGTGGCAGTTGACGTCGTCCGCGAAGGCCAGGCAGGCCGGTGTGGTGAATGCGCCCGGTGCGGTGCGGCGCGGGTACGAGGACCGAGGGTGACCGACTGGCGCTCGAACACCTTCCAGGTGCGGCTCGGCCCGCCCGGGCACGGCGGATTCTGTATCGCGCGGCACGAGGGCCGGGTGGTCTTCGTGCGACACGGGCTACCCGATGAACTGGTTCGAGTGCGGGTCACCGAGGATCGCGGGGGTTCGTTCTGCCGTGCCGATGCGATCGAAATCCTGGAGGCATCGCCGGATCGCGTTCCCGCCACCTGTCCCGTCTCCGGTCCCGGTGGCGCGGGCTGCTGCGATTTCTCCTTCGCCACCCCCGCCGCGCAGCGCGCGTTGAAGGCGGCGGTGGTGGCGGAGCAACTGTATCGCATCGCCGGACTCGAACGAGATATCACCGTGGAGCCGATCGCCGGATATCCGGCCGACGCCACCGGCGGCTGGCGCACCCGCGTCCGCTTGGCCGTTGACGCGGAGGGGCGAGCCGGAGTGCACGGGTACCGCAGCACCGAGGTGATCACCGATCTGCGCTGTCCCCAACCGGTTCCGGGTGCGATGGACGGCATTGCGGACCGAATATGGACTCCCGGCGCGGATCTGGTGGTCGCGGTCGACGGCGATGGGATGCGGCATGTCGTCGAATTGGCTCCGTCGGCGGTTGCGGGACGTGCCGAGTCCGAACGGCCTTCGAGGCGAGGTGGGGATCGGCGTGGCAGGCGGGAGACAGACCGGCGTTCCGGAAAGCGTCGCACCGCTGAGTGGGGGCCCGGCAGCGAGTCGCCGCGGACCGGTGCACGTGGACACGGCGACGAAGGCCGATGGGGCGGATCGCAATGGCGGCATATCGATGACGGCGACGGCCCTCAGTCCCTGCCCGGCGATGTGGATGGCAGGAGCCGTCGTGCAGGAGCGGGGCACGACGGCGAGTGGGATCGGGGCAGGCGTGGGGATCGGTCTCGTCGTGATGAGTTCGGCGGCGAAGGCTCGCGCGGCAGCGATCAGTCCGGATCGGTTGGGGGAGAGGGGGTTCGGCGGCGGGCGGCGGCGCGGCGGGCGGCGACGCACGCGGCTCGGGACGAGTGGGTGATGGGCGGTAGCGGTCGGACGGTCGAGTATGTGGCCGGGCGCCGGTGGGAACTCGCGGCAACCGGGTTCTGGCAGGCGCATCATGGTGCGGCGCAATGCTATTCGGATGTGGTCGCCGGGTGGGCGGGGCTCGGTAACGGGGAGCGGGCGTGGGACTTGTACAGCGGCGTAGGGGTTTTCGCGGCCCGACTGGCCGGACAGGTCGGTCCGACCGGTTCGGTGCTGGCGGTGGAATCGACCCGGTCCGCGGTCGCCGACGGTAGTGCCGCGCTGCGCGATCTGCCCTGGCTGGACCTGCGCGCCCAGCGTGTCGAACATTGGCTGGCCGAACACGCCAGCAGCGCCGCCCCGGATGTGGTCGTCCTGGATCCACCCCGCGCGGGCGCGGGCAAGGAGGTCGTCACCGCCGTGACCACCAGCGGCCCGTCCCGCATCATCCATATCGGTTGCGATCCGGCCTCATTCGCCCGCGACCTCGGCCTCTACCGATCGGCGGGCTACCACCTCGCTGATCTACGCGCCTTCGACGCCTTCCCCGCCACCCACCACGTCGAATGCCTCGCCCTGCTGGAGCGTTGAGACCTGTACACGCCCACCCGGGCCAGCCCGAAGGCGACCACGGTGAAGTGTCCGGTTCCGTCGATTGCTGTTGTGGCAGCGCGGCTTACAGTCGAACCATGACCGTGTACGTCGTCGCACAGCTGAAGTTCACCGATCGCGCTGCCTACGATCGCTACCGTGCGCGCTTCCTCGAGGTGTTCACCCGCTACTCCGGCACTCTGCTGGCCTCCGATGAATCCCCGCGGGTGATCGAGGGCGAGTCGGATCGCGAGAAGGTCGTGCTGATGTCGTTCCCGGACGAGCCTGCATTTCGCGAGTGGGCGGATTCCCCTGAGTATCAGGAGATCTCGAAGGATCGTCACGCGGGTGCGGATACGGTGACGCTGCTGGTCGATGGCATCGGCCGCCGCTCGTGAAGGTCAGTCTTCGTATACCGGTGGCCGCCGGTCGCGCCGCGCCCGGATGGCTTCGTCGAAATTCTCGGTGGTGAGTCGGACGTAGAGCTGCGACATGCCCTCGTGCTGCATATGGGATTCGAAGCCGCCGGCCTCCATACCGCTCCACAGCATGCGTTTGGTGAGCTCGGTACCGACGCGGCTGAAGCTGATGATCCGTTCGGCCAGGTCGTAGCAGGTGTCCAGCAGTTCGGCGGCGGGCGCGACGCGCGAGACGAGGCCGATCCGTTCGGCCTCGACCGCGTCGACATCCCGGCCGGACAACATGATCTCGAAGGCCCGCGAGGCACCGATGGCGCGCGGCAGCAGGTAGCTGATCCCCAATTCCGCTGAGGTGAGGCCGTTATTGATGCCCGCCGCGCGAAAGTAGGCGTTCTCGCTGGCGATTCGGATATCGGTGGCGACGCTGAGACAGAAGCCACCGCCGATCGCCGCACCGTTGATCGCGGCGATGACCGGTTGGTTCATCCGCCGCAGCGTGATCATCACATCGTTGAGCAGATCCATCGAGCGCCGCGCAATGCTGGTCTTGGTCAGACCTTCGGTATCGGGAATCCGGCCCGCGTTCTGCAGATCCGCGCCGGAGCAGAAGCCCTCGCCCGCGCCGGTGAGCACCACGGCTCGCACTTCGTTATCGGCACTGACCGTTTCGAGTGCCTCGCGCAGCGGGATCATCACATCGAAGGCCATCGCGTTCATCCGTTCCGGCCGATTGAGCGCGACCAGCGCGACTTGCGGTCGCGGTTTCTCGATGAGCACGAATGACATGCGGACCCCTTCGGACACGATGAGGCCCTCACTGTACCCAAGCAAGCGTTAGGCCGGATGGAATCAGTCGAGCTGCCAGGTCGCGCGGATGGTCGCCGAGATTTCGGATTCGCCGAGTTCGACCGGAACCGGAGCGCCACCGTACGACTCGTTCATCGGGGCCGACATGGCCATGAGCCGAGGCGTGGCGGGTGGTGCGGAGGTGGCGTTCTCGGTGATTTCCAGAACCGGGCCGAGGGTGCGCCGCGCACGGCCCGCATACTGCTCAGCCTTTGCGAGCGCGTTGTCCCAAGCGGCATCGCGTGCGCGGATCAGCAGGCTCTCCTGATCGGCGAAACCGAGATCGAGGCCGCCGAGGCGGACATCGTCACCACCGGCGTCGACACAGTTGGCGATGATCGTGGCGGGGCCCGGATCGGCCGTTTCGCCGATGTCGCGCAGCACGACGGTGAGGTCGGTGGTCGCGACGTAACCGGTGATCTTCGAGCCACCGCCTTCGAGCCAGACCGTTTCGGTGCGTACAGACAGTCCGCTGGTGGCGATATCGGTGCCGGGAACGCCATCGGAGCGCAGCGATTCGGTGACCGCGGTGACGCGCTCACCGGCCTGGCCGTAGGCGAGCGCGACCTTGCCTGCCCGGGTTTCGACGGAAATGGTGACGCGCATCAGATCCGGGGTGGCGCGGGCGCTGCCGGACCCGAAGGTGGTGACCGTGCTCGCGGTGCCGTCGGACTTCTTCTTGCTCACAGCGCTCTCCTGACTTCATCGGTTTCAGACGCAACGGTCGATGCTTCGGAAATGTCCCCGTGACCCGGGCAAACCGGTCAATAGTCGCCGCCGCGCACGGCGATCGCGCGTACCGCCGCATCCATCTGCGCATACGCTCCCGCGGCGAGTCGCTCGAGCAGCGCGAGCTTGAGGTCCGGCGCTTGCTCGGTGAGCATGTCGAACCGCTCCGGACGCAGCACCGCGACGCGCACCGCGTTTTCCGCACGTGCCTCGTTCACGAACGGTGTCCCGACCAACATCGGGACCTCGCCGAAAGACATTCCCGCCGAAAGCGATACCAGCCGATGGATCCGGGCATCGGTGCCCTCGAAGGTGATCCGGACCCGGCCCTCGAGAATCAGATACAGCCCGGAGCGGGCGCTGCCGCGCTCGGCGATGACCTCGCCGCGAGCGATGGTGCGGACCTCGAAGTCCTTGGCCAGCCGGCTGCGATCGTCCGGAGCGAGAGCCGCGAGTGCGGGATGCTCCTCGATCGGCAGGGACGTGCACGCCGGTTCGTCCGCGGGCCGATGGTGGTCGAGGACGATGTCCTCGCACCATTCGGTCGCGGTATCGCGATCGATGAAGACCCGCCCCCGTGGGTCGGCCGGATCCAGGCCGGAGACCAGATGCCCCAGTTTGCCGTCCGGGTCGACAATGGCGACGCGGCAGCCCGCCGCGGCGAGTTCGATCTGCAAGGCATCGAGCATCTGGACCGCGATCCCGCTGACCTCACCGACCCGCCGCAGGTCCACTACCAAGGCCGCCAACTCGCGCGCCTGCTCCTCGATCGCGCGGACCGCCCGCTCCGCACCGGTGAACAATAAGTCGCCGTGCAGTTCGTAGACGCGGGCGCGGTGCCCGAATTCGGCGAGGACGTCCAACTCGTCGGTGGTGCGTCGCAGCCGTGACGGCACCTCGGCCACCGTGTACGCGGCACGGATCGCGGTGCGCGCGGACCGGGTGACGTGCAGGAAGTGCAATTCGAGCCGCTGTGACAGCGCCCGGCAGGCCGCGACACCGCGCACGCTGCTGCCGTGCGTGTCCAGCCGAGGGGAATAGACGGCGATGCCGATCTGGCCGGGCAGCACGGCCAGGATGCCGCCGCCGACGCCGCTCTTGGCGGGGAGACCGACGGTGGTCACCCAGTCGCCCGCGGCGTTGTACATGCCGCAGGTGGTCATCACACTGAGCACGCGTTCGGCGAGGGCCGCGGTCAGTGCGCGTTCGCGGGTCAGCGGGTTGAGTCCGTTATTGGCCAGCGTCGCGGCCATCAGCGCGAGATCGCGGCAGGTTACATCGATCGAGCACTGCCGGAAGTACCGGTCGACCGCCTCGTCCGGATCGGATTCGATGATGCCGAAGGAGCGCAGCATGTAGCCGATGGCGCGATTGCGGAATCCGGTGCGCGCTTCCGATGCGTACACCGCCTCGTTCATGGTCAGCTCGCGCCCGGCGAAGTGGGAGTAGCAGCGTCGGATGCGCTCGAAGCGCTCGGTCGGGTCGCGGCCGGTGACGAGTGCGGCCGCTGTGATGGCCCCCGCATTGATCATCGGATTGCGCGGGCGCTCGGTCACCGGATCCAGGCTGATCTCGTTGAACGCTTCGCCGGAGGGTTCGACATCGATGTGCTCGGCGACGGTCGCGATGCCCCGATCGGCCAGTGCGAGTGCGTAGGTGAAGGGTTTGGAGATCGACTGGATGGTGAACTCGGTGGTGACGTCGCCGGTACCGTAGACCCGTCCGTCCGCGGTGGCCAGGCACAGTCCGAACGAATCGGGTTGTACGGCAGCCAGTTCGGGGATGTAATCGGCGAGTTCCCCGGAATCGTCGGCGCGGCACAATTCGTAGACATCGGTGACGATGCGTGCCACGACGCCGGGGTCGACCGTTTGCGGAACCTTCTGCTCGGGCAGGGCCACGGGTCCACTCTAAGCTGGGTAACGTTAGGTGGACCGGCGAACTCGTCCGCCTGAGCGTGTCTTCGGATGGGCGGCGATTCGTGTGGAGGCTCACACTTCCACGCGAAGTCGGCTGGTGGCGGGGCATTGTCGTGCGGAGCCACTGGCGCGGCTCCGTAGACTGATCGGATCAGATGCGCTATCCGGAGGGAGCGAGTTCAGGTGGGAGTGCTTTCCCGGGTCGATACGCCCGAAGACCTGCGACGGCTGACCGTTGCCGAATTGGGTGAACTGGCGGAGGAGATTCGCGAGTTCCTGGTGCAGAAGGTCGCCGTCACCGGCGGGCACCTCGGCCCCAATCTCGGCGTGGTCGAGCTGACCATCGCACTACACCGGATCTTCGACTCGCCGGCCGATCCGTTGATCTTCGACACCGGGCATCAGGCCTACGTGCACAAGATCCTCACCGGTCGCAAGGATCAGTTCGACACGCTGCGCAAGCAGGGTGGATTGTCCGGCTACCCGAGCCGATCCGAGAGCGCCCACGACTGGGTCGAGTCCTCGCATGCCTCGGCCTCGCTGTCCTATGCCGACGGTCTGGCGAAGGCCTTCGCGCTGACCGGGCAGAACCGGCATGTGGTCGCGGTCGTCGGCGACGGCGCGCTCACCGGTGGCATGTGCTGGGAGGCGCTGAACAATATCGCCGCCGCGCCGGACCGGCCCGTCGTCGTGGTGGTCAACGACAACGGCCGCTCCTACGCGCCGACCATCGGCGGCCTCGCCGACCGGTTGACCGCGCTGCGCACCCAGCCCGCCTACGAGCATGCGCTGGATGCGGGGAAGCGGATCCTCAAGAGCATTCCGCGCGTCGGCGAATCCGCGTACTCGATGGTGCACGCGGTGAAGGCCGGGATCAAGGATGCGGTGAGTCCGCAGGAGCTCTTCAGCGATCTCGGGTTGAAGTATGTCGGGCCGGTGGACGGCCACGACACCGTCGCGTTGGAAGCGGCGCTGCGTCGCGCGAAGGATTTCGGCGGGCCGGTGGTCGTGCACGTGGTGACGCAGAAGGGGCGCGGCTACTCGCACGCCGAGAACCACGTCGCCGACCAGATGCACGCCTGTGATCCGATCGACCCGCTCACCGGCCGCCCGCTCGGCGGCCCCAAGGCGCTCGGCTGGACCTCGGTGTTCTCCCAGGAGCTGATCGCGCATGCGGAGAAGCGCGACGATATCGTCGCGATCACCGCGGCTATGCCCGGACCGACCGGTCTGGCGGCATTCGGGGAGCGGTTCCCGGAGCGGATGTTCGATGTCGGCATCGCCGAACAGCACGCGATGGCCTCGGCGGCCGGACTCGCCCTCGGCGGCATGCATCCGGTGGTGGCGATCTACTCGACATTCCTCAACCGCGCCTTCGACCAGTTGCTGATGGATGTCGCACTGCTGAAGCAGCCGGTGACGGTGGTGCTGGATCGCGCCGGAATCACCGGTCCGGACGGCGCCTCGCACAACGGCATGTGGGATCTGTCGGTGCTCGGCATCATTCCGGGCATGCGCGTTGCGGCCCCGCGCGATGCGGCGACATTACGTGAGGAGTTGGCCGAGGCGCTCGCGGTGAGCGACGGACCGACCGCCATCCGCTTCCCGAAGGGCAGTGTGGCCGAGGATATTTCGGCCGTCGAGCGGCTCGATGGGGTCGATGTGCTGCGGCTGCCCGAGCGTGAGGGCGGCTCTGCTCGAGCCCAGCGCGGTGATGTACTGCTGGTCGCGGTCGGACCTTTCGCATCGACCGCGGTCGCGGTCGCGGATCTGCTGGAGCCGGAAGGTATTTCGGTCACGGTCATCGATCCGCGGTGGGTGCTGCCGGTTTCCGATACAGTCGTCAAACTCGCCGAAAACTACCGTCTCGTAGTGACTCTGGAAGACGGCGGTCTGCATGGCGGCATCGGATCCACCGTATCCGCGCGCTTGCGCGGTGCGGGCTTGGATGTGCCGACTCGCGATCTCGGTGTGCCGCAACACTTCCTGGACCACGCGTCGCGCAACGAGGTGCACGAAGAGCTCGGACTGACGGCTACCGATATCGCCCGCCGCATCTCGGGCTGGCTCGACGCACGCTGATCCAGGGGTTGTCGCCCCGGTGCCGACCGGCGCTGGGCGGCACCATCATTGGTGCTTCGACTACCGTGCTGCGTTACGGCGGTGGGAGGCACGGACTTTTACGCGATTGCCGCAGACGTCCATCGAGCACCAGGTGCGGCCGCGGTTGCGGGAATGATCGTAGAAGGCCCAGCGGCAGCTCGGTTCCCGGCAGGTCTTGAGGCGTGACCAGGTGCCCGCGGCGACCGCGGTGGCGACGTCGGCGAGCAGGGTGGCCAGGGCATGGTCGACGCGGTCGTCGGTGTGCGGGACCAAACGGGGCGGGGTGCTGGTCACCTCCAGAGTCAGTGGCAGCGCCGCGGTGAGCGCGGCGAGTTCGGTGCGGGCCGCTGGGTTCAGACCGTCTGGACGGGGACTGGTGACGGGTTCGGCGTTGTTCGTGGCGAGTAGGGCGCGCAGACCCTCGCGGACTCGGACGGTTCGCTGTTGTGCGGCCGTATCGGCTGAGCCCTCGGGCAGCAATTCGTGTGCGCGGAGCCAACTCGTCAACTGCTCGGGTGTGCCGATGTCGTCGCCGTCCGCGCGGCGCGTGTTGACGAATTCCACCAGACGAGCGAGCGCCGCAGGTGCGGCATCGACTGTGTCGGACATGAAGTCAATAGTAACTGCCCATTGACGATGGCTGGTTACCTAACTACCGTTTCGGAAACAGAAGTTATCCCGAGCGGAGACTCCGCTCCGATACAGGAGGATCAATCATGGGATCGGTCAAGAGGGAGATCCTCGTCGAGGCGCCCGCCGAGCAGCTGTGGGCGATCATCGGCGACTTCGCGCAGGGCCCGGAACGTATGGCGCCCGGTTTCGTCACCGACAGCACCCTCGACGGTCCGGACCTGCGCATCGTCACCTTCGCGAACGGCACGGTGCTGCACGAACGGTTCATCGCGCTCGACGAAACCGAACGCCGGATCGTGTTCTCCATCGTCGGGGGAAGCGTCACCCCGGAGCACGACAGCTCGTCCATGCAGGTTTTCCCGCACGCCGACGGCAGCCGTTTCGTCTGGATCCACGACACCCTGCCGCACGAACTCGCCGACGCGTTCGGCGCATCCATGGAGCACGGCCTGCAGGTCTTCAAGCAGTCCGTCGAGACCGCCGTCGCGACCTCATCCTGAACGCCGAGTCCGGCCTACTCGGAGGTTGGGGTCAGGGCGGCGGCGAGTCGGGGGACCGCGAGTTCGCGCTGCCAGGGTCGGGCGCCACCCGACTTGAGGAATCCGTCGACCGCGGCGGATAGGTCGTCGAACTCGCCCACACGGTCGTAATCAGGGAGTCCGTCCCAGCACAAGCGGCGCACCAGGTCGGGGGAGAGCAGATTTTCCACCGGAATCGCGTACTCGATGGACAGTTCACCCATCGCCGCGCGTGCTCGAACCAGTCGGGCGGCGGCGGACGGATCGCGGCGCTCCCAGCGGTTCACCGGGGGCGGTCCCTCGAACGGTTGGGTCAGGGGTGGTAGGTCGGTGTCGGGGAGGGCGCGGCCGCGGTCGACGGCGGCGAGCCAGTCGCGGGAGTAGCGGCGTTGGCGTGGCCCGCCGAAGACCGGCAGGGTGCGTAGTTGGGCGATGGTGCGCGGTTCGGCATTCGCGGCGGCGATGATCGCGGCATCCGGGAGGATGCGGGCCGGGGCGACATCGCGGGTGCGCGCGAGGGTATCCCTGGTGGTCCACAGTTCGCGCACGATGGCCAGCTGGCGGGTGCGGCGCAGGGTGTGGATGCCGGAGGTGCGCCGCCAGCGGTCGGCCTTCGGCGTACCGGGTTCGGTGATCCGGACATGCTCGAATTCCTGTGCGGCCCAATCGGCCTTGTGCTGGACGTCGAGCGAAACGGCCACCTCGTCGCGCAGCTCGAGCAGCAATTCGACATCGAGCGCCGCGTAGTTCAGCCAATCGTCGGGCAGCGGCCGGGTCGACCAGTCGGCCGCGCCATGACCCTTGCGCAATGCGCGGCCGAGTAGCCGCTCCACCATGGCCGCCAGTCCGACGCGCTCGAAACCGGCCAGCCTGCCACCCAATTCGGTGTCGAACAGTCGCGCGGGGCGCAGGCCGAGTTCGGCGAGTCCGGGTAGATCCTGGTCCGCCGAATGCAGCACCCACTCCAGATCGTTGATCGCGGCGGCCAGCGGTTCGAGCGCATCGGCGACCGGAATCGGATCGATCAGGAAACTGCCCGAACCCGCGCGCCGTAACTGGATCAGGTAGGCACGCGCCGAATACCGGAAACCGGAGGCGCGCTCGGCATCGACGGCCAGTGGACCGGTGCCCGCCGCGAGCCGAGCAGCGGCGTCGGCGACCTCTGCGGCGGTTACGAGCACGGGGGGCACACCGGCGGCAGGCACGAGCAGCGGCTCCGCCGTGCTTTCTGGTGGCGTGTTGCTTTGCTCGGACTCGTCTGCTACCGACATAAACCTGAACTTTACGTGGCGATCAGGTGTGGTCGTTGCTGGTATACGACTCCGGTCGCAGATGGGTGATTCCGGCGGGCGGCAAACCGGCCGCGTAGGCCAGCACTTCGCAGAAGCCTTCCACGTGCGGACGCATATCGGTGGTCATCGCGGTCCAGGAGGCGCGCAGCTCCAATTGGTGTGCGCGCGGCGGTCCGGCGATATCGCCGTAGCGCACCGAACTGGTGGAGGTGACGGTGCCGCCGAGCGCGGTGAACGGTTCGCCGCGGGTTTCGAGCGCGTCGACCAGCCAGCTCCAGGCGACCTCGGGCAGCAGCGGGTCGGTGGCCAGTGCCGCATCGATATCGGCCTGGATGTAGGCCACCAAGCGGAAGACACCGTGCCAGGCCTCGCCGCCCTCGGGATCATGCAGCAGGATCAGCCTGCCGAAGGCATCGCCCTCGGAATCGACCGGCACCACATTGGTTTCAGGGTGTTTGACTTCCGCGCCTAGTGCGTACGAAAAGGGTGCCAGGCGTTGTGGGGGCCGGATCGGTGCCAGCTCGATTCGAGGGTGCACGGTTGCGGTGCCCATCGCATCGACCGCGGCGCGAAATTGAGCTGGCTCGCCGTTGGGTCCTTCGGTCGGTGCGGCTCCGTCGCGGAAGTCGAGCGGTGTCACGGAAGCGACGGTAGACCTTGCGTGCCCGGCGCAGTCGGAGGCGCGCCGCTAGAGGGCCTTGCGGGCCGCATACGATAGGCGGTGATGAGCACTCAAACCCGTCGCCGGTTGACCGATGCCCCGTTCCTGGCCGCCGCCACCGGCGCCGCACCGAGCCGTCGTCCGGTGTGGTTCATGCGGCAGGCCGGACGGTCGCTGCCCGAGTACCGCGAACTGCGCAAGGGCATCGGCATGCTGGAGTCGTGCTTCGACCCGGAGCTGGTGTGTGAGATCACCATGCAGCCGATCCGGCGCCACGGTGTCGACGCGGCGATCTTGTTCTCCGACATCGTCGTTCCGCTGAAGGCCGCCGGTATCGATCTCGATATCGTGGCCGGTGTCGGGCCGGTGATCGCCTCGCCGGTGCGCACCATCGCGGATGTGCGCGCACTGCCGCGGCTGCGGCCCGAAGAGGTGGGCGCGGTGACCGACGGGGTGAAGCTGCTGACCGACGCGCTCGGCGATACGCCGCTGATCGGATTCGCCGGTGCGCCGTTCACGCTCGCGTCGTATCTGGTCGAGGGTGGGCCGAGTAAGAACCACGAGCGCACCAAGGCGATGATGCACGCCGACCCGACGACCTGGCACGAGTTGCTCGGCGTCCTGACCGATATCACCATCGCTTTCCTGCAGGCACAGTTGGCCGCCGGCGTGGACGCCGTGCAGTTGTTCGATTCGTGGGCCGGTGCGCTCTCGCTGGCCGACTATCGCGAATTCGTGCTGCCGCATTCGGAGCGGGTATTCGCGGAGGTCGCCGCGGCCGGGGTGCCGCGGATCCACTTCGGGGTCGGGACCGGTGAACTGCTCGGTGCGATGGGCGAGGCGGGCGCCGATGTCGTGGGCGTCGATTGGCGGGTGCCGCTGACCGAGGCGGTGCGTCGGGTCGGACCCGGAAAAGCGTTGCAGGGCAACCTGGATCCCGCCGTGCTGTTCGCCGGATCCGCTGCCGTCGAGGCCGAGGCGCGGCGTATCGCACACGAGGCCGATGAGGCGATCACCATGGGTGCGGCCGGTCATATCTTCAACCTCGGGCACGGAGTGCTGCCCGACACCGATCCGGGTGTGCTGACCGCCCTGGTGCAACTCGTCCACGAACTGTGACCGGCCGGTCGGCCGGTGCCGCCGGGTAGGAGTCCGGTGCTCGAAGAGATCGCGGGTCGGGTCGCCGCCCGCGCGCCGCGACTCGGTTCGACCCGCCTGGTAGCGGTGGACGGTCCGGCCGGAGCCGGAAAGTCTACGTTCGCAGCGTCTTTGGCGGCACTGTGCGATGCCCAGGTGGTCTCCGCCGACGACTTCGCGGCTGGAAACAACGAACTCCCCTGGTGGCCGCGGCTCGAACAGCAGGTGCTGGTGCCGATCGCCCAGGGGCGTGTCGGGCGATATCAGCGATACGACTGGGACAAGCGGGATTTGGCCGAATGGCACGATGTCAGGCCCGGGGGAGTGCTCGTACTCGAAGGCGTCTCCTCGGCCCGCGCCGTCGTCCGCGATCGGCTATCGCTCGCGGTATGGATCGACACCCCGCGCGCGGTGCGTCTGGCACGCGGTCTCGAACGCGACGGTGTCCACACCCTGCCCTTATGGGAGCAGTGGATGGCCGCTGAAGACGAGCACTTCGCCACCGACAACACGCGCGACCATGTGGACCTGATCATTCCCGGTTCGCCTTGACCACCCTCCGCAAACGAATGACGTAACGGACTTGTCGCGCGGATCGCGCCTTGTGTGCGGCCGTAAATGGCCGTGCGGCAGTGTGATTCCGGAGGTCGGCTAGGGCTTGCGCTGTCCGATCACCACATCGAGCAGAGCGGCGGCTTCGATGGCGAGCGTGTCGACGGCATCGCTGTGTCCGGCGAGTTTGCGCAGCAGCGCCTGTTGGAAGAGGCCGTCGAAGATGGCGTAGGCGGTGGCGGAGGGGACCAGCAGCGGTCGACCCGACAGCTCGGCGAAGCGGTCGACGACGTTGCGGATCATCTCCTCGCGATGGCCGTCGATTTCGAGCACGTCATCGCGGAAGGACTCCTCGAACAGACTCTGGTTGCGCAAGTCGTACCAGAGCCGGTGCAGGGGGGCGTCGGCATCCAGGGTGGCGGCCATTGCGGCGCCGAAGTCGCGCCGGAGCTGGTCGGCTGTCGCCGCTGCGGTGACGATGTCGTCGTAACGGGTGACGCACACCTGCTCGTATTGCCGCACCGCGTGGGTGATCAGCTCGACCTTGTCGTTGAAGTAGTAGTGCAGCACTCCGTGGGTGAACTCGGATTTCTGCGCGATCTCCCGCAGGCTGGTCCGGGCATAGCCGAGTTCGGCGAGGGTGTGCAGTGCGGCGGCGGCCAGCTGTGCGCGTCGCTCGCCGAACTTGTCGACCTGTCGGCGCGCGATTCGATCCCGCCTGGTCTCGACGATTTCGGTCATCGTGGCTTCTCTCCGTCACCGCTCATGTGAATTCGCCCAGTCTATCGCGGTATCGGCGATGGGCGACCAGCTGGTTTGACGATCGTGCAAGAAATGCTTGACGACTGTCAAAAAAAGTCTTGACGACCGTCAAGCATGCGCGCACACTGTGATCCACGTCGCATCTGATCAGTCGAATGCGAAATCCGAATGGACGATCTCGAGGAGGAGATGCCGGATGAGTGGGTACGACCTGACCGGGCGCACGGCCCTGGTAACCGGTGGTGCGCGAGGACTCGGCGCGGGTATGGCCGAGGCGCTGGCCCGCGCCGGAGCGGCGGTCGCGATCGGCGATGTGCGCGAGGATCTCGGTAAGGAGACCGTGGAAGCGCTGCGGGCCGGCGGCGCGAGGGCCGAATTCGTGCCGCTCGATATCACCGATGACGCGCACTGGGCGCAGGCGGTCACCGATACCGTCGCAACGCTCGGCGGCCTCGACATCGTGGTGAACAACGCCGGTGTCGAAATCACCAGCCTCGTGGTCGATCTCGATCCGGAAGAAGTGCGCCGGATGCTCGAGGTGAATGTGCTCGGCACCGCACTGGGCATCAAACATGCGCTGCGGGCGATGCGCCCCGGTGGCGCTGCGGGGCGCGGTGGCGCCATCGTGAATATCGCCTCGGTCGCCGCGACCATCGCCTTTCCCGGTATTTCGGTGTATTCGGCGACCAAGTCCGCGGTGGATCGGCTCACCAGGGTGGCGGCGATGGAGTCCGGGAAGCTCGGCTACGGCGTGCGGGTGAACTGCGTATACCCCGGACTCGTCCCGACCGAGATGGGGGCCCAGTTGGCCGACGATGTCGCTCGGATCGGCTTGTTCCCCAGTGCGGAAGCCGCCGTCGGCGCCGTCATCGAACAGACGCCGCAGGGACGGCTCGGCGAGGTTGCCGATATGGCCGACGCAGTGGTGTTCCTCGCCTCCGATGCCGCGCGCTTCATCACCGGTGCTGGTCTGCCGGTCGATGGCGGCATGGGCATGTGAGTACTGCGACAACGAAAGGTTCGAGATTTCATGAGCACCGATAAGCCCGTCGTCGTCTACGGCGCATCCGGATACACCGGCCGTCTGGTCTGTGAATACCTTCGCGAATTCAATATTCCGTTCGTCGCCGCGGGCCGGGACAAGACCCGGTTGCAGGAGGCGATCGACAAGATTCCCGGTATCGACACCGTGGAGCACGAGGTCGTCGAGGTCGCCCACGAGGTCGCCACGCTGACCGAGCTGTTTCGTGGCGCCGGGGTTGTCTGCAACACTGTCGGCCCGTTCGCGCAATACGGCCACGAGGTGGTACAGGCATGCGTGGCAGCGGGGACCCACTACCTCGACACCACCGGCGAACAGGATTGGCTGATCGACTGCGATGAGCAGTACGGCGCCGAGATGGCGGCTCGCGGTCTGCTGCTCGCGCCGGGCGTGGCGCAGATGTACACCACCGGCGAGATCGCCGCGAATATCTGCCTGGAAACCCCCGGTCTGGACACCCTCGATATCCAGGTCTTCTGGAAGGGCTTCCCGACGGTCGCGTCCACGAAGACGATCCTGGTCAATGCCGCGCTGTCCAAGGCCTATTACCTCGAACAGAACCAGTATGCGGAGTGGCCCGCGGACGCCGGACTCTACGACGTGGTGGTGCCCGGCCAACACGAGATCGGGCTCGCACTGCCCTGGGGTGGTACCTCGCATCCGGTGTGGTTCAAGCGCGATCCGCGGGTCGCGAATGTGAAGGTGCTCGGCGGCGTTTTCAACCGGCCGTTGATGCAGGGCGTGCCGCAGATCGTGCAGGCGGTCGTCGAGCAGGTCAAAGATCTTCCGGTGCAGGAGAAATATCGCGTCCTGGCCGAGCAGGCCGCACTGGTGCGCGACGAGATGCCGCCGCGGGAGAATCCGCGGATCAACACCTCGCTCGATTCCGTGCACGCGTCCGGACCGCTGGCGCGCGCCCACTGTGTGATCTACGGGAACTGCAACTACAAGCAGACCGGCCTGATGCAGGCGTTTGCCGCGAATGCACTGCTACAGGCGCCGCCGAAACGAACCGGGTTCGCCTCGGCGTGCCAGGCCTTCGGTCATCGGGAACTGCTCGGAGTGCTCCGCGGTTTCGGATTGGTCAGTGAACCGGTCCTGAACGTGCACCGTTGATCGCGGTCTCGGGCCACGGGTGCCCAGCGCTGCCCGTGGCCCGAATCGGCCACTTCCACAACAGCTTCCGCAGAGGATTACCGTGCGTTTGACCGACTATCTCGACAAGGGCGCTTCACTCGGCGCCGCCGCGCCCTGCCTGACCATGAACGGGCGCACGCTGACCTATGCGGAAGTGCAACAGTTGTCGTGGCGCATCGCCGGGGCACTGGCGCGATCCGGCATCCGGCCCGGCGAGCGGGTCGCGATCCTGTCGGCGAACGACACGCTGGCCTTCGCCTGCGTTTTCGGCATCGCCCGCGCGGGCGCGGTGTGGTGTCCGATCAATCCACGTAACGAGGCGGCGGAGAATCGGGAACTACTAGACCTTTTCGACTGCACCTGCCTGATATTCCAATCCGCCTTCGCGCCACTCGTTTCGGTCATCGCACCGCAACTACCCGGACTGCGGACCCTGGTCTGTTTGGACGGAAATGCCTCCGACGCAACAAGTTTCGAGGACTGGCTGCGCGAATGTCCGGCCGATCCAACGCAGGTCGAGCCGATCGACGAACTCGCCATGCTGGTCGGCACCGGAGGCACGACCGGACGGCCGAAGGGGGTCCGGCTCACCGGCCACAATATCGAGGCGATGACCGCACTGACTTTGATGAGTTATCCATTCGAACTTCGGCCTCACTACCTGGCACTGGCACCCCTGACCCACGCGGCGGGCGTGCTGTGCTTTCCGATCCTGACCCTCGGCGGTGAGATCGTGGTGATGCCCGCCCCGGATCTCGGTGAATTTCTCACGTTGATCGAGCGGCACCGGATCACCCACACCTTCCTGCCGCCGACGCTCATCTACATGCTGCTGGATCATCCGGCGCTGCCGGAAGCGAATCTCGGTTCGCTGCAGTGCCTTTGGTACGGTGCCGCCCCGATGTCGACGGCCCGGCTGGCCGCGGCGCTGGACCGGATCGGCCCGGTCATGGGCCAGCTGTTCGGACAGTCCGAAGCGCCCATGATGGTTGCCACGCTGGCGCCGAAAGATCACTTCCGTCCCGACGGATCGATCGCCACCGAACGACTGTCATCGGCCGGACGGCCGACCCCGCTCACCCAGGTGGCCATCATGGATGCCGAGGGTCGGCTGCTTGCCTCGGGTGAGCGCGGCGAAATCGTGGTCAGGGGTCCGTTGGTGATGGCCGGGTACCACAAGAATCCAGATGCGACGGCCGAGGTGTCGCGGTACGGCTGGCATCACACCGGGGACATCGGTTACCTCGATACCGACAACTATCTCTACGTCGTCGACCGGGCCAAGGACATGATCATCACCGGCGGATTCAACGTGTACTCCGCCGAGGTCGAACAGGCGATGCTGACGCATCCGGCGGTCCAGGACTGCGCGGTCATCGGACTTCCCGACGATAAGTGGGGTGAGCGGGTCACCGCTGTCGTGCAATTGAACCTCGGCCATACCGTGACCGTCGACGAACTGCGCGAGCACACCAAGGCGCGACTCGGCGGGGTGAAAACTCCCAAGCAGGTGGAGATCTGGCCCGATCTGCCGCGCTCGAAAATCGGCAAAGTGCTCAAGCCGGAGATCCGGGCGCAGCTGCGCGGCGACCGTTGAAAACACCCGCCCGGTCCCCGGACTCCGGGTGCTGACCGTGTGCTCGGTCACGAAGGTGAGGGGTGTGGTCGGTGCGGATCCGTCGGCGGGCTACGGTCGCGACATGAGAATCGCGGTGGTCGGTGGCGGGATCAGCGGGCTTGTCGCGGCGTACCGGTTGCGGGGGCTGCTGGGGACGCAGGCGGAGATCGTGGTCATCGATCGGGGCGCGCGGCTGGGCGGGATTCTCTATACCGGCGAATTGGCCGGAGAGCCTTTGGATCTCGGGGCGGAGGCGTTCGTCGGGCGGCGGCCGGAGGTACCCGCGCTGCTGCGCGAACTCGGGCTGGAATCGGAGTTGGTGGTGCCCGCCGGGTTGCGGCCGCTGGTCTGGGCGCAGGGCAGCGCGCATCCGCTGCCGGAACGCACGTTGATGGGCATTCCGTCGGATGCCGAGTCGATGCGCGGGCTGGTCGATGCCGAGACGCTCGAGCGGATCGATGCGGAGACGCGACGGCCGCTGGCCTGGTATCCGGACGCCGACATCGACGTCTACAGCCTGGTAGCCGACCGGTTCGGCGCGCAGGTCGCCGAGCGCGGCGTCGATCCGCTGCTCGGTGGCGTCTATGCGGGCAGTTCGCGCTCCATCGGGGTGCGCGCCGCACTGCCGACGCTGGCCGCCGCGCTCGACAACGGCGCGTCGAGCCTCACCAAGGCGGTCGCGGCCGCGCTGCCGCCGCCCTCGAACACGCCGGTTTTCGGCGGCCTTCGTGGCGGCTACCGGGTGCTCCTCGACGTATTGGCCGCCAAGTCCGAGGCGGAATTCATCACCGCGACCTCGGCCACCCACCTGACCCGCGCGACTCACGGCTGGGTAGTCGAACCGATCGGCGCGGTGGACGCGGTGGTGCTCGCCACCCCCGCCCCGGTGACCGCGAACCTGCTGCGCCCCTTCGCGCCCGCCGCCGCATCGGCCGCGGGTGGCATCGAATTGTCCTCGTCTGTCGTTGTGGCCCTGGCCCTTCCGCGTGACACCGCGCTGCCGCAGAACTCCGGCATCCTGGTCGCCACCGGAGAACCCTTGCGTGCCAAGGCCTTCACCCTGTCGAGTCGCAAGTGGACCCACCTCGCCGAACGCGAAACCGCCGCCGTCCGAGCCTCATTCGGCAAATTCGGCGACGACTCCACCCAGACTTGGACCGACGCCGAACTCATCGCCGCCGCCACCGAAGACCTCGCCACCGTCACGGGTGCCACCATCGAACCGATCTCGGCCGTGGTTCAGCGCTGGCCCGGCGGTCTGGCCCAATACGCCCCTGGCCACCTCGACCGCATAGCCGAAATCGAATCCACTACAGCCCATTTCGAGGGCCTGGCGATAGCGGGTGCCTACCTCCACGGTGTCGGCGTCCCCGCCTGCGTAGCCTCCGGCACCGCCGCCGCCCACCGCATAGCCACCACCCTGACCCACACCGCCGCCTGATCCGCGCAGCACCGGGGTAGGCAGCACCTCGAGCTGCGGTGTCTTGATGGCGCTGCGCAATGCGACTACCAGGTGGGCAATGCCCTGATCTGAGCCGCGGCAGCCGTGCCACGGACCGCGACTATGGGCTGGCCAGTGCCGGATCTGAGCTCCGGCATCGCGATCGGCGCCGCGCCGCGTAGTGCGACTTCCTGGTGGTCGGGGCCCGACCTGCGGCGTCCAGATCGGCGTTGCGCCTGCGCGGTGCTGCGACCGGGTTGCAGTGCGATGACCTGTGCCGCGGCGCCCTGATCGGCACTGCGTCGCACGCTGCCCGCCACGGAGATGCGGCGCGCGCATCCGCGTCGGGAATGGCCCGCACGGATGCATTGATTCGGCGCAGTGGCACGATAGGAATCATGGCGCGACTCGACTATCAAGCACTCAATTCCACCATCCGCTACCTGATGTTCTCGGTGTTCCAGGTGCAGCCGGGTGTGCTGGGGGACGACCGTGAGGCCGCCATCAAGGAGGCGCGGGCGTTCTTCGATGGGCTCGCCGAGCGTGATGTCGTGGTTCGCGGCATCTACGACGTCGCGGGGATGCGCGCCGATGCCGACTTCATGATCTGGTCGCATGCCGAGCGGGTCGAGGATCTGCAGTCCGCGTACGCGGATTTCCGGCGCACCACCGAACTGGGCCGGGCCAGCGCGCCGGTCTGGAGCAATGTGGCGCTGCATCGGCCCGCCGAATTCAACAAGAGCCACATTCCGGCGTTCCTGGCCGGTGAGGATCCGGGCAACTACATCTGCGTCTACCCGTTCGTGCGCTCCTACGAGTGGTATCTGCTGCCCGACGATGAGCGCCGCAAGATGCTCGCCGACCACGGCAAGGCCGCACGCGGCTACCCGGATGTGCGCGCCAACACCGTCAGCTCCTTCGCTCTCGGCGACTACGAGTGGATCCTCGCCTTCGAGGCCCCGGAACTGCACCGCATCGTCGACCTCATGCGCGACCTGCGCGCCACCGAGGCCCGCCTGCACGTGCGCGAAGAGGTCCCCTTCTTCACCGGCCCCCGCGTCGAAATCGAAAAACTCATCGCCGCGCTGCCCTGAGCTACTGACCCATGGCGCATGCCCCAGTTTTTCGGGGCATGCGCAACAAGCCGGTCGGTCTGTATCTTTCGCTCAGCGCGCAGTCGTTCTATTCCGCTGCTCTGCCCGAGGGGTGCAGTTGCAGGGCGATGGAGTTGATGCAATAGCGCTTATCGGTGGGCGTGCTGTATCCCTCGCCCTCGAAGACGTGGCCGAGGTGGCTGTGGCAGTTCGCGCACAGCACTTCGACCCGGTGCATGCCGAGTGTGTCGTCGGAGCGCAGAATGACCGCCTCCGACTTCGCCGGGTCGAAAAACGACGGCCACCCGCAATGCGAATCGAATTTCTCGGCGCTGCGGAACAATTCGGCCCCGCACGCCCGGCACACATAGACGCCCTCGGTCTTGGTGTCGGTGTACTCGCCGGTGAACGGACGTTCGGTCGCGGCCTGTCGCAGCACCGCGTATTCCTCGGGATTCAGCTTGGCCTTCCACTCCTGTGGGGTCAGCTGGATCCGGGGTGCGGGTAGGGACGTGTCGGCGTCAGAACTCATTGCTCCACGCTAATAGGTTTTCGATGCCCGCGCCGACTGTCCAGTCGCTACTTGAGTGCACTCGCCCGCGGGTCATCGAGCAATTCGCTGCCGTTCGTCGCCTCGCCGGGAGTGCTTTCGTATTCCATCTCCGGCTCGACCACCAGCGGCGCGTCCTCGGCGGCATCCCGCGAATCCGGCGCCGAGCGCATCCACTCCGGATCGATTCCGAACTGCAGCCGACCTTCCCGTCGCGCCGCCAGATACCGATCGCCGAGCACGCACGTGATGACGATCAGCAGCAGACCCCAGCCGAAGGTGATGCGCAGATACTCCAGATTGCGCCCCAGGCCCTGCCAGCGGTCCGAGAGCCACTTGTCGTAGGACATGAATCCGAAGACCGCCAGCCACGCCGGCCAGTTCCGCAGCACCGAATTGCGCAGTACCACCGACATCAGCAGCGGGAACAACATCATCGAGTAGTACATCTGACCCAGTGAGGACAGCAGGAACGACGCGGTCATCAGCACACCGGACGAGGTCGTCACGAAGAAGAGTTCGTCGTCGCGACAGTAGCGATACAGCAGCCACAGCGAGATGGCTACCACCACGCCCATCACGATGCGAATACCCCAGGTCAGCCATAGCGGCAGACCGTAATATGCGGCATTGCCGACAATCGCGCTGTTGAAGTAGTCCCGGGATTCGAAGATGTAGCGCGCCGTCCGGGTGAAGAACTTGTCCGCGTCCTTCGACAGCGGCCAGGCGACAGCGGTGAGCGCGACCGGAACACCGATAGCGGTGTAGAACACCTTCCATTGCCCGCGCGCCGCCGCGATCAGCACCAGCGGTGCGAGCGTCGGTTTCACCGCGATACTCAAACCCAATATCGCACCGGCCCACAGATCCCGCCGGGCGAGCAGCAGCATGATGAAGGCCACCTCGGCCAGCAGCACGCATCCGTTCACATTGGTGAAAACCAGTGTGTTGATGACGGTTTCGGAGCTGAACATGGCCAGCAGGAGGGCCGGCGCCGCCACCGACGACACCGTGAACTTGAACAGCTTGAGCAGCAGGTACCAGGCCAGGATGATGGCGGCGGCATTCAACAGGATGAAGCACCAGCGCGACTTCTCGGGATCGATCAGCGCCAGGGGCGCGATGAGCAGCGTGCCGCTCGGGGGATACAAGTAGTGCGGATCCACCAGATTGTAATTCGCGGTGTACACCGGTCGGTGGTTGAGGAACGCCAGCGACGCGTTGTAGACCGGTTTGAAGTCATCGGTGATGAACCCGTTGACTGCCTTGATGAAGACCCGGTTGAGCACAGTCATGACCGCGAGCGGCCAGAGTGCGAACTTGATCACCTCGGCGGTGGTGCGAGCGGTGCGAGGCTCGAGCTGTCGAAGTAACACTGGGGCACGGTACACCGGATCCGCACACGACGGTTGCCTGGACCTACCTGGCGCGCCGAGGTTAGGGGAAATGACTGCGCCTCGCTAGACGAGTAAGTCCGAAGTCCCGGCGTTGCCTGGACATGGACGGAGGGCGCCGAAGACCATTGTGTGACGAACGACCTTGACGCCCTCCTGACCGCACTGTACGTGAAAATCGACGATGAATTGGCGGGTCCACGCTGGACGGGGCGGCCACCGGTGCTGACCGACTCGGAACTGGTGTGCCTGGCGGTGGCCCAGTCGCTGCTCGGATTCACCTCCGAATCGCACTGGCTGCGGTAAGCCCGCAAGCATCTGACCGGGATGTTCCCGTACCTGCCGCAGCAGTCCGGGTACAACAAGCGGCTGCGCAACGCGTTGGGACTGGTCAAGCGGGTGATCCGAATGCTGGCTCGCGCCAGCGATTTCTGGCTCGACGACTGCTGGATCGTGGACTCGACTCCGGTGCCGTGTGGCATGTCCCGACCCACGGTGAAGCGGTCGGAGCTGGCCGGGTGGGCCGGCTACGGCTACTGCGCTTCCCACTCCCGCTTCTACTGGGGGCTGAAACTGTATCTGGTGTGTACCCCGGCCGGAATGCCGATCCTGTGGGCCCTAGCAGACCCGAAAATCGGTGAACGCGAGGTGCTTTCGGCCATGCTCGAAGTCGATTCAGCTGTAGCCGCTGAGCACGAGGGCATCCTGTTGATCTGCGATAAGGGCTTCGCGGGCCGTGAGTTCGAAACGCTGGTGGGCGAGTACGGGATCACCATGCTTCGCCCGTCCCGCAAGGACGAGAAAACCCGATACGGTGAGCCGTTACTGAAGAAGGTCCGCCAGTTGATCGAGTCGGTCAACGACACTCTCAAAGGCCAGCTCGACCTGGAAGACCACGGCGGACGTTCCTACCAGGGCGTGGCGATCCGCGTTGCCCAGCGCATCCTGGCGATGGCCACCGCGATCTGGCACAACACCCTGATCGGCGCACCAATCACCCGGTCGCTGATCGCTTACGATCACTGACCGGCCTTCGGACTTACTCGTCTAGCGCTCGGCTCCGTCATATCCCCTAAAGGGGCTGTGTGATCGATTCGCTCGCTGCGCTCACTCACGCGACTGCGCCTCGCTAGCGCTCGGCTCCGTCATATCCCCTAAAGGGGCTGTGTCATCGATTCGCTCGCTGCGCTCACTCACGCGACTGCGCCTCGCTAGCGCTCGGCTCCGTCATATCCCCTAAAGGGGCTTGATGCGCTCGCGTCGCTCGCCTATGCGGGGCATGCCGTCCCATCAGCAGGCAGCTTGGCGTCTTTCAGGTAGTCGATGAGAGCCCGCTGCGCACAACCGGAATGGGCGAAAACCGGATGCCCCCAACCCTGCCAGGTGATCGCGGCCTTGCGCGCGCCGGCGGCGCCGAGCGCACCGGTCACCGAGGCTTGACCGCCGTCGCCGACCAACGGATCCGCGATCCCGCCGAGCACGAGAACCGGCAGGTCCAGCTTCTCCGGCAGCGGCGGTGCGGCGCTGACCGGCCACGCGACGCATTCCATCATCCCGATCGCGGCAGACCTGCCGAAGACCGGATATTTGGTGCCCCAGGTGTCCGCGAGCTCCTTGGCCTTGGTGGGGCTCGGTGGCAGCTGGTTGTCGGTGCAGCGGTTGACGAACTGGCCGTCGGCCGCCGTGGCGGCGGTTTCGCGCTGGATCAGCGTCCCGAGCGGACCGCGATCGCCGCGCCCGGCGGCCGAGAGTGCGTCGGCGAGTTCGGCGACATGCGCGGCTTGGTCGCGTGGAGCGGCCAGGAAGCCCGACACCCCGGTCAGCAGCCCATTCGCGGAGATATCGCCGAGTCCGCCACTGCTCGCCTTGCGCACCAGATCGATGATCGCCGCGCGCGGGTCGGCACCGAGTGAGCAGCCGACGCCGGTACAACGCTGGGCGAATGCGGTTACCGCGGCCTCCGCGCCCTGGACACGCTGTTCGGTGCGGGTGACGGCATCTGCGCCGACGGCTTCCGGTGAGTCCAGCACCAGGCGCGCCAGGTGGTCGCCGAATTTGCGCGCGTAGCTGAGCGCGACCTTCGCGCCGTTGCCCGAACCGAGCAGGTCGATCCGGTCGACCTGCCATTGCCTGCGCAGCTGCTCGATGTCGTCGGCGGCGTGCGGTGCGTCGAAGGTGCCCTCATAGGGCTGCAGGAAGTCGCGGCAGGCGATGGTGGCGTCCTGGCTGAATCCGGTCACCGCTTCGACGGGATCGCTTGCACCCGGTCCGAATTGCCCGTTATCGGCCAGGCCGCGGCGGGACTCGGCGGTCATGCAGTCGATCGGTTGCGAGGTGCCGAGACCGCGCCGGTCCACGGCGACGATCGGGCGGCTGGCCAGCAGCCCGTTGCCCGCGCCGACGGCGAGCCCGGCCAGTGTCGCGGTGGAGGAGCGGTCCGCGCCGGAGGTGATGACCAGCGGCGCGACATCGGTCGGGGTCTGCGGCAGCCGGGCCCGCATGGCGCCGGTGCGGAAGTTGCCGAGCACGCCGCCGGTCGAATCGATCGGGGTGGTGTATTCGGCGCAGTCCAGGACCAGGCCGGACGGCGCGGGGCCGAGGCCGAGTAGGTCGAGCGTGGGTGTGGTGCAATCGCGCCAGGTCAGATCGGTTTTGGGGACACCGGCATCGGGCGGCGGCGCGATGACCGTGGTCGGGTGCGGACCCGCCCCGCCCTGCGGGGCGCGCTCGACGGCGACGCCGGGGCGATCGGAAGGTCCCGCACCGCATCCGGCGATCATGATCGAGAGTGTCGATGCCAGCACGACGGCCCGAGTCCAGCGCATGCGCTACAGCCTGCCAGGTTCGTGCGGTTTGTTCATGAACGGGTCCAGCGGGTCAGCACAGTGCCGTCGTCGTCGAGCAGGATATGCCTGCGCACCATCGGTACCCGGAACTCGTGTGCCGACAGCGAGATTCGGCGCGCGGTACCGCCCACCAGGATCGGCGCGGTGGTGATGCACAGTTCGTCGACCGCATCTGCCTCCAGCAGCTCACCGAACAGATGCGGGCCGCCCTCGCACAGCACCCGCCGCAGCCCGAGGTCGGTGAGTGTGTTGAGCAGGCCCTGCGGGGTGATCGCGACACCGCCCGCCTCGATGACGTGCGCGCCCGCATCGGCGAGTTGCTGTTTGCGATCCTCCGGCGCGGTGCTGGTCGTAATGATCAGCGTCGGAACTTTGGTATCGGTGAACAGCCGCGCGCCCGCCTCCAGCGAAGCGCTCGCGGTGACCACGGCGATCGGTGGCGGTGCGCCGTCGCGATGTCCGCCGATGCCGCGGTCGTAAAGGGCGCGCCGGAAGACCGGGTCCGTCCCGGCGCCGCCGTAGTTCTCCGCCCGCGCGGTGCCCGCGCCGACCACGATCACATCGGCCAATTGCCGCAACAGCATGAAGACGGTTTTGTCGGCGGGGGTGCCGAGGCCTTCGGAGGCATTGCCGCTGGTGGCGGATCCGTCGATGCTGGAGACGAAATTGGCGCGGACCCAAGGTGCCTCGAGTTCGGTGGGGTAGGCGTACAGGTCGGCGAGCTCGTCCCGGCTCAGTCCTGTGAGCTGGATCGCATTGTGGATACGCTGCATGAAGAAAGATCACACCACGTCATTAGGCTTCCAGCATGCAAGAGCGCCTTGTCGATCGCCATCCGGAGGTTCCGGCGGACCAGTTGGTCGCCCAGATGGTGCCACCGCCCATGTTCGACGAGGTCAGTTTCGCCTCCTACATTCCCGATCCCAAGGAGCCGACCCAGGCGGCCGCGGTCCGCAAGGCCGAGGATTTTGCCGGTCAGGTCGCCAAGATCCATCAGGCGGCTAACAAGAAAAGCCTCTTCGGGAAGAAGAAGCCGATCAGCGGCGCCGGGCTCTACCTCGACGGCGGCTTCGGTGTCGGCAAGACCCACCTGCTGGCCTCCATTTTCCACAGCGCGCCCGCGCCGAAATCCTTCGGCACCTTCGGCGAACTCACCAATCTCGTTGGCGCACTCGGCTTCAACAATGCCGTCGAGCGGCTCGCGGCGAACAGCGTGCTGTGCATCGACGAATTCGAACTCGACGATCCCGGCGACACCATGCTGGTCTCGCGGCTGCTGACCGAACTGTCGGCGCGCGGCGTCTCCATCGCCGCCACCTCCAACACCCTGCCCGGCCAGCTCGGGGAGGGCCGCTTCGCCGCCCAGGACTTCCTGCGCGAGATCAAGAAGCTCGGTTCGATCTTCGAACCCGTGCGCGTCGACGGTCCGGACTACCGGCACCGCGATCTGCCGCCCGCTCCCGAACCAACCTCACCGGAGCTGCTCACCGAACGCGCTTGCGCCACAATGGGTTCCACGCTCGACGAATTCGACGCGCTGCTGAAACATCTGAGCACACTGCACCCGTCGAAGTACGGTGCGCTGATCTCCGGGGTGTCGTCGGTATTCATTTCGAATGTGCATCCGGTGACCGATCAGGCGGTCGCGCTGCGGATCGTCGTGCTGGCCGACCGGCTGTACGACGCGAGCATTCCGGTGACGGTTTCGGGTGCGAAGCTGGACGAGATCTTCTCCAAGGAGATGCTCGACGGTGGTTACCGCAAGAAGTACCTGCGTGCGATTTCGCGTCTGCTGGCGCTTTCGCGCTTCGAGGTTGCCGCGTGATCGGAGCAGTCGTGGTCCGTCGTTCCGTTCGAGTCCCGGTCGCACTGGCTGCCGGGCTGACCGTCGCCTTCGGGCCGGTGGCAGGCGTCGCATTGGCCGACCCGGTCAGCGTCACCGATCCGGTCGCCTTCGACCGCGCACTGAATCTGCAGGGCGTGCAGAACGGCCGTGACGCGGGCGGCTATCGCACCACCGACGGACACTGGGTGCGTACCGGGCTGGTCTACCGCACCGGTCAGCTCAACAATGCGACTCCGGCCGATCTGGCCGTGCTGGCCGACCGTCAGGTGCGCGTGGTCGACGATCTGCGCACCGTTTACGAGCGGACCATCGCGGCCGACCGCCTGCCCGCTGCTGCGGTCGCGAACTGGAACGACGTCATCGGTCAGGCGCCGCCGCAAACCCTGGTCACCACCCTCACCGGTGGCAATGACCTGTACCGGGCATTCATCACCGCGCCCGGCGCGAACGAGGCCTTCGCCTCGGTGCTGCGCGACATCATCGACACCGACGGCGCCGTACTCTTCCACTGCACCGCGGGCAAGGACCGCACCGGCTGGACCTCCGCGGTCCTGCTGACCATCCTCGGCGTGGACCGCGACACCGTCACGCAGGATTACCTGCTGTCCAACCAGTACCGCAATGCCAGCCCGAACGATCCGCTCAACGGCGTCTCGGCCGCGTGGCTGGATGCCGCGTTCGACCAGGCGAACCAGAGCTACGGCAGTTTCGACAATTATGTCCGTGCGGGATTGAAGCTGTCGGCCACCGATGTGGCGGCACTGAAGGCGAAGCTGCTGGCCTGAATCAGGAGGGATGCTCGGCATACCACCGATCGATCAGCGCGGGCAGTTCCTTGCCCATCCACACGAAGAACTCGTGCATATCCCGAACCCGTTCGGCGTCAGCACCATTCGGGTCGTCGAATAGTGCGAGCCCGCGCGCGGTCATATTGGTGAGGTCGGAGTACATGCCGCTCTGCTGACGGGTCAGCTCCGGCAGAATTCCGGGCCGGATCGAGTAGTAGTCCTTGCGATCGCCCGGCTTGGAGATCTTGTCCACCCAGCGCATGGTGACCAGCGTCTTCAATGCCGACGAGATGGAACCCTTGGACGCCTGCAGCGCATCGGCGATCTGGCCGAAGGTCTGCTCCGGCGGATCACTGACAAGCAACCACCCCGCGGCCCGGCCCGTCATCCTGACCAGGCCCATCCGCTCCAGTACGAGCGCGAAATCCTCGACGAATGCCAACTTTTCCGGAGTCGGTCCGGTTGTCTGCTCGTTGTCGGTGGTGCCCATCGGAGAAGTATCCCTTCCAGAATGCGGAGAGCGGTAAACGGGGCGGACCGTGTCGGCCCGCCCCGTATCGGTCGATCAGACCGCCAGATCGCGGCGATCGAAGGCGGCCAGCGCCAGCACCAGGGCGACCGCGGCCACGACGACCAGCACCACCAGGTGGATACCGTTCCAGCCGTGTACCAGTGGAGCGCCCCCATTGGCCCAGTAGAAGGGCGACAGCTTGCGCACGAAATCACCGCCGAGGTTATTGGCCAGATAGCCCGCCACCGCGATCAGCGACGCCGAACCCAGTGTCACCGAACGCTTTCCGGTGGCCGCGCCGATCAGTAGCGTGATCGCACCGACGACCAGTGCCAGCAATCCGAGCCCCGCGCTCGCGGCCACGATATTGCCGGTGGATACCTCCAGCCCACCCTGCTCGGCCCCGGCGATAACGCTCAGGGTGAGCACGGTGGTGGCGATCGCGATCTGCACGGCCAGTGCGGCGAATCGCTGCAGCAGCAGATTCATCCGGTTGATCGGTTGTGCGAGAAGCAGATCCAGTATCCCGTTCTCCTCCTGCGCCACCGAACGGCTGGCGAAGGTGACCGCGAAGATCAGCATAAGTAGCAGACCCATCAACGAATACACCGTCGCGTTCAAATATCCACTGGCGCTGGCGAAGTCGCTGACGCCCATGGCCTCGTACATCGTGTTCTGCTTGATATCGAGCGAGCCCTGCTCCTTCAGCGACTGGTAGGACGGCAGATACATCATCGGGATGACGGCGAAACCGATCGACCAGCCGATCAGGCCGCGCCCCTGTTCGGTCGAGGTCTGCGTGAAGACCGAGCGAGTCATGGCGAATTCTCCTGTGCGACAAATAATTCGGATGATGGGTGGTCAGCGTCCGTAGCGGCTGAAGAAGATCTGTTCGAGATCCGGCTCGGTGGACAGCACGCTCACCAGCTGGTATTTCGCGGCCATCTTGAACAGCCCGTCGACCTCGCCTTCGGTGGTGCAGCGCAGAGTTTTTCCGTCGACGGTCAGATCGCGTACACCGGGCAGTCTGGCGAAGTCGTCGCCGAAAATGTCCTCGCCGAAGACCAATTCGACCGAGCGCGGCGAACGCCTGCGCAGATCCTCGACATTCTCGGTGCCGAGCAGCTGGCCGGCGCGCATTATGACCGCCCGATCGGCGGTCTGCTGCACCTCGCTGAGAATGTGCGAGGACATGAACACCGTCTGCCCGTTGCGTTTGGCCGCGCCGATGAGATCCAGAAAGCGTTGCTGCAGTAGCGGATCCAGTCCGGAGGTGGGTTCGTCGAGAATCAGCAGATCCGGGTTGTGCATGAAGGCGGCGATTATGCCGACCTTCTGCTTATTGCCCTTGGACATCGCGCCAACCTTTTTCGACAGGTCCAGATCGAGCAGATCGGCCAGGTCGGTGATCCGATCCGGTGCGACATCGCCGTGTAGATCGGCGAGGAAGGCGAGCAGGTCACGAGCGGTATTGCGACCCTCGATCTCGAGTTCGCCCGGCAGGTAACCGATGCGCCTGCGCAATTGCGCACCACCGACGCGTGGCTCGATGCCGAACACCTCGACACGGCCCGAAGTCGGTCGGATCAGATCCAGCAGGATGCGGATGGTGGTGGACTTTCCCGCACCGTTGGGCCCGAGAAACCCGAACACCTCGCCCTGGCCGACCTCGAGGTTCAGATCGGTGAGTGCGACATGCTTGCCGTAGTGCTTGGTCAGGCCCTCGGTGCGGATCGCGGCGGTGGTCATGATGCTCCTTTTGTTCCTGCATGTTCCGCAAAGACTGTTATGTTCAGTAAATGCTGAACATAAAGAACTTGTCAACCTATGGGTCGGGCTACGATCCGGTCATGACGACGTTCAAGACCTGGGACGGGCTGGAGCTCAATTACCGCGTGTGGGAGGGCGAAGGCAGCCCGGTCGTACTGCAGCACGGGGTAGTGGCCGATACGAATGCCAACTGGATGGCAACCGGGGTGGTCGGCGCCCTGCAGGCGGCCGGGCACACCGTGGTGTCACTGGATGCGCGCGGACACGGTCGTTCCGAGAAACCCCATGATCCGGCGCGGTATTCATGGGCGGGGATGGCGCGCGACGTCACCGCGCTCTACGACGAGCTGGGCTTCGATGACGTTGTGCAGGTGGGCTATTCGATGGGCGCGGTCATTTCGCTGCTGGTGGCGGGGGCGGATGAGCGGGTGCGCAAGCTGGCAGTGGGCGGCATCGGCTCCGGTGTGCTCGATTGCGGCGGCGTCGACCGGCGCGTCATCGATATCGACGATCTGCGCGCCGCCATGCGAGGTGACGGCGCGGGCACACCACCGATCGCGATGATGTTCCGCATCCTCGCCGACGCGGTGCGCGCCGACCGCGATGCCATCGAGGCGGTGGCGACCGGCCTGGACGACGAGCCGATAAAGACCCTGGCCGAGATCACCATGCCGAGCCTGGTACTGGCGGGCGATAAGGATCCGTTCGCCGCCGAGCCCGATCGACTCGCGGCCGCACTGCCAGATGCGACATTGCGGATCGTGCCCGGCGATCACCTGATGGCCGTCGTGGATCCGAGCTTCCATGCGGCATTGGTCGAGTTCGTGGCCTGAGCCGGTCAGAAAACCCGGCGCATCACGAAATCGTGATGCAACTGGCTGCCCACGGTGAAGGTCTTGGTGCCGACCCGCTCGAACCCGTGCTTGAGATAGAACCGCTGGGCGCGTTCATTCTCCTCGTTGACCCCGAGCCACACCCCGGCAACCGCCTCCTCGCGAGCCTGCTCCAGCGATGCGTTCATCAGCGCCTTCGATACGCCGGCGCCATGGTGACCGGGCAGTACGTACATCTTGCTGATCTCGACGGCCGGGCGCAGGTCGACGGCCTTGGCGACGTCGGGATCGGCCGGGTCGCCGTAGTGCAACATCGCGTAGCCGACGATATCGCCGCCCGCGACCGCCTTGAGCACGATCCGGGCGGGGTCGGTCAGATATTCGCCGAAGCGTTCACCGGAGAGCACCTCGGCGATGAAGATCTCGATATCGTCCGCGGTGGCGTGCGGTGGACAGGCGAGCGGAAAGGTCGCGGCCGCAACGTCACTGAGGGCCTCGGCGTCCCACAATCCGGCCCGGTCGACGGTGACTGGGATGTTGCTCATGTGTCCAGTACAGCACGACCTCCGTTCGAAGCGGAAAGCTCATCCGGTTCGGAACGGGAATGGAATACACGTGCGAGTCCGATAACGATTGCCATGAACAGGACCGGGATCACGAAACCGATCCGATGTCCGAACCCGGCGGCAATCGCGCCGACCAGCCCGCCGCCGACGAGGGTGCCAACGTAGTTGAACAGATTCAGGCGCGCGATCAGTGCGTCGAGTTGCCGTCCGCTGGTCAGTTGTCCGGCCTCGCTGAAGCACAGCGGTGCGACGACGCCGGTTCCGAAACCGCCGATCAGGAAGCCGACGATCGCGACCACCGGCCCGGGCGCCACTACCGCGACGGCCAGTCCGAGCACGCCGATCGCCCCCGCGATGCGCACCACCCGGCGTCCGCCGAGCTGCCGCACCCACAGATCCCCGCTCAGCCTGGCGGCCAGCGACGCACACTGGTAGACCGCCAACGCCAACGCCGCGGTGGACGAACTGGCGAGCAGATCCTCCTTCAGATACAACGCCGACCAGTTGCTGACGGCGAGATCGATCGCGAAAACGAGCGATGCCGCGATGCCGAAGGCGAGGTACATCCGCAGCGGAACCATGCCGGATGCTGAGGATTCGCTGTCGGTCACCTCCGCTGGTCCGGACTCGGCCTCCGCGGCGCCGAGCAGGCGTTGGCCGGTCACCAACCCGACCACGAGGACTACGCCCGCCGCCGCCAACAGCGATTCGCGCAGCGTGACGTCCAATGCCTCGCAGGCGGATACGAACAGCGCGCCGAGGATCGATCCGGCACTCCACGCCCCGTAGAACGAGGACAGGATGAATGTCCCGTACCCGTGCTGAATGAATACACCCTGCATATTCGTGCTCGCATCGACGATGCCGACCGCGATTCCGTAGCACCCGAGGGCGATCGCCAGCACAGGGATATTCGGGGCCAGCGCGATGGCGCATCCGGTGACCGTGATCCCCAGCAGTCCGATCCGTACCGTGACCCGGCTCGACCACCGCGTGGCCACCTGCTCGGCCGCCACGCTACCGACGCCGGCGAGGATCGAAACCAGCACCACCGCACCGACGATCAGGCCATCGGACAGGTCGAAGCGATCCTTCTGCTGGGGCAGTTCGGTGAGCACCACCGCGAAGAAAAAGCCCTGCAACCCGAAGGCGAACGAATTCGCGATCCGGGCTCCGCGCAGGACGGGAGAAATCGATCCCATCTGCGGAGAGTATCGGCCCGGCCGTAGCCGTGCCCGGGTAGACGGTCGCGGTCATCCTTTTGGTGGATGCGGCGCGCGCGACGGTCATCCTTTGGTCCGATTCGGTCGCCGCGGTCGATACGCGGGTGGTCGAGATCGATATCGCGTGCCACTATCGAAGGGGCGCAAGACAACTCGCGAACGGGGAAGGGCCGTCGAATGAGAAAGCTGCCGCAGGATTTCTTTCGTACACCGTATGCCTTCTACGAGGAGCTGCGCGCCGAAGGTCCCGTGCACCCCATCGAGTTGAATAGCGGCGTTCGCGCTTGGCTGGTGGTGGATCTGGACGTCGCGCGCGAGGTGCTGCGTCATCCGGCAATCCGCAAAGACCCGCGCACCGACGCCAGCCGCAAGGCCCGTGGTCTGCCCACCGGTGACACCGGCGTCGGCGCGGTAAATGCCCGGATCAGTTACCACCTGCTGAATACCGATCCGCCGGCGCACGCCCGGCTGCGGCGACTGGTCGCCCCCGCATTCGCACCCGCTCGGATCGAGGCATTGGCCCCGCGCGTGCTGGCCATCGCCGACGACCTCCTGGACCGGATCGCCGCGGACGGCATGGGCCCGGTGGATCTGTTGTCGGAGTACGCGTTTCCGCTGCCCATCACCGTCATATGCGAACTACTCGGTGTGCCGGTGGCCGATCGCGCGGATTTCCGGGAGTGGTCGCGCATCATCGTCGAGATATCGACCGCGACCCCCGAGGAGGTCCGGCACGCGACCGATGCCATCGCCGACTATTTCGAGCAGCTGATCACACGGCGGCGGGCCGAGGGGCTGGGGGAGGACCTCGTCTCGGACCTGATCGCCGCCAGTGCCGACGGTGACCGTCTCACCGACGACGAGCTGATCTCCATGGTGTTCCTCATCCTGGTCGCGGGTCACGAGACCACGGTCAATCTGATCGGCAATACCGTGCTCACCCTGCTGTCGGAACCGGCGCGTTATCGTGCTCTGCACCGGAATCCCGAGGCGGTGCCCGCCCTGATCGAGGAGATGCTGCGCTACGACGGTCCGGTGAACGTCGCGACCTTGCGCTACACGACCGAATCGATCACGCTGGGCGGCACCGAGATTCCCGCGGGCCAGATGGTGCTCGTCGCGCTGGGTTCGGCCAATCACGACGAACGGCACTTCGGCGACGCGGCTCAGTTCGACCCGGAGCGTTCCGCATCTGGCCACTTGGCATTCGGCCACGGCATCCACTACTGCCTGGGTGCGGGTCTGGCTCGGCTGGAGGCGCGCATCGCGATCACGAGGTTGGTCGAGCAGTATCCGGATCTGCGCTTGGCGGCCGCCGGTGGTGAATTGCGCTGGCGGGAGAGCATGCTCATCCGGGGGTTGCAGGATCTGCCGGTCGAATTGGCAGGGGCACCCGCACTGCGTTGAATGCGGCGTTCGGGTGGTGCGCAGAGCGGCGGACGGCCCCGCTGATCAGGCGTTGTGCCCCAGGGGCTTCCGCAACGCCGGACAACTGTGCAACAGTGCAGAGAACCGGGCGTAACGATGCGTCCGGCGCCGGACGCGGAGGGAAACGATGACTGCGGCGTATCCACCCGGTCCGCCGATCCCCGCATTCCTACAGGGCTTGCTGTACATCCGTAACCGCGCCCAGGTGCTGCCGCCGCTGCGGCGGCGCTACGGCGATGTCTTCTCGCTGCATGTGCCGCCGTTCGCGCAGAACCTCGTGGTATTCACCCGCCCCGAACACATCAAGGAGATCTTCGCGGGCGACCCACGTGACCTGCACGCGGGTGAAGGCAACCAGATCCTCGGCCCCGTCATGGGCCAGCATTCGGTGCTGATGACCGACGAGGCCGAACACGCAAGGGCGCGCCGATTGCTCATGCCCGCATTCAATGGCGCGGCCCTGCGCGGCTATCGCGATCTGGTCGCCGAGATCGCGGCCGCGGAGGTCGACCGCTGGCGGCCCGGTTCGATGGTGATCACCCTCGACCGGATGAACGCGCTCACCCTCGAGGTGATCATGCGGGTGGTGTTCGGCGTCACCGATGAGCGCACCCGGGCCGTGCTCGCACCGCGGCTGGGCCGCATCGTCGATATCGGGCCGCTGCAGTACATCGGCCTGATGAAACCGGCGCTGCAGAAGTATCCGCCGTGGAAGTCCTTCCACGGCAATATGGCCGCCATCGATGATCTGCTGTACGCCGAGATCACGGCCCGGCGCACCGCCCCCGACCTGGCCGAACGCACCGACGTCCTGTCCCGGCTATTGCAGGCGGGCGGCGATACCGAGTCCGATCCGCCCCTCACCGACCCCGAACTGCGCGATCAACTCATCACCCTGCTGCTCGCCGGTCACGAAACCACCGCCGCCGCGCTGTCCTGGGCACTGCACGAACTCTCGGTCAACCCGCAGGTACAACGCGATGCCCACGAAGCGGTCCGCATCGATGACGACAAGGCGCTCGAGGCCGTCATGAAGGAGGCGATGCGGATGCGCACCGTCATCCCCGGCGCGGTACGCAAACTCACCAGGGATATGACCATCGGCGGCTGGGAGCTGCCCGCGGGCACCGTGGTCAGCTGTTCGATCCTGCTGGCGCACCGCAGCCCGGCCAACCATCCCGACACCGGGACCTTCCGTCCGTCACGCTTCCTCGACGGCGAGGTCGAACCGAATACCTGGCTGCCCTTCGGCGGCGGCGTGCGCCGCTGCATCGGCGCCGGATTCTCGCTGATGGAGGGCACCACGGTGCTGCGCGAGATCCTGTCCCGCTACACCCTGGCCCCGCCCGAGGGGGCGAAACGCGAGCGCGGACGGGTGCGCAATATCACCACCGTGCCGCGCGACAAGGCCAGGATTGTAGTCACTCCCCGTTCAACTTCGTGAAATCGCACCGAGGCTTTGCCGCATTCGCGCGAGCGACGTAATCTCCGTGCCATGACGAGCGGGAACCGCATCGCAATCGTAGGTGCGGGCATCGCAGGCCTCGCCTGCGCGAAGGTGTTGCGCCGGGAAGGTTTTCCGGTCGAGGTATTCGATCGGGCCTCGGACGTCGGCGGAGTGTGGAGTGCGACGCGCCGGTATCCCGGCCTGCGCGCACAGAACAGCAAACACACATATCACTTCTCCGACTTCCCGATGCCCGATGACTATCCGCGCGTGCCGGATGGGCAGCAGATGCAGCAGTACCTCGACGGGTACGTGCGGCACTTCGGCTTCGGCGAGAGTCTGCGCCTCGGCACCGAGGTGGTCGCGGCCGATCCGGTCGACAGTGGTTGGTTGCTGGAGATCCGCGACCACCTCGGTGTCCATCGCACATCCTGCGACCATCTGGTCATCGCCAACGGAATATTCAGTGAGCCCGCGGTGCCCGACTTTCCGGGCGTCGAGCGGTTCCGGCAGGCGGGCGGGCAGATCGGGCACGCCTCGGAGTTCCTGGATATCGAGTGGGCGCGCGGCAAATCTGTCGTGGTGGTCGGCTATGGCAAGTCGGCCTGCGATATCGCCGAGGCGGTCAGTCACGTCGCGGCCTCGACGAATGTGGTCGCCCGCCGACTGCTGTGGAAGATGCCGCGCAAATTGGCGCGCGGACTGGTCGACTACGAACGGCTGATGCTGACCAGGCTGGGGGAGGCGCACTTCCGCTATCAGGAGCTCGGGCGGATCGAACGGTTCCTGCACGGTTCCGGGCACAGCTTCCGTGACAGCAACCTCGATGTGATCCAGGAACTCGCCACCAAGAAGTCGCATCTGCGCGAGCTGGGGCTGGTGCCGGAGGGGCGCTTCGAGGATATCGCGGAGAGCACGGTCAGCCTGGTCACCGAGGATTTCTTCGAGCGGGTGGGGATGGGACTGATCGCGGTGCACCGCGAGAGCACCATCACCGAGATGGCCGCGAACCAGGTGCGACTGTCCAACGGCACGACCCTGCAGGCCGATATCGTCATCTGCGCCACCGGGTTCCACCAGCGGGTGCCGTTCCTGACCCCGTACGTGCAGCGTCAGCTCACCGATGACGAGGGCAATTTCCGCCTGTACCGGCAGATCTTGCCGATCGGCGTGCCGAATCTGAGCTTCGTCGGGTACAACTCCTCGGTCATCAGCACGCTCAGCGCCGAGGTCGGTGCGCACTGGACCGCCGCACTGTTGCGCGGCCGCCTTGCCCTGCCGACGCAGGAAGAGATGACCGCGCACGTCGATGAGCGGCTGAGCTGGATGGCCGAACGCACGGGTGGCCACCACGCGCACGGCGGCGCCATCACCCCGTTCTCGATTCACAATATCGATGAGATGCTCGCCGACCTGAAATTCCGGCTGCCGCGTAGAACCCGTGCGGCACAATGGTTCCGGATGATCAAGCCGTCTTCGTATCGTGGGCTCGCGGAACGGTCGAAAGGGCCGGTAGTGACATCGGCGCCGGAATTGGCGCCTCAGGTCTCCGCCGAACAGCGCACGCCGTAGGTCGATTGCCCGGAGTGCGCCTGGGGATTGCGGGCGTTCTCCTCGGCGCTCAACGTGTGGTAGGTCGGACCCGGCGTCGCGTATGGAGCACGTACAGGTTCGACCGACGTCGACGATCACCGGCGGGGGATCTCTCGGCTCTCGTCGGCCAATGGCCCCGGCGATGGTAGCCGCCGGGGATACGGGATAGGAACAAAGTCCGTTTCCCTCTGCGAGGCACCTCGATTTACCCAGTGCGACTGTGGATTTCGAGTCGAAGAAGTTCACGGTGTGACCGGCGTCGCACGGGCGTGCCGTCATCCCGGCCGGAGTCGGCAATCGGGCCGGACAGCGCCGTCGAGGTCGGCACCGCGGATTATCACCAGTGCAATGTTGGTTACCAGCCTTTCCGTTCTGGATAATCCAGGAGTGGACGCCCTCGACATGAATCTGCTGGTTGCTCTGGATGCGCTGCTGGAGACCAACAGCGTCACCCAGGCCGCCGAGCGGCTACACACTTCGGCGCCCGCGATGAGCCGAACGCTGGCCAGGCTGCGTCACGTGCTCGGCGATCCGCTGCTGGTGCGCGCGGGCCGCAATCTGGTGCCTACGCCGCGCGCACTCGAATTGCGTTACGAGGTAAGCGTTCTGGTGGAGCGAGGGCGGACGCTGCTCACCCCGCGCGGCGCACTCGACCCGGCCACGCTCAAGCGCGACTTCGCCGTGCAGGCGGGCGATATGGTCCTCGGGGAATTGACGACGCCGCTGCTGGCCGCCGTCCGCGCACAGGCGCCCGGCGTGACACTGCACCTACTCCCGGATCGCGACGAGGGCACCGCCGCACTGCGTGACGGTCGCGTCGATATCGAGGTCGGCGTCATCGAGCACACTGATCCCGAGACCTCCGTGCAACGCGTCCTGCGCGACCGCGTGATCGGCGTTGCCGCACCGCAACATCCGCTGATCACCGACCGTGTGACCGTGGCGCGGTTCGCCGCCGCCGCCCACCTCGGCATCTCCCGCCGGGGTCGCGCCCGCGGCCCCATCGATGACCGCTTGGCCCTGCACGGCCGCACACGCCGCGTCGTGGCCACTGTCCCCGACCTCACCAGCGCCCTGCTCGCGGTCCGCTCGGGTGATCTGATCTGCGCCGTCCCCGCCGCCCTCACCGCGACAACGCGCACCGCACTCGGCTTGTGCGCCTTCGAAATCCCCCTGCCCCTCCCCGAAATCGCCATCGCCATCGCGTGGCACCCCCGTAATACCGCCGACAACGCCCACCGATGGCTACGCGAATTGATCCGCGGCACCCTCACCGGGCTGGACTCGTCCGGCCGGTGACCAGCTCAGCCCTCGGTGCGGATCGCGAAGTTCGGATCCACGCCGGATAGTTCGTTCGGCGCGGAGGACGGTTCCGGGCGACCGAAGGGGCCGTGCGGGTTGCGCTTGAGTTCGTCGAGCATGGCCTGCAGCTTGTCGACGTGCGAGGTGTCCTCGCCGGTCCCCGCGCGGTGCGCGCCAGGGGACAGTGCGCCGTTGTCCTCGGTGCGTGGTGCGGTCATACCGCTGTCGGGACGGGTTGTCGGCGTTGGGGATTCATAGCCGTTGCGGGGCGGGGACGTGAGCGGCTCCAAGCGGCCGTTGCTCGAGCCGACCGAGCCGTAGTCGAGCCGGTCGCCGGTGGTCGTGGGTTGGGAGTTGGTGTAGGTCGGCGCGGAAGGTTCCGTGCCGGCCGGTGTGGCCGAGTCGAGCCATTCGGGTCGCGAGGTGGGTGCGGAGAGCGGCTCGCTGCGATAGGTCGGGGGGACCGCGGGCGGGACGGGCTGCGGTGTCCGTGCGGGGAGGGGCAGAGAGTCGTTGGGCGTTGCGGGGCCGAATGGTTCGAGGTGTTCGGTGCGGGTGATCGGCGCGGTGAATTCGGTCCGTGCGGGGCGGGGCGCGCTGTCTTCGGGCGCTTTCAGCCGCTCGTTGCGCCCGGTCGTCGCGTCCAGAGGTCCGGTCGGGGTCGCTAAGCGCCCGTTGGCTCCGGTCGTCGGCGTGACGAGCTCGTTGCGGCCGGTCTTGGGCTCGAGGCGCTCGCTGGTTCCGGTGGTGTCGGGGCGGTTGTTGCGTCCGGTCGGCGTTTGGCTGAGCACGGTGGTGATGTCAGGGAGGTCGTTGCGGCCGGTCTCGGCGTGCGCGCTCGTGGTGTCGGCTCGCCCGTTTACGGCATCGAGACGGTCGCGACGTGACGGAATCGGTTCGCGCCGTTCCCTGGTCGCGGGCACGGGCTCCGGGCGGACCCGCAGCGCGGGTTCGGCCGGTTCGTCACTGGGCTCGACGGTGACGACCTGCTCCAACCGTGACCCGATCTTCGAAACATCCTCCCCGGTACGGAAAGCCCACGCCTCCAACTTGGCCAGGCGACCGGCCAGGTTACGGTCGTCATCCACGTGGGCGGCGACCGCGTCGAGTTTATTGCTCACCTCGCGCAGGGTCGTCGCGAGACTCGACAAGAGTGCGCCGATCGATTCGCCACTCCGCTCGTCGTGGTCCATCCCATACCTTCTTCCCCGTATCGCCCGAAACTCCGCTCGTGGCCGGCCGATTCTATCTGTCGATCGGTACCGACGCGGTTCGAGGATCGGCCGTGGCCGCGCCGTGCACCTTTCGTCCGGTTACGCGGCGGCGCTCGTTCGCTCGTTCGGCGGCATCGGCCGTGTCCAAGGAATGGCCGCAACTATCAATCACCGGAATAACTGTGGCAATGCTCTCGCGTGTCGCACTGAAATCGCTTGTGAGACAGCACACATCGGCTGGTCGGAGCGTGTTCGCGGGTTGTGGCGCACCCGAGCGCGGGGTATAGGGGGCTGGCGGGCGGGCCAAAGCTGACGCACTCTTGATCTATGGCGTAGGTCGTACCTGACCTGCGGTGGTTTTGGGCAGGGGTGAGGTCGCGTGAGAACGAAGCAGCGCGTCGAGCGGGCGTGCGGGCGTCGGGCGATGCTCGCCGAATTGGGATTGTCGGACGGTCGCGTCGCGGACACCCGGGTGCCGGATGGTCGCGCACCCGTCGGCGGAGCGGTGGGGGCAGGGGGATACGGCTGCACATGTCCGGAATGTGCCGCCGCGCAATGGGATATCCAGCGGCTGAAGTATTGGCTGTGCGGTCGGCTCGCGTCCTACGGTGCGGAGGTGGCCGAGGTGGACCGCCGGGTGGGTGACGTCCCGGTGGACGTGCTCTGGCGCAGCGGTGATCGGCAGTATGCCATCGAGGTCCGTACCGGCCCGCTGGATCGGGAATCGGCCCAGCACCACACGACGCGGCTGCGCACCTCCGGATGTGACGGGGTGTTGTGGCTGTGCCCGCCGGGCTATTGGGTCGGGCATCTGCCTGCGCTCGGCATCGCCGACTTCGCCCCGCCCGCCTGCGATTACCGGGCCGAAGAGGGCATGTTGGACACTTCGAACAGCGCGGTCGTCCTACCGCGCCGTGAACCCTATGAACTGCGCGATTTCCTGTACGGCTGGGTGCGGGGCGAAATCGTATGGGGCTACCGCGATGTGATGACAGGAGGATGGGCCACCGTGACCGACTGGGAACACCACACGAGGACGCAGGCCAGCGTCATCGCTCGGCAGCGCCAGGAGTTGGTCAACCAACGCACCACGCTGGCCCTGTCTCGAAAATCCGTGCGGGACAAGCAGAAACAGATCATGAAGCTCGCCACCCGGCTGGAACGTGCCGAGGAGTCCGCACAGGAGCGCGCGGACTCGCTGGCCGAGGTCAAGCGCAAGCTCGACAACCACCACCGCGTCGACGCCAGCCTGCGTGCCACCATCGTGAGTCTGCAGAAGGCGATCGGTCACTGGCAGCTGATCACTTATTGCGCGATGATGCTTATCGTGACATTCATCGCGGGAGCGATGTTCGTGCGCTGAGGTGGTCGACCGGGTGGTTGCCGGTCAGCCGGAACGGCGCTCGGTCCCAACGCCATTCGTTGCGCAGCACCAGCGCGATCAGGTCGAGCAGATCCAGCTCGACCTCCGCACGCAACTGCCGCACCACGGACCAGTACACCGGCCCGCGCTCGACCGACTCCCGCAGTCGACTCTCGGCCTCCTCGGCTACTGTGCGCCGCAATAGATCTGGGATCCCGATCTTGCTGCCCGTCCACACCAGCCAACCCCAGCCGTTGGCATGCGCATGTGTGCGGCTTGCCGCCGACTTGATCCGATTGATGTGGAAGCCGACATGTCCCAGCGGTTCGACATCGATCAGGACGACGCGGCCATCGGCCAGCCGTGCGGCGATGGTGGGGTAGTAGCCTCGTTCCGTGCCGTCCATTTCGAAGGTGACCGCACTCGGTTGCTCCTGGAATGTCTCGACCAGATCGCTCGCGTTCACCGTCCGAAGCAGCCGAGCCTCCAAGCCGGAATCGAACCCGACATCGCGTCCGACCTTGTCGAGATAGAACCGCCCGCGTCCTTCGTCGTCGCCGTCGACGGTGCGCGCCGAGGCGATCGGCAGGGGAGCGGGTCCTGGTGCGGAGGCGGGCCAATCGACCTGTCCCAGCCATGAATTCAGCTCACTCGTCGCCAGCGGCTCATGCAGTTTCGCCAACCGCCGGTTCGTCTTCTTCTGCCACCCCATAATCCGCTGCATGACATATCCGGCGACCCGCTTGGCATCCTCGCCCGCATGCCCTGCCAGCCGCAGCTTCAGATAAGCCAACTCGTTGGCGGCCAGATCGGTATCCGTCGCATAGGTTTCCACCAACAGCGCCCGCACCAACTGCTGATCTCGTGCCCCCACCGGGTATCGCGTCCCGAATACCTCGGCCGCCCGATGTCCACTCAGCTGCGCTTCCCGCAGAATCAGCGCCACCGCCCGGGTATGCAACTGTCGAACCCGATCCCGCGACAGATCGAATCGAGCACCGATCCGCGCCAACGTCTCCGGCGCCTCCCCGCTCACCCCGAGCCGAAACCCCACGATGTCGGCATCGCGCCGCTTGCGATCCCCCCGCATCTCGATCAATTCGCCCAATAGCTCGTTGATCTCCTCGAGATCGAACGACACATCCCCGGCGATATCGTCCAGCACCTCGGGATCGGCATAGTCAGTAGCCCGATCCCGCCCATCGGCCTCACTTGCCGTCACCTGCACCCCTGACCACGACTCGGCTCCACTCGATATGTGCGCCGTAGCCTAACGCCGACCACCGACAACCCGGCCCATCCCGCCGATCGCCCACCCAATCGGCCGCATCCGTCTCTGCCCGCTCGGCGTCGCTGTCCGCGCTGTCCTCGATATTTCCTGATCGTTGTGGGAAACGGTTCTATGCTCACGTCGTGGGTCGTTTCCGCAGCAACGCCGAGTTGGCGCTGTGGATCATTGTCGCGGCGGTCGCGTATTTTGCGGCTGCCGAGGTCGGGTTGCGTTTTGCCCTGGTCGGCAATCAAGTCACGCCGCTGTGGCCGCCGACCGGGGTCGCCCTCGCATGTCTGTTCTTATTCGGCCTGCGTGCCTGGCCGGGCATCACGCTCGGCGCGTTGGCGGTGAATGCCTTGCTCGGGCCGACGCTTCCTGCCGTCCTCATGATCGCTCTCGGCAACACGGTCGCTCCGGTGGTCGCGTACCTGCTGCTCAGAAGGGCCGGGTTCCACAGCGATTTCGTCGGCGTACGTGACGTACTCGAACTCGTCTTCCTCGGTGCCCTCACCGCAATGCTGATCAGCGCGACAGTCGGTACTGTCGCTCTGCTCATGGCCGGTGTGGTTTCCGCACACGGTTTCTGGGGCGCCTGGTTGGTGTGGTGGACCGGCGACGCCATGGGCGTGCTGCTGATCGCACCGCTCATCCTCGTCGGCAAAGGTATTCGCATACCCGAGGTCCGCAGTCCATTACGGGTAATCGAGGCCGCGATGCTCGCGGTGGGCACATTCGTCGTCGCGGTATCGGCCACCGTGGTGTCGGCGAACCTGCTCTTCCTGGTCTTCCCGTTTGTGACCTGGGCCGCGATGCGCTTCCACCTGGCTGGCGCCCTGCCGTGTGCCCTGATCGCCTCGACCGTCGCCATCGTCGCCGTGACCCGTGACTTCCCGGCCTTCAGCGGCCTCGACCTGACCGCCAAAATGATCACCCTGCAAGCATTCAACGGCTCGGTCGCACTGACCGCCCTCATCCACGCCACCATCACCGCCCAACGCGACCGCGCCCGGCGAGCGGTAGACGACACCTGCACCCAACTGGCCCAAACCGTCCTCACCATCAGCCAGGGCCGCCCTTTGGAAGGCGTCATCGACACCGCGCCCCGCCTCCAAACCCAACCTCCCACGCCCGGCACCGACCCGAGCTGAGGCCGTTCCCATCCGCTATGGAGTGCCACACGCGAAATCGTCGGCGAGGTTGTCCCACATCCCAACCCAGTAGTTGCGGTCGTCCTTCATCGCCATAGGGTCGCGGATCGTCGACTGGTGCCACCGGTCGGCCAGGAGACGTTCGCCGATATCACGGTCCGCCTCAGCCAGCTCCCGCACGGTGGTTTGAAAAAGCCCCAGGAGCAACACGAACAGGGCAATGTCGGAATTGACCAGCCGACGGTCGGATGGATCCTCCGCACAGATAAAGAACACCTGATCGGTGGCGACCTCCACAGCTACGCCGCATCCAGGATCGATATCCTCGGCCACGACGATGTATTCGCAGTCTTCCCGCAGGAACGAAAGCCGCAGGTTCCGGACGGGAATGAGGCCCGCCGAGTCGACTGTCTCGATCGCGGGCAGGCCCACGGTCGAGAGGAATTCACGGGTCGGCACCGACAGCCGTGGGCTGACCAGCTCGGGTGGCACCGGTTGAAGATGGTCACCCCAGACCCGACGGATCTCCTCCGCGGTGACCTTGCCGACACGGCTCTGGTCGTTGTTCCCTGTCATCCTCCGCCAATTCTCCCCGCGAAAAACAAGAAAGCCCCGGCAAAAACCGGGGCTGACCTGGAGAAACGGTGGTGCGCGATACTGGGATTGAACCAGTGACCTCTTCCGTGTCAGGGAAGCGCTCTCCCGCTGAGCTAATCGCGCGAGGTGGAGACGGGAATCGAACCCGTGTGCACGGCTTTGCAGGCCGTTGCCTCACCACTCGGCCACTCCACCGTGCGAAGGGGGAAGGCTTTAACTATTGCCTGGCCCTACTCCTCGAGCGGATGACGGGATTCGAACCCGCGACCCTCACCTTGGCAAGGTGATGCGCTACCAGCTGCGCTACATCCGCATTTGCATCTCCGGGGGGCTTGCGGCCCTCCGTGGTGCGAGACAGAACATTAGCCGACGTTCGGCGCAACCTACAAATCCGCTGGTAGAAGAGCCTGAAGTTGAATTACACGGGTGTTGTTCGCGAGGTTGGGTAGGGCGCATCCCGGGGTGAGCGTGCCCGAGCCGTGCCTTTCGCTTGCGCCACACCCGAACCCGCCGTAGGACAGGGGCGTTGGCAAGCGGCGTCGGCCCTGACCAACCATGCCGTCGGGGGCGGGATCGAAGCCGAACCTCGCGCGCTCGGATGGCAAAGCCCGCGAGCCCTGATGGGTGGTCCCGCGGCTGTGCACGTGAACGGCCACTCCGGGACTTACTGCGCCACTTTGCAATTCACGACCCCGCAGCAATGCCAGCCGCAAAGCTCGACGGCCGATCGCCCGTGTCGGGGTGGCGATTTGGTGGGACGCCGGTAGTGCGTGCTAAGGTTCCATCTCGTTCGAACGGCTGCTCTGCCGCCGCTCGAACACCAAGTTCGGTCCCATAGCTCAGCGGGAGAGCGTCCGCCTCACACGCGGAAGGTCGCTGGTTCGAAACCAGCTGGGACCACCCATTGAACGAGGTCGGTGCACAGCGAGTGCCCGGCCTTCTTTCGTATCGGCGCAGTGTCCGCCGCATCTTCGATCGATCCCGACCCGGGATACCTCTTGCCATGCTGTGACTTGGATCACATTTTGATAGCAGTTAGTCCCATTTGCAACACAAGCCTTTCCATGTGCTTTGCGAAGTCTTTACTATTGCGCCTGACCTTCGCGTCATGGGTCACTGCTTCACGAAGCTGCTCCATGCAGAGCAGATGTAGCACCCAGCGTTCTCAGAAAGCTTCGCCCGCCGCTCGCTTTCGATGCCAGTACATGTTCGACCGATGAACCGATCGGCTCCACGCCGTTTCGGCGAAGGAGAATAATGTCCACCGACACCGATCCCGTACCACGGACGTCGCCGCTTCGCGCAAGTCTTCCAGCAAGTCTCGCCGCCGTCGGCCGCCATGACCTACCCGCTTCGGTTGTGGTTTTCCTTGTCGCACTACCACTTTCACTAGGCATCGCGGTCGCCTCGGGCGCGCCGGTTGCCGCTGGACTCATCGCCGCTGTCGTCGGCGGTGTCGTCGCCGGGCTACTAGGTGGCTCGGCCGTGCAGGTCAGCGGGCCGACGGCCAGTCTCACCGTTGTCGTTGCCGAGAGCGTGCACCAGTTCGGTTGGGCCGCTACCTGTTTCATCACCATAGGTGCGGGCCTATTGCAGATTCTGTTCGGGCTCAGTCGCGTTGCGCGAGGCGCGCTCGCCATCGCGCCGGTGGTGGTCCATGCAATGCTCGCCGGTATCGGCGTCATCATCGCGCTGCAACAGGTCCATATTCTGCTCGGCGGCAACTCGCTGAGTTCGTCGTACGCGAGCCTCACCCAGCTGCCGCATCAGTTGATGTCGGTGCACCGCGGTGATCTGGTCGTCGGCCTGGTGGTGATCATCATTCTGATCGGCTGGAGATTCGTCCCGCCCACGATCCGCGTCGTGCCGGGGCCGCTCGTCGCCGTGGTGGTCGCCACGATCCTGTCGCTGATACTGCCGACCCATGTCGAGCGCGTCGTGCTCAATGGTTCGCTGATCGATTCGATCGGTTTGCCCGCGATACCGTCCGGCAGTTGGTTCGCCGTCGCGACGGCCATGGTGACGATCGCACTGATCGCCAGCATAGAGAGCCTGCTCTCGGCGGTCGCCGTGGACAAGACGCGCCCTGACCATCGAACCAATTTCGATCGCGAGCTGATCGGGCAGGGCTCGGCCAATGTGGTGTCGGGTCTGCTCGGTGGTCTGCCGATCGCGGCCGTGATCGTCCGCAGCATTACCAATGCCCACGCTGGGGCGCGGACCAGAGCCGCGACGGTGCTGCACGGTGTATGGATCCTGCTGTTCGCGGTCGCGCTGGCCGGGTTGGTGCAACAGATTCCCAAGGCGGCACTCGCGGGTCTGCTCATCCTCGTCGGCGTACAGCTGGTGAAGCTGGCCCATATCCGGTTGGCTCGGCGCAACGGCGATCTGTTCGTCTACGTGGCAACGGTACTGGGCGTGGTGTTCCTGAACCTGTTGCAAGGCATGGTGATCGGGCTCGTACTCGCCTTCGGCCTGCTGCTGTGGCGGGTGGTGCGGGTTAGCATCCATGCCGAACCGGTGGCCGATACCCGCCGCTGGCTGATCACCATCGATGGCACCTGCACCTTCCTCGCGCTGCCCAAGCTGACAGCAGAACTGGCGAAGGTCCCCGCCGAGGTGGACGTGACCATCGAGATGACGGTCGACTTCCTCGACCACGCCTCCTACGAGCTGATCGCCGACTGGGCCGGTCTGCGTGAGGCCGCCGGTGGCACAGTCGATTTCGTCGAAATCGGCAGCGCGCGGATGGCGACCGCGGTGGCGGGCCCGCCCGAACGTGGGCACTCGCGTCAGGTCATCGATGAGGTCATCGGGCCGTGGCGGCGCACGGGTAACCGGGAGGATCGGATCGCGGCGGGTATCGCCGCCTATCATCGCGGCCACGCCCATCTGATGCGCCCCCATCTGCACGGATTGCGCAACCGGCCCGACGCCGACACCTTCTTCCTGACCTGCGCCGATGCCCGCATCGTGCCGAATGTCATCACCAATAGCGGGCCGGGGGATCTGTTCACCGTCCGCAATGTGGGCAATCTGGTCCCGTCCGGTGGCAGCGATGTCTCGGTGGAGGCCGCGCTGGTCTACGCGCTGGAGAAGCTGGATGTGCGCGCGGTCGTGGTCTGCGGGCACTCCGGTTGCGGGGCGATGGACGCACTGCACCGAGAGGTTCGCACGGGGCCCGGCCTGGGCGACTGGCTCGCGCACGCACGGCCCAGCCTGGACCGGTTCCGGCTCGGACATCCGGTCGCCGATGCCGCGGCATTCGCCGGATTCGGCCCGGTCGATCAGCTGGGCATGGTGAATGTGGCACTGCAACTGGAGCGGTTGCACGCCCATCCGGTGGTCCGGCGCGGGGTGGAGGAACGGGGAGTGGCGGTGTCCGGACTGTTCTTCGATCTCGCGACGGCCCGGGTCATCGAGGTGACCATGGACAGCATTGCCGAGTTCGACGACGAGCTGACGGTCGAAGCGTTCGATGAGTTGGCCGATGTGCGCGGCGTGACTGCCGAGCCCGTCTAGTCGCCGAGTGTGGGCCGAATGATGCGGCCCGACAGGCGAACTCGGCACGGATGTGTCGCGTTTCACACCGATTCGGAGGTATGGATTCGAGCATTTCCAGGCAACTTCTCAGGCTTTGCTAAGTCTTTACTAATAGCCTTGATGCGATTTACATCTCGACCCATCGCTGTGTCGGGAACTGCTTCACCGCGAGATGCCGGTTCGCGGTCTGTGCCCTGCTGGACATTTGGATCGTCAACCGACCTCGGCGTTCGCGCCGAGTCGGCGAAGGAGAAGTCAATGGCTATTGATAGCGCTGTAGCCGCACCACCGTTACCGCCCACTGAACAGGGCGAGGGCCATCGCAGTTCCGAACCTCTGTCCGATCGATTGACATCGATTCTGCGCCACGATCTGCCGTCCTCTATCGTGGTCTTCCTGGTCGCGTTGCCGCTGTCCCTCGGCATCGCGGTCGCCTCCGGCGCGCCCGTCGCCGCCGGACTCATCGCCGCTGTCATCGGCGGCATCGTCGCGGGCACGCTCGGCGGTTCGATATTGCAGGTCAGTGGCCCGGCCGCGGGTCTGACCGTCGTCGTCGCCGAATCCATCAGCCAATTCGGTTGGCGTACAACGACTTTCATTGTCGTTGCGGCCGGTGTGCTGCAAATCCTATTCGGGCTCAGCCGGATTGCGCGGGCCGCATTGGCCGTCGCGCCGGTGGTGGTGCACGCGATGCTCGCGGGCATCGGCATAACCATTGCGCTGCAACAGGTTCACGTGCTGCTCGGTGGGTCCTCGCACAGTTCTGCCTGGAACAACATCGCCCAGTTGCCCTCGCAATTGTTGTCGCTGCACGGTGACGACGCGATCATCGGCGCGGTGGTCATCGCGATCATGCTCGGCTGGCGCCGGATGCCCGCGAAGGTGCGGGCGGTGCCCGGACCGCTGGTGGCGGTCTTGGCCGGCACGGTGCTGTCGCTGGTGCTGCCCTTCGAGGCCGAGCGAATCGTGTTGAACGGCTCGCTGTTCGACGCAATCGGCCTACCGCAGATCCCCAGTGGTAACTGGTCCGCGGTGGCGCTGATGATTCTGACCGTCGCGCTCATCGCCAGCGTCGAGAGTCTGCTATCGGCGGTGGCCGTGGACAAGATGCACACCGGTAAGCGCACCAATTTCGATCGCGAGCTGATCGGTCAGGGCTCGGCAAATGTGCTCTCGGGTCTACTAGGCGGCCTGCCGGTCACCGGCGTGATCGTGCGTAGTGCCACCAACGTGCAGGCGGGTGCGCGCAGCCGTGCCTCGGCTGTGCTGCACGGCTGCTGGATACTGCTGTTCTCGGTCGTCCTGGCCGGGGTGGTGCAGCAGATTCCGAAGTCCGCGCTCGCTGGTCTGCTGATCGTCATCGGTATCCAGCTGGTGAAGCTGGCCCACATCAAGATGGCCAGGCGCACCGGCGATCTGCTCATCTATGTCGTCACCATCCTCGGCGTGGTCTTCCTGAATCTGCTGGAAGGCGTAATCATCGGTCTGGCACTGGCGTTCGGGCTGCTGCTGTGGCGCGTCGTTCGAGTCGCCGTGGCGGCCGTGCAGATTCCCGATTCGCGGCGCTGGCTGCTCACCATCGATGGTTCCTGCACTTTCCTCGCGCTGCCGAAGCTGTCCGCGGAATTCGCGAAGGTGCCCGCAGGCGTGGACGTCACCGTCGAGATGACGGTCGACTTCCTCGACCATGCCGCCTTCGAAGCCATCGAGGACTGGGTGCGGCAGCAGGAAAGCACCGGCGGTGCCGTCGATTTCGTGGAAATCGGCAGTGCGCGGATGGCGCACGCGACCGCCGGTCCGCCCGCCCGCGGATTCGGGCGCGCGGTGCTCGACGAGATCCTCGGCCCGTGGCGCGGCGACGACGCGAATACCGACCGAGTGACCTCGGGTGTCGCCGCCTACCACCGCAGCCACGCCCATGTCGTACGTCCGCATCTGGACGAACTGCGTGACCGCCAGGATCCCGATACCTTCTTCCTGACCTGCGCGGACTCCCGAGTTGTTCCGAACGTCATCACCAACAGCGGTCCCGGTGACATGTTCACGGTGCGCAATGTGGGCAATCTGGTGCCGGACAGCGGTGACGCGTCGGTGGAGGCCGCACTGGTCTTCGCGCTCAACGAGCTGAATGTCCGGTCCATCGTGGTGTGCGGGCATTCGTCGTGCGGTGCCATGAAGGCGCTGCATTCCGGCACCGATGACGGACCGGGGATCGGGCCGTGGCTCGCGCATGCGCACCCGAGCATGGAGCAGTTCCGGCTCGGGCACCCGGTGGCGCAGGCGGCCGCGGCCGTCGGCTTCGGTGAGGTCGACCAGTTGAGCATGGTCAATGTGGCCGTGCAGTTGGAAACGCTGCACCGGCATCCCGCCGTGCGTGCGGCGGTGGCCGAGCGTGGCGTGACGGTGTCGGGTCTGTTCTTCGATATCGCCAGCGCGCGCGTCATCGAGGTGACCGTGAATGGCCTCGCCCATATCGACGACACCGGCGCGCGGGTCACGCCGGAACTCGTCTGAGCCGATGACAGCTGGACCCGCCCGACCTCGCTCGGGCGGGTCCACGCATGTCGCTCGTAGGCTGATGGAGATGAGTGTCGAGTTGGAATCCGAACCCACGCGCACCGGATGGCGCGCCTTCCGCGCCCGGCTGGCCGCGCGGCCTACGCTGAACCTCGCCTACCGGATCGGGGTCGCGGTGGTCGGCATCGCGGTGCTGGTCGTCGGAATCCTGGCGATTCCCTATCCCGGCCCCGGCTGGGCGATCGTATTCGCCGGACTTGGCATTCTCGCCACCGAATTCGCCTGGGCGCGCCGGGCGCTCGGCTGGCTGCGTGACAAGTACCGGCAGGGTATGGCGTGGTACTCCGCACGGGGCCCGGCCATGCGGGTGTTCGCGGCGGTGGCGACCTTCGCGCTGGTCCTCGCGACACTATGGGTATTGGGAACATTCGGGTTGGTCGGCGGCTGGATCGGAGTCGAATGGCAGTGGTTGCACAGTCCCCTGGAACGGTGAACACGGTCCCCGGCCGCACCCTGACCGAACCGGACTGGCTGTCGGCCCGCATCGCGGAAATGGGCCGCTCCTGGGGCACCGCCGAACCGCGCGTATCCGGCACGCTCTGGTGGTGCATGGTCGCATCGGCACTGGTCGAACAACTCGCATGCGCCTACGCGAACGAGAAACCGGCGCCGGTGCCGTTCCTGGACCACCTCGACTGTGCGGTCCGCCCGGACGGCGGCATAGAACGAGTCCATATCCACCCCGTCGCACGTGTGGGCGTAGGGCATGGTCTCGACGGTGACAGCGGTGCACCGCACGAGTCCGACGCCGCGCTCGGCCATGCCTGCGCGCAGGCGTTGCGGGAGACCTTGGCGGCCGTGATCGGCCCCGTAGCGGCGGTCTCCGGTGCGGGAGTGCCCTCACTCTGGGCGATCGCCGCCGATGCCATCGGGAACCGGGCCCTCGACGCCGGGAATCCCGAGGCCGGGACGCGGCTCGCAGGCGAGGTCGGTGGGAAGCTGCCGGTACCGCGGTTCGTGGATGTCGGCGGGCGGACCTTTGTCCGCCGGATCTCGTGCTGCCTGGTCTTCGAGGTGCCCGGCTGCGAAATGTGCACCAGTTGCCCGAAGCGGCCCCCCGCTGAACGCAAGGCACTCCTGGCTCGGCTCGCTGCCGAAAGCTGATCGCCCGCAAGGTATTCGGCGTCCACGCGGCGTACCTGAACATCCGCGACGGGCTGTGTGCGTACTTTCCCGGCATGGGCGTGTGGAGCGAGACTGTTCGCGCGAACCTGGCAGAAATCGCCGGATCGGCCGAGCAGAGCACACTCGGCGCAATCCGTCGAACCCGGCGTCGGTTCCGAACGAGGCGGGTCCGCGGCGCCGACGGGCACACCGCATCGAACCGGCGGCAGTCCCATGACGGAACCGATTGCCGGATGTCACGTTCTGGTCTCGCGCAACGGCGCCGGTCGACCCGCGACGCGGCGATCCGAGTCCATCGACGCGGGGCCGCCAGGGTGCCGATAGCATGGTCGCGCCGGAGGAATTCGCCTCCGACGATGACCTGTGGGCAACCGCCCGCACCAGCGCGGGAACACGCCCGCCAGCGAACGCCAAGGAGTCTCTCGCCGTGACCACCTCAGCACCTATCAGCCCTGTCGCCCTCGTTCGGGTGCCGGCCGGGACGACGGCGGGTGCCGCGGTGCGCGAGGCGGGACTGCCGACGAAGGGGCCGGACACCATCGTCGTGGTACGCGATGCGGAGGGGCTCAAGGATCTGTCCTGGACCCCGGACACCGATGTCGAGGTCGAGCCGGTCGCCGCCAATACCGAGGACGGCCGCAGCGTGATCCGGCATTCGGCAGCGCATGTGCTGGCCCAGGCCGTGCAGCAGGAGTTCCCCGAGGCCAAGCTCGGCATCGGCCCGCCCATCAAGGACGGCTTCTACTACGACTTCCAGGTCGACCGGCCGTTCACTCCCGAGGATCTGGCCAAGCTGGAATCCCGGATGAAGAAGATCGTCAAAGGCGCGCAGCGGTTTTCGCGCCGAGTGGTCGAGGTCGACGACGCGCGTGTCGAGCTGGCGAAGGAGCCGTTCAAGCTCGAGCTGATCAGCGACAAATCCGGTATCGACGATCCGGAGGTCATGGAGGTCGGCGGCAAAGAGCTGACCATCTACGACAACCTGGATCCGCGCACCGGCGAAAGGGTGTGGGGCGATCTGTGCCGCGGGCCGCACATCCCGACCACCAAATTCATCCCCGCCTTCAAGCTGACCCGCAGCTCCGCCGCCTACTGGCGCGGCGACCAGAACCGTGAGGATCTGCAGCGCATCTACGGCACCGCCTGGGAATCGCAGGAGTCCCTGGACGAGCATCTGCACCTGCTCGAGGAGGCCGAGCGCCGCGACCACCGCAAACTCGGTCTGGAGCTGGATCTGTTCAGCTTCCCCGACGAACTCGGCTCCGGCCTGCCGGTCTTCCATCCCAAGGGCGGCATCATCCGCAAGGAGCTCGAGGAGTACTCGCGCCGCCGCCACGTCGCCGCGGGCTACGAATTCGTCAATACGCCGCACATCACCAAGGGACATCTGTTCGAGGTCTCCGGTCACCTGGACTGGTACAAGGACGGCATGTTCCCGGCCATGCACCTGGACGCCGAACTCAACGAGGACGGCACCGTCCGCAAGCCCGGCCAGGACTATTACGTCAAGCCGATGAACTGCCCGATGCACAACCTGATCTTCCGCTCGCGCGGCCGGTCCTATCGGGAGCTGCCGCTGCGGATGTTCGAGTTCGGCTCGGTCTACCGCTACGAGAAGTCCGGTGTCGTGCACGGCCTGACCAGGGTGCGCGGCATGACCCAGGACGATGCGCACATCTACTGCACCAAGGAGCAGATGCACGCCGAGCTGACCAGCACGCTGCAATTCGTGCTCGGGCTGCTCGCCGACTACGGCCTCGACGACTTCTACCTCGAGCTTTCCACCAAGGATCCGAAGAAGTTCGTCGGCTCCGAGGAGATGTGGGAGGAGGCCACCGAGACTCTGCGCAAGGTGGCCACCGACTCCGGACTGGAGCTGGTCCCGGATCCGGGCGGCGCCGCCTTCTACGGACCGAAGATCTCCGTGCAGGCCAAGGATGCGCTCGGGCGCACCTGGCAGATGTCGACCATCCAGCTCGACTTCAACCTGCCCGAGCGCTTCAACCTGGAATACACCGCCTCCGACGGCACCAAGCAGCGGCCGGTAATGATCCACCGCGCACTGTTCGGTTCCATCGAACGCTTCTTCGGTGTGCTCACCGAACATTACGCGGGCGCCTTCCCCGCCTGGCTCTCGCCGGTCCAGGTCGTCGGCATCCCGGTCGCGGAAACCTTTGCGCCGCATCTGGATTCGGTCATCGAGCAGCTGCAGGACGCAGGTATCCGCGCGCAGGTCGATCGCAGCGACGACCGGATGCAGAAGAAGATCTTCAACAACACTGCGCAGAAGATCCCGTTCATGCTGCTCGCTGGTGAGCGCGATGTGAACGCGGGCGCGGTCAGCTTCCGCTTCCGCGACGGCACCCAGGTCAACGGCGTGCCGGTCGCCGCCGCGGTGGCCACGATCGTGGAATGGATCGCGAACCGGGAGAACGCCTCGCCGACCGCCGAGGGTTTTGTGGTGAAGGGCCCGGTATGAGCAGTCAGGGCCCGGAGGAGGCAGCGGGCGTAACCACGGAGGGCCCCCGCACGTACCAGATCGGACAGAGCATGACTGAGCGCACGGTGCCGGACGGGCTCGTGGATTTGAACGCGGACTCGGACGAACAGGGGAGCATCGTGGATACCGGTGCCGGTGAGCCGGATCGGTTGCAGCGGCTGTGGACTCCGTACCGGATGTCCTATATCGCCGAGGCCGCCACCGCCAATCCGAAAGACACCACGGGCCATCCATTTACGGATATTCCGAAGATGTCGGATGAGGACGGTCTGGTCATCGCCCGTGGCGAGCACGTCTACGCGGTACTGAATCTGTATCCGTACAACCCGGGGCACATGATGGTGGTGCCCTACCGCAAGGTGGCCAACCTCGAGGATCTGACGCTCGAGGAGAGCGCCGAACTGATGTCGTTCACCCAGCAGGCGATTCGGGTGATGAAGCGGGTCTCGCGGCCACACGGTTTCAATGTCGGCCTGAATCTCGGTGGGGTGGCAGGCGGTTCACTCGCCGACCACCTGCATCAGCACATCGTGCCGCGCTGGGGCGGGGACGCCAACTTCATCACCATCGTCGGTGGAGTGAAGGTCATGCCGCAGTTGCTGCGGGAAACTCGGGCGCTGCTTTCGGCGGCGTGGAAGGAAGTCGAGTAGGGTGCTCAGCTTCTTCGGCCGCGAGACGTTCTCCAAAGCGACTGCGCCGCTGGGCAGAGCGCTCGTCAGTACCGGACTCACCCCCGACGCGGTCACGGTGATCGGCACCGTCGCCTCGATCACGGCCGCGGTCACCTTGTTCCCCACCGGACATCTGTTCTGGGGAACCATGGTGATCTGGCTGTTCGTCATGTTCGATATGCTTGACGGCGCCATGGCGAGAGCGCGCGGTGGTGGCACGAAATACGGTGCGGTGCTCGACGCCACGTGCGACCGGGTCGCCGACGGCGCCATTTTCGCCGGGTTGGCCTGGTGGGCGGTGTATCACGAGAACAGTAGGCCGCTGTTCTTCGCAACCCTGGTGGTTCTGATCACCTCCCAGGTGATTTCGTACGCGAAGGCGCGCGCCGAGGCCAGTGGCCTATCCGCGGACGGTGGACTCATCGAGCGGCCGGATCGGCTGATCATTGTGTTGGTCGGCGCCGGATTCACCGGAATCGGCGGGTATTGGGGGATCGAATGGCTGACCTGGGCCGTGCATGTGGCGATGTGGATTCTGGCGGTGTTGAGCATTATCACGGTGTTCCAGCGGGTGCTGGCGGTCCGGAATTCGCCGGGCGCGCGGGACGTGATTCCGCCCGCGCCGCCGCAGAATCCGGCGGACGCGACGGAGTTGCCTTCGTGACCGAGCGAAGCGAGGGAACCATATGCCAGCGTGCGGAACGCACGACGGAGCCGAGCGCCGGCGAGGTGCAGTCGTGAGTTCCCAGTCCGACGGCGTCGGCTCGCGGATCAAGTCCGGACTGACGGATTGGGCCTATGCGGCGGGTTGGCGGGTTGTGCGGGCGCTGCCCGAATCCACGGCGCGGCGGGCCTTCGATTGGGGCGGCAATCGGGTCGCGGACAAGGCGAATCGCGCCTTTCGCGCCGGTGGCGAACCGAATCAGTTGCGGCGCAATCTCGCTCGTGTGCTCGGTGTGACTCCGGCCGAGGTGCCCGACGAGCTGATCCGCGCGAGTATGCGTTCCTACGCCCGCTACTGGCGCGAAGCCTTCCGACTGCCGACGATGGATCACTCGGCACTGACCGGATCGCTCGTGGAGGGCGTGGAGAATCTGGACGCCGCCCTGGCGCGGGGACGCGGTGTGGTGCTTGCGCTGCCGCACTCCGGGAACTGGGATGCGGCCGGGGTCTGGTTGGTCGGCCACAGCGGCACGTTGGCGACCGTCGCCGAACGGTTGAAGCCGGAATCGCTGTTCGAGCGGTTCGTCGCCTACCGGGAGAGCCTGGGTTTCGAGGTCTTCCCGCTGACCGGTGGTGAGCAGCCGCCGTTCACCGCGCTGGCCGCCCGCCTGCGCGCGAACAATGTCGTATGCCTGATGGGCGAGCGGGATCTGACCGGTAAAGGTGTCCCGGTGACCATGTACGGCGAGCGCACCTGGCTGCCCGCGGGGGCGGCGAAGCTGGCCATCGAGACCGGTGCGGCGCTGATTCCGGTGCACGTCTGGTTCACCGTAGCTGCCGATGGCCGCGAGGGCTGGGGGATGAAGACCGAAGCACCGCTGGATGTTTCGGACGGTGTCGCGGCGGTCACCCAGGCGCTGGCCGACCGGTTCGCGGCCAATATCGCCGAGCATCCCGCCGATTGGCATATGTTGCAGCCACAATGGGAGCAGGACCTTTCGGCGGAGCGGCGAGCCAGGATCGCCGCGGCGCAGGCCAGGTTGGACAGCGCCACAGGGGAGAAGACACCATGAAAATCGGCATGGTCTGCCCCTATTCTTTCGATGTCCCCGGTGGCGTGCAGGCCCATGTCGTGGAATTGGCGCGAGTATTCATCGAACGCGGCCACAAGGTGAGCGTGCTCGCGCCCGCGTCGGAGGACACGCCGCTGCCGGACTTCGTGGTGTCGGCCGGTCGCGCGGTGGCTATTCCGTACAACGGTTCGGTCGCCCGGCTGTCCTTCGGCCCCATGGCCTACACCAGGATTCGGCGCTGGATCGACGGCAACGATTTCGATGTGCTGCACATCCACGAACCGAATGCGCCGAGCCTGTCCATGCTCGCGCTGAAGATCGCCGAGGGGCCGATCGTGGCCACCTTCCACACCTCGACCACGAAATCGTTGGTGCTGAGCACCTTTCAGGGTGTGCTGCGGCCCTATCACGAGAAGATCAGCGGCCGGATCGCGGTCTCCGAGCTGGCCCGGCGCTGGCAAGTGGAGGCGCTCGGTTCGGACGCGGTCGAGATTCCCAACGGCGTCGCCGTGCCCGCCTTCGCACGAGCCCCGATGCTGCCCGGATATCCGCGCGCGGGCGGAACGGTGCTGTTCCTCGGTCGCTACGACGAACCGCGCAAGGGGATGGAAGTCCTGCTCGGCGCGCTGCCCGAATTGGTGCGCAGACATCCCGATGTCGAGATCCTCATCGTCGGGCGCGGTGACGAGGAGCGGCTGCGCCGCGAGGCCGGGCCACTCGCCCGGCATCTGCGTTTCCTCGGTCAGGTGTCGGACGAGGAGAAGGCCTCGGCGATGCGCAGCGCGGACGTGTACGTCGCGCCGAATCTCGGTGGGGAGAGCTTCGGCATCATCCTGATCGAGGCGATGGCGGCCGGAACCGCCGTGGTGGCAAGCGAATTGGACGCCTTCCGTCGGGTATTACGCGATGGCACGGCGGGAATGCTCGTCCCGGTGGGTGATTCGGTTCGACTCGCCGCGGCGCTGGACACCCTGCTCACCGACGATGTGCGCCGCGAAGCCCTGATCCACACCGCCGATCAGGTGGTCGGCGAATACGACTGGCCGGTGGTCGCCGAACAGATCCTGCGCGTCTACGAAACCGTCACGGTGGGGGATACGCGCGTGCGGGCCGCTGGATGATCGATAGCACGGTGAGGGCTGCTGGATGATTACGTTCTCCGCCACAACGGTTCTCGTACTCGCGCTCATCGCCGCGGTGGTCGTCGCGATCGGTCTGTGGGCGGCCTCGACGGCGAACCGGCTCGACCGGTTGCACGTGCGGTCGGATCAGTCCTGGCAGGCCCTCGACGGTGCGTTGGCACGGCGGGCGGTGGTGGCCAGATCGGTCGCCGTGGCCATCGCGGGCCCGACTGCCGATGCCGCGCTGGGCGAGCAGGCCAAACGGCTCACCACACTCGCCGATCGGGCCGAGCGGGCGGGCCGCGCCGACCGTGAAACCATCGAAAATCAGCTCTCCGCAGCGCTTTCCGCGATCGATATCGCCAAGTTGCGCCCACAGCAGGTCGCCGAACTCGCCGATGCCGAGGCCCGAGTGCTGATCGCGCGTCGCTTCCACAACGACGCGGTGCGCGACACCCTCGCCCTGCGCACTCGTCGCCCGGTCCGCATCCTGCACCTGGGCGGTACCGCGCCGCTACCGACATATTTCGAGATCAGCGAACGCGCCACCCCGGCCGCGTCGACCGGCCTGGCTGTCGATACGGTCCGCACCTCGGCGCGCGTGGTGCTGCTCGACGAGCAGGGCCGCGTGCTGCTCATGCGCGGCAACGACCCCAAGACCCCCGACGTCTCCTTCTGGTTCACCATCGGTGGCGGTGTGGAACCGGGGGAGACCCTGCGCAGTGCGGCGGTGCGCGAGCTCTGGGAGGAGACGGGGCACACCGCGGATCCGACCGCGCTGCGCGGTCCCATCTGGCGACGGGTCGCGGTATTCCCGTTCGACGGTGAACTCATCCGGGCCGAGGAGCTGTTCTTCGCCCTGCGTGTCCCGGCCTTCGACCCCCAGCCGGGCAATCTCACCGCGGTCGAGCGACGCAGCATCACCGGCAACAAGTGGTGCACCGGGTCGGATATCGTCACCCTGGACCACACCGGCGAGACCGTTTACCCCTACCACCTGGACCAACTGCTTCCCGAAGCTGCCAAAGCCGCGTCGGGTGATTCCGATCCCGAGGTGCGGTCTATCCGGTGATCGGGCTGCCCTGAGCGCGAACAGCGTGCGCGCCTGGATCTTTCGGCTGTGATGTGTTTCACGATCGTGATAGCGTCGCGACTGGATTGCTGCCGCCTGGGTAGTGCTGGTGGGGGAGCGCCACCGGGAGTTCTGGTGGTACTTCCACTGCAGTGAGATGGTCCGTTGGCGTGTGGAAGGTAAGCAGTACATGTCCTACCTGTTGTTCGATTTCCTATTGCCGTTGTTGGGTTCCGATGCCGCGGGGTATTGGGCCCAGTTGCTGGTAGTCGGCCCGCTGTAGTTCCCGTCGGGTGTTCGTCGGGGCGGCGCAAGACTTGCGTCGGCCCCGACGGATCCGTCTCGGGACCGGTCCAGTGGTTGCGGACCGGACGCGGACCCGCTGGTCGGGGCAAGGCCAGTGGTGGCCAACTGGCTATCAAGTGGCCTGATCGGCCCGCCTAGAATCGGTGGCGTTAGTTCCAAGCGACCCGATTGGCGCACATGACTCAGGAGTTTGCCGTGACCACGCCCGAGACCACCAACACCATCGGCACCGCCCGCGTGAAGCGCGGGATGGCCGAGATGCTCAAGGGCGGGGTGATCATGGATGTCGTCACCCCCGAGCAGGCCAAGATCGCCGAGGACGCCGGCGCGGTCGCGGTGATGGCCCTGGAGCGTGTTCCGGCCGATATCCGCGCACAGGGCGGCGTCTCCCGGATGAGCGATCCGGACATGATCGACGGCATCATCTCCGCCGTCTCGATTCCGGTCATGGCCAAGGCGCGTATCGGCCACTTCGTGGAGGCGCAGATCCTGCAGAGCCTCGGCGTCGACTACATCGACGAATCCGAGGTGCTGACCCCCGCCGACTACGCCAACCACATCGACAAGTGGAACTTCACTGTGCCGTTCGTGTGCGGTGCCACCAACCTGGGCGAGGCGCTGCGCCGGATCACCGAGGGTGCGGCCATGATTCGCTCCAAGGGTGAGGCGGGCACCGGTGACGTCTCCAATGCCACCACCCACATGCGCAAGATCCGCGCCGAGATTCGCAAGCTGTCGTCGCTGCCCGAGGACGAGCTGTTCGTCGCCGCCAAGGAGTTGCAGGCGCCGTACGAGCTGGTGCGCGAGGTCGCGCAGACCGGCAAGCTGCCGGTCGTGCTGTTCACCGCGGGCGGTATCGCCACCCCCGCCGACGCCGCGATGATGATGCAGCTCGGCGCCGAGGGTGTCTTCGTCGGTTCGGGCATCTTCAAGTCCGGCAATCCGGCGGAGCGCGCCGCCGCCATCGTCAAGGCGACTACGTTCTACGACGACCCGGATGTGCTCGCCAAGGTTTCGCGCGGTCTGGGCGAGGCCATGGTCGGCATCAATGTCGAGGAGCTGCCGGTCGATCACCGGCTGGCCGAGCGCGGTTGGTGATTCGGCACTACCGCTGAATCGAATCGACGCCCGCGGCAGGGGGATTGCTTGACCCACTGCCGTGGACGTTGCTCGTCCTGGGTGATTGAGACAGAAGCTGTCGCGGCCCTCACAGTTGTCTTATGCCCGCCACAGAGTTGGTGGCTAGCTTCGGAATTCGGTGCACGTCGGCGGCCGCGCGGGCAGTCGGCGCGGCACCGTCGGGGTCACGGACCTGTCCGAATGGCAAAGGATGATCAGTTGAAGCTTCGTAAGACCGGACGTGTCGCGATCGCGGGTCTGGCCGCCGTGGCCGCCCTCAGCCTGTCGGCGTGTGGCAGCGACGACTCGAAGACCGCGACCACACCGACCAAGACCTCGACCAGCGTCACGAAGTCGAATGCGAACCTCCCGCCGACCCCGAGCGTCGCCGACCTCAACGCTCAATTGCTCCGCGCGCTGGACCCGTCGGTGCCGAGTTCGGAGAAGCTGGACCTGGTACAAGGCGCACAGGCGGATCCGGAACTGCCGAACCGTCTGGCGCAGGCATATCAGCAAGCGGGCGCCAAGTCCGAGGTCACGGAGGTGAGTGCCTTCGGTGACGCGCTCGATGCCAAGGCGAAGTTCACCATCAACGGCCAGGAGAACATCGTCGATGTGCCCTTCGTCGCCGAGGACGGCAAGTGGAAGGTCGAAAAGAGTTGGGCCTGCACGATGTTGACCAATCTCGGTCAGCAGTCCACGGCCTGCGGCTAGTCCCTGATCCCGGCCGCCGGTGGGTTCGGCTGGGGGAGTGGGTGATTCGAGGTGCGAGCATTTGTGCTCGCCGCCTCGCTGCGTCTCATATCGCGAATATCCGCACCTTTCCTAGCGATTCGCGTCCAGTGTGGGCTGCCGTACAGATGTCGAGAAGTGTAGGTGGCTAACTGGGCAACTATAAGAATGTTGATACGTGGATATGCGCATTCAGCTATGTTTCTGATCTTGGTGGCCTAACGTGGAACTGTCTGTCTCCCAACCAAATTGCAGAGGAGGGGCCGGTGTTCTCGCGGCGGGGTACGACTACCGGCGAGCGGTGTCGTCTATGCGGAGCGCCGGACGATCGGGGTGATCCCAGCGGATGAAAAAGGTTGGGGCGCTGGAATTGTCGCGGTCGTGGCGGAGCAGGGCGGGGATGGTCCACTGGTCGTCGGGTGGCGTACGGCGGTGCAGGGCCGGTTCGGACATGTCGAGGTGGACGGTCAGATCGAAGTCGAGACCGCGGCCCAACAGCATGGGACCCGCGACGAGCAGGACCGTGCCGGGGGCGGCGGTGCGGATGGGGGAGCGGGCCGAGCGGTCGCGGTCCTCGTCCCAGAGCGCGGGGAGCCAGCGGGCGTCGTGGCGTAGCGCCCGGATGACTTCACGGTCGAGTGCGGCGTAGTCGAACCAGGCGGTGCGATAAGACATTTCGTCCGTGCGTCCGAATTCCATGCGGAGCGATGCCGGGCGGATGTAGTCGTGCAGTGCGACAACCTCGGCGGCGCGTCCGGTGTCACGCAGTGCGCCGGCGACGCGGTCGGCGATCGCCACGGGCTCGGCCGCGTCGGCTCCATCGACGGCGGTCAGCATCCGCCCGTCGAGCTCGAGGACGCGGTTGGTGATGAGTTCGACGAGGCCGTCCCGGGTGATCGGATCGAAATGCGGCACCGATCCATTCCATCAAACCGTGCCGCGGACCCCCGTTCTGGGCGGCGGACGTGCCCATTGCTCAGAGGTCACCGAGAAGTCGCGGCGGCGCTCGGGATAATCTCGCCCTCATGGCGACAATCGAAGAGGCGCTGGAGATCGAGCGGCTCGAGCAGAACATCTTCCGTGGCGCGTCCACAAAGACCCAGCTCGTGCGCACATTCGGCGGACAGGTTGCCGGCCAGGCGCTGGTGTCGGCGGTGCGGACGGTGGAGCCGCGGTTCCAGGTGCATTCGCTGCACGGGTATTTTCTGCGGCCGGGAAATCCGGAAGAGCGGACCGTGTACCTCGTCGAGCGGATTCGCGACGGCCGGTCATTCTGCACCCGCCGGGTGACCGGCGTTCAGGACGGTGCGGCGATTTTCACCATGTCGGCGTCGTTCCACGTCGGAGACTCGGGTCCGGAACATCAGGACGAGATGCCGCCGGTGCAGGGTCCGGATGAGTTGCCGGACGCCAGCACAACGCTGAGCCCCGAGCGACTGTGGGCCATGCGTGAATGGGAGCACTGGGATATCCGCACCGTGCCGCAGGATGTGGTGACCCGCCGCGACGGCGTCGTCTCCCCGCAGCAGGTGTGGTTCCGCTACCGGCATCCGTTGCCCGACGACCCGGTCGTGCACGTCTGCACCCTCGCCTACATGAGCGATATGACCCTGCTCGGTTCCTCGAAGGTCACCCACCCCGACGAGCCGACGCAGAACGCCTCGCTCGATCACGCCATGTGGTTCCTGCGCCCGTTCCGTGCCGACGAGTGGCTGCTCTACGACCAGTCCTCCCCGTCCGCGGGTTTCGGTCGGGCACTGACCGGCGGCAAGATTTTCAACCGCGAGGGCGAGTTGGTTGCGGCGGTTGTCCAAGAAGGCTTGATTCGCACCTTGCGCGGGGAGTGAGCGACCCGAACGCCCACTCGAGCCTCGTCGGGCTCAGACCACCTGGACGCGCAGGTGGCACACCACGGTGTCGGTCATCCGACGTAGTTCGCGTTCGAGTTCGTCACTGCGGTGACTCGGCAGCACCCGGTCCCAGCCGATCGGCGGATCGATCTCGGCGATGACGACGACCTTGCGCCGTCCGGAGAAGTTCTCGCGGACATAGCGTGCGACGGGCCCGCCGACGGTTGCGTCGCTGTCCTCCAATAGAACCAGCCCGACCTCGGGATGCCATGCCTCCCACGCTTTGGTGAACGCCTTGACCGATTCACCCGGCAGGCAAACATGCACCGCGACAACGTCTTTGCCGATCGACATGGCGGCCGAGAGCGCCTCACGGCTGAGTTCGGAGACCTCGGAGATCGGCACCACGATCGCCGTACCGGTGACCTGCGGCTGGTCCGGAATCGCGCCATTGCCGCGGCGGCCGCCGATCCTGGTGTAGGCGCCGCGAATTCGCTCCATACCGAGTACCAGTGCGGGCAGTACGAGCACGATCAACCACGCGCCGTCGATGAATTTCATCGCTGTGGTGACGATCGCGGCGACGCCGGTGAGCAGCGCACCGAAGCCGTTGAGCGCGAGCCGCCAGCGCCAGCCCGCGGTCTTGGTCTGCCACCAGTGCCGGACCATGCCGGCCTGAGCGATGGTGAATCCGACGAACACGCCGATCGCGAACAACGGAACGAGTGCGTTCATATTGCCGCGCGCCGCGATCAACAGCACCCCCGCCGTTACGCCGAGGGTGAGCACGCCGTAGCGGTACACCTGACGCGGCGAGGTCACCGCGAATCGGTGCGGTAGGCAATTGTCGTCGGCCAGGATCCGGGTGAGCGTCGGCAGCCCGCCATAGGAGGTGTTGGCGGCCAGCGCGAGCAGCACGACGGTTGCGAATTGCACTATGTAGTAACCGATTCCGTGCCCGAGCGCCGCCTCGGTGAGCTGAGAAAGCACCGTCGTGCCCTCGATCGGCCGCACCGAGAACTTCTCGATGAGCACGGCGAGCCCGATCAGCATGACACCGAGCAGCGCCCCGAGCGCCACCTCCGCCCGCTGCGCGCGTTTGACCCGCGGCGCGTCGAAGCTGGGCACCGCATTCGCGATCGCCTCGACACCGGTCAGCGCCGCACAGCCGCTGGAAAATGCCTTGAGCAGCAATAACACTCCGATAGTTCGAATATCGCCGACGGTCGCCGCCCCGGTGGCGACGTCGGCCGGTTCGGAGCGCATCAGGCCGCCGGCGATGACGGCGAAGATGCCCGCGACGAAGACGATCGTGGGAATCATGAAGGCGCGCGCACTTTCTCGGATACCGAGCAGATTGAGCGCGGTCACCCCGACCAGGATCGCGAGGCAGATCCACACCGTATACCCGTGCAGCGCCTGGAATGCCGAGGTCAGGGCGGCGACACCGGCCGCGATCGAGACGGCGACATTGAGGATGTAGTCGACGATCAACGAGGCCGCGGCGACCAGGCTGGTGCGGTGGCCGAGATGCCGCTTCGCCACCGCGTACGCGCCACCGCCGTCGGGAAAGGCGGCGATCACCTGCCGGTAGGAGGCGACCAGTACGGCGAGTAGGGCGGCGATCGCAAGGGTTACCGGCACTGTCATGCCGAGTCCGGCGCCACCGGCGGTGGCCAACACCAGCACGATCGCTTCCGGACCGTAGGAGACCGATGCCATGGCATCGAGGGAAAGTCCCGCCAAGCCGGTCGAAACGGTCAAACCCCGGCGCGTCGAGCTGGCCGCACGCGGCGCGGGCGCCTTGCGTGGCAACACCGTAATCACATCTGTGAGTGTCGACCGCTTTCGGCCGAATGAACCCGGTCTTGACGCAACGTTGACGGCCACCGTGAGCAGGGCCACAGCGCGGCGCCTCGTAAGCTCATGGCGTGAACGCATCGGTCGCCTCGCCCGCAACGGGCGCGCAGCGCAGTCCCGACCGGCCCACCATCGGTGTGCTGGCTCTGCAGGGTGACGTGCGCGAACATGTCGCGGCACTCGCGGAATGCGGTGCGCAACCGGTGCTGGTGCGCCGCGCGTCCGAGCTCGCCGCAGTGGATGCGCTGGTGCTGCCCGGCGGTGAATCGACCACCATCAGCAAGCTGCTGGAGGTCTTCGAACTCCTCGAACCGGTACGCGCGCGGCTGCGGGAAGGTATGCCCGCCTTCGGATCCTGCGCCGGAATGATCCTGCTCGCGTCCGAAGTGCTCGACACTCGTCCCGACGCCAAGCATCTGTCCGGTATCGATATGACGGTGCGGCGCAATGCTTTCGGCCGTCAGGTCGACTCGTTCGAGACCGATCTGGACTTCGCGGGCCTGACCGACGGTCCGGTGCGCGCGGTATTCATCCGGGCGCCGTGGGTGGAGCGGGTCGGCGCGGGCGTCGAGGTGCTGGCCACTGTTCCCAGTGGCCCGGCCGCCGGGCGCATTGTCGCGGTGCGGCAGGGCAAGGTAGTCGCGACGTCGTTCCATCCCGAGGTCACCGGCGATTTGCGGGTGCATCGGATGTTCGTCGATCTGGTTCGCGCCGCCGAGTAGTCGCCCACAGGAACTGGCCGTAACCGGACGAGTAGGCTGAGAGAGTTGTCTACCCGGCCGGTGCGGGTACCGTGCGCACGATCAGACGTGCTGTCGACTGGAGGAAGTAGGGAATGAGCGGCCACTCCAAATGGGCCACCACCAAACACAAGAAGGCGGGGATCGACGCGAAGCGCGGCAAGCTCTTCGCCAAGTTGATCAAGAACATCGAGGTGGCGGCCCGCACTGGTGGGAGTGACCCGGCGGGCAATCCGACGCTGTACGACGCCATCCAGAAGGCGAAGAAGTCGTCGGTTCCGAACGACAACATCGAGCGTGCCCGCAAGCGCGGCGGCGGTGAAGAGGCCGGCGGCGCCGACTGGCAGACCATCATGTACGAGGGCTACGGCCCCAATGGTGTCGCGGTGCTGATCGAATGCCTCACCGACAACCGCAACCGCGCCGCGGGCGAGGTGCGTGTGGCGATGACCCGCAACGGCGGCAATATGGCCGACCCGGGTTCGGTTTCCTACCTGTTCCACCGCAAGGGCGTCGTGACCCTCGAGAAGAACGGGCTGTCCGAGGACGATGTGCTGCTCGCTGTGCTCGACGCGGGCGCCGAGGAAGTAAACGACCTCGGTGATTCCTTCGAGGTCATCAGCGAACCGTCGGATCTGATCCCGGTGCGCAAGGCGCTGCAGGACGCCGGAATCGATTACGACTCGGCCGAATCCGGCTTCCAGCCGTCGGTATCGGTCGCCGTCGACGTCGACGGCGCGCGCAAGGTGTTCAAGTTGGTCGACGCGCTCGAGGACAGCGACGACGTACAGAACGTCTACACCAACGTCGACATCTCCGACGAGGTCGGCTCCCAGCTGGAACAGGACTGACACCCGGATTGCCGGTGCATCGGCCGCTATGACGTACAGAACGTCACTGCCTCCGATGGTGGACATCTCCGACGAGGTCGGCTCTCAGTGGGAACAGGACTGACACGGCTCGTCATCCACCAGCGCCTCGGGGCGGTTCGCGAATATGCGGACCGCCCCGAGTGTGTTTCGCACCCGGCGTGAAACTGGTTATTCCGCGATTCGTGTCCGATCGGACCACTCGTAGACTCGCAGCCGCCCCTCGGGCGTATCGGCCTCCCGATTGGTGACCTTGAAGTGCTCGTATCCGCCGCGGTATTCGACTTTGAGCTCGACGCCGGGCGGCGTGATCGGAACGATGCGAGCGGGCAAGTCTTTCGGCCCACCTTCTAGGACAGCCTTCACAACATTGCTCATCCTTCGGATGGTAGGTCTCGTATGTGATGCATGCCACAAACGCGGCCGAACGGCCCGGGTTGTCGTGGGGGAATTGCGATGCCGCACCCTGAGGAAGTCCGATGCAACCGATCGCTGGTTGCCAAAGTCAGCTGATCGCATTTCCTGGGTTAGGAGCAACTGATCGCAGCTGTCGATATCTGCGGTGTAACGATTGCGACTCGATTGCTGATATACGAATCGAGTGCCGCGACAGACCGTCGCGCGGCCGCCCGATCAGGCTCTGCGCACCGTGAACTTGTCCCGTCCGGAAAGAGACCAGCCATCATGAGTCGATCCCTTGCCGACGAGCGTCCCGGCGATTCAACCGACCTGAGTATCACCCTCGCCCCGCCCGCGGTCGCGGCCGGACTGATCCTGCTGATCGCCGCATTCGCGACGGTGAACCGGATGCCGGGCTGGGCTGCCGACTACGGTGCGAGCCTGGTGTACTTCGCGATCTTCCTATACGTGGCGATCGCCGGACGCCTGACTTGGTGGGGCGCCGACATACTGATCAGCCACGGGCAAGAAGCGCTGACTCACGGCACCGTGAGTACCAATTTGCCTACAGTGCGGCCGGTTTCGCCGAGTGCGTGCGCCTTCGCCGCATCTTCGAACGGGAAGACCCCGGTGACGGCCGGGCGCAGCGCCCCGGATTCGGCGAGTTCCGCGAGCGCGACCATTCCGGCGTGATCGTCCTCCACCAGCATGCGCACCGCTCGGACTCCCAAATCCTGTGCCGGCGGTGGCCAATTCGTCCGTCCCGCCGCGCAGTGAGACCAGTAGGCCGCCGGGGCGGAGTGTGCGCAGGGAGCGGAGGCTGTTCTCGTTATCGATCGAGTCCAGCACGACGTCGACGTCTCCGACCGCCTCGGCGAAATCGGTTGTGCGGTAATCGATCGTCTCGTCCGCGCCGATTTCGCGCAGGAATTCGTGGTTGGCTGCGCTCGCGGTGCCGATGACGTGCGCGCCGCGCGCCTTGGCGATCTGAACGGCGAAGTGTCCGACGCCACCCGCTGCCGCATGGATCAGGATGCGTTGTCCGGCTTGTAGTTTCGCGGTATCGACGAGGGCCTGCCAGGCGGTGAGGGCGGCCAGTGGGATGGCCGCGGCCTCAATGTGGTCCAGGTTGGCCGGTTTCGGGGCGAAGGCGCGGGCGGGGCCCACGACGTATTCGGCGAATGCGCCGTGTCCGTAGGGGTAGGGGAGCATGCCGAAGACCGCGTCGCCCGGCTCGAACAGGGTGACGCCGATACCCGTGGCCACCACTTCGCCCGATACATCCCAACCCAGCACGAACGGCGGTTCGCCGAGGAAAAGTCCGGAGGCGCCGCGATGCCGCCAATCGGTCGGGTTGAGACCGGCAGCTCGCACCCGGACCAGGATTTCGCCGGGGCCGGGTGTCGGGATGGGCAGTTCGACTTCGGTCAGGACCTCGGGGCCGCCGATCAGGTCTTGGCTGATCGCGCGCATGGTGGTGTCGTTCATGTCGTTCAGCCTGCCGTCGGCGGTGACGCGGGGAAATGGCACGATTGCCAATATTCGATATGATCGTGCCATGATCGGTACCTCGGACGGGCGCTCGGCGCGACATCGGGTGGTCGTGCTCGCCCTGGACGGGGTGTATCCGTTCGAACTCGGCATTCCGAACCGCGTTTTCGGCACCGCCGCGGATCTGTACGAGGTGAGCACTTGCTCGATAGATGGCGCACCGGTACCGAGCCGAGCCGATTTCGCCATTGCCGTCCAGCAGGACAGCCGGATGCTGGCGACCGCCGACACCGTGGTCGTACCGGCCTGCGATATCGATATGACGCTCGATGGCACGCTGCCGCCCCCGGTGGCCGCGGCATTCGCGCGCATCCGACCGGGAACCCGCATCGTGTCGATATGTACCGGCGCATTCGTGACCGCCGCCGCCGGACTGCTCGACGGTCGTCCGGCGACGACGCACTGGAATGTGGCCGAACTGTTCCGGCGCACCTTTCCGCGAGTGCTGCTGAATACCGATGTCCTCTACGTCGACGACGATGACCTGCTCACCTCGGCGGGCGCGGCGGCAGGCATAGATCTCTGTCTGCATCTGGTGCGCCGCGACCACGGCAGTGCGATCGCGAATACGGTCGCGCGCCGCTGCGTCGTGCCGCCGTGGCGTGATGGCGGCCAGGCCCAATACATCGAACAGCCGGTGCCGCCGTCGACCTCGGCGGGCACCGCCGCCGCCAGGCACTGGGCCCTCGAGAATCTCCGATTGCCGTTGACCATGGACGATCTCGCCGTCCAGGCCCGAATGAGCAAGCGCACCTTCGCCCGTCGCTTCCGTGACGAGGTCGGCATGAGCCCGGGCCGCTGGCTCATCCAGCAACGCGTCTTCCGTGCCCGCCAGCTCCTCGAATCGACCGATATGACCGTGGATCGCATCGCGGGCGAGGTCGGCTTCGCCACCGGGAGCTCACTACGCCAACATCTGCACGATTCGATCGGCGTATCGCCGCTGGCCTATCGCCGAACCTTCCGTGCCGATTCGGTCGTCCCGGCCGAAGCTCTGGGCTGAGCGCGGCTCGATTCATCGACCGGGCAATCGGTTTCAGGTCGCGTCGGGCACCGGGAGACCGACGCGGGCGACGATCCAGGGGAACGACGAGGTGAACGCGGCCGAGGCGAACTGCCAGGTGTGGCCACCCTGGGTGGTGTGAATGGTGCAATCGATGCCGACCTCGTGGCCTGCGTCGCACAGCTTTTCGGCGGCGCCGACCTCACCGGTGTCGAAGACTCCGTCATGACCGCCCATGCCCACGTTGTCGTCGTCGGCGGCTGCGGATTGTTGGCGCGCACCACGGGATCCCGGACCGGATTTGGGTGGGGTGAGGTCGTCGAACAGACCCGCCATACCCGTGTAGGGACCATGTGCGGCCATAACGGTGAGCGGATCGAACGCGGCCCAGCGGTCGGCGTCGCCGCCGAAAAGCCTTCGGATCGTTTGGTCCTTATTGCCCGAGGCGGGGCCGAGATCGCCCGCGATATCGACGAAGGTGTGCACCAATTCCGGGTGCATGACCGCCAGATCGACCGCGCAGGTGCCGCCCATGGACCAGCCGACAACCGCCCAGTTCGCCGGATCCGCCGAGGCGCCGAAGCGAGATTCCAGATAGCTGGGCACATCTCGGGTCAGATGGTCGGCGGCATCGCCGCGCGGACCGTTCACACATTCGGTGTCATTGTTGAAACTGCCGCTGGAATCGACGAAGACGAGGATAGGGGCGCGGCCGCCGTTGGCGGCGGTGAACTTGTCCACCTCGGGCATGATCTGACCGCTGCGGATCCAGTCGGCGGGCGTATTGAATTCGCCGCCGATCATCATGACGACCGGCAGTGTCGGCGGCATCGGACCGGCGAACCAGGCCGGTGGCAAGTACACGTACTCGGTTCGATGCGGAAAACCGCTGCCCGCGTCCGGAATCTGTACCGGCACGATCTTGCCGGTGCTGACATCGGTATTGCGCAGTCCGGGCAGCGCATCGATATCGGTCTGATTCGGCAGCGGACCCGCGGTGAGCGCACTCCACGCGGACTGCACGGTGGGGTAGTAGCCCACCCACTGATTGAGCACGATGCCGGTGCTCAACAGAGCCAGCGGTATCGCGAGCACCGAGACACCACGCCGCCACCACCTGGCATTGCGCCAACCGAGCGCGGCGACCGCGATCGCCGCGACCGCGACGCCGACACAGGCCCACAACTCGACCGGCGCCGGATCCGAGGCCAGCCCCTGATCGTTCACATACGCCCACGCGGCCACCGCGCCCGCCGCACCGAGCACCACGCAGACCGGCAGCAGCACCAGCCGCCAGCGCCGGGTCCGCCAGCCGATCGCCAGGATCAACGCGGCCACCGCGACCAGTTCGACGGTCACCGGCAGCCAGCCGTGCAGCAGCGATATGCCGTGATGAAAGCCGTTCTGATAGTTCGGATTCAGATTCGCCGAAGGCAGCCGCGGTGGTGGCGGCGGTGTCACGGGGGTCGCGGGTGCGGCGAGCGGGGCACGGACTACGGGCACCTACGGCATTGTCGAGACCGTTCCTCGAGAAAGCCTGTGAATTCGCTCCGATGAACCTGGGCGACCCTGAAACGCCGATCGATCGCATGTCGATAACTGCACAGGTGAACCCGGGCTCCGAACCTCTTGTCCGGTAAAGTCCAGTAGCTGGTCGTGCAGGATTCAGGAGGGGTGCACATGACTTATCAACCACCGCCGCAGTACCCGGGTTATCCGGGGCAGGGGTATCCGGTCTACCCGGGATACCCGCCGCAGCCGCCCAAGGGCAAGCCGGTCTGGCCGTGGGTGCTCGGCGGCGTCTTCCTGGCGATCGTGCTCACCGTCGGCGGCTGCGTCGCGGTCTTCGGATCAATCGCCTACCGGCTCGACAAGGAATCGAAGAAGGAAACCTCGATCACCTATGAGGTCTCGGGCTCCGGCACCGCCGATATCTCCTACAACAGTGGCGATTTCGATACCGCCAATGCCAACGACGCACCGCTGCCGTGGACCAAGGCCGTGACCGTGACCGGATATGTCCGCACGGGCCGGGTGTCGGCGACTGTCAGCGGATCCAGCGGTGGCACGGTGACCTGCCGAATCCTGCAGGACGGCAAGGTGGTCGTCGAAGATTCGGACTCCGGCACCTACGCGTATGTGAGCTGCTACCACTCGTTCAACTAGCCGAATCCCGGACGGGCGCCGTGTCGTTGGTGAAGGCCGCCCGCGCCGTCCACTAGACTCTCGAACAGTTGTTCGTGCCTTCGAGAGGGGATCGTGTGCGGGTGATGGGCGTCGACCCGGGGCTCACCCGGTGCGGCCTCAGCATCGTCGAGGGCGGGCTGGGGCGGAAGGTGACGGCGCTCGACGTCGACGTGGTGCGCACCCCCGCGGATCTGGACCTGGCACACCGGCTGATGGGCGTCGCCGACGTCGCTGAACACTGGATGGATACGCACAAACCCGACGCGGTCGCGATCGAGCGGGTGTTCGCGCAGCACAATGTGCGCACCGCGATGGGCACCGCCCAGGCAGGCGGCGTGATCGCACTGGCCGCCGCGCGTCGGGGAATACCCGTGGCCTTCCACACCCCGAGTGAGGTGAAGGCCGCTGTCACCGGCAACGGCACCGCGGACAAGGCTCAGGTGACCGCGATGGTGACGCGTATCCTCGGCCTCCGGGTCGCGCCGAAACCGGCGGATGCGGCCGATGCGCTGGCCCTGGCGATCTGTCATTGTTGGCGGGCACCGCTGATGGCGCGGATGGCGGAGGCGGAGGCGCGCGCCGCCGAGGCACAACGGCGGTATACACAGCGGCTTGCCGAACAACGGAAGGTGGTGCGCGGGTGATCGCGTCGGTACGCGGTGAGGTGCTCGAGATCGCGCTCGATCATGTGGTGATCGAGGCGGCGGGCGTGGGCTACCGGCTCAATGTCACCCCGGCGACGCTGTCCACCCTGACCCGCGGCGAGGAATCCCGGCTGTTCACGGCGATGATCGTCCGCGAGGATTCGATGACGCTGTTCGGATTCGCCGATACCGAATCCCGCGACCTGTTCGGCCTTTTGCAGACCGTCTCCGGAGTCGGACCCCGGCTGGCCATGGCGGTGTTGGCAGTGCTCGAGCCCGAGGCGCTGCGCAAGGCGCTGGCGGAGAGCAATGTCGCGGCGCTGACCCGGGTGCCCGGCATCGGCAAGCGCGGGGCCGAGCGCATGGTTGTCGAGTTGCGCGACAAGGTGAATCTTGTGCCGGTGCAGGCGGGTCCCCCCGGCAGTACGCCGACGCCGGTGCTCACACCGGTGCGCGAGCAGGTTGTCGACGCGCTGGTCGGACTCGGATTCCCGATCAAACAGGCCGAACCCGCGGTCGATGCGGTACTCGCCGAAAATCCCGGTGCCGATACGTCGAAGGCGCTGCGGGCAGCGCTCGGCTCGCTGGGGAAGAATCGGTAAGACGTCATGGATCACGATCCCGAACCGGACGCCGAATCCCAGGTCAGCGCAAGCTATCTCAAGTCCGATGGTGATATCGAGGCCAGCCTGCGCCCGAAGTCCCTGGACGATTTCATCGGCCAGCCGCGCGTCCGTGAACAGCTCGCGCTCGTGCTGCGCGGCGCCAAACAGCGCGGCGGCACCCCCGACCATGTGCTGCTGTCCGGACCGCCCGGCCTCGGCAAGACCAGTATGGCGATGATCATCGCCGCCGAACTCGGTACGGCACTGCGCATTACCTCCGGCCCGGCGCTGGAACGCGCGGGCGATCTCGCCGCGATGCTGAGCAATCTGGTCGAGGGCGACGTGCTGTTCATCGATGAGATCCACCGGATCGCCCGGCCCGCCGAGGAGATGCTCTACCTCGCCATGGAGGATTTCCGCGTCGACGTGGTCGTCGGGAAAGGTCCTGGGGCAACGTCGATTCCGCTGGATATCGCACCGTTCACCCTGGTCGGCGCGACCACCCGCTCCGGTGCGCTCACCGGTCCGCTGCGCGACCGCTTCGGCTTCACCGGCCACATGGATTTCTACGATCCTGAAGAACTCCTGCGTATTCTGCAGCGCTCGGCCCATATTCTCGGTGTCACCATCGACCGCGATGCGGCCGCCGAGATCGCGGGCCGCTCCCGCGGCACCCCCCGCATCGCCAACCGCCTGCTGCGCCGCGTCCGCGACTATGCCGAGGTTCGCGCCGACGGGGTGATCACCCGTCCCATCGCGCAGGCCGCACTCGAGGTCTACGACGTGGACGTCCTCGGCCTGGACCGCCTCGACCGCGCCGTCCTCGGCGCGCTGGTCCGCAGCTTCGGCGGTGGGCCCGTTGGTGTTTCGACCCTCGCGGTCGCCGTGGGGGAGGAGGCCGCGACCGTCGAAGAGGTCTGCGAGCCGTTCCTCGTCCGGGCGGGTATGGTGGCCCGCACCCCGCGCGGCCGCGTCGCCACCGCCGCCGCCTGGGAACATCTCGGCCTCGTGCCGCCGCCCGATCTCGTCTTCGGCTCCATCGAAGTCCGCGGTCGCGAACCCCACCCCACCCTCGACCTCTTCGACTGACCGTGGTCTAGCGGTGGTTGTGTTCGAGGGCGGTGACGACCAGATCCAGGAAGGCGTCGACCTCGTCGCGGCTGTAGCCGCGTGTGCCGAGGCGTGCCTCGGTGAAGCGGACGGCGCGGACGTCGGTGACGGTCAGGCTGCCGGGAGCGCCGTGGGCGAGGGTGGCCGCGACCAGGTCGAGGAAGGCGTCGACTTCTTCGGTGTCGTAGCCGCGGCGGCCGACAGCGGCCTGGGTGAACTGCATGCGGTGCACATCATCGGGGGTGAGCAATGCGGCGAGCCCGGAACCATTGCCACCGGCGGGGACCGGGCGGGAACCGCGCTGCCGGAATTCCAGTTCCACGCGGACCCGGTCCAGGAATTCGTCGACCTGATCGGCCTGATAGCCGCGGCCACCGAAGCGTGGGGCGTCGAAGGCGACGTGCCGGATATCGTCGGCGGTCAGCACACCGTGACCGGCCAATGTCGCCGAGACCAGCTCCAGGAACGCGTCGACCTCATCGGCGTGGTAGCCGCGGTGCCCCAAAGGTGGCATGGCGAAGTGGATTCGGCTCACGTCGTCGGGGGTCACCCGCGACATTGTTCCAGGGTCGCTGCCCTGCTCGCGTCGAATGCGCTTTTTTCGAACTAGGCGGTCTCTGCCGAACACGTGTTGCCCCCGTTGGCCGGTCGATCCGGGTCCACCCTAGCCGGAATCGGCTCACGTAACCGATGGGGATTCGCCGGTTTTCAGTCCTTGCGCACGCCGTCGATCAGCAGCCGCCGGATCGCCTCGTTCAACTCCTGCACCGCGGCCTCGTCCGGATTGCGCAGCCCGTGCACGATGCCCGCGAGCAGCATGCCGGTGACCGCCTTGGCGGTGTACTTGGTGTCGAGATCCGCACGCAGATAACCGAGTTCGACACCGTGCGACAGATAGCCCGCGGTGAGCGCGTCGGCCATATCGAGCAGACCGTAGAGCCGGGCGGTGAGTTCGTCATCGATGCCGGTGGCATGGAACAGCAGCAGTTGGGCGACGCGGCGGTCGTCCACGAGGATCCGGGTGAGCGCGGCGCCGATGCGGTCGATCTGGGCGCGATATTCGTCAAGGGAGGTGGCGGCGTCGGGCGCGTTGTCGGTGCCGAGCGCCTCGATGATCCGGGCGGCCAGATCGTCGATGACCACGTCGATGATCTCGCGCTTATTGCTGAAGTACCGGTAGAAGGTGCCGTGGCCGATGCCCAATTCATTGGCGATGTCGGCGATGCCGGTGGCGTGATAGCCCTTCTCGGCGAAGCAGACGAAGGCGGTGTCGATGATTTCCTGCCGCAGTTCGGCCTTGCGTCGCTGGATCGCATTTCCGGCTGCTGGGCGGGGCGCACGCGTGGATGGCTTCGTCACCTGTCCGATGATACGGTGTTCACAAACGGAATGATGTGTCATTCCGTGAGGAATGGTTCCTACATTCCCGATGGAATGTTTAAGCAGGAGGTTCGACGTGGCGCCTCAATACGACGCGGTCGTGATCGGTGCGGGATTCGGCGGCATGGGAGCGGGTATCGAGCTCGACCGGCTGGGTCTGAGCAATTTCGTCATTCTGGAGCGGGAGGACGACCTCGGCGGCACCTGGCATGTCAATCACTACCCGGGTCTCGCGGTCGATATCGCCTCGGTGACCTACTCGTATTCCTTCGAGCCCAACCCGTTTTGGACGCGCCTGTTCGCGCCGGGCAAGGAGCTCAAGAAGTACGCCGCCCACGTCGCCGACAAGTACGGCCTGCGCCGCCGGATGCGTTTCGGCACCGTGGTGGACGGCGCGCGGTGGGACGAGGAGCACCAGCACTGGGCCGTCTCCATCGCGGGCGGTGAAACCGTCACCGGCCGTTACCTTCTCACCGCCACCGGCTTCCTGTCCCAGCCCTACACGCCGCCGTTTCCCGGCATCGATTCCTTCGCGGGCAAGATCATCCACACCACCGCGTGGGAAGACGATTTCGACCTCTCGGGTCGCAAGGCCGCCATCATCGGTACCGGCGCCACCGCGGTGCAGCTGATTCCCGAGGCCGCGAAGAAGACCCAGGAACTCACCGTGTTCCAGCGCACCCCGATCTGGGTCGTGCCGAAGATCGACACCGCGATTCCCGCGCCGGTGCAGAAGCTGTTCGCGCGCGTGCCCGCCACGCAGAAGGCCGCCCGGCTGGTCAACACCAGCATGCTCGAGGCGCTCATGGTGGTCGGCGTACTGCACTTCAAGCAGGCCAAGCCCCTGAATATGGCCGCGGGCGTACTCGCCAAGGCGCATCTGCGGGCCCAGGTGCGCGACAAGGAGATCCGCAAGCAGCTCACCCCACACTACGACTTCGGCTGCAAGCGCCCCACCTTCTCCAACCAGTACTTCAAGACGTTCAACCAGCCCAATGTCCGGTTGGAGACCAATTCGATCGATCACATCGAGGCCGATGGCATCGTCACCGCCGACGGACACAAGACCGAGATCGATACCCTGATCCTGGCCACCGGCTTCAACCTGTGGGACGTGAATTTCCCGGCTATCGAGATCATCGGCCGCGATGGTGTGAATCTCGGAAAGTTCTGGCGCGACAACCGTTTCCAGGCCTACGAGGGCATCACCGTGCCGAAGTTCCCGAACTTCCTCAGTCTCAACAGCCCGTACTCCTACAGCGGCCTGTCCTACTTCACCACCATCGAGGCCCAGATGAAGCACATGGGCCGGTTGCTCGGTGAGATGTTCCGGCGCGGCGAAACCACCTTCGAGGTGACCGAGCAGGCCAACACCCGGTTCCTGGACCGCGTCACCGAGAAGTTGGGTTCCTCGGTGTTCTACGGCGGCGACTGCGCGACCGCGCGCAGCTACTACTTCAACCAGCACGGCGAGGCCGCGCTACTGCGTCCGACCAGCACCGTCAATGCTCACCGCGAGGCGGTCAGCTTCCCGCTCGACGACTACACCTACGGCAAGACCGCCTAGTGTCCTGCGCCAGGAATTCGGTGAAGATATGAGGCGAGTCGATCCAGGATTTCATCGGCGGTCTTGGTCCAGGTGAATGGTTTCGGGTTCTCGTTCCAGTGGACGATCCAGTCGCGGATGTCGCGTTCGAGGGCCTGGACCGACCGGTGGGAGCTGCGGCGAAGTTTCTTGTCGGTGAGCAGCCCGAACCAGCGTTCGACCTCGTTGAGCCACGACGAGTAGGTGGGTGTGAAGTGCATGTGGAAACGCGGGTGCGCGGCAAGCCATTTCGCGACGATGGGGGCTTTGTGAGTGCTGTAGTTATCGCAGATCAGGTGCACGTCGAGGTCGTCTGGGACTTGTTTGTCGAGCTTGGTGAGGAACTTCTTGAACTCGGCGGCGCGGTGACGGCGATGGATCGACCCGATCACCTCGCCGGTGGCCACGTTCAACGCGGCGAACAAGGTGGTGATCCCGTGACGGATGTAGTCGTGGGTGCGCCGCTCGGGCATGCCCGGCATCATCGGCAGTACCGGCGCGGACCGATCCAACGCTTGGATCTGGGATTTCTCGTCCACACACAACACCAGCGCCCTCTCCGGCGGATCCAGATACAGCCCGACCACATCGCGGACCTTGTCGATGAACTGTGGATCATTGCTGATCTTGAACTCGTCGACCCGATGCGGTTTGAGCTCGAACGCTTTCCAGATCCGCCCGATCGTGGACTTGCTCAACCCGACCTCTTCGGACATCGACGCCCTCGACCAGTGCGTGGCGTCGACCGGCTGCCGCTCCAGCGTCGCCACCAGCACCGCCTCGACCTGCTCATCGGTGATCGTGCGCGGTGCACCCGGGCGAGGCTCATCGACCAGTCCCTCCAGCCGCCGCGCCACGAACCGGTTACGCCACTTGCCCACCGTCTGCGGCCAGATCCCCAGATCCGAGGCCACTTCCTTATTGGATTTGCCTGCCGCGCAACCCAATACGATCCGGCACCGCTGCGCCAGCGCTTGCGACGACTTCGCCCGACGTGCCCACCGCTGCAGCGTCTCGCGCTCATCGTCAGTCAGAATCAACTCGGCCACCGGCCTGCCCACACGCGCCACCGGCCGAACCTACCATTCTTCAACGGATCTCAGGCGCGGGACACTAGGAGACTGCTGAATAAGGCTGTTTGAGGGGTGTCCGCGCTTCGCGCGGACACCCTTCGATTTTGGTTGGTTGTTGGATTCGGCGCGGTCGGTGGTGCGCTGGTGGCGGGGTGGGGTTGGCCTCGACTGGTCGGAGGCTGCGGGTCGAGCTCGGTCTGGGTTGGTCAGGCGATTGCCCAGGTGTTGTCGATGCGGTCGAGGCCGAGGTTGAGCAGCCGCCGCAGGTTCAGGGCGGCGATGCGAGTGTGCAGCCATTGGTTGTTGGCGGCGATGCCGCGGTAGCGCAGTTTGCGGCAGCGTCCTTTGGGGCCGATGAGCCAGGAGATCGAGCGTTCCACCATGGGGCGGTGTTTGCGGTAGGCGGCGACGAGGTCGGGGTCTTCGCGCCAGTTTTGGCGTGCTCGCCGCAGCAGGTTGTCGTGCTGGTGCAGGTTCAGGGTGCGCCCGTCTTTGCTGGTCGTGCATCGCCTGCGCAGCGGGCAGTCTCGACAGGCCACCCCGAAGACGACCCTGTGTTTGGCGGTGATCGAGCGGGTGACGCCGTTCGGGCAGGTCGCGGTGCGGGCGTGGTGGTCGACGGTGAAGTCGTCGAGGGTGAACCCGCCTTTGACGGCCGAGCGCAAGGGGAACGGTTTGATGATCGCGGTGTGACCGCGTCCGGCCAGCTCGGCGCGCATGTCTGCGCTACCATAAGCGGTGTCGCCCAACACATCTCGCGAACCGTCCTCGCTGGAGAGCAGATCCAGGCCGACGACCGATTCGTGGTTGTCGCTGCCGTTTCCCTTGGACAGCCGACCGTCGGTGAACAGCCCCGTGTCGGGTTCGACCGCGACGTGGGCTTTGTAACCGTCCTGGCGTTTGTGCACGGTTTTGTGGATGTGGCGGGCGTCGGGATCAACGACCGAGATCACGCGATCGGTGGCGACCTTGCGGGCGATGCGCCAGCGTCCGTCGGTGCCGTCGGAGCCCTCGGCGGGTTCGACGTCTTGGCCGGCGATCAGCGCCAGCAACGCCAACGCTTGGGCCGCCTTGTCGCGGGCGTCGTCGTCGAATTCCTTGTCCGCCAACGCATTAACGACCACAATCGCGTCGTTGACCAGCGCCGACACCAACGCTTCCCGTGCCGTTGCGTCGTCCCAGGCGATCACCGGTTTGCCGGGATCGTCGTAGTCGTGGGCATCGCAGTCGGCGGCGATTACCGCTGCCGCGCCGGGTACTTCACGACGCACCCGACGGATCGCGGCGATCAACTGGGTCACCGTGTCCTGGGTGGCGACCGCGTCGTCGAGTACCACCGAATCCAACGCCCGTCGTGTCTTTCCTTTCAGCACACCGGTTTCGGCGACCACCGCGCGGACCGCGTCGAAGATCCGGTTCGGATTGCTCGACTTCGCCAACCGTCGCCGCCAGTAGGTCAACGTCGACGGATCGAACCCCTCATCGTCCAACGCCAACCCGCAGGCGACCTTCCACCGCAGGTCACACCGCAACGCCTGCACCGTTTCCCGATCCGACAAATCATGCAGGGCCTGCAGCAACAGCACCGACGCCGCGACCTCGCACGCCAGACTCGGCCTGCCGGTCCTGCTCGGGAACAGGTCCTCGAACATTCCAGCCGGGAAAACCTCCCGGCGATGCTCGGCCAGGAACGCGAACACACTGCCCGCCGGCACCAGATGCCCCACCAGTGCCGCGGCATCCATCAACTGCGGATCCGACCCACCCTCACCTTGCACCCCACCATCCTCGTCGACCCGGCCCTCCGGGCCGGGTCAACACACCGAGTTATTCAGCAGTCTCCTAGAACGCCAGGCTGCGCAGCCCCGCGACCATCGCTCGGTCGCGGGGCTCGTGCTGTCCCGGAGCGGCTCCGGCTCCGGATTCCGGGACTCGAGGGTGTGCCGGTGTGGTGGTGACGACATGAGCTGGCAGACTGTTGGGGTAATAGCCCATTCCCACCCACAGACTAGGGACTGACTTCGACGATGGAACTTCTGTTTCCGCTCCTACTGGTAGCCCTGCTCGTGCCCATGTTCCTCGGTGTTCGCCGCCAGAAGCGCGAGGCCGAGAAGGTCACGTCCATGCAGGAAAGCCTGAAGGTCGGCGATCAGGTCACCACCACGTCGGGTCTGTACGGAACCGTGGTCGATCTCGACGACACCACGGTCGATCTCGAGATCGCCGAGGACGTCGTCACCACGTGGTTGCGTCAGGCCATCCGCGATGTGCGCACCGAGGACGAGACCACGGATGAGACCGTGACCGACGAGACCGAAGCCGGTCCCGTCGAGGAGTCCGCGGAGCAGACCGAGACCCGGCTGACCAAGGACTGATCGGTCCTATCGGCTCCCGTAGCGATTGCTTGCAGGTCGCTCGAAAGGGCCAGCCCGCGTGCTGCAGATCGCCGCGGGCCATCCGTCCGGGTGCCCGGCCGTGCGCGCCCGCCTGTTCCACCCTCGACTTCCGCCTAGGAGATGACGAACTGTGCCACCTTCCCAGGGATCGGCGCATCCGCTCCGGCTGCTCGGCGTCTACGCCGTGCTGCTGGCCGTGATCTATGCGCTGGTGTTCTTCACCGGTGACCATTCCCCGACCCCCAAGCTCGGCATCGACCTGCAGGGTGGTACTCGCGTCACACTGACCGCGCGCACCCCCGACGGCAGCAAGCCCAACCAGGACAGCCTGCGCCGGGCGCAGACGATCATCGAGAACCGCGTCAACGGTCTCGGTGTCTCGGGCTCCGAGGTCGTCATCGACGGCGACAACCTGGTGATCACGGTTCCGGGTGACGACGGTGGCCAGGCCAAGGCGCTGGCGACGACCGCCAAGCTCTACATCCGTCCGGTGCTGTCGGCGGTGCCCGCGGTCGGCGGTAAGGCCACGCCACAGACAGGTACCGCGGGGACGGCGGGGACGGCGACGCCGGGCACTGCGCCGGACACCACCCAGCTCAACCCCGATGGCACTGTGCCGACCCAGCCCGCGCCCACCACCGAGGCGGCGCCGACCACGGAGTCCGCGCCCGCGGCGGAGTCGACCCCGCAGCCGCGCGTCTTCCCCGCGCAGGCCCCGACCTCGCCGCCGACCCCGCCGGGCGGCCTGACGCCGCAGGAGCAGGCGAAGAAGGAGATCGCGGACGCCAAGGCGATCAGGCAGAGCACCGATCCCACGGTGCAGCAGGCCGCTATGGCCGCGATGGATTGCACCAAGTCCGACCCGCTGGCCGGTAACGACGATCCGAATCTGCCGCTGGTCACCTGCTCCACCGACGGCAAGGAAATCTTGCTGCTGGACAAGAGCCGCATCGACGGCCAGGAGATCAAGGACGCCACCTCCGGACTCAACCAGCAGCAGGCGCGCCACGAGGTGAACCTCGAATTCAAATCCGGTGGTAGCGATGCGTGGGCCTCGCTGACCGGTGAGTACATCAACAAGCGGGTAGCGTTCGTACTCGACTCGAAGGTGGTCAGCGCGCCGGTCGTGCAGTCGGGTCCGCAGCAGGGCGGTCGGACCACCATCTCCGGTAGCTTCACCGCCGCCAGCGCCAAGGAACTCGCGAACACCCTGAAGTACGGTTCGCTGCCGCTGTCGTTCCAGACCTCCGAGGCCGAGACTGTTTCGGCGACGCTGGGGCTGTCCTCGCTGCGCGCGGGCCTGCTCGCGGGTGCGATCGGTCTCGCGGTGGTGCTGCTGTACTGTTTGCTCTACTACCGGATGCTGGGCTTCCTCGCGGGATTCTCGCTGATCGCCTCTGGTGTGGCGGTATACGGCATCATCGTGCTGCTCGGCCGGTGGATCGGATTCACGCTGGACCTTGCCGGTATCGCCGGTCTGATCATCGGTATCGGTCTGACCGCCGACTCCTTCGTGGTGTTCTTCGAACGCATCAAGGATGAAATGCGGGAGGGGCGCAGCTTCCGTTCGGCGGTGCCGCGCGGTTGGCAGCGGGCCCAGCGCACCAACCTCTCCGGTAAGACCGTCAGCCTCATCGCCTCGGTGGTGCTGTACATCCTGGCCGCCGGTCAGGTGAAGGGCTTCGCGTTCACCCTCGGTATCACCACCGTCCTGGACGTCATCGTGCTGTACCTGGTGACCGCCCCGCTGATGATGCTGGCCTCACACTCGTCGTTCTGGGCGAAGCCGTCGGTCAACGGGCTCGGTGCGATTCAGGAAGTGGCCAGGGAGCGTAGGGCCGGCGAGGCGCTGGTTAAGGAGACGGCACGATGACGAACTCGACTCTGGAGCCGTTTGCCGACGAGGTGAACGATTTCGAGACGCCCAAGCACAGCATCTTCGAGCGCCTCTACACCGGTACCGGCGGATTCAAGATCGTCAGCCGGCGGCGTTTCTACTACGCGCTGACCGCGGCCTTCGTGCTGATCTCGTTGCTGAGCATCGGAATTCGCGGATTCACCCTCGGCATCGACTTCGCGGGCGGTTCGCGCATTCAGTTGCCCGCGGCGGGCACGGCCACCACGCAGAAGGTCGAGGACATCTACTCCCAGACCATCGGCCACGCCCCGGTGACGGTGCAGAAGGTGGGATCCGGTTCGGCGGAGACCATTCAGGTCCGCTCGGACACGTTGAGCGTCACCCAGACCGACGCGCTGCAGACCGCGCTGTTCAATGCCTTCCAGCCGAAGGACAAGGACGGCAACGTCTCGCGCAATGCGATCAGCATTGCCGAGATCAGCGAGACGTGGGGTAGCCAGATCACCAAGAAGGCCTTGATCGCGCTGGTCGTGTTCATCGCGCTCACCATGGTCTATATCGCGATCCGCTTCGAACGGGATATGTCGATCGCGGCGATCGCCTCGCTGTTCTTCAACATGATCGTCACGGCGGGCATCTACTCGCTGGTCGGCTTCGAGGTGACCCCGGCCGCGGTGATCGGTCTGCTGACCATCCTCGGTTACGTGCTCTACGACAATGTCGTCGTCTTCGACAAGGTCGAGGAGAACACCCGCGGTGTGGTCAATACCACCCGGCGCACCTATGCCGAACAGGCGAATCTCGCGGCGAACCAGACCTTGATGCGGTCGATCAACACCACGGTCATCGGCATCCTGCCGATTGTCGGCATGCTGGTGATCGCGGTGTGGCTGCTCGGCGTCGGCACGCTGAAGGATCTGGCGCTGGTGCAGCTTGTCGGCATGATCGTCGGCGCGTATTCGTCGATCTTCTTCGCGGTGCCGCTGCTGGTGTCGATCAAGGAGCGGTGGGGTCCGGTCGCGGCGCACACCAAGAAGGTGCTCAACAAGCGGGCCGGACTTGCGTCGGCGCGTGCGGGAGCCGAGGCGGAGCGACGCGCGGTCGCGGCGACCGGCCGGGAGCTGGGTGCGCGTCCCGTGCGGGAACCGGGACAGGCTCCGCGTCCGGGCGCACGGCCGAGCGGAAAGCGGAACAAGCGCAGGCACTGACAGCCGACGGCAGGGGTTTGCATATATGAAGCAGTCGCTAGGGGCACGTCTGATCGGAGCGGTGGCTGCGGGCACCGTGGCAGCCACGGTGATGGCCGGGTGCTCCAGCCAGAACCAGGTGCCCTCCATCGGCTATGCCGTCGACGCCGTGATCGCCACCTACAACGGTGGCACCACGCTCGGTGCGGGCACCGGCTCGGATGCGGTGTTCGCGCGGGTGCTGACCGGGTTCTTCTACACCGGACCGGACGGTCAGCAGGTCGCGGACACCGATGTCGGCACCGCGAAAGAGGTGCCGGGCGAGGCGCAGACGGTGCAGTACCGGCTCAATGCGGACGGGGTGTACTCCGACGGGGTGCCGACGTCATGTGACGATCTGGTGCTCGCCTGGGCCGCGCGCAGCGGCCGCTACACCAAGCCCGGTGACCGCGGCCAGGTTCCGCTGTTCGATGCCGCGAGCACCGCCGGATACGCCGATATCGAACGGGTGGACTGTCAGCCGGGATCCAAGGACGCCACCGTCGTGTTCCGCGCCGACCACCACTACCTGCCGTGGCGCAGCCTGTTCACCGCGGGTGAGTTGATGCCCGCGCATGTCGCCGCTCGGGTGGCGAATGTGCCGAACGTGGTGACGGCCGTGCAGTCCGGTGATCAGGCCTCGTTGCAGCGGATCGCCGACTTCTGGAACAACGGGTGGGCGATCGGCGCGGACAAGGTGGATCTCTCACGGTTCCCGTCGTCGGGGCCGTATCGGATCGATTCCTACTCCGCCAAAGACGGTCTTGTGCTGGTCGCGAACGAGCGCTGGTGGGGCAATAAGCCCGAGACCGGGCGGATCGTCGTGTATCCGAAGACGGCCGATCTGAAGGCAAAGGTCGGCGACAATGCGGTCGGGGTCATCGATATCGGCGCGGGATCGGTGAAAGACATCAATCTGGGCGGGTTTTCGGTGCGGACCGTGCCCGGGCGCGGTGCCGAGCAGTTGGTGCTCGCTACTTCGGGAGTGTTCGCCTCGGCCGAGGCGCGGCGCGGTTTCGCGTTTTGTGTGCCGCGCCAGGACCTGTTCGACAAGCTCGGCAAGGCCAAGGATGCGCCGAAGACCGGGCTCGGTACGGCGGTGCTGAATTCTCGTATCACACAGCAGGATTCGCTGTACTACCCGAACGTGATCGGCGCGGCCGACAAGTACCGCGGCGGTGATGCGACCGCGGCGGCCGCGAGCGCCGGTGCGGCCAAGCCGACCATCCGGATCGGATATGTGAAGCCGGACGATCGGCGCGCGCAGACCGTGCAGATGATCGCCGACGCATGCAAACCGGCCGGTATCAATGTGGTGGATGCCGGCTCCGCCGATTTCACGCCATCTCAGCTCACCGAGGGCAAAGTCGACGCCGTCCTCGGCAGCACCGCATCGGCCCCGGGTCCGGCCGGATCCGCGACCGGTGTGGCCGCTACCAGCGCGTTGCGCACCGGTAGCGGGCTCAATTTCGGTCGGTTCGGTAACGGCCGCTACGATTCGATCACCGATCAGCTTGCGGGCGACGACAACTCGACCACAACGCTGAATCTGCGCACCGAGGCCGAGAACCTGTTGTGGGCGGAGATGCCGAGCATTCCATTGTTCGTCACACCCCGCACCATCGCGTTCGGCAACGGTTTGCAGAACGGCATAGCCGGGCCCACCCAGGCGGGCACCGGCTGGAACATGGACCGCTGGGTGTTGAAGCGGTGACAGGTGTTGGTGGGTGAGTAACCATGGAGAGGTGTCGATGAGCAAGCATGCGGCGGTGGAATCGGACGACGTCCTAGCCGAGCGGACAGGTAAGGCGGCCGAACTGGTCGAACGCCTGACCCGCTGGCGCGACGATTTCCCCTCTCCCGGCATTCGCTTCGCCGATCTCACGCCGGTCTTTGCCGATCCGGAGGGTTTCCGGGCCGTCATCGACTGCCTCGCGGCGTGCGCGCCCGATGCCGACCTGGTTGCGGGCGTAGACGCGCGCGGATTCATCATCGGTGCCGGCGTTGCCGCGACGCTGGGAACCGGTGTCATGGCGGTGCGCAAGGCTGGAAAGTTGCCGCCGCCGGTCATCTCGCGTGAGTACAGCCTCGAGTACGGCACCGCATCGCTCGAGATTCCGGCCGACGGAGTCGAGCTGAAGGGGCGGCGCATTCTGCTGCTCGACGATGTGCTGGCCACGGGCGGCACATTGGCTGCCGCCGCGGATCTGTTCAGGGCCGCCGGTGCCGAAATTATCGCGGCCGCAGTGGTGCTGGAGTTGAGCTTCCTCAATGGCCGGGATCGCCAGGGCGATTACCCGTTGACCTCGGTGGTTCGGGTCTAGGTCGTTCGGCCGGGTTCGCCGGGTTTGCCTGCTCGGATTCGAGCTGCGAGGATCGCGGGGTGGATGTTTCCGCGCCGCCGCGGCAGATTCGGGCTTCCTACGACGACTCGACAGTAGTTGTCTATCAAGCGTATTCGCCGGAGATTGCCGAACCCGCCCTGGCCGCGGGGACTTTCGTGAGTCCGTTCAAGCGGGAGCGGATGACGTGGATCAAACCGTCGTTCCTGTGGATGATGTATCGCTGCGGGTGGGCCCGCAAGCCCGGGCAGGAGCGGGTGCTCGCGATCACCATGACGCGCACCGGATTCGAATGGGCACTGGCGCGAGCCTGCCTGAGTCACTATGTGCCGGAGCTGTATTCGGATCGCCGTGCGTGGACGCAGCGATTGCGGACGAGTCCGGTTCGGATCCAATGGGATCCGGAACGCGATCTGTATCACCGCCCGCTGAACCATCGGTCGCTGCAGGTCGGTCTCGGTGGGGAGGCCGTCGATGCGTATGTGGATGCCTGGATCACCGAGATTCGAGATGTAACCGATCAGGCGCGGCGAATCCACGAACTGGTGATCGCCGGGCAGTTGTCCGCAGCTGGTGATGCGCTTCCAGTTGAGCGGCCGTATCCGCTGTCGACGGAGATCTCGGCGGTGATCGGGACCGGCGGGTAGTTCGGCGTTCAGTGTTTGCGGACCGGGTAGTCGAGGTGGGTTACTCGGTCGCCCTGGACGATTCGGGGGTTTTCCAGGAGGAGGGGGGACTGGATGATGTCGCCGAAGAAGCGGATGCCGGTGCCGAAGAGCACGGGGACCAGGGCGACGGCGACTTCGTCGACGAGGTCGGCGTTGAGGGCCTGGGTGCCGATTTCGCCTGCGGTGATGGAGATGTCGCGGTCGCTGGCGAAGGCCTTCGCTCGGTTGACGGCGCTCTCCACCCCGTCGGTGACGAAGATGAAGGGGGCATCGGGGAAGGGCCAGTCGGTGGGTGGGGTGTGGGTCACCACGAAGACCGCGTCCCCAGCGGCGGGACGGCCGTTCCAGCCGTTGGTGAGGTCGAAGAGGCGGCGGCCGATGACGGACGCGCCGATGCGCGGCCAGGATTCGGTGACGTAGTTCGCGCTGGCTGCGGTGACCTGGAACAGGCGTTCCGGATCGCCTGGCGCGACTTCGATATCGCCGTTGCCGTACCAGTCGAACAGCGGTCCGACCTCGTCGGTGGGGTCGGCGATGAAGCCGTCCAGCGACATGGTGGCCGCCATGATTACCTTGCCCATGATGGTGCTCCTCTATCTCGGTGTGGCGCTGTCACCCATAGGTCGGAGCCGCCGCGGCGTTGCGGACACAGAATGTGATCCGAATATCAGTGGCGCAACATCCGCGGATGTGTTTAATCTAGACGGGTCTTATCCCCGTTGATCGGAGTCATGTCGTTGCTCTCATGAGGTAGCCACTCGGGCGGCCCGCATCCTGTGCGCCGCATTCCCGCGCAACCTCTGGGGTCCACATGACCAATCTGTCTCTTTCCGATCTCACTTTCTCCTGGGCCGATGGCACCCCCGTCTTCGACGGTCTGGACGCGGTGCTCGGACCGGGCCATTTCGGCCTGGTCGGCGGCAACGGTGCGGGCAAGTCCACTCTGCTGCGGCTGATCGCGGGTGAGCTGGCCCCGGCGCGCGGTTCGATCTCGCTCACCGGGCGGCTGGGCTACCTGCGCCAGGATCTCGGACTCGGCGACGGTCAGCGCGTCGACGCGGTGCTGGGTATCGCCGAGACGCGAAAGGCATTGCACCGCATCGAATCCGGCATCGGCGACGAGTCCGATTTCGATATCGTCGGCGCGCAGTGGGATGTCGAGGAGAGTGCCATCGCGCTGCTCGGCCGACTGGGCCTGCACTATCTCGCCGACTCGACCGAACAGCTGGACCGCCGCCTCGAAACCCTCTCCGGCGGCGAGACGGTGCTGCTCGGCCTGGTCGCCGAGCTGCTGCGCGATCCGGACGTGCTGTTGCTCGACGAGCCGACCAACAACCTGGATCACGTTGCCCGCCAACGCCTCTACGAGGTCGTCGCCCAGTTCTCCGGCACCGTCCTCACGGTCAGCCACGACCGCGAGCTGCTGGAGCGGATGTCCACCATCGCCGAACTGCGTCAGGGTGAATTGCGTTTGTTCGGCGGCAATTTCAGCGAATACGAGCGGATCGTCGAAGCGGAGCAGGAAGTGGCGCGCGCGGCGATCCGGGACGCGCGCAGTGATGTTCGCAAACAAGCACGCGAACTGGTCGAGACCCGGATCAAACTCGATCGCCGAGCCCGCTACGGGCAGAAGATGTTCGAGAACAAGCGGGAGCCGAAGATCGTCATGGGCGCACGCAAACGCGCAGCGCAGGTGTCGGCGGGCAAGCTGCGCAATAACCACATCGAAAAGCTGGACACCGCGAAGGAGCAGCTGCAGCAGGCCGAGGACCTGTTGCGCGACGACCGGCAGATCCGGATCGACCTGCCGGACACCCGGCTCTACCCGGGCCAGGACGTCATCGATCTCGAGGAGGTGGAATTGGCATGCGGTCCGACCGTGACATTACGGGTCTCCGGTCCGGAGCGGATCGCACTGACCGGCCGCAACGGCGCGGGCAAAACCACACTGCTGCACCGCGTCGCCGCCGAACCGCCGCAAGTGCCGTGGCGCATACTGCCGCAGCGCCTCGACATCTTCGACGAACAGCGGACGGTCTTCGAGAATGTCGCCGCGACCGCACCGCATGCCGCCGCCGAACAGATCCGAGCCCAACTGGCCCGCTTCCTGTTCCGCGGCGCCGATGCCGATGTCGCGGCGGCGGCACTGTCCGGCGGTGAACGCCTGCGCGCTGCCCTGGCCATGCTCCTGCTCGCCGACCCGGCCCCGAAGCTCCTGCTGCTCGACGAGCCAACCAATAACCTCGACCTGCCCAGCCTCGACCACCTCACCCAGGCCCTGGCCAACTACGAGGGCGCACTGGTCGTCGTCAGCCACGACGCCCGTTTCCTCGACGATATCGGGGTGACCCGACGACTCGAGCTAACCAGTGAGGGGCTGGTCGAAACGTGACAGCGCGCGCCGCATGACGCCCGGATGACGAAGTAGGCGCGGCGCCAGCTTCACCGCCAGCAGGGTCAGCGGGAGCCAGGGCCGCAGGTGCGGTTCGAGGCGGCGGATGCGGCCGTCGGCGGCCAATTCGAGGATCATGGCCTCGGTCATCCGGAACGGTCCGACCGCGGCCTCGGCGAGCAGAACTCGGCGCGCGCCCTCGCCGATGTGCTCGGTCCAGCGCAGCCGGCCGAGGCTGCCGTACGCCGCGGCGAGCAGGATGCGCAGATCTTGGTGACCGCGGAAGACCAACCTGCCGGAGACCGGAGAGGTCAGCGCGGCATCGGGTGCGAGTGTCGTCATCAGCGCATCGAAATCGCTGGCCTCCGTAGCCTCGCGAAACCGCGCCACAGCATCGGACATGTCTCGATCACCCCTTCACAGTTGGTTGTTTCGCAACATAACGGAGTCACTTGCAAAAAGCAATGGACTAGGATGGGCGGGTGCCCAAAGCTGCCATGTCCGACATTGTGTGCTCGATCGCGCGAACGCTCGACGTGGTCGGGGAGCGGTGGACGCCGCTGATCCTGCGCGACCTGTTCGTCGGGGTGAACCGGTTCGAGGACATCCGCCGCGACCTCGGCATCGCCTCCAATGTCCTGACCGCGCGTCTGGATGCGTTGCGGCAGTACGGGATCGTCGAAGCCAGGGCCTATCGGTCGAATCCGGTGCGCCACGAATATGTGCTCACCGAGCAGGGGCGTGATCTGTATCCGGTGCTCACCATGCTCATCACATGGGGTGATAAGTGGCTCGCCGGGCCCGCCGGGCCACCCGCGCTGGTCGTGCATCGCGATTGCGGACATCCCACTTCCGGGGTGGTGGTCTGCCGGGACTGCGGCGGGCCGCTCACCGCCGACAATGTGGACTGGCGGCATGGTCCCGGCGCGCGGCGCGGACCGGGAACCATGCTGATCGGCGATCATCTCGAACCGGCGCCCTAGGTCTGTCGGGTAACGCAAGTGTTTCGCTCGAGTTGATCGACGTGCTCGCCTGCAGCATGATCAATCCGATGGATCCGGTGTTGCGGGCGATAGCCGATGTCGATTGGGCCGAGCTGGAACATGCTTACGGCCCGGCGGCGGATGCTCCGGCGCACCTGCGGGCGCTGATGGACGGTGATGTCGAGTCCTGCGTCGACGCGGTCGGCTATCTCGACGCCGCGATATTGCATCAGGGCAGTGTGTACTCCGCGACCGCGCCGTTCGTCGCGATCGTGGCCGAACTGCTGGCGCGTCCGCATACCGAGATGAAGGTCGAGGACATACTGCCGTGGGATCCGGGTCCGCGGTCGTTGCGCGTCGCGCTGCTGGACTATCTCGAGGTCTTCGCGCAGGGGTGTTGTTCGGGGATCTCCGATGAGCAGTTGTATGCCGAGGCCTATCCATCCGGCCGTACCGAAGAGGATCTGCAGCGCGTCAAGGCGAATCGGCGCGCCGGGCTACTGGAATTGGGGCCCGATCCAGCGAATGCCCTTCTGGTGGAACATGTTCCGACGCCACCGGGCTTGCTGGCCGCCATCGACGACCACGAATTCCGCGCGGCGATGCGGGCAAGAGACGAGATCGCCTGTCGCGCGGTCATTCCCGGTGTGCTCGAGGCGGTCGAACCCCTGATCGATGATCCGGATGTGACGGTGCGCATGGCCGCGCTGCGCGCGATGATCGAACTCACCACGCATCCGGCCCATGCCGAGAAGCGGGCCGCGGTGCTGCAGCGGCTCGACGAGATCGCGCCGACCATGTCGGACCCGGTCGAACGCGCCACTGCCGCACGGATTTCCGGCCTCAATGGCGGCCGTCCGGAGCAATTGCTCGCCGACGCCCATCCCGGTGTGCGCACCTGCGCCGCCCTCGCGCCCGCATTCGCCGCCGAACAGCATGCCACCGACGAACTGCTTGCCGCGCTGGAGCATCCGGAGGTCATCGACCGGTGGTTCGATCGCCATCTGCCCGGACAGGACGGCTGGCTGCGCCACGATGTCATCCGCGAACTCGTCAGCCGGGTCGATGATTTCGAGACCCTGCTGCCCGCCGCGATCGAAGCCGCGTGGGCGGCGAATCCGAGCACCGTGCACTACGACTGTATTTCCTTCCTGCACAGAGCCTTTCCGGATACCATCGGCGCCGGATCGGAGCTGTCCGCCGCCCAGCTGTCGTTCCTCGCGGTCCTGGTGGAGATCGATGATCTGTGGCAGCTCGGTCAACTCGAACGCTGGCTCGATACCGCGGGCCTGCCCGGCGGGCGGGACGGCTGCCGACGGCTCGTGGAGCAGTAGCCGCTCGGTCCCACGTCCGCAGAGTGGGTGTAGGGTCCTGACTTTCGCCGCCGGAACGCGGACACGAGGATGTGTATCCATGGGAATCGAGTTGCACGCGGCGGGGGTATGCCGCGCGCCCACCGCGGACTTCCTCGAACAGGTGGGGGAGTGGCTGCTGACCGGCCCCGCCGGTGCGCGGGTCGGCTGGACCGCGACATCCGCGCCGCTGCGGAAATCGGTGGAGGTCTCCGGAGATCGCCTGCTGGCCGTGCTGCATCCGGCGGCCGAACCGGTCGATCTGCGTGCGGCGCACGGGCAGGTGGTGGTGAGCGCGGGTTGTGCGTCGGCCGGGCCGGGCTATCACCGGCACGTTGCGGCGGTGCTGCACGAAATGGGTCGGCGATTCGACATCGTGTGGGACGAGGGGACCGAGGATCCGCTCGGATTGGGCGATGACCGCGCCGAGGTCGAGCGCGATTATCTGGTATGGATCCGCAGTCTCGCGGAGACGGTCCTGACCGAAGTGCCTGCCGAGGGTGCCTGGGTTTCGATCGGATTGTCGCTCGGCAGTGACCGTTTCGACTACGACGGGCTGGCCGCGAGCTGGTTGGGGCCGCGCGATCGCGACTGGTTCCAGGCTGTCCGAGATGGCGACGAGGTGGCCGCGCGCGCGTTCTTCCCCTGGTGGGAGGACGGTTGGACCGCGCCGACGATTCGCAATACCGCGATGGGCATCATGTGGAACGACGTGCGTTGGCGGGCACCTTCGGACGCCGACGACACGCCCGCACTGCACCAGGCCGATGCCTTGCTCGCCGAGGCGCACCGGCTCGACGCGGCGCTGGAGCTGCCGTGGGCGGCCTGGCACGAATTACGGCTGCTGCTCGGGGATTCGGCCGCCACCGCGCCGGGTGCGCCCACCGATCTGCCAGCGCGGGCCGTCGCGGCGGACCAGGTGCCGCTCGGCTACCGCCGCCGCCCGGTGCACACCACACCGGTGTCGGGGTGGAGCCTGCGCATTCCCGGCGATTTCACCTACGGCTGGGATGGCGATCGGTGGTGGGCCTGGGACGGCATCCGCCAGATCGAGATCACCATCCTGCGCGTCGGCGACCCGAAAACCGGGCCGCCACCGGCGGCGATGCTGCAATACGGTGCCAACGCGACCGCAGGTCATCGCGGCGAACCGGTCAGCGGCGGTCCCGGTGACGGATGGTGGTTGCCCTCGGAGGACGGTGCGGAGGTCGGCGTGCAGGGGATCGCCAGTCGTCGCAATGGTGAGTTGCTGCTTGTCACGATCAGTGTTCCCGGGGCGCAACTCGATTGGGCGATCGAGGCCTGGCGCTCGCTGCAGTACAACGGCGACTGACCGCACGTTTGTGGAAGCGGGTGCCCGCTCCGGTCGAGCATGCTGGCCTTGCGACTCGAACAGGAGGTTCCCTTGGCAACCGTCGTCAACACCGTCGTGGGCGTGTTCTTCCTCGCGATGGGTGTCTATGCCCTCGCGGCGCCCGCGGCATTGACCCGCCCCTTCGGGATTCGTCTCGAGCAACCGGAGGCGCGCTATGAGATCCGCGCCGTCTACGGCGGATTCGGTCTGGCGATGGCGGCAATGCTGGCAGTCGCGGCAACCCACGACGGAGCCCTGCGCACCGGAATCATGATCACCATCGGAGTCGCACTCGGCGGAATGGCATTCGGCCGCATCGTATCCGCGGTATTCGATGCCCGCGTCGCCTTCTACCCCAACTGGTTCTACTGCATTGTCGAGACGGTTGCCGCAGTGGCCCTGGTGTCGGCCTCCTGAGCCGATCGCGGGACCAGCTGTTGGTCCCATATCCGGTCAGCGTCACGTCCCGTCGTCCTCCGTTGCCTGGACCGGCGGAAACAGGATCGGGCTCAGCAAGTGCAGGAGCCCTCGTCGTTGATGGCACCGTCGGCCTGCCGCGGCTGTGCGAGCCCCCAGTCGTCGATGCGGATCGGATCTTCGTGCTCAGGTACAAGCAGGATCGCGTCACGGGTCGTGGCCGCCGAACCGTCGGTGGCAAGTCCGATCGTCATGGTCGGTGATGCCTCGTCGATGCACTGGGCCGCGGTGCGGGTAACCGCGTTATCTCCCGACGTCGGAGCCCGCTGGTGGTGCCGCCGCGCAGGCCGCGATCGAGGCCATCGTTCGGCAGGCGCAGTTGTTCGACCTGGGGAAACCGATGTTCATCCTGCAGTGTGGGCGGGACTATCAGGTCACCGGCGATGACGATTTGTCGCTGTGGCGATACCGTGTCGGCCCGTCTTCGCGATAACCAGTAGTGAGCCGTCGTGTCTCCGGCGAAACGAATTCGCCGCAGGGGATTTCGGCGGCGCGGCAATCGGGGCACTCTGGAAGAGAGCCCCTGATCCGATGACAGGAATCCGATCGTGACACGTACCTTGACACAGCTGGAGCTACTGACCGAACTCGAACCCGTTGCCGAACAAAATCTCAACCGTCACCTATCGATGGCCAAGAACTGGCACCCGCACGACTACGTGCCGTGGGACCAAGGCCGCAACTTCGCCGAGATGGGCGGAATCGATTGGGAACCAGCGCAGTCCCAGTTGAGTGAACTGGCCAAAGCCGCGATGGTCACCAATCTGCTGACCGAGGACAATCTGCCGTCCTATCACCGACTGATCGCCGAGTCCTTCTCCCAGGACGGCGCCTGGGGCACCTGGGTGGGGCGGTGGACCGCCGAGGAGAACCGGCACGGGACGGTCATGCGTGACTATCTCGTCGTCACCCGCGGGGTGGACCCGGTAGCGCTGGAACATGCGCGGATGGTCTGTATGACGGCCGGGGTGCAGCACCCGACCGGGGTGGACGACAACGGATTCCTACCCGGTGTCGCCTACGTGACTTTCCAGGAACTGGCGACCAGGGTCAGCCATCGCAATACCGGCCGGGTCTGCAACGACGCGACTGCCGACCGGATGCTGCAGCGCATTTCCGCCGACGAGAACCTGCACATGGTCTTCTACCGCAACCTCTGCGGTGCAGCCATAGATCTGGCTCCCGACCAAGCGCTGGTAGCGATCTCCGCGATCATCCGCAACTTCCGAATGCCGGGTGCGGGCATGCCGAACTGGCGTCGCAACAGCGTGCTGATGGCCAAACACGGCATCTACGATCTGCGCCAGCACCTCGAGGAGGTCGTCACACCGGTGCTGCGCAAGTGGAATGTCTTCGAGCGCAATGACTTCGGGGCCCGCGGCGAACAAGCGCGCGAGGAACTCGGCTTATTCCTCGAGCAGCTCGGCAAAGATGTGCTCAAGTTCGAGGAGCAGCGCGACCGGGCACTGGCACGCGAGGCGCGCAAGCGCGAGTGGCAGGACGCCTGAGCCGATCCCGCTGGATCGATGATCTTGGTCGCGACCAGCGGACTCTTGACGAGCCGAGTTTTAGTCTAATACACTAAAACAAGGCTCACGAGAGGATGTGATGACATGGGATACGGACATTGGGACGACACCGCCTACCGCGCGGCCAAGACCTTCCGTGCCAGTCGAGGTCTGGACGACTTCGGATATACCGCGGAGATGCAGGGGCAGCCGTATTCGGATTGGCGGGCGCATCCCGCGCTCGAACCGCTCGGCGTCACCATGCGTGAATGCCGGGATTCGGCCGAGCACGGCAACTCGCTGCCGATCGCGGTGCTGTTCGACGTCACCGGATCGATGGGGAGGGTGCCGCGGATCATGCAGGACAAGCTCGGCAAATTGCACGGTCTGCTGCGGCGCAAGGGCTATGCGGAGGATCCGCAGATCATGTTCGGCGCCATCGGCGACGCCGATACCGACCGCGTGCCGCTGCAGGTCGGGCAGTTCGAATCCGACAATCGGATGGACGAGCAGTTGCGCAATATCCTGCTGGAGGGCGGCGGCGGCGGACAGAAGTCCGAAAGTTATGAACTGGCCGCGTATTTCATGGCCACCCATGTCGCGACGGACGCATGGGAGCGGCGCGGTAAGCGCGGCTACCTGTTCATCATCGGTGACGAGTTGAACAAGGCGAAGTTGGCGGGGCGGCATATCCGGGGCGTCATCGGCGATCATGTGCGCACCGATATCGAGGTCGCATCGATCTATCGGGAACTGGCCCAGCGCTGGCACGTGTACTACATCCTGCCGAACCAGTCGAACTACTTCGACGATCCCGAGATCGCCGAACACTGGCGGGGGTTGCTCGGCCAGAACTTCATGAAGCTCGACGATCCCGCCGCGGTCTGCGAGCTCATCGCACTCACCATCGGGCTGGAGGAGGACCGCATCGACGTGCATGCCGGACTCGCGGATCTGCGTGATGTGGGGTCGATGGCAGAGGCCGACTCGGTCGGAAAGGCGTTGGGCGTCAAGGCGGGACCGAGTCTTCGTGCCCTGTCGCGGGGGCAGAGCTGAATCCGGCAAGTGGTGGAGTGCTGCCGCCCCGATGTGGTGTTCGGCCCCGGACGGCTATCGCGCGGGCACGCTGCTGATCCGCAGCGCAGAGAGCCTGTGGCCGACGTCGCAGTGGCACGCGGATGGCGGTGCACAGGGCCCAATCGTGGTGCGCAGGGTCCGCGGCGGCTCGGGCCGAATGTCTGCGCTTTCGAACGCATCAATGGAAAGGCAAGGGGTGAGAGGTGATTCCGTCGCACATTATCGTGCTCGACCTGGGGTTCGGGGATGCGGGGAAGGGGGCGACCGTCGATTGGCTGTGCGCACCGGAAACGGGGCTGGACGTATCGGCGGTCGTGCGCTTCAACGGCGGTGCGCAGGCCGCGCACAATGTCATCGCCGACGGTCGCCATCACACCTACGCGCAGTTCGGATCCGGAACCTTTTCCCGTGTGCCGACGCTGCTCTCGCGGCACATGCTGGTCGAGCCGATCGCGCTGGCGAATGAATCGCGGCAGCTTGCGGCACTCGGTGTGCGGGATCCGCTGTCGCTCTTGCGGATCGACGGCCGCGCATTGCTCACGACCCCGATCCACATCGCCGCCAACCGTGCGCGCGAGGATGCGAGGGGTTCCTCGCGGCACGGTTCCTGTGGTCGTGGCATCGGCGAAACAGCAAGTTACGCACTCGAATACGATGCGCCGACCGTCTCGGACTGCCTGCGCCCCGACGTGCTGTATGCCAAGCTGCAGGCGATGGCGGCACACTACGGGCCACTGATCGCGCCGAGCGCGCACCGATACGAAGCGATTCGCGATCTGGTCGACATGTACCGGGAATTCGCCACTGCCGTGCGCATCGTCGACGGCACCGAACTCGCCCGCCTGGCGCAACGCGGCCGCCTGATTTTCGAAGGCGCACAAGGCGTTCTCCTCGACGAATGGCGCGGCTTCCATCCGCACACCACCTGGTCCACCGTCGAACCGCGCAACGCACGCGCCCTGCTCGCCGAAATCGACGCCCCCGCTTACACACTCGGCGTCACCCGCACCTACATGACCCGCCACGGTGCGGGACCGTTCCCCACTCGAGACCGCACCATGACGATCCCCGAACCGCACAACACCACCGGCCCCTACCAGGGCCATTTCCGATGCGGCCACCTCGACCCCATCCTGCTCCGCTACGCCATCGAGGTCTCCGGCGGCATCGACGGCCTCGCCCTCACGCACCTGGACGCACTCGGAACCGGCTACGCCGCAACGGGATACGCGACTTCGCGCGGGGTAATCGACCGCATCGAACCAGGCCGCTGGCAAGACCTGGACCACCAACGCGACCTCACCGCCCTGCTGACCACGGCCGATCCGTTGCTGACAGCCGTGCCGGCCGACCCGGTGCCCTGGCTGGAATGTCAACTCGGTACCCCGATAGTCCTCACCGCAGACGGCCCGGACCGTCGCAACCGGATCCCGACCGGGGTCGTCGCCGCTGCCTAGAACTTCGTTGGTGTGCCACTCGGTCGAAGCCGGACGGGGTGCGGCAGGATGGGGTGGCGTGGAGCAATCCGTGGTTTCGGTTGATGTGGTGGCATTGCGGTTCTGGGCCGACGATGCCGGGGTGACCGTGGGTATCGCGCCGCGGGAGACGGAGCCGTTCACCGGGCAGCTGGCGCTGCCGGGGGTGCTGCTCGGGCGAGGGGAGCGGTTGGTCGCGGCGGCGCGGCGTGCGGTGCACACCAAGTTGGGCGTGCCGGAAGCGGCGATCGGGGCGGTCGGGCAGTTGGTGACCTTCGACGAACCCAATCGCGACCCGCGCGGGCCGACGCTGTCGATTGCCATGTGGGCGGTGGTCGGGCCGCATGACGGGCCCGCGCAATGGGTTTCGTTCGATGCGGTGCCCGAATTGGCCTTCGACCACAATCGCATCGTCGATGCCGCTCGCGGCCTGCTGGCCCGTCTGCTCTGGAAGGATATGGCGTTCACGAGAGCGCTGACCGGTGACGAATTCCCGGCGACCCGCGCGGTGGAACTCAGCTCCTCCGTTCTCGGCGCCCGCCCCGACCCGGCGAACCTGAACCGCACCCTGGCCGCCATCTCCGGCCTGGAACGCACCACCGAACGCCGCCGCGTCAAAGCCACCGGCCGCCCCGCCGCCGTCTGGGCCTTCACCCCCGGCGAATAACGCACCGCACTACACTTCGTAAACCGCGTATGTGCGTCCGAGCACCGGATAGGACACATTCCGCACCGGCACCCCACCCGCGGTGCGTCCGAATTCCGTGCCTCCGTGCGCGTGTCCATGAATAGCCAGCACCGCACCGCCCGCGTCCACGGCCGTACCTAGATCGTGACAGCCCAGCCCCGGGTAGATCTTCGGCGGTTCACCCACCAGCGTGTCGATGATCGGCGCGAAATGCGTCAGGGCGATACGTGTTTCGCAATCCAGCGAATCCAGCGCCTGACGCAGCCGCAGTGCGTCGAGCGGTCCGCGCCGCATCCGGGCACGGTGCTCTGCGCTGCCTTCGTCGGGTGTGCCCGGGTACTCGGGAAACCCACCGCTGCCACCCATCACCCCGGCGATTCCGACCTGCCGCCCGCGCAGCTCGAGCGTGATCGCATCGCCGTCGAGCACATGCACGCCGAGTGCGGTGAGCATGGCCGCGATGCGGTACCCGAGCCTCCGATCGTGATCGTGATTGCCGAGCACCACGACCACCGGCATCGCGAGTCCGGCGATCTCGGCGCACAGCAGATCCGTTTCGTGCGGCCCACCGCCCTCGGTGAGATCGCCGCCGAGCAGCAGTACATCGGCGTCCAGTCGTAGGAAGTCAGGGCGGAAACGTCCTGCGACGGCATCGCGCATATGCAGATCCGCGACGGCGGCGATCCGAAGGAGTGCAGCGGGGGACATGGCGGTCAGCCAGCCACACGCTGGACGGCGTGTCAACTGGCTTCCGCTGTTCACCTCACCGATACGCACCTGTGAGCAGTATGAATAGCTATTGGCTATCGCGAGTTCAATGGCTGTTCAGCAAGGCGACCGGCGATGGCCAGACCGATGAAACGTCCATGAACACTCACTCGGTGCGCTACCGAAAGGCACTGTCGTACCGGATCGTTCGGGATATGAGCGCGCGAACCGCAGCCACCACGCCCCTCGCACGCAGGCAGCTTTTCTCCGGCGCCGTTGCCATCGCGGCGGTCTCGACCGTCCTCGCCACCGGGCGTGCGCAGGCCGCCTCCCAGGCCGACAAGGTGGTCCTCATCGGACTCGACGGCACGATGTACCGCAAGATCGAAGAGGTGCGGGCGCCGAACCTGTTGCGGCTCAGCGCCGAAGGCACCCTCGGCCGCGGCTCCATCGCCCCGCACATATCCATTTCCGGCCCGTCCTGGGCCACCGTGCTCACCGGCGTCTGGGGCAGCAAACACGGCATCACCGACAACAACTTCGACGCCACCCCGTTCGCGAAATATCCGACGGTCTTCACCCGCCTCGAACGCCACGATCCGACCCTGAAGACCCAGTCCATCGCCACCTGGGATCAGATCGCCACCATGACGGCCAGCGGCGATCCGCGCGCCGACGTCGTCATCTCCACCCCACTCGTCCCCGATGACGACAATGAAAGCGCCACCGACGCCGCCACCACCGACAGCGTGGTCACCGCCATCACCAAATACGCCCCCGACTTCCTCTTCACCCACCTCGACCAGGTCGACCGCGCCGGCCACCAGCACGGCGGCGCGTCCAGCGAGTACCGCGACGCCGTCACCCGCATCGACGCCCTCGTCGGCCGCATAGTCGCCGCCGTGGACGCTCGCGCTCGCGCCAACCCCGCCGAACGCTGGACCGTCCTGGTCACCACCGACCACGGCCACCGGCCCAAGGGCGGCCACGGCGGCCAAACCCCCGACGAGACAAGCAGTTTCGTCATCGCCCGCGGCCCGAACTTCCTTGCGGGCGCGACCAGTTCCAGCTTCTCGCTGGTCGATATCACCCCCACCGTGCTGGATATATTCCACGCCCCGCTCGACCCGGACTTCGACGGACAATCGCGCATCCGCCAGCCCGTTGAACCTTTTACCAGCCGATAGGGCACCTTTCGCACGCTCCGCTCGTTGTCGCCGCATACGATCGCCAGCGCCGCAATTCACCCGCATAACCGGGGCATTTCCGACTCGGCAACCTCGGATCGGGCAGGTGACCTGCGCGCGGACTAAAGTTGTGGTCTGGGCGGTTGCAGCGGTCGGATACTGTGGTCCGATCGCGGCGTGGAGAGGTGGTGGCATGACTCAGCATCTGGGCGAGGCGAATGTCGAGCAATCGGCAGGTGCCCCGCAGTCGAATGGTGCGGCCGCCTCGGATGTGACCACGCCGAAACCGCAGCTGAACGGCGGCACCGCACCGGCGCGTCAGCCCGGGACCACGGCCGCGGTCCCGACCTCCGCCTCGCGGCGGGTGCGCGCCCGCCTGGCCAGGCGCATGACCGGCCAGCGTGGTATCGCGGCGGTCAAACCGGTGCTCGAACCACTGGCCAGCGTGCACCGCGAGCTGTATCCGAAGGCGAATCTCACGCTGTTGCAGCGCGCCTTCGACGTCGCCGACGAGCGGCACGCCCACCAGTTCCGCAAGTCCGGCGATCCCTACATCACCCACCCGCTCGCGGTCGCCAATATCCTCGCCGAACTCGGCATGGACACCACCACACTGGTCGCGGCGCTGCTGCACGACACCGTGGAGGACACCGGCTACTCGCTCGAGCAGTTGACCGAGGACTTCGGCGCCGAGGTCGCGCATCTGGTCGACGGCGTCACCAAACTCGACAAGGTCAACCTGGGCGCCGCCGCCGAGGCCGAGACCATCCGCAAGATGATCATCGCGATGGCGCGCGACCCGCGCGTGCTGGTGATCAAGGTGGCCGACCGCCTGCACAACATGCGCACCATGCGCTTCCTGCCGCCGGAGAAGCAGGCGAAGAAGGCCAAGGAAACCCTCGAGGTGATCGCGCCGCTGGCGCACCGCCTCGGGATGGCCACCGTCAAATGGGAACTCGAGGACCTCGCGTTCGCGATTCTGCACCCGAAGAAGTACGACGAGATCGTGCGCCTGGTCGCCGACCGCGCACCCTCGCGCGACACCTACCTGGCGAGGGTGCGGGCGGAGATCGTGAATACGCTTGCGGCATCGCGGATCAACGCGATCGTCGAGGGTCGCCCCAAGCACTACTGGTCGATCTACCAGAAGATGATCGTCAAGGGTAAGGACTTCGACGACATCCATGACCTTGTCGGCATCCGCATCCTGTGCGATGAGGTGCGCGACTGCTATGCGGCGGTCGGTGTCGTGCATTCGCTGTGGCAGCCGATGGCGGGCCGGTTCAAGGACTACATCGCCCAGCCGCGCTATGGCGTCTACCAGTCGCTGCACACCACGGTCGTCGGGCCCGACGGTAAGCCGCTGGAAGTGCAGATCCGCACTCAGGACATGCACCGCACCGCCGAATTCGGCATCGCCGCGCACTGGCGCTACAAGGAGACCCGCGGCAAGCATTCCAACGACTCCACCGAAGTCGACGATATGGCGTGGATGCGTCAACTGCTCGATTGGCAGCGGGAGGCCGCCGACCCAGCCGAATTCCTGGAGTCGTTGCGCTTCGACCTGAAGTCGCCGGAGATCTTCGTGTTCACCCCGAAGGGTGATGTGATCACGTTGCCGCAGAAGTCGACTCCGGTCGATTTCGCGTACGCCGTGCATACCGAGGTCGGGCACCGCTGCATCGGCGCGCGGGTCAACGGCCGGTTGGTCGCACTGGAACGTCAGCTCGAAAATGGTGAGGTCGTCGAGGTATTCACCTCGAAGGCGCAGAACGCGGGACCCAGCCGCGACTGGCAGAACTTCGTGGTTTCTCCGCGCGCCAAGGCCAAGATCCGGCAGTGGTTCGCCAAGGAACGCCGCGAAGAGGCCCTGGAAAGCGGTAAGGAGCAGATCTCCAAGGAGGTCCGCCGCGTAGGGCTGCCGCTGCAGCGGTTGATGAGCGTGGACGCGATGACCGCCGTCGCGCACGAACTGCATTACACCGACATCTCCACCCTCTACACCGCCGTCGGCGAGCACCAGGTATCCGCGCACCACGTCGTGCAGCGGTTGATGGCGCAACTCGGCGGCATCGGTGATGTCGAGAACGAGCTCGCCGAGCGTTCCACCCCGTCGACGACGCCGAGCCGCCAGCGCGTGACCGGTGATGCTGGGGTGCTGATCCCCGGCGCGTCGGGCACGGTGGCGAAGCTGGCCAAGTGCTGCACCCCGGTTCCCGGTGACGAGATCATGGGCTTCGTGACCCGCGGCGGCGCGGTCAGCGTGCATCGCACCGACTGCACCAACGCCGGTTCCCTGCGCGAACAGGCCGAGCGCATCATCGATGTGGAGTGGGCGCCGTCGCCGTCCTCGGTGTTCCTGGTCGCCATCCAGATCGAGGCACTCGACCGCACCCGACTGCTGTCGGATGTGACCAAGGTGCTCGCCGATGAGAAGGTGAATATCCTGTCCGCCTCGGTCGCCACGCACGGCGACCGGGTCGCGATCAGCAAGTTCACCTTCGAGATGGGCGATCCGAAACACCTCGGCCACTTGCTGAATGTGGTTCGCAATGTGGAGGGCGTCTACGACGTCTACCGGGTGACCTCGGCCACCTAGGCCGCACCCCGTCAACCTCGCTGGACACAGCCGGCGTACCCGCATGGAAAGTTGCGGTTGCCTGCCCGTGTGGTTCGTTGTTCGCTGGAATGCGAAGTCCAGGTTGATGATTCGAATGCCCACGGGGTCGCCGACCGGTTGCAGGGCGAATTCCGCCGTCGGAAACTTGTCGGGTAATCCAGGATGGCACGCCGTGAACTGTCATGCGGCACTCGGCGGTTCGCGCAAACTTTTCGTCGAAGCCGCAGCAAGAGTCGGAATCTGTTACGGTCTATTGCGTTTCATGGCGTTTAGGTTAGCTGCGGCAACACGAATTGATTGCGGATCGCTATGATGAACTACACGGCACGGATCTCGGGAATGCTGATCGCATTCGCCGTTGCTGTGGCGACCGCAGGGACCGCCGTAGCGGAACCGTCCGATTCCGCAGGCCCGCCGACGAACATCGCCATCGGTACGTGTCCGGCACTGTACGCCTTGGGAATTCAGGGCACAGGCGAATCGTCACCGGATGCCGCGCCGACCACCGACACCGGCATGCTCTCCACGGTCTTCATGCCGATGCTGGCCAAGGCCGATCCCAGTCTGGTCGACCGTGCCTATGTCCCATACGAATCCGGTTTCGGCGGCGTGACCGCCGGTGGCACGGTGTCGTATGCGGAGTCGGTGATCGGCGGACTGCTCCGGTTGCGCTCGATGGCCCAGGATGTCGCGGCCCGCTGCACCGAGACCCGGTTCGCGATCGTAGGCTATTCGCAAGGCGCGCACGTGGCCTCGATGTTCGCCCAGGAGGTCGGCCAGCGCCATGGCGTAATCCCGCCCGAGAAGGTCGCCGCGGTCGCCTTGTTCGCCGATCCGACCCGCAATCCCGGTGCGCCGCTATTTCCCGGCTCACCGGGCAAGGCGACGCCGGATCCGGCACCAGGCACATCGGGGGACCGGATCGCAGCCATCGCGGCCCTGCCGCAGCAGCCCGCGAGTGGCGGCGGAATCGGGCCGGAACGTGATAAGGCCCCCAATTTCGCCGCGCTCACCGGGCGTGTCGCGAGTTTCTGTGCCGCAGGCGATCTCGCGTGCGATGCACCGGAGGGCGCGCCGATTCTGAAGGCAGTGGCGTCTATTGCGGGCCAGTCCAAGTTGAGTGGTGGCGACCCGATCGCGTCACTGGTGTCGATTTCCCAGGCGCTGGCATACACGTCGATCAAAACCGCCACCAAAGTCGTCAATGAGGATGTCCAGGGCAACTCACTGGCGAATTTGTCGATTTCGCCGCAGAAGTCGATTTCGCAGCGCGTGGCCGATGCCGCTGATCCGCGCACACCGCTGAATATCCCTGCGGCACTGCGGGCATTGCTGAAGGTCGGCATGATCGGACTGAACGCGGTTGTGGCAGTGGTCGAATCGGTCATCAGCTCGGCACATATCAGCCAACTGGCCACCGCGGGTTTGACCGATCCGGTCTCCGGAATCCTGCTGTTCGGCACGAAATTGCTGGGCGCGATTCCGCAGTTGGTGCCGCCCACGACCGGTGCCCGACTGGTAACTCAGGCCTTCGACGCGGTTGTACAGAACATCACCGATAACAGCGAACTGCTCAATGTGACGACCTGGGTGCGCTATTGGGATACGGTGCAGCGCCACGGCGCCTACAGCACCGCGGCGGTCACCGCGACCGGTGATTCGCCCACCCGATTCGTCGCGGACTGGTTCGCCGCGGCGGCACACGATCTGGCCGATAAATATGGCAGCGGAGCTGTGCCTATCGGTGGCAGCAGGAAATCGACCACCGGATTCTTCGGAGAAAGTTCCGGCGCGTCGACTACGCCGAATTCGTCCGGTACGGGACAATTTCCGTTCGGGACAGGAGCCGATGGCACCTCATCCGGCGGCGCGACGTCGACTCCGCCCACCGTAGTACCCGGCACCGTAAACAACACCTACCCGTTCTCCACGAACTGATCGCAGAGAGGGTCCGATTATGCATGTGCCTCGCTCTGCGGGAATGGGGGAATGTTGAAGTCGTACAAACAGCTGTCGCGCTGGTACGGCGCGCTGGAGCCGGAGACGGGGGTAGCGGCCCCGAACCCCGACGAGCCGGGATTGCGGGATCCCGGTGACGAGGACGGTGCGCCCCGGTTTCCGCACTACATTCGCGAGGACGATCCCGACGAGGTGCGCGCACGCAACGAGGTGCCCGCCGATCTGGCCTCCGGTCGCAGCGAGTTCACCGGTGGGTGGTCGGATTGGGTGGCCGGACGCGCCCCCGGTCCCGACGACGACTACATCGGTCCGCGCGATGGCGAACTTGTACAGTTCCCGTGGCCGGAGGACGACGACCACGACCACGTTCCGCGCGAACGGTCGACGCGCGCGACGCGCGCACTGCGCCAAGAGGCGCGCGATCATCCGGCCGCGCGGCGGGCCCGGGTGATCGCGGTGCTCGTCGTGGCCGTGCTGCTGTTGGCCGCGGCCGCCGCGGGCGCGGTGTTGCTCCTGCGCTCGTCCGGTGATCGCGCCGCCGCGCCGGTCGTGCCCTCGATGCAATTCACCGCGGGCAGTGTGCAATCCCGTGGCATCGCCGACTGCCCGACCGAACGCGGCGACCGCATCGTGCGCAGTGCCGAACCAGGCGGCACCGACTCCGGACCGGAAGTGATCCTGGCGTTCCAATACGCCTACTACGTGGAACGCTCCGGCGAGCGGGTCCGGGCGGTGGTCGCCCCGGAATCGAATATCTCCTCGGCCGCGGTGATCCAGCACGGCATCGACACCATTCCGCTGGGCACCACGCACTGCGTGCGGATCCAGACGATCACCGACGACCGGTATTCGGTCGAGGTCACCGAGTATCGACCCGGCGGCGCGCCCGCCACGTACAACAAGCAGACCGTCACCACGGTGGTGGTCGACGGCCGGACGCTCATCACGAGCGTCTCGGCCGGATGAATAGGGAGAGCTGATAGCGATGGGAGACGACTGGAGCCGCTGGCTCGACGAAGCGCCCGATGCGGGTGATCCGTCGGACCGGCACGCGCCTTCGAAGGCTCCGGTGGTGCGTCTGCGGCGTAAGGGCGGAGACAGTGAATCCGCGGAACCGGCGCAGCGTTCGATTCTGGTGGTCGGTGGCTGCGGTGGTGCGGGAACCACTACCACGGCCTTGGGCTTGGCCGGTGAACTCGGCTCGACGGGCACCTCGACGGTGGCCGTGGACGCCACGGCGGCGGGCAGCGATCTGGCGCTGCGCGGGGCCGATGAGCATTTGCATCCGATCAGCCTGCAATCGTGGTTGTACGGGCGCGGCAACGATGAACCGGCGCCGTTGAAGGAGTGTCTGTCGCAGGCGAGTTCGGGTATCGGACTGCTCTGGCGCGATGCCGCGCCCCTGCGTCGGCGTGCCACATATCTCACAGTTGCGCGCGCGATCTATGACGCCGGGTACACCGCTGTCTACGACGGCGGCAACCCGATTGCCGGACGGCAGCTGCGACCCTTGCTGGACGACGCGGATGTCGCTCTGGTACTTGCCATTCCGGCGCGCGCCGATGCCGCGAACCGGCTGCGGGTGACCCTGGAATGGCTCGACGACCAGTTCGGCGATTCGGCCGGGGGACAGGGCGGCGGCATCGTCGGAGATACCACGATCGTTGTCTCACACCAGCTCCCCGGCGCGGACTCACATGTTGCCGACCATTTGCGCGAGCACCTTTCCGGCTGGGTTCGCGATATCAGGGAGATTCCCTACGATCCACATCTGGCGCGCGGTGAACTCGTTCGCCACGCATCGCTGGCTTCGGAGACGCGCCGGGCTTATGGGCGGCTGCTCGCCGGAGTGGCATCATGACGGCCGCCATGAAACTTCGTCGCCAGTCCGAAGCCGCCCAGGCCGGTGTGGTCGCCCCACCGGAGTCCCGTCGCGCGCCCATTTGGGACCGTCCCGTACCCGGCGTCGGCCGGGCGCCGCTGTGGTGGCTGCTAGGTGTGCACGGCGGTGCCGGAGCCAGTAGCCTCGCGCGTGTGCTTGCGCCCGCGGCGGATTCGGGCCGCCGCTGGCCCGGCGTCTTCGACCGCGAATCGCCATTCGTCGTCTTGGTGGCCCGCGAGACCATTGCTGGACTCACTCGTGCGCATGATCTTCTGCGCCAACATCATTCGGGTTTCGCCGGCTCCTGTGAGGTGCTCGGACTGATCACCGTCGCGGCCCGCCCCGGGCGCATGCCCGCCGAAATCCGCCGCTACCGCGATGTGGTCGGCTCCCTGGCCGGTCAGGTCTGGCAGGTCCCGTGGTACGAGGAATGGACCCTCGTCGAACCGGAGAGTCTGCCGATCTGGACCCCGGGCGACGAGATACCGCAGAAGAAGAAAAGGATCGACCCGCTCGAGGAAGTTCCGCTCGAGATCCGGGAGCTCGGGGCCGATATCGTTGCGGTCGTGCGTGAAAACCTGGACAGCAGTGCATCTTTCGACGAGGGCCACCGTTGACCGCCACTACCAAGAAAGGCAGCCGATGAGCATGATTCTCCTTGCCGTGCAGGACACGTACGGCACTGTGCTGGCTCAGGTCGGTAACCCGACACCGGAAGCGCCTCCCGGCTCGGAGAAGATTCTGCAGCTGGTCCGCTACCTCACCTGGTTCGTGTTGCTCTCCGGTATTTGCGGAATCACCTACGCGGGTGGCAAATTCGCGTGGGAGAAGTGGACCGGTGGTGGGCTCGAATCGCCGAAGATGGTGGCCGGAGCCATGATCGGCGGCGTCGTCGCGACGAGCGCGGGCACCATCATGAACGCCGTCATCGGAACCTGATGGCGGCGATGACTACCGTGCGAATGTCGGCGGCGGAACTGCTTGCTTACAAGCAGATGCCCGCCGAAGTGCTGCAACCGCTGATGCAGCTGCTGAACTGGCTGCTCTGGTTCGTCCTGCTGGTGTGCCTGGCGTGGATGATCGTGTCCGCGGGCCGCCTGTGGATCGCGTTCCGGAGCGACCTGGCGATGAACGACGCCTCGCACGGTGTATTGATGAGTCTGCTCGGGGCGGCTGTGGCGAGCACGGCCTCGGGGATCGCGTTGGCGTTCCTGCCGACGTGAACGGGGATGGGGACGGCCCTGGGATGATTTCCACAGTTGTGCGGGAGCAACCCGGCGTGTGGCGGCGGGGCATTCGCAAGCCCGCCGCGGGTGCGTTCGGTGCTGCTCTGCTACTGGCGGCGGTCGGCTGCGGCGGGGGTGAAGGCGATTCCGGCCCGAACTTGACGGCCGCGCCGACCCATGTGCGGTGGCAGCCGTTCCAAGGCGTGGCACTCCCGAGTGCCGACCAGGGGCCGAAGCAGATATCCGACGGCGCCGCAACGGGTTTCGAGCATTCGCCGATCGGCGCCGCGTTGGCGGCGATCGTGCACACGGTGCGATTGTCGGTGGCCGCCGACAGTCAATGGGCCGGTATCGTGCGCCAAGAGGTGGTGCCGGACAAGGCCAGAGACGAGTGGTCGGTCAACCGGGTGCAGCTCGCGATCACCGGTCCGGCGGCGCCCGAATATGCGCCGAGAGTGCTCGGATACAAGATCACCGGCTACACCGATGCGGCTTCCGCTGTCGACGTCTATACCGAATATTCGGACAACTCGAAGGCGGTGAACCACACCACTGTCGAATGGTTCGGCAACGACTGGAGATTACGACTGCCGGATCCCGACTCGACCGCCCGGCCCATCGAGGCGGTCGATGAATTGCCCACGGACATAGTAAAATTGGAGGCGCCGACATGAGCGAGCAAAGCGAGCGAATCATGTCGCAGCGTGCTTCGCTCATGACCAAGCCGAGCGCTGGCGAGGCGGAGTCATGAGTGAGAAGGAGCCGTACACGCGCGATCGCGTCTCCTTCGGTGTCATCGCATCCGCTGCCGTGTTGGTGCTCATCGTGGTCGTCGGCGTATTCGTGTACGTGAGCCGGGACGATTCGGGTTCGGGTGGCGACAAGGCCGCCGCCGCAGCCAATTCCGGCGGTGAGGGCTTCGCGACCCCCGAGGTGGATATTCTCGGCAGGCGCGTCGACGTCCCGAACAACCCTGCCGGACAACCGCTTCCGCAGGATCCGACCCGGCAGCGCAGGCCGTCGGACGCGGACTGGCTGACCGCGGCACCCGAGGGCACCACCGCACCGCACGGTTGGCAGCGGGTCTACGGCGCGTCGGTCCCGTTCTCCACCTCTGACGGACCGACCTACATCGAAGACGGTCTGGCCGTCGGGTATTCGCACACCCCGCAGGGCGCGGTGCTCGCGGCCGCCCAGATCACCTACCGCCTCAACGCCCGCCCCGCCGACCGCGACCTCTACGTCCGCCAGGTCCGCGTCTCGGCCCAGCAGATCGCCGCCTACGACAAGGCCCTGTCCCAGGACAAACTCCCGCAGCAGCAGCCGGAGAAGGTGACCAAGTATTTCGTCGCCTCGGACGCGTTCAAGGTCGAGAACTATGCGGACGATCTGGCGATCATCCAGCTGGCCACCCGTGGTCAGGTGGTCGATGGCAAGCAACTGTGGGCGGCCCTGCGATTGGTGATGATCTGGGACGCGGGCGACTGGCGGCTGAAACCGGCAACATCGAACAACCCGCAGACCGAATATGTCGAGTCGTTGAACGGGTGGACCAAATGGTGACGACGGGACCCGGATCCGGTCCGGCAGGCAAACGTTCGCCACTCGCGATGCTGGGCGTCGGCGCGGTGCTTGCCGTGGTCGTCGCAGTCGCGGTGACCGTGGTCGCGATGCGAGACAATGCCGCCGGGGGTGATCAGGTATCGAGGACCAGCACGAGTTCGGGCGGTGTCCCTGTCGGTGCCTCCGCCACCGCTGGGGCCGCCGGGTTCAGCGGCTCCGACGTGGATTCGTTCGGCCATCGTTTCGATGTTCCGAACAATCCTGCCGGACAGCCGCTTTCGGAGTCCGTCACGCCGCGTCAGCCCGCCGACGCCGACTGGCTGTCCGGCGCTCCGGGGGGCACAGGTCAGCAGGGTGGTTGGCAGCGGGTGTACAGCGGCCCGGTGATCCCGTTCTCGACGACCGACGGCCCGACCCGCATCGACAACGACATACCGATCGGATTCACTCGGACCCCGCAGGGCGCCGCGCTCGCGGCCGAGCAGATCTACTGGCGCACCGTGGCACGTCCGACCGATCGGGCCCTGTGGCAGCAGCTGGTGATCCTGTCGGACCAGGAGCAGGCCGATCGCGACCGAAAGATCGCCGACGGCAAGATCCCGAATGAACTGCCCGACAACATCAAACCGTTGTTGTTCGCCTCCGATGCATTCCGAATCGAAAGCTATGGTGACGATTTCGCTGTGGTACGTATCGCCCGCAAGACCCGTGATTTCCTGCACGGCGGGCGCAGCTGGGTAGCCATGAGACTGAATGTGCTCTGGCGCGATGGTGGTTGGAAACTCAAGTCGTCCACGAGTGATGCACAGCCGCTCGAGACGATCGACTCGATCGATGGGTGGACAAAATGGTGAGGCGCGTTGTCACGATCCTCGCGGTCATCTTCACTGTCATGATCGCGACACCGACGGTGGCGTACGGTCAGACCTACGGATTCGACGATACGTGCAACGAATTGCACGACACGCTCGACAATGTCGGTCTGCCCGGGTTCTCGCTCGGTGACGCCGCGTCGGCCGCGTGCAAGGCGGGCAATGCCGCCTCGCACCCGGGCAGCGCCGCGAACGCGGTCAAGGACAAGGCCTGGGATTCGACCTTCGGCAAGGTCGTCGATTCGCTGATGAACGGTCTCGGTGAGGCCATCATCCTGGCGTTGACCTTCTGGATGAAGGTCCCCAACGAGGCGGCCAGCGATTCGGGTTCGTTGTTCGTCAAGATCAACGACTACACCTATCAAGCGCAGATATTGCTGCTCATAGCCTCGGTAATATTGTCCGGCGCCAGATTGGCCGAGGCCAGACGCGGCGCCGTCATGAATGAGGCGGCCGAATCGTTCCGCATGTTCACGCGGGTGGTTTTCAGTTCCTGGATGCTCGGCGCCGTCATCGTCGCGGGCACTCAGGCCTCGGATCGCTTCTCCGAGTGGATCATCAATGATTCGACCAACGGCAATGCCAAGGATCTGGCCGAGCTGATGGTGAAAACCAGTAAGCTGCAGGCATTTTCGCCGGGTCTGGTGTTGATCATCGCGATTGTCGGACTGCTCGGTTCGCTGGCACAGATCGTGCTCGCCATCGTGCGTCAGGGGCTGCTGATCATCGCGGCGGGTGTGCTGCCATTGGCCGCGGCCGCATCCGGGATGAATATCGGCAAACAGTCGTATCAGAAGCTGATCGGCTGGATCATCGCGTTCATGCTCTGGAAGCCGGTGGCTGCCATCGTCTACATGATCGCGTTCACCACCGCGGGCCATGTGGATTCGCTGACCGATACCGGCGGACTGCCCGAAGGCGAACAAGCGCAACGGATGTTGGTCGCCATCGTGCTGCTGTGCAGTGTCGCGTTCGTGCTGCCCGCGCTGATGCGGTTGGTCACGCCGGCGGTCGCGATCGTGGGCAGCGGTGGTTCCGGTCTCACCGCGACAGGCGGAACCTTGCTCGCGGTGGGTGCTTTGGGTGCGATGGGTACCAAGGCCGTCTCGGTCAAGGGTGCCGCACCCGGGTCGGCGGGTTATGTCGGTGGTACCTCCACTGGTCCGCGTCCACCGGGCGGTGCGGGCGGTCCGCGCGGCGGCGGTGGCGCGCCGCGCCCGGCCCCGCCACGCGGCGGCGGTGGTGGCGGCGGAGCACCTCCGCGCGCCTCCGTCCCGCAGGGCGGGGCGGGAGTACCGTCCGGTGCGTCGCGGGCGGCGGGTGCGATCGGCGTGGCCCGCGCGGCGACCGCGCCGCTGAACCGAGCCGATGAAGCCATGGGTGATGTGGCGGGCGACCGCTGGGCGAACCGTTCGCCCGACCTCGGGAGGAGCACCATTCCGCGATGACGATGACGACGAGCGATACCTACGAGCGCCGCTCGTACGGGCTGTGGCAGAAGCCGCGCAGCGCAGGCCTTTTCGGTCTGCGCTGGGAAGAGACCGTCATCGGCTTCGTCGTCGTGATCACGGCCCTGATCTGCGCCATGGTCGGTGGCTTCAAATGGGGTCTGATCGTGGGCGGCACCGGCGTTGTCGTGATGGTTCCACTGGTGTGGCGGACAGGGGGCCGCTCCGGATACGAGAACGGATTGATGATGTTCAACTGGATGCGCTCCCGCAACCGCGGTGAGCACGTGTATCGCGGCGGCCGGTTCTCGCGGATTCCGGGCGGTGTCACGCGGCTACCCGGTCTGCTCGCGCCCTCGAAGCTCTACGAGGGCATCGACGCGGGCGGCTACAGCTTCGGCATGATCCACCTACCGCAATTCGCCCAGTACACAGTGGTTTTGCGGGCTTGGCCGCAGGGGCACGAGGCCGTGGACCAGCCGGTCATCGATCGCTGGGTCTCGGCCTGGGGTACGTTTCTCGCCTCGGTCGGCCAGACCAGTGACATCGTCGCTGTCGTCCCGGTGATCGATACCGTGCCCGAGACGGGTAACCGGCTGCTCACCGAGGTCTCCACCATCACCCGCCCGGAAGCGCCGGAGCTGGCGCAGCAGGTGATGTACGAACTCGCCACCGAGTTGCCGCAGGAACGGGTGCAGCTGCTGCCGCGCGTTGCGATCACCTTCAAGGCGACCACCGCCGAGCGCCGCAAGAATCCGGCCGAGGAGGCCGTCGAGATCGGGCGCAGACTCCCCGGAATCTGTGCCGCGCTGGCCGAGGCGGGTGTGCGCGCTCAGCCGATGTCGGCCGATGAGGTCATCTCGTTCATCCGGCGCAGCTATGATCCTGCCTCGCAGGCCGATCTCGAGGTCGCCGCGGGCGAACCCGAAGGGCACGGGCTGGATTGGGCCGATGCCGGACCGGTTTCACACGACGAGAAGTGGGATCATCTGGTGCACGACGGTGGCCGTTCGGTCACCTGGGAGATGGACGCGGCACCCGAGGGTGCGGTGGACGAGCGAGTGCTGCAACGGCTGCTCGCGCCGAATCCCGAAGTGCCGCGCAAGCGCATCGCCATCGTGTACCGTCCGCATTCGGCCGCCGACGCCGCCGAAATCGTCGACGACGATTTCAAGAACGCGCTGGTGGCCCAGCAGAGTGAACGCGGTGTCGTCTCGGCGGCCGCGACCCTGCGGGTGGGCGCCACCCAGCAGGCCCGTGAGGAACAAGCCCGGGGTCACGGTGTGACCCGCTTCGGTGCGCTGGTGACCATCACCGAGCCGCTGCGCGGTGATCTGCCGCGCATCGAAGCCATTACCCGCGACCTGTCCACGCAGGCGCGGTTGAAGATCCGGCGGTGCTACCGCTACCAGGCGGCGGCCTTCGCGGCCTCGCTCGGTTGCGGGGTGATCCTGCCGGAACACGCGACAATTCCGAAAGCCTTGGCGGGGTGAGCATTACATGGCACGTGAGTACGAGCCACCCGTGCGCGAACGGGACGAGGCGCCGGTGCGGCGCAGGCGGCGTCCCGAGGACGCGGCATGGGAGCGGCCCGCGGACGAACGCGCTCAGCGGCCCACCGGGGGCCGGGTCGAGCGCTCGGGCATCGAGGAGATGCCCGACCGGGATCGGCGGGCCGCGCGAGGCCCGGCGGGGGTGAGTGGCGGCGAGCGGACCGGCATCGGCGAAACGTCCGATCGGGAGCGGCGACCGTCGCGCGATGCGGCCGAGCGACGGGCGCGGCCCGGCTCCGCAGCCGCGGACGGTGGCCGTGCCGATCGGCCGCATCCGGACCGTGGCCGCGTCAGGTCCGAAAACGGCCGCGGTGAACGGACTTCGACGGAGCGCGGACGTCCCGACGGCGCCCGGACCGCTCGCCCGCGCGATGGCGCACCGCAACGACCGGCACGGGGGGAACGCGTGGCACGACCGGAACGCAATGGATCGCGGACGAGCCGCGAGGCGCAGCGCGCGGCCAAGATCGACTACACCGCGGACCGCGCCATGGGCACCCCGCAGATGGACAAGGCCGCCCGTCGCGCAAAGGCGAGGTCGGACAAGCGCAAACAGTCCGGTCCGCCGCTGCTCGACGATGCGACCAGGGCCAAACTCGAGCAGATCAGCCGTGAGGGCACCGGCCTGCGGGCGGCCTTCGCGACCTTCCGGGTCCGCACCGACGATATCCGCCGCCGCAATTACGCGGCGCGTGCCGAACAGGTCTTCGAAGACGGATTCGACCGCAGCACAGCCCAACTCACCGATCGCGGCTATATGGGTCCCGGCGGCGGCCGGATGAACGTCGTGGGCCGCCCGGTCGAATACCGGGCCACCACCGCCCAGGTGGCGGGTCTCTGGCCTTGGTCGGTCGGCGCGGGTGCGCCGTTGATCGGCACCCCGCTCGGTTCGCATCTGCATACCGGCGCCCCGGTCTGCTTCGACCCGATGAACTGGTTCCTGCGCGGCAGCTTCATCACCGCGCCCAGCCTTTTCGTCCTGGGGCTCAACGGTTTCGGTAAGTCCTCGCTGGTGCGCCGGATCGTGCTCGGCGGTATCGCGCAGGGCATCACCCCGCTGATCCTGGCCGATGTGAAACCGGACTACCGCAAGTTGGTCGAACTGGTCGGTGGCCAGGTGATCGACCTCGGTTACGGCCACGGCAAGCTCAATCCGCTCGCCGCCGGTGTGCTCGGTTCGGTCGTGCCGATGCTGGACGAGTTTCCGGCACTGCAACTTCAGGTGCTGCAGGATCTGCGCGCCCGCCAGGTCACGCTCATCGCCGGTCTGGTCGAACTCGTACGCGGCGCGCGGGTGCGCGACTACGAAGAGACGCTGATCGCCACCGCACTGCGCATCCTCTACCGACCGGGCAGCGGCTATACGCCCGACCAACCGCCCATCATGGAGAACCTGCTCGAGGTGATCGTCGCCGGCGGTGACGAATTGCAGCTCGACGCCGGTGCCGACGATCCGAACGAATACCAGGTCGCCATCAAGGGCCTGCGCCGCTCGCTGCGCGCCCTGACCCAGGGCCCGTTCGGCGCGATCTTCAACGGGCAGACCACCGTTCCGATCGATACCAGCGCGGTCGCGGTCTGCATCGACGTATCCCATATCCCCACCGGGGACAAAAAGCTCAAGGCCGCGGTGATGCTGGCCTGCTGGGCCGACGGTTTCGCATCGGTGGAGGCCGCGCATGTGCTCGCCGACGCGAAACTCGGCCCGCAGCGCTATTTCCAGGTGGTGATGGACGAGCTGTGGCAGGTGCTCGGCCTCGGCGACTTCATGGTCGACCGAGTCGATGAGCTGACCCGTCTGCAGCGCACCATCGCCACCGCGCTGATCATGATCAGCCACACCATCAAGGACCTGCAAGCACTGGGATCGGAAGCCGCCATCGCGAAGGCGCTGGGCTTCCTCGAACGCGCGCGCGCCAAGATATTCGGCGCGCTGCCCGGCGAGGAGATCAAGCGCTTGGACAGTGTGGTTCCGTTCACATCCGCCGAGGAGGAGATGGTGACCGGATGGTCCGCGCCGCAAGCGCTGACGGGCGAGGCACTCAAACCTGGTCAGCTGCGCCCGTCGCCGCCGGGTACCGGCAAATTCCTGCTGAAGATCGGTGAGGATCGCCGCCCCGGCATCCCGTTCCATATGGAATTCACCTTGTCCGAGAAGGAGAGTGGGATCCACGAAACCAACCAGCGCTTCTCCGAGTTCACCGAGTCGACTTCGCGTGGTGGCGATTCCCCCAGTGGGAGTGCCGCATGAGGGGGCTTCTTGCACCGTTGTCGAGACCGGCGGATGGCTGTGGGAGGTGGGGCGCATGATGCCGCACCGGTCCTATCGGAGAGTGTCGCCGGAAGTGCGCAAGGCCGCGGTCGAGCAGGTCATCGCACTTACCGGCAAACTACGCAGCGAGTCGGAGGCCTGCCGGGTGGTCGCCGAGCAGATCGGCGTGCATACCAACTCGGTGCGCAACTGGGTGCGCGCCGCCGAGGGACCGAGTCTCGAGCGCCTGGACGCGACGGCGCTGCGCCGCAAAGTCGCACTGTTACAGCAACAATTGGCCGCCGCCGCGGAGATGAACCGCACCCTGGCCGACACCCTCAACGAATCTCGGCGGCAAACGTGATGGGTTCGGTCCGCGGTCGTTCGGCGCTGCCGGGGATGCGGTGACCGGGCGGACCCTCCTCTACGTGGCGCTGGCGAGCGTACTCGGGCTGATGACATTGGTGGTCGTCATCGTGATGCCCGCCGTGGACGACGCCTGCGAGGGCACTTCGGTGCTCGTATCATCGACCATGCTGGCGCCGCTCGGCGGATACGCGCCGGGTAATTCCCGCGTCGCGGGCACCCCGACTCCTATGAGCACGACCGGCAATCCGACTGCCACCCAAGCCCATTCGACCGCCACCGGTGCGCCGTCGCTGGCCGCGGGCGTCGGCCCGATCCGCCGGACGCTGCCGCTGGCCGCAGGCACCTTCACCGTGTCGGACGTATTCGGCGCGCGCGGCGGCACCCATAAGGGCGTCGACTTCGCCGCGACCGACGGCACCACCATCTACTCGGTGTCCGATGGACGCGTCGTAGCGGCCGGTCCCGCTTCGGGTTTCGGCAACTGGATCGTCGTCGATTCCGTCGACACCAACGGCCGCGCGTATTCCGCGGTGTACGGCCATATGTGGGACAGCGGCGTGCATGTGCACGTCGGCGATACCGTCGTCGCTGGTCAGCCCATCGCGCAGGTCGGCTCGGCGGGTGAATCCAGCGGTCCGCACCTCCATTTCGAGATCGTGCCGGGCGGACGCTTCACCGGTGGTCGGCAGATCGACCCGCTGCCCTGGCTCGACGGCGCACCGACCCCGGATGTCGGTGGCGCGCAGGCCTTCTCGACCGACCCGCGCTGTAGCCGCGGCTTCGGCACCGCGGGTGGTGCGCTGGCCGCGGGCAAGGTGCCGCAGGAACTCGAGATCTGGTATCGCCGTGCGGGTTCCATCTGCCCGCAGATCACCCCGTCGCTGCTGGCCGCACAGGGCAGGCAGGAGTCCGGATTCCGGCGCAGCGCGTCCTCTCCCGCGGGCGCGCAGGGTCTGGCCCAGTTCCTGCCCGGCACCGCGGCCAGTATCGATCCCGACGACGGTCAGCCCTATGTCATCGATGCCGACGGCAATGGCGTCGCGAGCGTATGGGACGACGGCGACGCGATCATCGGTCAGGGCCGTTATATGTGCGCGCTCGCGCACAAGATCACGGCGTGGGAGTCCCAGGGGCGCGTGCAGGGCGATGTCGTGGCACTGACCCTGGCCGCCTACAACGCCGGCGAGGGCGCGGTACTCGCCTCCGGCGGTATGCCGAACCAGGTGGCCGCGCACTACGCCGAAACCCAGCCGTACGTCGCGAATATCCTTGCGATGGAACCGCAATACCGCGCGCAGGGTTCCAATGGCCGCTTCACCCCGCAGGAGGGGGCGGGCGGCATTCAGGTCGTCCAGGCGGCGCAGCAATGGCTCGGCACGCCGTACGTCTGGGGTGGCGGTGGCCCGCAGGGGCCGAGCGGCGGCGGAATGGACGGTCCCGGCCTCACGTCGGCCGCGGTGTTCGCGGCCTCGTCGGGCGCGGTGACCTTGCCGCGGACCGCCGAACAGCAGTGGGAGGCGGGCGCCGAAGTACCGCTGAGCAAGCTGCAACCCGGTGATCTGGTCTTCAGCTCATTCGGCCCGCGCGGCCCCGCCCAGGTCGGAATCTATTCCGGCAACGGCCGAATGATCCAATCCGTGCCCGCCGCGTACGGGCATTCCAGTGGCGTGACCGAGGTCGCGGTGCCGGGTGACGGCCGCGGGAGGAGGGTGCTGTGACGACAACCGATACCGCGACCGGCGAACACGCCGAGGCACGTGCGGCGATTGGACCGCACAAGTGTCGGTCCCGGCGGCTAGCCTTGAATAACAATGCACGCGTGAAACTGGTGGTGATGCTGGTGCTGAGCGTCGCGATGTCGGGTGCGGGGTGCGCCGGCTCGGATCGGGAGTCGGGTTCCGGTGCGCCGCAGCCGCCCACGTCCACAACCCGATTGCTGGAGGGTGTGCCCGCACCCGATCCGGTGACGCCCGACGGCGTCGCGGTGGCCGCGCTGAAGGAGATCTACTCCTGGCAGCCCGCCACCGAGGCTCAGGGCGCCTCGCTGTCGCGCGCGCGGAAATGGTTGGGCCCCAGCCTGATCCGCATGCTCGACAGCACGCCGACCGGGATCGAGACACCGAAAGCGACGCTGCAGTGGGCGGACTGGGCCAAGGCGCAGGCACATATCGAGGCCTTCACCTTCGCATCGGGTGAGCGCCCGCCCGCGAGCGCCGATCCGAACGTCCAACAGTTCAAGATCGGGATCGAGCAAACGGTCGTCTACCCGAACGGGCGCAAGGAATCCCTGCCGCCCGGGACGGTCATCGCGACCGTGGTGCGTACATCGGAAGGTTGGCGGCTCGACGCCTTCCGCTGAACCCGCGCCAGCGACAACCACATAGCTAGGTCCTAACAGGAGGCAGACATGGCGAAAAAGAAGAAGGTGCAGGATCCGGCCGTGGTCGGACCCGATATCACCCTCTACATGATCTACGCCGGTTTCGCGACTCTCGGAACCCTGTGGATCGCCTTGCATCTCGGCAACGCGATGGCTGTCACCCCGCAGGACATTCCGGTCAACCCGATCGCGATCGTCGCCGATCTGGTCAAGGGGAAAGTGCACTGGCCGCGTGCCTCCACGGTGATCGTGCTGCTCGTCATCGGCGCGATCGTGGCCTATGTGGTGGTGCGCAAGCGGCTTGCCGCACGTCGATCGGTCGGTCGGCTCTCGGTGGACGAGAAGGCCGATGTGATGGGGAGCGGCAGCGCTATCAAATCGCTCACCGAGGCCGGGGTGCGGTCGAAGGCCGAAATGCTCGGCGTCCGGCTCGGCTACAACGACAGCCCGGGCGTGCCGATCGGCGTCGGTGTTGCCGATGGGGTGATGCTCTACGGCTCGTATGAGGATCTGCACCTGGACATCTGGGGTCCGCGCCAGGGCAAATCGACCTCGCGGGTGATCCCGGCCATCCTGACTGCCATCGGACCTGTCCTGTCTACCTCGAACAAACGCGACGTGGTCGATGCGACCCGAGATGTGCGCGAGGCCAAGGGAAGTCGCACCTTCGTCTTCGACCCGCAGGGCGTGGCGGGGGAGGAGCCGACCTGGTTCTGGGATCCGCTTGCCTGGGTGGACGCATATCACGACGGTGCGGAGATGCGGGCCGCGCGGCTGGCCGGACACTTCGCCGATGCCGACAGCGGTTCCGATGCCAAGGGTGATGTGTTCTTCGACCCGGAGGCCGAGGATCTGCTCGCTGGGCTGTTCCTGGCGGCCGCGCTCGGTAGTCGCCCGATCGTCCAGGTCTGGGACTGGGTGACCAATCCCAACGACTCCGAACCCATCGAGCTGCTGCGCAATTCGAGTAAGCACTACACCGCCTCGGGCCTGGCGATGCAGTACAACGCCGATCCGCGCACGAAGAGCGGCATTTTCGGCACCGCGAAGAAAATGATCCGCTGCCTGCAGCTGTCCAATGTGCACCCGTGGATTCTGCCCGGCGACAACCGCATGCAGTTCGACGAACTCGAATTCATCGAGAACAACGGCACGCTCTACAGCCTCTCGCTCGAGGGCCGCGGTTCGGCGGCGCCGCTGGTCAGTGCGCTCACCGAGGCCGTGGTCGATGTGGCCATGCGCAAGGCCACGCATTCGCCCGGCGGACGGTTGCCGATCCCGATGCTCGCGGTCCTGGACGAGGCGGCGAATGTGGTGCGCTGGAAGGATTTGCCCAAGCAGTACAGTCACTTCGGGTCACGCGGCATCGTGGTGATGACGGTGTTGCAGTCCTGGGCCCAGGGTGCGCGCTGCTGGGGTGACGACGGCATGCTGGCGCTGTGGTCGGCGGCCAATATCAAGGTGCTCGGTCCGGGCGTCGACGATATGAACTTCCTGCGGGACCGGTCCGAGGCGATCGGCGAATACGACGCGATCTCTTCCTCGGTCTCGGAATCCAAAGGCGGCAAGAGCTATTCGCGTTCACTCGGTTCGTCCAAGACATTCACCGTGAACGCGCTGGCTACCCTGCCACAGGGCCGCGCGATCGTCTTCACCTCCGGCCAGCCAGCGGTGCTCGTGCGTACCGTGCCCTGGTGGGAGGGCGACTACGCTGACGACGTGAAGAAGTCGATCTCGCACCATCTTCCGGGGCGTAAGACCGAGATCGCCGACCTGTTCGGCTCGCCCAACCTGACCAAGGCTGCTCCGCCACCCGAATACGGTCAAATCGAGGAGGTTCGGCCGCTGTGACTGAACAGCAGCAACAGCCCATGATCTACAGCAATGTGGTCGACTTCGTCGAGAACTACCTCGGCCTGGTGTACCGGCGTCAGGTCACCGACATCAGCGAAACGGTGTGGTGCCCGGAGTGGTGGAAACACGCCGAGGCGGTGGCGCGACTAGATGCGCTCTGGCGCGCTTGGGAGCACTACCGGCTCGAGCCGAGCACCGGATTGAGCATCTGGTTCCTCGACCACGCGGATCCGCATATGACCAAACTCTTCGATCCCCGTGGGCCGTTCAAGTACTGCAGTGTGCGCAACGGCCACAAGGACATGCTGAGCCCACTGCCGCTGAAGTCGCCCACCCAGGGGCTTTTCGGCGATCCGACCATCGGCGATTTCCGCGTCTGAGGAGCCGAAAACGTCGAAACGCCCGCTGATTTCAGCGGGCGTTTTCGGTTTCCGGCGTCGGGATCCAGTTACTGCCGGACGCGTTCCAAACCGCGTGCGTCCTGTTCCCGACCGCGTGCGGCGGCTGCGCGGGCGGCTTCGTCGCGAATGCGTACGGCCTCTTCGGGCGGTTGCCCCTGACCTACTTCGATGAGCATCCGCACTGCCGCGAGTTCCGGTGCGATACCGATCCGGGCGAGATGTGCCGCGATGGCCTGCCGACGCTCTTGGGAGTCGTAACGAACGAGCGGTTTGGACTGAGCCGACGCCGTCGCGGCCATCCTGCTGGCCTCGGCCTGTGCGGAGAAACGATCCTTCTCCAATGAAATACCCTGGGCCGGAACCGATTTCTCGACCATCCGGGCCAGTTCGAGATTGCGTGGGTCCTTCGCCTTGGCGTCGCGGGCCTCACGGATCTGCAGTTCCCGGGCCTCCTTGATGCGGGCCTCGGTGACCTTGACGCGGGCTTCGGCTTCCTTCTGACCACGCTCACGGGTCCGCAGCGCGACCAGGGTCGCAATCTGCAACATAGTCTTCATCATGGCCGCGGTTTCCCGGCCGATGTCGTCCAGTTCCTCGGACATGGCTGCTCCCCGATGCTGCAGTGATCACTATGGATGTTGTGGTGCTTCGTCACGGACGCCGCCACGTCGAACTGTAGTCCGCCGCGCCGGTGCCCCGCCTGCAAACGTGGACACCCAGAGAACTTGTCGCGTCGCATTCCCGGTTTGGGGATCGTCCGGTCAGGGGATGACGACGCTACGCGTTCTCCTTTATTCGAGATTACCCGAGAAAACCCGGCGCCAACCGTGTGGGCGTGCCGCTTAAGAGCATATATCGCACAATTCCGGCGGGTAGGGGAAAGCTTCGGAGGATCTCCGGTTTTAGCGCACCCTAACCGAACGATTAGGGTCGCCTAGCCTGGCTTGTTCGGGGGCGGTAGTTCGGGCCCGCCGCTCATTGTGCGCAGCGGGTCCGAACGAAGCGAGTATTCGGATCGGGCGTGTCGTAGCGACTGCTTGCAGGTCGCTCGAAAGGGCCAGCTCAGTCGATGCGGACCGACTGGATGGTTACGGGGAGATTGGGCTTGCCGTCGCCCTGGCCGTTGGAGTTGTCCTGACCGCCGGCGGCGATCTTGTCCAGCGTGCCCATGCTGTCCGGATCGACGGTGCCGAAGATGGTGTAGTTCGGCGGCAGTTGCGAATCGCCGTAGACGATGAAGAACTGACTGCCGTTGGTGCCGCCGCCGGTGACGGGATCCGGACCCGCGTTGGCCATGGCCAGCGTGCCGCGCTTGTAGTCCATGGGCTGCTGCAATGCGGGGTCGGCGGGGTTGTACCGATTGGTCGGGTACTCGTTGTCGAACTGGTAGCCGGGACCGCCGGTGCCGGTGGCTGTCGGGTCACCGCACTGCAGCACCTTCAGGCCCTCATCCGCGGTCATGCGGTGGCAAGTGGTGTTGTCGAAGTAGCCCTGACCGGCCAGGCTGGCGAAGCTGTTCACGGTGCACGGCGCCTTGGCGTTGTCCAGGGTGAGGCCGATGGGGCCCTGCGTGGTGTCCATGCTGACGCTGAGACTCGCATTGTCGCCGGTGTTCTCGATGCCGCTGGTGCGCGGCTTCTTCACCTGCTTATCCGCGGGCTTCTGACTGTCGCGGTAGTCGCAGCTGATGGCCGCGGGCTTATCGTCACTCTTGGTCAGGAAGTAGACGCCGACGGCCGCCGCCGCCACGACCACCACGCCGAGCGCCGATCCGGCGATCGTGAGTCGCCTGCGCTTGCGCGCCCGGTCGGCCCGGTTGGCCAGCTGGCGCTCCAGCTTGCGTTTCGCCGCTGCCCGTCGCTGTTCGTTGCTCGGCACTACCACGTTCCTCCCGTATCCGTTACGTACGGCACAGGATTGTGCCATCTATTCCTGAGACTGCTCAGCAGGCCATTTCGACCAGTCGTGACGCCGTATGAACCAGGTGGCGGCAAACCGGTTGGACTTGACGGGCCGTAGTGGTGGAAACTGGACCATCGTGACCAAGACCAGCAGCTTCTCCGCCCCGAAGGGGGTTCCGGATTACGTGCCACCCGGTTCGGCCGAGTTCGTCGCGGTGCGCGACGGCTTGATCCGCGCCGCCCGACTCGCCGGGTACGGGCATGTGGAGCTGCCTATCTTCGAGGACACCGCCTTGTTCGCGCGGGGTGTCGGTGAATCCACCGATGTGGTGACCAAGGAGATGTACACCTTCGCCGACCGCGGCGAGCGCAGTGTCACGCTGCGGCCGGAGGGTACCGCGGGTGTCATGCGTGCGGTCATCGAACACGGGCTCGACCGGGGGCAGTTGCCGGTGAAACTGGTGTATTCGGGTCCGTTCTTCCGCTATGAGCGCCCGCAGGCCGGTCGGTACCGGCAGTTGCAGCAGGTCGGCGTCGAGGCGATCGGTATCGATGATCCGGCGCTGGATGCCGAGGTGATCGCGATCGCGGACGCCGGATATCGCGAACTCGGGTTGGCCGGCTTCCGGCTGGAGATCACCTCGCTCGGTGACGAGACCTGTCGCCCGCAATATCGAGAGCTGTTGCAGGAGTTCCTGTTCGGGCTGCCGCTGGACGAGGAGACCAAGCGGCGGGCGCAATTGAATCCGCTGCGAGTGCTCGACGACAAGCGGCCCGAGGTGCGCGAGATGACCGCGAACGCGCCGCTGATGATCGATCACCTGTCCGAGTCGGCGAAGACGCACTTCGAGCAGGTGCTCGGGTATCTCGACGCGCTCGGGGTGCCCTACGTGGTGAACCCGCGGATGGTGCGCGGCCTGGACTACTACACGAAGACGACCTTCGAATTCGTGCACGACGGTCTCGGGGCGCAGTCGGGTATCGGCGGCGGCGGACGCTACGACGGGCTCATGGCCGAACTGGGCGGACAACCGCTGTCCGGCATCGGATTCGGACTCGGTGTGGACCGCACCATGCTGGCGCTGCGGGCCGAGGGCAAGTCGGCGGGCGATCCGGCGCGGTGCGAGGTCTACGGCGTAGCCCTCGGCGATGCGGCCAAGCAGCGGTTGGTCGTGCTCGCGGCGCAGTTGCGCGCGGCGGGCATTCGGGTCGATCTGGCCTACGGCGGTCGAAGTGTCAAGGGGTCGCTGAAGGCCGCGGACAAGTCCGGCGCCAAATTCACCCTGGTCCTCGGTGACCGTGATCTGGCCGAGAACACCATCGGCCTGAAGGATATGGCCACCGGTGAACAGCGTCAGATCCCACTGGACGAGACGGTGGCCGCCGTCGCGACCGCTCTGCGCTCCGGCGAGTAGTACGGTGCCGGGGTACACCCGCACCACGACGAATGGGCAGCCATGCCGGTAGAACCCACGAATCCTGGTGCAGCCCAACCGGTTCGGTCGGTCGGACTCGATCTCGTCGCGCCCGAGACCTACGCGCCAATGCTGCGGCGACTCGCCCTCGCGGCGGTAGGGGTGGGGATCGGTGCCGCATTGCTCGCGGCGCTGCTGGTGCCGTGGTCGATCGCGATCGCGATCGGTCTCGTCGTCGGTGCGCCCACCGTCGCCTACGCCATCGCGCTGCGCCGTCGGCGGATGTGGCTGGCCGGGACCACGATTCACGCGCGGCGGGTGATCGGCGAGCGTCAGGTCGATATCGCGGCCGCCAACGGCGTCGAGATCCTCGTCTTTCCGGCCCGTTTGAGCCGCATCGTCCTGCGGGTGACCGCAGGCGTCGAGTCGCAGGTCGTGCCGCTCGCGATGTACACCGATGCGGGTAGCGGTCGCGAACTCCACCTGCTCGGCCTCCGCAAACTGGCCGACGCCCTGGCCGCCAGCGAGCTCGCCGCGGCCGTAGCGGTATCGACCATGCTCGTCCACCAACTGCGCGCCGAGGCCCGGGATGCCGGACTGGAGGAGCGGCCGCTGTACCGTGCCGTTCGCCTGGCTCGGGCGAAGGACTATGTGTCGCCGATCGTGCTGACCGATCAGGAAGTCGCGGGACTGTGTTGATACGCGAGTCGAGTTGTGCGACACGTGAATCCGCGTGCCACGCGAGGTTGCAGGCGATGCGCGGTTGCGTCGTGCGCTGAACAGCGCGCACTCTGTCGGATTTCGCGTCCGTTGTGGGTGCTTGTCGTTAGCTGGGGCGGCTGGATGGGTGTGGCGCGGTGATTGTCGCGTAGCTCACCAGTGGGGTTCGGGGGCCGTGAGAGTCGTTAGGGTGGGATCGAGTGTCCGTCTATCGCAAGGAGTTTCTCGTGAGCACCGCTGCTCGGACCGCGCCCGTGACCGTCGCCGTGACCGGAGGTGCGGGGCAGATCGCCTACGGTCTGCTGTTCCGGATCGCGTCCGGGGCGCTGCTCGGGTCCGAGACGCCGGTACGGCTGCGGTTGCTGGAGATTCCGGCGGCGGTGGCGTCGCTGGAGGGTGTGGCGATGGAGCTCGAGGACGGTGCGTTTCCGCTGCTCGAGTCGATCGACATCAGTGACGATCCGTGGGTCGGGTTCGAGGGTGCGAATGTCGCACTGCTGGTCGGTGCCCGGCCGCGCACCGCGGGGATGGAGCGCTCGGACCTGCTGGCCGCCAACGGCCCGATCTTCACCGAACAGGGCCAGGCGATCAACGCCAGCGCCGCCGCCGACGTCAAGGTGCTCGTGGTCGGAAATCCGGCCAATACCAACGCCTTCATCGCCATGAGCAATGCCCCGGACGTCCCCGCCGAGCGATTCACCGCGATGACCCGCCTCGACCACAACCGCGCCATCGCGCAACTGGCCGAGAAGACCGGCGCGGCCGCCGCCGATATCGCCCGCGTCGCCATCTGGGGCAACCACTCCGCGACCCAGTATCCGGATATCACCCACGCCACCATCGCGGGCCGCCCCGCCCGCGAACTCGTCGACCAGGGCTGGGTGCGCGAGGAATTCATCCCCACCGTCCAACAGCGCGGCACCGCCATCATCCAGGCCCGCGGTGCCTCTTCTGCCGCCAGCGCGGCCAGCGCGGCCATCGACCACATCCACGACTGGTCGCTCGGTACCCACACCGACGACTGGACCTCCATGGCCGTCCCTTCCGACGGCTCCTACGGCATTCCCGAAGGCCTCATCACCTCGTTCCCCGTCACCTGCGCGGACGGCGAATACGCGATCGTCCAGGGCTTGGAGCTCGACGAATTCTCCCGCGCCCGCATCGACGCCAGCGTCGCGGAACTCGAACAGGAACGCGACGCCGTCGTCGGCCTCGGATTCGCCAAGTACGTCTGAACTCATGCCCGAAGTCGTAGCTCAGGCCGCGGCTGTGGCGGAGCGACTGTTGCCGAGGGCCAATCGACCCGCGGTGGCGAGATGAATCAGCGCGAGCACGCTGCCGCCGACCATCATGCCCGGAATTCCCTGGGCGGCGCCGATGGCGCCATCGCCGAGCTGTACCGCACCCGACACGGTCAGCAGCGGTAAGAGAGCCCGCTTGCGGCGGCTGGTCAGGCTGAACAGCAACGCGGCACCCAACGGGATGGCACGCGCGGCGTAGGCCTGGGCATACAGATCGACTCCGGGCGAGTCCGCACTGCCGGTGATCGCCAGGGTCGGGTCGATGAGTGCCGCGACACTGAATGCCACGGCGACGCCCGCGCCGACCGCATTGACGATGATCGTGGATCTGGTGAGCTTCTCGTCCTGCATCTTTCACTCTCTAAATTGTTCAGAGTCTGAATGGTTTAGGGACAGTATTATGCTGGCTATGAAGAACGTCAAGGTGGAAAAGCTGCCGGAGACCATCACCTTCCGGCTCGGACTGCTGGGTGCGTTCCTGACCGACCGCTTCAGCATCGATGTGTCGAGTCTCGGGCTCAAGCCGAAGCACGCCGGAATGCTGAATGTGTTGGCGGCCGACGGACCGACCTCGCAGATGCAGATGGCGCAGATACTGCGCGTCGCGCCGAGTCTGGTCGTCGCGCTGGCCGACCACCTGGAGTCCCTCGGGGCCATCGAACGGCTGCGGGATCCGGAGGATCGCCGCCGTCAGAACCTGAGCCTGACCTCCCACGGCCGCGCATTACTGGACAAATGTCTCGACGCCGTACAGGCGATCGACGCCGAGACCACCGCGGATCTCACCGCGGCCGAGCGCGCCGACCTACATCGCATCCTGGGCACGCTCGCCGATCGGCTGGGTCTGCCTAGCTGATGGTCCAGGTTTCCGAACCGTTGAGCAGGGATTGCAGCGAATCCTCTTGTACCGGCTTGCGTTCCCGCGCCATGGCGGTTTGTGTGCGAACCGCATCGTCGTAGGTGGGCCGGGTGACGTTGCGGAAGATCCCGGTGACCACATGGCCGAGGTCCTGGTCCGACAGACGCGAGAGGGCGTAGGCGTACTCCGGATTGTCGGTGTAGGCGTCGTGCACAATGATCTCGGACTCGTCGACGTCGTCGGCGCGCACCACCGCGAGCCCGAAACCGGCACGGACCACAGCGAATTCGCCATCGGTGCCGAAACGGATCGGCGCACCGTGGTGCAGCGGGATGAGGCGGGATTCGGCATCGCCCTTGCGCAGCACATCGAATGAACCGTCGTTGAAGATCGGGCAGTCCTGCAGTATCTCCACGAACGAGGTCCCGCGGTGTTCGGCGGCGGCGCGCAGCACCTCGGTGAGGCCAGCCCGATCGGAATCCAGAGCGCGCGCGGCGAAGCCGGCTTCCGCGCCGAGTGCGACCGACAGCGTATTGAACGGATGGTCGACCGATCCCATCGGCGTCGACTTGGTGATCTTGCCCTCTTCCGAGGTGGGGGAGTACTGCCCCTTGGTGAGTCCGTAGATCCGGTTGTTGAACAGCAGGATCGTCATGTTCACATTGCGGCGCAGGGCATGGATCAGGTGGTTGCCGCCGATCGACAGCGCGTCACCGTCACCGGTCACCACCCACACCGACAGATCCGGCCGCGTTACCGCGAGCCCCGTCGCGATGGCGGGCGCGCGGCCGTGGATGGAGTGGATGCCGTAGGCCTCGAGGTAGTACGGGAACCGGCTCGAGCAGCCGATCCCGGAGACGAACATCAGGTTCTCCCTGCGCAATCCGAGTTCGGCGAGGAAGCCGCGCACGGTCGCCAGGATCACGTAGTCACCGCAGCCGGGGCACCAGCGCACCTCCTGATCGGAGGTGAAGTCCTTGACCTTCTGCGGCCCGTCCGCGGACGGCACTCCCGAGAGTCCGGTGAGGCCCAGATCGGTTCCGACGAGCGAGGTTTCGACGATGGTCATCAGTTACCCCCGGTCGAGTACGTGGCACGCGCCCGTGCCGCGAACGCCTTGTCGTGTTCCATATCTTCGATCGACCCGTCCAGTGCCGCATCGATCACCCCGACGAGTTCCTGTGCGGAGAATGCCGTGCCCGCGATCTTCGTCCACGGTTGCACGTCCACCAGATACTTCGCCCGCAGCAGCATGGCCAGCTGACCGCCGTTCATTTCCGGCGCGACCACCGTCCGATAGCTCCGCAGCACGGCATCGAGGTTGGCGGGCAATGGATTCAGATATCGCAGATGCGCCTGTGCGACCGGGACGCCGCGACGGCGGGCGCGCCGACATGCCTCGCCGATCGGCCCGAAGGAACTGCCCCAGCCGATCAGCAGGAGTTCGGCCCGCCCGTCCGGATCGTCGACCTCGAGATCGGGGACGGTGATGCCGTCGATCTTGGCTTGCCGCAGGCGAACCATCAGTTCGTGATTGCCGGGCTCATAGGAGATATTGCCGCTGCCGTCGGCCTTCTCCAGTCCGCCGATCCGATGCGCGCGACCAGCGGTCCCCGGCACCGCGAGCGGCCTGGCGAGGGTATCGGGATCACGGGAGTAGGGCTGGAACGGTGTGCCGTCCTCGGCCTCGGGTTCGAAGCGCGGATCGATCGGCTCCAACTCGGTGACCCGCGGAATCGACCACGGCTCAGAGCCGTTGGCGATCGAGCCGTCGGAAAGCAACAGCACCGGCGTGCGGTAGGTGAGGGCGATGCGAGCCGCCTCCACCGCGGTGGCGAAGCAGTCGGCGGGGGAGCGCGGCGCGAGTACCGCCACCGGCGATTCCCCGTTGCGGCCGTAGAGCGCCTGCAGTAGATCGGCCTGTTCGGTCTTGGTCGGCAGTCCGGTGGACGGTCCGCCGCGCTGCACGTCGACGATCACCAACGGCAGTTCCGTCATCACCGCGAGCCCGATGGTTTCGCTCTTGAGCGCCAGGCCGGGGCCGGAAGTGCTGGTGACGCCGAGCGCGCCGCCGAGGGCCGCGCCGAGGGCCGCGCCGATGCCAGCGATCTCGTCTTCGGCCTGGAAGGTGGTGACGCCGAAGTTCTTGTGCTTACTGAGTTCGTGCAGGATGTCCGAGGCTGGTGTGATCGGATAGGTGCCGAGAAAGACCGGCAACCCGGATAACTGCCCCGCGGTGACGAGGCCGTAGGCGAGCGCGGTATTGCCGGTGATCTGGCGGTAGGTACCCGGCGGCAGCTTGGCCGGGGCCACCTCGAAGGTGGTTGCGAAGCTCTCGGTGGTCTCGCCGTAGTTCCAGCCCGCGCGGAAAGCGAGCAGATTCGCCTCGGCGATATCGGGTTTCGCGGCGAATTTCTCGCGCAGGAAGCGTTCGGTACCGCCGATCGGGCGTCCGTACATCCAGGACAGCAGGCCGAGCGCGAACATATTCTTCGCCCGCTGAGCGTCCTTCTTGCCGACACCGGTCGGCTCGGTCGCGCCCAGGGTGATCGAGGTCATCGGCACGCGGTGGACCACGAAATCGCTCAGTGTGTCGTCGTCGAGCGGATCGGTGGTGTAGCCGACCTTGCCCAGATTGCGTTTGGTGAACTCGTCGGTGTTCACGATGAGGGTGGCACCGCGCGGCAGGTCCTCGAGATTGGACTTCAGCGCCGCGGGATTCATCGCGACCAGCACGTCGGGTTGGTCGCCCGCGGTGAGGATGTCGTAATCGGCGATCTGGATCTGGAAGGACGAGACGCCGGGCAGCGTGCCCTGTGGCGCCCGGATTTCGGCCGGGAAGTTGGGCTGGGTGGCGAGGTCGTTGCCGAATGCGGCCGCCTCGTGCGTGAAGCGATCACCGGTGAGCTGCATTCCGTCACCGGAGTCCCCGGCGAACCGAATTACGACCTTTTCCAATTTCGCTGTGCCGACATCACTTTGGTCGGAAACCATATGCCTGCTTCACTTCCTCGTCCGATGGGAGGTGCCATTGGCCAACCTACTCCGCCGTGTGCGGGAATTGCTTGTGAAATGCTTTACGCGAAGAGCGTCAGCTGCGTGTCGTTGGGCAGCGGTGTCGGGGGCTGTGTCCGCGGCTCCGTGGTGTGCTCGCGGGTGAGGCCGTGTTGCTGGAGCAGTGGCTGCACGCGCTCGCGTAGCCAGGACGCATATTCCGGCGTCACGTAGGCGCCGCGGCCGTACAGCTGGCGATAGCGGCGCACCAGCGCCGGATGTGCCTCGGCCAGCCAGCTCAGGAACCAGCCACGGGTGGCGCCACGCAGATGCATCGGGAATGCGACCACCGATACCGCCCCGGCCTCCGCGATCGCACCGAATAGTGCGTCCAGGTGGGCGCGGCTGTCGGTGAGATATGGAATCACCGGCGCGACCATCACATTCACTTCGAACCCGGCATCGGCCAGCGCCCGCACCATCTCCAACCGCGCCTTGGGCGATGGCGTACCGGATTCCAGGCTGCGGTGCAGATCCATATCCAGGATCGCGATGGAGACGGCGATGCTCACCCGGACCTGGCGCGCCGCCGCCGTGAGCAGGGGCTGATCCCGGCGCAGCAGCGTGCCCTTGGTGAGAATGGAGAACGGTGTGCCGGAATCGGTCAGCGCGCGAATAATGCCGGGCATCAACCGATATCGGCCCTCGGCCCGTTGATACGGATCGGTATTCGTGCCCAGCGCGACCGGCTCGTGATGCCAGGACCGCCGGCCGAGTTCCTTGCGCAGCACCGCGGCGATATTGGTCTTCACCACGATCTGCGAGTCGAAATCCCGGCCCGCGTCCAGGTCCAGATACTCGTGGGTGGGACGCGCGAAACAGTAGCGGCAGGCGTGTGAACAGCCGCGCATCGGATTGATCGTCCAATGGAACGGCAGATTCGACGCCTCCGGCATCTTGTTCAGCGCACTCTTGCACAGCACCTCGTGGAACGTGATGCCCTCGAATTCGGGGGTTTGTACGGTGCGCACGAAACCCGCCCGGTCGAGACCGGGCAGGGCGCCGTCGTCGGCATCCAGGGTTTGGCTTTGCCACCGCACCCCATCAGTCGAACATGTGTTCTAAAGAGTGTCAAGCGATCTGTCGGGTGTCGGACGCGGTGAGCTGCTTCGGATCGGTGAAGAAGGTGACCAGGTCGCGCACGGTTTCCTCGATGGGCCTCGGCTGATAGCCGATTTCGCGTTCCGCCTTGCCGTGGTCGACGATCGGGGCGGAGACCAATGCGCCGAGTGCGGCCTTCGACACGATGTCGGTCTTGAGCAGTTTGCCGATCGGTTCGAGCACCGGAATCAAGCCGTTGACGACCTTGGGTGAGATCGAGAACTTCGGTCCCTTCTTGCCGCCGCATTCCGCCGCGGTGCGACACAGGTCGAGCATCGAGATCATCGAACCGCCGAGCAGGTAGTTCTCGCCGGTTCGTCCCCGCTCCCCGGCCAGGATCAGGCCCTTCGCGACGTCGCGGACGTCGACCAGATCGAAGCCGCCGCCGATCATCGCGGGAACCCGGCCGCGGGCGGCGTCCTTGAGGGTGCGGTTGATCCTGGACAGCGGGGTGCTGTAGTCGAGCGGGCCGAAGACGCCGGTGGGATTGCAGATCACCGCGTCCAGGCCCTGCTCGATCACCTTGCGCAGTTCGATTTCGCCCGCCCATTTGGAGCGGTCGTAGACGGGCAGGCCGGGGTCGGTCGAGCGCGCCGAGGTCTCGTCGATGCGGCCGCCGCAGGTGTACTGGTTGAAGGCGTGGATGGAGCTTGCGTGCACCATGCGGCGCACGCCCAGATCCAGGGCCGCCTCGGCGACGACGCGCACACCCTCGGTGTTGACCTTCCATGCCAGGTCGTGCTGCTCGGCCAGGGTGATCACGGCGACGAGGTGGTAGACGATCTCCGCGCCGGCGAGCACGGTGCGCATGGATTCGGGGTCGAGCACATTGCCGGAGACCCAGGTGACGTTCGGGTCCGTCCGCTGCTCCGGAACGACGCGATCGATTGCTGTGACCTCGTGTCCTCGTTCGACCAGCAGGCTGAGCAGATTCGTGCCAAGGTAGCCGGCTGCGCCGGTCACTGCGACCTTCATGCGATCGAGAATATAGAACTTGTTCTAATTTGCAACCTGTTCCAGTTCCCTTCCGGTGGCCGCGTTGGGCTCGAAACTTGCCGGTGGGGTCCGCTATATTGAGCGCAACCGCAGCGGCGCCGGTACCGGCTCGCAGCTGCGCAGGGGCCCGATCGCAGCCGAGCTGCCGGTGCGGGCAGGGAGTAGATGTTGATCGACGCTATGAACACGGAACTACAGTTCACGACGATTTGGGGGGTGCAACTCGATGGCTGATCTCTCGGTGGAGACCGATGCGGTCCGAGCGTTCGCGGCGACCAATGCCGGGGTCGCCGGCGAGATCGCGGGAGCGGGCAATTTCGATGCCGTGCAGAACGTTGCGGCGCTGACGCCGGTATTCGGTTTGATCGGCGCCGATTATCTGTTGGCGTTCGCCGCGGCACAGGTGTTGCAGGCCAAGGACATCAATGATCTGTCGGCCAAATACGACAAGCTCTCGAAGTCCGCGTTCACGGCGGCCGGAGCGTTCGATACCACCGACTTCGGCAACGCGGGCGTACTGAAAGCGATCGCCGACCAGGTCGGAGGCGGGGCATGAGACCGATGGATACCGGCGCGACCGGCGTGATCGCACCCGATCAGCAGAGCGTGGCGATCGAAGAGGCCGTGATCGCGACCCAGAACACCGCCGTCGACGCACTGCAGAATGCGTCGCAGGGATTGAGCGATCTGTCGCTGCCGCAGTTGCCCGCGGATCTGCCGCCGATCGAGGCGCCCGAATTCGTGCTCGCGCGCAAGATCACCGAGGAATCGCCGCAGCTGGGGACCATACCGACGGGCATGCCGGGGCTCAACGGCAATTCGAACCCCGACGCGAGCGCGATTCTGTCCGGTGCGGTGCCCCCCGATGTGTCGCAGGCGCTTACCGATGCGCAGACCGCGATCAGCCATGCGGCCGCGCCGATGATGCAGGCGGCGCAGAGCGCGGCGCAACAGGCGCAGAGTGCGGTCAGCAGTGCGCTCGGTGGGGCGGGCAACCAGGGAGCTGCGGCGGCCGCGGCGGCGACGAATATTCCGTCCGATCCGGTCGCGGCGCTGATGCAGGGGCTGTCGATTCCCGGAATTCCCGGAATCGACACGCTGTTCCAGCCGATCCTGGAGCTCCTCAACAGCTTCGGCACCGGCGTCATCGGAGCCTTCGACCCGACCGCGATTCTCAGTCAGTCGTCCAAGATCATCGAGGCCGCGGTATCGGTCGGCAAGGGTGGTCTGCAGACTGTCGAGCAGCTGTGGCAGGGCCAGTCGTCCCGCGAGGCGCAGGCCGCCAGCAACACCGCGCAGACCCAGGGGCAGGACACCAGTCAGCGCGGTATCGATATCTCCGAACTCACCCAGCGCGCCGCGGCGGTGGTGCAGCAGGGCAATGCGCAGCTGTTGGGGATCGCGAGCGAATTCGCCACGCAGGCAACCGCACTCGTGCCGGTGGCGCTGACGCCACCCGGTCAGGCCGCGCTCATCGCTACCGCGACCGAACATCTTGGATCGGCCGTCGCGGTCGCCAACGTTACCCGCGGTGATCTGGCCGGGAAGACCGCCGAGCTGACCGGTCTGGTGAACCAGCTGCTCGGGACGAGCGGTCTGCCCGCGCCGCAGGAGGTCGCGCAGGCGGTCATGCAGAACATCGGTGAGCCGATCATGGAACAGGCGCAATCGGTCGCGCAGGATGCGTCGACCAATGCCGCCGGCCTGTTGGACGGTTCCAGCACCTCTGGTTCGCCGAGCACGTCCACGATGGCGGCATCGACCAATTCCGGGCACACTACCTCGGGGATCTCGGGCATGAGCGGCATCGGAAGCCGTTCCGGTTCGCCGAGCACATCGGGCTCGCCGTCGACGCAGAAGGTGACCGGCACGCCGGGCAGCGCCGTCTCGCCCATCAGCCGGGTCTCGGGCCTGTCCGGCACATCCTTGGGCACGGGTACGTCGACCAGCGCGGCGAGCTCGGGGAGCTCCTTCATGGGCGGCAGCCCCGGCGCCACCGGGCAACGCGGCGGCAACGACGACGAGCACACGCGCAATGTGGACCCGTACCAGAGCCGAACCGGCAACGACGACCTCACCGGGCCACTCGGTGAGTCCACCCCGGACGTCATCGGTGCGACCCACCCGGATGAACTGGTCAGCTCGGACTACGAACAGGACCAGTTCTAGTCCGAAAGAGTTCTCCAGTGCCCCCGCTCGAATTCGAACGGGGGCACTGGTGTTCCAGCTGTGTATATGTCCGAACGACGTTGCGGTACCTCAGGCCTGGCGTTTTACCGAAGCCCCGCAACGTTGCTCATGGCCGTCGCTACCGAGGTCGACAACCTGCTCAGTGGTCTCGGGTGAAGGCGTCGACGAGTTTGCGATAGAGGTCGGTGAAGCGTTTGCGGTTGGCTTGTTGGTCGGAGGTGAGGTTCTCGGTCGCGTCGGGGGCGTACATGAGGACATGGACGTCTTGGTCGGGCGGCGCAGGCATGAGGTCGATGATCTGAGTGCCCTGGTCGGTGGTGCTGGGCATGCCGAGGTCGAGCGCGGCAAGCGATTTGGTTTCCGCCAGCGCGGCATTCAGGACGTCGGTGGGGATGGTGCCGGAGAGCCGCTGCGGTGGGGTGTCGGCGGCGCGGGTGGTGGACGCGGCGTCGGGCTGTGCGACCGCGTGGCCGTCGGCGTAGATCTGCAGCACCGGGCGCAGGTCGACCCGCTCGGACCAACCGCTCGGGATGGTGGTGAGTGTCAGCAGTGCCGGGGCGGGCGGTTGTGGTGCGTCGGCAGTGGGTTCGGCCGAGGCGACACCCCAGCTACCCGCAAGTGCCGCGACGAGAAACAGCAGTGCCGACTTCGTTATCCGCATGAAATCCCTATCTACGCTGTGCCACAGTCCAACTGGCCTCGATTATCGATCATCCGTCGGCGATCAGCGTAAGGCCGACGGGTTGTTCAGGTCGGACGCCGAGTACGTATCGCACGCCTGGACCTGACCGGTTTTGTATCCGGTGAGGAACCATTTCTGGCGTTGGTCCGAGGAACCGTGGGTCCAGGCCTCCGGGTTGACGCGTCCCTGGGCGGCACGCTGGATCCGGTCGTCGCCGACGGCGGACGCGGCGGAGAGAGCGTCACGGATATCGTTGTCGGACAGAGGTTTCAGGAAGGGCTGATCGCTGCCGGGGGCAGGCTGTTTGTCGGCGAAGTGGGCCCAGATGCCCGCGTAGCAGTCGGCCTGGAGTTCGGTGCGCACCGCGCCGGATTCCGGTCCACGCGGATCCTGCTGGGCCCGACCGATATCGCCGAGCAGATTCTGGATGTGGTGGCCGACCTCGTGCGCCACCACGTACTCCTGGGCGAGCGGGCCGCCGCTGGAACCGAAGCGGTCGACCAGTTCCTGGAAGAAGGCGGTGTCGAAGTAGGCGGTCCGGTCGGCGGGGCAGTAGAACGGGCCGACCGCGCTGGTCGCATTGCCACAACCGGTCGAGACCGCGCCGGAGAACAGCACCAGCTTCGGCTTCGAATACTTCTTGCCGGTCTGCTGTGGCAGCTGTGCCGCCCACACCGCGTCCAGGCTCTGTGCGGTGAGCACCACCCGGCAGTCGACGTACTTATTGGCGTCCGCGCCGGTCTTGCAGTGCGCGGGCGTGCCCGCGGTGCCGGGCTGCACAGTGCTGCTCTCGCTGCCGTTCAACTGTCCGAGCAGCGAACTCGGATCCCCACCGAGCAACAGGCCGATTACCAGCAGGATGAGACCACCGGCACCACCGCCGAGGGCGAGCTTGCCGCCCATCCCGGGTCCACCGCCGGAAGAAGCCCGATCCGGGTCGATCTGGAGGCCTTCGTTGAAGGTCATCTGCTTCGCTTTCTCGTGTCCAAAACGCCTCGGTCATACCCTGCCGATACAGCTTCGCACGCGGGGCGGCGATATCGGTTTCCTCTCGGGATATGTGTCTCACTACGATGGCAACCGCACCGGATCGCCCTGCCGGTGTCACAATCGTCGAAAGGAATCCCGTGCTGCGCACCCACTTGGCTGGTTCGCTGCGAAGCGAGCACGCCGGTCAGACCGTCACCCTCACCGGCTGGGTGGCCCGGCGTCGTGACCACGGTGGCGTGATCTTCATCGATCTGCGCGATGCGTCGGGTGTGGCGCAGGCGGTGTTCCGCGAGGGCGAGCCCGCGGCGCAGGCGCACAAACTGCGCGCCGAATTCTGCGTGCGGGTCACCGGTGTGGTCGAGCAGCGGCCCGACGGCAACGAGAACCCGGAGCTGCCGACCGGTTCCATCGAGGTCAATGTCAGTGAACTCGAGGTGCTCAACGAGAGTGCGCCGCTGCCGTTCCAGCTCGACGAGCAGCCCGGTGACGAGGCCCGCCTCAAGTACCGCTACCTCGACCTGCGCCGCGAGGCGCCGGGTAAGGCCATCCGGCTGCGGTCGAAGGTCAACGCGGCCGCCCGAGCGGTGCTGGCCCATCATGAATTCGTCGAGGTCGAGACCCCGACGATGACCCGCTCGACGCCCGAGGGCGCCCGCGACTTCCTGGTGCCAGCGCGCCTTCAGCCGGGCAGCTTCTACGCGCTGCCGCAGAGCCCGCAGCTGTTCAAGCAGCTGCTGATGGTCGCTGGGGTCGAGCGGTACTACCAGATCGCGCGCTGCTATCGCGACGAGGACTTCCGCGCCGACCGCCAGCCCGAATTCACCCAGCTCGACCTCGAGATGAGCTTCGTGCGCCAGGAGGACGTGATCCTCGTCGCCGAAGAGATCCTGGAGGCGCTGTGGAAGCTGGTCGGCTACGAGATCCCGTTCCCGATTCCGCATATGACCTACGCGGAGGCGATGCGCCGCTTCGGTAGCGATAAGCCGGACCTGCGCTTCGGTGTCGAGATCACCGAATGCACCGAGTACTTCAAGGAGACCCCGTTCCGGGTGTTCCAGGCGGAGTACGTGGGCGCGGTCGTGATGCCCGGTGGCGCGAGTCAGCCGCGGCGTCAGCTCGACGCCTGGCAGGAGTGGGCCAAGCAGCGCGGCGCCAAGGGGCTGGCGTATGTGCTGGTGCAGGAGGACGGCACGCTCGGCGGTCCGGTCGCCAAGAACCTCAGCGAATCCGAGCGCGAGGGCCTGGCCAAGCATGTCGGCGCGGTACCGGGTGACTGTGTGTTCTTCGCCGCCGGTCCGGCCAAAGCGCAGCGCGCGCTGCTCGGTGCGGCGCGTGGCGAGATCGCGCGCAAATGCGGTCTGATCGATGAGAACGCGTGGGCGTTCGTGTGGATCGTGGATGCGCCGATGTTCGAACCCGCCGCCGAGGCGACCGCGAGTGGCGATGTGGCACTTGGTCATTCGGCGTGGACGGCGGTGCACCACGCATTCACCTCGCCCAAGCCGGAGTCGCTGGACACCTTCGACACCGACCCGGGCTCGGCGCTGGCCTACGCCTACGACATCGTCTGCAACGGCAACGAGATCGGTGGCGGCAGCATCCGTATCCATCGCCGCGATGTGCAGGAGCGAGTCTTCAAGGTGATGGGCATCGGGCACGACGAGGCGCAGGAGAAGTTCGGCTTCCTGCTCGACGCGTTTTCCTACGGCGCCCCGCCGCACGGCGGCATCGCCTTCGGCTGGGACCGGATCACCGCGCTGCTGGCTGGCATGGATTCGATCCGCGAGGTCATCGCCTTCCCGAAGACCGGTGGCGGTGTGGATCCGCTGACCGATGCGCCCGCGCCGATCACCGCGCAGCAGCGTAAGGAAGCGGGACTGGACTTCAAACCGGAGAAGAAGAAGGACGAGGGCGGCGACGTGGGTCGCGCTTCGGAATAGCGCGGGCTGCCGCTGGAACGGTACTTTCTGGTCAGTTTCATGGATGCTGACCACAAGGGGTTCCAGTGCTGCACTTGCGCATGATCAGCCCGCCCGAACTCACCGACAAGGTGATGGCGGTGCTGAGTGCCGACCCGGGCGTCACGCATGTCACGCTGGCGCGTGGTGTCGCCGTCGAGCCCGTCGGTGATCTGATCCAGGCCGATGTCGCGCGTGAGGCCGCCAATGATGTGCTCGCCGATCTGACCACGCTCGGCATCAAGCACACCGGCGGCATCACGCTCGGCCCCGTCGAGACGGTGATCTCCGATGCTGGTGAGCGGGCGATCGAGGAGGCTCCGGGCGATCCGACCGATGCGGTGGTGTGGGAGGAACTGCTCGCCCAGACCCATGAGGAGTCCGCGCTGACGCTGACCTTCGTCGCCTTCCTCACCATCGCCTGCCTGCTCGCGGCCGTCGGCGTGGCCACCGACTCGCCGGTGACGATCGTCGGCGCGATGGTGGTCGGGCCGGAATTCGGGCCACTGGCAGCCTTTTCGGTGGGGCTGTGGCGGCGCGATTTCCAGCTCGCCCGAAAATCGGCGGTCGCGCTGCTGGTGGCATTTCCGATGGCGATGGTCATCACACTGTTGGCGACCTTGCTGTGGGAGCAGTTCGGCTGGATCACGGTGACCGGTGTGGAAACCATCGAGAATGTCGACTTCATTTATGAGGTCGGGCCGTTCTCATTGGTGGTCGCGCTGTTGGCTGGTGCAGCGGGGATGCTGGCGGTGGTCACCGCGAAATCGGCGGCACTGGTCGGGGTGTTCATCTCGGTGACCACCGTGCCCGCGGCCGGCTTCGCGGTAATCGCGGCAACTCTGGGGGAGTGGCATATCGCATTCATGTCGGCGGGGCAGCTCGCGGTGAACCTGGCGGGCATCGTCACGGCCGGGGTGCTCGTGCTGGCGCTGCGCCCGCGTGCGGGTAGCGAAGGGGGACCGATCGCCCGGTTCAAGCAGTGGTGGTGGATGCGGTCACTGCCCTCGAAGTGACCGCCGATTCTGTTGCGGGGCTGATGTTCCGGTGCGCTGGGAGCGGACGCGCCGAGCGCACCGGAGGCTAGGATACGGACACGGTGCCGCCGGTGAGTGCCCGGTAGGCGTAGGTCACCGCGATCGTGCACACCGGTCCGGCGACCAGCAGGCCGAAGCCACACAGCAGGGTGGCGACAAAGGTGATGACCAGTACGGCGAGGCCGAGTAGCAGCACCTGCCCGATATTGGCGATGACCAGCGTCGCGCTGGACTTGATCGCGTCGAACGGACCCTGCTCTTGATCGACGACGAAGTGCAGCGAGAACATGCACAGGAATCCGGCGATCAGACCGGGCACGAAGCACAGCGCCGCGCCGATCCAGGTGAGCACGAAGGCGAGCAGTGCTGTCAAGAGGACATTGCCCGCATTCACGAAATGGAAGTAGGACGCGAAAGTTGGTTTGTTGCCGTCGGTTTCATACAGAGCGCCGCGGATCATGGCGGCCTGCAGCAGCCAGATCGCGACCATGACCGCGAGGAAGATCAGCAACAGACTGAACAGCGAATTCGGTTGCACGGCCTGGACGATGAGCACGAAGGCGAGATAGATGATCACGCCGATCGCGGTAACGGCCAGCCAGGGGCCGAAATTCGCGCGGAACTTCTCCCAGCCGTAGCTCAGGGCATTGCCGACATCGAGGGTCGTCGGCACGCCGGGGGCGGATTGGTAGCCGTAGGTCGGCGCGCCGGGCTGAGCGCCGGGAGGCATTGCGCCAGGGGGCGGCATCGTGCCGGCCGGTTCGAAGCCGGGTTGCGTTGCGCCGGGAGGTACAGCACCGGGGGGCATGGTGCCGGGCTTCGCCATGCCGGGCGCTGCTGCGCCGGCCGGATCGATGCCGGGTTGCATTGCGCCCGGAGGGATCGCTCCAGCAGGCGTTGCGGTAGCTCCGGGCGGCGTCGTGCCAGGAGGCATCGTTGCAGGATGTGCCCAGCCGGGACCGGTTCCCGGTGGGCCGTAGCTCGGTTGTCCCGGTTGTCCGGGCGCGCCGACCGGCGGTGGCGGCTCCACGGGTTCACTGCCGTACTGCGCCGCGCCGGGACCCTCGAACTGTGGGTAGCCCGCGGGTCCGGCCATCTCGTGCCTACTGTGTCCGGTGCTGGTTTCCGTCGGTTGCGGATCGGGGCTTTCGTGCTGACCCGGATGGGCGGCGAACTGTTCGCTGTCACCTTCGTCGGGCGCGCCGCCGCTCGGTTCGGGCGAGCCAGTTGGTTCGTTCGGCTTGGGCGACGGTGAGTCGGACATTGTCTGCAGACCTTTCGACGCAACTGGTTTGCGGTGTGGCGCACGGCAGTTGACGATGAGAAAACCGGACAGCCGCAATGGTGTCAAGCAACCAGCGCCCGTTCCGCAACCTTGACGCAGACACGCCGAGCGACGCGGAAAGGTTGTGTAACCGCTCGCTAGAAGTGACCCGGTGCGAGTAGCTTGATTAGCGATGACCGCACTATTGGCCGAACGCGCCGCCGAAGTCGTGTCCGCAGCACAGCAGTTGCTCACAAAGCGAATGGGTGCTCCGGTAAAGCTGAGCGATCCGATGGAACTCAGCGGTAGTGGTAGGACGACGGTCCTACGCGTGCGTGTTTCAGAGAACGCCTTCTCCCTGCCCCGGACGCTCATCGTCAAGCAGGTTCGCGGATCCGCGGCGGACCGCACGACGGGTGGTCTTGCGCCCGGCGTCGCCAGCATCGACTCAGCGTTTCTACGCGAGGCCGTGTCGTATCAGTTCACTACCGCGCTCAGCCGCGAACAGCGACCGGGCGCATACCTGATCGCGCACAGCCTCCCGGACCGGCTGCTCGTCCTGAGTGATCTCGGGGAGAACGCCCGGATGACGCAGGTGCTGCAATCCGGTGCGGAACCGGCGACGCGCAACGGGCTCATGGCCTTCGCACAGGCGCTGGGCCGGATGCATGCGGCAACCGTCGGGCGCGAAGCGGATTTTGTCGCCCTGCTGCGCCGGGTGGATGTGGTGCACCGGGTCGACGGCATCGCGCAACAGGCCGAGGCCGCTATCTCCGAGGTGCCCGGCATGCTGCAGCGTGAACTCGGTATCGAGGTGCCCGGTGAGATCGCCGAGCGGATCGTTCGAGGCAATCGCCTGTTCTCCGCGGGTCGCTTCCGCGCATTCAGCCCCTCGGACCTGTGCCCGGACAACGTCATCCTCAACGAAGAGGGCGCACGCTTCCTCGACTACGAATGGGGCGGCTACCGCGACGCCACTCTCGACATCGCCTACGCGCTGGTGTCCTTCCCCGGCTGCCTGTGCGACTTCGAACTGTCCCGCGAGCGCGCCAAGCAAATGGTCGAAGCGTGGCGCGCCGAGGTCGTCGGCGTCTGGCCCGCCCTGGCCGACGACGCCGTACTCGCCGAACGTATCCTGGAAGCCCGCCTCATCTGGGTCTGGCTCACCACCTACTGGTTCCTGCCCGCCGACCACACCCGCATCGCCGCCGCCCGCGAACACGGCCTCTCCGTTCCGCGCTCGGAAGCCCTGATCAATCGCTGGGCCGCCCTGGCCGAAGACGCGCGCTGCACCGGCGACGACGCGGTCGGGGATTTCGCCGAGGATGTGTCGGCCATGCTCGAAGAGCGCTGGTCGGAATAGGTTTCGGGTCCACCGGGGCGCCTCGGCCGGGTCGAGGGAACCGAACTCCAGCGTCGATGTGGGGCGTCATCGAAGGTGGTGAAATGGTGGGTCGACATGCCGACGGCAACCACCCTTTGACTACCGTCGACGAGAAGTCCCGAGCAGGGTCAGCGGGTGAGGTCGGATAGGCGGGATTCGAGGTGGGCTCGCTCAATGGTGTTTTCGGTTAGGAGTAGAGCGGATTCGTAAGCTCGGGCTGCTTCGGTAGTGCGGCCCAATTGGGTCAGAAAGGCCGCGCGGGACGCTTCGAGGTAGCCGTAGGTGGCGAGGGACGGTTCGGCGGCGAGCGCGTCGAGGAGGGCGAGCGCTCGGCTCGGATTGCCGGAAAGGCCCACTGCTACCGCGTGATTGAGGCGCGCCACTGGTGCGGGCCAGATCCGGAGCAGGAGTACGTACAGACCGGTGATCTCACGCCAGTCGGTGTCCGCCCAGGACGGTGCCTCGTCGTGGACGGCGGCGATAGCCGCCTGCAGGGTGTACCGATCCGTATGTGGCAGAGCGGTTTTCACCAAGGCAATACCCTCGGCGATAGCCGCGCGATCCCAGCGGGAGCGGTCTTGGTGTTCGAGAGTGCACAGGCGCCCTTCGGTATCCACTCGGGCGGCGCGGCGCGCGTCGGTGAGCATGATCAGGGCTAGGAGGCCGGTGACGGAAGGGTCGTCCGGGACGAGCGCATGCATCATTCGCGCAAGTTGGAGTGCCCGATCGACCAGATCGGCACGCACCAGCGCGTCACCCGACGGCGCGGTGTGACCGGTGGTGAACAGCAGGTGGATGACCGCGCAGATGGCATCCAGCCGGTCCGGGAGTTCGCGCACCGACGGCACCCGATACGGAATGCGTGCCACCGCAATCTTCTTCTTGGCGCGCGTGATTCGGGCCGCCATGGTCGATTCGCTGGTGAGGAAGGCGCGGGCGACCTCGGCGGTGGTGACACCACAGACCAGGCGCAGGGTCAGCGCCACCCGGGCCTCGCGGGCCAGTGCCGGGTGGCAGCAGGTGCTGATCAGGCGCAACCGGTCGTCGGGAATGGCCGATGCCGAATCCAGTTCCGCGAGTGCGAGATCGGCGGTGTCGTCGGCCTGGTCGGTGATCAGCATGGGCAGTGCGCGCTGCATGGTCGAATCGCGGCGCAGCAGGTCGAGGCCGCGGCGGCGGGCGACGGTGGTCAACCAGGCGCCGGGCTTGGCGGGAACGCCGTGCGCGGCCCACTCGGTGAGTGCCCGAGTGTAGGCGTCCTGCACGCATTCCTCGGCGAGGTCGAAATCGCGGACCAGCCGTACCGTCGTGGCGAGCACGAAGGCCCATTCGCGACGGTGCGCCTGGTCGACGGCGGCAGCCGCATCGGTATCGATCGGCACAGGGCTAGTCGAAGGTCATGATCGGGCGCACCTCGACGCCGCCGAATCGGGCGGGCACCTGCTTGGCCACTGCGATCGCGGCGTCCAGATCCCCGGCCTCGATCAGGTAGTAGCCGCCGAGCGCCTCCTTGGCCTCGGCGAACGGGGCGTCGGTCACGGTGAAATCGCCGTCGTCCTTCTGCCGGATGGAGGTGGCGGTGGCGGTCGGCTGGAGTGCGTTGCCGCCCTGCACGGCGTCGCCCGCGATCTCCTGGAAGGTCACGTGCGACTGGTAGACCTCACCCATGACCTGCTCCGATGCGGTCGCGTACGCGTTTTCGTCCTCGTAAATCAGCACCAGGTACTGGCTCATGATCTCGCTCCTTCGGGTTGCGCCGGCCCGCCGATCGGGCCGTCGTATTCGTTCCGACGATCGAGCTCGACGGAAATCGACAACCTTGCGCGAGAAAAATTCTGCTCCTGGAATCGCGTGGAGTCTCGCAAGTCGTGCCGATGCGGACCTGCCCGAGCGATCAGGCGACCGGTCCCGGGCGTGGCTCGACGCGTCCACCCGAACGAACGGCGAACGAAGCACCGTGACGCACGCCGGAATCGGGATCGGCGACGTCGGTGACATAGAACCAGTCCATCTGCGCCTGCGCCGGGGTGACCTCCAGGACGCCGTAGCCGTGCGACTCCATCTCGACATACCGCAGATGCCGATTCATCCCCTTGACGGACTCCTCGACCGTGACAGCGACCGTGCGCGGCGGCGCCTTCAGCAGCTCGCCGAGACTCGACGAGGTCACCGACGGGACCACGAATTCCGCGCCCACCGTCGGCCCACCCGGATAGTTCGCCGGGTCGACGGGCAGGTCGGCGGCCCACGAGGAGTGGATATCGCCGGTCAGGAAGACGACGTCGCCGACCTGCTGATCGGCGATCGACTGGAACAGTGTGCGACGGTCGGTGGTGTAGCCGTCCCACTGGTCGGCGTTGGCCGGAACGCCGGAGCGCGGCACACCCACCATGGTCGTGATGGCCTCCGTGGTCGCCGGTTCCAGCGGCGGGAACACCAGCGGCGCGATCATCACCGAATTGCCGACGAGCTTCCACTGCACCGGCGCGGACGCCAAACCGGCAGTGAGCCACTCCATTTGAGCCTTGCCGGTGATGGTGCGCGCCGGATTGTCGACCTCGCGCCAGCCCGCGACTGGTTCGACCTCGTGATCGCGGTAGCTGCGCAGGTCGAGCATGGACAACTCGGCGAGGTTGCCGAAACGCAGCCGTCGATAGATCTGGACGTCGGCCCCTGAACTGCTCGCCCGGACCGGCATCCACTCGAGATAGGCGCGGGCCGAGGCGGCGCGGCGCTGCTGCCAGTCGCCCTCGGCGGCCGGATCGTGGTTGTTCGCACCGCCGGACCACGCATTGTCCGCGAATTCGTGATCATCCCAGGTGCAGATGAACGGCACCCGCGCGTGCAGCGCGAGCAGATCCGGATCGGTCTTGTACTGCGCGTGCCGAATGCGATAGTCGGCCAGGGTGACGATCTCATCGGCGGGCTCGTGTGGACGCACCGCGCCGCTGCGCCCGCCGTATTTGCCGCGGCCGTATTCGTAGATGTAGTCGCCGAGGTGCACGATCGCGTCGAGGTCGGTGCGATCGGCCAGATGCCGGTACGCGCCGAAGTATCCCGCCTCCCAGTTCGAGCAGGACACCACGCCGAAGCGCAGGCGATCGACCGCCGCGGAAGTGGCCGGAGCCGTTCGGGCGCGGCCGACGGGGGAGTGCACGCCGAATGCGGTGAAGCGGTAGAAGTACGCGCTGCCTGGCTGCAGATCGGTCACATCGATCTTGACTGTGTGATCGTAATCCACTGTGGCCGTGGCCATTCCGGATGCGATCACGGATGCGAAGCGCTCATCGGCGGCCAGTTCCCAGCGCACCGCGGCGGATTCGCCGATGCCGGAACCGGGCATCGCGTCGTCGGAAACGGTGACACGAGTCCAGATGATCACGCTGTTCGGCAGCGGATCACCCGAGGCGACGCCGTGACGGAATACCGGTCCCTCGGCGCGTGCGGGCGTGGCGACCGCGAATGCGGCGACAGTCGCCGCGGCACCACCCTCGAGCAGAGTGCGTCGAGCGAAAGGCTCGGAATCCGGAACGACGACGTTTTCAGCCACGGCTGCGATCACAGCCGATCCACGGTCGGCGAGGCAAATCGGCACACGACCCGGAGCTGTCGGTGCTCCTCGGTAACGTGCTCGGTGTGAGCGAAGGCTTATTCGACGTGCCCGGCGACGAGGTGCCGACCGGACACTCCATCGACAGTGTGGTGCGCCGCGATGCCGGTGCGCCGCTGGCGGTGCGGATGCGCCCCGCGACATTGGACGAGGTGGTCGGCCAACAGCATCTGCTCGGGCCCGGTTCGCCGCTACGGCGGTTGATCGAGGGGTCCGGCGCGGCATCGGTGCTGCTGTACGGACCGCCGGGAACCGGAAAGACGACGCTGGCGTCGCTGATTTCGCAGGCCACGGGTCGGCGCTTCGAGGCGCTGTCGGCCTTGTCGGCCGGGGTGAAGGAAGTGCGCGCGGTCATCGATGTGGCCCGCCGCCGTCTCACCGCCGGCGAGCAGACCGTGCTGTTCATCGACGAGGTGCACCGCTTCTCCAAGACACAGCAGGACGCGTTGCTGGCCGCGGTGGAGAACCGGATCGTGCTGCTGGTCGGCGCGACAACCGAGAATCCGTCGTTCTCGGTGGTCTCGCCGCTGCTGTCGCGCTCGCTGGTGCTGCAATTGCAGTCGCTCACCACCGCCGATATCCGGCTGGTGCTCGATCGGGCGCTCGCGGACCCGCGTGGTTACGGCGGCGCGTACACGGTGACCGAGGCCGCGCTCGAGCACATTGTGCGGATCGCGGGCGGTGACGCGCGCCGGGCGCTCACCGCGCTGGAGGCATCGGCGGAATCCTCGTTGGACGGCACCGTCGATGTGGATCTGGTCGAGGCCAGCGTGGACAAGGCGGCCGTGCGCTACGACCGTGCCGGTGACCAGCACTACGACGTGGTGAGCGCCTTCATCAAATCCATTCGCGGCTCGGATGTCGATGCGGCACTGCACTACCTGGCCCGCATGCTCAGCGCGGGTGAGGATCCGCGCTTCATCGCCCGCCGCCTGGTGATTTCGGCGAGCGAGGATATCGGCATGGCCGATCCGATGGCGCTGCAGACCGCGGTCGCGGCCGCGCACGTCGTGCAGCTGATCGGCATGCCCGAGGCCCAACTCACCCTGACCCACGCGACGATTCACCTGGCCACCGCCCCCAAATCCGGTGCCGTGCCCGCCGCGCTCGGCGCCGCCCTCGCCGACATTTCGGCAGGTAAGGCGGGGGCGGTCCCGGCACATCTGCGCGACGGCCACTACGCGGGAGCCGCCGCCCTCGGTAACGCCCAAGGCTACAAATACCCGCACGACGACCCGGACGGCGTGCTCGCCCAACAGTATCCACCCGACGAAATCGTCGGCCGCGACTACTACACCCCGACCGATCACGGCGTCGAACGCGATATCCAACGCCGCGTCGAGAAGCTGCGCAGAATCGTCCGCGGACGATAACGCTCACTTCGCCGCAGACCGGTTCCGGGTCGGCCCCGTGAGCGGAGGTGGACCACCCGGTCGCTGAAAAAGGGGATGCGGGGCACCGGTAGGCTGGATATTTGTGCAGACCCACGAGATCCGACGGCGATTCCTGGACCATTTTGTCCGTGCCGGACACACCGAGGTGCCCAGTGCCTCGCTGATCCTGGCCGACCCGACCCTGTTGTTCGTCAACGCGGGCATGGTTCAGTTCAAGCCGTATTTCTTGGGTCAGGAGGCGCCGCCGTTCCCGCGCGCGACCAGTGTGCAGAAATGCGTCCGCACCGGTGATATCGAAGAGGTCGGCGTCACCACCCGGCACAACACCTTCTTCCAGATGGCGGGCAACTTTTCCTTCGGTGACTACTTCAAGGAGGGCGCCATCACCCTCGCCTGGGAGTTGATCAGCAAGTCGCAGGAGGACGGCGGCTACGGCTTCGATCCCGAGCGGATCTGGGTGACGGCCTACGAATCCGATCCGGAGGCCGCCGAGATCTGGCACCGGGTCGCGGGCATCCCGAAGGAGCGGATCCAGTTCCGCGACGGCAAGGACAACTACTGGGATATGGGTGTGCCCGGCCCGGGCGGCCCGTGTTCGGAGATCTACTACGACCGCGGCCCCGAATACGGTAGGGACGGCGGCCCGGTCGCCGACGAGGACCGCTACCTGGAGATCTGGAATCTGGTCTTCATGCAGGACATCCGCGGTGAGCAGAGCCCCAAGCTCGGCTACCCGCCGGTCGGATCGCTGCCCAAGAAGAATATCGATACCGGCATGGGCGTCGAGCGTATCGCGCTGCTGCTGCAGGGCGTCGACAACGTCTACGAAACCGACCTGCTGCGCCCGATCATCGATAAGGCCGAGGAGCTGACCGGCCGGTCCTACGGTGTCGAACACGAGGACGACCGCCGCTTCCGCGTCATCGCCGACCATGCCCGCACCTCGGCCATGCTGATCGCCGACGGCGTCAACCCGGGCAATGAGGGCCGTGGCTATGTGCTGCGCCGCCTGCTGCGCCGCATCGTGCGCTCGGCCCGGCTGCTCGGCGCGGACAAGCCGGTGATCGGCGAATTCATGAAGGTCGTCAGCGAGCTGATGTCGCCGTCGTATCCGGAACTGGCCACCGACTTCGCGCGGATCGAGAATGTCGCGGTCGGTGAGGAGACCGCGTTCCTCAAGACGCTCAATACCGGCTCCCGGCTGTTCGCCGATGCCGTCGATGAGGTCGCGGCCAAGGGCGGCAAGACGATTCCGGGTTCGGACGCCTTCAAACTGCACGACACCTACGGCTTCCCGATCGAGCTGACCCTGGAGATGGCGGCCGAGGCCGGACTGTCGGTCGACGAGGAGGGCTTCCGCTCGCTCATGGCCGAGCAGCGGAAGATGGCCAAGGAGGATGCGCAGGCGCGCAAGCACGGACATGCCGACCTGTCCATCTACAAGGAGTTGGTCGACCGCGGCGCAACGGAATTCACCGGCTTCGACGAGCTGACCTCCGAGGCGCACGTCCTCGCGCTGATCGCCGACGGTGTCCGGGTGCCGACCGCCACCATCGGCCAGGACGTCGAGGTGATCCTGGACCGCAGCCCGCTGTATGCGGAGTCCGGTGGTCAGATCGCCGATCGCGGCACCATTACGGCGCAGGGCCTCAAACTGCGCGTCAACGATGTGCAGAAGATCGCCAAGAAGCTGTGGGTGCACAAGACCACGGTCGAACAGGGCCAGATCACCGAGGGCGATGTCGTACTCGCCCAGGCCGATCCGGCCTGGCGCCACGGCGCCACCCAGGGCCACTCCGGCACGCATATGGTGCACGCCGCGCTGCGGCAGGTGCTCGGCCCGAACGCCGTGCAGGCCGGTTCGCTGAACAAGCCCGGCTATCTGCGCTTCGACTTCAACTGGCAGGGCCAGCTCTCCGAACAGCAGAAGGCTGATATCGAGGCCGTCTCCAATGACGCGGTCGGCTCGGACTTCCCTGTGAACACCTTCGTCACCGATCTGCCCAAGGCCAAGCAGATGGGTGCGCTCGCGCTGTTCGGCGAGAACTACGGCGACGAGGTGCGCGTGGTGGAGATCGGCGGACCGTTCTCGATGGAGCTGTGCGGTGGTACGCACGTACAGCATTCCTCACAGATCGGCCCGATCACCGTGCTCGGCGAATCGGCGATCGGTTCCGGTAAGCGACGTGTGGAGGCCTTCGTCGGCCTGGACTCGTATAAGTATCTGGCGAAGGAGCGTGCGCTGCTGGCCGGTGTCGCGTCCTCGCTGAAGGTGCCTTCGGAGGAGGTGTCCGCGCGCGTCGAGCAGCTCGTGGAGCGGCTGAAGGTGGCCGAGAAGGAGCTCGAGCGCACCAAGATCGCCACGGTGCTCGCTTCCGCGGCCAAGTTCGTGGACGAGGCCGAGCGGGTCGGCAGCGTGCTGCTGGTGGCCGCGGCCGCGCCCGAAGGTGTCACCGCCGGTGACCTGCGCACCCTCGCCACCGATATCCGCGGCCGGTTCGGCACCGAGCCCGCGGTCGTCGTACTGCTCGGCAATGCCGATGGCAAGGTGCCCTTCGTCGTTACGGTCAACAAGAGCGCGCAGGATCTCGGCTTCAAGGCCGGAGACCTGGTCGCCAGCTTCGGCCCGAGCATTTCCGGTCGCGGCGGCGGCAAGCCGGAGATGGCGCAGGGCGCCGGTTCGGATCCCTCGGGTATCGAAGTCGGTCTGGCTTCGGTCCGTGCCCGGGTGGCTGAACTCGCCGGGTGATGGGCGACTCGGAGAGTCATCGTCCCTCACCCGACACCGATCCCGGCCGCGGCAGGCGGATCGGCATCGATGTCGGCAGTGTCCGAATCGGGGTCGCTTCCAGCGACCCGGACGGCATGCTCGCCACGCCCGTGGAAACGGTGGCGCGCGCGAAGCCGAATAAGCGCGCGCCCGGACCGGCAAGTGACATTTCCAGAATTGCCGAAATTGTGCGGGAATACGAGGCCGTCGAGGTCATCGTCGGCCTGCCGCGGACATTGCGCGGGGAAAAAGGGACCGCAGCTGACGCGGCAATGGTGTTCGCGGAACGTTTGCGCGCAGTCATAGCACCCGTGCCTATCCGACTTTCCGACGAACGTTTGACTACGGTGTCAGCTGCACGTGCATTGCGGGACAGTGGAGTTCGCGCGCGTGGCCAGCGGCAGGTGATCGATCAGGCGGCCGCCGTAGCGATCCTGCAGGGATGGTTGGACGAACGGAGTGCGGTGTTGAAGTCGGCCGAAGCGGCGTCTGATTCCGGAGACGGTGCATGACGGATCGATGGGCGCGAGCCGAGGAACGTTTCCGTCAGCGCGAGGCTGAGCGGCGTTACCGGCGAAACGACCAGGCATGGGAGGACTACGACGACGACACCACTGTCATTCCGCGCTATACCGACGAAGATCACGACGAGGTACTCGCGGCCGAGCGTTCGCGGCGTGCGACCCAGCGTGCCGAGCGCGCCGAGCGCGCCGAACCGCGGCGTGGGTGGCCACAGCGGACCGAGGGAGCGGAGCCGCGGCGGGCGCGCGGTGACGGGCTGGGTGGCGGACGCTCCGGTGCCGCGTCCGGGCGCGCCAGGTCCGAGCGCGGCGGGAGTCGGACAGACGAGGAGCGTGCGGAGTCCCGCTCGGAGCGTCGGCGCAGTGCGCCCTCGCGGGGACGACGGTCCCGGGCGGCCTCCCGCAAGGCCGCCGAGCGCAAGAAGCGCCGCCGGAATCTGTGGCTGATCGGTGCGCTGTTCGTGGCGCTGTTCGCCGGTGCCGCGGTATTCGCGGGGATGAAAGTGGTCAAGATGTTCGGCGCGCCCGAGGACTTCGCGGGTCCGGTCGGACCGCTGGTGGTGGTTCAGGTCCATCCGGGCGATACGTCGAACCAGATCGCGGAGGAGATGCACAACAAGGGCATCGTCGCGAGCAGTGAGGCCTTCTTCCAAGCGGCCGTGCGCAATTCGAATATGAATTCGGTGCAGCCCGGCTACTACGCGATCCCGAGTCACAGCCCGTCCACCCAGGCGGTGACGGCACTGCTCGGCAAGAGTTCGCGGGTCGGCAATCTCGTCGTCTCCGAGGGACGGCAGCTGCACGACCAGCAGGACGTGAATACCGGCTCGCGCAAGGATGGCATCTACCGCAAGATTGCCGATGCCAGCTGCGTCGGCACCGGTACGAATCAGAAATGCATCACCTACGACCAGCTCGACGCCGCCGGTGCGGGTGCGGATCTGAACGCCCTCGGCGTGCCGAGCTGGGCCGAGCAGCGGGTGCGTGACGTACCCGATCGCACCAGGCAGCTGGAAGGTCTTATCGCCGCGGGGACCTGGGATTTCGATCCCAGTGGTACGCCGGATCAGATTTTGAAGCAGCTGGTGAGCGCGAGTGCGCGCAGTTACGAGTCGACCGGTCTGCTGCAGTCCGGAGCCGAGACGAAGCTGAATCCGTACCAGACCCTGATCGCCGCCTCGCTGGTGGAACGCGAGGCGCTGCCGCAGGATATGGGCAAGGTGGCGCGGGTGATCGTGAACCGGCTCGCGGACAACCAGCCACTGCAGTTCGACTCGACGGTGAACTACGCACTGGACCGCACCGAGGTCGCGACCACCGACGCCGACCGTGCCAAGCGCACGCCGTGGAACACCTACGCCATGCCGGGACTGCCTGCGACCCCGATCTCCGCGCCATCGTTGAATGCGATGCGCGCCGTCGAGAATCCGGAGCCGGGGACATGGTTGTACTTCGTGACTGTGGACAAACAGGGGACCACCTTGTTCACCGAGAGCTACAGCGAACATCTGCGCAATATCGAAAAGGCCAGGCAGAGCGGAATTCTCGACAGTGGGCGGTGAGGCGATGACGGAAACCCGCAAGGCGGCCGTGCTCGGTAAGCCGATCGCGCATTCGCGGTCGCCGCAGCTGCATCTGGCGGCCTACCGTGCGCTCGGGCTCGATTGGACCTATGAGCGGATCGAATGTTCGGCCGAGCAGTTGCCCGGTCTGGTCGATGGGCTCGGACCGGAATGGGTCGGGCTTTCGGTAACCATGCCGGGTAAAGAGGCCGCGCTGGCATATGCGAGCGAACGCACCGAACGGGCGGTGCTGGTGGGCTCGGCGAACACCTTGATTCGGATCGGCTCGCAGGGTTGGCGTGCCGACTGCACCGACGTCGACGGTGTGCTCGGCGCGTTGCGCGGCGGTGGTGTCGGCGAGTTGGCCGAGGCCGTCGTACTTGGTGCGGGTGGAACCGCGCGTCCGGCGCTGCTCGCATTGTCCGAACTCGGTGCGAAGGCGGTGACCGTCGTCGCCCGCGATGCCGGAAGGGCGCGCAACGCTGTGGACCTCGCTGAGCAACTCGGTATGACCACCGCCGTGATCGGATTCGACAAGGACGCATTGCGCGCGGCGTGCGCGGATGCCGGTGCCGTGGTGAGCACGATCCCGGCCGAGGCGGCCGCGGTTGTCGCCGAGGCGGTGGCGGCAGCCCCGGTGGTGCTCGACGCGATCTACAACCCGTGGCCGACGCCGCTGGCTGTTGCGGTCGCGCGGGCGGAGCACACCGTGGTGGGCGGGCTGGAGATGCTGCTGAACCAGGCCTACGGGCAGGTCGAACAGTTCACCGGCCGCCCGGCTCCGCACGCGGAAATGGCCGCGGCGATAAATCTGTAACCGGTTCTCATTTGGATCCGGCCGACTCGAGGCTATGGTGTTGACCATGAATGGTTGGGTGTTGCGGGCCATCGGGCTCGGTGCGCTGGTCGTTTTCCTGCGTGCCGCGTTGGGATTCGCGATGGTGTACTGGCCGACCCAGGGCAGTTGGATGCGACCGCTGTGCCTGGTGGTGCTGCTCGCCGCGGTGGTGTTCTGGGGTGTGCTGGATGGCCGCAAGGACCGTGAGGTCCATCCGGATCCGGAGCACGGCTCCGACCTCACCATCCTGTGGCTGAAGACCGCGGCTGCCGCGGGGCTGGGCAGCGGTTTGGTTTCGTGGCTGCTGGACTGGCTGCCCCGCTTCGATCTCGGCGATAACGGCCTGCTCTTCGAGCTGACTGCGGGCGCGTCCTTCATCATCCTGCTGGTCTTCATTCCGGGCCTCATCGGCATCGGCATCGGCCGCATCATCGCCGACCGCCAGATCAACAAGTCTGCTGATCGGTCATCACCCCAGGCGCCGGGCGCCGCCGCGACTCCTGCGTAGCCGCTGGCGAATTCGATTGGAGGCGACCCTCCGGCCGTATCGGCCGGAGGGTCGCCTTCGATTTTCCAGATGTGCCGCAGCCCTGCTCAGGTGCTCAGTTCGCCCATCCAGCGGGCGGGCCGATGCCGTCGGCACTGTGCCTGCGGCCGAGATCGTGACGCAAAACCGGCGCAACCGACCGAATCGGATGCGCCGCTTCGCTGTTCGCGGCTACAGCAGGATCGCGCCGCTGCTGGCGCTGTCCTCGCGGGCGATCGCCGAGTAGGCGGCGGCCAGCAGGGTGAGGTCCGGGCCTTCCAGGCGGCCGGGCTTGGCGAGGCCGTCGAGGACCACGAAGCGCAGCACACCGGAGCGGGTCTTCTTATCGGTCTGCATGGCATCGAGGAGTTGTGGGAGGGCGTCGGCGTCGTAGCTGGTCGGGAGGCCGACACTGGCGAGGACGCTGCGATGGCGGTCGGCGGTGGCATCGTCGAGGCGACCGGCGAGTCGGCCGAGTTCGGCGGCGAAGACCAGACCCACCGAAACGGCCGCACCGTGCCGCCAGCGGTAGCGCTCACGGCGCTCGATGGCGTGGCCGAGAGTGTGGCCGTAGTTGAGGATCTCGCGCAGGCTGGCTTCCTTGAGATCGGCGGCAACGACATCGGCCTTCACCTGGATGGCGCGGCGGATCAATTCGGGCAGCACATCGCCGGTCGGGTCGAGTGCGGCCTCCGGATCGCGCTCCACCAAGTCCAGGATCACCGGGTCGGCGATGAAACCGGCCTTGATGATCTCGGCCATACCCGCGACGATCTCGTTGCGCGGCACCGTCTCCAGGGTCGCCAGATCCACCAGTACCGCGGCCGGTTCGTGGAAGCTGCCGACGAGATTCTTACCCGCCTCGGTATTGATACCGGTCTTACCGCCGACGGCCGCGTCGACCATGGCCAGCAGCGTGGTCGGCACATGCACGATATGCACCCCGCGCATCCAGGTGGCGGCGACGAATCCGGTCAGATCGGTCGCCGCACCGCCGCCGAGCGATACCACCACGTCATTGCGGGTCAGGCCGATGCGGCCGAGCACCTCCCAGCAGAACCCGGCCACCGCCAGGTCCTTACCCGCCTCGGCATCCGGGATTTCGACGCGGTGCGCATCGATACCCTTGTCGGCCAACGCCTTGCGCACCACCTCGGCGGTTTCGGCCAGCGGCGGCTGATGGAAGATCGCGACTGTGCGCACGCCGGTAGTCGCGCCGACGACCGACTCGACGAGCTCGTCGAGCAGGCCGCGGCCGATGATCACCGGATACGGATCGGCGGTGCGGACCTCGATGCGACTCGGCTCGGTCGGGCTGGTCGGCTGCTGCTCAGCTGGGCTGATGGGTCGCTCGCTTCGCTCACTCACGTGTACTCGGCTCCGATTCTGTGCGTGCTGATTGTTTGAGCGCTCGCGCGCGGGCGCGACGGGCCCGGGTCCGGCGGGACCGGCTTCCGGGTGTCGCTGGGTCACCGGATCCTTCGGAACCGGCACGGCCATTGGCGATTTTGCCGGTGGGCTTGGGGCGATCGACTGTTGCGGTATCGGTCGTGATCCGGCCGGCCGCGGTGATCTTGCCGGTGGGCTCGAGCCGCTCGGTCGCCGCGGATTCGGTGCCATCCGCCTGTGCGGCGGCGGCCCGGCGACGTGCGGCGGCACGGGCCCTGGCCGCGCGCCGGGCTCGGGATCTATTGCTGCCCTGCGGTTTCGGCGCTACGACATCCGGTGTAGTTCCGCTCGTGTCGGGCTCCGCTTCTTGCGGCAGTACCGATTCCATGCCGAGCTTCGCCATGATCATCCGCACCACGCGACCCGGACTGCGACCGTCGGTGCGCACCCGCACCGTGGCGACCTCCCGGTACAGCGGTCTGCGCTTGCGCATCAGCTCGCGATACTTCGCACCCGGATCCGCACCGTTGAGCAGCGGTCGCTGCGTACTCGCACCGGTGCGCCGAAGTCCTTCGGCCACACTGATTTCCAGATAGACCACGGTGCGATTGCGCAGCAGCGCCCTGGTGTCCTCGGACAGCACGGCACCACCGCCGAGGGAGACCACACCGCGTTCGGCGAGGATGGCGCGGCGCACCACCTGCTCCTCGATCCGGCGGAATTCCGGTTCGCCGTCCTCGGTGAAGATTTCCGGGATGCTGCGTCCGGTCTCGCGCTCGATTCCGGCATCGGTGTCGTAGAGCTCGACACCGAGTTCCCTGGCGAGCTTGCGGCCGATCGTCGACTTCCCCGCCCCCGGCGGTCCGACCAGCACCACGCGCGGTGCGCGCGGATCGGACTGCACGATCATTGCGGCACGTGTGGTCGGGTGCGGATGCGCTTGACGTAGCTGGTGATGTTGTCGACGGTCTCGACCAGTGAATCACCGCCGAACTTCTCCAGCGCGGCCTGCGCGACGACCAGCGCGACCATGGTCTCGGCGACCACACCCGCGGCGGGCACGGCACAGACATCCGAGCGCTGGTGGATGGCGACGGCCTCCTCGCCGGTGGTCATATCGACCGTGGACAGCGCGCGCGGCACCGTCGAGATCGGCTTCATCGCGGCGCGCACGCGCAGCGGCTCGCCATTGGTCATACCGCCCTCGAGACCACCGGCACGGTTGGTCGAGCGCAGCACGCCGTCCGGTCCCGGCTTCATCTCGTCATGTGCCTGGCTGCCGCGACGGCGCGCGGTTTCGAAACCATCGCCGACCTCGACGCCCTTGATCGCCTGAATTCCCATGAGCGCGCCCGCGAGCCGCGAATCCAGCCGATCCGCGCCGCTGATGAACGAACCCAATCCAACCGGTAGCCCGTCCACGACCACCTCGACCACACCACCCAGAGTGTCGCCGTCCTTCTTGGCGGCCTCGATCTCGGCGATCATCGCGGCCTCGGCGTCCTTGTCGAACGCGCGCACCGGACTCTCGTCGATCGCGGCCAGGTCGGCGGCAGTCGGCACGATGCCGGTGGTGTTGGCGGCAGTGCCGATCGAGACGACATGCGAGATGACCTCGACGCCGAAGGCCTGGCGCAGGAAATTCCTGGCGACCGTGCCCGCCGCGACGCGCGCCGCGGTCTCGCGGGCGCTGGCCCGCTCCAAGACATTGCGGGCGTCGTCGAAGTTGTACTTGAGCATGCCCGAGTAGTCGGCATGGCCGGGCCGCGGCCGGGTCAGCGGTGCGTTGCGGGCCAGGTCGGCGAGTTCGTTCTCCTCCACCGGATCCGCGGACATGACCGTCGTCCACTTCGGCCACTCGGAGTTCGCGATCTCGATGGCCACCGGTCCGCCCATGGTGTGTCCGTGCCGCACTCCGCCGATGACGGTGACCTTATCGGCCTCGAACTTCATCCGGGCGCCGCGCCCGTACCCGAGCCGACGGCGCGCCAACTGTGCGGAGATCTCGTCGGACGTCACCTCGACACCGGCCACCATCCCCTCGAGGATGGTGACAAGAGCGGGACCATGGGATTCTCCGGCAGTTATCCAGCGCAACACGCTGTCCATCTTCCCATGTCGACGGGGGTGCTCCGGCACACGGCCCGCCGTGATGACCGGCACGGCGGCGTCGCGGCATCGGCTAGCCATACGCCGCCGCCAGGCTCAGCACCGTCGCGACGCACATAGCGGGCCCGTGGGGGAGCGCATGCGGTCCGGCCCGATCAGCACCGGACCGAATCCGCCAGTGGGCCAATACGGCGAGCCCGAATGCCGCAGTCAGTGCAGGTGCAACGAGCGCCGCCCGCACCCATACCTGCGCGCCACCGAGCGCCGCGACCGCGCCCAGCCCGACGGCCAGCTTCACATCACCCGCGCCGAGTGTGGCCGGTGCGATCAAGTGCACCAATAAATATGGCACCGCCAACAAGATCGAACCGACCATCGCGGCTCTGAATTGTGTTGTGAACAGCGCATATCCGAAGATGATCAGCGCGCCGGAGGCGGTGAGCACATTGGGCAGTCGGCGCTGCCGGATATCGAAGACGGTGAGCACCGAGCACCAGGCCAGTAGCACGGCAAAAGCGATGGGGGACATGGCTTTCAGCCTCGTCCGCCCTGGTCGCGGATGCAGCCCCCGATTCGGGATTGGGGATAACCGATCGATATGTGAAGATCGATCGCCTCGCTCGAATACCGGTAAACCGGTGTTTTATGCGGGATCTACGGCGTGTCGGCGGTAGTTTTGAGACATGTCTGCTGATCACGCGGGTCCTGGGCCCGACTACGCGGCGCGCCGTGGCGCACTGCGCAGTCTGCTGGTGGAGAACGAGGTCGACGCGCTGTTGGTCACCGATCTGGTGAACATCAGGTACCTGACCGGCTTCACCGGGTCCAATGCCGCACTGCTCGTGACCTCCTGGGATATGCGTAATTCCGAGGAGCGCACCGTGATCGGCACCGATGGGCGCTATCTGAGCCAGGTCGCCGAGCAGGTGCCGGACCTGCGCGCCGAAATCGCCAGGGCGACCGCCCGGCGCATCGTGGAGCTCGCGGGGGAGTGGCAGCTCGGCCGGGTCGGCTACGAGAGCCATATCGTCACCGTCGACCAGCATCGCGGATTCATCGAGCAGAAGACCGGGTTGGAATTCGTTGCCACTCCAGGGCTGGTCGAACAGCTGCGCATGGTCAAGGACGCTTTCGAGATCGAACAGTTGCGGGCCGCCTGCGCCGCGGGTGACGCCGGGCTGGCGACCCTGCTGGAACGCGGCGGTCTGCGCCCCGGCCGTACCGAACGCCAGGTCGCCAGGGATCTGGAATGGGCGATGTTCGAACACGGTGCCGATGCGGTCGCCTTCGAGACCATCGTGGCGACCGGCGCGAACTCCGCCATCCCGCATCACCGGCCCACCGGAGCGGTCCTGGCCACCGGTGATTTCGTCAAGATCGACTTCGGCGCCGTGATCGGCGGCTACCACTCCGATATGACCCGCACCTTCGTGCTCGGCACCGCGTCCGACTGGCACCGGGAGGTGTACGCGCTGGTCGAGGCGGCGCAACGGGCTGGACGCGAGGCGCTGAAGCCCGGCGCGCCGGTCACCGACGTGGATGCGGCCGCGCGTGCGGTGATCGAGGCGGCCGGACACGGGAAGCTGTTCGTGCACGGTCTCGGGCACGGTGTCGGACTGCAGATCCACGAAGCGCCCGGAATCGCCAAAACCGGAACCGGTACACTTCTGTCTGGCGTGGCGGTGACCGTCGAACCAGGTGTGTACTTCCCCGGCCGCGGCGGCGTCCGGATCGAGGACACGCTCGTGGTGCGCGAGGGGGGCCCGGATCTGCTCACCAACACCAGCAAAGACCTGACCGTCGTCGAATGACGCCGGTCACCGAGACCGTATATCCAGAACTAGGAGATCCGAGAACAGTGGCGGACACCAGCGACTTCAAGAACGGCCTCGTGCTGAAGATCGACGGTCAGCTCCAGCAGATCATCGAATTCCAGCATGTCAAGCCGGGTAAGGGCCCTGCCTTCGTGCGGACCAAGCTGAAGAACGTGCTGTCCGGCAAGGTCGTCGACAAGACCTTCAACGCGGGCGTCAAGGTGGAGACCGCCACCGTCGATCGTCGCGATATGACCTACCTGTACCACGACGGCTCGGATTACGTCTTCATGGACGGCGAGACCTTCGACCAGATCTCCATCTCCGAGGAGACCATCGGCCCCGGCGCCCGGTTCCTGCTGGAGAACATGGTCGTTCAGGTCGCCACCCACGAGGGCGCGCCGCTCTACGTCGAGCTGCCGGTCACCGTCGAGCTCGTGGTGCAGCACACCGACATCGGCCTGCAGGGCGACCGCTCCACCGGCGGCACCAAGCCCGCAACCCTGGAGACCGGCGCCGAGGTGCAGGTCCCGCTGTTCATCAACACCGGCGACAAGCTGCGCATCGATTCGCGCGACGGTGGCTACCTCGGCCGCGTGAACGCCTGATCGCCCGCCGAGGCGAACAGGGATAATGACTGCTGTGGCGGAACAGCCCATAGACAAGAAGTCCACGTTCAAGAAGCTCGGCGCGCGCCACAAGGCCCGCCGCCGGGCGGTCGATCTGCTCTTCGAGGCGGAGGCCCGCGATGTGGACGCGGCCGACCTGCTCACCGAGCGGGCCGAACTGGCCACCCAGGATCAGGCGGTCGCTCCGGTGCATGCCTACACCCGCACCCTGGTCGAGGGCGTCGCCGACGATCTGGATCGGGTGGACGGCACCATCGAGTCCTACCTCAAGGACTGGGAGCTGTCCCGGCTGCCCGCCGTGGACCGGGCCATCCTGCGGATCGCGGTGTGGGAGTTGTTCCACGCCAACGATGTTCCGCCGGTCGTCGCGGTCGACGAGGCGGTGGAGTTGGCCAAGGAGCTGTCCACCGACGATTCGCCCGGATTCGTCAACGGTGTGCTCGGCCAGGTCGTGCTGGTCGCCCCGCAAGTGCGCGCGGCCGCCGCGGCGACCAGGGCGCCACGTCCGGAGTCGCAGGCGTGATCAACAAGTATCTGGTCATGGCGATGCGCAAGCCGTCGTTCGACCCGGCCGTGATCGAACCGCACAAGCAGTTCCTGAACGAATTGCTCGAGCGCGGACAGTTGGTGGAGAGCGGTCGGTTCACTGACGGCACCGGCGGTGCGTACGTGATCAATGCCGAAAGTTTGGAAGCCGCAAGGGAAATCGCGTTCACCGATCCGGTGCACACCACCGGTTCCTCGGAGCTCACCGTGTACGAGTGGGAGATCGTCGTCTCCGTCTGATCCCCGTCGGCCCAGCCGCATACCGAAATGGTATGCGGCTGTTTACGGTTCAGGGCTATCACGATCCGATGCCGCCCGAGCTCCCGCTGGTGGGTGTACTGGCCCAGCGGGAGCGAACCGCGAGGACATTCTCGCGGAATCGGGTATGCCTGGCTCCGTGGTGCGCACCGACGGATGGTGTGCACCGCATTCGGCGAACCTGGGCACGATCGATCCTGGTTCCTCAACCGCACTCGAGGTCAAGATTCCGGCGTGTGCTCTGGGTCACTCACGGTGAGCACGATCTTTCCGCTGGTTCGGCCCTGCTCGATGAGGCGGTGGGCTTGCGCTGCCTGCTCCAGTGGCAGCACCGTTTCCACGTGTGGGCGCAGCTGTCCCTTCTCGACCAGGTCGGTCAGTGCTTCGAGATCGGCGCGGTCGGGTTCCACCAGGTAGCCGCTGGCGCGTACGCCGAGCCGGCTCGCCCGCTCGGCCATTCCAGGTGTCCATGCCGCCTGTGCGTTGACGAGAACGCCACCGGGACGCAAGGTTTCGAGCATGCGCAGCGCCGGTTCGCCGCCGTGCATCTGGATCACGATATCGACGTCGCGGACGCTCGCGGCGACATCGGTCGCCGTGTAGTCGATGGTCTCGTCGGCGCCGAGTGCGGCGAGGAAGTCGTGTTTGGCCGCGCGTGCTGTCCCGATCACATAGGCCCCGAACGACTTTGCGATCTGCACGGCGAAATGGCCAACGCCACCTGCTGCGGCGGATACCAGAACACGCTGTCCAGGTGCGACTTTCCCGATATCGACAAGCATCTGCCAGGCCGTGAGCGCGGCCAAGGGCAGGGCGGCTGCCTCGGTGAAACTCGAACCCGTTGGCATGTGGGCGAATTGGTGCGACGGCGCGGTCACATATTCCGCGTAGGCGCCCGCCGCGCGCGGAAACCAGGGCATGCCGTACACGCGGTCGCCGGGTCGGAAGCGGGTCACCCCGTAGCCGACCTCCTCCACGATTCCGGCGACATCCCAGCCGTTGACGAAGGGCAGCGTCAATGCCCGCACGTACGCCCGCCCTTCTCGGGTGAAGTAGTCGATCGGATTGACCCCCGCCGCAACGACTTTCACCAGCACTTCGGTGTACAGCGGTGTCGGCCGCGCGATCTCGACGAGTCGCATGGTCTCCAGCCCGCCCCACTGCTCCTGCTGAATAGCGCGCATGATCTGTCCTCTCCTGAAAAGAATATGGACGCTCGTCCGAGATATTCGAGCGGCCAGGCATCCACTGAGCCGCTGGCTATCTGCCGATTCTGCATGGAGATTCGCCTGTCTGGTTGTCGTCGAGGCTGCTGATTGCGGCGTCGATCAGCGGCTATCACCGCAAAGTAAGTGGACGATCGTACTATTACTTTCCGCCTCGCTGTCTGTCAATGCGGTCGACCTAGTAGTTGATCGAGCTAATCCAGTGTGAAACAATTCGGACGGTCGTCCGTAAACTATGCTCGACCTCGGACGAAGGTGGGTACCGATGACCGTCGAAACAAAGATCGACAAGCGTCTACAGCGCGGTGAGCGATCTCGCCGCGTCATCCTCGACCGTGCCATGGATATCGCCTCGGTCGAAGGCCTGGAAAGCTTGTCCGTGCGGCGTTTGGCGACCGAACTCGACCTCAGCAAGAGCGGCGTTTTCGCGCACTTCGGCTCCAAGGAAGAACTCCAGCTCGCGACCGTCCGCGCGGCCGTCGAGGTATTCGTCGCGCATGTGGTGAAGCCCGCGCGACGTGCACCCGCCGGGATCCGCAGGGTCCGGGCGCTCGCCGAGTCGTGGTTGGACTATGCCGCGAAGCCGTACTTCAGCGGCGGCTGCTTCTTCCTGTCCGCCGTCGCGGAGTTCGACGCCCGCCCCGGACGCGTGCACGACGCCCTCGCGGCATCGCGCCGAGACTGGTTGCGGCTCTACGAAACCACCGTTGCCGAGGCGATCGGCCTCGGCGAGATCGTCCCCGGCAACGAGCCCGCCGACCTCGCCTTCGAACTCGACGCCATAGCACGCACCGCGGCCCAGGATGCGCTGCTGTTCGGCGAATCGGCGCCCTACGATCGAGCCCGCCGTATCCTCGCCGCTCGACTGGACGCCGTCACACACCGACCCGCCAGTGCGACTTGACCGTTCGCTCGCTGCGTCCACACAGGTGCACCTATCCTGGGTAGAAACCCTAGGGGAGGCCGAAAACCTATGGCACGGGTGCTGATCTGGCTGCGGAACAATATCGACGGTCTCGTCGCTCTGGTTCTCGCGGTCATCTTCGGTGTGATCTCGCTGATCGATATCGGCTTCTTCGATTCGGATCTGATCAACGCGGTCATCCTGCTGGTACTCGGTCTGCTGGCCACCACGCTACTGCGTGATCGGCACTTGTCGGCCAAGGCCATTCGCGATACGACCTCGGTGCAGTTGCTCTACGGTCCCGAGATCGGGCATGCGCATACACTGGCCCGGCGCGGTACCGAGCAGTGGCTTTTCAAGGGCGGTACCGGAACCTACCTGCGCGCGGTGACGCTGCGGGAGTGCGTGGAGAACGCGCGCCGCGAACAGCGTCCGCTGCGGATCCAGGTGGAAGTGCTGGATCCGACCAATGAACAACTGTGCAAGACCTACGCGCAGTTCCGCTCCTCGCTGGTGCCCGAGGCCGACCGCACCGGCGAATTGTGGACCACCGAGCGAACCCGCAAGGAGTCCTTCGCGACGGTGCTCGCGGCCTGCTGGTACCGGCAGCGATTCACCTTCCTGACCATCGATGTCGGGCTCTCGATGGTGATGACGACCTTCCGATGGGACCTCTCGTCGAGTTGCGTCATTGTCACACAGGACAATCCGAACACTCCTGCCCTGATGTTCGAACGGGACAAGCCGTACTACCGGGACTTCAACCGCGAGCTCGTGGCCAGTTTCAAGCAGGCCAGACAGGTGCCGCTGAGCCGGAGCGAGGAACTCGCGCTCGCCGACGAACCGTCGGTCGATCAGACTCGTGCGCTGTTCGATCTGCTCGGTCTCGCGCTACCGGCTCCCTATACCGATCGCGATGTCGCCGATATCGTGCGACGCGCACTGCAGCCGAGGAATCCGTACTGAATGAACGACTATGCCCGACTACGAACGCTGATCGGCTCCGATGCGGCGGGGCCCGCGGTGCGACGCTGGGCTCGTGATTTCATGACGGAAGTGCTCGACGGTCGCACCGAGATCGGCGCGGTTCGGCATCCGTTGGGTTTCTTGTGTTTTCCCGCGTGGCGCGATGGCGGACTCGGCGTCTGCGTGCATGTCTGGACCGATGGGCTGCGGTCGTGTCCGACGACTTCGGCGATGCACGCGCACAGCTGGGATCTGCTCAGCGTGGTCTTGTACGGCGAGGTCGGCAACGAGATACTCGAAGTGGAGAGCTCTGCGGACCGGGCGACCCATCGCATCTTCGAAATCCATAGTGGCGCCGACGGTGATGTGGTGCGTGCGACCGAGCGTCTGGTCCGCTATCGCATCCGATCCAGTGAACATTTCCGTGCAGGCGAGGTATACACCCTGCCACACGGGGTATTTCACCTCTCCGATGTGCGGGGCGAGGCGGCCACCGTGGTGCTCGGCGAGGTTCGTCGCGGCCGACCGGACCGATCCCTCGGCACTCTCGCCACCGCCGACCACTGGGTGCACCGAACCGGTTGCACTCCGAGCGAAACCAGGCGCGCCGCGCAAACGGTGCTGGACCACCTGCAGGAGCCCACCCTGCCGGAACAACTGGAGGACCGATGCGAGCAGGCGACGTAGCGAACCTATTGCTGTCACCGGATGGTCCGACGCCGGCCGATCCGGATCCGATCAGCGCCTTCGATCGGCTGGACACCGTCCTGACGACCGCTGCCGAGGTGGCCAGGGCGGCGGCGATCGAGGCGGGTCGGGCGATCCGGGAGGGTCTGGCCGGATCAGTCACCGTCCGCACCAAGGACGCCAGCGGCGATCTGGTCACCGACCTGGACCTGCGCGCGGAACATATCATCGTCGGCCATATCCGCCGCGCCTTCCCCCACCATCGCATCCTCGCCGAGGAATCCGGGCTCCACGGTGCCGACGATTCCTGGTGCTGGATCGTCGATCCGCTCGACGGCACCAATAACATCGCCATCGGCCTGCCCGTCTGCACAATCGGTATCGCTCTGTGTCACAACGGGGTTGCGATGCTCGGCATCGTCCACGAACCGTTGGCCGACCGCACCTGGTCCGCCGTGCGCGGGTCCGGCGCCACCGGGCCGGACGGCCCGCTCTGGCGGCCGCCGCACCGGTCCTCCGAATCCGCTCCGACCCTGGCCTGGCTGCAGGGCTATCCGGTGACTCGTACCGACAGCACGGCACGCGGCCTGCGCCTGGCCCTGGAATCCGGTTCCCGTCGCCTGATCCAACTGTGGTCTCCGCTGCTGTGCTGGGTCATGCTGAGCCGCGGTGATATCGACGGATTCGTCGGCTACCGAGCCGGTTTGGTCGACCTGCCCGCGGGCACCCTGCTGGCCCGTGAATCCGGTATCCACATCACCGATTTCGACGGCGCACCGCTCAACGATCACCTCGACCTCCCCGGCGGCGAGGTGAACTTCATTGCCGCCAGCGCCGAATTGCTGCCGGAGCTGGCTTTGCTGGTGAAGACCGCCGCCGAGGTGAGTGTGACGGGCCTGCCGGGCTGAGGGGCGATACCACCTATCCGGTCGCCAGCAGCGCAGCGACAGCACCGGTCGTAGCGACGAGCGCGAGCCCCAGCCCGGTGAGCACGAACCGCGGCATCGGCACCCGAACACCATGGGTGCGGCAGAACTCCAGGCACAGCAGCGTCGCCAGCGACGCCCATGGCGTCACGATCGGCCCGACATTGGTGCCGATGAGCAGGGCCAGCAACTGATTTCGATTCTCCTCGGACACCACCGCCTCACCTGCGGTGTAAGCCGGAAGATTGTTGGCCACATTGGACAATCCGGCGCCGGCGCCCGCCGCGCGGTACGCCCCGACCACTCCGGAATCGTGCCCGATCAGCGCCTGCATGACATCGGCGAGCCCGAACCGGCTCAATGTCGGCACCACCAGGAACAACCCGACCACGAAAACCAGCAACTGCCACGGGATCAGCGTTAGTCGCAGCGATGAACGGTCGAAGATCGCGAAGGCGCCCACGGCGATTGCGGCAGCCAGGGTGGCGGCGATACCGATCCGATCACCCACGAACGGGATCGCAAGAATGAACAGCAGACACGCTCCTGCCGTCGTGTAGAGCAGCGTGCGCTCCCTGGCGTTCTCCGGACGAATCGGCTCCGGCGGTACGTACCGATCGGTTTCACGTCGGCCGCGCCGCCAATACCAGACCCAGAGGCACACCATGGTCGCCGTGATCGACACGAGCTGCGGCGCCCACATCCGCGCCGCGAAATCCGTGGCGCGCAGCGCAACCCGGTCGGCGGCAAGCAGATTGGTGAGATTCGAGACCGGAAGCAGCAGGCTCGCGGTATTGGCCAGCCAGAGCGTGGTCATCGCCAGCGGCAGCGGCGGAATGCGAGCCGGTACCGCCAGCGCGAGCATCACCGGAGTCAGCAATACCGCAGTCGTATCGAGATTGAGCAGAATCGTTGTCGCCGAAGCGAAAAGCACGCAGAGCAGGAACAACGCCGGATAGTAGCCGCGCCCGAGGATGGCCAGGCGGTGCGCGATCACATCGAACACCTTCGCCTGCCGCGTCAGCTCCGCGAGAATGATCACACTGCACAGGAACAGCAGCAGCGGCCCGATCCTGCGCATATTGTCGGCGGCCTCGGCGCGCGGCAGCAATCCGGTCGCCACACACAGCAGTCCGGCCGCGAACAGCCCGAGCCGGACCCAATCCAGCGTGCTCAGCCCCCATCTCGGCGGCGCGGACACCAGGGCACTCGACGGCGGGTTCTCCGCGGCGGAATCGACCTGTTGTTCGGACACATGCCCCATCATGCAGCATATCGGCTGGGGCACTTCCGCATTCGGTACGCGTCGTAATGATCTTCTGCCGTTTGGCGTGGCGACCCATCGGGGCATACTGATGCTGTGACTTCGGGCGGGCGGCGGGACTTCTTCATCAGCTATTCACCGGCCGACGAGCGATGGGCCACCTGGTTGGCCTGGCAGTTGGAGACCGCGGGTTACCGCACCCTCATCCAGGCCTGGGATTTCGTCCCCGGCACCAACTTCATCGATTTCATGGATCGCGGTGTGCGTGATTCGGCGGTGGTGCTGGTGGTGCTGTCGGAGAACTATCTCGGTTCCTACTACGGAACCATGGAATGGCAGGCGGCCTACCGCACCGATCCGGGCAAGCTGATGCCGGTGCGCATCGCCGAATGCACGCTCGAGGGTCTGCTCGCCACCATCACCTATCTCGACCTGGTGCGGGTGTCCACCGCCGAGCAGGCGCGCCGAATCCTTCTGGAGCGGGTCGGACATTTGCTCGCGGGGCGGGCCAAGCCGCCGTCGGAACCGGGCTTTCCGCACGATGGTCCTGACCGGTTCGCCGTCGAAACCATCACGGACACACCCGAATCCGTGCTGCCGCGGCGCACACCGGTTGCGGCCCCTGCGTTCCCGGGTGCCACCGATCGTGAGGAACCGCGTACGAGCGTCTCGGTGCTGCATGTCGCGGGTCCACGCTTCGGTCGTGGGCTACTCGCACCGGACGAGCCGGGCACCGCGGCCGAATTGCAGGCGCGCATCCACGCCAATGTGACCCATCTGGTGAATCAGGGTGTGGCCAAACCGGATTTGATCGTGGTGTCCGGGGATATGACCGAGTCCGGCCGTCCGCGCGAGGTCGAGGAGGCGCTGACCTTCCTGAGCGGATTGCGTACGCTGCTCGGCCTCGGTCCGGAGCGACTGATCGTGGTGCCCGGCAATCATGATGTCTCCAGACCGGCCTGCCACGCGTACTTCCTGAGCTGCGAGGCTCGCGATCGCAAACCGCAGCCGCCGTATTTCCCGAAGCTCGAGCAGTACGCGCGGATGTTCGGCGCGCTGTATCAGGGGTTGGATCACCTCGTCTTCGATATCGGACAGCCGTGGACACTGTTCCCGATTCCCGAATTGCGGGTGGTGGTCGCCGGTTTGAACTCGACCATGGCCGCGACCCATCTGCCCGAGGACGATTACGGCCGGATCGGCGAACCGCAGGCGTCCTGGTTCGCCGAGCGGCTGCGCCCGTTCGAGGAGAACGGTTGGTTGCGCATCGGTGTCGTCCGGCACGATCCGCTGCCCGGCGCGGGCACGCCTGCCCATGATCCGGACCTGCTGCGCGACGCCGATACGCTGTCCCGGATGCTCGGCGGCCGGTTGAACCTGCTGCTGCACGGTCCGGGACCCGGTGGTCCGCATCTGGATCGGCTCGACGACATGCTGCCGGTCCTGCCCGCCGCCGCTCCGGGCCGCGACGAGATCATCCAGCTCACTGCCGCGGGACTGGCCCGGTTCTCCGGACGCGGTGAGTCCACCGCGCAACTCGAATTCGATTGGCTGAAGGTGACCGCAGCGCTGCCGACGGCCAAACAGCCCGAACTCCTCGGACCGGACGAGCCCGAACTCCCGGAACCGCCCCCGGAAACTCCCGCCGTCGATCCGCATGGACGGCTGCTCGAGCGCGTCGCCGAGGTATGCGAAACCCGTTATCCCGGTGCGAAAGTCCGGCGCGTCGAGGTGGAGCCGCCGCATCTGTTGGTCACCAGGGAGGACGACGAGGTCATCGCCCAATGGCGCGTCGGCGTGCACGTCGGTGATATGACCAGGCAGGTGGTGGAGGACTTCCTCGGCCATGATCCGGAATACGGTTCCGAACTCGTGTACCGCGGTGCGGCGCCGCCGCGTTCGCTGCGCGAGGAGGCGGCCAGCCACGGTCTACGGGTCCGCAGCTTCACCGAATTCCAGGGTCTGCTGGATCTGGACGACTACCTCACGCATCAGGCCGCGCGGTTGCGCGCGGACCGCACCTATCCGCCGGATCTGTATGTGCCGCAGCGCTTCCGGATCCTCGAACACGGCGACCAGCAGATCCGAGACGATCTGGTCGGCGAACTGATGAAGGTGATCGCGGCCGACCACGGCCGATTCATCCTCATACTCGGTGACTTCGGACGCGGAAAGACCTTCGCGCTGCGCGAGTTGGCCCGCCGCATCACCGAAACCATGCCCGCGCTGATTCCGATCCTGATCGACCTGCGGGCCCTGGACAAAACCCATTCGGTCGACGGTCTGGTCGCCGCGCATCTGGCCAATCACGGCGAGGATCGGATCGATCTGAAGGCTCTGCACTATATGCTGCGCGAGGGTCGGGTGGTGTTGCTGTTCGACGGCTTCGACGAACTCGTCACCCGGATCAGCTACGACTTCGCCGCCGACCATCTCGACACCCTGCTGCAGGCCGCCGTCGGCAAAGCCAAGATCATCGTGGCCAGTCGCACCCAGCACTTCGAATCTCGCGCCCAGGTGCTGACGGCCCTCGGCGAACGCGTCGGTCTGCTACAGGATCGGCGCATCGTGGGCATCGAGGATTTCGCCCCAGCGCAGATCCACGCCTTCCTGACCAACCGCTACGGCGGCGACATCCGCCGCGCAGACGCCAGAATGGGGTTGATCACCGGTATCGAGGATCTGCTCGGACTGGCACAGAACCCCAGGATGCTCGGGTTCATCGCCGATCTGGACGAGCGGCGGCTACGGGCCGCGGCGGGCGCGAAACAGGCGGTGGGTCCGGCCGGACTGTACCGGGAAATCCTGGAGTCCTGGCTGACCTACGAGGCCGACCGCACGGCGGGGGTGGCCGGTGCGCTGCCCGGACTGCGCCTGCACGAATTGTGGCTCGGTGTCACGGCATTCGCGCTGCGCGTCTGGGAAACCGGCGAGCCGTATCTGCGGCTGTCCGAATTGACCGAGGTGGCGGCGGGTTCGGCCGAGCTGACCGGATCGAGCCGGATGTCGGTGCACCAGTCGGCGCACGCCATCGGCTCCGGCAGCCTGCTGGTGCGCACCGAGGACAACCTGTTCGGCTTCATCCATTCGTCGGTGATGGAATGGCTGGTGGCCAACCATATTGCCGAACAATTCGAGGTCGGCACCCTCGCGCCCGCCCAGCTGACCCAATCGCCGCTATCCCAACTCTCGATCGACTTCCTCTGCGATCTCGCCGACAACCGGGCACTGCGTATCTGGGCCGAGGGTGTGCTCGCCGACCAGGCGGCCGACGAAGTCTCGCGCACCAATGCCATTCGGGTGGCGACCCGGCTGCGCACCGCACCGACCGCGGATCTGCGCGGTGCGAGTCTGGCGGGGGAGGATCTGTCGTATCGGGATCTGCGCGATGTCGATCTCACCGGGGCGGATCTCAGCGGTGCCCGGCTGGTCGGCACGAACCTCGACCGTGCCGTCCTGCGCGGTGCGCGGTTGGTCGGTGCCAGACTCGACGAGGCCAGCCTGGTCGGCGCGGATCTGAGCGAGGCCGATCTCACCCGCGCCCGTCTTGTGCATACCGATCTGACCGGATCGCGGGCCGGCGGCAGCCGCTGGTCCCGGGCGGCACTCATCGAGGTCACGGGCACCCCGACCGGCACCGATCTGTACGGTGCGGCGTGGGTGCCCGGAGTCGCGGCGCAGACCGAATTCGCGCCTGCCGCAATCGGAGTCCGGCACGGCTTCCACGCCAGGCACGGCCGGCTGCCGCAGCCGGTCGCCTACAACCCGGACGGCGGCACGCTGGCCATCGGCAGCGACGACGGCGGCGTACTCATCTGCGATGCCGAAACCGGAAGACCGCTGCGCACCTTGCAGACGCACCGAGCACGGACGTTCGCGGTGGCGTTCACCGATACGGTGCTGGTGACCGGTTCCGGCGACGGCACCGTGGGCATCTGGGATGCCGCCACCGGTGAACTGCGCCGAATCCTGCTGGGGCACAAGAACTGGCCGTGGCCGGTGGTGCTGAGCCCCGCCGGTGATCTGCTGGCCACCGGCGACGCCGACGGCGTGCTGCGGCTGTGGACGTTGCCGAGCGGCGAACTGCGGCACGAATGCCGTCCCGCGGGTGGCGGCCGGGAACTCGTCTACAGCTTGGATATTCGCGGACCGCTGGTCGCCGCCTCCTATCGGGATGGCACCGTGCGCCTGTGGGATATCGAAAGTGGCAGGGAGAGTGGCGAATTCAGCGGGGCGTCCGGCTCGGTATTCCGCGTGGCGTTCAGTCCCACCGGTGAACTGCTCGCGGTCGGTGGCGTCGACGGCACGCTCGCGCTGTGGGATCCGTTGAGTTGTCGGAAGATTCGCGACCTTCCCGGTCATACCGGGCGGGTCTATACCGTGACATTCCACCCCAGCCTGCCGATCGTGGCGAGCGGGGATACCGATGGGGGACTGCGTCTGTGGGATGCGCAGACCGGTGCGCAGCGGCAGTCGCTCACCGAACACACCGCGGCTATCTACTGGCTCGCCTTCGATCCGGCGGGTGAACTGCTCGCCTCGGGCGATAGCGCCGGGCTGGTCTGTCTGCGCGACAGCGAGAGCGGGGAGTTGCGACACCGGCTCACCGCGCATACCGGCTCGATCTGGCCGTTCGCCTTTCGCCCGGACGGTACCCAATTGGCCATTACCGACGACCAATTCACCACCCGGCTCTGGGATCCCGTAACCGGCACCTGCAAACACACGCTCACCGGCCACGGCCGCCAAGTTCGCACGGTCAGCTTCAACGCGGACGGCACCCTGCTCTCCGGCGTGGGTAACGACGGTGTGGTTCGGCTGTGGGATCCGGTGACCGGGCGGTTGGTTCGCCGACTGATCGGCAGCGAAGACCGCCTGCTCACCTTCGAATCGGCGATATTCAGCGAACTCGGCCGCCATCAGCTCGGCCTCGTCGTCAACGACGGTCGGCTCAGCCTGTTCAACCTCGACGCCGACCTGTACGAACGCCATATCAATGTCGAATCCGCACCGATCTGGGCCGCCGCCTTCGACCCGACCGGCGACTATGTGGCCACCGCCAATGACGACGACACGGTGATCATCTGGGTGCGCACCACCGGTGCACTGCACGCCGTCTGCGCCGAACATCGCGGCCGGGTGCGCTCGATCGCATTCAGTGCCGACGGCGCGCTGATGGCCACCGGCTGCGACGATTCCGTGGTCCGGCTGTGGGACGTGCGCTCCGGCCGGTTCCTGCGCGCACTGCGCGGACATCGCGACCGCGTGTATTCGGTGGCCTTCCATGAGGACCGCCTCGCCAGCGTGTCCTGGGATACCACCGCCCGCATCTGGGATATCGAATCCGGTGATGCACTGCATACGCTGACCCGGCACACCGGCAGGCTCTGGACGGCCGCCGTCGACTCGCGCACCGGCACCCTGGCGACCGGCGGCGATGATCTGGTTGTTCGGTTGTGGGACATGGCATCCGGACGTCATCTGCATACCCTCGAAGGGCATAAGCGCCGGGTCTGGTCGCTCGGCTTCGATCCGTCCGGCAAGCTGCTGGCCAGCGGCGGTGATGACGGCAACATCCTGCTGTGGTCGCGTCCGGAGGATGGCGCACCATCGATTCGCGCGATCCTGCTCGGTCTACCCGAAGGATGGGCGGCTCTCGCACCTGATGGCCGATACAAATTCGAGGGCAATATCGCCGGTCAGTTCTGGCATGTCATCGGCATGTCGCGGTTCGAATCCGGCGAACTCGACCCCTACCTGCCGGAAGTGGGGCAGTTGGCAGCCGACGCGCCCTTCTGAACCGCCGGATGAGAGATTGATACTCTTATTCTCGCAACGTTGCCGTCGAGAAGGAGATCGGTCATGGCCGAGAATGAGAGCGCGCAGTCCGATCTGGCGGACTTGCTCGATGGTGGATGCACGACGGAGCAGGCGTGGGAGCTGTTCGATCGCTTGCCCGCGGCCAGGGTCGCGGAGGTGACCGTCGGCCGCTGGCGGGGCGAGGAACTGGATACCGGGCATCCGATGGCCGGGGTACTGGTCGCCTCGGGCTGGTACGGAAAGCAGTTCGATGCCCCGGAGTCGGTGCATCCACTGTTGTTCGCCGACGAATCGGGAAATATCTTCGCGGTCGATCCGCGGCGGGTGCCGCTCGGTCTGGCCGGTAGGGTGCCGCTCGCGGGCGTGCAGACGGCGCGGAAGCTACTGCCCGTCCTCGCCCCGGCGATCCGAACTCGCAGGCCGACAGCACGTTTGCGCGATATCGAATACCGCGGTGCGGTGGGTGCCGCGATGGTTTACGACCAGCTGCCGATCATCGACCACTTCCGCCGGGTGGATATGGATACGCTGCTCGGGGTGATGGATATGCGCGGTATGGCCGAGCCGTACTTTTTCGTTCTGCGCCGCTGATCTGATCGCTACCGCAGCGGTTACGGGGCTTGGGCTCGGCTGAGCGGCATACCATTGAAGTCGGCCAGGGAAACCGCTACATCCGCGCCCGCGGAATGTCCGTCCGGCGCGTGCGCACGGAGGGAGGTCGGGGCAATGGAACGTACGACGTGCCTGGTGGTTGGTGGTGGACCGGCGGGTATGGTACTCGGGCTGCTGCTGGCCCGCGCGGGTATCAATGTCACCGTCCTGGAGAAACACAAGGACTTCCTGCGCGACTTCCGTGGCGACACAGTACATCCAACGACCCTGGACCTGCTCGATGAACTGGGCCTCGGTGAGGAGTTCGCGAAACTGCCCGCGCGCAAGCTGCAGCAGATCCAGCTGCCGATCCGCGGGTCGGTGCAGACGGTGTTCACCCTGGAACATCTGCCGGGTACGCACAAATACATCGCGATGGTGCCGCAGTGGGATCTACTGGACTTATTGGCCGGGGCGGCCGATCGGGAGCCGAGCTTCCGGCTTCGGATGAATACCGAAGCGACAGCGGTGGTTCGGGAGGACGGCCGGGTCGCCGGTGTCGCCTACCGGACCAGAGACGGCGAAACCGGCGAGATCCGCGCCGATCTGACCGTGGCCTGCGACGGCCGTAACTCGGCGCTGCGGGCCGAGGTCGGACTCGGTTCACGAAGCTGGCCGACACCGATGGATGTGTGGTGGTTCCGCTTGCCGCGCACCGATATCGACCCTGCCGGTTTGATCGGACTGCTCAGCGCCCACCGCGCCGCCGTCATGTTCGATCGCGGTGACTATTGGCAGGTCGCGACCCTCATCGCCAAGGGCGGCGATGCGGCGGCCCGGCGCGATCCGGTCACCGAAATCGTGCGCAGTATGGCCGATTCGGCACCGTGGTTGCGTGACCGGGAGGATGCGCTGCGGAACTGGGACGAGGTGAAACTACTCGACGTGAAATTGGACCGCCTGACCAGGTGGTACACCGACGGCCTGCTCTGCATCGGCGACGCCGCCCACGCCATGTCACCCGCTGGCGGAGTCGGCATCAACCTGGCCATCCAGGACGCCGTCGCCACCGCGAGAATCCTTGCCCCACCCTTGACTTCGGGCACCCTGACCACCCGCGACCTGGCCAGGGTGCAGCGTCGCCGCACGCTCCCGACCGCCGTCACCCAGGGCCTGCAACGCATCCTCCACGCCGCCGTATTCCGCCCCGCCCTGTCCGGCCGAATCGATATCGCCAACGCCGCGACGACTCCGTTGCCGCTACGCATCCTGCGCCGGATCCCGGTCCTGCGCACCGTCCCCCCATTTCTGATTGCCCGAGGGATACTCCCAGAACACGCCCCCGCTTTCGCCCGGCGCTCCTGACGCCTCCGGTAGATGCACTCGCTGCGAAAATGCAGTCCGTGCACCGTATGCTCCACGGGAAACATCAACGGCCACAATCCATTTTAATCCAGAACCCACTTTCGGTGACGGTAGTCGCGGCGGGTCGGATATCTGTGGTGCGTCAGGGACGCAAGACGATCTTGCCGATGGGGGAGCGCTGCTCGATGAGCTGGTGGGCTTTGGCGGCCGCGTCGAGGGGAAGGACGGAATCGATTTGGGGAGTGAGGGTTCCGGACGTGGCTCGGTCGAGGGCGGCGGCACCGGAGCGGGAGACCTCGGCGAGCCAGGCCGGGCCCGCGCAGGCGGTGAGGGTGAGGCCGTAGGGGAGTAGATCTGTTGTCGATATCTGGGCGGGGGCTCCGGAGAGCCAGCCGTAGCTGAGGATTCGGCCGCGAACCGGGGTCATGGCTGCCAGCAGGTCGCGGGCGGTGCTGCCGCCGATGGAATCGAAGACGACGTCGAGTGTTGTGCCGTCAAGGGTTTCGCGCAGTCGGGTCGGCCACTCCGGCGCGTTGTGGTCGATGACCTCATCCGCGCCCAATGTCAGTGCCCGCGTGGACTTTTCGGGGCCGCCAGCGGTTGCGATGATGCGCGCGGCACCGAATTCCTTGGCGAGTTGGGTGAGTGCGCTGCCGACTCCTGTTGCGGCGGCTTCGATCAGGACGGTTTCGGTGCCGGTAAGCGCCGCGGTCGCGAGCAGAGCCAGTGCCACCGATCCGTCCATCAGGACAGCCGCCGCGTCTTCCGACGTGAGACCGTCCGGAATGGCGGTTACGGAAGGTGCTGGTGCGCACACGAATTCGGCGTAGGAACCGAAGCCTGCGGTGGCCACCGCGACCCGTCGGCCCAGCAATGCCCGGTCGACCCCGTCCCCGATCTCGACGACCACCCCGGCGGCCTGGAAACCGAAGACCACCGGTGTTCCGACAGGCATCGGGAACTCACCCGAGCGCAGTTTGGTCTCCGGGAACAGCACCGGAACCGCCTCGGCGCGGATCACCAGTTCGCCGGGGCCCGGATGCGGTACGGCGACATCCTGGGCGACCAGGACCTCGGGTCCGCCGACGCCCGTCATTACGATTGCCTTCATTGCTGACTCCATAACTTGACTGCCGGTCCAGATGTCTCGAACAATATGGACCGGCGGTCAAGTTGTCAATGAAGGTGGTGGAATGACCGACGAACGCCCGAGGGAACGGGCGGATGCCGCGCGTAATCGGCAGGCGATCCTGGCCGCGACTGCCGCGCTGCTCGCCGAACACGGCGCCGACGCACTCACCATGGATCGGGTCGCGGCGGCCGCCGGGGTCGGCAAGGGCACGATCTTCCACCGCTTCGGCAATCGCGCCGGATTGCTGCACGAGATGATCGCCGAGAGCACCTTCGCCTTGATGGATGCCGTCCGGACCGGGCCGCCGCCGCTGGGTCCGGGGGCCCCGGCCGGAGAGCGACTGGTGGCCTTCTTCGACGGCTTCGTGCGAATGATGACCGACAACATCGAGGTGACGGTCGCCTACCTGCAGGGCCCGCCGCATCCACGTGCCGCCGAAATCCACGAATTCTGGGATGCGCACATCACCGCACTGTTGCGGGAGGCCCGCCCGGACCTGGATGCCGAGGTGGTCGGCAGGCTGCTGTTCGGCGCACTGGGTGGCGAACAGGTGCCGCGACTGGCTCGTGCGGGAGAGACCGAACGGCTGCTCGCAGCGGTTCGTGAACTCGTCGAATCGGTGCTGCGCGGACCCTAGTCCCGGGCGAGAATGGCGTCGAAACGTTCGTCGGCGCTGTCGAGCTGATGCAGGATGTGCCGTTTGACGTGCTCGGCGAGCGGAGTGTCCGGGCGGGTGACGAGGTCGCGGTAGATATTGGTGAGCGGGCGGTACTTGGTGGCGAGTCTGCGCATCGCCGGTCCGTCGGCATAGAGGATGCCGACGCCGTTGTCGGTGAAGTCGGAGAGTTTGACGATGCGGGCCCACGGCGCCCGATCGAGATTGGCCGCCACATGCTCGCGGTATTGCGCGTGCTGATCTATGTCCGGATCCGGTTCCGGATTGGTGACGGCGGCGACGAGTTCGGCGACCCGGGTGCCGAACCGGGCCGAGAGTTCGGCGAGGGCGGCATCGGCCGGTGCACCGGGACGCGCTCCGGCCAGTTCGACCGGGTGATCCTCGACCGAATCGTGCAGCAGCCCGGCCGCGACGACATCCGGGTCCCGCACCTCGTAGTGGCTGACGATCCGAATCGCAACGCGCAGTAGGTGACTCAGATACGGTTCGCGGCCGTAACGATCCTCCCGGTGCAGTTCGGTAGCCAGGTCCAATGCCTCGGTGAGCCGTTCGGTGTCGGATAGTTCGGCGATTTCCAGCAGTAGTCGTTCGCGCAGTCCGCTTTCGCCGTAGACCTCGCTGATCGTATGCAGCGGCATCACGGCCAAAACCCCCGCCCCAGGATTGCTCATATGGCCAATCTATCGGGGGATGCCGCGCACCGCTGTGCTCTGGACCACTGTTCAACCACGCGAAAATAATCCGTTGCCGCACGGTGGCGGCCGTGGTCTCCTGGAATGCACGCGAGGCAGAACTGGAGGTGAATGTGGCCGCGCAGAATAAACGGCCGCGCCCCGGTTCGGCCACCGACAATATGGCGAAACTGCATCGACGCACCATGGTGCTCGACGGGCGGGTGTATACGGTGCTGAGCCTGCGGCCCGGCAGCGATTTCCGATTCGCCACTAACCATTTCCACGAGACCTGGCATGTGCTCTCCGATTGGCGTGGTGCGCGCATGCTTGCTCGACTGCTGTGGGGCCTGGCCTATCAGCGGCGGCCGGGCACGCTCGTGGTCATCGATCCGGCGCATCTGGATCCCAATCCGTTCGACGCCGCGCCGTCGGATCCGATTGTGCTGGTCCCCGCCGACCTGACCGTGTTCACCCGTGCCGCCGCCGTCGCTTTGCGCAGGCAACTGCCGTTCCGCGACGGTTCGCAGGGCACGGTGCGCTGGCAGACATTCGGTCTGGATGCCGCGGTGGCCCAGCTGCGGGAGTGGCGCGCGAAGGGGCCGGGGGAGCGCGACTGGAATTTCGCCGACATACCGACCGGGTGGGAACGGATCGACCGCATCGGCGGCATGGTCACGATTTTCGGTGCACGCGATCAGCTGCGATCCTGGGCAACCTCGCTCGCAACCCTCGGGACCTACGCCTACTACGGCATGGATTACGAATACCTGGACGAGGATCGTAATGGCGAGGTGCAGATTTTCCGGCAATACCGCCGCAAGGTGAAAATCGCACGTCAGGCCCGTGCCGAAGTATTCGTACGATTCGACGGATGCGCCTCGGCGGAGGAGGTTCAGCGGGCCATCTGGTCGCACGGTGCAACCGTTCGCCGCCGTCGTTTCCCGACGCGCGAGGAACGGCTCGCCACGCCCTGAACTGACGGCTACTTCGCCTGCGGGACCAGTGTGTTCTGCCGCGCCGCGGTCCACCATCGACCGTTCTCTTTGACCAGGACGTACAGCGCGATCATCGCGTGATCGATATCGATCAGCTCGCCCTCGGCCGTGGTCGCCCGGGCGAGCTTGTGCGCGATCGCGATATCGGGCCGCAGGAATACGATGTCGGCGACCTCGTAGCGGACATACTGATCCTTCAGAAATCCCGCCAGCCCCTGCCGATTCGCCTCCAGCAGTGCGTCTTTCCCGACCATGAGAGCACCGACCGCATTGACCACCGCCGCATTGGCGGTGAAGTCGGCGGTCATGAGTTCGGCATCGTTGGTGTTGTACGCGGTTTCGACATTGGCGATGATCTGCTCGATCGCCGCAATGTCGTCGGTGTGGTCGACCGCGGTGTCCGCGACCACGGGCTGAATTGTCGTTGCGCTCATGGAGATCAGCTTCTTATCTCAACCATAGTTGAGGTCAAATCGTCGCGCCGTCTGTGTGGTCAGCGCACGCCCCGCGGTCGAAATTGAATGCTGATTCGCGGCCCGGTCGGCCTGCGCGTCTTCGGTACCGCGTGTTCCCAGGTGCGCTGGCACGACCCGCCCATGACCAGCAGATCGCCATGTCCGACCTGAAATCGAAGACTCGCGCCGCCACCGCGCGGGCGCAGCAGCAGCGCTCGCGGCGCACCGATCGAAACGATGGCGACCATGGTGTCATCGGTCGCGCCGCGCCCGAAGGTATCGCCGTGCCAGGCCACGCTGTCGCGTCCGTCGCGGTAATAGCACAACCCGGCTGTGCAGAACGGTTCACCGAGTTCCTCGCGGTAGTGCGCGGTCAGTGCCGCCCGTGCCTCGTCCAACGCTGGATCCGGCAATTCCGCGCCCTCCTCGTAGAAACACAGCAGCCGCGGCACATCCACCACCCGGTCGTACATCGGCCGCCGCTCCGCCTGCCACGGCACGCCATCCGCCAACCGTTCGAACAACACATCCGCCCCCGACAGCCACCCGGGCAACACATCCACCCAGGCCCCATGACTCAATGCCGTCCGGCGCACGCCATCGAGCCCGCCCACCTCGATGTCTCCGAACCCGTCGAGCAATGATCCCTGCAGCGGTGTCGGCATGCCGTCGAATCTACGCGCTATCGAACATATGTGCTAGCGAGAAACGGTCATTCAATTCTTGGTGAGAATGTCCCGCGCGATATCGACGGCCGCGGCGTAGCACTCGTCGTCGGTGAGCGGAAGATCGCCCATCATGGCGGTGCTCCAGCTGATGGCGAGCAGGGCTTCGCGCGCACGGAAGACGGCGAGCGGCGGCTGGTCCGGACCGGCCATCAGGTCAGCGAGCACGCGGAACTGGTAGCGCATGCTCGAGCCGAAGTCGAGCTGGCGGAAGGCCGGCTGGTTCTCGTGCCAGAAGCGGACCATGCTGCGGCCGATGCCGTGCAGCAGCGCGCCGTAGCGGGTGAGGATTTCGTTGGCTCGCTCCGTGCCGGGCGGGGCGCTCTCGGCCCAGGTCACGATGCCGTCGATGCCGCGACGCAGGTCGTCGGAGAGGCTCGCGACGATGTCTTCCTTGGTACGGAAGTGGTAGTAGAGCGCGGCCTTGGTGACGCCGAGACGGTCGGCGATCTCGCGCAGGGAGGTCTTCTCGTAGCCGCGTTCGGAGAACAATTCCATTGCGACAGTACGAATCCGCTCACGCGTATCGCTGCGACGTCCGTCCATTGCGTCCTTCTCTTTTGCTTGACGACCGGCTAGTGAAAGCCTAGCGTCTTCCCAGTGCCCGAATTACTAGCCGGGCGACAAGTTATCTATTGGGGAGGCGGCAATGACCGAAACACATCCGAAGGCGCCGACGGCCGGTGTCGCACTGACCGCGATCGGTGTCGCCGTCATCCGGGCGAAGGAATCCGTGCGCACGGACCGCCTGTACGACGATCCGCTCGCGCAGCTGTTCGTCGACGCCGCACGCCGCGGCTACTGCGAGATCGACGGCGGACCCGAGCGCTGGGCGCGGCTGGAAGAGGTGGCGGACATGTTCTTCGAGGGCCGCACGGTCGGTGTCCGGCTCGTCGACGACCGCGTCGCCGCGGCGGTCGAACAGGGGATACGCCAGATCGTGCTGATCGGTGCGGGCTTGGACACCAGGGCATTCCGCATGGCGCTGCCGGCCGACGTTCGAGTATTCGAGATCGATCTGCCGGAGCTCTTCGCGTTCAAGGAACCGGTCCTCGCCGCGGCGCATGCGCAACCTCGCTGCGGCCGCGCGGTGCTCGCCATCGATCTGCGCGAAGACTGGGCAAAGCTGCTCGGGGAGTACGGATTTCGGCCGGATCTGCCCACGCACTGGGTGGACGAGGGCGTCCTGGGCTACCTGACCCACGAACATGCTTTGCACGTGGTCAACACACTGACCGAATTATCCGCTCCTGGAAGCCGTTTCGGTGTCAGCCGCTTCGCCGTCGACGAAAATGCCCGGCCGTACGCCGAACTCAAACGGTTGGTCCGCGGTGACGACGGCGCGGATCGTCCGCGCACCGGCCTCGGCGCCGATGCCAGAACCTGGCTGGACGAACACGGCTGGCATACCGAATTCCGTAGCTGGGACGATATGGTCGCCGCCTTGGGCCGGCCCGTCGCTTCGAACGATCCGGACATCGGAGTCGTCCTCGCGGTCCGCGAGGCGTGAACCGCCCGGAATGCCCGGAGTGTCCGAACCGTGCGTGGCCCCGCTCACAGCGGGATATGCCTGGTTAAAGCGGTGCAAACGGCGCTGCTAGGCTGCATGCCGTAAAGACATCCTTTAACGGACCGTCCGGTGAGGCGGGGAAGGAGGTCGGCATGGCCGTGCCCGAGGAACGGGCCGCCAAGTCCGGCGCTGCCGAAACGTCGCAGCGACACACCCCGGAGTGGGTGAGCGCGGGACGCGAGTTGCTGTCTCCGTCCGACGTCGGCCGGACCATCGCGCGCATCGCGCATCAGATCATCGAAAAGACCGCCCTCGATGCGGGCGAGCCGGACGCACCGCGCGTGGTGCTGATCGGCATTCCCACCCGCGGCACCACGCTGGCCGCCCGACTTACCGACAAGATCGAGGAGTTCTCCGGCGTTCGCCCGGCACTCGGCTCGCTCGACATCACCCTCTATCGCGACGATCTACGCAGCCGCCCGCACCGCCCGCTCGAGCGCACCTCGGTGCCCGAGGGCGGCATCGAGGACGCACTCGTGGTGCTGGTCGACGACGTGCTCTTCTCCGGCCGCACCGTGCGCTCCGCCCTCGACGGTCTGCGCGATCTCGGCCGCCCCCGCGCCGTCCAACTCGCGGTGCTCATCGACCGCGGCCATCGCGAACTCCCGATCCGCGCGGATTTCGTCGGCAAGAACGTGCCGACCTCCCGCAGCGAGGACATCTCTGTATTGCTCACCGAACACGACGGGCGCGACGGCGTCTACTTGCATCAGGAGGACGCGCAGTGAATCGGCTCGCCGGAGCGAGTGTCAGCGAGGTGGAGTCGTGAGCGAGCGCAGCGAGCGAACCATCAACACAGCGACCGGAGGTCGAACGACGGAACCGAGCGCCAGCGAGGTGGAGTCGTGAGCGAGCGCAGCGAGCGAACCATCAACACAGCGACCGGAGGTCGAACGACGGAACCGAGCGCCAGCGAGGTGGAGTCGTGAGACATCTCTTGACGGTGACCGATCTCGATCGTGCCACCGCCACCGAACTGCTCGACGAGGCCGAACGCTTCGAACAGGCGCTGTTGGGCCGCGAGGTGAAGAAGCTGCCGACGCTGCGCGGCCGCACCGTGATGACCGTCTTCTACGAGAACTCGACTCGCACCCGGGTCTCGTTCGAGGTCGCGGGCAAGTGGATGAGCGCCGATGTGATCAATGTCAGCGCGAGCAGCTCCTCGGTCGCCAAGGGCGAATCCCTGCGCGATACCGCGCTGACTCTGCACGCGGCGGGCGCCGATGCGCTCATCGTCCGGCACCCGGCCTCCGGCGCGGCGCATCAGATCGCGCGCTGGATGGATGGCTGGGCGGTCGCCGAAGGGCGGCAGGGCCCGGCCATCATCAACGCCGGTGACGGTACCCACCAGCATCCGACGCAGGCGCTGCTGGACGCGCTGACGCTGCGTCAGCGCCTCGGCGATATCGAGGGCAAGCGGATCGTCATCGTCGGCGATATCCTGCACAGCCGGGTCGCGCGCTCGAATGTCTTCCTGCTCGATACTCTTGGCGCCGAGGTGGTGCTGGTCGCGCCGCGCACGCTGCTGCCGGTGGGCGCGGACCTGTGGCCCGCCCGGATCTCGCCTTCCTTGGACGCCGAATTGCCCGGCGCCGATGCGGTGCTGATGCTGCGGGTACAGCAGGAGCGGATGAACGGCGGCTTCTTCCCGTCTGCGCGCGAATATTCGGTCAACTACGGACTTTCCGAGCGCAGGCTCGCACTGCTCGACGAGAACGCGGTCGTCCTGCATCCGGGGCCGATGCTGCGCGGCATGGAAATCGCCTCGCCGGTCGCGGATTCCCCGCAGGCGGCGATCCTGCAACAGGTGACGAACGGAGTGCATATGCGGATGGCCGTGCTGTTCCGGCTGCTGGTCGGTACCCAGGAGGCTGTCGCATGAGCGAACGAATCGAGCGAATCATGTGCCAGTGCGCATGGCGCATGCCGGAGCCGAGCGCCAGCGAGGTGAAGGCATGAGCTTGCTGCTCAAGGGTGTTCGGCCGTACGGCGAGGGTGAGCCGGTCGACGTACTCGTGCGCGACGGTGTAATCGCCGCCATCGGAACCGATCTCGGCATTATCGACGCCGAGGTCATCGACGCGGATGGCCAGATCCTGCTGCCCGGCTTCGTCGATCTGCACACCCATCTGCGCGAACCCGGCCGCGAGGACACCGAGACCATCGAAACCGGTTCCGCCGCAGCGGCACTCGGCGGTTACACAGCGGTCTTCGCCATGGCCAATACCAACCCGGTTGCCGACTCGGTGGTCGTCACCGATCACGTGTGGCGGCGCGGTCAGGAGGTCGGGCTGGTCGACGTGTACCCGGTGGGGGCGGTCACGGTCGGGCTGGAAGGTAAGCAGCTCGCCGAAATGGGCACCATGGCCGCCGGGGTCGGCGCGGTGCGCATGTTCTCCGACGACGGCCACTGCGTCTACGACCCGCTGCTCATGCGCCGCGCACTGGAGTACTCGAACTCCCTCGGCGTCTTGATCGCGCAGCATGCCGAAGAGCCGCGCCTGACCAAAGGCGCTGTTGCGCACGAAGGTCCGACCGCGGCCCGCCTCGGCCTGGCCGGTTGGCCGCGCGCCGCGGAAGAGTCGATCGTGGCTCGCGACGCACTGCTGGCCCGCGACGCAGATGCCCGCGTGCACATCTGCCATGCCTCTACGGCCGGTACCGTCGAGCTGGTGAAATGGGCCAAGGCACAGGGCATTTCGATCACCGCCGAGGTCACCCCGCACCATCTGCTGCTCGACGACTCGCGCCTGGAGACCTACGACGCGGTCAATAAGGTGAACCCGCCGCTGCGCGAGGTCTCCGACACCATCGCGCTGCGGCAGGCGCTCGCCGAGGGCATCCTCGACTGCGTCGCCACCGATCACGCCCCGCACGCCGAACAGGACAAGTGCTGCGAATTCGCCGCCGCCCGCCCCGGCATGCTCGGCCTGGAGACCGCGCTGTCGATCATCGTGCAGACCATGGTCGAACCCGGCCTGCTGGACTGGCGCGGTGTCGCCCGCGTGATGAGCGAGCGTCCGGCCGAAATCGTCGGACTCGACGGCCATGGCCGCCCGATCGAGGTCGGTGAACCGGCCAACCTGACGCTGGTCGATCCGGACGCGAGCTGGACGGTGCGGGCCGCCGAACTCGCCAGCATTTCGAACAACACGCCGTTCGAGGACATGACGTTCCCGGCTCGGGTGACAACGACGTTGCTCCGAGGCCGGGTAACCGCCCGTGAGGGCAAGGCGGTGGGAGGTTCGTAGATGAGAGTGCTGTTGGTGGTCGGGCTGATCGCACTGTTCGTTCTGTGCGTCTGGCTGATGTACCGGGGCTGGCAGAACCGAGCCGCGCGTCAGGAGGCGCGCATCGGCGAACTACCGCATGTGCCGGGTGATCTCGGCGCTCAGGTGCTCGAGCCGGCCACCGGACTGTATCTCGGCAGCACCATCGCGCCGAGCTGGCAGGACCGGATCGCGGTGGGCGACCTTGGTTTCCGGGCCACAGCGGAACTCACGCGGTTCGAACGGGGGATTCTGCTCGAGCGCGACGGTGCGACGGTGATCTGGATTCCGCAGGAATCCATTACCGCCGTGCGGACCGAACGCGGACATGCGGGCAAGGTGATGACGGAAGATGGTGTGCTGGTAATTCGCTGGAAGCTGCCGACCGGAACCGAGATAGATACCGGTTTCCGAGGTGACGACAAGACGGTGTACCCGGCGTGGGCCAGGGCGATGACGGGAGACGACGAATGAACACAGGATCGCGCAGCGATTCGATGAGGGGTGGTGGCCGGGTGGCGGGAGGGCCGAAGGAAGCTGCGGCACTGGTACTGGAGGACGGCCGGGTCTTCCGCGGCACGGCCTTCGGCGCCGTGGGCGAAACACTCGGTGAGGCGGTGTTCTGCACCGCGATGACCGGGTATCAGGAGACCCTCACCGACCCCAGCTACCACCGCCAGATCGTGGTGGCCACGGCCCCGCAGATCGGCAATACGGGCTGGAACGACGAGGACGACGAATCCAGCAAGATCTGGGTCGCCGGATACGCAGTCCGCGACGCCTCGCGCGTCGCGTCGAACTGGCGATCGACCGGCACTCTGCAGGACCAGCTGGACCGCCAGCAGATCGTCGGCATCGCTGGCATCGACACCCGCGCGCTGGTGCGCCACCTGCGCACCCGCGGCTCGATGAAAGCGGGCATCTTCTCCGGCTCGGCCCTCGCCGACGCAGACGAACTGCTGTCCCGGGTCAACGGACAGCCCTCGATGCTGGGCGCGGATCTGGCCGAGGAGGTGAGCACCGACGCGCTGTACACGATCGAACCGAACGGCGACCCGCGCTTCACCGTCGTCGCGGTCGACCTCGGCATCAAGACCAACACCCCGCGCATGTTCGCGCAGCGTGGCATGCGGGTGCATGTGGTGCCGTCGACCGTCTCGCTGGATCAGATCCTGGAGCTGAAGCCGGACGGCGTCTTCCTGTCCAACGGTCCGGGCGACCCGGCCACCCAGGACGGCGCGGTCGCCATCACCCAGGGCGTGCTGGAGAAGGGGCTGCCGCTGTTCGGGATCTGCTTCGGCAATCAGATCCTCGGTCGCGCCTTCGGCCGCAAGACCTACAAGATGAAGTTCGGCCACCGCGGCATCAATATCCCGGTCGTCGAACACGAAACCGGCCGGATCTCGATCACCGCGCAGAACCACGGCTTCGCGCTGGAGGGCGAACAGGGCGAACAGTTCGACACCCCGTTCGGCAAGGCCGAGGTCAGCCACGTGTGCGCCAATGACGGCACCGTCGAGGGCGTGCGCCTGGTCGACGGCCGCGCATTCTCGGTGCAATACCACCCGGAAGCCGCCGCCGGACCTCATGACGCCGCCTATCTCTTCGACCGTTTCGCCGGTCTCATGGAAGGAGCCTGATGCCTCGCCGCGAGGATCTGAAGCACATCCTGGTGATCGGCTCCGGTCCGATCGTCATCGGCCAGGCCTGCGAATTCGACTACTCCGGCACCCAGGCGTGCCGGGTGCTGCGGGCCGAGGGCCTGCGGGTATCGCTGGTGAATTCCAACCCGGCGACCATCATGACCGATCCGGAGTTCGCCGATTCGACCTATGTGGAACCGATTACGCCGGAGTTCGTCGAGAAGGTCATCGAAAAGGAGCGCCCCGACGCCATTCTCGCCACCCTCGGTGGGCAGACCGCGCTGAATACCGCGGTCGCCCTGCACGAGCGCGGAGTGCTGCAGAAATACAACGTCGAGCTGATCGGCGCCGATTTCGAGGCCATCCAGCGCGGTGAGGACCGGCAGAAGTTCAAGGACATCGTCGCCAAGGTCGGTGGCGAGAGCGCTCGCTCGCGTGTCTGCCACACCATGGACGAGGTCCGCGAAACCGTCACTGAACTGGGCTTTCCGGTGGTCGTTCGGCCGTCGTTCACCATGGGCGGCCTCGGCTCCGGCATGGCCTACAACGACGAGGACCTCGATCGCATCGCGGGCGGCGGCTTAGCCGCCTCGCCGACCGCCAATGTGCTCATCGAGGAATCCATCCTGGGGTGGAAGGAATACGAACTCGAGCTGATGCGCGACGGCCGCGACAATGTCGTGGTGGTCTGCTCGATCGAGAATGTGGACCCGATGGGTGTGCACACCGGTGATTCGGTCACCGTCGCACCCGCCATGACCCTCACCGACCGCGAATACCAGAAGCTGCGTGACCTCGGCATCGACATCCTGCGCGAGGTCGGCGTCGATACCGGTGGCTGCAATATCCAGTTCGCGGTCGATCCGGCCGACGGACGCCTGATCGTCATCGAGATGAACCCACGCGTCTCGCGCTCGTCCGCATTGGCTTCCAAGGCAACGGGTTTCCCGATCGCCAAGATCGCCGCCAAGCTGGCCATCGGCTACACCCTGGACGAGATCGTCAACGACATCACCAAGGAAACCCCGGCCTGTTTCGAGCCGACCTTGGACTATGTGGTCGTCAAGGCGCCGCGCTTCGCCTTCGAGAAGTTCCCCGGCGCCGACGCCACGCTGACCACCACCATGAAGTCGGTCGGCGAGGCGATGTCGCTTGGTCGCAACTTCGCCGAGGCACTCGGCAAGGTGCTGCGCTCGCTGGAGACCAAGGCCGCGGGCTTCTGGACCCAGGGCGACGGCAACTGGACCGATACCGAAGCGATCCTCGAAGATCTGCGCACGCCGACCGAGGGGCGCATCTACCAGGTCGAGCGGGCGCTGCGGCTGGGCGCGAGCATCGAGGACGTCGCCGCGGCCTCCGGCATCGACCCCTGGTTCGTCGCCGAGGTGGCCGGACTGGTCGAGCTGCGCCGAGAGGTCATCGACGCACCCGTACTCGACGAGCCGCTGCTGCGCCGTGCCAAGCACTATGGCCTCTCCGATCGCCAGATCGCCGCGCTGCGACCGGAATTGGCGGGTGAGACCGGCGTGCGCGCACTGCGTCATCGGCTCGGTATCCGTCCGGTCTTCAAGACCGTCGACACCTGCGCCGCGGAGTTCGAGGCCAAAACCCCGTATCACTACTCGACCTACGAACTCGATCCCGCAGCCGAGTCGGAGGTCTCGCCGCAGCGCGAACGCGACAAGGTGATCATCCTGGGTTCCGGGCCGAACCGGATCGGCCAGGGCATCGAGTTCGACTACTCGTGTGTCCATGCGGCGCAGACGCTTTCGCAGGCCGGATACGAGACCGTCATGGTCAACTGCAACCCGGAAACCGTCTCTACCGACTACGACACCGCCGACCGGCTCTACTTCGAGCCGCTGACCTTCGAGGATGTGCTCGAGGTCTACCACGCCGAAACCGAGTCCGGCACCGTCGCCGGGGTCATCGTGCAGCTCGGCGGCCAGACCCCGCTGGGGCTGGCGCAGCGCCTCACCGACGCCGGTGTGCCGGTGGTCGGCACCAGCGCCGCCGCCATCGACCTGGCCGAGGATCGCGGCGAATTCGGTGACGTACTGGTCGCCGCGGGCCTGCCCGCACCGAAGTACGGCACCGCGACCACCTTCGCGCAGGCCAAGAAGATCGCCGCAGGCATCGGCTACCCGGTGCTGGTGCGCCCGTCCTACGTGCTCGGCGGTCGCGGTATGGAGATCGTCTACGACGAGGACTCGCTGGAGGGCTACATCTCCCGGGCGACCGAACTCAGCCCGGAACATCCGGTGCTGGTCGACCGGTTCCTGGAAGACGCCATCGAGATCGACGTCGACGCGCTCTGCGACGGTGACGAGGTCTACCTCGGCGGTGTGATGGAGCACATCGAAGAGGCGGGCATCCACTCCGGCGACTCCGCCTGCGCACTGCCGCCGATCACCCTGGGACGCAGCGATATCGAGGCGGTGCGCCGCTCCACCATCGCGCTGGCCAAGGGTATCGGCGTCAAGGGCCTGCTCAATGTGCAGTACGCGCTCAAGGACGATGTGCTCTACGTGCTCGAGGCGAATCCGCGGGCGAGCCGCACGGTTCCCTTTGTCTCCAAGGCCACCGCGGTGCCGCTGGCCAAGGCGGCCGCACGGATCACCATGGGCGCCACCATCGCCGAACTGCGCAAGGAGGGCATGCTGCCCGCCGAGGGCGACGGCGGCCACGTGCCGCTCGACGCGCCCGTCGCGGTGAAGGAGGCGGTGTTGCCGTTCCACCGGTTCCGCAAGGCCGACGGCAGCGGTGTGGATTCGCTGCTCTCGCCGGAGATGAAGTCCACAGGTGAGGTCATGGGCATCGACGCCGATTTCGGCACCGCCTTCGCCAAGAGCCAGGCCGCGGCCTACGGTTCGCTGCCGACCGAGGGCACCGTCTTCGTCTCGATCGCCAACCGGGACAAGCGCGCCATGGTGTTCCCGGTGAAGCGCCTCAACGACCTCGGCTTCCGCATCCTGGCCACCGAGGGCACCGCGGAAATGCTGCGCCGCAACGGAATTCCGTGCGAACAGGTGCGCAAGCACTCCGAGGACGGGCCCGCCGACCAGCCGACCATCGTGGAGCAGATCCGCGACGGTGAGGTCGACATGGTGTTCAACACCCCCTACGGCAACTCCGGGCCGCGCGTGGACGGTTACGAGATCCGCACGGCGGCGGTCGGTGTGAACATCCCGTGCATCACCACGGTGCAGGGTGCGGCCGCGGCCGTGCAGGGCATCGAGGCGAGCATCAACGGCGGCATCGGGGTGCGCTCGCTGCAGGAACTGCATTCGGTGCTGCGTGGCTGACGAAGGAGACGGTGCGATGAAGACCTTCGGTGCCCGATTGCAGCACGCCATGCGGCATCTCGGGCCACTGTGCGTCGGCATCGATCCGCATCCCGGCCTGCTCGGATCGTGGGGTCTCACCGACGATGTCGACGGTGTCGAGGCCTTCGCCGAGATCTGTGTCGAGGCTTTCGACGGCCGGGTCGCGCTGATCAAACCGCAGGTCGCCTTCTTCGAGGCCTACGGTTCCGGCGGAATCGCGGTGCTCGAGCGCACCATCGAGGTACTGCGCGCCTCGGGCACCCTGGTGCTCGCCGATGCCAAGCGCGGCGATATCGGCTCGACCATGGATGCCTACGCGCGGACCTGGCTCGCCGACGGCACGCTCGGCTCGGACGCGGTGACGGTCTCGCCGTATCTCGGATTCGGTTCCCTCGCACCGGCTTTGACGCTGGCGGAGGCGAACGGGCGCGGTGTCTTCGTACTCGCCGCCACCTCGAATCCCGAAGGTGCACAGGTGCAGCGGGCAGTCGCGGCGGACGGTCGAACGGTCGCGCAGACCATGGTCGATGCGGCGGCGCAATGCAATGCGGGCCAGGAGTTCGGCTCGGTCGGCATTGTGCTGGGGGCCACCCTCACCGAAGCGCCGGATCTCGCGGAGCTCAACGGCCCGATCCTGATGCCGGGCGTCGGCGCGCAGGGGGGCGGTCCGGAAACCGTGCGTGCGCTGGTGCCGGAGCAGTTGTTGCACGCCGCGGTGCCGACCGTTTCGCGCGAGGTGCTCGGCGCCGGTCCGTCCGTGTCGGCACTGCGTGCCAAGGTGAGCGCGCTGCAGGAGGAGTTCGCCTTCCTGCGGCGATGACGCGTGACGATTACGTGGACCGGCGCTTCGGCGTCGGTCCATTTCGCGTTTCGGCCCAGGGAGGGCACGTTGATCGGGGATGACGTGTCATATCGAACAGCTGTGCGGCCCGCTGCGCCGATTTCCCCGCCATCCGGCACTCCGGTGGCCGAGGCGACGTCCTGATCGATCACGGAGCCAACTGGACCGGCACAGAGTGCCGTTCGCTCTCGCCGCGCCGCGGTCCAGGCGAATGTCAGGATTTTGTGGCGATCCGTGAGGGCGTTGGTTCGGGAGGTACGGAAGCCTGAAATCGGGCGTTTCGAGCCTCCGACACGCGCAAGAACAACGCGACACGCGGAAAAATCCTAGAAAATTCCAGGTCGGACACGTGACCGGTTGCTGGTCCGATGCGGGTTGGCGCCGCAACCACTCCGCTAACCCCCTTTCGGTATGAAAAAGCCCTGCTAGCGGGGTATTTCGAGATTTCGGCGGTAGGATCACCACAGCGATCGACGCGCTGTGCGCATCCCGCCGGGCCCACCCTTACGACATCGGCGAATCATGCGCTGACCTGGGGGGTGGGTTCGCAATCGGGCAACGTCGTGGGTACGGTCGCTGAGACTGCTGGGTTACCGGCAGGAGTTGATGCAATGAACGATGAGACGGAGGAACCGTGGCCCTTCCCCAGCTGACTGACGAGCAGCGCGCCGCTGCTTTGGAGAAGGCGGCTGCCGCTCGCCGTGCTCGGGCGGAGCTCAAGGAGCGCCTGAAGCGTGGCGGCACCGACCTGAAGCAGGTCCTCACCGACGCCGAAACCGACGAGATCCTCGGCAAGATGAAGGTGTCGGCGCTGCTGGAGGCCCTGCCCAAGGTGGGCAAGGTCAAGGCGGCGGAAATCATGAGCGAGCTGGAGATCGCCCCCACCCGGCGTCTGCGCGGACTGGGTGATCGGCAGCGCAAGGCGCTGCTCGCCCGATTCGACTTCGCCTGACCACCAAGGTGGTCGAACACACGCGGAAGGGTCGACTGGTAGTACTGGTCGGCCCCTCGGCCGTGGGCAAGTCGACCGTGGTCCGCTGCGTCCGCGAGCGACTGCCCCAACTGGTCTTCAGCGTGTCGGCGACAACCCGGGCCCCCCGGCCCGGGGAGGTCGACGGCCGCGACTACCGGTTCGTGTCCCGGGAGGAGTTCGACGCCATGATCGCGGCGGGCGAACTCCTCGAGTGGGCTGATATCCACGGGGGACTGCAGCGCTCGGGTACTCCGGCGAAACCGGTGCGTGACGCACTCGCCGCCGGCCTGCCGGTGCTCGTCGAGGTGGACCTCGAGGGCGCGCGGTCGGTGCGCAAGGCCATGCCGGAGGCGCTGCTGGTATTTCTCGCCCCGCCCAGCTGGGACGAACTGGTTTCCCGGCTGACCGCGCGGGGTACCGAATCACCCGAGGTGATCGCCCGCAGGTTGGAGACCGCCAGGACGGAATTGGCGGCCTGTGACGAGTTCGACATCGTCATAGTGAACGACGAGGTGACCAGCGCCTGTGAGCAGTTGGTATCGTTGTTCGTTAGCACAAATTCGAGTTCGTGACCCGCACTCTCGGAAAACCACCCAGCCCGAAGAACCGATCCCCGCAGGAGCCCTCTCAGTGAGCAGTACGGACATCAAGCCCGCGCCCGCATACGACACTCCGGTCGGCCTCACCAACCCGCCGATCGACGAGCTGCTCGAGCGCACCTCGTCCAAGTACGCGCTGGTGATCTACGCGGCCAAGCGGGCCCGTCAGATCAACGACTACTACAACCAGCTCGGCGACGGCATCCTCGAATACGTCGGCCCGCTGGTCGAGCCGGGTCTGCAGGAGAAGCCGCTGTCGGTCGCGATGCGTGAGATCCACTCCGACCTGCTCGAGCACTCCGAAGGCGAGTAACAACCACATCTAGGCCGGAGGCGTAGTGACCACACGGATCGTCGTCGGCGTCGGCGGAGGGATCGCCGCCTATAAGGCCTGTTCGATCGTGCGCCGGTTCACCGAGACCGGGCACCAGGTACGGGTGATCCCCACCGAGTCGGCGCTGCAGTTCGTCGGTAAGGCAACCTTCGAGGCGCTGTCCGGGAATCCGGTGCACACCGATGTGTTCACCGATGTCCCCGAGGTGCCGCACGTGCGGTTGGGCCAGGAGGCGGACCTTGTGGTCATCGCCCCGGCGACCGCCGATCTGATGGCGCGTGCCGCACAGGGCCGCGCCGACGATCTACTCACCGCCACCTTGCTGACGGCCCGATGTCCGGTGTTGTTCGCGCCCGCGATGCATACCGAGATGTGGGAGCATCCGGCCACCGTCGCCAATGTCGCGACGCTGCGCGCGCACGGTGCGATCGTCATGGAACCCGCGTCGGGCCGGTTGACCGGTACCGATACGGGTCCCGGCCGGTTGCCCGAGCCCGAGGAGATCTTCGGGCTGGCGACGCTGCTGCTGGAACGCGCCGACGCCATCCCGCGTGATCTGGCGGGCCGCCGCGTGGTTATCACTGCGGGCGGCACCAGGGAACCGCTGGATCCGGTGCGTTTCCTCGGCAATCGCAGCTCCGGCAAGCAGGGCTACGCATTGGCCAGGGTCGCCGCGCAGCGCGGCGCCCACGTCACGTTGATCGCGGGCAACACCATCGAGATGGCCGCACCCGCCGCCGTGGATCTCGTGCACATCACCACCGCCGAACAGCTCAAGACCGCCGTCGAGAAGCATGCGCTCGGTGCGGACGCGGTGATCATGGCCGCGGCCGTCGCCGACTTCCGGCCGACCACTGTGGCCGCGGCCAAGATCAAGAAGGGCGCGCACGAGCCCGACGTGATCCCGCTGACCAAGACCGACGATATTCTCGCCGGACTCGTTCAGTCGCGACGCGATGGTCAGCTACCCGGAACCGCGATCGTCGGCTTTGCCGCCGAGACCGGTGACGAGCACGGCGACGTGCTCACGCACGCGCGGGCCAAACTGGCGCGTAAGGGCTGTGATCTGCTGGTCGTCAACGCGGTCGGCGAGGGCAAGGCGTTCGAGGTCGACACCAACGACGGCTGGCTGCTCGGTGCCGACGGCACCGAACAGGCGCTCGACCACGGATCGAAGGCATTGCTCGCGAGCCGGGTGCTGGACGCGCTCGGTCCGTTGCTGCGCTGAGAATCGTTGCGGCGCTTGGATTGTGCTGTGCATCGAGGATGTCCGGTGGATACACCGCCGCGTGATGGTTAGGCTGTTGTCGACCGCAACCCGGACTGGTCGATGTGTTGGAGGCTGGAGCCCCGGCCCGACATATCGACGGATTTCAATAGTCTGAGACAGTTGCCTGTCGTCAACCCCGTCGCGTCGGTGGTTTGGAATAGTCTGAATGAAGGGTTGTGCGGTGGCCGCATCGCGTTACCGTCGCAATCCGATACGAGTAACCCGTTGAGGGAGAGGGAAGAACTGTGCCCACGTCTGGCAGCCGCCTTTTCACCAGTGAGTCCGTGACCGAAGGTCATCCGGACAAGATCTGTGACGCCATCAGCGATTCCATCCTCGACGCCCTGCTCGCGGCGGATCCGCGCAGCCGGGTCGCGGTGGAAACTCTCGTGACCACCGGCCAGGTGCACGTCGCGGGTGAGGTAACCACGTCGGCTTATGCGGATATTCCGAAAATCGTCCGCGAAAAGGTTCTGGAAATCGGATACGACTCGTCCGCAAAGGGTTTCGACGGAAATTCCTGCGGTGTAAATATTGCGATCGGCGCACAGTCGCCGGATATCGCACAGGGCGTCGACACCTCGCACGAGGCGCGTACCGCCGGATCGGATGACGAGATCGAGCGGCAGGGTGCCGGCGACCAGGGCCTGATGTTCGGCTATGCCAACACCGACACACCCGAGCTGATGCCGCTGCCGATCGCGCTCGCGCACCGGCTCTCGCGTCGGCTGACCGAGGTTCGTAAGTCGGGTGTGCTGCCGTACCTGCGTCCCGACGGTAAGACCCAGGTCACCATCGAATACGACGGTGACCGTCCGGTCCGCCTGGATACGGTCGTGATCTCCACGCAGCACGCCGCCGATATCGACCTGGACAACTTGCTGGCACCCGATATCCGCGAGAAGGTCGTCGACGTGGTGCTCGCCGATCTTGATCTGCCCGCGCCGCTGGATGTCTCCGATATTCGCCTGCTGGTGAACCCGACCGGCAAGTTCGTCCTCGGTGGTCCGATGGGTGATGCGGGCCTGACCGGCCGCAAGATCATCGTCGACACCTACGGCGGCATGGCTCGTCACGGTGGTGGCGCGTTCTCCGGTAAGGATCCGTCGAAGGTGGACCGCTCGGCCGCCTACGCCATGCGCTGGGTCGCCAAGAATGTCGTCGCGGCCGGACTCGCCGAACGGGTCGAGGTCCAAGTCGCCTACGCCATCGGCAAGGCCGCACCAGTCGGTCTGTTCGTCGAGACCTTCGGCACCGAGAAGGTCGATCCGGCGCGCATCGCCACGGCCATCACCGAGGTCTTCGATCTGCGCCCCGGCGCGATCATCCGCGACCTCGACCTGCTGCGCCCGATCTACGCACCGACTGCCGCGTACGGCCACTTCGGCCGCACCGACGTGGACCTGCCTTGGGAGCACACCGACCGCGCCGACAAGCTGCGTGCAGCCGTCGGCCTGTAGGGGTAGCCGATATGGATATGCCGACCTGCAATGGGAGGCCCTGCCTGATGCGCGCCGACAAGCTGCGTGCAGCCGTCGGCCTGTAGGGGTAGTCGATATGGATATGCCGACCTGCAATGGGAGGCCCTGCCTGATGCGCGCGGACAAGCTGCGTGCAGCCGTCGGTCTGTAGGCATATCGGGGGCCCGCGTGCACGAACCCACAGCGGACCTCGCCGCCGTGGCTCCCGCAGGGGCGGGAGCCACGGCAACACAGGATTCGACAGCAGCGGGACACCCGATCGCCCGGGTGCTCCCGCTGCTGTCGCCTGCTCACCTGGACCGCGACTTCGACTATCTGGTTCCTCCTGAGCTGGACGAAATCGCCCAACCCGGTGTCCGAGTCCGCGTCCGTTTCGCGGGCCGCCTCGTCGACGGGTATCTGCTGGCCCGCCTGTCCCACAGCGACCACACCGGGAAAATGGTCAAACTCGAACGTGTGGTCTCCGCGGAACGCGTCCTGACCCCGGAAATCCTGAAGCTGGCCACCGCCGTGGCCGCCCGCTACGCAGGGACCCGCGCGGATGTTCTGCGGCTCGCGATCCCGCCCCGGCACGCGCGCACCGAGAACGGGAGCTCGAAGGCGGCGGCCGCCCCGGCCTCGCCCAGTTCGCCGTCGCCAGATCCCGTGCTGGTAACTGACTCGGCAGCTGACGCTGTCGGGCCTGCTGGAACTCCGAATACCGTAGCGGCGTTGGCGGATTCGTGTGACCTGCCGACGGTGGGTGATTCGCCGACAGGGGCCGATTCTGTCGAATCCGCTGCGTCCGACGATGCGGTCGCGGCGCTCGAGCATTCCGTCGATGCTCCGACGGTGGGTGGCGAGGACGCGGCGGTCGACGTTCGCGATCGGTTCGATACTGCTCCGGTGTCCTCGCGCTCGGCCGATCATGTGACGGCTGCCGGTGTTGGATCGGAATCGCTGTCGGCGGATTCGATCGAATCGGTGGTGGATTCTGGTGCCGTGACATCGGCAGGGCAGAACGGTGTCGCTGCCGCCGACGGACGAGTGGAGGCGGAACCCGAGGACGCTGACGCGCCGGTGGGTGAGCGCGCTGTCGTTGCTGCCGAATCGTCGAATATTGTTGCGGTGCTGGCTGATTCGGGCGGTACCGGTATGCAGGACGGTGTGGAACTGCGGCCGTGGGAGCGGTACATCCATGGGGCGGCGTTTGTGTCGGCGCTGGGGCAGGGGAAATGGGTGCGGGCGGGGTGGCAGGCGGTGCCGGGGGAGGATTGGGCGCGGCGGCTGGCGGAATTGGCGGCGGTTGTGGTCGGGCGGGGGCGCAGTGCGATTCTGATGGTTCCGGATCAGCGGGATCTGGATCGGGTGTTGGCGGAATGTGTTCGGCTGGTGGGGGATTCGGCAGTCGGGTTGGCTGCGGGGTTGGGGCCGGCCGCGCGGTATCGGCGGTGGTTGGCGGCATTGCGGGGGACCGCGCGGGTGATCGTCGGGACGCGCAGTGCGGTCTTCGCTCCTGCGGTTGATCTCGGGTTGATCGCGATTTGGGACGACGGCGACGACACCTATGCCGAACCTCGGGCGCCGTATCCGCATGCGCGCGAGGTCGCGATGCTGCGGGCACATGACACCGGGGCGGCATTCGTCGCGGCCGGATTCGCGCGGACGGCGGAGATCCAGGCCGTGGTCGATTCGGGGTGGGCGCACGACCTGGTCGCTGATCGTGCTGTGGTGCGCAAATTTTCCCCGCGCATCAGCGCACCGGGTGACTCCGATATCGCGATGGAGCGTGACCCGGTCGCGCGCGCAGTCCGCATTCCCGCCGTTGGTTACGCTGCCGCGCGATCCGCGCTGAAGGAAGGTGCCGCGGTGCTGGTGCAGGTGCCGCGGCGCGGATACATCCCGGCGCTCGCCTGCGCGAAATGCCGTACACCCGCACGATGTCGGCACTGCAATGGCCCACTTTCCTTGCCGGATGGGCGAGCTGGGCATCGCGGCGAGACCGCGCACAGTCCAGCATGCCGCTGGTGCGGTATCACCGAGGCCGCCTTCCGCTGTCCTGCTTGTGCATCCAGAGCGCTACGCGCGGTGGTGATCGGTGCGGCCCGGACCGCTGAGGAACTCGGTCGGGCCTTTCCCGGCGTACCGATTCGCGGATCCAGCGGCGGCGCGGTACTCGACACGGTGGAACCGGGACCGCAGGTGATCGTGGCGACCGTCGGCGCCGAACCGGTGCTGCCCGGCGGCTACGGTGTCGCACTGCTGCTCGACGGATGGGCGCTGCTGAGCCGCGCGGACTTGCGCGCCGCCGAGGACACCCTGCGCCGGTGGATGTCGGCGGCCACCCTGGTGCGCAATCACGGCCAGGTCATCGTGATGGCCGAACCTTCGCTACCCACCGTCCAGGCGCTACTGCGCTGGGATCCGGTCGGCCACGCCCGCGCAGAGGTGGCCGGCCGTGCCGAGGTCGGCTTTCCACCCGCCGTCCGCATGGCCGCCATCGACGGCACCTCCGACTCCATCGCCGAATTGCTCTCCACCGCAAAGCTTCCCGACGATGTCGATATCCTCGGCCCGGTACCCCTCCCACCCGGCGCCCGCAAACCCTTCGACAGCGGCGATACCCCCGCCGAAGTCGAACGCATGCTTCTGCGCGTGCACCGCACCTCCGGCGCCGCCCTCGCCCGCGCCCTCACGGCCGCCCAGGCCGTCCGCAGCACCCACCGCTCCGACGCCCCCCTGCGCGTCCAAATCGACCCGGTCGACATCGGCTGATCCCCCGACGAGACCGTGGCGCTCACCGTCGCCGACGACCACGCCCAACTCGCCCAACGAACGGGCGCGAACAGCAAGAGCGTGGTCTGAGAACTTGAAAGCCGTCTGCGGTTGGCCTGGCCACCTGGGTAGGCCGCCCGGGACGAACTGCTGGTCCGCGAGAAGGCCCACACCCGCGCGGGCGACACCCTCGCCGCGGCCCGGTAAAGCAGTGGTCTCGCCCCGGCGCGACCCCCGTGTAGACCCCGGGCCGGGACGGCGACCACCACCGACGTGGCTTCGTTCGGCGACAAGCTGCTCGCCCTCGGTGTCGATGTGCGAGATCGCAAGGGCGAGTATCGGATTCGAGTTTCTGGCGAGGGTCAGCCGAAGATGGCCTGATTGCGTCGCGCCCATTCGGCATACGATGTCGCGGGCCGTCCGAGCACCCGCTCGACATCGGTGCTGATCTGCTGCTCGGCCGGTGTCGGCGTGCCGAGGATATCGAGCGTGCCATCCGCGACATCCTCCGGCATGAATCGCAACATGCCGGAACGCGCCTGTTCGCGGGTCAATTCGACGAATTGCAGCGAAATTCCCAATGCCTCTTCGACGGCTTGGGCCTGCTGGCGCGGACTGATCGCGGCGGGACCGGTCAGTTCATAGGTGCGTCCGGAGTGGCCGTCCGTGCGCAATACGGTCGCGGCGACCTCGGCGATATCTTCGGGATCGATGGCGGGCAGTGCGGTATCGGCGAAGGGTGCGGCAATCACCTGCTCGGCCCGGATCGACTCGATCCACGCGTAGGTGTTGGAGAAGAATCCGGTGGGCCGCAGAATCGTCCAGTCGAACTCCGATCGCTGCAGCGCGGACTCGAACGCATGGAGTCGCGCATGTGAGGCCAGTCCTGGCCGGGTACCCGTCGCCTGCGACGACAGCAGCACCACCTTCTTGACCCCACCCGCCGCGGCGACCTCTACGAACCGCGCCGGATCCGGTCCGATCACCAGCTGCGGCCCGGTCAGCAGCAGGAAGAGCGCATCCGCGTTTTCGACTGCGGGGGAGAGGCTTTCGGGATCGGCGAGGTCGGCCCGCCGATGCCGCACGCCGTCGGGCACGACGATGTCCTGATTCCCGCGGGATACGGCGGTCACCTGCTCACCGGCGGCGGCGAGGTGCCGCGCGAGGGTGCGTCCGATATTGCCGGTCGCTCCGGTCACTACGATCACATTCACTCCTGAGTTAGTTGGCTGACTTAAATAACGTAGCCGATGGATCTGTTGCTTGTCTATAGTTAGTTGTGTGACTAACTCAGTCGAAGGTCGGCGCGCGACACCCAAGGCGGGCAAGCGTGAACGCCTCGCCGCCGCGGCCGCCCAGGTGTTCCACGAGCAGGGCGTCGAGAAGACGACCATCGCCGATATCGCGCGGGTCGCCGATGTTCCGCTCGGCAATGTGTACTACTACTTCAAGACCAAGGATCAGCTCGTCGAGGCGGCACTCGGCGCGCATGCGCAGACGCTGCAGGAGCTGATCACCGTGCTCGAGCAGTGCGACGAGCCGCAAGATCGGCTGAAGGCGCTGGTCCGCGGCTGGGTGGGCCAGCGTGACCGCGCCGTGCGATTCGGTTGCCCCACTGGAACTCTGGCCTCGGAGCTGGGTAAACGTGGCGACGGCCTGGAGTTGGCATCGGCGGCGAGTATTCGCACGCTGCTCGACTGGATCGAACGGCAGTTCATCGCAATGGGTCGCGTGGATGCGCGGGAGCTCGCGGTTGCGCTGTTCGCTGCCTATCAGGGGATCTCGTTGCTGACCAATACCTTCCGCGATCCGGAACTCATGGTGACCGAGGGGCATCGGCTCGAGCGCTGGATCGATTCGCTTGCGCCGTAACCGGAAGCGAAAAGAGATGGGGAGTTCGTTTTATAGCGCTTCGACTTGCCACGCGACGTTCGGTGGTGACTTGCTCCACGGGGACAACCCGCTCATGTGACAACTCCCTACCCGGGCCGCGCATCGACCGATGTGCGGCCCATTCCGCGTTTCGGGGCGCCCGGTCGGTTCGTGTCGTCGATCACCCTTGCATGCGATGCATTGCCGATATATCGTCGATAGCGTGAGATATACACGAGAGCCCAAGGAGGCTGACATGGAGAACATCGAATACGGAGAATTCAGAGGTCGTGGCCGCTGGCGGAAGCCTGGTCACGACGAGGGCGACGCCGGTCGTCGCCAGCATCGCCGCGGTGGGCGGCACGGTTTCGGACCCGAGTTCGGACCGGGCTTCGGTCCTGGTTTCGGGCCCGGCTTCGGTCCGGGATTCGGACGTGGGCGCGGCCGCGGTGGCCGGGGCAGGCGCGGTGACGTGCGTGCCGCGGTGTTATTGCTGCTCACCGAGCGTCCGATGCACGGCTACGAGCTGATCCAGCAGATCAGGGAGCGCAGCGACGATGTCTGGCGCCCGAGCCCGGGATCCATCTACCCGGCGCTCGCGCAGCTCGAGGACGAGGGTCTGGTGCTCATCGAGAAGGTCGCCGGTCGCAAGACCGCGAAGCTCACCGACGCGGGCGAGACCTACGTCGCCGAGCATCGGGACGAACTCGGCGATCCCTGGGCCGATGTCAAGGAGGACGTCGGCACTCAGGCGATGGATCTGCGCGCGCTGATCGGACAGCTGATGGGTGCGGCCGCTCAGGTCGCGGCGGCGGGTACTCCGCAGCAGGCGGCTCGGGCCGCGGAGGTGCTCACCGAGGCGCGTAAATCGCTATACCGCATTCTCGCCGAGGACGACTCCCCCGAAAAGTGATGGCAGTGTGAAACGCCGCCTGAGCGTGCACTTTTCGAGCGGATCGGGTACATCATTGTGATATGGAACAGCCGAGCGGTCAGTGGGGTTGGGGAGTATCACAGTTCAGGCGCGTGGTGTCTGCCGGTGTCATGGCCGGAGCCGTCTTCTTCGGCTCCGGCGCGGCACCCATAGCGGGGGCCGAACCAGCTGATCCCGCGCCGGTGAGTGCCCAGATCGCCGGATATCGCCCGCCGGATGTACCCACCCAAATCGGTCCGACCCAATCGGACCATCTGGCCGCGGCGGTGTATCAGAAGGCGCACAAGAACGTTGCCCCGGCTGGTACCAACAACTTCGACTGCAAGCCGACCGCCGAGCATCCCCGCCCGGTCGTCCTGGCGCACGGCACCGATTCCTCGGCGTACTCCGACTGGGCGGCCATCGGCCCGCAGATCTCGGCGCTCGGCTTCTGTGTCTTCGCACTCAACTATGGCGGTGCGCCGGGCAAAGACACCTGGGGCACCGAGGACATGTGGGTGAGTGCCTATCAGTTCGGCGCATTCGTCGACCAGGTACTGGCCGCCACCAATGCCACCCAGGTCGATATCGTCGGATTTTCCCAGGGCGCCAACGTCACTCGCTACTACGTGAACAAGCTCGGTGGCGCGCCGAAGGTCGGTCAGTGGATCGGCCTCGCGTCGCCGAGCTACGGCGGGGTGATGTATGGGCTGGTGCCGGTGGCGCAGTCGATTCCGGGTGCGCTGCAAGCCTTCGCGCAGGTCACCTCACTCGCGGCGGTGCAGCAGGTGCAGGGCTCGCCGCTGATGATCGAACTGAATGCGGGCGGAGACACCGTGCCCGGCCCGCACTACGTCACCATCGGCAGCCGAGTCGACGAGATGATCCAGCCGTTCAGCAATATCGCACTGCACGGCCCGAACGTGGCGAACATCGCACTGCAGGACGAATGCGCGATCGACCAGACCGGTCACTTCCACATGGTCTACGACCCATTCGTGCAGGAACTGTTGCTGCGGACGCTGGACCCGGTCCACGCACCGGCTCCGACGTGCCGAGAGGTGCCGCTCGGCACCGGCATTCCCGAGGTCATCATCGCCGGACATTCCTGAACGCGCAGTTCGGGCGACCGGGCGGAGGTATCGACCCTCCGCCCGGCTCGGCTGTCCATGCCGGACTTACGCCGTATGGGAGGATGCGTAAGTGGCGGCCGAAGTCGAGTCTCGAATCCCATTGAGCCGGATGCGAGTACTTTCCACGGCGATCGGCGTCGCTGACACGAGTGGTATCGAAGCGCTGACTATGCGTCGGTTGGCGGAACTGCTCGGGGTCGAGGCGATGTCGCTATATCACCACGTGGCCAACAAGGAAGACGTGCTGGACGGCGTCGTCGACGTCATCGCGGGGGAGATCAACGAGGTCGTTGCCGACATCGATGTGCCCGCTGTCGGCGCCGCGTGGAAGCAGGCCGTGCGGCGGCGGATTCTGTCCGCACGCGAGGTGCTGCTCCGGCATCCGTGGGCGCCCGGTGTATTCCAGACGCGGACCAATACCAGCCAGGCCGTGCTGCGCTACTACGACGGCCTGCTCGGGCTGATGCGCGAAGGCGGCTTCTCCTACGACCAGACCCACCACGCGATGCATGTTCTCGGCAGTCGGGCGCTGGGTTTCACCCAGGAGTTGTTCGATCCCGGCGACGGACCGATGGATGCCGAAGCCATGGCCGCGCTCGACGGAATGGCCGAGGCGCTCCCGAACCTGGTCGGGATGTTGCGAGAGGTCGCCCACGACGATCCGGACTCGACGCTGGGTTGGTGTGATGACCAATTCGAATTCGAATTCGCGCTCGATCTGATTCTCGACGGTCTCGACCGTCTGCGTGGGACTGCTTGATCTGCAACGACTTCGGTCGGCATGGGTTGCGGCGGCCATTGACGAGCCTTACAACGTAAGGGTACCTTACGTTGTAAGGCTTATGAGCGCGGGTGGCGTCTCGGTGCCGAGATCTGAGGAGAACATGATGAAGGCCTATGTCCTTCGCGCATTCGGACCACCGGAACAGCTGACTCTCACCGATATAGACCAGCCGGTACCCGCCGACGACGAGGTGTTGGTTCGGGTGCGTGCCACCTCGGTCCAGCCCTATGACTGGCACTTCCTACGCGGCGAGCCGTATATCGCGCGGCTGATGGGTGGCGGCGTCGGATTGCGCAAGCCGTCCATCGCCATCCTTGGCGCGGACGTGGCGGGGGTGGTCGAAGCTGTCGGCAAGGCGGTGACCGGATTCCAGCCCGGCGACGAGGTGTTCGCGCTGCTCAAAGGGGGTGGCTTCGCCGAGTACGTCTGTGTCCGGGAAAGTGAATTGGCGCCGAAGCCGAAGAACCTGTCATTCGAGCAGGCGGCCGCGGTACCACTGGCGGCCAATACCGCGCTGGTGGCCCTGCGTGACGAGGGACGGATCCAAGCCGGGCAGCGGGTATTGATCAATGGCGCGTCGGGAGGTGTCGGCACATTCGCCGTACAACTTGCGCATGCGTTCGGCGCGGTGGTCACCGGTATCTGTGGCACGCGGAACACCGAGCTGATCCGCTCGCTCGGTGCGGATGCGGTAATCGACTACACCGCAGCGGATTTCACGCGGAACGGGCAGCGCTACGACCTGCTGGTGGATATCGCGGGTACCCGCTCGATGTCGGCATGTCGCCGTGCGCTGACTGCCAAGGGCACCTATGTCGCGGTCGGCGGGCCGGCGGGTCGTTGGGTGCAACCCGCCGGGCGGATGTTCGCGGCGTTGGCACTCGCGCCGTTCATCTCGCAGCGAGTCGCGCTGGCGGAGGTGACCCGATGCACTCGGAACAGGGAAAACCTCCTCGCGCTCACCGAGCTCATCGAGGACGGAAAGATCACCCCGGTCATCGACCGGACCTATCCCTTCACCGAAATCCCGGCGGCCGTGCGCTACCAGGAGGAAGGCCATGCCACCGGAAAGGTGGTCGTGGTCGACGACTAGCGGATCAACCGCGCCTGCCGTGCAGGTAGTCGCCGACCACGGCAGCGCCGAGTCCGTCCAGGTCCGGGGCGACGACGCGACCGCCGCTGCGGCGGGCCACCAAATCGACGAATGCGGCCAGGCTCGGATCCTCGCCGAGCATGAAGACGGTGACCGATGCACCGAGCTTGGCCAGGGCGTCGACCTGGGCCATTGTCACGGCCAGGGTGCGCGGTGCGGTCGGCCAATTGAAGTACGCCGCACCGTTCGGTTCCAGGTGCGCGGTCGGCTCGCCATCGGTCACGACGAGTACGACGGGCACCGCGTCCGGATGTCTGCGCAGATGGCGTGCGGCCAGCAGCAATGCGTGGTGCAGGTTGGTGCCCTGTTCCCAAACACCTTCCAGCGCAGTCAGTTCGCCGATATCGACGGTGGTGGCGTGCCGGCCGAAGGTGATCAGGCTCAGTGCGTCGGAGCGGAACCGGGTGCTGATCAGCTGATGTATCGCGAGGGCAGTGCGTTTCATCGGCAGCCATCTGCCCTCCTGCACCATCGACCATGAGGTGTCGACGCAGAGCGCAACAGCGGCCCGGGAGCGCTGTTCGGTTTCCATGATCTCGACATCGGACACGTCGAGCGTGACGCCGCGACGGCCGACCGACATCGACCGCAGCACCGCATTGCGCACGGTCCTCGGCACGTCCCACGGTTCGGTATCGCCGAACTGCCATGCCCGGGTGGCGCCGGTCGGCTCGCCCGCCGCACCGGCCAACCGGGTATCCCGCTCGCCGCGCCGGGACCGCAACCGCCCGATGACATCGCGCAGCGCGGTCTCACCGAGCCGTCGTAAAGCCTTGGGCGTCAACCGAAGTGAGCCGTCCGGTGCTCGTTCGAATACGCCCTGTCTGCGCAGTTCGCGTTCCAGTTCGGCCAACCGGGCGGCATCCACGCTCGCGTCGTCGCCGAGTTGGCGGGCCAAGGCGTCCAGATCGATATCCTCGAGGCTGGCGCCCGGATAGGACTGGCTGAGCTGTTCGGCGAGCGCGTCGAGTTCGGCGAGATCCTGGAGGGCTTGGGTGCCCGCACCCAGGCCCAATGGATCGTTGCCGCGAAACCGCTGGGCGGAGTCCCAGTCCTCGCCCGGCCGCAGCGCCCGCAGCGCGGCGTCGAGGGCGGCGACCTGCTGGGCAATGCGTGGATCGCCGAATGCCTGCCCGATCAGCTCGGCCAGTTCGGCTTGCTGCTCGGCGGACATCGAGTTCAACATGCGTTGGGCAGCGGCGGACCTGGCGGCGAGCGCGTCGATCAGTTCGTCGGTATTGCGCGGATTCTCCGGGAAGAATTCGCCGTGCTCGGCCATGAATTCGGCGAATTGCTGTTCGGTGTTCTCGCCTCGCGCATGCGCCGCGAGCAGGTTGTTCAGATCGGACAGCATCCGTCCGACGCGCTCGACATCCTCCGGAGTGGTGTTCTCCAGTGCCTGTTTCATGCCCTGGAACCGGGATTCGAGCAGTTCCTGTCCGAGCAGGTCGCGGATCTTCTGGTAGTTCTCCCTACCGGTCTCGGAGCGCCATTGGTATTCGGCGAGCTCGTTGACGGCGGCCGCGGTGCTCGGCGGCAATGCGTCCAGCTGTGCCTCGGCGAACCTGGCGTCATCGGAGGGATCCGGAAACAGCTCGCGGCGTTCGGCTTTCAGAGCCTGTTCCAGTAGTTCACGGACCTGTTGCAGGGTGCCGTCGAGCCGGTGCCGTCTACTGATCTCGGCGCGGCGCTGCCACACCTGCCGGGTGAGCTCATCGAGCCCTCGCATTTCTCGCATACCGCGCCGCAGCAACTCCTCCAGTGCGGTGCGGGGGGAGCTGCCCTCCATCACGTCGCGCCCGATCTGGTCCAGCGCCTCGCGCAGATCGAGCGGAGGCGCCAGCGGATCGGGTCCATCGTGATAGGGCCCGTAGGCGTAGTGGTCGGGGGCGGTCATGAGCCATATACCGCGACGCCGCCGTCGGAGTCCTTGGCTATCTGACGAGCCAGATAAAGGGCTTCCAACGCGAATTCGACCGCAGACGCGATGCGGGCCGCCGGTTCGTCGGCGCCGACGCCGAGCCGACGCGCGACCTCGTGCAGGACAGGCAGTTCCGGCAGCGCGGAGAGCACATCCTTGCCCGGGACGCGTTCGCCGGTGGTGACCAGATGGCCGTCGCCGACCGCCTCCGCCAACGGTCGCAGATTCAGCCCACCGAGCAGCGCACTCCCGGCCTCGGCGAACGAACGCCGCATCAGATGTGTGAGATGTTCCTGCTCACGGCCTTCCTCCCCGGACTCGAATTCCAGCTTGCCGCGCAATACCGCGGGCACGGATTCGAGGTCGACGGGTCGCGCGACGGCGGGACGCTCGCCGGTGAGCGCCGATCTGCGCAGTGCGGCAGCCGCCACCGTCTCGGCGGCGGCCACCGCGAATCGCGCGGACACGCCGGAGCGCTGGTCGATCGCGGACGATTCGCGCAGGTGCCGCACGAACCGGGCGAGCACCTCGATCAGCGGGTCGCCGACCTCGGCCACCAATTCGGCCTCCTGCCGGACCAGCGCCACCTCGGCCGGGACACTCAGCGGATAGTGGGTGCGGATCTCCGCGCCGAACCGGTCCTTGAGCGGGGTGATGATCCGGCCGCGGTTGGTGTAGTCCTCGGGGTTGGCGGTGGCGACGAGCAGCACATCCAGGGGTAGTCGGAGGGTGTAACCACGGACCTGGATATCGCGCTCCTCCATCACATTCAGCAGCGCGACCTGGATGCGTTCGGCGAGATCGGGCAATTCGTTGATGGCGACGATGCCGCGGTGCGCGCGCGGTACGAGCCCGAAGTGGATGGTCTCGGGATCGCCGAGGCTGCGGCCCTCGGCCACCTTGACCGGGTCGACATCGCCGATCAGGTCACCAACCGAGGTGTCCGGAGTTGCGAGCTTCTCCGCGTAACGCTCGGAGCGGTGCCGCCAGGTGACCGGCAGGTCGTCGCCCAACTCCTCGGCCAATCGGCGACCTGCCGGGCTGATCGGCGCCAGCGGATGCTCGCCCAGTTCGGTACCCGCGATGATGGGTGTCCACTCGTCGAGCAGGCCGATCATGGTGCGCAGCAGCCGGGTCTTGCCCTGGCCGCGCTCACCGAGCAGTACGACATCGTGCCCGGCCAGCAGCGCGCGTTCCAGTTGCGGCAGGACGGTCCGATCGAAGCCGACGATGCCCGGCCACGGATCGTCGCCGGAACCCAACCGGGACAACAGGTTCTCGCGAATCTCGGACTTCACGCTGCGCGGCAGATGGCCGCCCGCGCGCAACTCGCCGACGGTGGTCGGCAGGTGCTCAGGAACAATCACCCCATCGACGCTACGTCGGTTCGGCGACGCGGTCGACGTTCAGCGTGCTTGGAAACAAGCCGGAAATAAGCTTGACAAGCACAGGCGGCCGGGCGGAGGGGTGAACACCCCGCCCGGACCGCATTGGAGTTCTACCAGCTTTTTCCCGTTCGGTCGGGGAGATCGGTGTGAACGGTGTCTCTCTCTAGAATGAATCGACCGTGTTCATCGTTTTGGGGAGCCGCCGCCGTGACCATTCAGCCCGTTCGCCTCTTCGGCGATCCCATCCTGCGATCACGTGCGGCGGAGGTCACCGAATTCGATCGTGAGCTGCGGCAGTTGGTCACCGACCTGACCGAGACCATGCACGATGACGGCGGGGTCGGGATGGCCGCGCCGCAGATCGGCGTCGGGCTGCGGGTTTTCGTCTACGACACCGAGGACGCCAGGGGGCATCTGATCAATCCGACCTACGAGGTAGTGGGTGCAGAGGAGCAGGTCGGGCCCGAGGGCTGCCTGTCGATCCCCGGGCTGCGCTATGACACGCGCCGCGCGCTGCGGGTGCGGGCCGCCGGTATCGATGTGAACGGTGAGCCGGTGGAATTCGCGGCCGAGGGCCTGCTGGCCCGCTGCGTACAGCACGAGACCGATCATTTGGACGGTGTGCTGTTCATCGATCGGCTCGATCCCGCGCAGCGCAAGGAGGCGATGCGCACCATTCGCGAATCCGATTGGTTCAGCGCGGGTATCACCGTGCGCAGTTCGCGTGCGCTCGGCTCGACCGAGGCCGGACCGTTCGGACGGGGTCGCTGATGCGCATTGTCTTCGCGGGCACACCGGAACCGGCGGTCCCGTCGCTGCAGCGTTTCATCGATTCGGAGCGGCACGAGGTGCTCGCCGTGCTGACCCGGCCCGATGCCATCGCTGGGCGCGGACGCAAGGTGCAGCGGTCGCCGGTCGGTCGGCTCGCCGATGAGCACGGCATTCCCGTGCTGACGCCGCGGCGCCCGGCCGAACCCGAATTCATCGAGCAGCTCACCGAACTGGCGCCCGACTGCTGTCCGGTCGTGGCCTACGGTGCGCTGCTGCCGCAGCAGGTGCTCGATATTCCGCGCTTCGGCTGGATCAATCTGCACTTCTCGCTGCTGCCCGCATGGCGCGGCGCGGCTCCGGTGCAGGCGGCGATCGACGCGGGCGACGAGATCACCGGCGCGTCCACGTTCCAGATCGAGGCGGGTCTGGACACCGGCCCGGTCTTCGGCGTGGTGACCGAGAAGGTCGCGGTGACCGATACCGCGGGCGCGTTGCTCGACCGGCTCGCGAACACCGGGGCGGTGCTGCTGGAGAAGACGCTCGACGGCGTGGAAGACGGGACGCTGCAAGCGGTTCCGCAAGCGCATGACGGTGTTTCCTATGCACCCAAGGTGCCGGTCGAGGCCGGGCACATCCGCTGGGATCAGCCCGCGCTGGCGATCAACCGCCGCGTTCGCGCGGTCACCCCCGCACCCGGTGCCTGGACCGAGGTGAACGGCACCCGCTTGAAGGTCGGTCCCGTCGAGATGGTCGAGGAAGTCCTGCCGGAACGGACGATCGAGGTCCGCAAGTCCGGCGTCTTCGTCGGCACCGCAACCACCGCGGTCCGCCTCGATCAGGTTCAGCCGCAAGGCAAACGCATGATGTCGGCCCTCGACTGGGCGCGCGGTGCGCGCCTGCAGGCCGGCGCGGTGGTCGAGTGAGCACGAATCGCAAGTCCGCCGGGAAATCCGTCGACGGCGGTTGGCTCGCCCGCGCTGCGTCAGCGAAAAGTGGTGCACAACAGAAGAATTCGCAGTCCATACGGCGCGACGACGAAGCCCGGCCGTGGCGCACCGACCAGAGCCGCGGCGATGCGCCGCGGACCCGACCAGAGCGGCGGAATATGACCGATCAGCGCAAGTCCGCATCATCGGGGGACGGTTCGTCGCAGCGCAAAGGGCCGATCTCCGAGCAGGGCGGAGGCTCGGTGCGCGGGGGATGGCAGGGCGCGCGGGGCGGCGGGCAGGATGATCCGGCGCGGCGCGGCGATCCCGCGCGGCGGTCTTCGGCACGGGATGACAGCTCTCAGGACACGAGACGATCTGGCGATGACCGGCGCGGGGGCCCGTCGTCCCCAGCAGACCGGCATGGCCGTTCGCACGGAAACGATGCGGCGTCCGGCGGGCAGCGGCGGGCCAACCGCCCGGCGAAGTCCAGTTCGGCCGGATCGAGCCAGGGGCGACAGGCCGCGGGTGGTGATGAGCGGCGTTCGAATCGCGCACGGGGTTCGGCTGGAGCGGCAGGCCGACCCAGTGGCGGCGCTTCGGACAGGCGTGTCGATGCACCGAAAGGGCGCGGGCGGCAAAAGGATTCGATACCACACGGCGATCCGGTGCGGCTCGTGGCGCGGGATGTTTTGCGGGCTGTCCGGGAGCGGGAGGCTTACGCGAATCTGGTGCTGCCAGGGCTGCTGCGCGACCGGCGGATTTCGGGGCGGGATGCGGCGTTGGCGACTGAACTGACCTACGGGGCCTGCCGTTCACTCGGGCTGCTGGACGCGGTGATCGCGGCGGGCGCTGGGCGACCGGTTGACGATATCGATGGGCCGCTGCTGGATGTGCTGCGGCTCGGGGTGTATCAGTTACTGCGTACCCGGATCGGGGCGCATGCGGCGGTGGATACCTCGGTGGCATTGGCGCGCACGGAGTTCGGTGCGGGCAAAGCGGGTTTCGTCAATGCCGTGCTGCGCCGGGCAGGGGAGAAGTCCGTCGACGAGTGGGTGGACGAGCTCGCGCCGCGAGATCCGGTGGGCCGGTTGGCATTCGAATTCGCGCATCCGGTGTGGATCGCGCAGGCATTCGCGGATGCGCTCGGCGCGCGGGCCGGGGAGCTGCGGGACGTGCTGGCAGCCGACGATGCTCGTCCGATCGTGCACCTGGTGGCTCGTCCCGGCGATATCACCGCTGAGGAACTGGCCCTGGTGACGGGCGGCGAAGAGGGCAAGTGGTCGCCGTACGCGGTCTACCTCGACGGCGGCGGCGATCCCGGCAAGCTGGAGCCGGTCCGCGAAGGTATGGCGGCAGTACAGGACGAGGGTAGTCAACTCGTCGCGCTCGCGCTGACCCGAGCGGAACTGGATGGTCCGGACAATGGCCGCTGGCTCGACCTGTGTGCCGGACCCGGTGGCAAGGCGGCCCTGCTCGGCGCGATCGCCGCAATCGACGGCCACCGCGTCGACGCGGTCGAACCGGCAGAACACCGCGCCGAGCTGGTCCGCAAGACCGTCCACGACCTACCCGTCGACGTGCACGTCGCCGACGGCCGCAATAGCGGCCTCACTCCTGGCTACGACCGCATCCTCGTCGACGCACCGTGCACCGGCCTTGGCGCACTGCGTCGCCGCCCGGAGGCCCGGTGGCGGCGCACGCCCGCCGACGTCTCCGAACTGGTCGTCCTGCAACGCGAACTCCTCGCCGCCGCATGGGATCTCCTGCGCCCCGGCGGCGTAGTCCTCTACTCGACCTGCTCCCCACACTTGCTGGAGACGGTCGCCGTCGTCGCCGACGCCGCCCGCCGCACCGGCGCCATCCAACTCGACACCCGCGACCTCCTCCCCGGCGTCACCGATATCGGCGACGGCCCCGGCGCCCAACTCTGGCCCCACCGCCACGGCACCGACGCCATGTTCCTGGCCGCCTTGCGCAAGCCTTTGGAGTAGCACCTGATCGGAGGCGCGCCCAGCGGCATTCGGCATTCGGCTCGGCAATCGAGCGGCGACGGGTCGCGAGTTCGTGCCAGGGCGGCGCGGGATCCGCACCGCCGGGTGGCGACGCCATGTTCGTGGCTGTGCTGCATACGCACGTCGAGTAGCACCTGATCCGAGGCACCTCTGGCAACCTGCCAGGGTCCCGTTGGCAGTCAGCCTGGTAGCAGAGCGGGTGCCGTGGGCGGTTTGTTGCGCATCCTGATGGACTTGCACTGCATCGCCGCACGTGTGCCGCACCGCCGCCGGCGGGCCTTGCATCGGTCGACCCGAAGAGACCAAAGCGGGTCCACACTGCGAGGCGACATTCGTCCAAGACTCGGGCAGGTCGGCGGCGCAGACTGATCGCATGGCGATGACATGGGAGCAGGTGGTGGCGCTGGCGACCGAACTGCCCGGGGTGACGGAATCGACGTGGTGGCGCAGCCCTGCGCTGAAGGTGAGCGGCAAGGGGTTCGCGCGGTTGCGGTCGGAGGCCGAGGGGGGACTCGTGCTGCTGTGCGAGATGGCGGAGAAGGAGGCCATGCTCGCCTCCGGTGACCCGGCCTTCTACACCACCCCGCACTATGACGGATATCCCTACATCCTCATCGACCTCGACCGGATCGAGCCCGATCAACTCCGCGAGTTGCTCGACGCCGCCTGGTGGTTGTCGGCGCCCGCGAAACTCCGCAATCAGCAGGCGCGCTGACTCCGCTCAGTCGCGGGCCGACTGTTCGCGCAGACGGGCAAGGGTTTTCGCGAGAATGCGCGAGACGTGCATCTGCGAGATACCCATGCGCTGGGCGATCTGGGTCTGCGTCATCGATTCGAAGAACCGCATGGTGAGTATGCGGCGTTCGCGTTCCGGGAGTCCGGCCAGCAGCGGACGGATCGCGACATACTCCTCGACCCGGTCGAATTGGGATTCCTCCTCGCCGAGGGTGTCCAGCAGCGATGCTTCGGTATCGCGCCCGAGTGAGGCGGCATCGATGGAGCTCGGCTGGTAGGCGTTGCCCGCGATGACGGCCTGGGTCACCTCGTCGGGATCCACATCGAGTTCGGCCGCAATCTCTTTCGCGGTCGGGGAGCGGCCGAGGGATTGCGAGAGCGCGTCGATGGCCGCGCCGATGCGCAGATGGGTCTCCTTCACCCGTCTCGGTACCCGCATGGCCCAGGTGTTGTCGCGGAAATAGCGACGAACCTCACCCATGATCGTCGGTACCGCGAAGGACAGGAAGTTCGAGCCGCGCGAGATATCGAAACGGTCCACCGCGTGCACCAGACCGACCCGCGCCACCTGCGTGAGATCGTCGAACGGCTCACCGCGCCCGCTGAATTTGCGGGCGATGTGATCCGCGAGCGGAATACACCGGCCGATCAGCTCGGCACGCAATGCGGTATGCCGCGCGGTACCCGGTGTACTGGCGGCGAGCTGCTCGAATAGTGCGCCGACATCGTCGTACCCCGCGCCGGACGCCTGGAGGGTTTCGACTTCCTCGGCGGCCTCTTCGGTCAGCACGGGTTCGGCGTCGTCGTCTCGCTCGGCATCGGACACGGTGTTCTCGTCCGCCACTACGCTTTCCCCCGGACCCGACGGAACTCCACCGTCGTCGGATATCCGGATGCGGCCGAGTCGAATGGGTCCTGTGTCGCTTGTACTTCATCGGTGAGGGTGCGCAGCACATGCCAGCCGAAGCTGCGCTGATCCGGCAGCCCCTCTGTCCCGGCGAGGCCGGTGACCTTGACGAGCAACTCGGTGTCACCCACGGTGAACCGGCAGTGCAGGCTGGTCGCCGGTGCTGCGACCGCGATCAGCGTCGAGCACACCTCGTCCACGGCCAACCGGATGTCGGCTACCTCGTCGAGGGTGAAATCGCTGAGCAGCACCAGTGTTTCGGCGAGCCCGCGCACGATCGGCAGCTGCGTCACCGACGCAGCCACCCGAATCTCCACCGGGGTGCTGTAGAGCCCCTGTTCCGCCGAAATGTTGATCACCCTATGCAGGCTACCCACTCCCGGCCGGAGCAACCCTAGGTACCGGTAAGCTCCCGCGATGTGTCCTCTTCGACGTTTACGCGCCCGACCACGCCGATGATCGCCCCGTCCATCCTCTCCGCCGACTTCGCACGCCTCGCGGATGAGGCGAATGCAGTGCATGGCGCGGATTGGTTGCATGTCGATGTGATGGACGCACACTTCGTGCCGAATCTCACTCTCGGACTCCCGGTGGTCGAAAGTCTGTTGAAAGCCACCGACATTCCGCTCGACTGCCATCTGATGATCGAGGATCCGGCGCGCTGGGCTCCGCCCTATGCGGAGGCGGGTGCCTACAACGTCACCTTCCATGCCGAGGCGACCGACGATCCGATCGCGGTCGCGCGCGATATTCGCGCGGCGGGCGCCAAGGCCGGTCTTTCGGTGAAGCCGAATACGCCGATCGAGCCGTATCTGGAAATCCTGCGCGACTTCGACACACTGCTGGTGATGAGCGTGGAGCCGGGCTTCGGTGGCCAGTCGTTCATCACACATGTGCTGGAAAAAGCGCGCATTGTGCGTCGGCTGGTGGACGCGGGCGAACTGCGGTTGATCGTGGAAATCGACGGTGGCATCAATTCCGACACGATCGAGGCCGCCGCGGAGGCGGGCATCGATTGTTTCGTCGCCGGATCCGCGGTCTACAACACCGCCGATCCGGGTGCGACCGTGGAAAAGCTGCGGCAGCAGGCCGCGGCGCTGCGCAGCTCCTAGCTCGCGAATCTCCTAGCGGGCGGGCACTTTCCGGCTGCCGATGGCGCGCGTCGCCTCGATCACCGCGCTGAGCGGTGGCAGGGTCGTCGCGTTCTCCGGCGGCTGGATCCAGGTGCGATAGCCGGTGCGCTCGTCATCCGGTGACGGCAGCACGACCTGGCTCCCGGGGCAGGCGACGGTCGCGTAGAGCCGGAACAGCTCCGCGGAGACGGACGCGCTGAGGGTATCGGGCCGGGCGGGGCCGGTGATGAAGGTCCAGCGCCTCGCTCGCGGATGGTGCACCACCGGTGCCGCGATGTGGGTCTGGGTGAGCTGCTGCTGCACCTGTTCGCCCAGCTCTGCGGGCATCGTTATAGCGCCGTAATGGGTGCCGATATGGAGCAGGATGCGGCGGGACGTCGGGTCGATCGACGCAGGCATATGGAATTCGCGCCGGTACTGCACACAGCGAACTTCCAGCGTCGAATCGACAAGAGTGGTCACGCAACACCTCCGTTGGTGTCGAACCTGATTTGACCCACTGCTGTATCCAGCTTCCTCGAGTGGTGGATTTCCCTGGGTCGAACTCGCCGGACCGCGTCGGGACCGGGTCGAACCGTTCCGCACTGAACTGCCCGGGTCGAAGTTGAACGATAGGGATCAGCTACATAACAATCTTGCGACCGTTTCCGGGCCTGCGCAAGGTTTTGGTGTAAGTGTGTCTCGGCTGGGTATTACTCCCAGTTCGACTCTATGCGCGATGTATGAAATCCATTCGTGTGGTCACGAAAGTAAGAATGAATAAATGTCGTCGGCGGGGAAGCGACGACTTTTTTTGCACGGCCGTGCACTATTTCGCTTCGAAAAATAATTGCCGCTGGTTCGGCGAGGCCTGAGGTGCCCCGCGGTCTGCTTCCTCGGGGACTCGCCGAGCCGCGGTATCGACCGGCCGCTGGTTGGAACCGCGGTGTCGTCTACGACCCGGCGTCGTTAGGCTGAGGAGGGATCGGCGTACCGGCGGGAATAGTCGCCGGATCCCGGCTGTTCGGCAACCGTAGAAACGACGCGACAGGGAGTCAAGGCATGTTCACAGGCATCGTCGAGGAACTCGGCGAGATCGTCGCCACCGAAGAGCTGGCCGATGCCGCTCGGCTGACGATCCGGGGCAAGCTGGTCACTTCCGATGCCGGACATGGTGATTCGATCGCCGTCAACGGCGTCTGCCTGACCGTTGTCGACGTGATCGACGGCGATTCGTTCACCGTGGACGTGATGCAGGAGACGCTGAACCGCTCCAGCATCGGCGGACTCGGCACGGGTTCGCGGGTGAATCTCGAGCGCGCGGCCGCGCTGAACAGCAGGCTCGGCGGCCACCTGGTGCAGGGCCACGTCGACGGCACCGGCACCGTGCTGGCGCGCACGCCCTCGGAGAACTGGGAGGTCGTGCGGATTTCGCTGCCCGACGCGATCGCCCGCTATGTAGTGGAGAAGGGTTCGATCACCGTCGACGGCATTTCGCTGACCGTCTCGGGTCTCGGCATCGCCGACGCGCCCGCCGCCGACGGCAATCGCGACTGGTTCGAGGTCTCGCTGATTCCGACCACCCTGTCCATGACGAACCTCGGTGCGGCCGCCATCGGTACCAAGGTGAACCTGGAAGTCGATGTCATCGCCAAGTACGTCGAACGCCTCCAGCAGCGCGGCTGATCCGGCCGGGCGGCGGCGACTCGCGATCGACGCCGTACTGTATGGGGGCACCTATTTCGAGATGGAGCACAACAGACGTGACCAGGTTCGACACCATCGAGCGCGCAGTCGCCGATATCGCTGCCGGTAAGGCGGTCGTCGTCGTCGACGACGAGGACCGCGAGAACGAGGGCGACCTCATCTTCGCGGCGGAAAAGGCGACCCCCGAGCTGGTCGCCTTCATGATTCGCTACACCTCGGGTTATATCTGTGTGCCGCTCACGGGTGAGGACTGCGATCGGCTCGGCCTGCCGCCGATGTACGCGCAGAACCAGGACAAGCACGGCACCGCCTACACCGTCTCGGTCGATGCCAGGGACGGCATCACCACCGGAATCTCCGGCGCCGACCGTGCCACCACCATGCGGCTACTCGCCGACCCGAACGCCAAGGCCGACGATCTGACCCGGCCCGGTCATGTGGTTCCGTTGCGCGCCAAGGAGGGCGGCGTGCTGCGTCGTCCCGGGCACACCGAGGCCGCTGTCGATCTGGCGCGGATGGCCGGATTGCAGCCCGCTGGTGTCATCTGCGAGATCGTCAGCCAGAAGGACGAGGGCCATATGGCCCGCACCGAGGAACTGCGCGTGTTCGCCGACGAACACAACTTGGCGCTGATCTCCATCGCGGAAATGATCGCGTGGCGGCGCAAGCACGAGAAGCAGGTCATTCGGGTCGCCGAGGCCAGGATCCCCACGGCGCACGGCGAATTCAAGGCCGTCGGCTATCAGAGCATTTACGACGATGTCGAACATGTGGCGCTGGTGCGTGGCGATATCGATGACGGCGACGATGTGCTGGTGCGGGTGCATTCCGAATGCCTCACCGGTGATGTCTTCGGTTCGCTGCGCTGCGATTGCGGTCCGCAGCTGGACGCCGCACTGGAGATGGTGGCCCAGGAGGGTCGCGGTGTCGTGCTCTACATGCGCGGACACGAGGGCCGCGGCATCGGGCTGATGCACAAGCTGCAGGCCTACCAGCTGCAGGATTCGGGCCACGACACCGTCGACGCGAATCTGGAGCTCGGTCTGCCCGCCGACGCCCGCGACTACGGCACCGGAGCACAGATCCTGGTGGATCTCGGCATTCGGTCGATGCGCCTGCTCACCAACAATCCGGCCAAGCGCGTCGGACTGGACGGCTACGGGCTGAAGATCACCGAGCGGGTGCCGATGCCGTTGCGCGCCAATGCCGAGAACCTGCGGTACCTGCGCACCAAGCGGGACCGGATGGGTCACGACCTGATCGGGCTGGACGAACTCGATCTCGGCGAGACCGCCCAGTGATTTCTCACCTCGACGCAGCCTGGAAAGGACACTAGTGAGCGAGCGCAGCGAGCGAACCATGTCACAGCGTGCATCGCGCATGCCGGAGCCGAGCGCCAGCGAGGCGCAGGCATGAGTGGCACTGGCGTACCGAGCTTCGAGCTGTCGGATGCCAAGGATCTGAAGCTCGGCATCGTCGCCTCGCGCTGGCACACCCAGATCTGCGACACGCTGGTCGCGAACGCGGAGCAGGTGGCCAAGGACGCGGGCGTCGAGCACATCACCGTGGTCCGGTGCGCGGGTGCGATGGAACTTCCGGTGGTCGCTCAGGAATTGGCTCGCTCACATGACGCGGTGGTCGCGCTCGGTGTGGTGATCCGCGGTGGCACACCGCATTTCGAATACGTCTGTGATGCGGTGACCGCCGGTCTCACGCGGGTGTCGCTCGATGCGGGTACGCCCGTGGCCAACGGTGTGCTGACCACCAATAACGAGGCGGAGGCGCTGGACAGGGCCGGATTGCCGGGCTCCGCCGAGAACAAGGGCGAACAGGCCGCCGCCGCAGCGCTCGATGCCGCGCTGACGCTGCGCGCTCTGCGGCCGTAGATCATGCCGGTCGTTCGCATCTGGCGTAGAGGCCCGGCCGCGGCTGCCGAATCGAGCTCCGGCGAGTGGGAGCTCGAGGTGCGGCCGCATCGCGCGGTACGGACCGCATGGACCGTGGCGGTACTGCTCGTCGCCGGTTTCACCGCGGGCGGCATCCTGTTGCGGCACGGTTCGACCGGTGTGAACTTCCGCCTCGCGGACCAATTCGCGATGATCGGTATCGGCGTGCTCGGTGCGGCGGCGGTACTCCTGCTGACCCGGCCGCGCGTCCGTGTCGGCAAGCGCGGCATCTCGGTGCGGAACATCCTGGGGGACACCGAATTCCCCTGGGAATACATCCGCGGCGTCTCCTTTCCGGACCGAAAGTCCTGGGCCCGCCTCGAGTTGGTCGACGACGACTACGTCCCCCTCATGGCAATCCGCTCCAACGATAAGCAACGCGCTGTCGAGGCCCTGGACAAGCTGCGCGCACTCGGTGTGAAATACACCACCGCCGCCGAGGAGTAGTCGGCAGCCGGATGTCAGTGTGTCGCCGAGGCATTCGGTGACGATCCGCTCATGACTCAACTCCGGCCGAATGCGGTTCGCCGTCGGAAAGCGTTACCGCTTTTCTGGGATTCATGCGGGGTGACCGGACGTTCGACGACGGCCCGTGCTCTATCCGATGCCGCAGACCGGATAGAGCAACCGCAGGTCAGCGGGTGTCGCCGAGGACGGCGCCTTCGCGTCTGGGATCCGCGCCGCCGATCCAGCCTTCGGTACCGTCGCGTTGCAGTGCGCTGAGGCCGCTGGATTGGGGGGCGACCGAGACCTGGTGGCCGAGTTGGCGCAGGCGTAGGACCAGTGGGTCGTGATCGCCGTTGTCGGTGGCGTTGATCGCGGGATGTTCGCCACCCACGCCGGTCGCCGGACTGTTTCCGGCGCCGAACGCGACCGCGGAGACCGCCTGCTGCGGGTCCAGGCCCCAATCCAGCACGCCGACAAGGGCTTTCACAACGAACTGGATGATCACCGAACCGCCGGGGGAGCCGGCGACCTGGGTCAGATCGCCGCGTGAGCCGTCGGCATTGTGGTCGAAGACGAGGGTCGGGCTCATCGAGCTGCGCGGCCGCTTACCCGGCTGCACGCGATTGGCGACGGGAGCGCCGTCGGTGCCGAGCGGATCGGCGGAGAAGTCGGTGAGCTGGTTGTTCAGCACGAGTCCGTCGACGAGATGGAATGATCCGAAGGCCGATTCGACCGTGGTGGTCATCGCGGCGGCATTGCCGTACTTATCGACGACCGAGATATGGCTGGTGCCGTGCTCGGGCGGCTGCGGGCCGACACCGAGTGGCACCGGGCCGAAATCGCCCGGCTGCGCGGTGCCCATGCTGTGGCCGGGATCGATGAGACCCGCGCGCTGCTTCAGATAGTCCTTGTTCAGCAGGGTCTGCGGTGAATTACCCGGCAGCGGAATGAAATCCGTATCGGCGACGTACTTGTTCCGGTCGGCGTAGGCGAGCCGCTCGGCCTCCGAGATCAGATGCACCGCTTCGGCCTTCGGCTTGCCGCCGTTGCGGTCGATATTGTCCGGCTTCAGCGCGGACAGGTCGAAGTTCTCCAGAATGCCGAGGGTGGCCGCGACAGTGATGCCGCCCGAGGACGGGCTCGGCATACCGCAGATCTCGTGCGTGCGGTAGTTCGTGCAGAGCGCGGTCCGCTTCTTGGCCTGATATCCGGCGAGGTCGTTGGCGGTGATGAGGCTCGGGGTGCGCCCGCCCGCGGCGGATCCGGCCGCATCGACGATGTCGTGAGCGATAGCGCCGGTGTAGAAGGCATTCGCACCGTCGGTCGCAATGGCGTTCAAGGTCTTCGACATCGCCGGATTGGTCAGTACGGTGTCGGCCCGTTTCGGGGTGCCGTCCGGATTGAGGAAGTATGCCTTCGCGGACTCGTCCACCGCGAGATCCTTGGCGGATTCGGCGATCTGACCGGCCAGCCGCGGACTGATCGGGAAGCCACGATCGGCCAGTCCGATGGCCGGATCGAACAGGTCCCGCCAAGCGGTCTTGCCGTGGTCGCGATGCGCCAGTTCCAGCATGCGCAAGACGCCGGGCACGCCGATCGAGCGTCCGCTCGCACGGGCACTGGGCTTCGGCTCGGTGCGATCGGTATCGCTGACCCAGCGCAGATAATTCTCGGTCGCCGCCGCAGGGGCGATCTCCCGACCGTCGTAGGCCTCGACGCTCTTGCTGGCCGCATCGTAATAGAGCATGAACGAGCCACCGCCGATGCCGGAGGCCTGCGGCTCCACCAACCCGAGCACCATCTGCGCCGCGATGAGTGCATCCGCGGCCGTGCCGCCGTTGCTCAGCACCTCACAGGCGGCTTTGGTGGAGACCGGGTTGGCCGTGGACACCGCGTACGTCTTGGTGCGCACCGCCGTCATATCGGACCGGTAGCCGGTCGCGATCTCGGGATTGGTGCTCAGATCCTTGGTCGCGCCTGGAGTCGCACCCGCTGAGGTCGCGACCATCGGGGTTCCGTTCGGCGTCGCACTACACGCCGCGTTCGCCGGTGTGTCGTCGGAGGAACATCCGCTGACAACGCCGACGATGAGCGTGAGCGCCGCCGCGGCGCTGACCCAGGTTCTTCGCGTGCCACTCATGGACGGCACTGTATCGCCGATCGCCGAGCGTCGCGGCAAATCCGGCGCTGTGGGCTCCCAGTACTGGTGAGTTCAGCGAAAACGGTTAGCGGGCAATTGCATTGAGCGCCCATTCGGATGCGATTTCGGCGAGATCTACCGAGGAGTGGGCGCTGAGGCCAATTCCGCTCGACCCCAATGACAATCGTCGTCATCGGTAGGCTGGCCAAGTGGCGATCGAGGCAGTTCTCTTCGACTTCTCCGGCACGCTGTTCCGGCTGGAACCCGATGAAACCTGGGCCGATATGGTCGGGGCAGATGGCAAGCCCCTGGACCGGTCGCAGCAGGACGCGATCCTGGATCGGATGACGAGGCCGGTCGGCGACGGTGCGGTCTTCGACACCGAGGGGCGGCTCGCATGGGAGCGGCGAGATCTGGATCCGGCGATGCATCGCACGGCCTACCACGAATTGATGCGACAAGCCGGGGTGCCGACACCGGCGCTGGTCGCGCGACTCTACGACTGGATGCTCGACCCATTGGCGTGGACGCCGTATCCGGACACCGGTGCCGTACTGAAAACCTTGGCGGCACAGGGCATCCCGGTCGCGGTGGTGAGTAATATCGCTTTCGATATCCGTCCGGCGTTCGTCGCCAACGATTGGGATCGGCTCGTCGCCGCGCACACGCTGTCGTTCGAAGTCGGTACGGTGAAGCCGGATCCGCGGATCTTCCTGGCCGCGGTGGAACAACTCGGCGTGCGTCCCGAGTCGGCGCTCATGGTCGGCGACAGTGCCGAGGCCGACGGCGGTGCGGTCGCGGCGGGCTGCGGTTTCGCGCTGGTCGATCCATTGCCGACGGTGGAGCGCGCCGAAGGTCTGCTCGAGGTATTGCGGCGGCACGAACTGGCCTAGCGTCCAGTATGTGACCTGCGACACACTCTGCCGTTCCTGAATGTCGATGCCTCCGAACTGAATTAGCTTGCTGTGACGCCCACCACATCGCGGTGCGCAAGCTCGACGGGGAGTGGCCATGGATGATGCCGAGGCATATTTCGAATCGTCGGTCGTGCGGACGGCGCGGCAGGTCGACCTGCCCGAATCGGTCCGCGAGGCCAGAGAGGCCGCATTGGGACTTGCGGGCTTCGGCCTCGCATATCCGGTCGTCATGGGCCTGATCGCCGGTGACGAGGCGGCCGGATCCGCGGCACTGCAATTCGGCTGCAGTTGGGTGCTCGGTCTCGCGGTACTGGTTCTCGGTCCGGGGCCGCGGATGCGTCGCGTCGCGATCGTTTCGGTCATGCTGCAGTCCGTCGCGGTACTGCGGATTCACGTCGAGGCTGTCCCGGACTCGGCCCGGCTGGTCGTCGCCCTCTTCACGCTGGGCGCGTCGGCGACGATCCTGTACCAGCTTTCGCGACCGGAAGCCAAAACGTGGTTCGGCATCCGGGTCGCCGACGCCGAGTGGTGAACAGCTCGGATCAGGCGGGTTGTACGGATGGCTCGGCTGCCGGGAGACCGGACTGTGCTGATCGCGTGTAGCGCTGAGCGAGCACGGTGCAGGTCAATAGCTGGATCTGGTGGAAGACCATGAGCGGCAACACGATCAAACCGACCTGATGTCCCGCGAACAGGACCGAGGCCATCGGGAGACCGGTGGCCAAGCTCTTCTTCGAACCGCAGAATACGGTGACGATCTGATCGGGGCGGGCGAAGCCGAGGAGGCGACTGCCGAAAGTGGTAATCGTCAGGACTGCGGCGAGAATGCCTGCGCAAACCGCGACGATCGCCAGTAGCGCCCGCGGCGAGATGCCGCTCCAGATGTGTTCCACCATGCCCGCGCTGAAGGCGGCATAGACGACGAGATAGACCGAGCCACGATCGACGGCCTTGGTCACCGTGGCATGTCGCAGCAGCCAGGTCATCCTGGGGCGCAAGAGTTGGCCCGCCAAGAACGGCAGCAGCAACTGAACGACGATCGCGAGCATCGCGGTGGGCGAGACGGTCGCATTGCCGGTGGTGTCCATCAGCAGCATGACCAGCAACGGGGTCGCGAAGACGCCGATCAGATTCGACAGCGACGCGCTGACCACCGCGCCCGCCACATTGCCTCGGGCAATCGAGGTGAAGGCGATCGATGACTGCACGGTCGACGGCACCAGACACAGGAACAGCACGCCGGTGTAGAGATCGTCGGTCAGCACCGATGGCACCAGCACATGCAAGGTCAGCCCGATCAACGGGAAGATCAGATAGGTCACCGCCAGCACCGTCGAATGCAACCGCCAATGCCGCAATCCGGCGAGCGCCTCACGGGGCTCGAGGCGAGCGCCATAGAGCAGGAACAGCACACCGATCGCGATCTTGGTTGCCCAGTCGAGCGCATCGGCCGCGACACCTCGCGCGGGCAACAGCGCGGCCGCCGCGACGCTGGCCAGGATGCCGAGCATGAACGCATCGATCCGGAGTTTGGCGAGGAACTTCACCAGTCGACCGTACGACTCGGCCAATTGAACGCGAAAGGCGTTCAGAATGATATCTGTAAACGCAAGCAGTGATAATTGTGGGTGTGTTCGAACCCGAACTGCTACGCACCTTCCTGGCCGTCGAGCGTGCGGGCGGATTCACCGCCGCCGGGCGCATCCTCGGCCTGCGTCAGTCCACCATCAGCGGCCACATCGCCCGATTGGAGAAGGCCGCGGGTCGCGAACTGTTCCGCCGCGATACGCGCAATCTCGCGCTGACCGCCGACGGTGCGGCCATGGTCGGCTTCGCCCGGACCATCCTCGACGCGCAGGGCCAGGCCGAGCGCTACTTCTCGGACTCCACCCTCACCGGCCTGATCCGGCTCGGCGCCTCCGATGATGTGATGGCCCGTGAACTCCCCGACGTACTCCTGGAATTCCAGCGCACCCATCCGGGGGTCGATCTGGAACTCACTGTCGGCCTGAGTGAAAACCTCAAAACCCGGATGGAGACCGGTGAACTCGACCTGGTCGTCGGCAAACGCCTGCCCGGTGAACGGCACGGCGAACTGCTCTGGCGCGACCGTCTGGTGTGGGCGGGCCGTTCGACCACAACGGAATTCGACGATCCGGTCCCGCTGGTGACCTATCCGCCACCCAGTCTCACCCGCCGCATCGCATTGCGGGCACTCGAACGCGACGCCCGCACCTGGCGCGTGACCTGCACCAGTGACAGCCAGCTCGGCTTGCGCGCCGCGGTCCTCGCCGGTCTCGGCGTCATCGTGCATGCCGAAACCCTGATCCCGGACGGTCTGCGCGTGCTGGGCGACCCGCGGCTTCCGATGCTCGGCGACCTCGAATTCGTGCTGATGCGGCGGCGGACGACCCTGTCCGCGCCGGAGCAGGCGCTGTGCGACGCGATCGTCGCCAGTGCCCGCCGCTTCGGCTGAGCCGCGCCCGTGCGGATGTGTCGGAGCCGGTCGATAGGCTTGGATTCGTGGCAGATCCCGCGACCTACCGGCCGAAGCCGGGCACGATTCCCGTTGAACCCGGTGTCTACAAATTCCGGGACGCGCACGGGCGTGTGATCTATGTCGGCAAGGCGAAGAGCCTGCGCAGCAGGTTGAATTCATACTTCGCCGACGTGGCTTCGCTGCATCCGCGGACCAAGCAGATGGTCACGACGGCGGCCGGCGTCGAATGGACCGTGGTCTCCACCGAGGTGGAAGCCCTGCAGCTGGAATACAACTGGATCAAGGAGTTCGATCCGCGATTCAACGTGCGGTATCGGGACGACAAGTCGTATCCGGTGCTGGCGGTCACCTTGAACGAGGAGTACCCGCGGCTGTTCGTCTATCGCGGCGCACGCAAGAAGGGGGTGCGGTACTTCGGGCCGTACGCGCACGCCTGGGCCATTCGGGAAACCCTGGATCTATTGCTGCGGGTCTTCCCCGCGCGCACCTGCTCCAACGGAGTCTTCAAGCGGCACAACCAGATCGGGCGGCCGTGCCTGCTCGGCTATATCGACAAATGCTCGGCCCCGTGCATCGGCCGCGTCGATGCCGACGAGCATCGCCGGATCGTCGAGGACTTCTGCGACTTCCTGGCTGGACGCACCGATCGCATGGTGCGCGACTTGGAGCGCCGGATGCACGACGCCGCCGAGGACCTGGACTTCGAAACCGCCGCCCGGCTGCGCGACGACGTTCAAGCGCTGCGGCGGGCACTGGAGAAGCAGGCCGTCGTCCTCGGCACCGGCACCGACGCCGATGTGGTCGCCTTCGCCATCGATGAGCTCGAGGTCGCGGTCCAGATCTTCCACGTCCGCGACGGCCGGGTGCGCGGTCAGCGCGGCTGGGTGGTCGACAAATCCGGCGACGCCATCGACGGCCAGGAGGCCGGTGGCGAGGTCGCCGCACTGGTCGAGCAGTTCCTCACCCAGTTCTACGGCGAGCAGGCCGCACAGGCCGAACAGGGCGAGGACGAACAGGGCGAGGCCCAGCAACCGGCCACCGCGGTGCCGCGCGAGGTGCTGGTGCCGGAACTGCCCGCCGATGCCGAACAGGTGGAGGAATGGCTGAGCAAACTACGCGGCTCGGCGGTGCGGCTGCGGGTGCCGCAACGCGGTGACAAGAAGGCGCTCGCCGAAACCGTGCAGCGCAATGCGATGGAGGCGCTGGCCCAGCACAAACTCAAGCGAGCCGGCGATCTGACCTCGAGATCCGCTGCGCTGCAAGACATTCAAGATGCCCTCGAGCTGGACAGCGCGCCGCTGCGAATCGAGTGTGTGGATATCAGCCACGTGCAGGGCACCGATGTGGTGGCTTCGCTGGTGGTCTTCGAGGACGGCCTGCCGCGCAAGTCCGAGTATCGCCACTACACGATCAAAGAGGCCGCGGGCGAGGGTCGCTCCGACGATGTCGGCAGCATCGCGGAGGTGACCAGACGGCGGTTCTATCGTCTGCGCCGCGAACGGGACGAGCTGGCGGCCGAGGAGCTGACATCCGGTCAGGAGAACGGACACGTCGACGACGACCTCGAACTGACTTCACGCCCCGGCATCGACCCACGTACCGGCCGCCCGCGCAAATTCGCCTACTCGCCCAATCTCTACGTGGTCGACGGCGGCGCGCCCCAGGTCGCGGCCGCCGCGGAGGTCCTCGACGAACTCGGCATCACCGATGTCGCGGTGATCGGCCTGGCCAAACGGCTGGAGGAGGTGTGGGTGCCGGGGGAGACCGATCCGGTGATCATGCCGCGCAACAGTGAGTCGCTGTATCTGCTGCAACGGGTGCGCGACGAGGCGCACCGCTTCGCCATCACCTTCCATCGCAGCAAACGCTCCCGTCGGATGACCGCGTCCGCACTGGACTCGGTGCGTGGCCTCGGCGAGTCGCGCCGGACCGCGCTCGTCACCCATTTCGGGTCGGTTGCCAAACTGAAGGAGGCCACGGTCGAGCAGATCACCGAGGTACCCGGCATCGGTGTGGCGACCGCGAAGGCCGTTTTGGCCGCTTTGCGGGAGGAATAAGACACCTACGTTGTGTGTCTGCGCCCGATACCGGAACCGGTGCGGGATGATCGACACGCACCCTGACACAGATCCGGTAGGACATGACACGCGTCGAATCGAACAACAGTGCGGGCAGCCCGCGGTCGACCGCTGGGCGGACCGGCCCCGCGGGCACCCTCGGCGCACCTGTCGAACGCGGCGATGGCAACCCGGCGCAGCCAAAGGTCGAGGTGGTCATCGTGACCGGCCTATCCGGCGCGGGTCGCGGTACCGCGGCCCGGGTACTCGAGGATCTGGGCTGGTATGTCACCGATAACCTGCCGCCCGAGCTGATCGGACGGATGGTCGAACTCGGCGCCTCCGCCGAACCGCCGATCCGCAGGCTCGCGCTGGTCATGGATGTGCGCAGCCGTTTTTTCACCGGCGATCTCTCGGCCGTCACCGATCAGCTGCGGTCCGCGGGCGTGCCGACCAGGATCCTGTTCCTGGAGGCCTCCGATGACGTGCTGATCCGGCGCTTCGGCTTCGCGCGCCGACGCCACCCGCTGCAGAGCGAAAGCGCCGACGGTACGCTCTCGGCGGGCATCGCAGCCGAACGGATTCGCCTCTCCGCCGTGAAGACGGCGGCCGACCTGGTGATCGACACGACCGAACTCTCGATCCACCAGCTGCACCGCAAGCTGGAAGAGGCCTACGGCGGCGGCGCGCCCACCGCACTGCAGCTGACAGTGCAGTCGTTCGGATTCAAGTACGGGGTTCCACTCGATGCGGACATGGTGTTGGATGTGCGTTTTCTACCCAATCCGCATTGGATACCGGAACTTCGGGAACATTCGGGACAGGAGACCGTGGTCAGCGAGTATGTATTGTCGCGTCCCGGCGCGGCCGATTACTTGAGCACCTGCCACCACCTGGTCGACCTGACGACGAATGGTTACCGCCAAGAGGGGAAGCGATACATGACGGTGGCAGTGGGCTGCACCGGAGGTAAACACCGCAGCGTGGCGATCGCCGAGGCGCTCGGCGAACTCATCGGTTCGGAGACGGAGAAATCCGGCCCGGCCGATGTCGTGCGAGTCGTGCACCGGGATCTGGGGCGCGAATGACGGGGTGGGAATCGGATCCCGCCATAGTTGCGCTCGGTGGCGGGCACGGGCTGTACGCGACGCTCACCGCGGTGCGGCGGCTGACCAGAAAGATCAGCGCGGTGGTGACCGTCGCCGATGACGGCGGATCATCGGGCCGACTGCGCGCCGAACTCGGCGTGCCACCGCCCGGCGATCTGCGCATGGCCCTGGCGGCTCTGGCCGCCGACGGCGACGATGTGTGGACGCGCACCGTGCAGCACCGCTTCGGCGGCACCGGCGCGCTGGCCGGACATTCGGTCGGCAATCTGATCCTCGCGGGCCTGACCGAGGTGCTCGGTGATCCGGTCGCCGCGCTCGACGAGGTCGCCAAGATGTTGCGAATCACCGGACGGGTGCTGCCGATGTCGCCCATCGCCCTCGATATCGAGGCGGATGTTTCTGGGCTGGAAGCGGATCCGCGGGTGAGCCGCTGTATCCGCGGCCAGGTCGCCATCGCGACGACACCGGGCAAGGTGCGGCGGGTGCGGCTGATTCCGTCCGATCCGCCTGCCAGTCCGGAGGCAACCTCGGCCATCGAACACGCCGATGTCGTCGTGCTCGGCCCGGGTTCCTGGTTCACCAGCGTAATTCCGCACGTGCTGGTGCCCGAATTGCGTGACGCGCTGGTCTATACCAGAGCACGCAAGGTCCTGGTACTGAATCTGGCCGCGGAGCCCGGAGAAACGGCGGGTTTCTCCGCGGAACGCCATCTACATGTATTGTCCCAGCACGCACCGGAATTCGTGGTCGACGAGGTACTGGTCGATTCCGGGTCGGTGCCGGAGGGTCGCGAAAGAGAACATGTGGCCAGGGCTGCCGAACAGTTGCGGGCGCGAGTAACCTTCTCCGATGTCGCCGAAGCGGGAACCGACCGGCATCACCCCGGAAAGCTTGCCGCCGCACTGGATCAGCTGATCCGGCAACCTCGGCCACATATGGCAGGGCTTCGAGTCGAGGGACGGCACATGGGTCAGGATGTGCGTTCCGGGTTGGGTGGAAAGGAGCGCGTCTCGTGGCGATGACAGCCGAAGTGAAGGACGAGCTGAGCAGGCTCACGGTCTCGCAGGTGAGTTCTCGCAAGGCGGAATTGTCTGCGCTGCTGCGGTTTGCGGGCGGCCTGCATATCGTCGGCGGGCGGGTGATCGTCGAGGCCGAGGTGGATATGGGTTCCATCGCGCGCCGGCTACGGCGCGAGATCTTCGAGCTGTACGGCTACGGCTCCGATGTGCACGTGCTCGGCGCGGGCGGTCTGCGCAAGACCTCGCGCTATGTGGTACGGGTGTCCAAGGAGGGTGAGGCGCTGGCCAGACAGACCGGTCTGCTCGATGTGCGCGGCCGTCCGGTGCGCGGTCTGCCCGCACAGGTGGTCGGCGGCAGCATCGGCGATGCCGAAGCCGCTTGGCGCGGAGCGTTTCTCGCGCACGGCTCGCTCACCGAACCCGGTCGCTCCTCGGCGCTCGAAGTCAGCTGCCCCGGTCCGGAGGCCGCGCTGGCACTCGTCGGCGCGGCGCGGCGGCTCGGCATCACCGCGAAGGCGCGTGAGGTGCGCGGCACCGATCGGGTCGTGGTGCGCGACGGCGAGGCCATCGGCGCACTGCTGACCCGGATGGGCGCACAGGACACCCGGATCGTCTGGGAGGAGCGCAGGCTGCGCCGCGAGGTGCGGGCTACCGCGAACCGCCTGGCCAATTTCGACGACGCCAACCTGCGCCGATCGGCCCGCGCCGCGGTCGCCGCGGCCGCGAGAGTCGAACGCGCACTGGAGATTCTGGGCGACGAGGTGCCCGACCATTTGGCCGCGGCGGGCAAGCTGCGCGTGCAGCACCGTCAGGCGTCACTGGAGGAACTCGGCCAGCTCGCCGATCCGCCGATGACCAAAGACGCTGTGGCAGGCCGGATTCGGCGGCTACTGTCGATGGCCGACCGCCGGGCCAAGGAGTTGGGGGTACCCGATACCGAATCGGCCGTCACCGCCGAACTGCTCGACGAAGCCTGAGCCGAATCGCCGCCCCACGGGGCGGCGATTCGCTTTTCCGAGGCCGGGCTGTCCACCCGGCTTACGGTCCGAAGCCCGCCGTGGCAGCGCCTGCCGGGCTCGCTCGGATCGCAGGTGGCCGCAGCGAGGCACCGGATTCCATGGTGAGCCGAGACAAGGACACGGACGGCGGATTTGTGCACCGAAACCACATGCGCGGGCGTCTGCGCAGGTCCCGCGTTCTCAGGAATGTCAGGTGCGTGTCGGAGAGGCTACGGTCGGGCACTACTGTGGTCTATGGCATCGGAATGAATCCGCTTGAAAGCTGAGGAGCGATAACGTGACTGTCCGGGTAGGCATCAACGGCTTCGGCCGTATCGGACGTAACTTCTTCCGGGCGGTGGAGGCGCAGAAGGCGCTCGGCACCACCGACATCGAGATCGTCGCGGTCAACGACCTCACCGACAACGCGACGCTGGCCACTCTGCTCAAGTACGACTCGATCCTGGGCCGCTTGCCGCAGGACGTTTCGCTGGACGGCGACGACACCATCGTGGTCGGCGACCAGCGGATCAAGGCGCTGGCCATCAAGGAGGGCCCGTCCGCGCTGCCGTGGGGTGACCTCGGCGTCGACGTGGTCGTCGAATCCACCGGCATTTTCACCGACGCGACCAAGGCGAAGGGCCACATCGCCGCGGGCGCCAAGAAGGTCATCATCTCCGCGCCCGCCAAGGGTGAGGACCTGACCGTCGTCATGGGCGTCAACGACGACAAGTACGACGGCAGCCAGAACATCATCTCCAACGCGTCCTGCACCACCAACTGCCTCGGTCCGCTGGCGAAGGTGCTCAACGACAGCTTCGGCATCGAGCGTGGTCTGATGACCACCATCCACGCCTACACCCAGGACCAGAACCTGCAGGACGGCCCGCACAGCGACCTGCGCCGCGCCCGCGCCGCCGCGCTGAACATCGTGCCCACCGGCACCGGCGCCGCGAAGGCCATCGGCCTCGTGCTCCCGGAGCTCAACGGCAAGCTCGACGGCTACGCGCTGCGCGTCCCGGTCCCGACGGGCTCGGTCACCGACCTCACCGTGACCCTGAGCAAGTCGGCCTCGATCGATGACATCAACGCCGCCTACAAGGCCGCCGCCGAAGGTGCGCTGAAGGGCATCCTGAAGTACAACGTGGACCCGATCGTGTCCAGCGACATCGTCACCGACCCGCACTCGTGCATCTACGACGCGCCGCTGATCAAGACCATCGATGACCAGGTGAAGGTCGTCGGCTGGTACGACAACGAGTGGGGCTACTCCAACCGCCTGGCCGACCTCATCGGCCTCGTCGGCAAGTCGCTCTGACATGGCGGTCGAAACACTCCAGGATCTGCTGAACGAGGGTGTCGAGGGTCGGGGCGTACTCGTGCGCTCCGACCTGAACGTCCCCCTCGACGAGAACGGCGAGATCACCGACCCGGGCCGCATCATCGCCTCGGTGCCGACGCTGCGTGCGCTGGTCGAGGCCGGCGCCAAGGTCGTCGTCACGGCGCATCTGGGCCGTCCGAAGGGTGAGCCGGATCCGAAATTCTCCCTCGCTCCGGTCGCGGTGAAGCTGGCCGAGCTGCTGGGCCGCAATGTCCAGCTGGCCGGTGACGTCGTCGGCTACGACGCGCTGTCGCGCTCGGAGGGCCTCACCGACGGTGACGTGCTGCTGTTGGAGAACGTGCGCTTCGATGCGCGCGAAACCAGCAAGGACGATGCCGAGCGGGCCAAGCTGGCCGCTGCGCTGGTCGAGCTGGTCGGTGATGACGGTGCGTTCGTCTCCGACGGCTTCGGCGTAGTGCACCGCAAGCAGGCCTCGGTCTACGACGTGGCGAAGCTGCTGCCGCATTACGCGGGCACGCTGGTCGCCGCCGAGGTCGAGGTGCTGGCCAAGCTGACCGAGAGCTCGGAGCGCCCGTACGCGGTTGTGCTCGGCGGTTCGAAGGTCTCCGACAAGCTGGCTGTCATCGAGGCACTGGCCCCCAAGGTGGACACCCTGGTGATCGGCGGCGGCATGTGCTTCACCTTCCTTGCCGCACAGGGCCTTTCGGTCGGCGCCTCGCTGCTGCAGGAGGAGATGATCGAGACCTGCAAGGGGCTGCTGGAGCGCTACGGGGACGTCATCCATCTGCCGCGCGATATCGTCGTGGCGAATAAGTTCGCGGCCGACGCGGACTCGAAGGTGGTGCCCGCCAACGAGATTCCGGACGGCTGGCTCGGTCTCGATATCGGTCCCGAGTCGGTGGACCGGTTCGCGGCACTGCTCACCGAGGCGAAGACGGTGTTCTGGAACGGCCCGATGGGCGTATTCGAGTTCGAGAACTTCGCCGCGGGTACCCGGGGTGTCGCCGAGGCGATCGTGACCGCGACGGGCAAGGGTGCCTTCACCGTTGTCGGCGGTGGCGATTCGGCCGCGGCCGTGCGCGCGCTCGGCCTGCCCGAGGACGGTTTCTCGCACATCTCCACCGGTGGCGGCGCATCCCTGGAATACCTCGAGGGCAAGGAACTGCCCGGTATCGCGGTACTGGAGGACTGAACCATGGCACGCAAACCGCTCATCGCGGGCAACTGGAAGATGAACCTCAATCACCTCGAGGCCATCGCCCTGGTGCAGAAGATCGCCTTCGCGCTGCCGGAGAAGTACTTCGCAAAGGTCGACGTCGCGGTAATTCCGCCGTTCACCGATATCCGCAGCGTGCAGACCCTTGTCGAGGGTGACAAGCTGCTGCTCACCTATGGTGCGCAGGATGTTTCGACGCACGATGAGGGCGCGTACACCGGCGAGATCAGCGCCGCCATGCTGTCCAAGCTGGGCTGCACCTTCGCGGTCGTCGGCCATTCGGAGCGGCGGCAGTACCACTCCGAGGACGACGCCACTGTGCTGGCCAAGACCAAGCAGGCGCTGAAGTACGGGATCACCCCGATCGTGTGCATCGGCGAGGGTCTCAATGTCCGCGAGGCGAAGACCCATGTCGAGTACAACCTCGAGCAGTTGCGTGGTTCGCTCAAAGGTTTGACGGCCGAAGAGATTTCGAAGATCGTCATCGCCTATGAGCCGGTCTGGGCCATCGGCACCGGTAAGGTCGCCACCCCCGCCGACGCGCAGGAAGTCTGCGGTGCGATTCGCGCGGAGCTCGTCGAACTGGCCTCGCCCGAGGTCGCGGCGGGCGTGCGGGTGCTCTACGGCGGTTCGGTGAATGCCAAGAACGTCGGCGAGCTGGTCGCGCAGACGGATATCGACGGCGCGCTTGTCGGCGGTGCGTCGCTCAAGGGCGACGAGTTCGCCACGCTGTCCGCGATAGCCGCGGGTGGTCCGCTGCCCTGACGGGTGAATGTTCGAATCAGCCCGGTAACACGCTCGAGCGCGTGTTGCCGGGCTGATTCGCGTCGGGCTTCCCGCTCGGGGCGAGGCATACCGGCGCCCGGGATGCGATGCTGTTCGAGTCTCTGATCCGTAGGCCGACAAGGACTTTCACGTGAGATCAACGAAGGCGCGCGCACTGGTGACGGTTGCGCTCATGGCGTTCACCGCGTTCGGGGCCGGATGCTCCGACGATTCTCCCTCGCCGGTGGAAACCATATCGAGTTCCGAGGCGGCTCCCACCAACCAGGATGCCGGGCACCAGAAGTTGAATCAGCTGGTGGGCGAATGGAATGGCGCGAAGTCGACATTCATCGCGGGTGGTACCGCGGATAATCCGATCAAGAGCGATATCACCTCGCGCTGGCATTGGATCGGCAAGACGGGCAACAACTTCATGCAGGAGGAGGCCGAGGGTACCTTCGGTGGCAAGCCGTACTACCGGCTCGGCACGCTCGGCTATTCGCCGACCGGCGATCGCTACGAATGGTCGACGGTGGACAGCGTGACGCCGATGATGATGACCTACAAGGGCGCCAAGGCCAGCGGGAGCGCCGCCGATATCGAGGTGGCGGGGGAGTTCACCGATCCGGGTGTGCTCGGTCCGCAATTCGTCGGCAAGACGATTCCGATGCGGACGGTGATCGAGCTGGAGTCGGCCGATCGGGTGACCATGGAGCTCTACTTCGCCCCGCCCGGGGAGGCGGAGCGGATTGCGGACCGGGTGATCCTGACGCGGAAGTAGTTGGGATCAGAGGTGATTCACGATGAAACCGCTGGCGGTGAGTGCCAGCTCGAGTGGCTCGTCGTGCGGGTCCATCGAGATCTCGGCGGTCCGCACGTCCGGGTAGTGCACGTGTAGTCGGTACAGGGTGCCGCGCAGGAGGTGGGCGAGTTCGGCGGGCTGCTTGGTGGCGTGCACGATGTACAGCTTGGCTGTGGTCTCGGAGATGCCGACCGAGCATTCGGCCAGGAGTGCGCCGTCGGGGTCGATAAAGCCCAAAGTGAAGATGGTGTGCAGGAATTCGTCGCGCGCGGCGAGTAGCGCGGCGACGGTATCCATATCCGAGCCGCCGTGTTCGGTGCGGCGGATGCGGCCCGCGGCGGTGTAGAGCTCGGCGTAGCGGACGAGGGTTACCTGGGACGGCGGCGCGGGCAGCTTCTCGATGTGGGCGGACGGAAGATCCGGCCACGGGCCGATCTCGGTATGCCAGGTGCGTTTGCGGTCCGGGTGGCGGAGATCCGGTGTGCGGGAGGCGTTTTGGTTCACGGCTATGCCGCGCGCAGGGTCAGGCCGAAGCCGTTGGTATTGCGCAGGATCAGCGTTTCCGCGTCGATGGTCGCTGTTGTCTTGCCGTCGAGGGCCTTCAGCACCGCCTGCTCGACCTCCATGATCTCCGGCGCGCACGCCATCTTCGTAGTGCCGATCTGGAACGTGACGTCCGGACCGTTGGTGGTGGGCGATGCGGTGGCGTGGCCGGTCATGCGATTGCATCCGGCGCTTCCTGCGACCCCACCGTCCGCCGCGATGGTGAGCGTCGGCTTCACATCGTCCAGCGTCTGGGAACGGATCTGCGCATCGGGCGTCATCAGGGCGGAGACGATCCATGTCGTGCCGATGAGCGGCCTATCGGGTTGGGCGACCTTCTTGTCGAGCAACGTGACCGTTGTTTCCTTTCCGGTCAGCGTCAGTGTCGAATCGTCGATCCGCCACTTCGGCAGCGACGTCAACACCCTGTCCTGCCAGCTATCGGCCTGGCTTCGTTCATCCGGACAGGCAATCAGGGTGCTCGAGAGCGTGCCGACGTGCAGGATCCCATCGGCCAGATCCACCGTGCCATTGGCCGTATTGCAGCCGGAGTTCGCCGAGATCTTGCCATCGGTAAAGGCGAGTGTCATCGGTCCGCCGCCCGGAATCTGCTGTCCCTCGACCCCGGTCGAGACAAATGTGCGCCCCATCGGCGACCCCGCCGGTTGGTTCTTCTTCTCATCGTCTCCCGAACAGCCAGCCACCAGAGCGGCCGCCATAACCAGCAGAATCCCGACGCGCACCGTTGTAGCCGACATGTAGCCGATGGTACGGGCGTTGCCGCTGGAAACCGCGCAATTCAGCTGGCCGCTGCTGCGCGCGCGACCGTCGAAACAGGTAGTGGATTACTCGTGCCGGTGTGTCGGGACGCGGCACAGACTTGGTTACGGGGCACGGATCGATGCGGCGATCCGCGTTTCGGAGAGGCGGTTATGAGAAGTGAGGCGCGAGCGTTTCTTGTCGCGGCGGCCGCGGCGGCTGTGCTCGGTGCGATGGCGGTACCGATGGCGGTGTCGGCGCCTACGACAACCACACCTACGCCGACCACATCTTCGACAACCGCAGGACAGGCGGGACCGTGCACTACGGCCCGCACAGCGGTGGGGGAGACTTGCCCGCGTTCCGACCCCACTTTCGACGTCGCGCCAACCCGCGCGGAACGCGGCACACAGATCGCAGTGAACGGCACTTACTGGCCGTGCACCGTGGTCCGGCTTACCCCGAGCTGGTCCGGTTCGCCGCAGAACGCGTCGGTCTCCCATGGGACGTTCGCCACTTCCATTGCCGTGTCCAATCAGGCCGCAACCGGCCCGCAGACGATCAGCGCGGCTTGTGGCGAGGCATCTGCGGTCCGGCAGATCACGATCGACCCTCGCTCCGGCACGACCACCAAGCCGATCACGACGAGTACCACTCGAGCAGCTGTCGCGGAAACATCCGGCACGCCGACCGCAGGGTCAGCGGTGGACAATCCGCAGCGGGGCAACCACTTCGGTGCAGTGTTGGGAACCGGCTTGCTTCTCCTCGCCGTCGGTGTGGCGACGCTGGTACTGCGCCCGCGGCGTAGGCAGCCGCTCGGTCGCCCGCGCGGCCGTCGAGGGGAGTCGGCCGTCCACCGACCGCCTCGGCCTGCCGCCGCACCGACCCGAGCCGCGCCGAGGTCGTAGTCACCAGATCCGCAGCAATGGCGAACGGCACGTAGTTCGACCCGTAGCTATGCTCGGGCCAGTGACCACTGCTGACGCGACGACACCTTTATCCACCTGGGCGCCGTTACGGTCGCGAATCTATCGGGCGCTGTGGATCGCGCAGTTGGTCTCGAATCTGGGTACCTGGATGCAAACCGTTGGGGCGCAGTGGATTCTGGTCGATGCGCCCAATGCCGCGACGTTGGTGGCATTCGTGCAGACGGCGACCACATTGCCGGTGATGCTGTTGTCGATCCCGTCGGGGGTGTTGGCGGATCTGTTGGATCGGCGCAGGTTGTTGGTCGGGGCGCAGTCGGCGATGGCGGTGTTGGCGGCGGTGCTCGCGGTGTCGACGGCGACCGGGCACACCACTCCCGGCGTGCTGTTGACGTTGCTGTTCCTGCTCGGGTGCGGGCAGGCGTTGACGGCGCCGTCTTGGCAGGCGATTCAGCCGGAACTCGTTGCGCGCGAACAGATCCCGTCTGCCGCGGCGCTGGGCAGTATGAATATCAATATCGGGCGCGCGGTCGGGCCCGCCATCGCGGGCGTACTGGTCTCCGTGTCCGGCCCGACGCTGGTATTCGCGCTGAACGCGGTGTCGTTCGTCGGCATCGTGACGGTGCTGCTCAGCTGGCGAAGACCGGCGAAGGAACGGAAACTGCCCAGTGAACGTCCGCTGGCGGCGCTGCAGGCGGGCACTCGGTTCATTCGCGCCGCGCCCGCGATCCGGCGGGTGCTGTTGCGCTCGATTCTGTTCATCGCGCCGGCGAGCGCGGTGTGGGCGCTGCTTCCGGTCATCGCCCGCGACGAACTCGGCTTGTCCTCATCGGGCTACGGTCTGCTGCTCGGCGCGCTCGGGCTCGGCGCGGTGACGGGGGCGGTCGGCTTGGGACGGGTCCGTGCCCTGCTGACACCCACGCAGCGCTTGACCGCGGCCGCGATCCTGTTCGGCATCGCCTCGGCGGGGGCGGCGGTGCTGCACAGCGTGCCGGTGGTGCTGGTGCTGCTGGTCGGGGCCGGATTCGCCTGGCTGCTCGCGATGTCGACGATGAACTCGACCATGCAATTGCTGCTGCCCGCATGGGTGCGGGCGCGCGGGCTGTCGGTGTACATGCTGGTGTTCATGGGCGGCCAGGCACTCGGTTCGCTGGTGTGGGGTCTGGTGGCCGGTGCGGTGGGTCCGGTGGCCGCACTGCTGGCGGCGACGGTGCTGTTGGCAGGTTCCGCGCTTAGTTCGGTCTGGCTGCCGATCCGCCACAACGCGGAGGAGGTGGATCTGAGCCCGAGCGTCTTCTGGCCGGAACCGCAACTCGTGGTCGAACCGGATCCCGAGGACGGGCCGGTGCTGGTGTTGCGCACCTACGATGTCCCGCCGGAGAAGATCGACGAATTCCTGGCCGCGATGGTGTTCGTCGGACGGTCCATGCAGCGCACCGGCGCGATGGAATGGCGGCTGTACCGCGACGTCGGGGTGATCGATCGCTATGTCGAGGCCTTCGTGGTGCGCTCCTGGTCGGAGCATATGCACCAGCATCAGGTGCGGCTGACCGCTCAGGACCAACTGCGCGAACGCGCCGTCGCGGAGTTCATGATCGGCCAGGACACCGCCACGCACCTGGTTGCGGTAGACACACCGTAGGTCGCGTCGAGCCGGGGTGATTATGCGGGTACCGACCCGCACCCATAGACTGTCCGGCATGCGGATGTTCCTGGATATCCTCCTGATCGTCACCAGCGTGCTGCTGGTGCTGCTGGTGCTGCTGCACCGCGCCAAGGGTGGAGGTCTGTCCAGCTTGTTTGGTGGCGGCGTGCAGTCCAGCCTGTCGGGTTCGACCGTCGTCGAGAAGAACCTCGACCGCATCACCATCTTCACCGGCTTGATCTGGCTCATCGCCATCCTCGGTATCGGCCTGGAGATCAAGTTCGCCTGAGTTGCCCGGCGACGACGACGGCTCCCGCTGTCGCCGCCGCCAGCACGAGGGTCGCGATTACGAAGGCCATCGCATAGCCGTCGCCGATTACCGGTGCGACGACCAGCGGCCCCAGCATCTGCCCCGCGCCGTAGACCGCGGTGAGCGTGGCCGCGGCCCGGTGGCCGGTCAGTTCGATGCCGATCTGGATCGCGAGCATGCAGATGCCCATGAACGTCCCGCCGAACAGTGCCGCCGCGATGATCGCCGACCACATGGTCGTCGACCAGGCGAGCAGGGCCGACGAGGCGCACTGCGCGAGCAGTGCGAAGACCAGGGCGGTCGTCGGCGTCCAGCGATGTGCGGCAATGCTCCAGAGCACCGCCGGTGCGGCGGCCGCGCCGACGATCACCCACATCGCCGAGCCAACGGTCGTGTTGTGTGCGCCGACGGCGGCGACCAAGAAGGTGCCGATCACGATATAGCCGATGCCTTCGAGCGAGTAGGAGATGAGCAGCGCGCGCCAAGCCGTGCTCTTCCGTTTCGCGTGGGCCACCTCGGCGCTCCGCCCGGCGTGAATATCCAGTCGGAAGGCGGGCAGTAGTAGTAGGGCGGTCAGACCGGCGGCACCGAGCCACAGGCCCTGCCAGGACAAGACCGGCTGCGCGGCCAGCGCGAGCAACCCGGTGAGCGCGATACCGAACCCGACCCCGCCGAAGGCGATGCCCGCGGCATGCGCTCGGCCACCGAGCCGAGCGATCGCGCCCGCGCAGCCGACGAAGATCACCGCGCTGGCCAACCCCGCGATCAATCGCAGCAGCGCGGGGATCACGGTCGGGCCGGGCAATACGACCAACGCTTCACTGATCACCAGGACCACGGCCGAAATGCGAAAGATATTGCGGCTGTTCATCTCCGGACGACGCGCGAGCAGGACCGCGCCCAGCAGATAGCCCGCATAGTTGGCGGCGGCGATGAGCGCGCCATCGTGGGCGTCGATGCGGTGCGCGTCCACCATCGCGGGCAGCATCGGTGTGTAGGCGAAGCGCCCGACACCCACGGCGCCTGCGAGGCCCGCACCTGCGGCGAGTGCCGGTGCGAGGGTGCGGCGCGGGGTGTCGAGGAGAGCTGATGCGGTCACAAGATCCGACGGTACGGTCCGCTGACAAGCCTGTGAAATGCTTTCTGTGCACGATGTATACGCTCGACGCATGGATATCGAGCTGCGGCACCTGCGGGCATACGTCGCGCTCTGCGAGGAAGCGAACTACACCCGCGCCGCCGCCCGGCTGCACCTCAGCCAGCCCGCGCTGACCCGAACCATCCAGCAGTTGGAGCGCTTGGTCGAATGCCGGTTGATCGAACGCACGTCCCGGCGCTTCGAGCTGACCGACGAGGGAGCCGAGCTGCTCGAACACAGCAGACGCATCATCGGCGATATCGAGACCGTCCAAGCGGATCTGCGCATGCGCGCCACGATCGAGGTCGGATTCTCCTGGCTGCTGCCCGATGCCTGGTTCGCCGCGATCCGCACCCGCTACGAGGCGCTCGGCGGCCGGATTTCGCTACGCCGCGTGGAGGATCCGATGGCGGCACTCGACGACCGCTCGATCGATATCGCCATCCACCGCAACGATATCTGGCTGCCGCACCATCTCGAATCCCGCGAAATAGGTTCGGAGCAGCGGGTGCTGGCGGTTTCGGTGCATTCGCCGCTGGCAACCGCGGTCGAGCTGCGCTGGGCCGATCTCGCGCACCTTCCGCTGGTGGCCAATACCGTTTCCGGCACCACCAATGCTGAATCATGGGATGCGCCCGATCCGAACCGCACCGTCATCACCTGCACGAATTTCGACGAATGGATCGAACTCGTCGCGGCGGAACGTGGTATCGGGATTGTGCCGGTGCTGGCGCGGTCTCGGGCACCACATCCGGGCGTGGTTTATGTCGATATCGTGGATGCGCCGCGTTCGCATATCTATCTGACCTGGCGGGGCAAGCCGGCGCCGTTGCGATCGGTGCAGCGCTTTCTGAGTCTGGCCTGAATCTCAGTCGTTGCGCGGAATGCGGCCGTCGAGGTCGGTGAAGCCGTACTCTTCGGCGAGATCCGCTATGCGCCAAGCCGATCCGGAGCGTTGCCTGCGGTCCGGATCGGCGGCGAGTGCGACGACGGCACGCCCCGGGAAGCGGGGGGATTCTGCGTTGTCGAGGTCGTAGGTGCCCTCGCCGGGCAGTGTGACGACGCGGCGGCCGTCCCGATCGCGTGGAACCATTTGCAGCAGTTCGGTGTCGACGATTCCGGGCCACAGCGAGACCACCGTGACGCCCGACTCGGCGAGATCGTCGGCCATATCCGAGGTGAGCCGGTCCAGCGCGGCCTTGGCGACGCCGTAAACCGCGTTGTGCATATAGCGCTCGGCGCCGGGGGAGGAGATATTGGCGATCAGGCCCGCCGATTCGATCAGCAGGGGAGCCGCGAAAACGCTTGCGACGTAATGTGACCGGAGGCCGACGTCGAATGTCTCATCCCAGGCCTGCGGCGGCACCTCCCAGAACGGTTTGCCCAGCCAACGCGCGGCAGCGGGAGCGTTGTAGACGTTGTTCACCAGCACATCGAGTCGTCCGTGCTCGTTGCGGATCCGCTCGAACAGTCGCTCGACCGCATCGTCGTCGCGGTGATCGCAGACCACCGGCACCCCGACGCCGCCGAGCAGGTCGATCTCGGCCGCGGTCGCGTGCACGGTCCCCGGCAGCCGTCCTGGTACGGCCGAGCGCCCGGTGACGAAGACGGTGGCGCCCGCGGCGCCCAACTCCAGCGCGATGCCCTTGCCGATGCCGCGGCTCGCGCCGGTCACCACCGCGACTCGGCCGCCTAGAACCTGAGGTATTCCGTTCACGATCCCGGGACATTACCGTGAAACAAGAACACGTTCTAGCAATTGGAGGCCGTAGTGGAATTGATCCATCGGTTCGTTACGAGCAACGGCATTCGCATGCATGTCGCCGAGCAGGGCGAGGGGCATCCGGTGATCTTCTGCCACGGCTTTCCGCATACCTGGTTCATGTGGCATCGCCAGCTCGCGGCCGTCGCCGCGGCGGGTTACCGGGCCGTTGCGCCGGATTTGCGCGGATATGGGCGCACGGATGTGCCTACCGATATCGAGGACTACAGCAACCGCGCCGTCATCGGCGATCTGCTCGGTCTGCTGGACGAGATGGGTGCCGAGCAGGCGGTCTTCGTCGGTCTGGACTTCGGGGCCGCGCTGGTGTGGGAGCTGGCGTTGCGCGCGCCGGAGCGAGTGAGCGGTGTCATCGTGCTCAATAATCCGTTCGCCCCGCGGCCGCCGCGCGCGCCATCGCAGCTGTGGGCCAAGGCCGCTCAGCGTCATTTCCTGCATCTGGACTATTTCCAGAAGCCTGGCGTGGCCGATGCCGAACTCGGCGGTCGCACAAGGGAATTCCTGGCCCGCGTCTACTACTCGCTCAGCGCCGACTACCACTATCTCGACACCTGGCGTTTCCCGGCCGAGGGCACCGGCTACCTCGACGTTCTCCCCGAAGCCCCGCTGTTGCCGTGGCGCTGGCTCTCCATCGCCGAATTCGACACCCTGGCACAGGATTTCGAGCGCACGGGCTTCACCGGCAGTCTGAACTGGTACCGCGTGCTCGATCGGAACTGGGAACTCACGGCCGAATTCGCCGACGTCGAGATCTCCGTTCCGACGTATTTCCTCTACGGCGACCGAGATCCGGATATGGAGGGCTTCAGCGGGCGCGACCCGCTCGCAACTCTGCGTGCGAACGTTCCCGATCTGCGCGCCGTCACCAAGATCGCGGACGCGGGTCACCTCGTGCAGTTGGAACGCACCGACGAGGTCAACGCCGTGATCACGAGCCACCTGCGCGACCTGGTCCCGAATCCGGCCCTCACGCAATAGCCGGGTCAGCGGTATTCGTTGGTCAATTCGGGGTAGTCGGCCCAGCTGGGGAGGGGGCGTCGGTCCAGGTAGGCGGTGAGCCGATCCAGTAGGTACTGCCAGCGTGGGCCGACCGAGCAGGCGTCGGCGGGGCAGATGTGGCGGCGGATCAGTTCGAGATTGGTGACGACGCCCACCTGGGTCATACGCATTTCGAGGATGCCGCCATCGATATGGATCACCAGATCATGTGGTGCGCGGCAGTCTTCGACACGGATTGCGATGGGGCCGGGGACCGGACCGTCGAACGGTTCGATGGTCAGGTTGCCATTGCCCCCGGTGACCTTGCCGAACCAGCGATCCAATTGCCTGCGTTCGGCGCAGGCGGACCATACGTCGAGTACGGGCATGCGGAACGACCGCAGAAAGTGCAGCAGTACCCGGCCCTCCTCGATCGCCCGATCGTGTTCGGGTCGTACCTCGCCGAGCATGGACATCGTGGTCATAGCCGTGCCCTTTCGCCGCTGGTCACCGTATGTCCACTGTATTTCCTCGGTGGCGCCGCCGAATCGGATTCGTCGGAAGTCGGCTACCGCGTGTCGGATCGGTCGGCGCCACGGGATAGATCTCAGGCCGCGATGAATCGTGCGCAATCGAATTCGTTGCTCAGCACACCCTGTCGAAAGGCATCGAACTCATCCTCGTCGAAGAGTAGTTCCACGCCATCGATCGGCTGGGGAACGGCGGCGCGGAAGACGTATCCGCCGTCGCGGCGCGATATCGCCAGATACCGGTCTTCGACGCGACCCGCCCGCACTCCGGCCTGGAAAGCATCGAACTGCTCGTCGGTGAATACAAGAATTTCCTTGTCGGGCAACGACATTCCGGGTGTGTAGCGTTCGTCGGCGAGCTTGTCGTCCCAGACCGCAGTCCACCCGTTCTTGCGTGCGATGCACACGCAATTCTGGTTGGGCGAGCTGAAGGTCGCCTTGCGGAATTCGGCGACGGTGAAGGTGGGCTGCGTCATTGCATGTCCTTTCAACGGGTAGAGCAGGAGTCGCAGGGGTGCAGACCCGTTGCTCGTCCTTCAAGGCTTATAGCCAACGGCGGCGAAATTACACGGCCGCGCCGTGTCTGCCCGGTCGACCGGTTGATCCGGGCGCCAGTCCGGTGCGTAGGCGATACCGGGTTCGACCAGGTCCAGGCCGTCGTAGAGAGCGGTGAACTGGGCGCGGGTGCGCAAGGACACTGGATCGGAGGTCTCGTCGTACAGTGCGGCGGCCGCGGCCATTTGCTGCTTGATCTCCGGACCGGCGTCGTCCAGGGACACATGGGTCATCGCGGCATAGCTGCCCGAGGGGAGCCGGTCGCGTAATCGCGCCATCAACTCGTGCGGCTGGTCGGCGTCGGGCAAGAACGGCCAGACGCTGACGATCAACAGGCCCAGCGGCTGCCCGAAGTCGATCAGCCGTCGGGTATCCGGATGGTCCAGAATCAGGTCGGGATAACGCAGGTCGGCCTCGATGACGGCGGTGTTGTCGAGGGCATCGCCGTGCAGCAGGAGGTCGTGGGCGCGATTGACCGCTTCCAGATCGTTGTCGACATAGACCACGCGCGAATCCGGTGCCGATTCCCGTGCGACCTCGTGCGTATTGCCGACGGTGGGGAGTCCGGAACCGATATCGAGGAATTGCCGGATGCCCTGCTCCACCATGAATCGTGTTGCGCGGCGCAGGAATCCGCGGTTGTGATGCGCCCACACATCAAGGAATGGAAGTATTTCGAACAGTCGCTCACCGAAGATCTTGTCGACCTCGAAGACGGCTTCCCCGGACAGGTAGTAGTGGTACATGCGGGCGGCGGATGGTCGGCTCGCATCAATTTCTCGGGGCTCGAAGTCGGCGGACATCCGGGTGCTCCTGATTCGTCAAGTACTGGTGAATGTCTTGCGGCGCAACGATCGTGCGACGTGCTCCATGAACTTCCGGGAATCCGCGGCGCCGAGAGCGGCGGCACTGAGCCGGGACCATACGGTTTCGCGGGCGGCCACCGCGGGTTTGTCATCGATGTAGCGGATATCCCCCTGGCTCTCCACGATCGCCATCTCGAGGTCACCCGCCGCACCCGGCGACGGCACCCGGACCAGGGTGTACCGGTCCTCCATCCCCGCCCCGCGGGTGGTGACGGTGAACGGGAGTACTTGGATCAGGATGTTCGGCCGTCTGGACAGACTCGACAGATGTTCGAGTTGTTCGAGCATCACCTCGCGCCCGCCGTATTCGCGGCGCAGACAGGATTCGGACAGTATCGCGCGGAACTCCGGCGGGTCCGCCTCGGTCAGGACCTGTTGCCGGGCCAGCCGCGCCTGCACCGACTCCTCGACGGTGACACGGTCGGCCGCGACCGGAGTGACCGGTTCGTGCAGTGCGCGAATGTAGGACTCACACTGCACGAGTCCCGGCATGATCTCCGCCTCGGCGGTGCGCAACAGACTCGCATGCGCCTCCAGATCGACGAGCAGCCGCAGGTCCTCGACGTAGGCGCGGCGATGGCCGGTGGTCCAGAAGCCGCGCTTGTGGTTGTCGCGGCGCAGTTCCTTGAGCGTCTCGACATAACCCGGATCAGTGAAACCCAGTGTGGTCGTGAGGAGTTCGAGATCGCCGACGCTGATTGCGCCGACTCCGTTGATCAGCTGGTTGATTCGGCTCTGGGTCGACTCGATGATCTTGCCTGCCTCGGTCTGGCTGACACCCGCGGTGCGGACCATATGCTCGATCTCGCGTCCCAGCAACAATTTTCGCGCGGTCCGTAATCGAATTCCCATGGCTCCCCAGCGTATCGGTCTGACGCAACTCATCCGATTCACTTCCTGGAGCGTGATAATCACGCTAGCATTACCACACCAAAGATATCACGTCACGCCGAGGCAGTGGGTGTCATCGAGGACCGTCCCCTGCGTCGCGGTTTGAGGGGGCGTCGGATGACGACAGCCACGAACGATCGTCGGATGGTGCGAAATGTCCAGTAGCGCAGAGACAACCGCGCAGCGCTGCCGGCACTACCAACGCGATCTGGGACTGCCCGCGGTGATAATGCCCGACACCCAGACGCGGATCATCGTGCAGACCGGACCCGTCAGTGCGGTGGTGATGCCCTCGAGGCTGGCAACGGAAGTCATCGCGGAGCAGCAGGGGCCGTTGGGGCCGGTGATAGAGCATCCGGCGTCGCGGCGGTGGGCCTTTCTGACCGGACCGTCCGGACCGTGTCCGGAGAGTCTGACGCCCGCGCTGCTGCGCTGGAATATCGGCGTCGCGTCGAACTACATTGTGCTGCCGTCTCCCGCTGACGAGCGGCGCGGATTTCGGCGCTGGATCCACGAGCCGCACAACAGGTTTCGGCCGTCGATGCGAGAAATCCTGGAAGCGGTGCTGCGGTTGCGGCGATAACCGTTCCAGCGGGCGCGCGTACTCGCCGATACGAGGGGTCGGCGAGTGACGCGCGGTCCGGAACGGTTAGCGCGTGAGGAGTTTCGTGGCTGCGGACTCGATTCGGGATTCGTCGAGAAGGACGGTAGTGGCGGCCGGGCCCAAGGGGATGAAGGAGTCTTCGCTGGTTACGCGGGTTATGGGGCCGTTGAAACCGGCGTCGATCAGCGCGGTGCAGAGGGATTCGGAGACGCCGCCCGTGTGGCGGGTTTCGTCGGCGATGAGGACTCGGCCGGTGGCGCGGGCGTGGTCGAGTAGGTCGTCGAGGGGGAGGGGCGAGAGCCAGCGGAGGTCGAGCACGCGGGCTCGGATGCCGCGAGATAAGAGGCGTTGGGCCACACGCAGACTCATGGGGACGCCATTGGCGAAGGTGACAATGGTGAGGTCGGTGCCGTCGCCGTCGCCGTCGCCGTAGCTGCGGGCGCGGCCGATGGCGATGTGATCGGCATCGGAAGGTGTTGCGAGCCAGGCATTATCGCCAGGTTGGTGCAGGTCGCGGGTGTGGTAGAGGGCGATGGGTTCGAGGTAGAGGCACACGCGTCCGTCGACGCGAGCAGCGGAGACGCAGGTGCGGAGCATGGCGGCGGCATCATCGGCGCGAGCGGGGGAGGCGATGATCAAGCCCGGGATATCGCGCAGTGCCGCAATGGAATTGTCGTTGTGGAAGTGGCCGCCGAACCCCTTCTGATAGCCATAACCGGCGATGCGGACGACCATCGGATTGCGGTATTGCCCCTGGGAGAAGAACGACAGTGTGGCGGCTTCTCCGCGCAACTGGTCCGCGGCATTGTGCACGTAGGCGAGATACTGGACCTCCGGAATCGGCACGAATCCGGCGAGCCCGGCGCCCAGAGCCGTGCCGAGCACGCTCTGTTCGTCGAGCAGCGTATCGAAGACGCGGCGCACCCCGAACTGCTTCTGCAGCCCCTTGGTGACGCCGTACACGCCGCCCTTGCGGCCGACATCCTCGCCGAATACCAGGATGTCGTCGTCCCGGTCGAGCAGGGCGGCGAGCGTCTGATTGATCGCCTGCGCCAATGTCACCGAATCACCCTGTGTAACCGAGTGTCCTCGACGCAGAACATCGGCCTGCACGAGGTCCGCATGCGGCGGGGCCAGCGGTGCCATCACCGCAGCGGCAGAAGTCAATTTCGGTTCACGACAAACCAATTCGGACATGGCGGCGACTCGGCCACCGATTTCGTCGTAGCGTGCGATGACTTCGGTCGGGGTGGCGACACCGGAAGTGACCAGGAGGCGGCCGGTTGCAACCACCGGGTCGCGGCGCAGGTCGGCGGTGATATCGGTGGGGCTGCGGTAGGCGGATTCGACATCGGACCCGGCGTGTCCCATGAGTCGTACGGTGCTCAGGTGTAGAAAGGCGGGCTTGCGATGTTCGCGTACCCAGTCGACCGCCTGGGTCGCGGTTGTCGCGACGTCGAGCAGATCGCAGCCGTCCGCGTCGAAATACTGCAGCCCGAGGCGGATGCCGTAGGACTGTTCGATCCAGCCGGGCGGAGTCGGGACGCTGATGCCGATGCCATTGTCCTCGCATACGAACAGCAGCGGTAGCGGAACCCCTTGGTGCGCAGTGTGAATCGCGGCATTGACGGCACCGGCGGCAGTGGAGTGATTGGCCGACGCATCGCCGAAACTGCAGAGCACCACCGAATCCGACGGCCATTCGCAGGTGACGCCGAGCCGAGCCGCACGCTCGATCGCGAAGGCGAGCCCGACGGCGCGCGGCAGATGTGATGCGATGGTGGAGGTCTGCGGGATCACCGCAGCCGGTTTGCTGCCGAAAACCTTGTGACGGCCGCCGGATATCGGATCGGTGGCGGCCGCGACCACGCCGAGCAGCACATCCCGGATCGGGTCCAGACCGGGCACCTGCCTGGCTCGGTGCACGAAGAATGCCCCGGAGCGATAGTGCAGCAGCGCCGGATCGGTGGGGCGCAGAGCTGCCGCAATCGCCGCATTGCCCTCATGCCCGGACGACCCGATGCTGTAATAACCGCGCTTGGCGCTGCCCAACCGGCGCGCTGTCAGGTCGAGATGCCTACTGGTCGCCTGTGATTCGAACAGGTCCAGGCACTGGGCTCCGGTGAGCCCTACCGCGTCGAGCGGCTGTTCGACGGGACGGCTGGGCCGCGGCTCCAGCGCCGATAGCTCGGCACGGAACCGCTCCTCGAGGTCGACTCGCTGTTCGGTCACGCTGTGATCATCTCCGACGAACGCTGCTCCGGGGACCTGATTTCGGCGCTATTTCCGAAAGTATTCTGATTACCTCGGTAGTTGCAAGAAAATTCTCCGAGTATACCGGTGTCGAATCGCGGATTTATCGGCCACAGCCAGAAGGATGCACAGCTTCAGCCCGACTGCTCGGTCTCCTCGATCGTCCGCCGCAGCAGATCGCGAGCGGAATCGAGATCAGCGGCCCGACGATCCAACTCCGCCAGCCGATCCCGCAACGCGGGCAGCACGCCAGGACAGGCCCGCAACGCACCGTCGTCGACAGCGCACGGCAGCAACTGCCCGATCACCCGGGTCGAGAGCCCCGCCGCGAGCAATGCGCGAATCTGCCCGACTCGCTGCTCGGCATCCGCGTCGTACTCGCGATACCCATTGTGGCGGCGTTCGGCCGACAGCAACCCGACCCGCTCGTAGTACCGCAGCAGCCGCTCACTGGTGCGGGTACGGCTGGCCAGCTCACCGATCAGCATGATTTGACCTTCCCATGGTGTCAGGGATCAACACTCGAGCCCGCAACTCGATTCCATAAGGAGAGATGTTGATCATCGACGCACACAGCCACGTCCACGACCCACTCGCCGACCACATCGCGCTGCTGGACGAGGCAGGCGTGGACAAGACCATCCTGTTCATGACCCGACCGCATCCCGAACGAGCTGGCAACCTCACCGAACTACGCGAAGAGATGGACCTGCTGACGCAGGCGCTCACCGGCGGCGCCCTCGGCCGCGAAACGGCCCGGCGCGAACTCGATGCCGCAATCGCCGCCTACCCGGAGCGCTTCATCGGATTCGCCTCGGTACCGCTCGACACGCCCGATGCCGACGCGATCGTCGAACGTGACGTAGTCGGGCGCGGACTGCGCGGCATCGGCGAGTTGACCCCGCCGCCGGACCGAGCGGCCCTGATCGAGCCGGTACTCCGCGCCGCCACCGACCACGATGGACTTCCTGTCGTCGTGCACGGCGCCGCACCCACAACCGCCGCCGATCTGCGCACCCTGACCGACCTCGCGCGACGCTACCCACGAGTGCCGCTCGTGGTCTCCCAACTCGGCGGCGCGCACTGGATGGACGCGATCGAACTGGTTCGCGACACCCCGAACATGTACCTGGAACTGTCCACTGCCAGTATCGTTTTCGCGGTCCGTCTGGCCATAGCCGAAATTCCCGAGCGGACCCTCTTCGGCTCGGATGCCCCCTATGGCGACCTGGTCATCGCACGCATCACCGTCGAACGCGCCACCCGCTCACCAGACGTGCGTGAACTGGTCCTCGGCGCGACCGCGCAGCAGTTGCTGAGTTAGCTCGCGGCATCCGGCAAGGCCGCGGCGGCATCCCGATCCAACAGCCACGTAGTGGATTCCGACCCGACGGCACCCGCCGAGGGAATCTCCACCGGATCCGCACCGGCAACCGCCGCGGCAACGGCTTCAGCCTTGGCGGCACCACCGACGACCAGCACAACATGGCGACTGTGCCGCACCGCGGGCAGCGTCAGCGTGACCCGCACCGGTGGCGGCTTCGGCGAATCCGGTACCGCGACAACGAGTTCGTGCTGTTCGCGCACCGCATCGGTATGCGGGAACAGCGAATTCACATGCCCCTCGCCACCCATACCGAGCAGATGCAGATCGAAGGCCCCGTGCTCGGCCAGGTGCGCGTGCACTGCCGCCGCATACTCGGCTGCGGCCTCGACCGGATCCGGATACTCACCGTCGGAGGTGGCAACCGGATGCACCCGCGACGGATCAACCGGCACATGATCCAGTAGCGCCTGCCGCGCCTGCAGATCATTGCGCTCCGAATCGCCCGCGGGCACGAATCGTTCGTCACCCCAGAACACATCGAGCCGCGACCAGTCGATATCGCCGGGCGTCTTACGGACCAGTTCCAACAGTCCGATCCCGGCACCACCGCCGGTCAACACCACCGATGCCGAGCCACGTTCGGCCTGCGCCGCCACCACGACCGCGACGAATCGCGCGGCCGCGGCGGCGATCAAGGCATCGGTATCGTCGTGTACTTCGACGGTGCTCGCGGGAACGTTCGCGTGCTCACTCATAGGTCACCTTCTCGATTCCGGCGAGTGCCTCGGCATAGATCTCGTCGGCATCCAGCCGTCGCAGTTCCTCGGCGAGGCAGTCGCGAGTTTCTCGGCGCGCCAAGGCGATTCGCTGATCCGGATCACCGGTGCGGGTGAGTGTCGCGGTGCGCCCGGTCTGCGGCCGCTCGATCGCGATCGACACCGTTGGGCGATGCACCTCCACCCGCAACGCACCCGAGCGGCGACGCACGGGACAGTTGAGCCGGGCGGCCAGCCAGCCTGCGAGCATATCCAGCGCGGGTTCTTCGCGCAGTCCGGAGATGATCACCGAATCCACCGGCTCGAACGGCGGTTCGTCCATGGCGGCCGCCAACAGCGCTCGCCAGTAGGTGATGCGACTCCACGCCAGATCGGTATCGCCGGAGGCGTAGGTGCCGAGCCGCTTCTTGATCGTCGCCTGCGGATCGGCGGCGAAGGTGGCGTCGGTGATGCGGCGAGTCGCCAAGCGCCCCACCGAATCCTTGGACGGGAACTCCGGGGCACCACGCGGCCACCAAGCCACCACCGGGGTGTCCGGCAGCAGGAACGGGATGACAACGCTGCTCTCGTGGTTGATCAGATCCCCCTGCAGCCGCAGCACTATCACCTCGGCCGCTCCGGCATCACCGCCGACGCGGATCTGAGCATCCAACCGGGTCTCGGCCTCGCGATCCCCGCGCGCCAAAACGACCACACGGCAGGGATGTTCGCGGCTGGCGTCATTGGCGGCGTCGATGGCGTCCTCGGCCTCGGAACTGTCCAACGTGCACACGACCAGGGTCAGCACCCGGCCCATGGTGATCACGCCATTGCTCTCCCGAAGGCGCACCAGGCGTTTGGTGACCTCGGCGGTGGTGGTCTGCGGCATATCGACGATCATGGCCGCCGCCATTCGCGCCCGGTGCGGGCCAGCATCTCATCGGCCGAGGCCGGACCCCAGGTCCCCGCCTCGTACTGTTCGGGTTTACCGTCGGCGGCCCAGTGCTCGAGCACCGGATCCAGGATGCGCCATGACAATTCGACCTCCGCGTTCACCGGGAACAGGGACGGCACCCCGAGCAGCACATCGAGGATCAGGCGTTCATAGGCCTCAGGGGAGGACTCGGTGAACGCCTCGCCGTAGCTGAAATCCATATTGACGTCGCGCACTTCCATGCTCGACCCCGGCACCTTCGAACCGAATCGGGTGGTGATGCCCTCATCGGGCTGCACCCGGATGACCAGTGCGTTCTGCCCGAGGTCCTCGGTCATGGTCTGGTCGAACGGCAGATGCGGGGCCCGCTTGAACACCACCGCGATCTCGGTCACCCTGCGGCCCAGGCGTTTTCCGGTGCGCAGGTAGAACGGCACACCCGCCCAGCGCCGGGTGTCGATCTCGAGAGTGATCGCCGCGTAGGTCTCGGTGCGCGATTGCGGGTCGAAACCCTCCTCGTCGAGCAGTCCGACCACATGCTCGCCGCCCTGCCAGCCTTCCGCGTACTGTCCGCGCGCGGTGGTTTCATCGAGGGGCTCGACGAGTTTGGTCGCCGAGAGCACCTTGATCTTCTCCGCCTGCAGCTGCTTGGGCTCGAAGCTGATCGGCTCCTCCATGGCGGTCAGCGCGAGCAACTGCAGCAGGTGGTTCTGGATGACATCGCGGGCAGCGCCGATACCATCGTAATAGCCTGCGCGCCCGCCCAATCCGATGTCCTCGGCCATGGTGATCTGCACATGGTCGACGTAATTGGCATTCCAGATCGGTTCGTAGAGCTGGTTGGCGAAGCGCAGCGCCAGGATGTTCTGCACCGTCTCCTTGCCGAGATAGTGATCGATGCGGAATACCGTCTCCTCCGGGAACACCCGGTTGACCAGCGCGTTGAGTTCGACCGCGCTGTCCAGATCGTGGCCGAACGGCTTCTCGATCACCACCCGGCGCCACGGCTTGCGGCCCTCGCCCTCGGATTTCGTCGGCTGGGCCAGTTTGTGCTCGGAGAGCTGATCGAGCACCACCGGGAACATATTCGGCGGAATCGACAGGTAGAAGGCGTGATTGCCGCCGGTGCCGCGGTCCTTGTCCAGCTTCGCCAGGACGTCGGCGAGTTTGGCGAAGGCGGAATCGTCGTCGAAGGAGCCCTGCACGAAGCGGATGCCCTCGGCCAGGTGGTCCCAGACCTCTTGCCGAAAGGGTGTGCGTGCGTGGGCTTTTACCGCCTCGAGCACGACGTTCGCGAAGTCCTCGTCCGCGTAGTCCCGGCGGGCGAAGCCGACCAGCGCGAAGCCCGGGGGCAGCAGCCCCCGGTTCGACAGATCGTAGATGGCCGGCATCAGTTTCTTCCGGGACAGATCGCCGGTGACGCCGAAGATCACCATGCTGCATGGCCCCGCGATGCGGGGGACCCGCTTGTCCCGCTCGTCGCGGAGCGGGTTCTTCCAGGTATTCGTCTGAGTGCCGGCCATCGGGTCAGTTTTCCCCGGACTTGGCCAGTTCGCCTGCCGTGGCGGAAAGCAGCTCCTCCCACGACTTCTCGAACTTCTCCACACCCTCGCGCTCGAGCACGTCGAACACGTCGTCGAGGTCGATGCCGACCGCGGTGAGTTTGTCGAAGACCTCCTGCGCGGCCGCGGCGGTACCGCTGATGGCGTCGCCGTGGATCTCGCCGTGATCGGCGACGGCCTCGAGGGTTTTCTCCGGCAGCGTGTTCACCGTGTTCGGTGCGACGAGTTCGGTGACATACAGCGTGTCCGAGTACTCCGGATTCTTCACACCCGTCGAAGCCCACAGCGGCCGTTGCCGATTCGCGCCGGAGGCGGCCAGATGCGCGTAGGTCGAGGTGTGCGCTCCACCGTCGAAGACATCCTGGTATTCGGCGTAGGCCAGGCGGGCGTTGGCGACACCGGCCTGTCCGCGCAGTGTCAGCGCTTCCGGTGTACCGATGGCCTCGAGTCGCTTATCGATCTCGGTGTCCACGCGGGAGACGAAGAACGAAGCGACCGAATGGATCTTGGCCAGGTCGTGGCTGGTGGCCTTGGCTCCGCGCAGACCATCGAGGTAGGCGCCCATCACCTGGCGGTAGCGTTTGACCGAGAAGATCAGGGTCACGTTGACGCTGATGCCCTCCGCGATCACCCGGGTAATCGCGGGCAGGCCCGCCTCGGTGGCCGGAATCTTGATGAACAGGTTGGGCCGGTCCACCGTCTTCCACAGGTCGATGGCTTGTGCGACCGTCTGCTCGGCGTCGAAGGCCAGGCGCGGGTCGACCTCGATGGAGACTCGGCCGTCGACACCGTTGCTGGCCTCGTAGACCCCGGCCAGCACGTCGCAGGCCGCACGCACGTCGTCGGTGGTGATGGTCCGGATCGCGGAATCCACATCCGCGCCCTGGGCGGCAAGCTCTTTCACCTGGCCGTCGTAGGCGTGGCCCTGGCTCAGGGCGCCCTGGAAGATGGTCGGATTGGTGGTGACGCCGACGACGCTGCGGGTTTCGATGAGCTCGGCCAGGTTCCCGGACTGGATCCGGTCCCGCGACAGATCATCGAGCCACACCGAGACGCCCGCGGCGGAGAGGGCGGCGAGGTTTTCGTTCTGTGCCATGAGCTCTTATCCCTTCACATTTTCCAGGGTGCGCTGCGCGGCAGCGACTACGGCTTCCGCGGTGATACCGAACTCGCGGAACAGGGTCTTGAAATCGGCCGAGGCACCGAAGTGCTCGATCGAAACGATCTCGCCCGAGTCACCGGTGAACCGGTACCACGGCATCGCGATACCGGCCTCGACGGCCACGCGAGCGGCGACCGCCGGCGGCAGCACCTCGTCCCGATATGCCTTGTCCTGCGCGTCGAACCACTCCACACACGGCATCGAGACCACGCGGGTGCCGATGCCCTGCGCCTCCAGCGTAGTGCGGGCGGCGACCGCGAGTTGGAGCTCGGATCCGGTCGCGATCAGGATTACCTGTGGGGTGCCGGTGGACGCCTCGGCCAGCACGTAGCCGCCCTTCTTGACGCCCTCGTAGCTGGTGCCCTCGACGATCGGCAGATCCTGGCGGGTCAGCGCGAGGGCGGACGGCCCGTCCTGGTGGGCCGGTTCGGAGACCGAGAAGTGCGAGGTGTGCTCGCTGCTGTCGCGCTCGAGGATGGTGCGCCAGGCGTAGGTGGTCTCGTTGGCGTCGCCGGGGCGGACCACGTTCAGACCCGGAATCGCGCGCAGCGCGGCCAGATGTTCGATCGGCTGATGCGTCGGGCCGTCTTCACCGAGGCCGATGGAGTCGTGCGTCCACACGTAGATCGCGGGCACCCGCATCAGTGCGGCCAGGCGCACGGCCGGGCGCATGTAGTCGGAGAAGACCAGGAACGTGCCGCCGTACGGACGGGTCGGTCCGTGCAGGGCGATGCCGTTCAGGATCGCGCCCATGGCGTGCTCGCGCACACCGAAGTGCAGGGTGCGGCCGTACGGGTTGGCCTTCCACATGCCGGTCGAGATCGACTCCGGGCCGAAGCTCGGCGCGTCGGGCATGGTGGTGTTGTTGGATTCGGCGAGGTCGGCCGAACCGCCCCACAGCTCCGGCAGCACCGGCGCCAGCGCTGCGAGCACCTTGCCCGACGCCTTGCGGGTGGCCATACCCTTCGGATCCGCCTCGTAGGTCGGCAGATTCGCGGCCCAGCCTGCGGGCAGCTCACGCTTGGCGAGCCGATCGAACAGCGCCTTGTTCTGCGGGTTCGCGGCGGCCCACGCGTCGAACTGCTGCTGCCAGGCCGCATGCGCCTGCTGACCGCGCTCGACGACCTTGCGGGTGTGCGCGATGACGTCGTCGTCGACCTGGAAGTTCTTGTCCGGGTCGAAGCCGAGGATCTTCTTGGTGGCCGCCACTTCGTCGGCCCCGAGTGCGGCGCCGTGCGCGGCGCCGGTGTTCATCTTGTTCGGCGCGGGGAACCCGATGATGGTGCGCAGCACGATGATCGACGGCTTACCGGTCTCCGCCTTGGCCGCGGCCAGCGCCGCCTCGATGGCGACGACGTCCTCGCCGCCCTCGACCACCTGCACGTGCCAGCCGTAGGCCGCGTAGCGCTCGGCGACATCCTCGGTGAAGGCGATGGTGGTGTCGTCCTCGATGGAGATCTTGTTGTCGTCGTAGATCACGACCAGGTTGCCCAGCTGCTGGGTGCCCGCGAGTGAGGAGGCCTCGGAGGTGACGCCCTCCTCCATATCACCGTCGGAGGCGATGACGTAGATGAAGTGGTCGAACGGGCTGGTGCCCGGTGCGGCGTCCGGGTCGAACAGACCGCGCTCGCGCCGTGCCGCCATCGTCATACCGACCGCGGAGGCCAGCCCCTGACCCAGCGGGCCGGTGGTGATCTCGACGCCGTCGGTGTGGCGGAATTCAGGGTGGCCCGGGGTGAGCGAGCCCCACTTGCGCAGGTGCTCGAGATCGTTCAGCTCCAGACCGTATCCGGCCAGGTAGAGCTGGATGTACTGGGTAATGCTGGAGTGACCGCAGGACAATACGAAGCGGTCCCGGCCGACCCAGCTCGGATCGCTCGGGTCCAGGCGCATGGTGCGCTGGTAGAGCGTGTAGGCCAGCGGTGCGAGGCTCATCGCGGTGCCGGGGTGCCCGTTCCCGGCGTTCTGCACCGAATCGGCGGCTAGAACCCGAACGGTGTCGACGGCCTTGGTGTCCAGATCCGTCCAGTCGTCCGGGTGATGCGGCTGAGTGAGGGCGCGGATGTCGTCTGTCACTGACACGACCGAGGTTCTCCTGACATTGTTTCGTCGACGGTGGCGGAGGGGTGCGCGCACGGCAGCTGTGGAATGCGAACCGGGTTTACCCCAACCACCCTAGATGTGCCCGATGACCGGCATGTGAGGAACCCGGCTTAGTTCGGGTGTCGAATCGCTCCGACAGTGTGCCGGAGCGAGGGGCTATGGAAAGAAGGCTGTGCGGCTGGGTCTACCATCGTGTGTAGTAGTTGCCGCCTCACACCAGCTCGAGCAGGGGAGCGCGGCGGCGGTTTCATGCCGGATGCGATGCACAGCGTGCGAGGAGAGACAGTGCGGATTGGGCAACAGCCGGGTGGCAATGGTGCACACGGCTCCTCCGCGACGGCGCTGGCCGACCGGTTGACCGGCGACGGCCTGCTGTCCCGGCTACTGCGGCGACCCCTCGCCTATATCGCGTTGACCAAGCCGCGCGTCATCGAGCTGTTGCTGGTCGCGACCATTCCGACGATGCTGCTGGCCGATCGCGGCCACGTCGACATCCGGCTGATCCTGGTCACGCTGTTCGGCGGTTGGATGGGCGCGGCGAGTGCCAATACGCTCAACTGTGTCGCCGACGCCGATATCGACAAGGTGATGAAGCGGACCGCGAAGCGGCCGCTGGCAAGGGAGGCCGTGCCGACATCGCACGCCTTCGTCTTCGGCGTCACGCTCGGCATCGGCTCCTTCGCCTGGCTGTGGTGGCAGGCGAATCTGCTCAGCGGCCTGCTGGTCGTCGCGACGATCCTGTTCTACGTCTTCGTGTACACCCTCGGCCTCAAGCGCCGCACCTCGCAGAATGTGGTGTGGGGCGGCGCGGCCGGATGTATGCCAGCGCTGGTCGGCTGGTCGGCGGCGACCGGAAATATCGGCTGGCCCGCGATCGCGCTGTTCGGTGTCATCTTCTTCTGGACGCCGCCGCACACCTGGGCTTTGGCCATGCGCTACAAGGAGGACTACCGCGCGGCCGGCGTGCCGATGCTGCCGGTCGTGGCGACCGAGCAGGCCGTCACCAAGCAGATCGTCATCTACACCTGGCTCACCGTGCTCACCACCCTCGCGCTGGTACCCGCGACCGGTGTGGTCTACGCGGCCGTCGCCCTGGTGGCCGGAGCGTGGTTCCTGCTCATGGCGCACCAGCTGTATTCCGGTGTGCGGCGCGGTGAATCGGTGAAGCCGCTGCGACTGTTCCTGCAGTCCAACAACTATCTGGCCGTGGTGTTCTGTGGTCTGGCGGTGGATTCGGTGCTCGGATGGGACACGATCGGCAGCTTCTTCGGCTAGGTCAGCCGATGTATCCGTCGGGCCGGACTCGTACGGCGGTGCCGTCGACCGCGGCATAGGCGGTGAAGGCGTGACCGGCGACATCCACGACGTACCGTCCGGTCGCCTTGTCGCCGGGGCGGATCACCGTGTACATCTCGACGCCGGGTTGGGGCGGTAGGTCCGTTTCGCCGAATGACAGCAGCGTCGCATGCGGTCCGCGGAACAGGTCGAACAGTCGAATCGGCCGCCCCTCGACATCTTTGACCGGTGCGTCAGGTGCGCGATCACCGGCGACCAGCACGCCGTGGTCGGCGGGATCTCGGTAGCTGATATCCAGTTGACGGGTCTCCTCGCCGCGCTGCATGGCGTCCTCGGCACCGCCGACCAGCTTGTCCAACAGTTCGGTACTGATCCCGAGCACCCGTGCGGCAACTGTGCGGCGTTCGGATTCGTAACTGTCGAGCAGTGATTCGTCGCCCGCGACGGCGGCGGCGAGCTTCCAGCCGAGGTTGTAGGCATCCTGGATACCGGTGTTCATGCCCTGTCCGCCGGTGGGCGGATGCACATGCGCGGCGTCGCCGGCGAGGAATACCCGACCCTCCCGGAATCGTTGCGCCAGACGGATATTCGGCCGCCACACCGTCGCCCAGGTGAGATCGGTCAGGACGATATCCAGATTTCCGGCATAGCGGTCGACGAACTCCTGCAGCACCTCGAGGGTGGGCTCGGCGTCGGACTCCAATGGCGCACCGAACTGGAACTGGCTGCCACCGGGCAACGGGGACAACATGATTCCCTCCATCGGCCGACCGGCTGCGGCGAACCAATAGCCGTAGTCGTGATCGAGCGCCTCGGCACCGACATCGCCCAGCAGCATCCGGATCGAGTCGTCGGTGGTGCCTTCGAACGGAATGCCGAGCGTCTTGCGGACGGTGCTTTTTCCGCCGTCCGCGCCGACCAGATAGGCACGCAACGTCTCGACGACGCCGTCGTGCGCCAATTCGACGCTGACGCCCGTCGTCTCGTCCTGTTCGAAGGTGGTCAGCGCCGTGGCGAGTTCGACCCGGACGCCGAATTCCGCGAGCCGGTCACGCAGGATCGCCTCGGTCCGCGACTGCCCGAGCACCCAGAGGTTGGGGTAGGGGACCGCGGGCGTCGGCTCGACCGGTTCGGCCATCCGATGTTCGCCCGCGAATTCACCGCCGAAGTACGCGCGGATCGTCGGTGACGGTGATCCGGCCCGGCGGACCGCATCCAGCACACCGAGGTCGTCGAAAACCTCGAGCGTGCGCGGCTGGATACCGTCGCCGCGCGATCCGGCGAAGAATTCGGCGGCCCGGTCGATGACGCGCACCGGGATATTGCGGCGGGCCAGGTCGATGGCGAGGGTGAGGCCGGTGGGTCCGGCACCCGCGATGAGTACTTGCGTTCGGTCGTGCACGATATCTCCGTACCGAATTGCGTTGGTTGGTTACCGTCGATGGATCAATCCGGGACCACGACTACCCGGGTGGCGCCGAATTGCGCGGTGGCCCAAGCGTCTTCGATCTTCGAGAGCGGGAACTCCTGCACGGCGGTGTCCAACCGGCCATCGGTGAGCAACTGCATGTATTCGGGGATCGCGGCCAGGATCGACTGCACCGACGCGGACCCGGCCCCGCTTCCGGAGATCGTGATGCGACGGCTGCGCAACAGCGCCGCCGGAACGGCCGCTTCGGCACCTGCCGTGGCGCCGATCTGGATGTATGCGATATCCGCGTCGTCCTCGGTCAGGCCATGGCGTCCGAGCGCCGCGAAGGCGGCCTCGGCTGGTGCGCCCCACACATAGTCGAGCACGAGGCTCGGCGCCACGGCGCCGATCGCCTCGGCCAGTGCCGACGCGGTGGCGTCCCTGTCGTCCTGCAGTGTGACCGTGGTCGCGCCGTATCCCGCCGCCCGCTCGAGTGCCGACGGATTGCGTCCAGCGGCTATCACCCGGTCCGCGCCGAGCACGAAGGCGTTCTGCACGGCCAGCAGGCCCGCGGCCCCGGTGGCGCCGAGGATCAGCACGGTGCCGAGCTTCTGGTTGGGCAGTGCGTCGCGGCGCTCGCGCAGGACCAGCCACGAGGACAATCCGGGGTTGAGCCCACCGGCGATCCGCGCGGGATCGGCGCCGGTCGGGAGCGGAATCCGCATCCGCGCGGGCACCGCCATACGTTCGGCCAGCGTGCCGTATGGAGCCTGCGGGAAACCGGTGTAGACGAGCGCGCCGTCGGCGGTGCGCGCCACCGCGTCGATGCCTGGGATCAGGGGGTAGGCGTCGGTGCTGCCGTAGTGCGTACCGGCCGCCAGCGATCGAACGATCGGATGGATGCCCGCCGCCACCAGCTCGACCAGCTCTCGGCCTTCGGTCACCTCCGGCTCGTCGAAGTCGGCATACACAGGACTCTCGCCGGCGCTGCGCAGGACTGCTGCTTTCATGATGCCCACCTATCTGAATTGAAATTCACTGAATCTGAATTCAGTATGGAGATTGATAGGTTTCGTGTCAAGGAGGTGGTGCGAGTGACATCGAGTCGCCGGGAGAAGTCCGCAGAGACCGAACAGGCACTGAAGGATGCGGCGCGGCGGGTATTCGCCGAACGCGGCTACTTGAACACCAAGATCACCGACATCACCGCGGCCGCCGGGCGCGCGGCCGGGTCGTTCTACAACCACTTCGCGAGCAAGGAGGAGCTGCTCCAGGCGCTGCTGAACGATCTGGCGAGCGCGGGCGACGAGCGCGCGGAGCAGCCCGAACACAAATCCGATTTCAGTGATCCGGAGGCGGTGCGGTATCACATCGCCGGGTACTGGTCCTTCTCGCGGGAACATGGGGCGGTGATGCGCGCGATTGCTCAGGCGGCGATCGTCAGCGAGGATTTCGCCCGGGTGCTCGGACAGTTCGGGGTCGAACAGCGCGCGGATATCGCCGATCACCTGGATGGCCTGGCCGACAAGGGATTACGGCTGCCGAGCAGCGTCGATGCCAGTCTGGCGATGATGTTCCAGGTCACCCAGGGGATGTTGGCCGCGGTCGAGGACGGTTCCGTCAACTTGACGGATGAACAGGCGATCGAGGGTTTGACGCGGTTTATTTACCGTGGTCTGACCGGGCAGGACTACTGATCCGGCGGATATGGTTGCCGGGCGGCGGAGACCGGCTCGGCAGCACCCGACAGTGCGAATCAGGTTACTTGGCCTCGGACCGATCCGGGAGCAGCCGGAAGTGCGAATCTGGTTGTCGTGTAGCGGAATCGATCCGGCAGCGGCAGGGATGGCGAGTCGGGCCGCTGGGCAGCGGAACCGGCTCGGTAGCGGCTGGGGTGCGAATCAGGCTGCTGGGCAATGGATTCCGGTGCCACCGGCCGTGCACCGTGCGCGGCCGGTGGCGTGTGGTTACGGCAGCAGGACGATCGAGCCGGTGGTCTTGCGGCCCTCGAGATCACGGTGCGCCTGCTCGGCCTCGGCCAGCGGATATGTGGCGCCGATCCGCACATGCAGCGTTCCGTCGGCGATCGCGGTGAGGATATCGGTTGCGCGCCAGAGCAATTCGGCACGGTCGCGGGTGTAGTGCACCAGCGTGGGACGGGTGACGAACAGCGACCCTGCCGGATTGAGGCGTTGCAGATCGAAGGGCGGTACCGGGCCGCTGGCCGCGCCGAAGAGGGCCAGCATGCCGCGCACTCGCAGAGATGCGAGGCTGGCCTCGAAGGTGGCCGCGCCGACGCCGTCGTATACGGCCGCGACGCCGACGCCCTCGGTGCGTGCACGAACCTGATCTGCGAGATCATCGCTGTAGCGCAGCACCTCGCTCGCGCCTGCCTCGCGAGACAGTTTTTCCTTCGCGTCCGAGGAGACGGTGGTGATCACCCGCACCCCTCGCGCGACGGCGAGCTGCGTGAGCATCAGACCGACGCCGCCCGCGCCCGCTTGCACCAGCACGGTCTCGCCGGGTTCGGGCTTGTAGATCGATTCGATCAGGTAGTGCGCGGTCATGCCCTGCAGCAGCGCCGAGGCGGCGACCGGTGCGTCGACACCGTCGGGTACCTTGACCGCGACCGCCGCCGGTACCGCGACCCGCTGGGCATAGCTGCCGGGGGCGGCTGCCCAGGCGACCCGGTCGCCGACTGCGAATTCGGTCACATTCGTGCCGATCTCGGCCACCACGCCGGTGCCTTCGGCGCCGGGAACATAGGGCACCGCCTGCGGGTAGCGGCCGGTGCGGATATAGGTATCGATGAAGTTGATACCGATCGCCTCGGTGTCGACGAGCAGCTGATCCGGACCGATCCGCGGATCCGGCACCTCGACGTAGTTCAGGACTTCGGGACCACCGTGCTCGGAAACCTGAATAGCGCGCATGAGATCCGTTCTACACCCACGGGGGCTGGACCCGAACGTACCGGGCAGTAAACTAACCGCCATGAGTGTTGAAGCCGCCGCCCCAGTCCAGCTGTCGGGTTCCCTGGTGGATTCGGTCAAGGGATTCGTCGCCGAGCACGGCGGCTCCGCCACCGCTGTACTGCAGCCGATCGGCCGCGCGGGCGTGCGCGTCACCCTGGTCGGCTCCGACGGTGTCCTCGGTGACCGCGTCGTCGACGATCTGGCGACCGCCAGGGAATTGGTCGAGACCATCAACGGCCTGACCGAGGCCGATGAATGGGATCGCGAGCTGATTTCGGTGGTCACCCCGCGCAAGGGGCACTGGGCCAAGATGGCCGGTTGGGTCGCTCGGCAGACCCGTTTTCCCAAGGCGCGCAACGAGAACTGAGCCGTTCAGCCTCCCGTGGTCGCGCGGTCCGATTCGCGAGTCTCGCGTGGGACGGCGCGCAGGATCCGCCGAACGACCGGGCCGGCGAAGATACCCGCGAGCCGGGTAAATGGCCAGATGCCGAGGACCAGCAGCAGGATCAGACCGCGCGCCTGGTAGATGAGCGGTGCATGCTGCATGGCCTCGGGATACGGATCGATGGTGACCAGCGAGCGGAACCACGCGAAAAGCGTTTCGCCGGTTCGATATTCACGCGCCACCGTGGTCGGATCGTATTCGATGATCACCCCGGAAAGCAGAGCGGCCGTCAGGGCCGGGAAGGTCATGCGGTCCAGCGGGGTGATCACCGGACGCGATGGACCCACTATCAGATCCGGTAGGAATAGCAATACCGCCCCGATCGTGGCAGCGGCGACGCCGCCGATCTGCACGATCGTGGTGACCACGTGCAGCGCGCCGGAGGGGCGGGCATGCGGTTCAGCGGTGATCACATTGATCAGGCGGGTGAGGACTATGACACACACCCCGGACCGAAATGCCGTCGATCCGAACCGCTGGCTGCGGTCCATCTCCGGATAACGGGTATAGCTGCGGAAACCATCGCGCCGGTAGCGCCACACATGACCGAGCACGAACGACACGAACGCGCCATAGGGCAGCGCGATCCACAACAGCGATGTCACGCGAGTTCGCTTTCCGCTTACCGATGATCGGACGTATCACGGTCGCAGAGACACCGAATGTCGAACAAGGGACCAACGGCCCTTACCGAAGGGTACTTCGGGCGTCGGCGGCGAATCGTTCGCGGATCGCCGCCGACTCGCGGTCTACTTCGGGAGTTCGACCTCGCCGTTCTGGTGCCCGTTCGAACTGAGATTCATTGCGGGCAGCAGGGATTCGCGTGCGATCGAGGTGAGCGCACCCGCCTGCTGAATGATCTCGGCCAATGCCGAGGTGACACCCTGTGCGCCGTTCAACACCGTGAACTGATCGACGTGCTCGAACGGTGCCGCCGCCGCGGCGACGATCTGCGGGAGCTTCTCGGCGATCTGCTGTGCGATGACGGCCTCCTGGTTCTGGCTCATCGCCTCGGCGCGCTGCTGGATGCCCGCGGCCTCGGCGGCCATATGCGCGCGCACGGCGTCTGCCTCGGCCAGACCCCTGGCCTTGATGGCGTCTGCCTCGGCCTGACCGGTGAGCCGGGTGGCCTCGGCCTCGGCGGCGGCCCGCAGTTTGATCGCCTCGGCCTCGGCGAGTGCCTGCATTTTCGTCTGTGCCGCAGCGGCTTCCGCGCGCAAACGGGTCTCCTGGGCATCGGCCTCGGCTTGGCTGATCCGCGCGTCGCGGCTCGCGGTCGCCAGTGTGGTCTGGCGATAGGCCTCGGCATCCGCTGGCTTGCGGATCTCCACCTGCAGCTGCTGTTCCTTCTGCTGTGCTTCGAGTTGTGCGACGCGCGTTGCCATTTCGACGACCGCCTGGCGGGCCTTGGCATCGGCGAGCGGCCCCTGTTGGGCGGCTTCCTGACTCGCGCTGTCCACCTCGGCCTGGTAACCAGCCTTCTTGATCTGGGTGTCGCGCACCGCGAGTGCGATCTGGGCCTGTGCTGCCTGTTCCTGTTCGATGGCCTCGCGCTCGGCATTGGCGCGGGCGATGCGGGCCTGCTGCTCTACTGCGGCCTGATGCGGAATCGCAAGATTGGCAATGTAATTCGAGCCGCTGGCAATGGACTGGATCTGGAAGCTGTCGATCACGAGGCCGAAGGACTCCATCTCCTGCGAGCACCGGTCGCGGACCTGCTCGGAGAATTTGTCCTGGTCGCTGATCATATCCTCGACGGTCATCGAACCCGCGATCGCGCGCAGATGGCCGACGAAGACATTCTGCACCTTGGTTTCCAGCTCCTCGGCCGGGCGGTCCAGGAACCGGCGGGCCGCATTCGCGATGGACCGGTAGTCGTCACCGACCTTGTAGACCACCACACCCGCCAGCTGCAGACTGATCTTCTGCTGACTCACACAGGGGACGGTTATCTGACTTTCGTGCGCCTCCAATGAGATTCGGCGCACCTTGGTCAGTCCGGGTGCCACCAGACTGCCGCGTCCGGTGACGATCCGGAAGCCCATGCTCTCGCCGAAGGACTGTCCTTCGCCCGCGCGGAATCCGGAGATGATCAGTGCCTCATCGGGTTCGGCGACCCGCCAGGACAGCCGGAACAGCACGGCGGCCAGGAACAGCACAACAACGGCGATGCCGACGACGACCAGTATCAGGACGTCCATGATGAACCTTCATTTCAAGGGAGTGACTTCAACCGTGCGTCCACCCAGGCTCCCGACCACGAGCACCTGGGTATGCCTCGGAATGGTTGTCGTCCCGTCGGCAGGGCGCGCGAGAAATCGCTCGGTGCCCGCCCGCACCTCGATCAGAACTTCGCCGAGATGGTCCGGCTTGATCGTCGCGGTGACGCGGGCGATCTTGCCGATCACGTCTGTCGCCACCGACACCTCCCTGCCGCGGTTCGACCATTCCACGCTAGACCTCGTGGCCACCGAGAGCCGTTGGCGCAAGCGATCTTTACGTTTCCCTTATGCCTTCTGGTCTCGCGCCCTCGACGGTGCGGGTCAGGCAGCGCGGTATGGCGTCCAGCACCTCGGTGGTCTGGTCGGCGGCCATCGGTACCTCAGCCCAGCGCTGTGACGATTTCCGCGGCCAGCGGTGCCGACGATGCGGGATTCTGGCCGGTGTAGAGATTGCGATCGATCTCGATATGCGGTGCCCACGGCTCGCCCTCGCGGAAATCGACGCCGAGCTCGACCAGCCGATCCTGCAGCAGCCACTTGGCCTTATCGGCGAATCCGGCTTGTGCCTCTTCGGCATTGGTGAATCCGGTGACCTGGTAGCCGACGAACGGGGAATCGCCGCCGATGGCGGTCGCGAGCAGCGCTGCGGGCGCGTGGCAGACGACGCCGAGCGGTTTGCCCGAGGCCAGCGCGGCATTGAGCAGGGCGCCGGAGTCGGCATTCACCGAGAGATCTTCCATCGGGCCGTGTCCGCCGGGGTAGTAGACGGCGTCGTAGTCGGCCAGGTCGACATCCTCGAGCCGGATCGGGCTGCGCAGTTCTGCCGCATCGGCCAGGGTCTCGGCGATCTCCGCGGTACCGTCCGCGCCGCCGTTGACCTCGGGTGCGAGACTGCCCTGGTCGACCGTCGGTACGACGCCGCCGGGAGTGGTCACCACAATCTCGTGCCCCGCCGCCTTGATGGCCTTATACGGAGCCACGACCTCTTCGGCCCAGTAGCCGGTCGGATGTTTCGTGCCATCGGCGAGCGTCCAGTAGTCGACGCCGGTCATGACGAAAAGAACCTTCGACATCGTGTGCCTCCTGATCGGGGATTAGGGTTGCCGCGCTGACGCGCGCGACGTGTCGGTTCGTCGCGATGTCGACGTTAGGCACCCGTTCATCGAAGCACCAATAGGATCGCCAATAAGAGACATCGCAATATTGATGGGTCTCCGGTTCCGGCTGTGGACGGCTCCGGGATCGTAAAGTAGGGGGCGATGAACGCGGATAAGGCGAGCGAGCTGGCGGCTCGGCGGGTCGGCGCCGCGCATGCCGACGCGCAGCACCGCGTCGCGCTCGCCGAGAGCTTCTATCCGCCGGAACTCCGCGCCTACCGTCGGGCCGAAATCGCTTTTCTGCAATGGGAACTCGCTCGCGGTGTGCTGCACGCCGATACCGGCAGCCCGTGGTGGCGGGCCATCAACGACCGCTTACTGCACGACAAACTGGAGGCCGCACTGCTGCATCACGCCGATGCCCGCGACGCGTCGACGCCCGGTGCCCGGCTGTGGCTCGAATTCCTCATCGCCCCTTCGCCCGCGGCGTGGTACCGGGCGCATAATCGCAGCATCGTCGCCGGTTATCTGGAACATCAGGAGTTGGCCGCGGCCGAATTGCCCGCCGAGCGGCTGATGATCAACGTGACGCTCATGCGGGTGCTGTTCACCCACGTCCTGGTGGCGCGGCCGACGCTGGCGCTGGGCCGGTTCGGGGCTCTCGGCAGCTGGTCGGCCGATCCGCGCCGCAGCTCGGTTCGCCTGTTTCTCGACCTGCGGAATGTTTTTCCCGAGGTGTATCCGCTGGTGAATATGTCTGTCGACGCGGTGCTCGCGCTCGAGGGACGCGTGGCGCGGGCCCTCGACTACGGTCTGATCGTGCCGAAATTGGAGCAGATATATGCGTTCGCGGCGGAGCAATTGGATGAGCCGACGATCGTCGGGCTCGTCGAGAACGGCGATCCGTGCTACGCGGGGTTGCGCATCGAACACGGGCAACTGGCATCGGATGCTTTGATCCGAACACTCGCGCGTGTCACTCGGCCGCGGTTCGGGTAGCCGTCGTTCATCCGTGAGCGACTCAATAATCTCCGCGCACAAGGTTTTTCGGTAGCTCACCAGCCGCGAATCGGGCAATCTCCGCGGCGACAACGGCGTAGGCGCGTTCGAGACTGCCTCGGCTACTTCCCGCGACATGGGGTGTCAGCAACAGACCGGGCGCTGTCCAGAGCGGATGTTCGGGTGGAAGGGGCTCCGGGTCGGTGACATCCAGGGCTGCACGCAATCGCCCCGAAACCAGTTCGGCCAGTAGCGCTTCGGTCCGCACGATCGGTCCGCGCGCGACATTCACCAGTATCGCGCCGTCGGCCATCTCGGCCAGGAATTCGGCATCGACCATGCCGATGGTCTGATCGGTCACCGGAACCATCAGCACGACGACATCGAATTCGCTCAGCAGCCGCGGCAATTCGTCGACACCGTGCACACCGTCGCGGGCGGTCGTGCCGACCAGCGTCAAGGTCGCGTCGAAAGCCTCGACCCTGCGGCGCAATTCGATACCGAGATCACCCGCGCCGATGCCGAGGATCCGCTTGCCCGCCAACGTATCCGTCCGATGCTGATACCAGTGCTGCTCGCGCCGCAAATCGGCGAACTCCGTCAGCTCGCGATAAATCGTGAGCAGCGCCGCGACCACCCACTCCGCGGAACTGCCGCCGTGCGCACCCCGCGCATTCGACAGCAGCACCCCATCTGGCAGCCGACCGATCCACCGCTCGGCTCCGGCCGTCAGCATCTGCACCAACCGCAACTTCGGCAATCCGGCCATTTCGATCGAATCGGGCCGAGCCAGAAACGCCGGAACCAGCACCTCCGCCAACTCCGCCCCCGAGGGCAGCGGTTCGCCGGGCGAATACCGCACCGGGCGAATCCCATCGAGCCGGGCCAATACCCCGACTCCATATTCGTCTGGCACAAGGACAGTGACCGGCATGCCTGCCAGGTTAGCCGTGCTCACCGCCGAATTGCATCCGATCATCGGACCATTCACCATGGCCGCTGCCGCCGAAGCGCGCCAATGCCTCGAGAATCGCGCCGCGCATGGCCAGGCTGCCGGTATGGCCGGAATCCTCGATGACCCGCAGTTCCGCACTGGGCCAGGCCCGCGCCAATTGCCAAGCGGTGTAGAGGGGTCCGGACAGATCGAGACGTCCGTGGATCAGCACCGCCGGAATCCCGGCGAGCTTGCCTGCCTCCCGTAGCAGGACACCATCGTCGAGCCAGGCGGCACTGGCGAAGTAATGCGTGCAGATCCGGACCATAGCGAGCATCGCGTCATCCGGCTTCGCGCTGTACTGCCCCGGATTGCCGAGGTTCTCATGCGCGATGATCGCATCCTCCCAGGCACACCAGTCCCGGGCGGCCTTGGTGCGCACATCCGCGTCCGGGCTGTTGATCAGCCGGTTGTAGGCCGCAACCAGGTTTCCGTCGCGCTCGGCCGGGGGCACTCCATTCCGGAATGCCTCCCATTCGCCAGGCAACAATCGCGCGACACCGTGATACAGCCACTCGATCTCCTCGGGGCGCGTCATCGTGACGCCGACGAGCACAACCGCGCTGACTCGCTCCGGGTGTCGCTGGGCATAGGCCAGGATCAAGGTCGAACCCCACGAACCGCCGTACAGCAGCCACCGTTCGATCCCGAGATGCTCGCGCAGGCGCTCCATATCCGCGATCAGATGGTCGGTGGTGTTGTGCGCCATATCGACAGCCAGGTCCGAGGCGTGCGGCAGACTCTCCCCGCACCCGCGCTGATCGAAGAGGATAATCCGATATACGTTGGGATCGAATAACTTTCGCGATCCGCGTCGGCCGCCGCTGCCCGGCCCGCCGTGCACTACCAGCGCGGGCCTACCGTGCGGGTTACCGCTGGTCTCCCAATAGACCTGGTTTGCGTCGCCGACGTCCAGGAGTCCGCGCTCATACGGCTCGATATCCGGGAACGGTTGTGGCGCTTCGGTACTCGATGCTGCTGGGCGCATCGGAACAGTGTGCGCTATGCCAACTGTTCCGCGGAGTTGGAGATCGACGCCGTGACGCGTTCGCGGGTGCGCAGGGAGGCCCAGAGGGCGGCGGTGGCGGCGGTGCAGGCCGCGGCGCCGCCGACGTGGGTGGCCACCAGGGCGGCGGGCACGTCGGTGAAGTACTGGACGACGCCGACGAGAGACTGGGCGCAGACCAGGCCGAGTATGACGAACAGTCGGGTGCGGACGGCGGGGGTGATGCCGACGGCGAAGAGGCCGAAGGCCAACCCGATGAGCAGTGCGAGATAGCCGACGAGCAGTTGCGAGTGCAGATGTACCAGCGTGACGATCTCGACCTGCAGGCGTTCGACCGGTCGCTCGATGCTCTTGTCGCCCGCATGCGGTCCGGCACCGGTGACCAGCGTGCCCGCGATCAGGACCCCGGCGAGCGCGACTCCGCTCAGTCCGGTGAGCCAGCGCAGCGGCGCGGGCGACTGGATCACTTCGATGCCGTCATCGGGTTCGCTGACCTTCGCGAACATGACCACCGCGACCCACACCATCAGCATCGATGCCAGCAGATGCACCGACACCGTCCACCACAGCAGACCGGTGCGCACGGTGATGCCGCCGATGATCGCCTGCAGCACCGTCCCGCCCGGCATCAACCACGCGTACACCAGCACCTCGCGACGGCGACGGGCCCGGGTGACGGCGAGCACGATGAGCGCCGCGCACAGTGTCACCGCGAAGGTCAGCATGCGATTGCTGAATTCGACGGTCTGATGCAGCACCGGAACCTCGGCCACACCGGTGGGGGTGAAGCTGCCCGGGAAGCATTGCGGCCAGGTCGGGCACCCGAGTCCGGATGCCGTGACCCGCACGATCGCACCGGTGACGGCGATACCCGCCTGTGAGACGATGACCGCGATAGCGATCAGTCGCTGCACCCGCAACGAGGGCAGCGGGAGCAGATCGACGAGTCGCAGGAATGCGCGATACAGCACCCGACGATCGTAGCCGGGCCACTTCGGCCGCCCGCACCCGGTCTACTACATTCCGTCGTTGCTCCGGTTAGTCGAAGCGGAAGAAGCGGGTGGCGAGGAAGCCGGACACGCCGCCCCAAGCGGCGAGCACGGCGATGCCGAACCAGTCGATGCTGGTGCGCATGGCGTCTTCCAGCGTGACGGCCAGCGCCCCGGACGGCACCAACCGTACGAGCACATTCACCGCCGAAGGCAGATCGTCGGATGCGAACACGATGCTCGCGATGCCGAGCATGACGAACCACAGGATATTCGCCAGCGCCAGCACGATCTCCGCTTTGAGCGTGCCGCCGAGCAGCAGACCCATTGCCGCGAAAGTGGCTGTGCCGAGCGCGATCACCAGCGCGCCGAGCGCGAGCCCGGCGAGTTCCGGTCGCCAGCCGAGCGCGAATCCGATGGCTCCCAACAGAATTGCCTGCATCACCACCACGATCAGCACCGCGGCGCTCTTGCCCGCCACAATGCCCCAGCGGGGGAGCGGGGTCGCGCCGAGGCGCTTGAGCGCACCGTAACGGCGGTCGAATCCGACCGCGATGGCCTGTCCGGTGAAGGCAGTCGACATGACCGCGACCATCATGACCGCGGGCACGATCTTGTCGACCCGGTCCGTGCCGAGGTCCCCGAACGGCAACAGACTGAGCCCGACCAGCAGCGTGATCGGAATGAACATGGTGAGCAGCAGCTGTTCGCCGTTGCGCAGCAACAGGATCAGCTCGAGCCGGGTCTGCGCGGTCATCATGGCGAGGCGGCCGCTTGGACGCGGATCGGGCGTGAAAGTGCCCGGCGCGAAGCGGTTCCCGGCGAGATTTGGCTGATTCATCCGCGTAGGTCCCTTCCGGTGAGTTCCAGGAAGACGTCCTCGAGGCGACGCTGATCGATCCGGATATCGGTGGCCAGCACATTCTGCTGCGCACACCACGCGGTCACCGTCGCAAGTACTTGCGGATCGATCTCACCCTCGACCAGATACTGTCCCGGCATCGTCTCGCGCGGCGAGAAGCCCTCCGGCAGAGCGGTTTTCAACAGGCGCAGATCGAGTTTCGGCGGGGCGGTGAAGCGCAGCTGCCCGGCCGCGCCGTGTGCGGTGACCTCGGCGGGTGTGCCGGAGGCGACGATCTGTCCGTGATCGATGATGACCAGTTGGTCGGCCAATTGCTCGGCTTCGTCCATCATGTGCGTGGTGAGCAGCACGGTGACTCCGTCACGGCGCAGCGCGTCGATCAGCTCCCACACGATGAGCCGGGCCTGCGCGTCCAGGCCCGCGGTCGGTTCGTCGAGGAAGACGATCTCCGGCTTCCCGACCAGCGCGCAGGCCAGGGCGAGCCGCTGCTGCTGGCCGCCGGACAGCCGTCGGTACGGTGTGCGCCGGTTATCTTGCAGGCCAAGGGTTTTCAGCAACCACTCGGGATCGAGCGGATCAGCCGAGTAGGCGGCGACCAGATCGAGCATCTCGCCCGCGCGCGCACCCGGGTACGCGCCACCGCCCTGCAGCATGACGCCGATGCGCGGCCGCAGGCGGTCGGAGTCGGCGATCGGATCGAGTCCGAGCACCCGGACCGAACCGGCATCCGGAGTTTTGAACCCCTCGCACATTTCGACCGTCGTGGTCTTGCCCGCGCCGTTCGGGCCGAGCAGGGCAAGCACCTGCGCCCGTTCGACCGCGAAACTGATCCCGGCGACGGCGGTGGTTTCGCCGTAATGCTTGATGACGCCGTCGATACAGACGGCGGGTTCCGAGGCTGCGGTCACCATCGCGCCTCGGTGCTCGGCTCCGTCGCGTCCAAGGGTGCTGTGCCCATTGTTCGCTCGCTGCGCTCCCTCACGGTGTCACACGGTAAGCCGTCGACAGATGTGACCCGGACGACACCCCTGCCTCGTCAACTCTGCGGTCCGGAAGGACCGGCCGCGGTGGACGCGGTGTCGGCGCCGACGTGGTGCAGCCGCCACGGCAGCGACTTGCGGGTGGCCAGGATCATCAGCGTGCAGGTGAGGATGGTGATGCAGGCCGCATAGATAAGGACGAAAGGCTGGATTTCGCTGCCGGAGGGCATGAGCATGACGCTGATCGCCGCCGAGGCAATCGTGGCCGGGACCCGGAAGGCGGGTCGGCTGGCCCACGCCGCCAGCGGGACGATGCCCCAGAGCAGATACCAAGGCTGCACCACCGGGAACAGCAGGACGACCGCGCCGAAGGCGACGCCGAGCGCACCGACCGGATGCAGCCGCCCGCGCCAGGTGGCCACCATCAGTCGCACCACGATCAGCGAGGCCGCGACCGCCGCGATCGGTCGGGTGATGCTCAGCAGGGCGGTGGTGTGGTCGCCCAATCCCAGTAGAACGCCGCCGAATCCGGTGACTACCCCGAGCGCGGTGGGCAGCGACATCCAGCTGCGCACCGAGTTGGCCATGGTCAGGGTGTCTATCCAGCCGAAACCGAGACCGCTGCCCAGGCATACCGCGAGCATGACCGTACCGGTGACGCAACCGAGGAATAGCGCGGATCTGAGCACCGCACGCCAATCGCCGCCCCATTTTCGGCTCAATGCCATCCACACGAATGCCAGTGCCAGCATCGATGGAATCTTGACCATGGCGGACAGCGCAATCAGCGTGGTGCCCGATAAGAGCAGTACGAGTGCGTGGCCGCGCATCGGTCCGATATTGCTGAGGGCCGCCAGGCAGTATTCCAACCCGACCAGCATCAGGCCGAGCATCATGGCCTCGTTGTGCACACCGGATACCAGGTGGAATATCACCAATGGGTTCACGGCGCCGAGCCACAATGCGGCCACCGGCGATACTCGACAGCGCTGTGCCAGTCGCGGCAGCGCCCAAACGATGCAGGCCACGCCGAGCAACGCCAGCATTCGGTGCAGCAGCACTCCGGCGAGCATATTGTCGCCGACGATTTCGGCGATGCCCTTGCCAAGCCAAATCGAGAGGGGCCCGTAGGGCGCGGGCGAATTCTGCCAGATATTGGGGACGCTGCGCGTCAGAATGTGGTCCTGGCCGAGCCCCTGTACCGGGCCGACGTCGTAGGGATCGAGTCCACTCGCCGCGATCTCACCCTGGGCCAGATAGGAATAGACATCCTGACTGAACATCGGCGGTGCGACCGACAGCGGAATGATCCACAGCAGCAGCGTGCGGTCGAGTTGTGATCGGCTGATGCGGCGGATGCGGTTGGACTGCAAGCCGAGTGCGAATCGGCCGAGCAGCAGCCAGGCCAGCATGACGATGACCGTGCCGACCATGGTCGTCGCCAGTCCCGAATTGTGCACCCGCGCGGGCAGCCCGAGAATCGCCTTGCCGTAGGTCGGATTCTGCAGCGTCGGCTGGGCGCCGAGCCCGAGCGCCCCGATGGCCATCATCACCGCTCCCGTCGCGCCCAACAGACGGACGCGACGCAGTTGTGCGGTCTCTTGCGGGTTGAGTTCGGCGGCTTCGGGTTCGTTGATGTGCAGGGTGTCGCCGACGGTGTGGTCGGGCGCGACATCCAGACCGATGATCCGACGCCCCAGCGCGACGGCGGTGCTGATGGGCGCGGTCCGACGCAGGCGAATCAGGGTGGTCGACCGGCTGCGTTCGACACCTGGTTCGCCGTGTTCGCCTGACATCACGCGGCCAGCGTAGCCGATACCACCGGCGTATCCGGTGCCCCGCGGAACCGACCCCGGGGCACGTTCGGACCAGGCACAGGCGCGGCCGCGGAAGTTCGAACCGGGCCCACTGTCAGGTGTCGATGAAGCTGATCACGGTGCGCTGACGGATTTTGGGCACCGACGTGTGGCCTAAATCGCACTCGTATTTTCGTCGGGAACTCGAGCCGGTCGTCGCACGAGAGCCGCAGGTAACGAACGTGTCGCATCCGAACGCCGCCGGAAAAGCGCTCCCATGCAGGTCATCGGGCCGTTCAACTCAGGGCACCCTTATTAGATTCCGGGAACGAATTCCGTCACACTGGTGTTGTGAAAACCGTGGGTTTGCCGCACGACGAGGATCGAGGGGCCGGTCGCCGTACCGGTGCCGGGTCCGTTGCTGCGCCCGCGCCCCTGGTCACGGGCGGTGAAGGACATACTCGCGCCGCCGTGGTCCAGCTGCTGCTCGAAGAGGGCCCGATCACCGCGACCGCGATCGGCACCAAGCTCGGCCTGACGCCGGCCGGTGTCCGTCGGCACCTGGACGCGCTGATCGAATCCGGTCAGGCGCGGGCCAGCCGCTCGGCGCCGTGGCAGCAGAAGGGTCGCGGCCGGCCCGCCAAGCAATATCAGCTGACGGCCGTCGGCCGGGGACGGCTCGGCCACGCCTACGACGATCTGGCCGGTGCGGCCATTCGCCAGCTGGGTGAGGTCGGCGGTGAGCAGGCCATTGCCGATTTCGCGCGCAAGCGGGCGCGGACCATCGTCGAGGGCATCGAACCGGTCGCCGAACACACCCCCGAGACCACCACCGCCAAGGCGGACGAGATCGCCGAGGCCTTCACCGACGCCGGATTCGCCGCGTCCACCCGCAAGGTCGGGGCGGGCGTGCAGATCTGCCAGCACCACTGCCCGGTGGCCCACGTCGCCGAGGAATTCCCGCAGTTGTGCGAGGCCGAACTCGAGGCTTTCCGGGACCTGCTCGGAACCCACGTGCAGCGACTTGCGACGATCGCCAACGGCGACTGCGCGTGCACTACCCATGTGCCGCTGTTCGTTCTCCCTATCACCGACAACGCTTCCCCTGAAACCGCTGCACAGCCCGCAGCGGTACGTACGAACGACTCCGGAAGGAGTGCCGAATGACGACGACCACCGACCAGGTGCAACCGCTCACTCAGGAAGAAACCATTGCTTCCCTGGGCAAATACGGTTACGGCTGGGCCGATTCGGATGTGGCCGGTGCCAGTGCGCAACGAGGCCTGTCCGAGGCTGTCGTCCGCGACATCTCGGCCAAGAAGAACGAGACCGAGTGGATGCTCGAGCACCGGCTCAAGGCGCTGCGCATCTTCGATCGCAAGCCGATGCCGAAGTGGGGCTCCAACCTCGACGGCATCGACTTCGACAACATCAAGTACTTCGTGCGCTCGACCGAGAAGCAGGCCGAGAGCTGGGAAGACCTGCCCGAGGACATCAAGAACACCTACGACAAGCTCGGCATCCCGGAGGCGGAGAAGCAGCGCCTGGTCGCCGGTGTCGCCGCGCAGTACGAATCCGAGGTCGTCTACCACCAGATCCGCGAGGATCTGGAGGCCCAGGGCGTCATCTTCCTGGACACCGACACCGGTCTGCGCGAGCACCCGGAGATCTTCGAGCAGTACTTCGGCACCGTGATCCCGGCCGGTGACAACAAGTTCTCCGCGCTGAATACCGCCGTGTGGTCGGGTGGTTCGTTCATCTACGTGCCGCCGGGCGTGCAGGTCGATATTCCGTTGCAGGCCTACTTCCGGATCAACACCGAGAATATGGGCCAGTTCGAGCGGACCCTGATCATCGTCGACGAGGGTGCCTACGTGCACTACGTCGAGGGCTGCACCGCGCCGATCTACAAGTCCGATTCGCTGCACTCCGCGGTGGTCGAGATCATCGTGAAGAAGGGCGGACGCTGCCGCTACACCACCATCCAGAACTGGTCGAACAACGTCTACAACCTGGTCACCAAGCGGGCCAAGGCCGAGGCGGGCGCGGTGATGGAATGGGTCGACGGCAATATCGGCTCCAAGGTCACGATGAAGTACCCGGCCGTGTGGATGACCGGCGAATACGCGCGCGGCGAGGTGCTCTCGGTCGCGTTCGCGGGTGCGGGTCAGCACCAGGACACCGGGGCGAAGATGCTGCACCTGGCGCCGCACACCTCCTCGACCATCATCAGCAAGTCGGTGGCGCGCGGTGGCGGCCGGGCCTCCTACCGCGGTCTGGTCCAGGTCAACAAGGGCGCGCACGGTTCCAAGTCGACCGTGAAATGTGATGCGCTGCTCGTCGACACGATCAGCCGCTCCGACACCTACCCCTACGTCGACATCCGCGAGGACGACGTGACCATGGGCCATGAGGCCACGGTCTCGAAGGTGTCCGAGGACCAGCTGTTCTACCTGATGAGCCGCGGCCTCACCGAGGACGAGGCGATGGCGATGGTGGTGCGCGGCTTCGTCGAGCCGATCGCCAAGGAACTCCCGATGGAGTACGCGCTCGAGCTGAACCGCCTGATCGAACTGCAGATGGAAGGAGCCGTCGGCTGATGGCAGCCCTGGACAATGTTGCCGAAGCCGCCGAGGCTCGCATTACCGACGCGACGCATGCGCCGAGCAATAAGGGGGAGGTGTTCACCTCCTTCGATGTGAACGCCTTCGAAGTGCCCTCGGCGAAGGATGAGGCCTGGCGGTTCACCCCGATGCGTCGCCTGCGTGGTCTGCAAGACGGTACCGCCGTGCGCGACGGCCAAGTCACTGTCGGGGTCGCGCCGGTCGCCGGTGTGACCGTGGAAACGGTGGCGCGCACCGACTCTCGCCTCGGCGCGGCCGGGGTGCCGTCGGATCGTGTTGCGGCCCAGGCGTACTCGGGCTTCGAGCAGGCGACCGTGATCACGGTCGGTTCGGAAACCGAAGTCGCCGAACCGGTTACTGTTACCGTCGATGGTCCCGGCGAGGGTAAAACCGCTTACGGCCACCTGCAGATCCGGCTCGGCAACTTCGCCGTCGCCACCGTGGTCATCGACCAGCGCGGCAGCGGAACCTACGCCGAGAATATCGAGTTCGTACTCGGTGACAGCGCCAAGCTGACCGTCGTCGCGATCCAGGACTGGGCCGACGACGCCGTGCACGCCACCGCGCACCACGCCGAGCTCGGGCGCGATGCCACCCTGCGGCACACCTCGGTCACTCTCGGCGGTGATCTGGTGCGCCTCACCGGCAATGTCCGCTACGCGGGTCCCGGCGGCGACGCCGAACTGCTCGGCCTGTACTTCGCCGACGCCGGTCAGCACTTCGAGCAGCGTCTGCTGGTCGACCACGCGGTGCCGCACTGCAAGTCGAATGTGCTGTACAAGGGTGCGCTGCAAGGTGATCCGCATTCGCCCAAGGGCGATGCCCGCACGGTGTGGGTCGGTGACGTGCTCATCCGCGCCGCCGCCGAGGGCACCGACACCTTCGAGGTGAATCGCAACCTGGTGCTCACCGACGGTGCGCGCGCCGACTCGGTGCCGAACCTGGAGATCGAGACCGGTGAGATCGTCGGCGCGGGCCACGCGAGTGCGACCGGCCGTTTCGACGACGAGCAGCTGTTCTACCTGCGTGCTCGCGGCATTCCGGAGGACGCCGCCCGCCGGCTGGTAGTACGCGGTTTCTTCCACGAAATCATCCAGAAGATCGCGGTCCCCGAGGTCCGGGAGCGGCTCGAGTCGGCCATCGAGGCCGAACTCGCCGCCATCGGCGCCTGACCCAGAACCCCTTATCCCGCAAAGGAATCCGAATTCGATGACCACCCTGGAAATCAAGGACCTGCACGTCGAGGTCGCCAACCCGGACGAGTCCGGCGAGCCCATCAAGATCCTCAAGGGCGTGAACCTCACCATCAAATCCGGTGAGACGCACGCGATCATGGGCCCGAACGGCTCCGGCAAGTCGACGCTGTCGTACGCGATCGCCGGGCACCCGAAGTACACGGTGACCTCCGGTTCGATCACCCTCGACGGCGAGGACGTGCTCGCGATGTCGGTCGACGAGCGGGCGCGCGCGGGTCTGTTCCTCGCCATGCAGTACCCGGTCGAGGTCTCCGGTGTCTCGATGTCGAACTTCCTGCGCACCGCCGCCACCGCGGTCCGCGGCGAGGCCCCCAAGCTGCGCACCTGGGTCAAGGAGGTGAAGGAGTCGATGAACGAGCTGGAAATCGACGCCGCCTTCGCCGAGCGCAGCGTGAACGAGGGTTTCTCCGGTGGTGAGAAGAAGCGCCATGAGATCCTGCAGCTGGGTCTGCTCAAGCCGAAGATCGCCATCCTGGACGAGACCGACTCCGGCCTGGACGTCGACGCGCTGCGCATCGTCTCCGAGGGCGTCAACCGCTACAAGGAGCGCGAGAACGGCGGCATCCTGCTGATCACGCACTACACCCGCATCCTGCGCTACATCCAGCCCGAGTTCGTGCACGTCTTCGTCGGTGGCCGCATCGTCGCCGAGGGCGGCGCCGAGCTGGCCGAGGAACTCGATGCGAACGGCTACGTCCGCTTCACGCAAGCCTCACCCACCCCGTCGGCTTCGCCGACTGCCGTCCCCCAGTCCGCTACCGCTGGAGCCTGATATGACCGCCACGGTCCGCACCCTCGATGTCGCCCGGATCCGGGCCGACTTCCCTATCCTGAGCCGCACGGTTCGGGACGGGAAGCCGTTGGTGTACCTGGACTCGGGCGCGACCTCGCAACGTCCTCTCGCCGTGCTCGACGCCGAACGTGAATTCCTCACCGAGCGCAATTCGGCCGTACACCGCGGTGCACACCAGCTGGCCGAGGAAGCCACCGACGCGTACGAGGGTGCACGCGCCGATATCGGCCGGTTCGTCGGTGTGGATGCGGACGAGATCGTATTCACCAAGAATGCGACCGAATCGCTCAATCTGGTGACGTACGCGTTCTCCGATGGCCGCTTCCCGTACCACGTCGGTCCGGGCGACGAGATCGTCATCACCGAGCTCGAGCATCACGCGAATCTGGTGCCCTGGCAGGAGCTCGCCCGCCGGACCGGTGCGACCCTGAAGTGGTACGGCATCACCGACGACGGCCGGATCGACCTCGACTCGCTCGAATTGTCTTCCGCCACCAAGGTTGTCGCGTTCACGCATCAGTCGAATGTGACCGGTGCGGTCAGCGATGTCGCCGAATTGGTGCACCGGGCAAAGGAAGTCGGCGCGCTCACCGTGCTCGATGCCTGCCAGTCGGTGCCGCATATGGCGGTGAACTTTCGTGAGCTCGGCGTCGACTTCGCCGCGTTCTCCGGGCACAAGATGCTCGGCCCGTCCGGTGTCGGCGTGCTCTACGGGCGGCGTGCGCTGCTCGAGGAGACTCCGCCGTTCATCACCGGCGGCTCGATGATCGAGACCGTCACCATGGAGGGCAGCACCTACGCGCCGCCGCCGCAGCGGTTCGAGGCCGGTGTGCCGATGACCTCGCAGGTGGTCGGATTGGGCGCGGCCGTGCGGTATCTCGAACAGATCGGCATGGATGCCGTTGCGGCGCATGAGCACACACTCACCGGTGCGGCGCTGGAGGGCCTCGCGGCGATCGCGGGCGTGCGGATCATCGGACCGACCGAGAATATCGATCGCGGCGGCGCGGTGTCGTTCGTGGTCGAGGGCATCCACGCCCATGACGTCGGGCAGATTCTCGACGATGAGGGCGTCGCCGTGCGAGTCGGTCACCACTGCGCCTGGCCGCTGATGCGTCGTCTCGGCGTGCCCGCCACCGCCCGTGCGTCCTTCGCGGTTTACAACACCCTCGATGAGGTAGACCAGCTGGTAGCCGCCGTGCGGAAGGCCCAGAGCTTCTTCGGAGTTGCATAAGACATGCGCATGGAGCAGATGTACCAGGAAGTGATCCTGGATCACTACAAGCACCCGCATCACCGCGGGCTGCGGGAGCCGTTCGGTGCCGAGGTGCACCACGTCAACCCGACCTGCGGTGACGAGGTGACCTTGCGCGTCCAGCTCGACGACAACGGTGATGTCGCCGATGTGTCCTACGACGGCCAGGGCTGTTCGATCAGCCAGGCCGCCACCTCGATCCTCACCGATCAGGTGATCGGGCTGCCGGTGCAACAGGCGCTCAAGGTCGTCGACTCGTACAACGAGATGATCTCCAGCCGCGGCACCATCGAGGGCGACGAGGACATGATCGGCGACGGTATCGCGCTGAGCGGAGTGTCGAAGTACCCGGCACGGGTCAAATGCGCACTGCTGGGCTGGCTGGCGTTCAAGGATGCGGTGATCCGGATATCCTCCGCGGAAGAGGCCAAGCGGACCATGGGCAGCGACATCTCCACGAATGGAAAACAGCATGAGTGAGACACCAGTCACCGAAACGACCGAGCAGGTCGAACTTTCGGCCGAGGACATCAAGCAACTCGAGGACATCGAGGAGGCGATGCGCGACGTCGTCGACCCCGAACTCGGCATCAATGTCGTCGACCTCGGCCTGGTCTACGGCATGAGCGTCGACCAGGCCAATATCGCCACCCTCGATATGACCCTCACCTCGGCGGCGTGCCCGCTGACCGATGTCATCGAGGACCAGTCCCGCAACGCCCTGGTCCGCTCCGGCCTGGTCGAAGACCTCAAGATCAACTGGGTCTGGATGCCCCCGTGGGGCCCCGACAAGATCACCGAAGACGGCCGCGAACAACTCCGCGCCCTCGGTTTCACCGTCTAGCACCACGAATCCGGCCGCGCCCGAACCCATTCGCAGCGACCCCGACCATCGGTCGGGGTCGCTGCGTTTCGCGGCCGTCGTCACATTTCCCGGCCGGGCCCGGTCATAGCGGTGGCGGGCGGACGCCCGTCGCCCCCGCATCGCGGTGGATGACCTGCGCGGAAGAGGAAACATGTCGCAACGCTTGCGGTCGGAGCGGGTACATACCGGGCTCTACTGGTTTCTCGGATTCGAGTTCTTCGTCGGCTTCGCAACCAAGTTCTGGCCCGGGTCTACGTTTTTCGGGCCCGCCTATTCGGAGAAGTTCGCGGAGTGGGGATTTCATCCGAACATGCGGTTCGTGGTCGGCGGGCTGGAGTTGATCGCCGCTGTGCTGCTGGTGCTTCCGCGCCGGGAGAGCAGATTCTTGGGCGCGGCCATGCTGGTGTTGGTGCTGACGGGTGCGGTGACCACACATCTCATCGATGACGCGCCGTTCTGGCAGGGCACCTCGGCGCCGATTCATCTGGTGATCATGATAGTTGTCGCGCTGGCGAATTGGCCGGCGGACTGGCGGGATGTGGTGCCGCCGTGGGGCTCGTCAGCCTTGGCGGCACGAGGAGGTATGGCGCTGGGGGATCGCTGACCGACGGGTTGTCCAGCTCTGGTGATACAAAGATTTGGACAATTCGGATCGGAACGGTCAGGATTTCGATCCGAAGCTATTTTCGGAACTGGGGAGCGCAACACATGTCACTATCGTCCAAGGCTGCCATGGGTCTGGTGGCCGCGTCCGCGGGTGCGTTCGTCGCCGCCGGTGCAGGCACCGCACAGGCGGACGATGGCCTCTACGGCTCATTGGCGATTTCGGTCTCGTCGCGCGGCGACGCGACCCTCGGATGGGCATACAACTACTCGAACTGGGCGGATTCGGACCGTGCCGCGGTGCAGCAGTGCGGACTGTCCAGCTGCCACGTCATCGTGCAGTTCGCCAACGCGTGCGCCGCCGTGGCCCGCAATGGCGATGATCACCTGGGCTGGGCCTGGGCGCCGACACGGGCCGAGGCCGAGCAGCAGGCGATCGCCAATGCCGGGCCGACCGCACCGCCGCCGCTGCTGAACTTCGGCAGTTCGGCGCCGCGCGAACCGCGCATCGTCGATTCGCAGTGCACCGCGAACGCGGGCTGACGGAAAACCGAGTGCGCTCTCGACGTGATCGGCGTCGAGAGCGCACCTGGCTGTGGCCGCGCCGGTGGATCAGCGGCGCAGCACCTTTCGGGCAATGAAATTGCCCAGAAACTGAATCCCCTGCACACCGACGACAATGATCAACGTCGCGACCAGGGTGACCTGCCAGTCGAAGCGCTGGTATCCGTAGACCAGCGCGAAATCACCGAGCCCTCCGCCGCCGACCGTGCCCGCCATGGCGGACATATCGACAATGGCGATCACCACGAAGGTGTAGCCGAGCACCAAGGGCCCCAACGCTTCCGGGATCAGCAGTGTCAGAATGATCCGCAGCGGCCCGGCGCCGACCGCCCTGGCCGCCTCGATGACGCCCGGATCCACCGTGACCAGATTCTGTTCCACTATGCGAGCGATACCGAAGGATGCCGCCACGATCATGACGAAGGCAGCGGCCTCCGTACCGATCGTCGTCCCGACCACTTCCAGGGTGACCGGACCGAGTGCCGCGAGCAGAATGATGAACGGAATCGGCCGGACCACATTCACCAACACATTGAGCAGCACATTGATCGGCGCATTGGCCAGCAGTCCGCCTTTGCGGGTGGTGTAGAGGGCGGTGCCGAGGAACAGCCCGATCAATCCGCCGACCACGAAGGTGAGCAGCACCAGATAGATGGTGGTGCCGACGGCCTCGGTCAGTACCGGCCGGAGTTTGTCCCAATCCGTATGCACTGCCAGCCCTTTCAGCCGACGCGGTGATCGAGTTCTTCGACCACCTTGTCCACATCGTCATCCGAACCGTGCAATGCCAGAGTCACGCTGCCGAACGTCTTGTCCTGCAACGTGCTCACTCCGCCGTACACCACCTCGAACTCGACACCCGCCTGCGCGGCGACGGCCAGTGCCGCTCCGATCCCACGTTTGTCGTCGACATCCACGGTGACCAACCGTCCACCGTGCATCTCACCGAGTCGCCGCAGTTCTTCGGCGTCGGGCCGATTGCGCAGCACGGTCTCGACGAACGACTGTGTCGGCGCCGCTTGCGGGGTCGCGAAAACCTCGAAGGTACTGGCCAATTCGACGATCTTGCCTTCGGCGAGCACCGCGACCCGATCGGCCACCGCGCGGATCACATCCATCTCGTGCGTGATCACCACAATGGTGACGCCGAGTTCGCGATTGATCTTCTTCAGCAGCCGCAGCACCTCACCGGTGGTCTCCGGGTCCAGCGCCGAGGTCGATTCATCGGCGAGCAGCAGTGACGGCGATGTCGCCAGTGCCCGTGCGATGCCGACCCGCTGCTTCTGACCGCCCGAGAGCTGATCCGGATAGCTGCGGGCCTTGTCGGCGAGCCCGACGAACTCGAGCAACTCCTTCACCCGTGCTTTGCGTTCAGCACGCTTCCAGCCCGCGACCCTGAGCGGATATTCGATATTGCCTGCGGCCGTTCGCGATCGGAACAGGTTGAACTGCTGGAAGACCATGCCGATATCCCGGCGGATGCGGCGGACCTCGGCCTCCCGCACACCCGTGACGGGCGTCCCGGCGACTTCGATGGTGCCGGTGGTCGGCTTCTCCAGGGCGTTGATCAGCCGGACCAGCGTGCTCTTGCCCGCGCCGGAATAGCCGATCACACCGAAGATCTCGCCCCGTTCGATGCGCAGGTCGATATCGTCGAGCGCGACCTGCCCATCCGCGCCCTTGCCGAAAATCTTTGTGACCGACCGGAATTCGACCGCAGAGACGGCTTGCCCGCTCACTTGCCGTCTTTGACGGTCTGCTGCACCCTGGCCAGGATCTGCTCCAGTTCTGGACCGCTGCGCTTTACTTCGACCGCGGTGTTCTTGGTGACTTCGGCGTGCGCCTGCTGAACCTCCGGATCGTGCCAGAGCTGGGCCACCTTCTGATACAGCTCGTTATTCTTGTCCTCGGCCCTGGACACCACGACATTGATGTACGGCTCGGCCGCCGGATTCTTCGGATCATCCTTGTAGAGAGCCGAATTCGGGTCGATGCCGGAACGATCGAGGAAGGTGTTGTTGATGATCGATCCGTCGACCGAGGCCAGCGAGAGCGCGGTCTGCGCCGCGTCGACCGGGGTCACCTTGACCTTGGACGCGCCCTTATCGATATCGGCGGGTGTCGGCGCCTTGCTGTCACCGGAGAGCTTCAGCAAACCAGCAGCTTGCAGGACGAACAGCGCCCGTGCCTGATTGGTCGGATCGTTGGGAATCGCGATCTCGGCGCCCTGCGGCACATCCGTGAGCGACTTGTGCTTCTTGGAGTAGAGCCCGAGCGGCACGATATAGGTCGAGGCGATCGGCGTCAGGGTGTCGTTGTTGGCCACGTTGTAGGCGCCGAGGAACTGCAGATGCTGGAACAGATTGAGATCGATCTGCTTTTGCGACAGTGCGAGATTCGGCTGCTTGTAGTCGGAGAAGTTGGTGATCCGCAGGTTGATACCCTGAGCCTTCGCCTTCTCCTCGAAGACGTCCCAGGCGTGGTCCTTGTCGGTGGTGCCGATGCGCACTACGTTGTCGGCGGAAGCCTTGTTGTCGCCGCACGCCGTCAGGGTGAGGGCCGCGGTGGCTACCAGGACCGGGATCGCCAGTACCCGATGGAATTTCACTCGTGCTCCCGAATGCTTGTCGCAATATGAACCCGATAATCCAAGCGATGCGCCCGGGGGTCGGGCAACGGTTTGGATTGTGCTGAGCGAAACCCTGGCAACTAGTTGGACGAGCGTCTAGGTTGCCAGCAATGCAATTGCTGCGCCGTGTTCTGGTGATTTCCCTGCTTCTTACCCTGGCCGCTGGTGGGGTCGCGTGTGGTCGGGAGCATCATGACGATGTCGTGCGCATCGGCGTGAACGACATCTCGCTGCCGCATTGGGATGTCTACAAGAAGAAGGCCGCCGAACAGGGCATTGCCGTCGAATTCGTCAACTTCACCGACTATAATCAGCCGAATCCCGCACTGGCACAACGCCGGATCGATCTCAACAAGTTCCAGCACGTGCGGTACCTGGCCAACTACAACGTCCGCAACAACGACACCCTGGTGCCGATCGGCGCGACCGAGATCTACCCGCTCACGCTGTATTCGCGCAAGCACAAGTCGGTGGCGGAGATCCCGAAGGGCGGCCAGATCACCCTGAGCAATAACCCGGCCAATCAGGTTCGCCCGCTGCTCGGCTTGGCCGCCGCCGGACTGATCGTGCTGAAGGGCGGTGCGAGCTGGGATTCGAAGATCGAGGATGTGGACACCGATGCATCGCGGGTGACGCTGAAGACCATCGATCCAACCTTGACCGCGCAATCTCTGGAGAGTGTCGACGCAGCGTTCGTCGACGACACCTTCGCTCGTCCCGCGGGGCTCACCAACAACGAGACCATCTTCACCGACGACCCGGAACGCCCGGAACTGAAGCAGTACGTCAATATTTTCGCGGCTCGCGCCGAAGACAGGGACAACCCGAAACTGCTTGCGCTGGTGAGGCTTTACCACGATCCCGAGGTCGAGGCCGCCATCCGTGCGGAAGCCGGATTCCAGGGCATCTTCAAGACGAATGACGCGGCAGATCTGCAGGCCACGCTCGCCGAGCTGGAGACGAAATTCCGTAAGTGAGTGGCGCTCACTCCGAAGTGCGTTGGGTGCTCGCCGCGGCGAAGGCCCGTGCCGCCTCGCGGGTGGCATTGGTATTGGGTTGCAGGGCACGGGAACCGGCGAGTTTCGTGCGCAGGTGTTCGGCGACGGTGATCGGGGCGTATTTACTTCCCTCGCCGAGGCGGGACGGGAGTGTTTCGATGACGGCGTCCGGATTGCCGTCGTGGAAAAAGGCCGCGCTGCGGCGTCTTCGGATGGTTCCGTCGGTGATCGGCGGCATGACGCGGTGCAGGGTGGAGAGCCAGCGTTCGTTGGTCCAGCGCGCCATCACGTCGCCGAGATTGACCAGCAGGGCGTTGTCGGCGGGTTGCACGTCGTGCCAACGGTTATCGGCGCCGGCGACCTGGAGACCGGGGACCCGGTCCGCCCACAAGACGGTGACGATGCCGTAGTCGGTGTGTTCGCCCATTCCGGTGAGTTCGTCGTCGAGATCCACGGTGCCCGGCGGGAGCGCGTAGTTGTTCATCCGCAGGACGTCGAGGGAATGGTCGGTGAACCTGGTGAAGTAGCCGGGCGGCAGTTCGAGGGCGTCGGCGAAGATGGTGGTGAGGGTTCGTGCGATGCGGGCGGCGTGCGCGAAGTAGGTCTCCACGGGTGCGCGGAAGCCGGGAATCTCTGTCGGCCACAGATTCTCGGCGTAGTCGCTCGCGGACAACTCGACCTCCGGATAGGCGGCCGCGGAGATGCCCACATTGAATGCCTCGAAATAATCGTTCATGCGGGTGGCGTACGCGCCGCCGAGGCTCAGGCTGAGGCTCTCGCTTTTGGGCGGTGAGTAGCCGCGATTGATCTCGGGCGGGGTGCGATAGCCCTGTTTGGTCACCGGTTCGAGGTCGAAGAAGCTGTCGAGTGCGGCCGCGAAGTCGTCGAGCACCGGTTCTGGGATGGCGTGGCCGGTGATCTGCATGAAGCCGACGGTGCTCGCGGCGGCGTCGATCGCGCGGGCAACCGCCCGGCGTTCGGCTGCGGAGCCATCGCCGACATATGACGAGATATCGATGACCGGTACTTGGAATTCCACGGCAGTGTCCTTCCCTCGACAACATCTTGATAATAGGCGACAGCAATGAATCCGCATCAAGCCCGCCGAGGTGCTGTTGGTCATCGCCCATCCGTTCTGATTCCGCTGGTGCGATTGGCCAGCGCGGGCGGCCCGCAGCGGCGATGATTTCCGGGTGGACGACATCACGTATCGGGACACCCGGCTCGCACTGCACGCGGTGGGGGAGTTGTTGATCGCGGGCCCACAATATCGGCGCTTCGGGACCATCCGGCTACGGGTGGTGCACGGTGGTTTCGGCGGTGCGCAGTGGCCGGTGTCGGTGGTCGGCACCGATTTGGTGTGGCCGGAGGGCCGGGTCGCGCTCGCGGGCACCTTCGACAAGGTCGCCGCCGCCGCGGGCTTCGAACCCGAGGCACCGGCCAATGTCTACGCCGATACCACCGGAGTCGACCCCGGCGATCAGCTCGCTGTCGATTCGGAGGCGGCGGGGCTCATCGCGGACTGGCTCGCGCTCGGGGATTCGACACTGCGCTGCACGGCGCCCGATGTCATTCCGGTGCTGTGGCCGGAGCATTTCGATCTCTCCAGCACTGTCAATGAGGTCAATTACGGTGTGTCACCGGGTGATTCGGCGCATCCGGGTCCGTACGCCTATGTCGGCCCGTGGACGCCGCGCACCGGCGAATTCTGGAATGCCTCGTTCGGCGCACTGCGCTCGCGCGAGGAGGTGAACAACGCCGCCGCCCTGCTCGATTTCTTCGAAGAGGGCAAAGCGCGGGCCGTCGAGTCCTGACGATCACCTGGCGAGTGAGTGCAGGTAGGCGCTGGTGGTTTGATCGGCAGGGAAGTAGGACTCGATGGCGATCTCGTCGAGGGTCACGTCGAAGGCCGCGCCGAACCGCATGATCGTATTGAACAGCGACAGCTGCGTGCCGTGGTGGTCGAGATGGATGGGCAGCGCGACCTCGGACGGATCTACCTGCGGAAAAACGCCTTCCGACGCGAAAGCGCTCAATTCCGTGTGTAGCGAGGCCAATTCGGGATCACCGGACAGCGCCGCCTGCCGGGCGAGCCGAGGCAGCAGGAACCCGCGCACCTGTTCGATATTCCGCACGCGTGGCGCGAAACCATTGGGGTGCAGACCGATTCGCATCATATTTATCGGCGGTTCCAACAGTTCCGCGGACACACCCTCGAAGAACACCTCAGCCGCCGTGTTGGCGAGCAACAGATTCCACTGCCGATCGATGGCCAGTGCGGGAAACGGTTCGTGGGCATCGAGTACGCGCCGGACCGCGGCGCGCGCCTGCGCAAGATCTGGATCGTCGAGTGCGCGATGCCGGTATGTCGGCGCGTATCCGGCCGCGACCAGCAGCCGATTGCGTTCGCGCAACGGGATGCCCAGATGTTCGGCGAACCGCTCGACCATCGCCGGGCTAGGAATGGTGCGGCCGGTCTCCACGAAACTCACATGCCGCGTCGAGATGCCCGACCGCACGGACAATTCGAGCTGGCTGAGTCGGCGCCGCAGCCGCCACTCACGCAGCAGCGCTCCGACGGGGCGTTCGCTATCCACCCCGCCAGTATCACCACACCACGCGAGCAGTCGCCATTACATGGCTGGTAATCGACAGGTTTACCGTGCGCTTGCGAGGGTTACCGCCATGACGAACAACCTGGCAACCCGCAATAGGGATCTCTTACTCCACGGCCTCGCCGAGTTCAGTGCGGGCAATATCGAGATACTGCGAGACCTGTTGCACGAGAACTTCATCGAGCACAGTCCGGGCAATCCGTCCGGCCGTGACGCCTTCATCGAGTTCATCGCGAACGCACCGGTGGCCGCGGCCCGGCTGGAGATCAAACGGGTCATCACCGATGACGAATATGCGGTCGTGCACTACCACATGTTCGCGCCCGACGACTTCCACGGCGTTGTGGTGGTGGATATCTGGCGGCTGGTCGACGGCGTGATCACCGAGCACTGGGATGTCGTACAACCGGTGCCCGACGCCGACCAGCTCCCGCACGGCATGTTCTGATCGGCGCTGGCGGGCGCCGCGCCCCGCACCGGCCAGTCGGCCGCGGCGGATCAGCGCCCGCTTCGTGCCCGGCGGCACCGGTCCATGCCGCAAGTTGCCGGGAGTGTGCGGGTAGTCGGTTATGCGCCCTTGCGGGCCGCTGCTTTCTTCGCGGTCTTCTTGGCGGGCTTGGCGGCGGTCTTCTTGGCCGCAGACTTTGTCGCCGTTACCTTGGTGCCCGCTGCCTTGGTGGCCTTCTTCGCCGGTTCCGCCTTGGCCTTGGGCTCGGCGGCTGTCTTGCCGGAACTCTCGGCGGTCCGTCGTCCACTGGCCTCCAGGCTGCGTTGCAGTGCGGCCACCAGGTCGACGACCTCGGCGTCCATCGCAGCGGGCGCCTCCTCGGGCTGACTGACCACCTTCCCGGTGCCGCTGGCGATGGCCTCGTCGAGCACCTTCTGCAGCTCGATCTGGTACTCGTCGGTGTATTGCTCGGGATCGAAATCGTCGGACATGGTCTCGACCAGCGTCTCGGCCATCTTGATCTCCTGCGGCTTCGGCTCGGCCACACCGTCCAGGGATTCGAAATCGACGGCACGGACCTCATCGGGCCACAGCAGCGTCTGCAGCACCAACACGCCGTCGCGCACCCGCAGTGCCGAAAGCCTGGTCTTCTGCCGGAGCGTGAAGTGTACGAGCGCGGTCCGATCGATGCGTTCCAGTGTGGTCGCCAGCAGGACGTAGGCCTTGGGGGTATTCGAGTCGGGTTCGAGGTAGTAGCTCTTCTCGAACAGGATCGGGTCTATCTGGTCGTTGGGTACGAACTGCAGCACCGGAATCTCGTGCTTCTCGGCGGCGGGCAGCTTCGAGAAGTCCTCGTCGGTCAGGATGACCTTGTCCCCCTCGGGGGATTCATAGGCCTTATCGATATCGGCGTATTGCACGGACTTGCCGCAGACCGTGCAGACGCGGTCGTATTTGATCCGGCCACCGTCCTTCGCATGCACCTGGTGGAACCGAATGTCGTGGTCTTCGGTGGCCGTGTACACCTTGACAGGGACGTTTACCAGCCCGAACGCAATCGAGCCCTTCCAGATAGCTCGTGCCATCACTCCATCATGGACGAACCGATTCGAATAGGCGAGCGAATCGGAATCCCGAGTGTCGCGGTCGCGACGCGCCGACGCAGCGGTGTGGGCAGGGCGGCGAAGAGGGTGCGCATGGCGGCCACGGTGCCGCCGAGATCGGTGCGGCCCGATAGATAGGCCCGTTGCAGGTCCGGTGGCAGGGTGAAGAAGGCATCGAAGAAGACGGGCAGGTCGGCGGGCGGCAGTGCGAGCAGTGCGCGCAGACCTGCCGACCGCAACGCGTGTACCGCTCGCGCCCGGGCAGGCCATGCCTTCGAATCGAGGGCGACCGTGTCGGCGGCGGCGAGCGAGGCGGTGACGCTGTAACCCGTTGCGGGATGGGTGAATGCGCCCGCCGCGCCGAATCGTCGCTGTCCGGGGTGGCCGCCCTGCACCGGAAAACGCACGCGCTCGATCGGTTCGGTGCCGGTGAGTTCGATTCCGCGCGAGCGCAACCGGTGGTACAGGCGGTCGCGCAGCACCGCGGTGTCGAGGGCGGGGCGTCCGGCGAGGCAGGTCTCCTCCAGCAGCATCGTCTCCGCGCTGAGCGGCACCGCGTACAGAAACGACCGTGGCGCATCGGGTTCCGCGCCGTTGTCCAAGCGCCAGTCCATGAACAGGGGTTCGATGTCGGCGTCGCGTCGCGCGACCACGCCGTACGCGGTTTGCTCGGCGAGTTCGGGGGAGCGGGCAATTCCTCGTGCGTCGATAACACGTTTCGCGCCGAATATTGTTTCCGAAGCCAAAGTCACTGTGTTGTGCCGAATTTCGGCAACCCGATCGGTAACTATTTGTGCGCCGTCGAGATTCAGCGAATCCCGCAACCGCGCGGAGTCGAAGACGACATAGGTTCGGTCGAGTCGATGCGACCTCGTGCCCCACGCCGTCGGGTACTGCACGGTGGTGGCGATAACCGACGGATCCAGCCACCCCGGCAGCTCGTCATACCATCCCGCATACGTCGCCGACCAGGGTCGATCCGGCACCGGATCGATTGCGGTGACCGACATTCCGTGCGCGAGACAGCGGTGCGCGAGTGCGCGACCGGCGGGTCCGAGTCCGCAGACGACGAGGTCCGCGGTCATCGCATTTCCCATGCGTAACGCGGATGCCGGTGTGGCACAGCGAGTTCGGTGGTGTGCAGGGCGGACCCCCTTCGTTGTCGGCGTGGTTCGTCGGTCGTGCGGAGCTTACTGCCGGGTGGTCGGGTCACCGTTGCGCTGTGATAGTTCACGGATATCGACGGTGACATTCTTCATAATGCGATCATGTCAGATCTCCCTTTTCCAGCAACTATGTGACTCGCCAGTAGCATCGTGCTGTCATCTGGCTGGTCACATTGTCCGGCGCGCCGTATGCTCGGCGTTGTCGAACGGATTGCTCAGGGTCGGGCAATCCGGATCCGATTACCGAAACCAATGTTGATTTCGGAACCTTCTGTTCTCGCGATCGTGTGGAACGGAATTCCCGCATCATCTGCCCGCAGCCATTGTCGTGCCAGCCGGGGAGTTCGTGCTGCCCGTCTCTGTCGAAAGGACCGCTACGGTGAATTCTTCCCGATTACGCGCCCTGGGAGCCGCCCTTCCGGCCGGCGAATACACCACTTCGGAAGTACTGAGCCGGATGACGAGCGGCGGCGAGTTCGACGTCGAGCGAATTACCGGCATCGGTCATCGCTATATGGTCGACCGCACCAGCGAGGACACCATGACCCTCGGCGCGCGGGCCGCGCAGGACGCGCTGGCAAAGTCCGGATTGCTGGCTGCCGACCTGGACATCATCATCTGCGGCGGCACCACCGTGCACGACGGATTCCATATGGTCTTCGAACCGTCGGCGGCACAGGAGATCGCTCGGCGCATCGGCGCGGTCAATGCGTCCGGTTATGACGTGGCGAATGCCTGCGGCGGCACCATGACCGGAATCTATCTGCTGGACAATCTGATTCGCGCGGGTGTGGTGCGCAATGGCATGGTCGTCACGCCCGAGGTGATCTCGCCGGTGACCGAGGGCGCGCTCGCCGAGGCCGTCGATGTGCGCGATCCACAGTTCGCCGCACTCACTCTCGCGGATGCCGCGGTCGCGGTCATTCTGGACCCCGCGGTGGACGAGGAAGACGTACTGCACTACGTCGATCTGACGACCTGCGCCGAGTACTCGCCATTGTGTATTGCCAAACCGAGCGATGCCAGCGAGAACATGATCATGTTGACCGATAATCTCACTATGCAAGCCGCGCCGCGCCGCGAAACATGGGCGAAATTCCATCGCGATATCCTCGCAAAGCGCGGCACCACATTCGCCGACGAGAAGTTCGACTTCATCGTCTTCCACCAGCTCGGCGTCGGATTCACCGAGAAGCTCGCCGAATCCGGCAGCAAGATTCACGGCACCGCGATGCCACCGCGGCTGGCGACCGTCGAAAAGTATGGCAACACCGGAGCAAGTACGCATTTCCTGGTGCTGCACGACTACATTTCCCGAGGCGAGATCCCGAAGGGGGCCAAAATCTGTTTCGTGCCGACGGCCTCCGGAATGGTATTCGGTGTCCTTTCGGCAACTATCAGCGCATTGGTGGGATGAAATGACGTTCATTATTCGGCGGTCCGCCGTCAGCGCCGACCCAACCCTGGGTTCCATAGACCACGCCGTGCGGGCGGGCGAGGAGTGCCTCGCGGGCGCGGGTGTCGAGCCGAACGATATCGACGTGCTGATCAATGTCGGTGTCTACCGCGACAGCAATATCGTCGAACCGTCCAATGCGGCGCTGATCCAGAAGGAATTGGGGATGCACCTGGACTACCAGGTCGGCTCCTCGCGGGCGGGATTCTCGCTAGATCTGCGTAATGGGGCCTGCGGCGTGCTCAACGCATTGCAGGCCGCGGGTGCGCTGCTGGAGAACGGCACGGTCGAGCGGGTGCTGATCGTCGGCAGCGACGCCCACCCCGGCGGCGTCGGACACGCACCCGCCGACTTCCGCTATGCCGCGGTCGGTGCCGCGTTGCTGGTGACCAAGGGGATCGATGAGGGCACCGGCTTCGACCGCGTGCATATCCCGGCGCCGCTGCCGCGCGCGGTCGGCACCCATCCCGGTATCGCCGGATACCTCGATCTGAAGGCGATGGGTGACGACGGACAGCGCTCGATCACCGTCGATGTCGCCGACGACTACGCGGAATTGGTCAGCGGCGCAGCGTTTGCCGCGGTCCGCCCGTACCTGGCCGAACGTCCGGTGGGGCAGCGCGTACTGGTCACCAATAACCCGGTGCCCGACTTCGCGACCACTCTGGCGAGCGAATTCGGTTTCGTCCGAACCCATCAGGCCGCGACCGGCGACCTGGACGCGGGCAGCTCGGGTTTGATCATCGGCTACCACCAGTTGCTCGAGGCCGGTGAACTGTCGGCCGGTGACGAATTGCTCCTGGTCGCCGCGGGATCCGGTCCGATCGCCGGCTGCGTGAGCTACACCGTTCCCGCCGGCGGTGCGGGGTGAGCCAGGAGCCCGCGGATCTGAGCGCGCTGCTCGAGCATCAGATCGGGCAGCGCGCCGACCTGCCCGCCATCAGCTATCCGACCGTCGCGCATCCCGAACGCGCCAGGCGCGCAACGGATCTCGGATTCGCGATGCTGACCTTCGCCGAACTCGGCGCGCGGGTCGAGGCCTATGCCGCGGCCTTCGAGCGGATCGGAATCAGCAAGGGCGTCAAGACCATTGTCATGGTCAAGCCCGATCCCGATCTGTTCGCGGTGATCTTCGCGCTGTTCCGGGTCGGCGCGGTGCCGGTGGTGGTGGATCCGGGTATGGGCGTGCGTCGCATGCTGCATTGCTTCCGCAGTGTCGGTGCGGAGGCGTTCATCGGCATACCGCTGGCGCATCTGGTGCGGCTGGCGGCGCGGCGCACCTTCGGTTCGGTGCGGGTGCATGTGACGGCCGGACGCTCGTTCTGGGGTGGGCACACGTTGCTCGCCATGCGGCAGACGCCCGGTGCGGCCGCACCCGAAATCGCCCATGGGCCAGACGATCTGTTGATGATCGCATTCACCACCGGCAGTACCGGACCGGCCAAGGGGGTGGAGTTCACCAGGGCCGGATTCGCCGCCTCGCTGCGGGTGATCGAGCAGTTGCACGGCCGCCCGACGGGTTTCGTCTCGCTGACCTCGGTACCGCTGTTCGGCATCTTCGATCTGCTGCAGGGGGCGCATGTGGTGCTCGGGCCGGTCGATCCGGTGCGGGTGTCCAGGGCCGATCCGGCACTGCTCACCGATGTGGTCCAGAGTTTCCAGGCCACCGATGTCACCGCATCCCCAGCCCTGCTCGGTCCGCTCGGCGAATATCTGACAAGAACCGGGATCACGCTGCCGAGTCTGGTCCGGGTCATATCGATGGGCGCGCCCGCGAACCTCGATGCGCTGGTGGGGGTCAGGGCCGCTCTTGGTGAGTCCGCGCACGTCTTCACCACCTACGGTGCGACCGAGGCATTGCCGCTGACCACCCTCGAATGGTCCGAACTCGACGAAACCCGCAAGCAGACCGCCGAGGGCGCGGGCACCTGCGTCGGCCGTCCGATCGCGGAATCCGACAGCGACACCAGAGTACGGATCATCGCCGTCTCCGATGACGAAATCCCCACCTGGCGCGAGGATCTCGTGCTGTCGCAGGGACAGATCGGCGAAATCGTGTCCACCGGTGCGCAAGTCAGCACCGCCTATCACCGCAACCGGGCCGCCGATGCCCACACCAAGATCGACGAAACCCGCCCGGACGGCACTGTGCGCCGCTGGCATCGTGTCGGCGATCTGGCCTGGCAGGACGAATCCGGTCGGCTGTGGTTCTGCGGCCGCTCGGCGCAGCGGGTCCGCACCGCGGCCGGTGACCTGTTCACCGTGCAGTGCGAGCAGATCTTCAATACCCACCCGGATGTGCACCGCACGGCGCTCGTCGGTATCGGCGAGCCGGGGGCGCAGATCCCGGTGCTGTGCTTCGAATTGCGGTCCCGGGTGGCGGAATCCGAGATCCCACGGGTCCAGCGGGAGCTGTGGTCCATCGCGCGCGAGCGCGAATTCACCAGGTCCATCAAGGTATTCCGCGCCCATCCCGGGTTCCCGGTCGACATCAGGCACAACGCCAAGATCGGGCGCGAGGAGTTGGCCGTTTGGGCCGGAAAGGGTATGACGCCATGAAGGCATTGGTCACCGGGGCAACCGGATTCCTCGGCAGCCATCTCGTCGACGCCGCGGTGGCGGCGGGTGATGAGGTGCGTGCCATCGTCCGGCCGTCGAGCGATCTCGGCTACCTGTCGACGGTCCCCGAACTCGAAACGGTGGCAGGCGATCTCGGCGACTACGAATCGCTGGTCACCGCGTGTAAAGGCGTCGATGTGGTGTATCACAGCGCCGGGCTGGTCGCCGAGGTCGGTAGCCGGGCGCAGTTCTGGGAGGCCAATGTCGAGGGCACCCGGCGGCTGATGAAGGCCGCGCAGGAGGCCGGTGTCGGCCGGTTCGTTTTCGTCAGCAGCCCCTCGGTGGCGACCTCCTATGACACCGACCGCTTCGGCATCGACGAGTCGGAGCCGTACGTGACCGCCCCGAAGAGTCTGTACGTGGAGACCAAGGCCGCCGCCGAACAGCTCGTCCTGGCCACCAACACCCCGGATTTCGTGACCTGCGCGCTGCGACCGCGGATGATCTGGGGACCGCGTTCCTCGGGTTGGATGACGCTGCTGTTGCGAAAGTTGAAGTCCGGCAAGCTGCCCGACCTCTCCGGCGGCAAGAACGTCATGGTGTCGATCACCTACTGCGAGCACGCCGCGCAGGCCTGCCTACAGGCGGCGCGCTCGGATCAGGTCGCGGGCAATGCCTACTTCCTCGCCGATCCCGAGGATGTCGATCTGTGGAAGTTCGTCAAGGATCTCGCCGTCGCCTTGGACTTGACGCCCCCGACCCGGACCATTCCCAAACCGGTATTCGACGCCGCCATCGCGGTTTTCGACACCATATGGCGAGTGCCGGCGATCAAGGAGCGCTACGCGCCGCCGCTGTCCAGCTGGACCACCGCGGCACTGACCGTCTCCAGTACCTACGACACCGGCGCCGCCACCCGGGATTTCGGCTATGCGCCGACGGTCTCGCTGGCCGACGGACTGGCGGCCTACGTCGACTGGGTCGGCCAGATCGGCGGCGTCGACGCCGTCATCGCTCGCGGATGACTAGGAGACTCACATGATGACCACCCGGCTCGCCAGCAGCCCGACCGGCACGAATGCGGTGCCGACCGCACCGGGGGCACTACCCCTCATCGGCCATTCACACCGGCTCGCGCGCAGGCCGTACCGCTTCCTGCAGACGTTGTCGGACCTCGGACCCGTGGTGCGCGTGAAGATTCCGGGTTACGACACCTACGTCGTCACCGAACCGGAACTGATCCGCGAGGCCTTCGTCGGCCTGTCCGATCAGGGTGCGATGATCGATCGCGCGGAGGCGCTGCTCGGTGCGGGCGTGACCGTGCTGTCGGGCCCGCAGCACAAGCGGGAGCGCCGGATGATCGCCCCGGCCTTCGCTCGCGGCCGCATCGCGCAGTACGCCACTGTGATGACGCGTCTGGGCGCGGAACAGGCCGATACCTGGCGTGACGGTCAAATGGTGGTCGTCGATACCGCGATGCACGATCTGGCGCTGCGCACCGTCGCGGGGGCGCTGTTCAGCGGCGACCTCGGCGCGGAGACCGGCGCGGAAATCCACGAGATGCTCACACCGGTCATGACGCTGCTCGCCCGCCGCGTCACCCGCCCGGCCTGGATCGACAGGCTGCCACTGCCCGGCAACCGGCGCTTCGAAGGCCTTGTCGCCGGGATGAAGTCGGCAACCAGCAAGATCATCACCGCCTACCGCGCGGACCTGGCGGTCGATCCGAACCTGGATCACGGTGACTTGCTGGACACTCTGATCAAGGCCCGCGACGAGGACGGTGTCGCGCTCACCGATGCCCAGGTGCACGACGAGCTGATCAACTTCCTGGTCGGCGGTACCGAGGCCACCGGCATGACGCTGTCCTGGGTCTTCCATGAGCTGGGCCGAAATCCCGAGTTGGAGGCCGCTTTCCACGCGGAGATCGACGCGGTGCTCGGCGGTCGTCCGGCCGAATTCGCCGATCTCGGCCGACTCGATCTGACCAAGCGGATCGTCACCGAAACCCTGCGCATGTACTCGCCGTGGCTGACCGTCCGCGATGTGCCCGCGAACTACGAACTCGGCGGCAAGGCGTTGCCAGAAGGCGCCATGTTGCTGGTTTGTCCCGTTGCGGTACACCGGGATCCGGCGATCTTCCCGAATCCTCACAAATTCGACCCGGACCGCTGGCTGCCTGCGGCAATGGAGTCCCGGCCCAAAGGCGCGTACCTGCCGTTCGGTATGGGCACGAGGCAGTGTCCGGGAAACGTGTTCTCGCTCACCGAGGTTGCCCTGCAGGTTGCTACGATCGGCGGGCGCTGGCGCCTGCGCCCGATGCCCGGTATCGCGGTGCAAGAGACGGTGATCGGCGCCCTGGTGCACCCGAAGTATCTGCCGATGCGGGTGGTGGCCAGGCAGGTGCAAACCGGGCACGTCGCGGATTCGTCAGGGAGCGAGCGCGGCGCGGCTTAACGAGTGATGAGGGTGTGGCGGTGTTCGAACTGACCAAGCTGACCATTTCGAGCGACCTGCATGCAGTCGCTACGCAGCGCAGCAAATGGATTCTCGGCATATTCGCCGGTCTCGCGCTGGTAATGGGGATGCTCAGCTCGACGTTGTTCGACAAAGTGCAGGGCGGCGGCTACAGCGATCCCGGCGGCGAATCCAGCCGGGCCACCGAGATTCTGCGCGATACCTTCGGTCAGGCGCCGCCGAACTTCGTGCTGCTGGTGCACAGCGACACCTCGGTCGACGACCCCGAATCGGCAACGGCCGCAGTAAAATTGGCGCTGAAGCTGAAGGATGAGCCGGGCGTCGCGGGTGTCATGTCGTACTGGATGGACAAGTCGCCCGCATTGCGCAGCGCCGACGGCAAATCAGGGCTGATCGTCGCGAGCATTCTCGGCGAGGAGGGTGCGGTCGATCAGAAGGTCGGCGGTCTGGCGGATCGCTATGGTGGCACGCACGGGCCGATGCAGGTGCGTGTCGGCGGTTACGCGATGTTGTTGCACGAGACGGTGCAGCAGAGCGAGAAGGACGCCGTCCTCGGCGAATCCATCGCCTTTCCGATCACACTGATCGCTCTGCTGTTCGTATTCGGCGGTTTGGTGGCGGCCAGCCTGCCGCTGGTCGTCGCGGCGGTGACCGTGATGATCACCATGGGCGCGCTGTGGATGATCACCCTGGTCACCGATCTCGCCGCGACCGCGACCAATGTCGCCACTCTGCTCGGCCTCGGTCTCGCGATCGACTACAGCCTGCTGATCATCAGCCGCTACCGCGACGAATTGGCCGCTGGCGCCGCAACCGGTCCCGCCGTCGCCGCGACCATGCGTTCGGCCGGACGTACCGTGGCCTTCTCGGCGGTCACCGTCGCGGTCGCGCTGTCAGGACTGCTGTTCTTCCCGCTTCTCGCGGTGCGTTCCATGGGGTATGCGGGTCTGGCGGTCGCGGCGATCGCCGCGACAGTGTCGCTGACGGTGCTGCCCGCGATTCTGCTGCTGCTCGGCAGCCGCATTGATCGCGGCCAACTCGGTTGGTTCTTCCGACCGCAACGCCCCGCGCCCGGTGAGGGCTTCTGGCATCGGCTCGCGGTATTCGTGATGCGCAAGCCGATGCCCATCGGCTTGGCGGTCGCGGCCTTCCTGCTGCTGCTCGGGACCCCCTTCCTCGGTGTGAAACTCGGTTTCCCGGACGAGCGGGCATTGCCGGAGTCGATGAACAACCGGCAGATCACCGAGACCATCCAGCGCGACTTCGCCGCCACCGACACCAATGGACTTTTCGTCGTACTGCCCGAGGGCAAATCCGGGCTGGACGCCTACGCCAGGAAACTCTCCGAAATCGATAATGTCCGGCGCGTCGACACCGCCACCGGCAGCTACGCCCACGGCGGGCAGCTCGCCCCGGCCATGGCACAGCACGTGCGCTTCGAAACCAAGGACGCCGCATACCTTTCGGTGACACCGGACACCAGCGATCCGGCGCTGCTGGATCAGGTGGCCGAACAGTTGCGCGCCGTGCCCGCACCCGGACAACGGTTGGTCGGCGGTATCGCGGCCGCGAGCGCCGATTCCCTCGAAGCGGTGACCTCGGCGCTGCCCATCGCGCTGGCCTACGTGGTGATCATCATGCTGGTCGTGCTGTTCCTGCTGACCGGCAGCGTGGTGCTGCCGCTGGTCGCGATCGTGCTCAGCGCACTCAGCCTCACCGCCACCTTCGGCGCGCTGGTCTGGATCTTCCAGGACGGGCATCTGTCCGGCCTGCTCGATTTCACCGTGACCGGCGATCTGCCGCCGACCGTGCCGGTCATGCTCTTCGGTGTCGCCTTCGGTCTGGCCATGGACTATCAGGTATTCCTGCTGTCACGGATCCTCGAAGAATACGAACGCACCGGCAAGAACGAATCCGCGGTTGCCCACGGGCTCGAGAAGATCGGCCGTATCGTCACCGCCGCCGCAGTCCTGATCTCGCTGGTGTTCCTGGGATTCCTGGCCTCGGACATCACCTTCATGAAGTCCTTCGGCATCGGGCTGCCGCTCGCGGTGCTGGTCGATGCGACCCTGGTCCGCGGCTTCCTGCTGCCCGCGGTGATGAAACTGCTCGGCGACTGGAACTGGTGGGCGCCCGGCCCGCTCGAAAAGCTGCACGAGCGTTTCGGATTCGACGAAGGACCTTCCGCGCCGTCGCTGCCCGATCCGGACGATCTGCGCCAGCCGGCCCGAGTATAGAAACGCCGATGGCCGTGCGGAATTCGCCGCACGGCCATCAGTTCTGTTGGGACGGTTCAGATTCCGCCGGTCGACAACAATCCGCCGTCGACGCGGATCGTCTCACCGGTGATCCATTTGGCTTCATCCGAGACCAGGAATCCGATCAGCTGCGCCACATCCTCCGGCGCACCGAGTCGCTTCATCGGGTACACGCTCGCGGCCCGCTCCTCATCCGCCGAGTACAGCGCATCGGCGAACTTGGTCTTGATCACGCCCGGCGCCACCGCGTTCACCCGGATATTCGGGCCCAGCTGCCAGGCCAGTTCATCGGTGAGCCGGATCAGCGCGGCCTTGGACGCGCCGTACGCCGCGATCACGCCGGTCGAACGCAGACCCGCGACACTGGCCACATTCACCACCGCACCGCCGTGATCGCGCATCCAAGCCTTGTAGGCCTCCTGCACGTACCCGAGTGCGGCGACGACATTGACGTCGAAGATCTTGCGCACCGCCTCCAGATCCGCATCCATGAGCGAGCCGTAGACGGGGTTGATACCGGTGTTGTTGATCAGGATGTCCAGCGAGCCGAATTCCGAGACCACCCGACTCACCGCGGTGGCACGGCTGTCCGGATCACCCGAATTGCCCGCCAGCGCGCTGACCTCGCCCCGATGGCCGAGCGCCCGCAGCTCGGCGGCCGCCTCCTCGAGCGGTTCCGGCTTGCGGGCGGTGATCAGCACATTTGCGCCGCGGCGCAGCAGCTCCGCCGCGACGGCCTTGCCGATGCCCCGGCTGGCTCCGGAAACGAGTGCGCTCTTGCCCAACAGATCGGTCGTCATGTGATGGCACGCTACCTCTGTTTGAATACGCCGAGTGGACCTGGTCGGGTTTGTGCGATTTCGACCCCGAGCGACTGTTCCCACCGTCGGGGATCTAATGGTCGATGCGTGGCGCCTAGCCGCGATTAAGCTGCCGGAGAGGTATCGACGGGAAGGTGACATATGGCTGACGAGGCTGTCGACACATCGCTGCCGTCGCGGCCGGATGCACCGATTCTCAACGCCTTCGCCAGCCACATAGAGACGGTGCTGGCGAAGTTGGTGAAGGCGGTGGGCGACGGCTCGGCGAAGTCGATTACGGTCGAGGGTCTGAATGGCCTGGGGGAGTCGCAGCTGAAGTCCGGCGAACTCGTCACGAAATACCGTGCCAAACAGAGCGACGACACGAAATATAGAGACGATCTGAACTCGCTGGACAGCAATATCGCCCAGATCGCGGCGAAAGCGGCTGACGTGTCCGTCACCACGACCCGCGAGGTCAAGGAACTGGTGGGCGACGTCAAGGACATTATGGCCGGTGTGCCGAATCTGACCGACGTGCCGCTGCCGCGCAGCATCGAGTTGCAGATGACCGCAATCAACAAAATCGATAAGAAGGTCGAGAAAGCGGCGCAGGCAGTCTCGGACGCGTACGACGCATTGGACGATCAGGCAGGAAAGGTCACCGACCCGGAGTCGGACGACAGCGGAAGTGCCACGAATTCGATCGGTAGCGGCAACCAGTTCCCCACTTATACCGGGAGCGGTGGAAACAGCCGCAACTCCAGCGGCCCCGCAGGTCTTGGCAACAGCGCGAGTGCCCAACCCATCGGCGCAGGTCAGAAAGTGACGGCCAGCGAGATCTACAAGTACCTCCTGAGCAAGGGCTTCACACCGGCGCAAGCGGCGGGCATCTTGGGCAATATGCAGGTCGAATCGGGTTTCGATACCGGTGCTTACAATCCGGGTGAAGGCGCCATCGGTCTGTGCCAGTGGGAGGGGGGTCGACGGGCGAATCTCGAGGCATTCGCCGCCTCGCAGGGCAGATCCGTCACCGACTGGCAGACCCAAGTCGATTTCATGATTCACGAACTGAAGGGCAGCGAATCGAACGCGTACGGTCATCTGACGTCGGCGAGCTCGGCCGGTGCGGCGGCGGCGGCGTTCGATCAGTACTACGAACGAAGCTCGGGTGAGGCCCGCGGCCAGCGCGTCGCGAATGCCAACAGCATCGCGTCGAGCCTGGCCGGTGTGGCGGCTTAGCGCCGATCGCGGAGTTAGCGCGGTCACACCTGGATCGTGGGGTGTCGGAAGCACCTCCGGAGCCAGGTAAAATCGGTGGTTCTTGTGCGGTTTCGCGTCGCACAATCGAACAGCAACCGGTCAGCACCACGTACCCGTAGGAGAAGCCTGTGATCACCGCGACGGACCTGGAGGTCCGGGCCGGAGTCCGCACCCTGCTGTCGGCCCCCGGGCCTGCGCTGCGGGTGCAGGCCGGCGACCGGATCGGACTGGTCGGACGCAATGGCGCGGGCAAGACGACCACGCTGCGCATTCTGGCGGGCGAGGGTGAGCCCTACGCCGGAAAGATTCTGCGCTCCAGCGATATCGGCTATCTCCCGCAGGATCCGCGCGAGGGCAATCTGGACGTACTCGCCCGCGATCGTGTGCTCTCCGCACGCGGCCTGGACACCCTGCTGCGCGATATGGAGAAGCAGCAGGCGCTGATGGCCGAGGTGGTCGATGATGCCGAACGCGAGAAGGCGGTGCGCAAGTACGGTCGGCTGGAGGAACGCTTCTCGGCGCTCGGCGGCTACGTGGCCGAGAGTGAAGCGGCGCGCATCTGCAATAGCCTCGGCCTGCCCGATCGGGTACTCGGCCAGGCGCTGCGCACGCTCTCCGGTGGTCAGCGCCGCCGAATCGAGTTGGCGCGCATCCTGTTCGCGGCCTCCGACGGCAGCGGTGGGCGCTCGGACACCATCCTGCTGCTCGACGAGCCGACCAACCACCTCGACGCCGACTCCATCACCTGGCTGCGCGGCTTCCTGCAGAACCACGACGGCGGTCTGATCGTGATCAGCCACGATGTCGAATTGCTCGGCGATGTGGTGAACAAGGTCTGGTTCCTGGACGCGGTGCGCGGTGAGGCCGACGTCTACAACATGGGCTGGCAGAAATATCTGGACGCGCGTGCCACCGATGAACAGCGCCGCCGCCGCGAACGCGCCAATGCCGAGAAGAAGGCGAGCGCCCTGCGCGCCCAGGCCGCCAAACTCGGCGCCAAGGCCACGAAAGCCACTGCGGCACAGAACATGGCCAAGCGCGCGGACCGCTTGATGGCCGAACTCGACGAGGTGCGGGTGGCCGACAAGGTCGCGCGGATCAAATTCCCCGAACCCGCCACCTGCGGTAAGACCCCGCTGATGGCCGAGAACCTGACCAAGGTCTACGGCTCGCTGGAAATCTTCACCGGCGTCGATCTTGCCATCGACCGCGGCAGCCGCGTCGTAGTGCTCGGTCTCAACGGCGCGGGCAAGACCACCCTGCTGCGCCTGCTCGCCGGGGTGGAGACGCCGACGGCGGGAGGTCTCGTGCCCGGTCATGGGCTCAAAGTCGGCTACTTCGCCCAGGAGCACGACACCCTCGACGATCAGGCCACGGTGTGGGAGAACATCCGCCATGCCGCGCCGGATGCGGGGGAGCAGGAGCTGCGCGGACTGCTCGGCGCGTTCATGTTCTCCGGACCGCAGCTGGAGCAGCCCGCAGGCACCCTCTCCGGCGGTGAGAAGACCCGTCTCGCGCTGGCGGGGCTGGTCTCCTCGGCGGCCAATGTGCTGCTGCTGGACGAGCCGACCAACAACTTGGACCCGATCTCGCGCGAACAGGTCCTCGACGCGTTGCGCACCTACGCGGGCGCGGTGGTCCTGGTGACCCACGACCCTGGCGCGGCCGAGGCACTGTCCCCGGAACGGGTGATCTTGCTGCCGGACGGCCAGGAAGACCACTGGTCTGCGGAATATTTGGAACTGATTCAGCTGGCCTGATCCGGGGTGATCCGGCCGGAGTTTCGTTGCGGGCGGTGGGTTTTCGGTTCCCCGGGATCGGATCTCCGGTGATTTTCATCACAAAGACCCGTTGATCACAGCTTCCCAGTTGTCTAGCCTGGAAAGACGCGGCTCGGCGACTCGGAGGAAGCCATGAGCGACAGGCCCACACAAGTCAAGGCCACACTGGGTAAGGGCACACGCGTCACGGGGAAATCACGAGACCGTTTGCAAACCCAGCTGAAGAAGCAGTACGAGGCGGGTGCCAGCATTCGATCGCTGGCCCGGTCGACCGGCCGCTCCTACGGCTTCATCCACAACGTGCTGGTGGAGTCGCACGTGCAGCTCCGCAGTCGTGGCGGTGCGAACCGCCGCAAGAGCCAGTAGCGTTCCTGGATCTGGATGCCGGTGTCGGCGAATGGATTTCGCCGACACCGAGCGAGATCCTGCGCGCTAATAGCCGGGCACCGCGCCGTCGCCGTTGACCAGCAGGTTGGCGAGGCTGCGGAACATCGGCAGGCCCGTCTTGATCTCCAGATACGCGAACTGGCCCTGTGGGTTGACCTCGAGGAAGTAGTACTCGCCGTCGAGGCCGAGGCGTAGATCCAGCACGCCGAAGCTCAGGCCGAGTGCGCCCATCAGCGTGGCCAGCGATTTGCTGACCGAGGCGGGCAGATGCTCCGGTACGAAGTCGACAGTGGTGTCCAGTCGGGAATCGACCCGGCCGACCCCGGACTGCGAGTCGATGCGCACCGCCCATTCGACGCCGTCCATCCACACCACACGCAGATCGCACCGTGCCTCGACGTAGTCCTGGAACGTGGTCGGCGCGGAGCGTATGCCCGCGAGGCGGCCGAAGTCGGCCTTGGTAATCAATCGGGTTTCGGCGAATTCGGCGCGCCCGGTGCCGGTTCGCTTGTAAACCACCGAGCCCGAACGTGATTCGACGAAGCTGCGCGCCTCGTCCGGATCGTTGGTGATGAGCGTTTCCGGGATCACGAAACCGGCTCGCCGTGCGGTCTCCAACTGTACGATTTTGCGGCTCGCGGTGCGATCGGCACCGGGATCGTTGACCCAGTACGCCGGTATCGACCACAGCAGACCCTGGATGAAGCCATCGCATTCGGCTTGGCGGTAGGCGTCATCCGAGGCGCGCACGCCGGCCGGGACCTGTGCGGGATGCGGTCTGCGCCACCAGACCGAGCGGACGTCGTCGAGTCCGATCACATGCGACAGCGAACGCGTGGTGCCGTGCCGATCGAGCCGGAAACTTCCGGATTCGCGCGGGAAGTCGCGCAGGTCGAGGTGAATAGGGCTGAGCCCGTGGTGTTCTCGCAACGTCGCCGCCATCGCGGTCCCGTGCAGATCATCGGATTCGGAGACGATGAGGACCGAACCTGTCCGGCGCGCCGCCATGCGCAGTTCCGTTCAGTCGAGACTGTCGCAGTTTATGCCGTCGTCGCTTGTCGCGAGCGATTTGGTTTGGCAGTAGGTGAAGGTCGCTCCGCTGGTGCCCGGGCAATCGGCGAGTTGCAGGCTGTCGGCCCAGGATGCGGTGAGTTGTTGCAGCGCTTCATCTCCCAGTGCCGCGGAGGGTTCCTCGGCCAGTGTCATGGGCCGGTCGACGAGGTCGATGCGCAGGCGGCGGGTGAAATCGGCGGTGGCGCCGGGACGGATATCCATCAGCACCGGACGGCCCTCGCGCTCGGTGGTCGCGCTGTCGGTCCAGTCGAGGACCCGAAGTACATCGTCGCGGCGGAAGGTCCAGGTGCCTTCGGTCACTCTGACTGTGAAATCTCGTTCCGACTCGGCCACCAGCAGTCCCTGCAACGCGGGGACGCGGTCACCCGCCGGCCCGGTGCCGGGGAGGTGGATTGCGTCGGTCATAGTGAGCTCTCCGATCTGCTCGCGATTTGCCAGGACCCCCGAGCGGGAACTGGATCATATCGCGCAAGGGGTCTCGCACGGTCCGTATCGCGAGATTTCACCGCCGCTGGCAAACTAGATTTCGGATCGGGATGCGCTAGCGCCGAAAGATTTTCGGTGTGCGGCCGAATAGGCTCTGGCAATCATTGAGCTACTTCTGAACGGTTCTGCGCGATCGATATTGCCCAGGATTGGCGGCTGTGCATCCGTTGGCGCGGATCTGCCCGCCGCGGTTCAGAGTCCGAGCAGATCCGGTTGTTCGGCGATGGCGCGCAAGCGTTCGCCGGGATCGGTGACCAGTTTGCGTGCGGTGAGATCCATGATGCCGAGTACCACCTCGACCTCTGCTGTGACAGTACCGTCGATCTTGCGCATCTCCTGGCGGATTCGGAAGATCTTGCCGCCGTCCCACTGGAATTCGCAGGTGACCGCGACCTCGTCGCCGCCGCGCAGTTCGCGCCGATACTTGATATTGGTTTCCAGCACGACCGGGCCGATGCCGCCGGAGATCAGCTTGTCGCCGCCGATTCCGGCCGCCCGCAGCAGTTCCCAGCGGGCGTGCTCGGCGTACTGCAGATACACGGCCTGATTCAGATGGCCGAGGGTATCGAGTTCATAGCCGCGGACGACGACGGGAACGCTGAAGGTCATAGCCGGTCGAACCCTCGCGCGCGCGAGGATTGTTCCCGTTTCCGGCTGATGGCTGCGCCACAGTCGGTAGGCGGCGCGCATACCCCGTCGTCATTCATCCGCATCCGTTGTTCCGGGGCGAACGTCACTGCCGGTTCGCGTTGCGCTCGGCCCACCATTCGGGCGACTCGACGAACCAGTTGTCGTATTCCTCCTGCGATGCCGCCAGTTCTTCGAAGGTGGCCTCGCCCTTGACCAGCCGGTCGAGCAGGCGGAAGTAGCCGAAGCGCTCCACCGCGGGCATCAGGGCGATCAGGATCCGCGCGGAGCTGTCCGGCGCGGCGCCGAAGGCGTGCGGCATCAGCTTGGGGACGACGATCGACCCGCCCGCTCCGACAGTGACGATCTTGTCCCCGGCCAGTACCTGCAGTTCACCGTCGGCGACGTAGAACAACTCGTCCGACTTGGTGTGGTAGTGCGGTGCCGCGCCGTCTGCGCCCTTGGCCATATCGACCTCCAGGTGGCTGACCGCGCCGCCCGCTTCGTTCGAGTCGATGAGCAGGCGCATGGTGACCGAGGGGGTCACCAGGGTCTCGGCATCCTGCGGCTGGCGGATGGCGAAGGTGCGATCGGTGGTGGCGTTCATGATGCTCTCCGATTGATTCGGTGATTGATAATTCGCTACCGAACTATATAGCAGCGAATAGAATCTTGTCCATGGGTGAGATCGAACGGGATCCGGTGGATGCGATCGTCGAGCAGTGGCGGCGGGAGCGGCCGGACCTCGAGTTGGAGGCGATGGGCGTGATCGGGCGGCTGGGTCGGCTGCTCGTGGTCGCGCAGCGGGATATCGAGGCGGTCTTCAGCGCGCACGGGCTGCAGCGCGGCGAGTTCGATGTGCTTGCCGCACTGCGTCGTTCGGGTGAGCCGTTCGAATTGAACCCGTCGGTGCTGGCCGACACGCTGATGCTGTCACGCGCCGGAATGACCGGTCGGCTCGACCGTCTGGAGTCGGCGGGGTTGGTCCGTCGCATCGCGGACGCGGCGGATCGCCGCGCCATCAGGGTGGCGCTCACCGAGGCGGGTCGCACGCTGATCGACAAGGTCGTCACCGCGCATACCGAGAACGAAACCAGGATGTTGTCGGTGCTTTCGGCGAAGGATCGCCGCGACCTGGATCGGATCGCCCGGATACTGCTCGGCAGCCTCGAGGGTGGCCCGAAATAGGGTAGTTCGCTACTCGGGTGCTGGGCTGGTCATGGGTTCACCATGGGGTGATGATCGACATCATCACCCTCCGCGGCACGGGTGAACCGCGGAATACCAATGGGACGCCCGCCGGCATGCTGCGCGATGTCACGAAACTGCTCGATCCCGGCCGTTTCACCGCCTTCGAGCCGGATTGGCCCGCCTCGGTCGGGCCGAGCCCGGATCTGTGGGGCCCTTCGCTGGATACCTCGATCCGGCTCGGTGTCGCGGCGGGCGTGCGGGCCATTCAGGACTCGCCGAATGTCTGCGGGCTGCTGAGCTATTCGCTCGGAAGTATCTGTGCGAGCAAGATTCTGGAGGGAGTGCGGTCGGGTAAGTACAAGAACACCGACGGCTCGCCCCTGGAAATCGCCTTCGCCGTCAATATCGCGAACCCGCTGCGCAAACGCGGCCAGTCGGTCGGCAATCTATGTCCGGCAACGACTTTCGGCCTGCACGGGGAACGCGGCGCCTGGCCCGCGCTCGATGTCAAGGAGTATGCGAATCCGGGCGATATCATCACCGCGTCGCCGGGCGACTCGCCGTTGCGGGTCATCGATGTCGGCATCTCGCCGTTCTCGTTCGTCGAAGGCGCCCGCATCGGAAATGTGGCCCCGATGATCTTCGCCGAATTGCTGCGGTTCCTGATGACCGATCCGATCGGCAATCTCGATCGCTATGCGGCCGCGGTCAACGGTGTCATCGGCTATCTGACGCCGTGGCCGGACGGTCAGCACGTTCTCTACTCCGGACACAATATGCCCGGCACGAATGTCCTGTGGACGACCCATGCCGCCGACTATCTGAACGCCAACTACTGACCCGCCTCGGGCGGCTTCCGCCGGGGATGGGTCCACCATCATCTCCACTTTCCCCGGCGGCGGCGCACCAGAGGTGGCGGCTCAATCTCCCTGTGCGGCAGCGGAGATGGGCTGCCACTCGCGCCAGAGCGCCAGACGGGATTCGTAATCCGCGGTGGCGATGGTCAGCGGGACCTCGCCGAGGAAAATGCGCAGCGGCGGCTCGGGCGCATCGACGACCGCGAGGATGGCGGCGCTGGTGGCGGCCGGATCGCCCTGGCTTACCGCCGAGCGTTGGGCGGCTCGGGCCGCCCTGGCCGTATCGTAGGCCGGGAGCGGGGTGGCATGCTGCGCCGAGGGGCCGCCCCAGTCGGTGCCGAATCCGCCCGGTTCGATCAGGGTGACGTGAATGCCGAAGGGGGCGACCTCCTGAGCGAGCGCTTGGGAGAAGCCCTCCAGCGCCCACTTCGACGCGTGGTACGCACCGAGATTCTGGAAGGCGGAGATGCCGCCGATGCTCGATACCTGGATGATGTGACCGCTGCCCTGGGCCCGCAGGATCGGCAGTGCCGCCTGGGTGACCCACAGTGCGCCGAAGACGTTGGTTTCCAATTGGGCGCGGAACTCGTCCTCGCTGAGTTCCTCGATCATGCCGAACTGACCGTAGCCGGCATTGTTGATCACGATATCGAGTCGCCCGAATCGTTCGGCGGCCTGCTGTACCGCGGCGAAATCGCCGTCCCGGTCGGTGACGTCCAACCGCAGCGGAAGGAATGTGTCCGGATACTTGGCGACGAGATCGTCGAGTGTGCTGGTATCGCGGGCCGTGCCGGCCACTCGATCGCCGCGCTCCAATGCGGCGAGTGCCCATTCACGGCCGAATCCTCGTGAGACTCCGGTGATGAACCAAACTTTGGTCATGTGACCCACGCTAGTGACCTGGAGTGCACTCCAAGCAAGTATTTATCGCGGTCGCAGCGTAACCGGCAGCGCTGAGGGAGACAGGACGAAGTCTCGATTGGAGGCGCGCACCGTGTAGTTCGGGTCGGGTGTCGGGCGCCAGCGGGCGAGCAGCGCGGCGGCGGCGAGGCCGATCTCGATCATGGCGAAATGGTCGCCGAGGCAGCGGCGACGGCCGACGCCGAACGAGAGGTTGGCCTTCTTGTCGATATCGGCTGCGCGCTCGGGCGACCAGCGATCCGGGTCGAATGCTTCCGGATCGGCGTAGTAGCGCTTGTTGTGCTGAACCAGATAGGGGGAGAACATGATTGCCGTGCCGTCCGGAACGGTGAGTCCGCCGATGGTGACGTCGCCGTCGGCGGTGCCCGCGCTGATCCACGGGCCCCAAAACCGAAGTGTCTCTGCCACAACCTGTTTCAGATAGGGAAGTGCGCCGAGATGATCGGCGCGGACCGGGCCCGTTCCGACGACTGAATCGAGTTCGGCATACAACCGCTCGGCGATGTGCGGGCGACGCATGACCTCGTGCCAGAGCCAGCCGGTCAGCGATGCCATCGAGCCGACGCCACCGGCCAGCATGAGGATCGCTTCGTCGATGATGTGCTCATCGGACAGCGTCGCGCCGGTCTCGCTGTCGGTGTGCCGGATGAGCGCCGAGACCACATCGTTGAAATCCTCGTCGCGGCGGCGGTATTCGGCGATGACAGCGCCGATGGCCGCGCGCAGGTGGCGAGCCTTGGTACGCCAGCGCCAGTTCGAGATGAGCCGCAGTCGGCGCACCTGCGGGGGCAGCGCGGTGCGCAGAATGACCTGACTGAGCAGCCATGGGACGCTGTCCCGGATCTCGCGACGTGCGTGATCGCTGAACTCGGCGGTGAACAGCGTCGAGGAGACCGTGTCGAGAATCAGGCCGTGCGCCTCGTCCATGAGATTCACGCGTCCGCCCGAAGGCAGTCTTGCCGACCAGGTTTCGGCGATATCGGCCGCCGAACGCGTGTATTCGGTGAGCCGGCTCTGCCGCAGCGCGGGCGAGATCATGCGCCGCCGCAGCTTGTGTTCTTCACCGCGCAGAACATTGACGGATCCGCCCGCGACATCCTCGATGGCCTCCCGCAGATCGTCCCGATTGAGTTCGGCATCGCCGAGCCCGACCTCGCGGACGAGATCAGGTGTGGTGAGCAGATATCCGGTTTTCTGGCCGAACCGCAGGCGCACGATCGGGCCGAGATCGGCCAGCGCGGTGACGAAGCCCGGAGCGTCGCGCAGGGCCTGCAGACTGTGGCCGACCAGTGGCAATCCACCAGGCGCGGTTGGTACTTCCGAAAGTGATTGCGGCATGACCAGTTCCGGGCTGCGCGCGGACTCGGCCCTGGCCTGTCGATAGAATTCGAGCACGGTACCGATGTGCTGTGACTGGCGCACCGAGTCGCTGTATTTGCCTAGAATCTGGCGCATTTCCGCGAGCACGGAGCGATCGGCGTTCAGCTCGGCGACGGTGCCGGCGATCGCGACCGGCGACGGATCGGCGGTGCGAATGCCGCCCCCGGCAGGCACCGACTCGTCGAGATCGGGATCGCAGTAGATGATCGGCAGGCCGACCGCCACTGCCTCCAACAGGACCATGCCCTGCGTGTCGAAACCGTTGGAGGGGAACAGCAGTGCGTCGCCTTCGGACATGGCAGCGAGACATTCGGCCTGAGTGGCCCTGCCGTGCAAGCGGATTCGGTCCGCGAGCCGATTCTCGGTGATGACAGCGGCCGCCTGGGCCTGCAGGTCACCGTCGCCATAGATGTCGAGTGTGCAGTCGTCGAGATGCCGCACTGCCTCGATCGCGGCGAGCAGCCGCTTCTCGGCCGACAGCCGCCCGCACCAGATCAGCCGCAATGGCGCGTCGATCGCGCGTTCGACAACCGGTGTGCCGCCGAGGTTTTCGACGAGCTCGTCATCGACACCGTTGGATACCACCCGAAGCGGCCGGGTCAGACCGTGGGCGAGCAGTTGGTCGGCGAAATGCTGGGTCGGCGCGATGACCCGATCCGCGGCCTGGGCCTGACCGACGATCGTCCACCAGGCATGGCGCGCCGCACGGCTTTCGGCGCGGTGCGGCATGTGCTGATCGTGCGGTACGAACCGGCCGTGCAGGGCGCGCAGGGCCAAGGCCGCCGGATAGGGTGCGGGCGAGGTGTTCTCGATGAACGCGTCGTCGCGGCTCTGGGCCGTGTGGATCAGCGGAATCCGGTGTCGCCGTGCGGCTTTCATGCCAGCGATGGCGACACCGTAGGTGGTGTGGGTATGTACGAGGTCGATCGGGCCGCGCGCGGCGAAGGTGGCGTCGATGAGTTCGGCATTGTGCTTGGTCGGCAGCACAACTGGGAATCCGTTCACCGCGAGACCACTGGCGGCGCGCAGCGGCACCACATTTGGGAGCCGGTCGGCGCCCGGCTGCGGCGCGACGAACAGGGTGACGCGGTGACCTGCGCGTTCGAGTCCTCGGCACAGTGAAGCGACCGCGGTCTGGACTCCACCGAGGGTGGCCGGGTGGTAGTCCATGAACATCGCTATGTGCACAATGGCACTGTACTGACACATCGCCGCCGTGCGGAGCCCTTAATTCTGTGGAATATCCGGTCGGCGTTGTCAGGGGACCCGATACCGAAAGAGCAGCCGTGAAAATAGCGATTCCGCTCACCGGAACCCGCGGTGATGTCCAGCCCGTCGTGGCGCTGGGACTCGAGCTGCGCCGTCGCGGCCATGATGTGCTGCTCGGGGCGCCGCCGAATCTGGTCGAATTCGCCACGGCCACCGGGCTTGCCGCGGTCGCCTGTGGACCGGATGTGCAACAGCTCTACAGTTCGGACGCCGGGCAGCGGGCGCTGGCTGCGGGCAACACCTTGCGGCTCATGCAATTGGTAGCCCGGCAGATGGCCGATTATGCCCAGCAGATGAATCGAGAAGTCATCGACGTTTGCACGGGTGCGGATCTGATCGTGGCGAGCACCGTCACCGAGGATCGGGCGAGTTCGGTTGCGGAGGCAATGGGGGTTCCACTGGTCAGCCTGCATTATTTCCCCTGCCGGAGTAATGGCGCATATCCGTTTCCAGGTGCGCTTCCGCCCCGCTGGAATCCGCCTGCGGCCGTGAATCGTGCGACGTGGGCGGTGGCGGAGAATCTGCGCCGGGTGGTGTTCATGCGTTATCTGAATGATCTACGCGCGACGCTCGGGCTGCCGAAGTCGCGGGCGAGCACCGCAGCGGTATTGGCGCGTGCGCATGTTCCCGAGGTGCAGATCTACGATCCGGCGTTGGTTCCCGGACTGCCCGAACAATGGGATGAGCGCAGGCCGTTCACCGGATTTCTGACGCTCGATCACGCTGCCCGCGAGGCCGTCGGTGATCTGGCCGGCGACCACGCGGGCATTCTGTCGTGGATCGAGGCGGGGGAGCCGCCGGTGTTCTTCGGGTTCGGCAGTATGCCCATTCGGGATACGGCCTCGGTGCTGGCGATGGTTGTCGAGGTGTCTGCTCGTTTGGGTGTGCGTGCTTTGGTCAGCGCGGGATGGAGTGATCTGGATATCGCCGATGCGCAGGCAGGGCCGAATGTGAAAGTTGTCGGTCCGTTCGCGCACGATCTGGTGTTTCCGTACTGTGCCGCGGCGGTGCATCACGGCGGTATCGGGACGCTGTTCGAGAGTCTGCGCGCCGGATTGCCGACGCTGGTGTGCTCGGTGTCGTTCGAACAGCCGATGTGGGGCGGGCAGGTCGAGCGACTCGGTGTGGGTGCGCATCTGCCGTTCACGCGACTGAGCGAAGCTCGGCTGGAACAAGGCGTCGCGTCGCTGCTGACGCCCGAACGCCGCTCCCGCGCATCGGAATTCGTGAAGACGCTGGGCACCGAGGACGCCGCTGCCCGCACGGCCGACATCATCGAAGCCGCCGCCCGGTGACCGACGTCTTCGCAGACACCCTGGTCATGTTCCGCCGCTGTGCCCGGCACACCCTGCGCAGCCGCGACACCCTGATCATTTCGCTGCTCATGCCGATTCTGGTGATGTTGTTGTTCACCTACGTCTTCGGCGGCGCCATCGATGTCGGCGGACCTTATCTCGACTATGTGGTGCCCGGAATCATGTTGCTGTGCACGGGTTTCGGCTCATCGATCACCGCCACCGCCGTCTCCACCGATATGACCGGGGGCAGCATCGACCGCTTCCGCACCCTGCCGATGTTCCGTCAGGCTGTGCTCGCCGGCCACGTCGCCGAGGGCGTTGTCCGCAATCTCGCGGCCATCGCGATCGCGGTCGCGGTGGCACTCGCACTCGGCTACCGTCCCCAGGCGGGCCCACTCGGCTGGCTGGCGGCCCTCGCAGTAATCATCCTGTTCGTCACCGCCATCTCCTGGATCGCCGTCGCCCTCGGCCTGGTCGCCAAGAATCCGGAAGCCGCCGGCGGCCTCACCTACGCCATCATGTTCATCCCCTACATCAGCAGCGCCTTCGTCCAAACCACCACCATGCCTCACTGGCTGCGCGGCTTCGCCGACTACCAACCCGCCACCCCCGTCATCGAAACCGTGCGCGGACTCCTGAACTCTTTCGACACCGGTCACAACGCCCCCCTCGCCCTCCTCTGGTGCGCCATGCTCGGCACCCTCGGATTCACCGGCGCCAGCATCGTATTCGGTCGCTTGTCGCACCACTGACCGGCTCGTATGCGCAGCCGACGAAGATCGAGGCGACGGTGTATTGCGGGAATGCGTCGCATCCCGTCGTAGGGCTCAACGCATATTGCGGTGACCAGCGGCTAGTTCGGTCATTACCTTGTCGGCGCCGAAGAGACGCTGGACGCGGCTCGAGAGATTGGGGGCGATCAGGGCCAATGTCGCGCCGAGGCGGACCGGGAGGGGGGCCACGTCGGTTTCGGCGATGTTCCGTTCGATCGCTCGGACCACGGCGTTCGCGACGTCTTCCGGGCTTCGGGTGCCGACGCCGGGTGGTACGGCCGCGCCGGATTTGACGAACATGCCCGCGTCCCTGACGAATCCGGGGTAGATCGAGGAGACACCGATACCGCGGCTCTGCAGGTCGGCGCGCAAGGCCAAGGCGAAGCCGCGCAGTCCGAATTTGGTCGCGTTGTACATCGCCGCCTTGCCGGACGCGGCCTTGCCGGACAGGGAGTTGATGAAGACCAGGTGTCCTTTGCCGCGTTCGGCCATCTGCGCACCGGCGAGGCGGGCAAGCACGATGGGGGCGCGCAGATTGACCTCCAGCGCCCGATCGATCTCGGTCGGCGAATAGTCGAGCAGGTCGCCAGAACCGGGCAATGCGGCATTGGCGACGACGACATCGAGGTCACCGGCCTCCTCGAGCAGCTTCTCGGCACCACCGGGCACGGCGAGGTCCGCGACCACCGCCCGCGCGCCGAACCGGGTCGCGACCTGGTCGAGTGCTTCGGCTCGCCGTCCGGACAGCACTACGTTCGCGCCCCGGGCGGTGACCGCGGCGGCGATCGCGACCCCGATCCCGCCCGTCGCGCCGGTGATAAGGACTCGTGCTCCGTTCAGTTCCATGTCGACGATTATTGTCGAGATTCCGCATTCCGTGACGCATCCGTGGTTGCCCGGTGTCGTCGTGACCTGGATGGTCCGCGCGGGGGATGCAGCGGCTGACTCACTCCTTGCGGCGGACCGATGCTTCTACGAGATCCAGTACGGCGGAAAGGTTTTCGTTGGTGTGGCCGGAGGCTATGCGGGCGATCAGTCCGTCCAGCACCAGATCCAGGTAGCCGAGGAGCACGTCGGTCGGGACGTCGTCGCGGAGGGCGCCTGCGGCCTTGCGGCGTTCCAGGCGGGCGAGGGTGGCGGCGGTCAGTTCGGCGGAGCGCTGGGTCCAGCTGGCGCGGAATTCCGGATCGGTGCGCAGGCGGCGCGCGATCTCCAGACGGGTTCCGAGCCAATTGAATTGTTCCGGGTGGGCGAGCATATCGCGCATAACCTGTACCAGACCCTGATTGGCCGCGACATCGGCCATGCGGTCGGCATCTTCTTGGGCCAGCGCGAGGAACAGGGCGTCCTTGTCCCGGAAGTGGTGGAAGATCGCGCCGCGAGACAGGCCGATGGCCTCTTCCAGGCGGCGCACGGTCGCGCCGTCGTACCCGTACTCGGCGAAACAGGCCCGCGCCCCGTCCAGAATCTGACTACGCCGGGCGGCGAGGTGATCATCACTGACTTTGGGCATTTCGGCGGGCTCCTCCGAGCGAAGCGGGCAATGCGATGTGAAGAGGTCCGCGCACCGCGGGTAATGCGGTGCGCGGACCTACTACAGCACAGTCGTTCAGCCGCGAATCATGTTGCGCAGCACGTACTGCAGGATGCCACCGTTGCGGTAGTAGTCGGCCTCACCGGGGGTGTCGATCCGGACCACCGCGTCGAAGGTGACGACATCACCGTTCTCCTTGGTAGCGGTGACCTTCAGGGTCTTCGGAGTCGCACCCTCGTTCAGCTTGGTGATGCCCTCGATATCGAAGGTCTCGGTGCCGTCCAGCTTCAGCGACGCGGCCGACTCACCGGCCGGGAACTGCAGCGGAATGACGCCCATACCAATGAGGTTCGAGCGGTGGATGCGCTCGAAGGACTCGGTGATGACGGCCTTCACACCCAGCAGCGAGGTGCCCTTGGCGGCCCAGTCACGCGAGGAGCCCGAACCGTACTCCTTACCGCCGAGCACGACCAGCGGAATGCCTGCGGCCTGGTAGTTCTGCGAGGCGTCGTAGATGAACGCCTGCGGGCCGCCGTCCTGGGTGAAGTCGCGGGTGTAACCGCCCGAGACATCGTCGAGCAGCTGGTTGCGCAGCCGGATGTTGGCGAAGGTGCCGCGGATCATCACCTCGTGGTTACCGCGACGCGAGCCGTAGGAGTTGTAATCCTTGCGCTCGACGCCGTTGGCCTCCAGGTACTGCGCGGCCGGGGTGCCCGGCTTGATGTTGCCCGCGGGGGAGATGTGGTCGGTGGTGACCGAGTCGCCCAGCAGTGCGAGCACGCGCGCGCCCTTGATGTCGGTGACCGGCTCCGGCGTCTGCGGCATGCCCTCGAAGTACGGAGGCTTGCGGACGTAGGTCGACTCCTCGGCCCAGTCGAAGGTCTTGCCCTCCGGGGTCGGCAGCGAACGCCAGCGCTCGTCGCCCTTGAAGACGTCCTTGTAGTCCTCGAGGAACATGTCGCGGGAGATGACCCGGTCGATGGTGTCCTGGATTTCCTGCGGCGAGGGCCAGATGTCCTTCAGGAACACATCGTTGCCGTCGGTGTCCTTGCCGAGCGCGTCGTTCTCGAAGTCGAAGTCCATGGTGCCCGCGAGCGCGTAGGCGATGACCAGCGGCGGGGAGGCCAGGTAGTTCATCTTCACGTCGGGGGAGATGCGGCCCTCGAAGTTGCGGTTACCGGAAAGCACCGCGGTGACGGTCAAGTCGTTGTCGTTGACCGCCTTGGAGATTTCCTCCGGCAGCGGACCGGTGTTGCCGATGCAGGTGGCGCAGCCGAACGCGACCAGGTTGAAGCCCAGCTTGTCCAGGTACGGCCACAGGCCGGCCTTCTCGTAGTAGCCGTTGACGACCTGCGAACCCGGGGCCATCGAGGTCTTCACCCACGGCTTGCGGGTCAGGCCCTTGTCCACCGCGTTGCGAGCCAGCAGGGCCGCGCCCAGCATGACCGACGGGTTGGAGGTGTTGGTGCAGGAGGTGATCGAGGCGACCACGACCGCGCCGTGGTCCAGCACGAAGTCGCCGTACTCCTCGGTGGAGACCTTGACCGGCTTGGACGGGCGGCCCACCGCACCGTTCGCGGCCGACGGCAGCACCGCGTCGTCCTCGGCGAAGGAAAGCACCGCCGGATCGCTGGCCGGGAAGGACTCCTCGATGGCTTCGTCCAGGTGGGTGTGCGGGGTGGTGGCGGCCGGACCGGTCTCCGCGTCGCTCGTGTAGTTGTGGATGTCCTTGCGGAAGGCGGTCTTGCTCTCCGACAGCAGGATTCGGTCCTGCGGACGCTTCGGACCGGCGATGGACGGCACCACGGTGCTCAGGTCCAGCTCCAGGTACTCCGAGTAGGCGGGCTCCTTGTCGGCGTCGTGCCAGAGGCCCTGTTCCTTGGCGTAGGCCTCGACCAGCGCGACCTGCTCATCGGAGCGACCGGTCAGCTTCAGGTAGTCGACGGTCACCTCGTCGATCGGGAAGATCGCTGCGGTGGAACCGAATTCGGGGCTCATATTGCCCAGGGTGGCGCGGTTGGCCAGCGGCACCTCGGAGACGCCCTTGCCGTAGAACTCGACGAACTTGCCGACCACACCGTGCTTGCGCAGCATATCGGTGACGGTGAGCACCACATCGGTGGCGGTGACGCCCGGGTTGATCTCACCGGTCAGCTTGAAGCCGACGACGCGCGGGATGAGCATGGAGACCGGCTGGCCCAGCATGGCCGCCTCGGCCTCGATACCGCCGACGCCCCAACCCAATACGCCGAGGCCGTTGACCATCGTGGTGTGCGAGTCGGTGCCGACGCAGGTGTCCGGGTAGGCCTGGCCGTTGCGGACCATGACGACGCGCGCCAGGTGCTCGATATTGACCTGGTGCACGATGCCGGTGCTCGGCGGGACGACCTTGAAATCGTCGAAAGCCGTTTGGCCCCAACGCAGGAACTGGTAGCGCTCACCGTTGCGCTGGTATTCGATGTCGACGTTGCGCTCGAAGGCGTCCTCACGGCCGAATACGTCGATGATGACGGAGTGGTCGATGACCATCTCGGCGGGGGCGAGCGGGTTGACCTTGTCCGGGTCGCCGCCGAGGGTGGCGACGGCCTCGCGCATGGTGGCCAGGTCGACGATGCAGGGCACACCGGTGAAGTCCTGCATGATCACGCGGGCCGGGGTGAACTGGATCTCGGTGTTCGGCTGAGCCGACGGATCCCAGCTCGCGATGGCGCGGATGTGATCGGCGGTGATGTTGGCGCCGTCCTCGGTGCGGAGCAGATTCTCCGCGAGGACCTTCAGTGCGTAGGGGAGTTTTTCGGTGCCGGGCACGGCCGAGAGACGGAAGATCTCGTAGGAGTTGCTTCCGACCTCGAGGGTGCCCTTGGCGCCGAAAGTATCGATACTTGTCGTCACGTCAGCTCCACTCGTCTGTGAGGGTGGCCGCGGGCGGGGCTGTGCCCGCGGCTGGTTTTTTCGAGCGACTTGCAGGCAGTCGCTACGGTTACGTGTTCGGAGGGTCCCAGCGCTGGAACGTACTGGCTCCTCGCGGCTTCGAGCCTAACAGTACGCTTGTCCTGTGAAACGCGCGGGTGCCGTTGAACGCGCCGTCCGAAGGTGAGCCGACACTCCGTCGCGTACTGTGCTTTCGAGTTGTTCGGAGTGACCGGTGGGCCTGCACCGGTTCACCCTGCAGTGTTGGATGCCCGTCGCCTCGCATGCCGATGCGGCTCGACAGACCGGATGGAAGATGACCGTCTCGCACACCTCGGTGTTCATGCCCATGCGCGCCGAACTCCCCCCTGGTATCGACGAAAAGACGTTGACCCAGATCAAGGAGGATGTGGTCGACAATCATGTGGCCACGCCGAAGGGGAGGGATCAGGACGCACTCGAGGCGGTCGTCGCCGATGCTCGCGCCCACGGCATCGAGCTCAGCATCGTGGTGATTCCCGGTAATCCAGGCCACGACTCCAATCTACGTGACCTGGCCACCGAGGTCGGCAAGACCGAACACGGAACCGTCGCGGTGTTCAGCGACGACTGGGTCGGCACCTACAGCGATTCGATCAGCCGGGTGAAGCTGGAGCGGGCTGAGGACCTTTCCAAGAGCACTCAGGGGCATTCGGCGCAGGCGGCGCAGCTTTTCGTTGATCAGCTGGAGCGTCCGGAGACGTTCTCCTGGACCGCGATCACCAGTGTGTTGCTTGTCGGCACGTTGGCGGTGGTCGGCGGCCTCTACTGGGTGAAGTCTCGCCGTTCTGCCGGGCGGGCTGTGTCGGTAGGGGTTTCGGGTCCCGGCGACGACAGGGATCTCACCTCGTAGCGAGCATCCGCTCAGTTACTTTTCCTATCGGTCGGTTTGTTTTTGCCGACCGAATCCTCGCGCCTGTGCGGCTATTTCTCGGCAACGACCAAATTACGCGGCTGTAGTTCTGTTGCCAGAGTTTCTTTGGTGAATGATGTGTCGTACGGTTCGAATGATGACTGATGGGGAAAGAGTGTTCAGAGAGCTATCTGTGCACCACTGAGTGTGATGGTTCGCAGGGGGCTCGTGAGGTTAAGCCTGGTCGGGTCCTTTGGGAGGTGCGATGCGCAACAACGGCGTTGCCGGTTCTCGGCGTCCGCTGTGGGTCGCTCTGGGGTTGCTGGTCACTGCCGCTGTGCTCGTCACGGCCGGACCGGTCGCAGCGGTGCCGCCTGCCCCGCCCAACCCGAGCGATAGCCAGATCGCCGACGCCGGAGCGCAAGTCGACGCCAGAGTGACCGAGGTCGGCGCGCTGATCAACCAGGTCGCGGTGACGGATCAGAAGCTGCGGGAACTCGACGGCGCGATCGCTCAGAGGCGCGAAGAGGTGAACAAGGCCCTCGTCGATCTGCAGGATGCCCGCGACGCCGCCGACGCGGCTGTCGCCGCGGTGGTGCAGACCCAGCGCGAACTGAGCGACGCCGGAACCCAGGTCGACCAGGCCAGACGCAACTTCGACCAGTTCGCGGTGCAGGCGTACACCCGGCCCGCCGCGACCTCGATGGTCACCTATCTGTCCTCGGCCACCCCGGATGTCGCCCTCAGCCGCGCCCAGGTGTTCACGCTGGTATCGAAGAATCAGCAGTCGGTGCTCGACTCGCTGCGTCGCGCCCAGATCGAACAGGGCAATAGGAATGCCAGTGCGCGCCAAGCGAAGTCGGCCGCCGACGCGGCCGCCGCGGTGGCCGAGCAGAAGAAGACCGACGCCGAGAACGCCGTCGCCGCCGTGCAGGCCGAACAGGATCAGCAGGCGGCGCAGCGGGAGGGCCTACTCCGCGAGCGCGCGGTGGCGCAGGGCCGCCTCGACCAGGCACGCGCGAATGTGGCCGGGCTGCAAGGGCAACGTGAGGCCTATCTGTCCTGGGACGAACAGCGCAAGGCCGAGGAGGCCGCCATCCGCGCGGCTGCCGCGGCCGCCGCCGCACGTGCGGCCCAGGACCAGGCCGCCAGAGATCGCGCGGCACAGGCGGGCGCGGGTAAGCGGCCGCATATCCAATTGGAGGATTCGCCGCCGCCACGCCAGACCCGCCCGCGCGCCACCGGGCCGACCATGCCGTCCATCGGCGGCTCCGAGGCGATCGAAACCGTGGTCGATCGGGCCATGTCGCAGCTGGGCGTCGTCTATGCGTGGGGCGGTGGCGACGAGGACGGGCCGACCCTCGGCATTCGCGACGGCGGTGTCGCCGACAGCTACGGCGATTACAACAAGGTCGGCTTCGACTGCTCGGGTCTCATGATCTACGCCTTCGCCGGTATCGGCGTCTCACTGCCGCACTACAGCGGCTATCAATACAACGCGGGCACCAGAGTGCCCGTCGCCGAGCGCAGCCGTGGCGACATGTTGTTCTGGGGGCCGAACGGCAGCGAACATGTTGCGCTCTACCTCGGAAACGGCAAGATGGTCGAGGCGCCGCAATCCGGCGAGGTGGTACGGGTGTCTCCGGTGCGCGAGGGCGGCATCATGCCGTACGCGGTGCGGATCGTCTCGTAACCCCTAGGCTCGTCTGGTAACCCCAGGCTGGGCCGCACTCCGCGAACCCGACCGTGAACCTGTTGATTTGCCGTGATCTCGGGTCCGGTTGCGGCATATGCGGCCATTACCTGGAATAGTTGTGGCAGCACGCACAGGACCAAAGCGAAAGCGGGGATGTTGGTGACTTCGACGGACGGTGTGAGCGGGGCAAGTTTGGCGAAAGAGGCCGCTGCTCCCGCACCCAGCACCCTGGAGCGTGACGTCCAGACCCTGGAGAAGGCGATATACGAGGTCAAGCGCGTTATCGTCGGCCAGGATCGGCTCGTCGAACGGCTGCTCGTCGGGGTGCTCGCACGCGGCCACGTACTGCTCGAGGGTGTGCCGGGTATCGCCAAAACCCTTGCGGTGGAGACCTTCGCCAGGGTGGTCGGCGGTTCGTTCGCCCGCGTCCAGTTCACCCCCGACCTGGTGCCCACCGACCTGATCGGTACCCGCATCTACCGCCAGGGCCGTGAGGAATTCGATACCGAACTCGGCCCGGTCGTCGCGAATTTCGTGCTCGCCGACGAGATCAACCGCGCGCCGGCCAAGGTGCAGTCCGCATTGCTCGAGGTGATGGCCGAGCGGCATGTGTCGATCGGCGGCAAGACCTACCCGATGCCCGATCCGTTCCTGGTCATGGCGACCCAGAACCCGATCGAGAGCGAGGGCGTGTACCCGCTGCCCGAGGCGCAGCGCGACCGCTTCCTGTTCAAGGTGGTCGTCGACTACCCGTCGGTGGAGGAAGAGCGCGAGATCATCTACCGGATGGGAGTCACCCCGCCGGAGGCCAAGCCGATCCTCGAGCCGTCCGAGCTGATCCGCTTGCAGAAGGTGGCCGCGAATACGTTCGTGCACCACGCGCTGGTCGACTACGTGGTCCGGGTGATCGCGGCGACCCGCAAGCCCGGTGATTTCGGTATGCAGGATGTGGCGAGCTGGATCGCCTACGGCGCCTCGCCGCGCGCCAGCCTCGGCATCATCGCAGCGGCCCGCGCCGTCGCGCTGATCCGCGGCCGCGACTATGTGGTGCCGCAGGATGTCGTCGAGGTGATTCCGGATGTGCTGCGCCACCGTCTGGTGCTGTCCTACGACGCGCTCGCCGATGAGATCAGCCCGGACGATGTGATCAAGCGCGTGCTGCAGACCGTCGGCCTGCCGCAGGTCGCACCGCAGGCGGTCGCACCCCAAGGAGCCGGGGCGCAGGCCGCACCTGTTCCGGCCGCGTCGCCCGCCATGGGTCCGCACGGCGCGCAGCCGCCGATCCCGCAGCCGCCCGCCCCCCAGGACGCGGTGCCGCAGCCGCCGGTCGCGCAGATGTCTCCGGCCGCCGGCAATAACCAGCCGAAGTGACCTCGGCATCGGCTGTGCCTGATTTTCCACAAGACGGGGTTCCACCAGTGCCGATGTCCCCACATGCACCACCGTCGTTCCGATCGGGCGAACTGTCCGACCCCAAGCTGACGGCGGCGCTCAGAACGCTGGAACTGACCGTCCGTCGCCGACTCGACGGTGTGCTGCACGGAGATCACCTCGGCTTGATTCCGGGCCCCGGCTCGGAGCCGGGCGAGGCCAGGACCTATCAGCCGGGCGACGATGTGCGCCAAATGGATTGGTCGGTCACCGCCCGCACCACCCATCCGCATGTGCGGCAGATGATCGCGGACCGGGAACTCGAGACCTGGATGGTGGTCGATCTGTCGGCCAGCCTCGACTTCGGTACCGCGCTGTGTCAGAAGCGCGATCTGGCCGTCGCGGCCGCCGCGGCGATCACCCACCTCACCAGTGGCGGTGGCAATCGGATCGGCGCGGTCGTCGCGACCGGTGAGCAGTTGACCCGCATTCCTGCGCGCAGCGGCAGGGTGCACGCGCAGTCGATGCTGCGCGAGATCGCGACGACGCCGCACGCCCGCGACGGTGTGCGCGGCGATCTGCGCGAGGCGATCGAATCGCTGCGCCGCCCGCAACGCAAGCGCGGACTCGCGGTGGTCATCAGCGACTTCCTCGGTGATATCAACTGGCAGCGCTCACTGCGCGCCATCTCCGCGCGCCACGATCTGCTCGCGGTGGAGGTCCTCGATCCGCGCGACCTGTCGCTGCCCGATGTGGGTGATGTGGTGCTGCACGATCCCGAGACCGGGCGCACCCGTGAATTCAGCGTGACGCCTTCGCTGCGTGCCGATTTCGCGGCCGCCGCCGAACGCCATCGCGTTCAGGTCGAACAGGCCCTGCGCAGTTGCGGCGCACCGGTGCTCACCCTGCAGACCGATCGGGACTGGATCTCCGACGTGGTCCGGTTCGTGTCCACCCGGCGCCACGCATTCGGCGCCCCGAGCGGACGGGCGCCGCGCCAGTGAGTATTTCGCATTTCACCGCGCTGGTCTGGCTCGGTTTCCTCGCCGTGGTCGTGCTGATCGCGTTGGGCTACATCCTCGTTCAGCGCAGCCGCCACCGGCACATGCTGCAGTTCACCAATATGGAGCTGCTGGAGAAGGTCGCCCCGTCGCGGCCGAGTCCGATGCGGCATGTGCCGATCGCACTGATGCTGGTCGGTCTGGTGTTCCTGACCATCGCGGCCGCGGGGCCGACCGCCGTCAAGAAGGTGCCGCGCAATCGCGCGACAGTCGTTCTGGTGATGGACGTTTCACTGTCCATGGAGGCGACCGATGTGCCGCCGTCGCGACTGAAGGTGGCACAGAAGGCCGGTAAGGAATTCGTCGACGGGCTGCCGCCAGGTATCAATCTCGGCTTCGTCACCTTCGCGGGTACCGCATCGGTGATGGTGCCGCCGACGACGAACCGCGAGGCCGTCAAGGCGGCCATCGACAACATCAAACTCGCGGAGCGCACCGCCACCGGTGAGGGCATTCTCACCGCGCTGCAGTCGATCGACACCATCGCCACGGTGCTCGGTGGTGCGGAAACGCCGCCGCCCGCGCGTATCGTGCTGATGTCCGACGGTAAGCAGACGGTGCCCGACGACAAGGATGTCGACAACCCACGGCACGGTTTCACCGCGGCCCGCCTCGCCAAGAACAAAAGCGTTCCGGTGTCGACGATTTCGTTCGGCACGTCATGGGGCACGGTGGAGATTCCGGATCAGGACGGGAAGGGCGCCCAGCGCGTCAAGGTGCCTGTCGACGACGATGCGCTGCGCGAGATCGCCAAACTCTCCGGCGGCGATTTCTATACCGCCTCGAGCCTGACCGAGTTGACCGCGGTCTACGACACGCTCGAAGAGCAGATCGGTTACGAGATGACCAGGGGCGATGCCAGCAGGCCTTGGCTTTTGCTCGGCATGCTCGTTGTCGCTGCCGGTGTGGTTACCGGCTTGCTCTATCGTCAACGCCTGCCGTAGTCGTCAACGCCTGTCGTCGCGACGCGCCCGGTTCTACATAGAGCACTATGTGTGGCCCGGGCGTGGCGCACGAACCCGAACAGATAGGTTGGTCCTCATGTCGAACATCACATCCCGGTCGGTCCTGGTGACCGGTGGCAACCGCGGTATCGGACTCGCGGTCGCGCAGCGTCTGCTTGCCGATGGGCACAAGGTGGCCGTCACGCATCGTGGATCAGGGGTTCCGGACGGTCTGTTCGGTGTGAAATGCGATGTGACGGACAGTGATTCGGTCGATGCCGCCTTCGCCGAGGTGGAGCAGCATCAGGGGCCGGTCGAGGTGTTGGTCGCCAATGCGGGCATCACCGACGACACCCTGCTGATGCGGATGAGCGAGGAGCAGTTCACCAAGGTCATCGATGCGAACCTGACCGGTGCGTTCCGCTGCGCCAAGCGCGCGAACCGCGCCATGCTGCGGGCACGTTGGGGTCGGATGATCTTCCTCGGCTCGGTCGTCGGCCTCGGCGGCGGGCCCGGCCAGATCAACTACGCCTCGTCGAAGGCCGGTGTCATCGGCCTGGCGCGTTCCATCACCCGTGAGCTCGGCTCGCGCTCGATCACCGCGAATGTGGTCGCGCCGGGCTTCATCGAGACCGATATGACCGCCGAACTGCCCGACGATCTGCGTGACACTGCGAAGAAGTTCATTCCGCTGCAGCGCCTGGGCCAGCCGGAAGACGTCGCCGCCGTGATCAGCTTCCTGGCCTCCGATGATTCGGCCTACGTGTCCGGCGCGGTGATCCCGGTCGACGGCGGCATGGGCATGGGCCACTGACCCAACCGACAGCCGGTGTGTTCGGCCGTCGCGTAACCAGTTGAACTTCGACTACAGGAGAACCGAAAACCCATGGGCGGATTGCTCGAAGGCAAGACCATCCTGATCACCGGCATCATCACCGATTCCTCGATCGCGTTCCACGCGGCGGCGGTCGCGCAGGAGCAGGGCGCGAAGGTGATCATCACCGGCATTCCGGAGCGGCTGCGGTTGATCGATCGGATCGCCAAGCGGCTGCCGCAAGAGGTCGCCCCGGCCATCGGCCTGGATGTCACCAGCGAGGAGAATCTGGCGTCCCTGCCCGAGAAGGTGCGCGAACTCGCCCCCGAGGGCATCGACGGGGTTCTGCACTCCATCGCTTTCGCACCCAAGACCCTGATGGGCCCGGACGCGGTGGCCTTCCTGGACGGCCCCGGCCCCGATGCCGCCAAGGCCTTCGAGATCTCGGCGTGGTCCTACGCCTCGCTGGCCCGTGCCGTGCTCCCGGTCATGAACGAGGGCGGCTCCATCGTGGGTATGGATTTCGACCCCCGCACCGCCATGCCCTACTACAACTGGATGGGTGTGGCCAAGGCGGCCCTCGAATCGGTGAACCGCTATGTGGCGCGGGAAGTCGGCAACGCCAAGAAGGTTCGGTCGAATCTGATCGCCGCAGGCCCGATCAAGACCCTCGCCGCCAAGGCCATCGCGGGCACCGCCACCGATGACGCCAAGCAGCTGAACATGCTCAACGAGTACTGGGACGGCGCCTCCCCGATCGGCTGGGATGTCGACGACCCGACCGTGGTCGCCAAGTCCATCGTGGCGCTGCTGTCGGACTGGCTGCCCGGCACCACCGGTTCGATCATCTACGTGGACGGCGGCGCCAGCCACAACACTTGGTTCCCGGAAAACGGGTTCGCCGCCAACTGAAGCCGGAGGAGGAGCCGTGGCTGCGGATGCCACTGCCGGAAAAGTGGATGCGCTGCTACTGCTGTCCTTCGGTGGCCCGGAACGCCCCGAGGACGTCATGCCGTTCCTGGAGAACGTCACCCGGGGACGGGGTGTGCCGCGCGAACGCCTCGAGGAGGTCGCGCAGCATTACCTGCACTTCGGCGGTGTCTCCCCGATCAATGCGCTCAACCGCGACATCATCGCCGCGGTGGAGCGCGAATTGGCCGGTGCCGGAACTGAATTGCCGGTGTACTTCGGTAACCGCAACTGGGATCCCATGGTCGAGGACACCGTCGCGCGCATGGCCGCCAACGGTGTGCGGTCGGCCCTGGTATTCCCGACCTCGGCGTGGGGTGGATACTCCGGCTGTCTGCAGTACGACGAGGACATCGCAAGAGCGCGTTCGGCTTTCGGGGCGGATGCGCCGGAACTGGTGAAGTTGCGGCAGTACTTCGACCATCCGTTGCTGATCGAGGCGTTCGCGGCGGCGATTCGCGCCGCGGTGGATGCGCTTCCGGCCGAGCGCCGCGATGGTGCTCGGCTGGTTTTCACCGCGCACTCGATACCGGTGTCGGCCGATATTTCCGCCGGACCGCCCGCGGACGGTGGTCGGCTGTACAGCCGTCAGGTCGCCGAGGCCGCGCGATTGTGTTCCGCCGCAACCGGATTCACCGATTACGACGTGGTGTGGCAGTCCCGTTCCGGTCCGCCGCAGATTCCTTGGCTGGACCCCGATATCGTCGATCATCTCGAGGATCTGTCCGGCAAAGGTGTGGATGCGGTCGTGGTCTGCCCGGTCGGATTCGTCTCCGATCACCTCGAGGTCATCTGGGATCTGGACAACGAAGCAAGGGAGAAGGCGCGGGAACTCGGCATGGCGTTCGCCAGGGCCGCCACCCCCGGCACCGATCCCCGCTTCGCCCAGTTGGTCGTCGAACTGATCAACGAGCGCCTGACCGGTATCCCGCCGCGCCGTCTCGGCGACATTCCGGGTTATGGGTGCACCGTGAACGGTGCCCCCTGCGCAATCGACTGCTGCACGCCACCGCGACGCCCTGCCGCGGCAACGTAGCTTTCGAAGTGGGCGTCCGCCGTCAAATCCTCGCGCGACGCGCACCGCGGCGCCGTGGACGCAGCTGATACAGGCGGTACCAGGCCAGCGCTAGGAAGACTGCCCCCAGTCCGGCGACGACTCCCATATCGAGCAGCCACGTGCCGATGCTGTGTTTCCACAGCGGGTCGGCCGCGCCCGAGTGCGGTGAGAGGGTGTCCAGGTCGATGGTGGCGGCTCCGGCGGCGAACCCCCATCGGGCCGGCGCTAGGTAGGCCAGTTGCTCCAGGCCGAAGGTGCCGGGTAGCCGCACCAGCCCGCCGGTGAGCACCAGCTGTGCCATCGACAGCACAATCAGCAGCGGCAGTGTCTTCTCCGAGGTGTTCACCGAGACCGACACCAGCAAGCCCAATGCCAGCGATGCGATGCCGAGCAGCGCCATCGCCAGGATCAGCTCCAGCTCGACAGATGTGAAGAGCCCCTTGGACGGCATATCCACACCGATGAGGCCGATCAGTACGAGCACCGCCGACTGCAAGGCGGTGATCACGCCCAGGACCAGCAGTTTCGACATCAAATAGACTCCGGCCGACAGGCCTGCCGCGCGTTCTCTGCGGTAGATCGTCTGTTCCTTGACGATCTCGCGAATCGAGTTGCCGGTGCCGACGAAGCACGCACCGAATGCCAAAACCATCAGCTTGGTCGCGGCATCGATATTGGATCCCGGCGCCCCGGCGAATCCCTGGCCCGACGGGATCGCAGCGATCAAGCCACCGAGTAGCAGGGGCATCACCCCAAGGAGGGCCAGATAGCTGCGGTCCGAGGCGATCACTGCCAGATATCGCCGGCACAGGGTGCTGAGCTGGCTGAACTTGGACTGCTGCGCGGGCGGCGGCGCGGGTGTGTGTACTTCCGTTGGGCCGACGTCGCCGGTCAGCCCGACCGCCACGTAGTTCTCGAAGCGTGGCGAAGTACGGAACTCATCTGCCCAGTCGCGGTCTTCCTCGCGGTCGAACGCCTGGAACACCTCGGCCCAGCTGCGCTGCGCGAACTGCTGCAGCCCCTCGGCGGGCGGCCCGTAATAGGCCAGCCGACCGCCGGGCACCAGGACCAGCAGGCGGTCGCAGGAACCGAGATTCGCCACGCTGTGGGTGACGACGATGACGGTCCGTCCGTCGTGGGCCAGTTCCGACAGCATTTCCATGACCGTCTTGTCCAGGCCCGGGTCGAGGCCGGAGGTCGGTTCGTCGAGGAACAACAGGGACGGTTTGGTCAGCAACTCCAGTGCCACGCTGACCCGTTTGCGCTGCCCGCCCGAGAGCCGATCGATGCGAGTATCGGCGTGCCGCGTCAAACCGAGCTCGTCGAGGACCTCGTCGACCCGCTGTTCGCGCTCCTCGGCGCGCGTATCGCCGGGGAAGCGCAGCTCGGCCGCGTAAAGCAGTGCGCGCCGGGTCGGAAGCTGGTTGTGCAGGATGTCCTCCTGCGGGACGAGTCCGATGCGGTGCCGGAGTTCGTCGTAGTCGGTGTACAGGTCGCGTCCGTCGTAGCGGACCGTCCCCTCCGTCGCGGGCCGCAACCCGGTGACCGCGCCGAGCAGTGTCGACTTGCCCGCTCCACTTGGCCCGATGACCCCGACAAGTGAGCGTTGCGGAATGGGGAAGCTGACCCCGTCGAGGAGCACCTTGCCCTCGGGAGTCCGCACAGTGAGGCTCTGCACCGAGACCGATACGTCACCAGTGTCGACGAACTCGCGCAGTTCGTTGCCCACCAGCCGGAACGTGGTGTGGCCCATACCGATCAGATCGGATTCGGACAGGTCCGCGGCGTCGATCCGATGGCCGTTGACGTAGGTGCCGTTGTGGCTGTCGAGGTCGACGATCCGGTATCTGCCGTCGCCGATCGTGCGCAGCTCCGCGTGATGGCGGGAGAGCATGAGGTCGTGCGCGACGATGTCGTTGTCTGCCGCGCGTCCGATCCGAAGCGTGGGCGAGGTGATCTGGACGATCGCGCTGGGGCGTGCCACCGAAGGTGACGTTCGCGAAACTCGCCTGGACCGACCCGCGTGGAACCTCGTGATCGTTGCCTCATCCGCGAGGTCGTAGCCCGGATCGGAGACGATCATCGTGTCTACCCCGATATCGTCATCGGACTTTTGGCCGGTTTGTCCTTCTTGCCCCTCTAGGGAACAGGCCAACTGCTCGCCATCCACGGCGTGACCGAGCTGGAACGTCTCGTCATGGTCGATCAGCATCCGTTCGACGCGGTGACCTTCGAAAAAGGTGCCGTTGAGGCTGCCCGCGTCCTCGATTTCCCAACCGTCCGCACCCCGCTCCAGCACGGCGTGCACCGAAGATGCGCGCGGATCGGTCACGATAATGTCGGATGTCGGATCGCGACCGACGTTGTATACCGTCCCAGCGCGTAGCCGATAGACGCGTTCCCGAGTCTGCACCACAAGAACCGGCGTCTCGGGGGATCCGATGGAGGACTGGTCATCCGCCATGACGCGAGTATACGACTGGTCCGCGGTGTCCCGGCAATGTTCGGCTACCTCGCAATTCCGGCCGTCAGCAACCCGTCAGCACAAATACCCCGATGTACATGGCGGTCCAGCCTGACGTCGGGACCCGTCAGACCAGTCCCGTCGCGGTGTTGTCGATCAGAAGCTGAGGGTCGTGAGGTAGGCGTAGACACCGGGGAACCCCGGGCGGGCGCTGCCCTTGCCCCAAGAGGTGAGGCCGAGCAGGCGGCCCGCGACGAGAAGTGGATCGCCGCTGTCGTATTCGGCGGTATCGGCGTCGGGGGATCCGGCGCAGAGCATATCGGCGGGGTCGAAGGCGGAGCCATAGGCGGCAGCGCACGTGGCGTTGGAGACGATCGGGACGGGTGCGGAGCGCAGGAGCGTATTCGAGGTGTCGCTCTCGGAGGTCGCGCCCCAGCCGACGATGGTGCCGGTGTCGCCGTATGCGCGCGGATCACCCTGTGGCGCGGCGATTTCCAGGAACTGGCCTGGTCTCGGCTCGTCGAGGATGAGGATCGCGAGATCATTGTGGTGCACGGTCTCGCCCTCGAAATCGGATTCCCGGAAATCCGGGTGGATGCGAATCTCCTTGACTCCCACGGTGACTCCGTCGTGCGAGCGCAGGTCGGCGCGGCCGAAGGTGACGGTGATCGCCTGCGGCAGCAGCCGCGCCACATCGACGCAGTGCGCAGCTGTCACAACCCGATCGGGTGCGATGAGCGCACCGCCGCAGAACTGCCCGGATGGTCGGAAGACGAAAAACGGGCTGCCGACGGCGGCGAGCCACGAGTAGGCGCTCGCCTCGGTGGTATTTCCACCCACGATCGCCGTGGCGGGAACGGCAGGGGCGCCGAGAGCGACGATGAATGCGGCGGTTACCGCCGCGGCAATGCGAGATATGCGAAACATGCCGCCTCCCGGATGATTCAGGCGATCGCTCGGTCTATTCAACCAGAGGATGCCGGTGTTCTCGCGCCTACGGGACCGGTGGCCGCCTTGCGCCGGTGCCTTACGAATTGCCGCGAGCCGCGGCGTGTACCGCCACCAACCGCGCTGCGCGGATCGCGTCCCACAGTGGGCGTAGGAGGTCTTCCTGCGCGCCGATGGCGGTGGCGGAAGTCGGGGAGGAGGCCGGTTCGCGTTGTGCGACAGTGAGGATGGCGGCGACATGATCGGCGCTGTCGAGAATTCGCCTGGCGCGCAACGGGATCGAATCCGGATAGTCGTGGCGGGAGTAATCCGCGAGCTCGGCCTCGATGAGTTCGCGGGGGTCGGAGTCGACGGTCGCGCCCGCGGCGGTGGTGTGCAGGCGCATCAGGGCGTCGGCGGCATCGCGTACCGCTTCACGCATCGTGTATTCCGCCTCGCCGAGCGACATATCCTGGCCCGGCGCGGCCGGAATCGGGGTGCTGTAGACGGTCCACTGCAGCGTGTCGTCATCGGGCCACTGCGGGATCAATCCGGTGCCCTCCTCGCCCGGCACCCCGAACAACATTCCCTCGCCCGCCTCGATCGCATCAGCGGCGAAGGCCGTTCCGGTCGGCAGTCCGCGCACATCGCCGGGCACCGGCAGCACCAAGCGCAGCTGTGCACCGGGTTGTGCCATCGCCTCGCGAATCACCTTGAGCAGCGCCATGACTCCGGTGCCGGACAGATTGTCGCGAGAAGACCACGGCAGGTCGTCGCGGCCGCCGGTCAACGGATCGCCCGCGGCGATGGTGTGCCGCGGCGCCCAGGCGTACAGCGCCTCGAGGATGTCGTCGGGCGCGCTGCAACCGGCCAGCCAGGAGCCGGCCCACACCGTCAGCGTGGCACTAGGAGAGCACATAATTATCGAGCATAAAGGAGGGTCGCGACTCGGGGGCGTCCATGCCGGATACCCCGGTGAGCTGCGCGCATCGATCCGCCGTCCGGTACCGCGAGTACCACAACGGCGGGCGCGCGGCCGCCGTCGGCGCGCGGGCCGAATTCCGCGGAGTGGGACATGATTTCAGCGAATGGACCCGATATAGAGGTCACTCCGGCTCGGTGACGAAGTCGATGAGCCGCTCCACCGCGCCGATCAGGGGGGATTCCAGATCGCGGAAGGATTCGACCGCGTTGTAGACCCGCCGCCACCCCTCCTGCGGTGTGCCCCAGCCGAGCCGACGGCAGATGCCGGTCTTCCAATCCTCGCCGTGGGGCACCTGCGGCCACGCCGCGATACCGACCGCCGCAGGACGCACAGCCTGCCAGACATCGATATAGGGATGCCCGGTGACCAGCACATACTTACCGAGGCCGGTGGTCAGCCGGGTTTCCTTGGAACCGGTGACCAGATGGTCGACCAGCACACCGACCCGCCGACCCGGTCCGGGCGCGAATTCGGTCAGCCGCTCGGCCAGATTGTCCAAACCCTCGAGATGTTCGACGACCACGCCTTCGACCCGCAGATCGTGTCCCCAGACCCGCTCCACCAATGCGGCATCGTGGACGCCCTCCACCCAGATCCGGCTCGTCTTCGCGACCTGTGCGCGCAGCCCCTCCACCCGGGTCGAACCGGATGCCGACCGGGTCGGCTTCTTCGGGGCCGCGGCCTTGGGCCGGACCAGCGTGACGGGCGCACCATCGATCAGGAATGCGGCCTCGCGCAATGCGAACAGCCGCACGGCACCGCGCGCATCTTCCAACTTGACGAATTCGCCGTCGTAGCTGCGGTCGAATCCGACCACGGCACCGCAGAATCCGGTCGCCGCATCCTCCACCACGAGGTCGCGGTCGGCGACGACCGTCGGCACGGTCCGCTTCTTCGATCGCGAATGCCCGGAGAAGATGTCGCCGCCATACATGTCACGCCCGCTCACCCGCCCGAAAATAGCACCGCCGGTTCGGGTTGCGGCGCAAGCGAGTTGGTGTGCCGGTCACAGACTATTGGCGAACAGCGCGTATTGCGCCGCCACTTTCTGGCGAACGTCGGCTTCGTTATCGCCGTTGACGTTCGCGACATAGCGCTTATAGGTGACGTAGCAGCTGTGCTTGTACTGCTTATCGGTATCGCCGCGCCGATTGAGTCGCTGGCAGATCGCGCCGGGCACATCCTTGGGCGCATCGATCGGATCGTATTCGTCACCGGAACGCGCGATGAGCTCGTTGACCAGACGCGGCCCCGAGGCCTCGTCGCGCACTCGATAGACGATGGTGTCGTCCGCGATCGCCCAGGCGTCCAGCCCGGTTTCGTCGATCATCCGCTGCGAGGTGGCCTGATTCGTGGCGGTGTGCACGACGATGGCCGGGCCGTACACACTGAATTCGCGCAGGTCGAGCGTGTGGTTGCGGCGGTCGCGGACGACAGCCCGGGCCAGCAGCCCATCCGGATCGACCTTCAAGTCGTCGAGCTGGTCCACGGGGGTGGCCCGGAATTTGTCGACGACGGCGAGTTCGGCGTCGAAGGTGTTGCCGAGCCAGCCCAGCAGATCGCGTTCATCGGCCCTGGGCCGCTGGATGAATACCTGCAGGACGAATTCCTTATCGGCGATGAAGGACCCGATATTGGCGACATCGGACCGCCAGTGCGTGTGGGCATTGGGATATTTGTCCAGCTCGAGCCGCTTGTTCTGATCGGGTGCGACCGCGAAATCGGCGGCTTCGAGATCGCGTGCCGCCTGTTCGGCCTCGGTCGCGTTCGGGAAGCGCATCAGCAGCTGCGAGATGATGGTGACGTCTGGGCCGGGGCCGCGCTGATCGATCTGGAACGGCTCATAGGGGCGGTCGGCACCGACAGCGCCGTAGGCCGCCAGCATTTTGTGGCGCTCGAGCACCGGTATCGACGCGCTGCCGGTGTAATAGTCGGCCGCCTCCTGGTTATCGGATACGACGCCACCGAGCACACCGAAGGTCAATTTCGGATCGATACGGTTCGTCGGTACCACCGCCTCGGCCATCCGAATGCCTTCCAGCAGTGCGCCGTTGCCGTGCGCGTCCTGGTCGTAGTGGTATTTGTCGACCGGATAGTCGCCGATCTCCAACTTGCGAACATCGGGTTCGGCCGCGACCGGTATACCGGCGATGCCGCACCCGGCCAGCAGACCGACTACCGCGATGCAGGCAGCCGAAATGACGGTGCGTGATCTCCGAAACATGCCAGGTTCCTCGTCCTTCGTACGCGATGTTGTTGCGATTACGGATGCGGAACCGGATTGGTTCAGGGGATCGCCGCCGCGCCCCGTTTCGATCGAAATCAATAGGCGCACAGTCGTTTCGGTTTCGATGGCTGAGCAGTACGGCATGGGGCGCGTCGAACCGCCGTCGATGATCTCGGGTTTGTCGCGCCACAGAAGTGGTTCGGGCCACTACAGTGGGGCTGTGGCCGCAATCGTTTGGCTGGTCGCGGGCCTGCTGCTCGCGGCGGCGGAGATGCTCACCGGGGACCTCACGCTGCTGATGTTGGGCGTCGCCGCGCTCGGCACCGCAGGAGTCGGTGCGGTGGCCGATACCGGGCTGGTCGCCGACGCCGTTATCTTCGCGGTGCTGGCGCTGGTGCTGCTGCTCGGGGTGCGGCCAGTTCTGCGGCGCCGCTTCGGAACTCCGCCGCCGATCCCGACGAATGTCGACGCGCTGCCCGGTAAGCAGGCGCTGGTGCTGGAGTCGGTCGCCGAACACAGCGGCCTGGTCAAAATCGGTGGCGAAGAGTGGACCGCGCGGCCGTTCGATTCGACGGTCGAGTATCCGAAGGGAACCACGGTGTACGTCATGAAGATCGATGGCGCGACCGCCGTCGTCTGGAAGGAGCCGTAAATGGCTGTGCTCATCGTTGCCGCCGTGCTGGTGCTGTTGGTCGTGGTAGTGGTCTTCAAATCGATCGCCCTGGTGCCACAGGCGGAGGCGGCCGTTATCGAGCGATTAGGCCGATATTCGCGCACAGTCTCGGGCCAGCTGACGTTCCTGGTGCCCTTCGCCGACCGGATCCGCGCGAAGGTCGATCTGCGCGAGCGGGTGGTGTCCTTCCCGCCCCAGCCGGTGATCACCGAGGACAACCTGACTCTGCACATCGACACCGTCGTGTACTTCCAGGTGACGAGCCCACAGGCGGCGGTGTACGAGATCAGCAACTACATCGCGGCCGTCGAGCAACTCACCGTGACCACCCTGCGCAATGTGGTCGGCGGCATGACCCTGGAGCAGACGCTGACCTCCCGCGACCAGATCAACGGTCAGCTACGCGGGGTGCTCGACGAGGCCACGGGCCGCTGGGGGCTGCGCGTCGCGCGAGTCGAACTCAAGAGCATTGATCCGCCGCCATCGATCCAGGAGTCGATGGAGAAGCAGATGAAGGCCGACCGCGAGAAGCGCGCCATGATCCTCACCGCGGAGGGCACCCGCGAATCGCAGATCAAGACGGCCGAGGGCGCCAAGCAGGCGCAGATTCTCTCCGCCGAGGGCGCCAAGCAGTCCTCGATTCTGGCGGCCGAAGGTGAACGGCAGAGCCGGATTCTGCGCGCCCAGGGTGAACGGGCCGCGGCCTACCTGCAGGCGCAGGGCCAGGCAAAGGCCATCGAAAAGGTGTTCGCCGCAATCAAATCCGGTAAGCCGACGCCGGAACTGCTCGCCTACCAATACATGCAGACGCTGCCGATGGTCGCCCGCGGTGACGCGAACAAGGTGTGGCTGGTCCCGAGCGATTTCGGCAAGGCGCTCGAGGGCTTCGCCCAGAACTTCGCGACCAAGGGCGAGGACGGCGTATTCCGCTACGAACCCACCCCGGTCGACGATGTGGAGAGCAAGCCGGAGGACGATTCCGATGTCGAGGGCTGGTTCGATACGGCCCGGGATCCGGCCATCGAACAGGCGGTTCGCGCCGCGGAGGCCGACGCCCGCGCTTCGGTGGAGGGCGTGGCGACCCCGGTGACCCGGACCCAACCGTCCCCGCACCAGCCGGTCATGCCCGCGCAGCAGGAGCCCCCGCCCAAGCAGATTCCGCCGCATCAGCCGCCGTACCGCCCGGACGGGCCGCAGGGGCAGCCCTGGCAGCCGCCGTCGCAGTAGTCGGTAAGACCACAGGCACCCCGGATCTCGGCGAGGTCCGGGGTGCTTTGTTCGATGCCTAGGGCGCGAGATCGATGGTCAGCGTTGCCAATTGGAGTGCGATGGCGCAGGGGTCGGGTGTTGTCGTGTGGGAATGGTTTCGGACGCGCCAGACGATGGTGCCGTTGTCCGCGGCTGCGACCGCGCAGTCACCGGGATCCTGCGGATTGCGGATGTAGAAACCGGTCGCGGTGACGGTCGCGCCGAAGATCTGTTCGGTGATCGTCAGATGTTCGGTCTGGAACCCGTCGTTCTCGGCCCGCTGCCATGTCTGCTGGAGCGATTCGCGGTCGGTGAAGGTGAAAGTCAGGTCGGATTCGTCAGCGCCGCGTTGCGCCTGCCAGACGCAGACCGGCGGGCGGTGGCGGGTGGTGAGGGTGTCGGCCTGCGCGGTACGGCTGATCTGCTCTTCGGTCAGCGGCGCGCAGTTCGCCAACGAGTTGGCAGTCGGGGTGGCGGTGGGATGGGCGTCCGGCGCGGCCTTATCTGAACAGCCGGTCAGCAGTCCGGTGGCCGCGAGCACGGCCAGTCCGCTACGCACACGGAATGCGGTCACAGCCGCTCCCTTCCTCGAACACCGAGCCCTGGCCACCCGTCGAGGCTACCGGCCGGTCCGCGGACAGGGCGGTCTCGGCGCTGTGACCTTGTCAGCGCCGCGCGGAAAATGGTTCGGCCTGGCATCGGGTGCGCTGCAATACTCACGGTCCACAAGGACAGGAGGGATTGCGCGTGGCTGATTCCGGGGTATTGCCGTTGCTCGATAGGGTTGCCGTGGCCGTAGACGCCGCGATCGGTCGGGCTCGTCCGGACCTGGTGGGCGCGGATCCGGTGGTGCGACGCTCAGAGCGTGCCGATTTCCAGTCGAATGTCGCGCTTGCGGTCGCGAAGCGGGTGGGGGTGCGGCCCGCTGAGTTCGCCGCGGAATTGGTCACGGCATTGGATACGGGCGATGGCCTGTTCGACGCGGTGACGGTTTCGGGTCCGGGATTCCTCAACATTGCGGTCTCGGATCATGCTGTGTGGGAACAGGTTTCGGCTCGACTCGCTGATGATCGGTTGGGTGTACCGGATTTCGAGCGTGGGCGCCGGACCGTGATCGACTATTCGGCACCCAATATCGCCAAGGAAATGCATGTCGGGCATCTGCGGACAACGATCATCGGCGACTGCATCGCACGGGTGCTGGCCTTTCTCGGGGCCGCGGTGATTCGGCAGAATCACTTGGGGGACTGGGGGACTCAGTTCGGGATGCTGATCCAATATCTGGATGAGCATCCGGGGCTGCTCTGGCGGCACAATGAGCTGAGCGGCGATGCGTCGGTGGTTTCGGCATTGGATGGCTTGTACAGGGCGGCGCGGACGGAATTCGACGGTGATCCGGCGTTCGCGCAGCGGGCCAGGGCTCGGGTGGTGGCGCTGCAATCCGGCGATGCGCCCACCCTGCGGCGGTGGCGGGAGATCGTCGCCGAATCGGAGCGGGCGTTCGGTGAAATCTACGATCGGCTCGGTGTGCTGCTGACGGCCGACGATTATGTCGGCGAGTCGTTCTACAACCCGATGCTGGCCGACACCATCGCCGAGTTGGTCGACAAGGGGATCGCCGTCGAGAGCGACGGCGCCCTGGTCGTCTTCTCTCGAGAGGTCGATGGCCCTGACGGCCAACCGGTCCCGCTGATGGTGCGCAAGCGCGACGGCGGATACGGTTACGACACAACGGATTTGGCCACCATCCGGTACCGGGTGCGGACCCTGCGCGCCGAGCGGCTGCTGTATGTCACCGATTCCCGTCAGGCCCTGCACTTTCGGCTCGTCTTCGAAGCCGCCCGGCGGGCCGGTTGGTCGACCGATGTCATCGAGGCCGAACACATCGCCTACGGCACCGTACTCGGCCCGGATGGGCGGCCCTTCAAAACCCGGGCGGGCGGTACAGTCCGACTGACGGACCTGCTGAACGACGCTGTCACGAAGGCCAGAGCCGTTGTCGCCGAACGGAATCCGGACCTGGCCGCCGCCGAACTCGACGCGATCGCCGAACCGACCGGGATCGGTGCGGTCAAATACGCCGACCTGTCCACCTCTCGGGTCAAGGACTACACCTTCGATCTGGACCGCATGGTCGCCTTGAACGGCAACACCAGCGTCTATCTGCAATACGCGCACGCCAGAATCCGTTCCATCATGCGCAAAGCTCGAGATCGCGCCGTGCGAATCGATCCGGCGATCGCACTCGAACCCGCCGAACGGGCCCTGGCACTCGAACTCGACGCCTACAGCACCGTGGTAACCGAGGTCGCCGCTACCCTCGAACCCCATCGACTGTGCGGATACCTCTACGACCTCGCGCGCGACTTCACGGCCTTCTACGAGACCTGCCCGGTCCTCACCGCGCCCGATCGGGTACGGGAAAACCGTCTCGCACTGTGCGATTCGACCGCACGGACGCTCGCGCACGGACTCGGGCTACTCGGCATCGCCGCACCCGAGCGTATGTGACCAGGCTCGGTCACCCGATATCGCCGATTGCGCATACTTGCGCAACTGATTGACGGACTGCTGCGGCGGGTTTCTAATGATTGATGGCGCAATTCGTGCGCCGAGATCAACCGATGAAGCGGGGTGCCCCGCCAATGGCGTTCGCCAGTGCATCGTGGCGAGCGCGGCCACTGGACGTACGGAAGCATTGGAGCCTGCCATGGCGACACTGTTCAACAAGGTCGAATCTCCGCACCGCGCACCGAATCTCGAGCGACAAGCGATCTGGTTCACCATTGGTTTGTACCTGTTGATCAGCGCGGGACTACTGACGATGCACTATGCTCATCCGCAGCAACCGGTCGGTTCGTCGTCGGTATCGCCGGCGCATTCGTCCTACGGGCAGTAGCCGATGACCACGGTCACCGCCGCCGCGGCCGATCGCTTCGATACCGAAGTACTACAGCAGCACTGGATTCCGCTCGCGACGAGCGACGCCGATGCGGCCGCGGTGCTGCGCGAACGCCTCGGCGTCGACTTCGCCGCCGCGCGGAATCGGGTCTTCGAGACCGACAGCTTCATTTATCTGCCTGTTGTCCTGACCTACAAACGCGGCGACGCCATCGAACGCGACACCATCGTCTTCGCACTGGGCAGCGATTTCCTCGTCACCCTGCAACCGGATGCGCATTTCACGCCGTTCGACAAGGCCGTCGCGAAGATGCGCCGCAATCCGGGTCTCACCGTATCCTCGCACGGGGTGATGTACGCGCTGCTCTGGGCGTTGAACGAGGCATCGGAGCGGGTCATCCACTGCGCCAGCGACGCGCTGGAGGCGATGAACGACGATATCGAGATGGCCACCAATGGCTACGACCGCCGCGGCCGCGAAATCGGCGTCGCGGATATGCGCGGCACCATGTCGCGGATGAACGCCGCCGAGGAGATCGTCTCGCGGGTGCAGGAGACCCAACTCCAATTGGCCCGCGCCGCACGACATCTCATGGCCGATACGCCTACCGGCGATCTCGAGAGCTTGATCGCCATCCTGATCGCCGATATCGATGGCGTGAAACAGCACGCGGGCTTCGAACACGACAAGGTGCGTTATCTGCAGCAGTCGGTGATGACCTGGCTCGACGTGAAGCAGAACCAGATCGTCAAGGTGTTCACCATCATCACCGCGGTATTCCTGCCCCCGACCCTCATCGCGACCTTCTACGGCATGAACTTCACCTGGATGCCCGAATTGGAATGGGAGCACGGCTTTCTCGCCACCACGCTGATGACCCTGGTGGCGGCGGTGATCCCGCTGGTCTACATCAAGCGCAAGGGCTGGCTGCGCTGAGGCTGTGATCGCGGTCTCGGTGATGGGTGTCGGTGCCGGGGTGTGAGCAGCCACCGATACGCGCCGGATCGGTACCGCAACACCGCCGCGACGGATTACCGTGCGCCCATGACGATTGCCGGAACGGCCGCCCGCCATCTGCGGCTACGGGCTTGGATCGCCCCGCTCGCCGTGGTCACCCTGCTCATGTCACTGCTGGGCACGATGTATCTGGCGTACGTGGTCGATCCGACCAAGAACCTGCACGATTTCCCTGTCGCACTGGTCAATCAGGACGATGGCGATACCCTGGGCGGCAAGCCCGCAAATGTCGGCGATCAGATCACCGACGCACTCGTCGCGAGCCTGCCCACCGACAAGATCGACCTGCGGGTCGTCGGATTCGCCGAGGCGCAACGGCAACTGAGCCAGGGCAAGGTCTACGGTGCGATCGTCATCCCCAGTGACTTCACCAAGCGGCTGGCCATTCTCGGCGCGGCCGGTGTGGTCCCGGGCAAGGTCGAACAGCCGATCATCACGGTGCACACGAACCCTCGGGCGGGCAGTTTCGCCACCGGGGTCATGCAGCGCATTGCCGATCAGGCGCTGACTCGCGTCGACGAGACAGTCGGGAAACAACTCACCGACACTGTGCAGACCCAGCTGCAGCCCGCCGGGGGTGGCCCGGCGCCGCAGCTTGCCGGTGCCAGCCAATTGATGCTCGCTCATCCGATCCAGGTGGTGGTCGATCCGTATCGGCCGCTGCCCGAGGGCACCGGACAGGGTTTGTCCGCGTTCTTCTACACGATCATGGTGCTGCTCGCCGGATTCACCGGTGCGATGATCATCCACGCGATGACCGATTCCGCCCTCGGTTTCGCGCCTACCGAATACGGCCCGTGGTACGTGCACTATCCGGCCGCACCGATCTCCCGCTTCCGCACCCTGCTGTTGAAATGGGCGATCCTGATCGTCACCGCACCGATCGTCTCAGCGGTATTCCTCGGTGTCGCAGCGGCATTGGACGTGCCGCTCGATCATCCGCTCGCGCTGTTCCTGTACTGCGTGCTGGCGATCATCGCGGTCGGGGTGACCGCGCTGTCGGTGCTGGCCGCGCTCGGCACCGCGGGTCTGCTGGTCAATCTGATCCTGTTCATCGTGCTCGGCCTGCCCTCCTCGGGCGGTAGCGTGCCCATCGAAGCGACGCCGACGTATTTCGAGTGGCTGGCCACCTTCGAACCCATGCATCAGGTCTTCCTCGGGTTGCGTGCCATCCTCTACTTCAACGCCAACGGTGCCGCCGGACTCGCGCGCGGTGGCTGGATGGCGGTGCTGGGTCTGGGTATCGGCCTGGTCGTCGGTGCCGTGGTGACCCAGTATTACGACCGAAAGGGCTTGCACCGCAAACCCGCCGAGCAGGCGGCCGCGACGGAGTGAGCGTTGCAGGCATGGGAATGAGCGATCGAGCCATTGGAACGCTCACGATTCATTCCTAACGTTGTGCTCATGACCTTCGATATCGGCGTGATCCTCCCGACCTCCACTCCCGATCCGGCACATCCGATCCTCGGCGATGTGCGGGCCGCCGCCCGCCTCGCCGAACAACTCGACCTCGAATCGGTATGGTCCACCGACCATCTCGTCGCTAGCGCGCCCATGCTGGACAGCACCGTAACGCTCGCGACCGCGGCGGCCGTCACCGACCGGATCCGGATCGGCTACAACGTCATGCTGCTCGCACTGCGCCCGGTGGCGTGGGCGGCCAAGCAGATCAGCACACTGCAGTACGTCTCGGAGAACCGATTGCTGCTCGGTGTCGGGACCGGAAATCCGGCGCACGGCGATATCGGTTGGCGCGCGGCCGGTACGACATTCGACAACCGCGGGCGGCGCACCGATGAGGCACTGCGGGTGCTGCCCGATCTCGTCACCGGCTCGACCACAACCGTCAACGGCGTCGACGTCGCGCTGGCACCCGGATCGGCGATGCCGCCGGTCCTGGTGGCAGGCAATGGGACTCGGGCGCGGCGGCGCGCGGCCGAATACGCCGAGGGCTGGATCACCCTGCAGCCGGGCCTGGACCAGTTGGCTGCAGGGTTCGACGAATTGCGGGCGCTGGCCACAGAATTCGATCGTCCGGTGCCTGCGGTTACCGTGGTCGCGCCTGCATTGCCCGCTGATCATACGGCCGCTGTCGAATCGCTCGCCGCCCACCGGGACGTCGGCGTCGAACGCGTCATCCTCGCCCCGACCGGCCCGGAGTGGCAGCGCGATTACGAGAATGCCGCGAAACTCCGTGCGGCACTGTAACTACAGCTGCGTCAACCGCAGCTTCAGCGCATCGGTGATAATGGCTCGGGCGGCTTCGCCGTACCGGGCCTGCCGGTGCAGCGCTGCCCAGGTCTTCTCGTAGTACGCGAGTTCGCGTGGCTGGGTGATGGTGAGACCCGCCGAGATCGTCTCGACCTCCGCGATGCGTTTATCGAGCAGTACGAAACATGTTGTGGTGTAAAGGAAGTCCGCCGTCCGCGGAATGATGCCGAGTGCGAGCCGGGGCAGCGGCATCACATCGATGAGACGTTCGAGCTGACCGGCCATCACCTCGTTGTCGCCGACCGTGGTGTAGAGCGCCTGTTCGGCCAGCAGGATGCTGATCCGATGGGTGCCGTGGTGCAGAATCCGCTGGCGCGCGATCCGGGCCGCTACCGCGCGATCGATATCGTCGATACCGCCGACGAAATCGATACAGGTCTCCAGCACGGCCCTGGCATAGGGTTCGGTCTGCAACAAGCCCGGGACGACCGCGTTCTCGAAATTGCGGATGGTGGTGGCGCGCGCCTCCAACTCGATGCGGCGGCGCTGCTGCTGGGCATGTCCGGTCGCGGCGATGCGCCGCCACTCCTGCCAGAGCGCCTCGATATTCGCCAGTGCCGCACGCAGATCCGGCAGCAGCAGTTCGGCACCGCACAGCCGGCACCACTCGGCCAGATCGCTATCGCTCGGCGTCTGTTTACCGTGTTCGATGCGCGACACCTTGGCCGAATGCCAGCCCGCGTCGGCGGCGAGCTGCACGCCGGTCAGATGTGCGGCCTTGCGCAGTTCGCGTAAGCGTGCCCCGAAGGCTTGCCGGGACTGCTCGACACCGGTCATCCACTCCGCCCGCCGGGCATATAGTCGTGGTGCGGAATTGCTTTGTTCCACAGTGTATCTCGTACTGTCGTGCAGCGTGCGACCAGCACGGGGTCGGTGGTCACCGCGGCCCCCGCCAGATCGCCGGTCTTGGTGAAGATCGTAAAGGCGACCGTCTCGTCGAGCAGCCACCATTCGTCATCGGTGTATTCCGAGGGATCGGCGAGATGCCTTGGCAGCCAGCGGATGTCCTCGCCGTAGCGCTGATTGCGATCGGTGAGCGCGTGCAGGAATCGCACGTAGTCGGTGAGCGGCTCCGAGACCACCCGAACGCGCCGCATCGGCACACCGCGTCCGGCGACCTCGCTGGTGAGCTCCTCCCAGGCCCGCCACGACGGCGGATAGGAGTCCTCCTCGAACGGCGGCAGGCCCGCGAGCACGCGGCGCATCGGTTCGGTCTCGTCGGAGACCTGGGAGTGATCATCGGACACCTCGAGATGGAAAGCGTCGCTTCGGGTCTCGCGTATGAGATCGTTGGTTTCCTCGATGGTGAAGAAGAGCATTGCATTACCATTCCCACGGGCTCTGTCCGACCGGGACCGCGACCGCGGTTTCGTGCTCGGGAATCCGCATGTGCGCCAAGGCATCCGGATCGGTGATCGGCTGTCCGGCGAGGGTGAAGGAACCGTGCCCGGAATCGAGCAGCGGAGCGCCGATGTAGGTGCCGGGCTGCAGCCAGCCGAGCAGCATATGCGGTATTTCGACGCGGTTCGCGTCATGGGCTACCCGGTAGCCCTGCACGAGATATAGATGTCGATCCTCATCGATCCACAGCCGGGGCGAGCCGGTGTTGTTGGTGGGTCCGCCGAGCAGTTGTATACGCATCAGAGTGGCCTCGTCTCGCGTGGGTATTGCGCTGGCTGCTCACCATCGTCGCCGGTCAGCGTCAAATGGGTCAACAACTTCCGCAAATCCCCGCAAAACCATGGTGCCGCGCCCGGCCGCTTTTCTACCGTTCTGGTTGGTGCTGGCAGACAGGTGTGGTGACATGAGCGGGTCGGAATCATGGGAGGTTGTCGGGCGGTTGGCAAGCGAAACGGGGGCACTCGGTAACGGGGTGTCGACCAAACCGTGGGCGATCGGGTTCGTGCGGTGGGATATTTCGGGATCGATGGTGGATCACGATGTGCGGGCGACCCGCTGCTGCGCGGCTCGAATGGGGTACGAGTTGGTCTCGATGAAGGTGGGGCCGCAGGGCGATCCGGTCGCACGGCTGCTCGCAGCCATCGTGCGCTGCGGTGCGCGTGCGGTCATCGTGCCGAGCAGAGAACACATCTGGGCGTCGCGGCGCGCGGTCACCGAGATCTGCGATCTGGTCGTGGTCGCCGGAGACACGGTGTGGGAGCGCGGCCATCAGTGGCCGCGGTGGTTCGCGCGCTGATCCTTACCTCGCGCGTAATCGACTCCGTGATCGGCAGCGGGCAAGGTTGAGGTATCCGCCGGAGCTTTCCGGCGGGACCGAAATACCTTCCAGCAGAGGATGATTCGCTATGTCTCAGTACGAGGATGCGGTGCGGCGCTACTTCACGGCATGGAATGCCGCCGATGACGAGGTGCGCGCCGTGGCGGTGGCCGCGGCCTGGCGCGAGGACGGTTTCTACACCGATCCGCTGGCCGATGTCGCCGGACACGAGCAACTGACCGCGGCCATCGGGGGCGTGCACCAGCAGTTCCCCGGATTCGAATTCCGGCAGCTCGGTGCGGTCGACGGACACCACAGCACCGCCCGGTTCTCCTGGGAGCTGGTTTCGGCCGACGGGAGCGCGCCGGTCGCCGGGACGGATGTGATCACTCTCGCCGAGGACGGCCGGATCATCGGCGTGCACGGCTTCCTGGATCGCGTGCCCGGCGCGTAGTCGAACGAATCTCCACCAACCGCGTGGTTCGCGCGCATCAGCTCGGCCGGCGAGGGCCGGGCAGGTGCTGCACGGCGGCGGGGCGCGGCTGATGACGCTCGGCCGCTCGGAGCAGGTGCGGGCGCGGTGGCATCGCGGGCTTCCTCGGGCAGGTGGCGGTGACGACCAACTGGCACCCCCCGCTCCGTCGCGCCCCGGACGCCCGCACTCGATGCCGTCTGAGACGGTTTGGGTAAAGGTTGTGCGCGGCCGCGCTGCCTCGGCGGGCGTTGGTGAACGTCGGATGAATCCGGTTGCGCCTGTGGCGAACACGCTGCAGCGGACGATGCCGCGGAGGATGCTGGAGAGGGCGGCCTAGATATCGAGTGCGCGCCCGATGAGCAGGATGGTGGTCAGCGTGGACGACGAGTCGGTCCCGTTGCCGGGTCCGGAAGACACCACACGGCAACGGGATCTGGATGATTCGGCGATGGACGCGTACTCGCGGTCGGTCATCGCCGTCGCGGCGTCGGTCACCCCGCATGTGGCGAGTGTGCGAACCCGGCGGGGGAGTGGATCCGCGGTGGTCTTCACCGATGACGGATTCCTGCTGACCAACGCGCATGTGGTCGGCTCGGCGAGCAGCGGCGATGTGGTGTTCGCGGACGGTGTGGAATCGCGCATCGACGTCGTCGGCATCGATCCGCTCTCCGATCTCGCGGTGCTGCGCGCCCGCGCCGGTGCACCGGGTGCGGTGGTGCTCGGCGATGCGGACAAGCTGGTGGTCGGCCAATTGGTGGTGGCGGTCGGGAGTCCGCTGGGGTTGGCGGGTTCGGTGACCGCGGGCGTGGTGAGCGCGCTGGGGCGAGCTGTTCCAGTCGCTTCCCGCCGGGCCGGTCGGGTGATCGAGGACGTCATCCAAACCGATGCCGCCCTGAATCCGGGCAATTCCGGTGGCGCACTTGCGGATTCATCGGGACGGGTGGTCGGTGTCAATACCGCGGTCGCGGGCGTCGGACTCGGCCTGGCCATCCCGATCAACGCCACCACTCGCCGCATCATCAGCACCCTGCTGAAAGACGGCCGGGTGCGCCGCGCCTACCTGGGCCTGGTCGGTGTTCCGGCTCCATTGCCCGCCTCGGTCGCCGCCCGGACCGGCCAACATGCCGGTGTCCGCATCGTCGAAGTCGTCCGCGGCGGCCCCGCCGATCACGCGGGGCTGCGCCGCGGCGACCTCGTGCTCAGCGTCGCCCGCTCGGAAGTGGCCGACGCTCAGGGCATCCAACGCCAACTCTTCGGCGACGCCATCGGGGTCTCGATGCCGGTGACGGTATTGCGCAATGGCGCGATGGTCGATGTCTTCGCCATCCCGATCGAGTTGACCGTGGAATAGCTCAGGTTGTCATCGGCCCCACGGTCGGATGACGTCGTCGGCTAGATCTTCGCGGGGGTCTTGGTTCCAGTTGTCGTGGTTGTTGCCGTTCGGCCCTGGTTCGACTGCGTGTACCGCCATCGTTCGTCACCTCCCTTCGAGCGGTCGTTGCTGTTGCGGGTTAGCCGTCCGCGCGCAACCGCAAACCGGAATCGATGCAAGGCGTTGCATACGCCGCTCGGGCGTCAGTCGGTCACGGTGACCGGGGCGGTCTCGAGATCCGGTTCGCGGGTTTGTGACCAGCGTGCATCGACGATCAGACCGATGATGCCGATGGCGATGAGCGCCCCGGAGACCACGAGCATGCCGGGGTGGGTACGTCCGGTGAGCGCATCGCCGAGGATGACGGTGCCGATGGTCCCAGGAAGGATGCCGATGACGGTGGCGATCAGGTATGGCCAGAAACGGATCGAGGAGAGGGCGCAGCAGTAGTTGATCACTGAGAACGGTGCGAAGGCGATCAGGCGCAGCGAGCCGACGGCGAGCCAGCCGCGGCGTTCGAGGCGTTCATCGATGGACCGGACCGCCGGATGGGTGAGGTGGGCGGCCACTCGATCGCGATCCAGCGCGCGGACGAGCAGAATCGCCAGTGCGGCGCTGACGGTGGTCGCCGAGGCGGCCAGGACGATGCCGAGCGCGGGGCCGAACAGGACGCCCGCGCTCACCGTCAGCACGGTCCGTGGGATCGGAGCGACCGTGACCAGCGCATGGACCACGAAGAACAGTAGTGGGAAGATCGGGCCGACCGAGGTGGCCCAGTCCTGCATCTGCTGCGGTGTCGGTAGCGGGACCAGCATGGCCGCGATGAACAGCGCCACGCCACCGACGAGCAGGGTCAGGATGCGTGGGTCACGGATGAGCCTGAGCACCGCGCAAGGTTACCCGTTGGTAGTGGCGGCCACGGTCAACCGGCTGTGGAGCTGCCGCTAGCATCGAAGGAAACGGGACGAATGCTCGTTAACCGATGTGCTCGCTGAGCTGGGCGAATGCAACGGTTTCGGGCGCACGCGAGGGTGTGCGCCGAGGAGAAGAGGAACAGCAGCTATGCCGATTGCTTCAGAGCCGGTGCCCGATTACGCCGCATGGCGCAAGGGCGTGGCGGGGGTGCTGGCGAAGGCCCGCAGGGTCGACGTCGCCGAACTTCCGGAGGAGCCAGAAAAGCTGCTCGAGGAACAGACCTACGACGGTCTGACCATCGCCCCGCTGTACACCCGCGGGGATGAGCGGCCCGAACTGCCGCTGCCTGGTGAATATCCGTTCGTCCGTGGCCGCGACGCCACCAGGGACGTGCATCGCGGCTGGTATGTCAGCGCCTTCATCGGCGCGGCCGATGGCGCCGCGGCGAATCGCGAGATCCTGGCCGCACTGGAGAACGGGATCAGTGCACTGTGGCTCGGCGCGGGCGAGCGCGGTGTGCCGGTGGCCGAACTGCCCGCGGCCCTGTCGGGTCTGCTGTTCGAACTGGCGCCGCTGACACTCGCCGCGGGGGACGCGGTTTCCGCAGCGGCACAACAGGTCTTCGCGCAGCTCGACGATTACCAGGTGGCGGACCGGACCGAAATTCGAGTCGCATTGGGCGCGGCCCCGCTCACCAGTCGCTTCGCCGGAACCGCCGATATCGAACTGGCGGAGGCCATCGCCCTGGCCGGTCAGGCGGTGCAGCGTCCGGAGACCGTGCGCGCTATCACCGTGGATGGCACCGTCTTTCACGATGCGGGCGCTTCGGACGCCCAGGAGCTCGGTGCGGCGGTGGCCGCCGGTCTGGCCTACCTGCGCGCACTCGCCGAGGCCGGTCAGGACATCGCGGATGCCTTCGAGCAGTTGGAGTTCCGCTTCGCCGCGACCGACGACCAGTTCGCCACCATCGCGAAATTCCGTGCGGCCCGCCAGCTCTGGGCCCGCGTCGCGCATGTGTGCGGCGCACCCGCATTCGGTGACGCCCCGCAGCATGCGGTGACCTCCGCCGCGATGATGACCCAGCGCGACCCGTGGGTGAATATGCTGCGCACCACCCTCGCGGCCTTCGGCGCGGGAGTCGGTGGCGCGGACGCGGTCACGGTGCTGCCCTTCGATTCGGCACTGCCGCCCGGCGAACTCGGCGTCTCGAAGTCGTTCGCCGACCGCATGGCTCGCAATACCCAGCTGCTGCTGCTCGAGGAGTCGCACCTCGGTCATGTGCAGGATCCGGGCGCCGGTTCCTGGTACGTCGAGGATCTCACCGCCGCACTCGCCGCCAAGGCATGGGAGTTCATGCAGGAGCTCGAGGCCGCGGGCGGTTACCTGGCCGCACTGGACTCCGGCCTGCTCGCCGAGCGGATCGCCGCGACCCGGTCGGCCCGGGACGCCGATGTGGCACACCGCAAGACGGCGGTCACCGGTGTCAACGAATTCCCGAACCTGGCCGAACAGCCGCTGTCCGAGGCCGCGCGCCGGCCCGGACAGGTAGTTCGCTACGGCGCCGCCTTCGAGGCGCTGCGCAATCGCTCGGATGCCTACCTCGCCGCCAAGGGTGCGCGACCGCGTGCGCTGCTGGTGCCGCTGGGAACGGTGGCCGAGCACAATGTGCGGGTCACCTTCATTGCGAACCTGCTGGCCTCGGGCGGTATCGAGTCGATCAACCCCGGTCCGCTGGATGTGGCCGGAATCGGTACGGCGGCAACCGAATCCGGTGCCACGATCGCCGTATTGTGTGGTTCGGACAAGCGTTACTCAGAGCAGGCAGGTCCGGCGGCCGAGCAGTTGCGTGCCGCCGGTATCGAGACGGTGCTGCTGGCCGGTGCGGAAAAGGCCGTCGCCGACCTCGGCGCCGCACAGCGCCCCGACGGTTATCTCGCGGCCCGCATCGATGCGGTGGCCGCACTGTCCGACCTGTTGGAGAAGGTGGGAGCCTGATGACATTGAGTCATATCGACAAGCCGGGCGAAATCGACGAGCCGGGCGGCATCGAGCACCGTATCGGCAGTTTCGCCGAGGTGCCGCTGTCCGAACGTCCGGCCGAACCCGCCGACGTCGGCTCCGCACAGGTCGACGCCTATGTGCGCGCCGCCGCCGAGGCGAACAACTACACCCCCGAACAGTTGGTGTGGTCGACGCCCGAAGGTATCGACGTGCCACCGGTTTTCACCAAGGCCGACCGCGATGCCATTGCGGCCGAAGGGTATCCGCTCGACAGCGTGCCCGGTATCGCGCCGTTCCTGCGCGGTCCGTACCCGACGATGTACGTGAACCAGCCATGGACCATTCGCCAGTACGCGGGCTTCTCCACCGCCGCGGATTCGAATGCCTTCTATCGCCGCAATCTGCAGGCGGGCCAGAAGGGTCTGTCGGTCGCCTTCGACCTGGCCACCCACCGCGGCTACGACTCCGATCACCCACGCGTCCAGGGTGATGTCGGGATGGCTGGTGTGGCCATCGATTCCATTCTCGACATGCGTCAGCTCTTCGACCACATCCCGCTGGATCAGGTCTCGGTGTCGATGACCATGAACGGCGCGGTGCTGCCGATCCTCGCGCTCTATGTGGTCGCGGCCGAGGAACAGGGCGTCGCACCGGAACAGCTGGCCGGAACCATTCAGAACGACATTCTGAAAGAGTTCATGGTCCGCAATACCTACATCTACCCGCCCAAGCCCTCGATGCGGATCATCTCCGACATCTTCGCCTACACCAGCGCGAAGATGCCGAAGTTCAACTCGATCTCCATCTCCGGCTACCACATCCAGGAGGCCGGAGCCACGGCCGATCTGGAATTGGCCTACACCCTCGCCGACGGTGTCGAGTACATTCGCGCGGGTATCGCCGCGGGCATGGAGGTCGACAAGTTCGCGCCGCGACTGTCGTTCTTCTGGGCCATCGGCATGAACTTCTTCATGGAGGTCGCCAAACTCCGTGCGGGACGGCTGCTCTGGAGTGAGCTGGTCGCGAAGTTCGAGCCAAAGAGCGCGAAATCGCTTTCGTTGCGGACGCATTCGCAGACTTCGGGTTGGTCGCTGACCGCGCAGGACGCCTACAACAATGTGGCGCGCACCTGCATCGAGGCGATGGCCGCGACCCAGGGCCACACCCAGTCGCTGCACACCAACGCTCTCGACGAGGCGCTGGCCCTGCCGACGGACTTCTCCGCGCGTATCGCCCGCAATACCCAGCTGCTGATTCAGCAGGAGTCCAACACCACGCGCCCGATCGACCCCTGGGGTGGTTCGTACTACGTGGAATGGCTCACCCACCAGCTGGCCAACCGCGCCCGCGCGCATATCGCCGAGGTCGAGGCGCACGGCGGGATGGCGCAGGCGATCGGTGAGGGCATCCCGAAGCTGCGCATCGAGGAGGCGGCCGCTCGCACGCAGGCGCGCATCGATACCGGTCAGCAGCCCGTGATCGGTGTGAACAAGTACCAGGTCGAAGAAGACCAGCAGGTCGAGGTCCTCAAGGTCGAGAATTCGCGGGTGCGCGCCGAACAGATCGAGAAACTGAACCGGCTTCGCGCCGAACGCGATTCGGCCGAGGTGGAACGGGCGCTGGGCGAATTGTCCCGTGCGGCGGCCTCTTCCGAGGGTGGCATGGAGAACAACCTGCTCGCGCTGGCCATCAACGCCGCGCGCGCCAAGGCTACCGTCGGTGAGATCTCCGATGCGCTGGAAAAGGTGTACGGCCGCCACCAGGCCGAGATCCGTACGCTCTCCGGTGTGTACCGCGACGAGGCCGGGAAGGTGACAAATATCAGCAAGGCGATCGAACTCGTCGAGGAATTCGCCGAGGCGGAGGGCCGTCGGCCGCGCATCCTGGTCGCCAAGATGGGCCAGGACGGGCACGACCGAGGTCAGAAGGTGATCGCCACGGCCTTCGCCGACCTGGGCTTCGACGTCGATGTGGGCCCGCTGTTCCAGACCCCGGAAGAGGTGGCGCAGCAGGCGGCCGATAACGACGTGCACGTCGTCGGTGTGTCCTCGCTGGCGGCCGGCCACCTCACGCTGGTGCCCGCCCTGCGGCAGGCACTGGCCGATGTCGGGCGACCCGACATCATGGTCATCGTCGGCGGCGTCATCCCGCCCGGTGACTTCGACGAGCTGTACGCGGCGGGTGCGGCGGCGATCTTCCCGCCCGGCACGGTTATCGCGGACGCCGCGATCGATCTGCTGAAGAAGTTGGCGGGCGAACTCGGTCACGAGATCGGCGGCGGCAGCGGCGAATGACTCCAGCATCGCGCAGCGATTCGAGCAGCGGTGGTGGTCGGGCGACGGGTGCGAAGCGCGTCATAGATGTCGACGCACTCGCGCAGGCGGTCAGCTCTCAGGAGCGGGCCGCCCTTGCCCGGGCCATCACCCTGGTCGAGTCGACCAGGGCCGATCATCGGGAGCTCGCACAGCAGCTACTGCTGCAGCTGACCCCGCCGACCGATACGGTCACCTCGAATCGTGTCGGTATCACCGGTGTTCCCGGCGTCGGCAAGTCGACGTTCATCGATGCGCTGGGTATGGATCTGATCGGCAAGGGGCATCGGGTCGCGGTGCTGGCCGTCGACCCGTCCTCCACCCGCACCGGCGGCTCCATCCTGGGTGACAAGACCCGCATGGCACGACTGTCGTTGGAGCGCAACGCCTATATCCGGCCCTCGCCGACCGCGGGCACCCTCGGCGGTGTCGCCAAGGCGACCCGCGAGACCATCGTGGTGCTCGAGGCCGCGGGCTACGACGTGATCCTGGTGGAGACCGTCGGTGTCGGCCAGTCCGAGGTGACGGTCGCCAATATGGTCGACGTGTTCTGTTTTCTGACCCTGGCCCGCACCGGAGATCAGTTGCAGGGCATCAAGAAAGGTGTCCTGGAACTCGCCGACTTGGTCGCGGTGAACAAGGCCGACGGCAAACACGAGATCGAGGCCAAGGCGGCCGCCCGCGAATTGGCCGGGGCGCTGCGCCTCATCCATCCGCACGACGCGCTCTGGCGCCCGCCGGTGCTCACCATGAGCGGTCTGGAAGGCCATGGGCTGGACAAGTTCTGGGACACCGTCCTCGAACACCGCCGGGTGCTCACCGAGGCCGGTGAATTCGCCGAAAAGCGCCGCCGCCAACAGGTCGACTGGACCTGGACCATGGTGCACGACCAACTGCTGCGCCGCCTCGCGGAGAACCCGAACGTCAAAGCCATTCGCGCGCAAGTGGAGAAGCAGGTGCGCGACGGAACATCGACCGCCGCACTGGCCGCCGAGCAGCTCCTCGCCGCCTTCGACAGTTGAGGTGGTGACACCCCGCCGCGGGGTGTCGCCCAGTGCGTCAGACCGAATCGCCGTGGGCCTCGAGCAGGGTGCGCAAAGCGGTCGCGAGTTGCTTGCGCTGTGCGGGCGTGAGGGGTTCGAGCAGGCGGGCCTCGGTGGCGACGTGGTCGGGGAGTGCCGCATCGATGAGTTCGCGCCCAGCATCGGTGAGTGTGACGTGCACGCCGCGCCCATCGTGTTCGCTGCGTGCGCGGGTGACGAGGCCGCGTTCCTCCAGGCGGTCCAGACGTTGGGTGACACCTCCAGAGGTGATCATCGCCGAACGCATGAGTTCGGTGGGGGTGAGGCGGTGGGGTGGATCGCTGCGACGCAGGGTGGCGAGCACGTCGAAGGAGGCGGCGTCGAGTCCGTGCGCGGCGAAGGTTTTGCGTAGCTCGGTGCCGACCACCTGGGACAGCCTGGTCAATCTGCCGAGGACGGCCATCGGCGAGACGTCCAGGTCGGGACGCTGTATGCGCCATTGATCGAGCACCCGTTCGACATGATCTGTCACGCCCGCAGCCTAGCTAATACCTCAGCAGTGAGGTATCTCATAGCCGGGAATTGCTTAACGCTAAGCTATGTTCCTAGGGCTGAGTAATTGATCCAGATCCGGATGGAAGGCGAATCATCATGCGTATCACCGTATTCGGAGCAGCGGGCGACGTGGGCAGCCGAGTGGTGGCCGAGGCACTGGACCGTGGGCACGAAGTCACCGCGGTGGTCCGCGACCTCGCGCGTGCCGGTGCGGTAGCCGCCGCGGCGACGTTGCGCTCGGGTGATGCGGCGAACCTCGACGATGTCATATCCCTGAGCGGCGGACAGGACCTCGTGATCACCGCGACCCGCCCGGCACCCGGTCGCGAGCACGAACTGCCAGCCATCGCCTCGGTGCTGTTGTCGGGCTCGGCGCGCACCGGCGTGCGGCTGCTGGTGGTCGGCGGCGCGGCCACGCTGCTCATACCCGGCGACGACGCGCTGACGTTGCACGAAAGCCCGGATTTCCCGGTCGAATTGCGTGCCATCGCCCGCGCCTGCGCCGACCAGCTCGCCATCTGCCGTGCCGAAACCGCCGCCGACTGGACGTATCTGAGCCCGCCTGCCGAACTGGTGCCGGGTCGGCGAACCGGCGCCTACCGGCTCGGCACGGACGAACTGCTCACGAATGCCGACGGAGTCTCGGCGATGTCCATGGCGGATTTCGCGGTAGCGCTACTCGATGAGGCCGAGCGGCCCGCGCACCGGCGAACCAGATTCACCGTCGCATCGGTGTGAGTGTCAGGCGATGTCGAAGAGCCGTGCGGCATTTCGGTAGCAGACCTGCTGCAGCCAGGAATCACCCAGCTCCAGGCGCTCCAGCGCACTGATCGAATGCCCGTAGGAGTAAGGGATATTCGGAAAGTCGCTACCGAACAGAATGCGGTCACGCAACGAGTGCAGTCTGCCGTGCTCGGCGGCCGGAAAGGGTGCGGTGGCCTCGGTGAAATCGGTCCACACCATCGTCGTGTCCAGGTGCACACCCGGGTATTCCTCTGCCAGATCCAGGAATTCGGAGTACTCGGGTGTGCCCATATGCGCGATGATCAGCTGCAGGCGCGGATAGCGGTGCAGTAGACCGGCAATGGGTTCCGGTCCGGTGTACTCGCCGGGCGCGGGTCCGGAGCCGCAGTGGATCAGCACCGGTATCCCGGCGTCCTCGATCATGCCCCACACCGGATTCAGCAACGGATCACCGGGATGAAAATCGCCGACCTGCACATGCACCTTGAACACCCGGGCGCCGCGCTCGATCGCCGCCTCCACATAACTGTCCGCGTAATGTTCGGGATAGAACGTCGCCGTGTGCAGGCAGTCCGGGGTGCGTTCGGCGAAATCGGCGGTCCATTCGTTGAGCCACGCCGCCATATCCGGCTTGTGCGGATACACCAGCGAGGTGAACGCGCGAACACCGAAGCCGCGCAAAGTCTTCAAACGGACCTGTTCGTCGTCGCGGTAGGTGATCGGCCACTCCCGGCCGACCAGCGGACCGGCCGAATCGAAGTACGCCCACACCTTGGCCATGACCTGCTCCGGCATGAAATGCGTATGGACGTCGATGATTCCGGGCAGTTCCAGCCGGGTGTGGAAAGCGGTCAGGTAGGTATTGTCGTCGCTGTCACCGATCATCGAGCAGCCTCCTGCGGGTATACCGACCGCGCGAAGTCGCCCACCCGGGTGATCAATCGCTCGAAGAACACATCGGGGTCGGTGCCGACCACGATGTCGGCGTTGGGTTCTCGGCCCCACATGCCCGCCCAGTCCGCCACCGTGGTGGCCCGGGTGATGGCGCCGACGAGTTCGACATCGACTGTGGCAGGTCGCGTTACGGCGAGCGTCGGATCCAGCGCGACGGCCGCCGCGAACGGATCGTGCATATGCGCGAGATAGCCCTGGTCGTAGAGTTTGTGGAAATCGAAGTAGAACCGGACCGCATCGGTGAAGTGACGCACGATCGGATTGCTCGTCGCCGACCTGGCCTCCGGCGGATCGGTCTCCGAAACGAGCTCCACCGGCAGACTCCCCGCGCGTTCGGCGAGCTGCGCCACATGCTTCGGCCGCATTTCGATGGTCTCGGTGATATCGAGCGCGCACACGATCGGCCGCCGATCGGCGGGGGCGGCGGAGAAGGCGTCGAAGACCTCCTTGGCCGCCTCCGGATCCACATGCACATTCCATTCGTTGGTCGGCGTGGTGTTGCCCGGGTGATTGAAGGCTCCGCCCATGATCACCAGCCGCCGCAGCAGCAGCGGCAGCCGTGGTTCGAGGCGAAGGGCGAGCGCCAGATTCGTCAGCGGTCCCGTGCAGAGCCCGACGATCGCGCCGGGAGCCCCGCGCGCCAGCTCGACCCACATCTCGGCCGCCGACCGGGCCGAGATCGGCTGCGCGGATTGCGGCAGTTCCGCATATCCGACACCCTGCGGCCCATGCGTGTCCTCGGTGGTGCGCAGCGGGATCGCGAGCGGTTCCGGGGCACCGAGCGCGACCTCGATATCGGGTGCACGGCACACCTCCAGCCAGGCGAGATTGTTCGCCGCCACCTGCGGTGCGGGAACGTTGCCCGCGGTGGCGGCGATTCCGACGATCTCGGCCTCCGGGGAGGCGAGCAGGTAGAGAAGCGCGAGTGAATCATCGATCCCGGTATCGACATCCATGACGATCTTCTGCCGCACCAGTCGAGCCTAGCGAGCGGCCCCGGGCGGCTCAGTAGGTGGGCAGCACGTAGTCGTCGGTATTCGACATCATCCGCAGCATGACCGGGCGCATCACCCGCGAGGTCATCACCTTCATACTCGCGCGCGCCATCCGCGTGCCGAGGCGCGAGGTGGGCAGCATCATCTTGATGCCGCCACCGGGCAGCTCCTTGGCCTTGTCCAGGAACGGTTGGACGATCTCCTCGTAACGGTTCAGTGCGGTCGCGAGATCATTTGGGGCGACGGCGATTTCACCGGCCAAGACGTAGGCGCCGACGATGGCCATCGCGGTGCCCATACCGGTCATCGGGGAGCCACAGAAGCCGGAGTCGCCGAGCAGCGTGACCCGTCCGGTCGACAGCGACGGCATATCGACGCGCGCCAGCATGTCGAAGTAGAAGTCCGGGGTGGTGGTCATCGCGTCGAGGATGGCCGGGGCCTCCCATCCGGCCTCGGCCAGCATGTCGTGGATGAGCCGCTGCTGCGCGGCGACATCGCGGCGCAGTGCAGGATCGGCCTCGGTGCGCAGGGTGATGATCGCCTTCGAGGTGGCCGGATCGGCATCGGGTCGAATCGCGACCGCGGCACTGGGCACCGTATGCATCTTGAACCAGCCCGGCTCGGTTCCGGCGGGTGTCGGGATGGTGAAGAACGACATGTAGCCGCCGAGATAGGTGACGAACTGCTCCTCCGGTCCGAAGGCCAGCTGCCGGGTCGCCGAATGCACACCGTCCGCGCCGACGACCAGATCGAACCGCTCGGTCCGCCCCGATGCGAAGTCGACCTCGACGCCCGTATCGTCCTGGCGCAACGCCGCGATCCACTCGCCGTAGCGGTAATCGAGTTCGCCCGCCGTGCTGGCCAGTTCGGTGAGCAGTACCTGATTCAAATCGCCTCGGGTGATCTCGATTTCGGCCACCGGGCCCTTGCCGTCGAACATCTCCGCGGGCATCCGGGCGAACTCCCGGCCATTTTCGCCGACGTAGGCCATGCCGCGCTCGTCGAGCTGGTACTTGCGGATGCCCGGCATGAGACCCATCCGCTCGGCGACCTCGCGGCTCGGGCCGCGCAGGTCCACGGCCTGTCCACCCGGGCGTGGCTTCGGAGCGCGCTCGACGACGGTGGTTCGGACGCCCGCCCGCAGCAATTGCAATGCGAGTGCGTTGCCTGCGATGCCGCCGCCGCTGATGAGGATGTGGAGGGATGTGGTGCTCATGACCGGGCCAATCTCTCGAACGAATGTGTCAGACGTATGTCTAACACGAAGTTCGCACGAATGTCTAGTACAAATGTCTCAGGCGTGTGTAAGCTGGGATCATGGGAAACCGAGAAGACCTATTGGCGGGAGCGCGTAAGGCCATCATCGAACGTGGCGTGGCGAAGACGACCGCACGCGATATCGCGGCGGCGGCGGGTGTCAGCCTGGCCGCGATCGGCTATCACTTCGGGTCGAAGGATCGGCTGATCACCGAGGCGCTCGCAGAGGCGCTCGGCAACGATATCGGCGACCGGATGGAAGCTTTGATCCGCGCGGGCGGCGGTCAGTCGCCGCTCGAGGCGTTCACCCAGATGTGGAACGCGATGCCGCAGGTCTTCGAGGACAACCGGGACGGCATGCTGGCCAGTCTGGAGAATCTGGTGCGCGTCGCGCGGACACCGGAATCGCGGACGTTCATGGACGAAAGCCTCAACGGTGCATACGAGGACATCGGTCGAGCGGTCCGGGAATCCCGTCCCGACCTCGATGCGGACACCGCCCAGGCGATAGGTGAGCTGTATTTCGTGCTGACCCAGGGCCTCGGCATCCTGTGGACGATCACCGGGGGCGAGAACCTGCCCGACGGCGCGCGACTGGCCAAGGCGATTGCGGCCCTGGCCGGTGAGTCCTGAGCGCGTCGAACAGCGTGCGTGCTATCGGGTGTGCAGCGGCCACACCGGTCGATCCGCGCCGTAACGTGGTGCGGGCCACGCGTAATCCGGATACTCGGCGAGCACCGGTGCGGCGGTGGTGACATTGCCGTGGGTGACCGCCGCCATCGGACTCGGCGGCGCGGCCTGCGGATGACGCGGGGCGCGTCCGGGCGCGTCGAGGAGCCAGGATGCGGTGCGCGCCAACGCGACTCGGACATCGCGGCCGATACCGTCATGTGCGCGGGCGACCAGCGCATCGATCACCCCGGCGGCGAGCAGATAGCCGGAGGCGTGGTCGAGCGCCTGCGCGGGCAGCGTCCCTGGCACCGCGGGTGCGCCCTCGACGATCGAAATACCGGCCGCGGCCTGGACGATGCTGTCGAAACCGCGCCGCCGACCCCACGGGCCGGATTCGCCCCACGCCGATATCCGACCGTGTACGAGGCCGGGACGACGGGCGGCGGTGAGCCCGGCGTTTTCCAGTACGCCGGGTCGATATCCGGTGATCAGTACGTCGGCGGCGGCGAGCAGCTCGTTGAACAGCGGCAGGTGCCGGTGCAGATCCAGCAGTGTGGAGCGCTTGCCCTGGCAGGTGTCGTGGTATTGCCATGGGATCTCGGGTAGGTGCGGTGGGTCGATCCGCAGCACCTCGGCGCCGAGCAGCGCCAGGGTTCTGGTCGCGACGGGTCCGGCGATCACCCGGGTCAGATCGAGTACCCGGACCCCGCGCAACGGCTGCAATGGCGAGGCCCCGATCGGCAGGCCGAGTTCGCCACGGTCGATCCGGGTGTCGATCGCCACCAGCGGACCGGAGGCGGCGGCCGCACCCTGTGGGCTGTCCGCCCACTCCTGCTCGCTCCGCACCTGGACCGCGATGGCGCCGTGCGCGGCCGCACGTTCCTCGATATCGCGGGCCCGGCTCATCGCCATCTGCGCCACCGCGAGATCGACGGGGGCGTCGTCGGGCAGTCCGAGCGAGGCGAGCAATCGCGCGCGATGATGCGGATAGTTGGCGTGGGTGCGGACCCAGCCGTCGAAGGTGGGAAAGAATCCCGACAGATCGGCGAATACCTTGGCGGGCGCTCCGCCGACGCGCAGCAGGCGTTCACTGGAGAAGGCGGCGGTGATCCGGACCGGATCCAGCCGGTGCAGCACCGGATTCAGGTGGTGTGCGTCGCGGATTCGGTTCGCCGCCGCCGTCACCGCGGCCACCGATCCGGCGGCCAGCGCCCAAACCGGCAGCGTCGCAGCCAAACAGCTGCCCGGATCTGCGGCGGGGATGGTGCCGGAGGCCGGTACACCGATTCCGGCCTCGTAGTCGCGGACCAGCTGTTCGTGCGCAATCACGAGATCGAGGGTAGTTGTTGCGCCGCAGTAGTAGGGTCGGGGCCATGACGCCGCTGCAGCGTTATATCGCCGAAGAGATAGCCACCGACCATGCCGACGGATTGATCGGCCGCCGGGAAGCACTGCGCCGACTAGGAATGCTCGGGGTCGGCGCCACCGCCTCGGTGGCCTTGCTCGCCGCCTGCTCCAATAGCGGCGACCAGGCGAATACCGCGTCGACGGGCTCGAAACCCGCGGCGTCGTCGGCCCCGCCGGGTACCAACGGTGCGGTCCCGGCCACCGCGATCACCTTTCCCGGACCGGACGGTCGCCGCTTACAAGCCGCTTGGGCGGCCGCGCTACAGCCGCGCGGTAGCGTCCTGGTCATCCATGAGAACAAGGGGCTCACCGACCATATCCGTTCGGTGACAGGACGTTTCGCGGGCGCCGGATACTCCGCGCTCGCGGTCGACCTGCTGTCCGAACTCGGCGGCACCGCCGCCTTCACCGACCCGGCGGCGGCCACCGCCGAACTCGGCAAGATCGCGCCGCAACAGTTCATCGGCGATCTGCAGGCCGGTATCGCCGAGTTGGAACGGCGGGTGCCGGGAAAGAAGATCGGCGCTACCGGATTCTGCTTCGGCGGCGGTCTGGTGTGGATGCTGCTTGCCACGGGTACACCGACACTCGCTGCGGCGACACCGTTTTACGGCCCATTCCCGGAGAACGGGGATCTGTCCGGTTCGAAGGCGGCGGTACTGGGGATCTACGCCGCCAAGGACGAGCGGGTGATCGCTTCGCGCCCCACCGCGGAAGCGGCCCTGGACCGGGCCGGTCTCACCCATGAGATCTACGTCGCACCGAATGCGGACCACGCCTTCTTCAACGACACCGGACCGCGCTACAACCCGACTGCCGCCGCGGAGGCGTGGCAGCGGGTCCTGGATTGGTACGGAGAGTATCTCGGGTGAAGGAGGGCGACGTGGGCAAGGCCATTGCGGCGACGGACTGGCTGCGGGTGTTGCGCGCACATCTCGCGCCGAACCATCAACTGCTGTGTTTCCCGCCGGGTGGGGGAGCGGTCACGGCTTATCGGGCACTGGCCGAACGCTTCGACAACGGCATTGCCGTTGCCGCCGTCCAGTACCCGGGTCGGCAGGACCGGCTCGGTGAGCCCACCATCGGCGATATGGACACCCTCGTCGACCGGATCGTGGACGAGGTACTGAATCAGGGCCCGGTGGAACAACTTTCGCTGTTCGGTCACAGCATGGGTGCGACCGTTGCCTTCGAAACCGCACGCCGCCTGGAACGCAAGGGGCAACCGCTCATCGCGCTGTTCGTATCCGGTCGTCCCGCACCGACTTTCGTCGAGCAGAGTCGGCTGCATCTCGGCTCCGACGACGATCTGATCGGTGATCTGGAGCGCTTGGCGACCGATCCCGCGTCCATCCAGATCCTGCGCGACGAACCGAGCCTCGCCGAACTGGTCTTGCCCGCGGTGCGCGGCGACTACCAGGCCGTCGAGACCTACCGCTACCGCGAGGGCGCACCGCTGTCCTGCGCTGTGTCGGCCCTGGTCAGCACCGAGGACCCGACGATGACGCCGGAGCAGGCCGAGGAATGGCGCGAACACACCACCGGTTCGTTCGACCACACGGTCTTCCCCGGCGGGCACTTCTACCTCGACGACAAGGTCTCCGAGGTCGCAGACCTCATCGCCCGCACCCTCCACGCGTAGCCCACCCACGACACCACCACGCACACCGCGACCAGCCCGCGCACCAATCCCAGCGCACTCTGTGGGTAGATCACCCCGGTCAGATAATGGTCGATGAACCCGCTCGGCGGCAGCCCTGCCATCCCGGCCCGATGCCGTGCCCAATTCTCCAAATAGGTGAGCGGACAATCGAATCCGAACAGCACCGTGCTGAATCCCCACCCGAATGCGATCAGATGCAGCCAGATGGTGCGCGGCCACCGCCACGCCACGAACCCGCCGACCACCACGTACGCCACGAATACGAAATGCACCGCGGCGGTGGCATCGGCCAGCAGCCGATACACCATATGCCCAGCGTAGCGCTGGATGGGTGCGGCCTCGGCCTGTTGGATCACCAGGGCGAGGGTTGGTAATCCTTGAGGAAGCAGCCGTAGAGGTCGGTGCCGGTTTCACCTTGGACGATCGGGTCGTAGACGCGGGCCGCGCCGTCCACCAGGTCCAGCGGCGCGTGGAAGCCCTCTTCGGCGAGGCGGAGTTTGGTGTAGTGCGGTCGCTCGTCGGTGATCCAGCCGGTGTCCACGGCGGTCATCAGGATGGCGTCCTGTTCGAACATTTCGCGGGCACTGGTGCGGGTCAACATATTCAGCGCGGCCTTGGCCATATTCGTATGGGGGTGGCCCGCACCCTTGTACGCACGGGAGAACTGGCCCTCCATCGCGGAGACGTTCACAACATATTTGCGGCGGGCCCCGGCAGCGGCCATGGCCGGGCGCAGCCGGGAAACCAGAATGAACGGCGCCACCGAATTGCACAGCTGGACCTCGAGCAGCTCGGTCGGGTCCACCTCGGCGACGGTCTGCACCCAGCTGTTGGTGTGGGCGAGATCCGGCACCAGACCACCGGCGTCGATGGCGATACCGCGCGAAATGCGTTCCGGCGTGGCTGATCCCGCGACCAGTGCCAGCTCCGCCACGTCGGCCGAGGACAACGTCGGGGTCAGGGATGCGGTGAGTGCGGTGGGGTGCGCCTGCATGGTCTTGCCGAAGGTCACCACATCCGGTAGCGCACCCGCGGGCAGCGGACCGGATTCGGCCTCGACCAGCGCGCTGTACGCGCCGGGGGAGCGGCGCACGGTCTGGGCGGCATTGTTGATCAGGATATCCAGCGGTCCCTGTGCCGCGACATCATCGACGAGCGCGACGACCTGGGCCGGATCCCGTAGATCGATGCCGACGATGCGCAGCCGGTGCAGCCAGTCGGCGCTGTCGTCCATGGCGGCGAAGCGGCGGATCGCATCGTTCGGAAACCGGGTGGTGATGGTGGTGTGCGCGCCGTCGCGCAGTAGCCGCAGCGCGATATACATGCCGATCTTGGCGCGACCGCCGGTCAGCAGGGCGCGCCGTCCGGTGAGATCGGTACGGGCGTCTCGTTTCGCGTGGCTGCCTGCCGCGCAGTCCGGGCAGAGCTGGTGATAGAACGCATCGACCCGGGTGTAGCGCTGCTTGCAGATATAGCAGGGCCGCGGCCGCAGCAGCGTGCCCGCGCTCGCACCCGCCGCATTCGAGGTCAGCGGAATGCCCGCGGTTTCGTCATCGATCCGATTCGGCGATCCGGTCGCGGTCGCCGCGACCACCGCCCGGTCCGCCTCGGCGACCGCATCCCTGGCCACGGTTCGCCTGCGCTGCTTCAACTTCTTGAACATATGGCCGACGGCGCGCTGCACCGTGACCGACGCCGGATCGTCCTTGTCCAACTGCCCGGCCTGCTCCAGCACCCGCAGGCAGATTGCCAGCTCATCGGGGTCGATGGCGGTGCCGCTCGGCGCTGGTGCGGTAGACGTCGACGCGGTGTTCTCGACCATCGGAATGCGAATTTATCCTTCGTGAACTGGGAGGTTGACCCAGCCATTGTCGCATTCGAATGCGGACCGGCCGGCGCGGGCGGTCCCGCACCGACCGGACGCCGCCTATTTGCGCAGCTTGCTCATGGTCGAGGTGGCCGTCTTCTTCAGCAGGTCGGTGACCTCGGACGCGCTGAGGATCTTGCCCGACGACTTCGACGAACTGGACGAATACTGCGACCAGCTGATGTGGTAGGTGGCCCAGCCGTCGCGCACGGCCAGTGAGACATCGGCCGTCGGATCGTCCGACTTGTGCTTACCGGTGATCACGTACGCCTCGTCGCCGAGTCCGGAGATCTTGTCTACCTTCGCGTCCTTGCCGTATTCGCTCTGGGTCCAGGTTTCGTACGACGCGGTGAATTCCGGTCCCGGATTCGTCTGCTTGTGCACCTGCGCGCTGGTGTAGATGGCGGCGTAGTCGTACTTCTCCGTCGAGCCGGACGGCGTGAAGCGGACATCGCACCCCATCGAATCGACCGCGGCGTGCTTGGAGCCCTCGTGCTTCGGATAGGTATCGCCCGAGGAGTCGGTCTTCGACAGCGTGAAACCCGCACTGGTGTAGGGCGAGGTGTCGGTGATATCGCAGAGATTGGCGATGTACTTGTAGCCGCGCAGATCGGCGTCCTTGCTGATATCGGCCTTGCCCGCGTCGAATGCGCCGATCGCGAACATCGCGCCCGCCCATACCGCGGAGGTGACGACGACCGCGCCGAGTGCCCAAAGCCAGCCTTTGCCACCGGATTTGGGCGGCTGCGGATATCCGGGTGCCTGTTGCTGATATCCGGGCTGTTGGAAACCCGGTGCACCCTGCGGGAATCCGGGTGCGGGCTGCTCGAATCCGGGCTGCTGAAACCCGGGCTGCGGGAATCCCGGTGTCGACTGTGATGCTCCGGTTTGCGGGAATCCGGGTGTGGCTTGTGGCGCCCCTCCCTGCTGGAATCCAGGTGCGGCCTGCGGCGTTCCCTGTTGCGGATATCCAGGCGAGGACTGGTGGTATCCCGGTTGCTGGTATCCGGTCCCCGATGGGTATCCGGCGGGTGTGGCCTGTGGTGCTCCGGCCTGCTGGAATCCAGGCGCGGCCTGCGGTGTCCCCTGTTGCGGATATCCAGGCGAGGACTGGTGGTATCCCGGTTGCTGGTATCCGGTCCCCGATGCGTATCCGGCGGGCGCGGCCCCCGGCTGATCGAACGACTGGCGCACCATCGTCGGATCGGCGGGCTGCTGCTCGGCTGGGCCTTGCGGTCCCACTACCGGAACCGCGGGCTGCGACGGCAGCTGATACCCCGGCTGCCCGACCATCGTCGGATCCGATTGTGAATACTGCGGTCCCTGCTGCTGCGGCTGTTCCTGCGCCCACCATGCGTCGTTGGGCTGGTTCTGTTGTTCCCCCGGTCCGGTCATGCGCGCAAAGTACCACCCCGTCCGATTTCCCGGCCACTCACCGCTGGTGGGATCTGGGCGGTCACTGCGGGATGCTGGCGTTCGCCGCGCGCAGATCCTCGACGAAGTTCGCGATGGCCTCGGCGACGAGCAGCGGCTCGGTCACCGGCAGCCAGTGATCGGCCGGAATCGGGCAGCGCCACAGTCGATCCACCCAACGTGCGCTGCCGTAGTAGAGGAACGGCGGCACCAGCACGTCGGTGGTGTCCACGACGAGTTGCACCGGCACCGCGGTGGTGCGCTCACGCGGCCGCAGCAGATGATGCGCCAGGTTGGTCACGGCGATCCGTGCTCCGGCGGTCAGATCCGCGCGCCAGGTCGGAGCGATCGGCGCGTACATCCGGCTGACGCCGCCGAGCTGTTCGATCAACCAGGTCCGCACCCGCGGCGGATAGGTGATCCGTCGCGCCGCGGTCTGGGCCGTTGCGACTCCGTGCCGCCAGAATTTCCGGTCGGCGATCAGCTCCAGCGCTCGGCGCGGTTGACCGGCCAGTTTGCGCAGTGTCATGCCGACGTGATCGAGATTCGGACCGGCGACGGCGGTGAACGAGGCGATCCGGGTATTGGCGCGCGGATCGCAGACCGCCTCCCACACCTGCACCGCACCCCAGCCGTGTCCACAGACGTGCACCGGTCGCTTCGGACTGATCGCATCGATCAGCGCGAAGAAATCCTCGGCCAGGTGATCGAGTCGATAGTCCTGTGGCACACCGGGTTTCGCCGATCCACCGTGCCCGCGCACGTCGTAGGCGATGACCCGGAAGCCGTCGGCCAGCAGCGTCGCCACCGCCGACCAGACCAGATGGGTATCGGACAGTCCGTGCACCAAGACGAGCGGTTCCGCGCCGCGATCGCCCCACTCGAAGACAGCCAGCTCGCCATTCGCGCCGGGCACCGTGAACCGGCGGAGCGGGCGCTGGATGCCGGTCGGGTCGGGGGAGTCGAGCTGTTCGGTCATCTGCTTGCCTCGATCGATGCGCTGGGGGCTGCGTGTACCGCCGGTACGTGATCCGATACTGACAGTACGTATTACCCGAAGCAATGGATTGAAACCACGACCGGCTATGAGGTCGGTCACCCCCAAGCCGGCGCACTTCCGGGCCAACTGGGCGTACCGCCGGTACATGTATGCTCCGAACCATGGCCCGTTCGGACAGATCTGCCAGATCAGCGCCGCGGACGATCACCCGCGAGGAGATCGTCGACGCCGCCATTCGGGTCATCGACCGAGACGGTCCGCGCCCGAGCATGGACGACATCGCCCGCGAGGCCCGGATCACCAAACCGCGCCTGTACCGCCAGTTCGCCGATAAGACCGATCTCTACACCGAAATCGGCGACCGGATGGCCGGTTCCGTCGCCGCCGGTGCGGGCAGCGATCTGACGCTGATGCTGCAACCGCCCCGGGTCGCGCTGCGCCGCGTGCTCACCGGCTACGCCGACAGTATTCTGCAGCACCCCAACGTCTTTCGGTTCCTCGGCCAGGCGCATGTCACCCAGCACTCCGACGGTTCGGTACCGCAATTCGATCTCGGCCGCGCGGCCGCGAGCCGCGTCGCGGGCCAAGCGCGCGGGATCGCCGAATCCATTCCGATCGATGCCACCGGCATCGACTATCTGGCCCGCGCGGTCGTCGGCGTCGTCGTCGCGATCACCGACCTGTGGCTGGGTGACGCGGATCCCCGCCGTCCCGACGGCACCGCCGAATTCGTCGACCAGGCAACCGAATTTGTCTGGGGTCTGATCGATGGATTCCTGCGCCGCCAGGGCATTTCAGCCGATCCGGACATCCCGATCTACACCTCGCTCGCAGCCGTCAACCAGGCCCAGCGGCCGACCGGCTGATCCGCATTCCGCCCTCGTAAACCCACCCTGACCTGCCATGTGCCCACTTTGTTGACATCATGCCAATAGTGCGCCACTCTGATGACGAGACGCGGGTGCGACAGGCCCGCGCGATGAGCAAAGGATTTCTGCGATGGCACGCGCGGCATGGAGTGACGACGAGGTCGAGGCGGTCCGGGAACTGGCGAGGAACTTCTTCGAGAAGGAAGTCGTCCCGCACGAGGAAAAGTTCGTCGCGCAGGGACATCCCGACCGCGCCCTCTACAACCGGGCCGGCGAACTCGGCCTGCTCTGCACCGCGACCCCGACCGAATACGGCGGCGGCGGTGGCACTTTCGCGCACGAGGCCGCCATTATCGAGGAACAGGCCTTCGCGGGCGACGGCTCGATGGGCATGGCCGTCCACACCTCGATCATCGCGCCCTATATCCAGCACTTCGGCACCGAAGACCTCAAGCGGCGGGTGCTGCCCAAGGCCGCGACCGGTGAGATGGTGCTCTCCATCGGCATGACCGAACCGGGCACCGGTTCGGATCTGCAGAACATCAAGACCCGCGCGGTCCGCGAGGGTGACGAATACGTCATCACCGGGTCGAAGATCTTCATCACCAACGGCTGGCTCTGCGACGGCATCATCATCGCCGTCAAGACCGATCCGACCAAGGGCGCGGCGGGCGTTTCGCTGATCTTCGCCGAGGTGGGTGACGACACCCCGGGCTTCAAACGCGGCCGCATCCTGAACAAGATCGGCGGCAAGGCCCAGGACACCGCGGAGCTGTTCTTCGACGGACTGCGTGTGCCCGCCTCGAATCTGCTCGGCGAGGCCGAGGGCCAGGGCTTCTATCAGATGATGCAGCTGCTGGCCCAGGAGCGGCTGGTCACCGGCATTATCGCGGTGGCCATGATGGAGAAGGCGGTGCAGCTGACCGTCGACTACACCAAGGGACGTGAGGCCTTCGGTAAGCCGCTGTTCGCGATGCAGAACACCAAATTCGAGATGGCCGAATGCGCGACCATTGCCAAGGTGAGCCGGATCTTCCTCGACGACTGCATCGGCAAACATCTGCGCGGCGAACTCGATATTCCCACGGCTGCTATGTCGAAGTACTGGCTGACCGACCAACTCGGTATTGTGGTCGATCGCTGCCTGCAACTGTTCGGTGGCTACGGCTACATGACGGAGTATCCGATTTCCCAGCTCTACACCGGTGCCCGCGTGCTGCGCATCCTCGCGGGCAGCAACGAGGTTATGAAGGATCTCATTGCCAGGTCACTCTGAGGTCGCCGCTAGCGATCGCTTGCGGGTCGCTCGAAACGACACCGAGGCGCAGCCGCGCAGGCGCAGGCTGGAACCGGACGAGCGACGCGCACAGATCCTGGAGTGCGCGATCGACATGTTCGGCGAGCGGCCCTACGCGGCGGTCTCCACCGCGGAACTCGCGCAGCGGGCCGGTGTCGCACGCGGGCTGATCAACCATTACTTCGGCAATAAGCGCGATCTGTACCTCGCGGTCGTGCGCCGGATGGTCACCCTGCCGCGCCTCGACGATATGGTCGCGCCGACCGGCACCGATCGCGAACGCGTCGACGCGAGTGTGCACTGGCTGCTGGACGTGATCTCCGAACACGGCAGCACCTGGGTCAAGGTGACCAGTCACGAGGGCGTCGGTGACGATCCCGAGGTGCAGCAGATCCTGGATCAGGCCGATGACGCGGCCGCCGAGCGGATGCTGCTGATGGTCGGGCGCGCGGAATCGGCGCACAGTGCGCAACTGCGCGCCATGGTCCGCGCATTCGGTGGGCTGGTGAAAGTCGCGGGTCGAGAATGGATCACCCGCGGCGCGCTTACCCGCGAGCAGGTGCACGCGCTGCTGTCCGACATGCTGATGACACTGGTAACCGAAACCATGCCGAAGGTGGATCCCGGGCGCTGACCTTGCGACGCGGGCTATTTCGGCAATTCCGAAGGCCTTTCACCCGCCGCGATCCTGCGCTCGGTGGCGCTGTAGCGGACGCGCCGCACGTGCCCCGGGGCGTGCCCGTTGCGACCGTACTTTCGCTCGATCACTTCCTCGCGGCGATGCTCGACCAGCAGTGCGCCGATTCCGGAGATCCACAATGCGGCGGTCACCATCGCACCGATCTGGGTCCAGCCGATGAAGCCGTAACCGGCCGCGGTGAGTGTGCACGCCATGGCGACGATGCCGAGCGCGCACAGAATGATGCCGGGCACGTTGTAGTCGTCACCGAGTAGATCGCCCGCATGGGAATGCCACGGCCGCCCCTGTTGTCCTTTCGAACCGGATTCACCGCGCATGCATCCCTCCTCTGCCGACGTCACCGCATGGATCGGTCCCGAGACCAGCATGTACCTCGACGGCGCGCGGCGCGAGTGGTGTTTGCCGGTTTGTTACTCCTGGGCTCGAACCGCACCGCGCCGGGTCCGGTCGCCCCCGTGCCGGGTAGAGGTCGAGTTGACATGGTGGCGTTCGCGATTACGGTTTGATGACGATTGATCGGCCGTTTCGGATGATGTTGCGGCCGTCGGCCCCTATCCTTTGTCGGTATCGGGGCGGGTCCGGGCAGTTCGTGGTTCCTGCGCGGTTTGGTGGTGTGGAAGAGGGACCTGAATGGCACGGACGGATAACCGTGAGCGCGAGCGCTGGCCGGAGGCGCAGCCGGAGGAGTACGAGCCGGAGACCGGAGCGATCGGCCGGTGGCCGGATCCGGATCCCAACGACCGCTGGCCGGAAGCCGAGCCGCCGGCCCGACGCCCTACCCGGGCCGGTCGCCTACGGGTCGAGGTTCCGCCCATCGTCAACCCGTATGCGATCGTCGCGTTGGTGGCCGCGCTGCTCGGCCTCTTTCCGGTCGCGATCGTCTTCGGGTTCATCGCCTTCAGCCATCCGCGTGGCAAGACGATGGCGGTGTGCGCACTGCTGCTCGGTGTGATCGAGGTGGTCGGTATCGCCGGATATGTCGTGCTGTCGGGCGGCAATTTCTCCGACGCGTTGTCCGGGGCGCACCGGGCCCCGGTCGTATCGAGTGCGGCGCTGCCCTCCACCATCGCCCAGACCGCCATCCCGCAGCCCTCGGTGGCGCCGACCGTCGTCACACCTCCGGCCACCTCGGCCGCGGCGCCGACGAGCCAGGTGGCCCCGAAGAAGGGCGCGGTGTGCACCGAGCCGGGCCGCATCGGCACGGGGGCCGACGGCAACACACTGCTGTGCCTGGCCAGCGGCGGTGTCTACCAGTGGAACGGTCCATACACCGTCGGCGGCACTGTGGCGGAGCCGGGGACCAAGTGCGACGGTTCGACGAAGAGTGCCCGCACCGCGGACGGGCGCGCAGTGACGTGTGAGAGCAAGGTGTGGGTGCTCTGGACCGAATAGCCTCCCAGTAGCTAGCCTTCCGTTTCCGCCTTCTTGGCCCGGCTGGGCTGTACCCGTGGCGGCTCGTTCGGCATCTTGGGATATTGCGGCGGCCACGGTGCGTCCATGAGCCCGGCTGCCATATCTCGCTCCGACATCTTCAGCAGCGGCTCGATCGATTGGGCTGGCCGGTCCGCCCACGGGTCACCGGATTCGGCCAGGCGTGCGGGCACGGTGGCAATCGTCAATTCCTCGGGGACAATGGTATCCAGATCGGACCAGGCGATCGGCGTGGAGACCTGCGCGCCGACCTTCGGTCGCACACACCACGCGCCGAAAACCGTTTTGTGCGGGGCGTTTTGGTTGAAGTCGACGAAGACGCGGTTGCCGCGCTCCTCCTTCCACCACTGCGCGGTGATCTCGTCCGGATGCCGCCGCTCCAGTTCGCGAGCCAGCGCGACCGCGGCCGCGCGCACCTGATAGCCGTCCCATTTCGGTTCCAGCGCAACGTAAATGTGCAATCCACGCGAGCCGGAGGTCTTGATGTGGCAGTCGATGCCGAGCTCGGTGAACAGCTCACGGGTGAGCACGGCGCCGTGTTTGAGATCGTCGAAGGTGATTCCAGGGGAGGGGTCCAGGTCGATGCGCAGCTCATCGGCGATATTGAGATCGTCGACGTGATTGGGCCAGACGTGGAAGCCGAGGCACCCCTGGTTCACCGCCCACAGAATGTGCGCGAGATCGTGGGCGACCAGGGCATCGCTGGTGGTGCCGTTGGGCGTGGCGACCTCGACGGTGTGCAGCCAATCCGGCGCGGATTTCGGCACCCGCTTCTGGAACCACGACTTGCCGGACGCCCCATCGGGATACCGCTCCAGCAGCAGCGGACGATCGCGCACCACCTGCAGGAACGGTTCGGCCACGGCCTGGTAGTACCGCACCAGATCGAGTTTCGTCTCACCGCGTTTGGTGAAGTAGACCTTGTTCGGATTGCTGATGGCGACGGTTCTGCCGTCCGCCTCGATATCGACCGACTCGGTCATCATTGCCCCTGAGCTTCGGTGAAGATGGCACTCAATTCGGCTGGTGCGACCTCGTCGAGTTGGGCGTAGGTACACGATTCCGGTGTGCGATCGGACCGGAAACGCACCAGCCTGCCGCCGTGCCGCAATCGGCCGGACTGCACATGTTCGTAGCGGACCTCGGCGACCAGCTCCGGACGCAGCGCCTCCCAGGACAGATCCTTACCGCCGGTCCATCGGCTCACCCCGCCGGGCATCTTGCCGTCGGTCTTCGCCTGCGCCGCGGCATCGGCCCATTCCCGCCACGGATGATTCGCCAATGCGTTCTCCCGCAACGGTTTCAGCTCATCCACCAGCGACTTGCGCTTGGCCGCGGTGAAACTGCTCGCGACTCCGACATGATGCATATTGCCCTCGTCGTCGAAGAGTCCGAGCAGCAGCGAACCCACGCCCTCGCCATCCTTGTGCCAGCGGAAACCGGCCACCACGCAGTCCGCGGTGCGCTCGTGTTTGACCTTGAGCATCACCCGCTTGTCCTGCAGATACGCCAGCTCGTTGGACTTGACCATGACGCCGTCGAAACCCGCACCCTCGAAGCGGGTGAACCAGTCCTCGGCGACGGCGGGATCCTGGGTGATCGGAGTCAGGTGCACGCGGGCGAGTTCGGTATCGAGGATGGTCTCCAGCAGCCGTCGGCGTTCGGCGAACGGCTCACCGGTCAAATCCTTGTCGCCGAGAGCGAGTAGATCGAAGGCGACGAAGCTGGCCGGTGTTTCCTTGGCCAACTTGTTGACCCGCGAGGCTGCCGGATGCAACCGGTTCTGCAGGGTGTCGAAATCGAGTCCCTCATCGGTGACCACCACGATTTCACCGTCCACCACGCATTTATCCGGCAACGCCGCCTTCAGCAGTTCGGCGACCTCGGGAAAATAGCGGGTGAGGGGGCGGTCGTTGCGGGAACCGAGTTCCACTTCGTCGCCGTCGCGGAACACCACGCAGCGAAAGCCGTCCCATTTCGGTTCGTAACTCAGGCCCGGCTCGTGCGGCACCGAGGGTGCCGTTTTCGCCAGCATCGGCCTGACAGGTGGCATGACCGGTAGGTCCACGCGATCTCCTCCTCGGGTTCGGGCTGGTCCGCCTCCCTGAGCTCTCTAGGCCGGACTCAGGTGCCTCGAGAGTAGCGCCGGCGGCCGACAGAAACGTGGGAGATTGCGTCAGCTCGTCCCCGGTGAGTTACCAGTGTGCTCCCTAAACCTCGATCCACCGATGGGCTTATGCCCATCGGTGTGCGATGAATGAGCAAAGTGCGCTTCGAGCTGGGATGAAATCGCATATTTGTCGGCGATATACACCAGCTGTGCAGTGAATATGAAGCATGTCCTGGCTATTGACTGTGAGGTGACCGAAGGTCTGCAGAGATCTCGCCGGAACCGCGGACCAGCAGGCGAGTGGGTATCACTTCGTGGCGAGGGGGGCCGTCGTCACCATCCAAGCGGGCGAAAAGGATTTCGGCGGCGACGCGGCCGATCGTCGCCGGGTCCTGGGTGATGGCGGTGAGCGCCGGCTGTAGCAGTTCGGCCAGCGGCAGATCATCGAAACCTACTACGGCAATCCGGTTTTGCAAGCCACGCTTCCGGATCGCTTGCAACACACCGACGGTCACCAGGTTCTGGGCGCCGAACAGGGCGGTAGGCCGGTCCGGGCGGTCGAGCAGGGCCCCAGCGGCGGCCGTGGCGGCCGCCACGGAGTGCAGGTCGGCGCAGATCAGGTCCGGATCGAGGGGAATTCCGGTGTGGGCGAGGCCCTCGATGTAGCCGGAGTAACGTTCGGCAGCGGTCCAGATCGTATGCAGGTCACCGAGATAGGCGATACGGCGATGGCCCGCGGCGGCCAGGTGTTCGACGGCAAGGCGGGAGCCGGTGCGGTTGTCGACAGTGACGCTGTCGATTTCGGTAGTGGCCGGCATGCGGTCCACGAATACGACCGGGGTACCGAGGCGCTGCTCGTGCAGCAGAGGGCTATGGTCGGCACCCACCGGCATTACGATCAGCCCGTCCACCCGTCTGGACAGCAGGGCGTCGAGCACCTCGCGCTGGCGGCCCGGGTTCTCGTCGCTGCTCACCGCGAAGACGAGGGTGCCCCGGCTGTGCGCGAAGTCCTCGACCGCCCGGTGCAGCGCCGAGGCGTACGGGTTCGCGACATCCATCAGTACCAGACCGATCGCGGCGGTCTTCTGGCCGTGCCCGCGCAATGTGCTGGCCGCCAGGTTGTGCCGATAGTCGAGCATGGTTGCCGCGTCGGTGACCCGCGCGGCCAGCTCCGGCGAAACGCCGCCCTCGCCGCGGACCACGCGCGACACCGTTTTGATACTCACCCTTGCCAGCGCTGCCACATCGCGCATGGTGGCGCCCCGGCGCGGTGCCCGGGACTCTGACAACGCTGACATCGCAACCCTCTCCGTTCGCTCATATTCGATCCGAGAACCGTCAAATATCCTAGAAGAAGCGTATAGACGTGGCGTGGATCACGTTATATGGTCTCTGACAACGTTGTCTACGTAGTACCTGCAGGAGCACACCGATGTCCTCTCGTGTCGTCCGCATCGCCGCCGTCTGTTTCGCGGTCACCTCCCTGGCCTTCTCCGCCGCGGCCTGCGGCAAGGGGTCGAGCAATAGCAACAACGGGCAGATCATCGTCGGGCTCATCACCAAGACCGACACCAACCCCTTCTTCGTGAAGATGAAGGAGGGTGCCCAGAAACAGGCCGACGCCGCTGGCGTGCAATTGCTCACCGCCGCAGGCAAGTTCGACGGCGACAACGCCAGCCAGGTGACGGCGATCGAGAATATGGTCAATGCGGGAGCCAAGGGCATCCTGCTCACCGCCAGTGATACCAAGGCGATCGTCCCGGCGGTTGAAAAGGCCCGTGCCAAGGGTGTCCAAGTGATCGCCCTCGACACCCCGACCGATCCGCAGAGCGCGGTCGACGCGCTGTTCGCCACCAATAATTTCACCGCGGGCCAGTTGATCGGCAACTATGCCAAGGTCGTCCAGGGCGACAAACCGGTGAAGATCGCGATGATCGACCTGAACCCCGGCGTCACCGTCGGCGTATTGCGGCACAACGGATTCCTGTCCGGTTACGGTGCCGCGCAGGCCACTCAGGACATGGCGCAGTACGTCACCGCTCCGAACGTGGTATGTGCGCAGCCCGCTCAGGGCGATCAGGCGAAGTCGCAAGCGGCGATGGAGACCTGCCTGCAGAAGGATCCGGACATCAACCTGATCTACACCATCAACGAGCCGTCCGCGCTGGGCGCCTACACCGCGCTCAAGACCGCTGGCAAGGAGAACCAGGCGCTGATCGTCTCCGTCGACGGGGGGTGCACGGGCGTGCAGGCGGTCCGCGACGGCAAGATCGCGGCGACCTCGCAGCAGTACCCGCTGAAGATGGCCAGTGCGGGCGTGCAGGCGATCGTCGATTACGCCAAGAACGGCAACAAGACCAGCGGCTACACCGACACCGGAGTCACGCTGATCACCGCCAAGGCGCAGCCCGGCGTCGACTCCAAGGACGTGCAGTACGGCCTGGACAACTGCTGGGGCTGAGAACCGCCAGGCCCCAGCCGGGGAAAGCTCGCCGGGACGGCGAATGACGCTGCGCCGTATGCCGGGACGGTGACGGCCTTCGTCGTCCCGGGGTGCGCTCCGGCCCGGTCCACCTGATTTCGTCGATGAGCGAGGATTCGCATGACCGCAACCGCAACATCTCCCGCGCCGCCGGAGCCGAAACAGTCGGCGCTGAACCGGATTCTGTCGGTGCCGAACGTCGGACCGATGATCGCGATCCTGATCGCGGTGGTGTACTTCACCGCCCAGTCCGACCGCTTCCTGGCCGGTGACAACTTCTCGCTGATCGTGCAGCAGGTGATGGTGGTCGGCACGCTGGCGATCGGCCAGACGCTGATCATCCTCACCGCCGGTATCGATCTGTCCAACGGTGCGGTGATGGCGCTGGGCAATATCGCGATCACCAAGCTGGCCGTCGACACGGGTTTGCCTGTGCCGCTGGCGATTCTGCTCGGGCTGGCGCTGACAGCCGCGTTCGGGTTGCTCAACGGCACGCTGGTGAGCCTGATCAAGCTGCCGCCGTTCATCGTCACTCTCGGCACGTACGGCATCGCGTTCGCGCTCACCCACATCTACTCGGACGAGCAGACGATTTCGGGGCTGCCGGGCGCGCTCACGTTCTTCGACAAGACATTTCCGCTGGGCGAGACCGACATCACCTACGGGTCGGTGGCAATGCTGGTGCTGTTCGCGATCACCTGGTATGTGCTGCGGCTGACCGCGGCAGGGCGGCACGTCTACGCCGTCGGTGACAATCCGGAGGCGGCACGGCTCAGCGGCATCGACACCCGCCGTGTGCTTCTCGCCGTTTACACGGTCGCGGGGCTGATCTACGGCTTGGCGGCGCTGCTGCTGGTGGCTCGCACCGGCGTCGGCGACCCGAATGCCGGCCAGACCGACAATCTGGACTCGATCACCGCCGTGGTGCTCGGCGGCACCAGTCTGTTCGGCGGCCGTGGCAGCGTGATCGGCACGCTGTTGGGCGCGCTCATTGTCGGCATCATCCGTAACGGCCTACAACTGACGGGGGTGCCGTCGATCTACCAAACGCTGATCACCGGCATCCTGGTGATCGCTGCGGTGGCCGTGGACCAGTTCAACCGCAAGAGGCAGAAATGAGCGAGACCGTTAGCACAGACGATGCCACCACCGCAGACGACAAAGCTCAGACCGCAATACAGCCGGTTCTGCAGGCAAACGGCCTGGTGAAACGCTACGGTCAGGTTACCGCGCTCGACGGTGCGGATTTCGATCTGCTGCCGAACGAGATCCTTGCGGTCATCGGCGACAACGGCGCTGGGAAATCCTCGCTGATCAAGGCGCTGTCCGGGGCGCTGATCCCGGACGAGGGCGAGATCCTGCTCGACGGCAAACGGGTGCGCTTCCGGCGCCCGACCGACGCCCGCCGGGCCGGTATCGAGACCGTCTATCAGGATCTGGCAGTAGCACCAGCACTCGATATCGCCGACAACCTGTTTCTGGGCCGGGAACTGCGTCGCCGCGGCGTCCTCGGCTCGGTTCTCCGGATGATCGACAAGGATCGCATGGTGCGAGAATCGCAGCAGCACATGACGAATCTGAAGATCGGGATCCGATCTATGAAGCAAGCGGTGGAGACACTGTCCGGCGGCCAGCGCCAGGGTGTCGCGGTCGCGCGCAGCGCGGCCTTCGCGCGGCACGTGGTGATTATGGACGAGCCCACCGCAGCGCTGGGTGTCAAGGAGACCGGTATGGTGCTGGATCTGATCCGCGAGGTCCGAGACCGCGGCTTGGCGGTCGTCGTGATCAGCCACAACATGCCGAACGTGTTCGAGATCGCCGACCGGGTGCACATCCAGCGGCTCGGCCGTCGGGTCGCGGTGATCCGCCCGCACGAATTCTCCATGTCCGATGCGGTGGCGATCATGACCGGTGCGATGGCCGGTGCGGAGGTCGACAACAACCGTGTCCACCACTGAGGCCCTGGCCGGGCTCGGCCTGATCGCGGTCGCAGGGGAGGCGTTGGTGGACCTGGTGCCAGCCGACGCCCCCGATCGCTTCCAGGCGGTGCCCGGCGGCAGCCCCGCGAACGTGGCCGTCGGCCTGGCCCGGCTGGGCGTGCCGGTGCGGATGCTGGCCCGCTTGGGCGGCGACCCGCTGGGCCATCGCATCCGAAACCACCTGCGGGACAACGCGGTCGCCCTCGATCATGTTGTGAATGCCACCGAGCCGACCTCACTGGCGATCGTCGATGTCGACCCGGATGGTATGGTGCACTACGACTTTCGCGTCGACGGCACGGCCGACTGGCAGTGGACCGACTCCGAACTGTCCACCGCTCTCGACGGCAGCGTGCTGGCACTGCACACAGGCTCCCTGGCGCTGACCGTGCCCCCTGGCGCCGACGCCTTGACCCGCCTGGTGGACCGTGCCCGGTCGACCGCCACCATCAGCTACGACCCGAATTTCCGCCCGCAGTTGATGATTCGCGCCAACACCGTGGACCGAGTACACGCCATGCTCACCCGCGCCGACATTGTGAAGGCTAGCGCCGAGGATCTGTCCTGGCTGCACCCGGGCCGTAGCCCCGAGGAGGTGGTCGCCGACTGGTCCGCCCGCGGCCCTGCTCTCGTGATCGTGACACTTGGCCCTGATGGCGCACTCGCCGCCACCGGCGCAGACGCCACCCCCATCCATCGCCCCGGCCGCCCCGTCGACGTGATCGACACGGTCGGCGCTGGAGACGCTTTCACGGCGGCCATCCTCGCCGGCCTGCGCACTCACCATCTGCTCGGCGCCGCAAACCGAGAAGCCTTGCGTGCCATCCCGAAACACGACCTCACCGCCATCCTCGACGAGGCCAACCTGGTCGCAGCGCTGACCTGCGGCCGCCGCGGAGCGGACCCGCCGACGGCCGCCGAGCTGGTCACAGGTCGGTGACGGATCGGGTGTTTCGGCCAGCCATAGGGTGAACTGGCCGAACCGAGGTCCCTTCGCGGATGTGATCGTCACGGTGACCATCGAACCCACGGGCCAAGGTTTGTGCCCGTGCCGGGTTTCGGGATCGAAGGTGGAGATCACCCGGTCTGCAGCCGTGCCACGCACGATCGCGAAACGCGTGGCGGCGGAGCCCAAAAGGGTGGGGCGGTCAAGTCGGAATCCAGCCGGGCGGGTCAGGTCACACTTTCACCTGATCCTGCAGCAGCCCCTGCCGAACGGTGCAAGTAAACCGGTGGAGCCACACCTCGCCGACCGGCAGCCACTACGAACTAGCAAACCGAAGCAGACTTCCGCATCACCTTCTTCGACGACGCTGAGGGCGATGTGCCGCCCTGCAGCAGGTCGTCCCCGTTCCCATGTTCGACACGCCCCGTCTAGGACACGAACCCACGATAGGGCCAACTGCAAGGGGGTGATGCCCATGCGATGGCAGAATTGCACTCTTGTCCGATCGGTCACGTCCGGCATGGTTTGCTGGCCAGCCGTCGAGGCTTGTCATCGAAGCCCGCCATTCAGTGGCTGACGTCACCCAACGACACCCACACGCCAACGCTAGTAGTCGATGTCACAGGCAGAACTGGGCAGAATTTCAAGTATCCGCAGCTCAGAGGCTCACCGAACCGACGACACCCACCGCTGCCAACTCTTCACAACGACACCCATCGCACGCTGATCCGGTGTGAGTACATGGAGTTACCCATGTGCGCACGAGATCAGTGGTCGACTTGGAAATCCCTGGTAATGCCCCGCTATTCCAGCCAGCCGTGCTGATCGGCGAAGGCGGTAAGGCGGTCGCGGATGGTGAGGATCTCACCGGCGGTGAGGGCGGGGCTCGCGTCCAGTAGTAGCTCGGTGATCAGGCGTTTGTGTTCGGTGACGGTCAGTTGGCCGGAGCCGGATCTGTCTTTTTTGTGCCGAGGAGCGGGTGGTAGTGGTTGACCGCCGACCACGGCGAGGTTGATTGCCTTCGGACCACGATCACCCTCGGTCACATCGAATTCGAACACCCGCCCCTGGCGCAGTTCATCCTCGTCCAGTCCGATGTCGTTCACATGAACGAACACATCCGGGCCACCATCGTCGGGCCGAATGAACCCGAATCCCCGCGAACTGTCGAACGACACCAATTTCCCGATGGACACCAACACCCGCTCCTCGCGCCGTCGCTACTCGGCCACTTTAGCCCGCATTATCCCCGTCGTTGGATGAAAGCGCCTTTTGTAACGAGTTGAATACAGTGAGGCCCTGACCGACCATTCCGTTGACCAATTCGCCGACACCGTCAGGTCCGTTGAGCACCGTCAGGTTGGCGTTCGCCAGCCCGTTGGAGGCCTGCTTGACGATTTCCGGCAGCTGCTCGATCAGCAACTGGTCCAAGGCGATCCGGTTGTTCGAGGCCGCCGCCTCGGCCTGGATCCGGGTCCGATCGGCCTCGGCCTCGGCGAGGATGCGCACCCGTTCCGCTTCGGCCTGAGCGGGTTTCACGACTTCGGCCTGCAACTGCTGCTCACGCAACTCGGCCTCTTTGCGTGCCTGTTCGGCCTGCGCGGTGAGCACCTCCTGCATCGCCTTGGCCTCGGCCAGCGGACCGGCCTGTGCCGCTTCGGCATTGGCCTTATCGATATCCTGCTGATACTGCGCCTGGAGAATGGCGGTCTCACGCTGATATTCGGCCCGGCGGCGCAGCGATTCCTGTTCGGCCTCGGCGGCATGCTGCGCGGCCTGTGATTGCGCGATCTGCGCATCGCGCTGCACGGCCGCGTTGTGCGGTGCGGCCAATGCGGTGATGTACCCCAGATTGCCGTCATCGATGGATTGGATCTGGAACGAATCCACCCACAGGCCGATATTGCTCATCTCCACCTTGGAGGCCACCAGCACCTCGTCGGCCAGCCGCTGGCGTTCGCGGATGATCTCCTCGACCGTCATCGAGCCGACAATCGAGCGCAGGTGCCCGGAGAAGATACGGCCAGTCAGCACCGACATCTCCCGCTCCTGTTCGGACAGAAAGCGTTGGGCCGCATTGACGATCGACTGGGTGTCGTTGGCGACCTTGAACGCGATCACCGCGCGCACCTCGAGCTGGATGGCCTGCTTGGTGACGCAGCGTTCCTTGATCTCGGCCTCGAACATGGCCAGCGACAGATAGCTCACCTTGCGGAAGAACGGCATCACCCATTTGCCGCGCCCGATGACGACGCCGAAGGGCGCGTTGTCCTTGCTCGTACCGCCGCTGACCAGCATCGCCTCGTCAGGATCTGGAACGTGATAACCCAGCACTGTGCCTCCCTGGCAGTTCATAACTTCGGTCGCGGTGTCACATGTCCTCGACCGGGACGGGTTCCAGCGGAATCCACGGCACCACGTCGACGATGCGGCCCGGTCGTACCGCGATGATCAGGACGGTTTCACCGGCCGAGATCGGCTCGGCCGCCCGCGCGATGTATATCTCCGTGCCCCCGCGAATCGCAACCAATACTTCGCCGAGCATTCCGGGGCCCCGGATCGGCGAGGTGAGCGTACCCGTCAAACCTTGCACGGGGTCGGTCATCGCGGTGAACTCCTCGCACTCGGTGCCAGAGTTGTCAGGGTACGCGCGATTCGGAACGGCTCCGGTTACGAGAGGGACTCGGCAATGATGCGCCCGACCGATTTCTTGGTGAGATAGTGCGCGGCATCGTGCGGACTGGATCCATTGTCGAGTTCGGGATGGGTCGTCGGCACCACATCGCGTTCCGGTGCGGGCGGGAAATAGGGCGCCAGATCCAGATGCGCCGCGACGATATCGTCGCGATCGGCCAAATTGTCCCAGCGGGTCAGCGTGGTGGGCACCGTGGGCGGCTGCGGGCGCAGCAGCGGATAGATGATGGTCTGCAGCGCCAGCGGCGAACCCAGGGTGACCAGCGCCGCGGGCTGATCGGTCCGATGCAGTGCCTCATAGGCGACAACCGAGCCGAGCGAATGTCCGATGACGAGCCGGGTCTCCGGACCGATCAGGTCGAGCACCTGTTGCTGCGCGAAGGCACGCACCGCGTCCTCGGCCAGATATCTGCTGACCTGGGCTAATGACCGGTTGACGAATTTGCCCGCCATCCCGAAACCGAAGGGCGCGAACCACTTCAGCTTGGTCAGCGCATTCGCCGCAGGTCTGGCCTTGCGGCCGAAGCCCTGTGCGCCTTCGGTGCCGAGCGCGGAATTGTCCAGGTAGCGTTGCGCTTCCAGCCGATCGCGTTGGTCGGCCGCCTGCCCGGCCGCCGTCGCCAACCACGCCTCGGCGATCTGCTCGGTGAGTTCGGCGTCCTCGGTACCGACCGGTCCGCCGCCGCCTTGAGCGCCGGGATCGAGAAAGGCATTGCCGTAGAACGCCATTCGAACTTCGATCACGCCCGGGCGCTGGCCGCGCCACAGCTGATCCGCGAGTTCGCCGTACCCGGCCGTGCGGACCCCGGCGGCCAGCGCCGGAAGCCATTGCGCTTCCAGCAGATCCGCGCCGTATTGCTCCTGTGCGATCCCGTGCACCAACACGATCGCTGCCATCAGCCGCCCCCGTTGTCACTTGCCCCGATGTGTGTTCGGGTACCTTCCTACCACGCAAAGCGGCCCGTGTCGGGGTGTCGAGGTCGCCGGGGAGTCGACGGTGGGAACGGTGGTGCTGATATGGGAGGCAGGCTCGCCCTGGTGGTCGGGTCCGAGTGCGCGGCACTGGGGGAACTGGGGTTCACCGGTGAATTGGCCACGGGTCTGTACGGGACACTGACCGGATCCGGCGGCTGGCGGGCGGCGACGGAAGCACCTGGTCCGGTACTGAATCCGACAGTGGCACAGCTGGTTACGGCGGTGGACGAGGCATTCGACGCGGCCGCGCGGGAGCAGGCGACGCTGCTGATCGGGTTCGTCGGCCATGGCACCGCGACCAGCGCGGAGGATTTCTTTCTGCTCGGCCATGATTCGCCCGCGGTGCCGAACTCGCATACGGCGTTCCATCTGACACAGGAGATTCGGGAGCGGCTGAACCGATCGTCCCTGGACGGGCTGGTCGTCCTGGTCGACGCGTGTGAGACCGAACAGGGCGTGCTCGGCGCGGCCCGTCGCTGGACCGACCTGCTGTCGCGGGCGGCGGGCCGGATGGAGCTGCTGGTCGCCGCCGGTGACGGGCCGGCGTATGCCGGATGCTTCACCCGAACGCTGCTGTCCACCTTCGCGGCCGGACTGCCCGCGCGCGGGGAGAACTTGCTGCCGTCGGATCTGGTCGATCCGATCGCCGCGGCCTGCACCCGGCAGCAGCCGGAACATCTGTCGTTCACTTCGGGCACGGTATCGGCGGCCGAGGGCGGCGATCCCGGCCTGTGGCTGGTGCCGAATATCGCCCGTCGCCGCGATGCCGTAACCGGCCGTCCGGCAGCGGGTTTCGTCGATCAACTCACCCGCAGACTGCTACTGACCCCGGCCGTGCGCGAGACGCTCGACGATATCGTCGGATCCGGCAGCTACCGGTTGCGCGGGGTGATCGGACCGCCCGGCGTCGGCAAGTCGACACTGCTGGCCATGCTCATCCGGCCGAGCCTGGTCGACACGCTGCCGGTCGCGCCCGAATACATTACGGCCGCGGTATTTTTGACGGTCAGCAGTTCCATCGAGGCGGTCGCCGCCGAGTTGTCCGCGCAATTGAGCACTCGGATGCCCGGCTTCCGGGCTGCGGTCGCGGCGGCGCGGAGCCTGGCCCGGCACAGTGTCACCCCACCCGATGTATTCGATGTCGAGGTGCGACAACCGTTGGCGGACCTGGGCGGTTGGGGTCGCCGGGTCACCATCGTCGTGGACGGACTGAACGAACCGGAGCAGGGCACCCAGCGACTGCTGGTGGCCGCCGTGGCGGAGTTGACCCGACGACCGGAGCTCGCGCACGTCCGAGTGATCGTGGGCATCCGGGAGGGGCTCGGCTTCGAGAACGATCCGGAACTGCGGCATATGCATCGGATCGTCGTCGCCGAGCCGGTGGCCGAGGACATCGCCGCGATTGTCGAATCGGCGGGATATGAGCGCGCCGCCATCGACGAGCAGGAATGGGTCGGCTGGATCGATGCGCGGTTGGCCGAAACACCAACGGCGCGTGCCGATTCCCCTGCCGCCGCAGCGGGCTGGCTATTGGCCGGATTGCTGGCCGAGGTCGCCAGCGAGGTCACCGATCGGGTGGTTGCCGAGGATATCGGCGTCGACGGTCTGGTGGCATTGCGGGTCGGCGCGGCCATCCGGGCCGCGGCGGGCGATGGACCGGATATCGCGCCGAATGTCGCCGATGCCTGGGGGATCGGCGCGGTGCTCGGTGTGCTCGTCGCGGCAGGTGTCGGTCCGGTGCTGCCACTGGAACTGCTGGATGCGGCGATGCGTGAACTCGGGGCCGAGGTGAGCATTGCCGGAATCCGCGATCTCACAGTGGGTTTGGGGGTGCTGGTCACGCGCAGCCGCCCCGGCACGGCCGATGAATCGCTCGGCATCGCGCACGCCGCTCTACTGCCTGGACTGGCCGATGAATGCGACCGGCTCGGCGTGCACAGCGAGGATGCGCACCGCGCGGTGATCGCGGCCATCGAGGCGGGCACCACCGAGCGCGTGGCCGACTATGCCCGTGGTGCGGCGGTGCGCCACTACTTGGCCTACGGCGCCGCGGCGGCCGCCTTCGGCTATCTCGAATCGCTGGAAACCACACGCGTGGTGGACAATCGGGATCTGTGGGTGGCCTGGCTGCCGAGCTTCACCGCCGCCATGGGGCCGGATCATCGCGTCACGCTACTGGTTCGCAACCATCTCGCGAACTGCCGTGGCCGCAGCGGCGAATTCGATGCCGCCGTCACCGAATTGGAGGAGCTGGCCCGCGATCAGACGCGGGTACTGGGCGTGGATGATCTCGATACCGTCACCACCCGCTACGACATCGCGGATTGGCGCGGTCATATGGGCCAGCTCGAGCGGACGGTAGCGGATTTCGAACGGCTCGTCATCGATCACGCCCGCATCCTCGGCACCGACCATCCGTGGACGCTGCGCGCGCGAAACAGCCTGGCCTACTGGCGCAGTGAACGCGGCAGCCTGCGCCGCGCTGTCATCGAATTCGAACAGCTGATCACCGATCAGGAGCGCATCCTCGGTCCCGTCGACCCGCAAACCCTGCGCACCCGACTGCATCTCGCGCGTTCCCGTGCCATGGCGGGTGAGTTGGCCCGCGCCTTCACCGAATTCGAACTGCTGCTCGTCGACCAGGTCCGCATCCTCGGCCCGGATGACGCCCAGACCCTGCGCACCCGCATCAGCATGGCGCGCTGGCGGCGGGAGAGCGGCGAAACGACCAGGGCCATTGCCGAATATGCCGCCCTGCTGACGGATCAGTTGCGCGTTCTCGGGCCGGATCATCCCGATACCCTGCACACCCGCAATTGCCTCGCGGGCTGCTATGGCGAGGCGGGCGATATCGGCGCCGCCATTACCGAATTCGAGCCGCTGCTCGCCGATCAGATACGGGTACTCGGACCCGGCCATCCGCACACTCTGCTCACCCGCAGCAACCTGGAATACTGGCGCGCCCGATCCGACGGGTAGCCGGGACGTGCCGGGGGTTAATGTTCTTGCGGGCCAGCGGCTGGCCCAGTCGTAAGGAGTGCGACGATGGCCGAAATGCGGGCGCAATTCGGTGTGCTCGGGCCGGTGCAGCTGTCGATCGATGGCGTCGCGCAGCCGGTCGGCGGGCCGAAACAGCGTGCGGTACTGGCGTATCTGGTGGTCAATGCCAATCATCCGGTCTCGGTGGATGCCCTGGCGCAGGCGGTGTGGGAGCAGAGTCCGCCGTCGGATGTGCGGGTGAGCCTGCACGCCATCACCTCGAATCTGCGCAAACCGCTGCGCGCTGCCGGACTCGACGCACGCGGCGTACTTGCCCAGATCGGAACCGGTTACCGCATTGCGGTGGCCGATGGCGCAAGTGATGTGCAGCGGTTCCGGGCACGCAAGGAGGCTGGCCTGCGGGAGCTGGCGGCGGGTCGATTCACGGCGGCCGCCGAAGCGCTGTCGAGCGCACTGGAGCAGTGGCGGGGCCCGGTGCTGTCGGATCTGCGCGGGCTCGGATTCGCCGACGCCTACGCGGCCGCGCTCGACGATGAACGGGTCGGTGTCATCGAGGCGCGGGCCTCGGCCGATATCGCGCGCGGCCGCGCGGACTCCGTCGCGGCCGAGCTCGCACTGCTCGTCGGGTCGCATCCGTTGCGAGAACCATTGTGGGAGAAGCTGATCACCGCGCTGTATCTGAGCGGGCGGCAATCCGACGCGCTCGGCGCGGTCCGGCAACTACGGACCACACTGGACGACGAACTCGGCATCGACCCCGGCCCGGCTATCCAGGAGTTGGAGGCACGGATCCTGCGCCAGGATCCGCTGAGCGTCCGGGCGGTCGCCGATGTGACGATGACCCGGGCGACCACCATTGTCGAGCAGGCCGCGGCCGGGGCACGGGCCGAATTGCGTGATCGTCGGGGTGAGGTTTATCCGATCACCGGATCGGTGACCCGCATCGGGCGGCTGCCCGACAACGACATCGTGCTCGAACACGGCAAGGTCAGCCGTCAGCATGCGGTGATCGTGGACAACGGGCTGAACTTCGTGATCAAGGATCTGTGGTCGTCCAACGGGGTGTACCTCGACGGTGCGCGCATCATCGACAGCGTGACGCTCACCGACGGCGTGGTGATCCGCATCGGCGAATTCGAATTCGTCTTCACGCTGATCTGAATTGTGGCCGGACCGGCGGTGATCCGGGATCGGTGTCGTAGTCGTACAACTCGGCACAAGGGACGCAGCACTGTCATGCTCGAGCTCCGTCCGCGGTGTCGTCGACCGAGATATGCCAGCCGACGCTGGTCACCGACGGCTCCAGACTGAGTCGGCTCACCGCCGATTCCATCTGCCGGTCGTCGCGCTGATCACCGGTGAGCTCGGCGCGCACCTCGACGCGGCCGGCGATATCGGTATTCGCACTGGCCACCGAGAGCAGTCGGAAGTCGGTGCGGGTCAACGCCTGAACCAGCAGTGCCCGTACGTGGGCTTCCTGCTCATCGTTGGTCACCGCGACGAACACATAGGACGCGGGTTGTTCGGCGGCAGAATCGGGCTGGCGGTCGACCGCACGTCCGGCGGCCCGCAGCGCGATATTGACCACCATGACCGCAACTGCGCCCGCGGCAGCGGTGGTGAACATGCCCGCACCGGCCAGCGCGCCGACCGCGGCCGAACACCACAGTGTCGCAGCGGTATTGAGCCCGCGCACATTCAAACCGTCGCGGATGATCACACCCGCGCCGAGGAAACCGATACCGGAGACGATCTGGGCGGCCACCCGGGTCGGATCGGCGGCGCCGCCGTGAAAGCCGTGCGCCGAGAGCAGAACGAACAGTGTCGCACCCGCCGCGACGAGCGCATTGGTGCGCAGGCCCGCCATCCTGGCCCGATACTGCCGCTCGAATCCGATCACCGCGCCCAAGCCGACACCGGTCAGCAGCCGCAGGATCATCTCTACCGTTGACATTACGCACTCCCTGAGTAGGTCAAGCGCACCATCGAACAGCGGGCTACGGGCTGGTCCCGTCACGGCGCGCCGCTGCGGAGGTGTCGCCAGGTGAATATTCGGCTAACAGGGGTATGGGACTATCACCGCCGGACATCCGGCTCACCTCCTTCCTCCGATCGGACGCGCGGCACGGCCGGGCATCGTGTGTCATCGTCGCAGAGCACGTCAGAGGAATCCGACAAACCGCCGGTCAAAGCCTTTCCTCGTAAGACCTTTGGCACTTCACGGCGTGAACCCGACAATATCGGGAGCCAATCGGGATCACCCCTTAGGCCGGGGAGATCTGTCCTGACCCGGGGCGTCTCTCGACGTTCGGGGTCGCTGGCCTATATCCGTGAAGGAGCCTCAGCGAACGATCGGCACCTTGCGTTGGCAAGTAAACACCCGCATGGCCGGACTGGCAACCCGATGTGAGCCGCGCAACGTCCAATCGTGCTGCGCGGGAGCCGAATGCGGTCCGAATCAGGACTGGTAGAGCGAACGGTACGCGGCGAGCGTGGCCACGCAGTGGTCGATCACCTGCTCGCGGCTGGCGCGCAGCGATCCGTTCAACCACGCCGAGAACATGCCCGCGTTACCGCTGGCCATGGTGAGCGCGGCCAGTCTGCGCCGCACCGGATCATCGATATGAGCGAACAGGTGGTCCTGCAGGACCTTGGTGAAGACCGGCATGACCGCGATGGTGGTTTGGCCGAGGCCGGTACTCGAGTACGGTTCGACCAGGAACAGCCGGGACTTGCGCGGGTCGGCGAGCACCTTGTCGACCAGGATCTCCGACAGCACGCGGTCGCGGGAGGGATCGGCGGCGGCGAACGCTGTCATCGGTTCCAGGAATTCGTCGGCGACCTGCCGGTAGAGCACATCGAGCAGTTCGTCGCGGCTGGCGAAGCTCTCATAGAAGTACCGGTCGGTGAGATTGGCACGTCGGCATACCGCGCGCATGGTGACACCGCCCGCGCCCGATTCTCCGATCAGGTCGAGCGCGGCCTCGAGCAGCGCGGAGCGGCGTGCCTCCCGACGTTCGGTGAGCGTCGTACCGCCCCAGATCCGAGGACCGGCATCGTCAGCTGATTCCTGGCCTTTTTGCACCCGCCCACACTAATGCCTGGCGGTAATGACCGGCTCAGGGCTGGGCCACACCGATCGAGGATCAGCCGCCGCGTTCGAGTGCGAATCCGGCATCACGCCAGGCGACGATCCCGCCGCTGAGGCTGCTGGCGTCGAAGCCGTCCTGGCGGGCGATGGCGGCGAAGCGCAGCGATAGTTCGCCGACCGGACAGACGAAGATCAGCGGGCGCGATCGGGAGAACGGAATGCCGTGGGTGAACATCTCGTCTAGTTGGTCGTCGCGGATATTGATCGCGCCCGGCACATGGCCGATGCGATAGGCCATCGCGCCGCGGGTGTCCACGATGGTGGGCCGGGCTGTATGGTCCAGTTCGGCCAATTCCTGCGGAGACACGGCAGGTGTCGCCGCGAGTTCGGCCGGGGTGGGTGCGCGGCGGCGATCTGCGCGGTCGAACAGTCCCGGTCTGCGCTTCTTGATATAGGACAGGTACGGCTCGAGCCGATCACAGACGATAAAGACGGCGACAACGGGTTCTTGCGATGAAAGTGCCTGCTCACCAAGGGTTTCCAGGGCAGCGGCATAGCTCGCGCCGCTGGTCGGACCGGCCAGGATGCCGTACCCGGTGGCCAGTGCGAGTGTGGCGTCCACCGCGCGGGTGGAATCGACAGTGACGATGCGGTCGTAGAAATCGGGTTGGAACAGCCCCACATCCCACATCTCGCTCTCCGAGCGGATACCGGGTATGAAGTCCGACCGATCGGAGACCACGGCGATACAACGCAATTCGGGGTTGTGCTTGCGCAGATAGGTTGCGGTCCCACGGGTGGAGCCGGTGGTGCCGAGCCCACCGATCAGATAGTCGACGCGGGTGATGTCGTCGGCGGCCAGATCCTCATGGATCTCGCGGCCGGTGCCGTGGTGATGCGCCTCGATATTCTTCTCATTGGTGTATTGCGAGGCATGATAGTAGGCCCCCGGCTCCTTGGCCATAGTCGCCTCGATCACCGAATACACATCGTTCGGTGTGGTCGGATCCGGACATTCGGACAGCCCGGGCAACTCCACGATCTCGGTGCCGAACAGCTGCAGCAGCTCTCGCACCTCGGCGACCTTGATCCGATTGGTCACCGCGCGCAGGCCGATGCCGTGTATCGCGCCGAGAATGCGCAGCGCCTTGGCGGTATTGCCGCTCGATGCCTCGATGAGTGTCTGCGCGCTCGCGCGGATCTCGTCGAGATCGTCGCGGATCATGCCCCAGGCCACCCGGTCCTTGACCGAGCCGAAGGGATTGTGCGACTCCAGTTTCGCGTACAGCTCGACATTGGCCAGGCCGTGCACGGCCGGATCCAGCCGCAGCAGCGGCGTACTGCCGATCAGCTCGGTGATGTGGTCGTAGCGCATTACGGCGCTCCGGAGGGTCGGCGCGGTAGCGGACGACGGGGGCCGCGCGGGGGAGTGCGGCGCGGTGGCGGTAGACCGACGGGTATGAGCGGTTCGTAATCGGTATCGCGATAGACCTGAAAACTGCCCGCGCGGTGCACGACAGCGAGTTTCGCGGGCAATGCGTGCATCGACGCCGAGGCCGCCGACAGGTCCATGTGATAGGCGCCGGTATTCGGGAACACCACCAGATCGCCCTGGCGTGGGCACTCGGGCAGCCACACCTTGTGATTGGTGATCAGGTCGCGCTCCAGGCACAGGCGTCCGGCGAAATACACACCGACCGGCCCGGATTCGACCACCGGACGCAAGGTCGGCATGGTGTCGGCGGCGCTGCGCAGCGGCGTCACGCCATCGCCAGGGATGGTGTTGCGGACAGGAGCGCTGCTCGGCATATGCGCGACACTCGGCAGGATAACCGGATCGACCATGACCTCCTGATCCGCTGGGGTCACCTGATCCCGGCTCAGATCGAGATTCACCAGCACCGTGCCATCTGCGAGTTCCTTGACGAACTCCACCCGTGACACTGTCACCCCCGCATGATCGACCAGCGCCTTACCCGGCTCCAACCAGATATCGAGCATATTGTCCCCGGCCACCTGGGCCACGGTGCGGCCACCGTGCCGCTCCAGCGGCGCGCCGAGTAGATCGTTCAACATCGCCGTCGCGGGCACCGTGTTCGCGTACTTGTGGAAGATCGGAATCCCGTGCACCGCACCGTCATCCACGTGATAGCCGAACGTGTTGTTCGACCAGCTCATCGATTCGCCACGACCGAGCAGCGATTCGCGCAGCGCCCGCACATACCCGTCGAAGCGGTCCGCATCGGCGGTGAACACCTGTCGGAAGCCGCCGCCGATATTCAGCACCGACGGGCCGAGTCCGCGGTCGTAGGCGCGCTCGACCAGCTCGAGGCAAGCGTCGATGGCCCGGATGCGTTCCGCGGCGTCACCGGAGTCGATATGAAAAGCGAAGCCGAGGAACGCGATTCGCCGACGATTGGCCGACAGTAGATCCAGGGCTTGATCCATGTGGGCCAGCGGCACACCGAACCGGCTCACTGCCGTCTCGTCGAAACCGGAAACCCGCAGCAGGACCGGAACTCTCGCGCGGTCACCGGCCAATTCGGTGATCCGCCGCAGCTCCCACAAATTGTCGACATTGATGGTGACGCCGCAGTCGATCAGATCACGCAGGAACGCTTCACCTTTCGGCCCGGTCACCTCGATCCGCATCGGGCCGAATCCGGCCCCGATGGCACTGGCCAGCTCCTGCGCAGATGCGACATCGATGGCGATACCGGCATGTTCTGCGGTCCGCACCAAGGCGCGGGATTGATTCACCTTGTGCGCGTAGCAGATTCGGTAGCGCGCGCCCCTGCTGTCGAGTACGGCGCGCAACCGCTTCAGGTTCTCCGTGTAGACCTGCGGGAACACCAGGTGGCTTGGGGATCCGAAGCGAATCAGCGTCTCCTCGACGGCATCGCGGGTATCGAGATATGCGCGCACCAGCGGATGGATCTTCGCGGGTAGCGCCGGTAGCGGTGCCGTCATACGGCGGTTTCCGTGGGCTGGGACCGCGGGGACGCCAATGCGGTTCGCGCCGGTTTCTCGGCCACCGGGTTGTAGCCGCCGTCGCGGATCGACTCGAAGGCGCGGGCCCGATTGCGCGGACTGCGGAATTCGGCGACCACCCGTTTACTGGGCAGATCGATCTCGATCACCTTGATGCCTATCGTCTCCAGCACTCCGGTGATCGTGCGGACACAGTGCTGACAGCTCATATCCGGCACATAGAAGATCCGATCCTCGGCGCTGGCAGACGCGTCGGCGGTCAGTTCGTCCAGCTCCGCACTGACCTCGGTGATCCGGATCCGCTCGGCGAGCTGGTCGAAGATCTCGACGAATTTGTCCACCACCAGCGGCAACAGGTTGTAGTGCCCGCCGCCGAGGTGATGGGGCATGGCGGCCAGGCAAGAGGGGCGGGTATTGGCGGGCAGCAGCGCGTACTGGCGGGAGATGAGATCGAGATCGTCGTGGTATCTCGCGATGGCCGCCTCGACGCTCAGTCCCTCGACCCGGGTCGCTCGCCGCATCACCGTGTGCGCGTCCTCGATGGTGGCGTCCTTCATCGCGCGCAGTGTCGCCACCGTGTCGGCGGTGTAGCGCACCGTGCCATCCGGTTGGGCGGCGAGCGTCACCGGGATCATGCCGCGCCGGTAGGTGGAGGCCTGCAGTTCCCAGAACCAGCGGGTGGCGACTGCCGAGAAGATACCGGAATCGTGTATACCCCTGGCGAATTCGGACGCACTGCGATATTGCGTCTGCCGCGCCAGCAGTGCGTGCTGGGCCAGTGCGCGTCCGGTGGCCTCGATGCCGACGCGGAAGATTTCGATCGGATCGTGATCGGTCGTGGTGCCGTCGAGCACCGCGTGTTCGCGCGGGCCGAGGTCCTCGACCCGTTGTGTCAGTGCGGAATTCGAGGCCAGGGCGTGCCACAGAACCAGCACGGTTTCGCGCATGGCGATGGGCACCAGCGGGCCGAGGCCGTCGGCGCGGAAGTGCCCGGTATTGGGGACGCCGTCGCTATCGGTCCAGGCGATGCGGTGCGTCGCGCTGGTGACCTGCGCGGGCTGGCACGGCCGCATGAACTGCTGCAGGTACAACCGCTGCGAATAGGTGAGGTGACTGTCGGGCTCGGGACGCAGTGCGGCGCAGGTGTATTCGATATGTCGACTCGACGGGACCGCGATCGCAGTGGTGAACAATCCGGGTTGGGCCAGGCCCGCCAGCACCCGGGACGCCGCCCGCCGGTCATAGCGCGGGGTGTCGTCCATTCTCATGTGACCTCCTCGGCAATCGTCTTGACGCAGGTCGCGAACCGGTCGATCTCCTCGACGGTGTTGTAGATATGCGTGCTGACCCGTACCGAGTCCGTGGCGTCGTCGCCAGCTCGGGGTGAGCAGTGTAAGCCGGTGCGGACCAGAAAACCCAACTCGCTCAATACGAATCCGAGATCGGTCGCGGAAATGCCTGCGAGCGTGAAGGACACGATGCCGTAGCCGATCGCGCACGGCGCATGCGCCGGACCGGGCAGGAATTCCAGCCCGGGCACCGGCCGCAGATTGTCGATGAGCCGCAGCGTCAATTCGCGATTGTGCGCGGCGATCACACCGACATCCAGCGATTCCAGCACCTCGAGCGCGCTACCGAGAGCCAGGATGCCCGGAATGTTCTGGGTGCCGCCCTCGAGCAATTCCGGCATGCCGGTCGAGGTCAATCCGGCGTCGGTGAGGTCGACCCCGGTATTGCCACCGGGCAGGAACGGCAGCAGCCGATCGTGAACTCTGCGGTGGCAGTAGAGGATTCCGGTGCCGGGTGCGCCGAACATCTTGTGCGCGGCGAAGATCGCGAAGTCGGCGCCGAGTTCGGTCACGTCCAGCGGCATGTGCCCACCGCTCTGACTGCAGTCGAAGCACAGCAGAATCCGGGGATCGAGTTTGCCGCGCAACTCCTCGAGCGTGGTGAGTCCGCCGAAGACGTGGTGCAGATGGCTGGTGGTGATCAGCCGGGTGCGCGGCCCTACCTTGTCCAGGATGTCGATGGTATCGGCTTCGCCGAGTTCGGTCACGCGGTAGGGGACCAGTTCGATGCGCCGCCCGAAGCGCGCGAGCACCTGGCGCAGATGGTGCCACGGATGCACATTCGAGGCGTGATCGCTTGGGTTGTAGAGGATTTCGTCGCCGTCATCGAGTTCGGCCAGCCCCCAGGACAATGCGACGGCATTGAGCGCCGCGGTCGCGCCGCCGGTGAAGACCACCTCCGTGGGCGATGCGGCGCCGATGAAGGTCGCCATGCGATCCCGGACCCGGGCCAAGCGCGTGGTGAGATCGGTGGCCCACGGGTAGGTTCCGCGACCGGCGTTGGCGGTACGCGAGGTGTGATAGCGGTGGATGGTCTCGATGACCGGCAGCGGCTTCTGCGTGGTGGCCGCGCTGTCCAGATAGATCTCGGTGGATTCGGCCAGCGCCGGAAAGAGTTCGCGCACGGTCGCGAGGGGCGACGGCAGCGGAATCCGCGGTGCGGACCGGGTGGTGGCCGGTCGGGCTAGGTGCGTCCCGGACGCAGGTGACCGCAAGGTGCCGCTCCCTCCGAGAACCGCGCTGGACGCCACCAACGATACGCACTTTCGGTGACGACTTCGAAGGATTCTCGTAGCCAACGTCTTTCGACAAGTCGCAGCTACCAAGGGTCCTGTCGTGGATACCCGCGACAGTTCAGTACTGCCCCTGCACGTACTCGACCAGATGCTGACGTTCGGTGGCCAGTTCGGAGATCGCGCTCTTGACCACATCGCCGATGCTGACGATGCCGATCAGGCGGCCGTCACGGACCACGGGCAGGTGCCGGACGCGGTGCTCGGTCATGGTGCCGCGCAGTCCGTCGACCAGATCGTCGGGTGCGCAGGTGCGCACATCGACGGTCATGATCTCCGCGACGGGCGTATCGAGCAGCGCGGCACCGCGCGCGTGCAGACTGCGCACCACATCGCGCTCGGAGACAATGCCGACGATCCGGCTGCCGTCCGGCGATACCACCACCGCCCCGATATTGTGCTCGGCGAGCGTGCCGAGCAGGGTCCGTACCGTGGTCTCGGGCGCGACGGTCGCCACGTCGCTGCCCTTCCTGTGCAAGATCTCCGCTATTCGCATAATCCACCATCCAGAGGTCGCGGCACTACTAGGATGACGCCTTTGTGATCTCGTGACCAGCACAAATCCGCATCAGGCTGCAATCTACAGCCGTCTGGCGACGCTGCGGTCCAGATCGCGCGCGAGCAGGGCGATGGCCGCCTGTGAAATGCCTGCCGAGGTGGCCAGATCGATCGACGTCAGCTGAGCGATGCGGCGTAGGCGGTAATCGACGGTATTCGGGTGGACATAGAGCTGGCGCGCTGTGAGCTGGCGATTCATATCGTTGCCCAGGTAGGCGCGCATGGTGTCGAACAGTTCGGAATGGGCGTCGAGCGGATCGAGGATGGTCGCGATGCGTCGAGTGGCCGGGCCGCCCCGAGTGAGCTGGTACTCCACGGCCAGGTCGGCCATCTGGTACAGGCCGGGATTGCGTCCGCCGACCCGCACCAGATTGAGTAGTTCGTGGGCCTGATCGGCGGCGTCGGGTATCTGATCGGTCTCGCTGGTGACCAGCGTCGCGGTGAGCGCGACCTCCGCGGATTCGGCAAGCAGTCGCAGTGTTTCGGCGGTCAGGACCGGTGCGTCGTCCTCGATCGGGACCAGTAGCGTGCCGCCCTTGGTGCTCAGCAGCGCGAGCACCCGGGATTTGAAGGCGGTGGCCAGTTCCGATTGCAGGCGGCGCAGTTTCCTGCGGGCGGCGACATGGCTGTCGACGCGTGGATCGCGCTCGTCCGGATGTTCGGGAATCGATAGCGCGACCACCTGGTACGAATCGGCGATCGGGATGCCGGCCTGGCGGGCGAGCGCGGAACTGCCGCGACCGCTCAGCAGCGCCGAAGCCAGCGTCTGCGTCGCGGTCTGGTGTTCGCGCGCGACGAGATGCTGTTCCTCGACGTAGGCGTCCGAAACCGCCGCGGTGATCGCCTCCAGGAGTTCGAGCATGAGGTCGGTGGCGACCAGCAATTCATCGATATCGTCGGCCTTGGCGCGCGCGGTCACCAGCCCGAACGCGATGCGCAGCCCCTCGTGGTAGGCGCGCAGGATGGTGCCGAGCGGCACCGCCTCGCGGGCCCATTGCGCCGCCGCCTCCCTGACCTCGCCGAGCTGTTCCTCGCCGGGAACCGTGCGCTTGTCGAACATTTCGGCGGCCAATGCCAGGCAGCTGCGGGTCAGCTTGGTGACATCGCCGCGTAGCTGCTCGCCGGGCAGCGTGCGACACGGCGCCATACAGGTCGCGAAGTAGCCGACCATGCGCGAGGCGACGCGGTCGGTATTGAGTAGGGGAATCGACGCGGGCTGGCCGCCGATCTCTAGGACAGGGTCCGTCGGGTCGACGGACAGATCCAGCGCGGAGAAAGTCATACGCGTCGCTCCAGTGCCACATCGGACGTGATAGATCTGCGCCCGAATCGTTGCATCACTATACGAAATGGTTATGAACCAGGGAAGACTACGCGAAATCTATTGCGGCGCGGCAACGTTGTGCATTGTCCACATGCGGGCCATGTGCCGTGGTGGGAAGCTCCAGCGCTCGGCGCGAGCTATCGAAAATCCATGACCAGCCGACTTAACGTTGGCCTCGGGGCCGGCGTTTGCGTGCGATCGGCCTGCGCCGTCGTGCCGCGCGTCCGGACGCGACAGTGCACGACGTCACCCTCCACGACGGCTGCCATCAGGACATGCCCGATCAGCTGCCGACGATGTACTCGCCGCGTACGGTCTCCATTGCGCTGCAAGCGCTCGACCCGGCGGAACATCCGAACCTTCTGTGCGCCTCGCAACCCCGGTTCATGGGCGAGGCAGCGGAGGAATCTAGGCCGCGCCTTGCTGATTCCGCAGATCGGAATCGATTACTACTGCGCCGCTGCGGATTTCGCGTTCGATCGCGATGGCGGCATAGTGCTGTCCGCTGGCGCGCAGTTCGGCGATGCGCCGCTGCAATGCTTCGGTGCCGTAGGCCGCGGCGATATCGGCGATCCCGAGTCGACCGGCAGCGCGTGGTGGATTCATGCGAATGCCCCCTGTGGCTCTGGCGCCGAGAGATCCCGGTGGCGACAGCGGCACGGGCTCTCGAGTGCGAAACTCCCTTGTCGCGCATGAGTTTAGAGCGGTGTGTCGTACAGATGCAAGTACATCCGTACGAACATCGCTGCGTGCGAAGCGATTTGGGGCCGTGTCGGTGGAGCCGTTGGGGTCGAACGTTATTCGTCGTCGAGTCCGGCAGAGAGGTAGGCTGCGGCGGCAAGCCACTGGCGGCACTGCGGGCCGTGCACCTCGTGCAGATGCAGGATCTCACGGGCCTGCCGATAGGTGAGGCCGCGCGGTTCGACACCGCAATCGAGAGGCGCGTACTCCGGCGCCGGGCATTGCCGCAGGGTGTCGATCCCGGATCCGCCGGCGATCGTGGCCCCGCGCGGAGTTCGGAATGGCGTACTCATCTCGACCGCCCCTCGCGTCTGCGGATGGGGAGGTGGATGTGGTGACGCCGGCGCGAACTCCCTGCGTACCTCCCCGATTCTGGTTCCGAGTTTAAGCCGTCGGCACTTACAGATGCAAGTACATTTGCACGAACGACCAACAGAAATATGAACGGCGGTTGTCGACCGGGTGGCCGATGACCGCCGTTGTGCCGCTTGCGCTTCAGGGCTTGCGCGCGACCGCGCCGTAGGCGGAGATCGGCCGGATCTCGCCGACCTCGGCGGCATCGGTGCGCCACTGGGTGATCGAGACGAATCCGGGCTCGACCAGTTCCAAACCGTCGAATACGGCACGGATTTCGGCCTGGGGTCGGGGAATATAGGGTACGCCGCCGGTGCCGGTGTAGTTCTCACACAGCGTCACATACTCCTTGCTGTCGTCGGTGCCGTCCCACATGACCAGGAAGCTGCCCGACGGCACCGCGGCGAGCACCGTGCGCACGATACGCAGCAACTCGTCGTAGGACTTGGCGTGGCCGAGCACGCCCATGAACATCACGCCGATCGGCTCATTGAAATTGAGCACGTTCCGGGCGTCGGCGATGATCTGCTCCGGATCGTGGTAATCGCAATCGACGTAAGTGGTTACGCCCTCGGGGGTCGTGCTGGTGAGCAGTGCCCGCGCCATGGTGAGGACCAGTGGATCGTTGTCGACATAGACGACCTTCGAGTCGGGCGCGACGCCCTGGGCGACCTCGTGGGTGTTCTGCATGGTCGGCAGGCCGGTGCCGATATCGAGGAACTGGCGGATGCCCTCCTCGCCCGCCAGGTAACGCACCGCGCGAAGGAGGAACTGGCGCGACTGCACGGCCATGGTGGTGATGTCCGGATCCACCTCGACGCCGGCATCACCGGCGATACGGTCGATTTCGTAATAATCCTTACCGCCCATCCAGTAGTTCCAGATGCGCGCGGAATGCGGGATGTCGGTCCGGATGAGCGGGGTTTGATCGTCGGACATGGGGGTGGACTCCTCGGCGAGCTGATAAACGGTGAACCGGACTGCTCAGGCGGCGGGTGTCGCGATTGGCTGGCACGGCCGATGTGCACTGTGACAGTACAAGATTCGCATCGACTCGACCTGGGGGATCGAGTAGTCGATCACGCATTTCGGGCGCGTCGCGCGCAGCCGCGTACAGCGCTCGCGTAACGCGTTGAACAGGGGTCACGAAGGGGACCGGCAGGTCTGAATTCTTTTGTGCCGCATAGGGGAGCTTCGTGCTATCTTGCAGATGTAGGTGCAAATGCAAGAACGTTTGAGCGCACATCTGCAAAGCCGCTCGAGCGTACATCTCACACTGGAAGCAGCCGAGGAGTGGGGAAGATGTTCGACACCGGTACACCCAAGATCAAAGGCGCGTGGCGCAAGAGCTCGTTCAGCGGTCCGTCGGGCGGTAACTGCGTCGAGGTCGCCGAGGCGTCGGATGGTTCGATCGCCGTTCGCAATTCACGCGACTCGGAAGGTGGCATCCTGTTCTACACTCGACCGGAGATCGACGCGTTCGTGCGCGGCGCGAAGGCCGGGGAGTTCGACGACCTGACTAGCTGAGCGGTAACATGGGCGATCGGTGCGGTGTGTTTTCAAACGTGGTATTTGTGACACACTGTGGTCAAACCCGAGTATCGGAGATGACTTGATGATCGCAGAACCCGATGACGACGGTCGTGTGCAATCGGTTGTAGTGGAACGTGGTCCGACCGTATTGCGGATCGCGCTGGGCGGGCAGTTGCGTGACCTGCGGGTGAAGAATGGCATCACCCGTGAGGCCGCAGGTGACGCCATCCGCGGTTCACACGCCAAGATCAGTCGTCTCGAGTTGGGTCGCACCGGATTCAAGGAACGCGATATCCGCGACCTGCTGACCCTCTACGGCGTCAACGACGCCGAGGAGCGGGAGCGTTTCCTGGATCTGGCCAGGCAGGCGAACGAACCAGGCTGGTGGCACCGCTACAGCGATCTGCTGCCATCCTGGTTCGGCACCTATCTCGGCTTGGAGCAGGCCGCGACCAAGATCCGTACCTACGAGGCGCACCTGGTGCCCGGGTTGCTGCAGACGCCCGAATATGCCAGGGCCGTAATGTCACTCGGGTACGAGGACGCCGATATGGACCGCCGCGTGCAGGTCCGTATCCGTCGGCAGGAGGTGCTGCGCCGAGCCGAACCGCCGATCATCTGGGCGATCATCGACGAGGCCGCGCTGCATCGGCCGGTCGGTGGGTCGCGGGTGCACCGCGAGCAGATGGAACACCTCATCGAGCTGGCGGAACTCCCGAATGTCACGGTGCAGGTCCTGCCGTACTCGGCAGGCGAACACGCCGCTGCCGGTAGTTCGTTCAGCATCTTGCGTTTCGCCGAGACCGAGCTGCCCGACATCGTCTATCTCGAACATCTGACCAGTGCGCTGTACCTGGATCGGAAACAGGATCTGGCGCTGTACCTCTCGGTCATGGACCGCCTGAGTGTGCAAGCCGAGGCCCCGGGCGAGTCGCTGAAGATCCTCGCCGAATACGCCAAGAACGCCTGAATATCGCTATCGACCCGGTTTGTCCGGGTCGATAGTGCGTGTTTCGGCTGCGAACGCGTCCACCGCGGCGAGATCGAAATCGCCGTGGTCGCTGCCGAGTCCGCGGGCGACCAGTGCGGCGACCGCATTACCGAAGATCGCGGCGGCACGCAGATTCCGGCCCAGTGCGATCGCACGGATGAAACCGGCGGAGAAGGCATCACCGCACCCGGTGGTGTCGACGACGTCGACGGCGAACGCGGGAATGTCCTGATAGTTGTCGGGGCCGACGAGCAGGGTGCCGTCGGCGCCCCGCGTAACCGCCAGGATGCAGGCGCCCGCGTCCTTCAGCACCTCGCAACCGGCCACCAGGTCGGTGGTGCCGGTGAAGCCGAGCACCTGTTCGTCATTCGGGAGGAAGTAGTCGGTATGCGGGAGGACTTCGGCGATGGCGTCGAGGCTACCGAGTGCGCCGGGCGCGATCAGATCGACGGAGGTGCTGACACCATTGTCCTTGGCGTGCCGCAGGATTCGCGCCGCATGTGCCGCACCGATCAGTTCCGGACCACCGAGGTGCAGATGGTCGGCGGCGGCGATCGCGGCCCAATCGACGTCGTCGAGGGTGTAGAACGGGTTGGCGCCCAACAGATGCAGGCTGGGACGCTCGCCATTGGGACGGACCGGCAGCACCGACGACGAGGTGGGCTGATCTTCCTTGCGCACCACCAGTTTCGTATCGATGCCGGCCTTGGCGAGCAGCCCGAGCAGGATATCGCCGGAGGTGTCCGCGCCGATCGCACCCGCGGTCCGCACGCTCGCGCCGAGTTTGGCCAGCGTCAGCGCGGTACCCGCAGCCGTACCCGCCGCGGTGATGCGGATGTCCTCGACCAGCGCGGTCTGCTGCCCGTCCGGTATGGTCGCGACGGGGCGGACGAGGATATCCAAAACGTGTGCCCCCAAAGCGATTACGTTCATTCGGTGTCCTTCTCCAGCGGTTTGCGGGTGCCGTATCCGGTGCGCAGTGCCACCTCGACGACCGCGGCTTGCTGCTGTTCGGTGAGTTCGCGCGGCCTGCCGATCGTCATCGCGTCCAGATACAGCGCGCAGGTCCATTCCAGCAGCAGCGCGGATTCGACGGCCTGGTCCAGCGATGCGCCGATGGTGACAGCGCCGTGATTGGCCAGCAACGCGGACTGCTTGCCCCGCAACGCCGTTCGCACCGAATCCGCGAGCTCGACGGTGCCGAAGGGATGGAACGGGGCGACCCTCGTCGCACCGCCGAGCAGCAGCTGCTGGTAATGGATGACCGGCAGTTCGTCGAGCACACAGGCGATGGCCGTCGCCTTGGGCGCATGGGTGTGCACCACCGCCTGCGTGGCATAGGTGCGATAGAGATCGAGATGCAAACCCAATTCGGAGGTGGGCGCGTAGCGTCCCGCGACCACCTGACCCGCCAGGTCGACCACCGTGACATCGTCGGCGATGACCTCCGCCAGCACCGCGCCGGTGGCCGTGACGGCGATCAGGTCACCGCAACGCAGGCTCACATTGCCCGCGGTGCCGATCAGCAGCCCCTGTGCGGCCAGGCGCTGACAGGCCGTCGCTACCTCAGCGCGTTCGGTTGGTGCGATGGTGGTCATCCGGATACTCTACCCAAACCTGAATATGATTCACATTACGTTCGGAGGTAATCCTTGCCCATCCGTGCACTACCCGAGGCGGGCCTGCGTCGCGTGCCGATTCAGGCGCGCAGCCGGGAGCGGTTGGCGCGGGTGCTCGAGGTGGCCGACCGCCTGATCGCCACGGAGGGCGTCGAGGCGCTGACCATGATCAGAGTGGCTGCGGAGGCACGGATTTCGGTCGGCTCGCTGTACCAGTACCTTCCGGATCGCGAGGCCGTCATCGAAACCCTCGCCGCCGCGTATATCGAGCAATTGGAGGCCAAGGCCGCCCTGCTGCTGGAGCTCGCGCGCGCCGAGCACTGGGACGATCCGATCGGCGTGCTGGTGGACGCGTTCGCCCAGGTCTACCGGGACGAGCCCGGCTTCCGTGCGCTGTGGTTCGGCAAGGATTTCAACGAGGCCGCCCGGGCGGCCGATCGCGAGCACAAACGCCGGATGGCGGTGACGCTACGGGAGGTCATGCTTGCCCAGGGCGCCGTCGCCGATATCGAAGGACTCGATATCGCCTGCCGCGCTGCCCATCTCATGGGCGATGCCGTCCTACAGGAGGCGTTCCGATCCGATCCCGACGGCGACCCGAATCTGTTGCGCGAAGCCAAGGTCGCACTGCGGGCCTATACGGCGCAGTGGGCATCGCCGACCGAGGCGTAACGCAATTCGGTTGCGCTGCTACATCATTGGACGCAGTGGTCGGTGCTTGCCGGTCACTGCTTGATGAAGCTGGAGGCGATGCGCCAGAAGGTCGCCGGTTGTAGGGTTTCGATGTCCCAATCGTCGGCCATCGCGTGCGCGGTGGTGACGATCCGGTCGATATCGAAATCATGCCGAGTGGCCGCACCGGTTGACTCGACGGCATCGATGACGAAAGCGACTGCGGTTTCTCGCGAGTACGCGGTACTGCGCTGTCCGCTTCGGGTCGACGGTGTGCTCATAGTTGTTATACCGTTCGCTGGCTGGTCGGCCAGTGCGGCTTCGGCGATTCCGAGCCGGCCGCCGTGAAGTGGTTGGTCCATTCGAACGCCCCTGACGTCTGGCGGCAGCAAACCCCTGGCGACATCGGCCCTTGGTTCACCCACGCGGCCTCCCCTGGTTGTCCCCTGTAATGCCTTGCGGGACTGAGTTTAGGTCGGTGTGCCTTTCATTTGCAAGCACATCTGCACGATCGATTGTGCCTTCGCAGTTGGGTTTTCGCACCTGCTAATCATCCGCGAACCGGCGCGGATGCGGGGGCTAATTCGGCGCGATCATTTCGCATTGATCACGACATCGGTGCTGTAGTGAACCTGAGTGCCCGGCTCCACATATCGGTCGGCCGCGCAGCGCCAGGCCAGGAAATGCTCGGTGAAACGGTGCGCTTCGGCGGCCTCCTCGTCGATATAGACCTGGTAGAGGAAAAACCGGTGCGGATCAACCCGGTCGGCGCACACATCGAATCGCAAGCAACCGGGTTCCTCGCGCACCGATGCGGCGGCACTGCGACTGACCACATCGAGGAATTCGCCACGGGATCCGGGTCGCAGCTTCAGGGAAGTGATACGGCTGAACACGGTTATGTTCTCCAATCTAGCGGCGAAAAATATCAATCGGTAAGTGTGGCACCGCCTTCGGCGACCGACTGGCTACCGATATCCGAGACCGCGCGCGTTACCGAAATGTCGCCTGCGACGAGCTCCAAAGTGGTGTGCGTGGTCTGTGACGCGTGCAGAATTTCGGCGAGGACGGCGGCGACGTCGGCCCGCGCGATGCTGCCGAAGGGCAGTGGCGGCGTGCTCAGCAAGACCCGGTCGGTCGCGGCGGTATCGAGCAGCCGGCCGGGGCGCAGGATCGTCCAATCGAGATCGCGGGCGCGCAGATCGTCCTCGGCCTGGGTCTTGGCGTCGATATAGGCGGCCCAGACCTCATCGGTGCCTGGGGCGGGCGGCTTACCCGCGCCCATCGTGGAGATCTGCACGAACCGCCGGACACCGGCCGCCTCGGCGGCATCGGACAACAGCACCGAACCGCCCTTGTCCACCGTGTACTTGCGAGCCGCCCCGCTGCCCGCACCGGCGCCCGCGGCGAAAATCACCGCATCGGAGCCCTTCACGACGGCGGCGAGCTCGGCCACCGTACTGTGCTCGAGATCGAAGACGACCGGTCGTGCGCCGGTGGCCGCGACCTCGCCCGCATGGTCGGCATTGCGGATCAGGCTCTCGACCTCGTCGCCGCGCTCGCTGAGTATTTCGCCGAGCAGTAGCGCGATCTTCCCGTGTCCGCCTGCGATGACGACGCGCATATAGGGGTCCTTTCAGGCCGTAGCGATTGCTTGCGGATCGCCCGAAATGGTCAGCGTTCGGGTCCTCCGGGATTACACGATGCCTGGACGGTGGCCTGATAGCCCACGGCCGGACGCCAGGGTTCCAGATTCCAGCTCTCCTTGTTGGGCTGCACCATGCGGGCCCAGACCCAGTGACAGACGAACTGGTCGCGCATACCGGGCGTATCGGCGTCGGGGGAGTACGTGAGCACCTCCTGCCACGCCCGTTCCTCGGTATCGGGGAAGGCTTCGCGCCGCCCGGCCTCGGTGGGGTAGACCTTCAGGCGAGCACCGTCGACGCCCTCGGTCCAGCTGGTGTGGTCGATGAGCGGCATACCGGCGTAGGGATCGACGCTCGGCAGCGCGGCAAGGGCAGTGGTGGATGCGGCCGCGGCGGTGGGTGTCGTCGTGGTCGTGGCTATGGCCGACGGTGTCTCGTCGGAGCCGCACGCCGCGACGGCCGGGACCAGCGCGCCGCAGCACAGCAGCACCGCACCCCATCGTGCCCATTCGGTATTCCGCTGGGTCAACGTCGATCCTCCCGCATGATGTCCACCATCCGAGGGTAGTCATCGTGCGGCGGCGCAACAGCCATACCGGGATGTGGCCGCCCAGTGTTTTACCGCAGTGACGGTTTACGGCAGCGAAGCCGCGGCCACGGTCAGTGCCACAGCGAGCGGCACGGCAGTCGGCGCAGTCCCGGTCGCACCTTGCTGTCCACCGTCACGGTGAGCCCGGCGTTGAGCGCGGCCGAAGTGAATTCCCAGGCCTCGGTCCGGGTAGCGGCGTACTCGAGCACGAGTGCGTCCTCGGCGGTCGGACCGTCGAAGTAGACGGTGACCCTGCGCGTCGGTGGATCCTGGATATCCATCGGATACACCGAGTTTCGCTCGGGGGAATCCGTTCCAGATTTCACAGTGCCGTCCATGCCACCGTCTCCTTCCGACCCGACTTGCCGCGTCGACAGTTGTGACGGTAAGTCGCCCACCATGGCGCGGAACATGGTCCGGCCGATGAGCTGGACATGTCACAGACACGACACCTCGCGATCGGAGACAGTCACGAAGGCGCCGGACCGCCGACCACGGTTCGAGCGCCCGAGAGTTGTGATTTCTCAAAACATTTCGCTTGCCCTTTGCCTTCGCGACAATCACCGTCGACTATGTTCCCAACGTTGGACCAAACTCTCTCCCGGAGGCAATACGTCGATGAGACAGGCCCTGCGTAGACCGATTCGTGCAGTCGGCGCCGTGATTCGAGCGACCGGCAAACAGTCGCTGGCCATGACGATCGGTCTGCTGATGGTGCTGACGGCGGCGGCAGGCGCCGCCCACACCACACCTCTGTATCCCGCCCCTGATCCCGACCCCTTTTACGCGACCCCGCCCGATCTGGCGGATAGGAAACCCGGTGATGTGATCGCGACGCGGGTGATGCCCCCGCTGGCGATCTTCCCGGATACCACCGTCACCGTCGTGCGCTTCCGTTCCACCAGCTCCGAAGGTCAGCCGATCGCGGCGACCACCACGGTGCTCACTCCGAGGGCGCACGCTCCCGACGGCCCCTTGCTCTCCTATCAGCACATCATCAATGGCCTCGGCGCCGAGTGCTCGGTATCGCGGGTGCTCTACACCGGCGATCCGAACCTCATCGTCCGGGAGGCGCCGGGCTGGAATGTGCTGCTCTCGCGCGGCTGGAGTGTCGCGCTGCCGGACCACCTCGGTCCGAATTTCGCCTACGGCGCGGCCAAATTGGGCGGCATGATCACCCTCGACGGCATCCGGGCGGTGAAGCAGGTCGCCGAATTGCAGGTGCGCAAGAGCCCGGTCTCGATGATCGGATACTCCGGCGGCGGCATGGCTACCGCATGGGCGGCCGCGCTGGCGCCGAAGTACGCGCCGGACGTGGAGATCGCCGGGGCCGCGATGGGCGGTGTGCCGATGAATCTGGTGACCATGCTGGAGACCCTCGGCCTCAACTCGCATCCGGTCTTCGGGCTCGCCCTGGCGGCCGGACTCGGCCTGGAGCGGGAGTATCCCGACCGCTTCCCGCTCAGCGACCAACTCAACGAGCGCGGCCTAGCCGCACGGACCGCGATCGCCAATAGCTGCACCAATGACATTCTCGCCGCGGGCGCGGGGCGCGGGGCACTGGACTTCGCGAAGTCGACCTCGATGATCAACGATGCCACCGCACGCGCGGTGGTCGAGGAGAACAGCCTCGAACTCTACGACGGCGTGCCGAAAACGCCGATCTTCGAATGGCATTCGCCGATCGACGGACTCATTCCCGTCGATGCGGTGGTGAATACCGATAAGCGCTGGTGCGCGGCCGGGGCGCGGGTGCAGTCCGAGCAGATCCCGGTACCCGACCATCTCACCGCCGCGGTCCTGGGCATTCCGGCGGCGCTGAATTGGCTGGACGCGCGATTCCGAGGGGAGGTAGCGCCCAGCAACTGTTGAGAATTCGGTGACCGGAGCCGGATCCGTGTTGCTGGACAAGCGGATTCGGCTCGGATTGTTGCGATTCGGCGACGTGACACACACAACTCGGGCACGGCGGGGTATCCGTGCGAGTTCCCTCGGTTAGCCTGACTTTCTGGCCTCGGCACTCAGGGGCATTTCGAGGGTCGAAGGCACCAAAAAACCCGGGCGCCAGGGAAACCCGACGTCGCACCCTGGGGCGTGTGCCAATGAAGTGCCTGCGTGTCATCGTTTTCGTGCTGTTGCTCGTGTGTCCGGTCGCGATGGGGGAGGCGTCGGCCGAACCGCCGCCCGCGGTTCCCGGCCTGCCCGCGTTGCCGATTCCGGCCGATGGCGGTTCGATACTGCCGGATCTGCAGCAGTGGATCGATAGCGTCATCCCGCCGCCACCGATCGCTGTCGAGCCGCATTTCTCCGGTCCCATGCAGGAGGCAACCACCCTGTCCCCGGCGCTGGCCGCCCTGCGCCAGGCTTCGGCGCCGAGCGCCATCGGTGATCCGGCCTTCGATGCGTGGCCTGCGAATCTCAGCGATTACGCGCCCGGCGAGCTCGTGGAGGTGCGCGATGTCAGCGCGACGGCCGCGCCGCTGGTGTTGGTACCCATTCGGCAGGTGCTGCTGCTGAAATACCGCACCACCGATTCGCGCGACGCCGCCTCGTATGCCACCGCGACATTGATCATTCCGGCCACCGCATGGCCCGGTCCGGGCAGCCGACCGGTTGTGGTGAACAACCTTCCGATCGATGCGCTGGGCCGGGACTGCACCCCCGGCTACACCTTCTCGCACGGGTGGTCACGCAATACCAGCATCACCGACTTCCTGCCGCCGACAACCCAATTGGCCGCACTGCGCGGATACGCGGTGCTGATTCCGGATCATGAGGGACCGTGGATGGCCTACGCGGAGCCCTACGTCGCCGGACATGCCGTGCTCGATGCCATCCGCGCGGTGCGTGGACTGCGCCCCGACGAATTCGGCGACAGCCGATTCGGTATGACCGGATACTCCGGCGGTGCCATCGCCACCAAGGGGGCGGTGAAGCTGATCGACAGCTACGCCCCGGAATTGGCCGGATCGATCGTCGGTGCCGCGCTCGGCGGTGTACCCGCCGACTACGAAATCCTCGGGCGCAGCATGAACGGCAACCTCGCCTCGGGGGTCTTCCTGGCCGCGACCTTCGGCGTCGGCCGGGAGCGTCCGGAGATCCTGGCCAGTATGAACAACCTGGCGCAGTGGGCGGCGACGTCACCGCTGAAAGACCTGTGCGGCAGCGTATTCGGTGCGGTCGGGTTGTTGATGCTGCCGATCGATATCGCCGCCAAGATTCCGGATCCGCTGCACTCCGAAGTCGCCACCGAGATCTACGACGTGACGCGCATGACGGGCATGAAGTCCGCGACACCGCTCTACATCTACAACGGTGAGCAGGAATTCTGGATTCCGGCCGAGGGCGCGCGCAACCTCTACCAGGAGCAGTGCGGCCTCGGTGTCTCGGCGGTGTATCGCAGTGTCCTCGGTGAACACATCATCGCAGGCGGGCTCGGCTATCCGGACGCGATGATCTGGCTGGATCAGCGCCTGCAGGGGGTGCCGGCACCCGATGAATGTTGAGAGATTTATGGCGGTCAGCTATTAGTGTTGCAACCGGCACCCTGGGTGCGATTTATGACACGTGACGGTTTTGAGTGGATCTGAACAAGCTAGCGCGATGGTGGGGCGCCACTATCGGATGTCCGACCATTATGAGGTCGGGCGGGAGAAGATCCGCGAATTCGCCCGTGCGGTTCGCGGCGTCCATCCCGCGCACTATTACGAGGAGGCGGCATGGGAGCTCGGCTACGACGGACTCATCGCACCACCCACCTTCTCCTCGGTCATCTGGCTGCTGCTCCAGCGCAAGATGTTCGATTCGGTGCTGACCGGCTACGACATCAGCCAGGTGCTGCACACCGAGCAGAGTATCCGGGCGCACCGGCCGCTCGTCGCCGGTGATCAACTGCGCTGCGACACCTGTGTCGAATCGTTCCGGCAGTTCGGCGACATGGACTTCATGGTCATCCGGAGTCTGCTCACCAACCAGTACAAGGAATTGCTGCAGACCGCGCACACCACCGTGGTGGCCCACACCGGCGCCGACGTCGCCACCGAACTGCTCACTGCGGTCGACGGCGTCATCATGAGCGGCGAGGCGCTGAGCCAACGGCAGGGCGCGACCCGGCGACCGGAGCATGCGTTGGACGGCGGTGTCGTCGAATGCTTCGACGAGATGTTGCCCGAGGGGGGTGTGGACGAGCCACCGGTGCGGGTGCCGTGCGGCATCGAGTTCGACGAGGTCCGGGTCGGTACCGAACTGCCCGCCCGCGCCGTACCGCTCTCGCGCGGTGATCTGGTGAATTACGCTGGGGTATCGGGTGATTCGAATCCGATCCACTTCAGCGAGCATGTCGCGGTCGCCGCGGGGCTGCCCGGTGTGGTCTCGCACGGTCTGCTGACCATGGGTCTCGGCGCGAGTTATCTCACCGACTGGCTCGGCGATCCGGCCGCGATCACCGAATACGGTGTGCGGTTCGCCGGATTCGCCCCGGTCTCGGCGACCCGGCAGTGCGAGATCGAATTCCGCGGGCGGGTCAAGGCATTGGATCCGGATCGCCGTGCGGCGACCATCGCGCTCACCGCGACCTCCGACGGACGCAAGCTGTTCGGCCGGGCCAGTGCGGAGGTGCTGCTGCGCTGAACCGAAGATATTGGGGAATGTCCTTGCAGATGTACGAATACTTGTGGAAATAGGGCATTTTGGTTCTAGAGAGTCGCGGCTACTTCATGGCAGACTCATCGAATGCGTGCTTCGGAAGTGCGACATTCATTTTCCGGCAAGAACCCTGCCGCCGACGGTGGACCGACCGTGCTGCGGATGATGCTCGGCAGCCGGATGCGACGGTTGCGCGAGACCTGTGACATCTCCCGCGAAGATGCGGGCGAGGCGATCCGCGGTTCGCATTCCAAGATCAGCCGACTCGAATTGGGGCGCACCGGTTTCCGGGAACGCGATCTACTCGATCTGCTCACGCTCTACGGGGTCACCGACCCGGATGAGCGCGAGGAGTTCAGGGAGCTCGCACGCCAGGCCAATGCCTCGGGCTGGTGGCATCGCGACAGCGATTGGTTGCCGAAGTGGTTCGACACTTATCTCGGACTAGAGCAGGCCGCCAAGCTGATCCGCGGCTATGAGCCGAGGGCGGTGCCGGAACTGCTGCAGACCGCGGACTATGCGCGGGCATTGCTGGCCATGGCGCATCCGGCCGAATCGGCGGAGGGGATCGCACGGCGGGTCGCGCTGCGGTTGCGCCGTCAAGAGATCTTCCGTCGCCCGCATCCGCCGCAGCTGTGGCTGATCGTCGAGGAGGCCGCGCTGCGCCGACCGATCGGCGGGTCGACGGTATGGCGGGCCCAGCTCGAATATTTGCTGCGCATAGCCGAGGAGCCGCATATCACCGTGCAGGTGCTGCCCGATCATGTCGGCGGTCCGGCGTTGGCCGACGGTGCGTTCACCATGTTGCGCTTCGCCGAAGCCGATCTCCCCGACATCGTCTATCTGCAGCAACTCACCAGTGCGCTGTACCTGGACAAGACCGCCGACCTCGACGCGTATCGCGCGGTGGCCAATCAACTGTCGGTGCATGCCGCGCCGCCCGAGTACACCCCCGGATTGCTGCGCGCCCTGTGCGAACGGCACCCGGAGACGCTCGATCACCCTGCGGCGTCCGGCGATTCGCGGTGATGCGCCGAAAACGATAAGCGGGCCAATCGAACTCGGCGTGGTGCGCTGTCATGCCGGGTTCGTCAAGTGCGTACGGTGTGATGCCGGGTCTCATACGATAGGAACCGCACAGGTCCCGTGGACGAAGGTGTTGACAATGACCGATGACACTGCGCCCTCAACCCGGCTCGATCGGGAGATCGATCAGAGCAAACCGAGTATCGCCAGGGTCTATGACTATCTGCTCGGCGGTAAGGACAACTACCTGGTCGACCAGGAGATCGGTGATCACTTCAAGCTGAACCTGCCCGGTTCGGTGGCGATCGCCTTCACCAGCAGGCAGGCGCTGATCCGCGGGGTGCGCGATATGGCCCGCGCGGGGATGCGGCAGTTCATCGACTTCGGCAGCGGTCTGCCGACCGCCGACAATGTGCATCAGGTCGCGAAACGGCACACCGCCGACACCCGGGTGGTCTACGTCGACAATGATCCGATCGTGCTCGCGCACGGTCGCGCGCTGCTGGCTACCGATAAGAACACCACGGTGATCCAGGCCGACGCTCGCGATCCCAAATCGATCCGCGATCATCCGGATGTCGCGCGGCTGATCGATTTCGACCAGCCCGTCGGCGTCATCTTCAGTTCGATCCTGCACCACTTCAACGACGACGAGGATCCGGCCGCCGTGGTGCGGTTCTGGAGCGACCAGATTCCTTCCGGCAGTCACGTATTGATCACGCACTTCCGATCCGGGCACAATCCGGAGACCACCGCGGCCGAACAGAAGCTGCAGGCCACCTTCGGCCGCGGCCGCTGGCGCGATACCGAGGAGATTCGCGACCTCTTCGGCGACCTCGAAGTCCTCGAACCCGATATCGTCCCGTCGGCGCAGTGGCGACCGGACATGGCCGCCGGTGATGCGGCGTCGGTCGGCGGCTCCGGGCGCGAGCTCACCGTCTGGGAGCAGCTCATCGTCACCGCGCTGGCGCGCAAGCCCTGATACGAATCACACCGAACTAATGTCCCGGTGGGACAATAGGGCGTAGACTGCGGATATGGGTACCGACGACGAGGTCGACCTCGACGGCCGTCGGCTGCGCACGCTCCGCAGTCGCGCGGCAATGTCGCGCGCCGCATTCGACCTGCTCAACGAGCGCGGGTTGGGTTCGGTGGCCGTCGAGGACATCGCGGAGCGCGCCGGGGTCACCCGGCGGACGTTCAGTCGTCACTTCTCCTCCATCGAGGACGCCGTACTCGGTGAAATCGACCAGGACGTGCACCTGTTCAACGAGGCGCTGTGCCGCCGCCCGGTGGGCGAGTCGCCGCTGGTCGCCTACCGCAATGCCTTGCACGACTGGCTGGCCACCGAACACACCGGTGCGAAGGCGGCGCGCCTCGCGCGGCGCTGGGCGCTGTTCCAGCTCTTCGAGGCGGAACCGACACTGGCCGCGGGCTATCAGCGCATCCGACTCGACGGGCAGCGCGAATCCGTGCGGATCATCGCCGCCAGACTCGATGTCGATCCCGCGGTGGACCGGCGTCCGGAGGCGGCCGTCGCGGCCGGGACCGGACTGCTCATCGCCGCACTACAGGTCTGGGGCGCGGGCTCGGACACCGACGGACTCCCCGATCTCATCGACACATTCTTCGACACCCTTAACGGGCTGACAGCTGAATTCCAGAGCGAGGTGTCATCGTCATGACCGCAGCAACCGGGTCACCCAGCGTTGTCCGCCGCACCTGCCGCCGGGTCGGTCTGGATCGAAATCCGATGCGCCGGCGCGAGGATCGCCTGCAACTGGTGGTCGCCGCGGTGCTCACGCTGTTGTTCCTGATCATCGCTCCGCTGCTGTCGATGGCGGTCGGCGGCCGGATCTACCAGACCGAAGACCGCATCGCGCGGGTCGAAGCGGCGCAGTTACACCAGGTCGACGCGACCGTGCTCGAGGTCGGCAAAGCGCCGCTCTACGCGCCCATCACCCCGGCCCGGGTGCAATGGCGCGACGCCGACGGTGTCACGCATACCAGCGACTACCAGGCCACCGGAGTGATGAAAGTCGGTGCCACGGTGAAGATTTGGCTCGACGGCTCGGGCAAGGTCACCGAGCCGCCGTCGGACACCCGGGCACTGAGCAAGGCATTGCTGATCACCGCCGGCATGGTCTTCGGGATCGCGGTCTGCTTCGGCTGTGGTTACGCACTGCTGCGCCGCGGACTCGATCGGCGCAGGGCCCGGTTGTGGGAGACCGAATGGGCCACGGTGGAACGCATGTGGGGCAACCACGGGACGCGTCCGGATCAGACCTAGTTTTCAAGTGCGGCGCGCCCACACGGAGTGGGTAGGGACACTCTCGGTGGGCGCGCCGCGTACCCGGCCGTCGTGCGGCGAACACGGGTCGGGCACGGATGACGTTAGGGCACAGCGGTATCGGGCCGCGTGGTGAGCGAACGAACATCTGACATCACACGACCGATACCCGTTTGTGCTGTGACACAACACAAACGGGCCGACGACTAGACCGGGAAGAGGCTGTGCTTGCGCGGGTTGTGCTTCCTGACCGCGCCCTTCTCACGCAGCAGGCGCAGCGCCCTGCGGATCTCCAGCCGGGTCTGCGACGGTTCGACGACGGCATCGATGTAGCCGCGTTCGGCCGCGGTCCACGGAGTGGCGACGGTGGCGTTGTAGAAGTCGATCATCTGCTGGCGCACGGTGGCGCGCTGGTCGGGCGGGGTCGCCTCCAACTGCCTGCGGCCGATGATGCCGACCATGCTCTCGGCGCCCATGACCGCGATCTGTGCCGTCGGCCAGGCCAGCGCCAGATCCGCGCCCAGCGGTTTGCAGCCCATCACCGCGTAGCCGCCGCCGTAGGCCTTGCGTGTCACGATCGAGACGATCGGCACCGTGGCCTCGATGACCGCGCGGAAGAACCGCCCGCCGCGCTTGATGACGCCGTTGCGTTCCTCTTCGAGACCGGGCAGCACACCCGGGGTGTCGACGACGAAGATCAGCGGCAGGCCGAATGCGTCGCACAGCCGGATGAAGTATGCCGCCTTATCCGAGCACAGTCCGTCCAGCGCACCGCCGAGTACCTGTGGTTGATTGGCGACCACGCCTACACTGCGACCGTCGACCCTGGCGAATCCGGTGATCAGGTTCTGGGCGGTACCAGCGCTGATCTCGTGGAAATCGCCGTCGTCGAAGATGCGCAGCAGCACCTCGTGCATGTCGTAACCGGACCGGTCGGAATCCGGAATGATCGAGTTCAGCTCGAGGTCGTGTGCCGTGGTTTCGGGTTCCAGTCCCGGATTCACCACCGGAGCTTGTTCGAGGCAGCTCGACGGCAGGTAGCTCAGATAGCTGCGGACCCAGTCGAAGGCGGCCTGCTCGTCGGCGGCGACATGGTGCACCGTCCCATTGGCCTGCAGGGCAGCGGCGCCACCGAGATCATCGGCGCTGACCACCTCGCCCGTCACGCTCTTGATCACCTCCGGACCGGTGACGAACATGTACGACTTCTCGGTCGCGACCAGCACATCCATATTGACCGGGCCATATACCGAACCGGCCGCACATTTGCCGAGCATGACCGCGATCATCGGGACGAAGCCGGACAGATCCTCCTGGCGTCGGCACATCAGCGCGTACCAGGCCAGCGAGGTCACTGCCTCCTGGATGCGGGCGCCGCCGGAATCGTTGATCGACACCACCGGGCAGGCCTTCTCCTGCGCGAATTCCATTGCGGCGGCGACCTTTCGGCCGAACATCTCGCCGACCGAACCGCCGTGCACGGTCTGGTCGTGGGCGATGACGACGACCGGCCTGCCGTCGATATAGCCACGGCCGGTCACCACACCGTCGCCGTACATGCCGTCGGTGCTGCCCGGCTGTCGCACCAACGCCCCCATTTCCACGAAGGAGCCCTGGTCCAGCAGCATGCGCACGCGCTCGCGCGCACTCGGTATGCCCTTGTTCTTGCGTTTCGCGATGCCGGTCTCGCCAGCGGGTTCCTCGGCGAGTTCCAGGATGTCCCGGAGTTCCTCGAGCTTTTCTCGCGTTCCGCTCATATGGGGTATGCCATCCTTCGAACTAGTCGCCTGTACTGTCCGGGTCCACCGGAACGGTACAAGGCGCTCGATGCTATCGGGTGTAGGACCCGCAGCACAGGGACTCAACTTTAGTCATGGGACAGCGCACCGGTTCGCTGGGTGTGCCGTCCTCGGTGCCGTCGGTGGATCGTCGCCGGGCGTTACAGCCGTCGCACCGAAGTGTCGCACCCGCGTCAGTGTCCCCGTGGAGCACCCGGTCTCGCCGACTATATCCGGTCATCCGAATGACCGGAAATATTGGACCGAGAATCGCTTCGCTGCTTGTGATTTCGCCCAAGCTGGTCGCCACGGTGTGATGACTTTCCTAATTACCGAACCGGGTATGCGATTTCGGTCCGAACTCAACTAACCTTTCGGAGTCATGGCAGGCAAACAGGCTGGTTCGGGCAGCAAGAGCCTGGAATCGAAACTGGTCGAACATTTGACTTTTCAGGCCCGCCGCGCGCGGCACGGAGATCTCGGTACTATCACGCGCACCTGTCTGGCGGAGGCTGCGCAAGTGCTGGAACCGCAGTTGGCTCCGGTCCCTGGGCAGCCTGCGGTGATCACCGGATCGGCCGCGCGGTGGGCCCGCGAGGGCGTGGCGCTGGAAACTGTGCTGGACGCCTATCACGACGGTGTGCGCGTGGGGCTGGAATTCCTCGCCGAACAGGCAGCGGATGGGGATGCCGATCAGGTGGCGGCCGCGGCCGGATTGATCGTGCGCGTGCTGGAAATGGTGACGACGGCGACGTCAACGGCCTATCTGGACGAACACCGCCAGGTCGCCCGCGAACAGCAGACCGCCGCGCAGACTCTGGTATCGGCGCTGCTCAGCGGGCACGGCGTCGCACGCCTGGCCGGTCGCTCCGGTATCAGCGTCGCCGCGTCCTATCAGGTCGTCGCCCTCGCGATTCCCGCGCATCCGGAAGAGCGAAGACGCGGTCTGGGTGCGCCGTCCGCGGCCCGCCGCAAGTTGCGCCGAGTCCAGGCGGCGCTGGCGATGCCGCTCGGTTCCCGGGCGCTGTCGCTGCTGTCGGATGAGGGCGGCACGGTCCTGGTGCCGATCGACGAGGTATCCGCCATGACACCGCTCGCGCTCACTCCAGAGGTGCTCGAGTTGGTCAGCGAGGCCGCCGAGGTACCGCTGACCGCGGTGGTGGCCTCCGGGGAGACCGCACGGATTCCCGAATTGGCCGGCTCGGCACAGGAACGGCTCGCCCGACTTCTCGCCGAAGGCCGGTCCCCGGGGCTCTATCGGCTGGCAGATCTGCCGGGTTGTGACGGTTTCCAGCCAGGTCGTCGGGCTGTCGTCACCTCGCCCAATGATCGACGAATCACCCGTACGGCCTGAGCGAGCCCGCTTATCGTCGATTCAGGGGTGAACAAAGGAGCACGTGTGACGACCGCGTTGACCGATCTCGACATTTTGCGCGAACTGGAGCCCGTCGCCGAACGTCATCTCGACGAGCATCTGCGCAAGGCCAAGGCGTGGCACCCACACGATTATGTGCCGTGGGACGACGGCCGGAATTTTGCTGCGATGGGCGGTATCGATTGGGACCCGGAACAATCGCTGCTGTCGGAGGTCGCGCGGACCGCCATGGTGACCAACCTGCTCACCGAGGACAATCTGCCCTCCTATCACCGGGAGATCTCGGAGTCGTTCTCACTGGACGGTGTCTGGGGTACCTGGGTCGGGCGCTGGACCGCGGAGGAAAACCGTCATGCGATCGTCATGCGCGATTATCTGGTGGTCACTCGTGCGGTGGATCCGGTGGCCCTGGAGCAGGCCAGAATGGCGCATATGACGATCGGTGTCGCGAAACCGGAGAAGGGACCACAGTTCCTGCGTTCGGTCGCATATGTAACATTGCAGGAGCTGGCGACCAGAATAAGTCACAGAAATACCGGCGCCGCCTGTAATGAGCCCATCGCCGAGCGTATGCTGCAACGGATTGCCGCCGACGAGAACCTGCATATGATCTTCTACCGCAACCTCAGTGCCGCCGCTCTCGACCTCGCACCCGACGAGGCCATGCGTGCGGTCACCGATATCGTCACGCGGTTCCAGATGCCCGGACTCACCCAGCCCAACTTCCGCCGGAATGCGGTGGTACTGGCCAAGAACGGCATCTACGACTTGCGCCAGCATCTGGATGTCGTGCTGCGGCCGGTGTTGCGCGCCTGGAATGTCTTCGAGCGCACCGATCTGTCCGACGACGGTGAGCGCGCCCGCGACGAGCTCGGTGCCTACCTCGAAGAATTGGCCGTCAAGGCAACACGTTTCGAGGAGCAGCGCGATCGGGCCGCGGCCAGACAGACAGAGCGGGCCGCCGTCGTCTCATGAGATTTCGAGCACCGAGCACCGCGGCGGCGATGGCCCTCATCGCCGCGCTGGCGTCCGTGCCCGCGCTCGCGGATCCGCCCGCCGGGCCGCCCGCCGTCGATCCGGCCATGACGCGGACCGGGACGATCAGCATCGAGACGGTCGGGCCGCGGCACGAACGTTTCGCCATCGCCTCGGCCGCCATGCGCCGGGTCATAACAGTGGATGTGTTGCACGGCAGCGGTTCCGGACCGCGTCCACTGCTGTATCTGCTCGATGGCGTCGACGGCGAGCCGGTCTCGGGGTGGCTGACCAAGGGGCGTGCGGCGGAGTTCTTCGCGGATAAACCGGTCGATGTGGTGTTGACCAGCGGCGGCACCGGGAGCATGTACAGCGACTGGATGTGGCGGGACGCCACCCTCGGGGTCAACCGCTGGGAAACCTTTCTGACCGCCGAGCTGCCGCCGATTATCGAGTCGTATCTGAAAACCGATGGGCGGCGGGCGATCGCGGGTGTGTCGATGGGCGCGCAGGCGGCCATGATGCTGGCCCAGCGGAATCCGGGGCGCTACCGTGCGGTCGCTGGAATGAGTGGATGTTATTCCACCGCAGACGATCTCGGTCGGGCGGTCACCACGATCACCGTCGCGTCGCGCGGTGGCAATGTCGAAAACCTCTGGGGTCCACCCGGCTCGCCGGAGTGGAGTGCGCACGACAGCCTGCTCGGTGCACCGCAGCTGCGCGGCACCTCGATCTACCTGGCCGCGGCGACCGGTCTGCCGACGGATGCCGACCTCGTCGCGGTGTCGCGCGCGTCCGACCTCGGCGAAGCCTTGAAGACGGCGGGCGGGGGTCTGGCCCTCGAGGCCGGTGCGCGCTCGTGTACCGAACGCTTCGCGGCACGATTGGCCGAGCTGAATATCCCGGCCACCGTCGACTACGCCCCGACGGGCATGCACACCTGGCCCGATTTCGAGGCCCAGCTGCCGCGGGCCTGGCGCGTGCTGGCACCGGCGCTCGGCCTGCCCGACCCACACTGATTCACGCGGCACTCCTGAGCCGGCACGGCTTGCCTTGGCGTTCGTTCGGTTGTATGCCCGAGGACCGCGGGCTGTATCCGGAGCAGGTGCTCGATCAGCGCGTCTATCTCGCGCGGCTGCGCGGACACCGGCTGCCGCTCCCTGATGCAAACCCGACGGCGACTGACGATATGAAGATGGAGGCCTAACCAGGAAGCGTTGTCGTGGTGGCACAGGCGCTGTCGCGCAGGAGCTTCGGTGTGGTGTCGAGTGGAATGTCGTACCAGAGATCGAGTTCCAGTCGGTTCCCGGCACCGATGGTCACCTCGGTCGGTTGACGTTTGATCGCCATGGCGTCGTTGCTGACCGGATGCGCGGTGCCCGCGGCGTCGTCGAGTTGATAGTCGGTGGTGCGGGTCGTATGGAATGTGTTGTCGGCGTTGGTGATCGCCACTCGAACGCGAACGAACTGCCCCTTGGGCAGCCATTCGGCATGCGTGCCGAAGATATAGCCGTGCCCGGGCTCGACAACAAGCGCGGCGATCTCCAACTTGGTGCAATCCGCCGGTGTACGGACGTACTGCGTGGTCGTAACCGTCGTCGCGCTCGGTGTCGGTGTCGGGTCGGCGCAGGCCGCGAGCGGGAGAAACAAGAGTGAAAGCAACCGACGCACCCGTTTCATGCTAGAACTCGACCCGCCGTGACGTGCCCGTATTGTGCACAGGAGCCGACGGGAGTGCCCAGGAGTGCGGATCAGGTTCGGGGGCCGGTGATTTCGAGTTCTCGGAGGGCGGGGTGGGAAGTCGGGGTTGTGGTGAGTTCCAGGCGGACGTAGCGGGCCGAGAGGGGGCTGAGGAGGGTGCCGGTGGTTGGGTCGGGGGCGATCGGGGTCCAGGTTTGATTGTCGAGGGAGGTGGTGAATGTGGTTGGGGTGGGCGCGGTCCAGTGCGGGAGGATTCGGGCGATGTGGGTTTCCTGGCCCAGGTCGACGGTGAGGGTGGCGGTAGGAGTGTTGGGGGACCAGCTGGTGGCGGGGGTGCCGTCTACGGCGGCTTCGGCGTATTTGCCGGGTTCGTCGGAGCTGGTGGTGACCGGTTTGCAGCGGGCCAGGTTGTCGGTCGGGTTGCGATCGGGGCGGCGGGTGGGGACGGTCAGTTCGCTGTCGAGGCGGTGGGTTTCGGTATCGGTTCGGATCTGCAGCGGTTGGCCGTCGGTGAGGGTGAGTTCGGTTTCGTCGGGGCCTATGGTGGCGTCGAAAGTTCGGCCCTGCCAGTGGATTCCACGGATGGTGAGGCCGTCGGGGAGTTCGGGCGGAAGGGTTGGGGCGATCCGGATTTCGTCGGTGTCGAGGCGCAGGCCGAGTAGGCCGTTGGTGAAGGTCTGCAGGAAGCCGCCTGCCGCGGTGACGAATGTGAAGGCGGGCGCGCCGGCGAGCGGGTCCTTCGATCCGACCTTGGCGCCGCGGGCCTCCGCGAACTGGCCGAAGGGGGCGCGGACGAACGGGCGCGCGGCGCGCTCGAGGAAGGTGTCGGTGGCGCAACCCGGGACGCCGAGTATCGCCGCGTCGATGGCGTGCACCGAATCGGTCATCGCGGGACCGTCGGGATCGGTTCGCTCCGAATAGTATTCGAGCACATTGGCTGCCACATCCGGCGGCATCGGCCAGTCCAGGGGATAGATCAGTAGCACGGTGTCGGCCTGTTTGATGGGAGTGCCTGTGTAGCCGTCGAATTGGACGAAGATCCGATTATTGCGATCGAACGGCATGCGCAGTCCATCGGCGATCGCGGTCCACTCGGGCCGGTGCGGTTCGCCCAGAATCTCCGCCGCGCGGGTGGCATTGCGCAGGGCGAGGGCGGCGACAGCATTGGTGTAGACCGCGTCGTTCACCCCGTTGCTGTACTCGTCGGGACCCGCGACATTGCGAATCGAGTAGCTGCCGTCGTTGTTGCGCGTCACCCGCGAGGCCCAGAATTCGGCGAGCGCGCGCAGCACGGGCCAGCCGCGTTCGCGCAGATAGCCGGTATCGCCGGTGGCCGCGAAGTACTGCCAGGCGGCCAAGGACGCATCGCCTTGCAAATGGATCTGGGTCAGGCAGTGCGGCGGATCCCAGCTGTGGCATTCGTCGAGATCGCCATGGCTCGCACTGGTCCACGGATAAAAGGCGCCGCGGTAGCCGAGCCGCTGGGCGTTGGCCTTGGCGGCGGGCAATGTCCGAAAGCGGTAGTCCACCACCGACTTCGCCAATTCCGGTGCGAACTGCAGCAATCCGGGGAACATCCAGATATCCGCATCCCAGAACACCGCGCCGCCATAGTTGTCGCTGCTGAGCCCGACCGGCGAAATGCTGTTGTCCTGTTGGGAGTTCGTGCTCGAATACAGCGAATACAGCGCGCCGCGCGCCCAGGTCTGCACATCGGGTTGACCGGGCACCTCGATGTCACCGCGCCACCGCGCACGCCAGGCCGCGGATGTTTGCGAGAGCAGGTTCGCCCACCCCGTCCGCACGGCCCGCTGTGCCGACTCGAACGCGGTCGCCGCCGGATCGGGAGAGGTGCGGGTGGTGTCGACGCCGACGAACTTCGTCAACTGATACGTGCCGCCGTCGCGCACCGGAAACCGAACATCCTGGCGCGCACTGAGATCGCGGCCCGGTGGCATCGGCTGAATCGCGTTCGAAGCGATACCCGCCCCCGGCCGCAGCACAGAGACGATATCGCCGCCGACATCGGTGCCGTCGGCACGGAAGCCGACCCGAATGGTGTCGTCATCGCGCGCGCCCACCTCGGACTGGCCGACCCGACGCGCACCGGCGCCGTCGACGAGATCGGAGACGACCATCTCGCCCGACCAGTGCGGCAGCACCGTGACGTGCACCGCGCCGACATGCTGATCCGCCTGGTCGGTGAGTACGTCGTAGACCAGATCGGTGGCCTTGCCATCGGGCGCGTTCCAGGTCAGCCGGGTCCGCACCAGTCCGCAGCGCAGGTGCAGTGTTTGCGTGAAGTTCGAGATCTGATCAGCGGGTGTGGTCGCCGAGTAGGTGTGCTCGCCGACCCCGACCAGCAATCCGGACCAGTTCGGAATGGCCGCGGCGACCTCGCGGTTGTCGGCTACACCCGGAGTGTGCGCATAAAGACCGGCGACGAAAGCGCCGTCGTATGCGGGCGTGTAGAGCGGCCAGCCGGTCGTCTCATCGGTTGCGGTGTATCCCATGCCGCGCGGAGGCACACGCAATCCGAGATAGCCGTTCCCGACGAACGGATGTGCATCGATCGGCGCGTCCACCTGATCGTTCGACGGTGCCCAGCCAGGAGCCGACGCCGATGGGTCATCCGGACACACACCGCTCGCAACTCGATCGGTGCCACGCACCGCGACCAGCACCGCTGTTGCCGCCAACATGATGACCGCCGCTAGCGCGATACCCAGCAGAATGGTGGTGCGACGGCTCACACGTCGGAACAACTGGCCGATCCGGGACATTCGCGCCTCCACGTCGAGCTCGACGTTTCGTGCCGAGCCGCGATACGCGTCGACGACCGCAGGACCGGCTACCGGGTTACGCAGGTGTGATTTCCATTGTTCCATCCACAGCGATCCGCGCGGTGGAATGCGGCGGGGCCCGGGGTGTTGACACAGATATGACTTCGGGACTCGATGAGGTGCGGTTTTCGATTCTGGATCGCTCACGCGTCCGACGCGGCCAGAGCCATCCGGAGGCACTACGGGAGACCGTGGAGTTCGCGCGCTCGGCCGAGGATTGGGGCTATCACCGGTTCTGGGTCTCGGAGCACCACAGTGTGCCCGGCGTCGCGGGCTCGGCGCCAACCGTACTGGCCGCGGCTGCCGCTGCGGTGACTTCGCGGATCCGAATCGGGACCGGCGGGGTGATGCTGCCGAACCATCAGCCATTGGTCGTGGCCGAGCAATTCGGTGTCCTGGAATCGCTGTACCCGGGGCGGATCGATATGGGTCTCGGGCGCTCGGTGGGTTTCACCGATGGGGTGCGACGGGCGCTCGCACACGGCAAGAGCGATGCCGACGACTTCGATCAACAGCTCACCGATGTTCTCGAATACTTCACCCGCGGCAAGTCCGGTGTGCACGCTTGGCCTGCGGAAGGGTTGCGGATACCCGCATTCCTACTGGCGACCGGCTCCGGTGCGGAGCGGGCCGCGCGTTTCGGCTTGCCGCTGGTCATCGCCTCGATCGCCGGAACGGACCGCATGGTCGAGGCGATCGACCGCTATCGCGCGGAATTCCGTCCGACGCCCTGGGGATCCGAACCGTATGTCGTGGTATCCGGTGCGGTGGTGATCGCCGATTCGACCGAGGAAGCCCATCGACTGTTGCTGCCCGAGGCGTGGTCGAACGCGTATTCCCGGACGCGCGGTGAGTTTCCGGTGCTGATTCCACCCGCGGAGATCGAATTCATGACGATGACCGAGCGGGAACGCCGCCTCTTCGACGAGGCGCTGCGCGACCATATCCACGGCACCGAGGACGAGGTCGCGGAGGCGTTGGAAGCCTTGGTCACACGCACCGGCGCGGACGAAATCCTGGTCCACACCAGCACTTACGACCGCGCCGCGCGGCTGGACTCACATCGCAGACTCGCGCGGTTGACCGGACTTCGATCCCGCTCCGGGAAAAGGACTTCCGCCGCGGCGTAGCCGAAAAGCCTGCGGCCGTGTGACCTTGCGTCCACCGCGACCGTGGCCATGCGGCGATGCGGATCGAGTGAGGTTATCCGGCCACGGAATTCGATGGCGCTGGCCTGTAGCGGCGGAATGTGCAGATAGTGTGTGTAATGCGCGAACTGGGCGCGGAATCGGGTGGCAGCTGCCGGATCACCGAGCCAGCCACCGAGGTATCCGGCGGCCAGGCCGAGTTTGAGCATGCCGGGGGCGACGACGGTCGGCAGACCGGTCGCGTTGGCGGCCTGCTCACTGAACAACACCGGATTGGTATCACCGGTCACCCCGGCATAATTGACCAGATCACCGCGCGACAGATGTACGACCCGGGCCGGCAACTCGGTACCGACCGAAAGGGATTCGAAATCGATCGTGGTGCGTGGTGTGCGGGGCGAGATCGGTGCCACGATGCCGTCGCCGCCGCCCGGAACAACGACGCCGGGCGTACCCGGCGCATCGGGGGCGTGCATGGCGATCCGGCTGACCCGCTCTGCCAATCCCGCCTCCTCGGGCCCGGTGCGCGCCAGCAGAGCCGTCGACCCGGTCTGCACCACCTCACCGTGCTGATCTGTCAATACGCTCTTGACCGCGAGCACGTCGTAGTCGGCGAAATGCCGGAATGATTCGAAATAGACATCACAGGTGATCCGGTCGCCGACGACCAGCGGCCTGCCGATATCGAGCACTTGGTCCGCGTGCAGAATCCGGTGCGAATCGTAGCCGGTGATGAGGGTATCGAGTATTTCGCGATGGACCCGGAGCAGGATTATCGAGGCGAACGTGGGCGGGGCGATCAAGCCGTCGAAGCCGAGCTGCGCGGCCGCCTCCTCATTCCAATGTGCGGGGTGGAAATCCTGTACCGCGCGGGCGAATTCACGGATCTTTTCCCGTCCGACCTCGTAGGTGGTGGCGGATCGATATCGGTGGTCGAGTAATGCGCGGGCCTGGTCGGCCGGGGCGGCAGCGGCATCGACGGCGCTCTTGTTCATGTTTGCTCCTATGTTGCGAAATGTGGTGCGGCTCAGGATCTCGGCCCGAACTCCCAAACGAGCGGCGGTACCTTTTCGGGAGTGACCGTGGCGACGACGGGGACTCCGGCATCGCCGAAAAGGGCTGCGGCCCGGTCGATATGGTCGGCGGAGGTCACCACGACGGCGTCGCGCATGCCGATATCGTGCATGATCCGAGCCGAACGTTCGGCATTCTGGGCAGTCGACACCGCCTCGGCCTCGATATGGACGCGCTCGGCCGGGATACCGTGCCCGATAAGCCAATCCGCCATCGCCTGCGCCTCGGTGACTCCGTTTCGCGGATTACCGCCGGTCACGATGATCGGTGACAGCGGAGCCAGTAGGGCCTGCACATACCCGGCGTGCAGTCGACTGATCAACTCCGGTCGCATTCCGCCGTCGGGGAGCAGTCCGTACCCGAGCACCACGATCGCGGTCTGCGGTCCGCGGAACCCGAGCGCCCGCGCCGACGGTGCGGGTTCGGTTGGCGGCCAACCGAACAGCATCCCCTGCGGCTGCTCGGCCGAGCCGCCCGCATCCGCGAACCCGGGCGGGCTGTGCAGCAATGCCGTCGCCACCGCTGCGGCGCCGAGCAGGGTCCCCGCGGTCATCCGCGCGATGCCGCGGCCGAAGCGGACGGTGGATTCGATCGGATCGAACATGGCAGCTCCACTCATTAGCCGTCGGGTGGCCGTCGACGGCAGGAAAACGTGGAACCATGGTCGCCTCAAACGTTGCGAATTCCTCGTGATCAGTTGGTGATCTGGAGAATTCACCGAATTCGATCGTGCGGATTGTGCGCGTCACGGCGACACCGGAAAACCGTGATTGTGCCGCACCCCTAACGGCGGCAAAGCCAATTGGTGAGGTATCCAGTTGCCTTGCCGTCCTACGGGTTTGACCGAAATCGGGCTTTAGCGTTGGCGCAGTTTCAGCGCCGTCGACCGACATACCTCGGCGCTGCGACTCGAACGCTGTCGTTCTCCAGGAAGGCATGTCATGAAACGAAGTAGATGCGGTCGGTCGGTCAGCGCCGCGGTGATGATGGGCGTCTCGATGCTCGCCATGAGTGTGACCGGGGTCGCGGCCAATGCGAATCCCGATCCGGCGCCCACGGAGCAGACTCTGGCCGACTACATCGCCGCCGGGCGGAAGGCGGCGCCGGTCGCCGATTCCGGTAGTGCGGGCAGTTCGGGTTCGGCCTGCACCTCGGGCAGCGGTGCGGGATCGGGCAATGGCTCCGGTGATTGCTACGGCGGTTCCGGCAGCAGCTCCGGGTCGTCGGGTGGATACGCCAGTGACACACACGGTTACGGGCCACCGATGACATCGTGGCTGGCAGCCTTCGGCTACGGCCTGCTCAATCCCGATGTCGCACCGCCCGGCACCAACGACTGGAACTGCAAGCCGACCGCCGAACATCCGCGCCCCGTGATCGCACTGCACGGCACGTGGATGAACGCCTACAACGGATTCGCCTATATGGGCCAGCCGCTGAAGGATGCGGGCTTCTGCGTCTTCACCTTCAACTACGGGCGCTCGAACCTGCTGGAAGGCGGCGGTCTCGGCTCGGTGCTACCCGGTGTGATGGGCACCGGTTACATCCAGGATTCGGCGAAACAGGTCGCAGCCTTCGTCGATCGAGTGCTGGCCGCGACCGGCGCGTCCGAGGTCGATATCGTCGCCCACTCCCAGGGCGGTTCGATGGCCAACTGGTACACCAAGTTCGAGGGTGGTGCCGCCAAGGTGAAGAATCTGGTCACCTTCGGCGCCACCCACCACGGCACCAGCCTCGACGGCATCGGCGCATTGGGCCGGGCCATCAATAACTTCGGCATCGATATTCTCGGATTCATCGAGATCTTCGTCGGTCATGCGGGCATCCAGCAGACCATCGGCTCGGATTTCGTGAACCAGCTCAACGCCGATGGCGACACTGTCCCCGGCGTCGACTACACCGTGGTCGGAACTCGCTACGACGAGGTCACCAACCCCTACGACCTGACCTTCCTGAAGCCGGGGCCAGGCGTGACCGTCCACAACATCACCCTGCAGGACGGTTGCGAACAGGACCTCTCCGACCATCTGACGATCATGTACTCGCCGCGCGCCCTGTCGATCGCGCTCAACGCGCTCGACCCGTCCGGCCATCCGAATCTGGAATGCGCCTTCAACCCATGGTTGATCGGCGGTGGCGGCAAGCTGTGACACCCGAGTAGGCATGCCCACCGAGCCGATTCCACACGATCGGCCCGGTGGGCATTCGGATGTCCGGACCCGGTGTCGGTAAACGTTCAGCGAACTCCGGGACACCCGCCGGAGATGCTGGTTCACTACTAGACGGCAGTGTGATCGGCATCACCTCCGGTGGGATCGGTAGTCCCGCCGGGGACCGCAGGCAACCGACGAGTGAACGGAGATACCGATGCCTGTTCGGAGCACACCTTGGCCCGAGGGCACCCCGTGTTGGGTCGACTGCCAGGTCGACGACACGGTGAAGGCGAGCGAGTTCTACGCCGATCTGTTCGGCTGGACCATCGAGAGCGGCGGGGACGAGGCAGGCGGATATCTGATGGGGATGAAGGGCGGGCAGGCTGTCGCGGGGATCGGCCCCAAGCCGCAGGCGGGAATGCCCTCGGTATGGACGACCTATCTCGCCGCCGATAATGCCGACGCCATTGCCGAGAAGGTGGGCGCGGCGGGCGGTCAGGTGGTCATGCCACCCTTCGACGTGCTCGACGCCGGGCGCATGTTCATCGGGGTCGATACCGTCGGCGCGGCATTCGGCATCTGGCAGGCCCGTGCGCACAACGGCGCCGCCGTCCACAACGAACACGGCGCCTACTGCTGGAACGAACTGCACACCCGGCAGTTCGACACCGCGAAGAAGTTCTACGCCGATGTCTTCGGTTTCACCTACGCCGATGTCGGCGACGGCAAGAACATGATCTACGCGATGTTCACCCCGCGCGGCGGCGAACAGCCCGCAGGCGGCATGAACGACGACACCGTGATGCCCGGCGAACCCATGCCCAGCTACTGGCTGACCTGGTTCCAGTTCGACGACGTCGACGCCGGGTTGGCGCGGGCCGGCGAACTCGGCGCGACGGTGCTGATGCCCGCCTCCGACTCGCCCGCGGGCCGGATGGCGATGGTCTCGGCGCCACAAGGGGAGGTATTCGGAATCATCGACACCAACGTGCGGGTGGGTGAGATGCCGCAGTAAGCGACCGTTGCCGAACGACTAACGAAATATTTGGGCGTCGCGCTTGGTGTGGGCGGCGATCGGCGTGGTTTCCATGCGTTCGATGCCGTCCAGTGTGGTGATCCGTTCGGTGAGGTAGGCATACAGCTCTGCCGAGTTGCGGAAGACCGCGATCGCGATCAGATTGTGCTCGCCGGTGGTGGCGCCGATGAATGCTGCCTCGAAGTCGGAAGCCAAGGCTGTCGCCACAGTCTGGAGCTGATGCGGAACTACGCTCATCCAGATCACGCAGGAGACGGTGAAACCGAATGCGGCGGGGTCGATTTCGACACTGAACCGAAGTATCCCGGCGCGTCGAAGCTCGTCGAGTCGACGCCGGATCGCTGTCTCGGACCAGCCGATGCGGCGGGCGAGGTCGGGGTAGGAGGTACGGCCGTCGAGCGAAAGGGCGGCGAGTAGCCGGTGGTCGAGCTCGGTCAGCGATAGCGACTGCGTCGCGGCGGTGTCCGGTGGTCGCAGTGCCTCGATTTGCGCGGTGGTCAGCGCTGAGGTGCGGCCGCGCCAGCGGCGCTGCATGAAGTGGTGCAGGAGCCGGTGTGCGGAGATATCGAGGACATCGCCATGTCGGGCGAGTCCGGCCAGCGGTGCCGGGCCGTCGTCGGGAATGCGGAAGATGCACACGATTTCGGTACCGCTGTCCACCACCGTCACCCAGGCGGTGTCCGGTCGCTGGGCCAGGGCGCGCGCCAGCGTGCCGGCGGCACTGGCCCGTACCGTGATTCGGACGATCCACTCGGCGGTAGCGATCGGCCCCGGGGCTGCGACGCCGGTGACTCGGACGAGTCCGCTGGTGCGCAGACGGCCGTATCGACGGGCCACGGTGCGCGAGGAAACCCCCAGCACCTGGGCGATTGTGCTGTATGCGGCGCGGCCGTCGATCTGTAGTGCGTGCAGCAGTTGCAGGTCGAGATCGTCGAGGGTGTCCGAATCCACCCGATCAGGGTAGATAGATGTCCGAAAACGGCGTCGACCGCCCGATAAGCGGTCTTCGACGCTGTGGTCCAGCAGGCTCGTTCGCATGAACGACGACATGGGCCAGCAGTACATCGGAGCCATCCACCACACCGGTCTCAAGGGCAGTGACTTCGATGCGATGACGAGTAGATACCGGTCCTTCGGATTCACCTTGACGCCGCGGTCGCGGCACCTGATGAGCCAGCGGCCGGGTGAACCTGCGATTCTGGGGTGCACCGCCAACGAATGCGCGGTGTTCGGCGGCTCGTACATCGAATTGTTCGGCATCGTCGATGCCGCCGCGCCCGACCCGTGGCACGCGAAGCGGCTTCCGGAGGGATTCCGGATTCTCAATCTGGAGACCGACGACGCCGCTGCGGTCAGCACGCGGCTCATCGACGCCGGGCTCCCCGCTTCCGGTGTGCTCGAGCTGGAACGTGACGTGGACACCGAGGACGGCGTGCGGACCATGCGCGCCCGCACAGTGCACATCGACCCGCGCAGCACGTCCGAGGGTCTGCTCGGCATCTCCCAGCACCTGACCCGCGAATATGTGCACCAGCCACGGTATCTCGATCATCCGAACGGGGCGCGCGGGATCGCGGCGGTGACGATCGTGGCCGCCGACACCGAGTTCGACGAGATCGTCGACCGCTACCGCCGCATCGTCGCGGTCGATCCGACCACCGAGAATTCGTTGACGGTGTTGGCGCACAAAGAGGTCCGACTGGAATTCGTTCGGGCGTCGGACGCCGACCAGGTGCTACCCGGTGAGCCGGTGCCTGCGCCGTCGTACTTCGCGGCGATGACCATCCGGGTCGATGATGTCGAGCACGCGCGTCGGATTGTGGAAAGCACTGGTACGCCGACTCGCACCGCCGCGACGGGGTTCTTTGTGTCCGCGCGCGACGCATGCGGTGCCGGACTGACATTCGTCGCGCCATGATCGTCGAGACTGCCGCGGGGAAGGTCAGGGGGAGTGCCGACGGTGCGGTAGCCGCATTCCGCGGTATTCCGTTCGCGACTGCCGAACGGTTCGGCGCGCCGCGTGCTCCGGAGTCATGGCCGGGCATCCGCGACAGCGTCGAGATCGGCCCGGCCGCACCGCAGTTGGCGTCACGGCTGGAGCGCGTCATGGGTCGGTTCACGGTCGCCCAGGCCGAAGACTGTCTGTCGCTGAACGTTTGGGCACCGGCCGGGTCCGGTCATCCGGTGCTGGTTTTCCTGCACGGTGGCGGATTCACCAGCGGCTCGGGCGGGTTGGCCTGGTACGACGGTGCGGAGCTGGCCGAGCTCGGCGACATCGTGGTCGTGACGATCAACTATCGACTCGGTGTTCTCGGATATCTGTGCCTGCCCGGGGTGAGCGAAGGCAATCTCGGATTGCTCGACCAAATGGCCGCACTGGAGTGGGTGCGGGACAACATCGCCGGGTTCGGCGGGAATCCGGCGCAGGTCACCGTTGCCGGGCAATCCGGCGGGGCGCTCTCGATACTCGCGATGCCGACCGGAACCGCCGGACTTTTCCGTCGTGCGATCCTGCAGAGCCCCCCTGCCGGGATACCGCCCGCGTCACCCGAGGACGCGGCCGCCGCCGGGCGAATGCTGTTGAGCGAGTTGGGTCTTGCGCCGGATGAGCAGCGGCGATTATTCGATGTTCCGGTGGCCGAGCTGCTCTCGGCGCAGTATGCGGTCGCGGCGCGCGTCGGTGGTGCGGCTCCGCCGTATCAACTGGTCGCCGACGGTGTTCTCGTCAGCGACGACTTGGCGCGGTCGGTCGCTGCTGCGGGTATCGAGGTCCTGCTGGGAACGACCAAGGACGAGGCGGCGGCGATGGTCGACGACGCAGCCGACACCATGACCCACCAACTGTTCCGTGCTCCTACCTTGCGTTTGGCGGAAACCCTTGCCGCGCAGGGAAATACCGCATGGCTCTACCGGTTCGACTGGCATCCGGCAACCAGCCCATTCGGCGCGTGTCACTGCCTGGAACTGCCGTTCCTGCTCGGGAATGCGGCAGCGTGGGCGCACGCACCGATGCTCATGGGCGAGCGACCGCAGGCCCTGGTCGAGGACATGCGCGAGCGCTGGATCGGCTTCATCCGCCACGGCGACCCCGGCTGGTCCTGCGCCACCGAACACCACATGAACACCTGACGAGTTCCTGCCGAAGGACATGACATGAACGCTCTGCAATGGCATCGCCCACTGATGCTGCTCGCCACCGCGATGGCACTGCTTGTTCTCTTCTCGATCGGCGGCCTGATCGTCGACGATCGGGTCCTCACCGGACTGCCGGTCTGGGCCAAGGCGGTGAAATTCGCGCTCTCGGTGCTGATCTACGCGGTCACCTGGGCCTGGCTGATCGCCCAGCTCACCCGCTGGCGGCGGGTCGCCTGGTGGGCGGGCACGGTGGCGGCCGTCGGCCTCGGTGTGGAACTGGCCGTCATCGTGACCCAGATCGTGCGCGGCACCACCAGCCACTTCAACTTCACAACTCCGCTCAATGCGGCGCTGTGGGACACCATGGGGCTGTCCATAATCGTGGTCTGGGTCGCGACTCTGGTCGTATCGCTGGTTCTGTTCCGCAACCCGACGCCGGATCCCGCACGCAACGCCGCGATTCGCTACGGCGCCGCACTGTCGCTGATCGGCGCGGCGCTGGGGATGCTCATGGTGATGCCGACTCCGGCCCAACGCGAGACCGGCAGCGCCATCCAAGGCGCGCACACTGTCGGCCTCCCCGACGGCGGACCGGGCCTGCCGATTCTCGGCTGGAGCACCGCCGGTGGTGATCTACGCGTCCCGCATTTTGTCGGAATGCATGCGGTGCAACTGCTTCCGCTGGTCGTCATCGCCCTGGAATTCGGTGCCCGCCGAATCCCTGCTTTGCAATCGGCCGGATCCAGAGCAGCGCTCGTGACTGTCACGGCAACGACCTTCGGCAGTCTGCTCGTAGTGTTGACCTGGCAGGCGCTGCGCGGACAATCCGTGGTGCATCCGGACGCACCGACGCTGCTGGCACTGGCCTTGATCGCCACTGCCGCAACCGGATCGGCCGCGATGATCATTCTGCGCCGACCGCGGTCCACGCATCCGTCACCCGATCCGCTGACCGCGATCGGCGTGACTCGATGACCCGTTCGCTATTCGACCTTTCCTTCTGGCTGGCCGCGCCCTTCTGGGCACTGATGATCCTGGCGCCGCGCTGGCACCGAACGCCGGCCATCGTCGCCTCACCACTGATCTGCGCGGCGCCGCTGCTGATCTACGCGACGCTGGTGCTACCGGAGTTCGGGCCGTTCCTGTCCGCTCTTGCCAGCCCGAATCTGCCTGGGCTGCAAACAATTCTCGCCAGCAGTGCGGGTGCGGCCGCGGCGTGGGCGCACTTCGTCGGATTCGATCTGTTTCTCGGCCGTTGGATCTACTTCGACAGCCGCGAACGCGGCATCCATCCCGCGCTGATCAGCGCACTACTGCTGTTCACGATCTTGTTCGCGCCGCTCGGCGTACTCGGCTACCTGATCATCCGATTCCTCCCGGCATACCGACCGATACCAAACCAACCCACCCATGCGGAGACATAAATGGAAATCCTGATCTTTCTCCTGATCGTGCTGTTCGGGCTGCGCCTGTCGGGTGTACTGGGGGCCACTCGATTCACCGGTTGGCCGACGTGCGCGGCGTATGCGCTCGCGGCGATGCTGGTGCTCACCGGCACAACGCATTTCCTTCCCGACAGCCTCGCGAGCGGACCCGCTCCCACCCACGGTGATCTGCTGCCGATGGTGCCGCCATTCGTGCCGTTCCCGAGTTTCATGGTGTACCTGACCGGTGTGCTGGAACTGCTCGGCGCGCTCGGTCTCGTCCTCACCAGAACCCGACGACCCGCCGGGATCGGCTTGGCCGCACTGTTCGTCACCCTGCTGCCCGCCAACATCTACGCCGCCCTATCCGACATCCCGTTCAACGGTGCGCCCGCATCCCCGCTGTGGATTCGGATACCCGAACAGGTGCTCTACATCGCGGTGGCGCTGTGGGCGGCCGGGCGGTACAGCCGGAGCCGTGCCGAACTCGTCGACGTGGCAACGCAACGCTGACCGGTGTTGTCACACTGAACGATGGGTCTTTGTGCTGGCCAGGGCACTATCGGATGCCGAGAATCGCGGGTTGTGTCGTATCCCTAGGGGTGCCGGAGGCATTCGTGAGGTGTCCAGATCCGGCCGATGTCTGCGGAACATCGTTCTTCTCCGGTTCTAACGTTGGCGCAGTTTCTATGCCGTTGACGAGCACAAACCGTGCGAGTCGACGAACGCCAGGGTTCTGGAGGAAGTGAATGATGAAACGAAGTTCCGCCGGACGAACGACTGCGCCGGTTGCCGATTCGGGCCGCGCGAGGGGTGAAATACGTTGCCGCCGTTGGGTGCACGCGTTCGCTGCGCTTGCTGCGGTGTTCGCTGTAGTTGTGGTGCCGTCGGTAGCGAACGCGGATGCGTCGTCGTCCATCACCGGGTCGTGGGCCGAGGATGATCGGACGGTGCAGTTGCGGGTGTATTCCGCTGCTATGCAGCAGGACATCATGGTGAAGGTGTTGCGTCCGGCGGATCGGTCGACGCCGCGGCCGACATTGTATCTGCTGAACGGTGGTGGAGGTGGGCAGGACAGTGCGACCTGGCAGAAGAACACCGATGTGCTGAGGTTCCTCGCCGACAAGGATGTGAATGTGGTGCAGCCGGTGGGTGGGAAGTGGAGCTACTACACCGATTGGCGTGCGCCGGATCCGAAACTTGGTCTGTACAAATGGAAGACGTTCCTGACCGAGGAGTTGCCGCCGCTGATCGATGCCGAACTCGGAACCACGGGCGTCAATGCCATCGCGGGGCTGTCCACCTCGGGCACCTCGGTTTTGCAGTTGCCGATCGCGAAACCCGGTCTGTATCAGGCGGTTGCGGCCTACAGCGGTTGCGCCCAGATCAGTGACCCGATCGGGCAGCAGTTCGTGAAGCTCGCGGTGGAGGGCTGGGGTGGGGGCGATACGGTGAATATGTATGGGCCGCCGAATGATCCGATGTGGGCGGCCAACGACCCATACTTGCATGCCGACCAGTTGCGCGGCATCCATCTGTTCATCTCGACGGGGACGGGTGTGCCTGGCATGTACGACCGCTACAACGGCAGTCACATGCAGCCCGGGCCGCGCGGGTTCTTCAACCAGCTGGTGATCGGCGGTGTCATCGAATCCGCGGTGAACTGGTGCACCCAGAACCTGCGCACCGAACTGGATCAGCTGGGGATCCCCGCTACTTACGATTTCCAGCCGACGGGCACCCATTCGTGGGGGTACTGGCAAGAGGCGCTGAAGGATTCGTGGCCCGTGCTGGCCGAGGGGCTCGGCATTCCCTCCTGATAGGGGAGGCCCGCCGGACGATCTCCGGCGGGCCTTCCCTATCAGGTGCGTGCGTCGGTGTCAGGTGCGGTACGTGCGCGCGACCAAGGCGGAGCGCAGGTACCAGAGCCCGGACGGCTGTGACGGATCGAAGCCGGTGAGTTGCCCGATGCGCTTGAGTCGATAGTCGACGGTATTGGTGTGCACGTGCAGCACCCGGGCGGTGCGCTGGCGGTTGAGGTTATTGCCGATGTGGCGCTGCAGGGTCTCCAGCAGTTCGGGGTGTTCGTCCAGCGGATCCAGCAGCGAACCGAGGTATTCGCGGCCCGGGCCCGGCCGGGTGAGCTGGTATTCGAGGGCGAGTTCGTCGAAGCGGTAGAGCCCGGCCACCGCCTGCAGCCGCTGCACCATGTCGAGAAGTTCGTGCGCCTGGTCGGCGGCGTTCGGAATCTGTTCCGGCGTGGCGACGACCATGGTCGCCGTAATGCCGACCTGTGCGGCGTGCGAGAGCCTGGCTACCACGGCGTCGAGCTTGTCGTTGTCGAATTGGGCCGAGGGGATCAACACGGTGCCGCCGTCCACACTCAGCAGCGACAGTGCGCTCGCGCCGCATTGCGTGGCGAGTTCGGCCTGCAGCCGACGCAACTTGCGCCGGGCTACCACCTGGGCGTCGAGCATCGGATTGTGCTCGTCGCGATGCGGTGGAATGGCAACGGCGAGAACGTCGTACGACTCCGCGATGGCGATACCGCATTCGCGCGCCATGGTCGAAGTGCTGTGCCCGCCGAGCAGTGCGGAGGTGAGGGTGTGCACGGCGGTGTGGTGCTCGCTGACGACGGCACGCAGCTCGCGGATGTAGGCCACCGAGATCGCCGAGGTCAGCTTGTCGAGCAGTTCGACGACCATCTTGGCGCCGTCGACGAGATTGTCGTAGTCCTTGATCGTCGCACTGGAAACCACCAGTTCGAGGCCCATCTGGAAGCCCTCGTGGATGGAATGCAGGATGGTGTCGATCGGCACGCCCTCACGGGCCCAGCCCGCGGCATGGTCCTCGAGCCGCTGCACCTTCTCCGGGATGTCCTTGCCGTCGAGCATGCTGACCGCGATCTCGAGGCAGACGCGGGTGCTGGCCGTGAAGTCACCGGTAATGGCTTCCCCAGGCATCGTCGCGCACGGGATGACGTTGTCCACGAAGTGGCCGACCATCTGCCGGGACAGTGCGCGGACGTCCTTGAGCGGGGACGACATCGGCTTGCCCGATAGGGTCAGGGTCGGCCTGGTCGAGTGGTCGACGGACATTGGCGACTCCTTTTCGGCCACGGGTGTAGCTGTGTGGAGCATTCACAGTAACTGCCCGGGGTGGCATGTGGACCGGTTCGCTCGGTTCTGTGAGAGTGCGCTATCCGGGTGGTCGGGCGCTTGTGACCGGTCACAGTGCTTCAGAGGAGCTACCGGCGGGTAATGAGAGCCGTCACATCCGTCGCTGGGACCAGAAGTTAGCCGAGAGTTCGGGCAGTGCGCATGCCCGGCCGCATGAGGTAAAAACGCCGTTACGTGACTTTGCATTCGACGCGGAATGTGTTAGCGCTCGATGCAAAACAAAAGTACCGATAGGTCGGTTCGGAAACTCTGCTGTCCGCTCAGTGAACCGGGTATGAACAGCGCATTTATTGACAAATGATCCCGCGCCGTCGCTGATGGCCGAATTGGCGAATTGTCGGTGACCGCGAATTGCGGAATGAATTGTCTCAGACACCACTTCGTCACGCCCCCTTTCTGGTGGGTGCGGCCGAGTTCCGCACGTACGGGCGGGCTGTATTAGCGAAATAGTTGCTGAAGGTTCGAACCGGCTCTGAGTCGAGGCTATTCACATTGCCAGCCGTAAATCATCGGTGTACAGATGTGTGCATGCACCGCTGTGATTGCTAACAGTTGTGCGCATAGACGAGATATTGGACGTGACAGTCCTGATTGCCGTATCGGAGGGCAAGTGATCGCAGTCTCGGCTGACGCCGGATTCCGCACTGATCAGCCAAGATTCATGGTTTTCGCGACGGATTCGATGTTCTGTACCCGCGTCGCGCGAGCAGCGGACGCGGCAGGTTCGAGCGCGCGGGAGGATGTGCGATGACCGGGTTGAACGATGTCGGTACACGGGTGTGCGAACTCTTTTCGCGGGGATTACAGGTGCCGTCGATCGATGTGAATACGCCGTTGCTGGATTATGGCTTGGACTCGGTCCGCTCAGCGGAACTCGTCATAGAACTCGAGCGAACGTTCGGGATCGAGATCTCCGATGCGGAGGCTGCCACACTGTACACCGCGCGCGATGTAATTGACTGTGTGGTCGCAAAGTCTACCGCCGACCGGCACTCTGGTATTGGGGCATAGATCGTGTCGGCAGGTGTTCTGTTTTCGGAACAAATAAATTCCTCCGCCATTGTTTCCGAAGACGAATTATTCGATGATTTCGCCCGGCACAACCGTCCCGGACTGGCTCGGCTGCTACGGGCGTGCCACCTGGATGTCGTGTATGCGGGTGCCGAAAGTGACTATCTGATCCGGTCGGATGGGAGCCGGGTATTGGATCTTGTCGGCGGTTTCGGTGCGGCGCTGTTCGGGCACAACCATCCGGCGCTGGTGCGGGTGGCGACGGCTCGGCTGAATCAGCAGACGCCATTCGTCTCCCAGGGCAGTGTCCGGCCCGCGGCCGCGCGACTTGCCCGAAGGCTTTCCGAAGCGGTGGCCGCCGGGAGCGGGCGCGAGTACGTGGTGACGTTCGGGTCCACCGGCGCCGATGCGGTGGAGGCGGCGATCCGGCACGCGGCGGTGGCGCACGCCCGCGCCCTCGGCGATCTCGAGACCGAACTGCGGCGTACCCTGCGCCGGGTTCGGCGCGACAGCCTGCACGATGTTCGGCCGATTGCCTTGGGCGACAACGGCTCCGACGACGACAGCGACTCGGTCGCGGAGCTGCTCACCGAATCGCTGCGCGAGATCGGCGAATTGCGGCGGCGCGGACCGGTTTTCGTCTCGCTGACCGGTGCCTTCCACGGCAAGACCGCCGGCGCGTTCGCTCTGACCGAGCACGCCGATACGCCCGCGGACCTGGTGGTGCCCGGTCCGGAGCGGCGCAGGCTCGACACCTGGGAACCGGACGCGGTGACGAATGCGTTCGCCGATGAACTGCGTCGGGTGTGCCGGATCACCTTCGACGGCACGGGTCGGCCGGTGCGGTCATGGACCAGGATTTCGCCGATCGCCGCGGTATTCGCCGAGCCGATCCAGGGTGAGGGCGGGGTCCGCGAGGTTCCGGCCGCGACCCTGCGGGCATTGCGGGAGTTGGCCGATCGGCACACGGCGGCCCTGGTATTCGACGAGATCCAGTCGGGCATGGGCCGTACCGGAACCTTCCTCGCCTCATCGCCGTCGCAGGTGAGCGCGGACTACTACCTGCTCTCGAAATCGCTGGGCGGCGGGCTGGTGAAGATCTCGGCCCTGCTGGTGGAGCGGCAACGCTCGATCGCCGACTTCGGCCGATACCACACCTCGACCTTCGCCGATGACGATCTGTCCTGCGCGGTCGCCGACGCGGCACTGGACCTGCTGCGGGACAACCAGATCCGCATCTGCGATACCGGTGCGCTGCTGCGTTCCCGGCTCGACGCGGTGGCACGGCGGTGGCCCAAGGAGATCCTCGCCGTACGGGGCCGCGGGCTGCTGCAGGGCATCGAACTGTCGCCACCGGAACCGACATCCGCGCTGCTGCGCGAAATATGCGATCCGGAGCTGTTCGGATACGTGGTGGCGGGGTATCTGCTGCACGTCCACCGGATCCGGATGCTGCCAACGCTTTCCGCGCCGACCACACTGCGCGTCCAGCCCTCGGCCTTCCTCGCCGACGCGGACCTGGACCGACTGACGGCGGCGCTCGACGATCTCGCCGCAGTGCTGCACCGCGGCGACTACGTCCGGCTGCTCGCACACTTGGCCGCACCGGTCACCACGAATTGGCCGGTGCCGGAACGCCGATCACCATCGCGGCGGCGCACCCATGAGGTCGCCCGCGATTGGAATGCCCCGACCAGGGTGGTATTCCTGGCAAATCTGCCCGATGCCGCGGATCTGCGCAGATTCGCACCGGAGCTGGCCGAATGGTCCGACGGCCAATTCGCCGCACTGTTCGAACGGCTGCGCGGGGTGGCCGAACCGTTCGAACTGACCAGACAGCTCGTCACGTCGCCGACCGGCGCCACGGTCGAGGTATGCCTGATCGCGGTGCCGATTTCGGCCGAGCAGATCATCGAATGCCAGCGCGCCGGACATCGCGCCTGGCTGCGCGATCTGGTGCTGGAGGCGGTGGAGCAGGCGATCGCTTTGGGCGCCAGCGTAATCGGGCTCGGCGGGTACACGTCCATCGTCACCGATGCCTCGCGCGATGTCGTGGAGGACACCGTGAAGGTGACCTCCGGCAATTCGCTTACCGCGGCCTGCGCCTACGAGGTGGTTCGTACCGAACTCGCCCGTCTCGAACCGGGCCATCGCCGGATCGGCATCCTGGGGGCGCTCGGAAATATCGGTGCGGTGATGGCGGAACTGTTTGCACCGCTCGCGGATTCGGTGACCCTGGTCGGGCGCACCGGCTCGGCGTCCCGGCTCGAGCGGGTGGCCGCGGGTCTGCCCGGTGCGGTGACGGTCAGCGAGGATCTGACCGCCCTGCGTGCCTGTCGCATCGTCCTCACCGCCACGAATTCGGCAGTGCCAGTGATCACCGCCGACGTGCTGGCCGACGACGATCCGGTGCTCGTGGTCGATCTCGCGGTCCCCGGCGATGTGGATCCCGCGGTGTCCCAGCAACCGAATATCACCCTGGTCTCGGGTGGGCGCATGGCGTTGCCGCTCGGCCAGACACCCCCGTTTCCCGAAACCGGGCTGCCCGCCGGGGTCGTCTACGCGTGTATGGCCGAAACCGTTCTGCTCGGTTTCGAACCGCGCACGGCGAGTCCGTCCTACGGCGGCCTGACCGCGGCAGGCGTGCGCGCCGCCCGCGATCTGGCCGATCGTCACGACGTGCGCCCGGTTCTGCTTCCGACAGGAGCTCCAACCGTGTCCGAATCTCCTACCGCAGCAACCCCTGCCCCGATGTTCCTCGGCGCGGCCGATTTCGCAGCGGACCGCGCCGGTGGCAAGGCGGGCACCCTGCACGAATTGATCGTGGCCGGCTTCGAGGTGCCGCCCGGATTCGTCGTCACGGCCGATCTCGACCTGGCCGAGGTATCCGATGCTGATCTGACCGGCTGGGTACGAGCGCTGGGCGGCTTCCCGGTCGCCGCGCGTTCGAGTGGTGTGCTCGAAGACCTCGACGACGCGAGTTTTGCCGGTCAGTACGAGTCGTACCTCGATATCACCGATGTCGCGGCCTTGCGCGAACATATCGAGCAGTGCCGAGAATCGGTGCACAACGAGCGAGTTCGCACCTATCTGGCCCGGCGCGGCTATCACGAGGCCAATGCTTCGGTCGCCGTTCTGGTGCAGCGCATGGTCGACGCGCGTTGTGCGGGTGTCGGTTTCAGCCTCGACGCGCTCACCGGCATCGAGGACCACGCCGTCGTCGAAGCCTGCCGGGGACTCGGCGAACGACTCGTCTCCGGACATGTCACACCGACGAGGTACACGCTGCGACTGTTCGACGGCACCGTGGTCGAGCGGGATGCGGGCGATGAGGATGTCGAGCTGAATGCCACCGCCACAGCCGAACTCGCCGCCCTCATGCTGGCGGTGCAGGCGCACCGGCACCGCCCGCAGGACATCGAATGGGCCATCGATGGCGACGGGAAACTGTGGCTGCTACAGGCGCGGGCCATTACCGCGATCAGCTGGCGCACCGATATCGACCAGTTCTCCGACGCGGATCTGCGCGACGGCGGCGTCTCGGCGCGGGTCTGCACACCGATGATGTTCTCGTTGTACGACAACGCCTTCCAGTACTCGATGCAGCAGTTCTTCGAACGGTTGAAGCTCGCCGAACGCGGCGCGGAACCGGACTGGATGGCCATGTACTATGGCCGCGCCTACTGGAATGTCAGCGCGGTGAAGAAGTGCTTCTTCCGCATTCCCGGCTTCGACGAGCAGCATTTCGACGACGACCTCGGTGTGCTCAACGACTACGGGTCCGATGGTCCGCACCGCACTCCGACGAATGCGAAGACCATTGCCAGGGCGCTGCCCGCGGCGCTGGCCGTGCAGAAGAGCTACCAGGATCAACTGGCGGCGGTCGATGCGTTCGCGGCGCAGTGGCCCGCGAAATACGCGGTGTGGCGCGAGCGTGTACGCGAACTGCCGCACACCGATGAGGCCACCTTCGTCGCGGATCTGGCGGACTGCCTGCTCACCTTCCACGCCGCCACCGAGCGCACCTACTTCACCACCATCTACAACAACTCCAGCGTCCAGACCGACTTCAAGCAACTCCTCGACAAGGTGGATGCCGCGACCGACGGGACCACCTCGGCCATCGATCTGATGGGCGGGCTCGCCGATATCAGCCATATGCAGCTGCAGCGCGGCATCGTCGAATTGCACCGGGTGGCAGGCGATCACGGCCTGGACAGTCCCGAATGGGCGAAGGCGCTCGATGCCTTTCTCGACGAGCAGGGCTTCCACGCCGACGCGGAACTGGATCTCACCAGCCCGCGCTGGTCGGAGGCGCCCGAGCGGGTGCGCTCGATGATCGCGGTCATGCTCGAGCACGGCACCGCGCCCGCGGATCCCGATGTGACGCTGGTGGATCAGCGCAAACGCTACGAAAACGAACTCGCCGCGGTGCGCGCGCGGGTGCGGGCCAAACCGCTGGCGCGGGTGAAACACGCCAAGGCATTGGATAAGCAGATCGAGCGGATGCGCCGGTACCTCGTTGCGCGCGAACGCATGCGGGAGTTTTCCTCGCAGTGCTATGCCATTGTGCGCGCGTATGTCGTGGAGGCCGGGGTGCGCCTGGCTGCGGCGGGCACGCTCGAGCAGGCCGATGATGTGTTCCAGCTGTCGATCCACGAGCTGTGTGATCTCGCGGCCGGGCGGGTGGATATCTCGACGCTCGCACCGCAGATCGCTTATCGCCGTGCGGTTTACGCGGGCTACCGGGATCTCGTGCCACCGCATGAGCTGGGTGGTGGTGTCACCGTGGGCGCGGTTCGCGAGATCGGCGACGGCGATCTGACCGGGCTGGGTTGCAGTCCAGGTATTGCGGAGGGCACCGCTCGGGTGATCACTTCACTGGCCGATATCGACCAGCTGCGCGAGGGTGACATCCTCGTCACCCGGTTCACCGATCCGGGGTGGACGCCTGCCCTCGGGCTGGTAGCAGCGGTGGTGACCGAGGTGGGCGGGATGCTCTCGCACGCGGCGGTCATCGGGCGCGAGTACGGAATACCGGCGGTGTTGAATGTCGCGGGTGCGACGACCGCGGTCCGCTCGGGTCAGCGGATCCGGGTCGATGGCGGGGCGGGAGTCATCAGCGTGCTGGAGACCGCGGTCTCGTCCGAGCCGGTTGCGCCGCCGTCCGGTTCCGGCAACGGGCACGGACTCGATGTCGTCGCAGATCCCGAGTGGTCGCGGGAACGTCAGCGCCTGGTCCCTGACGAGCGCCTGGTCCCCGACAAGCGGCCGGTCCCCGACGAGCTGCCGATCAGTGAGCCGAACGAGCCCGCCCCGCCGAAACCTGCGGTGCCATTACGCCCCGCCGAACCCAAGCAACCGCCCCCGGAGCACCCACGCCCGGCGGCCGCCAGAACGGATGAACCACTGACCGCACGCAAACGCCTGATCTGCATCGCCGGTGCCGACGGATCGGGTAAGACGACCCAGGTGGCCCGCATCGCCGCGGAATTCGAGGCGCAGGGCCAAAGCGTTGCCGCCGTGACCATTTGGGACGCATTCCTGGATCCGAAGGTCTCCTCAAAGCTGCCGTGGCGCAGTCCGTCCGAGATCTACGGCTACCTGAAACTGCTGTCCCCGCTGAGTCGCGCGCACTTCCTGTTCCACGCCATGCAGCTGTCCTTCGACCTCGCCGCCGAACGCGGCCCGGACATCCTGCTGGCAAATGCGTACTGGTACAAGTACTTCGCCACCGAGGTCGCACACGGCGGCGATCCGGCGGTGCTGCGCAAGCTGGCGTCGGGTTTTCCGGAACCCGATCGCACCTTCTATCTCGCAGTCGGTCCGCAGGATGCGTTGGGGCGCAAGCAGTTGCGCAGCGACTACGAGAGCGGCTACGGCGACGAGGAGACCTTCCTGGCCTTCCAGCGGCGCAGTCACGATGCGCTGGAGGCTCTGTCGGAGGAGTTCGGCTGGATCCGCCTGGACGGCACCGGCACACCGGCCGATATCACGAAGGCTGTGCTCGCCCAGCTGCGGGAGGACGACCGGTGACCCGTCGCGTCGCGATTGTCGGCATCGACGGTGCGGGCAAGTCCTCGGTCATGGCACGGCTGCGCGAATTGGCGCCGGGCACTGGTTCTTTCGCTTCGATGACCTGCCCGGACTTCCACAACACCCGCAATGTGCCGCTGACGGACCTATCCGAGCAGCTCAAGGCATTCAGCGTCGGATGCGATGGAATCGGCAGCCTGGAAATGAAGGCCACCGCGATGTATCTGCAGATGACGCTGTTCGGTCCGGTGGAGCGGCACTTCCTGACCACCTGGTCACCGGATGTGCTGGTATTCGAACGGCATCCGCTGATCGAATTGCTGGTCTACGGCCCGTTGTATGTCGCGCTGGCCCGCCCGGAATGGAACGGTCACGATCGCGCCGAGGAGATCGCGGCCGTGCTGGAGCGCCACCGTCCGGGCACCTTCGACGACATCCTCGCTTGGCAGCGGTCGGAATCCACGCGTCTGGGCAGTTCCCCGGATATCTGGGAGCTGCTGTCGGAGATCGCGGATCTGGTGCGCCGGGATGTGACCGAATCCGTCCCCGGCTTCGCCGACCGCTTTCGCACGACACTGCCCGACGCGGTGCTCTGGCTGGACGCACCGCCGGAACAGGCCGCGGCACGTTGTGCGCAACGTTCGGGGAGCGGGCCGAAGGAGGCCCACGAAACAGCAGAGCGGCTCGGAGCCCTGCGTGACGGATATCTACAGGTGCGCGACACCCTCGCGGCGGCCTTCCCCGAAGTGGGATTCCACCGCATCGATACCGGCGACGGCGTCGATCTCGAGGAGTCGGTCCGCGCCTGCGTGACGGAAGGGAAGTTACTCGGGTGAGTACACAGGCAGGTACCCCGGCGACCGAGATCGAGGCGCGGGTGCGCGCCATTGTCGGTGAGGTGCTGTGGGTTTCGGCGGACGAGATCGACGCGTCCGCGCAATTGATCGACTACGGATTGGATTCGCCGACCGCGATCGAGCTGACCATTCAGCTGGAGCAGGCATTCGGCATCGTCATACCGGAAGACGCTGCGGCACAGTTGAATACGGTCGGCGAGATCGTGCGATACGTGCGGGGTGAGCAGTGACTGAATTGGTTTCCCAGCATCCGACGATCGTGCATGCGCTACTGGCCGACGCCGAGCGTGGTGCATCGGCACCGTCCACGATTTTCGTTCCGGAGCGCGGCGATGCCGATGGTGAAATCGCCTGGCGACACGACGATCTCGTGGCCGCTGCGGGACGCACCGCGGCCGCCCTGGCCGCCGAGGGGGTCGAGCCTGGAGATCGGGTGATGCTGTGTCTGCCCACCTCCCCGGAGTTCGTCACGGCGTTCTTCGGTGCGCTGGTGCTCGGCGCGGTGCCGACCGCGGTGGCGACGCCGGGCGGGTTCGGTTCGGCGGATATCTTCCGCGACAAGTTCACTCGGCTGCTCGGCTATCTGGAACCCGCGGCGGTCGTCGCGACGCGGTCGGTGCTCGCAGGGGGAGCACTGCCGGACACCGTGGCGGCCATCGATGGCGATGTGCTGCACGCCTGGGCCTGTTCGCCGGACGCGCCGACGCTGGCGCCCAGACTTCCCGAACCGGGAGATCTGGCATTCATCCAGGCGACCTCCGGTTCGACGGGAACACCGAAAGGTGTGCAGATCACCCACGCGAATCTGGCCGCCAACTGCGAACAGATCGCACAGGCCGCCGCGATGGGCGCGGGCGACACCTGGGTCGGCTGGCTGCCGCTGCACCACGATATGGGGCTGATCGGCGGATTCCTGACGCCGGTATTCCGTGGCATCGACGCGGTGCTCATGCCGCCGAGCCGATTCCTGCGCAGTCCGGGGGATTGGCTGCGTACGGTCAGCCGGTATCGCGGAACATTCACGGCGGCACCGAATTTCGCATACGGATATGCTGCCGCCCGGGTTACCGACGCCGAACTCGACGGCATCGATCTGTCGAGCTGGCGGTTCCTGTTCTGCGGCGCGGAGCCGATCCATCCGCCGACCGTGCAGAGTTTCGTCGACCGGTTCGCGGCCTGGGGACTGCCGAAGGATGCGTTGGTGCCCTGCTACGGCATGGCCGAGGCATCCCTCGCGGTCACCGTGAATCGCCCGCACGCGCCGGTCGCCTACGACTCGGTGTCGCGCCGGGCGCTCACTGGAAACGGTGTGGCCCTGGATATTCCGGAAGACGACCTCGATGTGATGCACATCGTCGACTGCGGCGCACCGCTGCCCGGTACCGAGGTACGCATCGTCGACGAGGACGGCGCGGTGTGCGGTTCGGACGTGGTCGGCCGCATCCAATTCCGCGGCCCATCGATGACCATCGGTTACTTCCGGCTGCCCGAAGAGACCGCGGCCGCCACTCGGGACGGCTGGTGGGACACCGGCGATATCGGCTACCTGCGCGACGGCAGGCTGCGCATCACCGGCAGGCATAAGGACCTGATCATCATCCGCGGCGCGAACTACCTGCCCACCGATTTCGAGCTCGCCGCACAGGAAGTCACGGGTGTGCGCCTCGGTGGTGTCGCGGCCGTCGGACATGCCGATACCCGAGGGCTGTCGGAGGAACTCCATCTCATTGTCGAATCCGGTGCGGAGGCGACCGAACACGATGCGTTGCGCCGAGCGGTGCGGGTCGCGGTGAGCAAGCGCACCGGTGTGCTGCCCGCCGGGGTCCGGGTGGTGCCGCCGCGCAGCATTCCGAAGACCACCAGCGGCAAGGTGCAGCGCGCCGAGGCCAGGCGGCTTTTCCTGGCCCAGGACGATCTGGTCGGTGCCGGAGGCGCGGCATGAGTGTGCAGCCGAAGTTCCGCGGCCGCAGGCTCAGCGGTCCTGCGCTGCGACATCCACTGGGTGCGTATCCGGATTACCGCGCCGACCCGCTCGCGCTGTTCTACGAGCAGGCCGTCGCTCATGGCGGCAGCGTCCGGCTGCGGCTGGTGCATCAGCAGATGCATCTGCTCGTCGAGCCGGAGCACATCAATCAGGTGCTGGTCACCGATGCGGCCAAGTACGAGAAGGGGATCAGCTATCAGAGCCTGAACTACTTGCTCGGCCCCGGACTCCTGACCAGCGGCGGCGAACTCTGGAAACGTCAGCGCGCCTTGATCAAACCCGCATTCTCCCGCCGTCACGTCGACACCGAGATTCCGCTCATGGTCGAATGCGGACAGCGGATGCTCGATCGCCTCGATGCCTACGCCGCGACGGGCACGGCCTTCGACCTGGTTCCCGAGGTGATGGGTTTCGCGGCCGATGTGGTGTGCCGCGCGGTCATGGGCTCCGATATCGATGGTGTCCTGCCCCAGATCGAAGACGATGTGCGCGAGGGTGTTTCGTGGGTGATGCGGCATATGGCCGCACCCGTCCAAGTCCCGCCGAATGTGCCGACCCCGGCCAATCGCCGCTTCCAGGGGGTTCGCGAACGGCTACATCGCGTGGTGGACAGCGTCATCCAGCGTCACCGAGAAGCCGATGCCGAAGCGACAACCCTGCTGGCCCGATTGCTCGCGGCCCGCGACGATGCCGGGCACGCCATGGATGACGCGCAACTGCGTCACGAGGTGCTCACCTTCCTGCTGGCCGGACACGAGACCACCGGCGGCGCGATGGCGTGGACCATCTACGAACTGGCACACAACCCGGCGGTGCTCGCGCGGGTACGCGACGAGATCGATATCGCACTCGCGCTGTCCGACGGCGTCGACCGCGCGCTGCCCGCACTGGAGCTGACCGGGCGCGCGATCGACGAGGCGATGCGTCTGCACCCACCCGCGTGGGCATTCAGCCGCACCGCCGTCGAACCGGACAGCTTCGACCGCTTCGATCTGCAACCGGGCGCGATCGTGGTGATCAGCCCGTTCGTGAACCACCGCTTCCCCGAATTCTGGGATTCACCACTGACGTTCGATCCGGAGCGGTTCACCAAGGAGCGGACCAAGGCGCGCCCGCCATACCGCTACTTCCCGTTCGGCTGGGGCGCGCATCTGTGCGTCGGCCAGCACATGGCGCTGATGGAGGTGCGGGTGGGCATCGCAATGTTGTTGGCGCGCTATGACATCGAACTCGTCAACGGGATGCGGGTGCGGGAGAACCCGGAGATCTCCAATACCCCCGATCCGGTACTCGTTCGGCTCACCCGGCGTGCGCCCGCGGTGCCGTCGGCCACGATCATGCAGGAGGCCGCGCAATGACCGGAACAACCGTCAGCGATACCGCACTGGCCGCCGATGCGACGATGGCGCCGCAAGTGGGCGCCAAGGCCGCGAATCTCGGCAGACTTGTAGCGGTCGGCTATCGGGTGCCACCATTCGTGGTGCTGAGTGCCGCCGCGTGTGCGCGCATCCTCGAACCGATCCGCGGATCCATCGCCGACGCGCTGGATTCGCTCGATCACACCGATCCGGCGTCGTTGCGGGCGGCGTCGGGGGAGATCCGTACGATCATCCGTGCTCAGCCGATCCCAGCGGATATCAACACCGAGCTGGGCGCGCAGGTGCGCGAAATCGCCACGCGTACAGCACAATCCATTGTTCGCCTGGCTGTGCGTTCCTCGGTGAGCGGTGAGGATTCGGCGACGGACTCCTTCGCGGGCCAACTCGACACCCTGCTGAACGTCGCCCCGGCGGACGTATCGGCGGCGGTGCTGGAGGTGCTCGCCTCGGCCTACTCGGAGCGGTCGCTCTTCTACCGAGCGCATCGTGGACTGGACAACACCGAGATCGACTGTGCCGTCCTGGTTCAGGTGCTGATCGACAGTGCGGTCTCCGGTGTCGCCTTCAGCTGCAACCCGCAGACCGGCGACCCGGGCGAGGCCGTCGTCTCGGCGGCCCTCGGCCTGGGCGAAGGTGTCGTCGCCGGAACCGTGGAGTGCGATACCTACTTCGTCGACACCGCCGCGCGCACGATCGTTTCCCGCTCGGTGGCCGAGAAGCAGAGCCGGGTCGCGGTTGCGGCCGATGGTTCCGGCACCGTCATCGAGCAGATCACCGCCGTCACCGGCCAGGCACTCACCGACGCACAGGTAGTCGAACTCGTCGATACCGCAACGGGATTGGCCGAGACCTTCGACGCGCCACAGGATGTCGAATGGGCATATGACGCCGAGGGCATGCTGTACCTGCTCCAGGCCCGCCCGATCACCGCGACCGGTGCCCGCGAAACCATTTTCGACAATGTGAATGTCGCCGAGTCCTATCCCGGTCTTTCCAGCCCGCTGACCTTTTCGATCCTGCGGAATGCCTATGAGCAGGTGTTCCGGGCCTGTCACAAGGATTTCGGCGCAACCGACGCCATCGTCGACCGCAATGCCGCGAGCCTGTACCCCTATTTGGTCGGTACCGCGCACGGGCGCATCTACTACAACATCAGCAACTGGTACCGGCTGTTCCTGCAGATCCCGGGCATGGAGTTCGCCATCGAAGGCTGGGAGGCGGCACTCAATATCGAGAACCGCTACCAGCGGCCCGCCGCGCCGAAACGCGGGCAGGCACGGGTGAAGATGTATCTGCTGCGCTTGCGTATCGCCGCCATCATCACGGTTGGCTGGCTGCGGCTACCGCGGCGGCTGCGCGCGTTCTTCGCCGAACTCCAGGCCTTCACGGCCGATCTGGACCACCGGCTCGACCCGGAAACACCGGAGCGGGAACGGGATCCGGAAGCACTGCTCGAATGGATGGAACGCTGCCTGCACGAACTCGTCCCCGCCTACGCGGTGCAGATCTTCAATGACTTTCTGGCCCAGCAGATGTTCCACGTCGTGGGTCTGCTGCTGGAACGCGAAGGCCTCACCGAGACATCCGCCATCACTTTGCGCAATGAATTGTTCTGCGGCGAAGAAGGTGTCGACAGTGTCGACCCGGTCCGCTCGGCGCTCGCACTGACCGCGACGGTCCGGGCGGATGCCGCGCTGCGTGAGCTGTTCAAGGGGCTACTGGAACCGCATGAAGTGTGGAAAACCCTGGCACAGCCCGAATTCGCCGATTTCCGCAGTGCATGCCTGCGCCATATCGCCCTGTTCGGCGACCGTACCGTCGACGAGCTGAAGCTGGAAACCGATCCGCTGGGCCAGCATCCGGAGCGACTGGTTCCTATGCTGCGCAACTACCTGCGTGGCGGTCAGAACATCGACGAAATGGTGGCGCGCGAAAAGCAGATCCGCCGCGACGCGGAGCGCACCGCGGCGCGGCTGTTCCGTGGAAAGCTTCCGCAACGGTTGGCATTCCGGTTCGCACTCGGGCGGGCGCGCGAGCATGTGAAACAGCGCGAGAATATGCGGCTGGGTCGCAGCCGTTCCTTCGGCCTGGTCAAACGGGTATTCCGGGAATACGGCAGGCAGATGCACGCGGCCGGACTGCTCGAGGATCCGCGCGATATCTTCTGGCTCACCTACGAGGAGATCGCGGCCCTTACCCGGGGGACCGCTGTCGATACCGATGCGGCGCGCACGGTCGCCACACGCAAGAGCGATCACGAGCGGTGGCGCATCGAGCAACTGCCGTCGCGGATCGTCACGGCCGGAATCGCGGCCGTCGGCATCAACGATCCGGCCTTCGACCATCCGGCTCCCGCTGGCGATTCCGGCAGTGTGCTACACGGAATCGGTTGCGCGCCGGGCCGAGTCGAAGCTCCGGCGCTGGTGTTGACCACTCCGGAACCGGATGTGGTCGTCGACGGTCAGATCCTCGTCGCAGCCAGTACCGATCCCGGTTGGGTCTTCCTGATGGTGGCCGCCGGTGGATTGGTCAGCGAGAAGGGCAGCCCACTCTCCCATACCGCCATTATCGGCCGTGAACTCGGCATTCCCACCGTCGTCGGCGTTGCGGGCGTCACCCGGCTGGTCGCCAGCGGGGATGTGCTGATCCTCGACGGCAAGGCCGGAACCGCAACCATCGTTCAGGAACACAGCTCATGACATCCACCGCAGCCGCACCGCACGAGACCGCGCACGGCGAGAACTTCAGCCTCGAGCACTACCTCGATCCCGCCGCGCACACCTTCGAACAGCGCTTCGAGGAATTCCGGCCCTATGTCGAAAACGCGCGCGGCACCGGATTCGTCCTCCGTGAGATCACCGGGGCGGCGGGTCCGGTCGTACAGGTCCGCGATCCCGACGGCGACGCGGTCCGCGACCTGATCATGTTGGGGTCGAACAACTACCTCGGCCTCGGCAACGAACCGGAGATCGTCGAGGCGGCCGTCCGGGCCGTGCGCGAATTCGGTGTCGGCCATGGCGGACCGCCACTGCTGAACGGCACCACTTCGGTGCACCGGCGGCTGGAAGAACGCCTCGCCGAGACCAAGGGCTGCGAATCCGCGCTGGTGTTCTCCTCCGGCTACGCCGCCAATGTGGGCTGGGTGACCGGTCTGTTGCGCAAGGGCGACATTCTGCTCTACGACGAGCAGAGCCATGCCAGCCTCTATGACGGCATCCAACTCGGCCGGGTCCGCTCGATGGCCTTCGAGCACAACGATCTTCGGCATCTACGGCACCGGCTCATGCAGATCCGCTGGCGCAATCCGGGCGCGAATATCGTGGTCGCCGTCGAGGGCGTGTACTCGATGGACGGCGATATCGCACCGCTGCCGGAGATTCGGGCGCTGTGCGATTCCTTCGGAGCCTGGCTGGCCATCGACGACGCGCACGGCACCGGTGTGCTCGGCGCGCACGGCCACGGCACCGCCGAACATTTCGGCATGGGGGCCGGATCGGTCGAGCTGTACATGGGCACCTTCTCGAAGGTGTTCGCCACCACCGGCGGTTTCGTGGCCGGGTCGAAGGATCTGGTGGACACGCTGCGGTTCTTCGCGCGCTCGTACATGTTCTCGGCCTCGCTGGCCCCGGCGGTCGTCGCCTCGGTACTCGCCGCCATCGATTTCATCGATGAGCATCCGGAGCGGATCCGCCAATTACACGACAATGTCGACTACTTCGTGCGCGAACTGCGTCGAATGGGCTTCGCGGTCGATCCGCAGACCGCGATCATCCCGATCTTGGTGCCGCAGCGCCTCGCCGTCGCCGAGGTCGTCGCGGCGCTGCACGCCGAGGGCGTGTTCGTCAACGGCGTCGAATTCCCGGCCGTCCCACGCGAACAGCAGCGGCTGCGGGTCAGCATGATGGCCACGCTCAGTCGCGACCAGCTGGATTTCGCGCTGGCGAAGATTTCGGCCGTGGCCCGCCGCTTCGCCTTCCATCCCGAGCAAATCGGTCCGACCGAAGAAGGGATCCGCTGATATGACCGGAACCGAAATCGCCGCGGGCGGCACGGCTTCCGAACGCCTGCTCGTGCACGCGGCACTTGCCGACCCGAGTCAGGACGAACGCGCCGCATTGGCGAAACTCGCCCACGAGATCACCGACTGGATGGAGGTTTTCGAACTCGCCGAGCTCAATGCGACCGTCCCGCTAGTGCACCGTCGGTTGGAATCCGAGCAGCTCTACGACCTCGTTCCCGAACTGGTGCGAGCACATTTCGCGAGCGTGACCGATCACATCGCCGCCGTGAACGATCGGCGCCTGGCCGGTGCCAGGGACCTGTTGCGCCGCTTCGACGAACGCGGCGTGCGCTGCGTGGTGCTCAAGGGCATGTTGTTCTCGGCGGAGATCTACCACGACCCGCGCTACAAGCGGATGAACGACCTGGATATCCTCGTCGAACTCGATCAGGTCGACACCGTCATCGAGATCTACCGGGAGCTGGGACTTTTCGCCACCTCCGAACTGCTGGGCAAGGCCCCGAAGGTCCGCGCCGAACGCTCACACCACCTGCCGTCGTTCGTCTCGCGCGACGGGTCCCTTGTCGTCGGCACGCACTGGGGCCTGATCACCCCGTTGGCTCCGTACACCGTCGACTACGCCGCGATCTGGAAGCGCGTGCGGCGCATCGACTTCTACGGTGTACCCGCCTGGGCGATGTCGCACGAGGACAACCTGCACCACCTCGGCATCCACCTGCCCTACTACAAGACCGGTGTACGCGAACTCGCCGACATCTGGAACCTGGCCCGCTACGCCGATGACCTCGACTACGACCTGCTGGCCGGTGAAATCGCCAAGGCGGGCAGCGAAAGCCTGATGTACCACGCCCTCTCGCTGGCCGATCGGCTCGTGCCCGAACCGGAGTTCGCGGCCTTGATCAACTGGATCGCACCGAAGATCAACCGCTTCACCCGCTACGACACCGCGCGCAAAACCGCCGATATCCATGCGCTGCTGCGCAGCCGCTCCACCCACACCTCGCGCATCGAAAAGGCCTACACCGAATTCAATATGACCGCCGTCGCGAGCGAAAAGCGTGACCGCTTCGGCCGCCTGTGGTCGGATCTGCTGCTGGCGCCCGGTGACGAAGCGCGCAAGATGAGTTCGCTGCGCGACCCGGCGCCGCTGTCCGATCTCGGCGCACGAATCTCCGCCCCATACCGGCTGACTCGGGTTTTCCAGCGCGACCTCGGCCGCTGGCTGTTTCCTGCGGCTCTGGCCAAGACTGTCTTCGATCTCGGTGCCGCCTATGGTTCGGAGCTGGCGAGCCGGGCCGGAAGAGGTACCGCTGGACGTCCCGGCATCGACGAATACGCGGCCCAGCTCGGCCTGACCCGCGCCGATCTACAAGCGGTACTGGACAGCCAGGAATGAAGCGCACAGTGCTGTGGGACCTGGACGGCACCTTGGTGCGGTTGCATCGGCGCCGGTTCAAGGCGCTGATGCCGCTGGCTGCCGCGCAGGCATTTCGCGAGTTGACCTCACCGCATCGTTTTCTGCGCGTCCTGCCCGGCGTGCTGAAGCAGGTTCGAGCCAACGACACCGAGCACACCAACACCGACCTGATGGTCCAACTGCTCGCCGAGCGGCTGCGGGTCGCACCTGATGCGGTGGCGAGTCAACTGAAGAGCCTGGCGGAGACGGGTTTTCCGCGTCTGCGTGGTTGCTTTCCGCCGGAGCCTCGGGCACTGGATACGGTGACCCGGCTCCAGGAAGCGGGCACGGTACAGGTCGTTGCGACCAACCCGCTGTGGCCGGACAGCACCGTCACCACCCGGCTCGGCTGGGGCGGCTACGACCCGTCCGTGTTCACCTTCCGCACCAGCGGCGAGAACATGCGCCGCTCGAAACCACGCATCGAGTTCTACCACGAACTGCTCGACCGGCTCGGCGCGGAACCGGGGGAGTGCGTGATGATCGGCAACGACGCCGCCAACGACGCACCGGCGGCACTTCTCGGGATCCCCGTATTCCTCGTGAACGTGCCGGAATCTGCTGTTCCACAGAAATATTCGGGCCTTGTAAGTACGGGGGATTGGCCTCGGCTGCGCGAGTGGCTGGGTATCGAGGAGAAATCATGCTCGTCGTCCTGAATCCACAGTCCAATGCCGGGACGGCGCTGCAGCGGTGGCGTCCGGTAGAAGGCGTGCTACGCGAACGGAATACCGATTTCACCGTCGAAATGCCCAGTGACGCAGAACAAGCCATGAAACTGGTCCTGGCGAGCCTCGAGTCGGATCCACCCGAGGTGATCGTGGCGGCGGGCGGCGACGGCATGGTCAACCTGGTCCTCAATGCGATCATGGATCCGGCGACCGACCGACCGCGACAGGGCGCGGAATCGGTCGCACTCGGCGCGATCGGTCTCGGCAGTTCCAACGACTTCCACAAACCGGGGCGAACGAGCATCGCCGATATCCCGGTCCGGCTCGGCACACCCGAGCTCGTCGACGTCGGCAAGGCCACCATACTGCTTCCGGACGGCACCCGAACAGTCCGATACTTCCTGCTCAATGCGAGCATGGGACTCGTTGCGGCGGGTAATCATTCGTTCAACCACGCGCGCGGGCTGATCGGCTGGCTGAAATCCCGCAATGTCGAGGCGGCCATTATCGCGACCGCGCTGAGCAATATCGCCACCCACGAGCCACTGGCCGTCCAACTGCGCGGATCCGACTGGGTGCATACCGCACCGATCACGAATGTGGGAGTGCTCAAGAGCGTGCACTTCGCCGGTGGCATGTACTACGACACACCGGTCACCCGTGCGGACGGCATGTTCGACGTGAATATCTGGGAAGCCGCCGGGCGGGCGCGGATTCTGGGGCTCATCGCAGGTCTCTACCGCGGCAAGTTCCGGGGTTCGGCGCTGGCCACCTGCCGTCGCGACACCGCGGTGGAACTGCGGCCCGCCGCACCCGCACCGCTCGAACTGGATGGCGAGATCACGATTGTGGAATCGGCCCGACTAGAAGTGCTGCCGCGCGTATTGCAGGTGTGTGCGCTGTGACCGTTGTCCTGGTGACCGGGGCCGCCAACGGCATGGGCGCGGCGACCGTCGAATACCTTGCGCGCGTCGGCTATGCGGTCGAGGGCAGCGACAAGTTCGCGCGTAATGGCGTGCGCGCGGTCGACGTCCGCGATACCGAAGCGGTGCGCAGTTGGGTGAAATCCGTGCACGCGCGGCACCACCGCATCGATGCGGTGGTCACCTTCGCCGCGTACGGCATTGTCGGTTCGGTGGAGGAGACCGATCCGGACGAGGCGGCCGCACTTATCGACACCAATGTGATCGGCACTCACCGCGTGCTGCGCGAAGTGCTGCCGATCATGCGTGCGCAGGGCCACGGCCGGGTGATCGTGGTGAGCTCCGGTGCGGGCGCGATCGCCGAGCCCTATGGCGGCTGGTATTCGGCCACCAAGGCGGCCGTCGAACGTCTCGGTGAGGCGATGCGGATGGAGACCTTGGGCTTCGGCATCCACGTCTCGGTCCTCGCGCCGGGGTGGACGGTTACCCCGATCATCGATTCGGCTGCGCGCGTTGCCGATCCGATCGAGGCATATACGCCGGATCGGACTTCGGTACTGTCGCGCGTCACCGGATATCTGGAGCACGGACAATCCGCGGAGGTGGTAGCCAGGAAGGTGCGGACAATCCTGGAAGCACCCGAACCGCGTCAAACCTACCTGTGCGGCAGTGACGTTCGGCTCTCGTTCTGGACCCGGCGATTCACGCCCGCTCGGATCTACGAACGGCTCGTTCGCCGCTACTACGGCCTTTGACAGGAGCATGCACGGGCAGTGCCGGTAGTATCACCTCGGCCGCACGGGCTCCCGAGAAAGCGGGGGCTTGTCCGGTACGTGCCGTTCGCTGGATGGTTTTCGCAGTAGCCCATCTGCCGACGACACGGCAGGAGAGGCAGCGATGACCAACCGATAGGGGCAGGCGATGGCACCGGCTCTGAGATGTCTTGTCTGGGAACTCGACAGCACCCTCTGGGATGGTGTCGTCTGCGACGCGACCAGCAGCGCACCACGCCCCGCCGCCCTGCGCACGCTGCTGAAGCTCAGCGAGCGCGGCATCTGGCACGCCGTAGCCAGCCGCAGCGACCGCGACCTCACCCTCAAAAAGCTCTACCGCCACGGTCTCTACGACATGTTCTCGGCCGTCGAGATCGGCTGGGGCCGCAAATCCGCGTCGCTATTGCGGATCGCGCACACCCTCGGCCTGGAACTGGACACCATCGGTTTCATCGACGCCGAACCAGTGGAGCGAGCGGAGGTCACCCGCGCACTCCCACGCGTGCGCTGCTACGCCGCCCGCAATGCCGACGTACTCCCCGCCCTCCCCGACTTCCGCCCGGTACTGCGCACAGGCCCCTCGCCCACGCCACCCATGGGTTTCGCGAGCGTCCGGGGGTAACGGGATCAAGATCAGGTGGACGCTGTGGCGGCATCGGTCGAGTAGACCCCTCCACCAGTGCCACCTGATCTTGGTAGGTCGAGCGGGGAATGCGGCCGCGTTGCGGGCTTCGGGTGCATAAGCCTGCTGGGTCGGCGGATCGTCGCTATTCTCTGTGCGTGTCGGCGGTCGGGCCCAGGGCGACGGCGATGAGTCCATGGCGGTTCGTCGTCGGGTTCGGTGTGGTCAGTCTGCTGGCCGATATCGTCTATGAGGGCGCTCGGGCGGTTACCGGTCCGTATCTGGCCTCGCTCGGCGCGAGCGCTGTTCTGGTGGGTGTGATCACCGGTGCGGGTGAAGCATTCGCGCTGGCCGGTCGTTTGGTGAGCGGTCCGCTGACCGATCGGACGCGTGCGTACTGGCCGCTGGCCTTCGGCGGCTACACCCTGACCGTTGCCTCGGTTCCGCTGCTCGGGTTCGCGACCGGGTTGTGGTCGGCCGGGGTACTCGTGATCGCGGAGCGGGCGGGCAAGGCGGTGCGCAGTCCCGCGAAAGATGTGCTGCTTTCGCATGCGGCGGGGGCGGTCGGTCGCGGTCGTGGTTTCGCGATGCACGAGGCACTGGATCAGATCGGCGCGTTGGCCGGGCCGCTTGTCGTCGCGGGGATACTTCTGCTTTCGGCAGGTGACTACCGTCCCGCGTTCTTCGCACTGGCGATACCTGGTGTCGCCGTCCTGGTGGTTTTGGTGAGATTGTGGGCGCGCGTGCCGAATCCGGCCGCGTACGAACTGACGGTGCCGCTGACCGAAATCGGCACGGTACCAACAAGATTGCCGTCGCAATTCTGGACCTACCTCGCCTTCGCTGCCGCAACCACCACTGGCTTCGCCGGGTTCGGCCTACTTGCCTTCCACCTCGCCACTCGCGAACTCGTCCCCGTGGCGGTCGTCCCGGTGGTCTATGCCGCGGCAATGGTCGTCGATGCCCTCGCCGCCCTGCTCACCGGCTGGTGCTACGACCGCATCGGTGCCCGAATCCTCCTTGTGGTGCCCCTGCTTTCGGCCCTCATCCCGCCACTTGCCTTTCAGGACAATGCGATTCCCGCAGTAATCGGCGCACTGCTCTGGGGCGCGGTGCTCGGCGTCCAGGAATCGACACTTCGCGCGACCGTCGCCGACTTGGTCCCGGCGCGCCGCCGCGGTACCGCCTACGGTGTTTTCGCCGCCGGTGCGGGCCTGGCCGCCTTCGCCGGATCCGCGCTCCTCGGCCTGCTCTACGCCCGGTCCCTGACCGCCGTGGTCAGCGTTACTGCTGCCGTCCAACTCATAGCGCTACTCGTCTTCGCAACCAGCAGGCTTCGCCTCGGCACGTCGAGTCGACGCGTGTGACCGATCCGCTACCGCACTGACCGGAGGAATCCGTCGATGTGGTGGAATGTGGCCTCCGGCTGTTCCAAGTGGGGCAAATGCCCTGCCGCACGGATGATTTCGAAGCGGGCGTCGGCGAAGGCGGCGGCATAGGCCGCACCGTAGGCCGGGGTGACGATGCGATCGCTTTCGCCCCAGAGCAAAAGGGTGGGGGTGGTGACGGCGGCGAGTTGGGGGAGCAGCCGGGGATTGTGCATGTACGGGTCGGCCGCGTAGGTCCGTAGTGCGGCCATATTCCCTTGGCGCACAGCCGATTGCGCGGCGGGAATATCAACGGGGTCTTGGTAGAAGCGCGCGGGGTCGTGGTACGAGTGCTCGGCCACGCCGCGGGCGTCGAGAGCGAAGAAGTCGGTGATCGGATCGTCGTCGAACCAAACGCCGGTCGCATCGATCAGCACGAGTCCGCCGATGCGGCGGTCGTGATCACGGACGGCCATTTCGGCGGCAATCCAGCCGCCGATCGAGGAGCCGACGACGAGAACGTCCTGCAGATCGCGATCGTGGAGCAGGTCCAGGTAGGCGCGTGAAAGATCACCGATGCTGTCGAATGCCAACGGCGTGCCATTCCAACCCGGATGGGTCGGCGCAATGACATGAGACGAGCGGGACAGGTGCTCGGCGATATCGGCCACCGAGGCGGGCCCCGCGCCGCCGTGCAGGACGAGAACTGTTGGGCCGCTGCCTGATTCGGCGATGGTGAGTGGCGGTTGCGGCTGGGTGTGTGCGGTCATCGTCGAGCTCCTCGATCCAGTGACTAAATATGTTGATATAAACAAGCTTAGTCAAACTGTTAGGGTCATGTCCATGCCTGGTGATCTGCAAGCCCTTGGACGCGCCGTCAAACAGGCGCAGTACCGCCACCACCGTGCGTTGGACAATCGGCTCGCGACCGTAGGGACCACCCTCGCCCAGTGGGACGCCTTGCGCGCCATCGACCGCAATCCCGGTTCCACCGCGCGCGCCTTGGCCGAGGAGACATTCCAGAGCGAGCAGGCCTTCGGCACCCTCGCCAACCGGCTCGTCACACGCGGTCTCATCGACCGCAGCCCCGGTCGCGGTCGCGCCATCGAACACCGGTTGACTGTCGCGGGCGAGCAGGTCCTGCGCGCCGGTCATCGGGTCGCGAACGAGGTATTGACCGAATCCTTCGCCGCATTGTCCGTCGGCGAACGCGCGACCCTGCTCGACCTGCTCCAGCGAATCGGCACGCACGGATAATCACCCTGTTCGGCGTGGTCGGCAGCGGTGGGGATGCGGGCGGGGAATGATGTGGCCATGGTCAATGATCCGAACGGTCCCGATATCAAGCCACGTAGTCGCGATGTCACCGATGGTCTGGAGAAGACGGCCGCGCGCGGCATGTTGCGGGCGGTGGGCATGGACGACGGTGACTGGGGGAAGTCGCAGATCGGGGTGGCCTCCTCGTGGAACGAGATCACGCCGTGCAATCTGTCCCTGGATCGGCTCGCCAAGGCGTGCAAAGAGGGGGTGTTCGCGGGCGGCGGGTATCCGATGGAATTCGGGACCATTTCGGTCTCCGACGGCATCTCCATGGGACATGAGGGCATGCATTTCTCCCTGGTATCGCGGGAGGTGATCGCCGATAGCGTGGAAACCGTCATGCAGGCCGAGCGGCTCGACGGTTCGGTGCTGCTGGCCGGATGCGATAAATCCTTGCCCGGCATGCTGATGGCGGCGGCGCGGCTGAACCTGGCGAGTGTGTTCCTGTACGCGGGCTCGATCCTGCCCGGAATCGCGAAACTCAGCGATGGCAGCGAGCGCGAAGTGACGATCATCGACGCGTTCGAGGCGGTCGGCGCCTGTTCGCGCGGTTTGATGAGTCGCGAGGACGTGGACGCCATCGAGCGAGCCATCTGTCCGGGTGAGGGCGCCTGTGGCGGCATGTACACGGCCAACACCATGGCGAGCGCGGCCGAGGCATTGGGTATGTCGCTGCCCGGCAGCGCGGCACCGCCCGCGACCGATCGGCGCCGCGATGGTTACGCGCGGCGCAGCGGTGAGGCGGTGGTGGAATTGCTGCGGCGGGGAATCACGACGGCCGACATCCTCACCAAGGAGGCCTTCGAGAACGCGATCGCGGTGGTCATGGCATTCGGCGGTTCCACCAATGCCGTACTGCATCTGCTGGCGATCGCCCACGACGCGAAAGTCGATCTGGCACTCGAGGACTTCGCGCGCATCGGCCGCCGGGTGCCGCACCTCGCCGACGTGAAGCCCTTCGGGCGGCATGTGATGACCGATGTCGACCGGATCGGCGGCGTGCCGGTGATGATGAAGGCGCTGCTCGATGCCGGACTGCTACACGGCGACTGCCTGACCGTCACCGGGCGCACGGTCGCGGAGAACCTCGCCACCATCGCCCCGCCGGATCCCGACGGAAAAGTGGTGCGGGCCATGGCATCTCCGATCCACCCGACCGGTGGTATCACGATCCTCGCCGGATCGCTCGCGCCCGGCGGCGCGGTGGTCAAGTCGGCAGGTTTCGATTCCGACGTATTCACCGGTACGGCACGGGTTTTCGATCGCGAGCGGGCGGCGATGGACGCGCTGGAGGACGGCACGATCACCGCGGGCGATGTGGTGGTCATCCGCTACGAGGGTCCCAAGGGCGGTCCCGGCATGCGCGAGATGCTCGCGATCACCGCGGCCATCAAGGGCGCGGGCCTCGGCAAGGACGTGCTGCTGCTCACCGACGGACGCTTCTCCGGCGGCACGACCGGTCTCTGTGTCGGCCATGTCGCTCCCGAAGCGGTCGATGCCGGGCCGATCGCCTTCGTCCACGACGGCGACCAGATCCGCCTCGACGTCGCCGCAGGCACCCTCGACCTTCTCATCGCCCCCGAAGAACTCGACCGCCGCCGCGAAGGCTGGAAGCCGCTGCCGTCGCGCTACACACGCGGCGTGCTCGCCAAATACTCGAAGTTGGTCGGCTCGGCGTCCTTCGGTGCGGTCTGCGACTGAAGCAGGAGTCGTCCGTTGGCCGGATCGGCCGCCGAGGTGAGTTACATGGTGGTTCGGTAAGCGACCATTCGGCTCGCCTGCACGAAAAGCCCAGCTGTCGTACCGAGGCCTCGGAATCTTTGCGGCGCGCTCGCCGAGTATTCGAAGTTGGTCGGTCGGCGTCCTTGGGTGTCGTCTGCGGCTGAAGTCGCCTTCGTCAGCTGCGTGGCGGCGTGCCGCGCGACGCCTGAATTTCCCCTGGCTCAGGGCAATTCGGGAAGGACGGCGATCTCCAGGTGCCGCAGGCGGGCCGGATCGGCGATCACTTCGTAGCCCGCGATCCGGTCGTCCCGGACCGTAACCGTAACCGCAAGCGCGAGTAGCAGTTTGCCACGCGGCGCGACAATGATGCCGACCGCTCCATCGACCAGCGCGAGCGTGGCGACCTGAGAGCGGCGGCGCAGGATGACGGTCTCGCGGGCCACCGCCTGCGCACCCCGCGCGACCGGTGCCATACCCGAGGGCAGTGCGGCCGGATCGGCCGTACGCACCACATCGGGCGCGAGGACCGCGAGCAGTGCGTCGAGATCACCACTGCGGGCGGCGGCGAGGAAGGCATCGACGACATGCCGCTGCTGCGCGAGTTCGGCGGTGGAAGCGCTCGCATCGCCGTGCGCCCGCGCGCGGGCCCGGCTGGCGAGCTTCTTGGTGGCGACGCTGGTGCGCCCGACGATCGGCGCGATCTGATCGAAGGGGACGGCGAACATATCGTGCAGCACGAACGCCACCCGCTCATCGGGACCGAGCGTATCCAGCACCACCAGCAGCGCGCGCCCGACCGAATCGACCAGCACTGCTTCGCTTTCCGGATCTCGGTCGTAGGCGGCGTCGCCGAGTTCGGCGATCCGATCGATCGGATCCTCGCGCCGGGCGGTCCGCGAGCGCAGCATATCGAGACAGATCCGCGAGACCACCGTGGTCAACCACCCGGCCAGATTCTCGACCTCGCTGGTGTCGGAGCGGTCCAGCCGCAGCCAGGCCTCCTGCACCGCGTCCTCGGCTTCACCGGCCGATCCGAGCATCCGATAGGCGACCGCGTGCAGGTGATCGCGGTGCGTCTCGAATCGTCGCGCCAACAATTCCTGTGCGTGCATGGGTCACCTTTCGGGTTCGGCATCCGTCACGTGGACAGGGCGATCGGGTGTCCCACCCACGATCGCAGACCCGCAGAACCCAGCTGACCGGAGGGTAGTTCCCATGTCTGTCGCATATGTCGTCGTCACCGTCCTCGCCGCCGTAGCCGCATTCGGCGCCACCGGCTTCGATATCGTCAAGGCGGATCAGGTACGCGAGACCATGCTCGGCTACGGCCTCCCACAATGGACTCTCAACCCATTGGCCATCCTGAAGGCCCTCGGCGGCCTCGGCCTGCTGATCGGCCTGGCCATCCCGCCACTCGGCCTCGCCGCCGCCCTCTGCCTGGTCCTGTACTTCCTCGGCGCCGAAATCACCATCATCCGAGCCAAGCGGTACTCCGACATCGTTTATCCCATGCCATACCTGATCCTGTCCGCAGCCTCCCTCGCCCTGTTCGTCTATGCCTGACTCGGCAATGCGCCCGTGTGTGCGACAGCACCAGTCGCGCCACTGGGTGCGGTCGCGCTGCCGGCTTTCGTCGGCCGCCGCTGCGTATCGGCCGGGTGCCGCTCGACCATGTCAACCGCGCTCGGGCCCGCCATGACGGCCTGATCTGCCCCCCCATAGGGCCTGCGATCTCCGGGAAGGAGTTTGCGCGATTCGCCTAGACGAAGAGAGGCTGCATGTCTGGTGTGTACAGGCCAGCCGCACGCGTCATTGCAGGGGGTTCGGAGATGCTGTTTCCGCGGCGGCCCAGGCGTTGAGGAGAGCAAGGTTCTCGGCGTCGCGTGTGTCTGGTTTCGCGGTGCAGGCCATGAGGCGCAGCGACTTTGCGGCGTCAATGGTCATTGTGTCGAAGTCGAGCATGATCATCGCCGCCGCCCTCGTCCTGGCCACCGCCTGCGCCGGTCTCAGCCTCAGGCCCTCGCGTCAATCGCCGACACGGCGTACCGATAGCCACCATGCCTGACAGCCGCTCCGCGCGGTGGCCTCCTCGCGCGACCAACGTGTCGCAATTTCGATCACCGCATTCGGGCACAAGGTCATTGCCGAGGCACGGTTCGTCGGCGCATCCACGACGCAGGCCACAGCGGCGCAATACCAGTCGGCCAGGCGGAGCGCTTTGACATTCGTTGCGGTACAGCACATTATGCGCAAATGCATGCAATGCGATATTGCACTGCATGCCATTTCGGCCCAATTTTTACGGCGCAGAGGCACAAGCCCACGGATTCCCTTGTCCGCCCGGCGCATTCTGCGTAGTCAAGCGGCGACATGCCCGATCGAGCACATTCGCCTACGGCAGCACGCTAACCATGCTGGATGAACTTCGCCGCCTGTTCACCGATGAACACGCTCGGCGCATGTGTGTGCCCGCGGATAAGCAACGGCATCACCGAGGCGTCCGCGACGCGGAGTCCTTGCACCCCACGCACTTCCAGTCGCGGCGTGACGACACTGCCCGCATCGGTACCCATCCGGCAGGTGCCGACCGGGTGATACAGGGTGTGCGAGTAGCCGTTCAGTGTCAATTCCATCGCGGCCTCGAGCTCGGCCGGAGCCTGCGGAGGGTAGATCAGCGGCCCGAGTGCCGCTTTCAGAGCCGGGGCCGCGGCCAGTTCGGCGCACACGCGTAAACCAGACATGATCGCGGCCCGGTCCGCGCCACCGCTATCGGAGAGATAGCGTGGGTCGATGACCGGTTTGGCGGTGGGATCACCGGAACCCAGCGAGATCCGGCCGCGGCTGTGCGGCCGCAACAGCACCGTGGCCAGCACGACCCCGTGCTCGGTCGGATCCACGAGACCCTCGTAGAAGAACGGCGCGGGCGCGAAAATCAGCTCCAGATCGGGCAATTCGAGATCGGACCTGCTGCGGATGAAACCGTAGGCCTCACCGACATTGGAGGTGAGCATGCCGCGGTGCCGGATCAGGTAGTCGAGCAGCTGACGAGGCTTCTCCGCCGTGAACAGCGAATCGGATTCGACGCCGTAGCCGAGCGCCGCAACCAGGTGGTCCTGCAGATTGGCGCCTACCTCGGGCGCATGGTGCACAAGCGGAATGTGATGGCGCGCCAGCTCGTCCTCATCGCCGATTCCCGAGAGCATGAGCAGCTGCGGGCTATTGATCGCACCACCGCAGAGCAACACCTCGCGCCTGGCGGACACGGTCTGTGTGACGCCGTCCTTGCGGTACTCCACACCGGTCGCGCGCGGCCGTCCGGTCGGCGAGGTTTCGAAGATGATCCGCGACGCGAGCGCCTCGGTATAGACGGTGAGATTCGCACGGCGCATCGCGGGCTTCAGATACCCGTCGGCCGTACTCCACCGCCTGCCGCCGCGCTGGGTGACCATGGTCTCGCTGAATCCCTCCGGCTGCGGCCGGTTCGGTGGCTCCACAAGGAATCCGGATTCCTCGACCGCGGCCAAATACGCCGCGGTCAAAGCGCGCGGACTGCGCTGCCGCGAAATATGCAGCGGCCCGGTCGCGCCCTCATCCGGATACTGGGCGTTCTCGACGGACTCGATCTTGCGGAACTGCTCGACCGCCGCCGAGAACCCCCACTCCTCCCCGGCCAGCAATGCCCACTCGTCGTAGTCGGCACGGAATCCGCGCACCCACATCATCGCGTTCATCGACGACGATCCGCCGAACATTTTGCCGCGCGGCCAGTAGATCTGCCGATTCTTCAGCTCGGGCTGCGGTTCGGTGAGGTAGTCCCAATCCACCTCCGAGCGGAACAGCTTCGCGAATGCCGCCGGAATGTGAGCGAACTTGTTCTTATCCGGCGGTCCGGCTTCCAGCACCACCACCGACACATCCGGATCGTCGCTGAGCCGGTTGGCCAGGACCGCACCAGCCGATCCGGAGCCGACGATCACATAATCCGCGGTAACCCCTGCTTGCACTGTCCCACTCCGATCTGCACTGCGTATGGCAAACATACGAGTAAGACGCCGCCTCGGGTTCGGTTTCCTGACAAACCGGCCATGTTTCGCGGATCGGACCGGATTATCTGCGCCTGGTCAGCGGCGGTCGCAGACCGAGATGTTCGCGCAGGGTGGTGCCCGTATAGGCGGTGCGATAGGACCCGCGCTCCTGTAATTCCGGAATCAGCCAGTCGACGATCTCGTCGAGTCCGGTCGGCACCAAATACGGCGAGATATTGAACCCGTGGGTCGCGCCGTGGCGGACCCAGCGGGTGAGTTCGTCGGCGACCTGGGTCGGTGTCCCGGCGAATCCGGACCGCTGCGAGGTCTCGATGGCGACCTGGCGCAGCGACAGATTCTTGGCTTCGGCCAGCGCCCGCCACTGTCGGGCGATCGCCACCGGATCCTGACCGTCACGCTGTGCGCCGCGCTCGCCCGAAATCACTCGGGGCTGTGGGTCGTCCGCGGGCAGCGGACCGTCCGGATCGAGATCCGACAGATCACGACCCCACACCTGCCCGACCAGGGAAAGCGCGGTCTGTCCGGTGAATTGGCCCTCCAGCACCCAGCGTGCCTTCTCCTCGACCTCGGATTCCCGCTCCGCCAATACGATCTGGGTGCCGGGCAGGATCTTGATGTCATCGGCCGGTCGGCCCGCGTGTTCCAGGCGGGCCCGAATATCGTTCGCGAATGTGAGCGCGGCGTCGAAATGTGTTCCGTGCCTTGAGAAGATGACCTCCGCATGGGCCGCTGCGAAGTCGCGGCCCGCCGGTGAATCACCGGCCTGGAAGATCACCGGATGGCCCTGGGCGCTACGCGGCAGAGTCGGCGTGATCGAGACTTGGAAGTGCCCGTTGTCGCGGGCCACCGTCCGCACCGAATCCGATGCGGCCCAATCGGTATCGTGGCGCGAGGTCGCGATCGCATTGTCGGCCCAGGCATCCCAGATCTCGCGGGCGGTCCGAATGAATTCGCCCGCGCGCTCGTAGCGCTGCGCGTGGTCGAGGAAGCCGCCGCGCCGGAAATTCGCACCGGTCCAGGCATTGTCGGTGGTGACCGCGTTCCAGCCCGCACGGCCGCCGGACAGCAGATCCAGGCCCGCGAGTCGGCGGGCGAGATCGGCGGGTTCGTTGTAGGTGGTGTTCTGGGTGGCGACCAGACCGATCCGGCTGGTGATCCCGGCCAGCGCCGCCAACTGGGCAATGGCGTCGGGACGCCCGGCGATATCGGTATCGAGCAGCTTTCCGTTCTGCTCGCGCAGGCGCAGGCCCTCACCGAGGAAGAATGCGTCGAAGAGTCCGCGCTCGGCCGTGGTGACGATATGCCGAAAGGTTTCGAAGTCGATCTGCGAGCCGCTGCTCGAATCCGACCAGATGGTGCTGTGATTGACGCCCTGGAAGAAGACGCCGAAATGAACCTGAGCGTCAGGGAAAGGAACCTCGGACATCAGTGCTGATCCTTCGCATAACGGTTGATCGGCCGTGCCAGGCCGAGATTGGCGCGCAGGGTCGAACCCGGCACCGGGCGGTGCGCGACACCGGCGCGGAACAGGGCGGGCAGGACGTATCGCGCCAGCGCGGGGAGGTCTTCGTCGATAACGGCGGGATGCAGGCGCACGCCGTCGACATGGTGAGCGAGTTCGGTGATGAGGCGCACGAGTTCGGCCGGGGAGCCCGAGAACGCCAGGCGCTCGGTGCGGTTCGCGGCCGCGTACTTGCCCAGGTCGGCGAGGCGTTCGGCGGCCCTCGCGTGCGGAATGTCCAGGGTGACATCGAGTTCCGCGAACACCAGTGCGCCGGTGGCTCGTGCGTGGTCCGCAGCGGCGAGGGTCTGAGCGAGGTCGGTTCCGGTGACCAGGATGACGTCGGCAGCACCGGTGTCATGTGCGAAGACGACCACCTGCCCCTGCGGCGGCCGCGGCACGATCGCCGGACCCTTCACCGAGAACGTTTCACCGCTGAAGTCGACGTAGTGCAGCTTGTCTCGGTCCAGGAATCGGCTCGCCGCGTAGTCGCGTACCACGGCGTCGTCTTCCCACGAATCCCATAGCCGACGCGCGACCTCGATCGAATCCCGTTGTTCGCGTGCGAGTTCCGCTTCCGCTGTGTGCGGCGGTCGTCCCCAGGCGGTGGCGGCCGCGGGGTCGGTCGTGGCGATCCACCCGCCTCGCCCACGCGAGGCGTAGTCGAGCGTGGCCAGTTGTGACGATGTGTGGAACGGCTCCGCGTAAGTGGTCGCGACCGTGGCCACCAGCCCGATGGTGCTGGTTGTCGCCGCGACGTACGAAGCCCGCGTCACCCCGTCTATCCGCCCCGCCGGATGCCCTGCGGGTGGCAGGATCGAATCGTCGAAGGTGGCGAGGGTGAAACCGGCATTCTCGGCCGCGCTCACCCGTTTGCGTAGTGTATTGCCGGTGAGCAACTGATCGGGCGCATGTGCGGCCCGCCGCCACGCGGCCGGGTGATATCCCTCGCCATCCAATTCGATGCCCACCGCGAAGACATTTCCGCTCATTGGTACGACGATCGTCAAACTTGACCGCCACCGCCATGATTTGCGTCGCGATGATCCGAACCCGGACCACCGACGATCGCAAGCTAGCGGTGATCCCGGATTCGCTTTCGAGCGAATCCGGGATCGGTTGCCCTTACCGCACTGCGCGCGCAGACAGCGCCGCGGCAACCAATACCGTGACACCCTCCGCAATGGCGGTGCCGCCCAACGCATGTGCGGCCGACAGCACCGTACTGCCCGCGAGGCCGAGGAATACCGACCCGAAGCAGGCGATCCCGACCACGATGCCGAGCTGCACACTGGTCACCAGAATGCCGCTGGCATCGGCCGCAAGGGCCATCGGAATCCTGGCCAGGGTGCGGGTCATCAGCGGGCTGAAGGCCAGGCCGAAACCGATGCCCTGGATCCCGAAGACGACCAGCGGCAGCGGACCGAAGTCGGCACCGTCGCGCAGCATCATGCCCAGCGCCACCATGGTGGCCGCGCCGACCACCAGGCCGAACGGAATCATGATGGCGTGCAGGCGATGTGGGATGCGCTCCCAGTTCAAACTGGCCAGTGCGAAGGTCACGCCCATGGGGATGAACAGCAGACCCGCGTGTAGTGCGGTATAGCCGAGGGTGCTCTGCAGGTGGATCGCCATGACGAACATCCAGCCACCGAAGGTCGCCATGATCGTGAACAGCGTGCCCGCGGTGAGCGCCAGGCCCGGCGACTTCAGCACCCGCTGCGCGAACAGCGGTTCACCGTCGCGTGCCGCGACCGCCCGCTCGATGGCCACGAACATTCCGACACCGATCACGCTGGCACCCAACATGATCCATGTCCACAGCGGCCAGTCCTGCTCATGCCCCAGCACCAGCGGCAACACGAGCAGCAGCACCGAGACGGTGAGCATGGTCAGACCCACGAGATCGAGTTTCCGATCGAATCGCGCGGTGGCAGTGGGCAATACCCGCGGCGCAATCAGCAGAAGCGCCGCACCGATCGGCACATTCACCAGGAATACACCGCGCCAGCTACTCCCGAAAAGGTCGGCATTGACGATCAAACCGCCCGCCACCTGACCGACGACCATACCGCCGGAAATGATCGCCGAGTACGCGCTGAGCGCCTTGGCCCTGGCATTGCCGGTGAAATTCCGCTGGATCATGGTCATGATCTGCGGAATCATCGCCGCGGCGCCCGCACCCTGCAGGAACCGGAATACGATGAGTGAGAACTCATTCCACGCCAGCCCGCAGGCCAGCGATGCGACGGTGAACACCGCGAGCCCGGTGATGAAGGTATGGCGCTGAGTGAACCGATCACCCAATCGTGCACCGGTCACGAGCAGCACGGCATAGGCGATCACATACCCCGCGACGATCAACTGCAGCGCGGATCCACTGGTATGCAACGAAGTACGAATAGAAGGAATGGCGACATTCACGATCGAGGCATCGAGTACCGCCATGAACTGCCCGGTGAGCAACACCGCGAGCACCGCGATGGTTCGCCGCGCACCGAACGCGGCGGGTTGAACTGCCGATCCCGCAACGGCCGACGTGGCCGCAGCGTTGCCCGGCTGCAAGGTCTGAGTCATCTCATGAGCTTGCAACCGATCCGACACCAGTAACAGGAGTCCGATAACACTGGTACTGGCAACACCTGGATAGCGACCGGCGGCCGCAGCGGAGGCCGTCGAAGCGCGGCGAGATGTATACCGACGATATCGCTTTCGATCTCGAGCTCTCTTGTGCCGGGATATGTTCGTTCGGGCACAGAGAGGTGGACCATGACTGCAGGTGGTTCGAGCGCTGTCGCTCGACTCGGCTCGGCGCATGCGCGGATCCGCACGACCACGGGTCAGGTCGTCGGCGCGGGGTACCTGGTGGGCCCGAACATCGTCGCGACGTGCGCGCACGTGGTCGCGTACGCGACCGGTGCCGATCCGAATGACGTGCAGCCGCCGGACTCGGTTGTGGCGGTTGACTTTCCGTTGCTGTCGTCGGCCGGGCCGCAGCGTGCGCGGGTGCGCCGGTGGTCACCGATCGCCGAGGACGGTCGGGGTGATATCGCGATCCTGGAGCTGGACGATGCGATAAGCGATTCGGTTGCGCCGCCGCCGTTTTGGCGTGCCAATGACCCGTGGGGGCGCGAGTTCCGGATGTTCGGCTTTCCGGCGGAGTTGCCCGATGGCGTCTGGGCGTCGGGTGAGTTCCGGGAACGGCAGGGCACCGGCTGGCTGCAGTTGCAGCGGGTCGGCGGTCAGCCGATCACGCGGGGGTTCAGCGGTGCGCCGGTGTGGGACAGCGGAACAGACGCGGTAGTGGGGATGGCGGCGGTTGCCGACCCGCGTGGGTACACCGGGACAGCGTTCATGATCCCGATTGCCGACGTGCTCGGTATCGACCCCTCATTCGTCCCCAATCCCTATCGTGGGCTGGAGCCGTTCGACGAGGAACACGCGGACTACTTCTACGGTCGAGACGACGACATCGAGCGGGTGTCGGCAGCACTGCGGCAGCGACCGCTCGTCGCGGTGGCAGGACCGTCGGGCACCGGCAAATCGTCGCTCATCCGCGCCGGGGTGATTCCCCGGCTCAGGGCGCAGGGGAGGCAGATCGCGACCTTCCGGCTCGCCGGCGAGGTGTCGCCGGGCGAGGCGGCCACGCCGGTCGTCCGGGCGGTGGCGCCACGATTCGATTTTCCGGACGACGGCGCGCTCTCGACACTGCTGGCGGAACAGGCGGCGCGGGAGTCGGGTACCGTCGACGACTCGGTGGCGCGACTGCTCGAGCGCGTGCCGCCGGAGGGCTTGGTGCTCTTCGCGGATCAATTCGAGGATCTGGCCGCGACCGCCCCGGAGCGGGCACGTGCGGTGCTGCAATGGCTGATGGAGCTCACCCGCGCCGATGCCGAGGGGCACATCCGAATTCTGCTCACGTTGCGGTGGGATGCGCTGAACAACCTGATCGACGCGGAACTCGCCAGCTTTCTCGACGGGGCGACGGTGGCGCTGGCGCCGATGGGCCGTGACCAGCTCCGCGACGCCATCCAGCGGCCCGCGGCCCGTGCGCCTGGCGTCGATCTGCAGCCCGCGCTGGTCGAGCGTCTAGTCGACGACACGGTGGGCGAGCCGGGTGCGCTGCCACTGCTCGAGTCGACTCTGACGCAACTGTGGGATCGGCGCGGCAGCGCATCTCTGACCGTCGATGATTACGAAAAAGTCGGCCGCGCAACGGGTTTCTTCACCGACCGCGCTGAGCAGGTGCTGGCCCAGTTCACCGATCCGGTCGAGGAATTCGACGTGCGGCGCCTACTGAAGCTGCTTGCCGCACCCGCGTCCAGTGGAGCGGGTTTCGTCCGGTCCGTGGTGTCGATGGGTGATTTCCCCGAACTGCGCAGTGTCGCTGGACGATTGGCGCGTGACCGGCTGGTCGTCGTCGGCCGGGACGCGCGGGGAACCGACATCGTGGAACTGGCGCACCAGGCCCTCATCGACAACTGGTCGCGGCTGCGCGGCTGGCTGCAGGACGACCGCGACTTCCGTGCCTGGCAACAGCGATTGGAGCAGGACCGCCAGAAGTGGGAGCTGTCCGCGCACGACAACGGCGCGCTGTTGCACGGCAAGACGCTGGAGGATGCGCTCGAATGGGTCGACAAGCGCAAACCTGAAATCCCTGCAGCGCACCGGCAGTACATCGCCGCGTCCCGCCGCCTCCGCCGACGCGAGGTGCGGCGATTGTGGACCGTCACCGCGGTGGTCGCCGTACTCGCCCTGGTCGCCTCCAGCGCCGCAGTCGTCGCCTATCGGACCAGCCAGGCCCGAACGGCCCAATTGCGGGAGCAAGCGGGAATCAACCTTGCTCAGCAATCCGAAGTGCTCGGTAACACCGATCCGTCCAGGGCTCTCCAATTCGCGCAAGCCGCAGGAAGATTCGCTCCGGACAATGCGGACGTTCGAGCGGGTCAGCTGCTCGAACAGGTTCGGCTCGGCTCATTGGAGGTCGCGTACAACGACCTTTGGTCCAATGTGACGACGGCGGACTTCAGCGCCGATACGTCGGTCTTGGCAACTGCCGAATCGAACGGCAATGTCACGGTCTGGACGGGATTTCTCACCGGGCCGCCGTCGCCGTGGCGGGTGGCCACGGGGCCGAGTGTCATCGGCGTACGCCTGAGCCCTGATGGCGGCAAACTGGCGGTCCTCGACAATCGTGGCGGCATCGCGCTGTGGGACGTGCCGACTCGATCCGGTCCCGTCACTGTTCGGCCCACCGGTGCGGATGTTGTGGGAAGTAAGGCGCTCGTCGCAAGGTTCTCCGAGGATGGCAGACAGTTGTTCATTTCTGTCGATCCGAAGCGGGACTATGGCACCTATTTCGGCGATCCCGATGTGGTCGAAAGATATGACCTGTCCGGACAACCTCGCCGGCTTCAGGACATTCCGGCCGATGGCATGGCGACACGGACGGTCGCACGGGTCGACTCCGGGAATCAAACCCTGTGGCTTTCGGAGACGGACGTCGATTTCAAGGAACACCATGTCATTTACGACCTGAGAAGCGGTCGGCCAGTTGGTGAATGGCGAGGGCGCGACGTCACACCCGACGGCCTGACCACCGAATGCGCCGACGACGCGAAGACCCTGATCATCCGCGGCGCCGACGGCGCGCAGCTTCGCAGGGTGCGGCTCGGCACCTGCCAATCGCTCCAACTCGACAGGACAGGACAATTCGCGATCGAATATTCCGGCGAAAGCAGGGATGCATTCGGGATCGCCAAGCTTGTTCACCTTGCGACTGGACTCGTGTATCAGGTCCAGGTTCGGCGCAGCTCCAACGAGGGCGCCCCTGCGGTACACCTCACCTCGGCCGGTCCGCAGTTGATCTACGCGACGGGTGGCGGCATCGAGCGATACCGGGCGGCAGCAGAGTTCAACCCTGATTGGCCTGAGATCGCGCCCGACGATGTCACGTCCCTGTGGAGTCCCGACGGCCGTTATGCCGCGAGCGATCGCGGCGAGACGTTCGAGGTCATCGACCTGAATTCGGTGCGGCTTCTCTACAGCCTGCCCGGTTTCACCCTTCGGGTGTGGCCACACGCGATGCTGGCTTTCACTCCCGACGGGCGCCATGCCCTGATGTTCACCGGCTCTTCGAAAGCTGCCGTTGTGCTCATGCCCGCCTTCGACGAGATAGCTCGTATACAGCTCCCGACGCCCCCGGGTTTGGATCCGGCAGATCGATCCTTCATAACCTTCGCCATTCGCGACGACGACGAAGTGGCCGCGTTGTTCGCGGGAGCCATCACGCGCTGGCGCATCGGCGACGGTCGACAGATCGGCGGTCAGGTCCCGCTCAGCAAGAACCTCGAGGATTTGCGGACTTCCGCGAAAGCGTCGACCCTCGTCGGTTACGCGTCGACAGACTCTGTTGTTGTCAACGTCGCCACCGTGTCGCTGCAGGTGTGGAATCTCGAGAGCGGCGCGCTGGTTCGCTCGTTCGTTCCGCAGGGTAGACGTGTGGTGAGTGTCCATATGAATCCTGGGCAGGCCGATGTGCTGGTCCAGGACGACTCGGGTTCGTTGTTCCGCTGGAACACCGCCACTGGCGAAGCCGCGAAGCTGGACATACCGCCGGTACCGCCCGACTCCGTTGTCGCTGGATGGTCACCGGATGGTCTTGTCGTGCTCGGCAAGAAATCCGAAGTCGAAGCGTGGGACACGCGCACAGGGACCAGCACGAAGTTCACCGTGCCTGGGTCCACCATGGTTTGGAAGCTGATCGGAACGACGTTGATCGGTCTGTCCGACCAGGGGCCGATCCGAATCAACCTCGACCGCAACAATATTCAGGAACGGCTGTGCGCGATCAGCAATCGCGATTACACCGATGCCGAACGCGACAAGCTTCCGCGCGGCGTCGACAGCAAGCCGCCGTGTGGCTGATGCGCGAGCGTTGAATTCGCTTGTGTATCAAGCTGCTTCGATGTTCGCCCGGAGCCGTTTGAGCGCCGCGTGCACGTAGGCCTTCACGGTCCCGTCTCCCACGCCCATGATCGCGGCTGTTTCGGCATAGGTGTTTCCCTCGAAGGCGCGCACGACTACTGCTTGGCGCTCGCGCGCGGGGACAGTGTTCAACGCGGCGATCAGTGTGTGTCGCAACGCGATCACATCGTCGAAGGCGAGTCCGGCACTGTCTGCCAGCTGGGCGATCCGGGTTTCGCCGTCGGGATCGATACGGTCGCGTTCGTTCGCGGCTCGTCGCCACGTGTCGCGGGTCAGATTCTTTGCGGCGGTCCAGATGTAGCGGCGCAATTCCTCGGTGTCGGAGATATCGGGACGCGCGGCGTAGACGCGCATGAACGCGGTCTGGACGATATCTTCCGCGTCGGTGCGGCTCCCGACCTGTTTTGTCACCGAAGCCAACAGCATGTCCTTGGTCGACTCGTATGCCTCGATGAGCAGTTCATCGAACGGCCGCGCCGAATCAGCGCCGCCCCGCCCGATCCGAATGACCGACGTCTGGGGAGCGCTCGCGAGAAATGACAGCGGTTCTCGCACACAGTCCTGCAGCACCGCGCCCAGCAGCGCGATGAGCGCAACGTCACGAACCCAGTCGCCATCGTCTGTGGTGCTCATCTGAACCGCCCTTCCGTGTCCTACTCGACTACAACAGAAATGTGCACGAAAAGGTTGGGTTCGAAGTCGGCACAACCTTTTGCCCCCTCCCGGGGTTGAGGGGGGTATGAAACCTGATTCGGCAGCACCTCAACAGCTTTCCGGCAATCCGCCCCGGGGCTTCACTGCTCTCACGTCAGGTGTGTTGGCCTGCCTCGGTGCCGCATCACATCTGTTCGGAGTCATTCTCGCGGTCTTGGTGATCGGATCGACTCCAGCCGATGCCGACATCGACGGCGAGTGGCCAACTTGGTTCAAGCCGACGATCGCCCTCATCGGTCTCTTCGGGCTTGCTGTCGGAGTCCTGCTGGCCGTGGGCGCGGTCCAGCTGTTCCGCAGAAGGCCCCAGGGCAGGTCGCTTGTGCTGGCAGCGTGCATCACCAACATTTCGGTCGGCTGGATCATGCTCGCGTATATGGCAATTGCCGGTTTCGGCGATGACAGCACGGTCCGATTGAAAGTCGGTCCTTCGGTACTGGCCACGCTTGTCGTCCAGACACCAGCGATTATCACGCTCATCCTCGTCGCGGTTCCAGCGACCAAGCTTTGGCTCGATTATCGTCCCGCACAGCCTCGAGCATAGGGCGAACGATGCTTCCAGCGGCCGTGGCTCGACGACACCGACGCCGCACAAGGTTGCGACGCCCTGGTGCGCGAATTGCACGTCGCGCTCGACGAAATGAGCTCGTCGAGGAGGCGCGAGCTCAGGGCAAGTCGAAGCCCATGGCCTCGGCCGCGGACGAAGGGGTTGGTTGGGGCCAACGGTCGATCAGGTTCTGGGCGGAGGTCAGGGAGCGGGTGATGGCGCGATCGATGTAGAGGGTGCCGTCGAGGTGGTCGGTTTCGTGCTGGACGATGCGGGCGGGCCAGCCGGAGACTTCCTCGTCCAGCTCACGTCCGCGTTCGTCCTGGCCGCGCAGGCGCACGCGGGTGTGGCGCGCGACGACGGCCTGCCAGCCCGGAACGCTCAGGCAGCCCTCGAAGAATGCCGCGTGGGCGTCGCCGATGGGTTCGTAGGTCGGGTTGACCAGAACTCGGAACGGTAGCGGCACCCGCTCGCGAACCGCGCGCACCTCGTCGGTCACTTCGGCCGGATCCTCCAGCACTGCCAGCCGCAGCGGTATCCCGACCTGCGGGGCGGCCAGTCCGACACCCGGCGCGGCATGCATCGTCTCCTGCATAGCCCGCGCCAAGCGGTCCAATTGAGCCTGCGTCAGCTGTCCGTCGTAGCGCGCGGCGGGCGTGCGCAGCACCGGATCGCCCGCGCTGACAATGGAGAGTGGACCACCGAGCAGCGTCTCGACGAGCTCGGGAAGCGGGATCGTCATGGTTTCAGCATCGCAAAGCGCCGCGCGGCGCAATGATATGGCCAGGCCCGTTGTCGAATATGGACCGCCCTGGAATATTTAGCCAGGCTAACGTGTTACTGGATACAGGCGTCTTCAATCTGAACAGAACAACCGACGGTCGACATGCGATCGAAGGAGGCTGGCCATGATTATTGATACGCGGATGGAACAGGTCATGAATCGCATCGCCGACCTGTACGCCACCTATCCGGACATTCGCAACGCGCGACCGAAACCGGAGACTTTCGCCGCGATCCGAGAACCCGGAATGCGGCCATCACAGATCGTGGCGACGGTCGCGGCGGCCTATGCCGATCGCCCCGCGCTCGGGCACCGGGTCCTCGAACCCACCGCGGACGAGTCCGGGCGGCGCACGCTGCGACCGCTGCCTGAATTCGCCACCATCACTTACGGCGAGTTGTGGGCGCGCGTCGGCGCGATCGCCGCAGCCTGGCATCACCATCCCGACAACCCCGTCAAAGCGGGCGACTTCATCGCGACACTCGGCTTCACCAGCGGCGACTACACCACGCTCGATCTGGCCTGTCTGTATCTCGGCGCGGTCGCCGTGCCGCTGCAGGCAGGTGCGGCACCGAAGCAAGTGTCGGCGATCATTGCCGAGACCGAACCAAGCATCCTCGCCGCGACCCCCGAAAACCTCACTACCGCAGTGGAATGCGTGCTCGCGGGCCCGGCACCGGAACGCCTCGTGGTCTTCGATTACCACCCCGAGGACGATGACCAGCGCGACGCATTCGAATCCGCCCGCGACCGCCTGGCGAACACTCCGATAGTGGTGGAATCGCTGGAGTCGGTACTCGAACGCGGCCGTACCCTGCCGCCCTCGCCGCTGTTCGTACCCGACGACGACGCTCTGGAGCTGCTGATCTACACCTCCGGCAGCACCGGAACCCCCAAGGGCGCGATGTACACCAGCCGGTTGGTAACCGCGATGTGGTTGGCCCAGCCGGAGGTCGGGGGAATCGGTCTGAACTATATGCCGATGAGCCATATGGCCGGACGCATGTCGCTCTACGGTGTGCTGGCCCGCGGCGGCACCGCGTATTTCACGGCCAAGAGCGATATATCGACGCTTTTCGAGGATATCGGCCTCGTCCGGCCGACCGAGATGTTCTTCGTGCCACGTGTGTGCGATATGGTCTTCCAGCGCTATCAGAGCGAAATGGAACGTCGCGCCGAACCGGGCATCGATCGTGCTGAACTCGACCGCTCGGTGAAAACCGAACTGCGCGAGGACTTCCTGGGTGGCCGATTCCTATCACCCATCGTCGGCAGTGCGCCACTGGCCGCCGAGATGAAGACATTCATGGAATCGGTCATCGATATGGACCTGCACGATGGCTACGGTTCGACCGAGGCGGGCGGCGCCATCATGGTCGACAATGTGATCCACCGTCCACCTGTGCTCGACTACAAGCTGGTGGACGTGCCGGAGCTGGGATATTTCGGTACCGACCAGCCGCATCCGCGCGGTGAGCTGCTGCTGAAGACCAGCACCATGATTCCCGGGTACTACAAGCGTCCCGAGGTCACCGCGGAAATCTTCGACACGGACGGGTTCTACCGGACCGGTGACGTCGTGGCCGAACTCGGACCAGATGAACTCGTCTACCTCGACCGTCGCAATAATGTGCTGAAGCTTTCCCAAGGCGAATTCGTCGCGGTCGCACACTTGGAAGCCGTATATGCCAGCAGCCCGCTGCTCGAGCAGATCTTCGTATACGGCAGCAGTGAGCGCGCCTACCTCCTCGCGGTGATCGTCCCGACCGACGAGACGCTTCGCAGCGCCGATCCAAAAGCGGCACTGAGTGATTCGCTGCAGCGCATCGCCAACGAGGCCGATCTCCAGTCGTACGAGATCCCGCGCGATTTCCTCATCGAAACCGAACGTTTCACCACCGAAAACGGTCTGCTCTCCGGTATCGGCAAGTTGTTGCGTCCCAAGCTGATCGAACGCTACGGCGAGCGGCTGCAGCAGCTGTACACCGAGCTGGCCGAAGGGCAGGCGAACGAACTGCTCGCACTGCGTCGCGAAGCCGCCGACCTGCCGGTTCTGGAAACCGTGAGCCGAGCCGCACAGGCATTGCTCGGTTGTGCGACAACCGATCTGCGACCGGATGCGCATTTCACCGATCTCGGCGGCGATTCTCTCTCCGCGCTGTCATTTTCGAATCTGCTCCGCGACATCTTCGCCGTCGATGTGCCGGTGGGCGTTATCGTCAGCCCGGCCAACGGATTGCGCGAGTTGGCGGAGTACATCGATTCGGCACAGGGGGCCGGCGCGATCCGGCCCACCTTCGCCGCGGTCCATACCCACAGCGGCGTCGCGCGTGCCGATGAACTGACACTGGACAAGTTCATCGACGCGCAAACACTGTCCGCCGCGACGGCTCTCCCGCATACGACCGAGACACAGACGGTGCTGCTGACCGGTGCCAACGGCTACCTCGGCCGCTTCCTGTGCCTGGAATGGCTCGAGCGACTCGAGAAGACGGACGGCACGCTCGTCTGCATCATCCGCGGCAAAGACGCCGCGGCAGCGCGGAAACGGCTCGACGATGCCTTCGACAGCGGTGATCCGGACCTGCTGCGGCACTACCGCGAGCTGGCGGCCCGCCGCATCGAAGTGCTGCCCGGTGATATCGGCGAGCCGAATCTCGGCCTGGACGATGCGACCTGGCATCGGCTGGCCGACACCGTCGATCTGATCGTGCATCCCGCCGCGCTGGTCAACCATGTCCTGCCCTACGACCAGCTGTTCGGCCCCAATGTCGTCGGTACCGCGGAACTCATCCGCCTGGCAATCACCACGCGGATCAAGCCCGTCACGTATTTGTCCACTGTGGCCGTTGCCGCCCAGATTCAGCCATCGTCCTTCGAGGAGGACGGTGACATCCGCGAAATCAGCCCCACGCGTGCCATCGACGACAGTTACGCCAACGGCTACGGCAACAGCAAATGGGCGGGGGAGGTCCTGCTGCGGGAGGCGCACGACCTGTGCGGACTTCCGGTCGCCGTCTTCCGATCCGATATGATCCTGGCGCACAGTCGATACGCTGGCCAGCTCAACGTTCCGGATATGTTCACCCGGCTGCTGCTCAGTCTGGTGGCCACTGGCATCGCCCCGTATTCGTTCTACGAGACCGATGACGACGGCAAGCGTCAACGTGCCCACTACGACGGTCTACCCGTCGATTTCACCGCCGAGGCGATCACCGCCGTCGGCGTCGCGGCGCGCACAGATTTCCACAGCTTCGATGTCCTGAATCCTCATGACGACGGCATCTCCCTCGACGAATTCGTCGACTGGCTCATCGAATCCGGCCACCCGATCCGGCGGATCGACGACTATCAGGAATGGTTGCGCCGATTCGAGACCGCGCTGCGCGGGCTTCCCGAGAAACAGCGCCAGGCCTCGCTGCTACCGCTGCTGCACGCCTACAGCCGACCCGGTCGGCCGATCCGTGGCGCCGTCATCCCGGCAAAGGGTTTCACCGCTGCCGTGCAAGCCGCGAAAATCGGTGTCGAGCACGACATTCCGCATCTGACCCGCGCGCTCATCGACAAGTACGTCAGCGATCTGCGGTTGCGTGGACTGCTGTAGTCAGGTGAGCTCGAGAACGGTGATGGTGAGTTGAGTGGCGTAGTCGACCACCGCGTCGCGATTTGCCTCGACATCGCCGTCGAGCCAATCGAGGAACAGTGCGACGAGTGCGCCGGATATCGCACTGACCGGCAGCGGAATCCGGCCCGGTGCGGCGGTGAAGCGCGCGGCCTGCATCGGTGCCAGTTGCGCGGCGACGAGCGTGACGAAGGCGGGGAGTGCGTCGGCGCCGCGTGCCCGCAGGGTGTCATCGGCGAGGGTTTCGCGGAACATGATCCGGCCGCGGCGCGGATCGTCCGCGAAATACTGTGCCGCCGCGTCGAAAGCCGCACGGGTACGGGCGGTCTCGTCGTCGGGTGCGTCGGCCAGCCGCGTGGTGACGGCGTCGATGAGCCCGTGTGCGGTCTGGTCGTAGATCTCGATGAGCAGGGCTTCGCGATCGGCGAAGTTCTCGTAGAAGTAGCGCAGGCTCAGGCCCGCTGCACGGCACACCGCCCGCATGGTGGTCGCCGCCGCGCCCTCTCCGCCGAGCAGCGCGTAGCCGGCGCGCACGAGTTGTTCGCGTCGCTCGGCGGCGCGGCTGGCCATGGTGCTGCCGCGCCAGGTGGTGGCTGACGAAGTCACGGTTGGATCATGTCATGCGCGGTTGGACTCGCTGCGCGGGCGTTGTTCCAGCTTGCGGAGCAGGACCCGCAGCTGTTCGTCGGTGCTGAGGTACCGGTCCATCAGCACATTGACGGCGCCGCGCAGCAGGGCATAGGGCTCCCAGACGCGGGGGGCGATGATGCGCGGGGCGCGATGGGCGATGCCGTCGGCGACGGCCAGCGCGGCCTGAGCGGCGCTGATGCGCTGGTTGAGCGGCCAGGGCAGCATGGCATCGGCCGCGCGGCCGAATTCGTCGTCGTCGAGCGTGTGGTGGGTCATGGCGGTGTCGACGATGCCGAAATAGGCGACTCCGGCGGTGGCGCCGGATGCGGCGAGTTCGACCCGCAACGCGCGGCCGAGCTGTTCGACCCCGGCCTTGCTGATCATGTAGGGGGAGCCGCCCATACCGGGCGCGAACGCCGCGCAGGAGGAGACCACGACGACGTGGCCGCCGGTGGCGACGATATCGTCGAGGGTCGGTCGAACAGTGTTGAAGACACCGGTCAGATTGACTCCGATGACCCGATCGAAATCTGCGGGGTCCATCGTGCGCAGGGTGGCGGGTGTCGGGGTGATACCGGCATTGGCGACCACGAGATCGATCCGGCCGAAGCGGTCACGGACCGTCGCCGTGGCGGCGACCATGCTGTCGCGGTCGGCGACATCGGCGCGCAGTGGAACCGCGCGTGACCCCAATCGGGACGCGGCGGTGCGTACCTTGTCCTCGTCGAGATCGAGCATGACGACCCGCGCGCGGCGGCGGTGCAGGATTTGCGCCAGTTCCGCACCGATGCCGCGTCCGGCGCCGGTGATCACCACCACCTTGTCGGCCACATCGAAGGTGTCATTGGTCGGCAGCAGCCGCAGCAGGTTCATCATGCCTCGATCAGGTAGGCGTCGGAATCGAATCGCATGGTGCGCTTGGCGTATTCGAAGCTCCAATTCGGATACAGCCCGGCATTGTGATGACCGTCGGCGGTCTGATAGTAGCTGCGACAGCCACCGGTGACCCATACCGTGTCGCGGCTGCGCCGCTCCATCTCCTCGACGAAGTCCCGCTGCACCTGCGGTCGTACCTCGATACGGCGAAGTCCGTTGTCGCGCATATGCTTTACCGCGTCCACGAGATAGCGGATCTGCGCCTCGATCATGAAGATCGCCGACTGGTTCCCGGCCGCGCCGAACGGGCCGAGGGTGGTGAAGAAGTTCGGAAATCCGGTGACGGTGGTGCCCAGATAGCTGCGCGGGCGTTCGCGATACAGCTGTGCGAGTGTGCGTCCCCCGGTGTCGTGGATGGCCTCGAATATCCGTGGTGGCACACCGAAACCGGTGCCCCAGATGATCGTGTCGACCTCGTGTTCGGTGCCGTCCACGGTGACGATCGATCGCGGCCGGACCTCGGCGATCCCGGCGGTCTCCACCTCGACATTGGGCTTGGACAGCGCGGGATAGTAGGCGTCGGAGAAGATCGCGCGTTTGCAGCCGATCATGTAGTCGGGCGTCAGCTTTCGGCGCAGTCGCGGATCGGGAACCTGGCGGCGCAGCTGCAATCGGCCCAGTGCCTCGAATGGATGACGGAACCGCTTGTCCACGAACCCGACCAGCCCGAATCCCTCGATGCCCGTGAAGTACGCGGCGCGGATCGTCTTGCCCAGCAACGGCATCCGACGCAAGAGTGTGCGCTCGACCGTGCTGGTCGCCCAATCCATGCGCGGGACGATCCACGGCGCGGAACGCTGGAAAACCGTGAGCCGTCGCACCATGGGCTGGATCTCCGGAATGAACTGCACCGCGGACGCACCGGTGCCGATCACCGCAACCCGCTCACCGGTCAGATCGTGGTCGTGATCCCAGTGCAGGGAATGGAACTGAGTGCCGGTGAAATTCGCGATACCGGGGAGGCGGGGGATCTGTGCCTCGCTGAATGGACCGATCGCCGAAACAAGCACGTCGGCGGTCAATGACCCCTGCCCGGTACGGATGCACCACTGTCCGCCGGCTTCGTCCCACGCGGCGTGGAGCACCTCGGTGCCGTACCGAATATGTTGCGGCACATCGTATTTGTTCGCCACCCCGCGCAAGTAGTCGAGGATCTCCGGCTGGGTGCCGTAGCGGCGGGACCAATTCGGGTTCGGGGCGAAGGAATACGAATACAGCATCGAAGGCACGTCGCACGCACAGCCGGGGTAGGTGTTGGCGCTCCAGGTGCCACCGAGGTCAGAGCCGCGCTCGAGGATGACGAAGTCGCGGAAACCGGCCTCGCGCAGCTTCACCGCCAATCCGATACCCGCGAACCCGGCACCTATTACAACGATCGGTACATGGTCGGGTCGCGTCGTCGGCTGATCCATCTGCACTCCTCCGAACGAGTCCCGCACCCATTGGAATCATCTGATTCCAATGGAATCACATGATTCCTTTATGGTTGGCTTGTGTCAAGGGCTGATCGGTGTTATCGCAGTTCAACGGGCTGAAGCGAGGGTTGCGGCCTGAACTGCCGTGGCTGACCGCGCCTGGCCGGATAGCCTTGTGGGCATGCGCAAGCAGTCACCGAAGCTCTCACGTCACGTGGACGCGTGGCTGGTGGCGCGCAGTGCGCGGGTGCGGCCGACCCCTGCCGATCGGTTCCTGCGGACATTGAGCATGAGCGCCGACCACAGTCGCCTGTGGCTGGTCGTGGCGGCGCTGATATCGATGGGCGGCCGAGCATCGCGACGGGCGGCCGTGCGCGGGCTCCTCTCGGTCGCGCTGGCCAGTTCGGTGGCAAACGGCATTGCGAAGCCGCTGTTCCCACGCCGCCGACCGCCGGACGAGTCGGTGCCCTTCGTGCGACGGCTGGTGACACCGCCGGTGTCCTCCTCATTCCCCTCCGGCCACTCCGCCTCCGCAGCGGCCTTCGCAACCGGTGTCGCCCTCGAATCTCCGGCCGCCGCGGTCGTCGTCGCGCCGATAGCGGCGGCCGTCGGCTATTCACGCGTGCACATCGGCGTGCATTGGCCCTCCGATGTGATCGCGGGCGCGGCACTCGGCAGTGCGATTGCCCTCGGTACCCGGCGTTGGTGGGCGCAGCGCGACGATGAGCCCGCCGAGCTGGGTCCGCGTGAACGAATCACCGCTATGCACAACGGATTCGGGCTGCTGCTCGTCATCAATACGGATTCGGGCAGCGGCGGCTCGGAGCAACTGCAGTTACTACACGAAAACCTGCCAGCCGCTGAAGTTTTGGCGGTAACCGAAGACCTCACCGCCCAGCTCGACGAACGCGCCCGCCGCCACGATATCGCCGCACTCGGCGTATTCGGCGGCGACGGAACAGTTTCGGCCGTCGCGGCCGCGGCGGTCGAACATCGGCTGCCACTGGCGGTATTCGCCGGTGGCACCCTCAACCATTTCGCCCGCGACACCGGGGTCGAGCACCCCGAGCACACCCTGGCCGCACTGGAATCCGGCGACGCGGTCCGCACCGATACCGCCGAGGTGCGATCCGACGGACTCGCGCCGCGAACCTTCGTCAATACCGCAAGCCTGGGCGGCTATCCCGACTTCGTCCGCATCCGCGAACACTGGGAGCCGCGCCTGGGCAAATGGCCCGCCGCGGGAATAGCCATGGTGCGTGTGCTGTCTCGGGCCAAGCCGCTACCGACGACCATCGACGGCACCCGCACCGCCATCTGGATGCTGTTCGTCGGCAACGGCCACTACCGCCCCGCCCACCAGATCCCGATGTCGCGTCCGGCACTGCGTCACGGCACCCTCGATATCCGATATCTGCGCGCGGACCTGCCGTTTTCCCGAACCCGCCTGATCTGGGCCACCCTCACCGGCACTCTCGACCGCTCCGCGACCTACGTCAACCGCCGCGCCGACCGGCTGACCGTGCACGTCGAGGGTGACCCGGTCGCGCTGGCCACCGACGGCGAGGTCGAGCACCGCGGCAACGACTTCTCCTTCACCAGCCGCCCCGCGACGCTGACACTGTTCCGCCGACCGGAGCCGAGTTGATCGGCGCGTCAGTCCGCGACCACCCGGACCGTCCGCATCGAACTGTCGGCGGCATCCGGCACCATCATTCCGGCGCGAACCCCGGTGACCAGGTAGTCGATCACGGCCTCGTTCAGCCGCTCCCCGGGCGCCGCCACCGGTATGCCGGGCGGATACGGCGTGAGCTGCTCTGCGACAATCCGCCCGGCAGCGGACTTCATCTCGACCGTATCGACGGCGCCGAAGAACGCGTCGCGGGGGAGCATCGTGGTATCGAGTTCGAGGTCTTGCGGTTCGGGAAGTCGAATCGGTTCCGGCGCAGGGATTTCCGGGGCCGCCGTGCTGAGCGACAGCAGTGCATCGAGTAGCCGCCTGGTGGTCGACTCGTCATCGGCCATCGACGGTGTCGCCGTGATCCGGCGGTGATCGCTCAGTCCGACATCGATGCGCGCGTTCTCCCGAAGCCAGTCGGCGCACTGATAGCCGGACAGCCCGAGCTCGCCGACATCGATGAGGACCTGCATCCGGTCCAGGTCGTGCGAGGCCTCGGCGCCGAGCAATGCAGATGGAAGACCGAACCCTGCTCGAATCCGCTGCCCATCTTGTGCACACTGACCACACAGACATCCGCGCCCGCATCCATTGCCCACGTGGGCAATTCGTCGTGGAACGCGCCCCACGCCTCATCCACGATGAGCGGCTTACCGCGCTCATGGCACACCTCGGCGATACCCCGGATATCGGCGCACGTTCCGTACGGACTCGGGCCGACGATCAAGGCCCCCGACGCATCCGGAAAGCGCTCCCAGGTTTCGCGGATCTGCTCGGGCGACGGTGGATGGGACAGGTGCCGCGCGGCATCCCAGCGCGGGGAGATCCAGCGCGGCTGCACACCGGAGAAGATCAAACCGGCGACGATCGACTTGTGGCTGTCGCGCGCCACCAGCAGCCCCGGTGAACCTCCCGCGACGGCCATCATCGCCGCCTTGACCGACAGCGAACTACCGCAGGTCGAGAAGAAGGCGTAGTCGGCGCCGACCGCGTCGGCCATCAACTCCTCCGCACGCGCCAGGTAGCCACCGCTTGCCCGGCGGTCGTCGAGTCCGCTATTGCCGAGAACATCCGAACCGAATGTCTCGGCGCCGAGGATGCGCCGCACGCGTTCGTCCGCGCCGCGGCCCTGTCGGTGGCCGGGTGGGGTGAAACCATATCGGCCCAGCTCACGGTATTCGACCAGCGCATCGAGTAAAGGGGCTCCGGCATGGTCCACAGTGCCGACCTACCCAGGGGCGCAGGTAGCAAACGAACTCGGTGGCGAGTTTGCCCGTGGCGCGCTGGTCGGCCTTCGGAGGAAGATGTGTAGTACTCCGCCGCAGAAATGAGGTGCACGATGGGAAAGCTGGATCAGAATGTGATCGATCTGCTGACCGACCAGCACGAGCAGATCCGGCGCCTGCTCGAGAAGCTGAAATCGGGCCAGGACGATAAGCGGGAACTGTTCACCGAGCTGGTGCGCCTACTCGCGATACACGAAACCGCCGAGGAGGAGGTCGTGCATGCGGTGGCGCGGCGCGCGGCTTTCGGCGCCGATGACATCATCGGCCCCAGATTGGCCGAGGAAAACGCGGTGAAGCACGCACTGGCCGAACTGTACGACATGGGTGTCGACCACCCGGATTTCGATGCGAAGCTCGCGGTATTCGCCGATAAGGTCTCCGCACATGCCGCACACGAGGAGACCGAGGAATTCCCGTTCCTGCTCAAACAGTTCTCGGTCAACCAACTCGAACGCTGGGCCGGCATGGTGCGCGCCGCCGAGAGACTCGCCCCGACCCGCCCGCACCCTCATGCGGGCGAGACCGGCCTGGCCAACCTCGTGATGAGCCCACCGCTGGCCGTATTCGACCGAGCACGGGACGTCCTTCGCGACATGCGCTCGCACTGAAGCTATTACCGGCACCTGGATACCGCTAGCGGGGTCCAGGGTGATCGCTGTCTGACAGCATCGCGCCCTGCACGAAGATTTCTGATCACCCAGGCCGCCTACAGGCCGTGAGCGGCGGGAAACAGCCAAACGGCGAGCACCGATAAGGCAATTCGCCCCGCTCAGCGAAACGGTTCAGGTGGTGCCCGGCAGGGAGGCGGCGCGCGTCCGGTCTGCGGCTTCTGCATCCGCGTAGCAGGTGATGTCTGTATCCGGCATGGTCCCCACGCTGAAGTATGTGTTGATCGCGTTGTTCACGCAGTTGCTCAGTTCGGGCCGGAATGTCATGTGGATACGGACATCCTGCAACGTCACCATCCGTGACTCGGACATGTCCTGATGCAGTCGGACGCCGTGGGCATAAGGAGTTCGGGGATCTCCTGTCGCCTGCAAGATGAGCGCGGGCACCGAATTCCGGACGACAGTCGTAGGCTCGACCGGTCGAGGCCAGAAGGCGCACGGCTGGATGTTGTTCGCCAGCGCGCCGAACACCGGCTGCGTGGCGCGGGTCTCTTCGATGTTGCGCCAGTACCAGGTCGGATCAATCGGTGCCCCGACATCGCCGCAGGCGATCTGCGCCAGCACCGAGTTCTCGTTGTCGCGCAGCGCCTCCACGATGGCGCGAAGCCGGGGTGTTCGCGATGTAGTGGGCGGACCGCCCGCGGCGTCGGCGATCTCCCGCACGGTGGCGGCCATCGCTTCGTTCAGCCGGAAGTTCATCAGCAATCCGTGTAGGACGAACGGAAGCCAGTGATCGTCGATGGCAAACCCATCGATGACAATGGGTTGGCGTGCGGCGATTCGAACGAGCTCCTCGATCTTCGCTCGCACCTGCTGCGGAGTCGCACCGAGCCGGAACTCGTCATCCCGACCGGAAACCCAGTCGGCCCAGTCGTCCAGCGCGATCTCGTCTGCTGGACCCCAATCCTGAACCAAGCCCTCCCAATACCGGTCCGGGTCGATCGAGCTATCGAGCACGACGCGGTCACTCCTCTCGGGGAACATCTGCGTGAAAACGGCACCGAGGTAGGTGCCATAGGACACGCCGTAGAAGTTGACCTTCTCCTCACCCAGGGCGCCTCGCACAATGTCTATGTCACGCGCGGTGTTGCGAGTGGTGAACTGCCTCAGCTTGTTCGGATCACGAATCAGGCAGGTCGCGGCCATCCCCGCGGACTGAACGGTGTCGTGCACGAAACCCAGCGGATCCAGACCCGCCGACCGAATCATCTCACCTACCGGCCACCCACACCGCGGACTCCGACCGGATTCGCCGACCCCGCGCGGATCCATGCCGATCAGGTCGTAACTCGCCAAGACCTCCGGCGAGAGCACATCACCGAGCAGATCCAGACTGTCCAGCCCCTCCGCGCCGGGGCCGCCCGGATTGGCCAGCAGAATTCCCCGTCGCTGCACCGGATCGCCGGCCTTCACCCGCGAAATCGCCACGGTCATCGTTCGATCGTCGGGATTCTCGTAGTCGAGCGGCACCAGTACATCCGCGCACTCGCCACCGGCCTTGTCGACATTCTCGATGCCGCAAGGTTTCCACTCGAGCCGCTGGTGATAGAACCGGTCCAACGCTATCGGGTGCGCGTCGTCCACCGGGCCCGCCTGGCTGTACGCCGGCACAGCCATCAGCAGGGACACCGCCACTACGGACATCGAACGCCAGAACAGGTTCACCGACAACAGACTTCACCTCTCGACATGAGGGATCACGCAGGTTGGTGCGACGTGAACCGTAGCCGATACGGCTGTTCTGTCGTGGTAGCCCACACCCACCCAGGAAGAGTGGAGTATTTCGGCGCGCATCGAGTCCATCCAGCACGCGTCCAACCCGTAGCTCGATGGCGGTGATCATGGGTTTCGATGCTGTCGCATCCGACGCGTCGCCGATGAAGCGCCGTTGGGCTGAATGCGCGGAATCCAGGCTGCTCCTCGCCCAGAAGGCCGGTGTCGCAACGGATCTGCGTGTCGTCCTCGCGGTCGTACTCAGCGACGGTGCGACGAGGTGCCGACATGAAGGCCCGGCACCTCCCGGCCTACGATGGCGGCGAGGGTGGGGGAGTCGTAGTCCATCCGCTGTCCGAACCACACCGAGCCGATGCCCAGTTCGGCGACCATGCGGGCCTGCGTCACGATCTGGTCGACGTAGTTGCCCGAATTCGAGGCAGCGAGCGCAATTCCGAGAGTCATGCCTGGGCCAACCTGTGCGCGTGCGCGCCTGTTCCCGAGGGTGAGATGAAATCAGCTTGATCACAAGGGTTTTCGTTGTCCGGGAGCCGTGGGCCGATCCTCTGGGGAGGGGACGCGCCGATGCGGCAGCGGCGGCCGGGTGTGCTGTCGTTTCCAAAACTATTGAATCTGACGTCAACCTCAAGTAGCGTTCGCGAGCACTGATCGTGACTGGCATCACATCAGTGCACTGATCGTGACTGGCGTCACATCAGGTTCGTTCTCAACTTGGAGATAGGTATGACTCCGAACTCGGATTCCGGCAGCCCGGATCGAAAGAAATTGCGGCGACTCATGGGTGCTGCCCTGGTCGGCAGTTCGATCGAATGGTACGACTTTTTCATCTACGGAACGGCCGCTGCCCTGGTATTCGGCAAGCTGTTCTTTCCCAACTCATCACCGCTCATGGGCACGCTGCTGTCCTTCAGCACATTCTGGGCGGGCTTTATCGCCCGCCCGCTCGGCGGACTGGTGTTCGGGCACGTCGGCGACACCTTCGGCCGCAAGCCGGCACTGGTCTCATGCCTGATCCTCGTCGCGGCATCCACCTGTGCGATCGGCCTGCTGCCCACCGCCAACTCGATCGGGGTGGCCGCGCCGATTCTGCTCGTAGCCTTACGGTTCCTGCAGGGCATTGCCGTGGGCGGCCAGTGGGGTGGGGTCACCCTGCTGCTCACCGAAACCACCAGGCCCAACCGCAAGGGCCAGGCGGGTACCTTCGGTCAGATGGGCGTGCCCTTAGGCCTGATGATGGGCACGGGCGCATTTCTCCTGGTCAGCGAATTCGTCAAGGGTCGCGACTTCCTGAACTGGGGTTGGCGAATCCCCTTCCTGGTCAGCGCCGTGCTGTTCTTTGTGGTGCTGTTCATTCAACTGCGCATCGAAGACTCCCCTGAGTTCCGTCGGCTGCGAGCCCGTGCCGACGAGGCCTCGACCGCGGTCACGCAGGCCCCGATTGTCGAAGTGTTGAAGAAGCATTCGAAGCGGGTCGTACTCGGCGCCGGGCTGCTGTTCGGAAGCAACGCCATCTTCTACATCAGCGTCGCCGGTGTGCTCGATTACGGTGTCCGGAAACTCGGGCTGGAGCGCCACGACCTGTTGATGATCTCGCTGATCTCCTCCGCCATCAGCGTGCCCGTGATCTATTTCGCCGGCTCGCTGTCCGACCGCTACGGTCGCCGCCCATTGATGCTCGCCGGCGCAGCGATCATGGCGCTCTGGGCATTTCCCTTCTTCTGGCTGGTGGAGACAGGCTCGCTCGGTGCGATCCTGATCGCCACCGTGGTCGGCAGCGGCCTCGGCTCCGGGCTGGTGTATGGCCCGCTCGCCGCGTATCTCGCCGAACTGTTCGAGCCCCGAATCCGCTACTCGGGCATCACGCTGGCCTACCAGTTGGCGGCCATCCTGGTCAGTGGCGGCACCCCATTCCTCATGACCGCGCTGCTCGCGGCGACCGGATCGACCACGTCGGTCTCTGTCTTCGTCATGATCATGGCGCTGTGCACGCTCGGCAGCACCTGGGCACTGCCGGAGACGGTGGCGCGCAAGCAATCCGCGACGGCCGGCGAGAGTGCCTCCGTCGCCGTGTAGCCCTGACCGATCGAGGAGCGGCGATGCCTGATGACATCGCCGCTCCGAAGGTTGTGGTCAGGTGCCCTGGACGCTCAGGGTGTGATTGGCCGTCGCGCTGCCGCTGGGTGGCTTCTCGGGAGTCGCCGCCTGTCGTTCCGGAGATGCCAGGTGAGCGAATCATCAACTGCCAATAAGATTCCCGGAAACGCCACCGATGGGTCGTCACTCTGCTAGAAGTTGTAAACACTTGCGTTCCCTACTTATACGCGAGCGTACCCCACTTCGAATCCATGATCGGATCAGAGACTTCATGACGACGAACACCTCTGCTGCGGCGGCTAGCGCCGTCGCAATCACGGCCCTGATCGTTGGAACCGCAGTCGGATTCCCCGGAGCGGCCGATGCGGACAACGCACCTGGTGGAGATGCTCCAGCGGTGATAACTGTGGACACCACAGCAGACGGGATCGTGGCCGACCCCCGAAGCGGGTTGTGCCGCACGACCTCTGGCACGTGCACACTGCGCGCCGCGGTGCAGACGGCCAATGCACGTCCAGGCAGCACGATCGTGGTGCCGACCGGGCGATACGTGTTGACGATACCGCCCGATCCGCAGAAAGTGCAGGGACGCAACCCCGATGCGACCACGGGTGACCTGAACCTCACCGCGCCGACGGTGCTGCGTGGCGCCGGGCGCGACCGGACAGTGCTGGACGCCAACGGGATCGACAGAGTCCTCAGTGTTGCCGCGCCCGTAACAGTGGCGGGATTGACCGTGACCGGCGGAGTCACCGCCCAACACGAGATCCCGTTCTACGACACCGGAGGGGGCGGCATAGCCAATTCGTCGAATCTCGTACTCGACGACGTCATGGTTCGGGGTAACAATGCCGGGTACGGCGGTGGCATCTTCAACGTACCGGGGTCGGACTTGCAGACGAAAAATACGACTATCACCGGCAATACGTCCGGTGAGGCGGGCGGTGTGCGGTGTGACAACACCTGCACCTTCACGGACTCGACGATCTCCGACAACCGCGTGGTCAACCCCGGAGAGTGGTACCGCCCTGGTGGATTCGCCGGTCGCGGCGGCGGTGTGGATGTGCGTGGCCGGGGCGTGGTGACTTTCGACCGCGTCACAATCACCGGAAACACTGCCCCGGACGGTGGCAGCGGCGTCAATGTGGCGCCGGCCTACCTCGACACCCTCCCGAACCAGGTGACGGATCGGGTTGATGCCCCATTGGGCACCGTCGTCTTGCGGAACTCCACTATCATGGCGAACACCGCTTCGGCCAACTGCGCGAAGGTGTTCGCGAGGATTGTGTCCGAAGGTGGCAACACCAGCAACGATGCTTCCTGCGACCTCACCGGGGCAGGCGACAGAGTCGTGTCCTAGTCGGCAGGCACTGCCAGCCCGAGCAGCGCGCGGTGAATGTACATCACGCTGTCCTCGAGCTCGAGCAAATCACCTCCGGCACGGAGGGTTCGGCGCACGGCCTCGTTGGTCGCATCGGTCACCGCCAGATACGCGGAATCGGGGACCGATGGATCGACGGAGCCTGCCGCTGTACGCCACGATCGGATGAATCCGGCAAACCAGCGTTGGCATCGTTCGAACGACTCGATCGCGCGCGATCCGGCCACGGCGGTCTCCAGATAGAACGAGCGGGCGAACGATGGTTCCTCATGCAATAGGGTGAGATACTCCCGAATGCCGCGCCGGAGAGCTTCGAGCGGCTCCACCGGTTCGGACAATACCTGCGCAATTACCTGCTCGAGATGATCGATCATCAGATCGCGACCCGTCTCGGCCGCGGCGAGGAAGCATGCTTCCTTGTCCGGGAAGTGCTGATAGAATGTCCGCCGCGAAACCTTCGCTGTCGCAGCGATATCCGCGACTGTCGCGGTAAGGTAGCCGCGGTCCGCGACGACGACCGTCACCCCGTACAACAGCCGCTGACGCTGCGACCCCGTCACCAGATCACGAGCAAGACCGTGCGGCCCGTGCGGCAAGGTCGTCAGTGTCGGTTCCAGCAAGTTCCTACGTCCCATTCACACCTTCATATCAGGTGCGCCCACCGACTTCGTACCAACTCCGCCAGTCGATCGGCGCCGACACTTCCAAGCTCGCCGAGCCCACGCGTAGCCGCACCGATCGACTACAGCCTGAGGTGTCCGGACCTCGATCTCGGCCGATGTTGTCGCCTAGTGCCACGCGATGACCAGCCATGCCGTGGAATCATTGGACACATAACCGATTTCGGCTTCGGTCGCCATCGGGTTCATGGTGATGACGATGGCAACGACGAATTCCGGGACGACTCAGCCAGCGGCCTCGTCGATTTTCAGCGCATTGGCCCACAGGCGCGTAGCTGTTCGAACGAGATCGTCGAGCGAGGTCTGCTCTTCGAGGGCGAACGCGTAGTACGCCATCCGGCCGACCATGCCCGACAGCGCACGTGCCGCGGTGTGGGGATCGAGTTCCCGGTCGGCGAGGCCTCGTTCCTGTAAATCCCTGATGGACCGAGCGTTGCGGTCGGCGAACGCGCGGGCGCGGCGTCGGCGTATCTCGCGAAACTTCGGATCGATCGCGGCCACCTGATCGAGGATCAGCATCAATTTCGCGTTTCGCTTGTACGCCTCGAAGTAGGCACGGTTGCTCGCCTCGACTACCGCGACCGGAGATGATTCGTGGGCGCTCAGCCGCGGCATCCCCGGATGCATCATCTCGTGCTGCGACGCTTCGAGCACCGCCTGCAGGATCTCTTCTTTGCTCGAAAAATACGTATAGAAGCTACCGGTGGAGCATTTCGCCTCGGTCGAGATATCCGATAGCCGCGCATCGAGGTAGCCGTCGCGCTCGAACACGACTCGGGCCGCGGCCACCAGCGCTGCCCGCGTTCGTAAACCGCGGGCCGTAAGCGGAGGCTCCCGAAGGACAGAGGTATCGGCCAGTGCGGGGATCTCCGCGGATGCCGCTTCGTCGTCGGCGGTCCTGGCCATCAACCACCCTCCCTGTCTGCCGTGCATTCTCGCCAGTGATCGTCGCACACGCGTTGTCGGGCTGCACTCGGCGCCGCGGCGTGCGGTCACGGCGTCGGCCGTGAAAGCCAGGGCCCTGCCCAGCCGGGGTTGGAACCGACTGGGCAGGGCGATGGCCGCACAGGATCGATGTGCGAGTTGGCGTTACTTCGTCGGCGACGGCGCCGGCTGATTGATCGTCGTGAAGTACTGGACAGCCGCCATGATCGCGACCGGAGCGGTGACGAGAAGCTGGCCCGCCAACGACCCCAGCGCACCGAGGGCGACGATTCCTCCAATACATCCGATGGCGGCTGCCGGAATGAAGGCTCCGAACAAGCCGACAATCGCCGCGGAAGCGACGGTCGCCCCGGCGATCCCGCCCAGCACGCAACCGACTGCCGCGCCGCCGATGCCGCCGACGGTGGTGCCGATCGTCGCGCCCATGAGGATCGTGGAGGACAGTCGCGCTCAAGCGGCCTGTTCCCGGTCGTACTGGGTCTTCCAGGGAGCCTGGTCTTCGTAGGGCAGGGCCACCGGCTTGTACACAGCGTGCTCGAGGTCGAACTGCGGCGTCAAAGTAGCGGTGCGGTCGCGGATTTCGGCGGCGATCGGGAAGACGTAGTCATCCACCCGGAAGGAAAATTCCGAACCGGCCAGCACTGCACCGCCGGGCGCCTTGATCTTCAGCAACCCCTCTTCGACGGTAATCGAGCCGGCAGCGAGATCGATCACCGACGATCGCTCTCCGGCCGATACCTTGTAGCCCACCGCCCCGGCATCGGCCGGTGCCGCCGATGCCGTTCCGGCCGTGACGCCGAGCGCCGAGACGAGCAGCGTCGCTGCTGCAATCGTTTTCCTCATCTGTTTCCTTCTTCTTTGAGCCTCGAACCTCACGTTCGAGAGACTGCGAATACGCACGGGTGCGATCCGATTCGGTCCCGTCGGCGAAACCGTCTGCGGCTGCTCCCGCTCATCGCGCTCTACTCCATTCGCATCAAATGGAGTCGAGGAACTTCACAAGTGCCTCGTTGACCGCGTCGGGTCGCTCCTGCTGAATCCAATGACCGGCGCCGTCAACCACAATGTGTTCGCGCTGATCCGCGAGGACCGCTGCCAAGTTGTCGGCCGGCATGAACGAGCGAACCGCATCGTTGGAACCGGTCAGGAAAAGCGACGGCTGGGTGATGACGTGGCCGTCGAGCGGAGCCGTGAGCTCCCAATTCCGGTCGATGTTCCGGTAGTAGTTCAGCCCTCCGCTGAAGCCCGTCTGCTCGAAAGCGTCGACGAACACCTGTAGTTCGTCCTCCGATAACCACGGGGGACGCGGCGGTTCTCCGCTCGGACGCCGTGCCAGAGCCTGCGGCGAGGGAGTTTCGTTGTTGAGCAGAGTCCATCGAACGTCTTGTGCCAGTGCGGCATCGGCGACTCCCGGCTGCTGAAACCAGGACATGTAGAACGAATCTCCCAGCCGAGAACGGAGAATCCCCAGTGGTGGTACCGGCGCGCGCGGTGCCGGCGGAACGCTCAGTCCAGCCACCGCACGCACACGGTCGGGATACACAAGGGCCAGTTGCCAGACCACCGCGGCACCCCAGTCGTGTCCGATGAACACCGCATCATCCGCTCCGACGGCGTTCAACAGTCCCACCAGGTCGGCGCAGATCGTCAGCACGTCGTAGTCCTCGATCGCGGACGGCCGCGAGCTGCCGCCGTAACCGCGCATGTCCGGGGCGATTACGCGATATCCAGCGTCGGCAAGCGCGAAAACCTGATGGCGCCACGAGAATCCGAGTTCGGGAAACCCGTGGCACAGGACTACCAGCGGCCCCGCCCCGTGCTCGACGACCCGTAGTTCGATCCCGTTGGTCGCGACCCGATGCGATTCGAGTGTTTCCCACGCTGCCAGATCGACCTTCATCTGCCTCTCCTCCGGCTGAGCCTCGGCGCTTCGGCCACCGTGCGCTTGTGTGCCGGGCAACCAGCTCTGCCGGGAAACCCAGATCGGCTTGCACAACTGCCTTCGTCAGCGGCCGGCCAGCTCGCGCAGACGGGTCCGAGACCGATTTGCGTGGACCTTTCGACCGGCGAATTGAAACTGAACTCAACCTCGAGTTGTGACCTACGTCAAGTCTTGAATCTGAGATCAACTTCATCTACCGTCCTGCCGTGCCGGATGCTCGGCGAGCCGCCGACCACTCCCAATGATGAATATGAATTCGGAATCGAGTTGCGAACAGGCGGGTAGAGGCATGTATTCCGACCTGTCCGCCAGCAGGGCCGCGTCCCGGCAATGTGCCATGTGTCACAGTCCGAATCGGCTGTGACGTATTGACCATCATCTTTTCGTCCAGCAGGGTGCAGAGAGGTTAACAAGCGCTCAGTAACTTGCGTGAAAGGTTCACAGTTATGCCCGAAGCCGTCATCGTCTCTGTCGCCCGGTCACCGATCGGTCGCGCTGGCAAGGGGGCGTTGCGAGACCTCCGACCCGACGACTTGGCGGCGCAGATCGTGCAGGCCGCGCTGGCGAAGGTGCCGGCCCTCGGTCCGAACGACATTCACGATCTGATGCTCGGTTGTGGCCAGCCCGCCGGTGAGTCGGGCTTCAATCTCGGGCGAGTGGTTGCGATTCTGGCGGGCCTGGATCGGGTGCCTGGCACCACGGTCAACCGCTACTGCTCGTCGAGTTTGCAGACAACCCGGATGGCGCTGCATGCGATCCGTGCCGGAGAGGGCGATGTCTTCATCTCCGCCGGTGTGGAGACCGTGAGCCGCTACGTCAAGGGCAATGCCGACGGCCTGCCCGACACCGAGAACCCGCTGTTCGCCGACGCGGTGGGCCGGACCGCGAAATTCGCTGCGGGAGGGGAGATCTGGACCGATCCGCGCACGGAGGGTCTGCTGCCCGACGTCTATATCGCGATGGGGCAGACCGCCGAGAACGTGGCGCAGCTGTGCGGTGTGACCCGTGCCGAACAGGACGCCTTCGGTGTGCGCAGCCAGAACCTCGCCGAGGCCGCCCTCGCCAACGGGTTCTGGGAGCGTGACATCACTGCGATCACGTTGCCCGACGGCAGCGTTGTCTCGAAGGACGATGGCCCGCGGCTCGGAGTCACCCTGGAGAACGTCGCCGAACTGAAGCCGGTATTCCGGCCCGACGGGACGGTGACGGCCGCCAACTGCTGCCCACTCAACGACGGTGCGGCCGCGGTCGTGATCATGTCCGACACCAAGGCCGCCGAGTTGGGTCTGACGCCGCTGGCTCGGATCATTGCGACCGGAGTCAGCGCGCTGTCTCCCGAAATCATGGGCCTGGGGCCGGTGGAGGCGTCCAAGCAGGCGTTGGCTCGTGCCGGGATGACCATCGGCGATGTCGACCTGGTCGAAATCAACGAAGCCTTCGCCGCCCAGGTCATTCCCTCGGCGCGGGAGTTGGGTGTCGAATTCGACAAGCTCAACGTCAACGGCGGCTCGATCGCGGTCGGTCACCCATTCGGCATGACCGGCGCCCGCATCACCAGCACGCTCATCAACTCCCTGCAGTTCCACGACAAGCAGATCGGTTTGGAAACCATGTGCGTCGGTGGCGGTCAGGGCATGGCAATGGTGCTCGAGCGCCTGTCGTAACCGAACACCTTCTTGAAAAGGACCTATTTTGAACAGATTCGAAGGCAAGACAGCGATAGTCACCGGTGCCAGTCGCGGCATCGGGCTCGGCATCGCGCAGCGCTTGGTCGACGAGGGGGCGAGGGTCGTGATCACCGCCCGCAAACAGGACGCCCTCGACGAAGCGGTGAACGTACTGGGCGGCCCCGACCGGGCGCTGGCCGTCGCGGGTCGCGCCGATGACGTCGACCACCAGTCCGAGACCGTCGAGCGGGCGATCGAGACGTTCGGTAGCGCCGATCTCCTCGTCAACAACACCGGCATCAATCCGGCTTTCGGGCCGATGGTCGATCTGTCGTTGGAGGTGGCCCGCAAGATCGTCGAGGTCAACTGTCTGGCCTCGCTGTCGTGGGTTCAGCAAACGTATCGGGCCTGGATGAAGGACTACGGTGGCGCGATCGTGAACGTGTCGTCGGTCGCCGGTCTCAAGCCCGCACCGGGCATCGGCTTCTACGGTTCCAGCAAGGCGATGCTCACGCACATCACCCAGGAACTCGCGGTCGAGCTGGGCCCGAACCTGCGGGTCAACGCCGTCGCCCCGGCGGTGGTGAAGACGAAGTTCGCCACCGCTCTCTACGAGGGCAGGGAGGACGAGGTCGCCGCTGCCTACCCGCTGAAGCGGCTCGGCGTGCCCGAGGACATTGCCAGTGTGGTGGCGTTCCTGCTCTCCGATGATGCGAGCTGGCTGACGGGGCAGTTGCTGGTCGTGGACGGTGGCGTCACTTTGACAGGTGGGGTCTGACATGGCACGGATGAAGGCATGGCGAGTCCACGAGCTGGGCGGGCCGGGCGCGGTGCTCCGGCTCGAGGACGTGGACCGTCCTGAGCCCGGTCCGAGACAGGTTGTCGCGCGGGTCGCCGGTGCCGCGGCGAACTTTCCCGATGTACTGATGTGCCGGGGCCGCAATCAGATCCGGCCGCCGTTGCCGTTCACGCCTGGCGTCGAGTTGTGTGGCGAAGTGGTGGCGGTCGGTACCGACGTGGCCGGGATTGCCGCCGGAACCCGGGTGATCGGGGTCGTCGGCGGTGCCGAAAAGGCCTTCTACGCCGCGGATTCGGGTGCCGGCGGTGAGTCGGGTGGCCGTGGAGCTCGAAGGCTCGGACAAGCCCGCGTGTGTGGCCGAGACGGTCGCGGTGCTGGTGCCGTGATGGCCGATCAGGAGGATGACAGATGACCGACGCGGTTCGTGATGATCTGCGCCGCGGGGTGGAAGCCGTACTCGCGGAGCACGATCCGGCCACCACCGATGCCGTGACCTGTCACCGAGCCAGGTTCGACGCTGGTCTGGCCTGGGTTCACTTTCCGATCGGGCTCGGTGGCCGGGCCGTCGACCGGGAACTGCAACCGTTCGTCGACGCCCTGTTCGAGCAGGCCGGATCTCCGGACAACAATGCGGCGATCAACGGAATCGGCCTGGGTATGGCCGCGCCGACGATCCTCGCCCACGGCACCCCGGAACAACGGCAGCGCTTCCTGCGTCCACTGTGGAGCGGGGAGGAGATCTGGTGCCAGCTGTTCAGCGAACCGGGCGCCGGCTCGGACTTGGCCGCGATCGCCACTCGAGCAGTGCGCGACGGCGATGACTGGGTCGTCAACGGACAGAAGGTGTGGACCTCGGTCGCGCACAAGGCGCAGCTGGCAATCCTGGTGGCGCGCACCGATCCCAGTCGGCCCAAGCATGCGGGGCTGACCTACTTCATCTGCGATATGACCGCCCCCGGAGTCGAGGTCCGGCCGCTGCGGCAGATCACCGGCGAAGCGGAATTCAACGAAGTCTTCCTCACCGACGTGCGGATCCCAGATGCGCACCGCCTGGGCAAGGAAGGGGAAGGCTGGCGAGTCGCCACCACCACTCTGAACAACGAGCGCGTCTCGATCGGGGGGCGCGCGCTACCTCGCGAGAGCGGAGTACTCGGTGTCGCCGCCGACCTCTGGCGAGAATTCCCGGAAAAGCGCACCCCCGAACTGCACCACCGGTTGTTGCGATTGTGGGTGGATGCCGAGGTCTCCCGGCTGGCGGCAACGCGGCTGCGTCAGCAGGTGGCCGATGGCCAGCCCGGGCCCGAAACATCCGCCGTCAAGCTGTCGTTCGCCCGCGTCAACCAGCAGGTTGCCGGATTGGAGGTCGAATTGCGCGGTGAGGACGGCCTGCGATACGACGATTGGACAATGGTGCGCCCGGACCGGGTCGATTTCGCCGGTCGGGGAGCCGGCTACCGCTTCCTGCGGGCCAAGGGCAATTCGATCGAGGGCGGAACCTCGGAAATCCTGCGCAACATCATCGCCGAACGGGTCCTCGGCCTGCCCGCTGAACCCCGCGCGGACAAGGACATCGCCTGGAAGGACCTGAGCCGATGAGCGACATCCTGCTGCTGGACACCGATGTCGAGACCTCCTTGCGGAGCGCGGTGCGTGACCTGCTCACCACCCGATGTGATCCGTCCGCGGTGGTGCGTGCCTACGAAGGCGATCGGACACTGACCCGGATGCTGTGGAAATCGATCGCCGACGAACTCGGGCTCGCTGGTCTGCTCATCCCCGAGGACCGCGGTGGGGCCGGCGGCACGGCCCGTGACGCCGCTGTCGTACTCGAGGAGTTCGGGCGGTTCGTCGCACCGGTACCGTTTCTGACCAGCAGCGTGATCGCCGCGACCGTCCTGCTCGCGGGCAACTCCGCGCTGGTCGGTCAACTCGGCGACGGTGAATGCAGCGCAGCGCTGCTGACGCCGTTCTCCACCGCGTCGGTGGCGCAGGTCCCGACCCTGACGGCTGATGCGCAGGGCCGGGTATCCGGTCGCGTCACCAGCGTCGCCGGTGCGCTCGACGCCGATGTACTGCTGGCCGCCGTCCAGACGGTGAACGGTACGGAGGTGCACGCGTTGGCGGCCGCCGCTGCGGCGATCGAGCCGGTGGTCTCCCTGGACATGACCCGTCCGGTGGCCGACGTCATCGTCGACTCCGTGCCCGGCCGGGTCGTCGTTGCCGCCGAATCCGGTTGGGCGGCACTGCAATCCGGCTTGACGATCGGCGCCGCACTCCTGGCGTCCGAGCAAGCGGGGGTCGCGGCCTGGTGCCTCGAGACAACCGTCGAGTATCTGAAGCTGCGACGCCAGTTCGGCCGGGTAGTCGGCGGATTCCAAGCGCTGAAGCATCGCCTCGCCGATCTCTACGTCGAGGTCGAGTCGGCCTCGGCCGCCGCGCGGTATGCGGCGGGAACATTCGCGGCGGGCGACCCCGACAGCGTGATCGCCACCGCCGTCGCCGCGTCCTATTGCAGCGATATCGCGGTGCGGGCCGCCGAAGAGGCCATCCAACTCCACGGCGGGATCGGCATGACCTGGGAGCACCCGGCGCACCTGTACCTCAAGCGTGCCAAGGCCGACCAGATCGGGCTGGGAAGTCCCGGCCACCATCGTGGGCTGCTGGCGGACCTCGTCGGTCTGCCAGTGGAAAAGGCTGAATCTGCCCAGTAACCGAGAACGACCGAATGCAGAGGAGTAACCAGTGGCCGATCCGTATGTGGTGGTAGCGACCATGATTGCAAAGCCGGGGCAGGAGGAACTCGTCGAGAAGACCCTTACAGCCGCGGCCGCGGCAGTGCACGCCGAACCGGGCTGCCTTCTGTATGCGTTGCACCGGAAGACGGGGACAACGGGCCATTTCGTCATGATCGAGAAATGGGCGTCGAAAGAGGCCCTGCATACGCACGGTCGAAGCGCCGCACTGCGCCACATCGGGGAGGCGCTGGGCAACGCACTGACCGGCCCGGCCGACATCCTGGTCTTCGACCCGCTTCCGGCCGGCGACCGGGAAATCGGCGCTGTCTGACCCTGTCTGTTCGGCGAACAAGAGGAGATTACCGTGACAACAACCCAGCAGGTGCGGCTCGCGAAACGGCCGTCGGGGCTGCCCGACGCGGGCACATGGAAGCTGACGACCGAGGAGATGCCCACGCTCTCCCCAGGACAGATCCTGGTCAAGGTGGATTTCATCTCCCTCGACCCGGCGATGCGCGGCTGGCTGAACGACGTGCGATCGTATGTGCCGCCGGTCGGAGTCGGGGAGGTCATGCGGTCGCTGGATATCGCGACCGTTGTCGAGTCGACGCATCCGGACTTCGCCGTCGGCGACACCGTCAGCGGCATTTTCGGCGTGACCGAATACGCGATCCATAACGGCCGGGGAGTGCAGAAAGTCGATTTGAGCACGGCGGGCGGACCGACCTGGTTGGGCACGCTCGGAATGCCAGGGATGACAGCTTATTTCGGTTTGCTCGAGGTCGGTGCGCTGCGGGCCGGAGAAACGGTGGTGGTTTCCGCGGCCGCGGGTGCCGTCGGCAGCATCGCCGGTCAGATCGCAAAGATCAAGGGCGCGAACGTGATCGGGATCGCGGGCGGCGCCGAGAAATGCCGGATGCTGACCGACGAACTCGGCTTCGACGCGGCTATCGACTATCGGCAGGAGAACGTCCTGCAGCGGCTGCGGGAGGTCGCTCCAGACGGAATCGACGTCTATTTCGACAATGTCGGCGGTGACATCCTCGATGCCGCGCTTGCCAATCTCCGGCGCGGTGCCCGCGTCGTCATCTGTGGTGCGATCTCGGCATACAACGCGGAGAAGCTACCGCCCGGACCCTCGCGGTATATGTCGCTGCTGGTTTCCCGGGCGTCCATGACGGGCTTCGTCGTTTTCGACTATGCGGATCGTTACGGTGAGGCGGTCGCCGAGATCTCCGGTTGGCTGGTCGAGGGCAGGATCAAGAGCAGGGAGCATGTCGTGGACGGCGGTGTCGCCGATTTCGGTGAAACCTTGAACATGCTGTTCACCGGTGCCAACACCGGCAAACTCGTCCTCGCTGTCTAGAGCCATACTGTCCAGGTGACCGATACAGAGGACCTCTCGCGCGCGGACCAGACCCGAGCGCGGCTGCTCGACGCGGCGGTGGTCGCCTTCGCTGAACGCGGCTTCCACGGCTCGACGACCCGCGACATCACATCGATCGCCGGGGTGAGTACGGGGGCAATCTACGTGTACCACCGCTCCAAGGAAGAGTTGCTCTACCAGATCTCGCACACCGGTCACCTGGACACCCTGGAACGCATCCGCGCTGCCATCGCTTCGGCACAAGACCCCGCCGACCAACTGATCGCGTCGATGCGGGAATTCACGATCCATCACGCACGCGCCCACACCGTGGCCCGGATCATCAACTATGAGCTCGCCGCTCTGAGCCCAGAACATCAACAGGAGATCAAGGAAATCCGGCGCGCGATCGAAGGGGAGGTCCGGAGCTTGATCGAGCGAGGTGTGGCCGCTGGGGTGTTCGAGAATTCGAATACTCACATGGCCTCGACCGCCCTGCTTTCGCTGGGGATAGATATCGCGCGCTGGTATCACGAGGGTGGTGCCTGGTCACCGGAGGACATCGGGGACTATTACGCGGAACTTGCGCTACGGATCGTCGGCGGTCGGAGGTCGAGTCCGCCCGGGCCCTCTCGATCGTGAATATGCAGAGCGACGCCGCAGAACGGACCACGCATCACCCTGCGGACCGGATGTTCATCTGCTCGGCCGCCGTCCCACCAGGGCCGGGAGCGCACGGGATGAGCGGATCCAACGCAGCGGCGGTGGCCATGCGAAAGTTCGCCGCTCCCACCGAGACACATGCTGCCTTCGGACCCGCACCTCGATGTGCTGCCGACCACGTGGGCCAGCAGTCGAAGCCAGCCGCCGAGCGCTGATCAGGCAGGGATCGGCCATGGATTTGATCCGCACCACGCACCCAGGCTGAACGGACCTTTCGCGATACGCGGCGTGAACGTGCGGTTCAGGTCGCATCGAGAAGTGGCTTGCCGCCAATGGATTCTCCTCAGTGATGACGAGTATCACCTCGGTCGTGTGTTGTTCGCCGAGTTCGGACATACCGCCCACTGAGCACCGCGGTATGTGGCGGTGTCCGCAGGGCTGTACCGAGGGCTCGGCGCCGTCACTTCGACGCGGTGGCCAGTCGGAGCACGCCCGAACGAAGGTCTTCGCGGCGTGCGCCGGTGCTGAGTTCCGCCAGCGCGGTCTCGGCGATCGCGGCCACCAGCAACGCGGCGATCGGCTCCGGGTCGGACCAGCCGATAGCAGCCAAATCCGCGGTGATCGTCTCGGCGGCCTGCCGATTGCGGATGGCCACCTCGTCACCGAGTCCCACCTCGGTGCGCGCCTGCACCAACAGTGCCTTGGTAGCCGGTTCGGCCAGGCAGCCGTCGAGGTATGTGTCGACCGCGACCGCCAGTCGCTGCTGCCCCGGCACGGTGTCGGCGACTGCCCCCGTGACAGACTCGGCGAGGTTGTCGTGAAAGCTGCGGTGTAGCGCGATGATGTAGTCGCTGCGGCTGCGCCAATGCTGGTAGAAGCTGCCTTTGGCCATATTGGCTTGCGCGGCGATGGCGTTGACCGATAGGCGGCTCAGGTCCTCGGCGGCCAGCAGCGACTGTCCGGCCTTTAAGAGTGCACGTCGGCCGGGCTCGGCGGATCTCATGACGCCATTCCAGCATGTCGGTGGAGGAACGGGGTTATCGCCTCGAGGAACAGTTCTGGTTGTTCGCAGAATGGTTCGTGCCGGGTGGGCAGGACCGCCACATCAGCGTGCGGCAGTATCCGGGTGATCCCGCGGCGGTTGAGTAGCCATGGGTTGATCGGGTCGTACTTGCCCCACACCACCAGCGCGGGTACGCCCGCAAGCAGTGGTGCCTGGGCTCGCAGATCCAGGTTCGGGTCGGCGAAGCTGCGCCACACCGAGCGATAGACGTCCAACCGGGTCCGGTCCGCAGCGATCCGCCGAGCCCGGTCGTAAACGGCCCGCACCCCGCCGCGACGCAGTGGGCCGAGATAGGCACGCGCGGACGGGCCGACCACCGCCCGCGCGACCCGTCGGTTACCCATAATGCGAGAGACTGCGCGGGTCATCGCCGTGGCAGGCGTGAAACCTGCCGACTGAACGAGCACCAGACCAGTCATCTCGTCTGGTCGGCGTTGGGCCAGCCGGATGGCAGCGTAACCACCGACGCTGCTACCGATAACCGTAGCGTTGCGAAAACCATTGGTGGACAGTGCATCCCAGACTATCTCTGCAACGTCGGCCAGTCCGTCGGCGGTCACCGACTGTGGGTCGCTTACGGTGGAGCGGCCGTAGCCCGGCCAGTCCACCGCCGCGATGGCATACGTCTCGGCGAGTTCGGATGTGATGGGATCGAAGTCTCGATGATCCCCCGGATTAGCATGCAGCAAGAGTAAATTCGGCGCCGTCGCCGGGTCCGGTCCGGTGATGTGCACACATACCTCGCCGAGCGGCGTGGACACAGCGTGAATCATAATTTCTCCCAAGGTCATTCGGCGTGCGGGGCGGCAATGGTGTTCATATGTGCGGCCCGGGCTCGCGTTCCCAGTGCCACCCGCCGTGTGTGCCGGTTGCGGGAAAGTCGTAGTGCGCGGGGATACGGAGCCGACCCGGCCCGGCTTGGAACATGTCCGTACTGCCAGGAAAACGCCTGGTAGTGCGTAAGTTTCTCGATGAACGTCGCCGCTGCAGATGGAACAGCCACACCGTCAGGCTAGCTATGACCGACCGGTCGGTCAAGCTGTTTGCAACCGGTTGGTCCTTTGCTGGCCGAAGAGCGCCGAGCCGTCTCAGCGCAGTAGCAAATGCTCGTAGCCAGACCCGTGACGATTCATCAGCCACTGTTCGAATGTAAGGTGAGGAAGTCGCATCAATGCCGGTACCGAGTATGAACGGTGCCGACTGGCCAAGGGACCAGGCATTGCTCCACGAGGAAACCTCGGATCCGGACGAAACGCCAGAACCAGTCGAAATCTGGGAGTGGTACGCGGTATCCACAGGAGATCAAGATGCGTTGCTGGACGCCTTCGGTATGGTCGCCGCGAAGCCGGTGACCATGCGCCGCGGGATAGAGGTAATGGACGCGTGGTGGAGTGTCGGGGCCTACGTGACCTACTTCAGCCCCGAACTGGACGACTGGACACTGGTTTTCGGGTATCCCCCTGTACACACATCACCGGAATCGTTACGGGTGTTGCTGTGCGACCTCAGTCGGCGGTTCGGCACCGCATGCTGGTACCGGTTCGACTACGGGTTCCAGGGCTGGGCGTTGTCCGAAAATGGTGATCTGACAAGGCTCTACACACAAGGAGACCACGGTCGCACCGAGATCGGGCCGCCGCATCGAGCCGAAGGCGACAACTGGCCGTTCGCCCCCTCGCCAGAGGAGCTCGAGACCTGGCCGATGTGCGACCCTTGGACAGTCGCCGAACGCACTTCAATGAACCCGAAGACACTCGGCTCGCACACGAGGATGCGAGGGCACGCGGTCATCGCCGTCACCGCAGCAGAGCGCGCAAAAGGCCTACCCGCCGACATGATGCCCGGGTGACCACTTGTTCGGCGAGCTCAGCCGCTGTGTCCGTATCCGGGCGTTTGCGCCAGTTTGCCCTTGGTCTTGATTCGCCGACATGAAGCCAGTCTGTAAACCGCTCCGTGATAGCCATGTCTTCGCTACGATTCTGCTTGCTCCGGTGAATCGGAAGACCATAGGCGGCAGGCGCACCCATGTAGCCGCCGTTCGCTGTATACGGACAGGGCTCTGGCTGGAGATCGAGTCCCTGTCACTGTGCAAACACCATCAGTCTGGCAAGGGAGCCAGTATGAAGCGAACCGATGCAACGTTCCCCGCAGTGGAACTCCTCTCACATATCCACGCCGCGGGCTTCACCTCCGTGGACCATTTCATCGCGACGCTACGCGTTGACCCGCTGGCCGATACAACCCAACTGCCGCCCCTTGCTTCGTCACTACCTTCTCGCCCCGGACGCCACCGCAAGTGAAGCCGCCGCGCCCATTCGGTCTTGTCGGCTGACCATCCCCGCGACAATCAGGTCGGCGAACGCCTCGACTGGAACAGACCCAACCGTCGTTGCCGTGTTTTTCGCCGAGGGTAGAACCAGCCCGGTGGATGCCGGGCTACCCGGCCGGTTCCGGATGGGTTGTCGGTGTGTGGATGATGTCGTAGTAGGCGGTCTTGTCGGCGGGATCGGGGTAGACGCGGTAGGTGAATTCCTGGTCGGTGAGCGTGACGATATCGACGACTCGGCGGAATTGTTCCTGTCCCGCATCGTTTTTCGCGACAATGGTGCGGGTCTCGCCGTCCGGCGAGACCGACCAGTCGCCGTGCATCTTCGGCGAATTGTCGAGGTTGAACATGGTGAAGGTGCCGTTCGACTTGAAATAGGCGAAGCCGACGTAGTTCTTGACGTTGTCATCGGTCAGGTGTACTGATCCGCTCTGGGCGTTCTTGGCGGCGGTCGTTTCCCACGGGGTGGCAGCCAGTACTGCGGACGGCGCTACCGCCGCGGAGGTCGGGGACGAGACGTGAGTGGACATCGCGGTCGAGCTGGAGCTGTTGCTGCTGCCGCAGGCGGCGAGCAGGCTGACCGCGGTGAGAGCCGCGACCGCGTGTACAACTTTCTGCGCGAGCGCTTTCCTTGTCATGAGCACTTCCTGTCAGTCGCGGGATGACGATAGATGCGGGAGTGTGGCGAATTGCGGCTGCCGCTGGATGATGTGCGGTCAGTCAGAATGGCTTGGTGGGCAGGTACTTGCCGTCGAGGGTGATCACTGCGCGTTCGCCACCGTCGGGGTCGGGCACCTTCCGCACGTCGAGCTTGAAGTTGATGGCGCTGATGATGCCGTCGCCGAACTGCTCGTGGACCAGTGCCTTGAGGGTGGTGCCGTAGACCTGCAGCATCTCGTAGAAGCGGTAGATCGTTGGGTCGGTGGGGATCCCGCCGGGGATCGATCCGCGGGTCGGGATGGTCTGTAGTTGGGTTATCGCTTCGTCATCGAGGCCGAGCAGGGTGGCGATGGCGACGGCGGCCCGCTCCGGCAGCGGATGCTGGCCGAGTATCGCGGCGGTGACGAACGCGGTCGAGTATCCGGCGGCGTCGGCGATCTGTTGCCAGGTCAGGTTCTTGGCGATCTTGGCCTGGACGGCGGCTGCGGCGAGCGCTTGCCGGGCCGCGGGGTCGAACTGTGCGTGCACCATGGTGCGTGCCTTCCTTTCGGTGCGCCGCCGTGCTGGGCGGGTGCCCGGCCTCGGGGCTGACGAAATCAGCGTGCACGACCTGGTGATATAGCGTCCAATGCTTGTATTCCATCGCCATCATTGATTTCATCAATGGGCGCGGCGCCGGTGCTCCTTCGCGATATCGTGAACGATCGCCGTGAACGCGCGGGCGGCAGCCGAGTGGTACGCGGTGTTCCGTCGCAACAGCCCGACGGTGCGGGTGGGCATGGGCGGGGTCAGCGGCACCGGATACAGGTCGGAATGCATGCGCGTGATCGCCTCGGGCAGCACGGTGGCGACTGAACCGCGGCGGACGAACTCGAGCAGTGCGCTGATCGAATTGGCTTCTATCGCAATGTGTGGCACGACTTCACACTCGGCGAAGTATCCATCGATGTGCAGCCGCGTCGCGAAGTTGACGTTGAGCAGGCCGAGGGGCTCGCGGGCGAGTTGGCGAGCCGACAGTGGCCCCGTCGCCGCGAGTGGGTGGCGCGGGCCGACCACAAGTACGAGCGTCTCGGTGAACAGGGCGGTGGCGTCGATACCCGTGGCGTGCGCGCCGATGAACCCGACGCCGAGATCGAGCCGGTCTGCGACCAGGTCTGCCTCCAGCAAGTCCTGGGTCGTCTCCTGGACGGTGAGCGTGATACCGGGGTGTGCGGAACGGAACCGGTGCACGAGCGGTCCGATGAGATACGCGGTGAAGGTCGGGGTGATGGCCACCCGTAGTTGCCCGCGAGTCAGGTCCTGCACATCGTGCACCGCGCGTTCAGCGGTGCCGAGATCCCGCAGGGCCAGCCGCGCGTGGTGCGCGTAGGCCTCGCCTACGTCGGTCAGCCGCACCGTGCGGCCGGATCGGTCCAGGAGTAACACGCCCAGCGCATGCTCGAGCTGCTTGATCTGCTGCGACAGCGTCGGCTGTGAGATGTGCAGCGATTCGGCCGCGCGGGTGAAGTTTCCGTGGTCGGCGACCGCGAGCAGGTACCTGATGTGGCGCAGCTCCATCGCCCTACTATAGGCCCGATCAATTGTTGTGATGGAATCTATAACTTGGACACTATTACCGCTTTTCGGCATCATGGATTCGAGCACACAGTCAGTGGAAACCGCCGACGATCTACACCGCGCGCCGCCGACTGCCCCGCGAAATCACCGGAATCGAGGGACACGATGACTAGTGCCGACTATGACCTTCTGCGGCAAGCGATCTCGCTCGCCGAGGAGGCGGGGCGGCGGGGCAACCGCCCGTTCGGCGCCGTCATCGCGACTGCCGACGGCACGGTGATCGCCGCGGGACGCAATCAGGTTGCCGAGACCGGCATGGTCACCGCTCACGCCGAACTCACCGCCATCATGGGGGCGACCGAGACCGGACCCTCCACCGACCTGGTCGGCGCCACGATCTACGCCAGTGGCGAGCCATGCCCCATGTGCAGCGCGGCGATTGTGTGGACCGGCATCACGCGGGTCGTCTTCGCCGCCGCGGAACCCGATTTCACCGAAATTATCGGCGGACACCCGCGATTCGCCCTCCGGTGCGCCGACGTCATCGGCGCCAGCGACGCGGACGTCACCGTCTCGGGCCCTCACCTCGGCGACGAGGCCCTCGAGCCGTTTCGCCGCCACCGCGGAAACCTATAGCCCGGCTGCACGATTCGCGCGGACGCACCGATCCCGGCCCGACTCGGCGCCGACGGCCAGCGATCGACCGAGCTCGGGCAACTGCTGCAACAACTGCACGACTGGTCTCGCTGCCGACCAGACCGCTCGCGCCAGCCTGGACACTTCGCCGACGCCCCCTTTCACCTCGCAGCGCCTGGGCGAGGACCTGATCCGATTCACCTACCTGCTAGGCCATTTCGACGCACCACCGGCGCTCGACCGGAGTTGAAAATGGCTTGCCCGCCGTCGGGGCCCGGCTCGAGGATATGGCCACCGGCACAAGCAGAAGGACCTCATGGCCATACGACGAGATTTCGAAGGGACTGAGGATCTTCTTCTCCTGCAATCGTCAACCCAACGTCTCTGGTCACCCGAGAGTCGGTTCCACATCGGCGACATCGCCTGGGGCTGGCACTCGATCCCCGATGCGCAGCAAGCATTCCGCGTGTCGCTATGGGAGGAACGCAGCACAGTGTCGGCCTGGGCATGGATCGAGTTGCCCGGCCACCTGGAACTGCTCGTCGACCCGGCCGCGACCGATCTGTTGCCGCACCTGCTGAACTGGTTCGAGACCATGGCACCTGGTCCCACCCTGTCTTGCCTGGTGATGGAGACCGATCGCCACGAACGCGCGGCGTTGACCCGCCACGGCTACACGCTGCAGATGAACGGACCGTTCTTCCGCCGCCACGTCCACGACCTGACGGAGTTGCCAGCACCGCTACTGCCCGGCGGGTTCGCGATCACCGCCATCACCTCCGACGACGCCGAGCGGCGGGCGGCGGTCCACCGCGCCGGTTGGGCTGATTTCGGCTCCCGGATAACCACCGATAACTACCGAAACGTCATGGCCGCCTATCCCTACCGCGAGCGGACAGACCTTGTCGTCGTCGCGCCCGATGGCCGATGGGTGGCCTCAGCGTTGGGCTGGTACGACGAAATCAACCGAGTGGGGCTGGTCGAGCCGGTCTCCTGCACACCCGCCGTCCGCGGCAAGGGCCTGGCCAAGGCCGTCAATATCGCTTTGCTGCACGCATTCCGGTCCCTCGGAGCAACTCACTCGGTGGTCCTGCCCCGCGGCGACCACGTCTACCCGGCACCCGCACGCCTGTACCAGGCCATCGGCTACCAGCCTGGCCCCCGCACACTGCTCTACACCCGGATCCAGTAGTCGAATACACCGGTCCAAAACGCGAACATGCTGGTCAACAAAACAATTCGGCAGCAGAAGGCAAGACAACAGCGGCCAAGGTCTTGGGCATGATCTCGTCGGACCCTGAGGGGTGCGGGTTCGAACTGACCGCCATGGTTCGGCATTCGCAGGCGGCAAAAGTGGCTCTTGCCGGTTCCCCACGGCCCGCAGATGCAGAGGTGTTCCTTGTTCCATCGGCACGGCAACCCGGACAAATCAGCGGGGAGGTATCTGGCCACCAGCGGGGCGCTAAATGGCTGCCTGCGGGGGCATATTCACTGGCCGCCGTCAACCGTGTTCGGAGACGGCGTGAGGTTCTGTCGTGGGTGGGATCGTTTGGTGCTTCGTGGATGCTGGTACTGGTGGCACCTGGATACTGCTAATGAAGTGCGGGACGATCATCACATGACCGATGTTGTTGATGTGCAGGCGGTGCGCAAGGCTCGACGTTCCGAGCTGGGGGCATTCCTGAAGTCACGTCGCGCCAGGATCTCACCGGAGGACGTGGGGCTTCCTCCGGGACCTCGTAGGCGAACGCCAGGTCTACGCCGCGAGGAGGTCGCGCAATTAGCTGGGATAGGCGTGACGTGGTACACGTGCGTTTAGTACCGAAAGGGGTATGTCTTGCCTAGCCTGGGGTTATGCCTCTGAGTCCCAAGGATTTTCCCGGTTTGGCGGCCGTCGTTCAGGCTCGTGTGTCGAAGGCGGGCAAGTACAAGAATGAGCGTTCCCCGAAGGAGCAGATCGCGTGGGCACGGGGTGAGTGCGCCCGATTCGGGTGGGATGTGTGGAGGGTGATTGATGAGGGGGCCGTGGGTGCGACCCGGCATTCGCGGAAGGCGCGTCCCGGGCGTGACGAGTTGCGTCAGGAACTGGAGGTGTTAGCTCGTCGGGTTAAGCGTGGCGACGCGTCTGGGGGTGTTTTGGTTAATTGGTCTTCTTCGCGTGCGAATCGAAAGATCGGGGACATGGCCGAGCTCCGGGAGCTCTGCGCTGAATTCGGCGTGTATTGGTACTACGGTGGCGTGCTCTACGACATGAACGATCCGGATGATCGGAAGCGTGTTGCGCAGGATGCTGTTGAGGACGAACACGCTCCTGAACGTAACCGTATCGATTCGATGCGGGCTCTGGCGCAGAACTTTGCTGAGGGCAGGCCGCATGGGCCCGAAGGCTTTGGTTTACGGATTGTTTATCGGCGGGGCAAGGCAGTCGGGCGTGTCGAGTGTCCAGAGAACGGACCGGTGTTTCGTGAAATGGCAAGACGTGCTTTAGAGCTGGAAAAGACGTATCGCATCGCCCGTTGGCTGAGTCGCGAAGGTGTGCTGATCCCTAGCCATGACAAATCCTTTCCCTGCAATTGGTGCTCGGTCAAAGACGGTCGGCGGGTTGTGCGCAAGGTGGACCGGCGGACGTGTCCGTGTCCGAAGGAATGGCGAACCAGGTGGGACAGCGACATGGTGAAGCGCGTGCTTATGAGTGAAGCTGCGGCAGGGTTGCGTGTGCATGTCGACGAGAATGGAAACCGGTTGACGGTCAAAGCCGCTTGGGACGGCTTGATTTCAGTGGACGAGCATGAACGGCTGAAGCTCATCCTCAACGACCCCCAGCGAGGCTCATTCCGAGGGAGCGCACCCAGGTGGTTGATGTCAGGTATCCCTCGATGCTGGAAGTGCGGCTCCGCTTGCGTGTACCGCCGTTCCTCCGACCGCAAAGGCTATCGGTATTACACATGTAGGTTGAACAGCTGCGTGTCGCGTAAGGCTGACTTAGTTGATGCTTTCGTCGAAGAGTTGGTTCTTCGCCGGCTCGAGGATCCGGGGCTGCTCGGTTCGCTGGCGCGCACAGATGAGGACGCAGTCTCGGCGCTTGCGGAGGCGCGGGAATTGCGGGACGCATACGAGAGGTGGTTGACCGATGCCATCGATGCGGACCTGTCTCCCAAGGAAATTGCGTTGTACAAGGCGAAGAAGCTTCCGTCGATCGAGGCTGCGGAGCGGCGCGCCCAGGCTACGTTGCCGATGCCACACGTTGCCGCGGCGGCAGGGCCAGATGCGCGAGCTAAATGGCACGACCCTGAAGTGACACCGCTGGAGGCGAAGCGTGACATCATCCGCTCACTGGTCAAGGTGACATTGTTGTCCGCAGCTGGAAAGCGCCATGGCTGGGTTGCTGGTGCCGGTGTGGACACAATCAAGGTTGAACGGCTCATCGCATGATCACTTCCGGTCTTGGATCACTGATTGGGTCGGGCCGTTGATACTGGTACTAGCCCGGATATTTCGCGCGGTTGATGTGCTGGCCTGTGCGGTTCGGATTGGTGTTTTGCGGCCGGTTTCGGGCTGCTGGGCGTGGTGGGGTGGCCCGGTCAGCGGGTGGCTGCCGGGTTCCACGGGCCCGGGGATGTGGTCCTTCCCTTGTTGTGGGGCTGATTCGTGCTGGTCAGTCGGGTTGCAGGCGGGCCAGTGCGGTGGTGATCAGCCCGGTATGGGGCCAGTGCCCGGAGAACCGGAGATGGGTGCGGCGGGCGTGTCGGGCCAGCCGGGCTGCGGTCGAGAACAGGCGCAGGCGTAGGCGTTTGGGTTCCCAGCGGCGGGCGGGATGGTCGGTGAAGGCGATCATCTGCATCCAGGCGGTGAGTTCGGTTGCCAGGCAGATAATTTCGCACCAGATTTGGTTTTGGTCGAACCCGTGGAGCGGGAGGTTGGTCAGGCCGGTGTCTTTGGCGTTTCTGATGCGGTCCTCGCAGCGGGCCCGCTGGCGGTGGCGTAGTTCCAGATCCGGGAGCTGGCCTGTGCGGGTGTTGGTGGCGAACGCGGTCAACCGCAGGCCATCACGGTCGGTGAACCGCAGCTGCGCGCCGGGATGCGGTCGTTCCTTGCGCACGATGACCCGCATCCCGGGCGGCCATTCGGTGAGGTCGATCAACCCGGTCAGCTCGGCGACCCATGCTCCGTCGCGGGCTTGCCCGTCGGCGTTGTAGGCGGGTGTCCACGCGTGGTCGGGGATGAGATCGACTGCGGCGGCGGTGGTTTCGGTGAATCCGAACCCGACCGAGTATTGCAGGTGTCGGCGGGTGAGGTAGTCGAGGAATTCGTGGGTGCCGCCACCGGAATCGGTGCGCACCAGCACCTTTCGCCCGACCCGGTAGCCTGGCCGCCACGGCAGCTGAGCGAGCGCGGCGGCCAGGACCTGCTTGTGGTCGGCGGCGGTATTACTTCCGGCGTTACCGGCGCGCAGCATGATGACCAGCGGTTCGCCGGTGCCCTCGGGTCCATGGTCGACCCAGGAACCCAGCGGGTGGTGGCCGAAGGTCTTCTTGAACGTCGGTGCCGCCAGTTCCTTGTCCGAATGCGCGATCGTCAGGGTCGCATCCAAGTCGATGATCAGCGGATGCTCGGCGTCGATGTCGCGATCGGGCGCATGCTCACCGGCGGCCTCCCACGCCACGGACCGGGTTCTGGCCCGTGCCGATCGTATGGCGGACAAGACTTTCCGCGCATCCCTGGCCAGCACCGTCAGCAGCCGTGACACGGTCGGATCCGATGCCACCGACCCGAACACTGCGGGCTCGGCACGCAGCATGGCGATATCGGCCAGGCAGTCCCCGCCGAGCGCGACCGCGACCGCCAGATCCAGCACGATCTTGCCCGGATCATGCGTCGCGGCTGGTTTCCGCCACGGCGCCAACGCATCCGACAACGCCGTGGTCAGCCCCACCTTTTCCGCTGCCCGCAGCAGCAACACCGCCCCCGCCTGCGACACGACACCCGAACCGGACCCATCCGCAGCCAACCGCGGATACGACCAACTACACTTACCCACCTGAATGGTGCTCCTGAAACTGCAACCAATACGACCTTAGACAAGCCGTATTATCGCAGTTCAGAGCACCATTCTTCGTTAACGGCGCACCCCAAAAACCTCACCGCCGTGAAAGCCCCGGGTTAAGGACCAAGCCGACAGCGCTCGCCTCGTTCGCAAGGGCCTCGACGTGCGCTTGAGCCTCATCGTAGCTTGCCGCAGTAATTCGAAAGTCGTCGTTGTAGCGCCACACATTAACCCCACGTCGCTGCAGCTCACGTTCTATGATGCGCGCATAGACCTCCGAGAGTTCATCAGATGAATCGAGCAATTGGGGTAGCCCAAATGGTCGATCCTGCACTTCGGCCAGCAGATCAATAAGAATTCGAGGAATTTCAACCGTGAACGTGCGCAGCTGAAGCTCATCGAGTAATTGGCGATGATCGATATATTCGTAGAACGCCGTTACATCAGACTCGATAACGTACTGAGCAGTCGCGTCGGCGACGCGGAAAATCCGCTTGTCCTTGAATTCCGCGTTGATGGGCGCGGCGATGAACTCCTGATAGGCGGCGGGCGAGCGGTCCGCAAGAGCTCTATTAGCAAGCGCCTGATCACATAACGCCCGGTATGCGATTCGCTCTGGTATGCCCACGACCGGTACAGGGCGCGTCTGCTGATGGGGTTTGCGTGCACGGATAACTACTGACTGCGCGTTAGTAACGCCCGCCTCGAGACGGTGGCGGGCATAGTCCCCGAACTTCGTTGGGAACCTGCCGACCAGCGGGAGCCAGGGTTCAGGTGGGAGCAGATTCCGCCATGTCTTCGCCTCCGCAACAGCTGCACTCTTGAAGTCGAGGGCATTCAACGTCGATGGTTTGAGAGGGTTCATCAGTCCTTACCGAGTCGTTCCTGTTGATCGGCTGGGCACCGCTGGCAGAAGCCAGTATGCCTGTCGTTGCCGTGATGTGGTGCAAGGCAAGGAGATCGGAACCGTCCTGGACTGGTTGGAGACTTTGATGTTCACTCCCGTTTTAGTAAGGGGTGCCGGTCGTCGGGTATCGAGGCTTCGGCCACAATCGACCAATGCTCAAGTGGGTGGGTAAGCGCAACAAGGCAATTGGTCGTCACGCGGGACGGATTCGATTGTTCCCCGCGGTCGGGATCGCGCTCGTCGCCGGACTGGCCGTAGCCTTCGCGGCGTACAGCTTCCTACGGTGGATTACCCCAACTAGTGAGGCGAAGGCGGCGCCGATCGATATCACCCGAGTCGCGTTGACCATCGTCGCCGGGGTTGGTGGTGTTGTCGCGTTGGTGATTGCTTACCGGCGGCAGCGCGATGTCGAACAGAGCCGATTCGTGGAGCGCTTCGGCGCCGCAGCCGCCCAACTCGGCGCGACCGATGTCGCGGTTCGCATCGCCGGGGTGTACGCGATGGCCGGCGTCGCCGACGAATCTGACGGTCTGCGCCGCCAGCAGTGCATCGATGTGCTGTGCGGCTACCTGCGTCTGCCCTACACTCCAGACCTCGGGGGCAATCACCAAACTAAGGACGTCCGCAAATATCCGGCAGCGGAACCATCCGGCCCGGAGACCGAACAGCATTTCGAGTATCGGCAGAACGACCGTGAGGTCCGCAACACCATCGTCCGTGTGATCGCCGACCACCTACGATCGGAAGCCGAGTACCACTGGTCGACAAGCAATTTCGACTTTCGTACAGCCCACCTCGAAGACGTCGACCTCAGCCGCACCGCATTCTGCGGCGCTGCGCGGTTCGAGGGTGTGACGTTCACCGGCGACGCCGCGTTCGGCGGGGCAACATTCAGCGGCGACGCCGCGTTCGGCGGGGCAACATTCAGCGGCGAGGCACAGTTCAGTGCGGCGACATTCGGGGACGACGCCTCGTTCAGCGAGACGAAATTCAGCGGCGAGGCGCAGTTCGACAAGGTCACGTTCAGCGGCGCTGCCAGATTCACAGCGGCGACGTTCACCGGCCTCGCCGCGTTCGGCGGCGCGACATTCAGCGGCACCGCCCACTTCAGCGAGACCGTGTTCAGCGGCACCGCGCGGTTCACCGAGACGGATTTCGGGGACGGTGCCTCGTTCAGCGAGGCGCAGTTCAGCAGCACCGCCTGGTTCAGCGAGGTTAGATTCGGCGGCCCCGCCTTCTTCAGCGGTGCGAAGTTCAGCAGCCTCGTCTCGTTCAACGCTGTAACGTTCAGCGGCGTCGCCCTTTTCGGGCTGACCACATACTGCGGCGACATCTGGTTCGACAAGGCGACATTCAGGCACGCTGCAGGGTTCGACGAAGCCGCGTTCAGCGGCCATGCCCGTTTCGGCAAGGCGACGTTCGCCGATGCCGCTTCTTTTGTGAAGGCGACATTCAACAGCTCCGCCAGATTCGACAAGGTGTCGTTCAGTGGCAGCGCCTGGTTCGGCGAGACGACGTTCAACGGCAGTGCCGAGTTCGACAAAGCCATATTTAGCGGCGGGGCCAGCTTCGACGAGGCGACGTTCAACGGCTTCGCTGGGTTCGACGGTGTGACATTCAACGGCGACGCCGGGTTCGACGGCGTGACATTCAACAACGATGCCGGGTTTGACGAGGCGATATTTAACGGCCTCGCCGCAGGTTTCGGCGAGGTGACGTTCGGCGGGCTCGCCAGGTTTGTCCGGGCGGCGTTCAACGGAATCACCGCTGGATTCAGCAGAGCAACGTTCCTGGGCGACACAAGATTCGACCATGTGATGTTCACTGGCACCGCCGGGTTCTTCGGGGTGACATTCGGCGGCACAGCCGGGTTTGTTGAGGTAACGTTCGGCGGCGCTGCACGGTTCGACAGCGTGAAGTTCAGCGGGCCCGCCATGTTCGACAAGTCGACTTTCAGCGGCCCTGCGGTCGGGTTCAGCGAGGCCGTGTTCAGGAGCGGCGCTGGGTTCAGCAAGGCGGCATTTGCCAGCCAGACCAGCTTCCTGGCTACCGACTTCGGCTCCGAACAGGTCGTCTTCACCGAGCCTCGGCAGTGGGGTCCGCCTTCTCCTGAGTTCGATTGGAGCGAAGGAGGGCAAGGGAAACCCGCGAATGTCGAACCAGCAGATTGGCCGCCTGTTGTGGCGATATCATGATTGCCACCCGCGTGTGTACGTCTGCACGCGGGAGGTGTCACCTATCCCGGATTGTCTGGAAGGCCACCGAGCCGGCGTGACCCGACCCGGATCAACATGAGCACACCAAAGCCTGATTTGTTTTGCCCAACGCGTGCCCAATTCAGTCCGTTGCCAGCAATGCCCACTATCTCCTTGGCCTAAATGTTCGTCCTGCTGGACACTCGACGGATGACCGACGACTCTCTTCCTGACGCTCTTTTCACAACGATCGGGCGCGTCGCTGCAGCAGGCGCGGTATTGGAGGATGTCCTGCGCTATGTCTTGGCTGAACACTCAGGCGGACGGCTCAGCCACGGCTCAGTGGTCTTCGGAGGCCAGACACTGGACTGGCTCGCTTCTAACGCTATCGCTGTGATGACTTCACGTATCGAGAGTCCCGGTTTGGAGTTCGACGGACCCGAAGTCATCCCTCGTGTCGAGCGCCTCCGCGATCTCCTTAAGGCCGTGTCACCCATCAGGAACGACCGCAACACCGTCATTCATGGTGTGTGGAGGTCGGAATGCGAGTACGCGGGCGATGACGATGCGCATAGGTTGTGTAAGCCTCGCTCGTCTGTGAAGAATCGCTCGGACCGCGCTTTCCACGTTACGCGCAGTCGGTACAACAAGTTTTCGGGCAGCGAAGAGTCGTGGACCGTGGCTGAGATCGCAACAGTTGCAACCGCTACGGTAGAGTTGGCGAACCGGATCATGAAGGCACACGAGGCCTACTACATATCCCGACACGGAGCCCCGAATACGTATGCCCGGCGGCCGATCTGAGCCACGCTCGTCCTTTTCGACCATCAGAAATTCCGGGTCCAGCTATGGCCGCTGTTTGGATGACATGCATTGCGGCAGTGAACAACTCAGACAGGCAGATGTCGGCGAAGCGGGCTCATGCGTGCTCGGCCCCCATTTATCACTCCCCCCGGGTCCACTAAACGGATGGCTAACAGCTACGGTCTGCTGGCGGCGAGACAGCGGCTTCGCAGTAACGAATCACGCCGCGCCGATCGCCGACCCGCTATAGTCCTGCTCGCGGCCCTCATCGGATTCCCGGCGCTCGGACCCGTGTCGCTAACCCACCTCCACAGAGTCATGCTTATCGACAGCGAAGACCAACCGGGAATCGACTGCCGCCGTGGCGATTCGGCACCGCAGCCTTGCCTCGCGACCGGCATCGGGGCGGTGAGGCTCGAGTCAGGTCTTCGAGGCCCAAGTATTCAAAATGCGACCATCACCCGAAACAGAATCTCCACCGTAGGCACCACAACCAATCGGCCGTTTCGACCTCGACGGGATTGGGGGTGGTTCGTTCGGCCGAGGTCCGCGTGGCGGAAGGCCACCAGACGGCGAGCCAGCCATCTGCCCAGCAGCCGACACTATGAGCCGCTCCTGGGGACTCGGACTGAGGTCTCGCCTTTGTCGCTGACGACGAGGCGACCAACAGAACTTTGCCTACGTCGACAGGGCCATGTGGAGCAGTGCGCGAGTCAAAACCGTTGAAGTGCAGATAGATTCGTTACCATAGTTTCCATGGTCGCAGCGGCGGTCGCAGTGTGTGTGGCGTTCACGGGATACCTGGCTACGTACGTCAACGGCGTAAGACTGGAACAGCGGAAGCAACGGTTATCGAGGGTCAACCAGCAACTGTCCGAGTTGTATGGTCCGCTTCTGGCCCTGGTCGAGGCCAACAAGCGCGTCTTCAATGCGTTCGTGGAACGTAATGGCCGCCCTAGAGATATCTCGATCTTCGAAGGCGAAATGCCGCCCACAGAGGGAGAACTCGCCGAGTGGCGCCTGTGGGTGACAACAGTCTTCCTTCCAAGCATCCAGGCCATGCGTGATGTGATCGTGTCCCACGCCGACCTCCTGCTCGACCCGGAGATGCCGCCAGTCCTGATCAACCTGTGCGCGCACGTGTCCGGGTACGAGATCACGGCCAGCCGCTGGGCGAACGGGCATTACGACGAGCACAGGTCCGTCGTCGCCTTTCAGCCGGAGGAACTTCTCAGCTATGCACGTCACAGCTTTGCGCAGTTGAAAGTCGAGCAGGGCCGACTGCTTGGAACCGTATCCGCACGGTAGGGCTAGTGTCCTGCGCCAGGAATTCGGTGAAGATATGAGGCGAGTCGATCCAGGATTTCATCGGCGGTCTTGGTCCAGGTGAATGGTTTCGGGTTCTCGTTCCAGTGGACGATCCAGTCGCGGATGTCGCGTTCGAGGGCCTGGACCGACCGGTGGGAGCTGCGGCGAAGTTTCTTGTCGGTGAGCAGCCCGAACCAGCGTTCGACCTCGTTGAGCCACGACGAGTAGGTGGGTGTGAAGTGCATGTGGAAACGCGGGTGCGCGGCAAGCCATTTCGCGACGATGGGGGCTTTGTGAGTGCTGTAGTTATCGCAGATCAGGTGCACGTCGAGGTCGTCTGGGACTTGTTTGTCGAGCTTGGTGAGGAACTTCTTGAACTCGGCGGCGCGGTGACGGCGATGGATCGACCCGATCACCTCGCCGGTGGCCACGTTCAACGCGGCGAACAAGGTGGTGATCCCGTGACGGATGTAGTCGTGGGTGCGCCGCTCGGGCATGCCCGGCATCATCGGCAGTACCGGCGCGGACCGATCCAACGCTTGGATCTGGGATTTCTCGTCCACACACAACACCAGCGCCCTCTCCGGCGGATCCAGATACAGCCCGACCACATCGCGGACCTTGTCGATGAACTGTGGATCATTGCTGATCTTGAACTCGTCGACCCGATGCGGTTTGAGCTCGAACGCTTTCCAGATCCGCCCGATCGTGGACTTGCTCAACCCGACCTCTTCGGACATCGACGCCCTCGACCAGTGCGTGGCGTCGACCGGCTGCCGCTCCAGCGTCGCCACCAGCACCGCCTCGACCTGCTCATCGGTGATCGTGCGCGGTGCACCCGGGCGAGGCTCATCGACCAGTCCCTCCAGCCGCCGCGCCACGAACCGGTTACGCCACTTGCCCACCGTCTGCGGCCAGATCCCCAGATCCGAGGCCACTTCCTTATTGGATTTGCCTGCCGCGCAACCCAATACGATCCGGCACCGCTGCGCCAGCGCTTGCGACGACTTCGCCCGACGTGCCCACCGCTGCAGCGTCTCGCGCTCATCGTCAGTCAGAATCAACTCGGCCACCGGCCTGCCCACACGCGCCACCGGCCGAACCTACCATTCTTCAACGGATCTCAGGCGCGGGACACTAGGTACGGGTCAGAGTGCCGTTAGGACTTGGCGGGCACCGCGAGCGTTGCCTCGATCGCTAGGGTATCGCGGCGGCAGGCCAGTGGGTGGAGGTAGTTGCCGCACCCGTCGGCACCGATAGTGTGCAGGTACAGGCTATGCGCTGGTGCACTACGGCATAACGAGGAGCCTTCGCGCCTGCGGATCATGACCTCGACACGATCCGTCCACAACAGCGCGCGCAACGAACCGCCCGCTACCCCGCCCTGGCGTGATACTGCCCGCGGTGCTCAATCCACGGACGTTGCCGCTGTTCCTCACTCATCGCCAACAACTCACCCAATTTCACCCACGCTACCTCAACCGGGGTACAGATCTGGATCCACGCATGCGGCAACGCAGGCAGCGACATGCTCGTCAAGAACATCAGTCATCATGACCGCACCTGAAAGCGGAGGATCTGTCAGAGCATGCGAAAGCAGCTGTCGGGCAGACTCTGACCATTCGGCGGATTTGGACGTCGGCGTCCGGATCAGCAGTCCGTCCGGGTTCCACCTTGCAAGGAAGGCGACGGAACGGGCGAGTGAGCAGCGCTATCAGCCACTGCGACAACGTGATCGGGTCTCAATAAACCGACATGTCTAATGGATGGAGTTCGACCCTAGGCGAGCACGACACGGGCAGTGGCCAGGCAACCGACACATCAAGTGGGAGAATGCGTTGCCGTGCAGACTTTTCCGCGGCTGACGGCTGTGTTCGGTGTCCCGGTCGGTGCGTTGAATGCCGAAAAGATCACCGACGCGATCGACAAGAGGGTACCCGAAGCCGAGGACTTGGACTGGAAGCAGACCCTGTACGGAGCCAAGACAGAGAACAAGCAGGAACTAGCCAAGGATGTGGCAGGGCTCGCCAATGCGGAGGGCGGCATCCTGATCCTCGGTGTCGCCGAACGCGATTCGGCGGCCTACGCCTCGACACCGGTCGAGTTGAGCGCAGACGAGACCGAGCGGATGCAGAAGATTTGCCAGTTCACCATTCGGCCGTTCCTGCCCGGCGTACGGATCATCCCGATTCCCCTCTCGCCGCAAACGCACACCGGCTACTACGTGGTCGCGGTACCTCGCAGCCCGGACGCACCGCACGCCGTGGTTCGGGGTGGCAACGACAACGGCGACGGCACCCTGCTCAGCTACCCGATACGTGATGGACAGACGACCCGCTATCTGCACGAACCGGAGATCGCGCGTCGTTACCGTGACAGGTTCACCTCGCGCCAGGAACGTACCGCCGCGCTGGAACGGATACGCGCGGAAGGCGAACGCCGAACACCGGCTGGAACGGGATGGCTGATGGTGTCGCTGTTTCCCAGCGCCCTCGGCACCCATCATTCGGTGGGCTCGGCGAGCATCGCCCGAATCACCGAAAACGTCTCGGGATGGGTCGACACTGTCCCGCCGTTGCCTTCCATGATCTTCCAGGATGCGGTCCACGGATTCCCCGGGCTGCGGCGTGCAGTCGTAACCACTACCTCTGACGCCCGCGCCGTGCTACACGATGACTACACGGAGTTGCATCTCAACGGAGCGGGTTTCGCCGCAATCCCCGACGACGCGATCCAGCCCGATGATCCCAAGGCCGATCGCCCGGGCTTCGCGCAAGACAGGCTCGAACTGGGCCTTCTGTCAATGGTATCGCTGCTGGCCCATCACGCGGCCGCATCGGGCGCCGGTGGTGACTGCGAGCTACTGGCGCAGCTGCGAATTCCCGCCTTTGACGTGAATGTCCGGATCGTCAAGCCAGCATCGCTGTATGCCCCGGCCTCACGGTTCCGCAACGGCACTCCCGATTCGCACCTGGAAGTGAGAAATTCGGTGCCTGTGACCGAGCAGCCTCAGCTGGTCCGGGTGAGCGCGAGCCTGGACGAGCTGACCGAATCTCCGCGCGCGGTCGTGCAGACCGCTCACGCGCTGGCTGTCGATATCATTAGCCAGTTCGCCGTCGCCGACACATGCATCGTGCGGGCCGACGGCGAGCTCGCAGCAACCAACGCCCTTCACTGGCAGCAGGATTCCATCGCGGCGTGGCTACCTGCTCAGCTGACAATATAGGACCACTTGTAGGGTCATATGGACCGTTCCCGGTTCGGTGGACACAGGGGTCGAGACCGCCCGGTAGTACGGGAGTTTGGTGTTGGGTTCGACGCGGCGTAATTTCACCGAGGAGTACAAGGCCCAGGCGGTGGCGTTCGTCTTGGGTGAGGGTCGGCCGGTGGCCGAGGTGGCACGCAATATCGGCGTGCACGAGATGACGTTGAGGAAATGGGTGAAGAAGGCGAAGGAGTCCGGGGCTTCGGGTGGTTCCGGGGATAAGCCGATTTCCGACTCGGAACGGGCCGAGTTGGAGCGGTTGCGTGCGGAGAACGCGGAGTTGAAGATGCAGGTCGCCTTCGCAAAAAAAGGTGTGCCACGAACACGGGAGGCCGAGCGAGGTAGGTAAATCGACCGAATGTGATGCTGTGCGAATGATGAAGGGGTTGTGGCCCTTCGGAGCCGCCCGTCGGGTGGGAGGCTTCAAATCACCTCATGCTGCGTTGGCTGAAGACCGTCGTGGTGAGCGATGAGGAAAAGGCACCCGTTCGAGGTGTCAGATGGGGATCAGGAAGACGAACGAAAGTGAACCGCTGACGACGTGTCGTTATGCAAATCAAGTGACATCGAAACCGGGGCTTCTTTTTGGAACCGGGATGAGCCTGGCGGGTGGCCCGATTTCTGGCCAGGTGGTGTCCGGCATGAAGGCGGCGTGATCCTGGTCTGCGGCTTTCGCATGGAACGTGGGAAGGCGTGCCCCGATATTTCCGCCGTGAATGCGGTGGTGAGAGGGAGTGCGGCAAGCAGCAGAAACTGCAAGCCGTCGAGTACCGATGCGGGGTGCGCTGGCGGACCGGCTCGTAGTAGTGGTGAAGCGGCTGTAATGGGCGTGGAGCGAAGGGGCCGGACTGTCCGGGTTGGCTCGGTGGTCAACCAGCGAAGGCTGGGAGGAGCCGGGTGAGTCAGCCGAGGTTGTCGGTGAAGTCATTCGAAATTTCGAAATGGGCTGTGCACGAAGCGTTTCGCCGAGTGAGGGCGAACAAGGGTGCTGCCGGTGTGGATGGAGTGTCGCTGGCGGTGTTCGAGTCGGATCTGAAGAACAATCTTTACAAGATCTGGAATCGGATGTCGTCGGGCACGTATTTTCCGCCGCCTGTTCGGGCGGTGGAGATCCCCAAATCTGGTGGCGGAGTGCGGGTGCTGGGTGTGCCGACGGTCGCGGACCGGGTCGCGCAGACGGTGGTGGCCATGGAGTTGGAGAAACGGGTGGAACCTAAATTCCATCCTGGCTCGTATGGTTACCGGCCGAAACGCTCGGCGTTGGACGCGGTCGCGACGTGCCGACAGCGGTGCTGGAAATCCGATTGGGTAATCGACCTTGATATCGCGAAATTTTTCGACACCGTGGATCACGACCTGATGGTCAAAGCGGTTCGGGCTAACACCGACCAGGATTGGGTGGTGTTGTATGTGCAACGATGGCTTTGTGCGCCGTTGCAGCGCCCGGACGGGACGCTAGAACAACGGGACCGCGGAACCCCGCAAGGGTCGGCAGTTTCACCCGTTCTTGCGAACCTTTTCATGCATTACGCGTTCGATGCGTGGATGGCGCGGGAATTCCCGCACCTGACATTCGAACGGTATGTCGATGACGCTGTAGTGCACTGCACCAGCTTGAAGCAGGCGCAAATGGTGCGCGACAAGATCGGTCGTCGCTTGACCGAAGTCGGGCTGAGCTTGCATCCGGACAAGACGAAGATCGTCTACTGCCGGGATGGGAAGCGGCGCAATGGCTCTCACGAGCACACGTCGTTTACGTTCCTGGGTTACGAGTTCCGGATACGGGGTGCGCAGGACCGGCACGGGCGAAAGTTCTCGTCGTTCCTGCCCGCGATCAGCAAGGCGGCAGAGAAGGCGATCAACCGGGAAGTCCGCTCCTGGAAGCTGCATCTGAGAAATAGTTGGACCCTTGGTGACCTCGCGCGGTGGATCAATCCCATCGTGCGGGGATGGCTGCAATACTACGGTCGGTTCTATCGGTCGGAGTTGTATGCCTTGTGCAGACGCATCAACACCTATCTGATGCGGTGGGCTCGGAAGAAATATCGGAAGATACACGGGTTCAGGAAAGCTCATGTGTGGTGGAAACAGTTGGGGCAGCGTTATCCCCGCCTGTTCGCGCAGTGGCAATACACTCGTGGTTTCATGACGACTGGATGGTAGGAGCCGTGTAACGGGCGACTGTTACGCACGGTTCTGTGAGAGCCCGGGGGCGAAATTCCCCCGGGCCACTCGACTTGCGACCTGGTTCGCGAAAGACCAGCGGTGAAATTCGCCGCGATCGCGGGCTGGGCGGATTCGGGTGAGTTCGACATCGATTTCATGTGCCGTGAGTTGGACGTGTCGCGGTCGGGGTATTACGCCTGGCGGGGACGCGGTCCCAGCGAGCGTGACAGCTCCGATGCGGCGTTGACGCGACTGATCCGCACGATTCATCAAGCGCTGCATGGTAATCCGGGTGTACGGCGGGTGCATGCCGCCCTGCGGGTGGCCGGTCACCGGATCTCACGCAAGCGGGTCTGGCGGCTCATGCGGGCCGCCGGACTGCAGGGCAGGCACCCGAAATCGTTCCGCCGCACCACGATCCGTGGATCGAAACCGGTGGACGCGCCGGATCTGTTCGGGCGTGATTTCACCGCAGCAGCGGCCAATCGCCGCTGGTGCGGCGACATCACCTACGTGAAAACCTGGGCCGGATGGGCCTATATCGCCACCGTGATCGATCTGCATGACCGAGCGGTGGTCGGGTGGGCCATCGCCGATCACATGCGCACCAGCCTCATCACCGATGCCTTGGACATGGCCCTGGCGCGACGTCGACCGTCGGCAGGGGTGATTTTCCATTCCGATCGCGGAAGCCAGTACACGTCCAAGGAATTCGCCTCATACTGTCGGAAGAACAAGATTCGTAGGTCGCTCGGACGCACTGGATCATGCTTCGACAACGCAGTCGCGGAATCGTTCTTCGCGACCTACAAGAAGGAACTGGTGCACACTCGACCTTGGCCGACACTGGCGCGGTTGCGGACAGAGACCTTCGATTGGATCGAGAACTATTACAACACTCGGAGAAGGCATTCCTCGCTCAATTATTTGACACCACAAGAATATTCGTTAGGGTACAGGGAAATCAGTCAGATCGCGGCTTGACCCGGTGTCCACGAAACCGGGAACACTCCATTATGACGTGTTGGCGCACAATAAGTCGTATGAGGTGTTGTGTCCGGGTTTTGTGAAGGGGGAGCGGAATGTGGCTCGTCGGGTGTTCCTGACTCCGGAGTGCTGCAATACCTATCAGCATAATTGGGATGACTTGCGGCGCATGGTCGGTTATCTGCGTGGTTCGTATGTGAAGAATCTCGGTGATCCGAGTTGGGAGGATTTCGTCTCCGAGTTGTGTGCGGAGAGTGAGGCTTTCGCGTCTTTGTGGGCTCGTAATGATGTTGCTGTTCCGGCGAGTCGTACGAAGCAGATCCGAAATTTGGCGGTGGGGGAGTTGGAGATGTTCTTGACGAGCATGTCGCTGCCTGCGCTACCTCATGCGTGGATGCAGATCTACACCCCGGTTGATGAGGTGGCGTGGGTGAAGTTGCGGGAGTTGTCGGCTGCCAGGAGGAAGGGACCACTTCGAAGCCGGTTTTGCCATGAGCATGGGACCACCCCGTTTGCCACTGATGGGACCACCTGACTAGCGGTTTTGCCAGTTATGGGACCACCCGGCGTGGCTTCGGGGCTTCCGGTCGCTCGGCCGCTGTATTGGCCAGATGAGCTACCGGGAGGTTTCGGTGATCGAGATCAGGGAGATGCTGCGGCTATGGCTGCAGGGTCGCGGGTTGCGGGAGGTGGCCCGGCTCTCGGGCACCGACCGCAAGACGGTGCGCCGGTATGTCGAGCGAGCCCAGTCGTGCGGAGTGGACCGCGACGAGGGTGTGGAGCAGTTGACCGATGAGCTGGTGGCGGCGGTGATCGCCGGGGTTCGTCGGTCTCGACCGAATGGTAAGAGCGATGTGTGGGAGAGTCTCGCCGGTCAGTCCGAGCAGATCAAGGCGTGGCTGGATCAGGGCCTGACCCTGACGAAGATTCATATTCTGCTCGCCCGCCGTGGTGTGATGGTGTCGTATCGGACGTTGAACCGTTATGCCACAACAGAATTGGGTTTCGGGAAGCGTCGGGCGACGGTGCGGGTAGCCGACTGCGAACCCGGCGCGGAAGTACAGGTCGACTTCGGCCGGCTCGGCCTGCTGACCGATGTCGAGGGCCGTCGGCGGGTGGTGAAGGGGCTGATCTTCACTGCGGTGTATTCGCGGCACATGTTCGTCTTCCCGACCTACCGGGAGACACTCAACGACGTCGTCGCCGGGTTCGAAGCCGCCTGGGTGTTCTTCGACGGCGTGTTCGCCGTCGCGATCCCGGACAACATGAAAGCCATCGTCGACCGCGCGAACGCGACCGAACCGAGGTTGAACGACTCGTTCCGCGAGTACGCCGAATCCCGCGGGTTCGTGGTCGATCCGGCGCGGATCCGCCGCCCGCAGGACAAGCCGAGAGTCGAACGTTGCGTTCCTTATGCACGGTCGAATTTCTTTGCCGGAGAACAATTCCGGGATCTCGAGGACTGCCGGGAACGCGCGCAGCGGTGGTGCGCCGAGACCGCGGGGATGAGAATACACGGCACCACGCGCCTACGTCCGGCCGAAGTGTTCGCCACCGACGAGCATCCGAAGCTCAAACCGTTGCCCGAGGGCGCATTCGACATCCCGATCTGGGTGAACCCGAAGGTCGCGCCGGATCGGCATGTTCAGATCTCCCAGGCTCTCTACAGCATTCCCGGTGATCTCGTCGGGCAGCGGTTGACCGCCCGCATCGACTCGCAGACGGTGAAGCTCTACTTCCGTGGTGAGCTGATCAAGGTCCACCCCCGAGTCGGAGCCGGCCGCCGGCAGACCGATCCGGCGGACCTGCCCAGCGAGCTGAGCGCCTATGCGATGCGGGACCTGAATACGTTGCAACGCAAAGCATTCGACCACGGCACTCATGTCGGCGCCTATGCGGCGGCGGTGCTCGAGCATCCACTGCCCTGGACGAAGATGAGGCAGGTCTACCGGCTGCTCGGGCTGGTGCGCCGCCACGGCGCCGACGCCGTCGACGATGCCTGCCGCCGCGCTCTGGACGCCGAGGTCGTCGACGTCGGCGTCATCGACCGCATGCTTACCCGCGGCACCACCGGCCAGCAGCTGACGCTGCTACCCCCGCCGGCCCCGTCCCGGTTCGTCCGTTCCACCACCGATTTCGCGGTCAGGAGGCCGTCATGAGCACCACCCGCCGTCCCGCCGCCTCCCCGGCGGTCAAACCGATCGAGATCACTCCGGAGCTGAAGTCGCTGATGCGGCGGCTCAAGCTCGGCCAGCTGCTCGACACCCTCCCCGAGCGCCTCGCCCTGGCGCGGTCGAACCGGCTGCCGCACCACGACTTCCTGGAGATGCTGTTCGCCGACGAGGTCGCCCGCCGCGACCGGGAATCCGAGCAACGCCGCGCTACCGCCGCCCACCTGGACCCGCAGATGCAGTTGCAGGCGTGGGACGATTCGACCGCGGTCACCTTCGACCGCGAACTCTGGGCCGAACTATGCTCGCTACGATTCCTCGCCGACGCCTACAACGTATTGGTCATGGGGCCAGTCGGGGTCGGAAAGACGTTCCTGGCCAACGCATTAGGACACATCGCCGTCCGCCGCCACCATACCGTTCACACCGAACGCGCCGACAAACTGTTCAAGCGGTTGCGGGGCGCGCGGCTGGACGGCAGCTACGAAGACGAGATGCGCAAACTGCACCGCGTCGACCTGCTCATCCTCGATGACCTGGCCCTGCACCGGCTCGAAGCGGTCGAGACAGGCGACTTCTACGAGCTCATCGTCGAACGCCACCGCAAGGCCTCCACCGTCATCACCAGCAACCGGGAACCACCCGAGATCCTGACCATGATGGCCGACCCACTCCTAGCGCAGTCGGCGATGGACCGGCTCCAATCAGCCGCCTACGAACTCGTCGTCGAGGGCGAGTCCTACCGGCAACGGCAGAAGCCGCGCCGCGGCAAACCGACCCATCCCAGCCGCTCGGATTGACCAGCAGCCCCGTCGTCGGCCACGATCAACACACGGCCCGCGACCGGACGCAACCCCGGTCCCATGCTCATGGCAAACCGGTGGTCCCTTCAGGCTGGCAGGCGACAGGGAGTTGTTGGCGATGAGTGAGGAACAGCGTCAGCGGCCGTGGATCGAGCATCGCGAGCAGTATCACGCTGCCGCGGGGTAGCGGGAGCCTTGTTGCGTGAGCTGCCGTGGACCGGATCGTGTCGATGTGATGATCGGTGGTCCACTCGTGGCCGTCTTCGGTGTTGTCGGTCGACGGTTGCTCGCTGCTGAGGTATCCGCTTGTTGCCGGTAGTGGCGGCGAATGTCGCACTGGCGTAGCGCATTCGGGTTCGGTGCAGCGGTGGGGAGAATGGGGCTGGGGCTACTGTGAGCATGTGGTTGCCTGCCTTTGCAACCCGTCTGCTGATTCTCCCTGAACTCATGAAACCTTATTTCTGGTGGTGGTGCCACCGTTCATGGGTGTGGAGGGTAGATGGTTTGTCTTGGACAGCCGCTGATCGGTGTCTATCTTGAATTACCGTTGAGGAGGTAGGGTTTCGCGATCCTGCGCAGGTGTAGCCGAATCACTCTTATCGCATGATGGTTGGTGCTTCGTCTGAACAGCTTGTGGGCATCCCGAGACATCTCCTCTAGGTCCCAGCTCCCGCTATCGGGTTGCGAGGTTGGCCTCGGCAGGGCGGCGGTCGCGGGAAGCGGCTATGGGGGAGCGGTGTGGGGGGTGTCCCTATGGTTTTCGTCAAGCGGCTGTATCGGGGATTCGGTAGGGCTGTTTGGTCTTGAGCATGGCGTAGAGGACGTCGCAGCGGCGTCGGGCCAGGCAGATGAGAGCGGCGTTGTGTTTCTTGCCCTCATCGCGTTTTCGCGTGTAGTAGGCGCGGCTTGTTGGATCGTGCAGGGCGGCGAACGCGGAGAGGAACAAGGCGCGTTTGAGTTTGTGGTTGCCTGATCGGGCGGGGTGCTCACCACGGATGGAGCTGCCGGAGCGGTGAGTGACCGGCGCGATGCCGGTGTAGGCGGCGAGGTGTCCGGCGGTGGCGAAGGCGGAGCCGTCGCCGACTTCGAGCAGGATGCGGGCTCCTGTCCTGACTCCGACGCCGGGCATCGAGGTCAGGACCTTGGAAAGAGGGTGGTCATCAAGCATCCTCTCGATATCCTCGGCGATGGATTTCCGTTGCGACAGAATATTTTTCAGGGAATCGGCCGGTCTGGGCAGCACGATCTCGGCGGCGTTGGCGCCGGGAACGGTGACTGTCTGTGCGGGCAGCGCGGCCAGGATTTCCTCGACCAGCCGAGCACCCATTCGGGGGGCGTGTTTGATCGCGATCGTGGTGAGTTTGCGGCGTCCGGCGGCTCGGATTCCGGCGGGCCCGCCGCAGCGGGACAGGATCTCCAACACCGCTGGATGGGTGACGCGTGGGCCCAGGACACGTTCGAGGGCTGGGTGGATGCTGGTGAGCAGTCCGCGGATGCGGTTGCTGGTGCGGGTGGCTTCCCCCGCCAGGTCGTCGTCGAAGCCGACGAGGACGCCGAGTTCGGTGAGGGCTTCGTCGCCGGTGTCGACGCGGCGCAGGGTGTGGGGCATGGTGCGGGCGGCGTCGGCGATGATGTAGGCGTCTCGGGCGTCTGTTTTGGCTTGTCCGGGATAGAGATCGGCGATGCGGCGCATCGACAGCCCCGGCAGGTAGGCGACGTCGTGACCGCAGGCGCGGGCGACGGTCACCGGCAGAGCGCCGATGGTGTTGGGTTGATCGACCACGATCAACAACGGCCCGTGCGCGGCGAGCTTGTCGAAAACCGCTCGTAGCCGGGCCTCGTCGTTGGGTAATGCTCTGTCGAACAACCGCTTACCCGCCGTGTCGAGACCGACCGCGTGGTGTTCGCCTTTACCAACGTCAACCCCGCAGAACACGGCATACGCCTGTGCCACTTCGCAGTTCCTTCATCGCGTCGAAACCCGGACCGGTCGCCGATCAGGCATCGACGCCCGGCACCCACGTTATGAAGAGACCTACCAGCGGCCCTGTCCCCATCAGCGGTCCGTCGACGCCACCAGCCCCGGCGACACCACCCCCCGGATCATGCGAACGACAGGGGCAAGAAGTCATACCGGGCCTGGCGACCGTAGCCCTCGTTCAAGGGCTGCGAAGAAGATAACGGGGTTTGTGTCCGGAGGGGGACACATGCGCTAGCCACACGCATTGACCTGCGGAAGCCCTAACGAAATTCCAGATCCTGGTTGTGACGGCGCACAGCGCTCTCGTGTGTGATCACCGACGCTCCACGTCCCGTATGTTCGGCGACCTGCTCGGATGGCTGGCATGGAATTGTGGTTTGCCCAATCTTGTAGCGGCGCTGGATCTCCAGCTTGGCAACTCCCGCGCGAAGATCACGCCGGATCGCCGCGTACAGCTTCACCTTCAATATTCTGGCCACGGGCACGCTCCTCGACGACGCCCACCGTCGTCAACCCCGCAACCCGACCGCCACGCCGGAATTCATCGGTATCGACCCCACTCGATACGCCGGCGATGCCAGGCTTCACCCGCAAACCGTATTTTCAAGATCAAGCAGGGGTCACCCGAACCAACCCCGAAGTTTAAAACTCAAGCTAGATGTCGACAGGGTGGGGCTCCCCTGAAGTAGTGGACATCCGAGACAGCGGGACCGTGGGTCCCTGGAAGGATGTTCATCATGCCTCGTCCGCGTCGATCGTATTCACCTGAATATCGGGTGGAGGCGGCGCATCTGGTGATCGATTCCGGTCGCCCGGTGCGTGAGGTTGCGCGTGAGCTGGATGTGCACGAGAACCTGCTGCATAAGCGGGTTCGTGAGGAACGCCGCCGCATGACCGCCGCAGGGCGGGCCGGGACTCGTCGTGGTGATCCGGGCGGTGGTGGCACCGAACCACTGTCGGTCGACGATCGCGCGGAGTTGGCGCGGTTGCGAGCGAAAGTCGCTGAGCAGGCAACCGATCTCGCCGCGCGAGAGAAAGATCTCGCGTTCCTGGAAAAAGTATCGGCGTACTTTGCAGCACAGCATCCAAAGTAAGCAGGTTCGAGCTCATGGCTCCAGAGTGCGCTTGCTTCGATGTGAACCGGATGGCCGAACTGCTCGGTGTCTCGATCTCTGGCTACTACCGGTTTCTGCAGATCCGTGCCTCACCCGAGGTGTCGGCACGACTGCAGCGCCGCCGCGATCTGGAGGTGAAGATCCTCGCCCACCACCGCGCTTCGCGCGGTACCTACGGGTCCCCGCGGATCACCGCCGACCTGCAAGCCGAGGGCGAGCGGGCGTCGAAGAACACCGTCGCCGCGATCATGGCCGATCTCGGGATCGAAGGAATCAGCCCGCGCACGTTCAAGACCATCGACTATCTGAACCAACGAGCTCCGTTGCGTTATGCCCGGCAATCCTCCAAAGTGCTTGTCAGGCCGTGGGCATGGCGATGTTTCACCGCCCATCGGATGAAGTGACTGGTTTCGTCGCGGTAGCTAACCGTGGGATCGGCGATCCAGCGTTCGAGGTCGGACTGTGTGCAGGTCCACAGGGTGAGTCCTTGGTCGGTGAGCCAGGTGAGGAAGTTGTCGGCAGCGGTGACATGGCAGCGCAGGTTTAGATCTTGCAGGCGGGTGGTGTGGTTGTCGCCGAGTCTTTGCCGGAGCCGCCGCAGGTGATGCCAGACCGCGTAGCCGTGCAGGATCCGGCGGTCGGTGGGATCGGTTCGGGCGTCGGCTCCAATTTCGCGACTAACCGAAGTTCGACATCATGCGTATGGCGCAGCCGCGCAACAGCCTTCAGAAGATGATCGACGCCTTTGAGTGACTTGTCGGCGCTGGCCACCGCGACAATTCGGCCCTTGGTCCGCGGCTGGTTTCCTGGTTTGAACAAGGCGGTGTCCACGCCCAGCGGCACTGTGTGCAGTTGATCCGGTGACACCGCGAAGTCCTCGACAATGTCGGCGGCCGACGAGGAGGACACGGTGATCAGGTCCGGAATCTGTCGCGCCACCTGCTGCTGCATGGCGAGGAATCCGTACCAGCGGTGTACGAACGGTTTCCGCCGCCACGGTGCGGCGGCGAGATCCACCACGCGATCGCGAGTGATCGGATGATGGATTGTCGCAGTTTCCGGGGTGATGTCGAGCAGCCCGTACCCGAGGCACTCGTTGTCGTGCACCACATCGAAATCGTCTGCCCGCGCGGCAAGAAGCTTTGCCGCGCGCAGGCTGAACGTGCGGGGCTCGGGGGACCCGGCTGTCCACATGGTCGCGACTTCGGGCAGGTCGATGCCGTCTCGGATTTCGCGGGGATGCGGGGTGCGAAACGGGTCCTCGTCCCGATAAAGGTCGAGGCTGGGCACCTCGGTCAGCCGCACGTGTTCGTCGAGGTTCTCCGGGTATGGCTGGCCGGAGAAAACTTCGACGCTGTGGCCGAGCTCCGCCAAGCCCTGACTCAGATACCGAACGTATACACCTTGGCCTCCGCAGTGGGTCTTGCTCCGGTAGGACAGCAAAGCTATGCGCATCACGCGGCCCGGCCCAGTGGTCTGGCGCACGTTGTCGGCGGCAGGGACACCTCGACAACTCGCAAGGCCAAACGGATCGTGATGTCCGCGGCCGCGCTGCGGTCGTCCGCGGCGATGTGGTCCGCTTCGTTCATGAGTTCGCCTGTCTATCTTGATGTATGGCTCGCACCGGTTCGGTCTAGTCGTATCGGACGTGCCAGTGCTTGATGCCATTGATCCAGCCCGAGCTCAGGCGTTCGGGCTCGGCGATCTGGGAGAGGTTCGGCATCGCGTCGGCCAGGGCGTTGAACATCAATTCGATCTCCAGCCGCGCCAGATTCGCACCGACACAGAAGTGCGCGCCGGTACCGCCGAACGCCAGATGCGGATTGGGGTCGCGAAGGATATCGAACTCGAACGGCCGGTCGAAGGCGTCCTCATCGAAATTGGCTGAGCTGTAGAACAATCCGACGCGCTGCCCTTTGCGGATGAGCTGTCCGCCGAGCTCGGTGTCCTCGGTCGCGGTGCGTTGGAAGACGGTCACCGGGCTGGCCCAGCGAATGATTTCGTCGGGCGCGGTACGAGGGCGCTGCTGCTTGAACAACTCCCACTGCTCGGGATTGTCGACGAACGCCTTCATGCCGTGGGTGATGGCGTTGCGAGTGGTTTCGTTGCCGGCGACCGCGAGCAGAATGACGAAGAATCCGAATTCGTCCGAACCGAGAGCGTCGCCGTCGATATCGGCGTGCACGAGCTGACTGACGATGTCGTCGACCGGGATGGCGCGTCGCTGCTCGGCCATGTTCCAGGCGTAGCTCAGTACTTCCACGAACGCGTTGTTCGAGGTGGTGGTCGTAGTGGTGTCGGCGTACTCCGGGTCGTCGTAGTTGAGCATTTGGTTGGACCAGTCGAACAGTTGACGCCGGTCTTCCTGCGGGACACCGATGAGCTCGGCGATGGCCTGCAGCGGAAGCTCACACGCGATCTGCTCGACGAAATCGCCGCCGCCTTCCTTCTTGGCAGCGTGCACGATCGCGACCGCCCGCTCGGTGAGAGCATTGCGCAACCCTTCGACCGCCCTGGGAGTGAACCCCTTGGAGATAATGCGGCGGATCTTGGTGTGCTTGGGCGGATCCATGTTCAGCAGCAGGGCGCCGGTGAGCTCGATTTGCTCGAGTGTCACTTCGCCCGGCAGCCGGATGACGGAGCCCTTCTGCTGCGAGGAGAACAGCTCCGGCTTGCGCGAGATCTCCTTGATGTCCTCGTGTTTAGTCACCACCCAATAGCCGCCGTCGCGGAATCCGCCTGACTGCTCGTCGGTTTGGGCGTTCCACCAGACCGGTGCGCTTCGGCGCAACGCGGCGAATTCCTGGACGGGGTTTCGGGTCCCCCACAGTGCCGGATCGGTGAAATCGAATCCAGCGGGCATGGACAGGGCTGGCACGGCTACCTCCTGAAGGTCGACGTCTTTTGTGGACCGGAGTATCGAGGGCTACCGTTGCCGCCGACGGTAACGGACACGGCACGGCTGCTGAAGCTGCACAACCATCTTCGAGTGGTCGTTGCGGTACGTATCGGACGGCTGAGCCAGCTCGAATTCCCAGTCCCGCAACAGGATCGAGAAGATCGCCTTGAGCTGCATGAGGGCGAAGGGGGCGCCGACGCAGCGGTGCCGGCCCGCGCCGAAGGGGATCCAAGTCCAGCGGTTGGCGATGTCGTCTTGCCGCGGATCGAGATAGCGGTTCGGATCGAAGGCGTCCGGATCCGGGAAGTCCTCGGCGATCCGATTCGAGATCGCGGGTGTAGCAGCGACCATGTCGCCGGGCACGATCCGATTACCGCAGACTTCGAACTCGTCGCGGGCGATCCGCATGAGGATGATCAGCGGAGGATGCAGTCGCAGCGTTTCCTTCAGCGTCGCTTCGAGATTGGGAATCTGTCGAAGCGCGTTGTGGCTGACCTCCGAGCCATCCGCGTACAGCGCGTCCAGCTCCTCGACCACCGTGGCCAAGGTCTCGGGGTGGCGCAGCAGTTCGATGATGGTCCAGGCCGCGGTGCCCGAGGTGGTGTGGTGGCCAGCGAACATCATCGAGATGAAGATGCCGGTGATCTCGCTGGCCGAGAACCGCAACACCCCATTCTCGTCCTTGACGGACATGAGGATGTCGAGCATGTCACGGTCGTCCTTGCCGGTCGGCGGATTCGCCGCGCGCCCATCCATGATCGTCTGGACGAGTTCGACCAGTTTGACGCGTGCCTCGTCGCGCCGGGTGAAGCTTTCGATCGGCGCGTAGGGGTCGACATAGGCCAAGGCGTCGGTGCCTTGTTCGAGCTCGTGGTACAGGTGCGCGAATCGCGAATCGAGCTCTTCGCGGAACTTCAGGCCGATCAGGCATGCCGACGAGGTGTAGATGGTGAGCTCGGCGAAGAATTCGAGGAGGTCGATCTCGCCCTTGTCCGACCAACCCGCCAGCATCCGATCGACTTCGTGAGCGATGGTCGCGGCATGTCCGCGCATGTGATCGGCGCGCAGGGCCTGGTTGTGCAGCATCTCCTTACGACGTTCGGGCGACGCGTCGAACACGACCCCCTCGCCGAAGATCGGCTTCATGAACGGGTAGGCCGCGCCCTGGTCCAGGTCCTCGTCGCTGGCGCGGAAGAAGAACTCATTGGCCTCGGATCCGGACAGCAGGATCACATCGCGCCCCGCTAGTTCGAACGAGCCGATATCTCCGCACTCGGTCCGCACGCGCCGCATCAATGCGATGGGATCGGTGCGGAACTCTTCGAGGTGCCCGTGCTCGTCCTCGCCTCCGGACACTCGCTGTGGCTTGACCAGCGTCATTGGAAATCCTTCCCAGAAGACCTGTCCAGACACATGATGGACATGTGTCTGGACAGTACTATGGTTCACTGTCCGCGGCAATGTGTGCACGAGTCCGGCCTCGGGCCGGTAGGCGACGCGTTGCGGGAAAGGGAACGGCCGTCGAGCCGATCCTGCGCCACGCCGTCCACCGTGTCCGGTTGCGGCACCCCGCAGGCATCGAGGATGGTGGGCATCAGGTCGACGGCATGTGCGATCTGGGAGCGGATCTCGCCGCGGGCGATGATGCCGTCGGGCCAGTGCACGATCAGCGGGGCGCGGGTGCCGCCGAGCCATGTGTACCGCTTCCACAGCCGCAGCGGCGTGTTGCCCGCCCACGCCCAGCCCCAGGCGTAATGCGGGTAGGTGTCGCTGCCGCCCCAGTCCTCGAACGATTCGAGATTGCGGGCGGTGGTGTCGCCGGCTTGGGTGGAGAAGCGATGCTCGGCTCACCTCTTCTGAAAGTTCCCACCCGGTGGCAATGGGCTGTGGGGGACCCGGCAGTCAGGCCGGTCGGCCCGGTGAGGGGTGGACCTTCGGCCCTGCCGCGACGCGGTCTCGAAGACGACGATGTGAAGAAAAAGGGGTCCGGCCATGAGCCGGACATCGAGGCTGAGCCGCGGGAACGGAGAGGACGTGGTCTGCTCGACAGCAGCGGAGGCGGTGAACGGAATGGCGCAGCAAGCGAAGACATCGACAGAGAAGGCGTGGTGGGCTTCCTGCTCGCGCCCACCGTGGCCGCGATCGGAGCGTTCGCGGCGCTCGCCGCGGACTACTCGATCGAAATCGAACGAGAGACACCCGAGGCGACTGACGCCGGCGTCATCTTGCCAGCGTAGGTAATGCGGGCGTGCCACGCGCCACTGGCCGCGTTCTCGGATATCGCCCACCGCTTCGTCGGCTACATCGAGGAGGACGAGATGTTTCCCCCGACGAACACGGACTGATCGAGCAGATGCACACCGTGGAGGCGACGGATCGCCTCTTGCGCGACTACGCGTCCGCCCCCCAGGCGACCCTCGACGGCGAGGTCTTGGAGACCTTCCTCAACCTCGTCGAAGAGCGAATGGGGGCGACACCTGCCGTCTCTTCGTTCCTGCAGGGACTCGAACGGACGGCAACGGTCTAGCCACCCGCGGTCATAACGACCGCACCCGTAGTCAATGCCAGGAGGAGTCATGGGACATCTGGAACTGCACGCACACCTGAAGATCCGCCCAGGTCAACTGGAAGGGTTCAAGATTCAAGCGGCCGAGATCATGCGGCTGACCCGAGAGAACGACACGCAGACCCTGCGCTACGACTGGTTCATCAGCGAGGACGGCACCGAGTGCGAGGTCCACGAGGCGTACCCGAGCGGACAAGGGCTGATCGAGCACAACACACATGTCCTGGAGGCGCGGGCGGTCCTCTTCGAGAAGTACGCGTACGACCACCGCATGACCGCCTTCGGTGAGGTCTCCCAGGAGCTCAGGGAACTCGCATACAAGCACGCCGGAGGAATCGCTGTTTACTCCTTCCTCCAAGGCCTCGGAACCGCGGCGGCTGTCTAGGCCACCAGGAAGGACGTGAGGTCATGGCCGAGACCCGTCTCCTGGAACGGGTGACCGCTTCGGACCTGTTCCTGCTGCTCTGGGACGACTACGGCTGGTCCACCGACATCGGCGGGCTCGCCATCCTCGACGGCACAAGCCTGCTCGAGGAGGACGGCAGCGTCCGACTCGACGCGGTCCGGCGACACCTCGAGCCGAGAATGCACTTGGTGCCTCGCTTCAGGCAGCTGCTGTACCGGCCTCGCCTCGGGCTGGGCTGGCCGCTGTGGATCGACGCCCCCTCCTTCGACCTCGCTGAGCACATCCACGTCCATGCGCTTGCCGCGCCCGGTGACCAGGACCAGCTGCTGCAGGCATGCCAGCAGCTGGCCCGGCGACCGTTCGATCCCGCACGGCCGCTGTGGGAGCTGTGGCTGCTGCCCGGCCTGCCGGACCAACGGGTCGGCGCCTTCTTCAAGCTGCATCACGTCTTCGCCGACGGCCCCGCCGCGATGGCCGCCTTCGGGGCACTGCTCGACCGGTCCGCCGACACGCCCGTCGCGGGTGCACCGTCGTGGACCCCGACACCCACCCCGTCCACAGGTGAACTGCTCCGCGATAACCTGCGACGCCGCCGACAGGAACTCGGGCTCGGGTGGTCGGGCCTTGTCCATCCGGGCAGAACACTGCGCCTGGCGCGCCGCGCGTTACCGGCCTGGCGGGAGGTACTCACCGAAAAGCCCGCCCCACGAACCAGCCTCAACCACCCCGTACGATCCAAGCGCCGACTTACCATCGTCCGCGGCCGTCTCGACCCCATCAAACACGTCGCCCATGTCCATCACGCCACAGTCAACGACGTGGTGCTGACCGCGGTTGCCGGCGGCCTGCGCCAGCTGCTGGCAACCCGCGGCGAGGATGTCCAAGGGCTCGTCCAGCGCGCGATGGTGACCATCTCCCACCACGAAGCCCGGCCCGGGGAAGCGCAAGGCAACACGCCCGGATGGATGATGGTGCCGTTGCCGGTCGGTGAGCCGGACCCGGTGCGCCAGCTCACGTTGATCGCCGCAGAGACAGCCGCACGGAAGGACAAGCCTCGCCCCGAGGCGGGCAGCGGGATCTTCAGATTCGTCGCCGGCCAGCGCATCTGGTATCGGCTGTTTCCGCGGCAGCGGTCAGTGAACCTGGTCGTGAGCAACGTCCCGGGCCCGCCGATGCGGCTGTATCTCGCCGGCGCCCCGCTGCTGGAGGTTTTCCCCCTACTGCCGCCCATGGGCAACCTGACACTCGTCGTCGCCGCCCTGTCGTACGCCGGCCAGCTCAACCTCACTGCCGCCGCTGACCAGGACAGCTGCCCGGACGTGGAGGTGTTCGCCCGCGGGGTGCGCAATGCCCTCGACGACTTCGCGCAATCGGTCCCGAGGTCTGAGACGGGCGGTCGGGCAGAGTGACCACTCATGGCCAGCGCATCAACCGAACTTGCCATCGTCCGCTACATCGTCGACGACGTCACCGCCGCCATCGACTTCTACACCACCCACCTCCGATTCACCCTCGGCCACAACGCCGCACCCGCATTCGCCGATGTCGTGCGCGGACGGCTGCGGGTGCCGCTGTCCGGCCCCACCAGCTCCGGTCGCCCGCCCCATGCCCGACGGCGCCACACCAACCCCTGGCGGCTGGAACCGCATCCACCTCATCGTCGAAGACATCGCCGCCGAGGTCGACCGCCTGCGTGCCGCGGGCGTGACCTTCCGCAACGACATCGTCAGTGGACCAGGCGGCCAACAGATCCTGCTCGAGGGCCCCGCGGTCAACTTCGTCGAGTGCCGATGCTGTCGGGGCTGCCCGCCGAGCAGGCCGCGGCGGTGAAGATGGTCGACTTCGACGCCCGTACGCACACCGCCGCTGCCGGTGAGGCGGGTATCTCGGTGTCGGGGAGGAAATCCCGCGTGCAACGCGGCCGCGCCGCCCTCAAAGCTCAATTGCATGCCTGCTGCCAGATCAGCCAGGACCGCACCGGCCACGTGCACGACTACCGACCCCGCGATGGAGCTTGCGGCGGCGACACCGGCTGCGGCTGCGGCGCCACATCCCCATCCGACCAGTAGACCGGCATACCGGTTCGGGAACGCCCCGCCGGTCAGCTGCGGGATCACCACCATCGGACAAAGGTGCGGTGCGAGCCGCTCGAGGCTCGCACCGCACCTATATCTGGTCGGGGCTACTGGCAGCCGCAGCCGCCGCCTGCCGTGGCCGCCGGAGCGCAGCACGTCGTTTTTTCGCTGTGGTCGCAGCACGTGGTCTGCTGTTCGGTGCTGCAACACATGGGTGCCGCAGGCTGCGGTGATGGGTCCGTCCGATCTGTCGCCGGGGACTGGAATTCATTCGGATTGGTCACGGTGACTCCTGGATTCGTGGGGACGGGTACCAGGACAGACGGAGGAGAACAGGAAAGGACGCACCGGGGGCCGCCGTGGGGCTCTTCTGCATCCAGGTACTGGGAGGCAACCCGAGATCGAACGAACTCTGGCCGCCGCTGAGCGCGGTCACCGGTCGGGTGGCGGTTGTGAAGCCCGAAGTATTGGGTGGACGATGGAGACTGCCGCGCGGGCGGCAGATCTTTCGCCACTGAATCGAGGCGCCATGCCAGAACCGGTGACGGATCGAAGCGTGCTCGCCGCCGATCTGGAGCGAGCGCGGGCCGATTTCCACACTCTGCTGGGGCTGGCGGGCGAGGACGACTGGGGCAAGGCGTCGGCGGGGACCCGCTGGAGCAACGAACAGTTGCTGTTCCACATGCTGTTCGGGTACATGGTGGTGCGACGGCTGCTGGTCCTTCTGCGCGTGCTGGGGCGGTTGCCCGATGGCGTCGGTCGTGGGTTCGCTGTCGTCCTCAACGCCGCGACAGCGCCGTTCGATGTGATCAACTACTACGGCTCGTGCTGGGCGGCTCGCGTCTACAACCGCCACCGGATGGGAGCGAAACTCGACCGGGTGATCGGCTCATTGCAACGCTCGCTGGCACATGAGCGCTATACCGAATTCCAGCGCGGTATGCACTACCCGACCCGGTGGGATCCTTATTTCGCCGACTATATGACCCTCGCCGATATCTACGCTTATCCCGGCCGCCATTACGACCACCACCGGCGCCAACTCACCCTCACCGGAACGCGGTGAGCGCACCGGCTCAGCGCGCCGGGCTGCGGCGTTCGAGGAACACGCTGTCGCGCCACTTTCCGTCGATCTGGGCGATGCGTTCGCGCACCCCGACAGTGCGGTAGCCCGCGGAGTGGTGCACGGCGATCCCGGCGCGGTTGTCCGGGAAGATCGATGTCTGCAGCGTCCACAGCCCCGCTTCGTCGGCCGCGATCACCTGCTTGTGTAGCAGCGCTTTCCCGACGCCACGCCCGCGCATCTGCTCGGCCACATACACCGAACTCTCGGCCACGCCCGCGTAGCCTTCATCGCAGGAGGCGGGACTGAGCGCGGCCCAGCCCACGACTTCGCCGCCGATCTCGGCCACCCACCGGTGCTGGGGCAACCATTGCGCCTCGAGGGTGTCCCGGCTGGGGACCTCGGTGGCGGGAGTGGCCGTGCGGGTGGCGACGCCGTCGCCGTAGATGCGGCGCACCGCTTCCCAATCATCCGCGCGCATGTGCCGGACTGTGACGTCGGTAGGCAGATCCGTCGGGCAGCAGGGTCGCAGGGTGAGCACGCCCATGACAGCGTCGGCGGCGTGGGGCAGCCCGGTGCAGCAGGCGGGGTTGACCATCACGACGGTGGAGGTGCGGTCCTTGTGGACGCTGACGAACCCCACATCGGCGAGCTTGCGCACGTGATGCGACACCGTGGGCTGCCCGATCCTTAGTGCTTCGGCGAGTTCACCGACGGTGATCCCGGCTGGGCGGGCGGCGACCTGATGCAGCAGCCGCACCCGCGTCGGATCGGCCAGGCAGGCGAACCACTGCGCGTAGGTGGTCGCATCATCCACCGTCAGTGCATCCACCCGGTCCGCACCGGCGCTGCGCACGACCGGCATATCCAACGAAGTCATAACCACCACTATATCGACGAACATCGATGCTTGCATTCATCGACAGACGTCGATAGAGTTCCGTGCAAGTTGATCGATGACCGTCGATGAAAGGATTTCTCATGGTGAACGAGCTCCCCGTCGTGGTGGTCGGAGCCGGGCCGATCGGCCTGGCCGCTGCTGCTGAACTGCGTGAACGAGGAATGAACCCGCTGGTGTTCGAACGCGGCGCCACCGCTGGTGCGGCCGTGGGCGAGTGGAATCACGTGCGGCTGTTCTCCCGCTGGGCCGAACTCATCGCCCCGGCCGCGCGCCGCCTGCTCGAGTCCAACGGCTGGAGCGGCCCGGCCGAGAACACCTACCCGAGCGGTCAGGACTGGGTGAACGATTACCTGATGCCGCTGGCGAAAGCCCTCGGCGAGGACGTGGTCGTCCTCGACACCGAGGTCGTGGGCGTGGCTCGCCGCGGGCGCGACCGGGTCGTGAATGCCGGACGCGACAGCGAACCCCTGTCGGTGCACCTGCGGTACGGCGACGGCAGCGAAGACCGGGTGCTGGCACGAGCGGTGATCGACGCCTCCGGCACCTGGGGCGCGCCCAACCCGCTTGGCGGCGAAGGGCTGCCCGCGCTCGGGGAAACCGCTGCCGCGGCGGTGATCGACTACCGGGTGCCCGACCTCGATGACGACACTGTCCGCGCGCGCTACGCGGGCAAGCACACCGTGATCGCCGGGAGTGGGCATTCGGCGTTGACCGCGATCATCGCACTGGCCGAGGTCGCGAAGAACGCGCCGGGCACACGGTTGACATGGGTGCTGCGCCGCGGGGAGGTCGGGTCCACCTTCGGTGGCGGCGAGACTGATCAGCTACCCGCCCGCGGCGCGCTCGGCCAGCGCGCCGAACAAGCCCTCGACGCCGGTCTGCTCACCGTGGTAACCGGATTCCGCACCGCCGCAATCCAACCCACCGACGGCGGCCGGTACACACTGGTGTCGGATGCCGGTCGCCGGATCGAGGATGTGGATCGGGTGCTGGTGTTGACCGGGTTCCGCCCGGAGTTGTCGTGGCTGTCGGAGATCCGCCTCGGCCTGGATCCGGTGCTCCAAGCGCCGGTCGAGCTTGCGCCGTTGATCGACCCGAACGTGCATTCTTGCGGCACCGTCTACCCGCACGGGGCGCGTGAGTTGTCGCATCCGGAACCGGATGTGTTCCTGGCCGGGATGAAAAGCTACGGCCGCGCCCCCACGTTCCTGGCGATGACCGGCTACGAACAGGTCCGCTCCATCGCGGCCGCCATTGCCGGTGACCAGGAATCGGCCCATCGCGTCGAACTCACCCTGCCCGACACCGGAGTCTGCGGCGGTGCTGGAGTCTTCGACGACCCCGACGCCGACACCGCGAACAACGGGGGTGCAGGCTACGGTCGGGCACCACAACAGCAACTGATCACCCTCGGCACGGCCGCACCCGCGCGAGGGTAACCCGTTGAGCGACACCACTGTTGCGCCGCAGACCGGCGGCCTCACCGCTACCGGTCTGCGGCGGGTCCTGACGATCTTGTGCCTGACCGAGATCACCAGCTGGGGCATCCTCTACTACACGTTCCCCGTCCTATCGGTCTCGATCACCGAAGACACCGGCTGGTCGGCACCGATCATCACCGCCGCCTTCTCCCTGAGCCAACTCGCCGCCGCGCTCACCGGAATCCCGGTCGGGCGCATCATCGACCGGATCGGTCCCCGCACCATCATGACCACCGGATCGATCCTCGCCATCGCCTCGCTGATCGTCGTGGCGACCGCACCGAACCTGATGTTGTTCTACACCGGATGGATAGCCGCCGGGATCGCGATGGGCGCGGTACTCTACCCACCAGCATTCGCAGCCCTGACCCGCTGGTACGGGAACCGGTACGTCAAAGCGTTGATGATCCTCACCCTCGCCGCCGGACTCGCCAGCACCGTCTTCGCGCCACTGACCGCTGCGCTTGTGCAGCACACCGATTGGCGCGCAACCTATCTCATCCTCACCGCAGTCTTGGCTGTGGTGACCATTCCTGCCCACTGGATCGGGCTACACGGACCCTGGCCGCAACCACCCGCTCCGGCCAACAGTTTCCACGCCGACCACAATGCGGTGTCGCGCAGTCCCGCGTTCCTCGCGCTGGTGATCGCCTCCAGCTTGGGTGCGTTCACCGCCTTCGCCGCAGTGTTCAACTTGGTGCCGCTGCTGATCGAACGCGGATTCTCCCCATCACTCGCCGCGCTCACCCTCGGCCTCGGCGGCGCCGGACAGGTCCTCGGCCGCATCGGCTATCTTCCACTCGCCGCCGCCACCACACCCCGCACGCGAATCGTCGCAGCCTTCACCGCTACCGCCGCCACCACGGCACTACTCGGACTCGGCACCACCGTCACGGTCCTGATCGGCGTCTCGATCGGCGCTGGACTCGTGCGGGGGATCATGACCCTCATCCAGGCCACCGCGATCACCGAACGTTGGGGCGCAAACCACTACGGCCGCCTCAACGGACTCATGTCAGCACCGGTGGTCATCGTCATGGCGTTGGCGCCGTGGGCGGGGACCGCGCTCACCAACTGGACCGGCAGCTACGCCAACACCTACCTCGTCCTCGCCGCCATCGCCGTGGTCGCCGCGACTGTCGCGCTCGCCTCCGTACCCCGACACTCCCCACCAACCCGAACCTCGAGGACACCACAGTGACCACCGACTACGACTCCCTCGTCATCGGTGGCGGCCAATCAGGCCTGGCCGCCACCCGCCACCTGCGCAAACGCGGTCTCTCCGTCGCTGTGCTGGAAGCAGGACCAGAACCCGTCGGGGAATGGCCGCACTACTCCTACTACAGCCTCACCCTGTTCTCGCCCGCCCGATACAGTGCCCTGCCCGGACCTCCGTTCCCCGGCGACCCCGACCGCTACCCGCGCCGCGACGAAGTCATCGACTACCTACGTCACTACGCGAAAACCCTCGACGCCGACATCCACACCCACCAGCGCGTCAACATCCTCACCTACGACGGACACCTGTTCACCGCCCACACCCACACCGGGACCCGCGGTACTTACCGCGCCACGGGTTGTCATTCGCTCCCGGTCTGCTGCTGATCCGGGGTCCATCGGCGGGCACCCCGCGTCTGCGAGATCGCGCAGACGGGCCACCGTGATCATCGTCATGGCGGCGGTCGTTCGTGGCACTGTGCGGCTTCGTCTTCTGAAAAGGTCGCTGAGCCCTCCGTCTACCAGGCGTCACCATGCCGACTACTCACCGAGTTCTCATCAGCGCACTCAGACATGCACTGCGAGAATGTTACTGGCGGCCGGAGCCGCTCTCGAGCAGTTCTCGCAGGAAGCACAGGGGGCAGATGGGGTCGAAAGGAGCTGTCGTCTGGGTTTGGGCGGGGGGCGGGTTCGGCGGTGTCTCTTCCGAGGCTGCCGCCGCGATCGCGGGCTGCAGACCGAGTGCCAGTGAGATCGCTCCGGCGGCAATGATTTTCGGCATGACATGGTGCACGAGATCCTCCACGGCGATCAGACGAGCCCTCACAGTATCAAGGTCCGCACCGCCAACGAGGACATCTGAGTTCTCGGGCGCGCTCTGAGCTTTCCTTGTGCACCGTGAGGTGCTGAATTCGAATGCGCGAGCCTGCCGAGCCGACCTGGACAGGGCATCGAGCAATCCCGCACAGCCCCTACACGAATCTGTTGGAGGGCGGCGGGTTACAAAGGCGCTGCCCGCCACCAATTGACGAGTTCACCTTCGCTATGGTTATTCCAGGTGGAATAGATCGTGCATTGGCTGCGTCGCGAATCGTCGAATGACAGGGAAATGGCTGCGCTTGTACTGCTTTCGGCTGCGCGCCAGATGGTCACGGACCCCGTCTGCCGCGGCAGCCTTTCAAGGAAAACGTCTCCATGCCCAGGCGGAACCCCGTATTGCCGACCCTGGCTGCAGTAAATTTGGACGGAGGGATTGCGGACGGATCGCTCCACGGGGCAAATGACCATGGTCTGGTCGGCGGAGGAATGCGGGCAATTGATCCCCTGGTATCCATCCGCTGCCGACGGGATTTGTCCCGACATGGAAGGCGAGGGATTGGTGGGGAGCAGGTTCGGGAACAGGTCGGCGATCCACTGCACATCGCCCCACGTCTCCGGTGCGGCAGTTGTCGACATCGCGGCACCTGCGGATCGCGCGGGATTGGCTGCGGATCGAGCGGATTCATCGGACGAGTGAAATACAACGAATCCGCCGACGATGCTGGCGGGAATCGCTAAGACAGCGATGACGATGTCGAAAGGGAAGTCGCCGTCGTTATAGGCAGCGATCGTGGGGGTTTCTTGGGGCAGCTGTGTCGGGGTGGTTGGTCTCGACTGTGGTGCCCCCGTGGCTTCGAGGTGCCCGAGTACCTGCGCTGTGGTGAGTCGGGCGTCAGGGTGTCCGGTGAGACAGCCGGTGATGACGAAGCGGAGGCCGCTGTCGGGTATGCCGGTGAGATCCGGTGGCACTGTCCTCATTCGGTGCAGCAGCGTTGCGGGGTTCGCGTCTCCGAACGGGGCCCGGCCGGTGAGCGCATAGGTCAGTACGCCGCCCATGGCGAACACATCGGATGCGCGTCCAGCCGCTTCGCCGACGAGCTGTTCCGGCGCAGCGAATGCCGACGGCTCTGCTGGTGGCGTGGTGATACCGAAATCGACTACGCGGGTGCCGGATTCGGTGACGATGACCGACGAGGGCGTTAGGGCGCCGTGCACCAGACCCACGTTGTGGAGGGCGGACAACGCGCGCGCCACACCCGTGGCGATGGACTCGACCATCGTTGGTGGAAGCGGTCCACGGTCGGTGACCAGTTCGTGTAGCGAGGGCCCGGCAATGTGTGCGGTCGCAATCCACGGCTGAGGCGCATCGGCATCGGCGTCCAGTACGGTCGGCGTGAAGTCACTGTGCACGATTCGCGCGGCGGTGAACACGCGAGCGAGCTCCGCGTGTGCGTCGGCGCCGGTGGCGTGGTGGTGGTGCACGGTCCGGAGTACGACCTTCGTCATATCGGTGGTGTGCCCGAGATAGCGGTCGCCGACGGCGTCGGAGCCGAGTCGGCCGACGAGTGTGTACGGACCGATCGCGCTGGGATCGGAGTCGCGCATCGGGAGGGTATGTGGGTCGGGCAGCGCGGACCTCCCGGCGAGCGTGCTCGACTTGACCAGCAATGGTGTGGGACCTGGGTGAGGTGCCTGGGTGGTCGGCGAAGTCGCGGTGGCCACGTGCGTGGTCGGCCACAGCATGGTCGCAGGTGTGCGTGTCGCGGGCGCCGAGCCGGTGCCGGTGCCGGGTCGTCGACAGTCCCGGCTGCTCGCGCGGATTCCCTGCCACTGTTGAACTTGGATGATCAACGCGCTCAGGCAGAATGCCGCGACGGCGAACGCGCCGACGCTGAATATCTCCACGATTATCAGGCCCTGCCCGCCTGCCGGGCCGGACGCGTAGACGAAATAGTCGTCGGTCCTTTCCGTCCGCAACTGCGGAGCGCTCAACCGCACCGACACAGCAGTGAGAACCCACCCGGCCATCAGCGCCAACCACCACACAGTGACCAGCACACCCGTGGGACGACGCCGCAAATCCCGCGCGTCCGCCGGGGTGCGGGGATCACTCGCACGCACCACATCCGCCAAAATCATGTGCGGGAACCAGAGGTTGACCACTGGGCAGAACCAGCCACCGATCACCCAGCCGATAGCCAGCCGATGCCTGGCCGCGCACAACGCTTCCGCATTGCGGCGCGCGAGCCACAGCCACACGATGACGACAATGCCCGCGCCCAGCAGCAATAACGACGCGACAACACCGGTCAACGAGTCCGACGACCACTCCTCAGGCATCTGCTGGTGGTCTTGCCAGCTTCGTTCGAAATCCGAGAGATCGATCCAGTCGATGATCACACTGACCGAAAGCATGACGACCGTCCCCGCCACCAGCACGATCGCCGCGAGCCCGAACGCCTGCATCGGTCGCACAGTCCTTCCATCACCCGCGAGCGGGGCACGGTGGTGCAATGACATGAAAGCGTCCCTTCAGGTACCAGCGATGACAGCCCGAATCCGACCGCTACATTGCCGGGACCTGGCACCTGTACTAACCGTCCGAACCCGGAAAACGTTGGGGCGCAACACTCATCACCACCGATCGGTTCCGGTCCGGCCTGCGTGAATCAACTCCCTCGGGCACCCGGGCGCGAGGCCGTTCACTCGCACTGCAGTAACCTACTCCCGAGTCCTCGGTATATGCCCACGAATGGGAATGCGCCTGGGGTGGAACATATCTCGACCATTAATTCGAAACAGAACGGCTGGCGGCGCCGATCATTGCGTGCCAGATCGTGCAGCCACAGAAGGGCATTCCCTCGGCCCCGTATTTCGTGTGGTCAGTCCGGACAGGCGCTGAGTGGTCGGTGGCGGGGGATCCGGTGTGATACAGGTTTGGGACATCAGCTCGTCCGCTGGACCGTGCGGCGTGAACCGCACTTTGCGCGCTTTGACACCGGCACCCGCCGCGCGAATCCCTTTGAAATGCAGCCGCCCGGCGGCGCACCGGCGCCTCGGTCACGAGTCCGAATACGGTGCGGGCAAACCATCCGACTCGAGATCGGCTCGAATGGCCAGATCGGTCAGTGGATGTCGCGCGCGTGCCCGTCTGGTGGGAGACGGGATTCCAGCTCGGCGAGATATGCGGAAGCGGTATCGACTTCGGGTACGCCGAGACGGCGATAGATCTCGGTGGCGCGGCGAAGCTCGGTCACGGCTGCGGAAGTGTCGCCGAGGCGGGCACTGCTGCGTGCGGAACCGTCGAGAGCGCGGGCCTGTTCGCGTTGGCTGCCGATGACGCGGGCCAGTCCGACGGCATCGGTGAAGGCGGTCAACGCCTTGGCCGGTTCACCGGCAGCGAGCAACACTGTCCCGATTTCGTTGAGTGCCGCGGCTTCACCGGAGCGGTGCCCGAGCTCGCGGAAGAGGACGAGGGCCTGTTGGTGCAAGTCGGCGGCCCGCGCATGGTCTCCGGTCCGCTGGCACACGAAACCGAGGTTGTTGAGGGCGTTGGCTTCGCCGAGGCGGTAGCCGAGTTCGCGATGCAGGGCCAGAGCTTGCTGTTGTAAGTCGGCGGCCTGCGCGTAGTCGCCGGTCTGCATGTGCACGAGGCCCAGATTGCCGAGACTGTTGGCTTCGCCGAGGCGGTTGCCGAGTTCGCGATGCAGGATCAGGGCCCGCTCATGTAGGTCGGCGGCCTGCGCATGGTCTCCGGTCCGCTGGCACACGAAACCGAGGTTGTTGAGGGCGTTGGCTTCGCCGAGGCGGTAGCCGAGTTCGCGATGCAGGGCCAGAGCTTGCTGTTGTAAGTCGGCGGCCTGGGCGTAGTCGCCGGTCTGCATGTGCACGAGGCCCAGATTGCCGAGACTGTTGGCTTCGCCGAGGCGGTTGCCGATCTCCCGGTACACCGCCAGGGCCTGTTGGTGCAGGTCGGTAGCCTGCTCATGGTCCGCGGTCCGCAGGAATACCAGACCGAGGTTGCCGAGGCTGTTTGCTTCGCCTTGGCGGTTGCCGATTTCTCGGTAGTGGCCAAGTGCCTGTCGGTAAAGGGCGGCGCTCTCGCTATGGTCCCCGGTGTCTTTGCGTAGGTTGCCAAGGCTGGCAAGGGTGTTGGCCTCGCCGAGGCGGTTGCTGATTTCTCGGTAGCGGCCGAGCGCCCGCTGGTACAAGTCGGCGGCCTGCCCGTAAGCCCCGGTCCGCCAGTATGTGTCGCCGAGGGCGCCAAGAGCGTTGGCGTGCGCGAGCCGGTCACCGAGGTGTGCGCTGGCATCGGCGGCGCGCTGGTGCAAGTCCCGCGCCAGCGGCCAGGGTCCGTCGCGTTGCAATAATCCGGCCACCACTTCGGTCAAGGTGATCATCCGGCCAGGATCGCGGCCGGTTGCGTGTTCCAGGCAGGCCAGCAGGTTGGCGCGTTCCCTGCGCATCCATGCCAATGCCCGCATCTCCCCGAATTCCGGCACTTCGACACCACCTATGGTGTTGGCGGTGGGTCGGGTTTGGCGTGTCAGCCGCGCATCCGCGGCTGCGGCAGTGTGCTGGTAGTAGTTCAGTAGCCGATCCACCGCGTCGATGGTGTCATCCGCCGCATCTGTGGTGGTGAGCGTACTGGCGTAGACACGCAGCAGATCGTGCAAGCGGTAGCGGCCCCGCGCTGTTTCGTCGAGGAGGTGGTCGCTGTACAGAGCCTGCAATTCCCGCCGTGCAGTCGTGACATCGACCCCGGCCAGTGCCGCGGTAGCGGAAGCGTCAAGATCCGGGCCCGGGTGCAGGCCCAAGCGGCGAAACAGCAATCGCCGCTCGGGTGGCAATTCTCGGTAGGACAGGTCGAACGCGGCGCGGACGACCGAGCCGCCAGCATCGAGTTCAGTCAGCCGGTCCGTCGCCGCGTCGAATTCCTCGGCCAGCTCGGTGATTTCAGCTGTCGTCCAGTCCGGGTGGTGTGCAATGCGCCCGGCCACCAGCACGACCGCCAGCGGCAGACATCCACACAACTCGGCGATTCGCCGCGCCACGTCTCGCTCGCCTTCGCCAGGAGAGGCACGATGGGCGACTGTGCGAAACAGGTCCGCGGCGGAGTCCACGTCGAGAACCCTCAGCGCCAGCGGTTGCATATCCTTCAGCAAGAGCAAGCGCCGTCGACTTGTAACCAGAGTCAGGCAGTCGGGCCCACTGGGGACGAGTGGCTCGATCTGCCCCCGATCGGCCACATCGTCGAGCACGATCAGTGCTTTCTTGGTCGCCAGCCGGTTACGCCACAAGTCCCGACGCCCGGTGAGGGTGTCGGGAATGTTCCGCGGATCCAAACCCAACTCGATCAACAACCCGGCCAATACATCCGACGGATCCGCAGCCTGTCGTCCCGGAGTGTGTGCGTGCAACTCGACGAAATACTGCCCATCCGGGAAACGTGTCGCCAGTTCGTGTGCGGCGCGGACGACCAGCGTCGTCTTCCCGACTCCGGCCAGACCGTCGATCGCGTAAATCGACACCGCCCGGCCCCCATCGGCCGCAGCCAGAATCTGCCGCAGCTCCCGATCACGCCCCAGGACCGTACGCGAATCGGCGGGAAGGCTGGATGTGATCGGCTGCCGCGGCGGTGGCGCAGCCTCATGGTGGTGGACGCCAGCGTTGATGGTGCCGGTGTTGTCGCCGACCACGTTCACCTGCAGGGCTTGGTCGCGGGCTTCGAACTCGGGCACCGGAATTCCTTGATCAGTTGATATTGATGGTGCCGGTGTTGTCGCCCCGGATATTGACCTGCTTGGCGTTGTCGCAGGCATTCGCAATGAATGCTTCGACGGTCCGGTCCTGCCGTGCGGTGGCCACAAGGTGTTGGAGGTCGGCGGCGAAGCCGGGATCGGACCGGACGGCCGAGGTGATCACCTCGGCCGCGGCCACCTGGTTCTGCGGCGTTGGATCCTGATCCAAAGCTGCTAGGGCAGTGGGGGTTTCACTTTCATCGCTGCCGAACTTTTTGGCAATCAATTCGCGTAGCCGGGTGACGGCGTGCAAGCTGCTGGCAGCCGTGGTCTGGGCGAGTTGTTCGCCGAACTTCGATGCCAGCAGCGCCGCTGCCGCGATACCCAGTGACACCGGATCGATCATGACCTGCCTCCTGAATCCTTCAGCCCGAGACCGACTTCAAGGCTAAGGCTTCCCCGCTCACGGTCGTAGTCGATTCCGTCACCCCGACAACACGACATGCAACGGTCGCCGCAGCCGAGCACGTCGAGCCGCGCGCGGTTGAGACGGCCACAGCCACAATAAGTTCCACTGTCCGGTTCGCTTTGGCGTGCACCAGCAGTCAGCACTCGAGCCCCCACTAGTCGTACAGCCCCCGCTAAGTCCTTTCGGCGGAGGGGTTTCGATGTCAAGTGAACCTCCAGGGCTCGGACCGCCACCAGGACAGTCGGCACTCATTAACGTCAAACCGCGATGCAACTGCTTGCGTACCCTCACTGCCATGACTTTGGAGTGGGGCATGGGCCAGCCCCCCATCCGCGGCTCAGATCCAGCACTCTGATCCGCGAGGACGAATCCGCCGACCTGCTGCAACAGCGGCCAGAGCTGGTGGGGTCCCGGAATTTCTGATGTGCTGCTGCCTGATAATCCGGTGGGCGACACTATTTCGGATGATCCGGCCTATACGTCGACCTTGCTAGCGCAGTCAACCTTTTTGTTTGCCAGCACTATTCATCGACGACATGAGCTTTCGAAGTCGCAACGTGAGAGAATTCTCCATCGTGCTCGTTGGTTCGATCGTCGCACCGGACTGGTTTCATGGATTTGCTGTATTGTGGGCGGCGGCGGCACCGGCTCTGGGTCCAGCGTAGCCGGATCCTGTTCGGGTGGCGTCTTTCCCGCATTCGCGACGACCTCTCTGGCTGCGTCCTCGGCGCGGTTGCGATGCCGCATACCCGAAGCCCAGAAACACAAGAAGAACACGAACATTGCGATTCCTAGACCGAATTCCGTCCAAAGGAGTTCCCACTGGATGTACCTCCAATCGTGGGCGACTGATTGTGCGAAGGCGGCATAGATCCCGACTGCATCGACAATTCCAGCCTGTCGGCAGAGGACTCGGGTTCCGCCAGGCTCGTGTCGGTCAAGTGATCTATACATCGGACTTGGCAGTGTTACGCCGGGAAAACTGGGTCTGAGGTGCGGCTTCAGGCTTCTGCGGCGACGTTGCTCATTGCTATCCTTCCGTGGTACACGTGGCTCGAGCAGGGGCGAAACATCAATGTCAGTGTGCGGGTGTTGAATTCGGTTGCGCGGACGTTGTCGTTGGATGCTGCGGAGAAGGCGCATTTGTATCGGTTGGCGGATGTGCCGACCGCGCATGCGGGAACTGCGCTGCCAGAAGAACTTCAGGTGATTCTCGACCACCTGGAACCGCTCCCGGGTGTGGTGCTCAGTCCGCGTTATGACGTGTTGGCGCACAATAAGTCGTATGAGGTGTTGTGTCCGGGGTTCGTAAAGGGGGAGCGGAATGTGGCTTGTCGGGTGTTCTTGACCCCCGAGTGCTGCAACACCTACACCATGATTGGGATGACTTGCGGCGCATGGTCGGTCTGACGCGTAGCCTCCGTGCCACCAGTGGCGCAGTATCGCGAGCTGTCGTTCCGAGAGGTCCAGCCAGCTGTTCCCGGACCTTGTCGAGGTAGGCAGTTCTTCGGCAGTCCACTCCCGGCCGTCCTCGGCGTTGCCGGTCAACCGTTGCTCGCTGCTGAGGTATCCGCGTGTTGCCCATAGCGGCGGCGACTGTCCCACTGGCGTATTGCGTTTCGGCGTCGGCTCAGTGGTGGGGAGAATGGGGCTGAGGCTTCTGGAGACATGTGGTTGCCGGCTATCGGAGGTGCGGTGTGGGGGTTCATGTCCGGAGGGGTATCGACCAGTACGCCAGCATCCTGCAGCACCGAAGACTGCTGGTCATCGGCGAATAGCGGTGGCGTGACCGTTCTGGTCGGGTTGCCGCAGGCTCTCACTTTCGCCGCGTCCACGGCGTGGCCTTGGGTGGTCCATCCGAGGATGGCGTCGCGGATGCGTATTGCTCGTTGCCGTTTGCGTATCGTCCGTGTTCGGGGTCGACGGGTCGTGCGAATACACCGCGGCCCGGTTGGCGATGGCCGACCCGGATAACGGTGTCGCCGCGTCCGGCGGTGATCCGTGCGATGTTGGCCAGTGCTTCGCTGGGCTGTCCGGTCGCGGGGTCGCGAAGCAGATAGCCTTGGTGCACATCCACGATGCTGGTGTAGTCGGATGAGTCGGGGAACTCGGCGGGGATTCGTTGGGCGCCGAATGCTTCGGAGGCGGGATCAATGCCGTGGCCGAGCCATGGGTTGAACCGGCTGAACGCGTCGGGCTCGTCGGCGCCGAACATGGTCACCAGATCGCGCCACGAAGCGGCAACGAATACATTGTCCGCGCCGATACCGAACTCCGCGGCATGACGGACCGGGTACGCTCCCGGCGAGGCCGTGAGGATCACCCGGCGGACCACGCCGGCGAATCCGCGGTTGGCGCCGGCATTCGCTGAAACGGCCGTACCGAAGCTGTGCGGCAAGATCGCGATCTCGAGCTGGTCGGGAGTGGCGGTTCCGGCGAGACTTCTGATGGCGTGGAATGCCATGATGTCGCACAGCAACCGGTGCCCGCCCAGGCGTGCGCGGCGTCGGAAGGCGGCTTTCACATAACCGGTGTTCACGGGTCCGGCCGGTGCGTCATATCCGATCCAGATGATCGACGCCAACTCCAGTGACGGATCGACGCGCAGTGTCTCCTCATACAGGTTGCGCAGCGGCCTGAACTGGTATGCCAGCGAGGAAGAGGTCGTATTCGTACCGGGCACATGCCAGTTCACCGTGTGCGCGGTATCCACATTACCGACCGCGGCGACAACCTTTCCTTTACCACCGAAAGCGGTCGCGTCGTATGACAGGACGTGCACCGGCGGACTGCCCGGCATCTCCGCGGCCTGCCGATCCAACTCCCGCAAATGATTTCGGGTGTGGATCAAGTTGCCGAACTGCTTGCGCTCGGCGTCGGTGAGTTCGGTCCGCACCCAGCCGAGCATTCCGACGCCGACCGGCTTGCGGGCGATGAACTCATCCAGATCACGGCGGATCGACAACCGGTTGGCGTGATCGCGGACCACAGCGGGAAGACCGTCGGCATTACCGATCTGATGCGGATACACCTGGATCAGCGCCCGCTGCGCACTACTCAACCCACCCGGTTCGGCGGGATCACTCAGCGATTCCCACCACCGGCCGTTCTCGGTCGCACGGCGTCGCGCCGAGTCCGCCGGCAAGCGATACCCCCAACGCTGCAACCTATCCGCGTCACCGAGACCACCCCCGCGTAACGCCTCATGGGCCAGCCGCCGCTGTTCACCATCGAAACCGTGATCAACAGGCAACGAGCGCCAATGGTGCTCCGCGTCCGCGTCCGCGTCCGCGTCCGCGTACACGGAGCCGGTGCCGTTGTTGTCGTCCGCACCCCCTGGCTCCTCGGACGAGGCAATGCCTGGATGGGTGCTGCCGTGGGCGATCGGGCCGCCTGCACCTGTGTCGTCACCAGGTGTCCCGTCTTGGTGTTGTCGACCGTCGGGCCGATCCGCGGTCGCTGCCGAGGAACCTCGAGGGTTGCCCTTGGACCGGTTGCCCGACTCCGGTGGGTCCTGTCGTCCCATCCAGTCCAAGACAGCGTCCAGACACTCGTCCGCCGCATACGTTTCGTTCTCCACGAGATGTTGTCCGCGCAGGAATTCGCTGTCGTCGCTACCGTTTTCGGCTATCGCGGACATTCCCGCGCGGGTCGCGATCCGCCCCGCGACGTGCCGGATGATGTCGACCGCACGCATGGCGCGCACGGAATTATCGGGTTCGAAGGTGGCAGGCGACGTCGCCGGTCCGAACCGGTTGACCAGGAGTTGGAGTTCGGCGGCCGTGAGCTGGTCGAGTGCCGTTTGCAGGTCGGCGGAACTTGCCGCGGCCAGCGCTGTGGCCAACGTAGCGTCCGACCGGTTGTGTTCGGCCGCAAGAGCGGTCACCCATCGACGAGCGGCGATGAGCGCCATGCTGCGAATCACCGGAGTACTCGCTCCCGCGCGCAGCTGGCGTAGTGCTCCCAGATGAGCCGGGCTGAGCCGTCTGACAGTGCGTTCCATCTGCTCTGCGCTCGCCGCAGCCAGCAGTTCGCGCGGATCCGGCTGCTCGGCGCTTGTCACGGCGGCATATATGGCTGCTCGGAAGCGGTCGGACTCGGATGCCGTGGACGGCACGTCGGCAGGACGGCTCGCCGCCACCAGCTGTGCCCGCTGATTCCTGAGTTTGCGGCGGACACTCGCCAGGTGCGCCTGGACATCACGCACGGAAAGATCGAGTGCCGCCCCTATCTCGCTGTGCGTCATGCCTTGCCGCACCTGAGCGAGTACTTCGGTCTCGCAGGCGGTGAGTGTGACCAGGCCCGGTGCGTTGACGGCGGGTCGCTCGGGGACCAGTTCCGATCGTCGTTTGCGGAGTTGGTCGTCGGGGTGTGGTTCATCGATCACCTCCCGCGACCAGGGCGTCTTCGCACGCGGTGTGGGACGCTCTGGGTTCTCGCCCTGTTCGTGTGGTCTGCTACCGATAAGCCCATCCGGATCCGGACGATCTACATACGGCGGAAGATCGACGTCGAGATCCGGCGTGACCACCGGCGCAAGGCCGGTGGTCACGTATTCATGGATCGCCCATTGCGGCGAACCTACAGCAGCATCGTGGAGGTGCGCCTCAGTGAACCCGACAGCAAGTGCCTCCGCGTCATTGAATTCGGTCTTGGCCTTATTGCCGAAGGCGTACCCCGGCAGTCGAGCGAACCAGGTCCACAAGTGCTCGTCGATCAGGCCGAGACTCGACAACTGTGAATAGGTCTGCCCCAGCACCTGCCGCAGGTTCTCCGAGAGCCCCTCCTTGGCATCGATCGCGTGGATGAATTCGTGGACGGCGTCGTGGTGGAATGGTCTGTCGCCTATCGGATCGAACCCGCGCTCGAGCGACTGGATACCGTATTCGACAAACCATTTCGGATTGGCCACATGGCTCAGGCTGAATTGAATCCTCAGGGTTCGACCCGACGCTGCTACGCGATCTGCATAAAAAGAAGTTCTGGCGCTGGCTTTCGAATTGCCGAGGTAATCGATCCGCAATTCCCGGATATTGGTCCGGTCCGGGAACCTGGTGAACATTTCATCCAGCGCACCGAGGATCTCCTCGATGGCAGGGGCGTGCACATGCGGATGGTCGAACCCGAACATCGTGAGGTGCGGATACTTCAGGTTGAACACCTCGACCAGCTCCGCTTTGGCCTCCGCGTCGTCACTGCCCGATTCATCACTGAGCCCCGCGCGATGCAACATCTCCCACGGGGTGGACTCGGCGTGCCGTTCGATCTGTACCAGCGCTGCCAAGCACCCGTCGTGGAGGTCGAGTAGGACATCTCGATATCTCTGGGGAGCCGGATAACTTTCGATCCACGATTCGAGGTAGGTCACCTTCTCGCGAATTTCCTCGACTGCCCACCGGGGCACGCCGTTGTCCAACCACACTTCACGGCCATCGATACGCTCCACGAACCTCGCCGCGAATACACCGGCCGGCGTAATGTCGACGTCGGATCGGGCGCGCCCGCCCACTATCTCGTCGTACGGACTCACGCTCCATTCGTGCCCAGCCCGATTCGTCCTGGTCGCAACATCATAAAGGCCGAGTACTACGGCCGAGGACGACTCCATAACCTCCGAGGGCAAGACATCGAAGCTGTGTCCGAGCTGCCCATGAGGTGTGAGTTCCCGATATATGCGGCCGTCTTCCAGGTTCAGCATTGCGGAGGCGAGCGGAGCATCCATGGTGGCGGCGACCTTGGCCAGGAACATCTGGATATCGGCTTGCAACGGATCGGCATACGTCTCTGCGAGCACCCGCAAGCCGTTGCGGAACGTTACCTCGTCGATCCTCACCCCTGGCTCATGCTCCACCACGAACCGTTCCTCGATACCGGATTCCAGGCCCGCCAGCACCAACTCCTCCCACCCGGGACCGGCAAACACACGCTCACCAGGCGAATCCTCGAACGGCCTGCTACCGATCAATCCGCGCGGCCCGCTGTCGCCCGCCTCGGGATCACTGCTCCGAACCGGCGGCTGATCCTGCCCGGCCGCTCCGGGCCCTGGAGTGAGTGGCGGAAGATCGACCTCGAGATCCGGTGTGATCTGCGGCGGATGCTTGGTGCTCACGTACTCATGGATCGCCCACTGCGGCGTACCGACCGGCACGCCATGTATATACGCTTCGGCAAAACCGACAGCGAGCGCCGCCACGTCGTCGAGTTCCGTCTTGGCATCATCGGTGAAGGCGTAGCTCGGCAGTCGAGCCAGCCAGGTCTGCCTGGACTCTTCGGTCAGGCCAGCTTGCGAAAGCTGTTCCCAGATCTTGTCCAGCACCCGCCACAAGTTCGCCGAGAGCCGCCACCCGCGTTCCTCGATCGCGTGGACATCCATCGCGTGAACGAACTCGTGCACTGCGGCGTAGTGAAAAGGCCGGTCACCAACCGGATTGAACCCGTGTTCGAGATTCCGGATACCGAGTTCGACAGACTGTTCCGGCCTGACCGCGTCGTACAGGCTGAATACGATCTTCTTGGTTCGACCTCGCGCTACAGGGTCCCACATGGGGTATGCGATGGCGCCGGCCTCCCAGTATCCGACGTAATCGATCCGCAGTTCGCGGATGTTGGTCCGGTTGGGAAACTCTTTCAACATCTCATCGAGCCCGCCGAGAATCTCCGCGACGACATCGGCGGTCACATCCGGATGGTCGAACCCAGCCATCGTGAATTGCGGATACTTCAGGGCGAAGGTCTCGACTAACCGCGCCTTGGCCCACGCTTGCGCATCGAGCCCCGCGCGCTGCCGTATCTCGCCCGGGGTCGGCACGACGTGTCGTTCGATCTGCGCCAACGCCGCCAAGTACTTGCTGTAGATGTCGAGCAACTCAGCGAGATATGGCCTGGGGGCCTCGAGACTGTCGATCCACGATTCGAGGTTGGTCACCAGCTCGCGAATGTGCGCAACCGCCCACTTCGGCAGCGCGTGATCCAGCCACCGCTCGCGGCCATCGATACGCTCGACGAACTTCGCCGCGAACACACCGGTCGGCGTGGCGTCGACGTCGGATCGGGCGCGTCCGCCCATCACCGTGCCGTCCGGACTCACACTCCAGTCGCGCAGCGTACGGAACGTCCTGGTCACCGCGTCGAACAGGCCGAGCCGCAGAGCCGAGGGCGAGTCCAGAATGTCTGAGGCCACGACATCGATGCTGTCGTCGGGCCGCCCGGGGATGTTTTCCCGATAGACAGGGCCACCGGTCCTGGGCTGAACCGTATGTGCGACCGGAGCGTTCATGATGTCGGCGACTTTCCCCTGCAGTATCTGCACGAGTGCCTCCATCGGAGCGGCATACGTTTCCTCGAGCACCTGCAAGCCGTTGCGGCACGTCACCAACTCGATCCGTACACCTGGTGCTTCCTCCACCAAGACTCGTTCCACGATCCCGGATTCCAGGCCGGCCAGCACCAATTCCTCGAACCCGGGACCGGCGAACGCACGCTCACCAGGCGAATCCTCGAACGGTGTGCTACCGACGAGACCGTGCTCGCTCGCCGTCGGTCGGTTGCTCGGGAGCCCGTCCGGGTTCGGGCTTTCCTCGCCTGGCTCTGAATCGCTGCTTCGCGCAGGCGGCTGATCCGGCTCCATCCTCGCCGTGGTCCACGGTGTCAGCGGTGCCGGGTCCTGCTCGTTCGCGATGACATCCGCGGATCCGTGCTGGGCATCCGACTGCGAATCACCCTCATGTGGCCTGCTACCGATCAGCCCACCGGGTCCGCCCGAGTCCGGATGATGTGGCAGGAGGTCGACCTCGAGATCCGGCGTGACCCGTGGGGGCCGCTCAGTGGCCACGTACTCATGGATCGCCCACTGCGGCGACCCGGCCGCCGCCCCGTGAATGTCCGCCTCAGCGAACCCGACAGCGAGCGCCTCCGCATCGTTGAGTACCGTCTTGGCTTCGTTGACGAAGGCATACCTGGGCAGTCGAGTGAGCCAGGTCGACCAGGACTCCTCGATCAGGCCATCACTGGACAGCTGTCTCCAGGTCTGCGACAGCATCCGTTGCAGGTTCTTCGACAGACCCTCCACGGCATCGATCGAATGAACGAACTCGTGCACGGCGTTGTGATGAAACGGTCTGTCGCCGACCGGATTCAAGCCGAATTCGAGAAACCGGATTCCGCGTTTGACAGTCCGTGCCGGGTTGGCCGCATCGCGCAGACTGAACCGCATACTCAGGGTCCGGCCCGCTGCGGGGTCGGTGTAGTTGTGCACTCTGGGGCCGGTGGACTCCCAGTCGATGTAATCGATCCGCAGTTCGCGAATATTGGTCCGGTCCGGGAACCTCGTGAACATCTCATCCAACCCACCCAGGATCTCCTCGACGACATGAGCGGGCACATCCGGATGGTCGAACCCCACCACCGCGACGTGCGGATAGTTCAGGGTGAACACCTCGACCAAGCGTGCCTTGGCCTGCGCTTGCCCGTCTAGCCCGGCGCGATGCGTTTGCTCGCCGACGGTATGCACGGCGTGCCGCTCGACCTGCGCCAGCGCTGCCTCGTACCCGGCGTGGATATCGAGCAGCGTCGCTCGGTGTGCCGCGGGCATCGGAAAATTCGAGATCCACGTTTCGAGGTGCGATACCTGCTCCCGGATGGCCGCGACCTCCCACGTAGGCATGGCGTGGTCCAACCACACCGCACGTCCGTCGATATGCCGCACGAACAACGACGCGAACACTCCGGTCTGGGTGGCGTCGACGTCGGATCGGGAACGTCCGCCCATCACCTCGTTGTCGGCCACACTCCACTCGCGCGCAGTCCGGTGCGTTCCGGTCACCGCGTCGAACAAGCCGAGCCGCAGGGCCGAGTCGGAGTCCAGCACTTCCGGGTCCACAACCTCGATGCTGTCCGCGGGCCACCCGGGGGTGAGTTCCCGATAAACGCGGTCGTCTTCCAAGTTCAGCATCGCGTGGGCGACGGGAGCGCCCATCATGATGGCGACCTTGGTCTGTAACACCTGCACAAGCGCGTCTATCGGATCGGCATACGTCTCCATCAATACCCGCAAGCCGTTGCGGAAGGTCACCTCCTCGACCCGCACCCCGGGCGCATCGTCCACCACGAACCGTTCCGCAATTTCGGATTCCAGGCCTTCTCGTGCCAGCTCGTCGAACCCGGGACCGGCGAACGCTCGCTGACCAGGCGAGTCCTCGAACGGCCTGCTACCGATCAGTCCGCCCGTGCCGCCGTCGCTTGCCTCGGAATCACTGCTTCGCACCGGCGGCTGATCTTGCGCCGCCTCCTCGGCCCCAGGGGCGGTCGAACTCCGCTCGCCCGCGGACACCTCGCCTTGTCTGTCCGAGTCGAACACCCCACGCAGCCGCGCCACGGCGTCGGCGAAGACCTCACCCGCGGTCGCGACCGGCAACGTCAATCGTTGAGCAACATCAGCCAGTGGCACCCCCGCCACCAGATGTAGCATCACCAACCGTTCCGCGGCATCAGGATCAGCCATGTCAGCTAGGGCGCCACGAACCATGTTCGTGAAATCGGTACTGGCGGCCCCTGCGGAAGGTTGCCTCAAAATTTGGCGCGCCAGTATGACTTCGGCCATTTTCAATCGTGTCGCGCGGGCAATCTCCGTGTTGTCGAGAGCCTCGCCCGCGGCAACCATCCGGTCGATCTGTGCTCTTACCGCGCTGACTTTCCGCAGGGTGCGATTGTTCAGATGCGGGGAAATTGCTTCGCTACCCCGGGCCCACGCATGGCGGGTGAAGGATGCGGAGGGGACGTGTTCGTCGATCGCGCTGAGAATCCCCATCCACGCTGCCTGCCCCGCCTCGTCTCGGATATCCGGAGACAGTTGATGCGCCAACGCGTTCCGAACCCACATGAACCGCTTGCGGATCTCGTCTCGGACCTTTGTCTCCTCCGGCGAACCCACCCTGGTCGCGACATATCGATTGAAAAGATCTACTTCATATCGATCACCCGACAGCCCGAAAAGAGCGCTACCGTAGAATCGCTCGACAGCCTCCAGCAACATGTCATCGGGAACTTCCAACGCCTGACAGATCTGCCGGAATTTGCTCAGCGGTGGACGAAACTGGTGATTTTCGATGGAGGAAATGGAATGACGCCCCATCTGCGTCCGGCGCGCGAGCTCGTTCGGCGACATGCCTGCTTTATTGCGCAAAGCCTTGATCCAGTTTCCGGGCAACCGAGGGTCGTGCCTGGTGGGGTCGGCATCGAGATTGATATCCGAATAGAATTCCGTCGACCAATCATCAGGCTGCGCGGGATCGTACGCGGTGGGGTCGAGGTCGAGGTCCGGATAGAACTGGTGGGTGGCGACCGGTAGGAGGTCGTCACCGGCATCCAGAACGTCGCAGATCCGCCGGAACAGCGCGAATTCCGGCCTGTTCCCTCCGGATTCGATATGAGCCAGGTCCGAGCCGGACCCGATCGCCCTCGCTACCTCGCTCCTGGACATGCCCCGATGGTGTCGCAGCGCCATCAGCCAACTACCAGGAAATGCGGGATCGTACGTGGCGGGATCGATATCGGGATCGACATCTCGATAGAAATGGCGAACAGCGGCAGCAATTACTTCCGACGCAGCTCCCAGCGCCCGGCAGAGCTGCGAGAAGACCATCGAGTTCGGATTCTGTCCACGCTCGATTCGACCGACAGATTGTTTCGGTATGCCCGCGGCAATGGCCAGCTCGGCCTGAGACATATCTCTGTCATGTCGCACCGCCGCAATCCAGCTTCCGGGCAACCTCGGGTTGTGCGCGGCGGGATCGAGGTCGAACTCGATGTCCTCATAGAACTTGCGAGCCGCCTCCGCCAGCGCTTCCTTTCCTACTCCCAGAACTCGCACAATCCGCAAGAACAGACCAGGCAGCGGTTTCACGCCGCTCTCTATTGCCGTGATGCTCGTCGGTACTAATCCGACCGTCCGCGCGAGACCCTCCCTGGTCATGCCCTTGCTGTTACGAAGGGCCGTCACCCAGTCGCCCAGCGACGTATGGGCAGCCACCTCGGTGTTCTGCGGCATATCCGAATAGAACCGCCGGACAGCGTCGGACATCGTCTCGTCATCGAGCCCGAGTGCCCGGCAGATCTGGTGAAAGTTGCTGAGCCGCGGCCTCGATTTCCCGCTCTCGATAAGAGACAGCGCGCTATTCGCCAGGCCCGCCGCTTGCGCGAGCTGTTTCTGCGTCATCCCCCGCTCGAGCCGCTCGGCTTTGATCCACGCGCCCCGCGAAGCATCCATTTGCCGATCAGGCTCTTCATACGGTTTGCTGCCGATCAGCCCACCCGGACCTTCGCTGCGGCCGGTCGCCGGTTGGTTGCCGAATTGTTCGCCGGCCTCGGCCGGGGATCTTGTACCGCCACTGTCATCGGCGGATGCCGCGCCGGTCATCAGTGGGTCCCGTGAGGGTGCGAACTCGATGGGCGCGCCGCTGATAATGGCCGCCCGCACTGCGCGATCGGTTTCCATCGCATCGGCCACGGCGAGTATTCGCAGGTAATCTTCCTCTTCGCCGCGCGCAACCACACTGCCGGACTCGAACGAAACCTGGGTCCGCGACTGCTTGATCGCCGGGCGAGCATGCGCGTCGGTGTTCCGTGCGGCGTGTACGAGCATCCTTGCAGTGTTTTCGCGGGTGTACGGCCGCATAAGTCCCTGCAAACCGCGGGCCGCCGTCCACGCGCCGGGCAGGTCATCGAGTAGCGAGCCGATTCCCGCTGTCCAGTTATCGATCGACACTTGGGCACCGAGAGGTTGTTCGACCAGGTTGAACCGTTCCGCCAGGTCGTGGTAGTCCACCAGTTCGGCAAGGAAACGGCCTACTCCGCTGGATGACGAGACAGCGACCGGCACACCTTGCTCGATCGCCTCGGTCGCCACCCCGCCGAATCCCTCCGCACGCGACGGCATCACCACGATGGTCGCCGCGCGGATATCGTCGCGCAGCTTCCTACGGCTCGCTGTATATGGCCGCACCTCGACCGCATCCGGGTCACCCACCAGCCTCGCCAACTTGGCGTGGGCGGCTTCGACGGTGTGTTTCGGATAGCCCCGCACGACCAGCCGCACATCACGTCCCTGCGCGCGCAAGCGCTGCACTACCTCGGCGGTCTCCGCCGCACCTTTCAGATGGTCGTCCACACGGCCGAACAGCAGGATCCACGCCGCGTCACCGGGTGCGGGCTCCGGTGGCTGCTCGGCGATCTCCAGGCCCGGCTGTAGTTGATGCACCGAGCCGTGCCCCGCCATGACCGCCGCCGACAGCGCATCCGTGGCCAGCACCGGTCCCAGGCCCGTCACCAGATGTGCACGCCGCGCCAAGTAGATGCGGGCCGCGACCTTGGTGCGACCGTTTGCCGGACTGTGCATGAGGGTTTCCCACAGCATCGGTGTCAGGTGGTGGATACTCACGAGTCTCGCGGCGGGGTACCGGGTCTCGGCCTCCAGTGCCGCTGTGAGGCCGTCGTCCTCGGCGTGCACGATCACCAGATCCACCGACTCCGGCAAATCGTCGGGGCCTCCGTGGAACCGCTGCCACCGATTCGGCGCAGGGACACGGTCGCGGTCGCGGTACACCTGCACATCCGAGAGCCGGGAACCACGCGCGATCTGGTCGGCCGAGACGATCACCTCGTGCCCGGCCGCCGCCAACCCCTGGCACAGGGCCCAGTTCACCGTCGACATACCGGTCCAGCCGCGGCCCCAAACGCTGCAGCACACCAGAATCCGCTGCCTGGTGAGGTCGAGCCGAACCCGGTGCCGGACCTGGCCCGCTGGCAGCGGATCGGCGGTGTCGACATCAATGCGGCCGTCCACGTCGGACAGCTCGCGGCGCAATTCCTCCGCTGTCACACCGGGAGCGGGATCAGTAGCGTCCGGTCGGGTGTAGTCCAACTCGGCGAGCAATCGGCGCCGGCCGTCGGCGTCCTTGGCCGAGGTCATGACGAACACGGCATCAGCGCCGGCACGGGGGAAGGTGAGTTCCGCGAGACGTGCCACCGCATCGATGATTTCCGCGCGCGCCAACGCAGCGCCCGATTCGGGCAGTCGCGCGGCGACGGCGTCGGCGAGGGCGCCGGCGTCCGATGTGTCGGCGCCCGGCCCGATGACCAACTGCCAGCGGAAACCGCTGTGCTCCTCGCGCATCTCGGCCGCGTGCAGCCGGGAGTCACGATAGCCGTCCGCCGGTGTATAGCCGGGGTCGCTCGCCAGCCGGTCGGCGATCTCCCGTGCCTTCGCGGCGTGGTCGCGGCGCATGTCCCGGTTCGCCAGCAGCCACCCGTCCGGCGGCCGGTATCCGCTGTCGGGGTCTGCGAAACCGGCGCGGTTACGCAGGCGGTCGATGAGGGCCTGGCGTTCGGGAATATCGGTGCCCTCGCCGTCCCGATCGGATAGGACCCACTGAACGACCGCGTCCGGCTCCGATAATGTCTGTAGGCCCGCGGCGGCCACCCACCGGGCAACACGCATCGCCTTCTCGAACTCGTCGCCGGTGATCTCCCCCCAGCGCTGCCGCAGATCGTCCACGGCCGCGGGCGACGCGATGGTCTGGGTCCCGCTCCGCGCACCGGATCCGATGCCGCTCACCGCGAATCCGAGTACCCGGGCGGTACTCGCGGCACAGCCGTGTGTCAGGGCACGGGCGTGCAGCAGTTCCGCCGATTTCACCGCGGCCCGGCGCTGCGGATTGCCGCCGTGCCGCCCGCCGCCGTCCGCGAGGTCGCTCCAGGCGTACGCGACCATCGCCGCCATGATTTCGCCGAGGTCGGCGCCCTGAAGCAGGCCGTTGTTCAGGATGTGGCGCAGGTCCTCGGCGCTCCGCGCCCCGTCACCGTGCCCGTTCGCCGCGCCGGACTCCCGCAGCTCGACGGTGGCGTCGTGGACGGCGGCGTCGTGAATGTCATCGACGCGGCCGGTGTCCGGACCGCCGTACAGCCTCCGGTTGATGAACAGTCCCTCGGCCGCCAACCGCACCCCGCGGCGGATTTCGGGATCGGCGAGCTGTTCCGGCGACACCCGTGATCCGAGGATCTCGGTCACCTCATCGATCTCCCGAGCGATCACCTCCGCGGGTAACGGCGGAGAAGCCGGGCTCAGCAGGTAATCGGCGCTCCGGTCTGTCGACGCTACATCCCCCGAAAGACCACGTTCCCACATCCACCCGTCCGGGCGACCGCGTGGATTCTCCGATGGCCGACTACCGATGCGACCACCGGGCTGGCGGTATTGCTGGTGGTCGCGCGTACTGGTCGAGCCGACGAGGTATGCGCATTCGGTGACGTCGTAGCCGTTGAAAATCGTGTCCGAAGGATCGACCCGGATCGGAGTCAGTACGGGGCGCACTTCGGCCAGGTACTCGTAGAGCGCTGGGCGATTTGTTGCCGCGCCACCGCAGTGATCGTCTATGACGATCGCGAGGCGACGTCCTCGGGCTGCGGCGATTCGGTGCGCCCAGTCGGTGAATTTATTGTAGAAGTCCGTGACGGAGACGTGGTTGATGTACGTCTCCAACGGATTGAGGCCGCGGATGAGCAGGAGCGGCTCACCGGATGCGCTGGTGGTCTCGACGAGCAGGCCCGCGCCCGCCAGCGCGGTGCGCGCTGGTTTGTCGGGGTTCCGGACCATGATGACAGCTGTCATATTCGGCATCATCTCGGCGATCGAATTCCGCTTATTCGCCCAACAGGCACTGGCAATATGCCCGGAAAGCTCGAGCAGCGGGCCCCGCGTAGGAACGAACCGCAGCGGAGTGGTCTCGCTCGCGACTCCGATGCCCTGGGTGCGCGCAATCGCTTGGTCCAGCGCCACGACGCTCGTCATCCGCCGGAAAGTTCGAGCGCCTTGCCGGTGTGCGAAATACTGTGCGAACACCTCTTGATTGGTGATGTGCTCCACAAATTCCCGGACGAGAATGATATCCTCCAGCGTCGGTTCGCCCGCCCCGATATGTTGCAATCGATCGACCCATTCCGGATGCTTTTGCATTGCCCAGGCAAAGCAAATTGCCCGCAGGTCGTCATGCAACTCGCCAATCCGAGCCAACCGCTGGAAATTGTTCTCGAAATCCTCGAGTGAACGCAGCGCCGGAAATTGCGTCGTAGCATCGGTCTTCGGTGCGATGAGTTTCTTCAAATCCTGTGCGCGAGCTGTCATGTTCCGGCGCGCCACGTCATTCATGGGCGAACCGTCGCCGAGCCTGCCCACAGCGATGGAGTGCTCCAAGATACCGATGTGGTCGGCAATATCGTTGCCGAGCTTGTCGAGCAGATGGGTGATCGGCCGCCGCGCAAGGGTCGAAGCCGAGCGCGCGGTCTGCAGATTCTGTGCCAGCCGTGCGAAATGGGTCAGCAAGTCCTCGGTCCATCGTGGCCCCGACTTGCTATCGCGGGTCCGCAGTTTGGCGACTTCGACCGTATCGCTGGGACGATATTCCTCGGGCATCGGTGCGATGGCGCCTTCCGCCTTCGCCTGCTCGTGGTAGCGGAGCATTTCACGCAGCTGCGCAATGTCGTCGGACTCCGAGCTGTAGTGAGTGACGTCGATCAGCAACTGGGCGAGGAAGTCCGAAGACTGCACCTTCGCCAGACTCTCGGCCGACAGACCCGCCCCTTTTACCTCGCCCAAAAAGGTGCGCGCAACATCCTTCAACTCACCGAGGACCGCGTCGCCCGACCGCTGCAAGCCGAGTGCACTTCGCTCAGTATCATCCGCACCGTTTGCCAGCACGGTGCGCAGGTATCGGGCGAACTCCGGCGTCACGTCCCGGATGAACTCCATTGCGGCGCGAATTGTCGGTGGCCGCTGGCCGACCGGCAGTTTACCCACCGTCTCCACATAACAAGTGAATTCGCGACCCTTCGGACCTCCGATGTAGAGGTCCTCCACAGCACGCAACTGCTGTGCGGTGAACGTCACTTCTGCCCGCACATCGTCCGGGATATTAGCGATTTGACGGTTTCGCAGAAACACGTCCGCGAACTTCCGCCGGACCGAATCGGGGGAGAAATCGTCGAGGGAGGCCAGCGCGTCCCAGACTCGATCTCGGCTGGGCGGATTCTTCGTCACAAACCTTTCGAACATCGTGAGCAGACGCAAATCCACCGCACCGGCCGGAATTTGCGCGACTCGGCGCAACTCCCGTCCGACGGCGTCGAGATCGGCCGCAACCCGTTTTGATATCCCTCGGCAGGCATAGGGTTCGAAATGAGAGTTGTTTGCGTCGATCTTGCGCAAAGCGTCGCCGATCTCGGGGCTCGCCAGGAATTCGACTCCGGCGCCGATCCTGTCACCACTCCAGTGAATGGAGTTCACCATCGCGAGCAGGATGCCAGGCGCCATCGGAGTCGAAATCACGTCCAGGATCTCGGGATTGGCGGCAAGACTGATCTGAGTCTGCTGCCTGTCGAGGTACACATCGACCAGATCCCCGCCGCCCAGGTCGGCGTTCCGGTCGGCCAGTATCTTGCTGCGCTCGACCTCGTCCGCGAGCAGGTGAAAGAAGGTAACTATCTGCGTGTGCTCGTCGGCTGGTCGTCCGGTCAGCCTGCGGACGAGGACTTCGATGTCGTCCGCGCTCAACGAAAGCCGGGATCCGAACCGCGCGAGTTCCCCCTCGGCATCGGTCGACGGGATCACCTGATCGAACGCACCCAGAGCCGACGAGAAATTTTCCTGAAACCACCCGTGCACCATGCGATTGGCAGCTGCGACTTGGAGTTCGCCACGGGTCAGCCAGCGGACATCGGTGATGTGCCTCCAGGCGACTTCCGCAACGGACCGCTCGGACGCATCGACCGCCACCATGCCGGATTCAGTGATCGCCGACGGACCCGCGGCACGCACATCCAACGCCACCGCCTCGAGTGCGGACGGCGGCCGCCACACGCCCCGCCACCCGTCGCGGAAGACCTCCTTGACCATGAGGAACCGCTCGACTCCTGTGGCATCGACGTGCCTGGCCAGCGCGTCGGCGGCCGGTGACCGGACACCGGGAAAACGCTGGGCGAGAAGCTCGACGACGTCCTGGCCAGAGGGAGCGCGCGGGACGAGGGTGTCCGGGGGCGCACCGAAGACCTGGGCGAGTTCGTTGTCCAGTTGTCCGGTGAGGGCAGCGAGCCTGGTTTCGTGGTGGTGAGCCTGGTCGGTGACGCGGACGATCGTGGTGAGGTTGCCGAAGCCGTTCGCTAATCTTGCGGTGTTCCTGTCCGAGGAATTCCGATAACCGTTCAGTTCCCACTCGCTCAACTGCGCCGGGTCACCACCGACGGCGGCACCGAATTCCGCCGTCGCCACAGCGAGCAGGCTGTCGAGCCGGGTCCGGCTGGTCGAGCCGGGACGGACGTCGAACCACACCAACCCCTGAAAATCGCAGGCGTTCTGAAGACCGGCGGTGTCGATCGCCTCGAGAGCATCCTCATGGACTTCCAGCTCCGCGGTCAGTGACTCCAGGCGGTTCGCCAACGCCTTGCGGGCCGTGGCCGCACCGTCGCCCGGTTCGTCGCGTCGCATGATGGCGCTGCGCTGTTCATCGGCACGAAGCTGCCCCGACAGCGCGTCGAAGCAACCGAGACGCCAGGCAAGCAACGCGACGCGGTCGGCGCTCTCCAAGACCCTGCGGCTCAACACAAATCGTTCCGCGGCCGAGTGCACCACGCCGGGTGCGTGGCGGTGCGCGTCGCCGATGCTGGTCCACCCCATCAGCTCATCGACGTACGGGTCGTGTTCGGTCGGATTCGCCAGCATGCGGCGCTCATTGAGCTGTGCCCACACCCGCCGTCGAGGCAAGTCGGCGGCCAGCTCGTCGGGCCGCAGCCGCAGCAACTCGGCCAGCCGGTGCCGATCGACGACCTGGTGAGTCGCCCACTCCAGCAGCACCGGCGAACCCGGCCGCAGCAGGGCCGTCGACAACGGCTCCCCGAATGCGGCGTTCAGCCAGTTGGTCGCGACGCCGTGGTACTGCCTGGTGCGATGTCGGTAGCGCTCGTACGCCGATCCCGACCCCCCTTCCGTCGGCCGCGCTCCGATCAGGCCGTCCGGGAAATCCTCGCCACGCACACCTGTCGATTCGCCGTCGACCAGCGGACCCTCGGGACCATCGGGACCGAGGACGATCCCGAATCCCTTGTCCCACTTGCCGGTCCAGTCAGCGGGATGGTACCGCGGCCAATCCAGCGTCAACGCAGCTCGGGCAGTGTCACCGGGCTCGACGCTGTCGGGGTTGACCTGGTTCAGGTCGATCTGCACCAGACGGTCGTCGCCATCGTTGCGGACCATCACGAGATCCACGCCGCTGCCGTAGTCACGAGCCGGGTTCTCGACGGCCAGCAGGGCGAATGTACCCGGTCTGCCTGCCAAATGCGTCGCCACGTCTTCGGGCCTGCGGAACACCGCCGACCAGTCCGCGCCCACCCGGGCCGCGAGTTCTTCGCCGGGCACGCCGACAGGAAATTCAGAACCCGCCGTTGCCTCGACGAGGCGCACCGGGTGGTCCGGCATCAGATATGTGACCAGCCACAGCATTTCGGACACGGTGTCGCTGCGGTCGCCTTCCAGAAGTCGGACCAGAGCACTGCCGTCGGTCGCGGAATCGGCCACCGTGTCCTGATAGAACGTTCGCGTGGCGGTGATATCGGTCAGGTCTGCCAGCCTTCGACGCTCGGCATCCGAGTCGGTTTCGCCGGACACGAAGATCACGTCGGCCAGGCGTCGCCCCGGGTCGAACTGCTGGTCCGAGGCGAAGTCGTCGACGACCCGGTCGACGTCGGCGCCGAGCAGATCGACGGTGCCCGAATCGACAATGTGCTGATCGGTGATGTCATCGACGTCCAGCACCAGATCCGGGTCTCCCACGATAAGCACCAGGTATCTCGTGTCCGGGTCGAATGCCCACAGATACACCTCCGGTTGTCTGGACATCCGGTCGGCGCGCTCGTCAACACGGGCCAGCAAGGCGCCGACGGTCTCGAGGTAATCCAGTCGCAGCTGTCCGGCGTCGTCCAGGTTCAACCGGCTCTCGCGCAGGCGCGTCAACTCCCGGGCGAGGCGGTAGCGGCAGGCGCGGTTGCGCCACCGCGCCGGTATTCCCCGCAGCTGCGAGGTCAGGTCATGCCGTTGCCGCACGAGTGCCGCCCGCTGCGGCCATTTCATGCGCAGATATGCCGCGGACGAGATCTCACGGTCTGTCCCGTCGGTGATCAACGATCGGAACAGGCTGTAAACATGCTCGTCCCTGCGACGCCGCGCCCGGTCCTGATCGTCGGGGATTCGGCGCTTCGCGTTGATGTGGACGGTCCCCAGGTGCTCCGACCGTACCTGGGGGTTGCCTGAATCATCATGTTCGACAATAGGTTTCAGTTGTTGGATGGCGTAGCCGGTACTGCGGAGCTCGCTGCGCAGCTCGAGGTTGTGCAGCAACATGTCGGTCACCGCGTCGTCGCGCCGGCCGTCCTCGGCTATCACGACGACAGTGTGTCCGGGCAGCAGCACGGTGTTCGGTGTCATCTGCCGCGCGCCGGGATTGCGGCGCAACACGTCGGCGGTGACCGTGGCGATGGCGGAGTGGTCGCGCGCGTCCTGTTCGGCCCACCATTGCGCGACCGACTCGGCCAACCGCTCGACCTCCGCGATCCGTGTCGCGACCTCCGCGCGCCTGCCCGACCAGTCGGCGGGCCTCTCGGTAGAGCTCGAACGGAACGCCTGACGGTCTATCTCCGCGCTTGTCCGTGCAGCCTCGTCGCGCAGGTCAGCGATCTCGGACGACCAGCCCGCTCGATCCAACATCTCCGGAAGGCTGATCCCCATGAGGCGTCCGCCGACGCGGCAGCGCATCTCGGACAGGCGGCTGGGCCGTACGAACGTCACCACGGCTTTCTCGAAGTAGCCCGGGTCGCCATCCGTCTCGCCGATGACGACCTCGGTAAATCCTCTGCGGTACGCCATCTTTCCGGTGAACGTCGCGCGCGCCGCGTCCTCGGGTGACAGGTTTTCCCGGATGCCCGCATTGAACGTGGTGAGATTGTCCCCGAGCATCATGTTGTTCTGGACCCAGAATCCTTCGATTCCGTGGACGATGTCGCCGACCTCGTCCCACCCGTCGGCGAACATCACCCCGCCACGGGGCGTGCCTTCGGCGGTAACGATGAGGTTGCGCATGATTCCGGCGCGGTTGACCTCGCTCGACACACCGACGTAGACCCCGCGGTCGTTGACGCTGTCGACAACCTCGTAGGAATTCCGATACTCGCCGACCAGCGCGTAGTCGACCAGCCATTCCATCAGCTGATACATGGTGCGCGCGTACCAGTTTCCGAAGCCCTGGTTCTTGAACTCGGCGCCGAGTTCGACGAACCGACGCCACAAGGGCAGGAGATCGGCGAACGGCTCGTCGCCGGCAAGGTGGAGTGCGACCTCGCCGACCGCCGAGAAGTGCCTGGCAAGCGGACCCAGTTGAGATGTCAACCACCGGAAATCGGGGCTATTGCCTTGTGCTGCCCACCGTCTCGTATCGGCGGTGAACAGCTCCGGGATAGCCACCGCGAACTCGTGCCACGGTCCCCGGTGATCTCCCAGCGCGTCCTCTGTGCCCGTGCGATCGGCGCTGCTGTCGTGCGGGCGGCTGCCGACCTGATCATCGGTTGCGCGGTCTCCGTTGCCCGTTGCCCGAGTATCGACTGCGCCGACCCGCATGCCGCGGGCTAGTTGCCGCGCGTTGGCTGTGGTCGCCGCCGCCCGGTGGAGGTAGGCGAGGATGACGGGGAGGGGCCGGCTCTTCCTGGTCCGCTTGGCTTGAATGTTGTGGATGAACCGGCGGGTGTTGTCGGCGGCGACAGTATCGGTGCGTGTGCGAGCGGCGGTGCCGTCGACGTATGCCATGGCCTGCTGCTCGGCCTCCGCGAGTGTCATTCCGTGCTGGTTCACCAGATCGTTGCGGTGCGTCTGCTGGTCGTTGTCCTCGGCTTGCTGCCGGTATTCCTCGTAAATCGACATGACGAATCGCTTCGCGTCCTGCGCGATATCCGGACTCGATTCGACCTGGTCGATCAAGCTGAACGCCTGCTGCAGGCTCCGCGCATTCGCTGCGTTCGCGCCTGCCCGATACAGGTCAGCGAGATTGCCAGGAAGGCTGATTTGTACCCGGTCGGCATAGCGGGCCATATCGCTGACGAGTTCTGTCGCTCTGCGAGCGGCGGCGTGGTCGATGACACGGCGTGCCGCAGGGCTGCCCACGTATTCTCTGGCGGCCTGCTCGGCATCCTCCGATGTCATCCCGTGTTCGTCGACAGGGGCGGTTCGGCGCTGTTCCGGTAATGCCGCTTCCTCTTGCCGTTGGTATTCCTCGTAGCACTTCGTCACGAAACACTGTGCGTCCCGCGCGATGTCGGGGCTGCTCTGGGAGCTGTCGACCACGGCGAGGGCCAGGTGAAGGGCTTCTGGCGCGGCCGGGGACGTCTCGTGTACCCGCCCGGTTTCGTGTGCGGGCTCGGCCGGGTCGGGGGTGTCGTGGGGTCGGCTGCCGACGCGGATGGGTTCGGGCGCCCGGGGAATTCTCGACTGGTCGGACATACCCGCCTCGACCCTCGACGACAGATCCGGTGTGCCGTCACGGTTTGTCGGCCGGCCCTGAAGTATCGAGTCGATCTCCTGCACCATTTCCGCATCGACCGTGATTCGCTGGGACCGGGGCAGGGTTTCGGCAGCGGGCGCATCTGCGCTGAATGTGGCGAGGGGATTGCCGTTGCGGTCGAGGTCGATGGTCTCGAAGGATTGCTCGTCGCCGAGCTTCCGGAGGAACTTCCGCTCTTGTTCCTCCCGCCAGGTGCCGAACGGGACGGCCTTGTCCAGCAGCGCACGACGGTTCCGCAGGTCTTTCGGGCCGTAGTCGGTGCTGGTATCGCCGCTGCGGGAGGCCGCAAGATCGACAACGACGAGGTTCGGAGCCTGGCCCGGCTCGCTGTCGTTGACCACCAGCACCATGTGGGTTTCGGCATCGGCGACATTTTTGTTCTTGGTGTCGGCGACGCTGTCTTTCCATTTGTAGACCAGGCCAGCAGTGCCTCCCGGCCGGGCTTTCAGCGATTCGGCGACGCGATCCAGCGATTCGGCTTTCGCGAGTGGGGCGCCGAACACCCGTGTGAGAGTTTCGCGGCCGTGGCCGGCCAGTTCGTAGGACGGCATCTCGATGGTGCGTCCGGTCAGCACCCGCACGCCGGTCACGGCGTTGTTGACACAGCTGTTCGGACTGCGGCGGTGGATGGCCACGATCAAATCGAGCAGGGCAGCGGTGGCCAGGTAGCGCGACGCTGCGGCGAGAATGTCCTCGGCCACCGGGTTCTCGGCTACCCAGTCCACCTGAACAGGGTTCACCGATGTCTGGTCGGCGTCCTCGCGGGACGTTACGTGGCCTGCGGCGTCCGGCTGGTGGGTGCCCTCGTCGTGCAGGTAGTAGCCGACCGCTTCACCCAGGATGTCGCGAGCGATGGCGGGGGTGATGGCGGAGACGGGATAACCCAGCGCCTTCGCCAGGTCGTCAGTGGCTTCGGTCAGCATGGGATAGACAGTGCGCATGCCTTCGGCACCGTCGATATCCGCAATTGTCGGTCCGAGTGTGCCGGCGAGCCGACCCCGCTGCTCTACCAGCTGGTCCAGTGCCTGTTCGTGCAGAGTCACGTGCTGCGCGACCGTCGCGGGTGCGGTCGTCTCGACCTGCTGCCGCAACGCCTCCACCGCGGCGGGCGGTAGACCTGCCTGTTCCAGCAGCCCGTGTATCGCGGCCGAGGTCGACGGCACAGCGGCGTGCGTGCCGTCGGCATCGTCGTGGTCGAGCACGGCGGCAGCCGAGGTAACGGCCGGTGTGGGGATCCCGAGCAGCCCGGCCAGTCGGGTGGCCTGGTCGGACACCTGGTCGGGTTGGACGGTGCCTGCCAGTCCCGTGTACGACCCGGTTTCGGCGGCGGCGAGGATAGCGGCCGGGTTGGCGGTGGTGTGCGCGTAGTTGCGGAGGAAGTCGGCGGTGGCGTGGCGTAGCGCACGCGCTTGCAGTTCGGGTACCAACGAGCGGAGCTTGTGGCCGGCCTCGACCAGGTTGTCGTGGTTTTCTGGGGTGGGCTCGGTGCGATGAGCGGCGGTGGCTTGGTCGTAGTGGACCACCGCCTCGCGTACACCATGCAGGTGCATGGCATTGCGGATCACCGCATCCTGCGGCGACACCAGCGTCTGCGCAAAGCCGCGGGCACCGTTGCGGGCGGTGCGGTTCGTGGCCTGCTCGTGCACGTAGGACTGTTCGGGGACTTCGGTCATCCACACGTGCATGCCGCCCTTGGCCTGCACCGCCTCCGACACCGAGATGTCGACGCCGCGCTGGCCTTGCCGGTTGATCACCAGGATCTTGCCCTGCTCACCGGCGTCGTCGAAGATCTTCTGCAACTCGGCTTCCCAGTCGGCGCCCCACCCGGCGATCCGGTCGGCGTCGACCGCCTCGATCGCCTCCCTGGGCACGCCCTCACGCACCAACGCCGCCACCTGCCGGTCGACCAGGTCGTTGCGATGACACAAGATCTGCTGGAACCGCCCCTGACCTCCGTCCCACATCCGGTGCGCGTAGCCGGCGATGGTGCCCAGCTTGACGCGGGTGTTCGCCACCACCTCGGGGGCGCCCTCGATCAACCGATGCGTCTGGGACCGCCCTACCTGGTGCGCTTGATCCAGACCGTAGATCTGCTCCAGCACGGGGTTGAGGTCCGCGAGCGTGCCCGAGGCGCCGGTGACTTCGTCGAAGAACTCGCCTTTGCGATAGATTTCGACCGCGTTGATGGTCTTGGCCGAGTCGGCATCCGCGCGCACCACGATCTGGTGCTGCTCGGGGCTCATCCCGATGGCTTCGGCCGCGCGGATCTCTTTTGCCTCGACGGCTTGGGCGAGGCTCGCTTTGCCCGGCTCGGCGCTCCACCGTGATTCGCTCGAGGTCACCGGGTTGCGTTGCAGCCCGTGTTCGCCCTGATCGACGATGACGATCTTGCCCGCATCCATCACGTAGTGGGTTTTATTGCGGGTGGTGAATTCGGCGGCAGCGGCCGTCTCGAGCCGTGCGGATCCCGGCCCGTCCAGCCACTGTTTCCCGCCGGGCAGCGCCTCGACTTTCGCCCGACCCTCCGGGGTCAGCTCCGCGTGCCCGTCGTACCAGAACTGGACCTCGGGGGCTCCGTCCGGGTAAAGGCCGACTTCTTCGGTGATCCGGGTGAGACCGAAATCCTGGTGCGACAACGCACCCTTCTCCAGCGCGTCGGCGAGGAAATCGTGCGCGGCGAACACCTCGCGTGCCGTCGCCTCCGGCGCGGCCTGCTCCGCCCCTTCCGACCGGAGAAACTGCCTCTCACCTCGGTCGATGATGCCGTCCATCTCATCGATCAACGCGTGGCGCGGCGGCCGGTGACCAGCGTTGCACAGGTGCCCGACCGTTTCGCCGGTCGCCACCACGATCGCAGGCCGACCGGCGGTGACCGGCCCGAAACCCTGCTGCTGGTCGGCACGGAACACGTCGATCCCGAAATTGGACAGCAGCTGTCGATACTTGGTGAATTCGCGGTGGGCCAGCCCATCGGTCGTCGTCACCATCAGACACTCACCGTGCCGCACTGCCCGCTGCATCGCCGCCGCCATGAACATCAGCGACTTGCCCTCGCCCGGCTTCATTTCGACCGGACGGTTGGCCAGCGCATACACCCCCTCCGCCTGCTCTGCCCGCAACACCATCCCCCCTGGCAGGGCGTCGCTGACCATTCCGCGCCGAATGATCTCCGTCGTCGCGATCATCGACTTCCGCGCGTCGGTGTCGAACAATCCGGCCCGCAACACCTCATCCGGCAGGTTGCACAGCCGCAGCTGCTCCGAAATCTGGTCACCGGAACTGGCGTGGAAATCGGCCAACAACTCGACCGCCTGGTCACGGATGCTCGCCGCTGGCGGGCTGGCACGGTCGACCGAATCCGCACCCCGGTCGGCTGATCCGCCGTCGCCGGTTTCACCGGCCATGACGCTCCGCTCCGCCGAGGAAGCGTGCTCCTCATTTCCCGGCAACCGATGTTCACCAGCAAGCGCGTCGGGTCCGTCCCCGGTGCCCGTGGCCGGGCGGGCGGCACTCGGTGTCTCGTGGCGGGTCTCGTCTGCCGCAGTACTCCGCGTTTCGGTGTTGTTGTGCTCGTGGTTCTCTGGGGTTTGGTGTGCACTGTTGGTGGTAGGTGTTTCGGGTCCTTCGGTGCGGTTGGCCGGGTGCGCGGCTACCGGAGGCTCACCTGCCGCGGCACTCACCTTCCCGGTGTTGCCGTACTCCTGATTCTCTGGTGCTCGGTGTTCACCGACGGCAGGTGTCTCGGACCCGGAGCCGACCTGACGAGTCGGGGTGCTCGTCGAAACCTTCGACGGCGGCGACGTTTCCTCACCGGCCTCGACCGATCGTTGCGCTGTCGCATTCGTGCGGGGAACCGATTCGCCCCGCTGCGGACCCGATACCGGCGCACCAGTCTCCGAGGGCCCCGCCGACCCGGCCCCGGAGCCGGGTGTGACCGGAGCACGGCCGGTCGCCTCATTGTGTGGTGTCGAGCCCGATAACGCGGGCGACCGCGATTCGCCGGACTTGACCGGCGCGGTGTTTCCGTGCGTGCCGGACGCGGGTACCTCCGCCCGCTCGCCCTCGGCAGCCACCGTATCCGGAGCCGCCGCCCACGCCGCCTTCGCGGCCTCCCACGCTCGCTGCGATTCCGCGGATATCTCGACCGGTGGGAGCGCCGCGGTGTTTTCGCCGCGTCCGGCTGCGGGGAGGTCGGGCCGGGTGAAAGCCCCACCGCCGTCGGTCACCGCCCTCGGCTGCGCACCCGATCCCGGATGGGCGGCCGCATGCGCATGCACGGCCCCAGCGAAACCGCCGTTGAGCAACGGTGCCAGCACCTGATCGAAATGCTGCGGCCAACCGGTTACCAACGCCGCCGCACTCAGACCCGTGACTGCGCCCGCGGTGCCATGGACCAACCCCAGCGCCAACCGGCTGCCCTCGATTTGGGGAACCACCTTCGGCGCGACCCGGCCCGCGACCATGCCTCCCACCGCACCACCCGCACCCGACAAGGCCGCAACTTTGATCGATGCCAGATCGATACCCGTCGGATTCGCACCATCGGATCCGATGATGGCGCGGGTTCGATCACCGGACACGACCTGCAGTGCCTGCGTGCCCGCATCGACACCCACCGGCAGCGCGGCGGCCTTACCCAACGTGACAGGCAACCGGAGCGGTCCCAGCGCCGACAGCCGGGCCGCCGTCCGCTTCGCACCCGCCCTGAACGCCTGCTCCAGGCCCGCACGCATCGCCGTGACACTGGCCCGTCCCTCGACCAGCATCGACTCCACCACCGGAGCAGCCGCCACTTCCCCGGCAGGACCAGCCGCGGCGGCACCGGACAGCACACTGAAGATCCGCCACGCCAACTCGATCCCGAAGACGAACATCACACACAGCGTCTTCTCCGCATCGTTGGCGGCGGCCTGTGCCTGATCGGCCAGTGCCAACGCGTCATCACCGAGCCTTGCCGTCCCATCCCCGTGCAAACGCAACGTCTCGCGCAGCCGGTCGCCGAGCACACCGACCGAATCCTCTTGTGCCAGTAACTCTTTCGCTTCCTCCGAATCGTTGCTGAGCGCAGCTGCCCGCGCGCGGAACCCCGCGGCCATCCGACGCATCCCGGAAATATCGGCACGCGGCAGCTCTCCGCCGAACACCACCACCTGTATCGGGCGCCGCACCACAGCAGGCAAACCCTCGAACGAGTTCCGCAGCTCCACTACCGGATTCAGCACCAGCGAGCCGTCCACCGGCACCGCCTACCCACGCCGAGATGCCGCGGCGACCAGCACCGCGTGCAGGGTTTTCGCCGGGATGCCCGCCGCATCACCGCGCTGCACCACATCGGCGAACGCGGCGCCGAGGGCGCGGTTCGCGTCGAATCCGCCCGCGGTGGTGGCGTCCCCGGCCAATTCGGCACGCCAGTGCTGGTAACCGCGCACGACATCGGCGAGTGTGCGGTGGCGTGCCGGTTCCAGACGTAGGTACTCCGCGATCAGGACGCGTTGCGCCTGCCTGCCCGCCAGACCGCCACCGGCGCCATCGAGAGCCCGGCCGAATTCACGTAACGTGGCCGCGTAGATGCCCGGCTCGGCATCGCTTTCCGCCTCCTGCGCGGTCCGCTGGTCGAGAGTGATCGAGCGAGCTGTGCCCCGGGAATCGCGCGGTTCGGAACTCCACCGCACCATGCCCGATTCGGTACCGAGTTCTGCCACCGCGACAATATCCAGGGCGATCACAGGGTAGTCGGTGAGCACCCGGTCCACCGCGGCCACGAACGCCCGCACCGGCGACACCTGCAGGCCGGGTGTATCGAAGCCGGCCACACGCACACCGTGGTTCTCGGCCAACCTCCGCGCCAGCCACCCGACCATGGGATCGGAAACCGATCGCCCAGCGGGACCACGCCGATCACGCTCGCGCTGCGGTTCGTCGGCGGGCTTGTTCGATCGCGGTGGCGAACCGTACCGAGGGCTCGGGGAACTCGGCTGGGCACTCGCAGGCGAGCCGGGTGTCGGGGGCCGTTGCCCGGTCCACGGGGTGTCTCGCCGCCCCACGTCGACGGCTGGCCGTGCTCCGGACGCGGTGACCGGCAACCGGGCCCCATTCCGCGTGGCGGCCGGGGGCAACACCGAGGAGGACGGGGGCGACCCGGGGGAGGGAGCGGGCGAGCCGGGGGACGGAGAGGGTCGGCGACCGGATTGCCCGGCACGGTTGCCGGGTGTGCCACTGTCCTCTCGGCCTGCCCGATTCGACCCCTCGCCCATCCGATCCGAAGAATTCGGGCGGAGCGGACCGTCCTGTGGTCTGGATCGCGCCGTGGCAGCGTCCGGTGAGCGCGGGCCGCCGGGCGCGGATCGTTCGGTGGGCTGCATCCGGTCCGTGAGATAGGGCTGGCCCCCTGCTGCAGGAGCTGTCGCCGCGGGATCGTATGTCACAGGTGAATGCGGGCCGGCGAGCGCTGGCGTGCCACCTGCGCCGTCCGGCCGCTGCGTCGGCTCCGCGATATTCGGGTCCACGTTCGCAGCTGCGGTGCTGACCCGACTGGCAAGGTAGGCGTCCTGTGCCTCGAATTGGCTTGCGGCGTCGATGATTCCGGCAGCCGTGCCGTGCAGGCTTTCCGCTATTGCCAGCACGTTCGCCAGCAATTGTTCGGCGTGTGGCTCGAACTCCTTGGCGAACGCGAGGCCGATATCGTCGTCGCCCCAGCTGCCTTCGGACTGTGCCAGGCAATCCCGCAAGCCTGCATAGGTCTGCCCCACCCGGTCACCGAGTGCGGCCAGCCGCGCTCCTCGATTCCGCAGACTGTCCGGGTCCAACCGCACTGCACTGTTCATGTCCCCACCTCGTCGGTCAGACTCGGCCGCCGCTACGTATCCGGAACCGTCGCTCGAATTCGGTGACGAACACCGACAGCGGCACCGAAGAGGTAGAGCGCTCGACGACGCCATCGTCAGCGACATAGAAAACCGCACGGTCCAAGGCCATTTCGCCGTTCGGCACCGGCGAACGCACCAACCAGCCCACACTGATGCGATCGGCCCGCAACGTCGACAGCGAATATCCGGTGGTGTCGTAGCTCCGCTGACGGATGTGATCCCGGACGAGATCGAGCGCATCCATTTCGCGAATCCCGTCGACATGATCGGCGACCAGATCCGCGAGCATCAGCTGGAACAGTCCACCATCGCTGTCGATCCCGTCGCCATCGCCGACGACGTGCACCATCGCCTCGCGAGTCACCGCACCCGCTTGCGCCGCCAACACCAACAGTTCGGCGGCATCCGGACTTCCAGCCGACCGGTCACCCAGGAGGCTGTCGACGACTCCCGCAGTCGTCGAGACGGTCCATACCGCAGGCAACGCCGGCGCGCACTCCGGTATCGGAGGGGATTCGCCCCGATACCATCGACCGGCCTCCCACCAATAACAAAACGAAAGCACCCCGGTTATCGCACGCGGATTGAGCACCGGGTCCGCCACCCAATCCGGCGCTCCCACAAAGAATTTCGGCATCACGCCACTCCCGTTGTACGCGGCGTCCAAGACCGGCGCATTCCACACCCCGCCCGACAGCACCGCCCGGTCACCGGGCAGCAGCGTCAACGTCGAGCCGCTGTGTCCCGCACTTTCGAAGATGCCCACCGACGGTCCGATCCGCGGCCCCCGCCTCGAGCCGACCGCTACGAAGGCCGCGGCCAGTACAGCCCACCGGGCCCACAACACCGCCAGCTCCGGCAGCTCGCCATCCACGGCTACCGCCCGCAGACCCGCACGCCGGTCCGCCTGCATCCCGTGCGCGGCAGCCTGTGGCGGCCTCGACTGGGGTTCACCGCGCCCGAGGTAAGCCGCCAACCACACCGGCAACCGACCGCGCGGGTAGTGTTCCACGTCAGCCAGATACGCATCCGGTGCGAACAACTGCTCACCGGGGAACGGCTCGTCCAAACCTTGATCGGCAACGATCTCGACACTGTCCGTGTCGATGCGCACGAGCAACCGCCACCACGGCCCGGATTCCGGACCCGCGGACAGCCGCCGATGCCGACGCACCATCTCCCACACCGCATCCGACACCTGGCACCGAATCGACCGGCTGCCATCGTCGACCATCAACAGCGCCGATTCGGCGACCACGGTCAACGCGAACCACGCCTCCAACCGTTGCCACCCGGGTGGGGCAAGCCGACGCAGCCCGTCCGCGATCCGATCTGCCAATGCCGCGAGATCCTCACCCCCGGAACTGGTCACCGCGCACTCCGACGTGTTCGGAACACGGATACGCCAGGACCTGAGACATCGGGGGATCGCCCCACAACGGTTGACCCACGTGACCTCTCTTCGGAATTCCGCCCACGCTTGACGCCATTCGATGTCAACATGTGTGATCATAACGACCAAGTTCATTCACATCAGTTGATGAACTTGATTGCATCACGCCCGGCGTTGTCTGTCAACGGTCGTCAAGCGATAATGGTTCGTGACCATTCCAGTTGACGGAAAGGCGATCGGTGGATGAAACAGCCTCGACGTTGGCGTCGAAATTGACCCATCTGTTCGACGTTGTGCGCAGGCCTGATGGTCGTGAGTTCAGCAACGAGGAGGTCGCCACTGCGGTCGCTCGTGATCAAGGGGTGAAGATGTCGGGCTCGTATGTCTGGTACTTGCGTACCGGTCAGCGAGACAATCCGACGTTTCGGCACTTGAGCGCGCTGGCTCGGTTCTTCGGGGTTCCTCCGGCGTACTTCTTCGATGATGAGACCAGTCGTGAGGTCGATGCCGAGTTGGGTTTGCTGGCTGCCATGCGGGATGCGGGGGTGCGTGATATGGCGTTGCGGGCGGCGGGTCTGTCCGCTGAGAGTTTGGCGGCGGTTACCGACGTGATCAACCGTTTCCGCCGATTGGAACGACTGCCCGCGGGCCCGCCCGGCGACCAGTAGCGCGCGAAGAACTCGACCGACCAAGGACTGCCATGCCCACCCTTCCTCGTGTCGGTGGATCGAGGTGTCAGACCACAATCGGGTTGTCGGGCGCCACATTGCCGACGGACTCGACGGTGGTGAAAACCGGAATCGTGCGCGAGGCCGCCAAGTAGGGGGTGCCCTCGGTATATCCCGTGCCACTGGCACCGCCGAGCATGCGCACTGCAAGTCGATAATGAGTGGTGCGCCAGCGGAGCAGAGCGGCCGAGAAGTTTGCCATCACTTCTGCCAGCCGCGCCAGTTCGGATCCGGCAATGTCGCCCGAGCGGCTCGCACCGGTGTAGGCATCGTCGAGCGTGCATTCCTGACCGGCGAGAACCCTGTCGCGCACCTCAGGCACCGAATCGTATGCGGGCGAGTCGACACGCTCGGTGTCCGGGTGCCGGCACAGCGATTCGACGAGCTTGTAGCTTCGCGACTGGATTGCGCTGGCGCCCTCGGTGAACTGACGAAACGTCCGGAAGGACTCGATCTGCATCGTGGCAAGCATCGAGAACATCGGCGCCGCCTCGCGCAGCGCAGTCGTCGAGTTGCTGATGAAGTAGACCGCTCGGCTCACGTCGCTGACCGTCAGTGCTGCCACGGCACCGCGCAGGTGCATGGCCAGAAGCGTGAAGGTTGTTTCGAAGGTCTGCAGCACCCGAAGAAACAGGTACTCGTCGTGCATGGTGTAGACCGGAAGGATACTCAGCTCGAGCACACGCCGCTCCGCGAAGGACATATCGGCGTGCACGAGTGCGCAGACTTGCTGCGCCCGGTTGACCGGCTCGGCGTCGGTCAACCCGCGGTCCAGTCCCAGGCGCGCTAGCGCTGGCTGGATCGCACGCAATCCGTACCGGATCCGCTTCTCGACCACATGCCGTGGCGGACGCATCGTCGGCAGCAGTGTGGCTCGATCCTGTATCGCGGCTAGTTCGAAGGCTAGAACATCCGCGAGAAGTTGCACCGTCCGCCGATCACACCGAGACCGGGCGAACAGCGCCTGCTCTATCGGGTCATCGATGGAGGGCAGCTCGAGCAGCCGCAGCGCCAAGTAAGTCGGGTAATCATATCGGTTGTCCAGTTTATCCAGCGCACAGTCCAGAAATGCGGCAAGGACTCGTACCGGGGGCCAGGGACCACCGAGCCGGGGCAGTACCGCGCGGGCCTGGTCGAGCAGTTCCAATGTGTCGGCAGGCACGAAGTGCTTGCCGACACTGTGATACCCGCGAAGAACTGCTTCGTAGGGGAATCGCTCAGCGGCCGGTACGCATAGCCACGACATGAGTTCAGCGGTGGACATCAGAGCCTTTCTGTCGATGCAAAAGAAAAATTCAGAACGCACATCGGATGTCGCGCAGGGCTGCGCATAGGGCGGTGATGTCCTCGACATTGCTGTAGTAGTGAAATGACACCCTTACGACGTCGTGACGTGGGCTGACCGCGATGTGATGTCCGGCCAGTTGCCGACCGAGTCCGGCAGGGTCGGCGTCGATAATCCCGATATGTGCGCCACGGAGCTCGAGCGGGACGGCGCGCACACGCTCGCCTTGTGCGCTCAATTGCTCGCGAGCCATTTCGCCCAGGCGCCGCACATGATCGCGAACAAGTGCGAGATCCAGCTCACCGACAAGCTGTAGCCCCGCCACAGCGGCATAGCATGCAGGCACGGCCGGTGTACCGGTTTCGAATCGAGTCGCTGATGCCGGATAGTCCAATTGGAAGGAGTTGAAAGCATACGGGTCGACTCGGCCGAACCAGCCTGTCAAAGTCGGCATGTGGTCGGAATATTCGGGCGCACGGGCGTAGAGGAAAGCGAGGCCGGGCAAGCCGAGTAAATACTTCGAAGTACCCGCAACGAGGAAATCGCAGCCGAGGCTTCCGACGTCCACGGGATCCACACCAACCGCCTGATAGGCATCAACGAAGACTTCAGCACCGGCCGCGTGCGCAGCCTGGACCACTTCGACGACCGGCAGCCGCACGGCGTGCTGATAACTGATCAAAGGCACCGAAACCAAGCGGGTTGTTCGGTCGATGAACGCTGTGAAGCTATCCACGGTGAGACCGGCGTCTACAACCTCGGCGCCGCACTGCCTCTGGGCACGCCAGACATGGGCAATGGACGGAAATTCAGCTGTTGTGGTGACGATGCGAGGGCGAGTTTGCCAGCTCCGCGTAGAGGCGACCTGGAAGGCGCCGATCGATGCGTTGGGAACTACCGCCACTTGGTCGACCCGCGCACCGATCAGTGCCGCAAATCGACTTCGTGCCACACTGATCTGGTTCTCGAATGCCTCCCAAGCCGGGCCGGCACGATTCATGTCCTCCAGCATCCGACCCACGGCACCGTCGAGCTCCACCGAACGAGCCGCAAGGCTGCACGTAGCCAGATGTACTGCGCGTTGCAACATCGGAAAATGAGATCGGAATGCCTCAGGAGACGTCGGCCGACTACTCATCTCCGAACTTCCCGGATAGGTTCGGCATCCGCTTGCGCCATCGGCCCGGTATCCGTAAGGAATCTTCTGATTTCCCACAGTTCAGGAAAGAACCTGTGCGACATCAGTTTGGTCAGCATTGCGACTGGCGTGCCCTGTGTGCCGGTGGCATGGTGTCCGATCAACCGAGCGGTGATCTTGAAGTGCCGCACCCGCCACAAAGAAACCCGCTCGTCCCATTCGATCAGGGACTCGGCGAGGCGGTGGATTTCGGATTGCTGCTCGGCCCGATATACTTCGGCAAGGTCGACGCCCCAATTCTGCACGAGTGCTCTGAACGATTTACCGATAGTCCGGCTGTCCCGCCGCACCGAAAGCCAGCCCGGAGAGTCGGATCCCGAACCGTGGCCGAGAACGGTACGGATCGTTTGGAAGTCCCAAGGTGACAGATGGCGCATCATCTCCAACTGGTCGGTGATGAGCCCCATTGCCAAAGATGCTCTGGTCAACAATGCGATTGCACTGTTCAGATCGGCATCGTCGATATGGTCGGCTGCCTTGCGTAACTCGGCGCAGGCCAGCTTGAGCCACAACTCGGTCGACTGATGGACGATTTGGAATAGTAACTCGTCACGGTGCACCATTTCGTCCGAGCGACGCTGCAGATTCAGAAGTCGATCGGTACGCATGTAACGGGCATAGTCGTTGTCGCCCTCGCCACTCAATATCTGCTGGGAGTAATCCTTCATTGCAACACCTCGATGCGACACACTGCGCCGATGCGTCGCCTACTTCGAATAGTGTGCACAACTCGAAGATATAGCTTGGATACGATCGGATTCACGCCATACGTCTGAAAGGGGTTGAAATTCATGTCATCCTTCTTGCATCGGAGCCGATTATCGCGTAATTCGATACCCGGTCTTCCTGCTGCGGGTAAATTCACTATCAGAGCCAATAGAACCGGCGGTGTTCGTAAGCGGCCGACACGGTTCGGTGGTCCGGTGAAGGCGGGATCGCCGAGTATCACAGGCAAAGGACCGGAGGAGTTCTCGACGGGTCCTCGACGCGCTGGTGCGACTCCAGTTCTAACGCGGGCAACTCATCGGGATCGACCCGCAAGGGTCGACCCACATGATCTCCTTAGGACCTCCCGCCCGCATGTGATGCCAGCCGTAAGTACTTCGACCGACACCGGCGATATCGCACCGCGGTCGGCCACCACCTGCCGCGGTGCCGGCCTGTGTTGTGTTCGGTGGACAGCCAGGCCGTGGCCTCCTCGCGCCGGTGTCGAGTGATGTTGCGGTGAACCGAGGACCCGCCGACGATCGGCCTCCGGTGTGGCTCCTGCCCACTGCCGGTCCTCTCGCCATGAGTTGACGCATCCGCCAGCATGTCAACGTGTGTGACTATGATGACCAAATTCTCTTCACATCAGTTGATGGACCTGATTATTGCCACGCGTGGCATGTCTTGTCAACGGTCGTCAAGGGATAATGGTTCGTGACCATTCCAGTTGACGGAAAGGCGATCGGTGGATGAAACAGCCTCGACGTTGGCGTCGAAATTGACCCATCTGTTCGACGTTGTGCGCAGGCCTGATGGTCGTGAGTTCAGCAACGAGGAGGTCGCCACTGCGGTCGCTCGTGATCAAGGGGTGAAGATGTCGGGCTCGTATGTCTGGTACTTGCGTACCGGTCAGCGAGACAATCCGACGTTTCGGCACTTGAGCGCGCTGGCTCGGTTCTTCGGGGTTCCTCCGGCGTACTTCTTCGATGATGAGACCAGTCGTGAGGTCGATGCCGAGTTGGGTTTGCTGGCTGCCATGCGGGATGCGGGGGTGCGTGATATGGCGTTGCGGGCGGCGGGTCTGTCCGCTGAGAGTTTGGCGGCGGTTACCGACGTGATCAACCGTTTCCGCCGATTGGAACGACTGCCCGCGGGCCCGCCCGGCGACCAGTAGCGCGCGAAGAACTCGACCGACCAAGGACTGCCATGCGAACCACTGATTTGCGGAAGCGCTGCGAACGGCGAATCGACACGCTCTGGCTACCGGCTCGTTTCGGTATCAGCGAAGTGTGCGAGCGTCTGGAGAGTCATTTGGGCAGACGGATCGAACTGATCCCGATGGCTTTGCCGCCAGCGAGTCCACTCGGCTTGCTGATCACCGACGAACGCGGTCATTCCGTCATCTACGAGGAGTCCGCTAGTCCGATTCACCGCCAGCAGATCATCTTCCACGAACTCGCACATCTACTGCTCGGTCACACGGGTCAGCCGATCGGCGATGACCGACGGCACTGCCTGTTCGTACACATCGCCGATCGGATCGAGGGACAGGTTCTCGCCAGATCATGCGGATCGACCGAGCAGGAGGCCGAGGCGGAGATGACGGCGACGTTGCTCCTTCAGCGCGCACACCGCTCGAGCCAGCCGGTCACCGTCGCCGCCGATCCGGCGATCGCCGACATAGTCCACCGCTTGGACAACTCACTGTGACCTCCGAACCGATTCTCCCCATCTTGCTCACGGCGTTCGCTTGCCTCACTGTCCTGGCCATCAAGGCTCGCGACATCACGCGAGATCCGGACAACGGGATGCACCGTGCGAGTGCGCTGTTCGCCGGCGCGATCCTCGCGACCATGGCGCTCTGGCTCGAGTCCGATGCCGTCGACCGCGACACACATGTTCCGAAAATCGGCATATTGCTGAGTGATGTCACGGCGATGCTCGCGGTGTGCGCGAGCCAGGTGTGGTTCGTGTACCTCACGACACGGGCCGAGATCGCTCGCCGCAGGGCGCGGCTGTGCTACGCGGGGTTCGTTGTCGTCGTCGCCGCTGTTGTCTCGCTGTTCGCCATGTCCTCGTCGGCGTCTCCGGACGGTGCACGGTATCGGTATCTGTTCATCTGCTACGTCGGTGTCAGCGCAGTCGCGGCGGTAGTGTTCGGGTTCCGCTACGCCGTGCTGACTGCGAAGCCGTGGTTACGCAGGGGATTCCGCGCCATCGCGATAGGCGGCATCGTCGTGATCGCGCGTCTGGCCTTCCTCGGCTACACACTCGTCGTAGTCGATCTCGGCCACACACCCCAGCCGATGTATACCGTGGTCGATGGGCTGCTCACGGTGACCGGATTGCTCATCGTCATCGCGGGCATGGCGCTTCCCCCAGGTGGTGAGGCTCTCGAATCGCTGCTCCACGCTTACCGATGCCACCGAACCGAACGACAACTCGGTGAGCTGAGCCGGCACCTGGCATCCGCGACCGGCGCGGCGAACACTGTGGCCCTCCCTGTCGGCCGCGAATGGAATCCTTTGCGGGACGCCGAATTCCGGCTCTGTCGCCGGGTCATCGACATTCGGGATGCGCAACTGGCGTTGCGCGGGTATGCCGATCCGCAGGTGCGGAGACTGGCCGTTGAACGGTCCGATGCGCTCGGCCTGCCGGACCAGGAGCGCGGCCCAATGATCGAGGCGGCCGTCATCGCGGCCGCGATCCAGGCGAAGCAGGCAGGCATACCGCCTCGGCACAACACGACGATGACCCTGTCTGCTGAACACGCCGGCGCTGACACGCTGCTCGACGAAGCCAGATGGCTCGGACGTGTCGGCCGCGCCTTGCGATCTTCCGAGATGACGTCAAGTTGAGGCCGTAGTGAGCACGCCCGACCACGACATCGAACGAGACTTGATCCGTGGGCGGCATCGTCGTGTATAACACCCGCCGAGACCAGCAGCCGATCGCGGCGGGTCGCACGAATTCCCGAACCGTGGGTATTCGAGACGGCCTTGGAATCGCAGCGGGATTCGCCTACTTGAAGCCGGAATAGCGTCTCTTTGTCAGCAATACGTGTCAGTACGCTGCGCGGTGCCGCAGGAAGCAAGGGACAGTGAAGGGACTGGTGGTTCGTCTGACGAGGGCACAGCAGCAGGACGCCACCCGCAGATAGGTGTTGGCCGCGGCCAAGCGTCCTTTACGCGCTGCCGACAGCTGTGTCGATTTCTACTGCGCGCCTGACCTGGGCGCTGACGTCTTGCCGCAGTCATTCTCGGAGCGTGTTGGGCGCTTCATCGAGCGGCGAGAGGGAGATCGCGTCGACAAGGGTGATTCGGATGCTGCTGTTGGTGTCTTTCGAGAAGAAGTCGCCGCGCCTGTCTGTGGGACTGCTGGATCGGGGTTTTCGAGAAGTCGCTTCGGATGCATGCCGTCGACAGCGCCCATGAACGGCGGGTGGATGCTGTAGCCGAGCATGCGGCGGATGTCCTCGGACACCGTTCGTGCGGTTTCTCGGCTGGTCGACAGCGTGTACGCCTCCTGAGGGCGCAGCCACGGCTCGCAATACTGTGCGGTCACGGCGAGCCGAGGAGCGGCGGTCTGGTTCGCGCCGCCGCCGTGCCAGAGGGTTCCGAGATAGAACACGCACGAGCCCGCAGGCATCCGCGTGCTGACCCGGGCGTCGGATTCGGTCGGCTGCCGTGAATCCCATCGGTGGCTGCCGGGCAGAATCACCGTGCCGCCGTTGCGATCTGCGAACGGGTCTATGGCCCACATCGTCGCGGCGCTCAGCGGCGGGCGGGGCCTGGGTATCGGATAGAAGCCGTCGTCGTGGTGCAGGAGCTGGGCCTGCTCACCGGGGAGGATGTTGATCACCTGCAACTGGGAGAGCAGGTAGTTCGGCAGGAACAGCCGGTCGAGCAGGGCAAGCACGCGCGGATGGTCGAGCAGCCGGTCGTAGGCGCGGGTCTTCTCGAGCAGGCTGTACACCCGCTGGGTTTGTTTGCCCTCGAACGTATTTCGTCCGGGCGGGCCGAGCAGAGCCGTGCTCGCCGCGCGTATGCGTTCGCATTCCGCGGGTGTGATCAGGTCCGGCAAAATGACGTACCCGTCGCGGTCGAGGGCGCGCATATCCGCATCGACCACCGCCGGGTCGATCGTCGCTCCCGCGCTGGCCGTGGCCCGGTGGCGGCCGGCCAGGTCGACACGTAGGTCGTCGAGTTCGGTGATGACATCGTTCACGCGGGGCGTCTGTCCCGGGTCCATGACTGACTCCTCGCTGGATTGGCGGCCGGTCACGCCTCGGACGGCGAATCAGCCACCTTGCGAAGCGAGATTCGATAGAGCACAAGGTGTTCCCGGTCGAACTGCCGGATGGACGCCTCCAGATAACGTTCGTATGCCTCGGTGATACGGGCGCCGACGAGCCGTTGCGCGTCGGTGCGGTGTGACCGGAGCCTGCGCAACCACTCCGCACACGTGGTCGAGTAGTCGTGACGATCGTTGACCACCGAACCGATTTCGAAAAGTTTCTCCGCGGCATGGGCGAGTTCGGACAGTCGCGGTGGATCCGATTCCGGAAATATCTCGTTCGCCAGGAACCGCACATCGTTGAGCGCGTTGTGGTCCAGCGGCCGGTTGCCCTTGCCGATCGTCTGGATGACCAGTCCGCCGCCCGGGCGGAGCATACGGGAGCAGTGCGTGAAGAACTCTCGATAGGCTGCGGTGCGGTCGCGCCGGGACAGTCCGAATTTCACGAAGTGTTCGAGTGCGCCGACGCAGAATATGACGTCATAAGTACGGTCCGGACGATGTGTGTTCCAGTGTTCGAGCCGGACATCGATCCGATCTGTGGAATGCGTTCGGACGTAGTCGTATTGGTCTCGGCTGAGAGTGAGGCCGGTGACGCGGGCCTGCCAGTTCCGGTCGGCTACCCGCCGCATCAGGCTGCCCCAGCCGCACCCGATGTCGAGCACACGCTGCGCGCCGGCGATGTCGGCTCGCTCGATCAGATAGTCGAGCTTGCGCTGCTGGGCGTGGTCGAGATCGTCGCCCTCGGACCATAATGCGCACGAGTAGGTCAGGCTGCTGTCGAGCCACAGCCGATAGAACTCGGTTCCGATGTCATAGTGATGGCGGACCGCATCCGGTGACGCGCCTTGGTATTCACTGATTTTTGATACCATCATCGAGCCCTGTCGTTCCGAATCCTCCGGCGAAGTCGAGTCGGATAGACCGCTCGACCTCTGGTATGGCCCGTAGGCCACGACGATGTCGGGAACCTCCCCGCTAGTGGCCGATCAAAATTTGCCAATGATCTTCTCGGCGAACGTGTTCTACCGTAGCCAATTGACGCCAGGTCCGGCAAGCATCCTGAGTCGATTTGACATGGCATGCACCGGAGTGGATTTCACCATGTCGGCCAGGGTGAGGGTGCGGGTGGGTGCATGATCACCGCCAGGAGACGGCGGATTTCGGCGACTGTGATCCGGCCCAGCCCGCATGGGCTTTCGGGTCGGTGACGGCGAGGAAGGCGTGGGCGAGCACGACCAGGATGATGTGGATCGCCCGGTTGAGGCGGCGGTCGCCGCCACGACTGAGCTGGTGACGCTCCATGTTGCCCGATGATGCTGGGATCGGGCGTGTTCCAGCGATTTTGGCCAGTGCGGCCTCGGTCTTGATCCGGCCGGGGTGCGACCAGACCGTCAAGATGACCGCGGCGACGACCGCGCCGACACCGGGCAGCGCGAGTAGTTCCGGTGCGTGCTCGCCGAGAAGCGCATCGAGCCGTTGACGATTGTCTTCGAGCTGATGGTCGAGGTCACCGATGCGGCGGGCCTGTCGGATCGCTTCGGTTCTCGCGGTGGCGATTCCGAGTGGTTCGTTGCGGCTGCGCCAGCTGGCGATGGTCGCGATCTGCGCCGCGGTGAGCGGGCGGCGCTGGTGGTCAGGAACCTCGATTCATCGGTGACCCGCCCCGAGGGGCATTCGATGATCACGTAACTGTGTGTGGCGGCGTGGGTATCGACACCGACGGCGAATCGGTTGTGATCTGCCACGATGGACAATGCGATGTCTCCTGTCGATGAGCGGACGTCGTATCCGGCGTCGGCGCGGGTGGAAATCACTACGAGGCAAACCTGTAAGGAGCCACAACCGATTTCGGTCGAGCAGGCTTCTGATCAGGCCATCGTGATGGGCAGGGGCGATTCCGGCCTCCGGACCGAACGGACAACTCCCGGCAATGACACCCCGAACGGGGTGCCTGGCGAATGATGATCCACGCGTAACGGAGACAAGGCAGGACGAGACATCTGCCGCAGCGGCCCGACAGTGGGGATTGCCAAGATTCCGGCCAGGCGGTGGCGGGTGTAGGGCCAGACCGCGATGAGCACGGTGATGATCAGGCCGTGCGCCTGGTAGATCACGGGGCGTGCTGCATGACTTCGGGGTCGGCGTGCGGGGTGGCCACCGAGCGCGCCAAGGGGAAAGGAGTTCGGCGGAAATCTCACTGACCGCAAGCTGTCTCGGGTTCCGACGATGGCCGATTTCGGGGGTGGCCATGTCAATCTGTGAGTGCGGCGAACTGAGAAGCTGGCCCGGTTCGAGGGCTTGGATGATTTACCAGAAAGGCTGGTCAGCGGCGACCTTGCAGATACGGCATATCAAAAGTCCACCGCGACAACCATTCCCCGCAGCCATGTCTCCGGGACGTTCGACCAGCGAAGCTCGGGTAACGAAGAGTATCGTTCGGGCGGGCGGATCCCCTTTGCGGATCATGGCCTCCGACATTGCGTTACGGACAATATATCGACGGACTACGTAACTATTTCGCCAGAAAGCAAGAACGCGAGCAACTTCTGGGTACTCCCGACACAAGCCGGGCTGGACCCGGAGGCACGATAAATTAAGAAGTACGACCATGCGTAGAGCAACGGCGCTCTTCGCCGCATTACTGTTGGCAATCATCCTTTCCTTCACAAGCGAGATGGGGCCGAAGGCTCACGCCGACAACTGTATTGGCGACTGGGCCATCGGTATCGGCGGCCTCGGCGACAACACATCGTCGGTGTTCATCCCCTTTGTGGATCAACCTGTCGGCTACAATTCGCTCGACCCGATGTCGGGACTGAACGAACTCGACCGCTTGTTCTGGCTGCATCGCAGCGAATGTCCGTACGACCACGTCAGGCTGATCGGGCACAGCGAGGGCGCGGGCATAGTCCACGCCTGGGTCACCGCCCACCAGGACGTCGGCAATGCCAACGCTATTCTCCTGTCGGATCCCAAGCGAGCCCCCGGCCCTGGTTGGGGTGGCCTGTCGTCGACTCCCGGGAGTGGGATCGTCGGTTATCCGCTGGCCGGTGTCGACGACTGGTTCGGCGACTTCCCGGTGCTGACGGTGTGCAACCACGACGACCAGATCTGCGACACCTCGGCAGGATGGTGGGGCTATCTGTTCGGGGGTGCGCATGGTCGCTACGATTTCAACGTGTGGGACTACGGTGATTGGGATTCCGGTGTCTGGTATCGGTAGCCGGTGATTCGTGGGGATCAGTAGCCTTGCGGCACTGGTCCCCATTGGCTGAACCCATGCCCCATCGATGTGCATACTGCCGCACCTTGATAGGTGATTTGGCAATTCGCTCCGGCATATGTGATCGAATACTGTGGGTCGTGGTAATTCGCGGGTGTGACACGCGGCAGCGGCGGATTTCCGCCTGGCACGGTGTGACTGCCGTTGGAGTTCCACTGAGGATGTGCCGGCCACATGGTCGAGTCGATAATGACGGCTGGCACATTCGGCATCGGCACCTGCATTCCGGCGTACAGCACATTCATGGACGGAGCCGGGACGGCGAGGTCGCAGCCCACTGTGCCGTCCGCACCGATCGAGCAGTTCCAACTGCCCATAGCGAAATACGCTGTGTCACCGACCAGTAACGGGCCGGGTTCATCATCGGCGTGCGCGGTGCTCATCCCGACCAGACACGCGAGTGTACCGAGAATTCCTCCGCAAACCCTTGCGGCGGTGATGTTTCCGGCCCTTGACACGATATCTCCCTCCATGCGTAGCGAGTATGAGATCTATCCGACGATACAGAAAAAGTATCACCAAACAAAGCAATGTCACGAGGGTCTGTCAAGGGGGCTTCCACGGTAATCGCCGCGCTGCTCACGCTCATCGGCATATGGTGGCTTGCGTTCCAGCCGGATGCCCCTGTCGGACAAGTGATCAGGAGCAGTCAGCCGACTGCGCGCCCGGCCGAATTGCGGGATGTTCCGAGGCTACCGGTAACGCCGGACCGCTTCACGATCGCTGAACACCGTTGACGGTCAACGGTTTTCGGTGGCGGGTCGGCGCGCTGTGCCGTGTCGGCGTCCTTGGCGGTGAGACGATCGTCGTGGACGGCCCTGCGCAGGTCACCCCGGCTGGCGGTTTTGGTGCGCAAAGTCGGCGTCCTGAACGTCGGCGCCGCGGCAGGCTCGGCTGCCGGTCCGCCCGGATGCGCCTCCGACACCGGTGCCTGGATGCCGTCACCGGCACCGGCACCCGATTCGGTCCGGCGCTGGATACGGCCCACCCGGTCACGGGTGCCAGCCGCCGCCGTACCCGTGCCGACCGGTGGCAGCAAGACAGGGCTGATCGTCGCTGGCGTCGTCATGCTGGTGGTGCTTTGCATCGGCGTGGTGGTCGTCCTGCTACGACCATTGGAAACACGCCGATACCACCACCGTCGGGACGGGGCTGGCTTCGGGAGCGGTCATGGGAGTCGGTGCCAGGGGTGTTGGCACTCCGAAATCGCCGATAGCCTCATTGCCAAACCGGCCTATGTGGTGTGTGTGCAGGACGGCAACGTCTCGGTGCAGGTCAAGGTCGACCTGATAAGGGTGGGCCTGTGGCGAGCTGGGACGAACTCGATTCGATCGCCCGATCGCAAGTCCGCAGGGCGCTCGACCCGGCCGAAAAAGCAGACGCTGCCCGGCGAGGGCGATGCTGCAGCTGAGCATCCTTTCCAGGGGTCAACCGCTGCGAATACGGACGCGCCTATGCTCGCAGCATGACGCGTGACGCTCGGGATTCGGGTGTTTCGCTGGCCGCGCTGCTGGCCGCGTTCTCGTTTGCGATGGATCTCGGCCTTGGCCAGCCGATGGCGCATGTGCTGCGGTCGTGGCGGCTGGCTTCGCGGCTCGGCGAGCGGGTCGGGTTGAGCGCCGAGGAGCGGTCCGACCTGTACTACACCGCGGTTTTGGCGTGGACCGGTTGTGTGGCCGACGCACCCGAGGTGGCCGCGTGGTTCGGCGATGACATCGCTTTTCGCGCGGACAGTTACAGAATGGATTTGCGCGGTGCGAGCGGGGCGGTCTTCTTCCTGTCGCACGCGGGGTCCTCGGGACCGTTCGCGCAGCGGGTGCGCAAGACGGTGACTATCGCGGCGAAGGGCGGCCGCGATATCGAGCGGGGGTTGATGTCGCACTGCCTCACCACGTCGACGATGGCGGAACGGCTCGGGCTGGGCCCGGCTGTCGGAGACTCGCTGCGGCAGTTCTTCGCGAGATGGGACGGCAAGGGCGTGCCGGGTGGTGTCGCCGGGGAGCGAATCGGGCTCGGTATGCGGCTGTTCCATCTCGCCGACGTCGTCGAGGTGCTGCACCGTAGTGCTGGAATCGATGCCGCGATCGAGGTCGCCCGTTCGCGCCGCGGGACGCAGTTCGATCCGGCCGTGGTGGACGCGTTCTGTGCCTCGGCCCGCGACCTGCTGGCGGATGCGGAAGTCGAGCCGGACTATGGCGAGCTCATTGCCGCCGATCCGGCGCTGCGGCGGAATCTCACCGGCGCGGAACTGGATTCGGCACTCGAGGTGATCGCCGACTTCACCGATCTGCGCTCGCCCTATCGAGCAGGGCATTCACGTGGTGTAGCCGATCTCGCCGGTCGGGCTGCGGCCGTCGCCGGGTTCCCCGAAGCAGATACCACCTTGGTACGTCGCGCGGCGTTGTTGCACGACATCGGACTACACGGTGTTCCGGCCACCATTCTGGACAAGCCGGGAGCGCTGAGCGTGACCGAGCTCGAGCGGCTTCGGATGAACTCGTACTACACCGAGCGGGTGCTGGCCCGCCCCGCCGCGCTGTCTCGCATCGGGGCTATCGCGGCCCTGGCGTACGAGCGCCTCGACGGCTCCGGTGCCCATCGCGGGCTGACCGGACTGTCGATCCCGGTGTCGGCGCGCGTGCTGGCGGCGGCCGATACGTATCGGGCCATGACCGAGCCGCGGCCGTATCGAGATGCCCTGCCACCCAAGCAGATTCTGGCCGAACTGCGTGGCGAGGTGCGCCGCGGTCGACTCGACGCGGCGGCGGTCGACGCCGTCCTCGGGGCAGCGGGACAGCCGCGCCATCGCCACCGTCGCGGCCCGGACGGTCTGACACCGCGCGAGCTCGAGGTCCTCGTGCTGATCGCGCGGGGCGCCTCGACCCGGCACGTCGCACGCACTTTGGGCATCACCCCGAAAACGGCGGGCACCCACATCGAACGCATCTACGTCAAGACCGGATCGTCAACCCGAGCGACCGCCACTCTCTACGCGGTTCAGCACGGCTTGCTGGACACACTGGCCACCGATTCGTAGGGAGAACACCCGACGACACGCGCAGCCGTCGCGCCTAGCGTTCGTTTCATGATCCGTTCCGTCGTCCGGCGGCAGTGCATGAAGTGAGGTTTCGCGATGTCGAAAGCCGTGATCAGCTCGACCACGGGTCTGGAGGACCCGGAGAAGGGTCTTCGTCGTGTTCCTGGTGGCCGTCTGCGCCGCCGAGACGGGGCGCGAGGCCCTGATGTTCCTGACGAAGGAAGCCCTCCGGCGCGCTAGCAGGCACCGCCCTCGGCGTCGCCTGCGACGGTTGTCCGCCGCTTACTGCGCCGTGCAAGCGCTAGGAGGCGGCTGGTGGGCGCTACTTCGTCTGCCCTATCTGCTTCAACGCCGAGCAACGCCGAACTGCGGCGCGCCATCCCGACGCGGCCGTGGATCGGCGACGTCCCGGCCACCACATTCAGCTACTCAGGCGCGCGGCGCCGGAGGTGAGTACCATGTTAGATCTGGCATCCCAGTTGACCGACCTGCCGGAACACCGTGGCCACGCGCCGTGGCCCGGCCACGAATATGTCAAGGGCTGGGGCGTTTTCGGCCTTCCCTTCGACAGCGGCCACATCCTCGCCTTGCGCGTTTTTCCTGAAAACGACTTCGGTCCATACAAAACCGTCTGGCACCGCGACCCCGACGGCCGATGGTCGATCTTCGTCGACGGCGACCGGCTCGAGACCGCATGCCCTCGCTATTACGGTCCCGCGTGTGACTACACCGGTTTCGCCACGATTCGAGTGGCGTGGACCGGACCGGCATCGCTGCGAATCACCGTCGACGAGCCCGCGCTGGATTGGACGCTGACCGCACACGAGACTGCGGCGCTGCATATGCTCAACGCCGTCGGAGGGCGTCTGCCGCTTGCCACCTGGCGGTCGCGTTCGCTGGTGCGTGCCCGGGAAATGATCGCCTCCGCACTGGGTATGGGTCAGCTGAGCATGACGGGTGTCATGCCGAGCGGCCACGTCGGAATCCTCATGCCCCAGCAGATGTACCTGATCACGCAGTCGACGGCGGTGCTCGACGACCGCGACCTCGGGCATCCCGCACGCCTGGACGCGAACCCGGTCATAGGCGACGTCGCCCTGCCCGCCCGCGGCGTGGTCGCTATCGGCCAGGCGATGTGGCAGGCCCTTGCCCCGACCGAAAGTGCTTCGGGCCCTGGCAATCTCACATCCGATCCCCACTCACGATAGTCAGGCGCCTCCCATGAGCACGTCCATCCGGTAGCTCGATGTCGCGGACCTGGCAAACAGAGTCGAGTCGATGTGCGAGCAGGTCGCACGAGATCCCCTCGCGCAGTTCCACTTCGAGGTCGGGCGAGGACTGGGGTAAAACCACGGCCGCCATCACCTGACACGGCCGCGCTGCGCGTCGGGAGGATGTTTCAGGGTAAGTTCCATACGGAATGCGCTGGGGGAGAAGCAGTTGCGACAGGGGGTGCGGATCAGCGGGTGCTTATCGGTGGCCGGGCTGTGGCGCGAAACTCGGCTGCTGAGCATTCTGCGAGCCCATCATGGTTGCCGCCTGGATTGATGTGCCCCCTGCCGCTCTGGGCATCACCCTGCAATCAGATCCGGCTGACCCAGTCGAACACGAAACCCGCAGCCACACAACAATTCCGATGCGACCAGGAAGAAGCTGCCATCTCGTCATGACCGAATCCGTCACCGCCGCTTTCGCCGCCCGCGGCGACCTGATCGGGCAGCTGCGCGAGCAGGCTGTCGCTACCTTCTACGACCCGCTCGCCGAACGCTCTCCGGCCGAGGCCACCGCGCTCGTGTGGAGCCTCGCTGGTGAGCTCACCGGCGCAGACACCCTCGCCCAGCGCCAGATCTACCGTGCCGCGCTGGTGTGGGGGATACGGCAGGTGCCCGCCGACATCGACGAGATTCTCTCCAGCGCGCCCGCCGCGCCGTTGTGTGACACGGTCGCCGCGCTCGTCACCGCCGAGGCTTGTGCCGTCACCGAACCGTCCGGCGCCGAGCAGTGGATGCTGGCGCGCGACCAGGCCCATGTTCTCGCCGTGGACCCCGATGCCACGGCCGGATTCGCCGGTGAGGCATTGTTGTTCGGCGCGCTGGCACGTGCGCGCCGACGCGTACTGGTCGAGGGGGGCTTCCCGCGCCACTGCGCACTCGTGTTGTGGCTTGCCGCGGCGATCTACCGCAGTCGTGACGCGCGTTGGACGGCGACGGAGCTGGGGTCGGGCAACGGGTGGGTCCTGACCGACCATCACGACCGCGTCGAGGGCCCCGGCAGGCGCACCTATCACTTGGATCTGACCGGTGCGCAGGAATACGTGCTCACCGAGCGGTACGCCACCTGCAGGCGGGTGCTGGCGTCGCGGATCGCGGCGGGGCAGAACCTCGAGCCGGTCATCGGCGCGTACCTGCGGTATCTGATCGCGGTCGACACCGACACCCGCACCGGGATCTTTTTCGTGCCAGGGGAATTCACCGAAGTCGAGTACAAGGCTTGCGCTTTCGAAGCCCTCGGGACCGATCTGGAGCCGACCCTGCATGTGCACTCCGATTGCCAGGTGTTCCACGCCGCGAACGTGGTGTGGCAGCAGCTGGCTGCGCAAGATTCGCACAAACCCGATGCCGAACCGGGAGCGGGAACTCAGTGAAACCACCGATACACCAGACGATTTCGGCTTCGGCGATGTGAAGATCACTCTGTCGCTGGTAGCGCGACACACAGCGCCGCCGACCACGGCGCCCGGCATCATCGGTGCGGAATGTCAGAGGAGCAGCGGCAGCGTCCCCGGGGGGAACATCGGGAACGGTTTCACGCGGCGGTAGTGCGGGGCGTTCGCGTGGAAAGTCATCGGGGTCGGCCTGCCCTGAGGTTCGATCCTGACGCGTGTGGCTGATCTGGTCCCGTCTGCGCATTGGACGGGGAACCCCTCGAGCTCGTAGCGACCGCTCAGTTCGATTCGGCGCTCTGCCTCGAATCTGACGGTATTTCAGACTTCACGCACTTGTTCGCATTTCTTCGCACCAGTGGTCGTGCAGTGTTCGCCAGTCCTCGGCGGCGGTGCGGGTCCACTTCATTTCCAGCTCCGTCGCAGCCAAGGCGGGTTTCTCCCGGTCGACTTCGTTCTCCGCGTGTGCGGCGCGGTCGACCAGTTCGGTCCAGCGATCGAAATCCTGATGTAGTGCTTCTTCGACCTTGGTGTGCATGGCCAACTCCTTTGGTGACTATAGTGATCTTGTTTTCTGAATCTGCGCTTCTAACTGCGCAAACGGCTATCGCGCCCGAGGCGAGGGTGACGGCAACTTTTTTGATTTCAGCTTGGTCACAGTTTACGCACAGTCGGTTAACGATGCATAGAGCGAGAGTGGAAGATATTCCAGTAAATCGCTGGTACGCCGCCCTTTCGTCGCACATGCGGGAATGTTGCTGAGGATCTCCGATCGCATCGGCCGAACCTGATCGGTTCACGAGGAGTCGCGAAGTCGGATCTTGTGCAGGACAAGTGCGGCTGAACGGTGGGCGTGGTGTGGCTCGGAACGAACTCGCCACCCGGACTTCCTGGGACGGCGTCTTACCACACGCTTTGCCCCTTTGCTGGTGGTAGCTGGTGGATCTATGTCGAAAGGCCGAGACTGATTACTGTCTGCCCGCGCTATTACGGCACGCGACCGGCGGGGTGGGGCCCACGCCGGAACCGCCGGAGAGGGAGGTGCGTGGGTCTGCGCCTATCGACATGAAGGAGGCTGGAAATGAATCACACGGACATGGACCCGACCTTCTATCGGAGCGCAGCGGAGGCGGCCGCCGCGGCACCGGAGCGGCTCGCATACGTCGTTGCGTTCGACCGGGCGGCACAGAAGCCGGATGCGTTGTCAGTAGTCGATGTGGATCCGGGCTCGGCCAGCTACGGCAAGGTGGTGGGCTGGACCGAGGTGCCCCACCTGGGCAACGAGCTGCACCATTTCGGCTGGAACGCCTGCAGCAGCGCGCTGAAGCACGAGGGCCACCGCATGGCGGGGCTGGCTCGGCGGTACCTGATCGTGCCGGGTCTGCGCTCGTCGCATCTGTACGTGTTCGACACCCAGCCCGACCCACGCCGGCCCACCCTGTCGAAGATCGTGGACAGCTCCGAGCTCGCGGCCAAGGCCAGCTACTCCCGCCCGCACACGCTGCACTGCGGGCCGGACGGCGTGTTCATGACCTGCCTCGGCGGGGCAGACGGATCGGACGGGCCGGGCGGGATCGCGCTGCTCGATCACGACACGTTCGATGTGCTGCGGCAATGGGAGACCGATCGTGGGCCACAACACCTCGCGTACGACGCCTGGTGGCATCTCAACCAGAACACGCTGATCAGCAGCGAGTGGGGTACCCCTGCCATGATCGAGGACGGGCTGCAGCCAGATCTACTCCTGGCCAACAAGTACGGCCACGCGATCCACTTCTGGGACCTCACCGCCGGTCGGCATCAGCAGCGGGTCGATCTCGGAGAACACAACCAGATGCCACTCGAGCTGCGACCTTCGCACGATCCGGATGCCACCTGGGGTTTCGTCGGCGTGGTGATCTCGACCGAGGATTTGTCGGCCTCCGTGTGGCGTTGGCACCGCGACGGTGGAGTGTGGGCGGCCGACCAGGTGATCACCATCCCGGCCGAGCCGGCTGATCCCGACCTGCTGCCGCCGGCGCTGAAACCGTTCGGCGCGGTGCCGCCGCTGGTCAGCGACATCGACCTGTCGGTCGACGACGCATACCTCTACGTCTCGTGCTGGGGTACCGGGGAGCTCAAGCAGTTCGACGTGCGCGATCCGGCCAGCCCGCGACAGACCGGGTCCGTCCGGCTCGGCGGGATCGTGGGCCGCACCGCTCACCCGGCCTCGCCGAACCAGCCGCTTGCGGGCGGTCCTCAGATGGTCGAGATCAGCCGTAACGGTCAGCGGGTCTTCCTCACCAACTCGCTCTATAGTGCGTGGGACGACCAGTTCTACCCGGATGGGGTCGGTGCCTGGATGGCCGTGATACACACCGATCCCGACGGCGGAATGACCATTGACGAGTCGTTCTTCCCACACGACGAGGACTTTCGAGGTCTGCGGGTGCACCAGGTGCGCCTCCAGGGCGGCGACGCCTCCTCCGACTCCTACTGCTACCGGTAGCCGGGTCGAGCCGGGACCACTGAATTTCGACCGCGTACGCCGGGCCGCCGTGCGCCTGGCACAGCCCATGGTTGTCAGCCGACACCGTGAATGTTTCACGGCACGTTGATCTTTCGCCACCCGCACGCCGGTCCGGTCAGAGGAACACTCGAGCGATATCGAGCCACTTCTGCGCGTCCTCGCCGACCGCCGTGAGGTCGGTCTCGGCTCGGGACCTGCGTTGGGTGACTCGAAGGCAGAAGTCGAGGGCACTGCCCTGAACCCGTTGCACGGCATCTTCTGGGCCCCATGCCCAGGCTCGGCCGTCGGGGCCGGTCAGCTCGATACGGAATGGCTCTGCCGGAGTAGGTAATTGGGCGGCATAGAACGACGGCTCTCGTCCTATCACTCCCAACGAGGACACATGCTGGAGCCGACTCGTCGGACGGCGCGAGACACCCAGTGCATCGAAAATGTCCTGCCCGTGAGCCCACGTTTCCATCAGCCGAAGCGGCACCATGAGCGCTGCGGTCAGCTGCGAGCCGTACCACGGAAACCCGTGGCCCAGTGGAACTTCACGGAGCGCGGCCGCCACTGCGGTTCGACCGGCGCGCCATTGTTCCAGCAGTACTGATCGTGGTTTTGCTGCACCCGCGGCGGCGTCGAGGTCAGCGTATCGGCTGCCCGCGGCTTCTGCCTGCTTCAGCACAGCATCGAACGCCTCCGGGGTCCGTATAGCGATGAGAACGTTCGCATCAGCTGAGGCAAGGTGCGCGATCTGGTGGGCTATCGTCCACCCCGCTGCAGGCGTGGGCAGGGACCAGTCGGTCTGCGCTGCTACCAGGGCGTCGAGCTCATCTCCTTCAGCCACCAAGTCGGGTAGAGCGAGGTCGCGCTCTACACCGGATATGTCGAGGCCGTAGTCCAGCATCGGTATCACCTTCACACGCATCGGCGGCAACGGGCTTGTCCCGTTCGGAGGGGTAGTTGATCTGGTCCGGTCAGGCTACCCGAGCTCGATTTCAGCGAGTCGAACTGGTTCTGGCACAAGGTTTTTGGTGGCGTTGGGGATCGAGTCATGCCTGGAACGGGAGTGCGGAAATCAGGAACGACCTGTCGACCGTGCAGTAGGTGACCTGTGGTCGAGTTCGGCTCACCGGAACTCAACCATCGCCACGCTGCGCATCGGTGGGACACGGTGTGTTCCATGTCCTTTGTGAACAACAGCCCGGGATCCGGGCTCGACGTGGTCGAGGCTGCCGCGGCCCGGCTGATTCGGGCAGCAGCGGACCGTCAGCCTTGTGCGCCGGTTCGTGATCTGATCGGCAGCACCGATGTCGGCGCCGCCTACGCCGTCCAGGAGCGCCTGACCGCCGCCCGGCTGGCTGTCGGCGCCATCATGGTCGGGCGGAAGATCGGTTTGACCTCACCTGCAGTGCAGGCCCAGCTCGGCGTCGACCGGCCGGACTTCGGCGTCCTCTTCGCGGACATGCAGTGCTCGGAAGAGCAGGTCGTGGCGATGGACCGGCTGCTCCAGCCGAAGGTCGAGGCGGAGATCGCGTTCGTCCTGAACAGGGACCTGGACGAAGGACCGCTCGATATCGAGTCGGTAGGTCGCGCGGTCGCGTACGCCGCGCCCGCCCTGGAGATCGTCGACAGCCGCATCGCCGGGTGGGACATCACTTACGGGGACACGGTCGCCGACAACGCGTCGAGCGGCCTGTTCGTGATCGGCAGTGCACGCCGCGACCTCAACGAGTTCCGGCCGGTCGACGTCACCATGAGCATGCGGATCGACGGTCGTGAAGTGTCCACCGGCACCGGTTCCGCCTGCCTCGGCGACCCGCTCGAAGCCCTGCGCTGGCTCGCCCGGACCGCTCGAGAATTCGGCGATCCGCTACGGGCCGGCCAGATCATCCTCTCGGGCGCGCTGGGCCCGATGGCACCGGTAGTCGCCGGCGATCACGTCACCGCAGAGATCAGCGGCTTGGGCGTGGTCCAGGCCCGCTTCGCAGGCGGCGCAACCCCCAACCAGGCCACCAACATCTACGCAGGAGAGGCAGCATGAACCGTGACGACAAGACCAAGGTCGCCGTCATCGGGTCCGGGAATATCGGCACCGACCTGATGATCAAGGTGCTGCGGCTCTCGAAGCACCTGGAGATGGGCGCCATGGTGGGCATCGATCCGGACTCCGACGGCCTGGCGCGCGCGGCCCGCTTCGGCGTACCCATCACGGCCGACGGTGTCGGTGGCCTGATAGACATGGCCGGATTCGACGATATCGAGATAGTCTTCGACGCGACGTCGGCCAAGGCGCACGAGGCCAACGCGGCCGAACTTGCGCCGTACGGTAAGCGACTCATCGACCTCACCCCGGCGGCGATCGGACCGTTCGTGGTTCCGGCGGTCAACATCGAGGAGCACATCGACGCCGCGAACGTGAACATGGTCACCTGCGGTGGTCAGGCGACGATCCCGGTCGTAGCGGCCGTCGCGCGCGTTGTGCCGGTCGCGTACGCGGAGATCGTGGCATCCATCGCGTCGAAGTCAGCAGGCCCGGGCACGCGCGCCAACATCGACGAGTTCACCGAGACCACTGCCCTTGCCATCACCAGCGTCGGGGGAGCGGAGCGCGGTAAGGCCGTCATCATCCTCAACCCCGCCGAGCCGCCGTTGATCATGCGCGACACCGTCTTGTGTCTCGTTCGAGCGCCCGACGCGGCGGTCCATGCCGAGATCACCGCATCGGTGCAGAAGATGGTCGACGATGTGGCCGCCTATGTGCCGGGGTACCGGCTCAAGCAGGCGGTCCAGATCAGCCCGATCCCGGATGGCCAACCGGTACACACGCTGCTGCGCGAGGGCATCGGCACCGTGCCGACCCATCAGGTGTCGGTGTTCCTCGAGGTCGAGGGCGCTGCCCACTACCTGCCTGCCTACGCCGGAAACCTCGACATCATGACCTCTGCCGCCGTGCAGATGGCCGAGCGCATCGCCCAGCGGAAGGAAGAAAGCCGATGACCGCCGATCTGTTCATCCAGGACGTGACGCTGCGCGACGGTATGCACGCCGTCCGGCACCGCATCACGCCGGAGAATGTCGCCGCGATCGTGGCCGCGCTCGATGCCGCCGGTGTCGACGGCATCGAGGTCGCGCACGGTGATGGCCTGGCCGGCGGCTCCCTGAACTACGGCCCCGGGTCCAACACCGACTGGGAGTGGATCGAAGCCGCCGCCGCCAATATCGAGCATGCTCGCTTGACCACGTTGTTGTTGCCGGGAACCGGCACCATCGATGACCTGAAGCAGGCGTACTCCCTCGGCGTGCGTTCCGTGCGCGTTGCCACGCACTGCACCGAGGCCGACGTCTCCGCGCAGCACATCGCCATGGCCCGCGAACTCGGCATGGACGTGTCCGGCTTCCTGATGATGAGCCACATGGCCCCGGCCGTCGAGCTGGCGAAGCAGGCGGCGCTGATGGAGTCCTATGGCGCACACTGCGTGTATGTCACCGACTCCGGGGGACGGCTGACGATGGACGGGGTCCGCGAGCGCGTTCGCGCCTATCGCGACGCGCTGAGCCCGGCTACGGAGATCGGCATTCACGCGCACGAGAACCTGTCGCTGGCGGTTGCCAACTCCGTGGTGGCGGTCGAGGCGGGAGTGACGCGGGTCGATGCATCGCTGGCGGGCCACGGCGCGGGCGCAGGCAACTGTCCCATCGAGCCTCTCGTCGCCGTCGCCGACCTGTACGGCTGGAAGCATGGATGTGACCTCTTCGCACTTCAGGACGCTGCCGACGACCTCGTTCGGCCATTGCAGGACCGCCCGGTCCGCGTGGACCGCGAGACCCTCACGCTCGGCTATGCGGGCGTGTATTCGAGTTTCCTGCGCCACGCGGAAGCCGCCTCCGAGCGATACGGCATCGATGTGCGCGACATCCTCCTCGAGGTCGGCAGCCGCGGGCTCGTCGGCGGACAGGAGGACATGATCATCGACATCGCCTTGGACCTGTCGGCCGCCCGAACCTCATAGGGAAGGCTGAATGCCCAACTCGCTCACTGCCATTCGTAGGTACCGCGACCGAGTGACAGGCGCATCGAGACACTGCCCTCGTTGAGGCGCCACTGATGAACAACGAAGGTACGCAGACCCGCCGTGACGAAGGGGTCCGCCGAGGCAATGGCGGTTGCCTCGGCCTCGTCGGAGGCGCGTAAGACCGTGACGCCCGATCCCGGGCCGACGCCGGGGCCGCTGACGAGAGGGCCCGACAGGAAGACGAGGTGGCGTTCCTCGAGGTCCAGCAGCCAGGCGATGTGCGCGGGAGCGAGGGCGGCGATGTCCTCGGCGGTCGTCCCGTCTACCGGGGCCGAGGTCACCATCCAGTAGTCCCGGCCCAGGAGCCGTGTGAGATCCGGAGCTTCGTGTCCGGTAGCTGGAGGCAATGAATTCATCCCAAAACTGTATGCAATCTGAGCCCAGCGTCAACATCCGAACAACCTTGACAGTGAAAGTGCATACACATTACGGTCGAAATAGCGCACAGGAGTAACCCACATGCGGACTTCTCAGCAGGGCCGTTCGAGGCGCAATTCATCGACCACCACATGACCCGGCCGCCACCCATAGGAAGGAAGGTTCACCATGCCGATCGCTGAACTCGGTCATTTCGGAGTTTTCTGCAATGACCTGGAGGCCAGTACTGCGTTCTACCGCGATGTCCTCGGACTAACCGTCACCGACGAGGATCTGAATCTGGGCATGCGGTTCTTCAGTGCTCGACCGAACTTCGAGCACCACGAGTTCCAGCTCATCGAAGGCCGGACGGTGGCGCGCGCCGACGAGGACACCAAGCTCATTCAGCAGGTCTCGTTCCGCGTCAATCATCTGACCGAACTGCTCGAGTTCCACCGCAGATTCATCGAGCACGATGTCGACTTCGACATGATCGTGACGCACGGCAACGCATTCGGAATCTACTTCTTCGATCCCGAGGGCAACCGGTGCGAGGTGTACTGGCAGACCGGGCTGCCCGCCCGCCAGCCATTCCTGGCGGCGATCGATCTCACCGAACCGATCGAGAAGCTGCTGGCCGAGAACGCGTCGCTGGTCGCTCGGTACGGGGAGACCGGCTATCTGCAGCCGGGGCTGGTGAAGAACCTCATCCCCGACGCGATCGACTCCTGACAGCGCGCGTTCGGCAAGGTTCCACAGGAGAGGAAACCCATGATCACGATGACCGACATCGCCTATGTGCGGTCAGGAGTCGCCGATCTCCAGACCGCCGTCGACTTCGCGACTCGCATCGTCGGTCTCGAGCTCGCCGGCCAGACGGAACCGGGCGTCGCACACCTTCGCGCCGACTCCCGTCACCACTGTCTCGCTCTGGTCGAGGGGGTGTCGGGGGTGCTGGCCTCCGGGTTCACCGTCGCCGACTCGGATGCGCTGGAGGCGGCCGAGAGCGATCTCGAGCGGGCTGGTTTCGCGGTGCGGCGCGGGTCGAAGCAGGAGGCTCGTTCGCGGCGCGTGGCCGAGTTCATCGGCTTCGACGACCCCTTCGGCAATCGCATCGAGCTGGTCAGCCAGCAGGAGACGATCACCCGCCCGGTCGCCTTCACTCGGCCGGTCGGCATCACGGAGTTCGGGCACCTCTGCCTCGACGCCCCGGATGTGCACGAGGCCTACCGGTTCTGGAACGGGCATTTCAACGCCCGCGTATCGGATTGGATCGGCGACGCCGCGTGCCTGATGCGGATCGATCCCGTGCACCACAAGCTCGCCGTATTCCAGGGCGAGAGCGCTGGTCTGTGCCACATGAACTTCCAGGTCGAGTCCATCGACGACGTGTTCCGTTCCTGGCACTTCCTGCAAGAGCACGAGGTCGAGATCGAAATGGGTCCAGGTCGCCACCCACAGTCGACAGCGGTGTTCCTCTACTTCCTCGGCCCCGAGGGTTTCACCTACGAGTATTCGTTCGGGGTGCGTCGCATCGAGGATGACGCGGCCTGGCGACCGCGCACGTTCGATCCGGACGAACCGGGGTCGATCGATATGTGGCTGGGCCCGGTCAAGCGGGTCTCGACGCAACCTCCGGCCCCGATGACCGGAACTCATTCCACCCCACGAGGAGCTGACAAGTGACCGTCACCAGCGATCAGCTGACCGCATCGATCGAGGTCGATGGGGTGCGCACCGCCGTCATCGATACCGGCGAACCGAGCGGCGAGCGTGCACAGCCGCCGCTGCTGCTCCTGCACGGATCCGGTCCTGGCGTCAGCGCCGCGGCCAATTGGCGTCCCGTGCTGCCATCCCTGTCGCAGACCCGGCGTGTCATCGCCCCCGACCAGTTGGGCTTCGGTGGCACAGCCACCGGCGAGCCGCGCACGTGGGGTCGGCAGGCGTGGACCCGGCACGCGCTCGCGCTGATGGACGAACTCGGCATCGAGACCTTCGACGTCATCGGCAACTCGATGGGCGGGGCAATCGCCCTTTCGCTCGCCGCCGAGCGCCCCCGAGCCGTTCGCCGCCTCGTCCTCATGGGCTCGATGGGTGTCGCGATGGCGCTGCCCCAGGGCCTCGACACGGTCTGGAGCTACCGGCCGGGGATGGAGAACATGCGCGAGATCATCGGGCTGTTCGCCTACGATCGGGGGCTGATCACCGATCAGTTGGTCCAGATGCGCTACGGGGCCAGTGCCGAGCCGGCTGTCGCCGAATCCTGGGCCGCGATGTTCCCCGAACCGCGCCAGCGCTGGGTCGATGACCTGGCACTCTCGGGGGCCGAGCTGGCGCAGGTGGCGCAGCCGACCTTGATGATCCACGGGCGCGACGACCGGGTGGTGCCGTGGAAGGAATCCTCCGGAGCGTTGTTGGAACTGCTACCCGACGTCCGGCTGCACGTGCTGGGCAACTGCGGCCACTGGACCATGATCGAGAAAACCGCCGAGTTCCTCGGCGTCGTGGAACCGTTCCTGTCCGAAGCCTGACCTGGCTGAGCCCCGCGCTCGCTGGGCCCTCGGGAATTCACCCGCCGCTACGAGATCTTCCGCCGTGGCGGCGAACTCGACGGCGTGCGTACGTTGCGGCCGGACACCATCGCCGCAGCGCTCGTTCCGCAATCCCGTATCGAGTCTGATCCCACAGAAATTCGGTTTCGGGTGCGGCCGGGTGTTCACTATTCGGTCCCGGCACCACGTGCACCTTCGGCCATCTCGGCTGTGCCGACAACGCGGTCTGGGCCGACCCCGAGCGCGCGCTGTCCTGCGCTGCGCCCACCAGCCGCAAACCGATTCCGATATCCCGAGTGGTTGCGGCGGATCGGGTTGCTCTCCGGGATCACATTCCAAACCCGAAGGTGGCCGAAACGGACCGGCCATCTGAGGGGAAGTCACCGAAGAAAAAGGAGTTCCGATGTTGAGCACCATGCAGGACGAGCCGTTGTCGCTGGCGACGTTGCTGCGCTACGCATCGACGTTCATGGGCGATTCCACCGTCTCGACCTGGACCGGTACCGGCGTACGCACGATGACCTACCGCGAGCTGGGCGCCGAATCGGCGCGCATGGCACATGCGTTGCGCAGCTTGGGAATTGGCGTCGGCGATCGCGTCGGCACCTTTATGTGGAACAACAACGAGCACTTGGTCGCCTACATCGCGGTGCCCGCGATGGGGGCGGTGCTGCATGCGCTGAACATCCGGTTGTTCCCCGAACAAGTCGTGTACGTGGCCAACCACGCCGAAGACCAAGTGGTGTTGGTGGACGCCACGTTGGTGCCGCTGTTCGGTCAGATCTTGCCGCACCTGAAGACGGTCCGCCACGTCGTCGTGGTCAATGGCGACGCGGCGACGCTCACCGCGCCCGAGGGCGTCGAGGTGCACTCCTACTCCGAACTGCTGGCCGCGCAGCCCGACACCTACGACTTCCCGGTGATCGACGAGCGGTCCGCCGCCGCGATGTGCTACACCTCCGGCACCACGGGCGACCCGAAGGGCGTGGTGTACTCGCACCGCTCCAACTGGCTGCACGCCATGCAGGTCAGCGCGAACAACGGGATGGGCCTGTTCGAAACCGACACCATCCTGGCCATCGTGCCGCTGTTCCATGCGAACGCCTGGGGCCTGCCGTACGCGGCGCTGATGTCCGGCTCGAATCTGCTCATGCCGGACCGGTTTCTGCAGCCGGGTCCGCTGCTGGAGTGCATGGCCGCACAGAAGCCGTCCTTCGCCGCCGCGGTGCCGACCATCTGGGGCGGCGTGCTGGCGGCGCTGGCGGCCGAGCCACAGGACGTCACGCATCTGCGCTCGGTCGTGGTGGGCGGCTCGGCTGTTCCACCGACGATGATGCGCGCCTTCGAGGACAAACACAGCGTGCGGGTGCTGCACGCGTGGGGCATGACCGAGACCTCGCCGCTCGGCAGCGTCGCCCATCCGCCCGCGAGCGCGGTGACCGAGGAAGAGAAGTGGGCCTACCGGGTGACCCAGGGCCGGTTCCCGGCCGGCGTGCGGGCGCGCCTGGTCGGCGACCACGGCGTGGTTGCGAACGACGACGGGGAGTCGCTGGGTGAGCTGGAAGTGCGCGGCGCGTGGATCACCGGTTCCTACTACTCGCCGGACGGCACTCCGGTGGACCCGGAGAAGTTCGACGACGGCTGGCTGCGCACCGGCGACGTCGGCAAGATCAGCCCGGACGGCTATCTCACTCTGGTCGATCGCTCCAAGGATGTGATCAAGTCCGGCGGTGAATGGATTTCTTCGGTGGATCTGGAGAACGCCGTGATCGGCCACCCATCGGTCGCGGAGGCCGCCGTGATCGGCGTGCCGGACGAGAAGTGGGGCGAGCGTCCTCTGGTGGCCGTCGTGCTAGCCGAAGGCGCCGCGGCGAAGCCGGAAGAGCTGCGCGAATTCCTTGCCGACAAGTTCGCGAAGTGGCAGCTGCCCGAACGCTGGACGTTCATCGCAGAGGTTCCCAAGACCAGCGTGGGCAAATTCGACAAGAAGCGGTTGCGCAGCCGGTACGCCGACGGCGACCTGGACATCACCACGCTCGGCTGAGCCTGTCTTCCCACCGTCAGTCCGGGACGCCGACCATCTCCAGTGCCAACGGCACGGCGGTCGGCTGGTAGTCGGGCGAGGTATCGCTCAATACTTTGAGGGCGGTGTGGGCCAGGTGGCTGGCCATGCGGGCTTGGGCCACGGCTTTGGTTCCCTCCTCCAGCGCGGACAGAATCTGCGCGTGCTCGTGATCACCGGCCTTGTGCCAGCTGTTCGGCTCGCCACCCTGGTATATCCGGATGTACCGGACACACCGGTCGGCCAGCTGCCGCAACTGCTTCTGCATGGTGTCGCTGGCGCCGCAGGTGATCGTGCGATGGAACGCCGAGTGGATGACGAACCAGCGCTCGGTATCACCGGCCTCCGCGGCTACTCGCATGGCCGCTAGCTGCTCAGCCGCCTGCTGTCGGGCGTCGGCGTCGAAGTTGCCGACAGTCATGGCCACAGCCAGCGACTCGAGCACGACTCGGCTCGCATAGATTTCGTCGAGCTCACGAGGGTCGAGTATGGAGACGCGGGTGCGCTGGTTCGGTTCGATCTGGACCAGGCCTTCCTCTTGCAGCATCCGCAGCACCTCGCGCAACGGCGTGCGGCTGACGCCGAGCTGCTCGGCCAGCGATACCTGTGAGAGCTTCGTCCCCGGTCGCAGCGTGCCGTCGAGAATCCGCTCGCGCAGGTAGGCGTGTACGTGCGGGATCGCCTGACGCGCCTCGGGCAGGTCCACTTTGGTGATGTGCGGGACGAGCACTTTGCGACTCATGGCCATAGCTTAAGCGATGTGTATACATATTCCTTCTCTTTCTCGCGACGGCCGAGTAAAGTGCATACAGTATTGATGGGCTGCGATGTCTGCGTAGCTGTCCACCCCCGAAAACCCGTGAGGATGTGACGAATGTGAGAACTATCGGGGTGATCGGCCTGGGCAAGATGGGCCTGCCGATCGCCGAGAACTTGCTGGGCCGCGGCTTCGACGTCGTCGGATACCGGCGCAGCGTCGAGTGTCCCGAGCTCGAGGCCGCGGGAGGCACTCTCGCGTCGTCACCGGCGGACCTGGCCGCCTCGTGCGAGGTCATCGTGTCGATCCTGCCGACCGAGGAGGACGTCGAGCACGTCATCCTCGGGCCCGAGGGCACGCTGTCGACGATGCGCCCCGGGACGGTCCACATCGAGATGAGTACGATCCCGGTCACCGGCAAACTCGAACTGATGCGTCAGCTCGAGCACGTCGGAGCCACCATGCTCGACTGTCCGATCAGCGGTAGTCCCGCAATGGTCGGCCCGCGTCTGGCCACCGTCTTCGCCTCTGGAGCAGTGGAGGTGATCGATCGGGTGGCCGATGTCCTGGACGCCATCTCGGGGCCCTGGGTCAGAACCGGTGACTTCGGCACCGGCACCCACCTGAAGTACATCTCCTCCATGCTGGTCGCGACCCATACGGTCGCGGCGGCGGAAGCGATCGTGCTGGCTCGCCGCAACAACCTGGACCTGGACCTGGTCCAGCACACCCTGGAGTCGTCCATCGCTGGCTCGGCGCTGCTCGCGCAGCGAGGTCCCCTCATGGCGCACCGTTCATGGCGGCCGGCCCCCGGGCCCATCGCGACGTTGCACGAGATCCTCGATCAGATCGAGGTGCACCTGCACGATCTCGGCGAGCGTCGGCCGGTTTTCGAGGCGGCCAAAGCGGTATTCGACCAGGCCATGGCCGATGGCTGGGGTGAACTCGACATAGCCAGCGTGCACGACCAAATTTCCACCGAAGACGCTCTCGCACAAGGAGTCAATAGATGATCTACGTCACCCACCGCCTCCCGGTCAACGAGCCGGGCGAGCCCACTCTCGATCGGACTGCCGTGTGGCAGGGACTGGTCATGAAGGCCAACAACGCGCTGCCCTTCGTGCCGGTCATGACGCACTGCGAGGTCACCGCTCGTCTCGACGACGAGACTTTCGAGCGTGAGATCGAGGTGTTCGGTGACCGCTACATCGAGCGGATCGCCATGCAGCCTCAGCGGCGGGTGGTGTTCACGCGCCTCTCGGGTCCGGTCCTCGGCACGATCACCAATGACATCGAGGAGGACGCGGGGGGCCTGTTCCTCCGGTTCAGCTTCGCGCTGGTGCTCGCCGGCGCCCAGAGCGGTTCGCCCGAGGAGTCGGCGTACGCCGAGGAGACCACGACCCACTACGTAGCGGCCGTCGGCGCCACGCTCAATGCCATGCGTCGCGTCGCGCGTGGAGAAGCACCCATCGCATTGTCCGCGACCTGATTTCTCGACCGTCGTCAGCAGGTGGCCCGGCTCAGCGAGCCGGGCCACCTGCCGCTTTACGCAGCAGGTGCGCTCCCAGCCGGGGCAGCAACTCCGGCTTGACGGCCTGCCACGAGCGGATCTCCGCTGCCGACAGGGGCGCGACGGGTTCGCCCCCCATCTGGAGCCAAACGGTGCATGCCGCCGCCAGCACCGACATGGTGGCCACTGCCGTGGCCGGGTCGCTGCCCATCGCGATCGCACCGTTGCCACGCAGAATCATCGCGTCCGACGCCCCCATCGCCTCGGCCAGCCTGCGACCTCGGTCGGCCTCGCGGACCAGCAGCGCGGACGGATACACCGGAATGGAGTCGCCGAGCCAGCACGCCTGACCATGTGTCGGGGCGACGCGGTCGGTGCGCATGCCGACGGCCAGCGATGCCGCCGGCTGCGCACGAGCGATCGCTCCGGTCGCAGGGTAGCGCTGGTAGAGGGCCAGGTGGGCCCATGCCTCGGCCGGGCACCCGGATGGCAGTGCCGTGGCGGTCAATGGGACGCGGAGGCAGCCCGAAGCCTCGACGGTCGCCAAATCGACCGCGGGGGTGATGACCATGTGGTCGGCGTCCCTGGCGGACACGTGCCCGAACGCGTCGACGAGCCCCAACGCGGCCAAAGCTCGCGCAGCGTCGGCAACTTGGATATCGGGGGACTGAATGGTGGGGGAGCGCACAAGAGGTAACTGTATGCACTCAGAGACTGCGGCACCACGCTGAAAGCAAAAGTCGGTAGCCCTGCCGAGGACTCGTTCCGCTAGGTGAAATTTCCGAGCATTCGACGTGACCGGCATCACTATCGAAGGTCAATGTGTATGCACATCCGCTCGAAAGGATCCACCATGACCAGCGCTTTGACCACCGCAGCATTACAGGCGGTCGACTCTCTCGACGCCAAGGGCTTTGCCGAGTATTTCGCGCCCGACGGCAAGATCACCTTCGGCAATGTCCCCCCTCTCGAAGGCCGCAATGCCGTCGAGGCGGGCTGTGCCGGCTTCTTCGGCGCGATCGGTGGGATGCAACACGACATCGTCAACGAGTGGGTCGTGGGCACGGACACGATCGTCGAACTAGCGGTCACGTACACGCGTAAGGATGGGCGAAAGGTTTCGATCCCGGTGGTATCGATCTGGACCGTCGGTGACGGCGGCCTGATCGACGAATACCGGGTCTTCTTCGACTTGGCGCCGGTGTTCGCATGACCACGCGCAACGCGACGGGGCGCGTCGCGGTCGTCACCGGAGGCGCTGCCGGGATCGGGCAGGCGTTCGCCGAGCGCCTGGCCGAGGACGGACATGTGGTTGCCGTCGCCGACGTCGGCCCTGCGGACGAGACCGTACGGGGCTGATCGAGAAGGCGGGCGGCCGAGGGTTCGCTGCCCGATGCGACGTTTCCTCGCCCGAGTCCGTGCGCGCATTCGCCGCCGAGGTCGAGGGCGAGCTCGGGCACGTGGGCGTCTTGGTGAACAATGCTGTCCCGCTGTCAGGGGAAGTTCTCCGCGATCGCGGTCGCGGTCGCCCTGGCGTCGGGCACGAGCTCGACGAGGCCCCGACGGCTCGAGCTCACCGACGGGCACGCAAGCACGACCGCGGCGATGACCTTGCCCGACCGGGTGGAAACCGGGACGCCGACGGCGTTCACGCGCTGCTCGTTTTCCTCGAGGCTGAGGGCATAACCCTTCCGGCGGACGACACCGAGCTCGCGGCGTAGTGTGCCGAGATCACGCATCGAGCCATCGCGCATACGGACATGGCGGTTGGGATATAGCGCGACCAGTTCGGTGTCCGGAAGCTGGGCCAGAAGTACCTTGCCACCCGACGTGGTGTGCGCGGGGAGGAGGAGTCCGACCCGACTGCCGACTCGGAGCGTGCGGTTGCTCTCCACGCCGTCGATGAAGCGGCAGCCGTTGCCCTGCAACGTCACCAGAAAAGCTGTGTTGCCTACCTTGCGCGATAGCGCCGCCAGATAGGGGTGGGACAGGACGCCCAGGTCGTGCGGTGGCTCGGCGCCCGACGGCAACTGCGCCAGCCGAGGTCCCGGCAGGTAGACGCGTTTCCGATCCTGTTCAGCGAAGTCGTGTCGCTTGAGGGTGGATAGCAGCCGGTGTGCGGTAGGAGGCGTCACCGACAGCAGTTCGGCGGCCTCGGCCACTCGCATCCGGCCGTTCTCGCGGAGAGCAATGAGGAGTGTGAGGACGTTCTCGGCTGAGGAGACCGACTCGTGCGACGGCATTGTCGCCGTGGTCATGACGCCACCATTCTGTTCTCCAGTCGGCCGATCCCGTCGATCTCGGTGACGACCAGGTCGCCGACGTGCAGGAAGGTCTTGTGCGGCATGCCCACCCCGGCCGGTGTTCCGGTCAGGATGACGTCACCTGGCTCGAGTGTCAGAACGCGGCTCGCGGCGGCGATCAGCCGTGGCACCGTGATCACCATGTCGGCGGTGGATGCTTCCTGTTTGGTCTCCCCGTTGACGGTCAGCCGAAGTGTGAGGTCATGCGGATCGTCGATCTGCCAGCTGGGGACGATTCCCGGGCCCAGTGGGCACGATCCGTCGAATGCCTTGTGCTGGAACCAGTCCCAGCCGAATGGCGGAAGAACCGCATCCTTCCTCGGAAACCGTCCGCGTGCGGACAGGTCGTTGGCGACGGTGTAGCCCGCGACGTGCTCGAGGGCTGTTCGCTCGTCGATATCGCGCCCGCCCGTGCCGATGACGACGGCCAGCTCGGCCTCCCAGTCCACGTCTGCGTTGTCCGGCAGCCGCACGTCGTCGTGCGCACTCACCACTGTCGTTGTCGGTGGCTTGAGGAAGAAGAACGGCTCGCCGTCCGGGTCCGGGCGCTGTGTGCCCATCTCCTGCGCGTGTCCGTAGTAGTTCGCCCCGGCGCAGAGGATCTTGCGGGGGTAGGTGAGGGGGGCGACCAGGTCGGCGTCGGGCACGACCTCGAGTGCCGAGAGCTGGAGATTCTGGAGTAGTGGCGTGAACTCCTCCCACCGGTCGAAGACTTCCAGGAGGGTGCGACCGGACAGCGACTGCGGCGCTCGACCGACTTTGCCGTCCGCGAGCACGCCAATGCTCGGCTCGGCCCGGTTGTTCTCGACGAATTGGACGAGACACCAACGCTGCGACGACATGAAACCCCTTAAGAATCGATGAACTCCCTAAAGTGCACACACTTTCGCGGTGGTTGTCAAGCACGCTCGCTCGCTCGGCGGCCCCGCTGTTCCGGAGGCCGAAATTTGCTGGGCAGGCCAACCTCGAAGGAAGGCGTGACTGAGATACTGGTGGCCTGTTGCCTGCTGATCGAGGGGCATGAAGTGCCTGATTCCGCAAGGCGTGCCGAGCCGGATCCGGACACAGTGCTGGGCAAGGTGATGTCAGTGCTGCATGCGTTCGCTGTAGAGGATCACGGAGTCGGTTTCGCCGAGTTGCAACGTCGTACCCTGCTGCCGAAGGCGACGCTGCACCGCATATTGGGCGATCTCGAGTCGGCACGCCTACTGGATCGGGTCGGCGGTGCCTATCATCTGGGCGGTCACCTTTTCGAGCTCGGCATGCGGGCCTCGGTCGAGCGCGGCCTGATCGAGGTGGCCACCCCCTTCCTGGAGGACCTCTACGAACGCACCCATGAGTTGGTGCACCTAGGGCTCCTGGAGAGTCACGAGGTGGTGTACGTCGCGAAGATAGGTGGCCACCGGCAGGTGCGCTCGCCTTCGCAACTGGGCGGCAGGATGCCCTTGCACGCCACCGCCATCGGCAAGGCGCTGCTGGCCCATGCTCCCGCGGACGTGCGGCAGGCGGTCCTTGCGCAACCGCTGCCGCGACTGGCGCCACGGACGATCACCGCACGAGGGACGCTCCGCAAACAGCTCGATAACGTGGTCGAGAGCGGGGTTGCCTTCGAGTTCGAGGAGTCCGCGATAGGAATTGTGTGCGTCGCCGCGCCTGTGCTCGACGCCGATGAGCGGGTGCTCGCGGCGGTCAGCGTCACCGGTCCGGTAACCCGTTTCCGCCCGCGGCAGCACGCGGCGTCGGTGCGCGCCGCCGCGGACGGCATCGCAGCGACCCTGGCGCGGCGCGATGCACTCCGGAAGCGGGATTGACATCGTCGCCGTTCGGCGACAGCTCAATCCATATCAGCCGGTCTTGCTTGGTCCTCCGTCCCAGCTGGTTGCAATTTCACGGTATGCTGAAAATGTTTCAGCAGGTGCTGAAACGGCATCAGCGGCATCACGCGCGCCTATGGAACGGGCAGAGGGGGATAGCGGAGCATGGCGGCACGAGCAGGAAGAGGTCCGCGTGGGGAACGTGGCGCGCAGGCGGACCGCATCCTGACGGCGGCCCGCAAGTCCTTCGCCGAGCGGGGCTATGCCGGGACCTCGTTGCGATCGGTAGCTCAGGCCGCCGATGTGGATCCCACCTTGGTGAACTACTACTTTTCCAACAAGACGGGACTCCTGAAGGCGGCGCTGGAGCCACCGGCCGCCTTCGGTGAGGCCATCGCCGAGGCCGCCCAAATGCCGATGGAGGAGCGCGGCCGAGCCTTCGTGGAGGCGGCGGTGCGTATGTGGGACGACCCGGCCACCTCGGAGGTCCTGCGCTCGATCATCCTCGCGGCGAGTCACGAGCCCTTCGCCATGGAACGCCTCCGCTCCGTCTTCACCGCGCTCGTCCTGCAGGTCGTGTCGGCGAGCCTTCCCCGCGACGAGGCCGAACTGCGTGCAAATCTGGTCTCCACGCAGATCGTGGGTCTGGCGATGACACGGTACGTCTGGGCGATCGACCGTATCGCCGACATCCCCTCGGAGCAGGTTGTCCGCCTGATCGCGCCGACTGTGCAGCACTACCTCACGGGCGCCATGGGCGGGGACATCCCGGGGAACGCCTGACCGCACCCGACTGCCCGGGGCGGATCGCCGCCCGTCAAGCCGCCTATTTGTAAGCGGACCGCCGGTCGCCGGTACCCAAATCCTGCCCGCTCCATGGGATGACCTGCGAGGACGATGCATTGGTCCCGGCTCCCCTCGGGCATTCACGGCCCCGACGCGTACGGCAGGGGCCCCGGTTCGCCATATTTTCACGGCATATAGAAATTACCCTTGTCCGCAACGAGCGGGTGCGCGTACGGTGAGGACAGTTAATTTCTGTACACGTGGAAATGAAGGTGCAATGACCCGAATCAAGGCCGCTGGAGTAGAGCCCGGTCAGCGTCGGCTCAACGGACCGCAGACCACCGGTCGTCAGTACCGCAACCTGTCCCCGGCCCTCTATCGGACGACCCGCGAGGACAATGTGCGCGTCCCGGTACGCGACGACACCCAGCTCTTGGCCGACATTCACCGGCCCGACGCGGCGGGCAGGTTCCCCGCCCTCATCGCGGCGGCCCCCTACCCCCGCCAGCTCCAGGACCTGGGCGCCCCCGCGGCCATCATCGAGGCCGGTGCCAGCGACTTCTGGGTGCCGCGCGGTTACGCCCATGTCATCGCCAACCTCCGCGGCACGGTCGGCTCCGGCGGCGTCTACACCTTCTTCGACGAGCAGGAGCGCAAGGACCTGTTCGACCTGGTCGAGTGGGTCGCCGGGCAGCCCTGGTGTGACGGGAGGGTAGGCATGATCGGCATCAGCTACTACGCCATGAGCCAGTTGGAGGCAGCCACCCAGCGCCCGCCGCACCTCGAGGCCCTGTTCCCCTTCAACGTCACTGTCCAGGTCCGGGAAGCCGCCTATCACAACGGCCTGTTGAGCGAGGCCTTCATTACCCCCTGGATCCATGCGCTGGGTGTACTGTCCGCCCACGGCGACCGCCTCTACCGCAAGGGCCTGTCCCGCCTCCTGCGCCGATTCCTCGCCATCCCCGCCATCCACCGGCAGTTCAGCCGGAGCGACGCCGTTCAGGTACACCGTCGCCTCGAGCAGGTGAGCCGCTTCCGCCACGCCGCCCACCCATGGAACGGCCTGCTCGAGGCGGTGGCCACCGATCACCCAACCCGCGACGCGTGGTGGGACGAGCGTGACGTGACCGGACTGCTCGCCGATGTCGACATACCCGTCTACCTCGGCGGCGAGTGGTCCAACGTCCCCCTCCATCTGACCGGCCTCTTCGAAGCCTGGGACGCACTCGCCCACAACCCGCACGTGCGCATGGCCATGCTCGGGGACTACAGCCTGCCCTGGCCATGGGAAAGCATGCACATCGAGGCCCTCGCCTGGTTCGACCACTGGCTCAAGGGACGAGACACCGGCATTCTCGAAGGCCCTGCCATCCGCTACTGGCTGCCCGGGGCCGAACAGTGGCGCACCGCCGATTCCTGGCCCCCGCCCGCCACCCACACCGCCCTCGCCCTCAACGCCGACGGCTCCCTTACGGCAGGCGAGCGGCCGGGCGAGCGCAGCTACGCCACCGACGGCGCGAACGCGATGCCCGCACAGCTGAGTTGGACCAGCGACCCCCTTCCCGGCGACATCGACATGGTCGGCCACCCCGAACTACGGCTCACCGCCACCAGCAGCGCGACCGACACGGCATGGATCCTGCTCCTGCAAGACGTCGGCCCGGACGGCAAGGCCACCGACATCACCCAGGGCTGGCTGCGCGCCGGTATGCGCCACGTCGACGAGAGCGCGAGTGCGACGGGCCGGCCCGTCCTTCCGGCGCGGGCGCGGATCCCTATCCCTGCGGGCGAGCCGGTCGACTACCGCATCCCGCTGGTTGCCAACGCCCGCCGGTTCCAGCGCGGGCACCGTATCCGGCTGATCCTCACCAGCGACGACAATCGCAAGGACTTCCGGCCCATGCTGCTGTTCAGTCACGCCCCCGTCGGCATGGCGGGCGTCAACACGGTGCACTCCAGCTCACGCCTGCTCCTTCCGATCCTGGACGGCGAATGAACGGGACGTATACGCGGGCGGCGCCGCTTGGTTCTGGAAACAATCGTGCGGCAAGGCTGTGCCACCGCCAACGGCTGGGTATCAGTGTGCGACAGAGGAAATGCCGGTTTCTCGATCATGGCAGTACGGAGAGTTCCGCACCTGACCGCACCGTAGGACCGAAGTAATGCAATGCCATGTCACAGTCCGATTCCCGGGTTGGCCGCCGATGCATTACCGCGCCGACTCCGTCGCAGCGCACACTTTCGCGCAGGCAGTGTACGAACTGGGACTGGCAACAATTCAAATAGATCAGGATATGCGCGAAGCATTGCAGCCCATGCCTTGTCAGCGGCTCTGGCGATGAACAAATATGACTGATGCGACGGCACCTTCCGGTACTCGCGATGGTGCTTCGATACCCGAGGCGGCAACGAGTCCCTCGATGAGGATCGAGGTCGAGGGCCGACCGTGCCGTCGCCGCTCCTCGATGCGCTCAACATTCGGCCCACTCTCAGCAAACCTGCGATCGGCTCAGCCTGGCACCGAACTCGATCTGAAGCTCATGATGTGCTACCTCGTTGGCGGGCATGGCAAGCCTGGATAGTCTTGTCGCGCAAAGATATTCGGCTGACGGGGCGGATAGCTGCGTCCGGCAGGCCGAAATGCCTCCTGCGGCCTCGCCGCAATGCGCGTAAACTTATGTGCCTGCACCTGTCAATCAGGTGTGCCACCGGGTTGCCGGGAGGTGGAAATGCTCAGCGCCACCGAGCAGTTCAGCAAGGAACGCGCCCCGTGCGGGAAACTGAGGGGCGGGGCTCGTCACCGCGAAGACGACGACGCGGGCTTGGTCATCGACGATATGACTTACGACTGTGGCTGCCGCCGGATTCGGCACGAATTCCACGACGGCAGCGTTCGGATCAGAACGGTCCGCCATGACGGCAAGGTCCTGATGGACGAGCAAAGCGCCGACTTCGAGGGCTGACCGACCACACCCCGGGTGGCACCATGACCGCTTTTCACGACGTCGTGATCGTTGGCGGGGGCGGCGCGGGTTTGCGTGCGGCCATCGCCGTCGCGGAACACAACCCGCGGTTGAGCATCGCGATCGTTTCCAAGGTCTATCCGATGCGCAGCCACACCGTCTCCGCCGAGGGTGGCGCCGCCGCGGTCGCCGGTCGCGACGACACCCTCGACGAGCACGCATATGACACGGTCTCCGGCAGCGATTGGCTCTGTGACCAAGACGCTGTCGAGGCCTTCGTCGAGGAAGCACCGCGGGAGCTGCTCCAACTGGAGCATTGGGGCTGCCCATGGAGCCGCCGGTCGGATGGACACATCGCGGTACGAGCGTTCGGCGGCATGAAGAACCTCCGCACCTGGTTCGCAGCCGACAAGACCGGTTTTCACTTGCTGCACACCCTGTTCCAGACCACGCTGTCCTATCGGGACATCGTCAGGTACGACGAGTGGTTCGCGACTACATTGCTCGTCGACGACGACAAGGTAGGCGGCATCGTGGCCATAGAACTGGCCACCGGATGCATCGAGACCATTCACGCCAACGCGGTCATCGTGTGCACCGGTGGCTGCGGCCGGGTGTATCCGTTCACCACCAACGCCAATATCAAGACCGGCGACGGTATGGCACTGGCCTACCGGGCAGGCGCGCCGCTCAAGGACATGGAGTTCGTCCAGTACCACCCGACCGGCCTTCCGTTCACAGGCATCCTGATCACCGAGGCAACGCGCGCCGAAGGCGGCTGGCTGCTCAATAAGGACGGTTACCGCTACTTGCAGGATTACGACCTCGGGACGCCATCACCGGTGCCGGTGTTGCGAAGTATGGAACTAGGGCCACGCGACCGGCTGTCGCAGGCCTTCGTGCACGAACTCGACAAGGGCCGGACCATCGACACACCGTATGGACCCGTCGTGCACCTCGACATACGCCACCTCGGTGCGGATCTCATCGACACGAAACTGCCGTTCGTGCGCGAGCTGTGCTCGAAATACCAGAACATCGACCCGGTCCGGGAGCTGATCCCGGTACGTCCCGTCGTCCACTACATGATGGGCGGCGTCCATACCGACATCCACGGCGCGACACCGCTGGCAGGGCTGTACGCCGCTGGAGAGGTTGCCTGCGTCAGTATCAACGGCGCGAACCGGCTCGGGTCGAACTCCCTGCCCGAGTTGCTGGTCTTCGGTGCGCGAGCCGGTCGTGCCGCTGCCGAGTACGCGAGCTCGGCCACGGCCGCCCGGACGTCGGCGGTCATGGCGCGAGGTCGCGCCGAACAGGACCGGCTGGAACGGGAGCTCACGCGCCACGCCGAGGGATCCGAACACATCGCGCGCATCCGCACCGAGATGCAGGAGACGATGGAGACCAGTGCTGGCATCTACCGCGACGGCGACTCCCTCGCAGCGGCCGCCGACAAGTTGCGCGAGCTTCGCGATCGGTTCGGCAGTGCTTGCCTCGATGACCACAGCCGGGCGTTCAACACCGAGCTGGTGGCGATGCTGGAGTTGTCGTGCATGCTCGATGTGGCGGAGTGCATCATCGCTTGCGCGCTGGCGCGCGAGGAATCCCGGGGCGCGCACCAACGAACCGATTTCCCCGCCAGAAACGACCAGCGTTTCCTGGCCCATTCAGTGATCCATCGGGAGCCGGACGGATCGGGCCGAGTCTCGCACCTCCCGGTAACGATCACCCGCTGGCCTCCTGGCGAACGCGTATACGGGAGGTGATGGCGATGGAGGACCGGATAACCCTGCAGGTCGCGCGCTACCGACCGGATCGAGACGACGAACCGGTACTGCAGTCGTATGAGGTTCCGCTGCGCAGAGATTGGACCGTGCTCGACGGCCTCAACTACATCAAGGACTACCTCGACGGAACGGTGTCGTACCGGTGGTCGTGCCGGATGGGTATCTGCGGTAGTTGCGGCATGACCGTCAACGGCGAGCCACAACTGAGCTGCGCCACCTTCCTGACCGACTATGCGCCGGGACCGGTGCGAGTCGAACCATTGCGCAACTTCCCGGTGATCCGGGATCTCGTCATCGAGATCGGCGACTTCATGCACAAACTGACCGAGGTCAAGCCATGGCTGATCAGGGAGGAACACGGGCTGCTCGAAGACGGCGAGTACCTGCAAACTCCGCTCGAAATGGACGACTACAAGAAGTACAGCATGTGTATCAACTGCATGCTCTGCTACTCGGCCTGTCCCGTCTACGCGCTCGATCCCGTGTTCCTCGGCCCGGCGGCGATCGCGCTCGCCCAACGCTACAACCTCGACTCGCGTGATGAGGGAGCCGGAGATCGGCGCGACGTTCTCGCGTCGGCGGAAGGAGTTTGGTCCTGCACCTTTGTCGGCGAGTGCACGACCGCCTGCCCGAAGGGGGTCGACCCCGCTGGGGCGATCCAACGCTACAAGCTCACCGCCGCCACGCAATCGCTGCACGACTTCCTCATGCCCTGGCGGGCACGATGACCACGACACCACGGTTGTACCGAAAGCCGATCTCCAGGTTCTGGTGGGTACGACGCCGCTCGTACCTGATCTTCGTGCTGCGCGAACTCAGCAGTTTGTTCGTCGCCTGGTTCGTGGTGTACCTCCTGCTTCTGGTCAACGCGGTGAGTTCAGGAAGCGAGGAATACCAGCGGTTTCTGAACTGGAGCTCCGGCCCGGGGGTGCTCGCACTGAACACGATCGCCCTGCTGTTCGTGCTCATGCACACCGTCACCTGGTTCAACCTCGCGCCCAAGGCGATGGTGGTGCGTGTACGGAGCCGACCCGTCGCACCGGTCGTGATCCTCGGGCTGCACTACCTGCTGTGGGGTCTGCTGACGGTGATCGTGCTGTTGGTGGTGCTGCGATGACGAAAAGGAAGTCCCTGGAACCGTTGGGGTGGCTGATGTTCAGCGCCGGCGGGATGGCCGCGGCACTGCTCATACCTGTGCTGCTGTTTCTGTTCGGCCTCGCCTTCCCACTGGGTTGGCTTCCCGCGCCGGACCACGCATACCTGCTCTCGGTGTTGCGCCATCCTCTCATCCGGCTGGTCCTTTTCGGACTCTGTGTGCTCGCTCTATTCCATTGGGCACACCGCTTCCGGTACATGCTGTACGACGGCTTGCGGCTGAAGCGGTTCAGCGCGTTGATCATCGTGGCCTGCTACGGCGTCGCCGTCATCGGCTCGGGAACGGCCGCCTACCTTCTGCTGCGCGTCTAGCTTGTGGTGCGGCAATGAGGTTGCCGGCTCCGCGTCCAATGTAGGTGTCTGGCAGTCATTGTCGACAGCGACGCGTGGATCCTCGATGACGATCAGGTGATCGCCGTTGTTGTGCTCGCCGGACGGTGAGAAGTTGCCCGACCCGGTGTAGACCCTGGTTGTGGGTCCGTGGTTATGGCGTGTCGAGCTTGCTTGCTTTCACGACAACCCAGGCGAGGTTTTCGTGCACGATGTCACTGTGCGCACCGAACGGTGGTTGGCCGTTCGCTACGGTGCCGGACGCATCGATATTGATCAGTTCGCCCGCAGTGAACGGATAGTCGTCCCCGACGCCCCGTAGCTCGACTCGAGTCACATCGAACGCGCCGACGGCTCCCATCGCCGTCCACGGATTGTCACCGTGCGCTCCTGCGGCGTTGTCTCCGGCGACTTTCGATGCAAGTGGATAGAAATTGTTCAATGCTCCGTCGTGGCTCGAGAAGCAGACGGAAACGGGCCCGTCTACCCGGTTGGATCGTCCGGCCAGACCGCCACGTCGGTTCCGATCGAACGGCAACGGGTCCGCGAAAGCGAAGCTCGAGAACGCACCCTGCAGCAGCGTGACAGATTTCACCGGGGACGGGACCAAGCCGTCGGGCAGTCCGGCCAGGGCATACGACACGACCCGTGCGCCGAAGCTGTGGCCGATCAGATCGATGCGCAAACTCGGGAATTCCCGATGCAACCGTCCCAGCAGCGGTCCCAGGCCGTTCTCGCCGACGACACCGGCGCGGTTCTTCATCTGCCAGTAGGTCAGCGTCCGTAGCGCCTCTTTGGCGCCGTGGAGCACCTTCCCGAATATGTCACCGATTCCGGCAGCGCCACCGTGCGCCGAATCGAGGTCGACGCCCGATCTCATCAGCTCCATCGCGAAGTCCCGGAACACCTCTGACGCATCGTTGTTCGTACTGAGCATCGCGGGGAACCCGCTGTCGGCGTTGTCCTTCGGGCCTTCGCTGTCGGTGTTTCCCGGGAACGTGGCGATGCTGAACTCACGCATTTGTCGAAACAGCTCGTCGATGGTGCCGGGGTCCGGCCTTTCGGTTCCCAGCAGTTCGGCAATCCGATCGAGCTGTTGCGCCCCGTCCGGAAAGGTCGCCTTCAACATCTGCAGAGTGTCGGCGTCGAGCGTCGGTGATCCAGCGGGAACAGACTCGCGGCGGCGTGCGGCCGCGGCCCCGGTGGGCGCCACGGCGGGCGCGAAATCCCCGATCGGTTCATCCGACCAGCGCTCCGACGGCCAAACCACGCCCGCGTATCCGATCCGGCGTGTCGCGGCGGACGGCAACGTGTCCAGTTTTCCGAACCACCGCTGGTACAGATCGACCGCCTTGCTGCGATCGTTGTTCCAGCCGTGCGAGAACACGATCAGGTCGGTGAGCTCCCGCTGGCGTACACCCGCGACAAGTGCGTCGGCGTCGACCGAATCGACATCGCCGTCCTTGTCGAACGAAACGATCCAAAGTGGCTTGTCGCCAACAAATTCCGGCATCTCTATTACTCCTTCGTCGGCAGGTTCAGACAGATTGAAGGGCGCGCATCAAGTCGACGAGTCCGCCGCCTTCGAGATAACGGTCGCGGCCCAGCGGCGTGGCCGACTCGACGAAGATCCGCTTGACCGATTCGGGGTCGCTGATGAACTCGCGGCGGACCGACAGGAACGCCGCGATGGCACCCGACACATGTGGAGCGGCCATGCTGGTACCGCTCTGCTCGATATACACCGCCGCGCCCTCCTCGTTTCTCCCCAACGATCGAAAGGCATCCGCGCCGAGCTCACCCGCGGCAGCCGATGTGATGCGTTCGCCCGGAGCGACCAGGGCCGGCTTCATCCGCCCGTCGCCCGTCGGCCCCCGCGACGAGAAGTAGGAGATTCCATAGGTATGCGGCGCATCACGGTGCGTCGAGCCGACCGTGACCGCACGTTTGGCGTTTCCCGGATCGTTGATCGTCATTCCGGTGCTGAACCGGGTCGGTGCGTTCTGGTCTTCGACGAAGAGGCTGACATACGCCGAGTTACCCGCCGCGACGACGACGATGACGCCACTGCGGACGAGGTTGTCGACCGCGATGCACAGCGGGCTGCTCCCGCACGCGTACCACGCCGGGTCGAATCCGTAACCGAGGCTGAGGTTTACGCCATGGATCCGGGGCGCGTTGTCGCTGGCCGCATTGACCCTGCGCACATAGGAAAGAGCTTGGATCACGCGCCCGACCCGCGCCGTCTCGTTGCCCTTCGCGCCGAGCACCTTCAGACTCACGAGCCTCGCCCGTGGCGCGATCCCGGACAGGCGCGCGGGCTCGACGACCGTGCGCCTGCGCAGCTCGGCGCCGTCGGCGGTGTTGTACCGATTCTCGGTGACGACAACCTCTTTCGCCCAGCCATTCAGTCCGCCGGCGATGATTCCGGCGACATGGGTGCCGTGGCCCTCCTCGTCGAGCAGAGCGCCGTCACGAACGGGAGGTCCGTCTCCGGGGCACGTGCGATGCAGATCGCGCACCGATGGATGGCTGAGGGTTTCGTTGGTGAGGAAATGCGGATGGTTGCGGTCTATGCCGGAATCCACGACTGCCCAGACGATTCCCTCGCCGTACGCGTTGAACGATCGTTGGGCCGCTTCGGCTTTGATCGTCACAAAGGACTGGTCGATCTGACCGTGGATCTCGAAGTCCGGCCAGATGCGTTGCATTGCCCGCGCCGATATGTCCGACGCGACGGCATCCGCGGACACCAGCCCCTCGATCTGGTCTGGGGCCAACCGTCCCGTTGCGTACTCGTCGGTGAGACGGTAGGGGGTACCGGCGGCCGCGACGAGCTTCCAGAGCTCTTTGAGCCGGTTGAACGCGGCATTGAGGCCGCGGCCGTAGCTCGAGTTGAGCTCGACCATGACGGAGATCGGATCGTCGGCCCCGGCAGGTGACGCGGTACCCGCCTCGGCCGCTCGGGCGTGCCCCGATCTGCGAGTCTCGAGACGCGCGCGCAACGGGGGAGCGATAACACCCGCGACCGGCAACCTGCCCGGCGCGCCGATTGCCGTCATCTGCCCTCGCGTCGGAACATAGGCCGCCGCACGCGCGATCGCGTCGGGTGCCTCGCTGCGGCCGAGCCCGGTCAGTTCGATCGGTGACCCCTGCACGACGAGTCCGTCGTCACGAAGTTTGCCCAGCGCGTCGGAGACCGCGACCCACCACATCGGCTCACCGGCCATCGAATCACGTTCGCCTGCTTCGAACTTGGCGGCAAACCGCGCGGCGATCATCGTCAGCAACCTCTGCTGGTTCACCGTCTTGCCCGCGGGCGCGGTGTCGAGGACCGACAGCACCCTGTCTTTCCAGACGTCGATGTCACCACCCATGGCCCCGGCTCCCGCACGTCATTCTCGGATCACAATGCTCATCGTCAGTTTCCATCCGCCATCGCACCTGGTCACGGGTAGTTCGCTACTCGACTCTCGCGATGCAGCCGCTCGCTGTGAATGCGTATCGAGTGAGCGGACACAGGAACGAAGGGGACGCACCTTGGGAATTCACTCGAGCCCGATCGCCGGCACGATGTGGGGAATTTCGATGGAGGCCATGATGGGTTGATGAGGCGAAGCGACTTGGAGTCGGCAAGGGCAGGGGCGGATGGAGCGCTCGAGGCCGGTTCGGAGATTTCCGCCGCCGCAGCACCCGAGGCACGCGAGATCCGGGTGCTGGCATTGAACACGTGGCACAGCGGCAGCAAGATTTCCACTGGTATCCAGCTGATCACCGATCTCATCATCTCGACACAGGCCTCGATCGTGCTGCTTTCGGAGGCAACCGAAGCGACCACGGCCGTCGCGGCCGAACTGGTGCGGCGGGGGCGCGAGTTCAATGCCATCGCCTCGCACGACACGGGAATTCTGTCGGTGTTTCCGGTCCAGGACAGCGCCGATCTGCAATGGATGGTCAAGGCGCGGTTGAACATCGGCGGAAGGCGCCTCACCGCCTACTCCGCGCATCTGGAGTATCGCTGGTACGCCTCCAACCTGTCCCGAGGGTACGGACCCGGAGTTCCGGCGCCGGGCGAGTTCGCCGAGCACGAGTGGAACAAGCTGCCCGACGGCCCGGTGACCGACCTCGCGGTGATCCAGCGCATCAACGCGGCCTCGGGCCGCCCAGAGGTCATCAGCAACTTTCTCGCCGACGCGAAAGCCGAGATCGCCGACGGCTCTTCGATCATCATGGGTGGCGATCTGAACGAGCCGTCCCTGCTGGATTGGACGCCCGCCACCGCGCAGTTGTTCGACCACAACGGTGTGGTGTCGGCGTGGGAGACCACTCGACGCCTGCAAGAAGCCGGTTTCATCGATGCCTACCGATCGATGTATCCAGACCCGGCCACCCATCCCGGACTCACCTGGCCCTCGGACAACGTCGATGTGGATGTCTCCGACCTCGCGTGGGCTCCTGAGGCCGACGAACGCGACCGAGTCGACTACATCTTCGCTCATGGTGCCGCACTGCGTCTGTCTGCCGTCGGCATCATCGGCCCGCGCGGGTCCATAGTGCGCGGTACCCGACTGCAAGAGACAACCGAGGACAACTTCGTCGCCTCGCCGGCGCAGTGGGTCAGCGACCACAAAGGCATCCTCGCGACATACCAACTCACCGACTGAACGGCATTACCTCTCTGGATTCCGCGCCAAGTCTCTCCAGCAGCGTTGTTTGGCTGTCGGAATGCGGGTTATCCGCCAGAAGACCGATCGCAAAACACGATCCAGCACCGGAGGGTTTCTCAGCCCCTTCGAATACAGCAGCGAAACGAGGTAGCTGGCCATGATTATTCTCGGACTCATTCTTCTTATCGTTGGGTTCATATTCAGCATCCCGATCCTGTGGACCATCGGAATCGTGGTTCTCATCATCGGGCTCGTGTTGTTCCTATTGGGATCGACTGGCCGCGCCGTCGGCGGCAGACGCCATTACTACTGATCCCAGGATCGCGAGAAACAGCGGCAGCGTCCATGACTCGCGTCGACTCCGACGCCCGAGCCGACGCGGAACATGCTCGCGCACAAAGAAAGTCGGCTCGCGCGATGCAGGCGGGCTTCGGAATTCCGAAATCCTTCGCGATCTGCTCAGCCGGCGCCAGGTCGCAACGCGCAGATCACGTGAGTGGCGAGTTGGTCGACGAACTCGGCATCGGCTGGCTGGCGGGTGAGTAGGTGGCGGAAGTGGATCGGCGCTATGAGTAGTTCGATCGCGACGCGGGCGTCGGTGTCGTTCGGTAGTTCGCCACGGGCCACGGCACGGCTGATCATCAGCTCGTTCGCGTGATATCGCGTGTCCCAGAAGGTGTCTCGCGCTGCTGCGATCTCGTCGGAGTCGGTGTTGAAGGCGAGTGCCCGGGCCAAGCCGTTCCCCAACGGGGTATCGAGGTAGGCGATGAGCGCGGTGGCGAACGCGGTCAGGTCGCCGTGCAGTGTGCCGGTGTCGGGCAGCGGCAGAGTGCGCTCGCTCGCGGTGAGCATCACGTCGAGGACCAAGTTCTCGCGGGTTCCCCAGCGCCGATAGATGGAGCTGTCGCGCACGCCGGCGCGGCGGCTGATATCGGGTATGCCGACCTTGGCGACGCCGTGCTCGGCGACGGCGTCGAGCACGGCGCGATGGACGGCTTCCCTGACCTTCGCGGCGCGACCTCCTGGTCGGCGCTGCGGCGCGACGTTCTCGGCTTCGGTCATACTCCCATCCTAAAGCAGAACTTCTTGCTTTTGATTGCCCGGTGTGCCTACGCTCACTAAAGCAGAAACTTCCGCGAATGTGAGATGGAGCGAGGGCACACCACAATGACGTTGTTGCTGGATTTGGCGAAACGGATGGTGGTCAGCGCGTGCGCGATGACCCGCACCACTGAACGCGTGACCCATCGTCTGGGCGCAGCCCCGTTCCTTCCCAGGTTGTTCGCCGACCGGTTCACCCATTTGGGCGGGATACCCACCGACGAGTTCCGCGGGCAATTGGCCGGTTGCCGCTCCTTCGAGGACACCCGATGGGCCGGTTACTGGAAAGGCTTCGCCGAGCAGCATCTGGCGCACGCCGACGCGGCACTCTCACGCCTGGGTGGACCCCACGCACAACAGCTGCTCGACCCGGCCTCCGCGACCGACCTGCGCTCCCTCGGTGAACTGCTCGCTCCCGCGGCGACGATCCTCGCCGACCGCGGCACCGTGGCAGATCCCGGTGCGGTGCAACGGTTCTGCGCCGAACATCCTGCCGCGGCCGATGCCGCTGTCGCGCTGGACGGGTTGATCAAAGCGCTGGTGTACGAGTTCGTCGCCGCGTGGCCGGGCTGGAGCCCGCAGCGGTTGCGTGCCTACGAACGATCCCACCGCCTGTGTGAGGTGCTGCTGCTCGCACTCGCGCCCGCGATGGGTGTGAGCATCGAGGCGGTGCGGATCCCGATCGACGGTGGCGAACGCGTGCGCGGTTTCCTGATGCTTCCGATCGGGGCCGAATCGGTGCCGACAGTGCTGTTCACCAACGGCCTGGAGGGCACGCTTGCCGAGGTACTGCTGCCGCTGCTGGTCCAGCGGGACACGGGTATGGGCATGTTCGCGATGGAGATGCCCGGCACCTACTCCTACCGCGAACCACTGTCCAGTGCCGCCGAGCGCGTGTATTCGGAGGTCATCGACTACCTGGCCGCCGATCCGCGTGTGGATGCCGACCGGATCGGCATGATGGGATTCAGCTTCGGCGCCTACTGGTCGACCCGCATGGCAGCGGTCGATCCCCGGTTGAAGGTGGCCGTCTCCAACGGGCCCCTCACGCACCGCAGTTTCGGCGCGCTCAACTCGATCGGGATGCCGGAGATCATGGTGTCGACCCTGAGTCACACCGTTGGTGCCTCGAGCACCGCGGATCTGTCGCGCAAGCTGGCGAAACTCTCACTCGCACAGCACTATCGCAAGATCGCGATACCGCTGCTGGTGATCAACGGGGCCCGCGACACGTTGGCGAGTACCCAGGACTCGATCGATCTCGCCGTCGGCGCCCCGAACGCGCAACTGGTGCTCTACGCCGAGGACGACCATTGCGCGATGGGTAACGCCCAGCACTGGTCGGCGTTGGCCACGCGATTCCTGCACGACCACCTGGTCGCCCACGACGCCGTCGAGGTTACGCGATGACCGACTCCACGACGACGCCGGTGCCGCGGCTGCGGCGCATCCTCAATCGCACCGAACGCCGCATCGACGTGCAGATCGACAGCGGCGACGGCTGGCGCACCGCCGACGAATCCAGCAGCGCAAGAGGTGCTTTCGCGATTCCGTCGGCGTTCACCACTGATTTCGAGATCGCCCGCTACGACATCCTGGGCTTGGCCGACGGCGCCACGGTCCTACCAGTGTGCCCGGCGTCCTTCCGCGATTTCATGATCTTCGAAAAGCATGCCGTCGACGCCGCCCGCGGCCTGGCCAAGCGCTTCGTGCCCGCCGGCTATCGGATCGGTCGCGCCTACGAGGCGTTGACCCACCGCACCTTTCCTCCGTTCCGGCCGCACGCACTGTGGTACCGCCAGCCGATCTACTACATGTCCAACGCGCTGACGATCGTCCCGTCCGGGGTTGCGATCTGCTCACCTTCCTACAGTCGGGCACTGGATTTCGAGCTCGAACTCGGGGTCGTGCTCGGCGCACCCTTGCGCGACGCCACCGTCGGGCAAGCCGCCGCCGCAATCGCCGCGGTCGTTGTGGTCAACGACTTCTCGGCCCGCGACGTGCAATTGGCCGAAATGCGTTCCGGCTTCGGGCCACAACGGTCCAAACACTTCACCACCTCGATGTCGGCGACCGCCGTCGCGGGGCACGCGGTCATCGACCGACTCGATCGGTTGACCGCGACGGTGGCCATCAACGGAAACACGGTCTCGCGCACCGGAACTCACACCATGCGGTACTCGATGGCCGAGGCGATCGCGCACGTGTCGCGCAGTGAGCAGCTCTACCCCGGCGAACTGCTGTCCTCGGGCACCCTGCCCGGCGGTAGCGGGATGGAGCTGGGCCGCTGGCTCGCACCCGGAGACGAACTGCGACTGGAAATCGACGGCATCGGCGTCATCGAACACCGAATCCAGCTCTGAGAAAGGCGCCCTGTGAAGATTGATCAGATTTCCGACTCCGTCTATGTCGTGGCCGGAACGAATGTCAATTGGGCACTGGTCAGTGACGGCTCCGGTGTCACCGTCATCGACGCCGGATACCCCGCCGACACCGAGGACATGCTGGACTCGGTGCACCAGATAGGCCATCACCTCACCGATATCGCTGCCGTGCTGCTAACCCACGCCCACCTCGATCACATCGGCGCGATCCCCGCTCTCGTCGAACGGGTGGGGATGCCGGTCTACACCGGGACCGAGGAAGTCCGGCACGCCAAACGCGAATACCTGCAACAGATCACCCCGGTCGGAATGATCAAGCAACTCACCACCCACCGGGGTCGTCGCTGGGTCGCCCACACCATGCGCGCGATCCACGGCCATATCGGCATGGCCATCCCCTCGGCGACCACGGGCGGCGCGGACGCCCTGGCTGCGTTGCCCGGTGGGCTCGTCGCGGTTCCGACCCCAGGCCACACCAGCGGTCACACCGCCTACCTCATGCCATCCGAGGCAGTCCTGTTCTCCGGCGACGCATTGGTCACCGGCCACCCCCTCCTGCGGCACACCGGACCACAACTACTGCCAGCAGTGTTCAACCACGACGAAACCCTCACCCGGGGCAGCGCTGAGCATCTGGGGATCCAACCGGCCCGAACACTCGTCCCCGGACACGGCCAGCCGATCGGTTTCGACGCGGCGCAACTCGCGAGTGCGCTGGGTACAGCCCGGCACCGAGCACGACCGGTACGCCGGTTGCGATGACATGGACGTGGTCACGATCCGTCGTGGGTTCCGAACGGACACGATCTCGTATGTGCATGGGACAGAAGCAGTTTCAGGCGAGAACAGCGGCCAGGAACCCGGCGATGTATGCGAGGGCGAAAAGGATCGGGATCCATTGTTCGATGTGGGAGAGGGGCCAGTATCGCGCTCGGTCCGTGCCTTCGCCCAGGGCCCACCATTCGGCTCGCCAGAAGGGGGAGGCGGGCAGTCGTTCCTCGAGGGCACCCACGACCTGGTACTTGGCAGTGTTCAGGAGCCGGTAGCTGCGGACCAGGTAGAACCAGGCGAAACACTGGCCGAGGATAGCGGCCAGGGGGATCGCCAGCCACCACACTTTGTCTTGCGACGGGGATTTCCCGAAGGCAGCGGCGAGGGTGAAGATGCCACTATTGAGCGTCAGGAAGAAAGTGTTCGTCAGACCCCGCCGGGCGCTCACCCTGTCGGCCATTTCCACGTAGAGCCTGTACTGTTCGAGCACAGCGCTCTCATAGGCGGCGCCGCGGCCTTCAGGGCTTTGCGGTGCATCGTTCCAGAGTCGGGTCTGAAGCTCGGATCGCTGATCGTTCAGCACCGTCCACCTCCTGAAATGTCGCGTGTCCGTTTGCCATCCGTCCATTCAGGTGGGCCGGTCGGCAAGGATTCCTGGGCCGAGTTGCGCCGACCTCCGCGGTCGGCAATGGGCTTGGATTCATGCCGCATATCGGCATGCCGTCTCCCAGCCCGATGGCATGTAGGACTGTAGTTGGGCTCGGGTCACGTACGGGGTGGCGAGCTCACACGCCTTGTCCACGTTCCAGAGGTCCCAGAGCCGGACGGTGTGGTCGGTGCCGGCAGTGGCCAGCCGGGTGCCGTCCGGGCTGAACGCCACCGCAGTCACCCTGTCGGTGTGGCCGATGAGCGGGGCGCCGATTGGCCTACCGGCAGTGGGATTCCACAACCGCACGGTGTTGTCCCCGCCCGAGGAGGCCAATAGCGTTCCGTCCGGGCTGAACGCGACACCGAATACACCGTCGGTGTGGCCGGTGAGTGGAGGGCCGGTGAGTTGTCCCGAGGCAGGGGCCCACAGCCGGACGGTGCGGTCCGAGCCGGCAGTGGCCAATAGTGCGCCATCCGGGCTGAATGTCACCGCGATGAATAGATCGGTATGACCGGTGAGGGCTCTGCCGACCGGCTTGCCGGGGGTGAGGTCCCACAGCCGCACGGGGTTGTGAATGCCGCCGACGGCGGCTAGTCGAGCGCCGTCCGGACTGAACGCCACCGAGTACACCGGGCCGTTGTGGCCGGTGAGCGGTTCGTCGAGCGGCTGCCCATGAGTGGGGTCCCACAGCCGCACCGTGCTGTCGTTGCTGGCGGTGGCGAGTCGGCTGCCGTCCGGGCTGAACGCCACGTCGAACACGCCGTCGGTATGGCCCGTGAGTGGAGTGCCGGTGGGTTGCCTGGTGATTGGGTTCCACAGCCGGACGGTGTGGTCGGCGCCGGCGCTGGCCAAGAGGGTGCCGTCCGGGCTGAACGCCACCGCACCGACCGCGCCGTTGTGGCCGGTGAGTGGTTCGCCGACCTGCCTACCGGTCGACGGGTCCCAGAGCCGCACGGTGCCATCCCGACCGCCGGAAGCCAACAGCCTGCCGTCCGGGCTGAACGCCACATCGTTCACCCAGTCGGTGTGGCCGGTGAGCGGTTGGCCGACCGGCACACCAGTGGTGATGTCCCATAGCCGCGCGGTGTTGTCGTTGCTGGCGGTGGCGAGTCGGCTGCCGTCCGGGCTGAACGCCACCGCGTTTACCTCTCCGGTATGGCCGGTGAGCGGTTGCCCGATCGGTTGGCCGGTGGTGACGTTCCACAGCCGCACGGTGCTGTCGTTGCTGGCGGTCGCCAGCCGGGTGCCGTCCGGGCTGAACGCTACCGAGTGCACCTCGCGGGTGTGGCCGGTGAGCGGTTGGCCGACTGGTTGGCCCGTGCCCGGGTCCCACAGTCGCACGGTGTTGTCCCCGCCGGAGGACGCCAACAAGGTGCCGTCGGGACTGAACGCCACGTCGGCCACCCAGTCGGTGTGGCCGGTGAGCTGGCGACCGACCTGCGCACCGGTCGCGGGGTCCCACAGCCGCACAGTCCGATCGGCGCCGGCGGTGGCCAAGCGGGTGCCGTCGGGGCTGAACGCCACGTCGGACACCGCGCCGGAGTCGGCGTTGATCGGTTCGCCGATCTGCCCACCGGTCGCGGGGTCCCATAGCCGGACGGCGCCGTCCCAGCTGGCGGAGGCCAGCAAAGTGCCGTTCGGGCTGAACGCCACCGCAGTCACCCTGTCGGTGTGGCCGGTGAGCGGTTCACCGACCTGCCTACCGGTGGCTGGATCCCACAATCGCATGATGTTGTCGGACCCCGCGGTGGCCAGCCGGGTGCCGTCGGCGCTGAACGCTACCGAGTACACCCTGTCGGGTTCGCCGACGAGCAGTTCGCCGATCTGCCTACCGCTCGCCGGGTCCCAAATCCGCACCGTGCCGTCCATGCTGGCGGTGGCCAGCCGGGTGCCGTCCGGGCTGAACGCAATGTCGTTCACCCAGTCGGTGTGGCCGGTGAGCGGGCCGGGAACTTGCTGCCCAGCGCTTTGACCGAAGGCGATGCGGGCGTTGACCACTGCGCTGGTGGCCTGCCACAGCGGGGCCGGTGTAGCTCGACTGCTCTCGGCGGCGAGCGCGAGCGCGAGAGCGGCGTTGCTGGGGGCGGTGTCGCGGGAGGCCGTGGCAAGGGCAAGAGCGACGGCCTCGTTGCGTTGGCGTACCGCCTCTTGTTGTTGGCGTACCGCCTCTCGTTGCTTGACGACCGCGATCGTTGCCGCGGCGACCGCGAGGACTGTCAGCAGGATCAGGCTGGCAATCGCGGCGCGGCGTAATCGCCGGAAGCGGCGTTGTTCGCGCAGGTCTTCGCTGGCCAGCTGGTACTTGGGTTTGCCGTGGATCGGGGCGGCCAGGTCGATGAGCTTCTCACGGAACATCGGTGTACGCGGGTCCCAGGGGGCATCGCTGGTGACGTCGACGTAAAACGGTTCGGTGGCCAGCACGCCGGGTTGCGTCAGCACGGGCAGGGCCACGTCGGATCGGTCCGGGTCGAACCTTCCAGTGCCCTCATCCCATGCCAGGTGTCCGTCGGTGACGACGAACAGCAGTTGGTCCGGGCCGCGGCGCTGCAGCCAGTGGACGACTTCCTTGTTGACCCATTTCGAGGCAGCCGCATATGGGGAGAGGACCACGATCAGGTAGCGGGCGCGGTCCATCGCTTCAGTGACCTTGCCCCAGAGGTCTGGGCTGGCGGTGAGGTCGGTGGCGTCGCGGAATACCCGCAGGGCGTGCAGGTGGCCGGTCCGTCGGCCGATGCGGTGTAGGCCTTTCTGGATCCCGGCGGCGACCGGCCGATCATGGTGGGTATAGGAAATGAAGGCGTCGTAGTCGAACGACTTCCCTTGCCCGTGAGCCCGCTGCTCCGGAGCCTCCGCAACTCGAGCACACATGACCATCTCCCGGGTCGAGACGCATGGACTAGACCATCCCAGCCTGATGCAGGCGAATCCGCAGGTCGCGGGTAGGCCACTACTCGGATCCGCGAAAAGTTGGTGACCCCGACCATGCCAATAGCGGCCGCGCGAAACTCGGGAGAGGATTCCTTATTGCATGGCGAATAGCTTCGCCTGTCCGGATACAACGGTGTCGTTGCGGTCGACGAGTGCGACTCGCACCTGGACTTGACCCGACTCCAGGGGGCGCTGGCCAGGGGCTTCTGTCATCGGAATGCTCGCGTCATGTTGGGTATTGTCGCAGGTGACGGCGTTCTGAGTGCCTTGGGCGGCGGGGCCGTCGGCGGTGGGTTCGCCCATCATCGCCTGAATGCTGGTCACTCCGTCGGAGTTATCGCAGCTGTAGGTGACTTGAACTATGGTCGGTCCGGCGCGGGAGATGTCGATGGTCGCGGCGGCGAGAGCGGGGGCAGCCGTGACGACCAGGGCTGTCGCCATTGTTGCGAAGACGGTCGCGACATGGGTGGTGCACCGATAATTCCGGGTAGTTGTCATGGATCTTGTTTCCTCCTGTGTGGCGGGTATGAATCCTGAACACATCGGGAAGAGAACGCGGCACTCGCCGCACCGCGCGTATCAATGGTGCAGCCTTCGGGCTCGCGCGGGGGGAAAACCGCTCTACGGTCACAAAGCTTCCGGGGATTGTCGACAAACCTCCGGTCATGCTTTCAGCTGGCGGTCGATGCCGTGGCCGAGGTTTTCGCACTTGTCGAAAACCAGATATTGAACAGCACGGTTTCGCTATGGCGTGGACGCCGCACCTCCATCTGGGGCCCTTTCGAGTTTCGGGTAACGCATTACCCTAGGCGCATCACCTGCCGCCTTCGACCATGGTGTGACCTCCCAAAACAGCTCCAACAAACAGGTGGTGGCAACCATGTTCTTCTACAACGACTCGAGCCGGACGGCCGCTTCAGGCGAACTCGACGGCAGCGGAAAATTCATCAACTTCGCCGATATGTCCGGATTCGGTCACTGGACTCATATCGTGCCCGTGGATGGGCGGCTGTTCTTTTACAACCGTGCGAGTCGGACGGCCGCTTCGGGCGAACTCGACGGCAGCGGAAACTTCGTGAATCTCGCCGATATGTCCGGATTCGGCGACTGGACTCATATCGTGCCCGTGGATGGGCGGCTGTTCTTTTACAACCGTGCGAGCCGGACGGCTGCTTCGGGCGAACTCGATGGCAGCGGGAACTTTGTCAATCTCGCCGATATGTCGGGATTCGGCGAGTGGACCCACATCGCCGGGTGAACAGCGCGCGCACTCCCGCCTCTGTTGCCGGATAACCTTCCGTTATCGGGCAACCTTGCCTAGATCACCGATGGCAGAAGCACTGCACCGCAACAGGAGTCGGCATCCCCAACTGCGGCACCGCACGTCCGGGTCGCGCCCCGCACCAGCGGGGAACCGCCGCCCGGACCTGTCTCCAGAACGAGCGCGGAACGTTCTCAGACCACGGTCGCGGTCTCCTGCTCGAGCACTTCGCTTGCCGCCCGTTCTCCCGAGCGAACGGCTCCGTCGACCCAACCGCACATGACGGCAGAGCTCTCGGTTCCGGCCCAGTGGACGCGGTCGCACGGCTCACGCAGGGCACGGCCGAACTGGGTGAGGACACCAGTGGGTGCGTGACTCAGCATTCCGCCGCCGGAGTAGCGCTCGACAGTCCAGTTGTGCTCGACGTAGTCGACAGGGGAACCGGCTGTGTCGCCGAAACGCTCGACCAGCGCGCCGAGTACCGCCCTCCTTCGTGCGGCCTCGTCGAGTTGTCCGACCTGCCGCGCGATGGGTCCCTCGACGATGACACAGAGGATGCCGGGTCGTCCGGTATCCGTGCAGGCATCGATAGTGATGGTCGCGGGTGACCCCGGTGCGGCCGACTGCCCGGACAATCCGTCGCGCCGCCAGAACGGCTCGTCGTACACGGCGGCAATCTTGATGATCGAGCCGCTCGGCATCCGCTGATGGAGAAACGATCGATCGACCGGCAGCATCGGCTCGTACAGAATGTGACTCGCGATGGCCAGGGGAACCGCCACGATCGCCCGACGTGCGCGCACCGTCAACTCCTCCGCACGCACCGTGACACCGGCGGTGTCCTGCTCTATCCGGCGAACCGGCTGCGACAGGTGGATCGAGTCGCCGATCTCGGCCGCCATCGGCCGGTAGATCGCACCCATACCGCCGACCGGCCGGGCATCCTGCGCGCCGTCCTTGACACCGAGGACGAAGTTCGGCCCTCCCGCCGATGCCATCTGGTACAGCACGAACAGTAATGACACCTCCGAGGCGGCCGAGGTGTAGCAGCCGGCGACGGCGGTCTCGAGCAGATCATGGGCGGGCCTGGACAGCACGTGGTCATCCAGCCACTGCGCCAGGCTGAGCTGGTCCAATCTGTCTGCCTGCTTCGATGCCCACGGCGCGTCGAGGGGAACCGACTCGCACATATGTCCCAGCTCGAACAACGCCGCACCGAGGTTCAACGCCGCCCACGGGCTCATCGTCCACGGAATCGTGCCCGTGTAGCGGTGCTGCTTGCCGTCGACCACTATGATGGCCTCACCGTCGGTGTACTGCTGGTAACTCGGTACCCCGAACTCGTCCATCAATGCGTGGATCCGATCCTGCCCCGGGCCTACCCACGCGCCACCGCGATCGATCCACGACCCGTCGGTACGCACTTCGGTGAACGTGCGCCCGCCCAGGCGGTCGCGGGCTTCCAGCACCGCTACCGATCGACCCGCCTGTTTCAGCCGCAGTGCGGCCGTCAATCCCGCGAAGCCTGCACCGATCACGCAATAGTCGACATCTGTCATGGCGAGCTGTCCTCGTATCGCAGTTCTGCGCACGGCCACCGAATGACCAGCGCACGATCGCGGCACCTTCGGCACAACGGGTGCACATCGCCTTCGATCAGGTCGAATATTCAGCAATTCTAGAGCGAATCCCGAGGCAGGATAAGCCCTGTCAACGGTTCGGCGTGAACGGTTCGGTCCCGAGTACCAGGCGCAGACCCGAGATACCGGAATACGCTCGCGCGTAGGCCAGTTCGCGGCTGATGTCACCGACGTTGTTGACGATGGGAATCGAGATGGCGAGCGTTGACAGAGTGCCGAGTGCATAGCCGTCGCTGTCGAGGAAGGCACTGCCGCTGTCGCCCGGAATGCCGGGGATGGTCGCGACAAAAGCGTGGGTCCAGCCGCTGGCAGCGACATCGTCGATCTTGCTTTCACCGACCTGAGGGGACAGGCCGGTGATTCCGCCACGCAGAATCGAGTTCCAGTAGCTGTAGAGGTGGTCGCCGGCATTCGTGCCACTGGTGTTGATACCGACTGGGCCGCCCCAGTGCGGCAGGCTCGGATTGACTTTCCCGATGTCCTCCGGCGCGAGCTTCACCAGCGCCAAGTCGTTGTAGGCGCAGGCATTTCGGTCCTGCTCGCCATTTTCCTGCATGGTCAGCCAACTGCTGTACGCGAGCTGCCCGGCGGCGGTCGTCGCGCCGGAAACCGGCGAGCCGTTGCGGTTGAAACTCACGGAGGTTCCCAAGGGGAGGCTACCGGCGGTGCAGCCATCGGTTTCGGTGACGAGTCCCGTGGTGCCGCAGTGGGCCGCCTGGCCGATGTACACGTGGCCGGTGTCATCGATGAAGACATAGTTCGCCGTGCATTGGACCGCGCCGTGGGTATAGGTCTGTACCCCGGGGGTGATTGCGGCGGTGGCGGCGGGCGCCCATTGATGTCCGGCCTGGTCGGCGGCAACGGTCGGCCCGTAGCCGACGCCGAAGGTGAAGGCCTGCCGTTGCGGTGACGCGGGCGTCGAAGTCGAAGCATGGTTGTCGGCTGTGCTGTCGGTGCCGGGCTGGCTGCCACAGCCGGCGGCCAGGTATGTGCCGGTCGCGGCGAGGACGCAGGTCACCGGAATGGCGAACGCGCGGCGAAAACTGGACAGCAGCATCGATGGTCTCCTAGTGGTTGTGAGGTTGACGATCTAGTGCCGGTGTGCGGCCGCGGACAGCGAAATGCCGAGCGATTGCCATCCGGTTTCCTGCTCACATTGCGTCGTTGGTCGACGGGTGTCGGCCGCTGCGCAAACTTGTGGCGATGCTCGAAACGGTTTCAGGGCCCGGCGGGCGGCTGCCGCTCAAAACCCGATGACCAGCTGATCTGAATCCCATTCGTTTGCCATCACGAGGTGGTCAGTTATTGCCAAGAAATCGATCAGACACTGAGATGAAGGCCCGCAAACTGTCAGCATAACTTAGCTGAATCGGCTCGGCGGAAGAGCGTCGCGTTCCCGCCGAGGCGATGGTCGGGGCATGTGACGTCGTCGACGTGCAGCGGAGTGTCGTGATCGAATCCGGCCGACGGTAGATAGCCTTTCTGCATCAGCGCCGTGGTCTGGACCATCTCGTTGTACGGATTGATCCCCGGCGCCGAGGGCTGCCGTGATCGGAGCGCTTCTCCAGTTGTCAGCGCCGTAGAAGTGCCGTCGGCGCATACTCGTCGAAAGGTTTGCGCGATGACCATCATGTCCTCGACAGCGCGGTGTCTCGGGTTGGTCATGTTGCTGCTGGGACTGACCACACCGGCGGCGGCGACACCGGCGGTCCCTGAACTGGGACACGCGGGCCGCTGGCTCACCGACGACCAAGGCCGGGTGGTCACCGTGCACGGCGTGAATCTGGTCTACAAGTACCCGCCGTACTTCCCCGCGGCGGGAGGTTTCGGTGAGAACGACGCTCGGTTCCTGGCGGAGAACGGTTTCAACGCGGTGCGGCTGGGTTTCGCATGGAATGCGGTCGAGCCGCAGCCCGGAGTGTACGACGACAACTACATCGCGCAGCTCGAGCAGACCCAGCAGTTGCTGGCCCGGTACAACATCTACAGCCTTGTCGATTCCCATCAGGACGGGTTCAACGAATCGGTGGGCGCGAGTTGGAGCGGGTTCCCCGACTGGGCGACGTTCACCGACGGGTTCCCATTGCCGCCGAATCCGGGCTTTCCGCTGGTCTACTTCACCAGCCCCGCGCAAAACCAAACGTGGGCGAACCTCTGGCACGACCACGCTGCGGCCGATGGCGTCGGGCTGCAGGAACACTATGCGGCCATGTGGGCGCATGTCGCGCAACGTTTCGTGGACGAGCCGTACGTGCTGGGCTACGACCTGATCAACGAGCCGTGGCCCGGTTGGGAATACCCGACGTGCTTTCCCCAGGGCTGCCCCCAGTTCGAGAGCGGTGTGCTCGCGCCGTTCGAAGCAAAAGCGATGAACGCCATCCGACGAGTCGACCCGAACCACCTGCTGTTCTACGAGCCGTCCGTAACCAACGACTTCGGAACGCCGAACTGGATGCCGAATCCGACCGGCGATCCGAACGCGGGGATGAGCTTTCACGACTACTGCTCCGGTCCGGTCGACACCTGCGTGAGCAACGGATTGGATCGTGCCGGTGCCGAGGGCGTTGTCGGGTTGGTGACCGAGTTCGGCGCGACCAAAGATTCGGCGAAGCTGACTGGTCTCACCGACAGATTCGACGACAACATGGCCTCTTGGCTGTTCTGGTCCCAACCGCAGGACCAGACGCCTGGTCATCCTCAGGAGCCGCCGACCGGGCCCAATTTGATGGACCCGGCGATCGTCCGGCCATATCCACGTGCAATAGCAGGCACTCCGCAGCGGTGGCACTACGACAGCGCGACCGGGACGTTCACCATCCGATACAGCGCCCGCCGCGCCGATTCCGGTCAACCGTTCGCACCTGGAACCCGCACCGAGGTGTATCTGCCGCCCAGCAACTACCCCAACGGCTACCAGGTCGAAATCCAGGGCGCCGATGTCGTGTCCCCACCCGATGCCCAGCTACTTCAACTCACCACCAGCCCCGGACAGGACACCGTGGAGGTGACCGTGACGCGACGGTGATCGGCGCCGAGGCCGACTGAGGCGGAGGCGATGCCACCGGAGTGAAAACCAGTGCGGCCGAACGGGCTGGGGCAGTCTCGACATTCAGGCGGGCATTCGGACCGGCAGTGACAGTGGGCCGCGCATCGACACCGATAGCCGGTACGGCGGAGCATCGTCGAGCAGGTCGAAATCGGGGACGCGGCGCATCAATTCGGTGAAGAGCACCTCGCCTTGCAGCCTGGCCAGGGGCGCGCCGACGCAGAAATGTGGTCTGTGGCTGAAGGCGAGATGGCGTGGTGTCTTGCGGTCCGCCGCGAACCTGGTCACATCCAGCACGTCGGGATTCGGAAATGCTTCCGGGTCACGATTGGCCGAGCCGATGAGCAGGATCAGACCCGTTCCCCGCGGCAATGTCCGGTCGGCGAACTCTACGTCCTCCATGGCGACGCGGGTCGGGAAGGGAACCGGGGTGTCGAAGCGGAGGAACTCTCCCACCGCAATCCGGCTCAATTCCGGTTCGGTGCACAGGATTTCGCGCTGGACCGGGTTGCGGGCGAGGGCGAGCAGGCCGGTCGCGACGAGGTTCATCGTGGTCTCGCGCTCGGCGACTCGCTGTGCAGCTTCAATCCGCTCTACGCGCAGGGTATGACCGTCGCGGCGCAGCAGGCACTCGCCCTGCGCGCATGCCTTCGAAAAGGCACCGCCCAGTTGCCTGCACGGTTTTATGCCGATGCGGCGCGCCACGTCGATGTGGCATGGCGGATGTCCACCGGCGCCGACCTGAACCATCCGGGCGTGGTCGGGCGGCGCACGCCTCGAATCCGTTTGCTGAATTCCTACGTGACGCGTGCACATCGTGCCGCGCACGTCGACCCCACCCTCGCCCGTACGTTCATGAGGGTCGCCAATCTTGTCGACCCGCCCGAAACATCGCTGAAGCCCGCGACAGTCGCGCGGATATTGTGGCGCAGTCGTGGCATTGATCTGCCTTCGGAGTAGTTCGGTACCGGGTCGCGATCAGCGATTTCGATCTTGCGATCGGCAGGCCTCAATCCTGCGATGGTGGTCCTGTCGCCGAGGTTACGGTCGAGGGGTCCCGCTGGCGAAAACGGGTCTCGGACCGATGAGGTGTAGTCGAGTGATGGCCGAAGATAATGATCCGAATGGCGACTTGCCAGAGCCGCGTAGAAAGACGATCAGCAGTCCATACATTCATCGGCTGCAGCGTCGGCATTTCCTGCTGTTCGATATTCTGCCGATTGTCGGCACGGCCTGCGCATTCGCGTTTCTCGCGGTACATCCATTCGGCGTAACCGAATTAGCGCTGCTGTTCTCGATGTGGCTGGTGACCGGGCTCGGCGTGACCGTCGGCTATCACCGGCTGTTCACCCATCGCACGTTCAAGGCGGTGCCGTGGGTCGCCGGGCTGCTGGCGATATTCGGCTCGATGGCCGGACAGGGCGGCGTGGTGTCCTGGGTGGCACTGCACCGGCGGCATCACGAATACAGCGATCGCGAAGGGGATCCGCACTCGCCCAACCTTTCCGGGGGCGGTCTACGCGGCACGCTGCGGGGCCTTGTGCATTCGCATTTCCTGTGGATGCGCCGCCACGAATACCCGAACGTCGTGCACTACGCTCCCGACCTCATCAAGGATCGCGGCTTGGTGCGGATCGCCCGCCTCTACTACTACTGGGTGGGGCTCGGGCTGCTCATCCCGACCGTGATCGGCGGGCTGGTTTCGCTGAGCTGGACCGGGGCGGTGAGCGGTCTGCTGTGGGGCGGTCTGGTACGGATCTTCGTACTCGAGCACATCGTCTGGGCGATCAATTCTTTCCTGCACATGTTCGGTACCCGCCGCTACGCGTCGCGGGAGAACAGCCACAACGGCGGAATATTCGCCCTGGTGACGTTGGGGGAGTCGTGGCACAACAACCATCACGCCTTCCCCGAGTCGCCGTCCTTCGGTTTGGACTGGTACCGGCTCGATCCCGGTTTCTGGCTCATCGAACTGCTCGAGATATTCGGGCTGGCCTCGGATCTGAAAATGCCGTCCGCACCGCGGATGGCCGCCAAACGTATTTCCGGAAACTCTGAACCCGCCGGTAACGCAGCGTGAGGAATACACACAGTGGACACGAGTAGAGACGCCATCGTCCTGTGGTGCAGGGAATATCTCGGAAATTTGCTCGAGATTCCGGCGGAAGCGGTGGACCCGGCCGCGGACTTCGACCGGATGGGAGTCGACTCCGCCCTCGCGGTCGCGTTGCTGATCGAAGTCGAGGCTCGCTATGGCGTCGATCTGGCGCCCGAGGATCTCTTCGAGAACCCCAATATCAACGCGGTGGCCGGCTATCTGCACGAGCAGAGCCGGCGGAGCGTGGCGTAGCCGTGTCCGCGACTGTCGGCGACGATCGGGCTGATGCGGCGGCGGCCGCGATCCGGCACCACTACGACGCGGGCAACGACTTCTATCGGCTGTGGCTCGATGCGTCGTTGAGTTACTCCTGCGCGATGCGCGAGAACGACACCGACACCTTGGAAGCCGCTCAGGAACGGAAATTGCGGTTCCATCTGGACGCGATCGGCGCCGACAGCGCCGCGGCGGTGCTGGACATCGGGTGCGGGTGGGGCGCGATCCTGCAACGCCTGTCGGAGCAGCATGCGGTCGCGCGGTCGGTCGGGCTCACGCTCAGCGCCGAGCAGGCCGAGTTCGTGGGGGCGCGCGACTTTCCAGGCGTCGAAGTGCGGCTGGAGAACTGGGTGCACTACGAGCCGGACATCCGTTTCGACGGCATCATCTCGATCGGCGCATTCGAACACTTTGCCCGGCCGGATGATTCGCCCGCCGAGAAGATCCGGGTGTACCGGGAGTTCTTCACTCGCTGCCGCAGCTGGCTGAACGACGACGGCGTGCTTTCGCTGCAGACGATCGCCTACGCCGACATGGAACGCGAGCGGGCGAGCACGTTCATGCAGCGGGAGATCTTCCCGGACGCGGACCTGCCGACGCTCGCCGAGATCGCGGCTGCGGCCGAAGGCGTCTTCGAGTTCCGCTCTCTCACCAATGGGCGTCTCGACTATGCATGGACCTGCGAGGAATGGGCGCGCAGACTTCGGGCGAACCGTGCGGAAGCCGCCGAGATCGTCGGTACCGAGGTGGTCGCTCGCTACGAGCGCTACCTCAAGCTCTCCGCGCTCGGCTTCCGGATGGGCAAGATCAGCCTGCTGCGACTGGTGCTGGCACCCTATGGCGACGGATTCTTCGGCCGAGGAGTGCGGGCCGGATGACGGTGCGAGCACACGATCAGGCCGAGCCGATTCGGCCACGAGTCCGGTTCAACCCCTTCAGCGCGGAGTTCCGCCGCGACCCTTACCCGCTCTACCGGGAGCTTCGTGAGGCACAGCCGGTGCACAAGACACTGGGGATGTGGGTGCTGACCCGGCACCGCGATGTGCGCGGGGTCCTGCACGACCGCTCGTTCAGTGCCGGACTGATTCCGCAGCTGGTCGGCGAACAGGCCGGACGACTCGGGCAACGCAACGTCGCGCGGATCGAGCGGCTGGGTCGGAAGTCGTTGGTGTTCACCGACAATCCGGACCATGCGCGGCTGCGCGGACTGGTGAACCGCGTGTTCACCGCCCGGGCGGTCGCCGACCTGCGCCCCCTGGTCACCCGGGTCGCCGAGGATCTGATGCGGCGAGCCTGGAAAGCGGGCGGCCTGGACGTGATCACCGAGTTGGCCGCGCCATTGCCGGTGACGGTGCTGTGCGAATGGATGGCTCTCCCCGGGGACTTGCGCGAACGGGTCGGCCCATGGACCCACGACATTCGGTTCCTGCTCGAGCCAGGGCTGATGAAGGCCGAGGACTTCGCGCGCGTCTGTGCGGTGGTCGAAGAGTTCGTTACCGCCCTGGAAGGGGTGCTCGCCGAGCGCCGATCCCGGCCCGGCGCCGACCTGATCAGTCGGCTGCTCGCCGCGCGTACAACGGGTGGCGACATGCTCAGCGACGAGGAGCTGATCTTCGTCTGCATCATGTGTTTCGTCGCGGGCAACGAGACCACGAAATCCTTGATCGGCAACGGTGTGCTGGCACTGCTGGGGCATCCGGATCAGGCCGCGCTGCTGCGGCGCAGGCCGACGCTGGTCAGGGCCGCCGTCGTGGAGGCGCTGCGCTATGACTGTCCGCTCCAGCTGACCAAGCGTCTGGCCACCCGCGACGCCGACATCGATGGGAGACGGATATCGGCAGGCGACCAAGTCCTGGTGTGCCTCGGCGCCGCCAATCGTGACCCTGCCGTCTTCGACCGACCCGACGAGTTCGATCTGACCCGCACCGCCGGAGATCATCTCGCCTTCGGCCACGGCATGCACGGTTGCCTGGGTGGGCTGCTCGCCGAACTGCAGGCGGAGATCGCCTTCGAATACTTGTACCGGCACTCGCAGGATCTGGAACTACAGGATGGCGAGTTGGAGTGGCAGGACCACAGTTTCATTGTTCGTGGGTTGAAAAACCTACCGATCACACTCCGGAGCGTCCGATGACCGTCCTGCGATCGACGAGGACGTGGCTGCGGCCGGAGCGCGCCGAGGCGCCCGTACAGCTGGTCTGCATACCCCACGCTGGTGCGGGCGCGTCATCGTTCAGCCGTTGGCTGGGCCTGTTCCCGCCGGACATCGCCGCGGTCCGGGTCCAGCTCCCCGGCCGAGAGGATCTATCCGGCGAGCAGGCGCTGCGCCGCGTCGGCGACGCGGTGGACGGGTTGATGCCGCAGCTCGGGCAGTTGGGCGGTGCGCGAGTGGCGATCTACGGCCACAGCATGGGAGCGCTGGTGGCGTTCGAGCTGGCCCGCGCGCTCGCGGCGGCGGGCAAACCTGCGATGCACCTGTTCGTTTCCGGTCGCCGTGCGCCGCAATTGTTTTCGAGCCGCACCCCGATTCACCACCTGGCCGAGGACGATTTCGCCGCGGCGCTCACCGCGATGAACGCATGGGGTGCGGCGGGACGCAGCGTCGCCTTCCTGCGCTACGCACTACCACTGACCCGCGCCGACCTGGAACTCTCCGAGGAATACCACCATCAGCCGCTGCCCAGGCTGGGCTGCCCGATCACGGCGTTCTACGGCACCGAGGACCCGGTGGTCGACCCGGCCGAGATCGCGGCATGGCACGAGCTGACCAGCGGTGGCTTCGCGGCCCACGGTTTTTCCGGCGACCACTACTTCCACCATCGGCATCGGGTGGCCATCGCGGCGGCGATGACTGCCGCACTGTTGTGAGGACCGACGTGACGCACCCAATCCTGCTTCCCGACATCCTCCAGCGTCGCGCTGTCGACGAGCCGGACCGGACCGCGTATGTGTTCTTGGACGAGAACGGTTCGGAGACAACCACATTGACCTACCACGAATTGCACGACCGGGCGCTGGCGGTGGCCGCGGAGCTCGAATCCCGATGCGCGCCGGGGGACCGCGCCCTGCTGGTGTTCCCGCAGAGCCTGGATTTCATCGTCGCGTACTTCGGTTGCCTCTACGCGGGCGTCATCGCGGTGCCGCTGAATCCGCCGCGCCGGGACAAGGTGCAGGAGGCGACGCGAGCCGTCACCGCCGACTGCGCGCCCGTCGCGGTGCTTACGCTCGGTGCGATGATCGCGACGCTGCGGCCGGCGCTGGCGCCGATCTGCGCGGCCCGGCATTGGCTTGCCGTTGACGAGTTGCCCGCGGCGGGGGCGGGCGGCACGCCCGCCGTCGCCGAGCTCGATGCTGTCGCGTTCCTGCAGTACACGTCCGGTTCCACCGCGGCGCCCAAAGGGGTCATGGTCACGCATCGGAACTTGATGGCGAACGAGGAGATGATTCGGCAGGCGTTCGGCCACGATCGGGATTCGACGGTGGTCGGCTGGGCGCCTTTCTTCCACGACCAAGGTTTGATCGGCAACGTGCTGCAGCCGCTATATGTGGGGGCGATCAGCATCCTGATGTCGCCGACGACGTTCATTCGCAGACCGCTGCTGTGGCTGGAGGTCATCTCCCGGTATCGCGCGCACACCAGCGGCGGCCCCAACTTCGCTTTCGACGCCTGTGTCGCGCGTGCCGCGGGAGAGCTGCCCGAGTTGGATCTGAGCAGCTGGCAGGTGGCGTTCAACGGAGCCGAGCCGATCCGCGCCGAGACGCTGTCCCGGTTCGCGAAAACCTTCGCACCGTACGGTTTCGATGCTCGGGCGCTGTATCCGTGCTACGGCCTCGCCGAGGCCAGCCTGCTCGTCGCGGGCAGCCGGAAAGGGCGCGGTCCGCTGACGTCCGACGTGGATCCCGACGCACTCGGCTGCGGTCGCTACGCCGATGCCGCGGCGGATCGGGCCCGCACCCTTGTCGGCTCGGGGCGTGTGCTTCCGGAGCAAGAACTGCGCATCGTGGATCCCGAAACCGGGCAGCCCTGCCCGCCGGAACGGATCGGCGAGATCTGGGTGTCGGGAGAGCATGTCGCACAGGGCTATTGGGAGAATCCCGGGGCGACGGCCGAGACCTTCCACGCGCGATGCGCCGACGATCCGGCACGAACCTACCTGCGCACCGGTGACCTCGGTGTAGTGGTGGACGGTGAGCTGTATGTAGTGGGGCGGCTCGAGGACCTCATCATCGTTCGCGGGCGGAATTATTACCCGCACGACATCGAACACACCGTTCAGGCCGCGCATCCCGCCCTGCGGATCGGCGGTGGTGCGGCGTTCTCGGTGCCCGGGCGTGACGGCGAGAAGCTCGTCGTGGTGCAAGAGGTCAAGCGTGAGTACGCGCCGGAGGCCGACGTGCCCGACATCGTGGGCGCGATCAGGACGGCGGTCGTCCAAGAGCACGAACTGGCCATCGGCGAGGTGGTGCTGACCACGGCTGGCCAGGTGCAGAAGACCAGCAGTGGAAAGATCATGCGTTCAGCAGCCAGAAAACGATATCTGGCAGGCGGATTCGGGACCTGGTCACCGCACGGCGAAGAAACCGCGCAACTTCGAGCAAGGAGCTGAGCACATGCAGATCTGGCAAGCGGAAAACCCTGATTTCGAAGCGGCCGTGACGGGCGCGGTGCTCAGCATGCCCGCTGCCCAGCATTTGGGTTTCGAATTCGGGCGGGTGGCTCCCGGCGAAGCCGAGATAGTCCAGCCGCATCGCAAGGAACTCACCCAGCACGACGGGTACTTCCAGGGCGGCGTGCTCGGCTCCCTGGCGGATTTCGCCGCCGGTTCCGCGGCCGGGACCCTGCTCCAGCCGGGCTGGGTGAACATGACGATCGACTACACGGTGAAGATCCTCGCCCCGGCGAAGGGCCCGAAGGTCGTCGCCCGCGGCCGGGTGATCAAGCCGGGCGCGCTCATCACGATCGCCGCGGCAGATGTCTACTCGGTCGACGGCGACAGCGAAACACTCTGTGCCACAGCGCTTGTGACCATGCGAAACGTGAAGCTGTTCAAATCGGACCGGGAGTAGTGGCCATGACCTCCGACGCATTCGTGTTCGACCCGTTCGCCGCGGGGTTCGCCACGGATCCCTATCCCCACTATGCCCGGCTGCGCGGCACCGCACCCACGCACGAGCATCCGCTCGGGTTCTGGATCGTGTCGAAGTACGAGGATGTCGCCGGGCTGCAGCGCTCGGCGCAATCCGTCGACGAGCAGTACTTGACCCGGCTGCCGTCGTGGAAGAGCGACAGCAGCGAGCTCGGCAAAGAAAACCGCATGATGCGCGGACTATCCATGCTGGACCGGGATCCGCCCGATCACACCCGCCTGCGCCGCCTCGTCGCCAAGGCGTTCACGACCCGTGCGATCGAGGCGTTGCAGCCGAGGGCCGAGGCACTCGTCGACGCCGCCTTGGACCGCATCGCCGAGGCGGGCACCGCGGATGTCGTTGCGGAACTGGCGTTTCCGGTGCCGTTCGGAATCATCTCGGAGATGCTGGGTGTCCCGGTAGTCGAGCACACCCGGCTGCGCGAACTCACCGCGATTCTGGTGCTGGCATTGGAACCCCTTTCCGATCCGGACCTGCAGGCCAAGGTCCGCTCGGCCAACCAGGAATTGTTCGCGATGGTCGGCGAACTGGTCCGCTGGAAGCGCGCCGCCCCCGCCGACGACCTGCTGACCAGGCTGATAACCGCTGAACACGAGGGCGATGTCTTGAGCGAGGACGAACTGGTCGCCCAGGTCATGCTGCTCTACATCGCGGGCCACGAAACGACCGTGAATCACCTCGCGGGCGGGATCGCAGCCCTGCTGCGACATCCGGACCAGGCCCGACGGCTACGGGAAGACCCGGGACTGGCCGACAACGCCGTCGCGGAACTGCTCCGATACGACACCCCGGTGCAACTGATGCGCCGGATCACCGTCGAACCGCTGTCCATCGGCGGCGCGGAGATCCCGCCCGGCAGTTTGGTGCTCGCCTGTGTCGCCGCCGCCAATCGCGATCCGGAGTTCTGGGGCGCGGACGGCGACGAATTGCGCCTCGACCGGCCGAACGCGCAGCAGAACCTCTCGTTCGGTGCGGGCATCCACCGCTGTCTGGGTGCGGCGCTGGTTCGGCTCGAGGCCCGAGTCGCCTTCTCGCACTTCGTGGCGCGCTTCCCCGAGGCTGTCATCGAGGAGCTGCGCTGGAACGGCAGGATCAATGTGCGTGGCCCGGCCGAACTATCGATCTCGGTGTAGCGCAAAGTTTTTCGGGAGACGGACAGACTCGTGCCGACAATGACGATCGAGGGCGCACCGATCGCCTACACCGACACCGGAGCCCCGACCGGGCGGCCGGAGGCGGCTACCGTGGTGTTCGGCCACGGACTGCTGTTCGGCGGCTGGATGTTCCAGCCGCAGATCGAGGTCTTGCGCGAGCACTACCGCTGCATCGCGATCGACTGGCGAGGACAGGGCGCGACTCCGGCAACTGCTCGCGGCTATGACATGGACACCCTCACCGGCGACGCCGTGGTGGTGCTCCGGCGCCTCGAGGTTGCTCCGGTGCACTGGGTCGGTCTGTCCATGGGCGGCTTCATCGGGCAGCGAATCGCGGCGCGTCACGCGGCGCTGCTGCGCACACTGACGTTGCTGGACAGCAGCGCCGAGCCAGAGGATCCGAACAAGATCGGCGAGTACAAGCGACTGGCGCTGGCATTGCGACTGTTCGGCGCCCGACCGATTCTCGGCAAGATCGAACCCCACCTTTTCGGTCCGAGTTTCCTCGCGAACCCCGCCAACAGACCCGCGATCGACAAGTGGGCCGCCCGCCTAGGGCGCTGCGATCGTGCGGCCGTGCGCAAGGCGGTAATCGGCGTTGCCGAACGTGCGTCGGTCGAGCATGAGATCACCGCCATCACGGTGCCGACGCTCGTCGCCGTCGGCGCCGACGACACAGCGACGCCGCCCGCACGATCCGAGCGCATCGCCGAGTTGATCCCGGGCGCTCGACTGCACACCGTCGCCGATTGTGGCCATACCAGCAGTTTGGAACAGCCGACGGCGATCACGGCACTGCTACAGGATTTCCTCGGCAACCATTGACGGATCCTGACTACCGGCGATGAGTCGACCGATTGACCAGCGGACAGACACCGGACAGTATGAATCATGGGTGTCTGTCAGATGTACGAATGTCGAACTGCTCGATACCTGTCGGGACGGACAGCCTGACGCGAGCATCGAGTGCGTGACGAATCCGATGTGGCGCAGGCGCGCGTCTTCTATCGATTGCTCGAAGCCGAGGCCGCTGCCCTGGATGCGATGCTGCGAACTCAGCTGACCCGGCGCGGGGCACCGCGGGCGACCACCGAGGCCCGGTTGCTGGATCGGGAAGTGCGCGAGGTGCGCCGCTGCCTGGCTCAGTTGCTCGACCGATTTCCGGAGCTGGGCTCGAACGAGCGCTGAGATCCGCGCGCGGACGCTATCCGCCCATTCGTGTCGATTCGAAAATGTCGGCGATATCGGGGCATCGCAGGGGTGCTTCAGCTGCGCTCGCGCCACCCGCTGCCGCTGAGCCGCCCCGTCGAATGCCGAGCTGGAGTCCTGCGGTGTCGCATCGGCAGAATGTTGGCTATAGTTTTGTATAGTCAGCTACGCGAAAGAATCAGGAAGGCAGACATGACCAGAATCGAAGGTGCTATCGCCCTGGTGACCGGCGGGCAACGCGGCCTCGGCCGAGCATTCACCGCGGAACTCCTGGCGCGTGGTGCGGCCAAGGTCTACGCCACCGCCCGCAAGCCCGAGGCCGGTGACGACGCTCGCATCGTCCCGCTCGAACTGGAGATTACCGACCCGGATTCGGTTGCGGCCGTTGCGGATCGGGCCACCGATGTGAAGATCGTCATCAACAATGCCGGTGTGCTGCGCCCAGCGCCGCTACTGCATGCCGAAATGGCCGATGTGGTCGAAACATTCGAGACCAACGTCTTCGGTCCCCTGCGCATCGCCCAGGCCTTCGCCCCCATCCTCGCCGCCAATGGTGGTGGCGCACTGGTGGATATCCATTCCGTGCTGTCCTGGAGCTCCGGAGCCGCGGCCTACGGTGCGTCGAAGGCCGCCCTGTGGTCGCTGACCAATTCTCTGCGCATCGAACTGGCGGCGCAGGGCACCCAGGTCGTCGGTGTCCACCTCGCCTTCGCCGAGACCGATATGGTGAAGGCCATAGATGCCGTGAAGCTCAGCCCCGCCACGGTCGCCGCCACGGTCGCCGATGGTCTGGAAGAGGGGGCGAACGAAGTTCTCGTCGATGAGTTCACCCGGCAGGTGAAGGCCTCCCTCTCCGGTCCCGTCGAAAGCCTCGTTCTGCCCTTCCGTCGCTGAGACACCGCTTCGCCCAAAGGAATTCGCCATGCCGCTCTGGCACATCTACCACCCCGCGAACACCTACACCCCCGAGGACAAGCAAAACTTCGCCCGGGACATCACCGCCTACTATGCCCGCGTCGGCCTCCCGGAGTTCTACGCCGTGGCCCTCTTCCACGAACTCCCCGCCGACTCCTTCTACGTCGGCGGCAAACCCACCGCCGCCTCGGTGCGCATCACCATCGACCACCTGGCCCGGCAACTCGACGACCCCGAAATGCGAAAGCGCATGACCCGCGGACTCGACATGCTCATGGCCCCCTACACGCACGACCGCGGCCTGTACCTCGAATTCAATATCAACGAGGTCGCCCGCGACACCTGGATGATCGCCGGGCTCTTCCCGCCGCCGATCGGCAGCGATATCGAGCAGGCCTGGGCCGAGGAGAACAAGCCCATCCCGTACTGAAGCCGGAATGGCCGGAAGACGGGAGTCGGTGCCATGGCCCCGGCTCTGCGGGGCCGGCGCCGTCAGGTGGTCAGTGCGTCGTAGGCGGCGATGAGGATGCTGAGGGCTCGCATATTGTCGTCGGTGCACTGCATCTGGTTCATCACGTAGGACACGGTCATGTGGTGCTCGACATCGACGAGCACCAGGGAGCCGCCCCATCCGCCCCACGAGCAGGTGCGGCCCTCGAGGCGGTAGCCCATGCCCCAGCGGATCGGTCGTTGCAGGACACGATCGCGGCCGTGGAACTGTTCTTCGAATACGCGGTCACAACCGGCCTGTGACAGCAGGCGAACACCGCCGAGGCTGCCGCCGCAGGCGAGTATCGATTGGACCGCGGCGACCGAGCGTGCGTTGCCGTGACCGTTGATGGCCGGGATCTCCGCGCGCCGCCACGCCGCGGTGCCGGCGTCGGACACCGCGACCGAGAATCCCTCGGGGCGGTCGCCCTCGGGCGCCGCAACGAGCGCGGCAACGCGATGGTCGTGCTCGGGGGATAGTCCTATGTGGAAGTCCGCGCCCAACGGCGCGGCCACGTCCTCGGCGAAGAATGTGCCGACGCTGCGTCCGGTCACCCGGGCGATGACCTCACCGACGAGGAAGCCGAAGGTGATCGAGTGGTAACCCCCTTCGGTGCCCGGTTCCCATCGGGGAGACTGTCCGGCGAGACGCGCGGTGACCGTCGGCCAGGAGTACAGGTCGGCGGCCGTGACGGGGTCGTCCCATTCCGGCAGACCCGCGGTGTGACCGAGTAGGTGCCGTACCAGCACATCGTGTTTGCCCGCCGCCGCGAACTCCGGCCAGTACCTGGCGACCGGCGCGTTCAGATCGAGTTCGCCACGGTCGGCCAGTATGAGCGCGCACAATGCCACCATCGTCTTGGTCGTCGACCAGACGTTGACGATGGTGTCCGCCTCCCACATCACGGTGCGATCCGCGTCGGCATAACCACCCCAGATGTCGACCACGGGTTCGCCGTCGATGTACACCGCCGCTGACGCGCCGACATCGTCGGCCTCCAGCGATGCCGCGAGTGCCTCGGCGACACCGACGAACCGCGCGTCGTAGGAACCCCGTACATCGGTAGTCACGGGCACACCGTAGACCGCGTTCACCCTGCGGCACCAACGATTTTCACCGCCGCCCCCCTTGATGTGGCCGGTGGAAACCGGGGCTTGTCGGGTGATCACGGCCCATGTTGTCGTGGTCTGCGAGGGCGCACGGCCGTTCGCCAGCGGGATGACGTCGAGAGGTGAGGGTGCGCGTGGAACAGGTGGAGCCGGTCGTGGCACGCCATGCGGAGTTGGCGGAGGAGTTGCGGGCGTACTTCGGCTCGATCGCCGCCGCCGAATTGGGCAGTGACGACGACATTTTCGCGCTGGGACTGGTCAACTCGCTGCGGGCACTCGAGATCGTCGTGCACGTGGAGCAGACCTACGGGATCTCGGTCGAGGTCGAGGACCTCGATCTGGACAACTTCCGCACCGCGGCCCGCGCGGCCGCGTACGTCGAGCGCAAGCGGTCTGGAAACGGGCCGTCGTGATCGATGTCGAGAAGGTGGTGGCGGCCGCGGAATCCGATGCGGCGCAGTGGGATCGCGCGGGCTTACCCGACGAGATGATCACGCTCGCGGCCCGCACCGGGCTGCTGGGTGCAGATCGGCCGGTGCCATTCGGTGGTGCCGGTCTGGATGCGCGTGAACTCGGCCGGATCGCCGCGACGCTCGGGGAATACTGCACGAGTCTGCGATCGCTGGTCACGGTGCACGGCATGGTCACCGCCGCACTGGATCGGTGGGGTACCGCCGAACAGCGCCGCGACTGGCTGCCCGGGCTCACCGCGGGCGAGGTCGTTGCCGCGCTGGCGGCGACAGAGGCCGGGGCGGGGACCGATTTGGCGGGTGTCACAACGACTTTCGAGGCAGACGGTGCGGACCGCATCGTGTCCGGGCACAAGCTGTGGGTGACGTTCGGCCAGGTCGCCGATGTCTTCCTGGTACTCGGCACGGCGGCCGGTGGGCTGTGCGCGGCGCTCGTCGAGCGGGACCGTCCCGGCGTTTCCGTGCAGCCGGTCGAGGGGCAGCTCGGCATGCGTGGCGCCAGGGTGGCGCACATTCGGTTCGATCGCGTGCGCATACCCGCCGCGCAGCTGATCGCACCGCCGGGATTCGGCCTGTCCCATGTCGTCGGCACGGCCCTGGACCACGGGCGGTTCACCCTCGCGTGGGGGTGTGTCGGGATCGCGCGAGCCTGCCTCGCCGACGCCGCCGCGCACGCCGCCACCCGCGTCCAGGGCGGTACCGCGCTGGCCGAGCACCAGGTGATCCGTGCGGCACTCGGCCGCTGCTGGGTGGATGCCGAAGGCGCACAAGCCATCTGCGAACGGGCGACCGACAACCGGATCGCCGGATCTCCACACGCCCTCGTCGCGACGATCGCCGCGAAGTACGCGGCGTCCCACGCCGCGGCCGTAGTGAGTGAACGGGCAGTGCAGGTACTCGGCGCGGCCGGGTGCGCTCCGGACAGCCGCGTCGGCAGGTTCTACCGCGACGCGAAGGTCATGCAGATCATCGAGGGAGCACAGGAGGTCGCCGAGGTGACCATCGGTGAGCACGTACTGCGAGGTGCGCGATGGTGAACGGGCCGGTGCGGCTCGGTCCCGTGGCGACGTGGTTCCCCGCCACCTCCGCGCGGGTGGCCACCCTGGGCGAACTGGATGAACTTCCGGCGCACCGACGAGAACACGCGCTGGCACTCGGCATCGAATCGGTTTGCACCGCGGGCGAGCTGTCCGAGGTGGACCTGGCCGCCTCGGCGGCGACGTCGGCACTGGCCGAGGCGGGGCTCGAAGCCACCGACATCGACGCGCTGCTGCTCGTCACCGGACGCGCGCCGCAGTACCTGCTCGCATCGGAAACGACACGGCTGCAACACCGGATCGGCGCCACCCGCGCCTTCACGGCGGGCGTGGGCGACCTCGGCTGCGTATCGGTCTCCGCCGCGCTGACCCTCGCCGCGGCGCTGCTTCGCGCCGAGGCCGGGTACCGCACGGTGCTCGTCGTCGCCGCGGCCAAGACCCCGACCCGCAACCGCTACCGCCCGCCCATGACACTGCTCGGCGACGGCGCGGCCGCGCTGCTCGTCACCGCCTCCGGCGACGGGCGCTGGGAGTTCGTCGACCAGATCCTGCGCAGCGACGGCAAATACGCGGACCTGTTCCGAATCGACTACCGCGACACGCCGTCGGCGGCGTGGACCGAGGAATGCTCCGACGAATCCACCTACTCGTTCCGGCTCGCGGTCGAGAGCAAGAAGCGGTTCGACGTCATCATTCCGGAGTTGCTGCAACGCAATGGCATCCGGCTCGGCTCGGTAGGGCCGATCCTCATGCAGAACCTGTCGGGAGGTGCCTTCGCCTTCTGGGAGGAGGCCCTCGATACCACGATCGACGAGGTGTGCCGGGGCAATCTGGCGGCATACGGCCATCTGGGTTCGGTGGACATGCTGGTCAACCTGGAGTCCGCGGCGGCCACCCGCACCTCCGGTGAGTATGCGCTGCTGTTGAACAGCAGCCCGGTGGCCGCGTGGAGCGCGGCCCTGCTGCGGAGGGCGTGAGCCATGGCGGCAACGGTGAAGTGCCTGGTCTGGGATCTCGACGACACTGTCTGGCCCGGCGTCGTGCTCGAATCCGACGGCGGGACTCCGAAACCCGAAGTGCTGCGGGCGATCCGGACCCTCGACGAACGTGGAATCCTGCACGCCGTCGCGAGCCGTGGCGAATTATCGGCCGCCACAGCACATTTGCGTCGGCACGGTATCGAGGACCTGTTCTCGGCGGTCGAGATCGGCTGGGGCCCGAAGTCGGCGGCGATCCGGCGGATCGCCGAATCGCTGAATATCGGGCGCGAGACCGTGGCATTCGTCGACAACGATCCGGTCGAACTGGCCGAGGTGGCGAACTCGTGCCCGGAGGTCCGGTGCTATCCGGCCGGTCGCATACCCGACCTGCCGAACCTTCCCGAATTCACGCCCGAGACAGTGACATCCGAAGCGCGGCACCGCCGGTCGTACTATCGCGCGGAGCGGGCCCGCCGCGTCGGCGAGGCCGAATTCGCCGGATCGGATGCGGACTTCCTTACCTCGCTGGGTCTGGTCATGACCGTGCGGACGGCATCGGAGGCGGACCTCGCAAGGGCCAACGAGCTGACCATCCGCACGCACCAGCTCAATACCACCGGGGTCACCTTCGACATCGACGAACTGCGGGAGCTGTGCGCGTCACCGCGCCACGAGGTGCTCGTGGCATCCCTGCGCGACCGATTCGGCGGCTACGGCACCATCGGGCTCGCGGTCTCGGAGATCCGCGGCTCCGACTCGGTGCTGCTCCTGCTGCTCATGTCCTGCCGGGTCATGTCACGCGGAGCCGGCACGGCGCTGATCCGGGAAATCGTCCGGCGTGCACGCGCGGCCGGTCGGCGGCCGGCCGCGGAATTCGTTGCGACCCCGGTCAATCGGGTGATGCTCGTGACCCTGAGGTTCGCCGGATTCGAGGTGCTCGAGTCCGACGGCGACCGTGTGCTGCTCGGCTGCACGGTGTCACCGGAGGACATCAGCGGAACCGGCCATGTCGAGGTGATCGGATGAGCACAGCATCGGATAGCGATTCGGACCTGCTGCGGGGAATCCTCCAGCAGGCCCAGCGGGCACCCGACCGCACCGCGCTCGTGGTGGGGGACCGGTCGCTCACCTACCGCGAACTCGACGCCGCCACCGCGCATCTCGCACGCAGGCTGGTCGCCGCCGGTGTTCGGCCCGGACAGACGGTCATGGTGTACCAACGGCAGAGCCTGGACACCGTGATCGGCATGATCGCGGCTCTGCGCGCGGCCGCAGCGTGGTGCGTGGTCGAACCGGGCCGTCCCATGTCGGCGGTGCGTTCGGTGGTGGCGGTCGCGACCTGCACCGCGCTGATCGTCGATGGGCGCGATGATGCCACTGCGCGTGACGAGGTGGCCGCGCTGGTGACGGGCACGGCGGCAGCGGTGCTCGATATCAGCGAGGACACCGAGCCACCCGCGGTGGCACTGCCGGACCAGCCGCCCCTGCGCGCGCCCGCGTACGTCATCACCACCTCCGGCTCGACGGGTGAGCCGAAGGCGGTCGTCGTGTCCCGGGCCAACCTCGCCACCTTGATCGGCTCACGGAACTATCCGTACACCGACGGCGAACTCGTGACATTCTCGGCGATGCGCCTGATCTGGGACGGCTCTCTCTCGGCACTGGCCTGGGCGCTCACCGTCGGCGGCACCAGCGTGCTCCCGGACGCCCGGATGCTGCCCGACGTCGACGCGGTCGCCGAACTCGCTGTCCGCCACGGCGTATCGCATTTCGTCGCGACGCCCTCGTTCTACCGGCTGCTGCTGCCGCGACTGGGTGAGCTGAAGCCGACGCTGCGGATCGTCACCCTCTGCGGCGAGCCGGTACCGGTTCGCCTCGTCGAGCAGCACCGCGAGGCCCTGCCCGCGACCAGCCTGCACAACGAGTACGGCCCGACCGAGGCGACCGTCACCTGCATCTGCCACGTCGTACCGGAGGCGCCGCAGCCCGTCGTGCCGATCGGCACACCGACCGACGGGACGACGGCGCACATTCTCGACCGCTCGCTGGGGCCGGTCCGCTGGGGCACACGCGGCGACCTGTACCTCGGAGGTGGACAGGTCGCCGACGGTTATGCGGCACGGCCCGGACTGACGGCGGCCCGATTCGTGGCCGACCCGTTTTCGACCGAGCCGGGCGGGCGCATGTACCGCACCGGAGACCTCGCGCGGCTCGACGGAAGCGGCCACATCGAATTCCACGGGCGGGCCGACAGCCAGGTGAAGGTCCGGGGGGTGCGGGTCGAACGCACCGCGGTCGAGGCGGTACTGCAGGGACATCCCGCCGTGTACGAGGCGGTCGTGCTCGATGCGACGGACTCCGACGATGCCGTGTACCTGGCCGCCTTCTGGGTGCCCGCGCCCGGCGCCGCACCGACGCCAACCGCCCCTGCGCTGACCCGATACTGCGCGGAACGTTTTGCACCCGAATCGGTTCCGGAACGGTTCGTGGCGGTCGACACCCTGCCGATCGCACCGGGAAGCAGCAAACTCGACGAAGCCGCGCTGCGCGCGCTGCTGCGCTCCCGTCCCGAACGGCGCACGGCCCCGTCACGAGATGGCTGGACCGAGCACGAACGGGCTATCGGCGAGATCTGGTCCCAGGTGCTCCTGCACGACGAATTCGACCGTGGGGACCGTTTTTTCGACGTAGGCGGCAACTCCCATCGGGTGGTCGCACTCCATCTGCGCCTCGAGGCCGGGTGGCCGGGTGCGATCTCGGTGGGGATGCTGTTCGACCTCGACACCGTGGCCGCACAGGCGGCCGCGCTTTCGCCGGATCCGGCGACTCGAATCGAGTCCGAACCGGCGGACAGCACGCCATTGGCTTTCGAGGTGTGAAGGACACCGTAACCGTGAATACAGCAAGCAACGACGACATCGCGATCGTCGGCATCGGAGTGCGCTTTCCCGACGCCTCGAACGTCGGCGAATTCCGCGCGAATCTCGCCGACGGCCGGGACTCGATCGGGCCGATGCCGGACGCGCGTGCGGCGGCGACCGCATTGGACCGCACCGTCGGCTACCTTCCCATGGGTCATCTGGCCGATATCCACACCTTCGACTACGCCTTCTTCGAGCTGTCCAAACGCGAAGCGTCGCTGATGGATCCGCAACAGCGCATCGCGCTCGAACTGGCGCACCGGGCAATCGAGGACGCCGGATACGCGCCCGCCACCCTGCGCGAGGCCACCACCGCGGTGGTGTTCAGCGCACCGATGCCCACCTACCACGCCATGGCGGTCGATCCCGGCCCGCTCAGCATGCTGGGCAACCTGCCCTTCGGTGTCACGGCCCGCATCGCGCACCTGCTCGGACTGACCGGTCCGTGCTACGCGATCGACAGCGGTTGCAATGCCTCGCTCATCGCCGTCCACCACGCCTGTCGCGAGTTGCGTTGTGGTGACGCGGATTACGCGCTTGCGGGCGGAGTCAGCGTGCGCGCAGGCGGATCTCCGGAATGGACCGCGCAGACGATGACGGAGATCGCCTCGCCCAGCGGACAGTGCCGGGCGTTCGATGCCGACGCCGACGGCACGGTGCCCGGCGAGGGCGGCGCCGCCCTGTTGCTGACCACGCTCGGCCGTGCCCGCGTCGATCGCGCGCCCGTCTACGCCGTCATCCGGGGCAGTGCGGTGCTGCACAACGGGCACGCCTCCGCGACGATCAGTACTCCCAGCGCCGCCGCCCAGGCGCGAGTGATCGCGAAAGCCTGGGCGAATGCCGGTGCCGATCCGCGCGATGCCGGATACCTCGAGGCACATGGGTCCGCCACCCGGCTGGGCGACGCGGTCGAGCTCGAGGGCCTGCGCACCGTCTTCGCCGGACGGTCGCGGCCCCTGCCGATCGGATCGGTCAAGACCAATATCGGGCATCTCGATCACGCCGCAGGAGTCGCCGGGCTGGTCAAGGCCGCGCTGACGGTCGCCGAGGGCCGCCTGTATCCGTCGCTGCATTTCCGCCGTCCCACCGGCGATTTCGATCTGGCCGCGGCCGGGATCGACGTGCTCACCCGGCCGCGGCCGTGGTCCGCCGAGAACGGGCCGCGTCTGGCCGGAGTCAGCTCGTACAGCCTCGGCGGTGCGAACGCGCACTGTGTCGTGCAACAGGCGCCCGACGATAGGGTGGTCGAACGACCGCGAGAGCCGGGTCACCGGCTGGTCGGGATCTCGGCGCGGACCCCGGCGGCGCTCGCCGAGCTGTGCGGCGAGCTGGCGACCGAGTTGCGCGGCGGCGCAGTCGATCTCGCCGACGTCGCGTTCACGCTCGGTCGGGGCCGCACGCATTACGGCTATCGCGTCGCGGTATCGGCCACGGACACCGGCGATTTCGTCGATGAGCTCGTGCGGCGCGGTGCCGAGATCGATCCGGACGGCGCGCAGCCGGTCCCGCCGCGGGTGGCGCTGCTTCTCTCGCCCGGTGCGGCGCCCGCTGGGGTCGAGCCCGCCCGGCTGCCCGATCAGCTGCCCGCGACGGAAGTCGTCGCCGAAGTGCTCGCGGGCCAGATCGCGATACATGATCGGTTGCGCGCCTGCGGGATCGGTTTCGCCGCGATTCTGAGCGGGGGCGCGTCGAAGTTCGCGGCCCGGTACCTGCTCGGATCGTCGGCGCGCGTCGATCCCGACGAACTGGCCACCGCCGCGGCGGCGCCCGTCGTGGACAGGTCTCGATTGCTCGCCGCGGCGGACACGCTGTTGCGGGATGGGCCGGTCGTATTCGTGGATCCCAGCCCGGACGGCATGCTGGGCCGGTTGCTCGCCGAAGACCTGTCGGGCCGTCCCGATGCGGAGATCCTCTTCGGCACAGCCGATTCGGGCGGTCCGGTCGGTATTCTCGGCCGCCTCTACGAACGCGGGGTGAACCTCGACTGGTCGCGGGCAAATGCCGATGACGGCCGCAAGGTGCGGCTACCGGGACATCCGCTGCACGGCTCCCGCTGCTGGGTCGAGCTGCCAACGGCGGCGGCGACCGCCAGCGTCCCCGCTGCTGCGCGGTCCACCGCGGAACGACCGGAGAATGCGACGGAATGGCTGCGTATGGTGCTGCGCGAACTCCTGCACACGGAGACCGAAATCGGGCCGGACGACGACTATTTCGACCTCGGCGGTAATTCGATCATCGCTGTGCAACTCGTCGAGCGCGTCGCCGAGACCTACGGATTCCGGCCGAAACTGCTCGATGTCTACGAGCGGCCCAAGGTCGCCGACTTCGCCGAGTTGCTGCGTGCGGAGGCCGTCCCGGCGGTTGCCCAGCCGGGCCCGTCGCCGATCAGGCGGACCGACGAGCTGGTCATGTCGGCCGGGCAGGAGCGAATGTGGTTCCACCACCAGCTCGTTCCGGATACCACCCTCTACAACTACCCGGTGGTGAATGTGCTGCGGGGTGCGATCGATATCGCGGCCGTCAAGGGGACCTTCGAGGATTTCGCCGAGCGGCACGAACCGCTGCGCTACAACCTCGTCGAGATCGACGGACGGCCCGCGGTCCGGGTACGTCCGTCGCTCGGCGAATTCTTCCGTGTCGCCGATGTTTCCGACGCGGTCGACCCCGCCGCCGCCGCGCGCGAGTTGATTCGCCAGGCCGCCCTGACACCGTTCGACCTGGCCCGGGACCCGCTGGTCCGGGTGCTGCTGGTGACGCTGTCACCGGACGCACATGTGCTGCAGGTGACCTGCCATCACTGTGTCACCGACGGCGCCACCCCGGGCATCCTCGCCCGCGAGATCCCCGAGCTGTATGCCGCCCGGCAGGAGGGCAGGGCTGCCGCGCTCGAACCGCTGCCGATCCGCTACCGCGACTACGCGCGCTGGCATCGCGACCTGCTCGAGTCGGGCGCCATCGAGCACGAGCTCGAGTACTGGGTGCACCTGCTGCGCGATGCGCCGAAACTGCAGTTGCCCACCGATTTTCCACGGCCGCCGCGCAAGACATTCGTCGGCGATCTGGAGCCGTTCACGGTTTCGGCAGAGCTGCTGGAGCGCTCGCGCACGGTGGCGAAGCGGGCGTCGGTGTCGCTGTTCGTGGTCCTGCTGACCGGCCTGTACGTCCTGCTCGCGCGCCGCAGCGGGCAACGCGACATCGTGATCGGCACGCCGACCACCGGCCGCACCCGGCGCGAGCTCGAGGGGCTCATCGGCTTCTTCAACAGCACGGTCGCCCTGCGCACCAACCTGTCCGGTCCCGCGACGGTGGCCGATCTGCTCGAGCGGGTGCGCGCAATCGTGCTGGGAGCGCTCGAGAATCAGGAGATCCCCTTCGAACGGGTCGTCAACGCACTCGACGACCAACGCGATCTGTCCCGCACCCCGATCTTCGACGTCCTCTACGTCCATCAGGAACTTCCCGGTACGGGCAATCCCCTCGGCGACGGCGAGACGGAATTCTTCGACCTGGAGCATTCGATACACAACGCGTTCGGCGGATTGCCCGCAGGCACGGCGAAATTCGACCTCAGTCTGATCACCTACGATCGCAGCGACGGCCAGGACATGCTGGCCTGTTTCGAGTACAGCACCGAGCTGTTCACCCAGCGCACCGCCGCGGGTTTCGCCGCGGCCTATCTCGAAATCCTCGCGGAGCTGGTGGGATCGGCCCCTGACCGTCCGATCGACGAGCTCGTGACCACCGCGACGGCGCCGGAACCGGCGGCGGCACTGGAGATCCCGACGGACCGACCGCGCGGCACCGGCGCGATGCGGTACACCACCGCGGCGGTTCGTGAGCGGCTGGACATCGTGCCCGGCGATGTGGAGCTGCTCGGCGCGTGGATTGCGCTGCTGGCCTGGTATTCGGGTTCCGACGAGGTCGAGGTGGGACTCGCGACCGGGGCGGCCCGCATCGACCTCGCCGACGAACCGACCGGGGCCGAACTGCTCGCGCGGGTCGCGGCGGCATTGGCAACACCGACGGCGACTACCGGCGATGGGGCGATCCGTTACCGCGCCGCTCGCCCGGATACGGCGGAGCTCACGCTCGACCTGGTGCGGACCGAAGACTGCAACCGCATCGAATTGGCTTATGCCACAGAACTATTCGATGAATCCACGGTGCGAGACATGCTCGGAGATCTCGTCCGGCTGCTGCGCGCCCTACCGGAGACGCCGCACGATCCGGTGCCGGATATCACGCTGCGGAGTATCGCGGGAACGGAGGTAGCCCGATGAACGGCGTTGTCGCGGTGATCGGGGCGGGCACCATGGGTAGCGGTATCGCGCAGTGCCTCGCGCAGGCGGGATATCAGGTCGAGGTCGTCGAACCCGATCGGAGCGTCACCGAGCGGGCGCGACGCGGCCTCGACGAATCGGTGCGTTTGGCGCTGCTGCTGGGGCGTGGTGATCGCCGGACCGCGCCCGACATCGGCCAGCGGGTGCGGTGGGTGGAGCGGATCGACGAGCTGAGCGCCGTCGGCTTCGTCATCGAGTGCGCGAGCGAGCGGATCACGCTGAAGGAGCAGCTGTTCGGCGAACTGGACCGGCACTGCCGCGCGGACGCCGTGCTCGCGTCGTGTACGTCCGCCATCCCGATCGCCCGATTGGCTGCCGCGACCGAACGACCGGATCGGGTGCTGGGTCTGCACTTCATGAACCCGGCGCCGTTGACCACCGCGGTCGAGGTCGTGCGTGGCGCACAGACCGCGCCGCACACTCTGGCGCGGGCGACCGACCTGATCGCCGCGCTGGGCAAGGAGGCGATCGTCGTCGGCGACCGTCCCGGTTTCGTACTGAACCGCGTACTCATGCTGAGCATCGCGGAGGCCGCGGCAACGCTGGATACGGGAACGGATGCCGCGACGGTGGACGCCTTGTTCGAGCAGTGCCTCGGGCATCGGATGGGACCGCTGCGCACCGCCGACCTGATCGGGCTGGACAACGTGGCCGACACCATCGAGGTGCTGCGACGTGAGACCGGCGAGTCCCACTACCGCGTGCCGCCCGCACTCGCGGCACTCGTCGACGCCGGACACTTCGGGCGCAAGACCGGACGGGGGTTCCATGACTATCGCTGAGACGATGCACACGTGGGCACCGAGCGACGCGCAGCGCGCGGTGCTCGCGGCCGGTGATCGCTGTGTCGACCTGTATCTCGAGCTGAGCGGCCCGGTGGACACGCGGGCATTGCGAGTGGCCGTCGATACCGTCATCGGGGAATGTCACCTGCTGCACAGCGTGTTTCGCGGCGACGATACCGGCGCCGTGCGGGTCGATGAGACCATGCCGGTACCGACCGAGGTGATCGATGCCGTCGGCGGGGATCCGGACCGGATCGTGTCGTCCTGGATCGCCGAAGAACGGTCGCGCGCACTGGATATCGCCCAGGGACCGCTGTACCGGCAGGTGCTCTTCCGGCTCGCGGACGACCGGCTCGGCTGGTTCCAGCGTTACCACCGCCTGATCAACGACGAACCGGGAATGCTCGCGATCGTCGCCAGGGTGCGCGAGGTTCTGGACGGGGTGCGCTCGGATCCGACGGCGGGCGCGCCATTCGGCCTTGTCGCGGACCGGCTCGAGAACGAACGCCGATATCGCGAGTCGGGCGCATGGGCCACCGATCGCGCCTACTGGGAGCGGTCGTTGGCCGCTGCGGCCCGGCCCCAACCGATCCCGGCGGGCAGTGGGCAGACTCCCGTGACTGCGGGACTGTGGAGCGAGGTGATGGCATCGACCGAGCTCACCAGGATCGCGCGAGCCTGCGGCGGTGGCGCTGCCGCCGTCGTGCTGGCCGCGCTGGCCGTCTACGGATCCCGGCTGGCCATGACACGCGAGTACGTGGTCGCGGTCGCCCAGGGTGAAAACATTGTGCCGCTGCGGATTTCGGTACCGCAGCACGCGAGCTTCGACACGATCGCCAAACAGGTGGGGCTGGAACTGCGCCGGTCGCGGCGACACCGGTACATCCCCGACATCGATGAGCCCTGGTCCGAATCGCCGGTGCACGGGCATTGGCCGCTCTCGGTGCGCATGCTCGGCGGCGCGGCACTGGACCGGCTGGGCGGAGCCGCGGTGACCGCCTCCTTCGGGCCGGGGGACGGGCTCACCGTGTGCGTGGACGACCGTGCCGCGGGTGGCTGGGGCATTGCCGTTGCCGCACAGGAGCATCGGGTGCACCGGGACCGGATCGTCCGGTTGCTGGATCGGCTCGCCCACGCGCCGGGCACGCCGATCGGCCGCATCGGTCTCACCGGGCCCGATGACATCGAATACCTCGCGGGTCCCACTGCGGAAGTCCCGCCGGTGACACTGGCAGCCCTGCTCGCGGCCCAGGCTGCCCGCTCGCCGGATGCCGTCGCGCTCGTCGCCACCGGACGCCGCATGTCGTACACGGAGCTGCACGATGCGTCGAATCGATTGGCGCGCAGGCTGATTCGCCTCGGGGTGGGACCGGAGCAGATGGTGGGAGTGGCGATCGGGCCCTCGACAGAGCAGATCGTGGCGGTACACGCGGTACTGGCGACCGGTGGTGCCTACCTGCCGCTGGACCCCGACCACCCGCGCAATCGGCACACCTACCTACTCGATATCACGCAGCCGGTGTGCGTGCTGACGACCCGGCGCGACGGATTCGACGCGCCCCCGGACACCCGGGTGCTGCACCTCGACGAACTCGACCTGTCGGGCGAATCGCCAGTCACGGTGACCGACGCCGACCGGATCGCCCCGATCCGCCCGGAAAACCTTGCGTACGTGCTGTTCACATCGGGGTCGACCGGACGGCCGAAGGGCGTCGGCGTCACGCACTCCGCCCTCTGCACACACCTCGGCTGGATGCAGCACACGCACGGACTCGACGACACCGATGTCGTGCTGCGCAAGACCGCGCTGTCGTTCGACGTATCCGCATGGGAGGTGCTGTGGCCCTTCACCGTCGGCGCGCGAGTCGTCGTCGACGACTCCGGCGCGTACCGGGATCCGGTCGAGCTCGTGCGTCTGATCGCCGAGAATGCCGTCAGCACAGTGCAATTCACGCCGTCTACGCTCGCGGCACACCGGCGGGCGGTAGCCGAACCGCTAGCGGCGAGTGTGCGCCGCGTACTCGTCGCGGGTGAGGCGATGACGCCCGGCCTCGCCGCGCACCTGCCCGCCGTCGCGCCGGGCGCCCGATACGACAACCTCTACGGTCCGACCGAGGCAACCGTCGCAGTCACTCGGCACGAGGTCGGCGCCGACGACATCGACGCGGTCCCGATCGGCGCGCCGTCCTGGGATACGCGTGCGTATGTACTGGACGCCTGCCTGCGGCCGGTCCCGGAAGGCGCACCCGGCGAGCTCTATCTCGGCGGCACCGCGCTCGCTCGCGGCTACATCGCACGTGCCGGGCACACCGCAACGCGGTTCGTCGCGGACCCGTTCGGTAGTCCGGGGCGGCGGCTGTACCGCACCGGCGATATCGTGCGCGGCACCGGGTCAGGGGAGCTGGAGTTCCTCGGCCGCCGTGATTTCCAGGTGAAGCTGGGCGGTATCCGGATCGAACTCGGCGAGATCGAGGCGGTCCTCGCCGGGCAGGATTCCGTCGCACAGGCGGTCGCGGCCGTCCACCACGGGGCGGCGGGCGATCGACTGGTCGCCTACGTCACGGCCGCGGCCGGGCACCATATCGACCCGGCGGTCGTGCAACAGCGGCTGAGCGAGGTACTTCCGCGACACCTGGTGCCCGCGTCGATCATCGTGCTCACCGAGCTACCCATGAACCGCTCCGGCAAGGTAGATCGAAAAGCGCTGCCTGCGCCCGTATTCGAGCCGACGCCGTTTCGTGCGCCGGGCACCGATGCGGAACGCGAACTCGCCGCCGTGTTCGCCGAGGTGCTGGGGCGCGACGGCATCGGCGTCGACGAGTCCTTCTTCGCGCTCGGGGGCGACAGCATCATGTCGATCCTGCTGGTGTCCCGCGCACGGGCGCGCGGCGTCGCGGTGACGGCGCAGCAGGTGTACGAGCACCGCACCGTCGCACGCCTGGCGGCCATCGCCGAGGCCGCCGGCGCGGGTGAAACACCGCGGCTCGACGAGCTGCCGGGCGGTGGCGTCGGGGAGCTGCCCCTCACGCCGGTGATTCGCTTTCTGGTCGAGCGCGGCGGCAACTTCGACCGCTTCTGCCAGTCGATCACGGTTGATCTGCCCGACGGAATCGAGCGCGGCGCATTGGTTTCCACCATTTCCGCCGTCGTCGATCACCACGACATGCTGCGGTCGAGGCTCTACCGCGATGCCACGGGCGAGTGGCATCTGACTGTCGCACCACCCGGCAGCGTGGACGTCGACTCGTTGATCGACCATGTCGTGCACGACGCGGATCTCGACGGCGCCGAGCTCGCGGCGCTGGCCACCGCCGAGTTGAATGCCGCGGTCGACCGGATCGACCCGGCGACCGGCGCGGTCCTGCGGTTCGTCTGGCTCACCCCGGAGCCGCGCAGATCACCCGGCCTGCTGATCATCGCCGCGCACCACATTGCCGTCGACGGCGTCTCGTGGCGAATCCTGCTGCCCGACTTCGTCTCCGCGTGGGCGGCCGTCTCGGCCGGAACCACACCCGCGCTGCCCGGCGTCGGAACATCCATGCGGGCGTGGGCGCACGCGCTGGTCGACGCCGCGCGACACCAGGACCGGGTCGCGGAGCTGCCGGTCTGGCGCGAGATCGTCGATGGGCCGGATCCCTCGTTCGGTGACCGGCCGTTCGACCCGCACCGGGATTTCGCCGCGGACGTGGCGCACACCCCGATCGAACTCGACGAGCGTGACACTGCCGCGCTCATCACCGCGATACCCGGCCGCTACCGCGCTCGGGTGGCGGATGCGCTGTTGACGGCGCTCGCGCTCGCCGTCATCCGATGGCGGTCGCGGCGCGGCGAAAGTGAGCGGTCGGTGCTGCTGCGGCTCGAAGGCCACGGACGCGAGCAGGACGCGGTGGCGGGGGCGGACCTGTCCCGCACCACCGGCTGGTTCACTTCTATCGTCCCTGCGCGACTCGATCTGACCGGGGTGGATATCGACGACGCGTTCACCGGCGGCCCCGCCATGGGCGCCGCCCTCAAGGCCGTCAAGGAACAGCTGCGGTCCACACCCCACAATGGTTTCGGGTACGGCCTGCTCAGATATCTGAACGAGGAGACGGCGGCGGCGCTGCCGCGCGAGGAGCCGGGGGAGATCTCGTTCAACTACTTCGGACACATCACCGGTATCGACCTCCCGGCGGAACTGTCCGGAATCGGCTGGCTGCCCGCACCCGAGTACGCCATGCTGCCGATCCGGCCCGATGCGCGGCGCGGCGCGCTCGGCGCCATCGAAGTGGATTCCATCGTCCTCGGCAACCGGCTCAGGACCAGCGTCGGCTACGCGCGCACGCTGTTCACCGACGCGGCGGGCGGGGAGCTGATTCGACTGTGGCGCGACGCGCTGGCCGCCGTCGCCCGGCACGCGCGGGATCCACGCACGCGCGGCGGGTACACCCCGTCCGACTTCCCGCTGGTCACCCTCACCCAGAGTGATATCGAGACGTGGGAGCAGCGATATCCCGCGCTGACCGAGGTGTGGCCGGTCTCGCCGCTGCAGGCCGGAATGATGTTCCATGCCATGTTCGATCCCGGCGCGGTGGACGTCTACACGGTGCAGCTGGTGCTGACCCTGGACGGCACGGTCGATGCGGTCCGGCTGCGGTCGGCCGCGGCGGCCGTGCTGGAGCGGCACCCGAACCTGCGCGCCGCCTTCGTCGTCGACCGGGACGGGACTCCCGTCCAGCTCGTCACCGGAGAGGCGGCACTGCCGTGGCGCGAAGTCGACCTGGCCGAGGCATCGGCCGGGACGCTCGATCGCGTACTCGACACCGAACGCGCGACGCCGTTCGATCTCGAACGGCCGCCGCTGCTGCGCTTCCTGCTGGCCCGCGTCGGCGCGGGCCGCACCCAGCTGGTCGTCACCTATCACCACCTGCTGCTCGACGGCTGGTCCATACCGCTGCTGCTCGGCGAGATCGTCGCGGGATATGCCGGTGTCACCGGCGAACCGCCGCGCCCCTATCGCCGGTACGTGGAATGGCTTGCCCGACAGGACAAGTCGGTATCCCGGCAGGTATGGGCGCAGGCGCTGTCCGATGTGCCCGAGCCGACGCTGCTGGCGGGCGAAGCGCCCGTGCGCGCACCGGCGACATTGCCCCTGGAGCACGAGATCACGCTGGACGAGACACGGACACAACGGCTTTCCCGCCTCGCGACCGAGCTCGAGGTGACAGTGAACACCGTCGTGCAGGCCGCGTGGGCAATCTTGCTGGCGCGCATGACCGATCAGGTGGATGTGGTTTTCGGCACCACCGTATCGGGTCGCCCCGCCCACCTAGCGGGCGTCGAATCCATGGTCGGGTTGTTCATCAATACCGTGCCGGTCCGGGTTCGGCTGGCTCCGGACGAAACCGTGCGATCGCTGCTGCGCCGGGTGCAGCGCGAACAGTTCGAGCTGGCGGCGCATCACCATGTGGGGCTTCCCGACATCGTTTCGCAGGGCGACGTCGATGAGCGCGGCCTGTTCGACACGCTATTGGTGGTCGAGTCTTATCCGTTCGATGCGGCGCGGTTGCGTGCGGACGCCGCCACGAGCGCCGACATGACCATCACCGGATTGCGGTCCCGGGAGGCAACCCATTACGCGCTGACGCTGACCGTGCGGCAGCGCGACCGACTGCACATCCTGGCGGGCTGGCGTCCGGACCTGCTCGACGAGGCGACCGTGGCCCGGCTGGGCGAGCGCCTGGTGCGGGTGCTGCTGGCGATCGCCGAGAATCCGGATATCACAGTGGCCGGTATCGACCCGCTCGGTGCGGCGGAACGAAATCTGGTGCTGGAGCGCTGGCAGCGGCCCGGAGAGGTGCCCGACGCCACCCTCGTCGACCTCTTCCGGGCGCAGGCGGCCGCGCGACCCGATGGCGTCGCCGTGCGGCACGGGTCCCGCGCACTGACCTACCGTGAGCTCGACCATGCCTCCGCCGAGCTGTCGCGTGCCCTCACGGCCCGTGGGGTCGGGCCCGAATCGCTGGTCGCCGTGGCCGTTTCGCGTTCGGTCGAGTTGATCGTGGCGATGCTCGGTGTGTTGCGGTCCGGGGCTGGCTATATTCCGCTCGACCTCGACAATCCCGTGCGGCGCATGGAATTCGTGCTCGCCGAGACCGATCCGGACTGCATGGTCACGACGGCGGCCGACCGCGCAGCGCTGCCCACGAATGACCTGCCGTGCCTTGTCCTCGACGGTGCGGATGGTCTGGTGCCGTCCGATATCGCGCCCGCGGCACCGAACCCGGACAACGTCGCCTATGTGCTGTACACCTCCGGTTCGACGGGGTGGCCGAAGGGCGTGTGCGTGACGCACCGCAATGTCGTCGCGATGCTCGCCGCCACCCGCTCGCTACTGGACGTCGACCACAACGACGTATGGACGATGTTCCACTCCCACGCCTTCGACTTCTCGGTATGGGAGATGTGGGGTGCGCTCGCGACCGGCGGCACGCTCGTCATCGTGGACTCCGCCCTGACGCGATCTCCCGCCGAGTTCGGTGAACTGCTTGCGCGAGAACGGATTACGGTGCTCAGCCAGACACCATCGGCGTTCTACACGCTGCTCGACAACGACAGTGCTGCCACCGGACCCACGCTGCGGCACATCGTGCTCGGCGGCGAGGCCCTCGATCTGCGCAGGCTGCGTGCGTGGTACGACGCCCGCCCGGCCACGGGGACGCGGATCTCGAATCTGTACGGCATCACCGAGGCGACGGTGCATGCCACACACCTGGCGCTGGATCACGAACGCGTCGGGTCGGCGCGGGCCAGTGTCATCGGTCGCGGCCTACCGGGAACGACCGTCCGCGTGCTGGATTCGCGGCTGCGCCCGGCACCGGTCGGCGCGGCGGGCGAGCTCTACCTCGCCGGGCACCAGATCGCCCGCGGCTATCACGCGCGCCCGGCGACGACCGCGGACCGCTATGTGGCCGACCCGTTCGCAGCGCCCGGCACCCGCATGTATCGCACCGGCGACCTGGCGCGCTGGAACGCCGACGGGCACCTCGAATACCTCGGGCGCGGGGACGAACAGGTGAAGATCCGCGGCTACCGGATCGAACCGGCCGAGATCGAGGCCGCACTGCTCGAACACGAATCGGTGGCGCAGGCCGCCGTCGTGGCCCGCGCCGATGGGACGCAGCTGGTCGCGTACGCGGTTCCCGCGGCGGATGCGATACTCGACTCTGCGGCACTGGAAACGCATGTCGCGCAGCGGGTTCCGATGTATATGCGGCCCGCCGCCATCGTCGCGATCGATACGTTGCCGCTGACCTCCAACGGCAAACTGGACCGTGCGGCGCTGCCCGATCCGGTCTTCCGGCCGCGCTCGGCGCAGGCGCCACGCACCGCCGCCGAACGGGCGATAGCCGAGGTGTTCGCCGAGGTGCTCGGCGTCGACCAGGCGGGTGTGGACGACTCCTTCTTCGCCCTCGGCGGAGACAGCATCACCTCGATTCAGCTCGCCTCTCGGGCGCGGGCCAAGGGCCTGCACGTCACGCCGAGGGACGTCTTCGAGCACCGCACGGTGGCCGGAATCGCCATAGCGGCACGGACCGTGGATTCCGGCGCGGAGGTGCCGCGTCTGCCGGAACTGCCCGGCGGTGGTGTCGGCGAACTGCCGCTCACCCCCGTCGTGCGCTGGTTGACCGAACGTGGCGGCACCTTCCGTCGCGTCAACCAGACCCTCATCCTCGAGTTGCCCCTCGGGATCGACCGCGACGCCGTGACATCCGCCGTTGTGGCGGTCGTCGACCAGCACGACATGCTGCGCAGCAGGCTGTTCCGCGACGGTGCGGGCGAGTGGCGGCTGGAGATCTCGCCGCCGGGAACCGTCGATCCGGCGGAGTTGTTGCGCCGGTGCGAAATCGATGACGCGGACACCCTGCAGGCGGTCGCCGCCGCGGAGGTCGACGCCGCACTGGACCGCCTCGACCCGGCGACCGGCGTCGTGGTGCAGTTCGTCTGGCTCGAGCCGGTGCGCACGGGCGTGCCCGGCCGACTGATCATGTGCGCACACCACATCGCCGTGGATGGTGTGTCATGGCGAATCCTCATTCCCGACCTGCTCGCGGCCATGCAGCCGGGCGCGAAAGGGATACCGCCGCAACTGGATCCGCCCGGCACCTCCATGCGCCGGTGGTCGTACGCCCTGGTCGACGCGGCATGTGATCCGAGTCGGATCGCCGAACTCGGTATGTGGCGGCGCATCTGCGCGACGCCGGATCCGCTGCTCGGGTCCCGGCCGTTGGACCCCGGTATCGATATCGCATCGCGCATCGCGACGGTGGATGTCACTGTGGACGAGACGGTCACCGAGGCGCTCGTGCGGACCGTACCCGGCCTGTTCCACGCCGGAGTCGACGAGATCCTGATATCCGCGCTGGTCATCGCTCTCACGGTATGGCGGGCACGGCGCGGCGAGAACGCACCGGTGGCGCTGCTGCGGCTGGAGGGCCACGGCCGCGAAGAGCAGATCGCGCCCGGCGCGGACCTGTCCCGCACAGTGGGGTGGTGCACATCGCTCTACCCGGTCCGGCTGGACCTCACCGATATCGACACCGCGGAAGCACTGGCCGGTACCGACGCGGCCGGGGCGGCGATCAAGGCGGTCAAGGAACAGTTGCGCGCCATCCCCGATCGCGGGATCGGCTACGGACTGCTGCGCTACTTGAACCCCGACACCGCCGAACTGCTGCCGGGACCGATGCCCGGACAGATCGGCTTCAACTACCTCGGACGCGTCGACGACCGCGGTGCCGGAGTCCGCACGACGCAGGCCGATCCGGACCCCGACCTGCCCGCGCCCGCCGCGATCGATATCAACGCGATCGTGACCGGCTCCCGCCTCCGTGCCGCATTCGCCTATCCCGAAACACTTCTCGAAGCCGCCGAGGTGTCGGAGCTGGCCGATCTGTGGGTGAACGCGCTCGTCGCGATCACCGCCCACGCCCGGACCGCGCATGCGGGCGGGCACACTCCCTCGGACTTCCCACTGGTCCGGGTGAGCGGGGCCGACATCGCCCGGTGGGAGCGCGCCTACGGACGGCTCACCGATGTGTGGCCCCTCGCGCCGCTGCAACCGGGGCTGTATCTGCACGCCATGCTCGCCGAGCCGCTACCGTCCGGTCGCACCGCGGTCGACGTCTACAACGTGCAGGCGGTACTCCGTATCGACGGAGCGGTCGACGGCGATCGGCTGCACCAGGCCGCGCGGGAAATACTGCGGCGGTATCCGAATCTGCGCGCGGCATTCGTGGCCGACAGCACCGGCACATCCCGGCAGGTGGTGCCGGAGACCGTCCAATTACCGTGGCGCGAAGTGGATCTGCGCGCCGATGGTGAACTGTCCGAACTCCTCGCCCGAGACCGCGCCCACTGGTTCGACCCGGCCAGACCGCCGCTGATGAAATTCACTCTCGCCCGCGTCGGGGTCTCGGCATACGTATTGATCGCGACATACCACCACATTCTGCTCGACGGCTGGTCGGTGCCCCTGGTGCTGCGAGATCTCATGGCGCTCTACGCCTCCGACGATCCGCTGCCGCTGCCTGGAGGATCGTTCCGCGCCTATCTCGCGTGGAACCACGACCGCGACGCGACCGCGTCCGCGGCGGCATGGCGGCGGGCGCTGGACGGTGTGCCCGTGCCGTCACTGGTCGCCCCGGCCACCCGCAACCGGGAAATCACCGCCGCCACAGCGGAATACCGCTGGGCGCTCGACCCGGATGCCACCGCTGCACTCGGTGCGACCGCGATGGAACTCGGAATCACGGTCAATACGGTGCTCCAGGTCGCCTGGGCAATCCTGCTGGGGCGCAGGCTCGGCCGCGCGGATGTGGTGTTCGGCGCGATCGTTTCGGGCCGTCCGGCCGCGCTGCCCGGCGTCGAATCGATTGTCGGACTGTGTATCAACACGGTGCCGTTGCGGGTGCGCATCGCCGCGGACATGCCCGCGGCGGCGCTCATGGGTGCCGTACAGGCCGAGCAGGCGGAGCTGATCGAGCACCACCACCTCGGCCTGACCGAGATCCACGCCGCCGCCGGACTGCGGGACACACTGTTCGACACGGCTCTGGCGTACGAGTCCTATCCGGTCGATACCGAGCAGCTCGCCGCGGTGGCCGCCGCGGTCGGCGGCGTTACCGGCACCGGCGTCGAACTGCACGACGCCACGCACTATCCGCTGACGCTCACCATCGATCCAGGCACCTCGCTGACCATCCGATTCGGTTACCTGCGTGACCTTTTCGACGAAACACAGGTGGCCGCGCTCGGCATCGAACTGCGGAACCTGCTCGCCGCGTTCGTGCGAGACCCGCATGCCGCCATCGAGGAGCTGCGATGACGTCGAGCCTGCCGCTGACGAGAGCTCAGCAACATGTATGGGTCGCCCAGCAATTCGACGACACCGGGCGACGGTTCGTGATCGGCGGGTACGTGCACATCCACGGCACGGTCGACGAGGTGGCGTTCGAGCGCGCGCTGCGCATCGTCGTCGCCGGAGCCGAGACGATGCGGGTGCGGTTCGGCACCGATGCCGAGGGCGAGGTCGTCCAGATCCTCGCGGACGTGGCTGACTGGCCCCTGCACCGCAATAGTTTTCGCGACGCGGCCGACCCGCACGGCGAGGCGGTGCGTTACATGTACGCGGCGCTCGACCGGCCCTTCGACCTGTCCCGTGCCCCGCTGTTCGAACACCATTTGATCGATCTCGGCGCCGAGGGCACCGCGTGGTTCGTCAAATCGCATCACGCGGTTCTCGACGGCGCCGCCTCGGCCGCCATGGTCAAACGGGTCGCCGACGCCTACACCGCGCTCGTCGCCGGTCGGACGGTGCTGGAATCGGTGTTCGACCGAGTGGAAGCCCTCGTGGCCGAGGATCTTCGCTACCGCGCCTCCGCCCGGTTCGCCGACGATCGGCGGTTCTGGGCGCAACGGCTCGCGACCCCGGGACCGGACGATGCGCCGCTGTTCGCCGGGATCCCGGCGGCGACCGACGGGCCCCGGTACATCAGGCACGTCGGGGCCCTCGATGCACCGGCGTGGCATGCTCTCCGGGCCCGTGCGGATACGTCGGGAACCGCGTGGCCCGCTTGGGTGTTCGCCGCGATCGCCATACTGCTGCATGCGGATTCGGGTGCGCGCATGGTCACGCTCGGCCTCGCCGTGCCCGCGAAACGCTCCCGCACCGCGCTCGGGGTCACCGCGAATATCGTCCCGCTGCGCATACCGGTCGACCCGTCCGCTTCCGTCGGCGAACTCGTCGCAGCGGTGCGTGCCGAATCCCTGATCATCCTGCGCCACCAGCGCTACCAGCAGGCCGACATGCTCGCCGACCTCAGGGCGGGCGGTGTGGGGGGCGGTGTCGGCGGCCCCACGATCAATGTGTTGCCCATGCAGAAGGACCTGCGCTTCGGCACCGAAACCGCTACCCTGCGCCATCTATCGGCCGGGCGCTCCGACGACCTGACGATCGGTGTGTACGACAACGGCGAGCCGGTCCTACCTCTCGTACTGGAATCCAGCACGCTCAGGTATTCCGAGCACGACCTGGCCGCGCACCACCGACGGCTAACCGAGACGATCGCCGCCATAGCCGCAGCCCCGGAAGATCTCCCGGTCGGCCGCCTGCGAACACCGGCGGACCAGGCCTTGGCAGTCCTGCTGCGCCCTGTTCCGCGAACGCTGCCGGACTCGGCGTTTCGTACGCCGCCGGAGCCGGAACTCCGATCCTTCCCAGAAGATCCAGCGCCACCCGCCCCCGCCGCGGAACTGCCGGAGACGCTTGTCGATTGGTTCGAGCAGACCGTCACCGCACGCGGCGACGCCACCGCCGTCGTCTGCGGCGCCGAGTCGCTCACCTATGCCGAATTGGACGGGCGCAGCCGTAAATTGGCCGAGCTCGTTGCCGGATACGGTGTGGGTGCAGGGGAATTCGTGGCTCTCGCGCTGCCACGATCCCTGGACCTCATTGTCGCCATGCTCGCTGTGCTGCGAGCAGGCGCCGCCTACATTCCTTTGGATCCCGGCTATCCGGACCAGCGGCTGCGGGCCATCGTCGCCGATGCGGTCCCCGCGCTGATCGTCACCGGAGGGGGAGTCGCCCTGCCGGATTCGGTCTCGACGGTACCCGTCCTGCGAATCGGGGACCGGCCACCGGTCACACCGGCCGAGCCCGCCGTCCGCCCGACCGCACTGCACCCTGCCTACGTCATCCACACCTCGGGCACGACCGATCGTCCCAAGGGTGTGGTGGTCACGCACGCGAACGTGGTACGACTGCTCGCCTCGGCACAATCGTGGTTCGGGTTCGGCGCCGACGACGTGTGGACTCTTTTCCACGCCACCGCATTCGACTTCTCGGTGTGGGAGATCTGGGGTGCCCTGTGCCACGGCGGCAAGCTCGTCGTCGTCGACGCCGAGGTGGCGCGCTCGCCGAGCGATTTCCTGGATCTGCTGGTGGCGCAACGGGTTACCGTGCTGAACCAGACGCCGTCCGCATTCGGGATGCTGGTCGACGCCCTGACCGATAGGCCCGCCGCGAGCGAGGAGCTGTCGCTGCGCTGCGTGATCTTCGGCGGCGAACCGGTGGAGCCGTGGCGGCTGGCCGCCTGGTGGTCGCGATGCGATCGGGCGCGGACGCGTCTGGTCAATATGTACGGAATCACCGAGACGACGGTGTTCAGTACCGGCACGTCCTTGCCGCCCAACCCGTCGGCGGGCGACATCGGCACACCGCTACCCGACCAGTCCGTGTACGTGCTCGACGCCACGCTGTGCCCGTGTCCGCCGGGCATCCCGGGCGAGCTCTACGTCGCAGGACCTGGCGTTGCCGCGGGATATCTGCGCCAGCCCGGCCGCACGGCGGCACGTTTCACCGCCGACCCGTACGGCCCGCCCGGCACCGTCATGTATCGCAGCGGCGATATGGCGCGCTGGACCGGCACCGGCACACTCGAATATCTCGGCCGGGCCGACCGGCAGGTGAAGGTGCGTGGCTTCCGGATCGAGCCCGGCGAGGTCGAGGCCGCCCTGTGCGAACAACCGGCCGTGCGTGCGGCGGCGGTCTTGACCGTCGAGTACCGACCCGGTGACCGCAGGCTCGTCGCCTTCGTCACGGGGGACCGGGTCGACGTCGACATCGCGCGCGCCGGGGTCGCCGAGTTGCTTCCCGCGCAAGCGATTCCATCCGCGATCATTGCCGTCGACACCATCCCGATGACACCCAACGGCAAGATCGACGAACGACGGCTGCGTGCCATCGCCACGAACGGCGCCGCACGCGCCGCCGGTGCACCACCGCGCACCGACATCGAGGCGCGGCTGCACGCGCTGTTCGTCGACGTGCTCGGACATGACGGCATCGGCATCGACGACGGCTTCTTCGCTTCCGGTGGGGACAGCATTCTGGCCGTCCGGCTGGCGGATCGCGTGCGGACGGCCGGGCTGGCCATGTCCCCGCGAGACGTATTCGAACACCAGACCGTACGCGCGCTCGCGCGCACAGTCGGCACTGCCCGGCCGACCGCCGCGCCTGCGGTCGCGAGCATCCCGGCCACAACCAGCGATGGCCGCCGGTTCCTGCCCGCGACGCCATTGCAGTCCGGGCTGCTGTTCCACTCCCTCTACGAAACCGACGGCGAGGATCCCTATCTCGTCCAGTGTGCACTCGGGCTGGATGGCGCGGTCGACGAAGATCGGCTGCGCACCGCCCTGAAATCCGTGCTCTCGCGGCACCCGCAGCTGATGGGATCCTTCGTCGCCGACGACAGTGCGCAGTTGCGGTACGAGATTCGCGACGACATCGGATTACCTTGGCGGGTAGTTGATCTCGTCGCGTCGACGGCCGACGAGCGACAGCGCGCCGTCGACCGGGTGTGCGCGGAGGACACCACGATCGATCCGCTCGCGGCGCCGCTGCTCACGGTCACCCTGATCCGCACCGAGGTGCGACGCTCCACTCTGGTGCTCACCCACCATCACGCGCTGCTCGACGGCTGGTCACTGGGAATCCTGTTGCGCGAGTTGCTGATCGGCTACCGCGGCATCGAGCTGCCGCCCGCGACACCGTTCCGCCGGTTTCTGGAATGGTCCGCCGCGCAGGACCGCGACAGTGCCCGCCGGGCTTGGGGGGAGGCGCTCGTCGGCGCCGAACCGAGCAAGGTGGCGCGGGCTGATCGGCAGCCGTGGCAGCGGCCGGAAGACCACACGTTCCGAATGCCGGACGCCATGGTCACCGCGCTGCGCGAGCGGGCCGCCGAACGCGGGTTGACGCTCAACTCGCTGATGCAGGCCATGTGGGCGATGGTGCTGTCGAACCTGACCGGCGGCGATGACGTCGTCTTCGGTATCACCGTATCCGGCCGTGCGGGCGCCGAGATGGAAGACGTCGTCGGGCTGCTCATGAACACCGTGCCCCTGCGAGTGCGCTTGGCTCCGGGGGAGTCTCCGCTCGACCTGGCCGCTCGGATCCAGACCGGGCGCGCGGAACTGATGGAGCACGACCATCTCGGTCTGCCCGACATCGCGTCCGCAGCGGGGGAGACCGACCTTTTCGACACCTCGCTAGTCTTCGAGAACTTCCCCGTCGACACCGATCTGCTCGACGACCCGGACGCGGGCTTCTCGGTCGAGTCCGTCGAAGTCCGTGGGGGAACACACTTTCCGCTGACGGTGGTCGTCGTCCCCGGCGGCGGCGAGTTGACCTTCCGGATCGGTGTGCAGCTCGCCCGCATCGACTGCCTCGCCGACGCGGACGACCTGTGGTCGCGGATCCTGGCCGCCTGCGAGGCGCTCGCCGAACGACAGCAGTCGCTGGTCGGGCGAGTCGCCCTGTTCGAGCCCGGGCGCCGGCTCGAGCTGCTGGCCGCCGGACGCGGGACGCGCACCGATATCGAAAACGCCAGCATCGCCGACTGTTTCGAGGCGGTCGTGCGACAGTGCCCGCAGCATGTCGCGATCTGGTCCGACGGCGTGGAGATCACCTACGCGGAATTGAACGCCCGTGCCAATCGTGTCGCCCGGTGGCTGCGGGGCCGCGGCGCCGGACCGGGGGTTCCGATCGGCATCGCGCTGCCGCGCTCGGTCGATCTCGTGGTCGCCTTTCTCGCCGTTTACAAACTGGGGTCGGTGTGCGTGCCGCTCAGCGACCGCTATCCGCCCGCACACGTGCGGCGGCTGCTGCGTTTTACCCGAACCGATTTGGTGCTGGACGATCTCGACGGCGCGACCGCGGCGACCGACGACGACAGTGACCTCGGCAGCTCCATCGCCGCCGACGCGGTCGCGACGCTCATGTTCACATCCGGGTCGACCGGGGCGCCGAAGGGCGTCGAGGTGACCCACCGCAATATCGTTGCGCGGGCACGCGATCGCGTCGGCCACGGCGACGGGCACGAACGCGTGCTGATGCACCTGCCGCACACGTGGGACATGGTCGTGTACGAGCTGTGGCTGCCGCTGCTGACCGGTCGCACCGTGGTGCTCGCGCGGCCAGGCGTGCTCGATGTCCATGACTACACGCAGGTGCTGCGCACGGGACGTGTCACGTCGATGCTGTTGTCGGCGGGCCTGTTTCACCTGCTGGCCGAGCAGGCTCCGGACGAGCTCGGCCGTCTGTCGGAACTCGCGGTGGCCGGGGACGTGCTGTCGCCGCGGGCCGCCGTGGCCGTGCGCCGTGGCGAGGAACCGCCTGGGGTGCGGAACCTGTACGGGCCGGTCGAGGCGACGAGCTTCGCGGTGACCTTCTCGATCCCCGACGACGCGTCTCCCGAACTGCCCGTCCCGATCGGCCGTCCGGCCGACAACACTCGTGTCACCGTGCTCGATTCGGCGCTACGGCCGGTGCCTCCCGGTGTATCCGGAGAGATCTATCTGTCCGGTACAGGACTCGCCAACGGCTATCACCGGGCCGCGGCCCGCACCGCGGAGCGGTTCGTGGCCGACCCGTACGGATCACCCGGTGCCCGCATGTACCGCACGGGTGACCTCGGCCGATGGGACGCGGCCGGATTGCTGCATTTCCTCGGCCGGGCCGACCGGCAGTTGAAGATCAATGGATTCCGGGTCGAACCCGGGGAGGTGGAAGCGGCGATTCGACGTGAGCCCGGCATTGCCGCGGCGATAGTCACGCTGCGGCGGGCCGGCAGCGGGCAGTCTCTGGTCGCGCACGTCGTCGGGCGCGACGGCGTCGACACCGCGGCACTGCGGACCCGGCTGGCCGCGAGCTTGCCCTCCTACCTGGTGCCGTCGGTGATTGTGCGGGTCGACGAACTGCCGTTGACCAGCACGGGCAAAGTCGATATCGGCGCGCTCCCCGCGCCGCCCGGCGCTGCTCCCGTTCCCGTCCGAACACCGCGTCAGCAGGTCATCGCGGCAGCCTTCGAGCAGGCCCTCGGCGGCCGGGATGTCGGAGTCACCGACGACTTCTTCGCACTCGGCGGCAACTCCCTGTCCGCGATTCGCGTTGTCGCCGCTGTCCGGTCCGCACTCGGCGTCGAGGTGTCGCTGCGCGATCTGTTCGAGTCACCGACGATTGCCGCACTGGAGCAGGTGCTCGATCGGCGCGGGCTGGGCACGGAGACTGCACGACCGGGCTTCGCGCATGTTCCACGCACCGACCCGGTCCCGCTCTCGCCCGCGCAGTCGCGTCTGTGGACGGTGAACTATCTCGGCGGGCAGCAACCCGACTACCTGATCGCGACCGCGCTCGACATCTATGGACCGCTCGACGCGGCGGCGGTTCAGGCGGCGAACGGCGATCTGATCGCCCGGCACGAAATCCTGCGCACAGTGCTGCCATATGCGGTGGACGGCCCGGTGCAGCGGATTCTGCCGATCGGGTCGGCGCAGCCCGATTTCCGCATCGTCGACGCCGAAGGTATCGACAGTGTCGAGCGGGCAATGGAATCCGAGATGCTGCGCGGGTTCGACCTGACGGCGCAGCAGCCGATGCGAACACGCCTGTACCGGTTGGGTCGCGAGCATCATGTCTTGTTCGGGGTGGTCCATCACATTGCTGGCGACGGTGAATCCATGGGCATTCTCCAGCGTGAATTCCTGACCGCCTACCAGGCGCGAGCTGCCGGGCACGTACCGCAATGGCCCGGTCCGGCAACGCAATTCGCGGACTACGCCGTGTGGTTGCGGGGGCTGCTCGGCCCGGATACCCACGTGCTCGAGCAGCAGACGCGGTACTGGCGCACCATGCTCGACGGCATGCCGGAACATCCGGTGCTCCCCGTCGACCGTCCGCGCGCCGATCGGCGGGCGAATACGGCGGCGGCGGTGCCCGTTCTCGTCGACGCCGACTCCCATCGCAGGTTCGCCCGGACTGCCCTCGACTACCGGGTAAGCACCTACATGCTGGTGCACACCGCACTCGCGGTAGCGCTGAACGCTCACGGCGCCAGCACCGATCTGCCCATCGGGGTGGCATTGAGCGGACGCGATTCGAAAGGGCTGCAGGATGTCGTCGGGTGCGTGGTCGACACCGCGGTGGTGCGCCTCGACCTGTCGGGTGCGCCCACTCATCGCGAACTCGTCCATCAGGTCCGCGAGCGCGTTCTCGGCGCGTACGAGAACAAGGAGTTTCCCTTCGATCGCCTTGTCGCGCTGGTGAACCCGCCACGCTCGCGGACCCATCATCCGCTGTTCCAGGTGATGGTGACCTATCTGCGCGGATTCGACATCGGCACGGCCCCGGATGGATTCGGGATCCGGCACCGGCCGGTGCCGGTGCGCCGAACCCCTTTCGAGCTACTGCTGAACCTGCGGGAGGAATACCACCCCGACGGACAATGCGCCGGAATCCGCGGCGAGATGGTCTACGCCGCCGAACTTTTGGATCAGTCAACGGTCGAGTCCATCGTCGCCGCGATGACCACCGCGCTGGAGGCGATGTGCGCCACCCCTGATGGCGGGGCTATCCCTCGAGAAAACGCAATAGCTCCGCGGTGACGAATTGCGGATTCTCCTCGACGAGCCAGTGCCCCGCGTGCGGCACGTCGACTGCCTGCACGATGTTCGTCATGCGCGCGGCCACTGTGGCGCGGACCGCGTCGAGTTGGCCCTGCGCGGTCATGAGCAGGGTGGGGACTGGCGTCGGTGCTGCTGCCACGGTGTCGTGGACATCCTTGTCGAGGGCGCGGTAGAGCTCGAAGCCGCCCGACAGGGCCTGGGGGCGGCTGTAAGTGCGTGCGTATTCGTTGATCTCGGCGTCGGTGAACGGGGACCCGTCCGAGGTGCCGCCGAATGCCGTGCCGCCGAACGAGACCTGGGGGTAGAACAGTGCCAGGTAATCGCGGACGTCGTCGCCGACGACCACCTCAGGGATCCGCCGCTGGGAGTGGAAGGCGATGTGCCAGCTCAGTGAGCGGTACGTGGACGCATCCATCGCGGGCCCTGGGAGCGGCAGGTCGAGATAGCCGAGGCGTGCGGTGTCGGCGGGGAATTGGCTCGCGTACTGGAATGCTACCGCGGCGCCGAAATCGTGCCCGACGACACGTGCGTCGCGCACTCCGAGCCGGTCCGCGATCAGGGTGTGCACATACCGTGCCAGAGTGGCTTTGTCGTAGCCGGTCGGTGCGCCGGTGCTGTCACCCAAGCCGGGAAGGTCGACGGCGTAGACGGTGTGGTGCTCGGCGAGTGCGGGCATGATCGGCCACCAGCCGTACCAGGTCTGCGGCCAGCCGTGGATCAGCACGACCGGCGTGCCGCTGCCGCCGGTCACGTAGTGCATACGGACGCCGTCGATGTCGGCGAACTCGTGTCGAAAGGTGTTCTCGAACTGTGGATTTCCCTGGGTGGCGACAGCGTAGGGGGCAACATTGGTGGAGGTCGGCGTGGCGCAGGCTGCGGTGCCGACCGTGATCAGCAGGGTGAGCGCGACGGTAGCGACCGCGCACGCGGTGCGGAGGTAGCGGTGCGTCAGCGGCCGGATTGCGGTGATCATGTGTTCCTGTCGTGGGAGAAGAAGTCAGCGTCCGGTCGTGCCGTCGATCAATTCGCGGAGGATGTCCGCGTGGCCCGCGTGGCGGCCGGTCTCCTCGATCATGTGGGTGAGTGCCCAGCGGAGGCTGGGAGCGGGACGGCCCGGCCGCCGTCGAGGGACCGGTGCGCCGAGATCGGTGCAGCCGTCGAGTATTTCGTTGGCACGCTCGACCGCATCTCGGTAGCGGGCGACGACATCGGCCACGCTGTCGGCTGGTGCTGCCTGGAACGTCGCCTGCCAGTCGATGATGTTGTCCCCGAGGAACATCGAGCGTTCGACGAAGGTCAGATGCTGGAGCAGCCCGAGCAGGTTCGTGCCCGACGGCACTGCGGCTGTTCGCACCTGTGGTTCGGGGGCGCCCTCGACCTTCGCGGCGATCGCGGCCCGGAGGTAGTCGAGGAATCCGCGCAGGATTTCGGTCTCGCCGCTTCCGGTCGAGGGCGGCGGGGTGTCGCCGCGGCGTTTGCGGCGCGTGGTGGTGCTCATCGAGCCTCCTGTGGTCGGCACGCGCCCAGTCTCGCCACGCGCACTACGATCTGGCACGCGATCTTGCTGTTCCGGCAAGATGGCCTCGTGGATCGCGAAACGGACGACGTGCTCGACGCGGTGGGGCCGCGGCTGCGTGCGCTGCGGCGCGACCGCGGCATCACCCTCGCCGACCTCGCCGCGGCGACCGGTGTATCGGAGAGCACCCTGTCCCGGCTGGAGAGCGGACAGCGCAGGGCGACCCTCGAGTTGCTGCTGCCGCTCGCCCGCACCTACGACATTCCGCTGGACGACCTCGTCGGCGCTCCGCGCACCGGCGACCCGCGGATACACCTGAAGCCGATCCGGCGGTCCGGGATGATCTTCGTGCCGCTGTCCCGGCGGCCGGGCGGGATACAGGCGTTCAAGATGATCATTCCCGCTGAGCCGGAACCGCTCGAACCGACCCCGCAGACTCACGAAGGCTTCGAATGGCTGTACGTGCTCAACGGTCGCCTGCGGCTGGTGCTCGGCGAGCGCGACATGACCTTGCCGCCGGGGGAGGCCGCCGAGTTCGACACGTCCTTGCCGCACTGGCTGGGCAGCGCCGACGGTGGAGTAGTCGAGTTGCTGATCCTGTTCGGCCCGCAAGGAATGCGTGCGCACGTGCGCGCCGACCCGCATCGGTCGTCGCACGGCGGTAGCAGGCGATGAACTCGGCGAAATAACCGTCAGCGCTGTGTTTCTGCGGCGGTCCGCAGGTCGGCCAGCCAGGCTTCGAGACCGGCACCGAGAAAGTGGGTGGAGGTCGGCACGTCCGCTTCGACCTGTGCTCCGTTCCAGTTCTCCTCGGTGCGCACCAGGACGCCGCCGTCCACCGGGGTGAAGGTCCAGACATGAATTCCGCCGTCGATGCGCATCCCATCACCGATCGCCGGTCCGCTCCAGCGGATGCACCGAGAGGGTTGCAGCTGCTGGACGGTAGAGGTGATAGTCAGCGTGGTCGCGGGGGTTGTGGCGGTGGCGGGGGCAGGAGTGGTCCATCGGAACTGCGAACCAGCTTGCAGCGGCCCCGAATCCAGACGCTCGATGCTGGTGACCGGCTGCTGCCATGACGACCAGCGTGCTACATCGGTCTGCAGATTCCAGACCACGTCCAGCGGCGCTTTGATCAGGGCCTCGGTCCGGTAATGAATCGGCGCCGCCGTGTCGATGCCCGCACCCTCGCAGGTCAGCGGAGCCGAGTCGGCAGGGCCGTCGGCATGCGCAGAGGTGACGGTGGCGCTCAGGAATGCGGCGGACAAGGCGATCCCGAGCAGGGTGGCCCGTCCGCGGCGACGGATGGTGCCGGACTCGGCGTGCGCCTTCGGGGCGCTGGACAGGCGAGTGTCGTTCATGGTTGTGCTCCTCGGCGACGGGCTCACATGAATTGGTGAGCATCTATTGCAATAGTTAGAGGTTATAACGCCCGCGCTGTGAGAAGCAAGAGCAAAAGTGATACCTTCTAACCAAAGAGCGTGGCGTGTAGCCGGGAAGGGAGCGGTCCATGGCAAACCCAGGTGCGAAGAGCCCGCGGGAGCGCTATCGGGTGCAGATGCGGGCGGAGATCAAGCAGTGCGCCTGGCAGCAGATCGCCACGGCGGGCGCGTCCGCGCTGTCGCTCAACGCCATCGCCAAACAGGTGGGTATGAGCGGTCCGGCCCTCTACCGGTACTTCGCCAGCCGCGACGAACTGATCACCGAACTCATTCGCGACGCCTACCGCAGCCTCGCCGACACCTTGCGCACGGCCCGGGATTCCGGCGCCGACCTGGCCCGACTGGCCTACGCGCTACGGGAGTGGGCCTTGGCCGACCCGCAGCGATACTTCCTGATCTACGGCACGCCCGTCCCCGGCTACCACGCACCCGACGACACCACCGAGATCTCGAACGAGATCATGACGATGTTGATCGAGGCATTCTCCGCGCTGCCCCCGGAGCCACGCACGACACCGTTCGACACCCACCTCGAACACCATCGCCGATGGGCCGCCGACCACTCGGTACCGACCACAACCCTGCACCGAGCGGTGTCCTTCTGGACCCGGCTGCACGGCGTCCTCTCCCTCGAACTCGCTGGGCATTTCACCGGAATGGAATTCGACCCGGACCTGCTGTTCGCCGACGAACTCGACACTCTCATCACACAGTGACCACGCCGCGGCAGTGTGTCACAACCACTCGTGCAGGACCTCCGCGATACGCCGGAGCGCCGCATCGGTGGTCATCCGCCAGTGTGTGGTGGCCACCGGGTGGTTGTGCACGGTACCGGTCACTGCGGCAGTCCAGGTCGCGGCGTAGACGGAACCCGTCGGATCGTCGTGGGCCGCAGTGAAATAGACGAGGTCGCCATCGAAGGACCGCGCACGATATGCCGCGTCGAGAGCCGCCGAGTCGATCGCCGCGGCCACGACCCGTTCGATCCGCGCGGCCCCGAAGGATGCGAACGGCTCGGGAAGCGTGCTCAATCGCTGTGCCAGCTCGGACAATTCCACCGTTTCGTCCAAGCCGAATTCCGCGGCGCGAGCGCCGAGTAGTCCACCGAGCAGTTCTCGCACCGTAACCTTGATCCCCGCGAGTTTGGATCCGGCGCCGATGTCGAGTAGTCGACTGTCCATCATGCCCAGCAGCGCCACCTGTGCGCCTTCGTCCTGGAGTTGGACGGCCATGGCGTGCGCGAGCACACCGCCGAGTGACCAGCCGAGCAGGTGGTAGGGGCCCTCCGGTTGCACCTCACGTACGTGTTTGACGTAGTGCCGCGCCCAATCCTCGATCGAATCCGGCAGTGGGTCACCAGAACTCAGCGCGGGTGACTGCAGTCCGTAAATGGGCCGATCCGCATCGAGATGGGCGACCAGCCCGGCGAACGACCACGCGATGCCTCCGATCGGATGGATGCAGAACAGCGGCTCGGCGGTGCCGGAAACCCGCAGCGGCAACAGCACATCGAATGCCGCGTCGGCACCGGCTCCCGCTGCGCCGCGCGCACGCAACTCCGCGACGATGCCCGCGGGGGTGGGGGCGGTGAACGCCCACATCACCGGAATCGTTTCGGCCATCGCCTCGCTCAACCGAGCCGTCAGCTTGGTCGCGATCAGTGAATTGCCGCCGAGTTCGAAGAAGTTGTCATCCAATCCGATGCGATCCAGACGCAGTACATCCGCGAAAATCTCGCAGACCATGGTCTCGAGCGCTGTCGTCGGTGCGCGGAAGGCGCGGGTCCCGAGCTCCGGTTCGGGCAGCGCCGCGCGATCGAGTTTGCCGACCTGGGTCAACGGGAGGTCGTCGAGTACCACGATCGCCGCGGGAACCATATGCGACGGCAGGGTCCGTGCGGCCCAGCGGATCAGCCGATCCGGATCGATCACCCGTTCCTCGGCGGCCACCACGTACGACACCAGAACCGTTGCCCCAGCGGAATTCTCCCTGCCGATCGTGACGGCGAAATCCACTTCCGCGTGGGCGGCCAGTACGGCGTCGATCTCGCCGAGTTCGATTCGGAAGCCACGGATCTTCACCTGGAAATCGGTACGGCCCCGATACTCGAGCTCGCCCTCGGTATTCCATGCCACCAGATCACCGGTGCGATACATCCGGGCACCCGGCTGGAACGGGTTGGCGACGAAACGATCCGCCGTCAGGTCAGCGCGACCGAAGTAGCCGCGTGCCAACTGTCCTCCGGCCAAGTACAACTCACCGGCGACGCCGACCGGAACCGAGCGCAAGCGCGAATCCAGCACGTACACCTGACTATTCCACGCGGGTCTGCCGATCGGCACGGCTAGTTCATCGAACCTGCCCACCTGATGGCTGGTGATCGATACCGCCGCCTCCGTCGGACCGTACAGGTTGTACAGCGACGCATCCGGCGCCGCCGCAGCGAATCGGCGCGCCAGCGCGGCAGGCAGGGTCTCACCGATCGCCAGCACCTGGCGCACCGAGTCCGGCAGCCGCCCCGTCAGCAATGCGTCCAGCATCGACGGCACCGTGTGCAGCGTGGTCACGCCCGCACGGGTCATCAGCTCGTTCAGGTATGCCGGGTCGCGGTGGCCGTCCGGCGCGGCGATTACCAGTCGGCCGCCGCACGCCGCGGCCGACCAGAATTCCCACACCGACAAATCGAACGTCGCCGCCGTCTTCAGCAACACCGCGTCATCGGCGGTCAATCCGAATTGCGCTGTCTTCCAGAGCAACTGGTTGACAATCGCACCGTGTGTGACCGCGACCCCCTTCGGGCGACCCGTGGACCCCGATGTGAAGATCACATAGGCCGCGTGCTCGGCGCGCAACGGCGCGATCCGCTCTGCGTCGGTGATCGGGGCCGCGTCCACCGAGGACAGGTCCAGTCGATCCATCAGCACCACCGGCGCAGCGGAGGTTCCGAAATCCGCATCGGCATTCGTCAGCACACATGCCGGTGCCGCCGTCTCCAGCATGTAGTCGGTCCGCTGTGCGGGTTGGTCCGGATCGACCGGCACGTACACCCCACCGGCCTTGCTCACGGCATACATCGCGACGACCAGATCCGCCGAACGCCGAATGGCCAACGCCACCCGCGACTCCGGGCCCACACCCGACGAAATCAAGTACCGCGCAACCTTGTTCACGCGTGCATCGAGCTCACCGTAGGTGATCGGAGTACCGTCGGCGGCGATGAGCGCCGTGGACTCCGGTGTGGCAGCGACAGTCTCGTCGAGCAGCGACGCCAAGGTGGCGGCCGTATTCACCTGGTGTGCGGTGTCGTTCCACGCCGTGAGGATCCGTGTGCTTTCTTCGGTCGCGAGCAGATCGATGGCACCGACCGGAACCTGTGGATCCGCGATCACGGCATCGAGGACCCGCACGAACCGGTCCACGAAACTCCGCACCGTCGACTCGTCGAACAGATCCGCGGCGTAGGTGAAGAAGCCGCCGATACCCGTCGGCACACCGTCCTCGTCATAGCTGTCGGCCATGATCACATGCAGATCGAACTGCGACAGCTGTCGATCCGGTGCCAACGCCGTGACGGTCAAGCCCGGCAACTCCATCCTGGCCGGGGCCAGATTCTGGAACGACAGCCCCACCTGGAACAGCGGATGACGCGCCGTCGAGCGCACGGGATTGAGCACTTCGACCAATTGCTCGAACGGCACATCGGCATGGGCGAAGGCTTGGACGTCGGTATCACGTTGCCGCGCAAGCAACTCCGTGAAACCCGCATCCGCATCGACCCGGGTACGGAACACCAGGGTGTTGACGAACATGCCGATCAGATCGTCCAGCACCGCCTCACCCCGGCCCGCTATCGGTGTACCGATCGCGATATCGCCGGTGCCGGACAAGCGAGCCAGCAACACCGCCAGCGCGGTATGCACAACCATGAACAGCGTCGCGCCCTCGGCTCGTGCCAGCCCCGCCAACGCCGCATGCGCACGCGCGTCGATGTGCAGCTCCACTCGGCCGCCTGCGAACGACTGCACCGCCGGCCGGGGCCGGTCCGTCGGCAACTCCAGCTGATCCGGCAGGTCGGCAAGGGCTCGCCGCCAGTAGGTGATCTGCTCGGCCGCCATCGACCCCGGCTGGTCCGCACTGCCGAGCAGCGCACGGTGCCACAGCGTGTAATCCGCGTACTGCACGGCCAGCGGCGACCAATCCGGGGCCTGGCCCAGCGTGCGCGCCGCGTATGCCGACGCCAGATCACGAGTGAGCGGGCCACCGGAGTAGCCGTCACCCGCGATGTGGTCGACGACCATGGCCAGCACGAATTCGGCGTCCGCGACCCGGAACAGCACGGCGCGGACGGGCACCTCAGTGGTCACGTCGAAGGTCGTCGTCGAAACCAGTTCCAGCACAGCCGATTCCACCTCGGCGGCATCGACGGTCCGGACCTCCAGCCGCGGTACTTCCGAGTGACCGGGAGGCAGGACGACCTGCACCGGATCCGCCGCATCCCCTGGCTGCGGATATATGGTTCGCAGGATCTCATGGCGCACAACGACATCGGTGAAGGCCTGCCCCAGCGCGGCGATATCCAGATCGCCGGTCAGGCGGATCGCGACAGGAATGTTGTACGCGGTCGACTCGGTATCGAACCTGTTGAGAAACCACATCCGTTGCTGTGCGGGCGACAGCGGAATTCGTTCCGGCCGTGGGCCCGCTACCGGGGCGCGGCGACTCCCGGTACCGGTGAGCTCAGCCACCTCTCGCGCACAACCCGCGACGGTGGGCGCGGCGAACAGCACACGCACCGGAACCCGGGCATCCAGGGTCATGCCGAGGCGAGCGGTCACCCGCGTGGCGAGCAGCGAATTGCCGCCCAGCTCGAAGAAATTGTCGTCTGCGCCGACCCGCTCGATGCCGAGTACCTCGGCGAAGATACCGGCCACGGCCTGTTCCGCCACCGTCGACGGTTCCCGGTAGGTGCGCGCCGCGAACTGCGGTTCGGGGAGTGCATTTCGGTCGAGTTTGCCGACCGCGGTCAATGGGATCTCGTCGAGCACCACGACCGACGCGGGAACCATGTGCGACGGCAGGCTTCGCGCTGCCCACCGCGCCAGTTGATCCGGATCCAGCGATCGGCCCATTACGTACGACACCAGAATCGTGGCCCCGCTGGGGTTTTCGCGCCCGAGGGTCACCGCGTAGTCCACGTCGGGGTGCGCGGCGAGCACCGCGTCGATCTCCCCGAGTTCGATGCGGAAGCCACGGATCTTCACCTGGAAGTCCGTGCGGCCCAGGTACTCCAATTCCCAACCGGTAGCCGTGGCATTCGGTACCTCGACCCAGCGGACCAGATCGCCGGTCCGGTACATCCGGTCGCCCGGCCGACCCCACGGATTCGCGACGAAACGTTCCGACGTCGAGCCGGAACGCCCGTGATAGCCGCGGGCGAGTGCCGGGCCCGCCAGATACAACTCACCGGTGACACCCGCGGGCGCCGGGTGCAACCGCTCATCGAGCACCGCCGCCCACCCGCCGGGTATCGGACGGCCGATCGTTACCCGTTGTCCCGCAAGCAGAGTCGTATAGGTGGCGCCGATCGTCGCCTCGGTCGGACCGTATCCGTTGATGAAGCGGCGACCCGGCTGCCACCTGGCGAGGAGTTCGGGAGTGGTGGCCTCGCCTCCTGCGGACACCACCGCCAGGTCGTCCAGGTCGGCGGGATCAACAGTGCCGAGCAGCGCCGGGGTGATGATCGTATGCGTCACCCGTTCGCCACGCAGCAGGTCACGAAGTTCGGTGCCGCCGACGATATCCGGTGCGGCGATCACCAGGGTGGCACCGCTGTAGAACGCACTGGACCACTCCTCGACCGATTGGTCGAAACTCGGCGAACACACGTGCAGCATCCGATGTTGCGGCTCGAGTCCGAGCATGTCGACCGTGTGACCGACGAGTCCACCGAGCCCGGCGTGGGTGACGGCGACCCCCTTGGGCAATCCCGTTGAACCCGACGTGTAGATCACGTAGGCCGGATGCGACATCCGCAGCGGCGCACGACGGTCCGCGTCGGTCACCGCGGCCGCCGAGTGGGCGGCGCAGCGTGCGAGCACCGCGGGATCGTCGAACATCAGCCAGTCCACCGTGTCGGGTAGATTCGCGTGCTCAGCGAGCGTAATGCCCACCACCGCCCCGGAATCGGCCACCATGTGCCGCACCCGGTCCACCGGATAGCTCGGATCGACCGGCAGATACGCGCCACCCGCCTTGGCGACCGCCCATACCGCGGCGATCATCTCGTACGAACGTCGCATCGCCAGCGCCACCACCGTCTCCGGCGCGACACCTCGATCGATCAGTACGCGCGCCAGACGCGACGACAGTTCGTCGAGTTCACCGTAGGTGTATGCCCGCCCCGCGTCGCGCACCGCGACCCGATCACGCCCGAAACCGGCTCCCCGGGTCAGCAGATCCGGCAGCATCCCGACGGTAGCCGGGGCGCCGCCGCCCATCCGGGTCAGCCACCCGTACTCGTCGCCGACCAACAGCGGCAATTCGCGCACCCGTGTCGCGGGCTCGTCCACGACCGCCGCCAGCACCCGAAGGAACCGCCGGGCGAATATCTCCGCCGTACCGTCGTCGAAAAGATCACGCGCGAAAGACATCTCGCCGCGCATCCGGTCCGAATCGCCATTCGGGGGCGAGATCGCCAATGCCAGATCCCCGACCGCATCCGGCGGACTCTGGAACGACAGAGCCACCTGGAACAGGGGATGCCGATCCGGCGACCGCCGCGCTCCCAACAGATCGACCAACTCGTCGAACGGAATACCCGCGTGCGTGCACGCTTGCAGTTCACGCTGGTGTGCCTCCGGTAGGAGGTCGGCGAAGCGCGCGGCTCGATCCACGCGGGTACGCAACACCAACTCGGCACGGCGGCCGCCTGGCGTCGGGGTGCCGATCGCGATGTCGTCGGAGCCTGATAGTCGCGCGAGCACTACCGCCAATGCCGTGTGCACCACCGCGGTCCATGTCACGCCCGCCGTGTGCGCGAGCTGCCGGAGACCCAGGTGTACCTCGTTGGGTACCGAGAACTCCACCCGCCCACGGACATCGGACCGCAGCGCCGTGCGTGGCCGGTCCGTCGGCAGCTCCAGCCGATCGGGCAGGCCCGCCAATGCGGTGCGCCAGTAGCGAGACCTGGTGATCGGGTCGTCCGATTCGGTGTCGCACAGCAGCGCGATATCGGCCGCGGCACGGTCCGGTGTCGCGGGCAGATCACCGAGGACGCGGCGCAGCCGATCGGCCACGGCCTGTGCCGTCTCGTCGGCGACGACATCGCGCCGGTACTTCACCTGCACCAGCGTCCGGGTATCCAGGAAGACCACAACGGTAATCGGATAGTGCGTGAAGTCGGCCCCGCGCATCTGCTCGATCCGCAACCCGTCGATGGCGCCGCCCGCCTGCTGCAGCCCCTCGGCGTCGACCGGGTAGGACTCGAAGACCAGCATCGTGTCGAACAGCTCGTCATGGGGGACGCCAGCCGATGGAGCTTGCGGAGTCGGCGCGGCGGGTGAGGTCAGTCCGGCGATGCGTTGGATCGCGCCGAGTCCGAGGTGGTGATGGTCCAACAGCGACGCTTGCTCGCCCTGCAAACCCGCCAGCAGGGCCCGCACTGTCGTGTCTCGATCGAACCGGATCCGTACCGGGATGGCATCCACGAACAGGCCGATCATGTCGCCGATACCGTCGAGTTGCGGCGGTCTGCCCGAGACCGTCGCGCCGAAGACGACATCGTCGCGTCCGGTGCTACCGGCGATGACCAGACCCCACGCCGCCTGTATCACCGTATTGGCGGTGACCTCGGCCGTAGCCGCATGCGCCGTGAGCGCCGCGGTCTGCGCGGTCGACAGATCGAATTCACAGACGCCGAACCCGTCGCCGGTCGCCGCGGGCCACGCCAGTTCAGGGGCGAGCATGGTCGCGGTGGCGCCGGTCAACACGTCCGACCAGGCGCGTACCGCGGCCTCCCGGTCTTGCCGGGCGAGCCACCGCAGGTAGTCGCGGTAGGGCCGGATCGGTGCGAGCGGTGACGTGTCGCCGCCGGTCGCGTACAGGACCAGCAGCTCCTTCATCAACAGCGGCATCGACCAGCCGTCGAGCAGGATGTGGTGTCCGGTCAATACGAGATGGCTGTGCCTACCCACCCCGCCGTCCGCTGTCCCCGAGTGCCCGGAGTCGTTGGTGTACACCGTGAATCGCAGCAGCGGCGCCACCGCTGGATCGAATCCGCGTCGCCGCTCGGCGACCAGCAGTTCGGGCAGCTCGGCCTCGGATACGCCGTCGACAACCTGCCACGGCATCTCGACCCCGTCCATGACCAGCTGCACCGACGTCCCGTCGGCCGTGGGTACGAAGGCCGATCGCAGGTTCGCGTGCCGGTCCAGAATGGTCTGCGCGGCTCGGCGCAACCGGACCATGTCCAGCTCGCCCGTCAGCGTCGCCGCCAGCTGGATTATGTAGGCGTCGATCGAACCGTCCAGTAGCTCGATGAGCACCCGCAGCGAGTTCTGCAGCGGTGACAGTGGCAGCACATCCGACAGTCCGGGATGGTTCCGCCGCCACTGGTCCAACTCGACCTGAGAAACCCGCACCAGCGGCACATCCGACGGGGTCAGACCGCCGGCGGCCGGATCCTTCGTGTGGTCGGCAATCGCGGTGAGCGCGGCCAGCCAGTCCTCGGCCAGCTCCCGCACCGCCGCCTCGTCGATGATCGCGGCGGCGAAGGTGAACGACGCCACCATCCGCGGGCCATCCGCGGTATCGCTGACGATCGTGTTGATGTCGATCACCGCGGACAACGGCAGGTCCGGATTCGGCTCTGCGGCAATGGTTCCCAGTTCTCCGGTCGGAAGCCAGTCCGAGAGGCCGTCGGGCACCGCACCCGCGGAGACACGGCCGAGGTAGTTGAAAGCGATCTGCCCGAGATCACCGGCCAGCGCATCGGCGGTGCCCGGATTCAGATGCCGAAGCAGGCCGAAACCGATGCCTCGATCCGGCACCGAAAGCAGTTGCTCCTTCACCGATTTCAGCACCGCGGCGGTCGCCTCGCCACCGGCGAGGGCGGCTTCGGTGTCGATTCCGGACAGGTCGATGGCCACCGGACTGATGCTGGTGAACCAACCCACGGTGCGAGTCAGGTCAGCGCCGGGCACCGCGTCTTCCTCGCGACCGTGCCCCTCGAGCCGCAGCCGAGTGACCGGAGTATCGATGCCGCGCCGCGCCCGCCAGGAACGCACCGCCATCGCGAGCGCGGCGAGCAGACTGTCGTTGGCGCCACCTTGGTACAGCGCGGGAACCTTGGTGAGCACAGCGTCGGCTACCTCGACCGGAACCCGGATATCGAACACACCCCGGGTTTGGAAAGTATCGGCGACCGGGTCCAGCGCACGCGTGCCGAACAGTGGATCAGGCGTGGCCAGCACCCGCTGCCAATAGCCGAGTTCCTCGGCACGCTCCGGTGTGGCGGCCGCTTCCACCAAGGCGTGCGCCCATCGCCGCAAGGAGGTGCCGACGGCGGGCAAAGCCACCGGCTGCCCGGCGCTGCGCTGTGCCCACGCGAGCACCAGATCCGGAATGAGAATGCGCCACGACACGCCATCGATCGCGTAGTGATGGACCGCGACGGCGACAACATCGCGCGCATCGGGTCTGCGCAGCCACGTGCACGCGATCATCCGGCCCGCAGCGGGATCCAGCGTCGCCAACGCGGAATCCATGGCCGCGTTGGCAATTCGATTCAGCTCGGCCTCGTCGACACCCGCGGGCACCTCGACCTCGGCGACCAGCGCGTCGGCCTCGATGGTGTTACGCGCCAACACCTCGAACCGCCACGAGCCGTCCGCCTGCCACACGCGCGAGCGCAGCACATCATGATGATCGAGCACCGCGCCGACAGTGGCCACCACACCCGCGCGATCGATCGCCTCCGGCAATCCGAGCACCATGCTCTGCGCGAATCGGCCGAACGAACCGTTGGCGAGGAACCAGGCGAGTACCGGAGTCAACGGAACCGCGCCGACACCGCCGCCGGGCAACTCCGCGAGAACCGCCGCCGACTCCGCACCGACCACGGCAACACGAGCCAACCTCGCGACTGTCTTCTGCTCGAACACATCCCGCGCGGTGAACACCATCCCCGCCGCCTTGGCCCGCGACACCAACTGGATCGACATGATGCTGTCACCGCCGACCGCGAAGAACGAATCGTCCACCCCGACCCGCTCCATACCCAGCACCTGCGCGAAGAGTTCGGCGAGCCGCGACTCCACCGCGCCGACCGGAGCCCGCGACACCGCCGTCGGGAACACCGGCTCCGGCAACGCATTACGGTCCAGCTTTCCGTTCGAAGTCAACGGAACCCGGTCCAGGACCATAATCGCCGCGGGCACCATATGCGACGGCAGGATCCCGGCCGCATACTCCCGCAGCCCGGCCGGATCCACCACCCGCCCCGGCGCCGCCCGCACATATGACACCAATGCCGTTGCACCACCGGGCATCTCGCGACCAAGCGTGACAACGAAATCGATATCGGCATGTCGGCCGAGCACGGTATCGATCTCGCCCAGCTCGATTCGGAAACCACGGACCTTCACCTGGAAGTCAGCGCGACCGACATAGTCGAGCTGCCAATCCGCCGACGCAACGGCGAGATTTCCCGCTCGCTGCTCCGGTGCCGCGTACCAGCGCACGAGGTCGCCCGTGCGATACATCCGCGAACCCGGCTCACCCCAGGGATTGGCGACAAACCGCTGCGCGGACAACCCGGCGCGGTTCCAGTAGCCACGAGCCAACGCGGTGCCCGCCAGATACAGCTCACCCGTAACGCCGGGCGGTACCGGATTCAACCGCGAATCCAGCACGTACGCCGAACTACCCAGAATCGGCTTACCGATCGTGATGTGCTGCCCCGCAACCAGTTCCACATTCGACGCCATCACGGTCGCCTCGGTCGGACCGTACGCGTTGAACAACCGGCGGCCCGGCTGCCACTTGGCCAACAGCTCCGGGGTCAGCACATCCCCACCCACGAACAGCACTTCCATCCGGTCAACACCGACCGGATCGACCGTGCCGAGCACCGCCGGGGTGATGATCGTGTGCGTCACCCCCTCGCTCCGCAGCAACTCGCCGAGTTCCGGTCCACCCATGACATCCGACGGCACGACCACCAACGTCGCCCCCACCGAGAACGCGCACATCCATTCCATCACCGACGGATCGAAACTCGGCGAACAGATATGCAGGTACCGGTGGTGCGGCTCGAGACGGTACTGGCCGACCGAGTGATCGACCAGATCGCTCAACCCGCCATGGGTTACGGCGACCCCCTTGGGCAGGCCCGTCGAGCCCGAGGTGTAGATCACGTATGCCGGATGTTGTGTCCGTAACGGCGCGATCCGCTCGGCGTCGGTGATCGTGTCGGCGGACTTGTTTGCGCACAACACCGCCGTCGCCGGTGCATCCAGCACCAGCCAATCCACCGCATCGGGTAGCCGATCGACCTGGTCGGACGCGGTAATGCCCAGGGCCGCACCGGAATCGGTCAACATGTGCCGCATCCGATGCGCGGGATGGGCCGGGTCGACCGGCAGGTGCGCACCACCGGCCTTGGCGATCGCGACGGCGGCCAGCACCATCTCGTAGGAACGGGGCAGTGACACCGCGACCGGTAGTTCTGGACCGACACCTCGATCGATCAGGACTCTCGCCAACCGAGACGATTGGTCGTCGAGTTCGCCGTAACTGATCGATCGACCCTGGTATCGCACCGCAATCCGGTCCCGGCCCAACGCGACGCCACGAGTCAGCAGATCAGGCAGCAACCGGGGCGCCCGCATGTCATTGTCGTGGACCCGCGTCAGCAGGGCGAGTTCGCCGTCGCTGAGAAACGGCAGGTCACCGATCGGGTCCCCAGGGCGGTGCACCGCGGCGGCCAGCAGCCGGAGGAATCGCTCGGCGAAGATCTCCACGGTGCGCCGGTCGAACAGATCGGGCGCGAAGGACAGGTTCGCGACGATGCGGGCGCGGTCTCGGTTCTCCCGAATGTGCAGGGACAGATCGAACGGGCCGCGTGCGATGGGAGTCCGATCACCCGCGGACAACATCACCTGTACCAGGGGGTGACGTGCGTCCGACCGAACCGGATCCAGCAGTGCCACCAACTGGTCGAAGGGCAGTTCTGCTCGTGTGAATGCCTGTAGGGCAGTGTCTTTCGCCTGCGCGAGCAGATCGTCGAAGGAGATTTCACCCGGCACCCTGGTACGCAGGACGACCGTGTCGACCGATCCGCCGGTTTCGGCGGGGGTGCCGATCGCGATGTCATCGGTCCCCGATAGTCGCGCAAGCAGCACCGCGAAGGTCGCGTGCAGGACGGTGAACACCGTGGTGTCGTGCGCGACTTGCGGTAGCCGGTGGTACAGATCCGCATCGATCTCGAACTCGACGCACGAGTCCGCGAGGGAGGGGATCGCAGGACGTGGGCGATCCGCGGGCAGGTTCAGCTCATCCGGCAGGCCCTGGAGCGCGGTGCGCCAGTAGCGCGTCTGCGAGATCAGGTCGCCGCGATCATCGAAGAACCGATCGATTTCCGCTGGCGTGCGCTCGGGCGTCACAACGAATTCACCGATCAGGACCCGCAACCGCGCGGCGAGCGCCTGGGCGGCGGCGGTGGTGATCATGTCGCGCCGGTACTGCACCTGTACATGCAGCTGAGTGCCCAACTCGACCACGACAGCCACCGGATAATGCGTGAAGTTGCGACCTTGGAGATCGACGACTTCCAGCCCGTCGATCGTCGCGTGGGCCTGCCGCAAACCATCGGTGTCGACCGGATACGACTCGAAGGCCACGAGAGAATCGAACAACTCGCCCGCACCAGCTGCGCGCTGAATATCGGTCAGCCCGATGTGATGCGAGTCGAGCAACGAAACCTGTTCGGACTGCAGCCGAATCAGCAGCTGCCGCACCGGCGCATCGGAGTCGAACCGAACCCGAACCGGGACGGTATTGGCGAACAGGCCGACCATTTCGTCGACCCCGTCGACCTGCGGCGGCCGCCCGGAAACCACCGCGCCGAACACGACATCGTCGCCTCCGGCACACGCCGCGAGCACCAGACCCCACGCCGCCTGGACCACCGTATTGACGGTGACCTCGGTTGCGGCGGCGAACCTCAGCAGCTCCGCTGTCTCGACAGGGGACAGGTCGGCGGCGCAAACTCCGTGGCCGTCGGCGGGCGTCGTGGGCGGCGGCAGGGCCGCGGCCAGCCGAGTCGGCGTCGGATCTGCCAGCGCCGCGCGCCACGTCCGCAGGGTGGCGTCCCGGTCGTAGCGCGCCAACCAGGCGAGATAGTGCCGATACGGCCGGACTCGCGGCAGGGGCGTCGAATCACCGTCGGCCGCATAGGAAACCAGTAGTTCCTTCATCAGCAACGGCATCGACCAGCCATCCAACAGGATGTGATGTGCGGTCAACACCAGATGTACGCGTCCGGAGTTCGTGCGATACACCGTGAATCGCAGCAGCGGCGCCACCGTCGGATCGAACCCGAGGCGTGCCTCGTCCGCCAGGAGCGACGCCGGATCGGTGTCCGAGGTGTCGACGATCCGCCACGGGACCTCGAGACCCTCCGCGACGATCTGGACCGGGGCGCCCTCGACCGAAGTTCTGAACGCGGCCCGCAGGATCGCATGCCGATCCAACATCGCTTGCGCCGCCCGCCGAAGGCGATCCAGATCGATCACGCCGGACAACTCCACCGCCAACTGCAGCAGATAGGGATCCGCCGCATCGTCGGAAAGCTGTGTCAGGAAAAGCAATCCGAGCTGCAGGGGCGACAGCGGCAGGACATCGACCAGACCGGGGTGCTCCCGCTGCCAGATATCGAGTTCACCCTGGGAGGTCCGCACTAGCGGGACATCCGCCGGAGTCAGGCCACCGGCCGCCGGATCGTGTGCATGTCCGGCAAGCATGGTCAGTGCGGCCACCCAGTACTCGGCCAGCTCCCGCACGGAGGCCTCGTCGAGGATCTCGGACGCGTACGCGAACGACGCACTCATCTGCGCGCCCGCGTCGGTGTCGGTGACGATCGCGTTGATATCCACCACGGCGGCCGCGGGCATCGCCCGATCCTGGTCGGCTTCCGGGGCGCCCCAGTCGGCGGTCGGCAGCCAACTGTGGTCCGTCAGCCCCTCCGGCACGTCGCCTGCGGAAATCCGACCGAGATAGTTGAAACCGATCTGGCCCAGCGCACCGTCGAGTTCGCCTGCGGTATCGGTGTTCAGCTGACGGAGCACGCCGAAACCGATGCCCTTGTCCGGCACCGCGAGCAGCTGCTCCTTCACCGTCTTGAGCATCGCCGCGGTCGCGTCGGCGGTGTTCCATGCGGCATCGGCGTCGATGCCGGACAGATCGAGCGCCACCGGATACATGCTGGTGAACCAGCCGACAGTGCGGTTCAGGTCGGCACCGGCGACGGCGGTTTCCTCACGACCGTGTCCCTCGAGCCGGATTCGCGTGGCCGCGGCATCGACCCCTCTTTTCGCCCGCCACGAGCGCACCGCGAGCGCCAATGCCGCGAGCAGACCGTCGTTGACTCCGCTCCGATACAGCCTCGGCAACTCGGTCAACACCGCATGGGTGACCTCGGCAGGCACCGTGACGGTGAAATGCCGCACCGTGGCCGCTGTATCGATGACCGGGTCGAGTTCCCGCGCGCCCATCAGGGGATCAGCGACGGTCAGAACCTGCCGCCAGTACGGCAATTCGCTGGTACGGTCCGCGGCGGTCGCCGCCTCGACCAGACCGTGCGCCCACCGCCGGAACGACGTGCCGACACCAGGCAGGTCGATCCGGTGCCCCCCGTCGCGTTGCGCCCATGCGGTCACCAAGTCCGAGATCAGAATTCGCCATGACACGCCGTCGATCACATAGTGATGCGCGGCGATGATCAGCGCGTCCCGGCCGTCCGGTCGAGAAAGCCAGGTGCAGGCGATCATCCGGGCCGATGCCGGGTCGAGCGTGTCGAGGGCGGAATCCATTGCCGCACCGGCGGTCCCGCACAACTCATCGATGTCCAGTCCGGCGGGCACGTCGATACGAGTGAGCAGCGCGTCCGCGTCTACCGCACCCGGCGGCAGAGTGTGCAGCTGCCATCGCTCGTCGGCAGACCACAGCCGTGCGCGCAGCATGTCGTGGTGGTCCAGCACCGCGGCGAGCGTGGCCACCAAACCCGCCCGGTCGATGTGCTCGGGTAGGGCAAGCGCCATGTGCTGGGTGAACCGGCCGAACGACCGCCCCCCGACGAGGTGGGCGGCCAGCACCGGTGTCAGCGGAATCTCCCCGATACCGCCGCCGGGCAACTCCGCGAGCGTTGGCGTGGGTTCGGCACCGACTACCGCGACCCGCGCCAACCCGGCCACGGTGCGCTGCTCGAACACATCCTGGGGGGTGAACACTATCCCTGCCGCGCGGGCCCGCGAGACCAATTGGATCGATAGGATGCTGTCTCCACCGGCGGCGAAGAACGAGTCCTCCGCCCCCACCCGCACACCGAGCACTTGGGCATACAACTCGGCGAGCCGAGATTCGACGGCGCCCACCGGGGCCCGCGACACCGTCGCCTCGAACACCGGCTCGGGCAACGCCTGCCGATCGAGCTTTCCGTTGGCGGACAAGGGGATCGCGTCGAGCGCGACGATCGCGGACGGCACCATATGACCGGGCAATGCGGTTCCGGCGAAGCGCAGGAGTTCTCCGGCATCGAGAGAAATGCCGTTGCGCGCCAGCACATAGGAGACCAGTACGGTCGCGCCGGAGGGCGCGACCTTGCCGAGCGTCGCGGCATATTCGATATCTGGGTGACCGGTCAGTGCGGCGTCGATCTCACCTGGCTCGATACGGAAGCCGCGGATCTTGACCTGGAAATCCGAGCGTCCCAGATATTCGATCGCGCCATCGGCCACGCGGCGCCGCACCAGATCGCCGGTCCGGTACATTCGCGCGCCCGGGTTGCCGGCTTCCCCGCCGAACGGATTCGCCACGAATCGTTCCGCCGTGAGCGCCGCCCGCCCCAGGTAGCCCTGCGCGAGCGCGGGACCGGAAAGGTAGAGCTCGCCGATCACTTCGGCGGGTACCGGCCGCAACCGCGAATCGAGCACCACCGCACCGACACCCGGCAGGGCGGCACCGATGGTGATCGGCTGACCGGGCACCAGCTCGGCGCTACCGGTAGCGAGAACGGTGGCCTCGGTGGGCCCGTAAGCGTTGTAGAAAGACCGTCCGGCGACCGCCCACCGCTCGACCAGCCGTGGGCCGAACGCATCACCCGCGACGACCACGACCCGCAGCGTGTCGAGTCCGACCGGATCGACCGATTCCAGCGCCGCGGGCGTGATCAGCATGTGCGTGACGCGCTCGCGACGTAGCAGGTCGGCCAGCTCGGCGCCGCCGAACACCGTCGGCGGGGCCACCACGAGTGTCGCGCCGGAACTGAAGGCCAGCAGCAGCTCGAGCACCGATACGTCGAAGTTCGGCGAACAGACGTGCAGCACCCGCGAGTCGCCATCGACCGCGTAGCGCTCCCGCTGAGCGTTCACCAGCATCGCAATACCTGCGTGAGTCACCACAACGCCCTTCGGGCGACCGGTGGAGCCGGAGGTGTAGATGACATAGGCCGGATGCTGTTCGGTTGGTGTGCCCACCCGGTCGACATAGGAGATCGGATGTGCGGGTCGTGCCGCGATCCGCTCCCGGTGCAGCGGATCATCGATGTCGAGCCAGTAGATCTCGGTGCCGAATCGCGAGCGATGCGTCGAATCGGTGAGCCCCAGCACCGCCCGGGAGTCGGCGACGATGTATTCGCTGCGCTCCGGCGGAAGGGTGGGGTCGACCGGCACGTAGGCCGCACCGGTCTTGGCGATGGCCCATACGGCCAGTACGGATTCGATCGAGCGAGTGAAGCCGACGGCAACGACGTCGCCGGGGCCCACGCCCCGCTCGATCAGTTCCCGTGCCAGTCGCGATGACGACTCGTCGAGCTCCGTATAGGTGAGTTCGCGCTGATCAGCGGATTCGCCGGTCGGGTTGTAGCGAATCGCGATCGAGCCGGCCGCGGATTCGACCGCGGCCCCCAATAACTGCAGGAAGAGCGGACTACTCGATCTGCGGCGAATTCGACCCCGAACAGTGCGACGAACCCTATCCATTCGAGTACTACAGTCCTCTCGCGTCGAGCCCACAGGTCTTGCCGAAACCCACGAACCCGGCCGGATCCCGGCACACCGTTGGCGGACCAGTGTCGAACAAAGCGAGAAGGTATCGATTTTGGAGTATTTGTGCCCTATCAAATCACAGGCACCAGTGTCATGACGTCACACGGGTCACATCCGGTGGAGGGCGCTCACCGTTTGCTCAGAGCGCTGCGAGAGCCAGTGCGGCGACCCACAGCTCTCGATCGATCGGATCGTCCGGCACACCGTGATCGGCCGACCGGAATGTTTCCACGACATCGGCGCCGGGGCGCTTCCGCGATGCCGACCAGAGATTTCCCCGTGCGTCGGCGGTCCGCATCAGGGTCGCTTCCGCGTGGAATCCGAACCCCCACAGCGTCTTACGGGGCGCCCGCGAGAAGACCAGCGTCGCCAGATCCTGGAACGGCGGATCAGCCGATGTCGGCAGCGTGAGAACACCGATCTGATCCGGACCCGCCAGGGTGAGGCCGAAAAAGAGGGGTGTCGAGTCCGACTGCTCGTTGGCTCCGAGCAAGGTGGCGGTCACGGTGCGGATCAACTCGTCGGATGGGTAGAGAATCGTTCGCGACACGGCTGCCTTCCCTGGATGGACCGCGCTTCCGCCGCGCGGTAGTCGGCCATGATTGTGGGCTGGACCACAGTAGCGTCGAAGACGACCGCGCGCTCGGCGCACAGTGAAATCCCGATGCCGAACCCGATCTGCCTGTGGTGCCGAAAGATCGAGGTCGGGCGCTCGGCGCGCGGTGAGTTGCCGTGACTTAGCCAGCGATACCGATAACAATGCCGCGCATGACGGTGGCGGCGAGCGGCGGATTGATAAATCGGGGGATTGATCAGGCGCCCGATGCGACACCGCGCGGGAGATTTCGGCCCGACATCGAGGGGTTACGAGCAGTCGCCGTACTCGCCGTTGTGCTTTTTCATGCGAACACGCCCGGGCTCGGGGGCGGATTCATCGGTGTCGACGTCTTTTTCGTCATTTCCGGATTCCTCGTCACCGGAATCCTTTGGCGGGAAGCGGCTTCCGCCGATACCGTCGGGTTGCTCCGATTTTACGGCGCGCGGGCCCGCCGCCTGCTGCCCGCAGCCGGTGTCGTGGTGGTTGCGACGGCGATCGGCGCGGCGGTACTGCTGCCGCCGCTGCAGGCTCGCCAGGTCCTGGGCGATGGGATCGCCAGCGCCTTGTACGCGGGGAACTATCGGCTTGCGCTGCACGGCACCGACTACCTTGCCGCCGACACGCTTCCGTCGCCGTTTCAGCACTTCTGGTCGCTCGGTGTGGAGGAGCAGTTCTATCTGTTGTGGCCCGCACTGATAGCCGGCACGGCGTGGTTCGCGCGGCGGCGCGGAATCGGATCGGCCGCTGTCCTCCCGTACCTGGTCGTGCTTGCGATTGTCGCCGCGCTCTCTTTCGCGATCTCGCTGACCTGGACCCACACGCTGCCGCCGTGGGCGTTCTTCTCGCTGCCGACGCGGGCCTGGGAGCTGGGGGCAGGCGGCATGATCGCGCTGTCGGCCGGTGCGTGGTCCCGGTTGCCGAAATCGGTCGCCGCCCCAGCCGGATGGATCGGTCTGACCCTGATCGCTGCTGCGTGTACCCAGCTGAACGCGAAGACACCGTATCCGGGCACCACGGCCCTGCTGCCCGTTCTCGGTTCCGCCCTGGTGATCGTATCGGGCTGTGCGGAAACACGATTCGGGGTCGGCCGCGGACTGGCGGTGTCGGTAATGCGGGCGATCGGCCGCGTGTCGTACTCCTGGTATCTGTGGCACTGGCCGGTATTGCTGCTGGCGCCGTACGTGCTCGGCCACCAACTCGGACGGGGTGGCTCGATGGGCGCGGTCATGATGGCAGGCGGACTCGCCATGCTCACGTTGTGGCTGGTCGAGAATCCGGTTCGCTTCGCCGCCCCGTTGCGAGGGTCGACCGCACGCAGCCTCGTCTGTGGCGGCGTGATCACCGCGGTCGCCGGCGGTGTCGCACTGATGCTGCTCGTGCTCACTCCCGTCCCGGTCGGCCGCGGCGCGGCGGCCGCGGCGCTCACGCTCGCCACACCGGCCACCTCCGGCGCGGACGCGTACGACGCGGCGGTCCGGCAGCTGACCGCGCAGACGCAGGCCGCAGTCGCCGCGGCGGCCGAAATCCATACTGTCCCTTCGAATCTCACCCCCTCGCTGGCCGACGCGCCCGGCGACAAGGCGAGCGTGTTCGTCGACGGCTGCGTGCGATCGTGGCGTGACGTGGGACAGGCCGAGTGCGCCTCCGGTGATCCGGACTCGGCTACGACAGTGGCCCTGGTCGGCGATTCACACGCCGCGATGTGGCATCCGGCGTTCGAGTCGATCGCCGCGCAGCGGCACTGGCGGCTGGAAACCATGGCCAAGGTCACCTGTCCGTTGCTCGGCTTGCCCATCACCAGCCCTTATCTGGGCCGGGAGTACACCGAATGCGAGCAGTGGCGCGGCCAGATCTTGGCCAGGTTGCAGGCCGAACGCCCCCGCTTGATCGTGGTGAGCATGTCCCGGCGCTACGGTGCCGACTTCGGCTTCGTCTCTTACGACCAGGCCTGGATCGACAGCCTGAACCGCCTGGTCGGCCAGCTGCGAGCGACCGGGGCGGCGGTCCTGGTTCTCGGGTCGATCCCCGATCCGCACACCACCGTGCCCGCGTGCCTGTCCGAACATATCGACAATGCCGCGGCATGCACGCCGCTGCGGCCGGACGCGGTCGACGACGCGGGTATGACGGCTGAGCGGGCGGCAGCTACCACCGGCGGCGGTCAGTACGCCGATCTGACCTCGCTGTTCTGTACTGCCGCCAGCTGCCCCCTCATCATCGGCGACAACCTGGTGTACCGCGACGACAACCACCTCACCGTCAGTTACGCCAGAACACTCGGACCGATCATCGCCGCACTCGCCGACCGCGCACTCGCCAACGGCTGAGCCGGCCACGCAGGTCAGGGTTCACCGGTGCTTCTCGGCGGATACGTAGGCCGCCTGCTGCAGCCGGTCGAGCAGTTCGGCAGGCAGGTCGGTGGGCAAGTCGGTGATCGGGCGGCCGTAGGTGGCGGCCAGATCGAAGGGGCTGACCCGGTGGACCGACCAGTCGTGCCGGGACAGCCAGTCCCCGGGATCGGCACGGGCATCGTCGTACCACAGGTCGTGCACGTTCAAGTTGCCGAACGGGTTGGGGCCGAAGAACTTTTCCTCCATATCGAAGTGGCGCTGATCCATGCCGCGGCCGAAGTCGTCGGCGGCCACGCAGCTGCCGGGTACGGACAGGGCGTCGATGCGTTCGAACAATGCGTCATGTGCCGAACCCGGCAGGAACGGCAACAGCCCCTCGGCCGACCAGGCCGCGGGCCGCCCCGGATCGAAGCCCGCGGTGGTGAGCGCGGCGGGCCAGTCGTCGCGCAGATCGACCGCCAGTGCGCGCCGATCGGTCTTGGCCACGGCGCCGTGCTGGGCGAGCACCCGGTCCTTGAACTCCAGCACACGAGGCTGATCGATCTCGAAGACGACCATGCCCGCGGGCCAATCGAGTCGATAGGCCCGCGCATCCAGACCGGATGCCAGGATCACCGCCTGCCGCATACCCTGCTGCCACGCCGCGGCGAAGAACTCGTCGAAGAACCTTGTCCGAACTCCCATGAACCGCCCGAACAATCCGCCCGCGCCCGCCGACGCCGGTTGCTCCAGTATCTGCAGAAAGTGCGGTTCACCCGCGGCCTCGACGAACCACGCCGCATAGTCGTCGTGGATCATCGGCTCGGGATCGAGCGTCTCGAGTGCGCGAAACGTGGCGACGCCCAGAGCGGTCAGACCCACGCTCGTCACGATGTCCCAGCTGTCTCCGTCCGTTCGCATAAATATCACCCCATGGTGTCAGCGATCAATGGCAGGTTGTTCAGCGGTCAGGTGTGGGTACGGTAACGCGGGTTCAGGATGCGCTCGAGGGCCGCCAGATCCGATTGCAGGGCATAGAAGGTGCGCAGCGCGACGGCGAACGCGACGAGCCCACCGATACAGAGGGCAACTATCGAGCCGATCACCGTGTGCTGCTGATGCGGCGTCAGGAATATCAGCCCCAGCGACACGCCGATCAGCGGAACCGATGCTGCCACACCGAGATACACGCGGCTGCGCCGGATCAGCCGATGCAGCCGGGGGGCGTCGTCGGGGGAGATGTGACCGGCGGCGACCAATCCCGGGTAGTACCAGCGCAAGACGAAAAAGGTGGCCGGAAAGTACGTGTACACGACCGCCACCGCGGCCGCGACGAGGCTCGAGGCAATCAGATTCGCCAGCAGCCCGGCCGGTATCGGCCCCAGCGACAGCAGCTTCACCGCGAAGATACCCATGGCCAGGATCCATCCGATAAACGCGACTGCCGCGATCCGGTCGCCGCAGGCCAGGGTGTCGGCGCGCGCCCGGGCGAGGGTGGCCTCGTCGAATTGCTTGCCCCGGCGCAGGCCATCGGGCACCAGAAAGACGTTGCGGCACCAGTACAGCAGGCCGGCGATGGCGACCGGATAGGAGATCGCTATCACCACATACCCCAGGTGGGTCAGCCTCCCGGCAGCCTCGGAGCCCAGTTGGAGTTGGATCAGCCGGACGTTGTGCGCCGAAAGATACAGTCCCGCGGCGACCTGGCCGAACATGCTTGCCGGAATCACCACCGGGATCGGCCGCATGCGTAACCGTGCCCGCAGGCTGTGTGCGGGCGGGTCGACCAGGTCGCGGGCGGCCCGGTCCTGGCTCAATTCCAGCTGCTGGGCCAGTTCGGCGCCGCCGGGGTAGCGGTCGGCGGGGTCGGGCGCAAGGCAGGTGAGTAGTGCGTGACGCAGTAGGGCCGGGCAGTCCGGGGGCAGATCGGCCTCCAGGTTCGCATCGACGAGCCGTCGGCGTCGATCGATCATCGCCTGCAGCGATTGCTCCGATTCGCCTGCTCCGAACCCGTCGTCGAACGGTCGCCGTCCGGTGAGCAGTTCCCACAGGACCACAGCCAGCGAGTACAGGTCGCTGCGGGTATCGAGATCGGCGGCAGTGGTGGCCAGGGTGGGGTGGCAGGCCTCGAGTTGTTCGGGGGACATGTAGGCCAGGGAGCCGCCGAAGTAGGCGACGGGGTTCGCGCCGGGCAGATGGCGGCTGAAGCTGATGTTGAAGTCGGCCAGTTTGGGCTGGCCGTCGGCGGTCAGCAGCACATTCGCGGGTTTGATGTCGCGGTGCAGCACGCCATGGTGATTGGCGTAATCGAGCGCGGTCGCCAGCCGAGCGCCCAACCAGGCTACGGTCTCCGGCCAGGTCAGCTGTTCCAGTTCCGCGCGCGCGGGCGAGTGCTGCGGCTCGAGCACGCCGCCGCTCATGGTGGCGGCGTCGATGGCCTGCAGCAGCAGCTTGCCGCTGCGTCGTACCGGTGGGGTGCTGTGCAGCTGCCGCAGCACACCCAGCAGGGTGCCGCCGGGTACGTACTGCATGTACATCAGCTTCAGATGCTGTTCGGCGAGCTGACGCTGATCGAAGACTCGGACGATGTAGTCGTGGTCGAGCTGGGCCAGTGTCTGCGGTTCGGTGCCGCGGTCGCGGGAGATCTTCACTGCCACCAGCCGGCTCATCGATCGCTGCCGAGCCAGGAATACGCGCGCGAAGGCGCCACGGCCCAGTGGCAGCAGCAGATCGAAATCGTCGACGGAGGCGCCCGTACCGATGGCCTCGAGGGCATCGAGTGCCCTTGGGTCGGCCAGCAGCGTGCTGCGCAGGCCGCCGACATCGAAAGTCTCGGTGATGCAGGCCATTTGGGCCGGATAGTCGTGCTCGTACTCACTGAGGTCGACGTCGTTGCGGCAGCTGCGAGCACTGATCTCCTCATAGATGAGATCCGGCGGCAACGGGGCAGCGCCCAATTCCGGGAACTGTTCGCGATAGTCGGCAAGGCGCAGCGCGTCGTCGCTGCGCTGCCACCGTTCGTGCAGATCCACTTTGATCAGCTCGATCAACGTGGTCCGCCGCAGCGCGGGCTCGACGGGCAGGTGCGCCGACAGATCGGGCGGTTCGCTCGATGCTTTCCAGTCCCCGGCGAACTGGGCAACCAGGGTCGTCAACGCGGTCTGCGTTGCCGTCGCGCGGGCGACACCGGCGCCGGGTGTGCTCGCGCCGAGGTTCTGATCCATCGTCGCTCGCTTCGAAGTGGTCGAGCCCGGGCCCCGCACCGAGGGGGTATCGGACCCCTCCGGCGAGTAGCTGGCACTTCACCAACAGCCTTTCGCCCTTGTGCCCATTTGTCCACCCCCGACCTCGTTCGGTGAACCGGGCCCTCGGGAACTGGCGATGCGAACCGGCGGACCGCTCACCTTTGTTGGCGATACGCTGGGCATTGTCGGAAGGGTGAGCAGATGGTGCCCGGTATCGGTGCATATGCCGAGTGGATCGCACGCCGCTGATGGTCGGCGATGATGCGCCGCGGACCCAACGTGACGTGAGCATGCCCGTCGCGGCGGAGTTGAGTGCGTGCGGGTTCGAGGACGCTGAGGAGATCGGCCGCGGTGGTTTCGGGGTGGTGTATCGCTGTAGACAGGTGGCGTTGGATCGCACGGTTGCGGTGAAGGTGCTGACCGATCAGCTGGACGAGGACAATCGGGAGCGGTTCTTCCGCGAGCAGCAGGCGATGGGCCGGCTGACCGCGCATCCGAACATTGTCACGGTGTTGCAGGTCGGTGTCACCGCGGGCGGCCATCCTTATCTGGTGATGCCGTATTTCCCGCTGGATTCGTTGGATGCGTGGGTTCGTCGGCGGGGCCCGGTGCCGGTGGACACCGTGTTGTGGGTCGGGGTGAAGATCGCGGGTGCGCTCGAGAGTGCGCACCGGCTGGGTATCGTGCATCGCGATGTGAAGCCGGGCAATATTCTGCTGACCGATTACGGTGAGCCGGCGTTGATCGATTTCGGTATCGCGCGCATGTCGGGCGGGTTCGAGACGGCGACGGGCATTTTGACCGGGTCCCCGGCGTTCACCGCGCCGGAGGTGCTCGGTGGTGAGGCCGCGACACCGGCGGCGGATGTTTATGGGCTGGGTGCGACGTTGTTTTGTGCGTTGACCGGGCATGCGGCGTTCGAGCGGCGTAGTGGTGAGCAGGTGGTGGCGCAGTTTTTGCGGATCACCAGTCAGCCGGTGCCGGACTTGCGTGAGGGTGGCGTTCCCGATGACGTGGCGGCGGTGGTGGAATCGGCGATGAACCGGGATCCGCAGCAGCGACCGTCGGCGACTGCGGTAGGTGAGGCCATCCGGCAGGTACAGCGGCGTCACGGATATCAGGTGGGCGAGATGGCGCTGCGGACACCGGAGGGCGGGTCGCGCGAGCACACGCCGCCGTCGCAGACATGGGCTGCGCCGCAGACAACGGGGGGTCGCGCCAACACCGGTGAGCTGCCGCTGGAGCTGACCAGTTTCGTCGGCCGCCGTGCCGAGGTGTCGGAGATCAAGAACCTGCTGGCGGTGTCGCGGCTGGTGACGTTGGCCGGGATCGGCGGTGTCGGCAAGACCCGCCTCGCGTTGCGGGCCGCGGCGAATGCTCGACGCGATTTCGCCGATGGGGTGTGGGTGGTCGAACTAGCCGATGTGCGCGACCCGGCACTGCTGATCGGCGTCGTGGCGGCCACGCTGGGCATGCGTGACGATTCGGCCCGACCGATGCGGGACGTGCTGGTCGAGTTCCTGTGTTCCCGGGAAATGTTGCTCGTTGTGGACAATGGCGAGCAGGTTGTGGAGGCGTTGGCGGAACTGGTCGAAACACTGTTGCTGGCGTGTCCGGGCCTGCGGATTCTGGTCACCAGCCGCGAGCCGCTCGACATCGCGGGGGAAGCGGTGTTGCGCGTGCTGCCGCTGACCGCTCCGGGCGGCGACAGTGGACCGTCGTTGCGTGGACTGCCCAAATACGACGCGTTGACGTTGTTCGCCGAACGTGCGGCGGCGGTTGTCCCCGGCTTCGAACTCACCGATGACAACAAGGCCGCGGTGGCCGGGATCTGTGCCCGGCTGGACGGGTTGCCGCTGGCGATCGAACTCGCCGCGGCGCGGATGCGCACCATGTCGCCGGAGCAGATCCTGGCGCGGCTCACCGACCGATACGCGCTGCTGACCCGTGGCAGCCGTACCGCGCCGAAGCGGCAGCAGACGTTGCGGTGGTGTATCGATTGGAGCTACCAGTTGTGTACACCGGACGAGCAGCGGCTGTGGGCCCGGCTGTCGGTGTTCACCGGGGGCTTCGAACTCGATGCCGCCGAAGGGGTGTGCGGTGCGGACCTGGAGCGGGAGAGATTGCTGGATGCGTTGTCCTCCCTGGTGGACAAGTCGATCGTGAACCGGGAGACGCTCGGTGACGACGTGCGCTTCCGGATGCTGGAGACCATGCGTGACTATGGTCGGGAGACGCTACAAGAGTCCGGCGAATACCAGGAGCTGCGTCGAGCACACCGTGACTGGTACGAGCGGTTGGCGCTGGATGCCGAGGCCGAGTGGATCAGCGACCAGCAGCCCTACTGGCTGACCCGGCTCGAACGCGAGCACCCCAACCTACGGGATGCGCTCGAGTTCTGCCTGTCCGAGGACAGTGCGGAATCGGCTGAAGCCGGGCTACGCACCGCCAGCGCGTTGGCTGCCGGGTTCTGGGGCTTTCGGGGTCTGTACGGTGAGGGCAGACGTTGGCTCACCCGCGCCCTTGCCCACCCCGCCGCGCAGTCGATACCCGTCCGCGTCAGGGCGCTTCATGACAGCAGTACCGCCGCCGCGATGCAGCGGGATCTTCAGTCGGCAGCTGTGTTACTCGAAGAAGCGCGCGCACTGGCCGACCAGGATCCCAGTCCCATGAACGAGGCACTGATCGCCGAGGCCGAGGGCTCCCTGGCGCTGTTTCGGAATGAACCCGATCGCGCGATCCCCTGCTTCGAGCGTGCCGTCGAACTGTTCAGCTCGAATCGGCGGGGACACCGTTATGTTGCGGCGTTGGTGTATCTCGGTTGGGCACACGCTGTGCACGGGGATAAGCGGCGGGCGGTCGAGTGTCATGAGCAGATTCTTTCCGTCACCGAGGCGTGCGGTGAATCGCTGTTTCGCTCGACCGCGCTGGGGGCGAAGGGCATTGTCGTATGGCAGCAAGGCGAGTGGTCGGACGCACAGCATTTGCTGCAGGAATCGCTGCGGGTCAGTCGGTACGCGCGCAGCCCTCTCGTCACGGCCCTCGATCTCGCGGGGCTGGCCTGGATCGCGGCCGATCGTGATGGTGAGCGCGCGGCTGTCCTGATGGGCGCCGTGGAATATCTGTTGCGGTCCGCCTCTGGCTTTTCGATCTTTTTCCCGGAGCTATCCCGGGCGCACGACGAATGCGAGCGCACGGTGCGTCGCGCGCTTGGTGACCGAGGATTCGATGCGGCATTCCGGCGCGGCCAATCCATGGGAATGAACGCCGCGGTGGCGTACGCACTAGGAGAAGCACCAGTCGTCACGCCCGCCGTCGCCGGACTGCAATTGACCAAACGCGAGCAGCAGGTCGCCGATCTCGTTGCCCAAGGCCTCACCAATAAGCAAATCGCGGCGAAATTGGTGATCTCGCAACGCACTGCCGAAGGACATATCGAACACATCCTGAGCAAACTCGGATTCACCTCCCGCGCGCAGATCGCGGCCTGGATCGTGGACGAAGGTCGGCAAGCGACTCCTTGACCGCACAGTCACCTCGTGGCGATTTCGGCGGCCTTATGCCGAGCATCGTCGGCGGCGTGCATTTCGTTCGCGTACAGCAGGCCGAAGGTGAAGCCGTTCTCGCCCGCTGCGGTGCCTGCGGTTGTCGCGGTGCGCCACAGGAATTGCGACGATACGATGCCGTCGTTGTAGTCGCCGAGCACTCTTTGAATCTTCTTGTAGTACTTGATGTTCGACTTCGTTTGCTTGCGTTTTCCCGCGGGCTCCAGTAGTTCGGCGGCGTAGCGGGCTCGTTTGGCGGCCTTGCGGGCGCGGTGCAACGACGCGTGTTGTTGGTCGTGTAGGGCGGTCGCGAGCCGGTTATCGGCTTTGGCCGTGGCTTTGCGAGCCCGCTTCGCGAGTTCACGTTTGCGAAGTCGCCTGTCGAACGGCGGGTGCGATTGCCAGGCATGCAGGGTCGCGAGCAATTGCAGATAGCGAGTCGAGTCCATGGCCTCGGCGAGTGCGTTGCGGCTGGGCACCTGTCGGGCCAGGATCGTCGCGTCGATGCGCGCGGCGACCGGGCCCAGGACGAGTTCGGGCGGCAGTTTGTGCACCTGGTCGGCCAGACGGCGATGTTGGACGTGGCAGTCGCGCACATCGCCGAGCAACCCTGCATACCACTTCAATTCGTCTTCGACAGCACCGATGGCGGTGCGGTCGAACAGCCTTTTGAACACGCGCAGGGTGCTGCGCAGGCGTCGCGTCGCGACACGGGTGTCGTGGATCGGTTCCCGGCCGCGGCGCAAAGCGACGTCACCAGCGAAAATCATGTCGATCTGCGCGGCCATGTATTCATAGACGGCGCGCTCCGCCGCAGTGTCCGTGACCGGCCTCGGCTGCGCGGGCAGCACGTGAGACAGCTTGGAGGGAAACTCCGACCTGCGTGCGCCCGCCTCGGCAAGACTGTCCACCAGCGCCTCGGGTACAGCGTCGATCCGCGGGCCGAGTTCGACCTCGATCTCGTGCCAGGCAACGGAACTTCCGTCAGCTGGTGTCGTATCGACGATGTCGTCGTCGACTTCGACTATCAATTCGCCGTCCGGCCCGAGTACACGGTGGCGATTGCGCAGCGTGTGAATCGTGGTGATCGCGTGCAGTGGTTTACCCAGTGCCGCGCCGGTGACCAGCTCGATGAACTCGGGCGGCAGTTCCTCCGAGAGCGGCGCGTGCAATTCGGTGCGACCGCTCGGGTGCGGAACTTTCAACTGCCAACCGGATTCGTCGGCACCTTCCCGGCGGCGCAGGGTGAGATTGTGAGCGAGCAGATCTCGCTCGGCTGTATCGAAATAGGTGCTGGTCAATTCGACCGACGTCTTTTCGATACGACTGTCGGAGACGAGGTTGTCCAATGCCGGAAGAGAAAAGACCCCGTCGACCTCCCATTTGCTTTCACGTTCCAGTACTTCCTCCATGAATTGGGCGTTCCCGGCGCACCGCACGTGAAACAGTCGGCATCGCCCTCATCGAGATCGATCTCGTCGCGTATTCGGCCGGTCTCGACCGCGGTGCCGGACCGTGGATGAAAATCTCGATCTTGCGGTGCACGTCGGGTTCGGCGCGCATCGCCCTTCTGCTCGGGCTGCTCGTGGACCGTTACCGATCATCGCCTGCGATCACGAAGTCGAACACGGCCTTGTACCGAATGCTCCTCTCCGCCGACACGCCTACCCGGTCGTCGATCGCGGTCACTATCGTCGACCGGAACCCATCGCTTTCGGACAACTCCGACGCGGCGACCACCATCGCACGGGGCGGTGCTCAGGCATGCGTCGAACACCGATCGCCGGTGACGGTCTGGGTGATATCGCGATCCTGGAGCTGGCGGCGACACGAGCGGGTCGACTTCGCTTGTCCACGAAATCGGCTGCGGCAGTTGATCTTCGGTGTGAAGAACCGGAAAAACATCGGTCGCGAATTCGGTGAGTCGACGGCGTCCGGGTGCGATCCTGGCTCGGGGGCGAGAGTGCGCCCCGCGGTGCCGGACTTCATCGGAGGAGCAGTCATGACCCATTCATTTCCGGAGTCGACGGAGAACGCGGTGACGACATCCGGTCAGCCACCGAAACCCGCTGCGGGGCAGCTGATCCAGCACCAGCAACCGAAATCGAAGTTCAAGATTGTCGTCCGTGCCAAGAAGCCCGAGAAGGAGGCGCAGACGGAGGTTCCGGCACAGCCGACGACAGCGTCGGTAGTACAACAACCCGCTGCCGCATCCACTTTCTCGCCTGCTGCCGAACGGCACCTGAAGTGGTTGCACGACAGCGGCCGAGCGGTACTCGCGGGCGGGCTCACGGATCTGTGGCGCTCCCATAAGGATTGGATGGACTACACGAAAACGCACGGCTGGCGGCATTACACCGAATTCGATGACCCTGACCGCCACTACATCTGGCGCTTCAGTGCGACGCCGTACGAGGAGAAGATTTCGATCGGTGCCGAGACGGCCATCTCGGAAATCATCAAGATCATCGGTGCGCACAGCAGCGGGAACGAGAAGAAGAGCCCGCACGTGCGAACCTCATCGTTCTGCCGCAACATCGGCGCACTCATCGGTACCGCCGCATCGGCGGGCGGCGACAAGAATGTCCTGAACATCATCAACAGGGCGCCGTATCTGCTTTGCATAGATATCGCCAGCCTGCGCGACAAGGGCGTGTCCGCCATGCCCGCACTCGACCGTGGCATCAGCCTGTACGAGACGGAATACGTGCTCGTCGCGACACCGGGCGAAGAACACTTCCTGGCCTGCCACCCGGTGGATCTCGATCCGGTGCTGTTCCGCAATCCGTTCAAGGGATGTATCGACTCGGCCGGAAAGTTCGTGGGCTGTACGGTTTTGGACGGAACACTCATCGGCGCCGATGTGCCGCTGACAATCAGGGCGACCGAATCGTTCGTCAAGACGGTCGTCGAGTCGCCGCTCGTTTTCGAGGACATCGTCACCGACTTCGCTGAAATTCCGCCCGCGGACCTCGAGAACATCCTGTGGTTCGCCGCGGCCGCGGCCGACGCGGCCAGCGAACAATCCGGCTCGGTCCAGACCAAGGACCCGCTCGGCGGACTTGCCAAGGCCGCGAAAATGATGACGACCTACAACGAAGCCATCTACAAGCTGTACAAGAAGTCCTGATCGAACAGCCGAACAGGTTGCGGGCCAGGCTGTCAGAGCCATGAGCCCGCAACTTGCGGCAATCAGTCCGGTGGCCGACGAATGTCGGTATTCCGCGTGTCGGTGTGATGCCGAGGGCATACTGTGCGAGCCAAAGCTGCACCGAGGAGAGACAAGACCCGAAGGGGCCCGTCGTGACCAGTGCGATCGTCGCTCGTGTCGCCGAAACCGCCGAACTACGCCAGACCCGCACGGCGGTAGAAGCATTGAAAATCCAACGCGCGCGGCTATCGGCCGAGCACAGGTAAGCAGGCACGTCCGGCCGGGCACGCGACTTGCTCGACGGCACGACACCCAGAGCCAGGCAGGAAGGCGACGCTCGGTGCGATCTGCGCCAGCCGCTCGCGAACCTGGATTGCCCACTGCCCCAGCTGATATCGCTCGATTCAACATGGGGATCGCGGGGCAACGAGCCCCATCGGTCGCCGCCGTCTTCGCCAGCTGTTGCTCTTCGATGTCCGCGGCGACGGATTCCAGCCATTCTCAAGTCTTCTCAACTCGGAGGAACGGATGAACCCATGGACTGAGCGACTCTCGGTCAACAGAGTCGCTGTCGTATCCGCCTCGATCCTGATTGCGGTGGCGGCGGTCGCCTCCTTCGCGTTCGCACATCATCTGGCACGGTTGGCCGGAACACCGTCGACCATCGCGTGGCTGTGGCCGATCGTGGTCGGCCTCACGGTCTTTCAGATCGCCTACTGCTACGTGATGGTCGGAACGTTGCCGTATCGGACTGGAATCATCCGGCTGTACTTCGGGGTTCTCCTGCTGAGTGGTGTCGCCGCCGGGGTCCTCGGAAACGCGTTCAACGCAACGGATCCCGGCGAGCTTTCGCTGTCCGCCAAAGCGATCATCGGCGCGGTTCCCCCGCTGTGCCTGCTGCTGATGGTCCTCAACACCTCGATCTTCTTGAGCACAACCAAACCGTGGCTGCACGGTGCGGACCATTTCTCCCGGCGTGCAACAGCTGAAACGCCCGTCGTGGACGCGGCCGGACGTCTCCTGTCGTAGCTGGTCCCGTCCTCGACTAGTTGCCTTGGGCAACTAGTCTGATATGGTAGCCCCGAGCAACTATCTACGGGGTCCGCGGTGACGTCCACTCAGCGGGCAATCCGGTGCCGCGCGCATCAGCGCCACGAGAGAGTGAGGCCTGCCTTGTCGCAGAATTTGCAGGACGCGGACCAGCAGAACGCCACGCCGGACCTGAACAAGCACGCCGAGCCCGGCGCTCCGATGACACACCGTCAGATCATGGAAACGCTGACCGGACTGCTGACCGGCATGTTCGTCGCGATCCTGTCCTCGACCATCGTCGCGAACGCGCTGCCGACGATCATCTCCGATCTGCATGCGGGCCAGACCGCCTACAGCTGGGTGATCACCGCGACCCTGCTCGCGATGACGGTGACCACGCCGATTTGGGGAAAACTGTCGGATCTGGTCGACAAGAAACTTCTCGTGCAGATAAGCCTGGTCATCTTCGTCGTGGGCTCGATCATCGCGGGTCTGGCTGCCAATGTGGGAGAGCTGATCGCGGCGCGGGCGATTCAAGGTGTCGGCGCGGGCGGTATGACGGCGCTGACCCAGACCATCATGGCGGTCATGATCTCGCCCCGCGAACGCGGTCGCTACGGCGGTTACATGAGCGGTCTCTTCGCCGTCGGCACCGTGGTGGGGCCGCTGGTGGGCGGTGCCATCGTGGATACTTCGTGGCTGGGCTGGCGGTGGTGCTTCTTCATCGGCATCCCGGTCGCGGCGGTCGCATTGGTCGTACTCCAGAAGACGATGCGCCTGCCGATGGTCAAACGGCAGACTTCGGTGGACTGGCTCGGAGCGCTGCTCGTGGCCGCCGCCACCTCGCTGCTGCTGATCTGGATCTCGTTCGCTGGCGACAAATACGCCTGGCTGTCCTGGCAGACCGGCGTGATGATCGGCGGCGCAGTGGTTTTGGTCGCGCTGTTGCTGCTGACGGAGTCGAAGACGAGCGAGCCGATCATCCCGCTGTACCTGTTCGGCAATCGCACCATCGTGCTGGCGGTCGTGGGCTCCTTGGTCGCGGGTGTGGCGATGTACGCCGGGACCACCTTCCTGAGCCAGTACTTCCAACTTGCCCGGGATGCGTCACCGACCGAGGCGGGCCTGCTCACCCTGCCGATGATCTTCGGCCTTGCCATCGTGTCGATCGTGTCGGGACGCCTGATTTCCCGGACCGGTCGGTGGAAGATCGTCCTGGTCATCGGCAGTGTGCTCATGGTGGTCGGTGTCACCTCGTTGGGCACCGCCCGCGCCGACACCCCTTACGGACTGCTGGCCGTCTACATGTTCTGCGTCGGCGCCGGAGTCGGCATGACCATGCAGAACTTGGTACTCGCCGTACAGAATCAAGTGCGCATCCACGAAATCGGCGCGGCCAGTGCGACCGTCGCGTTCATGCGATCCCTCGGCGGTGCGATCGGTGTTGCCGCACTGGGTGCGGTCATGGCGAACAGCATCACCCACTACACAGAAACCGGCTTGGCCCGGCTGGGGATCCCCGGCAGCGGCGTTCATTCGGGTAGCAGCCTGCCGAGCTTGTCCGCGCTGTCGGCCCCGGTCCGCTCGGTAGTGGAAGACGCCTATGGACACGGCGTCGCCGATGCCTTCCTCTGCACCGCGCCGCTGGCCGTGCTCGCGCTGGTCGCTGTCCTGTTCATCCGAGAGGTCCCGCTCCGCACCACAAATGCCCCGGACCCCATAGTCGAAGCGGCAGGACCACGGACCGAGGGTAAAGTCGGCCACTCCTGAGTAACCCGTATGCTTCACGCGGCGCTGTGGAGGTGGGTAAGACGGTGAACGACACGATCGACGAGATCGAGGAACAGCTCATTGTGGCGGTGCGGCGCAGCCGCAGAACCTCGTTCGAGTCCGCGGAACGCGTCCATCCCGGTCTCGAACCCGCCGCCTACGCCTTCCTGATGCGGCTCGACGCCGTCGGGCCCAGCCGTCCCAGCGACCTGGCCAGCTACTTCCGCATCGGGAAAGCCACCACCGGACGCCAACTTTCGGCACTCGAGGAGCTCGGACTGATCGACCGGCAGCAAGATCCGGACGACGGTCGCGCCCAGCTGCTCGCACTGACCGCGCTCGGCAAACAGCGGCTGGACGCGACCCGCGCCGCCCGCCGCCGAGTGCTGCACGAACGACTGTCGAGCTGGCCCGAATCCGACCTGGCCACACTCGCCGAACTCCTGCACCGCCTCAATGCGGAATTCGGCGACTGAGACCGTCACCCTCTTCGGTCCGCACCGCGGCGTGTCGCCGGGTGATGAGCCAACCGACAGCGCCCGCGACCGGGAGCATGATTCCGCCGTAAACCCCTGCGGGCACACTTATTTCGGTGCTGTCCAGAACGCTGATGGCGATGGTGATGGCGATGGCGCTGTTGTGGATACCGATTTCCATCGAGCAAGCTATCGCTTGGCGGATGTCGACGCCGAGCCATCGCGGAACGAAGTAGCCCACGGTCAAGCTGATCAGGCAGAAGACAAAGGTGACCGCGCCGACGTCGAGGAGATATCCCGGCAGGTCGGCCGCACCGCTGATCACGCTTGCGGCGATGACGAATACCAGGGTCAGCGCCGAGCCGATGCGTACCGGCCGGTTCATCCGGTCGGCGAAGTCGGTGGATACCCGTCGCACCAGCATGCCGACGATGACCGGGATCAGGATCATCGCGAACACTTGGATCACCTTGCCGAACTGCAGGCCCAGTCCGCTCGCACCGGCTTCGGGTTCGAAATAGTCGATCGCGAAGTTCGTGATCAGGGGTGCGGTGACAACCGCGATCATCGAATTGACGGCCGTGAGGGACACATTGAGTGCGACATCACCGCCGAACAGGTGACTGAGCAGGTTGGCCGTGGTACCGCCCGGCGATGACGCGAGCAGCAGCATGCCGACGGCAAGGGTTGGCGGTAGATCGAAGAGCAGGACCAGACCGAACGCGATCGCCGGAAGGACGAGCAGCTGACACACCAGCGCGATAGCGACCGTCCTGGGTTGGCGCGCGATGCGGGTGAAATCGTCGACGCTGAGCGAGAGCCCCAGCCCGAACATGATCACGGCCAAAGCCAGTGGCAGAGCCAGTGATACGAGCGGTGAGTTCACCGGTGTTCCTCCGTCGCGTTGGAGTGGACGCGGAAACCGTATCCGGCTGGGGCGGTGCGGTGGTCTCGTCCTTCCGTTCAGCGAGATCGACCGGTCAGGCGATGATGCGCAAGGGGTGTTCCAGGAGTTCGGTCAACTGTTGGAGGAATCGTGCGGCGGTGGCGCCGTCGATTGCGCGGTGGTCGGCGGAGAGGGTGACGCGCAAGATGCTGCGGGTGACGATCTGGGAGCCGTCGAGGTGTAGTTCGTCTTTGGCCGCGCCGACAGCGAGGATGGCGGATTCCGGCGGGTTGATGACGGCGGTGAATTGTTCGATGCCGAACATGCCGAGGTTGGAGATGGTGAAGGTGCCGCCGCTCATTTCGTCGGCGCGGAGTTTGCGGTCGCGGGCGCGTTCGGCTTTGTCGCGGGTTTCGGTGGCGATTTCGGAGACGCTCTTGCGGTCGGCGTCGCGGACGACGGGAACGAGTAGTCCGGCGGGGGTGGCGACGGCGATGCCGAGGTGAATTCCACGGTGCCGCAGGAGTTTGTCGTCGGCGATGGAGACGTTGACGGCCGGGTCGGTGCGCAGTGCGGTGGCGACCGCTTTGACGAGTAGGTCGTTGACGCTGACCTTGGTTTTGCCTGCTTGTTCGAGGGTGCGGTTGATCTCGGCGCGGAAGGCGAGGAGGTCTGTGACGTCGATTGCGCTGGTCAAGTAGATGTGCGGGGCTTGCTGTTTGCTTTCGGTGAGGCGTTTGGCCGAGACCTGCTGGATGGTGCTGAGCGGGATCTCGTCGTAGTCGCCCGAGGCGGTCACGGATGCTGCCGGCGGTGCGGCAGGAGTGGATTCGCTAGTGCGGTAAGCGGATTCGACATCATTGCGAGTGACTCGTCCGCCGGGGCCCGTGCCGGTTACGGTGGCGAGGTCGACGTCGAGTTCGCGGGCGATCTTGCGGGCCAGTGGTGAGGACTTCTTGTGAGTTCGGGTCTCTGTCGCCGCGGAAACAGTTCCGGCGGCGTCGATCGGATTATCTTGCGCACCACCGCGTCCCGGCGGGACTACATGTTCCTTCGCCGTATCACTCGATGCCACATCGCTTTCGGCAGCAGAGTTCGGTCCGGCAGAGCCGCCCGCCGCGGACCCGGTTCCATCGCCGATCAGCGCGATCGTATTGCCGATCGGGACCCGCGAGCCCGGTTCGAACAGAATCTGTTCGAGAATGCCGTCCTCGTAGGCTTCGAGTTCCATCAGCGCTTTGTCGGTCTCGATTTCGGCGAGGATATCGCCGCGGCTGACCTTGTCGCCGACCTGCTTGAGCCAGGCGACGACGACGCCTTCCTCCATGGTGTCGGACAGGCGGGGCATGATGATGTCGGGCATGTGAAGTCCTCTCAGCGGCGTCGGCCGACGGCCGCGAGTGTTTGCGCGGCGGCGGTGTACAGGGATTCGGCGGACGGCAGCGCGATCTGTTCGAGAGTTTTGGCGTAGGGCAGCGGCACTTCCGCGGCGGCGACTCGCCGGACCGGTGCGTCGAGGTAGTCGAAGGCGCCGTCGGAGATGGAAGCGGCGATTTCCGCGCCGATGCCGTAGGTGAGCCAGTCGTCTTCGGCGACCACGGCGCAGCCGGTCTTGCGTACCGAGCTGACAATGGTGTCGCGGTCCAAGGGCCGCAGGCTGCGCAGGTCGATGACCTCGGCCGAGATCCCTTCGGTGGCCAGGCGTTCGGCGACCTGGGTGGCGATCGTCGCCATGCGCGAGTAGCCGATCAGGGTGATATCGGTCCCCGGACGCGTAATCGCTGCCTTGCCGATCGCGACGGGCGGAAGATCCTCGGGCACTTCGCCTTTGGTGTTGTAGAGAGCGAGGTTCTCCAGGAACAGCACTGGGTCGTCGTCCTCGATCGCGGCGCGCAGCAGTGCCCGAGCGTCGGCCGGAGTGCTGGGGGCGACGACCTTGAGTCCGGGCACGAACGCGTAGTACAGCTCGATGTTCTGCGAGTGGGTGGCGCCCAGCTGCTGGCCGCCGCCACCGGGAGTGCGGATGACCATCGGCACGCTGGTCTGTCCGCCGAACATGCCGTAGATCTTGGCGGCGTGATTGACGATCTGGTCCAGCGCCAGCAAGGAGAAGTTGATCGTCATGAGTTCCACGACGGGGCGCAGGCCGAGCATGGCCGCGCCGATGGCCGCACCGACGAATCCTTCCTCGGCGATCGGGGTATCGCGCACTCGCTTTTCGCCGAATTCGGCGAGCAGTCCCGCGGTGATCTTGTAGGAGCCTTCGAAGATGCCGATCTCTTCTCCGATGAGCAGGACGTCGTCATCGCGACGCATCTCCTCGCGCAGGGTTTCGCGCAGCGCTTCGCGATAGGTCATGACAGGCACGGTGGTGTCCTCAGCGGTCGCGGGAAGTGTTTCAGAACAGCGGATCGGCTGGCAGCCGTCGGGATTCACCGGCCACCGGGGTGGCGTAGGTGTAGTCGAACAGGCTCGCCGGCTCCGGGTGTGGACTGGCGTCGGCGAAGGCCACGGCGGCGTCGACTCCCTCGCGCACCTCGGCTTCGATAGCGGCCACGGTGTCCTCGTCGAGGAAACCGGCGGCGATCAGCTCGCGCTGTAGCCGCGCGACCGGATCGGATTCACGCGCGGTCGAAACCGCCTCGGCGCTGCGGTATTTCGCCGGGTCGACCACCGAATGCCCCTTGAGTCGGTGGCTGACGGCCTCGAGCAGGGCTGGTTTTCCCTCCCGGCGGGCGGCTTCCACCAGCTCGGTGGCGATATCCCGCACCGCGAGAACATCGGTCCCATCGACTCGTTCGCCGCGCATCCGGTACGCGCTGGCCCGTTTGTAGAGGTCGGGTTCGGCGGAGGACTGTTCGACGGTGGTGCCCATGCCGGTCTGGTTGTTGATCACCAGGAACACCACGGGCAGATGCCACAGTGCCGCGATATTCAGCGATTCGTGGAATGCCCCGATATTGGTTGTGCCGTCACCCATTTGGCAGACCACCACATCGTCGCCGCCGCGGTAGTCGATCGCCAGTGCGGCGCCGACGGCCAATGGCAATTGGCCGCCCACGATCCCGTATCCGCCGAGCAGCCGGGTCGCGGTGTCGAACATATGCATCGAGCCGCCCCACCCCTTGGAGGTGCCGGTGGATCGGCCGTACAGCTCGGCCATCACCCGGCCGGGTTCGATGCCTTTGGCGATCGCGTAGCCGTGTTCGCGGTAGTTGGTGAACAGGTAGTCGGTCGGGCGCATCGCCGCGGCGACTCCGACGACGGTGGCTTCCTCGCCGAGATTGAGATGGCAGTAGCCGCCGATCTTGGCCTGGGTATAGCCCTGGGCGGTGCGCTCTTCGAAGCGGCGCACGAACAGCATGTCGCGGAAGTAGCCACGCAGGGTATCGGGATCGGTACCCGCGAATGCCTTGCGGGCCGCGGCCTTCGACGTGGTTTTACGGGGTGCGGCGGTCGTGGTCACGGTGGCTCCTCAGCGTTTGCGTGGCGCGATGTGTACGGGCAGTCCGAGTCCGGCCAGCGCCGCCTCCATGCCGATCTCGCCGAGGGTCGGGTGGGCGTGGATGGTGTCGGCCAGTTCGTCGAGCGTCGCCTCGAGCGAAATCGCCAGCGCGCCTTCGGTGATCAGGTCGCTGGCCGAGGGCCCGATGATGTGCACACCGAGGATTTCCTGATGCTGTTGCCCGGCGACAATTTTCACGAATCCCTCGGTCTCCCCGAAGGTTTTGGCTCGACCGAGGGCCGCGAACGGGAAGCGCGCGGTGATCACCTCGTGCCCGGCGGCGCGGGCGGCGGCCTCGGTGAGTCCGACGCTGGCGATCTCCGGATGAGTGAAGGTGGCCGCGGGGATCACCGTGTAATCGATATGTGCCTGATGTCCGGCGATCACGTCGGCGGCGGTGAGGCCTTGGTGGGAGGCTACGTGGGCGAGCAGCGCCCGACCGGTGACGTCGCCGATGGCGTACACGTGCGCGGTACCGGTTCGCAATTGCTCGTCGACGGTGATGAATCCGCGGTCGTCGGTGGCGATCGCGGCAATGTCCAAGCCGAGGTCGGCGGTGTTGGGACGCCGACCGACACCGACCAGCACCACGTCGGCATCGACCTCGCGCTCCTGTGAGCCGCCGACGGCCACTCGCAGTGTCCGATTCGACTCTCGTGCAATGGATTTCACTGTCGATCCGGTGAGCACCGCAATGCCGCGCTTACCGAAGGAGCGGCCCAGCGCGGTCCCGATGTCGGCGTCCTCCGCGGGAACGAGCCGGTCCTGCATTTCGACGATCGTGACCTCGGCGCCGAAGGTGGCGAACAGACTGGCCCATTCGGCGCCGACCGCGCTGCCGCCGATGACCACCAGCCGCTCGGGCACCTCGGTCAACCCGAACGCGCCGTCGGAGGTGATCACGCCGGGCAGGTCGGCACCGGGAATCGGCAGCCGAGCGGGCACCGAGCCGGTCGCGATGATCACATCGCGCGCACTGACCCGCCGGATCGGCGTGGTCGGGGCGGCGGCGTAGCGCGGGCCTTGCGGACCGACGGGGGAGGAACCCACCTCGTGCACCTCGACGGTGGTGGGATCGATGAACCGGGCATGGCCCTCGATGACCGTCACGCCGTTGGCCGCGAGCAAACCCGCGACACCGTCGGTGAGCTCCTTGACGATGCCGTCCTTGCGCTGGCGCACAGCGGCGAAGTCGAATCGCACATTGTCGGCGTGGACACCGAAATCCGCTGCGGCGCTGACAGTCTGGAAAACCTCCGCGGATCGCAGCATCGCCTTGGTCGGAATGCAGCCCCAGTTCAGGCAGACCCCGCCTGGCCGTTCCTTCTCCACCAAGGCGACCGTCAAGCCGTGCTGGGCCGCGCGGATGGCGGCCACATAACCGCCGGGGCCGCCGCCGACCACCAACAGATCGAAGTCCGGCACTCGTGGTGCTCCTCGTCTCGAACGATTTCGACTCGGCACGGGTATGGCGCGAGTCATCATCGACGAGTCTGGTCACCACCCAGCGCACAGACAATCACTCCGAAGCCCAGGAAATCGGTCTCGAAAATGGGCGCTGAGCACAATTCCACGGATGTCTATCGATACTCTGACTCGCCGAGTCGCAGCGCCGCGAGCGCGAGCGAGAGCTCCAGATAGGAGCGTTGTCCGTCGAGCGGACGACCGAGCAGGGTCGAGATGCGTTGCAGCCGGTTGATCACGGTGTTGCGGTGGCAATGCAGCAGCGGCGCGGCATTGGCGGCCGAGCAGTTCTCCGCCAGCCACACCGCAAGGGTGTGCAGCAGCGAGTCACGCTCTTTGACCGGGAGCGCCAGCACCGGGCCAAGGGCTCGGGTGACCAGCAGTTCGGTCAGGTCCGGCGAGCGGACCAGCAGCGCTTCCGGATAACGCTCGTCCAAGGCGACCAATCCCGTTGCGTCCCAGGGCATTGTCTGCATCGCGACGAGAGCGAGCGCGTGCGCGGTATCGACATCCGCGAGTCCCGCGACAGCGGGGGAGGCACCAGCCAGTCCGCGTATCTGAAGACGGAGATGAGCCAGCACGCTAGCGCTGTCGTGACGGGCCAGCGACACCAGGCCGATCGTGGCATCCACCCGGTCATGCCATACCGACCGAATCCCCAACGCGCCCAACGCGGTTTCGGCACCCGCGCGCAACGGCCGTCCCTCACCGCCGCGGACCGCGACCACCAGATAGGCACCCTGGGCGGGCAAGTTCAGCTCGCGCGCCGCCCGCGCGGCGAACGTCGCATCGTGCGCGCGCCCGGCGAGCAGATCCTCGATCAGCGCGTGCCTGCGGCGTTCGTCGTGGCGCACCTGTTCGAGTTCGGCATTGCGATACGACGTGACCAACGCCGAGGACATCCCATCGATCACCGTCCACATCGCGGTACCCGCCTCGCGGACCTCCCGCGCGTCGATCGCCTCGGCCTTGTCCAGCAACGCCTCCCAGACGATCCCGCCGCCGAGGCGGAACGTGCGCAACATCGCCTCCAACGGCACCGCCTGCGCAGCGCGATGCCTGCCTATCGCCGCGGCCACATCATCGTGTTCGGGATCGGTCGCCGCCCCGCCCAGCAGATCCAAGATCCGGGTCAGATATTGCCGACAGCCTTCTCGCAACTCCTTGCGCGGCACCGAGGTGTAATCCGTCCACTCCGGGTTATCGGTGAAAATCGCCGACAGCAACCGCCGGGTCAGCACTGGAATCTCCGCCCGGCAGGCCGCGGCCAACTTCCGTGTACCCGCCGTAGCGACCGGATGCTGGGGTGTAGCCATACCAGTCGACGCTACTCAGTGCCGTTGCGGCGTGGATATGCGACACCGTCCCAAGAGATTTCGTCGACCGGCTCAGGGCAGGTCGTGATCTCGTCGGCCAGGCGCTGCAGGTAAGCGGCGGCGGTTGCGACGCGTTGAGTTGATCGAAGCATCGCCATTGCAAGGCGCCGGATCCGGCGAGCAGGTCTCGACCGTTGTCGGTGAGTTTCGGTTCCACTCGTCGCCGGTCGTTAGCGGAGTCGGCGCAGGTGAGGTTAACCAGTGGCGACGGCATCGCGGACCAAGCGGCTGGCGTCGGAGTGATCGAGGCGGAGTTCATCGGCGACGGTCGACCTTGATGCACTGGACCTGGACCTGGCGCTGGTCGTGGTCGGGGCTGCCGCGGTGCCTGTCAGGGCCGGGTTGATCCAGCGGCGTCACCAGAAGCGAATCAACCGGAACAACGCCGGTGCACTATCGACGGTCCTGCTTCGGGCAGCACTGACATCCACCTGGACCGCTTCTCGCTGGCCGCACCCATAGACCTATCCGGTAACCAGGAATACGCTGAAGTTTGCCAAATATTCTGCGTCCCGATCTATCCCACTCTGGGGCGTCGTATCTCGGACGTCCGGGCTTCGCTGATGCGTTTGGGTATCGAGGCGAGCAAGGAGTGAGCCGTGAAAGGTGGAGTAAGAATTGCCATAGGGGTGGGCATCGGGTACGTGCTGGGGCGCACGCGCAAGATGCGGTTGGCGTTGGCGCTGGCGGGTGCGGCAATGGCGAGGCGGTCGGGGGGAACGCCAGGGGATCTGCTCGAGCGCGGGACATCGTTGCTCAAATCATCGCCGGAGCTGACCCAGCTCACCGATACCGTCAAGGGTGAGTTGATAGGCGCTGTGCGCTCGGCCGCGGTTACCGCCGCGAGCAACCGCATCGACGCGCTCAACGCCCGGTTGCAGCAGGGTGCGATACCCGAATCGGAGCGTGACCGAGCCGAGTCGGACGAGCCGGATTCGGACGAGGATGAACTGCTCGAGGACGAACTGGCCGAGGAAGAACCGGCCGAGGACGACGAAGGCGCCGAGGACGAGTACGACGAGGACGATTCCGGTCGAACCCGAGACGAATACGACGACTCCGAGCGGACCAGCGCGCGGCCGCTGGCCCGCCGGACGCGGACGGCAACACGTCGGACGGGCTCCCGGACTTCGGACCGGGCACCCGGCTCCGGCGAGCGTAAGCCTCCCTCGGCCCGCCGACGCCGCAGTCGCGTCGATGCCGATGAAGCCGACGAAGCGCCCGTGCGACGCACGAGGAGATGAGGCCGATGGCGGCCAAGACATTGCGTGATACGACGGCCGGAGTCGGCAAGAAGGCCGCCTCCTCCGCTGGCCGGGCCACCAAGGCCGCGACCGGGGCGGGATCGACTATCCAGAGGAAGGCCCAACAAGCTGTTCCGACCAGCCCCCTGCAGGAATCGGTGCAGAATCTCACCGCAACCCTGGCCGCACGCGCGGCCTCCGGGCTCTCGGGCACGGTATCGAAGACCGCCGACCGGCTGAATCACTACGCTGAAGACGGCGGGGGAAATCTACTTTCCGCGATAACGGGAGTGGAAAAACTCAGCCAAGGCGCATCGCCGCTGCAAGCGGCGATGAGTGCGGGCATGGGCAAGTTGAAGCACTCCGTCCGCGACAACTTCGAAACGGTCAAGGAGTCGATAACCGGCGGCAAGGGTAAAGGGGGCGGCAAGAAGCGCAAACCGACCAATATCGTCGAGCAGCTCGATCTCGGCGTTCCGATCGAGCTGGCCTACGACCAGTGGACCCAGTTCTCGGACTTTCCGAAGTTCACGAAGAAGATCGAGCAGGTCGAGCAGGACTCCGACGAGAAACTCACCTGGACCGGCAAGGTGTTCTGGTCCAGGCGGACTTGGAAATCCACGATCCTCGAGCAGGTGCCCTACGAACGAATCGTCTGGCGTTCGTCAGGCGCCAAGGGGTATATCGACGGCGCGGTGAGCTTTCACGAGATCACGCCGGGTCTCACTCGCATCCTCGTGGTGCTCGAGTACCAACCCAACGGGGTCTTCGAGAAGACGGCCAATTTGTGGCGCGCGGCCGGTCGCCGGTGTCGTCTGGAACTCAAGCAATTCGAGCGGCACGTCATGACGGAGGCCGTGCTGCATCCGGATGACATCGTGGGCTGGCACGGCGAGATCCACGACAGCAAGGTCGTCAAGGACGACGAGACCGCACGGCGCGAGGAGGAGGAAGAGGAGAACGCCGAAGCCGGTACCGCGGACAACGAAGATCAAGAACAAGAGGAACTCGGACCCGAAGACGAATCCGACGAGTTCGACGAGGAGGAGCAAGACGAGGGCAAGCAGCCCGCGCCGCCTCGCCGTCGGTCGGGCACTAAGCGCCGCACCACAGCGGCCCGCCGGTCGAGCAGGAGCGGAGCACGAGCATGACCATCGAACCCGCGGGTGGTGGCGGAACCGGCACAATGGCGCGCCCGAATTCCTCCAGCCTTGCCGACGTTGTCGACACGATTCTGGACAAAGGACTGGTTATCGACGCGTTCGCGCGCGTGTCGTTGGTCGGCATCGAACTGGTGACCATCGACGCCCGAGTCGTGGTGGCCAGCGTCGACACGTATCTGCGCTTTGCCGAGGCGGTCAACCGGCTCGAAATTTCCACCAGTGAACCCAAGGGCTTGACCGATATCGTCGGCGACGTCACCGAAGGCGCGAGCAAGCACAAGACGAAGGGTGCGCTCGAGGCGGCGGGCGAGAAAGTCAAGAGCTTCCTCGACGACGTCGAGGACAAGCGCCAAACGGCACCCCGGTCCTCGCGGCGCAGGGAGGAATGATGGCTACCGCCCACGCCATATACGTCTACGGCATCGTGCCCGCCGATGTGGAGCCGCAGCCGCATGCCAGTGGTATCGGCGATCCCCCGAGCGATGTCGCGGTGGTGCGGCACGGCGAGATCGCCGCGCTGGTCAGTGACATCGCCACCGATCACCCGCTCGGCGAGCCCGATGACCTTGCCGCGCACGCCAAGCTGCTGGACGAGTCGGCGGCTGTGGTCCCGGTGCTGCCGCTGCGCTTCGGCGCGGTAATGACCGATGAGGAGGCGGTGGAGAACGAGTTGCTCGGCGAACACGAGGACGAGTTCCGCGCCGCGCTGCAGGAACTGGAGGGCCGTGCGCAGTTCGTGATCAAGGGACGCTACGTCGAGAATGCCGTGCTGCGTGAACTCGTCGACGAGAACGCCGAAGTCGCCCGGCTACGCGAGGAGATCCACGACAAACCCGAAGACGCCACCCGCGATGCCCGAATCGCACTGGGCGAAATGATCAATCAGGCGATCGAAGCCAAACGCGCCGAGGACACGCGCCGGGTGATTTCCGAACTCGAGGAGTTCGATCCGCTCGTCAACCAGCGCCAGCCCACCCATGAGGAGGACGCGGTGCACATCGCGGTTCTGCTCGACAGCGGTCGGCAAGGCGATCTCGAGGATGTGCTGGGCCGGCTTGCCAGGGACTGGGACGACCGCGTCGAACTGACTCTGCTCGGACCGATGGCGGCCTATGACTTCGTGATGAAGCAGGCACCCGAGAGCTGAACCATGGGTCTGGTCTCAGCGATCTTCTCATTGCCCCTCGCCCCGGTGCGCGGCGTGATCTGGCTGGGCGAATTGATCCAGGATCAGGTTGAGCAGCAGCTACAGGATCCCGCGACAGTGCGACGCGAACTCGAGGAGATCGATGCGGCCGCGACAGCCGGTCGCCTGTCCGAAGAAGAGCGGAAACAAGCGCAGCGGGCCGTGCTCGATCGCAGGCTCCGGCCCGCAGGCGGCACGAAGGCGACCAACCGGAAGGAGTGATTCGCGTGGCACGCATGACCACTCCAGAAAACCCCGAGGATGTCGACTCGGCGTCGGACGAACCGCCCCCCATCACCGCGGCGCAGGCCTCGGCCGCGGCAATCGAGATCCTCGTGGAACTGACCTCGAAGCACGTGGAGGGAGTCACCTCCATGGAGCCGATCGAGGACGGATGGCTGGTCGAGATGGAGGTGCTCGAGGATCGCCGTATCCCCTCATCGGGGGACATGCTGGCCCTCTACGAGCTCGAACTCGATCTGGACGGAAATCTGCTGGCCTACCGCAGAATCAAGCGCTACCACCGCGGCAGCACCGATATCGGCGAAAGAAACCGACGATGACGGTGGTCGGAGGCGAGTCGTCGGTACCGCAGCCGTACGGTGGCGGACATCAGTCGACGAATCTCGCCGACATCCTCGAACGGGTGCTCGACAAGGGTTTGGTGATCGCGGGCGACATTCAGGTGAATCTGCTCGACATCGAACTGCTCACGATCAAGTTGCGGTTGGTCATCGCGTCCTTGGAGACGGCCAAGGCGGTCGGCATCGACTGGTGGGAGACCGACCCCTGGCTCAACAGCAAGGCCCGCACTCTCGAGCGGCAGGATCACGACCTCGAACTGGAGAACCGGGAACTGCGCGACCGCATCGCCGAACTCGAAGCCGCACGAGGGGTCCCGCAATCTCTCGAAGGCCGCCGCGAGGCCAAGGAATCGAGGCGGCGTGACTGACGAGGTCGGCGTCTGGCTGTACGCGGTGACTCGCGCCACCGACGCCGCGGCGGGGCTGGGCTCGATCACCGGCGTCTCGGGCGAGCCGATACGCACGGTGGTCTCGGATGTGCTGGCGGCGTTCGTGGGATCGGTGCCGCTCGCGGTATTCGGGGAGCAGGCCCTACGCCGGAACTTGGAGGATCTGGACTGGCTCGCGGCGACGGCACGGGCGCACGATGCCGTCGTATCGGCATTGGTGCGCCGCGGCCCGACCGTCCCGCTGCGCCTGGCCACTGTCTTTCTCGATGACGACCGCGTGCGTGAGTTGCTCGACGCGAGGCATGCGGACTTCACCGCAGCCCTGACCCTGGTGACCGGCCGCACCGAGTGGGGCGTGAAGGCATACACCGACCGCGCCGCCCTCACCGCCGCGGTGGCCGATGCCGGGGCCGCGAGCACGGGGAGCGGAAAGGGCAGGGGCACAGCCTATCTGGCCCGTCGCCGCGCGGAACTGTCGGCACAGGAAACTGTGGAGCGCGACGCGGCAGAGCGGGCCGAGGAGATCCACGCGCGTTTGGTTCGTCACTCCGCGGCGGGGCGCCGCCAAGCAGCGACGGATCCGGCGCTGAGCGGACGCCGCGACTGGATGGTGCTCAACGGTACCTATCTGGTCGATGACGATGACGCCGGTGACTTCGCCGCGACCGTGGACGAACTCGGCAAGGAATTGCCCGGTATCCGGCTCGAAATCACCGGTCCTTGGCCGCCGTACTCCTTCGCGGGTGTGGAGCAGGAGCCGATATGAGACCCGCCGACCAGAGCGTCGACGGCGAGCGCCGGGTCGCGCTCGTCGATCTCTTGGATCGAGTGCTGGCCAATGGGGTAATCATCACCGGCGACATCAGGCTGGCCATCGCGGACGTAGACCTGGTCGCGATCTCGCTGCGGGCCCTCGTCTCATCCATCAGTACGCTGTCCGCCTCCTCGATCGAGTCCACAGCGGCACACCCTGAACTGGAACCGCCCCGAGATGGCTGAATTCGGTGGCATTCCACCGCGCATCGATACCGACCCCGAGTCCGTCGAGCGCGGACTTGTCACGCTGGTGCTCACACTGGTGGAGCTGCTGCGGCAACTGATGGAACGGCAGGCACTGCGGCGCGTGGACGACGGCGAGCTGACGGAGACCCAGATCGAACGCATCGGCACCACCCTGATGCTGCTCGAACAACGCATGGAGGAACTGCGCGACCATTTCGGCCTCACCCCAGAAGATCTCAATATCGACCTGGGTCCCTTGGGAAAGCTTCTTCCCGACTAGCAGTGTGATGCAATAATCCTCGGCGACACCATCATCGCTCTGTTGGGGGAGCATGGGGACGAGAAGAGCTTTGCTGCAAGCGGGTTGGGTGCTGCCGTTGGCCGCGTGTGCGCCGCAGCTGTTGTGGGGCGATTCGGCGTCGATCCGGATCGGCGTGTCGTGGAGCGGGGCGGAGCTGGCCGCCTTCCGGAAGGTGCTGGCGCCGATGCCGTTCGCGCGATCGGTGGATGTGATTCCGATGGGCGACGAGGTCGGTACCGCGTTCAGCGCGGGCGGGAAGTCGGCGCCGGATATCGTGCTGCTGCCGCAGGCCGGTCAGGTTCGCGCACTGGTCGACGACGGTAAGCTCCGGCCGGTTCCCGATGCGCTGTGGACCGACGACCAAGGGGCGCGGTATCCCGAGTTGTGGCGACAGCTGTTGTACCACAACGGAAGACCGTACGGGGTGCCGTTCAAGGCCGCCGACAAGTCGCTGGTCTGGTACGACCGGCAGACCGTCGACAAGTACCATCTCGGCGACCCCGCCGATTGGACGATCGCGGATTGGGTCGACCGGATCGAGGTGCTGGCGGGCACACCGATCCGTTTGCTGGCCCTCGCCGCGGCGGACGGCTGGGTACTGACCGATGTCTTCGAGAATGTGCTGCGCGCCGAATCGCCGCGCACCTACGACGATTTGACGACCCCCACGCAGGATCGCGTCTGGGACCGGCCTGCCGTGCGCGCGACGTTCGGAAATCTCGCCCGGCTGTGGGGCCGACGGCATGCCATCGCCGGTGGCGTCGCGGTGGCGTTGACCCGTCAGTTCCCGGACGCGATTCGAGAGGTGTTCGAGCACCGCCGCGCCGCCATGGTGATCGCCCCGGATTTCGCCGAACCCGTTGTCCGCGAAAGCCTTCGAGCCTCAGGGCGACGGCCGGAGGAGGTGGTCGGCATCGCACCGTTCCCGGTCACCGGCCTCGGTGGTGAACGGCCACGGATTGTGGGCGGCGACGTCATGGTGGTGACCGGATACGCAGGCTCGCGCGCCGATGAGGTGTTGGCGGCGCTCGCCGCGCCGGAGGCGCCGCTGCCCTGGATTCAGGGCGACGGCGGCTTCATCGCCCCGAATACCCGTACCACCGTGCGCTATTCGGCACTGCTGGAACCGATCGCGCGTTCGCAGAGCCCGTGGAGCGCGTTCGATCTGTCCGATCAACTGGGAGCGGTAGGCGGCCGTAACGGGTTGTGGCGCATACTGACCGACTTTCTCGTCGCGATCGGTGACGGTGCCGCCGAGCGGCCGGATGCCGCGATCGATCGCGCGATCGCCGCACTGGACGGATTCGAGCGGAGCCGCCGATGACGGGTGTCGCCGACTTCCGTGCCAACGGATTGCGCATCGAGCTCGCGACTCGCCGGATGCGCGGCCCACTCATACCGGGCGGGCGGCCGCATCGCTGGCTCGGTTGGGCGGGTCTGCTGGCGGTCGGGTTGATCGCGGCATTGCTGGTGGCGCCCGCGGTGTGGACGGTGGCGATCGCGGTGCCCGCGCGTCCGCGAATCGTGTTCTCCTGCATGCTGGTTGCCTGTGGTGCCGTTGCCTTCACCCTGATCCGCAGGCGTGGATCGCCGAGCCGGGCACTCCGGTCGGTGCTGGCGGTTTGCGCCGTGCTCATCGCGCTGGGGCTCTGGTCGCTCGCCGACGCCCTGGCTGGGGACGGACGATGGGCGTACCTGCTGACCATACTGTGGGTCGTCTTCGGTCTGGTCCTGCTGCTCGTCGCCGTCGGCATCGCCTGGCTGTCACGCGATTCGCGCAGGTTGTGGGCGCCGTTGATCGTGCCGTTCGGTATCTCGGCATTCGTCTCGGGTGTCGCCTTCCGGATAATCTTCCAATATCTCGCCGCTCGGTTCGGCATCGAAAGCGTTGGCGGGTACCGGATCTGGTTCGCGCTGATGCTCGGTTCGGCGTTTCTGTGGACCTGGCTGGGCTTCCTGACCGGCTTGTTGCGTGCCGATATCCGTGCCATCGAGGCGGATCCGGTGCGGTCGGGCTATCTGCACGGGCAGGGAAAGCGTTTCCCGCTGCTGCGACTGCTGGAGCTGGTGCGTCCGATCCTGCTCATCCTCGGATTGGTCGTCGCGGTGGCCGCGGCAAGGGTCTTCGATGTGGTGCTGATCGGGGTACCCGGTTCGATGCAGTATCAGCTCGACAGTGCGACCGTGCAGTGGTGGCGACTGGCCACCGACGGCGATCCCGGCGCGGGTGTCGCCGCGGCGTACGCGTTGCCGTTGGCGGTGCTGGTCGGCTTCGTGGCCTGGCTGCCGCGGACCGGCGTGCGCGGGCAGCGCGGCGGGCAGACCTACGCGGCGGTTTCGCCGCCGGTGGATGCCAGTCGCCGCATCGGTCCGATGCGCGCGATCGGGATCGCCGCGGTGTCGCTGTTCGCGTTGGTGCCGATCCTGGTGCTGATCGCCGTTTGCCTGAACGGCCCCAAGGGATTCGGGCTTTCCGCACTCACCGGCATGTGGCGCGACGAATCCTTCCGTGCGGCATGGCAGACGACGTTGCTGGTGGCCGGGTTGGCGACGATCGTCGTGGTGGCGGCCGCACTTCCGGTGGCGCATCGACTGGCCGCGGGGCGTCAAGAGGGTGTGATCTCGCGGATCGCGGTGGTCTCCCTGGTCGTCCTGTCGGTGCTGCCCGCGCAGAGCTACCTCGGTTCCCTCGATAGGTTCATCGACACGTTCAACCTGTCCGGCACCAGGATTCCGTTGATCTTCGTGCACGCCGCCGCGGGATTGCCGATCGCGATCCTGATTCTGCGCGGTGCGATGCTGGCCCCGCCGGACACTCCGGCCGATGCGGCGTTGCACGGGCTGGCCAGTCCGGGAACCGTGACGCGGCGGCTGCTGGCATCGGCGGGCCCAGCCGTGGTGGCGGTCGCGGTACTGGAATTCATCCAGGTGTGGAACGACTTCTTCATCGGTCTGATGATGAACGGCGCGGGTGCCAGCCCCTGGTCGCTGCTGCTGTGGGGCGAGGCACGGCAATTCAACGAGAACGCCGCGGAATTGGCAGCCGGGTCGCTGTTGTCGGCCGTGCTGCCCGTGCTGCTGTTGCTTGCCACGTGGCGGCGCTGGCTGGTACCGGGACTGACCGGCGGGACGCTGTCGTGACGGCGCCACGCGGATACGAGGCGCCGCAGGAGAGCACGCCGCGCTCGTCGATCTGGGAAGGCGTGCTCGGCACCGCGGAGGTCGTCGCGTGGGCGCTGGTACTCGAACTCGGTCGCAATATCGTGGTCAACTCGCTCGGCGACAGCGATGTCGTCAAGGTGATCGGCGGGTTGCTGCGCGGACTCGCCATCGTCGCCGTGCTGGGCGCCGGTGCATATGTGGCTTACCGACGCATCGACAGCTTTCGCGAAAGAGTGCGCACCGAAAGGGAACTCGCCCTGATCGCGGAACTCGTCGAACCGGGCGAGCCGGTACGCTTCGTCGACGCCAGAAACTGTCCTGATCCGCCGCGGCAGCTTTCCGAACTCGATCACGATCCCATCCTCGCGGCCTTGCGCGAACTGCCGGTTCAGGAATTCGAGACAGCCGCTCTGCTCGCGGTGCTGTCTGCGATCCTCGAGGCGCCGACCCGGTTGCCCCCGGATTCCGCGCCCGACGGGCGCACCGCGACCCTATTGCTGGCCGACCTCGAGGTGCGCGGAGTCGTCGACTATCTCGGCGCCGACCGATATTGCCTGCGCAAGGTCCCGCGGCTGCCACTCACCGCGGAGGTCGTCCGCGGACCACATTGGCGGGCGGCGCTGTCCGCACTGTTGCACTACTACGCGGACCGGGCCAGCCGCTGGGCGATCGCCTTGGAAACGGTTCGTTTCGCCAAGGGGGCGCGACGCTGGTTCGAAGCGGAAGGAGAGTATCTGCGCACGCTCTTCCCGGATCCGGGAACGCGGCTTCCGACCGCGGCGGTACACGAACTCGCCAGAATCGCGGACGCCCTCGACGTCTGGTATGCCCGGAAGGGCCTACCCGAGAATGCCTACGGCGTAGCGCAGGCGCTGTGCGAATTCACCGACACCGACGATTTCCCGCTGCGTAGCGAGCTGGCCGCGCTCCGGGCGGGCAGACTACGTCGACGGCCGCCGAAATATCGGCCACGCGCCCTGTCCACCAGTCTGTCCGCGCGCTGGTCGCACTACACCGCGCTGCATCGACTCGAAACCGCTCCGCCGAGTCCGACCGTGCTGTCCGAGTCGGCCGAACAACTGGAAGCCGCCTGGTGGTTGCTGCCGCGTGCGGATCTGGCCGCAGTGGTGTGCGCGCTGATCAACCTGGCCGTCGTCCACTTACATCAGGGTCGGCTGGACGCTGCCCAGGACCGCCTGGAATTGGCCGAATCCTTGACCCGCGACGGTCGCGACCCCGATGGCCGTGCCCAGACACGCGAAACACTCGGCGTCCTCTGGTGGACCCGCGGTGAACCCCGCCGGGCCCTTCGGCATTGGCAACGCGCTCTCACCGCCTACCGCGGGCTCGAAGACGATCTCGGTATCGGCCGCTGCCTGCAACACCTCGGATCGGCCGTCGTAATCGCCCCCGAACACGGTGGTCTGCTGCTGGGTAACAACCCTGCGCTCACCCGCGCCGAAGTTCTCCGGCAGGCCGGTGGCTGGCTGGCCGCCGCCCGCCGCCTGCACCCCGCCGCCCTGCACGCCGAACACTATGCGCGCCAAGCCGGTTCGACACTGCACACCGTGGATCGCTGGCCGCTGCCCGCCCCGGATCCGCAATAGCCGGGTCACCGACGCGTGCTCGGCAGTTGGCGTCCCTCCTGGAAGAGTTGCGACCGAACGATCAACCCCGACACCGGTGCGCCGTATTGGTATTCCGGAATATTTACCAAAATGAGGCCTCGGGAACGATCAAACCCCCACTCCGTATACCAAATTAGTTGAATTCTTACAGTAGGCGGCTCGGAGGGCGCATTCTGATCCTATAAATCGGTGCCCGCAGTTCATGACGTACCTCGGATCGGGAAAGACGCATCATGTCCACGTCATACGGACAACAGGCACTGCGTCACGGACCGTATCCAGACGCAGGCGAGCATGCGCGGCATCGGTCAGCCGGTGGTGGCACGCTGTCCCAGCGGATCGGCTATGGAAATTGGCGCGAGATTCCACTCGATCACGACACAAACGGGATGACAATCGGACGCTCGGAGGCAGCCGACATCACCGTGGCCGCCGACGCGACCGTCTCGCGTCTGCACGCCATAATCAAGCGGGTGAGCGACTGCTGGGTCGTCATCGATAACGGGCTGTCGACAAACGGGACCTTCGTCAACGGCGAGCGCGTCGGCGGATATCGCAAACTCGAGTCCGGCGATACGATCCGGCTCGGGAAATCGGTATTCATCTTCACAGACGGGCACCCATCCGCGGATGAACGAACGATCGCCCAGACCGGTCTGCCGGCCCGGACCGCGTTGACCGACGCTCAGTATCTGATTCTCGAGGCGCTATGTCGCCCGTACGACGCTGAGACCGGCTTCACCTACCCCGCATCGAACTGGCAGATCGCGCACGATCTCTGTCTGAGCGTCGCCACGGTGAAGACCCACATGCGGGCGCTGTTCAAAATATTCGACGTCGAATCCTTCCCACCGAACAAAAAACGCATGTTTCTGGTCGAGCGCGCACTCGACAGCGGCGTGATCGTCAATCACCACGGGCGATAGCTGGAATGTGCGGTGATACAGCTAGATCGGGCGGAAACCCGCTCCGATCCCACCGCGCGCATCGACGTCGTCCATGATGGCGGCAATATTCGCGCCGAGTTGCGGCCCCAGACACGGCACCCTCAGGTATCCGTTCACCATGCCTACGAGCGTCGTGCCGACCACGACCGGGCCGCCGGAGTCACCCGGAAGGACGCAGATCTGCGTCCAGGTCCAAGTGTTGGTTTGATACACATCTCCGTAGGCCAGTCCACAGGTCTGGCCCGTGGTATAGCCCTCCTTGCACGCGACGTCCGGGAACTGCGCCGGACCGCCCAATCCGGTAATCGTCGTATTGCCCACGCGGTTCACGGGTACGACCTTGTCCGGATCGAACACGATGACGGCGTAGTCCATATCGCTGTTCGCGTATGCGAAGGTGCCCACGACGCCTGCGTCCCGGTTGGCTTCGGCTACCACCGTGGTACCCGCGTCACCGCAATGGCCTGCGGTGAGCCCGACCAGCCGACCCGCGACATCGTGCCCGATCGTGGTGAGCGTGCAGACGCCCTGGTCGTCGACGATAATGCCGGAACCGCCGCCAAGTACCGACGGGTCCGCGGCATGCGCAGTGCCTACTTGCACCCCGGCCGACGCTGCGCATGCTGCGAGCACAGCCGCAGCCCTCGCGAGCTTCCTGAACATGTCCGATCCAATCGCTGAGCTGCAACTATCGGGTTATGCGAGGCAGATGCCCGTACCGAAGGGGAAGATCGGCGGTACGAAGCAGACCCACCACAGGAATGGGTTCCACCACAAAATGGCAGGTTCGACCTGCGGCGGGAGTTGTTCGGAGGCCGGTGCCACTTGGACAGGCGCCGGGGGAGCGGCCGGGGCGGGAGCGGCGGTAGCAACGCCTGACCCGAGAGCAAGCATCGGCGCGAGCGCTGCCGCTGCTACGGCTGCGCGAATCTTGGTGCTGTTCATGATGGTTTCCTTCAACTGAGCTTCAGGGACGCCCTCATCCGTCGAAGGCTTCCCGCAGATGAACACCACCAACTCTTCTCGTAGAGTGCGCGGAAGATCATCATCCCCCGGGTTGGAAACACTCACACCTCGCTGACGCGAGCCGCCGCCTCGGTCCGTCGGAGCACGTCATCGCAGATAAAGAAGTGTTAGGCACGCGCTGCGGATTCGGTGGCGCGATGATGTTCGGTATGGGTGAAACCACGCGGGTTACCCGAGCGCCGATATGAACACCGCGGCGCCGATCGCCAGGGTCGACAGAATCATCGAGGCCGCCCGTCGCGTCTATTCCGGTAACCGTGCCGCTACCGACCGCCTCGAAGAGGGCGCGCGACGGCTGCACGAACCGCTGCGGCTCGCATTGGCCGGTGCCGTCAAAGCCGGAAAGTCGACACTGCTCAACGCCCTGGTCGGCCAAGATATCGCCCCGACCGACGCCACCGAATGCACCCGCGTCGTGACCTGGTACCGGCACGGTGCCACGCCGACGGTCGTCGCCCGGCTCGCGGGCGGCCGGGCCGAGTATGTACCGATACAGCGAGCCGAGGGTGGTCTGACATTCGACCTCGGCAAGCTTATGGCCGCGCAGGTCGATCGAATCGACGTCGACTGGCCGGTGCCCCGCCTCGCACGCACCACGATCATCGACACACCCGGAACCACGTCATTGTCGAGGGAGGTGTCCGCGCGCACACTGCGGTTGCTGACTCCGGACACCGGCTCTGCCGGAGCCGATGCGGTGGTCTATCTGTTTCGTTCGCTCGACGATTCCGACCTCGCACTGATTCGTCAGATCGGCGAGCACGTCGGCGGCAACGCCGGTCCGCTCGGAATCGTCGGTGTTCTCTCGCGGGCAGACGAACTCGGCGCGGGCCGTCCGGACGCGATGCACTCCGCCCGCGCGGCCGCCAAAGACTTCACGCGCGAATTGGAAACGACGGGTCTGTGCCAGGCAGCCGTACCGGTTGCGGGTTTGCTCGCCTTTACCGCGAAAACACTTCGACAGAGCGAGTTCGTGGCTCTTCGTCAGCTTGCCACGGTCGCACCGGCCGACCTGGAATTGGCCATGCTCTCGGCCGACCGATTCCAGCGAGCCGACTATCTGCCGATTGATTCCGTGGCGCGACAGCACCTCGTCAGACGTCTGGGGCCATTCGGAATCGGCATGGCACTGAATCGATTACGGTCCGGGACCAGCGATTCGGCGGCTCTGGTCGACGAATTGATCGCACGCAGCGGCATCGGCGAACTCGAGCGCATCATCGACATTCAGTTCGGCCAGCGGGCGGACGAATTGAAGGCACATACCGCGCTGCTGATGCTGCGGCAGATATTCGGCGTCGAACCGGCCGCGCAGGCCGCACCGCTCGGCCGGGAAGTCGCGACGCTGCTCGCGAATGTGCACGGCTTCGAAGAACTCCGACTCCTCAGTCGGCTCCGCTCGACCGAGACAGTGTTGTCCGAACAAGAACTCACCGATCTGCAACGGGTGATCGGCGGTCACGGGACCGGACCGGCCGAACGCTTGGGAATCGAACCGTTCGCGGTCGCGGGCGTGGGCCAGGACGTCGCATTGGCGGAGATCAGACGATGGCGATCCCGGGCCGAACACCCACTGGCGGATCAGTTCACCGCCAATGCCTGCATTGTGGCGGCCCGCAGCGCCGAGGGTGTGCTGAGCGAGTTGCGGCGAGGCGTTCGATAGAACCGCTTATGAAACATGCCTGGTCGGGTACGGGAGTTGCGTGGTGGTTGTCGCAGCAGGTGAAGGCGTGTCGGTAACCTGCTCGGTTACCGCGGGCTGCGGCTCCGTCTTCGGTGCGGTGTGCGTAACAATTCCGATGGTCACCGCGGCAAGCGTGGCAATCGCCGCCGCTGCGAGAAGTGCTTGTCTACGACGTCGACTGCCGACCTTTTTGCGACCTCCGGTTGATTCCGGCGCCACCGGATCCGCGGATGCGATGGCCACCGGCGGCGTGCTCGCGACCGGCTCGTCGGACCGAGGCGGTTCCGGGGCTTGCGGCGGGGTAGCGGGTATCGGCATCGATGGCGGCGGCACCGGTGCCGATGGGGCGGCACTTACCGAAGAACGCGCCAGCAGAGCAGCGCCATTCGCCGAGGTAAGGCCGGGATCGGGTTCGGCTATTACCGGAACGTGCAACTCCGCGGACAACACCTCGGCGACGAGTGGGGTTGCCGACGACCCACCTGCCAGCACTACCGCTCGTACATCCCCGGCATCGATGTCGTTGGTGCGCAGGGCTTCTCGGACAAGTCCGGCGGACTCGACAACCTGCTCTCTGATCAGATCCTCGAGCTCGGAGCGGACAAGTCGCACGTCGTGACGCACGGGTCCCAGCTCCACCTCGATCACCGCGGCGGTTTCGGTGGAAAGCGTCTCCTTGGCCTGCCGGCCGCGCAGCCGCAGTTCGTTCAGTGGCGCCAGCATGGCGGGGGCCGCGAGATCGATGTCTCCGAGTTCCCCGGCCAGGCCTCGGAGAACGTGCCGCAAGATGGCGTCATCGATGTGCTTGCCACCGAATTCCGTGCTCCGGACAGTTCTGCCGATCTGTTCGGTACCGCGGGCCATCGAGACGCTGAGGCCGTTGCCGCCGAGGTCGTACACCACAACGGCGCCGTCCGAAGGCAGCCCACGCGTCGACTCGACCCGAGCGAGAATCGATCCGACCTCGTCGACGAGTGCCACACCGGCCATGTCCATCCGGTCGAGCGCCTCGCGCAGCGCCTGCACGCCCTGTGGCTGCCAGTAGCTGGGGTACGTCGCCGCGATGGTGGGAGGCCCGGCGAACACACCGGCCGAATACCGCGTCAGGTACTGGACGGCGCTGGCGACGAGCTTTTCCGGCCGATGGGCGGAACCGTCGGCGGCGACGAGATCGATCGGGTCGCCGACGCGGTCCACGAACCCGGTGACCACCAGGCCCATGTGCGCCGGACGGGTACCGCTGCCGATCGGAGACAGCGTCGGCGCCATGCCCTGGGGCATGATCAACGTCGCCTGGTGCTGGGTCGTCTGGGGACGTGGGGCGCGCCGCTCGGAACCTCCGGACGCCGCGTCAGCTGCGGTGACGAAATCGGCCGTGCCGATCTTGATGCCAAGACTGCCGGACATGCACACCTCTCGATGGATGGTCGCTGGGGATTTGCGCTTATAAATCTCCTGCACAGACGGATCGTCGGCCATATCCCCAAGTGGTGAACCGGACCCCGCATGGGGTGAGGTTCGCTCACCCAAGGTGGAATCGGCTACGTTCGCTGCGACTGCACGGCCCGCAGCCGGGCAGCGCCTTCGCGAACTCTGGCCAGCGCGGCCAAATTCTGCTCGACCTCGGCCGCACGTTTTTCCCGCGCGACCCGCTCCATGCCTGCTGCGTCCTGTGCTGCCTTCATCGAACTCTGCAGTGACGCCAAGGCTTGCTCGGCAGATTCCTTGAAGTGATCGCGCAGCTCCCGCTGCATATTCCGGAGGCGGTCACGGGAGAGCTTGTGCACCTGGAAGGACACGTCGTCGACGTACTTTCGGAGTGTGAGCTGAGCGATGTTGCGGCGGCGGGCCAGTCGTCCGGCGCGGTCCTGCTGGTAGGCCTTCACGCCGATCACGACCCCGGCTCCGATCGTGATCGGGTTCATCATCGCCGCGCCGACCATGGTGGCGCCCATGCCGATCATCATCGCGCCGCTGTAGCCACTGCGAACCGCGGTCAGGCCGCGGTCTGCCAGCGAAACCTTCATATCGCGCAGCTCACCGATCTGCAGCCGTGGGTCGATCAGGTCGCCCTCGCAGATGGCCTCGAGCACCGGAAGATCGACGCCGTCGCCATCCACCGCGAACGATGCCGCCACCCGCTCGGCCAGTGCCTGAGCGGATTGGTATGCCCAGACGAAATTGTCGCCGACCGCGGCGCTCACCTCTTCCTGCACCCACTCGGTCAGTACCGGCCATTTCTTGTCCGGATCGCCGTCCGCGAGCTCGGACTCGATGTGCTTGTTGATGCTGCGCAGCCGTTCCCGAAGGTCGTGGTCGATCTCGGAATTGAGGTCCGCGACACCGTCGGTCAATACCTGCTGCCACGACCGCGCCGACTTCGCCTGCGCGTTCGATATTTCCTTGCGCGCCTTCAACTCCTCGGCCATTCGCTGCTGGAATCCTGGGTCCCGCAAGGCATTCAATTCCGCCTCGAACGGCACGGTCAGATGGTGCGCGACAGACTCGATATCCCGCGCTATGCGGAGGCGCCGCTTGGTTGCGATGTCGGCGAGACCCTCGGTGCGCAGGAACGCGAGCAGGTCGGGATAGCCGGATTCGGCATTGAGTTCCTTGTCGCGCAGGCGCACCGCGTGGCCGCGCAGCGTCGACGAAACCGGAATGATTCGGCAGCCGACCCCGGCATCGGCGAGGTGACGCCTGTCGGCGTCCGCGATTCGGCGCCATTCGGGGTAGATGTCGACCTTGGTCAACGCGATGACGGCCGCCGGGCACAGGCCGATCACCTGCTGCACGAACCGAAATTCGGGTTCGGTGAACTCTTGGCTGGCGTCGGTGACGATGATGACGGCGTCCGCCAGCGCCACCTCGTTCAATACTCGCGGGACATGCCGCTGGCCGATGCCGCCGACACCTGGAGTGTCGATGAGGGCCAGACCATTCGGCAGCGTCGCGGTATCGATGCCGACTTCCGCGCACACCACCTGGCCGCCTCGTGCATGCGCGGACTTCGCCAGATCGGATTGCAACTCACCGAATGGCAGTGCGGCCGCGACGGGAGTTTCGGCGTGCGGCATCTCGACGACGAGCTGCGCGACCGGTTCGTCGGCGTGCCGGACGACGGTGACCACCGAGGTGGCTCGACGGTCACCGACTACGCAGACCTGCTCGTTCAGCAGGGCGTTGATCAGCTGGCTCTTGCCCTGCTGACGCAATCCGACAACGGCGACCCGCATGGCAGCGTCGGCGGATCGGCGTCGCATGGATTGGAGGGTGCCGAGCAGGTCTTCCCGGTCCGCCGACTGTGCGAGTCGGATCAACCAATCGAACAGGGGCGGAACGGCAGCGGCCGATTTGCCCGTCGGTAGTTGATCGGCTCGCATGCTCAGAACATGTCCATGGCGTCGGCGATGGTGTCACCGATATCGGCCAGGGGCCCCTCGGAAAACATGTCTTCCGTCCCAGCGCCCATGCCGAGGCCGTCGGATCCCGTGTTGTAGACGTCATCGGGCGGCAGGCCGTCGTCGATGGACATATCGTCGATCGGTTGCTGATCCATGGGTGCCTGCTGGTCGACGGGCTGTTGCTGGTCGACGGGTGCTTGCTGATCGACGGGCTGTTGCTGGTCGGCGGGTGGCTGTTGGTCCATGGGGAACTGCAGGTCGATCGGTTGCTGGTCGGCGGGTGCTTGCTGGTCGACAGGTGCCTGCTGATCGACGGGCTGTTGCTGATCTGCGGGTGCTTGCTGCTGATCCGCCGGTTGCTGGTCAACCGGCAGCTCGAGGCCGGGAATTTCAATCGGCCCCTGCGGCTGTTCGAGACCGGGAATCCCGCCCAGCTGATTCATGATGTCGTCGAATCCCTGGCTCAGCTGTGTCGTCGTATCCTGCGGATCCGTCGTGGCGCCACCGCAACCCGCGGCTCCGCCGAGCTGGTTCATGATGTCTTCGAATGGGTTTTCCTGTGACAATTTTCGCCCTCCATGGGTCTCTGTCGTCGAATAGTGGATGGGCCGATCCACGTCTGGACTTCCCGGTACCAATGGCTCGTGATCTATGGTCCGGGCATACGACGACAGGAAATAGACACCTGAGGTGGAGCAAACCCACACCCTTGGAGGCAGGCATTCGCCCCGAAGGTGAACGCTGTGGCTGCCTGCGACGTCAACCGCGTCCATTGTCGTAGCGACAGCGGGAAGACGACTCGCCTAGCGTGTAGGAGTGGTTGATTGCGTTTGAGTCGTAGCAGAAGGGGTCGCACTCGGGGTACCGCTGGCTGTGGCGGGGGCGCCGAGGCCGGTCTTGATGTAAGGATTCAGCAGGGTCTGCCACGCGGCCTTCATTCTGTTGTATTCGTCGGGACACGTGGCGGCGCGCTGATACGGCAGGAAGCCCCTTTTCTCTGGCTCGCCCGGTTTGTTCACGAGTATGTCGAGCACGTTGGGTTGGGAGCCATAGGCCCAACACACCAGGTTGTAGGCGCGTACCTGGTTGAGCGAGTGTTCGTCGGCGAAGGAGCGCGCATCGAGACTTGCGGGATCGTCGGAGATATCCATCCAGAAGTCGGACGCCGCGGCTACGCTACCGGCACCGAGGCGACCGGGGATGGTCAATAGGACCAGGGCGCCGAGTTGGTCCGCGGAGTCCTCTTCGCGTCCTGTCGCGGGCAGTGAATACAGGTTGATCGCCATGTGTGCGGACTCGTGGAAGGTGATCATGCGAGTTACGCCGTCGAAGTAAAGGTTGAAAATGTCAGTAGTTCCCATAACATTTGTATTCGCAGGTTCCGCAGCCTGCAGCTTCGCATATCGCTCGGCGACCGCGAACATCTCGTAACAGAGGGTCAACGACTGGTTCTTCGGGTCCCAGTACGCGTTGAACTCGCCACATTCCTTGGCGATGACAGGAATGTCCTTGGGTAGCTTGTACATCGCCCCGAGGGCATCGGTAAGCTCTTCGAGGACCTTGTTGTCTTGAATGGCCTGCTTGCCTTCTTTGGCAAGGTCCGAAGCCATCGCTCGCTCGTACTTGGGCACGAACTTTCCGGTGTCCGCGACCTTGCTCGTAGTTGCGGCGCTTGTCGTTGCCTGCGACGCCGGCTTGCTGTCTTTGTCCGATGAACATGCCGTGGTCGCCGCGGCCAGTATGGCCACAGCCCCGGCCCATCGACACCATTTGGGAATCATTGCAATACGCCTCTCCAAGTCGCAGGGCGCCCGCTACGCGATGATTGCTAAATGGTAGCAAGCTCGTGTGTTCGGCATGTTGAGTTTTCTTCGCATCGTTGAAGCGCCGTCTCGGCCCGGTGTGTTCGCCGAGGTCATCGGTAAGTCGTTGAGCCGCTTATCCTAGATTTCTCGATCGCGCCGACAGGCGGAAGCGGCATTGCTGCCGTGTAACCAAATGACCGCTTCGGTGCGCTCGCCGCGCCGATGTCCCGGTCAGTACAGGTATATGGCCAGCGCCGCAGCCCAGAAGGTGAGCAGCCAGATATCGCTGAAAAGGCGCAGCCACCGCGGACCGGTGCGTACTTCCATGAAGTACTGGATGACGAGTCGCCCCTTGATGACTGCCATGGTCAACACGGCGACTGTGATCGATGTGTCGGCGGTCGGCCGGGCGGTGTGGTCGGTGTGGCCCAGCAACCATGAGAGCAGGGTGATCACGCACAGGATCGCCCAGACGTAGGTGATCCGTGCGGCGGCTGTCGGATTCATCGCGTCACCTCATCACGTATACGAGGGCGAAGATGATGAGCCAGAGCAGGTCCACCATGTGCCAATAGACGGCTCCGGCCTCGACCAGCGATATCCGGCGGTGCGGTTTGCGGAGTTGGACGTAGACGACGGCCAGGAATACGAGCCCGAGCCCGACGTGGAATACGTGGATGCCGGTCAGCATGTAGTAGTACATGAAAAAGTCGTTGTGCGGGAACGTCATTCCTCGTCCGACTTCCACGGTCCATTCGTATGCCTTGATCAGGATGAACAGCACCCCGCAGGCGCCGCCGGAGATGACCAGCTGCCGTGACCGGTCGAGATCACCTGCGCGCGCGGCGATTACGGCTCGTGCGATGAGCCAGGAGCTGGTGATCAGCACCAGCGTGTTCACGAATCCGATGTTCAGGCTGAGGTGTTGCTGGGATTCCAGGAAGAGGTCGCGGTGCCGGTCGCGGTCGACCAGGAAGATGAGGAAATAGATCCCGAAGATGATCAGGTCGCCGAGCACGAAGATCCACATGTCGATGTCGCCGGGCAGGTGTGTGCTCGGCCGTCGGTCGAGGCTGCCGACGGCGGACCCGTCGTCGGTGGTTCGGTCGGTATCCGTCATGGCGTGTGGTCCTGTTCGATATCGCGCCGGGTCAGTCCTGCACCTGTTCATCGGCAGGCTGATTCTTGATCGCCCGGTAGAGCAGGACGATCATGGATATCTCCCAACCGACGAATATCGCAGTGCCCAGCCAGAAACTGATGGCGCCGTTCCATGCCAGCGTGCCCGATCGGAAAACCCACACCGGGGCGGCGAGGATTTCGGTGACGATCATCCAAATCGATATGTAGGCAAGCCATTTGGGGAAAATGCCGTTGTGGTCGAGGAAGATCGCCAGGGCCAGCACCATGCATTGGGTGGCGAAGCAGCCCAATGAGCCGACGAACGACAGCAGGCCGACGTCGTACAGCATGGCGACCAGCTGTGGGTCGCGGTCGGGCCGGAAGGTGGCCGCCAGGAAGGCGAATGCGGCGAATAAGCACCCCGGGATCGCGCCGACGGCCAGTGCGGCGATATAGGCGTAGGCGAATACCGGGCTGACCGACATCCGCCTCATCTGGTAGGCGATCAAGCCGTTGGCCAGTCCGGTGAACCCGATGACCGCCATCAGCAGCGCGAAACCGATTCGTATGGTCAGCGAGTGATCCTGAAAGAATTCGACGATCTGCGCGGTGGTGATATCGGGTCGCGGTGGTGGCATCACCCGGGTGAGTGGGACGAAGATCAGCCCGAATATGTTGTAGAAGATCGGTATCGACCACCAGCAGATCCACAGGTCGGTCTTGCGGTTTCGGGTACTGCTCGGGGCGATCGCGGCCGGTGCCGTACCCGCGGTGGTCATCGCGCGGCCCCTTGTTCGGCGGCTTGGCGCGCGACGGCAGCACGGACGACGAAGAACATCACGGCGAGGTAGAGGCCGAAGGCGACGATCCGCAGCCAGAACGACACCACGCCGTTCCAGGCCAGCGGGCCGCTGCGGAAGATGACCGAGCAGGCCGACGGCGTCATCGCGAGGGCGACGATCAGGCTGAAATGTGCCACCCAGCGCGGGAAGATCGGCCGAGGCTGGCGGTCGAGGTAGATGGCCAGCGCCAGGCAGACTCCCTCGGCGACGAGCATGCCGACCGGTGCGGTGAATGTCAGCCAGGCCAGGTCGTTCAACAGTTGGACGAGCTGCGGGTCGCGTTCGGCCCGGAACGCCGCGACGAGCCAGAAGATATCGGCGATCGCGAACAGTGTCGCGCCGGTGACCACTGCGGCCAGGTAGCTGTAGGCGAGTACCTGACTCGGCGTTGCCATGCGCTTCATCTGGACGACGATCACCGTGAAGAACGGGATCAGCATGATCCCGCAGAGGTTGTAAGTGATCATGCTGAACCGGATCATCGCGGTGTGCTGCCGGTAGAAATCGGCCACCTGGTCGGCGGTCAGCTCCGGTGACATGGGCGGGAAGAACCCGGGAAATGCCAAGAACGCGATCAGCAGCACGGCTCCGAAACCCGGCAGGAGCCATAGACCGATCCGCTGTGCTGTCACTGTGGTGGCGGCGGGGGTTGGTTCCGGTTCAGCGATGGTCTGCATAACGCCCTTGATTCGAAATGTCTTGCAACCTGGTCGATCCGAGCGACGCGGCGGTCCGGCCCGGATCTCCCGGCCGATCGTGCCTGAGGCTAGCCGATCGGATAACTTAATTCTCCAAATTCGGTAATTCGATTCGCACTGACCATGGTCGGTCAGCTCGGGGTGCCGCGCCGCGTCAACAGCATCATCAGGCCGACCTCTCTGCTCTGGGTGTCGATCATGTCGCGTGCCGCCTGTTTGACGATGCCGCTGGACAATTGGCGATCGGCTGCCTGGGCCATCTGGATGCCACCGGCATGGTGGCGCTGCATGAGTTGCAGGAACAGCGCTCCCGCGTCGGCACCGCGCGCCGCCGCCAGCGCGTCGAGTTCGGCCTGGGTCGCCATGCCGGGCATGAGGTCGCCGGTCGCGGCGGCAGTGCCGGTCGCGTGCTGATGCTGGGTGAGGTTCGTTCGGTCGGTGTGCATCCAGGCCATCGGGTGCGGATTGATCGTGACCACGCGGGCCAGCCGCAGCCAGCCCAGCAACATTCCGATCTCGGTGCGCTGGGCATCCGAAATCTGTTGTGCCAGCGCCCGTACCGCCGGATCGACTCCGGTGTCGAGTCGCTGCGTCATGACCAGTGCCTGGCTGTGATGCGCGACCATATCCTGTGCGAAGCCGATCTCGGTACTGCTGAGGACGGGCGGTGCGGGCTTGTCATCGGCTATCAGCAGCGGTCGGATGGCCGCACCGACCGCCAGCAGCAGCACGGCCAGGCCGACCAGCGCGACACTCCTGATCCAGGTCCGCCGGGTCATGAGCCCATGGTCGAATGCTGGTCGGCAGGCGGGGTGTAGACACTCGAATCCAGTTGCAGCGCAAGGAATCCGTTATCGGCGCAGGTCGTCCACAACTGGTTGCCGCGCCATTCGGGCGCGGAGAAGCACCAGTCCGAGGAGAGATCGCCGAAGGCGAGCATGCCGGTGCGCGGACCGGTGGCCTCGGATAGATCGAACTGGCCCTGCAATATGGTCTGGACCACCGTCGGTGACGCGAGCAGCGGTGGCCCGATGATCGAGGCGAGTGCGTGCGGCGAGTTCGTCAGCTCGGTGTTGTGTCCGGTGTGCGCGGGCGGGTTGTAGTAGGCGATCTCGCGGATGTCGAGCGGGTCGCGGACGTCGAATACGCGGATGCCGGAAGAGGTCCAACTGCAGGCCAGTGCGGTGGGATCGGCAGGCCGATCGGCGGCGCAGTAGTGCGCGTCGTAGGCGAACAGCGAGCCGCCCGCGGCGGAAGCCATTGCGATGTCCTGGTTCTGGGGCAGATCGATCTCGAGTTTGATGGTGTTGCGCAGGCGCGGATTCGTTGCGTCGGAGACGTCGAACAGCTTCACGCCGCCGGATCCGGCCTCATTGGTGGTGAAGACATATGGTGTGCCTTGATATGTGACCGGGATATGGTGCTGGGTGGCCCAACCGTCGGTCCAAGTGATGTTGGCCAATTGGCGCACTTGCGGATTCGGATCGCGGCGCTGGACGGCGCTGATGTCGAGGACCATGAGCCCGCCGAAGTTGTTGGCGAGATACATGGTGTTGCCGTCGGGGCTGAATCCGAAGCCGTGCATGGATAATCCGGGCAGGTTCTGCCAGATGACGCGCGGATCGGCCGGATCGGTGAGATCGACCGCGCTGACCAGGCCCGGGGCGACGCCCGAGCTCCAGTAGGTGTTGCCGTCGGGGGAGAAACCGCCCTCGTGTGCGGTGATCGGCATTGGCATGTTCAAACTGGTCCCGGTGCCCGGGTTGAGCAGCCGAGGGTGTGCGCAATCGGAGATGTCGTAGACCGACAGCAGACCCGCGCCGGTCAGGAACGGCGCGCCCGCACCGACCAGCAGCTTACGAGTCTCGTTGACCTTCAAGCTTTCCCAGGTTCCCGCCAGCATCGCCGGTTCGTTCAACGTTTCGGTCAGCACCGGTGCGGTGGGATCGGAGACGTCGAGCACCTGCACACCTTGTTCGGTCCCGAGTAGGTTGCCCGGGAAGAAGGTGCCGACGTAGACGCAGTGGTCGAAGCTGACCGAGGAGATGCCGCCGCCGCGCCCTGCGTAATTGCCGAGCTGCGACATATTGCAGCGGTAGCCGAGGGTGCTGCGGCCGTTGTTCCGGTCGGCGGCGGGTACGTCACCCTGGTATCCGGATTCCGGGTCGGAGCCGGGGCCGCACTCGGCGCGGGCGACGGCGATATCGGTGAGCCCGGAGATCTCTTGAACAGTGCCGGTTATGTCCGACTGCGGTTGGGCGGCAAGGGTTCCGGTCGGCAGCAGCAGTGCCGTGGCCGCGACCGTCACCAGGGAACGCCGAGCCAGGGGGAGCAACGATGATGTCATGGTGGCCCTCGCGGAAGAGGGTTGCCTTTCGGGTCGGTGGTTCCGGTCGGCCGCGGGGCTGGTGGTCCGTCGATGGGCGGCTGCGGAAATCCATTGAGATGCGACTGCCATGGTGGCGGCTGTGCGATCTCGCAATCCGGACTGTGCTGTCCGGTTACTACTCGGTAGTGTGCGCGAGGCGCTATCCGGAGTCAAGACCTGCGCTGTGGCGGATCGCTTACCCCAGCTGATCCAGCAGCGCGCGAGTTGCTTCGATGGCAGGCCGGATCCGGTCGGCATGACCGACGCCGCTGCGCGCCTCGGTCAGTTGCGGAATCTCGAGACTGACCACGATGCCGGGCGGAATCGCGGAGAGGATTTCCGACAGCGGCAGCTCGCCGACGCCAGGTGCCAGCCGCTCCGTCATCGATTCCGTCAGGTAATCCGGGATGGACGGATGGCGAGGAACGTCGCAGATCTGAACGTAGCCAATCAGATTCGGATCCAGTGCGGCCAGGTCACCCGGGGTGGCACCGGATCGGATCAGATGCATCGTGTCGATCAGCAACCGGAAGTCGGGATGTCCGACGTGTCGCACGGCCGCCAGGGCCGTCGGTAGATCGGCGACCGTCAGTGCGGGCGCGAATTCGGTGGTGGTCTCGATACCTGCCTGCGCGGCCATTTCCGTCATGATCGCGAACTGATCGAATGTCCGCCCGAGGTCCGGATCCAGACTGACCACATTTATTCGCCGCCCGCCCAGTTCGTGCAGCGCCGCGATCTCCGGTGCGCGGTCGCGTGCCTCGACTCCCGGTCGGACGATGAAACCCTCGCCCAGTGAAATCGTGACACCGCGGTTCCGCAGGGCGGCGCCCATCTCACGGCGCAGCTTCGTGTCGGTCGAGAGTGAAAAGTGCGGATAGCCGAGCGGGCTGTTACTCGTGCTCTGCAGTGACGTCGATATGTTCTGGACGCCCAGATCCGCTGCCAGGTCGACGAATTCGATCCGTGGCAGGCCGAAGACGCTGAGATGTTCTATGCCGATGCGCTGCATGCGATTCCCCGTTCGAAGCGCTGGCTAGTCGGCAGTATCACCCGCGAGGAAGCGCTGCCAGACCGCGTGATCCGTACGCTGGCCGCCGGGCGTATCCGCACCGTATCGGGTGATCTCCGACGCGAGGTCGAGCGGCATGGTCGGTGCGGTCATACCTCGCAATTCTTGCTCGATCGCGGCATCCGGCACCAACCAGCACACTTCGAATTCGATGCCGTCGGGGTCGGCTCCGTACAGCGACTTGGTGACCGCATGGTTCGACGCTCCGGTCAGGGCGTCCGCCGCCCGCAGTGCATCCTTGACCCGCCCCAACTCGCGCAGCGTGTCCACCTCCCAGGCCAGGTGGTACAGCCCGACTCGTCCGGTGCGGTGTGTCGCGGCCGGTTCGGTGGATCGGAACAGACCCAGGTCGTGGTCGTTGGCCGAACCGGCCGCCTGCAGGAAGACTCCACCCGGAATTGCGCCGATCTGTCGGAAGCCGAGGACCTCGCGGTAGAACGTGGCCGAGCGCTCCACATCGGAGACGAACAGGACGGCGTGGTTCAGGCGCTGGACTGGCACGAAAGTTGCTCCGTTTCCTCAGTGCTCGACCGATGCGAAGGCCCGCAGTTCGCGGACGACATCGGGACCGGTCGGCATGTACACGACCTCGCGGTATCCCGCCGCGTCCAGGTTCGCCACTGCCGCAGCGATTTCCGAGCGCTCACCCACCATCGTGGCGACATCGATGTGGTCGAGCAACAGACGATCGCGGTCGGAAAGGTGAGTGAAGTGACCCTCGAATGCCCGCGGACGCCGCTCGTCTTCAGGTGTCCCGGATTCGAGTACCTCGCGCCACGCGCTCCCACCGGGCATCGCGTCGACAGCATTCGCACCACCGGCGGCATAGGCGACGTGCCAGTCGACGACCCGGCACGGCCCGATCGCCTCGCGCACTCGGCTCGATCCGCGGTCTTCGCCGGTCTCTAGCACCGTGCCGGAGACGGTGATGGCGGTGGGCAAGATGGGATGGACCGGTCCGATGACACCGTCGGCCACCGAGGTCGCCAACTCGGCGCCGCGCGGGCCGAAGGCGCTCAGCCACAACGGCGTATCGATCGGGCGCGGCGCGGCCAGTCCGGTGGTATGCAGCATCCGGGCCGGTTGACCGTCGATGACAGCGGTCTCGCCCGCGAGCAGGGTACGTACGGCTGTGACGTATTCCGCCAGGGCGCGCAAGGTCATCGGGCGCTGGCCCATCGCCAATCTGGCGGTGAATCCGGTACCGAAACACGCGCGGAATCGGCCGCTGGACAGGCGTGTGATGGTCGCGATCGCACTCGCCATCGCCATTTCCGAACGCTCGGTCGGAATCAGCACGGCGGTGCCGAGACCGATCCGGCTGGTCCGCTGCGCCGCCAGCGCCAGATGAACGAACGGGTCCTCCCACAGCGGCGCGGAACCGTAGATCCATACCCGGGCATAGCCGAGGGATTCCGCCAGTGCCGCCAGATCCGCGAATTCCGGACCCGGCGGCAACGCGCAGGACAGTTCGATCTCACTCATGCGGCGGCATTTCGAAACCTGCGACTATGACCGCGTTGCTGTCGGCGGCGGCCTGGCGCAGCGGCTTGGCCCGCCCGTAGCCTTCCGACTCGTACCAGGCGCGTGCCGCCTCCACCGATGCGAACTCCATCACGATGGTTCGATCACCGTGCCAGGAACCTTCGAGGACTTGCGGATTGCCATCGACGACCAGCGGCACCGCGCCGCTCTCCATCATCGACGGTGCGGCGGCGCGCTCGTAGGCGGCCAAACCCGCCGGATCCCGAATTGCTTCGGTCAGGATCACGTATCCCTTCGGCATCAGTTCATCCCTTCGATCATCTGTGATCAGTAGGCGGCGCTGCTGTGCGCCCCTCCGGGCGAAAGCTGCATAGACCGGCTGGCCCGCAACCTTCATACCAACGGATGGACGGCCCATCTCCGATCGACTTCCGCTGAGTGGAAAGAGGCCACCATGGGCAATCGGAGTCGATGAAGAAGCTGTGATAACTTAGCTATCGCCAATAACCGGGTTACTCGAAAGCTTCGACGACGCACGCAACTCGTGCAGCGCTCGCCCGGACCGCGACTCAGGTCGAGGCGTCGACATCATCGACGCGATCTGCCGCGTCCGATTCGTATGGGGCACAACTCCTTTTACCGCATGTACCCACGCGATCGGTGCGCGTGGGAGGTTCGCAGAGAAAGAAGAATGATGTCAGGACAACGGCACTGGTCCGCATCGACGCGGCCGGTGAACATGCTTCGGCATGTGATAGCCGCCGTGAGCACGCTGAGCCTGGCCGCCGCGGTTGCCTGCGCCGGAGCGGGATCGGTCTCGGCCGACCCGGTGAACGATTTCTACGTTCCCCCGGCACAATTCGATGCGATGCGTGGAGCCGTTATCAAGACGGTCGATACCTCGGTGTACCTGGCGCAGCCGACCGACGAGGGCAAATGGCCCATCCCGGCGAAACAGGTCATGTACACCACGCGCACCGAGGACGACGTCCCGGTGGCTGTTACCGGCATCTTCATCGACGCCGGCCAGCCCTGGCGCGGGTCCGGCCCGCGGCCGACCGTCATCATCGCCCCCGGCACCACGGGCCAGGGCGATCAGTGCGCGATGTCGCTGGCCTTCGCCACAGGGGTCTATGCAAGCGTCACGCCGCCGACGCTGTCCGCCAACCAGGAAGCGCTCGCGGCGCTCGCATGGAATTCTTTGGGCGCGCGTGTTTTCGTCACCGACTACATCGGCATGGGCACACCCGGAACTCACACCTACGTCAACCGCATCGAGGAGGCGCACGCCGTCCTCGACGGCGCCCGCGCCGCGAATGCCCTCTCCGGCAGCGGAACCGATACCCCACTGGCTTTCTGGGGGTATTCGCAGGGCGGCGGGGCGACTGCCGCGGCCGCCGAGATGCAGTCCGGCTACGCCCCCGAATTGAACCTGAAGGGCACCTGGGCCGGCGCGCCGACAGCGGACCTCTCCGAAATATTGCGGCAGGTCGACGGAGTGCTCATCAGCGGCGTGACCGGATTCGCCGTCAACGGCGTCGTCGCCCGCCACCCGGACCTGCAGCCGCAACTGGACGCGCGCACCACGCCCGGTGGCAGGGCTCTGCTGCGCGAGTTGGCCGATGAGTGCATCGCCGACGTCATTGTCCGGCACCCGTTCATGCGGTCAGCCGACCTCACTGTCGACCACCGCCCGTTGTCCGATCATCTGCGCGAGATTCCGGAGGTCGCCGGCATTCTGGACCGACTGCGGATCGGCTCACTGACGCCGACCAGTCCGGTATTCATCACCAGCGGCCGCAATGACGACACCGTCCCCTACGGCCAGGCCAGGCAACTGGCGACCGACTGGTGCGGCCACGGCGCGACCGTCACCTTCCGCACCAACGAGCTGCCGCCCATCCTCCCCGGGGCCACCATCCCGAACCACTTCGGTCCGGAGCTGATCGACGGCTATGGAACCAATAACGCCATCGGCTATCTCGTCGACCGGTTGAACGGAATACCAGTGACGGGATGCACCATGGACTGATGCGGCGCGCCGTGGCGCAGCTGACAGATTCGGCAATGAATGTCACGATGTTTTAGAGGTTTTCGGTCATCGGAAGAGAGGCTGGCCGGTTACCGATAACGCCCGCGCGGCGGGAATTGCGGACCGGATCAAGTTCGGTCGTTCTGCTGGTCGAGGTACTGCGTGATCACTGACAGCGGTGCGCCGCCGCATGATGCCGGGAAATACGACGGCGACCGGAAATCCCCGCCCCACAAGAATTTCCGACCATGGTCGGGAACCTCTTGCCGTTGTTAGTGTGTTGGGGTGAAGCTGGTTGTGCAGGTCGAACTGCTGCCCGACGCGGCGACCGCGTCCGCGCTGCGGGAGACGCTGACGCTGTGCAACCAGGCCGCTAACCATGTCTCCCGCGCCGCGTTCACCACCGACACCACCGGTAAGCAGGCCCTGCAACGGCTCACCTACGCCGCCGTCAAGCAACTCGGCGTGTCGGCGCAGCCCGCGCTGCATTGCATCCGCAAAACCGCCGGGGCCTACGCCACACTGCGAGCGAACATGGCGGCCGGGAACTACGGCCCGGCCGGGTCGGAACGCCGCGAACGTGTTGAAGCTGAACCGATCCGGTTCCGCAAGGACGCGGCGCAACCGTTCGACGATCGCTGCCTGTCGTGGCAGCTCGACGCCCGCACCGTATCCATCTGGACCGTCAACGGCCGCGTCAGGAACATTCCGTTCGCCTGCTCCCCGCAACAGGCGAAGATGCTCACCGATTACCGGCACGGAGAATCCGACCTCGTGTATCGGGGCGGGAACTGGTACCTGTACGCGACCTGCGACATTCCCGAACCGGAGCTCTCCGACCCGAGCGGCGGATTCCTCGGGGTGGATCTGGGCATCGCCAACATTGCCACTACCAGCGACGGCGCCGTTCACGCCGGGAAGCACTTGAATCAGGTCCGGCACCGTAACCGGCGATTACGCCAACGCCTGCAACGGAAAGGAACGAAGTCAGCGAAGCGGCTGTTGCGTAAGATCTCCGGCCGCGAGAAGCGGTTCGCCGCCGACACCAACCACCGCGTCGGGCAGTGAGTCACGCTGCCGACGACGCGGCCGACCCCACGCCAGCCAGGCGCGGGTAAGAGCTGCAAGCTCGGACCTTCAAGGCCGAGAAGTTGACGTGGTATGTGATCCATTGCCGTTTTTCGCGGCCTGTTCTGGGTGCACGATCTGCCGACCAATGCGCACCAAGGCGGTCGTCGTCGGCGCGATTCTCGGATTCGACGCGGTGGCTCTCACTGTTTTCAGCTTGTTGGGATGGTTGTGAAACGCTCGCTCACTTCGCGATCATCACCACGCTCATCGCAGTGCCCGCGCCGTCGTTCACCGTTCGCAGGATGCGGCCGGGTGTGCCCGCGCGCCCGACAACCGCATCACGGGCCCGGCGTCGTCTCGGGGTCCATGCTCGCGGCCTCGAGGTTCTCGGCAGCGAAACGGGCGATCGTGCAGGCCTGGCGCGTAAGCGCTTCCGGGTGCGCGGTTCGCTGCGCCAGCGTGGCACGGATCCGATCCAATGACGCCGTAGCATCGCCGGTCGCTCGGCGGAGCACGGAGTAGCGCTGGTCGAGATCGCGGTAGGCGAGGTCGATGTCGTGGTAGCGGCGGCGCAGGTCGGCCACATGGTTGAGCAGGTCGGCCACCTCACGTGTGGTCAGGGTGAGGGTCGGGTGCTCCTCGCCGGAGAGGATCGCCTCGCCCGCGACCTCGGCGCAGCGCGCGTGCAGTACATCGAGAATGTCGCCCACACAGATCACCTCCCACACTGCGCTCGAATCCGAGAGAATGATTGCAGGTCAACGCATCTGACGATGGTCGGGCGCGAATCGACGCTGCCTCTCGATTGATTGCTTTGATCGATACGCGACTGGGCTACGACTCGATCACGGGTACGGTACTGGAATCCTGCCGACCGAGGAATTCCGCCACTAGTGTCGTAGACATAAATGAGGAATTTCGCACGATACGCGCGGGTAACCAGCTGACGCTGTGTACTTGGGCGCAGTAGGAGTGCAAACTACGCCGGACCGGCAGTCGCAAACCGTCGCCCGACCGGGCCAGTGCTGTGGAGTGGAAGGAGTTGGCGCGTGTTCAGCCGCATCGCCATCGTGAACCGGGGAGAGGCCGCTATGCGCCTCATCCATGCCGTCCGAGATCTGGCCGCGGAGACCGGGCGACCGATAGAAACCGTCGCTTTGCACACCGATGTCGACCGGAACGCGACATTCGTGCGCGAGGCCGACATCGCCTATGACCTCGGCCCGGCGTCCGCGCGCCCGTATCTGGATCTGAAGGCGCTCGAGCTCGCTCTGCTGACGACCAAGGCCGATGCCGCGTGGGTCGGTTGGGGTTTCGTCGCCGAGGATCCGGCATTCGCCGAGCTGTGCGAGCAGATCGGCGTCACCTTCATCGGCCCCAGTCCGGAGGCCATGCGCAAGCTCGGTGACAAGATCGGTGCGAAGCTGATCGCGGAGGAAGTCGGCGTGCCGGTCGCGCCGTGGAGCCGCGGTGCTGTCGAGACCGTGGACGCCGCCCTCGCGGCCGCCGCCGAGATCGGCTACCCGCTGATGTTGAAGGCGACCGCCGGTGGTGGCGGCCGGGGTATCCGGGTCATCACGAACGACGCCGAGCTCGTCGATGCCTACGAGCGCACCCGTCAGGAAGCCGCGCGTGCGTTCGGCAGCGGCGTGGTCTTCCTGGAACGGCTGGTGACCGGCGCCCGGCACGTCGAGGTCCAGGTGATCGCCGACGGCCGAGGCGCCGCGTGGGCGCTCGGCGTCCGCGACTGCTCGGTGCAGCGGCGCAATCAGAAGGTCATCGAGGAGTCGGCGTCGCCGGTGCTGCGCCCCGAGCAGGCGGCCGAGCTCAAGGCGTCGGCCGAGCGGTTGGCGATCGCGGTCGAGTATCGCGGCGCCGCGACCGTGGAGTTCCTGTACCACCCCGGTGACGAGCTGTTCGCATTCCTCGAGGTCAATACCCGACTGCAGGTCGAACACCCGATCACCGAGTACACCACCGGTTTCGACCTGGTTCGGGCCCAGCTGCTGGTGGCATCGGGCGGCAAGCTCGAGGGCGAGCCACCGGCCGAGCGTGGGCACGCGATCGAGGCCCGGCTCAACGCGGAGGATCCGGACCGCGACTTCGCGCCCGCTCCGGGCCGCATCGCCCGGCTGGATCTGCCCGCCGGGCCGGGCATTCGAGTCGACACCGGCGTCAGCGAGGGCGATACGATTCCCGCCGACTTCGACTCGATGATCGCCAAGATCATCGCCTACGGTCGGAACCGCGACGAAGCGCTGGGCCGGCTGCGCCGGGCAGTGGCGCAGACCCGGGTCGTCATCGAGGGCGGCGCGACGAACAAGAGCTTCGTACTCGACCTGCTGAACCAGCCCGAGGTGATCGACGCGAGCGCCGACACCGGCTGGATCGACCGTGTTCGCGCCGAGGGGCGCCTGGTATCGCATCGCCACTCGGCGGTCGCGGTGGCCGTCGCCGCCATCGATGCCTATGAAGAGGACGAGCGCGTCGAGCGGCACCGGCTGCTCTCCACGGCGGCCGGCGGCCGTCCCCAGGTGCAGCACGAGAGCGGTCGGCCGCACGACCTCAAGTTGCGCGGCGTCGGCTACCGGGTGCGCGTGGCACGGATCGGTGCGCACCGGTTCCGCATCGGCATCGAGGCGGGCGGCGAAATGCGTGCCGCCGACGTCGATCTCGAACGTTTCGACCGCCACACCGGGCAGATCGTGGTCAACGGCACCCGGCACCGCGTGATCACCGGCACGCATGGGCCGATCCATCTGGTCGATGTCGACGGTGTGACGCATCGGATCAGCCGTGACGAGGGTGGCGTCGTCCGCTCGCCCGCCCCCGCGCTGGTCGTTGCCACGCCGCTGCAGGTCGGTGCCGAGGTCGAGGCGGGTGCACCGGTGCTGGTACTCGAGAGCATGAAGATGGAAACGGTGCTGCGCGCGCCGTTCCGGGCTCGGTTGAAGGAATGCGCTGTTACCGTCGGCACCCAGGTCGAGACCGGCGCGCCGCTGCTGCGGCTGGAGCCGCTCGTCGAGGACGACGAGGCCGCGGACGCCGAAGAAGTCGCGTCGGTCGAACTGGACCTGCCGGACGAGCCCGCACCGGACCGGCCGCACGAGGGCATCGCCCGCAGCCTGCAGGACCTGCGCAGCTTGCTGCTCGGCTTCGACGTCGACCCGCACAACGAGCGCCGCGTGCTGGACCACTACCTCGCCGTGCGCCGGGCGGCCATCGCGGACAACCGCAGGCCTCTCGCCGACGAGATCGAACTCGTGCAGGTGTTCTCGGACCTGTCCGAACTGAGCCACAACCGGTCCTGGGACGAGGACGGCGTCCAAGGCCACGTCCACAGCGCCCGCGAGTACTTCCACACCTACCTGCAGAGCCTCGATGTCGAGCGGGCCGGGCTGCCGGAGTCGTACCAGGCCAAGCTGGCCAAGGCGCTCGGGCATTACGGCGTCACCGAACTGGATCGTTCCCCGGAGCTCGAAGCCGCCGTCTTCCGGATCTTCCTCGCCCAGCAACGGCCGTCCGACACCGTCACGGTCATCACCACCTTGCTGCGCGAGTGGCTGGGTGAGCCGGTGCCGGACCGGGCGCTGCGCGAGCCGGTCGGTCTGGCGCTGGAGCGGCTGGTGGCCGCGACGCAGGTGCGCTTCCCCGTGATCGCCGACCTCACCCGCGGTCTGGTGTACTCCTGGTTCGGCCAGCCGCTGTTGCGGCGCAACCGCGCCCGCGTCTACACCAATGTTCGGAAACAGCTGAGCCATCTCGACGCGTACCAGGAAACGCCCGATCGCGCCGAGCGCATCTCCGAGATGGTGCGCAGCACCGAGCCGCTGGTGCGGCTGCTCGGTCAGCGGTTGGTGCGCGGCAAGGCCGACAACACCGCCATGCTCGAGGTGCTCACCCGTCGGTACTACGGAAACAAGGGTCTGGCCGGGGTGCACACCCACGAGGCAGGCGGGTGCACCTTCGTGATCGCCGAGCGCCGGGGCCTGAGCCTGGTATCGGCGGCGGTGAGTTTCGACGCGCTCGACACCGTGCTGCGCGGTCTCACCGAACTGGCGACCGTGGCCGCGTCCATCGAGGTCGATATCTACCTGAGCTGGGAAAAGCAGCCGGAGGATTTCGATGCGATGGCGGCAGCGCTGCAGGAAGTGCTCGGTACACGGCCGTTGCCGAACCAGATCCACCGGATCACCGCGACCGTCGCGGGCAGCGGCGGTGCGGTGATGCACCATCACTTCACCTTCCGCCCGTCCGCCACCGGCATGGCCGAGGAGCGGTTGATCCGCGGCCTGCATCCGTACATCGCGGAGCGGATGCAGATGAAGCGGCTGCGCAAGTTCGACCTCACCCGGCTCCCGTCCTCGGACGAGGAGATCTACCTGTTCCGGTGCATCGCGAAGGACAACGCGTCCGACGAGCGCCTCGTCGCATTCGCGCAGGTGCGTGACCTGACCGCGCTGCGCGAGCACGACGGTCGGCTGCTGGCGCTGCCGACGGCCGAGAGCACCATCGCCACCTGCCTCGACTCGATCCGCCGGGCGCAGTCGCAGCGGCCATCGGCCAAACGGTTCCACACCAACCGCATCGTGATGTACATCTGGCCACCGGTCGAGATGACCCGCGCCGAGTTGGAGACGATCATCGACCGGGTGCGGCCGACGACCGCGGGTGCTGGGCTGGAGGAGATCCTGCTCATCGCACGGCACCAGGACCGGAAGTCCGGTGAGTTGATCAAGGTCGCCGTGCGCATCGCCTTCGACGCCACCGGTGGTACCGAGGTGACCATCGGTGAGCGGTCCGACGAGGTGGTCGAGCCGATCGACGAGTACCGGCAGAAGGTGCTGCGGGCCAGTAGCCGCAACACCGTGTACCCGTACGAACTGACCGGTCTGCTCGGTGAGTTCGCCGAGTACGACCTCGACGCCGATCACACGCTCGTGCCGGTCGACCGGCCCAAGGGACGCAACAAAGCCGCGATCGTCGCGGGTGTGGTCACCACGCCGACCGAGCAGTATCCGGACGGCATCACCAGGGTGGTGCTGCTCGGTGACCCGACGAAATCGCTCGGCGCGCTCTCGGAACCGGAGTGCCGTCGCGTGATCGCCGCGATGGACCTGGCCGAACAGATGCAGGTGCCGCTGGAGTGGTACGCGCTGTCCTCCGGCGCCCGGATCTCGATGCAGTCCGGCACCGAGAACATGGACTGGGTGGCGGCGGCGCTCAAGCGGATCGTCGAATTCACCCAGGACGGCGGCGAGATCAACATCGTGGTTTCGGGCATCAACGTCGGCGCGCAGCCGTACTGGAACGCCGAAGCCACCATGCTCATGCACACCAAGGGCATCCTGGTGATGACGCCGGACTCGGCGATGGTGCTCACCGGCAAGCAGGCGCTGGACTTCTCCGGTGGTGTGTCGGCCGAGGACAACTTCGGTATCGGCGGCTACGACCGGGTGATGGGTCCGAACGGGCAGGCGCAGTACTGGGCGCCGAACCTGCACGCCGCGCGGGACGTGCTGATGTCGCACTACGACCACACCTATGTGGCGCCCGGTGAGCAGTCGCCGCGGCGGTCGCGGACCAGCGACCCCATCGATCGCGACGTCTCCGACTTCCCGCATGTCGTGGCGGGCAGCGACTTCACCACGGTCGGCGAGATCTTCTCCGCCACGGCGAACCCGGACCGCAAGAAGCCGTTCGACATCCGGACCGTGATGCGGGCGGTGGCCGATCAGGACCACCCGGTGCTGGAACGCTGGGCGGGGATGGCCGATGCCGAGACGGCCGTGGTGCAGGACGCGCGGCTCGGCGGTATTCCGGTGTGCCTGCTCGGCATCGAGTCCAGGGGAGTGCCGCGCCGCGGCTACCCGTCCACCGACGGGCCGGACACCTACACGGCGGGCACGTTGTTCCCGCAGTCCTCGAAGAAGGCTGCGCGGGCGATCAACGGGGCCAGCGGCAATCGGCCGCTCGTGGTGCTGGCGAACCTGTCGGGCTTCGACGGCTCGCCGGAATCGATGCGGAAGTTGCAGCTCGAGTACGGCGCCGAGATCGGCCGCGCGATCGTGAACTTCCAGGGCCCCATCGTGTTCTGCGTGATCTCGCGCTATCACGGCGGCGCGTTCGTGGTGTTCTCGAAGCTGCTCAACCCGAGCATGACCGTGCTCGCGCTGGAAGGCTCGTTCGCCTCGGTGCTCGGCGGCGCTCCCGCGGCAGCAGTGGTGTTCTCCGGTGAGGTCGACGCCCGTACGGCAGCCGATCAGCGCGTGCGCGATCTCGAGGCACGTGCCGCGAACGCGCTCGGCGCCGACCGTGCGGCTCTGACGGCGGAACGCGACGAGGTCAGGTCGTCGGTTCGCACGGAGAAACTCGGCGAGGTCGCGTCGGAATTCGACCGCGTGCACAACATTCAGCGCGCCGTCGAGGTCGGTTCGGTCGACGCCATCATCCGTGCCGCCGAACTGCGCCCCCGCATCATCGAAGCCATCGAGGCGGGTCTGCCCGGCTGACCGTCCGAGTGCTGAAACAGTCGGCCGACTCGGGAGCGATATCGCTCCCGAGTCGGCCGACTGTCGTCGTCCATGTGCCGCATAGCGGAGTACATTGAGACTTGTCTCTGACAAGTGTCACTCGACGCCTCACAATGACGTGAGGGCTGAGGAAGCACTTCTCACAACGGCGTGAGAGGTGAGGAAATGGGCGACCGAAAGGTGGTTCTGTTCAAAAAGTGGCCGATGGCATCGGCATTCGCGGTCTTGCTGATCGCGGCGAGTGCCGTGCTCGGTCCGCATGCCGCGGCACAGTCGTGCGCTGCGGTAGATCTGGTGGTGGCAAGGGGCACCCAGGAACCGGGGTACCTCGGAACTTTCGTCGGTGATCCGCTGTACGACGCGATGCGGCGGACATTACCGATGAGCGTGCGTGCGTATTCGGTGAACTACCCCGCGAATCTGACGGATGTGAGCGCGGGTAGCGCCGATCTGGTCGCCCATGTCGCATATCGAGCCGCAGTCTGCCCGGATGAACAGTTCATACTTGTCGGCTACTCGCTGGGGGCGGGCGTGGTGCATGGCGCGCTCGGCACCGGTATCGTCGCCGGGCTGCCAGGGGTGACGCAACTGCCCGGCCATCTCGTCGATCGCGTGGCCGTCGTTCTGCTCTTCGGTGACCCGTTGCGCTCGATCGGGTGGAGCGTTCCCGACCGGTACTCCGACCGCACCGCCGAATTCTGCGCGGCCGGTGACCCGGTCTGTGGCGGGGGAGCCGACCCCGGGGCGCACGCCCGCTACGGTGATTTCGTCGGTGCCGCAGTGGGATTCAGCGCAGCGCATTTGTAGCTCCTGTCGGACCCGACCGGGCAGTCCTATACTGACCCCGACAGCCTGTCCATCTCGATCAGAATCAGCCCGAGCCGATGACCGAACTCGTCTCGCGCGCGCAGGGCGTCCGGTTCGACGAGCTCGCGCTTGCGACGCGCAACCACGGCATGCAACTCGAGGGCATGCGGTACGACATCACGCCCATCGGCATGCACTACCTGCTGATTCATTTCGACATCCCCGAGATCGACGCATCGTCGTGGCGACTGCGGGTTACCGGGAATGTCGAGCGCGAACTGGAGTTGTCGCTGGACGACATCAGGTCGCGACCGGCGACGACGATTCCGGTCACGCTCGAATGCGCGGGTAACGGACGCACGGGGATGGACCCGCGCAATGTCAGCACACCGTGGGGTCTCGAGGCGATCGGCACGGCGGCATGGACGGGCACCGCACTCGGTGGGATTCTCGACGACTGCGGTATCCGCGACGAGGCGGTCGAGGTCGTATTCACCGGGGCCGATCGCGGATTCCAGGACAATGTGGAGCACAACTATCAACGCTCCCTGAGCATGGGCGAATGCCGCAGACCCGAGATTCTGCTCGCCTACGAAATGAACGGCGCGCCGCTCCCGCCGCAGCACGGCTTCCCATTGCGACTGCTCGTGCCCGGCTGGTACGGGATGACGAGCGTCAAATGGTTGCGGAATATCGAAGTCGTCGACCGGCCCTTCACCGGGCTCCAACAGGCGGTGGCCTATCACTACCAACGCGATGTCGACGATCCGGGGGTACCGGTGTCGCGAATCAAGGTGCGTGCGTTGATGATTCCGCCTGGCCTTCCCGATTTCCCGAGTCGGCGACGCACGGTCGACGCCGGTGCGGTCCTCCTCCGCGGCCGTGCGTGGTGCGGAACCTCGCCCGTGGTGCGAGTGGAAGTCGGCGTCGACGGTGTCTGGCGGGACGCCCAATTGGATAGCTGTGCCGCCGAATTCGCCTGGCGCAGTTGGAGTTACACCTGGGAGGCGCGACCGGGCGAGTATCGACTGAGCTGCCGCGCCACCGATGCGGATGGGAATGTGCAACCGGCCGAGCAATTCTGGAACCGACAGGGCATGGGAAACAACCTGATTCAGGAGTTCCCGGTAACTGTCCGTTGATCGGTAAACCAGCGCCGAATACGCGTGGCGGCGAATTCCGCCTTCTCGGTGGCCAATTCGGTCGAGGGTGTGACGAACGGCGCGACCGGCTTCGGCCCGGAAAGGAAGTCGGCGTCGACCTTGCCGACGAGACCGTCGCCGAATTCGATGTAACAGGAGCCCTGGCCGAGATACTTTCCGGGCGCGGGTGTTCCGTGTAATTGCGCGGCGATATGCGCGGCAACCGTGCGGGCGGCATTCTCTGCGAACACCCCGGCGCGCGGCACCGGCGCGTCCGCGCAGTCACCGATGGCGTAGACGCCCGGATACGGGGTGGCGAGGCTTCGCGGGTCGACGTGAATCCAACCATCGGCGCCGTCGACGGTCAGCCCGGATGCCTCGACGACGGGCGGGACGCAATGGGTCGGGATGCCGATGAACAGGTCGTAGGCGAGGTCACCGGTGCGGGTCTGCGCGATATGGTTCTCCGGGTCGAGCGCGTGGACCCGCCGCCCCGGAGAGTAGTCGATGCCACGTTGTGCGAGCGCGTCGACAAGCGCCGCGGAGGTGTCCGCGGAGACCGGGATCGGTGAGTCCATCGGCGTCAGCACGTGCATGCGGGTGCGGTCGCGGATGCCGCGACGGGTCAGCAGTTCGTGCAGCAGCATCGCGCCTTCGTAGGGCGCGGGCGGGCACTTGAACGGAACGCTCAACACCGAGATGAGAACAGTGCCACCGTCGAAATGGGCCAGCCGATCACGCAGTCGGCAAGCTCCCTGGATCGAGTAGTACTCGTGACCGTCCGCTACGAAACCCGGGGTAGCGGCCGGGTCGTAATCGGCGCCCAAAGCGACAACCAGAAAGCCCGGGTCGTAACTGGTGCGGTCGGTGACTACGCGGCGGGTCTGCGGGTCGATCGAAGTGACCTGCTCCTGCCGGAACTCGACTCCGGGAAGGGCCAGGTCGCGATAGCTGACGCGCAGGGATTCCGGGGTCCGGTCGCGAAACAGGATCTCCAGCTTGGAGAAGCCGAACGTGAACCCGTCGTTGCGGTCGACGAGTACGACCCGAACCTCGCCGGGCAGCGACTCGGACAGGCAAGCCGCCAATTCCAGTCCGCCGAATCCGGCCCCCAGAATGAGCACCGTCGGCGTTCGAACATTCGCGGGTATGGACATAGTTGAACGCTTTCACCTTGGGAGATGGTGCTGGTGTGGAATCGCGTGTTGTGGCGAGGTTCCCCGATAGCCCGTCGTTCCCGAGCGTGTTGATCGCGTTTTCCATTGTGCGCGCCACTGTGGCCGAATGGAACCCGGATTTCACCGGCGCGCATACTTGCAGCAATTGCTGTTGCGCCGTTTCGCCGCAGACGGCGAAGGCCGCCTTCGCCAGACTCATGGCAGGCGACCGGAGCTGGATCGACGGCAATCTCGACCACCCCGCCGTGATCCGGATCGGTGTGAGCTATTGGCCCGCAACCAGCAGCCGTCCGGCGTCGTACTGGTTGTGTGTCGACTCGCGCGTTCGACGGAGCCCCGGCCTCATCTCGGCTTGCGCATGACCGGCCGGGCGGGTAGTCCGGATACCAGGAGGTGTTCGATGTCGCCCTCCGCATCCGATCCCCTGACGCGGACAGAAGAAGTCATCATGTCGTCGGAGTCCATCCGACTGACGGGGATACTGGCCGTCCCACAGAACTCCACCGGTCTGGTCGTCTTCGCGCACGGCAGTGGTAGCGGTCGGCACAGTCCGCGAAATCGGCTGGTCGCCGATGTGTTGAATCGGGCGGGACTCGCGACCATGCTCGTCGATCTGCTGACCGCGGCCGAGGAAGGTGACCGTGCCCGGGTCTTCGATATCGAGTTGCTCGCCGAGCGTCTCGTCGCGGTGACTCGCGGACTTCGGACGCGGGCGGTTCTGGGCGGGCTTCCGACCGGATATTTCGGGGCGAGCACGGGTGCCGGTGCCGCATTGTGGGCGGCCACCGAACCCGGCGCCGAAATCGCGGCCGTCGTCTCCCGTGGCGGACGCCCCGACCTGGCCGGTCCGCGGCTGGCACACGTCCGCCCGCCGACGCTCCTGATCGTCGGCGGCAACGACAGACAGGTGCTCGAGCTCAATCGCGAGGCCCAACTGCGGATGCCGTGTCCGAGTGAGATCGACGTCGTCCCCGGTGCGACGCACCTGTTCGAGGAGCCCGGTGCGCTCGAGCAGGTGGCGGATCTGGCCCGCGACTGGTTCCGCCGCCACCTCAGTGTTGTGCGGTCTTGAACACCACCGGTAGGTCGTCGGGCCGCAGTGCGACCCGGGTGCCGAAGTCGCGACTGATGTGCTCGATCGTCTCGCACAGCCATCGAGATTCGTTGCGGGTGGCCGATTCCAGGCGCATGCGCCGGATCCGCAGTGGAATCATTCGCGTTTCCAGCACGCCGGGATCGATGGACACCAGATATAGCAAGCGAAGCTCCGGGCGATAACGCTCATAGCCGCGGATACCTTCGTAGTCATCGATGACATCACCGCATCCGTACAGAATCGGTTTGCCTCGGTAGATCTCGATCGGCCGCGGATGGTGCGCGGAATGCCCGTGCACAAGGTCGATTCCGGCGTCGAGCAACCGATGCGCGAACTGCCGTTCACTCACCGGCACCCCGTAACCCCAATTGGGCCCCCAATGTACGGAGACGATCGCGATATCGCCATTGCGCTTGTGCGCCAGCACTTCTGCCGCCACCTCGTCGGCGGCACGAATATTCGGTGTTTCGCCGATCCACCACAGCCCCGGCCGATCACGGCGAGCCGCCCAATGTTGCGGAACCCCACTCGATCCCGCACCGACCGAGACGACTACCACTCGTCGCCCGTCGTCGAGTTCCGATATCGCCGGGACCCTGGCATCGTCGAGATCCGCGCCCGCCCCGGCGCGCCGGATGCCCGCGGTATCGAGTGTTTCCACCGTGTCGGCCAGCCCGCGAATACCGAAATCGAGAATGTGATTATTGGCCAGCGCGCACACGACCGGCGCGATCGCGGTCAATACCGGCACATTGTCCGGGTTCATGCGGTAGTGGATGCCTTTGAGCGGTGCGAACGCGCCGTCGGCCGTAATCGCGGTTTCCAGATTGATCAGTCGTACCTGCGGGGCGAGCTGAGCAAGAATCGCCAGGACGTCGCCCCATGGGTGGCCGAAATCCACGGGACGGTCGAATTCACCGTTCGTCTGCTCCGCCAGTTCCGCATACGTCCGCGCATCCTCGACGCACCGTTCGCGCAGCGTCGGATCACCGGGGTGCGGGAGAATCTGATCCACACCGCGGCCCACCATGACGTCGCCGCCCAGCAGCACCGTCGCCATACCCCATTGTCGATCATGTCCGCGCGCGGTGTTGCGCCTTCTTGGTAACGTGTCCACGTGCTCATCGAGGTCGACAGACTCTAGCCGCCCTGTCGAAGGCGGCCTCACCTGATCGCACACTCATCTCATCCTCGAGAGATTTTTCCCGTGTGACTCGGCTCTGGCTGTAGTGCCGCGTCGGTGACCCTGTTCACGACCGTGGCGCCGTGCCCTTCGTCAGCATCCGCAAAGTACCGAAACCCCTTCGCGCCCATGGTCACAGCGACCTCGGCGCGATACTTCGCGGCCGCTCGCTCTCGCGAGCAGGAGGAGTCGACCGAACCATGTCCACGCAATCGGCCATCACATTGCGGACCCTGTCGTTCGAATGGCCCGACGGAACCCTCGCGCTTTCCGGCGTCAACGGCGCATTCACCAGCGGTCGCACCGGTCTGGTCGGCCGTAACGGCGCAGGTAAATCGACGCTGTTGCGCTTGATCGCCGGAATTCTGACACCGACGTCCGGCCGGATCGAATCCGTCGGCGACGTCGGTTACCTGCCGCAGACGCTGACCCTCGGCCGCGACGACACCATCGCGGGCTTGCTCGGTATCGCGGACAAACTCGCGGCGCTACGCGCGATCGAGGTCGGCGACACGGGTGACCAACACTTTGAGACCATCGGCGACGACTGGGACATCGAAGCCCGCGCCGATGAGGCCCTGCACGAAATCGGTTTCAGCGCGGCCGATCTCGATCGCAAGGTAGGCGAGATCTCGGGCGGTCAGGCCGTCCTCGTCGCGATTACCGGGCTGCGGATCCAGCGCACCCCGATCACCTTGCTCGACGAGCCCACGAACAACCTCGATCGCCAAACCCGCACCAGGCTGGCCGAATTCGTGGACTCGTGGCCGGGCACCCTCGTAGTGGTGAGCCACGATCTCGAGTTGCTCGAGCATATGGATGCGACCGCGGAACTGCACGGCACCACCATGGAGGTGTTCGGCGGTCCCTACAGCGAGTGGAAGCGATACGTCGAGCAGGAACAGGCGGCGGCCGCGCAGGCGGCACGCACCGCCGAGCAGGCGTTGAAGGTCGAGAAGCGACAGCGTATCGAGGCCGAGACGAAGCTCGCCAGGCGCGAGCGCACGGGCCGAGCGACCCAACAGAATGGCGGCATTCCCCGGATTCTGGCGGGCAACCGCGCCAGCAAGGCGCAAGCCTCGGCAGGGGCGATGCGCACCGCGCTCGACGCGAAAGTCCTTGCGGCCCAGGATGTCCTGGATTCCGCCGCAGCGCGTGTCCGCCGCGAGGAGCATATTCATCTCGAACTGCCCGACCCCGATGTGCCGCGCAGTCGGCGCATCGCGGAACTGAGCGACGGCGACCGAAGCGTCGTCATCCAAGGCCCGGAACGGGTCGCCCTGGTCGGTCCCAACGGCGCGGGGAAGTCGACACTGCTCGAGAACCTGCTCCACGGTCGGCATCCGGAGCGTGGCACGCTGCTCACCGACCGCGTCGGATATCTCCCGCAACGCCTGGATGATCTGGACGAACAGACCAGCGCGCTCGACAACGTCCATTCGGTGGCCTCGACCATCCCGTCGGCCACGATCCGCAATCAACTGGCCCGGCTACTGCTGCGCGGCAGCAGCGTCGAGCGTCCGGTGTCGACCTTGTCGGGTGGTGAGCGCTTCCGAGTTTCCCTGGCGCGCTTGCTCCTTGCCGATCCTCCGGCGCAGTTGCTGATCCTCGACGAGCCGACCAACAACCTCGATATCGGTAGCGTCGAGCAGCTCGTCGAGGCACTGGCCGCCTATCGCGGTGCGCTCCTGGTCGTCAGCCATGACTACCCGTTCCTGCGACGGCTCGGCATCGACACCGTCATCGAGCTCGCGTCCGACGGCAGCATCCGAACGCGCGGCTCGCTGTAAGCGCTGCGGCGGCCTCGTCGTTCGTCGAGGCCGCCGCAACGGGGTGGTGTCAGAGGTGGTCGGCGTCGATGATCGCCTGGGCGAACGGGTGCGGGGCTTCTTGAGGGACGTTGTGCCCGATGCCATCCAGGACGCGATGCTCGTACCTGCCGGTGAACTTGGCGCGGTACGGTTTTCCGTCCTTGGCCGCGCCGTCGAAGTCGCTGGCGATGGTGATGGCGGGCACGGTTATTGCCGGTCCGGTGGCGAGTTGCTGCTCATAGGCGTCGTATTGCGGTTCGCCCGGCGCCAGGCTCAGTCGCCACCGGTAGTTGTGGATGACGATGTCGACGTGGTCGGGATTGTCGAAGGCGGCGGCGCTGCGGTCGTAGGTGGCGTCGTCGAAGTTCCACAGCGGGGACGCGCGCTGCCAGATGAGTTTGTTGAAGTCGTGCCGGTTGCGGCTGTAGCCGAGGCGTCCACGTTCGGTGGCGAAGTAGTACTGGTACCACCAGCCGAGTTCGGCTTCCGGTGACAGCGGCTGCTGCTGGGCGGCCTGCTGGGTGACGAGGTATCCGCTCACCGCGACGATCGCCTTGCAGCGTTGCGGCCAGAGCGCGGCGATGATGTCGACCGTCCGTGCGCCCCAGTCGAATCCGCCGAGGATGGCCTTGTCGATGTGCAGGGCGTCCATGAAGTCGACGATGTCGCGCGCGATAGCCGATTGCTGACCGGTGCGGACAGTCTGCGCGGACAGAAAGGTGGTCGTGCCGTAACCGCGCAGGAACGGGACGATCACCCGGTAACCAGCGGCGGCCAGCAGCGGCCCGACATCGGCGTAACTGTAGGCGTCGTAGGGCCACCCGTGCAGCAGGATGACCGGTTGGCCTGTGCTGGGCCCGAATTCGGCGTAACCGACATTGAGGACACCGGCGTCGATCTGCTTGATCGGGCCCAGTGCGGTACTGGCGCCCGAGCCTGCCCGCAGGCCCGGGGTGGCCGCCGTGCTGGTCACCGAAGCGGTGGTGGAGTCGGTGGCGCAGGCGCTCAGCGAGGCCGCGGCCAGGCTCGCGGCGCCCGCCGCCAGCGCCCCACCGAAAAGTCGTCTGCTGATGTCCATCTGCACTCCCGCGTCGCTGTCGTCTTGGCTGGTGTGGCGGCGAGGTCCGAGCCGAGATCCGCCCACTCGACTGACGCTAGGCAACGCGCCGGTGCTGCCACGACCGTCGGATGACGTACGCGATGACGGTTTACCGAGACGCTTCGTCTTCGGTCGGCAGCAGTGCCGCGAGATCGCCGCGCGAACTGATCCCCAGCTTCGGGAAGATGCGGTGCAGATGGGTGCTGACGGTCCGATGCGACAGATACAGCCGCTGCCCGATTTCCCGGTTGGTCAGCCCCTGGGCGGCGAGCTGCGCGATGCTGAGCTCGTGCGGGGTGAGCTGTTCACGGGCGTCCGGGCTGCGGTTCGGGCTGGATTCACCGGCGCTGCGCAACTCCAGGCGTGCGCGTTCACTCCAGGCGGTGAATCCGAGGGCGTCGAAAGTCTCTCTGGCCGTGCGCAAATGGGTCCGGGATTCGACGACCCGGCGCTGTCGACGCAGCCATTCTCCGTAGGCGAGGTGCAGGCGGGCGCGTTCGGCGGGCCAGCCGATGAGGTCCGCCGCGAGCGCGGTCTCGAAGTGCTCCTCGGCCGCGTCGGCGGCGAGAACGGCTCGTGCGTAACGCATTCCGATCTGCAATGCGGGCGACGGGGCGGCCGCGGCCGCCGATTCCAGGTCACGCAGCAGTTCCCGCAGGGCGTCGGTCTGTCCGGCCCGGACCGCGGCCTCGGCGTGTTCGGCGAGGAAATACGCGCGCAACGCCGGTGCGTGGGTCGGGTCGCGCGGATCGTGGATCCGGCTGAGGTCGGTGCACGCGTCGTCGAACCGGCCCTCGCCGAGTGCGATGAGCCCGCGAGTGAGCTGAACGGTGGCCAGTACGGGTCGTGCACCGGCGGCGAGCCCGACCCGCTCGGCCTCCGCCGTGAGTTCCACCGCCCGCGGGTAGTCCCCGTGTAGGGCGGCGATTTCCGCCTGGACGGCGGTGGCCAGCCCCTGCATGAACGGCTGGCCGGTTTCGCGGGCGAGGGCAGCGGCCTCGGCCGCGACGGGCGCGGCGGTGGCGAGGTCACCGAGCCGGGCCAGGCTCCATGCCTGGACCGTGAGCGCGCGGGGCAGTAGCCCCAGCCGTCCGGCGGCACGCAGGCTGGGCGCGGCGGCGGCGGAGAAATGCGCGGCCAGGTCGAAGGCGCCCACCTGGAGTGCCGCGCTCCCGAGGAAGCGGTCGACCTCTGGGTCGCGCCCGGTGGTCGAGGCCAGTGCGCGGAGGTGGCCCATGACCCGGTCGCCGCGTTCGAACGGAGCCACATACGCGTTGACCGCGACCATGCGCGGATCGCCGTCTGGGATAGGGAGCGCGTCGGCGACAACGAGCAGCGCGCGGCGGGTATCGGGGCCGGGTTCGGACCAGAAACACCGCATGGCCGCACCCCACAGGATCCGCATCGCGGCATCGGGGTACCCGTCGGCCGCCACGGACGCGGCCAGGGCAGCCAATTCGGCTATCCGCGACGGGCTTTCGCGTACACCGTCATCGAATCCGCTGAGTATCCAGTTCGCGGTGGCCTGCTGTCCGGGGGTCAGGGGCAGTGTGCGCGCGGTGTCCACGAGTCGTTCGGCGGTATCGCGGCGACCTGAATCGACGGCCAGTTCGGCCGCCCGCAGCAGACGATCCGCCCGTCGGCCCGGGCTGTCGCTGAGGGCCGCGGCCCGTTCCAGCGCCACGACCGCGCCGCCGCGGTGTCGCGCCCTTTCGGCGGTGGCTTCGAGTTCGGCGGCCACTTGCTCGTCCGGGCCCACGCTGCCCGCCGCGCGATGCCGGACCCGGCGATCCGGTAGCTCGCCGAGGATCTCGGCGAGCGCGAGGTGGGCGCGGCGGCGTTCGTCGGCCGTCGCCGTCGCCGCCAGCGCCGACCGTATGAGCGAATGCCGGAATGACACTGTGCTGGAAGCGATGTCGATCAGATTGGCCTCGATCGCGGGTGTGAGTATTTCGGGTCCCACGGTCGATCCCAGGAGGACCCCGGTGGCAGACAGTGTTTCGGTGATCGAGTCGCCGTCGTTGAGCGCGGCGACGAGCAGCGCGGATCGACTGCTTGCGGGCAGTGCCGCGCCTCGCGCGGCGAAGGCGCGTTCGAGCCGTGCGGTCAGCGGCAGTGCCGGGGGGAGTTCCGTGAGATCCGCTACCGCCGTCGGCAGTTCGTTCAAGGCGAGTGGGTTGCCCTGTGCCTCGGCGAGCACCCGCAGGCGGATCGGCTCGGGAAGTTCCGGGGCGAGGCTGTCGAGCAGCGCCGTCGCATCGTCGTCGGATATCGGCCCGAGCGGCATGTCGGTCAATCCCGCGTCGCACAGCGGTGTCGCCATCCCGTCGCGAAGGGTGCTGATCACGGCAATGGGTTCGGTGTCGATGCGGCGGGCGAGGAAGGCGAGCACTTCAGCGCTCGCGGAATCGAGCCAGTGCACGTCCTCGGCGACGATCAGCAGCGGCCGGTTGGCCGCCTCGTCGGCCAGCAAGGTCAGCGCGGCGAGGCCCACCAGGTAGGGGCTCGGCTCGGCGGTGGTGTCCGACATGCCCAAAGCCATTGCCAGCGCGTCGAATTGGCGTGCCGGGAGGGCGTCGAATCCCCGGCGCAGCGGGTACAGCAGTCGATGCAGTCCGGCGTAGGGGAGGCTCTGTTCGGCTTCGACACCGGCAGTCCGCAGCACCCGAAGCCCAGCGACGGCCGAGGCAGCGATCGCCGCCTCGACGAGCGCCGACTTCCCGATGCCGGGTTCCCCTTCGATCAGGATCCCGCTCCGGTCGCCGGGACCGTCCACCAGCGCGCCCAGGTCTTTCAGCTCGGCGTCTCGTCCGAACATCGGCATCGTGCGGTACTCCTTCTCCGGGACTCGCTCGACATCCGGGCCCCGCCGCGACCCTACCGAAGCGGGGAATACGTCAACGTCAGCGTCATCTGACAGATTCGGCACCCGGTCCATGGCGGCGAGGGTTGTTCCATGGCTACGGTCCGCTTTCATCTCCTGTCCACCCTGTCTCCCGCCGAGGTCGTGCGCGTGCTCACCGACTTCGGGTCCAGCCGTCCCGAGGTCTGGCCGACCATCGACGCCGACCACTTCGTCGTCCACGATCGCGGCGACACCTGGGCCGAGGTCACCGAAGGCACCGCCGCCGCCTGGGAGCGCGCCCGCTACGAATGGGACCCCATCGGCGACACGGTCACCATCACCACGCTGGACTCCAAATTATTCGGTGTGGGCGGCGGATGGGTCTTCCGCGCCACGCCAGAACCGGACGGCACCCGTGTCGATGTCGAACTGACCCGGACCCCGCGGGCGCTGAAGGGCAAGATCCTGGCGGCGCTGCTGCCGCTGGTCGGCCCGTCCTCGCTGCGCAAATCCTTCAGCGGCCCGCTGCGGGCCGCGTGATGTCCGCACCACACGCGACTCCGGACACCGCACGGCTGGCACCCGGCGTCCACACCTTCGATTCCGACGGCCTCGCCCAGCGCTATCACGTGTACGGCAGCGGACCCGTCTGCCTCGCCCATCCCGGCGGGCCCGGGATCCACTGGGAGTACCTGCGCATGCCCGCGCTGGAGCAGCACCTGACCATGGTGTACGTCGAGGCGATCGGCACCGGCGAATCCGGCCGCCTGCCGACGCATCCGCACGGCTACACCCGGGAACGCCACAGCCGCGCGCTGCAACGGCTGATCGAGCACCTCGGCGTTCCCGAGGTATATCTGCTGGGCCACTCACACGGGGCGTTCGTGGTCGCCTACCACGCGCTGCACCGCCCGGCCGGGGTCGCGGGCGTCATCTTGTACGAGGGCGCTCCGGTCACCGGCCCGGAGCACGGTGCCGAGGCGATGCGCCGGATCCAGGAGTTCGCCGCCGCACATGCCGACCGGCCCGAACTGGCCGATGTACTCGCGGCATTCACCGCGATGCAGGACATTTCGAGCGATGAGCAGACCCTCGCCATGGCACGCGGGGTGCTGCCGTCCTATATCGCCGACTACTGGGGCGACGAGCGGCGGTGGGCTCCTGTGCGGGAAGCGCTTCGGGCGACCTACATTTCGGGTCTCGACGCGGATCTGTCTCCGGACCTCGTCGACGACCGCGACGATTTGCCGAACGCGACCGTACCGGCATTGGTCATCGTGGGCCGCCTCGATGTCATCTGCGGACCGCGCTGGGCACGGGAACTGCATGAACTGATCCCCGATTCGCGACTGCTGGTTCTGGAACGCAGTGGGCACCTGGGGCATCTGGAGGAACCCGAACGCTTCGCCGACGCCGTCCGGGAATTCGTCACCGGGCGCGAGGGGTGATCGGCATGCTTCGCCGTCGCATGGATCGAGGGACCGAAAAATTCGGACCAGCAATAGTTTTCATGGGGCCCGTGGCACTGTGGATATGGGCCGAGACAGCGCTGCTGCAGGGGTGGGGGCCTGACATGTGGGATCTCGCGAGCTAGCGTTCCCAAGCAATGTGCCCCACCGGCCTCCCGGGCGGTGGGGCACATTCGTGCCGCGATCTCCGGATCGGTGAACACCACCTGCGGGACGGCGACGAGATCGGCGGTCCCGCTGTGCCGTCGGGCATCGAGCGGTCCGGTGACCGCGATGTGGCGGTTGGCGTTTCGGGTCAGCGGGTGGCCGCGGCGGCCTGTTCGATCACCTCGGCGACCACGTCGGGGTGGGAGACGGCCACGGAATGCGATGCGGCGACTTCGGTGACGTGCGCATGCGCGCGGTCGGCCATGAATCGCTGTGCTTCGACGGGGATGTTCAGATCCTGGGTGGTGATGACATCCCAGCTGGGTTTCTCGTTCCAGGCGGCCGCGGTGGCCTTTTCTTCGAGCGCGGCCTGCGCGATGGGCCGCTGACCGGCCGCCATGAGGGCCGCGCGCTCGGCTGGAACGTCGGCGGCGAACTGGTCGCGGAACTTGTCCTGCTGGATGTAGAGGTCGGTACCGGTCGTGCCGTCGAAGGTGGTGTACGGCACCGGATTCAGGGTGCTGGGCAAGGTGGAGCCGGGGTACCGGTTGGTCAGTTCGAGTGCGGTCTCACCGGGTGCGGGCAGGAATGCGGCCACATACACGAGCGCCTCGACCTTGTCGTTCCCGGCACCTGCCGCGCTGATGACGGATCCGCCGTAGGAATGCCCGACGAGCACGACGGGACCGTCGACACGGCCGATGAGGCTGCGCAGCGTGCTGGCATCGCCGGTGGGTCCGCGCAGCGGGTTGGCGGCGGCGACCACGGGATAGCCGTCCTTGCGCAGTCTTTCGATCACATCGTTCCAGCTGGATCCGTCGGCGAAGGCGCCGTGTTCCAGAATGATGGTCGGTTTCGGCGCGTCCTCGGTTGGACCGGCATGGGTGGTGCTCGCGGTGCACGCGACGGCGAGACCGCCACCGGCAATACCGGCGGCAAGTGCCGTCACGGACCGCGCTACGCGCCGCCGCATGCGGTCGCGTCCGTTGTCGACCATGGGATTCGTCCTCCGAGCAAGTGAATGCGAGATGTACAACCCCACTGTCGGCCGCCGGGTACCGGCAACACATCCGTCACCTGACGCTGCCCGCGACGTAGTCCGCTACCGGACCGGTGACCTACGTGAAGATTCAGCGTTGGCTGCCTTCAACTTCTCGCCACGTGGCCCAGTTGATTGTTCGAGTCGGGTCACCGACCTCGCGGGCGATATCCGGCACTCGGCCGGACGTCCGCAGGGCGCTGTGATCTAGGCTCATCGGCTCGAGGCCGACGAGTTCGCGGCGGCTTGAAGCAGTTCCAGCACCATCGGTGGTGCGTCGTCGTGTTCCAGTTCGGTCAGGATCTCCGAAATGGGAGGTGCGGCATCGGCAACGGTTCGGACGAGGCCTCGTTCAGCGCACAGCACCAACGCGGGCAGCGCGGCCTCCTCGGCGTTCCGGCGGCGTCCGGCGGCCCACAGGCAGGCCGCGCGCAACAGTTGCGCTTGGACGAATGCTCTTGGGCGATGCTGAGTTTCGATCTCGCGCACCATCTGGTCGGCGCGGTCGCAGGCTTGATCAGCCAAGTGGTCGGCAAGCAGCAGCCGGATCGCGGAGTCTTGTTCCAATTCGGCGATGCCAGCGTGAATCGTTGTGTCTTGCTTGCGGTATGGCGGCAGCCGACGCAGTGCTTCGCGGGTCTCGGGCGGAATCGGCAGACCGAGCCGGATGCGTTCGTTCACCATGCGAGCGGCCAAGCGCGGCAGTGACTCGTTCTCGGCGATTGCCGCACCCTCGGTCAGGCGTTGTTCGGCCGCGGCGAGGTCGCCGCGTATTGCTTTGATGCGTGCGCCGGTGCCGAAACTGGCGAGCAGGAACCACACCGCGCCGCCGTGGCGGCCGAGATCAGCGCTCGAATCGAGTAGTTGCTCGGCTTCGTCGAGGCGGTTCTGCTCGTAGCGTATGGAGCCGAGTAGGGCGCCGGACATCCGTGAACCGTAGGTTTGCGAGCGGCCGCGACGCGTGCGGGTGATGGCGGCATCGAAATGCTCTTCGGCGGCGGCGATGTCGAGCTGTTCGAGTGCTGCGAGACCGGCGACGCACCTGCCGTACATCACCCCGAACGCACCCTTGCTGCGACGGTGGTATGGGGCTGCCCATTGCTGCCAGCGACGGGCCCCGGTGAAGTCGAAACGGTTGAGTGCATCGATGGACGCGAGATTCGCCGCGTTCGTGGCGGTGAACGGGGTGTCGGCGTCCTCGAGATGCCGAGCCAGGAGGTCTGGCAGACCATCGAATCGGTCGGTGACGAATTGTGCCGCGCCCGTGATCGTTTCCGCCTCGATCCGCAGTTTGGTGGCCTCGGTACCGGTTGCCGCACCGGCGGCCAGTGCGGCGTCGACTTGCTCCAGCGCCAGCCGAACCTGTTCAGAGCGCTGCAGTCCGACGTTGGCCCAGGCTCGGCAGATCTGTAGCCTCGGTCGCGACTCCGCCAAGCGTTGCGGCAGCTTTCTGAGCAAGCCGAGGAACGTCGCCATACGGGAGCCTTCGATGAGGTCCATTGCCCGCCGTTCGACCAGATCCGCGGCGTAGTCCGGATCGTCGGCGGCCAGTGCGTGATCGACTGCGGCGGTGACGATCTCGTGTTCATCGCACCATTCGGCCGCACGGCGGTGCAGTTGTGTCAGGCGTGCCGGATCACGGCGGACAAGTCGACGTCGCAGATAATCGGCGAACAGGTGGTGGTATTGGAACCACTCGCCCTCTTCGTCGAGTCGGCGTAGGAACAGATTTCGGTCGGCGATCTCTTCGAGTAGTTCCTGGCTGTCGGATCGGTCCGTCAGCCGGACCGCGAGATCGGCGCACACTCGCTCCGTGATCGCCGTGGCCAGCAGGAATTCCAGTAGCGGCGGCTCGAGTGAGTCGAGCACGTTCTCGGCGAGGTAGTCGGCAAGTGCCCGGTGGCGGCCGGTCAGCTTGTCGATGAATGCGGCGGGATGATCGTGGCCGCGTAACGACAGCGAAGCCAATTGCAGTGCGGCAGGCCAGCCTTCGGTCGTTTCCTGCAGGCGGTGCACATCGTCGGTGGACAACGACAGCCCAGCGGAGTCGACCAGGAAAGCACCCGTTTCGTGAGGATCGAAACGCAGTTCCGCGACGTCGATTTCGACCAGTTCGTCGCGCACCAGCATGCGACTCAGCGGCAGACACGCCCGGGTCCGGCTGGCGATGACCAGCCGCAGGTGATGGCAGCCGTGCTCGAGCAGGTAATCCAGTGCGGCACATGTGGTTTCGCCGTGCACCCGGTGCCAGTCATCGATCACGAGCACCATGGCCTGTCCACCCGAGTGGATTTCGTCGATCAGCGCGGACAGCACGTATCTTGCAGTGTCGGAAGATCGTTCATCCAGTAGCGTGCCGAGTTCACGCGCCAGCTCTGGAGCGATGCGGCGGATGGCCTCGACCAGGTGGGAGAGGAACCAGGCAATATTGTCGTCGTCAGGGTCGGCTGTCAGCCATGCCACCGGGACGTCCTCGGCCGCCAGCGCTGTGGCCCATTGCAGAGCCAGGGTGGTCTTGCCGAATCCGGCCGGTCCGTGGATCAGCGTCAGGCGCCGGTCGCCGCCGCCACGCAATAGCGCAAGCAGTCGCGTGCGCGCGATCATCGTATGGGGTGCGGCAGGTGGACGGAATTTCGTTGCCGTGCTGGGCGGCGGGGGCGGTGTCGCCACATCCGGGGTATGCGAGGCCGCGGGAACCGCTGTGGCCGAACCGGATTCGATGGCCGTGGGGGGCAGTGCCAGAGCATCCACCGCCTGGCCGGTCTCATGTTGGACCCGCCGCAGCATTTCCCCGAACTCGATCGCCGACGTCGGCCGGTCGGCCGGCTTCGCCGCCATGGCTGCCTCGATAGCCGCGCACACCGCAGTGGGGATGTGCTGATCGCGCAGAGTGGGTGCGGCGGCGGTGGCGATCCGGGCAAGTTGCACTTCCAGTAGTTCACCGGTGCGACGTGCGAATGCGGCTCGCCCGGCCAGCAGGCAGTGCAAGGTAGCGCCCAGGCCGTAGATATCCGAGATCGGGTTGGGCGTCGCCCCGCCGAGCACCTCGGGTGCGGTGAACGCGGGCGTGCCCTGGACGGTGCGCAGGGATGAGGTGGTGCCGTCGCCGAATTGTGCGATGCCGAAGTCGGCGAGCTGGGGTTCACCGTAATCGGTGAGCAGAATATTGCCGGGCTTCACGTCGCGATGCACGATGCCGATCGCATGGGCGGCCGCCAGCGCTGCGGCCATCTTGACGCCGATCGAAAGCACCTCCGGCCAGCGCAGCGGTCCCGAATCCCGCAGCACGGTCTCCAGTGAGCCGCAGGCGTAGAACGGCATGACGATATAGGGGCGGCCGGTGGCGGTGATGTCGACCTGCAACACCTGGAGGATGTCGGGGTGTCCGAACAGCCGCCCTAATGCACGCTGTTCCCGGAGGAATTGCTCGCGCTCGTCGCCACTGACCTCGGACCTGAGCAATTTGACCGCGACGTGGCGTTCGAGTGCGTATTCGTAGCAGCAATACACCACGCCGAAGCCGCCGTGGCCGATTTCGGTTGCGTCGCCGAATCCGGCCGCCGCTAGTTCCGCCGCGATTCCGCTGGGGAGGTCTCGCTGTGTCGCGGCCTCGTCGAGCTCGTCCATCGAATATTCGCCCGGCACCTCCGAGCCGGAGTATCCACCCCGACCTGTGCATCAACGATAGCGCCGTTGCGGACGGGCGGTAAGCGGGCGTTCGCCAAGGTCGACATCGACGGTGTCAGTCGACGGCGCCGCGGTGCGAAGTGATGACCTGGACGATGAGATCGACTGCGTATTCGAACTCGCGATCGCGGTCGAAGCGCGCCAAGTGGGGTGCGGCCAGGGTGACCTGTGGCAGCCCGGATGCTGCTAGCGCGTGTTCGCGTTCGGCGATTCCGTCGGCGTCGCTGGTGCCGAATGTCGGTCCGGCGGAGACTTCGCGGAGCAGTGTTCCGACCAGGGTGGCCAGGAGGGTGCGAAGTAGGTGGACTGCTTCTTCGGGGGTTCGTCCGGTTCGGCGGAGCACGGTGAGGGCGGCTTCGATCGGGGCGAGTCCGGCCAACGATGAGAGCTGACGCGTCAGTACCAGGGTTGCCGCTTCCGGGTGCGCAAGAGTGACGCGCCGGAATTCGTATGCCAGCGCACGCAGGTCGGCTTCGATCGAGTCCGTCGACTCCGGCATCCGGAGTTGCTCGAGGAGGTGTTCGGCGACGGTGTCGAGCAGGTCGTCTTTGCCGTCGACGTGGTGATAGAGGCTTTTGGCGTCCACGCCGAGCGTGCGGCTGACGGATCGCATGCTCACCGCGGCGATGCCCTCGGCGTCGATCACCGCGAGTGCGGCGTCTCGTATCGCCGCGCGCGACAGCTGCGCCTGCGCTTTCGGTGGCCGTCCGCGGCGAGGCGGCTGGGTCGATGCTGCGTCGGTCGTGGCCTGCATGCCCCCCACTCTTGCATATTTCCACGCCGTGGGTTTAATCTACGAATTATTCCCACGCCGTGGGATTAATGACTCGAGGTGTATATGCAACTGCCATGGCGACAAGGTGACGCGCTGGACCTGGCGAGCATCGGCTCGCGTGTGGAGTGCCTGGCCGACCTGTCGAAGATCGACGGTGGGCCGGGTGCGCGGCTGACCGCTGCGCGGAGTCAGGCCGAGGTCTTCCGTGCTGAGTTCGCGAGCACCGGTGTGCCCGACAGCGTGGTGACGTGCGACCTCGTCACGCTGCCCTACCCGACGCGGTTCGGCCTGTTCCGCGCATCCCGTGCGCTGGCCCCGTTCCTCGCGATCACGAACCGGATGCTGGTGATCCGCTGGCGCGAGAGCGACGGGACGCCGCGGGTGCTGCTGTTCGAGCCCAGTGACGTCGAACTCGGGCGCTACACACCGTATTTCGACAAGCTCGCCCGCCGCACTCCGGACATCGTGGCGCGGCGGATGGTGATCGAGCACGGCACCGTCACCGACCACCTGTCGAGGCTCGGCGTCGACCCGGCCGAGGTCGACTACCTGATGTTCGACCACCTGCACACCCAGGACCTGCGCCGCTGGATCGGCACGACGGTGCATCAGACCGACCTCGGCATGCAGCCGAAACCGGTGTTCCCCAACGCCAAGGTGATCGTGCAGCGGGACGAACTGGCCGCGATGGCAGACCTGCACCCGCTGCAAAAGCCCTGGTACCAGCCCGACACATACCGCCATGTCGCACCGGATGCTTTCCTGCCCATAGACGGCTCGGTGATTCTCGGCCCGGGTGTCGCGGTCGTGAAGACACCGGGCCATGTCTTCGGCAACCAGAGCCTGGTGCTGAATACCTCGACCGGCATCTGGGTGAGCAGCGAGAACGTGATCGCCGCCGAATGCCTCACGCCGGAGCACTCGCGGCTGCCCGGAGTGGCGCGCTGGGCGGGGGAGTGGGGGCAGGAGATCGTGCTCAATGCCAACACCATCGAAACCACCGCCGATCAATACAACTCGGTCGTGTTCGAGAAGACGCTGGCCGATCGCAGCCAGACCGACTCGCGTTTTCTCCAGTTCTTCCCGTCCAGCGAGTTGACCGGCGCATGGACGAACCCTGGAACAGCGCCGACGTTCACCCACGGCCGCATCACACATCACTGATCCCGCAGGAGTTTTCATGACCGACCGCTTTGCGGTGCCACCCGTCGAGGTGCTGCGCGCCCGCGAGAAACTCGTCCTCGATCACTTCCACGACGAGGTGCGCCAGGACTGGGACGACGTGCTGGCCACGTTCCCGCATCCGCATTACGAGATCATTCCCACGCTCACCGTCCACGACGGTGACTCCGAGGTCCGCGACTACTACCACGACACCCGCGTCGCGTTTCCCGATCAGGACCACGAGATCATCGCGCTGCGGCACAGCGCCGACGCCGTCATTGTCGAATTCTGGCTACTCGGAACACATTTGGGGCCGCTCGGCGGCATTCCGCCCACCGGCTCCCGGCATCGCACCCGGATGACGGCGTACTTCGTATTCGACGACAACGAGAACCTGATCATCGAGCGGATCTACTTCGACACGCTATCGATGCTCAAACAGCTCATCAGCGGCGTGAACCTGCGCGACCCACGTAAGTGGCCGCTGGTCTTGCGCGCACTGCGCGGATTGCTCGCCGTGTCGAGCAATCCGAATCGGCTGCTCGTCGACACCGCACCGGCCGACCTCTCGGCTTGATTATGAAAGGAATCTCGCGCATGCGCGCACTCATCGGCGGCGTCGGCCCGAACTGGCAGCTCCGCGACATCGACGCGCCGAGTCAGCTCGGTGCGATCCGCATCCAAGTCATGGCCGCCGGTCTCAACCGGGCCGACCTCTACGCCCTCGACGGCACCTACACCGCCAACTCCCAGCAGGCAGGCGAGTACACCGCGGGCATGGAAGTCGCCGGAGTCGTGGAAATCTCCAGTCCGCTGGCACCGCATCTACCGGCGGGCACGCGCGTCATGGGCATCACCATCGGTGCCTTCGCCGACTACGCGCTGTGCGATCCGCGACTGGTCGTGCCGATCCCGGAGAAGCTGAGCTTCGAGGCGGCGGCAACTCTGCCGGTCGGGCTGATCACCGAACACGACGCGCTGGTCAGCCAAGCCGGCTTCACCGAAGGCAAGAGCGTCTTGATCGTCGGCGGCACCAGCGCGATCGGTCTGATCGGCATCCAACTGGCCAAGGCGCTGGGGGCGAGCACCGTCATCGCCACCACCACTAGCGAGAACAAGCGGTCCGCACTCACCGCGGCCGGCGCCGACGTCACCGTCGACACTTCCGCCGAGCACTTGAGCGCCGCGGTTTCGGCCGCGACGAACGGCGACGGCGTCGACATCACCCTCGATCATGTCGGCGGTGAATTGTTCGCGGACCTGCCCGCCGCCACCGCCGTCGGAGGCACGATCGTCAGCATCGGACGACTCGCGGGTGCCGCGACCAGCCTCGATCTCGACACCATCGCATTCCGCCGCCAGCGGCTGCTGGGGACCACCTTCAGCATCCGCACCAGATCCGAGCTGGCCGACGTCGTCGCCGCTCTGACACCTCGGGCACTGCCCGCCGTCGCCGCCGGTAAGGTCACGCCACGTCTCGATGGTGTCTACTCGCCCGATCAGGCGGACCAGGCGGCGCAGCGGCTCCGCGAGAATGCCGCGGTCGGCAAGATCGTGTTGTCCTTCGCCGATGCGCACACCGGCCCAGTACCCGCACCCACGCCGAAGGCGAACATGTTCGGCACCATTCGACAGCTCGGCTATGTGGTGCGCGACATCGAGGCATCGATGCGGGGATTCGTCGACTGCGGCATCGGCCCCTGGTTCTACCTCGAAGGCATCCAGCCGGGGAATTTCACCTATCGGGGTCGGCCGTCGGCCATGGCGATGAATGTCGCGGTCGCCAACAGCGGCACGATCCAGATCGAGCTCATCCAGCCGGTCGACGACGAACCGTCGATGTACAAGGACTTCCTCGACGCGGGCAACGAAGGCCTGCAGCACGTCGCCTACTGGAGTGAGAACTACCAGGACCTCTACGACCGCGCGCTCGCCGCCGGGTTCACCGTCGGCCAGGAAGGCGAGATCGGCGGCCCGACAGGACGTTTCGCCTACCTCGAGACCGAACATCACCCCGGCACCGTCATCGAGATCTCCGATCTCGGCGGCAGCAAGAAGTTCGTCTTCGACCTCATCGAGCTCGCCGCGGCGAACTGGGACGGCACCAACCCGATTCAGGTCATCGATCCCGCTCTGCTCAGCGGCGACCCCGCGGCGATGGAAGAGATGAAAGCGGCACTCGGATGAAAGTCCACCACCTCAACTGCGGCACGATGCGACCACCCGCCACACCCGGTGGGTTGGTCTGCCACGTCCTGCTCGTCGAGACCGATAGTGGTCTGGTACTGATCGATTCGGGCCTGGGCCTACGCGATGCCGAGGCGCCTGGCGAGCGCTTCGGTCCCGCCCGCTGCTACGTCCGGCCGGTCTTCGACCCGCACGAAGCCGCCATCAACCAGGTCCGGCGGCTCGGCTACGACCCAGCCGATGTCCGGCACATCGTGCTCACCCACTTCGACGCCGACCACACCGGCGGTCTCGCCGACTTCCCGTGGGCTCGAGTGCATCTCACCGGCGCCGAAGCGTTCGCGGCCCAGCATCCACGGACCTTGATCGAACGGCAGCGTTACCGCGCGGCGCAGCGTGCCCACCGTCCGGTGCTCGTCGAACACGAACCGTCGGCGGGCGAGTCGTGGCGCGGGTTTCCGGGAGCCGAGGAGCTCACCGATATCGGGGCCGGGATCGTGCTGATCAATCTGCCCGGCCACAGCCGTGGTCACGCCGCCGTCGCAGTCGATGCCGGTGACCGGTGGATCCTGCACGTCGGAGATTCCTTCTATCACCACGGCCAGCTCGACGGGACCGGTACCGCACCCAAAGCGATCACCGCGATGGAACGCGTCATTGCCCACGACTGGAAGCAGGTCCGGGCCAATCATCAACGGCTGGCTCAGTTGTGGGCGACCGCCGAGCCGGACCTTCTGCTCGTCAACGCGCACGACCCGCATCTGCTCGACCGTGCCACCGGGCGTGCGTGACACGGCTTTCCCGGCGCTGGGTGGAGATCAACTATCGGGCTGTTCGATGAACTCCGGGTAGACCGTGAAATGGCGGACCGTGCCTGATATCTCGGGAAGTTCGAGAGGTGTTGTCCACGTTCGGAAGTCGTCGTAGCAGTCGCTGTAGAAGTATTGGTGGTCGGTGTAGGCGTCGAAGTAGATGCGCCAGCCACCGTCGGGGAGTGCGATGACACATTGTCCTTCGACGGGAGCGCCCCAACCGGCCCAATCGTCGGTCGCCACAAAGGTGTACGGGCCGGGCAGGCGGTCGGCGACGGCGAGTTCGATGTATTTGGTGGATTCGTTCTTGGTGAACGCGTAGTAGCGCCGGTCGGCGCGGACCACGGTGGTGTCGATATAGCCGTAGGAGGTGTTGTCGGGCTGGGCCAGTCCGATCATCGGTCTCGGCACACTCCATGAGCGCAGTTTCGAGTCCGCGGTGATCAGGTGCGGTGTGAACCGATAGCCGTCGGAGAGCGACACGATGACATTGATGCTTCGGTCCGTGTCGATGAACCACTCCGGTGCCCAGGTCGATGTCACGCCCGGTAGCGGCACCGTGATGTCGTAGAGATGACTCCAGTTCAGCCGGTCCGCGCTGTAGGCGAAACCGATGGTTCGCCCTTCCCAGCCGGTGGTGTAGGTGAGGTAGTAGTAGCCATCGATATTGCGAAAGACGCTGGGATCGCGCAGCAGGCCTGTCGGTGGCCGGTAGGCGGGCCCGGACAGTTGCCGGAAGGTGATCGCATCGTCGGATTCGTAGACGTACAGATCGGTTTCGCTGTCATTGGTGAATGCGGTCATGGTGTACCGCGGCACCGAACGCGGTCGCTGCGCCGCCGCGGCGTGCCCGGCGGCTGGCAGCGCCGCGGCCAACGTCAGCAACGATCTTCGGCTGAGCAGCATGCGCTGATTGTGCCGTTCAGTCGTCTGAATATTTGTCGACACGCCGAGTGGTATCGGTGGGCCTAAAGGCAAGACCTGTCAGCCCTTTGAGATCAATCCTTGCGCATCCAGGCGAGCATGATGCGCGCCTCGCGGAGTCGCCAGCCTGCCGACGTCCGCACCGCGGTGCCGGCCAGTCGCAGGCCGCCGGTCTGGTGGGGCGGTTGGCCGTCGCGGTAGTAGTACACGAGCGAGTTCGCCGAGGCCGCCGCCCGGTCGCCGTCGACCTGCACCAGCAGATCGGTGGTCGTGTGCTGAGTGAGTTCGCCCTCGACCTGAGACTGCCGCAGGAAGTCGGCGACCTTGTCGATGCCGCGGACCTGGATTCGCGGCGAGTGGACCTCCACATCCTCGGTGAAGACGGTGTCGACGTCCTCGTACCGCACCTCGTCGAGCAGGCGTGCGAAGCGGGTGAACAGGTCGGCGATTTCGATACGGTCGGCGATCAGAGTATCCGTGGGCATGACTTCCTCTTTCATTGGTAGTGCCAACATTGGCAATGCCAACTATACAATTTTTCATTGGTTGCGCCAATGAAATGGAGATGTCGTGGATCACGCCCGCGCATGGCCCTGCGATCAGCGGGACGGCGGGATGTGTTGAGCCGCAGCGTGTCTCGGCTGCGGCCATTCGAGGAATGAGCGTCGAGTCTCCCGTACGGTGGGGTCGTGCCGCATCCCGGGAACCTGTCGACATGTCCGACTCGACGCGGCGATATCGCCACAGCAAGATCTCCACTGCGCTGGCATCGCTGAGCGATCAGGGCCTGACCAGCCTGGACCGCAGCTCCTCACCACAGTGCCGCGGCAATGGGTGGCAGGTCGATGGCGGTGCGGATGCCCGGTGCCGCCGCACAGAGGTGGGCGATGGTGTTGACGGCGCGGTTGGCGGCGTAGGCCGGTGATGCCGCATTCGCCTGGACCGACGCTTCCCCGGGCCGCAGGTCGACCTCGAGGGGCGTGTCACCCTCGACCGAGATATGCCATCCGGTCGGGCGTAGTGACCAGTCGGTGCTGATGTCGGCGCTGCAGTAGCGGGTCGAGCGGAACTGCAGCAGCGGTTGGCCGCAGCGTGTCCCTGAGACTGTAATCCGTTGTGCGACAACGGTTCCCTTGCGAAACACGGCGGCGCCGACCTGGACGTCCCGGTTCGCGGTGGCGAGTTCGCCGCGGACCTCGATCGCGTCGAGTGGCGGGCCGAAAGCATCCGCGGCCGAGCGCAGTGATGGGCCGATTGCGCGGCGGGCCTGGGTCAGGCGGTGCGGCTCGAATGTCGCTCGGCTCGTGCCGAAGCCCATGCCGAGCAGCGTCCATGGTGTTTCGGAGTGGGTGAGGTCGGTGTATTCGTCGATCAGCATGCGGTCCAGGCGTCGTTGGATCGAGCCGAGGGCGATGGGCATGGTTTCGGTGATGAAGCCGGGACTGTGACCGGTGCTGTGGATCGAGGCTCCACCGGACCAGCATGCCGCCTCCACGCGTGCGTACAGGGCATGATCCATGCTGGCCGGATGATGGAACATGCCGTGGGTGGTCACGATATTCGCGCCGGTGGCCAGCAGTCGGCAGACGGTGTCGATGTCGAAGACGCGCGGTGTGTACACCACGCAGTCGGCACCCAACTCGATGATTTCGTCGATATCGCCGGTGGCGGCTATCCCGGTGTCCGTCGGCAATTGGCACAGGCGGCCCGCATCGGTGCCGACTTTGTCCGGACTGTGGGTGTGGACCCCGACCAGCGTGAGGGTCGGATGGCCGATGAGGGCGCGCAGAGCAGATCGGCCGACATTCCCGGTGGCCCACTGGACCACCCGGTACCGCCGCGCCGTTTGCTCGATTGTGGTGTGCGGCAAGGGATTCGTTTCGTCTCGGTGGCTGGCGGCCGGTGTCATGGCCGACGCCGACGGAAGGATGCAGCCCATCGGCCGATGCTCCACCGATATCGTTGGCTACTCCGAAACAGTCTCTGCGCCGCGGTCGGGTCGAGGTAGAGCCGAGTGAGTGTGGTGCTGCTGATGCGCCATCGGTCACCGTCGAGTGTGTAGGTCTCGTGGTAGTGGCCGAATCCGCCGCCTCGGATGTTGTCGGGCCAGATCAGGAGATCCTGCAGCGCCCACACTCCGGTCGCGGCGGCGGGTGTGTGCACCTCGATTTCCGGCATGTGTCCGTGATGGACTGTTACCCGGTCGCCGTAATCGGTTTGCAGCGCCGCAACGTGGTTCGACGCTCCCCGGACACGGTCACCACCCAGCGCTGTCGCATCCACATCGACGTCGTCGGCGAGGGCGGTGCCGAACGCGGACCAATCCTTGGTGTCGAGAGTGCGGAAATAACGCGCTTTGAGCGATTCGATCACGTTGATCGCCTGCAATGTCTGCGGATCCACCGCGGTTTCCACTCGCCTTCCTGGTTGTCGACCATCGCGACCTGCCGTGTCGTCGTGAAGGAATTCCAGCGGGAGGCCACGCATACTATCGAATAGTCGATGAAAATTATCGAATAGATGACAAAATCTTAGGCTGGTGGTGAATGTGCGTCAAGCGGGGGTGGCGCTGAGGGTTTCCTCGGCCGTGAGTCGCCGTCCCGGGTGGGAGTGGCGAGCCCTTGGGCTTGACGCGTTTTCATCGGCCAGCCTAAGGTCCTGTCAACTATTCGATGCAATATATCGAATAGTCGATAGAGATCGTTGCATGCTCTGCCGCTGGAATTTCTTCACGACGGTGCCGCAGTCGCGATCGTCGACAACAGGAAGAGTGGGAACAGCGGTGGATCCGGATACATTGCAGGCGATCAACGCGATCGAATCGCTCAAGGCGCGTTATTGCCGCGGCCTCGACACCAAGGACTGGGCGGCAGTCGGCTCCGTCCTCGCCGACGACATCGATGTGGAGACGACAGCGCTGGGTGGTACCCGTGTCACGGGCGCGTCGAATTATGTGGCTGCGCTGCAACGTGATTACGGCGACGCGGTGACGGTCCATCACGGGCACATGCCCGAAATCGAGATCACCGCCGCGGGTGCGGCGGCCGGAACGTGGGCGGTGCAGGTGCTGCTGGTCGAGCCGGACGGCAAACGCTTGCTGTCGTTCGGCCACGATCACGACACCTATGGCATTCGTAACGGCCGGTGGGTGATCACGGGCATGAAATCGACTCGCCTGCAGGCGGATCCGTCATGACACACACGCGGCGAACCTTCATGATCGGGACCGGGGCGGCCGCCTTCGGCCTGGCTGCAGCGGTGTCGGGACGTGTATCTGCGGCCCCGGGCGACGAGACGCCGCCGGATCCCGCGGCGGCGGTCGCGGCTGTCTACGCGATCAAACAAGTCAAGGCGCGCTATTTCCGGGCGGTGGATACCAAGGACTGGGATCTGCTCGAGCAACAGGTAACGCCCGACGTCGTGATCGACACGACCGGCTCGGCCGGAATCGTCACGACCGGCGCGGACGCCTTCATCGCCTATCTGAAGCTGACCATCGGCGCTGCCCGTACCGTCCATCAGGGGCATATGCCCGAAATCGAGGTGCAGTCACCGAGTATCGCGACCGGGGTGTGGGCGCTGCAGGATCTGTTGATCTTTCCCGGCAACATCCGAGTCATCGGATTCGGGCATTACCACGAAACCTACGCACTCGACGGTGACCGCTGGCGCATCAAAAGCTCCGAACTCACTCGGGTCTACCTCGACCCGCTCGCGGAGGAAAAGCTGTTCGGCATGTGAGGACCGCGTCGCCCGGTCAGGTCTCGTCCCGGGCGACGCCGGTGATCGCGGTCGTTATCCGGATCAGGTGCTGGCCGATGGTCTCGGTCTGTTGCGGCGGGAGTTCGCCGAGGGGGTGGACCGAGAGCAGCAGTGCCGCATGTCCTTGCGGGTCGAGCACTGGTGCGGTGATGGCGGATACCGGGTGGGGCTGGGCGGAAGTGACGTCCGGAAATCCGAGCGTGGTGAATTCCACGCGTAACTGGTCGAGGGTCTCCTGAATATTCGACGGAAGGGCGATCGTGCCGGTGTCGAGCGTGCCGATGAGGCTCGCGGCTTGGCCGATAGCGGGTGAGGTGTAGTCCACATCGAATCCGCGGCCGCGAATCCGGTTCAGCGCCTCGTTCAAGCGCTCGGCTATCGCGGTATTCGTGGACGCGGCCCGCTGGATCCAGGCGCGGCGGTCCTCGGCGGTGTCCCAGGCCGCGAACACCGCACCGAACGGCGGCGCGTAGGGGATGCGATCACCCGGCCATGGTCGCTCGCCGCCCTCGAACGCGGTGATCACCAACGAGTCTGCGACCCTCTCGGTTACCGATGCGGCATAACCGAATTCGGCCGTAAGCTCGACCGCGGCCGCCCGCGCGGCCTCGACGAACGGGCGCGTGTTCACCGCCGCTGCCACGACGGCGAGCCCGGGTCCGAGCGCGTAGGCCTTCCCAGCCGGATCGCGGGTGACCCACCCGCGATCACACAGGGTCTTCAAGATCGCATGCGTGGTGGCCAGGGTCATGTCCAACTCGCGCGCGATGTCGCTGTATCGGAGACGCACGTTGTCGCGACGCGCGAGTAACTCCACGACATCGACGACACGCGCGGTCGGTGCCGATATCGCACCACGCATCTTGACTCCCTTCACGCTCTGCCCTACGGTCAACACATCGAATATCTGATAGAGACTATCGACTATTCGATAACGCTACCTGAGGGTGACTCGCGAAGCAAACCGAGGGAAACACCATGGCCACACCGGACATTCTCATCACCGTCCACGAACTGACGCAGGCAAAAGCGCGTTATTGCCTGGCCGTCGACACCCAGGACTGGGCAGCCCTCACCGACTTGATGACCCCGGACATCGAACTGGACGTCAGCCACAGCAACAGCGGTGTCCCCATCATCACCGGGCGAGACAACGCCGTCGCGATGATCCGTACCGCGCTTACCGGCGCTCGCACCGCCCACCAGGTCCACACGCCGCTGATCGATGTCGACGGCGACGAGGCCCACGTCATCTGGGCCATGCAGGACCGTGTCGTGTGGGCCGACGGGTCGGCGCTGACCGGATACGGGCACTACCACGAACGCTGGGTGCGTCGTAGCGGTGACTGGAAACTCGCCTCGCTCACCTTGACTCGCCTGATCACCGAACAGTCCAGCAGTACAGACGGATAGAGGCACACATGATGGCGCGGGCAACGATGCCGGTGACTTCGAACGAGATCGGACAGCGGTCCTCGGTCGGTGAGATCAAGCTGTGGGCGGGTGGATATCTGCGCCGTCATCCCGGTGCGTCCCTGGAGACCGTCGGCGGGCAGGTCGTCCTGGGTGTCCGGGCCATTCAGTACCTGTTCGTCGATATCGCGCGCGGCCGGTTTCCGTTCGGAGAATTCGTGCGGCAAGCGGTGTTCATGGCCAAGACCGCGTACGTGCCGACCATCGCGGTGGCGATCCCGATCAGCGCGACGATGTCGATCCAGTTCGGTCTGCTGGCCGGTCAGGTCGGCGCGACCTCGTTGGCCGGGGCTGCCGGTGGTTTGGCGGTGATCCGGCAGGCCGCGCCGATGGTCACGGCGATCCTGCTGGCCGCGGCCGTGGGGTCGGCCATTTGCTCGGATCTCGGTGCGCGAACGATCCGCGAGGAGATCGATGCGATGGAGGTCATGGGTGTTTCGCCGCTGCGGATGCTGGTGGTGCCGCGGTTGGCCGCGGGAGTCGTAGTGGCCCTGGGGCTGACCGGTCTGAGCTGCTTTGTCGGATTCGTGGCGGGCTATCTGTTCAACGTCTATGTCCAGGGTGGTACCCCGGGCAGCTTTCTGGCCACGTTCTCCTCCTTCGCTCGGGTCGGCGATCTCTACCTGGCGATGTTCAAGGCCGTAGTTTTCGCGGTGATCGTCACGGTTGTCTCGTGTCAGAAAGGGTTGAGCACCAAGGGCGGTCCCGGCGGGGTCGCGAACTCTGTCAATGCCGCCGTGGTCGCCTCCATCGTGCTGCTGATGCTGGTGAATGCCGGGTTCACCGAGTTGTACACGCTGCTGTTCCCGAGGACGTCACTGTGATGGCGTCGCGCTACTACCCGCCAGGTATCCGGCCCGTCCTTGTCGCCGGGACCGCGGTGTCGGTTCCGGTCATGCGGCTCGGGTATATGGCCACCTTCTTCGTCCGTGTGCTCGGCGGAATTCCGGTGGTACTGCGGCACTATCGCGCGGAGTTCCTCAGAATTCTGTCGAATGTGACGTGGGGGAACGGCTCGGTTGTCGTCGGCGGCGGAACCGGGCAGGTCATTCTCGTACTCGGCGCCGCGGCGGGAGCCATCGTCGGCGTGGAGGGCTTCAGCGCGCTGAAACTGCTGGGGATGGGCCCGGCCACCGGGATGATCGCCTCGACAGCGGCGACCCGTGAGTTGGCGCCGATCATGGCCTCGATCGCCTTCTGCGCGCAGGCGGGGTGCCGCTTCACCGCACAGTTGGGGTCCATGCGCATCGCCGAGGAGATCGACGCACTTGACGCGATCGCGATTCGCCCCATCCCGTACCTGGTCACCACGCGGATGCTGGCCTCGATCGTGGCGATGGTTCCGCTGTATCTGGCCTGTCTGGCGGTCAGCTACCTGTCGGTCGAAATCGTTGTCGGTTTGTCCGGCGGACAGTCGCCGGGTACCTACGAACACTATTTCCGCCTGGTGCTCGGCGGCACCGACATTGTCTATTCCCTGTCGAAGGCGCTCGTGTTCGTCGTCCTCACCACGACGATCCAGTGTTATTTCGGCTTCTACGCCTCGGGCGGACCTCAAGGCGTCGGAGTGGCAGCGGGTCGTGCCATGCGCGCGAGTATCACCGCGATGATCTTCGTGAATCTGCTGATGACGATGGCCCTGTGGGGCTTCGACGCCGGCGCGAGAATCAGTGGGTAGCAGATGTCTATTGCATTCGAATCCGACGGCAAGGTGCTGCCCGACTGGCAGCTGCTCCTGCGGGGGATCGCCTTGCTCCTCGTCCTCGCGGCCGCCGCGGTCCTGATGATCGCGAGATCGCAAGGCGTATTCCGGCAGACCGTTCGCGTCACAGCGGTGCTGGTCAATGTGGGCGACGGCCTACCGGCGAAATCGGATGTGAAGTATCAGGGCGTTCTGGTCGGTCAGGTCGACAGCGTGACGCCGTCGAGCGATGGCGGTCCGAACAATGTGCGGATCGATCTGAAACCCGAGTATGTGCAAGGGATTCCGGCAACCGTGACCGCACGTGTCGTGCCGAGCAACGTATTCGCGGTGCCGTCGGTCCAATTGGTCTACCAGGGCGCGAGCGCACCGCTTGCCGCGGGCGCGCGCATTCCTGAGGACCAGAGCCTGGATACGGTCCGGCTGCAGACATCCTTGACCGCGCTGAGCCGAATCGCCGCCGCCGCAGGGCGTTCGGAATCGGATCCGGCGTTCGGGGTCCTGGCCGTCGTCGAACGCGCCACCAGCGGCCGTGGCGCCGAGGCGATTCGGGCCGGAGCCGAACTGACCCGGATCTCGGAGGCATTCAATGCGGCGATGGCTCCGGACGGGACCGCTTCGACACTCGGCGCGCTGTCGGATGCGCTTGCCGGACTTCGGAACTCGGCGCCCGACCTGATGAGCGCCGTCCACAACGCGGTGGGTCCGATGCGTGCGGTGGCAGAGCGCAAAGACCAGCTGGCGACGTTGCTGACGGGTGGTCTGAGCACCTCCGCAACGATCGGCGCCGCATTGGAGAACAACACGGACACGATCACCGACATGACCGCGAAGCTGTCCCCGGTCGTCGGCACCATCGCGGTGGGGAGTCGCAATTTCGTCCAGATGACCACCTCGCAGACCCGGCTGGCCCGGACGTTCCTCGGGCTGTGGGACACCGCGGATCAGAATGTCACGGCCAAGGTCATCCTCGAGCTGACGCCGCATCGGCAGTACACACGCGCCGACTGCCCGCGCTACGGCGATCTCGAGGGGCCGAGTTGCCGTACGGCCGCGATCGGCGGGCCCACCATCATCGGGCCGAATGCGGCTGCGCCGACGAGTTATTCGTCTCCGATCGGGGGAAATGTGGGTCCGATCGGTAGCGGGCAGGAGCAGCAGCAGATCGCGTCGATTCTCGGCAGCGAGCCCAACACCGCAGCCGACATCCTGTTCGGCCCACTGCTCCGGGGCAACGACGTGCAGCTCACCCCGGCACCGGATGCCCCGACGGGAGAGCCTCGATGAGCTACCGCAAACCATTGCTCGGCCTGATCCTGTTCCTGGTGGTCTCGATCGCGCTGACCTGGACGATGTATGTGACGCTGTCACGCAACGTCAGCGGGCAGACCGACACGTACTCCGCGATCTTCACCGACGTATCGGGACTGCATGCGCGCGACGACGTGCGCATGGCCGGGGTGCGAGTCGGCCGAGTAAAAGCCGTCGAACTCGACGGCACCCGCGCGCGGGTGACCTTCGAGGTCCAGCGCGGCCAGGTGCTGTACGGCAACACAGCAGCGTCGGTCACCTATCAGAATCTCATCGGGCAGCGGTATGTCGGACTGTCGCTGCGTGAATTCGGTGATCCGAAGGTCTTGCCGCCGGGCGGGCAGATCCCGGTCGAGCACACCGAGCCGTCGTTCGATATCTCGAAGCTGCTCAACGGATTCGAGCCGCTGTTCAGCGTGCTCGATCCGCAACAGGTCGACAACATCAGTGCCGCGGTGGTCCGGGCACTGCAGGGCGACGATGGCGCGATCACCACTTTGATCGCCGAAACCGCCTCGCTCGCACAGGCATTCGCGGGACCCGACCAGATTCTGGGCCAGGTGATCGACAATCTCGGTGCGGTACTGACCGACATGTCGAAGCAGAGCGGCAATCTGAAGACGGTGCTGCAGCAGACGCGCAGCATCTTCGATGCGCTGGCGCAGCAGCGTGATGTGCTGTTCGAGCAGGTCGATTCGATCTCCGGTGTGCTGGGCCGCGCCGCGACAGTGGTGCAAGGTGCCAGTCCCTCGATCAATGCGTTCGTCGATCGGCAACCAGGATTCGCCCAGCACTTCATGGACAACAAGCAGAAGTTCGCCGAGCTGGGTTTCAATTTGCCGTTCCTGCTGAAGGGAATGGCCCGCGTTACCGACAACGGCGCATATGTGGATGCCTACGCCTGTGATGTGCGGGTGAGCATGCTGCCCGGATTCGATCCGCTGCTCGCGGCGATTCTCGGTGCGAGCACCCCCGGCGGCAAGGCCGAGAACTCGGCGATCTGCAGGTGAGGCAGCGATGATACGACGACTGAAAACTGTGTGGCGGCGGATGCGCGGCCGCCCGCTCGAGGACCGCAGCAAACTGGGGATCGGCCTGGTCGCGGTCACCGTTGTCGCGGTGGTCGTTGGGGTGACGGTATTCGTGAATTCGCTGCACCTCGGTGAGCAGACCTATCGGGCCGATTTCGCGCAGGCCGCAGGTCTGGGCTCCGGCGATGCGGTGACCCTCGCCGGTATCCAGGTCGGCACCGTGACCGGGACGCGGCTGGCCGGGGACCGCGTGGTGGTGACCATGAAGCTGCGCCGCGGCTTGCCGCTGGGATCCGATACCGGGGCCGCCATCAAACTGACGACGCTGCTCGGGTCGCGCTATGTCGAACTCCGTCCCGCCGGGTCGGGGCACCTGAGCGGCAATTCGATCGCACTGTCTCGTACCGAGGTGCCCTACGACCTGCAAACCGCGCTGCAGAACGCCACCACGACCTTCAGCGGCATCGATGCCGATCGGGTCGCGCAGACGATGAATGCCTTGACCGAGCAACTGCGCGGTACGCCTGCCTTGATGCCCGCAGTTCTCGGCAACATCAGGTCGCTGTCCTCGGTGATCGCCGATCGGCGCACCCAGATCGGCTCGCTGCTGAACAGTACCGATCAGGTACTGGAGGTGCTGCACGGACAGCAGACCGAACTGGCGGCGATGGTCGGTCAGGGCCGAAATGTGCTGGAGGAGATCATTTCTCGGCGGCAGGCTATCGAAGGATTGCTGAAGGCCGCCACCACGCTGGTCCAACAGCTGAAGCCCATCGCGGTCGACGACGGTCCCGAAATCCAGCAACTGATCACCGATCTGACGCAGATGACGGCAATGATCGCTGGCCACGACGACCTGTTGCGCAACATCCTGCAGATCCTGCCGGTGCCGTGGCGGTTGTTCGCGAACGCCTCGGGGTCCGGTCAGGAACTGGCGGCCAACGCGCCCGACGGCGCCTTCATCGATTCCTTCATGTGCGCACTGAGTGGATACGCGAAACAAGTGAACCAGCAACCGTATTTCCAGGACTGCAAATGAATAGCGTGATCCGAGGAGCGAAGCTGGCGGCCGTCGCGCTTTTCGGCGCCGTGGTCGCCGGATGTTCCAGTGGCCCGATCGGCGGACTGACCGATACCGCGATCACGATTACCGCGCAGTTCGCGAATGCGAACGGCTTGTACACCGGCAATGCCGTCTCGGTGCTCGGTATGCGGGTCGGGAAAGTCGTCGACATCCAGGCGCGGGCGACGCACGTCGAGGTCACCATGGATATCGACAAATGGGTCAAGGTTCCGGCCGACGCCCAGGCGGTAGTCGTGTCGGACTCGGTGCTGACCGACCGGCATGTAGAACTCACGCCGGTATATCGCGACGGTCCGGCGCTGCCCGACCACGCTGTCCTGACCACCGATCGCACCAGGACCCCGGTGGAATTCGACAGCCTGCTGGCGATGGCCGACAAGCTGTCCACCTCTCTGAGTGGCGACGGTAAAGGCCAGGGACCGGTGGGCGGTCTGCTCGACGTCGGCTCGCAGATCGTGGCAGGCAATGGGAACAATCTGCGCGACGCGATGAGCGAACTGTCGCGCGCAATGCAGCTCGGTCCGGACAACGGGGCCGCGACCCGTGCCGCGGTGACCTCGGTCGTCCAGAATCTCGATGCCTTGACCGCGGCCGCGTCCCGCAACGATCAGGCATTGCGCGAGTTCGGTTCCGGTGTGCGGACGCTCAGCGATATCCTCGCCGATCAGCACCTCGGAGCCGGGGACACCGGGGCGAAACTCAATCAGATCATTATCGCGATGACCGATCTGTTGCAGCGCAACCAAGGCAATCTGCGGGCGCTGGCTTCGAATTCGAACACGATCACCAAATCCATGGCCGACTACAACGATAACCTGGCCGAATTTCTCGACGTCTTTCCGCTGGTGACGGACAACGCGTACAACGCGATCGACCAGAATGTCGGCGCACTGCGCGCCACGATCGATTTGAACAAGTTCTTCCTCGACGGCCAGATGCTGAAGACGGTTTGCAACCTGTTGGGGCTGAAGGAGCTCGGCTGTGCGACCGGAACCGCGCGCGATATGGGTCCCGACTTCGGTATCGGCCAGATGCTCGCGGTCATGGCGGGCGCACCGCCGAAATAGCAGAGATGACTCGATTATGACGAAATTCGGTTCGCGACAACGCCTGCTCCGCATCACCGCGGTGGTGGCGGTATCGACCGCTGCCTGCTCGGCCACCGGGTGTTCGGTGACCCTGGACAAACTCCCGTTACCGGCGCCGGGCATCGGCGGCGACGGCTATTCGTTGACGGCCACCTTCGCCAACGCGCTCAACTTGCCTGCCAAAGCGAAGGTCCGGCGGGGCGGCGCCGATATCGGTGAGGTCGAGTCGATGCAGGCCGAAAACTACACAGCCGTGGTCGTGATGCGGATCGAATCGGGTGTGCGGTTGCCCGCGGGGACCACCGCCGAATTGCGTTCGGCCACACCGATGGGTGACGTCTTCGTCGCACTCACTCCGCCCGCCACACCGGATCCCGCAGCTCCCGATCTGGGTGACGGCGCGCGCATTCCGCTGCAGTCGACCTCGGCTGCGGCCACCATCGAGGAGGTGCTCACCAGAGCCGCCCTGTTCGTCAACGGTGGCGCCATCGAGAACATCGCCAGCTTGGCCAACAGCCTCGGGGCGGCCGTGGGCGGGCGCGGTGACCGGCTGGCCGAAATGATCGAACAGACCAGACAATTGGTGAACAACCTCGCGGCCCGGTCCGACCGGATCCGTGAAATCCTCGCGGCGACCGGCGATCTGAGCGCGACGATCGCCACGCAGCGGGCCGACGTCAGCGACGTGCTCGGCGCGGCCGGACCGGCTCTGCAGGTCATCGGCGACAACACCCGCGGCATCATCGATCTGGTCGGGCAGGTGAACCGGATCACCCAGCAGATCGCCCGATACCCCTCGGTGAACGGCACGAACGACCGCAGCCTGATCGAATCGGTCAATGTGCTGGCCGACGGCATGAACACCGCGGCGAACAATCCCGACGCGAACCTCGACGCACTCATCGGGCTGATTCCGCTGATCATGAAGGTGACGAGTGCGTCGTCGGCGCACGTGAATGTCGACGTCGCCCGGCTCGCGATCGGTGCGCTGCCGGATCCGAATACTCCGGCCGATGCCGGCTCGAGAATGCCGGACGCGACCGATTGGGTGAATTTCATCGGGTCGCTGGAATACACCCTCAACCGCTTGCGAGAAAAAGTCGAGCCGGGCCGATGAACACAGCCGTAATTCTGGAACCGCCCGCGCGGGCACTGGTGTACACGGCGCGGCAGATGTCGCGCCACCGCCTGCTGACCTCGTGTCTCGGCCTACTGCTTGTACTGGTCCTGGGTCTCGGGTACCTGCTGTTGGGCTCCCTGCAACTCGATCCGTTCCGGTCGCAGTACCGGGTGCGGGTCGAACTGACCCAATCCGGCGGCCTGTTGCCCGATCAGGACGTCACACTGCGCGGCGTCCGGGTAGGACGCGTGCGGTCGGTGGACGTCGACGGCGATAAGGTCGTCGCTGTTGCCGAAATCGGCTCCGGCGTGCGGATCCCGCGTACGGGCGAGGTTCGGGTCGCCTCGTTGTCGGCGGCAGGCGAACAATATCTGGACTTCCTGCCCTCTTCCGAGAACGGCCCGTATCTGTCCGACGGCGACATCGTCGGTCGAGAGCACACCTCCACACCGGTCACGCTGGCCACGATGCTCGCCAGCATGAGCGGCACGCTGGCGCAGCTGGATCCGGCCCAGATCGAGGCGATAGTGCGCGAACTCGGTGCGAGTTCGGCAGCTCCCGAGAAACTGGCCGCCATCGTCGACGGCGGTATGTTCCTGCTGTCGACCCTGGATTCGGTTCTGCCGCAGACAGTTTCGCTCTTGCACAACAGTAAGTCGGTGCTCACCACGCTGGGCGACCTGGCTCCGGGGCTGCAGGCGACCGCCGCCAACCTGTCACAGACGATGGCGGGCGTCGGATCGATGACCGGTGGTTACCAGACCCTGGTCGACAACACACCCGGTGCGCTCACCGCGGTGGACAAGATCATCGCCGACAACTCGCCGACCATGGTGCAGCTGCTCGGCAACCTGACCACCACGTCACAGATGGCCTACCTGCACATGCCCGCGCTACAGGAATTCTTCTTCCCGCAACAGCGCACGGGTTCGACGCTTGATGCCATCGTCTCGGCCCTGCACGACGGAGGTGTGTGGGCCATCGTGAATCCCTACCCGAAGTACTCGTGCGACTACGACCTGCCGCGCCTCCCAGGCACCATTCCGGATTCCCCGGAACCGTATCTGCACGCGCGGTGTACGAATCCCGATCCGACGCTGATGCCGCGCGGCGCGGCGAACGCGCCCCGGCCGCCCGGCGACAAGACGGCGACCATCCCGCCCGGCGTGGATCCGCAGCAGCGCGCGGACCCGACACCGACCGGGCCGTACTCCGTTCCGCAGACGTACGGCGGTCCATTCGTGCAAGGGGGATAGCGCACCGGGGGAATGACGATTGCGAACAGGAGACAAGGATGAACAAGAGCTCGGTGATGGCAGTGGACAAGGCCGACCACTCGGTCTCGCCCGAGGGCGATGGTGCGGCGTCCGATCAGGTGTCGGCCACGAATCCCGATGTGAGCCACGATGATTCGGCGTCGCCGACCGTCGGCGCGGAAGCGTCGGACGCCGCGGTGGACGTCGACGCCGCGGTGGACGGCGCAGTCGCGGGCGCGGGCGAGGACACCGGGAAATCCGGCCGCTCATGGCGCCGGTGGCTGCCGCGACCACTGACCGGGATCCTGCTGCTGCTCGTCGTGGTGTCGGTCATACTCGCGGCGGTGTTCGGTTGGAAACTCGAGACCCGCAATGATCGCGAAGCCGCGGGCACCGAAGCATTGACAGCCGCCCAGGACTATGCGACGGCCCTGACCAGCATCGACTCCTCACATATCGACGCCGATTTCGCGACCGTCCTGAACGGGGCGACCGGGGAATTCAAGAGTATGTACAGCAAGTCGGCCGATCAGCTGAAACCGATGCTGCTGCAGGCCAAGTCGGTCAGCAAGGGACACGTCGTCGTCGCGAGTGTGCAGTCCGCTTCCGAGAACCATGCCGTGATCATGCTGTTCGTCGACGCCGAGATCACCAACGTGACCAACCCGACGCCACGCATCGACCGCAACCGCATCTTGATGACCATGGACCGCGTCGACGGTCGATGGTTGACCAGCAAAGTCGAGCTGCCGTAGGCGATCGGCCCAGCTACCCAACTAAAAAGCCCGATACCGAAATTCGAGAAGGAGAGGTGAATCTCCGTGACCACCAGTGCGATCAGCGATATCTACTACGACCCCTACGATGTCGGACTCAATGCCGATCCCTACCCGATGTTCAAGCGGCTCCGCGAAGAGCTGCCCATCTATTACAACGAGCAGCACGACTTCTATGCGATCAGCCGGTGGGCCGATGTGAATGCGGGCCTGCTCGACACGGGCACCTACAGTTCCGCACGCGGAGCCATCCTCGAACTGATCAAGGCTGGAATCGAGATGCCGCCCGGAATTCTGATCTTCGAGGATCCACCGGTCCACGATATTCACCGAAAGCTCTTGTCCCGCATGTTCACTCCGCGCAAGATCCGGGAACTCGAGGACAAGATTCGTCAATTCTGCGTCCGCAGCCTCGATCCGCTGGTCGGCACCGGTCGGCTGGATTTCATCGCCGATATCGGCGCACAGATGCCGATGCGCACGATCGGCATGCTGCTCGGCATTCCCGAGGAGGACCAGGAAGCCATCCGAGACTTCGCGAACGATCAAATGCGGACCGAGGAGGGGCAGCCGATGAAGGCCGCCTCCGAGGGACTTGCCACCGGCGACATCTTCGCCGCGTATATCGATTGGCGTGCGGAGCACCCGTCCGACGACATCATGACCGAGCTGCTCAATGTGGAATTCGAGGACGAGACCGGAACCGTGCGGCGACTGACCCGCGAGGAGTTGCTGATCTACGTCAATGTGGTGTCCGGCGCCGGTAACGAGACCACGACGCGGCTGATCGGTTGGGCGGGCAAGGTGCTCGCCGAACATCCCGACCAACGGCGTGCGCTGGTCGAGAATCCGCGGCTCATTCCGAACGCGGTGGAGGAGTTGCTCAGGTTCGAACCACCCGCACCGCATGTCGCGCGCTATGTGACCCGGGATGTCGAACTGCACGGCCGGACGGTTCCGGAGGGCAGCGTCATGATGATGCTCATCGGTGCGGCCAACCGCGACCCCCGTCAATTCCCGCCGGACGGTGACGTTTTCGACATCCATCGCGACACCCGCCAACACCTGACCTTCAGCGTGGGCACGCACTACTGCATGGGGTCGGCCTTGGCCCGGTTGGAAGGGCGGATCGCGCTGGAGGAGATCTTGGCGCGCTTCCCCGAGTGGGAGGTCGACACGGCCAATACCAAGCTGTCGCCCACCTCGACCGTCCGCGGCTGGGAAACGTTGCCCGCCTTTACTTCCTGATCAACGAATCAACACAACGAATAGAGGTAGTCATGACCGGACGAGTCGAAGGAAAGGTCGCATTCATCACCGGCGCGGCACGCGGCCAGGGTCGCAGCCACGCCGTGCGGCTGGCGCAAGAAGGCGCCGACATCATCGCCGTCGACGTCTGCAAACAGCTCGACAACGTACCGTTCCCGATGCCGACACCGGAAGATCTCGCGACCACCGCCGATCTCGTCAAGGCCGAAGGTCGGCGCATTGTCACTGCCGAGGTCGACGTGCGGGACTACGTGGCGCTGAAGGCGGCGGTGGACAGTGGCGTCGAGCAGTTGGGCCGACTGGACATCATCATCGCGAACGCGGGCATCGGCAACGAGGGTGGTCTGCTGGTCGATCTCGAGGAAAACCTCTGGGACGACATGATCGGCGTCAACCTCGGTGGCGTCTGGAAAACCGTGAAAGCTGGTGCGCCGCATATGATCGCGGCCGGTCGTGGCGGCTCGGTCATCCTCACCAGCTCGGTCGGCGGTCTCAAGGCCTACCCGCATGTCGGACACTACGTCGCGGCCAAGCACGGTGTGGTCGGTCTCATGCGAACCTTCGCCGTCGAGTTGGGGCAGCACTCGATCCGGGTCAACTCGGTACACCCCACCCACGTCAGCACAGATATGTTGCTGAACGAGGGAACTTTCAAGCTGTTCCGTCCCGACCTGGAGAATCCGGGCCCGAAGGATCTCGAGCCGATCTGCCAGATGTTCCACACCTTGCCGGTGCCGTGGGTGGATCCGATCGACATCAGCAATGCGGTGCTCTACCTGGCATCGGACGAGTCCCGCTACGTGACCGGCGTACCTTTGCCGATCGACGCGGGCAGCATGCTGAAATAGGTATGTCGGCGGCCATGACACAGTCGAAGAAGCTGGTCATCGGGGCCAGCGGGTTCTTGGGAAGCCATGTGACCCGGCGGTTGGCGACCGACGGTGCGGACGTGCGGGTGATGCTGCGCCCCACCAGTTCGACGCTGGGGATCGACGATCTCGATGTCGAACGCGTTTACGGTGACGTCTTCGACGACGCAGCGCTGCGTTCGGCGATGAACGGATGCGACGTCGTCTACTACTGTGTCGTGGACGCGCGGATGTGGTTGCGCGATCCGACGCCACTGTTCCGCACCAATGTCGAGGGTTTGCGGCATGTGCTGGACGCCGCTGTCGCGGCCGGACCGGACAAATTCGTCTTCACCAGTACCGCCGGAACGCTGGCCATCAGCAACCAGCGCCCGGTCACCGAGGACGACCCGCACAATTGGGACGACGGCGGTCCGTACATCGCGGCCAGAGTCGCGGCCGAGGATCTCGTGATGCGCTACGTCAGGGAAAGGTCCCTCCCGGCAGTCGCCATGTGCATCTCCACGACCTATGGCCCCGGCGACTGGGCGCCGACGCCGCACGGTTCGGTGATCGCCCGGGTCGCCGCCGGGCGATTCCCCTGCTATTTCGACTTCTCCTCGGAGGTGGTCGGGATCGAGGACGCCGCGCGGGCGATGGTCCTCGCGGGCGCCCGCGGCCGCCCCGGCGAGCGGTACATCATTTCCGACCGCTACATGAGCAGCCGCGAGGTCCACGCGATCGCCGCTGATGCTGTGGGAGTCCGCGCACCGCGCATCGGCTTGCCCCTGGGAATGCTCTACCTCGCTGCCCGCGGCAATGACCTCACCGCCCGTTTGGTGAACCGCGACCTCCCATTCGCCGCGGTCGGTTTGCGCATGGCCGAGCTGATGTCGCCGCTCGACCACGGCAAGGCTGAACGCGAACTCGGCTGGAAGCCCGAACCGGTGGAGGATTCGATCCGTCGCGCCGCGGAGTTCTTCGAGCACCGCAGACGGGGATGGCGACCGGGATGAGCGAGGCGCGGCGTGCCATCATGAGGCCATGGCCGCTCGTGAGAATGACGCATCGAGCGTCGAGGACAGGGTCGCGCGGCCGACGAACGCCGATGTGGCGCGGCTGGCGAATGTTTCGACCGCGACGGTCAGCTATGTCCTGAACAATGTCGAGGGCAAGCGGATTTCGGCGCGAACCCGGGAAGCGGTGTACGCCGCTGCCGAACAGTTGGGGTATCGGCCGAATGTCGCCGCGCGGAATCTGGCACGCGGCAAGGGTGGCGTGGTGCTGTACGTGGTGCCTCGGGTAGCGGTCGGTGACATGCCGATCGAGGCCGGTAATCGGATGACCACCGAACTCGCCCGCCACGGGTTGTTGCAGGTGCAGATCTTCCAGACCGAAGACGATCAGCAGGTTGTCGATGCCATCGGCAATCTCGATCCGACCGCGGTCGTCAGCATGTTTCCGCTGAGCGCTCGCGTACGCACCGCGGTGCGCGCGGCGAAGGTGCCGCATATCGAGATCGGACTGCTGCCCGCGCTCGGGGACCCGCTGTTGTCGGTCGGCACGTTGCGGGTCGGGCATCTGGTCTCGCGTGGCCACCGCAAGATCGCCTTCGCCTATACCGGAATCGCGAAATGGCGTGCCCTGGGCGACTATTGGTTCGCGGGCGTCGACCGAGCGGCACGCCTGCAGGATCTGCCGTCCATCAGCGTCGGCGAGGTCACCCCGGACAATGTCGCGGCCATGGTGGCCGGGTGGGTGCGCGACGGGGTCACCGCTGTTTGTGCGCAGAGCGACGAGATCGCGGGCCTGGTGCTGTTCGGCATCCACGAAGCCGGACTCCGCTGCCCCGACGACCTCGCCGTCATCGGCGTGGACGCAAACCCCATGGGAGCGTTCAGCTCACCGCCTTTGACCACCGTGGAGTTCGATCCCACCGCGGTCGCCAACGCCGCGATCGCGGCAGTCCTCACCGAACTGGGGTATCCGGTGCCATCGGTTCCCGAGCCCACGGACATCGCCCGGCTCGTCGTGCGCGCCTCGACTTAGACCGCGCTCCGAACATCGCCTATCGGAAATTCTCGCGGCGGGGTCGCCTCGATGTAGGTTCTGGACAGCGCGTGGTTAAGCGCTTAATCTGTGGGTGACGGTCGGTTGGTGAGGCCGGCCGTCCCCGATCGACGGTGATCGATCGCCCGTGAATCCGGTGCAGTCACCTCTACCGGCTTCATCCCCAGTGCGCGGAAACGCCGTTGCCGCCGACAATCCCGGTCGACCCGCTCAGTGGCTGATGTAGACCGACTTGATGTTGAAGTAGGACTCGATGCCCTTCTTGCCGCGCTCGCCGCCCCAGCCCGACTGTTTGTGGCCGCAGATCGGCATCGAGGGGTCCGCCGCGAGGGCGGTGTTCACCCAGATCTGGCCGGCGCGGAGCTCGTTCACGACGCGGTGTGCACGGCCGAGGTTTTCGGTCCAGATGGAGCCGGCGAGCCCGTAGTCGGTGTCGTTCGCGGCGGCGATCACCTCGTCCTCGTCGTCGAACGGGATTACCGAGCCGACCGGCCCGAAGATTTCCTCGCGGATGAGACGCATGTCGGGGGTGGTGCCGGTGACGATCGTCGCCTCGTAGAAGTAGCCGCGCCGGTCCATTACCTTGCCGCCGGTTACCACCTGCGCGCCGCCGGCCACACCGTCGTTCACGATGCCTTCCACGCGCTGGCGCTGCTTCTCGCTGATCAGCGGCCCGAGGACCGAGTTGGGATCATCGCTGCCGCCCATCGGCAGCATCTTGGCGAAGGCGGCGAGTCCGTCGACGACCTGTTCGTAGATGCCGCGCTGAACGTAGATGCGCGAGGTGCAGGAGCAGTTCTGGCCCGACCCGGCGAGCAGGCCCATGCCGGCCCCCATGATTGCTTTGTCCAGATTGGCGTCGTCGAACATGATCAGCGGTGATTTGCCGCCGAGTTCGAGGGTCAGGCGCTTGAGGTTGCCTGCGGCCGCCTTGACGATCAGCCGCCCGACCTCCGTCGACCCGGTGAACGCGATCTTGTCGACGTCCGGGTGCGCGGTGAGCGCCGCACCAGCGGTCTCACCGTAGCCGGTGATGACATTGAGGACACCGTCGGGCAGGCCCGCCTCGCGGAAGATCTCCTCCAGTTTCAGCGCGGTGAGTGGCGTCTCCTCGGCGGGTTTGAGGACAGCGCTGCAGCCCGCCGCGAGGGCGGGCGCGACCTTGAGCATCGCGACGAAGAACGGGCCGTTCCAAGGGATGATGAGGCCGACGACGCCGACCGGCTCGAGCTGAGTGAAGGTGTGGTAGTTCTCGAAGTGTCCGAGTAGTCCGTCGGATACGAGATTGCTCGACTCGCCGTGGATCTTGCCGACCCAGCCGGCGTAGTACACCAGCATCTCGAGCGACACCTTGATGATCTGGCGCGCGGCCATCGCGTTCATGCCGTTGTCGCGGGCCTCGATCTCGGCGAGCTCGTCGGTGCGGGCCCGGATGATGTCCGCGGCGCGGAAGAGCACCTCCGCGCGGTGCGCGGCGGGCAGCTTGCGCCACACACCCGACTCGAATGTTTCGCGTGCCCGGGCCACCGCAGCGTCAACGGTCGCCTGGTCGGAATCGACGACCTCCGCGATCAGCTCCTCGGTGGACGGGTCGAAGACCGGAATGATTCCCGAGCTCGGGCTTTCGACCACAGGATCGATGTCGATGGTGTTACTCAATGTCCCTCATCCTTTCGCCGAGCCGCTCCGACACGGAGAAGCGCGATGCCTTCAGTTGTGGAGAACCCTGCGCTGTGCAGCACAGGAAAGATCTGGTCGCCTGCCGCCCGCAGGACTTGGGGCAGCGCCGACAGTTGGTTCGAGGCTGGCCCTGCGTCCCGAGGCGAAGGATCCATGGTCGTTGTGGCTGAGCTTAAGCGCTTAACTAGAACAGGTCCAGTACCTGTCGACCGCGGTTGCGCGGCTCGCACTGGCGCACACCGAGTACCTCGGCGACATCGTCGGTGTGGACTGCATCGCGGCGGTGTCGCGTTCGGTGTTGGTCGGTCACCTCAGTGACCGGACTCGCGGCAGGTTCGGACTCCGCTGTCCGTTCCTGATCGCGGGCGCCCTCGTTGGTATGGCGTTGCCGCATTCGCTCTGATGCGCGAGCCGCAGCGCGGAGCTGCCTTCGACACCACAATCCGAGGCGGCGCGGCGAGTGCCGCGAAGCGGGAACTCCGTGTCGCGGTGGTTCTGGCGACATAATAAGTGGCTCGCATTTATCGAGCGATTCCGATGATCGTCGCCTGCTCCGCCGTGCTCGTGTACCGGCATATCGCGCGGCAATCTTGGATAGAGTGGGCAGATACCATCAGCTTGTCGAAGAAATGCTCACACATGGAGGGCTGGCATGGCGAAGAAGGTGACCGTTACCATGGTCGACGATTTGGATGGCACGTCGAAAGCTGATGAGACCGTTCTGTTCTCCCTCGACGGTGTTACCTATGAGATCGATCTGTCGAAAAAGAATGCCGAAAAGCTGCGTGCCGACCTGGATCCTTGGACGGAGAAGGCCCGCAAGACCGGGCGGCTGAAGGTCAGGTCCAAGGCCAGAGGCGGCGGCAAAGACTTTCGGTCCACCGTGGATCGGGACCAATCGTTCGCTATCCGCGAATGGGCCCGCAAAAATGGGCACAATGTATCGGCGCGCGGCCGGATCTCCGCCGATATCGTCGCTGCTTACAACGCGGCCGGTAAGTAACTGTCTCCGAAGGCCTGCTATTTTCGTCGACCGCTTGTATTCGAGGGGGAGCGAGCATGAGGTTGCATATCTCGAATTCGATGGTCGCAGCCCAACGGCGGGAATAGGTGGTCGAAGAGATCTACCGAAAAATCGAATAAGTTGGCCGATTTCATCGATTGGTGTCCGTGGTAATGTGCTCGAACAGGCTTGCCTGGATACGAGTATGTTGTTGAGCAGCATGCCGAAGGCGAGGAACGACTTGACCGTCACCGGGTCGAGTCCTGTCGTATCGGCGACCGTGTCCCACAGGTGTGCGAGCCGCGCCCGCACAAGATGGGTGATGACATCTGGGCCGGTCTGGTCGACCAATTTGCCGATGATGCTTACGCTTCCGTGCAGGGGCGCGTGCGCATCTATGTAATGCACCAGCAGCTGCTCGAGCGTCTACCGGCGCCGTCGGCAGCTGTGCTCGATGTCGGCGGCGGTGCGGGCCGTCAATCGCTTCCGCTGGCTCGAGCCGGTTACGACGTGATGTTGGTGCTGGGTCTGCCGGGTCGAGACGACACCGTGGAAGACATCAGCGGGCTCGTACAGAGCCGGGGCGTGGAGCCAGTGCGGCTGGTATGGGGTATGGCTGTTCGTCGACTGGCTCGAGTTCAGTGGAGCCGAGTTGGCCCCGGCGATTCCAAGCAGGTAGCGGCCACGGCCGCAGTCGAACTCGAAGCCAGCCGACGAGACCCGTACCGCCAACTCAGTCGCGTCTTTCATCTCGTGGGGCGCAAAGGAACGAGCTGATCGGCCAACGGCAGGCAACCCCCGAGGATCGGTCGGCGCGGCAATCCGATACGGGCACTTCGTGATTCAGATGGCCCGGCCACGCTGGAACCTACGCCCCGGGATCTCGGCCGAGTCGATACCGTGCCGGGTTACCCTGCGATGGTTTGCGGGGCAAGGGATTCGGGATAGATCTGCTCGACGCGGTCGCGTTTGGTGTACATGTCCCAGTAGTGCTCCGCGAGGTCGTCGGGGTCGACAACAGGGAAGGCCGCAAGCGAGTCCGAATCGGCCCCCACCGCGGCGGCTGCCTCACTGCGGGCGATCATCGCCCCGATGGAGAGGGTGCCTGCGTAGATGCCGGTGTCGGCGAGCTCACCGTTGAGGGAGTACAGGTAGTTGCGGGCGGCGGACATCACCGGGCCGACACCGCTGAGGTGGGGCATCGGCTGCGCCGCCGAATAGCCGTGGGTCAGCAGGAACGCGCCGTCGCCGCGCTCGGTCCATTCCGGCAGCACGGCACGGACCACCTCCACCGGGGTGAGCAACAGCAGCGGGATCAGTCCCTGCAGGGTGATCGCGTCGAGCTGGGCGGCCGGGGTGAAGCCCTGCTCGCCGCCGATCGGCCCGTATTCGATGACGTCGATGCGACCGAAGCGCGCGTGTATGGCCGCGACCAGTGCGGGCACCTCGGCGGGCTCGGACAGATCGGCGGAGAAGGCGGCCGCCTCGATGCCCTTACCGGCGAGCTGCTCGACCAGCGCGTCCAGGCGGTCCTTGCGGCGCGCGACGAGAGCGACGCGGAAGCCTTCGCGCCCGAAGCGGTGGGCGACGGACACGCCGAGACCGGTACCGGCTCCGAAGATGGCAATCACTTTGGACATAGAGCTACTCCTTTGAATGGGCCAGGCGCGTGATGGGCCGGGCGGGGGTGAGTGGTCAGGCGTTGGTGGGCTGACCAGCGGGGGGTGCGCAGCTGTCCGAGCCGCAAATCGCTGCGGCACCGCCGGTCTCCGAAAAGCGCGGATGGGTTTCGTTCCAGAGCTTGCGCAGGACCTCGAGCAGCGTTGCCGTGTCCTGGGCTCCGGACAGGGCATACCGGCCGTCGAGAACGATGAACGGCGCGCCGGTGGCTCCCAGTCGCTGAGCGTCGCGTGCCTCGTCGTGCACCTGCTGCTGGAACCGGCATTCGCTGAGCGCACGCCGGGTCTGCTCACGCTCCAGGCCGAGCTTCTCGGCGAGTTCGAGCAGGACATCGAGGCCGAAGATCGGCCGGGCCTCACCGAAATACGCCTGGAAGATCGCATCCCACGCGGCGCGGTTCTTGCCTTCGTCCGAGGCGTAGGCGAGGAATTCGTGGGCCAGCCGCGTGTTGCCGACTTGGTTGTTCAGCACGATGTAGGGGCTCAGCCCGTCCTGGTCGGCGATCGCCTCGATCCGGCGCGTCATCGTCTCCAGTCGCTCGCCGGTCATGCCGTGCTTGTGCCGCAGGGCTTCGCGCACGCCGATAGTGCGGTCGGTGGGGAACCCGTCGCTCAGCGGGAACGAACGGTGGATCACCTCCACCTCGTCGCCGTGCTCGAACTGCTCGACCGCCCGATTCAGGCGATGGTTGCCCAGACCGCACCAAGGGCAGGTGACCTCGGCCCAGATCTCTATCCTCATGACGCGCCTCCAATTCCTACTGTTTGTGCGTAGCGCCATAATGGGCCAGTATTGAAGGTCGTACAAAAGGCACATCGATGTCTGTGCCGGAGAGGAATGTGCGCCATGGAGGTCACCGCCCGATCGAGCGTTGCCGCAGGCCGCGGGCCGTGCGCTGGAATTCCCGCAGAGCAGATGGAGTTCATCCGGCAGGTACTGGACCGTGTCGGGGACAAGTGGAGCATGCTGGTGATCGCCGTCCTGGACGCCGGGCCCCGGCGCTACACCGACCTACAGCACGACGTTCCCGGCATATCCCAGCGCATGCTCACCCTCACATTGCGTCAGCTGCAGCAGGACGGACTCGTGACCAGAACCGCCTATGCCGAGGTGCCGCCGCGCGTGGAATACGCTCTCACGCCACTCAGCCGCAGCCTGCTCGAGATCGTCACGTCCCTGATCACCTGGGCCTCCGACCACCACGACGAGATCCGGGAAAACCGGGCCCGCGCCACCGCAGCCGCGTCCTGAGAGCCAGGGCGGGCGATGCGCTGCCGGTCCGCTACGACGTCACGCTCGTCACGGCCGGGGTATCAGGGGTTGCGCAGCGTTTGATCGGGGGCGGGGCTGCCGGTCGAACAGGTGGGAGCGTTCGGCCTCGTCGAGTTGCAGGGCACGGGCGATCGCGTCGAGCACGGATTCGGAGACACCGCGGACCTTGCCGCGTTCGATCTGGGTGTAGTAGTCGACCGAGAGTCCGGCCAGCGTGGCGACCTCTTGACGCCGTAGCCCGGGCGCCCGGCGCTTGGCGGCGTCGTAGACCGGTAATCCGACCCGTTCGGGGGTGATCCGGGCCCGCCGCGACGCAAGAAACTCACCGATTGCGCGACACCGGCAGGATCCCCGTATTGGTGTAGGCGTGTCCTTACTGGCGCTTCGCGCGATGCCGTCGCCACCAGGTCAGGCCCCATACAGCGTGGAGGGTGCCGAGGATGAGTAGCACGACCACGCTGTCGAGGTTGGTTGCTACCGGCTGGCTCGGACCGAGTCTGTCTATGGCGCGGTAGATCAAGGTGAGATCGGCGGGGAGGGTGACGGTCACCATCGCGGTCAGGCACAGCACGGTTCCGAGAACGAGGACGATGCTGTAGACGCGTACCGCGCGGCGTTCGTGCGATGGCAGGCAGAGGCTGGGATCTTCTGGCGCGTCGGATCGGCGAAAGATGATAGGCCGCAGCCGGTTTCCGAGATAGCGCGCATATGCGATGCCGTCGCCGTACAGGTCGCGGCATGCGGTGAGGTCCTGCAGCACGAAATAGATGTCCGTGCGCATGAACACCATGAACTGAAACGGCAAGGGCAGCAACGCGATCACGACGACCGCGGCCAGAATCCGGTGCGGCGTCGCGGCCTGGGCGGTCACAGCGGCGAACAGCACGGCGGCGGCCGCGACCGAGAAGTTCGTCGACATACCGGCCAGATAGGCGGTGAGTCGATGTCGCCGTGGTGCGAGTTCGATTCCGCTGATATCGGTTTCCGCCACCAGGAACTGCAGGCGCGTACCCAGTCCGATCCGGGCGTGCACGCCGGTCGCCCGTGCGACGACGAAATGTGCCAGCTCGTGGACGAATACCAGTGACCAGCCCGCGGTGACGCTGAGCGCGAGCACGATGCTGCCACCGGGACTCCAGAGCAGGTTATGGAAACTCGGCAGCAGGTCGGGGCGTTCGACGAGTGTCGCGACTGCGGCAACCATGAGAATGGCGAACAGCACTGGAAAGACCGGGCTCAGCGCGAACCGCACATGCTCGGGGCGTATCCGCGGAAACGATGCCGGTCGCGGCGGGGTGCACGGCACCGGCCGTCCGTCGACCTCGGCCACGAACTCGAGCTCCATCAGTGCCTCGACAAAGGACAGCACATCGAACTCGCGCCCCTCGGCGCAGGCCAGTCGCTCAACTGCCTGTTCGATGGTGTGACCGGCTCGCAGCAACTCGAGTGCGGTCACCCCCGCCCTCGGCAGGGCCACGAACTGCCGAGTCTCGAACCGCCCCACGATCCACTCGTCGCGATCGGGCCGAATCGCCAAGTCGTGCAGTCGGATCCGACTGTCGGGTCGCGGGGTGACCGCCGTGTGCGCGTCGGTCACGGCGAGCTGCCGCATGCTGGGCAATCCGGCCGAGAGGTAATGCGGTCGGGCACCGACGCATCCAGACGGACCAGATTCACGTCGTATCGGAACCCCGGTTCGATCGGCGGGGCACCGGTCAGCGTCGCAAGCGCGAAATGCGTGAGGAGAGTGCCGGTGAGGGTCGCCGATACGATGTTGACCGGATGCCAGGGCAGTTGTGGCGCAAGGCTTTCCAGCGTCGTCTCCGGAGTCAGCCGCATATCCGCCTGTTCGGCTCGGTGATCGTGCAGGCATTCCCAGCAGGCACTCTGCCCGGGGCCGTGCAGGCTGCCCGACACGGTCGGGCCGTGGTAGCCGCCGACCACCCAGGGCACACCGGCGGCCAGGCACGCCCGGTTGGCCCATCGGCGGATCGTGCGCGGCTGGTCAGCGCACAGGGCGAGTAGGTCGTACCCGGGTTCGAGCAGTTCGGCCAGGTCGGGCTGCTCTGTTATCCGCCGCCGTTCGCCCGTGACCCGCACATCGGAGTTGAGCGCGCGCAACTGCTGGACCGCGGCGTCGACCTTCGATCTGCCGATATCGTGCTCGCGGAACAGGATCTGGCGATTGAGGTTGGAAAGCTCCACTATGTCGGCGTCGACGCAATGCAGCTGCCCGACACCGGAGGCAACCAGGCCCTGCGCCACGATCCCGCCGGTTCCACCGACACCGATGAGCAGAACGCGGGATCGGCGCAGTCGAAGTTGAACGTCCCAAGCGCTGACCCGAGCCGTCCGGTCGATCCACCGCAAGAACGCCACACCGCGCGAATAGCGCTCCAACTCCCGCTCGGACAATTCGACCGGCATCGGAGCACCGGCATCTTCCAGGAAACCCGCGTCCGACAACTGTTGCATCGCGTCGGCCGCGGGCACTCCCGGATAATCGGACAGCACCACGTCGACTATCTCGTCGGGTGATCTGGTGCCATCCAGTGCGCCGATCAGAACCCGTACCCAGCCATCCGGATCTTCGATTTCCACTCCGAGGCCGTGGACCGTGGCACCGATCCTGATATTGCCGTCGATCGTGACATACCGACCGTGTTCCGGTTTGATCCGTGGCCGCAGCATCTGTTCAGCGCGCATCCGGCCTACCGGGCACTGCTAATTGCCGCCATTACCACCGCTGTCGCCGGTGGTCTCCTTCTTGTCCAGCGGCCGGATCACAATGGCCGCGCGCTTCTCGGCCGTGGATTCAGCAGGCGCCTTCTCGCGCTCGTTCTTCATCGGAAATCCTTCCATCGAAAATCGGACGACGGAGTTGGTCACCGCTCATCGAGCGAAGCGGATCGTGATAGCCGCGTACCGGTCGACCGCCGGACGAACGGGGGTCTTGTCGACTGCTTTCGCCATGACCGCACTCCGCATCATCGGATACGTGCACACCCGAGACGGGTGACTGACGATTCGATGGTTCGCCGCTCGGTGCGTAGATGTCAACGACGGTAATCCCAAGGGTGGGAAGAGATTTCGGCATTTGGGGCTGTGTAGGCCACCCGAAACGGTCGAGCCGTGGTTACCGCAGACCACCTGATCGAGCCGTGTGGTGCCGTGCTCTGCGGCGAGCCGATACCGGCGCGGATCTGCGCCGCGGTGGAACCATTCTGGTGCCCGCATCCGGCATCGTGGCCCCACCACTCGGACGATCTGGCGCTCGCGGGTTTGAAACTCGCAAAGCGGGCCAACTCGGACATATCTGGAGCTGTTCCCCGAATACCTAGGAATCGCCATGACCGAAACACCCACCGGGTCGTATATCGAGACGTCGCCGACGGAGACACGGTCGGTTGCCGAGCTCGTCAACGATGCGACCGAGCAAATGGGCCGCCTGATCCGGGACGAGATCAAGCTCGCGGAACTCGAAGTGCAAAGCAAAGGCAAACGTCTGGGGCGCGGCGCGGTTATGACCGGTGCCGGGGCGCTCGCGGCGTGCTACGGCGGTGCCGCCGTCATCGTGGCGGTGATCATCGCCCTCGCGGGTCCGCTGTCGGGCTGGGCCGCCGCGCTGATTGTCGGAGCGGTACTGCTCCTCGTCGGCGGCGCGCTGGCTGCCATCGGCAAGAAGGACCTGCAGAAGGCGGTCCCGCCGGTCCCGCGGGAGGCGATCACCGGCGTACAGCAAGACATCCATGTGATCAGGAGCGGAGGATAGCGATGAGTGATGAGAGCAAGCCCTCGGTCGGATCGCCCGAGGCGGAACTGCTGCGCGCCGATCGTGACCTGACCAGGCAAGAGCTGGGACAGACCATGGCGGAACTGACCGACAAGCTCGATGTGAAGGGCAGAGCCGAGGCAGAACTACATCACACCGTGGACAATGCCCGCGCCAAAGTTCATCATGCGGCCGAAGCTGTGCGGGAGAAGCGCGCGAAAGCCGGCGCCGCTACGCAGGACCGCGCCGTCCAGTTCGCCGCCGTGACGCGCAGTCGCCCGGTGCCTGTCGCCGCCGTAGTGACCGCCGTGGTCGCGGCCTTGGTGACCTGGCTCATACTGCGCGACCGTCGCAACCTGGGCAATAAGAGGCTACCGCGCCGCCGTCGTCATCGGCAGTGACCTGCGAACCCGCACCATCTGTTGACCCGTCGCGCTGCCGGAGATGTTGGGCGGCAACATGTTCGGCACCGGGACTGTCCGAGGAGCAGCCCGCGGGGGTTGCTCCCGGACGGTACTATTACTTTTCGATCACAGATGTGGTCGACTGAATCACGTGGCCCGGCACGGGCTTTCAGGCACGTGTCGGCGCGCGACAGCCGATGAAATGTGGGGAAAACTATGAGCGCCACCAAGTTCGCCGCCACCGCCCTGCTCGCGATCGGTGCGACCGGCATTACCGCAGGCGCCGTGCAGGCCCAGCCGGTAGCAACCGACATCACCGTGCAGGCGTCCGATCACGGCATCAACTTCATCACCGCACCGACAGCAGACCGCCGAGGAGTCAGCACCACCGTCGAGGCCGGACGGTTCACCGTGGCCGCCGATGCGCTTTCGATCACCCTCACCGACGCTGTAGGCAATGCGGTGACCTCGATTCCGCTGGGGCTGCAGACCGCGGCCGGGACCGTCGCCCTGACGCCGGAGATCGCCAACGACGGCCGAACCCTCACCCTCACAGCGCAATCCGACAGCACGCGGACCGCGCAGGCAATCGATGAGGCCTCCGACACGATCGCCCGCAAGCAGTACAACGCCGGGATCGGCGCGCTCATCGGCGCCGGGATCGGCGCGGTGATCGGCTTCTTCCTCGGGGGTGTCGGTGCCCTCGTCACCATCCCGATCGGCGCGGGCATCGGGGCCCTGATCGGCTACTCCACCCCCTGATTCCGCAGCACGAGCACATCGAGTCCCTGTGTGCCGCTACCGAACAGCAGCGGCACACAGGGACTCGCGTCTATCGGCCCACCCCTGATATTTCCCGCATGCACCTCGCGGGGTTTTGGCTGCTCCGGCACACGGGGCACTGAGTAATAGGCCCTCGGTGAAGCTCTTCGAGGTGACGACCGGCTTCGCGCCGGATCCGACGAATTCCGCCACGAACGGCATAGCCGGATCGGGTTCGCCTGCAGGACAGTCCGATCGCGATCCAGCACGAACTCGGCCAGGTCGCGCCCGCGGTCGGTCTGCTCGTCTTGTTCACCAACTGGTCGGGCACCGGATTCCGCGCGGCGATAGTCGGTCCGCAGCGAGCGTGCGAGCGGTGCCGACCCGCTGCTGCTGTCCGCCGGACAACGGCCGCGTCGATATCGATGGTGAGGATCCCGCCGACGTCGCCTACGACTGGCTGAAGAGCGAGAAGCTGGTCGCACAGCTAATTGTCGACCGGGGGTTGCAGGCTTATGCGGTCGGCGAGGGCGTCGACGGCGTCGGCGTCGGCATAGGCCTCGGTGGTCAGTTCGAGGAATGCGGCCCAGCGGTTTATGCGTGGTGTCCAGCGCTGGATAAAGGCGTGGGCATGTTCGAACTCACCTTGCGTGCCGCTTATTCGCGCACGAGCGGCCGCCTCGGTAGCGGCTTGTACGGTGTTCTGGGCCAATGCCAATTGTTCTCGGCAGTGGTCGGCATCCGGGACTTCCTCGCGCACGGTGTCGGCTTCGACCCGCAGGTTGAGGATGAGCCCGGCCAGTCGGGGGTCGGCGGGCCCCGACCGTGGGGCGCAGGTTCCCGCGGTGATGGCTTTATCGCGGCGTTCACGTCGTCGCCGTTCCCGTTTCTCGGCCAGCGCCACTTGCTTACGGTAGGTCTCGGTGTCCGCGACGGTGACGACGGGATAGGTCAATACGGCTGTCGCCGAAAGCATGTCGACGCCATTACCATCGCAGACCCGGATGGTGACCTGCTCCAGCGGCCGGTCCGGGTCGGGTTCGTCCTCGAGGCGGGCGTCCAGGACCGCGTTTCGGTATTCGATCATGATGTCTGCGACGACCCGGTCGAACACCGCGGTGCCGACCTCGACGTGGTTGGTGCAGGTGCGGCCGGTGCAGTCATCGGGAATGCCGAATTCGCCGTCACCGGAGTCGACCAGGGATTTCCCGGTCGGACCGCTCCCGACAACCTCCCAGGTGTAGGTGTTGGATTGCGCTACTTCGGCTCGCTCCACACAGTCCTCGGACATGGCCTGACGGTACTTCATGAAGGTGCCGCGAATCGGGCTGTTCTCCGAAGCCGTCGAGATACGCCGCTGAGCCCGGCGCGTCGGCGCGGACAGCACCCTCGATCAGATCGGCGAGATCGTTATTCGTGCTGGTTGCGCGCGGGACCCGCGGTCGCTGGTACTGCTGGGGATGCCGCGCTCACCGGAGGGCGCCGGTATGCGGATGGGCCTGGAAGAAATCCCACATGATCTGATTGGCGTTGAGCGATGCGGTAGCGCCGACCAGTGGTTCGGGGGCGATCGGCGGCGAGCCCGGCCAGGTGTGGCCGCCGCCCAGCAGCGCGTAAAGCTCGACGGCGCTGTTTTCGGGGCACGGGTAGCGGAACATGGTGACGTCGCTGGCAATCCGGCGCTCTTCCGGCTCGGGCCCGCAGCCGTTGCGGTGCGCCCAGGCGGCCGCCTGCGCCGGGATGCTCGCCGGTCCCGGACCATCGACGCCGCTCGGCTTGGTGCCGCCCCGCCCGGCCGCCGAACCCGAACCGTCGGCCGACGGCAGCAACTGGGCGTTGGGCCCGGATCCGCCGGTGTAGGCGACGAACGGGTCGGCTGTCCCATGGAACGCGATGACGGGTATCGGACGCGCCGGATGGCACCAGGCGAAGTCCTGCAGCCCGGCCACCGGTGCGACAGCCGCGATCCGGTCCGCGAGCTGACATGCCAGCGACGAAGTGGTGAAGCCACCCATCGACAGTCCGGTGACGAACACTCGCCGCGAATCGACGCACAGTGTCGATTCCACATGCGTCAGCAGTTCCGACAGATAGGCGACATCGGCGCTGTTCTCGCTGAAATCCCAGCGCGGCCAACCGGGTTCGTCGAGTTGCGGGGTGATCGTCGCGAATCCGTGCTCGATTCCGAATTGGCCGACACCGGTGGCGACGTGTTCGATCTGGGCGGGCTCGAGGTACCCGTGGATATCGAAGACCACAGGTAGCGGTGATATCCCTGCGGGAATGTCCTGTACGTAGCTACCCGATTTTCCCGCCGCCGCGAACTGCCCGGTGGATGTTCCCGGAGCGGGTGCGGGTAAGGCGCATCCTGCGGAAGCCACCGGATCGTCTGGGTGCGGCTGCTCGGCTGCTGCCGTGTTGCCGCCGCACACGAGCGTCACCGCCGTGACGAACGCCGTTGCGGTGCTTGTCCATATCCAGCGGTGCGCCGTTCGCGCTGCGTTGGAAGGATCGTTCTTCATCATGAGAGGTATGTTCTCATCGCCGTGCCTTCGATGGGGCGGTTGTGCCGATGGGTGGCACGTGCGGCCGAACTTGTCGGTGGCGACCGCAATACTGTCGCGTGCCGATGAATTCGAGCCGCCGGTCCCGTCTCTACCACTGTGGCGAGATCCGAGGATCGGTAACGCGCCACACCTATTCCTGTCGAGACGCCCTGGAGGTACACCCGATGTCAGCCGAACTTTCCGCCCCCGCCTCGGGAGGGCGGACGCCGACAGTCATCCGGGTACTGGTACTCGCGACCTTCGTCGTGATCCTGAACGAAACCATCATGATCAACGCGATCCCGCGGCTGATGGCCGACCTCGAGGTCACCGAGCGGGCGGCGCAGTGGGTGTCCACCGCGTTCATGTTGACGATGGCCGCCGTCATCCCGACTACCGGCTGGTTCCTGCAGCGGGTGTCGACCAGGCGGGCCTATGCCGTGGCGATGGGGGTCTTCCTGGCGGGGACCGCGCTGGCGGCCGTCGCGCCGTCGTTCGCGGTGCTGCTGCTCGGACGGGTCATTCAGGCCGGCGGTACCGCGGTAATGATGCCGCTGCTGATGACCACACTCATGACCGTGGTGCCCGAGCAGGACCGCGGCCGGGTGATGGGCAATGTCACCCTTGCCATTTCGGTGGCGCCCGCGCTCGGCCCGGTAGTCTCCGGGATGGTGCTGCAGATCGGTTCGTGGCGTTGGCTTTTCGTGCTGGTCCTGCCGATCACCGCGGTCGTCACATGGCTGGGTCTGCGTCGGCTGGAGAATGTCGGTGAACCGCAGGCCGGGGCGATCGACTCGGTCAGCGTGGTGCTCGCCGCGCTCGGATTCGGCGGGCTGGTATTCGGGCTCAGCCGGTTCGAGAGCGACAACCTCACCAGCCCGGCCCTGATCGTCGCGGCGGGTTCGGCCCTCATCGCCGTCTTCGTCTTCCGTCAGCTGCGCCTGCAGCGCACCGGCACCCCGCTGCTGGATCTGCGGGTCCTGCTTTCCGGCACCTACACGAAGGCGCTGGTGCTGATGTCGGTCGCGTTCATGGCGATGCTCGGCTCGATGATCCTGCTGCCGCTGTATCTGCAGAATCTGCGTGGCCTGAGCCCCTTGCAGACCGGCCTGCTGGTGATGCCGGGTGGGCTGGCGATGGGTCTGCTCGGACCGACGGTCGGTCGCCTGTTCGACCGCTTCGGTGGACGCGTACTGGTCATTCCCGGCTCGGTCGGGATCGCCGCGGCGCTGGCCGGATTCACCCAGATCTCGATGTCCATGCCGTACTGGCAGCTGCTGGCACTGCACATCCTGCTGATGGTGTCGCTGGCCGCCGCCTTCACCCCGGTCTTCACCCTCGGGCTCGGCGCGCTTCCACAGCACCTGTACTCGCACGGCAGCTCGATGCTGGGCACACTGCAGCAGGTCGCCGCGGCGTTCGGCACCGCCTTGGTGGTGACAGTGATGTCGGCCCGCGGCACCGGACTCGTCGCCGACGGCACCGACCCCGTCACGGCCCACCTCGACGGCATGCGCCTGGCCTTCCTGGTCTCCGCCGCACTGGCACTGGTCGTGATCGCCATGGCTGTGCTGCTGCCGAGCCGGGCGGCGGCCGCCCCCGCGGAGGCAGAGGAACTCGACACCGCGATCCCCGAACTGGTCAAGAGCTGACCAGACGGCGAAAACCCCTGGCTGCATGTGCGCGCCAGGGTTTTCGTCATTCTCGGCCCGCTGGGATTCAGCCGACGATGGCGGACCAGGTCTTACCGCACTCAGCTCGCGGATCCGACCGATCGCATGGTCGACACCTGGCCCAACTGCTCGCGACGCGACTCGATTCCTGACGGTATGCGGGATCAGCGGATCACGAATGGATTTCCGACGGGCGCACCGGAATTGATCCAGACCGTCTTGGTTTCGAGGTACTCCCGGATGGCGTCTATTCCGTTTTCCCGGCCGATGCCGGAATCCTTGAATCCGCCGAACGGCGCCATGAAACTGACGGCGCGATAGGTGTTCACCCACACGGTGCCGGAGCGAATGCGCTCGGCCATGCGTAGTGCACGGCCGATATCACTGGTCCAGACGCCCGCACCGAGGCCGAAGCGGACATCGTTGGCCAGGGCGACCGCATCGTCCTCGGCGCCGAACGGAATGACGGCGAGCACCGGTCCGAAGACTTCTTCTTGGGCGATGCGCATCCGATTGTCGACGCCGGTGAAGATGGTCGGTTCGATGAACCAGCCGTTGCCGCATTCCGGGCGCGTCGCGGGCGTTCCACCCAAAGCCAGTGTGGCGCCTTCCTTTTCGGCGATGCGCAGATAGTCCAGCACCTTCGTGTACTGCGCCGGTGTGGTGATCGGGCCGACCTGGGTGTGCTCGGACATGGGGTCGCCCATGCGAGCCGTGCGCGCGAGTTCCACGACGCGCGCGACGAATTCGTCGTGAATGCTGTCCTGGACCAGCAGTCGCGATCCGGCGATACAGGTCTGGCCGGTGGCGGCGAAAATGCCGGAAACGACTCCGTTGACGGCGGCGTCGAGATCGGCGTCGGCGAAGACGATATTCGGGGATTTACCACCCAGTTCGAGACTCACGTGCTTGAGGTCGCGGGCCGCGGCCTCGTTGATTGCGCGCCCGGTGAAATCGGATCCGGTGAAGGTGATCTTGCGGACCAGCGGATGCTCGACGAGGGCGGTACCGACGTCGGCGCCGAAGCCGGTCACCACATTGAGCACGCCCGGCGGCAATCCCGCCGCATGGAACAGCCGGACCAGCTCGATCGTGGAGGCGGAGGTGAATTCCGACGGTTTGATCACCACTGTGCAGCCTGCGGCAAGGGCTGGGGCCAGCTTCCAGGTCAGCAACATCAGCGGTGAATTCCACGGCGTGATGATGCCGACGACACCGACGGGCTCTTGGCGCGTGTAGGCGAAGTAGCCCTTCTTGTCCAGCGGCAGCACCGTCCCCTCGATCTTGTCGGCGAGTCCGCCGTAGTAGTAGAACCACTGCGGCAGATAGCTGAGCTGGCCATACATTTCGGCGAATAGCTTGCCGTTGTCGCGGACTTCGAGCTCGGCCAGCCGGTGCGCATGCTCGGCGAGGGTGTCGCCGAGGCGGCGCAGCAGTGCGCCGCGAGCACTCGCGGTGAGTTCCGGCCATGGACCGGAGGTGCAGGCCCGGTGGGCGGCCTGTACCGCGGCGTCGACATCCTCGGCGCCGCCCTTGGCGATTCGGGCCCATGGTTCGCCGAGATACGGGTTGTCGGTGGGGAACCACTCGTCGCCGATCGGCTGATGGTCATGCCCGTCGATGAACATCGGATACTGCTGCATGGCGAACCTCGGTATCGGAAGACTCTGCGACCGATCATGAGTGATGATGAAGACAGTTGAAAAATAAAAAGAATTGATGCCCGTATTTCCGGACGGCATATGAGGCTGGTCCGTGACGCGATGGGCGTCTGTTCGACCCGAACCGTTCGACGGCAATCGATCTGGTCAATCCGCCGCGGTTTCGCTGCGGTCGACGAGTCGGGCCGAGGGCCAGCGCCCCTCCGCTACCGCCGTGCGCACCTGCCGGATGAGTTCGGCCGCAACGACTTCGGCGGCAGCGGGGACGCGGCCGGTGCGCGGTATGCCGAGGACGATCAGTCGCCAGACCTCGGGCTCGCACAGGGGTGCGGCGCTGAGCGTTCCGCTGGCGACATCATCGGCAATGCCGACGCCGGGCAGGATCGTCCAGCCGTGCCCGCCGAGCACCAGCAGTTTCTGCATGCGCAGTGAATTGGTCTGTACGGTCACGTCGAAATTCACCTGCGTCCGCGCGGAGGCGCCGTCGATGAGGGCACGCAGCGCATGCCCCGGCGCGGGCATCACCATCGGATGGGTCGCGACCTCGGCCAAGGTGACAGGACGGTCGGCATGCAAGTTGTCGCTCGGTGGCGCGACCACCCAGAGCCGTTCCCGCGCAAGCGGTTCGACATTGAGCGACGGGGTGCTGGTGAGGTTGTACAGCAGGCTCAGATCGAGGTCGCCGTCGTCGAGCCAGCGCTGCAGATGTCCGGAATAGCCGGTGAGAACGCGCAATTCGATGCCGGGATGATGGTGGGCGAGCGCCGATACGAGTGGTTCGGCCAACAGGTCGGCGGCGCTCTCCAGCAGGCCGACGGTGACCACGCCGGTGACGACACCGGGTGCCGGGCGGAGTTCGGCGCGGGCACGGTCCAGCTCGTGCAGGGCCCGCCGCGCCCGCTCGACCATGACCGTCCCGGCCTCGGTCGGGCGCATTCCCTGCCGGGTGCGCTCGAACAGCGCGACACCGAGTTCCTGCTCGAGCATCCGTATCTGCCGGGTGACGGCCGGTTGGACGAGGTGCAGCAACTCCGCGGCCTTGGTGACGCTGCCGACCTCGGCGACCGTGACCATGGCCTTCAACTGCTTGAAGTCCATCCGCTCCTCCTGCGCATCGCGACCCGGCATAGTGGTATCAGAACTCGGCATTTTACCCAGGCCTGTATTAGCTCGCATGATGATAGTGCGAGGTGTATTGCCGAGGGGCGAGAGGAAGTCGTCGTGCACGAGCTCAATGAGGAAGAAACCGCGATCGTCGCGGTGGTGCGTGACTTCGTGGACCGGGAGGTCAAACCGGTCGCGCAGGAGCTCGACCATACGAACACCTACCCGGAGAAGCTGATCGACCAGATGAAACAGCTCGGGATCTACGGGCTGGCCATCCCGGAACCGTGGGGCGAGGCCAAGGTGTCCACACCGTGCTACGCCGCCGTCACCGAGGAGCTCTCGCGCGGCTGGATGAGCCTTGCGGGGGCGATGGGCGGTCACACCGTGGTCGCAAAACTGTTGCTGGACTACGGAACTCAGGAGCAGAAGGACCGTTACCTGCCGCGGATGGCGACCGGCGAACTGCGCGCGACCATGGCGCTGACCGAACCGGGCGGTGGATCGGATCTGCAGGCCATGCGCACGACGGCCCGCCGGGTCGGCGAGGAATACATTGTCAACGGGTCCAAGACCTGGATCAGCAATGCCCGCCGGTCTGATCTGGTCGCCCTGCTGTGCAAGACCGATCCGGCCGCGGAACCCGCGCATCGGGGGATCAGCATTCTGCTGGTGGAGAAGGGGCCCGGATTCACGGTGTCGCGGGATCTTCCCAAACTCGGCTACAAGGGGGTCGAGAGCTGTGAGCTGACCTTCGACGATCTGCGGGTGCCCGCATCGGCGCTGCTCGGCGGGGTCGAGGGCGCGGGCTTCGCACAGATGATGCGCGGGCTGGAGGTTGGGCGGATCCAGGTGGCATCGCGCGCGCTCGGCGTTGGTCGAGCCGCACTGGAGGATTCGATTCGCTACGCCCAGCAACGGGAAAGCTTCGGCAAACCCATCTGGCAGCACCAGTCCGTCGGCAATTATCTCGCCGATATGGCGACGAAATTGACCGCCGCGCGCCAGTTGGTGCAGTACGCGGCGCGCCGCTACGACTCGGGCGAGCGCGCCGATATGGAGGCCGGTATGGCGAAACTGTTCGCCTCCGAGACCGCCATGGAGATCGCGCTCAATGCCGTGCGCGTGCACGGTGGCTACGGGTATTCCACCGAATTCGATGTGGAACGCTACTTCCGGGACGCGCCACTGATGATCGTCGGTGAGGGCACCAATGAGATTCAGCGCGGTGTGATCGCCCGCCAGCTGATCAGCCGTAATCGGATCAACTGAGTTGTCCGGCACCGACTTTCCCGGAAGGCACCGCATGCGCCGTCCTCTCGAAGACATCACCGTCGTCGCGGTCGAACAGGCCGTTGCCGCACCGTTCGCGACCCGCCAGCTCGCCGATCTCGGTGCCCGCGTGATCAAGATAGAACGCCCTGGTGGCGGCGATTTCGCCCGACGCTACGACCGAACCGTCCACGGAGAGTCGAGCTATTTCGTGTGGCTCAATCGAGGCAAGGAGAGCGTCGAACTCGACGTCAAGGATCCAGCCGACCGTCGGCTGCTCGATGCGATGATCGCCCGGGCCGATGTGTTCGTGCAGAACCTGGTCCCCGGCGCCGCCGAACGGCTCGGACTCGACGCCGAAACGCTGCGCGCGACCCGGCCCGAGCTGATCCACTGCTCGATCTCCGGCTACGGCCCCGACGGTCCGTATCGGTCGAAGAAGGCCTACGACCTGTTGCTGCAATGCGAGACCGGGCTCGTGATGTCGACGGGCACACCGGAAGTGCCCGCCAAAGCGGGCTTCTCGATCGCCGATATCGCCACCGGTATGTATGCCTACAGCGGCATCCTCACCGCGCTCTACGACCGGGCGCGCACCGGTGACGGCGCGAGTCTGCATGTCGCGATGATCGATGCGCTCGGGGAGTGGATGAGCCAGCCCGCCTATTTCTCCCGCTACGGCGACGAACCACCGCGCCGCACCGCGGCGAAACATCCATCGATCTCTCCGTACGGTCCGTTCCGTACCGCCGACGGCACCGTATTCCTCGGTATCCAGAACGAGCGCGAGTGGACTGCACTGTGTGACGCGGTGCTGGGACGTACCGACCTGATCGAGGATCCGCGGTTCGCGACCAATACCGATCGGGTGGCACACGACGGCGAGTTGACCGTGCTGCTGGAGCAGGCATTTGCCGCATTCGGCACCGATGAGGTGATCGAGCTGCTGGAACAGGCCGGTATCGCGAATGCGCGGTTGCGCACACCGGCCGAGTTCACCGAGCACCCGCAGCTCGCGGCCCGCGATCGTTGGCGGCCGGTGGATACACCCGGTGGGGTAATGCAGGCCATGCTGCCGCCGGTGGTGGGCGGCTGGGAACCGGCGATGGGTGCGGTACCTCGGGTGGGGGAGCACAACGCCGCCCTGCGCGCGGAATTCGCACCGGCAGATCATGTTTCGAAGGAGTCGCTGGCATGAGCGAGGTCGTCGAACGCACCGAATTGCTGGTGCCCGGTCCAGCCGAGGCGCTGAGCGGGCTGCTCGGTGTGCCACTGCCGGATCTCGACAAGGGACTTCCGCTGCTGTGGCACTGGATCTACTTGCTCGAACGCCCCGCACAGGCGGATCTGGGACCCGATGGTCATCCGATTCGCAATACCGTTCCGGCGCCGCCGGGGCCTGGACGACGCCGGATGTGGGCCGGAGGGCAGGTGCGCACCCGGGGTGCGCTGGTGTGCGGCGAACCGGCGACGAAACGAACGACGGTGCTGTCCACACACGAGAAGCAAGGGCGCAGCGGCGCGTTGACCTTCGTCGTTGTCGGCCACCAGGTCCTGCAGGGCGATCGGATCGTCGTGGACGAACGGCAGGATATCGTCTACCGCGACGCCGTCGAGGCGAGCGAACGGTCCAGCGAACCGGAACCAGGCCTGGACGCGAAAGTCCCTCCTGCCGAAGACGAATGGGCCATCGACACCTCCCCGACCCTGCTGTTCCGGTTCTCCGCGCTCACCTACAACGGCCACCGCATCCACTACGACCGCGACTACGCCCGCGATGTCGAGGGCTATCCCGGTCTGCTCGTACACGGACCGTTGCAGGCGCTGGCCATGGCCGAGGCCGCCCGTGCCCGCGGCTACACCGGTGACCAGGTATTCGACTATCGGCTGCGGTCGCCTCTGTTCGACCACCAAGGGCTGGTCGTCTCGGCGGCCCCGCGCGACGGTGCGATCGCGACCGTCGCGCGGGACGGTTTCGGACGGCAAACCGCTACCGCGACATTGCATCCCGCCGACTGACGACGTGGTGGTCAGCGCCGGGCCGCACAGCGATCAGGCGTTGGCCTTCTCGTATGCCTGGGCTACTTCTGCTGAAATCCGTCCGCGGGCGGACACCGCGATGCCTTTGGCGCGGGCCCAGTCGCGGATGGCGACGGTGCGGGCGCGGTCGTTGGCCGTGCGCGAGGTGTGGCCCTTACCCCGGGCCGCACGACCGATTCTGCGAGCGCTCGAGGCCCAGGGCTCGAAGATGCCGCGCAGCTGGCCGGCGTTGACGGTGGATAGGTCGATCTCGTATTCGACGCCGTCGAGGCCGAAGGCCACTGTTTCCTCGGCAGCGGATTTGCCGTCGAAGTCATCGACGAGCGTCACAACGACCTTGCGTGCCATGGGCATTCCTTTTCGTGGGTGGACAGCGGGCAGAGGATCGTAAGCAGAGGATCGTGATCATAACGACCGGCCGCACGACGATCGAAGCTGCCCCGAATCGAACCCGGAGGTGTGCGGTTCCTGGGATTCATTCCCGGCGAGACGGTTTCGACCAAGCGGTCGGTTCAGTGAATTGTCAGCGATCTGGGCCCTGATTGGTGATGAGCAAGGACTCATGTGGGGTTTGTTGTTCAGCGTCGGGGATGAAGGGCTAACCTGGCGACATGTTGGCAAACTACCTGTGGCGAGTTGATCTGCCCGGCAAACGGAGTGGCTCAGGGGTACGGACGAGCCGAAGCGTTTGCGAATCGTGAGTGCGGTCAATGCATCCGAACACTCGGTGCCCCGCACTGAAGCACAGGTCATTGCCCTGTGCAATCAGAAAGGCGGTGTCGGCAAGACCACCTCGACCATCAATCTGGGCGCTGCGCTGGCCGAATGCGGGCGGCGGGTGCTGCTGGTCGACCTCGATCCACAGGGCGCGTTGTCCGCCGGGTTGGGTGCCGTACTGAATGACCTGCCGTGCACGGTATACGACTTGCTCGGGGGATCGGGAAAGCTGATCGACGAGGTACTGATCAGGACTCACGTCGACAATGTCGATCTCCTGCCGAGCAATATCGATCTGTCCGCGGCGGAGATACGGTTGGTGAACGAGGTCGGCCGGGAACATTCGCTGCGGCGGGTACTCGACCCGATTCGGGACCGCTACGACTACATACTCATCGACTGTCAGCCATCCTTGAGCCTGCTCACGGTGAACGCGCTGGCCTGCGCGGACGGCGTGATCGTCCCGATGGAGTGCGAGTTCTTCTCGCTGCGCGGGGTAGCGCTGCTCACCGACACCATGGACAAGGTCCGGGACCGGCTGAATCCGGGCCTGAGCCTGTTCGGCATCGTGGTCACGATGTTCGACCAGCGCCTGCTGCATTCGCGTCAAGTACTGACCCGGGTTGCCGAGGTCTTCGGCGACCAGGTCTACGACACGGTGATCTCGCGGACGGTCCGCTTCCCCGACGCCAGCGTTGCCGGTGAACCCATCACCACCTGGGCGCCTCGATCCGCTGGCGCCGAGCAATATCGGGCCCTGGCCCGCGAGGTCATCCACCGATCCGGCCGTTGACGCCACCTCTACGACATGCGCGACCACGCCGCGTCGGGGTAGGGTCGCCGTGCCCTGCCCGCGATCGACCGAACTTCGGGATGTCGTCGGCGCCGTCACACCGACGAGGAGGACCCGGTGAGTCGAAGGGGTAACCGCCGGGCCGGGGACCATGCGGTCGTACTCGGTGGCGGGATCGCGGGTCTGTTCGCGGCCCGTATTCTGGCTGACCACTATGCGGCGGTGACCGTCGTCGAGCGAGATCGTTTGTCGGACGCGGAAACCAAACGCCGCGGCACTCCGCAATCGCAACATTCCCACGGCCTGCTGATGCGCGCCGCCGATATCGCCGAGTCCCGGTTTCCCGGCCTGATCGCCGAGCTGATCACCGATGGCGCGAAGGCCGTCAGCGCATTCGACGATTTCCGCGCGATCTTCTTCGGAAACGTCCTGTATCGCGCCGAATTGGGCAGAGCGTCCGTTGCCGCCAGCCGGCCATTTCTGGAATCGCATGTGCGTGCCCGGGTATCGGCGCTGCCGAATGTGACGATATGGGACGACGCCGTCGTAGCCGAGTTGGTCGCCTCCGAGACCGGCGTCGGCGGAGTGCGGGTGATGCGCCGGGAGACCGGCGGCGAACCGGTGCCTGTCCATGCCGATCTGGTGGTCGACGCGATGGGGCGGGGTTCACGGACCGGTGCCTGGCTCGAGTCGCTGGGGTACCCGCGGCCACGCGAAGATCAGGTGCCCGTCGATATCGGCTATGCCACTTGCCATTTCCGACTGCCGCTGGATGCCGTCGGCGGCGATCGGATCGTCCTGGTGGGACCGATGCCGAGCCGACCGCGCGGGTTCGGGTTCGCCGCACAGGAGGGGGATTCGTGGGTGCTCTCGGCGTTCGGCGTCGGGAAGGAAAATCACCCACCGGCGAGTCCGGACGCACTGCTGGATTACGCCGCCGAGTGCGCACCCGACGATGTCGCTACCGTAATTCGCCGTGCGATACCTGTCGACGCCGTAGCGACCTACCGGTTCCGCACGGCGATATGGCGCCGGTACGAACTGCTGAATCGTATTCCGGGCGGAATACTTTCGATCGGCGATGCGGTGTGCAGTTTCAATCCGATCTACGGCAGCGGAATGACTGTCGCGGCCATTGCGGCGGATCTCCTGGATGAGGTACTCCAGCAGGGGACCGACGGTCTGCCACGCCGCTACTATCGCCGCGTCGGCCGCATGCTGCGCACCCCATGGTGGCTGACAAAGGTCAGCGATATGACAATGCCTCCTGTCGAGCTCGGCTCACCAGGGGTGAAATCACTTGCGCATGCAGGCTTGAACAGGATGTTCCGGGCAGCGGCGGACGATCCGGCGACCGCGGCGAAATTCCTCGATGTGCTGAATATGACGAAATCCCCACTGCACATGTTCGATCCACGTGTCGCCGCCGCGACGATGGGATTGCCTCGTCTTCGAGGACGCCGTACCGCGTAGGCCGATCGTGCGATTCACTCGGCCAAAGCGCGGCGCAGAACTCCCGCCAGTTCGGCGTTCTGCCGCTGTGATACCTCCGCGGACAGGATCGCCTGGGAGCCATGGAACGTGCCGCGCCATTGGTGCAACTCGACCGACACCCCGGCCGCCATCAGGCGCAGTGCGTAGTCGATGTCTTCGTCGCGATTCGGGCAGAACTCCGCGGCGGCGATGTAAGCGGGTGGCAGGCCCGACAGATCGGCCGCCCGCGCCGGGGCCGCGTACGGCGTGGCGGGCGTGGAGCCCAGGTAGTGCCCCCACATTTGCGCGACCTTGTCGCGAGTCACGAACGGCGTATCGGTGAAATTCCGCTGCGACCACGTCTGCTGCCGGTCGTCGAGTCCGGCCTGGTGCAGCAATTGGAAACGGATCGGCGGCCCTTGCTCGTCGCGCGCCCGCAACGCCACCGCGGCCGCGAGACCCGCGCCCGCGCTGTGGCCGCCGATCGCGATGCGCGTCGGGTCGATGCCGAGTTCGGTTGCGTGCTCGGCAGTCCACTTCAGCACCGCGTAGATGTCATCGTGTGCGGCGGGGAACGGATTTTCGGGGGCCAGTCGGTAGGCCACCGAGATCACCGTCGCGCCGGAGCCGTTGGCGAGCATCGTGGCCCACGGATGTTCGGTGTCGAGATCACCCATCACGAATCCGCCGCCGTGCAGCCACACGATGGCTCCCTGGGACTGGTGTGGACGATAGATCCGCACCGGCACATCGGGATCGGCTGGGACCGTGCGGTTTTCGATGTCCAAGTTCGCGGTATCGGTAACCGGTATCGCGGCGGCCAGCGCGGCGAGCTGTTTACGCGCGGTGGCAGGGTCGGAAAGGTCGGACGGCGGGAACAGCGAGAGGAATGGTTCGAGTTCGGGATCCATGACAGTTATCCTTCCGATCGGTCGCTCGGAGTTCATCCGCCAACCGTCGGGCGTTCCGGCCCTGCTCCGCGACGAGCGCCGCATATCCTCCAGGCATGGATGCATTGGTGGTCCGATTGTCGCAGTTGGATGTGGAAGCGGAAGGCGCGCTGCGTGTCGTGATGTTCTACGACACCCTGATGCGCCGACGGGTGGATCTCCCGGCGCTGACTCGGGCCTCGGCGGTCCTGGCCGAGTGCGTGACCGGGATTCGACTGCACGGCACGGGACGAGTGATCCGATTCGCACCGGATGGGCGGGAAGTGACGGGTCCGCCGCCGTCCGCGTCCACCAATGGGCCGATCATCCTCGACGAGGAGGAGATCGGCACGGTCTGGCTGGAACGCACCGACATCTCCCGCTCGCTCGACGAACTGCTGTTGGAGCGGCTCGCCATCGCCGCGGCGGCGGTCGTCGAGCGATACGGCCCGGCACGTACCACCATGGCAGATCCGGCGCTGGTCGAGCTGGTGATCAGCGACGACAGCGATGAGGCGGCCAGGGCTCGGGCATTGCGGCTCTTGGGTTTTGCCGTCGACCTGCCGGTGCGCGTCGTGGCCGTTCGGTGTCAGCTTCCGCTCGACCGGGTCGGCGCCCTGATCTGCCCAGCCCGCCCGGTGAAGGCGGCGGCGCTGGCGGACGTGGGCGTCATCCTGGCCACCACTGTGGATCCGGCCCGGTTTCCGGCAGGCGTACGCGCCGGCATCGGCGCCGCCGATCGCCCCGACCGGTCCTGGCGGGAAGCCCGCACCGCCCTGCGCTTCGCCACCGCGCGTAGCCCGATCGTCCGCTACGACGACCTCGGGGCGCTGGCATTGCTCGCACAGGTACCCCAGGAGGCTGCGCGTGGAAATGCCGATGTGGCCGCGATCGCCCGAATGGCAAGTACTCCGGAGGATCTGGAGACGCTCGACGCCTACTGCGCAACCGGCTCGCTGCGCCGGGCGGCCGAACTGCTGCACCTGCACCACAGCAGCGTCGCCCGTCGCCTCGAACAGATCGAAAAGATGACGGGTATCGAACTCGCCGAGCCCACCGGGCTCTTGCGGGCCAGGCTCGCGCTCACGGCGTGGCGGCTGCTCGCTGAGCGAGCTTGACCAGCGGCTTTCCGGCAAGAAATCCGTCGTCCCAGACGGGTGAGCGGCGGCGCAAAGGGCGATAATTGGTGGGTGACGTCGTCGCCCGGTTCTCCGATCGCCGATACCGCGGGCGCGTCGCCCGGACAGCCGGGTGCGCGGTCCGCGGTCGGTAGTTTTCGCTTCTGGTTCGCCAGCCGCCGCTGGGAGTGGTCGCCGGAGGTGTACCGGATGCACGGTTACCGGCCTGGGGAAATCGAGCCGACCACCGAACTGCTACTTGCCCACAAACATCCTGACGACCGCGAACACGTCGCCGAACGCATCGCCCGTTCCGTCGACCGCGGCGAGCCGTTCTCGAGCCGCCACCGGTTCATCGACACCTCCGGTATCGAACACAATGTCATGGTGGTCGCCGACCGCATTCTCGACGACGACGGCCAACCGGTGGGCACGACCGGTTTCTATATCGACCTGAGCGCCACCCTCGCCGAAGCCGAACGTGAAGCGCTCGAGGTGCGTTTGCCGGAACTGATCGAAGCGCGTGCGGTGATCGAACAAGCCAAGGGGGTGCTGATGCGGCTGTACGGGATCAGTGCCGAGCAGGCTTTCAAGGTGCTGGTCTGGCGCTCGCAGGAAACCAATGTCAAGCTGCGCGTGCTGGCCGAACAACTGATCGCCGAACTGGCCACCGTTCCAGCGCCCGAACCCGCGACCCTCGCCACCTTCGATCACGTTCTGCTGACCCTCCACGAACGCATCCCCAAGGACTGACCGCCCCCGATTTCCCAGCAGCGAGAGGTTGCGCCGTCGATGCCGGGCGTCGGCGAACTACGGTGTGGCGGTGGTACTGGAACCGAATGACCGGTTTGCTGGATTCGTTGTGCAGGCTCGGCTTGGTCATGGCGGTAGCAGTGATGTGTATCTGGCCGAGGACCCGGAACGGGCGCGGGCGGTTTCGCTGAAGGTTCTGGGTCCCGAGGACAGTCGGTCACCCGAGGCGCGTGCGCGATTCGTGCACGAGTTCGACATCCTCTCCGTGCTGCGGCATCCCAATATCGTGCGGATGTACACGCACGGTGAAACCGACGGCAGGCTGTGGTCGGCGCACGAGTACGTGGCAGGTACAACAGGGGCGATATTGGTGCCGATGCCGCACCGGCAGCCGGACCTGCGGCGGGTGCTGCATGTGCTGACTCGGGTCGCGGCGGGTTTGGATTTCGTGCACGCCAACGACATCGTCCATCTCGACGTCAAACCGGCGAATCTGTTGGTGGGCACGGATGACCCAGCGACGGTGAAACTTTCGGATTTCGACCAGGCCCGATGGCTGCACCGGCCCGAACCACCCCTGGCCACAAATGGTTTCGTCGTCGTCTCGGTGCCGTACGCCGCCCCCGAGCTGCTGCAGGCAGGCGCTGTGTGCCCGGCGACGGACCAGTACGCACTGATCTCCACGGCCATCGAACTGCTCACCGGCCGCCCGCCGTTCCCGCGCGGAAATCTGATGGCCACCGCACAGGCCCACCTGCACGATCCGCCGCCCGATATCTCCGCACGCCGACACTGGATCCCACCCGAGGTCGACTCGATCGTGCACCGTTCGCTCGCAAAGGATCCGAACGCCCGCTACACCACCTGCACCGAACCCATCGCCCTACTCACCGAGGCCCTCCACGAGACCCGTCCGGGCAGCCCCTTGCTGAAGCGTTTGAACGCGGCATTCACCCGATCGGCGCTACGCCGGTAGCGATATCGGCGGCAGCGAAATGCCCGACACGGCAGGGCCGAATTCGAATCACCGTGATTTTCACGATGTGGAAAAGGCATTGCCTATTTCCGCATGCGTCCGCAAAGTGAGTCGAAATATTCGCCCGGCGTAGCGGTATTCCGGCGAGTCGCCCACCGAGAGAAATGCGGGTTATCGAAAAGTATGACGACCTGCCGACAAGATGAGATATCGGTTGAACGCACAGCGCGGGCAATGTCGCTATTCGGCGGTTCCGCGCGATCACCGGAATCGGTACACGCGGCGGACTCGTCGTCCAATTGCTTGCGATCGCGGTGGCCGGATGGCTGATGGCCCGGCTTCCGGACCCGCAGACCCGGATGCCGGAACGATCCGGCAACCGCCGCTTTTCGCCGGTCTGCTGGCGATCAGTGGATTGGCGGCGATCGATCCGCTGGCTGTCGCGGTCCTGACCATCGGCGCCGCATCAGCAGTCGGCGCCTTCGTCATGGGGCGATACATCCCCGTCTACATCCCCTGGCCCAATCGGATCGAACGAAAGGTGGCCGCACAATGAGTGCGAGAGTGCGTAGCAGGCTCTTCATAGGCGCGGTAGTTGCCGTAACCGCCGCAGTGGTGTTGAGCGCGTGTGGTGGTGGCGATGTTCGTAAATCCGGTAGGGTTCCGCTGTTTCGCTATCAGGGCTGGGCGTCGCAGGTCACGATTCCGGAACTCGCCGAGGATCTCGGCTTTTTCGAAGGCAAGGTGAAGCTGGACTGGCAGGGAAACACGATCAGTGGTCCGCAGGATATCCAGTCGGCGGCGACCGGCCAGGTCGACTTCGGTGGCGCTTTCGGTGGTGCGGTGGCGAAGCTGGCCCACGCCGGTGCGCCGATTACCGCGGTGCTGAACTACTACGGCTCCGACGACAAGACGTTCACGGGGTTCTACGTTCCCGAGAACAGTCCGATCACGACGCCGAAAGACCTGCTGAGCAAGAAGATCGGCGTGAACACGCTGGGCGGCCAATCCGAGGCGGATATCCACGATGCGCTGAAGAAGAGCGGTTACGACGAGGAACAGATCAGATCGGTTCAGTTGGTGGTCTTGCCGCCGCCGAATACCGAGGACGCCCTCCGGCGCGGACAGGTCGACGTCGCCGCCTTGGGCGGACAGTTCCAGCAGCGGGCGATCGCGAACGGCGGACTTCGTGCGGTATTCACCGACTACGAGGAATTCGGTCCGTTCAACGGCGGTCAGTACGTCTTTCGCAATGACTTCCTCGCCAGGAACCCGGCCAGCGTCGAGGCATTCGTGAGCGGAGTCGCCAAGGCGATCGAATGGCAGAAGACCACACCACGCGATGAAGTCATCGCCAGGTTCACTCAGATCATCGAGAAGCGGCAACGTCCGGGCGAGGATGCTTCGTCGGTGAAGTTCTGGCAGTCGGTCGGAGTGCCCGCGCCCAGCGGGGTCATCGCCGACACCGATTTCCTGCGCTGGGAGAGTTGGTTGCGGGATACCGGCGGGATCACCGGCGCCTTCGAGCCGTCGAAGTTCTTCACCAATAGGTTCAATCCGAACGCGCCGAAGTCATAGCGATCATTCGGCAGGGAAGGCGAAGTCGCGGATGAGCGCCGCGAGCTCGAGGGGCCGGTCCCCCTGGACCGAGTGTCCGGCGCCGTCGACGACCGCGACCCGCGCGCCGGGGCGGCGGCGGAGCAGTTCCGCGACGTCGGCGTCGTCGACAACTGGTGAGCGTGCGCCGCGCACGAGAAGTAGTGGTGCTTGTACGGCGGATACGTCGTCCCACAGTGGGCTGAAGTCGACCGACCCGTCGGCGGTGGGGCGGAGTCGGTCGTAGCGCCAGATCCAGCGGCCGTCGTCGCGTGGGCGTGCGTTGTGCAGGACTCCGCGTCGCAGCGACTGGACCGACCGGCTCGGATTGTGCGCGACGGTGCGCTCCAGGATCTCGTCGAAGGATCCGAAGTCGGTGGGGCCGTTGACGAATGCGACTATCGCCGCGGTCTTGTTCGGGTTATTGCCGGTGCCAGGGGTAACGTCGACGATGATCAGGCGGCGCACCAGGTCCGGGCGGCGCGCGGCCAGTCGCACTGCGGTCAGTCCACCGAGGGACATGCCGACGACCGCCGTCGCCTGCGGCGCCACGGTATCAACCGCGGTGGCGACCGCGTCGGCCAGCAGGTGCGGTGTGTACAGATGGTCGGGCCACCAGTCGGAATGGCCGTGGCCGGGCAGGTCGAGCGCGACGAGTGGGCGGTTCAGCGCCAGCGCCACGGTGTCCCAGGTGTGCGCGTTCTGCGCGCCACCGTGCACGAGCACCAACTCAGGTTCGCCGTCACCCCAGCGCAGTCCACTGATGTGGCGACCGGACCCGATGTCGATCGAGAACCGCTGCACCTGGGGCGGACCGGACCAGGGCAGCCCGGCCTCGGCCGCGTTCTCGGCGAACAGTCCGAATTCGTCATAGTCCGGTGTTGTCATCTGAGCACGAAACCCTGTTTGTCGAAGATGGATTCAGCTGAAGTGGATGATCGAGAGCAGTCCGACGATCAGTGAGTACGTTGCGAACGGTAGCAGGGTGCGAGTTTGGAAGTGCCGCTCCAGGTAGCGCACGGCCAGCCAGGACGAGGCCCCGGACACGACTGCGCCGACGAGTATCGGCCCCCGAATGCCGGCGGTCTCCGGTCCGAACAGTTCCGGCAATTCCACGATCCCGGCACCCAGGATTGCCGGAGTAGCAAGCAGGAAGGCGAATTTGGCCGCGTGAGTGTGTTCGAGACCGCGCCACAATCCCCCGACCATGGTGAGGCCCGCGCGGCTGAACCCGGTCAGCAGGGCGCCGGCTTGCGCGAATCCGATGCCTACGGCGTCGCGCTTCCCGAGGGCGGCCAGCGGCCGGTCGGATTGGCGGGCCGGATGTGATGCGGCGGTGAGGGCGAAACGTCGCCCGTATTCCGCCAGCGTCGGCTCGTTGCGCCGGCGCAGCCCCTCACCGATCACCAATACCACGCCATTGAGAGTCAGGAAGACGGCGGCATCGATGGGCCCCTCGAACAGTGCGTGCAGCGGATGGACGAGCAGCGGGCCGAGGATGGCGACCGGCGTGGAGGCGATCACGATCAGCCACGCCAATCGCTGCGGAACGGTATCGAGCCGCCTGGTGCGCAGCGTCGTGACGAAACCGGCGACTATCGCGCACCAGTCGCGCCAGTAATACCCGAGCAACGCCACGGCTGTCGCCACGTGTAGCGCGACCACGAATGCGAGATAGGGATTGCCCGCGCCGGACTCGTTCTGGACCAGCAACTTCCGCCAATCACCGCCCACCCATGCGGCGATCAGCACGGAGTGACCGAGGCTGGAGATCGGAAACAGCTCGGTGACCCCCTGCACCGCACCGATGACAGTCGCTTCGAGATAGGTGATCATCGCGGACGATTCTTGCACGTGCGCGACAGTCCTTCCGGCTGGGAGTAGCACACGCCGATTTGTCCGAATACTGGTTCCCGCAGCATGTTTCGGGGGTGGACTACGGTGCGACATCGTCCTGCGGCATTCCCCGGATTCGCGGTGTTCCTCCGTCGGTGGGCACGACTGAAGTCCGCTGTGGGGTGATGGCCGCGTTCCACTGGCGAGATCATGTACGGAAAGGTCTGGGGTGCCCAGCAATTCGTCGGCGAGTATCGAGCGAACTTCGTCCACCAGCTCGTGGAACGAGGTGTCCTCGGGCAGTTAGGGTTTCGATTTCGTGCCGCGATGCGCGCGAGGATGCGCCGGTCTCGTCCAGCGCGGTGGGGTTCCGGGAGGGGCAACAGCGGCAATTCGGCGGGGCATTTTTTGACCCGCTCGGCAACACAGTGTGTTGCCGAGCGGGTTCCTTCCCCGTTCGCTGCGCAAACGCCGCCACGTCGCACAGCGCTGCCATGTTAGCCCACGCAGCCCGTAGTTCTATGTCGCCACGCCGATGTCGGCGAGTCCGGCGTGTTCGAAGCCGAAGTGTAGATCGATGGAGCGCCCGACCGACCGAGGCTGGACCTCTGCTGATGCAAGCGGTGCACGGCCCGCATGCATGGTGACTACTGCGCCGCAGTAGGTTCGGTTGCCGGGGTGGGCAGTCCGGCGAGGCGGTGCGGCGCCAGTAGGGATTTCACGGTTTCGGCGGGCAGCAGGCCGAGCTCGGTGGCGATTTCGTCGACGGGGCGGCCGGTGTGCAAGGCCTGCTTGGCGATTCGGGCGCTGGCGGCGTAGCCGATGTGGGGGGTGAGGGCGGTGACGATGCCGATGGAGCGGCGGACACCCTGTTCCAGATGGTCGCGGTGGGGGGTGATGCCCGCGACGCATCTGGTTGCCAGGGCATCGATGGCGGCGGTGAGGTGGGCGGTGCTGCGGAGCAGGCTGTAGGCGATGATCGGCTCGAAGGCGTTGAGCTGGAGCTGGCCCGCCTCGGCGGCCATGGTGACGGTCATATCGTTGCCGACAGCCGCGAATGCGACCTGATTGACGACCTCCGGGATGACCGGATTGACCTTGCCGGGCATGATCGATGATCCGGCTTGCACTGGGGGAAGCGAGATTTCTCCCAGACCTGTCGTCGGTCCCGAGGACATGAGCCGCAGGTCGTTGCAGATCTTGGACAGTTTGACCGCCACGCGCTTGACGATGCCGGAGATCTGGACGAACGCGCCGCAGTCCTGGGTGGCTTCGATGAGATCGGCGGCCGAGGTCACCGGAATCCGTGTGATATCGGCGAGATGAGTGCAGGCCAGCGCCGGGTAATCCGGATGGCCGTTGATACCGGTGCCGATCGCGGTACCGCCGAGATTGCATTCGCGCAACAGTGCGGTGCCCTCGTCGAGGCGCGCGCAGTCCTCGCGCACCATGATCGCGAAGGTGCCGAACTCCTGACCGAGCGTCATCGGTACGGCATCCTGGAGCTGGGTGCGGCCCATCTTGATGACGTCAGCGAATTCGCTTGCCTTGCCGTCGAATTCGGTTGCCAGCCGACCCAGTGCGGCGACCAGATCGTGGATGTGGTGCACGATCGCGAGTTTCACCGCGGTCGGGTAGACGTCGTTGGTGGACTGACCCAGATTCACATGGTCGAGCGGGTCCAGTTCGGTATAGCCGCCGCGGTCGTGGCCGAGCAACTCCAGCGCCCGATTGGCGATGACCTCGTTGGCATTCATATTCGTCGAGGTACCGGCCCCGCCCTGCACGGGATCGATGGGGAACTGGTCGTGCAGTGCGCCCCCGCGGATCTCGTCGCAGGCCGCATCGATTGCGTCGGCACGGCGCGAATCGAGCAGGCCGAGGTCCCGGTTGGCCCGGCAGGCGGCCTGTTTGACCGCGGCGAGTGCGGTGATCAGGGCCGGGTAATTGCCGATGCGGTCGCCCGTAATGGCGAAATTGTCCAGCGCGCGAGCAGTGTGGACGCCCCAGTAGGCCTCGCGCGGTACCGCGCGGGTGCCGAGGGAATCGCGTTCGGTACGAGTGCTTTCGGTCATCGGATTCCTGTTCAGTTGGATGTGTGCGGGAACGGCTGTGTCGCACGGTGATTCGAGAGTTCGCCGAGCAGATTCGTCGTCATCCAGCGGCGCAGCTCGCTGCCGGACAGGCCGAGGTCGACCAGGTAGCCGAGTTTCGCGAGTGCGGCCTCCCTGGTCATATCGCCGCCGCCGATGGCGTCGGCATCGCGCACGGCCCGGCCGGGTTGATAGCGGTCGAGATCGACTGTGCCGCTGTCACAGTGCGTGATGACGACTACCGGCGTTCCCCGTGCGGTGGCCGCGCGGATGGCCTCGACTGTTGCCGAACCGTGCAGTGGCAGTGTGCCTGAGCCGTAGCACTCGAGTACGAGTCCGCCCCAGTAGTGGCGCAGTGCCGTATCGAGCAGGTCCGGATGCATTCCGGGAAACACGGTGAACAGGCCGACGGGTGAGCCATCGATGCGCGGACGCGTCTCGGGCAGTCGCGGTGGTGCGGGCGGCGGTGCGTACTCCCGGACCGTGGTGAATCCGTCGTAGTCGTCGCAGGCGCGTTTACTGGCCCGCACGGTTGGATGCAGCGACTCGCCGAAGGCGATGAATGTTCCCGAGACTGCCTGGGCGGCAATGCCGTTCAGCGCAAGCGCCAGGTTGCTCCGCGCGTCACTGCCGGGAAGACCCAGCGGGATCTGCGCTCCTGTCAGCACGACGGGCACCTCGATACCGCGCAGCTCGAATGCCATCCGAGCGCCCACGTAGGCCATCGTGTCGGTGCCGTGCACAACGACGACACCATCCGGTTGCCGCTGCGCTACACCGGACCGGACTCGTGCGGCGATCCGGCGGGCGGTATCGGGCCCGGCATCGGCACTATCGATGACCTGCTCGAGTTCGGTGTAGTCGAACCGAACCGCGATGCCGTTCTCGCGCTCGAATCGTGCAATGGTGTCCGCGATTTCACTGCCCAGACCCCGGCGGGGTCGCAGGCCGTCACCGTGATCGACCATCCCGAATGTGCCACCGGTGTAGAGGATATCGACACTGATCTGTGAAAGACGGTGCGGCAGCGTGGCGATCGAAGTCACGCGGTCTCCGATCCGGTTTCCGACATCGGAGCGAGCACGTCCGGATCCAGCCGACCTCGCACTCGGAACCAACCCACCACCATCGTGACGACGACCAGCAGGAATGCCGCCAGCGTGATGCGCCCGATCTCGTCGTCGAAGAACATCAGCAGAATGACGGCGAGCAGGAAGCCGAGGGTGAGGGTATTGAGCACCGGCGCGAAGGGCAGCCGGAAGGCGGGCCTGCGGTAGTGCCCCTGCTCGGCTCGGCGCACGAAGATCCAGTGACAGATCATGATCGACGCCCAGGTGCCGACGATGCCGAGTCCGGCCAGATTCAGCACGATCTCGAAGGCCTTCTGCGGCATGACCAGATTGAGCACCACGCCCGCGATACCGACCACGCTCGTGATCAGAATGCCGCCGTACGGTGCGCCATTGCGGTTCATGCGCTGGGCGAAACGTGGTGCCGCACCGGCCACTGCCATGGAGCGCAGGGTGCGACCGGTCGCGTAGAGCCCGGCATTCAGACTCGACATCGCGGCGGTGAGCACCACCAGATTCATGACGTCGGCGGCGTGCGGTATGCCGATCGAACTCATCACCGTGACGAACGGACTTTCGCTGGGGGAGTAGGCCGTCCACGGCAGTAACAGTGTGAACAGGATGACCGAGCCCGCGTAGAACAGGATGATCCGCCACATGATGGAGTTCACCGCGCGCGGCACCACCAGTCTGGGATTGTCGGCTTCGCCCGCGGCGACGCCGATCATCTCGGTACCGCCGAAGGCGAACACCACGCCGAGCGCGATGGTGAGCATGGGTGCGAGGCCGCGGGGGAACAGTCCGCCGTGATCGGTGATCGTCGAAATGCCGGGGTCGTGCCCACCGACCGAGGTGCCGGTGACGATGAATCCGATGGCCAGCAGCATGAATACGACGATGGTCCCGACCTTGACCAGCGCGAACCAGAATTCGAGTTCGCCGAACAGTCGCACCGACATCACATTGAGTGCGACGACGACCGTCAGCGCGATGAGCGCCAGCACCCACTGCGGCACGGGCACGAAGAACGACCAGAAGTGCGCGTAGAGCGCGACCGCCGTGATGTCGGCGACGAGGGTCGTCGACCAGTTCAGGAAGTAGAGCCAGCCCACCGAGTACGCGCCGCGCTCACCGAGGAATTCGCGGGCATAGGACACGAACGCCCCGGACGAAGGCCGGTACATGACCAGTTCGCCGAGTGCGCGCACGACCATGAACGTGAAGATTCCGCACACGATGTAGACGAGGGCGAGGGACGGTCCGGCGAGCGCCATCCGGCCGCTGGCGCCGAGGAACAGTCCGGTGCCGATCGATCCGCCGATCGCGATCATCTGCATATGGCGCTTGCGTAGCCGCTTCTGGTAGCCGAGGTCCCCGATATCGATCCGCGGTGCGGGCGTGGTGGTGGCGGTCGACTGTTGGTCGTGATGTTGCATCGAAAACCTTCCATGGGCCGGATCTAGCCCCGAAGAAGTAAGGCTGTCAGGCTGTAAGACAGGTTGACTGTAATGGGGGTCACAGCGGCTGTCAATGCCATACTGGGTCGCGTGACGGTCGAGGAAGGGTACGTGCAGCGCATCGGCGCCACCGAAGCGGTCTTTCGCCGGCTGAAGAGCCTCATCCAGAGCGACGATTACGCGGTGGGCGATCGGCTGCCCGCGGAGTTGGCGCTGGCCAAGCAGTTCGGGGTGAGCCGGCCGGTGGTCCGCGAGGCGCTACATGCCTGTGCCATCCTCGGACTCACCGAAACCCACACCGGCCGAGGCACTTTCATCGTCTCCAAGAATGCCGATACCCAGCCGACCTTCGCGGGGGTCGGCGCGGGTGACCTGATCGAGGCGCGCAGGCTCGTCGAAATACCGGCCGCCGGATTCGCCGCCGAGCGCGGCACGCCGGAGCAGGTGCGGCAGCTGTTCGAGATCCTGGACAAGCTCGCGGCGGCCCCGGATGCGCACGAATGGGTGCGCTACGACGGCGAATTGCACACCGCGATCGCGGCCGCGAGCGGCAATACGATGCTGACCGCCATGGTGGCCGACACTCGCCGCGCGCTGGACCTGCAATCGGAGTTCTTGAATCTGACGCAGGACCGCCGCACCGATTCCGACCGCGAGCACGAGGCCATCGTGCGGGCCATCGAGGCCGGTACGCCGGAGGCCGCGCGTGCGGCGATGACCGATCATCTGGAGCGAGTCGCCGAAACCGTCGCCCGCATCGGCGCCTGAGCGGCCTACCGTCGCGGTTCGGACGGCTGGTGTGTGCGCTGGATCGTGAGTGATGCGGCGAGCAGGCGTGAGTTGTTCGGATCGGCGGGATCGACACCGGTGAGTTCGGCGATGCGGCGCAGTCGATAGCTGAAGGTGTTGGGGTGCACATGAAGTCGTGCCGCCGCGGCTTTACGGTCGGAGCCGTGGCGCAGGTGTGCCTCCAACGCCTCGAGGAGATGCGGGTTGCTCAGCAGTGGGGTGATCCGTTCGGCCAGCCGGTCGCGGGCGTGGCCCGGTCGGGTGAGCTGGTATTCGAGCAGCAGGTCGTCGAGTCGGTATGTTCCGGTCGGGCGGCCGAGCAGGCGTGCGAGCGTTGCGAGTTCGGCGACCTCCGCCGCGGCTTCGGGCAGTTCGGCGCGCGGGACCGCCGGGCATTCGGCCAGATGCGCCGACGCGCCGAATTGTTCGGCCAGTTCGGCCGCCAGCCCGGCGTAACGGGTCGACTCGGGGTCGTCGGAATACCTTGGGAGCAGGGCGATTCCGGTGGATCCGTCGAAGGTCACCAGCGCGGTGCCATTGCTTATCGTGTCGAGGGTGCGGTGCAGGATCCGTATCCGTCGCCGGGCCAGCAGATCGGCGACGGAGGTGGGTTGGTCGTCGGAATCGATATGGATGCCGAGCACCGTGTAGCGATCGCTGAGCGGGGTGTCGGCGCGGGCGGCCTGTTCATCGGCGGGTTGGCCGCGCAGCAGTGCCGAACACAGTTCGCGGCGGGCTTCCCGCTCGGCGTTGTAGATGGATTGTTCGACCGCCGTGTAGGTCTCGACGACGATGATATTGATGTGCTTGAGCAGATCGAGCAGACGGGAGCCGACCTGGACCAGATCGGCCATTTCTTCGGGCGTCGCGAGTGCGGCGGCTTCGGCGAGCACCGATTGCGCCGAACCGTGGATTGCCTCGATCAGGATCGACAGCGGGAAGCGGTCTTCGGCATGCCGCTCGGCGACCGGTGCCACGAAGGTCGCGACCTCGGCGCCGGTGAATTCGCGGTCTTCGCCGATGGCGTGCAGTACGGCGCGGCCGCAGGCGTAGATGGCGGGCAGCACCTCGGCGGTGAAATGGCCCTCGGGCAGATCGGTCGCGGGCGGGGTCGCGCCGAGGCCCTCGGCGAGCATGCGCTCGGAGATCTGCGGCCACCGGGTCAGTAGCCGGGTCACCAATGGAGCGTCTCGGATGGCCGAGGTCGTAGCGATTGCCATGCGCCGATTGTTGCCGACGACAGTGGGCGGTTCAACGTTTCGGTTTTATCAACCAGAACTTTGTCGTCGACGACAAACCGGTGCGGAGTTATTCGTCATGGCGTGTAGTGACGTCAGCTAATGACCGTTCTAGATTTCGAATACCGCGTAATCACAATGGCGGCCATCACATTTCGTGCGATCTGTGACGTGTGGCATAGCGACCGGCGTGGGGCGGAACCGATCGGAATGGGAAGTACGAAATGTTTGCAATGAAGCAACGGGGCTGCCGCGCCTTCGCGGGTGCCGCCCTCATCGCTGGACTGTCTGTGGCGCATGGGCTCGGAATCGGTGCGGCGGGCGCGGAGCCCGCCGAATCCGATCAGCAATTCCTCGTCGAACAGATCAACGCGGGGCTTGCCCCGGCTCCGGACGGGCGGCAACCACAGGCGATCGTGGATACCGGAAGTGGATCGGGCTGGGCGAAGAGCATCGCATCCAATACCGTCGGTGAAGGGCCCGAAATGACCGCGGCCCTCGCGGCTTTCGCGTACGGTCTCGCGCACCCGGATGCCGCGCCGGCGGGTGCGAACCGGTGGGACTGCAAGCCGAGTGCCGAACATCCGAACCCGGTGGTGCTGTTACACGGCACCTGGCTCAATGCCTTCGACACGTTTGCCTATCTCTCGCCGCAGTTGGCGCGGGCGGGATTCTGCGTATTCGCCTTCAATTTCGGGCGATCCGGGCTGATGGAGGGCGGTGGGATCGGTGCGATGCTGCCCGGTCGCTACGGGGTCGGGCCGATGGCCGAATCCTCGCGCCAGCTGGCGGATTTCGTGGAGCGGGTGCGCGCGGCCACGGGGGCGGAGAAGGTAGATATCGTCGGCCACTCGCAGGGTGGGACGGTGGCGAATCAGTATCTGAAATTCGACGGGGGCGCCGATAAGGTCGGCAAGCTGGTCACTTTCGGTGCCACCCACCACGGCACGTCCTTGATGGGCATCGCGTTGCTCGGGCGGGCCATCAATAACCTCGGCGTGAATATCCTCGGTTTCTACGAGCCGATCGTCGGGCTGTCGAATATCGAACAGGCGGTGGGGTCTTCGTTCTATGCGCGGCTCAACGCGAACGGCGATACCGTGCCGGGTGTCGATTACACGGTCGTCGGGTCGCGGTACGACGAGGTCACCAACCCCTACAACTGGACCTTCCTGCAGGCCGGGCCGGATGCCACGGTCGACAACATCACGCTGCAGGACGGCTGCGAACAGGATCTGTCCGACCACCTGACCATGATGTATTCACCGCGTTCGGCCTCCATCGCGCTCGAGGCCCTGGATCCCGCGCACCATTCGAATCTGGACTGCAGCTTCAACCCATGGTTGATCGGAGGTGGCGGCGGCCTCTGAGTTCGACCGATGAACCCTGCCCGAAGCGGCCGAGCCGGGCAAGGTGTGGACTTCCCAATCTCGGGAGGTTTGACGACCTGAGTGAAAATTGACCGTGCCACTGTCCGTACTCGGGGCCATGCGAATCGGGCCGTGGTTACCGGTCAGCACACCCGGTTGCACCTGACCGCGGTAACGACACGGCAGGAGACCTCGGTGATGCAGCGGTCGCGGTTCGATCCGGGCGAACTGCGGGCGATGGTGACGAGGTTGGAACGGCTCATCGCCGAAGCCAACCGAACTGTCGTCGAGCTGAAGGCTGCGATCGAATTCGCGGAGGTGGAGTCGGTTGCGGTGTCCGAAGAGGTGCGTTCGGATGCGGCATCCGGGGAGGTGCAGTCGGGCGCGGCATATGCTGCGGTGCTGTCGGACGGCGCACCCGTGGGAGTGCAGTCGGGCGCGGCATCTGCGAAGGCGCGTGCGGTCGATGCATCCGGAGATGCGCGGTCGGACGTAGCCTTCACGACAGCACAGTCGAATGTTGCGTCTGTTGCGGTGCAGTCGGACGTTTCTCCTGTTGCGGTGCAGTCGGATGTCGCGTCTGCGGCAATGCGGCCGGAAACTGTGTCAGGTCGATCGGCGACAGACCAACCCACCGCAAGTCGGCACCGTCCACTCGTACGCGAGCCCGCACCAACTCCGTGGTCCCGTCGCAGAGTGGACACCCCGTGGTCACAACGCACGGTCCGTCCGCGCCCGGCGAGACCGAACACACCCACCGAGCCCGCCACATCCCATGCACCGGAACCGATCCCGGTCGCAGCCCCAGCCCCACCGATAACCCCGCGAACCCTGCCCCGACAACCCACCACGGTCCACACGGGCCCCGAACTCGCCGCATCGGCACCGACTGGTTCACTGCGCGAGACCGCGAACCCGGAGGCGATTCGTCCGTCGCCGGATGTTCAAGCGCCGAGGGCGGTTTCGCCACCGGTGAATATCCGGCCGCCAGTTCGTCTGCCGGCGGCGAATGTTGCGGAGCCCGTCGCGGTGGATGTCGAGGCCCGCCCAACTCCACCTCTGCCAGACGATGTTCGAGAACTCGAGACGGCACGCCCGCAGCTTGTGGATGTCGGCGAGCCGGACGGTACGTCGCTGATGCCGAACGCTGCCGAGCCCGCGGCCGCGGCGCTACCGGCGGACGTTCGGGAGCCGGAGGCAGGTCCGCGGCCGACTGATGTTTCGGAGCCTGAGACGGTACGCCCGCCGGTGGATGTCGGAGCGCCGGATCGGGTGCCGTCGCCGACTGATGCCGCAGTGCCAGTGGTTGAGGCGCTACCGGCGGACGTTCGGGAGCCGGAGGCAGGTCCGCGGCCGACTGATGTTTCGGAACCTGAGACGGTACGCCCGCCGGTGGATGTCGGAGCGCCGGATCGGGTGCCGTCGCCGACTGATGCCGAAGAGCCAGTGGTTGAGGCGCTACCGGCCGATGATCGCGAGTTGGAGGCAGCGCCGCTACCGGCCGATGTTGCGGCACCTGCGGCGGACGCACTACCGGCGGAGGTTCGCGACCCCGAAACCCTGTCGCTACCGGTGGAAGGTTCGGAACGCGAGTCGGTACCCGCGCCCGTGAACGATATCGAGGCACCTGCGGCTGTGCCGTTCCTGGCGGACGCGGTCGCTGCGTCACCGGGAGATGCTCGGGAACCAGAAGCTGTGTCGGTACCGAGTGGCCCGCTCGGCGAGATCGCGCGCCCTGAGGCGATTCAACCGTCGACGGATGTTCAAGCGCCGACGGCAGTTTCGCCGACGACGGGTGTTCGGCCGCCGAATTCTCCGCCGTTGTCGGTGGATATCGCGGAACTCGTGCCGATGGCAGTGGGGATGCCCGAGGGCCTGCCCTTGCCGCCGAATGCTGCCGGGCGCGCAGCGATGCCGCTCCCGGCGGACGTTCGGGAGGCTGGGATTCCAGAGCTACCGGGCAAGGTCGAGGAACTGCCACTGGCGGTCTGCGCTCGGGAACCAGAATTGGGACGACCGTCGGCGGATACTGAGGCGCGCGGCGGGGCTGTGCCGCTGTCGGCGGATGTTGCGGCGCCCGAGGCCGTGGCGCTACCGGAGGATGTCGCGGAGCCCGGTGCGGACGCACTACCAGCGGATGTTCGCGAACCCGAGGCTCTATCGTTGCAGATGGACGTCATTGGGCCGGACGAAGTGCCGCTGCCAGTTGACGTTTCGGTCCCCGAGCCGGGACGTACGCCGGTGGAAATCGAGGCGCCCGGGGCGGTGTCGTTGCCAGCGGAGCCTGAGGCACTGCCGTTACCGGCCCACATGTCAGAACCCGAGATGGCACGTCCGCTGGTGGATTCTGGAGCGCCCGAGGTGGTGCCGTCGTCAGCAGTTGCTACCGAGCCAACGGCAGGGCCGCTACCGGCCGATGTCCGGGGGCCGGAGGCAGTGTCGGTACCGGCGGACGTACAGGAGCCCGACGCGGCATCGCTGCCGGTCTACGTGCGACAACCCGAGTCGGCGCCGCTGCCGGTCTATGTGCGAGAGCCCGAGGTGGTGTGGCCGCTCGCGGCGGAACCGCGGTCGGAGGCTGTACCGCTGCCGATCCATTTTCAGGAATCCGAGACAGCACGACTTCCGACATATCCTGACATCGAGATGCCGGGCTCCCGTGCGAATTCCGTCGATTCGGCGACGCCCGTGACCGCTGTCGAGTTGGCGGCGCAGCATGGTCTGGACATCGTCGGATTCGATGGGCCGAATGTCGACAAGTATGTTGTCCGGGAGGTCACGGCAGCGGTGGACGACATGCTCACCCGGTATCCGATTGCCTTGCGCGGCATACGGATTACCGATCCGGACGATAGCGCGCCCCCTGTGCGTGGGGCGTCTGCACCATTGCCGCAATCGGATGCGTCAGCGATCTGGATGGTGCTCGATGGGGGTGCCTTGGCGACCTTGGTCCCGGCGGCCGGGAGTGCGCGGGCGCGCCGGTGGTTGCGGCGGCGGCGCAATGCCGATCGGCCGGTGTATGCGGCGGTTGTGCGTGAGTTCGGTTGTGCGCTCGATGTCGCGGGGGACTTTCGGGCCCGGCACGAGGCGCAACGCCGACTGATTACCGAATCACTGCGTGGCAGTGCGGATCTCACCTACAACCCGCTGGATCCGAGCCTCGCCCTGCTCGATGCGTTCACCGATTTCGCGCTGCACGGGGATCGTGCGGGGAAGTTGGCGAAGGAGTTGCACGACATGCTGGTGAAGATGGCGCGAGCCGAGTCGACCGACCTGTCGGCCTGATCGGGCCAGGGCCGATCCTCGACTTGGGCCGGTTCACAAGATGGATGACTGCTGGCTTGTGTGTTGGCGGAGTCTTTTATCGCTGACCTGCGGTAGCCACCGGATTGTTCGTTACCGTCATCGCGTTCGATTGCCCGCCTTCGGGAGGATCAGCAGTGACGGAGATCGGAACACAACGATCCGACGAGCGGGCGGGCGGTGAATTCGGAGCGTGGCTCGCCTTCAGCGGGTGCCTCATCGCGGTTTTCATGCAGATGATCGACGTGACCATCGTCAATACCGCACTGCCGAATCTCAGCGCGGACCTGCGGGCCTCACAGTCGGCGCAGGTGCTGGTGGTCTCCGGGTATTCGCTGGCCTTCGCGTGCACGCTGCTGACCGCGGCGCGCATCGGTGCCATCGTCGGCCGCCGCACCGTATTCCTGATCTCGGTCACGGCATTCACTGCGGCCTCGGTGTGGTGCGGAATATCCTCGAGCGCAACCGAATTGGTAATCGCAAGAATCGCCCAGGGGGTCGCGGGCGCCGGGATGGCGGCACAGACCATTGCCATCCTCATCGCGAGCTTCCCGCCGAATCGACATCAACAGGTCTTCGCGCTCTACGGTGCGACCGCCGGATTCGCCGGAATGCTCGGGCCGATCCTCGGCGGTGCGCTGGTCACCGCCGATATCGGCGGACTCGGTTGGCATTCGATATTCCTGATGAATCTGCCCGTCGGCGTGCTCGCCTTCGTGCTCGCCTTCAAATACCTGCACCTCGGTAGGCCACCGGAACGCGATCGCCTCGACCTGGGCGGGGTGGCATTGTCCACCGTGGGCCTGTTCGCCTTACTCGCCGCTCTCGCCGACGTTCAGCAGAATGGTTGGCGGCCATGGCCTTTCGGTGTAGTCGCCGCGGCCTTCGCGCTGGGTGCGGTGTTCTTCGGCTACGAGCGCAGGCTGGCTCGACGCGGCGGCAGTCCACTGGTGCGCTTGGATCTGTTCGCCGATCGCGGCTTCGCCATCGGTGCTGCGCTGGTGGCGAGCTTCTTCGGCTTGTTCACCGCATTCGTCTTCACCGTATCGATCACCCTGCAGGACGAATTGCATTGGTCCGCACTGCGCACCGGTGTGGCGATGACACCATTCGCACTCGGCGCGGGTACCGGCGCCCTCGCCTCTATGCTGCTGGTAAAGCGTTGGGGGGTAAAGGCACTCGCATTCGGAATTGCGATGTATGGCTGCTGCGTGGCGATCGGCGCGACATATCTGCGGCTCACCGCGGGCGAGGTGAATCTCGCGTTGGCGCTCGGCCCGGTCTTCATCGCCGGATTCGGGGTCGGCCTGTTCGGTGTGCAAGTGCAACCGCTGATGCTGGCGGGTTTGGACCAGCGCCAGATGGCCGAAGCGTCCGGGCAACTGCCCACCATCGAGCAGATCGGCAATGCGGTCGGGCTCGCACTGCTCAGCGTCGTGTTCTTTCGCACCCACACCCTGGACGGCAGCATTGTCATGCTGGCGGCCATCGCGGTCATCGCCATCGCGATGGCGGTGCCGACCCTGGCGTTGCCCGCACCGTCGCGGGAACCCACATAAGGTCAGGCCGAGCCGGTGGTGCCCAGTGGAGACGGTTCGCCGGGCTCGGATCCGATGAGCAGCCGCTTGAGAATCTTCCCGGTTTCGCCCCGGGGGAGTGCGTTGAGGAACGTGACATCGCGCGGAACGGAGAAACGGCTGAGCCGATTGCGAATGTAGGACCGGATCATATCCGAATCCAGCCCCGCGCCTTCGCGTTTCACCACGAAAGCCGCCAGACGCTGCCCGAACTCGGTATCCGGCACGCCGACCACGGCGACCTCACTGACCTGTGGCAGATGCGCAAGGGCCTCCTCGACCGGACGCGGGAACACATTCTCACCACCCGAGATGATCATCTCGTCGTCGCGTCCGGCAATGAACATTCGACCCGCGACATCGAGATAGCCGAGGTCGCCGGTGTCGAGCATGCCGTCGGCCTCGGCGGGTGGCGCCGAATTGACGTAGCCGTCGAACAGCATGTGGTTGCCGACGAAGATATGCCCGGTGACGCCGATCGGAACCGGACGCTGATCCGGACCGAGCACCGCGACCCTGGTGCCGAGCGGCGGTCGGCCCGCAGTGGTCGGTGCGGTGCGCAGATCATCCGGAGTCGCGATGGTGGCCCAGGACACCTCGGTGGAACCGTAGACGTTGTAGAGGATCTCGCCGTAGGTGTCCATGAATCGCAGCACGGTCGTCCCGGCCAGCGGTGCGCCGCAGCTGATCACGGTGCGCAGACTGGATGTGTCGTAGCGAGCACGCACGGCGGTGGGCAGATCGAGGATGCGATTCACCATGGTCGGCACCACGATCATGCTCTCGACCTGGTGTTCGGCGACCAGCCGCAGACAGTCCTGCGCGTCGAACCGCTCCGGCAATACGACAGTTGCCCGCAGTGCCGTGCTGAGCTGCAGCCCGGCCAGACCCCAGGTGTGGAACAGCGGGGCCGGGATCAGCATCGCCGCATCCATTGCGAGCGGAATCCGCGACAGCAGGGCTGCGATGGTGCCGAAACCCTTCGGATGGGGGCGGCGCGCGCCCTTCGGTGTGCCGCTGGTTCCCGAGGTCAGCACGATCAGCCTGCCGGGCTGTGTCGGGATGCGAAATTCGGACTGCCCCATGGCGATCAGGTCGTCGATGGTGGATCGCCCCGGTGCCGGCGGGCGACCGTCGGTATTGAACCGCGGCAGATCGGTATGCAGGTAGCGAACCAGCTGTTCCAGATCACCGTCGACGAACAGCGCCGAAAGCCGGTGGCGCTGCACGATTTCCTCGATGCGCCGCCCGGACAGCCCCGCATTCAACAGCGCGACGTCGACGCCGAGTTTCCCGGCGGCGACCATGGTTTCGATCATGCCCGCATGGTTGCGCGACAGCAAGCCCACCGCGTCTCCGGACGCGAGCCCCAGGGTGGCCATGGCCCCCGCCAGCGCGTTCGTGCGTTCATGCATCTGAGCGAAGGTGCGGGTGCCGGAGTCGTCGACGACAGCGATCCGATCCGGCGAATGCGCGGCTCCCGCCGCGTATCCGCCCGCCAGATTGAAACCCCACTTCGCCAGGGAGCGAACCTGTTTGATGCTGGTCGCGGGGTTGGTGGGCCGCGCGACACCGGTACTCATGATCTGCCTGGCCACACCCACCTGCCGCCGCAGCGGTGAATTCTCGGCATTGACCGCGACCGAGGTGTGCGCGCCGCGAATCACGTCGACCGCGTGCCGCAATCCGCTGTCGACCCACGCCACCACTGCGGCATTGGATTGCTCCGGCAGCAGCGGATGCATCCGGCCCGGTGCGAACAGGGTGATGACGATCTTGGTGCGCTCGTCGTCACCGCGCAGGCGGATTGAGGCGAAACTGCCGGTGCCCAGGCACTCCAATTCGAAGCTCTCGTACCAGCGACACACCCGGAACCGCACCTGGTGCGTGCGGATTCCGGATTCCGGGGTGCCGACCCGCAGTTCCAGAATGCCGTTGTCGGTACGGGATTCCACGCGTTCGCAGGCGCCGATGCCGGCGAATAAGCGCGGATAGGTCTGTGGTTCGAGCAGCAGATCCCAGAGCGCTCGCCGGGCGATCGCGAATTCCGCGCCCACATCGATGATGTCGGTAACCAACTCATGCACTTCTCGTCGGCCGGTTCGAACAGCTCGGGTCGGCGGGAAACCCCTATGAACGCAAGTATGCGAGGCCCCACCCGTGTTGCCCACCATTCACTGCGAAGTTGGGTTCGCGCCCAACCGGCGACCGGGACCCATGTGAATGACCCCAATAATCGCCGGAATCCACCCCGCCGGGCCTCGCGCACCCGCCCTGGGATCGATCACAATGCACACGCAGGCCAATAATGTTGTGCTCCAATAGGATTGCCCAAATGGTCAGGCAAACCTAAGCTGGGAATACATGGTGATCACCGGGCACCGTCGCCGACACCGTGTCTCGAATACTCGCAGGCGCGACACCGAGGCCGCAGTCGGTGCCGCTGGCGTGGCGGTGTTCGAGGGCAGGCCGCGCTCATCCGGTTCGGGTAATCCGATCCCTCCCCGGATCTGCGTGGGCGCGTCCTGCCGAGGATTACCTTCCGAAAGCGAGGACCGCGCTGGCCAGAGTCAGGCAGTACCAGTAGGTATAGAGCAGGTAGGTGGTGTGGTCGGCGCGGCGATCGCGCCGACGGAGCACGCGGTAGGCGATGACGAAGGCCAGCAGCGCCGCGGCCACTCCGAGCAGTGCCGCGGGGAGCGGTGCGCCCCGATAGACGAGGAAATGCATGGCAACCGGATAGATCACGAATGCCGCCGCCAAGAACCGGCGGCAGGCCGACTCGCCGAAAACCACTGCGGCGGTGCGTCTTCCGACCGCCACATCACCGTCGATATCGCGCAGATCTTGCAGGGATACCAGCACACCCAGGGGTATGGCGATCGCCGCGATCCAGGTCCAGGCCGCCGGGGTCAGGGGAGTCACGATTTGCCAGGCGGCCGCGAGTTGGGCGATCGTACCCGCGACCATGGCGGCATTCTTACCCCACAGTGCGCGGGCACCGCCGAAGTGATTGTGGAAGGCCCACGCCACGATCCAGAGCACCGTCCATTCCAGGACCTGCAGCACGGCACCCAGCGCGAGGAAGGCGGCAGTGACCCAGAGCAGCCGCCACTTGGCGCCCTGCGGGGTGACGAGTCCGACGACGAGCGGCCGGTGCGGCTTGTTGTGGCGATCCTCTTCGATGCCGGTCAGCTGGTTGGAAAGGTTGAACGTGTAGATGTAAAGCCAGAAATAGACCAGACATTCGGCCAACACCAGCGGTAGTGCAACGACACCCGCACGGGTGCTCGCCCATGCGGCGACGGCGAAGGTCGTCGCGGGTACAACGGTCGCCGTAAGGTCGCCTGCGCTGAACGACCAGCAGATGTGGAACTCACGCAGTAGGCCGCTGGTCAGCACGCCGACCCTGCGGCGCGCGGCCGCTTCGGGGGGTGCGGCCATAACTATCTACCCGGCTCCGATGCGGATGCATCGACGGTCACTGGATCTCGACGCCACACCCGCATACCGAGTTTCGTCGGTGCGGGCAGATGTGCGAGCGATACGGGCACGGGCCGAGTCGACAGTGGATCGACGCGCCAGCGTGCCGCGATCGTCGCCAATGCCAAGCTGGCCTCGACCAGTCCGAACTGGTCACCTATGCAGCGTCGCGCACCGGCGCCGAAGGATATGAACAGCGTTCGGTCCGGCTCCGCGCCGATCCACCGATCCGGCACGAATTCACCTGCCCGATCATAGATTTCATCGCGCCGATGAATGACGTGCGGACTGACCGCGACGGTCGTGCCCGCCGGAAGCGGAACGCCGTCGAGGATGGTATCCGCCGAAACCACCCGGGTGAGCAGCCAGCCGGCCGGATACAACCGCAGCGTTTCGGTCACCACCCGATTGACGACCGGCAGATTCGCCAGGTCCTGGTAGCGGGCGGTGCTATCGCTCAGCACGGTATCGACCTCGTGCTGAACCTGCCTTCGTAGCTCCGGATTTCGTCCGAGCAGATACAGCGCCCAGGTCAAGGTGCTCGCGGTGGTTTCCGCACCCGCGAACAGAAAGGTGAATACCTGGTCGATGAGTTCCTCGTCGCTCATCGCGACCTGCGCGCCGGTGGAGTCGGGATCGCGGGCACGCATGAGGGAGGACAGCAGATCACCGTGGTCGCGATTGTCGGCGCGCCGCTGGTCGATGAGTTCGGCGGCCACCGCCCGCAGCCGGTTCCGAGCCTGGTAGTAGCGCCGGTTGGCCGGTGTAGGCAGTCGATTGACGGCCGGTGGCAGCACCATCCGCCGGAATATGCTCCCGGCGATCGTCGTGAAATCGTCGGCGACCTGCTGCACCGAGGTCTCCGGAAACGACGAGGAGAACATTGTCCGAACTGCCACTCGGACAGTGAGTTTCGACATTTCCGCGCCGAGCTGGATTTGCTGCCCCTCCTGCCAGGACCCGATCACGTCTTCGATCGAGTCGACCATGGCCTCGGAGTATCCGGGCATACGTCCCGGTTGGAAGGCGGGCTGGCTCAGGCGGCGCTGTCGGCGGTGCCTGCTGTGCGGGCAGGTTCCGATACCGTCGCCCGCGACTTCGCGGGAGCGATCGTAGAGTGGTCCACCGCGATCGAAGGTGCGGTCGTCGAGGAGTACCACCCGGGCCAACTCGGGATCGCAGACCACCACGACCGGCAGCGGGCCCAATTGGACTCGGCTCAGGCGGCCGTGCGTGGGGAGTGAGGATAGAAATCCGATCGGGTCGGTGAGAAAACGAATGCCGTGGCCGAGAATCGGTACTGTATTCGGAGCTAGCGGGATCGACTCGATCGGGTTTTTCATGCGGACCTGCTGGTCATCATCGCGGCGAGTAGTCGAAGATCCTCGGTGGCATCGTCGGCGGACACGCTGGTGAGGCAGTCCAACGCGGCATCGAGCTCCCGCTGGGCCTCGCGTTCGGCCCACTCGCGAGCTCCGGTGAGTTCGATCAGGCAGGCGATGCGGTGCAGCGTTTCGGTATCTCGGCCGACATCTCGATACAACTCGCGCAGCGCATCCGCGGTGGGCCCGGTCGAATCCAGTGCGCGCGCGATCGGCGGGGATTTCTTGCGGTTGGCGAGGTCGGGGTAGAGCGGCTTACCGGTCACGCTCGGATTGCCCCAGATGCCGAGCATGTCATCGATCAATTGGAATGCGATGCCGAGATGATGTCCGAATTCGGCCAGCGCTCTGGCTTGTTCCTGGTCGGCGCCACCGGCGATCGCACCCATCTCGCAGGCGCAGGACAACAGCGCCGCGGTTTTCGACTCGATCACGGCGAGGGATTCGTCGACGGTTTCGCGGTGTTCGGACTCGATATCCGCGGATTTTTCGTTGCACAACGCGTCGAGGGCTTTCGACAGCAGCGTGATGCCGGGGCGGCCGACCATCTCGTTGATCGCCATGGCCAGTAGCGCATCTCCCGCGAGCTGTGCGCCGCGTTCGCCATAGACCGACCAAGCCGATCGGCGGTTGCGTCGCTGCTCGTCGCCGTCGGTCAGGTCGTCGTGCAGCAGCGAGAAATCGTGCACGAGCTCGACCGCGACGGCCTCGGTAACACCCTGCGGTGGCTCCGCGGACGCTACGGCTTTGGCGGATGCGAGCACCAGCGCCGGACGGATCGATTTGCCGACCTGTTTGCTCGGCCGCCCCGTGGCGTCCAGCCAACCGGCGTGGTAGCCGACGATCATTCTGATCGGTGGGGCAATGCGGTCCAGGGAGGAGCGGTATGCGGGCTCGACCAGACGCTTGGCCTCGTCGAGCACCGTGGCCGCGGTTCGCGACCCGGATTCGTACCTGGTGATGCCCACTACCCGTCCTTCGATGCCCGCCTCGCTCGTACTCAGTCGCACGTAGCATTGAGATGGTATCAACATTTGGATGGTATGCGCATCTGTAAACGAACAGAACGGTTGGTGGAGAACCGATGAGTCGTCAGAGCAGAGCCGCATTGCAGCAACGCAATCGCGACCGGGTCCTAGCGGCGGCCAAGGCGGAATTCGCCGAACGCGGTTTTCGCGGCGCGACGGTGGATGACATCGCTGAGCGCGCGGAGCTCACACGCGGCGCGGTGTACTCCAACTTCGCTGGTAAGCGGTCGTTGTACCTGGCGGTGCTGGCTGCGGAGGCCGAGGGGGCGCCGGATCTGCTGGATGGTCGCCCGGCGCGGACCCCGGTGGCGGCCATCGGCCGGTTCGCCCGGACCTGGGTCGACCGGCTCCCCGGTTCGGCAAACTATCCGGTGGCCGGGGTCTCGCAACTTCACTCACCGATGCTGGCGCACGACCTCATTCCCGAACTCGTCGCCGATGAATGTCTGCGCGGCTCGTTCGTGCAGCTGATCAAACTGGATGCCATCCTCCTCGGCCTCGCGCTGGCGGGCCTGGACAGCAGTGGTGGGTCCGTACTGCCCGGCCGGTGGCTCGGTATCGCCGAATCGGTGATCACCTTGCTCTATGGTGCGACCCAATTGTCTTTCGTCGCACCGGAATTCGTGGACCGGCTGAAAGTGATCGCCGCATGCGAGCAGATGGTGCAGCACCGGATCGACGACACCACGCGGGCGACGGCGGACACCGTCGCGGTGACGGGCGTCGACGAGCCTTGGACGCCACCACCGTGCCGCGACCTGGTCCACACGGTGGCCGCGGATCTCGCGGGTGCGAACGTGGTTGCCGTACTCGGGATGAACAAGCTCGGCGCCGTCGCGGATATCCTGCGTGACCAGCCCAGCGGAGGTCGCACCACGATCGCGATGGCCACGGCCGACGGCACGGAGGTGGCACAGCTGGCTCGCCTCGCGGTCAGCGATATCAGCCGGTCGCTGCGTGCCGCGTTTCCGTGCCCCGCGGTTCCCGGCATGCAGGTGGTGCTCGACGAATCCGGCGAACTCGCCCGGGCGTGCGGTGTCGTCACCGTCGATGACGACACCGAGAGTGCGGTCTTCGTCGACGGCGAACGGGTGGTGGCGCGGGCGACGGGCGCGGGTGCCTGTCAGGCGCTGGCGAAAACGCTCGGCACCCTCGAAGACTCACGCTCGGTCCGGAGCCGATGAACTCGAGTATTCGGTCGCGGCAGCCATGCCTGCGCCCCGTCCCTCGGCCCGCGTCGTGATGCGGCCGTTCTCGACGAGGACCGCGAACTCGGAACTGTCGTCGACCCGGTCGAATCCGCATGCGGCCGCGAGTGTTCCGGCATCATCGACGATCACCTGTAGCCGGGGTAGCGCCGCCGCCGGAAACGCATGGCGCAGTGACCGGCAGATATCCGCGATCGCCAGCCGCGCGAGTGGTGCGAGTTCCGCGGGACGATCGCTCACCAGCGCCAGCGTGATGTCGGTGTGCTCGGGCCAGATCGAGAGCGCCGCTTCGATGGTGGCGATCCGGTGCATGCCGACGACGGCGATCAGGCCGTCGCAGTCGAGCCGGGCCGAGTCGGCGCGGATGCGATCGATGCAGCTCGGCGGTTCCCAAGGCTCGTCGACCCGAGTGACGCGCGCGTCGGTCGGGGACGGCGGGCTCGGCGTCTTCACCCCGCCGAGTAGTGCCACCTGTTCGCACAGCGCGATGGCCCGTGCCGGATCGGTGAATTCGGGCGCGACGTAGGACAGCTGGGTCGTCCCGTACAGGATCGTCAGCACGGATTCGGCACTGGCGACAAAACTTTCCAGCGGCGCGGACGTCGGCTGGCTGATTGCCCGCAGCGATACGGCGAGCAGCAGCGCGTCGAGCGCGAGCAGCTGTGCGAACGGCCGCCGGATCTGTTCGCTCATCAGGACTTCGGGTACGAAATCGACGCTGAGCGCGGGGGAGGTGAACTGCTCGTCCTCGCCGTATTCATACTGGCTCGACTGCGGCAGTTGTTCGAGCCAGGTGCTGGCGAACGCGCCGAGCGCGGCGGCCGGTGTGTCGGACTTCGCGCCGCCCGCGGGCGCGGGAGCCTGTTCGGCTTCGTGTGCGAGCACCGCGAGATATAGCGCCCGCTTGCCCGGAAAATTGGAATAGACCGCTCCCCGCGTCATATCGGCGCGCTCGGCGATGCCGTCGACCGTCGCGCCGCGGAATCCGCGCTGCGCGAACTCGGACTTGGCCGCGGCCAACACCTTTCTGCGGGTGGCGTCCTGCTGCTGTGCCCTCGTCAGACGAACCATCGGTCCCTTCGCTGTTCCCTTGCTTCCTGCGGCACCGCGCAGCGTACCGGTTCGATACTCGCGCGCGGCGCTACGAATGGCCGAGATGTAGCTGGTGGCGCGGCGATCGTGCCCTGTTCGGCGTTGTCATGCACATTCGGATGCGTCTATCATCCAAATGGTAACAACATCTCGACTGTCGATGTCCTCGCGCGTCAGTTGCCGCCGTCTGACCGCGGAGGGGATGGTCAGACGGCACCCGGGCACAGGGTGCCCGCCAAGGGGGATTCCGGTTCGCGCCACATTTGTGGTGGATACCAGATGGTTCGGCGGCGACTGACGAGATCACCCAAATTCTGGCCGAGCGGATCCGCGGCAACGCGATCCCGGCTTACGTTCGGGCCGAACAGCGCCGCTTGCTGATCGGAGGTGCGAGGTGTGCTGTGGCCTGCGTTCGGCCGCGCTGTGTGCGGCCGCCGTCCTCGCATGTTCGGGCGGTATATCGCTCGCGGATTCCGCAGGGGACTCGGATGCGCCGATTCCGGTGCGTGGCTCGGCGGCCGTGCGGCAGGCACCCGATGGGTCACGAATGCTCGCCGCGGCGCAAGGTCCGGGGCGAGTACTCGATCTGACCGTGTATTCCGAGGCGATGGGGCGGACCGTTCCCATCGAAGTCCTTCCTGCGGTGGACAATTCGAAACCGGCACCCGTCTTGTATCTGCTCAATGGCGTCGACGGCGGCACCGATACCGGGGTCTGGAGTGACGGCAGCAATTGGCTCACCAAGACCGATGTCGAGCGATTCTTCGCCGATAAGCAGGTCACCGTGGTGATGCCGGTCGGCGGCGGTGGCACCTTCTTCGCCGATTGGCAGGTGGACGATCCGGTGATCGGCAGACAGCGCTGGAGCACCTTTCTCACCGGGGAACTGCCGTCGATCGTCGACTCGGCATTTCGCGGTACCGGTGCGAATGCGATTGCGGGACTTTCGATGGCGAGTTCGGCGGTATTCCGACTCGCCATCGCGGCACCCGGGCTCTACCGTGCCATCGGTTCCTACAGCGGTTGCGTGCGCACCAGTGACCTGCCGGGACAGGCGATGGTGAATGCCATTGTGACCGCTCGTCGCGGCAATCCGCTCAATATGTGGGGACCGCCCACCGATCCGGCATGGGCCGCCAACGATCCCTATCTACATGCCGATCAGTTGCGTGGTACGACCATCTACGTATCCACCGGCACCGGGCAGCCGGGACCGCTCGACACCCTGGACGGACCGGGTATCGACGCGAATCCGGTGAAACTCCTGGACCAACTGCTCATCGGTGGTGCGTTGGATGCCATTACCGCGGTCTGCACCGAACAACTGCGCGACCGGCTCCGGGAGTTGGATATTCCGGCCACCGTCGATTTCCGGCCCACCGGCACGCATTCCTGGGAGTATTGGCAGGAGGACCTGCACAATTCGTGGCCGGTGCTCGGTGCGGCGCTGTGGCAATGAATAGAGCGGTGGCGGGAGTTGTCCGGACCACTGTCTGCGGTCAGGATATTTTGTGAATAGTCGCAGGGATATCGATTTCACTCATCGGCAACTGCCGCAAGCGATTTGAATACCCTGTACAGCGTCGCCGACAGGAGGACTTGTGCGCACCGCGTTCCGTGATCCCGGGATTTCCGATGGCGAGAAATCCGTGTACACCGTCGGTATCGCGGATCAGCCGCACCGATTCGAGATGACCAGTGTGGTGGCGCACGAGGGCGGCGGCTATCGCTCGATGGTCGAAATGCGGCCGGGTGACGGGGATCCGACGATCCGGATCGAACAGCGCTTCCGACGAGTCGACGGCTGGCTGCGCGCGGAAGACTATCGCGCCGAAACGCGCTCCGGCAATACGGTGGTCTCGCGCGAGGAGGCGCATTTCGTCGACACCACGCACCTGCAATTCGGCAGCGGCACAGCGCCGTTCCCGTCGAATATCATGCCGCTCATCGGTGGTCTGACGCTGCTACGCGGGCTGGATTTCACCGAGGGCGCGGTGGAATCCCTGGATCTGTGGCTGGCTTTCTCGGTGCATTGGCCGCTGGCGGCGCGGGTGGCGAAGCAGACGATCGTCGATGTGCCCGCCGGACGCCTGAGCAGTTGGCCCGTTCACCTGCGGCCCGGCTTCGCACACGTGAACAGCTTCTTGGACAAGGTGATCGGAGGTCTCATACCGTCATGCATCGCACACTTCGACGCGGCCCCGCCGCACCGGCTGGTGCGGTTCAGCTTCCCGATCGAGGCGATGCCATCCGATCCACGCGGACTGATGGAGTTGGTCACGTAGTACCGACGACCGACGCGAATACCGCCTGCATCGCGGACACATAGCGATCCACCGATTCGTGCGCCACCGGGGTATCGGGATAGATGACGCTCAACGACGTGCCTGTCGGCAGCCGGTTGATCCACACCAGAACCTCTTCGGACGCAGCGCGATTGGCGTACACGCCCCCGTGTACCTCGCCGAAGAATTCGTGCCCGACGAATTCGCGCGCGTCCACATACGAGATCATCGGAGTCGACCAGCCTGGCCGTGCTTTGATATCGGTATCGGCCGGGAGTAGCTCCAGCACACGGTGAATCGACATGGGTGCCAGCCGAATACCGTTCTCATAGGCCCGCTGCGCAATGGTCACGGCGCGGGCGAAGCTGGTGGTGCCGATCGGGAAGGCCACCGGAACGAGGGATACATACCAGCCGACCGAGGCGCGTTCCGCCGGGGACGTGCGGGTGCTGATCGGTGTCATGCCGAAGTAGTAATCGCTGTCGACGAGTTCGCGTTCGGCCAGTGCCGCCGCGGCGAAGACGCCACCGACGAATTCGGCATCGTTGGCACGGCAGATCTTTTCGAACCGCCGTGCGTCGTCCTCGTCCATCACAGTGATACTGCGGTGGGCACTGCGGTTGTAGCCATCGGTTCGCTTACCGAGACCCAATGGGAAGGATGGCAATTCGCCGTCATTGCCGCGGATCAGCTCGAGCCATTTTCGAACGCCGTGCGAAGCGAGGGTCATCGCGGCGGTGTACCGGCGTTCCATGACGCAGTAGTCGAGATAGCTTGCTGCCGGAGGCAAGTCCTCGACAGCCGACCAGACCTGCTGGGCGTAGAGGTGGGCCAGGTCGAAACAGGACAGGTATTGTCCGAGCCCGTCGGTGTGCAGATGGTCGACGGCCAAGTAGACCGTGGTCGACTCACCGTGCTCGATGACGCCGAAGGTGAAGCAATCCCATTGGAACGGACCGGGTGTCGTCTTCTGCACATGTTCGCGGATGGCTTCGGCGTCATCGAGGCGGCCGTAGTCTATCGGCACGAAGTCGACTACATCCGGGGCGACGAGGTGCCGCCGCACCGTTCCATCGGGATCGATGGCGAACCACGTCCGAAAGGTGTCGTGGCGCAGAAGGAAAGCGTTGATGACGCGCGTCATCGCATCCCGGTCGAGATCACCCATCGGTATCTCGGCCGTGACCAGACACAATCCGGAGTAACGGAAGTCGGCGGCGGCGTGCCGATCGGCCAGGCGCAGATACTGCTCCTGCTGATGCGACGGCGGCGCCGGATGGACGGGCGCCTGCGCGGCCCGCCCCAGCGATTCCGGTGCGGCAACCCAGGTGACCAGCCGACCAGGGGCCGGGTTCCATTCATCGATGAGCCCGAAATCGACCACAGCGATACCTCGATTCGTCGATAAGGGTGGTCAGTGCTGCGGGACGGCGATCGGTGCCGCGGCGCTCGATCCGTTCGCTGCCGCGGTGTCGTTTGTTGCCCTATCGGTCGCCGACAGATCTGGAATCGGTTGTGGCTGACCGGGTTCGGCGGTCAGAATCAACTCGGCCACCTTCGGACCGGCTTGGTCCAGGCTGAACGATCGCCCCATCTGCAGCGACATCAGGTCGATGCCGAGGGCTTTGGTGACGCGGGCGCCCAGTTCCACCGCCATCAGCGAGTCCAGTCCGAGTTCGGGCACCGGCACCGTCATATCGATCGAATCCACCGGCAGGCCCATGACCACGGCGAGTTCCTCGGCCATCTTGCGTGCGATGAACTGTCCGCGTTTGGTTTCGTCCATCTCGACGAGTTCGGACCGCAGCTGGGCCAATTCGGAGGTGTCCTTGGCCGAGGCCTTGGCCAGTTCGATGGTCCGACCGGTGCGGGTCAGCTGCGGGAAGGTACCGGTGAGCTTGGCCCAGTCGGTGGGGATGATCGCCGCCCGCGTTTCGCCCAAGCGCAGTGTCTGCTCCAAATAGGCGGTGGCATCGGCCATATCGATCGGTCCGAAGCCGACCAGGTCGAGGTATTTGACGGCCGTTTCGTCGGCGGCCATCCCGCCGGTCGCCCCCGAAAGGTGGCCCCAGCCGATACACAGCGCCCGCTCGCCGGCCCTGGACCACTCTTCGGCCAGCGCCTCGACCGCCACATTGGCCGCGCAGTAGTTGTACTGGCCGTAGATCCCGTACATCGAGCCGCCGGAGGAGTACAGCACGAACATATCCAGCCGGATACCAGCCTCGGTGACCGCACGATGCAGGGCGCGCGCACCGTGCACCTTCGGCAGGTACACCTTGGCGAGTTGTTCGTGTTCCATCTGTTCGAGGCGGTTATCGGCCACCGAGCCTGCCGCGTGGAAGATGCCGCGCAGCGGGTGCTCGACGCTATGGGCACGGGCCACCACATCGGCGACCGCGTCGGCGTCGGTCACATCGACCAGTTCCTCGATCACCTCGATGCCGACCGTGCGCCAAGCCTCGAGCTGCCGACGCGCCTCCTCGGTACTCGCACCGCCCCGCCCGAGCAGAATCAGTCGGCGCGCGCCGCGCAGTACCAGCCAGCGACCGGTCGCCATCCCGAATCCGCCGAAGCCGCCGGTAACGAGATATGCTGCGTCGGAGTGTATCTCGATCTCGGGCAGGTACGGCCGGACGGGCGGCTCCGGCGAATCCATGCGCAGTGCGATCCGGGCCAGCCGCGTCGATCGAAGGACTTCCTCGAACGCCTTGCCTACCTCCTCGGTCTCGAACATCTGGTACGGCAGCGGCCGATAGATCTCCGCGAGGACCTTCTCGTACACTCGCTGCAGCAGCTTTGCCAGCCGCTGCGGACAGACCGCCACGAGGCGATCCAGATCCATCGAGTAGTAGGCCACGTTCTTGTCGAAATTGGCCAGCTCCAGCAGCCCGCCGGTGTAGATATCGGCCTTACCGACCTCGACGATGCGCCCGAATTCGGCGACGGCAGTGAAGTTCTGGCGCAGGATCTCGCCGGGCGCGCTGCTGAGCACCACCTCGGCACCCTTGCCGTCGGTCAGGGCCAGCACATCGTCGACGAAGTCGAGCGACCGTGAGTTCACCGCGTGATCGGCGCCCAGGGCGAGGATATGTGCCCGCCGCTCATCAGAACTCGCCGTACCGATGATCCGCGCACCCAGCGCCTTGGCGACCTGAATGGCGGCCGTCCCGACGCCACCGGCGGCTCCGTGGATGAGCACCGTCTCACCTGGCTCCAATCGGGCCAGATCCAGCAGTGCGTATTCGGCGGTGCCGAAGGCGATGGTGCTGGTGCAGTATCCGGGGTCGGCATCGGGTGGTAGCGGAATGGCCAAGTGCCGATCGACGATCGCGAAGCGTCGCATCATGCCCCTGGCCGCGACGGCCACCAGGTCGCCGACGGATATGCCCGCTACCTCGGCGCCGACCCGCACTACGGTACCGACGCCCTCCATACCGGGCACGGTGCCGAAATACGTTGGTGCCAGCTCTCTTTCGCCGAGCAGGCCGATGACCTTGAGTGGATCCTTGTAATTGAGCCCGATGACCCGCATGCGGACCTCGACCTGCTCGGGACCCGGTTCCTGGCGCGGGCACTGCCGCCAGGCCAGCGCCGACAGCAGCCGGGTTCGGGGGAGTTCGAGCTCGAAATTGGCCTCCGAATCGGTGAGCGGCTCTGGGGTATCGAGCACCTCGAGACGCTCCGACAGCGGTTTGGTCACCACGGGCACCCAGCGTTTGCCGTCGCGCAGCAGCACCTCATCGACGTTGTCGTGCGAAAACGCTCCGGGCACAGCCAATTCCGCGAGCAGCTCGGCGATGGTGGTATCGGGCTCGACATCGATGAGCCGCCACCGCAATGGTGTCTGCTCGTTCAGCAGCACCCGTCGCGCCCCGGCCAGCGCGGCCTGTCGGGAATCCGGCGCGATCGCGCTGTCCGGCAATGTGAATGCGCGCTCGGTCACCAGGGTGACGTGGGCCGAACTGTCGCCGAAGACCGTCTGCGGCGTGTCGTCGGACGACCGTGGGTTGGCGAATTCGTGCACGGCGACCGCGATCCGCTGCAGCGTCCACAGGTCCGCGAGATCGTCCTCGACGGTACCGACGACCACACAGACGTGCAGTCGCTGCACTTCCGCCGTCCGAGCGGCATGCAGGTGCGCGACCAATTCCGCCGTCGGCACCGGCTCGGCCGGATCGACCAGGTAGAGCCTCGATTCCGGGATCGCTGCCGCCAATCGCTCGGCGCGGCTGCTCTTTCCGAGCGCGACGACCACCATGGCAACCGGACCGGTATCGCCCAATGCGGCCGGATCGATGGGATCGCGCTGTTCCATGGTGTCGGCGTAATAGAAATCGGCCATGCGGTGCAGTGGATCGTCGCCCGGCTTCAACGCACCGATCTGCAGTCCGGTCAACCGCAGCACCAGATTCTCCTCGCCGTCGAGCAGATCCACATCGGCGCGCAGCCGCGCCCGCGGATCGCGGCGCGCGACGACCGTGACCTGGTCGGGAATCGGCGCGAGCAACCGAACCGCCGCCACCCCGACGGGCACCATGATGCCCTCGTCGATCCGCTCGTCGGCGAACAGCAGCGCCGCGGTCTGCATCGCGGCATCGACCACCGCGGGATGCGCGAGATGTCCGGAGTTCGCGGCAATCGTGCCGTCGACCGTAGCGACCACGGCGTCCTTGCCGACCCGCACCGAGGTCACGCGCCGGAAGGCTGGGCCGTACTGCAGGCCCGCGGCCGCAAGGCCGGAGTAGAACATCTCCGGTTCGACATCAATACCGACATCGATAGGGGGAACGGTCGCTTTCGTCGGCGCGTGGCTGCCGGTCAGCGTCCGGCCGAACGAGTGTGCGGTCCACGCCGTCCCGGTGGCATTGCGCGATCTGATCAGGAACCGCCCGCTGGACTCTTCGACGCTCAATGCCATCAGCGGCACATCCGGTGCGCCCATGATCAGTGGCGCGACGAACCGAACCTGTTCCAGCGCAACTCGTTTGACACCCAGCCGCGTCGCCGTCGCACTGAGCGCGGCATCCAGATACGCCGCGCCAGGCATGACCCGCACCCCGTTGACAACGTGGTCGGCCAGCCAGGGCAGCAATTCCGAACCTACCTGCAACAGCCAGTCCGAGCGGCCCTCCACATCCGGATCGCCGAGCATGGCGTAGCTGTCCGGAGTACCGAGCCTGGCCTGCTCGAAAAGTGGTAGCGTCGAATGCAACCGAGTCCGCTGCCACGGATAGCGGGGGAGCGGCACGTGTGCGGCGGCCGGCCGGTCGGCCGGGAACAGCACCTCCTGATTCAACACACCGGCCCCGTAGAGACCGATCAGCGTGCGACGGATGCTCGCGGAATCCGGTTGCTTACGATCGAGCGTCGCAACTGTGGTGCCGTGTCCATCCGCGTCCAGCAGCGCCTCTCGAATATTGCCCGACAGCACAGGATGCGGCCCGACCTCCAGGAATACCCGACTGCCCGCGGCGATCACCTTGGTGATGGCATCGAAGAACCGCACCGGCTGCCGGACATTCGCACACCAGTATTCGGCATCCCAGTCGGCGTTGGTGACGAGGTCACCGGTCACGGTGGAATACAGCGGTACGCGCGGCGGCTGCGGCGACAGATCCGCGAGTTCGGTACGCAGCTCGTCCAGGATCGGATCCATCAATCGGCTGTGATAGGGCACCTCCACACGCAGCCGACGCGCGAAAGCCGCGTCTTCGGTGAGTTTTTCGGCGATCTCGTCGAGCCGCTCGACATCGCCGGACAGGGTGAGGGAGTTCCCGCTGTTGATCGCGGCGATATCTACGCGCGGATCGTCGCCGACGAGTTCGCGGGCGCGCTCGTGCGTCAACCCGACCGCGAGCATGCCGCCCGATCCGGCGGTGCTCGCCTGCAATCGGGCTCGGTGATAGGCGACCCGGACGGCCTCCGGCAGCGTCAGCATCCCGCTCACATACGCCGCCGACACTTCGCCCACACTGTGACCGACCACGGCGGCGGGCGAAATCCCGAATCGCGCAAGTTCATCCACCAGAGCGACCTGCACCAGGAAGTTGGCCGGTTGCGCCACCTCGGTGCTGGTCACACGCGACTCCTCCTCGGCCCGGAGCAACTCCTCGATAATCGACCAACCCGAGACCGCGCGGAACTCCGCATCGATCCGCGCTGCAGTCTCTGCGAATACGCCACCGGCGGAAAGCAATTCGCGCGCCATACCCCACCACTGCGGGCCCATACCGGAGAAAACGAATACCGGCTCGTCGTTGCGGGAGACAACGGTGCGCAGCGCGTCCCGGCCTTCGCCCGCTGCGAACTGGCGCAGATCCCTGACCAGGCCTTCGGTTTCGCCGAGGAGGACGCCGGTACGGTAGTGATGGTGAGCCGACCGCGTCCACGCGGCCTCGGCCAGGTGATCCGGATCTGCACCCGCGCTGATCAGGTCGGCGAAGCGCCCGGCGAGGGCCCGGGCAGCACCGGTGCTGCGGGCCGAAATGGGCAGGATGCCATGATGGCGTCCCGGTTTGGGCGGCACCCGTTCCGCCCGGTACTCCTGCAGGATCGCGTGCGCGTTGGTGCCGCCGTATCCGAAACCATTGACCGCGATCGTCATCGGAGCGGCATCCGGCGCCAGCGGTTCGGCGTCCACCTGCACGCGCAAGCCCAGCTCGTCGAACGGGATATCCGGATTGGCCTTGTCCAGCCAGCCCTGTGGCGGAATCGTGCGATGCCGAATCGCCAACGCCGCCTTGATCACACTCGCGACGCCGGCCGCGGCCTCGGTATGACCGAGTGTCGCCTTGACCGAACCGACGCCGAGAATGCTCGAACGTCCCGCCGGAGCACCGAAGGCGCGACCCAGTGCGCGCAATTCGACCGGGTCCCCGACCAGGGTTCCGGTGCCGTGGGCCTCCACGTAGGTGATGTCGTCCGGGGACAGACCGGCGCGGGTGCGCACCGAACGTGCGAGTGCCTCTTGGGAATCGGCGTTCGGCACGGTGATGGCCGTCGTGCGCCCGTCCTGATTGGAGCCCGTGGCCTTGACCACCGCGTAGATGCGATCACCGTCGCGCACCGCGTCGTCGAGCTTCTTCAGCACCACCATGCCCGCGCCCTCGCCGCGGCCGTAACCGTCCGCGGCGGCATCGAAGGATTTGCAGCGGCCGTCGGCGGCCAGGAAGCTGCCCTTGCACATCAGCACGAAGGTTTCCGGCTGCAGCATCACATTCACGCCGCCGGCCAACGCGACCGTGCAGTCGCCGTTGTCGAGTGCCTGGCAGGCCAGATGGAAGGCGACCAGCGACGACGAGCACGCCGTATCGACGGTGAGTGCTGGACCGGTCAGGTTGAGCGCGTAGGCGATTCGATTGGACAGCATGGTGTAGGACGCGCTGGCCGGTGTGTGCATATCGGTGTGGAACAGCGCCGGACCCACCACGCCGATCACCGACTGGTCCACCACGAACCCGCCGACGTACACGCCGACCGGTGCACCGGCCGCCCGGCCCGCCATGCCTGCGTCGTCGAGGGCTTCCCAGGTCACCTCCAGCATCAGGCGCTGCTGTGGATCCAGCACAGTCGCCTCGCGCGGCGAGATGCCGAAGAAGTCCGGGTCGAACTCCCATGGATCGATCGTCATGAAGGCGCCGTGCTTGGTATAACTGCGGCCCGGCGTGCGTGGATCCGGATCGTAGTACCGGCGGTAATCCCACCGGTCCCGCGGAATCTCGACAACACCGTCGCGTTTACCGACGACGAATTCCCAGAATGTATCGGGCGAATCTATTCCGCCCGCATATCGACAGCCGATACCAACAATAGCGATATCCGACACGCAGTTCCTCCCGAATACGGCTACTCGTCATCGCCGCGTGAATAGGCGATATGCATAACGAAGTCCAACACAGTGGACAAACCGGGCCCGAGTCTATCGAGGTGTCGGCGTGGGTCCGTGACATTCTGGAGATTACGTCGAATAAGCGCGCCGTGGACTGTGAAGTAACCCAACTCGGGCACCGAATAACCCTGTGCCACCAGGTCTTTCGGCTCAACTCACAATCGGAGCACCCGGTTTCTTGTGGGCTGTCGGAATCCATATCGATTCCTGTGTGCGTGGCGTCGGCATTGCTACGATCCAGCCGGTCGGCCCGGTCGGCCGATTCACGCACGCATGAGGAGGAGGCGATTGTTCGCCGATTTCACGCAATGGGCAGATATCATCGTTCGGCGACGATTCACGGTGGTCGGCGTGATAGTGGTCGCAATGCTGGGACTGGGTGCGTATGGACTCGGACTCGGCGATGATCTGAGTTCGAGCGGATGGGACGATCCGAACTCGGAATCCGCACAGGCGGCGCGACTGCGCGACGAAGTATTCGGGCGCGATCACAGCGGTGACGTCATCCTGCTGTTTCACGCGCCCGAGGGGGAGACGATCGATGATCCGGCATTCGCCGAGGTGATCGTCGACAATCTCGATGAGCTGCCGCGGCGCTTCCCGAATGAAATCGGGAAGATCTACGGAACGTACTGGCCCACCGAAACCGGCGTGGCGGTGCCGGATCTGTTCGGCTCCGAGGACCGCAAGCACGCCTTCGCTTCCATTGCCGTCAAGGGCCACGACGAGACCGAGTTGATGCGAAACTTCCGCAAGGTCGCGGACGGTTTCGATATCCCGGGCATCGATATGGAGGTCGCCGGTGGGCAGCCGGTCGCTGGCGCACTCAACGACACCATGGTCCACGATCAGGCGCGGATGGAGGTGTTCGCCGTCCCGGCTGTCGCGGTGTTGCTGTTCTTCCTCTTCGGCGGGGTTGTCGCCGCCGCGCTCCCGCTGATCGTCGGCGGGCTCACTGTGCTCGCGGCCTGGGGGATCATTCGCGCCATCACCACCATCACCGAGGTGAATTCGTTTGTCTCCCCGGTGGTTTCGATGATCGGCCTCGGCCTGGCCATCGACTACGGGCTGTTCATCGTGAGCCGATTCCGCGACGAACTCGCCGATGGCCACGAGGTACCGGTGGCGGTGCGGCGGGCGGTATCGACCGCGGGCCGCACGGTGGTGTTCTCCGCGACCATCGTGGTCGCGGCGGCAGGCGGCATCCTGCTGTTCCCGCAGGGGTTTCTGAGATCGTTCGCCTACGGTGCCATCGTCACTATCGCACTCGCCGCCCTGACCGCCGTCACGTTGTTGCCCGCGCTACTCGCCGTGCTCGGTCACCGGGTGGACCTGCTCGGACTCGACTGGTTCCGTAAGACCGGGTCCGCCGACGAGGTGCGGGACAATTTCTGGGGCCGCGTCGCCGCAGGCGTGATGAAAAGACCACTGGCCGTGGCGATTCCGGTCTTCGCCGGACTGCTACTGCTCATCGCGCCGGTGCAGCATCTGGTATTCGGTGGCATCACCGAGCGGTTTCTACCGCCGGACCACCCGACTCGATCGGCGCAGCAGAACTTCGACGAGATCTTCCCCTTGCGCCGGATCGATCCGATCTACCTGGTCATGATCACCTACAACAGCCCGGATATCGAGACGGTGGTCACGCACGCAGATCAGGCCCCCGGCCTCGCGGCACCGTTCCCCAAACCCACCCAGCGCCCGGCGCAACCGTTCGTCTACACCACCGAGACGGTGCTGGCCGGCTCCGCGGACGCCGACGCGGCCATCGACTACCTGCGCTCCATGGAACTGCCGAAGGGGACAACGGTGATGGTCGGCGGCGAACCGGCAGCGCAGCGCGACAGCATCGACGCGCTGCTGCACCGGCTGCCGCTGATGCTCGCGCTCGTGTTCATCGCCACCTCCGCACTGCTGTTCCTGACTTTCGGCTCAATCGTGTTGCCGCTCAAAGCAGCTGTACTGAACTTGCTCGGCCTCGGGGCCACCATCGGCGTGCTGACCTGGATCTTCGTCGAGGGTCACGGGGCCGGACTGCTGGGCTTCACGCCGCAGCCGATCATGTCGCTGGTGCTGATGCTGATCGTGTCGGTGATCTACGGTCTGTCCACCGATTACGAGGTGTTCCTGCTCGCCCGCATCGTCGAGGCGCGCCGCGCGGGCGCGTCCACGACCGAGGCGGTCCGCACCGGAGTCGCGCGCACGGGCCGGGTCATCTCCGCCGCCGCGCTGATCTTGATAGTGGTGACCGGCGTCTTCGCCCTGTCCGATCTAGTGATGATGCAGTACATCGCCCTCGGCATGGTCACCGCGCTGTTCATCGATGCCACCGTGCTGCGCATGCTGCTGGTCCCCGCGACCATGAAGCTGCTCGGTGACGCGTGCTGGTGGGCCCCGGCGTGGCTGCGGCGCATCCAGCGGAAGGTCGTTGTCCGCGAACCAGTTCCCGACTGCGCGGATGTGATGCCGACGACCCGTCGATCGGAATCGGACCCGACCTCGGTCTGACGCTGCTCAGCTCGCCAGATCGGCGACCTGCCGCTTGCGACCGGATTCGGCGGCCCGGACGGCGGCGGCGATCGCGACTACCGGCGGAACCCAGCGAGCCTCACTCGGGGAAATGCCCCAGCAGGCCGAACCGGCCGACAGGCGGGTCGGCGGGAGCGGGATGCTCGCACCGTCGGTGTGCACGATCGCGCCGACTCCGCGCAATGCGCCGATCGCCATGGCCGCCTTGGCCGCGCCGACGACGAGGTGGATCTCGCGGCGCTGCGGGCCTGGGATTTCGATCACCGGACCGGACAGGTTGTTGGCGCGAAGGTACCGGCGCACGGTGGCGGCCAATGCCCCGGTGAGTTCGATGGCCGAAATCTGCGCATCGGTGATCAGGCAGACACCATTGGTCGTTTCCGCGACCGTCCAACCACGTCGGCGGCAGTCCTGCACCGTATCCGATGTGGCCTCGGTGACGGAACTCGGAAACGTCGTCGGCACTATCTTCTCCGTTCTCGGCTCAAATCTGCGACCATCAGCGTCACATCCGTACCTGGGCATCAAATCTGTTCGGGCTTAGAGTTTCCCAACAGATTTCTTACGGCCCTGATTGTGCGGCGTTCCCAGTGCCGGTGACATCACCCCGAGGTAGCGGCCGCTGTCCTCCTTTGGTCGTACCCGCATGCCGAGTCATGCGGGCAAACCACGGAATTGCCCGTGGAGTCCTGACATGTGCGAAACAGGTTGCGGTGGAGGCTGGATCGCGCCTGGTATCTCCGGATTCCATGCGCTGACACATCGATTGCTGGAAGATCGCCGCAGTGCAAGGTGGTCTATTCGGACGAGTGGGCGGCAGGGGTGGCCCGCGCTTCCTCCTGACAGAAGCGCGATCAGCGATGTCACGGTCTCGGACTCGAAGGCGCCGGACGTCTTGAACGCTGGTGCGGCACCGGGAGATCGCGCGTCCGTCCCATCCGGTGCCGGTCAGTCGAGTCGGCGCGCGACCTCGCCGAGGCCGGTGGCGATGGCCTCCTGCTGTTCGGGGGTGAGCACATCGATGAGGACACGGCGCACCGTTTCGACGTGCCCGGGGGCGATCTGCTCGAGGCGGTCGCGGCCCGCTGCAGTGAGGTTGGCGATGACGCCGCGGACATCGGTGGGGCACGCTGCGCGGCGTACCAGCCCGGCCTTCTCCATTTGGGTGACCTGGTAGTTCAGACCGCTTTTCGAGGTGTAGAGGGCATCGGCCAATTCGGTCATGCGCAGTTGGCCCTCGGGAGCCGCGGCGAGGCGGACCAGGACCTCGTACTGGGTGTGCGAAAGCCCCTCGTGTTTGAGGTGCTGTTCGACCTGTCGGCCGACGAGCGCCCCCGCCGCCAGGAAACCCTGCCAGGTGCGCATCTCCCGCTCGCTCAGCCATTTCGCGTCAGCCACGACAACCATCCTACCGGTGTTGTTCAAATTTGAACAACAGGCTATAGTCGGTTCGCGTTCAAATGTGAACTAGTTGGATGGAGGGCGGCGATGGCCGGACAGATGCCGGTGCTCTACCTCTCACACGGCGCACCGCCGCTGGCCGATCACCCGCGGTGGCCCGGTGAGCTGGCCGCATGGTCGCGCGAATTGCCACGTCCCACGGCGATTCTGATGATTTCCGCGCACTGGGAGGCTGCGCCGATCGCGCTCGGCGCCACCACGACGGTGCCGCTGGTCTATGACTTCGGCGGCTTTCCGGAGCGCTACTACCACGTGCGATACGCCGCACCGGGCGCGCCGGAACTGGCGGACACGGTGCGCAGACTGCTCGGTGGCGGTGTCGTCGATGTGCCGGATCGTGGGCTGGACCACGGGGCCTACGTGCCGCTGAAGGAGATGTATCCCGAGGCCGATGTCCCGGTATTGCAGCTGTCGATGCCGACGCTGGATCCGCAGCGGCTGTTGGAAGTGGGCCGTCGGCTCGCGCCGCTGCGCGAGGAGGGCGTGCTGATCGTCGGCAGTGGTTTCTTCACCCATAACCTGCGCGCCATCACCGCCGATGACGAGCACGTCTACGGCTTCACCGCGGAATTCGACGATTGGGGCCGCGAAACCCTCGCCGCTCACGATCTCGACGCCCTGCTCGACTTCGAAAACAAGGCCCCCGCGGCACATCTCGCGCATCCGCGCACCGACCATTTCGCACCGCTGTTCGTCGCCCTCGGTGCAAGTGGCGACGATTTCACCGACCAACGCACCGTCATCGATGGCTTCTGGCTGGGCATGGCGCGGCGCTCCATACAGCTCGGCTGATCCGCCCCACAACGAAAGGCATCCCATGACCGCGACCATCACCGCCCCCGCCGCGAACACCGAAACCGCAACGCCCACACACACTTACGACCTCGGTCTACTCGTCCTGCGGCTGGCCGTCGGACTCACTATCGCCGCACACGGCGCGCAGAAACTGTTCGGCTGGTTCAACGGTGGCGGCATTGATGGCACCGGCGCATTCTTCACGATGAGCGGCTACCCGTCGGGCAAGGCGATGGCCGTGGTCGCCGGACTGAGTGAAACACTCGGCGGACTAGCCCTCGCTGTCGGCCTGCTCACTCCGCTCGCCGCCGCGGCGCTGGTCGGGACCCTGCTCAATGCGATCGCTGTCAAATGGGGCGGCGGGTTCTTCGCGCCGAAGGGCATCGAGTACGAACTGCTCCTCACCCTGGCCGCCGCATCGCTCGCCCTTACCGGTCCGGGCCGCTACGCCGTCGACCGCGTGATTCCGGCGCTGCGCAACCACCGCCTCGTCTTCGGCCTTGCCGCCATCGTGCTGGCCTTGGTGGTTGCGGGCGCGGTCCTGATCGTCCGCAACTGACGCGATCAGTCCGGGTAGACCTGCTAGGCAGACTGTCGGGCGCCGGATGTCACAGTCGCGTGAATGTTTCTGCGCGACTGTGACATCCAGCGGTGCGCTACCCGACGCGCGCCGCCTCGCGGGCGAGGATGCGGTCGCGCTGTTCTTCGAACTTCATGACGTCGCGAGTGAGTTTCTCGAGGTACTCGCCGAGTTCTTCGCGGCTGCGTTCGCCGCGTGCGGTGAAGTCCGTGCGGTTGAAGACTTTCCAGATCCGCAGGACCGGCAATACGACCTCGTCCAGATGCTGGCGCAGGTCGTAGATCCCGTGCTTGACCATCAGCACGCCATTGCGACGCCAGTTCGGCATTCCGGTGCCGGGCATGGAAAACGTTTTCACGATCTTGGTCACCGCCTCGATCGTCTGGTCAGGTGCGATGTCGAAGGCGGCGCCGGTGATGTTGCGATAGAACATCATGTGCAGATTCTCGTCGGCCGCGATGCGTTGCAACATCCGATCCGCGATCGGGTCGTCGCAGACTCGTGCGGTGGTGCGGTGACTGATTCGGGTAGCCAACTCCTGGAAAGTCACGTACGCGACCTGATCGAGTACACCGCCGAAGTTCTCCGGCGCGTGCACGCCGCGCGTCAAATGCACCATCCGGTCGTTCTCCAGGGCGACGGGATCGACAGCGCGGGTGCATACGAGGTAGTCGCGCATGGCGATGGCGTGGCGGTCTTCCTCGGCGGTCCAGCGACCGACCCAGGTGCCCCAAGCACCGTCGTTGGTGAAGTTGTCGGAGATCACGCGGTGGTAGGACGGCAAATTGTCTTCGGTGAGCAGATTCGTGATCATCGCGACTTTGGCGACTTCCGAGAGCCGTGACTGCGCGGGATCCCAATCCTGCCCACCCATTGCTGCAAAGTTGCGGGCCTCGTCCCAGGGCACATAATCGTGCGGATACCAGTCCTTGACTGTGGCCAGATGCCGGTCGATATTGGCACCGACAACCGGTTCCAGCTCCGTCAGCAGTTCAAGTTGCGTCAAGTCCTCTGTCATGCAGCGCCTTTCGATTCGGTGGAACCAACCACGGAACGTACCGCTGTTCACGCATTACTGACTATGCGGCTGAGCCGCCCCCACACCCTAAACGAGCACGCTCGATTCAGTGCGCACCAGACCCACTTCCCTCAACCGAGCGGTCGACCATAACGAGAATGGGGTCCCACAGAAAACGGACGATTGCCCCAAATTAGCTTCATCGACTCATGCTCGCCTGATCCGATCCCGCGGTGCGGACCAGGAGGCTGTGCAGCACCTGTGCGGGCGGTGTGGCTCGGCTGGCGTTCAGCACCACATCGGTGAATGCCTCTGCCAGAGCGGTGGCGGGGTCGAGTTGTTCGCGGTGGAAGCTTCGGGCGCTCAACTGCGCGCGCCAGGTTCGGAAGCCGGATACGGTGCGGTTCAACGAACCTCGGTCCTCGCGAGCCTGCGGCAGATAGGCCGTCAGGAGTTCACGTTGTGCGGTGGATCGAGCGCGGAAGCCGCCAGCCGCGTCGAGGGCAGCGCCGAGTTCACACACAATGGAGGCATACACCGGACGCTGTGCGGAGCCCGCTGCCGCGGTACGCCCGGCCTGCTCGGGATCGGTCGCGGCGTGCGCTGCCAGCACGATGCGCGAGGTGTGCGACGCCGAATCCCATTCCAGCCGTGTCGGTTCGCCGTCGGGCAGCTCATCGATGCCGATCGCTTGCAGGTCGACCTGCGGATACTGCGGCAGCACGGTGTCGACGGCGTCGACGATCTCGGTCAGCACTACGTCGGGTACGCCGGGTGTATCGAAGCCGAACGCCTGAACGCCGTACCGCTCGGCCAGTTCCCTGGCCAGGCGCTCCGCAAGTGATTCGCCGGAGTTCGGTTGCGCGATCTTACGATTCGGATCGTCGCCCTTCCCGGTAGCGCGGGCGGGTGCGGGCCTGCCCGGTATGCGTGGCGGAGCATCCTGCCTTCCGGCGTCCGGAGCACTGACGCGCGGCGGCCGTGTCGTCGGCTTCGACCACGGCGTTCCGGGCCCACCCGTTTTGGACCACGGCGTGCCCCCTGCAGCAGGCGAACCGCCCGCGACGGCCCGCGAGCCCGCGGCGGGACGTGTGCGCCCGACATCTGCCTGCGCAACTGGCTGCACACCCGCGGCAGGCGATCCCGCGCTGCCGGTAGCGGGTTGATCCGTACCGGATTGATCGCTGCCGGGTTGATCGCGGTCGGGGCGGCTTCCCGACGTGTCGTCCGACCGCTGTGGGCTCGACGACGCACCGTCGGCGGCGGGTGTGCCGATGTCTGTCGAACGTGTTCCCGTGGGCCTTCTGACTGCAGCTGGAGTCTGATCTATCGGTTGCACTGCGTTCGGCGCGAAGGCCGGTGCGGTGGGCGGCTGCGTCGCGTTCGGTTCGGTTCCGGCGTTGTTGTCGGTCGAATGCGCGTCCGTGCCGTTGCCGACTGCTGTCGGTCCTGCGTCGTTCTGAGTTTCGTTGCCCGCGTTGCCGACCGAGCGTGCACCGAGCAGGTCGATGTCCTCGAGATTGTTCGCGAGCTGGCGCAGATCGCCGCCGGACTGTCGCAGAACCTCGACGAGGCTGTCGAGGTCGTCCATGGTCTGCTTGTGTTCGGGCAGATAGGACTGCGCGAATGCGCGTCCTGCGTCGTCGTCGCCCCACGGCGCGCCTTCGGCGGACAGGGCATTGCGCAACGTCTGCACGGTTGCCGCGACATCCGCGGCGATGCGTTCGTGTTCGGGCGCTCGGGCTCGCAGGGCCGCCGGGTCGGCGTAAAACTGTTCGGCCACACCCGTTCTCCCTAAGTCCTCGGCAGTTCCGTGTGACCGATACTCGCGGCCGCACCTGCCTCGATGCTGGGGATATTTCCATTTGCCGTTAAGTTTTCGCTCGCTCTATTCCCTGCTGTGGGAATATCGGTTCGTCTGGGCATATCAAGATTGGCGAGGCGGGCATATGGAGGGTGCCGGGAGGTCGGGATGGATGCAAGTGGCCTACTGGTGGAGGTGCCTTCCGCCGTGCGGGACCTGGTCCTCGGGCATTGGCCGAAGACAGAGGCCGGTGGCATGCGCCGCAACGGGGACGCGTACATGCTGGCCCACCACGAGATCACCGCTTCGGCCGACCGATACGAGGCCGAGGCGCCACGCACCGAACAAGCCGTCGGCGGCGAGACCAGGACCGGAATGGCCGAACGGCACCGCACTGTCCTGCAGGCCATGCGCGACAAGGCCGCCGTGTGCAAAAGCATGGGACAGCAGTGCTATGACGTAGCCGACTCCACCGTGCAGGTACAGCACCTCCTAGTCGCCACGGGTATCGCACTCGGCGCACAGCTTGCCTTCGACATGTTGCTCTTCTTCCAGGGCGGCGGCGCCAAGGCACTGGCCGATCGGCTCGAGGCCGAGGAAGAGATGCGCGTATTTGCCGCGCGATTCACTACCGAGGTGGGCGAGCACGCGGCCGCCGGTCAGGCCCAGCGAGCCGCGTTGCACGGTGCCGTCCATGCGGCCGCGATCGGTGGCCTGACCGGTGCGCTGACCAGCGCGGGCGCACAGGTCTGGGACCTCATCGACGGCGTCCGCGATGAATTCGACGTCGGATCAATGGTGGAATTGGCGGTCGGCGGAGCCTTGGGCGGCGCGGCCGGCGCCGAGGTCGGACGCAGAGTCGCACCGCGCGTGCTGGACGGACTGAGCGGGAGAGCCACCACAACCGCGGGTCGACTCGCGATGCATATGGGCGGCACCGTGCTGATCGGCGGCGCAGGCGGTCTCGGCGGCGGCATCGTCGGCGCTCTGCCCTCGGTGGTCTTGCATTACAAGGACATTCACAGCATCGGTGATGTATTCGAAATCGTACGCGCGGCCGCCATCACCGGATTCGCGGGCGGTTTCCTCGGCGCGGCGACCAGCTCACTGCGCGTGCACCAGGCGGGCCGCAACGCATTCCGCCGCGAGAACGGCACCTCTCAACTCGCGCTGCGGCAGCGGGCGTTCGCCACACACGTCGACGATCTGCTGCGCTCCGGCGAAACACCGCGGGTCGAGACGATCAGGCGCACGAGCACCGTCGGGAACTCGGCAAAAGTAGTGGAGCGCCTCATCTTCGGCGATGGCACCGAGGTTATTCACAAGGTGGTGTCGAACCGTCGGCACGCGCACGCGGAATTCTTGGTCTCGCTGGTCGGCGACGCCGTTGGGGCGCGGGTGCCTGCGGTGCACGTCGTCGGTGACCACGTGTACATGGAAGTGGTACCCGGCAAGACCGGGCAAGACGCGTATCCGCGTGACTGGGACGCCGAAAGACGGTTTTTCGGAACCTCCAGCGGACAACGTCTGGGAGTGCTGGACCTCTTGATCGCTATGCCGGACCGCAATTCCGAAAACTGGATTGTCGACCGGAACTGGATGGTCGACCGGACCGGAGATGTGTGGGCGATCGATAACAGCCGCGCTTTCGAGGGCGGCGTGGACGCGAAGGTGATCAGTCCCTTCGCGAAGCAATTCCAGGAATACGGCCTCGGTAATGAAATCGTCTGGCTCGACCACGATCTGACGCGCGCCGAGGTGCACGAGATCAGACAGCGAATCGAAGAACTGCATCCCGCATTCATGGCAGCCGGTCGACGGGGCTGGCACGACGCGATGTTGCATCGTCTCGACCTGCTCGAACAGCACGCCGTGGACAGCGGTGGTCCCCGCCGTGCCGCCGTGCCGCCAGGAGCGATGCCGCCTGCGGGCGAATCACCCGTTCGCGCACCGGAATCCAATGGGCGACGGTCGGGCGACGGCGCCAGGAACGTATCGGCGCCCCCGCGCGGGGACCGGCCCGCGCCGCTTCCGGAGCCCCCGGGGCGCCCTGGAACACCTTCGAACCGCACGGGGGATGATGTGGTGGCGGACGCGCAGGTGAAACCTGAGCGACCACCAGTCCGCGAGGATCGCGATGCGGCCGTGCCGGACGGCGAGCGACCGTATGGGGAGCCGATCACCCGCGACGAGTCCTATGACGGTCCGCCGACACAACCGCAGCCGCGGCTCGACACGGATGAGCGACCGTCGAACGATGGTCTGAACCTGCCCAGGCCGATGCCACCGCCGGGTGGCGGTTACACCGCGCATTACCACCACCCGGATGGTGGCTACGTCGACGTCGTGTTCACCGGAGAGAACGGCGCCAGGGTTCCGCTCCGGCTGATGCCGGGACAGGAATACGTCCTGGGGCGCGGTACGGGCGCGGTGCTCGATGACATGGTCGGCGACCGTGTATCACGGCGGCACGTCACCATCAGGGTGGACGATAAAGGCCATGTCTTGATCCGCGACGAGAGTTCGTTGAACGGTACCTTCGTCGACGGCAAGCAGGTGCTCGGTAAAGAGTGGGTTCGCATCTACGACGGCCAGGACCTCATGCTCGGCCGCGACTTCGAAGTCGGGATCACCTTCGAGCGCCAAATGGCCGAGGTGCGATTGTTCGGTGAGGATGGCCCGCCGTTCCGGCTGCATCGTGGCCGGACAATCGATATCGGCCGCAGCATCTTGCATCCGGATACGCCCGGACGCGACTATTTATCGGCACACCACGTGACCGTCGGCATGGACGAGAACGGCCGAGTGTGGATTCAGGACGTCAACTCCACCAACGGCACATGGGTGAACGGCGACCGGCTCGCCGAGGGTGAGCAGCGCACCCTCCGGCCGGGCGACGCCGTTCGGCTCGCCAACTATCACGGTGAAGCGCAGTTCGTGCCAGCGGACGGGGCGGTCGCTGCGGACCCGGTGCGGGTGCTGATCGGCACTGGCCCGAATGCGGCCCCGGTGCGGCTCGAACCTGGACACCCGGTGGTGGTCGGCACCGACGAAAACTCGCCCTTCGCGCCGCAACTGCAAGGCGTCTCGGGGGTCGACGCACGGCACGCCACGCTCGGGCTGGATCACGACGGGCGGCTCTGGATTCGAGATCACGAAGGATCGGGCGGGGTCTGGGTCAACGGGGACCGGGTCGCGCCGAACCAGAAGATCACCCTGACCGAAGGTGACAACGTCCGGCTCGGCCCGGATTTCGTCGGCAGGGCGCAAATCGGAGTCGGTGACGCCACCGATCTCCGGCCGGCTGTCCTGCATTTCCCGCCGGACGAGCAGCGTCGTCCGATTCACTTGGAACCCGGTCAGGAGCGGATCATCAACATCGGCGAGCTCAACGGGCACGCCATGCTCTGGCGGGACGGAAAGCCCGTGGGTGGTCATGAAGTCACCGTCGGACGTGACCTCGATGGTCGAATGTGGGTGCGCGACTCGGCGCCGAGGGGCTACGCCGGTACCAAAGTCAATGACGAAACAATCCCACCCAACGAGAAGCGGTACCTTGCCGACGACGACAAGGTGACCTTCGGTGAGAAATCCGCGAGGGTGCAGGTGGGGGAGGGATCACCACTGGCCGTTCGGCTGTCCGATAACGCCGACGCTCCGGCGCTCACGCTGCGGCGGGGTGAGGAGGTGAAGCTCGGCACCAGGCACGATTCGCCGCTGGCGGACCAGCTGTCCGGCCACTCGGTTGCTCGGCACCACGCCACGCTCTTCCGTGACGAATATGGGAACCTGTGGCTGCGCGACGAGCACTCCGAAAACGGAACCTGGGTCAACAACAGAAAACTCGACCCGGACGCTGGACCCGTCGCGGTCAAGCCGGGCGACGCAATCAAGATGGGCGACTGGGTCGGCGCGGCGCAATTCGGTGGCGATGGCTTCCATCAGCCCCGCGTAAACCAAAAGGAGGTCAAACTCAACAGCCCGCACGGCGAGCTGTCGTTCGATCTCGTGCGCGGCGGCGAGCCGGTACTGCTCGGGCGAAGCAACTCGCAAGTGCCCACCAATCTTCGGCGATACGACTTCATCTCTCACAGTCATGCCAGCATCGGTGTTCACCCTTCGGGCCGGGTCTGGATCCGCGACGAGGCTTCGTCGAACGGCACCTACATCAACGGCGACAGGATCAAATCCGGCACGAAGGTCACCCTGCAACCGGGCGATCATGTGGCATTGGCGGGGGACGCATATGAATTCACCGTCGGCTTCGCTCCGGCCGAGGGTGGCCCGTTCCTCAACGTCATCGACTCGAGGCCGGAGAGCAAGCAGGTGGTGAAGGATCTGGCGGTGATACCCGATCACGTATTCCAGCGGGTGAGCGATCACATCAACGCCTCGCCCGATGGCGCCGTTGTCATCGGCAAGAAACCGGTCAAGGAAATGCCCGGCCTCGAGCAGGTCGTTCGAGACAATCCCGATGGCCCGAACGACCATGTCAACTGGAACAACGTCGCGGGTCTGTATTCGGGCGGGTCACGCCGCATCTACATCGACTCCACCTACGGCAAAGACTACTTCCCCGGGGCGGTGGCGTGGCACGAATTCGGCCACGCCGCGGACGCGGCGTACGGAACCGGTGGGCGCTGGCTCAGCGATGGCAAGGAGTGGAAGGATCTGCATGCGGAGATGCTGGCGACGATCGGAAAGCACCCCGATTGGGATAACTATGCGGATACACCGCGCGAGGGGTTCGCCGATGCCTTCTCGGCATGGGTGGCGGGCGGACCCAAGAACATGAAGCAACTACGCAAGTTCGCCTGCGGTAACAAACGTATCGCGAAGAAGTTGGAGGAATACTTTGCCCGAGTCCTCGCATGAAGCCGTCGGCCGTCCGATCCTTGCCGGGGATGGCGTGACGATCGTTCGACGCGTCGGCGGCCGGACCGACGACGGCGGCAGTTTCGACGGCTACGAACAGTTCCATCCCGGCGATCCGGGATACGACGAACTGCTCGCTGCCGCCACGGCGAACCGGGCCGAGGCGGATGCCGACGAGGTGGATGACCCAGCCGAGTCTGCCATCGACCCCGATACGCTGGCCCGCATCCTGCGTGAAACAGGTTTGGACGCAGCGGATCTCGACGACCGGTAAACCCGCCCTAACTGGCGGCGGACTTGTGGGTGCGGATTTCGACTATCGGCAGGACCAGGGCGGCCGGGGCGTCGGCTGGGACGACGGGGCTATTGGGAGCGATGGGCTGGATCTGCTGGTAGGCAACGCCCTGCGTGGGACGCAGGTCCTGTTCGCCATTGTTGGGCCAATAGGCGGCGCAGCGTTCGGCTTGGGCGGTGATGGTGAGCGACGGGTTGACGCCGAGGTTCGCGGAGACGGCGGCGCCATCGACGACGCTGAGCGTCGGGTAGCCGAAAACTCGGTGGTAGGCGTCGATTACGCCGGTGTCGCGGTCCGCGCCGATAGGTGCGCCGCCGAGGAAATGGGCGGTGAGCGGGATGTTGAAGACTTCGCCCCAGCTGCCGCCCGCGACGCCGCCGATTTCCTCCGCTACCTTGCGGGTCACCTCGTTGCCCGCCGGAATCCAGGTCGGATTGGGTTGGCCGTGGCCCTGTTTGCTGGTGAGCTTGCGGCCGAACAGGGTGCGCTTGGTATAGGTGGTGATCGAATTGTCGAGGTGCTGCATCACCAGCGAGATGATGGTGCGCTCACTCCAGTTCTTCACGCTCAGGAAACTGATGAGCGTGAACGGGTTTCGCACGACCAGACCGAGGAAGCGCAGCCAGCGCGGCATCCGGCCGCCGCCGTCGACCATCAGGGTCTGCAACAGCCCCATCGCATTCGAGCCCTTGCCGTAGCGCACCGGCTCGATATGGGTGTCGTGGGTCGGGTGGATCGATGACGTGATCGCGACGCCACGGGTGAAGTCGACGTCCGGATTCACTGTGCGGGTCGCCGCGCCCACAATGGATTCGGAGTTGGTGCGTGTGAGTTGGCCGAGTCGGTCGGACAACTCGGGGAGCACGCCCCGATCCCGCATGGCGTGCAACAATTTCTGGGTACCGAGCGTGCCTGCGGCGAGTACGACCTGGCCCGCGGTGTAGGTCTGCGGGCGCTTGCGGAACCATGCGCCGGTGCGTTCGGTGCAGACATCCCAGGTGCCGTCGGGCAGCGGGCGGATCGAGGTCACCGTTGTCATCGGAATCACCTGCGCGCCAGCCTTTTCCGCGAGATACAGGTAATTCTTCACCAGGGTGTTCTTCGCGCCGTGGCGGCAGCCGGTCATGCATTCACCGCATTCGAGGCAGCCGGTGCGGTCGGGTCCGACACCGCCGAAGTACGGATCCGCCACAGTCTTTCCCGGCTCGCCGAAGAAGACGCCGACCGGGGTCTGCACGAAGGTCTCGCCACAGCCCATATCGTCGGCGACCTTCTTGAACACCTCGTCCGCCGGTGTCAGATGCGGGTTCTGCACCACGCCGAGCATCGTCTTCGCGCGCTCGTAATACGGGGTGAGTTCGGCGCGCCAGTCGGTGATATCGCGCCACTGCTGGTCCTGGAAGAAGGGCTCCGGCGGCACGTAGAGCGTATTGGCGTAGTTGAGCGAACCGCCGCCGACACCCGCACCGCCGAGGATCAACACGTTGCGCAGCGGGTGGATGCGCTGGATGCCATAGCAGCCGAGCTTGGGCGCCCATAGGAATTTGCGCAGGTCCCAGCTGGTTTCGGGCAGCTCGTCATCGGTATAGCGTCGACCGGCCTCGAGCACACCGACCCGATAGCCCTTCTCGATCAGCCGCAGCGCGGTGACGCTGCCGCCGAATCCCGAACCGACCACGAGTACGTCGAAATCCGTTTCTCGCTGGTCCATTGTGGTGCTCCTCGATCCGTGTCGCCAGTGACACCGGTAACACTACTACCGAGTAGTAAAGACTCAGAGCTGGGTCTGCCACCAGGCGACGGTGGCCGCGATGGCCTCGTCGATCGGCGTCGGATGCAGGCCGAGGCGCTGCTCGCTGGCGGACGAGTCCAGCACGAACGACCGCGTGACCTGGTAGCTCATCTCCGCGAGCTCGCGCATCGTCGCATTGATGAGTCCCATCATGCGCAGCAGGGCGGCCGGTGCCGCGAACACCTTGGGGGCCGCGAGGCCCGCGGCGGCGGCGATCGCGTCGAAGAGTTGCTGCTGGGTGATCGGCGGCGCGGTCGGGGCGTGCAGGAAGGAATTCCAGACCGATTCGTCGGCGGCCGCGCGGATCATGGCGGCGGCGAGGTCGGGCATATAGGTATAGGAGTGCGGCAGGTTCAGCTTGCCGAATGCCTGCACCCGCTTGCTGGTGAGGATCGGGACGAAGACCTGCTCCCCGGCCAGCGACGCCCGCACATATGGGCCGAGGAAGTCCGCGGCGGCGACGCTCGCTGTCGCGGCGGCGTGCGCCTCGCGGGCGCGCACCAACTGGGTGCGGACGCTGGGTTTGCCGAAATCGGCATTGCGGGGCAGGTCTTCGGTAATCGGACCGTCGACCTTGCCGTAGGAGTAGATGTTTTCCGCGAAAACCACTACCACGCCAGCTTTTTCGGCCTCGTCGAGCACGGTGCGCTCGGCCGGCGGCAGCTCCGCGCGCCAGGCCTTCGCCGTATATTCCGAGCCGCCCAGGCAGTGGTAAACAGCCGTCGCGCCATCGAATTCGCCCGAAAGCTGTTCGGGCAGTGTCACATCGACCTTGCGTCGCTCGACGAGTGGATGATCGGGACCGCTCCCGGAACGAGTGAGCACCCGGACCTGTTTGCCCGCCGCGGCCAATTGCTCGGCGATGGTGGTTCCGGTGGGCCCGGCTCCGGTGACGATGTGCAGCTCCGGCATGGTGCGTCCTAGTCTATTTTGGCGAGCGATGCTCTCTGTTGTGCACAAGCATGCAGTCGGCGCCGAACGAAGTCAAGAGCAGTGCTCGCATTAGTTGACATCGCTCTCAGGAGCGCGCATGGTGATCGATATGGCGACGACACCACGTGCCCGTGCCAGGGCCCAGACCATGAACGATATCGTCCGGATCGGCCGCGAACATCTGGCCACCGATGGCGCGGCCGCCCTCTCGCTGCGCGCGGTCGCCCGCGATCTCGGTGTGGTTTCGTCGGCGGTATACCGCTATGTGCGCAGCCGCGATGAACTGCTCACGCTACTGGTGATCGACGGCTACAACGCACTCGGCGACGCGGTCGATGCGGCGCTGGCCGATGCCCCCGACGATCCGATCGAGGGCCTGCGCATCGTCGGCCGTACCGTCCGCGGCTGGGCGCTGGCCGAACCGGCCCGCTACGGACTCTTGTTCGGCACACCGGTGCCGGGCTACGCCGCCCCCGCCGAGGAAACCACCGTCCCAGGTACGCGGGTCATCGCGACCATGCAAACCCTCTTCGCCCGCGCCTACCGCGAAGACAAGCTCACCGCTCCGGTCGAGAAGCGCCCGTTATCATCCGCGCTCGCAGCCAATTTCGCGAATATCAGGGCCGCATTCGACCACGACCTTCCGGACTGGCTCGTCGCCCGCGGCATCACCATGTGGGTCGGCCTCTTCGGTGCCGTAACCTTCGATGTCTTCGATCAGTACGGCACCGACACCTTCACAGACCGTGCCGAACTATTCGAACTCCAACTCGACGGTCTCCTCGAACAACTCGGCTACCGCGGTTAGTGCCGCAGGCGAGGCAGGGGTGTGCCGTGCGGGAGTCGGGGGCCGATGGCGAGCAGGCTGCCCGCGGTTCGGCCTTTGCCCCAGCCGATTTTCTCGCGGTAGCGGCCGATCTGGTCCTGTGCGATTGGGCTGCCGGGAGGCAGTGGGGTCGATTCGGGGTCGACATAGAGGGCGTCGGTGGGGCAGTAGGCCTCGCACATGAAGCAGGTCTGACAGTCGGATTGCCTTGCGATGACCGGAATTCCGGATTCGGTGCGGTCGAATACGTTGGTCGGGCAGGCGTCCACACATTTATCGCAGCCGATGCAGGCCTCGGCGAGTACGACTTCGATCATGACGCGACCTCGGCGGTCTCGGTCCACACAGCGTCGAGGCCGCCGGACAGAATGTGATGGCGCTGCGCCGGATCCTGTTCCGGGTGGTCTGCGCGCTTGCTCATACCGCGAGTCTCGGTGCGCGCCAGAGTCGATTCGTACATGAGCCGACCGACCGCGGTGATGGCGGCGGCCTGTCTGGCCCGGATGCGATCGTCACCGGTGCGGCCACCGAGCTCCGTCCCTGCGCGTTCCCAGAGCGTGTCCAGTGCGTCGAGTGCGGGCCGTAGTCGCTCGCCGTGGCGCAGGTAGTTCTTCTGGAACGGAATCAGCTCGGCCTGCGCGGCCTCGACAACCTCGGCGGCATCGAGCGTGGGGGAGTCGCTGGGCCGCAAGCCGGTTCGTCCCGCGCCGCGCAGCGCGGCGTCGTCGGGCCGAGACGAGCCGAGGGCGAACCTTGCCGCACCCGCACCGGCCCAACTCCCCGACGACATCGCCCATGCCGAATTGTGGCTGCCACCACCGGTGAAACCACCGCAGATGCGTTCCCTGGTCGCCGCATCGCCCGCTGCGAACAGACCGGGCACAGTGGTCGCGCAGTCGTCGTCCACGATATCGATACCTCCGGTGCCGCGCACCGTACCCTCGGCGAGCAGATCGACCTCGAAACGATCGGTGAACGGATTGATACCGCGCCGATCGAACTGCAGAAAGAAGTTGGGCTGCCCGAGCCGCATCTGCGCCTGCACCGTCCGATCGGCGCGGTCGAGTTGGGCGAATACCTTCTCCGACAACAGGGTTCGGGCGATCACCGATCGGCCTTTCGCGGAGCCCGCACCCTCGAGTACCTGTCCGTCCTCGTGGAAGAACGTCGCGTACCCGTAGTAGGCGGTCTTGGTGATGGTCGACCCCTTCGGCACGATCGCGTAGGCATTGGAGAATTCCATCCCGGAGAAGCGCGCGCCCACCTCGGCGGCCATCAGCACGCCGTCACCGGTATCGACATCGGTGCCCAACGCGCGCGACAGGAATGCACACCCGCCACTGGCCAGCACCACCGCACCCGCCGATATGCGGTAGTCACGGTCGAGTTGACGCTGGTATCCGGCCGCACCGCGGACCGTGCCCGCATCGTCGACGAGCAGTTCGAGAGCCGGTGAATGGTCGAGGATCCGGACGCCGATCCGCTTGACCCACGCGCGCATCCGGCGCATGTACTCCGGGCCCTGCACCCCGGTGCGCAGCTGCTCACCGGTCGCCGGATCGGTCGGGAACGGGTACTTGCCTTCCACCGCAAGCCGATTCATGTTGGTGTAGGTCTGGTCGAGGACCCGATCCATCCAATAGTGATCGGCGAGATGGCCGCCGAGCGCCTCCCGGCTGGCCTTGGCATTCGCACGGGCGGTCGCCTCCGGGGCGACGTACCAGACGCCGGTGCCGGAAGGTGCTGTAGCGCCGCTGGTTCCGCAGTAGCCCTTGTCGACCAAGGTCACCTCGGCGCCGGCCTCCCGGGCGTTGATGGCCGCCCATGCGGCGGCCGGACCGCCGCCGATCACCAGTACATCGGTGCTGGTCTGCCAGAGTTCACTCATGCGTCTGCTCCTGATACGTCGGGATTGCGGCGAGAAAGCGGCAATCGTCGGCGGAATGCGGGGTCAGCGCGGGGAATTCGATTCTGTGCGCGTCGTCGGAATCGCAAAACCCTTCGAATCAGCGCGATTTTGACGCTGCCGACATTCTTGCGCGAGGAATCGGCGCAGCGGGCGCAGAACCATTGCCGCGCCCGGATCATCCGGCGATAGTTCTGGCCACATCCCGATCGGTAGAAATATCAGGAGGAACCATGACAGCCGCCGATCAACCCCGTTCGGGTGCCCAAGCGGTCGACCGCGCGATTCACGTACTGAACTGCTTCGAGGGCGACGATCCCGAACTGTCGGTGAGCGAATTGGCGCATCGGGCCGGACTTCCGGTCAGCACTACTTACCGGCTGGCCCAGGCATTGGTGCGGGGTCGGTTGCTGGAACAGGATCCGGCGACCGATCGCTATCGCATCGGGCACGGGCTCGCCTCGCTGGCCCGGCCCGCTCTGTCGCGGCTGGGCATCGACGCGGCCGCACCGCACCTGTATGCGCTGGCCGCGGGCATCAAGATCACTGTCAGCCTGAGCATCGCCGACGACCGAGACGCGGTCACGGTCTTTCAGGCGCGGCCGCCGGTGTACTTCTGCCCCAACCAGTTGCCGCAGGCCCGCCAGCCGCTGCGGTCCAGTGCCGTCGGCCAGGCACTGCTGGCCTTCTCGCCCGTCGTCGACGGACTCGATCGACGGCCAGCGCCGCTGACGGATCTGGATCGCGTGCGGCGCAGCGGTTTCGCCGTAGAGCTCATCGAGCGCGAGGATCCGGTCCGCTCGGTGGCGGTGCCGGTCCTCGGCCCGGATAAGCAGGTGTGGGGTGCGCTCGGCGTACAGGCCCGTTCCGCGCGGCTGAACGAGGAACTGGTGCGCGGCATCGTGCCTGCTATGCGGCAGATCGCGGGCCGGATCGGGCCACTGTTCCAGTCCACCGCCGCTATCACCGATGCGCCGGTGGAGTTGTACTCACGGTGATTTTCACAATGTGAAATCGGCATTGTCGTCCATGGCGGGCGACCCCACCATGGACACAAAGCCGCGGGGTCGCCGCTTCTATCCGAATCCCACGAAGGTCGTTGACATGATCGAATCCATTGCGCTGATCCGCCGTCGCACGGTGGATTTCATGCGCTTGCCCCATGGAGTCTGTCGCGCCTGAATCCGCGGTCGCCGAAATTGGGTCGCCGCATTGGTCGAATCAGGTAATCCTCCGCGCTTTACCTGCCGTTGTGGTGTGCCCTATAGCGCTGCGGCAGTGCGCATTCCGTGAAAGAACCCCCATGACGTTGTCCCAGAAAACCCGGCCACGGTTCGTCCGTGCGGTGGCCGCCGTACTCACCATTCCCACCGCGGTCGCGGTGCTCGCCGGCTGCGGCAAATCCGGGCCGGGCACCAATGCCGACGGTAAGGCCGTACTGCGCTACCAGGGATCGACCGGCCAGGTCTCGGCCTACGAACTGGCGGACGATCTCGGTTACTTCAGCAAGATCGCGCTGCACTGGGAGGGTGACACCACCAGCGGACCGGCGAATATCCAGGCTGCCGCGACCCGTCAGATCGAGTTCGGCAGCGCCTTCAACGGCGCGGTCGTCAAGTTGGCCGCGGGCGGCGCGCCCGTCACATCGGTGCTCAGCTCGTACGGCGCGGATGCGCAGTCGTTCACCGGTTACTTCGTTCGTGACGATTCGGGCATCAACTCGCCACGGGATCTGATCGGCAAGAAGGTCGGCATCAATACCCTTGGCGCACACCATGAATTCATCACCCGCGAATGGCTGCACCAGCAGGGCCTGACCGACCAGGAGATCAAACAGGTCGAGTTGATCGTGGTGCCGCCTGCCAATACCGAGGACGCCCTGCGCAAGGGGCAGATCGATGTCGGCGCGCTGGGCGGGGTCTTCCGGGAGAGCGCGGTCGGGCGCGGCGGAATCCACGCGCTCTACACCGATAAGGACCTGTTCGGTCAATTCGACTACGGCACTTATGTTTTCCGCAAGGACTACATCGCTCAGAACCCGGAGGCGGTCAAGGACTTCGTCCAGGGGACCGCGCGGGCGACGCGCTGGCTGCAGGTGACCCCGCGTGACGAGGTGGTCGCGCGCTACGCCTCGATCATCAACAAGCGCGGACGCAATGAGAACACCGATCTGCTGAAATTCTGGCGCAGCCCAGGCCTGCCGGTCCCCGGTGCGGTGATCGCGGAGAAGGAACTGCAGATCTGGATCGATTGGCTGGTCCGCAACGGTGATGTGCCTGCCGGAAAGCTGACGGCGAAGGATCTGTACACCAACAAGGACAACCCGTACGCCAACGGGACCTACGGTCCGACCACCGGGCCGACCGGAGAGGTGGTCGCGGCGAAATGAGTCAGGTCAAACTCGCACTCACCGGAGTGCGCAAACAGTTCCCGGTCCGTGGGTCGAACGAGGAGTTCACCGCGATCGAGGACATTTCGCTGGAACTGCGCGACGGCGAGTTCCTGGTACTCGTCGGGCCGAGCGGTTCCGGGAAGTCGACGCTGCTCGATCTGCTCGGCGGGCTCAGCAAGCCGAGTGCCGGGCGAATCCTGTTGGACGGCAAGCCGATCAGCGGGCCTGGTCTCGACCGCGGCATCGTCTTCCAGCAGTACGCGCTGCTGCCGTGGCGCACCGCCCGGGCAAATATCGAATTCGGTTTGGAGGCGAAGGGTGTCCGGCGTCGGGAACGCCGGAAGATTGCCGACGAATACCTGGAACTGGTGGGCCTGGCCGGATTCGGCGACCGATATCCACATGAGCTGTCCGGCGGCATGAAACAGCGAGTCGCCATCGCCCGCAGCCTCGCCTTCGATCCGGAGGTGCTGCTGATGGACGAGCCGTTCGCCGCACTCGACGCCCAGACCCGGGAGTCGTTGCAGGACGAGCTGTTACGGATCTGGCGGGCCACCGGCAAGACGATTCTGTTCATCACCCACGGCATCGACGAAGCCGTCTACCTCGGTCAGCGAGTCGCCGTGCTGACCTCACGCCCTGGGCGGGTGAAGGCGGTGATCGATATCGATATCGACCGGAACTCCGGTGCGGATGTGCGTTCCAGCGAACCCTTCCGGGAGGCACGGCACCAGATCTGGTCGCAGTTGCAGAGCGAAGTCACCCGGGCGCAGGGACTCGAACGCGAGTCGCTGTCGACCACGAGCACCGAGAGGAAGCCGGTTCATGTCTAGCGCAGTACAAGTCGTCGAGAAGTCACGGCCGGTCGTCGTCCGCAGTCGGGCGGAGGCCGCGCCGACAGTCGACCTGTCGCGGATATTGCGGGCGGTCGCGTTGCTGGCGTGGCGCATCTTCAAGCCCACCTTCGCCATCGGTCTGCTGGTCGCGGTGTGGGAGGCGGCGCCGCGGCTCGGTTTGGTGGACGAGGTCTTCCTGCCGCCGTTTTCCACCGTCGCGCAGGCCTTCATCGATCTGGTGCGCAGCGGTGAGATGTGGGAGCACGTCTCGACCAGCCTGGCCCGGTCGGCGACCGGGTTCTCGCTCGCGCTCGCGGTGGCTATTCCGGTCGGCGTCGCCATTGCCTGGTATCGACCGGTGGCCGACTTTTTGAACCCGATCCTGGAATTGTTCCGTAACACCGCGGCACTCGCGCTGTTGCCCGTGTTCATCCTGATCCTGGGCATCGGGGAGACCTCCAAGATCGCACTCGTGGTGTACGCGAGCTTCTTCCCGATCCTGTTGAACACCATCACCGGTGTGCGCACCGTGGACCCGCTGCTGATCAAGTCCGCCGTTTCGCTCGGCTTCTCGCCGATTCGGCTGTTCCAGAAGGTGATCCTGCCCGCTGCGGTGCCATCGATCTTCACCGGCGTGCGCATGGCAGCGGCGTCCTCGATCCTGGTGCTCATCGCCGCCGAAATGGTCGGCGCCCGTGCCGGACTCGGCTATCTGATCACCGCGGCCCAGCAGAACTTCCAGATCCCGAACATGTATGCGGGCATCATCGCCATCTCGCTGCTCGGGCTGAGTTTCAACGGCCTACTCGTCGCTCTCGAACGCCGCCTGTCCCGGTGGCGCGCCGAGCCCTCCCGCTAAGGACTCCGATGTCGTTACCTCGCAAGCAGTTCCACCTCAACGCCTTCCTGATGGGCGTCGGTCATCACGAGGCGGCCTGGCGCCATCCCCGGACCGAGGAGCGCCGGGTACTGGATGTGCGGCACTTCCAGGAGCTCGGCCGGATCGCCGAACGCGGCAAACTCGATTCGGTCTTCTTCGCCGACGGATTGGCTGTCGGACCGCGGATCAAGCGCAATACCCTCGCCGTATTCGAGCCGGTCACCTTGCTCGCCGCGATCGCCGCGGCGACCGAACGGGTCGGGCTCATCGCGACGGCGTCGACCACCTACAACGAACCGTTCAACCTGGCCCGCAAATTCGCCTCCCTCGATCACATCAGCAGCGGTCGAGCGGGCTGGAATATCGTCACCTCGGGCAACGAGGACGAGGCCTTCAACTTCGGCTTCGACGCGATTCCCGAACATGCCAGACGCTACGAGCGGGCACAGGAGTTCGTGGATGTCACCGTGCGGCTCTGGGACAGCTGGGAGTCCTCGGCGATCGTGCTCGATCCGGACGAGGGCATCTTCGCCGACCCGGACAAGGTGCACACCATCGAGTACGCCAGCGATCGGTTCCGGGTGCGCGGCCCGCTGAATTCGCCGCGCAGCCCACAGGGGCGGCCGCTGCTCGTACAGGCCGGATCGTCGGAGAGCGGTAAGGATTTCGCCGCGCGCTACGCCGAGGCCGTGTTCACCGCACAGCGCTCGCTCGCGGAGGGGCAAGCGTTCTATCGCGATCTGAAGGCGCGGCTGGCGAAGTACGGTCGCTCGGCCGATGAACTGAAGGTGCTGCCCGGTCTGGTGCCGTTCATCGCCGACACCCGCGAAGCAGCGCTGGCCCTCGAACAGGAATTCACCGACCTCATCTCACCGGATTACGCACTGCGGCAACTGTCCGCGCTGCTCGGTGTCGATCTCACCGAACACGCACTCGACGCACCGTTGCCGCCGCTGCCCGCGGAGAGCGAAATCGAGGGCGGAAAGAGCAGATTCACACTGGTCAAGGAACTCGCCGAGCGCGAGAACCTCACGGTGCGCCAGCTCATCGGCAAACTGGGCGGCGGGCGTGGGCACCGGACCTTCGCGGGCACACCCACCGATATCGCCGACGAACTGCAGTCCTGGTTCGAGAACGGCGCCGCCGACGGCTTCAACATCATGCCGCCGTATCTGCCGGGCGGTCTCGAGGACTTCGTGGACCGGGTGGTCCCGATCCTGCAGGAGCGCGGCCTGTTCCGCACCGACTACACCGCGACGACGCTGCGCGGGCACTACGGGCTGGCACCGGTGGAAAGCCAATTCACCCAGGTACGAACCGAAATCGGCGCATGAGTCTCCGACTGATCAGGCGGCGCGCCGTCGACTTCATGCGAATGGGCAGCAGCGGTTGTCGCCCGAGCTCCGCCGACCATCCCCATCCATTGCCGAAGAAGGTACGACCATGACCACTGTCAGCGAGCCCACCACCACCCTCCGGATCACGCCCGTCGCCGGACATATCGGCGCCGAGATCGCGGGCGTCGACCTGCGGGCCGAACTCACCGATCAGGAGGTCGCCGACATCACCGCGGCCCTCTACGAATACAAGGTGCTGTTCTTCCGCGACCAGCACATCGGTCACGCCGAACACATCGCCTTCTCCCGGCGATTCGGTGCCGTAACGCCGTCACACCCCTACGACGATGACGCGCCGACCGAGTTCCCCGAAATTCTGGCCGTCGACAGCCGACTCTACGAAAAGCGTTTCGGCATCAAGAAATTCACCTACACCAACCACTGGCACACCGATGTCTCCGCACTGATCAATCCGCCTGCCGCCTCACTGCTGCGGGCCGAGATCGCGCCGGAGCGGGGTGGAGACACCAGCTGGACGAATCTCGCCGCCGCCTACGCGAACCTGCCCGAGTCGCTGCGCGACTTCGTCGAGGGGCTGCGGGCCGTGCACCGGTTCGGCGGCAGCCGTCCGGCATGGAACGAGGAAAGCGACTACGCCAAGAAGGTCGCCGATGCCCCGCTGGTGACCGAACATCCGGTCGTGCGCGTGCACCCGGTGACCGGCGAGAAGGTGCTCTTCGTCAACCCCGGCTTCACCACCCACATCGTCGGTCTGAGCCCGGCTCAGAGCGACGCCGTACTCCAGCTGCTGTTCGACGAACTGTCGAACCCGGCCTACACCGTCCGATTCCGTTGGGAAAAGGGCAGCTTGGCATTCTGGGACAACCGCGCCACCGCCCACCTGGCCCCGGGCGACCTCAACCACCTCGATGTCACCCGCGTGCTGTACCGCACCACACTCGAGGGCGACATCCCGGTCGGCGTCGATGGTGAGCAGTCGCGCTCGATCTCGGGCGATCAGTTCACCGGATCCTGACATGGGTTGGGGTCGGCACCCACGGGTGTCGACCCTTGATCCGGCTAGCGGGGGACGGTGACCGGGTCCGCGCAACTCGCTGCGGCGTCGACGAAGGAGCAGGGTTTGGGGGCGCGGGTCGGGCGGTAGTCGGGGGTGACGCCGCCCTGGTGGGTGATGGCGGTGTAAGCGGGTACTGCGTCGGTGGGCTTGCGGGTGAGGGCCGGGTCGGTGCGGACGTCGACCGTGTAGAGGCCGAAACGCGGTGTGTAGGAACCCCATTCGTAGTTGTCGGTGAGGCTCCAATAGTTGTAGCCGATGAGGTTCATGCCGTCGGCCTTGGCGCGCTGCAGCCAGTAGACGGTGTCGCGGAGGTCGTCGGCGCGGGTGTAGCCATCGGATCGGGGCATGCCGTTTTCGGTGGGCATGCCGTTCTCGACGATGTAGAGCGGGCGGCCCGGAAATTTTCGTGAATAGTGTTGCAGGGCATAGTAAATGCCCTCGGGCTCCAAAGGGTTGTTCCACAACTGGCTGAAGCTCAGCTCGGTAACGGTATCGGGGGATGCGCCGTAGTAGTAATCGATGCCGATGTAGTCGAGTTTCGCGGCGACCGCATTGATGAACGAGCCGTTGACCGCATCCTCACCGGCCGGAATGTAGGCGACGTTGCTGGTGACCATCGCGCCCGGCTGCACGGTGTGGATGTAGTCGTAGACGGCATTGTGCGCCTGGGCGATTCGGTCCTGCATCATCGGAATGGCAGTGGGGGAGAGGCCGCCGTGCGAGGTCTCGTTCATGATGTAGGCCGCGGGTTCGTTGAAGGTGACCCACAGCGGGTCGGCCGCGGCATACCGGTCGACGACGGTGCGCGCGTTGGCGAGCCAGTCCTCGACGATATTCGGATTCGACCAGCCGCCGCGGTCGACCTCCCAGCCCGGATACACCCAGTGATCGATGGTGAGCATCGGGCGCATCCCGGCAGCCCTGATCGCGGCGATCACATTGTCGTAGAAGCGAAGTCCGGCCTCATCCCATTCGCCCGGCCGCGGCTGCACACGCGCCCACTCGATGCCGATTCGATAGACCTTGACCCCGAGCTGCGCGGCCAAATCGATGTCGGAGCGGTAGCGGTGGTAGAAGTCGACGGACTCCAGATAGGGGTCGTCCGTCTTGCCCGCGGCCACGTACCGGGACCAATTGCTATCCGGCGCATACCCTTCGGACTGATATCCCGACGCGGCCACGCCCCAGAGAAAGTCCGAGCCGAGCGGCCGCACCTGCGCAGGCGGTGCGGGCTGCGCCATCGCGGGCGTTGGACCACCGGCTATTACGGCGGCGGTGCCGACTACCAGCGTGATCAAGATATGGCGGCTACGCAGCGATCGCATCGAACTCCTGCTTCCTGGGCGGTGACGGGCGCTGTGGACCTCCGGCGCAGGTCGGGTCGGGCGGGACCACGCGACGAGAGTAACTGGTCGGTCGTCTTCTAGCGGGGAGGATGCGGTTATCGGTGTTGTGCACCGGCCTCAACAGCAACACTTGCCCTGGTGAACCTAGCTGGGGGAGCGAGGTGTTGGGGTGTGCAGGGTGGGGCGGTGGGAAACAAATTGAGGCACAGGGGAATCGGTTCATGTCGGCGTCCTGGATGCGAAGGTGGGGTTGAAGGAGTGAGGGCGATCACAAGACCAATATTACATTTTGGTACGTAGATATGCGCATCTATATATGTAATCTCATCTTCCGAACCCCACCACAAATCACCTACCAAACAACGCTCAGCACCCAGCTACCAAAGCAGACCCAGAGGAGAGGAGAGACCGGGCTATGTTGCGCCACCAGGAAGGTCCTTGACTTCGAGCGCGCTCTAAAACCTAGCGTGGGTTGGCATGGCAGCAATATTGATCACCGGAGCGAACAAGGGTCTCGGCTTCGAGACCGCCCGCCAACTCGTCGCGGCGGGCCACACCGTCTACCTCGGCAGCCGCGACGCCGAACGCGGTCGTCAGGCGGCCGAGGAGTTGGGCGCGCGGGCAGTTCAGCTCGATATCACCGACGATGCGTCTGTCGCGGCCGCAGTGCAGACCATCGCGGCCGACGGCGGTCTGGATGTCCTGGTGAACAATGCCGGTATCCAGGCAGAGATGACCGACCGGAGCGACGTCATCGGCGCTGCGGACCTCACCGCGGATGTGATGCGAAAGACCTTCGACACGAACGTTTTCGGCACGGTACGCGTCCTGCACGCCTTCCTGCCGCTGCTGCGGCGCTCGGCGGCGCCGGTCATAGTCAATGTCAGCAGCGGTCTTGCGTCGCTGACCAGGGTCTCGACCCCGGGCAGCCCGGCATACGCCTACCCGGGCGTCGCATATCCGGCGTCGAAGACGGTGGTCAACATGCTCACCGTGCAGTACGCGAAGGCGTTCCCTGATATCCAGATCAATGCGGTGGAGCCCGGTTTCACCAAGACCGATCTCAACGGGAATACCGGCACCCAGACGGTCGAGCAAGGTGCCGAGATCATCGTGCGCATGGCGCAGCTGCGCCCGGATGGGCCGACCGGGAGCTACGTCGATGCCGAAGGTGCGCTGCCCTGGTGATCGACGACGGCCGTGGCGACGATGTACCCCTTGGGATCGCGCCACGTCTGCCCCGGATGGTGGGTGAACCAATCCTGGACGTCCTCGCGCAGATCGTTCAGAATCGCCTGCCGTCGTGGGTGATTCGGCGTGACGCCGTAGAACGTGAACAGCGCCTCGGCGAAGCGCACCAGTGGATCCGGAGTATCGAAGATGAGCGCATTATCCGATCGATGGATCCGCACCTCGCCGAAAACCTCGGACATCAGCTCCGGCAAGGTGTCGGAGTCGACGGTCATTGCCTCGCCCACGCCGAGGCCGTAGGTCGCGGCATGCGCGGCCACGAGTTCGGTGGTGTACGGGTAGGTTCCGGGATGATTGACGACCACGGCAACCGTCCCGCCGGGTTTGGTCGTGCGCCGGAATTCCCTGAGCGCGGCCAGCGGATTCGCGAGGTGGTACAGCATATGTCGTGCGGTGAGCGCATCGAAGCTGTTGTCGTCGAACGGGATCCGGTCGGCACTGCCGAATACGCCGCGGACCCCGGGTACGGCATTGGCGGCGGCGACCATTGCGGGAGAGGTGTCGATACCGACCAGCGGACCCCGGTGACCGGTGTCGGCGAGGTGGGCGAGGAACCGGGCGTCGCCGCAGCCGATATCGGCTAGATGTTCGGCTCCGGTGAGTTCCAGCGCGGTCAGCACATTCGCGGTGGGGTCGTCGGGACGCTCCGAATAGCGCTCGTGGGTATCGATCCGCACCTTCAACGGTGTCGGATCGGCGTATTCGGCATCGAGACGGTAGCTGCACATCGCGGTCGTCCTTCGGTCCAGTTGGCCGGTGGTTGACCAGGTCGCCGGTTCGGCGATCGGGTCCGCGGGCTCTCCGGCGGTGAGCGTACCTCCCGAGGCGGCGCGCGGAGTTCCCTTTGGTGGGGGCGACTACGAACCGTTCGACCGTCCAGCGGTGACGGTGGGGAGCCGCGGCGTGATCGGTGTGGTCTCGATCGGCTCGTGCATATCCTCGGTGCCCGGGCGTTCATCGTCCAGAATAGATTCGCCGAGCCCGATTTTCTCCTGGACACGCTTCATCCAGGCCGGCGCCCACCAGCAGTCGTCGCCGAGCAGTTTCATGACTGCGGGTACCAGCAGCATGCGCAGCACGGTCGCATCAATGAATAGTGCGGCGATCATGCCGTAGGCGATGTACTGCATCATCACCAGATCGGAGAAGGCGAACGCGCCGGTCACCACGAGCAGGATCAACGCTGCGGCGGTGATGATGCGGCCGGTGTGTGCGGTGCCGGTGTGCACCGCGTCGCTGGTGCTCGCGCCTTTGGCCCTGGCCTCGACCATGCGGGAGAGCAGGAAGACTTCGTAATCGGTGGACAGGCCGTAGATGATCGCGATGATCAGCACGAGCACATTCGACTGGATCGGCTGCGGGGTGAAGTTCAATAGTCCTGCGGCGTGGCCGTCGACGAAGATCCACGTCAGGATGCCGAGGGTGGAGCCGAGGCCGAGCGCGCTCATCAGTGCGGCCTTGATCGGCAGCACCAGCGAGCCGAAGGTGAGGAACATCAGCAGCGTGGTCACGAACAGGACCAGCGCGATCATGATCGGGATGCGGTAGAGCAGTGCGTCGATGCTGTCCTTCTGCATGGCAGGAATGCCGCCGACGTACATGCTGACGCCGTCGGGGGGTTCCATCTTGCGGAGGTATTCGATGGTTTCCCCGCCTTCGTTCGGGTTCACCAGTGTTGCCTTGGAGCGGTACACGTTGTCGCGGGTCGAGGATTTGGACGGCATCTCGAACTGACTGGCCAACCCGGGGGCGTGTCCAGCCGCGCGCCAGGCCTCGCCGACCGGCGTGCTGTTGTCGGCGACGAAGACGAGTTCGATGGGATCGGATCGGCGCTGTGGGAAGAAGGTGTCGATCTGTTCCTGTGCGACGCGAGTCGGGTTGTCGGGTGGCAGATATCGCTCGCTGAAGCCGCCGAAGATGAGGTTCTTGACCGGGATGATCAGCAGGGAGAGCACGATGACCAGTGGGATCGCGACGGTGAGTGGTCGCTGCATCACCCAGCGTGTGGTCTTGCCCCAGAAACCGCCCTCGATTTGTTCGGCGGTCTTGGTTCTTCGGAACCGGTTGAACCCCAGCATATCCACGCGCGGACCGAGGACGGCCAGGCTGGCGGGCAGGATGGTGATGGCGGTGAATGCGGCCAGCAGGACGGTCGCGATGGCGCCGTAGGCCATGGATTTGAGGAAGCCCTGGGGGAACAGCAGCATGCTGCCGAGGCTCGCGATGATCATGGTCGCCGAGAACACGACGGTGCGTCCGGCGGTGACGACGGTGCGGCGCACTGCGGCGCGGGTGTCGTAGCCCGCGGTCAGTTCCTCGCGGAATCGGCTCACGATGAACAGGCCGTAGTCGATGGCCAGGCCGAGGCCGATCATCGAGAGCACCGAGGAGACAAAGGAATTGACCTCGGTGAAGCGGGTCAGGAACATGATGATGCCGGAGGCGCCGAGCACGGTGAGTCCACCGACGAGCAGCGGCAGGGCGGCCGCGACGAGACCGCCGAAGATGAAGAACAGCAGCACCGCGACGGCCGGGATGGCCAGGACTTCCATGCGGTGCACATCGTCGGCCATCGTGTCGTTGAGTGTGCCCGCCACCGCTTGCAGGCCACTGACCTGCACGTCGATGCCGGGTATTGCGAAGGCGTCCTTGACTTTCCGGAAGTTGCGCACGGAGTCGGTGTCGTTATCGCCCGCGATGGCGATCGCGGCCACGGCGCGCTTCTTGTCTTCGGTGGCCGCCTTCGCGCCGCTGATCTTCGCGCCGTCGACGCGCCAGTAGGACGCGTTGACGCCGGTGATTTCGTTCGGATACTTGTGCGGCAGGCTGTTGAGATTGTCGATGATCGGTTGGCTGAATTCCGGGTCGTCGACGGTCTTTCCGTCCGGTGCGGTGTAGAGCACAACGACGTCGAAGTCGTGATTGCGTCCGAATGCGGCGTCGGCGAGGCGTGCGGCCTGAGCGGATTCGGAAGTGGGATCGTCCATACCGCCTGAGCTGAGGTGGTCCTCGAGTCCGAAGCCGTATGCACCGACTGCAAGGAGCGCGCCCACCACGACGGCGAGTACGGCGAAGCGCAGCCGGTAGACGAGTTCCCCCCAGCGCGTGAACATCAGCGCGCTCCTTGCCGACGGGAAGGTTGGTGTGCTGCTTGCTCTGCCGCGCCGATCGCCAAGGGGCTGCATCCTTTCCGGGGGTGCACGCTCGATGTGCCTGTAATCAAACGTACAGGCCGGTGTGAAGTGTCAGTGTTTCAGAAATGATGCCGACTTCTGCGCGGATGTGACGCGGATTGCATTGACTGCCAGAGTGTTTGATTCGTGCCGACTGGCAGTCGATGCGGACTTGCGGCTTATGAAGTCCGCGGGGGCGTGATGGCGAGATCGGTCGGGCCAAGGATCTTGCCGAGAGTCGCGGCGAGCGCGTGCAATTCGTCCGGATCGAGCTTGTCGGCGAAGCATCGCTCGATGCCCGCGAGATAGCCGGGCGCGGCCGCGCGCAGACGCTCCCGGCCCGCGTCGGTGATGGCGACGAATGCGGATCGGCCGTCGTCGGGATTGGATTCGCGCGCGACCAGACCCGCGGCGGCCATCTCGGTGACGAGCCTGCTGACCCGAGTGCGGCTGAGTACGACGCGTTCACCGAGATCGGTCATGCGCAGCGGTTCGACGCCGTCGAGTTCGAGCAGGACGTCATACCACGCGAGTGGGAGTCCGAAGTTCCTCCGCAGCTCGGCATCCAAGCGTGGGACCAGGTTCGCGTGCACCCGCAGCAGTGCCGACCATGCGCTGCCGGCTGCCTCGCGATGCTTCTCCGGTTGCGTCACGGGCCGATTCTAACCACTTGCGTGCATCCGCACGCATATAATAGCGTGCGCACGCACATATAATTTGTGTATGCCATCAGGAAGGAAATCTCATGACCACAGTCATCGCCCGTGACGAACTGGCCGCCGCGATCGAGGCCGGTACGGTGACGGTCCTGGACACACTCGGTGCGGGCTACTACGAGAAAGCGCATCTGCCGGGCGCGCTCACCTTGGTCGAGGCTGATGTGGAATCCCGAGCTGCGCGTTTGCTTCCGGACCAGCACGCACCCATCGTGACCTACTGCTCGAACAACGCCTGCCAGAACAGCGAGGTCGTCGCGGTCAAGCTGCGCGCCCTCGGATATACGAACGTCCGTGCCTACCGCGGCGGCATCCAGGACTGGACCGAAGCAGGCCTGCCGATCGAATCCGAATCCTGAGTTCGGCCGGATCGTGGTCGGGCGGTGCACCGCCCGACCACGGTTCGATCGACGAGTCGATGCGCAGTCTTGTGCCCGCCAGGGGATCAGCGGATGATCGTAGACGTAACGATTTCTGGTCGGGGGCATCATCATCGTCGATCAGTCAGGAAACGTTGTAATGACCACCAGAATTGCCTCGGCGATCGCCGCGATCGCCATCACCGTATCTGTTGGCGCTCTCGCCGCTCCCGCGGCATCGGCGGAACCGGTTACACCTGCGTTCGGTTCGGTCGCTTTCTGCTTCAACGTCCCGCTGGGTCCCTTCTTCAGCTTCAGCATCTGCATCTGAGATTGCCGGGCGGGCAGAAGCCGCGAACCAGCGCGGCGTTCATAACAAGGTGAACCTGTCGGTGGGCCGGGCTACCGTGGAGTGATGGCCGCGCATCTGACGCACTGGGGAGTGTTCGAAGCCGAGAGCGATGGGCAGCGGTTGACCGCAGTGCGTCCGTGGCACGGGGATCCGGAACCGACGGCATTGATCGAGAATGTGGCCTCGGCACAACATCATCCGACGCGGATCGATCAGCCTTATGTGCGACAGGGGTGGTTGGCGCACGGGCCGGGTGCACCGGGGCGCGGCGATGAGTCGTTTGTCCCGGTGTCGTGGGACACCGCGGTGGAGTTGGTGTCCGGTGAGTTGAATCGGGTGTACGGCGAGTACGGCGCGGAGTCGGTGTACGGCGGATCGTATGGGTGGTCGAGTGCGGGGCGGTTTCATCACGCGCAGAGTCAGGTGCATCGGTTTCTGAACTGTCTCGGCGGTTATGTCCGGAGTGTGCACAGCTACAGTCTGGGAACCTCACAGGTGTTGTTGCCGCATGTGATCGGCTCGATGGGGCTGTTCGAGGGGCACGCGACCGCGAAGAGCGTGCTCGTCGAGAACACGGAGTTGGTGGTGGCCTTCGGTGGGCTGTCGCCGAAGAACTCCGCGGTCTCGCCGGGTGGTGTGTCGCGGCACAACACCAGAACATGGATTGCGGCCGCGCGGGCGCGCGGCTGCCGATTCGTATCCATCAGCCCACTGCGCGATGACATTCCGGCGGAGGCCGCGGCCGAGTGGATCGCACTGCGGCCAGGTAGCGATGCGGCGCTGATGCTGGCGCTGGCCCAGGTATTGGATGCGGAGGAGTTGGCGGACAGCGACTTTCTGCATCGGTACACGGTTGGGTACGAGCGGTTCATCGGTTATGTGCGTGGCGAAACCGATGGCGTCGTCAAGGATCCCGCGTGGGCCGAACGGATCACCGGGTTGCCGGCCGGGCGGATCCGGTCGCTGGCACGGGAGATGGCTGGGGCGCGCACGATGATCAATGTGAGCTGGTCGTTGCAGCGTGCCGAGCACGGTGTGCAACCGCTCTGGCTCGGGGTGGTGCTTGCGGCGATGCTGGGCCAGATCGGTCTGCCAGGTGGGGGATTCGGGCACGGTTACGGATCGTGCGCGCATGTCGGTGATCCGGCGCGCGGGCAGTCGGTGCCGAGGTTTCCGCAGGGCGGCAACGGTGTTTCGACATTCATTCCAGTTGCCAGAATCGCCGATATGCTGCTGAATCCAGGGGAGCCCTTCGATTTCAACGGTTCGCAGTTGGTTTATCCGGATATCAAGTTGGTGTACTGGTGCGGCGGGAACCCCTTTCACCACCACCAGGATCTGGCCCGGCTGCACTCGGCGTTCACCCGGCCGCAGACGGTGGTCGTGCACGATGCGTTCTGGACCGCCACCGCGCGCCACGCCGATGTCGTCCTCCCGGCGACTATGAGCATCGAACGCGATGATTTCGGCTCGGGGCAGAACGATCGCGAGTTCTTCCCGATGAAAGCACTCACCCGGCCGCACGGTGCCTCCCGTGACGACTACGCAATCTTCGCCGAACTGGCCGAAAGTATCGGTGTCGGTAAGGAATTCACCGAGGGGCGCACTGTCGGGGAATGGTTGCGGCACCTGTACGAGCAATGGCGCGCCGGACTCGACGATCCGACGGTGCCGGAGTTCGACGAATTCTGGGACAGCGAGTCGTTCACGGTCGAGGTGCCCGATCCAGAGCAGGTGCTGTTCGCAGATTTCCGCGCGGATCCGGAGCTCTTCCCGCTCACCACTCCCAGCGGCAAGATCGAGATCTTTTCCGAAACGATCGACGGATTCGGATATGCCGATACTCCGGGCCACCCGGTCTGGTTGGAACCGGAGGAATGGCTGGGTGCCGCGACACGATTCCCGCTGCAACTCGTCGCGAATCAACCGCGCACCAAACTGCACAGTCAGCTCGATGTCGGCGCGCACAGTCAGTCGGTGAAAATCGGTGGGCGAGAACCGGTGCGGCTACATCCCGACGATGCCGCGGCACGAGGTCTGCGGGATGGGGATATCGTGCGGATCTTCAACGATCGCGGAAGCTGCCTCGCCGGGCTGGTCGTCGACGACGCGGTCCGGCCGCAGGTCGCGCAGCTGTCGACGGGCGCCTGGTACGACCCTGATCCGGCCGACCCCACCTTCTGTCGGCACGGCAACCCGAATGTGCTCACCGCGGACCGTCCCGCAGCGACCCTGAGTCAGAGCTGCGCGGGACAATTGGCGCTCGTCGAGATCGAGTCCTACGAGGGTGAGCTACCGGATGTGGTCGTTGTTCGGCCACCGGCCACGGTCGAGGGCATTTCGTGATGGCGCGGGTGAGGCTGGTCTCAACGTGGCGTCCGGGCTGTGGTCCGGTGTCGGATTTCTGTCAGGATTTCGAATTATGGTGTCGAATCCGCTGCCCGCGGTAGCTCGCCGGATCGCGCAGAAACGCTGGGTCATGCGCACGGCGCCGATAGTGATGCGGCTGGAACGGTTTGTGCGGCGGGTCAGCCATGGTCGGCGTGGTGTGCTCGATCTGGCGGGATTGCCGTCGATCGAGCTGACCGTCGCGGGCCGTAAAACCGGGATCCCGCGCACCACGTCGCTGCTGTACGTGCCGCGCGGTGACGACTTGCTGCTGGTGGGCTCCAACTGGGGCAGCCCCGAGCATCCGGTGTGGTCGGCAAACCTGCGGTCCGCCGACACCGCCATTGTCGGGCTGAAAGGCGAGCGGTTCGAGGTGACCGTCAGCGAGGTCACCGGGATGGACCGCAAACGGGCCTGGGATCTGGCGGTGGAGTTCTGGCCGGGCTACGAAATGGAATGTGAACTGTCCGGCGGGCGGATCTTCCGCATTTTCGAGTTGCGCCGCAGCTGAATTCACTCCGCGGCAGGCACGATCGGCGCGCCCGGATGCGGGACCGGCGCTGGTGGGGTCAAGGCGGCGGCGGGCGAACCCGGCTTGGCAGGTGGCGGCGGTAGCGCCGGTGTGAGCAGTGGCGGTGCGGCCGGTGCGGGAACGATGACCCGAGTCTTGTCGGGGGTCGGTTCGGTGCAGTCGGGAGCATCGGATTCGCCGCAGGTGGCGGGCACGATCGGGGCCGCATGGGTGACAGACAGCGCGCTCGTGGCGATCATCAGGACTCCGGCCGCGACCAGGACGGCTCGGCGGGATGCGAGGGATATGGCGATCACAACCAGATCGGATCGCCGTACACCGCGACCGAATTGTCGGCGGTGTCGGTGGAAATGGTCGCGATAACATACGAGCGCAGGCTGACCGGCCCCATGCAGGCATCGATTTTGATCTGCACCTGATCGGTGGTGATCGAACCATGCGGTCCGGCAAGGGCTTTGGTGCCGAACGGGATGGTGGTGATCGTGCCCGGTTTGAAGGTGGTGGATACGCTGGGCAGTGCCGCGGCCCCGACACCGACGCTCAGACCGGGAGTCGGCGCGACCATGACATTGACATTCGGTCCGACCGACGCCGCGAGCCCGAGCGAGATGCCATTGGAAACATCGATCTGGCAACCGATTTGGTAACCCAGCGTGAGTGTGCCCGAGTTGACCGATACAGTGCCCGCGCCGGTGATATCGGCGGCCGCGCGCACACTGACGAAGCCCTCTCGACTGAAAGCGGTCTCGGCAAGATTGGGAACCCGATCGAGGTTTTCGGCGGTTTTCGTCACCGTGAGTTGCCAGCCGTCCTCGGTGGTGACCGCGCGGGACTGATCCGGCAGTGCATCAGCCGAAGCCGATTGTGCTGGAACGAAACTCAGCACCCCCGCGGCCAGTAGGCATAGCGGGACGCCGGTCGAACTATTCATATTGTCGATCTCCTCGCTTACGTTGCAGTCGAACGATATCCGACGCCGTACGGAACCTCCGTCGACAGGTCGCTCGTCCAAAACGGTGCGTGGTCGGTATCACAGCGCGCAGAATCCGGATATGAGATTCCATGCCTTCAGTGACGATGCGCTTGCCGACCACGATGCGGTGACGATTGCGAAACTGGTGCGTCGAGGCGAAATCAGCGCAGCCGAGCTCGCCGAGGCGGCGCGAGCGCGGGCCGCTCGGGTCGAGCCGACACTGCGCGCCCTCGTGGTCTCGGCGGAATCCGCGCTGTCGGAGGGTGATCCGGATGCGCCGCTGTTCGGTGTGCCGACGTATGTCAAGGACAACACCGATGTGCGCGGTCTGCCGACCAATCACGGCACCGCGGCGTTCGTCGGGCGGCCCGCCGCCGAAGACGGGCCGTATGCGAAACAGTTTCTGAGCACCGGGATGTCGGTGCTGGGCAAGAGCCGGCTACCGGAGTTCGGTTTGAACGCGAGCACCGAATTCGCCGCGGCCGAACCGACACGCAATCCCTGGCATACGGACTATTCGCCGGGCGCGTCATCGGGTGGTGCGGCCGCATTGGTGGCCGCGGGTGTTGTGCCGATCGCGCACGGCAATGACGGTGGCGGGTCGATTCGAATTCCGGCCGCGTGTTGCGGTCTGGTCGGGTTGAAGCCGAGCCGAGGGCGGCATATCGATGGTCCGCAGGCGCGGTCGATGCCGATCAATCTGGTTTCCGAAGGTGTGCTCACCCGATCGGTGCGCGATACCGCGGCGTATTTCGCCGCGGCCGAACGTCATTGGCGCAATCCGAAGTTGCCGCCGGTCGGTCTGGTCGAGGGGCCGGCGCGGCGACGGCTGCGGATCGGGGTGATCGCCGATTCCATCACCGGTACCGAAACGTGCCCGCAGACCCGGACCGTACTCGACGACACCGTCGCGCTGCTGGAGAAGATGGGTCATGAGGTGCTTCCGATCGCACTGCCGGTCTCGCAACGCTTCGTCGACGACTTCAGCACCTACTGGGGACTTTTGGCGTTCCTGATCGAGGCGGGTGGGAAATTCGCGATCGATCCGCGGTTCCAGCCGGGCGATCTGGATGCGTTCACGCACGGACTCGGAGCGCGGTATCGCAAGTCCATGGCACGCACACCGGCCATCCTCTACCGCCTTTCGCAAGTGCGCCGCGCCTACGCGGACATGTTCCGCGACCACGAACTGATCCTCTCGCCGGTCCTGGTCCACACCACTCCGCGGCTCGGCCACCTGAACCCGACCGTCCCCTTCGACGAGCTGTTCGCGCGCCTGATCTCCTGGGTCGCCTTCACCCCGTTGAACAATGTCGCAGGCACACCCGCGATCTCGCTGCCCTTGGGCGCCTCCGTCGAAGGACTCCCGATCGGCATGCAATTCTCCGCCGCCCACGGCGATGAACGCACGCTGCTCGAAATCGCCTTCGCCCTCGAATCCGAACGTCCGTGGCGGCGCATCCAGGACTGACCTCTGCTACCCGGGAATCGCTCGCCAATCCTCGCCGAAGGGCCCTACCCGGCGCGCCACCATATCCAAGGCCTCTTCACACGCGCCCTCGATCGCGCGCTGCCACTGCTCGGGCACCAACCCCAGCCGAATGGCGAGTGCGTATTCGTCCTCGTCCTTCCAGCGATAGCTCAGATCCGGTTCGACAATGAGATCCAGATGCAGATCACTGGTGTCGACGCCGTCGGCGGTCCGGGTGAACGGCAACTGGAAATTGACGTACCACCACAGGAATTCACCTTGCTCATTCCACGTCGGGACAATCGCGAAATGACGATCGGCGTACATGATGGCCAGCCGCGTGGTGCGCTGCCACACCCACATCCCCATCTCCCACTCCCGCCGCGCATACGCCTCCAGCAAGCGCCCCCGCGCGCCCCGATCGTCCTCCCGCATCGACCTGATCCACAGCTCCGGCCCCGCGCCCTTCGTCCCCGGCGTCAGCAACGCCCGCAGCTCGTCGCCGCTATCCGCCACCACCTGCTGCGGCCACTCGGTGAATGCCCGCCCAAAGATCATGTCCCGCACCACAATCGTCCGACCCACCGCGAAAGGCGTCACCGTGCCAGTCTAGTCTGCGCGCCTTGCGCGAGGTGTCGGTGATTCAGTCGGTATCGGTAGCGGCGAGGATCGCCGAGCTGATGCGGTCGGGGGCGAGGGCCAGGACGGCGATATCCCAGGCGACCTGTTCGAACCAGCGGGTATCGGTCTCGAAGCTGTACCACTCGCAGCAGTTCGCTTGTCGCTCAACCGTGGCGGCCGATTCGAGAATGAGGCCTCGGCGACCGCAACCGCGAGTTCGACCAAGAAATCGCTATCGCCGTGCGCCAACCGGCGATCGGCGAGTCACCGAATCTCGCTGACATTCGACAAGTTGGGCAGCGTCCGCACGATCCGCACCATCTCCGCATCCACGCCCGCCAGCGTGTGGCCGTCCCCGCCGACGCCTTCATCCGCGGCGGCGTGGTGCCGTCGACTGCTTGATGCTGCCTTACCAGTAATTGCGCGCATCGGCAGCAGCCCAGCCGCCGATCCGCCCCTCTCGACTGGTGACGTAGCGGTATCGGAATCGTGCAGTATTCGGTCCTGGCTCGGTACAAGAGGGCTCGTCGGTGTCGTCACCAGAGTGGCCTCTCGAACTCGAGTGCGCAGGCCTGGCGGCGGCACCGACGCCGACGCACTGGTCTGATTCGGTGCGCGCACTACGGTGCCTGGAAGCCGCCGATCTTCTGCTCGAGCAGTTCGGCCAGCCGCAGCGGGGTGCGGTCCTCGAACATCGGACCGATGAGCTGCACTCCCACCGGCAGGCCCTCGGGGGACCGGCCCGCCGGTATGGCGGTGGCAGGCAGGCCGGGCATGGTGGCCACACCGGCCCAGACGAGCTGGTCGAGGTACGGGTACTCGACGCCGTCGATGTCGATGTGCCGGTTCTCCAGACCTCCGTTGTGGTCGTGCGGGAAGGCGGGAGTGGGCGTGATGGGGCACACCACGGCATCGAACTCGGCGAAGAGCTGCCGCCAGCCTCGGCGGTGCAGTTCGCGACGGTTGTTCGCCTCGACCCAGTCGCGGTGGCTGAGCACCATGCCGCGCAGCCGCGCCGCATCGAGACTCCGGTCGTCCGCGCTCAGAGTGGCGGCATGGGTCTGCAGCTGTTCGTACACGTCGACGGAAAGGCTCGTGGCGGCGTTCGACAGCATCAGCAGCATGTAGAGCGTCGCCGCTTCGGTCGGATCGGGCAGCAGCCGACTGTGCCGTTCGACGCGGACGCCCTCGTCGACGAGCGCCTCGGCGACCCGGTTCACGCCCGCCCGCACCGCCGATCCGGTCGCAATGAGCGGATGGTCCTCGATGATCAGGACACGGAAGTCCGACAGCCGCTCGTGGCGCGCGGGCGGCAGTGCGACGTCGTAGGCGACGCCGTGGGTCAGTGGGTCCGGTCCTGCCATGACGTCGAGCAGCAGTGTGAGGTCGCGGGCGGTGCGCGCCATCGGGCCGACGACGGCGAGGTCGAGGTCGAGGGGCAAGGCCGGCGCGGGCGGCGCGACCATGCCGCGGGTCGGCGCCAGCCCGAGTGTCGGCTTGTGCGCGTAGACACCGCAGAAATGCGCGGGGGTGCGCAGCGAACCGGCGAGGTCGGAACCGATGGACAGCGCGCCGAATCCGGACGCAAGGGCCGCCGCCGAACCGCCCGAGGAACCACCCGACGTGCGGCCGTGATCCCACGGGTTGTTGGTGGTGCCGTAGATCTCGTTGAAGCTCTGGATATCTCGCAGCATCAACGGCACATTGGTCTTGCCGAGCACCACCGCGCCCGCGGCCTTCAGTCGCGACACCTGCACCGCGTCCTCGGCAGGCACATAGTTCCGCTGCTGCGGTATGCCCCACGTCGTGGGCAGCCCGGCCATGTTGTAGGACTCCTTGACCGTCACCGGAATGCCGAGCAGCGGCCGATCCTCGCCGCGGGCACGCGCCTCGTCGGCACTGCGCGCAGCGGCACGCGCACGGTCGAAGTCCGGCACACAGATCGCGTTGATCACCTTGTCGTCCCGCTCGATACGAGCGATCGCCTCGTCGGTCAGTTCCACCGAGGTCACCTCACCGGCACGCAACGCAGCTGCGAGCTCTTCGGCCGACCGAAAATTCCACTCCATGAATTCGACGGTATCGGTCTGCCGTAGCGGACATAGAATGCCGATTCGCGCAAACGGGAAAGTCGAACGGGTGACCTTCAGTTCGAATTGACGCACTCGTTCTGTCATATCCCAGGTCACGGTGTCGGCAGAGCCGACTCGATTGGCGCAGGCCATGAAATGCCGTTTCGCACAACGGGATAGATGTCACGTTGGCTATCGTGTTCCCTCCGGCCGCAGGCTGTTCGACCGGCCGGTGGTCATGGCGACGTGCGGCGAGATCGGTGCGGGGCCGTAATCAGTGTTACCGATCGTGTTCGCGTGCTCCTTTGCGGAGTGAGCGTGAGTGAGTTCATAGAGCACACGCCACATTCGCAAGTAGGTTCTTGAATATGGATAACGACGGACCCAGCCGGACAGCGCTCATCACCGCGTACGCCCGCGCCTATCACCAGATCGCTGACCGACCACAGATCTTCACCGACCCCCTGGCGGCACGTCTGCTCGGCGTCACCGCAGAGGAACTGGCCGAATTGGGCACGTCGACAACCGATCACCTCGGTGCCGGGGCAAGCGATCGGTTCCGCCGACTGTTCTTCGCCGCACGCGCGCGCTTCGCCGAGGACGCCGTGGCCGCGGCCATCGCCGCTGGTGTGCGGCAGGTCGTGATCCTCGGCGCAGGCCTGGACACCTTCGCCTATCGCAATCCGCTCCCGGACTTGCGTGTCTTCGAGGTCGACCACCCCGCCACCCAAGCGTGGAAACGCGAACGCCTTACTACCGCCGGAATCGACCACCCTGAGACGTTGACCTTCGTGCCGGTCGATTTCGAAACCCAAACGCTGGCAGCGGGATTGGAATCCAGCGGATTCGAACGGACCGACCCGGCCGTATTCGTGTGGCTCGGCGTCGTCTTCTATCTGACTCCGAACGCCGCCCACGCCACTCTCGAATACATCGCTGGTCAGGCCCAGCCGGTCGAGGTGGTCTTCGACTACCTGCAGCCCGCGAACAGCGACGAGGACCGAGCCCACCAGCAGCAACGTGCTGATCGACTCGCCGGCGTCGGCGAACCCGTGTTCAGCTACTTCACGCCCGACGACATCGCCGCACAGCTGCGCACCCTCGGCTTCACCGACCTCGAAGACCACTCCGCCCCCGACCTCGTCACCGGCTACCTCGACGGATCCGCAAGATTCGGAGGCGAACCGCCCCGCGCACTGCGCGCGATCCGCATACTGCGCGCGAGCCGCTGAGGATTGCCTGCCACTCAGCAACGCCGCATCGCGAAGCGCGGGTAACGCGCCCTTGCGGCCGCGTCAGCGGCGTCGAACAACGCCTGGACCTCGTCATGGGTCAGCGGCCGCCGACCGGGCTGGTCCTCGAGGTCGGCGACATGCACGATCGAGTTGCCGTCGTGGAACACCTGCTGCGGCACCGATCCGAACCGCTCCCGGCAGACCGCGGGCTGCGGGTAACGAGTGTCGGTCGCGTACTGCATGAACAACGTGATCGTCAGCTCGTACCCGCGCGGTCGAGACGGTGATCGGGCATGCCGCCCCGGTCCCGCTCATCCCGCAGGTGGGTATCGACCGGTTCCCATTGCCACGGATACGAATTCGTGAACGCACCGAACCGGCGGATGAGGGCGAGCCGGGGCCGGATCGTGGCGTCCTCGAGGAACCGCATCCGCTGCTGGCAGATCAGCCCTCTCCATGGTGTTGTATCAACGCAATATTGTTGCGTCTTGTTCGCGGAACGCTGGAATCATCCAGGTAGAGTGCGATATTCGCGGCGGCCCGCTAGGGGTGGCAATTGCTCGCAACCTGCGTCGCAGGCCTCATTGCGAGAATGTGCAGTGTTGCATTAATGCAATTCATCCTAGTTACTGGTCTAAAGACCGAGTTTGGTGACGGCGTTGTCTTCCAATGGGTTTGCGGTGCGAATGTAATTGTGCACGGTGCGCGGGTTGGACCAGCGGCCCTGGCGCATGATTTCGCGGTCGCTGGCACCGCCGAGGGCGGCTTGGGTGGCGAATCCGGCGCGCAGTGAGTGCCCGGAGAAGAGGTCGGGGTCGAGTCCGGCGCGTGCGGCATAGCGTTTGACGAGTTCGGCGATGGCGCGGCCGGACATGGCGTCGGTGCCGATGCCGCCGTGGCGGGTAATGGTGGGAAACAGTGGGAGGGTGTCGTTTTCGGCGAGCGCGGTGCCCTGGTAGCCGTGGCAGCGGTGGATGTCCGGAGATGGGGACGTTGTCTCGGCGAGCCAGGCGCGGATATCGCCGGGCTCGCGATGCACCTCGAGCAACTGGATCCAATCGGCGAAGGCGCAGACCGGGCAGGTGTGCGGGTGCCGGCCGCGGGGGAGTGCCACGCGCTGTTCCGCAATTCCGGTCGGGTCGGTTTTGGTGGTCGGAAGTTGCACGAGCAGCAGCGGTTCACCGGTGCCGTGGTCGAGATCGACGCGCACATCGGCGATCCGCAATCCGGCGAGTTCGCTGCGGCGCAATGCCCCCGCGAATCCGACGAGCAGTGCCAGCGCGTCGCGGCGGCGTGCGGGCTCGGTGGGCCAGCCCGGCTCCGGGAGCCCTGCGAGCAGTTGTTCGAGGGTGTGCAACAGTACGGGGCGTTTGCGTTTGGGCTGCGTGCGGCGGGTCCGGCGGATACCGCGCAACGTCAGTCGAACGACATCGGAGCGCGTGGGCGACGGTAATCCGTTGGCGGCGTGCACCGCCGCGATCGCCGCCGACTTGCGCTCGAGCGTGGCCGCACTGAATGCCCACCGCTGCGAACCATCGTCACTGTGACGCAACGCATCCGCTGCCGCCGCCAGATATACCGCGACGTCGAGCGGATCCGCGGGCAGCGCCTGCCGCCCCTCGGCCGCACACCATCCGGCCCAGCCGATCCAATCGGTTCGGTACGCCCGCAACGTATTCGCCGACTGCGACGCCTCCAGATAGCGCCGCAACGCCCCGGCCTGCTCATCGTCGAACCGTTCTCGCACCAACCGCAGCGCCACGGTATCGACCAGCACACTGCGCACGCCGCGCCGCAACTCGGTGCGCACCGACTCCGGCACCGCGACCACCACATCGCCCACCCGCTCGCTCCCATCCACCTGGCCCGGCCTACCTTCGACGACAACACTATGCGCCCCGGAGAGTTCCGAGCCGCCGCATCGACTCGGAGATTCCGGTGTGGTCGCCACAGGGGTCAATCGGGAAGTGGCACCAGTCGCTGGGCATCGTCGAACAGATAGGACTCGGCGACCCGTGCCGTGGTTAGCGCGGCCAGAGCGGTGGCTGCGAGCAGCATGTACATGACCACGATCTGGTAGCGGATAGCGGTGAGCGGATCGACACCGGCGAGGATGAGGCCGGTCATGGCGCCGGGCAGGCTGATGAGCCCGACGACCTTCGTCGCGTCGATCGTAGGGATCAGTGCGGTGCGCAATGCGGACCGGCGGTGCGGCAGGAAAGCCTCGCGCGCCGAAAGGCCCAGGCACAGGCGGGCTTCGATGGCGGGACGCGCATTGCGCGCGTCCTCGTGCAGTCGGCGCAGTGCGATACCGGTGGCCTGCATGGCGGCCGAGACGATCATGCCGCCGACCGGGACGACCACGCGAGCCTGCGTGGAAATCACACCGAGCACAATGAGAGCGCCGAGGGTGATGGCCGACCCGGTGCCGACCCCGATGGTCGCGGCTCGGCGCGCACGCGGCACACCCCGGCCACGTCGGCCCGCCACCTGCCCGGCGATCAGCACCATCAAGACGACCCAGGCCAGCGCACCCGGTAACCCGGTGTGCCGGAACAGGATCAGCAAGATGGCGCCGACCGCGGCCAACTGGGCTCCGGCGCGGGTGGCGGCGATGAGCAGCTCGCGGGTCAGATGCAAGTGCTGACGGTAGGCGATCGCGGCGGCCAGTGCGACGAGCACCAGCGAGGTCGCCACACCCGGCCACCCGGGTACGGAAAGCTGTTCTGTCACTGGGATTTCCGTTCATCGCGGGGAGACAGGTGCCCGTGTTGCAGTGTCCGGGTGTCGTCGGCCACATCGGTCACGAAGGCGGTGTCGTGGCTGACCAGGATGACTCCGCCGCCGGAGGTGGTGTGCTCGCGAATGAGAGTTGCCACCGCAGCGGCGGATTCCGCGTCCAGTGCGGAGGTCGGTTCGTCGAGTAACAGCACCTCGGGTTCGACGGCCAGCGCCCGCGCCAGGCACACCCGCTGCGCTTGACCGCCGGACAGTTCGAGACAGCGCCGTTCACGGAAGTCCGGTAAGCCCACCCGAGCGAGCAGCATGTCGATGCGATCGGATGCGAGATCGGCACGGCCGACACGGATCTCGTCGGCGACGATATCGGTGAGCAGTGTCGGCCGCTGTGGCACCAACCCGACGCGGCGGCGCAGGTCCGGCGCGGGAAACCGGTTGATCGGCATGTCATCGAGCAGAATCGTGCCGCCGGTCGGCTCGTCGAGCCGGTTGAGCAGCCGCAGCAGCGTGGTTTTGCCGGTCCCGCTCGGCCCGACCACCGCGGTGCACCGACCTCCCGGAAACGTCACGGAGACGTCGGTGAGTATCGACGTTTCACCGTGGCTCGCACTGACCCGATCCAGACTGATGTTCGGCACCGTCCCACCTTTCCCTATCTGCGCGAGTGTTTCCGGACGGGGCCGGAAAACCGGCCGATCACGGGGCGAGTGGACGCGGCCTGCGCACATGCCCGACGATGGGCGGATGTCGCTCGGTACGCATGAGGTCGATCTGTTCGAGAGCACCAGGGGCCGTTTGGAGGCGATCGCCTACCGGCTGCTGGGGTCGGCCGGTGATGCCGAGGACGCCGTGCAGGAGACGTTTCTGCGCTGGCAGGCCGCCGACCGCGACTATGTCGAGACGCCCGAGGCGTGGCTGACCAAGGTACTCACCAATCTGTGTCTCAACCAGCTCACCTCGGCGCGGGCCAGGCGGGAGACGTATGTGGGCCAGTGGTTGCCCGAACCCGTATTCGCCGGGGACCGGATGCTCGGCCCGGCCGATACCGTCGAGCAGCGTGAATCGGTGTCGATCGCGATGCTCACGCTGATGGAGCGGCTCTCGGCCAAGGAGCGCGTGGTGTACGTGCTTCGCGAGGCATTCGGGTACGCGCACAACGAGATTGCCGAGATACTCGATATCACCGAGTCGAACTGCCAGCAGATCTATCGGCGCGCCAAGCAGCATCTGGCCACCGACCGGGCTCGTGTGGAGGTCGACGAGACCGCGGCCCGCAGGATCGTCGAGGAGTTCCTCGCCGCGGCGGTCAGCGGCCGGACCGAGACGCTGATCAGCCTGCTGACCGAGGACGCCATCAGCATCGGCGACGGCGGCGGCTTCATCCCGACCCTCTCCAGGCCGCTCGTCGGAGCGACGCGCGTCGTGCGGTTCCTGCGTCTGGCCGTCAAGCCGACCGCTGCCAAACGGAACATGCTGGGCGGCAGGCCCGCCATGTTCGCCGCAATCGCCAACGGCGGGCCCGCGCTGGTGATGGTGGTCGGTGACCGAGTCGTCGGCATCGTGTCCCTGCAGGTGACCTCCGATGGCATCGCGGCCATTTACGGCCAGGCCAATCCGGAAAAGCTCGACCGTGCCACCCGGCAGTGGGCGACTTCCGAACACGGAGCACCCCTCCTCGAATCCTGGTGACCCACATCACAGTCAACTCCTGTCAGCGTTCGTGCCGCTGTCCGGTTCAGGAAGCGAACCCACCGAGACAGGAGTAACACCATGAAGCACCGCATCGTCGTCCTCGGAGCCGGATACGCCGGAGCCATCACCGCCGGACGCCTCGCCAAGCGGCTGCATCGCGACGACGTCGAGATCACCCTGGTCAATGCCGACCCCGAATTCGTCGAACGGGTGCGCATGCACCAGCTCGCGAGCGGGCAGGATCTCCCCGTCCGCGCACTGCGCGACGTCTTCGCGGGCACCGGCGTGCAGGTTCGGATCGCGCGGGTCACCGCGGTCGATGCGGACCGCAAAACCGTCGACCTGACCGGCGAGAACATCGGCTACGACACCCTCGTGTACGCCCTCGGCAGCACCATCGCCGACTATGGCGTCCCCGGTGTCGCCGAGCACGCCTACAACGTGGCAGGCAAGCAGGCGGCGCTGCGGCTGCGGGCACGTCTGAACGAGTTGCGGCCGGGCGAGACCGTGCTGATCGTGGGCGGCGGTCTGACCAGCATCGAAGTGGCCGCCGAAATCGCCGAGGCACGTCCGGACCTCGGGGTCGCGATCGCCGCGCGCGGCGGCGTCGGCGACTGGCTCGACGAGAAGGCCCAGCGCCATCTGCGCGGCGCTTTCGAGCGGTTCGGCATCACCGTCCACGAGCACGCCGATGTCACGCGGGTCACCGAGAACGGTGTGGTCACGAGGTCGGGCCAGCACATCCCGGCCCAAATGACCGTGTGGACAGCGGGTTTCGCTGTGCACCCGATCGCGGCCGCGACCACCCTGGCGGTGTCCGACTCCGGACGAATCGTCGTCGACGCCACACTGCGCTCGGTCTCGCATCCGGACGTGTACGCCGTCGGCGACGCCGCGTACGCCGAAGGGGTCGGCGGCAAACCGCTACGGATGGGCTGCGCCACCGCAACCCCGATGGCATGGCAGGGCGCCGACGCCATCGCCGCGCGCTTGACCGGCCGCAAGGTTCCCGACGCCCCGATCGGCTACGCCAGCCAGTGCATCAGTCTCGGCCGCCGCGATGGCATCGTCCAGAAGGTGACTCCCGATGATCAGCCCACGTCCAAGGTGGCCACGGGCCGGATGGGCGCCCGCATCAAGGAGCTCATCTGCGCGTCCGCGGCCTGGAGCATCGCCCGCCCGACCATGATGCTGCCCAGCCGTCGGCGCCACCTCATGGCGATCGGTGACGTGGAGCCCCAGTTCGTCACCCGGTGACGCCGCCATCCGACCGCAGTTCGAGCCCGAAGCCGCCAGTCCGCATGACCACGGACCGGTGGCTTCGGTTGGCGGCGCGAATGTTGGTGCGGCAGGGCTTCATTCGACGGCAGCCCGGCGCCTGCGGGTGGTGCACGAGGATCCAGCCCGGCGTGGACCGTGGGCAATGAAGCCTTCCGGCCCACAACTGTTCGCTCAGCTGACGCCAGCGCCGAACCACTTCGGCAGCACGCCGATCAGATCCTGCTGATCGTCACCGACCCACGCCACATGCCCGTCCGGGCGCAGCAGCACCGCGGGCACCTCCAGTTCCTCGCTGACATCGACGACGTGGTCGATCCGATCCGCCCAGCCTGCCACCGAGAGCCGGCCGGTCTGGTCGAGCAGCAGTCCGCGGCCGCCGCGCATCAGCTCGTAGAGGCGTCCCCGATTCAGTTTCACATCCCGCAGCCGCCGACCGAGCAGTTCATGCCCCCCGCCGAAGTCGTAGCGGACCCCGATCGCGGTGATCTTCTCGATCAGGTACCGAGTCACCTCCTCGAAGTCCATCAGCTCGGACATCAGCCGCCGCGCTGCCCGGGGACCCGGCTCGAGGGACGTCAGCTCGACTTGCGCGCGGGTGTTGTCCAGTACCTCGGCGGCTACCGGGTGCCGTTCGGTCTGGTAGCTGTCCAGCAGCCCCTCCGGTGCCCAGCCGTCGACCTCGGCGGCCAGCTTCCAGCCGAGGTTGAACGCGTCCTGGATGCCGAGGTTGAGTCCCTGCCCGCCCATCGGCGGGTGAATGTGCGCCGCGTCGCCGGCCAACAGCACCCGACCGACCCGGTACCGCTCGGCCAGTCGGGTGGCGTCGCCGAACCGGGAGAGCCAGCGCGGCGAATGCATGCCGAAGTCGGTGCCGGCGACCTCCCGGATCTGTTGCTTGAGCTCGTCCAGGGTCGGCGGGACCGTATGGTTTTCGGCCAATGCGGCGGCGGGCGCGACGGCGCGGTACACCCCGTCGCCGATGGGCCCGACGCCGAATCCCTTGTGGGTCTCACGGGCTTGGGCCACCACGGCCGCCACCGTCTCCGGCGACGCGGTCAACTCCACCTCACCCAGCAGCCACTCCTTCCTCGCGGGCTCGCCGGGGAAACCGACGCCGAGCAGCTTGCGCACCGTGCTGCGGCCGCCGTCGCAGCCGACGAGGTAGCGAGAGCGCAGTTGCGTGCCATCGGCCACCTCGACGGTCACTCCGTCCTCGTCCTGGCTCAGCCCGACCAGTTCACAGCCGCGCCGGATCTCGGCGCCGAGCTCGGTGGCGTGCTCGGTCAGCAGGCGGTCGGTGCTGGTCTGCGGGATGCCGAGAGTGTACGGATGCGCGGTGTCCAGCCGGTCCGGGGAGGGCTTGATGATGCCGGCGAAGAAGCCACCGAGCGGGTACTGCCGGCCGAGCGCGAGGAACCGCTCCAGTAGTCCGCGCTGGTCCATCACCTCGACGCTGCGCGCGTGCAGGCCCAGCGAGCGCTCTATCTTGGTTGGCTCCGCGTCCTTCTCCAGCACGACCACGTGCACGCTGTGCAACCGCAACTCACCGGCCAGCATGACGCCGGTCGGTCCGCCGCCGGCAACGATCACATCAATCATGGAACCCCTCTTTCGGCAAGTTGCATTTGGGTCTGCCGCTCTGTGCCGTCGCGCCACGAGCGGTCCGACGACCTGCGAGGCCCACCCGCACTGCCCTCATTTCCGCAGGTACTGGCTTCGGCTGGAGATTCTGCAGTACGACCGGGGGCTTGCCGCAAGACCCGGGGCGCGATATATGTTGAAAGGGATAAGGAGTGAGTAACCTCCTTGCCCATCTTTTGTCGTCTCGACAGTGTCCGTTTCGCCCCGGCGCTCGCACCGCCGTGCCCCTCGGTCAACTGCTCATCGTCACCGAAGGCACCGGTCTGATCCAACGTCACGGCGGACCCGTTCGGCCAGCCACTGCTCGCGCCGCTGCCCCAACGCGGTCATCGCCTGGTCCCTCGGCTGCGTGTCAGCTCGAGATGCGGGCTTGGATGCCGTCGAGGAGGAAGTCGGGGCCGGTGCGGAAGGTTTGGTCGGCGTCCAGGTGGGCGCCGTCGCGTATGACCGTGGACAGCGCGGGGAATCGGCCAGTTGCGAAGGTCCGCTCCAGATAAGGCCCGAAGGAGGCCTGCCACTGCCTCTTGTCCATCCCGGTGGCCCGCTCGGCGCGCCGCTCGGTGATCTCCCGGCGCACCGTGCCGATCACGTACGCATTGACCGCGTCGACCACCGGCATGACGGTGTCCACATCCGATCGACTCTCAACAGCATTCAGCACATTGCGACCAAGCCACCTGGGTTCGGATCGAAACGGTGTGGAAGACAACGGAATTCGGTGGCGCGCGCCACCGCGCCCCGATGTTGGTCAGCCGAGCCGGGTCAGTCCAGACAGAACTCGTTGCCCTCGGGGTCGGTCATCACGATGTGGCCGGCGCTCATCGGGGGACCGGGCTCTTCGCGACGTACCCGTGCCGCCCCCAGCGCGAGGAGCCGGTCGCACTCGGCCTCGAGCGCCGCCATCCGTTCCTCACCCTGTAGTCCGGGAGCCGCACGGACGTCCAGGTGGACGCGGTTCTTGGCGACTTTGTCCTCCGGCACCTGCTGGAAGAACAGTCGTGGGCCGTGCCCGTGCGGGTCCTCGATGGCCGATCTCGTGTTGCGCTGCTCCGGCGGTACACCGATACGAACGAGGAACTCCTCCCATGCGGCCAGCGGGTCGGCATCCGCGGGCAGGTCGACTCCGGGCGGGCCGGGGTGGACGTAGCCAAGTACGTCGCGCCAGAAGGTGGACAGTGCCTTCGGGTCGTGGGCGTCGAAGGTGATCTGGATGTGGCGGCTCATCGGGTTGCTCCGTTCGTGGCGGACTTCGTGTGCAGGTAGAGGTCGCGCAGCAGGCAGACCTCGGACAGGTGATGGATCAGCTCGCGGTGGATGTGCAGCACCAGGTCGGCCATGGGCAACTCGGGGAAGGGCTCCTTCGCGCCGACCGGGACCCGGAGCCCGGCCTCGCCGAGGCCACGCACCCCGGCCAGCCAGACGTCGAGCTGGGCCTCGAGTTGGTCGAGCGCAGTGGCCGCACCGGGCGCGTAGTCCCAGGTCTCGTACGACGCCGCCGGTGCGCCGAAATGCGACGCGTTGCGCGCCGCGAGTACACCCACGATGACATGACCAAGTCGCCAGGCAATCGTGGTGAAGGCCGCGGGGACCGGTTGGGGGAGAGCGTAGTCGATCGTGAAGTCCCCGGCACCGACCTGCACGGGCGCCGTCGAGGTGCCGCGTGGCCGCACGCTCCACGCGTCCGGCACCGGCGACCAGAAGTACTCGTCGTCGGTGAGGCCGTCGAGCCTGGCTCGGATCTGATGGTTCCAATGGAACTCCCACTGCTCGCACAGCGACCGGTTCCAGTCGAGTTCGTCTGCATCCATGGAGCTACCCTGACACGTCTAGCGGACAGAATCGGTCCGCTATCTCTGACAGGGTGGGCGACATGGATGTGGAGCGGGGTACGACGGAGCGGGTGCTCACCCTGCTCGGGCTGCTACAGCAACGCCAGGTCTGGACCGGCCCCCGAACTCGCCGACCGGCTCGGGGTCACGCCGCGCACGGTACGGCGCGATGTCGAGCGACTGCGCACGCTCGGCTATCCGGTGCATGCCAGCCAGGGTGTCGGCGGCGGCTACCAGCTCGGCGCGGGGCAGGACCTGCCGCCGCTACTGCTCGACGACCAGGAGGCGATCGTCACCGCGGTCTCGCTACTCGTCGGCGCGGGTGCGATCGCCGGCGCAGGCGACGCAGCACTGCGGGCGCTGACCAAGCTCGACCGTGTGCTGCCCACCCGGTTGCGGCATGAGGTGCGCGCGCTCTCCGGCTCCGTCGAATCCTTCGGCGGCGGCCGCACGCCGGTCGACCCGGAGGTGCTCATGATGCTGGCCAGAGCCTGCCGCGACGAGGTCGAGGCCGGCTTCGACTACCCGTCCGGGAGCGAGGTACGACGGCGACAAGTGGAGCCCTACCGTCTGGTCGCCTCCGATCGGCGGTGGTACCTGCTCGCCTACGACCTCGATCGCGACGACTGGCGCAGCTTCCGCGTCGACAAGATGACCGAGGTGTCGGCACGGACCTGGCGCTTCCGCCCGCGCCCGGCGCCCGACGCGGCGACGTACGTGCAGGAGAGTGTGGCGAGCCGGGTCTACCCGCACCAGGCGCGCTTCCTGGTACACGCCTCGGCCGAGACCGTGCGTGCGCAGATTCCAGCGTCGGCGGCCGTCGTACGACCGCGAGGAACCGAGCGCTGCGAGGTACTCAGCGGCGCCGAAAACCTCGACGCCGTGCTCATGCACATACTCCTACTGGGGCACGACTTCGAGGTACTGGACCCGCCAGAGCTCGGTAGGCGCTGTCACGCGCTGGCGCAGCGACTGCTGTCGGCCGGTGCCACGATGCCGGACATGGAGGACTCATGAGCCGCGACCATCGCCGAGATGGGTGTTGATTTTCTCATCGTGGGCGGGCGAGATGTGCGCGCGGACCTCGTCGTCGATGCGGTGGTCCGCGCGGCGAATCTGCTCGACCGCGAGCCCGTAATGCGCTGTCGTCCAGGCATTACGGCATTTGCGGCCAGGGCAGGCATCACGAACACCTGCGCGAAGCGACGGGCGTGCGCGAGCCCGGCCATCCCGGCGCCTGAACCGAACGCCTCCGGGCATCACGCCACCAAGCACTTCGACGGCACCGGCCATCCGGTCGTACGCAGCGTGGAGCCGGACGGATCCTGGCGCTGGTGCTATCTCGACGAACTGCTCGGCTAGCCGCGATCAGCCGGTGCCCCAACGCTTTCGGTGTGCGGGAGCACGTCGGCGAAGCGTGGTGTGCCGGGTTCGGACGGCAGTCGCGTCACGCGGGCGGTGAAGCTGATCGCGTGGTACCAGCCGCACAGCAGCAGCAGATCCAGCAGCCGCTGCTCGTCGAACTCGGCCGCGAGGCGGGCCCACAGCACATCGTCGATATCGCCATGATCGTGCAGGGCGTCCACGGCCCGTAGCAACAGCCGCTCGGATTCGGTTGTCCAGCAGGGATCTTCGGGGCTGCCGTGGGTCAGGGAGGTCTGCTCTTCGGCGGTGATGCGCGCCCTGGCGGCGAATACCGCGATGTGCACACCCCATTCGTACTCGCAGCCGCAGCGGGCGCAGGTGCGGTCGATGACCAATTCGCGTTCGCGCATGCTCAGCGAGAGTTCTTGGCCCAGTTCATAACTGCCCCAGCCGTGCATGGCCGTCGCCATCGGCAGGTTGCGGGCGAAGAGCCGGAACAGCGCGATGGGTGGGGCGCCCGAGGGCATCATGCGGGCCAGCAGTTCGCCGGCCGCGTCGGTGTAAGGCGGTTCCAGAGGGTCGATTCTGGACATTCCAGCTCCATGTGTTTCGGAAATAGAAACACCTCGAATGCTAGTGTTTCGATAATCGAAACACAAGGGAGTGCGATGGACGTCCCCCGCCCAGGCCACCCGGTCCGCGGCTCGACCACCGGTCGGCCGCTCATGGCCGCGCTGGATCTACTCGGCCGTCGTTGGACGCTGCGCATCGTGTGGGAACTGCGCGACGGGCCGGTCAGGGCCCGCGCTCTGCTGGCCCGGTGTCAGGGATTGTCTTCGAGCGTGCTCTACCAGCGCTTGGGTGAACTCGCTGGCGCAGGGCTGATCACGGCCACCGATGACGGCTACGCGCTCACCCCGCTCGGCGCGGGCCTGCGCGGCGCACTCGGCCCACTCGATGCCTGGGCAACCGAGTGGGCCGAATCGCAATAGTTCCGAATAGTTCGGGCAGTCAGGCGGATAGCTCGCCTCGACCTCGAGCTGCAAAACGCCGCGTGCCGGTCAGGCCGATCAGCTCGCCGATGAGGCGGCGGCGTTCGGTTGCGCCGATTACCTCGGCGCGCTTGGAACCTCAAAAGCCCTTCAGCACGGCTTGTTCGAAGATCATCAGGCCGGGGTTGATGACCATCGGCTGACCGGAGGGCGCGCCGAAAGATATCAGCTCAGCGCGCGGGCCGAGCAGATCGTCGGCGGACTTCCGCCGACCTGATCCATGGCGCGCGATCGTGCTGCGTCGGTGGCAAGCGGCCTGCTCGCGTCAGTCGTCTGAAGACCCGCAACGTCTTCGCGGCTGTCTGGCCGCGGATCAGGTTGAGCACGTGGACGCCGTTCTGGTCAGGCCCACCGCGCCTTTGGCGGCGTTGATCGCGATCCGCTCGCCCGGTTCGACGTTCAGGTCCTCGGGCAGCATGAGTGCGCTCGGGGGCGTGGTCAGCAGCTGGCTCGCTGTCTCGTGCCCGGCACCGGCACCACCTCGTTCGAGAATCCGACTCACCCGTTCGCGAAGTGGACGGGGGTACCCAGTTTTTCATCGGTTCCGTTGGCAATTCGTTTCGTATGCACAAACCAAACGAAAACGAAACTCTGGCAGACGGATTGCGAGAGTCTCAGGACGTCTGGCCCCCGATAATGTTCACTTATCGGAGGTCAGATCCGGCGAGTTGGTTAACCGAAAGATCTGGGGCGACACAGATTTCGTTTCGTGCGAATACGTTGGAGTCGACGAAACAAACGCTACGATTCTGCGGTGTCCAACGTTTGCAACTACCCCGGATGTGCTCGACCGATTACGCGCGGGGGTGGGCCGGGGCGGCCCTCGGAATACTGTGATCAACCGGAGCACACCCGGTGGCGCGCTTGGCGAGAACGTCAACGGCAGCAACAGGAGTCGCAGACGTCGGCGGCTACCGTCACTGTGACGCAACAAGGTCCGGTGACAGTGGCTCGGCTGCGCGCGGATGAGCTGCTCACCCAATTCCGTGGACTGGCCGATCAATTGGGGAACACGCTGAATGCGGCGGTGGCCGAGCTGTCCGCACTTGCCGATCCGGCGATCGCCGAGGCGCAGGTGCAGGCTGTGCAGGCCGATGCGGCACGGCGCATCGCCGAGGCCGAGGTCGCCACAGTCGCCGCGGATCAGGCGCGACGCGAAGCGGAGGAGGCGCGCGCGGCCGCGGAATCGGCCGCCGACGATGCGGCCGGCGCCGCCGAACATGCGGAATCACTGGTGGCCGAAGCGGATACGGCGCGGTCGGATGCGTTTCGGGAGGTCGAACGGGTCACCAAACAGGCCGCCGACGATGTCTTCGCGGCACGCAGCGAGGCCGATGCCGAAATCCGCACCATCCGCCGCGACGCGGCCGACGATGTGGAACGCGCGCGGCAGCAGGCCACCGAGGATGTGGAACTGGCGCGCCGGAAGGCGACGACCGACATCGAACAGATCCGCCGCGAGTCCGCCCAACAGATCACCGCGGCCGGTGCCGAACGCGATCTGGCGGTGCAGCGTGCGGCCGATGCCGAGCGCGCCATCGAACGCGCCGAACAGGCCGTGGCAGAACGCAATCAGGCCGTCGCGGAGGCGCGCGAGGAACTGAACCGACTGCGCGAGGAACTGGATCGCACGCGCAACGAACTCGTCGAGGTGCGCCGCGCGGCACGTGCGGAGGTCGCTGCGGTGCGCGCCGAATCGGCGACCGCGCTCGAGCAGGCACGGCGCGAAGCGGCGGAACGGTTGGCCACGCTGGACGACGCCCGCGCCCAAACCCTGGCCCGCGCCGAACGCGCCGAACGCCAGCTCGACCATATGGTCGCCGAATCCCGCCAGAGCCGAACCGGATCTCCGTCCGACGGCGCTCCTGGATAGGGGCAGTCACCGTTGTCAGGGCCGGGCACCCTTGTCCTTGTCGTCCAGGTGCCGATTCGGATCGACCGGTTTTCCGATTCACGCACCCCGCTCAACCCGACGACGCCGATCAGGCCCATGAGCTACTCAATCTGGTGCGGGTCGGCGGACGCAATCCTGGCCTGTACTGCGCAACTGCGCATTGAGCCGTGCGGCCTGTCGCGTGAGGTGATCGCGTTCGAGGAGGCTGGACGCCGAGCGGGCAGCTTCGCTGTAGAGCCGTGCCGCGGTCACCGGGTCACCGGCACGTTCGTGCAGGTACGCCGCGACGGCGGCGTAGCGGGGCAGGGCCGGATCGAGCTCGGCCAAGGCGGCCAAGGCGGCCGAGCCGGCCCGCGGGCCGTTGGCCTCACCGACCGCGACGGCCCGGTTGAGGCGGGCCACCGGGCTGTCGGTGAGGCGCACCAGTTCGTCGTACCACTCGACGATCTGCACCCAGTCGGTTTCCTCGGCCGCCGGGGCATCGGCGTGCAGCGCGGCGATGGCGGCTTGGGCCTGGAACTCGCCTAGACGGTCGCGCGTGAGGGCTGCCTGGAGCACCTCGACGCCCTCGGTGATCAGTCGGGTGTTCCACAGACTGCGGTCCTGCTCGGCAAGAGGTACGAGCCTGCCGTCGGGGCCGATCCGTGCCGGGCGCCGCGCGTGGTGCAGCAGCATCAGCGCGAGCAGGCCCGCGACCTCCTCATGGTGGGTCTTGGCCGCCAGCTGGCGAGTCAGCCGGATCGCTTCGGCGGCGAGATCGACATCACCGGAATAGCCTTCGTTGAAGACCAGGTAGAGCACGCGCAGCACCGTGGCGATATCACCGGGCTGATTGAACCGGACGCCCGAGACGGTCCGCTTGGCCCTGCTGATCCGCTGAGCCATGGTCGCCTCCGGCACGAGGTAGGCCTGCGCGATCTGACGCGTGGTCAGGCCACCGACCGCACGCAGCGTGAGCGCGACGGCCGAAGCCGGTGTCAACGACGAGTGGGCGCACAGGAAGTACAGCTGCAACGTGTCGTCCACCGCCGCGCCCGGGCCGGGCACAGGCTCGGCCTCGATGAGCGCCTCGCGCCGCTGCCTGGAGGTATCGGCGCGGGCAGCGTCGAGGAACTTGCGCCAGGCCACGGTGACCAACCAGCCCTTGGGATCCCGCGGTGGATCATCCGGCCACACCCGCACCGCTTCGACCAGTGCGTCCTGCACGGCATCCTCGGCCGCCGCGAAGTCGGCTCCGCGACGGACGAGAATCCCGATCACCGTGGGGGTGAGGGACCGCAGCAGGGCCTCATCCACCGTCCGTCACTCCGTGATGGTCGCACACGCGGTCAGGAACGGGCGCAACTCGAGCCACTCGTGGATCGGCTTCCCACCCGCACCCGGCGCCGCGGACAACTCACCGGCCAGCTCGAGCGCCCGCTCGTAGGTCTCGACATCGATCACCATCCAACCGGCGATCAGGTCCTTGGTTTCCACGAACGGGCCGTCGGTGACCGGCGGTCGCCCCTCGCCGTCGTAGCGGACGAACGTCCCCTCCGGGGCGAGGGCACGTTCGTCGACGAACTCGCCGGTGGCCTCGAGCCGCGCGGCGAAGTCCTGCATGTACTGCACGTGGGCCGAAACCTCCTCCGGCGTCCACTGGTCCATCGGCACGTCGTTGACCGACGCCGGCGCACCTCGATAGTGCTTGAGCAACAGGTATTTGGCCATCGTGTGTTCTCTCCTCGGTACGGTACGGCCCATTCTGGCCGTGTTCACTTCGGGGGACGGAGCGGCAGGCGGATTCTCGACATCCCACCGCGAAATTTTCTGGCGGACTCCGAAAACTGCGCTCAGGCGCGCTGACGCTCGTCACGCTGATGTACCAGCTCCTCGACCGCGCTCGGCAGAGTCGTCTCGAAGTCGATCAGCTTCGCCCACGTCGGGGTCACGACGATCCGGACCATGCCGTCGTAGAGCGAACGTACTTCCGCCTCCCAGTGAACCCGTTGCTCGGGCGTCATCTCGTAGCTGCCGTTCATCTGGAGATACTCGTCCGGGATGCCATCGACGAGGTCCAACTCGGCCCGGCCGCGGATGAGCAAGATCTTGGGCGGGTGGACTTCGGTGTCGATCGTCATGGCAACCATCGGGTTCTCACGCAGGGCCGGGAGCTTCGGGGCGTTCTTCGAAGTGCACATGACGATCTGCGAACCATTCCAGGTGAACGCGATCGGGACATTGCGTGGTGTGCCGTCCTTGGCGACGTAGGCCAAACGGGTCAGGTCGCGAGCCAGCAGTTCTCGGCTGATCGGTCGGTTCAGAACTTCGGTGATCTCGTTCGGTTGCATGGCTACCCCTCTGATTGTCGTCTTCTCGGTCGACCCAGCGGCCCATCGGGCCGCTGGTGTCCCTGGGACGGAGTCGGCGCCACATTCTCGACACTCGGAACCATGCTGAATTCCGGGTCCTGGGTCTGCCTTCGGTGCGCCCACACTCCACGCCGCGTGAAACCTCCACTCGCCGTTGAAGGATAGGGTGGCCCATGGCTGTTATTCACCGCACGACCATGTCGCCCAGCAAGCTCGAACTGCTTACCGCCTGGTTGCCGACTCGGCCGTGGTGTCGAGACGGCGGGCCCGCGCCGCGGCTGAGCAAGGCCGGTGGCTTCCGGCTCGACGATCCGGCGGGTGCGGTCGGCATCGAATTCGTGCTCGTGAACGATGACGCTGGACCCGAATCCATCGCCTACCACGTGCCGTTGACCTACCGCGGCGCACCACTCGACGGTGCCGATGACGCTCTTGTCGGCACCTCGATGCACGGTGTGCTCGGACAGCGCTGGATCTACGACGCGACCCGGGATCCGGTGGCGATCGCTCAGATCGTCGCGCTGCTGGCCGGGCAGGCGCAGCCGCAAGCGCAGGGCATGAGTGACACACCGGATCCCTCCGTTGTCTCTGTCGGTGAGTTCCCTTTCACTGCAACGCAATTCGGATCCGCCGTTGATACACCGACGCACACCGCCATCGCCGTCGGCAGTGGTCGAAGCGTTCGGATCGAGCGGGTACTGCGTCCCGAGCCCGCCACTCCGGCTTCCGGCCAGACGGATGCCGTCCGAGTATCCGTGCCATGGCAGGTCGGCGGTTCCACCGTGCGCGGTGTGGTCCTGGCGATCAGCGGATGACCGCACCCGAGCAGCGGTGGTCGTCCTGGACGGCCATACGTCCTCGACTACTGCTCGCATTCGGGCTGATCGCGCTCGCGGCCACCACCATCGGAGTCGTGGACGCGACGCGGACCGCGGGCGACCGGTCGGCCTACGAGCGCGAAGACCACGCTCTGAACCCAGCCCGCGTCACTGCTGCCGTCGTCCACGGGGGTGTGACGCGGTCGGCGACCTACCGACTCGAAGTCGAGACCGGCATCGAGCGGCACCTCGACTTCCCTTCCGGCAACACGATCCTCGCCGCAGCGACACCCGGATCGGCTGTCGAACTGGAGATTTGGCGCGATCGAGTCGTCGCGGTGCGCTGGAACGACATCCGCGCCGAAACCGTCGACGCGCCGCCGGCGGATTTCGGCACCGCGATCGGTGCGTCGCTCATCGGATTCGGCTGTGCGCTGCTCGGGTTCGGCGGTTGGCTCGTCGAGCGGAACCGTCGGGCATGGCGGCCGATGGTCGAAGCCGCGCTGGTCGCGGTGCTCTGCGAGGGATTCGTGATGATCGTCGCGGGCTGGCTGCTGCTGCGAGACCCGTTGCGCGAGAACCTGCTCGCCCGACACGTGCCGCTGATGCTGGTGGCCGGAACGGTCCTCGCCTGCGGTATCGGAACACTGACACACCGGCGCGATGCACCACGACACGCTCAGTCGGCGTAGAAATATCGCGACCCGAAAGCAAACACCCGGTTATCCGCGTCCAGGGCCCATAGTATGGAGCAATGCCCGAAAACGAGAGTGCGGGTCTTGGGGGTTCGCTTGCCGACGGGGCGCGGCTGGCGGTATTGGTCGCGGGTATCGGCTCGGTGGTTCTCGGAGTGCTGATAGCCGTGTGGCCGGACAAGACCGAGCGGATGGCGGAGTTGTTGTTCGGCTTATACCTACTATCGAGCGGTGCGATACAGCTGATCATCGCGCTAGGCGCCCGGCTCGGGGCGGCACTGCGGATGTTCGTATTCTTCAGCGGCGTCACCTCTTTGGCATTGGCCGTGATGGCGTTCCACAGCGCGAATTCGATCCTGCTGCTCGCGGTGTGGATCGGCCTCGGCTGGGCCGTACGCGGAATCGCACAGGCGACCGTTGCGGTCTGGGCCGACGAGTTGCCCGAGGGTGGCTGGCAAGAGATATTCGGGCTGCTGACCATGATGGTGGGATTCATCATGATCGCGCTGCCGTTCGACTCGCTGAACGTACTCGGCATGGCGGCAGGTGGCTGCGCGATCGTGATCGGCATGCTGGAGGTTCTCACGGTCGCGCGCGGACGCGGGGAGGTCGACCCGGTCGGGGCGGCCAGGCGCATTCCGGCGGCGCCGAACTGAGCTGGCGCACATCCGAGTTGGCGTGCGATCGCTCTGGCGTGATGATCATGGGACGGGTTAACTGTCGATCATGGCACGCACCGATAGTGGTTCGGAACTGATCGTCGTCACCCACGGTGCCCGAGCGGGCATCGATCCCCATGCGGTGCGCGAGAGTCTCGCGGCACAATCGCGGCTGGTCGAGTTGCTGCCGGAAGGCGGTGCGCCGGTACGCATCTTCGGGCCGCCCAATCGTCTGCCGCAGCGGATCGCGGGCACCGCTCGAGAGGATGTGGGCGCGGAGTACCTGAACTACTTTGCCGTGCGCGGGGTCGGCGATGAACTCGAGGCGCTCGCGGACCGACTGCGCGCCGATGACGCGGTCGAGGCGGCCTACGTCAAACCGCCCGCGGAACCGCCGATCGCGCCACCGGTCGTGCTGGCCGATATCGCGGCACGTCGGCTCGAGGACGCGCCGCCCGTGACACCGAATTTCGAAGCCCGACAGGGTTATCTGGACGCCGCGCCACAAGGTGTGAACGCACGCTGGGCCTGGACCCGACCCGGCGGTCGCGGCGCGGGCGTGCGCATTGTCGACGTGGAGGGCGCCTGGCGGTTCACCCACGAAGACCTGCTGGCGAACCAGGGCGGCGTGATCGGCGGTGCCCCGTCGGCGGATGCGGGCTGGCGCAATCACGGCACCGCGGTGGCCGGGGAGATCAGCGGTGATGTGAACACCTTCGGCATCACCGGCATTGCCGCCGATGCCGCCATCCGCGCGGTCTCGGTATTCGACGCGGGCTCCGCGGCCGCCATCCGCACCGCGGCCGACGCACTGAGCGCGGGCGACATCATTCTGCTCGAACTGCACCGGCCCGGACCCCGCAACAACTTCCAGAACCGTGAAGATCAGGCCGGATACATCGCGATCGAATGGTGGCCCGACGACTGGGCAGCCATCCGATACGCGATCGGACGTGGCGTCATCGTGGTGGGCGCGGCAGGCAACGGTTCGGAAGACCTCGACAGCTCCCTGTACGACACCCGACCCGCCGACTTCCCGACCTCATGGCGCAACCCGTTCCGCGGGGGCGCCGCCGACTCCGGCGCCATCCTGGTCGGCGCGGGCGCCCCGCCACCCGGATTCCACGGCCGCGACCACGGACCCGCACGCTCGCGACTCGCCTTCTCCAACTACGGATCCCGCGTGGATGCCCAGGGCTGGGGCCTCGAAGTCACCACCACCGGATACGGCGACCTGCAGGGCGGCGCCGACGAAGACTACTGGTACACAGACACTTTCAGCGGAACCTCCAGCGCATCCCCGATCGTCGTCGGCTCCGTCGCCAGCTACCAAGGCTTGGCCGCCGCGGCCACCGGCCGCAAGACACCGGCGGAGGTACGGGCCCGGCTCCGCGCAACCGGTTCCCCCCAAGTCGACGTCCCGGGTCGCCCCGTGACCCAGCGGATCGGCAACCTGCCCGACATCCAGGCCATGATCGCACCCTAACCAGTGGACGCACCGCTCAGCATCACTCATACCCGCCGGATAGCTCGCCGGTGGAGCTGGAGCGGTTCTGCTACCTCGATGGCGAGGACCGGAAGCTGGTCGAGGGTCGGCGTGGGGATTACAACCGGTTGGGTTTCGCGCTTCAGGTGGTGACGGTCCGTCACCCGCCCGACCACGCGCGGCCGGGTCGCTGCCGGCTCGATAGCGCCGCAGCCTTTCGTCGGAGACCTGTGCGTACTTCGCGAGGCTGCGCACCGAGATATGACTCGACAGCTGTCCGCACTGGTTGTGTGGGCAGCTGGCCCGGGTCACCGGCATCCCTGGGCACAGTGCTGCGAGTTCGCCCGATCCTCGACCGGAGTGTCGAGAAACGGCGCCCCTGTCCTGCTGACCAGCGGCCTGTACCGGGGTCGACACCATTGCCGTCGCCGACCGCGACATCCGCCTGCCTGTTCGTGAACGGCTTGCTGTCATCCTCGCGACGCGCGAGCCGGGGAAACGTGTGGACAACGTTGGGTGGCGAAAGGTGAATGGCCCGTTGAACTTTCAACGCGATCGGGCGACCGGTGCGGGGGGCGACGCGGACCATCGACGAAGTGGCATTGGGGCTGCTATTCCTACCCTGACCTGGGTGGACGCTGCGCGTAGCGGTCACCGCAGATGTGTACGGGCACAGTCGAAGTGGGCTTCACCCGCCAGTAATGGGGGGTTTCGCCGATGTAATGCGGACCGAAAATTTCGGTAGGGTTCGGCGGCGCGGGCAGGGGCTGGGTGCTGTCGCGACCGGAGATCGATGTGACGCCGAGGAGACTGTGGTGGGTGTCGTTACTGTCCGCGAAGAGCAGGCGATTCAGCGGTTGACCGACCGCTTGGTCGACGACTACCCGGCCGATCAGGTCCAGAGCGTGGTGGGCACGGCGCGGCTGCGATTCGAAGGCCATCCGGTGCGGGAATTCGTCCCGATTCTGATCGAGCGGATCGCGCGCCGGGAACTGGCGGCGTCGACAACAGGGGCCGAGTCCGAAAGCGTTGCCGTGCAACCGAACCCGAGTCAGCGGCCGGATCCGGCGCGGGGGATCAGTCGAATCGTGGCGTCCGGCGGCAAGCTGGTCGCCGACAAACGGCTCATGGCACTCGCGGCAGCGGCTGTGGTCGTCGTGCTCGCACTGGTGGTCGGCTTCGCAGTGCGACAGCCCGACCAGCCCGCTCCGGCCGGTGCGACAGCAGCGCTGACCACGGTGCACGGTGTCGTCGGCTCGGAGAAGATGGCCTTTTTCGAAGACCCGCGCGTCGTGGAAGCCTTGGCCAGCAAGGGTGTCAAAGCGGAGGTCGATCCGGCCGGCTCGCGGCAGATCGCGACCTCCATCGATCTCGGGAAGTACGACTTCGCGTTTCCGTCGAGTGCGCCTGCGGCGGAACGGATTCAGCGGGCGCGCAATATCAGCACGAAGTACACGCCGTTCTCCTCGCCCATGGCAATCGCGACCTTCCAGCCCATCGCCGATCTGCTGACCGCGGCAGGTGTGGTGCGTCCGGGCCCGGTCCCGACCTTCGATATGGCCCGGTACCTCGAACTCGTGCGCAACGACGTCGAATGGGACAAACTCCGGGACAACACCGTCTACCCGGTGCACAAGAACATCCTGGTCTCCACGACGGACCCGCGGACCTCCAACTCCGCCGCCATGTACCTGGCCATCGCGAGCCATGTCGCCAATGACAACACCATCGTGCAGGGCCCGGCCGCCGAGCAGGCCGTGCTGCCCACGGTGTCGCGGCTGTTCGTGCGCCAGGGCTACACCGAGAACTCCACCGACGGCCCGTTCCGCGAGTACCTCGCGGCGGGCATGGGCCCGACACCCATGGTCTGGATCTACGAGGCCCAGTTCGTCGAGGCGACCGTGCGCGGCCAGATCAAACCCGGCATGGTGCTGACCTACCCGTCCCCGACCGTGGTCTCCCAGCACACCCTGGTGCCCCTCACAGCGCCCGGCGATCGCATCGGCCGCCTGCTGGCCACCGATCCGGACCTGCAGCGCCTCGCCGCCGAACACGGTTTCCGCACCAGCGACCCCAGCCAATTCGCCAAGGTCACCGCCGACAACCACGTCTCGGTGCCCGGCGACGTGATCGATGTGATCGACACACCCACGATCGACACCCTCGAACACCTGATCGACAGCGTCACCAAGTCCTACAACTGACGTCGCGGCCACGGCACCGGGCATCACCGCAGCCCTCAGGGCCGCGGCATGCCTCTGTGCTGAGCCGGTCTGCGCCGCCTTTTCGCCAGGGCATCTACCGGCGACCCGTATGTCCAGGTCATGACCGATTGCCGAGACGGCGCGATCGGAGGATCGTGGAGCACAAAGCGGGCATATCGGATCCGGGGAGGCCGAGTAGCGGGGGATCGGGGATTCGAGTAGCCGGACACTCGTGGCACGGGGATGTTCTCGGGCCAGGCTAGGGGAGGGGAAGAGGAAAGGAGCGTCCTCATGAGCGGGATGTTCACCAGGACGGCGAGATATACGGCCAGATATGCGGGTCCATATCGGTCGGCGCCGACGGTCGGGACACACGGGATGGTGGTCTTCGGGACCGGCACCGACTGCTGTTTCTCGCATCGGCCGATGTTCTTCTCGCCGTTCGACTTTCAGGTGCTGCTCGATATCGAGTTGGACGAGCGCGGCAGCCGGGCGCTCGGCGCCGATCGACGCACCGGATTCCGCGGCGGCCACGCCTTCGAACCGGCGGACCTCGCACTCGCCGACATCGATCCACGCGCGGAGCATCCGCGAACCACGTTCCGGGGCAACCTTGTTCGCGGCCACCTCGAGCGCGGCGGCATCGTGATCGCACGTGACGTCGTGGCCACCGTGCGCAACATCGTGTCCTTCACAAAGCTCGATCCGCATCCCCTGCGCACTGCGGAACTGCTGACCCATCTGTGCTTCGGCAGGCAGGGCAAAATGTATGTGGCGCACCGGATCGTGCGGCGGCCGAGCTTCGATCAAATCGTCTCGGCCCGGCTCATCCCCGGCACTGTTACCGACCTGCTCGGCGCCCCGCTGTCCGTCGATGTCACCGAGTTGGTGTTCGACCACGCGCAGCCGATCATCCTGGGGCAGCGCGATTTCGCCGGTCAGCGATTGCGGGTCGGCGAGATCGCGGTCGCGGCGTTCCACGCGACCGATACCGTGGGGGGCCAGCAAGGCTTCCTCGTCGACATCGCCATCGAGCGGCAGCTCTACTTGGAAGTCGCCGACCTGGTGTGATGTCAATACGCCGGAGGTAGCTGTTCGGGGCGGACCCGATCGGGGCGCGAATCGGTCGGTGGGAGGACGACCGCTCGCGGTGCGGCCGTTTATTTTCGGATCATGTCCGAATCGGTCGTGCCCGCAACCACATCACTGCGGATAGCCGAAGTCGACATATTGCGGGGATTCGCGCTTTTCGGAATCCTCATCGTGAACGTCGCTGTTGCCACGCTGCTCTGGTCGTTCGGCGGCACCGCTGACGATCCGCGACTCGGTTTCGACGGTCCATTCGACCATCTCGTGAACGCGGTGGTGGAGGCGCTGTTCAGCGGCCGGTTCTATCTGCTGTTCGCATTCCTGTTCGGCTATTCGTTCACCCTGCAGATCGCGGCGGCGCAGCGGGCCGGTGTGTCGGCGAACCCGCGGCTGCTGCGGCGCTGCGCCGCGCTGATGGTGATCGGGTCGGCGCATGTCTTTCTGCTGTGGATCGGCGACATTCTGACGCTGTACGCGTTTCTGTGCCTGTTTCTGATACTGCTGCGGTGGCTGCGGCCGCGGGTCGCGGTCATCGGCGGGACGGTGCTGTATCTCGCGTGGTCGATATGGGCGTTTCTGCCCGGGTCCGGTGGAATTGCCGAGGTCGCCGAGGTACTCGATGTGGTGGCAATGCACGAGGGCTACACGGGTGGCTTCGGCGATACCTTCACGATGCAGGTGTCCGAGGCGCCGCTGTGGATCATCCTCATCTGGATCACCCAGGGCGTACCGGCGCTCGGCATGTTCCTGATCGGAATGGCGGCCGGTAAGCGCAAACTGTTCACCGAAGAGGAGACGTTGCGTCGCTGGGCCCCTCGGGTGTTCATCGGCGGGTTGGCGGTCGGACTTCCGGTATCGGCGGTGACATTCTCGTACGGGATGGGTTGGCTGGAACCGCCGTCGTACTGGGACGGGATCCAAGAAGTGGCCAACCCGCTGATGACGTTCGCGTACATCGCGGGGATCATCATGTTGACCCGATCAGCCCGCACCGGACGGTATACGGCGCTGCTCGCCCCTGCTGGTCGGATGGCGGCCTCCAACTACATCATGCAGTCGGTGGTGTTGATGGTGATCTACACCGGCTACGGGTTCGCCCTGGCCGATGATGTGCCACCGGCGGGCGTGATCGGGATCGCGTTGGTGACCTATGGCGCGCAGCTCGCATTCAGTCACCGGTGGTTGCGCGCTCATGCGTATGGGCCGGTCGAATGGGTGCTGCGCGCTGCGACGTATCTGTCGGTTCCGCGTTGGCGGCGGTCGGAATACGTTCCGGTGCAGCGGGTTCGACGAGGCTGAGCGTGCACTTTCGTTGTCCGCCGTGCGCTACGAGTAGTGCACGTTCAGCATCGTTTGCAACACCCGCGTGCCGCGGACGCGTGGGTCAGCGATCAGCAGTGACCGTCAGCGCCTCCAAGAGAGCACGGGCGAATTCGGTCGGAGTTTCCCGCACGCCACTGTGCCCACCGGGGAACTCGACCAGCGGTCGGTCCAACTCGGTCGCAAGGGTTTCCGCGGTCCGATAAGGGAGTTGACCACGGGTCTCCCGACCCGCAGCCAGCACGAGGCGGTCCACGACAGCAGCGAGTGCGGCCGTATCGGGCCGGTAATCGGTGACCGCGCGCAGTTCATGAGCGAACATCAGCGACGAATTGCCCATGAGACGGCCGAGCATTTCGGCGGTGCGGGCCGGGACCTCGGTCGCGTTGGGCAGCGGCTTCGAGGTGACGCCGACCGCCTGCATGAAGCGCCCGCCCGCGACGGCGGGTCCATGCTCCCGGGCGAGTTCTACGACCTCATCGACCATGGCCCGGTGCACGTCCGCATCGGGCAGGACCGCGAAGCACGGCGGTTCGTGGGCGACGACCAGGCGCAGCCGTTCCGGATGGCGGGCGAGTAGGTCGAGCGCAACGACCGCGCCACCGCTGATACCGGCGACGTAGGCGAATTCGCCTGCGGGCGTGAGGTGTTCGAGCAGACGGTGCGCGTCGTCGCTGAGCACGTCCATCCGCTGATCCACGGGTTCGGGAGCGTCCAGAACGCTGCGTGAATACCCGCGCGGATCGGCGGCCACAACAGTGAAGTGCTCGGCGAGGGCATCGGCGATCGGGTCGAAGATCCCGGCGTCGCCGCCGCTGCCCGGCAGCAGGAGCAGCACCGGGCCGGTGCCACGCACCTCGAAATACAGGGTGGCGCCGGGCACTTCCAAGGTTTCGGATCTCACTACGATTTCGCTTTCTCGTCGGTCGGCCAGTGGGTGAGAGTGATGTGCAGGGCGTCGATAATGCGGTCCCAGGAGGTGGCGGTGGAGCGGGCGTGGCCGAAACCGCCGCTCGCCTCCAGGTTGGCATAACCGTGAAAAGTGCTGCGCAACAGGCGAACCGCGTCGGTGATATCGGGTTCGTCGAGGCCATAGGCACGCAGCATCCCGTAGGTCAGATCGATGGCCCGCCAGCCACCGCGCCATTCGGCGGCGACGGCGGGGTCCATCGGCATCTGGGTGGCGCCATAGCGGCCGGGATGTTCCAGGGCATAGCGGCGCCATTCGTCGGCAAATGCCGCGAGCGCATCCCGTCCCGCGCGCCCGGCAACCGCCGCGGCGATGCGGTCGGTCTTCTCGTCGCTTGCCAGCATGGCCACCCGGTTGCGCAGGTCTGCGAGGTTCTTGATGTGCGAGTACAAGCTCGCGTCCTTGACGCCGAACTTCCTGGCCAGCGCGGCGACGGTGATGTTGTCGAAACCGACCTCGTCGGCGAGTTCCGCCGCCGCGAGCGTGATCCGCTCGGCGGTCAACCCGGCCCGTGGCGACATCGCACCTCCTCCATTCAACTAGGGTGTCTAGTTTATAACCTAATAGCCGTAGGTTCTGCAAGTGGTGGAGTGCCAGTGCTCGGGTGTGGGGTTCCGTATCGGTGAAGTCACGATTCGGCTATCGCGGACTGCGCGGTGCTCGAGGTGCAGTTTCACCGCGTGCTGTTCAGCGCTGCTAGGGGATGGGAGCCCCGGCCTCGAGGAAGAACAGGCCCGCGATGGTGGCGTCCTTGTGCATGGACACTCGGAACTCGCCGGGCTTTCGCTCCATGCTCAGGGGCACGGTCACCACGGTGAGATCGCCCCGCGTGACGTCTTGCTGATCCCCGTGCGATTGGTAGCGGCCGAACTCCTTTTGATAGGTCGTCCAGCTCGACGCGAGATTGTCCGGGGGCAGCTTTTTCTTCATCGCGTCATCGAAATGGGAGGTGGCCGCGGTGAAGTCCGCGCGCACGATGGCATCCAAGGTTTGCAGGGCGCCCGGCCAATCCAGCACAGGGAAATCTCCAGCAATCTTCGAAATAAAAGTTGGTGGCGGACCGATTAATTCGTGCCGCCGGTCCGGTCAACATTCTCGGCAGATCCATGACTACTTGTTCGAGGAGATCTTGATGACCCCGACTTCGACCGCCACCACGCACAGCCTGGACGTGCCCGGGGCGCGGCTGCACTACGAGGTGCGCGGTACCGGACCGCTGGTCGTATTGGTCGGCGCACCGATGGATGCGGCGGCCTTCGCTCCGCTGGCGGAGCTGCTCGCCACCGACCGCACCGTGCTCACCACCGACCCGCGCGGCCATCAGGGCAGCGTCCTCGACGACCCGGAGCAGGACTCGACACCGCAGCTGCGCGCCGACGACCTCGCCTGCCTCATCACCCACCTCGGCATCGGCCCCGCGGTGGTATTCGGCTCGAGCGGTGGCGCTGTGAGTGCAGCGGCCCTGGTCCAATCCCAGCCGGACCTGGTCACCACCGTGATCGCCCATGAACCGCCGCTGGGTGAACTCCTCGACGATCGCGACCAGGTGCGCGCCGGAACCGATGACGTGATCGCCACCTACCGCAGCGGCGATGCGCTCGGCGCGTGGCGCAAGTTCATGGCCAACGCGAACATCATGATGCCCGAACCGGTGCTACAGCAGGTGTTCGGCGGTGAGCGTGACCCGCGCCAGCTGGCCAGCGAGCGCTACTGGTTCGATCACGAGCTGCGCGGCACCATCACGTGGGAGCCGAATATCGCTGTGCTGCAATCGACTCCGGCCCGCATCGTAATCGGTATCGGCTCCGAATCGACCGGCCAGCACTGTGATCGCACGTCGCGGGCACTCGGCGAAGCCATCGGGGTGACTCCGACCGTATTTCCCGGCGGACACACCGGATTCGTCGAGGACCCAACCGGTTTCGCCGTGCGATTGCGTGAGGTCCTCGGAGGTGCCATTTAACACGGGCATACTCGCGGTCACATCTAAAGCCTCAGGTCAGGCTGTGCGGGACCGGGGCCCGGCCAGCACCGTATCTCGCACGCACAGTGATGTTTCCACGCTGAGACGATGTTCACGCCTCGGACCGGGCCTGCTAAACAGCCAGTGTCGGTGACGCCGGGGCGGGCTGTGGAGGAGGTTCGTAGGTCCGCCATGCCTCAGTCAAGCGGCGTGCGGCCTCGCGCAGGCTGTCGGGATCGGCGACAAAGCTGATTCGGACGTAATCGCTGCTGCCGCCAGAGGCGTCGAGACCGGCGCCGGGCAGGATCGCGACGCCGTGTCGCAGGGCTCGCTGAGCGAACGAGGTGCCATCCCCGCGGGATAGCCGGATCCACAGTGTCTGGCCGCCGGACACCGGAGGGACCTCCCATTCCGGCAGGCGCTCGCCCAGCTCGGTCACCAGAACGTCGTGGCTTTCCTTGCGCTGCTGCGTGATTCGCTCGCGCAACCGGTCGAGGTCACGCAGCAGCCAGGCGGCGGCCAACTGCGCTGGGATACTGCCGCCGAGATCGTGCACGGCGCGCAGCCGGGCCAACCTGGCGATGACCGGGATCGGTGCACGCACCCAGCCGACACGCAGTCCGCCCCAGACGATCTTGCTGAGCGAACCGACGGATATCACCGACTCGTCCAGGGCCGCCAGCGGCGGTGGTGGCGCATCGGTGCCCGGAAATCCGAGATCGGTCAGCACCTCGTCGTCGATCAGCGGCACCCCTGCCGTTCTCGCCGACTCGACCAGTCTCCGCCGGGCCAGCGTGGGAAGCACCGCGCCCGTGGGGTTCTGGTAGGTCGCCACGACATACGCGAGCGCCGCCGGGGGCACCGCGCCGAGACCCACCGGACCTGCCTGCGGGATCGCCGCGACCTCCCGAAAAGCCTCCAGCGCACCGGGATACGTCGGTGCTTCCACCAGGACCCGGTCGCCGGACCGCAGCAGTGCGCGGGCGAGCAGCGACAGCGCCTGCTGCCCGCCACCGGTGACGAGAATCTGTTCCGGATCGGTCGGCACGCCGCGTGCCCGGTATCGATCGGCGATCGCGTTGCGCAACAGCGGATGTCCGGTCGGCCGATAACCTATATCGCCCTCGACCGCGGCGAGTTCGGGCACGATGTGCCGATACGCTTGGGCCACCTCGGGCGGCGGTGTCCCGGGGGCGGCGCAGGCGAGCGCGATGACATCGGCGTCCGGTTCGAGCAACTGCAGGAACGCCGGGGAATGGGTGGTCTCGCGCGCCGGAGCTGCCGCGGGTCCCGCGACCCGGGTGCCGCTGCCCTGCCTGCGCACCACCCGGCCCTCCACGCTGAGCAGGTCGTAGGCGGCCACGACCGTACTGCGCCCTACCGCAAGTACTTTCGCGAGCGCGCGGTCGGGCGGCAACGGCATACCCGGCCGCAGTTCACCGTCGTCGATCAGCGTCCGCAATCGCCCGGCCAACAGCAAATAGAGCGGCCCGCGGTCGGCGGACCAGCGGCCGAGCCGGTCGGCGAGTTCAATTGGCTTCATACGCAAACCAATTCTGCCCGATTGGCTCTAGGGTCGCGACCCCTGTCGTCGCGAGGATGAAGTCATGAGCAAGATCTCCATCACCGATGTCATCGACGACCTGACCGGACCATGGCAGCCGAGGGACCTGGCCATCGCCAACGACGCCGTGGTCCGCATCGCTCGCTTCCACGGCACATTCCCCTGGCACCATCACGACGAGGACGAGCTATTTCTGTGCTGGAACGGCACCTTCCGCATCGAACTGCGGGACCGCGAGCCGGTGACGCTCGGTCCCGGTGAGATTTTCGTCGTTCCGCGCGGAGTCGAGCATCGGCCGGTGGCCGAGGAACCGGCTCACGGGATCATGATCGAACGTCCCGAAACCGAACAGTACGGCAACTGAGCACGATCGGGGCCGGACGCAAGCTCATCCGGCTCCGAGCCCGTTGCGATACCTCGCCCCACACATGAGAGCAGCGAAATGTTCGTGGCAGGGTGAGGGGATGAGTCGTGGTGTGTTGGTGACGGGGGCTTCGCGGGGGATCGGGCGGGCGGTTGCGGTGGCATTCGCCGAGAACGGCGACCGGGTGGCGGTGCATTACTCCTCCGGGCGCGCCGATGCCGAGGAGACGTTGCGGCGGTTACCGGGTGACGGGCATGTCCTCGTCGAAGGCGATATCGGTTCGCCGGAAGCGGCCGAAGCGATCGTCGCGGCGGCAGTCGAGGGGCTCGGGACCCTGCACGTGCTGGTCAACAATGCGGCGGTGAACCTTCCGCACCCACTCGCGAAAACCTCGTACGCGGAATGGCAGCAGGTGTGGCGCAAGACCATGGACGTCAACCTTTTCGGCACGGCCAATGTCTCCTATTGCGCCGCACGCCACATGATCGATAACGAGGTGCCCGGTCGCATCATCAATCTCGGCTCCCGCGGCGCATTCCGCGGTGAACCCGACTATCCCGCCTACGGTGCCACGAAGGCCGCCGTCCACGCGCTGGGCCAATCGCTCGCGGTGTATCTGGCTCCCTACGGAATCGCGGTTGCCTCGGTGGCACCGGGCTTTGTAGCGACCGAACGCGTCGCGTCCCGCGTCACCGACGAGGTCCGCGCTCAGAGCCCCTTCGACCGCGTCGCCCAACCCGAGGAAATCGCCTCCGCCGTGCGCTATCTCGCCTCGCCGGAAGCAATATGGAGCTCCGGTGCGATCCTGAATGTCAACGGAGCCTCATACCTGCACTGATCCGATAGGGGGACACATGACACAGCAGCTACCACCGTGGCCCAACACGCCACCGACCCGCGGCCCGATCATCCTGCGGGAGTACACCGAAGCCGACGCCCACCTCGCGATCGAGATGGGCGCGGACCCGTACATTCCGTTGATCGGGAGCTTGCCCGCTTTCCCGACCGCTACCGAGGCGCTGGACTGGGTGCACCGTCAACGAGGCAGGCACGCCGAAGGAATCGGTTTCTCCTTCGCCATAGCCGACACTGAAACCGGCAACGCTGTCGGCGGGATCGGTCTTTGGCTGCAAAACCTCACGAGAGGCCGAGCGGCAGTTGGCTATTCGGTCTCTCCGGCACATCGTGGCCGTGGATTCGCTGGGGCCGCATTACAAGCCCTGACAACTTTTGCCTGGACCATCCCCACTCTGCACCGCATCGAGCTCTATATCGAGCCGTGGAACACCGGTTCGATCCGCGTCGCGGAATCCGGCGGATACCTCCGCGAAGGTCTGCTACACAGCTATGAGGAGTTCGGCGGCACCCGACGAGACATGCTCCTCTACGCCGCCACACGTGACTCGGGCACATCCTGAAACGCGACATCGCCGCACCCGAGTGGGGTGCGGCGATGTCGTGCGGGAATCAGCGGACGAAAGTTGATGCGCGGTCGGACAAGTCGAGCAGCATTTGCGGGATGATGCCGAGCAGGACGGTGGCGCCCGTGGTGAATGCGACGACTGCGGTGGTGAGGAATGGTGCCGCGACGGTCGGGGCGTCGGTGGGCGGGTCGGTGAAGAACATCAGGACGATGACGCGGATGTAGAAGAAGGCGGCGATGGCGCTGGAGATGACACCCACGATCACCAGGTAGCCGGCGCCGCCGGAGGCGGCGGCTTGGAAGACCGCGAACTTGGCGACGAAGCCACCGGTGAGCGGCAGGCCCGCGAACGAGAGCAGGAACAGGGCGAAAACCGTTGCCAGCCAGGGGGAGCGGCGGCCGAGGCCGGCCCACTGTGACATCGCGGTGGCCTCGTCACCGTCGGCATCGCGGACCAAGCTGACGACCGCGAACGCACCGAGGGTGCCAAGGCCGTACGCCAACAGATAGAACAGGATCGCCGAGGTACCAGCCTCGTTCGCGGCAACCAGACCGGTCAGGATGAATCCGGCATGCGCGACCGAGGAGTAGGCGAGCATGCGTTTGACGTCGGTCTGGGTGATCGCCATGACCGCGCCGATCACCATGGTCGCGATGGCGATGGCGGCGAGCACCGGACGCCAGTCGTCCCGCAGACCGGGCACGGCGATCTGCAGCACCCGCAGCAGCGCGCCGACTGCGGCGATTTTCGTGGCCGCGGCCATGAATCCGGTAACCGAACTGGGCGCGCCCTGATACACGTCCGGCACCCAGGACTGGAACGGCACCGCGCCGATCTTGAACAGCAGCCCCACCGCCAGCATTGCCACACCGAGCAACGCGAGGGTGGTGTTCTGCGGATGCTGGGTTATCGCATCGGCGATCCCACCGAGCTTGACCGTCCCCGCCTGCCCGTACAGCAGCGCAACGCCGTAGAGGAAGAACGCGGACGAAAACGCCCCGAGCAGAAAGTATTTCAGCGCGGCTTCCTGCGAGAGCAACCGCTTGCGCCGTGCCAGCCCGCACAGCAGATACAGCGGCAGCGACAACACCTCCAACGCCACGAACATGGTCAGCAGATCATTCGACGCCGGAAACAGCAGCAGCCCACCGATCGCGAGCATGGTCAGCGGGAACACCTCGGTGGTCGCGACACCCGCACGGACCGCCGCCATTTCACCCGCGCTACCGGGTACCGCGGAGGCCTGCGGGGTGAACGCGTCCACCCCACCCCCGACGGCAGCCGCGGCAACACTCCACGTCCCGGGACCGGAACGCACCAGCGGCCGCGGCTCGGCACCGCGTTCGGCCATGAACAGCAGCGCCAGAATCGACACGACCAGAATCGTGCCCTGCAAGAACAGCGTGACACCGTCGATCGCCACCGCGCCGACCATCACGGTCGCCTTGGTTCCGGACAACCGCAGCACCGCGACCAGCGCCGCGACCAACCCGGCCAGCCCGAGCGGTACCTGGATGGCATACCGGTGGTGGCGAGGCGCGAACGCCTCGACGAGTACCCCGACCACCGCCACCCCGAACACGATCAGCATCGGCGACAACTTGGCGTATTCGATGCTCGGTGCGGGCATACTCGCCGCGAGCAGACTGCTCATTTGTGGGCACCTCCGTGATCGGCCCCCGCTGCGGGGATCGCGGGCGTCTTCGGCGCGGGATCATGGACGCCGATGGTGGTAAGCGTCTGACCGACCGCGGGATTGATGAAGTCCAGCACCGGTTTCGGATAGATACCGAGGAACAGCAGCGCCGCGATCAACGGCACCACCACCGCCAACTCACGCGGCACCAGGTCATAGAGGCGCTCGTTGCCCTCCTTGACCGGTCCGGTCATCATCCGCTGGTACATCCACAGCACATACAGCGCGGCCAATACCAGCGCACCGGTCGCGATCACCGCCGCGAATCCGTACCGGCTGAATGTGCCGAGCAGGACCAGGAATTCGCTGATGAAGGGTGCCAGTCCCGGCAGTGACAGGGTGGCGAGACCGGCGATGAAGAAGGTGCCCGCCAGCACCGGCGCCACCTTCTGCACCCCGCCATAGGCGGCGATGACCCGAGTGCCCCTGCGCGACACCAGGAATCCCGCGATCAGGAACAGCGCCGCGGTCGAGATGCCGTGATTGACCATGTAGAGCGTGGCCCCGGTCTGCCCCTGACTGGTCATCGCGAAGATGCCCAGAATGATGAATCCGAAGTGCGAGATCGAGGTGTAGGCGATCAGCCGCATCACATCGGTCTGTCCGATGGCCAGCAGCGCGCCGTAGATGATGCCGATCACCGCGAGCGTGATCACCAGGGGCGCATAGGTTCCCGAGGCATCCGGGAACAGCAGCAGGCAGTAGCGCAACATGCCGAAGGTGCCGACCTTGTCGACCACCGCCATCATCAACACCGCACTCGACGGCGTCGCCGCCACCGCCGCATCCGGCAGCCAGGTGTGCAACGGCCACAGCGGCGCCTTCACCGCGAAGGCGAACATGAACCCGAGGAACAGCGCATTGAGCACCGCCGGACCGGCACCGAGCTGTCCGGCATTGGCCGCCGCCACCACGGTGCGGAAATCGAAGGTGCCCGACGATCCGGATCCGAGGCCCTGCCGCGCGGTGAGCACATACAACCCGATCACCGCGGCCAACATGATCAGACCGCCGAACAGGTTGTACAGCAAGAATTTCACCGCCGCCCGCGAGCGCTGCTGGCGGTGGGCGAGATCGGCACTGCGCGGCCCGAAGCCGCCGATGAGGAAGTACATCGGGACGAGCATCGCCTCGAAGAACACGTAGAACAGCAGAATGTCGAGGGAGACAAAGGAAATCAGCACCATCGCCTCGACGAGCAACGTCAACGCGACATAAGTGTGCGACACCCGCCGCCCGCTGCCGACCTCGCGCTCATCGTTCCACCCGGCCAGGATCAGCAGGGGTACCAGCGCCGCGGTGAGCAGCACCAGCACCAGCGCGATCCCGTCCAGCCCGAGCGTGTAGCCCGCGCCGAAGGCCGGAATCCACTCGTGCGATTCGACGAACTGATATTGCGCCCCACCGGGTTCGAAGCGCACGGCCAATACGATGCCGAGCACCAGCACCGCCGATGCGACAACGAATGCCAGCCCGCGTGCCAGGGTGCGCTGCGACGCGGGCAACAGCAGCACCACCACCGCGCCGACAACCGGCAACAACCACAGTGTGGTCAACCAGGGAAAGTCACTCACCAGAGCCTCACTGCCAGCAGGGCGGCGGCCACCAGTGCCGCGCCGGTGAACATGGACAGGGCATACGACCGGACGAAGCCGGACTGCACTTTCCGGATTCGCCCGGACAGTCCGCCGATCAGCGCGGCGGTCCCGTTGACGATGCCGTCGATGCCGCGATTGTCGAGGAAGACCAGCGACCGGGTCAGATACGCACCGGGACGCATGAATACGCCCTCGTTGACCGCGTCGCCGTAGAGATCCTTGCGAGCCGCGATCGTCAACGCCGATACCGCTTCCGGTGCGGTCTCGGGAATCTCGCGCTGTGCGAACTGGTTGTAGGCCAAGCCGATTCCGACGGCGACCACCAGCAGCGCCAGGACGGTCACCACGCCCGCGGGCACGACCTCCTCGCCGTGATGCGCCCCGACCACCGGTTCGAGCCAGTTCTGCAGCGACGACCCGAAGACGAACAGCCCACCCGCGGCCACCGAACCGATCGCGAGCAGAATCATCGGGCCGGTCATCACCGCGGGTGCCTCGTGCGGGTGGGTGTCCGGCTTCCAGCGACGCTCGCCGAAGAACGTCAGCATCATCACGCGCGTCATGTAGAACGCGGTCAGCCCGGCACCGAACAGCGTGACCGCACCCAGTGCCAAACCGCTGGCGCCGCCTTGGTTGAACGCCGCCTCGATGATCCGATCCTTGGAGAAGAATCCGGCGAACGGCGGCACTCCGATGATCGCCAGATAGCCGAGCCCGAAGGTGACGTAGGTGACCGGCAGCAGTTTTCGCAGTCCGCCATAGCGGCGCATGTCGGTCTCGTCGTCCATCGCGTGCATGACCGATCCGGCACCGAGGAACAGCCCGGCCTTGAAGAAGCCGTGGGTGAGCAGATGCATGATGGCGAACGCGTATCCGGCCGGGCCGAGGCCTGCGGCGAGCACCATGTATCCGATCTGGCTCATGGTGGACGCCGCGAGTGCCTTCTTGATGTCGTCCTTCGCGCAACCGACGATGGCACCGAACAGCAGCGTCACCGCACCCACGAGCACGACTCCGAGCCGTGCGTTGGGCGCGAGATCGAAGATCGGCCCGGAGCGCGCGATCAGATACACACCCGCCGTCACCATGGTGGCCGCGTGGATGAGCGCGGAGACCGGTGTCGGACCTTCCATGGCGTCACCGAGCCAGGACTGCAGCGGGACCTGCGCGGACTTACCGCATGCCGCCAGCAGCAGCAATAACCCGATCGCTGTCAGTGTGCCCTCGCCCGCCTGCGGCGCGGTCGCGAACACCGAGCCGAAGTCGATCGAGCCGAAGGTCGCGAACATGGTGAACATGGCGATCGCCAGCCCCATATCACCGACCCGGTTGACCACGAACGCCTTCTTGGCCGCGGTCGCCGCGGTCGGCTTGTGGTACCAGAAACCGATCAGCAGGTAGGAGGCCAGACCGACGCCTTCCCAGCCGAGGTACAGGACGAGGTAGTTGTCCGCCAACACCAGCAGCAGCATGGCCGCCAGGAACAGATTCAGGTAGGCGAAGAACCGCCGCCGTCCCGGATCGTGGTTCATATAGCCGACGGAATAGATGTGGATCAGCGATCCGACGCCGGTGATCAGCAGCGCGAAACACACCGACAGCTGGTCCAATTGGAGGCTGAAGTCCACCTGCAATCCGTCGACGGGGACCCAGCTGAAAAAGTCCTTGTGGATTGCGCGGGCGGCATCAGCACGGTCGAGCATGTGGAAGAACGCGACGACGGCGAAGCCGAACGAGGCCAGCGCGGTGGCACAGCCGAGCAGATGCCCCCACCTATCGCTGTAGCGTCCGATCAGCAGCAGCACGACGGCACCGGCCAGCGGCAGTGCGGGCAGCACCCAGAGCGTTGCGGTATCCACGTCAGAACTTCAGCAGGTTGGCGTCGTCGACCGAGGTCGAACGGCGGGTGCGGAAGATGGTCATGATGATGGCCAGTCCCACGACGACTTCGGCCGCGGCCACCACCATGGTGAAGAACGCGAACACCTGACCGTCCAGATTCGAATGCAGCCTGGCGAAGGTGACGAAGGCGAGATTGACCGCATTGAGCATCAGCTCGATGCACATGAACACCACAATGGCGTTGCGCCGCAGCAGCACACCGGCCGCGCCGATGGTGAACAGCAGGGCGGACAGGAACAGGTAGTTCTCAGGATTCACCGCTTGCCTTCCTCGTCTGCCTCGCGGGCGGGGGTTTCGGGCTCCTCGACCTCCGAGGCGAAGGCCGGGGTCGTGCCGACCGAGATGACCGCCGCCTCGGTGAGCGCCCGGGTGCGGCGATGCCGCAGGATGGTGCTGACCGACAACTCCTCGAAGGATCCGTCCGGCAGTCGCGCCGGAATATCGACCGCGTTGTGCCTGGCGTACACACCGGGCGTCGGCAGCGGGGTGGCGCGATCGGAGGGCCGGGCCGGGTCGTAAGTGGCGCGGAAGCGGCGGCGGGAGAGCTCCCGCTGATCCAGACGCGGCCCGAAATTCTCCCGGTGCGCCAGGATCATCGCGCCGATGGTGGCGGTGATGAGCAGTGCGCCGGTGAGTTCGAAGGCCCACACATAGCGGACGAAGATCAGTTCGGCGAGCTGGCCGATCACGTCTTGATATGCGAATCCCTTTGCCGGATAGGTGATTCCGGAGTTGCGGATGCCGTTGGCGATACCGCTGATCAGTAGCAGTCCGAAGCCGAGTCCGACCGCGGCCGCGGCGAGCCGCTGCCCGCGCAGTGTTTCCCCGAGCGATTCGGGGGAGTCGACGCCGACCAGCATGAGCACGAACAGGAACAGCATCATGACCGCGCCGGTGTAGACGACGATCTGCACGACGCCGAGGAACAGCGCGTCCTGTGCCATATAGAAGGTCGCGAGCACGATCATGGTGGCGGCCAGGCAGATCGCCGAGTGCACGGCCTTGCCCGCGAAAACCATGCCGAGGGCGCCGATCACGGCGAGTGGGCCGAGGATCCAGAATTGGACGGCCTCGCCGATGGACGTATGGGTCAGTGGCTCGGCGGCCAGAATGAATTCGGTCACCGCACGCCTCCTTCCGCGCCCGCGGCGGCGGGCTTCCTGGTATCGGAACCGCTTTCACCGCCGGGGACGTTGCCGCGGTAGTAATCGCCTTCCGTCGCCCCGGGATACATCGCGTGCGGCGGTGCGGTCATACCGGGCTGCAGCGGGGCGAGCAGCCGGTCCTTCTCGTAGATCAGATCGGCGCGATTGTCATCGGCCATCTCGTACTCGTTGGTCATGGTCAGTGCCCTGGTCGGGCATGCCTCGATGCACAATCCGCAGCCGATGCAGCGCAGATAGTTGATCTGGTAGACCTGTCCGTAGCGTTCGCCGGGCGAAAAGCGTTCGGTCTCGGTGTTATCGGCGCCCTCGACGTAGATCGCATCCGCGGGGCAGGCCCACGCGCACAACTCGCAGCCGATGCACTTCTCCAGACCATCCGGATGCCGATTGAGCTGGTGGCGGCCGTGATAGCGGGGCGCGGTCGGCACCTTCTGTTCCGGATAGGACTCGGTATTGGGCTTCTTGAACATGGTCAGGAAGGTGACCGCGAAGCCTTTCAACGGTTCCAGCAGCCCCGCCTCGGGTTCCGGGCGCCGCGTCGATGGATCCGGCAGCGGTGGCGTCGGGAAGCCGAGGAAGACCGCGGTGCCCGATTCCATCGAGGCGGGTTCCTCGGCTGTCGGCGGCGCGCTCTGTCTGCGTCCGGCCCGCAGGAACATCAGCACGATCAGTCCGGAAATGATGATTCCGCTGATCACCAGCAGCGGCGTCTGGATCCTGTAGCCCTCGTTCTGCAGCACCCGTGCGGTGGCGACCAGCATCACCCACAGCAGCGACGTCGGAATCAGCAGCTTCCAGCCGAGATTCATGAACTGGTCGTAGCGCAGGCGGGGCAGCGTGCCGCGCAACCAGATGAAGACGAACAGGAACGTCCACATCTTGGCGATGAACCACAGCGCGGGCCACCAACCGGAATTCGCGCCGTCCCACAGGTTGATCGGGAACGGTGCGTGCCAGCCACCGAGGAACAGCGTGGTGGCGAGCGCGGAAACCGTTGCCATATTGATGTATTCGGCCATCATGAACATGGCGAATTTGAGCGAGGAGTATTCGGTGTGAAAGCCGCCGACCAGCTCGCCCTCGGCCTCGGGCAGGTCGAACGGCGCACGGTTGGTCTCACCGACCATCGACACGCAGTAGATCAGGAACGACGGCAGCAGCAGGAAGACGTACCAGGTGCCTTCCTGCGCCTTCACGATCCCGGAGGTGGCCATGGTGCCGCCGAGCAGGAACACCGTCGCGAAGCACAGCGCCATCGCGATCTCGTAGGAGATCACCTGCGCGGTCGAGCGCAACCCGCCCAGCAGCGGATATGTCGAACCCGACGACCAACCCGCCAGCACGATGCCGTACACGCCGATCGAGGTGATGGCCAGGATGTAGAGCACCGCGACCGGCAGATCGGTGAGCTGCAGTGCGGTCCGGTGGCCGAGGATCGAAACTTCCGGCCCGATCGGGATGACCGCGAACGCCATGAACGCGGGCACCACCGAAATGACCGGCGCCAGAATGAAAATCGGCTTGTCGACGATGGCCGGGACGATATCTTCCTTCAGCGCCATCTTCACGCCGTCGGCGACGGCTTGCAGCGTGCCCTTGGGGCCGACCCGGTTCGGGCCGACGCGCATCTGCATCCAGGCCACGATCTTGCGCTCCAGATACACCGCCATCATCGGCGTGAGCAGCAGGAAGGCGAAGATCGCCAGGGATTTCCCGATGACGAGCCACAGCGGGTCGTGGCCGAAAAGAGAGAGATCACTCATGACGGTGTTCCTTCATCCTCTCGTCGGCGCGGTGCAGCTGCACCACACCGCCCGGCTGGGTGGCGAGCTGTTCGTTGACCGAGCAGCCCGGCGAGTTCAGCGGCAGCCACACCACCCGGTCGGGCAGATCGGTGATCAGCAGTGGCAGCGTGATGGCGCCGCGATCGGTGGCGACGATGATCGGATCGTCATCGGCGGCACCGATTTCGGCAGCGGTGACGGGGGACAGCCGCACCACCGGCGGCCGCGCCACACCCGCCAGGTTCGGCTCGCCGTCCTGCATGCGGCCCTGATCCAGCAGCATGCGCCAGCCGGACAGGATGGCCGTGCCGGGATTGGGTTGGGTCACCGGATGCGGGCGATGCGCGGGCGCGGGCACCGGTGGCCCGTCCCAGGCGCCGAGTTCGGCGAGTTCGGCGCGCGCGGATTCGGTATCGGGAAGGCCGAGCGCCACCGTCATCTCGGTCGCGATGGCCTGCAGCACTCGCTGATCCGACAGTGGTGCGGGTTCGCGGCGCACCATCGAATCGCCGAGTGCCGCATCGAATTGCCGCGGCCTGCCCTCCCAGGTGCGGAAGGTGCCGGATTTCTGCATTGCCGAGGCCACCGGGAAGACGACATCGGCGCGTTCGGTGACCGCGCTGTGCCGCAACTCCAGGCTGACCACGAACCGAGCGGCGTCGATGGCCTCGAGCGCCGCCCTGGGGTCCGGCATGTCGGTGATCTCGACGCCGCCGATGACCAGTGCGCCCAAGGTCGGCGCGGCCTCCAGAATGGCCGCGGTATCGCGACCGGCGGTGACCGGCAGCTCCGCGACATTCCAGATCGTGCGAACCTCTTGGCGCGCACGGGGATCCACGACCGGTCGGCCACCGGGCAGCAGGCCGGGCAGCGCACCAGCCTCGACCGCACCGCGTTCACCGGCGCGCCGCGGCACCCAGGCCAAGGCGGCACCGGTTTCTTCGGCGAGCCGGACGGCCGCGGACAGTGCGCCGGGGATTCCGGCCATCCGCTCACCGACCAGCACCACCGCACCCGGCTGACGCAACAGCTGTGCGGCCGTCGCCAAAGCGGCGTCGTCCGTCTCGCCGGTGCGCATGGCATCGAGCAGATGCGGTTCGGCCCCGGGAACGGCTTGCAACAGCGTGCCCGACATCCGATCCAGCCCACGCGAGGAGTAAGCGGCGAGCGAGAAGATCGGCAGACGGCGCTTGCGCGCCGCCTTGCGCAGCCGCAGATAGATGATCGGCGACTCCTCTTCCGGCTCGAGTCCGGCCAGCACTACGACCGGTGCGTTCTCCAGGGCGTCGTAGTCGACGGTGACGCCCTGTCCGGCGATACGGGCGGCGAGGAAGTCCGCCTCTTCGGCCGAATGCGCTCGGGTGCGGAAGTCGATGTCATTGGTGCCCAAGGCAACTCGGGCGAATTTGGCGTAGGCGTAGGCGTCTTCTTCGGTGACGCGACCACCGACCAGCACGCCCGCATTGCCGAAGGCCGACGCCAAGCCCTCCGCGGCGGCGGCCAACGCCTCCGACCAGGACGCGGGGGCGAGATTTCCGTCCCAGCCACGCACCAATGGTGTGGTGAGCCGGTCACGTTCGGTCGCGTAGGTGAATGCCCACCGGCCCTTGTCGCAGTTCCACTCCTCGTTGACCTGCGGATCGTCACCCGCCAAGCGGCGCAACACTTTTCCGCGCCGATGGTCGGTGCGCTGTGCGCAGCCCGATGCGCAGTGCTCGCAGACGCTCGGGCTGGAGACCAGATCGAAGGGACGGGCCCGGAACCGGTAGCTGGTGCCGGTGAGCGCACCCACCGGGCAGATCTGCACGGTGTTGCCGGAGAAGTAGGAGTCGAATGGTTCGGCTTGTGCGGTGCCGACTTGTTCGAGCGCACCGCGATCCATGAGTTCGATGAACGGATCCCCGGCGACCTGCTGCGAGAAACGGGTGCAGCGGGCGCACAGCACGCAGCGTTCCCGGTCCAGTAGAACGGCCGTGGACAGCGGAATCGGCTTGGGGTAGGTGCGTTTCACGCCGTCGAACCGGGTTTCGGACCGACCGCTGGACATCGCCTGGTTCTGCAGCGGGCATTCACCGCCCTTATCGCAGACCGGACAGTCGAGGGGGTGATTGATGAGCAGCAGCTCCATCACCCCCTCCTGGGCCTTGGCGGTGGGCGGCGAGGTCAGCTGGGTGCGCACGATCATGCCGTCGGCGACGGCCATGGTGCAGGACGCGACCGGCTTGCGCTGGCCCTCCACCTCGACCAGACACTGACGGCACGCGCCGACCGGGTCCAGCAGCGGGTGGTCGCAGAAGCGCGGGATCTGGATGCCGATGAGTTCGGCGGCCCGGATCAGCAGGGTGCCCGCGGGCACACTCACCTGCGTGTCATCGATGGTGACGGTGACCAGATCAGCGGGTACGAGTCCGCTGGTATTGGTATTCACGGTGGCGGGCCCACCCGTCACCCGGCCGCCACCCCCCACGGAATCGCTGCGCGATGCTGTACTCATTTGACTCCTTCGGCCCAGGCGGTGGATCGCGCGGGATCGAACGGGCAGCCGTCGAGCCGCAGATGGTCGACGTATTCCTCACGGAAGTACTGCAGCGAGGAGATGATCGGGCTGGCCGCACCGTCGCCGAGTGCGCAGAACGATTTGCCGTTGATGGTGTCGCTGATATCGAGGAGCTTCTCCAGATCCGACTCGGTGCCGCGGCCCGCCTCGATCCGCTTCAGCAGTTGGACGAGCCAGTAGGTGCCCTCGCGGCAGGGTGTGCATTTGCCACAGGATTCGTGGGCGTAGAACTCGGTCCAGCGCAGCACCGCACGCACCACACAGGTGGTGTCGTCGAAGATCTGTAATGCCTTGGTGCCCAACATGGATCCCGCTCCGGCCACACCCTCGTAGTCCAGTGGCACGTCGAGGTGCTCGTCGGTGAACAGCGGCGTCGACGAACCACCCGGCGTCCAGAACTTCACCTGATGTCCGGCGCGCACACCACCGGCATAGCCGAGCAGTTCGCGCAGCGTAATGCCCAGTGGCGCTTCGTATTGCCCCGGCCGGGCGACGTGGCCCGACAGCGAGTACAGCGTGAAGCCAGGTGACTTCTCACTGCCCATGGACCGGAACCAGGCCGTGCCGTTCAGGATGATGGGCGGCACGCTCGCAATGGATTCCACATTGTTGACCACCGTCGGGCAGGCATACAGACCCGCGACGGCCGGGAACGGTGGCCGCAGTCGAGGCTGACCGCGCCGCCCCTCCAGTGAATCCAGCAGCGCGGTTTCCTCACCGCAGATGTAGGCACCGGCACCGGCGTGCACGATGAGTTCCAGGTCGTAGCCGGACCCGAGAATGTTCTTCCCGAGGAATCCGGCCGCGTACGCCTGCGCGACCGCGGCCTGCAGCCGCCGCAGCACCGGCACGACCTCACCGCGCACATAGATGAACGCGTGTGCCGCCCGAATCGCGTACGCCGCGATGATGACGCCCTCGATGAGGGTGTGCGGGGTGGCCAGCATGAGCGGAATGTCCTTGCAGGTACCGGGTTCCGACTCATCGGCATTGACCACGAGATAGTGCGGTTTGGTGACGCCGTCCGGGCCTGTGCCCTGCGGGATGAAGCTCCATTTCATCCCGGTCGGGAAGCCCGCTCCGCCGCGGCCGCGCAGACCGGCGTCCTTGATGGTCTGAATGACCTCATCGGGTTCCATCCGCAAGGCCTTGCGGATGGCCTGATAGCCGTCGTGGCCACGGTAGTGCTCGATGGTCCACGACTGCGGGTCGTCCCAATACCGGGTGAGTACAGGAGTCAGTGTCATCACACGCCCTCCGAATTCGGTTCCGGCGCTTGCATATTCTGTTCCTGCGCAACCCGCAGACCGGCCAGCGTCGCCTCTCCCGCCGCACCGTCGAGCACCCCGGGGCGCTCGTCCGGGAAGCCCGCGAGGATGCGCGCGGTCTGCTTGAACGTGCAGAGGGGCGCGCCGCGCGTCGGTGTCACCTGCTCGCCGCGGCGCAGCGAATCCACCAGTGCGGCAGCCGATTCCGGGGTCTGGTTGTCGAAGAACTCCCAATTGACCATCACCACCGGCGCGAAATCGCAGGCGGCATTGCACTCGATGTGCTCGAGGGTGATCGACCCGTCCGCCGAGGTCTCGCCGTGCCCGATGCCGAGTCGGCGCTGCAGGGATTCGAGAATTGCATCGCCACCCATCACCGCGCAGAGCGTGTTGGTGCAGACGCCGACGTGGTAGTCGCCGGTGGGAGTGCGCCGGTACATCGAATAGAAGGTCGCTACCGCGGTGACCTCCGCACCGGTCAAGCCCAGCTGTTCGGCACAGAACTCGATGCCGGTTCCGGTGACGCAGCCCTCCTCGGCCTGCACCAGATGCAGCAGCGGCAGCAGCGCCGAGCGCGGCTCCGGATAGCGGGCGATGATCTCCTCGGCGTCGACTTCCAATCGCTCGCGCACGAACGGCAAGAAAGGCTGCGGCCGGGTGGACAGCTTCAACAGGATCTCGGTCATCGGTCAACTCCGCCCATCACCGGGTCGATGCTGGCGACGGAGGCGATGACATCGGCGACCATCCCGCCCTCGCACATCGCTGCCACCGCTTGCAGATTCGTAAACGAGGGGTCGCGATAGTGCACCCGATACGGTCGGGTGCCGCCGTCGCTGACCATGTGCACACCGAGTTCGCCACGCGGCGACTCCACCGCCACGTACACCTGCCCCGCCGGGACCCGAATGCCCTCGGTGACGAGTTTGAAGTGGTGGATGAGCCCCTCCATGGACGTGCCCATGATGCGGCCGATGTGCTTGGGGGAGTTGCCGAGCCCGTCCGGACCCAGCTGCAGATCGGCGGGCCAGGCGAGCTTCTTGTCGTCCACCATCACCGGACCCGGCCGCAATTTGTCCAGGCATTGCTCGACGATCTTGAGCGACTCCTTCATCTCCGCGACCCGAATCCAGTAGCGGCCGTAGCAGTCACAGCCGGTGGTCGTGGGCACATCGAATTCGTAGTTCTGGTAACCGCAATACGGCGCTGCCTTGCGCAGATCGTGCGGCAGACCCGTCGAACGCAGCACCGGACCGGTGATGCCGAGTGCCATGCAGCCCGCGAGATCCAGGTAGCCGATGTTCTGGGTGCGTGCCTTCCAGATCGGGTTCTGGGTGAGCAGATGATCCATATCGCGCAGCCGCTTGGGCAACAGCTTCAGCAGCTCACGGACCTTGGTGACCCCGTCGTCGGGCAGATCCTGGGCCAGACCGCCGGGCCGGATGTACGCGTGATTCATGCGCAGTCCGGTGATGGTCTCGAAGACATCCAGGATCAGTTCGCGTTCCCGGAAGCCGAACAACATCGGGGTGAGAGCGCCCAGTTCCATTCCACCGGTCGCCAGCGCGACCAGGTGGGAGGAGATCCGATTGAGCTCCATGAGCATGACGCGCACGATGGTGGCGCGTTCGGGAATCTGGTCCTCGATATCGAGCAGCCGCTCGACGCCGAGGCAGTACGCCGTTTCGTTGAAGAACGGGGACAGATAGTCCATCCGGGTGACGAAGGTGGTGCCCTGCGCCCAGTTCCGGAATTCGAGATTCTTCTCGATGCCGGTGTGTAGATAGCCGATGCCGCAGCGGGCCTCGGTGACCGTCTCGCCCTCGATTTCCAGGATCAGCCGCAGTACGCCGTGCGTGGACGGATGCTGCGGACCCATATTGACGACGATGCGTTCCTCACCAGCACCGTCGAGGGTTTCGGTGACCGCGTCCCAGTCCAGGCCCGCCACCGTGACCACAGCGGGTTCGGGCCCGGTGTCGTTGTGGACGCCGGGCCGGGTGTCGATGTCGTTCATTACTTGTACGCCCTCCGCTCGTCGGGCGGCGGGATACGCGCGCCCTTGTACTCGACCGGGATCCCGCCGAGCGGGTAGTCCTTGCGCTGGGGGTGGCCACGCCAGTCGTCGGGCATGGTGATGCGTGTCAGCGATGGGTGGCCGTCGAAGATGATGCCGAAGAAGTCGTAGGTTTCCCGCTCATGCCAGTCGGTGGTCGGGTACACGCTGAACAGCGACGGAATATGCGGGTCGGCGTCCGGTGCGGAGACCTCGACGCGCAGGCGCCGGTTGTGGGTGATGGACATGAGGTGATAGACCGCGTGCAATTCGCGGCCCGCGTCGTCCGGGTAGTGCACCCCGTTGACGCCGAGGCAGAGCTCGAAACGCAGTGCGGCGTAGTCGCGTAACGCCTTGGCGACCGCCACCAGATGTTCGCGCCGCACGTGCAGGGTGAGTTCGCCGCGGAAGACGATCACCTTCTCGATGACGGTCTCCCAGCTCGTGCCGACCGCGCCGAGTGCGGCATGCAATTCGGTGACGAGCTCGTCGAAGTAACCGCCATATGGTGCCGGGGTGCTGCCGGGCAGCATCACCGGACGGACCAGACGGCCGTAACCGGAGGTGTCGCCGGAGCCGGTGACTCCGAACATGCCGCGGCGCACGCCGATCACCTCGGCCGACGGCGAATCCGCTTCCGGCGGTGTGCCTTCCGGACCCGCGGTGGCCGCGGCGTCGACGAAATCGTGCGGCGTCCCGGTTTCGGTATTTTCGGGGGAGTCGAAGGTCATCGCAGCAGACCCTCCATCCGGATGGTCGGCGTGGACGCCAGCGCCGCCGCTTCGGCGGCACGGATGGCCTCCTCGCGGTTGACGCCGAGCGGCATCTGCTGGATCTTCGCGTGCAGTGTCAGGATCGCGTTCAACAGCATCTCCGGCCGCGGCGGGCAGCCGGGCAGATAGATATCGACCGGGACCACGTGGTCCACACCCTGCACGATGGCGTAGTTGTTGAACATGCCGCCCGAGGACGCGCAAACGCCCATGGCCAGCACCCATTTCGGTTCGGTCATCTGGTCGTATACCTGACGCAGCACCGGCGCCATCTTCTGGCTGACCCGGCCCGCGACGATCATCAGATCGGCCTGCCGCGGTGAGGCGCGGAACGCCTCCATTCCGAAGCGGGCGATATCGAAACGTCCTGCGCCGGTGGCCATCATCTCGATGGCGCAACAGGCCAGCCCGAAGGTGGCCGGCCACAGCGAGCCCTTGCGCAGATATCCGGCGAAATCTTCTACCGTGCTCAGCAGAAAGCCGCTGGGCAGTTTTTCCTCGAGACCCATGTTCGACTAACTCTCACTTCCACTGTGCGTACGGCCCGACGCGGCGAAACGCCTTGTGGGCCAGTGCGTATGGGCGATCAGTCCCAGCTGAGACCGCCGCGGCGCCATTCGTAGGCGTAGGCCACCGAGACGTTGAAGATGAACAGCGCCATCGCGGCGAGACCGAAGAGACCGAGCGCATCGAAGTGGACAGCCCACGGGTAGAGGAACACGATCTCGATATCGAAGATGATGAACAGCATGGCGGTGAGGTAGTACTTCACCGGAAAGCGCTGTCCGGTAACGTTTCCCGGCCCACCCGCGACGGCGTGCGGTGTCGGTTCGATGCCGCACTCGTAGGCCTCCTGTTTGGCCCGGTTGTAGCGCTTGGGGCCGACGAGGGCCGAGAGGATGACGGAGAACACCGCGAACGCGGCGGCGACCGCGCCGAGGACCAGAGTGGGCATCTCGATATTCACGACTGCACTTCCCCTCCTTGCGAGCTGTAGCTGGCGGTTGGGCGTCATGTACCCCGACTGCGGCCCGGGGATGTGATGGTCGGCGCCGGAATCATGACGGCAGCTTCCGAGGCGGGCTGACGTCGTTGTCCGCCTCGGTCAGACTCGCCTCATGGCCTGCTCGCACTGCGCGGGTCTGTCATATCGAGGCCCGCGCTCATGTGAGCTACGGCACAGCCTACAACCGACTCGGCGGTTCGACCGTTTATTCGATTGGGGTCTTTGATCGAAAACGGGACTGCTATTTATGACTGAATCGGGGGTAATCCGGCCCGTCGGATCGCTAAGTGATAGCACTGTCACGTGACATCGAAGTGCTCGCGCCCTGGGGGCGCGGGCACGATGTGACGGATGGGGACGATGAGGTCAGGCTGCCGGTCGGTTGTGCAAAACCGTGACGACGGCCTCGGTGAGCCGGATCGGATCGATCGGATGGGCCACGGCGGCCTCGGCGCGCGACCAGTTCGCGAGCCAGGCATCGTCGGGGCGGCCGGTGAGCACCAGAACCGGTGGGCACTGAGCGATCTCGTCCTTGAGCTGTTTGGCGATACCGAGCCCACCCGCCGGAGCGGATTCCCCGTCCAGGATGGCCAGGTCGATACCGCCCGCATCCATCTGCTCGATGACCACGGGCGCGGTCGCCACCTCGAGGTATTCGAAGGTGGGCAGCTCGGGGTGCGGGTGTGTGCCCAGTGCCAGCATTACTTGACGCCGGGTATCGGCGTCGTTGCTGTAGACCAGGACCCGCAGTGGGGTGGAACGAATCGCGTCGGCCACGCACGGATGGTACGTCGGGGCGGGGGTGCGGCGTGGCATGTTGGCGCAGATTGCTCCGCGCGCGTCGCGCTGTCGCCGGTCGGCGGTGCGGAATGCGTGCGGTGGCAAGGTAATCGAAAGCGGTTGCTGAGTTCCGGCCGGTAGCATCCCGAAAATGCGGGGAGATATCACGCGCGAACTCGTCGAAACCGACGCGTGGACCGACGAGATGGTGGCCCGGGCGGGCATTCCGGTGGTGGATGTTCCGTTCGTGACCATCGGCAGCGGGATCGGATCCTTCGTCACCTATGACACCCTGCGGATCTACGGCGTCGCGGCGGCGGCGATGGCGGTGCTCGGGCCGCAGGAGGTGCCGTGGTCGTCCTATGAATATCTGACGCGGGTGTCGCAGATTCCACGCGGGGAGCGATTGCGCAGCGACTCGGCGTCGATGCCGGACAATATCTGGGGCTTTCCGTCGTATGCGGTGCGCGAGGCGCTGGCGGAGAAAACGATCCGACCGCTGTGGAATGTGTTCACCGAGCCGATCTTCAGCAATTACTACACGCCGAGGGCGGGGCAGGCGTTCGTCGCGATGGAACGGGAGTTCCATCGGATCGGATACGCGGGTTCGTTGCATAAAGGGCATGTGCGCATGGTGCGCAAACGCTATGGCGGCGGGTATTTCAGCGTCCTCACCCCGCCCGCCGGTGCGGCTCCGACCAAGCGGATCGCGTTTCGCAGCACGTACGTCCATGTGGGCGTGGGTTATCCGGGGCTGAAGTTGTTGCGGGATCTGCAGGAATATCGGGAGAAGTACCGGGATCCGACGCGCGTGGTCAATGCGTATGAACCGCATGAGCACGTGTATCAGGCACTGCAGCGCAGGCCGGGAAAGGTGATGATCCGCGGCAGCGGGATCGTGGCCAGCCGGGTGTTGCAACGGCTCATCGATGACCGGGACAAACTGCGGCTGAATACCCAGATCCTGCATCTGTTTCGGCACTATGTGGCCGCCGCGCACGGACCGAATATTTTCAGTCGACGCAAGGGCGGCGACGGATGGTCTTATCAGGGATTCAACTATCCGAAGTCGGTATGGGGCGGCCAGCTCAAGGCGAAAATGCGCACGCTGCAAGGGGAACAGCGCGCGCAGGCCTACCAGGAGATGGGCGGGACCAACACGCCGGTGCGCTCGAATTGGCAGGAGCAGCTGCGGCGCGGGCGTAAGGAGGGGTGGTATCAGGTGATGGCGGGCAGTGCGCGCGATCTGCGGCCCGTGCGGGGGCAGGGCGGGGTGATCACCACGATCGTGCCGGATCCCACGGCGGCGCTGCCGTTTCCGCCGCCTACCCAGCCTTTCGACATTTCGGCCGATTACATAATCGACTGCACCGGGTTGGAGGCCGACGTGCGCGAACATCGGTTACTGGCGGATCTGCTGGATCATGCCGGTGCCGGTCGTAATCCGGTGGGGCGCATGGATGTGGCGACCACCTTCGAGTTGATCGGCACGCGAAGTGGCAGCGGACGCATCTATGCATCAGGTAGTGCGACGCTGGGTGGACCGTTTCCGGGAGTGGACACCTTCCTGGGGTTGCAGATCGCGGCGCAGGAGATCGCGGACGATCTTGCGGCGCTGGGTTTCTGCCAGCGGATGGGGCCGCTGCGGTCGACTCGGCAATGGTGGTTGTGGGCGACGAACAAGAAGATCTGATCGATGCTGCTTACTCTGAACGGGCGGATTCAGACCCGCATACTCGTGCTCGGCGTTGTCGGTTTGCTGGTGGCGGTGATCATTACGCCCGTCTTGCCGACTGGATCGCTGTCGCTCGGCGATGCCTATCGGGTGACGTTGTCGGTGCTGCTGGCGACCGTGCTCGTCGGCGTACTGTGGGAATTGCTCTACCATTTTCTGCAGCAATTCCGGTGGGAGAAGGACTGGCCCACGCTGTTCGGCTTCTGGACGGTGATCAACGAGGCGGCGCTGATGTGGGTCCTCGTAGACCATACGACCATTGTGCTGCCGCGCGCGCTGCATCCGTCGCTGACGGCATTCCTCATCCAGTTCATCGTGACGTGGGTCGTGTTCTGGCTCGTGGTGAACGGGCCGATGCGCGTGGTGTTCCATCGCTGGCGGTTCCAGGGTGGGCGATTCCTGTGAGTCGGCAGCTCGAGGTGCTGCCGGGTGGTACGCATCTGATCGCGAACAGTGGCGGCGTCGTGCTCGTGGTCGCGCACCGTTCGGATATTGCGGCCGATGCCGAATCGTCCGCGGCGCAGACGATGTCGGCGTTGCTCGAGCTGGTGCGAGATGCGGGTGCCTCGGAGATACCGCGCAGCGGACGCATGTTTGCACGACTTGCCACGACCTGGTTGATGAGCCTGGGCGACGAGGACCAAGTCGAATTCGGGGTGATCACCCCTGGCGCGACGGGGGTGGCGTTATTTCTGCACGGCGGTGTGACCGCGGTGCTGGAGAGTTCGGATCGCACAGAAGTATTGCGCGGCAAGGATGCCGGATTCACGGTCGATCGCGTGGTGATCCCGGCACCCGAGATCGGGATCGGGCTGTTCGTGGACGAGGACGGGATGACCGAGTCGGCGCTACCGGGTCGCGGTATCGCGGGACTGGGTGAGGGAACGGTGCCCGGTGCCGGGGCGGTGTTGTGGTTGGGGGTGCCTGTGTCGGCTCGTGCACCGGCGGTGCGGAGATCTCTTGACATCGAGTCGGTGCCGGATGGGGTGCTTCAGGTCGTGGCATCGGCGGAAGGTGTGAGCGCAGCGCCGGAGGTCGAACGGCGCGAATTTCCGAGGCAGCCGGTCGAAGTCATCGATCCGGTGACGGTCGGGTCGGAAGGCGAGGTCGAGCCACAGCCGGAAGGCGGTGCGGTGCGCCCGCCGATCGGGGGCGGCTCGGCGGGGAAGGCGGCACCATGGGAGCGCGCGTCCGCGATGGGCATGGGAAAACTGCCGCCGAGGAATGCGGTGTCGAGCGTCGGGGAGCGGCGACGAGTCGGCCTGCAGAAGGGTGCGCAGTCTGAGAACGGTGTGGCGGGAGCGCCGCCGAAGCAGTTGGAAAAGGGGGTGGCCGGGAGCGGTAGGGCTGTTGTTCGGGGGTTCATGTGTTCGCGGCAGCATCTGAACGATCCGCGGGTGTCGTTCTGCGCGGTGTGTGGGATTCGGATGGATCAGTTGACCTGCGTGTTGACCGAAGGAGTGCGGCCACCGCTGGGGTTGCTCATGCTCGATGACGGGACGTCGTTCGTACTCGATAACGACATCGTCCTCGGGCGGGAACCCGAACTTGCCGAGGCGGTGCGGCGCGGTGCGCGGCCGATCCGGTTGCCGGACAGCTCGGGCGCGATGTCGCGTGCGCATATGGAGGTTCGGCTCGTCGAATGGGATGTCGCGGTGGTCGACCAGGGGTCGGCCAACGGCACCTACATCCGGATGCCCGGCCACCAGGAATGGCTCCGCGCCATGCCGAACCAGCTGACCACCCTCGCCGCGGGTGCCCAGATCCTGCTCGGCGGCCGCATCCTCACCTTCGACTCCCAGCACAGCCAGTTCTGAAACGCCTTATCGGCGGGCGGCTGCCACGCCCGTTTCGATGAACTGCCGAAGCAGGGCCGTTGCGGCTGTCGGGAGGAAGACAAGGTATACCGGGACGGTCGGGGCTCCGGACAGGGGGAGGAACTGAACGGCGGGGTGGTTGCTGCGGCGTGCCGCGGTCTCGGGGACGACCCCGATGCCGCGGTCGGCGGCGACGGTCTCCAACCACTCGTCGTAATTGGTCGTTTCCACGACGGTCCGGGGCCGATGCTCCCGCGCCCATGAGGTGGGGCCGGTGGTGCCGCTGACGATATTGACGACCAGCGGCCAGTCGGCCAGCTCGGTCCACTCCAGTCGCTCGCGCCCGGCCAGCGGGGATCGAGTCGAGCAGGCGGCTACGCGCATCTCGTCGAACAGATGCACGGTATGGGCTCCCCGCGCGGTCACCTTTCCGCGCACCACTGCGATGTCGACGCTGCCCTGTGTGACGGCGACCTGCGGGTTGTCACAGCGGACAAGTGTCACCTCGGCCTCGGTGGCCTGCTCGAACTCGGCGATCGTACGCTGTGCCCAGGGGTCTGGCAGCAGCCAGCTGAAACCGAGGCGCACCCGCAGATGCTGCCGGGCGACTGCCACCGCCTGCTCCACCGCCGCGAGAGCGCGCTCCGCGTGTTGCTGGAATTCCCTACCCGCGCTGGTCAATTCGACGTGCCGCGAACTGCGGTCCAGGAGTTGCACCTGTAACAGGGTTTCCAGCTGCGCGACCGTGCGGCTCAGCGCAGGCTGGGTGATGAACAGCGCTTCGGCCGCGTGAGTGAAGGATCGCCGTTGGGCGACGGCAGCAAAAGCGCGGAGGTGACGCAGCTCGATGTCCACGCCTGACGAGCATAGACACTACAAGTCCGCAGGTCGGACAGCTCCACGACGAACTTCCGTGTGGACTGTCAGTGTCCCGGAATCGGCAGGTCACCCTCGACGTACTGGGCGCGGCCGTCGCCGAACGACCAGTCGTCGGGTCCGTTTTCGAAGTAGCTGATGAACAGGTCCTTGCCGTCCACACCGAGTTGGCCCGCCAATGTCTTGTACAGGCGTTGCTTCTCCTCGGTGCTGCGGCCGCGCTGGGTGAAAATGTGGATGATCACGGTGCCCTGAGTGCGTTGGAAGCCGAGCCCGGCATCGAGGGCGATGATCTCGTCCGCGTCGTGCTGGGTGATGATCTGGAACCGGTCGCGTTCGGGAATCTTCAGGACGTCGATGAGGGATTGCTGGACGGCGTCCGCGATGGCCCGGACATCCTCGGGCCGACGGCCACGGATCATATCGATACGTACGAGGGGCATGGCAGAGCTCCTATCGAGTGGTAGTCGCGGCAGCTGGATCGAGTCGCGCCGGTGTCGTCGAAAACGGCCTGATCCAGGTCCTATCTAGACACTAGGGAGCCGACAGAGCTGGCGGAAATGCCGTTGCGGCTGCGTCTATGCCCCCGGTGCATAGCTCGCGGCGCGTTGCCCGTCAGCCACGAGATGTCACTCGGAACCCCGTGCGGTCCGGAATGAGGCGCGTAACTGCACTAGTCACGCTCGAAGCGGACGATGCCGGACCAGGGGTTGCGGCCGGGTTTGCGTGGGTTGGGCTGGGGGAGATAGGTGAACGGGCGCAGGTACCAGGGTGCGCGGTGGAGCTTGCGGGCGTGCACGAGGAGATGTTCGACTTCACGGGGGAGCCAGCCGAGATCTTCGAAGTAGGCGATGCCGTTGCCGGGTTCGAATTTGAGTGGCGCGTTCTCGAACATCGAACTCGAGCGCAGGTGATTCATCGACACAGTGACGTCCATGACCCACCAGCGGATCTGCGGCATGGACAGGGCGGCGGCGATGGTGCGGACCGTCTCCTCATCGAGGTACATCAGCAGACCCTCGGTGAGCACCAAAGTTTTTGTGGCGTGGGCGTTTTCGGGACCGAGCGGGCCGAGGGCCCAGTCGAGGAACTTCGCCAGCGCGGCCGGATCGGCCAGGTCGACACCCCGGCGGATCAGGGTGCAATGCGGCTTCTCATCCGCGAGAGCGGCCTCCTTCTCCGCGGTGAGTGCGGGCAGATCGGCCTCCACCCAGACGAAATCGGCGGACAAGCCCAGGCGGTAGGGGCGGGTGTCGAGTCCGGCGGCAAGATTCAGCACACGGTCGCAGCCCTCGGCGATGGCGGTCGCGATCAGGTCATCGATGATTCTGGTTCGGGTGACGACCGGCCAGCCGTTGCGCATTATCCGCGATGCGGCCGCAACCATGGCATATCCGCGCTCGCCTGCCAGACGCTCGGCGAGCGGATCGTGGAACAGCGCATCTTCGCGCGCGGTCTCCATTGCGCGGTAGGTGGCGACCCAGCGCGCGGTATCGGACACATTCGAAATCAACGCTTCCCCACCAGCCATGCGCGCCAGTCTGGCACAGCGGTGCCTGCCTTTCGGGACAGGGTGCACCGGTGGCGTGGTGATGCCATCCGATAGAATTCAGGCGGGAATCGGGTCACGTGGAACGGGATATTTCACGGGTTCGTAACAGCGAAACGTGCTGCTGAGCGGCTATTCGGTCCACAATCAACCCAATGGCGAATTCATCGCCGATCACCTGCGCGATCGATTCGATCGCCAGTCGGGTGGAGTCCGGGTGTCGTGCCCCCCGGGCTCCACCGCCCGGGGTTTCTAGCCGGGGTGGAAAGCGTGGGGGCCTACTTCGGCTGGATCGAGGATGTGGGCTAGGAAGAGGCGGGTCGTGGGGGTGGGGGTGCGAGTGGTGACGGCGTGCCATGGACGGTCCATGGGGGTGCCGTCGACCGGAAGTACTTGCAGCAGACCTGATTCCAGGTCTTGGGCCAGAGCGTCGGTGTGAATGAGGGTCACGCCCAAGCCTTCACGGGCGGCGGCCAGTACCGCACCGTGGCTGCCCAGGGTGAGGGTGGGCGGGGAGATTTCGAGGCGGTCGATGAGGCTGAGGGTGGCGTCGCGGGTTCCGGAGCCGCGACCGCGTAGCAGCCAGGTGCTGTGCAGCGGATCGGGACAGTCCGGCGCGCCGACGACCACGAGCTGACTGGGGCGACGGGCTCGGATGACCAGCCCGGTGTCGCGCGGTGGGCGGCCCGCGATGACGAGATCCGTTTCGTGGTGGTGCAATTCGAGGAACAGCACATCGCGCGGATGCACCGACAGGCTCAGTTCGATATCCGGATAGCGATTCCGGAATGACGCCAGCGGCCCCAGCAGCACATACTCACCCGCGGTGGCGACCACACCGATCCGCAGCCTGCCGGTTTCGGCCCGGCGCACCGCGGCATTGGCCTCCTTCATCAGGCCGAGGATGGTGCGGCAGTATTCGGAGTAGATGCGCCCGGCCTCGGTGAGCGCGATACCGCGCCCGGCCTTCGCGATGAGCTTTGCCCCGAGCTGCTTTTCGATGTGCGCGACCGCGGCGGAGACGGCGGCCTCGGTGATGTGCAGCTGGGTGGCGGCGCGGCGGATGCTGCCCTGCCGAGACACGGCCAGGAATGTTTCCATCCTTGCCGCACTCACCATGCCCACGAATCGACGGTATCAAACTCAATGAATCCGTTGAGTATTCCGAGGAACAATCAAATTGTTTGTCATCGACAACGCCGTCATCCTTGAACTCAGTAGGCGTTCACCCCACGTCTCAGGCGCAGCATCCCGCACAACACCCGAGCCGAGGTGTCCTGCTCGATATCCGGGCGCGGGAGCCTCGCGCAACAGTTCCCGAGCGCGGATCACCCGCAAAACCGAGCGGAGCAATGATGACCGACGAAACCGAACCCAACCGCTGGGATCCGGGTGTCCACTCCTACGCCTCGATGGGTTACTACGCCCCGGATTACGTACCCAAAGATACCGATGTCCTCGCCGTCTTCCGGGTGACCCCGCAGAAGGGTGTGGATCCGATCGAAGCCGCGGCCGCCGTGGCGGGCGAATCATCCACTGCCACATGGACTGTCGTGTGGACCGACCGTCTCACCGCGCACGACCGCTACCAGGCCAAGTGCTACCGCATCGATGAGGTTCCCGGCCGCCCCGGCGAGTACTTCGCCTATATCGCCTACGATCTCGACCTCTTCGAAGAGGGCTCGATCACCAACCTCACCTCCTCGATCATCGGCAATGTCTTCGGCTTCAAGCCGTTGCTGGCACTGCGCCTGGAGGACATGCGGATTCCGGTGGCCTACGTCAAAACCTTCCAGGGCCCGCCGCACGGCACCGTGATGGAACGCGAGTACCTGAACAAATACGGCAGGCCGCTGCTGGGTGCGACGGTGAAGCCGAAACTCGGTCTGTCCGCGCGGAATTACGGCCGGGTGGTCTACGAGGCGTGCAAGGGCGGCCTGGATTTCACCAAGGACGACGAGAACATCAACTCCCAGCCGTTCATGCGATGGCGCGACCGGTATCTGTTCGCCATGGAGGGCGTCAACCGCGCCACGGCCGAAACCGGTGAGATCAAAGGCCACTACCTCAATGTCACCGCGGCGACCATGGAGGATATGTACGAGCGCGCCGAGTTCGCCAAACAGCTGGGCAGCGTCGTGATCATGATGGACCTGACGGTGGGATTCACCGCCATGCAGTCGATGTCGCACTGGGCGCGGCGTAACGGCGTGCTGCTGCATCTGCATCGGGCCGGGCACTCCACCTACACGCGGCAGAAGACGCACGGCGTGAGCTTCCGGGTACTGGCCAAATGGTGCCGGCTGATCGGAGTCGATCACCTGCACGCGGGCACCGTGGTCGGTAAGCTCGAGGGCGATCCGGCGACCACCAGGGGCTTCTACGACACGTTGCGGGAGAACCACATTCCCACCAACCCGGGCAACGGCATCTTCTTCGATCAGTATTGGGCCAGCCTCGGCGGTGTCATGCCGGTGGCCTCCGGTGGCATCCACGCCGGTCAGATGCACCAGTTGCTAGACCTTTTCGGCGATGACGTGGTCTTGCAATTCGGCGGCGGCACCATCGGACATCCGCTCGGTATAGCGGCAGGCGCTGAGGCGAATCGGGTGGCGTTGGAGGCAGTCGTGAAGGCCCGAAACGAGGGGCGCGATTTGCTGAAGGAAGGTCCGGATGTGCTGCGCAAGGCCGCCGAGAACTGCCGCCCGCTCGATGTCGCGCTCTCGACCTGGGGCGATGTCACCTTCGACTACACCTCCACCGACGCGCCGGATGCCGTGCCGACGGCCAGCCACTGAACGACAGGACTCCGCACATGTATCTGCGCCACGGAACCTTCTCGTATCTGCCCGAACTCACCGACGCCGAGATCGCGGCTCAGGTGCGTTACTCCCTGCTCAACAACTGGCCGGTGTCCATCGAATACACCGATGATCCGCACCCCCGCAACGCCTATTGGGAGATGTGGGGGTTGCCGCTGTTCGATCTCGACGAGCCCGACGGTGTGCTCGCCGAGATCGACGCATGCCGCAATACCTTCCCGCGGCACTACATTCGGGTTCTCGCCTACGACGCCCGCTACGGCAGGCAGACCACCGCATTGAGTTTTCTGGTGCAGCGTCCCGTCGACGAGCCCGGATTCGTGTTGACTCGCACCGAGGGACCGGACCGGCGCCAGACCTACGGTCTGCATTCGTATGCCACCGACGAAAGGCCGGGTACCCGGTATGGCGGCTGAAAGGTCGAGCGCAGCAAGCGGTTTCCGATTGCACCGGCCGGGTGCGGACGACGGCAGGCCGGTGCGGGCGGTGCCGGCGGACGCACCGCCGGAGGAGTTGCTGGCCGAGGATGCGGTGCTGGATCTGTCCACCGATATCGCGGGAAATGACGTCGCGGACGTACTGACCAGGCTCGATGACGAACTCGTCGGTTTGGCGAATGTGAAGCGGCGGGTGCGCGAGATCGCGGCGCTGCTGCTGATCGATCGGGCCAGGCAGCGCTTCGGCCTGCAGGCCTCCCGGCCGACCATGCATATGAGTTTCACCGGCGGCCCCGGCACCGGCAAGACCACCGTCGCCCTGCGGATGGCCGAGATGCTGCACGCGCTCGGCTATATCCGTAAACCCAAGGTGCACACGGTAACTCGTGACGATCTGGTCGGCCAGTTCATCGGACACACCGCACCCAAAACCAAGGAGGCCCTGGCCAAGGCGGCCGGGGGAGTGCTGTTCATCGACGAGGCCTACTACCTGTTCCGCCCGGAGAACGAACGCGATTACGGACAGGAAGTCATCGAAATCCTGCTGCAGGAGATGGAGAGCGAGCGCACCAGCCTGGTGGTGATCTTCGCGGGCTATCCGGACCGGATGGACAAGTTCTTCTCGGCGAATCCGGGACTGTCCTCGCGGGTGGCCCATCATCTGGAATTCAGCGACTACACCCACACCGAGTTGGTGCGCATCGCCGAAATCATGGTGGCACGGGACAACTTCCGGTTCGACGACACCGGATACGCAGCCTTCGGCGAATATCTCACGCTGCGAATGAGCCGCCCCCGATTCTCCAATGCGCGCAGTGTGCGCAATGCCCTGGACCGCTGCCGGTTACGGCAGGCCAAACGGCTGGTCGAGCTGCGGCGACCGCTCACCAAGACCGACCTGATCACGCTGACCGACCGAGATGTATACGGCAGCAGTGTATTCGGGACAGGACAGCAGCCGGATGGGCCGACCGCAAGGGCCCCCGCGTGACGAGATCGAGAACTCATGCCAGAAGGACTGAAGACCCTCACCCGATACACGATCGAGGAGGAGCACCGGCATCCCGGATCGTCCGGTGAATTCTCCGCTCTGGTGAATGTCGTCGCGACCGCGACGAAAATCATCGCCAACCAGGTGACCAGGGGTGCCATCGTCGGCTCGCTGGGCGCCTCCGAACCCGATAACCTGCCGCCGACGGTGCACCGCAAACTCGACGCCATCGCCAATGACATCATGGTGGCCGAGACCCAATGGACGGGGCATCTGTCGGCGCTGTTATCGGAGCAGATGACCGATATCCATCCGGTGCCCGACGTGCACCGGCGCGGCAAATATCTGCTGGCCTTCGATCCGTTGGACGGATCCTCGAATATCGATGTAAATCTGCCTGTCGGAACGATTTTCAGCGTGCTGCGGGCACCGGACAACGCGGCGCCGACTACCGCGGACTTCCTGCAGCCGGGGGTGCGGCAGGTCTGTGCGGGATTCACGCTGTACGGGCCGGCGACCATGCTGGTGCTCACCACGGGCAGTGGCGTCGACGGATTCACTCTGGATCGGGAGATCGGTGCCTTCGTATTGACCCATCCGCGGATGCGAATCCCGGAAGATACTTCGGGTTTCGCGATCAATGCCGCCAATGAGCGGTTCTGGGAGCGGCCGGTGCGGCGGTATGTCCACGAATGTCTCGACGGCGTGGACGGGCCACGGGGGCGGGACTTCAATATGCGCTGGGTCGCGTCATTGGTCGCCGATACCTTCCACATCCTCACCCGCGGCGGGGTCTACCTCTATCCATACGACACCCGGCGGCCGGGGCGGGTGTCGTTGCTGTACGGCGCGAATCCGATCGCCTACATCGTCGAACAGGCCGGGGGCTGGGCGACCACCGGCGGTGATCGCGTGCTGGAGGCCGTGCCGGAGCAGGTGCATCAGCAGGTGCCGCTGATCTTCGGTTCGCGCAATGAGGTCGCGCGGATCGAGCGCTACCACAGCGAGCCCGAGGAAGGGCCCAGCTTCGACAGTTCACTGTTCGGGTCGCGGTCGCTGTTCCGTCCGGCCGGACGCTGAAATCCCCGCGGTGCGAGCGAAGGGCCCGGAGGCGGTAGCGCAGCGTAACCACGGAGGGCACCGGGAGCATCGCAAATCGAACACAGTCCGGCAATCAAGGAGGTGTCATGTCGGTCAAACATCCTGTCGTCGCCATTACCGGCTCATCCGGTGCGGGCACGACCAGTGTCACCCGGACCTTTCAGGAGGTATTCCGTCGTGAAGGCATCAATGCGGCGATCGTGGAGGGGGATTCGTTCCATCGCTACGACCGCAACGAGATGAAGCTCGCGATGGCCGAGGCGGAGCAGAGCCACAATCGCACCTTCTCGCATTTCGGTGAGGACGCGAATCTGTTGAAAGAGCTGGAGACGCTGTTTCGCGACTACGGTGAGACCGGCGTCGGTTCGGTGCGGAAATATCTGCACGACGAGTTGGAAGCCAAACCCTATGGGCAACCCGCGGGCACCTTTACGCCGTGGGAGGATCTGACGCCGGGCAGCGATCTGCTGTTCTACGAGGGATTACACGGCGCCGCCGTCACCGATTCGGTGAATGTCGCGCAATACGCGGATCTGCTGGTCGGGGTGGTGCCGATCGTCAACCTCGAATGGATCCAGAAGGTGATCCGGGACAAGACCGAACGCGGCTATTCCAGTGAGGCCGTAATCGATACGATCCTGCGCCGCATGCCAGATTACGTGAAATACATCTGCCCCCAGTTCTCCCACACCTACGTCAACTTCCAGCGCGTCCCCACCGTGGACACCTCGAACCCCTTCATCGCCCGCACCATCCCCACCGCCGACGAAAGTTTCGTCGTCATCCGCTTCGCCGACCCCAAGGTCATCGACTTCCCCTATCTGCTGTCCATGCTGCACGACTCCTTCATGTCCCGCCCCAACTGCATCGTCGTCCCCGGCGGCAAAATGGATCTGGCCATGCAACTCATCTTCACCCCGCTGATCCTGCGGTTGATGGATAAGCGCCCCAAGCGTTCTCGCTGATCGGTGTAGCGGTTCGAGGTGCTCGCCCACCGGGGGTCGCGGGAGCGAGGCGTGGCGGCGTACAGTGTCATAAGTTAATCGTCATTCGCATGGGCGATCGCAGAAACAGTAGGGAGCCGTCATGACATCCGCGGTTATCGTCGACGTTGTTCGCACACCCTCCGGTAAGGGTAAACCCGGTGGTGGACTATCAGATGTGCATCCGGCGACACTGCTGGCCGATGTGCTGCGGACCCTGGTCCAGCGCAATGGCCTGGATCCGGTACTGGTCGATGATGTGATCGGCGGTTGCGTCACCCAGAGTGGTGAGCAGGCGTTCAATATTTCGCGCACCGCCGTGCTGGCCGCCGGGTTCCCGGAGTCCGTGCCCGCAACCACCGTCGATCGGCAATGTGGGTCCAGCCAGCAGGCCGCGCATTTCGCGGCGCAGGGTGTGATCGCCGGGGCCTACGACATCGCGATCGCTTGCGGTGTGGAGTCGATGAGCCGGGTTCCGATGTTCTCCAACGCCCAGGGGAAGGACGCCAATCGCGGTCCGCTGGCCCATCGCTTCCCGGAAGGTCTTATCGGACAGGGTATTTCGGCCGAAATCATCACCCGGCGCTGGAAACTGGACCGTGAGACCCTGGACGCCTTCGCCGCCCGCTCACACCGGTTGGCCGCTGAAACCGCCGCGGCTGGGGGGTTCGACAACGAACTCGTCCCCGCGGGCACGCTCACCGCCGATGAGACCATCCGCCCGAGCACCACCGCCGAAGGTCTGGCCGGACTTCGCCCCGCCTTCGCCGACGACGATCTCGGGGCGCGCTTCCCGGAAATCGAATGGTCTATCACCCCGGGCAATTCATCCCCGCTCACCGATGGCGCATCGGCCGCCCTGATCATGAGCGAGGAAAAGGCGAATACCCTCGGTCTGCGTCCGCGTGCCCGCTTCCACTCCTTCGCGGTCACCGGCGACGACCCGGTGCTCATGCTCACCGCCGTGATCCCCGCGACCCGCAAAGTCCTCGCGCGCGTCGGGCTGACCATCGATGACGTCGATGCCTACGAAGTGAACGAAGCCTTCGCCCCCGTACCGCTTGTCTGGCAGCACGACCTCAACGCCGACCCCGCCAAACTGAACCCCCGCGGCGGTGCCATCGCGCTCGGTCACCCCCTGGGCGCCTCCGGCACCCGCATCCTCGCCACCCTGGTCAACCACCTCGAGCAGTCCGAAGGCCGCTACGGCCTGATGACCATGTGCGAAGCAGGCGGCCTCGCCAACGCCACCATCATAGAACGCCTCTGACGCGGCATCGATGGTTGCGACGATCGTGCTGTGCTGCCGCGTACCATGACCGGCGATCGGATGACCCGTCGCGAGTGAGGCAGCCTGTGACCGTACTTCCGGTGTGGGCCGACGACCCTGGGGCATTAGAGATCTCGGAGGCGGAGTACGACCAACTACCCGATGATCTCCGCAAGCTGATCGAGGTGATCGACGGCAACATAATCCGGTGCCAGAGCGGCTCGGCCGAGCGCAGTGATGTTGCGCGTCGTTTGGCGAACAAGCTCGAAGGGGCCAAACCCACGGATCCGTGCACCAGAGTTTCGACGGACATCGACCTGCACTTCGCCAAGCGACGAAATCGCGATCAAGGCTTCTCGTTTCGGCGTCCCGATGTAACTGTTTACCGCTGCGTCGAGCGCGGGACGAAGGTGACGACCGGAGACGCCCTCCTGGTTGTCGAAGTCGTTTCCCCCGGATCGGTGTACACCGATACCGTCGACAAGCTCGCCGAATATGCCTACGAAGGCATCCCTGTCTATCTCGTCGTCCATCTCGACGCCAACCTCTACGTAAAGATGATTCAGGAATACCGGCTCGACTGGGCCGCACGAGTGTACCGATTGGCCGAGACCCACCAGGAAATCGTCATCCTGGAAAGGCCGTTCGCCGTGAGCATTCCGTTTGCCGAACTCGACGGCTAGGAAGGTCTAGGAGACTGCTGAATAACTCGGTGTGTTGACCCGGCCCGGAGGGCCGGGTCGACGAGGATGGTGGGGTGCAAGGTGAGGGTGGGTCGGATCCGCAGTTGATGGATGCCGCGGCACTGGTGGGGCATCTGGTGCCGGCGGGCAGTGTGTTCGCGTTCCTGGCCGAGCATCGCCGGGAGGTTTTCCCGGCTGGAATGTTCGAGGACCTGTTCCCGAGCAGGACCGGCAGGCCGAGTCTGGCGTGCGAGGTCGCGGCGTCGGTGCTGTTGCTGCAGGCCCTGCATGATTTGTCGGATCGGGAAACGGTGCAGGCGTTGCGGTGTGACCTGCGGTGGAAGGTCGCCTGCGGGTTGGCGTTGGACGATGAGGGGTTCGATCCGTCGACGTTGACCTACTGGCGGCGACGGTTGGCGAAGTCGAGCAATCCGAACCGGATCTTCGACGCGGTCCGCGCGGTGGTCGCCGAAACCGGTGTGCTGAAAGGAAAGACACGACGGGCGTTGGATTCGGTGGTACTCGACGACGCGGTCGCCACCCAGGACACGGTGACCCAGTTGATCGCCGCGATCCGTCGGGTGCGTCGTGAAGTACCCGGCGCGGCAGCGGTAATCGCCGCCGACTGCGATGCCCACGACTACGACGATCCCGGCAAACCGGTGATCGCCTGGGACGACGCAACGGCACGGGAAGCGTTGGTGTCGGCGCTGGTCAACGACGCGATTGTGGTCGTTAATGCGTTGGCGGACAAGGAATTCGACGACGACGCCCGCGACAAGGCGGCCCAAGCGTTGGCGTTGCTGGCGCTGATCGCCGGCCAAGACGTCGAACCCGCCGAGGGCTCCGACGGCACCGACGGACGCTGGCGCATCGCCCGCAAGGTCGCCACCGATCGCGTGATCTCGGTCGTTGATCCCGACGCCCGCCACATCCACAAAACCGTGCACAAACGCCAGGACGGTTACAAAGCCCACGTCGCGGTCGAACCCGACACGGGGCTGTTCACCGACGGTCGGCTGTCCAAGGGAAACGGCAGCGACAACCACGAATCGGTCGTCGGCCTGGATCTGCTCTCCAGCGAGGACGGTTCGCGAGATGTGTTGGGCGACACCGCTTATGGTAGCGCAGACATGCGCGCCGAGCTGGCCGGACGCGGTCACACCGCGATCATCAAACCGTTCCCCTTGCGCTCGGCCGTCAAAGGCGGGTTCACCCTCGACGACTTCACCGTCGACCACCACGCCCGCACCGCGACCTGCCCGAACGGCGTCACCCGCTCGATCACCGCCAAACACAGGGTCGTCTTCGGGGTGGCCTGTCGAGACTGCCCGCTGCGCAGGCGATGCACGACCAGCAAAGACGGGCGCACCCTGAACCTGCACCAGCACGACAACCTGCTGCGGCGAGCACGCCAAAACTGGCGCGAAGACCCCGACCTCGTCGCCGCCTACCGCAAACACCGCCCCATGGTGGAACGCTCGATCTCCTGGCTCATCGGCCCCAAAGGACGCTGCCGCAAACTGCGCTACCGCGGCATCGCCGCCAACAACCAATGGCTGCACACTCGCATCGCCGCCCTGAACCTGCGGCGGCTGCTCAACCTCGGCCTCGACCGCATCGACAACACCTGGGCAATCGCCTGACCAACCCAGACCGAGCTCGACCCGCAGCCTCCGACCAGTCGAGGCCAACCCCACCCCGCCACCAGCGCACCACCGACCGCGCCGAATCCAACAACCAACCAAAATCGAAGGGTGTCCGCGCGAAGCGCGGACACCCCTCAAACAGCCTTATTCAGCAGTCTCCTAGAGCTCGCCCTGTTCGCGCCGCTGGTCCAGGTCGCGCCGACGCTCTTCCTCTTGGCGGCGGGCCTCGCGGCGCTGGGATTCAGCGCGTTCACGCAGGCCGCGCAGGAAAGCTTCGTCGTCGTCCGGATTCTGCGGGACGTAGCGGCCGGGGCGGTCGTATTCGGCGTAACGGGTGGTGGAACGCGGGCCGCGTTCGTGCAGTGGGCGGCCCGCGAACAGCCATAACAGCGCGCCCACGGTCGGCACCAGGATGACGACGACGAGCCATGCCAGCTTCGGCAGATTCCGAATGCCCGCATCGGGGCAGGTGATGATGTCGACCAGGCAGTAGACCCACAGGGCCAATGTGATCAGACCGAGTACTGCGTATGGCATCGAAATCTCCTCGGGCGCACGGCAAACAGCTATGGCCTGCTCATCCGTGGTTTCCGAAAGTTCGATGGTCACCCCCCGCCGAACCGGCCTGCATGGAGGATACATGCCGCGTTCGAGTGCATCAGTCCGGCAGCAGCGGAACCGAGAGGCCTTCGCCGCGACCGATGAGGGCGGCGCGGGTGACGGCGGCCGAACCGAAGCGGCGGCGCAGGTCGTCGAGGGTGGCATCGAGAGTATTGGTGGCGCGGGGTTCCACCGGCAGGGTGAGTTGGACGGCGTCGGCGTTGTCGAGGTTGGTCAGTGCCAGGCCGATGAGGGTGAGGCCGCGCTCCTGGATCATGGGCATCGCGGTGCTGAGCAAGGTGCGCGCGGCGTAGAGGATGGTTTCGGTGTGATCGGTGGCCTCGGACAGGGTGTGCGAGCGGGTGGCGCGGGTGAAATCGTCGAAACGCATGCGCAGCACTACGGTTCGGGCCACCCGGTCGGCCGCGCGCAATCGGCGGCCGAGGCGGTCGGTGAGGCCGTGCAGGTAGGCCTCGATCTCGTCGGGTGGACGGTGCCGACGACCGAGTGCGCGTTGCGCGCCGATGGAGCGGCGGCGGACGCCGGTTTCGACGCGACGCGGGTCGCGCGCCCAGGACAGTGCGTACAGGTGCCGGGCGGCGGCGGGTCCGAGGATGGCACGCAACGGTGATTCACCGAGTTCGGCGAGCTGCCCGATCCGGGTGATGCCGTGTTCGTGCAGGGTGCGGGAGGTGACCTCGCCGACGCCCCATAGCCGTTCGACCGGCAGCGGATGCAGGAAATCGAGTTCGAGTTCCGGCGGCACCAGGCGCAAACCATCTGGTTTGGCGACCGCACTCGCCACCTTCGCCAGGAATTTCGTCCGCGCGATACCGACCGAAATCGGCAGCCCGACCTGCTCGCGCACGGCATCCCGCAACCGCCGCCCGATTTCGACGGGTTCGCCCGCGATCCGACGCAGCCCACCCACGTCGAGAAACGCCTCATCGATCGAAATGCCCTCGACCACCGGCGTCGTGTTGTGGAAGACCTCGAAGACGGCCTTGCTCGCCTCGGCATAGGCCGACATGCGCGGCGGCACCACAATCGCATGCGGGCAAAGCCGCAGCGCCGCACCACCATTCATCGGCGTGCGCACCCCGAACGCCTTGGCCTCATAGCTGGCGGCCAGCACGACCCCGCCACCGACGATCACCGGCCGCCCCCGCAATCGCGGATTATCGCGCTGTTCCACCGAGGCATAGAACGAGTCGAGATCCGCATGCAGGATCGACGCCTCGGCCCGCGCCTCGATCCGCGGCCGTCGAGAACGCGGCGCACTCGTTGGGCGGACGAACTCGGACACGAACATATGTTCGCATAGATCCGCATTCAGTGAGTCGAACTTTCTGGCGGGGTTGTGCGGTTTACGCTCCGAGCCCCATAACCAGGAAGGAGCCGTTCGGTGGCGAGATCACGGCGATCGGGGATCCCGGTCGAGGACAAGGTGCGTGTTGTGCTGTCGGTGCTGGTGGGCGAGACGAGCGCTGCGGGGCTGCCAGCGTTCCCGAACGCACTTATCGGCGACGGCTAGCCGGTTGTGCGACGGCGAGCCGTCGCGCGGGCCGTGGCCTGCACTGTGGCGGAACGGTTCGAGCCGATCGCGGCCACAACACGATGAAGCCCGCACCAGGCGCTCGGCGCTCGGGCACCCGGCGCGGCGTATACCGGCTGTGAGCATCCGGTGCGGCGCTAGGCCCGCGGCGTGGCGGGTGTGATGGAGATGCCGACGGTATTGTCCGTGCGCCGGAGCTTGCCTGACCAGGCGACGAGTGCGCCCACAATTCCGTACTTCTTGCGGATCAACGCCCGCGCCTGCTGGGTCCCGGGAGCGTCGATGATCTCGGCGTGGCCGTCGACCACATCGCCTCGCATGGTTGTGCCCCTAGCATTGCAGAGCTGCAGCGTCACGTTCGGGTTGCGCCGGATGCGCTTGATCTTCCAGCTATCGGCGTTGGCGGCCACCACGATTCGGCCGTCTCGGGGAGCCAGCCATACCGGTGACCCGACCGGGCTCCCGTCCTTCTTGTACGTGGTCAGCATCGCGTATTTGCCAGCGGCGATCTCGCTCCATGTCATGACTCGCTCCTGGTCACGCTGCCCGCAGGGCGTGGACGATCTGCTCGGAGACTTCCTTGGTCGAGTAAGGGTTCTGCCCGGTGATGAGCCGACCGTCTGCCGTGACGAACGATGTCATCGGGATTCGCCCTTTGACATAGTGGGCGCCGCGGCTGCGCAATTCGTCTTCGAGCAAGAACGGCACTCGGTTCTTGACCATCGCGATGCGTTCTTCGACGGTTGCGAATCCGGTGAGGGTGCGACCCTCCACGAGCAGTGTCCCGTCGGAAAGCGTGATGTTGAGCAATCCGCATGCACCGTGGCATACCGAGGAGACGATTCCGCCGTTCTCGTAGATCTGGCGCGACGCGTCCTGGAGTGCGACGTTGTCCGGGAAGTCCCACATCACACCGTGGCCACCGGTGTAGAAGATCGCGGCGTAGTCGGCCGGATCCACGTCTTCGATGCTCTGCGTGTCGTCGAGTCGGGCCATGAACTCCGGATCGTCCCGATAGCCGCGCGCGATCTTGTCGAGGCCGATCGGCGAGGTGCTGCGTGGGTCGAGGGGAACCCGGCCGCCCGCGGGGCTGACGATGTCGACTTCGAATCCGGCTTTGGTGAGCGCGTCGTAGAAGTGCACCAGTTCGCTGAGCCACAGCCCCGTGTGATGGGTGTCCGTACCGTAGGTGGGCTGGTTCGTCACGACTGCCAGGACCTTGGTGTTCATATGAGTTCTCCGTTTCGTCTCGATGACGGTTCAGGCCTGTTGTTCGATAGGACGGCTAACCCGTTTCGCCGGTCCGTGGTGCCTCGAACCGGACTGCGTCTTGGCTGGGCGGCGCGCCGAAGAGGCGGCGGTACTCCCTGCTGAATTGAGAGGGGCTGTCGTATCCCACGAGGTATCCGATTCGGGCTACGTCGGTGGGGTTCGCCGCCAGCAGGAGGCGGGCCTCGTGAAGTCGGATCGTCTTCTGGAACTGGATGGGCGTGGTTCGGGTGACGGCCTGGAAGTTCCGATGGAGGGCCGAGGGGCTCATGCCGATGCGCTCCGCAAGCTCATCGACCCGGAACGGCTCACGATAGTGACGCCGAATCCACTGCACCGCTTCGGCGATCGGGGAGAATCGGGGGTCGCTGAGACCGATCTGGCGGACCGTCGGGCCGTACTCGCCGGTTATCAAGCGCCACAGGATCTCCCGTTTGACGAGGGGAGTCAGCACCTCCCGGTCGCGTGGCTCGTCGAGCAGGCGCACCAACCGCACGGTGGCGTCGAGAAGTTCGGCGGACGCGTCGGCGAAAACGACTGCGGGCGTGGCGATGTCATCGTTGTCGGGCACAGCGCCACGAGGAGCTTGCACTATCATCTCGGCGACCTCGGCAGGATGTATACGCAGGCACAAACCCAAGACCGGCCGTTCCGGGGTGGCTTCGATGAACTGGCACTTGAGGGGCACGGCGACCGATGCCACCAGGCACTGCCCCGCGCGGTAGTCGTGTATCTGCTCGCCGTACGCGAGATGTTTTGCGCCCTGGGCGATCAGCGTCATGTGCGTCCAGGGCATGGACGGCAATGGCGGCATGTCCGCCTCTTCCCGGCCGATCAGCAGATCCGCGATCGCGGTGGTCGTGTCGTCGCGGGCGTGGCGGGCCAGCAGCTCGCAGAGCTCCTCGAGGAGCATGGTCGCGGATCGATTCGCTGACATGATCATGAACCCCGACTGATGCTCAGATCTGCTCGGTGGGGCGCACGAGGAGTTCGGCGATGGCCACGTGCCGCGGGCGGGTCACGATGTAGCTCACCGAATCGGCGATGTCACCGGCCTGCAAGCGCTCGATGTCGCCGAAAGCCGCGGCGAGCTGCTGCTTGACGGCAGCCGAATTATGTTCGCGCAGTTCGGTATCGACGCTACCGGGCTCGATGACCGATACCCGAACATGTTGACGCGCCAACTCCTGGCGCAACGCCTCACTGAACGCGCCGACGCCGAACTTCGTCGCGCAATACGCCGCGGACATGGCGAACGCGCCACGACCGGCCAGCGAGCCGATATTCACGATGTCGGCCACCTGGCGCGGTCCCTGGGCAGCCGCCTGGACCAGATGCGGAATCGCGGCGTGCGCGCAGTACATCAGGCCCATGAGATTGATGTCGATCATGCGACGCCAGTCGTTCAAGTCCGCGCCGGGAGCGGGTCCGAGCAGCATCAGACCCGCATTGTTGACCAGGGTATCCAGACGACCCAGGCCTTCGACGGTGCGTTCCACCGCTTCCGCGGCGGCTTGGGCGTCGGTGATGTCGGCGGGCACCACCAGGGCCTGCCCGCCGACGTCGGTGATTTCTGCGGCGAGGTCGGCGAGCCGCTCTTTACGGCGGCCGACCAAGGCCACGGCCGCGCCTTCGCGGGCGAGCTCCGTGGCGGTGGCGCGGCCGATACCGCTGGAGGCACCGGTGATCAGGGCGACGGTTCCCTCGAGACGAGCGGTCATGGTTCCAGCCTTTCGATGAACGTCCACGGCACTGCAGGGAGTGACGAACAGGGACGAACCATTCAAACAAGCTGACCTGCGAAATCGTTAGAAAGATACTCGCTCACTCTTGCACAATCCTCGCCCTTTTCCGATGCCCGACTCACAGCTCCCCCTCGCGGTCACCGACGGCAGGCTCGATACTTCGGGACGCAAAGAAACACATTTAGGGTGTGTCCGGTGGCGGGGCTGCTGCGGTTGAACGGAACCTCAGTCGGCGAGGTAGCGCAGCATCACCACGGTGTTGAAGTGCCTCGTCTCGGCCAATCGGAGCTGGATGCGCTTGTCCAGCAATGGGAACAGTGGTGTGCCGCCGCCGAGCACCACGGGCGCGAGGAACAGCTGGTACTCGTCGATGAGCCCGTGTGGCATCAGCGCGGCCGCGAGGCTCGCGCCACCGACCTCGATGACGCCGTCGCCTCCGGCCTTGAGCCTGCGGACCTCCTCGACCGCGTTCTCGCTGATCAGCGTGCTGTTCCAGTGGACCTCGGTGAGCGTCCGGGAGAAGACGACCTTCGGCTTCTCGGTCCAGAGCCTGCCGAACTCACGCTCGATGCCCGACGCGTTCTCGGGCACGTGTGGCCAGTACTCGGCCATCAGTTCGTAGAGGCGACGGCCGTGCAGCGAGACCTCGAGGTCGCGGTAGCGGTCGTTGTGGAATTGGTGCAGTTCCTCGTCCGGGTTGGTCCAGTCGATGCTGCCGTCGCGGTCGTTGATGTAGCCGTCCAGGGACACGCTGAACCCGTAGATCAGTTTCCTCATGACCGGGTAGACGTCCTACGCGCTCGAAACTCATCGGACATCAGGCGAGTGACTTCGTGGCATCCGGCCATGGGAGCCTCCGGAAAAACCCGTTGGCGGACGACGGCGGCCACTGCTACTTTTCCGGAGACCGTGCGAGAGAACGAGGAGGTGGTACCCGTGAACGCAGCATTTACATGGGTGCTCCCCTCTGGGGTCACGGTCGGGCGATAGGTCGTCCGGGAGCGCCGTTCGACAGCACTCCCGAAAGAAGACACGACCATGCACTTCACTTCCGAACAGCGCCTCGATGACAGCGTGCTCGAGCGCGCATTCACCCTCGGCGAGATCCCCGGCATCCTGTGGACACCCGCATCCGCGTCCGCATCGCTGCCGCTGATCCTGCTCGGCCACTCCGCCGCCGGACTGCAGACGATGTACCCGCGATTGTTGGCGAGGGCCCGGTACGCCGTGGCGGAGGGCTACGCTGCGGCCTCCATTGAGCTTCCCGGTAGCGGTGAGCGGCCCCGTTCCGCCGCCGTCGATCAGGCCCGCGCCGACCTGCACCGGGCGCTGCAGGCCGGGGAGCCGGTCACCGACGACATCGTCGACCGGCTCATCCTCCCACTGGTCGACCAGGCGGTCCCGGAATGGCAGGCGGCCCTGGACGCCCTTCTCGCGCGGCCCGAGATCGGCGGCCCGGTCGGGTATTCGGGCGGGGTGATCTCCATCGGCACCAGACTGGCGGTGGTCGAGCCGCGCATCTCGGCCGCCGTTCTGTTCGCCGGGAGTTTCGTGCCGCGCGCCATATTCGAGGAGGCCCGGCAGGTCACCATTCCGCTGCATGTCCTGCTGCAGTGGGACGACGAGGGAAACGACCGGCAGATGGCCCTGGACCTGTTCGACGCCTTCGGCTCCAAGGAGAAGACGCTGCACGCCAATATGGGCGGGCACACCGGCGTCCCGCAGTTCGCGGGGGAGGAGGGGAACCGGTTCTTCGCCCGGCACCCGAAGTGAGGCCGGGCCGTCAGGCCGGCAGCAGACGATAGGAGCTGTCGGCCGGAATGCCGCTCATCGAGGACAGGTCCCGGCCCTCCTCGATGGCGGTGGCCAGCAGATGCGCAACCGCCCAGACCGGCCGGTACCGTCCATCGGCGGTACCGGCCGGTCGCGGTGGCGCTTCTCAGGATTTCGGAACGGCCACGGACGACTGTCGAGCCCCATCATGGCGTCAGTTTTCGCCGATGCGGCATCCGGCTCGTTCCGACCGCCGTCGGGACTCACCGATGAACGAGCGTATTCGAGCCGTACCGTCAGAGCGGGCCGTTCGTCGGCAGCCCGGCTTCGGCGCGGGACCCGAATACGCCCGCGTTGCGTCGGCTCTCGAGACCGGCGGGTTCCGCCGCCCGTCATCCCTCGCCGCTCGACTACCGTCCAGCGAGCTCGGCGACGACCGGAGCGAACCTGTCGGCGAAGTCGGCGCCGAAGACGAAGTAGGAGAAGCCGATCTCCTCCCGTCGCCGCTGGATTTCCTCGGCGGCGGCCGCCGGGTCATCCGGAAGTACGGTCAATGCGTCCGCCGCGCGAAGCGCAGCAGGGTCGGTGTCGGGGCGCGCCATGTGCGGCGCGACAGCGTCACCGATAACCGGCACGGCGAGCGCGAGCTCGAGGTCCCCGCTGGTGCGGAAGTCGCGTGCCAGCCGCGCGACTTCGGCCCGAGGCTGATCCCCCAGCGCGAAGGTGACCGTATCCGCGACCTCGGCCGCCAGCGCCCGGGCCTTCGGCCCCAGTACGGCCATCGCCACAGGCGTGTGACGGTCGGGGCCGTCGAGATCTCGCAGCGCCTCGACGGTCTCACGTACCTGTGCCAGCCGCTCGTTCGGCGGCGGTACGCCGGGCAGTCCCTTGTCGCGGAGCTCGTCCTCGATTCCCGGTCTGCCGGTGGCCGATGCCCATCTCGAAGCGACCGTCGGTCAGTAGCGACAGCGAGTGCGCTTCCCACGCCGTCAGCCAGGCCGGGCGTAGCGGAGAGGCATACACCCATGTGCCCACGCGCAGCTCGGTCATGGCCGCGACGGTGGCCAGCATGGGACCGGGCGCCGGTTGCAGCTGCGGGAAGTCGGGCACCAGCAGCGTCGAGTAGCCGCTGTCGGCGATGCGGCGCACGCGATCCCGCCACGTCGCCAGGTCGGTTCTGAGCGGGGCAACGACCCCGAAACGAAACGGTCTCGTCATGACTGGATTCCTCTCTGTGGTCGGCGAGATCACCTGCCAGCCCACCCGGGGGAGGTCCATGATCATCTCCCTCGGCATATCCAGAGACAGAGACGACGGATCCACCCGGAATTCATCGGTGCGGCCGAGATCGTGTACATGCTCCCGGCGAGCGTCCCGAACTCGGCATGAGTGCGCATTCGGCCCACCCGGGCGGCTGGATCGCGAACGAACACCGCACGCACCGAGCGCCGCACGCTGGCAACCGAACCGGCGACCGCAGCCTGCCAGGTTGACCCAAGACAGCGCCCTGTAGTGCGTCAAAGTTGCTGGCACTCCCGACGACGCGGCGATGCTTGACTCGTTCCAGAAAGCGGACGAGACTCCTGGGCGTGTCCACGGCCACGGAATTCCAGCAGATGCTGCGGGGAGTTTCGCTTCGCGTGACTGCTCCGCGTATCGCGGTATTGAGTGCGGTGCACGACCATCCACACGCCGACACGGATTCGATCATCCGCGCCGTGCGATCTCGCCTGTCAGCGGTGTCCCACCAGGCGGTGTACGACTCGTTGCGCGTGCTCACCACCGCAGGCCTGCTTCGATGCATTCAACCGTCCGGCTCGGTCGCGCGGTACGAAACAAGGGTCGGTGACAATCACCATCACCTCGTATGCCGGGGGTGCGGATCGATCGCCGATGTCGACTGTGCGGTCGGTGAGGCCCCGTGCTTGAGCGCGGCCGACGACCGCGGCTTCGCCATCGACGAGGCCGAGGTCATCTACTGGGGCATGTGTCCCGATTGCGCCGCGTCCCACGCCGATTGATCACATCTCGACCGCAGCCCGCTTACCCATTCAGGAAGGAATGTCATGACATCCGACAGCCGCCCACCTGCTCCTGAGACCGGAACTCGAAGCGCGAGCGAGAGCGAGAACCCGGCCATCCCGTCCCCGACTCCGAAGACCGACCATCGCCCCCGCACCAACATGGATTGGTGGCCCGAGCAGATCGATGTCTCGATGCTGCACGCACATTCGTCCAAGTCCAACCCGCTGGGCGATGATTTCGATTACGCCGAAGAGTTCAGGAAGCTCGATGTCGACGCTCTGAAGGCCGATGTCGCCGCGGTCCTGACCGACTCGCAGGACTGGTGGCCCGCGGACTACGGCAACTACGGTGGCCTGTTCATCCGGATGAGCTGGCATGCGGCGGGCACGTACCGGATAGCCGACGGGCGCGGCGGCGGCGGTCAGGGCGCCCAGCGCTTCGCGCCGCTCAACAGCTGGCCGGACAACGCCAGTCTGGACAAGGCGCGTCGGCTGCTGTGGCCGGTCAAGCAGAAGCACGGCAACAAGATCTCCTGGGCTGACCTATTGGTTTTCGCCGGCAATGTCGCTCTCGAATCGATGGGTTTCCAGACCTTCGGCTTCGGTTTCGGCCGCCCGGATATCTGGGAGCCGGAAGAGGTGTACTGGGGCCCGGAGGACACCTGGCTCGGCGATGAACGCTACAGCGGTGACCGAGATCTGGCGAAGCCTTTCGGCGCTGTCCAGATGGGCCTGATCTATGTGAATCCGGAAGGGCCCAACGGCCGCCCGGATCCGGTGGCCGCCGCGCGGGACATCCGAGAAACGTTCGGCCGGATGGCGATGAACGACGAGGAGACCGCCGCACTGATCGTCGGCGGCCACAGTTTCGGCAAGACCCACGGGGCCGGCGATGCCGACCTGGTCGGTCCCGAACCCGAAGCGGCCCCGCTCGAGCAGCAGGGCCTGGGCTGGAAGAGTTCCTTCGGTACCGGTAAGGGCAAGGACGCCATCACCAGCGGTCTCGAAGTCGTCTGGACCGCCACTCCGACCAAGTGGGACAACGGCTTCCTGCAGAATCTGTACGGCTACGAGTGGGATCTGACCAAGAGTCCGGCCGGGGCGTGGCAGTGGAAGCCGAAGGACGGTGCGGGGGAGGGCGCCATTCCGGATCCATTCGGCGGGCCTGCCCGAACCCCGACCATGCTGACCACGGACTTGTCTCTGCGGGAAGATCCGATCTATCGGGAGATCACCCGCCGCTGGCTGGATCACCCCGAGGAACTGTCCGAGGCGTTCGCCAAGGCGTGGTACAAGCTGCTGCACCGTGATATGGGCCCGCTCAGCCGCTATCTCGGGCCATGGGTTCCCGAGCCGCAGCTGTGGCAGGACCCGGTTCCGGCCGTCGATCACGAACTGATCGATGAACAGGACATCGCGGCGCTAGGGCGCAAGGTCCTCGACTCCGGCCTCTCCGTCACCCAGCTGGTCAAGACCGCTTGGGCGGCGGCGGCGAGCTACCGCAGCACCGACAAGCGCGGCGGTGCCAACGGCGCCCGGATTCGGCTCGAGCCCCAAAAGGATTGGGAGGTCAACGAACCCGTCGAGTTGGCGAAGGTACTTCCCGTGCTCGAGCAGATCCAGCAGGAGTTCAACGATTCGGCCGTCGGCGGCAAGAAGGTCTCGCTGGCCGACCTGATCGTCCTCGCCGGGTCGGCGGCGGTCGAGAAGGCGGCCAAGGACGCCGGCCACGACATCGCGGTGCCGTTCACACCCGGCCGGACCGACGCCACACAGGACAACACCGATGTGGAGTCGTTCGCGGTGCTCGAACCGCGGGCGGACGGGTTCCGCAACTACGTGCGGTCCGGCGAGAAGGCTCCGCTGGAGCGTCTGCTGCTCGACCGCGCGTACATGCTCGACGTGACGGCTCCGGAGATGACAGTACTGGTCGGCGGCCTGCGCGCCCTGGGCGCCAATTACAGCGGCAGCAAGCACGGTGTGCTCACCGAGCGTCCGGGCACGCTGACGAATGACTTCTTCGTCAACATGCTCGACATGCGCACGGAATGGAAGGCCTCCGAGTCCACGGAGAATGTCTACGAAGGTTTCGACCGGTCCTCCGGCCAGCCCAAGTGGACGGCCACCGCCAATGACCTCGTCTTCGGTTCGCATTCGGTGCTGCGCGCGATAGCCGAGGTTTATGCGCAGCAGGATGCGGCAGAGAGGTTTGTGAACGACTTCGTCGCCGCGTGGGTCAAGGTGGTCGACAACGACCGGTTCGACCTCGCCTGATCTCGTCTGGGTCGGCGGTGGTGGGCGGCACGTAGCGCGTCATGCCTGCGTCGATGCCAGCTCGATCACGGTGATATCGGAGGGGGCGCCGACGCGCACCGGAGGTCCCCATGCGCCCGCGCCGCGGGTGACGTAGAGCTGGGTGTCACCGTAGCGTTCCAGGCCCGCGACGGTCGGATTGGCAAGGCTCGCAAGGAAATTGCCGGGCCAAAGCTGACCGCCGTGGGTGTGGCCGGACAGTTGCAGATCCACTCCGAACTCGACCGCATCGTGGATCTGCACCGGCTGATGTGCCAGCAGCACCGCGGTACGCGCGAGGTCGCGGTCGCCGAGCGCGGCGGCGAAATCCGGCCCCTGCCCGATGCGCCCACCCTGAATATCGTTGACACCGGCGAGGTCGAAGTACGGCAGCTCGGTGCGGCTGTTCGCCAGCAGCCGCAGTCCGAGTTCCCGCACATGGTCGATCCACTGCTCGGCACCGGAGAAGTACTCGTGGTTGCCGGTGACGAAATAGGCGCCGTGACGTGCGTGCAACCGCGACAGCGGCTCGACCGCCGAGCGCAGGTGCTCGACGCTGCCGTCGACCAGATCGCCGACCACGGCAACGAGATCGGGTTGTGTGCCGTTGATCGTCTCGACCACTCGCTCGGCGAATCCCCGGCCCAGAATCGGACCGAGATGAATATCGCTGACCACGGTGATCCGGAAGCCGTGCGCGGCGCGTGGCAGATTGGCCAGCGGCACCGTCAACTGTTTCACCCGCGGCCCGGCCAGCACGCTGTGGGTGCCGTATCCGACTGTGGACACCGCCGCCAGAGTCGCCGCAGCGCCCACCGAACGAGATACGAAGAGCCGCCGCGAAACCGGCGTGGGACGGCCTTGCAACGCGCCCCCGATTTCCGGAACCTCGACCGCCTCCACGGACGAGCGCGCGATCCAGCGCCGGAAAAGCGGCCGGACCAGCTCGCCCACCACCAGCCAGAGCACGAGATAGAGGAACAGCGCGCCCCACATATAGCCGGGCCAAGCGATGATCCGGGTGAGCAGGAACGGAACTCCGGCCGATTCGGATGCGACTGCGCCGATCAACAGCGCTGTCCCGGCAATGATCACCCCGGTCCCTGCCCGGCGGGCGATCGATCCGCGCTCGGTCGTATCCCGCACGAGCCGCCGCCACAGATACCAGTGCACGCCGACTACTCCGAAAACGACGACTACCGCGCCGACGACGATTCCCACAGCGACCACCACGTCCACGGCAGCACTCTATGTCCGATCGAGGAGAAGGTGCGCGTAGTGCATTGCGGGGTTCGCTGTGTGCCGCTGCGCAAGTGGTGCCAGAGTCGATCGCCGAAAGGGCGCGTTCGACCTCGGTCGTTTCGAGCTGCCCGTCGCCATCGTCGCGCTGGTGTGGTCGGTCCTCGCGCTTTTTGTGCTGGTGGCGCCCTCGGCGGCGTTCGCCCCGGACCTGATCGTGGTCGGTGGGTTGTTTTTTTCCTCGCCCTGCTGATAGTCGATCGCGAAGCGCTCGAGACCGAGCCCGGACACGTGAGCATCTTCGAGCGTGACGTGACTTTATGACCACCGATTGGGAGCGCGAGTACTACGGCGCCAACTGCGAACGGCTACGTCAGATGAAGGCCCGAGACGACCCGCATAACGTGTTCAGCTTCGAGCAGAGCGTGCCGCTATCGAGCGAATCTACGGTATGACTACGTAGCAATCAGCCGAGCCAGCTACTCTGAGACGTCATAGATGTCCAGTAGTTGATGAGGGAGACGGCATCGTGCGTGGATTCGGGGATTTGGAGGCGGTGATCATGGACCGCATTTGGGATCGGGACGCGGAGACCACAACGGTTCGCGAAATCTTCGACGAACTGGCCGCCGAGCGCGGTATTGCCTACACCACGGTCATGTCGACCATGGACAATCTGCACCGCAAGGGCTGGTTGGCGCGCGAACGCGCGGGCAAGGCATATCGATATTGGCCGACGCTGACCCGCGAGGAACACAGCGCGCGGCTCATGCTCGAGGCGCTCGGTTCCGGTGGGCGCTCGGATCTGGTGCTCAGCCATTTCGTCGATCGGATCAGTGAGGAGGAGTCCGCCGGACTGCGTGCCGCGCTGCGTCGGCTGACCTCACGCAAAACCCCAGAGGCGCCGTGAACGTAGCCGTCAGCCTGATGATCTACGGCAGCTTGGTGGCCACCTTCGGCCCGACCGTGCTGCGCAGACTGACCCGGCGCGGCGTCGCGCCCCGGCTCGGGGTGCTCGCCTGGCTGGTCGCGATCGCGGGGGCACTGGGTGCGTGGGTCATCGCGGCCGCCATGCTGATCGTCGAATTCGCCACCTACTGGCATCCCACCGATACGCTGCGCGACTGCTATAACGCGCTGGCCACACCGATGCGCCTGCACGGTGGCCTGCTGATCCAATTGGGCATTCTGACCTGCGCGGCGCTGGTCGCCGTCGCGCTCCTCGGCATCCTGGCGCACGCCGCACAGGCGATGCTGCACATGCGACGCAAAACCATCGCACACGGACGAGCCGTTCGTATGGTCGGTCGTCGCGTGCCCGGCGTCGGCGCGGTCGTGCTGGATTCGCCGGAGCGCCAAGCTTATTGCGTGGCCGGACGGCCCGACACCATCGTCGTCACCAGCGCGGCCGTCGACGCGCTGACCGAGAAGCAGCTCGCGGCGGTGCTCGCCCACGAGCACGCACATCTGAGCGAGCGGCATGCCGGACTGCTCCGATTTCTGCGCGGCATCGCGATCACGCTGCCCGGGATGCGTCTGGTGACGGACGGGGTGCACGAAATCGGCCGACTGCTCGAGATGTGCGCCGACGATACCGCGGCGCGCACACACGGCCGGGAGCCGCTGCTCGGGGGCCTGCTCGCGATCGTCGGCGCGACCGAACCGCTCCCGGCGGGCGCGTTGAGCGCCGCGGCCACCGCCGTGCTGGATCGGGCCGAGCGCTTGGTCGCACCGGTCGGCGCGGTGCGTCGCGCGACGAACCGGACCGCATTGCTCGCCGTGATGGCGGCGACCGTAGTGGGTCTTCTCGAGATCGCGGTCGGAGTACTGTTCTGCAGCACAGTGCTGGGATGAATCCGGTACTGCACCGGACCCGGTAAGGGGTTGGGTCCCGGTCGGTCGGCAGAACAGAGGAGGGGCATAGGTGCACGTCACCTGGGATCAGGTTTTCGCTTGGCGGCTGCGCAGGCAATTCGTCGCGTCACCCGATGATGTCGGGGTCGCCCAGATCGTCGAGCGGCTGTGCGGTGTGCAGGCTCAGGTGACCGCGGCCGCGGACCTCGCGGTGGCGCTGCGGCGCAGTAAACCCGATCCCGGTGCGCTACTACCGGAATTGGCGGCGGGCACACTGATGAAGACCTGGGCCATGCGCGGAACATTGCACGCTCTCGCTCCTGATATGGCTGCCGCAATCCTCTCATTGATCGGCTCCGCCCGGACCTGGGAAAAGCCCGCTTGGCAGCGCACCTTCGGGGCGTCGCCGGTGGAGGTCGCGGCGCTGGCCGATGCGGTGGCGCAGGTGCTCGATGGCATCGTGCTCAGCCGGGACGAACTGGTCGAAGCGCTGGTCGCCGAACCCGCATTCCATCGGCTCGGCGAGGAATTGCGCTCCGGCTGGGGTGCGCTGCTCAAGCCGCTGGCCTGGCAGGGGGCACTGTGTCACGGTCCCGCGCAAGGTAATCGGGTCACGTTCACCAGCCCGGCCCATCTGATCAACGGTTGGCGCGGCCTACCCGAACCCGATGCCGCCGCACCGTTGGCCATTACCGGCTACCTCGGCGCGTACGGCCCGGCGACCCCGGAAACCTTCGACGCCTGGCTCAGCCGCAACAGCCTGAAGAAAACGACGGTGCGCCGGTGGTTCTCCGAACTCGGGGACGCACTCACCGAGGTCGATATCGCGGGCCTGCGCGCCTACATACTCACCGAACACGCCGACGAACTGGCCGCCACGAAACCGACCGGCAACTCGGTACACCTGCTGGGCGCCTTCGACCAATACGTCCTCGGACCGGGTACCGGCGACACCAACCTGCTCCCCACCGAACATCGCGCGCGGGTGAGCCGGGCAGCGGGCTGGATCTCTCCCGTCGTGGTCATCGACGGCCGTATCGCGGGCACCTGGGAGACCACCACCGACGTTCTATCCGTCACCACTTTCGATGGCTCACTACCCCCGAGCCGCGACCTCGGGGCCGCCGCCGACCACGTCGCCGCGGCCATGGGCCACCCGGGATTCACCGTCCACGTGGCGTAGCGACCACTTGGTCATGGTCACCATGCGTGGGTGGCGGCGTCGGCAAGCGAGAGGTCCACAACACCAGCGCATAGTGATCATCCGGCCAACTATGTCCGACGCTGCTATGCGTAGGGGGACGCGGGGATTCAGCCAGAATGGCCGGATGAGCCCGCTGTCAACACTGTCCACCTCCGAAATCACCGCGGATCGTCTCCTGCTGCGTAAGGCGCATGACGGCGACCGCGAGGGGTTCATCGAGTTGCAGACCGATCCGGAGGTTCGGACATATCTGGGAGGCCCGCGCCCCCGCGATGCTGTCGAGCGGTACCTCGACGCCGTCGGCACCGCCAATGTGACGGCAAATCCGGGTGTGTACGTCATCGCGGACAGGAAGACGAACCGTCTCATCGGAACGCTCATGCTCAACCGCCGATCCGCCGACCAGCCCGGCCACCTCACCGACGATGGCGAAGAACTGGAACTGACTTATCTCCTGCGCCGTGATTCCTGGGGCGCGGGTCTGGCATTCGAAGCGGCGACAGCCGCACTACACGCAGCTGCCGCCGAGCTCCCGGACCAGCCGGTCCTGATCATCACTCAGACAGCCAACCAGCGCTCGCTGAAACTCGCTGCCCGCCTTGGTTTCCAGCCGATCAGCACCTTCGAAGCCTTCGGCGAGGAGCAGACCCTGGCGACTGCCCGCCTATATACCTACAGAGCCTGAGCGCATACTGTGGCGGGCTCCCTCCGCGACCGGCCTGGTCAGGGTGGGGAAGAGGAAGCCGGGCGGCACCGCGAGGGTCGCGGCATCGATCGGCAGTTCCGGGACCAACGAGGTCCACGCGCACATCCGGGCCTCGTCGGCGCCGGGCAGCGGCAGTGGCCCGGCGGCCGGTCGGATTTCAGTGAGTTCTTTGAAGCAACCAACTATGCTGAGGCTCATGCGCAGGACCAGTTTCGACGAGATGAACTGCTCGGTCGCCCAGTGTCTGGAGGTGGTCGGCGAATGGTGGACGCTGCTGATCGTGCGCGACGCACTCTTCGGGGTGACCCGCTTCGACGACCTCCGCGCACGCCTCGGCATCGCCCGCAATGTGCTCACCCAGCGCCTGGAACACCTTGTCGCGCACGACATCATGGTCAAGGTGCCGTATCAGGAGAATCCGGTCCGCTACGACTACCGGCTGACCCCCAAGGGCCGCTCACTGTGGCAGGTCGTCAATGCCATGCGGCAATGGGGTGACGAGTGGGCCGCGCCCGACGGTCCGCCGGTGCGGGCCGTGCACGAATCCTGCGGTAAGACCACGGTGATCGAACCGGTCTGCGCCGAATGCGGCGAGCGGGTACGCGGGCAGGACCTGAGCCCCGTCGATGGTCCCGGCGCGGCCGGCGGGCGCTCCATCCTGCCCGCCGACCTCCAGCACGCCCACTGACCGATGCGTCCATTAGGCTGCGGCGGTGGCGGATAGGCGAGAGCAGAAGCTGATCGACACGGTCGCATGGGTGCGCATCGAAGACGGCCGCATCCTGTGCGCGCGCCCGAAGGGCAAGGACATCTTCTACATTCCGGGCGGCAAACGCGAAGGCGCGGAGTCGGACATGCAGACGCTGCTGCGTGAGATCGAAGAGGAACTGACCGTCGCGCTGCTCCCGGAAACCGTCGCCCACGTCGGAACCTACGAGGCCGCACTGCACGGACCGGTCAGCGATGTGGTCGTACGGATGAGCTGCTACATCGCCGACTACCGCGGCACCCTTGCGGCCAGCAGTGAGATCGAAGAGGTCGCCTGGTTCTGCTATGCGGATCGCGCGCTGGTGCCGCCGGTCGATCAACTGCTGTTCGACGACCTGGTCGATGCGGGCCGACTGGCCTGAGGTGCCCGCGCATCCGCCACGCGGGATACGGTCGATGGCATGACCACGGTTCGCTCACTGTTGCGTTGGGCCGCATATGCGTTGGTTGCGCCGGTGATCGGTCTCGGCCCCATAGCGAGCCGGTTTCGGGTTCCGCGCCGGTTGCTGGGCATTTTCATCGCGCCGCGAGATTCCCTGGCAGTGCGTGCGGTCGCGCATTCGGTGCTGGCTGGTGTGGTCGGGCTGTCGACCTGGTTTCTCGCCTTCCTGGCAACCATCGCGGCGGTGCGCGGAATCTTCTATCCGCTCATCGCGGACAACGATCTCGAGCACTCGTGGGGCGGTCCGACGCTGGCGGGGGCCTGGGCGGTACACGCATTGCTCGGGGTCGGGCTACTACCCGTATGGGGACTGGCGCTGGCCGGACTCGGTGCGGTGCAGGTGCGCCTGACTCGCCTGTTGCTCGGTCGGCACGGTCCCTGGTGGCCGATTCCGGTATCGCTGCTGCTGGCCGTCGGTGGCGCGCTGCTCTTCGTCTCGTGGTTGCATCAAGCCTGAATGCGGCACAACTTTTCAAAGTAGCCCGCATCGGTACCGAACTGGGTCCACTCAACCGTGCTCACTGTGACCGCGGTCGCCGAGTCATGGTGTTGGCTTCGAGCATGAAGTTCCATACCGACCGCGATGCCGAGAACACCCGTGCCGCAGTCCGTTTCGACGCCGAGACCCACGATACCGACCCCGATGAGGATCCGGCGCCGACCCCGTGGAAGGAATGCGCGAGCACCGTGAATCATGTGCGGATCGTGGCGGGGCCGGTGGAGCGTGCGTGCACTTGGCTCGTCACCCTTGAACCGGCGCTCGGTGAACACACCGAACGCCGCCTCGTCGGCTGCCTCGACGACTGGAAGTCGACGGCGTCACCGGCCACCACATCAGCATCAGGCTGAAATACCGGTAGCCGCGATCAGGTGGCGACGGGAGCCCGCCCGGCTCGTTCGATGAGGTGCTGGACCAGGTTGAGTAGTACGTCTTTGCAGGAGGTGCGGTCGCGGGCGTCGCACAGCATGACGGGGATGTGGTTGTCGAGGTCGAGTGCGTCGCGGACTTCGTTGATGGTGTAGACGGGTGCGCCGTCGAAGCAGTTGACGGCGACGAGGAATGGGAGTCCGCGTCGTTCGAAGAAGTCGACGGCGGCGAAGGAGTTGTCGAGTCGTCGGGTGTCGGCGATGACGATGGCGCCGAGTGCGCCGCGTGAGAGTTCGTCCCAGAGGAACCAGAATCGGTCTTGGCCGGGTGTGCCGAAGAGGTAGAGGACGAGGTCTTGGTCGATGGTGATGCGGCCGAAGTCGAGTGCGACTGTGGTGGTGGTTTTTTGTTCGACGCCGGATAGGTCGTCGATTCCGGTGCTGACTTCGGTGATCAGTTCTTCGGTGCGTAGTGGTGCGACCTCGCTGATCGAGGAGACCATGGTTGTTTTGCCGACGCCGAATCCACCGGCGATGAGAATTTTGACCGAAGCCGCCAGCTGCGGTGTCGCAGCCGACCGGGTCGGATCAAAGCTTTCGGATGCCATCCAGTACCGCTCGCAATATGTTGAGATCGCCGGGACCCGCGTCCGGCTGCACCGGAGCCCGGAAGATCAAGTGGCCCTCGCCGATCAGATCGCCGACGAGAATCTTGGTCACTGCCAAGGGAAGTTTCAGATACGCCGCCACCTCGGCGACCGACTGCGGTGCACGGCACAGTCGTACGATATCCGCGTATTCCGGATCGGTCCGCCGCAGGGTGGGCGGCGGATCGGCCATGACGACCACGGTGAGCATGTCCAGGTCATGGCCTGCCCCCATCACCCGCCCGCGGGTGACCGCATAGGGCCGGACCAGCGGACCGGCCTCGTCGTCGAACCATTGCCCACCGCCGTGTGTCATGGCAAACGCGCTGGGGTGGATAGGTAGGTGCCGACACGTTGGACGGTGACGTTCATTTCGTAGGCCACCATGCCGAGGTTGGCCGATTCGGCTGCTTGTAGTGCCAGGCAGGCGTTGTCGCCCGCGGAGGTCACGAACAACACCGCGCGGTCGAGTTCGATGACGGCTTGGCGGACCCCGCCGCCGTCGAAGCGGCTTCCGGCGCTGCGGGCGAGGCCGTAGAGGGTGGAGGACATGGCGGCGAAGTGTTCGGCGTCTTCGCGGGTCATCGTGGTGGAGCGGCCGAGGAGCAGGCCGTCGGTGGACAGGACCACCGCGTACCGGACACCGGCCAGTCGGTCGACGAGGTCGTCGAGGAGCCAGTTGAGATCACCGGGGCTGGAAGAAGTCACCGTTGCCTTCCTGTTCATCGGAGTGTTTACCACTCGGTCCCTGATAGGTGCCGAATTGCTCGGCGGCCGCCACTTCGGGCAGCACGGCATCGGGAACGGCGCGGCGGCCCTGCCTGGTCCCGTTCTCGATGGCGGACATGAGGTCTCGGGCCTGCTCCGCCGAGCGCTCCCGCTCCGGCGGCTGCTCCGCTTCGGGCTCCGCCGGGGACGGCTGCGCCAATTGCGGTGCGATGCTGGCCTGCCGGTTCCGGCGCGGCAGCGCGGGCCTGGTATCCGCCGCGGTCGGCTGCGGCGCCTCGAACAAGGGTCGCGGCGCCGGTGCCTCGATGGCAGGTGGCGCCACCGGCGGCGCGGTGAGCACCGCGGACTCGGTTTCCGCACCACCGTAGGGGGTGGAGTCGACGAAGGGAACCGGATGCCGTCGCCGACGCGCCGACTCCAGCGGTTCGGAATCCGTTGTCAGAGCGGGTGCTTCATTGGCCAGCAGGGCAGACGGGATGAGCACGATGGCGCGGATGCCGCCGTAATCGGACTCCGAGAGCCGAATCGAAACCCCGTGCCGCGCGGCCAGCTGCGCGACCACGAACAGTCCGAGCCGGGAGTCCGAAGACAACGCCGCGACACCGAAATCCGGTGGATTGCGCAACATCTCGTTGACCCGGGCGATCTCGGACTCGGTCATGCCCATGCCCTGATCACTGATCTCGGTGACCACACCCTTGCCGACCACATTGCCGCTCACCTCGACCCGCGACTGCGGCGGCGAGAAGGAGGTCGCATTGTCCACGAGCTCGGCGAGCAGGTGGATAAGGTCGGCCACGACGGTGCCGAGCACATGGGTTTCGGGCAGTCGCGACACCCGCACCCTGGCATAGTCCAGAGTTTCGCCGACCGCACTGCGCACCAGATCGATCAACGGCACCGGGTTGCGCCACTGCCGACCCGGCTGACCACCACCGAGAATGATCAGATTCTCGGCATTGCGGCGTTCGCGGGTGGCCAGGTGATCGAGCCGGAACAGGGTGTCCAACAGGGCCGGATCCTCCTGCCGGTCCTCGGCCTTGTCGAGAATTTCCAACTGCCGGTGCACCACCATCTGGCTGCGGTGCGCGATATTCAAGAAAACCGCCTTCACACCCTCACGGGTACGGGCTTCGTTCACCGCGCCCGCCACGGCCGCGGCATGCGCGTGCTCGAATGCCTTTGCCACCTGGCCGATCTCATCGTCACCGTAATCCAGTTCCGCGGATTCGGCCTCCGGATCGATCAGCTCGCCCTCGCCGAGCCTGCGCATCAGCTCGGGCAGCCGCTCGTCGGCAAGGGCGAGGGTCTCACCGCGAAGCCGCTTGAGCCGGTTGATGACTCGGTTGGCCAGCACGATCGCGATCAAGAACGCCAGCAGGCTGACCACGACAACGCCGCCGCCTGCCCACGCGGATCGCGCGGTGGCATCGGCGGCCTTGTCCTCGGCCAACTTCTGTGAGTACTTGTTCTGGGCGATCCACACATCGATCAGCCCGCGGTTCACCTCGGTGGCCGCGCTGTGCCACTCCTGGGTGCTCAACGGCAGGGCGGGCGGCGTCGGCTGTTTGGTGCCGCTGCTCGACGAGCTGGACGAACTGGATGAGCTCGATGAGCCGGAGGTGGTGCTCGTCGCCGTCGTAGTGCGTTGGGCCAGCGCGTTTTCCATGGCGCTGAGCTGCTGCCAGGCCTGGCTCGCCATCAACGTGTGCAGGCTCTCCTGCTGCTTCGGATCCAGTTCCCCGGCCAGATTGGCGGCCTCGGCGTGATAGAAGCCGATCTGGCGCAGGAACTCCTCCGCCGGAATGGGGGTCGGCCCGTTCGCATTGACGATCATGCCCGCGAGTGCGGTGCTGCGCGACATCGCTTCGGCCACCAGAAAGATCCGCATACCGTCGGCGATATGCACACCGATCTCGGCATCCGGCGCGGACTGTTCGGCGAGTTCGGTGCCGAAGGTGATGATGTCGAGCAGTCGGTTGTAGAAGTTATAGGCGTCGGCGACCGGGAGCGTCCCGGCATCAGTGAGCGTGCGGACCTGGCTCATCGACGTCGACAGTGTCATGAAGTTCGCGGCGTTGTCGCCGATCTTCGAATCGTCCACCGCCCGTAGTCCGGCGGAGGCATCGATCAGGCCCTTCAGCGCGCCGTCGAGGCGCATCCGGGCCACACCGAGCGCGGGGGTGGCCGTATCGTCGCCGGTCAGCGCGGCCACCGTAAGCTGACGTTCGCCCTGGACCGCTTCCAGCAATTCGCGGGTCGACGGTATCGCCTGCTGATTCTGCGACGCCCAGTCCTTGGCTTTATTTCCCTCGGCAACCAGATATCCCGCCGCGCCCACGCCGACCACGAGCAGAGTCAGGCTCGGCACGAGCGCGATCGCCAGAATCCGCGTTCGGACCCCGAGCCTCGCTCTGAACATCGCCATAATCTAAACCAGTTGTGACCATTTCGTTGCTCACGTCCCGCTGAGCGGGACTCGAGTTGACACACCTGTAGCACTTGCGCTGCTCCGTTCGATGAGGTGCTGAACCAGCGTCAGCAGGGTGTTCTTGCAGCACTCGCGGTTTCGGGCGTACCGGAACGTGGTCGTCGAGGTCCAGGGCGTCGCGGACTTCGTCGACGGTGTAGACCGGTGCGCCGTCGAAGCAATAGACGGCGACGATGAACGCCGATCCGCGTCATTCCAAGAAGTCCACGACGGCAAAGGAATTGCTCGAACCGCGAGTATCGGCGATGACGACCGCGCCCAGCGCGCCACGTGAGAGTTCGTCCGCAGGAACCAGAACCGGTCCTGGCCCGTTGCGCCGAGAAGACGCATCGACCGCATCTTCGAAGGCGGCCGTGCGGCGGTGACATGATCTGATGGATGAATGTCCAGCAAGGGGAGGGCCGTATGAACCAGTTGCCGATGCTGTCCGCCGTCCGGATCGAAACGGAGCGGGTCCTGCTGCGCAAGGCGCGCGACGCTGATCGGGAAAGGATCATCGAGCTACAGACCGATCCGGAGGTCTGGGCCTATATCGGGGTCCCGCGGCTGCGGGAGGATGTCGAGCAACGCCTCGACGCGATCGGCGGCACAGCCAACGCGACCGCCACTCCCGGCCACTTCGTCATCGCCGACAGGACCACCGACGACCTCATCGGAACATTCGAGCTCAAACGGCGCGCCGCCGACCATCCCGGCCACGTCACCGACGACGGCGAGGAACTGGAACTGGGTTACCTGATGCGGCGCGCCGCCTGGGGCGCGGGACTGGCGTTCGAGGCCGCCGCCGCCGCATTGCGCGCCGCCGCTGACGAACTCCCGGACCAGCCGGTCCTCATCGCGACCCAGACTGCCAACAAACGCTCGCTCAGACTGGCGACCCGCCTGGGATTCCAGCCGGTCAGCACCTTCGAATGGTTCGACGCCGACCAAACCCTGTGCCTGGCCAGCCTGCACTCGTTCAAAGCCTGAACGGCAAGTGACGCGGTATACCGGACTGGACCGGCAGATCCGGGGGCCGGTACGGGGTGTATCACGCGGTCACAAGCCCGCGAAACGGCCGATGGCGACCAGTACAGCAATGACCAGGATCGTCGTGGTGATCGCGATATTGCGCGGTTCGCGCAGACGGATGTGCGAGCTGATCGCACCGATCATCACCACCGCGAAACCGACTGCCGCCAATGGGGTGAGCACCGGCGCGATCCCGGTCCACCACGGCACGATAATGCCGATGACACCGAGCAATTCGGCGTAGGCGGTCAAGCGCACCACCGGCTTCGGGAACACCGCGACACCCGTCTGGCCCATCTCGACCAACTTCTCCTTGGATTGCGTGGCTTTCGCGATCCCGGATGCGGTGAACACGACGGCCAGCACGATCTGTCCGATCCACAGCGCGATATTCATGATTCCTCCCTCGATCGGGTTCAGGTGCCCATGAGACAAATCAGCTTTCGCGAACGTGACAGCTTCGGCTGAAAAGGCATTGTCATCCGCTAAACCCGGGTAGTGGCTGCTATGGCTACCGCAGGCGGCGTATGTTGTGTGTATCCCGGGGTTACTCACAAGTAGGAGGCACCGATGCCCGCGCCGAATGCCGAAGTCTTCGACCGCCTGAGTGCGCTTGCCGCGATCGCTGATCCGGACGCCCGTGCGCGCAAAACCATCGCCGAAACCTTCACCGGCACCGCACTCGGCAGCGTACCCGTGGGCACCGCCGATGATGTGGCCGCCGCACTCGACAAGGCCAGGGCCGCCCAGGCCCGATGGGCCGTGCGCTCGGCCAAGGATCGTGCCGCGGTACTCGAGCGATACCGCGAATTGGTCGTCGAACAGCGCGAATTCCTGATGGACGTGATCCAGGCCGAAACCGGTAAAGCGCGCTGGGCCGCCCAGGAAGAGATCATGGGCCTGATGTTCGCGGCCCGCTATTTCGCCAGGGTCGCACCCGATCTGCTCGACGCGCACCGCGTGCCCGGCGCCTTCCCGGTGCTCAACCGGGCGACCGTGCGCCACCACCCCAAGGGCGTCGTCGGTGTGGTCGCGCCGTGGAACTATCCGATGCTGCTGTCCATCGGCGATTCGATCCCTGCGCTGCTCGCGGGCAATGCGGTGATCGTCAAACCCGATAGCCAGACCCCGTTCTCCGCACTGGCCAGCGCCGAACTGCTCTACCAGGCCGGACTGCCGCGCGACCTGCTCGCCGTCGTCCCCGGACCAGGCACCGTGGTCGGAACCGCCATCGTGGACAACTGCGACTACCTGATGTTCACCGGCTCCTCGGCGACCGGTCGCACCCTGGCCGAACAGTGCGGGCGCAGGCTCATCGGCTTCTCCGCCGAACTCGGCGGCAAGAACCCGATGATCGTCACCCGCGGCGCGAAGCTCGACAAGGCCGCCAAGGCAGCGGTGCGCGCCTGCTTCTCCAATGCCGGTCAGCTGTGTATTTCGATCGAACGGCTGTATGTGGAGAAGGCGGTCGCCGCGGAGTTCACCGAGAAGTTCGTCGCCGCCGTGCAGGCCGCGAAACTCGGTGCGGCCTATGACTATTCGGCCGATATCGGCAGCCTCATCTCCGAGGCGCAATTGGAGACCGTCTCCAAGCATGTCGCCGACGCGACCTCCAAGGGCGCCCAGGTGCTCGCGGGCGGCAAGCCGCGCCCGGATCTGGGACCGCTGTTCTTCGAACCCACTGTGCTCGCCGATGTCACCGACGAGATGGAATGCGGCCGCAACGAAACCTTCGGCCCGCTTGTCTCGATCTACCCGGTCGATAGTGCCGAGGAGGCGATCGGCCTGGCCAACGACACCGAATACGGCCTGAACGCGAGTGTCTGGGCGGCGAGCAAGGACGCGGGGGAGCGGATCGCCGAGCGGCTGCACGCGGGCACCGTCTGCGTCGACGAGGGTTACGCCCCGGCCTGGGGCACCACCGCCGCCCCGATGGGCGGTATGGGAATCTCCGGTGTCGGGCGCAGGCACGGCCCCGACGGGCTGCTGAAGTTCACCGAACCGCAGACCGTTGTCGTCACGCGATTCATGAATCTCGATGCGCCGCCGGTGATTTCGCAGGACAAATGGCAGCGGCTGCTGATGACGCTCACCCGCGCCTTCCGTTTCCTGCCGGGCCGATAAGACCGGACCCCGCCGTCCCGGTCTGCAGCGGGACGGCGGGGCTTCGTGGTGTCGGCCCAGGGCTGCGGACCCCCGGGCCGATCACCCGTCGGCCGCCCGCGGACGCACCCGCGGGCGTGAATCAGGCACCGGCGACTGCCTTTTCGGCAGTCAACTCATCCGATCGGCTCCCGTCCTCGGTGGTGGTCCCGCAGCCAACACCGCCGTCTCCTCATCGGTCAGCAATCGCGATCTGATGATGAACCGCACGCCCTCGGGCGCCTCCAGCGAGAATCCGCTGCCGCGCCCGGTCACCACATCCACGGTGAGGTGGGTGTGCTTCCACAGTTCGAATTGGTCTCCGCTGATCCAGAATTCGGTATGCCACGGCAGCCTGCCCAGCAGCACGTCCGCGCCGCCGACGCGGAATTCGCGCACCCCGAAACACATCGGTGAACTGCCGTCGCAGCAGCCGCCGGATTGGTGGAACAGCACCGGTCCGTGCTGTTCTATCAACCGGCGCAACACTTCTCGCGCCCGCTCGGTGATCGCGACGCGGGCTACTCTGCCATGCATCAGAAGAATCCGAGTTTTGTCGGTGAATAACTGACCAGCAGATTCTTGGTCTGCTGGTAGTGCTCGAGCATCATTTTGTGGTTTTCCCGGCCGATGCCGGACTTCTTGTACCCGCCGAAGGCGGCGTGTGCGGGGTACACGTGGAAACAGTTGGTCCATACTCGCCCTGCCTTGATTGCTCGGCCCATCCGGTAAGCCGTGGTGATATCCCTGGTCCACACCCCGGCGCCGAGGCCGTAGAGGGTGTCGTTGGCGATCATGGTCGCCTCTTCGACGGTGTCGAACCTGGTTACCGCCACCACCGGGCCGAAGATCTCCTCCTGGAAGATCCGCATAGTATTGGTGCCCTCGAAAATCGTCGGCTGGATGTAGTAACCACCCGGCAGTCCGTCCACCTTGCGTGCTTCCCCGCCGGTGAGCACACGGGCGCCTTCCCGCCTGCCGATATCGATATAGGACAGGATCTTTTCGAATTGGTCGTTACTGGCTTGGGCTCCGATCATGGTGGTGTCGTCGAGCGGATTACCGCCCCTGATAGCTCTGGTCCGCTCGATGCAGCGGGTCAGGAATTCGTCGTAGATCGACGAATGGATCAGTGCGCGCGAGGGACACGTGCACACCTCGCCCTGGTTGAGCGCGAACATTACGAAACCCTCGACGGCCTTGTCCAGTAATTCGTCGTCGGCGGCCATGACATCGGGCAGGAAGATATTGGGGCTCTTACCGCCCAACTCCAGACTGACCGGGATGATGTTCTCGCTCGCGTACTGCATGATCAGCCGTCCGGTGGTGGTCTCACCGGTGAAGGCGACCTTGGCCACGCGCGGACTCGCCGCCAGCGGCTTACCCGCCTCGACACCGAAACCGTTGACCACGTTGAGAACTCCCGGCGGCAGAAGATCGGCGATGAGCTCGATCACCAGCAGAATCGATGCCGGGGTCTGCTCGGCGGGTTTGAGCACCACGCAGTTGCCCGCCGCCAGCGCCGGGGCCAGCTTCCACGCGGCCATCAGAATCGGGAAGTTCCACGGGATGATCTGACCGACCACCCCGAGCGGTTCGTGGAAGTGGTAGGCGATGGTATCGACATCGATTTCGGCGATGCTGCCCTCCTGGGCGCGGATGGCACCGGCGAAGTAGCGGAAGTGATCAACCGCCAAAGGCAGGTCGGCGGCGAGGGTTTCGCGAACGGGTTTGCCGTTGTCCCAGGTTTCGGCGATGGCGAGGGGTTCGAGGCTGTGCTCGATCCGGTCGGCGATCTTGCTGAGGATATTCGCGCGCTCGGCGGGCGAGGTGGCGGCCCATTTCCCGGTGGCGAGGTGCGCGGCTTCGAGAGCCATATCGATGTCAGCCGCGGAGGAGCGCGCCACCGAGCAGAAGGTTTCGCCGTCGACCGGGGACGGGTTCTCGAAGTACCTGCCCTCGATCGGAGCCGCCCAGTCACCACCGATGAAGTTGTCGTAACGACTGGCATAGGTGACGATGCCGGTGGCGGACCCCGGTTTGGCGTAGATCATCTGTGGACGCTCCTCGCGAATCTTGCCTGCCGGGCCACTATGTCCGGAGAAGGTTGGTGCGAGGTTGGTGCCGTTGTTACAGGGGTGACTCAGGAGCGCAGCGCGGTGTACAACCGGGCGACGACCACCGCCCGGCGCATATCGTCGGCGGGCAGCAACCGCAGCGCGTGCTCGTGCACCTCGATATCGCCGGGGGAGCGCTCGCCGAAGGCCACGGCGTGCTCGGCGCGGTCGCTCGCCAGTACCGCCGCGCGCACCCCGACATCGAGATGGTTGCGCCACTGCAGCACACCCGGGGTGTCCGAACCGGGCAGCAGCGGTCCGCGATAGAGCCAGACCGCCGAGGTGGTGTCGCCCGCCTGGATCGCGGCGAGCAGATCGACCGCATCGCAGGAGACCGGGCCGGTGAGCATGTAGCGGCGGTTGCTGATCTCACCACCGGTGGTGCGCCGCAGATGCGATACATCGGCCTTGAGCGTACTGGAAGAGACCGGACGGTCGCCGTAGACCGCGGCCTGCAGTTGTTCCGGAGTGAAACCGTCGGGCTCCAGCGCGAGCAGCGCCAGGATTTCCAGATGACGCGGCGGCAATGGCACCGGCCTGCCGTCGCGGACCAGCCGTGCGCCGCCCAGACATTCGAGCCGCACGCCGCGCGCCGGTGTCGGCGCCGCCGCCCGCAACATCGTCTCGACCGCGGTGACCAGCGCGCGGACCGAGGTCAGCACCATCGGATGCGAACGCTCCCAGGAACTGGACAGATCGAGCACACCGACCTGGCGGCCGTCGGGTGCGTGGATCGGCGCGGAATAGCAGACCCAGCCGTGCAGCGCGGCGACCAGATGTTCGGCGGAGAAGACGGTGGTCGGGCGGTCGCTGTGCAGGGCGAGCGACAATCCGTTGGTGCCCATATGGCTTTCGTCCCAGCAGCCGCCGGGCGCGAAGTTCACTGCCTCGGCTTGGCGGCGCAACGTGCGATCGCCGCAGGACCAGAGGATAGTGCCTGAGGCATCGGTGACGACCGCGAGATAGCCGGAGTCCTCGGAGATCTCGCGCAGGTCACCGGCCAGCTCGGTAATCGGTTGGCGCAGTGGCGATTCGGTCCAGCGATCGCGGATGTTGTCCAGGCCGGGCGCCTCGGTACAACTCGGATCGACGGTCGTCAGCGACCGCTGCCAGGACTCGGCGACCTCGTTGCGTAGCGAGGTCGAACCCGCGGGTATGCCGAGCGTGCTACTCGGAGCCGTCGCCCAACGCGCCCATTCTTTCTCCAGTGCGGCCCGTTGTTGGGTGAGGGTGCGGAATTGTGCCACCTCGATAACCCCATCGTCAGTGTGAGCTCACATTCGCTATCTCATGATGGCGTACGCATTAGCTCGAGTCGAGGGTTCGACGGCAAACCGACCGTCCTCCATTGAAGGTTCAACTCCGATATGCGATCACGGTCTACGCTGCTGATATGGCGAGAGTTTCGCGACGAGCCAAGGTGGCCGACGTGCACGAACTGGCCACCGGCATGCCGTTCGTCAATCGGGTGGACGGTCCGCACGGCAATGCGGTGTACCAGGTCGGCGGCAAATCCTTCGTCTTCTTCCGCAATCCGCGACCCGACGCGTTCGACCCGGACACCGGTGACCGCTATACCGATGTGATCGTGATCTGGGTGCCCTCGGAGTCGGACAAACTCGCGCTGGTGCAGGATCCGGATTCGCCGTTCTTCACCACCCCGCATTTCGACGGACATCTGTCGGTCCTGGTGCGCGGCAGCCATATCGGTGAACTCGGCAAGCAGGAATTGGCCGAGGTCATCCAGGACGCTTGGCTGAGCAGGGCCTCCCGTAAGCGGGCGGCCGACTGGCTGGCCGCGCACAATGTCGCGGACTGACCTGCCGTGGTGTGTCCCGCATTCAGCGCAGCAGTTCGATGACCGCGCTCATCGGCTCCATGCTGCTCTCGAGCACCGAGACGTAGCTGAATCCGAACCGTTCCCTGCGCTCTTCCAACTGCCGCGCCATTTCCTTCGGCGTGCCGATCAGCAATGCGGGCAACTCCTCTGGCCGGTCGGCGACATCGGTGGGCAGATGCGGCCCATACAGATCCAATGCGGCCGACCGTTCCTCCGGTGGAACTACGCGCTGCAGCAGGATATTCAGCTCGACATCCTCGGCCCGTGACCCGAGCAACTCCCGCAGATACACCATCCGCGCATCGGTGGCGGCGGGTCCGACGAACTGCAGCGGTCCACCGTTGTACGCCGGAGCGGCACCGGGCAGCGCGACGATATCGGCATATTCGGCCGCGACCCGCAGCAGCCGATCGCCCCAACCGGCGATGACCAGCGGCGGACCCGAAGGGTGCGTGGGCCGGGGCTGATACTCGGGATCGGCGAACAACCGCCGCAATGTCGCCGCGGTCGCCGCCAACTGCTCGACCCGCTTGCCCGCGCTCTCGAAAGTGATTCCGGCCGTTTCGAATTCCTCCCGGACGTATCCGGCCCCGAGTCCCAACTCCACGCGTCCATCGGTGAGTTGGTCGGCCGTCGCGGCCTCGCGCGCCAAGAGAGTCGCGTTGTAGAACGGCGTATTCAACACGAATGTCGTCAGCCGAACCCGCTCGGTCGCCTCGGCCGCGAGAATCATTGCCGGAAACGGTGCGGGCAACCCCAGATGGTCGGCCACACCGATCACGTCGTACCCGAGTTCCTCGGCCCTGCGACACTTTCGTATCCACTCCGCCCGCGAAGCGGGACCGAGCAGAGTGACACCGAACCGGAACTTGCCTCGCGCAGCCGTCACCTTCCCGTTCTACCAGGCCGAACCGATCAGCACGGCGCGAGCGCCAGTCCCACCCAAATCGTCCCGGCCAAGGTCACCACCGCCACCGATACCGGGCCCGGTCGCCGCAACCTGGCCGACTCGATGATCCGCCGCACCGCATTTCGCCATTGCGGCGCATCGGATTTCGTTTCCGGTGTCCGCCTGCCCAACCAGCGTCGCACCAACCCGATGGTGCCGATGACGAGTGTCGCGATCAGCATGGTCCGGCCCTACGCATTCACCGCTGTCCGGCGCGGCGTCGCACCGGCAGCCCGTGGCACGACGCCGAATTCGATCAAACTCTCCGCGGTATCCAGGACAGTCTCCCGCACCGGCCGCATCGACCAGCCGAGCTCACGCCGCGCCTTTTCGGAGCTGAGCTGCTCGGTTCGACCCAACGTCGGCACCGTCAATCGAATCCCCTTGTCGAACAAGGCAATCGTCCGCACGAGAATATTCGGGATCACCCGTGTCGGTACCCGGTATCCACGCGGCCCGAACTCCTCGGCCAAGGTCCGTCCCATATCCGCCATCCAGACATGTTCGCCCGCGCAGATATACCGATTCCCGACCGCTCCGGGAGTCTCCAGCGCCAGCCGATGCGCCACCGCGAGATCCCGGACATCGACCACCGCCCACCCCACTCGCGGTGAACCCGGCGCATCACGGGCGAGGAGTCGGCGCACCGGTTCGTGCGATGTGCTCGTCGCCGCGGATTGCAATGGCCCCAACACCATTCCGGGGTTCACCACCACCAGCTCGAGATCCGACTTCGCGGCGAAATCCCATGCCGCCCGTTCGGCCAGCGTCTTGCTCTTCTGATAGGCCGCACTGCGTTCGACCACCGACCAATCGGCCTCGGTGCGCATCGCATCGGTCTCGTGACCGTAGGTGATCGCGGCGATCGAGGAGGTGAGCACGACCCGCTGGATGCCGCCGTCGGCACACGCTCGCAAAACCCGCAATGTCCCGTCGACCGCGGTATCGATCAATTCCTGTTCGTCGTCCGGTGGCGTCGCCGGAAACGGCGATGCCACGTGCAGCACGGAGGTGCAGCCCGAAACGGCCGCCGCCCACCCCGCATCATCGTCGAGATCGGCCGCGACGAACTCCAACTCGCCGCCGAGCCGATCCGCAAGCGCCACCAGATGTGCCCGTTTATCCGCTTTTCCGAGGTCGCGAACCGTGCCACGCACGGCATATCCGTGCTCGAGCAGTTCGGCGATGACGTGTCCGGCGACGAATCCTGTTGCGCCGGTGACGAGTACCCGTGAGGCCATATGCTTACCCGCTTCGAAGGAGGGAATGCGGCCAGCCCATCTGAGCGCCGCTCAGATAATCTAAGCACCGCATAGTTAGGCTGTCCAGCAGGCGTCGAATACGCTCGATTGGTGACGCGGACCAGTTACCACCACGGCGCGCTGCGCGACACGCTCCTCGCCGCCTGCCTGCGGCTGATCGAAACCGAGGGCCTCGGCGCGGTGAGCCTGCGGCGGGTGGCCCGCGAGGCGGGCGTGAGCACCGGCGCGCCGTACCACCATTTCGCTGATCGCTCGGCCCTGCTCGCCGCCCTGTCGACCCAGGGATTCCGACAGCTCGGCAGCGACTTGGCCGACGCGCGCGCCGCCGACGACACACCGCTGCAAGCGTTGACCGCACTGGCCGAGACCTATGTGCGGTTCTCCCAGGAAAATCCCGGCTACTTCCGTCTCATGTTCCGCCCGGAACTCTCGCAACCCGATAAGCATCCGGATGCGGCGGCCGCGGGCGACGCGGCCTTCGATGTCCTCGCCGACACCATCGCCGAAGCCGTCGCCGCCGGATTGCTGCCCGCCGATAAAGCCGACACTCTGGCCGTCATGTGGTGGAGCCTGGCGCACGGCATGGCCTCGCTGTGGCTGGACGGTCAGCTCGAAAAGCGCAGCATTCAACTCGGCACCACCGCGCCCACGCTGGTCGAGGACATCATGCGCACCTTCACCGCGCTGGTCGGCCCCGGCGCGTGACACCCGCGCGAGCGCAGCCGCCACTAGAGTGAAGCCGAACGTTTGCTCCTCCGATGCTCCCGCACTCTTCGAGAGGGATGTTCCGATGACACAGCAGCTCGATCCCACGGTCCAGGAATTCGTCACCGCGCTCAACGACAGCGATCAGGACCGCTTCTATGCCATCCTCACCGACGACGCGACCATGTCCGATGACGGTGTGGAGCGCAACCTCGTCCAGTGGACCGACTCCGAGATCTTCGGCAGCAATGGGCGCATGAATGTCGAAACGATCGGCGACAACGGCACCGAACTGGTTGCCGACTACACGAATTCCCGCTGGGGTTCGATGCGCACCGCGTGGCGCTTCGTGGTCCGCGACGGCAAAATCAGTCGATTCGAGACAGGCCAGGCCTGAGTAGCCTGAGTTCGTGTTCAGCCCGCCCGCCACCCGACCACCACCCCCCACGGAGTCGCTTCGCGACGCAGTAATCCCTGATTACGGCACGGGCTCTCTCGCTGATCTGTTCCCCTCCATCCTCGCCGGGTTCGGCGTGCCCGGCGAGGTCGACCGGCTCGGCCTAGAGTTCGCCGCCGACCGGATCTGTGTGCTGCTGATCGACGGCCTCGGCGCGGATGCACTCGCCGCGAATTCCGCTGTGGCGCCGTTCCTGTCGGCGCTGGCACAGCGCACACTGACGGCGGGCTTCCCGAGCACGACGACGGTCAGTCTGAGCTCACTCGGCGTCGGTGTGCCGCCCGGCGAACACGGGTTCACCGGATACCTGATACACGTGCCCGGTTACGACCGGCTGGTGAATGCGCTGACGTGGCGGCTGCACGGCGCGGGACCGAAGATCGACCTGCTGCAGGATCTGGTGCCGGAGCAATTCCAGCCCACCGCCACGGTTTTCGAGCGCGCCGCCGCCGACGGTATCGCGGTGGCCCAGGTTGCGCCGCGACTGCAGGCGGGTTCGGGGCTGACCAGGGCGGTGCTACGCGGCTGCGAATTCCGGCCCTATGTTTCCGTCGGCGATTTCGTCGACGGCGTCGCCACCGCATTGCGCGCGGGCCCACGCTCGCTGGTCTACGCCTACCACGGCAACCTCGACACGACTGGTCACGTGCGCGGACCATCCTCGGACGCTTGGCTTTTGGAGCTCGCGCACGTCGACCGGCTGGCCGCGACCATCGCCGAACATCTGCCACCCGATGCCGCGCTCGTCGTGACCGCCGACCACGGCATGGTGGAACTCACCGACCGCGTCGACTTCGACAAGACCGAGCTACTGCGCGAGGGTGTACGCCTGCTCGGCGGCGAGCCGCGCGCCCGCCATGTCTTCACCGTCGACGGCGCGACCGCCGATGTGGCGGCGACCTGGCAGGAATACCTCGGCACCGACTTCGATGTCATCTCTCGCGCCGAGGCGATCGACCGCGGCTGGTTCGGCCCCACCGTGGCACGGCATATCGCCGAGCGCATCGGTGATCTCGTGGTGGCGGCCCGTGGTCTGCGCGGCGTCGTACGCACAGGTGCCGAACCGCTGGAATCCATGCTGATCGGCCACCATGGTTCGCTGACGCCCGCGGAGATGAATGTGCCGCTGTGCACGTTCCGGCCGTAACCGTCCAGTGCCCTAGGCTGTTGGCGTCGTCGCGGGCATGGTTGCCCGCCGAAGCGCCAGGAGGATCTCTATGAACGCCACGCTCTTACGGACCGGACTCGGGGTCGCGGCGATCGCGGCACTGCTGGCCGGTTGCTCCGATATCGAGCGGGCGCTCAACCAGGGTGGCGACACCACCTGCCGGGATTACGTCAAACAGGATCAGGACACCAAGCGCACGACGATCACCAAGTTCATCAAGCAGCAGACCAACAATGATCACGAGCCCGCGGGCACGGCGGTAGATGCCACGATGATTCAGGTGGATTTGCTGTGCGGTGCGCAGGTCAATCAGGACACCCCGATCAAAAAAGCCGATATCGCAGGCATTTTCCTCAACAAGTAGTTCGAATACGCGGAACGCGGACACGCAAAGCGGCCCTCAGCAAACCGAAACTTAGGGCCGCTTTGTGATTTCGGGACTATGCCCGGTCGAACTCGCCGTCGGTGACGCCAGCGGTGAAGGCGTCCCACTCGCCGGGCGTGAATACCAGCGCGGGGCCGGTCGGGTTCTTGGAGTCCCGCACTCCGACCATGCCTCCGTCAAGGTGTGCGACCTCCACGCATTCGCCTGTGCCCCCCGAACTGTGGCGTGATTTGAACCACTTCGCCCCCGTCAGGTCGACTTCAGCGTTCACCGCTGTAACTCCTTGCTATCTCTCTCAATAGGACACGGCTCGACCGAGCATCCATCGTCGCCCCAACCAGCGTACGGAACGTATGTCGACAGCGTTGCACGTCGTCGCGCTTCTCGAGATACGCATCCCCCGTGTAGCTCTCTGCGTAGATGACAGACGGTTCCACCGGTTTGCCTTGTGCGTCCTTCGGGAAGGTAATCACAATGAACGGGGTGACCAGCCTGCCAATTGGCAAGCCAGCCTCTTGCCTGAGTATGCGTAGCTCGATGTTGTCGAGCGTACTCATGTCCGCCGTATGTCGGCACTGGTCAGCCATCACCTGCGGATTGCCAATGATTGTCCGCAGCGCGTTCTCATGAATCACGGCCGTGAGTTTGCATGGGTTCCGGGGCCGCGTGAGCAGATGCTGACGTCGAGCCCGAACGGCTGCCAAGCGCTCCAAATCCGCCTCCGAGACTTGCGGTTGCAAGGCTCGGTTCATGGCCTGCGCGTAGTCGTTGGTTTGGAGCAGGCCGGGGATGATAAGCGGCTGAAATATAGCCAATTCGCTTGCGGCGGATTCAAGTTCGACGTACGTGTTGAAATTCGGACTCAGTACGTCGCTGTAGGTTCGCAGCCAGGACCGGACCGGGGCCTGCCCTGCCAGTTCCTTCCACGCCGCGAGGTCTTCCGCATCAGCCCCGTATAGTCCGCCCAGGGCGTCAAGATCTGTCGCCCTTACAGTTTTGTTGCGGCCGTTCTCCAGTCTGCTAATCGTTGCGTTACCCCAGCCGAGTGTCCGCGCGGCGGCCTCCAAGCTCAGGCCCGCCCGCGTCCGTGCTTCTCGCAGTAAACGACCCAGTTGCCTACGCGGCAAGGTGGTTCCGTTGTCCTCTGGTCCGTCATCGTTTTCGGTCACCCCTTGCGATCCCCTTCCGGCTTGCGGTGCAGCTTCCTTCCGCGGCGGAAGGAGCGTAACTGTGTCAGCGGAAGGAGTACTGCGCTTTCACTCGAGTTTCGCCAGTTCGCAATTGCGCCTGTCCGGACGATGGCACTTGGCAGACCCTTTGCGGCATGTCCATGCCGAAACGAGAGCTTCCACAACGAGATCCATTCACCGGGCCACCGGTCGCGTACAGCGGCGCACCGCCCGAGTTGGTCGAGCAGGTCGCGCTCGCAGTTCGGGAGTGGGCTGGCCCGGCGATAGCTCCATCCGTGCGTCGCCTGCTCGACGACTTCCACAGGGAGACACGGCAGAAACTCGACCTCGCTCCCATCGACGGCCGTCCGATATTCGAGGGTGCGGACGGGTCGTTGCTGCTGGTCGACGAAGACGGATGGATTTCCGATTCGGACCCCGATCTCGACCAGGCCGACGCAATCACCATCCAGCCCACCGATGTTCGCGACATCGAGGAATCGTGAGCCCGAAACCTCGAGATCCCGACGATGTTTCGCCTCGACCCAACGAGCCGGACATACACCTCAGCGTCTTCCTGCACGGCGTGCGCCTCGACTATGCCGCTTGCCTTACCGCCGCGCTGATGTTCACGCGTGAGCACCAGAGGCAGCACTACGTCGACGCGGTCACCATCGATCTCGGCGACACCAGTCGCTATCCGCGCCTTCCGTGCGAACGCCTTTTCCTCGGCTCATGAGATGAGACGGAGGGCGAAATTCAAGCGCGTCAACGGAATCCGGCGAGCTGTTGGACCTTCCCGGCGGCAACCGAAGAAAGCGCTGGTCACGGCACAAAAGTCGTCATATGCATATAATGCATTGATGTGATCTACATCACATTCCGCCGGGCATTTTGTCGGTGCCGCATGGCATGGTGGGCGACATGCCTTTTGCCGATTCCGTCGTCGCCACGGATGTCATCCGCGTGCTCGGTGCCAGTGAGCACAATCTGCGCAATGTGTCGTTGGAGATCCCCAAGAACAAGATCACCGTCTTTACCGGCGTCTCCGGGTCGGGCAAATCGTCGATCGTCTTCGACACCATTGCCGTCGAGTCGCAGCGTCAGCTGTATGCGACATTCCCCGCGTTCATCCTCAACTTCCTGCCGCGTTATGAGCGGCCGCACGCCGAGTCGATCGAGAACCTGACGGCTCCGGTCATCATCGACCAGCAGCCCGTCGGCGGCGGGCCGCGCTCGACCGTCGGGACGATGACCGATATCTACTCGATGGTGCGGGCGATGTTCGCCAGATTCGGTTCGCCCTCAGCCGGATTCGTCTACAACTACTCGTTCAATGTGCCGCAGGGCATGTGCCCGGACTGCGATGGTCTCGGGGTCACGGTGCGGGCCGATCCGGATCGGCTGGTCGACCGGAGCAAATCGCTGAACGAGGGCGCGATTCTGCTGCCCGGTTATGCGGTGGACAGCGGCGAGTGGCAGATGTACGGCAAATCCGGGCGCTTCGATCCGGATAAGAAACTGGCCGAATACACGGAGGACGAGTTCACCGACCTGCTCTACGGCACCGGCGGCAAGGTGGAACTGACCTTCGCCAAGGGCACCTGGAAGGCGAATTACGAAGGGCTGGCTGCCAAATTCACCCGCACCCGGTTGCAGCGCGACACCTCCACGCTCAGCGAGAAGACGCGCGAACAGATGCAGAAATTCCTCACCGAGGGTGTCTGCGCCACCTGTCGTGGTGCTCGGCTCAACGAAGCGGCATTGGCGACGAAGATCGGTGGCCGCAATATCGCCGACTGGTCCGGACTGCAGATCACCGATCTGATGGCGGTACTCGATGAGATCACCGATCCGGCCGCACTCGGACTGGCCGCCGCGATCCGGACCGCGCTGCAGCGGGTGACCGATATCGGACTCGGTTATCTGAGCCTGGATCGGCCGACCTCGACGCTGTCCGGCGGTGAGGGGCAGCGGCTCGAGATGATCAAACATCTGTCGAGCACGCTGATCGGGATGACCTATGTGTTCGACGAACCGAGCGTCGGATTGCATCCGCGCGATGTCGGCCGGTTGAACAACCTGCTGAAGGCATTGCGGGACAAAGGCAATACCGTGCTGGTGGTCGAGCACGATCCGGATGTCATCCAGATCGCCGACCATATCGTCGATGTCGGGCCGCGTGCCGGTCTGCACGGCGGGCAGGTGGTGTTCGAGGGCAGCTTCGCCGAACTGCGCACCGCGGATACGCCGACGGGTGCGGGACTGCGCAGGCCGTTCACGGTGAAGGAGACCTTCCGTAAGTCGAACGGCGCGTTGCTGATCGAGCATGCGAACGTGCACAATCTGAAAGATGTGACCGTCGCGGTGCCGACCGGCGTTCTCACCTCGATCACCGGCGTCGCCGGTTCGGGTAAGAGCAGTCTCATCCGCGATGTGTTCGTCCGGGAGCATCCGGATGCGATCTTCGTCGACCAGTCGGCGATCGGGGCATCGTCACGGTCCACGCCTGCAACGTATCTGGGCCTGATGGACCCGATCAGGAAGCTGTTCGCCAAGGCGACGGGGGAGTCACCCGGCCTGTTCAGTTTCAACTCGACCGGAGCCTGTAAACAGTGCGAGGGTCGCGGCGTGATCATCACCGAAGTCGCCTACATGGACCCGGTGACCACGCACTGCGATGCCTGTGACGGACGACGGTTCTCCGACGAGGTGCTGGCACTGACCTTGCGCGACAAGTCGATTGCCGATGTGCTGGCAATGTCGGCCGAGGAAGCCCTCGGTTTCTTCACCGAAAAGGCACTGTCCACGAAGCTGCGCACGATGAACGAAGTGGGCCTGGACTATCTCAGCCTCGGCCAAGCTATGAGCACCCTGTCCGGCGGTGAACGCCAACGGATCAAACTGGCGACCCAACTCCAGAACACCGGCACCGTCTACGTCCTCGACGAACCGACCACCGGCCTGCACATGTCGGATGTGGACACCCTGCTCGCCCTGATGGACGGCTTGGTCGACCGCGGCAATACGGTGGTGGTGATCGAACACAACCTCGACGTGGTGGCCCACTCCGACTGGGTGATCGATCTCGGCCCCGACGGCGGCAAGGACGGCGGCGAAATCGTCTTCACCGGAACCCCCGCCGAATTGCTGACCCACCCGACCTCCCTGACCGGCGAATATCTGCGCAAGTACAAGGCCGCCGGGTAGGGATCAGGCGGAGTCGACGAGGGGGCGGACGTGGGCGGCGGCGGTGACGTCGTCGCGCCACGTGCAGGCCAGACCGAAGGCGGCTACCCGACCGGTGGCGAGAACGGCTCGTACGGCGGCTGAGACCTCGGCCAGGGTCGGGCCGTCGGGCGCGGGGAAGAGCAGGCCCGGGAGGTCATCCGGGGTGACCACGTCGAAATCGATGTGAAGGTAGAGCGGGCCGTCCGGGAGGTCGCCTATGTCACCGACCGGGCGGTGCCGGATCTGCGCGGTGCGCAGATATTCGACCTCCGGCGGGTCGAGGTCGCGGCCGCCGACCAGGACGGCGCGGTCTTCGGGGATGTCGCGCAAGCCGATTCGGTCGGCTATGAGATGACGGCCGTAGCCGACGAGCATGCGCAGCGGGAAGCCACCGAGGTAGCCGGACGCGGAGGTATCGAGAGTTTGCACGTCACCGTGCGCGTCGAACCAGACGAGCGCGGGATCCAGTCCGGCCCTTTGCAATCCGGCCACCGTGCCGAGCGCCGTCGTGCAATCACCGGACGCGACGATCGCACGTTCACCGCGAATCGCGGATTCCGCGACCCGATCCGCCACCGCGTCATAGAGCACGGCCATCCGCGCCCAGGGATCGTCGACATCCGGCAGCTCGGCGTGACCACCGCATCCGGGGTGATCGGAGCATCGATCTCCGGCCGGTATTCATCGAGGTGGTACGGCACGAGCAAGCGCATCTACCGAGCCTATTCGGGGCCGAAGCGCGCGGCCACCGAATTGGGAGTCACCAGGGCCGGGGGAGCGTGCGTCCGCCCGGCGCGGAGGGGTCGCCTCGGTCCGTGCACACCGAGAGGACGACATGGGCGGGTCCCGGCGAGGCCGAGTGGGTGCTCGGGAATTTCGGTGTACGCAGGCCGGTGACGGCGGATCGTTCGCCGTCGGCGAGATCGACGCCTCAGGCCCAGGCCAGGCTGCCGTCTGGTGCCTCGGCGACCGGGCCGCAGGCATTGACGAAATAGACGTAGGCCGAGCAGTCGGGCCCCCGCCGCAACGGGCATCGGCGGCGCGGCGGAGCTGGCGTAGTTCACCGCTGCGGCTTGCTCAGCCCGCCGCGTTCACCGATACCGACTGAAACCCGCCCGCCTGCACCGCGCCGGTGATGAGTTCCCGGACATCGCGCGGTGCACTCGGCAGCAGTTCGAGCAAGTCGGTGCTCGACGCTTCGAGGAGTCCGGCACCGAGATTGGCGAACAACGAGAGTGTGTGCGTGATCTGATACGGCTCCAATCCACTGTCCTGCAACATATTCCGCATTTCGCCGAGCGAGACGGGCGTGTATCGCACCGGGCGACCGAGGGATTCGCTGAGGATCTCGGCGATATCGACGCCACCGACCGCGGTCACACCCTCCAGCTCGTACACCTTGCCCGCATGCCTGCTCCGCCGCCCCGCGGCCAGATCGCGCTCGGTTTCGGCGGCCACCCGCACGGCCACCTCGGCCAGATCCTCGCGCGCCACCACCGAAATCCGGCCGGTGCCGAATGGAGCGGCGAATACCCCGGATTCGGCCGAGGCGGCCGCACCGGCGACAGCGAGACCGACCGGCACCTGCGCGTAGAGGCCGTTACGGAGGACCGTCACATCGAATGGTGCTGCGGCCAGCCGGGTTTCGGTCCACCGATGCGGCAGGGCAATGGTCATCAAATCGCCGGAACCCGCGAGGCTGGTGTAGATCACGTGCCGGACCCCGGCGGCCGCGGCGGCGTCGATCACCGCGCCGTGTCGGGCCAAGACCACATCGTCTTCGGCATATCCGGCCGAAATCAGTACCAGGACATCGACATCCCGCAGTCCCGCGGACAGCGTTGCCGGATCGTCGAAATCGATTCGGCGCGTAGTGGTGTCGTCACCGGAGCGGCTGCCCGCCGCTACTGTCAGTTCGTCGAGGGTGGACAGGCCGCGGTGGACGAGGCCGCCGAGGGATCCGGAGATGCCGGTTACCAGGATCATCGCAACGCTCCCGATTGTTGTAGTTGCTGAATTCGTCCCCAGCATCGGCGGCCGCGGCGCGCGGCATAAGGAGGCACTTTCATGTCGGTCACGAACACGGCGGTCACCGCGCAGGTCACGGGCACTATTCCCGACGGGCCCTGTGGCCAGGACGACTGCGGCATCCGCGATGTGCTCGACCGGCTCGGGGATCGGTGGACAGTGTTGGTGATCGTCGAATTGAGCAAAGGAGTGCGGCGTTTCCGCGAATTGGAGCGCGCGATTCCCGGGATCTCACAGCGGATGCTGACACTGACCACCAAGCGGCTGTGCCGCGACGGCATGCTCGAGCGCATCGCGTATCCGACGATTCCACCGCAGGTCGAATACCGGCTCACCGAAACCGGCCAGAGCCTGGCCGAGGCCATCGGCGCACTTGCCGACTGGTCGCGCGATCACAAGGACCGCATCTCCGACGCCCGCCGACACTGGGATGCCGAGCACGCCGACTGAACACCTGTCGCGCGCGGGGCAACAGCGCTTGAATGGAAGCATCCCCACAGGGAGGTTCCGATGACCCTCACCGCTCGTGACCTGCTCGACGGGATCCAGGCCGAGCTGGCCCCGCACGACGACGACAACCGCATGGTTCCGCTCATCTCGGTGGGCAAAGCACCACGCGCGGTCTTCGCCGCGATCGCCGCCGAGGAACAGCGCATCGTCAGCAGCGATTGGCGCAGCTTCCATGCCTTGGCGGCGCGGACGGACGAACCACACGTCAAAGCGTTCCTCGACGGCCTCCCACCGGGCGAGCGGCAGGCACTCGCGCTGTTGGAGGCGCTCGTGGCGGCGGCCGGGCCCGACCAGGGCATGGAGCTACCCAGAGCGGGTTGCCAGGCCTACCCGGCCTATGTCGCCTGGTTGGCGCTGAACGCCGAGCCTTCCGCCGCCGCGGCAGGTATCTACGCGAATGTCGCCGCATTCGGCCGCTACTGCCGCGCCGTCGCCGAAGGCATGCGCGCACACTACGAATTCGACGACCCCGCCTGCGCATTCTTCGACTTCTTCGCCGCCGACACCCCCGAAGCCGAGCAGCGGGCCCACGCCGCGATCCAGGCCGGAATCGACAGCGGACGCTTGAATCCGAACGACGCACACTTGTACGCCAGACTCTTCCAGAACTACGAACTCATGTTCTGGAACACCCTCGCCGACGAGTTCTCCGGATAGCACCGGACATCCCGACGGCAAGTCGCACCGGTTTGTGACGATATCGAATCCGTCGATGCTCATTCCCAATCCGGCCGCGGACTCGATGTTCGAGTTGTTCGAGGTTCTCTGGGGTCCGGGGCAGCCGGCCGTCGCTGACCCGGGCTCGACTTGGTTCGGCGTAGGATCCCGGCGGTGGGACTGCTTTTCGAGACGCGAGCGTCGCATTCGCCGTGGGTGGAGTCCGTGTGGACATGCCGCAGCGAGCAGGTCTCGGCGATGACTTCGGTCGCGACCGAGACCTGGGGGCTGGTGTTCTGGGAGCAGGAGGGGCGGCCCCATGCGGTGATAACAGGTCCGGAGAGCCGCACCGGTACCGCACCTGTGCCCGAAGGTGCGGGCTTCGTCGGTATCCAGTTCGTGGTCGGGGCTTCCCTGCGTACCCTGGCAACGTCGTCGCTGGTCGACGGTGGGATCGTGCTGCCCGATGTGACCGGCCGGACCTTCTGGCTCGATGGTGCCCACTGGGAGATCCCGCGGCCGGACGACGCTGAGGCGCTCGTCGACCGGCTCGTCCGGCAGGAAGTCGTGGTCCGCGACCCCCTCGTCGCGGCAACACTACGGGGTTCGATGCCAGCAGTAACCGAGCGGACGCTCGAGCGTCGTTTCCGGGCGGCGACGGGGCTTACACAGGGTGCCGTCCGGCAGATCGGACGTGCCCGCGCCGCCGCACTCCTGCTGATCTCGGGTGAGACTCCAGGCGACGTCGTCGACAAGCTCGGGTACTACGACGAACCCCATCTCGCCCGCGCGCTGCGCCGGTACGTCGGGCGGACGGCCCAGCAGCTGCGCGCCCAGACCGGTGGCGCGATCGCGCTCGATGCCGCTCAGTGCACGACGTCGTAGACGAGCTTGGCCACACCGTTGGAGTAGGTCGCCGACTCCCGCAGCCGCAACGTCTGCTTGTCGCGGTCCGACCGGCCGAACAGGCTCTTACCTGCCCCCAGCAGCACTGGGAACACGAGCAGGTTGTACCGGTCGATCAGGTCGGCGTCCGCGAGGCGCCGGGCCAGCTCGGCACTGCCGTGAATGTAGATCGCGCCGCCGTCGGTCTGCTTCAGCTTCGCGACGTCGTCTTCCGATCGCAGGATCGTGACCGAGCCCCACCCGTCGATCAGAGCGTCATCGGTCAGGCTGGAAGAGACCGCGAACTTGGGCAGGTCCTTGTATGCCGCGTGATCGTCCGAATCGCGCCAGATCGGGGCGAAGGCCTCGTAACTGCGGCGGCCGAACATCAACGCAGTCGTGTCGGCGAGTTCCTCCCCCTTGAGCGAGTACGCCTCGGGCACGAACTCGGTGTCCATCACCCAGCCACCACTGCGGTGCCCCTCGGCTTTGCCGCCTGGCGAGTCCACGACGCCGTCCAGCGACATGAAGCCCGTGTAGACGAGTTCGCGTGTCATCAATTCCTCCTGCGTATGAGCATTGGATTTTGCCTGCGGTCAGCCTATGAACAACCGCATCTGCTGTCTTGTACGAAACCGACACCACGGCTTCTGGCCCATCGACCAATACTCATCGACAAACCGATTGGCGTCCGGGATGTCCTGTCACAGGAGAGATGCGTATGCCTCTTTGGGCAGGGGTTCAAAAGCTGTGTGGGAGAGGGCTTCTCGACCCGCCGAGTCGATACTGCGCGTGATGAGCGGCCACGCGCTATCGCTGCCCGCTCAGCTGCTGCGTCCCCGTAATGCGGAGCAGTTCGAGCGCCGAGGCGGCGGGGGTGTCGGGTGCCGCGGAGTACACGACCACCGCCTGGTCGCTGTCGGGGACGAACAGGGCGTCGCAATCCAGGACCAACCGCCCGACCTCGGGATGATCGATGGTCTTGGTGGCGCTGCGCCAGTTGCCGGTGCTTCCTTCGCGCCACAGTCGGTCGAATCGCGTACTGCGCGAGCGTAGTTCGGCGATGAGCCGAGCCAGGTCCGGATCGTCGGGATAGGCCGCCTTCGCGCTGCGCAGAGAGCTGACCCAGGATTCGGCGGCCGCCTCGGCCTCGGCGGGGGTGAAGACCACGCGGGAGGGTTCGGTCCCGAGGAAGGATTGCCAGATGATGTTGCGCCGGGCGGGCGACCACGCGGAGAAATCCCCGAGCAATGCCGCCGCCATCGGATTCCAGGCCAGCACATCGGCTTTCGCGGAGATCACCAGTGCGGGCAGATCCGCCATCCGGTCCAGCAGCCGCAGCACGCTCGGTCGCACCACCATGTTGATGCGGCCTTCCTGCGGTGGCGCGGAACCGGCCAGCCGGAACAGCAGATCGCGTTCGGGATCCGCGAGCCGTAGGGCGCGGGCGAGCGCGCCGAGCACCGCCACCGACGGTCGCGGTCCGCGTCCCTGTTCGAGCCGGACCACATAGTCGACGCTGACACCGGCCAGTTGCGCGACCTCCTCGCGCCGCAGCCCCGGCACCTGGCGGCGCGAACCGCTGGGCAGCCCGACATCGCGCGGCCGCACCCGGGCCCGGGTCTGCCGCAGCAGCTTGGCGAGTTCGGCGCGATCCATGCCTCGATGATGCCGCAGGGCACGGACCCCGGGGTGGTACTGCCGGTCCCAGGAGTTGTCAGCCCTGGAGCGAGATTCGGGTGGCGGGCCAAGGTCGAGTCATGACACCCCTTGTGTCAACCTCAGGTTCGAAGTCAGGTTGCGGCCTGTTGTTCGACGCGCTCGCGGGCACCGCCGTGCAGGGCTGGGTCGTAGGTCGTGCCGTTGTGCCAGCAGCGCCACATGACCCGGATCCAGGCTCGGGCCAGGACGCGGGTGGCGTGGGGGTGATCCTTGCCCGAGGCGCGGGCACGGTGGTAGATGTCTGCGGCCCAGGGGCTGGAGAAGCGGCTGTTCGCGGCGAAGGTGGTGATCGCGGCGCGCAGGCGTTTGTTGCAGGCCCAGCGGAACGACACTCCGCGTTGTTTGCCCGAGGCTTTGGTGACCGGGGTGATTCCGGCCAGCGCGGCGATCGCGTCGGGGTTGTCGAATACCTCACGGGCGTCACCCCATTCGGCCAGGATCTGCGCGGCGTTGATCGTGCCGGCGCGGGGAAAGGACCGGAACAGTGCGCCGTCGGGATGGTTGTCCATCTTCTCGGTGATGGAGCGGTCCAGGGCCTTGATCGCGGTGTTGAGCGCGCTCAGCACGCTGACCTGGGCCAGCACCGCGTCACGCACGCCCTCGGTGAGCGCGGGGTCGCTCGCGCCGGTCGGGGCCGAGCGCAGCCGGGCCAGCAGCACGGCGGCGGGTTTCTTGCCCGAGTAGCCCTGTTCGGCGCAGAACGCGGCGATCCGCTTCTCGGTCAGCGATGCCGCAGAGGCGGCGGTGGGGTATCTGGTCAGGAACGCCAGCGCGATGGCGGACTCGATGTTGGCGAAGATGGCTTTGGCTCCGGGCCAGTGCGCGTCCAGCAGCGCGGCGAGCTGGTTGGTCGCAGCGACCCGGGCTTGCACCAGGTCGCCGCGGGTGCGGGTCACGGTGCGGATTGCCTTGGTATGACCAGACATTGGTGCGGCGGGGCGCAGCCGGTGGATACGCACGCGCAGGTAGTCGGCGATCACCTCGGCATCGCCGGGGTCGGACTTCGCACCCGAGAGGACCTCGGACTCGCGCCAGGTCTTGATCGCGGTCGGCTTGACCGGCAGCACTGGGTGTCCGGCCGCGAGCAAGGCGTCCACCAGCCTCCCGTCCGGGCGTTCGACCGCGACCGGCACCCGCTGGGCGTGGCCGAGTTTGTCCAGCCGGGCGGCCAGCCGGGTGAACCCGGCGGCGGTGTGCTCGATGGTGAAGGCGGCGATCTTTCGTCCGGTCTGGTCGAGCACGCATACGGCGTGTTCGGTTGCGGCCCAGTCGATCCCGATGAAGAACAACGGTCCGTCTTGTTGCGACAACTACGTCGCCTTCCTGTTCGCATCTCGAGGCAGGAACCAGGCGGAGGCGAGGAAACCGACAGCGGAGTGGTCACTAACCGGCGCTCTACGGCGCGTCCCTTTGTCATCGCTTCACGGTTTCAGGGAAGCCGGGGGCGGCAGTGTCATGAAGGCCCTTGAAGGGCGACCAACACAGGCCGTCACCCCGGCTTCCGCCTGGTTCTTACCACACACGCCGTATTGGCGTCTGCAAGAAAGAGGGTCCACTAGTGACCAACACGACAACGGCCCTGGTGACCGGGGCGAACAAGGGAATCGGCCGCGAAACGGTCCGGCGGCTGGCCGAACTCGGCTGGCGGGTATTCCTCGGTGCCCGCGACGCGGAGCGGGGCAAGGCGGCCGCGTTCGAACTCGCCGAACAGGGTTTGGACGTCGAGTTCGTCCAGTTGGATGTGACGTCCGTCGAATCGATCGCGGCCGCCGCCCAGACCATCGCGGGCCGGACGCCGCACCTGGATGTTCTGATCAACAATGCGGGTATCGGCGGTACGCGCGCCACACCCGCCGATACCGTGGCCGCGGATTTCCGAAATGTCTTCGAGACCAACGTTTTCGGGCCCGTGCAGGTGACCCACGCCTTTCTCCCGCTGCTGCGCGCGGCCACCAACCCACGCATCGTGATGGTGTCCAGCGGCATCGGTTCGATCGCCATCACCTCCGATCCGAGCCGGATCGAATCGCAGATCCTCGGGCTGGTCTATCCCTCCTCGAAGACCGCACTGAACATGATCACCACGCAGTACTCCCGCGAACTGCCGCAGATGCGGGTCAATGCCGCCGATCCCGGCTACACCGCAACGGATCTGAACGGGAACGCAGGGCATCAAACGGTCACCGAAGGCACCGACGCCATCGTGCACTTGGCGACGATCGGACCTGACGGACCCACTGGGGGATTCTTCAACCGTTTCGGCGCGGTTCCCTGGTGAACACTGGGCCGGGACCCGAGGCGCCTCCGTGCTCGTGCTCATGGCAGATCCTCGGGCCTGACGCCATACGTCGGTTCTCGCTTTCGAGTGCGCGAACCGACTCCATCTGTCCGAACCCTTCGGTCTTAATTGAAGCCTTCAGCGGGCCCCACCATTGACATACAGCGTCTGCCCGCTGACATAGGACGCCTCATCACTGGCCAGAAAAGCGATCACCGCGGCAACCTCCTCGGGCTGTCCCACGCGGCCCAGGGGTGTCCGCTCGGCCACCGCCTTCTGATGGTCTTCGGCCGTCACCCCGACCCGGTTCGCGGTCGCGGCTGTCATCGCGGTGGCGATGTAGCCGGGCGCGACGGCATTGACATTGATGTTGTAGGGCCCGAGCTCGATGGCCAGCGTCGCGGTCAGGCCCTGGATGCCCGCCTTCGCGGCGGCGTAATTCGCCTGACCGCGGTTGCCGAGCGCCGAGCGGCTCGACAGCGAGACGATCTTGCCGTAGCGCTGGGCGACCATGTACTCCTGGGCCACCTGGGTGCAGTGGAAAACACCGGTCAGATTGACCGAGAGCACCGCATTCCAGTCGTCCTCGGAGAGCCGGAAGAACAGATCGTCGCGGGTGATGCCCGCATTATTGACCAGAATGTGCGGACCGCCGAGATCGGTTGCGATATCGGCGAATACGGATTCCACCGAGGCGCGGTCGGTGACATCGCAGACATAACTGCGGGCCGCGCCGCCCGCCGCGACGATTTGCTCGGCAGTGTCCTCGGGTGCATTGCGGTCGAGCACCGCGACCTGTGCGCCCTGGGCGGCGAGCAGCTGCGCGGTGGCCGCGCCGATACCCTGTGCCGCGCCGGTGACCACGGCGACCCGGTCGGTGAATCTGGTCATCGGACGTCCTCCTCGGGAGTTTGATACGGCGGTCATCACAGGGCTGTAGCGTGAAGACGACCGGCTTCGACCGTGGGGAATAAGCGTGTCGAATTCATGCCCGGCATTACCGGTTCCGAAAACGATGCTGATGCAGAGAGTTTCACTGTTTCACGACCTAACTTGTTAATGGGTGAGGCATGGGGGAGACGCTGGTGAAGCGGGCGTACAAGTACCGCTTCTATCCGACCGAGCAGCAGGAGCGGGAGCTTGTGCGCACGTTCGGATGTGTTCGCCTGGTTTACAACAAGGCACTCGAAGCCAGGACCACCGCGTGGTACAGCGAGCAGCGTCGCGTCAACTACAACGAAACTTCCGCGATGCTGACTGCGTGGAAGAAAACCGATGATCTGAAGTTCTTGGGGGAGGTGTCGTCGGTGCCGTTGCAGCAGGCGCTGCGGCATCTGCAGCGTGCGTTCGCCAGTTTCTTCGACAAGCGGGCGCGCTATCCGCGTTTCAAGTCGAGGAAGAACTCTCGGGCGTCGGCGGAGTACACGCGGTCGGCGTTCACATATCGTGACGGGCAACTTACTCTCGCGAAGATGGCCGATCCAGTGAATATCGTGTGGTCTCGGCCGTTGCCGGAGGGCGCGGAACCGTCCACGGTCACGGTGTCTCGTGACAGTGCGGGCCGCTGGTTCGTGTCGGTGCTCACCGAGACCGTGGTAACTCATCACCCGCGCACCGATAGCGTCGTTGGTGTCGATGCCGGGATCACCTCGCTGCTGGCGTTGTCGACCGGTGAGAAGATCACCAACCCAAAACATCAGCGGCGAGAACACGCGCGGCTGGTGAAAGCTCAACGATCCCTTGCCCGCAAGAGCAAGGGGTCGCGCAACCGGCAGAAGGCTCGCCGGAAGGTGGCGCGTATCCACGCCCGTATCACCGACCGTCGCAGAGACTATCTGCACAAACTCAGTACTCGTCTCGTTCGTGAGAACCAAACGATCGTGATCGAGGATCTGAACGTGGCGGGGATGCTGGGCAATCACCGTCTGGCGCGTGCGATCTCCGATGCCTCGTGGTCGCAATTGCGTTCCATGCTGGAATATAAAGCCGCCTGGTACGGGCGTGAGGTGATCGCCGTGGACCGGTGGTTCCCGTCGAGCAAAACCTGCTCGGGGTGTGGATTGCTGAACGATGCTATGGGGCTGGATGTACGGGAATGGGTGTGCCGGTGCGGTGTGACCCATGATCGCGACATCAACGCCGCGAGGAACATTTTGGCCGCCGGGCTGGCGGTCGCTGCCTGTGGAGGCGGTGCAAGACCGAACCGGCAGTCGTCGGCGCGGCAGTCGCCGGTGAAGCAGGAAACCCGACCTGTGAAGGTTGGAATCCCCCGCCTGTAGGTGTGAGGAGGAAGTCAACAGAATGCGCTGACTCCGGTCAGCGCACGACCGATCAGTAGCTTCTGGATCTGGCTCGTGCCCTCGTACAGGGTCATCACCTTGGCGTCGCGCAGATATTTGCCGACCGGGAATTCGTCGATATAGCCATAACCGCCGAAGACCTGCAGCGCCCGATCGGCGGCCCGCACCGCGGCCTCACTCGCGAACAGTTTGGCCTTCGACGACTCGACGGCGAATTCGGCACCACGGTCGATCAGATCGGCCACCCGCCACACCAGTAGCCGGGCCGCGTCCACATCGAGGGCGATATCGGCGAGCAGCTCCTGCACCAGCTGATGCCCGGCGATCGGCTTGCCGAATTGTTCGCGCTCGGTGGCATATCCGACCGCGGCGTCCAGGCAGGCCTGTGCGATGCCGACACAACCGGCGGCCACCGACATCCTGCCCTTGGCCAGCGCCGCCATCGCGACAGTGAAGCCCTTGCCCGCATCGTGCAATCGGGCGCTGTCGGGGACCCGGACGCCGTCGAGGACAAGTTCGGCGGTGGCCTGCCCGCGCAGTCCCAGCTTGCCGTGGATGGCGCGGGCGGTGAAGCCGGGGGAGTCGGTCGGCACCAGGAACGCGGTGATGCCGCGATGCCCTTCGCCGCCGGTGCGGGCAAAAACGAGGGCGACGTCGGCCCAGGTGCCGTTGGTGATGAACATCTTGGTCCCGGACAACACCCAGTCGTCACCGTCGCGAACCGCGCGGGTGCGCAATTGTGCCGCATCCGAACCGGTCCCCGGCTCGGTGAGGCCGAAGCAACCGAGTGTGGCACCCGAGGTCAGGCGCGGCAGCCAGGTGCGCTTCTGCTCCTCGGTGCCGTAGTGATCGATCGACTTGGCGACCAAACCCAAAGAGACCGAGACGATTCCGCGTACTGCGGAGTCACCGCGCCCGAGTTCCTCGAGTACCAGACAGTAGGTGAGATGGTCGCCGCCGCTGCCGCCGTACTCCTCGGGAATGGTCAGACCGAGGAAACCGACTTCACCCAGTTCGGCCACGATCGCGGTATCGACGGATTCGGTCCGGTCCCACTCCGTCGCATGCGGCGCGATCTCGCGGTCGACGAATTCGGCGGCAAGCCGCTTGGCGGCGGCCTGTTCGTCGGACAGTTCCAGGTTCATCACGACTCCGGGGCAAGAAAACTAACAGCGGAAGTTTCCCGTATGCTAACTGTCGATAAACTAGCGATGCAAGTTTGATGGTGTGGGTATCCGCCGTGTGACACTGGATTGATCGACCAGGAGGTTTTCGTGGGAAGACCCCGCCACCCCTTGCTCAGCCGCGATCGCATCGTGTCGGCCGCGCTGGATCTGGTGGATGCCGAAGGTCTGGAGGCGGTTTCGATGCGCCGACTCGCCACCGAACTCGGCGTGCAGGGCCCATCGCTCTACAACCATGTGGCCACCAAGGACGACCTGCTGGACGCGATGGTCGATGCCGTACTCGGCCAGATCGATCTGTCCATGTTCACCGATATCTCGGATTGGCGGGTGGCACTGCGCGATTGGGCCAGGTCGTATCGGGCGGCCCTGGCGGCGCATCCGAAGGTGGTGCCCGCCCTGAATCAGGGCATGGGTCGACGGCCGAATGCGTTGCGGCAGGCCGATGCGGTCTTCGGGGGTCTGGTGGCGGCGGGCTGGCCGCGCCGCGAGGCCACCCAGGTGGGTGCGCTCATGCGGTTCTTCGTCACCGGGTCGACGCTGGGGTCGTTCGCGGGCGGGTTCCCGGAGGACGCGGCGGTCTATCGCGGAAATTATCCGCATCTGGACGAGGCGCATCTGCTGTCGGGGCGGCAGCGCGATATCGATGACGCCGCCTTCGAAACCGGGTTGCGCGCGTTGCTGGACGGGTTGTCGTTGCGGTTCGAGACGCTGGAGGGTGCGGCGGGCGGGTGCTAGCGCGCGGCCAGCCAGTCCGGGAATTCGGTCAGCTCACCGAGGACGAAATCCGCTCCCGCCGTGCGCAATTCGTCGGCATCGCAGGGGCCGGTGGTGACCCCGAGCGCAAAGACGTCCGCCGCCCGCGCCCCGCGCATATCGCCCTCGTGATCGCCGACGAACAGGTCCGCGCCGTGCTCGCGCAACGCCGCCGCCTTACCGTCCGACCACAGATCACCGACCACCTCATCGATCCGCCACCCGAGTTCGGCGACGTGCAGCCGGGCCAGTGGTTCGTGTTTGCCGGTCACGATGAGCACCCGCCCGCCGCGCGCACGGACGGCATCCAATGCGGCATCGGCACCGGGCATGGCCGGAATGTAGGGCACGATCGATGGATAGATCTCGCGATAGCGGGTCACCAGTGCCGGAATGAGCTCCTCGGGCGCACCGGCGTCTGCCAGCAGCATCGCCAGCGGCGGCCCGAGCCGGTCGGCCAGTTCGGCACTACGCAACGGCAGACCGAACTCCGTGGCCAACTGCTCGATCGCCTTGCACACACCCGGCCGGGAATCGATCAGCGTCATATCGAGGTCGAAGCCGACGGTCCAGGTCACTCCATGACCCTATCGTCGACGCTCGATCAGCCGCGCGACAGGACCAGCGGTTAACCAAACAGGGCACGACGAAGATCAATCAGGGGGAACATTTCCGCAGGCGGCGCGAAAAGCAGGTCGCCGACCTTACAGTTGACCGACAGCGAAGGGCTCCGGTCTGCATCGCGGAGGACGAGATGACGAGCCAGCGCCAGCCACCGACCGTGGGCTCGATATTCGGGCACTACCGGTTGGATCGGCTGCTCGGGCGCGGAGGCATGGGCGAGGTCTACGAGGCCTACGACATGCGCAAGCGCCGCAGCGTGGCGATCAAGGTGCTCCTCGAACGGCTTGCGCAGGACGAGGGGTACCGCGAGCGGTTCCAGCGCGAGGCCGACGCCGCCGCGCGACTGCGCGAACCGCATGTCATCCCGATTCACGATTACGGCGAGATCGACGGCCACCTGTATATCGACATGCGCCTGGTGGACGGTGTCAGCCTGCCGTCGGTATTGGAAAGCAAGGGGCCGATGCCTGCGCGGCAGGCAGTGGCGGTGATCCGGCAGATCGCGTCGGCATTGGATGCCGCGCACGCCGAAGGACTCGTCCATCGTGACGTCAAACCGGACAATATTCTCCTCACGCCGGAAGGTTTCGCCTATCTGGTCGACTTCGGTATCGCGCATTCCGATGCCGATCAGGGGTTGACGACCCACGGTGCGGTGATCGGTTCATTCAGCTACATGGCGCCGGAACGGTTCCGTTCCGAGCACACCACGCCCGCGGTCGATGTCTACTCGCTGGCGTGCGTGCTCTACGAATGCCTCACCGGCGCACGGCCGTATGCGGGCACCACCGACGCCGAGATCATCAGCGCGCATCTGTTCGGTCCGGTGCCGCGACCGAGCACGAACCGGCCGGATGTGTCGCCCGCGCTCGATACCGTCATCGAGCACGGTATGGCCAAAAACGTGCGCGAACGTTACCGGGCGGCGGGGGACCTCGCGTATGCGGCGGAGGCGGCGCTGACGAGTGCCGGTGCGGTCACCGAGGGGCGCACGGCGTTGTCCGCGATCGGGGTGCACGATGAACGAACCTCGAATCGTGAAGCCGGACAAGGCAGCTCGCCCGATACCGCGACCAGTGACGATCTGTTATCCGTTGCCCGGAAACCCGGTACGGAGCAGCCCGAAGCCGAGACAAGGGATACACAGGGTGTCACGGTGGCCGAACCGCGCCGCCGACACCGCAGGCTGACCGCGCTGGTCCTGGCACTCGCCGCTGTGATCGCCGCCGGGGCCGGATACGGGGCCTGGACCATGCTCGGCGATCGAAAGGGCACCGCGGTCGCCGACGCCACCGCACTGCGCGACGCCGATATCGATTTGCTGAAGATCGTCGCCCAGACCGGCCGCAAACGATCTACCTGCCAGCACGAGCAGCCCGATACCTCCACCACCGTCGCGGTCATCTTCTGCCCGGACAACCCTGCGGCCAGCGAGTCGGCGGTCCGATACATGCGGTTCCGCAATCTCGACGCACTACGCGACTACTACAACCTCCTGATCCGCACCTTCCAGACCACCAACTGCCCCGGCGACCCCGCCGGGGCAGACGGCCCGGTGATGTACGAGGGCAAGGAGATCGGCCGGAAGGCGTGCCTCGCCAACCGCGCCGACGACCCCAACGTGCCGAAACCATCCCTGCTGCTGACCGATGAGCCCCAGCTCGCGCTGGCGTTCTTCATCTGGCCGTCGCCGAGCGACCAGCCGCTGCGCGACTACCTGTCCAAGTTCGCCGCCAGCCAGTTCCTGACCGCCGAAGCCGCCCGTGACCCGGACTTTTTCACCCCCGAGGACCGCGTCCTCCTCGGGCATCTCGGCAATGCCTTCGGTCCGGCGAACTGTCGGCACGTGCCGCCGCCCGGCGGCACGGTGAACGCCGCCATCGTATGCAGTACCCCGCCCGACTATCCGTCCGCACTGTTCTTCGGATTCCCGGACGCCCAGTCCGCAGACACCTTGTACCGGGCCGACGTCGGGGTGCTCGGCGGACACGCCTGCGGTGGCGGGGGCGCCGACGAGGTGTGGCGCAGCGGGGGCAAGGATGTCGGCCGATTCTTCTGCTTCCTGGACAACGATCCGGATATCGGCACCCGGACCTGCCTGATCGCCGTGCACTCCGATGCCCACCTGATCACCCAGTTCTGCACACTGGTGCCGGAAAACCCGCTCCCCGGACCGAAAACCGAAGCCCAACTGCGGGACTGGTTCGATAAGCACATCACCTAGTTGTGCGGCATGACGCCGAAGGTGAATTCGGTATCGCCGATACGGATCGTCACACCATCGGTGAGCGCGGCGCCGTCGATGACCCGAACCCCGCCGACGAACACACCGTTGGAGGACAGTAGATCCTTCAGCACACACGTCAGCCCATTGCTGACGATCACCGCGTGATGGCGGCTTACCTTGCCGTCGTCGAGCACGATGTCGTTATCGGGCAGTCGGCCGATGCGGGTGAACGGGCCGGTGATCGGGAACGTCTGCCCGGTCGAATCCCGCAGGTACGCTTGGGATCCGGGCGCTATCAGATCGACGACGGTAGTGGCCCGCAGTGCCGATGCGACGGCATCGGCGGGCGGGGTGAGCGGTTCCTGGCGCAGCATCTTGGCCTCGAGTTCGCGAATCGAGGCCACCGGATCGATGCCGAGTTCATCGGCGAGGGTCACCCGCAATCGGCGCAGCGCCTCGAGTGCGTCGCTCTGCCGACCGCTCACGTACAGCGCGGTGATCAGCTGCTCCCACAGCGGTTCGCGCAGTGGATACCTGTCGGCCAATTCGGCCAGCTCGGCGATGACGCCGTCGGCCCGGCCCTGCGCGATCTCGGCTTGGGCGCGGGCTTCGATGACACCGATCCGTTCGTCGTCGAGGGCGGTGGCGAAGGCATCGGCGAAACCGAGGCCCTGCAGGTCCGCCAGCGCGGTGCCGCGCCACTGCGCGAGCGCGCTGGAAAGCACCTCACCGGCCACCGAGAACCGTCCCGCGGCCATGGCCCGCAATCCGGATTCCTTGCGCGTACGGAACCGCTGGACATCACAGCTGTCCGCGGGCACCGTGATCCGGTAGCCCGTCCCTGCGCGCGAAAGGATCGTGCGCGCGTCGAGTCCGGCATCCCGCAACGGCTTTCGCAGATTCGACACGATGGTGTGCAGGCTGATCCGGATATCCGGCGGCGGATTCTCCTCCCATACCGCCTGCGCCAGCGCCTCCGTCGACACCGGCCGGTTCGCATTGACCACCAGATACGCCAATACCGCACGCTGTTTCACACCACCGAGCGGTTGCGCGACCCCGTCGATCGTCAACTGCACCGGCCCGAGCACCCCGAAACCCGCCCGCATATCCGACATCCCCCAGTCCTCCCGTTCTCGAAATGCCTTTGACGTCCTCCTCGCCCTGAAGGACGGGGATTCCTAACCTGTTGCTAGGCAACGGTTAGGGGTTCCTGCTTCACGGACCGGCTAGTGCCGAGGTCTTCACAGGCTGTCACCGCAAGTCCTGCGGCGAGGATGTTCTTGGCCGCGTTCACATCCGCGTTCTCACTGTGACCGCATGTGACACACCGATACACCGCTTGGCTCTCACGGCTCTTGGGATTCACGTCGCGGCAGCTTGAACACGTTTGCGATGTGTACGCGGCCGGGATCTTCACAATCTTGATGCCCGTGTAGCGGGCGACATTCGCCAGGGCTAGCTCGAACTGATGCCAGCCCTTCGTAAGGATGGCTCGGTTGAGCCCAGCCTTCTGGCGCACCTGCTTGCCGGGTTCAGCGGCTGTGCCCTTCGCTGAGGCGGTCATGTTGCGGGTGCGCAGCTGTTCGAGCACGACCAAGCCATGCTTGGCGGCCAGTACTTGGGCGGTCTGGTTGTTGAAGTCTGCTCGTCGGTCCCGCTCCCGCCTGCGGACAGCCCGCATCGCGGTGATCGTCTTCTTGCGGTTGGCGGAACCTTTCTTCTGGCGTGCGAGTTGCTGCTGCAACCGGCGATACCGCTTCGCCTCACCCGGCGTGGTGAAGGCGCGGTCGAACATGTCGCCGTCCGAGCAGGCGACAGCAACTGCGATACCGCGATCCACACCCACCGCCGACGCGGACGGATGCTGATTCGGTGTTACCTCGCCGTCCTCGACCAGGAATGACACATACCAGCGTTTTCCGTCCCGGCTGATTGTGGCCGAGCGGACAGCGCCACCGAGTGCACGGGACCAGCGGAACCGCACCCATCCGAGCTTCGGCAGCTTGCATCGCCCCCACCTGCGGCCCAGGCGCTCGACAGTGATCTTGCCGCCTTCGGGGAACCGGAACGACGGAGCCCAGCGACGCGAAGACCGCCACCGAACCCGCCAGGTACCGTGCGTCTTGCACGCCTTCTCCAGATCCATCAGGGTTTGCTGAAGGCAGTGCCCCGGCGCGGTCGTCAGCCATGCATGTTCGGTCTTGGCGTCGGCGAGTTCTTTGGCCTGCTGGTTGTAATTGATCCAGGCGTCACGCCGTCGGTATTCGCGGCGTTGCTCCAACGCGGTGTTCCACACTGCCCGGCAGGTATCACCGATGAGCTCGGCGAACCTGGCCTGTTCGGGCGTGAATACCACCCGATACCGCCGACCCGTCAACATGCTCGACAGTTTAAGCTCGCCAACTCGCTGAAGGGCGTGTCGTCGTGGCTGGTCCGCTCTGTGCCGGAAACTGGCCCGAACTGTCGCTCGTATATATCTTCGGGCGACTGCACGCGGTATCGATATTCGGGGCGAATGTCTTTCCGGAGACGGTGACGATCGGGCTCGAACAGCCGGGAGTCAGCGAATGGGTGACCGGCAAGTTCGTGCTGGAGGTGTGGGAGAACGCCGATCACGATCGGACGCTGCGCGTCACGGTGGAATTGGTCCCCGATGAACCGAATACCCCCGAACGCACCCGACGCGTCGCCGAATCGATTCGCGACGAATTGCTGCGCCGCAATAGCGAATACGCGCATTACGTTCCGCCCGAACGTCACCTGCCGCATGTCGAGCTGCGCCCCACCGGCGATCCGGACTACTTCCCGATCGGGGTGAAGCACCGCTATACACGCTGAGCGTGTTATTCCTCGGCGCGGAACTGGGCGCGCTTGTAGTCGCCGTACGGTTCGTCGCGTTCGCGCACGGCCTCGCGGAAACCGACGGTGGCCGAACGCAGTTGGAAGGCGTAACCCTCGCGCGTGTGCCGGGAGATCCCGTCGAATACCGTGCTGATCATCGCGGAATTCGTCACGCCCTGCGAATGCAGCGCCGAATTGAGCGCCAGTTTGGCCATCATCAGCTGGTTGATCGGCATGCGCGCGATGCGTGCCACCAATGCCTCGGCACGCTCGTCGAGTTCATCGGCCGGACACGATTCGACCGCGAGGCCCCACTCTTCGGCCTGCTTCCCGCTGATGCAGTCACCGGTGAACAGCAGCCGCTTGGCGCGCTGATCGCCGAGGCGATGGGCCCACATGCCCGCCGCCGGAATACCCCATACGCGGGTGGGCGGGTAGCCGATTTTGGTGTCGTCGGCGCAGATGATCTGGTCGGAGTAGAGCGCGATATCGGTGCCGCCCGCGATGGCGAAACCATGCAGTTTCGCGACCGTCGGCTTGTTCGCGTTCATCAGGCTGGCGAAACCGCGGTTGAACCGGCTCATCATGGCGTAGTCGATCATCGGATCCCAAGTGCCCCAGGGATTGTGATTGACCGCCTGCACCACCGGATCGGCCACGGTGCCGGTGGTGTCGATCGAACCGTCGACACCGTGGCTGCCCTGTTCGGCGAACATATCCAGGTCGTAGCCGCCGCAGAAACCCTTGCCGCGCCCGGATACCAGGATGACGTGCACCCGCGGATCCAGATCGGCCCGCTCGACCGCATGGGCGAGATCGACCGGGGTGTCCGGGGTGATCGTATTGCCCTTCTCCGGGCGGTTGAAGGTGATGCGCGCGATGCGCCCGTCGCGCTCATAGGTGAGCGTGCGGTACTCGCGTTCGCCAGCGGGCTCGGGCCGATCCCGCCACGGCGAATCGGGCACCTCTGTCCAGTTCTCGTACCAGGCCGCGGGGCGGGTGCCCGCATGGTTCGAAAAGGCTTCGCTATCAGGCTGATTCACGTGGAACTCCCGGTGCACTCGATGCCGTATTCGCGGCAACGGTGCACCACGCCACCGGCGGTCGCTGCATCGTTGCGCTCGATGCCACCGTAGCGAACCGGCTCGAGCTCAGGCCTCGGGTGCCACGGTGTCGTCGGGGAAGGAGTGGTGTTCGTGCACCACGACCCAGCGTCCGTACTGTTTGCGCAGGCCGAAGGTGATCCGCAGGCGCTTGGCCGGATCGCGGGCGAAATCCTCCGCGGTGCCGCACAGCAGCAGCGCATGCGCGAATGCCACGTCTGCGCCCGCCTCTACCTCCAGCGAAACGATGTCGAATGTCGCACCCGATGCCTGCCATTCGAAGAAGCCGGGCCAGGTCTCCCGATAGGCGTCGATACCGCGCACACCTTCATTCGGCGGGGGCACATCGAACATCACGATATCGTCGGCGTGATCGGTGACTACACCGGCCAAGTCGCCGGTATGCACCGCCGCCGCCCATCGCTCGATCAGGATTCGGATCTGCTTCTCGTCATCGGACATATCGGGTCGTCGTCCTCTCCGGCCCGGCCGCCGGGGTGTGCGCCGTGGCTCCTACCCAGAGAGCGTGCCGAATTCACCACGCGGACGCAATGACTCGGAATGCATTCGTGCAAGATCCCAATGGCGAATTTCGCGCCGGTTACCGCTCGGCAGAAACCGTTGAGTCAGTTATGGTCGGGGCGGCGAGAGTGGAGCGTTTACGGCCGTAGCCCAGGTAGACCGCAATGCCGACGAGCACCCAAACCGCGAAACGCACCCAGGTCAGCCCGTCCAAGGTGGTTGCCAGCAGTACGCAGCCGATCAGCGCGAGAATCGGCACCAGCGGCACCAATGGGGTGCGGAACGGCCGTTCCCGATTCGGCTCCAGCTTTCGCAGCACCAGCACTCCGACGCAAACAACGGCGAAAGCGGACAACGCGCCGATATTCACCAATTCCACGACGATATCGATCGGCAGCAGACCGGCAATGGTCGCGCAGACGACGCCCAGCAGCAGCGTCAGCCGGACCGGAGTGGCCCGCTTACCGGTTTCGGCGAGACCGCGCGGCAGCAGACGGTCGCGGCACATCGCGAACATCAGCCGCACCTGTGCGTAGACGATCAGCAAAAGGCCCTTCGTGAGCGCGATGATCGAGGCGATCACGATGACATTGCCGATCCAGCCGACGTGCAGATTGCCGAAGGCGGTCGCGATCGGCGAGGCGTTGTTCAGGGTGGCGAACGGTGCGATGCCCGTGAGCACGGCGCTGACCAGTGCGTACAGCAGGGTAGCGATCAGGACCGTGCCGATGATCGCGAACGGGATATCGCGGCGGGGGTTGCGCGCCTCTTCGGCGGATGCGGCGACGACGTCGAAGCCGAGGAAGGCGAAGAAGGCGATCGCGGCGCCGCCGACGATGCCATCGAATCCGAACGGCGCGAACGGGGTCCAGTTGCCGATATCGATGTGCGGTGTGCCGATCGCGACGACCAGGATCAGCACGCCGATCGTCACCGCGACCAGCGCCTTGGTGATCCGGGCCGTCAGCGTCACCTCGCCGACCAGGACCGCGACGATGACGCCGATGATGAGCACGGCGGGCAGGTTGACGATGCCGCCCTCGGACGGGCCCGCCGTGATCGCGGTGGGCAATGTGATGCCGAACATGGAGTCCAGCGCCGAGACGACGCTGCCGGACCAGCCGATCGCCACAGCCGCGCCCGCGATGACGAATTCGAGCAGCAGATTCCAGCCGACCAGGAACGCCGGACCTTCGCCGAGGGTGGCGTAGGTGTAGGTATAGGCACTGCCGGAGACCGGCACCATGGCCGCGAGTTCGCTGTAGCAGAGCGCGACCAGCGCACAGACGGTTCCGGCCAGCAGGAACGACAGCACAATCGACGGCCCGGCCTTCTCGGCAGCCGCGACACCGGTGATGACGAAGATGCCCGCCCCGACGATCGTGCCCACACCCATGGCCGTGAGGTCGATCCGCCCCAGACTGCGCTTCAGGGTCGGCACCCCTGTTGCGGGGCTCGTCGCGGTGTCGGGCAGGCGGCGGCGCCACCGGGTTGGGCTGGTCATGAACTCCCTCGATGCATGCTCTGGCTCCGGCCGACCGGCGGAGTCGGCTATCCATTGTGGTCGGCGGAGTTGGCGAGGTCGACGCCGGGGCGATCAGCAAGCAATCCATAGCCGCGAATGCGTGGCGTGCAGCTGCGCGCCGCGCGCACCGCTGCAACGCACGCAAGACACCACGCCGCAATCGCTGGGCAAGCGACACTTGGACGGTTGATCACCATGTAGCCGTGGCGGCAAACATCGAGAGAAGCCCGCCGCCGGCGCATTCCCGAAGGCGGCGGCTAGACGTTACTGGAGATAACAGGTAATCTTGGGGGACGGTCGGGCAAGGGTGCTCGGGTGAGAGCAGAACGAAACGGATTACCTCAATGACGCGGCATGTCGACGTACTGATCATCGGCGCGGGCCTGTCCGGCATCGGGATGGCGTGCCATCTCACCCGCGAGCAGACCGGACGCAGCTATACGATCCTGGAACGCCGTACCGCCATCGGCGGGACCTGGGATCTGTTCCGGTACCCGGGCATCCGCTCCGACTCCGACATGTTGACCTTCGGCTTCGGCTTCCGTCCGTGGATCGGCACCAAGGTGCTCGCCGACGGACCGCACATCCGCCAGTACATCGAGGACACCGCCGCCGAATACGGCGTCACCGAGCACATTCGGTTCGGGCGCAAGATGACCAAGGCCAGCTGGTCGAGCGAAGCCGAGCTGTGGACCGTCGAGGCGCTCGACGAGCAGACCGGCGAGACCGAGATCTACACCAGCAACTTCCTCGTCGGCTGCACCGGCTACTACGACTACGACAACGGATATCGCCCGCGGTTTCCGGGCGAGGCGGAGTTCCGCGGGCAGATCGTGCACCCACAGCACTGGCCGGAAGATCTGGACTACCGCGGCAAACGCGTCGTGGTGATCGGCAGCGGCGCGACCGCGATCACGCTGGTTCCAGCGATGGCCGACGACACCGCGCACATCACCATGCTGCAGCGCTCGCCCACCTACATCACCGCACTGCCCGCCGATGACCCGGTCGCCGTCGGCATGAAGTACGCGCGGGTGCCGGAGAAGATCGCCTATCGGGCTGGCCGAGCACGCAATATCGCCTTGCAGCGCGCCAGCTTCCAGCTCTCGCGCACCAATCCCGAGCTGTCGAAGAAGCTGCTGCTCGCCGCGGTGCGGATGCAACTCGGCAAGCAGATCGATATGCGGCACTTCACGCCCTCGTACAACCCGTGGGACCAGCGGCTGTGCGTCGTCCCGAACGGCGACCTGTTCAAGGTCCTGCGCAGCGGTAAGGCATCGATCGCCACCGATCACATCGACCGCTTCACCGAAACCGGCATTCGGCTCGCATCCGGGGAAGAACTCCCCGCCGATATCGTCATCAGCGCAACCGGTCTCACCGTGCAGATCCTCGGCGGCGCGGCACTCGATGTGGACGGCGAGCCGGTGTCGACCCGTGAGCACGTGGTCTACAAGGGCACCCTGCTCGACGGCATCCCCAACGCGATGCTGGTGCTCGGCTACACGAACGCGTCGTGGACGCTGAAGGCGGATCTGGCCGCCGAATACTTCTGCCGCCTACTCAACCACATGAAGGCCAACGGCTACACCAAGGTGGTCGCGATCGCCGAAGATGCCGACCGCTCCGATCAATCACTCATGGGCGGCGCCCTGACCTCCGGCTACATCCAACGCGGCGACGGCGTCATGCCCCGCCAGGGGGCCCGCGGCCCCTGGCAGGTCATCAACAACTACTTCCGCGACCGCGCGCTACTACGCAAGGCGCCGTTGGAGGACGGGGTACTCACCTTCGACGGTGCTGCCGCCCGGCCCGGCCGCAAGTCGAGAGGCCAGGCGCGCAAGCGGATCGCCTAGCCGCGGCTGGCCGAGGACCCCGGTCAGGGGATCAGCACGAGCTTGCCGGGTGCGTGTCCGGCGATGCCGACCTCGTGGGCCTTCGCGGCTTCGGCGAGCGGGAAGGTGGTATCGACGATGACGCGCAGCGCGCCGGACCCGGCGCGCTCGACGAGCCCACCGCGCGCGGCGCCGCGGACTTCGGTGCCCGCGTCCTGCCCCGGCCCATAGCCGAGCAGCTTGATGCCTGCTTCGGCGCGTCGTGGCGACCCGGCGATCGAGGCGATCCGGGTGCGGTCGGCCACCAGCTGCAGCGAGACGTCGAGGGCCTCGTCGGTACCGGCGAAGTCGACTGCGGCGGTGATGCCCTGCGGCGCGGCGGCGCGCACCCGGTCGGCGAGTCCGGGGCCGTAAACGACAGGGATGCCGCCGAGTTCGTGCAACAGTGCGTGGTTGCGTTCGGCGGCGGTGGCGATCACCGTCGCACCCTGAGCGGTGGCCAGTTGCACGCCCATCAGGCCGACGCCGCCGGCCCCGCCGTGGACGAGTACCGTGTCGCCGGCACCCACCCCGGCGGCATGCAGTGCGTGGACGGCGGTGGTGCCGGTCAGCATCAGCGACCCTGCCTGGGCCCACCCGATCTCGGCGGGTTTGGTGAAAATCGAGGTGGCCGGGGCCGTGACGTAGTCGGCATAGGCGGCCGTCACGGGGTACACGATGACCTCGTCTCCGACCTGCACACCGGTCACATCCGCACCTACCTCGGTGACGACGCCCGCGCACTCCAGACCGATCGAGGGCATCGAGGCGGCCACCCCGGCGGCGTCCTTGTGGTCGTCGTCCACGGCGTGGAAAGCCCCGCTGTAGAGCTTCCAGTCGATCGGATTGACCCCCGCGGCCCGGACCTCGACGACCACGCCGTCGGCGGCCGCGCACGGAGTAGGCACCTCGGTCACGGCGAGCACATCGGGTGTGCCGTAGGCGGTCGGACGCACGATTCTGGGCATGACTGAGCTCCTGTCCTGGTGGGGTGGCAGTCGGCACTGCCCGGCGAATGGGCGGCGCGACCGATCGGTTGTCTCGTCGAGAGCGGCGCATCCGCTGCCGAGAACTCCTGAGATCAGTATTGATCCACCAAGACATGATTTCCAGTGCAATATTGGTAAGGCATAGTTGTTCTGAACGCAAGAATGGGCACGGCTACGGCAGAGGATCTAGATCTCGACCTTCTACGCGTGTTGGATGCGTTGATGGACACCGACAGCGCGCGGTAGGGGGCCGCCGTCTGATGGGCTCGCGTGCTACAGATCAAGGCGGTTGGTGGTCGGCTCGGTTGCCGATGGGTTTGGTCGGCCTACCGGAGGTTGGGATTCATGGCGACACGATTGTTCGCGGACGGCGAACCGGCCCGGTTGCGGGTTCCCGGCGATCAGCGTCGCGGGATAGCCCGTGGCGCGACAACGGTTTTCACAGGGCGAACAATCCCCAAGTGGCCGCCCAGGCGAGCCACAGACACCCGGTTGCGAACAGGACGCCTAGTGCGATCCGACTCCGCCCGATCAGCGCTGCCCAGGTGCGAACACTCGCGATACCGGTGACGACCAGCAGACCCACAGGGATGAACGCCAGCAGTTGCAGGGCCAGCCACACGATCGGGCGGGACAGGGCGATCGGGCCGAGGGTTCGCGCATTCAAGGCGAGGATCGACACCACGTAGATGACCGTTGCGAACACCGAGAGCAACCCGGCCGACGCCAGCAGGCGCGCGGGCCGTCGGGGATCGCGGGTATGGCGCATCCGGCGGTCGGAGACCGACATCAGCAGATAGCCGACGAAGCCGACCAGCACCACTGTCAGGACCGTCAGCTGTGTCCACGCAGACGTCCACCTGCCGTGCCCGGGATCGGTGCTGATCACCGCCTGGCGGGGCGGGGCGTCGGCAGACGAGGCGGGTGGGTTGCCGTTCGCGACTTGATGCACCCAGCCGGTCACGGTGTCGAAATAGCCGGGTGCGAAGGCGCCGCGCGGCGCCTTCGGACCGGGCGCGGGCCCGAGTCGGTCGAATCCGTCGGTGGTCGAGCGGCCGTTGTGGGCCGAACCGGTGAGGAAGCGAATCGTTACCGACGGCGCGGCCGTGAGCGTATCCCTCAGCACCGCGGCGCTTTCCGCCGACGGGGTCTGCACGTCGTGCTCTCCCCAGAGGGCGAGGACGGGAATCCGCACGGCGCGCAGCGCGGGCAGCGGGTCGAAGTCCGCCGCGGGGAACAACCCGGTCTCCTCGAGCAGACGGGCGGCCGGTCCGGTGACGGTGTCGGCGAGCGGTCCGGCGTCCACGCGGTGGCGCAGGGCAGTGGCGAGGCGCCAGGTCTGCGAGCGCAGCGGGGTGCGGCCGGAGGCGCCGAGTGTGACGAGGAATCCGACGTCAGCGGAGCGGGAGGCCGCGAGCGGCGCAACCCAGCCACCCTCGCTGAAGCCCCACAACCCGACTCGGTCCGCGCGCACTCCCGGTGTGCGGCACAGGGTTTCGACCGCGCTCAGGGCATCATCGGCCAGCAGGGAGAAATCGCGATGGCCGAACGAGTAGCCGGTCGTTCGTTTGTCGTAGATGAGCGTGGTGATGCCCGCCGCGGCGAAAGCCCGCGCCTCGTATAGGTATTCGGCGCGCGGCCCCGGTCCCGAACCGCCTACCAGTACGATGCCGGGCGAGTCGGAATGCGGTGTGGCCGGGGCGATGACGGTGCCTTGCAGTGTGAGCCCGCCACCACCCGCGAAGGTGACATCGGTGCAGGTGACACCGCTGCAGTCGAGCGCGGGGGCGGCCGTGGCCGGCCGCGCCGCGAGGAGCGGCACGCCCAGCAGGATCAGGGCGAGCAGGCAGGAGGCGGCGAACCGGCCGCGTCGTGGCGATCGAGTGTGGTGCATAGGTGGCCCCTCGGCACGGGTTCAGATGTGCGGATTCAGATTTCAGGGAAGCCGAACAGGCGCAGCAGCACGGTCTTCCGGTCGTCGTCGGAGTCCGACGGCGCGCCGTAGCGCTGGACGAGCTGGATGTATTCCTCGAAGAATTCCCGCAGCTGTTTCAGATCGACGCGAATCGTGGCGCGGGAGAACAGGAATGCATCGGCCCATGTGCCCAGCCCGGGGGCCTCCCGTTCGAAGGTTTCGTAGAGTTCGACCAATTCGGCGAGGTTGTGCCGGGTCATGTCGGCGGTGGCCGCGCGCATGTCGTCGGTTTGTTCGGTGTAGGCGGGGTAGCGGCGATCGCCGGGTACCGTGCGCCACCAGCGTTCCTTTCCGCTGGCCAGTTCCGGAACTTCCTCGATGAAGCCGTGTTTGGCCAGTTGCCGCAGGTGATAGCTGGTGAGCCCGGTGCTTTCGCCGAGCGCTTGCGCCAGTGAGGTCGCGTTCACGGGCCCACGGCGCAGTTGCTCCTCGATACGGCGGCGCAGCGGGTGCGCAAGCAGTCGCAGGACGGCGACATCGGTAATCGTCCGGGGGACAGACTGATCGGCCACGCCCTGAGCATAGGGTTTACAAAGAGTGTTTGCAAGGACTCTTTGCACACTATCGACACGACTGGGCGACGACTCGAATCCGGCCGAGAAGTTCCGGCAGATCTTCAACCTTGCCGACCGCGCCGGGAACGCCGCGAAGACGATCGGTGACGTAGCGACGCCGCTTCCGATCTGGATCAGCTCTAGAACCGCTGGCCTGCCCGAACTTCGACGCGGATCCGGCAGTCGACCTTGTCGAGTTCTTCACGCAGCGTGCGTAAACGGTCGGGATCGGGGTCGTGGCCGAGCAGGGCGGTGTCCAGGCGGCCATCGAGAACTGACCACTCTCGCGCCAGGCCCTTCGGGGACCAGCTCCTATGATCTTCCGTAGATACGAGTCAGCCGCTTCGAACCGCGCGGGCTGTGACTGTGCAGGGCGTGCTAGCGGTACGAACGGCTCACGAACCCGTCGGGGCGGACCAGCACCGTCCCGTACGGCCAGCCGTCCACGACGTGCACCGGAACGTCGGCCTCCACACCGGGATCGGCCGTGAGCACGCACCACCGCGATCCGACGAGATCCAGCGTGGACACCCCGTCGGACACCCACATGTGTGGCAGGCGGGATCCCGGCGACCCGTCGAGATCGAGGGCGACGTCCTCGGTGGAGGGGAGCTCCGCGCCGCCGTACCGGTAGCCCATGTGCACCACCGGCGCGTTGATCGCCCCCGCTGCTTTGCGCGCCTGCGCCATGTCCTTGCCCCAGTGCAGGGACGGATCGTTGAACCGCAGGCGCGCCTGCTCCATCGTCATGAGGGCCACCGGATGGCGTTCCGCGTGATAAGTCTCCAGCAGCTCGGCTCCGGCCTCACCGCGCAGTACGTGCGCGAGCTTCCACGCCAGATTGTGTGCGTCGGCGATGCCGGTGTTCAACCCGAACGCGCCCAGTGGGGGGATGGCGTGCGCCGCGTCGCCTACCAGGAAGACTCGCCCGACCGAGAGCCTATCGGCCACCTGGCCGCGTCCCCGGAACTTCAGTACGCTGCGGATCTTTACCTCGATCGACGGGTCGCCGAGCACGGTGCGGATGAGGTCGGGAGTCGGCTCCGTGTCGAGGGTGGTGAGGAAGACCCACTCGCGTTCACCGTCGACGGTCACCAGCAGGCCGGTCGCGTCTGGATGCTCGGTATTGCACATTGCGAACGGCTTGCGCGGACGCAGATCAGCGTCGAACAGGATGCTCGTGGTCTCCTGACCGATCGCACCGGGACCGGTGAGGCCGATGCCGAGGATCTGCCGGACCCGGCTGCGCACCCCGTCGGCCGCCACCAGATAGCGCGCCCGCACGACACGCCCGTCGGACAGGGTCGCCGTGACACCACCGGAGTCCTGCTCGAACGAGTCGAGCGCCACGCCGAACTCCACGTCACCGGCCTTGGTGATCAATACACGGTCGAGCCAGTTCTGTCCGCACGTGCCGCGGATCCTGGCCGGTGTGTAGGTGAGCTCGTCCGCGGTTTTCGTCTTCCACTCCACACCTTCGGTGAAGTCGGCCTCGGCGAGCGTGCGCCCTCTGATCTTCCCCGCCCGCAAGTCGACCGCGGCCTCGTTGACCGCACGATCCAAGCCGACCTCGCGCAGGATCTCCACTGACCGCGACCCGATGCCGGTGGCCCTGGGGTGGGGCGAGGGCTCCGGCTTCTCTTCGACGACCAGCGGCTCGACGCCGTGGTGGCGCAACAGCACCGCGAGCATCAGTCCGACGGATCCGCCGCCGGCGATCAAAACATCAGTGGATACAGTGTGCCCGTTCATGGGCACACTGTATCCACTCCGGTAGACTCCTGTCCATGTCGATTGTCTGGGAGCGTGACCCGTACCGGTCGAAAAGGCAGGCCCTGAGCGTGGAGCGCATTGTGGACGCGTCCGTCGCCATCGCCGACGCCGAGGGGCTCGACGCGCTGTCGATGCGCCGCGTCGCCGCCGAGCTGTCGACCGGCACGACCTCGCTCTACCGCTATGTGGACAGCCGCGATGACCTGCTCGATCTCATGGCCGATGCGGTGCAGGCCGACCACGTGCCGCTGACGGGAGACTGGCGCGCCGACCTCGAGGCGTACGCCCACCACGAGCGCGAACTGTGGCTACGGCACACCTGGCTCGCCCCGCTGCTGGCCACCCGACCATCGCTCGGCCCCAACTGGCTGCGCGGCCTGGAGCACGCCCTCACCGCGGCCGCCCCGCTGACCTCCGACATCGCCGACGCGGCCTCGGCCGTCGGGCTGATCAGGGACTACGTGCGCGGCGCGGTCATGCGCGAGTTCGCCGAGAAAGAGACCCAGCGGCGCACCGGTCAGACCGAGGACCAGTGGCGCGCCACCGTCGCACCCTACATGCGCAAGGTCATCGAGAGCGGCGCCTACCCCCGGGTCTCACGCTTCATCGAGTCCGCCGACCTGAGCCCGGCCGAACAGTTCTCCTACGGCTTGCGCCGCATCCTCACCGGGATCGCGGACTCTCAGCAAACGACACAGTGATCACGAATGGCCGTACCCGGCCCCGCCCTCATCACGCACAACCCGACACGCAACCACCACACGCTCGCCGCCACCCGCCAATCCGGCGAATCAACCGCCATAGCAACGGGTTTCGTCACCGGCACTCGCTAACGCCAGTCTTCGCTCAACTGGACCCCACATGCCGGATTTGCCGGCACCCGCGTCTTCGAGATGCTGGCAATAGTCACCACAAGTGATCCGTTCAGTCCCTTGGGGCCAGCAGGACCAACGGAATTTCGCGGGTCGTGCGACGCTGATAGTCGGCGTAGCCGTTGTATCCCGCGATCACTCTCGGCCACAGCTCGGCGCGTTCTTCCGCAGTCGCGGTCCGGGCGATCATAGGTCGGAGAGGTCCGCTGCGGAATGACACTTCGACCTCGGGCCGGTCTCGAAGATTCAGATACCACGCCGGATGGATCGGATCTCCACCGCGGGATGCCACCACCACGATCGTGTCACCGTCGACCAGCGGCGCGGTAAGCATCACTGTGTGGGTTCGTCCCGACTTCCGTCCGATCGTGGTCAGCTCCAGCGACGGCATGCCGCTGAAGGAGTTGCCCATTTTCCCACCGGTGGCCCGCAGCAGGCCGCGGTGCGCGATGTTCATTGCCTTCAGAGCCAGGTTGGGTGGCATCAGAGTCTCCTGCGTCGAGGTTCGGTCGCGGCGGCGAGCTCGGCCAGGACGAATCGAAATGCCCGCAGACCGTGGCCGAACGCGGTTCAAGGCAACCAGGCCGTTCGTTTCGCTGTATTGGATATACACGACAGCCTGGACTGGCGGAAAGAGGCACCAGACGCCGATGCGGCATCAACGACCACCCGGTCGCTGTGCCCTCCGGCGGCGAGCCGAGCGGGGACGGTCACCGGCGATCCTTCCGGAGCTTGCGGGGATGGAGGGATTCGCCGCGAGCGAGCACGTCGACGTACTCGGCCAGCTTGCGGTCCCGGGTCGTCGCGCGTGCGACGGCGTTGAGTCGGTAGCGGTTGGCTGCGTCCAACTGGTCGAACGTCGCGGCTGCGGCGGGATTGGCCGCCAGTTTCGCCAGCGGCGGACCCCGTCTCGGAAACCGGTCGCGATCAATACAGGCGATCAGGGGAATACAGACCGGTTGAATACGGGTCGTTACCAGTCCGGACCCCATTGCCGTTGAACCTGGTCGCGCGAGTCGATCCATGTGGGTCGGGTTGAGCTCCAGCGCGTTTCGGCAACAATTCTTCCGGGGATCGCCGCGAGAGCTGTGGGTCCGATCGGTGGCGACGGCGCATCCGGGATCGGGGTGAATCAGGTTGGGGACAAGAGGGTTTCGGCGACCGTCTGCATGTGAGCCAGGTAGGTGGCGCGGGCGCGTGGGGTGGCGTCTGCGCGGGTGAGGGTGCCGCGGGTCAGGGCGTAGCCGATGGTTTCGGCGATGATGCGCGGCGGGACGGTGGGGGAGATGCGGCCTGCGGTGTGGAGGCGTTCGAGGTAGCGGGTGAAGCGGCGGATGGGGCGTTCGGCGATTTCCTGGGCGAGGATGGCGACTCGGTCGTCGACGGCACCGCGTTCATCGATGAGGCGCAGCATGGGTCCTGCTGTGCGGACCGCGGCGGCGAAGGCATCGATGGTGGCAGCCAGCATCACTCGGGGATCGTCGGTATCGATATCGGGTTCCTGGGCATCGAGGAAATCGTCGCGGACCCGGGCGGCGAGGGCGAGGAAGATTTCGTCCTTGGAAGCGAAGTAGACATACATCGTCGCGCGGGAAACGCCTGCGGCGGTGGTGATATCGGCGACGGTGGTCTTGTCGTAGCCGCGCTCGGCGAAGACGTCGGCGGCGGCATCGAGCAACGCGCGATGGCGGTCGGTATCGGATCGTTCCCGCGCCGCACGCACCGACCAGCCTGCCTGTGTCATGGAATCATCGTCGTTGACATTGACGTCAATGTCAAAGCACACTGTCGGCATGCATGTGGTGGTGGCGAACAGGGGTGAGGTGGCGGTCCGGGTGATCCGGACGGCACGCGAGCGGAATTACTCCACTCTTGCGCTCTATACCGGTGCGGAGGCGACGGCCCTGCCGGTGCGTCTGGCTGATGACGCGGTCCAACTGCCGGGCATCGGTGCCGCCGCGTATCTCGACATCGCGGCTGTAGTCGCCGCGGCCAAGGGGGCCGGTGCCGATGCACTGGTGCATCCCGGCTACGGATTCCTCAGTGAGAGTGCCGATTTCGCGGCAGCATGCGCGGCCGCCGGTCTGGTATTCGTCGGGCCGTCACCCGCGGTGCTGCGCATTTTCGGCAATAAGCTCTCGGCGCGCGACGCCGCACGAGAGGTCGGAGTCGCGGTCCTGCCGGCAACGTCCGTCGGCGCGGACCTGGCGGAAATTTCCGCGTTCTTCGCCGACCACCCGAACGGTGTGATGCTGAAGGCCGCAGCGGGTGGCGGCGGGCGTGGCATGCGTGCGGTCCACACTGCGGACACACTCGCCGAATCACTCGAGCGCTGCCGAGCCGAAGCCCGTGCCGGTTTCGGCGACGACACCGTATACGCCGAAGCACTGGCCACCGACGCGCGCCATATCGAGATCCAGGTCATCGCGGACGGGCATCGAGCCACAACCCTCGGCGACCGCGACTGCAGCATCCAACGCCGCCACCAGAAACTCGTCGAAATCGCCCCGGCCCCGAATCTGCCTGCCGCCCTGCGCGAACGACTCCATCACAACGCCATCCGCATAGCCGAATCGGTCTCCTGCCGCGGCGTGATCACCGTCGAATTCCTGGTCACCGCGACCGACGCCTGGTTCCTCGAGGTCAACCCGCGCCTCCAGGTCGAACACACCGTCACCGAGGCGGTAACCGGGGTGGACCTGGTGGCAGTCCAACTCGACCTGGCCCGTGGCGCTGCCCTGCACGACCTCGCTCTCGGTGACCTTGTGCCGGATACGACGGGTCGTGCTGTTCGAGCGAATGGCTGTGTGCGCGGGTTCGCGGTGCAGGCGCGCGTCAATGCCGAGATGGTCACGGCGGGTGGGGAGGTTCTGCCGAGCACCGGTGTGCTGACCGGATTCGCCGCGCCGACCGGGGTGGGCGTTCGGGTGGATACCGCGGCGTGCACGGGCATGCGGCAGGGGGCGCAGTTCGATTCGTTGCTGGCGAAGGTTATCGCACAGGGGCCGACGTTCTCGGCTGCGGTGCGGCGGTGTTCGGATGCGTTGGCGGAAACCGTGATTGCCGGTGTCGATACCAACACGAGTTTGCTGCGTGCGGTGTTGGATCAGCTCGCAGATGGGACCAGTGTTTCCACTTCGTGGTTCGAGGACGGTATCGGCGAACTTGTCGGTCGGGCAGGCGATTACGCATCTGCTGCGGCCCCGTGCACGGTCGGCTCGGAAGGTCCGGCGCATCAGCTCGCCGAGCGTCGAAACCCGGCGGCAGCAGCCGATCTCCAGGTAAGGCTCGAAGACGATGAGCAGGGCATGCGATCGCCGATGGGCGGTACCGTCGTGAGCTTGGCGGAGCCGGGCAGCGTTGTCCCGGCCGGTGCGGAAGTCGTTGTACTCGAGGCAATGAAGATGCAGCACGTGCTGCGGGCAGAGCGGCCGCTGCGGGTATCGCGCCACCTGGTGACACCGGGCGCCACGGTCGATCCGCATGCATTGCTATTGACTTGGGTCGCGACCGATCATGACGGTCCGGCCGCCGAGATCGAGGCTGTCGACCTGGATGCGATCCGTGCTGATCTGAGCGAAGTACGCGAGCGGCATCGAATCGGACTCGATACCGGCCGTCCGGCCGCCGTCGCGAAAAGGCATGGGCTGGGCCGCCGTACCGCCCGGGAGAACATCGCCGACCTCGTCGACCAGGACAGCTTTCTCGAATACGGCGCGCTTGCCGTCGCCGCACAGCGACTACGCCGCAGCCCCGAAGATCTGATCGCCAACACACCCGCGGACGGGCTGATCGGCGGCATCGCCACCATCAACGCCGACCGATTCGGCGCGGAAGCCGCTCGCGCACTGGTCATGTCCTACGACTACACCGTGCTGGCCGGCACCCAGGGCATGCGCAATCACGCCAAAACCGATCGCATGCTCGAACTCGCATACGAACAGCGCATACCCGTGGTGTTCTTCACCGAGGGCGGCGGCGGGCGACCGGGGGATACCGACTATTCGGGCATCTCGGGCCTCGACGTGACCACCTTTCGAGCGATGGGCGCACTGTCGGGTCGAGTCCCGTTGGTAGGCATCGTCTCCGGACGCTGCTTCGCGGGAAATGCGGCGCTGCTCGGTATGTGTGATGTGGTCATCGCGACCCCGGATGCCAATATCGGCATGGGCGGTCCGGCGATGATCGAGGGCGGCGGGCTCGGCGTCTACGCGCCCGAGGACATCGGCCCCATCGATGTCCAACGCCGCAACGGTGTCGTGCACATCGTTGCCGCCGGCGAAGCGGACGCAGTCGCCGCCGCCCGTCGTTATCTCTCGTATTTCCAAGGGCCGCTGCAGGATTGGACGGCACCGGATCCGCGCTTCGCCCGCCACGTGGTGCCCGAGAATCGGCTGCGCGCTTTCGATATCCGCGAAGTCATCGCCGCTGTAGCCGACGTCGACTCGGTCCTGGAACTGCGCCGGGACTGGGGCGTCGGTGTGGTCACCGCTCTCATTCGCGTCGAAGGCCGCCCCTTCGGCCTCATCGCCAACGACTGCCACCACCTCGGCGGTGCGATCGATGCCCCCGCCGCCGACAAGCTCAGCGCATTCCTGCGACTCTGCGACGCCCACGGCCTGCCGATCGTATCCCTCTGCGACACACCGGGTTTCATGGTCGGTCCGGAGGCGGAGAAGGAAGCGACCGTCACCAAGTTCAGCAAGCTGTTCATCGACTCCGCCGCGCTGGCCGTTCCACTGGGCACCGTCATCATCCGCAAGGGCTACGGTCTCGGCGCGCAGGCCATGGCCGCGGGCTCCTTCCGTGCCCCGCGCTTCGTAATCGCCTGGCCCACCGGCGAAATCGGCGGTATGGGCCTGGAGGGCGCGGTCCGGCTCGGCTTCGCCAAGGAACTCGCGGCCATCGAAGACCTCGATAAACGCCAAGAGGCCTTCGACAACCTCGTCCAGCTCGCCTACGCCAACGGCAAGGCCCTGACCGCTGCCACCGTCCTGGAACTCGACGACGTCATCGACCCGGCCGACACCCGCCGTTGGATCCGCACCCTGCGCTGAACCGAGCGGCCGGCGCGCCGTCTAGGCGATGGCGTTGGTTACCGCGTCGACCAGATTGCGGGCACGCAGGTCCGGAGCGCCTTCGATGATGTAGTTGGTGACGTAGGCGAAGGCGATGCCGGTGTCCGGATCGGCGAAGGCGAGGGAGCCGCCACGGCCCGGATGCCCGAAGGACTCGGGGCCGCCCAGTGCGAAACCTTCGGTGGGGAGCATGTATCCGGAGGCGTAGCGGTCGGGCAACATCATGACGCGGTCGGTCCCAGCGGCTTGTTCGCGGGTTGCGGCGGCGAGAGTTTCGGGGGTCAGCAGGCGGGCGCCGTCGACCTCGCCGATGGTTGCCGCGTAGAGCCGGGCGAGGCCGCGCGCGGTGCCGATGCCGTTGCTCGACGGAATCTCGGCGGCATGCACCGCGGGATCGTTGAAATCGATATCGGCCGGATCGGTGACTTCGAAGGCGCGGTTGACCAGCGCCTCCGGATCACGCATCGCGACGACCATCGGCCGGAATTCCTCCGGGACGAATTCGTCCGGAACCGTCGCCAGATCGATCTTGGGCGCGAACACGAGTCGGCTGACGCGATGCCGTTCGGACTCGGGCAAACCGATGAAGAAGTCGACACCGAACGGTTCGGCGATATCCTCGGCCAGAATCCGCCCGACGGTGCGTCCGGTCGCGCGCTGGATGACCTCACCGACAAGCCAGGCAAAGGTCCGCCCGTGGTATCCGTGCGCGGTGCCGGGCGGCCAGTTCGGGGTCTGCGCGGCGAGCGCCTCCACCATCGGCCTCCAGGCCAGCGCCTCCGCCAGGGGTACCGGCTTATCCAGCGCAGCCAGCCCCGCCTGATGGGTCAGCAACCAGCGCACCGGGATATCGCTCTTACCCGCCGCGGCGAATTCCGGCCAGTACTGCGCGACCGGCGCGTCCAGGTCGAGCTCGCCACGCTGGGCGAGCAGATGCGCGACCGTCGCGGTGACACCCTTGGTCGCCGAGTAGACCAGCTGCAGCGTGTCGCGCTCCCACGGCCGCTCACCTTCCGGATCGGCGAGTCCACCCCACAAATCCACCACCGATCGGCCATCTCGATACACCGCGACCGCCGCTCCGACATCTCCCCGCTCGGCGAAATTCGCCGCGAATACCTCTCGCACCGCCTCGAACCCGGACGCGACAACTCCATCGATCACCATGTCCCCCAGCATGTCACGCGCTCCGCCGCCTACGGCGACCGTAGACATACCCGCTGGCAGCTCGGGTGGCGCTATTCGTGCTGGCGGACCAACTGCTGCGGTCGGAAGTTTTTTCGGCGGACATGTCCGAGAATGGTCAGCGGCTGCGACGTACCTGATGAGCGGCGCCACCGGGGCGCCGCCGGAGCGGAGGAGTTGTCGTGAAATACATGATCCTGAGCTACGGCTCGCAGCAGGACTACGACGGCATGGTCGGCAAGGACACCGGCAAACCCGCGTGGAGTGCCGAGGATTTCGCGGCCATGGCCGAGTTCATGGGCAACCTCAACAAGAAGTTGGCGGAATCCGGGGAACTGGTCGAGACGCGCGGTCTGGTCGAACCGGTGCACACCCGTCGCATCACCACCAAGAACGGTGCACCGTTCGTGACCGACGGTCCCTACGCCGAAACGCAGGAGGTGCTCGCCGGATACTGGATCGTCGAATGCGAGAGCTTCGACCGCGCGACCGAAATCGCGGCCGAACTCAGCAAATGCCCGGCCCCGCCGCACATCGCCGATACGGCCTACGCCGATGTCCGGCCCATCGCGGAGTCCGCTCCCGAATTCGGCTGAGCCCCTTCCGATGTCGGATACCGAGGTCGAGGACCTGCTGCGCACCTGCGCGCCGCAGGTCCTCGCCGCGCTGGTTCGGCGCTACGGTCATTTCGACACCGCGGAGGACGCGGTGCAGGAGGCACTGCTCGCCGCGGCGACCCACTGGCCCGAAGCCGGCATTCCGGACAACCCGCGCGCCTGGCTGATCACCGTCGCCTCGCGCCGTCTGACCGACCTGCTCCGCAACGAACAGGCCCGCCGCAGGCGCGAGGACACCGTGGCCCGCTGGGCACTGCCCGAGGACTGGCTCACCCCGCCCGCCGACCGCGACCCCACCGACTCCGACGACACCCTCGTCCTGCTGTTCCTGTGCTGTCACCCGTCGCTCTCGCCCACCGCACAGGTGGCGCTGACGCTGCGCGCGGTCGGCGGCCTGAGCACCACCGAAATAGCTCGCGCCTTCCTGGTGTCCGAGGCGACCATGACCAAACGCATCGGCCGCGCCAAGCAGACGATCAAGGACAGCGGTACCGGCTTCGCCCCACCCGCCGTCGCCCACCGTGACGCGCGCCTGGCCGCCGTGCTGCACGTGCTGTATCTGATCTTCACCGAGGGCTATGCCAGCACCTCCGGACCGAGCCTGCACCGCGTCGAACTGTCCGCCGAGGCCATCCGCCTGACCCGTCTGCTGCACCGCCTGCTGCCCGCCGACGCCGAAGTCACCGGCCTGCTCGCGCTGATGCTGCTCACCGATGCCCGCCGACCCGCCCGCACCGGACCCACCGGCGAACTCATTCCGATGCAAGACCAGAACCGTTCACTCTGGCACTCCGAAGCCATTACCGAAGGCATCGCGCTGATCACCGAGGCGCTCCCCAACGGCGTACCCGGTCCGTATCAACTACAAGCCGCCATCGCGGCGCTGCACGATGAGGCGCCGACCTACCAGGCCACCGATTGGCCGCAGATCATGCTGCTCTATGAACGCCTGCTGGCCCTGGTAGACAATCCGCTCATCGCTCTCAACCACGCCGTGGCCGTAGCCATGACTCGCGGACCACTGGCCGGGTTGAAGCTCGTCGACGATCTGGCCGACGGCGGCAAGTTGGCGGGGGATCACCGCCTGGCAGCGGTCCGCGCCCATCTGCTGGAATCGACGGGGGACCGGGCCGGTGCCCGCGAGGCATATCTGCTTGCCGCACAACAGACTATGAGCCTTCCGCAACAGCGCTACCTGCACACCCGCGCCGCCCGCCTCAGCACCGATGAGTAGAAAGGAAGCGATGCTGATCGTCGTCGATGCCGCCAACGTCGTTGGCTCACGTCCCGATGGCTGGTGGCGCGACCGTGCGGGTGCGGCTCGGCGACTGCTCATGCGGTTGAGCACGCTGCATCTCCTACAACCCGCCGAAGTGGTCGTCGTACTGGAGGGTGCGGCGAAGGCCGCGGGATCGGAGGGATTCGAAGGCGTGCGCGTGGTGCTTGCGGACGGTTCGGGAGACGACGCGATCGTCGACGTCGTAGCCGCGGCCACCGCGGAGGACAGGATCACCGTCGTAACCGCCGATCGTGGACTCCGCGAGCGAATCCAAGCCCTCGGCGCCGAATCGGTCGGCCCACGCTGGCTGCTGGACCGCATCGACCCCTGACCTGTCGGATCCGACTGGTAGAGAAGGAAGACCGTCGCCGAACCCGGAGGTCAACTGTGCCCAACGAACTCGAGGAATTGCCCTACGCGCGCTATCTCACGCCGCTGGAGAGCGATCTCGAACCCGAGGGCGACTACGACTGTGTGCACGTCACCGGCGACGACCTCGATGACATCGAGGCAGGCAATTCCAGGTTCTCCGAAACCGTCTTCACCTCGCTCGCGATCAACCGCGGCAGCCTGCGGTTCTCCCGCTTCACCGATGTCTGGCAGCGCAACGTGCGCTGGGTCGGCACCGACCTGTCCGATACCTCCTGGCAGGACGTCGAATTGATCGCCGGTGCGCTGTCGGGCGTCGATGCGGGCGGTGCCAACTTGCGTCGAGTGCGCTTCGAGGGCTGCAAATTCGACTCCGTGAACTTCCGCAAGACCAAACTGCGCGAGGTGCAATTCATCGATTGCGTGCTGCGCCACACCGACTTCGGTGATGCCGAGCTGACCAAGGTCACCTTCCCCGGCACCACCGTGGAGGGCTTGCTGATCAACCGTGCCCGACTGCAACAGGTCGACCTGCGCGGTGCGGCGCACCTCGATGTGGCCGAGGGCCTCGATGCCCTGCGCGGGGCAACCATCACCCCGCTGCAACTGATCGATCTGGCACCCGAATTCGCCAAGGCGATCGGCATTACCGTCCGTGACTAGTACTGCTTGCGGTGCGGCACGAACTCCAACGTGAGCAAGGCCGCGGCGGCCAGCAGCACCTCGCGCCAGCGGATCAGCACGAAGCGCTGATCCGACATCGCTCGGAATTTGCGCAGGAATCGGTACAGCGATTCCAGCCGGATCAACGGATCGCCCAGGTGCACGAGCGCATAGATCAGCTTCCCGGTCCGCGACCGTTCCTTCTCGGCGAATAGTTCCGGGAAAGGGGCGAATGCCAGCGAGATCCGTTCGATCCCCTGGGTACGGGCGTGGTCGACGAGATCGATGATCATCCGCTCGTCCAGCCCGTTCGGGGCATCCTTGCGCCGCCATGGCACATCCAGGCTCAGCTCGCGGCCCCGCCCGGAGACGCCGTAGCGCTGGAAGCCCGCCACGCGCCCGTTCTCATCGCGGGCCAGCACCAGCAGCATGCCGGGATTCCGACCGTCCAACAGATGGTCGAGGATCATCGAGAAGCCGCGATTCTGCCGACCGGTACGCCACTCGTCGACGATATCCAGTAGTTCGGCCCGCAATGGTTCGGTGAGGTCGGTTTCATGGATGACCTCGGTGGTCACGCCGAAATTCCGGGTGCGGCTCACGCCCTGGCGCAGATTGCGGAAGGAACGCCCGACCATGGCGAATGTCCCGACATCGATGATCACATCGCGGCCGACCGGAATCGCGCGCAATCCCCGATGCTCGATCGCCCGATGCCGCCACATCTCGGCCATATCCGGACTTGCACCGAGCACTGCGACCCGCCAGCCGTGATTCGCCGCGAACTCGGAGAAGTCCGTGAGCAGTGCCGGGAAGTCGGCGCGATCGCCGATCGGATCACCGGCGACCACCGCGATCCCGAAGCGGGCTCGATAGCCGATCGCCGCAGTCGAATTCGCGTTGAAGTAGTAGGACTTCGAGGAATGCAGCGCGAAGGCGGCGAGGGGATCGCGGTGGGTTCGGCCGACGAGTTCGGCGACCCGGTACAGCTGCTCGGGCTGGGGCCGACTCGACTGCGGCAGCATCAGGATGAATCCGGTCGCGGCCAGGAAGACGAATCCGAAGCCCGGATGCGAAGCGCGATAGGCGGCATTGGCCGCCGCGAGCACGAAAACCGCGATGGTGAAATGCGGCAGGGTGATCGGGCGGCGCAGATGCAAGCCGCGCACCACGAAGAGTCCGGCGATCGACACGGCGATGAACCAGCCGTGGTCCTGTCCGGGGGCGGCGCGACCGGCCTCGTAGACCAGCGCGACACTCATCAGCAACAGGGCGATGGAGATCACCGGCCGGACGGCCGGTGTGGTGGTGATCGAGGCATCGCGGTACCCGGCGAGCGTGGAATTCCGTGCCGTCGTTTCGCGTCCCTCAGCCACGTCTGCCCCCCACTAGGCCGGTGGGTCCGAACAGGTTCCCCATGAGGTCCTCCCGATAATCCTGTACACGCAACAATATTGGGAACATGGGATGAGTGCTCGAACATTCCTGGCGCACCAAGATCATTGGAGTCCGCGAGTGTTCGCCCGGCAACCATGCCATGCTGAGGCTGGTGCGTCGGTATCGATCGGACCGGGGCGAGTGCGCCGCTGGCCACTCCAATCGAGTATGGCACCACAGTGCACCCGGACAAGGGCCTTTTCGTGGCCATATTCCCGACCATCGGCCCTGGTATCGATGCCTTGACATCAGCCTCACCGCTTGTATATCGCCGCGATTCCGGTGTGTGTGAACGGCGGCGACGCTCCGTCGGGTCGGAGATGAGCACGATTCGTGGTCGACAGCTATCGTTCAGCGAGCCGTGTATCAATCGCATCTCGGTATCTGATGGACCAGTGTCCGAATATTGCGTCCGGGACGACTATCGGATCTATAGACAACAGTGTTCGTAATTGTCTATCGTTTGGTTCATGACGAAGTTCCACGGTAAGAGCTGCCTGATCACCGGAGCGGCGAGTGGATTGGGGCGCAGTACCGCGCTGGCGGTTGTCGCCAAGGGCGCATCGGTGGTCCTGACCGATATCGATGATGCCGGACTGCAGAACACCGCCGATGAAGTGCGCGCGCGGGGTGGCGTCGTGCACCTGGCCGCGCCCGCCGACGTCAGCGATCACGACGCCGTGGTGGCGCTGGCCGCGAAGGCGCACGCCGAGGTGGACAGTGTCGATATCGTGATGAATGTGGCAGGCATTGCCACCTGGGGGACCGTCGATCGGCTCACGCACTCGCAGTGGCGGCGCACCATCGATATCGATCTGATGGGCCCGATCCATGTGATCGAGGAGTTCGTGCCGCGCATGATCGAGGCCGGGCGAGGTGGACATCTGGTCAATGTGGCCTCGGCCGCAGGTCTCTTCGGGCTCCCCTGGCATGCGCCCTACAGTGCGGGAAAGTTCGGATTGCGCGGCGTTTCGGAGGTGCTGCGCTTCGATCTGCGGCAGCACCGGATCGGTGTCAGCCTGGTCTGCCCCGGCGCGATGGCGACACCGATGGTGGACAGCGTCGATATCGCGGGCATCGATCGGCAGGGTGCCGCGGTGCAGCAGGCGGTTTCGCTGTTCATGCGGCATGCGGTTACACCGGAGCAGGCGGCCCGATCGATCGTGCGCGGGGTCGAGCGCAATAAGTACATGGTCTTCACCTCCCCGGATATCCGGATCGGCTATCTCGCGCAGCGCTACTTCCCGCCGTCCTACAACCTCGCGATGCGCGGGTTGAACTGGGCGATGAGCCGCTATATCGACAAGACACCCGCGCCGACCGAGGCGTAACCGACCGCAGCTAGCCGAACCGCTGCCCGCCGCGGGGAATAGTTGGACCCAGATCACCATGCGCTGGTGTTGGCCTTCTCGGCCGATGCCGCCACCGGCGCATGGTGATCCCTTGACCAAATATGTTGGGGGGCAGCGCTATTTGAAGGCTGCGGCGTTGCGTGCGGCCCACGCGGCGAAGGTGCGGGGTGGGCGGCCGAGGAGTCGCTCGACATCGGGGCTTACTTGTTGCTCTGCGGCCGATGGGGAGCCGAGGGCGCCGAGAGTCGCCTCCACGACCGGCTCGGGCAGATATTCCAGCATTTGGTTCCGGGCGTCGGTGCGGCTCTGCTCGATGAACCGTACCGGCTCGCCGATGGCGTCCCCGATTGCCGCGGCCTGCTGTCGGGGGGAGATCGGAACCGGACCGGTCAGGGTGTAGATGTTGCCGCCGTGGCCCGGCTCGCGCAGCGCGACGGCAGCGACCTCGGCGATGTCTGCAGGGGCGATGGCCGGGACCGCGACGTCGCCGAACGGCGCTTCGACCACTCGCCGGGTGCGCACCGAATCGGCCCACTGCAGCGAGTTGGAGTTGAAGTTGCCCGGGCGCAACATCGTCCAGTCCAGACCCGACTGCTCGACGACATCTTCCAGTCTCGATGAATGACGTTGTGTGCCGACACCTTGCGAGGACAGCAACACGACCCGCTGGATCCCGGCCGCTCGCACCACGTGCACGACGTCACCGAGATTGCCGTTCGCCATGAAGTCGGGGGAGGTCAAGAGGAACACCGCCTCGGCTCCCGCGAGAGCGGGTTCCAGGGTCGCGGGCTCGGCCAGATCAGCCTGGTGCGACCGGACTCGCGCAGGCACTTCGATCATGCTCCTGGAGACGGCCGTCACTTCCTCGCCTGCGTCGACGAGGGCCTGCACGAGCGGTCGCCCGACATTCCCGGTCGCTCCCGTCACCACGATCATTTCCGTTCTCCTGTCGCCGATTTCGCTGCGGACCCGGTCACGGTACTGTCGTGGGGGTAGTAGGTACCTAGAGGAAAGTGACGGTGGAAGTGGCCGAGACCACAATCGAGCCCCCGCCGGAACTCGCGTGCCCGATCACTCCGGTGGTCGACATCGTCTTCAGTCGGTGGACCACCCCGATCCTGTGGACACTGAACGAGTTCGGGAGACAACGATTCGGTGAACTGGAACGCCGCATCGTCACGATCACGCCCAAGGTGCTGACACAGCGGCTACGCCAACTCGAACGCGACGGGATCGTCGTGCGCACCTACTACCCCGAGGTACCGCCCCGGGTGGAGTACGAGATCAGCGATCTCGGACGCAGCCTGGCACCGCTGTTCGCGTCGCTCGCCGAATGGTCGGTCAACCTGGACAAAGTCGAACAGGCACGGCTGGACTACGACGCGAAGCAGCGGTAAGGCGATCATTTGCACGAGGCGAAGTGCTGGACGTACAGACCTGCCTGGTCGGGGGCTGTGCCGGGTTGGGCGAGGCCATAGACCGCGCCTGGGCCGAGCAACGTCGAGTCTTTGTCGAGGATGTTGGCTCGGTGGGTGTCGGAGTGCATCCAGGCGTCCACGATGGCGCGGGCGGTGGATCGGTTGCCGGTGCCCCAGGCGGTGTTCTCTGCCCAGTGCGCCAAAGTCTTACCGGGGGCGCAGGGTTGGGCGGCGGCGATGCGCTTGCCGACCTGCACCGTCGCCTCCTGACTATCGTCGGCGGTGGTGCGCGGGGTCTCGGGGTGGATGTGCCATTTCACCGTTTCCTGCTTGGTGCTGCCGACCCACCAGTTGAGGCGGTCGGCTTCGGTGCCGTACTTTTCCGCCGAGTCGACGAGAAGCATGTTCCATTCGAGGGCGGGGATGCCGCGTTGGGTGCGTTCGGCATTGGTCAGGCACAGGACCGCCTTTTCGATCTCGTGGCGGTAGGCGAGGTCGGGGAACAGATCCCGCAGGCGGCTGCGTGAGCCGGAGTTGCCGGATGGCGCCTTGTCCGGAGGGATTACCGGATCATCGGCGTGTGCGCAGTCGGGAGCCGCTGCGGCCGTGGGCAGTTCGGTGAGTGGGAGTACTGCGATCGTCAGGCCCGCGATGGCGGCCAGCAAGGCTGCGGCGGGTCGGCGGATCGGGTGTTTCGATGGGCTCATGCCCATGAGATTCGCGGCGGCGACCAATGAAACACCAACGGGGAACCAATGTGGTCGGACAATACCCTCGGACAGTGCTAAACTCCGAAAACTACGACAGCTCAGCGTAATCGGCGAGGGAGAATGCTGAGACCATTGTTGCCGGATGATCCGACGGCTATCGGTACGTTCGTGTTACACGGCCGCCTCGGCGAGGGTGGAATGGGTGTCGTATTCCAGGGATTCGGCCCGGACGGCACCGTGGTCGCGATAAAGATGCCGCATACCCAATTGGCGCGGGATCCCGAGTTCCGGGCCAGATTTCGGCAGGAGGTGACCGCGGCTCAGCGTGTACACGGACGACGCATCGCGGAGGTGGTGGACGCCGATATCGAAGCGGAGCGGCCGTGGCTGGCAAATTCTTTCGTATCCGGGGAGTCGATGGCAGAGGCCATTCGGGAACGCGGCGCGATGTCGTCGGCACAGCTCTACGATTTCGCGAGCGGGCTGGCCGAAGCACTCGAGTGCATACACGGCGCGGATGTCATTCATCGGGATTTGAAGCCGGACAACATCATTCTGACGTGGGACGGCCCACGGGTCATCGATTTCGGTATCGCCCGGATTGTCGATGCCACCCGCCTCACCGAACCGGGGCGCATCATCGGGACACTCGCGTGGATGCCGCCGGAAATGCTCGGCAACCAGGAGGTAGGACCGCCCGCGGATATCTTCGCCTGGGGCGCGCTGGTCGCCTTCGCGGCAACCGGTCGGCCACCGTTCCACGCCGATACCCAGGCGGCGGTGATAGCGCGGATCATTCGGGACGATCCGGATCTCACCGACGTGCCCGGCCGCTACCGGCGCATGGTCCTCGCGGCGATGACCAAGGATCCCGATGCCCGGCCGACAGCCCGTGAATTGGTGGATTTCCTTGCGGCACAAGCCAAGGATGAGCGGAGCAACCGGCGCAAACAAACTGTTGCGGAACCGGCCGACGAGGTCACCGCACCGAACGAAGAGGCGCACGCGATCACCGCGGCCGACGAGGTCACCGCGCACAGGCATGACGGTGTGCCCGCATCGAATGAGGTCACCGAACTCGTCGCGGCCGAGGAAAGGCTGGTGCGGTCCACCGAGCCACAACGTAGACGCTCCACGTCGCCGCGCAATATTGTGGTTACCCCAGCCGATCGGCCTGTCGTCAACCAGGTGCCGCCAGGTCCGCCGGTCCCCGAACACGATCCGGATCCCCGAACACCAATGGTCGTGGTCATAACTCTTCTGTCGCTCTCCGGATTCGGCCTCGTACTGGGGCCGGTCGCGATCATGCGCGGATTCAGCGAACGAATTCATGCCCGACGCGCATTCGTCGCACCGCCCGCATCGGCCGCACGCTGGATCCGGCTCGGCTGGATTGCCATCGTGATATCAGTCGCGGCGCTCGTGATCGCATTCCGGCTCAGCACACTGCAGTGATGATTCACCGCACGCGGATCAGTTATGTAATTCGGTCTCCGAATCGAAGGTGATACCGATCAGATCGCCGGGCATATATCGCTGGCTCAGATTCGCGACGAAGAATTCACAGACCGAAGACATGCGGCCGGAACCGGGTTGCACATTCGCGGCACCAGGAAAGATCTGGGTGCCACCGCCTTTCGCGGGCAACGGCCGGTAGGTCACCGACAACTCCGCACCCTCCTGCGTACCGAATTCCAGGGATGAGATTCCGCTCAGCCATACGGTTCCCCGGTGTGCAACTTGAATCCGGCACCATCGGTCGTGCAGTACCGCAGCGAATTCGGTTCGAAGATGACCCGTTGATTCGTTCGCAATGTAATGGTCCCGCCCGGAATCCGTCCGTTACGCACTGTCGTCGGACGCGTTGCGCCCGGCTCCGGCTGGACCTGACGCGGTGCGGCGGACGAGCATCCGGCCACACCGAGACTCACCAGAGCAAACACGCTCAGCAGCAAGCGGATTCGTGATGTCATACCCAGCTCCTATTTCAGGGCCATCAGCTGCCGCCGCAGCACCCGAATGGTCAATGCGGTGGCGACGACCGCGATCACGACGAGCACCGCCGCGGCCGTCGCGACATGATGCAGATCATGGGTCCAGATCAAATCGGCGAACGGCTTCTGCTGCCCCTGTGGGGGATCGGCCCCATCGGTGAGTCCGATATCGGCACCGATCCCGGCCGCCGCCCACCGCGACGGCGCGGCAAAGGCGAAGGTCCGCAGTACCGCACCGGGCGTGCCGTCGAACGGCGGTGCGAGCCCGGTCATCACCACCTGCAGCGCCAGCACGCCCATCAGCACGAAAACCGCCTGGCGCAATGATTTCGAACATGCCGACACCAGCAGTCCGAGCGCCATCGCGGCCAGTGGCAGCGCAATCGCGAACAGCAGCAGACCGTAGGGCTGCGGCAGCACCGGGTCTGTGGGTCCAGACTTGATGCGCAGATATCCGATGGTCGATGCCACACCCAGCAGCACCGCGAGCGGTGTGCAGGTGATCGCGCGCGCCAACACCACCGAGGCCGCCGAAATGCCCCAGCGCGCTTCGCGTTCGATGACGACACGATCGTCGACGATGGCGGCGAAGGATTGCGCCATCGAGAAGAAGGTGAGACAGACGATCAAGGCGATCATGACCGAACTGATCGCACGCGGATCACCACCCAGCCCGTCGTCGGAGGCGGCCGCGCCGAGCATAGCGGTCAAGCCGATGCCCGCCGCCGAACCCAGCGCGAGCGTTCGGAATCCATTGCGCTGACGGGCCCATTCCCGGCCGATCAGTCGCGGCAGATGCCGATGCAGGGAACCACGCATCGGTGCGGGCACCGCATGCTCGGCCGGTTGCGGACTCGAGGGTACGGCGGGCTGCCCGGCCTGCCGGTCGGCGCGCAACCGATCCATCACCTCCGCATAACTGTCGACACCGAAGGCGCCCAACAACTCTCGGGGTGGTCCGAAGAAGCCGAGTCGCCCGCGTCCGGTCACCGCGAGCACCTTGTCAGCACAGTCGACGTTGACCATCGAGTGCGTGACGACAATGACCGCGCAACCGGTTTCGGCGACCACCCGCAACCGCTGCATCATGGCGCGGTCCAAACCCTCGTCCAGGCCGGAGGTCGGCTCGTCCAGGACCAGCAACTGCGGATCGCTCAGCAATTCCATGGCCGTCGAGACGCGCTTGCGCTGACCGCCCGACAGCGTGTCGATCCGCTTGCCGACCTCCCCCGCAAGTTCCATCTCGGCGATCACGGTGTCGACCCGGGCCGCCCGCTCGGTTCGGGTGGTATCGCTGGCCGTGCGCAGGCCCGCAACCCACAGCAGTGCGTCGCGCACCGCGAGATCGCCGAACATCGCGGGCTGTTGCGGCACAAAGGAAACCAGATGACTGGCCTGCATGCGGGAGGCGACCAGGTCGACTTGCCCCAGCCGCAAGGAGCCCGCTGCCAGCGCGACCTCCCCGAGCAGCCCCGCACACATGGTGGACTTCCCGGCCCCGGACGGTCCGATCACGGCGAGGACCTCACCGCGTCCGAGTTCGAAGGTCAGATCGCGCAAGGTGGGTTCGGTGCGACCCCGATACCGCAGGCTCACCCCATCGAAGCGCAGCAGCGGTTCCCGCGCGATCACGGCGGCGGGCACCAATGTCAGCTGCGCCGGGCCCGACACTTCGAAGACGTGGTGCGCCACCATGAATTGCTCGCCCACCCGCAACCGAGCGTGCAGTACGGGCTTGCCGCCGACGAACGGACGCGCATTGGCGGCGAGTCCGCGCAGCTCCACAGCGCGCCCGGTCCAGCGCACTGTCGCATGCCGATGCGCCAGATCCAGTCCAGGCAGGGCGATTTCCGCGTCACCGCCCTCGCGGCCGATCGCGAGCACCCGATCGCTCGGCACCGACCAGGATCCCGGGCGTCCGGGGGATGACGGGACGGATTGTCGCGGGGGAGTCCGATCGACAACCGGCGGTGATTGCGTCGGCGCATCGATGATCGTCCGGTCGGCGCCATTGACGACGCGCCCTCGCCGAGGAGGCGGCTGCGGTGGCGTGCGTTTCGATTGTGCTGGTCCCGCCGGGGCCGATGGCCGCGGTTCCTGCCCCGCCCGACCGACAACGGTCGGCGGCGTGACATTCGCATTATCGTCCGCATTCGCCACTACGAGGCGAAATATCCGACCGCGCACCACGATTCGTAGTTCGTGGACCCCCGCACCTTCGATCGCCGTCCAGTTCCGTGGGCCGATCGGCACGTCATCGAGGGTCGCCTCGATCGTCGGATCCACGGCGCGGATGGCCCATCCGTTGACATGCCGGAACCGAAGCCACTGGCCTGCCGGGCCGTCGTCGCTGACCGAAATATCGGCGCCGGATCCGGAGCCGAGGGAATGGGTACGCCCGGAGATCCGGTGGCGGATCGCACCGGTAGTGAGCAGGAGTGCGGGTTCGGGCATCGGTTCGTTCCTGATCAGGCGAGCGCGATAACGATGGTGAGCAGCACGATGAACAGCGCGATCCACGCGACGATCACAATGGGTGAAATACGTCGGGACGGTGCACTATTCGTCGGCGTGGGTACTGCGAACCCGGCGAAGTGCGCGGCGCGCGTGTGCTCGTTCCAGGGTTCGCGCAGCGCGAAGTCGGTCCGCCGATACAGCCGTCCGTCCGGTCGCACCACCGACTGCCAAGCCAGCGCAAGCGCCCGCAGGTCGGATGAGGTCAGATCCGGGTGTGGGGTGGTCAGCAGCCGGTCGACCTTCTGGAAATCCCCGCTGGGCAGCAACTGGGCATACTGCCGATAGTCGAGCTGATTCGCGGCCAGATCCTCGGCGAGGCAACGAATCATCAACAGGGCGAATTTGAACAGATCGGTGGTCGCGGTGAACTGCTGCACCGGATACGGCGGCCGCCACGGCAGCGGATCCAGGCGCGGGGTCGCCCCGCGACCGCCGATGAGGAAGGAATCGCAGTCCAGGAAGTAATTGTGCGCCGAGACGATACCGTCGACCGGGCGCGCGTCGGTGGTCAGAATGTTGTTGGGCTGCAGATCCCCGACAACGATGTCGTTATCGTGCAGGAACTGCAGATCCACCAGCAACTGCCCGAGCCGTGCGATCTTGTGCGGGAAGTCGAAATAGGTGTGCCCGCGCTTCTGCGCATCCGACACCCGGACCGCGACCCGGGTGAAGGCGCGCGGCTGCGGCCCGCTGTGCGATTCGAAGAAGAACTTGCGCGGTGCCAGCGGCATGAGAATGCCTACCACCGTTCGATCTTCGACGACCACGGCATGCGGCCACGCACACAGCTCCAGCATCCGCTTCCGGTCGTCCTGATCCAGCCGGTGCGGCCAGCCGACCAACTCACGCAGTACCTCCGGCTCCAACTGGCGCACCGTATCCCGGTCATAGCGCTTGAAGGCGACCGACACCTCGTCCGGTGTCGTACAACGCCACACCTGTGCGGAACCGCCCTCACCCAACGGAAAGTCGCCCACGATGCGCAGTTCGTCCACGCGGTACTCGGTACGACCAGCTGCCGACCACCCCGGCATTGTCATTGCCCCCACCTACCGTCTTTCCCGGGCGGGCCCGCGCCCGCGTGTCGGCCAGGCCGCGACGATGGTGCGGTCATCGTGCAGACCGGGCAGGTCGAATCCGACGAGCTGACCGAAAACATGCTCGGCGGGTCGCGGCCCGGCGATCTGCGGCAGCAGCGTGGCGAATTGTTCGGGCACCAGCCGGATCGCATCGGCCATGCCGTCGCTGGCCAGCACCACCATCAGATTCGCCGGCACGAACGTGAATCCGGCGATCACGCGATCGGCATCACGCGGCAGCGACGGCGTGACATTGCTGATCATTCCGCGCTTGGTGGCGTGCTGGGTAAGCCATTTGGTGGCACCGGAATTCAGATCCATCAGCAGCAGATCGCAGTCGCCGACGGTCGCCCAGGCCAGCGGATAGCCGTCCGCCGATACCGGGCCGAGTGCGGCGAAGGCCAAGGTGCAGGCCGGGATCGAGGTGCGCTTGTTGTCGCCCGCGCCGTTCGGGCTGCGGTAATCGAGCTCAGCGGCCAGTTCGTCGACCGACCCCGCGTCGAGTTGGGCGGCGACCTTCGCGGTGATCTCCGCTGCGAGCGGCTCCCAGGTGGACGGATAGCCGATGCGATCGAGCGAGCTCGCACACCGGTGCAGCAGCGTCAGGCAGGTGCGGGTCGCACGCTGCGCGGCGGCATGGGAATTAGCGGCCGAACCGAGCCCGTCGGCGACCGCGAGGTAGACCCAGCCGCGATCGGGATCACCGCCGATGGCGTAGGCGTCCTCACGAGTGTTGCCGTCCTTCGCGTGCGAAAGTCCCACCTGCGTCGCGGCATACACGTCGTAACGGCCGCTGCGGCCGCGGTCGACCGTGAGTCCGCTCACGCCCGAGGTGGTCAGTGCGGGCAGTTCCACCGGGCGGGCGGACTCGGTGTGCTCGACATGCTCTCGGCGCGTGGTCTCCTCGCCGCGTTCGGGGGCGGGGACATCAGCTCGGGGGCGCACCAGCAGGACCGCCGCGCCGGTGGCCGTCGCGGCAAGGAAACAGATGAGGGCCGCAGGTAGCCACCACAATCCTGACCGCTCGTGCGCGGGTTCGGCGATCGAAACCATCAGCAGATCACCCGTCTTGTTGAGGGGGCGGACGCTCACTTCGTTACCGTCGACATCTCGCACCATCTGCCGTGTCGACGGCGCCTTGAACTCCGGTGGGAATTTGATGGGAGCACCCGAGATCAACGCGCAGGTATCGCCCGCCTTGTTTTCGATTTGCGCTCGTACCGGCGAATTCAGCACGGCCACAGCGGTTTGCGGCTCAGCGGCCGCCGGTGGGCAGCCGCCGGTGCCTTCGGCCAGGACCCGATCGGCGACCCTATCCGTCGTCCAGCGGTCGTTCCCGCTGTCACCCAGCAGTTGCACAATGATCGACAGCAGCGCACCCAGCAGTGCGATCCCGGCCACCAGCAGAATGGGTCGGCGGCGAAACGTATCCAGCGTCATGGCTATTCAGTCCAGTTCCCGCATACCGAGGGGCGTACGGAACAGGAACCTGCCCTGCCCGACACTGCTGCTGATCGAGAACTTGATGCTGTTGATGATGGCGCGCAACAGATCTCCCGGCGCCACACTGCCCTGGGCGACACAGGCGACGCCGACCGGATTGCGGGAGCGCAACTGCCGTACCGTGTCCTCGCGCACATCACCGATGCCGAGGGCCACCACCACCGGGCGGAACGGGTGGCCGGGCGCCTCCAATCCGGCGCGTACCGGCACCCAGACCTCGTCGGGCTGGAATTTGCCGCGCACCTGGGGATTTCCGTCGGTGAGGAAGAAGATCACCGGCGTGTAGGTGTCCAGCCGGGCGCTGGCGAAGCGCTTGTGGTCGGAGCGCAATTGCCGGTCCAGATAGCGGAATACGTCCGCGTAGTCGGTCGCGCCCTGGCGTGGCAGCGCCGGAATGGACGGATCGATGCGCAGCGGAGTCAGTGGCAACACCGCGACGGCGGAATCTCCGAAAGCAACGACCGAAAGATGTGCGGTGTCATAGGTGGTCGGATCTTCCTCCAGCACATTGAGCATATCCGGCAGCGCCTGCTCCACGGTCTCGAGCGGCGTGATCTTCTGGTTGGTCCACGCGGGATCCCACATCGACCGGGAGACATCGCAGACGACATAGAACGGGAACACCCGGCTGGCGCTCACTCCGGCCTGGGTGAGTTGGAAACGAGTATCCTCACGCATTCCTGGCTCCGATTAGTTGGAAATTTCTGCGCGGCAATACATTCCGCGAGCGGTGGCCTGTTGGTCGGCGACGACCTTGCCGTCGACGGTGATCTTGCAGCGGGCCGCACCGGCGGGATCGGGTGTGCCCTCGACGAAGACGACGAATCCGCCGGTCCGGTTGCTGACCAGGGTGTGCGAATAGGGCAGTGTCGTGGCGCCCGCACCGAGATAACTGCTGGCGCCGTCACTCCAGCTCAGATCGCGGACCTTGCCGTTGCCGGTCACGTCGAAGACGACGGTGTGCTTCTTGGTCTTGTCCGACGTTCCGGTGGGACCGGTCGGGCCCGTGGGTCCGGTGGAACCGGAATTGTTGTTTCCGTTCGAATCACCGTTTCCGCCAGAGGATCCGGTGCCTTTGCCGGTGGGCTGATCCTGATTCGAAGCCTGATCCACCTGCGGTAGGTGGATATCGAGATTCGACCTGCCGACCGCGAAGAAGACCGCGGCCGCCGCGACCACCGCGAGAACGGCGGTGAGTAGGTACTTCACTGGGTTCACTTTCCTGCTCGCCAAGCCCGGTGGACGGGACCTGGAATCAGCGTCCGGCAAATCCGGTGCGGAAACATCCCCGCCGTATCACTGAGTGACACGTTCATCGAAATCGGCTGGGTGTGCATTGATTACGGTCGCCTCGGGATGCGACGCTGAAGGGTTGGTCAGGGGTGCGTTGGGGGTCGGTACCGAACACGGGTCGGTACGTTTCGGGCCCCCTGAGAGTCGCGGCACCGACCAACGAATAACCAACGGCCGTCCAACGAGGTGTCGGTTTGACACCCGTGGCGATGCGGTCGCACACTCGTCGCGACCGCGCATTTCTCGCGCGGCCGGTTTCCACTTCCCGAGAAGGTCGACATGATGTGTCGCCGCTGTGCTCCGGTCGCCTCGGCGGTGCGATATGCCCGATGACAAAACCGTGATCGGGCGTGCCGTCGCGATTATCGAGGCGGTCGCCGATTCCCGGGATCCCGTCTCGCTGGCCACCTTGACCAAGCGCACCGGCATTCCGAAACCCACCGTCCGTCGCATCGCCAACGATCTGGCCCGACGCGGCATGCTCGAACTGACCAAGGACGGTTACCGCGCGGGTACGTTGCTGATCTACCACGGTCTGCGCGCGGCCCAGCAGCACGGTTTCGTGCTCACCGCGCAGCCCTACATCCAGGACCTGTATCTGCGCACACGCGGCGAAATCGTCTGGTGCGCAAGCCTGTACGGCGGGGAGCTGACCCTCAACGGTTCGGCGTTCGGCCGCAACTACGCCGCGGTGATGAAGCGGCAGAACTGGCCGAGCCTGGCCTCGTTCGGGCCCAGTATGGTCCTCACCGCGGCGGGACGACTGCAGATCGCCGCACACGACGAACAGGCCGAACAGATCTTCGCCAGGGGTTGGGCGCCGCTGACCCAATATTCGGTCACCGATTCGCGGAAACTGCGGGCATTGCTCGACGAGGCCCGCGATACCGGATTCGTGCACGAGCGCGAGCAAACCCTGGTCGGATGGAGCTGTGTGGCATCGGCCGTGCGCGACGGCTCGGGTGCGCTCATCGGCGCGATCGGGATCACCGGCCGCAGTGCCGTTATCGAACAACGCAGTCTGCACACCGGCTTGATGCGCTCGGTGGAGTCGCTGCAGCACGAGCTGCGCGAAGACAGCTCGGCGGGCCTGCCGCTCGGCAAACCGATGAAGTCCTTCGGGGAGATCTTCACCCAGTACCCGCGCTGGACGCCGAACCTCGCATCGCTGCTCGATGTGACCTCGGACTGACCTCGGATTCCGATGCCCCCGAGGCGATGGGCAGCAAACCCGAATTCCCTCCCGTACTATCGCGATCGGGAACACCGGCCGGGTAGATGAAGGGGGACGGTGTTGGAGATTCGCCTACCGGCGACCATGCGCAACGGGGGTGCGTGGTTACGGCGCTTCGCCGGGACGACTCCGGGTGCCATCGGCGCGGTCGCCGTCGTCACCGTGGTGTTGTGTCTGCTTGCCGGGTTGACTTCGGCCGATCAATTGAGCGGCAAGATCGCGCGGCGCGATACCGTGCTGGAGCACACCGAACCGCTGGCCTACGCCGCGCAAACCCTGTACGTCGCACTGTCGGCCGCTGACGCGTCCGCGGCCACCGCCTTCCTGTCCGGCGGCATCGAATCACCACAGGTGCGCGGGCAGTATCAGCAGGCGCTCGCCGAGGCGGCCTCCGCACTCGCGGAGGCGACCGCCGGGGCCGCCGATCAGCAGACCAGGAATATCGTCGCCAAGATCGCCGCCGACCTGCCCGCCTACACCGGCCTGGTCGAAACGGCACGGGCGAACAACCGGCAGGGGTTCCCCGTCGGTTCGTCGTATCTGCGCGAGGCCTCACTGCTGATGCAGAATTCCTTGCTGCCCAACGCCGAAATGCTGAGCAAGGATCGCATGGCAGCGGTGCGCCAGGATCAGCACGATATCGGCGGGCTGCCGTGGACGACCGTCGTGCTGCTGATGATGGTTCTCATCGGTTGTGGCGGTGGCACTTTCGTCCTGCTGCGGCGCACCAATCGCCGGATGAACCTCGGCCTCGCGGTCGCCGCGGGGGCGACCGCCCTCGCGCTGTTCTGGGTGGTCGCCGCGACGATCATCGCCGCGGCCGCACTCGATACCGGCAAATCCGGGGCGACCAGCCGCTTCGAAACCCTGACCCAGGCCAGGATCCTGGCCCAGCAAGCACGCACCGACGAAACCCTGGAGTTGATCACCCGCGGCGATATCACCACGAGCGAAACCGATTACCGCAAGCACACCACCGATCTGGCGGATCGGTTGGCGAGGGTAACCGGGTCCGATTCCGCGGCCTCGCGGAGCGTGCTGGGCTGGACTGCCGGACATGCCAAACAGCGTGAGGCCTACGAGGCGGCGAACTATCCAGCGGCCGTGGCACAGGCCATCGGCACCGGTCCGGACACCTCGGCGACGCTGTTCGCCCATCTCGACCAGCAGTTGCGCGACAACCTCATCCAGGAACGTGGTGCGTTGCGCGACGGCGTCGACTCGGCGGGTGCGACGTTGACGCTCAGCCCCGCGGGGACACTGGTACTGATGTTCGGCGCCGCGGCCTCGACCGTCACCGGCCTGTGGCCACGGCTGAAGGAGTTCTTGTGAGACGGCGAATCATCCTGCGGCGGGCCGGTTTCGGATGGATGGCACTGGTCGCGGTGACCGCGCTGGTCACCGCATGCGGCTCCGGCATCCAGGCCCCGGCCGCCACGAATGTGGCCGCGGTCAACCCCAAGCCCGACCTCGTCGAGATCACTACGCCACCGCAGACCGAATCCGGCGGCAATTGCGATCCGGAGGCCACCCTGCGTCCCGGGCCGTTGCCGAGTCCCGGTGCGATGCCGTCGGGCTCGGCCATGGCGGCCATCGTCGCCAATGGCAAACTGCGGGTCGGGGTGGATCAGAACACCTACCTGTTCGGCTTCCGCAATCCCAGCACCGGACAGCTCGAGGGCTTCGACATCGATATCGCGCGCGAGATCGCCCGATCCCTTTTCGGTGATCCGGACCGGATCGAATTGCGTTCGGTCACCGCGGCCGAGCGGATACCGGCCCTGCAGAACAAGCAGGTCGACCTGATCGTGCGCACCTTCTCGGCGACCTGTGAGCGGCGTCGCGATGTCGACTTCTCCGGGATCTATTACCGTGCGACGCAACGCCTTCTGGCCATCCGCAACTCCGGCATCCGTACGGGCGCGGATCTGGGTGGTAAGCGGGTGTGCGTCACCCGAGGCACCACCTCACCCGGGCCGCTGTTCAGCCTGCCCAAGCGACCCGTCGTCCTTGGCGCGTCGAATTGGACCGACTGTCTGGCCGCGCTGCAACAGGGGCACGTGGACGCGATCAGCGGCGACGATCCGATCCTGGTCGGTCTGGTGGCCCAGGACCGGAATCTGGAGATCGTCGGCGAGGTGATCGGCACCGGCGCATACGCGGTCGGCATCGCGCAGGGGCATCCGGATCTGGTCCGCTTCGTCAACGGCGTGCTGGAACGCATCCGCGGCGACGGCACCTGGCAGCAGCTCTACAACGCCAGGCTCAGCGCCCTCGGCCCGTCGCCGGGTCCACCGGACCTCCGCTACAAAGAGTGAAACCATGCAGCTACTCACTCTCGCCGAAATCGACGCCGAATTGACCACCCGCACAATCGAATTCGATGCCATCACGGCCACTCTGCTGGAACTGGACAAACATCCGGGCCACACGCTGCTGCAGCGGTATCCGCCGACCGGTGTGACCGAACAGCGCTGGCTGCCGGTCCGCGCCGCGCTCGCGCTGATGTGGGAGGACTACAGCCGTCTGCAGATCATCCTGGAATCGGCGCGCAAGGTGCGCGGCACTCGGGCGCGCCTCGACGACGGTGAGCGCGCCGAACTCACCCGGCTGCTGCGTGGGCGTCCCTACGAGGCCGCGCGCACGCCGATACCGATGGCGCAACGTTCGCTCACCGGACCCGCCGAAGAGGTTCTGTTCGTCGGACTCGCCGATACCGTTGATCGCATGCGGGCCACCTTCCCGGAAATCGCCGAATTCCTCGACGCGATCGATGCGGTGAACACGAGGGTGATGTCGGGCCTCGCGCCACTGCAGGACACCCTGGACAAAGCAGGTGCGGCCGGGGGCGAGACCACGCAGTTGCGCGCGATCGGCGACGGCATCGCCGAATTGCTGAGCCGATCGGCGACCGATCCACTCGCGTTGACGGTGCCGGAGATCGATGCGCGCATAGCGGAGTTGTCGGGGGAGTTGCGGCAGGTGGCCACCATCCTCGCCGAACTCGATGCGGTCGTTGCGGATTGGGCCGAGGCGGTCGCCGAAACGCGCAGGCGCTTGGCGGTGCTGCGGGCCACCCGAGCCCGCGCGGCGGAGGCACGGACACAAGTCGAGGTGAAGATCCTGGCGGGCCCGTTGCCGGTGTACGAGGACAACACCGCCGCGCTCGAAGCCGAACTCGATGCGTTGTCCGCGAAATCGGGTGCGGCAGCGGAGTTGGTCCGGTTGCGCACGCAAATCGCGGACGCGGCCGCGGGAGCGGCCACCGTGCAGGAATTGGCTCAGGGCCTGCTCGATCGGCGTGGCGAGTTGCGCGGACGACTGGCCGCCTACCAGGCGAAGGCGGCTCGCCTCGGCGTCAGCGAGGACCGAGATGTCCTGGCCTCCAATCAGATCGCGGCGGGTCTGCTCGCGCGGCGACCGTGCGATCTGGCGGCCGTTACCCGGGCGGTCGCCGACTTCCAGCAGATCATCGGGGAGAAATCGGGGCGGGGCAGATGACCTGTAATGAGCCGGGCTGCGGCGGCACGATCGAAGACGGATACTGCGCGGTGTGCGGCACCGCACCTGCCGAGGCGACCACTGTTTCGGCGGAAATCCCTATCCCGCATGAGGTTTCGAGCGAGGCCCTGGCCTGTGCCGAACCGGGCTGCACTGGAACCATTGCCGGTGGATATTGCGACGCCTGCGGCACGGCTCCGGCTGAATCGCGGCAGGCTATCTGTGCCGAGCCGGGCTGCGGCGGAAACATCGTCGACGGCTACTGCGATGCTTGCGGCACAGCTCCGGCCGGAAATTCCGGAACTTCCGCACTGTCGGCCCGCTCGGGAAGCACCCGCGCCTCCGGACGTTCGGTGCGCACCGGCCGGTCCTCGTCGAAATCCAGCGCTCGCGGTCGGCTCGGCGCGGGCATGGTGGAAGTGCCGCGGATCCCGCGCATCGACCCGGCCACCGCGGTCCTGGCCGATCCGCAGGTCGCCGAGGGAAAGCGGTTCTGCGGCAAATGTGAACGACCGGTCGGCCGCGGCCATGACGGTACGCCCGGCCGCACCGAGGGCTTCTGTCCCAACTGCGGCACCCGGTTCTCGTTCACACCGAAGCTGAGCAAGGGCGATCTGGTCGGCGGACAGTACGACGTGGTCGGCTGCTTGGCGCACGGCGGGCTCGGCTGGATCTATCTGGCCACCGACCGCAATGTCGCCAACCGCTGGGTGGTGCTGAAAGGTCTACTCAATTCCGGCGATCTGGACGCGATGGCGGCGGCGGTCGCCGAAAAGCGATTCCTCGCCGAGGTCGAACATCCCAGCATCGTCAAGATCTACAACTTCGTCGAGCACCGCGGCGCCGACGGTGTCGCGGTCGGCTACATCGTCGTGGAGTACGTCGGCGGGACGTCGCTCAAACAGATCCTGCGCGCCCGCCGCGACGCCGAGGGCAGCTATCTGCCGCCACCGCAGGCCATCGCCTACATTCTGGAGATGCTGCCCGCGCTCGGCTATCTGCATTCGCTCGGCCTGGCGTACTGCGATTTCAAGCCGGACAATGTGATGCAGACCGATGAGCAGCTCAAGCTCATCGATATGGGCGCGGTGATCGCCATGGACGATCAGGACAGCCCTATTTACGGCACCATCGGCTATCAGGACCCCGAAATTTCTCAAAGCGGGCCGACCGTGGCGACCGAGGTCTACACCGTCGGACGCACTCTCGCGGTATTGCTGATGAATGTGCCGCAGCAGGGTGGACACTTCGGCGCACTGCCCGATCCGGACGCCGAACCGCTACTGGCGAAATACGATTCGCTGCACCGATTCATCCTGCGCGCCACCGAGGCCGATCCAGAGGCGCGTTTCTCCTCGATGGAGGAGATGGCCGATCAGCTGACCGGCGTGCTGCGCGAGGTGCTGAGCATCGATGACGGTGTGCCGCGTCCCGGAATGTCGGCCTACTTCGGGCCGCCGCGTGGCGTATTCGGCATTCAGGAAGCACCGAAGCCAGCGAGTATCGTTGCGGCACTGCCTGTTCCGCTGGTCGATCCGAACGACAGCGGTGCGGCGCTGCTGGCCACCACCGGCGGAACGTCCCCCGCCGAACTGGAACCGGCCTTCGACGCGGGACTGCGATCGGTGCTCACGACCCGCGGTGCGTCCGTGGAGATTCCATTGCGGCTGGTCCGCGCCGCGCTGGAGGTCGGCGATCCGGCCGACGCGCTGCGCCGACTCGACGAACTCGCCGACACCCTGCCCGGTGACTGGCGGCTGGCCTGGTATCGCGGTCAAGCCGAGCTGCTCGTGGGCAATACGGTTGCGGCACATGCCGAATTCGATGCCGTGTACGCCGCATTGCCCGGTGAGGCAGCGCCGAAGCTCGCACTGGCGGCCGTCGCCGAACTCGCGGGCGCGCAGTCGGATCGGCAACAGGCCGCGCGCTACTACGACACGGTCTGGCGCACCGACCACGGCTTCGCCAGCGCCGCCTTCGGACTGGCCCGGCTGCGCAACGCGGACGGCGATCGCGACGGCGCGGTCGCCGTACTCGACCAGATGGATTCGGCATCGGCGCTCTACACCGAGGCGCGGCTGACGGCGGTGGAGACCATGCTGGCCGACCGCACACCCGATGAACTGTCGGAAACGCTGCTGCGCGATGCGGGCGGACGGGTCGAGGCATTGCGAATCGAATCGAAAAGCCGTGGCGCACAGGTGCGAATGCGCGTGCTGGACGCCGCATTGAACTGGCTGCGCACGGGAAAAGCACCGACGACAGATGGGGCGCTGCTCGGCGCCAACCTCGATCAGGACGGAGTACGAACCGGTTTGGAGCGCTGCTATCGCGACCTCGCCCGCGAAACCGAAGATATGTGGGCCCGATTCGAGCTGGTGGATCGTGCCAATGCGATCCGGCCGAGGACGAACCTATGACCGGACCTGATACCGCGGTGCAGCCGCGGTGCCCGGAGTGCGCGGCGCGGGTCGGGGTGGCCGACCGGTTCTGTGAGGCCTGCGGCCGCGAACTCGGCGCGCGCAGAATCGCGCTGCCGCGGCCGGATCCGGATGCGGCGCCGACGTGTGAGGGTTGTGGCGGCACCCGATACGACGCCGACGGTTACTGCGGCGGCTGCGGTCAATTGCGGCCGCAGCCGGATCGATTCGAGGCCGATCTCGGCGCGGTGTATGTCATGACCGATCGCGGTATCGCACACGCGCGCAACGAGGATGCGGTCGCGGCGGCGGTATTGGAAGACGGGGCCAAGCGCCCGGTCGTCTCGGTGATCGCGGTCAGCGACGGCGTCTCCACCTCCGATGATCCGCAGGCGGCCTCGGGCGCGGCGGCGCGTGCGGGCGTCGATGCCTGCCTCACCGCATTGGCCGAAGCCCGCTCGGGCACGGCGGTGGTCATGGCCGGGCTCACGGCCGCGTCGCAAGCCGTCCGCGATATCGCGACGCACGACGGTCACGCTCCATCATGCACCTACGTTTCGGCCATCGTGCGCGGATACGGCGGCGACGGCGTGGAGATCACCGTCGCGAATGTCGGTGACAGCCGGGCATATTGGTTGCAGGGCGTCGGCATCGAGCCGATCGCGGGCGGGAATTTGCCGTCGACGCGGCTGACCGTCGACGACTCGTGGGCGCAGGCGCTCGTCGATGCAGGTGCCATGGACGAGCAGTCCGCGATGCGGGATCCGCGGGCGCATACCTTGCTGCGCTGGCTCGGGGCCGACAGCGAGGACAAGGCGTGGTCGGACCGATGTGTGAAGACCTTTCACACCACGGGTCCCGGGGTGCTGTTGCTGTGCAGTGACGGACTCTGGAACTACGTGTCCGATCCTGCGGCGTTGGCACGGATGGTAAGCGGGTTACCGCGCGAGGAGGCGGCGCGGGCGCTTGTCGAATTTGCACTACGGTCCGGGGGGAGCGACAACATCACCGTCGCGCTGGTGCCGATCGGGCCATCGGTCGATGCAGGAGTAGCACAGTGAGTTCCATTGCGAATAACGGTATTTCGGTAGCGATAGACCAGAACGAATACCTGGCCGAGGGCGCGGACACGGTCGACGCGGTGGTGACCGTGGAGACCGGCGCGGATTTCGTGGCCGCCGGACCGGAACCGGAGCGACTGGAGGTGCTGATCATCGACTGCTCCGGATCGATGGCCACCGGCAAGAAGTTCGAGGGTGCGCGCCGAGCCACCCTGGCCGCACTCGATGTATTGAAGGACGGCACCCGGTTCGCGATCATCGAGGGCACGTCGATGGCGCGGCTGACCTATCCGGGCGACAAGCCATCGGTGCCCGTCAACCGCGATACCAGGGCCGCGGCCCGCCGCGCACTGGACAAATTGCGGCCCAACGGCGGCACCGCCATGGGCACCTGGCTAGGACTCACCCGGCAGCTGGCCAAGAAACATCCGGATGCCATGGTGCACGCCATTCTGCTCACCGACGGCAAGAACGAACACGAGGAACCAGCGGCACTGGCCGCCGAGATCAAACAGTCCGAGGGAATCTTCACCTGTGACTGCCGCGGCGTCGGCACCGACTGGCAGGTGGATGAATTGCGCACCATCGCCTCGGCGCTGCACGGCACGGTCGATATCGTCGCGGATCCGGCGAATCTGGCCGCGGACTTCGCCGCCATGACGCAGACGTCGATGGCCAAGGCGATTCCGGAACTCACCCTGCGGGTGTGGACACCGGCGGGCGCCACCATCCAGTTCGTCAAGCAGGTCGCGCCGACCATCGAGGATCTGACCGCGCGACGCACCGATGCCGGACCGCAGCTGGGGGAGTACCCGCTCGGCGCGTGGGGTGCGGAGGACCGCGACTACCACGTGCAGGTGCGGGTCGAGCCCGCCGCACCCGGACGGGAGAAGCTCGCGGCCCGGATCAGTGTGGTCGCAGGCGAGGAGGTGGTCGGTCAGGGATTGGTGCGTGCGGTGTGGACCACCGAGACCGAGCTCTCGGCCCGGATCAGCAGGCGCGTTGCGCATTACACCGGACAGGCCGAACTCGCCCAGGTCGTGCAGGAGGGGTTGAGCGCGCGTAAAAACGGTGATGCGGAGACCGCGACGGCGAAGCTGCGGCGCGCGGTCGAGCTCGCCGCCGAATCCGGGAACGAGGGCACCGCGAAGCTGTTGCGCGGTGTGGTCGAGGTGGACGAGCGCAATGGCACGGTGCGGTTGCGCGCCAGGGTCGAGGCCGCGGACGAAATGGCGTTGGACGCACGCTCGACCAAGACGGCGCGGGTACGCAAGGAGGGGTGATGGCGATTGCCACCTGTCCGGACGGGCATCAGTCCGTCGCGACGGATTACTGCGATGTCTGCGGTTCACCGATCGGCGCGCCCGCACCGACGACCGCGGCCGCGCTGTGCCCGTCGTGCGGGTCACCGAGCACTGGCCGCTTCTGTGAAGTCTGCGGCGCCGATTCGGCGCTGCCGACGCCGGAGCCGCGTGCGGCCGCGCCGACCGAAATCGTCACCGCCACCGCGGTTTCCGCCGCCGAGGTCGCGAGCGCGGCCGCTGTCGTGACATGGGTCGCCACGATCACCGCCGATCGTGAGTTCTACGACCGCGTGCAGGCCCGCAAGGGCCCCGACGCCGACCAGGTCGAATTCCCGGCGTTCTACCCCGAGCGCCGAATCACCCTGCGCGGCACCGACATCCTGATCGGCAAACACAGCGTCTCCCAGGGGCTGCAACCCGAGATCGATCTGGGCATCGCCCCCGCCGACGCAGGAGTCTCCCGCGCCCACGCGATCCTCCGCCTCGCCGAAACCGGCATAACCATCACCGACCTCGGCTCCACCAACGGCACCAGCCTCAATGGCAGCGAAGACCTGATCCCCGGCAAGGTGCCCGTCCCGCTCCAGAGCGGTGACCGCATTCACCTGGGCGGTTGGACCACAATCATCGTGACCGCGGAAAACCTCTGAGCGAATACTGCACCCCTCCTCGCCAGCTCACAGCCGTGAGGGGTTCGCTGATCGGGCGACGGTGACGCGGCGTTTGCCTCGCTGATCAGGTCCGCAGTCGTCTCGTCCAGCGCGGCGATGACGTGGAACAGGAACCGCCCGGCCGGGCTGGTGTCGATGCCCTGCTCGAGCAGGGCACCGGTAGTCGAGTCGGTCGGCGGAAAAGAGTTGGGCAAGATGATGTTCGAACTGATAGCCTTCGGGCCACCGTGGCATCAAGCGAGGAGGTGAGACCCATGAACACTGTATCGATGTGGGGGCTCCCTCTCGTCGTCACGGTCGGGCGAACGATGTAGCTGTCGCCGGGAGCGCCTGAGCAACAAGGCAATCCCGAAAGGCGACAACCGATGAATTCTATGAATTTCACTGCGGGTATGGGTGAGCCCACCGTAGTGATCACACGCGTTGCACAGACGCAATGGCACGCGGTGGCCGACGACCGAGTGGTCGGCCGCGGCAACACTTCGCGGCGGCCCGACGGTCGAAGCTTCCTCAGCATCGACTCATGGCACGACACGGTCTTCGACCAACTCGCTGGTGCGATGCTGCCGGAGCTTTCGAAGCCGCTCTACACGGTGGTCGATGAGGTCGACGTGGACCTGAGATCTGCTTGGGAGCGGACCGGTTTCACAACCCGCCGCCGTGAGTGGGAATACCTCGTATCCACAGACCAGCACGACACCGGGCTGGACTCGGTACCGGCCGTCGAGGGCGTGACGATACTGCCGGTCGGCGCGGCACAAGTAGTACCGCTCCTCGAGGCCTACACCAGGATCCGTGCCGAAATCGACGCCACCGTCGGCTGGGACTCCATGCCCGCCGAGATAGTTACCCGCCCGGACGGGATCGTCCCGGTCGATCCGGCGCAGTATGCGGTCGCAACCCGGTCCGATGAGTATGTCGGACTGCTCCGAGTCGCATCCCGACGTCGGCACGCACGTATCGAACTCATCGTCGTTCGAGCCGACCAACGCCGCCGAGGTGTCGCCCGAGCACTGCTCGCCCCGGTACTTCGCTCGCTGCACCAATCGGGGATCGAAACGGTATCGGCGTATGTGAACGACACCAACACCGCCGCGGTAGCGCTGTTCGACGGCATCGGCAGCAGCCGCCGCGCAGGCAGCAACCTGGAGTTGGTGCTGCGATGACGACCACGGCGAAGAACGGCAGGGGCATCGAAATCGAAGGCACCGTCGTCGAGTGTCTGCGCAACGCCACTTTCACAGTGGAACTCGCGAACGGGCACAAGATACTCGCACATATCAGCGGGAAGATACGGAAGAACTACATCAAGATATTGCCGCAGGATCGGGTGCTCGTGGAGCTCAGCCCGTATGACCTCACCCGCGGTCGAATCCTGTTCCGGTACAGGACGTAACGGAGGACCAGGACACGGCCGAATCGACGTCGCTGTCTTGATGGCCATGGTATCGGCGACCGGTTCGATGACGGTCGCCGATACCATCTCGGCCGTTGTCGCAGTGGCGGACACCGAACGGTGCATCCGGCGTTCAGCCGTGCTGCACTTCGCCGAGATCGAACAGTTGCCCACCCGGTCGCGGATTGCGCCGGCAGGGAAATGCGGCGCGACTCAGCGCCCGGGGTTCGGCGACGACTCCAACTCTCGTAACACCTCGCCGATGCGCCGCATGACATGGGTGCGCCAGCCGGCGTCCATGATCATGCGGGCCTTCTGCTGGAGCGGATGGTCCGGATCGAATCCGGCGTGTTCCAAGAACAATCGGGTGCTCTTGCCCTCGGCCTCGAGCGTCCAGGTGATCGTCCAGTCGGCGCCGTGCTCGGCATTCGGGTCGACGTCGCGCCAGCCGACGCGCAGCATCCGCTCCGATTCGAAGGCCAGCACCTCGGCCGCGATCGCACCGGAAAAGCCGATCGCCGGAACGGCTTTCGCATCGATGGTGTAACGATGCCCGACCTCGAGCCGGAAGTCGGACGGCATGAACCACCGCGCGAGCAACTCGGGCTCGGTCAGCGCACGCCACACCTTCGCCGGCGGGTGCGCCAGGAATTCGTCCACGTGAATGGTGGTCGTCGGTCATCGTTACTTCTGTTCCATGGTGTCCAGCAGTTCACGCAGCCCGGCCAACTTCTCGCGCCAGAACTGCTCGAACGGGTGCAACCATTCCTGGATTTCGTACAGCGGGGCCGCCTCGAGCCGATACAGCCGTTGCCGCCCCACCTTGTTCTCACTGACCAACTCGGCCTCCCGCAGCACCCGCAGGTGTTCGGAGAAGCTCGGCCGCGCCATCTCGAAATGCGCGGCCAGATCGGTCACCGGCTGCGGTCCGCTCTCGCGCAGCAGCCGCAATACCTCGCGCCGAACCGGACTGGCCAGTGCCGCGAAGAAATTAGGACCTATCGGTCGGTTACTATGCGCGTAGTATGTGCTCATGGGGTTCGAGTGGCCGGACTGGGCGTTCGCGCACCTGATCGGCATCGGACCCCGGGAGGTACGCCAAGTCCTCGAAGGAGCACGGCGCTGGCCGCGGATCGCCGATGACGGGCACGTGACGGTGTTGTCGGTCTGGGGTCGCACCGGTACCGGGCGGCCGCTGATCGTGGCGACGCGCCAACAGGACCAGTGGACCTGGCTGATCATCGGCGCCCGGGAAATGCGCGCCGACGAACTGAAAATGTTCGAGGAGTGGGAACAGGAGAACCGGTGATGCGTGAAAAGGATTTCCCGTCCACCCCGGACGAAGTGGCGTCGTTCATGGATCGGCTGGCCTTCAGCGACGAACCGGTCCCGCCGGAAAAGGCGCCGCCACCACTCGCTCCCGGTGACGACATCATGGTGACGAGCTCCATCCGTATGCCGCTGGAGCTGCACACCCGGGTCAAGCAACTCGCCGACAACCGCGGTATCGGCCTGTCGACGCTGATCCGGGAATGGATGGAGGCGGCCATCGCCGAACTCGATGGCGACCAGCTCATTTCGCGCGCCGATGCCGTGCGCGCACTATCGCGGCTGCATCCCATCCACCGCGCGAGCTGAGTTGGTGCGCCCCTTGCGGGTATCTCGGTCGTCGGCGGGAAGCCGATGGACCTTCCGTTGTGGTCGCAGCAGAATGCGCCCATGAGCAACGAGGTGCGAGGCGCGGTGGTAGCCGGGCTGATCAGGCTCGCGGAAAGCCCCGACTACCGAGACCGGGCGGACGCAGGCCGCTGCCTGGGGGCGCCGTAGTATCGGCCGAATTCGGGCGGATATAGCGTAGCTGCCGGTCAGTGGGTGCGGGAAGTGTCGGGGCCGATGAGGCTGGTCAGTTCGCTCGGTCGTGAGTTGTGTCCAGAGCGTCGTGCCACCCGCGCCCGTCGAGGACCCGCCGGTCGATCAGAATCGGCGGCTACGGCCGACGACCGTCGCGGAGGTCGGCGATATGGGTGGCTCGGAACCGATCGCCTGGCGCGGCGCACGGTACCGGACGGTCCTGCACTGCCGGAGGTCAGGCGGGGACCACCTCTTCTCGGCGAGCTGTGATGGCCTGATGCACGGTGAGGAAGAACAGCACGAATCCGATCGTCAGAAGGATGTGACCGCCGCCGGCCAAGTGCGACAGCGGCTTGTATTCGCCGTACTCGAGGACAGTCCGGGCACCGATGATGGTCATGCACGCCACCATCCAGAGGACACCGGCGTTGTAGACGGCGAAGAACCAGCGATAGGCGCGGGCTTTCGACAGGGCGAGTTGGTGTTCGAGCACCAGGACGATCAGGAAGAACAGTGTTCCCAACGCCAGCAGGTGGAGCCGGACGATTTCGCGGCGCTGTGGTAAAGCGACGCGAACGACCGGTTCCCGCACCCGCTGCGGTATGTCAGCCGTTTGGCCACCAACGACGAGGTCGCCACGCATCGGGCCGCCGTGTGCGCCCGCTACGGCGTCGAGGAAACCGAGCAGATCAACCTCGCCCTGCACACCCTCACCACCTCCGAGCTGCGCATCGAAATCGCCGGTGACTCAACGGTTCTCGGCAAGGGCGAACCCCGCGAATACCGCGTCCTCGGTGCCCGGACTCCCTATCACGCGGTGATGCTCACCCAGACCGCCACGGGCGGTGTCGACAGCCCTATCCGCTGTCGGCTGTTCCGCACCGAACAACTAGCGGCACGCTTGGCCGCCATCCTGCCCCCAGTTCTTCCGGGCAGCGCCAAACCGGGCACCTTCCACGTGGAGGACCTGGGTTCCAGCAATAACGGACACGGCCATGGCCGCAACAGTCCGCTGGAACGTTTCGATCGTCTCACTCAGCACCGCTCAGGCGCGGGCGTCGCCGGCCTGCTCGCCGGATACCTGCACAGCCGCCCGGCTCCCTGGTACGCCCTCGGATGGTTCGATACCGAAGGCGATGGCCGATACGTTCAGCAGCAAACCCGCGAACACATCACCGTCCGGCCTGCCACCACCGGCGATCTCACCAATTTCTTCGAAACCTGGATCGAATTGGCCCTGAAACGACTCCGTGGCGACGACCCCGACAACTGGTGATCCGATCGCGCCGGATTCTCGCCAAACGCGGTGACCAGCTCGGCGCGCGCTATCGCGACTGCATCCGATCCACCGCGCGAGCTGACTCCAGCGCTGTCGCTGCCTGCGGCCCATCACCGGACGCCGTGGCAATTGCGTGCCGAGTCGCGGCCAGCCGTGCGAGCGCGGCCTCGGTGAAGACCGACAGCCCGAGGTCGGGGTTGTAGCCGTGAATTTCCTTGACGTCGAGCTCGGCCAGGAAATACAGGATCTCTCTCGACAGCACCTGACCCGGTACCAGCACCGGGAAGCCGGGCGGGTACGGGACGACGAAGGTGGTGGACACCAGGGTCTTCCCCTTGGCGATCCGTCGCCCGGCGTCGCCGAGCAGGATGTGTTCGCGGTCGGACTCCTCATACCCGGCGTAGAAGGCCGATCGCATGTCGCCGAACACGCTGGCGCCGTCGGGACGAAACACGCTGTCGAACTCGCTGAAGTCGGGCAGCGCCGGTAGATCCTTGGTGATCTCGTCGACCCGGCGCTGTTGCAGGGCGTGATCGGCCTTACCGCCCGCGCCCCGGCTGCGCTCGAAGTCGGTAGCCACCCGACGCAGCACGTCGAGCAGGTAGTGCACGCTAGACCAGGTCACGCCGATCGTGAAGATCAAGAGCACACTGTTGATCGAGGTCTTGTTGATCTGGATACCGAACCGGTCCATCAGGATCTTCTCGCGGAATTCGAACCCGTTCATGCCGGTCTTGCCGATGAACAGGGTGACCCGAGTCGGGTCGAGCACGAACTGATCGGACCGCCACGCCTCGTTCCACTCTGCCAAGCCACCCTGCCTGACCTGTCGGTACGAGCTGACTTCCGAGGGCCGGAACTCGTCGGGCACCAAGTCGTCCTCGTCGAGGATGCGGAACCATTTGCCGATCAGCCGGTCTTTGCGGACGCGGTGACGGAAGACCAGCGCCATGTCGTAGACGTTCCGGACCAGCTGGAAGCCCTCGATGTCGACCTGCCGACGCGCCAAGTCCAACGACGCCAGCAGTTGCTGGTTCGGCGAGGTCGAGGTGTGGGTCAAAAACGCCTCACCGAACGACTCTCGGACGAGAGCTTTGAAATCCTGGTCGCGGACATGGATCATCGACGCCTGCCGAAGCGCCGACAGCGACTTGTGCGTGGAATGCGTCGCGTACACGCGTACACGCGCGCGCCCGGGGTCCGGAAGCAGCCGGCGGTTGCTCCACTCGGCACGGTCGACTCCCTGCATAGACGCACGCCACCTGCGGTACTCCGCGGCGTACCCGGGTGAGGACAATGTCGATTCGAGTTGCTCGGCGGCAACCATCGCGGTCCGCTGCCGTGCCCACGGCACCGCGGTGGCGAACGCGTACCACGCCTCGTCCCACAGGAAGCAAATGTCCGGCTTGATCGCCAAGACCTCCTCCATCACGCGCCGTGGATTGTAGACGACACCGTCGAAAGTGCAGTTGGTGAGCAACAACATGCGCACTCGGTCCAGTTGCCCGGCCGCCTCGAGGTCCAGCAGGGCCTTCTTGATGGTGTGCAGGGACACGGCTCCGTAGATCGCGAACGGCTCGAGCGGGTAGGCGTCCAGGTACCTCGGGTACGCCCCGGCGAGCACCAGGCCGTAGTGGTGCGACTTATGGCAATTGCGGTCGATCAGAACGATATCGCCCGGCCGGGTCAGGGCCTGCACGACGATCTTGTTCGCGGTGGAAGTTCCGTTGGTGACGAAGTATGTCTGGTTGGCACACCAGGTCTTCGCGGCTTTGTCCATCGCCACCCTGATCGTGCCGTGCGGGTCCAGTAGTGAGTCCAGCCCGCCGGAGGTGGACGACGTCTCGGCCATGAAGATGTTGCGGCCGTAGAACTCGCCCATATCCCGCAGCGACTTGGAGTTGAAGATGCTGGCGCCACGCGCGACGGGAAGGGCGTGGAATTGGCCGACCGGCGCGGCCGCATAGGCACGCAGGGCGTCGAAAAACGGTGTGGCGAACCGGCTCCGGAAGCCGGCGAGCACCGTGCTGTACAGGTCGGTGACATCGTTGAGCCGATAGAACGTGCGGTCGTAGACGTTCGGCTCGTCTTCGCTCTCCGCGGCGATCGATTCGTCGGTAAGTAGGTACAGATCGATATGAGGCCGCAGCTGCCTGATCCACTCGCCACATTCGACCCAGTTCTGGGTGCGCTCGGTGACGCCCACGTCGTCGTTGACGCCGAGCAATGTGGTCATCAACGGCACCCGGTCGTGTGAACGAAGCGGCAGGTCATGCCGGATGATCGCCGCCTGAATCTCGCCGTTCAACGCGACCGCGGTGATGGCGTCCTCGATGCTCGACACGACGAGCAGCTCGAACTGCACATCGTCGGACGGGTCGCGAAGCGCGCGCACGCTCTCCGCCAGGCTCTCGGGAGCCTCGGGCGGGGAATCGTCTCCGAGTAGGACGGTGAAGAACTGCTGCTGTTTGGCCCGCGCCACGAGTTCCTGATCGGCCAACGGCGCGGACGTGTCGAACACAGCTGTACCGTCGCCGTACTCGGAGAGCAGGCGAACAGCCAGCGACACCTCCTCGGTGAGCCGCACCGTTGCCAGGTCGGCGAGATATCCACGGAACGCCGCCAGCCTCGCCGCGCCTGGGTACAGCCAGTACCGCTCGTAGGCGCCGAGACGATCGAGGAGCCGCCGCACCCGGGCCGCTTCGTGGGTGGTGTCCAGCCCGGCACGGTTGACATCGGCGAGCCGACGGCACGCGTCGTCGAGCAGATTCCATGTGTCGATTCGCGAGTACGACGGGTTCGCTACCGCCGCCAACGCGGAGACACTGAGCCCTTTCGGGCGCTCGCCGTTTCGGTGCATATCGTCAGTTTCGCCCTCGATCGGTAGGCGAGGTGATTTGTCGAATATGAACGGTCACCGGGAATCATCCCTGCAAATATTGTCCCCCGCCGGCGATCAATTTCCCAGCTAACCGTCAGGATGCCGCGGTTTCAGGTCGGAGGCCGAATTCGTTCCGAATTGATCCGCCGGTTCCCTGGTGGGCGCGGCCGCGTCGGTAATTTACCGCGATACGGACGGCGGATCGTGACTGCCGGACCGGTCGACCCGGCCCGGACACGGTCACTTTCCGCCGTCCATCGCGTGTCAGCTATCGAGCGCCGACTACGACGTCTTCATTGCGTGGCGTGTCGCACCTCAGCCCAAAGGAATTCCGGGGTGCGGCGGGGCGTCACACGACCGCGGGACGCCGGGCCGCGTTTGCGGCGATGGCCGTGACGATCTGCTCGAACAGCGGCTCGGGGAAGTCGTGGCCCATCGCGTCGAACGGCAGGTAGGTCGAATTGGGGATCGCGGCGTGGGTGGCCTCGCCCCCGGCGATCTTGATGAGCGTGTCTTCGGCACCGTGAATGACCAGCGCGGGCAACTGCAGCCGCTGGAGGCGACTCCTGCGGTCGGGAGCGATCACGGCGGCGGTCACCTGGCGTGCCGCGCCGTCGGGGTGCCGCGCGCGGTCGTAGGCCTGGGTCGCGAGCGCGCGGCGGCTCTCACGGTCGGCGTAGGTCTTCGAGCCGATGAGCGTGTAGAGGTCGGTGATCTGCTCGATCGCGTCCTCACGATCGGTCGGCATCGGTTTCAGCAGTTCCTCGAGCACGTCCCCACCGGCCATGCCGATGAGAAAGTGTGGTGTGCTCATGATCGAACACAACGACCGCACCCGCGGGGTGTGCTCGATCGCGAGTAGCTGGGCGACCATCCCACCCATAGAAGCGCCGACGACGTGCGCCTGCTCGATATCGAGATAGTCGAGCAGTTCGACAGCGTCGCGGGCAATCGCCCGCAGGTAGTACTGGCTCGGGGTGGTCTTCCACTCGGTCAGACCGCTGTCACGGTTGTCGGGACGGATCACCCGGTAGCCGCGCGCACCGAGGTGGTCGACGATTTCCTGGGGCCAGTGGATCAGCTGAGAGCTGAGCCCCATGATCATCAGCAGCGGTTCCCCCGACGGATCACCCTCGTCACGGAAGCACATCCTGACCTCGGACAGATCAGCGAACTGGTCGCGCGCATCGTGCATGACAACCTCCCGAAGTTGTGACCGAGTTTGGCAAACAAGCAGCAAGCAATGCTGGTCGATGTGAAATCATCGGTCGATCAGAGATCGTTCACCATCGCCGGGCTAGATCCGGCCGTGTGGATCGCAACGAGAGCAATCATAGGGCAACACGAGATACCCCTTCGCGACTTGCCGAGATTCGCCGGATCGGGGTTCGGGCATATGCCGGGAGTCGCCGATTCTGTCCAGATGTGATCGAAGGCTCACCGGTCCGGGCTGCGCGAACCGTGGTGCCGCACAGACCCAACTCGGATGACGCCGAGGCACCCGACAATCGACGGCGGGCTCGAGCGCGCTCGGCGAGGCGATCACCGAGATGCGTTCGGCCCGAAGGTATGTCGGCCGATCGGATATCTGATGCGGACCGCCGGACTCCGAAAACCTGCTGACCGGAGGCGATCGCGAACCAACCAGGCCCACGTCTCGAATCAGGGGATTCGACGCAAGGGGAACGGGCCGGAAATCAGCGTCAGCGAGTCGGTTGCCGGACCTTCGAGCAGCGTGCCGTCGGCGGCGAACCGGGAGCCGTGCAGCGGGCAATCCCAGGATTGCTCCGCATCGTTCCAGCGCACGATGCCGTTCAGATGCGGACAGACCGCGGAAACCTCGGTGGTGGCACCGTCGACAGTGCATACGGCGGTCGGTCGCAGCCCGTGGCGTTCGACGCGGCCGCTGCCCTCGGCGGGCGCCGCACCGAGGCCGGTGCCGAGCATGCGCAACCAGCCGAAGGAAAGCTGTTGGGCCACAGAGGTATTGGCGAATACCGCAGCGGGTATCGACTTCAGCTCACCCGGACGCCAGCTTGCGAAGGTATCGGCCCACTGCGCTGGTTTGCCATTGATCCGACCCGCGAGCGCCAAGGCCGCGGCGACACCGTTCGTCAAACCCCATTTGGCGTAGCCGGTGGCGAGCAGGATGTGATTCTGCCCAGGCAGCAGCGGACCGACGTACGGCAGTTCGTCTACGGGGTGGTAGTCCTGCGCGGACCAGCTCTGCAGCGATTCAGCGGTGGGGAAACACCGCTGTGTCCAAGCGATCAACCCATCGACCCGGCGGCCCGCCGCATCCGTGCGCCCGACCACGTGGCCGTTGCCGCCGACCAGCAGCAGCTCGGCGCCATCAGGTCCCGGCGAGTACCGCAGCGACCGAGTGGGCTCGCCCGCGCTGATGAACATTTCGTGCGGGATCGGCTCGGCGACCCGGAAGGCGCTCAGATAGGAGCGCTCGGCAGTAAGCCGGGCGAAGAAGCCGCCGCGATCCAGTATCGGTGTGCCGGTCGCCAGGATGATCGTGCGCGCGACCAGATCGCCGTGCTCGGTTTCGATCACCAACTGATCGTGCTCGCCGCTGTGCACGCCTTTGGCCCGGGTGGATTCGAAGATCGGCGCACCGCGCGATTCGATATCGGCGGCCAAACTGGCAAGCAGTGCCATCGGATCGAGTTGAGCCTGGTTATCGAGCCGGACCGCACTGTGCACAGGGAACGGCACATCCAGCTCCTCGACGAGCGTGGTGGCCAGCCCGGCGGCCCGTGTCGCCTCGTATTCCCTTCGCACAGCGGATATTTCAGCCTTGGACTGAGCATAAGTGAGTGCCGGGACGCGCTGGACGGGCACCGAATGCTCCGCGCAGTAACGCAACAGCCACTGCTGCCCCTCGCGATTGGCCTCGACATAGTCGGTCACCGCTCGATCGCCGTGGCGACCGCGGATCCGCTGCGCTCGGATCCCTTGCAGCAGACTGACCTTCGCCGTACTGGCGCCGGTGGTGCCCGCCCCGACTCGCTTACTCTCCAGCACCGCCACGTCGACACCGCTCTCGGCCAGCAACAGGGCCGTCACCAGGCCGGTGAGCCCGGCGCCGATCACAACGGTGTCGAACCGCAGCCCCGGCGTGAGCCGCAGTCGCGCAGGCACCTCGGCATCGTTCAACCACAGGGACCTCATGCTCCGGCGATAACCGCTGCCACACCGCCGAAACATCCCGATATGCGGCACGAACTTCCGGAATCCACGATGAAAACGCGGAGTTCGGATTCAGGGGGCAGATCCCGGGTATGCGGCGAATGTCCACCTGAAAACCGATAATTCGGAGGTAGATATCGTGTCCGAGCACAAGAGTGGTCCCCGCGAAGGTGTCGAAGGCGTCGTCGAAGACGCCAAGGGCAAGATCAAGGAGGCCGCTGGCGCAGTCTTCGGAAACGACGACCTGCGGGGTGAAGGCAAAGCCCAGCAGGACAAGGCGGAATCACAGCGTGCAGCAGCCAGTAAGGAAGCGGCTGCCGAGAAGCAGCGTGCCGAAGCCAAGCTCGACGAACAGCGCCAGCGCGCTTACCAGCAGGGGCAGTGATTATCGATAATCGCTGCGTATGACAAGTAATGGGTTGCCGGACAATATGTCCGGCAACCCATTACTTTCGGCACCCGATTACTTCGGCACCAGGATGCCGGTCAAGTCCGCTTTGCGGATAGGGGTGTCCGGATTGGCCTGTGCCCGGCACATCAATTCGATTGCGGCGATCGTGGCGTCGACGGTCTGATCATTGGTCGCCGGCGCATTGCCGTTACGCTCCTGCTCGAGGAATTTGGTCACCGTGATGCGCTGTTTACCCTTGTCCTGCGCGACGAATTCGCTGCAGGGCGTGTCACCGCCCTTGTTCACCGCCTTCTGGGCCTCCTCGCAGCCGCTCGTCAAGAAGGCCAGCGCGGCCGCGGCGACCACCGCGGCGATGCGACCCCGGCGGGTTCCGGTGTTTCTCATGATGGATCGCTCCTCCTCGAAACGATGCCGCCGAGCGCATCGGCGTCATCATCCGCATACCCGCCCGTCGAACACCGAATCGGCGGCGCTGCGATCAACGATCGCGGGGTGTATGCGGGCCCGGCGCGGGTACGCCGCGAACATAGAGCGCGAACCCGGGAGCAGCCATGGCGACATCGAAGAGCGATGACCCAGCCGTGATCAAAGATGATCAGGAATGGGATAGCCACGCCAGGCACGAGACCGAAACCCAACGGCTGGACCGCAATTGGTCCAATCTGGTGCAGGAACTGCGCGTCGTGCAGACCGGTGTGCAGTTCTTGATCAGCGCCCTGCTGATCCTCCCGTTCCAGGCCGGATTCACCACCTTGTCACATCTGATGCGACTGCTGTATCTGGGTACTGTCTCCGCGGCGATGGGTGCGACGGTGTTCCTGGTCGCGCCGGTGTCGTGGCATCGGATCCTGTTCCGGCGCCATCGGTTGGGCAATGTCGTGTCCGCGGCCCACCGCTGTGCGATGGCAGGGATCGCGCTGCTCGGCCTCGCGCTGACCGGTGCGACGACTCTGGTGATGGCTGACGTCGCGGGGACCACCGCCGGTGCGATGGCGGCCGTGGTGGTCGCGCTGCTGTTCGCGGCGGCCTGGGTGGTAGCGCCGTGGCGCTGGCGCGACGGCCGTGACGATTCCGATGGTTGAATCGGACCGAGCCGACGTGCCAGACTAGGACGAGGTTGAGACTACAGCCGACCCTGGGTCCGACGTAGCGACAGACTTACGCAGGACTCGGCCAGCGGGAGCGCGTAGTGACACCTGACCCAGCGTGGCGACAACCTAAGCGTCCTACCTACCGCCGATACCGCCGCCCTCCCGCCGATCCGATCCTGCCGTGCAGGACCGGAATCCCCTCTGGGAGGTTTACATGTCTGCCGTTCTTCAGCACCGTTCAAACGGGCAGCACCCGGCCGGTGAACGACCACGCAACCGGTTCTGGGCGCAACGCGTCGATCGCCGTAAACAGTGTGTGGTGGTGCGCGCCGAAGGTGAACTCGATGCGGCCGCACTCCCGGAGTTCCGCGCGATGCTCGAACACGCCGTCACGACCCGATGCCATGCGGTTGTCCTCGATCTGCGCGCTACCAAATTCCTGAGTATTCGGGTCGCGGCCACCATCGGAGCGATCACCCAGCGGGCCGCGCACGGCGGCCCCGATGTGCGTATCGTCTCGGGTCGCCGCGAGATCGACCGGGTGCTCGCCATTACCGGAGTACGCGCCGTGTGTTGCGATTTCCCGACCATGCGCGCCGCGCTCGACACATGATGAGGCCTTAAGTCCCTGGTCGGGTCGATATCCCGGCACCGGGCATGATCACAATCCATACTTGCGCTGTGATGGAGCGTGGATCGGTTTCGCCGGAGCAGGCGAAGGCGTTGGGCCGGGTCATCGGCATGGGGAAGACGCAGAGCGTCGGCACTTTCTACTTCTGGTTTGCCGACCAGCGGTGGGAATGGTCCGACGAGGTGGCGGCATTGCATGGATACGAGCCGGGGACGGTGACACCGACCACCGAACTGCTGCTGTCGCATAAACATCCGGAGGATCGCGCGCAGGTCGCCGACACGCTGGCCAACTCCATCGAGAACGCGCAGCCATTCTCCAGCCGGCACCGGATCATCGACACGACCGGCCGCGTGCACCACGTGATCGTGGTGGCCGATCAGATGCTCGACGAGGCGGAAACGGTGATCGGGACGTCGGGGTACTACATCGATGTCACCGACGCGCTCGAGGAGCGGCAGCAGGAGACCCTCGACGACGCGCTGCCCGAGCTGTATGCGGCACGGGCGGTGATCGAACAGGCCAAGGGCGCGTTGATGCTGGCCTACGGTGTCAACGCTGAACAGGCGTTCCGGGTGCTGAGCTGGCGTTCCCAGGAGACCAATATCAAACTGCGGGAACTGGCCGCCCGGTTGGTCGCCGATCTCGGCACACTGACCGATTCGATGGCCGAACTGCGCACGCGGTTCGACCATCTGCTGTTGACTGCGCATGAACGGATCGAGGCCGACTGAGTCGAATCCACACCGGTTGCGATGTTTCGATGGTGACCGGCCGGGTAAGTCGCGAATGGCCCCCGACTCGAAGGCAGGTTCCGGTCGGCTCGGAGGAAAAGAGGTGGTGATGGGCATGGGGGAGTGGAGTTCCCAGTCCGCGGCGGAGAAGACGACGACAATCGGGGTGCGTATCCCCGCCGAGTTGGAGCAGCTGACCATGCTGCGCGCGCTCGCCGAAACCGTCGCGCTCATCGCGGATTTCGCGATCGATGAAGTGGTCGACATCCGGCTCGCGCTCGACGAGGTGGCCACCTCGTTGATTCTGGAGGCAACACCGGGCTCGAACCTGGACTGCGATTTCACCTACAACGATCACGAGATGTTCGTGCGCGTGGCCGCGGTCGCGGTGTCGGAAAAGGTGGTCGGCCAGGCCGGATTCGGCTGGCATATCGTCCGCACGCTGACACAGTCGATCTCGGCGGCGCAGGAGCCGTTCGACAGCGTGGTCTCCGGATATCCGACTGTCGTCGACTTCAGCTGGGCACGGAGTGGTGATGGCGGCTGATTCGAGAGCGCACCGCGACAGTTACGACAATATCGAGCCGCTCTTCGAAAAGATCGCCGCCATCGACCCGGCCGACCACCGTCGAGAACTGTTGCGCGAGGAGCTGATCGGCCGGTGCCTGCCGCTGGCCGAACATATTGCGCGCAAATTCTCCGGGCGCGGCGAGAACTTCGACGATCTGTTGCAGGTGGCCCGATTGGGTCTGGTGCAGGCCGTCGACCGCTTCGATGTGTCGCGCGGTTCGTCGTTCCTGTCGTTCGCGGTGCCGACGATCATGGGCGAAGTGCGCAGGCATTTCCGGGACAACACCTGGGCCGTGCGGGTGCCGCGGCGCACCAAGGAGATCCAGCTCAGCATCGGTCCGACCATCGAGGCCTTATCGCAGCGGCTGGGCCGGTTGCCCAAGGCGCGCGAGATCGCCGCGGAGCTGGATGTGGATCTGGTCGAGGTCACCCAGGCGCTCATCGCGGGCAATGCCTATCAGTCGAGTTCGATCGACGCGGTGGCCGGCGACGACATCGAGAACGCGCCGCAACCGCTGCTGGACAGTCTCGGTGAAGATGAGCCCAGCTACCAGTATGTCGAGGACTATCTGGCGGTCCGGCCGCTGATCGAGGAACTGCCCGACCGGGAACGCGAGGTGCTGGTCATGCGCTTTTTCGAGTCCATGACCCAGTCCCAGATCGCCGAACAGCTCGGCGTTTCGCAGATGCATGTCTCGCGCATACTGTCCAGAACGCTCGGGAAGTTACGCGACGCCGCGCTACGCGACTGATCGACGGTGGGAATACATTGTCGCGCAATGCGTTTCGTAGTGATCGGATCCACTGTTTGCCCGGCGTTGCACGCGGGTACGCGAAGAGGAACCGGACTATTGATGCCGACGCGCAAGGAGGTCGTCATGAACGATCAGCGACGACCGGCCACCCGAGATCCGTATGCCGGACCGGGGGCTTTCAGGTCGCTGAAGAAACCGCCGGAATCAGTCGTTCGCGGCGAGGGCCCGCAGCAGCCCGGCCGCTTCCTCGTCACCCGCAATCATGAAGTGATCCGGCGGTGGGCCGAGCAGCGCGGTGCGCGACCGGCCACCATGCCCGGCAGTGAGTACGACGGTCGCCTCGGCGTCCTGCGCTTCGATTTCCCCGGGTACGGCGGCGCGGTGCTGCGCGCGGTGGGCTGGGACGAATGGTTCGCCACCTTCGACGCGCGTCGGCTGATGTTCCGCTATCAGGACAGCAGGGCCGACGGCGGACCGAGCAACTTCAACCGTCTCGAACAGTCCCATCGGGACGAATGGTGACACTGGCCGAAATGTGTCGCATGTCACGTGCAATTTGCCCAAATCGGGTCTTCATGCGCAGGGTGGAGTAGCCGGACGCTAACCGACTGCCCGTGACCTGCCGTTTACCAATTGGTCGGTTCGGGTATTCAAGCAGTTGGCAAAGGTGCTCGAAGTGCGGACTTTCGCGTCGGTTCTGGGTACGCGAGTCTCCGCGTCGCGTCGCGTCCGCGTGGCTGCAAGGGATGAGGGCTTGACCGCAAACCTGATGATCGTTGACGACGACGAAGTGGTCCGTGGCGCACTGCGCACGGCCATGGAGGACGAGGGTTACGACGTTGCCGAGGCGCATGAGGCCGAGGACGCGCTGACCTATCTGCGCAGCAATGGCGCCCCCGATGTGATGATCGTCGAGCTGATGCTCGGCGATATGGACGGCTTCGATTGCATCAGGGAGATCCGCCGCGAGCACGACGTGCCGATCATCGTGGTCAGCTCGCGCGATGACACCCATGATGTGGTGGCCGCACTCGAGGCGGGAGCCGACGACTACGTCACCAAGCCGTTCGAGATCAAGGAGATCTCCGCGCGCATGCGGGCGCTGCGCCGCCGCGCACGTCTGACCATGGAGCGCGAAGCGCCGCGCGAGGCCGTACTCGACGCGCACCCTGACGGACAACTGGTGCTGGATCGCGACGGTGGCGCGGTACGCCGCGGCGAAGACGAAATCCGGCTCACCATCACCGAATTCAAATTGCTCTGCGAACTCGCGGAATCGCCGGGACGGGTGCTCAGCCGCACCGTCCTACTCGAAAGAGTATGGGATGACGGCTTTTTCGGCGATGAGCGGATCGTCGATGTCCATATGCGCCGCCTGCGCACCAAAATCGAGCTCGACGCCTCAGAGCCGCGCATCGTGGTCACCGTGCGAGGTCTCGGCTACCGACTCGATCTGCAGCGCTGAGCCTGTGACGAACGCCGCAGTGGCACCGAAGTATGACGCTGCCTGCGGTTGTGATCTTTTCGTAATACAACCGCAAAGAGTTCGACAGGTTCACCTCAAAGTTGCTTCGTAAGCCTGGATAAGTACTGCAGACCCGACCAGGGAGACGTATGTCACTGCACACCTTGTCCACCAAGACGATCGAACCGTCGGTCACCGAATACCCTTCGGCCGTACCGATTTCCGGACCGCACACGCAGTCGGTGCTGCGCCCGCCGAGAGTCGGTGACGCGGCCCAGATCTGGCGTATCGCCAAGGATTCGCAGGTTCTCGACACCAATTCCAGCTACGCCTACCTGCTGTGGTGTCGTGATTTCGCGAGCACCTCGGTGGTTGCCGAAGTCGGTGGCCGGGTCGTCGGATTCGTGATCGGCTACCTGCGCCCGCAGGCGCCGCAGACGGTGTTCGTGTGGCAAGTCGCGGTCGAGCACGAACAGCGCGGCCGCGGCCTCGGCGCGGCGCTGCTGGACACGCTGCTCGACACCGTGGCCGGCGCCGGTGTTTCGACACTGGAGACCACGATCGCACCGGACAATCCGGCCTCGATCGCGATGTTCGCCTCGGTGGCACGTCGCCGGTCGGCCGAGCTGACCAAACACCCCCTGTTCGATTCCGAACTCTTCCCGGACAGCCACGCTGCCGAAGACCTCTATTTGATCGCCCCCACCGCCCGAAAGCAGGAGGATCGACGATGATTACCGCCGAGACGACCATTTTCGAGGAACTCGAATCCAATGTCCGTGGCTATTGCCGCGCGTGGCCGACGGTGTTCACCACCGCGTCCGGGAGTTGGTTGCGCGCCGAGGACGGGAAGGAGTACCTCGACTTCTTCGCCGGAGCGGGTGCGTTGAACTACGGCCACAACAATCCGGTGCTCAAGCAGCCGCTGCTGGACTACATCGCCGGTGACGGCATCACCCACGGCCTGGATATGTCGACGGTGGCCAAACGCGGACTGCTGGAAACCTTGCGCGATACCGTCTTCACACCGCGCGGCCTGGATTACAAGGTCCAGTTCCCCGGCCCGACCGGCGCGAATGCCGTCGAGGCCGCGCTGAAGCTGGCCCGCAAGGTCACCGGCCGCGAGACGATCATCAGCTTCACCAACGCCTTCCACGGCATGTCGCTGGGTGCGCTGTCGGTGACCGGCAATGCCGCCAAGCGGGCCGGCGCCGGTGTGCCGCTGGTGCATGCCGCGCATATGCCCTATGACGGCTACTTCGACAACACGACTGCCGACTTCCAGTGGATGGAGCGGGTGCTCGACGACACTTCGTCCGGTTTCGACCGGCCCGCGGCGGTGATCGTGGAGACGGTGCAGGGTGAGGGCGGCGTGAATATCGCGCGGCCGGAATGGCTGCGGCATCTGTCCGAATTGTGCACCGCGCGTGGCATTCTGCTGATCGTCGACGATGTGCAGATGGGCTGCGGCCGGACCGGACCGTTCTTCTCCTTCGAGATCGCCGGTATCACCCCCGATATCGTGACGCTCTCGAAATCCATCGGCGGCTACGGTTTGCCGCTGGCGCTGGTGCTGTTCAAACCGGAGCACGACGTCTGGGCCCCGGGTGAGCACAACGGCACCTTCCGCGGTAACAACCCGGCCTTCATCACCGCACAGGCCGCGCTCGAGCACTTCTGGTCCGACGGCACCCTGCAGGCCTCGACCGAGGCCAAGGGGCAACGGATCGGTGCGGCCCTCACCCAGGCGGCCGAGTACTTCCCGGGCATTTCGACGCGGGGTCGCGGACTGGTGCACGGTGTGGTCTTCGACGATCCCTCCCAGGCCGGCAAGGTCTGCCAGGTCGCCTTCGAGCGCGGGCTGCTGGTGGAGACCTCCGGTTCGCTGGACGAAGTGGTGAAATTGCTGCCGCCATTGACGGTCACCGATGAGGAGGTCGAGCATGGTCTGCGAGTGCTGACCGGCGCGATCGGCACCGTTTGCGGACAGGAGCGTTGAGATGATCGTGCGCAGCACCGCGGAGATCACCGGCACCGAACGCGATGTCGCGGGGCAGGGCTGGCGCAGTAAGCGCATCGTGCTCGGCGGCGACGGCGTCGGTTTCTCCTTCCACGAGACCAGCATCGAGGCCGGGACCGTGCACGAGTTCCACTACCGCTACCACGTGGAGGCGGTGTGGCTCATCGAAGGTGAGGGCACGCTGACGGATCTGGACCACGGCGTCAGCTACGAATTGGCGCCCGGCTCGATGTACCTGCTCGACGGACACGAGCGCCACCGCTTGGAGGTACGTACCGATATGCGGATGATGTGCGTGTTCAACCCGCCGGTCACCGGGCAGGAGGTCCACGACAGCGACGGCGTCTATCCGCTCGTCGCGGCCCAGGTAAGCGGATAGGAGGCGCAATGACGTTGGTGCAGACCGACGATCGCTACCCGACTCGGCTGGTCACGGCAGGCGAGCACCGGGACCGGACCGATCCCACAGTGTGGGGCGCGGTCGATTCCGAGGAACTGGCCTCTTTCGATGCCAATGGTTTCGGGATCGTCGAAGAGCTGTTGACACCCGCCGAGGTCGCGGAGTTCAGTGCCGAAATCGACCGTCTCGCCGGTGATCCGGCGCTGCAGGGCGACGACCGGGTGATCGTGGAGAAGTCCTCGAACCGGGTGCGTTCGGTCTTCGAGGTGCACCGGCTCAGCGGCGCGATCGCCGATCTGGTGCGCGAATCCCGGGTGGCCGGATTGGCCAGGCAGGTGCTCGGCTCGGACGTCTACATCCATCAGAGCCGGGTGAACTACATGCCCGGCTTCCGCGGCACCGGCTTCTACTGGCATTCGGATTTCGAGACCTGGCATGCCGAGGACGGTATGCCCGCACCACGTGCGGTCAGCCTGTCCATCGCACTGACCAATAACTACCCGATCAACGGCAGCCTCATGGTGATGCCGGGCTCGCACCGCACCTTCGTGCCGTGTACCGGCAGCACTCCGGCCGAGCATTATCGGGAGTCGTTGCAGGAGCAGGAGATCGGCGTACCGACACACGCGGATATCAATGCGCTGGCGAACCGGTACGGCATCACCCAGTTCACCGGCAGCGCCGGATCGGCCCTGCTGTTCGATTCGAATATCATGCACGGTTCGTCGAACAACATCACGCCGTTCCCGCGGTCGAATATCTTCCTGGTGTTCAACAGTGTGGAGAACACGCTGGTGGAGCCGTTCGCCGCGCTGGCCCCGCGACCGACGTATATCGCGAGCCGGGACTTCACGCCGGTTTGATCCGCCTACGCACGCAACCGGTCTCGGGTCGCATCACCCGAGATCGGTTGCGCACGTAGGACATTCGGTTGCATCAGCCGTAGATGTCCAATGTGACGGTAAGTGTCGCCAGGCGCGTAGCGAGCCCGAGATCGCGGGCGCGACCCTGGATGTCCGTGCGGTCGTCGGCGGGCAGCTCGGCCCACAACTCGCCGAGGTGGACCAGAGTGTCGGTATCGGCCACAGCGAGGATCCGCAGCAGCGTCGACCACAACCGTCCCTTGGTCGCGATGCCGGGTACCGCGGTCAGAGTTGATTCGGGCAACTCCAATAGTTGTGTGCCGATTCGGCGTTGGATCTCGGCATCGGTGCGCTCGACCAGGTCGAGCAGGCCGCGCCACAGTATCGGATCGCTCTGCCCCGCGAGCGCGGCGACCAGCGCCGCCGTCGCCGCTGGATCCGCGGTGATCGAGTTGGCCGCCAAGGTGTCCAGCGCCGATGGGCTCAGGTATGCGGTGAAGCGGAGCATGTCGTGGATCGCGCCGTGCTCGATGAAGGTGGCGGCGAGTTCGGTAATGGCTTCGGGCGGGCCGATATCGAGCAGGATGTCGCCGAGCGCCTCGATCACATCTTCGTCGCAGCGGGCGAAGACCGATACCGCCGCCAGACGCAGCTCGATGGAACCGGCTAGGACGGTTTCGAGAATATGCGGTATCCGATCCAGCGGCCCGGATAGCAGTTGGCGCACGATCGCGCTGATATTCGGGCCGGAGTAGGCGTAGGCGGCCGAGAAGATCAGGCCCTCGTCGTCGGGCACGCCCGCCTCGATGGCACGAACCAGTTGCGTCGTCGCGAAGCCGAGGAACGGACCGGCGGTGACATAGTCCTTGCGGCGCATCAGCTCGTTGGCCACCTGCACGACCGGTTCCGGCGGCGCGACCTCGGCGAGCCGGCCGACGATATGCGGGTCGATGTACGGCGCGCAATCGGCGGCATATTTCGGATCCAGCATCCCGAGGGCTTCCGCGGCCTTCTTGGGATGTTCGATGCCGACCGCACCCGCGGCGCGTCCGCCCATCATCGGCGGCACGACTCGCTGTACCAGCGGTATCGAAATGCTCAGCGGAATTATCGGCACCAGCTTGCTGAGCCGCCCGAAGGTCGCGGAGTGGTCGTCGAAAAGTGCGCGCGCCATGCGTTGTTGCAGTTCGTGCAGCTGCTCGGCGCCGAGTTTCTCCAAGTGGGCCAGGCGTTCGGCGGGGACATGCAGCGTGCGGGCCAGCAGGACCAGCTGCGCCCTGGTCACCAGGTCCGTCATCAGCCGAGCCGGTTCCCGAACATGACCTTCTTCGCCGCGGTGCTCAGCGGCCAGGGCAGTGCACCGAGCAGTCCGTCGACGGCCTCGGTGAGTCCGGCCGTCTCGGCCCTGCGGGCGTCGCGGAACAAGGTCAGCAGTTCTGCGGATTCCGCCTCGGAGAGTTGATCGAGGGCCGCGACGGTGCCGCCCAGTTCTTGTTCGAGATCTGCTCTGGCGGTCATATTCGCTCCCGGTTCCCCAGTCCTCGCGCAATGACAGTGCACGAGGCACTTCCAGATCACATTGTGCAGTGCCACCCGGCCCGCGTGACTCGGTTCGCGCCGGACGCGCCGCAAGACAATCGTCTGGCAATCACCGGGCTCTCGACCTGCTGATCCAGCCGGGCTGATCAGCGGGTGACAATACGTTCCAGAGCGGCGAGGTCCTGTTCGAGCATCCGGAACAACCAGTAGATGGCGACGAATGCCAGCGCGCTGCCCACACACAGCACACGCAGGGGCACGATGACCGCCGGAATATCCTCGGCGGGAATGAACGTCGCGCCCGCGACGCCGAGCAGCGGTACCGCGGCGGCGATGGCGAGGAAGTAGGTGCTGCTGCGGTCCAGTCGGCGCAATTGGACACCGTCGGCGGCGCCGAGTCCGCCGTGCGGCAGGAACATCGGGTAGATGCTGCGCACCGCATAGAAGCTGACCAGGAAATACGGGTAGGCCATGGCGATCGCGCCGCAAACGATCTGGGTGATGAAGAAGTGCACATAGGCCTCGGCGGTGAGGTGATTGCCGGAGACCTGCACCGATACCGGGACGACGACACCGGCCAATACCCATAATGCGAAGCAGGTCAACACATTTCGGCGACCGAGTTGCAGGGCCGCACTGCGGGCGCTCGCCAGCGTCGGCGCGTCGTAGGACTTGCCCTTGCGTAGCCCGCGCGAAATGGACCACAGATCGACCAGCAGCACATTGGTCACGATGATCCCGATCAGGAAGCAGATGCCGTAGGCGGCCACGGCGATCTGGTCGAAGCGCAGCTGCGCCTGCTCGTCCAGTTTGGCGATGATGAGCGTGCGATTGTGGTTGTAGCTGTACAGGATTGCCAGCGCATTCGGCCCGCCGATGGCCAGCGCCATGATGGGGTGCATGAGCACTCGGGCGCGCAATCGCCAACTGTGCGGCGGCGGGTCGACCAGGTCGCGGGCGCGCGCGTCCAGGCAGACATCGAATTGCTGGGCCATATCCGCTCCGCGCGCCCACCGCTTGTCCGGATCCGGATCGAGGGCGCGGACCAATGCGCGGCGCAGCGCGGCCGGGCAATCGGCCGGAAGATCCTGATAGGGCAGCGATCGCGGACTGCCGGAGCGGCGGTCCAACATGCCATCGAGTGCGGTGCGATCGCCGCCTGTCACCTTGTCGTCATCGAAAGGCTTACGGCCGGTGAGCAATTCCCACAGCATGACGGCCAGCGCGTAGAGGTCGCTGCGGGTATCGAGATCCGCGGCTGTCGTCGGTTTGTCCGGGTGCACGGCGGCCAGCTGCTCTGGTGACATATAGGCCAGCGAGCCGCCGAAGTAGGCGACCGGGCTGTCACCGGAGACATTGCCGCTGAAGCTGATATTGAAATCGGCGAGTTTCGGGATGCCCTCGGCGGTCAGCAGCACATTGGCCGGTTTGATATCGCGGTGCAGCACTCCGCACCGTCCGGCGTAGTCCAGTGCCTGGGCCAGTCTGCGCCCGAGCCAGGCAATGGTCTCCGGCCAGGACAGTTCGGCCAGTTCGGCGCGCACGGGGGATTCGCTGGGGCGGATCTCGCCTTTGTCGGCGAGTACGGAGTCGATGACATCGACCAGCAGTGCGCCCGAGCGTTCGGCCGCCGGTGTGTTGCGCACCCGCTCGAGCACAGTGAACAGGGTCCCGCCCGGCACGTACTGCATGTACAGCAGGCGCAGGCGGCGACTCTCCAGGACCCGCTGGTCGAAGACCCGCACGATGTAGTCGTGATCGAGCTGGGCCAAGGTCTGTGGTTCGGCGCTCTTGTCCTGGGAGATCTTCACCGCGACGAGCCGCTGCATGGAGCGCTGTCTGGCCAGGAACACTCGCGCGAACGCGCCACGACCCAGCCTGGTCATCAGGTCGAAGTCGTCGATCTGCTGGCCGACATCGATCTCGTCGAGGTTCAGCGGATCGGCGTACACAGCCAGTAGAGTGCTGCGGTAATCGTCGGTAGCCAGCATCTCCGAGAGTTGCTCGGCCTGTTCGGGATAGGCCGCGGTGTATTCCTCGACATCCACCGAACTGCCCGCGCGCCTGCGGACGTGGAATTCCTCGTAGATGAGATCCGGCGGCAGCGGCCAGGTGCGCAACTCCGGCAGGTCGTCGACGTATTGAGCGAGGCGCTTCGGCTCGGTGCCGCGCATCCACCGGTTCGCCAAGTCGACCTTGATCAGCTCGATCAGCGACACCCGGCGGATGGCGGGGGAGTCCGGTAGGTAGGCGGGCAGATCCGGAGGCGTATCGGCCGCCCGCCAGGCCTGCGCGAATCGCTCGACGACCTCGGCGACCCCGGTGCCGCGCGGACCGCTCGGCGAGCGGTCCGGAGCGACCGTCGCCCCCGGAACCGGCGGAGCGGGGTGCGCCATCTGCGCATCGTAGCTCCGCCGATACCCCGATGGCGGCCGAGTTGGGCAACTGATTTGCTAGCTCAATGCCTGGTAGAGGGTGAGCCAGCGGTCCGGCGAGACGAGGCCGACGGGTTCGTCGAGGGCGATTCCGGCCACGGTGCAGGCCGCGCGAACCTCGTTGGTCGGATGAACCCGGCGCAGCGTGGCCGCCAGGGAACCGCCGAGGCCGGAGAAGCCGAATTCCACGAGTTGGTGGTAGCCGCGGAGTTCCTTTCGTGCGAGCAGTGGTTGTTCGCGTCGGCGCAGCCGCAGGACGGCGGCATCGACCCGTGGTATCGGGCGGAAGTGGTGGCGTTCGACTCGGATGCCCAATTCCATTGTGATGGTGGGCCATTGGGTGATGGCGAGTTTGGTCCAGCGGCCGTAGTCCCCGGCGTATTTGCGGGCGAACTCGCGTTGGGTCAGTAATGTCGCCGAGCTGAGCCTCGATGCCGCGAGACACCAGCGCAATATATCGGTGCTCGCGGCGAACGGGATATTGGCGACGACCGTGAATGGGTCGCGGGGCGCGGTGATATCGCGAATATCCGCATGGTGCACTTGAATTCGGCGGTCGCTTGCATAGCGTGCACGCAGCCTCTCAGCGTAATGGCGGTCCTTTTCGTAGGCCAGGATGTGGCGCGCAGTGCTCAGCAGATGCCTGGTGAGCATCCCGTCGCCGGGACCGATCTCCACGACGAGGTCATCGGTGCCGACACCGGCCGCGCGTACCAGCCTCGCCGCGATGCCGGTATCGGTGAGGAAATTCTGTGACAGCTGCTTGCGGGTGCTGCCGGAGCGGATCCGGGCATTCGGCAGCGAACGATTGCGGGACATGGATGTCCTCCGAACGGAGTGGTCGAATCAGGAACCTGTGATTCGCCCGGACCGTGCCGGAACACTATGGGGCGCAGCCCATCTCAGTTCGATCAGAACTGGAGAAATCGATCAGACCGATCGAGGATCGGGAACAGCGCAGTGCGCGGGCAGAGGCCGGGCTGCCGCGCGGGGCCGCACGTAGTACGCGGCGACCACGCACGCTCCGTTCAAGCCAGGACTGCCTGCCATACCGGCAAACCTAGAGCACCCGGGACCTGTCCGCGACTGATTTATCGCGCCCGGCGCCAGGGCCGGGGAGCTGCGAAATTCGGTCAGCACGGAGAACTGACGCAGTACCTGCTCAGCACCCGAAGCCGAGTGCTCGTCGAGGCCAGTTCGGTCGACCGGGTGTGGGGGATCGGACCGGCGGCGAATCCTGCTGCCACTCAGGCCGAATTCACCGATTGATCGTGTTCGTCGGTCTTTTCCTCGGCGATGCAGGCGCGCCAGATCTCGGCTTCGGCATGATTGCCCTGACGTTCGAGCAGCTCGGCGAGTTCGGTCATGGCGCGTGATTCGCGACGCTCGGCCGCGGTGCGCCACCAGCGCTCGGCAGCGCCGAGTTCACCACGATTGAACAGAACGACGCCGAGGTCGTAGGCCGCGCCGGCGTGCCCGGCCTCGGCAGCCTGTGCCCACAGACCGCAGGCTTGTTCTTCCTCGCCGCGGCCGAACATGGCGACGCCGAGATCGTAGAGGGCGGCGCGATAGCCGCGTTCGCCATCCTTGGTGCGCTCCTGCGATTTGGATGGCTCGGGCTTCGGTGGTTCCGGGAGCGGGGCGTGGTCGGTATCCGCTGCCTGTTCCTGCATCACCGGAACCTGCTCGGCTACTGCCGGTTCCGCCAACCGGGCGCGCGCGGGTTGCAACGGTGTGGTCTGCTCGGCCGCCGGGAGCTCGGGGTGGGCGAATGTCGTTTGCAGTGGTTCCGGGAACCGCACCAATTCGAGGTCAGGGGGTGTCGGCTGCGGCTCGAGGAGTCGAGGCTGCTCGGGGGCAACGGATACGGCGCGCTGTGGCTGAGTCGGTGGCGTCGGCTGAGCGGATGTGTCCGGTCGCGGTTCCGCGGGTGGTGGCGCTTGGGGCGCGGCGGCAGGCGCCGGGGCGGAGTTGGCGGGCAAACTGGCGGCTTCCACCTCGATCACCAGGTTGGCGAAATTCGGCGGGCCCTCGCCGACGCTGCACCAGAGGATGATTCGGCCGGTCGGTGGTTGCTCGATGAGGATGCCGTAATTGCCCGACCAGGATTTCTGTGCGCCGAACCCGTCGACCCAGACCGGGGTCAGCGAGAACAGTGCGCCCGGATCGGTCGGGACCACCTCGAAGGTGACGCCGTCGGCGAGGGCGTCGCTCCATACGTCGACCCCGGCCAGGCGTCTGCCATCGATGCCGATGTGCCCGTCGACCACCGACAGCCCGATTCCATGTCCGCGCAGACCCGCGGGCGGTGCCGCGGACAGCAGCTTCATGGTGACCAGGATCGGCGCGGATCCGACCTGTTCGGTGTACATCGGGTAGATCAGGCTGCCGTTCCAGGTGATCGGGTCGGCGGATCGGTAGTGGGCGGCCAGCGGTAGGTTCTCCGGCGAATTCTGGGCATACCAGTGCGAATACGGTTGATTCATATCGCGCCCCGACCTTTCACCGATGCTTCCTCGCCCCTGTCTACGCGGTCCGGCCGGTAATACCGTACCTGCTTCTGATCTGGTGGCGGCTTCAGTCCCGAGCGGACCGCATGCGATCCACCGCGACCGTGCCGCCGAGAAGTTCCTCGCCCGTCCTGGTACCCATTTCGAGCTCGTCGAAAGCCTGCACGAGCCTGCGTTCCTCCCAGCGGAAGTGTGATTCCAGGATGGCGGCCAATCCATCGAGTTCGCGCCGTACGGTATCGGCATTGTCCGGCCCGATCGAGTCGAGTAGTTCGGTCAGCCTGCGCAGGATATCGGCGACCAGTTGGTGGTCGGTGCGCAGTTCGGCCAATACCGGGGCCAGTTCGGGGAATTGGCCCGCGAGTGCCGGGAACGCTGCGGTGTCCTCGCCGGTGTGGTGCCGGGTCAGCGCGGCGCAGTGCGCGCGAAGTTGCGTCGGCCGCAGCTCGGAACCTGCCGCATAGGCAGCGACGTTCACGCGTATTCGCGTGAGTTCGGTTCGCAGCCAGTCATGTATCGCCACCAGTTCCTGTCCGAGGGCGCGCGCCCGGTTTGCGTCGAGGTCCGTTGATGCCATGGATCGTCTCTCGTTCGAGGAAGACGCACGGGCCGTGCGGCTCCGCGAAGGGTGCTGGAATGCATGGGGCCTCGATGCCCCGCTCGACCTCAGTGCGAGCGCGAATGTGGACGCACGGCGGACTCCTCGATCACGGCGCCTCCATGCCGATCGCCGTCCACCCGGCGCCGCCACGCGACACATCCACGATCTTGCACCTGATAGGGGCTGCCGAGCAACTCGGTGTGTTCGAAGACGTTGCGCGCCATGCGAAATTGCAGTTCATGCCCGATCCCGCGATCGTCACGCATTTATATGTAACTCACGGTTACATATAAATCGAGTTCTGCGGAATTCGAACGCCAGAGCGGCAATGCGATCATCGTACCCGGTCCCGGACCGCGATGCGACGCGACCGCGAAAGATTCGACCCACGAGACGTGGGTCGAATCGAACGCTCAGGTGTCAGACGCCGACCGCCTCTTCCATCTCCTCTTCGGCCTCGTCGGGTCGCTGTGCACGGACGGAAGCGGCGGGCGCGGGAGAGTTGCGGCGTTCGTGTCGCGCGGCCGCCACCAGCAGTACCGCGCCGAGGGCCAGCCACACGAACAGGCTCGCGATGCGGCCGGCGAAACCCGCACCCGCGTCGAAGTACAGCAGGCTGCGGGCACCCTCCACGAAGCCCGCGCCGTTCCAGAAGGCGTGCAGCGAACCGAAGAAGCCGTTCTGCAGTTCGGGGCGGTAGATGCCGCCGGAGGTGGTGAAGTTGAGCATCACGAACAGCACCATCAGCGCGAGCGTGGTCCAGCGCTTCAGGAAGGTATGTAGTCCGATACCGGCGGTGATGATGCCCGCCGAGTACAGCCAGCCCATCGCCCAGATCGCCGCGTAATCGTGGTCGACGATATGGAAGACCGGCGCGGCCACTCCGATTCCGATGATGCTGACGACCAGCGAGGTCGCCAGGCCGATCACCGCGCGCACCCGCATAGACAGTCCGGCGCCCGCCGCACCTATCGCGGCGACGCTGCCATAGGAGCCGATGCTCAGGGCGACCAGCAGGAAGAACAGACCCTGTCCGGTGGGGTCGCCACTGGCAGTGCGGGTGATATCGGTGACCGTCATCGGCACGCCCTGCGTCCCGGCGACCTGTCGGAACACCAACTCGACCGCCATCGCCGTGGTGTCGGAATTGGCCTTGGCCACAAGCAGTTCGGGATGTTGCGCGTCTGGAATGTACGCGCCGGAGAGGGTGCGGTCGCGCAACCGCGCGATGGCGTCGTCGCGGGTGGGCAACGTGACGACCTCGAGCGCGTCACCGGCCTTGTCCTTCATGGTCTGCGCCAGCACCATGTCCCGCGCGGATGTGCCGACCACGGCCACCTTCAGATGGTTCGGCTCGGGCTGATGGAACGCGCCCAGATAGGCCAAGGCCATGCCGAGACACATCAGCAGTGGGGTCAGCAGATGTCCGGCGACATGCCGTAGCTGGTTCGAGCGCATGAAGGTCAACTCCTAATAGTTGGTAAATACAACTATTGTTGTTGTATCATACAACTGATGTATAGTGCAACCATGGCCACCGAACCGCGCACCGCGGCGATCCACGTCATCCAGCGCGAACTGACCGCCTTCGCCCGGCGCGCCCGCGGCCGCGCCTCGGAGTTGCATCCGGAGTTGTCGCTGGTGGCGTCGAGCATTCTGGATCTGGTCATCGAGCGCGACGGCTGTCAGGCGACCGATCTCGCGGACCACTTCGTGCTCGACAAATCCACGGTCAGTCGGCAGGTGGGCGCGCTGGAGCGCTTGGGCTATCTGACCCGCGAGGTCGATCCGGAGAACCGCCGCAACCACATCCTGCGGCCCACTCCGGAGGGGCGGCGGGTCGCGGGGGCGGCCGAGCGGCGGCGCCATCAGGAGTTCGCCGAGCGCTTGACGGCGTGGGATGACGCCGACATCGGGCGGTTCGCCGACTATCTGATCCGCTACAACACCGCAAAATAGCCGCGCGAATTCCCCAGCCCCACTGCGTAATTCCCATAATCGCAGTCACCGAACCAAGCGCTTGCTACGCTCACTCGATGATCCCCACGATTGTCTGGGGCACCGGTAATGTCGGCCGCGCGGCCATCCGCGCAGTCGACGCGCACCCGGCGCTGGAACTCATGGGCGTGGTCGTCCACAACCCGGATAAGGTCGGCCGCGACGCGGGTCGGCTCGCGGGGCTCGACTACGACCTCGACGTTCCGGCGGCCGCCGATATCGAGGCGGCCCTGGCCGCCGGACCCCGGGCTGTCGTGTACGCGGCTTCCGGTGATATCCGCCCCGATGACGCGCTCGCCGACATCGTCCGCGCCGTCGAGTCCGGCGCGGTCGTCGTCACCCCGGCGCTCTACGCACTCTACGATCCGCACAGCGCCCCACCCGAAATGCGCGATCCGGTGCTGGCGGCGATCGCGCGGGGCGGCGGGTCGCTGTTCGTCTCCGGTGTCGATCCCGGCTGGGGCAATGATGTGCTGCCGCTGCTCATGAGCGGACTCGGCAGCACCGTGGATGCGATCCGCTGCCAGGAGATCTTCGACTACACCACCTACGACCAGCCCGATTCGGTGCGCTATCTGGTCGGTATGGGCCAGCCGATGGACTATCTGCCGCCGATGGTGGCGCCGGGCATCCCGACGATGGTGTGGGGCGGGCAGATTCGGTTGATGGCGCGGGCGCTCGGCGTCGAACTCGAGGAGATCCGCGAAACCCTGGACCGTCGCGCGCTGGACGCCACAGTGACCACCGAGCGCATGGGTGAGTTCGCGTCGGGTACGCAGGGCGCGTTGCGATTCGAGGTGCAGGGGATCGTCGAGGGCGAGCCGCGCATCGTCATCGAGCATGTCACCCGGATTCACCCGTCCTGCGCACCGGACTGGCCGACGCCGCCGGACGGCGAGGGCGCGCACCGCGTGCTCATCGAGGGCCACCCGCGCATCGAAATCACCATCGAGGCCGCCGACGAGGACGGAAACCGTTCCGCGGGCGGCAATGCCACCGCGGTCGGGCGATTGGTGAATGCCATCGACTGGCTCGTCGCCGCCGAACCCGGACTCTATGACGCACTCGATATCCCACTGCGTCCCGCAGTCGGCAAGCTCGGAAGGAAGCATCCATGATCATCGACATCCCCGAGGGCAAGGACCCGATCGGTTACGTATGGGGCGAGATGGTGCCCGGCATCGGCGTGGCCGCCTCGAACTTCTCGCTGTCGGTGTATTCGCATTCGACCCTCGGACTGCGCGAATTCGAGGCGGCACGACTGAAGATCGCCCAGGTCAACGGCTGCATCTTCTGCCTGGATTGGCGCACCGAACGCGACGGTCGGAAGGTGGAGCCGGAGTTCGCGGACGCGGTGACCAACTGGCGCACGACCGAGTTGTTCGACGAACGCACCCGGCTGGCCGCCGAATACGCCGAACGCTACGCCACCGATCACCACAATCTCGATGACGAGTTCTGGGATCGGATGCGCGCGCAGTACAGCCAGACCGAAATCGTCGAATTGAGTATGAGCATCGGATCGTGGCTGGCCTTCGGGCGACTCAATCATGTGCTCGGGCTCGACGCGGTATGTGTATTGCCCGGGCATTCGTCGTAGGCGAATGTCTTTGTCCCAGAGATAAATAGGTATCCGGCGCGGCCGTGGCGTCTTAGAGCGTGTCTCACGTGGATCTGGGTCTGATCCTGTGATCATGTTGTGGTGGACGAACTTTCGCGGCGCCTGGTGCCGGATGAGTTGTGGGCGTTGACTGAACCGCTGATTCCGCGGTTCGAGGCGCGCCCGCAGGGTGGGGGTACCGCGCCGATGGATGATCGGGCGGTGTTCACCGCGATAGTGTTCGTGCTGACCAGCGGATGCGCTTGGCGGTATCTGCCACCGTCGTTCGGGGTCACGGTGCCCACCGCGCATCGCCGGTTCACGGCGTGGACCGAGGCCGGTCTGTGGCGGCGCCTGCATCGGGCGGTCCTCGACGAACTGGGCAGCCAAGGCTTGATCGACTGGTCACGCGCGGTCCTGGACGGGGCATCGGTCAGGGCGAAAAAAGGGGATCCATGACCGGCCCGAACCCCGTCGACCGGGGCAAGGCCGGCTCGAAGATCCACGTGATGTCCGACCGTGCCGGCCTGCCGCTGTCGGTGGCGATATCGGCCGCCAACACCAACGACGCCGACGCGCTCAAACCTCTCGTCAAAGCCGTCCCCGCGATCAAGTCCCGACGCGGACCGCGGCGACGCAAACCCACCAAACTGCACGCCGACAAGGCATACGACCATGTCGAACTACGAAAATGGGTGCGAGACAGGGGAATTACCGTCCGCATCGCTCGCAAGGGCATCGAATCCAGCAAGAAACTCGGCCGCCACCGTTGGGTCATCGAACGGTCGATCGCCTGGCTGTTCGGCTACCACCGGCTCTCGATCCGATACGACCGCAAGGCCACCCACTACCTCGGCTTCCTCACCCTCGCCGCCACACTGACCTGCTACAAGAAACTCGCGAAAGCCGGGAAAACAGCGACGTGAGACACGCTCTTAGGGTCGTGCCATGTCGTCCGCCGAGCCGAGCACAGCGCGATCGAATGCCTCGACGACTGCGAGTCCGAAACCCGCGCCCTCGGCGTCGTCCACGCACGTGATCGGATTTCGGAGGTGCGGGAACGCATCCGCGGCATGGCCGAGGATCCGACGGAGGAGGACCGTAACCGGCGAGCGGCGGCAGCACGAATTATTCAGTGGCGCTGATAGATTCAGTCCAACGGTGCCCAAGCGATGCCGTCCAGCCGGCTCCACTCGTCGCAGGCCCAGTCCCAGATGAGCTGGGCGACGGTAGCGCCATCGGTCACTGTGGCGCGGAGGCGTTGGTCGCGGACCGGGTGGTGGATTTCGAGGGTGTAGTCGATCGGAAAGTTGCGCTTGGCCCGGATGAAACTCTTTGCGTCGTTTCGCTTTTCGGCGATCAGGAACGGGGTGGCGGCCAGCAGATGAAGTTGGCGGACCCAGTCGAAGACTTCACGCTGGGTGAGTGAGGAAAATTTGCGCTCACCGCCGATATCGATCGAGGCGTAGCGGCGCATTTCGGGGCTGGTCAAGGTGTTGGTTCGCGCATCGTAGATTTCATATGCGAAACCCGCGATGAGGGCCTCGATGAGTTCGCGTACCCGCGGCGCGGCGTAGTCCATGGCGGAGCCGCGAGTCCTGCGGCGGTCCACACTGTCGGCGGCGGTCACCCGCACCGAATCTCCGGCCGCTTCGATCCGCAGCCTGGCATGCCGGGCTGCGGCCGGAATTCGGCTGTTCCAGCCGTGTAGTCCGGCGATGACGGTCTGGTAGAGGTGGTCATCGGCGGGTTGCCCGCGTCTGGATCGAAAATAAGGAAGTACGTCCCCCGGCGATGCCGCCGCGCCCGCGGGCAGCACCACGAACTCATAGCTCATCAACCCAATTTAACTCGGCCCCCGACACATTCGCCCGCCCTGTTTTCCGATCTGAACTCCACTTGATAGGCAAGTGGCTACTTGCCTATAGTGAGGGGTGTGAGCGGCGATGTCTTCAAGGCGCTGGCCGATCCCACGCGTCGGGCGATCCTCGACGAACTGGCCGATCGCGACGGCCAGACATTGTTCGAGCTCTGCGCACGGCTCACCATGGGCCATCAGCTCACTTCGAGCAGGCAGGCGATTTCGCAGCATCTGGATGTGCTGGCGGACGCCGGGCTGGTGACCACGCACCGGGACGGCCGATACAAATTCCACCATCTGAACCGAGAACCACTGCGGCGGCTCACCCACCGCTGGCTCCAGGAGGACCCATGATCCGCATCAATATCACCAGCGTTCTGGTCGACGATCAGGACAAAGCATTGCGCTTCTACACCGAGGTGCTCGGCTTCGTGAAGAAGACCGAGGTTCCGCTCGGCGAGGCGCGCTGGCTGACGGTCGTGTCGCAACAGGAACCGGACGGCGTCGAACTTCTGCTGGAGCCCGATGGCCATCCGGCGGTCCGGCCGTTCAAGGAGGCGCTGGTCGAGGACGGAATTCCGTTCACGTCGTTCGCGGTGGACGATCTGTACGCCGAGTATCAGCGGTTGCGCGGGCTCGGCGTGCGATTCACTCAGGAACCGCTCGATCAGGGGCCTGTTGTCACCGCGGTACTCGACGACACCTGCGGCAACCTGATTCAGATCGCCCAGCTGAAGAGCTGAAACTCAAGCCGTTGGGAGTAGTGCGTCCGCGAGCAGATCCAGCTGGCGACGGGCCTGCAGTGAGCCGATGCGCAGCACCAGATGCTGCGCGCCCGCATCGCGGTACCTTCCGAGCCAATGGACGCATTCCTGGGCGGAACCGCCGAAATAGGCTTGGATCGTGGACATTTCGTCCAGGGAGCGGCGGTAGTACCGGCGGACGTAGCCGTCGAGTTCGGTGCGCGCGGTGGCGGTGTCCGGGTTGATGTTGATGGTGGCGTAGAGGGCGGGGGTGATGCTGCGGGTGGTCTTTTCGCGCAGGGTGTGCCATGCGCGGGCGTAGGCGTCCGGGTCCGGTAGGAACGGCAGCCAGCCGTCGTAGTGCCGGGCCACCCGTTCGAGCACTCGAGGTGTGTCACTGCCCGCCAGCCATAGCGGGGGACCGTCCGGGCTCGCGGCGGGGAGGGTGCGGGTGAGATCGGCGAGTTGCCAGTAGCGGCCGTCGAATTCGGTTCCACCGGACCAACTCCGGCGCCAGATGGCGACCGTTTCGTCGAGTCGCCCGACGCGCTGGTCGAAAGGCACACCGACGGAGGCGAATTCGTCCCGGCTCTCGGGTAGTGGGAATCCGGCGCCGAGACCGAGGACCAACCGGCCGCTGCTGAGTTGGTCGACGGTGGCGGCGGTGTGGGCGCCGAGCAGTGGATGGCGCAATGTCGCGGTGAGTGCAGCGGTGCCGAGCTGGACGTGCGCGGTAGTCGCGGCGACGGCGGCGAGCAGCGGCAGCGGATCGACTCGGGTTCGTGCCAGCGGGGAATCGCCGATCCACACCGAATCGAACCCGGCATCCTCGGCCGCGCGCGCGAACCGGACCAATCCGGCGGCATCGTGTTCGCCGGTCATCGAGGTTTCGCGGCTGGGCAGCAGCAGGCCGATCTGTATCATACCGGCGATCTTCGCCCCCGTCGCCGATTCGGGGCAATTACCTCACAGGTAAGCGACCTACCGCGGTTCGAGCTCCGATTGGACGAGATCGTCGGGGAAGGCGTACCGCCGAAACGCCCAGTACCGGAACGCCATTGCGAGCAGCACGCCCAGAATCTGGCCGGTAATGAAGTTCGAGACGGCCTGGGTGACCGGACTGACGTGCGGCACCCGGATATCGAGCACATACAGCGCGACCGCCTGCGGCAACAGCGTGACACCGATACCGAGCGCACTGATCGCGAAGAACAGCGCCGCCTCGTGGTGCCGCTCCCGGCCGCCCCTGGTCCGGAACGACCACTCCCGATTGAGCACATACGACACGATCGTCGCGATCAGCACACCGAGCACGCGCGCGGTGAGCGGCTTCTCGCCGAGCACCGTCAACTTCAGCGCATAGACGATCCCGGTGTCGATGAACCAGGTGATCCCACCCACGACGGCGAACTTGAGCAGCTCACGCCGCTGGATCAGGTACGACCGGTACGGCTCCGGAATCCGGTCGAGCGCAAGCTGGACGAAGGACACGCCCCGCACTATATCGAGCAAATCCGTCACCTCACGTTTCCGACCGCCGATGCCGCTCTAACCCAAGCATGCCCGCGCCCGTCGCGCCAGGTAAGTCACCTCCGGTATTCGGGCGCGCCGCATCGGTCGGCGTGACCGGGCGGGTCATGGCACTGTGTCTTACCGGACCCACAATCGGAGGAGGAGCGCTCATGACCGATGCAGGTAATTCCAGTGTTGTGCTGACCGCAGGAAACGTGCAGGTGAGCATCGCGCCGGAGAATGGCGGGCGGCTGACCAGTTTGCGGGTCGGTGCGCTGGAACTGTTGCGACAGGGTGCGCGGTACGGCGCGTTTCCGATGGCGCCCTGGTGTGGTCGGATGGGATCGGGACAGTTCGGGTATGGCGGCACGTTGCATCAGATGCCGATCAACGCCGATCCGCACGCTATCCACGGCACCGCGCGCGATAGGGCCTGGCATGTCCTCAGCACCACCGAATCCACCGCCGCGCTGAGCTGCGAGCTCACCGACCCGTGGCCGTATCGTGGGCGAGTCACCCAGGAGTTCCAGCTCTCCGAGCACTCGATCACCCTCACCATGCGGGTCGAAACAGCGGGCGAACCGTTTCCGGCGCAGGTCGGTTGGCATCCGTGGTTCTTGCGAAATCTGGGCTCCGGCAAGGACATCGAGCTCGACTTCACCCCGGCCTGGCAGGAGGAGCGCGGCCCCGACTATCTGCCGACCGGACGCCGCCTTGCGCCGCAGCCCGGACCCTGGGACGACTGTTTCGGCATGCCCGATGGCACCACTGTCACCCTGACCTGGCCCGATGCCCTGCAGCTGACCATCACCAGTCCCGCCGAATGGGTCGTCGTCTTCGACCAGCAACCCGAAGCCGCCTGTGTCGAGCCACAATCCGGTCCGCCCAACGGCATCAACACCCATCCGCGGTCGGTCACCGCGAGCGACCCGTTGGAACTGTCCACCACTTGGGCCTGGCGTCTGCTCGACTGAGTTCTATGCGCCATCGATCTCGGCGGCCACGCCGTCGAGGATCAATTCCAGCGCGAATACGAAGTCCTGGTCGGCGGCATCGGTATCCCCATCCGGCGGTGATTCGAACAGCGGACTGGCGAACAGTGCGGCCGCCTCGGGGAAGCGGTCCGGGTCGACGAGAACAGCCAGCGTGCGGCGGTAGTTCCGATTGGCCTGCACCTCGTCGAGCCCCGTGCCGCGCCGAGCTTCGGTGACCTGCTGAGTGAGCAGACTCGCTTGCCGCACATGCCCGCTCACCAGCATCAGGATGCCGACCTTGGTGGCCCAGTCGAGTCCGGTGTCGGCGAGTGTGCGTAGCGCGGCATCCACCCAGCCGATCGTGTTCGGACCGCGTGGCGGCCCGGAGATCGGTAACTGCGGCAACCACGGATGCCCGGCGTAGACCGCACGCATCGCATGTGCCCACTGCCGCAGCCCGGCCCGCCACTCGGGGCGCACGGTGCCGAGATCCGGTGCCGGGCCGATGGCGAAATCGGCCATCAGCTCGAAGAGTTCGTCCTTGGAACCGACGTGGCGGTACAGCGCCATTTTCGTGAAACCCAGTGTCTGCGCGACCTTCAGCAGCGTGACCGCGGCCAGACCGGAGCGATCGGCGAGCTCCACCGCGGCGCGTACGACCCGGTCGACGTCCAGTTCCGCCGGTCGGCCAAGTCGTGCGGGTGTCGGGAGTCGCCAGAGCCTGCCCAGGTCGGCGGGCACCGCCTCGTCGGCCATGGCCTTACCTCCTCGGGATCGCCGATGCTTTTGGCGGATATTAGCCCGAGAGATAGTATATGTTGGATAGTATCCCTTGGATACTATCGATTTGCGGAGCATGCCGATGACCGATCAGCTGGTCGCCTCCAGATCCCGGGTGCACGACGTCGACGCCCTGCGCGGCTTCGCTCTGTTGGGCATCTTCATCGTCAATATCACCTTCATGGCCTCGGGTTATCCCGGGAATCTGGTGATCGACCCCGACTACACCTCCACCCTCGACGATGCCGTGCGCGCACTGTCCGAGGTGTTCGTCGATATGAAGTTCTATCTGCTGTTCTCGTTCCTGTTCGGCTACAGCTTCACCCTGCAGATGGAATCGGCGACTGCCGCGCAAGCGGCCTTCGAACCGCGGATGCTGCGTCGCATCGGAGGCCTGTTCGTCCTCGGTGTGCTGCACATCGTGTTCCTGTACGCGGGCGACGTACTCACAACCTACGCGGTCGCGTGTTCGGTGTTGTTCTGGATGCGGCGGGTGAGCGACCGAACCGCATTGCGCGTCGCGGCAATTCTGTACGGCTTGGTCGTGGCGAGCCTGCTGCTCGCCACTGTATTCATGGATGCGTCGGCCCTGCTGCCCTCAACCGCCGAGGCGCAAATCAATGCCGAGCACGCCACCCAGGCCATGCTCGGCGGCTGGGGCGACATCATCGGCGAACACCTCGACGGCCTCGGACTCCTTGTCCTGCAAGCTCTTACACTGCAGGGACCGACCGCTCTGGCCATGTTCCTACTCGGCTTGGTCGCGGGCCGCCGCAAACTGCTCGCCCACGTACACGGTGACGAACCGGTCCTGCGCCGAATCCAACTCATCGGCTTCCCCATCGGCCTCGCAGGCAGCATCCTGTTCACCATCGGCGGCGGCACCGGCCACACCCTCCCGGTAGCAATCAGCGTCGCCACCGCCCCATTCCTCACCGCCGCGTATGTCGCAACCCTGCTCCGAGCAATGCACAGCCCCCGCATGTCCTTCGCCCGCACAGCCCTGGCCCCCGCGGGCCGCATAGCCCTGACCAACTACCTCGCCCAGTCGGTAATCGGCCTACTGATCTACACCGGCATAGGCCTAGCCGCCGCCGGCACGTTCTCCCCGCTCGCGACCATGTCCACAGCCCTGCTCATTTTCACCCTCCAGTTAGCCCTGAGCGCAATATGGCTCCACTGGTTCCGCTACGGCCCCGCCGAATGGACCCTCCGCTGGATCACCAACGCCCACCGCCCCGCCTGGCGCAAAACCCCGTCCGAGCCGGTGCCGAATCAACCATGAGGCCAGCAAGAATGTCGGGGTGACGCAACGAGCGAAGGACAAACTCCTGGTGCTGGTCAACGGGCTGCCCGGCTCGGGTAAGTCGACCCTGGCGGCACCGCTCGCCCGCGAACTGGATGCGCAACTGCTCTCCAAGGACATTGTGAAAGAAGCCTTGGCGGAATGTATTTCCCGGCCCGATGCGGTGCCGTCGCTCGGTGCGATCGCGATGGAGGCTGTCTGGGCGATGGCCGCGGCGGCACCGCAGACGGCGGTGATCGACTCATGGTGGTTCCGCCCGCGCGACCTCGAGTTCGCGCGAGCGGGGATTCACCGAGTCGGCGCCGATCGCGTGGTCGAGCTCTGGTGTGACGCTTCCGCGGACACGGCGCGGAACAGGTATGCACAGCGGCAGCGGGCCGCAGTGCACAACGACGGGCTTCGCCTCGAGCGCGATTGGGACACCTGGGCCACGCATGGTCGACCGTTGGAACTGACCCCAGTTATCCATGTCGACACCACGAGGCCGACCGATATCATCAGCCTCGCCGCCGAGATCGAAACGACCGCGGCTCCAGTTCTTCCGACGGCGTCAGCGCAGCTGCCTGCAGGTGGTCAGGGATGCACGGAGGAACTCGACTGAGCGGGCCGTAGTCGCGGGGTCGTGAATCCGCTTGGTGCGCTGAGGGATTAGCGGGTCAGGCGGAGACAGTCGCGGAAAGTTGGTTCAGGGCTTCGAGGGCGGCGGAGGTTGTTTCGGGAGTGGCGGGGAGGAGGGGGAGGCGCACGGTGGGGGTGGGGATGCGGCCTTGGGCGGCCAGGGCGGATTTGATGACTACCGGGTTGGGTTCGGCGAACAGAGCTGCGGAGAGAAGGGTGAGTCGGTGGGAGAGGGTGCGGGCTTCTTGGATGGGGCCGTTGCGCCAGAGATGGATCAGGGTGGCGAAGGCGGAGGTGGCCAGGTGGGCGCTGGCGAGGATGGCGCCGGGAGCGCCGAGGGCCAGCAGCGGGGCGGCGTGCAGGTCGTCACCGGCCAGGACAGTGACGTCGGGCGGGAGGGTGGCCATGAAAGTGGTTGTGGTGTCGTCGATGCCGCCGACGGCGTGTTTGAAGCCGATGATGTTCGGGATGCGGGCGAGTTCGTGGAGGGTGTCGGGGCCGAGGGTGCGGCCGGTGCGGTACGGGATGTTGTAGACGACGAGGGGGACCGGACTGGTTGCGGCCAAGCGCCGGAAGTGGGCAAGCACGCCCGCTTCCGAGGGCCGGGTGTAGTAGGGGACGACGGTGAGTGCGGCGGTGACAGTGGACCCGAGGGCGGCGAGTGCCTCGGCCGAATCCGCGGTGGAATTCGTGCCCGCTCCGGCGATCAAGGGGGCGTTACGTTCTCGGCAGACGGAGCCGCAGATATCGAGGACGCGATGGCGTTCTGCAGGGGTCAGGGTGGCGGTTTCGGCGGTGGTGCCGAGAGCGACGATGCCGGTTGTGCCGCCGTCGAGTACCTCGTGGGCCAGGCCCGCCAGTGCGTCGGTGGCCAGGTCACCGTTGGCGGCGAATGGCGTGATCAGAGGGACGAAGAGGCCGGTGAGCGTCATGGTTTCCAGACTGACCCGCGGCAATACTTCAGGTCCAGTTCACGTTTCTTCCGTTGAGCATAAGCTGAACTGATGCTCGATGTTCGAAAGCTGCGCCTGCTGCGCGAACTGGCTCATCGCAAGACGATCGCTGCGGTCGCGGAGGCGATGAGCTACACACCGTCGGCGGTCTCCCAGCAGTTGACCGCGCTGGAGCGGGAGGCAGGTGTACCGCTGCTCGAGCGGACCGGGCGACGCGTCACTCTCACCCCCGCCGCACTCACCCTGGTCGAACACGCGGAGACGATCCTCGCGGCCCTCGAACAGGCCACCGCCGACCTCGCCGCCTCCCGCGCGGCGCTCACCGGAACGCTGCGCATCGGCGCGTTCCCGACGGCGGTCGCCACAATTCTGTCCCCGGCATCGGTCGCACTGAGCCGCGACCATCCGCGACTGGAATTGCTTGTGACAGAACTGGATCCGGCCACCGTCCCGGACGCACTGCGCACGGACACCCTGGACATCGCGCTGGTCCAGGAGTACGACTATGTACCCGCCGAACCCGATCCCGCCCTGGACACCGAGCCGCTCCTCGAGGAGACCATCTACCTGGCCGCCCCGAACGCCACACCGCTCGAAGACCACCGCGACGCCTCCTGGATCGTCGGCACCCCCGGCACGCTCTGTCACACCATGGCGATCCGGGCCTGCCAGGCAGCCGGATTCACCCCGCGGGTCCGCCATCACGTGGACGATTTCAGTACCGTCCTCGCGCTGGTCGCAGCAGGCCAGGGTGTCGCCCTCGTCCCCGGACTCGGCGCACTCACCCCGCCACCCAACGTGGTGCTCACCGCCTTACCCACCCGACGCAAGACCCACTTGGCCTACCGGCGCGGCACCGGCCGACACCCGGCAGTAGTCGCGGCCCGCGCCGCCCTACGCGCCTCCGCCACAACGGTTTCCAGCGCACTCGACAAGTAGGAGCCAGTGGCCGCATTGCTCGAGCCCGCCACCAGCCCCACCTCTAAGCGACCGACTTCCGAAGCGCCGCCAATTCGTCCCCGCGCGGATCACTCACGACACGCGACTCCGGACTGTCGAAGATCTGCACCCGCCGCGAATCCTCCTCGAAGCGCGCCCACCCCGGATCACCGGACTCGGCGAAAGCCACCCACGCCGAATGGATCTCATCCGCGAGCGGCTGCGGCGGATTGGGGCCGGTCAAGGTGTGCGCGCCCGCGAGCGCGTCGAAGACGAACGGCACCTCCAAGACGTGACAGGCACCCAGTCCCTCGATGCCGGATGACCACGCGAACTCATAGGCGAAGCTCGGCGCACCCGCGGCGGCGTTCGACTGTGCGATCCGCAGGGTGTCCGAGCGGAAGGCCCGATCGGTAATGATCGCGGCGAAGACATCCGCCGCCGCGGCCCCCGGACGATTCGCACCATAGATATCCCCGAGCGCGGGATCGAGTCCATAGCGGGTAAGAACGAAAGGCAAAGTGTCCGCAGTGATCCCGGCGGCGATACCGGTCGGAACCGTGAAGAACCGGAACTCCTCGGCGGTGCAACCCGCAATGAGCGGGACAGCCCGCTCCGGTTGTGCGGCAAGCACTTTGACGGGTTGACCTTCGACGACCTCACCATCGATCACCGGAAGCAGACTCATGATCCCCATCCCGTTGGCGATGATCGACGATCCCCATCGCGCCGGATCCGGATCGTTCATCAGCGCGAGCGCGAGCGCGTCCTGCGCCGCGCGCAACTCATCGGGCCCGAGTTCACCGAAATCCGCCGCAGTGGGGCTGACTCCGACACTCGTGGCCAATTCTCCGGCGAGTTTGCGCGCGTCCTCGACGGCCACCGCGGCGGATCCGTTGCCGCTCTGCATGATCGCCTGCCGGAACAACCCGCGCGAAAGCGGCGAGGCCATCAGCGTCGCCACACTCATTCCGCCCGCCGACTCACCGAATACGGTGACCCGGTCCGGATCCCCACCGAAGGCCGCGATGTTCTCCTGCACCCATCGCAGCGCGAACAGTTGATCGTGTAATCCACGGTTGAGCGGTGCATCCGGCACCGCCGCGAAGCCGGATATGCCGAGCCGGTAGTTGATCGAGACCAGCACGACCCCGTCGCGCGCGAACGCCGCACCGTCGTAGATCGCCCTGGCATTGGAACCCCGGGTGAATGCGCCGCCATGGATCCACACCATGACCGGCAGTCCGGCACCGCCCGCATCCGGTGTCCACACATTGACATTCAGGTATTCATCGCCCGGTATCCCGTCACTGCCGATCAGAGCGTGGATCGGCGGAGGATAGGGGCTCTGCACGCAAGTCGCGCCGTGGGTGAGCGCATCACGAACCCCCTGCCACTCCGGCACCCGCTCCGGCAGCCGGAAGCGCGCTGCCCCGACCGGTGCCGCGGCGTACGGCACTCCGAGAAATGCACTGACCCCGGCGGTCGTCCGGCCGCGAATCTTGCCGCCGGTGACGGAAACAATCGGTTCCATGAGTCTCCTTCGCTCGACTCGATTCTCTACGCAGTACCCGGCCCCGGACCACAGTTTCGAGCACCTCGCAGAACTTCCGGCGCGATGCAAGGCGCGTGCAAGGCGACGTAAGCCCGCCGCAACCGCCCATCGGCAGAGTCGAGTTCATGAACGAGACATTCGATGTGATCGTCGCCGGTGCCGGACCGGTCGGACTGATGCTGGCCTGCGAACTTCGCCTCGGCGGCACCGAAGTGCTGGTGGTCGAGCGGCTGACCGAACCCGATGTGACCATCAAGGCCGGTGCGATCAATGTGCCGACGGCGCAGGCCTTCTACCGTCGTGGCATGCTGCCCGACCTGCTCGAGCAGCAGCACGCGACGGTCCAGCGCATCCGCGCAGCGGGCATGGTCCCGAAGGCCTCGGGCCAACGCCTGCCGATCGCCGGGCATTTCGCGGGCATCGTGCTCCGCGCGGACGAAATCGATTTCGACGACCCGGTTTTCGCCGAACTCGGCCCCGGCGCCGAGGCGGTGCTGGTGGCCCAGCAGGCCATAGAGGCGATCCTGACCAGGCGCGCCACCGAACTCGGGATCGAGATCAGGCGCGGTGCGGCGTTGACCGATTTCAACGAAAGCGGAACCGCTGTCACCGTCCACCTCGGTGACAGCACCGTCCGCGCGAATTGGCTCGTCGGCTGCGATGGCGGCCACAGCACAGTCCGCAAGCTAGGCGGATTCGACTTCCCGGGACTGGACCCTGAGATCACCGGCCATCAGGGGGTCGTCGACATGATCGGCGCGGAGAGCGTGCGGCCGGGTTGGAACACCACCCAGACCGGGATCTATACCAATGGTCCGATACCGGGCCGGATCGTGACCGTGGAACTCGACGGGCCGCCCGCCGATCGGACAACGCCGGTCACCGCGGTCGAATTGCAGGCCAGCCTCCGCGCGGTGTCGGGCGTGCCGGTCGAGATCACCGCCGTGCATTCGGCAACTCGGTTCACCGACAACACCCGGCAGGTCACCGACTATCGCAAGGGCCGGGTGCTGCTCGCCGGCGATGCGGCCCATGTGCATTCGCCGTTCGGCGGGCAGGGCCTCAATCTCGGCATCGGCGATGCGGTCAACCTCGGCTGGAAATTGGCGGCAGTGGTGCGCGGCGATGCGAGCGAAACCCTGCTCGACACCTACACCGCCGAACGGCATCCTGTCGGCGCATGGGTGCTGAAGTGGACCCGCGCACAGGTCGCGCTGATGCGACTCGACCAGCGCAGCAAGGCATTACGCGAGGTAGTGACCGATCTGCTCGGCACCCGCGACGGCAGCACCGCGATCTTCAAGAGGATCGCCGGTGTGCTGCACCGCTACGACCTCGGCGGTGACCACCACTTGATCGGCGCGGTCGCGCCGGATATCGAACTGTCCGACGGCAGTCGGCTCGGTGCGCATTGCGCAGATGGCCGGGCAATCCTGCTGGATCTGGCCGATTCCGCTGAGCTGCGGACGATCACCGCACCGTGGTCGGATCGAGTGCGCGTGGTGACCGCGAAACCCGTTGCACCACGAGATCTTTCCGCGATGCTGATCCGACCGGACGGCTACGTCGCCTGGGCCGCGGATTCCGGCGAGCGCGATGGACTTGGCGAAGCGCTGCGCCGCTGGTTCGGCGACAAATCCTGATCGGCTGGTGCCGGTCCGGTCACCATCGACCGGACCGGCAGCATCAGGCCTCTTGGCGATACACCGCCACAACCGGAATCACCCGGGAGGTCTTCGCTTGGTACTCACCGAATCCCGGCATGATCTCGACCATCCGCGCATACAGTTCGTCGCGTTCGGCACCCGTCACCACCTCGGCTTTCGCCGGATAGCTCTCGGTGCCGAGTTCCACGGTGAATTCCGGATTCGCGCGCAGGTTGTGGTACCAGGCCGGATGCTTGTCCGCACCGCCGTTCGAGGCGATGAGCACGATCCGCTCGCCGTCCGGGAGGTAGACCAGCGGGCTGGTGACCTGGCGGCCGGATTTGGCGCCCGTCGTCGTGATCAGCACCATCGCCGCACCGCGATCACCTGCGCAGTCAACTTCTCGGTCCGTAAGGGCCGAGCTTGCAGCTCTCACCCACACCTGGCTGGCGTGGGCTCGGCCGCGTCGTCGGCAGCGTGACTCACTGCCCAGCCCGCGACACCGCGTGCGGCGATGTTGCGGGCTGCGTTCACGTCAGCGTGTTCAGCGAAACCGCACGACGTGCATAGGAAAGTGGCTTGGTTCGGCCGGTTCTTCTTCGACGCATGCCCGCACCCTGAGCATTGCTGGGAGGTATACCTCGGGTCGACGTAGGTGACGGGGATCCCGGCGCGTTTCGCCTTGTAGGCGATGTAGGTGCCCAGTTGCGCGAAACTCCAGGAGTGCAGCGTGACCCGCTGGGGCTTGCGTAGCCGTACCCTCTCACGGATGCCGCCCAGGTCTTCGAGGGCGATACCGCGCGAGGTGCGTTGAGCCTCGGTCACGATCATCTTGGAAAACACGGTGGTTGGTGTCGGCGGCAAACCGCTTCTCGCGGCCGGAAACCTTACGCAGCAACCGCTTCGCGGATTTCGTTCCCTTCCGTTGCAGGCGTTGGCGGATGCGCCGGTTGCGGTGCCGGACCTGGTGCAGGTGTTTCCCGGCGTAGCGAGCGCCGTCGCTGGTGGTGGCGATGTTTGCGATGCCCAGATCCACCCCGAGGAACCCGCCAGCCGGGGTGATGGGTTCAGCTTCGGGGACCTCGCAGGTCGCGTACAGGTACCAGTGCCCGCCCCGATACACGAGGTCGGACTCGCCGCATCGGTAATCGGTGAGCATCTTCGCCTGTTGCGGGGAGCAGGCGAACGATATGTCCTTGACCCGCCCGTTTACGGTCCAGATGGATACGGTGCGGGCGTCGAGCTGCCAGGACAGGCAGCGATCGTCGAATGGTTGCGCCGCGTCCTTGCGGAACCGGATCGGTTCAGCTTCAACACGTTCGCGGCGTTTCGACCCGGCCGGGCCGTAGTTCCCTGCCGCCAGGTTCGCTCGCAGGGTGGTGTAGGCCCCGGCGGCTTTGCGGATGCAATGCAGGGCCGGCTGTGCGGACACTCCGAGCTTCTTGATGCCCGCGTACGTGAGCCGTTGCAGAGGCTGCTTGCCGATGATGCCGGTGTCGAACGCGGCACGAGAAACATGATTGGCCACCCGGTTGCACAGCTTCAGCGTCTCCCACAATGCGGACGCGGCCGCCGCATCCGGGAGCAGCTTCACCTGCACGACAAGCTTCACCCCCACACACTAATAGCCGATCGAGGCTCCCGAATCCGGGAGCCCCCATTCGTATTCAGGCGGTGCCCGGCGCGACGAACATGAAGCTCTTCTCCTCGACACGCTGCTTGATCCGCCATCGGCCGTCGACGCGGACGAAGGTGTCGTGATACCAGAGCCCGCACAGCATCAGACTCTGCTGGCCTTCGCCGGTCGCGACCAGCATCGGGTTGTGACACATGGTGCGCCCGGTGGCGCTGTCACCGTCGACGGTGATGGACGAATTGCTGATCAGATGTTGGAACGCAAGGAAGTTCGGCATCACGGTCGCGAGGAACTTCTTGGTGGATTCGAGATCACCGACCGCGCCGCCCATGGCCGAATAGTCGATATGCGCATCCGCGGTGAAAATCTCGTCGAGCAGATCCCACTGTCGGGTGTCGACCGCATGTGAGTACCGGACCATGAGGTCCTCGATCTCCAAGCGGTCGGAAATCTCCTGCAGGGACAGCATCGCGCCTCCGAATTGCCGACACATCGTTCCGCCGGGGCGCGGAACTGTGGGTCAGGGTAGCGGTTGGCCGCATGCGGATTCGGCGAACGGAATATCAGTGCCGCACCGCGTCGCGCACCTGCCCGTCCGCATCGTGGAGCAGTGCCCGGGCCGCCGACGCGTCGACTCCGGCCAGGCGCATGACGATGGCGGTTTTCACGTGACCATCCGCTGCGTCCAGTAGTGCCGCGGCGGTGGCGGGGTCGGCTCCCGTCGCCTCGGCGATGATGCGACGGGCACGGTCGACGAGTTTGGCATTGGTGGGCTTCACATCCACCATCAGGTTGCCGTAGACCTTGCCCGCCCGCACCATGGCGGCGGTGGAGAGCATATTGCACACCATCTTCTGTGCCGTGCCCGCCTTCAACCGGGTGGAGCCGGTCAAAACCTCAGGGCCCGTGTCGATTTCGATGCCGACATCGGCGTGTGCGCTGGCTTCGGCGTTGCGGTTGCACGAGATCGCGACCGTCGCGGCACCGACCGAGCGGCCATACCGCAGCGCACCGACGGCGTAGGGGGTTCGGCCACTGGCGGCCAGTGCGACGACGACATCGTCACCGGTGAGTGCGACGGCGGACAGGTCGGCGACGGCCAGCGTGGGATCGTCCTCGGCACCTTCTACGGCCCGAAGGAAGGCTTCCGGTCCGCCCGCGATTATGCCGAGGACCTCGCCGGGATCGGTGCCGAAGGTCGGTGGGCATTCGACCGCGTCGAGCACTCCGAGGCGGCCACTGGTGCCCGCGCCGATGTAGATCAGTCGACCGCCGCGCCGACGCGCCGCGACGATCAGCTCGACCGCCCGCACGATCTCCGGAATCACCTGCGCCACAGCGGAAGCCAAACCCGCATCCTCGGCGTTCATGGTGCGCAGCAGCTCGTCGATCGGCATCGAATCCAGCGCGGTGGTGTGCGGATTCGACGCTTCGGTGGTCAGCGAACCGATTTCGGTCACCGCGGCACCGGGTGATTCATTCGGCCTCCTTGGTTCGGCGATCGGCAACCGCCTCGTAAGTTCGCCGCAGCGCCCTGGCCGCCGACGGCGTGCGTTGCAGGACGCCGACATACAGTGCGTCGACGATGAGGAGCTGACTCATGCGACTCGCCATGGCCGCGGAACGGAATCCGTCCTCGCGTCCGGCCACGAGCACCGTGTGCGCGGCGGCATTCGCAAGTCCGGATCGCGCTCCCGCCGTCACGGCGACCGTGGTCACGCCCGCGTCGGCGGCCCGGCGCACGGCCTCGACGATCGCGGCGGTTTCGCCCGAATGCGAGAACGCGACGGTTACATCACCGGCCTGGAGCAGGCTGGCCTGAACCAGCGCGTCATCCTCGGACGTGCACGCGCCGCACCACATTCCGATGCGGGTCAGCTTCTGCGCCATATCCATCGCGACGAGTCCGGACGCGCCGATACCCACCAGGTGCACCCGTCGCGCGTCCACCAGTGCGTCGACGACGGCCTCCATGGTCGCCGGATCGGCGAGTTCGGCGGTCGCCATCATGCCCTCGGTTTCGAAGGCGGTGAGTTTGTGCAGCACCTTCGACAATGCGTCGTCAGCGTCGATATCGGTGGCGAATACCGGCGAGCTGTCATCGCCGCCGACCGCGGCCATTGCGAGTCGCAGCTGCGGATAGCCTTCGTAGCCGAGGGTTTTCGCCAGCCGGACGACCGCGGAGGTGCTGGTCGCCGACCGGTCGGCGAGTTGGCTCACGGTGAGCTGTGCGGCGGCGGCCGGGTCGTGCCGGATCACCTGCGCGACGCGCAGTGCGGTCGGGGTGAGTCGTGGCAGTGCCGCCAGCAGGCGAGTCCGTACGTCATCAACCTCGGGCATGGTTCACCTCGTCACCGTGAGTCGTCGGGGCATGGCGGTCGGCGCACTGGGCAGCGCGAATCCGTCCGCACCAGGGGTGATCGAACCGAGCACCGCCGCGCGACTCGCTCCCGTACAGGCGGGACGGCTACCCGCCAGACCGTGCGCGGTGAGGAAGCCGAGCACCGCGAATGCGGTTGCCTCCTTCGCCGCCGACGGTAGGCCGAGTTCGTCGGACGTGCGCAACTTCGTGGTACCGAGATGTGCACCGAGCATTGCCATCAGGGTGGGATTGTGTGTCCCACCGCCCGATGCGATGACCTCGGTCGGGCGCAGCGGTGCGAGGGCATCGGTAATGGTGCGGGCGGTCAGCGCGGTCACAGTGGCGACAATATCGTCGGGGGAGGCCGAACGGCCGTCCAACACGCGCTCCAGGTAGGTGCGGTTGAACTGCTCCTTCCCGGTGGTCTTGGGTTCCGGTGCGCGGTAATAGGGTTCCGCGAGAAGGGTTTCCAGCAGTTCGGTATCGATGTCGCCGCGGGCGGCCCGTACTCCGGCGCGGTCGAAATGCTCGGCACCGCCGGTGCACAGTTCGACGGCCGCATCGATGAGGGCATTGCCGGGGCCGGTGTCGAAGGCGGCCGGTTTGTCGCCGGTGACCGTGACATTCGCGATTCCGCCGATGTTCAGCGCGGCCGCGCGTTCGGGACGCCCCGCCAGCCACAGCAGGTCGAACAGCCCCACCAGCGGTGCGCCCTGCCCGCCCGCGGCGATATCGCGCGAACGAAAGTCGCTGACGACCGGCAACCCGGTGCGCTCGGCGATCCACGCAGGCTGCCCCAGTTGCAGCGTGCCTTTCACCGCGCCGTCGTTCACCCAGTGGTAGACAGTCTGCCCATGTGAGGCGACGAGATCAGCTGTGCCGCTGAAGAACTCGTGCCGTGCCGCATCGGCGGCATCCGCGAAGGCTTGGCCGATCGCGGTATCCAGACGGCACACGGTGGCCATATCTATGGCACCGGGTGGCAAGGCGGCGATGAGTTCTGAACGCAGTTCATCCGAATACGGTCGGCTGAGCTGTCCGACGAGATGTACCTGAATCGTCGCGTCCCGAGTTGCGATATCCGCGCCGATGGCATCGATCGCATCGTGCGAGGTCCCCGACATCAACCCGATGACGCGCACTACGCCACCGCCGCAACGGGTTCCGGCTCATCCGGTGCGGACGCCGGATGGAACAGGCTTGCGATTGCGCCGACGATCAAGGTGACGAGCACGCCGATCGGCACCAACCACTGTGCCGCGATACCCTTTTCGACCACCTTCCCCGCGACGGTCACATCGATCTTGACCACCCGCACCACGAACGTCATCACGATCACCGTGGCGATGAAGGCGACGATCGCGTCGAACTGGTTGGCGCGCGCGACCAGTCGCCCGAGCAGGAAAGCACCGAGCAGCGCACCGTAGGTGTACCCCGCGATGGTGAGCGCCGTCAGGTATACATTGCCCGTCGTCGCGCTGAAACCCATCGCGAACGCCGCCATCAGCGCCGCCCACACCAGTGTCATCACGCGCGCAAGGCGCAGCAGCGTGTGATCGGTGAGCGTGCGCCGGGAGAAGCTGCGAATGATATCGGCGACCGTCGAATTGGCCATGGAATTCAACGCCGAGGACAGCGAACCCATTGCCGCGCCGAGGATTCCGGCGACCAGCAGTCCGGAGACCACCACCGGCAACCCGTGCAGAATGAAGTTGGGATACAGGCTGTCCGCGCTGGCCAATCCGAGTTCCTTGGCCGACTTGCCGCTATTGTAGGACCACAGCAGCGCACCGACCAGGGAGAATGCGGCGAACTGGATGGCCACGAAGATGCCCGAACCGATCATCGCCTTCTGACTGTCGCGCAGTGACCGCGTCGCCAGAATGCGCTGCACGATCAGTTGATCCGAGCCGTGCGAGGCCATCGCGAAGATCGCCCCACCGATGATCGCGGTCGGGAGGGCAAAGGTGCTGGTGAGAATGTGGGCAAGACCGAAATCGGTATCGAAGACACCGAACTTGCCCGCATGCAACGCATCCGACCAGCCGGACGTGCCGACGTGGCCGGTGAGCACGCAGATCGCGATGAGCGCGCCGGTGAGGTAGAGGCCCATCTGTAGTGCATCGGTCCAGATCACCGCCTTGATGCCACCCAGGTAGGTGTACACGACGGTGAGCAGCGTCAGCGCCACGATGATCGCGTCGTAGCCGAAGTCGAGTCCTAATTCGCTGAGCAGCAACTTGATCGGAATGGCGGAGGCGAACAGTCGCACGCCCTCGGCGAGCAGCCGGGTGAACACGAAGGTCACCGCGGCCACGCCCTGCAGATAGCGACCGAAGCGCAGCTCGAGGTACTGATATGCGCTGACGAACCCACCGCGCTTGTAGAGCGGGATCAGCACGATCGCCACGACCGTGCGTCCGATGATGTACCCGATGGCCAGTTCGACGTTTCCGAAGGCCTGATCGGTGTACGCTCCGCCCGGAATCGAGATGACGGTGAGCACACTGGTTTCGGTGGCCACCACCGAGAAACACACCGTCCACCACGGCATTCGGCCCTCACCGACGAAATAGTCGCTGCTGGACTTCTGTTTTCCGGACAACCGCAGGCCGATCCACGCGACGGTGACGAGATAGACGACGATGACGGCGAGATCGAGTGCGTTCAACGCAGCTCCCCGGTGACGCGATGGACTGAATGCAACTAAGTGTCAGATGTAACGAGGTCTCTGTCAATAAGTGTCAGAGATTCGAGTGACCAGCGCTTCGAGCGCGGTGGTCGGGTCGAGGGCGAGTAGCGCGGCACCGTCGATCGGGTCGCCGAGCGGATCGCGACGGTCGATCGCGTGCACGATCTGGTTGTCGAGCTGCTCGAGGAGTGGTGCGCCGAGCTTGGCCAGGCCGCCGGTGATGGCATAGGGGACCGGTGGGCGAATTCCGGATCGTTCGATCACGGCAAGGACGGTGCGAGCGAGTGCACGTGCGGCGGCCGCCATGATCGCGGCGGCGGTATCGTCGACGGCAGCCGCGACGACGGGCGCAAATTCGGCGGCGACAAGAGCTGGATTATCTTGTTCGCCAAGGTATTTCGGCAATGCGTCCAGTTCGATGCCGTAGTGTTCACGGACCCGCTCGGTCAGGATGGTGCGTGGGCCGCGGCCGTCATGGGCGCGCAACGCGGCACGCAGACCTTCGAGTCCGATCCAGCCGCCACCGCCCTCATCGCCGAGTTGCGGCCCCCAGCCGTCGACCCGAGTGAACCGGCCCGCCTCGTCGACGGCCGTCGCGACGGCTCCGGTTCCGATTGCCAGCACGACTCCGGGCGATCCGCCCAGCGCCCCGGCATGTGCGGTGACGGCGTCGGAAGTCACGGCGACCGCGGCAGCGCCGGGAACCTCGGCCAGCCTCCGACCGAGCGCCTCGGCTGCGTCCGGTGCCGATGCGGCGCCCGCCGCACCCACCGAGAGCGTGAACGTTGCCGGTAGCGCCACGATCTGATCGATCACCGCGCGGATCGCTCGCTCCGCCGCATCGACACCCGCACTGTCCGCCAGCCCCGGCGCGCCCGGCGCTTCCGCATATCCCACCTGCCCTCCATCGATGCGCAGCGAACCGCGACATCCGGTCTTGCCGAGATCGATCGCGAGGACATGGCTGGTCATGGGAATATCTTTACCGTCCGTAGACTGGGGTTATGGACGTTCCGTCGAAGCTGTTGCCATGACCGAGCGGAAACCCCTCGGTGTCACCTTCGAATCGTGGATCGACAAACAGGTCCGCGAGGCCACCGAACGCGGCGAATTCGAGAACCTCCGTGGCACGGGCAAACCGATCCCGAGCTCCGTCGACGACGAGAACTGGTGGTTGCAGAGCTACCTGCGCCGCGAGGGCGTGCGTGGCGACGGCCTGCTGCCGCCGTCCCTCATATTGCGTCGCGATATCGAGGAACTTCCGGAAACGGTGCGGGATATGACCTCCGAACGCGAGGTCCGCAAAACGGTATCGGAGCTGAACGAGCGCGTCGTCGAGTGGTTGCGAATGCCGCACGGGCCGTTTGTACCGGTCGGACCGGTGAACACCGAGGAGATCGTCACGCAGTGGCGCGCCGACCGTGTGACCACACGTCGAGTGGCACAGCCCGAGTCGAGCGTGTCGAGCACTCGGCCCGCGCCTGCCGAACCTCGGTGGTGGCACCGGATCCTGCGCCGCCGTCCACGCTGATCTACCTGCAGTGCAAGGCGTTTCGGGGGTCAGGACAGAAAGCGCAGTGTCGACGGTTCACCGCGATTCAGGGCCGCGGTGTGCTCGGCGAGGTTGAGACCATCGCTGAGTGTCGATCCGGTATCGAGCAGCGCGACCAGTTCGGCCTCCGCGTCCTTGACCGCTGCCGCCGCATCGAGGAGCCAGTCGATGCGGTCGGGTTCGACGACGATGACGCCTTCCTGGTCGGCGAGGATCAGGTCACCCGGGGATACCTCGACGCCACCGCAGGTCACCGGAATCTGCAGCTCGCCGAGCTGTGCGGTGGTGCCCGCCATGGGCGTGACGAAGCGGCTGTACACCGGCAGCGCACAATCTCGGACATAGCCGATATCGCGATACCCGCCGTCCACGATGATGCCGCCGAGATTGCGCACCAGCGCGCCGCGCGCGAATAGTTCTCCGGCGAGCGCGATTTCGGCACCACCGCCATCGACGACAATGACGTCGCCGGGTGCGGCGGTCTCGACGGCGCGCAGCACGGCGAGGAAGTCGCCGCGACAGCGCACAGTGAAGGCGGGACCGAGGATCCGCGGCTGAGCCGAACGAAGGCGAATGGCGCTGTCCAGCACCCGAATCGACTTATCGGCATCGCAGATCGCGGTCGTATCGACGGCCCGGAACTTCTGGACGAGCTGGTCGGTCGGCATCGATGACGTCCCCTTCGTAACTCGAATGACGGGATCAATTCGCATCGTACGGTCGAACAGCGCGCGGACCAATCGTGACCATGCGATGGGCGGGGCGGGGCGAGTTGATCTTGCCGGATATCCAGCAAACTATTGGCACACCACCGTATGCTGCGTCAAGAATTCGGTTTGCCCTGCTGCGATGACGTCCAGGAGGTCATGCGCGTGGAAGACAACCGATACCTGGCCGAGGCCGAGGACGAAACGGCGCGCGAAATGCGCCGCAGAATCGCCCTGGCGCTACCCGCGCTGGGGCTGGCGCTGCCCGTGGTCTGGAAGGGCTCGAACGGTGACGCGGCTGTGCCGTCGACCGTCGAGTTCCCGGCCATCCAAGACCGGTCCCCGGGTCCGGGCACCACGATTCACGGCATGGCCGACCTGAACTGGCAGCCCGCGCCCGGTGCACCACCGCAGAGCTTCGAAACCGCCGACGTGCTCGGTTCCTATCGAGCCCCCGGCTTCTACGCGAGCTATGCCCGCTGGCACCCCGGCTGGATGAGCGCCCCGCATGCCTACACCTTCGACCGCCACGCGGTCATGCTCTCGGGCATCTGGACCGTCGGTGCGGGCGCCACCATCGACCTGACCGCGACTCTGCCCATGTACCCTGGCGAATTCGCCACGCGCACAGCGGGTACGCCACACTACGACGGCACTTTGCACGACAGCCCGGAGCCCGCGGTGTTCATCTTGTTCGGAATCGGCCCTGCCATACCGATACCCGTGGACCCCGCGCGGCCGCTGTTCGTCCGCGTCTAGTCGCCGAACAGGTGAGAATGGGGCCGTTGCCGATCGTAATGTGGAGGTGCGGTGCGACTGAGTGCGAAAGTGGCGCGGGCACGGTTCATGGCAGAACCGGTAGCCAGACTCGCCACCGTATCCACCGACCTGCGCCCACACATCGTGCCGATCGTATTCGCGGTCACCGACGACACCATCTACAGCGCCGTCGACGCGAAACCCAAGACGACAACCGCCTTACGCCGCCTGGCGAATATCGCCGCCAACCCCGCCGTAGCCGTACTCGCCGACCGCTACAGCGACGACTGGACACACCTGTGGTGGGCGAGGGCCGACGGCACCGCACGAATCCTCGATGACTCCGAAGCCCAGCAGGCCCTGGACCTGCTGACCGCACGCTATCCCGTCTACCGCACCCAGCCGCCACCCGGTCCGGTGCTCGCCGTCGACGTCACCCGCTGGTCGGGCTGGTCCGCGAGCTGACCTTCGCGGCGTGGTCCGCGGCTGTCGCAACTCCTATTTCGAATGCACGGATGCTACTGGTCGTGACAGCATGGGCAGACCAGTCGAAAGGGGACCCGCGTGGGGCAGTTGGAGGGCAGGGTCGCGGTGATCACCGGCGGCGCTCGCGGTCAAGGGCGTTCGCATGCGGTCACTTTGGCGGCCGAAGGCGCCGACATCGTGCTGTGTGACATCAGCGAACCTATCGACAGTGTGCCGTATCCGCTGAGTTCCGAAGACGATCTCGACCAGACCGTCAAACTCGTCGAGGAGACCGGGCGGCGTTGCGTCGCGGTGCAGGCCGATGTGCGCAGCCGCTCGGCGATGGACGGGTTGGCCGAACGAGCCATCGCCGAGTTCGGTCGGATCGACATCCTGCTCGCCAATGCGGGTATCGCCTCCGGGGCGGCCGTCGCCGAGATGGACGAACAGATGTGGCAGGACATGATCGATGTCAACCTCACCGGCGTCTTCCACAGTTTCCGCGCGGTCTTGCCGCATATGATCGAACGCCGGTGGGGCAGAATCGTCGCCACCTCGTCCATCGTCGGCCGCATGGGAGCGGCGAACTCCGGCCACTACGCGGCGGCGAAATGGGGTGTCATCGGCTTGGTGAAATCGCTTGCACACGAAGTAATTCCGCACGGCATCACCGTGAACGCGGTTCTACCGGCCGGTGTGCGCACCGATATGATCATGAACCCGGCGATGTATTCGGCGATGGTGCCCGATATCGAGAATCCAACCCTCGAGGACGTGGAGGCGATGTTCGCCGCCGGTCCGCCGAATGGCGACCTCATTGTGCCGCAAGAGGTTTCCCAAGCGATCCTGCTTTTGGTCGGCGAATCCGGACGCCACTTCAACGGCGAAGCGATCACCATCTCCGGCGGCATGAGCGCGGGCACCACCTGAGGCTAGAACCCGACCGTGTTGAGAATCGCCAGCACGAACGGTGCCGCGACAATGAGCACCCCGATAACCACCAGCGCCGCAATCACATTCGCGATACGCCAACCACGCGGGGCGGAATAGCGGCGCGACAGCCGGTGCGCATCCGCCGTGGACTGGCGCGCCCAATCCATATGCCGGGCCACGTTCCGATTCGCATTCTGACTCGCCTGCCAAGACGAGAATCCGGGATTTGTCATCGTCGATGTCCTTCCGACACTTCGAGAACCGATGCCACCAACACTATTTCCGCACCGCCGCACCCGAATCCGCCGAAGTACTCATCCCCCTACTCATCCGCCCACGCGAATCCAGACGTCGCCGACGCACTCGATCGGACCGTGTGCGGCGTCCCAAGCCACCGCGTTGTCCGCATGATGTCCTACCATTCGAACCACCGCCGCCACCGATAGCCGGATGACGGGGGATGAGCACCCCCGTCGGATGCCACCTCGGCGCAGAATTCGCATCGGCACGACCAGTGCATTTTCGTGGGCAAACCCAACCCCGTGCGGCGTGGACGAACATCCGATGAATCGGCGCCCGCACTGCGTAGGATCACTGACATGCGACTATCCACACGTAACCAACTCGATGGAACAGTCGTCTCGGTCACCCGCGGCGAAGCGATGGCCGTCGTCCGCGTCCGGCTGGCCGGCGGCGACGAAATCACGTCGTCCATCACCCGCGACGCCGCCGACGACCTCGAGCTCAGCGACGGCTCCCGAGTCACCGTCCTCGTCAAATCCACCGAAGTCGCGCTCGGCGTCGACTGAACCTCACCCGTGGCACCCGCACTGCGCTGGCCCACGTCAGCGCAGCGACGCCACGAGTCGATCCAGTCCGTAGGCGAACTGGACGTCGCGTGGTGTATTTCGCAGGGTCCGCGATCCTGCCGCGACACGCGGGAACCGCTCTGCGTCGACCTCACCTCGATCTTCACCGCGGTCGGCGTTTTCCTTAGCGGCCTGTTCTTCGATCACGAAGCCCAAGACGTAGTACTGCACCGAGAACGCCGCCAACGCCGCTTCACTATCGGGCACACCCGAGGCGAGCGCGGCACAGATCGCCGCTTCGCCGAATGCCAACGTATTCGACTGGCGGACAAACGTGCCCGCGAAAACTCGACCACCGTCTCGATGCGGCAACAGCGCCGAGCGCAGTCGGTGTGCCAACTCGAGGAGCCGGTCGGTACCCGCCGCACCCACACCGCTGTCATCGCGGACACTGTCCTGGCGTACTGGCTGGAGTGTGCCGGACTGCATCCCACCGTGGTCGAACGATCAGCAAGTCTGCGCAGTGGCGGAAACGCCGTTGATCTGCGCGGACCCGCCGTGGACATCGCCGCCGACATGGGCGTCCTCGACGAACTCCGAGCTCGGGCGACCCAGTTGGGCGAGTTCCACCGCATCGATCCGACCGGGGAGCGCATCGTCACGATGCCCCCGAGGTGATCAGCGGTGACATCGAAGTACTGCGAACAGAACTCAACGCCGTGTTGTTCGCCGCGGCACAGTACGGAATCGATTACCGGTTCGGTGATTGCGTGGTAGCAATCGAAGACAACGGCAGTGCTGTCACGGTCACGTTCGAGAGCGGGGCGCGCGAGGACTTCGATCTCGTCGTCGGCGCAGACGGACTGCACTCACGCACCCGGGCGCTGACGTTCGGGGAGGAAAGCGACTTCGTCCACCACTTGGGCTGCTATCAGGCGCATTTCACGACCGACAACTTCCTCGACCTCGATTACTCGGGACTTCTGCTGAATCGCCCCGGCCGCACAGTCGGATGCTACAGCGTGCACCAGAACCGCGAGATCGTCGTCGGCCTGTTCTTCGACTCGCCTCCCATCACTTACGATCGCGCGGACACCGTCGCTCAGCGACAGTGGGTGGCACAGGTTTTCGCCGATATGGGCTGGCGAACCAGCGAACTTCTCGAAGCCATGAACGGCTGCGACGGCTTCTACTTCGATCCGATCAGCCAGGTGATGACCGGCGAACCGTACCGCGGTCGGGTAGCCCTCGTCGGCGCTGCCGCGTACAGCCCGTCGCTGCTGTCCGGCATGGGAACAACTGTGGCGATAGTCGGTGCCACCGTGCTCGCCGACGAGCTCATATCCAACCCCGGTGATCACCAGCACGCGTTTCGTCGATACCACGCTCGGATCGCGGACATGATCACCCTGAGCCAGGACCTCGCGCGCGCCCCTCGGGGTTGGTTCATCCAACCCGGCCACGAGCAGGACGCACACTCGGCAGACGAAGAATCCGCCGTCCTGCGCAGTCGAGCCGTGCACGCCGCAAGTTTCGCGTTTCGGGAGAGCCCCCGGATCCGGGCGATGTAGCCCACAGATTCAGGGCACACTGAGTCAGAGTCGAACTCATGGGCGAGAAGGTTTCACTCGACGCCGCCGGTGACCACGTACAAACTCAACCCGTTCCGAACTCGGTCGCCCCTGCCGAACTCGTGACACATCGCGGTTGGCCGCCGTACTCTCTGTACGGAAGACGTTGATCAGCGAACTTCCCGACATCATGTCCGGGAGAGCACGTCCACCACACGTCGAATCGAATATCCGACCCCGTCTCCGCGGTATCGCCGGAGCTGGGAAGGCACATCCCAACACGACAGCCGCACCGATCGGCATTCGCGCGTGAACTCGGCATGAGGTCAGGAGCCCGGACAGCAGGACGAATGGCAAACGAGCAGCTCTCGCACCGGAGGTGGATGATGGCCAGGAAGTTCGAGGGGAAGGTCGCGCTCGACATACGTGATTCGGTCCCCGATTGGGGGCCTTACGCGGAACCGACGGCACCACGGGGCGCGCCGAATGTGCTGTATCTGGTGTGGGACGACATCGGGATCGGAACCTGGGACTGCTACGGCGGTCTGGTCGAGATGCCGAATATGAAGCGAATCGCTGATCGCGGTGTGCAGTTCACTCAGTTCCACACCACCGCCCTGTGCTCGCCCACTCGTGCCTCCTTGATGACCGGCCGGAATGCGACCTCGGTCGGTATGGCGACCATCGAGGAGTTCACCGATGGGTTCCCCAGTATGTGTGGTCGGATACCGGCCGAGACCGCGCTGTGCTCGGAGGTCCTCGCCGAGCGCGGGTGGAACACATACGCGGTCGGCAAATGGCATATGACACCACTGGAAGAGGAGAATATGGCCGCGTCCAAGCGGCATTGGCCGCTGGGGCGTGGGTTCGAGCGGTTCTACGGTTTCCTCGGTGGCGAGGCCGACCAGTGGTATCCGAATCTGGTGTACGACAACCACCCGACCTCGCAGCCGTACCCACCGGAAGACGGATATCACCTGTCGAAGGATCTGGCGGACAAGGCGATCGAGTTCATCCGCGACTCGAAGGTGGTCGCCCCCGACAAGCCGTGGTTCACCTACCTGTGCCCGGGATGCGGGCATGCGCCGCACCACGTGCCGCGGGAATGGGCGGACAAATACCGCGGCCGGTTCGACATGGGCTATGAGAAGTATCGCGAGATCGTGCTGGAGAACCAGAAGCGCATGGGTCTGGTGCCGGAGAACACCGAGCTGTCGCCGATGAACCCGTATGCGAATGTCACCAGTGCCGACGGCAAGCCGTGGCCGATGCTGGACACGGTGCGAGCGTGGGATTCGCTGTCGGAGGACGAGAAGCGGCTGTTCCGACGGCAGGCGGAGGTGTTCGCCGGATTCCTGTCCTACACCGACGCCCAGATCGGCCGACTGCTGGACTATCTCGAAGAAAGCGGCCAACTGGACAACACCATCATCGTCGCCTTCTCCGACAACGGCGCCAGCGGCGAGGGCGGTCCGAACGGCACCGCCAACGAAATGAAGTTCTTCAACGGCTACATCGACACCGTCGAGGACAGCCTGACCAAGCTCGACGAGCTGGGTTCGCCGACCACCTACCCCCACTACAGCATCGGGTGGGCGATGGCGTTCAACACCCCGTACAAGCTGTACAAGCGCTATGCCTCGCACGAAGGCGGCATCGCCGACCCGTGCCTCATGTCGTGGCCCGCCGGGGTGGCGGCCCGTGGCGAGGTGCGCCACCAGTACCTCAATGTCTGCGATATCACCCCGACCGTCTACGACCTGCTCGGCATCACACCGCCGGACACGGTGAAGAACGTGCGGCAGCGTCCCTTGGAAGGGATCAGTTTCCGGGCGCTGTTCGATGACGCGAACGCGGACGTCGGCAAGCACACGCAGTTCTACTCGATGCTCGGCACGCGCGGAATCTGGCATCGTGGGTGGTTCGCCGACACCGTTCACGCGGCATGCCCGTCCGGCTGGGGACATTTCGACCAGGACCGCTGGGAACTGTTCCACATCGAGCAGGACCGCAGCCAGATGCACGACCTGGCCGAGGTTCATCCCGAGAAGCTGGAGGAGCTGAAGGCGCTGTGGTTCTCGGAGGCCGAGAAGTACAACGGTATGCCGCTCAACGATCTCGATGTCATCTCCATGATGACCCGCCAACGACCGACGTACGGCTCGCAGCGGGACAGTGCCGTCTACTATCCGGACGTCGCGGAGGTGGGACCCGGTGCGGCGCTGGAGATTCAGGGAAGGTCGTTCGCCCTGCTCGCGGAGACGACGATCGACAGTTCTGATGCCGAGGGGGTGCTTTTCGCCCACGGCGGCCGACTCGGTGGACACACCCTGTACGTCAAGGACGGCCACCTTTGTTACACCTACAACTTCCTCGGTGAGGAAGAGCAGACCATCATCTCCGATCGAACGGTACCGCTGGGCGACCACATCCTCGGGATCCGGTACGAACGCCGCGGCACCCGCCCCGACAACTTCACACCCACTGGTGAGGCCGTCCTGTACATCGATGAGAACCCGGTCGGCTCACTGGAGGACATGCGGACCCAGCCCATCGTCTTCTCCGGTGTCGGAGAAGGCATCCGCGTCGGCCGCGACAGCGGCCAGTCCGTATCCGCGAGCTACCGCTCACCGTTCCCGTTCACCGGGGGAACCATGCACCAGGTCATCGAGGACGTGAGCGGTAAGCCCTACCAGGACCTGGAAATGGCAGCGGCTGCAGCATTTTCGCGCGATTGAGGCAGGGGTTCCATGGCTACCGCGATCCGTGACAATATCCGGCGAGGCATGGTCCGTATATCCGGCGGCAGCTTCGCAATGGGATCGGAGGACTTCTTCCCCGAGGAGCGTCCGGTGCACCGGGTGCGGGTCGATCAGTTCTGGATCGACCCGCACCCGGTGACCAATGCCGCGTTCCGGCGCTTCGTGAAGCAGACCGGATACGTCACCGTCGCCGAACGTAGTCCCGCGGCCGAAGACTATCCGGACACCGAGCCGGAGAACCTGATTCCGGGCGCACTGGTATTCCAGCCCACCAGGGGACCAGTGTCATTGGACGACTGGCGCCGATGGTGGCGGTATGTGCCGGGCGCGTGCTGGCGCCATCCGCGCGGGCCCGGCAGCACACTCGACGGACTCGACCGCCACCCGGTCACCCAGGTCGCCTTCGAGGATGCGGCGGCATACGCGGCCTGGGTCGGCAAACAGCTGCCGACCGAGGCCGAATGGGAGTACGCCGCCCGTGGCGGACTCGATGGGGCCATCTACGCCTGGGGAGACGAGTTCGAACCCACCGGCCGTCGTATGGCCAACATCTGGGTCGGCGCGTTTCCGTGGCAATTCCACCCCGGCCGAGGACAGACCGGGAGACCGGGCACCACGACGGTCGGCACCTATTCACCGAACGGCTACGGTCTGCACGATATGACCGGGAACGTGTGGGAATGGACCGTGGACTTCTTCCGCCCCGAGCACCCGACACCGACCTGCTGTGCCCCACGCAACCCGCAGGTGGCCGCCCCCGAACCAACAGCGGCGCAACGCTTTCCGCGCCGCGTCATCAAGGGCGGATCGTATCTGTGCGCGGCCGACTACTGCCTCAGGTACCGGCCCGCCGCCCGGCAGGGGCAGACCGAGGACACCGCTACGTGCCACATCGGCTTCCGGTGCGTCGTGCGCGACGCACCGGAAGCGTGAAATTGTGTCCTCGACCGGCTAGCCCGGTTCGAGGGAGCCGCGGTCTCAGATGCACCAGACGACACTACCGAGCGGGAAACATATCGCGACCGATCCGGCCGGAGTCGCGTAGGACGACGGCGAATCGGCAGAAGCTGCGGGAGCTGCCAGGACGAGCAGGGGCAGGGCCATAACAGTCGCGGCAGCGGTCTTCACTATTTTCTTGGACATTTTGAATCCTTCAACTGAATGCTGAATCGAGGAATTGCTCTCGACATCTCCGTGGTGGCCCTGTTGGGCTGATGCGTGCCCGTGGTCTGTTAGACGTGGGCGACTGGATTCGGTGATGTCGGCCAGGACCGAGCTCTTGTGACGTCCGCATGCTCGGCCACGCTGCCGAGCCGCTGGATTCGGTTGTGAATGTCACCTGCCGAATCGGCTGCTGTTACCCGATTCGTTGCTCGGTGAAGCGCGCACGATTTACCCCCGACCGGAGTGCGTATTCCGGCTGGCCGACGGCTGCGCCATCGACCGAACCGGACAGGACACCTCCTGGTACCGCTGAAAGGCGTCGAGCACAGCTTACCGCTGGCTATCCGGCGAATCAGCGGGAACGAGAACATTTAGAAGATAACTATCCTATTAATGGCCGGTCAGGCGTAACTTCTCACGCCCACTCGGCTATCTCCTTCGACAGATTCTGCGATTCAGGCGTTCACGGACACGACCGGTTCGGCTTGTGTGCGTGGTCGGCGATCGGCTGGCGACACCGCAGACAACAGTTCAGCCTTTTGTGAATACATCAAAATCTGTATCGTATGGATGGTGGAGACCTTGCTGCATCGTGACGCGCTGGCCCGCTTCGGTCACGCGTTGTCGGATCCGACCCGTACCCAGATCCTGCTGAGCCTGCGCACCGGTTCGGCCTATCCGTCGGAGTTGGCCGACCGGATCGGGGTTTCGCGGCAGATCCTGTCCAACCATCTGGCCTGTCTGCGCGGCTGTGGCCTGGTCGTGGCGGTTCCCGAGGGGCGGCGCAGCCGCTACGAATTAGCTGATCGCCGCATCCGACACGCCCTCGACGATCTCCTAGGCCTGGTTCTCGCGGTAGATCCGGCCTGCTGCCCGGCCGCCGACAACGAGGAGTGCTGCTGATGTCGCAATCATTGGGCATGCCGTCGGTTCCGTCGGTGGTGGCGCTCTCGGGTTCGTCGCAGCGGAATGCGGTGCTGTCGCGGCGGATCCGCTGGTTCGTCGTCGCGACCATCTCCTACAACGTGATCGAGGCGGGCATCGCCCTCACCGAGGGCACCCGTGTCTCCTCGACCGCGTTGATCGGATTCGGACTCGACTCGGTGATCGAGGTGTCCTCGGCCGCGGCGCTCGCCTGGCAATTCGCCGGTCGCGATCCGCGCAAGCGCGAGAAGACCGCACTGCGGATCATCGCGCTGTCCTTCTTCGCCCTCGGGCTCTATGTCACCGCCGACTCGGTTGGCGGCCTGCTCGGCATCGGCGAAACCCGGCATTCCCCGATCGGAATCGGTTTGGCCGCAACAAGTTTGGTAGTCATGCCGGTGCTGTCTTGGGCTCAGCGCCGCGCGGGGCGCGAACTCGGCTCCGCCTCCGCCGTCGCCGACTCGAAACAGACCTTGCTCTGCACCTACCTTTCGGCGGTCCTGCTCGTCGGGTTGCTGCTCAACAGCCTGTTCGGCTGGTCCTGGGCCGACCCGATCGCAGCCCTCGTCATCGCCGCCATCGCGGTCAAGGAAGGCGTCAATGCCTGGCGCGGCGACACCTGCTGTCCCACACCTCAATTCAGCATCGACGCCGCCCAGCCCGGCAGCCCCGACTGCGGGTGCCACTAGGAACTGGCGGTGAGCGCATATTCCATCCTGCGCTATTCGTCGGTGGGTGCAGAGGTTCTCCGCACCGGTCGGGGAGGAAACCGGCTGTGACGCTGCGGTCGAGCGCCTGCTGGATGTGGCCGAAACCGATCCCGCCCGCGACCCGGTGGCCCGCCGAATTCGATTGCCTTGCACGGTTGTTGCCGCTGTCCTGTTGCCATGGCCTTCCGATACCCAGACGATGTTCCCGCCCGCACTGACGGCATGGTCACGCTCCGCGCGCATCGACAGGAGGATCTCGACGCCATGGTCGAGCAGTGCCGCGATGTCGAGATGCTGCGCTACACGACTGTGCCACGCCCCTATGGCCGCAAAGACGCCGAGGACTACCTCGACCGCACCGCCCGCAATTGGGAAGATGCCACACCAACCTCGAGCCGCGCATGGGCGATCAGCAAGTCGGCACCTGGGGCAAGGACGCGATTCTGCGGTACTGTCTACTACCGGCCGACCGGGGTGGCACCGCGACGATCCTCGTCGTCCGTGTGAGCCATGGCCAACTGAGCACCGGGCGTGATCGGCGGAACTCAGCTTTCGGCGGCGCGAGTGAGTAGTAGATCGATCTGCCGGGGCAAGGGCCCGGTGGCCGGCGCGGGCGGGAGTGGGTGTCGCAGCATGCCCGGAATATCCTCCGGCGCGTAGGAGTTCTGGATCCGATACGTGTGAAAACCGTTGTCCATGAACGGTTTCAGAATCGTTCCCACGTCGTGACCGGCGATGTCGAGCCAGTGGGGAGTCACTTCGACGATAATTTCGCAGTCCTTGCGCAGCCGCGGAATCGAGGCGGCGAGCTGGGTGAGGACTGTGCCTTCGGCGCCTTCGACATCTACTTTGATGATTCGGGCGTTCTCCAGGTCGCCCGGGTGCAGCATGTGGGCCAGTGGCAGGCCGGGAACGGTGACCGTGGACTGGTAGGTGTCGGGGCGGATCGTTGTGGTGGCGCCAATGTTCGCGTGCGGGGTGTAGAGAGTCACCGTGCCCGGTTCGATGGTGACGGCGGCTTGGACGACGCGGACGTTGCCGACGTTGTTGAGCGCCAGGTTCGCTAGCAGCTGTTCGTGTGCCGCGGGCTCGATCGCGACGACATGTCCGGTGGGGCCGACGAGTCGTGCCGCGAGCACCGCATACCACCCGCTGGCGGATCCGATGTCGATGAATCCGTCGCCTCGCCGCAGAGATGAGGCGACGAGCCTGGAAATGCAAGCCTCCCAGCAGCCGTGAAGGTAAATCGCGCGGGCAATGAAGTCGCTGGTCGTCGGGACCAGGAACCGCTGGCCGTATCGGGTGCGCACTGTTTTGGGTGGCCGTGGTCTCTGCTGGAGACCGACGTCGAGCCATTCCCGCAGCAACCTCTGCTTGACGGCGATTCCGGGACCGTATCGAACCCACCAGCGGGCGGCGACGAGCAGCGGCGGCCAGGGCGGTGGTCTGAGCACGCTCTGTTGCCACGGGGGAGGAGTCGAGACAGGATTATTCACCGCCGTGACGGTATCGGCGGTCGCGCGGGATCGTCGAGCGATTTCGCGACAGTGCCTGCCTGGTCGATTCAGGGCCGGTGCCGTCCGTGACCGTTTCGGCCTGTCGGTCATCGGCGGACCGGTGTGAGCCTCGCGTGTGCCTATGGCGACGATCGGGTGTCCGGTCGTGACGGCAGCGCAGGCAATGACCAGGTGGCGAACCCCAGGTCAAAACTGTTGCAGGAGACGCGATTCCGACTGCGTTGGACCACGCGTCGCCTCTGTGGCATCCGTGGTGATCCCTGCAAGCCCGACAGGTGGTTTCGATCGGGGGATCGAACCGGGTCGGTCGCCGGTTTGGCCGCCGTCAGGCACGGGAGGATTGCCCCATTCGAGCGAAATGCCCCGATTCGGGCTTTATCTGGAGGCCGCTGAGTGCTCCCTGAAATTTTGGACCTCTCCCGTCGCGAACTCGCGGCAACCAACGCGGACGACTATATCCGCGCCCTCGTGCATTGGCATTTCAGCGAAGATACGGGCAGCCCGTTCTGGCTGCGGCGAGCGAAGACCCTCGATTTCGATCCGCTCACCGATGTGCGGACCTTCAGCGATCTGAGCCTTTTTCCCAATGTCGTCAACGAATTCCGCGCGGTGCCCGTCGAGGATATGATTCCGCGCGGGCTGACCGGTGCGGATCGAGTCATCGCCGGGATCTACGAAAGTGGCGGCACCACCGGCGATCCGAAGCGTTTCGTGATGTTCGACCGGTGGATGGACTTCGCGCTGGGCTGGGACGAGCACCACTACACCGGAATCGGCGACGCGAATGTGCTCGCGGTGACGCCGAGTGGGCCGCATATGTTCGGAGAGTTCGCCGAGCGCCGGGCACGCAGGCACAACGGTGTGAAGTTCACCGTGGATCTCGATCCACGGTGGATCAAGCAGATGATCGGCCGGGGCGACACGGCCGACACCGAACGCTACGCCGATCACATCGTCGACCAGGCAGCCCACCTACTGGCGACACAATCGGTCGGCATACTCATCACCACACCGCCGATCCTCGAACGGATCGCGCAGCGCGATCAATTGGTCGATCTCGTGCGCGAGAAGATCCGATTCATCTGCTGGAGCGGTGCCCATATGGATGCGGATTCACGGAATATGTTCCGCCACGACATCTTTCCCGGCATTCCACTCAAAGGTCTCTACGGCAGTACCACAATCCTGGGCATGTCGCGCGAACGTGACGAGGAGCGGCCGGACGGGCTGGCGGTATTCGACACACCCAGCCCCTATATCGCGTTCCGAGTCGTCGACGCGGCAACCGGCGCCGACGTGAACGACGGCGAGCGCGGACAGGTCGTGATGAACCATCTCACCAAATACGCACTACTGCCGAACAACCTGGAACGCGACATCGCACTGAAGGCCGAGCCGCCCGCGGGCACACTCGGTTGTTCGGTCGCCGACGTCGGACCGGTGCGAACCTTCGACGACGTCGAGGTCATCGAGGGGGTGTACTGATGAGCGAGTTCATCCAGATCGACGCGCTCGGCCCGGGCGGCGCCTACCGCGCACACGCCCGCAAGCCGCTGATCACCGTGTCCGGCGACCAGATCGGTGAGATCAGTCAGGTCCCGCCCCTTTACGTGCGGCGCACCATGGCGGCAATGCGCAAAGCACCGATCATGCCCGCGACCGCGCGCTCGTCGGCCCTGCAGCGCGCCGCCGACCTCTTCCTGCACGGCGTCATCGACGGTCTGGACCCCAGCGATTACACACGTCTGGTCTCGGTCACCTCCGGTGTGCCGCTGGCCGTCGTGCATCAGGCGGTGCACTGGGTCGCCGACGTGCTGCGCGAGCAGCCCGCAACCGTCGGGCTCGCCATGCCCAGAGGAGCCGTGCGCGACTGGCACGATCCACAGACCAGCGCGGGCTCGGCCGTCTGGACTCGCAAAGGAGACCTGTTCGCTGTGCACGCGGCGGGCAATACGCCTGCGGTGCACGGACTTTGGCCCGAGGCGCTCACGCTGGGATACAAGGTCGCGGTACGACCGTCCACCCGAGAACCGTTCACGGCTTTCCGCTTGGTCAGCGCCTTACGTGCGGCCGGGTTCCCGCCGGACGTCGTCACGTTGCTCCCGACCGACTACGCGGCCGCCGACGTCATCTTGGCCGAAGCGGACTTCTCGATCGTCTATGGCGGGGACGACGTGGTCGACAAGTACGCCGCCAACCCCCGAGTGCTGACTCAGGGCCCCGGACGGTCCAAGATCCTGGTCACCTCGGATGTGGATTGGCGCGACCATATCGAGTTGATCGCCGACTCGGTGAGCCATCTCGGCGGCACCGCATGCACGTGCGCGACCGCGGTGCTCGTCGAGGGCGACCCCGCACCCCTGGCCCGAGCGCTGGCCGAAGTGCTCGATCGGATTCCGAGCCTGCCCGCCGACGATCCGGCCGCGATCCTGACCGTGCAGCCCACCGAGGCCGTGGTGGCGATCGACGCCTACCTGCACAAGGTAGCGGGCGACGCGCACCCGATCCTCGGCGGTGACACCATCGTCGACGAACTCGATACCGGTGGTGCGGTCCTGCGTCCCTCCGTACACCTCGTCGCGGACAGCACCGCGGCACAACTCAATGTCGAACTGCCGTTCCCCTGTGTCTGGGTCGGCCCGTGGTCGGCGTCGGATGGCGTTGCGCCGCTGAAGAACTCACTGGTATTGACCGCGATGACCCAGCGACGGCAGCTGATCGAAGCGCTCCTCGACGAGCCGACGATCACCAACCTGTACCTCGGCGACAACCCGACCACCTGGCTGCGCCCGGGCGTACCCCACGACAGCTATCTCGCCGAATTCCTGATGCGTACCAAAGGCATGATCCGTTCCGGAGTCTGACTGCCACATCGACCCCGAGCGTTCGGGCTGTGTGGGGCTGTTGTTCGGTTGACACCGGTAGGTTTGCAGATAACCTTCGCAGCCGATGATGTATCGATAGGGGCCCAACACGTGACATTGACCCAGACCGACCCGCGTGTCGAGCCCGACCGGACAGCGGACCGGGGCAGCGACTACGCCAGGCTGTCTCGCCGAGTGCGACAAGCGGGACTGCTGAACCGGCGGTTGCGGTACTACGGCTGGCGGATCGCGGTCACGGTGGCGGCGCTGGCTGCGGGATGGACGGCGTTCGTTCTCATCGGCGACTCGTGGTGGCAGATGGGCACGGCGGTGTTTCTGGCCGTGGTCTTCGCTCAGTTCGCCTTCCTCGGCCACGATGCCGGGCATCAGCAGATCTTTCGCACCCGGCGGGCCAACCAGCTGTTCGGCATGATCTGCGGAAATCTCGGCATCGGGTTGAGCATCGGCTGGTGGGTCGGCAATCACAATCGCCACCACGCGAACCCCAACACCGAGGGCGCCGACCCCGACATCATGGGCGTGCTGGCGCATTCCAGTGTGCGGGCGCGGGCCGGCCGTGGCATCCGGCGGCTGATATTCCGGTACCAGGCATGGCTGTTTTTCCCGATGCTGTTCCTCGAGGCGGGCAGCCTGCACACCGCCAGTGTTCGAGCCCTTGTGCGGCGATCGACACCGTACTGGGGCCGGGAGGCCGTGCTGCTGGGCGCCCACGTGGCCTTATATCTGTCTGCGGTGTTCCTCGTGCTGTCTCCGGCTAAGGCAATTGTCTTCATCGCGGTGCAGCAAGGCTTGTTCGGGTTCTACATGGGGTGCACCTTCGCGCCCAACCACAAAGGGATGGCCGTACTGCCGACTCCTGGTTCAACCGACTTCCTGCGCCGTCAAGTGCTCACATCCCGCAATGTCCGTGGCGGGTGGCTGACCGATACCGCCCTCGGTGGCCTGAACTACCAGATCGAGCACCATCTTTTCCCGTCCATGCCCCGGTCCAACCTGCGCCGAGCCCAACCGCTGGTCGCCGCGTTCTGCGCCGAAATCGGTGTTCCCTATTGCCAGACCAGCCTTCTGGGCTCATACAGCCAGGCGCTGCGTCACCTGCACACGGTTGGTCGGTCCGCCGGCGCGGCCTAGTCCTCGCGGTGTTCGACGAACTGACCGGTTCCGGACAGCACAGCAGTCAGCACCCGAACCAGTTCGGCCTGTCGATGCGTACCGGTCTTCTCGAAGACGCGTTGCAGATGTGTGCGCACGGTGTTGGCCGATACCGCCAGTTCTTCCGCGATCGACCGCAGGCCTTCGCCGCGTAATGCCGCCGCCGCAACGCGCGCTTCGGCTCCGGTCAACCCGTACAGTTGCCGCAGCGCCTTCGGTCCTCCCGGAATTTCGTGATCCGGGTCGACGATGACGACGAGCGCCGCCGATGTGCACTCCTCCGGGCGGCTGACCTTCGGATCCAGCGGTAACACCAGCAGTGCGTACGAGCTGCGACCGCTGTCCCGGGGAACGAGGGTGCGCCCGCCGACGTAGGGCCCATACTTGCGGACTGCCGAATCGATCATGGCGCGCATCCCGACTGCTGTTCGGCTGTCCGATGATTCGAGGTGCCCGCGGCGTCCTATGCCGAGGCCGTCGCGCGATTCCAGGATCGACAATGCCGCCGGGTTCGCATAGCTGATAGCGCCACAACTGGACACGATCACCAGCCCGTTCCGATGCGCGTCGAGCACGGCGATCGCCAGGCCGTATTCGTTGCGTGCGTCCGTCAAACAGGACTGCACGTTCAGCGCGTTGCGCAGATGCGGGAGCAGCAGGCGCATTGTCGATGTCGCCTGTGGTCGGTCGAGATTGCGGCTCCCATCGGGATACACCCCGATCCAGGAGGTGCTGGCGCCACTGGTGAGGAGTGTGAGTATCCCGTTGCCCAGCCGGTGCGGCACCATCCAGTCGCAGAAGAACGGATGCCGGTGCAGGTAGTCCGGCCCGAGCAGCTCTTCGCACGTCGTAATGACACCGGCGGGTTGATGTTCGAGCGCATTCGCGATCGGATCGATACGCCAGTATCGGGTGTTGTAGCTGTGGCGCAGATCGTCCGCACCGAGTGAACAGGCGGTCATCCGCCGGCTACCCGATGCCGAGACGACCAAGCCGCCGCGGTGCGCGCCCAGCGCCGTGACGATATCGTGCACCGCCTGCGGCCAGTCAGCCGGATGCAGCGCCGCACGGTTGATTCGCGCGACGATCGCGGAGAACCTCTCGACTGTCATCGGCATATGAAATGACCTGCGACACAAGAGAAACGGCAATCATCCTGGGGTGGATCATAGGTCTTCGGGAGGTGCTTCACACGAGTAGTCCGACACTCGATTCCATTGTCCCGAATGTCGTCGACGGGGACCGCTTTTTCATCGGTTTGGATGACGAACCGCGCCACGAGCCCTGCTCTACTCGTTTGGGCAACTGCTTCGCAGCCGGTCGGCTACGACTTCTCGGAGGGGAACGACATGACCAGGTACTGGCCCTTGGCGCGTGGCCGCATCGTCACTTCTCGATTCGGTCCCCGCGACGACGGTTTCCACTGGGGTGTCGATCTCGGCTGGCCGGGCGGCAGCGGGGGATTACCCGTCTACGCGGTCCAAGCCGGCACGGTGGTATTCGCGGGTCCGGCCTCCGGGTTCGGCGGACCCGACCCGGCCGGCTGGGTCGTCCTGGACCATCCCGCCGAAGAAGGCGGCGGCACGACCGTGTACGGACACGTGATTCGCGAAGTCGCGGTCGATGACCGGGTCGAGGCCGGGCAGCGGATCGCCCGCATCAACCCCGATTCCGCATCCAACGGCGGCGTCGCCCCGCACCTGCACCTCGAGTGGCATCGGCATGTCTGGGTGCCTCCCGGGTCGGACCGGCTCGACCCGCTGCCGCTGCTGGCCGAAGCCGCAGACCCGCCACCCTCGACCAATGGAGTTCCCCGCATGTCCACCGCAATTGATTTCGCCGCGCGTTTCATCGATCCCGCCGCCATCAAGGCAGCCGGACACAGTGCTGTCATGGTCTACGTGTCGCCGAGCAGACCCGGATCCAGTTTCGGCGCCAAGCCGGTGACCAGGGAATATGCCGACAGTGTGCAGGCAGCCGGGCTCGACATCGTTTCGATATGGCAGTACGGCAAGCCCGGCAATCCGCAGGCGCCTTCGGACTGGACCACAGGCTACGACGGCGGGCATCGGATGGGCCTTCAGGCCAGGGAAATCCACACCGCCGCCGGCGGGCACGACCAGTGCCCGATCTTCTTCGCGGTGGACGAGGACATTTCACTGGACCAATGGAACGACGAGGCGGTCAACTTTTTCCGTGGCGTCAACGACGCGATCGGGCGGGAGTGGACCGGAGTCTACGGCTCGTCCAAGGTATGCGCCTGGGCCATCCAAGACGGTGTACTCGGCCGGACTTCCGAAGGCCGGTTCTGGGCCTGGCAGACGCGCGCGTGGTCCGGCAATCGGCTCGACACACCCGAGGCCGTCCTCTATCAGCGCGTCATCGATACCGCATCCAATCCCGGCCCCGTCATCGACGGTAGCTCGGTCGACGTCAACGACATCTTGGCTACCGACTTCGGGCAGTGGTCCATCCAACGCACTCAGGCACAAGGAGAACACGCTGTGAACGCCCCCGTTTTCACCGAATTGGACAGAATGGGAAACTCCCGATCGGAGCGCTGGGGGGCTCGCATCACGAACTTCTTGCTGCATACCCAGGAAGGCGACGGCACGGCCGAATCGCTGGCGGCGTACCTCAACAACTCGGCCAACGGCGCCTCGTATCACTACACGCTGCGCAATGGAATCGTCTGCGATGTCGTCGATACGAACTACGCGTCGTGGTCGGTCCTGGATGCCAACGCGCAGACGATCAATCTCTGCTTCGCGGGCAGCCGCGCGGCATGGTCGAGGGACGAATGGATGGCCATCGACGAAGACCTCCGGATAGCCGCCTGGCTGGCTGTTCAGGACGCGAAGAAGTACGGCTTCGCCACCGATGTCATCGCTCCGCCATATACGCGGCGCGACGGCATCTCCGACCACAAATATGTGACGGAATGCCTGGGGATCGGCACCCATACCGATGTCGGCCCGAACTTCCCGTGGGACGTTTTCGAAGGCCACGTCCGAGAGTTCTCCGGTGCCGCGCCGTCCGGAGAAATCGATGCCAAGGCGGCGGCTTCGCCATGGCTGGGGCCGCGGCTCGGTACCAACGGCGAAATGAAGACAGCCGACGGCGTCGGTCGATTCGCTCAATTCAAGAATGGATACGTCTACTGGCATCCCTCCACCGGTGCACATCCGATCCCGTCGTCGTTGTTCGACAAGTTTGCCGAAACTGGTTGGGAAGCAGGGCCTTTGGGGTATCCGATAACCGACAACACAGTGCTGCGCGATCCGAAGGACGTGGAATGGGGCGAGGTGGAGGGTTTCCAGAACGGGGCGCTCTACCACCGCAACGGCCGGCCGGTGTATTGGGTGCACGGTGAAATCCGTGACCGATGGAATCGGAGCGGATTCGAGAACGGACCCCTCGGCTGGCCGACATCCGACGAAATCCCCTTCGACACCGGGAGCTACCAGGAGTTCGAAAACGGCCGGATCTATTGGACACCGAAACAGACCCTCGCTCTTCGGTCGGTCAACGGAAATGAAGAGCCGTTGCCCGATGGTCCCTGAAACGTCCGGATTCCATCCATCGACCGGGCTGGTAATCGCCGAAAGCGATTACCGGCCCGGTCGGGCTCAAAGAGCCGTGAACCTACCGAATCCCGAGGAAATGGTGATGGCGAGACCGCCTGCGGTGGCGAGCGCGACGATCTGGCCTGCTCCGGTGAACACCGGCACCGGCGCCGGGGCGCAGGCGCAGGGCTGCTGCGCAGTTTCCCGATCCGCCACGTCGACCACACCGACTGCTCCGGTCGTCAGGTTCGACCACTGGATCCGGGCGTGGGAGTCGAGCATGGTGCTACCGCCGAAGGGGCCGGGATTGGCGACACCGAAGGTGGTGACTCCGGGTTGGTCGCCGATGGTCGCCGTCAAGTAGATGCTGAATTGCGTTGGAATACCCCATGTTTGGGAAATCTTCACGAGCGGGAGCTGGAACGTGGTCGTCTCCGCGGCGCTGGCGACCGTGTGCTGCCCCAGCACCAGCGCACTCACCATCGCACCGACGAAACCCAGCTTGGCACGCACGCCGGTAGCCCGGCGAACCCCGTTGTTCGTCACTAGCCCTCCTCATAAGTCGATTCCAGCCTGCTTCGACATCACTGCGAGCGGCGCCCCAGACGGATGACCACATCGAGCAGCAAGACTGCCGCGGCCACCGCGAGCATCACCGCCACGCCCGAATGGCCGTCGGCGCGACCGTACTCGATCGCCAGCCCGACGATCAGCACCGCGGCCGTGAATAGCAGGCTCCGCTTCACGGATGCCAGTGTGACGGACTGCGGCGGTATCGAGTAGGGCGATACTCGCGTGCGGCGGTTTGTTCGAGCGCAGGATTTTCGCATGACGCTTTCGGTATACGGCACGCGCTTCCATCGGGGTATATGCACGGTGGTTTAGCGCGATGTCCAGGGTCTTTCTGAGTCACTCCAGCCGGGACGATCGTGCAGCGATCGCACTCAAGGCATGGTTGACCGAGGCCGATCCCGGCCTCGCCGGCGAGATATTCCTCGATCTGGACCGGCAGACCGGAATTCCGGTGGGCGTGCGGTGGAAAGACGCGCTGCGCCGCGCGAGCGATCGGTGCGAGGCGGTTATCTGTCTGGTCTCCGATAATTGGGACGCATCGCGCGAATGCAAGGTCGAATACCGCCACGCCGAGGATCTGAACAAGCCGATCTTTGCGGCGAGGTTGCAGCCTTTGACCGGCCGAGATATCACCAGCGAATGGCAACGCTGCGACCTGTTCGGTGACGGTCCGAAAACGGAGATCGCCGTGGACGGTGAGTCGCCACCAGTGCAATTCAGCACCGATGGCCTGTTGCGACTCCGGGACGGCTTGCGTGCAGCCGGAATCGGGGCGGACACCTTTGCCTGGCCGCCGCCGGAGGAACCGGACCGCGCACCATATCGTGGCTGGCAGCCGCTGGAACAGGTAGACGCCGCCGTCTATTTCGGGCGCGACACACAGATCGGCCGCGCGCTGAATGCGATACGGGGAATGCGCAATTCCGGCGATGGTCGAATGTTCGTCATACTCGGGCCGTCGGGCGTCGGTAAATCGTCGTTCCTGCGGGCGGGCATGCTGCCGCGCCTCCATCGCGATGACCGGCATTTCCTGCCGATGGGCATCGTCCGACCGCAACGCAACGCGCTCACCGGCGGCAGCGGATTCGCGCATTCGATTCACGACCTACGCGACAGCGTGGGGTTGCACGCACCGAGCCTCGGTGCGATCAAGGAGGGAATTCGTGATGCCGCACGGGTGCGCATGTGGCTGACCGAAGCGCAGCAGGCCGCCGAGGATCGCATTATCGATGCGACCGATGACGTGGCACCCACACTCGTGTTGCCGCTCGACCAGGCCGAGGAGCTATTCGGCGTCGACGCGGGTGAGCAGGCGGGCGCCTTCCTCGGCGTACTTGCCGACCTACTCGGCGCGGACGACGCGCTGCCCATGATCGCGATGGCGACAATTCGCTCCGACCGGTACGAACCGCTGCAGACCGCGCCGCAGTTGGCTGCCCTGGAGGTTCGCCCGTTCGACGATCTGAAACCCATGCCGCAGGCCCAATTCAAAGAGGTGATCTGCGGGCCCGCTCGTCGGGCACGGGAAGCCGGGAGCAACCTCTCGTTCGCACCCGACCTGGTCGACCGACTGCTCGACGACTGGTCGCGCGGGGCGGATACGCTACCGCTGCTCTCGCTCACCCTGGCCCGGCTCTACCAGGACTATGGCGACGCGGAGATCACGCTGGCGGAGTACGACGCGATGGGTGGGCTGAGCCGCATCGTGCAGTGCGAGATCGACGAGATACTCGCCGTGGATTCCCAAGTCAGGCAACGGCAATTGGCGGTGCTGCGGTCCGCATTCGTGCCGTGGCTGGCGACGATCAATCCGGATAACGACCAACCGATGCGCCGCGCGGCGCGCTGGTTCGATCTGCCGTCGGAGAGCCACCCGCTACTGGAGGCGTTCATCGCCAAGCGCCTGCTCGTCCGCGACGAGCGCGACGGCGAGACTATTGTCGAAGTCGCGCTGGAAAGTCTACTGCGCCAATGGGATACGCTCGCCGGGTGGCTGCGCGAACAGGCCACCGACCTGAAGGGCGCCGACGAGTTGGAACGGGCGGCGCATGCCTGGACGGCCAACGCGCGCAGCGACGAATGGCTGCTCACCGGCACCCGGCTCGACGATGCCGAATCCCTCGCCGCCGAACCGGGTTTCCGGGAACGGCTCAACCCGACGCGAGCGTTCCTGCTCGCCTCGCGGCGGCGTGAGGATGAGCGCACCGAGGCCGACCTGCAAGCGGCGCGGGAGCGTCAGGAATCCGCGGAAGCGTTGGCGGCGGCGGAAACTCAGGCCAAGGAGAAGGCGCAGGAGTACACCCGGGTGCTGCGGCGGCGCTCGCGAATCCTGCGGGTGGCTTTGGCGTTGGCGGTAGTCGCGGCGTTGGCCGCGGGGTTCTTATTCCTCAAAGCGTCGAGAGCGGAGAAAGAGGCGACCGCGCGCAGCAGGGATGCGACGGCGTTGGCGTTGATCGCGAATTCGCAAATGATGCTGTCCGGTTCGTATCCGGGCGTCAACGACGATGTTCTCGCCATGCAGAGTGTGCTGGCCGCCCGCAGTTTTCCGAATCGCAACAACGGCGATTTCTCATTGCTCAGTGCAGTGAGTCAGCTACGCAGCCTGCGCAAGATCATCCCCACTGATGGTGGCTACGTCCGCAGCCTCGCGTTCAGCCCCGACGGCAAGCGCATCGTATCCAGTCATGGTGACAGCATTCAACTGTGGGACGCCGAGACCTGGAAGCCCATCGGTGAGTTCATGACCGGGCACAAGCTCGAGGTATCGCAGGTCGCGTTCAGTCCTGACGGCAAACGTATCGTGACCGCAGGCTTCGACAAAACGTTGCGGCTGTGGGATGCCGAGTCCCGCCAACCGATCGGCGAGCCGATGGCCGGACACGAATCACAGGTCACCAGCGTCGCGTTCAGCCGGGACGGCCGCCGAATCGTATCGGGCGGTTCGGACAAGACGCTGCGGGTATGGGATACCGAGTCCCGCCAACCGATCGGCGAGCCGATGCGCGGACACGAGAAAGAGGTGACGGGCGTCGCGGTCGGCATCGATGACATGGTCGCGTCAGCAAGTCTCGATGGCACGGTTCGACTGTGGGATATCGAGTCCCACCAGCAGATCGGCGAGCTGATGCGGGTCCCCGGAGCACAGGTCAGCGGTGTCGCGTTCAGCCAGGATGGCGCCCGAATCGCAGCGGGTAGCAGCGAGACCACGATTCGGTTGTGGGATGCCCGCACCCGCCAGCAGATCGGCGAGCCACTGCGCGGCCACACCGCCGCTGTGGAGCGAGTGGTGTTCAGCCGTGACGGCACCCGGCTCGCCTCGGCAAGCGACGACAAGACCGTGCGAGTGTGGGATGCCGCGACCGGACAGCCGGTCGGAGAACCGTTGGCGGGCCACGAATTCGCGGTCAGTGCGGTCGCCTTTCACCCCGACGGGCAGCGTCTCGTTTCCGGTGGCTTCGACCAAACGCTGCGCGAATGGAACCTCGGTGGCGGACAGGTTCTCCGCGGGCACGACGGAGGCGTTATCGCCGCAGGATTCAGCCGAGATGGAACTCGGGTCGTATCCAGTGGTGTCGACGAGACGATGCGACGGTGGGATGCCCGAACTGGTGAAAGCGTGGCTCCGATGAATCCGATCGAGCAGATGACCGCGTGGGACTTCAGCCTCGACGGCACGCAGATCGTCACAGCTAGTACAACCGCGCTGCGACACTGGGACCTGGCCAGCGGCGCTCCGGTCGGGAACTCGATCGCCATACCGCCGGACACCGAGAACCTGACACTCGCTGTCGCCGACCGAAAGCTCGCGACGTACAACGGTTCCGATATCCAGATACGCGATATCGACACTATGCAGCAGATCGGGATTCCCATTCGACACCCAGCGTTGGCGACCTTCAACTTCAGTCCCGACGGTCGGCACTTCGCCACCGGCGGCAAGGACTGGAATGTCCGGCTCTGGGACCCGAACTCGGGCCAGCAGGTCGGTAAGGTCCTGGAGGGTCACGGCTGGGTCGACGATATCGAATTCAGTCGCGACGGCCGCACCCTTGCCGTCGCATACCAGGACAGGACAGTACGGCTGTGGAACGCACAGACCGGAGATCCGATCGGCAATCCTATCCGGACCGACGCCTGGGTACTCGACCTCGCGTTCAGCCCCGACGGCCTGACTATCGTCACCGGAGGTGGGGACAGCACCGTGCGTTTGTGGGATGTACAGCAGGGCCGCCAGATCGGGTCCGCCCTCATGGGACATGTTCAACCGGTAACGCATGTGGAGTTCAGCCCCGACGGCAGGGAGGTCGTATCGACGAGCTTCGACGGAACGATCCGCGTTTGGCCCATTCCGACCGCATCAGAAGACATCTTGTGCGACAAGATGACCTACAACATGAGCCGGGAACGCTGGAACTCCTGGGTCTCGCCGGAAATCCCCTACCAGAAACTATGCCCGAATCTGCCGATCTCCGGTGAGGCGGGCAAATGACAGTGGCTTCCGATGACGAGCTGGTGAATGCCCTGTGGGAGAAGCGGATTCGCTGGTCTCATGCGGCCACCCGGATGAAACTGCGGATCGACCGGCTGCGGTTGACGGTGCTGTGCCTGAGCTGTTGGGGAGCGATCGCGGCCGCATCGACGGCTACGGTGCTAGGGCAGGCCGGGCTGCCCTCGCGCATCGTCGCGGCCACCGGTGCGGCCGCGCTGGCAGGTGCCACCTTCGTGGGAGCCCAATTCCTGTCCTCGGAAGCGGTCCGGCGGTGGACCCGCGCACGGGCGGTATCGGAGGGAATGCGGCACCAGATCTTCAGGTTCCGCGCGATTCCGGGAACGGTCGCGCAGCTTCGGGCCGAGGTCGAAGAGCTCGAACAGGCAGCCGAGGATCTCCTGTGCTTCCTCGACGAGGCGCCGACCCCGGGACCCGCACCCGGGCCGCTGACACCAGAGCAGTATGTGAGTAAACGCGTGGAAGGCCAGATCACCAACTACTACCGCCCGTCCGCGCTACGGTATTGCGCGCGAGCACAATTCCTGCGTCGGGTCGCCATCGTACTTGGCCTTGTCGCCACGATCGCGGCGTCGGTCGATACCGCGGTAAGCGCCGACGCCGCCACCCGAATCGCACCATGGATCGCCGTCCTGACCACACTCAGCGGTTCGCTCGTCACCTTCCTCGCAAGCAAGCGATACGACTTCTTGGTCGTCAGCTATCTCGCGACCGCGAACCGGCTGCAGCGACTGCTCGACCACTGGCGAACAGCGGGATCTCCGACCGATCCAGCGCGATGGTCGCAATTCGTCGACGACTGTGAGAACGCCATCTCCATCGAAAACGAAAGCTGGCTGGCAAAGTGGGCCGACGCCCGCTGACCGTTCAGGTCATGGTGACGTCGATGGCCATCCGGTCGTCGCCGGGTGTGCCCTTGACGGCGATCGTGATGCCGGACCACTTTCCGCCGGGCATGTTCAGGGCCGGGGTGGTGGTCTTGCCGATGGTCGTGTTGTCACCGGAGGGATACAGGTCGTTGGCGTCTCCACGGTTCCCACCGCGGAATATCGCGGCCAGGTCCCGTTTGCCGTCGGCTTGCATCAGCTCGATCGCGAGCGCGTCCTCGTCGTTGACATCAGCGATCTCTTCATCGACCACGTAGATCGCGACACCTTGGTCGGGCAGGAATGCGTCCTGACCGGTCTTGCGACGGTATTCCACGGCGATGTACTGACTTTCGCGACGCATCCGTTCGGCGTTCCGAATGAAAACCATGCCGCCGCCTTGCGCGGCAGGTTCGAGCGTGATGCTCTTCGTCGTCTTGGTGACGACGCGAGGCTGTAACCAACCGTGGAACGCGCGGAGCATGCCGTTGGGAAAGACCGGGGTGATGCCGTGATTGCCCCAGCTACCGCCAGCCATCAGGCAATAGTCGCCGAGGCCTGCCGACTGGAAGTTCGCGGACTGGGTGGTGTCGTAGTAGTCGGCCCAGCGGGCGGCGAGGTGGCCCCATTCATGGGCGCAGACACCCATATTGCAGTCCTCGGGCACGGTGAGAAATGTCGTGACGGAGAGATCTGTCTCCACCTTTTCACCGTTGCCCGGGATCGCCCATTTCAGGCTCCAGATATCGTCGACAGATCTGGTTTCTTCCGCGCCGCGCCCAGCGTGGACGATGAACAGCGCGGTGACGATCTTCTCGCCGAGTACGTCATAGGGACCGAAGTCGACACCTTCGGCAAGGGCTGCCTTGACGGCGTCCCGGGCCATGCCCGCCGAGTTGCGGGGAAAGCTGTTGCCGGTTCCGGAGTTGCCGTCGGTGTAGAACGACAGCGGATGCGGCATCCGGAACCAGCCGTGTACGGCGCCCTGGATGTCGATACCGGTATCAGCCGCCGCGTCGAAGCCGCTGACCTTGCGGTAGAAGTCGCGCATGCTCCCGGACGGGAAGGTGTCCTCGCTGAACAGCATTGCCTCGTAGTAGCCGGGGCCGTGCACAGGATCGTGCGCTTTGTCGGGAAAATCGACGAGCAGCACGATCGTCTGGATTACTCCTTTGAGCTGTACGTCGGGCCGGGTGATCAGTTCCTTGCTTTTGCCCGGTTCGAGCCGGGTCGCGCCGTCGTCGAGACCGACGAGATTTTCGCCGCGCCGACCGGACCGCCAGTATTCGTAGTACTGCTCGAAGGTCATCGTCGCGGGTAGCCGACTTGTGTTCAGGAGTTCGAGATAATGCAGGTAGAGCTGGCTGAACGCCTGCGGGGACAGCGGCACCAGACACGGTGCCGCTTCGCAAGTGTGGCGGGGGAGCGGGGACAGAGTGATTCTCATGATTGTGACCTTGCGTCTGTGGACAAATGCTGTGTCCGCGGCGATGTTCCCCGACGACGCGGATGGGCTCCTCGGATGAAAACCGGAGCAGGTTCGAGCGTGCGCTATCCGTGCGAGCGCGTCACGGGTGGTCAACTACCTGATTGCGTTCTCACCGGTACGCGTGCGCAGATAGATTGCTCTACGGTCCCGGGCGGCGGCGGGTGACGGCGTTCGGGACGTTCACGAATCGCTATCGGCCGCACGCAGTTTCGCCAGTAGCGGTTCGGCCGCCTCGGCAAGGAACCGGTCCTGCTGTTCGTCGCCGATTTCGACGACAGCGATGTCGGTGAAACCGGCATCCTGGTAGGGCCGCACCGCTGCCACTATGGCGTCGAGATCGGGGCCGCACGGGATCGTCTCGGCGACTGCTCGGTCATCAGTGTGTATCCGAATCGGGTCACTGTCGCTCCTCGGCTCGGCGGTGGATATCGGTGGGCTACCCGTCTACCGCCCAGTTATCGGTCGCGATCAGCTCGAGGCTGTGCCTATCGCCTCGCACACCATGTCGAGCGCGACTTCAACCGTCCGCCTCAGCACGTCTTCGGGTTCGCCATCGAAGAGCTCATGCCGCGCCCAGCTCCCATCCTCGGCGTGGACCGCCAGCCATACCGATCCCGCGGTTCACCGTCCTGGGGATCGGGGCCGCCCACCCCGGTAACCGCCACAGCCACGTCCGCGCCGAGCAGTGCCGCACGCCGACCACCATGACTCGGCCGCGGTCTACGACACCACAGCGACCTCGGGAACGCCCTGCACCTGCCGTTCGACATCCGCACTGTAGGCAACCCCGGTGGGCGCTAATCGCGCCAGACGGGCGGGCGTTTCGCCAGAAAGGCCGCCATCCCTTCGCGGGCGCCGGGAAGCTGGGCGGCGGCCGCCATGACTTCCAGCGCGAGGGCGTAGGCATCTGCTTCAGGGCGGTCGAGTTGGCTGTAGAGAGTGCGTTTGCCGAGTGCTTTGCTTGCCCGGCTGCCCCGGGTGGCGCGGGCGAGCAAGTCGTCGACTGCGGTGTCCAGCTCGGTGTCCGGTACCGCTCGGTTGATCAGGCCCCATTGTTCGGCGGTGCGGGCATCGATCGGGTCGCCGGTGAGGGCCAGTTCCATCAGGCGTTTACGGCCGACGGCGCGCGCCACCGGCACCGCGGGGGTGTGGCAGAACCAGCCCCCCTTGCCGCCGGGGAGCGCGAACCCGGCCGATTCGGCGGCGACGGCCAGATCGCATGAGGCCACCAGCTGGCAGCCGGCGGCCGTGGCCAGACCGTGCACCCGGGCGATCACCACCTGCGGCACCGACTCGATGGTCGACATGAGCTCGGTGCACAGTGTGAGCAGCTCCCGCACGCCGAGCAGGTCGCGGGCGGCAACGTCGGCGAAATCATGTCCCGCGGAGAACACCGGACCGTGCGCCCCGAGCACTATCCCGGTGGCGTCGGTCTCGCCGGCGGCCCGGAAGGAGGCGAGCAGTTCGGCCAGATGCTCGCCTGACAGCGCGTTGCGTCGCTCCGGACGGTTCATGGTGATGCGCACCGTGTCGCCGTCGCGCGCGACCAGCAGATGCCGATACTCCAAGGCGGTCATATCTCCACCGTAGATCCTGATTTCCGCTGAGCAGCGTGTTGAAGCGAGTTGTCACGTTCTGATCTATAGCCTCGTTCGCGAATGTGACGGTGTCGGACCGGATTGAGGTGTTCGATGCGAGTTGTCCATGCGGGTAAACGAGCGGCGGCGGCGGTCATGTTGTCCACACTCCTGATGCCTATCGCCCCGGCGTATGCGGAAATCCCAGGAACCGTGATTGCGGAGTACCCGCTACCGGACGGTACGCGCGGAATGTCCGATGCCGATGGCTCGGTGATCGAGTACTGGATGCGCGGCTCGAACCGGACGACACAGCCCGCCAGCGGAGCGCTGTATGTCCCGGCCGGTGCCCCGCCGCCGTCCGGTTGGCCGATCATGGCCTACGACCACGGCACCAGTGGACTCGGACCGGGCTGCGGTGGCCAGTCCGATCCGCTCGAGCACCCCGCCCAGACGATCGCGGGAGATGAAGACGCGCTGCTCCAGTACCTGGCGTCGCAGGGATTCGCCGTGGTTGCACCCGATTACCTGGGCCTCGGCCGCTTCGACACCGGACCGCATCCATACCTGGCGATCGACACCGAGGCGACGGCCACGATCGACCTCGTGCGCGCCGCCCGTGCCGCCCACCCGGAACTGTCGCGGATGTGGGCGGTCATGGGCACGTCGCAGGGCGGGCAGGCCGCGCTCGGCACCGGCCACCTGCAGGCCACCGATGCGCCGGACCTGGACTTCCGTGGCACCATCGCGATCGACCCCGAGTCCGATGTGGAGAAGCTTCTACCGCTTTTCGGACCGGGTACTCCCATTCCGTCCGTCATCGCGGACGGTTTCATGGACCTGTTCGTCAGCATCTTGGCCGGGCTGCGCGCTGCCCGACCCGGGGTGAACGTCGACGAATACCTCACCCTCGAAGGCCGGTCCGTGCTCGACAGTGTCGGCGCGATGTGCACACCCCAGATCATCGACCGCGTCCGCGGCCTCAGCATCGGCGAGTTGCTGGCGAAGCCCCTGTCCGTCGCGCCCATGCCCGCTGCCACCGACGCCTACATGACCGTTCCTGCGAGTGGCTACAACGCCCCGATCCTGTTGTGCATCAACATCACCGACACCACCGTCCCGTCCCCGCTGCACGGCCTCCTCGCCGCCCAACTCGCCGCTCACGGCGTCGACTTCCACAGCGTCGTCGGCACCGGACAGCACACGCAACTCAGCCCCCAGATGTGGACCGCCATCGAGCAGTTCGTGGACCGTATTCGATCCGGCCCGGCCATCGGTAACCCGTGAGTCCACGCTCGTCCCTGGTGGTGGCTTTGCGGACCACTTCGTCGACGCCGCCGCAGCAGTGCCTATCGGCCCACGAGCGTGGGACCAGTGGCCCTGTCTCCGCCACGATCGCGCAAATTACTGTCGTCGGACAAAGTCATCCACGAACAAGCCGGCAAGAAGGGTACGAGATGACATTGGTGAGATCGGATAGAGCCAAGCCAGACGTCGTTGTCGCCGATGCGATCGAACACCTCCGACACGACTTTCCCGCGGTCGCCGCAGACGTTCTGCACGCCGCCGCCGACCGCGCGCGACACGATCTCTGCGATGCGCCGGCCAGTTGGTTGCCAGAGCTCGCCGAGCGGTTGGCGTGGTGGCGGCTCGAAACGGCTTCGGGTGGGTTCCGCCGATGGAGTCCGGTCCAGCCCGCGGCAACGACCCTGTGACGGTCACGACAGGTTCGCGGGGGATCAACCCCTTTTTCTAGTTCGTGTCATGTGGGGGCTCCACCGCGAAGCCAGTCGGACCACGCGATGCTCCAGTCGCCGTTCTGCCAGATATCGAGGGGGTCGCCACCGGTGTTGCGGACCTCGACCACGTCGCCGGGGATGACGAAGTCGTAGAACCATGCGGCGTCGTTGGGGGAGATGTTGAGGCAGCCGTGTGAGACGTTGGTGTTGCCCTGGGCCCACATGGTTGCGGCCAATTCGTGCACGAAGATTCCGTCGTGGCTGATGCGGACCGCATGGTTGATGCTGGTGCGGTAGCCCCCGGAGTTGGCGGGCAGGCCGTAGCTGGCGGAGTCCATGATCACCGGGTCGTTTCTGTCGAGCACGGTGTAGATGCCCGGGCGGGTCCAGAACGACATGGCTCTGCCACCGACGACGGTGGTGCCGCCCTTGCCCATCGATGTGGGCATGGTGCGCACCAGGTTTCCGTTGTCGAAGACCTCGATCTGTTTGGTGTCGTCATCGGCGATCGCGACGTGTGCGGGCCCGATGATCACCGAAACCCGTTGATTGCGCAGGCCGTAGCGGCCCTCGCCGAGCGCGACGCCGAAGAGTTCGGCCGCGATCGTGATCCTGGTTCCCGGTACATAATAGTGCTCCGGCCGCCAGTGTGCGTTCTGATCGTCGAGCCAGTACCAGGCACCGGTCACGGCCGGCTCGGTGGTCACCTTCATGTGGTGTTCCACGGCCGCCCGATCGACGGGTTCGTCGAAATGTGCGACGAGCACGAAACCTACTCCGTAGGTGTCGTTTTCGGCCAGATCGACGAGATTGGCGGAGCGCAGAGAGACGTCGACCAGCTGTTGCGGTCGCACCGTGGTGCAGGTCGACGTCGCGGTGATGTCGCCCGATTCGCCGTGCGCCACGGCTTTCGCGGTGTAGGTGTGTCCGTAGCCGAGTGGTTCGGCACTGGTCCAGGTTCGAAGATCGGGTGCCGATGCGCCCGGCAGTGATCTGCCCGTTTCATCGATCCATTCGACCGACCGCAGCGTCCCGTCGGTGACTGTGATCGTGCCCGGGCTGCGCGCATCGACATCGTGGGTGCCGGGTGGTGGATCGAATCCGATCGTTGCGGGTTTGGGTGGCGGTGCGGGGTCTCGCACCCACCCGCATCCTGCCAGGGCGAGGCCACCCGCACCGCCGAAACCTATCAGCAACCGACGACGTCCCAATGCCACCGTGCATCTCCCTTCTCCGGGGTGCTGGGCCGACCTCTGTCCGTCAGCATGCGGCAGCTACGCGTCGGCTGTGACACCGACGACCAGGATCTCCACCGATCCGTCGCTCAACCGATACCGTTCCTCGATCGGATCCGGGTGCTCGTAACTCGGTCATCGGCGGTCCGCGAAACCTGGACGGTCATGGTCCGGTGACGCGCAAGGGTCAGCCGAAAAGCCAGCTCAGGGCCGCACGACGGTGACCAGGCTGATCAATGACCGTTCGGCGGCCGGAGTGCGGCCGACGCTGCGAATGTAGTCGGTGAGGTAGACACGCTCACCGGTCCAACCGCGGTCGGTGAACCACTCGGTGACCTCACCGCGGGGGTCGTTGTAGATCAACCCCACCCAGTCCGAGCCCGCGTCGTCGTGCTCGGCCATCTCGGCAACGGCCTCGGCGGGCAGCGGATCCATCTGCTCGATCGCGACTCGGCTGCCGGGCGCGCTGAGCGAGACGATGGCATCGAACAGCTGATCCTGCGCAGCCGACGACAGATAGATCAGCAGCCCCTCCACCAGCCACGCGGTCGGCAGGGCGGGGTCGAAGCCGCTGTCGCACAACGCTTTCGGCCAGTCCTCACGCAGGTCCACCGGCACGTCATGGCGCTCGGCGATCGGTTGGCGACCAGCCTGCGCGAGAGTTTCGCGCTTGAACTCCAGCACCTGCGGCCGGTCCAGCTCGTAGACGACGGTGCCGTCGGGCCACGGCAACCGGTACGCGCGGGCGTCGAGGCCGGCCGCGAGGATGACCACCTGCCGGATACCGACGGCCGCGGCAGCGTGGAGGTAGTCGTCGAAATACCGGGTGCGGGCGACCTGATGCTGCTGGAACTGAATGCCGAACTCGGGGGTCAGCAACGGATGGGCAGGCACTCGACCGTCGAGCAGGTCGGCCCACTCCCCGCCCGCGGCCCGCACGAAAAGCTCGGCGAGCGGGTCCTTCGCCAGCGCGTCGGCCGCGCGGCCGCCCAGCGCGCGAGCAGCCGCGACGAACAACGCCGTAGATCCCACGCTGGTATTGATGTCCCAGGAATCTCCATCGGTGCGCATGCTCGCCAACGTAGCGATCGTGGCGAGCCCGGTCATTCCAGCGCACCGCGACAACGGAAATCCTCCATGAACCGACTACCACGGCGGGATTTACTCCATCAGAGACCCAGTAGCGGGTGAAATCCTCTGATGGGGGCGCGGTGAAGCGCTGGCGGGCGCAGCAAGGCACGTGGAACCACGACGAGGCCCACTACCGCTGCCGATATCGATTGGAGAACGCCATCTGAGTACCCGATAAGGCCGGAGACATTGATGTACCCGGTGGCAGTGGAAAGTCGTCGATGCCGGGCCAGGCCGAAATTGCGGAGGCCCTCGCCCCGAGCCGAGTGCGATCAGCTCGGGGAGGCGTCGCTCGGTCGGAATCCCCAGTGCTGTAGGAGATTTGCCACGCTCGGGAATGGAGGTAGCGACGGTACGCCTGCGCGGCCGAGGTGCGCAACGGGCACCACGCCGGGGGCATGGCCGCGGCGCGGTGACGGTGAAAGCGCTGCGGGTCAATGACAAGCGCGGTGATGCCGAATTGGTGAGCGCGAACGGTTTTCCCTCGGCGATCCTGCCCGCGTGGGCACGGAATCACCCGGTCAGGAGGTCCTCGACGAACCCGCCCCAGGTCGTCCGGCGGATTTACCGCGAATACCTGAGCGACCGTGGCGACAGAGCGATCGCCCTCGGAGTGCTGCCGTCGATCAGCTTCGTGTATGTGTGACGTCACAGCGCTGACATACCCCAGGGGGTATACTCTTAGATGGCGAAAGAACAACAGGCATGGTGGCAACGAAGAGGCTGTCACGCGGTGCTCAACCGGTTGCGTCGCGCAGGAGCAGCTCGGTGGAGTGATCGAGCGGGGCGCGACTGCAAAGAGGTTGTCATCCAACCCGCGGACGTGTCGCGGGCACTGGATCGGGACGGATTCGAGTTCGTCGCGACCGGTCTGCGTGAATGCCTGACCGGGGAGAGCACCGAACCGATGAGCGAAGACAGATTGGAGAGGCTTTTCTTCACTCTCGCCTGAACGCTAGTACGCACAACGGATTCGAAGGACTGATCATGACGAACCTACCTCGCCACCAGGGCTGGTCGATCGCCCGCGTGGTACCGCTGCTGGCGGGGACCTTCATTGTGATCAGCGTGGCTCTGGCCGCGGTGTGGTCGGCCTGGTGGCTGGTCTTCACCGGGCTCGTGGGCGCGAATCTGCTGCTGTACGGCGTCGCGGGCTGGTGCCCGATGACCCTGTTGTTACGGCGGCTGGGGTTGCCCGCCACGGCCGGCTGCGCCGTGACCCGAACCAGACCGCCGACCGCAGCCCCGATCATTGTCGACAGGAAGTACGGGTGAACATGAACCTGGCCATCTCCACCACAGTGCGCACCGACCGGTTCGACGATGCCGTCGAGCGGACTCGTGTCGCTCTGGCCGAACAGGGTTTCGGTGTCCTGACCGAGATCGACATGACCGCGACACTGAAGGCCAAACTCGGCGAGGACATGGAGGACTACCGCATCCTCGGCGCCTGCAATCCGTCGCTGGCCCACGGCGCGGTCGGCGTCGACCGCCGGATCGGATTGCTATTGCCCTGCAATGTCATCGTCCGTCGCGACCCGGCCGATGACTCCACCGTCATCGTCGAAGCCATGGATCCCGAAGTGATGGTTCAGGTTACGGCCGAACCGGACCTGGAACCGATCGCGGCGGAGGCCGCCACCAAACTCCGGGCCGCCATCGACGCTCTGGGCGACCGATGACGCCACCGCGGTCAGGCGGCAAGGCCCTCGCAGTCACGGCCGCCGAACGCAGGGTTCACATCTTGCGGGCACTGGCTGGGGCGTGACTGACTGCGGCAAAGGCTCTGTCGATCGCAAACTGGTGAAAAGTCCACTGCGGCAGCCACCGCCGCTGGTAGTCAATGAGTGGACTCAGGTCCGCGCTCGGGCGCGGCCTGCAGTTCGGGCGCGGCGGCGGCCAGCAATGCGTCGCGGTCGCGGCTCAACGGAGGATAGATACGCCGGGTGTTGATGGCGCGCTTGGTGACTTTGGCCTCCTCGCCGCACGCGACCACGCGGCGATCCCAGCCCTCGGTATACACCGCGCCTGCCGGTCCCAAATCGAGAACCGTTACATACCAAGGGATCCGCAACGGCTTGATGGGTTTGCCCAGAAGATCGCCGATGACGTTGTAACCGGCCCATCGGCCCATCGGGCGGCTGTGCTGGCAGGACATCACCGACATATGCTCGTCGTCCATTCGTGCGGCGGCGACATCACCGGCGGCGAATACCCCGGGCACACCGCATACCCGCAAATAGTCGTCGACGGGGAGTCGCCCCAGCCGGTCACGGTCGACCCCGAAGTCCGCGGTCAGCGGGTTGGCCCGCATGCCGGCACACCAGACGACGGTGGCGGCGGCCACCACTTCACCCGAGGAGAACATCACGCCGCGCTCGTCGATGGCGACGACCCCGACGCCCAACTTGGTCTCGATCCCGGCGTCGGCCAGCGCCGCCTCGATGACCGGTCGCGCCGATGCGCCCATGTCCGAGCCGACGAGCGGGTTGCGGTCGATCAGGATGACCCGCGGTGCGACGGCACGTCTCGCGAAGACGTCGGCGAGCATCGCGGGCAGCCCGGTCGCCTCTTCGATCCCCGTCAAACCTGCCCCGACGACGACTACTGTCGCGGCCGCCGGGTCAGCGGGGCCCTCGGCGAGCCGACACAGGTGGGCTTGCAGTCTGATCGCTGCGTCATGGGTGTCGATGTCGAAGCCGAACTCCCGCAGGCCAGGGATATCGGGCTTGACCACCTGGCTGCCCAACGCGAGCACCAGCCGGTCGTAGCTGTGAGCGCCCGCGGTGGATTCCACTACCCGCGCCAGCGCGTCGATCGCCGTCACTTCGCCGAGGATGTGCTTGATTCCGACCGGATCGAGAAGAGCGCTCAGTGGGATGCGGGACGTGCTCAGATCGGTCTCATAGTCGCGCACGCGGATGTCGTGGTACGGCGTGGAACTGATCACCGTGACATCGACGGTTCCGACCGTCACACCGAACTCGTCCAGCCGCCGGGCCGCCGCGAGCGCCGCCCACAGACCCGCAAACCCGGACCCGAGAACCACCACACGCGAAGGATCGGTCACCGCAGCGCGCTGCACATCGTGATTCTAATAGTCGGACAGCCGCACGACGTCGACGGCGATATTCAGCGGGCACTGGCCGAGCAGCGGCTCGCTGACGCCGAAGAAAGGTCAATCCGCCTCGCCCCGCCCCTGGCGGCTACCCGCGTAGGCGAACTCGCGCAGTTGCCGCACCGCCTTCGGGACCATTTCGACCTCGGCGGGGTGGTTGAGCATCGGGTCGAAGTAGTCGGTCCGGTGCTCGGCACCCTGGGCCGAGCGCAGGGTGATCTCGGCGAGTTTGTGGGTTGGGCCGGTGATGGGGCTGCCGACCAGGTCGAAGTGCACTTCGTGTTCGAGCAGGTGCTCTTCGAGTGCGCCGATGGACGCCGTTTTCGGTTGCGCCGCATCGGGTTCGGCGAACACCCAGGTCGGCATCGAATTGCCGAAGCGGTACGGCATCAGGCCGCCGTACCTGGCGCGTGCCCAGCCGGTCGCAACGGTGATCACGAACCGGCCGACGATGCTGCGGCCCGTGGTCGCGAGCGCGAAGTCCCACGGGTTGTCGTCGTGGTCGAGGACGCGGAACGCGAAGCCGAGCACGTCCGGCGCCGGTCCGGGCAGGCCGGTGCCCTTGGACAGGCGGGCGATGACGGCGCGTTCACCGCTGCCGAACAGGGGCTCGAATTCGTCTGCGGCGTGCAACCGGCCCGACAGGTACACCCCGTTGGGATGGAAGACCCGCGCGTGCCGGAGCCGGGCGCCGGCAGCGAATGCGCTTCGCACGACGGTGGCAGGTACATCAACCATGGCGAATCCTCTCCGGGGTAGACGACGTGTCGTCTCCCGGTTGCCCCGAGCAAGCCGGGATAAACGGCAGGAGGCCCGTCCAGAAATCGGGCCCGCGAACGACTGAGCCCTTTCAGGTCAGGCCTACCGCGGTCATGCCCTCGGGCGCCCGATCGTGGAGATGTCTCGGTAAAGCCCTCGCAAAGGGAGACTGCATGCCGCCTGTTATTCGCCGCCGGGTGAGGGCCAGTCGTCGGGTAACTCGCCGGTCGCCATGAAGATCGTGCGACGGCCGACCTGCACGGCGTGGTCGGCGAACCGTTCGTAGTAGCGGCCCAGCAGGGTCAGATCGACCGCGGTGGTCGTCCCGTCAGCCCAGTCCTCACCGAGCACCGCTGCCATCAGGTCGTGATGCAGTCGGTCCATCGTGTCGTCCTGGCTGTCGAGTGCGGCGGCGTCGCCCGGGTCACCGGACCCCAGCACCGCGACGGCACTGGTCGCCATCGCGATAGCGGCCGCCCCCATGCGGGCCACGATCGGTTGCACCGATTCGGGGATCGCGCAGTCGGGGTGTCTGCGGCGCGCGATGTTGGCGATGTGTTCGGACAACACGCCCATCCGAGCGAGGTCACCGACAAGTTGGATCGCGGTGACCACCTGTCGCAGCTCGCCCGCGACCGGGGCCTGCAACGCCAGCAGTGTCACCGCACCGTGCTCACAATGATCGCGCTGGGTGTCGAGGTCGCGGCAGATGTCGATGGCTTGCTCGGCGAGCTCGAGATCAGCGCGCAGCAGCGCGTTTGTGGCGGTCGCGATCGCGGTCCGGTCACGCTGACACATCGCCTGCAACTGGGCGGCCAGCTGGTCGAGGTTCTCGTGGAAGCGAGTCCGCATCCCTCATCTTCACCCATCGCCCACCACGACCACCGTCGAGTGCCACGGCCGAACAAAACAATCCGAAAACTGGACCCGGACAGCCGAGGCGAAAAACTCGCGGGAAATCGAGCCAGGGCATTGTCCCCGTTTGCAATCGGAGGCCACGGTCAGTACGACTTCGCCCGCCCGCCGAGGCGACGCGGATGCTCGCGAGCCTGTGACCCCGGCGTGATCGCGCCATCGCTGGGTTGATGTTGTGTTGCGGGCCGCGGTCGCGCGAGGTGCTCGTCTTCGAGGTCTCATCCAGCGACCCGGATCCCGTTCCGCGCGTGCGTTTCTGGTGTCGAAGAGTCCGCACCACGGTCAGCCGGTGACCGCGGTGGCGGTTCCATCGATGACGGTCGGTGCGGGTGCGAGCAGTGCGGTGAGGGTAGCGCCGACGGCGGCTCGCGCGGCATCCGCGGAGAGGCCTTGATGGCGACGGAATACCTCCCAGGTCTCCCATGAAGCGGCGGCGTAGGCGGCCTCGCGGGCGGGGCGGTCGAGGCACTCCAGTTCGGGGAGGTTGGCGCGCAGGTGGGCGCGCAGGGCGGCGCGGCTTTCCTGCAAACGTTCGGCGAGGACGGCGGATTCGTGCTCGCGCAGCACGGCGGCGCGGCGGGTGCCCGAAATGCGCTCGTACAGTTCGGCTCGCAGCTCGACCAGGGTCTCGACGCGATGACCCGGATCGCCGATCACCGGACGGAGCAGGGGAAACCAGTGTCGCTCCATTTGCGTCTGGGCGGCGGCGGCATACATCGACTCGAGATCGGTGAAGTGATGGAACACCGACCTGGTCGCGACCCCGGCTCGCTCGGCCACGGCTCGTGCGGTCGGTTGCAGATCGCCTTCCTCCGTGAGCGCCAGCACGGCATCGAGTACCGCCTGACGGTTCCTTGCCGCCCGAGCGGTGCGTCCATCCATCGGGATTCATCCTAACAAGCCGCGGCGGTACTTGCACTCATGATGCAATAACATTTAGTGTCAGGACTATGCACGCACTGCGTACGCCTGAGGAACGGTTCTCAGCCCTGCCCGACTTTCCGTTCCCGCCGCACTATGTCGAAGTCGCGGCCGGTGACGGCGGCGACACCCGCCTGCGCGTGCACTACCTCGACGAGGGTCCGCGAGATGGCGAGGTCGTCGTACTGCTGCACGGCGAGCCGTCCTGGAGTTTCCTGTACCGCAGCATGATTCCGGTGCTCGTCGCGGCGGGCCGGCGGTGTGTCGCGCCGGATCTGGTCGGCTTCGGCCGCAGCGACAAGCCCGTCGACCGAGCTGACTATACGTATTCCCGCCATGTCGAATGGCTGCGAGAAGTGCTCTTCGACCACCTGGATCTCGCGTCCATCACGCTCGTCTGCCAGGACTGGGGCGGACTGATCGGGCTGCGGCTCGTCGCCGAACATCCCGATCGCTTCGCCCGGGTGGTCGCGGCCAACACCGGACTTCCCGACGGAACGGCAACGCTGAGCGACGCCTTTCTCGCCTGGCAGCGGTTCTCACAGGAGACGCCGCGGTTGCCGGTCGGGACCATTGTCGAAAATGGTTGCCGGGCAAAGCTTTCCCCCGAGGCAGTGGCCGCCTACGACGCCCCGTTTCCCGATGAGAGCTACAAGGCCGGTGCCCGTGCCTTCCCTCTCCTGGTCCCGGCCCGGCCCGACGACCCGGCCGCCGCGGCGAACCGCCGGGCCTGGGAGCAGCTGGCCCGCTTCGACAAACCGTTTCTCACGGCCTTCTCCGATGGCGACCCGATCACAGCCGGTGGCGAGAAGATCTTCCAGCGCAAGATTCCCGGGGCGTCCGGTCAACCGCACACGGTGATCGAGGGCGCGGGACATTTTCTGCAGGAGGACAACGGTCCTCGGCTCGCGTCGGTGGTGAACCACTTCATGGACGATTCCTCTCAGCACCCGACCGAAAGGCAGTAGGACACAGTGTCGATCAGCAGGCGTGGGTTCTTCGGTAGCGGAGCGGCGGCGACCGCTGCCATGACCGTCGGGAGCCCGAGCGCATCCGCCCGGCCGCGCATGGACATTCACCCCGACAAGCCGAATATTCTCGTCGTCATCGTCGACGAGATGCGGGCCCCCATGTGGTTTCCGGACCAGCCCGTGCTCGACACCATCCTTCCGAACATCGCCGGGTTGCGGTCCAAGTCGGTCTCGTTCGAACAGCACTACACCGCCGCCAACGACTGCACGCCCTCTCGCGGCGCGCTGGTGACCGGCCTGTACTCACATCAGACCGGCTGTTTGTCGACCTCGACCTCGCGGCTGTCGCCGAGCTTCCCGACCTGGGGCTCGATGCTGCGCGAACAGGGCTACCGCACCTCGTGGTGGGGCAAATGGCATTTGGGCCACGACGCCGACACGACGCCGGGCGGGTTGGAGCGTCACGGCTTCGATGGCGGCACCTACCCTTCGCCCAACGGGACGCCCGAGCAGGGCCTGCAGATGGACGGCCGGATCGTCGACCAGTTCGTCGACTGGTTCGATACCGATGCGGGCCAAGGCCCCTGGTGTACGACGGTGTCGCTGGTCAACCCGCACGATGTCCAGTGGTGGCCGCGCTGGACCCGGCGCACCTCGGCGTTCAACAACATTCCGCGCTGGATCGACACACTGCCCGCCAATCACGAAACCCTCGAACAACTCTCGCGCAAGCCTCGTCTGCAGATGGCCTTGGTGCAGGTGTCGGCGGCGACCTTCGGCGTCGCGCCGTACGGCACGCCCGATGCCGACCAGGAGTGGATCGACCTGCTCAATCTCTACCTGTGGTTCCAGCAGCAGGTGGATATCCAGATCGGCCGGGTACTGACGGAATTGGCGACCCGTCCGGAGGTGGCGGCCAATACCGTGGTGGTATTCACCTCCGATCACGGTGACTACGCAGGCTCCCACGGCTTGCACGGCAAGGGCGGCGGGGCCTACGACGAGGCCATCCGGGTGCCGCTGTTCGTCTACGACCCGCGCGGTGACCTCACTCCGGCAGCCGGCACCCGCACCCAGCTCACCTCCAGCATCGACCTTGCTCCACTGCTGCTGACCATCGGCACCGGCGGCAACGGCTGGCGCGGCGAGGAGCGCTACGCCCATCTGGCAAGCAGACACGATATCGCCGCGGTCTGCCGCGACTCGGGCGCGCCGGGGCGGCCCTGGATCGTGCACACCACCGACGAACACTCCATCGAGGAAGCCGCGGTGCTGTTCGACCGCAACGCACCCGGCCATGTGGTGGCCGTACGGACCGCCGACGCGAAGTTCGTCCGCTACTCGCACTGGGTGCAGGGCTCCGCGGAGATCGATCCGGCGCTCGAGGAGGAGTACGAGCTCTACGACTACTCGACCCGCGACGGTGAACTCGAACTGAACAACTCCGCCGCGGTGGGCGGGAGCCTGCGCGACGCGATGAGCCGGCTGCACGACCGAGCCGTCAGCGAAGAGCTGCACCGACCGCTGCCCGACTACCTGCAGCAGGCACAGCAAGAGGGCTGGAACGACTACAACACCCAGATCGCCGAGCCGTTCGGCGAACAGCTCAGCGACTTCCTCCGCGACGGCATCGGCGCGAAGTAGCCCACCTACTTGTGCGTGTCGCGTTGACCGACGCGTGCCCGGTTCTGAGGATGGGCGGCGTGACCTGGATCGGGAGCGCCGTGCGGGCGCGGGGTGGGTGGCTGTGGATGGTGTTGGTCGTACTGGCCGGCGTGGTAGTCCCGGTGACCCTGGTGCCCAGTACGGGAGGCGCGAACGACGGCGCGGATGCGGAGTGGTCGGCCACTTCGGATATGTTCGCGCCGAACGATTTTCGAGCCGCCCCATATCTGGGCAATGGGCGGATCGGCACGATGCTGCCCCCCAGCGGCGGTGGGTATCACGATTACGGCGACACGGCACGTACCGCGTTTCCATTGCAGCAGCCTCGGTATACCGGCACGTATCTGGCGGGTTTCTATGCCGAAGGGGGTCCCTCGCCGCAGTACACGCAGGTGATCGCGGCGTTACCGGCCTGGTCAGGGCTCACCGTCGGGGTCGCCGGTCAGCAATATCGAGCCGACGTGGATCCGGCGGCCATAAACGACTACCGGCAGACGCTGGATTACCGGACCGCCACGGCGACGACGCAAGTCACCTGGACCCCGGATCCCGAGCATCGGATACGGTTGCGTTACGACACGTTCGTGTCCCGCTCGCGACCCGATCTGGCGGTGCAGCGGTTGACCCTCGCCCCGGACTTCTCCGGAGATCTCGATGTCACCGATCTGATCGACACCGCTGCCACGCGGCGGACGTCCCCGGTGACCGCCTTCGCCGATCCGGCCCGCCAGCAGAGTGTCGCAGGGGTGCGCGCGGACGGCTCGCCGGACACCGCGTTCGTGGTTTCGGCCGTCGATACACCACAGCACACTGTGGCCGCAGCGCTGCCCGCCACCTCCGGGATCCGCTACACCACCCCGGTGACCGAGGGGGGCAGTTACACCTTCACCAAGTACGTGGGGATCTCGTCGACCGACTACGGTCCCGATCCGCAGGCCGCTGCCACCACCGCGGCCGAGTCCGGCCGTACGGAGGGCTACAACACCGCACACGGCGCGCATGCCGACGCGTGGGACCAGTTGTGGCAGAAGGGGATCGAGATCGACGGGCGCGACGACTACACCCGGTGGATTCGCGCGGCGATGTATTCGGTGCTGGCCAGCGTCCGTGCGGGCGACCGGTGGTCCGTGCAGCCCGCGGGACTGTCGTCCGACGACTACGGCGGCATAACGTTCTGGGATGCCGACACCTGGATCTTCCCGACACTGCTGGCGCTGTACCCGGACCTGGCGCGCACGATAGTCGACTTCCGTAGCCAGGCCCTGCCGTCCGCGCGGGCCAACGCTCGCGGTTACGGGCTCCCGGGTGCGTTGTATCCGTGGAACGACGGCCCTGCCCAGCGATGCGCCTCACCATGGGTGTGCGGGCTCACCGAGGAACACCTGCACAACGAAATCGCCCTGGCTCAGTGGCAGTACTACACCGCTACCGGCGATCTGGAATGGCTGCACAGCAACGGTGCCCCGGTGATCACCGCGATCGCCGACTATCTCACCGCCCGGGTAGGCCCGAAAATGCCCGACGGCAAATACCATTACGTGCCCGCGGCCGGAGCCGACGAATACGTCACCCTGTCGATCGACAACGCTCTCACCAACGGCGGCGTGATGAACACGATGCGCATCGCTGCCCAGGCCGCGGGGTTGGCGGGGCTGCCGGTCGACCCACGCTGGGCCGACATCGCCGCCAACATGGCCATGCCACCCGACACCGCCCCCGGCGTACCCGCCGAATACCTCGGGTACGCGGGCGCACCGATCAAGCAGGCGGATACCGTCCTGCTCAGCTACCCGTTCTCCTACACCGCACCCGGGTACTCGCCGGTCGACACCCTGCACTACTACTTCGACCGGACCGACCCCGACGGCCCGAACATGAGTAATGCCGTCGGCGCGATCCTCAGCGCCGAATACGACCCCTGCCTTACCCAGTACTACCTGGACCAGTCGGTGCGGCCATACGTACGCGGTCCCTACAACTTCCAGTCCGAAGCCCGCGGTGACCGTTCCGGCGCCAACGTACTCGGCCAGGCGGCCTGGATCTTCGTTACCGGCGCGGCCGGTTTCCTGCAGGGACTGCTCTACGCCCCGACCGGTTTGCGCTGGACCGATACGAATCCGCGACTGAACCCCATGCTGCCCAACGGATTCCCACACGGCATGACCATCCACGGGCTCTCGGTGGGCACCGGCACCGTCACCGTCCGCATCACCTCGGACACCACGACGCTCACCCTCACCTCCGGCGACCCGATAACCTTCGACACCCCCGCAGGCCCGAAAACCGTCACCTCGACACAACCGCTGCAAATACCCACCCGATCAGCCTGCTGACCACAATTCGCGAGTCCGCTTCGCTCGAACAGTTGGGCGGTGTTCTTCTCGACCGTCATCGCGGTAAGTCCGCTGCCGTCGTCATCGGGGTAGGTGCGTCGTCAAAAATCCCCGAACTGCGTTGTCGTTGTGAGGATTGCGACCACGGGGTCGTTGCCGCCCCAGCAGCCATGGTCGGGCGCCATCGGCGTGGGCTGGTCTGTCAGTTGGATGGCAGCGATCTCGCGCATCCGTGGGGGTGAAGGCCGTGCACTCGGTGCCCGGCTCGAGGACGATTCACTGGCAGAGGCCGGATGACTACGAGTGCGACTTCGACGGTGTTGTCTCCGGTTTGGTGGGCTTGCGGTGATGTGGCGTCGGGTTACGCAGCGCCACTGCCGGTGACGGCGAAACAGCGGGGGAGCCACCGGAAAACGCCGCGTCCCCACGGGAGCAATAACCGCTGGACGTGGGGCGATCCAGGTCTGCTCAACAAGGGCCTGCCTGCTTGCGGGGACTACAATTCTCTTGTATGGATGTCAGGCGTCGGGAAGGCGTGGACAGCCTACCGACCACTACCCATAGCTTTGTCGGAAGAGACCGCGAGCTGGAGAAAATCAGCACCCTACTGCTGGGTCCGGCTCGATTGATCACCCTCACCGGTCCGGGTGGGATCGGGAAGACTCGTCTGGCCATCGAAGCGTTGCGCCGTTACGGCAAGGCCGAAGCCAAGAAGACACGAGCCTGGTGGGTGCGATTGGCCCGACTGACTCCAGGTTCGGATACGACCGCGGTCGCAGAAGAAGTTGCCCACGCGGTGATCGAGGCGGATTTCTCCGGGCGATCGGCGTGGGATGCCTTGATCGACACCCTCACTCGAACCGACTCCGCCGGGCGTGCCCCGCGCACGGTTCTGGTGCTGGACAACTGCGAGCACGTAGTCTCCGGCGTCGGGCCCCTGATCGCCGACCTCATCGACACGGTACCGGGGCTGACTATCGTGGCCACCAGCCGCGAACCCGTCGGCTGGATCGACGAACACGTAATCACTGTTCCGCCGCTATCGCAGCGCGAAGCCCTGGCCCTGTTTCGGCATCGCGCCGAGCTCACCGAACATCCTGTCACCGGCGACGACCAGACCGCCACCGCCGCCGAGATCTGCCACCGCGTCAACAACCATCCCCTCTATATCCAATTGGCGGCCGCACGCCTGCTTCGCCAACCGCTGGCCGCCATTCTGCACGGGCTCACCGGCCATGCCGATGACACTCGAATGAGCTGGTCGCACGGCCCACGCGTGGGCGTCGACCCCCGCCATCGAGGAGTCGTCGATGTCATCTCCTGGTCCTACGAGCTGTGCAGCGACAAGGAACGTCTGCTCTTCGACCGCCTGTCGGTGTTCGCCGCCGGCTACGACACCAATCCCGACGACACGGCAGAGGCCGCACCCGATGTGGGTGCCGAGTTGGACGCAATCGAGACAATCTGCTGCGACGATGAAGCCAGCGACACGCAAGCGACACTGACCCGGCCAGAGATCGAGGGCCTGCTCGAGCGCCTTGTCGATCAGTCGTTGGTCACGACGCACAGGACGGCAACAGCAGTGCGATATTCCCTGGTGGAGAGCCTGCGGGTATTCGCCCAGCAGCGACTGCACCAGCGCTCCACCGACGCGGTGGACGAACCCGCCCGGCTGGCCCAGCGGCACTGCCGCTACTACCACGACAAGATCGCCTACGCCGCGGCCAACTGGTTCAGTCCCGAAGGGCAAGCCCTGGTGGACTGGGCTCGGACGGTCTGGGCCAACACCCTCACCGCGATCGAAACCAGCATCACCACCCCGGGCCGAGCCGGAGACGGTCTGGAGATCTGTCTAGGGCTGATCACCCTGCAGGTGTGCTTCACCAGCGGCTCGGTACGTGAAATACGCCAATGGACCCTGCGCTGTCTGGACGCCACCCGGACAGCGACCCCGCAACCCATTGAACTCCAGATCGGGGCCATGGCCACCATCGCGTGGCTCGCCACGCTCCAAGGCACCATCGAGGACGCCGAACAGATGCTCGAGGACTGCGTCGCCGCCTGCATTCCCGACCCAGACACCAGGCGGAACTGGCGAGATACCGCCGAGACCGACATCGGCCTGCCCGCTCCAGTCGAATTCGCGTGGGGGGCGGAGCTGATATTCGCGTGCCGTGACGCCCGCGCCATCACCGTCCTGAGCCGATCCCGGGATAAATTCGAGGCCTACGGCGACCACGGCGCTGCCTCGATGAACGAGCTGTTCGCTGCCCTGGCCGCAGGCATGCTGGGAACCGCGCAGCAGGCCCAAGAGATCACGCAGCGGTACCTCGATCGCGCGAACGTCTCCGGAATTCCATGGGAAAAGGCTTGCGCCGAACTCACCAGGTCGGCCGCCTTGACCCGACACGGCAACCCCACCGAAGCACTGGCCCTCGAACGATCCTCGCTGGCATATCACCTCGCCACCAACGAGCAATGGGCCGCGGTGTGGTTGGTGCAGTACCGGACCTGGTCATTGGCGCAAATCATCACCGACTCGATCGTCGCCGGAAAACCCGACCGCAAGAAGCTGGTTGCCCTGGCCACCGAAATCGCCTACCTGGTCGGCGGCACCGCGACCCTACGGGGCAAACTCGGCATCGACATCAAGGCGTCGGGCCCTCTGCTCGACGAATCCGAAAAAGCCATCGCTGTCGCCCGTCGAGTGCTGGGGCCCGATGCCTTCGCCGCGGCAGAATCCCGAGGCATGCGTCTGCGTCCGGAACGAAACGAAGTGCAACGGCTGGCAATGGGCACTCTGACCACCGAGGCTTCAGCGGACGAGGCCCCCGCCTCGCACTGGGACGAACTGTCTCGCACCGAACAACAGGTTGCGATCCTGGCCGCGGCCGGGTGGACCAACACCGCCATTGCCACCCGTCATGGCAAGTCGTCCCGAACTGTCGACACCCAGATCGCGGCGATTTTCAATAAACTGGACATCACCTCACGTAGAGACATCACCGCGCACATTCCCAAGGAATTCGCAGACCGGGTCCGAGGCGAAACCACCCGACGACCGCGCTGACCGCAGAACTGTCGTTGCATGATGCCTGCCTACAATCGCCAGCATCGGCAGACTCCCCTGACCAAGGCAAACGACGACTCTCAGCACGGCTAGCATCCCTTCGTACTCCCTGACTCGGTTAAAACCAAGGGCACCGACAAAGTGGCCGTTCGAGATGCGCGCGGTGATCATCTTCCCCTGCCACCGACACCATCGGATCCCGGCTTGCTCAGGTTGCGGCATCGGTATGCCTTAGGTATGTCACGGATGTGGGGTTGTTGTCACTGACGCAGGGTGGTTGTCGTGCAGGGATGCGGCGCCGAACTTCACAGCCAAGCAGCCGGATCGCAGCCGAGCTCGACCGCTACGTCGAGTCAACAGTAAACGGGTACGTGCGCGCAGGCCGCACAGCGATAGCAGATCCAACCGGCGCACCGAGACACAATCTCCGGTGGCTGGGCCGACTCCGACCGGAACCGAATCACCCATGACAACTGCTCTATTGCCTCTTGCATACGGATATCTGCGCGACGATCTACTCGGTGCCAGCGACTCGGATTCGAGTGAAGACCGGCTGCGGAACACCGCCAGGTCGCTCGGCTACGAGCTGGCTACGGTATTCCATGAACCCTCACCCCAGATCGGGACGCTGCCCCCAGCATTCGTCGACCTCGTCCAGGAATGCCGGCGAGCCGCAGCCCACGTGGTGATAACCCTGCGCGGGCACATGTCGGAAATGGCCGTATGCCGGATGGTGCTGCTGGCGGTTCTCGACGTCCGAGCCGGCGCCGCAGTGCACGAAGTCGAGGTTTGAACCACTGCCTGGCCGCTGGGGCGGCTAGATTTTGCCGCCGTTCGTTCCCGCGCGCGGCGCGCGTTTCGTTCGATGTCCAACCGCACCTGACCGACGATCGCCTGCCTGCCGTGCGTCGTGATGCGTGGGCTGGGACAGTTCTTCACGGGTCTGCTGCCCAACGACGCTGACGCTCGGCGTCGACCAGGGTAGTGACGCCCGTGGCGACAATGGTGCGTGTGGCCTCGACCGACGCGTAAGTCCACAGGACGGGGCGCAGGTGCGTTCGATGTCGAGGCGCGCGCTCCTGCGTCGGCGCCCGGCTCGAGCGCCACCTCGCCGCCATCGAGGCCCGGGGCCCACGCCGAACAGGACACGGCAGCAAAGGTCGAGAAGGCCATCCGCCCGCTCACCGACGACCCACGCGTCCAAGCCGGGACCAAGGCGATCGGCGAAGCATTTGGACAGGTCGACCCAGCGTCACAGCTCCCAAAAGCGATGACAGAGGACGAAATACAGGCCGCCGCCGCCTACTTCGAACGCATGAACCAACGCGGGTGGAGCACATAATCACGTATGACGGTCTGTCGGATGAGTTGACGACGGATCTGATATCTGTCGAGAAACTCATCGACCAAACCGAAGCTCTGGCCGCCTCGCCGCACAACAACAAGACGAGACCCACCGACTCCGCGCTGGCGCGGATCCGACCGCGAACGGCCACCCGCCCCAGCGACACGGAAGACGTTCATCAGACCATGCTGACGAAGCATCGTCGTGGCGTCGACCGCGAGCAGTTGTCGGCACCGCCGAGACTGGCCGTTGGGCAAACACGTCGGCGAAGCGGCTGTCCGAATTTCGTTGATGCTGAGGCAGTCTCGTTGATCTGCGGAAGCTGGCGAATCTGCTTCATTTGTATGAGACGGGCGGCTGGAGGGGCCCGTTTGTTTGGCGACGAGGTCTAACAGCAACGAAGCGTACGAGTGCAGTTGCACTACCAAGTCCCACGTTGCCGGGCGAAGAGGGTTGTACCGAACCATTCACCAGATGGTCGTGCGGAGAGACCGATCAATGCTTCGCCGACTGTCCGGGCACGCCGATCGGCATGGTGGGACCAAGAGCCGAGCGGGTGCGCAGATGGAAAGCGACCAGCCCGACCAGGACGCTCGCGCTGAACCAGGCCAGTTGCACGGCCAATCCGGTGAATGGTGTGCTGTCGGAGAAACCGGCCGTGGTCGAAGCTTGCATGGCACCGTAGGAGGGCAGCAAGCGCACGAAATCACTGTCCGCTCCGATACTGGCGATGGGGTTCTGCACGACCATGTCGAAGCAGCTGATCATCGCGATCGCGAACATGCCCTCCACCTCTCGGCGCAGCAGCGTGCCGAACACGACACCGAGTGCCCCGTAGGTCATCGCGTCGCAGAAAAGCGCCGCGGCGAGCAGGATCGGCTGGTGCGGCGACCAAGAAAAGCAGATGGCCACGGTGGCGTAGGCGCTGACCGCCACCGCGGCCACCACCAGACAAGCGATTTTCGCCAAACCCAAAGCGACCCGGGGAAATCCGGCCATACACAAACGCCGGTCGAATGCGCCGCTGCTGAAAGTCGCCGCGAACATCATGAACCCGATGATCAGACAGACCGCGGTCAGGGCGCCGGAGATCTGGGCGAGCTCATTGCCGTTGGCGTGCACGACGATATCGGTGTCTCGAAGCCGGAACGGTACCTGTGTGTCTGTGATGATCAGGCCCGCCAGCGTGACGAATAGGGGGATGAAGACAGCGACCAACAGCATGGCGAACCGGTTACGCGCATGCTCGATCAGGCCGTAGCGTGTGGCTGTCACGAACAGCCGTACATTCTCACTCATCCGGCCTATTCCTCTCTGCCCTGCAGGACGCCGTCGCGCAATCGCCACACCTGATCGAGCCGGTCGGTGTCGTAGGCCAGATGCGACACGACCAGAACCGAGCCACCGGTGTCACGGAACTGCGCGACCAGATCCCAGAAACGCAGATACGTTTCCCAGTCGAAACCCTGATACGGCTCGTCGAGTAGCAGAACCTGCGGGTCGTGCATCACCGCCAGCGTCAGGTTGAGTTTCTGGCGGGTGCCGCCGCTCAGCGTCGCGACCCGCTCTTCGGCGTATTCGGAGAAACGCAGAATCTCCATGGTCTCCTCGGCCCGCCGCAGATCCGGGACCGCGTAGGCCGCGGCGAAGAAATTCAGGTGCTGGCGAACCGTGAACGCATCGTTCAAGATCACCTGCTGCGGACAGTAACCGAAGCGCCCACGGTGGCGGACCACCCCCTGGTGCGGACGCAACTCTCCCGAGAGAACCTTCAACAGCGTCGACTTGCCCGTTCCGTTCTCACCGACGATGCCCACCAGCATCCCCGGAGATAGCGCGAAATCGATGCCACGCAGCACCGACCGCCTGCCGTATGAATGGTGGAGGTCCTGTACTTCCATCAACACCCCTTACCCGCCGATGTAGTCGCCCGACCACCGCTCGAATGCTACCCATACGCCACGAAAACACATGCCAGAACAGCCAATTCGCGAATCCATGTACTGGAAACGCCACCGCCGCCACCCTTGCCTTCGATGAGCAGTTCGACTCGGCGAAGCGCTGCGGACGTGCAGGCCAGGTACCCCCCGCCGGACAGAGGCGACGCGAACTGCCGCGGTTCAGGCGGGTCACCAGCGGCTGGCCTGGATGCGAATTGTCCACCGGCCGCCGGACAGAGCCCTGCCGAATATTGGGCGTCCCACTGGATTACCGACCGATCAGTTGCGCACCGACATCCAAATGCCTTTTGCCGCTGTGACTTTCGTGCCGCCTCTCAACGGTATGAGCAGCGACACGGACCTTCACTCGCGGTGAACGACACTCGGGTGCCGGGTTTCCCGGCAGCCAGGACGCGTCTTGTAAGTGTCCACGCTTGTCGCGAGCGGATACCCGGTCCTCGACTCGGCACGCTGGTCCGGATCGACGAGGACCGGGGATCGGGCGGAGCAGGGAAGGTGTGTTGGGTTGCGGGTTTACGGCACAGCGGGAACCCGGTAGTGGTAGAGCTCATGGCGCAAGCGTTCCAAGTCCGGCGCTGCGGAAGCGGAGGTCGGCGTGTACCTGTCGGACTGATGCAGCCAGAACGCCATGTCCCTGCCGTCCTCGTAGATCGAGATGTACTCTTTGCGCCGACCGGATAGACCGGGAATCATGCGAAGGAGCGCGGGGATGTAGCGACTCACCGCCTCGATCTGGGCGCGTTTCTCGGTCAGCTGGTGCCGCACCTGCTCGACGGCTTCGTCGCGGCTGCATCCGGTCTCGTGACAGATCGCCCTGACCAGGTTGTAGGGGACATGATCGGCCTCGTCCCGATCCAGCCCCGCCAGGTCGTTCTCTGCGGCCGTCACCCAGCAGAGAAGTTCCTCGAGGCGGCGGATCACGGGGTGTCTCCGCAGCGTCGAGGGCAGTTCGAGGTCTCGGAACACCTCCAGACAGGCAAGGGCGGTGTCGACCCCAAAGGTCGATATCCGCAGTGGCAGGTAGTCAGCCGTGGTGGGAATGTAGCCGTCGATGCGATGGTGCGCTTCGCGTTCGCAGGCTTCGAACCAGTCTTCGACGTTGTCGAGGAACCGCTCCTGCCAAGCGATGGTGCGGCCTTCGCGCAGGCGTGGCCACACACTCGCCCACGCCTTCGCAATCGCGCCGGACCGCCACGGAGCCTGCGGATCCTGGCGCAGCACAGCCACCATCCCGCGCCGCAGCGCGGTGACAGCTTCCGGATCGCTCAACTGCGGATCCTCGAACAAGTCATCCCACACAAGGACCAGCACGGCCATGGCGACGCAGGCCATTTCACGGGCGGTCTCCACCGTCGTTGCGAGCTGTATCGGGAACCCGAACGCTCCTGCCCATCGGTGATGGTCGAACTCGGCCGGGGAGGCGATAAGGCCGGTGTCGGCCATCCAGTTCCTCAGCCAGGACATGGCCTGCGGCGAGAGCAGGTGACTGCCGGCCTGTGGCGGCGTCGAGGGTTCGGAGGCCATCGGGCGGTGAGACCGCCGGTCGAGAACGGACCGGGTATAAGCGGTGATCGCGTGGCGGACGCGCGGGTCGACGGCCACGGTGGCAAGCCGACCATCGGCCAAGGCCACGAACTCCTCGGCGACCGCCTGTGCTTCGTCCACGGCACCGGAGGCGATCACGAGCTCACGGGCACGCGCGGTTTGCTCCCGCGTCATCCGCCTGCCCAGCAGGCGAGCAAGACCGCGGTCGCGGGCAGTTGCGCGGATCACGGGCAAGGTGTAGATGCCCTCGAACAGATCGGTGTTGACCGGCTTGCCCATTTCTTCGGCGGTCGAGGTCAAATCGAGGATGTCATCACACAACTGGTAGGCCAACCCGAAGTATCGACCGAACTCGGCCAGCGCCTCTTCGTGCTCATCGGAACAGTCGGCCTGCATCGCACCCACCCGGCACGCCAACGACAGCAACGCCGCCGTCTTTCCGCCGATCGCCTCCAGATAGGACTGCTCACTTCGCGAAGCCACATACTCATCGGCGGCCTCGATCACCATGCCCGCACACATCTGCTCACTAACGATCGCCGCCGCGGAAACTTCACGCTGGCCGAGTTCGGCCAGCATGCGCGTACCCGAGGACGTCACACAGTCGCCCGCCAATACCGCCATATGCGAACCCCACACCGCGTTTGCGCTGGGACGGCCACGACGCTGATCCGCGTGATCGATCACGTCGTCGTGATACAGCGACCCCAGATGCAGCAACTCCACCGCGGCAGCGGCGCGCACCGCCCGGTCACCGGCCGGTGCCGCCGGATCGGTGAGCAGGTAGTACGACAGCAACGTCAACGTCGGACGCACCAGGCGACGAGACGTATCCGGCCCCTCGTCGGTCAGCGCGGTCAGCTCAGGCCTGCCCCGAAACTGCACGGGCCCGAGAACATCACGGACACGGTCCAGGTCCGCATCCAGATGAGGGAAGACAGCAGAATCGATCTCAGGTGGCATGCACACATCTCCTGACTGGTGACATCGGTCATCTACAACGCTGACCCAGCGAAGTTTGACACCACATCACACGGAAGATGTTGGTATCAACCAATTTTGACGCCACCATCACAGCGTCGGCGTCGGCTGCCCATCAGCAGCCCACGGTGAACGCCTGCCCGCCGCAGGCCGCCGCTCGAGCCCGACATACCCGGGCACTGGCAACAGCGGCCGGGACGGTGACGTTGCGCCGCTACGCATTCCGCGGCGTGGCGGCGCGCGGAGATCCCGGCCATCAACGGTCACGGCAACGCACGCTCGGTCGCCGCGGTCCAATCGATACTCGCCTGCGGCGGCAGCCTCGGCGGTGTTCGCCTGCTGTCACAGGCCGGTTGTGACCGCGTATTCGAAGAACAGTTCCACGGCCGCGATCGTGTCCTGCAACGACCGATCCGCTGGGGCATGGGCTACCGCCTCGAGGGCCGCACCTGCTCGTGGGGCGGATGGGGCGGCTCCCTGGTGCTCGTCGATGTCGAGCACCACATGACCGTGTCCTACGTGATGAACCAGATGCAGTGCACCGACGACAATATGCGAGCCCTCAGCATCCTCATCGCCGCCTACGACGCACTGACCACCTGACAGCCGCGCAGGGTTCCTCCGGGCGTACCCGCCACGTCGCACCGACGAATGGGGTATCTGTGCAGGCCGAAAAGCCCTGGTGCAGTAAGTAGTCGGCATGCAGGGCGCGGGGTGATGGCACGTGCGAACGCCTCTGCCCTCGAGCGCCGGTGCGCCCGGAGCACGGCTGCGACTTCGACGTCGCGTCTCGACGTCGAGGTGCCGGTCGGTGACATCGACTGGTATCACCGTTCTTCGCCCAGATCGGGTGGGTATTGCGATGGACGATCTGCTGGCGTGCAACGCGAGTGGCATGCGGTGGCATTTTGACTCGGCGTCATCGCGGATAGTTATGGGGTACCGGAATAGGCACCCACGATCGTGGACCTCAATGACTCGGCAAAGGAGCGCAGCGGGTCGTCGTCGCTCGCAGCGATCGGCGTCGTCGTAGTGGCTGTGAAATTGACGTTCAGTGACATCGAGATCTTCTCGATGTCATCGCCTACCATTGCGCAGACCGTCTCGAGGGGAATACCGGCCTCGGCGCATGCTTGTGCGGCACGGGAAAGCCGATCCCATGGCGAAGCCCTTGCGGCGGCGTCCACCAGGACGAGCGCTAATTCGAGAGCAGCTTTGAGTACCGCGTTGGCACCGTGATCTGTCGGACAATCACGGTCCGCTCTGTGTTGGTGGCCGGTTCGGCGTTGCTCGCTTGGGTCCATGCTCATGGCACTCCCTCCACAAGATTTGGTGATGACACAGTACGATTCGGCCTCCAACAATTCCGCCCGACTCACTTATTTCGGTTATGGGCCCTGTCGGCCGACAACTCCGTTGTGAATAATCCTTGCCGATGTTTATCCCGCAAAGGATTGGTCACGGCGACCAGTCCCCAATAAGGCGACCACCCGGCGTCGGAGTCCGAGGTTGATTCGATTCGGATTCAGTTGACGCCGCAAGCCACGGGGTCGTGGGTGTGGCTGCGGGGCAGCGTACTCGGCCGGGGTCAGGTAGCCCAGCGTCGAATGCCGATGCCGCCGATGGTGTTCCTCCTTGAAGTCGCCGATGACGACCCGGGCCCCGAGAAGGCTCGCCCAGTGGTTGCGGTTGAGGCACTCGCTGCGCAACCGCCGGTTGAACGATTCGACATGGCCGATGTTCCACGGCGTGCCGGGCGCGATGTAGACGATGCCCGCACCGTCGGCGCAGAACTGTTGCAGCGCAGCCGAAATCATTTCAGGACCGTTGTCCATCCGCAGCACCTTCGGTGGCCCACCGTGCGCGGTGAACACCTTCTGGAACTCGGCCACCAGCCGCTCGGCGGTGATCGAGCGCTCCACCAGGTGAAGCAGCGATTCGCGGGTGTGCTCGTCGATCATCGAAGCGATCTTCGCCCGCCCATCGACGGTGGAGTCGAGCTGAAAGCCCAACGCCCACACCACCTTCGGCGAATCCGCATCGAACAGCGGCGTAGTCGAGCCACCCGCCCGCTTGCGTGGCGAGTGCGCCCGCACCTGCAAATCTTCCTCCCGCCACAGCCGGTGCACCCTCTTCCCGTTCACCTGCGAGCCCTCGTCGAACCGCAGCGCCGCCCACGCACGCCGGAACCCGTGCCCTTGATGTTTCACCGCGTAGGAACGCAGCCGGACCCGCAGCCCGGCATCCGGATCGGCGGGGGTCTGCGCGGGCAGGCAGTTGCCGATACGTGGACCGGCGCAGCCCAACCACCTTGCATGCGAACCGTTCCGACATGCCCATTACCTGTTTGAGCATGTCAACAGCCCGCGGCTCGCTGGCCGGGCCTGAGATTTTCCAGTCGCGATCTCCCGCAGCGCGTCCCTCCGCAGCTCCGCGTCCGCCTGCAGCGGCTTCAACCTCGCGTTCTGCTTCCGCAGTTCCTCGAGCGCCTTCGCGGCGTCGGTGTCCACACCGCCGTACTGGCGGCGCCAGCTGTACAACGTCGCCGAAACCCCCAGATCAGCAGCGATCTGCTCACCCGTCTGCCCGGCAGCGGCCAACTCGTCGGCACGGCGCAGCTTCCGCACGATGCCCTCCGCGGAATGCCGCTTACGCCCTGCCATGTCCCTCGGTGTCCCTGCCCTCACCAGGGCAAACAGGACTCCAATGCCGGGCGGTCTCATTCACTGGGGGACCGGCCGGTCGCAACTCAGCCGTCCGCCTTTGTGAACTATCACTATGGCTTGCTGACCGCTCCTGCCGAAATATCACGTAACTCGGAGTAAACGGTTCTCACGAATCTTGTTCTGGTTACGCTGGTGCAATAGTGCAGTTAACGGGGATGGAAGGAAGTTCGATCATGTCTGTCGCCGCTCCACTCCGGCAAGGACTCACAGTATCCGGTCGGCCCATATCGTGGCCGTTGAAAGACGTGCGTGCCTTGTCACGGCAGATGGTCGGGCATTTTGTCGAAACCGTCGCCCCCTGCGGCACCTTGCCCGGGGACGCGATCCACGGAGACATCACGATCATCACCCGCGTGTGCCTGGAATTGGCCGTCAGCATGCTGGACGGCAGCAACATTCCAGAGAAGACCGGGCAGCTCGAAGACGCCGCGGCGCAATGGGCTCGCGAAGGCGTGCCCATCGATACCATTCACCACGCCATCCACGAGGGCTTCAAGATCGGCTTCGACCTGGTGGTGTCCACCGTTTTGGCCCAGCAGCGGGCTTCCGGCTCGGCCGAGACCGAGCCGATGCTCAGCCTCGCCGACTACCAAAGCATCCTCGACAGCGCCAAACTCGTCGTCGAAATGCTCGACACCATGACCACGGCGGTGTCGGTGGCCTATGTGCGTGAACTGCGCGCGGTCGTGTCGGAGCACCACACTGCGGTGCACACGCTCGCCTCGGCGCTGCTCGGGGGGCACCCCACCTCCACCATGGCCCGCGAATGTGGCATCGAAATCTCCGACCGCTATCGCGTACTAGCCCTCGCCATTCCGCCCCACCCGGACGAGTCCAACCCGATGCTGGACGCGAAAGTCGTTGCCCGCCGCAAACTCCGGCGCGTGCAGGCGGAGCTGGCCACCCGCTGCGGCGACACCGTGCTATCGCTGCTGTCGGTCGACGGCGGCACCCTGCTCCTCCCTGCCGGCCACATCGCCGAGGACACCCTGAACGAACTGGTCGGGCATCTGTCGCGGGCGGCCCGCGTGCCCATCACCGCCGCGGTGGTCACCGCCCCCACCGACACCGTGCCCACCGCGGCCGATCAAGCCCACCAACTGCTCGACATGGTCACCCGGTTGCGGTCGGTGCCGGGCCTGTATCACTTCGACGATCTGGCCCTGGAATACCAGCTCACCCGCCCCGGCCCCGCCCGCGACTATCTCGGGTCGCTGCTCGATCCACTCGACGAGCATCCAGAACTGCTGGAGACCCTGCGGGTCCATATCACGCACAACCTGAACCGCCAGCGCACTGCGCGGCTACTGCACGTACACACCAACACCGTGGACTACCGGCTCAAGCGGATCGGTCAGCTCACTAGGTTCGATCCCACCCAGGCGAGCGGGCTGTGGTACCTGCGTTCGGCATTGATCGCCCGCACCTACCGCAGGTGAGTCGAGTGCGGTCGAGCGGGTGCGGAATTACTCCAGTCGATCAGCGTCCGCCGTTGCCTCCGTAGCACCGCGGTGCCCGCGCTGGAGAGCGCCACCAGGTGCTTCCGATCAAAGACTTCACACGACGCGATACGCCTAAGAGTTGCGAATTCAGGGGCATGTTCGGGTTTGCTCACCCATGCACGCACACGACGCGACCGACAGTACTCGTGCAATCAGAATCAGCAGGAGGTCGGCATCGACAACGGTCGAAAACGCTTAGGAAAGAAATCGACGAGTTGGAACGAAAATATGGATGATATGCGACGAACCGAAGCCGACGGATTGCGCGCGACATGGCGGCTGTTTCAGGAAGACCTGATCTCCATCGTCGCTGTCCACGACGTATCCGGCGCCACGCCGATTGTATCCTTCGGCCCCGAGGACTTTCCGGACCTCGCACAAGCACGAGAACTGCTTCCGAAAATGAACAAATTGTGGGATGCGGTGCGCCACGACTTCTGGACCAAACTCATTCCGCCGCAACGGCAGTGTCGACAATGGCGATGGACGTGATCTTGAAACCCCGCGCCCGCTCCTGCGTGCGCATCCGATGGAGCTCAGCCTTGGGCCTTTGCAGGCCGCGCGCATGACAAACCGATCAGAACCGCATGCCGATCTAATTCTTCCGGAATGCCCGTTTCAGGTGTGGGTGCTCGAGCCCCGCCGTCCGGCAACGCCGCCGATGACGGCCCACAATGGCGTGGACCTCGAAACGGGCCGTCGTCATAGTTCCCTGAGTCGACCACAGAAGCCGGTAGTATCAAGACCCTTTAAGCATCCGCGCTCGAAGCCTGACCAGATGAAACCGGTTCACCTAATGGATTACATTCATTGCCGTCTATGTGGGAAAGAGTCGCTATCGACAATCGAAGGATGCGAGCGCCTACACACACGCTGCGCCGGGGAGAGCCCTCATACAAGAATGAATTCTGCCGATTGGAAAGCCGTCGCTTCTTGGCTAAACCCAGGCACTGATCATCCAGTAGGACAGATGGGATCAGAGTAGTCGATCCGCACAGCGCAACCACCAGCACATAAGAACGCACCGCACTCGGCCACGGCATCCGGCCGCTGCTGCGACTGGGCCGGTGATGATCTTGACCGTGCCCGGTTGACGCAGCGGAATCCCGCGAACCACACCCATCGGGTCGGCGGTGGATCCGAGTATGGATTCGCTCCCAGTTCGCCGAGCCGATAGCGGCCCGGTCGACCGGGTGCAGTGGTGTCGTGTTCAGGAACGCCCGCGCTCAGGTCGAATACGCCCCCAGGATCAGGCGCAGCAGTTCGGCGCCGTGCGTGTGCAGTTCGATGAAAATTGGCGGGGGAGTGGGTTGGCGAAGGTTGTCTGCGCTCTCGCACGCTCGCTGTTACCGTTGCGTTCCTCTCCTGGGCGGCGGCTGCACACGTAGCTGCTGGACCTGGCCGGGGGTGAGGGCGGGTTTGTAGCCGGTGCAGTCGTCGCGGGCTTGGTAATGGGGAACTGCCGCAGCTGTGACGGCGCCGTCGAAATCGGCTGATACCAAGATCTTCCGCGCGTTGTGGGGTGTCTCCTGTGTCGAGTGTCGCGCCGGACGGTGGAGCCGGGGTGCGACCGGATTCCGCTCGCACCCCGAGCAGTGCGGACGCTCAGGCCGGGGTGTACTCGGCCGCGACGTCGAGGATCCAGGTGATGCCGAAGCGATCGCACAGCATTCCGGAGGCGGGTGCCCACTGCGCCGGGCCGAATTCCTCGATGACCGTCGCACCGTCCGCGAGACGTTCCCACAGCGCGCCGACCTCGTCGGTGGTCTCGCCGCGGACCGACAGGAAGAACGGCTCCGAGGTGAGGGTGGTGCCGTTCTCGCGGCGGGTCGTGGGAGCGGCCGGTGCGGCCGGTTCGTTCTCGCCGGGCACGTCGTAGGCCATGACCCGGAAGCCGTTGTCCGCGATGACCTGTCCGAACACCACCTTGGCGGCGTCGGGCAACCCGGCGGGCATCCCGAAGTCGCCGTAGGTGGCGACGGTGATCCGACCGCCGAACACCGACTGGTAGAACTCCAGGGCCGCACGGGCCTGTCCGTGGAAGTTCAGGTGGGCAACAGCGTTTACCGACATGGTGATCCAGTCCCTTCGGAAATTGGTTCGCGCTGGAGGGTTCCGGCGACGAGCGCAACTCTGGCATCGGTAGCGGTCAGGGAATGTCCGCTTCTCATGGCAGTCTGGCCGACATGCCGAACGCTTCTTCGACGGCGACCTCCCGCCGCCTGCTCTCGCTGCTGTCGATGCTCCAGGTCCGCCGCGATTGGCCAGGGGTTGTGCTCGCTCGGCGGCTCGGTGTCAGTGAACGCACGGTGCGGCGCGACGTCGATCGCCTCCGCGGGCTCGGTTACCCCGTCCGGGCGGTCAAGGGACCGGAGGGTGGTTATCGACTGGAGGCGGGCAGCGAACTGCCGCCGCTGCTGTTCGACGACGATCAGGCGGTCGCGCTGGCGGTGGCGTTGCGGATCGCGGCCGGGACGGGTGCGGGTATCGAAGAGTCCGCCGCGCGGGCCCTCGCTACCGTCCGTCAGGTCCTGCCGTCCCGCTTGCGGCAGCGCGTCGACGCCCTCGAGATCAGCGCGGTCGAATCCGCTGAGCGAGGGGCCGATCCCCAAGCCGATACCCACGTGCTATTCGCCCTCAGCGCTGCCATTCGATCTGGCGAGGAGGTGCGGTTCGACTACGAGTCTCCGGGGCGGACGGACGACGCCGGTCTCCGGCCTCCGCGGCGGGTGCAGCCCCACCACCTCGTCGTCCGGAACGGACGCTGGTACATCATCGGATGGAATCCGGAGCGCGGGGACTGGCGGATCTACCGCGCCGACCGCATGACCCTCCGTGTCCCCAACGGACCGCGCTTCACACCCCGGACGGTGCCGGGCGGTGATGTCGCCGCCTTCCTCTCGGCCCGATTCAAGGGTTCCGAAACCGTGAACATCTGGCCGTGCCGCGGTGAGGTGATCCTGGATATCCCTGCCGCACAGGTGATCCCGTTCGCCGGCGACGGCATCGTCGAGGAACTCACCCCCACCCGAACCAGACTGCTCGCCGGTTCCTGGTCCTGGGCAGCCCTCGCCGCAACCTTGGCACGGTTCGACGCCGAGATCGAGGTCATCGGCCCGCAGTCATTACGCGACGCGTTCGCCGGCCTCTCCGGTCGCGCAGGCCGCGCGGCCGGACTGAGCTGATCCTCCGCGGCGTGGTATCCGCTGTTCGTGGAAGCCGCCACGGCTGAGAGGTACCTACTCAGTTGGTGGTGGATCTCTCCGCGCGGCGGGCGGTAGCGGCCCGCATTCGAGGGCATCCAGGGTCCTCGATGAGATCGTTACGGTGGCGAATTCGTCGAAGAACCTTCCCGCCGCTGGGCCACTTCTTCGGCTCGCGTGTCCTAGAAGACCAATGGCCCTGGCGCGGCGCATGGCCCAGGAGCACGCTGGCTGTATCCGGGGTGCTGGCTAGCCGCGGCGGAAGGAAGGGACCGCATGGATACGGTGACCGGGAGCGCGGGCGTCTGGGCGGCGCCGGTCCCCACCTCACCCTTGCTCGAGCGGGTTCGGCAAGGGGTTATCGGTGAAGGCGAGGTCTTGGACGGACCCTATGGCCGGCGCCGGATCACCTACGCCGACTACACCGCTTCCGGGCGGTCGCTGGATTTTCTCGAGGACTTCATCCGCAGGCAAGTCTTACCGCGATACGCCAACACCCACACCGAAAGCTCCGGTACCGGATTGCAGACCTCGCTGCTGCGGCAGGACGCACGCCAGATCATCCACGACGCGGTTGGCGGCACCGAGAACGACCTGGTGATCTTCTGCGGGTCCGGGGCAACGGCGGCGGTGAACAAATTGGTTGGCATTCTCGAGCTCCGCGTACCTTCAGGGCTGGCCGCGCGCTACCAGTGGGGTGGGCGGGTACCCGATTCGCAGCGGCCGGTGGTGTTCATCGGCCCCTACGAACACCACTCCAACGAGTTGCCATGGCGGGAGTCGATCGCCGACCTGGTGGTGATCGACGAAGACGCTGGCGGTCACATCGACCAGGGACAACTCGCGCACCGGCTGATCCACTACGCGGACCGACCTCTGCGTATCGGTAGCTTCTCTGCCGCCTCCAACGTCACCGGCGTCTTGTCGGACACCGATCGGATCGCCACCCTGCTTCATGAGCACGGCGCGTTGTCCTTCTGGGACTTCGCTGCTGCCGGTCCCTATGTTCCGATCCGGGTGCGGGAGAGCGCTCCTGGTCGTGGCGACCATAAGGATGCGATCTTTCTCTCGCCGCACAAGTTCGTCGGCGGGCCCCAGACTCCTGGCGTCCTCGTGGTCCGTCGTGAGTTGGTGCGCAACGCCGTGCCCACCGTGCCGGGAGGGGGCACGGTGGCGTTCGTGGACCCGATCGGGCACCGATACCTCGATGATCCTGTTGCCCGGGAAGAGGGCGGAACCCCGGCGATCATCGAGTCGATCCGCGCCGGGCTGGTCTTCGCGCTCAAAGACGCCGTCGGTACCGACCTCATCGAGCAACGGGAACAGCGGCTATGGCGTCATGCCTTTGCCCGGTGGCGCGATCACCCGAACATCGAAATCCTGGGCCACCCACATGCCCGACGACTGTCCATCGTGTCCTTCCGAGTCCGTTCAGGCGTGGATCGCTACCTGCACCACAACTACGTCGTAGCCCTGCTCAACGACTTGTTCGGCATCCAAGCTCGCGGCGGCTGCTCCTGCGCAGGCCCGTACGGGCATCGGCTCCTGGCCATTGATCCGCAGAATTCGCGCGCCTACCGAGACGAAATCGCCTTGGGTTGCGAGGGCATCAAACCCGGCTGGACGCGGATCAACTTCAACTACTTCATTTCCGACACCGTGCGCGACTATCTGATCGAGGCCGTGGAGTTACTGGCCTCATTCGGCCACCGTCTCCTCACCGACTACATCTTCAGTCCGGACACCGGCCTGTGGCGCCACCGTGGGGGGACTCACCAGCCCCCGTTGCGCCTGACAGATCTCTTCTACGACAGTGCTGGCACTCTGCACTACTCGACGGACGACGAGACCCTCGACGAGGCCGCATTGGCCGAACACTTACACGAGGCGCGCGCCCTGTTCGAGGCCCGCCCCGAGAGGGTCCCCGATGGTCTCACCGGCCTCCCATCGCACTTCGAAGCGCTGCGCTGGTTTCCGCTACCTCCGCAATGCCTGATGCCCAATCCGCAATGAGGTGGCGAGGCCGCCGCTCTTCCGCTGGCCGCGCTCGGACCTTGCGGCGAGATCCCTTGCCGTGACGCACATTCAGCTTCCCGAACCGGCCCAGCTCCCAGCGCACATCGTCCAGATCGAGCATGCGGGCCGCGTTGATCCGCAGGCCCACATCGGCGACCAGGCGGGCGACGCTGCGCGCCGAGATCTCCTGCGTTCGAATGGACTCGAGCGGGGCGCATCGGCGCGTCGGATGGAGGCCAGCGCATCCACTACATTAGGTCGTAGTCGAGCAGCAAACGCATTGCCTGTCCACATCCATCAGCAAACCGCGCCGAGATTCACCAGCGAAGCCACGGGCACGATGAGTAGAGCCATGACCACCACAAGGCCGACACTCCGGCCGAGAGGACTGACGTCGATGAGCAATCATGAGCGCACGATCATCCGGGCGGCGATCATCGCCGCCGCTACCGTTACCGCAGCCGCGGGCGCGGGGGTTCTCCTGGCCCCGTCCGCTTCGGCCTCGATGTCCGACACCCCGGACGTGCCGCCCGCGCTGGTCTCCGACTGTGGGGGACCCCATGCCGTCGAACCTCCCTCGCTGACCCTTACCTGCGCCGACGGGAACAACATGATCATCGACATCACCTGGCAGCTGTGGAGTGGCGCCCACGCCGTCGGTTATGGCACCCAGCATCGGAACGACTGCACGCCGAGCTGCGCCGCAGGCCGGTTCATCGACAGCCCGGCAGTGCTCATGCTGGATGACCCCCGCCCGTTCGCTGACGCCCCCGGCAACTACTTCGCCCGCGTGACGGTCTTCGGCGCCCAGGGCGTCCACAGCTACCCCACCGAGTAGCCCCTCAGAGCCGCCAGCTGTCGCCGCGTCAGGGATTCGGTGCCAGGCCATTGCACGCGATCACGTCGCTGTACCAGGCGGCTTCGGATACGTCTTGCGTTGCGGCGGCCACGCCGACGCCAGCGCCTGCTCGATCATCCGATGCCCCACGTGTTGTGGGTTCGGCCGGGTGCTGGACCAGGTGGATGCCATCAGCGGCGACAGTGGGACCGACGACGTGCCGTGGCAGGCGATATGGGCATGTGGGAGGTTCAGCGAGTGGTGATGAAGTCCTGTTCGTCCGGCGAGGCCAGTAGCGCGGTCATGGTTTTGCGGTCGTCCGAAACGAATTCGGCGGCAACGACTTCGGCGTTCAGCTCGACGTGCTCTTCCAGGCCGAAGCGCCGCACCACGTCGCGGTGGTAGTGCTGGATCTGCGCTCCGGTGGCGAACATTCTGGGCCAGTTCGGTTTCGGGGCGAAGGAGAACTGGTAGAGGTTCGACGGTACGTCGCAGGTCAGTCCGGGATAGCGGTTCCAGTGCCAGACTCCGCCGACGTCGGATCCCTTCTCGAGGATGGTGAATCGGTGAAACCCGGCTCGTTGCAAAGTGACCGCGGTGGCGATACCGGCCACTCCCGCACCGATGATGAGGATTTCTGGATCGCGGGTTGTCATGTGAATCTGGTCCTGTCGTCGTTGTCAGGAAGCGGCGTGTTCATCGAGCTTGTGCCGCAGCACTTTTCCGCTGGGATTGCGGGGGATTTCGGTAAGGCGGACGAATTGCTTGGGCACCTTGTAGCGTTCGAGGCGGGCGCGAACGTGTCGTTTGAGGTCCTCGTCTGCCAGCTCGGCCGAGGTAGTGACGAGGTATGCGCGCAGCACCTGCCCGTATTCGGGGTCGGGCACGCCGACAACGGTGACGTCGGCGACGGCGGGGTGTTCGGCGAGCGCGTTCTCGACTTCGCGGGGGTAGATGTTCTCGCCGCCGGAGATGATCATTTCGTCGTCGCGGCTGTCGATGTAGAGGCGGCCCTGTTCGTCGAGGTGGCCCATGTCGCCGGTGTTGACGTAACCGTCGAGCACCTCCTTGGCAGGCGCTGAGCCGGTCGGGTCGGCGGTGTAGCCGGTGAAGCCGAGACCGCCTCGGACGAATATGGTGCCGGTTTCGCCGACCGGGGCGTGGGTGCGGTCGGCGCGCAGAATCCGTACGGAGACGCCGATGATGGGCCGTCCCACGGTTTTCGGTGAATATTCGAGATCGCTGGAGGTGGCGATGGCGACAACGCCCGCTTCGGTGGATCCGTAGCCGTTGATGAGCACTGGTCCGAACTCGCGCATGAACTGCGAGATGGTGTTCGGGGAGATGGGGGCCGCACCTGTCATCGCCAGGCGCAGCGACGACACGTTGTAACCGCGGCGGATGTCCGCGGACAGTGCGGTCAGACGTTGGAGCATCACTGGGACGCCGATGAATACGGTCGCGCGGTGGCGCTGGATATCGGCGAGAGCGAGTTCGGGATCGAATCGGCGCCGGGTGACGGCGGTCGCGCCCAGCGCGAGTTGACCGGCGAGCGCGCCGAGGCCGAAGCCGTGGAAGAACGGCGGCGCGACGATCGCCACATCCCTGTGGTTCATACGGCTGGCGGTCGCGAGCGAAACCGCGGCCTCGAGCACGGGGCGCAGTCCGGCCTGTTTGCCCACGCCCTTGGCCATACCGGAGGTACCGGAGGTGAGCAGTGTGATCCGCGCGGGTTGTCGAACCGGTGGTGGGACCGGATATCGTTGGTGCGCAAGCTGATCCAAGGTCAGGAGATCGGATTCGGTGCCCGGTTCGCACCAGGCGCGCACGCGGATGCCAGGGTAGCCGGTTTCGGTGACCGCGGCGAGGTATTCGTCGTCGTGGACGAGCGCGTCGGGGGCGTGGCGTTCCAGGATGCGGGTCAGCTGGGCGATGGGGAGCTCGGTGTTGAGGAAGACCAGTTCGCAGCCGAGTCGGCTGCCCGCGATCACAGCTTCGACGAATCCGCGATGATTGCGGCACAGGATGCCCAGTGAGCGGAGCTCCGGGGCGAGGTGGTGCAGGGCGGCCGCGATCGCTTCGGAGCGTCGCATGAGTTCGCGATAGGTGACCGCGCCGGTTTCATCGACGAGTGCGATCCGATCCGGATGGCGTGCGGCGGTGATGGTGATGATCAGGCCGAGCGACCGGCCGTAGGCGTGGTAGCCGCGCGCTATCGCGCGCGCGGCCGTCGGACCCACCGGGCGCAGCGCGCCCGAGGACGCGACAGCTGGTAGGGCAGCGGCCCAGCGGGTGACGGGATTACGCGGCATCGCCCGTCCCCTTCCCGTTCACCGCGCGCAGGGCTGCGTCGGTGTCGCCGAGTCGCTTGTAGGCGGCGGTGAACACGATCTCGAGCGGTACCCGCAGGAACGGCACCAGCACCGAGGTCAGGTAGCCATAGGCGGGAATCATGATGCGCGGCTTGGTGATTACCGCGCGGGCCACCCCGGTTGCGGCTTCGGCTGGAGTCTGGCCGGGCAGCGCGGACATCCATCGGCTGGGCGCGCTCATCCGGGTGTGCATGAGACCGGCGTAGATGGTGGTGAGGGTGACGCCGTCGGGCCGGGCCTCCATACCCACCGCCCGCATCCACACGTCGAAGGCGGCTTTGGATGACAGATAGAAGCCCCATTTGGGCGGCGTGGGAAACAGAATGCCGACCGTGGAGACATTCACGATGTGGCCGCTGCCGCGAGCCCGCATGCTCGGCAATAGCGCCAGAGTGAGTCTGATTGGGCCCAGATAGTTGGCGGTGGAGGTGGCGGCCAGGTCCTTGGGTCGGTCGTAGGACAGGTGGATCGAGCGGCGCAACGACTTGCCCGCATTGTGGATCAGGTAGTCCACGTGCCCGAAACGCGTGAGAATTTCCTCGGCGAAGGCGGTGATCGATTCCGGATCGGCCAGATCCAGCCGGATCGCGACCGCATTGCCGCCCACGGCGGTGATGTCGGCGGCCACCGCGTCGAGCTGATCGGCCGAGCGCGCACCCAGCACGACGGTGGCTCCGGCGGCGGCCAGCAGCCGAGCCGTTTCGGCGCCGAGGCCGTGCGAGGCTCCGGTGATGACGGCGATCTTGCCGTCGACTTCGTGGCGCAGCCGCCGCGGATCGGAGATTCCGCGCGGGCCGATGAGCCAGGCCGCGGCGCGGCCGATCGGGCCCGCGGCGAGGGCGTTGGACGGTCGGTGGACGGTTTCCACTAAGTGCTCTCTTTTCGTACGGGTCGACTGGCGTAGTCGATTTCGAGCAGGGCCGCTATGGTTCGGGATGTGGGGGTGATGGCCGGATTGAGGGCCAAGGCGGTCTGTAAGGTGGCGAATCCGGCGGCGAGCACCAAACTCCGGAGCTGGTCGCGGTTGGGGTCGGGTTCGCCGAGCCAGCGGGCGGTGGCGCCCTCCACGAACGACAGCCAGCCGTCGATCGCGATGCGCAGGCTCGGGTCGTAACCGGCGGAGACGATTTCGGTGAGCAGCGCACCGATCAACCGGTCCCGGTGCTGTTCGTGCTGGGCGGTGAGGCGCTCGTCGGCCCCGCTGCGAGTGGTCATGACGAGCGAAATGCCGTGCTGTTGAACGAAATCCAGATAGATATCGAAACCGCGCACCATTCGATCGAGCGGATCTCCGCGCAGTTCCTGCAACCGGTCCCAGAAATCTTCGAAGACCGCCTCGTGCACCGCCAGGTACAGCTCGTATTTGCCGCCGAAGTGGTAGCCGATCGACCCCGCCGCCACACCCGCGGCCGCGGCGATCTCGGCGATCGATACCTCCTCGAAGCGTTTGGCCGAGAAAGCCGAGCGGGCAGCGGACAGGATCGCGGCACGCGACTGCTGTCCGCGTCGATTCGCCGACGAACCCCGCGGCCGAGTTTCTGAATCTTGTTCAACTTCAGCCACGCGGTCAGCATAACCATCTTTTTGAACGAGATTCAAGAACTGGTGTTGTGATCCCGTGCTCTCGTCGACCGCAGCCAGGGCGTCGTCGATCGCCTCGGTGGAGAACTCCGGGTCGACGGCCCGTTGCACGCCGACTCCGATCACCAATGCGAACACCGTGTTCGTCAGTCGCTCCGGCGACGCGGCAACGCCATCGGCCGTGGGGATCGCCCGCAGCGCGGCGGCGAAGTCCGACCGCGCCCGACGCACTATCGTCGCGAAGCGTCGCCGCAGGTCGCCGCGGTGACGAAGGGCTGCGACGACCTCGCATTCGAGCACTGTCGCGGCCGGGTCCGCGAGTGTGCTCGCGGACCATTCCCGCAGATCGGTGATCCGCTCGCCCGGTGTGGTCGCGCCCGAAATGGCCGCGACAGCCGCGCGCAGCCGCTCGGCATGGATGCCTTCGAGCACGGCCACACCCAGTTCGGCCTTGTCGCCGAAGTTCGAGTACACCGCGCCGCGCGTGTATCCGGCCGCCTCGGCGATCCGTTCCAGGGGCACGGTGCCGAAGCCTTCGGATAGGAACAGCTCCCTGGCCGTGGTCACGATTGCCGATCGCGTCTGCTCGCGGCTCTCTGACCTCGTCAAACGCGTCACATTGACCTCCCGGAACGAATGGTTACAGATGTTCTCAATTTATATACATTCTGTATCTGAAGTCTGCTAGTCTCCGAACAACTGTCGCAGCTGTCGTCGGCGTCGGGCAACCGGGGCCTGCCGCAGATGAGAGCCAGGAAGTTGCGTGATGAATCTTCTGTGCCGAGTGGTGGCAGCCGTCGCGGCCGCGGTGTTGACACCGGTCGGGGGTATCGACCAGTACGCCAACCTCCTGTAACACCGAAAACTGCTGGTCATCGGCAAATAGCGGTGGCGTGACGGTTCTGGTGCGGTTGCCGCAGGTTCGTGCCTTCCGCGGCGCATGTCCGATATCGACCGGGGACGACCTACGACTATCTGGTGGTCGAAGCCGATTTCCAGCTGTAGTCGGGGCCTGCACCGCGGGCCTGACCGGCGCACGCCTGGTCGAAACGGACCTGAAAAGTTCTCCAGCGAGGCGGCGGGCTTCGGTGTCGTCGACATCTATCCGCAGCGGCTTCTCCAACGGGGCAGTGGCCGAAAGGTTGTGCACGGTAGCGTCTTCCAGCACATTGTGTTCGGCAAGGTCGACAGCCACCCCGAGCAGGAGCTGGCCGCGGCATTCAGATCAGCTCGATTACGACGCTTCACTGAGCTCCAGGTGCGGCTCGAGCCGGGCGTCGGTCGTCGTCGGCGAGGGTGAAGTAGTTCTCCTCTTCTTGCAGGAAGTGCAGTTGCAGCAGGGCGTGCAGGCCGTATAGGCAGGCGAGCAGGTCGTCGGTTTGTTCGGGGGTGAAGTGGCCCATGGTGTGGGCCAGGTGTAGGTGGGTGCCGATGCGGGTGGTGAGTCGTTGGATTTCGGCGTGGGTGCGGCTCATGGTGGCGGTGGCTTCGGTGCTGCCGAGTGGGCGGGCCAGCGCTGGGTAGAGCTGCGCTTCCTCGGCTTGTTCGTGGGGGAGCAGTTCGCCGACGAGGAACTGGTACGCGCTGTCGACCGCGTCGAGCGCGGTGATGTCGGCGTGCTCGGCGAGTCGGTCGGCGGCGGTGCGCAGCATGACTAGGGGGTCGCGCAGGGTGTCGTGTTCGTCGGCGAAACGGTGCAGCAGGGCATCAGTGTCGGCGGATACCTCGACGCGCAAAGCTGGGTTGCCGCGAACCGCGCGCAGTGCGTTGAGGATGACGGCGATGTCGATTCCTTCTTGTAGCAGCGCTCCGGCCGCTGGTGGTAGCCAGCCGAGGGCAGCGACGATCATCGCCGCGAGGGACAGCGCCATCCCGGCCACGGCGCTTTGCACGGCGATGCGACGCGACCAGCGGGCTGTGTCCATGGCGTCGGCGAGCCGGTCGAGCCGGTCGGTGGTGAGTACGATGTCGGCGGCTTCCGATGATGCGCTGGATCCTCGCGCTCCCATCGCGACGCCGACGGTGGCCGCGGCGAGTGCGGGTGCGTCGTTGACGCCGTCGCCGACCATGACGGTGACCGCGTGTTCGCGTTCGTCGCGTACTGCGGCGACCTTGTCGGCTGGGCTCTGCCCTGCGTACACCTGGTCCAATCCGAGCACGGTCGCGACTTCGCGAGCCGGTTCGAGGCGATCGCCGGTCAGCATGACCAGGCGGTTCAGTCCCGCCTGGCGCAATCTTCGCACCGTCCGGGGCGCGTGCCTGCGTAGCGGGTCGCGCAGCAGGACCGCCGCGGCGAGTGCGTCGTCGACGGCGATCCACGCGATCGCCGCCGAGTCCAGGCTCGCGCGATTGACGACCGTTCGTGCCCAAGGGCTTTCGGTGCGTGCAGCGGGGAGTTTGCCGACCTCGACGCGGTGGCTCGCGACGGTGCCGGTGACGCCGCGACCAGGTTGTTCCACGACGTCGGTGGGTAGCACGAGGCTCGAGCCGCGGGTCAGGGCTTCGGTGACGATCGCTTCGGCGAGCACGTGCGGCGACAGTTGGTCGACCGAGGCTGCCAGCCGCAGGGCCTCGGCGCCATCTTGGCCGGGCGCCGCGATCACTTCGATCACGACGGGTCGGCCAGCGGTGAGGGTCCCGGTCTTGTCCATGACGAGAGTGGTTGCGTGGCCGAGGTTTTCCAGCGCGCCGCCGCTGCGGATCACCACGCCCTGACGGGCGGCGCGCGAGAGCCCGGACACGATGGCTACTGGTGCGGCCAGCAACAGTGGGCAAGGGGTGGCCACGACGAGCACGGCGACCGCGCGGACCAATGACCCGGTGGCAAGCCATGCCGCGGCCGCAACGAGCAGGGTGAGCGGGAGGAACCAGGTCGCGAACCGGTCGGCGAGTCGCACGACCGGTGCGTTCTGCGCGCCGGCTTGCTGGGCCAAGCGCACGATCCCGGCGTAGGTGCTGCCCGCTGCGGTCGCGGACGCACGGATCTCGAACGCCGCGCCAGAGTTCACCACACCGCTGCGCACCGGTTCCCCGATGCCCCGTTCGACCTGCAGTGGTTCTCCGGTCAGCACCGACTCATCCAGCACCGCAACGGAATTCAGGATACGGCCGTCGACCGGCACCACCTCACCGGGAGCCACGACCAGCACATCATCGACGGCCACCTCGTCCAACGCGACCACGCTCACCTCGGCGCCGACGCGTCGGCGTGCCGAGCGCGGCGCATGCTCCAGCAGCGACCGCAGATCCCGCGACGCTCGTCGTTGCGCCGCGGCGTCCAGCGCGCGTCCCGTCGCCAGCATCACCGCAATCAGCGCACCGGCCAGATATTCGTGCACCAGCAGCGTGCCCGCCAGCGACAACACCGCGATCAGATCGACACCGGCCCGCCCTCTCACCAAGGTGGCAATCATCCACCACACCGCCGGTACGATCGCGACCACTGTCGCCGCGATCCAGAACCCGTCCGCCAGATCGCGCGCCCCAACCGCCCACGTGAACACACCGAGTAGCAGCGCGGCCACGGTGATCACGACCAGGCCCGGCTCTATCCAACGCGTCCACGACCGCTGTTGCGTACTCGCCCGCACCATCGCGCACCTCTGTCTCGACCGTCGTATACCGATCCGACACCAGTTCACCGCCTCTCACGGTGTGTGTGGCAGGGCCGGAATCCTCCACCATGGGTGCCCTTGGATAGCTGTCGAGACTTATCCGACGATGAACGGTGGCGCGAGTCGGCGCGTGCCCGAGCCGACGCTGACCCGATCAGCGCGCCCGGGCGATGCTCGGCGCTCGTCGATGGGGTCGAGCGCAGAGGGTGCTCGTCTCCGCAGCATCAGCCAGCCCCTCGGATACCCGGTGGTCGTGTGACAGGACGACAGCCGCGCGGAGTGGCGCCTGATCAGTACGCGGAGGCTGTGTGGTCGAGCGAATCGATGGCGGGTCGGAGTTTGGCGCTGGCTTGCGCGGCGATGGGTTGCAGTGCTGGTTCGTCGGTGACTTGGACCATCAGCTGCGGGTTCATCGCCCCGACGATAATGCCCTTATCAGAGGTGGGATCCCGGCGCACGATGACATTGCAGGGCAGTAGCAGCCCGATTTGGCGGTCGATGCCGACGGCTTGGTGGGCCAGCGGTGGATTGCAGGCGCCGAGGATGAGGTAGTCCTCCATGGTCTCGCCCAGTTCGGTTTCGAGTGTGGCGCGCATATCGATCTCGGTGAGGACTCCGAATCCTTGTTGCGACAGAGCGTTTCGGGTACAGGCGTCGTCGAAGCTGGTGTGCAGTGTGGTGGACAGTCCTAGGTTCATGTTGGGTGCCTTCAGGAAGCGAGTCGGCCAAGGCGAGCCGGGTGTTCATGTCGCCGTATGGCAGTTCGCCGAAGTGCGTAGATTTCGCATCGTGGGCAGGACGTGGCATCCGCTGCCGGCGCCGAGGTTGGGCACAGCAGCGAGCAGTTCGTGCCTCCCAGGAACCACCTACTCAGTCGACTGAGCGGTGTCACCCGCATCTCATTCACCTCCATAATTGATTGCGAACTCGAGAAATATCGAGAGCGCGGATGCCTGGATGTCAGGCGCGGCCGTGGCGGCGTTCGTAGTCGAGACGGGCTGCTTCGGAGCGGCGGCGGGAATCGGCGTCGGCCAGTGCGGGGTCGAGGCCGTGCTTGATCAGGCGGCTGCGTCGGTAGACGTACATCAGGGCGGCGGTGAAGTAGATCAGCGGCAGATACAGCAGCGCCATCATCGCCACGCCCATCCATTTCGGGCCCGGGATCAGTAGGAACAGCATGAGGGGCGGGATGACCGGGATGAGGAAGCGCATCAGGTAACGCCGTGTGGCACCTGGCCCGGTGAGGTCGTTGCGTACCCATTCCGACATCGGCGTGGGCAGGGTGTGGCCGAAGATGTAGCCGATCCGCTGAGGCAGCGTCGGCGTGGTCCGCTGGTTCATCGGGCCAGTATCCCTCGCGAGGTGTGCTGTTTGCTAAAGTGCGCAATTACGAGATCGGTGATCGGTGCCCATGTCACACAGGGTGGGAGGTTGGTTCGCGGGCGCCCGAGATCGGGTTCGCCGCTGCATCGGATGAAGGCCGGCGTCTTCACGATGTGCTGAGACCCGCGCGGTAGTGAGCATTGTCGCCTTCCCGCTGCTGGCCGACTGATTGCGTGATTTCTAAACTAGATACCTAGCAAGTTTTGAAGGAGAGCAGCTGTGACCGATAGCGCCGCATCCTCCCTGGCCGTGGCGGCCCCGACCGATCATCCCGGCATCACCGAGTGGGTGCGCGAGGTTGCTGAGCTGACGGCACCTGCGCGGATCGTCTGGTGTGACGGCTCGCGGGCCGAGTGGGACCGGTTGACGGGGGAGTTGGTGGCCAAGGGCACTTTCGTGCGCCTGGATCGCAAGCCGAATTCGTTCTGGTGTGTATCGGATCCCGAGGATGTGGCGCGGGTGGAGGACCGCACGTTCATCTGCTCCGAGAACCAAAGCGACGCGGGCCCGACGAACAACTGGGTCGATCCGGTCGATATGCGCACGGTGATGACCGAGCATTATCGCGGCGCCATGGCGGGCCGGACGATGTATGTGATCGCGTTCTGTATGGGCCCGTTGGATGCCGCCGAGCCGAAATATGGTGTGCAGATCACCGATTCGGAGTATGTGGCGGTCTCGATGCAGATCATGACCCGCTCCGGCGCGGCGGTGTGGAACAAGCTCACCGACGGTGTCGAATTCGTGCAATGCCTGCACTCGGTCGGCGCGCCCCTGGGTGTAGGGGAGCCCGATGTGGCGTGGCCGTGCGACAAGAACAAATACATCGCGCATTTCCCGGAATCGCGCACCATCTGGAGCTACGGCTCGGGCTACGGCGGCAACGCGCTGCTGGGCAAGAAGTGCTTCGCGCTGCGGATCGCCTCGGTACTCGGCCGCGACGAGGGGTGGCTGGCCGAGCACATGCTGATCCTGAAACTGACCGCCCCGCAAGGCAAGACGCATTACATCGCGGCGGCGTTCCCGTCCTCGTGCGGTAAGACGAACCTGGCGATGCTGGAGCCGGCGCTGCCGGGTTGGCAGGCCGAGACTATCGGTGATGACATCGCGTGGATGCGTTTCGGTGCCGACGGCCGGTTGTACGCGGTCAATCCGGAGGCCGGGTTCTTCGGTGTCGCACCCGGTACCGGGGCGAAGACCAACCCGAACGCGATCGCGACCATCGATATCGGTAACTCGATCTTCACCAACACCGCGCGCACCGACAACGGTGACGTGTGGTGGGAGGGTTTGACCGATCTCCCGCCCACCCATTTGATCGACTGGCACGGCCGAGACTGGACCCCCGAATCGGGAACCACTGCCGCGCACCCGAATTCGCGCTACTGCACCCCGATCGAGCAGTGCCCGTCGGTGGCCCCGGAATGGAACGACCCGACCGGTGTGCCGATTTCGGCGATCTTCTTCGGCGGCCGCCGCGCGTCCACGATCCCGCTGGTCACCGAATCGTTCGACTGGCAGCACGGGGTGTTCACCGCGTCGGTGCTGTCCTCGGAGACCACGGCCGCGGCCGCGGGGAAGGTCGGTGTCGTGCGACGTGACCCGATGGCGATGCTGCCGTTCCTCGGCTACCACGTCGGGGACTACTTCGCGCACTGGCTGTCGCTCGACGCGGGCGCGGATGCCGCGAAACTGCCGAAGATCTTCCAGGTCAACTGGTTCCGCCGCGACACGGACGGCAAATTCCTGTGGCCCGGATTCGGTGACAACGCCCGCGTGCTGAAGTGGGCGCTGCAGCGGATCGAGGGCACCGCGCCCGCGCAATGGACCCCGATCGGTCATGTTCCCACCGCCGATGCGCTCGACCTGTCCGGGCTCGGCGAGGCCGCCCGCGACATGGTCGAGGCCGCCCTCGCGGTCGACATCGAGGAATGGGTGGCCGAGACGCGCTCGATCGATGAGTGGTACGCCACCATCGGCGGCAACAGGCTGCCCGAGGAACTGCGCGAGCAACTGGCAGCGCTGAAATTGCGCCTGCTCGGTGCCCACTGAGGATGAGGGCGCTACTTCCCACCTGGTCGGAATGGAGGCCCGCGGTCCGCGCCCCGGGCGCGGACCTCCTCGCAGGTCTGATCGTCGCCTTGGTGGCATTGCCGCTCGCGCTCGGATTCGGGATCAGCTCCGGACTGGGCGCGGCAGCGGGTCTGGCGACGGCAGTCATCGCGGGCACGCTGGCCGCGGTGTTCGGCGGCTCACGGTTCCAGGTGTCGGGACCGACCGGCGCAATGACGGTCGTGCTGGTCCCGATCGTGCATGCGCACGGCGCGAGCGGCGTGCTCACGGTCGGGCTGATGGCCGGGATCATGCTCATGGTGCTCGCCGTCGCAGGCGTCGGGCGCGCAGTGCGGTACATGCCCGCCCCGGTGATCGAGGGATTCACCGCCGGTATCGCGGTCGTCATTGCGCTGCAACAGTTCCCGGCCGCGCTGGGGATCGCCGACGCCGAGGGCGACAAGGTATGGCAATCGGCCTTAGACGCCGTGCGCCGTTTCGCGGGGGAACCGAGCCTGGCGACTCCCGCGACGGCACTGGGTGTCGCCGTGGTCATCCTGATCGGCGGCCGGTATCTGCCCAAGCTGCCGTTCGCGTTGGTCGCGGTCGCCATCGCAACGGTGATCACCCGTGTATTCGATCTGGACCTGTCCTTGATCGGGTCCATCCCGTCGGGATTGCCCGCGCCGTCGCTGGGCTTCGTGCACCCCGACCAACTCGGGTCGCTGCTGGCGCCCGCGCTGGCGGTGGCGGCATTGGCCGCCTTGGAGTCGTTGCTGTCGGCGACCGCTGCGGATTCCATGTGTGTCGGTACCCGGCACAACCCGGACCGCGAACTGTTCGGCCAGGGCCTGGCCAACATCGCGGCACCGCTGTTCGGCGGTGTCCCGGCCACCGGCGCGATCGCCCGCACCGCGGTCAACGTGCGCTCCGGTGGTCGCACCCGCCTGGCCGCGCTCACCCACGCGGTGATCCTCACGGGGATCGTCTACCTCGGTGCGTCACTGGTCGCCGACATCCCCTTGGCCGCGCTCGCGGGTGTGCTGCTGGCAACAACGATGCGGATGGTCGAAAGCGCGTCGTTGACCGCCATCGCACGGGCCTCACGCGGCGACGCGATCATCATGGTCGTGACCTTCGGCGTCACCGTCGCACTCGACCTCGTCACCGCAGTCGCGGTCGGCGTCGGATTCGCGATCGTGCTCGCCCTGCGGTCGGTGGCCCGCGAAGCCCGTCTGGAACAGGTGCCACTCGAAGACACCGACCACCTCGCCGAGGAACACGACCTCCTGCACGACCATATCGTCGCCTACCGCATCGAAGGACCCTTGTTCTTCGCCGCCGCACACCGATTTCTCCTCGAACTGGCCGAGGTCGCCGACGTCAAGGTCGTCATCCTGCGCATGTCGAAGATCACCGCTCTCGACTCCACCGGTGCGCTGGTGCTCAAAGACGCCATCGGCAAACTCGAACACCGCCACATCACCGTGCTGCTGTCGGGGCTGCGCCCCGACCACCACCACCGCCTCTGCGCCATCGGAGCCCTACCCGCCGCAGGCGAGGATGCGTTGTTCGCCAACACCCGTGAGGCTATCGATCATGCCCGCCACTTCGTGCCCGTGAGCCGCGCAAAGCCCCTCGCACGCCACTGGGCTGCTGAGACTCCCGATCATGAGGACACCGAGACACTCGTCCGCTGAGGGCTGCGTTCGGGGCGGCGCTGCCAGCCGTGTGACAGATGTCGCCGCAGGTGGTCGACCACGCCACCGCCGAGCATCGAGTGACCTGATCTGCGTCCTCGTTGGATTTGATATCCTCAGGGCTGCAACACTTTTCACCCACCAACGCAGGGGGAAATGACATGGGGGAGATATCGGCCGAAGCGGTGGCCGCTTTCGTAGCCGCGCTCGCACTGGTGGCGACCACAGTGTCGGTTATCTACCTGGCCAAGCAGACCAGTGCTGTCGCCGAGCAGACTCGTGTGGGGGCCGAGCAAACCAAGATCAGCAACGCGATGGCCGCGGTCTCCGCGAATAACACGGTGCTGAGTGCTGTGCGTGAGGTGCACCTGCTGATGCTCGAGCGACCCGGCTCACGTCGATACTTCTATGGCGATGAACCGTTGCCCGAGCAGCAGGACGAGCGGGACGAAATACTCACCATCGCCGAATTGCTAGCCGATGTCATGTCCAGCGGCATACACACGCACAAGCAGATCCCTGACAGCAACAGCGCCGAGCCTTGGGACCACTACTGCTGCTCTACGCTGCGCAGCAGCCCTGCGCTGCGTGATCTGGTGCGTGACCACCCGACGTGGTGGCCTTACCTCCCACCACTACTTCCGCCGGCTCCCGCCGACATGGCATGACCGGAACGCCTTCAAGCCATCCATTTCTCCAGTTCAAGACCGCCTAGCTCGAGCGCGGCCAGCGGTGGAGTGGCATCGAGGATCGCGTCGAGCCGTTGTGATTCGGCTCGGTCCAGGCGGCCGGATCCCACGTGCCCTTCGACACACCGGACCGACGGCGCCCGCCGAAATGCTCACCGTGCTGCGAGGTCACCCCGTGGATTCGCTGACCAAGGTGGGTTCGGATAGCTCCTCGAGCAATTCGGCCTGGCCGGCCACCACCCCGGTCAGGATGGCCCGCGCCACCGTCAACAGTTCCGCGACCTGCGGCGAGGTCAACGCGTAGGAAACCGACAACCCCTCCCGTCGAGCAGTCACCAGCCCGGTGCGACGCAAGATCGCCAACTGCTGCGACAAATTCGCCGGTTCGATACCGACCTCAGGCAACATCTCTGACACCGCGTAATCACGCTCGCTGAGTAGCTCCAACACCCGAATGCGCGCCGGATGCCCGAGCGTCTTGAAGAAGTCTGCCTTCATCCGATAGAGCGGCTGGCGCGCATCCCCCATGATGTCCTCCACTCTCCGGATACCGACAAATGCCGAGATTACTTTCTAATCTTAGCAACTTGCCTCATCAACCCGAATGAAGACCATTCCGCGCCGGGCGCGATGCTCTATTGCCAGCCTAGGCGAGGTCGGAGGGGTCTTTGGCAGACCTATCTGATTCGGGAACTCCCGCCGGTTTGTAGATGGGAAGGTCGGCGCTGTCGGAAGGACCGTGACACAACGGGGTCAGCGGCAGCAGGATGCGCCGGAGGCGGCGGCATCCTTCTTGGCATCACCGGCGCGGCACGCCCCCTCGGCGGCGGCATCCTCGGCGGTGCCGCAGCACACCGCCACCGCATGCTCGTCATCGACCGTCTCGCCGGTGGCGAGTCGCGGTGCAGTGCCGAAGGTTTCGCTGTCGGCGAGCACGGTGTAGACCTCCCAGCGCTCAGTATCTGGGCTGGTGCCCCACAGCTTGTCCTCGTTTTCGGGTCGGTCTAGTCCTGGTGCACGACCATGACCGGGCAATATGCGTGTTGCACAAGGGCATTGCTCGTGGAGCCCAGTAGGAGCCCGCGGAATCCGCCGCGACCACGACTGCCGACCACGATGAGCTGTGCGGTCCTGGTCCACTCCAGCAGATGCTGCCGGATATGCAGGTCGTAGATTTTGTGACGGACCTCGACATTCGGGTACTTCTCCTGCCATCCGTGCAGGCGGTCGGCCAGCAGTTCGCGCTGCGTGTTTTCCATGGTCTTGATGGGTGCGTCGAAGAAGGGATACCCGGCGAAGGTATCGATGAAGAGGTCGTGGTGGCCGTGCACCGCGACCAGGCTGGTCCCCCGGTCGGATGCCTCGGCGAAGGCGGTGGCGATCGCGGCTTCACCGGCCTGGCTGCCGTCGACACCGACCACCACCGGACCGTCGGCCGGTAGCTGTTCACGCGGGTCGGCGGTGCGCACGACCACAACGCTGCCGTGGCCGTGCGCGACCACGGCAGACAGAGTCGATCCGAGATGCGCGGCGGCGCCGAATCCGGGTGTCACCCCCATGGCCACCAAGTGTGCGGTGCGTGAGTGCCGGATCAATAGCTCGACGGGATGTGCCTCGGATACCTCCGTCGAAACAGTCGACTCGGGAGCTTCGGCACGTGCGATCCGCTCGGCCTTGGCGACGAAATCAGCACCGCGCATGCGGGTTTCGTCCATGAGCATGTGAACTGGAAGGGCGCTCGCATCGAAATCGGCGGCCACGGCACGCAGATCCATGCCGTGCGTGATCAACAGTGTCCGCCCGCGCGGCGCGGCGGTCCGGGCGGCCCACCGAACAGCTAGATTCGACGCGACCGTGCCGTCCACGCCGACGACCACCTTCGCCGACGCCAGCCGGTGCGTATTCACGTTCTCGGTCATCTCAGTTGTCCTTCGAGTGCTTCCGCCTGGCGTCACTGGCTCCGCTGGTTATCTGAATCCACGCCGACGGTCAGTCGGCATGCGCGTCAGGTGCGATCGGTCGCGCCACGCCGTCGCCGGTGCTGTCGGCATAGAACTCGGTGACTGCGGCATAGGCCCGGGCGCCGTACACGGTCGCAGGGCCACCATTCATCAAAAAGGTGACCCCGATCGCCTCGGCCGCCTCCGCCGGGGTGGCACCGTGCTGGACCGCGGCATGGGCGTGCGCGGCGATACATCCATCGCATTCCTTGCTCACCGCGATCGCCAAGGCGATCAACTCTTTGGTCTTCGCGTCCAGCATTCCCGCGGCGAGCGTGGCGTCATGCAACTGCTTGTAGCCTGCATACACACCCGGAATCGCGTGTCGCAGCACGCGAGTCGGCACACGTAACTCGTCGCGGACCGTCGCACCGTAGCTGGCCATATTCGCTCCCTCCGGTCTGTCCTGACGAGTCAACGATCCACTGGTCGACCGGTGGGCGATGCAGTCTTTAGTCCCGTTCGGACGTGGCTTTGGTCGACCGCTGTGTGCCGGGATCCGGCGAATGCGGGCCCTATTCGTGCGGGTCAGAGCTGGATGGCGAACCGGACGATGCCGTTCGCCGGTAGGACATCGGCGACGAATCGTTCGATGCCGCGCTCGCGAGCCAGGTCGGCGAGTCGGTGTAGCAGATCGGTGCCGATACCGTGGGCTTGTTCGTCGTGGGCGACGACCATCGCGACCTCGGCCGTTCAGGGCTGTGCGAGTGGGACGAAATTGGTTACCCCACCGGTCGGCCGTCGATGAATGCGCCCACGGCGCAGTGCGCCGGGTCGTTCTTGGCTATAGCCGCGCCGACCTTGCCGAGGTTTTTGGGCAGGGGTGCGAAGAACCGGAAATAGCTGTCCTGCTCGTCGAGTCCGGCATGTAGTTCTCGCAGTGCGTTCGTGTCGTCGGGACCGAGTTCGCGAATGGCGACATGGGTGCTCACCGTGGTCATTACTGGCCTCCTGATCGCTGCTTGCGCGTGTGTGGTGATCGCCCCGTGATCGGCCGCGCCGAATAATTTGCGCGAGGGGCGAAAGTCCTTATGCGGCACGGATTCTGTCCCGGCTGATTTCCGGAAAGTCGATGCGGAACACCGGGTTTCGGTCGATGATTCGGGGACAGGTCGGCGGGTGACGGGTCGGTGCCGAAGTGGTACCGCGCTTCGCGGGCGGGTACCCCACGATCGTCCGGTGCGTCGGACTCGGACGAGGTAGGCGAGGATCACCGTGGGCCGCTCGGCGGCGGGAATCTCGACCGGGATGGCGGCGCGGCGTCCGAGGGCGACCACCGGACCTCAGGGGAGAGTTGGCAGATCTGACAGTCGATGTTGTCCATCGGAAACTCCTTTATGTGCCCATGTATCGGTCAGCCGTGGCGTTCGGTGAAACGTCGGGGAGTGGGCGCCGCGGCGTGGGCGGGGGCACCTGCTTGTCCGGTGCCGTGCCGATCCGGATGAGAACCTGAGGAACCACGGCGTGCGGTAGCAGCTTCGCGATGACGCCGCGGCTGGCGGGCAGTTCGGTGATATGGGTGAGTGGGCAGGTCGCCGCAGTTGCCCCGCTCGCGCGCCCACTTCTGGTCTGTCGGTTTGGAATTGGCGAAGGTCGTCACGCTGATCGGGCTGGCGGTCGGCGCGGCACCCTAGGAAGGGTCTTACAGTCCTGCGATCTCCCCAGTCGTGGGATCCGTTGCGGGCTCGGTCACCGCACGGTGCGTGGCCAGGCGGCGCAGCCGTTCGTGTTCGAGTAGGAACAGCGAAATGCTGGTGAGAAACAACAGTGCGGTGGTGAGAGCGCCGATTTTCGTCCAACCGGCGAAACCGTAGGCCGCAGCGGTGAGTGTCGATGCCAGGCCGACCACTCCGAGCGCGAACAGGACGATGCCCGGGATATTGAAGGGGTCGGCCAGGCTCTCGCCGGGCTTGGTGTGGAAGGGTGCGTCGAATGTCGCGCTGCTCATGATGATTCCCTCGATCTCCGATTGTGGGGTGGGCCGCGGATGGGCGGTTGTCCGCGGCCCGATGATCACCATGCCCGTCGGATGGGGTGGGCGGGCAGGGGCTTCGGTCCCGGAGGGGGAGGCCGAAGGTCAGCTCGGATGGACGACCATGACCGGGCAATCGGCATGCTGCACAAGCCAATTGCTGGTCGATCCCAGCAGCAGGCCACGGAATCCGCCGCGTCCACGGCTGCCGACCACGATCAGCTGGGCGAACTCCGACCATTTGCCGAGCAGTTCGCGCGGTCCGAGGACGGAGACTTTGCGGGTCACGGTGACGTCGGGATACTTCTCCTGCCAGCCCGCGAGCCGCTCCGCCAACAGCGCGTGTTCAGCGATCTCGAGGTCGACGATGGGGATCTCGAGATAGGTGCTTCCGGCGAACGCCCCGACGTTCAGGTCGCTCCAGGCATGCACGGCAACAAGTTCGGCGTCGCGCTCGGATGCCTCCGCGAATGCCGCGGCGATGGCGGCCTCACCGACCGGGCTGCCGTCCACGCCGACCACGACCGGACCGCTCGGATGCGCGGGTTGCCCCGCGTCGGCGCCGCGTACGACGACCGTAGCGCCATGCCCGTGGCCGGCCACCGCGAGCAATGTCGACCCGAGGTGAGCGAGTGTACCGGCACCAGGTGTGGCGCCCAGCACGACAAGGTCCGCGGTTTGCGAGAGTTCGATCAACAATTCGGCGGGATTCGCTTCGGAGAGTTCAGTGGTGGCGGTCAGCTCCGGGTCCACGTCATGAGCCAGTTCACCAGCCTTGGCGAGGATGCGCTCACCGTCTGCATGCATCGTCGCGATGACCGAGGGCTCCATCGCGTCGTAGCTCCCCAGGACCGCGCGGGTACCGAGGAGGTCGAGGCAGTGCACGATCAGCAGCCGCCGTTGCTTCCGAGCCGCCGTTTGCGCGGCCCATCGAACGGCGGCGTCGCTGGTTGTCGACCCGTCGGTTCCCACCACCACCGCGGCCGATGCCAGTTGGTGTGGATTGTCATCGGGGTGAGTGATCATGTCGATGCCCTTCGGTCAGTTTTGTGGACGGGCGATGATGAGGGGACAGTCGGTGGCGTGGAGGACGGCCTGGCTGACCGAGCCGAGGGTCATGCCCGCGAAGCCGCCGCGGCCGTGGCTGCCGACGACGATCAGCTGAGTGTCCGCGGATTCCGCGAGTAGGCGTCTGGCTGGTCGGTCCTCGACGACCACGCGCTGCACTTCGAGGTCGGGATACTTCTCCGCATAACCGGCCAGGCTTTCCGACAGCAGCTCCTCGGCTTGCTTCTGCATATCGGCGCGGGAGATATAGCGGTTGAATTCGGACCAAGTGAGCACCGCGCGCACCGCGACCTCGCGACGGTCGGCCTCGTCGAAGGCGATCTCGATGGCGCGGCTGCTGCTCGCCGAGCCGTCGACGCCTACCAGCACTGGCCCCAGCAGCCGATCCGGTGTGTAGTTTTCGGGTTCGGGGATGACCGCGACCGGGCAGTGCGCGTGCCGAGCGACGGCGGTGCTCACCGAGCCCAGCAGGCCACGGCGGAAGGCGCCGAGCCCGCGGGTGCCAACGACCAGCAGGCGGGCGTCGGTGGAGCGGTCGAGCAGAACCGGGATCGGCGGCGCCTCGACCACGAAGGTGACGATGTCCAGGTCGCCGACGGCTGCGGCTGCCGCGGTTGCGAATTCTCTGGCGGCTGCGACGGCCGCCGCACCGGCCGCTCGATAGGCGTCGTAATCGATTTGGTTGAAAGCGATTCCGGGACCGAAGTCCATCGGTGCGCCGATGCCGTAGACGATATGCAGGGGCGCACAGTGATGGACGGCATCGACCGCGGCCCAGCGCACTGCCTCGGCGGCGGCTTCGGAACCGTCGATACCGACGAGCACGGGGGGATTGATGGCTTTGGCGGACATGGGATTTCGTAATCCTTCTGCGCGACGGGAATAGGGTGTTTACTCCGGGTGGACGACCATGACCGCGCAGTGCGCGGTCTGCACCAGCGTGTTGCCGGTGGAGCCGAGCAGCAGCCCGCGGAATCCTCCGCGACCCCGGCTGCCGACGACGAGCAGCTGCGCAGACCGCGACCATTCGCGTAGTGCCTGCCGTGGCCCCGACAGGTACACCTTGCGGATGACCTGGACGTCGGGGTACTTGTCTTGCCAGCCCGCGAGCTGCTCGGCCAGGATCGCCTGTCCCGCGGTCTCAGCGTCTCGGTCGGAGATGGTGTAGGGGAGTCCGGCGAAGCGGTCGTAGTACAGGTCGCTCCGAGCGTGGACGGCGACGAGTTGGGTTCTGCGTTCGCTGGCTTCGGCGAACGCGGCTCCGACCGCGGCCGTGCTGACCGGGCCGCCGTCGACGCCGACCACGACCGGGCCGATGCGTCGGGTCTGCTGTTCGGTGCCGGTATCGCGCACCACCACGATCGCGCCGCGGCCGTGGCTGGCGACTGCGAGCAGCGTCGACCCGAGGTGGCTGAGGGTGCCGCCGGAACCCGTCGCGCCGATCGCGACGAAATGCGCCGTCTCGGACAGAGCGATCAACAGGTGCGCCGGATTGGCGTCGGAGAGTTCGGTTTCCACGGTCAGGTCCGGATCGACCTGATGGGCGAGTCGGCGTGCAGTGTGCAGCGTGTCTGTGCCTTCGCGGCGGATCGCGTCGATCACCGGTGGCATGATCACGTCGTAGATCCCGTAGACGGTCCCGGCCGCGGCGGCATCTAGACCGTGCACGATGCGCAGGCGGCGGCCCCGCTGAGAGGCGGTTTCGGCGGCCCATCGGACGGCGAGATCGGCTGCCTCCGAGCCGTCGGTTCCGACCACTATTTCGGCCGACGCCAGCCGGTGTGGATCATCGTGGTTTTGGGTGGTCATGGGCAGTGTCCCTTCGGATTCCACAGATCGGTTATCCGTAGGTTAGGAATCCGAGGGAGCCGGCACGTCTGGCATTGGTCACGAACCGCAGGGCCCTAAGACAGCTGATGCCAAGGGGGTGACGCCGCTCAGGGCAACGGTGCCGACCAGCGCAGTATCGTGCCCCCGTGCTCACCCTTCGCGACGCTGAAGCTGCCGCCCGCCCGTTCGGCGCGTGTCGCCAGATTCGCCAATCCGCTCATCCGATCGACGTTGTCGGGCAGGCCGATACCGTCGTCGGTAACCTCGATGGTGACGTCATCGCGCACCGTGAGATGGACCGACACGGTCGTCGCCGACGCATGCCGCACGGCATTGCTCACCGCTTCGCGCAGTACGGCCTCGACGTCTTCGGATAGCGGTGGTGCCAGTACCGAGACCGGTCCGGCGAGGCGAATCGTGGTGCGCAGCCCACTTTCGCCGATCATGTCGGCGATGATGCCGTGCAGGCGTTTACGTAGCGTCGGGTCATCGGCAGTGCTGTTGTGCAGATCGAAGATCGACTGCCGGATTTCCTGCACGATCGACTGGATGTCCTGGATGGTTTCGGTGAGCCGGGATTTGATTTCGGGTGCACGGGCGCGTTGGGCGGTGCTCTGCAGCGAGAGACCGACCGCGAACAGGCGCTGGATGACATGGTCGTGTAGATCGCGCGCGATGCGGTCGCGGTCGGAGAGTACGTCGAGTTCGCGCATCCGGCGCTGACTGTTCGCCTGCTGCAGTGCGAGTGCGGCTTGGTCGGAGAAGGCGGCCATCATCGCTTGCCCGGCCGCATCGAGTGGCTGTGTGCCGGCGGGCCGCACAGTCGCGAGTACACCGATGACCGAGTCCTCGGCGCGTAGCGGCAGATTGAGTGCCGGGCCGAATTTGGATGGCTCGTCGAAGATGGGGAAGTTCAGTTCGTCGACCGCGATGATCTGTCCCTTGCGGAACGCTTCGCCGGAATGCGATTCGTCAATGGGGATGCGTTCGCCGATGAGGTCTTCGGCGCTGGCGCCCGCGGCGGCGACCACGACCAGTTCGGTGACTTCTTCACAGGGGGTTTCGGGATCTTCGGGGAGCGCGAGGAAGGTGCACGCCGACTGGGTGAGTGTCAAGGCGCGGTCAGCGACGAGTTCGAGTGCGGTGCCTGGTTCGCCGCCGGCGAGCAGTTCGGTGGCCACATCGCGGTTGGCCTCCAGCCATTGCTGGCGGATCCTGGACTGCTCGTAGAGGCGGGCGTTGGCGATGGCGATACCGGCTGCGGCGGCGAGTGCCTGCACCACGACCTCGTCGTCGTCGGTGAATTCCTGCCCACCGGCCTTCTCGGTCAGGTACAGGTTGCCGAAGACCTCGTCGCGTACCTTTACCGGTACGCCGAGGAAGGTATGCATCGGCGGGTGGTGGGCGGGGAAGCCGACCGATGAGGGATGCTTCGAAAGATCTGGCAGCCGAATGGGTTTCGGTTGTTCGATGAGCAGGCCGAGGACACCGTGACCGCGTGGCAGATCGCCGATCATGATCCGGGTGCGGTCGTCGATGCCCTCGTAGACGAATTCGGCGAGCTCGTTGCTGTCGGTTTCGCGCACGCCGAGCGCGCCGTATCCGGCGTCGACCAACTCGATGGCGGTGTGCACGATCGAGCGCAGCGTGTTGTCCAGGTCCAATCCGGCGGTGACGACCAGCATGGCCTCGATCAAGCGGTCCATCTGGTCGCGGACGCCGACGATTTTGGCGATCCGGTCTTGGACTTCGCCGAGCAGTTCACGAAGCCGCAGTTGAGACAATGTTTCCATCACCGGGGTCTCACCGGAGACAGTCGACTCGCCTTCCATGATCAATATTCTGCCCGGACTGCATACCCAGTGTCACACCGAACGAAACCGCACGTTGCTCACTCCTGCCACTTGGTGGGTACGTTGAGTTTGGAGGCCAGCACCGCGGCCTGGGTGCGGCGTTCTACCCCGAGTTTGGTCAGCAGCCGGGAGACGTAGTTCTTCACGGTTTTTTCCGCGAGGAACATCCGGCTCGCGATCTGCCGGTTCGTCAGTCCTTCACCGAGCAGATCGAGCAGGGTCCGTTCCTGTTCGGTGAGGCCGGCCAGCGGCCCGGTTTTGGCCTCGGCTTCCTCGCGCAGCTTTGCCATGAGGGCCGCGGCCGCGCGGTTGTCCAGTAGCGACTTGCCCGCGCCGACTTCGCGAATGGCCTCGACCAGTTCGATGGTGTCGATGTCCTTGACCACATACCCGCTGGCCCCGGCCAGGATGGCGTCGAGCATGGCCTGCTCGTCGGTGAACGAGGTAAGTATCAGACACCGCAGCTCAGGATGCTGATTCAGCAGTTCACGACACAATTCGATGCCATTGCCATCGGGCAGGCGCACGTCCAGAACCGCGACCTGCGGGCGCAGCGCGGGAATGCGCGCCAATGCCTGCGACACCGTGCCCGCCTCGCCGACGACCTCGAGATCGGGCTCGGAATCGATCAGATCCTTCACACCGCGACGCACGATCTGATGGTCATCGACCAAGAAGACGCTGATCATCAACAAACACCTCTCTCCCGGGTCCTTCAGCCTACTGAGCGATCGCGCTCGACGGCGCGGAGACAGGCCCCGGAGTCGTGACCGAAGTCCCTTGCTGTCACCGGTCCGCTTCGCTGCCAGGCACGAACGGCCGCAGCCGCAGTCTGGTCCAACGGCAAGGCGGTGTCGAGGCCTATCGCATCCGGCCAGACCGATGCCGCGGCAGCCATGGCGTCGGCGATATCCGGCGTGGCATCGGATTCGCAGGCCGCGCGCTGCCGAATCCGGCGACTGGCCAACGCACGGGGACAGACGCACTGCAGTGCCACCAGGTCGGCGTGTGCCTCTTCGGCCAGCGCTGCCGCGCGACTGCGTTCGGCCGCGTCTATCCAGCTCGCGTCCAGAATGACCGATACACCAGATGCCAGCAGTACCCGAGCCTGGGCGAGCATCTCGGCGTAGACGCGGGCCTTGCCTTCCGGGGCATACGCGCCGGTGGCGTAGGTGCCGACCGGACCGGTCGGCTCCTGTCCGGTCAATAGCTGCCTGCGCACATGATCGCTGGAGATGACGATCGCGGCGGTGGTGGCGGCGAGTTCGGCGGCCACGGTTGATTTTCCGGTACCGGGCAGACCGCCGACAACAACGAGCCGCACCGCCGCCTGTTCCAGATGGTGCGCGGCGATCTGCAGATGCCGTTGCGCGCGTTCGCGGGCGGCGGTGTCGCCCTGTCCGAAGCAAATGACGTCGACCTTCGCGCGGACCAGGGCGCGATAGGCGATGTAG